>NZ_CP108688.1:0-4800000 GCF_045162755.1 Streptomyces sp. NBC_01012 | reverse complement strand
ACCACGGCACGGACCAGAGCTCGTCCACCAGCTGCGCGGCCGCCATCAGCAGCAGGTTGTGCCACAGATAGATCGTCACGGCCCTGTTGTTGGCCAGCGTGACCAGGCTGTCCCACCCGGCGAGCCTGCCGGGGAGCTTGCGCCAGGAGGGGGCGTAGACCAGGAGGATCGCGCAGAAGCCGAGGGACCAGGTGGCCTGGGCGAGCGGGATCTCGTCCAGATTCCAGCCCTCCTCGGTGAGGTGCCCGGAGGCCCACCACAGGCCGAAGCCCATGACGATCGCGGCGGAGGACACCGCCAGGTAGCGCGGGATCTCCTTCAGCAGCCCGTCGTTGTGGGCGAAACCGAGGATCCAGCAGGACCCGAACACGGCGAAGTCGACGAGCCCCTCGCCGAAGGTGCCGGGAACCGTCACCAGACCGGTGCCGATGACGGCCGTGAGGCCGAGCGGGGCGAGCAGCGTGACCCACGGCAGCCTGCGGAACGCCTTGAGCAGCAGCGGTGAGGCGAGCACGAACCAGAGGTAGGCCCGGATGTACCAGAGCGGCCCCGCCGCCTGGTCCGCCCAGGACAGCTCGAGCCAGCCGCCCTCCGAACCGCTCTCCCACGGGTACGGGGGCGAGCCGAGCGGAAGGATGTAGCTGCCGAGCTTGATGAACCACCACAGCCCCTCCTCCCGGACGGGCTTCCAGCTCAGCGCGAACATCACCGGCACGATGACGAGCGAGAACGCCCACATCGGCGGAAGCAGCCTGCGCAGCCTGCTGCGGATGACGCTCACCGCGGGGCGGGACAGCGAACGCGCCATCAGCGAACCGGCCAGCGCGAACATCACGCCCATGGACGGGAAGAGGACGGTCAGCCAGGCCCACCCGAAGAGGTGGAAGACGACGACCCGGACCAGGGCCACGGCCCTGAGCAGGTCGAGATAGCGGTCCCGCCCGGGCTTGGCACGGGGAGCGGGGGCGGCCCCCGCCGTGTCGGCCGTGTCCGCGGTATCCACGGTATCCACGGGGACGGTGGCGGCCGGGACGGTGGCGGCCGGCGCCTGCTCGGGGTACGCGGCACCCACGTGCCCTTGATGCGCCTCGGGGTACGCCGCCGGGTGCGCCTCGGGGTACGCGACGGTCGGGTACGCCGCGGTGTCCGACCGGACAGGGGCAGGGTGGGCCGGATAGGCACTGCCCTGCTGCTGCGGCGGCACGGACGCCCAGGCACCGTCGCCGTACCCGGGGTTGCCGTATCCGCCGGCACCGTCCCGCTGCGGCCGTTCGGGGTCGGGATAGGTCATGCCACCGGCCTCCGGTCCTTGTCGGTGTCCCTACGGCGGTTCTGCGTGCCGCCCGGCGCCTCCACCACGCCCGTGCGCCGCAGCTTCTGCCAGCGCAGCCGGCCGCCGGTGAGAGCGGTGATCCAGGACTGGAGCAGCACGACGTACATCAGCTGCCGGTACAGGACCTGCTGGAGCGGCAGGGAGATCAGGTGGGTCATGCGTTCCCGGTCGAGCCGGAAGGCGTACGCGGCGCAGACGGCCTGCACCAGCAGGACGCCGAACCAGGCCGCGACCGTCTTCCCCGTCGGACCGAAGACGAGTCCGTAGAGCAGGAAGACGTCGATCAGTGGCGCCAGCAGTGGTGCGACGACCATGAACAGCGAGACGAACGGCAGGCCCACGCGTCCGAAGCGGCCCGATGGGCCACGCTCGATGACCGCGCGGCGGTGCTTCCAGATGGCCTGCATCGTGCCGTAGGACCACCGGTAGCGCTGCGACCACAGCTGCTGCACGGACTCGGGGGCCTCGGTCCAGGCCCTGGCGTTCTCCGCGTAGACGACACGCCAGCCGTCGCGGTGCAGCGCCATGGTGACGTCGGTGTCCTCGGCGAGGGTGTCCTCGCTCATGCCGCCGATCCGGTCCAGCGCGTCACGGCGGAAGGCACCGACCGCGCCGGGGATGGTGGGCATGCAGCCCAGCAGGTCGTACATCCTGCGGTCGAGGTTGAAGCCCATCACGTACTCGATGTGCTGCCAGGCGCCGATCAGCGAGTCGCGGTTGCCGACCTTGGCGTTGCCCGCGACCGCTCCGACCTTGGGGTCGGCGAACGGCTGTACGAGCTCGCGCACGGTGGACGGTTCGAAGACGGTGTCGCCGTCCATCATCACGACGATGTCGTACCGGGCGTGCGCGATGCCGTTGTTGAGCGCCGCGGGCTTGCCGCCGTTGCGCTGGCGTACGACCCGGACGTTCGGGATCCACATCGCCTCGACGAGGTCGGCGGTGCCGTCCGTCGAGCCGTCGTCGATGACGATGACCTCGATCGGATAGTCACTGGCGACCAGCGACCGCACGGTGGCCTCGATGCACTCGCGCTCGTTGTACGCGGGTACGAGGACGGACACGGGTTGGGTGAAGTCCTCACCCCAGCGGAAGTTCCTGCGGCGCACCTTCCTGGCGTGCAGGAAGGACAGCAGCAGCATCAGACCGAAGCGGGCCATGACCAGCACGCCGATGGCCGCGAGGCCCACCACCATGACACCGGTGACCTTCTCGGAGATCTCCACCGCCCCCACGAACGCCTTGCCCTTCCAGAGCGCGAACCCGGTGACCGGGGTGTGCGCGCTGGGGGCACCGAGCGCCGTCGTCAGATTGGTGAAGTCGTAGCCACGCTCCTGCATCTTCGGCAGGAACTTGTCCAGGGCGGCCACGGTCTGGGACCGGTCGCCACCGGAGTCGTGCATCAGGATGACGGCGCCCTTGCCGTGCTTGGGCGTGGCCCGCTCGATGATCGAGTGGACGCCGGGACGCTTCCAGTCCTCACTGTCGGTGTTGTTCACGACGGTGAGGTAGCCGCGGCTGCCGATGTACTGCGTGACCGGCCAGGACTTGTCGTCCATGGCGTCGGCGAACGAGGAGTACGGCGGCCGGAACAGCGAGGTACGGATACCGGCCGCGCCCGCCAGCACCAGCTGGTTCTGGGAGAGCTCCCAGTCGATGCGGCTGGTGGACTGGAAGGAGAGGTCGGGGTGGTTGAAGGTGTGCAGCCCGATCTCGTGCCCCTCGTCGACCATCCGCTTCACGAGGGCCGGGTAACGCGAGGCCATGGTGCCGGTGACGAAGAAGACGGCGTGCGCGTCGTGCTTCTTGAGCTCGTCCAGGACCCGCGGGGTCCAGACCGGGTCGGGGCCGTCGTCGAAGGTCAGGACGATCTTGTGCTCGGGTATCCGGAGCGACTTGGCTTCCTCGCCCGCGGCACGGGCGTCGATGACCGGGCCGCCTTCGAGGACCTTGTCCGGCACGTGATCGGTGGGCGCCGGTCTCTGGATGCGGTGGTCGGCGAGGATCTCGCTGTGCACGTATCCACGCAGCATGAGCATGGCGAGCAGGGCCACAAGAAGGAGTGACGGAAGCAGGTAGCGCATGGGAAGTCTGCGCCGGACGGTCCGCTTCTTTTTCCGGTTGTGCCTGCCCCGCGAAACGGGGGGTGTCATGTACTTCAGCCTTCTTGTGATTGCGCCGGCGAGTCAGAGGGGTCCGGGGAGTCCGGCGGGCTCTCGTCGACAGGAGGCTCTGTGTCGTCGTCCGTCGGGGACGGGTCGCCGGTCGGCTTCTCGGACGCCGAGCTGCCCGGGGCGGGGGCCGAAGCGGTACCGGTCCTGGAGGGCTTGCTGGATGCGGGGGCCGAGGCGGACGCGCCGGGCACGGCCGGACCTGACGCGGAGGCCGCGCCGGAGGGAGTGACCGAAGGGGCAGCCGGGTCCGAGGCGGACGCGGACGCGCTGGGTGTGGCTCCGGGGCTCGCGGACGCGGAGGCGTCACTCGGAGCGGGCTGCACCTCGACCTCGTCCGACTGCTTCTGGTCCTGGCCGGAAATCGGCAGCCAGGGAGCGGTGGAGTTCCCGCCGAGCACGGCTATCACGAGCGTCACCGCGTACACCGCACAGATCGTGGCGAGCACCCAGCCGACGCGCCGGTACGTCTTGCTCCGGCGGCCGCTCTCGTCGACGAACACCGGGCCGTCGGATGGATCCGGAGGGCCGGGTTCCACGGGCAGCTCGGAGAGCTGACGACCCAGTCCGTCCAGTTGGACGGTCACATCGTTCGGCTCATGCGTATGCCCGGTTCGGGTACCTTCGCGCCAATTTTCCACAGGTGTTCGCACTTCCCCCACTCAACGAAAACAGGTGCGCGGGAATGACTGGAATCGTGCCATCGGATCCGGGCCCCCACCCGTCCGTTCGACACTCGCCACCGTGCACCCGAAACCACGAATGTAGCGCACACCGGCACCCCCCAGAGGCCCGTATCAGTGGTTGTTCATGAACAGTGACCCATGAGTGATACATCGGTATCCGGCAACCACGAGATACGTGGCCGTACCATCCATCCCTCCACCTCGGCGAGTTCGGCCACTGCCGCGTGCAATGCTGCCAGGCCGGGATGGTCGAGGCCCCGACGCCACACCATGAGCAACGGCGACAGCGGCACCGGCCCGACGAGCGGCCGCAGCACCGTCCCCGGCAGGCAGGGGAAGCCGACGACGGTCAGCACGGGGTCTCCGTTCTTCGCCATCACCCGTTGAAATTCGGCCACCCCTACGGCGAGCGGAGCAGGCGGCGCCAGGACGACTCCCCACTCCGCGAACAGCCGCGCCGCAAGGTCGGTCCACTCCAGCGTGCGCGTATTGCCCGCCCCCGCGTAGACGGTTTCGCCGGTCAGATCACTCATGGCGATCTCTTCGCGTCCGGCCAGACGGTGACCGTGCGGAAGGAGCAGAGCCATCGGCTCGTACCGCACCGGCCGTACGGAGAGCTGGGCGAGCACCGCGGGATCGAGCCCGGCCGCCCGCCCGAAGGACACATCGAGCCGCCCTGCGAGCATCTCGCCCGCAGCCCAGGTCAGCCCGCTCTCGAAGCGCGCCATCAGCTCGCAGTCGGGCGCGAGCTCACGCGCCCTGGCCAGCACCCGGGCCGCCGTCATCCCGTCGGTGTTGAGGTCGACGAGCAGCGGGCGGTCGGCCGGATCCGCGAAGGCCGCCCCGAGCGCGGCATGCGCGTCGAGCACCCGGCGGGCATACGGAAGGAGGCGCTCCCCGTCGGGGGTCAGCGTCACCTGCCGGGTGGTACGCACGAACAGCTCCCGCCCCAGCTCGCGCTCAAGCCGGCGGATGTCCCGGCTCAGCGCCTGCTGGGCGACGTAGAGCCGGGAGGCGGCCCGGGTGAAGTGCAGCTCCTCGGCCACCGCGACGAAGCCACGGATGAGCCTGGGATCGACATGGGATGCGGCAACCATCCGCACAATTTACAACGCAGATGCGTCAATGGACCCCGAACAGGTGTTGGACGCCATCACCGGCACGCCCCGAGGCTGAACGAGTGCCTGACAAAACCCCCGCACCGACCGCGACCGCATCCACCACCGGACCCCCACCCCCCGCGCCCACACCCGTCCCGGCCCCCACCCCCGTACCCACCCACGCGAATCCCTATCGACGCCTGCTCGCCACCCCGGGCGCCCGGGCGTTCACGGCAGGCAATCTCCTGGCCAGGCTGCCCATGGGCATGTTCAGCGTCAGCGCGGTCATCATGATCGCCGGGGTGCACGGTTCGTACGCCCTGGCCGGCGCCGTCACGGCCACCGGGCTGGCCGCGACCGCCGTGGTCGCCCCCTGGACGGCCCGCCTCGTCGACCGCCACGGCCAGGCCAGGGTCGCCGTGCCCGCCACCGCTGTCGCGGTACTCGGCTCACTCTCCCTGGTCCTCTGCGTGCACTACGACGCACCGGTCTGGACCCTCTTCGTCGCCTACGCCGCGACGGCCACCACCCCGAACACCGGCGGCATGTCACGCGCCCGCTGGTCCCACCTCCACCGTGGCGACGCGGCGGCCCTGCACACGGCGAACTCCTTCGAACAGGCCGCCGACGAGCTCTGCTTCATGCTCGGCCCGGTCCTGGCCGCCTCCCTGTGCGGGGCGCTCTTCCCCGAGGCCGGCACGCTCACCGGCGCGATCCTGCTCATGACCGGCATCCTGGTCTTCGCCGCACAGCACGCGACCGAACCACCGGTGGCCCCTCGCACGCCCCGGACCGTCTCCCCTCTTCGCACCCCCGGCATACCCGGCCTGCTCGCCATCTTCCTGGCCACCGGAGCGGTGTTCGGGTCGCTGGAGGTCGTCTCCATCGCCCACGCGGGAGGCGCGATCCTCGCACTCCAGGCCGGCGGCTCCTGCGTGGCAGGGCTGGTCTACGGCTCGCTGCGCCCGGCGGCACGGATCGGACGCAGGCTGCTGCTCTGCCTGACGGGGATGACCGCGCTGATGTCCCTCCCCCTGATCGCCACGGCCACGACCGATTCGCTGCTGCTCCTGGCCTGCTGCCTGCTGCTGGCGGGAGCGGCGACCGCCCCCACCATGGTCACCGGCATGACACTCGTCCAACGGCTCACCCCGCAGGCACAGCTCAACGAGGGCATGACACTCGCCGTCACCGCACTGCTCGGCGGAGTGGCGGCGGGTTCCGCGGCGGGCGGCTGGGCGGTGGAACACACCGGCACGGCGACCGGATACGCGGCACCGGTGTGTGCGGCAGCCCTGGCCCTCACGGTCGCCGCCACCACCCACGCGAGTAACGCGCCCCGGTGAGGTTACGGACGCTGAAATCGGACATACGGGGCTAAGGCCGGTCCGTAACCTCAAAGCCGGGGCGGGGCGCTGACGATGAGTGAGACGTTCTGGCCGCCGAAGCCGAAGGAATTGCTGAGCACGGCTTCCTGGGGTGCGTCTCGTCGCTCCACCACCACGTCGAGGTCGATGTCGGGACCGACCGCGACCTCGGTGAGGTTGCGGGTGGGCGGGATGACGCCGTGCTCCACGCTGAGGACGGCGATGAGCGCTTCCATCGCGCCGGCGGCGCCGAAGAGATGACCCAGCGCGGCCTTGGGGGCCGTCACGGTGGCGCGGCCGAAGACGTTCCCGATCGCGCGTGCCTCGGCGGCGTCGCCGAGCGGGGTTCCGGTGGCGTGGGCGTTGATGTGGCTGATCCGCTCGGGAGCCAGGCCGGCCTGTGCGAGGGCCTTCCGCATGGCCGAGATCTGGCCGGATCCGTCGGCGGCGGGCGCCGTGATGTGGTGGGCGTCCGCGGCGATGCCGGCGCCCGCGAGTACCGCATGGACGTGCGCGCCTCTGGCGTCGGCGTGTTCCGCGCTTTCGAGCACCACGACGGCCGCACCTTCGCTGAGGACGAATCCGCTGCGATCCGCGGCGAACGGCCGTGATGCCGAGGCGGGTTCGGCGGTGTGCCGGGACAGCGCCTGGGCCTGGGCGAAGCCGGCGACGGTGATCGGGGTGATGGCGGCCTCGGTCCCGCCCGCGATGACCAGGTCCGCCTCGCCGGCGCGGATGAGCCTGGCTCCCAGGGCGATCGCCTCGGCGCCGGATGAGCAGGCCGAGACGGGCGTGTAGGCCCCGGCCCGTGCGCCGTACTCGATGCTGATCAGCGCTGCCGCCGCGTTGGGCATGAGCATCGGGACCGTACGTGGCGAGACGCGCCGCGTCCCGGCGGTCTCCAGTACGTCGTCCTCCTTCAGCAGCGTCCGTACACCCCCGATGCCCGTGCCGATCGCGGCCGCGAGCCGGTCCTGGTCCACCTCAGGGCTGCCGGCGTCCGCCCAGGCTTCGGCCGCCGCGGTGAGAGCCGCCTGCTGCGAGCGGTCGAGCCGCCTGGCCCGTACCGGCGGGAGCGACCCGGCGGGGTCGGCCGCCATCGTCCCCGCGACGGTGCCGGAAAGGCCGGTGTCCTCGTGGCCGCGCAGGGCTCCGCCGCGGATGCCGGACTCGCCGGCGAGCAGGGCCTTCCAGGTGGACGCCACGTCTGCCCCGAGTGGTGTGATCGCGCCGAGTCCGGTCACGACGACTTCGGTCCGCCACATACCCTTCAACCTTTCTTGTATGCCATACAACAAGCGTGCCCAGCTGTTGTATCACATACAATTCGAGCGTGGACGAGAAGAAGCGGACCGAAGTCCGGCCGTCGTCGGTCCGGTCGCGTGACCGCGGTCGCGCGACGAGGCGCCGGCTGATCGAAGCGACCGCACAGCTCTGCAAGGAGCGGCCGGGCGCGGAGGTGAGCGTCGCGGAGATCGCGAAGGCGGGAGGCGTCTTCCCCAATCAGGTCACGTATTACTTCGGCTCCAAGGACTCGCTGCTCGTGCACGCCGCGTTTCTCGGCCTGCTGCACGACGCCCGAAGGATCGAGCGCATCGGCCACCAGGCACCCGACGCGGCGGCATTCCGGCGCAACATCGCCCGCGCCGTGCTGGCCATGCCCTCGCTGCCGTCGGTCGCGCGCGCACTCGCCGCCGGGATTTCCAAGCCCGAACTCGCCCCCGTCGTCGACCAGCACCTGCAGTTGCTGTTCCGGCAGTCCGAGCGTTTCGTGGACCGGATCGTCGAGAGTCGCGGCTGGAAGGCCCGCCGGCCGCTCGAAGTGGAGGCCAGGACGTTCTGGAGCACCGCGCTCGGTGCGGTGCTGCTCGTCCGCGCGGGGGCGCACGGCACCGTCGCCGACCTCGATCTCGCCGGCACCTTGACCATCCACGACGAGTCCGGGTCCGGGTCCGAAGCGCACGAGCCTGGCTAGGAGCGCACACAAAAAGCCCCTGACCTGGCGAATTACTCGCAGGTCAGGGGCTCTGTGTACATGGGGTGGTGGAGATGGCGGGAATCGAACCCGCGTCCAACGGTGCGGAACCAGGGCTTCTCCGAGTGCAGTTCGCTACGCTTTTCTCGGCCCCGGAGGTCACGCGAACAAGCCTCCGACAGGCCCAGTCACTGTTAGATTTCCTTCAGGGCCCCGTGACCGGGCTCAGAAGTTTAGATCCCTTGATGATGCCAGGATCCGGGTCGGGATCACCCCCGGGCTGACACTCCGCAGAGTCTTCGCTTAGCTGCTAATTAGGCAGCGAGGGCGAAGGCGGAGGAATCGCGCTTGGAATTGGCGATTATTGGTTGCGACATATGGTTAACGAGATCATTGCCGCTTCCTCGACTCGCTTCCCCTGCTTCGACATCCGCTGTCGAAACCGATCATCCCCATGTTGATTTTTCAATACGCGCACCCTCTGTGGGGTGCACGGCCCATCGTACGTGACCAACGCACGCGGATGCCACCGTATTCCGGCGGCTCCGGGGCGCGGGCCCCGGACCGTGGCCGCCTACGCGCTGCGCTGGCGCCGGCGGGCCGCGGAGATCGCGCGGTTCGTCTCCCGCGTGTCCTGCTTCTCGCGCAGCGTCTGGCGCTTGTCGTACTCCTTCTTGCCCTTCGCGAGCGCGATCTCGACCTTCACGCGCCCGTCCCTGAAGTACAGGGCGAGCGGCACGATCGTGTGACCCGACTCCTGTGACTTGGACGCCAGCTTGTCGATCTCGGCCCGGTGCAGGAGCAGCTTGCGCTTGCGCTTGGCCGAGTGGTTGGTCCAGGTGCCCTGCACGTACTCGGGGACGTGGATGTTGTGCAGCCACGCCTCTCCGTTGTCGATCTGGACGAAGCCGTCGACCAGCGACGCCCTGCCCATCCGCAGCGACTTGACCTCTGTGCCCATCAGTACGAGACCGCACTCGTAGGTGTCGAGGACGTGGTAGTCGTGCCGCGCCTTCTTGTTCTGCGCAATCATCTTGCGCCCGGTGTCTTTTTCCTTGGCCATAGTGCGGTCATTTTCGCACTACGACCCACCCCCGAGGCCACTCAATACTGTTTCGCCCCGCTGCTGGGCCTCGGGACCCGCCCCGACGTCCGGCGTGATGCCGCTGCCCTCGACGCTGCGGCCGGCCGGAGTGCGGTACTGCCCGACGGTCAGCTCGGCCACCGAGCCGCCCGGGAGCTTGCTGGGCATCTGGACGGAGCCCTTGCCGAAGGTGCGGGTGCCGACCGTCACGGCCCTCCCCCGGTCCTGGAGGGCGCCCGTCAGGAGCTCGGCGGCGCTCATCGTGCCGCCGTCCACCAGGACGACCACGGGCCGCTCCGTGTCCCCGCCGGACTGCGCGTACAGGGCGCGCTGCTCTCCGTGCACGTCGTAGGTGGCGACAAGACCGCCGTCCAGGAAGGCGGAGGAGGCGGTGACGGCCTCGCTGACCAGGCCGCCCGTGTTGGCCCTGAGGTCCAGGAGGATCCCGGCGTCCCCGGGTGCCTCCCGCACGGCGTCCCGGACCTCACCGCCCACGCCCTTGGTGAACGCGGTGACCTTGATCAGCACGGCCGACGAGGAGTCCTGGCCGAGGCGCCTGACACTCACCGGGTCCGTGCTCAGCCGGGCCCGGCGCAGCGTAGTGGTCCAGGACTGCCCGCCACGGCTCAGCCCGAGGACCACGGAGGAGCCCTCCGGCGTCTTCAGCCGGTCGCCGCGCAGCAGCGCGACCACTTCGGCGACGGGGCGCCTACGGACCGGACGGCCGTCCAGGGTCAGCAGGAGGTCACCCCTGCGCACACCGGCCAGGTCCGCCGGTCCGCCTGGCTCGACCCCGGTCACGGTGACCTCACCGCCGGACGAGCGGCGGGCGGAGATCCCCACGCCCGTGTACGAGCCGTCGAGTGCCTGCTCGAAATCCTCGTACTCGTGCTCGTCGTACACCGCGCCCCAGCGGTCCCCGCTGCGGCTGACGACCTCCTGGGCCGCGTCCGTGCCGGACTTGCCGTCGGCCTCCGCGTCGGCGACCGCGTCGGCGATCTCCTCACGGTCCACGGGACGGTCCACGGAACCGGCGGTGGAGGACACCGCGCGGGCGTCTATCTCCGTG
The DNA here is from genome assembly GCF_045162755.1 of Streptomyces sp. NBC_01012. NCBI lineage: Bacteria > Bacillati > Actinomycetota > Actinomycetes > Kitasatosporales > Streptomycetaceae > Streptomyces > Streptomyces sp. NBC_01012. The sequence goes on along the minus strand of NZ_CP108688.1, from coordinate 4,789,215 downwards.
CCCTGTCCGTCCTCACGGGGCAGGGACCCGGTGGCCGCGGCGGTGGCCAGCACGCTCGCGAACACCAACGTCAGGGCCGCCCCGCGGCAGACACCGCGGGGTTTCAAAAGGTGCGTAAGGCCCAGCATGTGGCTGAGTGTAGGACAACGCCCCGGCCGCACACGGTTGGTTGGCCGCATGCGGGACGGGGCGCTCGTCACACCTTGAGGTACTTGCGCAATGCGAAGAGAGCGGCAACCGCGGGCATCAGCAGGCCGATCGCCAGAACCAGCGGGAGCTTCGTGAGAACCGCCTCCCAGCCGATGAAGTCGATCAGATTCAGCTTCTCCTGGAGCGCGAGTCCGCCGTCGATCAGGAAGTACCGTGCGGCTATCAGGATCACGCAGGCGAGCAGGCCGCCGATCAGGCCGGCGAACGCGGCCTCCATGATGAACGGCATCTGGATGTAGAAGCCCGAGGCCCCCACGAGCCGCATGATCCCCGTCTCCCGTCTCCGGCTGAACGCCGAGACGCGGACGGTGTTCACGATGAGCATCAGCGCAATGACGAGCATCAGCCCCATCAGGAAGATCGCGGCCACGTTCATGCCGTTCATCAGCCCGAAGAGGTTGTCCAGGATGCTTCGCTGGTCCTGGACGGACTGCACCCCGTCACGCCCCGCGAAGGCGGTCGCGACCACCTTGTACTTCTGCGGGTCCTTCAGCTTGACGCGGAACGACTCCTGCATCTGGTCCGGCGTGATGTTGCCGGCCATCGGCGAGTCGCCGAACTGCTCCTGGTAGTGCTTGTACGCCTGGTCGACCGTCTCGAAGAGGACCGGCTTCTCGACGGCCTCCATCTTCTCCAGGTCAGCCTTGATCTCCTTCTTCTGCTCCGCCGTGACAGCGCCCTTGGCACACTTGGGCACGTCCTTGGCGTCGTTCTTGTTGCAGAGGAAGATCGAGACGTTGACCTTGTCGTACCAGTAGGTCTTCATCGAGCTGACCTGCTCGCGCATCAACAGCGCTCCGCCGAACAGAGCGAGCGAGAGGGCGACGGAGACCACGACCGCGAAGGTCATCGTGAGGTTACGACGAAGACCGACGCCGATCTCCGACAGGACGAACTGGGCGCGCATGGCGTCCTTTCAGTACTCGATGCTCGTGCAGAGGCTCAGTGCTGGTAGCCGTAGACGCCGCGCGCCTGGTCACGTACGAGACGGCCCTGCTCGAGCTCGATGACGCGTTTGCGCATCTGGTCGACGATGTTCTGGTCGTGGGTCGCCATGATCACGGTGGTGCCGGTCCGGTTGATCCGGTCCAGCAGCTTCATGATGCCCACGGAGGTCTGCGGGTCGAGGTTGCCGGTCGGCTCGTCCGCGATCAGCAGCATCGGGCGGTTGACGAACGCCCGCGCGATGGCGACACGTTGCTGCTCACCACCGGAGAGCTCACCTGGCATCCGGTCCTCCTTGCCCCCGAGACCCACGAGGTCGAGAACCTGCGGCACGGCCTTGCGGATCTCGCCGCGCGGCTTGCCGATGACCTCCTGTGCGAAGGCCACGTTCTCGGCGACGGTCTTGTTGGGGAGGAGCCGGAAGTCCTGGAAGACCGTGCCCAGCTGGCGGCGCATCTGCGGCACCTTCCAGTTGGACAGTCGCGCGAGGTCCTTGCCGAGGACATGGACCATGCCCTGGCTTGCGCGCTCCTCCCGCAGGATGAGCCGCATGAAGGTGGACTTGCCGGAGCCGGAGGAGCCCACCAGGAAGACGAACTCGCCCTTCTCGATGTCGAGTGAGACATCCCGGAGAGCTGGGCGGCTCTGCTTCGGGTAGGTCTTGGAGACGTTGTCGAATCGGATCACGGATGCACCACGGTCGGCCGGGGGTAGGTGAGCGTGACCCTACGCGAAGCGGGCGGACGCGTGCAGTCGGCGTCCAGCAATGGGCGTTATATGCGGGAACGCGACGGTGTACGAACCGGGGCGTGCCGGACCTTGCCCGCCGGGCCGCGCCGAAAGCGCCGCGACCTGGCACAGTGGTAGGGGGAACGGTTGAGTTTCCCGGAGCGTTGCGCGGAGAGAAGGCTTGTGCGGCTCCGCCGCGCGGGAGGAGGAATGCGCATGACCTATGACCGACTGGTGTGCGCGAACTGCGCGGCTCCCGTGAACGAGGGCCGCTGCCCCGTCTGCCGGGCGAACCGGCAGCGCAAGCAGGACGAGGGCCCCTTCGCGGGGCTGAATCCGGCGATGCTGATCGCCCTGATGGTGATCCTGATGGCCGCCCTGGCACTCCTGGCGCACCAGGCCGTCTGAGCCGGAGGGCGCATCACGCGCCACCCGAGCAGTACGGGTGTGTGACACCTGCCCGCCGGCCGCCTGCCCGCCGGCGCTGAGCCATGGGCGTACGCGTACGACCCCCAGGACGCCCCCCGCACACGAAAGAGCCCGGGAAGGCCATGTCGGCTCTCCCGGGCCCCTCAGTGTGCGCTGACAGGCGTCAGGCGGCCGTACGACCGCCGCCGGCCAGACGCGGCAGGAAGCGGAAGCCGATGCCACCGGCGATCATCGTCGCGGCACCGATCACCAGGAAGGTGGTCTCGGCCGCACCGGTCTCGGCGAGCTCGTCCTTGCCCTTGCCCTGCTCGACCGGCTGGTTTCCGGCACTGTCCGTGTCGGTGTTGTCGCCGGCGTCCGGGTAGGACGGGTCCGACGGGGCCGCGGGGCCACTCGGGTCCGCGGGGCCACCCGGCTCCGTCGGCTCGGTGGGCTCCGTGGGCTCGGTGGGCTCCGTGGGCTCGGTCGGCTCCGTCGGCTCCGTGGGCTCCGTCGGCTCCGTGGGCTCCGTCGGCTCCGTGGGCTCCGTCGGCTCCGTGGGCTCCGTCGGGTCGGTCTCGTCGCCCCCGCCCGGGTTGGTCGGGTCGGTCTCGTCGCCCCCGCCCGGGTTCGTCGGGTCGGTCTCGTCGCCCCCGCCCGGGTTCGTCGGGTCGGTCTCGTCCCCGCCACCCGGGTTGGTCGGGGGGGCGGTCACCTCATCGACCACGCCGAAAAGGTCACCGAGCCCCGACGCCTGCGCCGCACCCGCGGCGGTGAGCGAGGCGCCCGCTGCGATCACTGCGCACGCGGCTATGCGCGCCACGCGGATGCGCGTCTTCTTCGTCATCTGTTTGCTACCCCCAGTAGCTGATCTCGTCGATGGAGCAGCCTCATGCGGTCCACGGCCCTGCGGGGTCACAGTCTTTGCAGGGCCACGCCGTACCGTGGTCATCCCGCCAGCCCCCGATCACACCTGTCCCAGACATAAGCGTGCTGCTCTAGCACCCTGTCCAGAGATAAGGACTACGTCAAGGCCGTTCCGGTGCCATACCGCCCGCTATGGGGGTTCTTGACGGGTATTCGGAATCACGACTGTGACTCATTCGCCACACCTCCCCCTCAACTCCCCTGCGCTCCCGAGGGGGTGAGGGTGCGGGGAACGCGTTCGGGCCCGGACAGGAAAGCCTGTCCGGGCCCGAACGGCCGTGCGGCCGTGATTACTTCTCGCTCTGCTTGCGCCAGCGGATGCCGGCCTCGATGAAGCCGTCGATCTCGCCGCCGAAGACCGCTTCGGGGTTGCCCATCTCGAACTCCGTACGCAGGTCCTTGACCATCTGGTACGGGTGGAGGACGTAGGAACGCATCTGGTTGCCCCAGGAGTTGCCGCCGTCGCCCTTGAGCGCGTTCATCTTCGCCTGCTCCTCCTGACGGCGGCGCTCGAGGAGCTTCGCCTGAAGGACGTTCATCGCGGACGCCTTGTTCTGGATCTGCGAGCGCTCGTTCTGGCAGGAGACGACGATGCCGGTGGGCAGGTGGGTCAGCCGCACCGCGGAGTCGGTGGTGTTGACGCCCTGGCCGCCGGGGCCCGACGAGCGGTAGACGTCGACGCGGAGCTCGGACTCGTCGATCTCGACGTGGTCCGTCTGCTCGACCACGGGCAGCACCTCGACACCCGCGAAGGAGGTCTGGCGCCGGCCCTGGTTGTCGAACGGCGAGATGCGGACGAGCCGGTGGGTGCCCTGCTCGACGGAGAGCGTGCCGTAGGCGTACGGGGCCTCCACCGCGAAGGTGGTCGACTTGATGCCGGCCTCTTCGGCGTAGGCCGTCTCGTAGACCTCGGTCTTGTAGTTGCGCTGCTCGGCCCAGCGGAGGTACATGCGCTGGAGCTTCTCGGCGAAGTCGGCGGCGTCCACGCCGCCGGCCTCGGCCCGGATGGTGACCAGGGCCTCGCGCGCGTCGTACTCACCGGAGAGGAGCGTGCGGACCTCCATCTCGTCCAGTGCCTTACGGACGGACTCCAGCTCCGCCTCCGCCTCCGCGCGCGCGTCGGCGTCGCCCTCGTCCTCGGCGAGCTCGAACAGGACCTCCAGGTCGTCGATGCGACTGCGCAGGGCCTCGGCCTTGCGGACCTCGGCCTGGAGGTGCGAAAGCTTGCTGGTGATCTTCTGCGCCGCCTCCGGGTCGTCCCAGAGGGACGGCGCGGCCGCCTGCTCCTCGAGCGCGGCGATGTCGGCCCTCATCGCATCGAGGTCCAGGACGGCCTCGATCGACCCCATGGTCGAGGAGAGGGACTTCAGCTCTTCGGAAATATCGACGACTGCCACGGGTCCAGCGTAACGGCTGGCCGGGTGAACGTGTCCCTCCCCCGGGTCCGGGCCGCCGGGGGACGGCTCTCAGGGGGCCGAAGGAGCCGAATTCCGGGTGTCGTCGGGGGCGCTGCCCGGGTCGTCGCCGCTCGTGGCGAACCAGCCGCCGACCCCTATCGCCGCACACACGGCGACCGCGGCGACGCCCAGGGTGATCCTGCGCTTCCGGACGGCCGCCGACTTGTTGCGGGCCGAACCGGGGCGCGGCCGGCCGGGGGCGCGCGGGGCGCGGGCCGTGCCGAGCGGGCCTCCGGAGAGCTCGTCGGGGGCGGGGACCCGCATGCTCGTGTGCGTGTCCCGGTTGGAGTCGGGTGAGGACCCCGGCACGAGCGGGACAGCGCCGCGGCGACGGGGCTCCTCCTCGGGGGCCGGGGTGTACTGCTGTTCGTCGTAGGCCTGCGGTTCGCTCTCGTTGCCCGGCTCGTCGACGTCGAGCGGGGGTATCCCGGACAGCAGCGGGAGCAGCTCCCGCAGCCGGGTCGCCAGCTCGGAGGCGCGCAGCCGGGAGGCCGGGGCCTTGGCCAGGCACTGCACCAGGAGCTGCCACAGCTCCTCGGGGATGCCGGGGAGCGGGACGACCGTCTCGGTCACATGGCGGCGCAGGACGGCGCCGGGGTGGCCGCCGCCGAAGGGGGTGAAGCCGGCGAGGAGCTCGTAGAGGACGGTCGCCAGGGCGTAGATGTCCACGGCGGCGCGCGGTGGGAGGCCTTCGACGATCTCGGGCGCCAGATAGTCCGGTGTGCCGATGATCTGGGTGGCCTTGGTGCGGCGCGGGGTGTCGATCAGCTTGGCGACACCGAAGTCGGTGAGCAGCGCGGGGTGCGAGCCGCCGGGGCCGAGCGGGCCCTCCATGTCGAGCAGGATGTTCTCCGGCTTGACGTCGCGGTGGACCACTCCCGCGCGGTGCGCGGCGGCGAGGCCGTCGGCCACGTCCGCGATGATCGCCGCCGCGGCCTCGGGCGCGAGACGGCGCTCCCGGTCCAGCCGGGTGCGCAGATCCGTGCCCCGCACCAGATCCATCACCAGCGCCAGGTCGGTGCCGTCCACCACGAGGTCGCGAACGGCGACGACATGCGGATGCCCGAGCCCGAGCAGCGCGGTGCGTTCCTGCACGAAGCGGCCCACGAGCTCCTGGTCGGACGCGAGGTCCTCACGGAGCAGCTTGATGGCGACCGGGCCCTCGGGCCCGTCGCCGAGCCACACCGTGCCGGCGCTGCCGCGCCCCAGGATCTGGTGGGCGGTGTACCGGCTGCCGATATTCCGTGCCAAGACTGCTCCCTCAGCGGCTGGCGTTGACCCCCGGTCGACAAAGTTACGCGGCCGATGGGGTGTTGCGTGCCCCGGATGCCGCCAACCTTCACTTCTGCGGGCGAATTGGGCCCACAGAAGTCGATAAAGAGACCGGGTCTGGCCGTTACTCGCCGCTTCCGCCCAGATCCTTGACCCAGCCGGTGACCTTGTCGATGCCGTCCCCTATGGCGTGCCAGAAGCTCGTGCCCTCGTCGACCCAGTCCTGAAGCGGCGTCAGTTCCCAGATGAGCCAGCCCGCGATGATCAGCAGCACCACCGTGAACAGACACCCCTTGAGGCAGCCGAGGCCGGGGATGCGCATCGGGTTGGCGCTGCGCTGCCTGGGCTGGCGGGGCGCGGGCGCCTGCGGCTCGGGCCGCTGCGGGGGCGCGTACTGCTGCCGCTGCTGTGGCTGGGGCCGCTGCTGCTGCTGAGCTTGTGGCTGGTAGCGCTGGGGCTGCTGCTGCGGATACTGCTGGGCCTGCTGCTGCGCGTACCGCTGATCCTGCTGCTGAGCCTGCTGACGCTGCGGCTGCTGGGGCTGGGGACGCTGGGGGCGGCGGCGCAGCGGGTCCTGGCTCGGGTCGAGGTACTGGACCTGCGTCTGCTCGTTACGGTCCCGGGCCGCCCTGAGCTGGGACTGCCAGGGGTGCGGCTCGTCGGACTGCGGCGCGCCGTCGGGGCGCGGGGGTACGGGTGGCAGCATCGCGGTCGGGTCGGCGCCGCCGCCCGGGGTCTGCTGCATCACGCTGGTCGGGGCGGCCGGGTCGTACGAGCCCGCGTTGGTCGGCAGCACCTGGGTCGGGTCGGCCGCGCCCGGGGCGTCCGGGACGGCCGCGGGTGCCGGGTCGGGGGCGAGCAGGGCACCCACGCCCTCGGCTGCCGCGATCTGCGCCGCGCTCGCGTGGACACCGATACCGGCGCCGACCGTACGCAGCGCACGGGCCAGGTTCACCGCGCTGGGCCGCCGGTCCGGGTCCTTGCTCAAGCAGCGCTCGATGACCGTCCACAGCGGTTCGGGGACGGTGCTCGGGCGCCGCGGCTCCTCGCTGAGGTGCCGTTGCAGGACCTCGAGCGCGGTTCCGCCGGCGAACGGCGGACGGCCCGTGACCAGCTCGTAGAGCAGGATGCCCGCGCCGTAGATGTCGACGGCGGAGGTCTGCGGACGGCCCTCGGCGGACTCGGGTGCCACATAGGCGGGCGTGCCGACGAACTCATGGGTCCTGGTCAGGCCCGGGGAGTCCGCGAGGCGCGCGATGCCGAAGTCGGTGAGCATCGGGGTCATGCCGCCGTCGCGCTCGTCGAGCAGCACGTTGGCGGGCTTCAGGTCGCGGTGCACGACACCGTCGGCGTGGCTCGCGGCCAGCGCGTCCGCGATCTGCGCGGTGAGCAGCGAGGCGGCGACCGGGGTGAGCGGTCCGTTCTCGCGGAGGTAGCGGTGCAGGTCGGGGCCGTCGACCAGGTCCATCACCAGGGCGAGGAGATCGCCCTCGACGACGAGGTCACGGGTGCGCACGATGTTCGCGTGGGTGAGCCGCAGGAGCACGGAACGCTCGCGCAGGAACCGCATCACGACATCCGCGTCGTTGGCGAGCTCCTCCTTGAGCACCTTGATCGCAACGGTCTCGCCGGGCTGCCCGGCGACGGCCGCCTCGGCGCCCGCGGTCTCCCGCTGGCGGGCCCGCCAGACGGTGCCCGTGGCGCCGCGTCCGAGCGGTTCCTCGAGGAGGTACTTGCTGCCTACCGGCCGCACGTGATGCGCTCCCTGCTGATCGTTGTGCTTGCGGATCCCCCGGGCCCTCCCGGATGTTCCGGCCCACTCTAATGCCGCCGTACAAGGCACCGGTCGGTCGTCGTCGCGTCGTGTTGCCGCTGTGTCAGCGGGAAGACGCAGACACGGAAGAGTTGGTTGCCGAACGAGTGTGCAGCACACCCCTGGCGGGACCAAGCAGGCACTTTTGCACGCACTCTCGACCATTCAAGATCACTAAGCGGTCACCCCCGGGCGTGTTGTCAGTGGCAGGTGCGAGGATGCCTGCAAGCACGGAACCGTCAGGTCGGGAGCCTCACGGTCCGTGACGACCTGTACCGGACGACGCGTCCGTGCCGGGTGGGGGGAATCACAGGGCATTTCCCCTGCCGGGCACCCCGCGCAGAAGGGACCGCTGACGGCGATGCAGATCCGGCTGACCGTCCTCGCGCCGCGCAGCGGCCAGACCCCGGCGCGCGCCTGCGACGTGCTCGTGACCGCCCCCGCCGGGACGGCTCTCGCGGCCGTCACCTCCGGTCTGGCCGCCGCGGTCTCCGGCCCGGAGGGCTCCCTGGGCGGCGGCGCCACCGTGCTGTACGCCGGGCGTGAGCGGCTCGATCCACAGCGCTGCGCCCTCGGCGAGCCACCCCTGGTGGACGGGGCGGTGCTCTCGCTCCAGGTGCCCGGCGAGGACGAGGCGGCCGACGACGCCGTCCCGGCCCGGCTGCAGGTGATCGCGGGACCTGATGCCGGCGGGGTCCATCTGCTGCACGGCGGACAGATCAGGATCGGCCGCTCGGCCGAGGCGGACGTCCCGCTCGACGACCCGGACGTCTCCCGGCTGCACTGCGCGGTGACGGTCTCGGACGACGGCCGGGTGTCCGTCGCCGACCTGGGCTCCACCAACGGCACCTCGCTGGACGGCACGGACGTCCACGACCGCCCGGTCAGGCTGGTCCCGGGCGCCCTGTTGCGGCTCGGCGAGTCCACGCTCCGGCTCACGCCCGGCATCCGTACGCCCACGCTGGCGACCGCCCCGGACGGCGAGGGCCATCTGCGGGTGGCCCGTGTGGACGCGCCGGGCGGCGCGCACGGGGCGCAGGCCGGGGAACCCGAAGCGGACCCGGCCGGCGCCGAGGGGCAGGGCCCCTCCCACTTCACGCACCCCGCACACGAGGGATACGACGAGGGCCCGTCCGGCCAGGGCGCCCGCCAGGGGGAGCCCTTCGCCCAGGTCACCCATGGGCGCGGCGCTCCGCTCGCTCCCGTGGAGGCTCCCAGACGCGGCATAGGCGCCTGGGCGCGCCGGCTCGCGAGCGGCAAGGGCGAGCAGACCCACGGAGCGCCCTCAGGCGGCTCGGCGGCGACAGGACCTGAGTCCGCGTCCGCCCCGCACTCCCCCTCCGCCCCCGTGCACTCTCCGGCCGGGACCTGGCCGGACCCCGCGACCGTGCTGCTCACCGCGCTCGGCCCGGGCCCCCGCCTGTGGGAGCGCGACACCGCGCACCCCGAGGCCCTGGTCGTGCGGCTCGGGACCACGGAGCGGGCCGACCTGCCCGCGGTGCCGGTCACCGTGGGGCTGCGCGAGGCGGGCTCGCTCGGGCTCGCGGGCCCGCGGGCCCGGCTCTCCGGGCTCGCCCGCTCGACGGTGGCGCAGCTCGCCGCCCTGCACTCCCCCTTCGACGTGGAGATCGTGCTGATCAGCACGGACCGCGCCCGGAGCCTCGACGAGCGGCGGCGCGAGTGGTCCTGGCTGGGGTGGCTGCCCCATCTGCGCCCGATGCACGGCCAGGACTGCCGCCTCCTCCTCGCGTACGACCGTGAGCAGGCGGCGGCCCGCGCGGCGGAGCTGGTGCGCCGCATGGACGAAGGGCCGCTGGGGCACGGCTGGGCGAGCGCCGACCGCGCCACCGTCACCGAGGCGGCCCGGCGGCACACGGGGCCGTACACCGTGGTGATCCTGGACGGTGATCCGGGATCCGCCGCCCTGCGCGAGACGACGGCCGCCCTGGCCGGTGCCGGGGCCGCCGCCGGGATCCATCTGATCTGCCTGGCCGACACCCCGGCCGCATCCCCCACGTCCCCGGTCGCCGCGACCTACGACACCGCGTGCCGGGCCTCGATCGCCTTCCGTGAGTGCGGTGCGGTCGCCATGCTCAGCGGCGATGTGGCGACCGCGCTGCGGCTGCTGCGCACGGCCGGCGGCCAGGCCGCGGGCCATGGCACGGTCGCCTCGGTGGACGCGGTGTCGGTGGCCTGGGCCGAGCGGTTCGGGCGCGCGCTTGCCCCGCTGCGCGACGAGGGCACGGCCGCGCTGTCCGGCCGGCCCGTGGCGGCCGCCCTGCCCCCGTCCGCCCGGCTGCTGGACGAGCTGGGGCTCGCCCGGGCCACCCCGGCCTCCCTGATGGCGCGCTGGGCCTCCACCGCCGACGACCAGCCGGGCGCCACGGTGCGCGCGGCCGCGACGGGTGCCACCGACCTGGAAACGACGAGTTCCGGCCGCACCCTGAGCACAGGGCCCCGGGTGGGCGCGCAGCGCGAGTCCCCCGACTCCGGGCGCACCCCCTTCCGTACCGGCGGGCCGACCAGCTCGGGCTCGGGCCGCTCCTCCTACCCCCCCGCCGCCAGGAGCGGCTCGCCCCGGATCGGCGCGCAGCGCCGTGACAGCGGCGCCGCAGAGACCGGCCCCGCAGGTGTGTCCTCCGTGTCCTCCGGTTACGCGGGCCGGCCGGTGATCGTCCTCGGCGCGGGTCCCCAGGGCCCGCTCTCCGTCGATCTGGCCGACGAGGGACCGCATCTGCTGGTCGAGGGCCCCACCGGCAGCGGCCGTACGGAGCTGCTGCGCGCCGCCGCAGCCTCCCTGGCGTCCGCGGCGCGTCCCGACCGGCTCGGCATCCTCCTCATCGACGGGGCGGCCGGCGAGCACGGGGAGCGCGGCGAGGGGCTGCGCCCCTGCACGGAGCTCCCGCACGTCTTCACGCACCTGGTGGCATCCGACCCCGTCCGCATGCGGGAGTTCGCCCAGGCGCTGGGCGGCGAGCTGAAGCGCAGGGCGGAGCTGCTCGGCACGCTGGACTTCGCCGAGTGGCACGCGCGGTACGAACAGTCGCAGGAGCTCACCGGCCGTCGCCCCGCGGGCGGCGAGCAGCGCGGGGACCTCGAATCGCCCGCCAGCGGCACCCTGCGGCTGCGGACCACCACCGCCCGCCCGATGGACCCCGGGCCCTCCCCTCTTCCCCGGCTGGTCGTCCTGGCCGACGACTTCGACGCTCTGGTGGCCCCGGCGCTCGGCAGCCCTGGCCGCCCGTCCGCCGGTTCGGTGGTGCGCGTCCTTGAGGCCGTGGCCAGGGACGGCGGGCGGCTCGGCGTCCATCTGGTCGCCACCTCGGCCCGCCCGGACCGCACCGAGGACACGGAGCTGGCCAGGGGTGCGCGGCTGCGCATCGTCCTCGACCCGCCCGTCGTCCCCCCGTCCCCCGACGAGGCCGCACCGGGCCGGGGGCGGCTGGGGCATCCGGACGGCCGGGTGACGCCGTTCCAGGGCGGCCGGGTCACCGGCCGAATCCCGCGCACGGCGACCCTGCGCCCCACCGTCGTACCGCTGGAGTGGGAGCGGATGGGGGATCCGCCTGCCCGCCGGCCTGTGCGCGAGCTGGGCAACGGCCCCACCGACCTGGCCCTGCTGGCCAGCGCCCTGGAGAGGGCGGCCCGTTCGGTGAACGCGGAGCCACTGCCTCCGCTGATCCCCTGATCCGAAGGCCCGCGCCGACGGCGCTCTGACGCTACGTCACGAGCCCATCACGATCACAGAGTTGGCACAGGCAGCGGTATTGCGGCGTCGGTGCGCCGGGCATAGGACTGTGCGCACGGACGACGTGAACCGCAGGAGAGACGGGGCAGGGATGCGCAGAACCCTTCGCATGCGCAGGGCAGCACTGGTGTTCACCGCCATCGGGGCGCTGGCACTCACCGGGTGCGGCGGTGACGACGACGGCGGCAAGGACAAGGCGGGCAAGGGCTCGGAAAAGAGCTCCGGCACGAGCGATGACAGTGCGTCGACCGTGAATCTGCCGAAGCTGGACGGCGAGAAGATATCGGTGGCCGCGGTGTGGACCGGCCCCGAGCAGGCCAACTTCACCAAGGTGCTGGACGAGTTCGAGAAGCGGACCGGCGCCACGGTCACCTTCGTCCCCTCGCAGGACCCGATCGTGAACTTCCTCGGTACGAAGATCGCGGGCGGCCAGCCCCCGGACGTCGCAATGATCCCGCAGGTGGGCGCGATCCAGCAGGCCGTGGCCAAGAAGTGGGCCAAGCCAGTGGGCCCCGAGGCGCGCGCCCAGCTCGGCCAGAACTACGCCGAGGTCTGGCAGGACCTCGGCGCGGTCGACGGCACCCAGTACGGCGTCTACTTCAAGGCCGCCAACAAGTCCCTGGTCTGGTACAACACCAAGGCGTTCGAGAACGCCGGCGCGAGCGAGCCGAAGACCTGGAAGGACTTCCTGTCCACGGCCGAGACGATCTCCGCCTCCGGTGTCACCCCTGTCTCGGTGGGCGGCGCGGACGGCTGGACGCTCACCGACTGGTTCGAGAACATCTATCTCTCCCAGGCGGGCCCCGAGAAGTACGACCAGCTGGCCGAGCACAAGATCAAGTGGACGGACCCGTCCGTCAAGGAGGCCCTGACCACGCTCGCCGAGCTCTTCGGCAAGCCGAGTCTGATCTCCGGTGGCGCCGACGGCGCGTTGCAGACCGAGTTCCCCGTATCGGTCACCCAGACGTTCACCGGCGGGGACCAGCCCAAGGGCGCGATGGTCTTCGAGGGCGACTTCGTCTCCATCAACATCGCGCAGACCAAGGCGAAGATCGGTACGGACGCCAAGGTGTTCCCGTTCCCCGCGGTCGGCGCCGACTCCCCCGTGGTGACCGGCGGCGACGCGGCCGTGGCGCTCAAGGACAGCAAGGGTGCCCAGGCGCTGCTGACCTGGCTCGCCTCCGCGGACTCGGCGAAGATCTGGGCGGAGGCCGGCGGGTTCATCTCGCCCAACAAGTCGCTGGACGCCGCCGCTTATCCGAACGACGTGCAGCGCACGATCGCCGAGGCGCTGATCGACGCCGGTGACGACGTCAGGTTCGACATGTCCGACCAGGCCCCGCAGTCGTTCGGCGGGACGCCCGGCAAGGGCGAGTGGAAGACGCTTCAGGACTTCCTCAAGAACCCGAAGGACATCGCGGGGGCTCAAGCGAAGCTGGAGTCCGACGCGGCCAAGGCGTACAAGAGCTGACGGGGTGACCACAGCGACAGCGGGGGGCGCCGGAGGCGTGCCCCCCGCCGACAAGGGTCCTGACACGGGCGACACGGGCACGGGTACGAGCACGGGCAAGCGCCCACGCGGAAGCGTGACGGGCACCAGGAGAGCTGTCGCGGTGGCGTTCCTGCTGCCGGCCCTGGTGCTGCTCGGCGCACTCGTCGTCTATCCGATCGTGTACTCCGTCTACCGCTCGTTCCTCGACCAGGCCGGCACCGGCTTCGCGGGGCTCGACAACTACAAGGCACTGTTCACGGACGACACGATCCGGACAGCGGTCAAGAACAACGCGATCTGGGTCGTGTTCGCACCGACGGTCGCCACCGTGCTGGGGCTGATCTTCGCGGTGCTCACGGAGCGGATCCGCTGGGGTACGGCGTTCAAGCTGATCGTCTTCATGCCCATGGCCATCTCGATGCTGGCCGCGGGCATCATCTTCCGTCTGGTGTACGAGCAGGCCCCGGAGCGCGGTGTCGCCAACGCCGTGGCGGTCGGGGTGCACGACACGTTCGCGCAGTCCGCCGGCTTCCCGAAGGCGCATCCGCTGCCCGTCCATCCGCTGAAGGCGGGCGGCGGGGGTTCCTTCGTGACGAAGGAGACGGTGCGGTCCGGTGAGCCGGTGAGCCTGCCGCTGGTCGGTGTGGTGCCGGCGAAGATGCCGGACGATGCGAAGCCGGCGAAGGTGCCGGCCGCTTCGGGCGGGGAGATCACCGGGACGGCCTGGCTCGACTTCACCAAGGGCGGCGGCGGCAAGCCCAACGTCGTCGATCCGAAGGAGCTGGGCCTCAAGGGCATCACCGTCGAGGCGGTGAAGGACGGCAAGGTCGTCGCATCGGCGACAGCGGGTGCGGACGGGGTGTTCACCCTGCCCGCCTCGGCGGACGGATCGCTGCTCCGGCTCCCCGCGGACAACTTCCGCGAGCCGTACAACGGCGTCGACTGGCTCGGGCCTTCCCTGGTGACGCCGGGGATCATCGGCAGCTACGTCTGGATGTGGGCCGGATTCGCGATGGTGCTGATCGCGGCAGGTCTTGCGGGTCTGCCGCGCGAACTCCTCGAAGCCGCGCGGGTGGACGGCGCCAACGAGTGGCAGGTGTTCCGCCGGATCACGGTGCCGATGCTCGCACCCGTGCTCGCGGTGGTCCTGGTCACCCTGATGATCAACGTCCTGAAGATCTTCGACCTGGTCTTCATCATCGCGCCCGGCTCGTCCCAGGACGACGCGAACGTCCTGGCCCTCCAGCTGTACCGCTCCTCCTTCGGCACGGACGCCGATCTCGGGGTCGGCAGCGCCATCGCCGTACTCCTGCTGCTGCTGGTGATCCCGGTGATGCTGTTCAACATTCGCCGCATGCGGAAGGAGGGACGCCGATGACGACGACCGGAACCACAGAGACCGGGACCACCGAGGCCGGGACCACCGAGGCCGGGACCGCAGAGGCCAGGACCACGGAGGCCAAGCAGTCCCTCGGCGCCCGCATCGCCGCCAGGGCGGGCGGTGGCGCCATGCGGGTCTTCCTCATCCTGGTCGGCCTGTTCTGGCTGATGCCGACCATCGGGCTGCTGCTCTCCTCGTTGCGAGGCCCCGAGGACATCGCGGCGACCGGCTGGTGGAAGGTCTTCACCGCGCCGTCCGAGCTGACCTTCGACAACTACCAGCGGCTGCTCGACAATTCGACGATCACCGATTCCCTCCTCAGCACCGTCTCGATCACCGTCCCGGCGACCGTCCTGGTGGTCGTCATCGGCTCCCTCGCCGGGTACGCCTTCGCCTGGATGGAGTTCCCCGGCCGCGACTGGTGGTTCCTGGTCGTCGTGGGGCTGCTGGTGGTCCCCGTGCAGGTCGCCCTGATCCCGGTGTCCAAGCTGTTCGGAATCATCGGGATCTTCGAGACGACCTTCGGCGTGGTCATGTTCCACACGGCGTTCGGCCTGCCGTTCGCCATCTTCCTGCTGCGGAACTTCTTCGCCGAGATCCCGCGCGAGCTGCTTGAGGCCGCGCGGCTGGACGGTGCGGGCGAGATCCGGCTGTTCACCCGGGTCGTGATGCCCCTCGGCGGCCCGGCCATCGCCTCGCTCGGGATCTTCCAGTTCCTCTGGGTGTGGAACGACATGCTGGTCGCGCTGATCTTCGCGGACTCGGAGTCCCCGCCGATCACCGTGGCCCTGCAACAGCAGGTCCGTCAGTTCGGCAACAACATCGACGTACTGGCGCCCGGAGCCTTCGTCTCCATGGTGATCCCGCTGGCGGTCTTCTTCGCCTTCCAGCGGCAGTTCGTCTCCGGTGTGATGGCGGGCGCCGTCAAGTAGCGCGCGGGGGACGCGCCCCGGGCGGGGGGGGCGCCCCCGGCGCGGGGGGGCGCCCTCGGCGACGACACAGCCGCGCCAACACCCCACATCAGCACATGTGTTCGTCAACACCAGGGCGGCCCGTTCACTCGTGATCGGGCCGCCCTGGCTCGGTTTTTCCCCCGAACGCCACATCCCGCGTAACCAAGTCACTCCATCGGCCGTTTGCGGGCCACCTGCCCTCTCGCGAGCGACCCCTGGATGTGTTGTGCCCCGGTTCAGTGTCATCGTGCCCGCGTACCGGGTCCAGGCGTACCTGCACGCGTGCCTCGACTCCGTGCTGAACCAGTCCTTCAAGGACTACGAAATCATCGTGGTCGACGACTGTTCACCGGACGCCTGCGGCTCGATCGCCGACGAGTACGCCACACGCGACCCCCGGGTCAGCGCCGTCCACCTGCCGCACAACGCCGGCCTCGGGCCCGCCCGCAACGCCGGGGTCGCCCGGGCGGCCGGGGACTACCTGCTCTTCCTCGACGGGGACGACACCTTCACCCCCGAGGCGCTCCAGGCCGTCGCCGACCGTCTGGACGCCACCGGCGGCCCCGACGTACTGGTCTACGACTACGCCCGTACGTACTGGTCGGGTGCGAGCGTGCGCAACACCTTCGCCGCGCACCTCACCGAGGCCGGCCCCGCGTCCTTCCGGCTCACCGAACGGCCCGAGCTGCTCAAGGTGCTCATGGTCGTCTGGAACAAGGCGTACCGCCGCGAGTTCATCGAGGCCGAGGGGTTCACCTTTCCGCCCGGCTACTACGAGGACACCCCCTGGACCTACCCGGTGCTGATGTCCGCCGGATCGATCGCCGTGCTGGACGCCGTCTGCGTGGGATACCGCCAGCGGCGCAGGGGCAACATCCTCTCCACCACCACCCGTCGGCACTTCGACGTCTTCGACCAGTACGACCGCGTCTTCGCCTTCATCGACGCCCGCCCCGAACTCGCCGCCTGGCGACCGGTGATCTTCCGCCGGATGCTCGACCACTTCTCGACCCTCTTCACCTCCCGGGACCGGCTGCCGCGCGGCAGCCGCGCCCAGTTCTTCCGCCGCGCCAGCGCTTACTGCCGCCGCTACCGCTCCTCCGGCGCCCGCGTACCCCGCCGTGCCCGGCTGCGGCACGCGCTGTTCCGGCTGGGCGCCCACCGCACCTACCGCGCCCTGTGGATCGCGCAGCGCCTGGGCGGCCTCCTCGGGCGCGCCGTCACGACGGCACGCCGGTCGGTACGCGGGGCGGCACTCCAGCTGCACTACCGCGTCCAGCTGCGGCTGCCCGTCCGCGGCGGGGACGCCGTGTTCGCCGCCTACTGGCACCGCGGCTACACCTGTAGCCCCGCGGCGCTCGAGGCCACGGCCAGGGCCCTGGTGCCCGGTCTGCGCACCTCCTGGATCTGCCGCCCCGAGGACGCGCACACGGTTCCGGACGCGACCCGTGTGCTGCACCCGGGAACGGCGGCGTACTGGACGGCCCTGGCACGCTCCAAGTACCTCGTGAACAACGTCAACTTCGACCGCAGGCTCGTGAAGAGACCCGGCCAGGTCCTCCTCCAGACCCATCACGGGACCCCGCTGAAGACCATGGGCACCGACCTCGTGCACCGGCCCGCGGCGGCCGGCTCCATGGACTTCGGCCGACTGCTGCGCAACGTCGACAAGTGGGACTACTCGCTCTCGGCGAACCAGCACTCCACCCTCGTATGGGAGCGCACCTATCCGTCCGGCTACACCACGCTGGAGTACGGCAGCCCGCGCAACGACGTCCTCCACCGCACGGGACCCGACGAGACGGCCCGGCTGCGCGAGCGCCTCGGTGTACCGGACGGCGGCTGCGCCCTGCTGTACGCGCCGACGCACCGCGACTACCGCCGTGCCCAGCGGTACTCCCTGGACCTGGAGCAGCTGATCCGTGTCCTCGACCCGCACTTCGTGATCCTGGCGCGCTCCCACTACCTGGACGCGCCGGCCCCGGCCTCCGCGGGGCACACCCGGCACCCGCGGATCATCGACGTCACCTCCCACCCGTCCGTCGAGGAGCTCTGTCTCGCCTCCGACGCGCTGATCACGGACTACTCGTCGCTGATGTTCGACTACGTCAACCTGGACCGGCCGGTCGTCCTGCACCTGGAGGACGCACAGGCCTACGAGGCGGCGCGCGGCACCTACTTCGACCCGGCGGCCTTTCCTCCCGGGGCGGTGGCCCGTGACCAGGAGGAGTTGCACGAGATCTTCACCTCGGACCACTGGCGCGGGCCCCGTGCCGCGCAGCGGCGTGCGGCGTTCCGGGCCCGGTTCTGTCCGTACGACGACGGGCACGCGTCGGAGCGGGTGGTCCGCCGGGTCTTCCTCGGCGACACCTCGGGAATGCCGCTGCCGGCCGCGCAGACGGACTGCGGGGCCACCGGGGTGCCTCGGCAGCAGCCGGTGCGGGAGTACACCGGCGGGTGAGGCTCGGGGCCACGGGCGCGCCCGAGCCGTTCCTGGCACACCTGAGCTCTCCCTGACGCGCCGGGCACGCCCGAGCTCTCCTCGGCGAGCCCGGCGCCCACGGTCGGTCAGCGCTCCAGGAGCGCGAACAGCTCTTCCCAGCGGCCCATGATCTCCGCCTCGGAGAAGCGCTGGACATTGATCCGCGCCCGGTCCCCCATCGCGTCCCGCATTCGGGGGTTGCCGGTGAGCCTGAGCAGCCGGTCGGCGAGCGCGCCGATGTCGCCCGCCGGCGCGAGCAGCCCGTCCTCGCCGTCGCGCACGATCTCCCGTACGCCGGGCGCGCAGTCGAACGCCGCGCACGGCAACCCGCTGGCCATCGCCTCCAGCAGTGCCAGCGGGAAGCCCTCACCGCGTGAGGACTGGACGAAGACCGAGGAGGCGGCGAGCGCGCCGGGAACATCGTCCGTACGCCCCCGCCACGCCACCGATGAGTCCAGCCCGAGACCGGTGCACCGCGCCCTGAGATCCGCCTCGTCCTCACCCGTCCCGTACACATCAAGACGCCAGTCCTGGCGCTGCGGGGCCACCAGCGCCCAGGCGTCCAGGAGCATGTCGATGCCCTTCTGGTCGGTGAGCCGACCGATGCTCGCGACCGACTTCTCGCGGCGCGGGGAGGGCAGATCGGGCAGCGCGGCCAGGGCGTTGGGCATGAAACCCACGTTGTTCATCCCGTCGCCCGCCCACTTGTCGGCGTCCTCCTCCGTGAGGACGAGCCAGCGGTCGAGCGGCGGGTAGTGGCTCTTGATCCAGCGGTAGCGGTGACTCGCCCGGGAGTAGTCGTAGGACTCGTGGCTCATCCCGATGACCCGCAGCCCGCCGGTGTCCGCCTCGCCGACCCACTCCATCGCCCAGACCTGGCTGACGATCACCACCCCGCCCGGCCCCGCCGCCCGGAAGATCTCCGACAGCTGCTCGACGGCGCGCAGCTTCCGGGCCGCGCGTCCTGCCTCGGCTCGCCGGGCGGGGATCCGGAAGCGGTCCCGCAGCCCCTTGGGCGCCCAGGGTGTCGGAGGATGCGCCGGGTACAGGGCGGTCACCGGGTAGCCGGGCGGCTCGGGCAGGGCCATCTTCCGCTCGGCGGCATGGATACCGATGGTGTGCACCCGGTGGCCGGCCTCCTGGAACAGCTGGGCGGTCCGGTGCATCCAGCCGGTCACACCGCCGAGTTCATCCGTGCTGTTGGAGACGATGAAGACATCACGGTCGCGGTTCATCGACGGGCCTCCCCCGGTGCGGGCGGTACGGGACGGGACAGGGCGTTACGAGCGGTACGGGGCGGGACGAGGTGCCGGGCGAACACGGCGTCCACGACCGCGCGGGCGGAGTCCCCCCGGTCGTACGCCCCGAACTCCTCGGCGAAGGCCGCGCGCCGGTCCTGGAATCCGGTGTCCGCGCTCTTCAGCCGGGCCAGCACGGCGAACAGCTCGTCCTCGGTGTCCGTCACCGGTCCCGGCGCCTTCTCGCGCAGGTCGAAGTAGCTGCCCCGCTCGGCGGCGTAGGCATCGAGATCGGGGGCGAAGAGGACCACGGGACGGTCCAGGAGCGCGTAGTCGAACATGATCGACGAGTAGTCGGTGACCAGGACGTCGGTGAGCGCGAGGAGTTCGCTGACGTCGTGATGGCCCGACACGTCGACGACCGTGCCCGGCGGGCAGGGCGGCAGGCTCGCCGCCTCCAGGTAGTGCGCGCGCACCAGCAGCGTGTACGTGTCGCCGAAGCGCTCCGCGAAGCGCGCGGCGTCCAGCAGCAGCCGCTGCCGCTTACGCCTGCCTGGACCGCCCCGGAAGGTCGGCGCGTACAGCACGACCTTGCGGTGGTCGGGCAGGCCGAGTTCGGCCGCGAGCGCCGGACGGGGCAGCCGCCCCTCCGCCTCGTCCCGGGCGCGCGCGGCGAGCAGCGCGTCGTTGCGGGGGTATCCGGTGCGCAGCAGCGCCTTCTCGGGCAGCCGGTAGGCGCGGGCCAGGGTGCGCTCGTCGTGCTCGGACCGTACGAGGAAGTGGTCGAAGCGCCGCACCGCCTGCTGGAGGCGTTCGCGCTGCGGGGCGTTCTGCAGGCGCACCCGGGTCTCGTCGAAGCCCATGCGTTTGTACGCCGAGCCGTGCCAGGTCTGGAGGTAGACCGTGCCGGACGGTTTGTCGAGGTGCTGCGGGAATCCCTGGTTGTCGACCCAGTACTCCGCCCTGGCCAGGGCCCACAGATAGCGCCAGGACCAGCGGCGCACGAGCCTGGCGTCGGCGGGGAAGCCGGCCGGGGACTCGGCGTACGACCAGACGCAGCGCAGCGGGAGCCCCCGGGCGCACACCTCCTCGTGTACGGCCCTGGGGCTGTCGCCGTAGCAGGTACCCATGTGGCTCTCGAAGACCACGGAGCCCTTGCGCACGGGCAGCCGGAGCAGCCAGGAGCGGTAGACGGAGGTCTTGAAGTCCTTGGTGTGCAGCCCGTCCCACCGCTTGCGCAGGGCTCGCAGCAGGCGCCTGGCGCGGCGGGCGGGGCGGAAGTGGGTGGCGTAGTGGACCAGCCTGCGCGCCGTACGGGCGGGCCTGCGGCGGGCTTCGAGCCGGAGCGCGAGGTGGTCCCGGAGCGTGATGTAGGGCTCCCAGGTGTCCCCGGCCGCCCTGCCGAGCCGGGGGCGCGCGGGGGAACGGTCCGACGGTCCGACGAGGTCGTGGGGGGCGAAGAGGTCGCTCACCGAGCGGGTCCGGCCGTCGTCGAGCACCAACCGTGCGTCCCACACCGTGTCGCGGGGTCCGATGGGGCGCACCAGTCGGGTGAGATCGGCGCGGGCCGACCAGCTGATCCCTGTGGCGTCGGGCTGTAGCGCGTCGACAGGGGCGCGGAAGGTGCGGGAGCCGTCACGTACGCGGAACTCCAGATGGGCCGTGAGGGTGCCGGCCGGGTCGGGCCCGGTGTGCGCGGGCAGCACGAGCCTGCCCTCCAGGAGGACACGGCGCCCCTCGGCCTCGTAGCGGGTGAGCCTGTTCATCAGCTTCAGCTCACCGAACGCCCGGTGCTGGTAGCCGAGTTCGGTGACGTCCAGCGCGGGGTCGGGGGCGGGGCCGGTGCTTGAGCCGGTGCCTTCCGGCCAGTGCACCCTGCCGTCATCGCCCGTGACGAGGGGCGCGGCCACGGTGCCCCTCCGGCGCAGGGCGTACGCCGCGCACAGCGACCCGTCCGCGTCGCCCCGCTCCAGCAGTCGGATACCGACGCGCTCGACGGGCGGGAGGGTGAGCAGCGCGGCGTCCTGGACGCAGTCGGGCAGCACCCGGGCCGCTGTCCGCGCGAGGTGTGCGCGGCGGGCGGCGGGCAGTTCGGGGAGGCCGCGCACCAGGGGCACCAGGTGGTCGAGCAGGAAGGCGCGGTCCCGCTCCTCGCGCAGTTCCGTCAGCCCCTGGGCCACCAGCACATGGCACACCCGCCGGTGCGCCTCCACGACCCCGGCGAGGTCCTGGCCGGCGTCCGCCGCCGCCCGTCCGGAGACGATCCGGCGGCGTACGAGGGCGATACGGCCGACGACGGAAGCCGCCAGGACGCCGAACGGGACCGCGCTGTGGGTGAGGTCCTCCTCGTAGCGCAGGGCATGCCGCTCCAGTGCCGTGCGCCGCAGGCAGAAGCCGGTCACCAGGGCGTCGTGCACGGCCAGTTCGGGTGCGTCGGCGAACCGGACGACGGTGCGGGAGCGGAGGAACAGCGGGTGCTGCCAGGAGGGTTCCCGTTCCTTCGTACCGTCGCCGGTGAGCCGGCTCCAACGCCCGGCCACCAGGTCGGCGTGGCTCCGCTCGCCCGCTTCCCAGAGGTTGCGGCAGGCGTGCGGATGGAGGCGTTCGCCCACGTCGAGCACGAGGACGTAGCGGCCCCGCGCCGCGTCCAGGCCGGCGTTGCGCAGCGGGCCGACCGCGTCCGTACCCGGGTCGAGGACACGGACGCGGTCGGGGGCCCGCCCGGCGAGCGACGCTGCCCCCGTCCGCAGGGCGGTGGGTGCCCCCGGGGGCAGCACCACGAGGGCTTCGACGGCGCGCAGGCTCTGTTCGAGCACGGACTCCACGGACGCCGTCAGGGCCTCCGTCCCGCCCTCGGCGGCGGTGACGACACAGCTGAAGTCGGGCGCACTCATGCCTGGGCACCCTTCAGCATCCGGTCCACGACCTGGGCGGAAGCCGTCCCGTCGTCCAGGTCGCAGAACGCCTCGCGGAAGCCGGTGTACGCCTCGCGGTGGTCTGCCGTCGCGGCCTCCGGGTCGCGGAGCGCCTCGACGACTTCGGCGGAGCCGGTGATCAGCGGGCCCGGCGCCCGGTTCTCGAAGTCGAAGCAGAATCCGCGCAGAGTGTCGCGGTAGTGCTCCA
This sequence comes from Streptomyces sp. NBC_01012, assembly GCF_045162755.1. Classification (NCBI taxonomy): domain Bacteria; kingdom Bacillati; phylum Actinomycetota; class Actinomycetes; order Kitasatosporales; family Streptomycetaceae; genus Streptomyces; species Streptomyces sp. NBC_01012. Next base: position 4,767,037 of record NZ_CP108688.1, on the reverse strand, counting down.
GGTCGTAGGTGTGGAACAGCATCGGCCGGCCGGTCTGCGCGAAGTCGAACATCAGGGACGAGTAGTCCGTGACCAGCACATCGCTGATGAGCATCAGTTCGGCGACATCGGGGTGGCGCGACACATCGCGGACGAAGTCGCTCGAAGGGATGCTGCCGCCGACCAGATAGTGGCGGCGCACCAGCAGGACGTGGTCGTCGCCGAGCGCCTTCCGCGCCTGGTCCAGGTCGAGCTGGAGGTCGAGGCCGTACAGCCCGCTCTGCTTGGGCCGGTCCTCGCGCCAGGTGGGGGCGTACAGGACGATCCGCTTGCCCTCGGGCACACCGAGCGTCTCCCGGACGGCTGCGGCGACCTTCGCGCGGTCGGCGGCGTACAGCAGGTCGTTGCGCGGGTAGCCGCACTCCAGGACCTCGCCCGTGTGCCCGAACGCGCGTCGCAGGATGGGCGTGGAGAAGCGGTTCGGCGAGACGAGGACGCTCCACTGGGCGGCCCGTCGCGGCATGGACTCCATGTACGCGGTGTCGGCGTACGCGGTGCCCGCCAGGTCACGGCCGATGCGCTTGAGCGGCGTGCCGTGCCAGGTCTGGACGACGAACTGGCCATCGGCCCGCTCGAACCAGTCGGGCAGCTGGGTGTTGGTGACGATCCACCGGCTGCGGGCCAGCGCCTCGTGCCACTCGGCGCTGTGCAGGGCGACGGCGCGGACCCCTTCGGGCACGGCCGCCTGCTGGTCCCGCACCACCCAGAGATGCTCGACGCCGGTGTCACGCCCGGCCAGTTCCTCGTGGACGGCGCGGGGCGAGTCCGAGTACTGGCGCCCGTCGAAGCTGGAGTACAGCACGGCGTCGCAGAGTTCACCGCCGCGCGTGCTCGCGTACCGCTCGCGCAGCCGGCGCTGTCCGTACGGCCCCCGGTCCTCCGGCGGCAGGGCGCTGCCCGACCGCAGACAGAGCCGGTCGTGGAAGCGCCGCTCCAGGGTGAAGACACGCCCCTCCGACTCGCGCGACAGCGGCAGCCCGGCGTGCAGCCTGTGCTCCACCCGCAGCGGCAGACAGCGCTCCGGGTCGGTCTCGCCACGGTCCCTGAGGAAGGGGTACCAGCGGCCCTCGGCGAGCGGCAGCGTACCGCCGGCTCCGTCGACCGCCCCGGGGGACAGCACCGTACGGAAGCGGGCAGCGGCAGCTGCGGAGGCACCGCCGGCCGCATCGCTGTCGGCGTCCGTGCGCTCCACGGCGAAGGTGTGCTCCTCCTGATGACCGCTGTGACGCAGGACGAGCTCCACCGTGCCGTCCCGCACCGTGGGGAAGGTCCCCTCCAGCGCCGCACCGGTTTCGTCCGTCCATGTCACAGCCGTCACGACGGGCCGTACGTCCCTGTCGGTGAGCACCAGGTCACCCGAGGGGTTGGCGGCCGCGTAGACCTCACGGCCGCCGGGCAGCGGATAGCGCCCGGCCGCTGTCTCCGGACGGGCCGCGACCGTCAGCCGGCCGGCCCCGCCGGTCAGCTGTACGCCCCAGTCACCGTCGGAGCCGCAGAACGTCACCAGCGGCACCTCGGCGACCACGGCGCGGCCGTCCGTACCCTCGGCGGCCACCAGGGGGAACTCGCGGGTCTCCTTCGTACGCCACTCCTGGATCCGCAGAACCGTCGGAGTGTCACCGCCCGGCAGCCGCACGGCGATCCGAATCGCGTCCCGGGACTCCGTGGGCCCGTGCCCGGCGAGCACGGCGTCGACCCGCTCGGCGCGCAGCTCCAGCTTGTTCCCCGAGAGCAGCGGGACGACCCGGGTGCGCTCGTCGACGTACCGCACGGCGGGGGCCGCCGGATTGCCGAGCAGGCGCATCGGTCCCCTGCGGGGCCGTCCCGCGCCGACGACGAGGGACTCCAGCTTCCAGACCGTGCGGGCGCCGCGTGCCGTGCCACGGGTGACGAGCCTCACCGGGTCGATCACGGTCTGGAAGCCTGACCGCTCGTAGCGGTGCAGGGAGCGGCCCGAACCGGCCGTCGCCTCGTCCGTCACCGTCCGGCGCAGCCGCAGCGGGATGAGCCGGCGGCCCGACCTCAGCCAGCCTGTCCCGGCGGACCTGCCCGGGGCGTTACGGACGTACGCGTACCCCTTGATGTGCAGCAGCCCGTCCTTCCACACCGCCTCGGTCAGATGGGCGTGCACGGGGAGGTCATCCGCGGACAGGGCGGTGACCTTGCGCGGCAGCCGGGCATCGACACCCGGGTACTGGGCGCGCGGCCGCAGCCGCCCCCGGACGTGGAAGGTGTCACGGTCCGTGGACTCGTGGGCCAGGACGGCGAGCAGCTCCGTGATCCTGTGCTCCCGGATGAGCTGCCACTTGACCCTCAGATGCAGGGGGAGCGCGTCGAGGACAGCCGGTTCGACCGTCGCCGCGAAGGCGCAGGCGTGGGTGAGGAAGGCCTGGTGGAAGCTTTCGTCACCGTCCGGGAGCGCCTCGATGAACAGCCACAGGTCACCGGAGAGCGCGTGCTCGTCGTAGCGCCGTTTCGCCTCCGTCATGCCCCGGTCGGCGAGGAACCGGCTGACCGTCGTGACCGCGGTGACCCGGTCACGGATGCCCCTGGCCACCGCACGCCGGGTGGTGATCGAGCCGTCACGGTCACGCCAGTGGTAGACGGGCTCCTCGACGACGTCGACGCTCCCGGCCAGGAAGTGGGCCGGCAGCACCACCGCGATGTCCTCGTACAGCACGCCCGTCGGGAAGGCGAAGGCGTGCCGGTCCCAGAAGGACCTGCGGAACACCTTGTTGCACGCGATGCGGTCGCCGAGCAGGATCCAGTCCCGGGTGACATGGGTGGCGCGACGGGACCTCTCCATCGGCCTGCGGAACATGGGGGACTGTTCGAGCGTCCCGTTCGCCCGGAGCCTGAGGACGTTGCCCGTCGCGAAGTCAGAACCCGAGGCGTCCAGTTCGTCGAGCATCCGGGCGAAGGCACCCTGCGGCACGACGTCGTCGCTGTCGACGAACGTCAGAAAGTCCGCGTCCGGGTGTGCCTGTGCGGCGCCCGCGTTGCGCGCGGCCCCGAGCCCGGCGTTCTTCTGCCGGATCAGCCGGAAGCGGGCGTCCTGCCGGGCGAACTCCATCGCCACATCGGCGCTGCCGTCCGTCGCGCCGTCGTCGACCATGACGACTTCGAGGTCTGCCATGGTCTGCCCGGCGAGCGAGGCCAGGCAGGCGCCGAGGTACTCCTCGACGTTGTAGAGGGGGACGACGACGGTGAGACGGGGTGCCATGGCGCTGCGCACGATCCTTCCGGACGGAACTGAACTTCTGTGTATGGAACGAGCCCCGTGCCGGGGAGGCACGGGGCTCACAACGGGGCACGGCCCGCGAGGGGTTCGACCGGGCATCGCCCGCTCAGGGTTTGACGGCGATACGGCCCTCGTCCATGCGCAGCAGCAGGAGCTGCTCGCCGGTCTCCTCCAGGAACTCGTCCACGGCCTGGCGCGATCCCTGCCAGTAGCCGTAGTCGTCGATCAGCAGCACCCCGCCGCTCACGAGCCGCTCGTACAGGTACCTCAGCTCGTGCTTCGTCGACGCGTACCAGTCGGTGTCCAGCCGGAGGATGGAGATCCGCTCGGGTGCCTGTTCCGGGACGGTCTCCTCGACCTTGCCCCGTACGTAGTGGACACGGTCCGCGGGATACGGGACCTTCTCGAACCCGGCCTGTACGTCCTCCAGGGAGGCCACCGCCCAGATCGGCCGGTCCTTGCCCTGCGCGTCCAGCAGTTCCCTGGCCGGCCTGCCGTCCCGGCGCAGGTCCTCGTCGGTGGGCGGCGTCATGCCCTCGTACGTGTCGAAGAGGTAGAGGTCGCGCCCCGTCTCCCCCAGCGACAGCAGCGTCCTGGCGCAGGCCTGCATGGAACCGCCGCGCCAGACACCGCACTCGACGATGTCGCCCGGGATGTCGTGCTTGACGATGTGCCGGGTCGCGAGGACGAAGGCGTTGAGCCGCTCCGGTGAGGTCATCGTGTACGGCTTGACCGCGCGGATGATCTCCTTCGCCTCGTCGTCGTAGTCCGCGGGGAGCTCCACCGGCTTCCTGACCGCGGCCTTCGGGGTGGGCGGCGGCTGAGCGGGGGCCGAGCGCGGAGCGGGCAGGGTCGCACGCCTGAGCTGGTATCCGGTGAGTTGCTGAAGGACGCCGTTGACGGCGTTGCGCCAAGCCATGGAGCCGGAGAGTACGCGCGCTTTGCGACGCATGTCACCTTTCGTCAACCGGTGGTTGATGGAACCGTACGGCTGTCCGGACGCCCGCACAGCTCCCGCCCGTCCAGCGGGCGCGGCAGCGGCACCCTGTCCACCCCTCCGGCCCGGTTGGCCCACCACACGGCCGTCTCGCGCACCGCGAAGTCCACAAGCCCGTTCTTCAGCCGGGTCACCGGCCGCCGGTCGGGCCGCGGACGGCGGAAGACGCCCACCGAATCGCCCCAGTACGCCGCCCCTGCGTCGATGGAGGCGTAGTCGTGCCGGATGCCCTTGACAGGCGGGAAGTCCGTGTACGCCTCGCGGAGTTCGAGGCGTGCGTGGGCGGCCATCGCCCGGAAGCCGTCCGGGTAGTAGCGCCAACAGTCCTGCGCGTCGTGGACATGGCCGCGCGAGGGTGCGGTGATGAACGCGTAACCGCCGGGCCTGAGCACCCGGGCGATCTCCATCATCGACACCCAGAAGAAGGGGATGTGCTCGAAAGCCTGGCCGGACAGCACCACATCGGCGCTGCGCGACTTCACGGGGATCCGGTAGGGCCGGTCCATGACCGCGTCGACGTTCGGACCGTCGAGTACGTCGACCCCGAAGTAGTCGATGTCGTGGCCGGTCAGGAGTCCCCGGTGGGTGCGGGTCTGCTTCTCGGAGATCCGCGAGCCGAGGTCGACGACGCGGTGCCTGCGGGTTCTGGGCAGATATTCCTCGACGCAGAGCCGCATCTGCTCGTAGGCGGACCGGTGCATGAGCTTCTCCCGACGTTTCCGTGTGCGCGCTGTTGAGCACAACGACGCCGGCGTGCGGAGGGATCGCCCCGTACGGGTGACTCCGGCGTTCAGTTCGAACGCGCCTCGTTCGAGAGGGTTCCCTTCGAGCGCGGCCGGTTCAGCTCACCGGGAAGACCCTCCGCACCACGCGTTCCGCCGCGTGTCCGTCGTCGTACGGGCAGAAGCGCCTGCGGAACGCGGCGCGCCGCGCATCGGCCTCCGGGGACCTCCAGGCGCCGCTGCGCAGCACATCGCGCAGCTCGTCCTCCGTGGTGGCTACCGCCCCAGGGGCGTCACCGGGACGCCCGGACAACAGATCGACGTAGGTGCCCCGGGCGGCACGGTAGGCGTCCCAGTCGGGCACATAGGTGATGATCGGGCGGTCCAGACAGGCGTAGTCGAACATCAGCGACGAGTAGTCCGTGATCAACGCGTCGGCCGCCAGGAAGAGTTCTTCGACGCGGGGGTGACCGGTGACGTCGACGACCCGGTCACCCGCCGCGGCCCCGGCCGACCGCCCGTAGAAGTAGTGGGCACGCACCAGCAGCACACAGCCGGGCACCGTCTCGCGGCTGAGCCGCTCCAGGTCGAGCCGGGGGACGAAGCCCTCGCGGTAGTCGCGGTGGGTCGGCGCGTACAGCAGCACGGTCGATCCGGGCACGATGCCGAGCTCCGCCCTGATCTTTTCGGTCTGTTCGGGGGTGGCGGTGCACAGGATGTCGTTACGCGGATAGCCGTACGGCAGTTGCTCGTACGAGGAGGGGTAGACCCGGTCCCAGATCTCGGTGCTGTGCGGGTTGGCGGAGAGGCTGTAGTCCCACTGGTCGGTGTGGGCGATGACCCGTTCGAAGCTGACGCCCTTGGTGAGGGCGGGGTACGGGAGCTGGTCCAGGCCCATGGTCTTCAGCGGCGTCCCGTGGTGGGTCTGGAGATAGACCTGTCCGGGCCGTTTGGTGAACCCACCGGGAAAGCTGGAGTTGTTGACGAGGTACGTCGCGGTGGCCATGGTCCGCCAGTAGGCGCGCGAGCCCTCGATGACGTACGGCACCCCGGGCGGCATCCGGTCGCGGTGGCGGGAGGAGACGACCCAGACGCCCCGGACGTGCGGGACCAGTTCGCGGGCCTTGGCGTAGACGGCGGCGGGATTGCAGGCGACGCCCCTGTTCCAGTAGGCCCCGTAGACGGCGAGGCAGGGGTCGAGCGGCCGGTGCAGGTCGGCGCGGTAGACGAGGCGCAGCACGCGGGCGCGCAGCGCCTTCCTGCCCGCGCGCACGGCGGCCCGCGCCCGGGTACGCCAGGCGCGCACGGCCTGCCTGCTCCGATGGGCGGCGTACCGGCCGGGCAGCCCGGCCGCCCGGAAGAACGCGGCGCGGTCGCCGGGGGCGATCCGGCCCGGGTCGTCGAGCACGGCCGTGAGGTGCGCGGTACGGGCAGCCGCGATCCGGGGGTCGCCGCCGGTCTCGTCGGCCAGCCGCTCGTAGGCCTCGATGACGGCGAAGTGCGCACGGCCCGTTACCGCGACAGCCGGACCGGTGCGGCGCAGCCGGTGGCGGACGCAGATCCGGTCGAGCGCGGCGAGGGTGCCCCTGTCGGAGGCCAGGAAGGCCGCCCGGTGGACGGGTACCACGTCGCCGTACGGGCCCTCGGTGAAGCCGAGCCGGTGGGCGTCCCAGAAGGCGCGGCGGAAGAGCTGGTTCCGGGCGGCGGGGAGGGCTGCGTCGCCCGGCTGCACGGTGCCCCACCAGTCGATCCGGTCGTGGCCGAGGCGCAGCACGTCGGGCCGGTCGTCGGCGAGCCGCGCGCAGATCTCCGCCACCGCTCCGGGAAGGAGCAGGTCGTCCCCGCCGAGGAAGAGCAGATAGGTCCCCTGCGCCGCCGCCGCACCGGCGTCACGGGCCGCGCCCGCGTCCGGGGGGCTGTCGATCACACGCACACGGAGGTCGTTCCCGGCGAACTCCCGGGCGACGGCGCGCTCCAGCCCGCCGTCGGCCGCGCCGACGACGAGCAGCTCCAGCTCACCCGGCACACCCTCCGGCGGCGGCTGCCCGGTCACGGACTCCAGGGCTGCCCTGAGATACCCCTGGACACGTTGGGCGGATACGACGACGGTGAGCAGCATGGCAGCCGAGCGTAACGGCGACCGCGCCGGCCACCCCAGGGATCTTCACCCGTTCGGGGCAGTGGCGTGACCCGGGGCGCTCACCCCTGTTGAGCCCTCCATGAAGCCACTCCTCAGCGTCGTCGTCCCGGTGCACAACGTCGAGGACTACCTGGAGGAGTGCCTCGCCTCACTGGCAGGGCAGTCCCTGACGGACATCGAGGTGGTGCTCGTCGACGACGGCTCGACGGACAACAGCCGGGGGATCGCCGAGGACTTCGCCGCCCGGGACGACCGCTTCCGCTGTGTCCACCAGCCCAACGCCGGCCTGAGCGCCGCACGCAACACAGGGGTCGCCCGCACCACACCCGGCGTCCCCTACCTGGCGTTCGCCGACAGCGACGACACCCTCGTCCCCGACGCGTACGAACGGATGGTCGCCTCCCTGGAGTCCACCGGCTCGGACCTGGTGACAGGCAACGTGTGGCGGCTCACCGAGCAGGGCAGGCAGCAGGCCTGGCAGTACCGGTGGCTGACCGCCGACCGCCCCCGCACCCACATCACCCGCGACGCCGGGCTGCTGGCCGACCGTGTCGCCTGGAACAAGGTGTTCCGGCGCTCCTTCTGGGACCGGCACGCCTTCTCCTTCCCGGTGGGCAAGCTCTACGAGGACACTCCGGTGATGATCCCCGCGCACTACCTCGCCGAGGCGGTGGACGTGCTGCACGAGCACGTCTACCACTGGCGTGTGCGGGAGGGTTCCATCACCCGTCGGCGTACGGACGTGCGGGGCGTGCGGGACCGGATCGCCGCGTGCGAACAGGTCAGCGCGTTCCTCGCGGGCCGGGGCGACGGGCAGCGGCTGCGCTACGACGCCTCCTGCCTGCGCGACGACTTCGTCTACTTCCTGGAGGGACTGCCGATGGGCGGCCCCGCCTACCGCTCCGCGTTCATGTCCGACGCGGGCGCCTTCGTCGACCGGGCGGGCGACGCGGCCTCGGCCGGACTGCCGGCCGAGGCGCGCATCCGCTGGCAGCTGGTGCGGGAGCGCAGGACCGACGAGCTGCTGGCGCTCCTGGCGTTCGAACGGGCCAACGGCGCGGGCACGTTCACCGTCGCGGGCCCGCCGGGACGGCGGCGCGCTGTGCACCCCGGGGTCGGGGGCGGCCGGGGCGTCTCGGCACGACTCGGCAGGAGTGATCTGCCGGCCGTGGCACGGCTGGTGGACGCCACATGGGGCGAGGACGGCAGGCTGCGGCTGCGCGGATACGCCTACATCCGCAATCTCCCCGCGCCGGCCGCCCGGCACTCGCTGAAGGCCGGCCTGGTGCGGGAGGCCGCGGGCGGGCTGCCACGGGCGGTGCCGGTGCGCACGATCCGGATGGACCGGGCCACCACGGACTCCGGCCAGGAGTCGCACTGCTACGACCACGCAGGTTTCGAGACGGTGCTCGACCCGGGGCGGCTCGGTCCGGGCAACTGGCTGGTGGGCGTGGTGGTGGCCGGACACGGCGTCGTACGCCGGGCCGCGCTGCGCGCCGTGGAGGCGTCCGCCGCGCAACCGCTGGTCCACGACCTGGGCGGTGGCGGGCGCGCGGTCCTCGACTACCGGGACGGCCGCCTGGAACTGGCCGTGTCCCGGCTGCCCGCCCTGGTCACCGGCCACGAGCAGGTGCCGGGCGGCCTGGAGCTGACGGGGCGGCTGTACGGGGACGACGCCCGGCCGACGGCGCTCGTGCTGACCCGTGACGGGGCGACGGAGCGCGTCTGCCCGGTGCGGTGCGAGGACGGGGGCGGGGGCGGGGACGGGGGCGGAGCCTTCAGCGCCCTGATCCCGCTCGCGGAGCTCACCGCCGAGCCCGCCACCGGCCCCGGTCCCGCCCCCGTCCTCGCGTCCGGCCTCGCGTCCGGGGGCCGTTGGCGGGCCGCCCTCCTGACCGACGGCGTCCGGGTGCCGCTCGCCGCATCCCCCGACCTGCCGCCGCCCGCGTACGCGGACGCGGCGGGCCATCTGGTGGTGGACACGTCCGACGAACCGCGCGTCGACCACGCGGAGCGCGCTCCGGGTGGTGCGCTGCGCATCGGCGGGACCGGGACAGGTGCGCTCGAACTACGGCACAGCACCCTCGGCGAGACGGTGACCGTACCCCTGACCGGCTCCGTCGGGGGACACGGCCCCGGTACGGCGCACGAGGGCCGCTTCTCGGCCCTGCTCGCGCCACCGCCCCGCGAGGGTGACTGGGAGGTGTTCCTCGACGGCAGGCCCGTGCGCGTGGGGGCAGCCCTCGCCGCGCTCCTGCCCATGGCCGCCGTGGGCGCGCGCTTCCGTGTCGACCGCCGTCACGGCGACCGGCTGACCGTGCACTGCGCGCCGGCGCTCGGCGAGGCGGAGCGGAGCGCGTACCGCCAGGGCCTGTTGCGGACGGCGCACTATCCGGCGCAGCGCCGGCTGCCCCTCCGGGACATCGTGCTGCACTCCGGAGAGGGCTCCCCGCGCGCCGTGCACGCCGAGCTCGTCCGCCGGAGCACCGATGCCGAGCACCTCTGGGTCACGGACGGCTCCCCGGGTGCCGCGGCCCGCGTACCGTCCACCGCCGTCCCCGTCGTGGCGTACAGCACCACCTGGTACGAGGCGCTGGCGCGGGCCCGCCGGATCGTCGTGGCCGGGCAGCTGCCCGCGTGGTTCGAGCGCCGCCGCGGCCAGACGGTCGTTCAGACCTGGCACGGCCCCCCGCTCGGCAGGTTCGGCCTCGACCTCACCGGCACCCTGTACGCGGACCACCAGGACCTCGCGACGCTGGAGCACCGCTCCGCCCAGTGGTCGGTCCTGGTCTCCCCTCACGCGTCGGCCACCGCGCGTCTGCGCCGTGCCCTGGCCTACGGCGGTGAGGTGCTGGAGGCGGGATGCCCGGCCGATGACCTGCTGTTCGCGCCCGGCCGGGACAAGACCGCCGAGCGGGTACGCCGGCGTCTCGGCATCCCTGACGGCCACCGCGTGGTGCTGTACGCGCCGACGTACCGCGACCATCTCGCGCACCCGACGGCAGGTGTCCCCGCCGGCTCCTCCCCGCTGTACCGCTGGGATCCGGCGCTCGACCTGCCCGCGCTGGCGGGCTCGCTGGACGGCCGGACCACGGTGCTGGTCCGCAGGCATCCCCGGGTGACGGGCAGCGTGCCGGCGCACCCCGCCCTGCGTGACGTGTCCGCGCACCCGGACACCACGGAGCTGCTGCTGATCGCCGATGTGCTGATCACCGACTACTCGGGCCTGGTGTTCGGCTTCGCGCACACGGGCCGTCCGATGCTCTTCCACACCTACGACCTGGAGCACTACAGGGACAGCGTGCGCGGCTTCTGTCTGGACTTCGAGACCCGGGCCCCCGGGCCGCTGCTCGTCACCACCCAGGAGGTGGCTCAGGCTCTGCGGACCACGACGGCCTCGGCGAAGCTGCACGCGGAGGCGTACGACAGCTTCCGGCGTGAGCACTGCGCACCCGGCGGCGGCGACGCGGCCCGCAGGGTCGTGGACCGGCTGCTCGACGACGACCCGTCGAGCCCCGTCAGCCCTTGAGCGCCCGGACCGCGGACTCCGCGAGGTCGTCGAGGTACCCCTTGGGCAGATCGCCTCGGACGACGACGAGGCGCCAGTACAGCGGGCCGACGATGAGGTCCAGCGCCCGGTCCGGATCGCTGCCCTCGGGCAGTTCGCCGCGCGCCACCGCTGCCCGTACGACGACGGCGGCCACCCCCTGCTGCTGGTCCAGCAGCGCCGCCTTGATGGCGTCGGAGATCTCCGGGTTGCGGGCCGCCTCGACCAGCAGGTCGGGGATCACCTGGGAGGCGACGGGATGACGCAGGGCGTACGCGGCGAGTTCCAGTACGGCACGCACATCCCCGTACAGCGAACCCGTCTCGGGCGCCGGCATGCCCTGCGCGGCGACGGCCGCGACCAGGTCGAGGACGAGATGGAGCTTGGACTTCCAGCGGCGGTAGACGGCGGTCTTGCCCACCCCCGCGCGCCGTGCGATGCCCTCGATCGACATCCGTGCGAATCCCACGGCGGCCAGCTCCTCGAAGACGGCGCCGCGGATCGCGTCGGTCACGTCCTCCCGAAGCACCGCGGCACCTGCCGGGATGCGGCGCCCGGTTCGCCGTTCGGTGTTCATCTCCGAATGATAGACCGTAACGACGAAACGGTTGCGTTGCGACGTACAAACGTCCTACTGTCAGCGTTGCGACGATACGGTGCCGTCCCATCGATCCGGATCTGTCCGCCCTGTTTCCCCCGACCCCGTCGAAAGCGACCGTGGTGAGCCAGACAGCAGCCCCGCCGTCCCCGGTGGACACCGCACCTCCCACCCTCCTCCCCGTGTACGAGCCCGGTGAGCTGGCCGCGCTCGCGGCCCGGCACGGGCTGACCGTCAGCGGGGCCCGGCCGACGCTCGGCGCGTACGTCCGGCAGCTCTGGGGGCGCAGGCACTTCATCACCGCCTTCGCCACGGCCAAGCTGACCGCGCAGTACAGCCAGGCGAAGCTCGGCCAGATCTGGCAGATCATGACCCCGCTGCTCAACGCGACGGTCTACTACTTCATCTTCGGCATCCTGATGGACACCAAGCGCGGAGTCCCCGACTTCGTGCCCTTCCTCGTCACCGGGGTCTTCATCTGGACCTTCACCGCCAGCTCGATCACGGCCGGCACCCGGGCCATCAGCGGCAACACCGGACTGGTCAGGGCCCTGCACTTCCCGCGCGCCTCGCTGCCGATCGCCCTGGCGCTCCAGCAGCTCCAGCAGCTGCTGTTCTCGCTGGGCGCGCTGTCCCTGATCCTTCTGCTCTTCGGCCAGTACCCGCGGCCGTCCTGGCTGCTCGCCGTCCCCGCACTCGCCCTGCAGGCCCTGTTCAACACGGGGGTCTCGATGGTCATGGCCAGGCTGGCCGCCAAGACGCCCGACATCGCCCAGCTGACCCCCTTCATCCTGCGCACCTGGATGTACTCGTCGGGCGTCATGTGGAGCCTCGACCACCTGCTCAGCGGCGACCGGGTGCCGAAGCTCGTCCTGCTGGCGCTCGAATGCAACCCGGCGGCCGTCTACATCGACCTGATGCGTTTCGCCCTGATCGACAGCTTCACCGGCGCGCAGCTGCCCCCGCACGTATGGGCCGTCGCGACAGGCTGGGCCCTCGTCTGCGGCATCGGCGGATTCATCTTCTTCTGGAAGGCCGAGGAGAGGTACGGACGTGGCTGACACCCCCGACACACGTGTGCCCACCGTCGTCGTCGACGACGTCCACATCACCTACACGGTGAACGGCGCCCGCACCGGAAGGGGCAGCGCCACCTCCGCCCTGAACCGCATCGTGTCGCGCGGACAGCCCAGGGGCGCGCGCCAGGTGCACGCCGTGAAGGGCGTCAGCTTCGCCGCGTACAAGGGCGAGGCCATCGGCCTGATCGGCTCCAACGGATCCGGGAAGTCGACGCTCCTCAAGGCGATCGCGGGGCTGCTGCCCCCGTCGCAGGGCCGGGTCCACACCCAGGGCCAGCCCTCGCTGCTCGGCGTGAACGCCGCCCTGATGAGCGACCTCACCGGGGAGCGCAACGTCGTACTCGGCGGCCTGGCCATGGGCATGAGCCGTCGGCAGATCCGCGAGCGCTACCAGGACATCGTCGACTTCTCCGGCATCAACGAGAAGGGCGACTTCATCACCCTGCCCATGCGGACCTACTCCTCCGGCATGGGCGCCAGGCTGCGCTTCTCCATCGCCGCCGCCAAGAGCCATGACGTGCTGCTGATCGACGAGGCACTGTCCACGGGCGACGCGAAGTTCCAGCGGCGCAGCAAGGACCGGATCATGGAGCTCCGCGAGGAGGCGGGCACAGTGTTCCTGGTCAGCCACAGCAACAGATCGATCACCGACACCTGCGACCGGGCGATCTGGCTGGAGGCCGGCACGCTGCGGATGGACGGCCCCGCCAAGGAGGTCGTCGCCGCGTACGAGGAGTCCACCGGGCCGGCGAAGTCCCAGCGGCCCAAGCCCCAGGCAGCAAAGAAATGACGCTCCCCTGACGCCCTGACACCCTGAACGCCGTCCGCCGGACGGGCCCCCTCGGGCCCGTCCGGCGGACGGCTGTGTGGCGCGGGTCAGACGTGCCTGCGCAGCAGGGTCCTCATCGTCCGCATGGCGACGGACAGGTTCGCCAGGTCGAAGGACTCCGAACCCCGGATCTCCTCCAGGGTGGCGCGTGAACGCGCCAGGATCGCCGCGTTCTTCTCCTCCCAGTCCTTGAACCGCTGCTCGGGCGACGACGTGCCGTTCCCGACGGACAGCACGTCCGAGGTGAGCGCGGCGTGCGCGGCGTACAGGTCCTCGCGGATGGAGGCGCGGGCCATGGACTGCCAGCGGTCGCCCCGCGGCAGCTCGATGATCCGGTCCATCAGCCCGGTGATCCCCAGCCGGTCACCGAGGTCGTAGTACACCTCGGCGACGGCCAACGGGTCCTTGCCCGTACGGTCCGCGATGGCGACGATGTCCAGCATCGGGAAGGCCGACGAGAATCCCGCCACCCGTCCCGCCAGCTCCTCGGGTACACCCGCCCCGGTGAGCTCGTCGAGGATCGACCGGTACCACTCGATGTCGGCGCCCCTGAGCAGCTTGGGCAGCTCGGCGCGGACGCGCTCGACGCCGTCCTGGAAGAACTCGATGGTCTCCGCGATCCCGACCGGCTGCGGCCGGTTGCCGAGCAGCCAGCGGGAGCCGCGCTCCACCAGCCGGCGCGAGTGCAGCCGGATCCGGGTCTGCACATCGGCGGCCACCTGGTTGTCGAGCGCCTCCACCGCGTCCCACACCCCGGAGAGGCCGAAGATCTCACGGGCGGCGTACTGCGCCCGCACGATCTCCTCGAGCGAGGCGCCCGTCTCCTCACGCAGCCGGTGCAGGAACGTCGAACCACCGGTGTTCACCGTGTCGTTGACCAGCACCGTCGTGATGATCTCGCGGCGCAGCGCGTGGCCGTCGACCGCCTCCGGGAACCGCTTGCTCAGCTGCTTCGGGAAGTAGGCGTGCACCAGCCTCTGCAGGTGGGGGTCGTCCGGCAGAGGGGTGGAGATCAGCTCCTCGGCCGCCGTGATCTTCGTGTAGGCGATCAGCACGGCCAGCTCCGGCTGGCTGAGCCCCCTGCCGTGGTTCAGGAGTTCACGGATCTGCCGGTCGGTCGGCAGGAACTCCAGCGCACGGTCCAGGTGTCCCTCACGGCCGAGCCTGCGCATGAAGCGCTGGTGGGCGTGGAGGAGCGAGGGCGCCTGGGCGAAGGCGTTGGCGAGGGCGACGTTCTGCGCGTAGTTGTTGCGCAGCACGAGATGTCCGACCTCGTCGGTCATCTCCGCGAGCACCTTGTTGCGCTGCTTCACGGTCATGTCGCCGTCCCGGACCAGGCCGTTCAGCAGGATCTTGATGTTCACCTCGTGGTCGGAGGTGTCGACACCGGCGCTGTTGTCGATCGCGTCGGTATTGATCCGGCCGCCGTTCCTGGCGAACTCGATCCGGCCGAGCTGGGTGGCCCCGAGGTTGCCGCCCTCACCGACGACGCGGGCCCGCAGGTCCGCGCCGTTGACCCGGATCGGGTCGTTGGCCTTGTCGCCGACGTCCGCGTTCGATTCGGTCGTCGCCTTGATGTACGTGCCGATGCCGCCGTTCCACACAAGGTCGACCGTCGCCTTGAGGATGTTCTGCATCAGCTCGGCGGGGGTCATCTTCGTGACCTTCGAGTCGATACCGAGCGCCGCGCGGATGTGCGCGTTGACCGGGATCGACTTGGCGGAACGCGGGTGGACGCCGCCGCCCGCGGACAGCAGGTCCTTGTCGTAGTCCGCCCAGGAGCTGCGCGGCAGGTCGAACAGCCGGCGCCGCTCGGCGTACGAGGTGGCGGCGTCGGGGTCCGGGTCGATGAAGATGTGCCGGTGGTCGAAGGCCGCGACCAGCCGGATGTGCTCGGAGAGCAGCATGCCGTTGCCGAAGACGTCACCCGACATGTCGCCGACGCCGACGACGGTGAAGTCCTCGGTCTGCGTGTCGTGGCCCAGCTCGCGGAAGTGCCGCTTCACGGACTCCCAGGCACCGCGGGCGGTGATGCCCATGCCCTTGTGGTCGTAGCCGGCCGAGCCTCCGGAGGCGAAGGCGTCGCCGAGCCAGAAGCCGTACGAGACGGCGACGTCGTTGGCGATGTCGGAGAAGCTCGCGGTGCCCTTGTCGGCGGCGACGACGAGATAGGTGTCGTCCTCGTCGTGGCGGACGACCTCGGCGGGCGGCACGACCTCGCCCGTCACCATGTTGTCGGTGATGTCGAGGAGCGCCGAGATGAAGATCTTGTAGCAGGCGATGCCCTCGGCGAGCCAGGCGTCACGGTCCACGGCCGGATCGGGCAGCCGCTTGGCGACGAACCCGCCCTTGGCGCCCACCGGCACGATCACCGTGTTCTTGACCATCTGCGCCTTGACCAGGCCGAGGATCTCCGTACGGAAGTCCTCCCGCCGGTCCGACCAGCGCAGGCCGCCGCGGGCGACCTTGCCGAAGCGCAGGTGGACGCCCTCGACGCGCGGCGAGTAGACCCAGATCTCGTACGCCGGACGCGGCGCGGGGAGGTCGGGGATGGCCTGCGGGTCGAACTTCATCGAGACGTAGTTGTGCGGCTCGTGGTCGTCCGCCAGCTGGAAGTAGTTGGTCCGCAGCGTCGCCTTGATGACCGTGAGGAAGGACCGCAGGATCCGGTCCTCGTCCAGCGACGCGACCTGGTCGAGCGCCCCGTCCAGCTCCTCGAGCAGCCCGTCCGTCAGCTCCGTGCCGGCCTTCTGCCGGGCCGGGGACATCCGGGCCTCGAAGAGGGAGAGCAGGAGCCGGGTGGTGTGGACGTTGTTGCGGAGGGTGTCCTCCATGTAGTCCTGGCTGAACGTCGAGCCCGCCTGCCGCAGGTACTTCGCGTAGGCGCGCAGCACCATGGCCTGCCGCCAGTCCAGGCCGGCGCCCAGCACGAGGGCGTTGAAGCCGTCGTTCTCGGCCTCGCCGGTCCAGATGGCCGCGAACGCCTCCTGGAAGCGGTCCCTGGCGTCGTCGGCGAGGTAGTCGCCGCTGCCCGCGGCCTTCTTCGGCATGCGCAGCCCGAAGTCGTAGATCCAGGCGTGGGTGCCGTCCGCGCAGCGCAGCTCGTAGGGACGTTCGTCGACGACCTCGACGCCGAGCTGCTGGAGCGCGGGCAGGACGGCGGAGAGCGAGACCTGCTCACCGGTCCGGTAGATCTTGAACCGGCGCTCTGCGGGACCCGCGCCGACCGGCTCGTACAGGCTGAGCGCGAAGTCCTCGCGCCCGCTCTTGAGCTCTTCGACATGGACCAGGTCGGCCACGGCCGCGCGCGGCGAGTGGTCGGCCTTGTAACCCTCGGGGAAGGAGTGGCCGTAGCGGCGCAGCAGCTCGGCCGCGCGCTCCTCGCCGCACTCCGCGCCCAGCGCCTCCTGGAAGCCGTCGGCCCAGGAGCGGGCGGCCTCGACGAGCCGCGCCTCGATGCGGTCTGCGTCCGCGTCGGTCAGGTGCGGGAGCTCGGTGCCCGGCGAGACCCGGACGACGAAGTGCAGCCGGGAGAGGATCGACTCCGTGTTCCAGGCGGTGAAGTCGACGCTGGTGCCGCCGAGTTCCTCCTTGAGGATGTCGATCAGGCGGAGCCGCACACCGGTGGTGTAGCGGTCACGCGGCAGGTAGACGAGGGCGGAGTAGTAGCGCCCGTACTCGTCCTGGCGCAGGTAGAGCCGCAGCCGGCGGCGCTCCTGGAGATACAGCACGGAGGTGACGATGGAACGCAGCTGGTCGACGGGCGTCTGGAAGAGCTCGTCGCGCGGGTAGGTCTCCAGGATCTGGAGCAGGTCGCGGCCGTCGTGGCTGTTGGGCGTGAAGCCCGCGCCCTCCAGCACCTCGGCGACCTTGCGGCGCACCACGGGCACCCGACGCACCGACTCGGTGTACGCGGCGGAGGAGAACAGGCCGAGGAAGCGCCGCTCGCCGATGACGTTGCCCTTGGCGTCGAACTTCTTCACCCCGACGTAGTCGAGGTAGCTGGGGCGGTGCACGGTCGCCCTGCTGTTCGCCTTCGTCAGGACGAGGAGCTTGTGCTCCCTCGCCTTGGCCCGGGCGTCCGCGGGCAGCCGGTCGAAGGACGGGCTCACCGGGTGCGCCTCGTCCTCGGTGTGCTTCGGGTCGGAGCGCAGAATTCCGAGGCCGGTGCCGGGGACGGCCGTCAGGGCGTCGGAGTCACGGAGCTCGTACTCGCGGTACCCGAGGAAGGTGAAGTGGTTGTCGGCCAGCCAGCGCAGCAGTTCGCGGGCCTCGTCGACCTCTTCCCCGCCCAGATCGTCGAGGGGCTCGTCCGGGAGGTCGTCGGCGATCCGCAGGGCGGAGTCCCGCATCTTCTCCCAGTCCTCGACGGTCTCCCGTACGTCGGACAGGACACGGAGCAGATCGGCGGTGATCTGCTTCAGGTCGGCGCGGTCCGTCTCCCGGTCGATCTCGACATGGATCCAGGACTCGACGACCGCGTCGTGCGGCAGCTCGGTCCCGGCTTCCTTACGGCCGCCCGACCGCTTCGCGCCGTTGTTCCTGGCCGGGTCGGCGAGCACCTCGATCAGCTTGCCGGCGACATCGCGGCGGACGATGACCTGCGGGTGGATCACGAGGTGGATGCCACGGCCCTGCCGGGACAGTTCGTTGGTGACGGAATCGACGAGGAAGGGCATGTCGTCGGTGACGACCTCGACGACGGAGTGGCTGTTCGTCCAGCCGTTCTCCTCGACCGTCGGGGTGTGCACGCGGACGTTCGCGGTGCCCTGCGGGCGGTTCTCGGCGAGACGGTAGTGGGAAGAAGCAGCCCCGAAGATGTCGACCGGGTCGCGGTCGCTGATGTCCTCCGGAGCGGTGTGCAGGTAGTAGCGCTGGAGATAGGCGAGCAGCGTCTTCGGGCCCGACCGCTCGTCCCGGCCGGTCTCGGCGCCTTCCTCTGCTCCGCTGCCGGACTCTTCGGCGAGGTGGACCCGGAGGCCACCTCCCGGGCCACCGACACCACCGCCCGGACTGTTGTCAGCTACCCGGGCCGCCCGTGCGAGCAGCTCGGCCTTGGCTTCGTCCAGCTTGGTCTGCATGTCCTCTGGCTCCTGTCGCGCGCCGTTGCGTGACGTAGGTGAAAAAGACGGCGTACCGCCACGACACGGGGTTTCCGGTCTGGGTCGACGCTATGCCGCCTGGGGAGATGCCCGGGGCCATATCGGCCATTTTCGGCAGACTGCCCGGGACGCGGCGATCGCGGATCGCCCGGGTGCTGTGGCACTCCGGGCGCAGGCCGGGGGCTTCACGGCCCCCGAGGCGTATCGCGCTGATCACCGCACCAGGCTATCCCTCCTGGACCCGCAACCGTCATGAGCCGCATATGTACAAAAGAAGACCCCGAACTTTGACACTCTGGACATCGCGCCGAATCGCTCCCGTACGCAAGGGGACACAAAGGGCACACAGGCGGGCGCATACGCTCATTCCGCCATCACCTCGGCGAGCGCGACCGCCTCGGCCAGGGTGTCCACCACCGGCACGCCCGCCGCCTCCAGGCTGCTTCGGCTGTGCGAACCGCCGGTGTAGAGCACGGCGCGCGCACCGACATGGGCCGCGGCCACCGCGTCGTCCACCGCGTCACCGATGACGACCGCGGACGCCGGAGCGATGCCCCCGAGCACCTCGAAGTGGCGCTCCATGTGCTGGGCCTTGCTGCCTCCGGAGGGGCCCGTACGCCCGTCGACGCGCACGAAGTGGCTCTCGATGCCGTAACCCCGGACGACCGGGACCAGGTGCTCATGGCCGTACATGCTGAGCAGCGACTGGCTGCGGCCCCCGAGCCGCCACCGGGCCAGCAGCTCCTCGACGCCCTCCGTCAGCCCGCAGGCCGTCCGCTGCTCGGTGTAGTGGCGATGGAAAAGGCCGTCCATCCGCTCCCACTCGGCGGGGGTGGGGAGCCGGCCCATCAGCCGCTCGTAGAACTTGGGTATCGGCACGCAGTACATCTCGCGGTACTGGTCGAGCGTGAGCGGCTCCAGGTCGACCTCGGCGAAGGCGGCGTTCGTCGCCCCGAGCACCGCGTCGATGTCGTCGAGCAGTGTGCCGTTCCAGTCCCAGACCAGATGTGTGCGGTGCTTCCCCGATGTCGCCATGGACAGAAAAATACCCGCCGGGTACGACAGTCGCCCCGGAGCGGCTGCCGGGCCCCCGGGCTCAGGCGATCAGGCCGGGGATCTCCTGGATCCCGAACCACAGCAGCTCATGGTCCTCCGCGCCGTCCACGGTGAACCGGGCGTCGTCGTCGCCGAGGTCCGCCGCCCCCAGCGCGGCGGCCGCGGCGGCCACGTCCTTCTCGGCGTCGTCGGCGTCCACATGCACGGCGGCGGCCTTCGACAGCGCCACCGCGTCCGCGATCCGCACCTCCCCGAGCGACGAGGCGTCCAGGGCCAGGTCCGGATCGGCGACCGCCGCACCGTCCGGCACGTCGAGGGCGACGACCACCCGGCGCCTGGCCTCCTGAGGACGGCCGGCGATCAGCCGCAGAGAGGCGGAGGCGGCGCGATTGAGGGCCGCGTACTCCAGCTCCTCGATGTCGTCGGAGACATACCACTCACGCAGACCGGGCGTCACCGCGTAGGCGGTCTGCGGCCCCGGACCGACCTCGCCCGCCCTGTGCGCCGTGGCGAGACCGGAGAGGGTCAGGGGGACGTACACACGCATGGCTGACCGCTTTCGTAGTCGATGACGCCCTCAGGATACGTGCGACGTCCCCCTTCGGGGTGGCCGATCCACCCCCCGCTGTCCACCGCGCGAAGGCCATCACCCTCGCCTTTCCCTTGGGGCGCGGGGCCCGCAACCCGGATAGGTGATCCTGCGGAGTGCCCGACCGGCCCATGGCGCCGCTTGCGGGCCCGGCGACGGGACCCGTAGAAGGTCCCCAGCAAAAGTTACCGCCCGGTACTCGACCGGGCCACGAACAGCAGCCACGGGGGCTACGAGCATGAGCAAGGACAGGACGAGGCCGGCCGGACGATACGACCGCAGCAGGCCGGGCACCGTACCGCGGCAGCGGCCCCGGCGGCCGCTGCGCCCGCACCACTGGTTCGCCGAACGTCTGCTGGCCGTTCTCAGCGGCCAGCGCCCGGTGCACTGGATGCTGGGCCACACCATCGGTGAGGCATACGACCAGCTCACCCGGCTCGCCCCCGACGCCCCGCTCGGCGCGGGCCGCAGGCGCCCCGTCGTACGCGCCTGCCACGGCACCCAGCCCGCCACCGGCGTGGTCGAGGCCTTCGCCAGCATCGCCACGGGCGAGCAGGTCCGCGCCATGGCGTTCCGCCTGGAACAGGGCCCCGACCTCCGCTGGCGCTGCGCCGCGATCGACCTGGGCGGCGAACGCCTCCCGGCGGCCAGATGACGGAAGGTCCCGGCGACAGGACGACAGCCGCAGCACAGTCACGCCCGACCCGCGATTGAGGACATACCGCCCAGGGGCCGCACAACGGCCCCTGCGGGCCCGAACGCCACCACCGCGCCCCACCGGGCCACCAACCCGCCCCGGGGCCCGGAGACGCCAAGAGAACGGCCCGGCCCGGAACACCGTCGAGGTGTCCGGGCCGGGCCGTCCCAGCCGCGCCGCGCGCTACTTCTTGCGGCGCCGCCCACTCGCGCTCTTCTGCGCCTTACGGCGCTCCGCACGCGTCAGCCCGTCCCCCTCGGGCCGCGCACCGTCACCGTCACCGCTGGCGAAGTCGCCCTCGACGACGCCGCCCTCTCCGTCCACCGTGGGAGCGGAGAAGTGCAGCCGGTCCGGGCGCTGCGGAGCGTCCAGGCCCTTGGCCCGGATCTCCGGGCGCCCTGCCCCGGCCGCCACCGGCGCGTCCTCCTTGTCGAGCGAGGTCCGCTCGGCCTCGTCCTTCACCGGGACCTCCTCGACCTGCTGCTCGACCTGGACCTCCAGGTTGAACAGATAGCCGACGGACTCCTCCTTGATGCCCTCCATCATGGCGTTGAACATGTCGAAGCCCTCGCGCTGGTACTCGACCAGCGGGTCCTTCTGCGCCATGGCACGCAGGCCGATGCCCTCCTGGAGATAGTCCATCTCGTAGAGGTGCTCACGCCACTTGCGGTCCAGGACCGACAGGACCACGCGTCGCTCCAGCTCGCGCATGATGTCCGAGCCGAGCGTCTTCTCGCGCTCCGCGTACTGCTCGTGGATGTCGTCCTTGACCGATTCGCCGATGAAGTCGGCGGTCACACCGGCCAGGTCACCCGCGGCCTCCTCCAGCTCCTCGACCGTGACCTTCACCGGGTAGAGCTGCTTGAAGGCGCCCCACAGCCGGTCGAGGTCCCACTCCTCGGCGAAGCCCTCGGCCGTCTCCTGGCGGATGTAGTCGTCGATCGTGTCGTCCATGAAGTGGCGGATCTGGTCCTGCAGATCCTCACCCTCCAGGACGCGGCGCCGCTCGCCGTAGATGACCTCACGCTGCCGGTTGAGCACCTCGTCGTACTTCAGGACGTTCTTACGCGTCTCGAAGTTCTGCTGCTCGACCTGCGACTGCGCCGAGGCGATCGCCCGCGTCACCATCTTGTTCTCGATCGGGACGTCGTCGGGCACGTTCGCCATCGACATGACGCGCTCGACCATCTGCGCCTTGAACAGCCGCATCAGGTCGTCGCCCAGCGACAGGTAGAACCGGGACTCGCCCGGGTCGCCCTGACGGCCGGAACGACCGCGCAGCTGGTTGTCGATACGCCGCGACTCGTGCCGCTCCGTACCCAGGACGTAGAGCCCGCCGAGGTCCTTGACCTCGTCGTGCTCGGCCTTGACGGCCTGCTCGGCCTTCTCCAGCGCCGCGGGCAGCGCGGCCGCCCACTGCTCGACGTGCTCGACCGGGTCGAGTCCGCGCTGCCGCAGATCCGCCTCGGCCAGGTCGTCGGGGTTGCCGCCCAGCTTGATGTCCGTACCGCGGCCCGCCATGTTCGTGGCGACCGTGACGGCGCCCTTGCGGCCGGCCTGGGCGATGATCGGCGCCTCCCGGTCGTGCGCCTTGGCGTTGAGCACCTCGTGCTGGACACCGCGCTTGGAGAGCTGCTGCGAGAGGTACTCGGACTTCTCGACCGAGGTGGTGCCGACCAGGATCGGCTGGCCCTTCTCGTGCTTCTCCGCGATGTCGTCGACGACCGCGGCGAACTTCGCGACCTCGGTGCGGTAGATCAGGTCCGACTGGTCGGCACGGACCATGGGCCGGTTCGTCGGGATCGGCACGACGCCGAGCTTGTAGATCTGGTGGAACTCGGCCGCCTCGGTCATCGCCGTACCGGTCATGCCGGAGAGCTTGCTGTACAGACGGAAGAAGTTCTGCAGGGTGATCGTGGCGAGCGTCTGGTTCTCGTCCTTGATGTCCACCCCTTCCTTCGCCTCGATGGCCTGGTGCATGCCCTCGTTGTAACGGCGGCCCGCGAGGATACGGCCGGTGTGCTCGTCGACGATCATGACTTCGCCGTCGATGACGACGTAGTCCTTGTCGTTCTTGAAGAGCTCCTTGGCCTTGATCGCGTTGTTGAGGTAACCGACGAGCGGGGTGTTCACCGACTCGTAGAGGTTGTCGATCCCCAGCCAGTCCTCGACCTTGGAGACACCGGGCTCATGGATGGCCACGGTCCGCTTCTTCTCGTCGACCTCGTAGTCGCCGGTCTCCTCGATGCCCTTCAGCGGGTTGCCCGCCTCACCCTTGGTGAGACGCGTGACCAGCTTCGCGAAGTCCCCGTACCACTTGGTGGCCTGGTCGGCCGGGCCGGAGATGATCAGCGGCGTACGAGCCTCGTCGACGAGGATCGAGTCGACCTCGTCGACGATGGCGAAGTTGTGGCCGCGCTGGACGAGCTCGTCCTGGGACCACGCCATGTTGTCGCGGAGGTAGTCGAAACCGAACTCGTTGTTCGTGCCGTACGTGATGTCGCAGGCGTACTGCTCGCGGCGCTGGGCCGGAGTCATGTTGGCGATGATGCAGCCGACATCGAGACCGAGGAACTTGTGCACCCGTCCCATCATCTCGGAGTCGCGCTCGGCCAGGTAGTCGTTGACCGTGATCAGGTGCACGCCCTTGCCCGAGAGCGCATTGAGATACGCGGGCAGGGTACCGACGAGGGTCTTGCCCTCGCCGGTCTTCATCTCGGCCACATAGCCGAGGTGCAGGGCGGCACCGCCCATCATCTGGACGTCGTAGTGGCGCTGTCCGAGGACGCGCTTGGCCGCCTCACGGACGGTCGCGAATGCTTCGGGAAGCAGGTCGTCCAGGCTCTCGCCGTCCGCGTACCGTTCCTTGTACTCGTCGGTGAGCGCCCGCAGCTCGGCGTCGGAGAGGTTGACGAAGTCCTCTTCGATGGAGCTGACCTGGTCCGCGATGCGGTGCAGTTTGCGCAGGATCTTGCCTTCGCCTGCACGCATGAGCTTGTTGAAGACGGACACTGAGGCTGGTCTCCTTGCCGGTCGGGCCTGGCACTGGGTCGTGTGATGGACTCTGGCGCGGGCACGGCAGGTGGGCCCCACCGCAACGGCCATCGTAAGCGAGGACCCCGCCACGCCGGGAGGGCTGCCACGGCGTTCTCCCCGCCGCGCCCTCCAGGACAACGGCCGGAGTGGACGGAAGGTGCCGGGAAGCACCGAAAAGTGCTCGCTTCCCGCCTCCCCTGTCACCAGAATCTCCGCATGGAACCCATCACACTCACCACGGAGCGCCTGATCATGCGCCCCTTCGCGCCGGAGGACGCCGACGCCGCCCATACCGCGTGCCAGGACCCCGAGATCCAGCGCTGGACAGTTGTCCCGTCGCCGTACACCCGTGCCGACGCGGAACTCTTCACACAAAAACTCTCCCCCTCGGGGTGGCAGGACGACACGATGTACAACTTCGCGGTCCTCCTGCGGGGCGGCGGACCGCTCGTCGGCGCGCTCGGCGTCAACCGTCACAGCCTTCCCGGCACGTACGAGGTGGGTTTCTGGACGGCGAAGGAGCACCGGGGCGCCGGATTCACGACGGAGGCGGTGCTCGCGGCGGCCCGCTGGGCGTTCACCTCGCTCGGTGCCGACCGCCTGGAGTGGCGGGCCGAGGTCGGCAACGTCCCGTCCCGGGCGGTCGCTCTGCGTGCGGGCTTCCGCATGGAGGGTGAGCAGCGGTCGGCGCTGTTCAACAAGGGCATACGGCGCGACACCTGGATCGGTGCGCTGCTCCCCGCCGATCTGGGGCTGCCGGGCACGCATCCCCATCGGCCGGCCCCTGATGTCAGTGGCGCGTTCTAGGGTTCTCCGCATGACGCCTGCGCCGCCGCCCGTTCTGGAACTCTCCGCCGACCAGGCGCGCCGTATCGCGCTGCGCGCCCAGGGACTCCTGGGCGCCCCGGACCGCCGGGGCGGGGTCCCGGGGGTGCTGCGCAGCCTCGGGGCCGTCCAGCTCGACACGATCTCGGTCCTAGCCAGGTCGCACGAGCTCGTGCCGTACGCCCGCCTCGGCGCGCTGGGCCGCCGCGCGGTCGACGAGGCCTACTGGTCGGGTGGCCGCTCCTTCGAGTACTGGTCGCACGCCGCCTGCGTCCTGCCGGTCGAGGAGTGGCCGCACTTCGCGTTCCGCCGCCGCGCCTACCGCTCCCGGCCGCACTGGAACCACGACCTGCCCGTCGGGGTGTACGCGAAGGTGATCGACCAGCTGCGCGCCGAGGGCCCGCTGACGGCGACGGAGCTCGGCGGCGCGAAGAACGGCGGCGAGTGGTGGGACTGGTCCGCGTCCAAGGTCGCCGTCGAGCGTGCCCTGATGTACGGCGAGGTGGTGTGCACGGAGCGGCGTGGCTGGAAGCGGATCTACGACCTGGCCGAGCGCGCGATCCCGGACACCGTGCTCCACGACCGGCTGGACGACGCGGAGTGCCTGCGCCGGCTGGTGGCCCTGGCCGGGCAGTCGCTGGGCGTGGGCACCCGGGCGGACATCGCCGACTACCACCGGCTCAAGGCCGAGCAGTTCGACGCCGTCGTGGCGGACTCCGGGCTGATCCCGGTATCCGTCCAGGGCTGGGCGAAGCCCGCCTGGGCGCACCCCGATGCCCTCGCGTCCGAGCCGCGCGGACGGCACCGCACGACACTGCTGTCCCCCTTCGACTCCCTGATCTGGGAGCGTGCGCGTACGGAGCGGATCTTCGCCTTCACCCATCGCCTGGAGGCGTACGTCCCCCGGCCCAAGCGGATCCACGGCTACTTCGCGATGCCGCTGCTCGCGGGCGGCCGGCTGCGGGGCCGGGTCGACCCGGCCAGGGAGGGGACCACGCTGGTCGGCCGCCAGGTCTCGCTGGACGGCGCGAAGTCCGTGGTGCCCATGGCCGAGGCCCTCGTGGAGGCGGCGTCCTGGGTCGGCTGCACGGATGTGCGGCTGGAGCGCGTCGACGCACCGGAGCTGCGCGAGCCGCTCATGGCGGAAATCGCCCGCGCCCTTCCGTAGGCGCCGGGCGGGCCCCGCACCTCCCGCCGCCCGCTCTGTCCGGTCTCGCGCTACCTGATCTCGAGGATCTTCTCCCGCATGGCATAGACCACGGCTTCCATCCGGGAGTGCAGCTGGAGCTTCTCCAGGATATTGCGGACGTGGTTCTTCACCGTGTTCTCGGAGATGAACAATTCCTTGGCGATATCACGGTTGTTCATGCCCGTGGCGACGAGTTTGAGGACTTCCAGCTCACGCTCGGTGAGGCGCGGTGCGGGAACGAGCCGGCGCTCGTCGGTGCGCTGAATCATCGACTTGAACTCGGTGAGCAGTTTGGAGGCCATCGACGGGCTGATCTGGGACTGGCCGTCCGCCACCGCGCGAATGGCCGTGGCCACCTCGTCGGTCGAGATCTCCTTGAGCAGATATCCGGTGGCGCCTGCCTTGATCGCCTCGTAGAGATCGGCTTCCTCATCACTGATCGTCAGCATGATGATCTTCGCGCTGGGGGCCACCTCCTTGATGGAGGTGCAGGCTTCGATGCCGCCGCGCTTGGGCATCCGTACGTCCATCAGCACGATGTCGGGCAGCAGGTCCGCCGCCTTGTCCACCGCCTCCGCCCCGTCCCCCGCCTCTCCGATGACCTGGATGTCCTCCTCCTGCGCGAGGACGATCTCCAGACCTCTGCGGAAGAGCGCATGGTCGTCCACCACAAGAACCCTGATGGGTTCCTTGCGGGAACCGCTGTCGCGCGAACCGCTGTCGTCCGCGACGGAATCCACACCGGAAGAGTCCGTACCGGAGTCCGCACCGGCAGTGCTGTCGGCGTCGTTCGTCCCGCGTACGGGCCCGAAGGTGTCCGCCATCGTTCCTCCCCCTGAAGGCCACTGCCTGAGGTCACAGGCTGTCCGCCAACGGCAGTGCACGCAGCACTGATTGGCCTGGGGCACCATGATTTCATGCCTGGCCGCCGAAGCGGTGCCCCCGCGGTCGCACGCGTGCCCCCGGGAGCGCGCGGACGCTTCCCGGGGGCACGCCTATCGACTGTCGAGCGGTGGGTGTCAGCCTCCGAGCGCACCGCCCGCGCCGCCCGCCGCGTCGGAGGCCAGCGGGTCGGTCCTCAGGTGGATCACGCCGTAGTCGTAGGCGTGGCGCCGGTAGACGACGCTGGGCTCCTTGGTCTCGGAGTCGACGAACAGATAGAAGTCATGCCCGACCAACTCCATCTCGTAGAGCGCCTGGTCGAGTGTCATCGGCGCCGCGACGTGCGTCTTCTCGCGCACCACGAGCGGACCTTCACCCTGCACCTCGAGTGAACCGATCCTGGTGGTGGGCACGGACGGCGCCGGCTCCTCGGGGATCAGCTCACCGTCCCCGTTGAAGGAGGCGACACCGGGTACGACGTCCCCCACCTCGGACGCGGGCAGCCGGCCGTTACCACGCCTGCTGTAGCGCTTGTCGTGCTCCTTGCGCAGCTGGGTGTCCAGCTTGTCGGTGGCCAGGTCCAGCGCTGCGTACGGGTCGCCTGCTGCCGCTTCCGCCCGGATGACCGGCCCACGCGAGCGGAGCGTGATCTCCACCCTTGCAGCACGGTCGGCCTGACGGGGGTTGGGCTCCTTGGACACCTCGACGTCGAGGCTGATCACCTTGCCGTCGAACTTCTGGATCTTGTCCAGCTTCAGCTTCTCGGCCACGTGCTTGCGGAACCGCTCGGGCACCTCGGTCTTGCGGCCCTTGACGACGATGTCCACGCAGAACTCCGTTCCCGGGTTGCTCCGCTTCGGCGGCGGAGCATCTCCCTTTTGCACCAGGCTCCGGTGATCGCCGGAGCCGCGGACTCGGTGGCTGTCACCTCCTCCTCCCCCGTCGGCGGGGCTTCCACCCCACCGATTTCCAAGCTTCTGGCGTACCGATGGGTTACCTGCCCGAAACCTGGTGGCGCATTCGCGGAGGCACGGAATTCACCGTCCCTCACAACCGAACATAGCCTGCCCACCACCGTGTCGGCACCCGCTACTCACGCGTACCTCCGATCGGGCTTCTTTACCCACTCACCACCTGCAACGATGGAATTTATCTGTCAGTTCCGGTTTATCTCGAAGGCAGACGGAGAAGCTGCGACAACCGCGGCCCGCATCCCTGGCGCCCGGCCCGCCGAACGGACCGCGCGTGCCGCCTCCGCCAGCGACGCCCCGGTCGTCAGCACGTCGTCCACCAGCACGACCCGGCCCCCGTCGAGCAGCCTCCGGCCGCCGTCCACGACGCCGAGGGCGCCCGCCAGATTCAGCCCCCGCTCCCTGGCCCCCAGCCCCGCCTGGTCGGCCACCACGCGCCGCTGCCGCAACACGGCGAGCATCCGGGCCCGCGCACCCCCGCGCCGCAGCTCGGCCGCTGCTGCGGCCGCGATCCTGCGTGCTGGATCATGCCCACGCGCGGCCGTGGCGCGCCGTGCCGACGGCACGGGAACCAGCAGCAGCGGCACCCGGTCTCCCGCATGCCCCGCTCCGGCCCGCACAGCGTCCGCCAGAGCCCCGCCGAGCACCCCGGCAAGGCCGAGCACCCCCCGCTCCTTGTGGGCCAGCAGCATCGCGCGTACGGCGTTCTCGTAGGGCGCCGCCGCGTGAACCGGGGGCAGGCCCTCGGGCTCCGGCGACGGCCGCACCCGGCGCGGCCCGGCCGCCAGAGACGCGGCGCACTCCTCGCACAGCTCCGTCCGCGGTCTGCCGCAGCCTCCGCAGGCCACGGGCAGCACCAGTCCGGCGATCTCCCGCCACCAACTCCGCACGGTCCCACTGTGCCCGGGCGCCCGGCACTCGGCCATCCCTGTGGAAAACCCCTGTGGACAACGGGGCGGCCCCTCCTTCCCGGGGCTTCCTGGGGGCGCTCCGCTCAGCCCGGGTAGACCGGCGACGAGCCCTCCTTGAGGACCGTCTGCCAGTTGTCCCCCGGTGACAGCTTCACTATCCCGTCGCTCTCGGTGTCCGCCATCAGCGGGAGCTGGTCGTCGTCGGCGGCCGCGACAGCCGTCACCTGGTTCACGCCCGGCAGGACCCCGGAGGAGGACGTGGACCCGTCGGCCTGGACGTAGCGCACCTGCTGCACACCGCCCTCCTCCTTGCCGACCACCACGAGACGGCTGCGGCCCGACCAGGAGAAAGCCGTCACATCGGCCAGCTGGGGCGCGGCCCGGCGCAGATCCTGGACCGACACCTGCTCGGCCTCTCCCGAGCCATGACGCTCGACCCGGCCGATGTGCAGCGTGGTGTGCCCGTCCTTCGACACCCGCAACGCGATCCGCACCCCGTCGGACGACATCCGCAGCGCCTCGATCCGCCCGCCGTCCAGGTCGGGCACCGAGACCTCCTTCGGCTCCCCCGCACCGTCGGCCAGACGCAGCAGCCTGGGATCGGAGGGATCGCGGTCGGCGACCCACAGGTCTCCGGTGCCGTCCCAGCTCGGTGCCGACAGCCGGTCGGCGGCCTTCTTCGCATGACTCGTCACGACGGGGTCGGCCGGCTCGCTGTCCTCGGTGAGGGAGGAGACGTAGAGATGCTGCTGGTCCTCCGAGACGGCGGCGGCCTGCTGTTCGTCCCGGGCCACACCGACCGCGCTCATGGCGACCGTCCCGCTGCCCAGCGGACCGGTCACCGGCTCCGGATCACCGCTCCCCTTGCTGCTTCCCGGGATGCGCTGCACCCGCCCCTTGTCGTCCACGAAGTACTGGCTGTCGGGAACGCCGGACCCCTTGTCCGCGGTGAAATCCTCGGCCTCGTCCGCCCCGAGGGAGCACAGTGGTCCCTGCTCGCCCTGGAGCTCGACCTGCCCCACCCGGGCGGATGTCAGATCCCGCAGCGTGAAGAGCACCTGGGCCGCCATCAGCCGGCAGGTGCTCTGCCCGGCCTGTTCGGCCTTCTTGTTGAGCGGCACCTTCAGGACGTTCTGGTCGTCCGTCGTCAGCGAGGTGACCCCGCGCTTCAGCGCCGTCCCCACGGGGAAGCGCGAATCGACCACCGGCCGCAGCCAGTTCGACGGGCCTTGCAGCAGCGTGCGCACCGTCTGGGTGGCCGTGTCCATCCGCGTGACGGGGTCCGTACGGTTGCGTACGTAGACGGGGTCGGCGACCAGTGCGGCCGCGTCGTCGTTCCGGCCCGCGGCGAAGTAGTACTTGTTCACGGACCGGTAGAGGCGCTTGAAGTCGGACTGCCCGAGCACCAGGCCGTCCGGCACGATGTCGATGCGCCATTCCTTCTTGCCGTCCGCCCCCTTCTCCCGGATCAGATGAAGCATCTGGGAGTACTCCGAGGGAGCCAGCGGCCGGTACGAACTCTGCGCGTCGACCGCCGCCACCTGTTCGCCGGTCAGCGTGTACGTGGTCTCGGTGCCCCTGCGTTCCTTGTCATGGATCGTGCGCCGTTTGCGGTTGGGCGCATTCGCGAGCACCGTCGTGCCCTCGCTCGGCTCCCAGGCGCGGCCCGCCTCCGCGGTCAGATAGGTGCGGGTCGTGGCGAAATCGGGGTCGTCGCTGGTCATCGACTCCAGAAAGCCGTCGACGACCTCGATGGGGGTGGCGCCCTCCCTCGGGGGTACGGCGTACACCTGGACCTGGGAGTCCCCCGGCTGCGAGGCGTCGACCGCCTTCACATCGCCGGTGACCGGCATCGCCCCGCACCCGGCGAGCACCATGACCGCGCAGCCCAGCAGCACGGACAGCCGCACCGAGCGGCCGCACCGACGGCGGTCAGTGTCCACGAGTCGTGTCCTCCTGCTCCGGATCCTGCGTCTCTCGTTCGGCGCCCCCGCCCGGCCGGTCCCCGGCCGGACGCGACACCACACGGGCCCCACTGCCCGGCAGAGCCGCCGGGTCGACCGACCCCGTCGCACACGACGCGGCGGATCCACGCGCCGGCACGCCCAGGCGCGGACGAGCCGTGGAACCTGTCCCGCTCGGTACGGGCGTCCGCCGGTGATCGCTCGCCGCCGACGCCACCCCCACACGCTCACGGTCCTCGCGGTTACGCCGGGAGTCCTCCGGCTCCAGGGGTATCGGAGACCCCCGCAGCGGCTCGTCCGCCGTACGCGGAAGGGTCAGCCGGAACTGCGAGCCGCCACCGGGCTCGCCCCAGGCCTGGAGCCAGCCGCCGTGCAGCCGGGCGTCCTCGACGGCGATCGACAGCCCGAGGCCCGTGCCACCGGTGGTGCGGGCGCGCGCCGGATCCGCCCGCCAGAAGCGGTTGAAGACCCGGGTCGCCTCACCCGGCTTGAGCCCCACGCCGTAATCCCTGACCGCCACGGCCACGGCACCCTGCGCGACACCCATGCGCACGACGACGTCGCGGCCCTCACCGTGCTCGACGGCGTTGACGACGAGATTGCGCAGGACCCGCTCGACACGGCGCGCGTCGGCCTCCGCGACCACGGGCTGTTCGTCACCCACCACCCGGATCCGGGTGCCCTTGCGCTCCGCCAGCGGCTCGGCACCGCCGATCACCCGCCGGACGACCGTGCGCAGGTCTATCGGTTCGGCTTCCAGCGCCGCGGCTCCCGCGTCGAACCTGCTGATCTCCAGCAGATCGGACAGGAGCGACTCGAAGCGGTCGAGCTGGTCCCCCAGCAGCTCCGCCGACCTGGCCGTGACCGGGTCGAAGTCGACCCGCGCCTCATGGATGACATCGGCGGCCATCCGCACGGTCGTCAGCGGGGTGCGCAGCTCGTGGCTGACGTCCGAGACGAAACGCCGTTGCATGCGGGAGAGCTCCTCCAGCTGCTGGATCTTCAGCTGAAGGCTCTGCGCCATCTTGTTGAAGGCCTCGCCGAGGCGTGCGATGTCGTCCTCGCCGGTGACCTTCATCCGCTCCTGGAGCCGGCCCGCGGAAAGCCTCTCGGCGATCCCCGCCGCCATCCGTACGGGTGTGACGACCTGACGCACCACGAACCAGGCGATGGCGCCGAGCAGCACGACCACGAACAGGCCCGCCGTGGCGAGGGTCGTCGTGACCAGGGTCAGCGACTTCTCCTCCTGCGAGAGCGGGAAGAGGTAGTACAGCTCGTACGGGTTGTGGTCGACGTCGTAGAGCCGCTTACCCACGACGAGGCCGGGCTCCGAGGGCTTCCCGTGCGAGTACCGGATCAGCGAGTACGTCTGGAAGGCGCCCGCTCCCTTGCCCACGTCGTCCCGGAGACTCTGCGGGATGCTGGACGCCTCCACGCTGCCCGAGCCACGGGGGGCGCGGCTGGTGGTGCCTTGTCCGACGGAGTCGGGGCTGAGCGCCACCACGTTGAAGGCGTTCGTGCCACCGCTGGCGAGCTGGTCGACGAGCTCGGTGCGCCAGGAGGTGTTGGCCGTCATGCCGTCGGCGCTCTCCTCGCTCTGGTCCCCGGGTACCAGAGGCGCGTTCGCGTTCGTCTGGGCGGCCGCGAAACCGCCGGCCGCCTGTGTCTGCGCGGCCTTGCCCTTCGCCTCGAGCAGGCCGTTGCGGACCTGCCCGATCACGACGAAGCCGAGGAGGAGCACCACGGCGATCGACATCAGCAGCGTCCCCGCGACGACACGGAGCTGCAGATTGCGCCGCCACAGGCGGACAGCCGGCAGCAGCGGGCCACGGATCCACCGCATCAACAGCCGCGGCACGGGGCCGCCGGGCGTCCGGTCGCGGAACAACCGGCCGCCCAGCGGATCCCGGCCGAAGCGGGGAGCACTCCGTGCCTGACCGGCAGCCCGCCCCGTACGGGCCCCGGGCACCCCGGGTGGCGGAGCAGCGCTGCCCAGGGTCATGTCAGCTCGGTCCGGCCTTGTAACCGACACCGCGGACGGTCACGACGATCTCCGGCCGCTCCGGGTCCTTCTCCACCTTCGAGCGGAGCCGCTGGACGTGCACGTTCACCAGACGGGTGTCCGCGGCGTGGCGGTAGCCCCACACCTGCTCCAGCAGCACCTCACGGGTGAAGACCTGCCAGGGCTTACGCGCGAGAGCGACCAGCAGGTCGAACTCCAGCGGGGTGAGAGCGATGGACTGCCCCTCCCGCTTCACCGAGTGACCGGCCACGTCGATGACCAGATCACCGATCGTGAGCTGCTCCGGCGCGGGCTCCTCGGACCTCCGCAAACGCGCCCTGATCCGGGCAACCAACTCCTTCGGCTTGAACGGCTTGACGATGTAGTCGTCGGCCCCGGATTCCAGGCCCACCACCACATCCACCGTGTCGCTCTTGGCAGTGAGCATGACGATCGGCACACCCGACTCGGCCCTGATCAGCCGGCAGACCTCGATGCCGTCCCGTCCGGGCAGCATGAGGTCCAGCAGCACCAGGTCCGGCTTGGCCTCACGAAATGCGGCCAGTGCCTTGTCGCCGTCCGCTACGAACGACGGCTCGAAACCTTCTCCCCGCAGCACAATGCCGAGCATCTCGGCCAGTGCGGTGTCGTCGT
The DNA here is from genome assembly GCF_045162755.1 of Streptomyces sp. NBC_01012. Taxonomy (NCBI): domain Bacteria; kingdom Bacillati; phylum Actinomycetota; class Actinomycetes; order Kitasatosporales; family Streptomycetaceae; genus Streptomyces; species Streptomyces sp. NBC_01012. The sequence goes on along the minus strand of NZ_CP108688.1, from coordinate 4,733,967 downwards.
CGACGACAAGGACGCGTCCCTTCATAAACGACATCATCCCATTAGCTAATCGTTACCTGCGATGACCTGGCACACAGCTCTGCCAGTCCGACCCCCGTGACCGGGGAAATGACGCCCTCCTCCGTGACGATCGCCGTGACCAGTTCCGACGGCGTGATGTCGAATGCGGGGTTGTACGCCTGGGCCCCCGGGGGCGCGACGACCGTCCTGCCCCCTTCACCTCCAGCCGCAGCACCCGGCTTGGGTGTGAACTCTGTCACTTCCGACGCGGAACGCTGCTCCACGACGATCGATGTGCCATCCACCGACTCCAGATCGACCGTGGTCGTCGGCGCCACGACCAGGAACGGCACATGGTGGTACTTCGCGAGCACCGCCAACGGATAGCTCCCCACCTTGTTGGCCACCGAGCCGTCCGCGGCAATGCGGTCCGCCCCGATGATTACGGCATCCACCTCCCCCGCCGCAAACAGCGAGCCCGCGGCACTGTCCGTCAACACGCTGTACGGCATCCCGTTCCGCCCCGCCTCGTACGCCGTCAGCCGTGCACCCTGGAGCAGCGGGCGGGTCTCGTCCACCCACAGGTGCCGCAGGCTGCCCTTCCGGTGCGCCCGCAGTGCCACCGCGAAGGCCGTACCCGCGCCGCCCGACACGAGCGCCCCGGTGTTGCAGTGGGTCAGCAGCCGGTGCCCGCCTCCGCCCGGCAGGAGCTCCCCGAGCAGCTCCAGACCGTACTGCGCCATCCGGCCGCTGGCCGCCGCGTCCTCCCTGTGCAGAGCCCGCGCCTCCTCCAGGGCCGTCGAGGCGGCCTCCTCGGAGCCCGCCCCTCTGCCGACCGCCGCCTCGTACGCCCGTGCCACCCGCCGCGCGCCGTATCCGAGATTCACCGCGGTGGGCCGCGCCCGCTCCAGCAGCTCCGCCGCCCGCGCCACGTCCTCACCGAGGGCAGCGGCCAGTGCCACCCCGTAACCTCCGGCGATACCCAGCAGAGGCGCCCCGCGCACCGCCAGCGTCCGGATCGCCCGCACCAGCGCCGGCACATCGGCGCACACCAGCTCGACCTCCTCGGCAGGCAGCCGCGTCTGGTCGAGGAGCACCACCGCAGGGCCTTGCGGAGGCCCGTCCCAGCGGAGCACGGAGAGAGCCGGAGGCTCGATACCCACCGGCGATTGCGCATCCTGATCAGCCATCCGCCCAGTCTGCCCGCTGAACCGCCCGCACACGAAGGCAAGAAGCAGATACAGGGGCAGGTCCGCACAGGACCGGCGCGTGACACGATGGCTGCCGACCTGCCGCCCCGATCAGCGGGCAGGACTGTGAAGGAGCGACGATGAACGACTCTCCGGGCTGGGCTTCGCCCGGATCCGCCCCCTCCGACGACCAGGGGACGGGCATTCCCAACCCCTCCTCCCCCGTCGACGGCGGCGGGCAGGCCGGACAGTGGTCTCCCGCGCAGCCGCCGCCGGGACAGTGGTACCCGCCGAGCGCCCCCGGCGCAGGCCCGGGCGCACCACCGCCGGCCCCGGGCTGGGGCGGCATGCCTCCGGGCCCCGGATGGGGCGGCCGACCGATGGCCGCCAAGCCCGGCGTCATCCCGCTGCGCCCCCTGGGCGTCGGCGAGATCCTCGACGGCGCGGTGTCCACGATGCGCACCCACTGGCGCACGGTCCTGGGTATCAGCCTCACCGTCTCCGTGATCGCCGAGATCGTGATCATTCTCGTGGAGCGCTATCTCCTGCCCGAGCAGAAGTCGGTCGACCCGAACGCCACCGGGGCGGAGGCCCTCCGCCAGGCCACCGACTCGGCGCAGTCCCAGCTGCTCAACACCGCCCCCAGCACGCTCATCGCGTTGATCGCCACCCTCATCACGACCTCGGTCCTCACCGTGGTGATCAGCCGCTCCGTGCTGGGCCGGGGTGTGACACTCTCCGAGGCCTGGTCCGAGGCACGGCCCCGGCTCCTTCCGCTGCTCGGGCTGACGCTTCTGCTGGGCCTGATGAGCATCGCGATCATGGTGGTGGGGCTGCTTCCCGGCCTGGCCCTGGGCAGCGGTGGGGGCGGGCTCGCCCTGACCGTCCTCGGCTTCCTCGCCGGCTGCGCGGTCGTCCTGTGGCTCATGGTCCGCTTCACTCTCGCGGCGCCGGCGCTGATGCTGGAACGGCAGCCCGTACTCACCTCGCTGCGCCGGTCCGCCAAGCTGGTCAACGGCAGCTGGTGGCGGACGTTCGGCATCCTGGCTCTCAGCTACCTGCTGGTCATCGTGCTCACTTTGATCATCACGATCCCGTTCGGCGTCATCGCCGTGACCGTGGACAGCGACAGTCTGAGCGAGTTTCTCAACAGCAGCTCGACGAACTTCGGCTGGCCCTTCCTCGTCATCACGGGCATCGGCGATGTCATCATCTCGACGCTCGCCTACCCCTTCACCGCCGGCGTGATGGCCCTGCTCTACATCGACCAGCGCATCCGTCGTGAGGCCCTCGACCTCGAACTCGCCCGGGCCGCGGGCGTGCCCGGCTACGACACCCCCAGGGGCTGATGCGGTGACGGGGGCGGGGGGCACCACCGCAGCGGCACGGCACATCCTGGCGGGCGGGGACATACCCGTGGACACCTCACGCGTCCCCGCCCGTGAAGCGGCACGGGACGAACTGTCCGACCCGATGTACCACGAACACGATCCGAACCTCCTGGAACGCGGCCTCGACCGCTTCTGGGACTGGATCGGCGACCTCTTCGCCGGCGCCGCAGGAGCCGCCCCCGGCGGCCCGCTCGGGCTCGTCGTACTCGTCCTGGTCGTCATCGGACTGGGGGCCGCCCTGTGGTGGAGGCTCGGCACACCGCGGCGCACCGCCCACATGACGGAGACCCTCTTCGGTGACACCGCGCGCAGCGCGACCGACCACCGCACCACAGCCGCCGCACACGCCGAGGCCCGACGCTGGACCGAAGCCGTCCAGGAACGGATGCGTGCCCTCGTACGCGCCCTCGAGGACCGGGCCGTGCTCACCCCGCGCCCCGGCCGGACCGCTGACGAGGCGGCCTCCGAGGCGGGCCTGCTGATGCCCGCACACGCCGCCCGGCTCCACGCCGCCGCCCGGGTCTTCGACGAGGTCACATACGGGGGCCGCACAGCCGACGAGGCCGCGTACCTGACCCTGCGCACACTCGACCTGGACCTTGAGGCCACCAAGCCATCGCCGGCCGCCACCGGCGCGGCACGGGAGACCGCCGGATGACCGCCGCAGCGGCCGGTCCCGTCACATCGGAGTCCCGCAGCCCCCACCAGATCTGGCAGCGCGTCCGGGGTCTGCTGTTCGCCGCCCTCATCCTCGTCGTCGCGGGTGTCGCCATCGCAGCCTTCCGCTCCGGCGGCCAGCACGGCCGGCTCGATCCCCGCTCCGCGGACCCGTACGGCAGCCGGGCGGTCGCCGAACTCCTCAAGGAGCGCGGGATATCCATCGATGTCGCCACGACCCTCGACGAGGCCGCCGGTGTGGCAGGCCCCGACACCACCCTGCTCGTCACCGGGCCCAACATGCTCACCGCCCACCAGCAGCGGCGCCTCCGCACGACGACCGCGGACTCCGCGGGCCGTTTCGTACTCGTCGCCCCCGGTGGCCCTTCCGTCGCCCGGCTCGCTCCCGGCGTGCACCAGAAGTCCCACGGCCCGGTGACCACGCGCCCGCCACGCTGCGAACTCCCCGCGGCCCGCACCGCAGGCGCCACCGATATGGGCGGTATCCACTACGGCACGGACGTACGCGAGGCCACCGCCTGCTACCCGGACCACGGACTCGCCTCCCTCCTCGTCGTGCCGGGACAGGCAGCCGGCGACACCGTGCTGCTCGGCTCCCCCGACATCCTCTACAACGACCGTCTCGACCAGCAGGGCAACGCCTCGCTGGGCCTGCAACTCCTCGGTTCCCGCCCGCATCTCGTCTGGTACCTCCCCTCACTCGACGATCCCTCCGCCGCCGAAGGCGGCACATCCGGCGGGGGCGACAGCGGTGACAACGGATCCGGAGGAGAGAGCGGCTTCATCGCCCTCATCCCCTCGGGCTGGCTCTGGGGCACCCTCCAACTGGCCCTCGCAGCCGTACTCGCCGCCATGTGGCGTGGCCGCCGCTTCGGCCCGCTGGTCACCGAGCGACTGCCGGTGGCCATCCGTGCCTCCGAATCCACCGAAGGCCGGGCCCGTCTCTACCGCAAGTCCGACGCCCGCGACCGTGCCGCAGCCGCACTGCGCTCCGCCACGCGGAACCGCATCTCCCCCCTCCTCGGTGTGTCTCCCCGCGACACCGACTCCCCCGCTGTGCTCGTGCCCGCCGTCGCCGCGCGCCTCAGCACCCCGGGCACCGACGCCACCGCCCTCCTCTTCGGCCCGCCACCGGCCGATGACGCCGCACTGATCCTTCTGACCGATCAACTCGACGCCCTCGAAAGAGAGGTACGCACTTCATGAGCGCCCCGACCCCGGAGACCGGCGAGTTCACGGGGGCTGCAGGGGCCCCTGCAGCCCCCGTGAACTCCGACAGCGCCCGCGCATCCCTGGAGGCTCTGCGCTCCGAGATCGCCAAGGCCGTGGTCGGCCAGGACCCGGCCGTGACCGGACTGGTCGTCGCGCTCCTCTGTCGCGGTCATGTCCTCCTGGAGGGTGTACCCGGGGTAGCGAAGACCCTGCTGGTCCGCGCACTTGCCGCCTCCCTCGAACTGGACACCAAACGCGTGCAGTTCACGCCCGACCTGATGCCGAGCGATGTCACGGGCTCGCTCGTCTATGACGCCCGCACCGCCGAGTTCTCCTTCCAGCCCGGACCGGTGTTCACCCATCTCCTGCTCGCCGACGAGATCAACCGAACCCCTCCCAAGACGCAGTCCTCCTTGCTGGAGGCCATGGAGGAACGTCAGGTCACCATCGACGGGACGCCCCGCCCGCTGCCCGACCCCTTCCTGGTGGCGGCCACCCAGAACCCGGTGGAATACGAGGGCACCTACCCCCTGCCCGAGGCCCAGTTGGACCGCTTCCTCCTCAAGCTGACAGTCCCCCTGCCCTCACGCGAGGACGAGATCAACGTGCTCACTCGCCATGCGGACGGGTTCAACCCTCGCGACCTCAAGGCCGCGGGCATCCAGCCCGTGGCAGGCCCCGCCCACCTGGAAGCGGCGCGCGCCGCAGTCGCCAAGACCTCGGTCTCTCCCGAGATCGCCGCCTATGTCGTGGATATCTGTCGTGCCACGCGTGATTCCCCCTCGCTCACTCTCGGCGCCTCCCCCCGAGGAGCCACCGCACTGCTCTCCACCGCACGGGCGTGGGCCTGGCTCACAGGACGGGACTACGTCATCCCGGACGATGTGAAAGCTCTCGCTCTGCCCACACTTCGTCATCGCATCCAGCTGAGGCCCGAAGCCGAAATGGAGGGAGTCACCGCGGACTCCGTCATCACCTCGGTTCTCGCTCACGTCCCCGTCCCCCGGTGAGGAGGTGACCATGGCCCTCACCGGACGTGCCGCTCTGGTAGCGGCGTTGGGGTCACTCCCCGTAGGCATCCTGGCCCCCAGCTGGACGGGCCTGCTCGCGGTCGATGTCCCGCTCTCACTGGCAATTCTGTGCGACTACGCCCTGGCCGCGCCAGTGCGTACGCTCCACTTCACCCGATCCGGTGACACATCCGTTCGACTCGGTGACACCGCATCAGTGCAACTCACTGTGACCAGTCCGTCCCGGCGCCGGCTCCGCGCCCACATCCGTGACGCCTGGCCCCCCAGCAGCTGGACATCGGAGGCCGAACAGGCCTCGTCCCGGCACCAGTTCGAGGTACCGGCCGGAGGGCGCCGCCGTCTCACCACGCTCCTACGCCCGTCACGGCGTGGCGACCGCGAGGCCGACCGCGTCACTGTCCGGTCGTTCGGCCCCCTCGGGCTCGCGACCCGGCAGGGATCCCATCGCGTGCCCTGGACGGTCCGGGTACTGCCGCCCTTCACCAGCCGGAAGCATCTGCCGTCGCGCCTCGCCCGGTTGCGAGAGCTCGACGGCCGGACCAGTGTGCTCACACGCGGAGAAGGCACCGAGTTCGACAGCCTGCGTGCCTACGTTCCGGGGGACGACACCCGATCCATCGACTGGCGAGCCACCGCACGCCAGTCCGCGGTCGCCGTGCGCACCTGGCGCCCCGAGCGCGACCGCCACATCCTCATCGTCCTCGACACCGGCCGCACTTCAGCAAGCCGGGTGGGCGATGTCCCTCGACTCGACGCCGCGATGGACGCGACACTGCTCCTCACGGCCCTCGCCACCCGCGCGGGCGACCGCGTGAACCTGATGGCTTACGACCGGCGTGTCCGAGCGCAGGTACGGGGCAGGACAGCGGGCGGGGACCTCCTGTCGACGGTCGTCAGCACTCTGGCCACCCTGGAATCCGAGTTGGTGGAGACCGACGCCCACGGCCTCAGCACAGCCGCACTGTCACATGCCCCGCGCCGTTCGCTCATTGTCCTGTTCACGGGTCTGGACGCCGCGCCCATCGAAGAGGGTCTCCTGCCGGTCCTGCCGGAGCTCACCCGACGCCACACGGTTCTGGTCGCAGCAGTCGCCGACCCTCACGTCGAAGCAATGGCCCAGGCACGGGGCACAGTGGACGCGATCTACGAAGCCGCCGCCGGCACTCAGGCTCAGGCACAACGCCGCCGCACCGCGGACCAGCTCCGGCGTCATGGCGTCACGGTCGTCGACGCCGCCCCCAACGACCTCGCACCCGCACTGGCCGACGCCTACCTTGCCCTGAAGGCGGCCGGCCGGCTGTAGAGAGGGGTAAAGAGACAGGGCCGAGCTTGGCCGGCCCTGCATTACCGGACGCTCAGATGCTCAGAACGCAGAAAAGCCCCGTGCCACAAGGGCACGGGGCTTTCCCGGAATAATAGTTCGGCGGCGTCCTACTCTCCCACAGGGTCCCCCCTGCAGTACCATCGGCGCTGAAAGGCTTAGCTTCCGGGTTCGGAATGTAACCGGGCGTTTCCCTAACGCAATGACCACCGAAACACTATGAAATTAACCAACACCGGGCGCATCTAAAAAGACGCAGCAACACGGCAGTTCGTTATTTCAGAACCAACACAGTGGACGCGAGCAACTGAGGACAAGCCCTCGGCCTATTAGTACCAGTCAGCTCCACCCGTTACCGGGCTTCCACATCTGGCCTATCAACCCAGTCGTCTACTGGGAGCCTTAACCCTTCAAGAGGGTGGGAATACTCATCTCGAAGCAGGCTTCCCGCTTAGATGCTTTCAGCGGTTATCCTTTCCGAACGTAGCCAACCAGCCATGCCCTTGGCAGAACAACTGGCACACCAGAGGTTCGTCCGTCCCGGTCCTCTCGTACTAGGGACAGCCCTTCTCAATATTCCTACGCGCACAGCGGATAGGGACCGAACTGTCTCACGACGTTCTAAACCCAGCTCGCGTACCGCTTTAATGGGCGAACAGCCCAACCCTTGGGACCGACTCCAGCCCCAGGATGCGACGAGCCGACATCGAGGTGCCAAACCATCCCGTCGATATGGACTCTTGGGGAAGATCAGCCTGTTATCCCCGGGGTACCTTTTATCCGTTGAGCGACAGCGCTTCCACAAGCCACTGCCGGATCACTAGTCCCGACTTTCGTCCCTGCTCGACCCGTCGGTCTCACAGTCAAGCTCCCTTGTGCACTTACACTCAACACCTGATTGCCAACCAGGCTGAGGGAACCTTTGGGCGCCTCCGTTACTCTTTAGGAGGCAACCGCCCCAGTTAAACTACCCATCAGACACTGTCCCTGATCCGGATCACGGACCCAGGTTAGACATCCAGCACGACCAGAGTGGTATTTCAACGACGACTCCACAACCACTGGCGTGGCCGCTTCAAAGTCTCCCACCTATCCTACACAAGCCGAACCGAACACCAATATCAAACTATAGTAAAGGTCCCGGGGTCTTTCCGTCCTGCTGCGCGAAACGAGCATCTTTACTCGTAGTGCAATTTCACCGGGCCTATGGTTGAGACAGTCGAGAAGTCGTTACGCCATTCGTGCAGGTCGGAACTTACCCGACAAGGAATTTCGCTACCTTAGGATGGTTATAGTTACCACCGCCGTTTACTGGCGCTTAAGTTCTCAGCTTCGCACACCCGAAAGTGCACTAACCGGTCCCCTTAACGTTCCAGCACCGGGCAGGCGTCAGTCCGTATACATCGCCTTACGGCTTCGCACGGACCTGTGTTTTTAGTAAACAGTCGCTTCTCGCTGGTCTCTGCGGCCACCCCCAGCTCACCGAGTAAATCGGATCACCAGAAATGGCCCCCTTCTCCCGAAGTTACGGGGGCATTTTGCCGAGTTCCTTAACCATAGTTCACCCGAACGCCTCGGTATTCTCTACCTGACTACCTGAGTCGGTTTAGGGTACGGGCCGCCATGAAACTCGCTAGAGGCTTTTCTCGACAGCATAGGATCATCCACTTCACCACAATCGGCTCGGCATCAGGTCTCAGACTATATGCACGACGGATTTACCTACCGTGCGTCCTACACCCTTACCCCGGGACAACCACCGCCCGGGCTGGACTACCTTCCTGCGTCACCCCATCGCTTACCTACTACAAGTCTGGTTCATCGGCTCCACCACTACCCTCAACTCCGAAGAGATCAGGCCGGCTTCACGGACTTAGCATCGCCTGATTCAGTACTGGGCGTTTCAAAGCGGGTACCGGAATATCAACCGGTTGTCCATCGACTACGCCTGTCGGCCTCGCCTTAGGTCCCGACTTACCCTGGGCAGATCAGCTTGACCCAGGAACCCTTAGTCAATCGGCGCACACGTTTCTCACGTGTGTATCGCTACTCATGCCTGCATTCTCACTCGTGAACCGTCCACAACTCGCTTCCACGGCTGCTTCACCCGGCACACGACGCTCCCCTACCCATCCCAGCCCCCGTTAGAGGTATGTGCTGGAATGACACGACTTCGGCGGTACGCTTGAGCCCCGCTACATTGTCGGCGCGGAATCACTTGACCAGTGAGCTATTACGCACTCTTTCAAGGATGGCTGCTTCTAAGCCAACCTCCTGGTTGTCTCTGCGACTCCACATCCTTTCCCACTTAGCGTACGCTTAGGGGCCTTAGTCGATGCTCTGGGCTGTTTCCCTCTCGACCATGGAGCTTATCCCCCACAGTCTCACTGCCGCGCTCTCACTTACCGGCATTCGGAGTTTGGCTAAGGTCAGTAACCCGGTAGGGCCCATCGCCTATCCAGTGCTCTACCTCCGGCAAGAAACACACGACGCTGCACCTAAATGCATTTCGGGGAGAACCAGCTATCACGGAGTTTGATTGGCCTTTCACCCCTAACCACAGGTCATCCCCCAGGTTTTCAACCCTGGTGGGTTCGGTCCTCCACGAAGTCTTACCTCCGCTTCAACCTGCCCATGGCTAGATCACTCCGCTTCGGGTCTAGAGCGTGCAACTCAAACGCCCTATTCGGACTCGCTTTCGCTACGGCTTCCCCACACGGGTTAACCTCGCTACACACCGCTAACTCGCAGGCTCATTCTTCAAAAGGCACGCAGTCACGACTGCATGTGCAAGCACACACAGCGACGCTCCCACGGCTTGTAGGCACACGGTTTCAGGTACTATTTCACTCCGCTCCCGCGGTACTTTTCACCATTCCCTCACGGTACTATCCGCTATCGGTCACCAGGGAATATTTAGGCTTAGCGGGTGGTCCCGCCAGATTCACACGGGATTTCTCGGGCCCCGTGCTACTTGGGTGTCTCTCAAACGAGCCGTCAATGTTTCAGCTACGGGGGTCTTACCCTCTACGCCGGACCTTTCGCATGTCCTTCGCCTACATCAACGGTTTCTGACTCGTCTCACAGCCGGCAGACTATGAAAAAGAGATCCCACAACCCCGCATGCGCAACCCCTGCCGGGTATCACACGCATACGGTTTGGCCTCATCCAGTTTCGCTCGCCACTACTCCCGGAATCACGGTTGTTTTCTCTTCCTGAGGGTACTGAGATGTTTCACTTCCCCTCGTTCCCTCCACACTGCCTATGTGTTCAGCAGCGGGTGACAGCCCATGACGACTGCCGGGTTTCCCCATTCGGAAACCCCCGGATCAAAGCTTGGTTGACAGCTCCCCGGGGACTATCGTGGCCTCCCACGTCCTTCATCGGTTCCTGGTGCCAAGGCATCCACCGTGCGCCCTTAAAAACTTGGCCACAGATGCTCGCGTCCACTGTGCAGTTCTCAAACAACGACCAGCCACCCACCACCCCACCCTTACAGGCGAGTTCACTGGGACCGGCAACCAAAGGAACAGACTCAAACAAGCCCGTACCTTCAGATACCCAACAGCGTGCCCGACCCGATCAACTTGTTCCGCTTTCCACGCCGAAGCAGTACTCACACAACAAGCTCACCGTGCCGAATAGTCAACGTTCCACCCATGAGCAACCAGCACCGAACATTCGCCGGTGTACTGGCCTCTGACCAAGCGAACCTGGTAAGAAGTGCTCCTTAGAAAGGAGGTGATCCAGCCGCACCTTCCGGTACGGCTACCTTGTTACGACTTCGTCCCAATCGCCAGTCCCACCTTCGACAGCTCCCTCCCACAAGGGGTTGGGCCACCGGCTTCGGGTGTTACCGACTTTCGTGACGTGACGGGCGGTGTGTACAAGGCCCGGGAACGTATTCACCGCAGCAATGCTGATCTGCGATTACTAGCAACTCCGACTTCATGGGGTCGAGTTGCAGACCCCAATCCGAACTGAGACCGGCTTTTTGAGATTCGCTCCGCCTCGCGGCATCGCAGCTCATTGTACCGGCCATTGTAGCACGTGTGCAGCCCAAGACATAAGGGGCATGATGACTTGACGTCGTCCCCACCTTCCTCCGAGTTGACCCCGGCAGTCTCCTGTGAGTCCCCATCACCCCGAAAGGCATGCTGGCAACACAGAACAAGGGTTGCGCTCGTTGCGGGACTTAACCCAACATCTCACGACACGAGCTGACGACAGCCATGCACCACCTGTATACCGACCACAAGGGGGGCACCATCTCTGATGCTTTCCGGTATATGTCAAGCCTTGGTAAGGTTCTTCGCGTTGCGTCGAATTAAGCCACATGCTCCGCTGCTTGTGCGGGCCCCCGTCAATTCCTTTGAGTTTTAGCCTTGCGGCCGTACTCCCCAGGCGGGGAACTTAATGCGTTAGCTGCGGCACCGACGACGTGGAATGTCGCCAACACCTAGTTCCCAACGTTTACGGCGTGGACTACCAGGGTATCTAATCCTGTTCGCTCCCCACGCTTTCGCTCCTCAGCGTCAGTAATGGCCCAGAGATCCGCCTTCGCCACCGGTGTTCCTCCTGATATCTGCGCATTTCACCGCTACACCAGGAATTCCGATCTCCCCTACCACACTCTAGCTAGCCCGTATCGAATGCAGACCCGGGGTTAAGCCCCGGGCTTTCACATCCGACGTGACAAGCCGCCTACGAGCTCTTTACGCCCAATAATTCCGGACAACGCTTGCGCCCTACGTATTACCGCGGCTGCTGGCACGTAGTTAGCCGGCGCTTCTTCTGCAGGTACCGTCACTTTCGCTTCTTCCCTGCTGAAAGAGGTTTACAACCCGAAGGCCGTCATCCCTCACGCGGCGTCGCTGCATCAGGCTTTCGCCCATTGTGCAATATTCCCCACTGCTGCCTCCCGTAGGAGTCTGGGCCGTGTCTCAGTCCCAGTGTGGCCGGTCGCCCTCTCAGGCCGGCTACCCGTCGTCGCCTTGGTAGGCCATCACCCCACCAACAAGCTGATAGGCCGCGGGCTCATCCTTCACCGCCGGAGCTTTTAACCCCGTCCCATGCGGGACAGAGTGTTATCCGGTATTAGACCCCGTTTCCAGGGCTTGTCCCAGAGTGAAGGGCAGATTGCCCACGTGTTACTCACCCGTTCGCCACTAATCCACCCCGAAAGGCTTCATCGTTCGACTTGCATGTGTTAAGCACGCCGCCAGCGTTCGTCCTGAGCCAGGATCAAACTCTCCGTGAATGTTTTCCCGTAATCGGGATCACAACACGAGAGCGGAACAACCAAGTCGGAATAAGACCGGTCGTTCACAGCGTCCTCGCTGTTGTTGCCTACCCGACCCGAAGGACCGGTAGGACTTTTCAAAGGAACCACCAACCTGCCGAAACAGGCCGGGGTATCAACATATCTGGCGTTGACTTTTGGCACGCTGTTGAGTTCTCAAGGAACGGACGCTTCCTTCGGTCCCGTTTCACCGGGCCCCTCCGGGCGCTTCCCTTCGTGTTCTTGCGTTTCCGACTCTATCAGACTCTTTCGTGTCCGATTCCCGGCCGAAGCGGGATCTCACTGTTTCGCGTTCCAGTTCTTCGCTTTCGCGTTTCCCTTTCGGCGTTTCCAACTTTACCAGACTCTTTTTCATTCCGTTTCCGGTCCGAATTTGATTCCGGTGGCCTGTGGAGTGGCCTTTGCCTTTCGGCTGACTCGACTTTATCAGAAGCAATTCGGCCGAGGCGAACCCGGGCCTTTTGCTTGAAAGAGAAGAATCGATCGGCTCTGCGAGGACCAAATCCTCTGCACGAGCGAGATGAACTTTAGACGTTCCCGAGCGAGCTGTCCAACTCGTTGGAACCGTTAAAATCTACCTCTCCCCATAGACCGTGTCAACAGTCTTTGCGGGCGACAAGAAGGCTAGCAGGTCAGCGATCCGCCATGCACATCGGCCCTCAGGCCGCCGCCGGCAGCTCCGCGCTGCGCTCCGCGGCCTCGACGTCGCCGACGCCACCTTCACGGGCGGCCCTGCCCCCGAGAACGTAGACATAGGCGAGAAAGGCCAGCTCAGCACCGATGCCGATGGCCATGCGGGCCCAGGTGGGAAGCCCCGAGGGGGTGACGAAGCCTTCGATGACGCCGGAGACGAACAGGACCAGTGCCAGGCCGATGGCCATGCCGAGCGCGGCGCGCCCCTGCTGAGCCAGTGCCGAACGCCGGGTGCGCGGGCCCGGGTCGATGACCGTCCAGCCGAGTCGTAGTCCCGTACCCGCTGCGACAAAGACGGCGGTGAGTTCGAGCAGGCCGTGCGGCAGGATGAGCCCGAGGAAGGTGTCCAGCCGGCCGGCCGAGGACATCAGGCCGATGCCCACCGCGAGGTTGAGCACGTTGGCGAAGAGGATCCAGATCACCGGTATGCAGAGGAACGCCCCCAGCACCAGGCACATGGCCGCCGCCTGAGCGTTGTTCGTCCAGACCTGGGCGGCGAAGGAGGCGGCCGGATGACTGGAGTAGTACGTCTCGTACTCACCGCCCGGCATGGTCAGCGCGCGCAGGTCTTCCGGTGCTGCTATCGACGCCTGGACCTCCGGATGCGTACCGATCCACCAGCCCATCACGGCAGCCAGCAGTGTGGAGAGCACCGCCGTGGGAATCCACCAGTGCCGCGAGCGGTAGACGGCGGCGGGAAAGCCGGCGGTCAGGAAGCGTGCGGCGTCACGCCACGAAGCGCGACGGGTCCCCGTCACGGTCGAGCGCGCGCGGGCCACGAGTTGCGTGAGGCGAGCCGTCAGCAGTGGGTCCGGGGCGCTGGACTGGATCAAGGACAGATGGGTGGCCGTGCGCTGGTACAGGGTGACGAGTTCGTCCGCTTCCTCACCTGTCAGGCTGCGCCCGCGGTGCAGAAGATGGTCCAGGCGGTCCCACTCGTTGCGGTGGGTGGTCACGAAGACGTCGAGGTCCATGGGCGGCTGCTGCTCCAGGCATGGTGCGTACGGGTCCGTACTACGGCGGTGCGCCGCGTGTCAGCTTGGCAGACTGTGGTCCTGAGGGGCAGGGAAGAGCGGCGAGGGGTGGTGGGTGGCGATGAATGAACTCGTGACCGGAGACGCGGTCGTACTGGGGTTGCAGCCGGCGAGGCTCCCCAGCCGGGCGTTGGCGATCACCATCGATCTTGCGGCGCTCCTGACCGTGTTCGTACTGCTGTCCATAGGTCTGGCCGTGGCGACCGTGACGCTCGACGAGGCCGCGGCGGCTGCGGTCGCCGTTGCCTCGTTCCTTCTGATTCTGGTGGGCGGGCCGGTCGCGGTCGAGACGCTCAGCCAGGGGCGTTCCCTCGGAAAGCTGGCCTGCGGTCTGCGTGTGGTGCGGGACGACGGCGGGCCGATCCGCTTCCGGCACGCACTCGTGCGGGGGGCTATGGGGTTGGTCGAGATTCTGGGCACGTTCGGAGTCGTGGGCTGTATCGCCTCTCTGGTGTCCGCCCGCGGCCGCCGGCTCGGTGATGTGTTCGCCGGAACGCTCGTCGTACGCGAGCGGGTCTCCGCCGGGCGGGCTCACGCCGTGCCACCGCCCCCGCCCTGGCTCGTGGGGCGCTTCTCGCAGCTGGACCTGTCGGGCGTTCCTGAAGAGCTCTGGCTGGCCGTGCGGCAGTACCTGATGCGGATGAACCAGCTCGACGCCACGGTGCGCGGGTCCATGGCCGAGCGCCTGGCCACGGATCTCGTCGCGCATACGGGAGTTCCGGCGCCGCCGGGCGTTCCGGCGGCTGCCTATCTGGCGGCCGTGCTGAACGAGCGACAGGCGCGGGACGTGCGGCGGGTGGCCTCGGTTGCGGGCCGCAGCCTCCTGAGCGGGGTACCTGTGGCCGGCCCGGGTGAAGTGCCCGTGACCGGCCCGGGTGAAGTGCCCGTGACCGGCCTGGGTGAAGTGCCCGTGACCGGCCCGGAGAGTCAGGGACAAGGCGAGAGCCGGCGACAAGGCCCGGCGCAGCCCACGACCGGCTTCGCCCCGCCCGCCTGAGGCTTCTTCGCACCCCTGGGCCCGAGGTCAGCGGTTGGCCACGACCTCCAGGGTGAACTTCAGGTATCTGCCCGTCATGCCCTTGGCCTTGGTGACGCCGAAGGCGTACCTGTCGACCGTGGCGGTGCCGACGGCCGTGATCCGCTTCTCGTCCTCGGTGACGGTGTCCAGCGTGATGGCGACCGGCCGGGTCACCCCGCACACGGTCAGGTCCCCCTGCAAGGTGGCTTCCGCCTCGGATCGCTCCAGCCTTCGGCTCAGGAAGTCGATCTCGGGATGCCGGGCCACATCCAAGTAGTCCGCCGACCTGACGTGGTCGTCACGCTTCTGGTTGCCGGAGTCGAAGCCGGCCGCCTCCATCACGACGTGCACCGACAGCTCCTCCGCGAGTTCGGTGACGGTGATCCGGCCGTGGCTGATGGTGAAGGTGCCCCGGACCGGGACCAATCCGAACATGGCGCGGGTGTCGAAACGGACTGTCGATGCGGACGGGTCGATGTCGTACGCACCGGCCACTGGTAGCCGCTGGTTCCCCGGTACTGGCATGAGTTCATAGCCCCCGCGTGCTGAAGGTCCACTGTGGTGGATCAGCCTCTCGCACCTCCAGGTGGGCCACCACCCCTGCAAGGCAACGGAGTGGCGACCGGGCTCAAGTCCCGTCTGCCACCGGGGGCATGGGCGAAGGCATGGCCGAAGGCGGGGATTCGAGGTGCTCGAGCTCGATGCCCGGCGCCGCCAGCACCACGTCACCCGCGATGTGCACGGCGTGCTGGTCACCGGTGTCCAGGGCGTTGACCTGGTACTCGTCCACGATCAGGGGCCCGTTGTCAGTGGTGTGCGCTTCACTGTTCAGCAGGGACCAGGACTGGTCCACGGTGCGGGGGGCGAGAACCGGGTCCGTGAAGGTGACCAGACGGACGCGGGTCGCGGGGGAAGCGGGGGTGAGGCGAAGGAGCCGGGCGGTGGCGACGAGGAAAGCGGGGGACGTGCCGGAGAAGGTGTGGGCTCGGACATTGCCTTCGGTGGCATGAGTGCCGGTGGGGTCGGTCCGTACCCAGGTGACCCCGTCGAGGGCGGCACCGCGGATCTGCCAGCTCGCGGCGTGCAGTTCGAGACGGATGGGGCGGCCGAGTTCGTCCAGCGCCAGATCGACGGAACCCAGTTGGGCGCCCGTGGGGGCCGTGGTCTGGGAGACATAGCGCCAGCCGGACGGGCCGGGTGCGCAGTGGAAGTGTTCTTCGCCGATGGGGGTGTGGTCGTGGACATCGTGGATCGAATAACGGCCGCGCGGCATGGGGTCCTTCGGGTTCCTCGGGCTGTGCGGGTGCGGTACGGGGCAGGCCCCCGACACGGGGGTGCGGGGGCCTGCACTCGGACCTGCTGCTGAGAGCTGCGCCGGCCGGTGGCCGACGGCCGGCTCAGTAGCGGTAGAGGTCGGACTTGTACGGGCCTTCGACCGGGACGCCGATGTAGTCGGCCTGCTCCTGACGCAGGGACGTGAGCTTCACTCCCAGCGCGTCGAGGTGGAGGCGGGCGACCTTCTCGTCCAGGTGCTTCGGCAGCACGTAGACGTCGGTGGGGTACGCCTCGGGCTTCGTGAACAGCTCGATCTGGGCCAGGGTCTGGTCCGCGAACGAGTTGGACATGACGAACGAGGGGTGACCGGTGGCGTTGCCGAGGTTCAGCAGACGGCCCTCGGACAGCACGATGAGGACCTTGCCGTCGGCGAACGTCCAGGTGTGGACCTGCGGCTTGACCTCGTCCTTGACGATGCCGTCGATCTTCGCCAGGCCGGCCATGTCGATCTCGTTGTCGAAGTGGCCGATGTTGCCGACGATGGCCTGGTGCTTCATCCGGGCCATGTCGGACGCCATGATGATGTCCTTGTTGCCCGTCGTCGTGACGAAGATGTCCGCGGTCTCCACCACGTCGTCCAGCGTCGTGACCTGGTAGCCGTCCATCGCGGCCTGGAGGGCGCAGATCGGGTCGATCTCCGTGATGATCACCCGGGCACCCTGGCCGCGGAGGGACTCCGCGCAGCCCTTGCCCACGTCGCCGTAGCCGCAGACGACGGCGGTCTTGCCGCCGATGAGGACGTCGGTGGCGCGGTTGATGCCGTCGATCAGCGAGTGGCGGCAGCCGTACTTGTTGTCGAACTTCGACTTGGTGACCGCGTCGTTGACGTTGATCGCCGGGAAAAGGAGGGTGCCGTCGCGGTGCATCTCGTACAGCCGGTGCACACCGGTGGTGGTCTCCTCGGTCACGCCGCGGATCTCGGACGCCAGCTGGGTCCACTTCTGCGGGGACTCACCGAGCGTGCGGTTCAGCAGGGTGAGGATGTACGCGTACTCCTCGCTGTCCGCGGTCGAGGGGTCCGGGGCCTTCCCGGCCTTCTCGAACTCGACGCCCTTGTGGACGAGGAGGGTGGCGTCGCCACCGTCGTCGAGGATCATGTTCGGGCCGCCGGTGGGGGTGTTCGGCCAGGTCAGCGCCTGCTCCGTGCACCACCAGTACTCCGCCAGGGTCTCGCCCTTCCAGGCGTAGACCGGAACGCCGGCGGGGGCGTCGGGGGTCCCGTTCGGGCCGACCGCGATGGCTGCGGCCGCGTGGTCCTGCGTCGAGTAGATGTTGCAGGAGGCCCAGCGGACCTCGGCGCCCAGGGCGACCAGGGTCTCGATGAGCACGGCGGTCTGCACGGTCATGTGCAGGGAGCCGGTGATCCGGGCGCCGGCCAGCGGCTGGGCGGCGGTGTACTCCTTGCGGATCGACATCAGGCCGGGCATCTCGTGCTCGGCGAGGGTGATCTCCTTGCGCCCGAAGGCGGCGAGGGAGAGGTCGGCGACCTTGAAGTCCTGGCGGTTGGCGGCCGTCGTCATAACGGGCTGCTCCTCGTGGTGGGTCGAGGGTGGGCTGGATGGCTCTGCGGCGGCCATGGGCACACGAATGCCCGGGCGATCCGCAGTGCAGTCCGTCGGAGGCCCTCTCTCCCTCGGCCGGTCCGCTCGCGCGGGCCGATCGACCGCCATCAGCAGCGACGTCTGGTACTCCCTCCGAACTTACACCGAACGGCCCAGTGAGCCCCAGCCCGCCTGCGTGACGGCGTGGGACACCGGGCCGTTCGGGGCTGATCCTCAGCGGGTCAGTGGCCGGATCCCACCGGTGAGCCGCCAGGGGACGCGGGGTCGGCGTCGGGACCGGAGTCGGCATCGGGTCCGGCATCGGGGTCGGTGCCGCCATCGGACTCGGTGCCGGCGTCGGGTCCGGCGTCGGGACCGGGGCCGCCCGGGGTCTTGCCCGGGTTGGTGCCCGCCGCGGCAGCCGCCTCGTCGTAGATGTCGGGTTCGAGATAGATGACCCGGGCGATCGGGACGGCCTCGCGGATCCGGTTCTCGGCGGCGTTGATCGCCTCCGCGACCTCGGCGGCCGACTCCTCGGCCCGCACCGCGATCTTGGCCGCCACCAGCAGTTCTTCCGGGCCGAGGTGGAGCGTACGCATGTGGATGACGCGGGTGACGGTGTCGCCGTCGACGAGCGAGGCCTGGATCTTCTCGACGTCCTCGATCCCGGCGGCCTCACCGAGCAGCAGCGATTTCGTCTCCGCGGCGAGGACGATCGCGATCACGATCAGCAGGATGCCGATGCACAGGGTGCCGATGCCGTCCCACACACCGTTGCCGGTGCCCAGTGCCAGACCGACGCCGGCGAGGGCCAGGACAAGGCCGATGAGGGCGCCGAAGTCCTCCAGGAGGACGACGGGGAGCTCGGGCGCCTTGGCGCGGCGGATGAACTGCGTCCAGGACAGCTTGCCCCGGGTCTGGTTGGACTCCGCGATGGCCGTACGGAAGGAGAAGCCCTCGGCGATGATCGCGAAGACCAGCACTCCGACGGGCCAGTACCAGGCCTCGATCTCGTGCGGGTGCTTGATCTTCTCGTAGCCCTCGTAGATCGCGAACATGCCACCGACCGAGAACAGCACGATGGAGACGAGGAATGCGTAGATGTAGCGCTCACGCCCGTAGCCGAAGGGGTGCTGGGGCGTCGCCTCCCGCTGGGCCTTCTTGCCGCCGAGCAGCAGGAGTCCCTGGTTGCCCGAGTCGGCCAGTGAGTGGACGCTCTCCGCCAGCATCGACGAGGAGCCACTGAAGAGGAACGCCACGAATTTGGCCACTGCGATCGCGAGGTTGGCGGCTAGTGCCGCCACGATCGCCTTGGTTCCGCCTGACGCGCTCATGGGTGACTGGTGTCCCTTCCTCAGTGCTGCGACACGGGCGCCGCGTTACGGCCGGACATTGTTGCAGCCGCTGACGCGGACGGTACGTCAGACCAGGACGGTCGCGCGGAAAAGCGTTCCGGTACCGGTCACTTCGACCGTTTCATCCGCCGGGACGAACACGGATTGGCCGGGTGCGAGTCCGATCTCGCCCGCCTGTGGGGCGCCGGCGGTGCAGAGCAGGATCTGCGCGGTGCCCGCAGTGAGGTCGACGGGGGCGCCACCGGCCGGCAGGACGTAGCGCGACAGCCGGAATTCGTCGACCGGCGTCTCGTACACCTCTTCACCGGTGGGTGCGGCCTCGGGGCGCAGGATGGCGGGCTCGGTCGCCTCGAAGCGGACGATGCGGAGCAGCTCGGGGACGTCGACGTGCTTGGGGGTGAGGCCGCACCGCAGCACGTTGTCGGAGTTGGCCATGATCTCGACGCCCAGGCCGCCGAGGTAGGCGTGCGGGACGCCGGCGCCGAGGAACATGGCCTCACCGGGCTGGAGTTGTACGTAGTTCAGCAGCATGGCCGCGATGACGCCCGGGTCACCGGGGTAGTGGTGGGCGATCTGGGCGTACGGGGCGTGGGCGCCGCCGAGCCGTCCGGCGGCCTCTGCCGCTTCGGCGACCGTGTGCGCCATGTCGTCGGGGTCCGCGGTGAGGACCGCGGTGAGGACCTCGCGCAGGGCCGCCTCGTCGGGGCGGGCACCGAGCAGGTCGACGTACGGCTTGAGGGAGTCCACGCCGAGGGCGCCTATCAGGGCCGCGGCGTCGGCGGGCCTGCGGAAGCCGCACAGCCCGTCGAAGGGCGTGAGCGCGCAGATCAGCTCGGGCTTGTGGTTGGCGTCCTTGTACGTGCGGTGCGGTGCGTCGATCGGGATGCCCCGGCGCTCCTCGTCCGCGTAGCCCTGCTGTGCCTGTGCGAGGTCGGGGTGGACCTGGAGCGACAGCGGACCGCCGGCGGCGAGCAGCTTGAGCAGGAAGGGGAGGCGGGGGCCGAAGGCGCGGACGGCCGCGGCGCCGAGTTCGCGTTCGGGGTCGGCAGCGATGACATCCGTGAGGGACCGCTCCCCGGCGCCGGAGCCGGAAGTGCCCTCGGCACCCGCCCCGGCCGCCCCCGAAGTGACCGCCCCGGCCGGGCGGGTGAGGCGTGAAGGGGCTCCTGGGTGGGCGCCCATCCACATCTCGGCCTGCGGTTCGCCGGTCGGGGCTGTGCCGAGCAGCTCGGGGATGGCCGTGGTGGACCCCCAGGCGTAGGGGCGCACGGTGTTGGAGAGCCGGTCCATGGAGATGTGTCCTCGTGGGATGCGCGGGGCGTGGGCGCCCAGGGGGTGGCGGGCCCTCAGGCCCGGTTGTCGGAGGCCAGAGAAGCGTAGACGGCGGCGAAGTCGGTGACTGCGAGGAGTTCGGCGAGGGCTTCGAGCTCGCTGCCCTCCTCGGGTTCGAGCTCGCTGATGGCGGTGTCGTGGCTCAGGGCCAGTTCGCGGGCGGCCGGGCTCGCGGTCAGGCCGCCGGTGGGCCGGTCACGGAGCAGGACGACACGGGCCCGCATGGCTTCGGGCTCGTCCACCCGGTCCCGGAAGAAGTCGTCGGGGTCGCCCCCCGCCGCGAACGCTCCGGCGAGCAGTCCCCCGTGGGAGGGCAGCGCTTCCGGCAGCTCGGCCACGAGTGCGGGGCGGCCCGCGAGCTCGGCGAGGACGGCGGCGAAGCGGCGCCCGACGGGGCCCGCCGCCTCGCCCTCCGTCCAGATGAGGGGCAGGCTGTCGGCGAGCTCCGAGGCAAGGGTCTTGGCCGGGTTGCTGTACGTGGCGATGGCCGGTCCGCAGCGCTCCGCGGTGCGGTCGAGACGGTCGGCGACCTTCCGCAGCGTTTCCGTGGGCGCGTCGATGAGGCCGACCCGGTCCAGCAGGGCGAGCAGCGGGGTGAGCAGGGCCCAGAGGGTGCCCGGGCCGGCCGCGGAGGTCTCCGCGTCGTACTCGCCGTGCGGGGCTGCCGCCATGGGGACGACGAGCCCGTGGGCCCCCTCGACGGCTTCACGCAACGGGGACCTGACGGGTGCGACGGCGACGATGGTGCAGCCCCGCCGGTAGGCCTGTTCGGCGAGCAGCGCGAGGCCGGGTTCGGTGCCGTCGGCCGTCGCGATGAGCAGCAGGTCCACGGATCCGGCCCAGCCGGGCAGGGCCCAGCGCAGCGCGCCGGCGGCGGCCGCGACCCCGGTGGGGCGGATCCCGGTGACCGGGGCGGAGGCGCCCGCGAGGGCTCCGATCAGGTCGGCGACGCCGGAGGCAGCCGTGCCGGGCCCCGCGACGAGGACGGCGCGGGGCCTGCCCTCGGGTGCCAGGTTGCCGATTCCCGCCTCGGCGGCGTGCCGGGTGGCCGTGCGGACGCGGGCTCCGGCCTCGGCCGCGCCGCGCAGCAGGTCTCGCCTGTCTGCTCGGGCCAGGGCTTCCGGTGCGTCGAGCAGCGACTCGTCGAGCATGGTGGTGGGCCTCCGATCACCGTGCTGATCAGGGTGCGATTACGCGGGGCGGCGGGCCTCGTCGACCAGGAGCACCGGGATGCCGTCCCGCACCGGGTAGGCGAGACCGCAGTCCGTGCCGGTGCAGACCAGCTCGGGGCTTTCGGCCGCGGACCTGTCGTCGAGCTCGGCGTGGCAGGCCGGGCAGGCGAGGATCTCCAGAAGGCCGGCTTCGAGCGGCATGGGGTGGGTCCCTTCGGGCATGCGGTGCGGATCCGTCCGGGCCGAGGTGCGGGCCCGCGGAGCCAGGGGCGTGGTCAGCCTACCGCTGGGCCGAGGGGGTCGCGGCCCGGCAGGCCCCGCCCTGCAGGGCATGCGTCGGCGGGCGTCATGCGCGGACGCGTGCGAGGACCTCGTCGCGTACCGCCGTCATGGTCGCCTCGTCCCGCGCCTCGACGTTCAGGCGCAGCAGCGGCTCGGTGTTGGAGGCACGGAGGTTGAACCACCAGTCGGTGGCCGTCACGGTGAGCCCGTCGAGTTCGTCGAACCGTACGTCGTCGCGGTCGGCGTAGGCCGCCCTGATCGCCGCCAGCCGGCCCGCCTGGTCGGCCACGGTGGAGTTGATCTCGCCGGAGTCCGAGTAGCGGTCGTACCGGTCGAGGAGTCCGGAGAGCGGGCCGTCCTGGCCGCCGAGTGCGGCGAGGACGTGGAGGGCGGCGAGCATGCCGGTGTCGGCGTTCCAGAAGTCGCGGAAGTAGTAGTGCGCGGAGTGCTCGCCGCCGAAGATCGCGCCGTGGTCGGCCATCTCGGCCTTGATGAAGGAGTGGCCCACACGGGTACGGACGGGGGTTCCGCCGTTCTCGCGTACGACTTCGGGGACCGACCAGGAGGTGATCAGGTTGTGGATGACGGTGCCTTCGCCACCGTTGCGTGCCAGCTCACGGGCGGCGACCAGCCCCGTGATCGCGGACGGGGACACGCCGTCGCCGCGCTCGTCGACGACGAAGCAGCGGTCCGCGTCGCCGTCGAAGGCGAGGCCGAGGTCGGCTCCCTCGGCGAGGACACGGGCCTGGAGGTCGACGATGTTCTTCGGGTCGAGTGGGTTGGCCTCGTGGTTCGGGAAGGTGCCGTCGAGCTCGAAGTACATGGGTACGAGGTCGAGGGGCAGGCCCGCGAAGACGGTGGGGACGGTGTGGCCGCCCATGCCGTTGCCGGCGTCCACGACGACCTTGAGCGGCCGGATCCCGGAGAGGTCGACGAGGCCCAGGAGGTGCGCGGCGTAGTCGCCGAGGGTGTCGCGCTCGGTGACCGTGCCCGGGGTGGTGGCGTCTGCGGCGGGGAGGCCCTGCTCCGACCACTGCTCGACCAGCGTCCGGATCTCGGTCAGGCCGGTGTCCTGCCCCACGGGTGCGGCCCCGGCGCGGCACAGCTTGATGCCGTTGTACCGCGCCGGATTGTGCGAGGCCGTGAACATCGCCCCGGGCAGGTCCAGCGCCCCGGACGCGTAGTACAGCTGGTCCGTCGAGCAGAGCCCGATGAGGGTCACGTCGGCGCCGCGCCCCGTCGCGCCGCGGGCGAAGGCGGCGGCCAGGCCGGGCGACGACGGCCGCATGTCGTGGCCGACCACGATCGCGTCCGCGTCGGTGACCTGGACGAAAGCGGCGCCGAACAGTTCGGCGAGCGCCTCGTCCCACTGGTCGGGTACGACTCCGCGCACGTCGTACGCCTTCACGAGCTGCGACAGGTCAGCCACCACGGACGGTCCTCCTGGGATCTTTACGGACCGCCCAAACTACCCGGCGTCCCGGGGCGCCGGGTCAGGGGAGCGTCCAGCCCAGCACCACCGTGCTCTGGGCCATCACGATCAGGCACATCACCAGCAGCAGGCCGAGGCTCCACGGCAGGACCTTGCGCAGCAGATCGCCCTCGCGTCCGGCGAGGCCCACGGCCGCGCAGGCGATCGTCAGATTCTGCGGGGAGATCATCTTGCCCAGCACTCCCCCGGAGCTGTTGGCGGAGGCGAGGAGCTCGGGCGAGAGGCCGGACTCCCGTGCGGCGGACACCTGGAGGGCGCCGAAGAGGGCGTTGGCCGAGGTGTCGGATCCGGACACGGCGACACCGAACCAGCCGAGCACCGGGGAGAGGAAGGCGAGTCCGGCACCCGCCGCGGCGACGGACTGGCCGATGGTGGCGGCCTGGCCGGACAGATTCATGACATAGGCGAGCGCGAGCACGGACGTCACGGTGAGGATCGCGTAGCGCAGCTCGTGCACGGTGGCCCCCCACTCCCGCACCGCGGCACCCGCCCGTACGCCGATGACGACGGCGGTGATCAGCCCGGCGACCAGGACGAGCGTGCCGCCCGTACTGACCAGCGGCAGGGAGAACACATTGGCGCCGACCGGTTCGCCGTCGGGCCCCCGGACATCGAGGAACGGCCAGTCGAAGACCTGGGTCGCCTTGTCCAGGAGCCGCTTGACGGGTGGGATCTGGGCGACCGAGAACACCACGACGATCAACGCGTACGGGGCGTAGGCACGCAGCACCTCGCGGCGCGGGTCCTCCTGGTCCAGGTCCTCGCTGCGTACGCCGGTGAGCACGGCGGCGCGTACGGGTTCGCCGGCCGGCTTACGGGCGCCGGGAACGGCGATCAGCGCGCCCGCGCCGACCAGAGCGGCCGCGATGTCGGCGAGCTGCGCGGAGACGAAGTTGGACGCGGTGAACTGTGCGACGGCGAAGGCCACCCCGCAGACGAGCGCGGGCGGCCAGGTCTCGCGCAGGCCTCGTTTGCCGTCGACGAGGAAGACCAGGATCAGCGGGACGACGAGTGCGAGCAGCGGCGTCTGGCGGCCGACGACCGTGGCGACGTCGTCCAGCGGCAGACCGGTGACCTGGGCAAGCGTCACCACGGGTGTGCCCATGGCGCCGAAGGCGACGGGCGCGGTGTTGGCGACCAGCGAGACGACGGCGGCCTTCACCGGGTCGAAGCCGAGCGCGACGAGCATGACGGAGCAGATCGCGACGGGTGCGCCGAAACCGGCCAGTGCCTCCAGGAGCGCACCGAAGCAGAAGGCGATGACCAGCGCCTGGATGCGGGGGTCGTCGGAGACCCGGCCGAAGGAGCGCCGCAGGATGTCGAAGTGCTGGGAGCGCACCGTCATCCGGTACACCCAGAGGGCGTTGACGACGATCCACATGATGGGGAAGAGCCCGAAGAGGACGCCTTGCACACCCGCGGACAGGGTCTGCCCGACGGGCATGCCGAACGCCAGCCAGCCGACGAGCACGGCGACGGCGAGCCCGATGAGTCCGGCACGGTGAGCCTTCATACGGACGGCGCCGAGCAGCACCAGCACGGTCACCAGTGGCAGGGATGCGACAAGAGCGGACAGGCCGAGCGAATCGGCTACGGGTTCGAGTTGCTGGACAAACACACAGGCCTCCCCGGAACTCCGTGATGCGGAAGTGATCTCTCACGGGTGGGGGAATGGTCGTGTCCGCGACAAGCCACCGTCAATGCTCCGCACCGGAAAACTTTTTCCGGAGGGCGGCCCGGAAGGACGGGCCGGGAGGGGGGTGCCGGGGAAGGGACCGGAAGGGCGGAGCGGAGCCGTCAGGAGTCCGGGGACCGCAGCACGCGCAGATGCCCGCGCCGGGCCACCTCCACCGGGTCCGCCGTCCGAGGGGCCCTGTCGCCCTGCTGCGGCCGGTCCTGCGGCCTTGCGGCCTCACGCACGGCGTTGGCGAGCGCTTCGAGGTCGTCACCGCTGGGGCGGGTGGGAGCCGAGGGGTCGGAGAGCCGGACGACTTCCCAGCCGCGTGGTGCGGTGAGCCGCTCACCGTGCTCGGCACAGAGGTCGTAGCAGTGGGGCTCGGCATAGGTGGCGAGCGGGCCGAGGACCGCGGTCGAGTCGGCATAGACGTACGTCAGTGTCGCGACGGCGGGACGGCCGCACGCGGTTCGCGAACAGCGACGTACAGGGCTCACGATGTTGGACGGTACCGCACTCTTGAGCGGGCTGCGACGACTCTCCCTCAGCTCACCCCGTCGTGTCGGCCCTCGAACCAGGCCTGAAGCGGCTCCCGGGCGATCGTTCCGTACCCGACCTTGACCGGAATGTTCATCCGACGACACACCCGGCGGCCCCACCGGACACGGAACGAGCGGGTCGGGACACCGTGATCGCCCCGGCCCGATGAGCGTTACGCTGCGTCGGTGGACCGTCCTGTACCGCCCCACCCGTCCGAACCACGGCCCCGCCGCCGCGACCGTCATGGCCGCGGTATGCGCGGACCGGTCGCCCCGCCGCAGGTGCCGCTGTCCGTCAGCAGGGGTGAGAGTTTCCGCGATCTCGTCCAGGATTCGGTGGAGCGGCTGGAGCGGCGCTGGCCGCAGCTGACCGACGTGGACTTCCTGGTCCTCGATGTGCCGGGTTCGCTCGACGAGACCGTGCCGCTCGGGCGCGCGGTGTCCGCCACGAAGGGACAGCCCGCCCAGATCGTCGTCTACCGGCGCCCTGTCGAGATCCGCACCAAGAACCGCGACGAGCGCGCTCTGCTGGTGCACGAGGTCGTGGTGGAGCAGGTCGCGGAGTTGCTCGGCCTCGCGCCCGAGTCGGTCGACCCGCGCTACGGGCAGGACTGACCGACTCCGGGCCCACGCCTCGAGAGCTCAGTCGTCCAGGACCGACAGGTCCTGCTCCGCCTCGGGCACCTCGACCATGCCCCCGTCGTCCGGAAGCGTCTGCACGGTGAACATGTCGATGCCGCCCTCCGGGACCGTGAGAGTACGGGCGGCATACACCTGTCCGCCCGACTCGGGCTCCACCGTCAGGGCGTAGTTGCCCTTGAGGCCGGCCGGAGCGTCGGGGGTGACCTCGAGCGTCGTACCGCCCTTGACCGTGTACGTCTTGACGGCCGCCTTGCCGCCCTCGCTGCCCGCCGATGCCGTGACCTTGACCTTGGCCGTCGCGCCGGGTGCGGTCAGCGAAAGCACCGAGCCCTTCGCCCGGTTGTCGGCGGCGGTCGCCCGCTCACCCACCGGACCGGTCGCCGGGATGAACGCGACCTCCCGCTTGGCCCCGGTACCGCGCACCACGCGCAGTGCGGCCACCACCGGGGTCCCGCCGCCTTCGACAGGGGTCAGCCTGAGCGAGCCGGGCTCCCCCCGGGTGACGTCCTTGAGGTCGACGCTCGCGGTCATCTGCGACTTGATGTGCAGGGTGTCGTTACCGGCCGGTGAGAACGTCCCGCTCTTCCCCACGAGCTGCACCTTCACATCGGCGTCGTCCTCCCCGGGCGCGAACGCCACCAGCCGTACGGAGGTGGCGTCGGCCGGGATCCCCGGCAGGACCTGGGTGCTCGTCGGGTCCGCGGAAGCGGCCAGCCAGTCGCTGCCCACCTCCTCCTCGGCGGCGCTCACGACCGCGCCGACCCGGCCCGACCGTGTCGTCACATGCACGGCCACGTTCTCGGCGACCTCGCTGGTCAGGGTCGAGATCAACATCGGGACGCTCGACCTCGGCGGGACGGTGATGCCCTCGCCGACATCGGACTTGAGGGGGCCGTCGGCGCCGTACAGCTCGATGTCGGCGACCGCGGCGGTGTCGTCGGGGTTGGTGAGGTGGACGTAGTCCTGCCTGGCCTTGCCTGTGCTCGCGCCCGGGAACCAGAAGTCCGTGTCGGGGGCGGTGCAGCTGACGCCGAGCAGGCCGCGGGCGGCGCCGGCGGCGGCCACGGTGGTCTGCTGGGCCGCCCAGCCGGGGGCGAAGGTGTCGGTGGCGGTGCCGATGAGCGCCGGGGCCCCGGTCTTGGAGGTCTCGGCGGTGGACGGCTTGCCGAGATCCTTGAGGGAGACGACGGGCTTGGTGTCCGCGGCCTTCCCCTTCTTCTTGTCCTTGGCGTCCTTGTCCTTCGCGTCCTTGTCCGTGTCCTCCGCGTCCGTGTCGTCGTCCGCGGGCAGCGCCTCGGCCGCCTTCAGCTCGGCGGTACCGGCCTTCGGGCTCTCCCCCGCCGGGGTGAACGACGTGTACGTCGTCTCCGCCAGTTCGGAGGTGCTCGGCGCCGGGCAGAGCAGGCTGGAGCGCTCCACGGGAAGCCGGGCAGCGGCCTTCGCCTGCGTCGCGCCTTCGTCGCCGGGCGCGGAGACCGCGGCGAAACCGGTGACGGCGGCGAGGGCGACGACGCCCGCGATGAGGGACAGGGGGGTGGACTTCACTCGGACTCGCCTCGCGATGCGTTGCCGTTGCCGTTGCCGTTCGCCCACGGGTCCTGGCCCTGGCCCGGGGTCGT
The DNA here is from genome assembly GCF_045162755.1 of Streptomyces sp. NBC_01012. Lineage (NCBI taxonomy): Bacteria > Bacillati > Actinomycetota > Actinomycetes > Kitasatosporales > Streptomycetaceae > Streptomyces > Streptomyces sp. NBC_01012. Next base: position 4,706,112 of record NZ_CP108688.1, on the reverse strand, counting down.
GTTCTCGTCGTGCCCGTCATACCCGTCGTACGGGGCGGCTTCGCCTGTTCCCGGCGCGTAGGGCTGCTGCTGGGCGTAGCCGTACGGGTCGTAGGCGCCCTGCTGCTGGTACGGGTCCTGCTGGTAGGGGTCCTGCTGGTAGTACTGGCCGGGGTCCTGCCCGCCCTGGTACTGGCCGTAGTCGGCGCCCTGGTACTGCTGGGCGTCCCACTCCCCGTAGTTCTGCTGAGGGACGGCCGCGTAGGTGCCGGTGCCGTCCTGGTCCGCAGGGATCGCCGCGTACGTACCCGTACCGTCCTGGTCTCCCGCGACTGCCCCGTACGGGTCGGTGTTCTGCTGCGCCGGGATGTACTCCCCCGGCGTCTGCTCGGGGGCCTGCTCCGGCGCGCCCGGCGTCATCGGCTCCGCCTCCGCCTCCGCCTGCGCCGCCGCGCGCAGCCTGCGGGCCCGGCGGCCCTCCCCGGCGACCGGCTCGGCCGCGACGGCCTCGGTCTCCTCGGGCAGGTCGTCGTCGATCTCCCGGCGGCGGCCCGGCAGGGCCAGCACCACCAGGACGACACCGAGCAGCACCTGTGCCCAGACCCAGGCGGTGTGGGTGACGGGTGCGTCGTGAGTGAGGTCCAGCGTGCCGCCCTCGGCGGGCAGCTCGAAGCCCTGTGCCCAGCCGTCCACAGTCTTCGAGGTCAGCGCCCGGCCGTTCAGCGTGGCCTGCCACCCCGGGTCGGCCGCGTCGGCGATCCGTAGCACCCGGCCCGCGTCGCCCTCAGGGATCTCGGTGTGCGCGTCGACGGCCCCCGAGCCGACGGGTACGGGCTCGCCCGCACCGGAGGGAACGATCGCGATCCGGGAGACCTGGCGGTCGACCCGCCACAGCGCGCTGCCGTCCAGCTGGCTGAGCCTGCTCAGACCCGGGGTCGAGTCGAGCACCCGGCTCATCTCGCGCGGCGCCCCGTCCCGTACGAGGACGTAACGCACCGCGAAGCCGCTGAGCTGACTGCCCTGGTCGGCGCCCGAGCCCGCGACCAGGTTGGCGACGACCTTGTCGAGGTGGGTGTTGACGCCGCCGGCCTCGGTGAGCTCGGCGTCACCCAGCCGGGCACCCGAACCGCGGACCAGGCTGTAGGAGACGGCTGCGGGTGATGTGCCTCCGAGCACCAGCGTGCGCGCCTGGTCGCGGGTGCTGCTCTCCTCCGCGACGAACGCGGGCACCTGCACGGGGTCCCGGCGCTCCAGCGGACCGGCCGCACCGCCGATCATCCAGCCGACGGCGGCCAGGACCGGGGCGAGCCCGGCGGCCAGAGCGATGAGCGCGGCGACCGGCTGACGCCAGCCGAAGCTCAGTGCGGCGACCCGGACCCGGGCCCCGTCCGCGCCGAGCAGCGCGGCGGTGAGCAGCGCGATGCCGTAGACAAGGGTGGCGGGCCCTGCCCAGGTGGAACCGTTGGAGATCGCCGCGAAGACCAGGGAGACGATCACGACGGCCCAGGAGGTGCGGATCGCGAACTGCCGCTCGCCGCGCAGCAGGGCCGCCAGCGCCGCCAGCACGACGCCCAGCAGCAGGATGCCGCCCGCTGCCTTCGGACCGCCTGGGCTGATGCCGAGCAGGTCGATGGCGGACGCCGTGCCCGTGCCCGTGTCGAGCCCGGCCTCCTCGAGGAAGGCCGACGGCTCGGTCAGCAGGGACAGCGACCAGGGGGCGAGGATCAGGATCGGGGTTCCGGCCGTGGCCAGGAAGCGCAGTCCGTACGCGGTGATGTCGTTCCTGCGCAGGACGAGCACCCCGATGCCGAGGACCACCGCGAGCGGCCACACGACCGGTGTGAAGGCGGTCGTGACGGTGAGCAGCAAGGTGTACGCCCAGGTGGCGCGCCAGCTGCCGCGTGCCGTGGACCCGTCGCCCCGCAGCCCGTGGGCGGCGACGGCCGCCCGGGCGATCAGCGGCAGCAGGACGGCCAGGACGGCCGTGCCGAGCCGGCCGGTGGCCAGCGCCCCGGTGGCGGCGGGCAGGAAGGCGTACGCGACGCTCGCCCAGGCCCGCAGGAGCCGGGACTCGATCAGCGGCCTGGAGGCGAAGTACGCGGTGACCCCGGCGAGCGGGACCGAGCAGACCAGCAGAAGGGTGAGCGCGAAGCCGGTGGAGCCGAGGAACAGCGCCGACAGGGCGGCGATCATGCCCAGATAGGGCGGTGCGGACTGGGTTCCGCCGGTTCCGACGGTGTGCCAGCCGTCCGCGTAGCGCCCCCAGAGGTCCGAGACGTCGGCGGGAGCGGGCAGCAGCGCGCCGCCCGCGAGGGCGCCGCCGCCGAGGAGGCTCCGGCAGGCCACCAGCGAGACGACGAGGAGCAGCGCGAAGAGCACGGGGCCCGGCTTGCGGCCGAGCTTCTTCAGCCGTGCGAACTGGTCGATCTCCAGGAAGTCGGCGTCGTCACCACCGGGTCCCGACTCGACCGCTCCGTGCCGTGAACCGCCGGAGTCGGAGTCGGTGCGGTTCCCGAAGTTGCCCGCGACCTGCTCGACGGTGGCCCTGACCGTGGCACCGGGCGGCGGGAAGAGCGACCGCAGCTCGGCCGCGTCGACCGTACCTCCGCGTCGTGCGCGGCGGGCGGCGATGATCCGCCCGGGGCGCAACAGGGTGCCGAAGAGTCCGGCGACCTCGTCGAGCGCCTGCCCCGGCACCTTGCCGACGAGGTGGGCGAGGGTGCGCAGCAGGGTGCCGACGACGAGGCGGAGCAGGGCCCACGGAAGCTGTTTGCCACGGGCGTTGACGAGCATCGTGTAGACGGCGCCGGCCTTGTCGACGCGGTGCGGGCTGGCGACGGAGCGTCCGGCGCAGTCGATGGGGCGGCGTTCCCTCGCCGCCGCCTCGGCGTGCCGGAGGATGGCGTCGGGGGCGATGAGCACCCGGTGGCCCGCCATGTGAGCGCGCCAGCAGAGGTCGACGTCGTCACGCATCAGCGGGAGCCTGCGGTCGAAGCCGCCGAGCTCCTCCCAGACGTCGCGGCGCACCAGCATGCCGGCGGACGAGACGGAGAGCACCGTACGGACCTGGTCGTGCTGGCCCTGGTCCTGTTCACGGCGGTCGAGGCCGGTCCAGCGGCGTCCGCTGTTGGCGATGGAGACGCCTACCTCGAGGAGCTGCTTGCGGTCGTACCAGCCGCGCAGCTTGGGCCCGACGATCGCGGCGTGCTTGTCGTTGTCGACGACACGGAGCATCTCGGCGAGTGCGTCCGGTTCGGGGGCGCTGTCGTCGTGCAGCAGCCAGAGCCACTGGACGGGTTCGCCGTGCGGAAGCTCCGGCATGTCGTAGGCGTCGTCGCGCCAGCTGCGGGTGACGGGGTCCCAGCCGCTCGGGCGCTTCAGATAGGGCAGGTCGTCGGGGGTGAGGACGCCGGCCGTGCGGGTCGCCTCGTCGACGGCGGTGCCGAAGCTCGTACGCCGTGCCAGATGGAGGACGCGCTCGCCGCCGAGCGCCTCGGTGACCAGGCGGGCGGAGTCGTCGGCGCTGCCGGTGTCGGCGGCGACGACGTTCTGTACGGGGCGCTCCTGCCCGAGCAGCCCGTCGAGCACTTTGGGCAGCCAGCGTGCGCCGTCGTGCGAGACGAGCACGGCGGTGACGACATGCCGGGGGAACTCTGGGGCGGCGGCGGCCGCGTTCGGCGCCGCCGAGTGGCTGTGCACGGACATCGGGGTACGGGCCCTCCGGCCGGGTCCGGAGGGGTTTCCCCCCGGGGGCTGCATCGGTGTACATGCGCGCCGCGGCGGGGCGTTGGCGCGTCTCTCGGACGGGGCCCCACACTAACGGTACGGATGTCCGCCCCGCGCCGAGCGGTTGAGGGGCGGACCGGGGGACGGCCGGACATGCCGATGGCCTGGGGGCCGCACCCTTCGTGCATGGTGCGGCCCCCAGGCCATCGGGGTCGTGACAGCGGAGTGCGCGGCAGCAGGGCGCGCGGCGTCAGATGGCCGCCTTCTTCAGGCGTCGCCGCTCGCGCTCGGAGAGACCGCCCCAGATCCCGAAGCGCTCGTCGTTGTTGAGGGCGTACTCAAGGCATTCGGAGCGGACCTCGCAGGCGAGACAGACCTTCTTGGCCTCGCGGGTGGAGCCGCCCTTTTCAGGAAAGAAGGACTCGGGGTCGGTCTGGGCGCACAGTGCGCGCTCCTGCCAGCCGAGCTCTTCGTCCGCGTCCTCGACCAGCAGTTGCTGGAACAGCTCGGTCATGTGCGCCCCTCGTCTGTCTCTTGCGTCCCCGTGATGCGGCCGTTACCGGTGCGGCCGAACGACACGAGTGAAATTACAAGTGTGTAGCTTCGGGCCAGTCAAGCGAAGATCTGCTATTGGCCTCGGTATTCACTCTCCGGAACCAAGCGTATGCGTTAAGTGCCCAAATCACCAAAAACCTGACATATGCCATCGGCGTCACCCAGCTTCACTTCTCACCGGATGAGACGCACGAGGCCGTCCCGATGTTTCGATTCGATCACCGAAGCGACCAAGATCACAGTAGGGTCACGGACCCTCAATCGCGTTTACGGACACGGCTGATGCGCCACCTTGCCCCTGCGCCGGGCGCCAAAACCTTTCTCCACCTACCACAACTGGATAGGGTGAAACATTGCCGCCAAATCGGGCATTGGGTTGACAGGGGACGGACCCAGCCGGTCTTCTTGATTTCATGCACGCGACCCCAGCCAGGTACACGACTCACGCCCGTGGGTTCCGTACGGCTGTCCAGGCTCGCTGTTGCTGTTCCAGCTGTCACAGCTGTTGAAGCCGTAGCGCTCCAGCTCTGATCCAGCTTCGTCTCGTTTCATCGCACTCCGGTCTCCGCGCTCCGCACGCGCATCCACATGCCGAGGAACCACCGCACCCATGAACAGCGACAGCGACCTTTCGATCGCCGGCGACATCCTCGAGGTCCAGCACCTCCTCCAGCCGACCGGTCCCCATCCCTCGACCGTGGCCGGGTTCGCCGGACTCGCCCGCTCCATCGCCGCCGACCACGCCCGGTGGGCGCCGCTCGTCCGGTACGACACCACGACGCGCTGGTACCACCGCTTGCAGAGCGCCCCCGGTTACGAGGTGTGGCTGCTGAGCTGGGTCCCCGGCCAGGGCAGCGGCCGGCATGACCACGGCCCGTCCTCCGGCGTACTCACGGTCCTGGACGGCGAGTTGACGGAGCACACAGCGCGCGGGGCGCTGACCCTGGACGCGGGCGCGCAGCGTGTCTTCGCCCCGGGATACGTCCACGAGGTCGTCAACGACTCGCTGGAACCCGCCGTCAGCCTGCACATCTACTTCCCGGGCCTGACCGACATGCCGATGCGTTCGGCGCAGTGCGCTCCGGCCGCCGAGAATGCCGTACCCGCCTGACGCTCTGCCACCAGCAGTCGTACCCGCCTGCCACACTGTTCCGCATGCGCATTGTGGTTCTGGCCGGCGGTATCGGTGGTGCTCGTTTCCTGCGTGGCCTCAAACAGGCCGCGCCCGACGCGGACATCACGGTGATCGGCAACACCGGCGACGACATCCATCTGTTCGGGCTCAAGGTCTGCCCGGACCTCGACACCGTGATGTACACCCTCGGCGGTGGCATCGACGAGGAGCGGGGCTGGGGGCGTACGGACGAGAGCTTCCGGGTCAAGGACGAGCTCGCGGAGTACGGGGTGGGGCCCGAGTGGTTCGGCCTCGGCGACCGTGACTTCGCGACCCATATCGTCCGTACGCAGATGCTCGGCGCGGGCTACCCGCTGAGCGCGGTCACCGAGGCCCTCTGTGCGCGATGGAAGCCGGGCGTCCGGCTGATCCCGATGTCCGACGACCGTATCGAGACGCATGTCGCCGTGGACGTCGACGGCGAGAGCAAGGCCATCCACTTCCAGGAGTACTGGGTGAAGCTGCGCGCCTCCCTGCCCGCGCAGGCCGTGGTGCCGGTGGGCGCGGAGCAGGCCAAGCCGGCGCCGGGCGTCCTGGAGGCCATCGCCGAGGCCGACGTCATCGTCTTCCCGCCGTCGAACCCGGTCGTGTCGGTCGGCACGATCCTCGCCGTGCCCGGCATCCGGGAGGCCATCGCCGAGGCCGGGGTCCCCGTCGTGGGGCTCTCCCCCATCGTCGGGGACGCACCCGTGCGGGGCATGGCCGACAAGGTGCTGGCCGCCGTCGGTGTCGCGTCCAACGCCGCGGCCGTCGCCCAGCACTACGGCTCGGGTCTGCTCGACGGCTGGCTAGTCGACAGCGTGGACGAGGCGGTGGTCGAGGAGGTCGAGGCCGCGGGGATCCGCTGCCGCGCCATCCCGCTGATGATGACGGACGTGGACGCCACCGCCGAGATGGCCCGCCAGGCCCTGGCGCTGGCCGAGGAGGTACGGGCATGACCGGGGCACAGGCCGACGCCGCCCCCTCGTACCGCGTGTGGGCGCTGCCGGGGATGCCCGAGGTCCGCGAGGGCGACGACCTCGCGAAGCTGATCGCCGCGACGGGTCCCGGCCTGGTGGACGGCGATGTCCTGCTGGTCACCTCGAAGATCGTCTCCAAGGCCGAGGGCCGGATCGTCGAGGCCACGGACCGGGAGGCGGCGATCGACGCCGAGACCGTCCGGGTGGTCGCACGGCGCGGGACGATCAGGATCGTGGAGAACCGGCAGGGGCTCGTCATGGCCGCTGCCGGGGTCGACGCATCGAACACCCCGGCGGGCACGGTCCTGCTGCTGCCCGAGGACTCGGACGCCTCGGCCCGGATGATCCGGGACGGCCTGCGCGACACGCTCGGGGTCGATGTCGGGGTCGTCGTCACGGACACCTTCGGCCGCCCCTGGCGCAACGGTCTGACGGACGTGGCGATCGGGGCCGCGGGAGTCAGGGTCCTGGACGATCTCAGGGGCGGTACCGACGGATACGGCAATCCGCTGAGCGCCACCATCGTGGCCACGGCCGACGAGCTGGCCTCGGCCGGTGATCTGGTGAAGGGCAAGGCGTCCGGGCTCCCGGTCGCCGTGGTGCGCGGACTCCCCCATGTGATCGCGGACGCGGCCGAGGGCGGGGACGCGGGCGCCCGGGCGATGGTGCGGGTCGCGGCCGACGACATGTTCCGGCTGGGCACGTCCGAGGCGGTGCGGGAAGCGCTGAACCTCCGGCGCACGGTGCGGGAGTTCACGGACGAGCCGGTCGACCCGGGCTCCGTACGGCGTGCGGTGGCGGCGGCCGTGACCGCCCCGGCGCCCCACCACACCACACCCTGGCGCTTCGTCCTGCTGGAGTCCGCCGCATCGCGCCACCGGCTGCTGGACGCCATGCGGGACGCGTGGATCGCGGATCTGCGCGGGGACGGGCGGAGCGAGGAGTCTGTCGCCAAGCGGGTGCGACGGGGCGACGTCCTGCGGAACGCGCCGTATCTGGCGGTGCCGTGCCTGGTGATGGACGGCTCCCACACCTACGGGGACGAGCGCAGGGACACCGCGGAGCGCGAGATGTTCGTGGTCGCGGCCGGCGCGGGCGTACAGAACTTCCTGGTGGCGCTCGCCGGCGAGCGGCTCGGCTCGGCGTGGGTCTCGTCGACGATGTTCTGCCGGTCGGTGGTGCGTGAGGTGCTGGACCTGCCGGACTCCTGGGATCCGCTGGGCGCGGTGGCCGTGGGGCATCCGAAGGGAACACCGCCGCCGCGTGCCGCCCGGGACGCGGGGGCGTTCATCCAGGTCCGCTGAGCGGCCGCCGGGGCCTGCCCGGTCACAGCCGGGCGATGTCGCGCGGCGTCATCCGGGGGGCCCGGCGGGCCGGGGTGTGGCCCGAGAGCATGATCAGGCGGGTCGCACGGTGGCGCTGGCCCTCGTACGGGGCGAGGAGCTCCAGCATCTCCTCGTCGTCGGCGTTCCTGTTGCCCGCGAGCGCGTGGCCGACGATGCCCGGCAGATGGAGGTCGCCGACCGTCACCGCGTCCGCGGCGCCGTTCGAGCGTTGCAGGGTCTCCGCCGCGGTCCAGGGGCCGATGCCCGGGATCAGCCGCAGCCGTGCCGTCGCCTCGGGCAGGTCCATCGCGGCCGCCTCCTCCATGCGCCGGGCCACCCGGACCGCGCGCAGGATCGTGGCGGAGCGTTTGCCGTCGACGCCCGCGCGGTGCCACTCCCAGGACGGGATCAGCGACCAGGTCCTGGCGTCCGGCATGACGTACAGCCCGTACGTGCCGAACGTCACGTCGCGGGGGCCGGGCGCGGGAGTGCCGTAGGTGCGGAGCAGCAGCCGCCAGGCGCGGTAGGCCTCGTCGGTGGTGACCTTCTGTTCCAGGATCGACGGGATCAAGGACTCCATGACCAGCCCGGTGCGCAGCAGCCGCAGGCCGGGCCTGCGGTGCTGGGTCAGGGCGATCAGCCGGTGGCGCGGGCGGAAGTCGTCCGGGGTGTCGTCCGCGCCGAGCAGCGCCGGGAGCCGGTCCAGGAGCCACTGTGCGCCCGGCCCCCAGGCCGCCCCCGCGATCCGTCCGCCGGGGGACGCCGAGACACGCAGGGTGCCGGGCCCGGCCGGGGTGCGGGTCGCCCGCCAGAAGGTCCCGTCGGGCAGCGCCCGGTAGGCGGGGTCCGCGGGGCCGCGCCGCAGCGGGCTCAGGACCAGCCGCAGGTCGAGCGGGCCCGGCGGGGTCCAGGTCCTGGTCAGCGCGGGGGCGGACGCGTGGCCCTCGCCGGAGTCCGGCTCCTGCCGGGGCACGGCGGTGGTGCGGGGTACGAAGCGTCCTGCCACGGGTGAGGTCCTCGGTCGTCGGGGTGCCTGTCGAGGGTAAGTCACAGGTGCGCGAGTACGGCTTCGTTCACAGGTGCGCGAGGACGGCTTCGTTCACTGGTCGGACGAGAAGCGGACCGAGGCGTCCGGGAGGACCGCACCGCACCAGACACGGATGCCGTCACGCAGTTCGTTGTCGGCACCGACCTGGGCACCGTCGCCGACCACCGCGCCGCTGAGCACCGAGCGGGCGCCGATCCGGGAGCCGGCTCCGACCAGAGAGTCGGTGATCACCGCGCCCGGTTCCACGACGGCGCCCTCCAGCACGGTGGAGCCCGCGATCCTGGCGCCCGCACCGATCAGCGCGCCCTCGCCGATGACCGTACCGCCGGTGAGCTTGGCGTCGGCGGCGACGGACGCGGTGGGCAGGACGAGCCGGTCGCCGCAGCGGCCGGGAACGGCGGGCGACGGAGCGCGGCCGAGCACCAGGTCGGCGGAGCCGCGTACGAAGGCCTGCGGGGTCCCGAGGTCCAGCCAGTACGTGGAGTCCACCATGCCCTGGAGATGGGCGCCCGCGGCCAGCAGCCCGGGGAAGGTCTCGCGCTCCACGGAGACCGGCCGGCCGGCCGGAACGGTGTCGATGACCGACCGGCGGAAGATGTACGCCCCCGCGTTGATCTGGTCGGTGACTATCTCCTCGGGGGTCTGCGGCTTCTCAAGGAAGGCCGTCACCCTGCCCGTGGCGTCCGTCGGTACGAGACCGAAGGCGCGCGGGTCGTCCACCCTGGTGAGGTGCAGGGAGACGTCCGCCCCTGAGGTGGCGTGCGCCGTGACCAGGGCCCGGATGTCGAGTCCTGTGAGGATGTCCCCGTTGAACACGATGACGGGTTCGTCCGGGCCCGAGGCCAGGCGCGACGCCACATTGCGGATGGCTCCGCCGGTACCGAGGGGTTCGTCCTCGGTGACGTACTCGATGGAGAGGCCGAGCGACGAACCGTCACCGAAATACGGTTCGAACACCTCCGCGAGGTAGGACGTCGCGAGCACGATGTGCTCCACCCCGGCCGCCCTCGCCCGCGCCAACTGGTGCGTCAGGAAAGGCACCCCCGCCGCCGGGACCATCGGCTTGGGGGTGTGCACCGTGAGTGGGCGCAGCCGGGTGCCCTTGCCACCGACCAGGAGGATCGCTTCTTTTGCCTCTGTCACAGCACCGTCTCTGCTTCCTGCTGGGGCCGGGCCTCGTTTCGGCTGGCCAGTGTATGCAGACCGGTCGGAACCTCCCGGTCAGCGGCCCTGCAGCTTCGCCGAACTGGTCCGGACCGCGCCGAGCTTGTTGTAAAGACGGATTCCGGGGCATTCGGTTGCGAACCCGTCGCGGTGCCCCGAGATGACATTGAGCTTGGCCTTCGCACCCTTCTTGTACTTGCCGCTGCCGCCGGAGACGAGCGTGACCTTTCCCTTGGGGTTGCGGCCGAACAGCCCGAGCTTCCAGGCGGTGAGCTTGGCGATGGCGGTGACCGCCGCGGCGGGCGGGTTCGTCGAGCTGTACGTCCCGAGTACCGCGATTCCCATGGTGTTCGTGTTGAAACCGAGGGTGTGGGCGCCGAGGACCGCCTTGGTCACGCCTCCGGCGCGTCCTTCGTAGATGTTTCCGCACTTGTCGATGGCGAAGTTGTAGCCGATGTCACGCCAGCCGCTGCTCTTGACGTGGTAGCGGTAGATACTGCGCAGGACCGAGGGTGCCTGGGCGCAGGTGTAGTTGTTGCCGGTGGCGCTGTGGTGGATGAACGCGGCCTTGACGGTCGAGGTGTAGGAGAAGGCGCTCTCGCGCAGGCTCTCGTCGGCGCCCCAGCCCTTACGGGTGACGATGCCGGGGCGCGGCCCCACGTACGGCTTGGCACCCGCTCCGACGACCGCTTGCTCCTCCGACTCCGCCTTGCTCAGCGCGGGGATCTCGGTGGCACCGGGCGGGGCGAGGTCGGCGTTGACCGCGGCGCTCTCGGCCGCGGCCACGGTGAGGCCCGCCGACTCCGGGAGCGCGCCGGGCTGGGCGGCCGTGGCGGGCGTGGCCGTGGCCACCGCCGGGGTGGCGACGGCGGGGGTGCCGGTCGCCTGCCCGCCGGTGACCTGGTTTCCGTCGGCGCGCGGCTGCTCGGTGGCGTCGGCCGGGTCGTCGCCCGGGTCGACCAGTTCGACCTGGAGGCCCGCGGGGAGGGGCGCGGTGTCGGTCGCGCCGCTGCGCGGCTCGTCGTTCTCGGACCGTACGCGGACCTCGACGCCGTCCGAGTCGCCGACCCAGAGGGGGGCGGTGGAGCCGCGCACCGTGCCCGATTCGCGTTCGGGCGTGCCCGCGTCGGCGGCGTGGTCGGTGTTGTGGGTCTCGAGGGACTGCCAGCCGGACCACTTGGTGGTGCCGGTCGCGCGGGTGCGGACCTGGACGGTGCCGTGCAGTTCGGCGTCGGCGTCGTCCCAGACCACGCCGACGAGCGAGAAGCGGTGCGAATCCTTCCGCAGCACCCCCTGCTCCGGCGTCGTGGATGCGGTGGACTTGCCGCCGGCCCTCGGAACCGCCTCGGTGAGGGGACGCAGGCGCAGCGACTGGGTCGAACCCGCGGGTTCGGCGGGAGCGGCCCCGGCCGCCTGCGCGACCGGGGTCCTGGCGGGGGCGGCTGGTGCGGGCGCGGCGAGCGGGAGGACGAGTGCCGTCGCGCAGGAGACGCCGATCGAGGTTGCAAGAAGTGCACGCATACAGGAAATCCTTGACATAGTCCGGCATTCCCGGCTACTGGAGCGGAGCCACCGTCAGCTGACGCCCCGTCTGCCGACCGGTGTACGGGGCACACGCCACGCCCCGCCGGGCCGACGCCGCCCGCGTACCCTTGCCCGGATGAACGCCAGCGACCGCACCCCTGCCGACCTGCTGCGATCCGCGCTCGCCGCGGACCCCGCCCGCCCCCTCGTCACTTTCTACGACGACGCAACCGGAGAGCGCGTCGAACTGTCGGTGGCCACCTTCGCCAATTGGGTGGCCAAGACCGCCAATCTGCTCCAGGGCGACCTGGCCGCAGAGCCGGGCGACCGACTCGCGCTGCTGCTCCCCGCTCACTGGCAGTCGGCCGTCTGGCTGCTCGCCTGCTCGTCGGTGGGAGTCGTCGCCGAGGTCGGGGGCGACCCCGCATCGGCCGATCTGGTCGTCAGCGGACCGGACACGCTCGACCTGGCGCGCGCGTGCCGCGGTGAGCGGATCGCGCTGGCGCTGCGCCCGCTGGGCGGCCGCTTCCCGCAGGCCCCCCAGGGGTTCGCGGACTACGCGGTGGAGGTGCCGGGCCAGGGCGACCGCTTCGCTCCGTACGCCCCGGTGGACCCGGCGGCCCCCGCACTGACGGTGGGCGGCGTGGGTCTGACGGCGGACCAGCTGGTCGCACAGGCCCGCGAGGACGCGGCCGAGCTGGGACTCGGCCCGGGATCCAGGCTCCTGACGGGTCGTACGTACGACACCTGGGAGGGGCTGTCCGCCGGGCTCTTCGCGCCGCTCGCTTCGGGGGGCTCGGTGGTCCTGTGCCGTCATCTGGACCGGCTGGACGAGAGCGGGCTCGCCAAGCGCGTCGAAAGCGAGCGGATCACCGGCACTGCGGTATGACAAGCGCTCCGAAGGCCACCCGTCCGGCCCACGGCGGGCCGAGCCCCCGGGACTGAGCACCGGCGGCAGTACATGATCGGCGGTACGGAACACCGCCGAGAACGCTGTCCGGATGCACAACCAAGCGTGAGGTTCAGCCGTCTACCCCTGCGACCGGCGGCCCATCGCGCCGCCGAACGTGAAGGATGGACGCAGACGTGAGCGACAGCCCCGGCACCCCGTCCGAGCCGGACCGCCCGGACGACTCGGACCGCCCGGACCACGACCACTCTGCCGAGGACGGGCCGGCCGACGGGGCACAGGACGCTTCCGGGACGGACCCGGAGCAGGACGCCACATCCGGCCCCGCTCCGAAGGATGACGCGGCCCAGGGGGACGACGCGGCCCAGGGGGACGGCACCTGGGGCGAGCGGCCCCCGCGCGACCCGCAGGGCGGCCGTCGCCACTGGCTCCGCTGGACCGCTCTCGCCGCCTCCTTCCTCGTCCTGGTCGCCGCCGGGGCCGGCTGGTGGCTGTACCGGAAGCTCGACGGCAACATCACCACCGACACCAGCGCGGCCGAGGAGCTCAAGGCGTACGAGAAGGAACGCCCGCGGCCGATCGCGCGGGACGCCCAGAACATCCTGCTCATCGGCTCCGACACCCGCTCCGGCGACAACAGCGCCTACGGACGTGACGACGGCGGCAGCCAGCGCTCGGACACCACGATCCTGCTGCACCTCGCGGCCGACCGTAGAAGCGCGACGGCGATGTCGCTCCCCCGGGACCTGATGTCCGAGATCCCCAGCTGCCACACCCCGGGCGGCAAGGCCACGAAGAAGCAGTTCGCCCAGTTCAACTGGGCCTTCGAGCTCGGCGGCACGGCCTGCACGATCCGTACGGTCGAGAAGATGACGGGCATCCGCGTCGACCACCACATGGTCGTCGACTTCAACGGCTTCAAGGACATGGTCGACGCCGTGGACGGCGTGGACGTCTGCCTCAAGGAGCCGGTCGACGACGCCGACGCCCACCTCAAGCTCCCCGCGGGCCGCCAGAAGCTCGACGGGGAGGAGGCACTCGGCTATGTCCGGGCCCGTAAGTCGATCGGCAACGGCAGCGACACCGAGCGCATGGACCGTCAGCAGAAGTTCCTGGGGGCCCTGGTCAACAAGGTGCAGAGCAACGGGGTGCTGCTGAACCCGACGCGGCTCTACCCGGTGCTGGACGCGGCGACGAAGTCGCTCACCACGGACCCCGGCCTCGACTCCCTGAGGGACCTGTACGACCTGGTGCGCGGGATGCGGAACGTCCCCACGGAGAAGGTGCAGTTCCTGACCGTGCCCCGCAAGGCGTACCACGCCGACGCGAACCGCGACGAGCTCGTGCAGCCCGACGCGAACCGACTGTTCGAGCAGTTGCGCGAGGACGAGGCCGTCACCGTGGTACCCGCCGAAGAAATCAAATCCGGGGATTCACAGACAGATCACAGCTCGGGGACGGACACGTCAGGGGATACGGGTGCGAGCCCGACCCCCGCACCGACCTATTCCGGGTCGAATGCGGCGGACGACCTGTGCGGCTCGTAAAACAATTCCCAAGACCTGCAAGGCAATCGGAGCGGAATAGGAGGAATGCCCGGTTGTAAAGAGCGTGGAATGTGTCACGCGCGCAACCTCTGGCCGATTCGGCCGGATAGTGTGACGCGATCCGGTACTCGCGGCAGGCCTCGTTGGGCCGCGCGCGGCCGGAGCGGACAACCGAGCGCCCGCCGGGGGCGGCGTCTCGTGTGGCACCGACGGAGGATTCAGGAAACCGTGGACGAGCGCAGCCATGGGCGGGCGGACGAGAACGATCCCGCCGACCAGTGGGTGCTCAACCCGCGGACCGGCCATTACGAATTGCGACCGAACCACTCCGGAACAGAGTCGCCCCGCCCTTCCCGTGCACCGAATCGGTCCGGCGGCCGGGCCGAACGGGATGAATCCGGGGGACGGCGTCCCGCCGGCAGAACTCCAGGGGCGATACCCGCCGGGCGAAGCCGCACGCAGCGCTCCTCCCGGCGCAGGAAGGCCCTGCTGTGGACCGGCGGGGTCACGGCCTTCGTGATCGTCGCCGGGTCGGCCGGGGCGTACGCGCTCTACCAGAAGTTCAACGGCAACCTCAACACCGTCGATGTCGGTGACGCGGGCAGCAAGGACGTCGCGTCCGACGGCCCGCTCAACGTCCTGGTGATCGGCACGGACAAGCGGACCGGCAAGGGCAACGAGGGCTACGGCGACAAGGGCAGCACGGGCCACGCCGACACCAACATCCTCTTCCATGTCTCCGCCGACCGCACCAACGCGACAGCGATGAGCATCCCCCGGGACCTGATGACGGACGTCCCCGACTGCACCACCAAGCAGGCGGACGGCTCGCAGAAGGTCATACCCGGCTCGCAGAACGTGCGCTTCAACGTCAGTCTCGGCCAGGAGGGGCGCGACCCCGGCTGCACGATGCGCACGGTCGAGAAGATCACCGGTCTTCCGGTCGACCACTTCATGATGGTCGACTTCAACGCGGTCAAGACACTCTCCACGGCCGTCGGCGGCGTCACGGTCTGCCTGGACAAGGCGGTCAAGGACCCGGATTCCCACCTCGACCTGCCGGCCGGCGAGTCCACGATCGAGGGCGAGGACGCGCTGGCCTTCGTCCGCACCCGGCACAGCTTCGGGAACGAGAGCGACCTGGACCGGATCAAGGTCCAGCAGCAGTTCATCGGCTCGATGATCCGTCGGATGAAGTCCGACGACACGCTGACCGACCCGACCAAACTCTTCAAGCTCGCCGACTCGGCGACCAAGGCCCTCACCGTCGACTCCGGCATCGGGTCCATCAAGAAGCTGACCTCGCTGGCCCAGGAGCTCAAGCGGACCGACACCAAGAACATCACCTTCCTCACGATGCCCGTGAAGGACAACCCGGCCGAGCCGACACCGGTCACCGTGGTCGTGGATCCGCAGAAGTCCCAGCAGGTGTTCTCGATGATGCGCTCCGACACCTCGCTCACCGAGGTGAAGAAGAAGGAACAGGCAACCAGGAGCAAGCAGAAGACCGTCCTCAAGGGCAGCAGGGCCGAGGCCGCGGACATAGACGTCGACGTCCTCAACGGAGGCGACATCACCGGGGCGGCGGACGCGACCGTCACCTGGTTGCAGAACCAGCAGGGCGTGCCGCGTTCCACGAACAAGGGCAACGCCCCGGCGAAGATCGACAGCACGACCCTGGCGTACGCGCCGGGCCAGGCGGACCAGGCCCGCGCACTCGCGGACATCATGGGCCTGCCCGCCACCGCTCTCAAGCAGGGAGCGGCCGACGACGAAGGCCTCCAGGCGATGGCGCTGACCCTGGGAGCGGATTTCAAGGGCGCCGGGGTACCCGTCACGGGTCCGGCAAAGGCGCCGGCGGACATTCAGCGGGCCAGCGCCGACAAGGCGGAATGCGCGAAGTGACGACGCGTCGTCGCGCCACAGCGGAATTCTTGAGGAGCAGGGGGGCCTGGTGGGACGGAGCAGCACACGCGGGGAGGGGACACGGTCGCGCGGCCGGCATGAGGGGCCGCAGAGCGACGGCGGTGACGACACGTCCGGCGACACCGGGCGACAGGGGCACGGCCGGCGTGAGCGGTCCGCCGAGCCGGAGAGCGGTGGCGGGCCCGCCGAGCCGGGCCGCCGGTCCCGTCGAGCCCCCCGCAAAGGCGGCAAGCGACGTGTCCTGCGCTGGGTGGCGTCCGTCCTCGCGCTGCTGATAATCGGCACCGGCGGCGCCGGATACCTCTACTACAAGCACCTCAACGCCAACATCAAGAAGAAGGATCTGACCCTCGGCGACAAGGAGATGGCCGACCACAAGGCCAACGCCGCAGGACAGACCCCGCTGAACATCCTGCTCATCGGCTCCGACGCCCGGGACTCGGCGGCCAACCAGAAGCTGGGCGGCGCCAAGGAGACCTTCGGCGGCCCTCCGCTCGCCGATGTACAGATGCTGCTCCACCTCTCCGCGGACCGCAGCAACATCTCCGTGCTCAGCATGCCGCGGGACACCATGCTGAAGATGCCCAAGTGCACCGACCCCGAGACCGACAAGGTGTACCCGGCCAGCACGTCCGACGTCCAGACCAACGAGAGCCTGGGACGCGGCGGCCCCGGGTGCACGGTCGCCACCTGGTACGAGCTCACCGGCATCACCATCGACCACTTCATGATGATCGACTTCGCGGGTGTGGTCTCCATGGCCGACGCGATCGGCGGCGTCCCCGTCTGTGTCGACTCCAACGTCTACTCGCACACCAGCGACGGCAAGGGGTCGGGGCTGAAGCTGGAGAAGGGCACCACCTCCGTCAAGGGCAAGCAGGCCCTCCAGTGGCTGCGCACCCGGTACGGCTTCGAGGACAACACGGACCTCGGCCGGACGAAGGCCCAGCACCAGTACCTGAACTCGATGGTCCGCGAGCTCCGCAAGGGCACCAAGCTCACCGACCCCGGAAAGCTGATGAACCTCGCCGAGGCGGCCACCAGCGCACTGACCGTCGACAAGGACCTCGACACCGTCAAGAAGCTGTACGACCTGGCCGAGGAGCTGAAGAAGGCCCCGACCAACCGCATCACCATGACGACCATGCCGAACGTGTACGGCACCGGAGCGTTCAGCGGCCGGGTCTACCCCAAGGCCGACGAGGCCGAGCAGGTGTTCCGGATGATCCGGGAGGACATCCCGCTCGACGGCAAGGCCTCCAAGCGCAAGACGCCCGTCGCCAAGGACCAGGCCGCCCCCGACGACGAGATCGCCGTCAGCGTGCGCAACGCGACCGCCACCGACGCGCTCGGTCCGGTCCAGGGGCGCGCCGGTACGGTCCAGGAGCTGCTGAAGGACGCGGGCTTCGACAAGGCGACGGTCGACTCCCAGGACGTCGAGCCGGCCGAGACCACCGGCATCCTGTACCCCAGCGCGGATCTGGAGGGCGACGCGCAGGCGGTCGCCAAGGCGCTGGGCATCCCGGTGTCCCAGGTGAAGAAGTCGACCGACGTCTCGGGCATCGTCCTGGCCGTCGGGGCCGACTGGCGCAAGGACGAGGCGTACCCCGCCAAGGCCGCCGACGAGAAGACACCGGACTCGGCGAACCCGCTCAACGGAGCGGACGAGGAGGCGTGCATGCAGGTCAACCCGAACTTCACCTGGTGACCTCGTGCACATGAGGAGGGGGCCCCGCTCGCGGGGCCCCCTCCTCATGTGCACGTCTCATGGCCACGTCCCATGGACGCAGCGGTCGGGCCGTCAGGCGGTCTGCTCCCGCTGCTCCTGCACGGCGGGGCGACGGCTCGCGATGACCCGCTTCGCCAGCGAGCGGGGGCTGGTCAGGAAGCCGTATCCCCAGGACATGTGCATGGTGGCCAGCGCCACCGGGATCTGCGCCCGCGCCTTCAGCGAGAGGCCCTTCCCGGCCGGCAGCGACCCCGCGACGATCGCCGCGACGTACCCGACCGGCAGGACGAACGCCAGCGGGGTGACGACGGCGCCCACGATGATCCCCGCGGTCACCGCGCAGAGGGCGGTCGGCGGGGCCAGGTAGCGCAGGTTGATCGAGCCGGCGTGGTAGCGGGCCACGACGTGACGCCAGCGGCCGTACTCCCTGTACTGCTTGGAGAGCGCGCGGATGCTCGGCCGCGGGCGGTACTGCACCTTCAGCTCGGGCGAGAACCAGATCTGCCCGCCGGCCTCACGGATCCGGAAGTTCAGCTCCCAGTCCTGGGCGCGGACGAACTCCACGTTGTAGCCGTCGGCGCGCTCCAGCGCCTCACGGCGGAAGACCCCCAGATACACGGTCTCGGCCGGGCCCGCCTTCCCTCCGGTGTGGAAGGCCGCGTTGCCGACGCCGATCTTCGACGTCATCGCGGCGGCGACGGCGTCCTCCCAGGCGTTCTCGCCCTCGGCGTGCATGATGCCGCCGACGTTCTGCGCGCCGGTCTCCTCCAGGAGGCGGACGGCGGTCGCGATGTAGTTCGGCGAGAGCATGCCGTGGCCGTCGACCCGTACCACGATCGGGTGATGTGACGCCTTGATCGCAGCGTTGAGCGCGGCGGGGGTGCGGCCGGTCGGGTTGGGGACGGTGTGGACCCGGGAGTCCTCCCCGACCAGCTCGGCAGCGATTTCGTCCGTACGGTCGTTCGAGGGGCCGAGGGCGATCACCACCTCCATCTCGCCGGCGTACTCCTGCTCCAGGATGTGCCGGACCGAGTTCCTGAGATGGCGTTCCTCGTTGAGCACCGGCATGATCACGGAGACGGCGGGGTACTGCGCGGCAGACATGTGGTCCTCAGGGGGTCCTCGGGGGTGCCGGGGTTCCGGGGATGTGGCACCCCGGGAGACGGCGTGATTCGGCCGCCACGTTACCGCGAACGGGGGACAGCGGCGCGCGCCGCGGTTCTCCTCTCCGGTCTACAGATCGTATGGGCCTACCGTGCGAAAGTCCCACTCGCACCGCGGAGGTGTCCCTCGTGCCCACGCCGCACCGATCGCCCCGTCCACCGCACCCCCGCACAGCTCCCCCACAGCACGGGCCCGCACGGCGTGCCGGATCCGGCGGCCGCGTCACGCGCCGGGGCCGTACCGGCGGACGGAAGCCCCCGCCCCGGTGGGGCATGCGGGTCGTCACCGGGCTGTCCGTGCTGGTGCTCGGCGCCGGCGGCATCGGTCATGCCGTGGTGAGCGGTCTGGAGACGGGGATCGACCGGGTCGACCCGTTCAAGGACATGAAGAACCGCCCCCAGGGCGGCCACGGCATGAATTTCCTGCTCGTCGGCACCGACGGCCGCGACAAGATCACCGCTGCGGAGAAGGCGAAGTACAAACTCGGCGGCGCCCCCTGCCACTGCACCGACACCCTCATGCTGATCCATGTCTCGGCCGACAAGAAGCGGGCCAGTGTCGTCAGCCTGCCGCGCGACAGCTACGCCGAACTCCCCGCCCACACCGACGCCACCACCGGCCAGGAGCACTCGCCGCACCCGGTGAAGCTGAACGCCGCCTACGCCGAGGGCGGGCCCCACCTCACGGTGCGGACCGTCGAGCAGATGACGAGCGTCAAGATCGACCACTATCTGGAGGTCGACTTCACCAGCTTCATGAAGACGGTCGACGCACTCGGCGGGGTCGAGATCTGCACCGCCAAGCCGCTGAAGGACTCCTACACCGGCCTTGACCTGACCGCGGGCACCCACGAGCTGGACGGTGGCCAGGCCCTCCAGTACGTACGCTCCCGGCATCTCGACGGGGCGGCGGACCTGAGCCGGATGCAACGCCAGCAGAAGTTCGTGGCCGCGCTGATCAAGCAGACGACCAGCAGCGGTGTGCTGATGAACCCGGTGAAATTCCAGCAGGTCGCCTCGACGATGCTCGAATCCGTACGCGCCGACAAGGGCTTCGGCACGGACGAGATGCTGGAGCTGGGCAAGGCCATGCGCGGCTTCACCCCGGCCTCGTCCGAATTCGCCTCCGTGCCCATCGCGGAGGAGAGCTACCAGGTCAAGGGCATCGGCTCCACCGTGAAGTGGGACGCGGCGAAGTCGAAGCAGATGTTCCAGGCCCTGCGCGAGGACGAACCGCTCGCCCCGCACGTGCCGAAGCAGCCCAAGTCGACACCGGTCGACGTGGCCCCGGAACAGATCCGGGTGCAGGTCTACAACGGGACGCCGAAGGACGGACTCGGCCAGGACGTCGACGAGGCGCTGCGCGCCACCGGGTTCGACACCACCCGCGCCCCCCTCAACGGCGCTCCGCACGATCTGCGGCGGACGCTGGTCACCTACGACCCCCGCTGGGACCGGTCGGCGAAGACCCTGGCCACCGCGCTGCCGGGATGCGAGCTCAGGGCGGTGAAGGGGCAGGGCGCGACCCTGAAGGTCACGGCCGGCACCGACTTCACCAAGGTGCGGAAGGTGAAGGCCGAGAACGCGCAGAGCGGCGAATTCGGCACGGTGACGGGCGACCAGGTGGTCTGCCCCTGACCGGGTTCCGAAGGCCGGCCGCGACCCGGCCCGGTCACCCCTCACGCCGCCGGGAGAACACGGTCGCCACGAGGGCGACGACCGCCGCGGCCGATGCGGCCAGCCACAGAGCGGTGTAGCCGCCCTCCCCCGGTTCGCCGGTGGAGGGCGAGAGGAACGCACCGAGCAGGGCGGCGAAGACACCGCCCGCCACGGCCCCGCCCAGCGTCTTCACGTTGTTGTAGAGCGCCACGGCGATCCCCGTCCCCGAAGGATCGGACGCCTCGACGATCACCGTCGGCATGGCCCCGAGCGCGAGACCGATCCCCAGGCCGGTGAACGCGGACCCGGTCGCCATCTGCCAGATCTCCCCGTGCAGGAACGCGAACTGCAGGAAGGTCAGCGCGACCAGACCGAACGCCGCCATCAGCGTGGGCCGGTAACCGATCCGCCGGGCGACGGCAGCCGTGCCCAGCGAACCGATGACGCTGCCGATGGCGCCGGGCAGCAGGACCAGTGAGATGGACAGCGCGCTCAGCCCGAAGCCGTACCCGGTGACCTCCGGATCCGCCGCGTAGAAGCTGGAGTTGGGCGCCTGGCTCCCGAAGTAGAAGACGCCGAACAGGAACGCCGCACAGTAGAACGGCGCGGTGGTGCGGGCGGCCAGCGCCCTGACGTCGACCAGGGGCTCGGAGCTGCGCAGCTCCACCAGCACCCACACCGTCAGCAGCGCCAGTCCGAGCACCACGGGCCCCAGGACCCGCGCGGAACCCCAGGACCCGCTCTCCGCACCGGAGACCCCGGCGAGCAGGGCGACCATGGCGCCGCCGAGCAGCACCACCCCGGCCCAGTCCACCCGGCCGGCCGCCCTGTTCCGGGACTCCGGCACCGCGACGAAGGAGACGGGCACACAGACCACGGCCAGCGCGGCGGGCACCAGCAGGGTCAGCCGCAGGGAGCCGAACGCGGAGTCGACGAGCCCCATCACGACCCCGCCGGCCAGCGCGCCCAGCGTCAGCGCACCCACCAGACGGGCGATGGCCCGCCGCGCGTCGGCGACCGGAAGCCGGTCCCGTACGAGCGCGATCTCCAGGGGCAGCAGGGCGGCGAGCGGCCCCTGGAGCACCCGGCCCGCGAGGAGCGTGCCGTAGTCCCGGGCGAGCGCGACGACAAGGGTGCCCACCGCGATGGCCACCAGGGCGATACGGAGCATCCGCCGGTGGCCGTGGAGGTCACCGAGGCGCCCGAACAGCGGGACACAGACGGCAGCCGCCAACAGCTGTACGGAGACGACCCAGTTCAGGGCCGCCGAGCCGATGCCCAGACGGTCGGCCAGATCGGGCAGCAGCGGGGCGAGCCCGACCTGGAGGAAGCCGCTGGTCACCTCGAAGAGGATGAGGAGTCCGACGACGGCGGTGACGGACGCGGCCCGTGCCTGCCCACCGGGCGCGCCCGGCGGCGGGGTATCGGTGACGGTCACTGGCTACTCCCGCACGGATCCGGCGGACGCCGCCGCACCGGCGTCGACGGAAGCGGCCCCGTCGACGGAAGCGGCCTCGGCGAGGGAGTCGGCCCCGTCGGGGGAGTCGGCCCCCGCCTCCGCGAGCGGCGCACCGAGCCGGCGCAGCGCGAGTCCGGCGAGGAGAGCGGCGGCGTGCGGCAGGGCGCCGTCGTCGTACACGGCCTGCGCGGAGTGGTTCATCGGCGCGGTGGCCGGATCGGTGCCGGGCGGGCAGGCGCCGAGGCCGACGAACGCGCCGGGCACCTTCCGGAGCACGAAGGAGAAGTCCTCGGCCCCCGCCATCGGCTTGGGCGCCTCGAAGGCATGCCCTTCGCCCAGCACCTGCCGTGCGGTCTCCAGGGCGAACGCCGCCTCCCCCGCGTCGTTGACGGTCGGCGGATACTGCTCGACGTAGTCGATCTCGGCGCTCACACCGTGCGCGGCGGCCACACCCCGCACCGTCCGCTCGAAGGCGGCCCGCACCCGTGCCCGGGAGTCATCGGAGAAGGTCCGCACGGTGGCGGAGAACGCGGCGGTCTCCGGGATGACATTGGCCGCGGTGCCCGCCTCGATCCTCCCCACCGTGACGACGGCCGGGTCGAAGACGTCGATCTCGCGGGTGACGGCTGTCTGGAGCGCGGTGACCATGGCGCACAGCGCGGGCACCGGATCGGCGGCCGAATGCGGTGACGAGCCGTGCCCGCCCCGCCCGAGCACCGTGACATCCACGGCGTCCGACGCGGCGAGCACGGGGCCCGGCCGGGTCGCGGCGAACCCGGTGGGCGCGCCGGTGGAGATCACGTGCAAGGCGTACGCGGCGACGACACGCTCCCCGGCGGCATCGAGGACACCCTCGTCGATCATGATCTGCGCGCCGCCCTGCCCCTCCTCGCCGGGCTGGAACATGAACACCACGTCCCCGGCCAGCTCCTCCCGCCGGGCGGCCAGCAGCCGGGCCGCACCGACGAGCCCGGTGACATGCAGGTCGTGCCCGCAGGCATGCATACGACCGTCGAGCTCGGAGGCGTACGGCAGCCCGGTGTCCTCCTGGACCGGGAGCGCGTCCATGTCACCACGCAGCAGAACGGCGGGTCCTGGCCGGCCGCCGCGCAGCACCGCCGTCACGGAGCTCAGCGCCTCACCGGTCCGGATCTCCAGCCCCAGGCCGTCCAGCGCGGCGAGGATCCTCGCCTGGGTCAGCGGCAGAGCGAGCCCGAGTTCGGGCTCGCGGTGCAGGGCATGGCGGAGTGCGGTCAGGGCGGGAGCGAGGGCATGGGCCTCGTGGAGCAAAGACATACGCGTATCGTGCGGAGCGAAACCCCTCACCCATGATCGTCCGCAGGAAAGCGCTCCTCATGAGCCGACCGACGCAAGAATCCACCGACCAGGCTTCCGTCGAACATCTGCTGCGCACGGAACGGCCGGAGCAACTGGACGAGCTGGACTATCTGCTCATCACCGCGCTCCAGACCTCCCCCCGCGCGGAGTGGGCGCAGATCGGCAAGGTCCTCGGGGTGGACGCATCGACGGCGGCCCGCCGCTGGCACCGGCTCACGGAGGCCGGACACGCCTGGCTCAGCTGTTACACGGTGGCGGTGGGTCCCGCGGTGCCGATCATCGCCTTCATCGAGGTGGACTGCGCGGCCGGTGCGCTGCACGACGTGGCCGCGGAGATCGCGGACGACCCGCATCTGATCACCATCGAGCACGTCACCGGCGCCCGGGACCTCGTACTCACCGCCGCCTTCCCCGACCTCGCGATGCTGGCCCGCTACGTCGGTTTCCGCCTCGGCCGGCTCCCCGGGGTGTCGGCCACCCGTCCCCAGACGGCGACCGCCGTCCACACCGAGGGCAGCCGCTGGCGCCTGGACCGGCTGGACCCGGACAGCCACGACCTGCTGGCGAAGGACCAGGGACCGGCCATGCCACGGCGCGGGCTGCCCGCCCCCGACGCCCTGGACACCCGGCTCTACCTGCTGCTGAGCGAGGACTTCCGCCAGCCGGCCGCCCGCCTCGCCGAACGCCTCGGGGTCAGCCCCACCACCGTCCGCCGCAGGCTGGACCGCATGCACCGGCAGGACTCGCTCATCTACCGCTGCGAGGTGGCCCGCCATCTCTCCGGCTGGCCGATCTCGGTCACGCTCTGGGGCATCGCCCCGGCAGGCGAGACCTCACGCATCGCCTCCCAGCTCATCCGGATGCGCGAGACCCGGCTCTGCGCGTCGCTGACCGGCCCGCACAATCTGATGCTCACGGTGTGGCTGCGCTCCGCCGAGGACATCGCCGCGTTCGAGGCCAGGCTCGCCGACCGCTTCCCCGAGCTCGCCGTCGCGGACCGGGCGGTGGCCCTGTGGCAGCTCAAGATCGCCGGCCATGTCCTGGATCCACTGGGCCGTCACATCAGGAACGTACCCGTGACGTTCTGGAAGGACCCGGCCGCACACCGAACCGAGCAAGCCCTCCTGCACCGCCTACGCACCCCCCGCTGAGCCCGGGGGCGTCGGCCGAGGGGGTGTTACGGACGACAACGGGTGCCATTTGCCCGATATGTACGTCCATAACCTCCCCTCGGACGGAGAGTCAGTCCGCGATGCCCTCCGCTGTCCGTTGGGCGCGTAGGGCCTTGATGGCTTGGCGGCGGGCCAGGCGGTGTGTGCGGCGGATCTGGGCCTCCTGGTAGCGACGCCTGTCGCGTTCGGTCTCCGGAGCCACCTGCGGTACGCGGCGCGGCTTGCCATCCTCGTCGACCGCCGCGAACACCAGGTAGGCACTGCCCACCTGCTGGGCCGGGGTCGACTCGTTCCACCGCTCGGCCATGACGCGTACGCCGACCTCCATCGAGGAGCGGCCGGTCCAGTTCACCTGGGCGCGGACATGGACGAGGTCACCGACGCGGACGGGTTCGAGGAAGACCATCTCGTCCATCGAGGCCGTCACGGCCGGGCCGCCCGAGTGGCGGCCCGCGACCGCCCCCGCCGCGTCGTCGACCAGCTTCATGATCACGCCGCCGTGCACCGTGCCCAGGAGGTTGGTGTCGTTGCCGGTCATGATGTGACTGAGGGTGGTCCGGGAGGCTGCGGTCGACTTGACCGGAATATCGTCCTCCGGCGGCTGGGGCTGGTCTGTCATGCGGTCCACCTTATGCGGGGGCTTGCGCCCGGTTGCATTGCATCAGCTTCGCAACAGCCCTGCCCCGATCCCCCGTACACCCTGTAAGAGCCACAGGTCGAGACGGCACACTGGTCCGCATGAGCGATTGGCCCGAAGGACGGAACGGCGGATCCGGAGAGCGCTACGGGCGGGGCAGCGCGAGCGCCCGGCCCGAGAGTGCCCGCGCCATGCCGCACGTCCGGCGCCCCGCGCCGCCGCAGTCCCAGCCCCAGATCCCGCCGCAGCAGGGGGGCCAGGGCTATCAGGACGGACCCGGTTACGACAGTGGCTACAACACCGGCCAGGTCTACGGTGGTGGGCCCGGCGGTGGCGGCCAGGGCGGTGGACCCGGGGGTGACGGAGGTTACGGACAGGCGCGTCCTGCTCCCAACTGGGGGCGGCGGATCAGAGTGGGGGTTCTCACCCTGGTCGTCGTGGTGCTCGCCGTCTCCGTCGGCACGTACTTCTGGGCCGACGGCAAACTCAAGCGCGAGGTCGACCTCTCCAAGGTCATCGACCGGCCGAGCGAGGGTGACGGCACGAACTACCTGGTCGTGGGCTCCGACAGCCGCGAGGGCATGACGGCCGAGGACAAGAAGAAGCTGCACACCGGCTCCGCCGAGGGCAAGCGGACCGACTCGATGATGATCCTGCACGACGGCTCCAACGGCCCGACGCTGATCTCCCTGCCCCGTGACTCGAATGTCGAGATCCCTTCCTTCGTCGGCTCGGAGTCGGGCAAGAAGTACGAGGGCACGGGCCGTACGACGAAGCTGAACGCCGCCTACGCCGAGGACGGCCCCGAGCTGCTGGTCCGCACGATCGAGTTCAACACCGGGCTGCACATCGACCACTACGTCGAGATCGGCTTCGGCGGCTTCGCGAAGATCGTGGATGCCATCGGGGGCGTCGAACTGGACATCCCCAAGGCCTTCAAGGACAAGAACTCCGGCGCCGACTTCCAGGCGGGCAAGCAGACGCTGAACGGCGAGCAGTCCCTCGCCTTCGTCCGCACCCGGTACGCCTTCGCCGGCAGCGACCTGGACCGCACGAAGAACCAGCAGAAGTTCCTCGCGGCCCTGGCCTCCCAGACGGCGACCCCGTCGACGATCCTCAACCCGTTCAAGCTCTACCCGACGATGGGCGCGGGCCTGGACACACTGATCGTCGACAAGGACATGTCGCTCTGGTCGCTCGGCAAGATGTTCTTCGCGATGAAGGGCGTCACCGGCGGCGAGGGTACGTCGATGAACATCCCGCTCACGGGCGAGAGCGTGAACGGCAACCTGGTCTGGGACAAGGCACAGGTCAAGCAGCTCGTGGGGCAGTTGAAGAGCGACGAGAAGGTCACCGTCAAGGGCAGCTGAAGGCAGGGAGCGTGGCTACGCGCCGGCGGATCCCGACGGCTGGTACAGGTCGTTGAGTTCGTCGGCGTGGTCCTCCTCCTCCTTGAGGATGTCCTCGATCAGCCGGCGTGAGGTGGGGTCGCTCTCGCCGATCCAGCGCACGATCTCGGTGTACGTCTCGATGGCGATCCGCTCGGCGACGAAGTTCTCCCGGATCATCTCCTGGAGGTCGGTCTCCGCGGGCGTCGCGTACTCGGTGTGCGAGCGGGCGACGAGGGTCGCCGGGTCCATGTCGGGGCTGCCGCCCAGCTGGTTGACCCGGTCCGAGACGCGCTGGAAGTGGTCGAGCTCCTCGCCGGCGTGCTCGCGGAACATGTCGGCGACCTGCTGCCGGTTGATCCCCTGGGCCACGATCGCGTTCTGCGTGTAGCGCAGGTAGCAGACCATCTCCGTGGCGACCACCTGGTTGAGCACGTCGATGAGACGCTCCACGTCGGCGGTGTTCGCGGGGGTGACCGGGCCCTTGGAGATGTTCCTGCGAGCCTCTTCGCGGATCTTGGTGACGTCGAGGGCGAACTGATTCGGCATGGCGGTTCCCATCTGTCCGGTTTCGATGCCTTATCGGCAGGCATCGGAATCGTACGGGGAGGGAGATGCCGGGAACCGATTCCGACTCGCGCTCAGTCATCGGCCCCGGCGGCCCCCGCGAGGTCCGCGATCCGGTTCTCAGGGGCAGGAGCCGTCGAAGACGTCCTCGTAGGTGCGGTAGTCGCGGCCGGGCTTCTTGGCCGTACCGGTGGCGGGTGCGGCCGGGTACTCGATGACCGGTACGGGCTTGCAGACGGCCCACTTCCGGGTGTCGGGGGAGTCGTCGAAGCCGAAGGTGCCGCCGGCTCCGCGTACGCAGTTGACGCAGCTCGCGCCGGAGTCGGTGCCGAGGATGTTCATGTTGATGATGGTGTTGTACACGTCATCGTGGTTCGGCAGGTCCACCGCGTCCTCGTCGGCCGGCGGGTCGCCGTCGCCGTTGATGTCGTCGTACGCCCGCTCGGTGGCCTGGGCCAGCACGGTGAAGGCGTCGTGGTACATGACGGCATAGCCGTCGTCCAGGGGCTTTTCGCCCCA
The DNA here is from genome assembly GCF_045162755.1 of Streptomyces sp. NBC_01012. Taxonomy (NCBI): domain Bacteria; kingdom Bacillati; phylum Actinomycetota; class Actinomycetes; order Kitasatosporales; family Streptomycetaceae; genus Streptomyces; species Streptomyces sp. NBC_01012. The sequence goes on along the minus strand of NZ_CP108688.1, from coordinate 4,678,644 downwards.
GGCCGGTTCGTCCCCCAGCTTCTTGAAGCCGTTCAGGAAGCCCTTGGGGCCGGCCGGGAGGTCCTTGCCGTCCCCCCAGGACAGGGTGTCGACCGAGGCCGCGCCGACGAGGGTGATCCGGGAGTCCCGCAGCTCCGCCGTGGTGTCCTTCACCGTGGACTCGGGATCCATGCCGATCCCCACCTTCAGGATGCGCGTCGGCGCGTCGTGGCCGCAGGAGGGCTCGTTCGCCAGCCGGTTCACCAGGTGCGGCAGGTCGTGGTCGCGGCCGGCGAAGAAGACGGTGTCCGCCTTGGTCAGGCAGATGCTGCGGGCCACGTCGGAGAACCGCTGGGGTACGCCCTTGTCGTCACCGATCAGTCCCAGGTAGGACGCCTGCCGCTGCTTCAGTCCGTACTTCTGGCCGAAGTGCTTCAGGAAGACGTCCCTGAGGTCCGTGGAGTAGCTGTCCTGTTCTCTCCGGTCGGAGACCAGGAAGCCGGTCCCGTCCCCCGGGTTCTTCTCCAGGTACGCGCCCAGCGCCCGCGCCAGGAGCTCGTTCGACGGTGAGGTCTTGAAGAAGTAGTCGGCCTGCATGGTGGTCGAGGTGAGGATGGGCCCGATCACCGGTATCCGGTGGTCCGAGAGGGCCTTGGCGGCAGCGAGGGTCTCCGGGATGCTGTTCGGCATGCCGAAGACGCCGACCAGCGGTGCGTCGTCGTCGGCCATCGGCGCGAGCCGGTCGACGACGGGCCGCCATTGGTCGAGGTCCTTGCCGTCGTTGGCCAGGAGCAGCTCGTAACGCGGTCCGGCCTGTGCGTTCGCCCGGAGCTGGGCCACATGGGCGCCCGCCAGGGAGCGGGCGATCTGTGCGGTGCTCATCGCACTGGTGGCGTCGGAGGTGAACGGCATCATGAGAGCGATGCGCACATAGGGAATGCGGGCCTGGCCGTTCTCCGGGTCCTTCCAGTCCTTCTCGACCCGGGCGTTCTCGTCCGCCACCGCCTGTATCAGGCCCGAGAGTTCCGGGTCGCCCTCCAGGACTCCCGCGGTGACGCCGACGCATTCGTCGCCCGCGGACTCCAGGCCGTCACCGCACTTGTCGGGCAGCATCCGCACGACCACGAAGGCGACCGCCGCGATCAGCAGGACGCTCACGGCCAGGACGACTGCCTTGTCGGCCGGGCCCAGAGCCCGGTTCCGGAAACGATCCAGCACAGTTCTCACTCCTCGCCGCGGAGAAGGCCGCGTCCGTACTCGGGTCTCGTCGTCGGCCAGGGCCTGTGTTCGCGCACGGCGGCCGGCCAGGAGCGTGCGGCCTCGTTGAGCACCGCACGGCCCGACGTGTGCCGCATCGACAGAAAAGCCAGCTCGGAACCGATGTCGTCGTACAGGTCGTCCAGCGGCTCCGCGTACGTCTCGGACAGGTACCAGAGCGCGTGCAGCAGCCTGTTGACGGACCGGTGTATGTCGTCGGCGTCGGCGTACCTGAGGTCGTGGGCGCCGCGTGCGATCTCGACACGGTCGTCGGTCCACTCCTCCGACGGAGGGCGCGGAGCAGCGGCGACATAGGGAAGGGCGTTCAGCCAGCGGTCCGCCGGCCAGTCGCCGAAGTACTCCGTCAGTGCGCCCACCACCGGCTCCGCGTCCCCGAGTGCCAGGGTGTGCCGCAGGACGTCAGGCTCGTGGCCGGCGCCGCGCTCCCGGTGATGCTCCTTCAGAACGCCGTGCAGGTCGGCCCAGCGCCGTCCGGGTTCGGCCACGGCGCACACCCGGCGGGCCTCATGGACCAGCAGGGCACGCAGGAAGGGATCGGTCACGAATCCCGCGCCCGCACCGCCCTCCGCTTCCCCGCCGTCCGGACCGTCCTCCGCGCCGTCCGTCCAGTGCTCCTCCTCCAGATAGAGGGCCGCGGTCGGGAGCCCCCCGGCGGGGAGTCCGCCGTCGCCCGGGACGGCGACCGCCGACAGGGCATGGGCGGCCGCCCGGTCACGGGCCAGCGCGAGCGGCACCAGATGGGCGCGCAGCTGGGGCTGCGGTATCAGCGCCTCCAGCAGCACCTCGCCCGCCGTCCTGCCCTCGCCCGCCGGCAGGTCGAGCAGGGCCCCCGGTTCGACGGCGCCTTCGCCGCCGGCGCGGACGACCGCCTCGCACAGCACCCTGCTGCCCAGCGGATGTCCGCGGGTGAGGGAGTGGAGGGCCGACGGGAGATGGCGGGGCAGGGGCCCCTGGGCGGGGTCGAGCATCAGCAGGAGATCGCTGCGGCTGAGCGGGGTCAGCGGGACCATCAGCACTCCGGCCGAGGGTGAGGAGGCGACGTTCCGCTTCCAGCCGGACACATGGGTGAGCTCGGGCAGCTCCCGTGTCGTCGCGTCCGGGTAGAGGGAGGCCGCACCGCCCCGTCTGGTCGCCACGACGACCAGGGAGTCGCGGACGGCGGTCCCCGACTCGGCCCGGTGGTCGAGCAGCAGGCCGAGGAGGCGCCGCCCGGCCTCGGTGTGCGTGTCGTCCAGCAGGATCATGGGGCGGGGAGTGCGGTTGACGCGCTGCCACCGGCCATAGGCGTCGGCGAGGTCTTCGAGGAAGGCGGCGGTCAGGGTGCGTTCGACGACGTCCTGGAAGTCACCGCCCTGATGGAAGCGCAGACTCAGCCGGATCAGGGCGGACTCGCCGTCCTCCGAGCCGCTGGAACGGTCGTGGTACCAGCTCTGCACGAACCGTTCGGCGCGGGTGCGCGTGTGCCGCGCGAAATACTGCTGGACGACCGCCTCGGTGACGGGGGCCAGGTCATGCTGCCGCTGCTGCGGGTCGGCCAGGCGCTCACTGACGTCGTACGTCCAGTCCGTGCCGCCCCCGTCGCCACCCTCCGCGCTCCGCCCCAGGCCGCATGCGACGAGCAGGCGGGCGATCCGCCCGCGGGCCAGCGCCTGTTCCTCCTCGTCACCGCGGTGCCAGCTGGACACGGCGAACAGCCCGGGTAACAGCCGGGAGAAGCGGATCCGTGCCCCGCCCGGGACCGCCGGTGCGAGCTCGCACACCAGGCGCTCCATGATCTCGACCACGGCCGAGGTGTTGGCGGCCGCCGAGCCGGACCAGCGGGCCTGTTCGATGCGCGCGGCATCGACCCTGCCGAGCGGGATCCGCCCGCGGTAGGCCTGGTCCAGGGCGTCGAGCACCGCGGTACCGCCCATGCCGTGCCGCCCGGAGACCAGCGTCACGGGTAAGTCGTCACGGTGCTCCTGGGGCACCAGTTCCCGCCGGTCGGGCGCCAGGCCGACCAGTCTGGGAACCAGCCCGTGCAAGAGCGGATCCCGTGCGTACAAAAGCGTCCCCATCGCTCATCCCCCGTTCCGCCTTCGTCCTCTGTTCCGGTGCCGCACGTCCCCTCGCCCGTCCCGTTCCCCCGGCCGTCAGCCGCCGAGCAGCCTGCCCAGCGCCTGACCGACCGCGTCCAGGAGGAGCTGCCGGCCGACCGTGTCGGGAGCAGAGCCGAGCATGCGCCGGATCCCTTCCATCAGGCCCCGCTGCCGGTCCGGTGGCGGCTCGTCGTCAGGACCGCCGCCACCCGCCAGGGCGTCCAGGCTGCGCTGGAGAGCCGCGAACGATTCCGGGTCGAGGTCGAGCGCCGGCGCCAGCTCCGCGATGAGCCGTGCGAGACCGGCGGGCGGAAGCGCGGTGTGCATCTCGATCGCGGTGTGCACGCTGTGGTCGGAGTCGCCCTGCGTGAGGTGCTCGATCGTCCTGGCCTCGATGTGGGTGTGCTGGGTGGGCCGGCGGTACTCGCGCTGCTGCGCCACGTACGCGCCGAGGTCCGTGGCTCCGGCCAGCACGGCCTCCACGCCCTGCGAGGTGAGCGCCACGTGCGAGCCGACGTCGTGGTGGAACGGCGGCCCCTCGCAGATGATCAGCCCTTCGGCGGCCAGATAGGTGAGAGCACGGGCGACCTCGCTCCGGGAGAGCGCCTCGCCGAGGAAGAAGACATCGGGCGAGTCGAGGAACCCGCTGATCCGCAGCGGCTGCCGGTGCGTGTTGGCGTGGCTCCAGTGCAGTATGGCGCGCGCCGCGTGGCGGGTCCGCTCGGCGGCGTTGGCACGCAGCGCCTGGAGCCTGCGGGCCTGCGTCGCGCCCGCGGCCCGGAGCATGACCACCGGGGCCCCGACCGTCGGGCCGGGTCCGCCGACGGAGTCGATCAGCTCCTCGGCGCACAGTCGGTCGACGAGGAGCCGGACGGCGCTCATGGGGATGCTCTGGAGCGAGCCGAAGCCGGCGCAGGAGACATGGCGGTCCACCTCCCCCTCCGCCCGGTCCCAGACCCACAGCAGAAGGCGGGGGCCATACCTGTCTGCGTACGCGACAAAAGCATCGCGGTCAGGCAGTGCAGGCACGGAATCTGACACTGACGGGGTCCTGTTCGTACTCGTCACCTACGGCTCAGCTGCCCCACCTACCCTGGATCCACACGCATAATCAGACTACTTACCGGGACTGTGCATCAACTTCATTACGGCGTACGAAAGTTGACGACAGACGGGAGGCCCCTGCCGGATCCGGCAGGGGCCTCCCGTCACATCTCCCTGCCCTACGGCAGGTTGCGGGCCATGACGATGCGCTGCACCTGGTTCGTGCCCTCGTAGATCTGCGTGATCTTGGCGTCGCGCATCATGCGCTCCACCGGGTAGTCACGGGTGTAGCCGTAGCCGCCGAGCAGCTGGACGGCGTCGGTGGTGACCTCCATCGCGACGTCGGACGCGAAGCACTTGGCCGCGGCGCCGAAGAAGGTCAGGTCACCGTCGAGGCGCTCGGACTTGGCCGCCGCCGAGTAGGTGAGCTGGCGGGCCGCCTCCAGCTTCATCGCCATGTCGGCGAGCATGAACTGGATGCCCTGGAAGTCGCCGATCGGCTTCCCGAACTGCTTGCGCTCCTGGACGTAGCCCTTGGCGTAGTCGAGGGCGCCCTGCGCGATGCCGAGAGCCTGGGCCGCGATCGTGATGCGGGTGTGGTCCAGGGTCTTCATCGCGGTGGCGAAGCCGGTGCCCTCCTCGCCGATCATGCGGTCGGCGGGGATACGGACGTTGTCGAGGTAGACCTCGCGCGTCGGTGAGCCCTTGATGCCGAGCTTCTTCTCCGGGGCGCCGAAGGAGACACCCTCGTCGGCCTTCTCGACGACGAAGGCAGAGATGCCCTTCGAGCGCTTCGTCGGGTCGGTCACGGCCATGACCGTGTAGTAGTCGGAGACGCCTGCGTTGGTGATCCAGCGCTTCACACCGTTGAGGACCCAGAAGTCACCGTCGCGCACGGCCTTGGTCTTCATGCCCGCCGCGTCGGAGCCGGCGTCCGGCTCGGACAGGGCGTACGAGAACATCGCGTCGCCCTTGGCGAGCGGGCCCAGATACTTCTTCTTCAGGTCCTCGGAGCCGGAGAGGATCACCGGGAGCGAGCCCAGCTTGTTCACGGCCGGGATCAGGGAGGAGGACGCGCAGACACGGGCCACCTCCTCGATCACGATGACCGTGGCGAGCGCGTCGGCGCCCGCGCCGCCGTACTCCTCCGGGACATGCACCGCGTGCAGGTCCGAGGCGACCAGGGCGTCCAGGGCCTCCTGCGGGAAGCGCGCCTCCTCGTCCACCACGGCGGCATGCGGGGCGATCTTCGCCTCGGCGAGCGAACGGATCGCCTCGCGGAGCATGTCGTGCTCCTCGGCCGGACGGTACAGGTCGAAATCGGTCGAACCCGCCAAGACGCTCACTCCCCAAGGATGCTAACTACCGTTAAGTAACCTGATTTTAGTGCGCAGGCCGAACGGAGGCATACGGGCGGGGTACGTGAGCTTGCCGACAGCCCGGGAAGCGGGCCTGGAACAGCAGCCCGGAAGAAGGCCTTGGAACAGCCCGGGACGCCCCCGCGAGACGCCCGGAAAACCAGGTTCCGCATGCCCGGATATGCTCGGCTCCGCACATCTGTCCGCACCGTTCAGGAGCACCCATGGCCCTCAGGATCACCGTGATCGGCACCGGCTACCTCGGCGCCACCCATGCCGCGGCCATGGCGGAACTGGGCTTCGAAGTCCTCGGGCTCGATGTGGTGCCCGAGAAGATCGAGATGCTCTCGGCCGGCAGGGTGCCGATGTACGAGCCGGGGCTCGAGGAGATCCTGCGGAAGCACGTCGCGGGCATCGAGGGCTCCACCGGCCGGCTGCGCTTCACCACCTCCTGGGAGGAGGTCGGCGCCTTCGGCGATGTGCACTTCGTCTGTGTGAACACTCCGCAGAAGCACGGCGAGTACGCCTGCGACATGAGCTATGTGGACAGCGCCTTCGAATCGCTCGCCCCGCAGCTGACCCGGCCCGCGCTGGTCGTGGGCAAGTCCACCGTCCCGGTGGGCTCCGCCGCACGGCTGGCGGAGCGGCTGGCCGAGCTCGCCCCGGTGGGTACGGGCGCGGAGCTGGCCTGGAATCCGGAGTTCCTGCGCGAGGGCTTCGCGGTCAAGGACACCCTGCACCCGGACCGGATCGTCATCGGGGTGGAGAGCGAGGGCTCCGAGAAGCTGCTGCGTGAGGTGTACGCGGGGCCGCTCGCCGAGGGCTCGCCCTTCGTGGTGACGGACTTCCCGACGGCCGAGCTGGTGAAGACCTCGGCCAACTCCTTCCTCGCGACCAAGATCTCCTTCATCAACGCGATGGCCGAGGTCTGCGAGGCCGCCGACGGCGACGTGGTGAAGCTCGCCGAGGCGATCGGCCACGACGAGCGCATCGGGAAGAAGTTCCTGCGGGCCGGTATCGGCTTCGGCGGCGGCTGCCTCCCCAAGGACATCCGGGCCTTCATGGCGCGCGCCGGTGAGCTGGGCGCCGACCAGGCGCTCACCTTCCTGCGGGAGGTCGACTCCATCAACATGCGCCGGCGCGGTCATATGGTCGAGCTGGCGCGCGAGGCCGTGGGCGGCGGGTCGTTCCTCGGCACCCGGGTCGCGGTGCTGGGCGCCACCTTCAAGCCGGACTCGGACGACGTACGCGACTCACCGGCCCTGAACGTCGCCGGGCAGATCCACCTCCAGGGCGGCCAGGTCACGGTCTTCGACCCGAAGGGCATGGACAACGCCCGGCAGCTCTTCCCCACGCTCGGCTACGCGGACACGGCGCTGGACGCGGTGCGCGGTGCGGACGTGGTGCTGCATCTGACGGAGTGGCGCGAATTCCGCGAGCTGGACGTCGCCGCGCTGGGCGAGGCCGCCGGGCGCCGGATCATCCTGGACGGCCGCAACGCGCTGGACCCCACGGTGTGGCGCGCGGCCGGCTGGACGTACCGCGCGATGGGCCGCCCGCAGGCCTGAGCCGGGGCCCCCGCGGGGGCCCCGGCCGCCCCTCATCGGCTGAGCGGGCCGTCCAGGGCCTCGATCGTGGCGTGTGACGGGCCATGCACCGCGCTCAGCTCGCCCGCGACCGCCTCCGCGTCACGCAGGACCCGCACGGCGTTCTGCCACGTCAGCTTGGCCAGGTCCGCATCCGACCAGCCGCGGGTGAGCAGCTCCGCGATCAGGTGCGGGTAGCCCGAGACGTCCTCGAGCTCCAGCGGGAGGAACGCCGTGCCGTCGTAGTCGCCGCCGATGCCGATGTGGTCGATCCCGGCGATCTCGCGCATGTGGTCGAGGTGGTCGGCGATCGTCGCCACGGTGGCCATCGGGCGCGGGTTGACCGCTTCGAAGTCCGCGTGGATCCGCATGGCGGCCGGGCTGGTGTCCAGGTGGTGCAGGCCGTGCTCCCGCATGTTGCGGTCGGCGGCGAGCGTCCACTCGACGGCCTCGGGCAGGACGAACTTCGGGACGAAGGTCGCCATGGCCACGCCGCCGTTGGCCGCGAGCATCCGCAGCACGTCGTCGGGGATGTTGCGCGGGTGGTCGCAGACCGCCCTGGCGGAGGAGTGCGAGAAGATCACCGGCGCGACGGAGGTGGCGAGCGCGTCGCGCATCGTGGTGGCCGCCACATGGGAGAGGTCGACCAGCATGCCGACGCGGTTCATCTCGCGCACGACCTCACGGCCGAACTCGGACAGTCCGCCGACGCGCGGGGAATCGGTCGCCGAGTCCGCCCAGTCGGTGTTGTCGTTGTGCGTGAGCGTCATGTAGCGGACACCGAGCGTGTGCAGCGCGCGCACGGTGGCCAGGGAGTTGTTGATGGAGTGGCCGCCCTCGGCACCCATCAGGGAGGCGATACGGCCCTCGGCGCGGGCCGTCTCCATGTCGTCGGCGGTCAGGGCGCGCCGCAGGTCGTCCGGATAGCGGGCCAGCATCTCGCCGACCACGTCGATCTGTTCCAGCGTGGCGCTGACCGCGTCGTCACCGGCACGGCTGGACGGGACGTAGACCGACCAGAACTGGGCGCCGACGCCGCCGGCCCGCAGCCGGGGGATGTCGGTGTGCAGGGTGCCGGTCAGGTCATGGGAGATGTCGCAGGCGTCGAGGTCGTACCCGGCGTGCTCGCGCAGGGCCCAGGGGAGGTCGTTGTGGCCGTCGACGACGGGGTGGTCGGCGAGGAGCCGCCGGGCGCGGTCCAGGTTGCCGGTGTTCGTCATGGGGTCGCCCTACTTCCCGAAGCCGAATGAGTCCGCGCTCTGCGCCTTGGCGCGCAGCCGCTTTCCCTTCTCCGTCGCCTGTTCCTTGAGCTCCTGCTGGAAGTCCTTCATCCGGGTCAGCAGCTCGCCGTCGTGGGCGGCGAGGATGCGGGCGGCGAGCAGGCCCGCGTTACGGGCGCCGCCGACGGAGACCGTGGCGACGGGGACCCCGGCCGGCATCTGGACGATGGACAGCAGGCTGTCCATGCCGTCGAGGTACTTCAGCGGCACCGGGACGCCGATCACGGGCAGCGGGGTCACGGAGGCGAGCATCCCGGGCAGGTGGGCGGCGCCGCCCGCTCCCGCGATGACCGCCTTGAGGCCGCGGTCGGCGGCCGTCTCGCCGTACGCGATCATCTCGTGCGGCATGCGGTGGGCGGAGACGACGTCGACCTCGTAGGGGATCTCGAACTCGCCGAGGGCCTTGGCGGCCGCTTCCATCACGGGCCAGTCGGAGTCCGAGCCCATGACGATGCCGACGACGGGGGCGGAGCCTGGTGCGGTCATTCGGTGATCGTTCCTCGCAGGTAGTCGGCCGCGTGCCGGGCGCGCTCCCGCACGTCCGCCAGATCGTCGCCGTAGGTGTTGACGTGGCCCACCTTGCGGCCCGGCTTCACGTCCTTGCCGTACATATGGATCTTGAGCTGCGGGTCGCGGGCCATGCAGTGCAGGTACGCCTGGTACATGTCCGGGTAGTCGCCGCCGAGTACGTTGCACATGACCGTCCAGGTGGCGCGCGGACGCGGGTCGCCGAGCGGGAGGTCGAGGACGGCCCGTACGTGGTTGGCGAACTGCGAGGTGACCGCGCCGTCCTGGGTCCAGTGCCCGGAGTTGTGCGGACGCATCGCGAGCTCGTTGACGAGGATGCGACCATCACGGGTCTCGAAGAGCTCGACCGCGAGGTGGCCGACCACGCCCAGCTCGGCGGCGATCCGCAGGGCGAGCTGCTGGGCCTCGCCCGCGAGTCGCTCGTCCAGACCGGGCGCCGGGGCGATGACCGTGTCGCAGACCCCGTCGACCTGGACGGACTCGACGACCGGGTAGGCGACTGCCTGGCCGTGCGGCGAGCGGACGATGTTCGCCGCCAGCTCCCGCGCGAAGTCGACCTTCTCCTCGGCGAGCACGGGAACACCGGCACGGAACGGCTCGGCGGCGTCCGCCTCGGAGCGGACCACCCACACGCCCTTGCCGTCGTACCCGCCGCGGACCGTCTTGAGGATGACCGGGAAGCCTCCCACCTCGTCGGCGAAGGCCGCCGCGTCCGCCGGGTCGGCGACGATGCGGTGACGGGGGCAGGGCGCGCCGATCTCGGTGAGCTTCGCGCGCATCACCCCCTTGTCCTGGGCGTGCACCAGCGCGTCGGGGCCGGGGCGTACGGGAATCCCGTCCGCCTCCAGGGCCCGCAGGTGCTCGGTCGGCACATGCTCGTGGTCGAAGGTGATCACGTCACAGCCGCGGGCGAAGGCGCGCAGTGTCTCCAGGTCGCGGTAGTCGCCGACGACGACCTCGCCGACCACCTGGGCGGCCGAGTCCTGGGGGGTGTCACTGAGGAGCTTGAATTTCAGGCCGAGGGGGATGCCCGCCTCGTGGGTCATGCGGGCGAGCTGACCGCCGCCGACCATACCGACTACAGGGAACGTCACGCTTCCAGAGTATCGGGCCGTGCGGGACCACCCGCACGCTGCGCGGCCCCGCCCCGGTGACCGCTCGCCTTCGCACACCAGGCCGTTAGCATGGCCAGGTTGACGAAACCGACCGGACGGGGCTGAGCGACCACTATGAGCGAACGGGGCGCACTGCGGACCCGGCTTGATCTGCTGGCCCGGGAGGTCGCCAAGTTCGGCGCGGTCGGCGCACTCGGCCTGGTCGTCAATATCGTCGTCTCCAACCTGATCTGGCGCACCACGGACATCCCGGTGGTGCGGGCCGGGCTGATGGGGACGGTCGTCGCCATCCTCTTCAACTACGTCGGCTTCCGTTACTGGACCTACCGGGACCGCGACAAGAGCGGCCGGACCCGGGAGCTGGTGCTGTTCCTGCTGTTCAGCGCCGCCGGCGCGGTGATCGAGACGGGCGTCCTGTATCTGGCGACGTACGGCTTCGGGTGGAACAGCCCGGTGCAGAGCAACGTCTTCAAGATCCTCGGAATCGGGATCGCGACCCTGTTCCGCTTCTGGTCCTACCGCACCTGGGTGTTCAGGACGCTGCCTGCCAAGGAGGCCGTGCTCAGCGCGGAACGGTTTCTGGGGCAGCGGCGGCCCGCCGACGAGGTGACCCCGGGCCCGGTGTCCCGCTGACGTCGTCCGGCGCCACGCACCCGCTCAGCGCACCGGGCGTACGGATTCCTTGCGGCTGGGCGCGACCCGGCTGAGGAAGAGGGCGAACACCGGCGGCTGCTGCTGGAGCAGCTCGAGCCGTCCCCCGTCGGCCTCGGCGAGGTCACGGGCGACGGCGAGGCCGATCCCGGTGGAGTTACGGCCGCTGATGGAGCGCTCGAAGATCCGCGCCCCGAGATCGACGGGGACCCCTGGGCCCTCGTCCGTGACCTCGATGACGACCTGGTTGCCGGTGACGCGCGTACGCAGTGCGACCGTGCCGCCACCGTGCATCAGCGAGTTCTCGATCAGCGCGGCGAGCACCTGGGCCACGGCGCCGGGGGTGCCGACGGCCTCCAGACCCTGCTTGCCCGAGCAGACGACGGCACGGCCGGCGCTGCGGTAGGCGGGGCGCCATTCCTCGATCTGCTGCTTGACGACCTCGTCGAGGTCGAAGACGACGGCGGAGCCGGTGCGCGGGTCCCGGGCGTTGGTCAGCAGCCGCTGCACCACGTCCGTGAGCCGCTCGACCTGGGTGAGCGCGATGTTCGCCTCCTCCTTCACCGTGTCCGGGTCGTCGGTGACGGAGATCTCCTCGATCCGCATGGAGAGGGCGGTCAGGGGCGTACGCAGCTGGTGCGATGCGTCCGCGGCGAGGCGCCGCTCCGCGGTCAGCATCCGGGCGATCCGCTCGGCGGACGAGTCCAGGACATCGGCGACCCGGTCCAGCTCCGTCACCCCGTACCGCTTGTGCCGGGGGCGCGGGTCGCCGGAGCCGAGGCGTTCGGCGGTCTCGGCGAGGTCGATGAGCGGGGAGGTGAGCCGGTTGGCCTGGCGTACGGCGAGGAGCACGGCGGAGACGATGGCGAGCAGCGCCACCGCCCCGATGATCAGCAGGGTCCTGCCGACCTCGCGGGTCACGACGGACCGGGACTGCTCGACGGTGACCTTCTCGCCCTGCTCCCCCGTCTCCGTGCTGCGGATGGTGTTGCCGTCCGTGGGGCGCTCGCCGACCTCGATGGGGGCGCGCCCGGGGATCTCGACGCGGGCGTAGCGGCTGGGGTCCACCTGCTCGGCGAGGACCTGGGGGGTGATCCGCTCGGCGCCGAGCAGCCGGCTCTCGACGACGCTGATCAGCCGGAAGGTCTCGGAGTCGACGGTCTCCTGGGCGCTGCTGCTGATGGTGCGGGTCTCGACGATGACGAGGGAGACGCCGAAGACGGCGATCACGACGAGCACCACGGCGAGCGTGGAGTTGATCAGTCGGCGGCGCATGACTGTTCTGTACGTCAGCTCTTCTCGAACCGGAAGCCGACGCCCCGGACGGTGGCGATGTAGCGCGGATTGGCCGCGTCGTCGCCGAGCTTCTTGCGGAGCCAGGAGATGTGCATGTCGAGCGTCTTGGTGGAGGACCACCAGGTGGTGTCCCAGACCTCACGCATCAGCTGGTCGCGGGTGACGACCCGTCCCGCGTCCCGTACGAGGACCCGCAGGAGGTCGAACTCCTTGGCGGTGAGTTGGAGTTCCTCGTCACCCATCCACGCACGGTGGGACTCGACGTCGATCCTGACGCCGTGGGTGGCGGGCTGCGGGGCGGGCTCGGTGGCGCCGCGGCGCAGCAGGGCGCGGACCCGGGCGAGGAGTTCGGCGAGGCGGAAGGGTTTGGTGACGTAGTCGTCGGCCCCGGCGTCCAGGCCGACCACCGTGTCGACCTCGTCGGCCCTGGCGGTGAGCACCAGGATCGGTACGGCGTGGCCGTCGGCCCGCAGCCGCCTGGCGACCTCCAGGCCATCCATCCCGGGGAGCCCCAGGTCGAGGACGACCAGGTCGATGCCACCCTGGAGTCCGGCGTCGAGGGCGGTCGGGCCGTCCTCACGGACCTCGACCTCGTAACCCTCACGGCGCAGGGCGCGGGCCAGTGGCTCCGAGATGGATGCGTCGTCCTCGGCGAGCAGTACACGGGTCATGGGGTGATGGTAGTCCGCGCAGGCCCTGCGGGGTGCGGCACCGGCTGAGCCCTGCGGGTCAGCGCCACAAAACGGTCATCCTCCTTTGAATATGGGAGTGTGGCTCCATAGCCACCTGTGATCCATCTCTCAAGTCCTTCCATATCCCCGCGTGTCGTGTCGTATGGTTGCTCGACGCCTGTTGCACCGCCGAAGGACCTTTGGGCAGCTTTTAGCGCCAAGGGTCTCTTTTGTGTACGGGCCGGTTCCCGCCGGCCCCGACCAGTGAATGACCTGTGGGCCGGGCCCGGAGCGCGAGGACGCGTGCCGGGCGTGGATCCCGGAGCGGTCTGTCCCACGATCCCGTCCCTGAGCTCCCCCGGAGCTGTGGGCGGATCGGATCCCTCGAGGCGTCGGGGGTCGGGGCGTGTCCGCCCGGTGCCGGCCACCCCCCACCGGGCGCGTACCGCTCACGAGGCGACGCGTCCCGACCAGCAAGGATCGACCATGGCGTCCAGCCTGACGAAGGACTCGTCCCGTACTCCTGGTGCGGAAAAGACCTTCTTCGGCCACCCCCGCGGCCTGGCCACTCTCTTCATGACGGAGATGTGGGAGCGTTTCAGCTATTACGGCATGCGCGCCCTTCTCCCGCTCTACCTGATCGCTCCCAACGGGCTTCACATGAACCCCGCCACGGCCACCGCGATCTACTCGGTCTACCTGTCGCTGGTGTACCTGCTCACGATGCCCGGCGGTTGGTTCGGCGACCGTGTCTGGGGCCCGCGCAAGACCGTCGCCATCGCGGGCGGCGTCGTCGTGCTCGGCCATCTGGTGCTGGCGCTGCCCGCGGAGGGCACCTTCTTCGCGGGCCTCGGCCTCGTGGCGATCGGTTCCGGTCTGCTGAAGGCCAACATCTCGACGATGGTCGGCCATCTCTACGACGGCCCGGACGACCCGCGCCGTGACGGTGGCTTCACGATCTTCTACATGGGCATCAACCTCGGTGCCTTCGCCGCCCCGCTGACCATCGGCACCGTCGGCGAGAACGTGAACTGGCACCTGGGCTTCGCCCTGGCCGCCCTCGGCATGGCGCTCGGTGTCGCCCAGTTCCTGCTCGGCACCCGCCACCTGGACCAGCGCAGCCACATCGTGCCCAAGCCGCTCTCCGCCGACGAGCGCGCCGCCACGCTGCGCAAGTCGATGATCTGGCTGGGCGTCGCGGCCGTCTTCTACATCGGCACGGTCGTCACCGGCGTCTACACACTGAACTGGCTACTGGTCCCGATCACGGTCGCCGGTCTCGTCATCCCCGTCATGGTCCTGGCGCGCATCAAGCGCGACAAGGAGCTCAGCAAGGCGGAGCAGGCGAAGATGTCCGGCTACATCTGGTTCTTCGTGGCCGCCGCCATCTTCTGGATGATCTACGACCAGGGTGGTTCGACCCTGGCGATCTTCGCCGACTCCTCGGCGGAGAACTCGGTGCTCGGCTGGGACTTCCCGGTCTCCTGGTACCAGTCGGTCAACCCGGTCCTGATCATGGCGCTGGCCCCGGTCTTCGCCGCCTTCTGGATGGCGCTGAACCGGCGGGGCAAGGAGCCGAGCACGATCGTGAAGTTCAGCTCGGGTCTGGTGCTGGTCGGTGCGTCGTTCTTCCTGTTCCTGGCGCCCCTGGCCATCGCGGGCGACGGGCACAAGGCCGCCGCGATGTGGCTGGTCGCGATCTACTTCGTGCAGACCGTCGGCGAGCTGACGCTCTCCCCGGTCGGCCTCTCGGTCACCACCAAGATGGCCCCGGCCAAGTACGCCAGCCAGATGATGGGTGTCTGGTTCCTGGCCGTGACCGCCGGCGACTGCACCACGGGGCTGCTGTCCCTCGCGGGTGTCGAACTCAACGGCAACTCGGTGGTGGCGCTCCAGGCCGCGCTCGCGGTCCTCGCGGGTGTCGCGATCTTCATGTACCGCGGCAAGGTCAAGAAGCTCATGGGCGACGTCCGCTGACCGGACCGCCTGAACGGCCTCGGGGCCCGCACCGTCCGGTGCGGGCCCCGAGGCCGTTCGTACCTGTGCCGTGCGTACAGGAAACAGGAAACAGGAAGTAGGAAGCAGAAAGCCGTTCAGGCGGGCGCCGCGAGCTCCGCCCAGACCGTCTTGCCCGGCCGCTCGGGCGTGCGCGTGACGCCCCAGTCGAGACAGAGCCGCTGCACGATGAACATGCCGTGCCCGCCGGGCCGCCCCGCGCGGTGCGGGGTGCGCGGTGACGGCTGGCCCGCACCGGCGTCGACGACCTCGACCCTGAGCATCTTGGCCGAACAGCCGATACGGAGCTCGTCGGGGCCGTCCGCGTGCAGACAGGCGTTCGTGACGAGCTCGGAGACGACCAGGAGGACGTCCTCCGCGGCGGCCCGCCGGTCCGCTCCCGACGCGGGCAGCCAGCCCCAGTCGTGCAGCGCCTGCCGGGCGAAGTCGCGGGCCATCGGCACGATGCCGCTGGCATGTCTCAGCGAGAGCGTGCGCCACTGCCGGTCAGCGGGTACGGCAGAGGCGGTGCCGCCCGTGCCGTCCGGCTCGCGGCCGAGGCCGCCCGGCGGATGCTGCCGGGTGGTGCTCATCAGCGCTTCACCTCACCGATTCACCGTGTTGCCATCGAACAGAACTGATTCAGATACAGAGTGTGCGGGTTCCATGACCCCGACGGGATGTCTCCTGCCCGGCCGAATGGTGACAACACCCTTTTCGCCTACGCCAAGAGCGTGACGCGCGCGACATCCGGGGCTTCCGAGGCCGGGGACACGCATGCGGAACGCCGCCGCTGTCAGTCGCTCAGAGCGTCTGCGAGCGAGGCATGGACGGTGAAGACCGCCTCCGCCCCCGTGATCTCGAAGACGCGAGCCACCACGGGCTGCATTCCGGCCAGATGCACCCCTCCTCCGGCTGCCTCGGCCTTCAGACGCGCGCCGAGCAGCACATTGAGCCCGGTGGAGTCACAGAAGTCGAGTCCCGAGCAGTCGACCACCAGGCGCGCACGCCCTGCCTCGACCGCGCTCTCCAGGGGCTCCCGGAGCAGATCGGCGGTGTGGTGATCGAGCTCACCCACCGGCGTCACGACCTCGCTCCGCCCCTCGGTCCGGACGCCGACACTCAGCCGACCCCGGTTCGCACTGCCGACCGTCCCGCGGTCCATTGACTGTCCCTCTTCGCCGTCCGTCACTACCCACGTCCCTGTGTACGCGGCTTCATCGTGGCTGCCCCCGACGTGCGTAAAACATTACGCGTTTCCCTCGCCACACGGTAGTCGAAGAACTCAACAAACCGGACATATAGGCGTATTTGGCGCTTGTAACTCATGGCTGGAAACGGGTAAGGGTAGAAGGGACATCCGCAGGGACATCTGCACCAGGAATTTCGATCGGCTTCGGAGGCGCCGCTTCACCGCAGGAAGACGTATGGGCATCGGCAGCCATATGCCGAGAACGATGGAGGAGAACCATGTCACCCCGGCTCGACGTATCGCGTACCCACATCGCGACGTCGGCATGTCCTCAGGGACCGACCGATTCCGACTCCGCTGCCGCGAGCGCCGTCCCCGGCCCGCGCACCAGCACCCTCAGCACCACCGGCCTGACCGCCGACGACCACCTCCCCGACCTCCCGGCCGAGGAGTTCGAAGGCCTGGAAGGCCTTCCCGAGATCCCGCCCTACGCCGAGGTGGGCGCGCTGGACGCCAGGGCGCTGTCGAAGACGCTCTTCGCGCGGCTCGAAGCCCTGGAAGAGGGCACCCACGAGTACGCGTACGTACGCAACACCCTCGTCGAGCTGAATCTGGCCCTGGTCAAGTTCGCCGCCGCGCGGTTCCGCTCCCGCAGTGAGCCCATGGAGGACATCGTCCAGGTCGGCACCATCGGCCTGATCAAGGCGATCGACCGCTTCGAGCTCAGCAGGGGCGTCGAATTCCCGACATTCGCGATGCCCACCATCGTCGGCGAGATCAAGCGCTTCTTCCGTGACACCAGCTGGTCCGTGCGTGTCCCGCGCCGGCTCCAGGAGCTGCGGCTCGACCTGGCGAAGGCCGGCGACGAGCTGGCCCAGAAGCTGGACCGCTCGCCCACGGTCGTCGAACTCGCCGACCGGCTCGGCCTCAGCAGGGACGAGGTCGTCGAGGGCATGGCCGCGAGCAACGCGTACACCGCGAGCTCGCTGGACGCCAAGCCCGACGAGCACACCGAAGGCAACGAGGGCGCCC
This sequence comes from Streptomyces sp. NBC_01012, assembly GCF_045162755.1. NCBI lineage: Bacteria > Bacillati > Actinomycetota > Actinomycetes > Kitasatosporales > Streptomycetaceae > Streptomyces > Streptomyces sp. NBC_01012. Next base: position 4,661,561 of record NZ_CP108688.1, on the reverse strand, counting down.
TCGCGGACCGCATCGGCTACGAGGACCACGGGCTCGAAGGCATCGAGTACGTCGAGTCCCTCAAGCCGCTCATCGCCTCGCTCCCGCTGCGCGACCGCACGATCCTCTCGATGCGGTTCGTCTCGAACATGACGCAGTCGGAGATCGGCGAGGAGCTCGGCATCTCGCAGATGCACGTGTCCCGGCTGCTCTCGCGGACCCTGGCCAAGCTCAGGAAGGGCCTGACCGTGGAGGAGTGACCCGACGTCACCCCACCCCCCGTACGTGATCATTGCGGAAGGACCTGCCCGAACGGGCGGGTCCTTCCGCATTGTTGACGAAGTGCCACGGACTGGGCGACATTGGGCGGGGTTCTGGGGGGAACACATGCATCGTGGGGAGAGCGGCCCTGTCGGCCGTGCCGTACCGCAAGCGGTGGAAGAGGCGATGGGCGTCCGGCTCGGCCGGGATTGCCTGTACGTCCCGTCCTGCCGGCTCGGTCTCTACCTGGCGCTCCGCCACTGGTGCGAACCCGGCGGCAGGGTCCTGATGTCCCCGGTCAACGACGACGTCATCCTTTTCGTCGTCCTCGCCGCCGGTCTGCGCCCCGTCCAGGCCCCGCTGTCCCCGGCGGACGGCTCGATCGACGTGGACGCCGTGCCCGACGCCGTGTGGAACGGCCTGTGCGCCGTCCTCACCACCAATCTGTACGGAAATCCGGACCCGGCCCTGCGGCTCCGCGAGCGCTGCGACCGCCTCGGCATCCCGCTGATCGAGGACGCGGCGCACGCCATCGGCAGTGTCACGGACGGGAAGCCGGTCGGCTCCTTCGGGGACGCGGCCGTCTTCAGCCTCTCCAAACACGTCGGCGCGAAGGCCGGAGGCTTCCTCGCCGTCGCAGACCCCGCCCTGCGCGCCCCGCTGGAGCACGCCAGGGACGCCCTGCTCGACCCGGCCCGCCTCACCGCCGAACTCGCCTACGCCGTACGCCCGTACGCGGAGTCGGCCGTCCGCGGACTGCGGCTCGCCCCGGCCGCCTGGTGGGCCCTGCGGCTCCTCGGGCTCCAGGAACGGGAGGAGATCCGGATGCCGTTGCGGCCCGCGGAGCTGCGCGAGGCGCTGCGGTCCGCGCCTTCGCTGGCGGCCTTCCACTCCTGGGTCCGCGTCGACATGCACGACTACCGCATCGCTCCGGGGCGATTACGGCTGAGCCGCATCCGGCGTCTGCTGGCCGGCCTCGACGGGCGGCTCGCCGCGCACCGGGCGGGCACCGAGCGCCTCCTCCGGACCCCCTGGGCGCCGCCGGTCGCCGCCGGCGCCCCCGTACAGCCGCTGTTCCGGGTGCCGTTGCTGGTGGCCGACCGGGACGCGGCCGTCGCCGCGCTCGCACGCCGGCGCATCACCGTCGGCTATCTCTACGACCCGCCGCTCGACAGCTACGCGGGCACGCCGTTCACCGACCCGTCCCACTCCCCCGCCGACGCGGCCTGGTTCGCCCGGCACGCCCTGCCCGTCGACCCGCTGCGCGCCGGCCGGGTCATCGACGTCCTGGCATCGGCGGGTGCCAGGGCCGCGCGAGAGCTGCCCGGTGACTGACACCGCGAGAGCCGGCCTGCCGGAGGCCGTGGCGGCGCCCTCACCGGCCCCGGAGGCCGCGGCCGACGGCGACTCGATGTTCCGCAACGCCTACGCCCTGATGCTCTCCACCGGGGTGTCCGCCGCGCTCGGCCTGGGCTTCTGGCTGGTCGCGGCCCGCTACTACACGGAGGAGGCCGTCGGCCAGGGCTCCGCGGCCATCGCGGCAATGCGGCTCCTCGCCTCGGTCACCGCGACCACGATGATCGGCGCCGTCGTGCGCTACGTGCCCCGCGCCGGGCGCGCCACCGGATCCCTGGTCGTCCGTACCTATCTGGTCAGCTCCGTCGTCGTCACCCTGGCCTGCGCGGTCTTCCTGCTCACCCTTGATCTGTGGGGTGACTCGTACGCCCCGCTCGGGACCCTGTCCGCCGGGCTCGTCTTCACCGGTGCCTGCGTCGCCTGGGCGATCCTCACCCTCCAGGACGGGGTGCTGACCGGACTGCGCAAGGCCGTCTGGGTGCCCGTCGGCAACGCCGTGTTCTCCCTCGGCAAGCTGCTGCTCCTCGCCGTTTTCGCCACCGCCCTGCCCGTCCTCGGTGTCTTCGTGTCCTGGGCCGTGGCCATCGCACTGTCCGTGCTGCCGCTCGGCTGGCTGATCTTCCGCAGGCTGATCCCGCGTCAGGCCGGGGCCGACCGTGACCGCGAACCGCCCCGGATGCGCGAGATCGGCCGGTTCCTGGCCGGTGACTCCGTCGGCGCGCTCTTCAGCCTGGCCATGATCAACCTGCTGCCGGTGATGGTGGCCGTGCGCTTCGACGCCGCGAACAACGGCTTCTTCTACATCGCGTACACCGTCGGCGGCACCATGGAGTTCATGGCCATCAACATGGCCTCCTCCCTCACCGCGCACGCCTCGCACAGCCCCGGCCGGCTGGCCGAAGGCGTACGCGGGGCGCTGCGCCGCATGGCCGTGCTGCTGGTTCCCGTCGTGGTCGTCCTGGTCCTCTTCGCCCCGCAGATCCTCAGCCCCTTCGGCCCCGAGTACGCCCGCCACGGGGCCCTGGTCCTGCGGCTGCTGGCCGCGGCCGCCCTGCCCAGGGTCGTGGTCGAGCTGTACATCGGGGTCCTGCGCGTGCAGGGCCGCACCGGTGCGCTGGCCGTCCTTCAGGGTGCGATGTGCGTCCTCGTCCTGGGCTCTGCCGCCGTGCTGCTCGGCCCGGCCGGGATCGCCGGAGCGGGCTGGGCGGTGCTGACGGCCATGACGGCGGTGGCGCTCGTGTCCGCGGTGGGACTGCGCTCGGCCCTCACCGGGCGCGCATCACGGGACGGGGGCCTGCGGCGTGTGCGGTCGGGGCGAGCACCGGGGCATGCGCGGTCCGGCCGGGTCCCGCGGCGGCCGAGGCCGGGGAGCGAGGAGTTCGGGACGAGCTGGGCCCGGCTCGCGGCGCAGCGTGACCCGGCTGCGAAGGCGGACACCCGGCGGCCCGGGCGCGGCGATGCGGTGTGGCTCTGGGCGCTGCTCGGGCTCGCGGCCGGGCTGTTCTGGGTGCCGTTGGCGCGCTCGGCGCACCCCGGGCTCGCGCATCTGACCGGCAGGGAGCTGATCGACGCCCTGCCTCCGGTCACCGTGGCCGCAGGGGTGCTCCTGATCGTCGTCCACAGCGCTGCCCTCACGCTCCGCAGGACCCGGCCCGCGCTGCTGGGCGCGACGCTGCTGCTGACGGTCGGGGCGCTGCACTCCGCGCCGCTCCTCCTCGGCGTCCGGCCGGCCGCCGCCTCCCGGGAGTGGCACGGGACGCTCGCCGACTTCCTCGCCGGCGCCGTGGGGATGGACTCCCCGGCGGGGGTGCTCCGGGCCCTGCCGTTCGCGCTCCAGCTGCTCTGCCTGGCGCTGTGCGCGGTGCTGTTGCGGACGGCCGGGGCCGACGGGCGGGCCACCGCCGCCCTGGTGTGGGTGCTCGCGGTGGCCGGGTGGGTCGCGCAGGACGCCTTCGCCTCGGCCGCGCTGCCCGTGTTCCTCGGGCTGTTCGCGGCCACTGCGGTGGCGTACGGAGTACGGGGGCGGGTCAGCGGCCGGGCACCGGCTGCTTGAAGTACGCGTCCTGGCCTGCCGTGCGGTAACCCTCCAGCCCCGGGCCCTCGTTGACCGTGAGGTCGCAGCCCTTGCCGGGGACGGCCCTGTTCCAGTGCACCAGCGCCTTGGCATCGGGCATGGTCCTGGCCACCTCGGGGATCCTCTCGTACCACTCGCGCTGACGGTCCTCGTCCGCCGGATCGGGCACCGTGGCGAACTCGGCGAACATCAGCGGCTTCTCGGCACTGATGTGACTGCGCAGCCACTCGTACGTCGGCCGCTGGCTGCGGTCGAAGTCCTTCCAGTCCGTGGTGTCGTGGCAGGTGAAGTAGTTGTACTGGTCCATGCCGATCCAGTCGACGTAGGCGTCGCCCGGGTAGAGGCGCTCGAAGAGCTTCGCCGACGCGAGGAAGCCGGAGACCGTCCACACCCACACCACGTTGTCCACACCGAGCTCATCGAACCGGTCGTGGAGGTGGCGGTAGGCGGCGACGTACTCCTCGGGGGTGCCCGCGTCGCCGACCCGGGCGTCGACCTCCTGGTCGAAGGAGAAGAACACCCGCTTCCCGTACGCCTTGATGCGACGCGCCTGCGGATCGATGATCTCGCGGTCGTACGCCCCCGAGGCGAGCTTCGCCCAGCCGAGCTGGTCCTCGGTCCAGTTGGCGTGGTGGGGCTCGCGCCACACCGTGGACTCCCAGGCCAGCATCAGCAGCCGGTCCCGGCCGAGTATCTGCTCGTCGGGGGTCAGGAGCTGTCCGTCGAGGTCGGTGTTCGACATGTCGTGGTAGGTGTACAGGAGGTCGAGCTTCCGGCCGATCTTCTCCTCGAAGGCGTACACCGCGTCCTTCAGCGAGCCGTTCTCGGCGTACGGGATGTAGGCGCCCCACCAGGCCCCGCACGGCGGGACGAGCGTGGCGGTGGGGGCGCACCTCCCACCGGGCACCGGTCCTGTGGCGGCGTCGGAGGGGAGTGCGCCGGCGGACGGCACACCGTCCTCGTCGTCCGACGAGGGCGGGCCGAACCAGGCGAGCAGTCCGGTCAGCAGCGCCACGACGGCGGACAGGGCGAGCAGCACGTACGCACGGGGGCGGCGCTCCCTCGGCGCGCGGCGGGGAGTCATCGGCGCGCGGCGGGGAGTCATCGGCGCGCGGCGGGGAGTCATCGGCGCGCGGCGGGGAGTCATCGGCGCCTCACGGGTGTCACCCGGGACCGCTCGACCGCGCCCCGGGTGGCGGCGGGCAACGGCAGCCCGGGGAAGGCCGAGGCGAGGGTGGTGAACGCGGCGAGCGACACCAGGAACGCGGTCCCCGAGAAGCCCTTCACCAGGAACAGCGAGGTGGCCACGATGACGGCCAGCGACAGCCCGACGGGCGCGGCGAGCGCCGCCGCCTCGATGCGGGCGCCCGGCCTGAGCTGTCCGGGCTGCGGACACAGCAGGGCAAGGCCGGGGCCGAAGCAGACGAAGAGGAGCACGGGGGCCCAGCGCAGGGGCGAGCCGCCCGGCAGCACGGTCGCGGCGAGCGCCACCCATCCGGAAAGCGCCAGGGCGGCTCTGGGCAGGATCCGCCGGGCGGGGTGGGCCGGTCGCGGTTGCCTGTTCTCGGACACGTGGCTGCCTTCCTGGTCCGGGCGGTGTCTCAGGGGTTGTCGTCGTGGGTGTCTCGGCTGTGTCTCAGCTGTCGTAGCGCAGGACGACGCCGTATTCGGTCCGCTCGACCACATCGAAGAGCGGCGATGCGCTGAGGTCCCGCGTCAGGGAGGCGAAGCCTCCCGGGGGCAGCAGCCCCTCGCCCGCGGTGTAGATGTCCTGGGTGCGGGTGAGGAGGACGTAGGCCGTGGTGCCCGGCGGCAGCCGGGTCGAGAGGTAGTGCGCCGGGTCCTTGAGCATCGCGGTGTTCTCGGGGAGCTCCTGCTCGGCGAAGAACCAGTGCTCAAGATGGTCGTAGCGGTGCAGCGCCTGGGGGAAGGAGCCCGTGGTGGCGAGGATCAGCGACCCTGCGGGGGCTCGGTCGATGGTGCGGGTGACGAGCGCGGTCTCCTCGGGCGGGGTGTAGTTCATCCGCTCCTTGCCGTAGTACGCGGGCATGAAGCCCGCCAGCAGCGCGGCCAGCGTCACCGGGAGTGCGACGGCGCAGATCCGGCGCACGGCGGGGCGGATCCGGTGCGCTCCGGTGCCTCCGGCGGCCGGGACGAGCGCCGCGGCGGCGAAGAAGGCGGCGCCGGGGAGCGCGAACAGATAGACGCGGAAGAGCATTTCGCCGCCGTAGTCGTTGACCACGAACAGGGGCACGGGCGCGACGGAGGCCAGCAGGAGCGGCAGGGCGCTGTGCGCCAGACGGCGCCGCAGCAGGAGGGCCGCGCCCGCGAGGACCGCGACGGCCAGCACCATCAGGACACCGGCCCGCCCCGCGAGCTCCGGGCCCGCACCCGTGAGCTCTCCGGCGTATCCGGCACGGGAGTTCTCGGTGAGCCGGCCGAGGGAGTCGCGCAGCGTGCCCAGTGTCTCGGTGAACAGGGGGCGGCCCATGGTGAGGTCCCAGGCCAGCATGAGCAGGCCTGCCGCGGCGAGGAGTCCGAGGTTGCGGTAGCGGCGGGTGAGGCTGAGCGCGATCAGGGTGACGCAGAGCATCACCGGGGTCAGCTGGTGCACCGCGTTGATCGCCACGAGCAGAGGCACGAGGACCGCGACACAGATCGCCCGCTGTCGGGTGCCGGTGGGCGGCGGGACGGCCGCGGCGGCGGGGTCGAGCCAGGCGCGCGAGCGCAGCCGTCCGGCTGAACCGGGGCGCACGAAGTGCCGCAGGACGACGGCGAGTACCGCGAGGTGGAGCAGGAAGGCGAGGCCCTGCGGGGCGAGATAGTCCTGGCCCACCCAGTTGGCGAGCTGGAAGATCCAGACGGCGGCCCACACGAGGCGCCAGTCCTCGCTGAAGGTGCGGTAGATCAGGATCAGCACCGGCATCATCAGCAGGCCGAGGACGACGGGTGCCCAGTTCAGATAAGTGGCGGCGCTGTCCACCCCGAAGGTACGGACGAGTCCGCCGTTGAACGTGAAGAAGCCGGGCCACTGGTCGTAGGCGGACATGTTGCCCGACAGGCCCTCGCCCGGGCGCAGATCGCCGTTGGCCAGCAGGTGATTGATGACGGCGTCGTGCTTGGAGGCCCAGGGGTAGCGCTCCGAGTCGTACAGCACGGCGGGGACGCCCTTGATGGCCATCAGCAGGCCTGCGCAGTACAGGGCGGGCCACCAGGGGGCCGTGCCGGCGCGGCGGAGGCTGACCAGGAAGCCCGCGGTCAGGACGAGCAGCGAGAGGTAGTAGGTGACGGGCAGCCGGTCCAGAAGGCCGTACTCACCCATCGAGCGGAACCCGATGTGCGGCAGCGAGAAGATCCAGAGGACGGCCGCCAGGAGTAACGGCAGCCAGGTGAGGAGCGCCTGGGGTCTCAGGGCGTCCGGGAGGCGGGGCGCACCGCCCGTCCCGCCGGATGCCACGCCGGGCGGCTGCCCAGGAGGATGCGCCTGCTCGGCGCTCCCGGTGTCCCCCTTGACCGGCGCGGGCACATGCTGTGGCACGGTGCGACTCCCCCCACGGATGTGGTCGCGGCCGTCACGCCGCTGTCCTTTAAGTGAACTATAGGAAGGTGCTCTGACATCGGGGCGCTCTCGCCCGGTTCCTCCAGGGTCTCGCCCGGTTCCTCCGGAGTCCCGCCCCCTTCTCCGTGGCCGCCCCACCCCGGTTCCTCGGGCGTCTCACCCCGCGAACACCGGCCCCCGCGCGGCGGCCCTGGCCCGTCGGTACCATCGCCAGCCCACAGTCGGCGGCGAGTCGGGGAACGGTGCGACGCGGGCCCCCTCGCCCGCCATCCAGCGCTCGACGTCCCGCACCGTATGGCTGCGCCGCAGGATGAGCCGCGCGATCCGGTACGGCTCGTCCCGGCCGGAACTCAGCGCGTGCCGCACCGCCACCGCGCTCTCGTAACCCGCCGCACGGGCGGCGCGGCGCACCCGCGCGCTGTTGTATCCGTGCGGATAGGCGAGATGGGCCACCTCATGGCCCAGGACGTCCTCCAACGCCTTCTTGGAGTCGACGAGTTCCGAGCGGAGCGCCGCGGCCGGCAGGGTGTCCAACTGCGCGTGGGTGACGGTGTGGCCGCCCACCTCCATGCCGTACTGCTCCAGCAGGGGCGCCTGTTCCAGGCGCATCATCGGGCCGGGCGGCAGCAGGCTGCCCCCACCGGACCGACCCAGCGCGCCGGTCGTGAGATACGCGGTGGCCGGCATCGACCTGCCCGCGAGCGCATCGGCGGTCGGCCCCGGCAGATCAGCGAAGCCGTCGTCGAAGGTCAGGACGACCGGCCGGTCAGGCAGCGGCTCACCTTCCGCGAGATGGGCCACGAGCGCGCCGACCGGGACCGGCGTACGGCCGCAGGCCCGGATCGCGTCGAGCTGCACGGCGAACGCCCGCGGCGCGACGGTGAATTCGGCGATCCACTCCGGCGGGTCATCCATCACCGCGTGGTACAGCAGCACGGGTATCCGGGACGCGCCCGTCGCACGCCCCTCGGGTCCGCGCGCGCTCATCCCGCCCCCTCCCACGGGCGTGAGGCGCCCCGGACGGCGAGCCGGGCACGTACGTATCCGAGAGGGCCGTACAGCAGGCCCCGGCGCTCCAGACGGGACAGATGCCGGGGCCACGGGTAGGTGTGGGCGCCGTGCTCGCCCGGAGCACCGGCGCGCCCCGCGGCATCGGCCGTACGCGACGCCGTCATCGTGCGGGCATGGGCGAGGCCTTTCGGCAGCCTGGCCAGGAGCGGCGGCAGCAGGGCCGGTCTGCGGACCAGGAGCGCGGTGAGACAGGCGGTGAGGCCGGCGCCGTAGCCGTACGCCTGGGCGCACAGGTCCGCCCAGCGCTCACGGTGGTGGTGCCAGACGATCGCCTCGGGGGTGTAGTGCAGCGGGTGGCCATCGGCGAGGAGCCGCACGAAGGCGTAGAGGTCGTCGCCCCCCTTGGCCGGGGTGCCGGTGCCGGTGGCGGGGTCGAAACCGCCGACCGCGCGCAGCGGTCCCGCGCGGAACGCCATGTTGGCACCGGAGCCGAACCGTCCGGCGGTGAACGGGAACAGCGGCTCGTCGGCGGGCGGGTGCGCGGGGTCGTAGCGGCGCGTGGTGAAGCCCTTGGCGAATCCGCCGTGGCTCTCCAGCAGCACCTGTGCCGGCGTGGTCAGCCTGGCCGGCAGGATCAGGCCGGTGACGCAGGCCGTCCTGGGGTCGTCGCCGAACGGCCGGGTGAGGGCGGTGAGCCAGTGCGGGTCGGCCAGGACGTCGTCGTCGGTGAAGGCCAGGACGTCGGCACCGGCGACGGCCACGCCCCTGTTGTGCGCGGCGGCCAGACCTGGCACCGGTTCCAGGGCGTAACGCACGCCCCGGCCGGTGTAGGCGGAGGTGACGAGCTCGCGGGTGGCACCGGTGGCCGGGGCGTTGTCGACGACCACGATCTCGAAGTCCGGGTGGTCCTGGGCGAGCAGCGAGTCCAGGGCACGGGCCAGCTGCGCGGGGCGCTCCCGGGTCGCGACGACGACCGTCGCCCTGGGCACCTCCCCGGTCGGTGGCCGCTCCGGGGCATCCGGGACGACGATCTCGTCCGCGGCCTGCTTGGCGAGCACGGAGGCCGGGTCGTCGCCCGCCCTGACGCGCCCGACCACCGTGCCGACCGGGCGACCGCGCAGCCGTACGAGGGCGAAGAAGCGCTGGTCGTCACCGTCCCGCGGGGCGGTGTCCAGGGTCGGCCCGCCGGGCACGGGCCGCAGTCGTACGCCCGTACCGTCGGCGGCGTCGAGCTCCAGGTCGGCGACGGCCAGGCCGGCGAGGCGGCCGATGCCGGGTAACCGTGCTGCTCTTTCGGTCTGTTCGTTCCTGTACGGCATCCGGTCCCCCCGGTCGTGATGCTGAACGCTGTCGTGGTGCGGGCACTGTCGTGACGCCTGTGCTGCCGCTGACGCCTGTGCTGTCACGACGCGGGCGCTGTCGTGGTGCCTGTGCTGTCGTGGTGCCTGTGCTGTCGTGGTGCCGGACGCTATGGACGTTTCGGTTCGCGCAGTCGGCCGGCCCGTTCGAGACCGCGTTGTGCCAGGCCCGCCAGCCGGGGCCGCTGCCGCACGAAGCCGTGCGCGCGGCGGGAGGGCTCGCGGCCGATCCAGTGCAGCGCGGCGCCCACGCCCGGCCGGACCGACGCACCCTCGTAGACCGTGAGTTCGCCGGTCTTCAGGGCCTCCTTGTACTCGGCGGCCCCGCGCCCCATGTCGAGCATCCCGATGCCGTCGTCCGCCGCCGCCCGCGCCATCCCCAGATGCAGGATCAGGCCGGGCGAGAACTTCGCGAACGCCGGGTCGTACGCCGGGAACCAGCAGGAGAGCACCGTCCGCGAGCGCAGCCCGAAGTGGGCCGCCACCGGGCGGTCACCCGCGTACAGGACGGAGAGCAGGCCCGAGCATCCGGGCGCCCTGGTGTGGAAGAGGAACTCCACCAGGTCGCGGATCCACGCCTTGGCGAAGCGGTCCCTGCGGCCGGTCCTGCGGTACTGGGCGGACTTCCACCCCATCAGGGTCTCCAGCGCCGCCGGATCCCGCTCGTCGAGGACGAACCGCACCTCTCCCACGTCGCGTCCGAGCTTGCGCTCCTTGGCGAGCGTGGTCCGCAGGAACTTCGGCGACCGTGCGCGCAGCGCCGTCTCGTAGCTCGCGTAACCGTCGCCGACATCGATGACGTACGAGGCGTACGCGCTCGCGGCATCCGGCTCGAAGAGGCTCTGGCCCTCTTCGAGGTTGTCGAACTCCCAGGCGGACAGGGAGCAGGCCCGCAGCAGCTCCTTCGCCTCGAGACCGAGACCGGGGCGCAGCACGGCGCCCTGGACGTCGGAGACCCCGAGGCCGATGGCCCGGCCGTGGCCGAGCGGACCCCGCTCGAAGGGGAGGAAGCCCGCAGGCCCGGCGGGCCCTCCGGAGTCCTCGCCGATCACCGCCACCCGTGCGTGCGGCCGGACGCGGCCGACGGCAAGGGCGAATTCCGGTTCCATGAACGGATGGGCCGGGGCGCCGGACTTCGCCCGCAGCTCCCGCCAGCTCTCGATGTCCCCCGCGCCCAGATCTCCGGGCCTGACCACACGTATGCGCCTGCTGCTCACAAGAACCCCCCGGTCCTACCCCCTGAGCCACGCTGCCCAGAACGGTACCGGGCGAGGTCACTCCGCGGTAGACAGCCGCGACATCTCACGACCGACCGGTGAATATCGGGTCCATCGGGTCCATCGGGTCCATCGGATCCATCAGGTCCATCAGGTCCATCGGGTCCGTCGGGTCCGTCGGGTCCGTCGGGTCCGTCGGGTCCGGAGCGTCACAGAACCCTCTCTCCACCCCGCCACACCGCGTCGACCAGCGGGACCCCCGGCCGGTACGCGAGGTGGACATGGCTCGGCGCGTCGAGGATCACGAGGTCGGCGCGGGCGCCCGGGGTGATGCGGCCGACGTCGGTGCGACGCAGCGCGGCGGCGCCCCCGGCGGTGGCCGACCAGAGCGCTTCGTCGGGGGTCATGCCCATGTCCCGTACGGCGAGGGCGATGCAGAACGGCATGGAGGAGGTGAACGAGGAGCCGGGGTTGCAGTCGGTGGACAGGGCGACGGTGGCGCCCGCGCCGAGGATGCGCCGGGCGTCGGGCCAGTTGGCGCGGGTGGAGAACTCGGCGCCGGGGAGCAGGGTGGCGACGGTGGAGCCCTGGCCGAGCGCGTCGAGGTCGGCGTCGTCGAGGTGGGTGCAGTGGTCGGCGGAGGCCGCGTCCAGCTCGACGGCCAGCTGGACGCCGGGGCCGTGGCCCAGCTGGTTGGCGTGGACGCGGGGGTGCAGGCCCCGGGCGGCGCCCGCGGTGAGGATCGTGCGTGCCTGGTCCTCGTCGAAGGCACCCCGCTCGCAGAAGACGTCGATCCAACGGGCGTGCGGGGCACAGGCGTCCAGCATCGGTCCGGTGACGAGGTCGACGTAGCCGGCGGGGTCGTCGGCGTAGTCGGGGGACACGATGTGGGCGCCGAGGAAGGTGACCTCGTCGGTGTGACGGGCGGCGATGCGCAGGGCGCGTGCCTCGTCCTCGACGGTGAGGCCGTAGCCGGACTTGGTCTCGAAGGTGGTGGTGCCCTGCCGCAGCGCCTCCGCCAGATAGCGCGCGACGTTGGCGGAGAGCTCCTCGTCGGAGGCGGCGCGGGTGGCGGCCACGGTCGTGCGGATGCCGCCCGCCGAGTAGGGGCGCCCGGACATACGGGCATGGAACTCGGCGGTGCGGTCTCCGGCGAACACCAGATGGGAGTGGGAGTCCACGAAGCCGGGGATCACGGCTCGGCCGCCCGCGTCGACGGCGTTGTCAGTGGCGGGTGCTTTGCTGGATTCACCGGTCCACACGACGCGGTCGCCCTCGATGACGACGGCCGCGTCCTGGATCAGGCCCAGGGGGGTCCCGTCTCCGAGGGAGGGGTCATTGGTGACCAGGTTCGCGATGTGGGTGAGGGCGGTCGTCGTGTTCGTCGCGGTCGTCGTCATCCGGGCACAGCTTTCTGTCGGCTCGGACCCGGGGCGTGCCCGGGTTCAGGGGGCGGGGCTCGGCGGGGCGTTCAGCGGTACACGGCGGCGACGGCCGATGCGAGCGCGGCCGGCACGTCCTGGATCCGGGTGTGCCGGCCGTCCCGGACGATGTGCCGGCCCGCCACCACGGTGTGCCGCACATCGGCGGCGGTCGCGGCGAATACGGCTGCTTCGGCTGCCATGCGAGGCACCGGCCCCGCTGTTCTGACGGAGTCCAGCGCGACGGTGGCCAGGTCGGCCGGCGCGCCCGGTTCGAGCACGCCCGCGTCCGGGTGCCCGAGCGCGGCGTGCCCCGTGGCGGAGGCCGCCCTGAGCAGAGCCGCCGCCGTCCAGTGACCGCGTGCGTGGGTGCGCAGGCGTTCGTTGAGCTCCATCGCCCTGGCCTCCTCGAAGAGGTCGATCACGGCATGGCTGTCGCTGCCCAGCGAGAGAGGGGATCCCGCGCCCTGGAGTGCGGCGGCGGGTCCGATGCCGTCGGCGAGGTCGCGTTCGGTCGTGGGGCACATGCAGGTGCCCGTCCGGGAGGAGCCGAGGAGCCCGATGTCCTCGGAGGTGAGGTGTGTGTTGTGGATGCCGGTGGTGTACGGGCCGAGGACCCCGTGGTCGGCGAGGAGCCGGGTGGGGGTGCGGCGGTGCGCGGCGAGGCAGGCGTCGTTCTCCGCCGTCTGCTCGGAGAGGTGGACGTGCAGCGGGACCTCCCGCTCCTGCGCCCACTGCGCGACGGTGGCGAGCTGTCCCGCGGGGACGGCGCGTACGGAGTGGATCGCGGCGCCGATCACCACCAGGTCGCCGTCGCCCTTGAGGAGGGAGGCACGCTCGGCCCAGGCGTCGGCGGTGGCGTCCGAGAAACGCAGCTGGTGCCGGCTCGGCTTCTCCCCGAATCCGGCGGCGAGATAGGCGGTGTCGAGCAGCGTGATGCGGATGCCCGCATCGGCCGCCGCCGCGATGAGCGCCTCGCCCATGGCGTTCGGCTCGTCGTAGGGCGTCCCGCCGGGCGCGTGGTGCAGATAGTGGAATTCGCCCACCGCCGTGATCCCGGCGAGCGCCATCTCGGCGTACGTGGCACGGGCCAGGTCGTAGTAGGTGTCGGGGTCGAGACGGGAGGCCGTCCGGTACATCAGCTCGCGCCACGTCCAGAAGGTGCCGGAACCCACCTGGACGGTGGAGCGCAGGGCGCGGTGGAAGGCGTGCGAGTGGGTGTTGGCCAGTCCGGGGACGGTCAGCCCCTCCAGCACGGTGGCGCCGGGCGGTGGCGTGTCGATGCCGGTCCGGACACCCGCGATGCGTCCGCCGGCCACGTCCAGGAGGACACCGGGCTCGACATGGGTGCCGAGCCAGGCGTGCGACATCCAGTAGGTCGCGGTGACCGGTGTGCCCGTCGGTTGCGTTGTCAGCTGCACGCGAGACCTTCCAGTACGTCGGCGAGTGCCCTCACTCCGGCCACGCAGTCGTCCTCCGCGGCGTGCTCTGCGGGTGAGTGCGAGATCCCGGTGGGGTTCCGTACGAACAGCATGGCGGTCGGCACGGAAGCGGACAAAATACCCGCATCGTGTCCCGCCCCCGTGCCGAGCACGGGCACGGGGCGCCCTCCGGCCTCCGCGCCGTCCCGGCCCCGCTCGTCCAGCACGCGGCGGATCTCGTCGCGCAGGGCGTGCTGGAAGTCCACGACCGGTGTGAACGACTCGCGCACGACCTCGAGATCGATCCCGGCCCGCTCGGCGTGCTCCCGCGCCGCCCGCTCGACACCGCTCACCACGGCGTCGAGAGTGGCCTGGTCGGCGGCCCGTGAGTCGAGCCAGCCCCGCACGAGGGAGGGGATCGCGTTGACCCCGTTCGGCTCGACCGCGATCTTGCCGAAGGTCGCCAGGCCCCCGGCGAGCTCAGCCTCACGCCGGGCCGCGAGCACCGTCTCGGCGTACGTGAGCATCGGGTCGCGCCGGTCCGCGAGGCGGGTGGTACCGGCGTGGTTGGCCTCACCGCGGAAGTCGAACCTCCAGCGGCCGTGCGGCCAGATGGCCGAGGCGATACCGACCGGGTCCCCGCTCAGGTCCAGGGCGCGGCCCTGTTCCACATGGAGCTCGACGAACGCGCCGATCCGGGCCAGGCGCCCGGGGTCGGGCCCGATCGCGTCGGGGTCGTACCCCGCGGCCTCCATGGCCGCGGGAAGCGAGACGCCGTCGCCGTCACGGAGCCGGTGCGCGCCCTCGACGGTCAGCTGTCCTGCGGCGAGCCGGGAGCCGACGCAGGCGAGCCCGAACCTGGCGCCTTCCTCGTCGCCGAAGTTGGTGATGGCGAAGGGCTTGGTGAACTCCACTCCCCTGCGGCGCAGTTCGTCCAGGGCGGCGAAGGAGGACACCACACCGAGGGGGCCGTCGAAGGCGCCGCCGTCGGGCACGGAGTCGAGATGAGACCCGGTGACCACGGCGTCCCCGGCCAGCGGATCACCGAGCCAGGCCCACTGGTTGCCGTTGCGGTCGACCTCGTGGACGAGCCCGCGGGACTCGGCCTGGGCGCGGAACCACGCGCGGCAGTCCTGGTCGGCGGCGGTCCAGGCGTAGCGGCGGTAGCCGCCGCTGCCGGGGTCCAGCCCGAGAGGCGCGAGGCCGCGCCACATCGACAGGAAGGACTCCGGCTCGGGATGCCTCCAGGACACGGGCCGCACCCCGGCCTGCGCCTGTCCCTGCACCTGTCCCTGCCCAGACGTCGGCCCCTGTTCCGTAGGTCCGGTCACCGGGCTTCGTCCTCCGTCATCGGGACCCGTACGCCCTTGTCCGATGCGACCGACTCCGCGATGTCGTACCCCGCGTCGACATGCCGGATGACGCCCATCCCCGGGTCGTTCGTCAGCACCCGCCGGATCTTCTCGCCGGCGAGTTCCGTGCCGTCGGCGACCGTGACCTGTCCCGCGTGGATCGAGCGGCCCATACCCACACCGCCCCCGTGGTGCAGGGACACCCAGGACGCCCCGGAGGCCACGTTGACCATGGCGTTGAGCAGGGGCCAGTCCGCGATGGCGTCGGAGCCGTCGAGCATGGCCTCGGTCTCCCGGTAGGGCGAGGCGACCGATCCGCAGTCCAGGTGGTCGCGCCCGATGGCCAGCGGCGCGGCGAGCTCACCGCTCGCCACCATGTCGTTGAACCGCTCGCCCGCCAGGTCGCGTTCGCCGTAGCCGAGCCAGCAGATCCGGGCCGGGAGGCCCTGGAAGTGGACCCGTTCACCGGCCATCCTGATCCAGCGGTGCAGGGACTCGTTCTCCGGGAAGAGTTCGAGCAGGGCCTTGTCCGTCTTGTGGATGTCCGATGCCTCACCCGACAGCGCCGCCCAGCGGAAGGGCCCCTTGCCCTCGCAGAAGAGGGGCCGGATGTAGGCGGGCACGAAGCCTGGGAAGTCGAACGCCCGCGTGTACCCGGCGAGCTGGGCCTCACCCCGGATCGAGTTGCCGTAGTCGAAGACCTCGGCCCCCGCGTCCATGAAGCCGACCATCGCCTCGACATGCGCGGCCATCGACTCCCGGGCGCGCCGGGTGAAGTCGGCGGGCTTCTCGGCCGCGTAGGAGGCCATGTCGTCGAAGTCGACGCCGACGGGCAGATAGGCCAGCGGGTCGTGCGCGCTGGTCTGGTCCGTGACGATGTCGACGGGTGCACCCTCGGCGAGCATCCGGGGCAGCAGCTCCGCCGCGTTGCCCTGCAGACCGATGGAGAGCGGGCGCCGCGCGTCCCGGGCCTCGACGGCCAGCTGGAGCGCGTGCTCCAGGGAGTCGGCCCGTACGTCCAGGAAGCGGTGCTCGATGCGGCGCTCGATGGCGCGCGGGTCGCAGTCGATACAGAGGGCGACGCCGTCGTTCATCGTGACGGCCAGCGGCTGGGCCCCGCCCATGCCGCCGAGTCCCGCGGTCAGTGTGATGGTGCCGGCGAGCGTCCCGCCGAACCGCTTGGCGGCGACGGCGGCGAAGGTCTCGTAGGTGCCCTGGAGGATGCCCTGCGTCCCGATGTAGATCCAGGAACCGGCGGTCATCTGCCCGTACATGGTGAGCCCGAGGGCCTCGAGACGGCGGAACTCCTCCCAGTTGGCCCAGTCGCCGACCAGGTTGGAGTTGGCGATCAGGACGCGCGGAGCCCATTCGTGGGTCTGCATGACGCCCACCGGCCGGCCGGACTGGACGAGCATCGTCTCGTCCTGCTTGAGCGTCCGCAGCGTACGGACCATGGCGTCGAAGGACCGCCAGTCGCGGGCCGCCTTGCCCGTGCCGCCGTAGACGACGAGCTTCTCGGGGTGTTCGGCGACCTCGGGGTCGAGGTTGTTCTGCAGCATGCGGAGGGCGGCTTCCTGCGGCCACCCCAGGGCGCTCAGTTCCGTACCGCGCGGTGCCCGTACGGGGCGGGGTCCTGACATGGGGATGCCTCCTCGCGAATGTGACTCTCCTATTCACATCCTGGCTACCTGAATACTCCTAGTCAACAGGCAGTGCCCCCGCATGGCCTTCGCACGTCGACCTGCGGTCCTTTACACGGCCAGCAGCATGTACCAATGGAAAATGCCAGAACTCCCACCAGGCGCGCACACGTTGCGTAGCCTTTCCACTACATCCGTACGCCACTTCGGGGGGAGTTCGCGTTGCCCGGAATCGACGAGTGCCTGATCGAAGTCATGAGGCTGCCCGGTGCCCGGGGTGCTTCGGTGGTCGACTGGACGAGCGGTCTCGCGCTCGGCACCATCGGCGCGTCACCCAACGGCGACCACGAGGCCACGGCCGCCGAGACGGCCGAGGTGGCGAGGATGGCCGCCGAGCAGCCGGCCTTCGCGCAGCCGGCCCTCGCAGAGCCGGCCCTCACAGAGTCGGACGTGCCCGCAGGCTTATCAGGTCGGCCCACGGACTTACCGGGGCCGCCCGCATCCGCCGTCGAGGACGTCATCGTCACCACCGCCCCCGGCTACCACATCCTCCGCTTCGTCGAGACGGCCTTCGACAGCAGCGTCTTCCTCCATCTCTGGCTGGACCGCGCGGAAGGCAACCTCGCCCTGGCGCGCATCCGGCTCGGGGAGATCGCGCAGCGGCTGGTCCTGGCATGAGACCCACCGCCGCCCTCAGGCCCGGCACACCCGAGCGACCCGGTGCACCCGAGAGACCCGGTGCACCCGAAGGGCGCGGTACGCCCGAAGGGGCCGCGCCCTCCCCGATGTTGCAGCGGCTCGAGGCGGAGCGCGCCACCGGCGCACTGATGCGCGACCGCGGCACCCTGTATCTCGCCGACGGCCAGGTCGTCCACGCGGAGAGCCCCGCGACCCCCGGAATCGACGTCCTGCTCACCACGGGCGGGGCCCTGGGCAGCGAGGGCTGGTGGGACGCGGTCGCCCAGGCGGGTGCCGGACAGCGGGTCGGCCGCTATCTCGTGGACAGCGGCCGGGTACCCGGCGGCGCGCTGGAGCTCTGCCATCTGGGCGCCCTGTACGACGCGGCGTTCTTCGCCCTGGCCCCCACGCACACACCGGCCCGCTTCCGCTACGGGGTCTCCCACTGGATCGGCCCGGTCCGTCCCGTACCCGTGCACGCCGTGCAGCGCGAGACGCTCAGGCGCCGGGAACTCCTCGACCGGATCTGGCCCGACGCACGCACCGACAGCGCACCGCTCGCCCCCACGGCCCACCCGGTCGACGCCCCGGTCCCGCCACGCCAGCGTCGCGTCCTGGCCCTGGTGGACGGCGAGCGCACGGCCACGGACATCGCCCGGGAGCTGGGCCGCTCGGCGTTCCACATCCTGGTCGACCTGCGCCGGCTGGCGGCCGCAGGCCTGGTCGAAGCGGTCCGCCCCGCCGCTGACGGCTCCGCCCCGGTGTCCGGGCACAGCCGCATCACGCTGCCCGAGGTCACGACCGACCCCGACGTCGCCCTGTTGCGCCGGCTCAGAGACGCATTGGAGGCCTTGTGATACGCGCGCTCAGACAGCGTGCCGGGAGGAGACAGCTGATGGTGCCCGAGGCAGAGGTACAGGACGTCCTCGACGAGCTCCAGCGGTTACGCGCCCGGGTACCGCTCCTGACCGGGGCGCTGGCCGCCAGCACCGACGGTCTGATCGTCGCCCAGGACACCCCGGGCATCGAGGCGGAAGGCGTCGCCGCGCTGACCGCCGCCGCGCTGGGCGTCTCGATCCGGATGACCGACGCCACCGGGCGCGGCGGCTTCCGCGAGCTCCTGATCCGCGGCGAGAACGGCTACATCGCCACCTACGCGGCGGGCGCGTCCGCCGTACTCACCCTGCTGGCCGAGGACCGCATCAACGTCGGCCGCCTCCACCTCGAAGGCCGTCGCGCCGGTGCGCGCATCGGCGAAGTGGTGGACGCCGCGCAGGACCGCTCCGACCGCCCGGCGCCGCCGCCACGGCCGCAGCAGCCGGAGGCCCTGCCCCGCCGCACCACCACACCGGATCCCACCTGACACCTGCACCAGCAGCACCGGCAGCACCAGCAGCACCGGCAAGTCGAAGAACACCAGCAGCGGACCGGCCACCGGGCCGGCCAGGGAAAGGAACGAACACTATGGCCAACACCGAAGCGTCACTGAAGGATGCGATGGCGTCGATCGAGGGGACCGTCGGTGTCGCACTCGTCGACTACACCAGCGGCATGGCCCTGGGCACCCTCGGCGGTGGCAAGGAGTTCGACCTGGAGGTCGCAGCCGCCGGGAACACGGACGTCGTCCGGGCGAAGCTGCGGACCATGGAGCACCTCGGCATCAAGGACGAGATCGAGGACATCCTGATCACCCTCGGCTCCCAGTACCACCTGATCCGGCTGCTCAGGACCCGTGGCAACAACGGCCTGTTCCTCTACCTCGTCCTGGACTCCGGCCGGGCCAACCTCGCCATGGCACGCCATCAGCTGCGGAAGATCGAAGCGGAACTGGAGGTCTGAGCCGAGCGGCCGAGGGCTGCGGGCCGAGGGCTGGTGCCCAGGGATTCCGGCTCTCTCACCGGCGGCGACGCCGCGCCCCACCGGGTGCGGCGTCGCCCGCCATGGGGCCGGTCGTCCGGAAGCCCTTCACCCGCCGGCCCACGGGCCGGCCGCGCTCGGCCCAGTCGGTGCGCACCCAGTACAGGACGTCGTCCCGCCGCTCCCGCTGCCCGAACCGTACGGACTTCAGCCAGAGCCCGGCGCCGGCGCCGGCCAGCACCAGTCCGCCGGCACCGGGGAGCACGTACGCGCTCGCTACCGCCACGAGGAACGCACCGGCCAGCCACCAGCGGTAGCCGCGCCGCCAGTTGCGTACGGTCACGTCCCGGTCCTGGAGGAAGTCGCTCCGCCCGGCCCGCGTGGCAGCCTTCGCGAGCTCCGCGTAGCGGCCCGTACGGCTGAACGCCACCACGGCCAGGGTGACCAAAAACAGCGCGGCGCCGGCCAGCAGCCCGATCCGGCGCCCGGTGAGGCCGGGGATGAACGCCCCGATGGCCGCCGCCACCAGCCCGGGCCACCACAACGGCGAGGCCCCGGCCCGTACGATCACGGCCACCCTCGCCAAAGACTGCGCTCCGCGCCCCACGTCCGTACCCCTCTTCCGCGGTTCCCTGTGGACCTTCTGGGCGCGGAGATTAATCGGCACAGATGAGCGATGTCTGAGAATCGACGGAGAACGCCCCCGCGGACCGACTGCCGCACGACGAACGGTCCCCGCCGACCGGCTCCTACTCGACGAACAGCCCCCGCGACGCGGCCCGCGCGTCGAACTCCTCCAGCCGGGCCTGCGCCTCGGGCAGCCCGTCGCACATGGCCTCCAGCAGCGCCCGCCCCAGCAGCATCGGCGCACACGCCGTGTCGAAGGCCAGCCCGGTCCCCACGGCCGCCGGAATCAGCAGATCGCTGTGGGCCGCCACGGGGGCGAACGCCGAGTCGGCCACCGTCACGACGGTCAGCCCCTTCTCCCGGGCGTACGCCAGCGCGTCCACGACCTCACGCGGGTGCCGCGGCAGCGCGAAGCACATCAGCACACTCGCCCCGGCCCGCCTGGCGGTGTCGACGCGGTCGTACAGCATGCTGCCGCCCTCGTCGAGCACCCGTACATCGGGGTGCACCTTGGCGGCGAAGTACCCGAACCCCCGGGCCTGCGACGATGCGGCCCGCAGCCCGAGCACCAGCAGCGGCCTCGACCCGGCGAGCAGCCGCCCCGCGCACTCCACCGGGGCCGGATCGGCGAGCAGTTCGGACAGCTGCCGCAGATTCTCGATCTCCGCCCGCACGGCCTGCTGGTACTCGTTGAAGCTCTCCTGCGCGCCGTCCCCTTCGGCCGCCCCGTCCGGGGTGACCTCCCTGAGGTGCTTGCGCAGCGCGGGGTACCCGTCGAAGCCGAGCGCCACGGCGAAGCGGGTGACGGACGGCTGGCTGACCCCGGCCAGTTCGGCCAGCTCCACGCTCGACAGGAACGGGGCGTCGGCGGCCCGCCGCACCATGGAGTGCGCGATCCGCCGCTGGGTGGGCGTGAGCCTCTTCCCCTCGAAGAGCCGCTGCAACCGCGCAGCCGGGCTGCTCCCGCTCATGCTGTCCCCTCCGGAGTGTTCCGCCGTACCGACCGTGTAACCAGGGGATCCATTCAGCCAGCAAGCAGCCTGAATGTCCATATACAGCCTCCGCATGCAGCCGCCGCGGACAGCCGCTGCTCCGGACCTCTCGCGGTGCATCCCCGGGTGCTCGCATTGCGGGACCGTGCTCCGCTGCCGACCCTGGGGGCATGATCCCAGCCAACACAAGAGGCCAGGGCGGCGTCACCGTCCGCTACGGCGATGCCGATGCCGCGCACGTGCTGAACGTCTACGCCGATCTGCGCTGCCCCTACTGCAAGCGCATGGAGCTCGGCCTCGGAGCCGTGATGGAGCAGGCCGCGGACGAGGGCAGGTTCGCGGTGGACCACCATTTCGGCACGTTCATCGACGATTCCACGGGTGGCAGCGGCTCCATGGAGGCGCTGGCCGCGCTGGGGGCGGCCGCCGACGAGGGGCAGAAGCCGTTCATGCACTTCCTGCGGGCGCTCTACGCCGATCAGCCCAGTGAGGACGTGGACGCCTTCGCCGACCGGGACACCTTGCTGCGGCTCGCGGGCGGGGTCGACGCGCTGCACACCGACGGCTTCCGGCAGAAGGTCATGGAGCGCACCTACCTGCCCTGGGCGGCACAGGTGTCGGCCGCCTTCGGGACAAGCGGCATCCGGTCCACCCCGACGGTCCTGATCGACCGCACCCCGGTCCCCGTCCTCAACACCACGGGCTACGCGGTCACGCCCGAGGCCTTCCTCGCCGGGGCGACGCCCCAGTGAACAGGGGCACACCCCCGTGAACCTCCGGGCGTCGACCGTCGCCCGTCGGCCGAAAACGGGAAACACGGGGGCTAACCCCACTGACCCGGGCGCCCCTGGTTCGTACCGTGAAGCGTATGGAAGCCCGTGACCCTGAGCTCAGGCGAGAGCTGGACGCCACCCTGCAGGCCCGCGGCGAGCTGGGCCCCGAGTACGAGCCCGCGCTCATCGACTCGTTCCTGGAGAAGGTCGAGCAGCGGCTCTCCGGCACGCAGGACCAGCGCACGCGGCGCCATCTGGCCGAGCAGCAGCTGGCCGCCGCCAGGAGCGCCGCAAGGCCCGCCAAGCCGACCGGCGCCGGCGGCTTCGGGGAGCGGTTCGGCTTCGGAGTCGTGTCCCTGGTCCTGGCCATCCCCCTGTCCGCGATCGGCGTCGCGAACGCCGGGATCGAGGGGCTCGTCGTGGCCTGGCTGGGGATCTTCGGCGTGAACGCCGTGCATGCCGCCCGCGCATGGCCCTGGGCCCGGGGCAGGCCGCGGAACGTGTCCGACTGGGAAGGATGATCGCGGGGACCGCCGCACCCCCGGTTGCCCGAGGGGCGGGACGACGGCGGTCCCCGCGAGGGACGCGGTCCCGGGTCAGGGCCGGGGTTCGCGTCCTGGCGACGGTGGAGGTCCGGGAGCCGCTCCGTAGTCCGTGTCGCCGTATGGGTGCCGGCTGGTTTCCCCGCCGACACCCATTACTCTGCCGGAGCCGTGTTAAGCCGGTGCTGCGTCGACGTGTCGCGCTCGTACCGATTCCGCGAATCCGGGAAACCGGTCGCTACGACCTGGCCGCCGTGTCCTTCGCCAGGAAGGCCAGCAGATCCTGCCTGCTCACGACCCCCTTCGGCTTGCCCTCGACGAGAACGATCGCCGCATCGGCACCGTCCGGCCCACTGAGCACAGCCATCAGGTCCTCGACGGGCTCGCCCGAACCGACCTGCGGCAGCGGGGCCGACATGTGCTTCTCCAGCAGGTCGGACAGGGTGGCCCGCTGGGTGAACAGCGCGTCCAGGAGCTGACGCTCCACGACGGAGCCGATGACCTCTGCGGCCATCACATCCGGGTGTCCCGCACCGGGCTTCACGATCGGCATCTGGGAGACCCCGTACTCACGCAGGACGTCGATGGCCTCGCCGACCGTCTCCTCGGGGTGCATATGGACGAGCGAGGGGAGCGGGCCCTCCTTGAAGTCCAGCACCGCACCGACCCGTGCGGAGGGACCTGAGTCCTCCAGGAAGCCGTAGTCGGCCATCCACTCGTCGTTGAAGATCTTGCTCATGTAGCCGCGGCCGCTGTCCGGCAGCAGGACGACGACCACGTCGTCGGGACCGAGCCCCTTGGCGACCTCCAGGGCCGCGACGACCGCCATGCCACAGGATCCGCCGACGAGCAGGCCCTCCTCCTTGGCCAGACGGCGGGTCATCTGGAAGGAGTCCTTGTCCGAGACCGCGACGATCTCGTCCGTGACCGTGCGGTCGTAGGCGCTCGGCCAGAAGTCCTCGCCGACACCCTCCACGAGATACGGGCGCCCCGAACCGCCGGAGTAGACGGAACCCTCCGGGTCGGCGCCGACGACACGGACGCCGTTCTCGCTGATCTCCTTGAGGTAGCGGCCCGTACCGGTGATCGTGCCGCCCGTGCCGACGCCCGCGACGAAGTGGGTGATCCTCCCGTCCGTCTGCTGCCAGAGCTCAGGGCCCGTCGTCTCGTAGTGCGAGCGCGGGTTGTTCGGGTTGGAGTACTGGTCGGGCTTCCAGGCCCCCGGCGTCTCACGGACCAGGCGGTCGGAGACGTTGTAGTACGAGTCCGGGTGGTCGGGGTCGACGGCCGTCGGGCAGACGACGACCTCAGCGCCGTAGGCGCGCAGCACGTTGATCTTGTCCGTGGACACCTTGTCCGGACAGACGAAGACGCACTTGTAGCCCTTCTGCTGGGCGACGATGGCGAGGCCGACGCCCGTGTTGCCGCTGGTCGGCTCCACGATCGTGCCGCCCGGCACGAGTTCGCCGCTCTCCTCGGCGGCCTCGATCATGCGCAGCGCGATGCGGTCCTTCACCGACCCGCCGGGGTTGAAGTACTCGACCTTGGCCAGGACCGTCGCCTGAATGCCTGCCGACACATTGCGCAGCCTGACCAGCGGGGTGTTGCCGACAAGACTGATCATCGAATCGTGGAATTGCACCGTGTACTCCGGGATCTCCGTAATGGTCAGGCAAGAGTATGCGTACGGGCCGGAGATCGGGCTTCGCGATTGAGCTACGCCCTCCACGGGGCAGGTACTGCTCTGTACGGCTGTACAGCACGGAGGAGGTGGACCGGACTGTGTCGAGAGCGAGGGTGGCACGGCGGATCGCAGCGGGTGCGGCCTATGGGGGCGGCAGCGTCGGTCTGATCGGGGCGGCGACAGTGGGGCTGGTGCTGGCCGAGGTGCAGTTGGCGAAACGACTGGTGGGCGGGGGCAAGGCGCCTGTCCCGCCGAGTGCGGACGGACGGTACGGGGTGGCGTTCGCCGGACCGTCCGATCCTTTGCGCTTCGTGATACTGGGTGACTCGACGGCGGCCGGCCAGGGCGTACGCAGGGCCGGGCAGACCCCTGGGGCCCTTCTGGCGTCCGGTCTCGCGGCGGTCGCCGAACGGCCGGTCGATCTGCGCAACGTGGCCCTGCCGGGGGCCAGGTCGGACGATCTGGAGCGGCAGGTCTCCCTGGTGCTGGCGGATCCTTCAGGGCCGCCGGACGTCTGCGCGATCATGATCGGCGCGAACGACGTGACCCACCGGATGCCGGCCACACAGTCGGTGCGCTGTCTGAGCACCGCCGTACGGAGGCTGCGTACGGCCGGCGCCGAGGTGGTCGTGGGCACCTGTCCCGACCTGGGCACGATCGAGCCTGTCTACCAGCCGTTGCGGTGGCTGGCCCGACGGGTGAGCCGGCAGCTGGCGGCGGCCCAGACGATCGGTTCGGTGGAACAGGGCGGCCGGACGGTCTCCCTGGGCGACCTGCTGGGCCCCGAGTTCGAGGCGAACCCCCGGGAGCTCTTCGGCCCCGACAACTACCACCCGTCGGCCGAGGGGTACGCGACCGCTTCGATGGCCATGCTGCCGACGCTGTGCGCGGTCCTCGGGCTGTGGCCGGAGTCGGACCACCTGGATGTCTCGCGCCGCGAGGGCATGCTGCCGGTCGCCAAGGCCGCATCCCGTGCCGCACGGGAGGCGGGCACCGAGGTCACGGGGGCGCGGGCACCATGGGCGCTGCTCAAGCACCGCAGGCGCCGGCGCCTTCCCGCCCATACGGAACCGGTGCCTCACGACGACACGGGCAAGGACACGGACGGCCACGACGGCGGGCCCCTGCCGGAGCGCGGGCGGGAGCGTGGGCAGGGGCGCGGATCGCGCGGATCGGGGCGCGGATCAGGGGCGACATGGCGGAGGGCATGAGCGAGGAAGGCGAGCGACTGAGCGGTTGCTTAGAAAAGAGGTCCGCATCACACAGCCTGTTGGGTGACCTCAGCTATACGTCCGGGTAACTTCCAAGGCAGTCCTGCCTTCCAGCCCTCATGGAGCCGCGTGATGCCCGAAGCCGTGATCGTCTCTGCCGCCCGTTCACCCATCGGCCGGGCCTTCAAGGGGTCCCTCAAGGATCTGCGCGCGGACGACCTGACCGCGACCATCATCAAGACCGCGCTGGCCAAGGTCCCCGAGCTGGACCCGAAGGACATCGACGACCTGATGCTCGGCTGCGGCCTCCCCGGCGGCGAGCAGGGCAACAACCTGGGCCGCATCATCGCCGTACAGATGGGGATGGACCACCTCCCCGGCTGTACGGTCACCCGCTACTGCTCGTCCTCGCTCCAGACCAGCCGCATGGCACTGCACGCCATCAAGGCCGGCGAGGGCGACGTCTTCATCTCCGCCGGTGTCGAGATGGTGTCCCGCTTCGTGAAGGGCAACTCCGACAGCCTGCCGGACACGCACAACCCGCTCTTCGCCGAGGCCGAGGCCCGCACCGCCGCCCGCGCCGAGCAGGAGGGCACGAGCTGGACCGACCCGCGCGACGAGGGCCTCGTCCCTGATGCGTACATCGCGATGGGGCAGACCGCGGAGAACCTCGCTCGGACCAAGGGCGTCACCCGCCAGGACATGGACGAGTTCGGCGTGCGGTCGCAGAACCTCGCCGAGGAAGCCATCAAGAACGGCTTCTGGGAGCGCGAGATCACCCCCGTGACCACGCCGGACGGCACGGTCGTCGCGAAGGACGACGGTCCCCGCGCGGGCGTCACCCTGGAGGGCGTGCAGGGCCTGAAGCCGGTGTTCCGCCCCGACGGACTCGTCACGGCCGCCAACTGCTGCCCGCTCAACGACGGCGCCGCCGCCCTGGTGATCATGTCCGACACCAAGGCGCGCGAGCTGGGTCTGACCCCGCTGGCCCGCATCGTCTCGACGGGCGTCTCCGGCCTGTCCCCCGAGATCATGGGTTACGGACCGGTCGAGGCCAGCAAGCAGGCTCTGAAGCGCGCCGGCCTGACCATCGACGACATCGACCTCGCCGAGATCAACGAGGCGTTCGCCGCCCAGGTCATCCCCTCCTACCGGGACCTCGGCCTGCCGCTGGACAAGGTGAACGTCAACGGTGGCGCGATCGCCGTCGGCCACCCCTTCGGCATGACGGGCGCCCGCATCACGGGCACGCTGATCAACAGCTTGCAGTTCCATGACAAGCAGTTCGGCCTGGAGACGATGTGCGTGGGCGGCGGCCAGGGCATGGCCATGGTCATCGAGCGGCTGAGCTGAGCCGAGTTGAGCCGGGGCGGCGGGCGCGGCAGGCTTTTCGTAGGTCAGCGCTCCCGCGCGGAGGCCGTCCTGAACCGGGCTGAGCTCCGATCGTGACCGAATCTCCCCCAGGATGTGATGTGCATCCCGGGGGAGAGTCGTTTCCGCAGGTCACACCAGTCACAGAGCTAAACACCGGGCCCAAAGACCTGTCCAATTCGTGACGTAATGCACTGACAGCAGGCGCCGGTACAGGACAAGCTGATGTAGGAAGTCGGGGGTGTCGATCGAAACCGGGAGTATGTCAGTGAGCGCCATGCCGTTTGCCCTGTTGCTGACCACCGCCGCTGCCACGGCTGCCGGCGCCGCCGCTCTGCACGCTGCTCACGGGCTGCGCAAGCAGGTGACCGCTCTGCGCACGGAGCTGGCCGAAGGGCGCAGTCTGCACGCGTCCGTACCCGAGCAGCAGAACCGGAGTACCGGCACACCCGCCGAGGAGATACGCACGGCCGTGGCCGAGGCACTCGCCGAGGAACGGGAGCGCGAGCTCGCCGAGGCCCGTGCCTTCTGGGCGGCCCAGGAAGCACGCGACGCCGCCGACGCCCCGTCCCTGCTGGGCGGGTTCGGCGAGGACGTCCCGTTCTTCATGCCCCGCCAGAGCGACTTCGCGGGCCTCGACGCGATGGACATCGAAGCCGGAGACGCCCTGGACGAGCTGACGGAGCTGGCCGAACTCACCGACCTGCCCGAGGTCGCCGAGTACGTGGAGTACCCCGAGGACTCCCCCGAGCTGGCCGCGGCCCGTCGCCGCCACCCCTCGCACCCGGACTTCGTCCCCGTGCAGACACCCGTTGTCACCGACCATGAGCGTACCGTGAACCGCCTGGAGCGGCTCGCCGACACCGGTACGGAGCTCACCGATGTGCGCCCCGGCCCGCTGGGAACCCTCGATGTGTACGTCTTCGCCGACGGCACGACGCTCTGCATGACTCCCGGCCACCGGGAGACCGCGGAGCGGCTCGCCGACTCGCTGCGCTCCGGTGAACAGCCGGTGCTGCTGGGCGGTTCCGGGGTCTCCGGCGCCTACGCGCTGACGTTCTCGTGCGGCAAGGAGAACGTCTACATCCTCGCCGACCGCGTCATCGCCTCGTTCTAGGCCCTTCTCGCGAAAGCCCCCCAGCCGGCCCTACGGCCCGGGTGCGAACGCCCGCGCCGCCGCTTCCTCGACACGCCGCACGGCCTCGTCCAGCTCCTGGGACGAGGCCGTTTCCAGTGCCACGGCCAGATCCCGCCCGGCGACCGCGAGCTGGTCCCCCACCGCGAATATCCCGGCGTCCGGCATGAACCTCGGCTCCTGGTCGGGGGCCTCGGCCCGCTGGGCACGGGCCGACAGCTCCCTGGCCGTCGCCAGGGCCTCTTCGGCCACGCCACGCTGGAGCCGGCTCTGCGGCGTACTGCGCAGTCGGTCGGCGAAACGGTCCACGGCGGTGATCAGGGGCGTCGTATCGAGCACGCCGCGACCCTACGCGCCCCCACCGGACGGCCGCCAGCACAAAGGAAACGGGACGGCCCGCAGGCACATCGCCTGCGGGCCGTCCCGTTGTCGCGCCTCTGCGGGGTCAGTCGTTCCCGTTGAGGATGGAGAGCAGACGCAGCATCTCCAGGTAGATCCACACCAGGGTCAGCGTGAGGCCGAAGGCCGCCAGCCAGGACTCCTCGCGCGGTGCGCCGTAGTTGATGCCGTCCTCGACCTGCTTGAAGTCCAAGGCCAGGAAGCAGGCACCGAGGATGATGCCGGCGATTCCGAAGAGGATGCCGAGACCGCCGCTGCGGAAGCCGAGGCCGTCACCGCCGCCGAACACGCTGAACAGCATGTTGACCATCATCAGGAGCACGAAGCCCATGGCCGCGGCCATCACGAAGCCGTAGAAACGGCGGGTGACGCGGATCCAGCGCATCTTGTACGCGAAGAGGACACCGGCGAAGACACACATGGTGCCCATCACCGCCTGCATCACCGTGCCGGGGCTGATGTAGGTGCTGACCGTGCTGGAGATCACCCCGAGGAAGACACCCTCGAAGGCCGCGTAGGCCAGGATCAGCGCGGGCGAGGCCTTGCGCTTGAAGGACTGGATGATCGCGAAGACGAACGCCACCAGGGCGGCGCCGATGCCGATGCCGTAGGACTTGCCGAGATTGGCCTCGTCGACCGGCAGCAGGGCCCAGGACAGCGCGGCGGTGAGCACCACGGTGCCCAGCGTCATCGCCGTACGCGTGACGACGTCGTCGATCGTCATCGCGCCGGAGCGCGCGGGCGCCTGCGGGGCGCCGTACTGGGTGCCCTGCTGGGCGTAAGGGTTCGTGGCGTACGGGTTGGCGGCGGCGCCCTGCGCGTACGGGTTGGCACCCGCGGCGGCGGCCCCGGCCTGCGGCGCCGCGCTGAAGCCCGCGCTGCCGTTGTCGCGGCTGAACCCCCGTCGCGAGAAGACCGGGTTGCTGCTCCTCATTTCACTCCTTCATGGCCACCCTGCGCGGCCTTGCGTCAAGAGTAATGGGTAGGCAAAACAATGACCCTACTGCCAGGGGAGGATCTTTACGAGGAGTCTCATCCCCACGTCCCCCCACGTTCCCCGCGTCAGGTCCGGGAGCGGCCGACAGTCGCCCCTGCCACATGCAGGCCTACGCACAGTGACGCATGGACACCGGGGTTCATCCCGCGCGAAAGGCGTCACAGGAAGTTGATGGCTAAAGTACCGTGCGGCCGTCCCGGGCTCCACCGGCTGCGCGGTGGTGCCCGGAGCCGGACTCGAACCGGCACGCCCCCGAGGAGGCAGCGAGGTTTAAGCTCGCCGTGTCTGCATTCCACCACCCGGGCGTGGGCGCGCGGCTCCGCGTTTGGCACAAGACCCTATCCGGGGGCATCCCTCGAACAGCGGAACATCCACTCGATGTTGTCTTATTTTATTGACCATGTGAGGGTCCGTCAGACACCCGGTACCGCATCAGCACACGCCCCGCCCGGCCAGGGGGTACGAACCCCGGCAAACCGGAATGACGGAAAGTCGCCGCACTCGCGCGGCCCATCCGCCGTGGGCCGCGCCGTCGTTCGCCGGAGGCCGACCGTTCAAGCGTGGACGGCGTCGTTGACACACCGGAGAACGGGCTGTGAACACAGGGCCTCCGGGGCCTCCAGCACCGCGCCCGTGACATGGAGGACGGCGCTCTCGCCTGGCAGCAGAGTGATCAGCAGGTCGTCCACCTCGGCCGCCGGATCCAGCCGGTCGGGGAAGAGCGCGAGGTCCCGCAGCAGCGTTCGTGCCGTCACCGTGACCCGGTAGCCGATGCCCGATTCATCACCCTGGGTGACCGTGGCCTCGTAGCGTGCCGGTGGAAGCTCGACGCGGGTGTCCTCCTCGTAGAACTCGATCCTCCGCTGCTCGCCCAGCTCCGCCACCAGCACCTCGCGGGTGCTGTCGTCCGGCTCGGCGACCGAGGCCGGCAGGGGGACCCGGGTGATGTCACGGGGGGCCGTGGTGACCTCGGCCGTCTCCTCGGCCAGGACCGTGCCGTCCAGGGAGCGGCGGGTCAGCCGCAGGGTGCCGTCCCACGCGTGGGCGGAGTCGTTGACCAGGTGCAGGGCTCCGTCGCGTACGGCCATCAGCCGGTCCGCGTACGCCTCGCGCAGGGCGTACCAGAGGGGCTTGCGGCGGCCGTCGCCGTCCACGGCCGCCCAGGACACCACGGGCCAGCAGTCGTTGAGCTGCCACACGATCGCACCCATGCAGTACGGCGTGTGCGAGCGGAAGTGGCGGATGCCGAAGGCCACGGCGCGGGCCTGGTTGAGCTGGGTGAGCCAGTGCCAGTCGTCGAAGTCCCCAGGCTGTGGCAGGTGGTCGCCCAGGCCTCGCAGCAGCTTGGTGGCGCCGTCATCCGCCTTCTGGTGGTGGGCGAGCAGCGGGGCGTCCGGGGCGAGCTCCCCGCTGACCGCGCGGCGCAGTGTGGCGTACGCGGGCGGGCCCTGGAAGCCGAACTCCGCGACGAAGCGGTGGGCGGTGTCGGCGTAGTGGCGGTAGTCGACCCGGTTCCAGACCTCCCAGAGGTGGACCGTGCCCAGGGCCGGGTCGTTCGGGGGCAGTTCGGGGGATGCGGAGTACGGCGAGCCCGGCCAGTACGGGCGGGTGGGGTCGGTCTCGGCGCACAGGGCGGGGAGCAGCTCGTGGTAGTAGCCGTGGCCCCAGGTGCGGCCCTCCAGCTTCTCCTGCCAGCCCCAGTCGGCGTGGCCCTCCAGGTTCTCGTTGTTGCCGCACCACAGGACCAGCGAGGGGTGGGGGGCGAGCCGGACGAGGTTCTCGCGGACCTCGGCGGCCACCTCGTCGTACAGCGGCTGCTCCTCCGGGTAGGCCGCGCAGGCGAACGGGAAGTCCTGCCAGACCAGCAGCCCCTTCTCGTCGCACAGTTCGTAGAAGTCGTCGCTCTCGTAGAGGCCTCCGCCCCAGACGCGGATCAGGTTGACGCCCGCCGCGAGTGCCTGGTCGAGGCGGTCGGCGACCCGCTGCCGGGTGATGCGGGCGGGGAAGCAGTCGTCGGGGATCCAGTTCACGCCCCGTACGAAGACGGGCTCGCCGTTGACGGAGATGCGGAACGCCTCGCGTTCCAGGGTGACCGCACGGAAGCCGGTCCTGCCGGTCCA
The DNA here is from genome assembly GCF_045162755.1 of Streptomyces sp. NBC_01012. Classification (NCBI taxonomy): domain Bacteria; kingdom Bacillati; phylum Actinomycetota; class Actinomycetes; order Kitasatosporales; family Streptomycetaceae; genus Streptomyces; species Streptomyces sp. NBC_01012. The sequence goes on along the minus strand of NZ_CP108688.1, from coordinate 4,630,526 downwards.
GGCGACCTCGTCGCCGAGGCGGACGGTGACGTCGTACAGCGGCTGTTCACCGTGGCTGTGCGGCCACCAGGGCTCGGCGTCGGGGACGGGGAGGGTCACCGAGACGTGGTGTTCGTCCCGCGAGGTGATGAAGACGGCGCTCGCGCCGAGCACCTCGACCGAGCCGGACAGTTCCCCGGGGGCGTCGCGCTCCACATCCAGGGTGACGGCCAGGCGCGGCGCCCCGGCGTCGTCGACGTCGCCCAGCACCTTGACGGAGGCGAGCCGCGGGCCGGTCCAGGACTCCAGCGCGACGGGCCGCCAGATTCCGGAGGTGACCAGCGTCGGCCCCCAGTCCCAGCCGAAGTTGCAGGCCATCTTGCGGATGAAGTTGTACGGCTCGGTGTACGCGCCCGGCCGGTCGCCGAGCTTGTCGCGCAGCGCCTCGGCGTAGGTGTACGGGGCGGTGAAGCGTACGGCGAGGGTGTTGGGGCCCTCGTGCAGCAGCTGCCGGACGGGGAAGCGGTAGCCGCGGTGCTGGTTGGCCGTGGTGCCGACCTCGGTGCCGTTGAGCCGGACCGCGGCGACGGTGTCGAGGCCGTCGAAGCACAGGTCGGTGAAGGCGTGGCCGTCGTCGGACCACTCGAACGTGGTGCTGTACGTCCAGTCGGTGCGGCCGATCCAGCCGAGCCGGGTCTCGTTGTCGTCCAGGTAGGGGTCGTCGATCAGCCCGGCGGCCAGCAGGTCGGTGTGGACACAGCCGGGGACGGTGGCCGGGACGCCGCCTGTGGGGAGCCCCACGGGGACGGCGCTGTCGGCACTGAGCGTCCAGCCGTCGTGCAGGGGCAGGTGGCGAGGGGTCACGCGGAGGTCCTTCCGCAGTCGGGGAGTCCGGCACAGGCGACGAAGTGGTCGGGCTCGGTCTCGTACAGGTCGGTGTCCCGTGCGCCGCCCTCGTGGTAGGCGCAGGCCTCCACGGGTTCGGCGGACGTCCAGGGCTCGTTGAGCCGGGGCACGGCGGCCAGCAGCGTGCGGGTGTAGGGGTGGAGGGGGGTGCCGAAGACCTTCTGGGTGTCGCCGCGTTCGACGACACGGCCGTTCCTCAGCACCACGGTCTTCTCGGCGAGATAGGTGCCGAGCGAGAGGTCGTGGGTGATGTAGAGGACACCGAGGCCGCGTTCCTTCAGGCCGGCGAGGAGGTTGAGGACATCGATACGGGTGGAGGCGTCGAGCATGCTGGTGATCTCGTCGGCGACCAGGAAACGCAGATCGAGCAGGAGCGCGCGGGCGATGAGCAGGCGTTGCAGCTGGCCGCCGCTGAGCTGGTGCGGGTAGCGGCCGAGCACCTGCCCGGGGTCCAGGCGTACGTCCCGTACGGCCTTCTCCACGCGGTCCGCCCACTCCTTGTCCGGGACACCCGGGTGGTAGGCGCGGCGGACCAGGGCGAAGACCCTGTCCGCCTTGAAGACGGGGTTGTAGCAGCTGAAGGGGTCCTGGAAGACGCCCTGGACGCGGCGGTAGAAGTCCTTGCCGGGACGGACCTGTTCGCCGTCCAGGGTGAGGCTGCCGGAGGTGGCCCGGGTGAGGCCGAGGACCATGCGGCCGATGGTGGACTTCCCGCTGCCGCTCTCGCCGATGAGCGAGACCAGTTCGCCGGGGGCCGCCTCGAAGGAGACCCGGTCGACGGCGGTGGTGGAGCCGCCGCCGAAGGCGCCGGCCCGGAAGGTCTTGGTGACGCGGTCGAGGGTCAGCATCAGGCCGCCTTCCAGCATGCGACGGTGTGGCGGGGGGCGACCTCGACGACCGGCGGCTCCTCGGCGCACCCGGTGTCGGCGAGCGGGCAGCGGTCCCGGAAGCGGCAGCCGGCCGGGGGATTCAGCAGGGAGGGCGGGGAGCCCTCGATGCCGCTGAGCGGCTTGTCCTTGTAGCGGGCGCCGACCTGGGGCAGCGAGCCGATCAGCATCTTGGTGTACGGGTGGCGGGGTGCGGTGGTCAGCACCTTCGTGGGGGCCTTCTCGGCGAGCTTGCCCGCGTACATCACCATGATCGAGTCGGCGATGTGCGAGGTGAGCCCGAGGTCGTGGGTCACGAAGATCATGCTGGTGACCAGGCCCTTGTCGCGGAGCCCGGTGAGGGCGCCCACGACGGCCTGCTGGTTGGAGACGTCCAGGGCCGATGTGACCTCGTCGGCGATGAGGACGGACGGGTCGAGCAGCGTGGAGATCACCATGACGGCACGCTGTTTCATGCCCCCGGAGAGCTCGATCGGATAGCGGTCGAGGACGGCGGGTTCGAGGCCCACCAGGTCGAGCCTGCGGTGCAGTTCGCCGGTGTCCACCGTGACGCCGCGCGAGGCGAGGAGCTCGCGGATCATGCGTCCGATGCGGCGGGTCGGGTTGAGCGCGCTCATCGAGTACTGGGGCACGAGCGAGATCTTGTGGAAGCGGTAGGCGTTCATCGCGCGGTCGTCGGACAGCGGCAGTTCGTCGCCGTCCAGCGTCACGGTGCCGCCCACGTGCTTCATCCGCCCGTCGAGCCTGATGAGGGACTTGCCCAGGGTGGTCTTGCCGCAGCCGGACTCGCCGGCCAGGCCCAGGATCTCGCCGTCCGCCAGGTCGAAGCCGACGCCGTCCAGGGCCCGGACGTCGCCGCGCAGCGTGCGGTAGTGGACCCGCAGATCGTTGACGGTCAGGGTCATGTCCTCAGGACTCCCTCAGCTTCGGGTTGAAGACCTCGTCGAGGCCCACGTTGGCGACGTAGAGCGCGCCGACGATCGCGGTGATCCCGGCGCCCGGGGGAACGAACCACCACCACATGCCGAGTTGGAGCGCGCTCCACTGCTGGGCGCTCTGGAGCATCAGGCCGAGCGAGACGCCCTCGGTCGGGCCGAGCCCGATGAAGTCCAGCGAGGAGGCGATGAGGATGGACCCGCCGAAGAGCAGGATGAACATCATGAAGAGGTACGAGCTCATGTTGGGCGCGATCTCGCGGAACACGATCCGCCAGGTGCCGCTCCCGCTGAGCCTGGCCAGGTCCACGAACTCCCGGGTGCGCAGCGAGAACGTCTGCGCCCTGATCGCGCGGGCCGCCCAGGGCCATGAGGTCAGGCCGATGAACAGGCCCTGCACGGCGACGCTGCGCACCCCCATGTAGGCGTTGATGATCAGCAGGACCGCGAGGGCGGGGATCACCAGGACGACGTTGGTGAGCATGTTGAGGATCTCGTCGACCACTCCGCCCCGGTAGCCGGCGAGGAAGCCGACGACCATGGCGATGACGGCGGCGATGGCTCCGCCGACGACGCCCACCAGGAAGGTGGCGCGCAGCCCGTGCACGAACTGGGCGTACACGTCCTGGCCGAAGGTGGTGGTGCCCATCCAGTACGTGCCGTCCGGGGCCGACGCCTGCGGGCCCACGTATTCGTTGGGGTTGCCGCTGTCGAGCAGCATCGGTCCGACGACGCCGATCGCGAGCAGGACGACGACCAGGGTCACGCCGATGATCAGCTTGGGGTTGCGCACCGCGTAGTGCAGCGACTCGCGTCCCGGCTCGGCCGCGGGAACCTCGGCGGACGGGGCCTCGGGCGCCGGGTCGGGCAGTGTGCTCATGACGTGCCTCCTGCCATGCCCGTACGGGTGCGGGGGTCGACGACGACGTACACGATGTCGATGAGGAAGTTGGCGATCAGTACGCCGATGACGATGAACAGGAACGCGCCCTGGAGCAGGAAGAAGTCCTGGTTCTGGATCGCGGACAGGATCAGTGAGCCGAGCCCCGGATACGCGAACACGATCTCGGTGACGAGTGCTCCGGCGACCAGCACACCCAGCTGGAGTGCCAGCCCCGTGACCTGGGGCAGGACGGCGTTGCGGAACGCGTAGCGGCGGATGAGCCGCTGGGGCGCGCCGAGGGCCGACAGGTACGAGGAGTAGTCGGACTCCAGCTCGTAGATGATCATGTTGCGCATCCCGATGGCCCAGCCGCCGAGCGCGACGAGGAACAGCGACAGGAACGGCAGCACCCAGTGGTGCAGCGCGTCCAGCACGAAGTCGGCGTTCCAGCCGGGCTGGATGTCCAGGCTGTAGCCCCCCGATATGGGGAACCAGCCGGCCTTCGCACCCAGCGCCCAGGCGAGGATGACGGCGATCCACATGTAGGGCATGGCCGTCAGCAGATAGCCGGCCGGCAGCACGGTGTTGTCCAGGACCTTGCGGCGGGCGGACAGCGCGCCGATCCAGTTGCCCACGAACCAGCTGAGCAGGACGGCAGGGATCATCAGGCCGAGCGTGTACGGGAGCGCGTCGAGCAGGACGTCTCCGACGGGCGTGGGGAAGACGAAGATGGAGATCCCGAAGTCGCCCTGGAGCAGCGAGCCCCAGAAGTGGAGGTACTGCTGCCACAGCGGTTCGTCGAAGCCGAAGAGGTTGTTGTAGTAGGTGCGCATCGCCTCGGCCGCCTCCGGCTGGGAGACGCGGGCGCGGGCGACCATGGCGGAGACCGGGTCGCCGGGCATGAAGCGCGGGATCATCCAGTTGACGGTGACGGCGACGACGAACGTCAGTCCGTAGATGAGAAGTTTGCGGGCGAAATAGCGGCGCAAGGGTGCTCCCCTGGTGGAGAGCCCCGCCGTGCGCGCGCGGTCAGGTGCACGCGCACAGCGGGGCGGTCATGGAGTCGGCGGCGGCCGCGTCACTTGGCGGGCTTGATCTGCGTGAGCGTCTCGAAGCCGCCCATCTCCAGCCAGTTGCGCCACAGGGCAGGCGCCGTCTTCGGGGCGCCCTCGGCGTCCGAGGGCCAGTTCGTCCAGGTCCCGGTGGTGGACTGCGCCCAGAGGCCGTTGTACCAAAGGGGGATGAGAGGCATCTCGGTCAGCTGGATGTCCTGGAGCTCGGAGACCGCGGCCTTCATGCCCGCGGTGTCGTCGGTCTTGACCCCGCCGAGCTCCTCCACCAGCTTCCAGGCCTCCTTGTTCTCGTAGCGCCCGAAGTTGACGGTGTTCTGCTGCTTCTGGACCGGCAGCTTGAACATGTACTCGTAGTACGTCCAGGGGGTGTTGGACAGCTGGCGCTCGTTGTTGAGGACCAGGTCGAAGTCGCCCTTGGAGCGCTGCTCGTTGAGGGCGTTCTGGTCGGGGAACTCCGTGCTGATCTTGATGCCGACGTCCTTGGCCCCGGCGGCGATGACCTTGGCCGCCTCCATCCAGTCGGTCCAGCCCGAGGGCACGGCCAGCTTCAGGCTGATGGCGGAGCCGTCCTTGTTCTCGACGAAGCCGTCGCCGTTCGTGTCCTTGAAGCCCGCCTGGGCCAGCTCCTTCTTCGCCGCGGCGACATCGTGCGTGAAGCCCTTCTCCCCGATGAGGGCCTTGTCGTCGAACTGCTCCCACTGCGGCAGCAGACCGGTCGGGGACGCGGGCTTGACCAGATCGCCGTACACGCCCTTGACGATCTTCCCGGTGTCGACGGACGCGGCCAGCGCACGGCGGAAGGCGGCGTCGTCCATCGGCTTCTTGGTGGTGTTGGGCACCAGCCACGCGGTGTTGGCCGAGAGCATGTACGGGGCCTTGTCGTAGTACGACACGACCTTCTTGCTCTTGATCAGCGAGGAGGCGCCGGGCAAGAAGTTGTTGCTGAGGTCCAGCTGGCCCTGGCCCAGCTGGCCGATGACCACTTCGTTGCTCGGGTTGGAGACGTCCACGATGTAACGGGGCGCGGGCGTCATGGAGAGCGCCTTCGTACCCCACCAGTCGTCGCGACGCTCCCACACGACCCGGTCCTGGGTCTTGCTCTTCAGCTTGTACGCCCCGGTGCCGACCGGCTTGTCGTTGACTCCGTTGAGGATGTCCTCGTCGCTGCGCGAGTTCCAGATGTGCTCGGGGACGACCGGCTGGCCGTAGAGGGTGTAGTCCCACTCCTGGTAGCGGGCGTCCTTGAAGGTGAAGCGGACCGTGGTGTCGTCGACCGCCTTCGCGTCGGACAGCCAGCTCCACAGCGAGTGGAAGGAGGAGGCCTCGATCTTGCCGAGGCCGTAGGAGTACGCCACGTCCTTGGCGGTCAGCGGCTTCCCGTCGGCCCAGGTGATGCCCTTGCGCAGCTTCACCTCGTACGTCGTGTCGTCGGTCCAGCTGCCCGACTCGGCGAGCCAGGGCGTCAGCTTGCCCTCGTTCGGGTCGAAGTGGAACAGGGTCTCGTAGACCAGTCCCTTCGTGCCGGTCGCGTGGTCCCAGTTGCGCAGCGGGTTGTAGTTGGCCGGAGGTCCCCACTGGGTGCCGGTCGTGTAGAGCGTCTCGTCGCGCGGCAGCGAACCGCCCTTGCCTGCCTGGCCGCCGGCGCCGCCCGTCCCCGAGCCGCCTCCCGTGCACGCCGTGGCGGCGAGTGTGAACACGGCCAGCGCGGTCGTGACCCGCAGCCGGGTACGCGTACCCATAGCCCCTCCTTTTTCCCCGCGCCGTCCCTGCCGAGCGGAGTTACTGAACCGGGTAAGTGCCGTGAAGGTATGGGCGCCCCGAAGCCGTGTCAAGGGTGCGGGAGCGCTCCCATTCCCAGTTTTCTCGTGAGTGCCCGGAGAGGTCTGGACCGCGCGGGGGAAGACTGTGGTCAGGCGCTTGCGGCTAGGATGCTCATGGAAAAGGAACCGGTTAAGCGAGGTCGTATGTCCAAGCACCGCCCCACGATCGCCGACATCGCGCGCCGCGCCGGGGTATCGAAGGTCGCGGTGTCCTACGCCCTGAACGACCGCCCAGGGGTCTCCCCCGCGACCCGCGCCTCCATCAAGGCCATCGCGCAGGAGATCGGCTGGCGGCCCAACAGCGCGGCCCGCGCCCTCACCCACGCGCGCGCCGACACCGTGGGGCTCGCGCTGTCCCGGCCCGCCAGGATGCTCGGGGTCGAGCCGTTCTTCATGGAGCTGATCAGCGGCATCGAGACCGAGCTCTCCGCCCGCGGCTGCGCCCTGCTCCTCCAGGTCGTCACCGACCCGGCGCAGGAGCTGGAGATGTACCGCCGCTGGTGGGGCGAGGGCCGGGTGGACGGGGTGTTCCTCGCCGATGTGCGCTCCCCCGATCCCCGTATCGAGGGCATCGCCGAGCTGGGCATGCCCGCCGTGGTGATCGGCCATCCGTCGGCGGCCGGATCCCTCACCCCCGTGTGGTCGGACGACTCGGCCGCCCTGCGGGACACCCTGACGTATCTGGCCGCGCTCGGTCATCGCTCCGTCGCCCGGGTCGCCGGACTGCCCGAGCTGATCCACACACAGCTGCGCGACCGCGCCCAGCGTGAGATCAGCGCCGGACTCGGACTGGGCGAGCCGGTGGTGGTGCACACCGACTACTCGGGCGAGGAGGGCGCGCACGCCACCCGGCGGCTGATCAGCTCGGCCGAGCGGCCGACCGCCGTCATCTACGACAACGACATCATGGCCGTCGCCGGGCTCTCGGTCGCCCAGGAGATGGGGCTCGACGTGCCCGCCGACCTGTCGCTCGTCGCCTGGGACGACTCCCAGCTGTCCCGCGTCGTACGTCCCCCGCTGACCGCGCTGAGCAGGGACATCCCCGCGTACGGCAGCCATGCGGCCCGCACCCTGCTGGCCATGGTGTCCGAGGGCTCGGCGCCCGGCTTCGAGGACGCGGCGGCCCGCCTGGTGCCCCGCGGCTCCACCGCCCCGCCCCGCTGAGCGCCCGACGGCTCTCTCGGGGTCCTCTCCTACCTCAGGACTACGCCACCGGCTGGTGGATGCGACTCAAGAGGGCCCCGGGAACCGCCACGGGGACTGACGCTTCGGCGGCACCGGACGGCGAGGATTAAGGGGTCCCCATGAACTGTCGAACCAGGAGTACCCCTGTGACCACCACCGTGCACCGCACCACCACCGTCGCCGCCCGCGCGACGGAGCTGTCGAAGGTCTACGGCGAGGGTGAGACCCAGGTGGTCGCCCTCGACCGCGTGAGCGTGGACTTCCCGCAGGGTGAGTTCACCGCGATCATGGGCCCCTCCGGTTCGGGCAAGTCCACGCTGATGCACTGCGTGGCCGGTCTCGACAGCTTCAGCAGCGGCTCCGTACGCATCGGTGAGACCGAGCTCGGGACGCTGAAGGACAAGCAGCTGACGCAGCTGCGCCGGGACAAGATCGGCTTCATCTTCCAGGCGTTCAACCTGCTGCCCACGCTGACCGCCCTGGAGAACATCACCCTGCCGATGGACATCGCCGGCCGTAAGCCCGATGCCGCCTGGCTCCAGCAGGTCATCGACATGGTGGGCCTCTCCGAGCGGCTGAAGCACCGCCCCACGGAGCTCTCCGGTGGCCAGCAGCAGCGCGTCGCGGTGGCCCGCGCCCTGGCCTCGAAGCCGGAGATCATGTTCGGTGACGAGCCGACCGGGAACCTCGACTCCCGCTCCGGCGCCGAGGTGCTCGGCTTCCTGCGCAACTCGGTGCGTGAGCTCGGCCAGACCGTGGTGATGGTGACCCACGACCCGGTGGCCGCCTCCTACGCGGACCGCGTGGTCTTCCTCGCGGACGGCGCGGTCGTCGACCAGATGCTGCACCCCACCGCCGACGGAGTCCTCGACCGGATGAAGGCGTTCGACGCGAAGGGCCGCACCAGCTGACGCCCCGGAGGCTTCCGCACCGCCCTTCCGCTTCCCGCACTCCCCCCAGGAATTGACGACATGTTCCGTACCGCTGTGCGCAATGTGCTTGCGCACAAGGCCAGGCTGCTGATGACCGTGCTCGCCGTGATGCTCGGCGTCGCCTTCGTCTCGGGCACCCTGGTCTTCACCGACACCCTCGGCAACGCCTTCCGCAACCAGTCCGCCAAGAGCTACGACGACGTCGCTGTCGCCATCAAGACCTGGGCCGACCCGAGCGACAAGGACAGCGCCTCCATCGACGAGGCCACCCTCGAGAAGATCCGGGCGCTCGACGGCGTGGCAGAGGCCACCGGACGGGTCTCCGGATTCGCCGGCGTCGCCGACACCGACGGAAAGCTCATCGGCAACGGCTGGTCCAACACCGGTGCCAACTTCGCCCCCGACGACGACGGCAAGGACGCGCAGTACACGTTCACCGACGGCACGGGCCCGGTGAAGGACGGCCAGATCGCCCTCGACAAGGAGAGCGCGAGCAAGGGCGACTACCACGTGGGCGGCCCGGTGCGGGTCGCGACCAACGGGCCGGTGAAGGAGTACACCCTCTCCGGCATCTTCACCACCGAGGACGGCGCCGTGAACGCCGGCGGCAGCCTGGTCCTCTTCGACACCGATGTCGCCCAGCAGCTCTACCTGCGGCCCGGCGAGTTCTCGGACGCCACCGTGACCGCCGCGGCCGGCACGTCCGACCAGAAGCTGCTGGACGCGGTGAAGCCCCTGCTCCCCGAGGACGCCGAGGCGCAGACGGGCGCGGCCCTCGCGGCCGCCGACGCCAAGTCGACGGAGTCCGGCCTCACGGCGCTCACCACGATGCTGCTGGTCTTCGCGGGCATCGCGCTCTTCGTCGGTGTGTTCCTGATCACCAACACGTTCACCATGCTCGTCGCCCAGCGCACCAGGGAACTCGCCCTGATGCGCGCCGTCGGCGCCACCCGCAAGCAGGTCAAGTGGGCCATCCTGATGGAGGCCGGTGTGGTCGGTCTGATCGCATCGGTGGCCGGTTTCCTCCTCGGCGTGGGCCTGGCGACGGGTCTGCGCTCCGCGATGGGCCTGTTCGGCGGGAAGATCCCGGCAGGACCGCTGATCGTCTCCCCCACCGCGGTCGGCTCCGCATTCGCCGTCGGCGTGCTGATCACCATGTTCGCCGCGTGGCTGCCCGCCCGTCGTGCCGCCAAGATCCCACCGGTTGCGGCGATGAGCAGCGTGCACGCGGTGGCCACCACCAAGTCGCTGATCGTGCGGAACTCCATCGGCGGGGTGCTCACCCTGCTCGGGTCCGCCGCGATCGTGGCCGGGGCCGTCGAAGGCTCCGACGGCCGCACGATCCTCGGTGTCGGGGCCTTCTTCGCCCTGGTCGGCATCATCGTGCTCATCCCGCTGCTCTCGCGTCCGGTGATCGCCCTGGCACGTCCGCTGCTGAGCGGGATGTTCGGGATCTCCGGCAAGCTGGCCGCGCAGAACGCCGTCCGCAACCCGCGCCGCACCGGGGCCACCGCATCCGCCCTGGCGATCGGCCTCACCCTGGTCACCGGCATCTCGGTGCTCGGCGTCACGCTCGGCCAGGCCGTCGACAAGATGACGACGGACAACATCAAGGCCGACTACATGGTCTCGATGGCCGGCGGCGACTCGCTCGACGCGTCGGCCCTCACCGCGCTGCGCAAGGCCGACGGTGTCGCCGCGATCACCCCCCAGCGAGCCGTCTGGTTCACCGGCGGCAGCGAGGGCGAGGACATCTCGGCCTCCGCGGTCACCCCCGGCGACGTCGAGAAGGTCTTCAACCTGAAGACGGTCTCCGGCTCGCTGTCCTCTCTCAAGGACGGTGAGATCGCCGTCGACCGCGAGACCGCGAAGTCGCGCGGCTGGAAGACCGGCGACAGCGTGCCCCTCACCTTCGAGGACGACAAGAAGGAGAACCTGAAGGTCGGCGCGCTCTACGAGGGCAACGAGTTCCTCTCCCCCGTCCTGGTGGCCGAGGACGTCGTCGACCCCCACGAGAGTCTCGCCGACATCCGTGAGATCTGGCTGACCATGGACGGCGGCCAGTCCGAGGCCAACGAGCAGGCCGTGGTCGACGCGCTCGGCGACAACCCCGCGATGAGCGTTCTGGACCGCCAGGGCATCCGGGACACGTTCGGCGGGTTCGTGAACACGGCGCTGAACATCATGTACGCGCTGCTGGCGATGGCCCTGGTGATCGCGGTGCTCGGGGTCGTCAACACGCTGGCCATGTCGGTGTTCGAACGCCAGCAGGAGATCGGCATGGTACGGGCCATCGGCCTGGACCGGCGCAGGGTCAAGCGCATGATCCGGCTGGAGGCCGTCGTCATCTCGCTCTTCGGAGCGGTGGTCGGGGTGGCCCTGGGCACGTTCCTGGGCTGGGCGATCGGGAAGACCCTGTCCGGCGACATCCCCGGCTACGTCCTGGTCATCCCGTGGGGCCGGCTCGCGATCTTCCTGGCGCTGGCTGGGCTCGTCGGTGTGCTGGCCTCGCTGTGGCCGGCGCGTAGCGGCGCGAAGCTGAACATGCTGACCGCGATCAAGACGGAGTGACCGCGTAGTCGTACGTACGACGTCAGGGCCGGTACCCCGCACGGGTACCGGCCCTGACGCGTTTCCCGGGTCAGCCGTTCACGCCTTCCCCGGTCAGCCTTTCGCCGACGCCGTCCAGTCACGGGCCCGCAGCGGCATGGCGGAGGCGCCGCCGTCGCGCGGGCGCACCGCGAGGATCTGGTTGACGCCGATCTTGTTGTGCTCGAAGGAGAGCGCGGAAGCGGCCATGTAGAGCCGCCACACCCTGGCTCGTCCGGGCGAGGTGGCCCGTACGGCCTCCTTCCAGTGCTTCTCCAGATTGGCCACCCACTGACGCAGGGTCAGTGCGTAGTGCTCGCGGATCGCCTCGACGTCCCGGGCCTCGAAGCCGGCCTCCTCCAGCGTGCCGACCGTACGGCCGACCGGGGCGAGCTCGCCGTCGGGGAAGACGTAGGCGTCGATGAACTCGTCGATGCGGTAGTTCGACTCGTCCTTCTCCGGACGGCGGGCGATCTGGTGGTTGAGCAGCCGGCCGCCGGGCCGCAGGAGTGCGTAGAGGTCGTCGGCGTACTCACGGAAGCGGACCGAGCCCACGTGCTCGGCCATGCCGATCGAGGAAATGGCGTCGTACGGCCCGTCCCTGACGTCCCGGTAGTCCTGGACCCGGATCTCGATCCGGTCGGTGAGGCCCTCCTCGGCGATGCGCTTGCGGGCGAAGGCGGCCTGCTCGGTGGAGAGGGTCACCCCGGTGACCCGGGCGCCGTACTCACGGGCGGCGTGGAGCGCCATGGAGCCCCAGCCGCAGCCGACGTCGAGGAGGCGGTCGCCCTCCTGGAGCGCGAGCTTGCGGCAGACGAGGTCGAGCTTGTCCCGCTGGGCGTCCTCCAGCGTGGAGCCCTCCTGCCAGTAGGCGCAGGAGTACACCATGGACGGGCCGAGGACCATCGCGTAGAAGTCGTTGCCCACGTCGTAGTGGTGGCTGATCGCTTCCTTGTCACGGCGCTTGGTGTGCAACGGCCCGCTGCGGCGGCGTACCTCCTCGGCGGGCGGTGAGGGCGGCGGCCAGGGGCCGGCCAGCTGGACGAGCCCGCGCGCGAACTCCCGGACCTTCGGGTCGCGGACGGGGTGGACGGAGTCCTTCGCGTCGGCACCGCGTTCCCAGAGCAGCGAGGCCAGGGCGTCCAGGGCCGTGTACAGGTCGCCCTCGACATCGATCTCGCCGGCCACCCAGGCACGGGCCAGGCCCAGCTCGCCCGGCTTCCACAGGAGCCGGCGCAGGGCGCGGCGGTGGCGCAGGACGAGGGCGGGGGCACCCGGCGGCCCGGATTCGCTGCCGTCCCAGGCCCGGATACGGACCGGTAGGGGTTCGCCCAGCAACTCTTCGGCAAGAGCGGTCAGCCGCGATGCGGCGTCGGCCATGGTGCACACCTCCGTGGTGGTGTTTCCGAACGTGCCTAAATTCGCATATACGCATCCGAACCGGGCCGCGACACCTCGGGGCCACGGCGAGGTACACCAGCGTCAACGCCGTCCGGCATCCACGCCATCCCGTTGCCGGGCAACGGAACGGCAAAATACCTGCACCCACCATCTACTTCAAGGGGTCCAGGAACGCCGGAGGGGCCGTCCGCACCACGGATGGCGGACGACCCCTACGGTCATGTGCGGATGCCCGGGCAAGCGGACCCTGGCACGGTCGGGACGAGAGGCCTCAGGAGGCCTTGGCCTTCTCGCCGGACTTGCTCTTGTCGTCGTCGGCCTTGGCCGCGACCGGAGCCGGGCTCGGCTTGGCGGCCTCGTAGAACTCCTCGCGGGGAGTCTCCATGGCGCCGAGCGAGACGACCTCGCGCTTCAGGAACATCGCCAGCGTCCAGTCCGCGAAGATCCGGATCTTGCGGTTCCAGGTCGGCATGGCCATGCCGTGGTAGCCACGGTGCATGTACCAGGCGAGGCGGCCCTTGACCTTGATCTTCATCTTGCCGATGACGATCATCGCGACGCCCTTGTGCAGGCCGAGACCGGCGACCGCACCCTTGTTGGCGTGGCTGTACTCCTTCTGCGGGAAGCCCCGCATGCCGGAGATGACGTTGTCGCCGAGCACCTTCGCCTGACGCAGCGCGTGCTGGGCGTTCGGCGGGCACCAGGCGTTCGGGTTACCCGCGCGGCGGCCGACCATGTCCGGCACCTGGGCGTTGTCGCCCGCGGCCCAGATGTAGTCGGTGCCCTGCACCTGGAGCTTCTCGGAGGTGTCCACGTGACCACGCGGGCCGAGCGGCAGGCCGAAGCGGGCCAGCGCCGGGTTCGGCTTCACGCCGGCCGTCCACACGATCGTGCTGGAGTCGACCTCCAGGCCGTTCTTCAGGACCACGTGGCCGTCGACGCAGGAGTCCATCGAGGTCGAGAGGTAGACCTCGACACCGCGGCTCTCCAGGTGCTCCTTGCCGTACGCGCCCAGCTTCGGGCCGACCTCGGGAAGGATCTTGTCGGCGGCGTCCACCAGGACGAAGCGCATGTCCTCGCGCTTCACGCTCGTGTAGTACTTGGCCGCGTCGCGCGCCATGTCCTCGACCTCGCCGATGGTCTCCGCACCGGCGAAGCCGCCACCCACGAAGACGAACGTCAACGCCTTGCGGCGGACGTCCTCATCGGTCGTCGAGTCGGCCTTGTCCAGCTGCTCCAGTACGTGGTTGCGCAGACCGATGGACTCCTCGATGCCCTTCATGCCGATGCCCTGCTCGGCGAGGCCGGGGATCGGGAAGGTACGGGAGACCGCGCCCATCGCGATGACCAGGTAGTCGAAGGGCAGCTCGTAGGCCTCGCCGACGAGCGGCGCGACCGTGGCGACCTTGCGGTCCTGATCGATGGTCGTGACACGGCCGGTGAGAACCTCTGCCTTGGGCAGCACGCGTCGCAGCGGGACGACGACATGCCGAGGCGAGATGCTGCCGGCAGCAGCTTCGGGGAGGAAGGGCTGGTACGTCATGTACGAGCGCGGGTCGACGACCGTGACGGTCGCCTCTCCATACCGCATCTTCTTCAGAATGCGACGAGCTGCGTACAGGCCTACGTACCCACCGCCTACAACGAGGATCCTGGGACGCTCCGTGGTGCTCATGCCATCGAGTATCCACCCCCCTCGGGGGGCATGCTCGTGAGCCCCTTCACAAGGTATGCGCCACCCTCTGCTACACTCTGCCGCCCTCGTGACCCAGGTCATGGAGTGAACGGGGAACCACGACGCCCCGGCGAACGTTGCCCACCGCCTGTGAGCTGGCCCTTGAGCCCCCGGGCAAGATGAACCACCCGCCCAGGACACACCCCCGCCACACCCCCGAAACTCTCCCGCAGCACCCCCGTACGCACCTCCGGGGGCCCCGCGCGGCCCTCGGAGCGAAGAACTTCGTCCGGAGGGGCCGAATTCCTTGTGAAGAAGTTCACGAACTTCGTCGGAGCGCCGCGCGAAAGCCCCCTCCGGACGGGTCCGAAGGGGGCTCCCATCAGCTCAGAAGTGCAGGCCGGAATGCGTTTGAGCGCCGCCTCACCGCGCCCGCACCCGCGCGGTGATCAGCCCGTCGACCAGGCGATGCCGTCGAGAATGTCGTGTTCGCTGACGACGACCTCACGGGCCCCGGTCCGCTCCATCAGCGTGAGCAGGACGAGCGCCCCGGAGGGGATCACATCGACCCGGCCGGGGTGCATCGCGGGGATCGCCGCGCGCTCCTCGTGGGTCGACGCGAGAAGCCGTGCGGTGATCTCCCTGACCTGCTCCACGGAGACCCGGGAGTGATGGATCGCCTCCGAGTCGTACTCCGCCAGCCCCAGTGCCATCGCGGCGATCGTGGTGACCGTCCCCGCCAGGCCGACGAGCGTCGCCGCCGACGAGATCGGCACACTCTCCTCGGCCAGATCCAGGGCGGCACCGATGTCCGCACGGATCGCGGCGATCCGGTCGGGCGTGGGCGGGTCCACCACGGCCCCGTCCACGACGAGGTGACGCTCGGTCATGCGTACACAGCCGATGTCCACGGAGCGGGCCGCGAGGACCCGGTCGTCACCGACGACGAACTCCGTTGAGCCCCCGCCGATGTCCACGACGAGATACGGCTTCTCCAGGTGGTCCGCGCCCACCAGTTCCTTCGTCGCGCCGTCGAAGGAGAGCTGCGCCTCCTGGTCGCCCGTGACGACCTCGGGTTCGACGCCCAGGACGTCCAGGACGCCGCGGACGAACGTGTCGCTGTTCTCCGCGTCGCGGGAGGCGGACGTGGCCACGAAGCGGATCCGCTCGGCACCGAGCTCCTCGATCCGTGCCGCGTACTCACGGCAGGCCTCCAGGGTGCGCTCGATCGCCTCGGGGGCCAGCCGGCCCGTCCGGTCGACGCCCTGGCCGAGCCGGACGATCCGCATCCGCCGGTCGAGCTCGTCGAACTCCCCGGTCGCGGGGTCCACGTCGGCGACGAGCAGACGGATGGAGTTGGTACCGCAGTCGATGGCGGCAACGCGGGTCATGGGACTCCTGTGAGTTGTACGTGTACCGCGCGGGCGGGTCAGGACGCGTCGGGCTCGGCGCCGGAGCCGCACGGATTGACGCAGGGGCCCTTCGCCCACCACTGCGGCAGCATCGCGATGGCCTCGTCGCCCAGCGGGTTGACCCCGGGCCCCGCCGCCAGCGAGTGGCCGACCAGGACGTGCAGGCACTTCACACGGTCCGGCATGCCGCCGGCGCTCGGGAAGCCCGCCAGGACCTCGATGGCGTCACGGCGCGCGATGTAGTCCTCGTGCGCGGCACGGTAGGCGGCGGCCAGCTCCGGGTCCGTCGTGAGGCGCTCGGTCATCTCCTTCATGACGCCGTTGGCCTCCAGCGTGCCGATCGCGGACGCGGCACGCGGGCACGTCAGGTAGTACGTCGTCGGGAACGGCGTGCCGTCCTCCAGACGGGGCTGCGTCTCGACCACGTCCGGGTTACCGCAGGGGCAGCGGTGCGCGATGGCGCGCAGACCGCGCGGCGGCCGGCCGAGCTGGAGCTCGAACGCGGCGATGTCCTCGGCGGTCGGCTCGGTGGATTCGGTCTGCGGAGGGGGCGTGTCCATGCCTGCCTTGAATGTCATCGGTCGGACTGTATGAATCGGTACGGGGTCGGGACCCGGCGCGGGCACGGGGTCATTCACGGTCCGCGCTGTCCACGCCGTCCCAGAGGTTCGAGTGCCAGGGCCGGTCCGTGGCCCCCGGCTCACCCTTACGCGCCTCTGCGGCGTCCGGGTCGACCACCGTATATCCGGTCTCGCCGGGCAGCACGTAGTGCAGATGCTGGCGAGCGAGACGCCGGATGTACGCGTCGTCCTTGAGCCGCGCCTTCTCGTCGCGCAGCTCCTCGGTCCGCTCGTGCGCCTGCCGGGAGAGCCTCTCCTGGTCCGCGATCTGGTCGCGCTGGGAGATGTACTGCCGCATGGGGTACGCGAGGGCGACCACCAGGGAGCAGACGATCAGCGCCAGGAACGCCGCACGCCCGGTGAGCCTGGAGCGCCGGGCCTGACGGCGGCTCTGGGACCGGTAGACACGGGCCGCCGTCTGCTCACCGAGCAGTCGCAGCCTGGTCGCGGTGGAGAACCGGTCGCGGTCCTTCCCGGCCATGTCTCACGCCTCCCCGTTACGCACGTCCGTCCCCGCACACGGTACGGGACCGGATGCGGGGACGGACGGAGGCTGGTGCTCCGGACTCGGGCCGTCAGCCCTCGTAGCGGAACCGCGGGAACGCCGAACGACCGGCGTACACCGCTGCGTCGTCGAGGATCTCCTCGATACGCAGCAGCTGGTTGTACTTGGCGACGCGGTCCGAGCGGGCCGGGGCGCCGGTCTTGATCTGGCCGCAGTTCACGGCGACGGCGAGGTCGGCGATGGTGACGTCCTCGGTCTCACCGGAGCGGTGGGACATCATGCACTTGAAGCCGTTGCGCTGGGCCAGCTCGACGGCGTCCAGGGTCTCGGTCAGCGAACCGATCTGGTTGACCTTCACGAGCAGGGCGTTGGCCGAGCCCTCCTCGATGCCGCGCGACAGGCGCTCGGGGTTGGTGACGAACAGGTCGTCACCGACGATCTGCACCTGGGAGCCCAGCCGGTCGGTGATGACCTTCCAGCCGGCCCAGTCGTCCTCGTACAGCGGGTCCTCGATGGAGACCAGCGGGTACGCGGAGACGAGCTCCTCGTAGTACTCGGTCATCTCGGCGGCCGAGCGGGACTTGCCCTCGAACTCGTAGACGCCGTCCTTGTAGAACTCCGACGCGGCGACGTCGAGCGCGAGCGCGATGTCGCGGCCCGGGACGTAACCGGCCTCCTTGACGGCCTCGAGGATGAGGTCGAGGGCGGCGCGGTTCGACTCGAGGTTCGGGGCGAAGCCGCCCTCGTCACCGAGACCGGTGGACAGGCCCTTGGTCTTCAGGACCTTCTTCAGCGTGTGGTAGACCTCCGCGCCCCAGCGCAGGGCCTCGGAGAAGGACTCGGCGCCGATCGGCGCGATCATGAACTCCTGGATGTCCACGTTGGAGTCGGCGTGCGAGCCGCCGTTCAGGATGTTCATCATCGGAACGGGCAGCAGGTGCGCGTTCGGGCCGCCGAGGTAGCGGAACAGCGGGAGGTCGGACGCCTCGGACGCGGCGTGCGCCACGGCCAGCGAGACACCGAGGATGGCGTTGGCGCCGAGGGAGCCCTTGTTCTCGGTCGCGTCCAGGTCGAACATCGCCTGGTCGATGAGACGCTGCTCGGTGGCGTCATAGCCGACGAGCTCCGGGCCGATCTGCTCGATCACGGCGAGGACGGCCTTCTCGACGCCCTTGCCCTGGTAGCGGTTGGGGTCACCGTCGCGAAGCTCAATGGCCTCGAACGCACCGGTGGAGGCGCCGGACGGAACAGCAGCACGTCCCGTGCTGCCGTCGTCGAGGCCAACCTCGACCTCGACCGTGGGGTTACCCCGGGAGTCGAGGATTTCCCTGGCTACGACGACGTCGATGGACGGCACGAGGCATCTCCTTCTGGGATCTGACACTGGTTGTGCAGGGTCACTGTGGCCTTGCGCCACGAGCCTAACCGGCTCATGGCGCTCCGTCGGCCGTGCGCCCGTCTCCTGGGACGAAAAAGGACCCAAGGATCCACATTTCGGGCAAAGCTCAAAAAATTCTACGGCGAGCGACCGTCGGCCCGGCGTGCGGGGGGTCAGCACGCCGGGCCGGGTCTCCGGGGCAGGAGGAGCACCCCGGGCTGTTTCCGGCTCCTTCAGATGGAGCCGCTCGCCTACTTCAGGTGGAGCTGCTGCCCCGGGAAGATCAGGTCGGCGTCGTCGACGATGTCGTCGTTCAGCTTGAAGAGCTTCTCCCAGCCGCCGTCGACCTTCTTCGCTTCGGCGATCTTGCTCAGGGTGTCGCCGGCCTTCACCTTGTACTCGCCGTCACCCTTCTCGACCTTGTCGCCGGTCGGCGTGGTGACGGTCTTCTCGGGCGCGGTGCGCTTCTCGCTGCGCGTGGTGGGCTGCTCGGTCGTGCGCTCCTGGGTGGCCTGCGGGTCCGTGTCGCCGTTCTTCGCGGAGGAGCCGGTGTCGACGCCCGGGTCCACACCGTCGTTCGTCAGCCCGCCGGCTCCGGCGCAGGACCAGGCACCCGGGCCCTGGATGTCGAGGAGCTTCTCGGCCGCGGCTATCTGCTGGTCCTTGGTGGCCAGGTCGGCGCGGGCGGCGTACTGCGTACCGCCGGCGGCGGCCCAGCTGGACTGCGAGAACTGCAGACCGCCGTAGTAACCGTTGCCGGTGTTGATGGACCAGTCGCCACCCGACTCGCACTGGGCGACGGCGTCCCAGGTGTCGACGGAAGCGGCGGAGGCGCCGGTCGCGCCCATCAGCGGGACGGCGACAGCGGCACCGGCGACACCGGCCAGGGTGGCGACACGGACGGCCTTGGACGGGCGGCGGTGCTTGCCCTTGCTGGAAAGCAGCATGGTTCTCCTCACCGACGCCTACGAGGTGAGCTGTCGGGTTCGGGCTGTGAGTGTGCCCGGTCGCCCTACTCGCGGACGACTTCACCCCTAGCCGCACTCCGCCCGTCCTCCGACGGCCGAGTCCGGCGCTTACCTGGGTCCCCCGCTCCTGCCTACGGCGCTTTACGCGTCGGTTCCCTTCGGCCGACGGCAGGATTCGGCGTGACGGTCGAAGGTGCCCGCGGTGCGAGCGGCTCCGACCGTAAACACACGCAACCCTCACATTCAAAGATGGACATAACGACCAATCAGCCCGTACCGGTCCGGCCAGGCGGATCATTTTCGCAGGTCGGAGCCGAAATGGACGGACCGGACGGACCGGGCGCACCGGTTGAAGCAAAGAGACCCATGTCTCACTTACGCATAAGTGGACATAGGTCTCTGAACTACCCCTGGTTTCGGGGTGTTTTCCCGCTTTTGATCAGTTGAGGCCGAGGAGGTCCAGGCTCTGTCCCGGAAGGATCAGGTCCGGGTCCGAGCCCAGCTCGTCCTTGTTGGCCTCGTAGAGCGCCGTCCAGCCGCCGGAGAGGTCCTGCGCCTCGGCGATGGCCCACAGGTTGTCGCCCTCGCGGACGGTGTACGTCCCCTCGGCGTCCTGACGCGCGTCGGACTCGCCGCGCGAGGCGTGCCGGCCGGACTCCCGCCCGTCGCCCCGCTCCGCGCCCGCCTCGGGCGCCGGGGTGCCGCGGTGCTTGCCGGCCTTCGCCCCGTCGCCCTTCGAGGCGCCGGAGGAGCCGGTGGCCCCGGGGGACGGGGTCGCGGACGCCGAGGCGCCCGCTCCGTCACCCTTGTCCGAGCCGCTGTCCTCGTCCGTCGCGTCGCCGGAAGCGTCCTTGCCCGCCTCGTCCTTCGCGTCGGAGCTGTCCGAGTCGCCGGAACCGCCCTTCTCGTCCGACGGATCCGCGGATTCCGCCGGGTCCGTCGCCTCGGACGAGGGGGTTTCGGACGGGGTCGCCGTGTCCGAGGGGTCGGCGGAGGCCTCGTCGCCCGGGTCCACGCCCGGCAGCGCCCCGTCCAGGGCGAGCCCGGAGATCACCGCGCAGCTGGCCCACGCCTGCGGGCCCTTGTCCTCCAGCACCTTCTCGGCGACCGCGATCTGCTGCGAGCGGCTGGCGAGGTCGGCGCGGCGCGCGTACTCCCCACCGCCGTAGTCCGACCAGGTGTCCTGCGTGAACTGCAGACCGCCGTAGCGGCCGTTGCCGAGGTCGGCACTCCACACGCCGCCGCTCTCGCATTCGGCGACCCGGTCCCAGGTCGACGCGTCAGCGGCCTGAGCGCCACCGGCGCTGAGGAGCGGGATGGCAATCGCCGACCCTGTGACGCCTGCGGCGACGACGATGGCGGGTGCCTGGCGAGGGCGGCGGTGTCTGCCGGTCGCGGAGCCCATGGGATTGCCTTCCGTGTGACTGACATGTGACGGGTGAGTCGAACCGTGAACCTAGCCGTACTCGAACGTGTGTCACAAGTCGATGCAGCGGAGATCACGCCGAAGTCACAGAGTTGACCGATTGTCACCTTTCTCGATCCGATCCCCGGGAGCGAACTCGACGGGAAGTGTGCGCAGTCCACGCATGATGAGCCCGCCGCGCCAGCGCAAATCGGCAGGTTCCGCAGCGAGCCGCAGGTCGGGGAGGCGTCCGAGCAGCGTCGCCAGGGCTGCCTGCCCCTCCAGCCGGGCCAGCGGCGCCCCCAGGCAGTAGTGGATGCCGTGCCCGTATCCGAGGTGCTGATTGTCACTCCGCGCAAGGTCCAGGGTGTCCGCATCCTGGAATCGCTCCGGGTCCCGGTCGGCGGCGGCCAGCACCACGAGGACGGGGTCCCCGGCCGCGATGTCCTGCCCTCCCAGCGTCACGGGTTCGGTGGCGTAACGCCAGGTCGCGAGCTCCACCGGACCGTCGTAGCGCAGCAGCTCCTCGATGCCGGTGGCGAGCAGCCCGGTCTCCCCCGCGGCCAGCGAACGCTCCAGGCGCTCACGCGGCGAGGGGTTGCGCAGCAGCGCGTACGTGCCGTTGCCGATGAGGTTCACCGTCGTCTCGAAGCCGGCGAAAAGGAGGATGAAGGCCATCGCCGCCGCCTCGTTCTCGCTGAGGTGCTCCCCGTGGTCG
Source organism: Streptomyces sp. NBC_01012 (assembly GCF_045162755.1). Taxonomy (NCBI): domain Bacteria; kingdom Bacillati; phylum Actinomycetota; class Actinomycetes; order Kitasatosporales; family Streptomycetaceae; genus Streptomyces; species Streptomyces sp. NBC_01012. The sequence continues at coordinate 4,609,255 of NZ_CP108688.1, read as the reverse complement.
CTCGTCCGGATCAGTCCGGAGATCAGGTCGTCGCCGGGATTCTCCCTTTTACGGTGGATGAGTTCGGCGAGATAGCCGCGCATCTTCTTGACCGACCTGGCCACCCCGCCACGCGGCCCGCCGCCGTGCCGGATCATCATGCCGGCCCAGTCGCGGAAGTCGTCCTGGTCCTCGCGGTCCACGCCCAGCAGGTCACAGATCGCGTAGATGGGCAGGGGGAACGCGAAGTCATGGATGAGGTCCGCCTTCCCCTCCTCGATGAACGAGTCGATGAGGCGGTCCGTCAGCTCCTGCACGCGCGGCGCGAACTCCGCGACCCGGCGCGGGGTGAACGCCTTGGACACGAGCCGGCGCAGCCGGGTGTGGTCGGGCGGGTCGATGTTCAGCAGATGCGTCATCAGCTCCGCCTTGCGCTCGCCCGGAATGCCCGTCTTGCCCTTGGCGTTCGCGGAGCCCGCGTGGTGAGCCGGGTTCTTGGAGAGCCGGGTGTCGGCGAGTGCCTGCCTGGCATCGGCGTAACGGGTCACCAGCCAGGCCTCCACACCGCTCGGCAACTGGGTGCGGTGCACGGGGCTGTGCTCGCGGAGCCAGGCGTAGGCGGGGTACGGGTCGGTGGCGAACTCCCAGGTGAAGAGCTCGGGGGCGGGCGGGGGTGGGGTTCCGGGGTCGGGTGCGGGGGTCTTCCCGGGGCAGCCGTTCACTCCTCGACGCCGTCGGAAGCGGTCCCGGGACCGTCGAGGCCCTCGGCCGTCCGGATCGCGTCCCGGTAGGCGCGGGCGGCCTCCCGCAGAGCGGCCTCGGGGTCGGTGCCGTCCCGCTCGGCCTGTACGGCGATGGCGAGCAGCTGGTGGCCGACGCCCTCGCCTTCCGGGAGCGGGGCGTCGAGGTCGGCCGTACGCACCCTGCTGCCGAGCTTGGCGGCGAGCGCGAGACCGGGCTGGCCGATCGGCACCCCGTCGGTGACCGACGCGCGCTGCTTCTCGATCGCCTTCGTACGGAGCCAGTGCGCGTGGACGTCCTCCGGGGTCTCGGCGGTCTCGTCGCCGAACACATGCGGATGACGATGGATCAGCTTCTCGACGATCGTGGCCGCGACGTCGTCGATGCCGAACGGCTCGTCCTGGTCCTCCTGCGCGATACGGGCATGGAAGACGACCTGGAGCAGTACGTCGCCGAGTTCCTCGCGCAGTTCCTCACGGTCGCCGTCCTCGATGGCCTCGACCAGCTCGTACGCCTCCTCGATGGCGTACTTCGCGAGGCCCTCGTGGGTCCGCCGGGACGTCCAGGGGCATTCGAGCCTGATCCGGTCCATGACCTGCACCAGGTCCAGGAGCCTGGCACCCGGCAGGTCGTACGAGCCGGGCAGCAGCTCCAGGTCCGGCATCTGCACCCGGCCCGAGCCGCCGAGCCTGGCCAGGCCGTCGGTGAGCCGCTGATCGCCCTCGCCGCCCACCAGCAGCACCACGGTCCTGCCGCCCGCGCAGTCGTCCACCAACTCGTCGGCCGACGGCGCGGTGTGCTCCACGGCCACCCCGGCCTCCCGGAGGTAGGGCAGCTGGGGATGACCGGGCTCGGCGCACAGCACCCGGTCGGCGGCGTGCAGCGTCTGCCAGGCGGGCCAGGACAGCAGACCGGGGGCGACCCGGTGGCTGGCGGTGAGCAGGACGATACGGCCGGGGTCTTGAGTGTTCACCACCCGAACCTACCGCCGGGCGGGCCGGGTCAGGCGTCCGCCTCCGGGTCCTGTCCCTGGACGGGGGTGACCTGGGTGATCCACGGGGCCTTGTAGGTGCTGAGCTGGACCTTCCGGTCGTCCCAGCTGCCGTAGCGCGGGTTGACGTCGATGTGCAGCGCCTTCGACGCCTCGGTGAGGTTCTCGCCGACGGCCTGCACCCCGGCGGGGCTCTGCAGGTCGGCGCCGAGCTTCCGGGCCAGCTTCTGGAGCTGGGCCTCCTGGCGCAGGCTCGCCTCGATCTGGCCGGGCGCCACCCAGCGCTGCTCCAGCATGCCCGCCTGCACCGCCTCGTCCCCGCCGGACTGAGCGGCGGCCTGGCTGCGGAGCTCCTGGATCTCCTTACGGCTGACGCTCACCCCGGCGTCCTTCGCCGCGCGGTCCAGGACCCGTCCGAAGATCAGGCCGGACAGCTTGACCCGGGCCAGCTGGCCCGACTTGTTCACCAGCTGCTCGGAGTGTTCGGAGTCCTGCTGCGCGCTGCGGACGTCGGCCGCCTCCGCCTGGACCGTGGCCACGTCGATCCGGTCGCCGCCGACCACGGCCGCGGCGCCCGGATGGGCCTCGCTGCCGCAGGCGGTCAGGAGCGGAGCCGCGAGGAGTGCGGCGGCGGAGAGGGCGAGCGCGGTGCGACGTCGGCGGTGCAAAGGAGCCTCCCGGGGAGATTGTGCATCAGTGCACAAAGCCTTGCGGTGATCGATGTTAGGCAGTGGACGTGATTCGGGCCACCGCTTCGACCAACGATTTCCGGACCGGCCGGTGCGGGGTCGCGGACGAAATCCCTCCCGAATCCCCCCTGATCGGGCGTCTGTAACTCCCCCTCACGCCGAGCGGCGCATGTCCTGGTGGTGGGCGAGCCGTCGGCGGAGCTCCGTGGGGAGCGGGTGGTGCGGGCCGTAGACACGCTCCGTGTCGTACAGCAGGGCCTGCAACTGGGCGCGGCCCGCCGCGTGATCGCCCACCCCGAGCAGGAGGTGCCCGATCCGGTGGCGGATGTCGAAGGCTCTGCCGGGGCCGGAGGCCGCCGCGTAGCCGTTTTCGTAGTAGGGGAGGACGGCGCGGTACTCGGCGAGTGCGGCGGCCGTCTCACCGAGCTGTTCGAGGCACTGCGCGGCGTCGTAACGGAACTCCACCGTCCGGGAGTCGCCGGGGCCCGCCTCCGCCGCGCGGTCGTCGGCGAGGCGGCGGAGCTCGGGGAGGGCCCGGCGGTACTGCCCGTCGTCCATCAGCGTGGCCGCGTACTGCTTGCGCAGGATGCGGACCACCGGGGAGTGTTCGCCGTGCTCGACGGCGGCGGCCGGGAGGATCCCGCCGAGGATGTCGACGGCCTGGGTGATGCGGCCCTCGCCGAGCAGCCGCTTCACGTCGTCGACGGCCTGCGCGACATCGGGCCGGTCGGCGGGCGGCTCCGTCGGCTGACCGGGCGGATGGGTGGCGGGTTCCTTCGGGTTGGCCGCCTGCGCGGCGGGTTCCCGCTGGACGGGTTCCACCGGGGTCGGTTCCCACTGGATGTCCCGCTGAGTGGGTTCCCACTGGGCGGGGACCGGTGTCGGCGCAGGCGGGGCCGGCCTGTCCGGCCAGGGTGCCTGGGGGCGCAGGAAGGGGCGGGTCGGGTCGAGCGGCCCGCCCGGTGTGCCGCCTGCGGGGAGCAGGGGCCGCAGGGATTCGTAGACCTCCTGGGCGGAGCGGGGGCGGTCCTGCGGGTCCTTGGAGAGCAGCCGCAGGACGAGCGCTTCGAGCTCCTCGGGGACCTCGGACCTGAGCTGCCTGAGCGGGGGCGGCGGTTCGTAGAGATGGCGGTGCAGGACGCCCAGGGCGGTGGCCCCGGAGAACGGCACGTCGCCGCACAGGAGTTCATGCAGGACCACACCGAGGGCGTACAGGTCGGTGTACGGGCCGACGGCGCCGCCCATCGCCTGCTCGGGCGCCATATAGGCCGGTGAGCCGATCGGTGTGCCCGTGTGCGTCAGCCGGGTGGTGTCGGTGTCCATGACGGAGGCGATCCCCAGGTCGAGCACCGTCAGGGTGCCGTCGGGCTTCACCATCGCGTTGCGGGGCTTCAGATCGCGGTGGACGATCGGCACGGCGTGCACGGCGGAGAGTACCGCGCACAGCTGGACGGCGACCGAAACGGCCCAGGGCCATGGATAGGGGTTCTGCTCGGCGAGATGGTCGGCGAGGTTGGCGCCTTCGACGTACTGCATGACGAGGTAGAGGTCGTCGCCGTCGCTCCCCGCGTCGTGGACGGCGACCAGACCGGGGTGGTCGACCTGCGCGGTGACACGGCACTCGCGGACGAACCTGCGGCGCAGCTCTTCGGTGGCGTCGCTGCCGGAGGGACCCGCGACCCGGTCCGGGCGCAGCAGCTTCACCGCGACCCTGCGGTCGAGTCGCTGGTCGTAGGCCGTCCAGACCTGTCCCATGCCGCCCTGGCCGAGGATGGTCGCCAGCTGGTAACGCCCGGCGATGACACGCCCGTTCACTTACCGCCCCCCTCCTTGCGGAGGTAGTCGCTCAGCTCGTCGAGCTCTGCGCGCACCTGGTCGAGACGCTGAGGGGCGGCCCTCGGCGCCTCGGCGGGCCCGGAGGGCCCGGGCTGGGCGGACGTGGGCGGCGTCGGCGCGGAGCTCGGCTGCGGGGCCGGCGGATAGCCGTATCCCGGGGTCCGAGGGTCCGGGGCCGGCCCGAACCCGGGCACTGCCCCCGGCTGCCCGGCGCCGTACGGGCTCGCGTACGGGTTGACCTGCGGGCTCTTCTGCGCTCCTGCTTGCGGCCCTTCCGCGAGCGGACCCGTCGACGGGCGGCCTCGGCCCGAGGCGTAGTGCCGTATGTCCGCGTACAGGTAGTAGGCGACCGAGCCGACGACGACCACGGTCATCCAGAGCGCGATCGCAGCCCCCTCGGCACCCGCCGCCGGCTCGCCCTTCTCAAGGGTGTCCAGCATCTCGCCCGCGACCTGCGAGAATCCCATGTACCCGATGTTCAGCATCAGCACGAGCCCGAAGAACAACCAGTCTCGCTTTCTACGCGTGACGATCGCCAGCCGCAGCATGGCTGCCCAGGCGAAGAACCCGCAGCTCAGTACGGTGAGCGAGGCGAAGACCACGCGCAGCGTGACCAGTGTGGACGAGGACGGGCGACGCTCCGGCGGATTGCCGTAGCCGTGCATGCGCTGCTCCCGGAGGGCGTGGATCGGACGTGTGGAGTGAGCGTATACACCAGTGCGGACAACCCCGCCCGGGGTGTGCACAACCGTTGTGCTTCACGTCACTTCGGATCGACCGTACCGTCCGTGAGTCCGTCGTACATCCCCTGCACCAGTTGTCCACCGAGCCGCCCCACCACGCGGAGCACCTTCCTCGAATGCGACGAGGGCGCTGAACTGCTCACCATACGTGCGCTGTTCGGCCGGCGGCAGACGCGGCAGCCGGAGCCGGCGGGCGTCCAGCCGTGCCACGGACGAAGCATGGCCGCCTGCCCCGAGGACCTCACCGTCGAGGTCCTGAGGAAAGCTCCGACGACCCGCGCCGATCTCAACGGGTGGGCGCCTCCGTGGGGTTGCCGCCCGTGGGCAGCTCCTGGTCGGGGCAGTCGGCCAGGACCTTCGTCATCGCCTCACGCTCGGCCCGCGTCACCCACAGCTCGTACTTCTTCTTGACCGCGATCTGCCCTGCCACGTAGGTACAGCGGTAGTCCTTGTTGGGCGGCAGCCAGGTCGCGGTGTCCCCGTCCCCCTTGCGGCGGTTGGTGGACGAGTCGGCCGCCACCAGATTGAGCGGGTCGTTCGCGAAGGCCCGCCGCTTGCCGTCGCTCCACTTCTGGGCGCCCTTCTGCCACGCGTCGGACAGTGCGACGAGGTGGTCTATGTCCACCTTGCTCGCCCCGCGCCGGAACGCGATACGGGTCCCGGTGTACGGGTCGGGGTCCAGCACGCCCTTGAGGACCTTGCAGCCGTCGGCGTCCCTGGAGACGGCGTCGAGCTGGGCGGCCAGTATGTCGTCGCGGGTTCCGCAGCCGTTGCGGTCGGTGTCCAGCCAGGCGGACCCGAACGCACTCCTCTCGTACCCGGTCTTGGGAGCCCGGCCCTTCACGGCCAGCCCCTCGGCGGCCTGGAGCGCCGAGCCGGCGGGCGCCGTGGTGTCGGGGGTCCGTGAGGAGTCCGTCGGGTCCCCCAGCTCGTCGCATCCGGTCAGGGCGAGCGTGCCCGTCATGGCCAGCGCGAGGAGGGGGAGAAGGCGGTGCCGGGGGTTCAGGGGGGCGTGGCTGCGTACAGCATGAGGAGGCGTCACAACGGTTCAGCGTATGCGGCCCGAAATCCGGCGGTGAAGGGGGCGTTACCGGCGCGCGTCGGCACGGGCGGGCGGTCGGGGGCGGGCGGGCGGGTTGCGCGACGGCACACGACCGACCGATCGACCGCACACGACCGACCGACCGCCCGGCCGCACGCCCCAGCTCCGGCCCCCTACACCTTGCCGATCCCCAGGGTCGTCTCGGACGGCAGCAGGCCCGAGCTGATCGCCTCCACCCACAGCGGACCCAGCAGCTCCGCGAGCCGCTCCCGGCCCTCGGTACCGAGGGCCGCCCAGGGGCCCGCGGCGCTTTCGTCCGTACGCCGCTCCACCTCGGCGCGCAGCGCCCGCCCGGCGTCCGTGGCCGTCCCGTCCGGCTCCAGCAGCCCGCGCGTGGCGAGGCGTTCACGGGCGGCGTCCCACTCGGCCGTGCTCCACCCCCGGCTCTCGAACACCTCGGGCCTGGCCGCACCGACCGCCGCGAACGACACCAGCGACTCCACCGGGTCGAGCCCCGCCGCGACCAGCGCCGCGATATGGCCGTCGCCCCGGTGCTCCCGCAGGATCGTGGCAGCGTGCCACAGCACCAGGTGCGGGGCGTCGGGCCAGGGCAGGGCGGCGTTGGCCGCGGCGAGGGGCCGCCCCGCGACATCGGCGGCCTCCGCGGCCCGCCGAGCGAGCGCGGCGGCCTCCGCGAGCTCCGGGCCGTCGACCCGGTCACCGAACAGCGCCCGGTACGCCCGGTCCACGGCCCGCTCCCGGGCGTCCAGCACGGCCCGCGGCCCGGCCACGTCCCAGCCAGCCGGGACGTACCGGCCGACCGTCTCCGGGCTGAAGCTGTGGAACACGGCCCCCACCCGCTCGGCGCCCGCCGCCCCGAGCGGCGCCGCCCGCCACACGAAGTAGCTGGGCCACCGCTCGTCCGTGGCGTACCCGAGGGCCGCGGCCTCGTCGAACACCTCCGGCGCGTAGTAGAAGACGGCGTGCAGCGGCTCCAACAGGTGCCACATCTGACGTACGTGCCCCAGCTCGTCGGCCATGTCCCCGGTCTCCCCGTCATCGTCCTGGAGTGTGTCGAAACTTGTCATCGACTAGATTCCTGTCCCAGCATGCGGCCACCCCTCGGAACTTGTCAATGACTAAATACCGCGTACCGTTGGCTCCCATGAGCAACGAGGGCACCTACCACCACGGCGACCTGCGGCGGGCGGTCCTGACCGCCGCGCTCGACGTCATCGCGGCCGACGGCCCGGACGCCCTGTCCCTACGCGGCCTGGCCCGCCGGGCCGGTGTCTCGCATGCCGCACCGGCCCACCACTTCAAGGACCGGACCGGCCTGCTCACCGCCGTGGCCGCCGAGGGTTACGCGCTCTTCGCCGAGGCCCTGACGGCCGCCCCGGACCTCCAGGAACGAGGCGTGGCGTACGTACGGTTCGCCGTCACGCACCCCGCGCACTTCCAGGTGATGTTCCGCCCGGAGCTGCACCGCGCCGACGACCCCGCCCTGCTCGCCGCGAAGGCCCGCGCCACCGAGGCACTACGCGCGGGCGTCGACGGCCTGCCCGACGCGCCACGCGGCACGGACGCCCGCCTCACCGGCATCGCCGCCTGGTCCCTGGCCCACGGCTTCGCCACGCTGCTGCTGAGCGGCAACCTCTCCGACGCCCTCACCGACCGCACCCCCGAGTCCGCGTTCCGCTCCCTGACGGGGCTGATCCTCACCCCACGGGACGAGGGCACAGGGGACCGAGACTGAGGAGCACGGCCCGTCGGGTCGGGTCCGGGTCCGGTCCGTCAGCCGGCCCCGGGGGCGAACTCGTACTGCACCTCGTAGAGATGACCGGCCTTGACCATCACGGTGGCCTCGATCGGCCTGTCATGGTCGCTGAACACGACGCGCAGGGTGCGCAGTACCGGCAGGTCGCCGGGGAGTCCGAGCAGTCGGTACTGATCCTGCGTGGCGACACGCGCGGAGACCCGGTCGACGCTGAGCCGGGGCGGGTAGCCGAGCGACGCGAGAAGGGTGGGTGTGCCACCGGGAATCCTGCGGCGCTCGGTGATCTCGGTCCCTCCGGCGACCTCCAAGGGGTAGTACGACGCGACGAGCTCGGCGGGCTCACCGTCGATCGACAGGACCTGACGCCGGAGAACCGCCGTGTCCCCCGGCCGCATGCCCAGCGCCTCGGTCACGTCCGCCGGGGGTACCGCCTCGGCCACCTCGACCAGCGTGCTGTGCGCACGGGCAGCTGAGCCGGCCGCCTCGGTCAGCCAGCGGTACGGCCGCCCCGGGGCCGCCGGCTCCATGTACGAGGCGGGGCGCATGGTCCGCTGCCGATGGTCGCGCACGGTCACCGAAGCTCCGGCCCGGCCGACCACCAACCGCTCCTCCTTCAGGAGCCGCAAGGCCTTCTGGACCGTGGCGTTCGACGCGGTGAACCTCTCCTTCAACTGCACGGTGGACGGGAGGCTGGCCCCGGGTGCCAGATCACCCGACATGATCTCGTCCCGCAGATCGGCCGCGATGCGCTCATGAAGCGAACGACCGTCCGCGACTTCGCCCTCACCTCCGGACACGGTCATCCGCGACCGATCCGGATCTCGTACCGCAGCCGCTGCCCGTCCGGCGGCATCACCATCACGTCCGCCTGAATCGGCCGGTCGCCCGCGTCGAGCGTGAGGCGCACCAACTCCAGGACCGGCGTGTCCGCGTCGAGCGCCAGAGCCGCTCGTTCATCCTCCGTGGGCATGCGGGCGGCCACATCCTCCACCGCCCTGACGCCGACATGACCGAGCGCGGCCAAGTGCCGTACGGCACCTCCACGGATCTTGGCGGTCCCGGCCAGCGCCGTGCCCCCCGCGATCGCCAACGGGTAGTAGGTATCGGTCAATTCGCAGGGCACGCCGTCAAGGCGCATGACCCTTCGCCGCTCGACGACCCGCGCCCCCTCCGTCACGTCGAGCAGCCGGGCCACCCTGTCGGAGGCGACCGCCTCGCCCGCGCGCACGATCTCCTGGGTCCCGCGGCGTCCCTCGACCGCCGCCTCGGCCGCCCAGGCATCGCCGGTTCCGGCCTCGGACGGCGCCAGATAGCGGGCCGACGTGGTGACCGGATCTCCCTCGGCCATGGTTCCTCCTCGAAGCCGCGACGCGACCGGCCGCGTCGAGCACACGGTAGGCGAAGTCGCTCGACTCCCCAAGGCTACCTTGCCGCTTTTCGCGAATAGCGATACGGTCTCGCCGTCACAGCCCACGAGCAAGGCGGTGAAACACCGTGTCTCTGTCGCAGCAACGGCGCTTCCCACGACGGAAGACGTCCGTCCGCGCCTCACGCGATTTCGTCCACGAGGTTCTGACGGGATGGCAGCTGACGTCGCTGATCGAGGACATAAGGCTGTGTGTCTCCGAGCTCGCGACCAACGCACTGCTCCACGGAGTCCCGCCCGGACGGGAGTTTTCGGTCCACTTGAGTGCGACGGACGACTTGGTGCGTCTGGCGGTCCGCGACAGCGGCGGTGGTCGGCCGAGCGTCCACGAGGCCGATGAGCAGAGCAATTCGGGGCGAGGCCTGTTCATCGCCGGGCAACTGGCCGCAGAGCTGGGCATCGACCACCACACCATCGGCAAGACCGTCTGGGTCGCGTTCAAGAGGCCGGCCACCCCCTGAGGCCGTCGGCCCGCCGACCGATCCGGCGGGCCGGACACAGGCGACGGGTCCGACGGCTACGACCCCAGGATCGTCGTGAGGAACTCCCCCGTCCACGACAGGAGTTCGCGGCCCACCACCGGCTTTCCGCCGATCCGGCCAGCCGTCGGGCGTGGTACCAGGATCTGGTGTGCGGCCTGCTTGATGACCGTCTTCGGGTGCAGCCGCTTCAGCCGCAGCTCCTGCGACTCCCGCAGCTCCACCGGCGCGAAGCGGATGTTCGGCCCCTGCAGCACGATCTCGCCGACCCCGCAGGCCCGCGCCAGCATCCGCAGGCCCGCCACCAGCAGGAGGTTCTCCACCGGCTCCGGCAGCTTGCCGTAGCGGTCGGTGAGCTCCTCGCGCACCGCCCTGATGTCCTCCTCCGAGTTCGCGGAGGCGATCGAGCGGTACGCCTGGAGGCGCAGCCGCTCGCCCGGGGCGTAGTCGTGCGGGACGTGCGCGTCGACCGGGAGCTCGATCTTGACCTCCAGCGGCGGCTCCTCCTCGACCGTGCCGTCCACCGCCGCCCGGTAGTCCGCAACCGCCTCGCCGACCATCCGGATGTACAGGTCGAAGCCGACACCCGCGATATGACCGGACTGCTCACCGCCGAGCATGTTCCCGGCGCCACGGATCTCCAGGTCCTTCATGGCCACGTACATGCCCGCACCCATCTCGGTGTGCTGGGCGATCGTCGCCAGACGCTCGTGCGCGGTCTCGGTCAGGGGCTTCTCCGGCGGATACAGGAAGTACGAGTAACCCCGGTCCCTGCCACGGCCGACACGGCCGCGCAGCTGGTGCAGCTGGGAGAGACCGAAGTTGTCGCCGCGCTCCACGATCAGCGTGTTGGCGTTGGAGATGTCGATACCGGACTCGACGATCGTCGTCGAGACCAGCACGTCGAACCGCTTCTCCCAGAAGTCGACGACGACCTTCTCCAGCTCGCTCTCCCCCATCTGACCGTGCGCCGTGGCGATCCGCGCCTCGGGCACGACCTCCCGCAGCCGCGCAGCGGCCCTGTCGATGGACTCGACCCGGTTGTGGATGTAGAACACCTGGCCCTCACGCAGGAGTTCACGACGCACGGCCGCGCCGATCTGCTTCTCCTCGTACGGCCCGACGAAGGTGAGGACCGGGTGCCGCTCCTCCGGAGGCGTCGTGATCGTCGACATCTCCCGGATGCCGGTGACCGCCATTTCGAGCGTACGGGGGATGGGCGTCGCCGACATCGTGAGCACGTCGACGTTGGCCCGCAGCTTCTTCAGCTGCTCCTTGTGCTCGACACCGAAGCGCTGCTCCTCGTCGACGATGACCAGGCCCAGGTCCTTGAACTTCGTCTCCGACGAGAACAGCCGGTGCGTGCCGATGACCAGGTCCACGGACCCGTCCTTCAGCCCCTCCAGCGTCGCCTTGGACTCGGTGTCCGACTGGAAGCGGCTCAGCGCCCTCACGTTGACCGGGAACTGCGCGTACCGCTCGGTGAACGTGCCGAAGTGCTGCTGGACCAGGAGCGTCGTGGGCACCAGGACCGCGACCTGCTTGCCGTCCTGGACCGCCTTGAAGGCCGCGCGCACCGCGATCTCCGTCTTGCCGTACCCCACGTCACCGCAGATCAGCCGGTCCATCGGGACGGACTTCTCCATGTCCTCCTTGACCTCGGCGATCGTGGACAGCTGGTCGGGCGTCTCCGCGTACGGGAAGGCGTCCTCCAGCTCACGCTGCCACGGGGTGTCGGGGGCGAAGGCGTGGCCGGGAGCCGCCATCCGCGCCGAGTACAGCTTGATCAGGTCGGCGGCGATCTCCTTGACCGCCTTCTTGGCCCGCTGCTTCGTCTTCGTCCAGTCGGCGCCGCCCAGCCGGTGCAGGGTCGGGGCCTCCCCGCCGACGTACTTGGTGACCTGCTCCAGCTGGTCGGTCGGGATGTAGAGACGGTCGCCCGGCTGGCCGCGCTTGGCGGGTGCGTACTCGACGAGGAGGTACTCACGGGTCGCCCCCTGCACCGTGCGCTGCACCATCTCGATGTAGCGGCCGACGCCGTGCTGCTCGTGGACGATGTAGTCGTTCGCCTGGAGGGTCAGCGGGTCGATGGACTTGCGGCGGCGGGCCGGCATCCGCCCCAGGTCCTTGCTGGCGGTGCGCTGGCCGGTCAGGTCCGTCTCGGTCAGGACGACCAGCTTCAGCCCCGGGTCCACGAAGCCGTTGTCGATGGCCCCGCACGAGACATGGACGAGCGCCGGCGTGATCTCGGCCAGGTCCTGGTCGAGGCGGGCCGGGATGCCCTCGCCGCCGAGCACCTCGACCGTACGGGAGGCGGGGCCCTGCCCCTCGGTGACGTACACCGTGCGCCAGCCGTCGGCCAGCCACCCCTTGGTGTCGGCGAGCGCCCGTGCGGTGTCGCCGCGGTACGTCTCGGGGGCGTGCATCCCGAGCTTCAGGGAGTCCCCGTCCAGTTCCTCGCCGGCGGCGAACGGGGAGGTGGACCACCACATCATGCCCAGCTCACGGGCCCGGTCCCGGACATCGGCGATACCCCACAGGGAGGCCGCGCCGACATCGATCGGGGCCTCGCCACCGCCCGCCGTCGCCGCCCAGGACGCCTGGAGGAACTCCTGGCTCGTCGCCACGAGGTCGGCCGCCCTGGTCCGCACCCGCTCCGGGTCGCAGACCAGCGCCATCGACCCCTTCGGCAGGACGTCGAGCAGCAGCTCCATCTCGTCGACGAGCACCGGGGCGAGGGACTCCATGCCCTCGACGGCGATCCCCTCCGCGATCTTCCCCAGCAGCTCACCCAGCTCGGGGTGGGCCTCGGCGAGGGCCGCTGCCCGGCCGCGTACGTCATCGGTGAGCAGCAGCTCACGGCAGGGAGGCGCCCACAGTCCGTGCTCGGCGACCTCCAGGGACCGCTGGTCGGCGATCTTGAAGTAGCGGATCTCCTCGACGTCGTCGCCCCAGAACTCCACCCGCAGGGGGTGCTCCTCGGTCGGCGGGAAGACGTCCAGGATGCCGCCGCGCACGGCGAACTCCCCGCGCTTCTCGACCAGCTCCACACGGGCGTACGCCGCTGCCGCGAGCGCGTCCACGACCTCGCCCAGATCTGTGCTCTGCCCGCTGCTCAGCGAGACGGGCTCCAGATCGCCGAGCCCTTTGACCTGCGGCTGGAGCACGGAGCGCACCGGCGCGACCACCACGCTGACCGGCCCGGTCTCCGGGTCGTCCTGCCGGGGATGCGCGAGGCGCCTGAGCACGGCGAGGCGGCGGCCCACAGTGTCCGAGCGCGGCGAGAGCCGCTCGTGGGGCAGGGTCTCCCAGGAAGGGAACTCCGCGACGGTGTCGGGGGGCAGCAGGGTCCGCAGCGCGGCCGCCAGGTCCTCCGCCTCCCGGCCGGTCGCGGTGACGGCGAGCACCGTACGCCGCGCCTCACGGGCCAGCGCGGCCACGGCGAAGGGCCGCGCGGCCGGCGGGCCGACCAGGTCGACATGGGCCCGGTGTCCGTCGGTGGCGGCCTTCACCGCTTCTTCGAGCGCCGGGTCGGTGACGACGACATCCAGCAGACCGTGCAGGCTCATGAAGGTTCCGTCCGGTGTGGCGAGTGAGCGACTGTGACGCGTGAGCAACGCGAAGGGCCCGACACGTGGGACGGGCCGGGGGCTCCAGCGTACGACGCCGGTGTGTCACTCGCGCGAGGGAACGCCGTTGTCCGTACGGCGGCAGCCGAGCTAGCCTTAGTCCTGAGTTAGTCCACCCTTTGCCCCTGTGAGGCAGTCATGGAAGCAGCCCGGCAGTACAACGTGCACGAGGCCAAGACCCACTTCTCGCGCATACTGCAACAGGTCGAGACCGGTGAGGAGGTCGTGATCAGCCGCGCGGGCGAACCGGTCGCGAAGGTCGTACCCCTCCGGCCCAAGGTCAACCGGACCGACTACGGCGCACTCCGGGGACAGATCCACATCCCGGAGGACTTCGACGAGCTGCCCGACGACATCGCCGAGGCCTTCGGGATGCGTGGATGAAACTCCTCCTCGACACACACGTCGTCCTGTGGTGGCTCAACGCCTCACCGGAACTTGCCGAGGACACCAGGGATCTCCTGCGTACCGAGTCCGAGGTCTACGTCAGCGCCGCCACGCCGTGGGAGATCGCGATCAAGCACAGCATCGGGAAGCTGCAAGGCGCCCCGGACCTCGCCGAGCGTGCCAGAGACATGCAGTTCAGGCCCTTCCCGATCACTGCCGAGCACGGCGTCAAAGCCGGCCGTCTCCCCCCGCTCCACCGTGACCCCTTCGACCGCATCCTCGTCGCCCAGGCCCAGACCGAAGGGCTGACCATCGTCACCCGGGACAAGTGGATCCCCCAGTACGACGTGCCGGTCATGCACGCCTGACGACGGCGGCGAGGGCCGACGACGCGAACCGGCCCCGGAGCGTTTGGAGGAACGCCCCGGGACCGGGTCTGGTCAGTCATCCTACGACGGCTCCGTCACCCGTCCGTGGCAATCGCGTTCAGGACGTTCATCCTGCCCGCCCGGAAGGCCGGGACCAGCGCCGCGAACAGGCCGACGAAGGCCGAGGCGACGAACACCGTGAGGATCGTCGGCCACGGGATCTCCAGGACCCCGAGCCCCTCCAGGGCCAGCAGCTTCTGGGCCGATGTGCCCCAGCCCATGCCCAGACCGAGTCCGAGCAGCGCGCCGAACAGGGCGATGACGACGGACTCAAGACGGATCATGCGCCGCAGCTGGCGGCGGGAGAGGCCGATCGCCCGCATCAGGCCGATCTCGCGGGTCCGCTCGACCACCGAGAGGGCCAGGGTGTTCACCACACCGAGCACCGCGACGATGATCGCCAGGGCGAGCAGACCGTAGACGATGTTCAGCAGCTGGCCGATCTGGTCCTTGAGGTCCTGCTTGAAGTCGGCCTGGTTCTGCACCTTGTACTGCGGGTAGTCGGCGAGCGCACCCTTGACGGCCGCGTACGCCTCCTTCTCCTTGCCGTCCTGTGCCTTGGCGAACATGGCCACGTTGTTCGGCATCCTGTCGGCCGGTACATAGGACTCGGCCGTCGCGGTGGAGACGTAGTTCATGCCCTTGTCGACGGCCACGTCGTCGGAGGTGATCGCGGCGACCTTCAGCTTCGCCGTCCCGCCCGCCTTGAACGCGACGGTGATCTCGTCCCCGATCCCGATCCCGTGCTCGGTGGCGTACACGTCGCCGACCGACATGGCGTCCTTGCCGTAGGCCTTGGCCAGGTCACCGGAGACCGTCGTACGCCGCAGGTCCTGCTGGTACGTCGGGTCGGCGGCGACGACCCCGCCGTCCTCCGTCGAACCGTCGGGTGCGGTGAGCTTCGCGCTGATGTCCTTGTAGCCCGTGAGGTGGTCGAGGCCGGGAGCGGTCTCCAGCGCCTTCGCGGCCTGCGGCACGATCGGCTGGCCGGTGTTCGACTGGACGATGAAGTCCGCGCCGACCGACTTGTCCAGCTCGTCGGTGGCCGACGCGACCATGGACGAACCGACGACCGACAGGCACGCCACCAGGGCGAGGCCGATCATCAGGGCGGCGCCGGTCGCTCCCGTACGCCGGGGGTTGCGCAGCGCGTTGCGCTCCGCCAGCCGCCCGACCGGGCCGAACAGCCGCAGGACGACCAGGCCGAAGACCCGTACGACCGCACCGGCGAGCAGCGGGCCGATCACGATGAAGCCGACGAGGGTGAGGAGCACGCCGAGGCCGAGGTACATCGAGCCCTCGCTCGCCTCGTCCACCCGGGTCGTCGCCCACAGACCCGCGGCGCCCGCGCCCGTGAGGACCAGGCCGATCACCGCACGGACCCAGCCGGACCTGGCGTCCGCCGGGGTCCCGGCGTCCCGGAGCGCGGCCATCGGGGAGACCTTGCCGGCCCGGCGGGCCGGGATGTACGCGGCGAGGACGGTCACGACGATGCCCAGCACGAGACCGACGGCCGGTGTCGTCCAGGCGATCGTGAGGTCGCCGGTGGACAGCTCCATGCCGACGGCGCCCATGAGCTTCATCAGCCCGACGGCGAGACCGATACCGGCCACGACACCCAGGACCGATCCGACGATGCCCAGGAGCACCGCCTCGACGAGGACGGACCGGTTGACCTGCTTACGGCTGGATCCGATGGCCCGCATCAGGCCGATCTCGCGGGTGCGCTGGGCGACCAGCATCGAGAAGGTGTTGACGATCAGGAAGATGCCGACGAGCAGGGCGATCCCGGCGAAGCCGAGCATCGCGTACTTCATGACGTCCAGGAAGGAACCCATGGAGTCCTTGTCGGCGTCCGCGGCCTCCTTCTGCGTCTGCACCTTGTACGTCGCCGGATCACCCAGGGCGGCGGCGACGTTCTTCTTCAGCTCCGCGTCGGCGACACCGGGTTGAGCGGTCACCGCGACATTCGTGAAGAGATCGGAGCCGCCGAGCAGCTTCCGCTGGGCGGTGGCGGTGTCGAGGAAGACGATGGCCGCACCCGGGTTGGTCACGGTGAACGAGGCGATCCCGGTGACCTTCGTCCTGACGTCACCGGTGACGGCGATGGTGCGCACCTCGTCGCCGAGCTTCAGGTGGTGCTTCTTCGCGGTGTCGGCGTCGATCATGGCCTCGGTCGGACCGCGCGGGGCATGACCCGAGGTGATCTCCATGGACCGCAGCTCGTTCTTCGTCCAGTTGCCCGCGATGGTCGGGGCACCGGTCTCGGATCCGAGGTTCTTGTTGTGGCTGTCGACGAGGGTGACGGCCATGCTGCTGACCCCGCCCTCGGCCGCCTTCACCCCGTCCACGCCGGCCACCTCGGTCACGACGGACGCGGGGAGCGCCTCGGGCTTGCCGTTCTCCGGGATGTCGTCGGACGTGGCCTTCTTCGGGCTGACCGTGACATCGGCGGACGTCGCCGCGAAGAGCTTGTCGAAGGTGGTGTTCATCGTGTCGGTGAAGACGAGCGTGCCGCACACGAACGCCACCGACAGCAGGACGGCGACGGCGGAGAGCGCCATCCTCCCCTTGTGCGCGAGGAAGTTGCGCATCGAGGTCTTCCACACGGTCATGACGTCCGCCCGCGTGCGTCGAAGTCCTTCATCCGGTCCAGGACCTGCTCGGCGGTCGGGTTCTTCATCTCGTCGACGATGGAGCCGTCCGCGAGGTAGAGGACCCGGTCCGCGTAGGAGGCGGCCACCGGGTCGTGGGTGACCATGACGATGGTCTGGCCGAGCTCGTCGACGGACCTGCGCAGGAAGGACAGCACCTCCGCACCGGCCCGCGAGTCCAGGTTCCCGGTGGGCTCGTCACCGAAGATGATCTCGGGGCGGGCGGCGAGCGCCCTGGCCACCGCGACGCGCTGCTGCTGACCGCCGGAGAGCTGTGTGGGCCGGTGCTTGAGCCGCTCGGCGAGACCGACGGTCTCCACGACCTGCCGCAGCCAGGCCGCGTCGGGCTTACGGCCCGCGATGTCCATCGGCAGCGTGATGTTCTCTATCGCGTTGAGCGTCGGGAGCAGGTTGAACGCCTGGAAGATGAAGCCGATCCGGTCCCGGCGCAGCTGCGTGAGCTTCTTGTCCTTGAGGCCGGTGATCTCGGTGTCGGCAAGGTGGATCTGACCCGAGGTCACCGTGTCCAGACCCGCCAGGCAGTGCATCAGCGTCGACTTGCCGGACCCGGACGGGCCCATGATCGCCGTGAACTGCCCGCGGACGATGTCCACATCGACATGGTCGAGGGCCACGACCCGGGTCTCGCCCGCCCCGTAGGCCTTGACGACCTGCCGCGCTCGCGCAGCAACGGCCGTACGCCCTCCAGTGTCCCCGTGCCTGGGAATGGTTACAGCCGTTGTCACGGTTTTTCTCCTATGTCGGTCGATGCGCGGACGTCTCTGTGTACGTTCCGAGTCTCGGGTGAAGAGGCACTCCGGCACACTGGTGTCCGGCACCGTCTTCGATGGGGGGTTGCCCCCACCCGTCCCCCTGTGGCCGGCCGCAGCTGCGGTGTAGGAACACGCTAAGGAACGCGACCCCCGCCTCTCGTCCTCCGGCGGGAGGAACGACCCCTGGGCGCACCTCCATGGCTCCCCCTAGGGGGCCGTGCCCCGAGGACCAGCCCGAGTAGGGGTCTCACTCCGTGGCCTGCGGCTCCCGTGCGGCCCCGGGCGGTGAGACAGTGGGCCCCTCGAAGTAGATGCATAGGGAAGGGACCCCTGTGGGTGGCTTGGGCGGCACGGACGGCGGCGGGGAGACGGACGGCCCGGAAGCGATACGCACGGAAGCGATACGCGCGAACGCCGCCCCCGATGCGGCACGCGGGCAGACCGCAGCCCCGGACACAGCGCCCGGCACGGCACCGGCCGCACCACCACCGGGGGCAGGACCGGAGACAGGACCACGGGAGGCGGCCCCGCAGCCGGCACCGGACACCGCCCGCAGCCGGCGCCCGGTCGCAGCGGCCCTCATGCTCGGCATGGGTCTGGCCGCCATCGACGGCACCATCGTCGCGACCGCCGTCCCGCAGATCGTCGGTGACCTCGGCGGGTTCTCCGTCTTCTCCTGGCTCTTCTCCGGCTATCTGCTGGCCGTGACCGTCACCCTGCCGGTGTACGGCAAACTCTCCGACACCTTCGGCCGCAAGCCCGTCCTGATCGCGGGCATCATCCTCTTCCTGGCCGGTTCCCTGCTCTGCGCCGGCGCCTGGAACATGGCCGCCCTCATCGCCTTCCGCGTCGTCCAGGGCCTAGGCGGCGGCGCCCTCCAGGGCACCGTGCAGACGATCGCGGCCGACCTGTACCCGCTGAAGGAACGCCCCAAGATCCAGGCGAAGCTGTCCACGGTCTGGGCCACCTCGTCGGTGGCAGGACCGGCGCTCGGCGGGCTGCTCGCCGCGTACGCCGACTGGCGCTGGATCTTCCTGATCAATCTGCCGATCGGCGCCGTCGCCCTCTTCCTGGTGGTCCGTCACCTCCACGAATCCGCCCGGCCGCGTCCCGCCACCCGCCCCCGCATCGACTGGGCCGGGGCCCTCGCGGTCTTCGCGACCGGCGCGCTCCTGCTGACCGCACTCGTCCAGGGCGGCGTCGCCTGGCCCTGGTTCTCCGCCCCCTCACTCGGGCTGCTGGGGGCGAGCGCGGCGCTGGCCGCCCTGACCGTCGTCATCGAACGCCGCGCCGCCGAGCCCGTCATACCCGGCTGGGTCTGGCGGCGCCGCACCATCGCATCGGTCAATCTCGCCCTCGGCGCGATGGGGCTGCTCATGGTCGCGCCGACCGTCTTCCTGCCGACCTACGCCCAGTCCGTCCTCGGACTCGGCCCGATCGCCGCCGGGTTCGTCCTGTCCGTGATGACCCTGAGCTGGCCCGTCGCCGCCGCGCTCTCCGACCGGGTCTACAACCGCGTCGGCTTCCGCAGTACGGCGATCATCGGCATGTCGGGCGCCCTGCTGGCCCTGCTCTGCTTCCAGCTGCTGCCCTACCCGGGCGCCGCCTGGCAGCCCGCCCTGATCATGCTGCTGCTCGGCGCGGCGCTCGGCCTCTTCCAGCTCCCGCTGATCGTCGGGGTCCAGTCCACGGTCGGCTGGACCGAGCGGGGCACGACGACCGCGTCCGTGCTCTTCTGCCGGCAGGTCGGCCAGAGCCTGGGCGCCGCGCTCTTCGGGGCGGTCGCCAACGGCGTACTCGCCTCCCGGCTGGCCGACGCCCCCGTCCCCGGACTGCCAGGCGACCTGGACGCCGTATCGCACGCCCTCGACGCACCCGCGGCGCTCTCCGCCGCGGCGACGGACTATCTGCGGCGGGCCGTCGACAGCGCCACCGACCATGTGTTCGCCGGCGCCGCGGGGGCCGCCGCTCTCGCCCTGCTGGTGCTCGTCGTCCTGGCCCCGCACCGCTTCCCGGTTCTCGACGAGCACGGGAACGGGAACGGGAACGGGAATGCCTCCGGGGCCCGGAAGGCCTGAGGGCCGACCGGCCCGCGCCCCACGCGCACGAGCCCGGCCCCTGGCCTCCGCGAGGGGACCAGGGGCCGGGCTCGTGCGGCGTACGGGTGCCGGGTCAGCCCTTGGCCGCGGCCGGCTCAGGTGCGGGTGCCACGGCCGTCTCGCCGGGGGCGGCGCCGGTGCGGCGGATGGCCGGGATGAACGAGGCGATCACCGCGGCGACGATGGCGACACCACAGCCGAACATCAGGCCGGTGCGGAACCCGGCCTCGGAGGTGAGGGTGAAGCCGGCCGTCTCCGTGGTCATCTGGGCGAGGAGCGCGCCGATCACAGCGGCGCCGATCGAGGTGCCGAGCGAACGCATGAGGGTGTTGAACCCGTTGGCCGCGGCCGTCTCGGACGCCGGGACCGCACTCATGATCAGGGCGGGGATGGCCCCGTAGGCAAGACCGACACCGCTGCTGCTGACCATGAGGAACAGCATCAGCCCCCAGGCGGAGCTCATCAGGAGGATCCCGATCCCGTAGGCCGCGGCGATGACCAGCACACCGGAGATCAGCGCGAACTTGGGACCGCGGGCATCGATGAGCTTCCCGCCGAGCGGGGAGACGAGCATCATCATCAGGCCGCCGGGGGCCATCCACAGGCCCGCCGCGAGCATCGACTGGCCCAGACCGTAGCCGGTGGCCTCGGGGAACTGCAGGAGCTGCGGCGCGATCAGCATGCCGGCGTACATGCCGAAGCCGACGAAGAGCGACGCGACGTTGGTGATGAGCACGCGGGGGCGTGCCGTGGTGCGCAGGTCGACCAGGGGGTCCCTGGTCCGCAGTTCCCAGAAGCCCCAGACGACGAGCACCACGACGGCCCCGACGAACAGGCCGACCGTCGTCGTGGAGGTCCAGCCCCACTCGGCACCCTTGGAGACGGCGAGGAGCAGGCAGACCAGGCCGATGGCCAGGCCGATGGCGCCGGGCACGTCGAAGCGCTGCCCCTTGGCCGCGGCCGGGACGTCCGGGATCAGGAACCAGATCAGGGTGAAGATGAGGAGGGCCAGCGCGGCGGAGCCCCAGAACAGCACCCGCCAGTTCGCGTACTGGGCGACCGCCGAAGCGATCGGCAGGCCGAGGGCGCCGCCGATGCCGAGGGAGGCGCTGACCAGGGCGATGGAGGAGCTCATCTTCTCCTTCGGCACCACGTCACGCAGCAGAGCGATGCCGAGCGGCACCACACCCATGCCCATCCCCTGAAGACCACGCCCGATGATCATGGGAACGACGGTGGACGCGAGTGCACACACCACAGACCCGACGAGCAGCGGCACCGTGCAGGCGAGCAGCATCCGGCGCTTTCCCAGCAGGTCGCCCAGCCGTCCGGAGACCGGCACACACACCGCGGAGACCAGCAGGGTGGCCGTGATCACCCAGGCGGCGTTGGACGACGTGGTGTCGAGGAGCTTCGGCAGCTCCGCGATGAGCGGGGTGACCAGGGTCTGCATGATCGCCGCCACGGTGCCCGCGAGGGCCAGCGTGGCGATCACACCGCCTGTTCTGACTGTCGGCTGGGGGGCATCCATAGGGGTGGGACTCCTGACGGTGTTGTTGTACGACTTTCCGCCGAACGGCGATGTGCATCGTACATGCTGAATGTGTCGTACACGTTATGTGTCCAGTACACATCTCATGAGAGCATGGAACGCCGGTAGACGCACGATCGACCCGAGGCAGCAGCAGGAGGCCGCAGGCATGGGCAGGCCCACGGAAGACGTGGAGTACGAACAGATGCTGCTCGGGCGCCACGACCTCGCGCACCACCGTGGCGGACGTCACAAGAACGCCCTCATGGACCGCAGCGCCTACGTCCTGCTGAGCCGCATCCGCGTCCAGGGTCCGATGTCCAACGGCGAACTGAGCGACGCCTTCGGTCTCGACGCCTCCACCCTCAACCGCCAGACCGCAGCGACGACCCGCGCCGGGCTCGCCGAGCGCATCGCCGACCCCGAGGGCGGCATGGCCCGCAAATTCCGCATCACCGACAAGGGCGCCAGGCTCCTCGACGAGGAACGCGACCGCATCGTGCACGCCCTGGACCGGGTCATGCACGACTGGCCCGACGACGACATCAGCGCCTTCGCCGGCTACCTCAAGCGCTTCAACAGCGGGATCGAACAGCTCTCCAAACGCCCCTGGCCACGCCCCTGACCCGACGTCACACCCCTCACCCCACCGGCCCCCGTGCCGCGCGAAACCCGGCCCGGCGCACACCGGGCGGTCTCAGTACCGCGCGGACCCCGGCACCACGCACGCCGACCGGCCTCAGTCCCGCGCGGCACCCGGCACCGCGCGCCCCGTGAGCGCCGCCAGCGAGTTGCGTACGTGTGCCATGTGCGCCTGCACCTCCTCGCGGCCCTCCTCGTGCTCCCGCAGGATCCGCTCCGTCTCCCGCACCACCCGCTCCCGGGTCACCTCGGCCCCCGACAGCAGCCCCGCCGCCCGCGCCTCCGCGTCCCGCTGGCCGAGCGCGGCCGCCTCCTCCGCCTCCGCGAGCTCCCGCCGCGCCCGGTCGAGCAGCTCCGCCCCACGGGCCGCCAGCTCCGCCTCACGCTCCGCCACGGCAGCCTCCGCGGCAGCGATCTCATCGTCCGCGACCCTGCCCCGCTCGGCGTGCTCCTGCTCCTGGTGGGACAGCACACCCGCCGTACGGCGACGTGTCCCGGCCATCTCCGCCTCCGCGGCCCCACGTACCTCACCGGCCTCCTGGCGCGCCTCCCCCACCAGCGCCCCGGCGGCATCCCTCGCCGCGGCCAGCACCTCATCCGCCCCGGCGTCCGCAGCGGCCCGCACGGCCTCCGCCGACGCACGCGCCGACTCACGGGACTCCTGGGCCGCCGCGACGGCGGCGTCCCGCAGCGTCTGCGCCTCCTCGATCGCGGCACCCCGCGCGGCCTCGGCCTCGGCCTCGGCCAGAGCCAGAATCTGCCGCGCCCGCTCCCCCAGCGACTGATACGTCTGCGGCGGGAGCGAGGCCACCACCTCGCCCAAGCGCGCCGACTCGGCCGCCAGGGCCTCGGCCCGCTCCGTCAGCCGGGAGATCCGCTCCAGGGCCTCGTCCCGCTCGGCGGACAGCGAGGCCACCTTGCGGTCCACCTGCTCAGGACGGTAACCACGCCCGCGTACGCCGACGAAACCGTGCGCGGACACCGGTCCACCACTCATCCCTGAAGCCCTCTTTCCCGCTCTTCGACTCCATGACCATGAAGCGATACGTCAAGGATGCGGCAATTGGCCCGGAAGTCGGAATCGATCAGCCGCATTCAGGACCGAAGCGACCTGGATCACAAAACCCCATACAAAAGGCGCCTACCCCATCACAGGGCGAGCGCCTCTCGTACACAACAGATCAGATTCGGTCAGAACGCGTTACAGCAGCCCATCCCACATCTGCTCCAGCAGAACCGACCACCAGCCCTCGGGCGAGGCCAGCGCCGCCGGGTCGATCGCCACCAACTGCGCCTGGAAATCGACCGTCCAACGGCCCGCCTGCTCCGGGTTCAACCCGAACCGCAGACGCCACATCCGGCCCAGCAACGCCATCGACCGCACGAACTCCGGCAGCCCGGTGTTCACGAACTGCGGCGGAACCGGCCGGCCATCAGGACCCGCCTCCACCGGAACGGCCACGATGTTCGCCGTGCCGTACTGCACACAGATCGCCCGGCCGAAGTCCGAACCCATCACCAGATACGAACCCGCGTCCGACGCCGGCTGCACCTGACGCTGCGCCGCCAGCTCCGCCAGCGTCGGCACCACAGGATGACCCGGCTGCGCCCAGAAGAACGGCCCGAAATCGGCGGGCAGTCCCGCCCACATCAGCGTCCGCGCCACCACCTCGGGCACACCCTGACGAGACACCGCCCGCTGGTCGAAACGCAGCACACCCTGCGGACCGAACGCCCCGAGCATCTCCTCGGCCAACGCCTCGGGCGGCACCGCCATCGCCGGCGGCACCTGCGGCAACGGAGCCCGCACCGGAGCCGGCCGCGCCGGACCGTCGGCCACCTGGTGCAACTCACCCTGATGCGTCAGCAGATGCTGCATGCCCTGCTGCCGGCTCGCGTGATCCGTGCCGTACGGCGCGACGCTCGTGATCCGGACCTGCGGCCAGGTCTCCCGGATCATCCGCGCACAGTAACCACCCGGAAGCTCACACGACTCCAGCTCCGTATGCAGCTCGATGACCTGCTGCGGCGGGACATTCATCCCCCGCAGCTCATGCAGCATCTGCCACTCCGGATGCGGAGTGCCCGGCGCCGAACGCCGGATCAACTGCTGCTCACTGCCATCGGCCGCACGGAAACGCAGCACGGCCTGATACCCCGGCCCGACCGTCGGCTGACCCGTCGGCTGCTGCGGATAGCCGTACGCCCCGGGAGGCGGCGGCGTGTGCGGACCCTGACCCGGCGCCCCCGGAGGACCGGGCGGACCAGGAGGACCGGGCCGACCGGGAGGCGGCGTCGAACCCGGACTCGCCAGCATCGTCTCGGCATGGTGCACCCCGCCGGCCGGAGGCGGCGTCGCGCCAGGAGGCGGCCCGGGAGGACCGGGAAAGGCGGGCGGCGTCGAACCCGCAGGAGGCGGCGGAGGCGACGCGCCCACGGCACCCGGGGCGCCGGGCGGGCCGGGAGGACCGGGCCGGCCCGGCTGTCCGGGCGGACCGGGAGGAGCAGGCGGACCGGAAGAGCCCGGCGGCCGCAGTGCGTTCGGGCCACCGATGCTCGCGTCGGCGAACATCGTCTCGGCATGGTGCACCCCGCCGGCCGGAGGCGGCGTCGCGCCAGGAGGCGGCCCGGGAGGACCGGGCGGACCCGGCCGGCCCGGCTGCCCGGGCGGACCGGGAGGCGGTGTGGAGCCCGGAGGAGGCGGCGGGGGCGGCGTCGGACCGGAGTCCGGCGCACCCGGAGGCCCCAACTGCGACACCATCTGCGTCGGCACATAACCGCCCGCAGGCGCACCCGGCGCACCCGGCGCCGAAGGCGGCGGAGTCGCCCCCGGCCGCACCCCCGGCGTACCGGGCGCCCCGGGCGGCGGCGGAGTCGTCGACCCCGACCCACGCGCACCCCGCGGCGGCACCACGGCCTTGCTCGTCGCCGCGTCCGCGATGTCCCCGGCCCCCGCACCCGGCCCCGCAGGAGCCGGAGGGGAAGGAGGCGCGGGAGCGGAAGGACCGGACGGAGGAGCCGGGGCGGCATGAGCGGAAGGACCAGCAGGAGCGGGAGGCCCCGGAGGCGGCGCCTGCGGGTCGAGCCCCGGAACGATCGCGGTCGACGGCAGCCGGCTGCCGCCCGACATCAACGCCGTGGGCGCCTCCGCCGGAACCACCGGCGGCGGAGTCCCGTCATCGTCCGAACCGGAAAGCGGCGGCGCGAACACCGTCGCGGGCAGCGGTACCCCGCCCTCGTCAGCCCCCGCGTTCGTGTCCGTACCCGCCCAGGGAGTCCCCCCGGCCGGCACCCCGTCGTTCGCCGTCGGCTCATGATCCTGCTGCCCACCCGCGGCCGGCCACGCCGACCCCGAATCGGCGGCGCCCGAAGGCGGCTCCTCCGCCCCCGCACGACGGTCCGGGATCCCCAGCTTGTCCGCCGCCTCCTGAAGCCACTCGGGCGGCGACAACAGGAACGACGTCTGATTCAGATCGATACGCTGCGGCGGCTCCGGAGCGGCCTCCGCCTCCGCGGACGCCCCGTAGTCCTCCTCGTACCGCCGGATCACCTCGCCCACCGGCAGCCCCGGCCACAAGGTCGCCTCGCCACTGTCCCGGGCGATCACCAGCCGCTGACGGCCCCCGTCCGAAACAGGACCCTCCGCGCGGTCCTCCGCCCACACCACGAAACCCAGCTCGAACTCACGGACCCGGACCTCACGGTGCTGATACGCGGGCACGTCACCGTTGACCCACTCATCCGCCCGCTCCTGCGCCTGCGCGAACGTCACCACCGCGCTCACCCCTCCACCGGGACGGCCCGCGCGAAGCCACCGTCCACCATCAGGTTCGCCACCGTCTCCAGCTCCGGCGGATTGCCCGCAAGACGCTGGAGGAAAGCATCGAAGTCCTCGCCGCACGGCAGCAGAAGCCGGTCCACCCGCTCCTGCACACCCCAGCCGTCCTGATCCCGCGCATCGTCGTACGCGCAGAACCACACAGACCCCACGCCGTCACCACGCACCTTCACCGCGAGGATCCCGCCCTGGACGAAACCCACGCCCAGGAAATCCTTCGTGAAGTGATCACGCAGACACTTGTTCACATAGACCAGATCATTCACAGCCGCCTCCTCACGCACCGTGAAGAACGGCTGGTCCACCAGCAACCCCAGCTCCGCGTCCAGCGCCGCACCGACCGGCGCCGAACCACCCGCGGCCTTCAGGAACGACCGGTACGCACCGGGAAGGCGATACCCCAGATCCTCCTCGACACCCAGGACCTGCTGCTCACCCACCGCGACAGAACCCTTGGGCAGCCGGAAGTGAGCCGGCCGCGTCTCCTGCAACGGCCGCGTGCCCCGACGGTCCTGATCCACCCCGGCCGTCGCCAGACCACCGTGATGACGCAACAACGCCTTCACCTCGACCGGCACCAGCTCCATCCGCCGGCCACCCGCCACGTGATGCCACGTCCAGCCGTGCGGGGTCGCCACCGCGGGAATCGTGTCCCACAGCTCATGACCGCTCGCCGCCAACGCCGCGTTCGCCGACACATAGTCCGTCAACCGCAGCTCATCGACACCGAACCCCTCAGGAGGATCCGCGATCTCCGCGGCCGCACGCGCGTACGGCGAAAACACCGGATGGCCGTTACCGTCCACACGCACACCCCTCGGGTGGCGGGACGCCCGGACAGGATCCGGGAAATGCACGACCTGCCCGGCGTAGGCCGCATTCGGTGGCGCGGCTTGCTGCCCGAGCCGACCTGTCGTCATGGCGGTTGCCCCCTGCTGCTTCCGGTGTTCCGCACAGCCTATGCGGTGACGCAACAAGGCCACCCGCCCCCAGGGCAGACCGCTCACCGTCCGTCACCACCGAGTGACGGACACGCGACAACCACACCACCCACCCGCGACACGAAGACACGTTTCACCCACCCAGCTTCCCCACCACCCTGCATATTTGGCAGGCTGTCCCCCGCAACTCGGGGGATTGCAGGGAGGGACACCAGCACCATGCACACAGCACAAACAGTCACATCCGGAGACCCGCGACTCAGCTGGAGCACCGCCGAACCGAACCGCGCGCCCCAGCTCCACCACCGCCGCGACGGCATCCTGCCCGCCGTGGCCGCAGCCCTGTCCGTACGCGGAGAGACACTCACCTGCACCGCGGGCAAAGGCGACCAGCCACCCACCCTGCACCCACTCGTACAGGACTTCCTCGACACCCTCACAAGCAGTCAGCGCGAGCGCTTCACCGGACGCTGCCCCGAAGCCATACTCCTGTCACGCCAGCTGACCGCAGCCGACGACAGCCGCTCCAAACGCGCCCAGCGAAAGCCCCTCACCAACGGCGAGGCCCGCCGCGCCCTCAAACACGCGCGCCTCACCGCACGGCACATCCGCGAGGACGGCGACCCGCTCCACGGCAGCTACGCACCCCCCTGCCGCTCCTGCACCGTCATGCTCGCCCACTTCGGCGTACGCCCCGTCGACCTCACCACGGGTGCCGCGACCACCGCCGAGAAGGGCTGAGCCCACCACCATGCAGCACCACACCGACGTACCCGGACAGCAGAACCGCGCCTCCACCACCCGCTTCCCCGTCGCCGTCGACGCCGCCCTCCACGACGCCGGATGGCAACCGGGCCGCTGGAACATCCGCCAGGCCGAGGAATGGGCCGACGCCCTGCGCTCCCACGCCTCCCCCGCCGGACACCAGCACGCCGTCTTCCCCGCCGCGGTCGAAGCCTGGGCGGAATTCGGCGGACTCCACATCACCGCGTCCGCACCCGGCCGCCAGATCGCCACCACCACCGTGCACATCGACCCACTCAGCGGACTCCACCTGGCACGCACGCTCGGCGACCTCGGACGCGCACTGGAGACCGAGGTCGCACCCCTCGGAGAAGAAGGCGAAGGACAGGCCATCCTCGCCATCGACAGCGAGGGACGCGTCTACTCCATCGACCACACCGGCGACTGGTACCTCGGCTCCGACATCGACCGCGCCCTCGAAACCCTCATGACCGGCGTACAACCCGCACGCCTCACCTCAGGCTGAGCGAACCCCGGCACCGGCGCCGCGCCCCGCAGCCCTCCCCGGCCCCCTCACGCCGCGCCACCGTCCGGCAGAACCGCCGACACCCGGAAACCCCCCGCGTCGGTCGCCCCCGACACGAACACACCACCCAGCGCCAGCACCCGCTCCCGCATCCCCACCAGGCCGTTACCACCGCTCGGCAGTCCCGCGTCCGCCGTCGCACCGTCCGTCGGACCGTTCTCCACCTGCATCGCCACCTCCGCCCCCCGATGAGCCAGGCGCACCCACGTCTTCGCACCCGCCGCATGCTTGTGCACGTTCGTCAACGCCTCCTGCACCACCCGGTACGCCGTCTGCTCCACCTCCGGCGCATACGGACGCGGCTCCCCGTCCACCGACAGCTCCACCGTCATCCCCGCCTCACGGGACTGCGCGACCAGCGCCTCCACCTCATGCAACCGGGGCCCGTCCTCCACCGCATCGGGCACGACAGCCGAGGCCACCGGCCCCACCGAAGCCAACGGCACCCGCCCGGCCTCCGGAGCCACCAGAGCGTCCCCGCTCCGCAGCACCCCGAGCATCTCCCGCAGCTCCGTCAACGCCTGCCGGCCCATGTCACCCACCAGCGCCGCGTTACGCACCGCCTTCGCCGGATCCTTCGGGGCCACCGCCTGCAACGCCGCCGCGTGCACCACCATCAGACTCACCCGGTGCGCCACCACGTCATGCATCTCCCGCGCGATCCGGGTCCGCTCCTCCGTACGCGCCCACTCGGCCCGCTCCTCCGCCCGGTCCGCGAGCAGCGACAACTCCCGCTCCAGCGAATCCGCGCGCTCACGCAAGCTCTCCATCAGCCTGCGCCTGGCCCCGATGTACAGACCGAAGAGCACCGAGGGCGCCGTGAGCCCCAGCGACATGAACACGGACACCACCGGGACGTACCAGACGCCCGGCCCGAAATCCGCGTGAGCACTCACGCTCTGCCGCAGCCGTACGTACGACACGATGAACGTGCCGACGAGCATCATCCCCGTCAGCACCACCGTGATCCTGCGCGGTACCTCCGACGCCGCCAGCGTGTACAGCCCGACGATCGCCATCAGGAAACCCATCTCGGCCGGCGTCGTCGCTATCGACACCAGCACCACGGCGATCGGCCACCGCCGGCGCAACACCAGCACCGACCCCGCGAACAGCCCGAAGAGCACCCCGAGGGGCACCGGCAACCCGGTGTCCCCGGCGAACTCCACCCCCTCCAGCACACACTCCAGCGCCGAAACCAGCGCCAGCCCCACGTCCAGGGCGACACTGCGCCGCCGCTCCCACCACCAGTAGCCGCGGGTGGTCGGGCCCGCCGCTTCCCGGTCTTCCCCCGTTGCGGTCATGGCATCCAGCGTACGGGCGGACGCATCTGTTTTTCGGGAGACTCCATCAGCACAGAAAGTGACTGGTCACGCCATAAACGCAGGTAATCGCACGATCCGGTGAACCGAGCACCCTTTCGACCCGGACGTCCGCATTCCGGACGACGCTGATCGCATGACACATGCCAATGGCAAGTACGCGGACTTCGAAGGACTGCGCGAGAAGGTGATCGCGTTACGACGAGAGGGCTTGAGCCGACGCCAGATCCGCGACCGGCTGCACGTCGACAACAACGACATCCTGAACCGGCTCCTGGAGGGCGAGCCGGCCCCGGAGTGGACGAAGCGCCCCAACGCGAAGGACGACCTGAGGGAGAAAGCCCGAAAGCTGCGGCTCCAGGGCATGACCTACGACCAGATCCAGGTAGAGCTGGGGTGCTCGAAGGGCTCGATCTCGCTGTGGGTACGGGACCTGCCGAAACCCGTTCCCAGCCGGAGCGCCGTCGAGCAGGCCCGGCTCGCCGGGCGCAGGCGCTGGGATCACGAACTGGCAGTGCGCGACGACAAGCGGCAGCAGACGAAGGCCATTGCGAAGGCGGAGATCGGCGACCTCACAGACCGGGAGCTTCTCCTCATCGGCGTGGGCCTCTACTGGTCCGAGGGGACGAAGGACAAACCGTACGACCGTCGGGAGAGCCTGACGTTCGTCAATAGTGACCCGGGCATGATCGAAACCTATCTGGCATGGCTGGCTGCGGTGGGAGTCACACCCGACCGCATCTACTTCCGGGTCATGATCCACGAGACAGCAGACGTCGGGGCCGCCGAACACTACTGGGCGGATGTCGTGGGCGTCGACGTCTCCGCGCTCCGCAAGACAACGCTGAAGAAGCACAACCCCAAGACATCACGGAAGAACACCGACGAGGCCTATCGCGGGTGCCTAGTGATCCGCGTCGCGCAGGGTGCCGAGTTGTATCGTCGAGTTGAGGGCTGGTGGCACGGAATCGTGGATCAGGCCCAACTCCGCCTCAGGTAGGGTCTGACGCAGTGATCCGCCGTGGGGTAGCGGCATCCCGCAGGCCTTTGGAGCCTTGAGACGCTGGTTCGAATCCAGCCGGCGGAGCCCACGCATCGGGCCCCGACCACACGGTCGGGGCCCGCGCTCGTTTCGTGCACAAAAGCCCCCGGTATCCTGCGGATGTCCACCACCCGAAGCCGAAGGGCACATCCGTGAGCGCCATCACCCCGGCCGCCGTCGTCGTCCTCGCAGCGGGTGAGGGCACCCGCATGAAGTCGAAGACGCCCAAGGTCCTGCACGAGATCGCCGGGCGCTCGCTCGTCGGACATGTCGTCGCCGCCTCCCGCGAGCTCGACCCCCAGCACCTCGTCGTGGTCGTCGGCCACGCCGGCGAGCAGCTCACGGCTCATCTCTCCGCCGGGGACACCCCCGTACGCACCGCCTACCAGGCTGAGCAGAACGGCACCGGTCACGCGGTGCGGATGGGCCTGGAGGAGCTCGGCGGGGCCGTCGACGGGACCGTGATCGTCGTGTGCGGGGACACCCCGCTGCTCTCCGGCGAGACCCTGTCCGCGCTCGCCGCCACGCACTCCGCCGACGCGAACGCCGTGACCGTCCTGACCGCCGAGGTCCCCGACTCCACCGGCTACGGCCGGATCGTCCGCGACGCGGCCACCGGTGCGGTCACCGAGATCGTCGAGCACAAGGACGCCACCGACGCGCAGCGCGCGATCCGGGAGATCAACTCCGGGGTCTTCGCGTTCGACGGCCGGCTGCTCGGCGAGGCGCTCGGCAAGGTGCGTACGGACAACAGCCAGGGCGAGGAGTACCTCACCGATGTGCTGTCGATCCTGCGGGAGGACGGCCACCGGGTGGGGGCCTCGGTGGCGGGCGATCACCGGGAGATCCTGGGGATCAACAACCGGCTCCAGCTGGCCGAGGCCAGGCGTCTGCTCAACGAGCGGCTCCTGGAGCGGGCGATGCTGGCCGGTGTGACGGTCGTGGATCCGGCGTCGACGCTGATCGATGTGACGGTGACGTTCGAGCGTGACGCCGTCGTGCACCCGGGGACCCAGCTGCTGGGGGCCACGCATCTCGCCGAGGACGCCGAGGTGGGCCCGAACTCCCGTCTGAAGGACACCGTCGTCCACGCGGGCGCGCGGGTGGACAGCACGGTCTCCGACGGCGCCGAGGTGGGGCCGGGAGCGTCGGTGGGCCCGTTCGCGTATCTGCGTCCCGGCACGCGGCTGGGTGCCAAGGCCAAGGCGGGTACGTACGTCGAGATGAAGAACGCGACGATCGGTGAGGGCACCAAGGTCCCGCACCTCAGTTACGTCGGGGACGCGACGATCGGTGATCACACGAACATCGGTGCGGCCAGCGTGTTCGTGAACTACGACGGGGTGGCCAAGCACCACACCACGATCGGGTCCCACTGCCGGACCGGGTCGGACAATATGTTTGTGGCGCCTGTCACGGTCGGGGACGGCGTTTACACAGCCGCCGGTTCGGTCATCACCAAGGACGTGCCGTCGGGTTCGCTGGCCGTGGCCCGGGGCCAGCAGCGGAATATCGAGGGCTGGGTCGCCCGGAAGCGGCCGGGGAGCGCGGCGGCTCAGGCCGCTCAGGCCGCCTCACAGGAGCCCGACGGCGAAAGCTGACCGGAAACAGGTGCGCCAAAGGCGGCGTACCGTGATAGATGCTCACCCATTTCGGCTGGCTCGTCGCACATCGGGACCACATGCGCGCGGTGCCAGATACACGTCTGAGGAGACTGTGCTGTGACCGGGATCAAGACGACCGGCGAGAAGAAACTGATGCTCTTCTCCGGCCGCGCCCACCCCGAGCTGGCCGAGGAGGTCGCGCATCAACTGGGTGTCGGTCTCGTGCCGACGAAGGCCTTCGATTTCGCCAACGGTGAGATCTACGTGCGTTTCCAGGAGTCCGCTCGTGGCGCCGACTGCTTCCTGATCCAGAGCCACACGGCCCCGATCAACAAGTGGATCATGGAGCAGCTGATCATGCTGGACGCGCTGAAGCGCGCGTCGGCCCGGTCGATCACGGTGATCGTGCCGTTCTACGGTTATGCCCGTCAGGACAAGAAGCACCGTGGCCGTGAGCCCATCTCGGCGCGTCTGATCGCCGACCTGATGAAGACGGCGGGTGCGGACCGCATCCTCACCGTGGATCTGCACACGGACCAGATCCAGGGCTTCTTCGACGGCCCGGTCGACCACCTGTTCGCGCTGCCGATCCTGGCGGACTACGTGGGCGCGAAGGTCGACCGTTCGAAGCTGACGATCGTCTCTCCGGACGCCGGCCGGGTGCGCGTCGCCGACCGCTGGTGCGACCGGCTCGACGCTCCCCTCGCGATCGTGCACAAGCGGCGTGACAAGGACGTGCCGAACCAGGTCAGCGTCCACGAGGTCGTGGGCAATGTCGAGGGCCGGGTGTGTGTCCTGGTCGACGACATGATCGACACGGGTGGCACGATCTGTGCGGCCGCTGACGCCCTGTTCGCGCACGGTGCCGAGGACGTCATAGTGACCGCGACGCACGGTGTGCTGTCGGGCCCCGCCGCGGACCGTCTGAAGAATTCGAAGGTGAGCGAGTTCGTCTTCACGGACACGCTGCCGACGCCGGGCGAGCTGGAGCTCGACAAGATCACGGTGCTGTCGATCGCGCCGACGATCGCGCGTGCGGTGCGTGAGGTGTTCGAGGACGGTTCGGTGACGAGCCTCTTCGAGGAGCAGGAGTAGTCACCCTGGGGTGATCGCCCGCGGGTGGTCCCTGGTGATCGACTTTGGGAGCGGCCTCTCCGCCGGGTAGACTGGACAAGTTGCTCGGCGAGGGAGGCCGTTCTCATGCCTGGTCATGGGTCCCGGCGCTCCGTTATCGACGCGCTCTTCGTAGCAGGCCTGTCGTGGGCCGGGTGACCATCGGTTTTCGTCACCTTACGTTTCATCTACGAGGAGTGCAGCATGGCTGAGATCAAGCTCGACGCAACGGTCCGTACGGAGTTCGGCAAGGGCGCTGCCCGTCGCACCCGTCGCGCCAACCTGGTTCCCGGAGTCGTCTACGGCCACGGTGCTGAGCCGGTTCACGTCAACCTTCCGGGCCACGCGCTGCTTCTCGCCCTGCGTACCGCCAACGTGCTGATCGGTCTCGAGATCGACGGCAAGGACGCGCTGGTCATCCCGAAGGCCGTGCAGCGCAACGCCATCAAGGGCAACATCGAGCACGTCGACCTGCTGACCGTGAAGCGCGGCGAGAAGGTCGAGGTCGAGATCGCGGTGCAGGTCGAGGGCGACCTGGCCCCGGGCGGCAACCTTCTCGAGTACGTGATGAACACGCTGCGCGTCGAGGCCGAGGCCACGCACATCCCGGAGTCCGTGACGGTCTCGATCGCGGGCCTGGACGCCGGTGCCTCGATCCTCGCCAAGGACATCCCGCTGCCGGCCGGCTCCGTGCTCGCCGATGACGCTGAGGCCGTTGTGCTCCAGGTCGTCGCAGCGCAGGTCGAGGAGGCCCCCGCCGAGGAGGCGGCCGTCGAGGCCTGAGTCTCGCCGCACCTGCTTGACTGACGGGGTGGTGGTTCCCTTCCGGGGTTCCACCGCCCCGTTTCTCTGCCGTCACCGTTTCTCTGCCGTCACCGTTTTCCTGCCGTCACCGGCTCTCCGCCGTCAGCGGCCCGTACACGAGGAGACCGAGCTCTGATGTCCGACGTCACCGACCCCTGGCTGATCGTCGGCCTCGGTAATCCGGGCCCCGACTACGCGGCCAACCGGCACAACGTCGGGTTCATGGTGGCCGATCTGCTGGCCGAGCGGATCGGCGGGAAGTTCAAGCGGGCGCAGAAGGCGCAGGCTCAGGTGCTGGAGGGGCGGATCGGGCCGCCCGGGCCGGCGAGCCGTCGTGTGGTGCTGGCGAAGCCGATGTCGTACATGAACCTGTCGGGCGGCCCGGTGACGGCGTTGCGTGATTTCTACAAGGTGCCGACCGATCACATCGTGGCGATCCATGATGAGTTGGACATCGATTTCGGGATGTTGCGGCTCAAGTCGGGTGGCGGCGACAACGGGCACAACGGGCTGAAGTCGATGACGAAGGCGATGGGGCCCGACTATCACCGGGTGCGGTTCGGTATCGGCAGGCCGCCGGGGCGGATGCAGGTCGCGGACTTCGTGCTGAAGGACTTCTCGTCGGCCGAGCGCAAGGAGCTCGCGTATCTGGTGGACCGGTCGGCCGACGCGGTGGAGTCGTTGCTGGCCGAGGGGCTGGAGCGGGCTCAGTCCGCGTACAACTCCTGACATTCCTGCTGCTTCTTGGGTGTTTTTCGGCCATAGGTTGACCGTTGGCAGGGCTCTGCCCAAGGATCGGCCCCCATGAAGCGGAGTTCCTCCCACCGGCTGGTGGCCCATGGGCGCATGTTCGGCGTGGGCTGTGTCGTGTCGCTGCTGCTGGTGGCGGGTGCCTGGGCGTCGTGGGACAACGCGCAGCACATCGTTCTGGCCAAGGGCCGTGAGCACGGGACGATGAAGGTGACGGCGTGCGGTGAGGATTCCTGCACGGGGTCGTTCTCGCCGGACGCGGATGCGCAGAAGCGGTCCGCCGTGGCCGTCGAGCGGTCCGTCGCGGTGCACAAGGGGGATCGTTTCCCCGTGGTGGTGAAGCCCGGGACCGGCGATGTCGTGCGTACGGGGCTGCCGGGCTTTCTGCATGCCTGGGTGCCGTTGGGCGGTGCGTTGGTGCTGGCCGCGCTGTTGATCGGCGGCGGCATGCGGCTGACGCGTACGGCGTGGGGTGCGGGGATCGCGGGTGCGGTCCTGCTGGTGGCGACGTTCATCGCCCTGTGAACAGGACGTGAACAGGACCGCACCCGGTCACATGGGTCTCAGCCGGTGTTGCGCAGGCCCGCGGCGACACCGTTGACGGTGAGCAGCAGGGCCCTGGCGAGCAGCGGGTCGGCTTCCTCGCCGCGTTCGACGGCCTGGCGCTGACGGGCGAGCAGGGACACCTGGAGGTAGGAGATGGGGTCCAGGTAGGCGTCGCGGATGGCGAAGGTCTGCTGGAGCACCGGGCTGGTGCCGAGAAGTTCCTTGCCGCCGGTGACCTTGAGGACTTCCTGGACGGTGAGTTCGTGCTCGGCCCGGATGACGTCGAAGACGTGCTTGAGCTCGTCGGGGACGAGGGTGTCGACGTAGTGCTGGGCGATACGCAGGTCGGTCTTGGCCAGTGTCATCTCGACGTTGGAGAGGAAGTTCTGGAAGAAGTGCCACTGCTCGTGCATCTCTTCCAGGACGGTGTCCCCGCCGGCCTCGCGCAGTGCCTTGAGGCCGGAGCCGACGCCGAACCAGCCGGGGACGATCTGCCGCGACTGGGTCCAGCCGAAGACCCACGGGATGGCCCGCAGGCCGTCGAGCGAGACGCCTGAGCCGGGGCGGCGGGAGGGCCGCGAGCCCAGGTGCAGGTCGGCGAGCTGGTCCACCGGGGTGGAGGCGAGGAAGTACGAGGGCAGGTCGGGGTCCTCGACCAGCTTGCGGTAGGCGTCGTGGGCGGCGTCGGAGACGGTGTCCATGGCCGCGTCCCAGCGGGCGAGGGCCTCGTCGGACTGGCGGGGCGCGGTGTGCAGCGCGGAGGCCTGGAGGGTGGCCGCGACGGTCAGTTCCAGGTTTTCGCGCGCGAGGGCGGGGATGAGGTACTTGTCGGAGATGACCTCGCCCTGCTCGGTCACCTTGATCTCGCCCTCCAGGGTGCCCCAGGGCTGCGCGAGGATCGCGTCGTGCGAGGGGCCGCCACCGCGGCCTACGGTGCCGCCGCGGCCGTGGAAGAGGCGCAGGCGTACGCCGTAGCGGTGGGCCACGTCGCGGAGCCGGCGCTGGGCGCGGTGGATCTCCCACTGGGAGGTGGTGATGCCGCCGAACTTGGAGGAGTCGGAGTAGCCGAGCATGACCTCCTGGACGTCGCCGCGCAGTGAGACGAGGCGGCGGTAGGAGGGGTCGGCGAGCATCGCGTCGAGGATGACGTCGGCGGCCTTGAGCTCGTCGGTCGTCTCCAGGAGCGGCACGATGCCGATCTTGGCCCAGCCGCCGTGCAGGTCGATGAGGCCGGCCTCGCGGGCGAGGACGGCGGCGGCGAAGACGTCGTCGGCGCCCTGGCACATCGAGATGATGTAGGACTCGATGACCTCGGGGCCGAAGCGCTCGAAGGCCTGGCTGATGGTGTGGAAGACGCCGAGGGTCTTCTCGCCGGCGGCGTCCAGCGGGGCCGGGGTGGGTGCGAGGGGGCGGCGGGAGCGGAGTTCCTTGGCGAGGAGCTTCTGCCGGTAGTCGCGCGGCATGTCGGTGTAGCGCCAGGACTCCTCGCCGAGGCGGTCGAAGAGCTGGCCCAGGGCGTGGTGGTGGGCGTCGGCGTGCTCGCGTACGTCCATGGTGGCGAGCTGGAGGCCGAACGCGGCGAGCGTACGGATGGTGCGGTCCATGCGGCCGTCGGCGAAGAGTCCGCCGCGGTGCTCGCGCAGGGAGGTCTGGATGAGTACGAGGTCGGCGAGGAGCTCGGCGGTGCCGAGGTAGTCGCAGCCGGGGCGGTGGGGGGTGCCGGTGGCGAGCCGCTCGCGGGTGTTGACCAGCTTCTGGCGGATACAGGTGGCCTTGAGCCGGTAGGGCTCCTCGGCGTTGAGCCGCTTGTAGCGGGGGCTGATCTCCGGGAGCCGCTCCAGGTCGGTCTGGAGGGAGGTGAGGAGCTCGTCGGTGGCTCCGGTGTAGCGGATGGAGTTGGAGAGCAGTCCGCGCAGCTGGTCGACGAGTTCGAGGGCGTCGGTGATGCCGTGCTCGTGCTGGAGGATCAGCACGTCCCAGGTGACGGTGGGCGTCACATTGGGGTTGCCGTCGCGGTCGCCGCCGATCCAGGTGCCGAAGGTGAGCGGGCGGGTGCCGGCGGGCAGTTCGACGCCGACGCGTTCCAGCTCGGCGGCCAGGTCCTCCAGGACGTCGCCCACCGCGTCGGCGTGGAGTTCGTCGAGGTAGTAGATGGCGTTGCGGGCCTCGTCGGCGGGCTCCGGGCGGACGACGCGGAGCTCGTCGGTCTGCCAGATGAGGTCGATGTTCTCGGCCAGCCGGACGTCCTGGCGCCGGCGGTCGGCCTCGATGACGGGCGTCTCGAGGAGCTCGGCGATGCGGCGGAGCTTGTTCAGCACGGAGCGCCGTGCGGCCTCGGTGGGGTGCGCGGTGAAGACGGGCCGGACGTTGAGGTTCTTGACCGTCTCGCGCAGGTGTTCGGGGTCGGCGTCCTTGAGGCGGTCGGCGGTGCGGGCGAGGAGCCCGCCCTCGGCGGACCGGCGGTCGCGCATCTCGTGGGCGCGGTGGACCTGCTCGGTGACGTTGGCGAGGTGGAAGTAGGTGGAGAAGGCGCGCACGAGCTGTGCGGCGGTCTCCAGGTCGGTGTCGCCGAGGAGCTCGGCTGCTGCCTCGCCGTCGGTCCGGGTCAGGGCGCGGACGCGCTCGACGAGATCGAGGAGGTCCTGGCCCTCCTGTCGTACGAGGGTCTCGCCCAGCAGGTCGCCGAGGCGGCGGATGTCGGCCCGCAGTTCGGTGTTTGCGGCGGGGGTCTGGTCGGCACTGCTCACAGTGTGCGGCTCCTTGCAGTGGTTGAGCACGTCTGTCAGGGGGGCCGGGGTGCTCGCGGTGCTGACGGGTCACCCCGGATGTGCAGAGTGCGGACCGCGCTGTCCGACGCACCCAGGATAGGTGTCCGTGGCTCCGGGGTGCTCGCTGCCCTGCGGGGCCGGCGGGATCGGGCGCGGGTTCCGGTGCGGGAGGGGCGCGCGGAATCTCGGGCGACACCGGTTGTGGTGGCGGCGCTCTCGTGCCGTGAGCCTGTTCGCTGCCATACTTACGTTGCCGTAGGTTACGGAAGCGTAGCCCGCTCATACCGTCATATTTCCTCACCTCACGGGGGACTCCCCAATGCCCATCAGCCCTGATGTGATCGACGACGGCCTGCCGACCGCGGCAGGCGACCCCGCAGACTCCTCCGCCACGCTCGGTGGCGACAAGAAGCGTTCGGTCGAGCAGATCGCGCTGCTGCTGTTCATCGTGGTGCCGTTCGCGGCCCTGGTCGCGGCGGTGCCGCTGGCCTGGGGCCGTGGTGTCAGCTGGCTCGACCTGGGTCTGCTGGTCGCCATGTACTACTGGGGCTGCCACGGTGTGACGATCGGTTTCCACCGCTACTTCACGCACGGTTCGTTCAAGGCGAAGCGCCCGCTGCGGCTCGCGCTGGCCGTGGCGGGCTCGATGGCGGTGGAGGGCCCGCTGGTGCGCTGGGTGGCCGACCACCGCAAGCACCACCGGTTCTCCGACGCCGAGGGCGACCCGCATTCGCCGTGGCGGTTCGGCGAGAATCTGCCGGCACTGGTGAAGGGCCTGTGGTGGGCCCATATCGGGTGGATGTTCAACGAGGAGCAGACCCCGCAGCAGAAGTACGCCCCCGACCTGGTCAGGGACCCGGCGATCCGCGCGGTCTCGCGTCACTTCCTCAGCTTCACGATTCTCTCGCTGGCGATCCCGCCGCTGGTCGGCGGCCTGGTCACGATGTCGTGGTGGGGTGCGTTCACCGCCTTCTTCTGGGGTTCGCTGGTCCGGGTCGCGCTGCTGCACCACGTGACGTGGTCGATCAACTCGATCTGTCACGCGGTCGGGAAGCGGCCCTTCAAGTCCCGCGACCGGTCGGGGAACGTGTGGTGGCTCGCGGTGCTCTCCTGCGGTGAGTCCTGGCACAACCTGCACCACGCGGACCCGACGAGCGCACGCCACGGGGTGATGAAGGGGCAGATCGACTCCAGTGCCCGGCTGATCCGCTGGTTCGAGAAGCTGGGCTGGGCACACGACGTGCGGTGGCCCGACGCATCACGTATCGCCTCCCGGCGCAAGCCCGTGGGCGCCGACCCGGCATGATTGACGACGTGGCCACCGACGGAAGTACCAGCGGAG
The DNA here is from genome assembly GCF_045162755.1 of Streptomyces sp. NBC_01012. Classification (NCBI taxonomy): domain Bacteria; kingdom Bacillati; phylum Actinomycetota; class Actinomycetes; order Kitasatosporales; family Streptomycetaceae; genus Streptomyces; species Streptomyces sp. NBC_01012. The sequence continues at coordinate 4,570,009 of NZ_CP108688.1, read as the reverse complement.
AGAAGAGCAGATCCACCACCCCCACGCGAAGGGCCCGGCGGGTCCGGATGACGGGGAAGGAGCGCCGCGAGCAGCTCCTGGACATCGGCCGCACCCTGTTCGCGGACAAGGGCTTCGAGGGCACGTCGGTGGAGGAGATCGCGGCGCGCGCCGGGGTCTCCAAGCCGGTGGTGTACGAGCACTTCGGCGGCAAGGAGGGCCTGTACGCCGTGGTGGTCGACCGTGAGATGCGCCAGTTGCTCGACCTGGTGACGGGCGCGCTCACGGCGGGGCATCCGCGTGAGCTGCTGGAGCAGGCGGCGTTCGCGCTGCTCGACTACATCGAGACGTACACGGACGGTTTCCGGATCCTGGTCCGTGACTCACCGGTCGCGCAGTCCACGGGCACGTTCGCGTCGCTGATCAGTGACATCGCGACACAGGTCGAGGACATCCTGGGCCTGGAGTTCAAGGCCCGGGGCTTCGACGCGAAGCTGGCCCCGCTGTACGCGCAGGCCCTGGTCGGGATGGTGGCGCTGACCGGTCAGTGGTGGCTGGACGTCCGGAAGCCGAAGAAGGCGGAGGTGGCCGCGCATCTGGTGAATCTGGCCTGGCACGGGCTGGAGAACCTGGAGTCGAAGCCGCGGCTGATAGGCCACCGGAAGAGCTGACGCCCGGCACGTCACCCGTTGTGATGACGCCTGCGCATCCCCGGCCGTAATGTGGTCGGCAGGGCACAGATCCCGTCCATGGGAGGAACCATGACCGCCGAGCCGATCACCGGGCACAACAGCCGCTGGCCGGTGCCCCCGCAGGACGGATACACCGTGGACGACCTGTTCACGCTGCCCGATCTCCCGCCGCACACGGAATTGCTCGACGGGAGCCTGATCTTCGTGAGTCCGCAGCGACGTTTTCATTCCAAGGCCATTGACTTGCTGGTGAACGGCCTGCGCAGCAGCGTTCCGGCGGACCTGAAGGTCGAGCGCGAGATGACCGTGGTGCTGGACCGTCGAAACGGTCCGGAACCCGACGTGTCCATCGTTCGCGCAGCAGCCGCCGTCGATCTGGAGCAGACCCGTTTCCAGGCCGCCGACGTCCGCCTCGCCATCGAGGTGGTCTCCCCCGACTCGGAGGCCCGCGATCGCGAGACCAAGCCGCACAAGTACGCGACCGCCGGGATCGAGCACTTCTGGCTGGTCGAGATGACCGGCACGGATCAGCACCCGGTGGTGCGGGTCTACGAGCTGGATCCGGTGACGAAGGCGTACGCGCTGACCGGAATCCACCACGATCGGCTCAAGACGGGTGTTCCCTTCCCCATCGACATCGACATCTCGACGGAGGCGCTCGACGCGCTCTGACGCTCACCCGGTGACCGGCTCCAGGAATTCGAGCCGGTTGCCCACCGGGTCCTGGGAGTGGAAGCGGCGGTGGCCCGGGAGGTTGTCGTCCCACTCCACGGGGGCGCCGTGTGCGGCCAGCCGGGCCGCGTAGGCGTCGATGTCCGTGACGCGCAGGCCCGGGTGGGCCTTCCGCGCCGCGCGGAAGTCCTCTTCGATGCCCAGGTGCAGCTGGACCGTGCCGGTCCCGAACCAGCAGCCGCCCCGGGCCGCGAGCGCCTCGGGTTTGGCGATCTCGGTGAGGCCGAGTACGTCCACGTAGAAGGCCCGCAGGGCGTCCTCGGATCCGGGCGGAGCGGCCAGCTGGACATGGTCGACGGCGGTGATCAAAGCTGCTCCTCGGGGGTGCGGACGACGGCGAAGATCCGGCGGAACGGGAAGACCGTGCCGTGCGGGCCCGTCGGGTAGGCGGTGCGCAGCAGGGCGCGGTATTCGGTGAGGAAGGCGTCGTGGGCTTCCGGGGTGTCGGCGAGGGCGTCGAGTACGGGGCGCAGGCCGGTGCCCTTGACCCAGTCGAGGACGGGGTCCTCGCCCTGGAGCAGGTGCAGATAGGTGGTCTCCCAGACGTCCACGGTGCGGCCGGGTGCGGTGAGGCGTTCCAGGTAGTCGGTGGGGGTGTGTACGGCGTCGGCGTGGCGCAGGATGCCGCCGAGGCGGTCGTGCCAGCGGGGGGACTCGGCGAGTTCACGCATCAGGGTGTGGCTGGGGGCGTCGAAGTTGCCGGGGATCTGGAAGGCGAGGATGCCGCCGGGGGTGAGTGCGTCCAGCCAGTGGGGGAAGCGGGCGGTGTGGCCGGGGACCCATTGGAGCAGGGCGTTGGAGACGATGAGGTCGTACGTCTCGGTGGGGGCCCAGGTGGCTGCGTCGGCCTCGGCGAAGTCGAGGAGGGGTCCCGTGTGAGTGCGGGCGCGCTCCAGCATGTGGGGTGAGCTGTCGTAGCCGGTGACACGGGCGCCGGGCCAGCGGTCGGCGAGAAGCGCGGTGACGTTGCCGGCTCCGCAGCCGAGGTCGGCGATCCGGGGAGCGGCGGCGTGCGGGAGGGGTCCGATCCGGGCCAGGAGGTCGTGGAAGGGGCGGGTCCGGTGGTCCGCGTGGCGGAGGTACTGCTGCGGGTCCCAGGTCGGTGATGTCATGGGATCAGGATCGCCAACAGGATATCTTGATGTCAAGACACTTGAATTCAAGAGACTTCATGTCGAGGGACCCTCTACACTGATCGACATGGAGGACGAGGTCGACCGACTGGTCGCTGCATGGCGCCGTGAGCGCCCCGACCTCGACGTGGAACCACTCGAGGTCCTGAGCCGCGTCTCCCGCCTGGCCCGGCATCTGGACCGGGCCCGCAGAATCGCCTTCGCGGAGCACCAGTTGGAGCCCTGGGAGTTCGACGTCCTGACGTCGCTGCGCCGCGCCGGCGCCCCGTACCAGCTCTCCCCCGGCCAGCTCCTCACCCAGACCCTGGTCACCTCGGGCACGATGACGAACCGCATCGACCGGCTGACCAAGAAGAATCTCGTGGAGCGGCTGCCCGACCCGAGCGACCGCCGCGGCGTCCTCGTCCGGCTGACCGAGCGGGGCCGCGACAAGGCCGACCAGTCGCTGGCCGGGCTGCTCTACCAGGAGCGGGCCATCCTGGGCGAGCTCTCCCCGCAGCAGCGCTCCGAACTCGCCGGGCTGCTACGCCAGTTGACCGCCCCGTTCGACAACATCCCCGGTTAGCGCGACCGGGCCCACCCCGGCCCGCCGGGCGAGCGCCACGGCCGCCAGGGTCGAGTGGACGCCGAGCTTCCCCAGCACGTTCTGCATGTGCGTACGCACCGTGTGCGGGGACAGGAAGAGCCGCTCCGCGACCGCCTTGCGGCCCAGGCCCGCCACCATGCAGCGCAGCACCTCGCGCTCGCGCGGCGTCAGCGACTCGACGAGCTGCTCGCTCTCGGTGCGGTGCTTGCGGGCCGCGGTCAGCTCCCGCAGGACTCCGGTCAGCAGCGCGGCCGGCAGATGCGTCTCGTCGCGCAGCACGCCCCGTATGACCGCGAGCAGGCGTTGCAGCGAGCAGTCCTTGGCGACCCAGCCCGATGCACCGGCCTGCAGCGCCGTCGCCGCCCTGCGCGGGTCGTCCTTCTCGGCGAGCACCACCGTACGGATCCTGGGCTGCCCCGCGCGCACCCCGGCCACCAGCGATATGCCGTCCACCTGGACGCCGCCCGCTCCCCCGCCGGGTGCGCCGTCCGGTACGCCGCGCGGTGCGGGAATGCCACGGGTGCCGCTCGTGGTGTCGACGCCCAGCTCGGCGTCGACCAGCATCACGTCGTAGCGGCGCCCCTCGGCGGCGGCCCGCTCCAGACAGCGCAGCGCGGCAGGACCGCTGCCCGCCGCGGACACGTCGACGTCCGGTTCGGCCGCGAGGGCCGCGGCGAGAGACTCCGCAAAGATGCGATGGTCGTCGACCACCAGAACCCGGATACGAGCCACAGACACCCCCATGCTGTGTGAGCTCCTGGGGCGTCCCCTTCATGGCCGGCCCCGACGAGGACGGACCACGGCGGATACGACGCCCGGAGCACTCCGGTGACCGTCGGCGCACGGCCGCCGCCGTGTGCCGGCCGCCACCCGCTCCGGGCGCCGTATCCGACTGTCTCGTCCCCTGAAACGACACCGGCCCCCACCGGTGCTGCGCTCAGACTACGGCGAGCGGTGGGCGCCTGAAGCCGATTCGCAGAACTGACCACCCCAGGTGTTCAGGGTGTTGTTCCTGTTGCGTCCTGTGACCGAAGTGGACAAAGAAGGTCACAGGAACGTCGTATTCGGCGCTCAAGCGGCTGGAGCGACCCGGCGGGCTCCCGCCGACGCGACGGCGGGGAAGACGCCCGGGGCCGCGTGGCCGGCGGCGGTGAAGGCCTCCGACACGGCCTTGGCGACGGTGTCCGCCATCGACTCCTCCACCAGCACGACCGCCGAGCCGCCGAAGCCGCCCCCGGTCATCCTGGCCCCGAGCGCGCCCGCCGCGTTCGCCGCGGAGACCACGAGGTCCAGCTCCGGGCAGGAGACCCGCAGGTCGTCGCGGAGCGAGATGTGGCCCTCGTTGAGCACCGGGCCCGCCGCGCGCACATCGCCGGCGTCGAGCAGCGCGATGACCTGCTCCACCCGGTGGTTGTCGCTCACCACATGGCGGACGTAGCGGACGACCGACTCGTCCTCGCCGGCCGCAGCCAGGGTCTCCAGCGCGGCGTCGAGGCCCTCGTACGGCAGGTCGCGGAGGGTGCCGATGCCCAGCGCCCTGGCGCCCGCCTCGCAGCCGGCCCTGCGCTCCGCGTACGCGCCGTCGCCCAGGGCGTGCTTGACGCGGGTGTCGACGACCAGCAGCCGCAGCCCGTGGGCGGCCAGGTCGAAGGGGACCTGGCGCTGGGTGAGGTCGCGGGTGTCGAGGTACAGCGCGTGGCCCTCGGTGCAGCAGGCCGACGCCATCTGGTCCATGACGCCGCAGGGCACCCCGACGAACGCGTTCTCGGCGCGCTGGCCGAGCACGGCGATCTCCGCGGCGCCCAGTCCGAGACCGAAGAGGTCGTTCAGGGCGAGCCCGGTGACGACCTCCAGGGCGGCCGACGAGGAGAGGCCGGCACCCACGGGGACGGTGGAGGTGAGCTGGATGTCCGCGCCGGTCACGGCGTGGCCCGCCTCGCGCAGCGCCCAGACGACGCCCGCGGGGTAGGCGGCCCAGCCGTGGCCCGAGTGCGGGACCAGCTCGTCGACGCGCAGGGACACGACGCCGCCGGGTACGTCGGTGGAGTGCAGGCGCAGCTGCCCGTCGGTGCGGCGGGCCACGGCGGCGCGGGCGTGGTGCGGGAGCGCGAGCGGCATGACGAAGCCGTCGTTGAAGTCGGTGTACTCACCGATCAGGTTCACCCGTCCGGGTGCGGTCCAGACCCCCTCGGGCGCGGTCCCGTAGAGCTCGGTGAAGGAGGCGGTCAGCTCGGCGTTGTCGGTCATGGTGCGGTGGGCTCCTCTCGGCGGGCGAATGCCCAGGCGTCGGCGACGATGGCGGCCAGGTCGGCGCGCGAAGGCTTCCAGCCGAGCCGCTCCCTGGCGGTGGCGGCGGAGGCGACGAGGACGGCCGGGTCGCCGGCGCGCCTGGGTGCGGCGGTCTCCGGGACGGGGTGTCCTGTGACCTGGCGGACGGTCTCGATCACTTCGCGTACGGAGAAGCCGTTGCCGTTGCCGAGGTTGCAGATGAGGTGTTCACCCGCGGTGGCCGCGTCCAGGGCCAGCAGGTGGGCGTCGGCGAGGTCGGCGACATGGATGTAGTCGCGCACGCAGGTGCCGTCGGGGGTCGGGTAGTCGTCACCGTAGACGGAGATCGTCTCGCGCTGTCCAAGGGCGACCTGGAGGACCAGCGGGATGAGGTGCGTCTCGGGGTCGTGGCGTTCGCCGTGGCTGCCGTAGGCCCCGGCGACGTTGAAGTAGCGCAGGGAGACCGCTGCCAGGCCGTGTGCGGCGGCCTCGCCGGTGATCATGTGGTCCACGGCGAGCTTGGACGCGCCGTACGGGTTGGTGGGTGCGGTGGGATCCGACTCCGTGATGGGGCTGGAGACCGGCTCGCCGTAGGTGGCCGCCGTGGAGGAGAAGACGAGGGTGCGGACCCCGGCGTCACGCATGGCGGCGAGGAGGGCGGTGGTGCCGCCGACGTTGTTGACCCAGTACTTCTCGGGGTCGACGACGGACTCGCCGACCTGGGAGCACGCGGCGAAGTGCAGCACCGCGTCGTAGGAGGCGTCCAGCCACCTGGCGGCGTCCTGGACACGGCCCTCGATGAAGTCGGCGCCGTCGGGGACACCTTCGCGGAAGCCGGTCGACAGGTCGTCGAGGACGGTGACGGCGTGACCGGCCTCCAGCAGGTGTGCGGCGACGACGCTGCCGACGTATCCCGCGCCGCCCGTCACCAGGTACTTCTTGCCGGTGTTGCTCATTCGCTCGCTACCTCTCGCAGTCGCTGGGCCGCGGCCTCCGGCGGCACGTCGTTGATGAACACGTTCATGCCGGACTCGGAGCCCGCGAGGAACTTCAGCTTTCCGGTGGTCCGCCTGATGGTGAAGAGCTCCAGGTGCAGCCCGAAGTCCTCACGCCCAGGAACCCTGAAGGGTGCCTGGTGCCAGGCCGAGATGTACGGGGTCGGCGGCTCGCCGGGGCCGAAGATCCGGTCGAATCGCCTCAAGAGTTCCAGATAGACCTGTGGGAATTCCGTGCGTGCGCCCTCGTCGAGTTCCCGCAGGTCGGGGACGCGGTTGCGCGGGTACAGATGGACCTCGTAGGGCCAGTGCGCGGCGTACGGCACGAAGGCGACCCAGTGCTCGCTCTCCAGGACCACACGGTCGCCGTCGGCCAGCTCGCGGGCGACGACGTCGTCGAAGAGGTTGCGGCCGGTCTCCGCCCGGTGGTTCTCCGCCGAGCGCATCATCAGCTCGGTGCGCGGGGTGACGAACGGGTAGCCGTAGATCTGGCCGTGCGGGTGGCCGAGGGTGACGCCGATCTCTGCACCCCGGTTCTCGAAGCAGAACACCTGGGTGACCTGGGGGAGCTCCGCGAGGTCGGCGGTGCGGTCGGTCCAGGCCTCCAGGACCAGGGCGGCCTGGTCCTCGGTGAGGCCGGCGAAGGACACGTCGTGGTCGGAGGTGAAGCAGACGACCTCGCACCGGCCGGAGTCACCGGCGAGGGAGGGGAAGCGGTTCTCGAAGACGGCGACGTCGTAGTCGGTGTCGGGGATCTCGCTCAGGCGGCCGTCCCGCGAGGGGCAGAGCGGGCACTCGTCGGCCGGCGGGTGGTACGTACGCCCCTGGCGGTGGGAGGCGATGGCGACCGAGTCGCCGAGCAGGGCGTCGCGACGGATCTCCGAGGATGTCGAGACGGCATCCAGCGGCCGCGGGTCGACGGCATCGCGGACGGTGTCGTCCGCGGAGTCGTAATAGATCAGCTCACGGCCGTCGGCGAGGGTCGTAACCGTCTTCTTCACCAGGCTCCTCCATGTGACGCCCTCAAACATAACCGCACATAACAAATCACAAGTAAACACGACAGTCAATGCCGACGACTCCTGTGCGTGAACTGTGGAAGCGGGGCCTCAAAGTAGGACATTCCACCCCGTGCGATCACGATCAAACAAAGAACGCCATCCCACCTGTTCATTTTCTGAACACAAAGGCGTAGGTTCCGTCGAGTTCAGTTCGCGCAACGAAGCGAGTACCCCCCATGCAATATCTGGCCGAAGGGCTCCGACTCCCCACGAACGGGCTCGATTACACGATTCTGGCGATCTACTTCGTCGTGGTGCTCGGCATCGGCTTCGCCGCCCGGGCCAGTGTGAAGACGAGTCTCGACTTCTTCCTGTCCGGACGGTCGCTGCCTGCCTGGGTGACCGGCCTGGCCTTCGTCGCGGCGAATCTCGGGGCCACCGAGATCCTCGGCATGGCGGCGACGGGCGCGCAGTACGGCGTCGCGGTCGTCCACTGGTACTGGATCGGCGCCATCCCCGCCATGGTCTTCCTCGGCCTGGTGATGATGCCCTTCTACTACCGCTCGAAGGTCCGCTCCGTACCGGAGTTCCTGCTCCAGCGCTTCGACAAGTCGGCGCACCTGCTGAGCTCCGTGCTCTTCGCCTTCGCGGCGATCCTGATCGCGGGCGTCAACCTCTACGCCCTGTCGATCGTCGTCGAGGCGCTGCTCGGCTGGCCGCAGTGGGTCGCGATCGTCGTCGCGGGTCTCTTCGTCCTGCTGTACATCACCATCGGCGGACTCTCCTCGGCGATCTACAACGAGGTGCTGCAGTTCTTCGTCATCCTCGCCGCGCTGATCCCGATCACTCTGCTGGGCCTCAAGCGCGTCGGCGGCTGGGACGGTCTGAGCGGTTCGCTGGAGAAGCAGCACGGCGCGGACTTCATGTCCGCCTGGGGCGGTACCGGCATCGGTGACGCCAACCCGCTCGGCGCCAACTGGCTGACGATCATCCTCGGCCTCGGCTTCGTGCTCTCCTTCGGCTACTGGACCACGAACTTCGCCGAGGTGCAGCGCGCCCTGTCCGCGAAGAACCTCTCGGCCGCCCAGCGCACCCCGCTGATCGCCGCCTTCCCGAAGATCTTCATCGTCTTCGTGGTGATGATCCCGGGCCTGGTCGCCGCCGTCGTCGTACCGAAGATCGGCACGCCCGGCTCGGACCTCACGTACAACGACGCCATTCCGCTGCTGATGCAGGAGCTCCTGCCCAACGGTGTGCTCGGCATCGCGGTGACCGGTCTGCTGGCCGCGTTCATGGCCGGTATGGCCGCCAACGTGTCCTCGTTCAACACGGTGTTCACCACGGACATCTGGCAGCGTTACGTGAAGAAGGACCAGCCGGACGCGTACTACCTGCGCTTCGGACGGCTGATCACCGCGGTGGGTGTGCTGGCCTCGATCGGCACGGCGTTCATCGCGGCCAGCTTCTCCAACATCATGACGTACCTGCAGACGCTGTTCTCCTTCTTCAACGTCCCGATGTTCGTCGTCTTCATCATCGGCATGTTCTGGAAGCGCGCCTCGATGAAGTCCGGTGTCTGGGGCCTCGTGGCGGGCACCACGGCCGCGATGGTGAACTACTTCGTGATCTACAAGCAGGGCATCATCGACATCCCGTCCGACCAGGGCGCCAACTTCGTCTCCGCGATCGTCGGATTCGTCGCCGGTGCGGTCGTCATGGTCGCCGTCACCCTCTTCACCGCCCCCAAGCCGGACGCCGAACTGGCCGGTCTGGTCTACGGTACGGAGTCCCCGGACGCCGAAGAGGTGCCGGAGGAGGGCGACAGCGCCTGGTACCGCAAGCCGGCCCTGCTCGGCTGGGGCGCCATGGTCCTCGCCGCTCTCTGCTACCTGCCCTACTCGCTCTGATCGGAGGCACTCACCATGTCCGACCTGCACAAGGAAGTCTCCGAGCTGGAGCAGAAGTCCGCGACCGCGGCCCGGCTCTTCGACATCCGGCGGATCATCGGCGGTCTCTTCGTGGTCTACGGAGTGATCGTCACCATCGCCGGCATCAGCCCGTCCGACGCCGACCTGAAGAAGGCCGAGGGCGTCCACATCAACCTCTGGACCGGCCTGGCCATGCTGGTGCTCGGCCTCTTCTTCCTGATCTGGATGAAGCTGCGCCCGACCCAGGTGCCCGACTCCGCGCCCGGCGCGGAAGGCCCCGGCACACCGGAGAGCTGACCCGGCACACCACCCGCAGGGGCCGGACGACCACGCGTCACGCGAGGCCGTCCGGCCCCTGCGGCGTTCCCGCCGCCGCCCGGTCGAGCAGCCCGGTACGGGCGGCGAGTGCGGCCGCTTCAAGACGGGAGCCGACACCGAGCTTCATCAGCACCCGCTGCACATGTGTCCGCGCGGTGCTCGGAGCGATCCTCATGCCGGCCGCGATCAGCCGGGTGTCCTCACCCTCGGCGACCCGCACCAGCACCTCCACCTCACGCGGGGTCAGCATCCGCAGCAGCCGCTGCCCCTCGTCGTCCGGCTGGGCCGCCGGATGCAGCAGCTCGGCGAACGCGCCGCGCAGCAGCTGCGGGGCGACCGCGACCTCCCCCGCGCGGGCCTTGACCATGGCGCGCTCGACGCCCTCGATCCGCTCGTCGTGACGGACGTAACCCGCCGCCCCCGCCGCGAAGGCGGCGGCGATCCCCCGCGGGCTCGGCACCGGTCCGAGCACCACCACGGCCACCTGGGGACGCTCGCGTCCTATCCGCAGGATGGGGTCGAAGGCCCCGGGCTCCGCGGGCGCCGCCGTGCCGAACAGGCAGACCTCCGGCGCCCTGCTGACGACCAGTTCCGCGGCCCCTGACGTCGGCGCTGCCGCCGCGAGCACCCGGTGCCCGCGGAGTTTCAGCGCCGAGGCGAGTGCCTCGGCGAGCAGTCGGTGGTCATCGACCACCATGAGCCGCACGCCCATCGAGATAGCCCCCATGTGTGCAGCGCTCGACCGCTGCGTAACCCTGAACAGGCCCCCCGGCCCTTCTGCCCCGGCAAGTTACACGCTTGTTCGACGCCGCGCGCCCTCTACCGGGCAGAAGCCCCCCGTAATGCCGAATTATGCGTCATTCAGGGGCGCTTACCTGTCAGAAAACGATCGGCCCTGCCGGTCGGATGATCAACCGGCAGGGCCGTCGTGGCCGGCCCGCCAACGGGCCGGATGGGGCAGGGTGGGTCAGCTGGTGCCGAAGGAGACGACGAGGTACTGCTTGTCGTCCAGGGAGCTCTTGCTCGGCTTGCTGAGCATCTGCTCGGAGATGAACAGCCGGCCCTTCTCGTAGATGAACTCGGCGTAGTCGACGGAGAAGCTGGTCTCCGCGTCGTGGACCGACTTGTCGTCCGGGTTGACCATCAGCACGGTCTGCTCGAAGGTCGAGCCGTCGATGGAGACGATCTGGCCGCCCTTGTCGTACGGGGGCTCCTTGTACGCGATGACGTTGGAGCCGTCCATGCGCAGCGGGGTCAGCGAGTAGCGGTCGCCCGCGTCCGCCTTGCCGCCGACGAGCTTGCCGGTGGTGAGGTCGAAGGCGACGATCTCGTTGGTGTCGCCGTACTCGCCGCCGCCCTCGTGGTCCTCGGTCGGCAGGTAGATCTTGTTGTTGCCGACGGCCAGGGCCGTGCACTCCTCGACCTCGGTGGAGCCGCAGTCCGCCGCGTACTTGTCCGCGTCGGCCGAGATCTTGACGATGAGCTTGCCGGTGGCCGCGTCGATGGAGAAGAAGTCCGAGATGCTGCTGCCGTCGCCCGCGGTGTCACCGACGTCGGCCGCGACCACGAGCGGCTTGGTGGAGACGATGCTCGCGTACTCCACACCGGCCGGCATGTTGTACGAGGAGAGCGGTGCCCCGGTGTCCGGGTTCAGCGGCTGGATGGTCAGCTGCGGATCGTCGTAGCTGCCGCACTTGCGGACGACCGCGAGGGCCTCGCCGCCGCCGTAACCCATGTCGTAGCAGTCGTTGGCGTCGGCCTTCGGCTTCCAGAGCTCGGCACCGTCGGCGAGCTTGAAGGCGGCGCCGCCGCTGGTACCGCCCGCGGCGACCGTTCCGCCGCTGACCGTCACCTCGTTGAACCTGACGGCGTCGTCACCGCTGGACGCGGAGGTGACGGACTTGCTCCACATCAGCTTGCCGGTGGCGAGGTCGAGCCCGGCGATCTGGGTGCACGACGGGTACTTGTTCTTGGCGCTCGGCTTGCCGTCCTGGAAGGCGATGGCCGTCTTGTAGTCCTTGCTCATGTGCCGGGACGCGGCGCAGAGCTGGCCGTCCAGCGGGATCGACCAGAGCTTGGTGCCCTTGTCGAGGTCGTAGCCGACGATCTCGTTCACGCCGGTCTTCACGTACGCCTTGTCCGTGGCCCAGGAACCGGCGACGACCGTGGTGTCGGTGACCTTCGGGTGGGGCAGCTGGAAGGCGACCTTGGACTTGGTGTCGGACGGGGCCTTCTCGGTGCCGCCGGCCAGGCCGTCGCCACTGCCGCCCTTGCCCTCGCCGCCCTCGGCGCCGCCACCGTCGGTCCCGGCCGACGACGCCTCGTCCTGCTTGCCGTCGTCGCTGCCGCTGGAGGCGTAGAAGATGCCGCCGCCGACGATCAGCACCACGGCTACGGCCGCGGCGACGATGATCTGCATCTGGGTGGTGAACTTCTTGCCGCCGCCCTGCTGGGGCCCCTGGTACTGCGGCTGCATCGGCGCGGTCGGGTAGCCGTACCCCTGCTGCGGAGGCATACCGGGCTGTCCGGGCGGGGGCCCCTGCGGGAAGCCGTAGCCGGGCTGGGCCGGCGGCTGACCCGGGGGCGGCGCCTGCGGGTAGCCGTACGCGGGACTCTGCGGCGGCTGACCGGGCGGCGGCGTCTGCGGGGTGCCGTAGCCACCGGAGGGCGGCGGCGTGGGCGGAGTGCCGTAGCCGCCCGGGGGCGGCGGTGTCTGCGGAGTGCCGTAACCGCCCGGGGGCGGGGGCGGCGTGCCGTAACCGCCGGGGGGCGGGGTGGGCGGCGCGGCCGGGGGCTTGGCCAGCGGGTCGGACGGCGGCGGGGTGGGCGCGCCGAATCCGCCGGGCGGCGGGTCCTGCGGGGCGCCGAATCCGCCCTGGGGCGGCTCGTTGGGTGGCTGGGGGGGCTGGGTCATGGCGTGCGTACCTCTGCGGAGTCTGAGAAGAAGGGGCGGCGGTCGGCGGCGTCGGCCGTCACTTGCCGAAGGCCATCATGGTCGTCGCGCCCTCCTCGTCGTCCCGGCCGCTGACACGGTCGCTGACGACGAAGGAACGGCCGCCCCCGTAGGCGACCTTGGACGAGAAGAAGTTTTCGATCCGTGTCGTCGAGTCCGGGTGCTGCAGCACCACCTCGGGCGCGCCTCCTGTGGGCGCGATCGTCGCGATCGCCCCGCCCTCGTCGTAGGTGGGCTCCACGTAGACCACGACTTTGCCGCCTTCCATCTGGAGCGGCTTCATGGTGTGTTCGGCGGGGGCGTCGGCCCTCCACTTGACCTTGCCGGTGTTCAGATCGAACGCGACGACCTTGTTGGTGCGGGCGGTGCCGCTGGTGTCGTCCCCCGTCATCATGTAGAAGGTGTTCGCGTCGGCGGTGACGCCTACGCAGCCTTCGAGCGTCTCGGTGAAGTTCAGGCTGCCTCCGCAGTCGGCGGCGAGCTTGTCCTTGCTCTCGATGGCCGGCCGGGTGCGCAGTGTGCCGTTCTCCTTGAGCGCGACGATGGTCCGCGTCTCCTTCTCGTTCTGGATCAGAGCGACGACCAGCGGGGACACCGAGTAGACCTTGTCGACCTCCCAGCCGCGCTCGACCTGGTATGTCCACTTGGCCTTGCCGGTGGCCGGGTCGAGCTCCTGGACCTGCTGCTTCGGGTTGTCCAAGTCGTCGGTACGGCAGTTGACCGCGGCGATCAGCTTGGCGCCGCCTGCGAACGAGTACGGCTTGCAGTTGCCCGAGGTGTTGGCGAACAGTTCCTTGCCGTCGCTGACCCGGTAGCCGTTGGAGTAGCTCGTACGGCCGACGGTCACGGTGTCACCGCTGATCGCCAGACCGATGTTGGACATCATGTCGAAGGCGCCGCCCTCCTTGATCGTCTTCTTCCACCCGGCCTTGCCGGTGTTGAGATCGATCATCTGGAGCACCGAGCAGTCGGCCTTCTCCGTGGTGCCGCTCTTCACGCCGAGGACGATCTTGCCGTCGGCCGTGGCGTTTTCGGGAGCCGCGCACACGTCGACGGAGAGCGGAAGGGTCCACTTCTCCTTGCCGTCGGCCACCGAGTAGCCGACGACCGAGCGGTACATGGCCTTGACGATCGTGTCACCGACAATCCACGGGCCGTACACGTCGGCTCCGTTGCGCGGCAGGTCGACGTCGTTCGTCGTGGTCCAGAGGACCTTCGCCTCGCCCTCCTTGCGCCCGGCGTTCAGGTCGTCGTCGGCCTCGCGGCCGTCACCCTTGCCGTCGCCCTCGTCGACGGTGGGCGAAGCGGTCGGGTCCGGGGCGCCGCTGCTGGACTTGGCGACGGGGTCCTTCTTGTCGTCGCCACCGCTCGTGGCGAAGAAGATGCCGCCGCCGACGACGAGGAGCGCGGCGAGCGCGGCACCGATGATGACGGCGGGCTTGCCCTTGAAGAAACCGCCGCCGCCGGGGCCGCCGGGCGCGGGGGCGCCGGGGTACTGCTGCTGCGGGTAGCCGTAACCGGGCTGCTGGCCGTACGGGCCGGGCTGCTGGGCGTACGGACCTGACGGGGCGCCGTACGGGCCGGGCTGCTGGGAGTACGGGCCGGGGGCCGCCTGTCCTGGTGCCTGTCCCGGAGCCTGGGGGTAGCCGTAGCCGGGCTGCTCCCCGGGCGCCTGCGGGTAGCCGTAGCCCGGCTGCGCGGGCGGGGGCGTCTGCGGGGCACCCGGCGGGGGCGTCTGCGGGGGTGCGGGCGGCATCTGCGGCGGGGCTGCGGGCGGCGGCATCTGCGGCGGAGCCGCCGGCGGTGGTGTCTGCGGCGGCTGAGGAGTGCCCTGCGGATCCTGCGGAGCCCCGAAACCCCCCTGCGGCGGTTGCTGGCTGGGCGGCTGGGTCATCAGCACGTCCCCCTTCGTGCGGTCCGGTGCCCGGTCCGGTCTCCCCCGCGATTCCGCTGGGCTCAGAGGTTCAGGTGCAAGAAATCTCTGAATTCCCCCCGGAAAGGAGCGAATCGGGCATGGCTTCCGCGGCGTTACGACAGTCGAGCGGGGCTTCTTTGTACCACCCGCACCACACCGGGCACCGGATCGGTCCACCCCCTGTGCCCAAGGGAGAACCGGTCCGTGATGCCGCCGTTACGCGCCCGTGCCGCCAGCGCTCAGGCGTCCTCCGCCAGTTCCAGCCAGCGCATCTCCAACACATCACGCTCCGCGACCAGTTCACGCAGCTCGGCGTCGAGCGTGGCGACCTTCTCGAAGTCGGTGGCGTTGTCGGCGATCTGCGCGTGGAGCGCCGTCTCCCTCGTCGACATCTTGTCGAGCTGCCGCTCGACCTTCTGGAGTTCCTTCTTCGCGGCGCGCGCCGCCTGCGGCGATACCGTCTCGGCCGGAGCGGTCGCCCTGGGCGCCGACGGGCCGGCGGACGCGGGCGTCGCCACCTCCTCCATGCGCTGCCTGCGCTCGATGTACTCGTCGATGCCGCGCGGCAGCATCCGCAGCGCGCGGTCGCCGAGGAGCGCCATCACCTTGTCCGTGGTCCGTTCGATGAAGAACCGGTCGTGGGAGATCACGATCATCGACCCGGGCCAGCCGTCGAGGAGGTCCTCCAGCTGGGTCAGCGTCTCGATGTCCAGGTCGTTGGTGGGCTCGTCGAGGAAGAGGACGTTGGGCTCGTCCATCAGCAGCCGCAGGATCTGAAGCCGCCGCCGCTCACCGCCGGACAGGTCACCGACGGGCGTCCACTGCTTCTCCTTGGCGAAGCCGAACTGCTCGCAGAGCTGACCTGCCGTCATCTCCCGGCCCTTGCCGAGGTCGACCCGGTCGCGCACCTGCTGCACGGCTTCGAGCACCCGCAGGTTCGGGTTGAGCTCCGCGACCTCCTGGGAGAGGTAGGCGAGCTTCACCGTCTTGCCGACGACGATCTTCCCAGCCTCGGGCTGTACGTCGCCCTGGCTGCGGTAGGCCTCACCGAGCGCCCGCAGCAGCGAGGTCTTGCCGGCGCCGTTGACACCGACCAGGCCGATGCGGTCCCCGGGGCCGAGCTGCCAGGTGAGGTGGGTGAGCAGCGTCTTGGTCCCGGCCTGGACGGTCACGTCCTCCAGGTCGAAGACGGTCTTGCCGAGCCGGGCATTGGCGAACTTCATCAGCTCGCTGGTGTCACGCGGGGGCGGCACGTCGGCGATCAGCTCGTTGGCCGCCTCGATGCGGTAGCGCGGCTTGGACGTACGCGCGGGGGCGCCCCGCCGCAGCCAGGCCAGCTCCTTGCGCATCAGGTTCTGCCGCTTGGACTCCTCGGTCGCGGCGATCCGCTCCCGCTCGGCCCGCGCGAACACGTAGTCGCTGTAGCCGCCCTCGTACTCGTGGACCGCGCCCCGCTGCACGTCCCACATCCGGGTGCAGACCTGGTCCAGGAACCACCGGTCGTGGGTGACGCAGACGAGCGCGGAGCGACGGGCCCGCAGATGCCCGGCCAGCCAGGAGATGCCCTCGACGTCGAGGTGGTTGGTGGGCTCGTCGAGTACGACCAGGTCCTGTTCGGCGATGAGCAGCTTCGCCAGCGCGATCCGGCGCCGCTCGCCGCCGGAGAGCGGGGCGATGACGGTGTCGAGGCCGTGTTCGAAGCCCGGGAGTGCCAGGCCGCCGAAGAGACCGGTCAGCACGTCGCGGATCTTGGCGCTGCCCGCCCACTCGTGATCCTCGAGGTCACCGATCACCTCGTGCCTGATGGTGGCCGTGGGGTCCAGCGAGTCGTGCTGGGTGAGGACGCCGAGGCGCAGCCCGCCGTTGTGGGTGACGCGGCCGGTGTCCGCCTCCTCCAGCTTGGCGAGCATCCGGATGAGCGTCGTCTTCCCGTCGCCGTTGCGGCCGACGACGCCGATCCGGTCGCCCTCGGACACCCCGAGGGATACACCGTCGAGCAGGGCACGGGTGCCGTACACCTTGGTGACCTGCTCGACATTGACCAGATTGACGGCCATTTCACTCCTGCCTCGGGGATCCCTGCGTCGGGGACCGCTCGATGTCCCAGCGTAGTCGCCGCGCGGAGTGCGCTCGTCTGCGGTGCGCTCGCCCGCGGACGACGGTGGCACCCCCGTACGGCGGTGGCCGCCCGCGGACGACGGTGGCCGCCCGCCGCCGCGGTCAGACGACGGTGGCGCCCGCCGCCGGGGACGTCGCCACGCGGGCCTCGCGGCAGGTGCCCGAGGACAGCAGGGCGTCGGCCACCTTCCGCGCCGACTCCTCGTCGGCCGTCAGGAACGCCGTGGTCGGTCCGGATCCCGAGACCAGGGCGGCCAGGGCGCCCGCCGCGGTACCCGCCGCGAGGGTGTCGGCCAGCGAGGGGCGCAGGGAGAGCGCCGCGGCCTGGAGGTCGTTGCTCAGGGCGTCGGCGAGCGCCGTGGTGTCGCCCTTGCGCAGGGCGGTCAGGAGCGCGGGGGACGCGGTCGGCTCCGGTACGCGGGTGCCGGCGGTGAGCCGGTCGAACTCGCCGTACACCGCGGGGGTGGAGAGCCCGCCGTCGGCGACGGCGAAGACCCAGTGGAAGGTACCGCCGACCTCGACGGGCGTGAGCCGCTCACCTCGGCCGACGCCGAGCGCCGCCCCGCCGATCAGGCTGAAGGGCACGTCGCTGCCCAGCTCGGCGCAGATCTCCAGGAGTTCCTCCCGGGTTGCGCCGGTGGCCCACAGGGCGTCGCAGGCCAGCAGGGCGGCGGCGCCGTCGGCGCTGCCGCCCGCCATGCCGCCGGCGACGGGGATGTCCTTGGTGATGTGGAGGTGCACATCGGGGGCGATGCCGTGCCGGGCGGCCAGTGCCGTCGCGGCGCGGGCGGCGAGGTTCGTGGTGTCCAGCGGCACCTGGCCGGCGTCCGGGCCCGAGCAGGTGACGCGCAGGGTGTCGGCGGGGGTGACGGTGACCTCGTCGTGGAGGCCGACGGCGAGGAAGACGTTGGCCAGGTCGTGGAAGCCGTCGGGGCGTGGGGCGCCCACCGCGAGCTGCACATTGACCTTGGCGGGTACGCGGACGGTGACGCTGTGGTTCATGCGGAGGGCTCCGGCTTGTTCTCGGCGATGGCGGCGAACTCCTCGACGGTCAGCGCCTCGCCACGCGCCTGCGGCGAGATGCCCGCCGCCGTCAGCGCGGCCTCGGCGGCCGGTGCGGAGCCCGCCCAGCCCGCCAGGGCGGCGCGCAGCGTCTTACGGCGCTGGGCGAACGCGGCGTCCACGACGGCGAACACCTCGGTCCTGCTCGCGGTCGTACGGATCGGTTCCGTACGCCGGACCAGGGACACCAGACCCGAGTCGACGTTCGGCGCGGGCCAGAACACCGTGCGGCCGATCGATCCGGCGCGCTTGACCTCGGCGTACCAGTTGGCCTTGACCGACGGCACTCCGTAGACCTTGTTGCCGGGGCGGGCGGCCAGCCGGTCGGCGACCTCTGCCTGCACCATCACGAGCGTCCGCTCGATGGTGGGGAAGCGCTCCAGCATGGTGAGCAGGACGGGCACGGCGACGTTGTACGGCAGGTTGGCGACGAGCGCGGTCGGTGCGGGGCCGGGCAGCTCCTCGACCAGCATCGCGTCGGAGTGGACGAGCGCGAAACGGTCGGCGCGCTGCGGCATCCGCGCGGCGACCGTGGCCGGCAGGGCACCCGCGAGCACGTCGTCGATCTCCACGGCGACGACCCGGTCGGCCGCCTCCAGCAGGGCCAGCGTCAGCGAGCCGAGACCGGGCCCGATCTCCACCACCACGTCATCGGGCCGCACCTCGGCGGTGCGCACGATCCTGCGGACCGTGTTGGCGTCGATGACGAAATTCTGGCCCCGCTGCTTGGTGGGGCGTACGCCCAGCGCTGCGGCCAGCTCGCGGATGTCTGCGGGGCCCAGGAGGGCGTCGGGCTCTGTGGTGCTCACCCGTCAAGCCTACGGCCGCCCGAGCGGCCCGAAGGCCTCACCCTCGCGCCTCCCTGAGGACGACGACCTCGTCGCCGTCGCCCAGACCTGTGGCGGGGGCGGGGGCGACGCGGTCGCGGGCGCCCACCGTGACGCCCTCGGCGTCGAGGAGCTCCCCGACGTCGTCGGCGAAGGTGTGCAGGGTGTGCGTCGTCCCGTCGACGCTGACGCGGACGGCCTTGTCCTGGGCGAGGAACGCGGCGGTCCCGCCGGCCAGGACCGCGATGACCAGGGCGCGCGGGACGATCCGCCGCAGGCTCTCCGGGGTGACGGGCCCCCGCCGGGCGGCCCGGTGTCCGGCCGTCCGCCTGCCGCGCGGGCCGGGTTCGTCGCGCGGCCCCGCGGTCCTCGACGGGGCGGCCTGCCGGGGCACCAGGGGGCTGTCCAGCACGGTGGGGTCATGGACCGGCTGGGCGCCCGGCCATGACCCGGCGACGATCGTCCGCTCCTCGTGGAGGGAGCGCGGCGCTGTCGGGGGCGGGGCGGGGGCCCTCGCCGGGGCCTGCCTCGTGCGCCGAGTGCCGCGCGCCGCGCGGTGACTGCCCTGCGAATGGCCCACGACGCTCCAGACGTTCCGGCCGGCCGACCCCATTGCGCGGGCACCCTAGCGGAGGTGCTGTCACCGTACAAAGTCGTACGATTACCCAACGTGTCGGCGCGGCCCGCACTCCGGGCGCCGCGACCACCCTCAGAAGTCGAACGCCCGCGCGGTGTTGTCCTGGACGGCCGCGGCCAGGGTGTCCTCGTCGGTGCCCCTCACCTCGGCCATGGCACGGAGCGTGACCGGAATCAGATAGGGCGCGTTGGGCCGTCCGCGGTACGGGGCGGGGGTGAGGAAGGGGGCGTCCGTCTCGACGAGCACGAGTTCGGCGGGGGCGACGGCCAGGGCGTCGCGCAGCGGCTGCGCGTTCTTGAAGGTGACATTGCCGGCGAAGGACATGTAGTACCCGGCCGCCGCGCAGATCCGGGCCATGTCGGCGTCCCCCGAGTAGCAGTGGAAGACGGTCCGCTCCGGTGCGCCGGCGTCGGCGAGGATGCGCAGGACGTCCGCGTGGGCCTCACGGTCGTGGATGACCAGGGCCTTGCCGTGCCGCTTGGCGATCTCGATGTGGGCCCGAAAGGACTCCTCCTGGGCCGCGATGCCCTCGGGCCCCGTACGGAAGTGGTCGAGGCCCGTCTCGCCGACCGCGCGTACGTGACCGAGAGCGGCCAGTGCGTCGATCTCCGCCAGTGCCTCGTCGAGCGCCGCCTTCCCGCCCGGCTCCCGCGCCCCCTGACGCGACCAGCCCTCCGGGTCGCCGTGCACGATGCGGGGCGCCTCGTTGGGGTGCAGGGCGACGGCGGCGTGGACGGAGGGGTGCGCTGCGGCGGTCTCGGCGGCCCAGTGCGAGCCCTTCACGTCGCAGCCCACCTGGACGACGGTGGTCACGTTGACCGCGGCGGCCCTGGCGAGGCCCTCCTCGACGGTTCCGTCCTGCATGTCCAGGTGGGTGTGCGAATCGGCGACCGGAACCCTGAGGGGTTCGGGGAGCGGCGGGGCGTCGGTACGGCTCATGCCCACGACTCTACGAGGGCGGTGTGCGGGGCGTGGCGCGGCCTTCACTCACCGCCGCTGGAAGGGGCGGAGAAGATCGGACAGCTGCCAGTGGTGCGCCTCGCGCGCGCGTGCCGGCACCGCGGTGGCCACGGACATCCGGTCACCCGCCTCGTCCGCGTCGTCCCCCTCGGGACGCGCGGTCGATCCGGGACGCGCGGTCGATCCGGGAGTCGCGGCCGCCCCCGGACGATCGGTCTCCATGGGCCTGCTCATCCGCTGGACGTTGGAGACCCGTCCCGAGCGCATGATCCGCACCACGTGCCCCCCGCAGTTCGCGCAGGTCGGGGTGGACAGCGGCGACGGCACGCGCTGTCCGTCCGCCGTGTACACCACGAAGGGGTTGCCGTGGTTGTCGACGTGGTGCGATATCTCGTAGGCCTGTTCCCAGCCGTGTCCGCACCTCATGCAGGCGAAGGCGTACGCCTCATGCACGGTGGTTGCTGCGATCTCACTCATGCCTGCTCCTCTTGTCCGCTGGACAAGCACTCCGGACAACCTGCTCCGGATGGTGCGTTCCACCCTCAAGTGGACGCCTTCGCCGACGGCGAAGCACGAGGTCTGCCGAGTGTTGGAACGCTTTTGGCCGATCCGTGGCCGAACGACCCGATACGCGGCTCGGGCTTTACATTTCAGGCTAGTCCTTTGCCCTGATCCTGGCCGGTCCGAGCCGCGTTCTTTGCCGCGACCACCGCATCGAACACCTCGCGCTTGGGCAGCCCGGCGTCGGCGGCGACAGCCGCGATGGCCTCCTTGCGCCGCTCCCCCGCCTCCTCGCGCACCCGCACCCTGCGTACCAGCTCGGCGGCGTCCAGCCCCTCGTTCCCCGTGTCCGTGGCGCCCTCGACGACCACGGTGATCTCGCCGCGCACGCCATCGGCCGCCCAGACGGCCAGCTCGCCCAGCGGGCCGCGCTTCACTTCCTCGTAGGTCTTGGTCAGCTCCCGGCAGACGGCCGCCCTGCGGTCCGGCCCGAACACCTCGGCCATCGCGGCCAGGGTGTCGTCCAGCCGGTGCGGGGCCTCGAAGAAGACCATCGTGCGGCGCTCACCGGCGACCTCGCGCAGCTTCCCGAGCCGCTCGCCCGCCTTGCGCGGCAGGAAGCCCTCGAAGCAGAAGCGGTCCACGGGTAGCGCGGACAGTGCCAGCGCGGTCAGTACGGCCGACGGACCCGGTACGGCGGTGACCTTGATGTCCTGCTCCACGGCCGCCGCCACCAGCCGGTAGCCGGGGTCGGAGACGGACGGCATCCCGGCGTCGGTGACGAGCAGGACACGCGCACCGCCGACCAGTGCCTCGACGAGTTCGGGGGTGCGCGCCGACTCGTTGCCCTCGAAGTAGGACACGACACGCCCCGTCGTGTGGATGCCCATGGCCTGGGTGAGCCGACGCAGCCGCCGGGTGTCCTCGGCGGCCACCACATCGGCCGTCTCCAGCTCGGTGGCAAGCCGTGGCGGGGCGTCCGCCACATCGCCGATGGGGGTCCCTGCGAGTACGAGCGTTCCAGTCGTTCCAGTCACATCGGCCATCCTCCCAGCCCGGGCGGCACCACTCGCACAGATGCGTTCCCTACGATGGCGCGGTGACGAGTACTGCGCCCGAGGCCCAGCAGGGCAACGACGCCGGGGTTCACACCGGCGACCAGCCGCCTTCCTGGCAGCAGCGGCTGCGCCGCTTCGGCCATTCCCCACGGCCGGAGACGGGGCTGCGCGAGCGCCTCGACCCGCCCTATGCCCGCCCGGGCAAACAGTTCCGCGACGTCCTCCCGGTGCCACCGGTCATCGCCGACCGTCTGGTGCGCTGGTCCGCCTGGGGCGGGCCGCTGCTGGTCGCGCTGTTCGCCGGCGTGCTGCGGTTCTGGAACCTGGGCAGTCCGAAGGCGGTGATATTCGACGAGACGTACTACGCCAAGGACGCCTGGGCTCTGGTCAACCAGGGGTACGAGGGCTCCTGGCCCAAGGACGTCGACAAGCTGATCCTCAAGGACCCGTCCTCGGTGGACATCCCGGTGGACCCGGGGTACGTCGTCCATCCGCCGGTCGGCAAGTGGATCATCGGGTTCGGCGAGCAGGTCTTCGGATTCACACCGTTCGGCTGGCGCTTCATGGTGGCGCTGCTCGGCACCCTCTCGATCCTGATGCTGTGCCGCATCGGGCGACGTCTGTTCCGCTCGACGTTCCTGGGCTGCCTCGCGGGCACCCTGCTGGCCGTGGACGGGCTGCACTTCGTGATGAGCCGTACCGCGCTGCTCGACCTGATCCTGATGTTCTTCGTGCTCGCCGCCTTCGGGTGCTTCCTCATCGACCGTGACCGGTCCCGTCACAAGCTGGCCGCCGCGCTCCCGGTGGACGAGGAGGGCGTCCTGCGCCCGGACGCCCACATCGCCGAGACGCTCCGCCTCGGGTGGCGGCCGTGGCGGATCATGGCCGGTCTGATGCTGGGCCTGGCCTTCGCCACGAAGTGGAACGGGCTCTACATCCTGGCCGCGTTCGGAGTGATGTCGGTGCTCTGGGACGTCGGCGCGAGGCGCACGGCGGGCGCCGTACAGCCGTACCGCACCGTCGCCCTCAGGGACCTGCTGCCCGCGTTCGTCTCGACGGTGCCGGTCGCGATCGGCACGTACCTCGTGTCGTGGACCGGCTGGATCGTCACGGACAAGGGGTACTACCGCAACTGGGCGGCCACCGAGGGCAAGGGCGGCAGCTGGACCTGGCTGCCGGACTGGCTGCGCAGCCTGTGGCACTACGAGTACCAGGTGTACGAGTTCCATGTGGGCCTGACCTCAGGACACACCTATCAGTCCAATCCATGGAGCTGGATCGTGCTGGGCCGCCCCGTCTCGTACTTCTACGAGGAGAAGACGGGCTGCGCGGAGTCCGCGACGGGCAAGTGCGCCCGCGAGGTCCTGGCGCTCGGCACCCCGCTGCTCTGGTGGGCGGCGTGCCTGGCGCTGCTGTACGTACTGTGGCGCTGGCTGTTCCGCCGCGACTGGCGGGCGGGTGCGATCGCGTGCGGGGTGGCGGCGGGCTGGGTGCCCTGGTTCCTCTACCAGGAGCGGACGATCTTCCTGTTCTACGCGGTCGTGTTCGTGCCGTTCCTGTGTCTGGCGGTCACGATGATGATCGGCGCCCTGCTGGGCCCCGCGACCGGCACGGGCGCGGGGCCCCGCCCGGGAGGGGAGCTCACCGCCGACCCCACGGGCGAACGCAGACGCACGCTGGGTGCCATCGCCGCGGGCGTCCTGGTGCTGCTGATCGTCTGGAACTTCATCTACTTCTGGCCGCTGTACACGGGCACGTCCATCCCGGACGGCTCCTGGCGCGACCGGATGTGGCTGGACACCTGGGTATAGCGGCGGGCTCCGGTAACAACCGCCCCGGCGTTCCCTTCTGTCCCGTAAGGTCTCGAAGGATGACACGCCCCTCGGAACAGTGTTCAAGGGGCGCTCCTGGGGAGGGGGGACTGCACAGATGCGCAGTGGAGCGAAGGTCGCCGTGATCGGCGGAGTGTTCGTGCTGGTGGCCGGGGGGCTCGGTTACGGCGTGTACGAGGTCGTGCTGGGAGGCGGCGGGTCCGGAGGGATGGGGTCCGCGTCCTCCGAGGTGAAGACAGGGCCACCGGACAAGAAGGAGATCGAGGAGACCGCCAAGGGCTTCCTCGAGGCATGGGCGTCGGGCGACGCGTCGGCCGCCGCCCTGCGCACGAACAACGAGAGCGTCGCCGAGCCGCTGCTGACCGGTTACGCCGAGGACGCCCACGTCACCAAGGCGGTGATCTCGCCGGGTACCGCCGTCGGCGCGAAGGTGCCGTTCACGGTGAAGGCGACCGTGTCGTACGGAGGCAAGACCAAGCCCTGGTCGTACTCCTCCGAACTGACCGTGGTGCGCGGCGAGACGACCGGCAAGGCCCTCGTCGACTGGCAGCCCGCGGTGATCCATCCGCAGCTCACCGAGGGCGCCTCGCTGAAGACCGGTGAGGCCTCGACGGCGGCCGTCGAGGCCGTCGACCACAACGGCAAGGTGCTCGACAAGGAGACCTACCCGTCGCTCGGGACGATCCTGGACAGCCTGCGGGAGAGGTACGGCGACACGGTCGGCGGTTCCCCCGGCATCGAGACATGGATCGAGCCGGCGGACGAGAAGGTTCCCGACACCACCCTGCTGACGCTCGCCAAGGGCAAGCCGGGCAAGCTGCGGACGACGCTCGACGCGGGCGCCCAGGCGGCGGCCGAGAAGGCGGTCAAGCAGTTCAGCGAGGCTTCGGTGGTCGCCGTCAAGCCGTCCACGGGCGAGATACGCGCGGTCGCCAACAACCCGGCGACCGGCTTCAACGCGGCGATGCAGGGCACGCAGGCGCCCGGTTCCACGATGAAGGTCATGACGGCCGCGCTGCTCCTGGAGAAGGGCCTGGTCACGGCGAACGGCCCCACGGAGTGCCCCAAGGAGGTGCTGTACCAGGGCCGTACGTTCCACAACCTCGACAACTTCGAGCTGCCCGCGTCCAGCAGCTTCACCACGAGCTTCGCCCGCTCGTGCAACACCGCCTTCATCAAGCTGATCGACGACACGAAGGACGACACGGCGCTGGCCAAGGAGGCCCGTGACGTCTTCGGTATCGGCCTCGACTGGAAGACCGGCATCACCTCCGTCGACGGCAAGGTGCCCGAGGAGGCCGGTGGTGAGGCCGCGGCCCAGTACATAGGCCAGGGCACCGTCCAGATGAACGCGCTCAACGTCGCGTCCATCACGGCGACCGCCCGCACCGGGACGTTCCATCAGCCGGTGATCGTCCCGCAGTCCCTGGACGACCGCGAGCTCGCCAAGGCGTCACGTTCGCTGCCGGGAGGCGTCACACAGCAGCTGAACGACATGATGCGGGCCACCGCGTCCTGGGGCACGGGCAAGGCTGCCATGGCCTCGGTCGGCGGTGACAAGGGCGCCAAGACGGGCTCGGCGGAGGTCGACGGCCAGGGCACGTCCAACAGCTGGTTCACCGGCTTCAGGGACGACCTCGCGGCAGCGGCGGTCGTCCAGTCCGGCGGCCACGGCGGCGACGCGGCGGGCCCGGTGGTGGCGGCGGTCCTCAGCGCGGGGTCCTGAACCCGCGCCACCCCGGGGGCGCCGGCCGCGCGGCCCCCGGGGTGTCAGGGCAGAACCTGACGGGCCTGGTCAGAACCCGCCCGGCAGGGTCAGGACTTGGCGAGCTTGATCGAGTTGATCGGGGTCAGGTTGGCGTCGGTGTACTGACCCGGGTAGCCCTTGGTGCCGCAGTTGACGCCGTCGTACCCCGTGCAGAGGGCCACGGATGCCCCTCCGGTCTGGTTGTTGAACACACGGTGCGTACCGAACTGGTTGACGAGGTTGTGCGCCCCGTACGTGTAGTACGTCAGCGTCGGCTTGTCGCCGTTCCACCCAGCCCCGGGGTAGACGCAGACGTATCCCGCCTTGCATCCGTGGACGGTGGCCTGGGCGCCCGACTCGGCGGCCTGTGAAGCGGCCCCCGTCGCCAGCACGGCGCCCGCCGCGAAGGTCAGTGCGACGGTGGCTCGTACGATCTTGCGCATGGTTCCTCCATTGCGTTCCCGGGCGCCCTTCCCCCGCAACTTCCCCCGTTGCGCGGGCGCTCGGCCTGACTGAAGACTGGCACCCCGGCTACCCCGGGCGCCGCACTCTTTCACCACGGTGGAAACGTCACCTTCGGACGCCTGCCGAGACGTCCGTCGAATCGAGCAACTGCCGCCCCAGCGGTGACGGAAGGTGCAGCACGCGCCGCCCCTCACGGCGGCAGGCGGCCAGTCCCGCCTCGCGCAGGATGGCCAGCTGCTGGCTGGTGTTGGGCAGCGAGGAGCCCACGGCTGCGGCGAGTTCGGAGGTCGAGGCACAGCCCTGGACCGCGATCTCGTACAGCAGGGCGGCGCGTGTGGGACCGAGCAGCTTGGCGAGCGACGATCCGGCGGGCGCCGACCCCGAGGACGACGGTCCGGAGGATGATCCGGGGACGATGTGCTTGTCGACCGGGTAGACCAGCATCGGCAGCAGCGCATCGTCGACCAGCGTGACCGGCATCCGCCAGCAGAAGTACGAGGGCACGAGCAGCAGGCCGCGCCCGTCCAGATGCAGGTCCTTGTCCACCGGGTAGGCCACCTCCAGCACCGGCGGGGACCACAGGAACATCGGCCGGAAGGTCTCCAGCAGCGCCCGTGTGCCGCCGGTCGACAGCTCCCGGGACCGCCAGGCGACATCGGAGGACACCGCTGCGTCGACGGTCTCCCGGAACGGGGCGACGAACAGCCGGTCGTAGGTGCTCAGCGCGCCGCCCAGCGCCCGCAGCGCCGCCGTGTCGCCCCGGGCGAGCTCCGCTGCCGCCGGGGGCCGGCCGCCGACCCCCGCCAGCAGCCCCAGCTCGGTGCGCAGCCGGGTACGCGGGGTGGTGAGCACCCGGTCGATCCCGTCCCGCAGATCACGGTTTCCGCCGTCCACAGCGGGTGTCAGGAAGTCGGGGAAGTAGGGCCCGTACGGCACCAGACCGCACAGGAACCGGGCCGCACTGCGCCCGGGTCCTTCCGTCCTCAGGCGCCCGGCGACGCTGCGCCGCCAGGGGCCGAACGCGACGGTCCCCTCCTTGTTCTGCAGCCGGCAGACGCTGCAGACGATCTCCCACAGCGGGTCGGGGCTACGGGCGATCCTGACGTATTCCAGGTCCTGGGCAGTGAAATGAATGCGCAGCAAGACGTCCCCCTTGTCGTACTCTTCACCACTCTGGGGGCGTGGACGGGCGCGAAGACAGGCGCAAGAGGGATTTCCGGCCGTGTGTAGCGTGCGGGGTATGAGCACTTCCGACATCACCCCCGCGACGAGCTCGTCCGATGCCCACCCCCGGTTCGCCGAGGCCCTGCGGGAGCTGGGCCTCGACGTCGAGGTACGCCGTTTCCCCGACGCCACCCGCACCGCGGTCGAGGCCGCCGCCGCGGTGGGCTGCGAACTCGGCCAGATCGTCAAGTCCCTGATCTTCG
Source organism: Streptomyces sp. NBC_01012 (assembly GCF_045162755.1). Classification (NCBI taxonomy): domain Bacteria; kingdom Bacillati; phylum Actinomycetota; class Actinomycetes; order Kitasatosporales; family Streptomycetaceae; genus Streptomyces; species Streptomyces sp. NBC_01012. Next base: position 4,542,875 of record NZ_CP108688.1, on the reverse strand, counting down.
AGGCCGACGGTGTGCCGGTCCTGGTCCTGATGGACGGCTCGTCCCGGGTGGACGTGGAGCGCGTGCGGGCCGAGCTCGGCGCGGGAAAGGTCAGGCGGGCGGGTGCCGACCTCGTCCGGGAGACCACCGGATACGCGATCGGCGGGGTTCCGCCCTTCGGTCACCGTACGAGGACCCGGGTGCTGGCCGACCGGGGGCTGCTCGCCCACGCGACGGTCTGGGCGGCCGCGGGCACCCCGCACACGGTCTTCCCGCTGGACCCGCGGAGCCTGGTCACGCACGCCGGCGGCACCCTGGTGGACGTGCGCGAGCAGACCGCGTGACCCCGCTGGTGGCGGCGGCCGTCCTGGCCGCCGCGATCACGCACGCCAGCTGGAACGCCATCGCCCACGCCATCCGTGACCAGTTGGTGTCCTTCACCCTGATCTCCGGCGGCGGGGCGCTGATCGGTCTCGTACTGGCCTGTTTCGCGCCGCTCCCGGCGTCCGGAGCCTGGCCGTATCTGCTCGTCTCCGCGTGCCTGCACGTGGCGTACATGCTGCTGCTGATGCGTTCGTTCGCCCTGGGCGACTTCGGCCAGATGTATCCGATCGCCCGGGGCACTGCCCCGCTCGTCGTGACGGTGCTGGCGGCCGTGTTCATCGGGGAGCGTCCGGACCGCTGGGCGGCGGCGGGTGTCGCGGTCGCCTCGGCGGGGCTCGTCGGGCTGGCGCTGTGGGGCATCCGGGGCTCCGGCAAGCGGCCCCACCGGCCCGCCATCGCGGCGGCCCTCGCGACGGGTCTGGCCATCGCGGGCTACACGACGGTCGACGGAGCGGGGGTACGCGCCTCGAACACCCCGCTCGGCTACATCGCCTGGCTGATGATCCTGGAGGGGATCGCCATCCCCGCCTACGCGTTCTGGCGCCGCCGGGGCGAACTGCTGCCCCGGCTGACCCCGTTCGCGGCACGTGGACTGCTGGGCGCGGCCCTGTCGGTCGCCGCCTACGGCCTGGTCCTGTGGGCGCAGACGAGAGCCGCGCTCGCCCCGGTCGCCGCACTGCGCGAGTCCTCGATCATCGTGGGCGCGGCCATCGGGACGCTGTTCTTCAAGGAGCGGTTCGGGGCTCCGCGGCTGGCCGCGGCGGGGCTGATGGTGGTCGGCATCGGCCTGATGCTGCACACGAGCTGACCGTACGCCCGCGTCAGGATCCCGCTACGGGGGTTTCGGCGACCTCCGACAGCGCCGCGCGGAAGCCCGTGTTGACGGCCAGCAGGCCGCCGTCCACCCGCAGCGTGATCCCGGTGATCCAGGCCGCGTCCCGGGAGGCGAGGAAGGCGACCGCGGACGCGATGTCCTCGGGTTCGCCGACGCGGCCGAGCGGGTAGAGGGACTCCGCCCGCTCCAGTACGGCTTCGCGGCCCGCCCAGGCGTCCGTACGGATCGTGCCGGGGGCGATGAGGTTGACGCAGACGCCGCGTGGTCCCGCGTGGCCGGCGAGGGTGCGGGTCAGACCGGCCAGGCCCGCCTTCGCGGCGCTGTAGGCGTGGCCGCCGAAGTCCTGCTCGCCGTTCACCGAGCCTATGTTGACGATCGCGCCACGACCGGAGGCCACCAGGTGCGGCAGAGCGGCACGGGAGCAGCGGTAGGGGCCGGTCAGGGTGATGTCGAGGCTGCGGGCCCAGGCCTCGTCCGTCTCGTCCTCGAAGAGTTCGGCGTCCTGGTGGTCGGCGTAGGCGTTGTTGACCAGGGTGTCGAGCCGTCCGAAGGCGGTCACCGCGTGGGCCACCGCCGCGTCGACCGCCGCCCGGTCGCCGACGTCGCAGGCCAGCGCCTCGGCTGTGCCGCCCGCCTCGCGTATCGCGGCCGCCATGCGCTCGGCGCGGCCGGCGTCCAGGTCCGTGACCAGGACGGCCGCGCCCTCGGATGCGAGCCGACGTGCGGTGGCCGCCCCGATGCCCTGTCCGGCGCCGGTGAGGAGCGCGACGTATCCGTCGAGGCGCCGTTCGGTGCTTCCGCCGGGGCTTCCTTCGGTGCTTCCTTCGGTGCTTCCTTCGGGGCTTCCTTCGGGGCTTCCTTCGGGGCGAGAAGTCATAGCGCCGACCGTACTGCCCGGACCAGGGCCTGGGCACGGGGGTCGGCGGTAACTCCCTTCTGCAGACCGTTCGTCACATAGCCGAGCGCGACACCCGATTCGGGATCCGCGAAGCCCAGCGAGCCGCCGCGGCCCGGGTGCCCGAAGGACCCGGGGCCGAGCAGCGGCGCGGCCGGACCGTGCAGCATGTAGCCGAGGCCGAAGCGCGTGCTGACGACCAGCACCCGGTCAGGACCGGCCGACTCCTCGGTCCTGGCCAGGGTGAGGGTGGCGGGGGCGAACAGCCGCTGCCCGTCGACCTGGCCGATCATCGCGGCGTAGCAGCGGGCGAGTCCCCGTGCGGTGGCGACGCCGTTGGACGCGGGGAGTTCAGCCGCGCGGTAGTCCGGGGCGTTCTCGTCCGGGAAGGGGTCGATCGCCCCGAAGGCCCGGCGGGTCAGCGAGGCCGGATCCGCGTAGGCGTCGACGACGGAGCGCTTGGGCCGCACACGAAGGGCGCCGCTGCCTTCGGCCGGCGGAGGTTCGACGGGGCCGATCCGCCCGATGCGGTGCGCCTCGTCGGCCGGCAGCCCGAACCAGAAGTCCAGCCCGAGCGGGCGCGCAATCTCCTCGGCGATCCAGCGGCCGATGGTGCGCCCGGTGACCCTGCGCACCAGTTCCGCGACGAGCCAGCTGTAGGTCTGGGCGTGGTACCCGTGGTCGGCGCCCGGTTCCCACTGGGGCCGTTGGGCGGCGACGGCCCGCGGCCCGGTGACCCCGTCAGCGGCCTCTTCGGGTGTGAGCGTCCTGTCCAGGGCGGCCAGCCCCGCGCGGTGGGCGAGGAGATGGCGCACGAGGACGCGCTCCTTGCCGTTCGCCTTGAACTCCGGCCAGTACGTGCCGACGGGTGCGTCGAGATCCACCTGTCCGCGCTGATGCAGCAGCAACGGTACGGCTGCGGCGACGCCCTTCCCGGCCGAGCGGACGATCTGCACGGTGTCGACGGCCCAGGGCTCGACGCCGTCGACATCTCTCGTACCGGCCCACAGGTCCACGACCTTGCTGCCGTGACGGTAGAGGGCGACGGCCGCTCCCCGTTCCCCGCGCTGTTCGAAGTTACGGACGAAAGCGTCCCGTACCGCCTCGAATCCCGGCGCCACCGTGCCCCGTACGTCCACGCCTGCTCCCGCACTCCCGCTCATCCCCCCATGGTGCATCCCTGCGCAGGTGGGACGGGTGCCGGGTCACCCTCTGTTCACGAACGCGGAACGGTCACGGAACGCGGATCGAAACCGAAGGGCAACTCGAGCCGGTGCAGGCGCATCAGTGAGTCGTCGCACAGCAGGTCCTGTGTGCGGTCGTCGGCGCTGATCACGCCGTCGCTGAGGATGACGGCACGCGGGCAGAGTTCGAGTGCGTACGGCAGGTCGTGGGTGACCATCAGGACGGTGACGTCCAAGGAGCGCAGGATGTCGGCGAGTTCACGGCGGGAGGCCGGGTCCAGATTCGACGAGGGCTCGTCCAGGACGAGGATCTCCGGCTCCATGGCGAGCACGGTGGCGACCGCGACGCGGCGGCGCTGGCCGAAGGAGAGGTGGTGCGGGGGCCGCGCCGCGTACTCCTCCATGCCGACCCGCCGCAGCGCGGCCATGACCCGGTCTTCGAGCTCGGGGCCGCGCAGCCCGGCCGACGCGGGTCCGAAGGCGACGTCCTCGCGGACGGTCGGCATGAAGAGCTGGTCGTCGGGGTCCTGGAAGACGATGCCGACGCGGCGGCGGATCTCGGCGAGGTTCCCCTTCTCCACGGGCAGCCCGGCGACCCGGACGGTGCCGGCGCCCGCGTCGAGGATGCCGTTGAGGTGGAGGACGAGTGTGGTCTTGCCCGCTCCGTTCGGGCCGAGGAGCGCCACGCGTTCGCCCCTGGCCACGGTCAGGTCGACGCCGTAGAGGGCCTGATGGCCGTCGGGGTAGGCATAGGCGAGGCCGCTGACCTCGAGGGACGGGACGGGGGCCGCGCTGGTGTGGCTCATATGGTCCATCCCAGCAGACAGACGACGAGCGCGAGCACGGGGAGTGCCGCGGCGTGCGCCCACTGGGTGCGGGACGCGGTCACCTCGTCGATCACCGGCATGGTTCCGGTGTAGCCGCGGCTGACCATCGCGAGGTGGACGCGTTCGCCGCGCTCGTAGGACCGGATGAAGAGGGCGCCGGCCGTCTTGGCGAGGACACCCCAGTGGCGTACTCCGCTCGCCTCGAAGCCGCGGGAGCGGCGCGCGATCGACATCCGGCGCAGCTCGTCGGTGATGACGTCGCCGTAGCGGATCATGAAGGACGCGATCTGGACGAGCAGCGGCGGTAGCCGGAGCCGCTGGAGGCCGAGGAGCAGGGAGCGCAGCTCGGTGGTCGAGGCCAGGATCACCGACGCGGCCACACCGAGGGTGCCCTTCGCGAGTACGTTCCAGGCGCCCCAGAGGCCGGGGACGCTGACGGAGACACCGAGCAGCTCGGTCTGCTCGCCGGGTACGACGAAGGGCATGAGGAGCGCGAACGCCACGAACGGCACCTCGATGACCAGCCGCTTCAGCAGGAATCCGGCGGGAATCCGGGCCACTGCGGCGACGGCGGCGAGCAGCACCGCGTACAGGGCGAAGGCCCAGACGGCCTCGCGGGGGGTGGAGACGACGACCACGACGAAGCACAGGACGGCGGCGAGCTTGCAGTGCGGCGGCAGGGCGTGGACCGGGGAGTGACCGTGCCGGAAGAGCTTGTGCGCGTGGCCGGCTCCCATGTCAGACGGACTCGGCGGAGCGGTTCGTGGGAGCCTCCGGCGTACGGCTCCGGCGTACGGCCCAGAAGACGCCGCTGCCGACGGCGATGGTGACGCCGACGCCGATCACTCCGGCGAGGCCCCCGGAGACGCGGGCGTTGCCGATGTCCTTGACGCCGTAGTCGGCGAGCGGGGAGTCGGCCGCTCCGTGTTCCTGGACCTTCTCGTCGATGCCCTTGTCAGCGGCGACCTTCTCCAGGCCGTCGGGGCTCGCGGAGGCGTAGAAGGAGACGAAGCCGGCGAGGAGGAGCGCGGCGACCAGGCCGGTGGCCCAGACCTTGCGCGTGGAGCGGGCGGCCGCGGGGGCCGGGGCGCCGGATGCGGCCCGGGCGGCCGGTGCGGCCGGTGCGTCGATGAGTTCGCCGTCGACGCGGAGCTTGAGCGGGGCGGCCAGGCCACGGGCCCCGTGCACCAGGTCGGGGCGCACGGCGATCACGGCGCCGACGGTCAGTGCGGTGATCACGGCCTCCCCGATGCCGATCAGGACATGGACGCCGACCATCGCGGTGAGCACCTTGCCCACGGGTACGTCGGTGGTCCCGCCGATCGCGTAGATCAGGGTGAACACGACGGCGGCGGCCGGCACGGAGATGAGTGCGGCCACGAAGCTGGCGACGGTCGTCGAGCGGCGGGTACGGGGCAGCACACCGGTCAGCCCCCGGAAGAGGGCGTAGGCGACGACGGTGGTGACGACCCCCATCACCGTGATGTTCACGCCGAGCGCGGTGAGCCCGCCGTCGGCGAAGAGGATGCCCTGCATCAGCAGGACGACCGCTATGCAGAGCAGCCCTGTGTAGGGCCCCACCAGGATCGCGGCCAGCGCTCCGCCGAGCAGATGGCCGCTGGTACCCGCCGCGACCGGGAAGTTCAGCATCTGCACGGCGAAGATGAACGCGGCGACGAGCCCTGCCAGCGGCGCGGTGCGCTCTCCCCCACTCTCGGCTCCGTTCGAGCGGGAGGTGCCCCCGAGCTCCCGCCGGGCACCGCGGAGGCTGACGGCGACCGCGCCGGCGGCGACGACACCTGCGACGGCGGAGACAGGTGCGTTGATGAATCCGTCGGGTACATGCATGAAGGAGCTCCGCTTCGGACGTCGCTGCTGGCCGGATCGGGAAACGCTCCATGATAGAGCCCTCTTGCGAAGAGTTTGCAAGAGCGTATGTGTGACAACTAGGCCAACCTCAACATGCCCAAATGGGAATATATGGGACATTGGGGGGAGAGATTTTCACACAGGAGGAGCCGGCCATGTCCCTCGTGATCCAAGAACACGCCCGAGCCCGGCTCATCACCGACGGTCCCGACCCGCGGCCGGTCCCGGTCGAGCTGCGCTACGACCCCGACGATCCCGGGACCGTCCACATCCGGTTCCCCGGGGGCGTCGACCGGACCCTCGGCCTCGACCTCCTGGAGCGCGGACTGCGCGCCCCCGCCACCCGGGGCGACATACGGATATGGCCGTGCGGCCGTGCGCAGCTGGTCCTGGAGCTGCACGCGCCGGACGGTGTCGCCGTCCTCCAGTTCGACAACGCGCCCATCATCCGCTTCCTGACGCGCACCGGTGCGAAGGCGGCGAAGCGCCCGCCGGCCGCCGCCGCCAACGCCACGACCACCGCCACCCGCGCCTGAACGCGGGCGAGCCCCCGTGCCGCGTGCACGGGGGCTCGTCCTTGCCCCGGTCCCCCGTCCCCACAGGTAACCGGCGCTTCCGGGGCCGCGTTCCGCTCAGCCGCGGACCCCGGGGTCGTTGCGCATCATGCGCGGACCAGCTCCCGCTCCCCGCCGCCGTCGGCAGGGCCACCGTCGTCGGCGAGGTCCTTGCGCAGGGCCTCGCCCTCGACATCCACGTTGGGCAGCGCACGGTCCAGCCAGCGCGGCAGCCACCAGGCGCGCTTGCCGAGCAGGGCGAGCACCGCCGGGACGATGGCCATCCGCACGACGAAGGCGTCGAAGAAGACCGCGATGGCCAGCGAGAAGCCGATCATCTTGATCATCGATTCGCTGGAGCCGATGAAGCCGGAGAAGACGGCCATCATGATCACCGCGGCTGCCGTGACCACGCGGGCGCCGTGCTTGAACCCGGTGACGATCGCCTGGCCGGGCGTCTCCCCGTGGACATACGCCTCGCGCATCCGTGTGACCAGGAAGACCTCGTAGTCCATCGCGAGACCGAAGACCACACCGACCATGAAGATCGGCATCATGCTCATGATCGGACCGGTCTGCTCGACACCGAAGAGCGATCCGAGCCAGCCCCACTGGAAGACCGCGACGACAGCGCCGAGCGCGGCGACCACCGAGAGCAGGAAGCCGAGAGCCGCCTTCAGCGGTACCAGGATCGAGCGGAAGACCAGCATCAGGAGCAGGAAGGCGAGGCCGACGACGAGTGCCAGATAGGGCAGCAGCGCGTCGTTCATCTTCTGGGAGAAGTCGATGTTCATCGCCGTGGCACCGGTGACCAGGACCTCGGCACCGGTCTCGCTCCTGATGTCCTGGCCCGCGTCACGGATGGCGTGGACCACGTTCTCCGTCTCGACGGAGCTCGGACGGTCCTTGGGGATGACCGTGATGGTCGCGGTGTCGCCGGCCTTGTTGAAGGCGGCCGGAGCGACCATCGCCACCCCGCCGGAACCCTCGATCTCGTCGGAGACCCGGTTCACGGCGTCCTTGCCGTCGGAGCTGTTCCTCGTGTCGACGACGACCATCAGCGGGCCGTTGAACCCGGGCCCGAAGCCGTCGGAGAGCATGTCGTACGCCTGGCGCTGCGTGGTCGACTTCGGCTGGGCGCCGTCATCCGGAAGCCCCATCTCCAGGGAGGCCGCGGGTACGGCGATCGCGCCGAGGCCGAGTACACCCACCAGCAGCACCCACACCGGGCGGCGCAGCACGAAGCGGGCCCAGCGGGTGCCCGCGTTCGGCTTGGCGTCGGGCCTGTTCTCCGCCTCGGCGGCCTTGCGCGCCTTGCGTCCCATGACCCGCTTGCCCGCGAAGCCCATCATCGCCGGGACGAGGGTCAGCGCGATGAGGACGGCGATGGCCACGGTGCCCGCGGCGGCGAAGCCCATCTTCGACAGCATCGGGATGTTCACGACGGCAAGGCCGACCAGGGCGATGACCACGGTGAGACCCGCGAAGACCACGGCGGATCCGGCCGTTCCGACAGCCCGTCCCGCCGCTTCCTCGCGTTCCCGGCCCTCGGCCAGTTCGGCGCGGTAGCGGGAGACGATGAACAGGGCGTAGTCGATACCGACCGCGAGACCGATCATCATCGCGAGGATCGATGTCGTGGAACCCAGGTCCAGGACGCTGGCCAGCGCGGTGATCGTGGAGACCCCGATACCGACCCCGATGAGGGCCGTCAGCAGCGGCAGCCCGGCGGCGATCAGCGAGCCGAAGGTGATGACCAGGACGACCGCCGCGATGGCGACGCCGATGACCTCGGTGGCGCCGGTCTCCGGCATGACCTGGAGTGCGTCACCCCCGATCTCCACCTTCATGCCACTGCTCTGCGCGTCGTGACCCACGTCCTCCAGGGAATCCCGCGTCCCGTCGGTCAGCTCCATGGAGCTGACCTTGTAGGAGACGGAGATGTAGGCCGTCGAGCCGTCCTTGCTGACGGCGTTCGCCTCGTACGGGTCGGCGACCGAGGCGATCTGGTCCGAGCCGGACTTCAGCTCGCCGACGATCTCCTGGATCTCGGCCTTGTTGGCCGATGCCGTGACCTTCTGGTCCTCGGGTGCCTGGAAGACGATCCGGGCGGTCGCGCCGTCCGCGCTGCCTCCGGGGAATCGTTCGTCCAGCAGGTCGAATGCCTTCTGGGCCTCCGTGCCGGGGATCGAGAAGGAGCTGGAGGTCGCGGTGGCCGCGGAGGAGGCGCCGAATCCGGCCAGCGCCAGCAGAGCCACCCAGATCAGGGCGACGTAACGGCGGCGCCGAAAGGCGAGCCGCCCGAGTTTGTACAGGAATGTAGCCACGGAGGGGTTACTCCCGGTCAGGTCGTTGAGTGGAAAGGGCGTGAGGAACCAGCCCGACGACGAGAGCGGCGTGTCAGGTGGAGCGTCGGGGACAGGTCGTACGGAAGGAGAAGGGGATGTCAGACACCGAGGGCGGGGAACACCACGGACTCGACGTAATCGGTGAGGAACGCCCGGTCGACGGGCTGGTGGTCCACCAGCTCACGAGCGGCGAAGGCGCCGATCATCATGTGCGGGACATAGGGAAGCGCCGGATTGTCCGCAGGCACTTCCCCTCTGTCCACGGCTCGCTGGAGCAGCGCACCGAGGCCGGTCATCTCCGGCTCGATCAGCAGGTCCCGCAGCGCTTGGAAGAGGTCGGGGTTGTTGTGGACGGCATGGCTCAGCCCCCGCATCAGCGCGGAGTTCTTTTCCATCTGACAGTCGTCGGTCTGCCCCATCACGGCCAGGAAGTCACCGCGGAGCGAACCGGTGTCGACATCGGCAAGGTGCACCGGCTTGTCGTTGCGGAGCGCCTTGACGATCAGCTCGGCCTTGCTCCCCCACTGGCGGTAGAGGGTGGCCTTGCTGGATCGGGTGCGGGCGGCAACGGCGTCCATGGTCAGCGCTTCGTAGCCGACCTCGCCGAGCAGGTCGAGCACGGCGGTGTACAGCTCGCCCTCGCGTTCGGGCGTGAGCCGGCTGCGTGCCATGGATCGACCTCCTCTCCCTTTGTGCCCGCTGGATCGTACGCCTGCCGAAGATCAACCAGAAGACGGAAGGTCGAAGATCGACTAGCGGAACGAAACCGTTTCGTACACATCGAAGGTAACCCCCACCCCTAGCGAAACGGAACAGTTTCGCTTGTGTCCTGCACCACAGGCTCCGGCACCACAAGTTGCCGCGGGCCCTGCACACGGAAAGCATTGAAGGGTGAGTGACGACCTCGCGTATCTCCGTTTCCCGCACCTCCACAAGGACTTGCTCTGCTTCGCGGCGGAGGACGACCTCTGGGTCGCCCCTCTCGCCCCGGCGGGGCAGCGGCCCGGACGGGCGTGGCGGCTGACTGTCGACCGCACCATGGTCAGCCATCCGCGCTTCTCGCCCGACGGCAGCCGTATCGCCTACACGACCTGGCGCACGCTCGATCCAGAGATCAACCTCGTCCCCGTCGCGGGCGGGCCCGCCCGCAGACTCACCTACTGGGGCTCGACCGACGCCCGGGTCTGCGGCTGGAGCCCCGACCCCGGGGACTCGTCCCAGATCCTCGCCGTGTCCTCGCACAACCAGCCGTTCTCGTACTTCTCCTGGGCGTACAGCGTCCCCACCGACGGCAGCCCCGGCGGCAAGCTGCCCTGGGGGCCCGTGTCGGACATCGCGGTCGCCGACATCGACGGCGAGCGCCGCACGCTGCTGCTCACCGGGAAGCCGCCGCACGAGCCGGCGGCCTGGAAGCGCTACCGGGGCGGCGCCACGGGGCGGCTGTGGCTGCACGGCGAGCGGCTGCTGCCCGACATCGGCGGACACCTGGACGCGCCCATGTTCGTCGGGCGCCGGATCGCCTTCCTCTCCGACCACGAGGGCGTCGGCAATCTGTACTCCTGCCTGATGGACGGCAGCGACCTGCGCCGGCACACGGACCACGACGCGTTCTACGCCCGCCACGCCTCCGGCGACGGCAGCAGGGTCGTCTACCAGTGCGCGGGCGATCTGTGGCTGGTCGACGACCTGGAAGCGCCGGACGCGAGGCCCCGGAAACTGGAGGTGCGCCTCGGCGGCCCACGGACCGGCCGGCGTACCTACCAGGTGCCGGCGTCCAGCCATGTCGACTCGCTGTCCGTGGACGAGACGGGCCGGGCGAGCGCCGTCTCCGTACGCGGCAGCCTGTACTGGCTCACCCACCGCGACGGCCCCGCCCGGACCATCGCCGACACCCCGGGGGTGCGGGTCAGGCTGCCGGAGATGCTCGGCAGCAGCGGCCGGGTCGCGTACGTCACGGACGCGGAGGGCGACGACGCGATCGAGATCGCCCACCTCCCCCGCGCCACCGGCGACCGCCCGCCCCGCCGGCTGGCGGCGGGGCAGCTGGGCAGGGTCCACGAGCTCATCTCCGACCCGGAGGGCGAGCGGCTGGCCATCGCGTCGCACGACGGCCGGCTGCTGCTCCTGGACACCGGCCGGGACACGGAGACCGGGGTGGTGGACGTCGTCGAGATCATCGAGGACGTCGACAGCGGGCGCGTGGAAGGCAGCCTCGTGCGGGCCGGGGCCCCCGCGGAAGCCGTCGCCGATGACGCCGTGGAGGTCACCGAACTCATCCGCTCCGTGAACGGCCCGGTACGCGATCTCGCGTTCTCCCCCGACGGCCACTGGCTGACCTGGTCGCACCCCGGCGTCGGCCGGTCGCTGCGGCAGATCAAACTGGCCAGGATCACCGGCCCCGACGCCCCGGTGATAGTCGATGTCACCAACGGCCGCTTCGAGGACGAGAACCCCGTCTTCACCGGGGACGGCCGCTATCTCGCCTTCCTCTCCTGGCGCGGGTTCGACCCGGTGTACGACGTCCACACCGGCGACCTCTCCTTCCCGCTGGGCTGCCGCCCGTATCTGGTCCCCCTCTCGTCGGCGACCCCCTCCCCCTTCGCCCTGCTCCCGGACGGCAGGCCGGCGGCCGGCGGTCTGGACCCGGTGGACATCGCCGAAGGTCCGGTCGAGGGGCCGACGGTCATGGTGGAGTTCGAGGGCCTGGAGAGCAGGGTGACCCCGTTCCCGGTCTCCGCGTCGAAGTACTCGGGGCTCCAGCCGGTCAGCGGCGGCGGGCTGGTCTGGCTGCGCTGGCCGATCTCCGGCGCCCTCGGGGAGACCTTCGCGAACCCGGCGGACATGTCGGGCCGCCCCACACTGGAGCACTTCAACATCGCCAGGGCCCGCAGGACCGAACTGGTCGGCCACCTCGACTGGTTCGCGGTCAGCGGGGACGCGACCCGGCTGGTCGTCATGGACGACGGCGAGCTGCGCGCCGTACCGTCCAACGAGCCGGGCGACAACGACACGACGGTCTTCCTCGACCTGCGCCGCATCCTCCACGACGTCGACCCGGCGGCGGAATGGCGCCAGGCGTACGAGGAGGCGGGGCGCATCACCCGGTCCTACTTCTGGGAACCGGACATGTGCGGCATCGACTGGGACGGCGTACTGGAGCAGTACCGCCCGCTGGTCGAACGGGTCGCCACCCCCGCCGAGTTCGCCGACCTGCTGCGCGAGGTGCTCGGCGAGCTCGGCACCTCGCACGCGTACGTCTCGCCCGCCCGCCGCAACGAGGGCCCCCCGCACTACCAGCGGGCGATCGGGCTGCTGGGCGCCAACCTCGTGTGCCGGGAAGGCGACTGGACGGTGCAGCGGGTGCTGCCCGGTGACTCCTCCGACTCCAAGGCCCGTTCACCGCTCGCCGGTACGGGAATCCGGGAGGGCGCCGTCCTCACCCATGTCGACGGCCGCCCGGTCGATCCGGTGGCCGGACCGTACCCGCTGCTGACGGCCGCGGGCGGCACGACGGTGGAGCTGACGTTCCGCCCGGCCGGCGGCGAGTGCGGCGGCCGGTCCCGGCGCATCGCGATCGTCCCCCTGGTCGACGAGCGCCCCCTGCGCTACCAGGACTGGGTGGCCAAACGCCGCGAGGTCGTACGGGAGCTGAGCCACGGAAAGTGCGGCTATCTGCACATCCCCGACATGGGCGGCTCCGGCTGGGCCCAGTTCAACCGGGACCTGCGTCTCGAGGTGTCGCGCCCGGCACTGATCGTGGACGTACGGGGCAACGCGGGCGGCCACATCAGCGAGCTGGTCGTCGAGAAACTCACCCGCACCATCCTGGGCTGGGACCTCACCCGTAACGCCCAGGCGGTCAGTTACGCCTCCAACGCCCCCCGGGGCCCGGTCGTCGCCCTCGCCGACGAGGCCACGTCATCGGACGGCGACATGATCACGGCCGCGTTCCGGCTGTTGAAGCTGGGGCCCGTGGTGGGCCAGCGCACCTGGGGCGGCGTGGTCGGCATGACCGGGCGGCACCGGCTCGGTGACGGCACGGTGATCACGGTGCCGATGAACGCGGCCTGGTTCGACACGTACGGCTGGTCCGTCGAGAACCACGGCGTCGAACCCGATCTGGAGGCGCTGCGCACCCCCCTGGACTGGGCGGAGGGCCGCCACGCGGTGCTGGACGACGCGGTGAGGGTGGCCCTGGACCTCCTGGCCGCCCACCCCGCGGCCACACCTCCCACCTACGAGACGGCCCCGAACCTACGCAGGCCGCCGCTGCCGCCGCGTTAGGCAGACGGCGTCCGATGCGGCGTAGGCACCGCTGATCGCATACGTCAAGATGCCCCGACCCGCCACGCTTTGGCCGAATCACGCAAGGCACTCCCCCGGAACACCCGCGATGTCGCAGAATATTTGGTACCAACAGGACGCATCGGGGGAATCCGCATGGCGCAGTGGAAGGAGCTGCCGCCGGACATCGACGGCAGCGAACGTCAACTCCTGGGACATTTACGCCGTTTGAAGGATCACAGCGGTCTCAGCCTGGCCGCACTGGCCGGCCGGACGGGCTACAGCCGATCCTCGTGGGAGCGGTATCTGAACGGGAAGAAGCCAGTGCCGCGCAGAGCGGTCGAGGAGCTCGCCCAGGCCTGCGGCACGGAACCCACCCGGCTCATCGCGCTGCACGAGGTCGCCGAGCGCAACCGCGCCAAGGCACCCGGGAGGCGGTCCCTCCCGTCGAGTCCCGTACGGACGGGGGCGCGAGAAGCCGGACAGGACCAGGAACAGCCGCAAGGGCCGACGGCCGAGCCGCCGCCCCGGCCGGGCCGCACGGTGCGTCTGCGCGGGATGCTTCTCGCGTCGGCTCTCGCGGTCGTCGTGTCCTTCGGCGCCGGACTGCTGACGGCTCGGGCCTGGGAGGACGACGCCCCGGCGGTCACGACCGGTGGCTCGGCGGCCGAAACCGGGTATCTGCGAGGGCAGACGTACACCTGCGAGGTGCACAGGAAGGACGGCCGGCTGCGGGCGGGCCACAGCGACACCCGGGAGATGCTGCTCGACATCAACAGCACGGGCTTCGACGTGGTCGAGACGCAATGTCTGCTCCGCGCGAAGGGGTTCAGCCCCGGTGTCTTCGACGGGCTGTACGACGAGCGGACCAAGAAGGCGGTCACGGACTTCCAGCGCAGCCGCCATCTGGTCACCGACGGAATCATCGGCCCTGACACCTGGTGGGAACTACGCGCATGACGGCTCCGGTGTGCGAACAACTGGCGGAGGAGCTACGGGCGATCAGGGGGCGGTCCGGGCTGAGCCTGGCCGCACTGGCGTCCCGTACCCCGTACAGCAAGTCGTCCTGGGAGCGGTACCTCAACGGCAGGACGCCGGCCCCGCGTCAGGCCGTCGCGGCGCTGTGCGAGGTGACGGGGGAACCGTCCGGCCGGCTGCTGGCCCTCTGGGAGCTGGCGGACGCCGAGTGGAGCGGCCGGGCACGGCCCGCACCCGTGCCCACGCCGGCGGCCTCGCCGGGGGACGGCCAGGACACCGCGGCCCGCACGGGCGGACGCCGGTGGAAGGTGGCCGTCACGGTGCTCGTGGCCGGTGCGGCGGCGGCCGGCCTGGGCGGCCTCCTGCCGTCCCTGCTCCCCGGCAAACCGGAGAGCGGCGGGCCGGGAGGCGTTCAGGAGCCGCTCGTACGGAACCCGGGCTGCCGGGGAGACGCGTGCGAGGGCCACAACGCGTTGGCCATGGGGTGCGGCGGCGCCGGGATGATCACCACGCTCGCCACCCACACCGCAGCCGACGGACGGCGCCTGGAGCTCCGCCATGCCGAGCTCTGCCACGCCCTCTGGGTGCGAGCCACCGGCCTCACGCGGGGCGACCGGGTCGAACTGACCCTGCCGACGGGGCGCGTGCAGCGGGTCGCGGCCGAGGGGAGCGGCGCGCCCGGAGGGTATCTGGCGACGCCGATGGCCGCCGGCGACAGCGGTACGGGCGCCCGGATCTGCCTGGACAGGCCGGACAGCCTTCCCGAATGCTTCGCGGGCTGAACCGCTGTGCGGCCGGGCTGCGCCCGGAGGCCGGTGTCGTACGTACCGGGGGCCCGGCCTGCCCTCCGGCACGTACGACGGCCCAGGAATCGATCGGGTCCGATCAGGAGTTGCAGTACCGCGCGAGCGCCGCCTTGGTGCCCGCCCCGGCGATCCCGTCGATCGCCCCGGTGTAGCCCCAGTTCGCCTTCAGCCAGCGCTGCAGCGCCTTCACCGTGCCGCTCCCGACGATCCCGTCGATCGATGCGGTGTAGCCCCAGTTCGCCTTCAGGAAGCGCTGCATCGCCTTCCAGCTCTCGGTGCCGAGCTGGCCGTCGATGGCGCCGGTGTACCCCCAGTTGGCCTTCAGGTCACGCTGGAGCCTCTTGGCCTGCGTCGCGTTGAGGCCGAGGTTGACCACCGCGAGCGTGGTGGCGGTCCCGGAGACTGCCTGCGTCCCCGCGGACTGACCGGTCGCGGCGAAGCTCGTGCCCGCTGCCGCCACGCCTCCGCCGGCGATGGCGATCGCGGTGGTGACACCCACGAGCGTCCTTGTCATGATGCGCATGCTGGTTCCCTCTCCCGTTGTCGATCCGACCGTGCCGGCCGGTTCGGGAACCAGATTGCGGGGCGGTGAGGAGGCATTTCCACACCCGCCGAAAAGTGACGCACCCCTGGGACGTCCCACGCTCTGAGCTGCGGAAACACCGCCCGCGGTGACGGCTTGGTGGGACGGCGGGACGGCGGGGACGGCAGGACGACCGTGGTGGACCCGGACCGGACAGCCGGTCCGTCCCGCGCGGAAAGGGGCGCTCCCGGAATCACCCGGGAACGCCCCCTCGACACACAGCGCTCGGAGGCGCGAGGTCAGCGGTCGAACTTCTGGCGTACGTCGTCCGCCGCGTCCTGCGCCTTGTCGCGACCCTGCTCGGACGCCTGGCGGGCCCGGCCGGACGCGTCCTGGCGTCGGTCCTGGCCCTGGCCCTCGCCCTGGCCCTGACGCTGGCCCTCGTCCTTGCCGCCCTTGGCCTTCTGCTGCTTGGCCTGGTCGGCGAGCTCCTGCGCCTTGTCCTTGAACTGGTCTGCGATGCCCATGCCGTTCACTCCTATGTGGGTGCGTGGGGTCGGCCCCGGTGGGACCTCGCTCAGACTTACACACCCGGACATTCATCGCATTTCGATCACCCTTGGGAGACTCTGGCCTTCCGGTCGGCCTCGCCTCCGGCCCCCACGAGCCCCTTGCCGACGCTGTCGAGCCTGGATCCGAACCGCTTCATCTCACGCTGCCCGACGGTCCCTGTGACCATCGGCAGGTACCCGCGGACCGACTGCATCCCCCGCAGCCACCACTGCGCGTACACATGCGCGGAGCGCCGTTCGATCCCTGCCACGATCCGGTCGACCGCGGGGCCCAGCGGGTACGTGCGGTTCGTCGGCCACGGCAGTCGCTGCCTCAACTCCCGCATGACGTCGTCCTCGTCGGCGCCCCGCACCATGTCCGTGTCGGTCCAGGACAGATAGCCGACCCCGACCTTCACGCCCCGGTGCCCGACCTCGCCGCGCAGGCAGTGCGCGAACGCCTCGACGCCCGACTTGGACGCGCAGTACGCGCTCATCATCGGCGCCGGGGTGATCGCGGCCAGCGACGCTATCTGGAGGAAGTAGCCGCGGCTCTCCATGAGTACCGGCAGGAACGCGCGCGCGGTCACCGCCCCGCCTATCAGGTTCACCTCGATGACCCGTCGCCACGCCTCGGGGTCGGAGTCCACGAGGGGACCCCCGGTGGCGACACCCGCGTTGGCCACGACGACGTCGATCTTCCCGAAGCGCGCCTTGACCTCTTCCGCTACCCGGCTCATCGCCGCCTGGTCGGTGACGTCCGCGTACCAGTGGCCGCTCGTCGCGTGCAGCCGCTCCGAGACCTTCTTCAGCTCGTCCGGTTCGAGACCGACCAGCGCCAGCGTGGCACCCCGCGCCGACAGCTTGCGGGCCAGCAGCTCGCCCACTCCCCGCGCCGCACCCGTGACGACGACGACCTGTCCTTCGAGACTCCGCCTGCCGCTCATGCGACCTCCTCCTCGCTCACGGCTTCCGCCGTACCGCTGCCCGCGCCTTCCACAGTGACGTACAGAGCCGCCAGTTCGCGCAGCTTCCCCGTGACCGTCCCCGGCGCCTCGACCGGCGTCATGTGGCCCATGCCCACCAGCTCGGTGAGCCCGAGGCTCTGCGGCAGCGCGGCCTCTATGGCCCTCGCGTGCACCGGAGGCGTCAACCGGTCCTCCGTGCCCGCGATCACCGCCGTCGGCAGCCGCAGCTCCCGTACGCGCGCCTCCAGGTCGAGCTCCGCGAGCACATGGCCCCAGGCGACCCGCGCCCCGCGAGGACACGCATGGACGATCCTGGCACACGTATCCACCCGTTCCGGGGCAGAACCACGCCCCATCGTGGCGTACTTGAGGACCGACCTCGACACCGCGTTGACCGGGCCGAGCGGCGCGCGCGCACCGAGCACCGCCGCGGTCATCCGGGTGCGCAGGGCGCCGGCCCGCAGCGGTATCACCCGCGACTCGGCCGTCAGGCGCGAGCTGCCGGTGCTGCACAGCAGTACGGCAGCCCCGTGCTCCCGTACGGCGGCGCGGCCCGCCGCCGCCATCAGCGTCATCCCGCCCATGGAGTGGCCGCCGAGCACCGCCTTGCGCCCCGGCTCCAGGGTGGCGTCCAGGACCGCTTCGAGGTCGTCGGCGAGCGCACGCGTGCTGTATCCGCCGGCACCGGGCTCGGGCGTACGGCCATGGCCGCGCTGGTCGTAGACGACGACCCTGTGGTCCACGGCGAGGTCGCGTATCTGGGCGTCCCAGAAGCGGGTGTTGCAGGTCCAGCCGTGGGACAGGACCACGGCCGGGGCGGCCTCGGGGCCGTGCAGCTCGACGTGTATGCGCGAGCCGTCCGCGGACACCACGCTCAGTTCGCGTGCGGGTACGGGGGCGGGCGGGGTGTTGCCCCGCCGTGTCAGCCTGCTCATCGTGCGGCCTCCTCGGTCACGGTCCGTGCCCCGGGGAGGACAGCGGGTGGGCGGGTCACTTCGTACTCAGCGAGATCCACCGAGCGGGTGGCCCGCCGGAATTCGGCCGTGGTGCCGGGCCAGACCGTGGTGTTGCGCCCGTTCTCGTCGAGATACCAGCTGGTGCAGCCGCCGGTGTTCCAGACGGTCCGCTTCATCCGGTCCTGGACCCGCCGGTTCCAGGCACCCACCGCGTCGGGCCGCGCGTCGAGCGCGACGCGACCGCCCAGGGCGTCCAGCTGACGCAGATAGTCGGCCATGTAGTTCAGCTGGGACTCGATCATGAGGATCATGGAGGAGTTCCCGAGCCCGGTGTTCGGGCCGATGATCGTCATCCAGTTGGGGAAACCGGCCGCGGTCCCACCGCGCAGCGCCTGCACCCCGTCCTTCCACGTCTCGGCGAGTGTGATGCCCTCCGTACCGACGACCCGGCTCGCGATCGGCATGTCCGTCACATGGAAGCCGGTGCCGAGGATGATCACGTCGGCCTCGGTCTCGGTGCCGTCCGAACCGACCAGCGTGGAGCCCCGCACCTCGCTGAGGCCGGAGTCGACGACGTCCACATTCGGCTGCGCGAGCGCCGGGTAGTACGTGTTGGAGAGCAGGATGCGCTTGCAGCCGATGCGGTACGAGGGGGTCAGCCTGGCCCGCAGCGCGGGGTCCTTGATCGCCCGCGCCATGTTCGACTTGGCTATCCCCTCGATGAGGCCCAGCTGGTCGGGGTACTTGGTGAAGGCGCCCACCTGCAGCTCCCGGATACCCCAGAGCAGTCCGCGCCGCGCGGTGGCCGTGAAGGGCAGCGTCCGGTGCAGCCACTTCTCGGCGCCGCTGATGGCCCGGTCCATGCGCGGCATCACCCAGGGCGGGGTGCGCTGGAAGAGGGTGAGCCGGCCGGCCCTGGGCTGGATCTCCGGGACGATCTGGATCGCGGAGGCGCCGGTGCCGATCACGGCGACGCGCTTGCCGCTCAGGTCGTAGTCGTGGTCCCACCGGGCGGAGTGGAAGACCTTGCCGGGGAATTCGGCCAGCCCCGGGATGTCGGGCAGCTTCGGGTCGGAGAGCGGGCCGGTGGCGGACACGACCACGTCGGCGGTGACCGTGGAACCGTTCGCGGCTTCGATCACCCAGTGCAGCTCGTCGTTGTCCCACCGCATGACGGTGACCTCGTGGTTCAGCCTGAGGTGCGGGCGCAGTCCGAAGGTGTCTGCGACATGCTCCAGGTAGGCGCGGATGTGCTGCTGCCCGGAGAAGGTGCGCGGCCAGTCGGGGTTGGGCGCGAACGAGAACGAGTACAGGTGGGACGGTACGTCGCAGGCGCAGCCCGGATAACTGTTGTCCCGCCAGGCGCCGCCGACGGAGCCGGCCCGTTCGAGGACCAGGAAGTCGGTGACGCCCTCGCGGCGGAGCCGGACCGCGGCTCCGAGGCCCCCGAATCCGGATCCGATCACCGCCACTCGTACATGCTCGTGCTGGGCCATGCTGCCGCCTCCCCGCGGTACGTGACACGACTCTGCCAGCAATCACTGGCATGGTTGGGAGGGTAGAGCAGCTCCGTACTGATGGGTAGGGGGCGTGGCAAGGAAAGTTACCGGCGGTACAACATAGGGTGCGGGTGTGGCTGAAGGAGACGAGCACCGCGAGTACCGCATGGAGGAGCTGGCCGAGGAGGCCGGCATCACCGTGCGCACCCTGCGCTTCTACCGCGAGCGCGGCCTGATCCAGCCACCTCGCCGCGAGGGCCGCATCGCCTGGTACGACCAACACCATCTGGCCCGACTGCGCACCATCACGGGCCTGTTGGAGCGGGGCCACACCCTCAACGGCATCGCCGACCTCGCCACCACCTTCGACAGCGGCCGCGATGTCGCCGAGGTGCTGGGGCTGGGCGAACCGAGCGAGGAGACCCCGGTCCGGCTCACGCCCGAGCAGCTCGCCGACTACTTCCAGGACCAGGCGACGGCGGAGAACCTCGCCGCCGCCATGGAGCTGGGCTATCTCGGCATCGACGGCGACGAGATCGTCCACATCAGCCGCCGGCTGCTGGAAGCGTCGTCCGAACTGGTGCGGGCCGGGGTCCCGCTCGACGCCGTACTGAGCTCGGGCCGCCAGGTCCGCGAGCACGCCGACGCGCTCGCGGACCTCTTCGTACGCGTCCTGCGCACCCACACCGCACAATCCGAACCGGAGCATCTACGCACACTGGCCCAGGCGGTGGTGGACGCCGAGCTGTCGATGGCCCTGGACCGGCGGCTGCACGAGGACGAGCAGCGGGCGTAGGCCGACCGGTGCTACGGCTGGTGAATCAGCTCTCGTAGGAGACGGTCACCGGCGCGTGGTCGCTCCACCGCTCGTCATGCGTGGCGGCGCGCTCCATCCGTACCGTGAACTGATAGTCGGACCTGGACGTGTCCCCCACCAGACCCCTCGAACGGCCACGTTTTCCAAGGTCCTCCGCCCCCAGACGCTTATGGGATACCGCGCCCACAAGGGCAGACCGATACGCGACGAGGACGGGGCCCGGGCACTTATCGGCGAACCGCTCCTTGCTCAGGAAGAGTTCGACACTCCCAAGGAGAAGTTGGCGGAGCGCACGAACCACACCAACAGAACACACTCGAATTCCAAGTTCCTGTTGCTTCAGGTAACCCATTGCGAGGGTTGCCAGGGTCGCATGTACCGGACCCCTCGAAAGGGATTCCCTCCGGGCGACTACGTCTGTACGCCATCAAGGAATCGCGTAGGAGCAAGACGAGCCGCGCGGGTGTTCCGGCGGAGGGGCTCAGCGCCTGGAGGGGCCGGACAAGAGCCGTTTGCGGTTCGTGATCGCGCGTGACGTTCCGGGGCACGGCTGATCACCCAGAACATGGCGAACCGCGGCACGCGTACCCAGGGGAGGGGCGAGGCTCGACAGGAATTCACCCCTCCCCCCTTCGGAATACACGGAGCTGCGGGGCCTCGTCCTACCGCACTTCAAAGACGGCCGTGACGGGTGCGTGATCGGACCAGCGCTCGTCATGGCTGGCAGCACGCTCCACGTACGCCTTGACGGCCTTGGCTGCGATCCCGGGGGTTGCGCAGATCAGGTCGATACGCCAGCCGGCGTCGTTGTCGAAGGCACGTCCGCGGTAGGACCACCAGGAGTAGGGCCCCTCCTCGTCCGGATGCTGCGCGCGGACCACGTCGACGTACGACGCCTCGTCGAGCACCCGGGTCAGCCACTCCCGCTCCTCGGGGAGGAAGCCGGACTTCTTCTTGTTGGACTTCCAGTTCTTGAGGTCGGCCTCGCGGTGGGCGATGTTCCAGTCGCCGCAGACGACCACCTCGCGCCCCTCGGCCGCCGCCCGCGCCTTCAGCCCCTGGAGATAGGGGAGGAAGGCCGCCATGAAGCGCTCCTTCTCCTCCTGCCTCGGGGTGCCGACCTCACCGGAGGGCAGATAGAGACTGGCGACCGTCACACCGGGGAGGTCCACCTCGACATAGCGCCCGGAAGTGTCGAATTCCTCACTCCCCGGGATCCCGAACCCACCGAACCCGATCTGCACACGCTCCGGCTCGCGCCGCGTATAGACGGCCACCCCCGCGCGCCCCTTGGCCTCGGCGGGGGCGTACACGACGTGCCAGCCCTCGGGCTCACGCACCTCGTCGGGGAGCTGCTGCGCCTCGGAGCGGACTTCCTGGAGGCAGATCACATCGGCCTCGGTCCGCCCCAGCCACTCGACGAAACCCTTCTTCGCGGCGGCACGGAGCCCGTTCACGTTTACCGTGGTAACAGTCAGCATCCCCGTAGGGTACCTACGAGCGCTAGCGCATAGCTGTACCATTT
This sequence comes from Streptomyces sp. NBC_01012, assembly GCF_045162755.1. Lineage (NCBI taxonomy): Bacteria > Bacillati > Actinomycetota > Actinomycetes > Kitasatosporales > Streptomycetaceae > Streptomyces > Streptomyces sp. NBC_01012. Next base: position 4,521,093 of record NZ_CP108688.1, on the reverse strand, counting down.
CTCGCATGATTATCCAGCCGCGCCCTTTCGACCACCCTGACGCCGTCAAACTCAACGATCAGGTGCAGCTCGAATACGCCGAGCGCTACGGCGACGAGGGCGACATCACACCGCTCGACGCCACCATGTTCGACCCGCCTCGCGGTCTTTATCTGCTCGCCTACGACGAGCAGGACCGCCCCGTGGGCACCGGCGGCTGGCGCAGCCAGGAGCGGAACGCCGAGGGGTACTCCGACGGCGACGCCGAGATCAAGCGGATGTTCGTGATCCCCGAGGGCCGGGGCCGGGGCCTCGCACGCCGCCTGCTCGCCGCCCTGGAGGCCGACGCCCTCGCGGCCGGCCGCACCCGCATGGTCCTGGAGACCGGCGACCAGCAGCCCGAGGCGGTCGCGCTGTACACATCGAGCGGCTACACGTTCTGCGAGAAGTTCGGCCACTACCGCCTGTACGACAGCAGCATCTGCATGGCCAAGCCGCTGGGCCTGCCGCGGCACTAGACCATGGGCTTCACCAGCCCCCGGCCGGCGGGCTCGTGCACGGCGAACACGGCGTCACACGCGTCCCGGGCTCCATCCTCGTCCGCGAGCACGAGTGCCTGCTGGACCAGGAGCCGCGCGACGGCCACGCGACCGAGCACTTCGGCGATTCCAGGCGCTGAGGGTGAAGCCGACATGCGCGGAATAGAATATTCCAATTACGGAGAGCGGCCTCTCGCACGCTTCGACACCTCTACACCTTTTCTGGGCTTACAGAGCGCCGCCAAAAAAGCAAACCAATATTCTCGAGCACCCGATCAAGCCATGAGGGAACTCTGACCGCAGACTTCAGGCCACACCTAGGCCTCCCCTCGGCGGTGAGTGCGAAAATAGGCCTGAAATGGATTGTTTTGCTTCTGCGCAGTAAGCAATCTCGGTTATCGTGATTACTTTGCCGCCAGACGTGCTCCGACGCCAATATCAGGGGTCAGAGCCAACATCCATGAAACCCGCCGTCGTTTCCCATAGACCTTTTCCCATCTGGCTGATTCCGGTGGTGTGGACCATCGCCTTCGGTATGTGGGGCCTCTCACGGCAGGCCAGTGTCTGGCGGGACGAGGCCGCGACCTGGCAGGTGGCCCTGCGGTCCACTGGCGACATAGCGCGCATGCTGGAGCACGTCGACGTCGTGCACGGCTTGTACTACCTCTCGATGCATGGCCTCTTCGAGTGCTTCGGGCCCTCCACCACCGTCCTGCGACTGCCGTCCGTGCTCGCCATAGCGGCGGGGGCCGCCTGTGTCTCGCTGATAGGTCAGCGACTGGCGGGTACACACGTCGGCCTCGGGGGTGGCCTGGTGTTCGGAATGCTCCCGGCCGTGCAGTTCTACCTCCAGGAGGGCCGCCCCTACGCACTGGTGGCAGCCGGGGCCGGTATCTCGACCCTGCTGCTCGTGACGGTGCTGCAGGGACGCGACCGGGGGCGGTACTGGGTGGCCTACGGCTGCACGGTCCTCGTGTGCGGCTACCTGAACTGGCTGGCGCTGCTGATCCTCCCCGCGCACCTGGCCACTCTGTTGTGGACACGGACCGCAGGGCGGGTCCGTGTGCGCTGGGCCATAGCCTCGACGGCCGCCACGGCTGGTGTCGTGCCCCTGATCCTGTTCAGCATGACCCAGTCCGCCCAGGTGTCCTGGGTGCCGCCGCTGACCTGGCACATGCTCATCGGCCCGGCGGTGCTCCTGGCCATCGGCGGGCTCGGAAGCCTGGTCAGCCGGCCGACGGCTTCGAGGTTGTCGGTGGCGGCGGTCGGACTACCCCTGCTGGCAGTTCCGCAGATCGGCCTGATCGGCCTCTCCCTGTTCCAACCACTCTTCGTGGACCGCTACATTCTGTTCAGCCTGCTCGGCCTGGCGCTGCTGACCGGCGGGATCATCGACGCGGCAGTACGCGAGGCCGCACGACGTTCGGCCAGGGCCTCGCGATGGGTGCTTCCCGTCGTGATCGCCATGGCCGTGATCTCGCTGCTTCCTCAGTCGCTGGCGAAGAGGTCCCCGGCGAGCCGGGTCGACGACGTACTCGCGGCCGCCGAACAGATGCGACGCCTCAAACAAGACGGAGACGGCGTGCTGTTCATACCCGCAGCACGACGGGACACCAGGCTGGTCTCCCCCGACGCCTTCACAGGCCTGCGGGACATAGCCCTCGCCCGGACGCCCGAGGAGTCAGGCACGCTGAAGGGAGTGGAGGCGAGCCCTTCGCAGGTCCGCGCGGCGATGCTCGCCGAGCGACGGATACTCCTGATCACGGATGCGCCGCAGGTGGCGAGGCCGACGAGCGGGGAGCGGGACCGGACGAAGACCGAGGTGCTCAAGAAGTACTTCACACCGGTGTCCGACGAACAGGTCCGCGGCCGAAGGGTGACTGTGTACGAACACCTCACCTCCGCCCCGTGACCGCCGGCGAGGCCACGAGGCCGGTCATGGCACCGGCCACCGTTCTCCGGCCGTTCTCTCAGGAAACCCGCGCCACCCCGACGTAGAACCCGCTCCGCTCGTACACCGGCGCGGGATCCTCGCGGTACCACTCGGGCGCCGTGACGAGACCGGGCTCGACGAGCTCAAGCCCCTCGAAGAACGGCTCGACCTCCGCACGCGTACGCATACGGAGCGCGATGGCACCCTTCTTGTACGTGGCCTCCGTCTCCTGCTTGAGCTCCGGATGCTGATCGGCGGTGCCGTGCGACAGCACCAGAAAGCTCCCCGGAGGCAGCGCACCGACCAGCGTGCGGGTGATGCCGTACGGGTCCTGGTCGTCCGGCAGGAAGTGCATCAGCGCGATGAGGGACAGCGCGACGGGCTTCCCGAAGTCAAGCGCCTTCGCGGCCTGTTCGAGAATCGCCTCGGGCTGCCGCACATCCGCCTGGATGTAATCGGTCGCCCCCTCGGGGTGGCTCACCAGCAGCGCCTCCGCGTGACGCAGCACGATGGGATCGTTGTCCGCGTAGACGACCTTGGCGCTCGGGGTGATGGCCTGGACGATCTGATGGAGGTTCGGCGCGGTGGGAATGCCGGTCCCGATGTCCAGGAACTGATCCACGCCCTGCTGGGCCAGCCAGGCGGAGGCCCGGTGCATGAACGCCCGGTTCCGCGCGGCGTTGGCGCGCGCCTCGGCGGGCAGCTTCTCCGCGACCTCCTGATCGACCGGGTAGTTGTCCTTCCCGCCGAGAAGCCAGTCGTATACCCGTGCCGGGTGCGGCTTGCTGGTGTCGATGTGGGAGCTGGGTATGCCGGCAGTCACGGTGCGCCCTCCATACAGAACCTCGAACAGCCACCCCCGCCCTGACTCCACGTGACCCTCAACAGCGGTCACGGACAGGACGGGTGAGCGAAGAGGCCCAGATTACCGGTCGGTCGCGGCGACGGACACCGCTGTGCCTTCCGTCAGTCGTCAACCCAGACGCATCCCGCGCGATTCGGCGACCCGCAGAGCGTCACCGAGGCATTCGGCGAGCCTGATGCCGGCGTAACGCACCTCGCTGTACGGGGACATGACGTCGCCCAGCACCGTAAGGGCGTTGCCGAGAACCTCGGCCCCCGCGCCCAGTTGCGTGGCCTCCGTCTCGTCAGCCACCTGCGAGAGGTGGCTGTTCTCGTCGTCCGTGACGAGGAAACAGGGCTTGCCGTCGGGGGACGGCCAGGGCAGAAGGCGGGGCAGTGTCGCGGCCTGCGGGGCGGACGGGACCTCGGGGGTCGGCGTGTCACCCATCAGGCCACCACCCCCTGCGCGCCGACCACGTGCAGGTCGAGGTCCAGCCCGAAGTCGGCAGCGAGCACCAGGGCGAGCCGCCGCCGTCGCTGTGCGTACTCCTGGTCCGAGGCGAGGAGGTACGGGCGCACCAGCGGACTCGTCGCGCCGTCCAGCGCATGGTCCGACCCGTAGGGCGACCGAGCGGCGGGGAGATGAGGACGAGGCGCGCTTCGGCGGCAGGGTGGGGCACTTTGTCGCTGCGAGGGGGCGTCCCCGGAGCGGTGACAGCCGGCACGGAAACCGAGGGCCGGCCTCCTCAGCAGGCATGCGGAAATCCAGCGGATAAGGTCGTACACGTCGACGCTCCTAGCGCAGCGTTGGCCACGCCCCGGGAGGTCTAGCCACCTCGCCGGGGTCTGTCGTATCGACCATACCCGCAACCGCGTCCCCCTGCACCCCCCTGCAAAGGTCCGCGTCCGGACGCTGTGCACCGCTACTCGCCTCTGTACGCTGCGCCATGGTGCGCCACTGTTGGGGGATGAGCGATTTCCCGCGCTACGAATACGTCAAGCTTGCCGACGCCATCGCCGCTGATATCGCGTCAGGCAAACTCCCGAAGGGCGCTGCCCTTCCCGGCGAGCGCGCCATGACGGATCTGCATGGGGTGAGCATCGGGACCGTACGTCGCGCCATCGTGGAACTGCGCAGGCGCGAACTCGTCGCAACCCTGCCCGCGAAAGGGACGTATGTGATCGGGACTCCGGAGGCAGCCATCGACACATCGGACGAGGACAGGCCCACCTGAGAAGACAGGCCCACCTGAGAACCAGGGCCTCAAACGACGAGATCCCGCCCGATCTTTCGATCGGACGGGATCTCGTGTGTGCGGTGGACCTGTGGGGATTTGAACCCCAGACCCCCTCGATGCGAACGAGGTGCGCTACCAGACTGCGCCACAGGCCCTTGCAACGAGTGAAACTCTAGCACCCCGATCGGGGTGCTCGGAAATCCGTATCCCGGCAGGTCACCGAGTCGGGGTCGCCGTCGGTGTCACTCGTTGGCCGCGCGCGGCCGGTCCTCGTCGTCGTACTGGTCGAAGAGGGGCGTGCGGCCGCGGTCGCGGGTGCGCCTGGGGCCGCCGTTGCCCCGGCGGCGCGGGGCCGCTTCGGCGTCGGGGGCTGCCGGGTCCTGGGCGGCCTTGGCGTCTGTACGGGTGGGCTCGGCGGGGCTGGAGCGGGCCGCGCTCCAGGTCTCCGGGTCGCCGACCTCGACCCCGCCCGTGGCGCGCGGGGCGACCGGGGCGGTGACGTACGTCGGCAGCGGGACCGGCACCGGGTCCCAGCTGTCGCCCTGGGCCGGTCCGCGTTCGCGCTGCTGGTCGACCCACTCCGCGTGGTCCGTCTGCTCGACGAGGGCGCGGCGGCCCGCCTCCTGGGGCGAGACCGTGGGCACGGGCGTGACCGCTTCGGGCTCCTCGTCGGCATCGGCGGGAGCCGAGGAGGCGGCCTGGTGCCTGCGGGGCCGGTTCTCGCGCAGCCGCTGCGCGGCCACCTCGGCCCGGCGCCGGTCCATGGTGAAGACGAACCTGCGGCGCTCCTGACCGCGCAGATGCACGATGTACGTGCTCAGCAGCACGGCGGGTACGGCCGGCGCCCAGAGGAAGCGGAGTCCGCCCACCGCCGCGACGACCGCGCCGAGCGTGAACGCCATGAAGAGGATCGTGGTGGTACGCCGACGGCGCGCCAGGACCTGCGAGCGCCGTCGGCGTTCCCGCTCGGTCTCGGCACCGGAAGGCCGTCGGCCGTCCCGGCGGCTCTCCCGGCGGGCGGAAGACGGGCGGGCGCCGCCCTGCGGACGCTCCTCGTCCTGCCGGGCGGCGGGGACCGGGGGGCGTACCCGTACTTCCGTATGGTCCGGGGGCGTGGAAAAGGCCCGGACGTCGACGGACTCCAACTGGTCCGTGACGGCATCCGGGTCCACGTCGCCAGGCGCCTGCTCGGCATCCCGCTCCCGCAGCTCCTTGGCGTAACGGCGCTCCATGGCCGCCCGTCCGGACAGCAGCCGGATGGCGGTGCTGAAGCGTTCCGTCGGACGGGCTTCATTGAGCTCGTCCTGCCTGCGGAGCCACATCGGCACCAAGTAGGCGGCCCAGGCCCCGACGATGACTGCGTAGATGAGGCCGCTGCTGCTCACGCTCACACCGTAGAGGGGTTTGCACGGCGGCATCCGCCAATTGGACCGGTGTGTCGCACGATCCGGCTGATATCGCGGACTTTTTTTGTGATTGTTCGGCTCAACAGTCGCCGAAAGTGAGTCTGATTACTGTCAGAGAGCGATCAAATTCGAACACTTATTTCATTTCCCCGGGTGTGCGGGGCGAACCCGGCCGCATCCTGCGCCAACGCCGCAGCAGCCCGTCGGGGACTTCCTCCGCGGTGAGCGCGAAGATCAGGTGATCACGCCATGCGCCGTCGATGTGAAGATAACGTGGACGTAGTCCCTCGGCCCGGAATCCGAGTTTCTCCACGACCCGTCGGCTGGGGGTGTTCTCGGGCCGAATGCATACCTCGATCCGGTGCAGTCCGACCGTACGGAAACAGTGGTCGACGGCGAGTGCCACCGCGGTCGGCATGACCCCGCGGCCCGCCACGTCCTGATCGACCCAGTAGCCGACATGGCCCGAGCACATCGAGCCCCAGGTGATGCCCGCCACCGTCAACTGCCCGACGAGGCGCCCCTCGTACTCGATGGCGAAGGGCAGCATCCGGCCCGCGTTGGCCTCGGCGCGCAGATGGCGGATCATCTGACGGTAGGTGGGGCGATGGGCCACAGGGCCGCCCGGGGCAGGCGGCGGTACGGTCGCCTCCCAGGGCCGCAGCCAGTCGCGGTTTCGCCGGTTGACCTCGCGCCACATGCTCTGGTCGCGCAGCTTTATCGGGCGGAGGGTGACGGTGCCGTCGGTCAGGATCACCGGCCAGGTCCGGACGTTCAGCTCGGGCTCCCCGGTCGGGGGTGATCGCCGCCGCGCAGCTGGTCGACGGCGTGCACCAGTAGCCTGCCCAGGACCGCGAGCCCGTCGCGCACACCGCCGGTCGAGCCGGGCAGGTTCACGACGAGCGTGCGGTCCGCGATGCCCGCGAGGCCGCGGGAGAGTGCGGCGGTGGGGACCTTGTCCCGGCCCTCGGCGCGGATCGCCTCGGCGATGCCCGGGATCTCACGGTCCAGGACACTGCGGGTGGCCTCGGGGGTGCGGTCGGTGGGCGAGATGCCCGTACCGCCGGTGGTGACGATGACGTCGTAGCCCGCGGCCGTTCCTGCGCGGAGGGCCGCTTCCACCGGGTCGCCGTCGGGGACGATCTGGGGGCCGTCGACGTCGAATCCGAGGCCGGTGAGCGCCTCGGCGATGAGAGGGCCGCCCTTGTCGGCGTACAGACCGGCGGAGGCGCGGTTGGACGCGGTCACGACCAGGACCCGGTACCGGTGTCCGCCGGGCGCCGTCATGCGTCCGCCCCGTCCGGTGCGGGGCGTCGGTAGTCGCCGGACGTGCCGCCCGACTTCGCCTCGACCCGGACGTCCGTGATCACCGCGCCCTTGTCCACGGCCTTGATCATGTCGATCACCGTGAGCGCGGCGACCGTCACGGCGGTCAGCGCCTCCATCTCGACACCCGTACGGTCCGTGGTCTTCACGGTGGCCAGGATCTCCACCGCGTCGTCCGCGACGCTCAGATCGACCTTCACCCCGGAGACGGCGAGCGGGTGACAGAGCGGGATCAGGTCCGGGGTCCGCTTGGCCCCCATGATTCCGGCGATGCGCGCCGTGGCGAGGGCGTCGCCCTTGGGTACGCCCTCGCCCCTGAGGAGTTCGACGACGCGCGGCGACACCAGGACCCGGCCGCTCGCCCGGGCGACACGGGCCGTGACGTCCTTCTCCGACACGTCGACCATGCGGGCCGCACCCGCCTCGTCGATGTGCGTCAGCCTGTTCTGCGTACTCAACTCACTCCGCCTAGCGGTAGGGCGCCGGTTGCCCGCCCGTCGCGCTCCGGAGCGCGCACCAGGGGACCCGGGGTCTTCCCCCGGTAAGGCACAGCGCCAGATACCGTACCGTCACCGCGCCCGGGTCAGCGGAGGAGGACCACCTCGGCTTCCGTGCCGGGCTCGGCCTTCGTGACGTCCTCGGGCAGCACGATCAGCGCGTCCGCCTGGGCGAGGGCGGCGATCAGATGCGATCCGGGTCCTCCGACAGGGGTCACGGTGCCCGCCTCGGCGTCATAGGTCCCGCGCAGGAACTGGCGTCTGCCGGCCGGTGAGGTGAGCGCCTCGTCGGCGCTGAGCGTGGCCCGCACCCTCGGACGGTGGACGTCCTCGATCCCCATCAGCGCCAGGATCGCCGGCCGGACGAACAGCTCGAAGGAGACGTACGAGGAGACCGGGTTGCCGGGCAGCGCCATCAGCGGCGTGTGGTCGGGGCCGATCGAGCCGAAGCCCTGCGGCTTGCCCGGCTGCATGGCGAGCGTGCGGAAGTCGACACCGCTGCCCGGCTCGTCCTCGTCGCCCACGGAGGACAGGGCCTCCTTGACCACGTCGTACGCGCCGACGCTCACACCGCCCGTGGTGACGACGATGTCGGCGCGGATCAGCTGGTCGTCGATCGTGGCCCGCAGTGTCTCGGCGTCGTCGGCGACCGCCGGCACGCGGTAGGCGATGGCTCCCGCGTCCCGCGCGGCTGCGGTCAGCGCGAAGCTGTTGGAGTCGTAGATCCGGCCGGCGGTCAGCTCGTCACCGGGCTGCACCAGCTCGCTGCCGGTCGACAGCACGACGACGCGCGGACGAGGCCGAACCCGCACCGTGGACCGGCCGATGGCCGCGAGCAGTCCGATCTGCGGCGGTCCGACGACCGAACCCGCGCGCAACGCCAGATCTCCCGGGGTCACATCGCTGCCCTTGGCCCGGACATGGGCGCGCGGCTCGACGGAACGGTGGACGCGGACCTCGCCGCTCGCACCCTCCGGGGCGTCGCTGTGGGCCCGCATGGCGGAGGCGGGGCCGCCGCCCGTGCCGCCGTCGGTCCACTCGACCGGGACGACCGCCTCGGCGCCCCGGGGCAGCGGCGCACCGGTCATGATGCGCGCGGCCTCGCCGGGGCCGACGGAGCGGTCGCCGGCCAGGCCTCCGTCGCCGGCCGCGACATCACCGATGACGGTGAGCACGGCGGGGAACTCCTCACTGGCGCCCTCGACATCGGAGATCCGGACGGCGTATCCGTCCATCGAGCTGTTGTCGAAGGGCGGCAGGGAGACCTCCACCACGACGTCCTCGACCAGGACACAGCCCTGGGCGTCCGGCAGTTGCAGCTCGATGGGTTCGAGCGGCTTCACCGCGGCGAGGATGTCGTCCAGGTGCTCGTCCACCGACCAGATGGTGCTGCTCAAGCTGTTACAACTCCTCGTCGACGTAACTGCGCAGCCAGGTCCGGAAGTCCGGGCCCAGGTCTTCACGTTCGCACGCGAGTCTGACAATGGCACGCAGATAGTCGCCGCGGTCACCGGTGTCGTAGCGGCGGCCCTTGAAGACCACGCCGTGCACAGGGCCGCCGATCTTCTCGTCCTCCGCCAGCAGCTGGAGGGCGTCGGTGAGCTGGATCTCACCGCCGCGGCCGGGCTCGGTGCGACGCAGTATGCCGAAGATCTCCGGGTCCAGGACGTAGCGGCCGATGACGGCGAGATTGCTGGGGGCGTCGGTCAGGTCGGGCTTCTCGACGAGTCCGGTGACCCGGACGACGTCACTGTCGGCGGTGACCTCGGTGGCCGCACAGCCGTACATGTGGATCTGCGCGGGGTCGACCTCCATCAGCGCGACGACGCTGCCGCCCTCGCGCTCCTGGATCTCGACCATCCTGGCGAGAAGAGGGTCACGCGGGTCGATGAGGTCGTCACCGAGAAGCACAGCGAACGGCTCGTCGCCGACGTGCGGTGCGGCGCAGAGGACGGCGTGGCCGAGACCCCGCGGGTCGCCCTGGCGTACGTAGTGCATGGTGGCCAGGTCGCTGGACTCCTGGACCTTGGAGAGGCGTTCGGCGTCTCCCTTGCGGGTCAGCGCGGACTCCAGCTCGTAGTTCCGGTCGAAGTGGTCCTCCAGGGGACGCTTGTTGCGACCGGTGATCATCAGTACGTCGGAGAGGCCTGCCGCGACGGCTTCCTCGACGACATACTGGATGGCGGGCTTGTCGACAACAGGCAGCATCTCCTTGGGAGTGGCCTTGGTGGCCGGCAGGAACCGGGTGCCGAGGCCTGCAGCTGGAATGACAGCTTTGCTGATCCTGCGGGGCGACTGAGTCATGCCCAGCACTGTAACCGGTGAGTATGGGCGGAAGATGAGCGTCCGGTTAACTTCGTCCCCCTATACCCTCATAAACGAACTATGCGAGCACCCGTTGAACGACGACATGTCCCGAAAGGCAATACTGCGGCGTGAATTGCTCGCCGCCCGCCGCCTTCTCACCTCGGAAGACGTGAGAAAGACCGCTTCGGTTCTCGTCACGGCCGCCGAGAATCTTCCCGAGCTGGCCGGCGCCAGGACCGTGGCGGCCTATGTGTCCGTGGGGCGCGAGCCGGGGACCCATGCGCTCCTGGACGCCCTGCGGGCCCGGGGCGTACGCGTACTGCTGCCGGTACTCATGGCGGACAACGACCTGGACTGGGCCGAGTTCGAGGGCGCGGAGCACCTCCTGCCCGCCGGCCGGGGCCTCCTGGAGCCGGCCGGCGCACGCCTCGGCCCTGGGGCGGTCCTGGACACTGACGTGGTCCTGCTGCCCGGACTGGCCGTGGACGGGCGCGGGATGCGGCTGGGACGCGGCGGGGGCAGCTACGACCGCGTACTGGCCCGCCTCGCGTCCGCCGGGGCGCATCCCGCCCTGGTCGTCCTGCTGTACGACGACGAGGTGGTCGCGCGGGTCCCCGAGGAACCGCACGACCACCCCGTGGACGCCGTGATCACACCTGCCGGCGCCCGGCGCTTCCCGCACCGGGAGGGGACAGGCGGGGCTGTGCTCTAGCTCTCCGTACGGGCCGTGCCGGCCACAGAGGCCGGAGGCAGGTCCGGGCTCCCGACGGTGTCCTGCGCGACGGACGGCTGTGCGGCGCCGCCCTGCCGTACGACCTGTCCGGCAGGGGCCGCGGCGGGGCGCGGGGTGCGCAGGAGGACGAAGGCGAGCACCGCGGCCAGGAAGGTCAGCGCGGCGGCGACGATCAGGCACAGGCGCATGCCGTCGAGGAAGGAGTCGCCGACGGCGGCCCACACCCGTCCCGCCTCCGCGCCCAGCGGCACCCCGCCGGCGCCGCCGAGACCGTTGGCCTGTACGGCCTCCACGACACGGGAGCCCGTCGTGTCCGAGACCCCCGCGTCGGCGAGGTGGCCGGGCAGAGCACTGGCGGCACGACTGGTGAGCAGGGCGCCGAGCACCGCGGGACCGAGGGCGCCGCCGACCTGCCGGAAGGCGTTGTTCCCCGCGGCGGCCATCCCCGCCATCCGGTGCGGGACCGAACCGACCGCGGTCGCCGTCATCGGCGTGGTGACCAGGCCCATCCCGAGCCCGAGCAGGAGCAGCCGCCAGGACAGGGCCCCGAAGGACGTGTCGGCCTCCGCACCCAGCAGGGTCAGCAGCGAGGCCGTCACCATGAGCAGACCGATGGTGATCATGCCGCGCGTGGAGAGCCGGTGCATGAGCCGCCCGGCCGGACCGCTGACGACGAGGGCGGCCCCGGTCACCAGCAGCATCCGCCAGGCCGCGTCCAGGGTGTCGAGGTGCTGGACCATCCCGAAGTACAGGCTCAGGACGAAGAAGAACCCGATCATGGCCATGAACATCACCATCGCGACAAGGGTGGTCGCGGCGAAGCCCGGGCTGCGGAACAGGGACAGATCGAGCATGGGGCTCGCGGAGCGGCGTTCGAAGAGCACGAACAGCACACCGCTGACCACGGCCACGGCGAGCGCCACCAGGACCTGGACGTCGCCGAAGGAACCGGCTCCGCCCTCGATGACGCCGTAGACGAGCCCGGTGATCGCGAGAGCGGCGGTGATCTGGCCGGGCCAGTCGAGACGCCGCCCGTGCGGGGCGCGCGAGTCCGCGAGCAGCCGTACGGCGATGCCGAAGGCGATCAGCGCGACCGGGATGGGCGCCACGAAGATCCAGCGCCACTCGGTGTGGGCCACGACGGTGCCGGCCAGGAGACCACCGACGGCGAGCGCCCCGAGCAGGCACATCGCCCAGATACCGATGTACTTGCCGCGCTCCCGGAAGTCGGGCACGGCGTGACTGATGAGGGCGAGCGTGGTCGGCAGGAGGGCCGCGGCACCGAGGCCGGACAGCGCCTGGCCGATCCACAGGACCTGCACGCTGCCCGCGCTCAGCGCGGTCACCGCTCCGGCCGCCGTCAGCAGGAGACCGACGAGGAAGACCTTCTTACGGCCGTGTACGTCGCCGAACACTCCCGCTGTCAGGATGAACGCGGCCATGGGCAGGACGAACGCGTCCGACACCCAGGACAGTTGGGCGGTCGAGGCGCCCAGCGCCTCCTGGATGGCCGGGAGGCTCACCGACACCGACGTGACCGGGAGGTACGCGACGAAGACCCCCAGGCAGGCCATGAGGATGGTGGCGCTCCGGTGGGCGACCGGCGGCGCGGACGCCTGGCGGCCTGCGGCGACGGTCTGGCCCGGAGTGGTGGCCGGACTGCTGTGGGACACGTGGACAGCTCCTTCTGAGCATGTGGCTGCGTGGACGACCGCCCGGCGACTTCTTCACGCCGAGCCGGACCGCGGGACGACCGCGCGCACCTGTCGTACGGGCACGGACGACCCGACAGCCTCACCGCGCGCCCTGTCGGGCCTGCGCGATGGTCCGTCCGATCGGAAGCAGGCCGGTCGTCGGGGCGACGCCGGAACGCGGCGCGGTCAGGGTGCTCCCGACGCCGGTACGGCTCGGGTCGACCCGCTCTTCCACGCCCGGCCGTGCAGCACCGGGCTTCGTTGTCCTGTGCTCGGCGATCCGGCCGTACCTGATTCCGTGGACCAGTCTCAGGCAAGGGTCACCTGACTTCCCCCTCCAACCACCGTCTGCGCGGGAAAATTGCGCCAGGAGTTCGAGAGAGGGATATTCACTCCATGGTCGACCCCGTTGACACACAGATCCTCCACTCTCTCCAGATCTCGCCCCGGGCACCGTTCCGGCTGATCAGTGAGGTCGCCGGCGTGTCCGAGCAGACGGTGGCGCGACGGTTCCAGGCGCTGCGGCGCCGAGGTGTGGTGCGCGTGGTGGGCCTGGTCGATCCGGCGGTCCACGGCCGGGCCACCTGGGTCGCACGCGTCACCTGCCGCCCGGACCGGGTCGACGCGATCGCGGATGCGCTGACCCGTCGCTCCGACGTGTCCCACGCGCACCTCGCCACGGGCGGCGCCGAGATCATCTGCACCCTCACCGCGCCGTTCGCCGAGAATCACGGCCCGGATCTGCTGCCGCGCCGCCTCCAGCGTTCCTCCGGAGTGCTCGGCGTCGACATGTCCCTGCTGCTGCACGCCTTCCGCGGGCCCTGGGCGCACTGGACGGGTTTCGGGCCTCCGTTGAGCGCGGAAGCGGTCGCGCTGCTGACCGCCCACGACCCGCGCCCCGAGCCCCGGCTCTCCCCCGACGCACCCGGCTTCCCCGACCCGCATGGCTTCCCCGACCCGCCCGACTTCCCCGTCACGCCCATCAGGCCGAAGGAGGAGGACCAGCCGCTGCTGGCCGCGCTCGCCGAGGACGGCCGGGCGAGCCATGCGCGGCTGGCCGAGCTCACCGGCTGGTCCACGAGCCGTGTCGCCCGCCGGATGGAGACCCTGGTGGAGGCGGGTTCCCTGTACTTCGACGTGGACCTGCTGTCCCAGCGCCTGGGCTGGAACCTCCAGGCGACCCTCTGGCTACGCACGCCCCCCGCGCGGCTCCACCAGGTCGGCTCCGCACTCGGCCGCCACCCGGAGGTCGCCTTCAGCGGCGCCATCGCGGGCGAGCACAACCTCATGGCCATCGTCATCTGCACCGGCACGCAGGACTTCTACCGCTATCTGACGACACGTCTCGCCGCCGTCACCGGCATCGACTCCTACACGGTCAGCATCCGCGTGCACCACCTCAAGCAGGCGACCTCCGTCATCAACCAGGGCAGGCTGGTGTACTACTCGGGCGGCGCCTGAGGGGCCCCTACGGTTTCTTGAGCGTGAGGGTGTCGACGGTGGACTTGTCCACCGCTTGCGCCCCGAAGGACCAGTTGAGCAGTTTCCCGTCGACCCACTTGCCGGTCTGATCGGTGTAGTGCGCGCTGAACGCGTGCCCGGACGCTCCGGTGAGGTTGATCCAGCGGGACTTGTCCCAGTGGCCCACGTTGACGACCATCCGCATCGACGGGACCCAGATGACCTGGTAGCCGCCGGCCGCGTTCCATCCGGTGGCGTCGACGGCCGCCTCGCCGCCGCCGAGGTCCCAGGGCCCGCGGTTGAGTGCCCGCTGCAGAAGGCTGGGGCCCTCCTTGCCGAGCGTCTGGTTGCGCAGGGTCATCTGGTGCAGCCGGCCCCAGCTCCAGGTGGTGATGTCCTTGCCGAGCTTGGCGGTCAGCTCCCAGCGCGCGTCCTTCATGGCGCGGGCGAAGAGCTCGTCACGGTTGTCGATGGCCTCTTCGCGCCCCTTGGCCGGGACCTTCCACCAGTCGTTGTCCTGGTCGTCCAGGATGTTCTCGACGACCTCGTACCAGCGGTCGCCGCCGTCCGGCTGCGCGGCGTCATGGGCGCGCTGTCCGCATTCGCGTACGAGCTTCTTCTGCTCGTCCACCGGCCCGGTGCCGGCGACCGGCTCGACATAGATGCAGTCGTCCTCGGCGCGCATCTCCTTGGGGAGCTTGTCGCCGAACGCCAGCTTGAGGATGTTGCGCCAGACGCCGTTGAAGTACGCGGCCGCCGCCGAGTCCGACTCCTGGGTGTAGTCCCAGCCCTCCAGCAGCTTCTGCGCCTCGCGGACGCTCTTGTCGGAGATGGAGATCTTCTTCAGCTCGGGCACCAGCTGCGCGGCGATGGCGCTCTGGTTGTCCATCTGCATCGTCTGCATGTCGTCGGTCGAGATCTTCTCGCCGCCGTCGATCTTCGTCTGGATGAGGTCGTTGATCCGCTGGCTGCGGGTGCCGTAACCCCAGTCCTTGGTGAGCATGTGCTCGTAACCGTCGCCGATGACCGCCTGGTTCGCGGTGACGATGTAGCCACGGTCCGGGTTGTACTCGTACGGCAGCTCGTCGAACGGGATGGGGTCCTTCTCCCAGCCGTACTTCGAGCTCCAGCCTGGGCTCGGCGTCGTACCGTCGCCCTCCAGGCGGACCGGGATCGTGCCGGGCGCCTGGTAACCGATGTTGCCGTCGGTGTCGGCGTAGATGAGGTTCTGCGACGGCACCTCGAAGTGCGAGGCGGCCTTGCGGAAGCTCGTGAAGTCCTTGGCCCGGTTGAGCTCGAAGACCGCGTCCATGGACTTCCCCGGCTGCAACGCCGTCCACTTCAGGGCGACGCCGTACCCCTCGCCACGGTCGGGCGCGGAGGTGGTGACGGGGGCCTTCTTGCCGACCTTCTCCAGCTCGGTGTCGCGATCGGAGACCAGGGGGCCGTTGTTGGTCTCGCGGATGGTGATCTTCCGGCTCTTGCCGCCCGCGACCTTGATGGTCTCCACACGGGTGGTGAAGGGCTTGGTCTTCCCGTCGTACTGGTAGCCGTCGGCGGAGACCTTCTCCAGGAAGAGGTCGGTGACGTCCGCGCCGAGGTTGGTGAAGCCCCAGGCGATGTCCTGGTTGTGGCCGATGATCACACCGGGCATCCCGGAGAACGTGTAACCGGCCGTGTCGTACTGGCAGGAGTCCGAGAGCTGACGGCAGTGCAGCCCCATCTGGTACCAGAGCGAGGGGAGCTGTGGCGCCAGGTGCGGGTCGTTGGCCAGCAGTGGTTCACCGGTCGTCGTGTACTCGCCCGAGACGACCCAGGAGTTCGATCCGATGCCGTTGCCACTGGGGCCGAGCAGCGCCGGGATCTGGTCCAGGGTGTCGGAGAGCGAGGAGAGCTGGGTGTTCAGCCCTTCGGTCGCGCCCTCGATCGTCTGCGAGCCTATGTCGTCCGACGGGTTCGCGTCCGGGTCGAACGTGCCGGTGGCCGGAGAGATCCCGCCCTGCTCGACGATCGGCTTGTTCTTCTTGTACGGGTAGTCCGGGTACAGGTCCTTGATCTGCTCCGGGCTGAGCCTGCTGGTCATCAGCGAGCGGTCGATCTCGTCCTGCATGTTCCCGCGCAGGTCCCAGGCCATCGCCTTCAGCCACGCGATCGAGTCGACCGGGGTCCACTCGGTGGGCTTGTAGTCGTTGGTCAGACCGAGCGCCGCGTACTCGACGGAGATGTCCTTGCCGTCCTTGCCGTCCAGATACGCGTTCACCCCGGCCGCGTACGCCTGGAGGTTCTTCTTGGTGTCCTCGTCCAGGACCGTGTCGTACTCCTCCTGCGCGACCTTGTGCCAGCCCAGCGTGCGCAGGAAGGAATCGGTCCCGACCTGGTCGGCGCCGAACATCTCCGAGAGCCGCCCCGACGTCATGTGACGGCGTACGTCCATCTCCCAGAAGCGGTCCTGGGCCTGCACGAAGCCCTGGGCGCGGAAGAGGTCGCTGTCGGTGTCCGCGTAGATCTGCGGGATCCCGTAGTCGTCGCGTTTGACCTCGACGTCGCCGGAGAGACCCTTCAGATCTATCGCCCCGGTGGTCTGCGGGTAGGAGGCCCTGACCGTGGAAACGGACCAGTAGGCGCCGTATCCGACACCCGCGACAAGCGCCAGCACCAGGACGATCACGAGCAGGCGGGCGCGTCGCCCCTTCTTCCTGCCGGCCTTCTTCGCAGCGGAAGACCCGGAAGGGGCGGTTGTGTTGGCGGGCATCGCTGTCCTTCGAGGGGCAGGGTGGTCCTGGGAGTGCAGGAGCAACCATAAGCGCCCCGCCGAAGCCACTCGGACGCGGTATGGGGATGCATCCATTTGCGCACCGGTTCGCACGGACACTCGAAGGCGTCAAGAAAACGTTAACGATTAGGTAAGGTAACGAAGTACCGGCCGCCCGGAGGTCGATCCGGAAGGCGTACGCAGGGAAGGAACGGACCCTGACTGTCCACACGCTCAACGAACTTCTGCTCGTCTGCTCACTCGTCCTGCTGGTCGCCGTGGTGGCCGTACGCATTTCGTCCCGCAGCGGGCTCCCCAGCCTGCTCCTGTACCTCGGCATCGGTATCGCCATGGGCCAGGACGGCATCTTCGACGTCAAGTTCGACAACGCCGAGCTGACCCAGGTGATCGGCTACGCCGCCCTGGTCGTCATCCTGGCCGAGGGCGGTCTGGGCACGAAGTGGAAAGAAGTGAAACCCGTGCTGCCGGCGGCAGCCGTGCTGTCGACCCTCGGCGTGGGCGTCAGCGTGGGTGTCACCGCGACCGCGGCGCACTTCCTCGTCGGTCTCGACTGGCGGCAGGCCCTGATCATCGGCGCCGTCGTCTCCTCCACCGACGCCGCGGCCGTCTTCTCCGTCCTGCGCAGGGTCCCTCTGCCCTCCAGGATCACCGGTGTCCTGGAGGCGGAATCCGGCTTCAACGACGCCCCCGTGGTCATCCTCGTGGTGGCCTTCTCCGCCGTCGGCCCGGTGGAGCACTGGTACGTACTGATCGGCGAGATAGCCCTGGAGCTGGCCATCGGCGCGGCGATCGGCCTCGCGGTGGGATGGCTCGGTTCGTACGGGATCCGTCATGTCGCGCTGCCCGCGTCCGGGCTCTACCCGATCGCGGTGATGGCCATCGCGGTGACCGCGTACGCGGCGGGCGCCATGGCCCACGGCAGTGGCTTCCTGGCCGTCTATCTGGCCGCCATGATCCTCGGCAACTCCAAGCTCCCGCACTGGCCGGCCACCCGGGGCTTCGCCGACGGGCTGGGCTGGCTGGCGCAGATCGGCATGTTCGTCCTGCTCGGCCTGCTGGTCACCCCGCACGACCTGATCGACGACTTCTGGCCCGCCGTGGTCGTGGGGCTGGCACTGACCGCCGTCGCCCGGCCGTTGTCGGTCTTCATCAGCCTGGCGCCCTTCCGGCTGCCGAGACGTGAGAAGGCCCTGATGTCGTGGGCGGGCCTCCGTGGTGCCGTCCCCATCGTCCTGGCGACCATTCCCATGGTGTCCGGGGTCGACGGCAGCACCCGGGTCTTCAACATCGTCTTCGTGCTCGTCATCGTCTACACGCTGATCCAGGGACCGACGCTGCCCTGGCTGGCGAAGACCCTGAAGATCTCCGACGACCCGTCGGAGACCTCCGACCTCGGTATCGAGTCGGCCCCCCTGGAACGACTGCGCGGCCATCTGCTGTCCGTCGCGGTCCCCGGCAAGTCCAAGATGCACAACGTGGAGGTCGCGGAGCTGCGGCTGCCCGCCGGGGCCGCGGTCACCCTCGTCGTCCGGGACGGCAAGAGCTTCGTCCCGGCGCCGTCGACCGTGCTGCACCGCGGGGACGAACTGCTGGTCGTCGCGACCGATCCGGTGCGCGACGCGGCGGAGGCCCGGCTGCGGGCGGTCGGCCAGGGCGGAAAGCTGGCCGGCTGGCTGGGGACGGGCGGGACGGACGGACCGGACGACGCCGTGGTGGAGGTGCCGAGCCTCGCGAAGCTGGCCAGAAAGCTGGGCAAGGGCGGCGAGAGCCTCCCCGGCGGCAAGGCCGACGGCAGCAAGGCGCCTCACTGACCCGCGGCGCCCCGGAGGGCCTGTCTCCGGGCCACGAGAATCCGCGCACAATCGCAGGTGTAGCGGGTCCGGTACCTGTAAGATGAAGGCGGATCTCCTGATCCAGTGACTTGACAATCTGATCGACCAACTCTGCCTGACGCAGAGCTGGCGCGACCGTATGGCGGTCGTGGCGTCCTCACCGGCTCCGGATCGAGCGCCCGGCATCTACCGCAGTCCCGCGCGAAGAGGACAGCTCTCGGCAGCCCCCGCACACTCCCCGCGCCCCGGCGCGGGCCGGCCGGGGAGCACGGCCACCAGGCGGCAGAAAGGCAAGGACCGTGGCGTCCACGGTCTCCGACCGCCCCGGTTACGGGCAGTTGCTGCGCACCCCGGGTGCGTGGACCTTCCTCCTCCCGGGCTTCGCCGCCCGGCAGCCCTTCGCGATGCTGACCATCGGCATCGTGCTCCTGGTGCAGCACACCACCGGCTCGTACGGCAGCGCGGGCGCGGTGGCCGCCGTGTCCGGCGTCTCCATGGCCCTGTTCGCGCCGCAGAGCGGCAGGCTCGCCGACCGGTTCGGCCAGCGCGCCGTGCTGCTGCCCGGCGTCCTCGCGCACGCCGCGTCCGTCGGCGCGCTCACGGCGCTCGCCCTCGCGGACGCGCCCCTGTGGGCGCTGTTCCTCGCGGCGGTGCCCACGGGCGCGTCCGTCCCCCAGGTGGGGCCGATGGTGCGGGCCCGCTGGGCGGCCCGGCTCGGCGCCGCACCGGGGCGCCCGGCCTCCCCGCTGTTGGTCACGGCCACCGCCTTCGAGTCCGTGACGGACGAATTCACCTTCGTCGTCGGACCCGTGCTCGCGACGGCGCTGTGCACCGGCGTGCACCCGGCGGCCGGACTGATCGCCGAGGCGGCGCTGACGCTGCTGGGCGGCGCACTGTTCGCCGCGCAGCGCTCCACCCAGCCCGTACCCCGGGTCGCCGCCACGGCGGCCGAACCGCACCGCTCGGCGCTCTCCGTGCCCGGGGTGCGGGTCCTCGCGGTCACCTTCCTGGGCATCGGCTCCGTCTTCGGCGGCATGCAGGTCTCCCTGACGGCGTTCTCGGAGGAGATCGGACGGCCCGGTGTGAACGGGCTGCTGTACGGGATTTTCGCGGCCGGCAACATGCTGGCGGGCATCGCCTGCGGGGCCGTCGCCTGGAAGAGCAGCCCGCGCCGCCGGCTGATCATCGGCTACCTGACCCTGACACTGACCGCGTCCGGGCTCTGGGCCGTGCACTCCGTACCGCTGCTGGCGGGGCTCGGGCTGCTGGTCGGACTGTGCATCGCGCCCGCGCTGATCAGCGGCTACACCCTGGTCGACGCGCTGGTGCCCGCGTCCGCGCGTACCGAGGCCTTCACCTGGCTGACGGGCGCGGTGGCGCTCGGCCAGGCGGCGGCCGTCACGGCCGCGGGACAGCTGGCGGACGCCCACGGCGCGAGCACAGGTTTCGTGGTCCCGCTGGCCGGCACCGCACTGGCGCTGGCGACCCTGCTGACCCTGCGTTCACGGCTGACGCCGACGCACGGAGGGCGGACCGTGGCGCGTGGGATCGGTCACCGAGAGCCGGTCACGGTGGACTGATCGCGCGGAATAGGTCACTATAGAACGTCGTTAGCACTCATTGAGTGAGAGTGCCAGGAGGAGCAAGTGCCGACCTATCAGTACCAGTGCACCGAGTGCGGCGAGGGCCTCGAAGCGGTGCAGAAGTTCACCGATGATGCCCTGACCGTGTGCCCGAACTGCGAAGGACGCCTCAAGAAGGTGTTCTCGGCCGTCGGCATCGTCTTCAAGGGATCCGGTTTCTACCGGAACGACAGCCGTGGCTCCTCGTCGAGCAGCACACCGGCCACGTCGTCCTCCAAGGGATCGGACAAGGCGTCGGATTCGTCTTCCGGATCGGACTCGTCCGCCGGATCGTCGACGTCGGACGCGAAGCCGGCCGCTTCGGCTGCCTCCTCGTCCTCCTCCTCGGCTTCTTCCTCGTCGTCGACGTCGAGCGGTACGTCGGCCGCCTGAGGCCGTCCGGGGCCGTCTCTGCGACGGTCCGAGGCCGTCCGAGGCCCACGTACGCCACGCCTTTCGCAGGACCCCGCCGATCGAATCGGCGGGGTCTTCGTCATGCCCGCCCGGCAGCGGAGAACTGCCTACGGTGCGGCGGCGGCCCGTGGTGTGACGGCCCGTAGTGTGACCGCATGGTGAACGCAGAAACAGGTACAGCGGAAATCGGTGTCATCGGCGGATCGGGCTTCTACTCCTTCCTGGAGGACGTGACCGAGGTCCAGGTGAACACCCCGTACGGGGCTCCGAGCGACTCCCTCTTCCTGGGTGAGCTCGCCGGCCGCCGGGTGGCCTTCCTCCCGCGCCACGGGCGCGGCCACCACCTCCCGCCGCACCGGATCAACTACCGGGCCAATCTCTGGGCGCTGCGCTCCGTCGGCGTGCGCCAGGTGCTCGGCCCGTGTGCGGTCGGCGGTCTCCGACCGGAGTACGGCCCCGGCACCCTGCTCGTACCGGACCAGATGGTCGACCGCACCAAGGCCCGCACGCAGACGTTCTACGACGGTGAGCCCCTGGCGGACGGGACCCAGCCGAAGGTGGTGCACCTCGGCTTCGCCGACCCCTACTGCCCCGACGGCCGCAAGGCTGCTCTGGCGGCGGCGCGTGGCCGCGACTGGGAGCCGGTGGACGGCGGAACCCTGGTCGTGGTCGAGGGCCCGCGTTTCTCGACCCGCGCCGAGTCGCGCTGGCATGCCGCGATGGGCTGGTCGGTCGTCGGGATGACGGGACACCCGGAGGCGGTCCTCGCCCGTGAACTGAACCTCTGCTACACGACGTTGACACTGGTGACGGACCTCGACGCGGGGGCCGAGGCCGGTGAGGGCGTCAGCCACACGGAGGTGCTCGAAGTGTTCGCGGCCAATGTGGACCGGCTGCGGTCGGTGCTCTTCGACGCGGTCGCCGCTCTGCCGGCGACCCAGGACCGTGACTGCGTGTGCGCGCACGCGCTGGACGGGCTCGACACGGGGATCGCGCTGCCGTAGGCGGGCTGGATGCTGCCGTAGGCGGGCTGGATAGGGGCGAACTGCCGTGGGCGGGCTCGGCACTGGGGCGAACTGCCGTGGGCGGGCTCGGCACTGGGATTGCTCTGCCCCTGGGGCGGCGCGTGCGGGTGGCCGAGTTGTCCACATCGGGCGGGCTGTCCACAGGGCCGGGCAGGATTTCCGCGGAGGGTGGATCGTGAGGGAATCCGGCGGGGCCGCCCGCGGGACTCCCCTCACGGCAGGTGGTGTTGGCCATGTTCCCCTCGGTTTCCGATACACGTCCCGTTTCGCCCTCTGTTCCCGCGCTTCCCGCGCTTCCCGCGCCGTGCGGGGTCCCGCCCTTCGGGCCCCTGCGGGTGCGCGGCGGCCGTGGGGGGCGGCTGAGGCGGGTCCTCCGCGGGCAGCGCCGGGCACTGGCGGCGGGCTTCGCGCTTGCCTCCGCCGTGCTCGCGGCTTCGGGTGCGGTCGGTGAGAGAGGGGCGGCGGCCGTCGCCGGAAGCGCGCCACCGGGGCCGGACAGGCCGGCCGTACACCTGGTGTCAGCTCCGGTGCGGATCGCCGACGCGGCGACGGTCGGGCTGCTGCGGCCGGGTGACCGCGTCGATGTGATCGCCGCGGGCGACGGCGGGACCGGGGCCGAGGTGGTGGCACGGGACGTACGGGTGGCGGAGGTCCCGCGCGGTGCGCCGGGCCTCCCCCATGGTGCGGCGGACGGCTCGCGTGTGTCGGCGGATGGCTCGGGTGCTGCGGGTGCCGGTGAGGCGCCGTCGCCGGCGGCCGGCGGGGAAGCGTCGTTCCTGGCGGCCGACGGCGGGGCGGGCATGGGCCAGGGCGCGTTGGTGGTCCTGTCCGTGGAGCGGGACACCGCGGCGGCTCTGGCGGGGGCCGGTGCGTCGGGGCAGCTCGCGGTGGCGGTGTCCCATGCCGAATAGGACGGGCTCAGATGTGGTGGGGCGGCTTCTCGTCGAGGAAGCGGGCCAGGTCGGCAGCACCGCCGCCGGCAGGAGCCCGCTCGCCCCACCCCTGGTCCGTGTCGTCCGCGGACTGCCGGTCCAGCGGATCATCGAAGATCAGAGCCGGAGGCCGGGGCCCGGACTCCCGCGGTGGCCGCTGCTGTGGCTGCGACGGCTGCGACTCGCGCGGTCCGGAAGAGGAGGCGGTACTCATGCCTCAAGGGTACGGCCGAGCTCAGCGGTCCTTGGGGTCGAGCATCCACAGCCCCAGCACGACGAGGAAGGACAGGCACAGAAAACCGGCTCCCCACCAGGCCGTGCCCGTGTCGCCCTCCATCCAGACGTTGACGACCTCGGTCAGCGCCCACAGCTGACCGATGACGACGCTCATCGCCAGCACGAGCCGGGCCGTCAGCTTGGTGGAACGCTCCGGTTCCTGCTCGGAGCCGGCCCCTGGGCCCGGACCGGTGTGGCGCACCCGAGGGTCGGCGTAGCCGCTGGTGGGCCGGATCTGGGGATAGCGCTCCTGGACGGGGCGGTTCAGCTCGGCTTGCGCGCTGCCCGGGTGGTAGTCGGGACAGGCAGGACCCGGTCCGGAGGCGCTGGGGGGCCGTGGTGGCTCGACCGGGTCCAGAGGCTCGGTCATGACCGACTCCCCGTGGTCCCGGCGCCGGACGCGACGGCCGCGGGTGGGGCCTCCCCGGACGCGGCGGCCGCGGGTGGGGCCTCCGCACCGCCTCCGGTGCCGGGGCAGCCGAT
Organism: Streptomyces sp. NBC_01012; assembly: GCF_045162755.1. Lineage (NCBI taxonomy): Bacteria > Bacillati > Actinomycetota > Actinomycetes > Kitasatosporales > Streptomycetaceae > Streptomyces > Streptomyces sp. NBC_01012. The sequence goes on along the minus strand of NZ_CP108688.1, from coordinate 4,497,780 downwards.
CTGCTCGGCGAGATCCGGGCGGTCCTCGGCGAGCTGGCGGCACAGCCCTTCCTCGGCGGTCTCTCCCGAGCGGGTGGTGCCCACGGCCCAGATACCGCCGTCGTCCATCTCGGTCAGCACCACCTTGGGCAGCCCACGGGGCGGCGGGCCTACCGTGACCTCACCGGTGCGGGCGTCGAAGACCCCCTCGTGGCAGGGGCAGTAGAGCTCGCCCTCCGTACCCCGGTCCTTACGCCAGAGCACTCCGCATGCCAGGTGGGTGCAGACGGCGGAGTAGCCGACGAGGGTCCCGTCGTCCAGCCGCACGGCAACGGCCCGGTCCTCGTCGCCCGGGTAGCGGAAGGCGAGGGACTGGCCGGGCAGCAGCTGCGTGGCGATCCGCTTCGGGGCCGGTGCCTTCCCGTCCTCCGTCTCGCCGTGCCGGTGGAGGATGCCGCCCGCGACCGCCAGACCGCCCACGGCGAGGCCTCCGGACACGGTGGCGACGATCCGGAGGTAGTCGCGCCGGGTGGTCAGCGAGTCCGCGGCGATCCGGTCGTGCAGCGCCTCACGGGGGTCGCTCCCGGGCCTGCCCCCGGAGCTGGATCCGGAGCCGGACCCTGAGCCGGAACGGGATCCGGGGCCGGGGCCGGGGCCGTGCTCGCGGCCGTGGTCGTGGCCCGGCTGCTGCTCGGTGACGCTCATCGGCGGACGTCCTTCCCGTTGATCTCGACGACGGGAAGTCCACCGGGCACCGGCCACCGGACCCGCTCCGCGGGCACGACCATGGCCACGCCTGTGCGGACCTCGCTCTCGCCGAAGACGAAGGTGTCGGCGACCTGCACACCGGGGCGCTCGGCCTGGAGTTCCTCGATGGTGCCGTAGTAGAGCGCGCCGGTGGGGCAGACGGTGGCGCACATGGGCGCGAGCCCATAGGCGGTGCGGTCGTAGCAGAGGTTGCACTTCATCTGCAGCTTCGCCTGGAGGTCGATCTTCGGGACACCGAAGGGGCAGGCGTTGACGCAGTTGGCGCAGCCGATGCAACGGGTGGTGTCGGCCTGCTGCACGACGCCGTCCGCGGTGACGAGGATCGCGTCGGCGGGGCAGACCTCGGCACAAGGGGCCACCGGGTCCTCGCAGTGCATACAGACCGTGGGAAGGGAGGCGACGGAAGAGCCCTCGTCGGGGTAGTCGAGGTGGATCATCGACTTGCCACGGTGCGAGTCACATTCCCGGCAGGCAGAGACACAGGCCTGACAGCCGATGCAGCGCCCCGGGTCGATGAACATCGTTCTGCCCATCATCCGGGCATCAGGTCCTTTCCGAGGTGCCGCGGCCCTGCGGGGCCGTGGGGGGCAGCGGGTCCGTGCGGGAGACCTGGGTCTCGGGACAGGCGACGTGCCCCGGGGCCACCGGGGGTGCGGGGACCTCGTCGATCGCTTCGGCGTGCTCGATGCGGCAGGCGCAGACCTTGTACTCGGGGATCTTGGAGCGGGGGTCGAGGGCGTCGATGGTGAGCGCGTTGGCGGCCGTCGGAACGGGCCAGTGGTAGGGGATGAACACCGTGTCGGGCCTGATCGCCTCCGTGACCAGTGCGGGAAACACCTCGCTGCCACGCCGGGTGACGACGCGTACGGGTTCGCCGTTACGGAATCCGTGGGAGGGGTGGACCTCGGCCCAGGGCCGCGGGGTCTGTTCGACGAGGGCTCCCAGCCTGCGGGTCTGGTTGCCGGAGAGGAAGTGGGCGACGGTGCGACCTGTGGTCAGCGACATCGGGTGATCGGCGTCGTAGGGGTCGGCCGGCAGATGCCACTCGACGACCTGCATATGGATCTTGCCGTCGGCGTGGTAGGTCGTGCCGTCCTCGAAGAGACGTGGGGTGCCGGGGTGATCGGTGGAAGGGCAGGGCCAGGAGATTCCGCCGGTCTCCTCGAGCCGTTCGTAGGTGATGCCGGAGTAGTCGATGATGGTGCCCGCGGAGGCCCGGCGCAGCTCGTCGAAGACCTCACGGGAGCTGCCGAAGGCGAATTTGTCCCCTGCTCCGAGACGACGGGCGATCTCACACATCACCCAGGTGTCGGTGCGGACTCCGGACGGCGGCTCCTGCGCCTTGTTGTGCTTGACGACGCGTGCCTCCGCGTTGGCCATCACCCCTTCGTCCTCGGCCCAGATGGTGACGGGGAGGACGACGTGCGCGTTGGCCGCGGTCTCGGAGAGGAAGAAGTCGAACTGGGCGTGGAATTCGGTGGTGTCGTACCCCTCCTTGACCACGGCGTAGTTGGGGAGCGACACGAAGGGGTTGTTGCAGATGCCGATCAGGCCGCGGATCTCCTGGCGCTGCATCTGCCCGACCATCTCCATCATCGAGGTGCCGGCGGCGGGGAGTTCGGACTCCTCGATGCCCCAGACCTCGCAGATCTGCCGGCGGTGCTCCTCGTTGAGGATCGAGCGCCCGCCGGGGAGGAGGTCGGCCTTCTGGCCGTGTTCGCGGCCGCCCTGGCCGTTCCCCTGCCCGGTGAGGGTGCCGTAGCCGGCACCGGGCTTGCCGATGTGGCCGGTGGCGGTACAGAGGTTGATCACGCTGAGGCAGTTCTCCACACCCTGTGTGTGGTGTTCGATGCCCCGGGCGTGGAAGGCCATGGCCTTGGGCGCCCGTGCGAAGGCGCGGGCGACCTGGACCACCTGCTCGGCCGGGATCCCACAGATCTCCGCGGCGCGGGACGGGGGGTACTGGGCGACGTTGGCCTTGACCTCCTCCCAGCCGGTGGCGTGGTCGGCGAGGTACGCCTCGTCGGTGAGGCCCTCCTCGATGATCACGTTCAGCACGGCGTTGAAGAAGGCCGAGTCGGTGCCCGACCTGAGCGCGACATGGATGTCGGCGGTGCGCGCGACGGCCGTCTCACGCGGGTCGATCACGATCAGGGTGGCGCCCCGGTCCCGGGCCCCCCAGACGTACTGGGTCAGCACGGGGAAGCACTCACCGACGTTGGCCCCGGCGAGCAGGAGGCAGTCGGTGAGCAGGATGTCGGCGAAGGGATTGCCGGCCCGGTCGATGTTGAAGGCGAGCTTGTTGGCGCCGGCGGCGCTGACCATGCAGAGCCGGCCGTTGTAGTCGACATGCCTGGTCTTCAGCGCCACCCGGGCGAACTTGCCGACCAGATACGTCTTCTCGGAGAAGAGGCTGGCCCCGCCGAGCACACCGAAGGCGTCCCGTCCGTGCTCCTGCTGGATGCGCTCGATCTCGGAGACGGTGAAGTCGAGCGCCTCGTCCCAGGAGACCTCCCGCAGTTCCTCGTCCCGGGAGCGGCGCATGAGAGGGGCGGTGAGCCGGTCCGGGTGATTGACCTGCTGATAGGCGTTGATGCCCTTGGGACAGAGCCGCATGCGGTTGATGTCGTGGTTGCGGGGCTCCACGCCGAAGACCTTGCCGCCGCGGTCCACCCGGAGATACATCCCGCACTGGACGCCGCAGAAGCAGCAGTGGGTGGGTACGAGCGTCTCGCCGTTCTGGTCCGCGTGCCACTGGTCGGCCGGAATACCGCCCGCGTCCCGGAAGCCCCGGGTGCCGGGCGGAGCGAGGGAGGGATCGAGGGGGACGGTCGTACGGCTGTCGGCCACGCGTGGATCCGCGGTCACTGGAAACCCTTCTTGACCTGGGTGAGATAGGCGTTGCCGCGCAGTACCCGCTTGCAGCGTGGGCAGTATTCGGCCCATGCGTCGAAGCCGAGTTCGAGGTCACGCATGGTGCCGCGCAGATTCTCGACGTACGGGCCGGTGTCGATCGCCTCTCCGCAGCGGCGGCAGGCGAAGACCTCGTCGTCCTGGCGCCCGGTGTATTTGAAGAGCTGCATGCCGACCGCTGCCGGGCGCTGGACGATGTGGAAGAACTTCCCGAAGGGGATGTAGATCAGGGTGAAGACCACCGACACCATGTGCAGGATCGCCAGGAACTCGTAGCCCCCGCCGTGCAGGAAGAGCGAGGAGAAGGTGAGCAGCAGGCCCGTCACGGAGATGATGATCAGTGCGAGCAGCGGCACCATGTCGTAGGCGAAGCGCTGTCCGGTGATGGCCCCACGGTCCTTCATACGGCGCCAGAGGAAGTATCCCGCGCCGGGGATGACGAGCGCCGCGGCGATGTCCAGGCCGTGGAACATCAGCCAGCCGAGGATGTTCAGCGAGTCGAAACCGAGGACCTTGATGCCCCAGATCCGCATCGCGTAGCCGGGTCCCGGACCGCTGTCGGACGTGAAGGTGAACCAGCCCCAGGTCAGCGGGAAGGTGATCAGCGCGGCGAGGACGCAGCCCCAGAAGATCAGTTGATGGGCGGCCCAGCGGGCGTGGGAGCGGGCGCCGAGGAACTTCTGCAAACCCAGATAGGTCGCGATCATCTTCGGCAGGGCGGTGGGTGTCCTGCCGAAGTTCTCGCTCGAGAACAGGCTGCGCCAGCCGTTCCTGAAGAGCCGTCGGGCGCCGGGTGCCGACACCCAGACCGTGTAGCGGTAGGCGACGCCGAAGGCGAGGAACACGGTGGCCACGGCGTACGGCAGCAGCGCGGAGTCGAAGTCGTGCAGCAGGCGGCTGCCGAACACGATCGCGAGGATCAGCAGGCCGGACACGACGGCGCCGGCCAGAGTCCCTCGGCCGGAGACGGTTCGCGGAAGGCCCCGGGCGGCCCGCGCGGTGACCGAGCGCCATCTGCCGGGTGGCCGACCGTCCATCCCGCCGGACGTGCCGGCACGCGCACCGGTCTCGGGCTGCTCGGCTGCGGCGGGGACGGGTGGCTCGGTCACCCGGCCACCGTAGGACCGCTATGGCTGTTTGACCCGGTTATGCACCCTTATGATGTGTGCGCATCGCCCAGGTGGCCCGACGTATCGCTCCCCTGCGGGCGACCGATGGTCACGGCTCCGCGGAAGCCGTCCACGGACGCGGACGACATGGCCGACATGGTGTCCAGGGACGCGTCGGGGACGGGCAGCATATGGGCGTCGACCCAGGTGTCCCCCGCGACCGCGTGGGCCCACGGGTCCTCGATCACGACGGCACCGGGTACGACGCCGTGGCAGAGCACCCAGTGCGGCACGTCGAACCCCTGCATCCCGACGAGCGAGACCAGGAGCAGCACATGTTCCCGGCGGCCGATCGCACTGCGGATCCCGGCCAGGGGGAGCCGACTCGCGTCGACCGGGACGCCGATCCGTCCGGCCTCGGTACGCGAGGTGCGCTGGAGCAGGGCACGCCACTCCTGTTCCTCCGCCGGGTAGTGGTCGAGCAGGACGGGCAGGTCCGTATCGAGGTGGACCGTGACGGGAGACGTCGGCCATGCCCGGCGCACGGCGACACCCAGCCCGACGGGTTCGCACGCGGGGAAGTTGGTCGCGCCACGCCACAGCGTCAGCTCCGCCTCGCGGTCGAGCACCTCCCCCTCCACCGGCGGCGTTCCCGCGTGCGCCTGCGCCACCAGGGCGGTGACGGCGCCGCACGTGAAGTGCGTGGTCTGCCGGTAGTACGGCGGCTCGGTCCCCGCGCCGTCGCACAGCCAGCGGACGTAACCGGTATCCGGTCCCGCCCCGTCCTCCGGCGGCACGGCGGGAGGACGCAGCGGAGCGAAACCGGCAGCTGCGGCATCCTCCGGACTCGCCGTCCACCCTTCCCACTTGACCTGTACGAGCCCCTGCTCGCGCGCCTGCGCGACGACGGCCCCGACCGCTGCCCGCACATCACCGACGACGTCGACGATCTTCAGGTACCCCGTGCGCGGGCGCGCCGTCACGAGCGCGGCAGCGACCCGGTCGGCACCGTCCTCACCGGGTACGGCCACGATGCGAGGGGCGTGGGCGGAGCGGTCGACCGTCTTCCAGCGCTCCGGCACCTCTAGTCCGAACCGGCTCAGCGGGTCCGGTGACGTGTCCGGGTCGAAGGGGACGACGACGCTACGCACAAGTGCTCCTGACGGGCCGAAGGGGACGAGGGACGGGGAGTGTGGGTGCGTCATGCGCGGGACTGCCGGAGCACCCGGACGAAGTACGGCGCACCGACCAGGGCGATCATGAGGCCCGCCGGCACCTGGGACGGTGCGACGAGCGTGCGGCCGAGGGCGTCGGCCACGCAGACCAGCACCGCGCCGAGCAGCATCGAGACGGGGATCGACCGTCCGTGCCTGGCGCCCACCAGTGAGCGGGCGAGGTGCGGCGCGACGAGTCCCACGAAGCCGACGACACCGACGGCGATCACGCTGAGCGCCGCGAGTACCGCGGCGACCGTCAGGGCCGTGAAGCGCACGCGCGCGGGCCGGACGCCGACGATGCGCGGGGTGTCCTCGTCGACCGCGAGCAGGTCGAGCCGACTGCGCATGGCGAGCAGCAGGGGAAGCGCGAGCGCCAGCGCCACGACGACCGGTACGACGTCGGAGAACGTGCGCCCGTACGTCGTCCCGGAGAGCCAGGTGAAGATCCGGGGCGTGTTGTACGGGTCGGCACGCAGCAGGAGGAAGGTGGTGATGGCGTTGATGCCGTATCCGCAGCCGATGCCGATCAGGACGAACCGGTCGGGCAGGAAGCCGCCGCGCCACGACAGCAGGGCGATCACCGCGAACGTGGCGAGCCCTGTCACGATCGCCGCCACGATGAGCAGGGGTCGTCCGCCGGACAGTCCCGACGTGACGACGCACACCGCGCCGAGCCCCGCGCCCGCCGTGATGCCGAGGATGCCCGGCTCCGCCAGCGGATTGCGTACCGCGCCCTGTACGACACATCCGGCCAGTCCTAGTGCCGCGCCGGCGACGATCGCGGCCATCACCCGCGGGACCCGGTCGTCGAGCGCCTGCCCGATCAGGTCGGGGGCGGTTCCCTGGATCCAGAGCCCGATGTCCCCCATGCGCAGCCAGAGACTTCCCGCCAGCACCGCCACGACGGCCGCCACGACCAGGAGTGCCACCGCTGCCAGCACCACCAGGAGGAACGCGCGACGCGACCGTGCGGCGACCCGCGCGTGCGGTGGTTGGCTGATCCGGCCCGTGTCGCGCAGGCGGAGCGCGAGGACCACGATCACGATCGAGCCGAGCAGTGCGGTCGGGACTCCGGTGGGTATGGAGGCCGCCCCGTCCGCGCCCTGCACCGCGCGCAGTGTCGCGTCCGCGAGCAGGATGAGCAGCGCGCCGAGCAGCCCGGCCGCCGGTACGAGGACGAGGTGCGGGCGCAGCGATGTGACCCGCCCCGCGAGCAGTCGGGCCAGGACCGGGGCGCCGAGGCCGACGAAGGCGATCGGGCCCGCGAGCGTCACCGCGGTGCTGGACAGCAGCACCGCGCAGATCACGGCGGTCACACGGGTGGCCCGGATCGGCACGCCGAGGGTGGACGCGGCGTCGTCACCGAGGTTCATCACGTCGAGCCGCCGGGACAGCGCCAGGGCGACGCACAGCACCACGGCCACGAGCGGGAAGGCGCGTACGGACGCGTCGATGTTCAGCTGGACGAGCGAACCGCTCCCCCAGGCGAACAGGCCGGTCGTGTTCTGCTTGAAAAGGATGAGGACCATCCCGGTCGCCGAGTCCAGGGCCATGGCCATCGCCGATCCGGCGAGGATCAGGCGGGTGCCCGACGTACCCGCGGACCGGCCCGCGAGTGCCAGTACGACCGCCGCCGCTGCCAGCCCACCGGCGAAGGCGACCGCACCCGACGCCCAGAGCGGTACGGAGAGACCGAAGGCCGCGACGAGCGACAGCGTGAAGTAGGCCCCGGCCGAGACCGCGAGGGTGTCGGGGGATGCGAGCGTGTTGTGCGTGACGGACTGCAGCAGCGCACCGGCCGAGCCGAGGGCGATGCCCACGGCCACTCCCGCGAGCAGGCGCGGCAGGCGCGATCCGGTGAGGATCTCACCGACCGGAGCCCCGCCGGTGCTGTCCCGGTCACCCGCGAGGTACCGCACCAGGTCGCCGAACCCGACGCCCGATGTCCCCTGCGTCAGGTGCCACATGCCCACCAGCGCGGTCAGGACGAGAAGGAGGGCCAGGACGGCCACCCCGGTGGGACCGCTGCCGCGCTCCGCGCGCGGCAGCGCTTCCCTCCGGGGTGCCGGTGTACGCGGTGAGCCCACCTTCGGCGATGTACTCACGTCCTGCGGTGCGTTCACTTCACGTCCTGCCGGTTCACGTCCTGCGGTGCGTACACACCGTGCGGTGCGTACACGTCGTGCGGTGTGCTCACTTCTTGTCGAGCACGTCGACGTAGGCGTCGATCGCCTGCTCGCAGGAGCGCGGACCGCCCGCGCCCCACACCCGCGCCGGGAAGGCGTGGGCGCGGCCTTCCTTCACCGCCGGGATGGTCTTCCAGAGCGGGTTCTTCTCCAGCTCGGCGACGTATCCGCCGGCCCCCTCGTCATTGGCGTAGAAGAGGTTGGCGTCGCCCACCGATGTAAGTCCCTCGACATCGGTCTGCGCGAGGCCGTAGGAGGGGTCGACGCCTCCGTCGCCGTGTGCCTTGTTGACGTCGTCGGTCCACGCGGACTTCATTCCGAGCTCTTCACCGATCTCGGTGAACAGGGCGCCCTTGCTGTAGGGACGGATCGTGAGGTTGCCGCCCTCCAGCCACCCGTCGAAGAACAGGAAGTCCTTCGTCGGCAGATCGGCGTCGTTGACCTGCTTCTTCGCCGCCACCTGGTGGTCGTCGAACTCCTTGAGCACCTGGTCGGCCCGCTCGGTGCGCCCCGTCGCCTTGCCGATCATGCTGAACACGTCCCGCATGTTCCCGATCGGGTCCTTCGGGTTCGCCCCCTTGGTGGCCATCACGGGGACGCCTCGCTTCTCCAGCTTCACGAGGGTCTCGTCGTCGGCGTCGAACGCCTCCACGACGATCAGGTCGGGCTTCGCCGCGTAGAGGGTGTCGAGGTCGGGCTCCTCACGGGTGCCGATGTCGGTCACCCCGCCGGGCAGCTTCTCCGCGCTGACCCAGGTGCTGTAGCCCTTCGCGTCGGAGACCGCGGTGGGGGTGACGCACAAGGTCAGTGCGTCCTCGACCTGCTGCCATTCCAGGACCGCGATCCGCTTGGCCGGCTTGTCGAGCTTCACCTGGCGGCCCACGCCGTCCTTGAAGGAGACCGGCTTCGTCGAGGTGGCCGTGGTGTCCGCCGCGCAGTCCTTCGACGCGGGCGAGGCGCTGGCGCTGCTGGTGGCCGTGGCCTTGTCGACATCGGTCGTGCCGCAAGCCGTCGCGGCGAGGACTATGAGCCCTGTGGAGGCTGACGCCGCCAGGCGATGGGCACGGTTCATGACTGATCCTCTTTCTTGTTCTTGCGATGAAGCGATGAATTGCGAGGAGTCGCAGCGGCGGATGTGCCGCTTCAGGCGCGGGGTTGGCGTGGCGTTGACGTCCGGCCGCCTCAGGCGGGGTGGCGTCCGATCGGGTCGATACGGAGACGGCCCGTGCGCGGGTCGATGCCGACATCGACCCGGATGTCGTAGACCTCGCCGATGTTCTCGGCGGTGAGGACGTCGGCCGGTGCGCCCGCCGCGTGCACACGGCCGGAACGCATCAGGACCAAGGTGTCCGCGACACGTGACGCCTGGTCGAGGTCGTGCAGCACGATCCCGACCGCGATGCCGTGCTCCTCGACGAGGTCGCGTACGAGGTCGAGGGTCTCGACCTGGTAGCGAAGATCCAGGTGGTTGGTCGGTTCGTCCAGCAGTACGACGCCGGTGTCCTGGGCCAGACAGGCCGCGAGCCAGACGCGCTGCATCTCGCCGCCGGAGAGTTCCCCGACCGGCCTGTCCGACATCTCCCGCACACCCGTGACGCCCATGGCGTGGTCGATGGCGCTCCGGTCGTCGGCGGTGAGTCCGGCGAAGCCGCGCCGGTAGGGGTGCCGTCCGAACGCCACGACCTCCGTGACCGTCAGCCCCTGGGGCGCGGGCCTCGACTGGGAGAACAGCGTGACCTCACGGGCGAACTGCCGGGCGCTGAGCAGAGCCGCGTCGCGCTCGGACGGGCCGTCGGGGGCGCCGAGCGTGACCCTGCCGCCGTCCACCCGGTGCAGTCGGGAGAGCGCACGCAGCAGCGTGGACTTCCCGCTGCCGTTCGGCCCCACCAGGGCGGTCGCGCGGCCGGGTTCCAGGGCCAGCGAGACACCGTGGACGACCTGGGTGCCGCTGTAACGCAGCACCAGGTCGTGCCCGTTGAGGGCCGAGGCCGCCGGCGTGGCGGGATCGGCCACGGGCCGGTCGGCGCTCCGGGAGGGGCTTGTGAACATGGGTGGTCCGGATGCTCGGAGGGGCAGGGCGGCGGCACCCTCCGCCGTACCCGGCGAGCAAACTAAGGGTTGCCTAACTCCAAGAAGGGTATGTTCCGCTTGTCATGTCGGCAATCAGGAGTTTTGGACAGGCAATACGGGATTCCGGACATCCCGTGGACCGTCATCGATGATGTCGAAGAACGCGCCCGGCGTGGTGCCCATGACCCTTCGGAAAGAGGCGATGAAGGTGCTGGGCTGCGCGTAGCCGAGCATCTCGGACACGGTTGTCACATCGAGCCCGTCCGAGAGCAGCGTCAGCGCCTGATGCACCCGCAGCGCCTGCCGCCACTGCGCGAAGGACAGCCCCGTCGCGTGACGGAAGGCACGGGTGATGGTGCGCTCGCTGATGCCCAGCCGTCGCGCCCACTCCTCCAGCGACCGGCAGTCGGCCGGATCGTCCAGCAGGGCTTCGGCGATCGCGTCGATCCGGGCGTCGCCGGGCAGTTGCAGGACGAACTGGCGCTCCGACGGCTGGAGCACGTCGAACACGACCGACTCCGCCCGCGCCCTGGCCGCCGCGTCCAGGTCCGAGCTGGACAGATGGTTCAGCAGTGACTCCAGGAGCGGCGTCATCGCGATCGCCCTCGGCTCCTGGAAGGCGATCGGCGCACGGTCGGGGGCGAAGAAGGCCTCGTAGAACTTCGCGCCCGCCGTCGCCCTGCCGCCATGCACCAGTCCGGCGGGCATCCACAGCCCCTGCCCCTCGGACACGGTGAAGACGCGGTCAGCCACCCGGGACGTCAGCGTTCCCCCGCGCACCCAGACGAGCTCGTGCAGGGCATGCGCGTGGGGTGCCCACTCCGTGGGGACACGGGGAATCCGGAGCCCGGCGATGATGGCGAAAGGGGCTGTCGCCTGCTCGGGGATCGGTGCGACCTCGCGCAGCACGGTGCCTGCCTCGCGCCGCCACATCCCGGGGCGCGCGTCGCCACGGGACGGTCGGACCATGCGGCCGATTCTATCCGGGGCGGGCGCCCCGCCGGGTGGTGCGTTCCGACACATCTCCCCCTCCCCCGGCTGCCGCCTGTACGTTCGCCGGTACGCGGCGATCCCCGCCACGCACGCTCTCGCCCGCCCTCGCCCAGGAGGAGCTCGCCATGACCGAGGAACGGCCCGGCCAGGGTCCGCTGGACGCACTCACGGACGTCGCGGGGATCCGCGTCGGGCACGCCCGGGTGCCGGGCGAGGGCGCGTTGAGCGGCACCACCGTCGTCCTCGCCCCCGAGGGCGGAGCCGTGGCGGCCGTCGACGTACGAGGAGGGGGCCCCGGCACCAGGGAGACCGACGCGCTCGATCCGCGCAATCTGGTGCAGCGGATCGACGCGGTCGTCCTGACCGGCGGCAGCGCGTACGGTCTCGACGCGGCGTCCGGTGTGATGGCCTGGCTGGAGGAGCGGGGGCGCGGCGTCCAGGTCGGCCCCGATCCCTCCCAGGTGGTGCCGGTGGTTCCGGCGGCCTGCCTCTTCGATCTGGGCCGGGGCGGCGCATGGCGGGCCCGCCCCGACGCGTCGACCGGCCGTGCCGCCGTGGAGGCCGCCGCCTCTTCAGGACCGGGCGCACAGGTCTCCGAGGGCACGGTGGGCGCGGGCACGGGTGCGGTGGCCGGGAGGCTCAAGGGCGGTGTCGGCACGGCCAGTATCCGCCTGGCCTCGGGCATCACGGTCGCCGCACTGGCCGTCGTCAACGCCGCCGGTTCGGTCCTCGACCCGGTGACAGGGGTGCTGTACGGGGAGTACGGCGCCGAAGAGCCGCCCGCGCACCCGGCGTCGGAGGTACACGAGGCCGCGCGCCGGCGGCTGGCCGAGATCCAGGGCGCGCGGGAGGCGCACGCGAAACGGGCGGGCGCGCCGGAGGACGAGACACGGAGCGGCGACTCACGGGCGGGCAGTGTCCTCAACACCACGATCGCCGTCGTCGCCACCGACGCCGCCCTCACCCGGGCCCAGGCGCAGAAGCTCGCGGGCACGGCGCACGACGGGCTGGCGCGCGCCGTCAGGCCGGTCCATCTGCTCACCGACGGGGACACCGTCTTCGCACTCTCCACCGGCCGGCTGCCACTGCCCCCGGAGCCCGTCACGGCACTCAACGGCATTCTGGCCGCGGGGGCAGATGCCCTGGCCCGCGCCATTGTGAAGGCCGTCAGGGCGGCCGAGGGCGTCGATGGCCCCGGAGGCACGTTCCCCTCGTACGGCGAGCTCTACGGCACGCCCTGAACACACCTGTGCACCGTGACGAACAGCCGGGAACTTTCTGCGTGCGCGGTACGTTTTTTGCGAACCCCGGTCACGATGTCAGACCCAGGGACTACGTTATGCACGCATCGGGTAACACGCGGCGACGGCCTGGAGACAGCACCTTGAGCGATCCGTACGAGACAACCGAGCAGCACCTCGAGCGACTCCTGCGATGCGCCCTCAACTCCTTCGACCTGTCCGACACCACGGTCGGCCGGCTCGGGACGGCGCTGGCGCACAGCAGCGCCCTGCATTCGTCCCACCACAGCGCCGTGCTGCACCGCGAGACCTACAAACACACCTACCTGCTCTCCGACGGCACCACGGTCACCCTGTGGGAGCTGGTGCACGGCGGCGGCAGAGACGCCGTCCCCGCCCCTCTCCGCCACGAGCTGTACGACGACGAGGGCGATGCCCAGCTCGCCGCGGCGCGTCTCGCCGGCAGCTTCTGGGACACCCCCGCCCTCGGTGACGAGGGCCTGCGGGAGGAGCTGGAGGCGTTCACCCTGCTCATGAGCGTCCCACCCGCCCCCGTGCCCCGTATGTACGCCCAGGACAATTCGGCGGACCACGCCCGCCGGGTCCTGCGCCGCGCAGAGAACGGCGACCGGCCCGGCGACGGGACGGCCGGACTCCTCCGGGCCGCCTTCGCCCATCACATCACCCAGGTCTTCGGCCGCCAGTTCCACGTCGACGGACGGGACGCCGGCTTCACGCTCTACGAGCACGCCTTCCTCCTCCTGGACGGCACCGAGACGAGCCTGTGGGAGGTGGAGCACACGGCCACACCCGACGGCCGGCACATGTGCGAGGTCTACGACGACGAGCAGGCCGCCCGCCTGGCCATGGAGGACCGTACCCGGATCTGCTGACCCGGGTACGGCAGGTTCAGCTCGTCAGCGCGGGCTCGTTCGGCAGACCGTCGTCCTGGGCCTGATCCGAAGCCCCAGCCTGGTCCGGGGCCTGATCCTCGTCCGGGCTCACCCGAGGCCTCGCCGGCAGGGCGAACATCACGAGGAAGATCACCGCGAGCACCCCGGCCACCCACCACAGCGACCGCTGGAACGCCTCCACGAACGCCGCGCCCATCGCCTCCGGCGGCAGCCGGTCCCCGATCGAGCCGAAGAAGACCACCGAGACGAGGCCGAGCCCCAGCGCCGTACCCATCTGCTGCACGGTGTTGATCAGCCCGGACGCGGAACCCGAGTGCTCCTTCGGCACCCCGGAGAGCACCGCGTCCGTCAGCGGAGCCACGATCAGCCCCATGCCCACGCCCATGACCACCAGCGGGAGCACCATCTGCCAGGGGGTGATGGCCGTTCCGTAGCGCCCGGCCTCCCAGACGTACAGCAGCAGTCCGGCGATCATCAGCAGCGCGCCCGCCTGAAGCACCTTGCGGCCGAAGCGGGGCACCAGCTTCTGTACGGAGATCCCGGCCGCGCAGGAGACGGCGACCGAGAACGGGATGCCCGTCGAGCCGGCGCGCAGGGCGCTCCAGCCGAGCCCCATCTGCAAGTAGAGCGTCCAGACCAGGAAGAAGATCCCCAGGGCGATACCGAAGGTCAACTGCACGGCTGTGCCCGCCGCGAAGCTCTTCACCCGGAACAGCGACAGTTCGATGAGCGGTGAGCCGTCCCGGTCCGCCTTCCGACGCTCGAACAGGACGAGCGCCGCGAACACCAGGAGGCTTGCGGCCATCGATACATGACCCCAGAGCGGCCAGCCAAGGTCTCGTCCCCGAGTCAGCGGGTAGAGCAGCATGAGGAGCCCGAGCGTCACCAGGGCCACGCCGGTCAGGTCGAGCCGGAGCGCCTTCGGCGCCTTGGACTCGCTGATGAACTTCCGCCCGAGCAGCAGTCCGGCGATGCCGACCGGCAGGTTGATCAGGAAGATCGGCCGCCATTGGAGACCGAAGAGGTTCCACTCGGTGAGCAGGGCGCCCAGCAGAGGCCCCGACACCGCACCCAGCCCGACGATCGCCCCGAACAGCCCGAAGACCTTTCCGCGCTCGTGCGCCGGGAAGGTGGCATGCACGATCGACAGCACCTGCGGCACCATCAGCGCGGCCATGCCGCCCTGGAGGATGCGAGAGGCGACCAGCATCTCCGGGTTCGCGGCGAAGCCGCAGAGGGCTGAGGCGATCGTGAAACCGCCGATGCCGATGAGGAAGAGCCGCTTGCGGCCGTAGATGTCGCCGAGCCGGCCGCCGGTGATCAGTCCGGCGGCGAAGGCCAGCGCGTAACCGGCGGTGATCCACTGGATCGAGGTGAACGAGGCCCCGGTGTCCCGTGTGATGCTCGGGATGGCGATGTTGACGATCGTGACATCGACCAGGTCCATGAAGGCCGCGGTCATCACGATCGCGAGCGCGAACCAGCGACGCCGGTCCACCGGCTGCGGCGGCGTGGCCGGCAGAGATTCGGATGAAGTCATGCGGCGAAGCTAGAGGGCCAACAGGTCAGGTAGTGACCTAATGGATGGGCATCCTGTACGCATGACCGACACCCCGGCACGACTGCTGAAACTGCTGTCGCTCCTCCAGACCCCGCGCGAGTGGCCTGGCAGCGAACTGGCCGACCGGCTCGACGTCACCCCGCGCACCATCCGCCGCGACATCGACCGGCTCCGTGAACTCGGCTATCCGGTCGAGGCCTCGCGCGGTTCGGTCGGCGGATACCGCCTGGTCGCGGGCTCCGCCATGCCGCCGCTCCTCCTGGACGACGAGGAGGCGGTGGCCATCGCGGTGGGCCTGCGGGCCGGGGCGGGTCACGCCATCGAAGGCGTCGACGAGGCGTCCGTACGCGCCCTGGCCAAACTGGAGCAGGTACTTCCGTCCCGGCTGCGGCACCGGGTCTCCTCCTTGCAGAACGCCACCGTGCCGCTCACCCGAGGCGACGGCTCGACCATCGACCCGCACACGCTCACCACGATCGCCTCGGCGGTCACCGGGCGGGAGCGGCTGCGCTTCGCCTACCGGGCGGGCGACGGGACCGGCTCCAGACGGCAGGCCGAGCCGTACCGCCTGGTGAGCACGGGCAACCGCTGGTATCTCGTGGCGTACGACATGGATCGCGAGGACTGGCGCACCTTCCGGGTGGACCGGGTGAGTGAGCCCTTCGTCACCGGGTCCCGCTTCATCCCGCGTGAGCTGCCCACCGGGGGCGGGGACGCGGCGGAGTTCCTCGCCGGCTCGATGGCGCGTACGCAGCCCGGACTGCACCTGGACGTGACCTTCCAGGCGCCGGCGGGCTTCGTGACGGCGCGGCTGCCCGCGACGCTCGGTGCGGTGGAGCCGACGGATGAGCAGAGCTGCCGGCTGCGCACGGTCTCCTTCGACTCGCTGGAGTGGGTGGCACTGCGGCTCGCGCTCGTGGACTGCGAGTTCGAGGTACACGGGCCCGACCGTCTGCTGGAGTACCTCGGCGGACTGGGTACCCGCCTGACCCGCGCCGCGTCGTCCGGCGGAAGGCAGAAGGCGTAGGGAGGGAGGCGTAAGGAGGAGGCGGAACACGGGGGCGGGACGCGGGAGGCGGGGCGGACATGAATGAGCCCCGGCGCCGGGGGGGGGTGGGCGCCGGGACTCAGCTCAGGGGACCGGAAGGAGACCGGTCGTCGGGCCGGTGCGAACCGGCTTGATGGGGAGATTACGGGTTATTCGCTCACGCCGCAGCGTCAAAGCCCGTGTCGTGAGCCATTCGCTTCAATTCGAGCAATGCGTGCTTCTCGATCTGACGGATCCGCTCCCGCGTCAGACCGTGCTGCTTGCCCACCTCGGTGAGGGTCCGCTCACGGCCGTCCTCGATGCCGTACCGCATCTTGATGATGGAGGCGGTGCGGTTGTCGAGCTTGCCGATCAGGTCCTCGAGCTCCTCGCTGCGCAGCAGCGTCATGACGGACTGCTCGGGCGACACGGCGGAGGTGTCCTCCAGCAGGTCCCCGAACTGCGTGTCGCCGTCGTCGTCCACGGACATGTTCAGGCTGACCGGGTCGCGGGCCCAGTCCAGGACGTTACCGACGCGCTCGGCGTTGGAGTCGAGCTCGGCGGCGATCTCCGTGTGGTCCGGGTCGCGCCCGTGTTCACGGTTGAATTCACGCTGCACGCGCCTGATCCTGCCGAGCTCCTCCACGAGGTGGACGGGCAGCCGGATCGTGCGGGACTGGTCGGCGATGGAACGGGTGATGGCCTGCCGGATCCACCAGGTGGCGTACGTGGAGAACTTGAAGCCCTTGGCATAGTCGAACTTCTCGACCGCGCGCACCAGGCCGGCGTTCCCCTCCTGGATCAGGTCGAGCAGGGGCAGGCCCGCCCTGGGGTAGCGCCTGGCCACGGCAACGACGAGCCGGAGGTTGGAGCGGATGAATATGTCCTTGGCGCGCTCGCTCTCGGCGACCAGCGCCTCCAGCTCCTCACGCTTCGCTCCGCCGGCTTCGCTCTCCACCACTCCGTCGAGGATCTGCTGGGCGAAGACGCCCGCCTCGATCGCCTGGGAGAGCTCGACCTCCTTGGCGGCGTCGAGCAGTGGTGTACGAGCGATCTCGTCCAGGTACATGCCGACCAGGTCGCGATCGGCGATCTCCCCGCCTGTGGCGCGAACACTGCTTGCCCGGTCGGTCCCGCCGGTGCTGGCGGACGTACGACGGGCGACGGCACGGGTTGCCATGCGTGCTCCCTTGCTGAGTAGGTCGCGACACCCTCCCGGGTGCCCTGCATCCGATGGAAACAACGACTGGAATCCGGACAGAATTCCCACGGGGACCATTCACTTTCGAGATCATGCAGTACCCTGTCGCCCAAAAAATGAGGACACAACGTGCAGATACCCGCAAAAGTGCAGGTCAGGCCGGGCGCGGAGGCCGACCTGGGGGCCCTCACAGACATCTACAACCATTACGTCCGTGAGACCGCGCTCACCTTCGACACGGTCGCCTTCACCCGGGACGAGCGCCTGCCGTGGTTGCACTCCCACCCGGAAGACGGCCCCCACCGGCTCCTGGTTGCTTCGGATCCGGATACCCGGCACGACGCGCCGTATGTCCTCGGCTACGCCACCAGCAGCCCGTACCGCCCGAAGGCCGCCTACAGCACCTCGGTCGAGGTGAGCGTGTACTGCGCACCCGGCACCACGGGCCGCGGCATCGGCACCCTCCTGTACGAGGCACTGTTCGACGCCCTGTCCGGCGAGGACGTCCACCGCGCCTATGCGGCGATCGCGCTGCCCAACGAGCCGTCGGTGCGGCTGCACGACACCTTCGGCTTCCGGCACGTCGGGACGTACACGGAGGTGGGCCGCAAGTTCGGCAGCTACTGGGACGTGTCCTGGTACGAGAAGCGACTGCGGGGGACGCCCCCACAGGAGCCCGGCCGCTGAGCGCCGTACGGACACGGCCGGCCCGGCGTCACAGGGACCCGGCCGCTCAGGGCCGTAGAGGCCCGGCCGCTCAGCCGAACTGCACCGAGCGCTTGGCCAGCCCCAGCCAGAAGCCGTCGATGACGCTGCGCCCCTGATCCAGCTCACCCTCGGCCGCGCCCAGGGTCACGAACAGCGGCGCGAAGTGCTCCGTACGGGGGTGGGCGAGGCGGCCCGCCGGTGAGACGTGCTCGAAGTCCAGCAGGGAGTCGATGTCCTGCCCCTGCAGCGCCCGGTGCCCCCAGTCGTCGAACTCCGCCGACCAGCCCGGGGTGCCGCCACCGGGGTGCCGCAGCGCCGCCAGGTTGTGTGTGAAGAAGCCGCTCCCGACGATCAGCACGCCCTCGTCGCGCAGCGGGGCCAGCTTGCGTCCGATGGCCATCAGCTTCTGCGGGTCGAGCGTCGGCATCGAGATCTGGAGCACGGGGATGTCGGCATCCGGGAACATCTCGACCAGCGGCACGTACGCCCCGTGGTCGAGACCGCGGTCGGGGATGTCCTGGACCGGGGTCCCGGCGCCGCGCAGCAGCTTACGGACGTCGTCCGCGAGCTTCGGGGCCCCCGGGGCGGCGTAACGCACCTGGTAGTAGTGCTCGGGGAAGCCCCAGAAGTCGTAGACCAGCGGCACGGTCCTGGTGGCACCGAGTGCCAGCGGGGCCTCCTCCCAGTGCGCGGACACCATCAGGATCGCCTTGGGGCGCGGCAGCCCGGCCGACCAGGCGGCCAGCTCGCCGGGCCAGACCGGATCGTCGGCGAGCGGCGGCGCGCCGTGCGAGAGGTAGAGGGCGGGCATGCGCTCCGTGGTGGTTGTCATGACGCTCCCATTCCGCTGCCGATCAAGGTATGTGTGTTCTACACAGGTAACGGAAACTTGAAGATTCAAGTTCCAACTACCAGAGACCTTAGCTCTATCTAGTTCAACTTTCAAGAAAAGGTCGTACAGTGGAGTACATGACCACGGCATCCCACGGTGGGCCCCGGTGGCTCACCGACGAAGAGCAGAGCGTGTGGCAGGCCTATCTCCAGGCCACCGCGCTCATGGAGGACCACCTCGACCGTCAGTTGCAGCGCGATGCCCGCATGCCGCACGTCTACTACGGACTGCTCGTCCACCTCTCCCGTGCCCCTCGGCGGCGCAAGCGCATGACCGAGCTGGCCAAGGACGCCAAGATCACGCGCTCGCGTCTCTCGCACGCCGTGGCCAGGCTGGAGAAGAACGGCTGGGTCCGCCGCGAGAACTGCCGCACCGACAAGCGCGGCCAGAACGCGATCCTCACCGACGAGGGCGAGGCCATGCTGGCGCGGTCCGCACCGGGGCACGTCGAAGCCGTACGTCAGGCGATGTTCGACCGGCTCAGCCCTGAGCAGGTGAAACACCTCGGCGAGATCATGCAGGTCATCGCCTCAGGCCTGCAGCCGGAAGGCACGGACACAGACCTGCCCTGGCTCCGCTGAGCGGAACCAGGGCAGAGTCGGCGCGCGAACCGGCCAGTGCGCGAAATCGGTCAGTACGCGAACCGGCCGGTGCGCGAACCGGTCAGTGTGCGACGACCGGGATCCTGACCTCGTCCTCGGCCCCTTCCGTCAGCTCCCCCGAGCCGCCGGTCGCACCCGTGCCGGGGCGTCCGGTGTTGACGAGGGTCACCGCGATCACCGAGGCGGCGACCAGGATGCCGACCGCCCACCAGATCGCGCCGGAGAAGCCCGCGACCATGGCCTGCAGCTGGAGTACCTTCGGGTCGCTCGCCCCTGCGGCGTGATCGGCGATGTAGGCCGTGGTGGCACCGGCGGCGATGGTGTTGAGCAGCGCCGTACCGATGGCGCCGCCGACCTGCTGCGAGGTGTTCACCATCGCGGAGGCCACCCCCGCGTCACGCGGCTCGATGCCGTGCGTGGCCAGCGACATGGCCGGCATGAACGCGGTACCCATACCGAGGCCGAGCAGCAGCTGGCCCGGCAGGATGACGGACGCGTAGGACGTGTCGAGGTCCAGCTGGGTCAGCAGCAGCATGCCGACGGCCGCCACCAGGAAGCCGGGGCCCATCAGGAACCGCGGCGGAACGCGGGTCATGAGCCGCGCGCCGATCTGCGTGGAGCCGGTGATCATTCCCGCGATCATCGGCAGGAACGCGAAGCCGGTCTTCACCGGTGAGTAGCCCTGGACGACCTGGAGGTAGTACGTCAGGAAGAGGAAGAGCCCGAACATCCCGATGATGGCGAGGCCCAGCGAGAGGTAGACACCGCCACGGTTGCGCTCGGTCAGGACGCGCAGCGGCAGCAGCGGGGACTTGACCCGCGCCTCGGTGACGACGAAGGCCAGCAGCAGCACACCGGCCGCGACGAACATGCCGATGGTCAGCGAGTCCGACCATCCCGCCGACTCGGCGCGGGTGAAGCCGTAGACCAGGGACACCAGGCCAAGCGTGGACAGGACGACACCGGGGATGTCCAGCGGGGAGCGGTTGCGGCCGCCGGACGGCTCCCGGATGACGAAGTACGCACCCGCGGCGGCGATGATCGCGAACGGGATGTTGACGAAGAAGGTCCAGCGCCAGTTCAGGTACTCGGTGAGGAAGCCGCCCAGGATCAGGCCGACCGCGCCACCGCCACCCGCGATGGCTCCGTAGATACCGAAGGCCTTGGCGCGCTCCTTGGCATCGGTGAACATCACCGCGAGCAGCGAGAGCGCGGCCGGTGCGAGCAGGGCCCCGAAGACACCCTGGAGCGCGCGCGAACCGAACATCATGGCCTGGCCGGTGGCGGCGCCACCGAGCGCGGAGGCCAGGGCGAAGCCGATCAGACCGACCAGGAAGGTCCGCTTACGGCCCCAGAGGTCGGCTATGCGCCCACCGAAGAGCAGGAGCCCACCGAACGCGAGCGCGTACGCGGTGATCACCCACTGCTTGTTGCCGTCGGAGATGCCCAGGTCGGTCTGGGCGGAAGGCAGGGCGATGTTCACGATGGTCGCGTCGAGCACGACCATCAGCTGGGCGAGGGCGATGAACGCCAACGCTTTCCAGCGACTGGGATCCGGAAGGGTTCCGGCTGTTTTCGACATGGAACTAGCCACCTAAGGACACGAAGAGTGGTGAATCCGGCGGGACGGGCCGCGACGGGGCCGCGTACGGAGCCGAAAAAAGGGCGAGCGATTCCGGCGGCCGGACCTGCCTGTCAGGTCCGGTCCGGCTTCATGGGACTGGGGTGGGCCGCTGGGGGCCGGGAGTCTGTGGGTCGGTTCTCCGGTGCGCGGGCGTCACCGCCCGCTGCGCAGGTCCTCCAAGGTCGCCGCCGATCCCGGCAGCTCGGAACGGGCCGGATTCTCCAGGCCGTCCAGGAAGAGCTGCAGATGGCGGTGGGTGAACCGGTCGATGTCCGGGCAGGCGATGCCGGGCAGTGGCCGGGTGAGCTGGGAGAGGGCGACGAGTACGTCACCGACGGCGATGTCGGTGCGCAGCCTCCCCGCGGACATGGCACGCTCCACGAGCCCCTCGACGGCCTCTTCGAGGCGACGGCGCTCGGTGAGCAGTTCGGGATGGGTGCTGTCGAAGCCACCGGACAGCATCGGGCACAGGGCGCCGATCCTCTCGCCGGCAGCCGCGTGCACGAAGCGGCTGAGAGCGGCGAACGGATCGGGCTCGGCCGCGACGGCCTCCTGCGCCCTCTCGATGGTACGAGAGGTGACCGCGAGGACGACCTCATGGATCAGAGCCGACCGGTCGGGGAAGTTCCGGTAGAGCGTGGCGTTGCCGACACCCGCCCTCCGGGCGACCTCGTCGAGCGGCACGTCAGGACCGAACTCGACGAACATCTCACGCGCGGCCGTCACGATCCGCTCCCGGTTGCGCAGTGCGTCGGCCCGCGTGCGGGGCGTACGGCGCTGCGCCGCGCAGGCGGCGATGTCGGCGACGGACTTCACGGCTTTCCTTCCGGTGTCTGACCGGTCCCCCGATCGGAACCGGGGACCGCGTCCCCGCTTCATGGGGACACAGGTGCAAACGGGGAGGGGATCCCCAGTTATTTCCCTCAGATCATGTGACCTACATCACATGACATGGCGGGCAGAAACCCTCCATCGGCGCACCCGACGAGCGGTCCCCCACCACCCGGCAGAGGCTGATCGCCAGAGCGCAGTCAGGGCCGGCCGACTGCCGCGGACCCGAAGGCGTCGCCCCATGCCGCAGCCCCGCCACCGGATACGCCGATACCGCCGTCCCCTCGCACTCGCCGGAGCGACGGCCCTGGTCATCGCGACCGTGGCCACGGCCAGCTCCACCCTCCCCGTCGCCAGCCGCGCCTCCGCCGGGCCCGCGTCCGCACCACGGGGAACCGGGCTCGCGCCGTGCCGAATACCCTCGGCCATGGGCGTGCAGATGTCGGAGGGCATGCCGACACCGCCCGGCTACGCCCGCTCCACCGGCCGGATCAAAGCACTGAACCTGATGATCGACTTCCCCGACGCACAGGCCACGGAACCGGCGACCGACCGCCTCGACGAATTCTTCCCGCAGACCTCCGACTGGTACCGCACCAGCTCCTACGGCCGGCTCACCTATGTGCCCGAAGCACCCGTGAAGGACTGGCTGCGGATGCCGAAGCCGTTCTCCGAGTACGGGATCGAGCGCGGCTCACCGTACGAACCCGGCTACCGCAAGATGGTCAAGGACCTGGTGTCCGTCGCCGATCCGAAGGTCGACTTCTCGGCGTACGACCTGGTCAACGTGCTGGTCACCCCGAACGCCGGCCCCTCGGCGCTGGACACCGTCCTGTCGGTGACCTTCTCGGGCAACGACGACGCCCCGTTCGCCGACGGCACCCCGCTCGCCAACACGTCCTTCGTCTACAGCCGCCAGGACGACGGCTCCGGCTCGTACGCGACGACCGGCTACCGGGTCCTGCCCCACGAGAACGGCCATGTCTTCGGACTGCCCGACCTCTACACGATGGAGGGCGGCGGCTCCGTGGGGCACTGGGACATCATGTCCGAGGACTGGGGGGCCAACAACGACTTCCTGGGCTGGCACAAGTGGAAGCTCGGCTGGCTGGACAGCGACCAGGTCAGCTGCGCCGCCATGCCCGGCACCAGCGAACACACGCTCGGGCCGCTGGCCACGCCGGGCGGCCCGAAGCTGGCCTTCGTGCCGGTGAGCGCGGAGTCCGGCTACGCGGTGGAGGTACGGACCGCCGAGGGCAACGACGAAGCGGTGTGCCGGCCAGGCGTCCTCATCTACAAGGTGAGCTCCGACGTGGACACCGGCCGGGGCCCGGTGTCCGTCGTGGACAGCACCGAGGACAGCGGTGGCTGCACCCGTCGGCCGAACGTCCACGCCGAGCTCTCCGACGCCCCGTTCCAGCCCGGCGAGACGTTCACCGACCGCACCGACGGCATACGCATATCCGTGCTGGACAAGGACGCCGACGGGAACTACCGGGTACGGATCACCCGGCCCTGAGGCCGCGGACCGTCCCGCTGCCGCCGCGCCGCGCCGCCCGGCCGTGGGGCCTTCGGGACCTCCCTGCCGTGGGGCCATCCGGGGCCCCTGTCGTGGGACCTCCCGGGGCCTCCCTGTCACCCGGCCTGAGGGTGGCGCCCTTCTCGTACGTGCTCCTGAACCACGCCGCGCAGCTCCCGCTTGAGGATCTTTCCCGTGGCGTTGCGGGGCAGCGGCTCCGCCGTCACCAGCACATGGGCCGGCACCTTGAACGCGGCCAGGCCACGCCCCACGTGCTCCCGCAGCGCGTCCGGCGTGACAGGGGACCCCGGGCGCACCCGGACGACCGCCGCGACCTCCTCGCCCAGCACCGGATGCGGGACGCCGAGCACCGCCGCGTCCCGGACGTCGGGGTGGTCGTGCAGCGCGGCCTCGATCTCCACGCAGTACACGTTCTCGCCGCCCCGGATCACCATGTCCTTGATCCGGTCCACGACGGTCACCCGC
Organism: Streptomyces sp. NBC_01012; assembly: GCF_045162755.1. Classification (NCBI taxonomy): domain Bacteria; kingdom Bacillati; phylum Actinomycetota; class Actinomycetes; order Kitasatosporales; family Streptomycetaceae; genus Streptomyces; species Streptomyces sp. NBC_01012. The sequence goes on along the minus strand of NZ_CP108688.1, from coordinate 4,473,939 downwards.
CCGTCCCGGACGACGGCGAGGTCCCCCGTACGGAACCAGCCGCCCGTGAACGCCTCGGCCGTCGCCGCCTCGTCACGCCAGTAGCCACGGGCCAGGGACTGGCCGCGCAGCCACAGCTCACCCGCATCGCCGTCCGGGAGGGCCTCGCCCGCGGGTCCGGCGATCCGCACCTCGGTGACCGGCGTCGGGGTGCCGGCCGATTCGGGGTGCGCCCGGTACGCCGCTCCGAAGGCGGCCAGTACCCCGCCGCTGGTCTCGGTCAGGCCGTAACCGTTGCGCGGCTCGATGCGCTCGCCGTACCGGGTCGTGAGCTGCGCGACCAGGTCGGGAGGGACCGCCGCCCCACCGGTGTTCAGCCCCTTCAGGCTCTCCAGACCGTCGCCCGCGCCGTCCGCCGCCGCGAGCAGCTGGAGCGCGGTCGCGGGTACGCCCGCGTAGTGGGTGACCTCGTGCCGGCGGATCAGCCGCAGGGCCTCGCCCGCGTCCCACTTCGGCATCAGGACGAGGGCGCCGCCCGCGGCCATCGCCGCGTACAGCCCGGTGAACGCCGCGACATGAAAGAACGGGAAGGTCATCAGGGTGACCGGCGCGGGGCCCTGGCCCGGGACGATGCCACGGCCGAGCGCCGATACGGCCGCCTGGTAGCGCGGGTTGAGGGCGGCGCCCGCCTGCGCGAGGTGGGTGGCCACGGCGCCCTTGGGCCGACCGGTGGTGCCTGAGGTGTAGATGATGGTGGCGTCGTCCTCCGGCCTGATCTCCACCTCGGGCGGCGCGGCGTACGGATCGGGCTCCGGCAGGTCGGCGTATCGCTCGGCCCCGGGCACGTGCGCCCGGTCGCCTTCGCCTTCGCCTCTGACTTCGTCATGGAAGACGACGAGCCGCGCCCCGGCCGCGCGGACCCAGCCCGCCACCTTCGGCACCTGCTCGGCGTCGGCCAGGAGCACGGCGGGCTCGCAGTCGTCGAGGGCGTATCCGAACTCGCCTTCGGTCCACCAGGTGTTGAGCGGTACGGCGACAAGGCCTGCCAGCTGAACCGCCCAGAAGGCGATCTGCCACTCGGGGTGGTTACGCATGGCCAGCACGGCCCGGTCCCCGGGGCGAAGCCCGTACACATCGGTGAGGCGCCGGGCCAGCGAGGAGGCGGCGGCGAAGAACTCACCGTACGAGCAGGTCCGTTCACCCGAGACCAGGAACGGCTGATCGCCGAACGCCCAGGTGGCCTCCATGAACTCCCGCAGTGTGCGCGGGCCGTTCGCGTAGACGAGAGGCCCGTGCTCCGCCCGCACCACGGCGAACGGGGCCCCCGGACCGGTCAGTGACGCCTCGATCCGGGCGAGATCCGCCGGGCCGGATGAACTGCTGTGCGGCACGAGCGGCCTCCCACGTACGGCGTACTGGCTCAGCGACCCGGCGACGCTATGCCCGCACTCCGCCTCCGTCAACCGGCTCCCCCTTCGACCGAACGGGCGCCTGCCACGCCGGGCTCATCGCGCACATCCCGCGCATCCCGCACGTCCCGCGCATCGGGCGCGTCACTGCCGGACATCCGGTCGGCGCTGATCACGGTGCGCACCACCGAATCGACCACCGTGTCGATCCGGTCGGCATCGGGGTCACCGAGGCGGCCGTCGAGCAGCAGGAGGCTGAGTCCGTAGAGGAGTGCCCAGACCCCGACCTTGAGGGGCTCACGGCGGTCCGGAGCCGCGAAGGGCGCGATCCGCGCCATCACGACAGCCAACACCGCGTCGGAGGCGGCGCCCACCTCGGCATGGCTGACGCACGGATGCCCGAACATCAGATGGAAGAGGCCGGGGTGGTCGAGGGCATAGTGCACCGTGGCCCGCGCCACGGGCGCCAGAGCGTCGGCCAGATCCGCGGGAGCGGAGGACGCGCCGCCCTCCGAGGACCCCTCGAAGCGCGCCTTGAGTTCCGTGAAGCCGTGTACGGCCAGGGCCGCGAGCAGGGCCTCCTTGTCCTGGTAGTGCCGGTACGGGGCGTTGGCGGAGACACCGGCGTGCCGGGCCACGGCCCGCAGGGACAGCGCGTCCACGCCGTCGGCGTCCAGCAGGTCCAGTGCGGACCACAGCAGCGCGGCACGCAGATCACCGTGGTGATAGCTCGACCGATCGGATGTTGACACTGCACACTTCCTTGGGTGATTGTTGGCGCTGTACACATTGTGCCGCCACACGGCGCACCCCTGCGGACGGAGTGTCCTCCCTTGCCCAGGATCGACGACCGACTCGTGCTTCCCGGCGGCCTGACCCTGCCCAACCGGCTGGTGAAGGCCGCGATGGAGGAGAACCTGGCCATCGAAGGACAGCTGCCGGGCGAGCAGCTGCTGGAGCTGTACCGACGCTGGGCGAGGGGCGGCGCCGGACTGTTGATCACCGGACACGTCATGGTCGACGGCAGCGCCCTGGCCGACCCGTCCGACGTGGTCCTTCAGGACGGCACGCCGCTCGAACCGTTCACCCGCTGGGCCGGTGCCGTACGCGGAGCGGGCGGGCGGGTCCTGATGCAGATCAACCACCCGGGCCGCGTGGTCAATTCCGACATGCCGGGTCCCGCGCTGTCCGCATCGGACGTCGCGGTCGACGTCGGGCGCTACTCCCGTATGTTCGGCCGGCCTCGCGCCATGACGGAGGCGGAGATAGCCGGCACCGTCGCCCGCTTCGCCGCGACGGCGGCGCTGGCCGCCGAGGCAGGGTTCCACGGCGTACAGATCCACGCCGCGCACGGCTACTTGCTGGCCCAGTTCCTCTCCCCGCTGACCAACCGGCGCACCGACCGGTGGGGCGGCGACCTGGAGAACCGGGCGCGGATGCTCCTCGACGTGGTGCACGCCGTACGCGCCGCAGTGCCCGAGGGCTTCGCGGTGGCCGTCAAACTGAACACCGCCGACTTCCAGCGGGGTGGATTCGACGAGGGCGAAGCGGTCCAGGTCGTGGACGCGCTCGCCTCGGCAGGCTGCGACCTGGTCGAGCTCTCCGGCGGCTCCGTCGAAAGCCTGGCCACCCATGGATACCCCGCCGATGAGCGGACGTTGGCACGGGAGGCCTACTTCCTGGAGCTGGCCTCCGACATCATCCGTACCGCACGGCTGCCGGTCATGGTGACCGGCGGAATCAGACGGGCCGCGGTGGCCCGGCGCGTCCTCGACCAGGGAGGATCGCTGGCCGGCATGGCAACGGCGCTGGCCTGCGTCCCGGACCTCCCGCAGCGGTGGCTCAGCGGCGACGAGACGGTCGTCGAGCCGGTGCAGCCGCGGTGGAAGGACAAGTCACTGACCGCCGCCGCGACCCAGGCCATGATCCGCCACCGGCTCGCACGCCTCGGCGCGGGACGCGACACCCGCACGCCCCTGTCGCCCGTCCTGGCACTGCTGCGCGAACGCCTCCACCGCCATCGGGCGCTGCGCCGCTACCGGCGCTGGTACGCGAGAGAGGACCACACACCCCGCCCCTCCACGCACCTGACCCCCGACCCTCGCTGAAAGGCTCCCGGTCACATGTACGGCTACAACGGCACCACCACCCTGGTCACCGGAGCTTCCAAAGGGCTCGGGATGGCCTACGCACAGGAACTCGCCCGCCGAGGCTCGCACCTGATTCTCGTCGCCCGCTCGACCCCGGCCCTCGACCAGCTCGCCTCCGGGATCCGCGCGGCACACCCGGTGGACGTCCATGTGATCGGAGCGGACCTCGCGGACCCGGCGGGCCCCGCGGCCGTCGTCGAAGAGCTGCACAGAGGGCCCCTGACCGTCGACCTGCTGGTGAACAACGCGGGTATGGGCTCCGTCGGCCCCTTCTTCGACCGTCCTCTCGACCAGAACCTGCGGTCGGTCGACCTCAACATCACAGGCCTGATGCTGATGACCCGCCTCATCGGGGCGGGCATGCTCGAACGCGGTTCGGGCGGGATCATCAACGTCGCCTCGACCGCCGCGTTCCTGCCCATGCCCTACCAGGCGAGCTACGCCGCGACGAAGGCGTTCGTCCTCTCGTTCACGGAGGCGCTCGCCGGGGAACTCCAGGACACGGAGGTACGCGTCATGGCCGCCCACCCCGGCGCGACCGCGACCGGCTTCTTCGACAACACCACGGCCGTCATGGACCCCGGCCGAACGGACAGCCCCCGGACGGTCGCCGCGAAGACGCTGGACGACTTCGCACGCGGCAGGACGGCCTCGTACCCGGGCCGGGCAAGCAACCGGGCGTCCACCTGGGCGGTACGGCTGCTCCCCCGCAGAACGGTCACACGCATGGCCGCGAGCATCAACCGCAGAGCGGGCTTCCACCAGGCCCAGGACACCCTGCCCCGCTGAACCGGGTTCCGATGGATGCGATGCCCCGTTGATCCTCAAGAAACACAAGTGGCGGGGCTCCGAACCGGACGAGCCTGGTTCTGGCCCCCGTTACGACGTGGTGAGTGAACATCCGGCAAGGGGGCCCCGCAGTGGAGGCCGTGTCAGTCACGAGGACGACCCCAGTCCGCGACGCTGAGGCCGGCGCGCATCAGTAAGTCGTTGCTGAGGCCGAGTCGCTGTATCGGGGATCTTTCCGTGGCGCTGGAGCTGGCGCGTTTATCACCATAGAGGCGCATTGAACGGAAAGGGGGCGCACATGCGAGCCATGCGCACGCCCGCGCACGGACACATCAGGGTTCGACGGGGTGCCCGACGATCCCGGCCCGGGATGTCCGGAGCCCCGGACATCCCGGCAAATGTGCAGGTCACCCGACTACAGCCGCCCGGCATCCGAGCCACCCCCGTATCCATGACCCTGTCCGGACCACCATCCGCTACGCTGGTCCCTGCGTCTTCGCCTTCGTAGCTCAGGGGATAGAGCACCGCTCTCCTAAAGCGGGTGTCGCAGGTTCGAATCCTGCCGGGGGCACAACGCGTTACCGCTCTGACCTGGGGTTTCTCCCCCAGGGAGGGGTCTTACTCGGCCTCGGACTTCTCGTCCGGGGCCGTTTGCGTGAGCGGTGCGTGAGCGGACGGGAAGTTGATCTCCCGGATTTCCCCCAACGGATCAGCACCATCCGGCCCGGATTCCGCGTCGGCAGACTCCGCGTCGTCGAGTTCGGCCTCCGCCTCGGGAGCGATGTTCTCGGGGGTTGTGCGCGCTCGCGGCACGAGCCGGGCCGCAGCCTCTGCGATTGCCAGATCCGCTTCGGGGAGCAGGCTCGTGTACGTGTCCGACGTGATGGTGATCGAGGAGTGGCCGAGCATCTCCTGGATGTCCTTCAGGCCGGCACCTGCTGCGTGAGCCAGAGTCGCGGCACCGTGACGGAGGTCGTGGAGCCGGACCGGCGGGAGGCCGATCTCCTCGTACAGCTCGATAAATCGCCGCGTGACGTTGGCAGGGTGGAGCAATTCTCCGTTCTCGCGAGTGAAGACCCTTCCGGTCTCCACCCAGGCGCTCCCCCACTTCTCGCGGTCCTTGTCCTGCTGGGCGCGGTGCCGCTTGAGGGCCTGGACCGTATCGGAGTCGAGGGCGATGGTGCGCGCTCCGGCGTCGGTCTTGGGGTCGTCCTCGTACACCTCCCAGCCGTTCACCACGAGTTGCTTGGCGACGGTGAGGAGGCCGGCGCTCAGGTTGGTGTCGGTCCACCTCTGACCGCATGCCTCACCTCGCCGTAGCCCACGAAAGGCGACCAGGTGGAACAGCGCGTACAGCCGGTCCTCGGCTACATGGTCGAGGAAGAGGCCGGTGTGTTCCGGCGTCCAGACCATCACCGGCGAGGGCGTCTCTCCGGTGCGCCTCCAGTGGAGGATGCGCTCCTCGGTCCACACGAGTGCCTTGGGACGCCTGCCTGCCTCCAACTCGACGTGGGAGGCCGGGTTGAAGGTGATCAACTGTTGAGCGATCGCGGCGTTCAACGCAGCACGCAGTGTGGAGCGAACGCGTTGGCGCGTTGCCGGACCGACGATCCGGCGGTAGGGCTCCATCTCTGCGATGGCCGCTTTCATCGCCATGCGGCGGGAGCGCGGCTCGCGCCCCTTCCAGGGGATCTGTGCGAGATCCTCGACCGCTTTGCGCCGTGCGGCGTTTCCTTCGGCGATCTCGACGTTGGCCTCGGCTATGGCCTCGAACATCTCCGACAGGTGGGTGACCCGAAGGCGGTCGAGTCGCAGGTGCCCGATGCGCGGCTGGAGGTGGACACGAATGTTGCTCTCGTCGCGGCTGATCGCGCTCTGCCGCCCCTTCTTGCCCGCCAGCCAGATATCCAGCCAGTCGCCGACCGTGAGGCGGCTGGTGAGATCCAAGCCGTGGCTCAGCCGACGACGGGTCGACTCGATGTCCGGTAGCGGGGCCTTCTCGTCCCCCACCTTCTCCAGCAACTCGGCGATCTGATCCAGACCTTCGGAGTCGTCGGCGTCGGCAAGGCCGAGAAGCGCGCGTATGTGGTCGAGTTCGGCTTGTGCGGCTTTGAGGTTCTCGTAGCCGGCACGGCTGAACGAGCGGCGGGTTCCGTCGGCACGGGGCGGGAGTTCCTGGCGTACGGAGTAGGAGCCGTGCTTGCGGCCGGCGAGCTTGGGGCACTTCTTGCCGAGCGGCTTTCCCGTCTTGGGGTCGCGGCAGTAGCAGCGGCGGTGGGTGGAGCCCTTCAAGGGCGTTCCTCCTAGGTGGTCTCAGGGGCCCATTCGGGCGGGTCTACGTCGTGAAGTGCGGGTGGGAGGTCGGGTGGGGTGGCTCCGTCTTCGCTGAGCTCGCGACGGAGGTAGCGGAGCTTGTACTTGGCGGAGATGGCCTGGTCGGCGTACGCGCTCTGCTTGCGTTCGGCCTCTTCCTGCTGGGCGCGGCTCGTTGCCGTCTTGGCCGCAAACCGTGCCTGCTCTTCCTCGTCGAGCGCGGCTAGTGCGGTGCGCACGAGACTGGTGTGGGCTTCGAAATCGGGCACGAGGCCCGAGTCATAACCGAACACTTCCTCTTCGCCTGTGAAGCGCCGCAGGGCGTCCCAGGTCGGCACCAGACCCTGGAATGGAAGTTCCTGCGTCCGGTCGACGTAACCGACCGGGAAGATCAGACAGGCCGGATACGTCTCCAACGCGGCGGCGAGGACGATGACGTCGACCAGCGGGAGGCCAGCCCGACGGCCCGACTCCATGTTGGCAATCACGTTGCGGGGAATGGGATGCCCGAGCCCCTCGCACCGATCGGCCAGATCCTGCGCGCTCCACCCCATCTCCTTCCTTCTCCGGCGGACCTCACCGGCCACGTTTGCCTGGACCCGGTCCACCCACTCCGGGAAGTCATCCTCTTCATCATCCGAACGACGTTGTGTCATGTAGACACATTAGCTTGAGGATGCTGATTGGTAGACGCCTGGAGCCGGACGGGATGACCACGTCCGCCGAGGGCTGTACCGAAAGGGATGCCGCATGCGCGATAACACCACAGGGGGACAGCCCAAGGGCATGAGCCGGGAAGACCTGTTGGCCTTGCCGGTAGCCGTTGACCTGGAAACAAGCAATCGAGCCCTGGGCCTCGGCCGAAGCAAGGGGTATGAGCTGGCGAAGCGGGGCGCGTACCCGTGCAAGGTCCTGCGGCTCGGCAACGCCTACCGCGTCGTGACCGCAGATCTGCTGGATCTGCTCGGGCTGGCGGCATGAAGGGACGGCAGCGTAGCAAAGCATTCTGCGTTGAGCTGACACAGAATCGCTGGACTGTCGGCAGGAGTGGACGTACGGTCCGTGTTCCCTCGGGGTACGAAGTGGGCCTCCGGCGAGGCAACGCCGGAGGCCCGAGCAGCCCCGAACGGCCCTGGAAGAACCAACCCGGCGGCAAGGGCAGGCAAGCCCACCACCGCCAGACGAGGAGCTGCCCCGTGGAACACGCGGCAACCGAGCCCTATTCCACCCCTGACAAGCCTTCGTGGCCGCCGGTGGCCATACCCGGCCAGTCGACGGGCCACCCTGCTTCACCGGGAGAGCCGCCCGCAGCCGTCTCCGAGACTGCCCCGGTATCCGAGGGGGATCAGGTGCTGACGGAGCTGCTGGAGCAGATCCGCCGTTACGTCGTACTGCCGAGCGAGGAAGCGTTCACGGCCGTGACGTTGTGGGTGGCGGCGACTCATCTGCAGACGGCATGGCAGCACGCCCCGCGCCTGGCTGTGGTCGGGCCGGCGAAGCGGTGCGGCAAGTCGCGGCTGCTGGACGTGATCACCGAGAGCGTCCACGATCCGCTGATCACGGTCAACGCGTCAGCCGCCGCGGTATTCCGGTCGATCACCGCCACACCGCCCACCCTGCTGGTCGACGAGGCCGACACTCTCTTCGGCTCCGCGAAGGTCGCGGAGAAGAACGAGGAGATGCGCGGCCTGCTCAACGCGGGGCACCAGCGCAACCGCCCCACCCTGCGGGTTTCCGGACCCAACCACGAGGTCTCGAAGTTCCCCACGTTCGCCATGGCAGCCCTCGCCGGCATCGGCGACCTGCCGGACACGATCATGGACCGGTCGATTGTCATCCGGATGCGGCGCCGCAGGCCGGGCGAGAAGGTGGCGGAGTTCCGTACCTTCCGTGACACCCCGCCCCTCCACGCGCTGCGCGACCGGCTCGTCGCCTGGCTGGCCCCGCTGCACGCCGAGGCGATGGAGCTGACACCGGCCATGCCGGTCGAAGACCGCGCGGCCGACACCTGGCAGCCGCTGGTGACCGTTGCCGACCTCGCCGGCGGGACGTGGCCCGACCTTGCCCGCACAGCCTGCCGGGTCATGGCCAAGCACGAGGCCGAGCAGGACCAGGACAGCAGTAGTCTCGGCATCCGCCTCTTGGCCGACATCCGCCGCGCCTTCGCCACCGAAGGCAATCCGCCGGCTCTCCGCACCAGCCGGCTCCTCGACATCCTCAACCAGGACGCCGAGACCCCCTGGCCGGAGTACACCACCAACGGCCTGACTCCTCGGGGCCTGCAGATCCTGCTCAAGGAGTACGGCATCAGCTCCGCACCCCGCCGCTTCCATGGCAACGTCCAGGCCCGGGGCTACGCCCTCCTGCATTTCACCGACTCCTGGGCACGCTACTGCCCGGAGCCCGCACCCGAAACGACGACCGGGGCCTGACCCGGCACGACCCGTCGCGACTCGTCTCCGCGCAGGTCAGCGCGGTGACGGGTCGGGACCCGGTGACGAGTCGACTCGATGTCACCTCCGCACCCGTACCTGCCCTGACCAGGCACGCGACGAGTTGCGACGGGTCTCTCTCACCCGCGACCGGGCCACACCAGTCTCATCTCCGTACTCCTGGAGCGCTCCCCCTTGCCTTCTCCCACTTCCACCGCGGTACCTTCCCCTGCCCCGGTGCCCTTGACCGCAGCGATCCGCACAGGCGTGGCGCTGCTGGCCGTGGCAGCCTTCGCGCTTTCCTATGACGCCCTGCGGCAGATGGCCGCCGCCAGCCACATTCACCCGGCGCTCACCTACGCCTTCCCGCTCGTCATCGACGGGTTCATCGCCATCGGGATCGGCGCCCTGCTCGTCCTGCGGACCGCGCCCCTGTCCGCCCGCCTCTACGTCTCGGCGCTAGTCGGCACCGCCACCGCCACAAGCATCTGGGCCAACGTCCTGCACGCCATCCGCCTCAACCAGCAGACCCGCCACAACGGACTCTCTCTCGACGACCTCACCGTCGGGGCCATCTCCGCCATCGCGCCACTCGCCTTGGCCGGGGCCGTCCACTTCTACCTCCTCGTCGCCCGGCGCCCCACTACCCCTGACCGCCACAACAGCGACGACCGCCACGAACCCGGCGCCGACCACACCATCGGTGAGCTCGCGCCACCACACGACACGGACACGGACACGGACACCGATGTGCCGCAGCAGCCCGGTAAGCCGGGAGGCAAGCAGTCGAGCGTTTCCCTGGAGCAGGCCGTGGCCATCGGCCGCACGGCTCCCCTCGGACGAGGCAACAGCGTCTCCCGCCGCAACGTCGAGAAAGCGATCCGGGACAACGGATTCGGCATGTCACGCGCCCGCCTGGACCAGGTCAAGGACCTGCTGCAGGCCGAACTCGACGCCGTCACCACAAGCACCGACTGAACCTCGCACCCCACGTCACCCCAGCCCGCTCCTCCCATGAACCAGCACCGGAGGAACGGGCCCTCTCCCTCCACCACCGCTTGCAGGAGCCCTCATGCACAGGCCCGTCCGCGAGCCCTCGTCGGCGCAGCAGCAGACCACCTCCACCCCGGCATCAGGCGGAGCAAGGTATGGCGTTGGACCGTCCACGGGCCGGTCCAACGCAGATGCCTCCGCCCCGGGGGTGGCGGAGGAGCTCGGGCGCCAGGGGGCGCCCGACCGGAACAAGCCCGTCGACACCGCCACCCGCACCGTGCTGCCGCAGCGTGCCGCCGAAGCTGCCGCACTGCACCGAGTCGCCCGCCGCCGTCAGCGCAAAGAGACCCAGCGCAAGGAACGCGTGGACGTCCGCTACAGCACCGACGAGAAAACAGCGATCCTCACCGTGGCCCGCTCGCTGAACATCGCCGCCGCCCACTACGTCGGCGCCGTCGTCATGGCCCACATCCAGGGAGACCTCACGCTGCCTGGTCAGCGCACTCAGCTCGACGACTACATCGACGAACTCACAGCCCTCCGCGGTGAAGTCGCCAAGATCGGCCACAACATCAACCAGATCGCCAAGAAGCTCAACTCCGGCGACCGTCCACACCCTGGGGACACCGCACTCCTCGACCATGCGGAACTCGTCCTCAGCACGGCCGTCACAGCCGTCCGCCACATCGCCGCAGCGGCCACTCAGGCCGCCGCCACAAAGGGGCCACGGTGATCGCGAAGATCAGCAGCGGCAGGAGCACAGCCGGCCTCATCCGCTACCTCTACGGCCCCGGCCGGGCCAACGAGCACACCGACCCGCACCTCGTCGCCTCCTGGGACGGCTTCGCACCCGACCCCGGCCGCTCCGACGACATCGCCGCCACGAAGAAGCTGCTCGTGGCCGACCTCGACCTACGCGTGCAGCAGGCCAGGCGTCTCGGCCGGGCCCCGAAGCAGCACGTGTGGCACTGCTCCGTCCGCGCCGCACCCGGCGACCGCATCCTCGACGACGCCGAATGGGCGGAGATCGCCCGTCGTGTCGTCACAGCGACCGGCATCGCACCGACAGACGATCCCGACGGCTGCCGATGGGTCGCCGTCCGGCATGCCGACGACCACATCCACATCGCCGCCACCAAGATCCGAGGCGACCTGCGCACCGCACGCCACTGGAACGACTACCTCACCGCCGACCGCGAACTCGCAGCCGTCGAGAAGGAATACGGCCTCTTCCAAGTCGTATGCGGAGACCGCACCGCCGCGAAACGGCCCACCCGCGCCGAGCAGGAGAAGGCCCACCGGGCCGGCCACGACAAGCCCGCCCGCGTACGCCTGCGCACCCTTGTCCGCACAGCAGCGGCTGCCGCCACCAACACCGAGGAATTCCTCGCTCTACTCACCCGTACCAGCGGCGTCCTCGTCGAGGTCCTGCACTTTCCCTCCGGAGAACCACGCGGCTACAAAGTCGCCCTGGAGCACGACACGAACGCCGAAGGAGAGCCGGTGTGGTTCTCCGGCTCCACGCTGTCACCGGACCTCTCCCTCCCCAAGATCCAGAGCCGTCTCGCCGCAGCAGACATCCCTGCCGACAATCCCAACGGGCATCTACGGCCGCACCCGTGGCACCAAGCCACCGCAGCCACAGAGCGCATCCCCCACCACCTCGGCCGGCCGGACGCCGAAGCCGCCCAGGCCCACCTGGCCGCCCTCGGCGAAGCACTCGACGCCGTGGCCCTCACCGCACCACCGGACATCCGTACCGAACTCCGAGCAGCAGCCTCTGCCTTCGAACGGGCAACCCGTTCACGTATCCACGCCGAACACCACCACGCCCGTGCCCTGCGCGGGGCAGTGAAATCTATGCTCCGCGAGCCCTCACCCAAGGACGGAGCTCTCCTGGCGATGTTCCTCGATGCCGCGCTCTTGGCCGTCATCGCCGCCGCCCGCTGGCACGACCAACGACAGCACAACCAACAGGCCGCAGCCGCCCACCAGACTCTGCTCCACCTCCAGACCGCCTACGGCCGAACCTCATCCGGGCACCTACTCACCGCCGGCCAGCACCGACCGCCTCAGAAGGTCGCAGTCCGGTACGCCCAGCTCATCCGCCAGACCACCCCCACGCACGCCGACCAGATCCTCACCGACCCCGCCACCGACGCACTCACCACCGCAATGGCCGCCGCGGAAACCGCAGGACACGATCCCGGACGCCTGTTGCAGCAAGCAGCAGACGAACGCACCCTCAACGACGCCCGCTCCCCAGCACGCACCCTGGCCTGGCGCATGCAACGGCTCTCGCAGCGACCCGCACCGAGCCGCCGTGCCCTCGCAGCGCAAGCACACAGCACCCTCCTGCGCCCAACAGCTTCTCTACGCCCCGCAGCTCCCCCGCAGCCCGCGGCACCGACCACGCCCGCCACCACGGCTGGGCCCCGGCGCAGGTGATCACGCCTGGCCAGTCGACTCAGGAGTGAGCAGGTCAAGTGCTTCCACCCTGCAGTCGTGGTGGGCGCAGGTGCAGCGGCGCACGAGCAGGATTCCACCTCCGTGGGGCAGCGACACGTCCTCGGTTTGGCGGCACTCGCGGTGCAGGTCCTTGTAGCCCGGACGATGGGCAAGGGCACATTCCGGCGACATGCCTGAGGTGTCCGGGCTCATCAGAGGATGCCGCCGCTGCTGGCCGAGTTCAGGGCGCGCGTCCGCTCCCGTATGGCCTTTTGGCGTTCGTCGTCGGTGGCCCGGCGGACACGATCGGGGTCGGCGTCCCACTCGCACCCACCGGTCACCGGCCGAAGCTGAACGTACGGCCCTTCGTGTCCCATGACGTACCCCAGCCTGTCGCGCTGGGTGTCGACGACCAGTGCGCCCTCCGGCTGCTGTGCCGCCGTCACTCGCGACCTCCTCGCTGAAGTGCCTCGGCCAGACGGGCGGCCACATCGGAGCGCACGCGCCCCAGTTCAACGAGCCGCAACTCCGGTGACGCGGCGTCGACGCTCAGCGAAGGAAGAACAATCCCGGCCTCGGCCAGTGCCTCTCTCAAGGACTCCACCGCAGTGAAGGGATCGATGTCCTGCTGTTCCTTGGTTGCCATGAACCAGACGCTAGAAGTGGGAAGTTGTCCGGCGGTACGCTGTTTTCTCGGATTTGCTCGACAGGTCATGAAGATTGCTGGTGTTTTCTCCTGGGCCCTGCCTGATCCCGTAGTGCCGAGCTGGTGCTCCGGCCATGCTGTTGATCACCACCCCTGGAAGGGAGAGCGTCCATGGCTCGCCAGTTGCGCTTCAGCGGCACAGACAGCAAGGTCGACGGCTGCCCCGCCCTGCACACGGACGAGGGCACCGGCGAGATCATCGTTCAAGGAACCCCCGTGACCGACCCCGAAGACCTCGCACAGCTCCAGCACTACGGGCCGGACGACGCAGCGGTTGCCGTGCCTCGCGAACTGCTCGTGAACTGGGGACCGAAGGAAATGGACCGGGTACCGGAGATGGTCGACCGGGACACCTTCCGGCGCCTGTTCACGACCTTCGAGCACACCGCATGGCGGCTGGAGACGCGGCGCGGCTACGCCTCCGACCGGCAGGACCCCGACTTCCAGGCGTTCCTCGCCACCGGCTCGTCGCCCTGCGACCCCGAGGAGCCCTGGTTCCTCAACATCAGGACCCAGACGGACGCCGGCAAGACGGTCGGCCGTGTCCGCATCGCCGACAACCCGCCCACTACCGAGCAGCGATTCCTGCTCGACTACGCCCGGCACAACACGGCGGTCGGCGAGGACATCCGCTACCTGTGGCGCGAGGACGCCGACCAGGCGACCCTGCCCGCCGAGGACTTCTGGATCTTCGATTCACGGATCGTGGCGCTGCTGCGCTTCGACGACGAAGACACCATGCTCGACATCGAGTTGATCACCGAACCGGCCCAGGTCGTGCGCTACGCCACCATCCGCGACGCGGCCATGCACCATGCCGTTCCGTACGACCGGTTCGCGGCGCAGGTGGCCGCGACCGGATAGCGTGCGTGACCGGTGAGCACCGACTACCAGCAGGCACGGGCAGCTCTGGGGGCGCGGCTGCGTGAACTCCGCTTCTCGTGCCCGGGGGGCCGGCTCACCGGTCAGCAGCTCGCCCAGCGGTTGGGCTGGCAAGGGTCCAAGGTCAGCAAGCTGGAGAACGGCAGGCAGACGGCTACCCCCGAGGATCTTCGGGCGTGGGCCGACGCTACCGAGCAGCCAGGCGCGTACGCCGAGCTTGCCTCCCGGCTCGCCGGGTTCGAGTCCCACATCAGATCCTGGCGCAGAGCACTGGCGAACGGCTTCAAGCCCTTGCACGAGGGGCTGAGCGCGGAGATCGAGCGCACCACGGAAATGTGGCTCTGGGAAGAGTCGGTGATCGCCGGACTTCTACAGACCCCCGAGTACGCCCGCCACGTCATCCAGCGCTACGCGGAGCTGCTGGGCGGAGCCGGCGGCATCGAGGATGCGGTGCGCTCCCGGGTACAGCGGCAGGAGTGGCTGTACCGTCCCGGCCACAAGCTGCACGTGCTGACGTGGGAAGCCGCGTTGCGCTCGCTGATCTGCCCTCCCTCCGTCCTGGCCGCGCAGCTCGACCGCCTCACGGGCGTGATCGGGATGGACACGGTCGAGCTGGGCATCATCCCGTTCACCGCGTCCGTGAAGATCGTGCCGGCCAACGGCTTCTGGGTCCTCGACGACCGCCTCGTCGTCGCCGAGGACTGGCACGCCGAGATGTGGCTGGACGACGCCGACAGCGTCACCTTGTACATGAAAGTCTGGAAGACCCTCCGCGAATCGGCGGTGTACGGGGCCGACGCCCACAACGTCATCAACTCGGCCAGGCGCGCGCTGAACCAGCATTGACGGGCCACCCGGGGCAGGGTTCTCCGTAGCACCCAGACCATACGCACCTCTTCGGCTCCGCGTCGCCCGACGCCGTCTGCCGCACTGCACCGGCCGGCCAAGAGTCCAGGCCGCCACCGTTAGAAACCTGAAGCACGTGGTGCCCCCACCCGTTGCCGGAGCAGCGGCCGCCATCGGGGCGGCCACTACTGCGTACGTATTAGAGAACTGTCGGCAGCTGCACGACGCCGGCGAACACCAGGTCGGACAGGGTGGAAAGGGTTCCCCGAGTTCGGATGTGGAGACCCTCCTGTCGCTGCTTTTCTTGATCGTTTGTGCCGGTTGGCCTTCCGTCGACGCTGGCGCGTCCTGGCGGTGTGGGTGGTGGCACTCGTTGCTGCCGGGGTGGCGTCGGCGCTGGCCCCGGCCGCACCGGATGGTTCCTACTCGATGCCGGGGACGGAGTCGCAGCGGGCGTTCGACCTCATCGAGGAGCGCTTCCCCGCCAACAGCACGGGGAGCGCCGCCTCAGAGGGGGCGAGCGCGAAGCTTGTGTTCGTCGCGCCTGACGGGGAGAAGGTCACCGACCAGGCGAACCGGGCGGCCGTCACCGAGGTCGTGGGCAAGGTCGGGGGGCTCGACCAGGTGGTCCGGGCGGCCGACCGTATGGAACGGCCGCGGTGAGTAAGGACGGCTCCACGGCGTATGCGTCGGTCACCTTCGAGGTGAAGGCGAAGGACGTCGACGACGCGGGGCTGGAAGGCCGCTTCACCGAGGCCACCGGGCGCCAGCTGTTCGCCGCAACCTCCCAGCTCGTCCACCTCGCCGGATGGATGGCCCAGGACGAAGGCGACACCCCCGAACTGCACGGGCTCGCCCAGGGCTACTACGCCCACTCCTTCCGCCTGGCCGCCGAGGCCGGCGACGCCGAACTGTCTGCCACAGCCCTGCGAGGGCTCGCCGTCCAGTGCGTCGACCTGGGCTACCGAGCCGAAGCCGTCCAGCTCGGCGAAGCCTGCGTGGAGTACGGCCGTCACCTGGACAACCCGCGAGCCGTCGCCTACTACGAAGCCACCCTCGCCAACGCAGCCGCCCAAGACGACGACCGCCACATGGCGACCAAGCACCTTGCCATGTCCGAGACCGCCATCGGCAGACCCGCTGTCGCAGGCAGCGACTCCTGGGCCGCCCACTACTCCCCCGGCCGCTGGGCCCACGAATCCGGCATGATCCTCTCCCGCCTCGGCGACCTCGACGCCGCCGAAGAACACCTCCACCTCGCCCTCGACATCCACGGCCTCGACCGCCGCCGCACCCGCGCCATCGTCCTCGCCGACCTCGGCGGCGTCCGCCTACGCCAAGGAGACATCGACGGTGCCATGGCCACCTGGCGCGACTTCCTCGACTGCGCCGACGGCATCCGTTCGGTCAAGGTCCAGGCCGCACTGCGGGACATGCGCGTACGCCTGCGCCGGTACAGCGCGGTTCCCGAGGCTCAGCAACTTCGTGAACGAGCAGGTCACATCACTGACTGACTGACTGACTGACTGACTGGCGAGGGCCAGCAGGCGGCTCGGAACCCGCCTCGCCTCCCCTTCGAGGGCGGGGCGACAGGGGCCTTGATCCCGCAGACCTCCTGCGGTTCAGGATCAGGCGACCGCGACAGAGGCTATGGATGCGTCAGCCAGGTCGCCGGAGGGGAGCCCTGCCAGATAGCGCTCGGCATCCAGGGCGGCCGAGGCCCCACTGCCGGCAGCGGTGATGGCCTGCCGATAGGTGTGGTCGACGACATCGCCTGCACCAAAGACGCCAGGGAGGTTCGTCCGGGTCGTGGGTGAGGAGACCTTGAGGTAGCCCTCCTCGTCCAAGTCGAGCTGACCGCGGAAGAGCTCGGTGCGCGGGTCGTGTCCGATCGCAATGAAGAGTCCGGTGGCCGCTACTTCTCGCGTGGCGCCGCTGAAGACGTCCCGGAGAACGATGCCGCCGAGCATGGTCCCCTCCTGCCGGAGTTCGGCGACCTCGGTGTCGAAGGCGAAGGAGATCTTGTCGTCGGCGAAGGCGCGGTTCTGCATGACCTTCGAAGCGCGAAGGGCGGAACGGCGGTGGACGACGGTCACGGACTTGGCGAAACGAGTCAGGAAGGTGGCTTCCTCCATAGCGGTGTCGCCGCCGCCGACCACGACGATGTCGCGGTCACGGAAAAAGAATCCGTCGCAGGTCGCGCACCAGGACACTCCTCGGCCGGAGAGCTCTTCTTCGCCTGGGACGCCGAGCTTGCGGTAGCCGGAGCCGGTCGCGACGATCACCGTCCGGGCCTGGTGGACGGTGCCGTTCGAGTCGGTGAGGAGTTTGACCGGGCCGGTGAGGTCGACGTTGGTGATGTCGTCGTCGATCATTTCGGCGCCGAACTTCTCGGCCTGGGCCCGCATCTTTGCCATGAGATCGGGGCCGTCGACGCCCTCAGGAAAGCCAGGGAAGTTCTCGACCTCCGTGGTAGTGGTCAGGGAACCACCGACGAAGATGCTGCTCCCGAAGAGGACGGGCCTGAGCTGAGCACGGGCGGTGTAGAGGGCAGCGGTGTAGCCGGCAGGGCCGGAGCCGATGATGACGACGTCACGTATCACGCTCACGCCGTGGTCTCCGGAGCGATCTCGGCGATCAGGCCCTCCACGAGGGTCTTGATCTCGTCGCGGATGGGGCGGACGGCTTCCACGCCCTGGCCTGCGGGGTCCTCGAGCTTCCAGTCGAGGTAGCGCTTGCCGGGGAAGACAGGGCAGGTGTCACCGCAGCCCATCGTGATGCAGACATCAGACTCGCGGACCGCGTCGATGGTGAGGACCTTGGGGGTCTCGGCGGAGATGTCGATGCCGACCTCGGCCATCGCCTCGACGGCAGCAGGGTTGACGGAGGCGCCCGGATTCGAGCCGGCGGAGCGGACCTCGACGCGGTCCCCGGCAAGGTGAGTCAGCCAGGCAGCGGCCATCTGGGAGCGGCCGGCGTTGTGGACACAGACGAACAGGACGGACGGCTTGCCGGAAGACTCGGCCATGGTGATCGTTCTCTCTCGTCGCACGGCGGGACCAGCCGCCAATGACTTCAGCCCCCGCTGGTATCAGCGAGTGATGATGTGAGAGTATCAGTGCATGCTGACTTCAGTCGATCCTGATCTGATCCGGGTGCTGGGCGATCCGCTCCGCCTCCAGATCGTGACCCTGCTGGCGCGCGAGACGCTCTGTACGACGCACCTGGTCGAGGAGACCGGCGCGAAGCAGACCAACCTGTCCAACCACATGAAGGTCCTGCGCGAAGCCGGCGTGGTGGAGACCGAGCCGTGTGGCCGCTTCACCTACTACAAGCTGCGCCCCGAGGTCCTCGCCGGGCTCTCCGAGCAATTCGCGGCGCTCGCCGAGTCCGCCCGCACAGCCGCCGAGAACAAGAGGGCCTGCCCGTGACCTCCACTGAGCCCACCACAGTCTCCACCCAGGGTGCCGGCCCGGCGGGGGACGACTCGATCGTCAAGAAGCTCTCCACTCTCGACCGCTACCTGGCGGTGTGGATCCTGCTGGCCATGGCCGTCGGCCTGGGGCTGGGCCGGCTCATCCCAGGGATGAACGACGCGCTCGCGAAGATCGAGGTCGGCGGGATTTCCCTGCCGATCGCGCTCGGTCTGCTGGTGATGATGTACCCCGTGCTGGCCAAGGTCCGCTACGACCGGCTGGACACAGTCACCGGCGACCGCAAGCTGATGGTGTCCTCGCTGGTGATCAACTGGGTCGTCGGCCCCGCGGTCATGTTCGCCTTGGCGTGGATTTTCCTGCCCGACCTGCCCGAGTACCGCACCGGTCTGATCATCGTCGGTCTCGCCCGCTGCATCGCGATGGTCATCATCTGGAACGACCTGGCCTGCGGTGACCGCGAAGCCGCCGCTGTCCTCGTCGCATTGAACTCCGTGTTCCAGGTCATCATGTTCGGCGTGCTGGGCTGGTTCTACCTGGACCTGCTGCCGCAGTGGCTGGGCCTGGGCGACGGACAGGGTCTCGACGTCCCCGTGTGGCACATCGCGCTGAACGTCATCGTCTTCCTCGGCATCCCGCTCCTGGCCGGCTTCCTCACCCGCCGCATCGGCGAGAAGAAGATGGGCCGCCAGTCCTACGAGACGAAGTTCCTGCCGAAGATCGGCCCCTGGGCGCTGTACGGGCTGCTGTTCACGATCATCATCCTGTTCGCACTTCAGGGAAAGACGATCACCTCGCAGCCCCTGGACGTCGTACGCATCGCCCTCCCCCTGCTGGTGTACTTCGCGATCATGTTCTTCGGCTCCTTCCTCCTCGGCAAGGGCCTTGGCCTCGCCTACGACCGTACGAGCACCCTCGCGTTCACCGCGGCAGGCAACAACTTCGAGCTGGCCATCGCCGTCGCCATCGCGACCTTCGGCGTCACTTCCGGCCAGGCGCTGTCCGGTGTGGTCGGTCCGCTGATCGAGGTGCCCGTCCTGATCGGGCTCGTGTACGTGGCGCTGGCCTGGCGCAAGAAGTTCGCCCCTGCAGCCCTCACCACATCAGGAGGAGAATCCTGATGCACTGTCTCGACTGCCGCACCATGGGGACGAACAGCCCCACCATCGGCATCTGCCAGGCATGCGGAGCGGGGGCATGCGCGGTTCACGCCCGCATCGCACCCCGGACTGTGCGGCTCGGCAGCCCGCTAGGAGTTCCAGGTGAAACCGGAGCTCGCCGGGTGTTGTGCCTACTGTGTGCCGCAGCCGAGGCGCCGGGCGCGGCGGTCCTGACGCCGTGACCAGGCAGACAGACGTAGTGGTGATCGGCGGCGGGCAAGCCGGCCTCGCCGCCGGGTACTACCTGCGCCGCAAGCAGCTGGACTTCGTGATCCTGGACGCCCAGGGCACGCCCGGCGGAGCGTGGCAGCACACGTGGGATTCGCTGCACTTGTTCTCGCCGGCCGCGTTCTCCTCGCTGCCTGGCCGACTCATGCCTGGTCAATCCGGCCAGGAGTACCCGGACGCCAAGCATGTCGTGGACTACCTGAGCGATTACGAGCAGCGCTACGACCTCCCAGTTCACCGTCCGGTCAGTGTCCAGCAGGTGCGCCGGGACGGTGATCGACTACGAGTGGAGACAGGCACGGACACCTGGTCGGCCCGCGCGGTCGTCTCGGCGACCGGCACTTGGTGGCGCCCCTTCCTGCCCGCCACTCCCGGCCGCAACGATTTCGTCGGCCGCCAGCTGCACACCACCGGCTACAGGAGACCGTCCGACTTCGCCGGGCAGCGAGTCGTCGTGGTCGGCGGCGGGAACTCGGGGGCCCAGATCGCTGCGGACCTCGCTACACACGAAGGCGTTGACCTGTCCTGGGTCACCCAGCGCCCGCCCCACTTCCTCGCCGACGACATCGACGGCCGGGCCCTCTTCGACGCTGCGACCGCCAGGCGTCGCGCCCTGGACGAGGGTCGCACCGACACCGGTGGGGTTGCCTCGCTGGGCGACATCGTCGCCGTCTCTCCAGTCCGCGAGGCCCGAGATGCCGGACTGCTCAAGGCGTCACCGATGTTCACCCGGCTCACCGCCAACGGCATCGAGTGGGCCGACGGCACGCGTGCCGAGGCCGACGCCATCATCTGGTGCACGGGCTTCCGACCAGCCCTGTCTCACCTGGCCCCACTGGGCCTGCGAGGCCGCCGCGGCCACATCGACACCCACGGAACCCGGGCCATCGGCGAACCGCGCCTGCATCTCCTGGGCTACGGCGACTGGACCGGGCCCGCCTCGGCCACGCTGATCGGCGTCGGCCGCCCGGCCCGCGAGGCCGCCCGCGAGATCGCCGCCCTGCTGGACTGACGTCTCCCCAGCAGTGTGTTCAGGGGAAATCGACGGCCGCCCTGTCCACCCATCGCGCCAGAACGCTGAACGCCGCGAGCTGTTCCAGGGCCTCGTGCTCGGGCAACTCCGGCAGCCCGTCCTCATGGCTGTTGGGATTCCGGATGCCTGCGAAGCAGCCTTCGGCGAAGGACATCGCGCCGCGGTGCACACTGCGGAACGTGTCGCTGTTGTCGTCTGCCATCAGGCGAAGGCGAGGCTGACCGGGCTTCGCCGCGTCCTTCGAGAACACGCTCTGGAACAGCGCCGTCTCGCTCACGTCGCGGCGAGCAACCTTGTTCTGCGTCTCGGCGTTGACCTTCCGGGCCGCAGCGGTGACCGCCTCACGAAAGTGCCCGCTGCGCCACAGGGACCTGGCCCCGTCCCACACCCACCGGTGCATCGCCCCGGCGCTAAGCTGAGGCGCATCGTCCCCAAGTCGCTCACGCACCTCCACGTCCCGCAGCAGGACAGCATCGGCCCGCTGGACGGCTTCACGGTGCTGGCACCAGCGATTGACGGACTTGTTGCGGTCGTCGGGAACCTCCGTACGCCACCGCGGCAGAACCCGGTCCAGGATCTGCTCCACGACCTGGGCGCTTGCCACTATCTCGCGGTCTCCACCCCGGTTGGACATTCTGCTGGTGAAGAAGACCACGCCAGGCGGGTCGGGTGGCGAATACAGCTCGGTCAGCTTCAGAAAACTGGCCAGTTCAGCACGAGCCCACTCGATATCGATGCTCACCAGAGCATCATCCCTGCAGCCACTGACATCACACCGGCCTTTGCCGGACGATGGCGGCCTGACAGGGACGTCACGTGTCTGCGACGGGGTAACCAGCCGACCTCGACGCCACTTTGCGCCCAGTAGCTTGCTGCGGAACCTCGACCGGGTGATGCCGACCTTTGAAAATATGGGTACTTGAGCTGCCAAAAGGCTTCTAATGAGCGCTGTGACTGTGTCTGACGCCCTGTGGCGCTTTACCGACCCCGGCAATGAATCCGTGAGCCTCATCATCGAGACTCCCGCCGGCACACACGTGCGCCGAATACCACGGGCCATGCCCCTGCCCACCGATGTGGAACCGGGCATCGGCGCCGAGAAGGCAGCGCATACAGCGGCTGCCACCTGGGGTCTGCCCGACTTCGTGTTTCAGTCCTCGCTTACCCGCAAGGGCTCGGGGCAGCGGGAACTCGGCGATCGGTTGCTGCTCAGCGGCAAGCGTGGTGCGGTCATCCAGATCAAGAGCCGCACCGTGAAGCCGAAGGGCGACGAGGAAGAGCGGGCCTGGATCCAGAAGGTGACCAAGAAGGCCATGAGCCAGGCCAAAGGGACTGTGCGCATGCTGCGCCTCCAGGCGGCCGACATGGTCAACGGGCGAGGCACGACGCTGTCGGTGGCAGGCCACGCCTACGAGTGGATGGCTGTGTCCCTGCTCGATCACGAGCATGTCCCCGACGAGACGGTGCCCAGGTTCGAGCCCATTGGCATGCCCGCGCTGACGCTAACCCGCCGGGACTGGGACTTTCTCTTCGACCAGTTGCGCTCCACCACCGCAGTCCTGGATTACTTGTTCCGGGTGGCCGGAGAGCCGCCCATCGCCCTCGGCGACGAGCCGGTGCGCTACTACCAACTAGCGGCGGCGGACGCCGCCGCACCGCCCGTGGATATCGACACGGAACTCGTCGGACCCGGAGGCCGCCGCTTCTCCACGCCCTTGCTGCCCCAGGTGCCGGCCGGCGGCGGGGAGACCAACGCTCACCTGGTCATCCGGGTCGTGCTCGAAGACGTGGCGACCAGCATGCTGCGCGACGGCGTCGCGGAGAGCGACCGGCTCATGGTGCTCGCCGACCTCGACCGGCTCCCCGTCGGCATGCGCGAGGAATGGGGTCAGCTGCTCCTGGACATGCTCGACGACGTAGAGCAGGCCCCCGAGGGCCACGTGAAATGGCGATCCCGGCGTCAGCTCCACGAAGAGGCGGATGGTGACCGGCAGATGCTCTTTGTGTGCGGGACGCGGTTCGACAAGTACGTGGAAGCGTCGTTCGGCAGCTACGTCATGCTGCGTCACCATCAGGTCGGCGAACGCACAGGGCGTCCGGAGTCGCTGTGCAGCGTGGGCGTACTGCTGACCCCCAACTACAGCGGCACGCGGCCTTGGGACACAACGCTGGTGAAGATCCTGGGCCCCAGCCACCTCAGCCCTGAAGAGGTGAGCGAGTTCGAGGCACTGTGGCCCCAGAGCGGCACCGCCTGAAGATCAACGGCGGGCGGGTGCCAGCCTCTGAAGGAGGTAGTCGGCGTCACGGCCCACTCCGCGCAGAGTTTTCGAGGAGAAGCTGCGCTGAAATTCCATGCCTACGAAGCCCAGTCCTGGCGCCGCGGTGGACACTCCGTCGCGATGCCGGGGTGCCCCCGTCTCGTCGAGGGTTCCCGAGCTGGTCAGGTAGGGGAACGAGAGGCGGTAGCCGGTGGCGAACACGAGCACGTCAACTGCCTCCTTGGCCCCATCGACCCAGACGACGCCATCGGTGGTGAGCCGGCTGAACATGTCACGGCGGTCGACGCCGTACCTCTCCAGCGCGGTGCGGTAGCTGCCGTCGTCGATCACGGAGACCGGTACCTTCGCGAGCAGGGGACGGATCGATGCGACGTCGAGCCGGGTGCGCTTGAGCCACCAGTGCAGATCCCGACCGAGCGGGCGCTGAGGTGCCCAAGCGATCGGGCGCCGGCTGGCCAGGGTGGTGTCAGCGACCACGCCGAGGTCCGCAGCAATCTGAATCGCGGAGTTGCCTCCGCCGACCACGACGACCCGCTTCCCCGCGAACACGTCGGGACTGCGGTAGTCAGCGGCGTGCAGTGCCTGGCCGCCGAAGTCCTGGCGGCCAGGGAGGTCCGGAGTGAAGGGCGTGCCGTAGTCGCCGGTCGCGGCGACGACCGCCCCAGCCGTGAACTTCCGCCCGTCGCTGGCAAGCACGGACCAGGCACCGTCTTGCTGCGCTACAGAGGTGACGGAGGTCGAGGTGCGGATGTCGGCGGGCAGGCGTTTGGCGTAGTCGCGCAGGTAGTCCACGACTTCGTCCCGGCGCGGGTAGCGGTCCTGGTCGCCGGGGAACGGCATGCCGGGAAGGGAGGAGTACCGGGCCGGGGAGAACAGCGTGAGGCTGTCGTAGTAGCGCGGCCAAGACCCGCCCGGCTTCTCCGCGGCTTCCAGGACCAGCACGCGGGTGAAGCCATGACGCGGGGCAAGGGCAGCGGTGGCCAAGCCGGACTGTCCGGCGCCGATGACGATGAGATCGGCATGCTCCATGAGAAAGTGGACCCTTCACTTTAGTCGTTATTTCGGGATGTGACGAAATGTTGGGCAGGAAGCTGTGACAGAAGACGGCGCTGGTACGACCCGCGTGGATCCGGCGACGGCCGACTTCCTCAAGGCACTGGCCAGCGAAACCCGCCAGAAAGTGCTGCAGCAGTTCGCCGGCGGGATCGAGCTGACGGTCGGCGAGATCGCCGACCGCTGTGCCCTGAAGCCGTCGACCACCTCGGAGCACTTGAGCCTGCTGCGCCGCGGTGGCTTGGTGATCTCCCGCAAGGACGGCAAGCAGGTCTACTACCGGGCCGACGGTGCCACGATGACCCAGCGCCTCTCCGCGCTCCAGGCGTATCTGGCGAACTGCTGCCCGCCCGACTGCGCCACTTGACCCGCAGGGGCGGTCGGGAGGTCAGCTGCGCAGGTCAAGCATGGCGGCCATGGCCGCCACGACGGACGGGGCTACCTGGTAGTAGACCCAGGTTCCGCGTCGCTCCGAGGTAAGCAGGCCAGCCTCGCGCAGCTTCTTCAGGTGATGGGAGACCGTCGGCTGGGAAACGCCGACGTCCTGGATGTCGCACACACACGCCTCGCCGCCGGGATGTGAGGCGACTCTGGAGAACAGCCGAAGCCGGATCGGGTCGGACAGCGCCTTGAACATCAGGGCCATCCGCTCCGCGTCATCCTGCGACAGCTCTCCCGCAGTGATCGGCGGGCAGCACGGCACCGCCGTTGCGGGGTCCAGAACCGGCAGCTCCACTACCTCTGATTTCGACATGCGTCTATGTTGACACTCATCAATGCGAGTGGCAAGCTTCGAATATAGACAGCAATCAAAACAGCGGCCGGGTGCGGTCGCCCATCCCGGAGGACATCACCGCCATGACCACCACTGCAAACCTTCCGGTAGTCGTCATCGGCGCCGGCCCTGCCGGGCTCGCAGCCGCCGCCCACCTCGTCGAGCGAGGCATCGAACCGCTGGTCCTGGAAGCCGGGTCCTCCGCGGCCACCTCGGTGCGCGACTGGTCGCACGTACGGCTCTTCTCCACCTGGAACGAACTGACCGATCCCGCCGCCGAGAAGCTCCTGGCGCCGACCGGCTGGACCAAGCCCGCCGCAGAGATCTACCCCACGGGCGGAGACTGGGCCGAGCAGTACCTCCAGCCGCTCGCCGACGTCCTCGAAGACAAGGTCCGCTACGGCGCCACCGTCACCGGCGTCTCGCGCCTCGGCCGGGACCGGATCGTCGACGCCGACCGAGAGCAGCAGCCCTTCACCGTCCGCCTCACGCTCGCCGACGGCACCGAGGACCGGATCCTCGGCCGGGCCGTGATCGACGCGTCCGGTACGTGGTCCACCCCCAGCCCGATCGGCGCCGACGGGCTGCTCGCCCTGGGCGAACGCGCCGCCTCCGCCCAGATCTCCTACCGCATCCCCGACCTCAAGGACCCCGCAGTCCGGGCCCGGTACGCGGGAAAGCGCACCGCCGTCATCGGTTCCGGGGCCTCTGCGTTCACCGCGCTGGCCACCCTCGCCGACCTCGCAAAGAACGAACCAGGTACGCACTCCGTGTGGATCCTGCGCCGCGGTATCAGCGGGTCAACCTTCGGCGGTGGCAGCGCCGACCAGCTTCCCGCCCGAGGCGCCCTGGGCCTGGCCGCCAAGGCCGCCGTCGACGACGGGTACGCCGACGCCGTCACCGGCTTCCGCACTGAGGTCATCGAGCCCACTGCCGACGATCGTCTGACCCTCGTGGGTGAGGACGGCCGACGCCTCGACCCGGTGGACGAGGTCATCGTCCTGACGGGCCTGCGCCCCGACCTGTCCTTCCTGTCCGAACTCCGCCTCTCCCTGGACGAGCGCCTGCAGGCGCCGGTCGAGCTCGCCCCGCTCATCGACCCGAACCAGCACTCCTGCGGCACCGTCTACCCGCACGGCCACCGCGAACTGTCCCACCCCGAAAAGGGCGTCTACCTCGTCGGCATCAAGTCCTACGGCCGCGCCCCCACCTTCCTCGCCATAACCGGCTACGAACAGGTCCGCTCCGTCACCGCCGCCATCGCCGGCGACACCGAGTCCGCCGACCGCGTCGAACTCACCCTCCCCGAAACCGGAGTCTGCGGCGGCGCCGGACTCTTCGACGACCCCGCCGCCGGCCAGGCCGACGAAGGCGGCTGCTGCGCTCCGGCACCCGCCCTCGTACAGATCGGCACCGGCACCTCCATGCCGGTCGCAGCCGACGAGGACACAGCGTCCGGTGGGTGCTGCGGGTCCTGAAACACCGCACCCAGGCCACTCCCGGCCTGGGCGCTACCACTCCGAGTCTGGAGGAACGTCATGTCACGCATACAACTCGCCTTGCGCGTCCCCGACCTCCAATCATCAATCGCCTTCTACAGCAAGCTCTTCGACACCGAGCCGGCCAAACTGCGCGACGGGTACGCCAACTTCGCCATCGCCGACCCACCGCTCAAGCTGGTCCTCATACAGGGCACAGCGGACACGGACACGCGGCTGGACCACCTCGGCGTCGAAGTCGCCGCCACCGAAGAAGTCCACTCCGCCACAGCCCGTCTCCAGGACCAAGGGCTGGCGACCGACATCGAGAACGACACCACCTGCTGCTACGCCCTCCAGGACAAGGTCTGGGTCCACGGCCCCGGCCAGGAACCGTGGGAGGTCTACGTCGTCAAGGCAGACGCCGACGCAATGGCCAAGCAGAAGAACAGCACCTGCTGCGAGGGCCCCGTCACCGAAGCAGGCCCGCCAGCGCCCGTCGAGGCTGGTGGCTGCTGCCCGTGACCAAGCTCGACGCCCACGGGGCCGCGACCGGAACAGGGGACCGGTCGCGGCCCCGCGCCGTACTTCCTGCTCTATGCGCCACACAGATCACCAGCTGGGGCGTCATCTACTACGCCTTCCCCGTCCTGAACCCAGCCATCACCGCAGACACCGGCTGGCCCACCGGCGCCACGACAGCCGCATTCTCCGCAGCCCTGCTCATCTCCGCCTTCGCCGGGATCCGAGTCGGCCGGATGATTGACCACCGCGGTCCGCGCACCGTCATGACCGCTGGTTCCGTCCTCGGCGTGGCCAGCCTCCTCATCATTGCCGCTGCCCCCAACCTGCCGGTGTTCTTCACGGGCTGGCTGCTGGCAGGACTGGCCATGGCGGCCACCTTCTACCAGCCTGCCTTCGCCGCACTGACCCGCTGGTGGGCACCCGACCACGTCCGCGCCCTTACCGTCGTCACCCTCGCCGGTGGGCTGGCTTCGACCGTCTTCGCACCCCTGACGGCCATGCTCGCCGACCACCTGACATGGCGGGCTACGTATGCCGTCCTCGCCCTTATCCTCGCTACGGTGACCGTGCCCGCCCACGCCCTGGCACTGAGAGCACCCTGGCCCGAGGCACCGCCCGCAACAGCTCACGCCGGCGAATCCGCGACCGCAGTGTCGCGCAGCCGGCCATTCTGGATGCTGGCCACCGCACTGACCCTCTCCGCATTCACTGTCTACGCGGTCGTCGTCGCCCTGGTCCCGCTTCTACTGGAGCGGGGGTACTCCACCAGCCAGGCCGCCTGGGCGCTCGGCCTGGGCGGCGCGGGCCAAACCCTTGGCCGCACCTTGTACGCGACACTCGCCCGCCACACCAGGATCATCGCGCGCACCACCACGCTGATTGCGCTCGGCGGCGTCACCACAGCCGCCCTCGCCTTCGCACCCGGCCCCTACGCCCTGTTGGTCGCCTTGTCGGTCGCGGCCGGGATGGTTCGCGGCAACCTCACCTTGCTACAAGCGACCGCCATCACCGACCGCTGGGGCACCACCCACTACGGCCGCCTGTCCGGACTCCTCGCAGCACCTGCGACCACGGCCGCAGCGCTCGCCCCGTTCGCCGGCGCGGCGCTGGCCTCACCACTCGGTGGCTATTCAGTCTTCTTCGCTCTGCTCGCCGCGCTTTCCGCACTTGCGGCGCTGATCGCGCTGAACACTGTGGTCAAGGCCAGCACCGTTGATCTTGATCCGGCCCACGGAAACTAGGCGGGTACAAGTTCGCTGAGCACATCGCGCAAGGTGGCGTTCGCCGTGGGCGCAGCCTTGGCCATCTGCCGCAGATCATCGCTCTTCAAGTATCGATAGCTCTGCGGCGGGTGGAATGAACCAGCGGCCCTCAGAGCACTCAGCGGAACGGGGTCGCTGAAGGTGACCGGGTCCTCCAGAGTGAGACCGCTGGCCTGAACAGCACCGCTCATGTACTCGTCGTATTCTCGCCTGCTGATGCCCGCCCGAGTGCGACTGACCGACCACACCTCCCTGGGCGAGGCCACCTGGACCGCTGCGATGCGAGCCGCGCCCACGATGGCCATCGTGGGCGCTGTGGCGTACAGAAGTACGGCGGTTCCGGGAGGAGCGGCAACGCGCTGCCTCCGGACCTCCACTGTCTTACTCCCGGCCAGGATCGCGGTGGCGAATCGAGGGTGGACGGACAGCAGCATCGCGCGTTCCGGATCGCTCACGTCTTTCGGTGCCCCTCTTCGTAGACCGCCTGGAACAGCGCACTGCTGATCTTCGACAGCGACATCAGCGACAACGGTAGCCCCAGGCTCTGGGCGAGTACGTTCAAACGCCCCAGCGTCACCGGCCTCGGGAAGATCTCGGTGTCCGAGAACCTCAATGCCATGGACCGACCCGAGGAATCAGCCGCCGATCGCACTTCACTCCGACCATATACGCCCAGGTGTTCGAATTGCGAGAACAGGGCATCCGGCTCGTCGATCAGCACCTCGTCCAACCGCGAGCTGCCGATCACCATCTTGCCCTGAGCGCCCGACGTTCCCCTGCTGACATACCAGAGCAACCGCGCGGGGACGCTCTCGCTTCGGTGCCCGGACGAGCGGTAGTAGACGTGCTCCCTACTGATGCCCAGGACGTCGCTCCGCGGCAACAACATCTCCGGCACGTTGAACAGTTCTGCCGACCAGCGCGGTTCGATGGGCACGAGGAAGGAAGGCATCAAGGAGTCAGTGACTTTCGCCGGCCACCAGGCGCGCTCGACCACACTTGCCACCTCGGGCGGAAGGCCGGCGTGGAGCGCGGTGACGTCAACGGCCAGGCGCCCTGCGATTTCCCTGGCAGCGGAAGAGACTTCAGTGGCCGCACCGCACACGTCGACCAGCAGCGCAGTCAGCCCGTCGGCTTGCTCGAAGAAGCCGTCGTCCCCGGCGGCTGCCCGGGCCACGGGCGAGGGGCGCTGATCAGTGATGCGCACCACCTGGGCGCCTCCTTCTCGGCCGAGGCGCTTGAGCATGAACAGCAACTGCCGGGCCAGCGTCTCCTCCAAGACGTGTGAGGCGGTCCGTAGTACGGGAACGGTCAACGTTCTGCCATCAAGAGCCCATACGTACAAGGCGACTGGGTGCCCCTCCCCATCCCGCAGCAGTTCTCGACGCCAAAGCACCGAATCCGTCCCCAGCGCCCTGAGCCGCTTCTCGAAGGCGGAGCCACTGTCGCCGTCCGCCTGATCGAAGAACGCGACCAGTTCACCTTCGGCTCCCTGAGCAACTTCCCCTGCCGAGAACTCAGTGCCCAACAGATCCGCCGGCCGGTAGACCTGGGCCTGCCGCAATTCGTCGACATGCAGGGTCACGACCGCCGGGGACACCACCTTTACTCCAGCCACCTCCCAGGCGACGTCTGCCAGCCGGAACAGCAGTGGATCCCTGGTGGCTAGAACCTGAAGACCGGCGCAGGAAGTCTCGGCGACGTAGTGCAGCCGACTCCGCAGGGTCGCGTCCAGCTGCAGATTCGGCAGCCTCTCGGAAATGGCAGTCATCAGCTCGCCGTGGCGTGAGGCCACAGCATCAGGATCCGGAGTGATCTGGCGCATGCTCGGCAGAGCAGCTCGCTGGTGCTGCCGTTCTGCATGGGCTGCGACGTCCCGCACATCCCTCAGCAGCTGAGGCGTGAAAGCGAGCTCGATGAGGTCTGCCAGCCAGCCTGCTTCTAGAGCCCGAGACTCCTCCGCCTCGCCACCTGGCTTCCCGCCCCCGATGTCCGCGAACACTCCGTGATCCACCGTCACGACCAGCAGCGCGTCGCTCTCCACTTCGGCAAAGAGGTCAGCATGCCCGAGGTCCAGCCACCAGCCGTCCAGAGTCTCCTTGTCACGCCCGCGCCCGAGCGCCTCCCCTCGGGGCACGAAGCCCAGACTCGACCACATTCCGCTGAGGTCGTAGTCGCGTCGGCACTTCGCCTTGATGCCGAGCCGTTGCGAGTGGCGCTCTCGGATCGTCTGGATCAGTAGACGAGCAACCCCTTTGCCACGGTGTTCCTCCGCCACACACAGATGCGCCAGCCTCACGTGGGGGCTCCGCTTGGGCAGCCCGAACAGTGCGTAGCCAAGCAGTTCGTCCCCGTCGAGTGCCACCAGCAGACCGCCGTCCTCCGCCGCCTTGCGGTAAGCCGGAGGCGTCAGCAGACCGAGCGTCTTCGTGTACCTGTCCCCCAGCGAAACGGCTGCGTCAAGCAAGTCGGTCTGCGACTCCGAAACGGGCAGCACCTTGATCACCATCAGAACCCCCTCCGGATCAGCCCATAGCGGGTGGAGCTGATCCTTTGAGTCAGTGCTTACAGGAGGGGCTGAGTCGGGCCAAGGCGCTTTTTGATCAAATACAGCGCACTCGGCCACAATTCGCCTCCCGCCTTGCACGGGACTGGGAGGCTGCCTGCCGATACCCCGGCTTTCAGGGGACAGGGAGGGGGGTTCCTGGCGGTGGGCTTATCGATAGGCACGACGAGGTCTACGGTGTGGCATGTGCCCAACCGAAGGGGCTCCTGCGGCGTGACGACGTTTGATGGGAGACGCCGGCCGGAAGGCCGAAATGCGTGAGCGATGCGTGAGCGGACGGTCCGGCACAAGGCATCACGAGCCGGACCGACTACGAAGCCGCGTGGCTCTGACCAGGCAGGACAGCACCACGCGGCAGACTCAGGCACCCCCCGGCAGGACTTCGATCCCACTCCTAAAGCGGGTGTCGCAGGTTCGAATCCTGCCGGGGGCACAAGGGAAAAGGCCACCTACCGATCTCGGTAGGTGGCCTTTGACATCTACGCCTGACATCAACGGCGGCAGTCACTCACAGCTGGGCCGCCTCTTGAGCAGCCGGTCCATATGGCTGATTGCCCCGCGCTGCGTGTCCTGGACGACATGCGTGTAGACGTCCATCGTGATGCTGACTGGCTGTGACCGAGGATCTCCATCACGACGCGAGGAGCCACGCCGGCCACGGTGAGGATCGTGGCGCAGCCATGCCGAGCACCTGACAGCCCGACGCACACGGAGTTGTTACAGGTTTCTCTACCTCATCAAGGCACCCGGCTGCGCTCCGCTCCGCCGGGCGCGCTTCCCGGCTCTGGCTGCGCCCGCGCTCCTGCCTTCGGCCCGCTCGGCGCTGCCCGCCGACGCGCGCCCGCTGTGTAGGCCCGTGGGGCATGAGACGAGAACCAAGCCCGCGGCTTCACGACGATGCCTCCGGCGGGGGCGCTCAGACTCCGGGATGGACGGGGCGCCGTTCGCGAGTGCCGGCCGGAGCGTGGTGAGCGTCGTGGGGGCTCCCATCCCGACCACCTTCGACCCAGGCAGAGCCGAGCAGTCGCGGCCCAGGGCGTCAAGGTCGTTCGTACAGTGGCGCGCTCCACCTTGACGCCCTGAACCACGGCCGCTCCACGACGTGTGGGTCGAAGGCGGACGGGATGGGAGCTTGGGTAGGTGGTGGGTCAAGTCCGCAGTCCGGCGGATTGCGCTCGTCGGCATCAGAGGCTCTTTCGGCCGATAGCTCACCTCGACCGTCTGCCTGGTGAAGAATCACCTCCATGACCACACGAATTGGCACGGATGTGCTTGTCAACTGTCCGCACTGCGAGAAGCCAGCTTTGGCATCCGTGTTAGGCGAGGCATTGGACGACAGTTGCGATGATGGCCCCCCCTACCTGCTTGAGCTAGTCCGCTGCGGTAAGTGCCAGAAGCCGTACCTAACCGTAGAGGAGGACTACGGAGATGGGTGGGATGGAGAGCCTGGTGTTCTCTGGCCCCAGCAGCAACGACCCTTGAGTGTGCATGTGCCGGCGGAACTCCAACGCACACACTCCGAAGCGCGACGCTGCTTCTCAGCGAAGGCATACACAGCGACTGCCGTGATGGTTCGACGCGTATTAGAGGCAGTCTGTGTCGAACAAGGAATGGTCATCGAGGCTACTGGTCGCCGTCCGAAACCCCTGTTCAAGATGCTTGAAGAGATGCGCGACCAAGGGAAGATCGATGGACGCCTGTTCGAGTGGGCTCAGGAACTCCGCAGCCTAGGTAACCAGGGGGCACATTACAGCAGCACACTTGTGACCCGAGAGGATGCAGCCGATGGGTTAGCTCTGGCAGAGGCCTTACTCGACTACCTGTACGTTCTGCACGCTCAGTTCAACATGTTCAAAGCGCGTAGGAAGCATGAGCGAGACTACGAGCAACTCCGCCGAGAGGTTCCTTTGCCTGAAGCCCGCAATGACGGTGTAGACCCCTGGCTCAGCGCAAACACAGGATCGCCAACACCATCGGAGACGTAGCCTGCGGGTGTGAGTGACCGGGCAGACACATAGACGTCTCGGCCCCATGACCCTGCTATCCGCTGCGGCGACACGACAGCTTAGACACCCGGCGGTAGAGCCTTGCAACCAACTCGGTGATCCCGGCCGACCACCTGACTACGGTCAGCACAGAGGGGTCACCAGTCTCAAAGAAGGAGCGCCCTCCCCGGGCCGTCTGTGGGCCGTGGGAGGGCGCTCAATGATGACCACCACTGACAATCGGCGACATCGCAACTGCAGGTCGCAACGTTGATTGATTGTGTCGCTGCACGTCAGGAACCCGCCGCGTCACTTCTTCGGTTTTTGACATCAACAGCCGACATCAACGACGCCGGACGGGAGCGTACGCCAGCAACTCTGTCCGGTGGCCGTCCGCAGCGACGACAGCAGTCGTAGCCAACTCGGATCGAACTCCTAAAGCGGGTGTCGCAGGTTCGAATCCTGCCGGGGGCACAGCAGAAAGGGCCAGTTCAGGGGCATGATTCCCTCGGACTGGCCCTTTGCTTTGGCTGTCGGGCGCGGGTCTGCAGGTCGGGGTGGGAGCTGGGTGACTATCTCTTGCGAGCGAGAGTGAGCCCGTCCGCGATCGCGATCATGGTGGCCTCTACACGATCGTCGGTGCGGATTCGTTCGTTGAGGTCTCGCACCGCTTGAGTGGTGTCGGCGGTGTCTGCCGGGTCGATCACCCTGGCGTGGTAGAGCACATTGTCGACGAGGATCGCACCACCGGACCTGACCCGAGGCACAACCTCTTCCCAGTACGCGGTGTAGTTGAGGTAGTCGGCGTCGATGAACGCCAAGTCGTACGCGGGTTCACCGGGCAGGGACCGCAGTGTGTCCAGAGCCGGGCCCAGGCGTAGGTCGATCTGATCGCCGACACCTGCGGTATCCCAGTGCCGGCGGGCGATCCGGGTCCACTCCTCGCTGATGTCGCAGCAGGTCAACCGACCACCCGGCCCCAGACCACGGACGATCGCCAAGGCTGAGTACCCGGTGAACGTGCCGATCTCCAGTGCGGTCCTGGCGCCCATCAATTGGGCCAGCAAGGTCAGGAACCTGCCCTCGTCCTGCGAGATCTGCAGGCGTGCCTCATGTCCGAGGGTGGCGGTTTCCGCGATCAACGCCGCCTGCACTGTGTCGGGCGGCGAACCCTGCTCGACCAGATAGCCACACAGTTCATCCGACAACGGGGTTGGTCTCAACGTCATGCGCGAGTCCCTACGACCCGTCTGTCGTGCCGTCCTGCCGACCTTGAGACGTGCCCCACAACCAAGACAGAACATACAGAGAGCCACGGGATTGGCAGGCTCCCGACAGGGCAGTTGCCCCACGTCCACCGAAGCGCCGCTTCCGCTGTTCAGCCACCACGTCGATCAGCCTCGGGCTCTCGTCCGGGGCCTTTCGCGTGAGCGCGGAACCGTCGCTGTTCTGTCATACGACAGTGATCGCGACGCGGGCACGAGCTGTTCGACTGGAGGGATGCCCGCCTCAGAAGCTGTTGCTCCACGCCGCCGCTCCCTCGCACCCCGCGCTCGGCTGCCTGGTCTCGTCCTGCTGGTCGGCGTTCTCGCACTGCTCGGTCTGTACGTCCTCCTGCCGAGTACCGGCCCCGCCGACAGGGACGGCTCCGCGTTACGGCTCTCGGCACCCGCGTCGTTCCGTGTGGCCCCGTACGGCGGAAAGCCGCGTCCCGACCGCGAGAAGAACCTCCTCATCACGTACGACCGGGGAGTGCCGCGCGGTGTCGGGAACGAGTCCACGCTCACCATGGACGTCACCGGCTCCTCCGGCGTGCTGCGGCTCAAGGGGTACAGCACCAGTTGTTCGGGGACGGACCACAAAGTGGTGTGCCATGTCGGCGAGGCGTACGACAGCTGGACCGACGGGGCCCGTGTTCTGCCCCGCGCGGCGCCCACGAGCAAGCCCGGGGACGTGGGCGAACTGCACATCACCTTCCGTAACGCGGACGGTGGTGTGAGCCGGGCGACGACCCGTATCGCGGTCGGCGGCCCCATCCTTGCCCTACGCGAACAGGACCCTGTTCGCATGGGTTCGGGCAAGCGGCACGCTGCTCCGCTGGACGTCCGCAACACCGGGGAGCTGCCGGCGGACG
Source organism: Streptomyces sp. NBC_01012 (assembly GCF_045162755.1). Classification (NCBI taxonomy): domain Bacteria; kingdom Bacillati; phylum Actinomycetota; class Actinomycetes; order Kitasatosporales; family Streptomycetaceae; genus Streptomyces; species Streptomyces sp. NBC_01012. The sequence goes on along the minus strand of NZ_CP108688.1, from coordinate 4,439,080 downwards.
GCTTCGCCGTCACCGCGACGGTCGACGGCGCAATGGGTCCGGTCCAGCGTTCCCGGTCGTGCGACTACCTCGCCCACCGCGGCACCACGATCGTGACGTGCCGCTTCCCCGGAGTGCGCATCGAACCCGGCGAAGAAGCACACGTCGCGAACTGGCTCGTCCTTGGCGGCTCACGCACCGCGATGGGCTCCTTCTTCCGCGCCACCGTCCAGCTCCTGGGCACTGGTGCCGACAACGGGGGCCTCGACGGCTCCTCCCGCTCGACGTCGGACCCTTCCCTGTCCGGCACCCCGAGTGCGGGCACCGGCCCTGCGCTCGCCCCGCAGGTACGTGCGGCGCCTTCCAAGGACGTGAAGTACAGCGAGGAGAAAGAGGTCTGGACGACGGTGCGCATCGCCAATCACCCCGACTACGTGCTCGTGTCGGACCTCTCCGCCGCGGACAGCGACGGGCGCCGCCTACGGGTGGGGCTGCGCAACGACGGCCCCGGCCGACCGGGCGGCGGGAGCGCCTCGCTGGTCCTCACGCTGCCGGAGGGCACCGAGGTGCACAAGGAGCCGATGGAGGAGATCGATACGGACACGTACGAGCCGGTCTGCCGGCACCAGGGGCTCACCTACACCTGCCCTCTGCGGACGGTTGCGCCCGGAGAGTCCTACACCCTCGACTTCGAGGTACGCGGGGCCAAGAGCGTGGAGGGCGGGAAGGCCAGGGCCACGCTCAAGATCGGCGACACCGAGGCGGACCACGCCGATCTCGACGCCACGAACAACGCACGCACCTTCGACCTGTTCGGGCCGGTGCCCGACGAGGCCGCACCCGACGCGGGGACAAACGTCGGCGTCGTGGTCACCGGCGCGCTCGGTGGCTGCGTGGTCCTCGCGGGGGTCGGCGTACTCGCGCGGCGCAAGCTGCGCAGGCGGTGATTCCCACCTGAGCGTGCGGGTGCGGGTGTGAGTGCGGCAGCCGGGGCCGCACCCACACTGCTCAGGCGATACCGGCACCGGGTTACTTCTTGGGGAGCTTGAGCTTCTGGCCGACCGTGAGCGTGTCGGACGTGAGGCCGTTGAGGCTCTTGATCTCGGTGTAGCGGGCGCCGTCGCCCAGCTTGTCGGCCGCGATCGACCAGAGCGTGTCGCCCTTCGCGACGGTGTACGTAGCGGTGGTGGTGGGGCGCGACCATGACGCGGCGTGTTCCAGGCGCTCGGCGACCCGGCGCCGGAGCCCGCCCATGCTGACGCCCTTCGGGTCGATCTTCCCCGGCTGCCACTCCAGGTGTCCGATGACGGACGTCGTTCCCTGCTTGCCCCAGCCGTGCGCCCGGACGAGTGCGGCGGACGCCCGCACCATCGCCTCGACCTGGACGTCGGGCCACGGGTCCTTCCCGTCGCCCAGGTTCTCGCACTCGAAGCCGTAGAAGCGGGCGTTGCCGTCGGTGTTCGCCTCGTTGTCCTTGGGGAGGCTGCGCTCGGCGATGACCGCGGCGAGTACGTCGTCGTCGCCGAGGCCGGCGTGGTTCGCCCGGCCGTAACCGACGAGGTGCACCCGCCCGTCCTTCGCGATCATGCCGTGGCACAGCGGTCCCGGCAGGCCCGCGTATCCGTCGCGCACGATCTTCACGGTGTTCGCCGTGCCCTTCGTGACGGTGTGATGGATCATCACCCCGTGCACCGGGCCCCATGCGCCGTGTCCGGCACGGTTGTGGGTGCGCCAGTTGCCCACCTCGACGACGGTGACGCCCTCGGCCTTCAGTGCGGCGAGGAACTTTGCGGCAGACAGTGGTGTGGCCACATGGATCTCCTGACGTACAGGGAGCTCCGGCCGGTCGGCGCGGGGCTCGTCTCCCCTACACGGTGCCCGACATTCCCCATCGACACGCCAGAACCGGCGAGTTGTCGTCGTGTCAGCTCAGAAGATCGACGAGTCGTTCACGCACGTCGTCCTTGCCCGCCTCGGGGTCCGGCACCAGCTTCTCCCGGTCGTCGGGGTCCCGGGCGAGGACGTGCAGCCGTCCGCCGCTGCGGGCCAGCACCAGGTCCCTGCTGCTGCCCGCGGTCTCGGCCGATCCCCGCGCCGTGTAGTCGGTGACGGTGATCAGCGCGGAGCGCTCCGACTCGGCGAGTACGGCCTCGGTGTCCGCTGACTCGCCACGGTCCGCCACCGAGCCCCGTGGCAGCCACTCGGTGAGCGCGTTCAGGGCCTCGTCGATCTTGTACAGCCCCAGCTGGTGCACCCCGAGCGCGTCGATGCGGACCATGAGGCAGATCCGCTCGGGCTGAGGGAGCAACAGGATCCGCCACGGCTCACCCGGCCCCGTCCCGGTCGTACGGGCGTCGAGCACCTTCCGGGCCCGCTGCTGGAACGCCACGGCGATGCCCAGGTCTCCCTGCACCTGGACCTCCTCGCCCGTGTCACCCGCCAGCAGCAGCTGTCGGGCCGCCAGCGAGCGGACGGCCTCGGCGATCACGTCGTCCGCCGGTCTGGCCTCCAGGAAGTCGACGATCGCGTCCACGGCGGTGAGCTCCGCGATGGTGTACGCACCGAGCAGCACCGGTCCTGTGTCGACCAGGTTCACCACGGCCGACACCAGCCCCTCCGGGGCGGACGCCGCGCCCGCGTCCGACGGAGCCGCCGGGGGGACATCGCGCTGTTCGTCGTCGCTCATGAGGTCCCTCCCGGCTGCAACAGGTCCACCACGGGCGGCACACGGCTCTCCCTGAGCACCGCGGCCGCGCTGCGCGAGAGGGTCTCCGTCACCCACACCTCGGAGTTGCCGAACAGCCCACGGCCCGCCCTGCCGGACAGCGACTGCCCCAGCTCGCCGGCCAGGTCCTGCCGGTCGGGGGGCGGGAAGCGGGCCGCCAGGTCCGCGGAAACGGCGGTGACGTCGTCGCCCTCCTCGATCCGCCGTAGCGCCTGGGTCAGCACCCGCGCGACGGGAGGCGACAGGGACGTCGGCACGGCGAGGAACGGCGACAGGTACAGCGGTCGCCGTTCGGTCATCCGGGACAGCCCCCAGGGACCGACATTGCTGCGCGTGATCCGGTAGACGACGTAGTCCACGAGGTGGCGCAGGTCGCTCACGCTGGGCAGCCTCCGCCCGCCGAACGCGGCCGGTGTCTTCTCCAACTGCACCCAGGTGCCCTGGGCGGTGCGCCCGTGCAGCTTCTCCCGCACCACGTCCCCGCGCATCCCGATGTCGGGATAGAGCGTCTTGTCGATGTCACGGTGGTGGCTGGACAGGCGTTCATGACTCACGTCGGCGAACCGCCAGTCCTCGTACAGCCGCGGTTCGTCCACCAGCACATGGCCGCCGCACAGCACATCGTGCAACTGGGGCACCTGTAGTCCGTGGCGCTCCAGATCCGAGAGGATCACCGCTTCCTCCGGGCTGAGACGGCGAGCGGCCTCCACCAGGCCCTTGCGGTACGCGCCGGCCCGCGCCGTGATCTCGATCATCAGCCGGACCCTGGTGCGCACCTTCTCGGCGCGCCGGGCACTCTCGCTGTCCGGAGCCGCCCCACCGGGTCGCCTCAGGTGGACGACCGATGCCAGTGCGTGCTTTCGCTCCACCTGGCCAGTACAGCACGGCGGGCTCCCACCCGCACGGGCTGCCCGCACCGGTACGGAGGGGTGGACCGGGCGGTGTCTCCTGACGCCTCGGTTCACTCGGCCGAGTGGAGTCGGCCGCCCGCGCGGGACTGTCGGCCGCGACATGCTTCGGCATCACTGTGGTTCGCCGAACGATGAGCGCATGTCACCGAACACTCTGCGCTCGCCGGCCCGCCGCGTGATCCCTACGCTCCTGGTCGCCCTGGCCGCCTTCCTCCCTCTTCAGTCGACCTCCGCCGATGCCGCCCCGCATGTGACGCACCCGTGCCGGTCGCTCGCCGGCTGCGGTTCGGTCGTCGTCGCTCCTGTCTCCCAGGCGGCCCCTGACCACGGTCACTGCACCAGCCCGGAACCGGTCGTGTGCCTCATCAGGAGCGAGACGCCGGAGGAGCGCGAGGTCGCCCGCGACCAGCGGATGCGCTATCACGACCTCCTGGAGGACATGGAGCGCACGGAGTGCGCCATGCGCGCGGAGGGGCGCTCGGAACAGGACATCGCCCGCACTCTCGTCCGGATGCGCAACGATGCCAAGGACGTCGTCCGCGCCGGCATGACCCCGGAACAGGTCGCGGAGCTGGAGGCACGCAACGAGAAGAAGTACGGCAACCCGCTCGGCCCGACGGCGGACCAGCTGTATCTGAAGTACGGCTCCTGGGAGAAGGTCGCCGAGGCCGCCACCCGGTCGAGCGCGGCCGTGGACCAGGAACTCGGACTGGAGTTCCGCCACTGCTCCTGTGCGGTGCTCCAGCCGGCGTGACGCCGCGCTTCCGGCTCGCAGGACATGCGCCGGGGCTCGTCACAAGACCCGGCGCAGCAGCGGCAGTCGGCGCAGCCCGGCCGCGAGCAGGAACGCTGCCAGGACTCCGATGACGCACACCACCGCCCACGCCGTGGTCGCGGACAACCCACGCCCCGACAGGTAGTACTGCGCCGTGACCACGAGGGGCAGGTGGATGATGTAGACGGCGTAGGCGGAGGCCGCCAGTTCCGCCGAGAGCCGACCGCTGCCGGTGACGGCCTCGCGGAACAGGGTCAGCAGTCCGACGCACAGCGACACGCACAGGGCACTCTCGTAGGCGGCCCACAGTGCGGAGGAGCCGTCGAGCCCGCCCGGCCCGAAGCACGGGGTGCCCGCGCACGAGGCGTCCGCGCCGACAGCCGTCAGCAGCCCCACCCCGACGAGCCCTCCGGCCAGCCACACCCAGCCCGTACGGGCATCGAACCGCCGCAGCCAGTCGTGCCGGTGCGCGAACACACCGAGCGCGAAGAAGGCCGCGTACTGCGGCAGCCGGGCGGGCTCGACCTGGAGGAAGTCCAGGACCGGCACCCAGGCGTCCAGCGGGTACCTCAGCCGGATCAGGAACGTCGCGACGGCGATCCCGGCGGTCAGCAGGAGCAGCGCCCGATGCCCGGGCGCCGCTCCCACCTGGTCACGGTCACGGGCACCGTCGCGACGCCGCAGCAGCCGGGCCACCTGACGGCACAGTACGTACAGGAGGGTGTAGGCCAGCAGGTTCTGGATGAACCACAGGTGCCCGAACTGGAGATCCGGCCACGAGGGACCCGTCCAGTCGGCGGGCTTGTCGCCCAGCCCCAGGTAGACGTCGGTGAAGTAGCGCCCGAAGGAGAGTGGAGGGTAGCCGCGGTAGTGCGTGTAGTAGGCGTACATCAGGGTCGGCACGATCGTCAGCGCACCCACCAGAACCGGGATGCCGAGCCGCACCAGTCGGCCGTTCACGAAGGACCGTCCACCGCGCCGCTCGTACGAGCCGGGCACGAACACCGCTGACACGAAGAAGAACAGGCTCATGAAGAACGCTCCGTCGACCGCGGAGAGCGTGGTGAGCACGGGATTTCGGGGTTGGCCCTCGACGTACCACCAGTCGGAAGGGCCGTACGGCTGGGCGGCGTGGTGGACGACCACCAGCAGCGTCAGGGCGATCCGGAGGTTGTCCAGCCAGGCGAGCCGGTGGGCCGAGTCCGTCCCGGGCCGCGGGGCGTCGTATGCGAATGTGTACATCCATACAGCATCCTCAACACGTGTACACCCCGCATGGGGGCTAGCACCCGTCCTCGTCCTCCGGGTAGCCGTAGAACCCCCGCGTCAGCAGCCGTTGATTGGCCGCGCTGCGCCGCGCCAGGACCTCCGGGGCGAACATCGGCTCACCGAGATTCGGCTGCATCACCCGCTCGAGCAGCAGGGGCCCGAGGATGAGACACAGCAGCTGGAACGGCGCCCACTCGTCGCCCGGAGCGCCGGAAGCACCCGGAGTGCCCGCAGCACCCCGAGCACCGCGAGTGCCCGCAGCGCCCGGGCCCCTGCCTCCGTGCGCCGCCGACAACCGTTCCAGCTCCGCACCGGCACCGCTCAGCAGCCGCCCGAACAAGGCCGCGCTCGCCTCGCTCTCCTCCAGCAGGACATGACGCAGATACCCGCGCAGCACCGGATCCGCCCCGAAGAGCCGGGCCGACACCTCACCGAGCGACTCCATCAGCCCCGCGCCCGGATCCGGGTCCAGCTCCGCCAACTGCTGGTCGATACGCCCCAGTACATACGTGTCGACCGCGGCCCGCAGCCCGTCCTTCGACCCGAAGTGCCGTGTCACCAGCGCGGGTGACAGCCCGGCCGCGGCTGCCACCGCCCTCGTGGACGTCGCCTCGAACCCCCGCTCGGCGAACAACTCGAGCGCCGCCTCACGCAGCCGTGCCCGCCCCGTCAGATCACTCTTCTCCACCGCGTGCATGTCCGCAGCGTATCCACGCCGCCGCGCCGCGCGGACGGGCAAGGGCAGCCGTAAAAACAGGTCTGCTCGAAAGCGCTACGCCTCTATGGTGGTCCGATGCCGTCGATCAAGCAGGTTCAGATCACCTTCGACTGCGCGGAGCCTGAGCGCGTCGCCCGCTTCTGGTGCGAGGTGCTGGGGTACGTCGTGCCGCCCGTACCGGAGGGGTTCGCCACGTGGGCCGATTACGAGCGCTCGCTGCCGCCCGAGCGTCAGGGGTCCGGGTTCGTCTGCATGGACCCCACGGGCGTGGGCCCGCGCATGTACTTCCAGCGTGTGCCCGAGGGCAAGGTCGTCAAGAACCGGGTGCACCTCGACGTCCGGGTCGGTACAGGGCTCGTGGGTGCCGAACGGCTGGCCGCGCTGGAGGCCGAATGCGCACGGCTGATCCCGCTCGGCGCGGCGCGCGTGGAGCTGCTCACCGCCGATGACTTCAACGAGTCCTGCCTCGTGATGCAGGACATCGAGGGCAACGAGTTCTGCCTCGACTGAGCGGCCGTCCCATGACGCCCGCCCGCCGCGCGGCTCCCGCGCTACGGACACAGTTGCGGCTCCCGCTCGACGGGCGCAGTTGTGGGCTCCCCCTCTACGGACGCAGTTCCTCGGGGCAGGGGGTGCCCGGCTGCAGCTGGTACGGGGCCGCCAAGCGGTAGACGCCGGGGCGTGGCGCGAGGAGCTCGGTCCACTCGTCGCCGTCCCCGTCCTCCTCCACCTTGATCAGACAGCCGTGGTCGTTGGTGAAGTCCTTCGGGGCGTCCCCGTCCTCCTCCGAACGCTTCTTGGACGCCTCCGTCTCCTGCGGCCGCTCCACACTCTTGCCGTCGTCGTCCACGACGGCGAGCCAACGGGAGTACGGGATACGGATCAGGACGCGGCCGGCCGACTGCACCCGGATCGTCAGCTTGTCGTCGCCTGCCCGCTCCACCGTCGCGGGCGGGTCGGCGAGCGGCACCGGGTCCAGGACCCGGAACAGCTTCCAGTTGGCATCGCTCCAGACCGCCTTCAGATACGGCTGCCCCTCCTCGACGAGCCCCGCCTCCTGCTCGCCCCCGGAGTCCGGCATCCCGGTCGGCAGCACCACGTAGTGCACCGCCCAGCGGTCCAGCCACTCGCGGTAGTTCACCGCGTTGAGGGTGTCGTCGTAGAAGAGCGGGTTGCGCTTCATGTCCGCCTGCCGGTTCCAGCCGCGCGCCAGATTCACGTACGGCGTGAGCGCGGAGGCCTCACGGTGGCTGCTGGCGGGCACGACCTCGACCCGGCCCCGCTCCGCGCCGACCTTCTGGAGCTGGTTGACCAGCGGGGCCAGTTCACGGTTCCAGGAGGCGGTGGGGGCGGTCCGGACGATGTCGTCGACGCCCTTGAAGCCGATCCAGAAGTTCAGCCCGGCGAAGACGATGAGCAGCGCGTACCAGCGGCGGGTGCGCGGTGCCGTGTACGGGAGCGCGGCGAGCAGGACGATCCCGGCGAACAGCATCGCCATGCGCGACACGTTCGAGCCGATCTGCGAGTCGACCACATAGGTCAGCAGTGTCCCGGCGCCGTAGACCGCGGCGGCCGTCCGCACGGTGCGCCAGTCGCGGGGCACCAGGAAGAACACGAACACCGCGTACAGGAAGGGCAGCGAGAGCGTGCCGATCGCCATCGGCTGCGTGCCGGAGAACGGGAACAGCCAGGCGGACAGGACCACCACAGCGACGGGGGCGAGGCCCAGCGCGTACGCCCCGGGTCGCCGTTTGTGCAGGAACAGCGCCGCGGCGACCACGCCGAGGAAGAGCCCGGCGACCGGGCTGCTCGCCGTCGCGAGCCCGGCCAGCGGCGCGGCGACGGCGGCCTTGGCCCAACGCCGGTGGCGCCAGCGGTGCGGCCAGCAGAAGACGGCGGCGACGGCACCGAGCGCGAGCATCGTGCCGAGCCCGAACGTCACCCGGCCGGACAGGGCGTTGCACAGATACGCGAACACTCCGGCGAGCGCGCACGCGAGGGGGTTACGGACGGCGGGCACCCGCACCAGGATCAGGGCGGTGAGGGCCGACGACACCGTGCCCGCGACCATCATCGTCGACCGGACCCCGAGCAGCGACATCAGATAGGGCGACACCACGCTGTACGAGACCGGGTGCATGCCGCCGTACCAGGCGAGGTTGTACGCGGTGCCTGGGTGACGGCCGACGAACTCGGCCCAGGCGTCCTGGGCGGCGATGTCGCCGCCGCTGTTCGCGAAGAAGAAGAACCAGAGGAGGTGCACGGCTGCGGCGGCCACGGTCGTCAGCAGGACGGGATGGCGTCGGAGGCGGCTCCGTATCGAACCGCTGTCGCCGTCACCGGGGGCGGCCTGGGCCGGGATACGGACGGACGCGCCCTCGGCCGGCTGGTCAGCGGCTGCCCGTGTCGGCTCAGCGGTAGTCACTGCGACTCTCCCCGTCCTTGCCCGGGCCTGCCGAACCGTCCACGTACCGCACGGGCCTCATCCGTAGTCGGAAGGACGCGTCCCGGCGCCCATCCGTTGCTTTTGGGACGCTAGCACGCGGCATTTGCACCGCGCCGCCCTGTTGGCACGACGGGCGCCCCTTGCCCCGCGCGGGGCAAGGGGCGGGCCCGTCAGGTGATGCGGGTGAGCTTGTCGCCGAAGCCCGGTTCCGTCATCGCGCTCTGGAGGGCGACGGGTACCGACACCTTGCCCGCGCCCGTACCGACGGTCACCTCGCCCACGACGGTGCCCGCCTTCGCCTCCTGGGCGGGGGTCTTCCCGCCGTCGGTCAGCTTGAGGTCGACCTTGAGCCCGCCCCAGCCGACGGCCTTCAGGTCCTTGGTGGCGACCACGGGGGTCCGGCCGCCGACGCCGTTGTCGACGTAACCGACGACCTGGCCCTTCTTGACGACGGCGGCGGAGTCGACGCCCTCCTGGGCGGTCCGGATCAGCGCCAGACTGCTCTGTAGCGCTCGCTGCAGCTTGGCGTCCAGGGTGCCGTCGGCATCGGCACCCATGACCGCGCCGATGATCCGCCGGGTCTTGCCGTCGATGACCGTCTCGGCCGTCCAGATGAGGTTGCCGCCCGCGGGGGTCGACGAACCGGTCTTGATGCCGCTGACGCCGGGCTCCAGCAGGATGTTGTTGTTGTTGTAGATCGTCTTGTCGATGCCGGGGATATCGGCCTGCGGCATGTTCACGATCTCGCGGAAGACATCGTTCTGCACGACGGCCTTGGCCAGCTTGAGCTGGTCGGCCGGGGTGGACCGGGTGGTGGCCTCAAGACCGCTCGGGTCCGTGTACTCGGAGTTCGTCATCCCGAGGTCCTTCGCCGCCGCGTTCATCTTCTCGACGAACGCCTCCTCGGTCTTGGCGTCCCAGCGGGCCAGCAGCCGTGCCACGTTGTTGCCGGAGGGGATCATCAGGAGCTGGAGCATCTGGCGCTCCGTGTACTTCTGGCCCTCCTTGATCGGCGCCGTCGACTCGTCCTCACGGCCCGCCTCCTCGCCGGCCTTCGCGTCGACCACGATCTGGTCGCCCGTCTGCTTGCCGGTGATCGGGTGGCCCTGGAGGATCACGTACGCCGTCATGATCTTCGCGACACTCGCGATCGGCGCGGACTTCTCCTTGCCGTACGCACCGATGGTGCCGACGCCCTCGACCTCCACGGCGCCCTGCCCGTCCTCCGGCCACGGCATGTCCAGCTTTTCGCCGCCGAAGGTGTAGGTGGGGTCTACGGACAGCGTCAGCGTCGGGTCGGGCAGCGGACGCACGGCCTGCGCGATCGCAAAGATGATCACGACGAGCAGGAGGAGCGGCGTCCAGATCTTCACCCGGCGGACCGCGGTGCGCACCGGGGTCTCGGCGGGCGGCGGGGTGTTCGTCAGCTCGGCGAGCAGGTCGAGCGGGGGCCTGGGCGGCATGGGCTGCTGCCTGGTCCGCTCGGCCTCGGCGAAGCTCTCACCGGGGCTCGCGGGGGTGCCGGGGCCCGCGGCGGCGTCCGGGGTGGCCGTGGGACCGGCCACGGGCGCGGGTGCGGGGCGTACGTCGTCCGAGCGCAGCGGCACGAACTTGCTGGTCCGCTCGGCGGGGGTCTCGGCGGGCGATCCGGGGGCGGTCCCGGGGTCGTCGGAGGGCTTGGCGGCCCAGGAGGCGGGCTTCTTCCGGGCGGCTTCCTTCTCCTTCGGCGGGAGCTTCAGCGCGGTCGTCGGCTGGTCGAGGCGTTCGGGGCGCGGCGCCTTGAAGACGGCCGTCGGATGATCGATTCCTCGCCCGTCGGACGCGGATTCCGCGTCGTCCTGTGCGTCGTCGTGCGTGCCCTGTGCGGCGTCCTGTGCCGCGCCCTTGACGGGGGCCGTGTCCTTGGCCGGAGAGGCCTCCTCGCGGCTCTTCGGGACGCGGGGGGCGTCGGCGTCGGAAGCTTCGGCTGCGGCGGCATCGGTTGCGGCGGCATCGGCGTCGGAGGTCGGCGCTTCGGCCGCGCCGTCCGCCGCCTTGGTCCCGCCATCGGCAGGAGCCTCGGCATCCTTCCCGGCCGGGACATCCGTCGCCGAGTCGGCGCTGTCGGCCGGAGCACCGTCGGCGGCCGGCGCGTCGGCGGCGCTGTCCGTCGTCGAGTCATCCGTCGAGTCATCGCCCTTTTCGGACGGCGTCTCGTCGGCGGAGGCGGCGGCGTTGTCGTCGGCGTTGTCGCTGTCGTCAGCCGCGGCGCCATCGGCCGCGGACGGCTTGTCCCCGCCCTCGGCCGCGCCGTCCTGAGCTGCGTCTTCCTCGTCGGACCCGGTCGCCACCCACGCCGCCACGGCGGCACGCAGCCGCGCATCGACCGGTGGACCGGCATCCGCGCCGCCCTCACCGCCGGCATCGGGGGTGGTCTCCGACGCGGGCTCCGCGTCGGATGCGGAATCCGCGGTGGCCGTGTCAGTGGCCTCGGCCCCGTCGGCCGCGGATCCGGTCGCGGGCTTCTCCTCGGCATCCGGAACACCGGAACCGGACGCCGCTTCGGGCTTCGCTTCCGCCGCCGGCTCCGCTTCGGCGTCCGGGCCGGCTGCGGCCTCGGGCGCGCTCACAGGCGCCTCAGAGGCCACCGTGGCACCCTCGGGTACTCGCGGCGCCTCTGCTGCCCCTCCGGCCTCCCTGCGGGCCGTGGAGGCCTCCACGGGGCCATCCGAGCCCTCCGCGTCCGCCCGGGGCGCGGAAGCGGCCTCGGCCGCGTCGGGCTCCGCCGAGCGCGGCAAACGGAAGACAGCCGTCTTGCTGCCCGTCCCGCTGTCCGCATCCGACGCGCCGACCACCTCGCCGACTGCCTCGCCGTCCTTGGCGCCGCCCGTAGCGCCGTCCGCAGCCCCGTCCGTCGTGGTGCCCGTCGCGGTGTCCGTCGTCCCGCCCGCCGTATCCCCGCCCGCTGCTGCGACCGGTTCACGGAACACGGCGAGACGCGGATCGCGTTCCTCAGCCGTCCCCGAAGTCGTCCCCGACGACTTCCGCTGCTCCGACTTGCCGGGGGACTCGCCCGCCACCGATACCTCCCTGTTATGCCGCGGGACCATGCCCGCACTGTCCGAACCATCTACCAGTGTCCTGTGTGAACCCTTGGCCGAGCCGCTAGACGAGAACGACATACCTAACGGTTCCCTCACAAAGCACCCAGGCACCCTCGACAGACCAATGTGAGAGGGGTCACCCTGTCATTCATCCACGCGGGGAGGCATGGATGGGCAGGAGCCGCAGAACAATTCCGGAGGAGCTTCTGTTGCTCGCTCTGGACCCGACCACGGGTACCACAGCGCAGCCGCAGTCGCTCGACCTCGGCCTGGCCGGGGCACAGCTAGTAGAGCTGGCTCTGGCAGGACGGATAGCCCCTGACGGGGATCGTATCGCCGTGGTGATGCCACGGCCGACAGGAGATCCGACTCTGGACTCCGCACTGGAACTGCTGCGCCGTCGTGGCAGTCCGGTACGGGCCGTCCACTGGATCGGCGGACCCCGGCTGGGGCTTCGCCAGATCTACCTCGCTCATCTGGAGCGGTGCGGCATGGTTCATGCCGTGGCGGGCCAGATGTGCGGAGTGCTGCCGACGACTCGCTACCAGGCGACGGACACGGCAATCAGCCGGGACATCAGAGCCCGGCTGGACAACGCGATCCGTACCGGCGTACCGCCGGACCCACGGACCGCGGCGCTCGCCGCACTGGCCCACGCGGTCGGACTCGGCAAGCACCTGTACCCCGGGAACGAGGGGCGTTCATCGCGCTCCCGGCTCCGGGACCTGATCAGACACGACCCGATGGGCGGTCTCGTGGCGCATGCCGTGATGGACGTCCAGAACGGCGTGGCCGTCCAGCCACGCCGTAATCAGCAGACGGCAGGTGTGCCGTTGCAGCCGCAAGCGCAAGCACGCCGGGGCAGCATGGCGCACACCTCCGTCCACTGACAGCACGACCGCGCGGACACTTGCGCGGAGCACCGAATACCGCCGCACCGAAGTCCCCAAGACCCGGTTCGGGAGCCGCACCAGGCGCGGGGCAGCCGGATCCACCGGCTGCCCCGCGCTCTTGCGCACGGTGATTGTGTGTGGCCATTTCCCAGCGCGGCCAGGGCATCGGGTGGCAATCTGCTGAGCAAGCAGATACGCACAGCTACAACAGCTGCATAGCCGGAGGTGCCCTTCCCGTGCCGACCAACGTCAATCCCACCGTCAGGCGACGCCGGCTGGGTCAGGAACTGCGCCGCCTCCGTGAGGTCAAGGGCATGACGGCCGAAGAGGTCGCCGAGCGGCTGCTGGTCTCGCAGTCGAAGATCAGCCGCCTGGAGAACGGCCGCCGTTCGATCAGCCAGCGCGACGTACGCGATCTCTGCGGGGTGTACGAGGTCGAGGACCACCGCATCGTCGACTCGCTGATGCAGATGGCGAAGGACTCCCGCCAGCAGGGCTGGTGGCACGCCTTCGGTGACATCCCGTACAGCGTGTACATCGGGCTTGAGACCGATGCCGCCTCACTGCGGGTCTACGAGTCGCTGATCGTCCCCGGCCTGCTGCAGACACGCGAGTACGCACAGGCGGTCATCGAGGGGATGTGGCCCGAAGCCACGCCCAGCGAGATCGACAAGCGCATCCAGATCCGTCTCAAGCGCCAGGACCGCCTCACCGATCCGGTCAACCCTCTGCGCTTCTGGGCGGTGATCGACGAGGCACTGCTGCGTCGCATCGTGGGCGACCCGGAGACCATGCGGGCCCAGCTGATGCACCTGGCGGAGCTGAGCGAACTCCCGCACGTGACACTTCAGGTGCTGCCGTACGACGTGGGCGCGCACCCCGGCATGTACGGGAAGTTCGCCATCCTCGAATTCCAGGAAGCGATGGACGCCAGCGTCGTCTACCTGGAAGGCGTCACGAGCGACCTGTATCTGGAGAAGGCGAATGACGTCCAGAGTTACGCCGTAATGTACGAGCACCTGCGGGCCAAGGCGCTGAGCGCGGAGCAGTCGCGCGACTTCATCGTGGCGGCGGCCGACAGCTGCCTCGCCCTGGACGATTGAACCGGAAACGAATGAACCGGAAACGATTGAGCGGGGCGGACCGGGCACATCCCGAAAGGAAGGCGGCAATATACGCCTTACCCGGCCCATCCTGGAAGACCCCAAAGAAATAGTTCACCCAAAGGGGTGAGGGGTACTCACCTTCGATGATGTCGCAGCGTAGCGTCCTTCCTGGAGTCGCTGACTCGCAGCGACTGCGTCACACGGCCCAACGGCCGAGACAGTCATCGGAGGCGCGCTGATGGAGCAAGGCAAGCTGACAGAGTGGACCAAGTCATCCTATTCCGCCGTTAACGGGGATTGCGTCGAGATCAAGTCCGTGGCACACGGTGCCGTGGCAGTGCGCGATTCCAAGGATCCGCACACCGGTCTCCTCGGATTTACGGTCGACACCTGGTCGGTGTTTCTTTCGGACCTCAGCCGACCCGCAGAGCACTGAAGCCGGCCGAAAGGCCGACTGAGCACCTGAGCACTGCCAGCCACACGCCCTCTCGACCGGTCCGCCGTCCTGGCCGAGAGGGTTGCTCGCTCACTCAGGGGCTCCGCCAAGAGCTCGCTCAGGGGCTCCGCCAGGAGCCCACTCAGGGAGCGGGCAACAAGCTGCGGGTCTTCGCCGTGACAGGGCTGTCCGTGCCCAGCACGCGTTCGCAGAGCGGCAGATTCAGCCGGGCGAGCGCCTGGGCCTCGGCCACCTCGCCGAAGGCCGCAAGGGAAGCGGCCAGCCCTGTCCGGTTGGTGAGCAGGTAGGGATGCTCGGGCCCCAGCGCCCGCTCCTGGCCGTTCACCGCCAGCCTGGCGTACGAGATCGACTCCTCCAGCGACCCGCGCTCGGCCAGGATCCAGCTCAGGAGGATCGCGGCCGAGAGAGCCAGCGGGTGCTCAGCACCCTGCACGCGCTGCCGGTCGGACAGAGCCGCCCGCGCCACCGGTTCCGCCTGTTCGTACCTGCCGAAGCGGTGGAGGCCGTAGGCGTAGGTGTGGCGACTCGTGACGGTTGCCATCGAGTCGGGGCCGAGGAACTCCTCACAGAGAGCCACCGTCTCGGGACCTACCCGGCTGAATTCCTCTTCCTCACCGGCGGAGGCCAGATATTCGATGAGCAGCGCGCGGACGTAAAGAGTGTCCGGGTGACTCTCGCCGAGAATGCGTCCGCGGACTTCGCGGGTCCTCCTCAGAACCGCCAGGCCCTCGACGAATCGACCCAACAGACCTAGAGGCTCATGCAGGGCCAGAAAACTGCGCAGAGTTTCTGGGTGCTCCTCACCGAAAACTCTTTCCCGTCCGCCGATTACCTTTCGGTGAAGAGCTTCGGAATCCTCGAACCGCCCCAATCGGAAGAGAGCCAGGGCCGTATTGTGGCCGGCATCGAGGGTCAGCGGGTGGTCTTCCCCCAGATACAGGTCCGCCGTTTTCATGGCGGCCTGCGCCACATGCAAGGACGCCTGATAGTCGCCGCTTTCGAAAACGTGCCGGTCCAGCAGATTCGCGACCCCGACCACTCCGGCTCCGGTGTCATGGTCTTCGACCAGTTCGAGCAGCCGCGTGACATGCGGGACCAGTCCACGGACCCGGCCTCCCACCGCTGCCCCGCCCACCTCCACCTCGGCGGGGATCTCCGCTTCGAGCAGGCGCACGGCCCCCTGGACAAGGAGCGGCCTCCGATCGTCCGGCACCGTGGCCGCGACACTGTCGAGCAGGACTCCATGCGTCTGGACGCATCGCACGGCTTCGCCGCTGTCCTCGGAGTCCACGAGCGAGATGAGGGAGTGGTCCAGCAGCCCCCGGAGCGCGCTCTCCACCCGGTCGCCACTCAACTGCGGCTCCACCGCGCCGAGGTCGACCGTGCCCGCCGAGAGTGGCCGCAACAGCGCCAGCGGAACGGGGTCGGAGCTCCAGCAGGAGAGCAGACGCAGCAGCGACCCGGCCTCGGGAATGCCGCCCTCCCCAGGGATCTCAGCGAGATCTCCCATGTCCGTCCCACGAGTTGGCGGGCGTTTCGCTCCGAACTGCCCGGCGCCGCACCCCGGTCGATCAATTCGGTGGGATTTTCGTCCAGGCGCCGCCGATAGTCACTCATGGACCAGTTCTCCAGCAGTTGACGAGACAGAAAGGATCCGGCCAAGGTCAGAGCGAGCGGAAGGCATTCGAGTCTTCGGGCCACGGTCTCCGCTTCGTGTGCGGTGCCCGCGGACGGGGCGAGATCATGCAGAACCAGTGCGGCGTCCTCCAGTGGAAGTACACCCACCGGGTGCAGTTCGGCGCCGTTCCATACACGTGATCCAGCCACACGCGTGGTCACGAGAACCGTTCCTCGCGGGCTTGATCTGAGCCATGCGCCTTCTTCGAGAACAGCGGGATCATCCGCGTTGTCCAGAACCAGCAGCCATGGCTGTGCGGAGTGGCCGAGGTGATGCCAGACGAGATCGGCCGCCGCCCGCTGCCCGTCGCGCGCCGCCGCGAGTTCCGACGTCTCCGCTCCACGGTCGGCGGCCACGGCCAGCATGCCTGCGCGGAGGGTGGCCCGTTCGGAGGCGTTGACCCACAGCCCGATGCGGTTCTCCTGGCCGGCGACCCGGTGGAAGAGCGTCTGGGCCACGGCGGTCTTGCCGCAACCGCCCATTCCATGGAGCACATGGACCCCTCCAGCGCCCTCGCACCGGACGGCTTCCGTCAGCCGGGCCATCAGGTCGGCGCGGTCCCTGAGGATCCGGGGCGCCCGGCCCACGAGCGGGGTGCGTACGGAGTCGGGCGCAGGCCGGTCGAAGGCGTGGTCCGCCCTCGCCCTGACCACCGTGCGTGGGGTGGACGCCTCGAAGAGGGAGCCACCACGACCGGGCGGCTCGTGCTCGGTCGGCCCGGCCTCGGGCGAGTGGTGCTCGGGCGAGTGGTGCTCGGGCGAATAGTGGTAGTGGTTCTCGGTGACGTACTGGTTGCCGGTCGTCTGGTAGACACGGCCCTGCCCCGACGCCCTGCCTTCCAGCTGAGGGTCCTGGCCCTGCTCGGCCTTGCTCACCGCTCGTTGATGTGCTGGTCGCGCCCTGCCTGGTAGACCCGGCCGCTGCCGGATGCCTCCGCGCGCATCCGCACGGTTCGCGGCGCGTCGTCCACCTCGGGGGCGAGCTCCACCAGGATCCGGCGCAGGTCCGAAGCGATGTCGGGCCTCTCGGTGAGCAGACGCCGTACGCGGCCCGTCCATGCGTCGCGCAGTTCCTGCTCGGTCAGCTCGTCGCCGTTGTTCCTGGCGGTGAGCAAGTCGTCCCGGGCCGCTTCCAGTTCGCCCTGAACACTCCCGGCGCGCGACGGGCCGGCCCGCTGCCACAGTGAGACGATGCCGGCGCCTGGACAGGACGACCACACTATGTGCGACGGATTGTCGCTGTCAGGTGAAGCTCCCCTCCTCCCTCCGGCCACACGGGACCCGCATCCCGTGCGGTCGTCGACGTTCCTGGACGTTCCTGGGTGTTCCTGCCGCGTTCGCGGGACATGCCTTGTATGCCGATCTCTGCACAGCCTGACGAAGTGCCCGCCCATCGTGTGGCCGCGGTCACGTTCGCGACAACGCCCCGCAAGGTCAAGAGCACGTAAAATCGTTCGCCTTGCTGATCGGCGTTCACATTCCTGACCGTGAAAACCTTGACCGTTGCCCCGGACAGGCGGTTCAATCCCCGAAGTCCCCGTTCCCGCGCGGGGCCCCGCTGAACGGCCGTACTGACGAAGTGCGTTCCCGTTCACAAGGCGGACCCCTGGAGGGGGCACATGAACAGTCTCGACTGGGCCGTGCTCATCGGCTACTTCGGTGTGATGGTCGCGATCGGACTCTGGTCGCACAAGCGCGTGGACAATGTCAGCGACTTCTTCACGGCCGGCGGCAAGATGCCCTGGTGGCTGTCGGGCATCTCGCACCACATGTCCGGTTACAGCGCGGTGATGTTCACCGGATACGCGGGCATCGCGTATCAGTACGGGGTCACGTCGTTCGTGACCTGGTCGCTGCCGATCGCGATCGGTATCGGTATCGGCGCCAAGCTCTTCGCGCCCCGGCTCAACCGGCTGCGTTCACGCCTGCACGTCGCCTCGCCGCTCGAATACCTCAAGAACCGCTACAACATCCCGACCCAACAGGCCCTGGCCTGGTCCGGTCTGCTGCTGAAGATCGTGGACGTCGGCGCCAAGTGGGCTGCGATCGCCACGCTGCTATCCGTCTTCACCGGCATCACCCTGACGCAGGGCATCTTCATCACCGGTGCCATCACCGCCCTCTACTGCACGATCGGCGGACTGTGGGCCGACGCGCTCACGGAGCTCGGGCAGTTCATCATCCAGCTCTTCGCCGGTGTGGCCATGCTGGTCATCACCATGAGCAAGCTGGGCGGCTTCAGCTCGCTGTGGACGATCTGGGACAAGCTGCCCGACGGCCACACGAGCCCGACGGCCGGCCCGTACACGGTGACGTTCCTGCTCGCGTACCTCTTCATCAAGACCTTCGAGTACAACGGCGGCATGTGGAACCAGGCCCAGCGCTACATGGCCACGGACTCCGCGCACTCCGCGTCCCGTTCGGCCTGGCTCTCGGCCGCACTGTGGCTGATCTGGCCGACAGTGCTCTTCTTCCCGATGTGGGCCGCGCCGCTGCTCGTCGACGCCCAGAAGCCCGACGCTTCCGACAGCTACGCCCTGATGACCGAGCAGCTGCTGCCGCACGGTCTGCTCGGCCTGGTCGTCGTGGGCTTCTTCTCCCACACGATGGCCATGTGCTCCTCCGACGCCAACGCGATCTCGGCGGTCTTCACCCGGGACATCGCACCGGTCTTCTCGAAGGCCGCCCGGAACTGGAACGAACGCGGCGGTCTGCTGGCCGCACGGCTCTCCACGCTCGCGTTCCTCGGGCTGTCGATGGCGCTGGCGACACAGATCAACTCGCCGACGTTCAAGGACATCATCTCGGTCGTCATCAAGTGGGTGGCCGGACTGATGGGCCCGATCGCGATCCCGTTCATGCTGGGCCTGCTGCGCAGTTTCCGCCGGTCCGGACCGACCGCCGCGCTCACCAGCTGGGCGGCGGGGCTGCTCGCGTTCTACTTCACCAACTACAACTTCGACGGTTCGACGAAGACGGATGTCGCCCTGCAGTACCAGGTTGCACTGCCGCTCGCGATCTCACTGGTGCTCTACATCGTCATCGGCTTCATCAAGCCCGAGGACACCCCGGAGCGCGACGCGCTGATCGACAAGGTCAACGCGGACGGCGGGGGCCCCGCGGGCGCGGGCGCGGCGGCGACCGTGCCGACGCAGAAGCCCGGCCAGGAGAGCACGGAGGTCCAGGAGGGCGTCAAGGACTGACCGGCACCCACTGCCGGCACCCACTGGCCGGCATCCCATGACTCGCACTCACGCGGGACACACGAACGCTGGGCGGGCGCGGCGGCGCCCGCCCAGCCTGCCGTGCACGCACGGCCTGCCGCGCTTCCCCGGCTGCCGCGCCCGCCCCGGCTTTCCGCGCCCGCCCCGGCGCCCGGCCCGGTCGTCGCTCAGTCCCGCGGGTAGCGGGCCAGCCAGCCCGGGGCGACCGCGGCAGGACTGTGCAAGGCCGGCCCCTGCGTCATCTCCATCGCGAAGTCGTCGGAGAGCTCCAGGAGCGTCGAGCGCCCCTCCAGTTCCGCCAGCCAGGCCGGCGGCAGCGCCGTCTCTCCGTGCAGCGCACCGAGAAGCGCCCCGCAGACGGCCCCCGTGGCCGCGGACGGCCCGGAGTGGTTCACGGCGAGCCGCAGCCCATGGCGTATGTCCTCGCCGACCAGCGCGCAGTACAGCGCCACGGCGAGTACCTCCTCAGCCGAGTCGGTGTCGCCGAGCGCCTCGATGAGGGCGGGCCCTGGAATCCCCTGGCGTACGGACCCGAGGGCCTGCCGGAGCGCGTCGGAGACCTGCTCACTGCCCGGACGATCGGCGAGCAGGCCCAGAGCGTGCTGCACCGAACCGTCCAGGGTCTCCCCGCGGGCCAGCCCGTGCACCAGGACGGCGAAGGCTCCGGCCGCGAGCTGTGCGCTGGCATGGCCATGGGTGTGGGCGGCGCACTCGACAGCAAGCTGGAGGACCAGCTGGGGCTCCCAGCCGACCAGCAGCCCGAAGGGCGCCGAGCGGGTCAGCGCGGCCGAGTCCCGCGCCGCGGGGTTCTTGGGCACGGCGAGCGTGCCCATCGTGGCGTCCCCGAAGCCGACCAGGCACTCCCGGGTGGGGGCGCGGCGGGTGTACAGCCACTCCTCCTTGGCCAGCCAGCCGTTGTCCCTGCGGCGTTCGTCGGGCCCCCAGGCGCTCTGGGTGGCCGCCCAGCGCAGATGGGCGCGGTGCACGTCGGTCGGCGGATGCCAGGCACCGGTGTCACGTCTGACCTGGGCTCTGATGAGCCCGTCGACGGTGAAGAGGGTGAGCTGGGTGACGGCGGTGACAGCGCCCCGTCTGCCGTGCACGGGGACGAAGTCGGCCACCCCGTCCACACCATGGGCGGCGCGGATCTCCTCCAGGGTGAGCCCGGCCACACCCGCCCCGAGCGCGTCCCCGATGGCGCCTCCGAGCAGGGATCCCCGTACCCGGCCGCGGAAGTCCTGCTGCTGGACACGGCCCCAGACAGCTGCGGTCCCTGTGGTCCCTGTGCTCACCGTGCCCCTTCCGCCCGCCTACCGTGTGCGACTGCGCAAGCAGCGTAATCGAACGGGAACGGACGGTTCAGCGGCGGAACGGAATGTACGCACTGGTACGCGAGAGCACTTGTGCGCGGCATTCCTCATCATTTCCGGCCTGGTCTTCCCGGGGCACCGGCCCCGGGAAAATCAGGCACCGGAACGGCCGGGTCAGCCGAACATGCCGGGCTGGTAGTCGCCTGCCGGCTGCTGGACGATGACGTTCAGACGGTTGTACGTGTTGATGAGCGCGATCAGCGCCACCAGGGCGAACAGCTGGTCCTCGTCGTAGTACTTGGTGGCGTTCGTCCACACCTCGTCCGGCACACCGCCGGCCGCGTCGGCGATCCGGGTGCCCTGCTCCGCCAGCTCAAGGGCCGCGCGCTCGGCGTCGGTGAAGACGTTGGCCTCGCGCCAGCCCGCGACCAGGTTGAGCCGGGTGGCCGTCTCTCCGGCGTGGGCGGCCTCCTTGGTGTGCATGTCGAGGCAGAACCCGCAGCCGTTGATCTGGCTGGCACGGATCTTGACCAGCTCCTGCGTGGCGGGCGGCAGACCCGAGTCGGTGACCACCTTCCCCGCCGCGTTGATGTGCTTCACGAGGGTGGTGGCGGCCTTGCTGCCGAAGATCTCAAGACGGGCGGTCATGGTCTCTGCTCCTTAGTCGTTGCCGATGCCTACACTCCCTCGACGGATCGGCCCCGGCTGGATGTGACACGGCTCTGTGTGACCCCGGTCTCACACCCGACGCTCCCTGCACCGCGCGACGCGCAGTACGTCCCTGAGCGACTCGGTCGTCCGTACGAGCGCGAACCGCACGGCCCGCTCCCCCGCCGCCTGGTCGGCGAGCACGGACTCGGCCCCGCCGAGCACCTCCTCCCCGCAGCCGATCAGCTCGGCCTCGATGTCGTCCGCCAGCCGTGACAGCAGGCTGTCCGGGTCGTCCGTGCTCAGGTAACAGGGCTTCCCCTCGGGGGAGTTCCAGGGCAGCTGGCGAAGAGGGGATCCGGCCATGGGCGCGCCTCGCAGGTGTGGGTGTCTTCCATCGGGTGATGCTCACTGTTCGCACTCCGATGATCACTGTGCGCCCGTAGCCTCGGGAAGAGGGACCTGATTGCCGGGGCACGGGACAACGGGAGGACCACGATGACCGACTCACCGGCCTACGTGGACGAGGAATCGGGGCGAGCCGCACTGGGGCGGGCCCTGCGGTATCTGAGGGAGCGGTCGGGGAAGTCCCTGAGCCAGCTCGCAGGCGAGACGCGGTACGACAAGAGCTACCTGTACCGGCTGGAGGTCGGCCAACGCCTGTCCAAACTGGCGGTGATGGAGGACCTGGACCGGCACTACGAGTCCGGGGGGCTGCTGGTGCAGCTGTGGAAGGTGGCCCGGCGGGAGGTGTTCAAGGACCGGTACAAGGAGTTCATGCGGCTGGAGAACCAGGCGCGCATCATGTGGATGTACCAGCTCGCTGTGCCAGGCCTCCTCCAGACGGAGGACTACGCCCGGGAAGTCCTGTCAGCAGCTCGGATCCCCGGCAACAACGGAGACTTGGTCGAGGAACAGGTCGCAGCGCGGATGAGCCGCAAGGAGATCCTCAACCGCGACCCGGCACCCCAGGTCCGTGTGATCCTCGACGAAGTGGCGTTTCGTCGCCGGACCGCCGACCCCAAAGCGTGGACCGACCAACTGAACCATCTGCTCGATGCCGGCCAGCTGTCGTCGCTTGTGCTCCAGGTACTGCCCTTCAGCGCAGGCCTCCACGGGCTCATGGGCAGCCATCTCTGGTTGATGTGGGAGCCGAACGGTAACTCCGTTGCCTACGTCGAGGGCAACGGTTTCGGTGAGTTGATCGATGATCCTGAGAAGGTCGCCGACCATCGGCTGTCCTACGATCGCATTCGCGATCTGGCGCTGTCCCCGTCAGACTCAATGGCGTTCGTCCGGGGTGTCCTGAAGGAGCACAGACCATGATCCGTACGCTCGACCTCTCCACCACGTCCTGGCGCAAGTCCAGCTACAGCGACGGCGGGGGTACCAACTGCATCGAAGTAGCCGACGGCTTCCCCGGACTGGTCCCCGTCCGGGACAGCAAGACCCCCACCGGCCCTGTTCTGGTCTTCCCTGCACACACGTGGTCCGCCTTCGTCGAAGAAGTCCGGGGCGGGGCCGACCGATGACCGAACTCCCCGCCACCACCTGGCGCAAGTCCAGCTACAGCGACGGCGGAGCGAACAACTGCCTCGAAGTAGCCGACCACATCCCCGGCCTGGTCCCCGTACGGGACAGCAAGACCCCCACCGGCCCCGTCCTCATCGTCAACGCCCCCGCGTGGACCGCCTTCGTGGACTTCGCGGCCAGGCACTGATCCCGCTTCGCCCCTGCCGCGGCCCGCTCGGCGGGTCCGGCTCGACGCTCCGGGGGTGGTCGGCGACCTTGCCCGGCAGGTCGAGGGCGACCGGCAGCTCCGGCGCCGACATCTCTTCGGCTGCGGTGATGTGCTCCGACAGGGGCGGCGTCGCCCGATGGGTCCGGTCAGGGGCGGGGGGCGTCCTGGTGGGCTGCGTCTGCGCTGGTTGCGGCCCAGGAGGCGAGCAGTATGAGGGCGTCGTGTTCGGGGGTGCCGGGTTCGGCGGTGTAGGCGGTCAGGGTCAGTCCGGCGTCGCCCGGCAGCTGCATGGCGTCGAAGTCGAGGGTGACCTCGCCGATGGCCGGATGACGGAATGCCTTGCGGCCTGTGCGGTGCAGACGGACGTTGTGTTTGGCCCAGGCGGTGCGGAACTCGTCGCTGCGGGTGACGAGCTCGCCGATGAGGCCGGTGAGTTCGGTGTCGCCCGGGGCCCGGCCGGCTTCGGTGCGCAGCAGGGAGACGGTGGTGTTGACGGAAGCCGCCCAGTCGGGGAAGAAGCTGCGGCTGGTGGGGTCAAGGAACTGGAAGCGGGCGATGTTCACCGGCGTGGGGGCCGTGCCGGTGAACAGGGGGGCGTAGAGGGCGTGTCCGAGGTCGTTGACGGCAAGGATGTCGAGGCGGCCGTTGCGGATGAAGGCCGGTGAGCCGGTCATGGAGTCAAGGACCCGTTTGAGGCTGGCGGGGACGGTGTCCTTGGCCCGGCGTGGGGTGTGGCGGGCCGGGCGTTGGCGCTGGGCGGCGGCGAGGTCGTGGAGGTGCGAGCGTTCGGCGTCATCGAGCTGGAGGGCGCGGCAGAGCGCGTCGAGGACTTCTTCGGAGGCGCCGGCGAGCTGGCCGCGTTCCAGGCGGACGTAGTAGTCGACGCTGACACCGGCGAGCAGGGCGACTTCCTCGCGGCGCAGGCCGGGGACCCTGCGCTTGCCGTTGCCGAAGGCGGGCAGGCCGGCCTGCCCGGGGGTGATCTTGGCACGGCGAGTGGCGAGGAACTCTCGGATCTCGCGGGTGGTGTCCATGTTGTCCAGGTTAGGAGGAGCGGGGTTCGGCTGGGAGGTTCTGCCAGTACCTGGCACGGCAGAGCCTTCCGCGCGGCTGTGAGCTGCGGTTTCCTCGATGGTGTCAGCAGATGCGGCCCCTGGCCCCGGAGCGCGGGCACCCCTCCCGGTTGGCGGGATGCCCTGCGGCCTCGGGTGGCTCACTGTGGGTAGTGCCGCACCTTCGTGTCCGTACCATCGCAAGGAGTTGTCCCATGGCAACGCAGTCCGCGCCGCAGGAGCTGGCCGGAATCGCGCCGAAGCTGGTCGAGGTCACCGACGAGGTCCTGTTCCAGGACGTGTGGGAGCGCCCCGGTCTCTCCCCGCGGGACCGGAGCCTGGTCACGGTCAGTGTGCTGGCCGCCCTCTACCGCAGCGAGCAGCTGCCCTACCACCTGGGCGTGGCTCTGGACAACGGGCTCACGGTCGAGGAGCTGTCCGAGGCGATCACGCATCTGGCGTTCTACGCCGGATGGCCCAACGCCATGACCGCGATCACCCTGCTGAAGAAGATCGCCGAGGAGCGCTCCGCCTGACCCCCGGGCGCGAGCAGCACGACCGGCCCCGCACGACCCGCGGGGCCCGGTGGACCAAGGAAGAGGAACACGATGGCCGGCAACGGATTCGACCAGATCTTCCCGCTCGGCGAGACGAACGACGCCTATGCGCAGTACTTCACCGGCCAGAGCTACCTGGCTCCGCTCGCCTCGGGCAGCGTCCCGGTCAGCAACGTCTCCTTCGAGCCGGGCTGCCGTAACAACTGGCACATCCACCACGGCACGAACGGCGGCGGTGACCAGATCCTGCTGTGCACGGCCGGAAGCGGCTGGTACCAGGCCGAGGGCGAGGATCCCATCAGCATGGAGCCGGGCACGGTGATCCGCGTACCCGCCGGCACGAAGCACTGGCACGGCGCGAAGGCCGACGCGTGGTTCTCCCACCTCGCCTTCATCACCCCCGGCGAAGACGTCGGCAACGAATGGCTGGAGCCCGTCACCGACGAGGTGTACGGCAAGCTGCCCAAGAACGGAGCGACCGCATGACCGTCCTGGAGGAGACCTACACGCTGTCCAACGGCGTCGAGATCCCCAAGCTGGGGCTCGGCACCTGGTTCATCGACGACGACCAGGCCGCCGACGCCGTACGCGCAGCCGTGCAGATCGGCTACCGCAACATCGACACCGCCCAGGCGTACGGCAACGAGCGCGGCGTCGGCGAGGGCGTGCGCACCTCCGGCCTGCCCCGCGAGGAGCTGTTCGTCTCGACCAAGCTCGCAGCCGAGATCAAGGACCACGACCAGGCGGTGGCCGCGATCGACGGCTCCCTGGAGAAGCTGGGCCTGGACCGTATCGACCTGATGCTGATCCACAGCCCGCAGCCGTGGGACGACTTCCGCGGCGGAGACTACGCCCAGGGCAACCGCGCCGCGTGGCGCGCCCTGGAGGAGGCCCACCAGGCCGGAAAGATCCGGGCGATCGGCGTCTCCAACTTCCAGCAGCACGACCTGGAAAACATCCTCCAGGACGCGGCCGTCGTCCCGCACGTGAACCAACTGCTCGTCCACGCCGGGAACACCCACACCGAGCTGCTGGCCTACTGCGCGAGCCGGCAGATCCTCGTCGAGGCGTACTCGCCGATCGCCCACGGCGCGATCCTGAAGAACGCCGAGGTCCGTGCAATGGCCGAGAAGTACGGCGTGTCCGTCCCCCAGCTCTGCATCCGCTACACCCTCCAGCTGGGCACGGTGTCATTGCCCAAGACGGCAAACCCCGACCACATGCGCTCCAACGCCGACATCGACTTCGAGATCTCCGACACGGACATGGACGCTCTGCGGGGCCTGCGCGATGTGGATTACGGCGACCACAGCGCCTTCCCCGTCTTCAGTGGCAAGTGACGCCACAGGAGCGCCACCTCGGAGTACGAGGCGTTGTCGGCAGCCGACATCTCCCGCTTCACCCCGCCATCGAGGTTCAGCAGCGCGTCGAGGACGTGCGGGGAGTCGCGCGGGGTGCCGGGCACGACATCGTCCCACGGTGACCGAGAGACCGAGACGGGTGGGGCGATCGTGATCGCCAGTAATTCCGATCACGCGGAACCGCAGTCGCCGGCGGTCGCTTCCGGAGCCCGGCCCGGCGAAACCGGCGGCTCCGGAAGCAGACCGTGAGCCGCTACTGCGGCAGCACCGGCAGCAGTTCCGGCAGGTGGCCGTCCGAGGCTGTGGCGGACTTGATGCGTTCCTCCGGCACCTCGCCGTACAGCGTCGTACGCGGCTTCGCCGGGCGACCCGCCAGGTCGGCGATGGCGGTGAGGTCCTGGATCGAGCGGTACGAGCCGTAACTGGA
The DNA here is from genome assembly GCF_045162755.1 of Streptomyces sp. NBC_01012. NCBI lineage: Bacteria > Bacillati > Actinomycetota > Actinomycetes > Kitasatosporales > Streptomycetaceae > Streptomyces > Streptomyces sp. NBC_01012. The sequence goes on along the minus strand of NZ_CP108688.1, from coordinate 4,412,721 downwards.
GCCCGCCATACGGGAGATGGTCTCCTCCATCAGGGTGCCACCCAGGTCGTTGGCGCCCGAGCGGAGCATCTCTGCCGCGCCCTCCGCGCCGAGCTTCACCCAGCTGGTCTGGATGTTGGTGATGTGCGGGTGGAGGAGCAGCCGGGCCATCGCCGTGACGGCGCGGTTGTCGCGGTCGGTGGGCCCGGGGCGGGCGATGCCCGCCAGGTAGACCGGGGCGTTGGTGTGGATGAACGGGAGCGTGACGAACTCGGTGAAGCCACCCGTCTCCTGCTGGAGGCGGGACAGCGTCCTGAAGTGGCCGAGCCAGTGGCGGGGCTGGTCCACATGGCCGTACATCATGGTCGACGAGGAGCGCAGGCCCGTCTCGTGGGCCGTCCTGATGACCTCCAGCCAGGTGGCGGTCGGCAGCTTGCCCTTGGTGAGGATCCAGCGGACCTCGTCGTCCAGGATCTCCGCCGCCGTGCCGGGGATCGAGTCCAGGCCCGCGTCCTTGGCCGCGGCCAGCCAGTCGCGGATCGACATGCCGGTGCGGGTCGCGCCGTTGACGACCTCCATCGGCGAGAAGGCGTGGACGTGCATACCGGGCACGCGTTCCTTCACCGCCCGCGCGATGTCGAAGTACGCGGTGCCCGGCAGATCCGGGTGGATACCGCCCTGCATGCAGACCTCGACCGCGCCGACGTCCCAGGCCTGCGCCGCACGGTCGGCGACCTGGTCGAGGGAGAGGGTGTAGGCGTCGGCGTCCGTACGCCGCTGGGCGAAGGCGCAGAAACGGCAGCCCGTGTAGCAGACGTTGGTGAAGTTGATGTTCCTGGTGACGATGTAGGTGACCTCGTCACCGACCACGTCACGGCGCAGCGTGTCCGCGATCCGGCACAGCTCGTCCAGCGCGGGACCGTCCGCGTGGAGCAAGGCGAGTGCCTGGTCGTCGGTGAGCTTCGTGGGGTCGTCGGCGGCCTGGCTCAGGGCCTGGCGTACGTCGGTGTCGATACGGGACGGGACCATGCCGGGGGCCGCGGCCTCACGCAGGGCCTCCCAGTCGCCGTACACCTCGTCGAAGTCGTTCCGCCGGTCGCCGGTGCGGCCCTCGGTGTCGATGGTGCGGTGCAGGTCGGTGCGGCCTGAGGCGTTGAACCCCTCGTCGGGCTCCTGCCAGGGCAGTCCCGCCGGGATCGCGCCCTCCTTCGCGAGGCCGGTCTCCGGGTCGGCGAGCGCGCGCACGTGCGGCAGGAGGCGCGGGTCGAGCCAGGGCTCGCCGCGCCGGATGAACTCCGGGTAGATGGTGAGGCGTTCGCGCAGCCGGAAGCCGGACTCGGCGGTCCTCGATGCCAGCTCGTCGATGTGCGGCCAGGGGCGCTCGGGGTTCACATGGTCCGGAGTGAGGGGCGATACGCCGCCCCAGTCGTCGATGCCCGCGCCGATCAGCAGGGCGTACTCCGCGTCGACGAGATTCGGCGGGGCCTGGATACGGGCCGACGGGCCCAGGATGTGGCGGGCGACGGCGATGGCCGCCGCCAGCTCCTCCAGTTCGGCGTCCGGCATCCCGCGCATCGCCGTGTCCGGCTTGGCGCGGAAGTTCTGGACGATGACCTCCTGGATGCCGTGGTAGGCGCGGGCCGTCTTGCGCAGCTCGAACAGGGAGTCGGCCCGCTCCTCGTACGACTCACCGATCCCGATCAGGATGCCGCTGGTGAAGGGCACGTTGGACCGGCCCGCGTCTTCGAGCACCCGCAGCCGGACGGCCGGCTCCTTGTCCGGTGACCCGTAGTGCGGGCCGCCCTTCTCGGACCACAGACGGGTCGCCGTCGTCTCCAGCATCATCCCCATGGACGGCGCGACGGGCTTCAGCCGCTGGAGGTCCGTCCACGTCATCACACCCGGGTTCAGGTGCGGCAGGAGCCCCGTCTCCTCCAGCACCCGGATCGCCATGGCGCGTACGTACGCCAGGGTGTCGTCGTACCCCTCGGCCTCCAGCCATTCCCGCGCCTCGGGCCATCGGTCCTCGGGCCGGTCGCCGAGCGTGAACAGGGCTTCCTTGCATCCCAGTTCTGCACCCTTACGAGCGACATCGAGAATCTCGTCCGGTGACAGGAACATCCCGTGGCCCGCGCGCCTGAGCTTGCCCGGCACGGTGACGAAGGTGCAGTAATGGCAGGTGTCACGGCAGAGCCGGGTCAGCGGGATGAAGACCTTGCGCGAGTACGTGATCACTCCCGGCCGGCCCGCGGCTTCGAGCCCCGCGTCCCTGACCCGGGCGGCGGACGTGGCCAGATCGGTCAGGTCCTCCCCTCGCGCCTGGAGCAGGACGGCGGCCTCGGCCACGTCGAGGGCGACGCCGTCGCGGGCCCGCCGGAGGGCGCGCCGCATGGCGTTGGTCGTGGGGCGCTGAGGATCGGTCATGCTCCGAGCATACGAGCGGGTCACTCCTCACGGACCATGATCTTCATCCCACCCGCGCCTCCTGGACGCGGCCCCGACCTGCCCCGGAACTGCCCCGGCACGTCCCGCCCCGGCCCATCCGACCGCCCGTCCGACACTGGCGCCTTGACCGATATACACCTCTTGCCCCGTAGGCTCGGGGAGGTGATGGAAACGATCGTCTTCGACATCGGAGAAACCCTCGTCCGCGACGACCGCCACTGGGCCTCGTGGGCCAACTGGCTCGGGATCCCCCCGCACACGGTCAGCGCGCTGGTCGGCGCCGCCGTCGTACAGGGCCATGACAGTGCCGACGCACTGGGCATCCTGCGCCCGGGGATGGACGTCGGGGAGGCCTGCCAGGCCCGTGCGGCGGCCGGGCGTGGCGAACACCTGGACGAGACGGACCTCTATCCGGACGTCCGCCCCGCTTTGGCCGAACTACGCGCGCTCGGCCTGCGGGTGGTCGTCGCGGGTGACCGGACGGCCCGGGCGGGAGAGCTGCTGCGGGCCCTGGATCTGCCGGCCGACCTGGTCGTCACGTCAGGGGAGTGGGGTGTCACCAAGCGGGACCCGGAGTTCTTCACCCGCGTACTCGAGGTGTCGGGCGCGGCGCCCGAGGCCACCCTGTACGTCGGTGACCACCCGGCCGACGACCTCTTCCCCGCGAGGTCCCGCGGGTTGCGGACGGCCCACATCCGCCGGGGCCCGTACGGGCATTGGTGGGCGGACCACCCGGACGTGCTGGAGACGGCGGACTGGCGCATCAGCGCCCTGACCGAACTCCCGGCACTGCTGGGCCGGTCCACGCACCGCAAGGCCCTCGCCACCCCACCGGGCCAGGCGCCCGGGACGGATCAGGCGCACGGCACGGGCCAGGTGTCCGACACGGGCCAGGTGTCCGACGCAGATCCGGCGTCCGACGCAGATCCGGCCGCCCCGCCGGGCCAGGCGTCCGGCGCGGATCAGGCGCCCGCCACGGATCAGCCCGCCCCGCCGGAACAGCCCGTACTCCCCGCACAGTCCACGCCACCCGAGCAGTCACGGACCTGAAGCCCTCCTACGCCCCCGTACCCCGGTCATCGACCCCGCGCAGCGAGAGCCTCAGCCGGTCGCTCGCCAGCCTCATGTGCTCGGCCATCGCCGCGTCCGCCCTCCCCGGGTCCCCCGCCCGGATCGCGTCGAGCACCGCCCCGTGCTCGTGCAGCGTCCCGCTGACCGTGCCCTCGATGTCTCCCGCCCGCTCCATCCACACCTGGAGCAGCGCCCGGATGGAGTGCAGGATGTCGCTGAGCACCGTGTTGCGGGCGATGTTCGCGGTCTCCAGGTGGAAGGCGATATCGGCGTCGATGAACGCCTTGACGTCCGTCCCCGCCTCCCGCATCCGCTCCAGGTGCTGCTCCAGGCGCTCGACGTCCGCCTCGGATGCCCGGTCCGCGGCGAGCCGTGCCGACATGCCCTCCATGAAGGTGCGGACCTCGACCAGATCCTGGGTCCGGCGCTGACCGAGCATCAGGCCCCAGTTGATGGCCTGCGGCAGGAACTCCGAGGTCCCCTCCCTCACGTACGAGCCCGAGCCCGGCCTGATCTCGATGATGCCCAGGACATCCAACGCGGACAGCGCCCCGCGCACGCTGGACCGCGCGACGCCGAGGGCGTCGGCGAGCTGGCGCTCGGCGGGCAGGCGGGTGCCCGGCTTCAGGTTCCCCTCGGACAGATGATCAAGGAGCCGCTTGGCCACCTCACTGACCGACGACTCCCGTACGACGGGGCGCAGAAGTGACGTGAAATCGGGTTCTCCGGGCTGCGTGGACACGCTGACCAGTACATCAGATGGGGCGGCACACCCCCGGAGCGGGCGGAAGATAACGCGCTCATCGGCCCAGGAGAAGAGCTCAGGAGAGCGACCTACGTCACTTTGGTAAATTGGTGACCAATTTAGGATCCGGGGCTAGCTTGGAGCTGTTCACCGGCCGGAAACACAACCTTCCACGGTTCGCCTTCGCCTGCCGGCGCAGACACGGAATCGGACAAAGCGGTCCGCAAGCGAGGAGTCTCCATGGGCGCCACTGCGCATTCAGTGATCGAGAGATCAGCGATCAGGAAGGTCTCGGTCCGGCTCGTCCCCTTCGTGGCCCTGATGTTCTTCGTGAACTACCTGGACCGGACGGCCGTCTCCTTCGCCGAGCCCAACGGCATGGGGCAGGACCTCACGCTCACCGCGGCGCAGTTCGGCTTCGCCTCAGGCGTCTTCTTCATCGGCTACATCATTCTCGAAGTGCCGAGCAACATGGCGCTGCACAAGTTCGGCGCCCGGCGCTGGCTGGCCAGGATCATGGTGTGCTGGGGCATCGTCGCGCTCCTCTTCACCTGGGTGCAGAACAGCGAGCAGCTCTACACGCTGCGCTTCCTGCTCGGTGTCGCCGAGGCGGGCTTCTTCCCCGGCGCGATCCTCTTCCTCAGCCAGTGGGTGCCCTCCAGGCACCGTACGAAGGTGCTCGGCCTCTTCTACCTCGCTCAGCCCCTGACCACCGTCATCGGCGCCCCGCTGGCCGGCTGGTTCATCAACCAGCACGGGCTCTTCGGCCTGGAGGGCTGGCGCGTGATGTTCCTCGGTGTGTCGATCCCGGCGATCGCGCTGGGTGTCATCGCCTGGTTCTACCTGATCGACAAGCCGGCCGACGCGAAGTGGCTGACCCCCGAGGAGCGGGACTGGCTGACCGAGGAGCTGGCCGCCGAGAACGCCGGCAAGACCGGCGCCGGTGAGGGTGAGAAGGCGGCCCACGGCAAGGCGGCCCTGAAGGCGGCCTTCACCAGCAGCCGGGTCTGGATCCTCGCGCTCATCTACTTCGGCTTCATCTACGGCCTGTACGCGCTCGCCTTCTTCCTGCCGACGATCATCAACGGCTTCCAGGACCAGTTCGGCACGACGTTCAGCGTCATGGACAAGGCCCTGATCACGGCCATCCCCTACCTCCCGGCCGCGATCGTCCTCTACTTCTGGTCCCGCCACGCCACCAGGCACGGTGTCCACACCTGGCACATCGCAGGCCCGGCCGTCGTCGGCGGGATCTCCATCCCGGTCGCCCTCTACATGGGCTCACCGGCCGCCACGGTCGCCGTCATCACCGTCACCGCCTGTGCGATCTTCGCCGCGCTGCCGGTCTTCTGGTCCGTCCCCTCGCAGTTCCTGACCGGCGCGACAGCCGCTGCCGGTATCGCCCTGATCAACACCGCGGGGAACGTGGCCGGCTTCGCCGCCGGCTATGTCACCGGCTGGCTGAAGGACTTCAGCGGTGCCTACTACCTGCCGCTGTTCCTCGTCGGGGCTTTCATGCTCATGTCCGCCGCGCTGATGCTGTGGCTCGCCAACCGGTCGAACGGCCGGGGTGCGAACCAGGGCCGGCCCCTCGCAGAGGTCCGCTGATGACCCGCCTTTCCAACGACCCCGCCGCCTTCGCAGACGAGGCACTCGAAGGCTTCGCCGCCGCCCATCCCCGCAGGGTCCGCCAGGTCCCCGGCGGCGTGGTCCGTGCCACCCGCACCGCCCCCGGCCAGGTCGCCGTGGTGGTCGGCGGCGGCTCCGGCCACTACCCGGCCTTCTCCGGGCTCGTCGGCCAGGGCCTCGCCCACGGCGCGGCGGTCGGCAATGTCTTCGCCTCCCCATCGGCCCACCAGGTGCGCCAGGTCGCACGGGCCGCCGAGTCCGGCGGCGGCGTCCTCCTCGCGTACGGGAACTACGCGGGCGACGTCCTGCACTTCGGCCAGGCCGCCTCGCAGCTGACCGCCGACGGCATCCCCACCCGCACGCTCGGCGTCACGGACGACATGTCCAGCGCCTCCCCCGCCGAGGCACACAAGCGTCGCGGTGTCGCCGGGGACCTGGTCGTCTTCAAGACCGCGGCGGCCGCGGCCGAGGCCGGGCAGCCGCTGGACGAGGTGACCAGGATCGCCGAGCTGGCCAACGCCCGCACCCGGTCCTTCGGAGTCGCCTTCTCCGGCTGCACACTGCCGGGCGCCGACCACCCCCTGTTCAGCGTCCCCGAGGGCCGGATGGCCGTCGGCCTGGGCATCCACGGCGAACCCGGCATGGGCGAGCGGCCCGTACCGACCGCCGACGAGGCGGCCGAGCTCCTGGTCGCCACCGTCCTCGGCGAACTCCCCGAAGGCGTCGCGTCCCCGCACGGGCAGCGGGCCGCTGTGATCCTCAACGGCCTCGGCTCGGTGAAGTACGAGGAGCTGTTCGTCGTCTACCGACGGGTCGCCCAGCTCCTCTCGGACGCCGGTGTGGAGGCCGTGGACCCCGAGGTCGGCGAGCTGGTCACCAGCTTCGACATGGCCGGCGTCTCGCTCACCCTGTGCTGGCTCACCGACGAGCTCGAGCCCCTGTGGACGGCCCCGGCCGACGCCCCCGCCTACCGCAAGGGCACCGTCGAAGCCGCGGAGCTGTTCGTCCCCGACCTCCCGCTCCCGGCGGAGACCGCCGACGACACCGTCCCGCCCGCCACCGACGCCTCCCGCGAGGCCGCCCGCACGGTCCTTCGCGCCCTGCGCGTCCTCAAGGACACCGTCGGCGTCCACGCCGAGGAGCTGGGCCGGATCGACGCGGTCGCCGGTGACGGCGACCACGGCATCGGCATGACGCGCGGCTCCACCGGGGCATACGAGGCCGCGGCCCAGGCCGAAGCGCTCGGCGCTGGCGCAGAAACGCTTCTGCACCGGGCTGCCGACGCCTGGGCCGACCGGGCAGGCGGCACGTCCGGCGCCCTGTGGGGCGCCATGCTCCGGGCGCTCGGCACCGCGCTCGGCAACACCGAGCGGCCCACGGCCCCCGTGGTCGCCGAGGGCGTCGCCCAGGCGGCGGCGGACGTGATGGAGCTCGGAAAGGCGGAGGTCGGCGACAAGACGATGGTCGATGTCCTCATCCCCTTCTCCTACGCGCTCACCGCCGCCACCGAGTCGGGTCAGCCCCTGGCCACCGCCTGGGACACGGCCGCGCACTCCGCGTCCGCCGCCGCCGAGGCCACGGCGGGCCTGCTCCCCCGGATGGGCCGCGCCCGTCCGCACGCCGAGAAGAGCCTCGGCACCCCCGACGCCGGAGCCCACTCGCTCGCCCTGATCGTCCGTGCCGTGCACGGCGTGTTCGCACCCACCCTGGAGACCCACTGATGCCCGAGAAGCCGTACGAAAAGCTGCGCATCGTCGTCGGCTCGGACGACGCCGGCCACACGTACAAGGAAGCCCTCAAGAAGGACCTGGAGGCCAGCGGACTCGTCGCGGCCGTCACGGACGTCGGCGTCGACGCGGAAGGCCACACCGCCTACCCGAAGGTCGCCATCGCCGCGGCCGAGATGGTCGCCCGTGGCGAGGCCGACCGCGCCCTGCTGGTCTGCGGCACGGGCCTCGGGGTGGCCATCGCCGCGAACAAGGTCAAGGGGATCCGGGCCGTCACCGCCCATGACTCCTTCTCCGTCGAGCGCGCGGTCCTCTCCAACAACGCCCAGGTCCTCACCTTCGGCCAGCGCGTCGTCGGCCTGGAGCTGGCCCGGCGGCTGGCCTCCGAGTGGCTGACGTACCGCTTCGACGAGGCGTCGGCGTCCGCCGCCAAGGTCGCGCTGATGGACGACTACGAGAACCAGAACGACGACGGGAACCGGAACGACGACGAGAACCAGCAGGAAGCCGCAGCCTGATGACCGCACAGAACCGCCCCCGGGTCACGATCGGGGTGAGCCTGAAGATGTACTTCGGCCACCACGAGACCCTCAACTGGGCCCGCAGCATCGCGGATCTCGCCGCCCGGCACCCGGCCGTCACCGGTGGCGATGCCGAGCTGTTCGTGCTGCCCGCCTTCCCGGCCCTCGTCCCGGTCACCGGCATCCTCGCCGCGACCGACGTACGCACCGGCGCGCAGGACCTGGCTACCGAGGACTCGGGCCCCTACACCGGGGAGGTCAGCGGCGCGCACCTGCGCGAGATCGGCGCACGCTACGCCGAGGTCGGGCACGCCGAACGCCGCCGCCTCTTCGGTGAGGGCGACACGGTCGTCGCCGCCAAGGCGGCGGCAGCCCTGCGCAACGACCTGACCCCGGTGCTCTGTGTCGGCGAGCTCGACCAGGTCTCCCCCGCCGAGGCCGCCACCCGCACGGTCGCCGAGGCCGAACGCGTCCTGGCGACGGCCGCCCACGAGGGCCCGCTCGCCCCGGTCGTCCTCGCCTACGAACCGCAGTGGGCCATCGGCGCCCCCCGCCCCGCGTCGCCCGACCACATCCGGACGGTCTGCGAGGCCCTCACCACCTGGCTCGCCACCCAGCCCGCCCTGTCCGACAGCCGCGTCATCTACGGCGGCAGCGCGGGGCCCGGCCTGCTGACCGACCTCGGCCCTTGCGTGGACGGACTGTTCCTCGGCCGCTTCGCCCACGACCCGGCAGCGGTGGAACGCATTCTCGACGAGGCGCTGGCGCCGGCGCTGGAAGGAGCCCGCTCATGTCCTACGGCCTGAGCACCTACGCCTTCTTCTGGCGCATCTCGGACAGGGCGCCCCGCCCCCTCACCCTCGACGAGATGCTCGCGCAGACCCGGGAGATGGGCGGCGAGGTCTTCCAGATCTGCGACTACCCACCGATCGAGACGTACGACGACGCGGCGCTCGACGCCCTCCGGGCCACCGCCGCGGACCACGGCCTCACACTCGAACTGGGCACCAGAGGCGTACGTACGGAACACCTCGCCACCTACCTCCGCATCGCCCGACGCCTGGGCGTCACCCTGGTCCGCTCCATGCTGAACACGGCGGACCACCGCCCGACCGTCGCGGATGCCATCGCGCTCCTGCGCGAGACCGTCCCCGCGTACGCGGCGGCGGGCGTCACGCTCGGCCTGGAGACCTACGAACAGGTCTCCACCGACGACCTGCTGGCCGTCGTACGCGGCGTGGACAGCCCCCACCTCGGCGTCGTACTCGACCCGGGCAACAGCGTCGCCCGGCTGGAGCGCCCGGCGGACGTCGTCGACGCCACCGCCCCCCACGTGGTGAACATCCACGTCAAGGACTTCTCGTTCTCCCGCCGCGACGGCTGGGTCGGCTTCACGTTCGCCGGCTGCCCTCTCGGCGAAGGCCTCCTCGACTACGAGGACATGATCCGCAAGGTCGGTCCCGACGAGCGTGGCATCAACCAGATCGTGGAGCACTGGCTCCCCTGGCAGGGCGATTTCGCTGAGACCGCCCGCCTGGAGGACCGGTGGACCCGGCACAGCATCAACACCCTTCTGAGGAGCAAGTAATGGCCACCGGATCCAGGACCGTCGCTGTCATCGGGGCCGCAGGCAAGATGGGCCAGCGCGTCTCCAACAACCTGGTGAAGAGCGACTTCACCACCCTCTTCGCCGAGAACTCCCCCAAGGGCCAGGAGCTGGTCCGTGAGCTCGGCCGCGAACTGACGGACAGCGCGGACGCCGCCGCGCAGGCCGACGTCGTGATCCTCGCCGTCCCGGACGTCGTCCTCGGCACGGTCTCCGAGCAGCTCGTCCCGGTCATGAAGCCCGGCGCGATCCTGCTGACCCTGGACCCGGCAGCCGCGTACGCGGGCCTGCTGACCCGCCGCGCCGACGTGCACAACGCCGTGGCCCACCCCTGCCACCCCTCCGTCTTCCTGGAGCGCACGACCAAGGAGGAGTGGGCGGACACCTTCGGCGGCATCGCCGCCCCGCAGGAGGTCGTCGCCTCCTTCGAGCCCGCCGCCGAGTCCGCCGACCCGGCGGCCCAGGAGCTGGCCGAGGCCGTCATCTCCACCATGTACGCCCCGGTCGTCGAGGTGCACTGGGTGACCGTCAAGCAGCTCGCGGTCCTGGAGCCGACCCTCGTCGAGACGATCGCGTGCATGGTCGGCGCCCTGCTGACCGAGGCACTCCACGAGACCGTCCACACGGTGGGCGTCCCGGAGAAGGCGGCCCGCGCCATGCTGCTCGGCCACACCCAGGTGGCACTGGCCAACACCCTCAAGGGCTCGAACCCGTTCTCCGACGCGTGCCTGATCGCGATGGACTACGGCCGGGAGTCGATCGTCCGCGACGACTGGAAGAACGTCTTCGAGGACGACGAGCTCGACAAGGTCATCACGCGGATGCTCAAGATCAAGGAGATCAGGCGCTGACCCGGTCCTGACACCGCGTCACCGCCAGGTCTCCTACGAGGACGGGCCGGGCTCTCCATCAGGGGTGGAGGACCCGGCCCGTCCGCACGCCCGGTCCCGGACGCCGAGGATTCGGGAGATCCCGTAGTCGAAGCGCTCGCCGAAGGAGGAGTCCTCGAAGTGTTCGGCGGCGCGGGAGAGTGACGGGTACTCGCCCCCGCCGAGCCGACGGGCGAACGCCGGGCCCATCGCGTCCGGCAGCGCCTGCTCCTCCTGGGCCAGTCCGAGGGTGAAATAGACCAGGGTCCAGCCCGTCCAGACGGCCTCCCGCTCCCTCAGCCCGCCGGCCAGCAGGGCCTCGACCATCAGCTCCGCGAAGCGGAGCGTGGCGGGCTCGGCCGCGTACGTACCGGCCACGATCCTGGCCCCGTCCCGATGGGCGAGCAGAGCGCGACGGTAGCGGTGGAACAGCTCACGCACGCGCGGCTCCCACGCCTCGGGCAGCCCGTCCACCGGGACCTCCGCCAGGATCGCGTCCGCCATCAGCTCCAGCAGCCGCGCCTTGGTCTTCGCATGCCACAGCACGGTGTTCATCCGTACGCCCAGCCGGTCCGCGATGCCCCGGATCGAGAGCCCGTCAGCGCCCTTCTCGTCCAGCAGCTCGATCCCCGCACGCACCACGTCGCCGGGGCCCAGCCGGGTCGGGCCCTGCGCGGCATCCATTTGCTTCTTGGTCACCGACCTAGTCTACTGGGCACCCCACCCCTTGGTCACCGACCAATAAAGCCCAGGGAACATCAGGGAGCGTCATGGAACACGTCGTCATCGCGGGAGCCGGGCCCACCGGTCTGTGGCTGGCCGCCGAACTGCGTCTGGCCGGGACACCCGTCACCGTCCTGGAATCACGCCACGAGCCCGACCCCCACTCCAAGGCCCTCACCCTCCACCCCCGCACGCTGGAGATCCTTGCCTTCCGTGGTGTGGTGGACCCGTTCCTCGCCGAGGGCCGACGCATCCCCAGCGGTCACTTCGGCGGACTCGACAACCGGATGGACTTCGGCGTCCTCGACACCCCGTACCCCTTCACGCTCGCCCTGCCGCAGGCCCGCACCGAGGAGCTCCTGGAGGCGCACGCGAAGGCGTCGGGCGTCGGCCTGCGGCGCGGACACCAGGTCACCGGCCTCACCCAGGACGAGGACGGCGTCACCCTGGAGGCGACCGGCCCCGAGGGCCCGTACACCCTGCGCGCCGCCTACGCCGTCGGCTGCGACGGCACCCGGAGCACCGTGCGCGAGGCTGCCGGGATCGGGTTTCCCGGCACCGACGCCACGACCTGGGGCTGGCTCGGCGACGTCACCCTGGACGCTCCGCCCGAGGGCGCGACGTACGCGGCATCGGGTCCGCGGGGCGGCGTCATGGTCGTCCCCATGCCGGGCGGCATCCACCGGATCGTCGGCGGTGACCCGGACAGCAACGGCCCGGAGCACCCCGGCGAGCTGACCCTCGACGCCCTCCGCGCCAAGGTGACCCGGATCGCCGGCACGGACTTCGGCATGCGCGACCCTCGCTGGCTCTCCCGGTTCGGCAACGCCACCCGCCAGGCCGCCACGTACCGCGAGGGACGCGTCCTGCTCGCGGGTGACGCCGCCCATATGCACTACCCGGCCGGCGGCGTGGGCCTCAACGTCGGCCTCCAGGACGCCACGAACCTCGGCTGGAAACTGGCCGCGACCCTGGCGGGCACGGCACCCGACGGCCTCCTGGACAGCTACCACACCGAACGCCACCCGGTGGGCGCCGACCTGCTGCTCAGCACCCGGGCCCAGACGGCCCTGATGAACGCCCAGTCACCCGAGGGCCAGGACCTGCGCACCCTGCTCGGTCAACTCATCGTCACCGTGCCCGAGTTCTCCCGGAGCCTGGCCGAGCGCCTCTCCGCACTGGCCGTCACCTACCCGGCCCCCGCGCCCCGTCACCCCCTGACCGGCCACCGCTCACCCAATCTGCGACTCGGCGGCGGCACGGACCTCTTCACCCTGCTCCGCACCGGCCGCCACGTCCTCCTGAACTTCTCCGGCACCCCAACGCCGCCGTCCACCCCGCACGTCATCACGCACACCGCGCCCGAGCCGGACCCACGCCCCGCCTGGTCCACCGTGCGCGCCGCGCTCGTCCGCCCCGACGGACACATCGCCTGGGCGAGCGAGCAGCCCGACGCCGAGGCTCTACGGGCGGAGGCGCGAGCGGCGACATCGGCCACCCACCTCTGACCTCAGCCGTACCTCTGCGGCCTCAGCCGTACATCGCCACGCGGCAGAGATCCGCGAGCGCACCGTCGATGGGATGGGGCGTCGGCCTGCCCTCCGGGTCGAGCCCGTTCCACCGCTGCATGTTCACCGCGACCGACATCTGCCGCCGGCCGTCGTCACGGGTCATGGTCAGCGTTCCACCACCCCAGACCGTGCCGCCGTGCCCCCAGAAGGCGCCCGGCCCCGGCGCCGTCCCCTCCAGCGGATGCAGACCCAGCCCGTACGCGATGACCCTCCCCTCCTGCGAGACGACAGGGACGGTGCGCTGCATCTGCTCCAGCGACGAGGGACTGACGATGTCGCCGGCGAGCAGGGCGCGGAAGAAGCGGTTGAGGTCCGAGACGGTCGATATCAGCGAGGCCGTCGGCCCCACCCACGACATGTCGTAGACGCTGTAGTCACGCGGCGGGTCGATCATGCCGAACCACGCCTCGTAGAGCCGCGAGTGCGGCCCCTCGACATGGGTGCCGGTGGGGAACCCGGTGTCCCGGAGCCCGGCGCGCTCGATGACGTCACGGGTGATGCACTGCTCGGCCGGGATGCCGGTCGCCTGTTCCAGGAGCTGCCCGAGGAGCAGGTAGTTGGTGTTGGAATACACCCCTGGCGCGCCTCCCTCGTCTCCGCCCGGGGTGCCGACGGCAGGTGCGGTGACCCCCATCTCGATCAGCTCGACGGGATCGAACCGGGTGAACCGGTGGTCGTCCAGGCTGTCGGGCCGGGTGTCCGCGACGACGGGGAAGCCCTTGAGCGAGGGATAGGCGTACGGGAGGTACTCGGCGAGGCCGCTGGTGTGGTTGAGCAGCATCCGCACCGTGATCGCATCGCCCCTCTCCCCCGGCACCAGCTCGGGAAGGTACTGCCCGATCGGCGCGTCGAGGGCGATCCGGCCGCCCTCGACCTGCCGCAGGACCGCGGCGGCGGTGAAGGTCTTGGTGACGCTGCCGACGCGGTGCCGCATGTCGGCGGTGACGGGCCGAGCGGTCCCGACATCGGCGACCCCGGCAGCACCCCGCCAGACCTGCTCCCCGTCCCGCACCTCGACGAACAACCCGGGCATCCCAGCACGCCGAACCTCCTCGACCGCGGCGTGCAGCATGGCGGGATCCAACGTGGCGGCATCCGTCTTCGCGGATTCCTGTGCATGGCTCACGGCATACGTCCTCTCATGGTCACGGCGGCACTCACGCAGCCCCATGTCCTCATTATGCACGCGGTGCGTGCAACACCAAGTGCATACGCTAGGCTGATCCCGACGAGAGGGGTGAAATGGCAGGCCGAAGGCGCTGGTCGACCGATGAGATCCTGGACGCGGCCGCGGAGTTGCTGCGCACGAGCGACGCCGACTCGTTCAGCGTGCGCAAGCTGGCGGCGGTGCTCGGCACCGACTCCTCCAGCCTCTACAGACACTTCCGCAGCAAGACGGAGCTGCTGCGCGCGGTCGCCGACCGGATCCTCCTGACCGCCATGGAGGGATACCGCCCCGAGGGCGACTGGAAGCAGCGCATCACGACCCTGGCCCTCCGCCTGCGGGAGGCGTTCGGCCGGCACCCCCAGCTCGCCGCGACCTGGGGGCGCTACGCGTCGAGCGGCACGGGTTCCCGGCTGATCATGGAAGAGGTCCTCCAGGCCCTGCGCGAATCGGGACTGCCCGACGAGGAGATCCCGACGCACTACCACCGGATCGCGGTCCTCATCGCGGCACTGATCGCCTCCGAGGCCGGCGTCAGTACCGTCAGCCCCACGGAGCACGAACAGGGCATGGAGCTCTTCCGCGTAGCGGTACTGGGCGCCGACCCCGACCGCTTCCCGGCCCTGGCCCACTTCGCCCGCGACATCCACCCCTTGAGCGCCGACCGCCCAGCAGCCTTCGAGGCCCTCCTGACAACCCACCTCACCCACCTGGAGCGTCGGGGGGTGGGTCAGGGACGCGAAAAACGGACATAGCGCCCGGGATTCGGTCCGTAACCTCCCCCGGCTAGGCCGGCGGGGCCGGGGCCGGGGGGCGCGGCGCGCGCGGGTTACTTCGTGAGGGCTGCGTTCATTACCGCTCGGGCGATCGGGCCGCCCAGGCCGCCGCCCGAGATGTCCGAGCGGGAGATGTCCATCGCGGTCGGGTCGATGAACACCGCGACCGCCACCGACCGGCCGTCGGCCTTCTTGCCGTACGAGACGAACCAGCCGTACGGGACTTCCTTGCTGACGTCGTCGCCCCGCTGCGCCGTACCCGTCTTGCCGCCCACCGTCACGCCGTCGATCAGCGCGCGCTGCGCGCTGCCCTCCTTGGCGGTGAACTCCATCATCTCCTGCACCTTCTTCGCCGTCTCCTCGGAGACCGCCTGGCTCTTGACCTCCGGCTGGTGCTTCTCCAGCGTGCTCAGGTCCGGGCCGCGCAGCTCGTCGACGATGTACGGCTGCATCAGCTTGCCGTCGTTCGCGAGGGCCGCCGTGACCATCGCCATCTGCATCGGAGTGCTCGTGAGGCTGCCCTGGCCCATGCCGGTGAGGGCGGTGCCGGGCTTGTCGAGCTTCTCCGGATAGAGGCTCTTGGTGGCGAGCATGTCGCCGAAGGCGTCGGAGTAGACGTCATCGTTGAAGCCGAACTTCTCGGCCGTCTCACGCATCCCCTCGTCACCGACCTTGAGGGCGGCGTCCAGGAAGACGTTGTTGCAGGAGTACTGCATGGCCGTCTTCATCGACGCCTTGTTGCACGCGGCGTCGCCCGCCTCGCTGCTGATCTTGCTCGTCGAGAGCGGCAGGGGGTACGGGGAGACCGCGTCCGTATGGGCGTCGACGTCCGTGACGACGCCGTGCTCCAGGGCCGCGGCGGCCGTGAGGATCTTGAAGGTGGACCCGGGCGGGAAGGTCTCGCGCAGCGGGCGGTTGGCCAGCGGCTTGCCCTTCTCGTCGACCAGGGCCTGGAACTTGTCGCCCTCCTTGAAGGAGTTGCCGGCGAAGACCGAGGGGTCGTACGAGGGCGTCGAGACCAGGGCGAGGACCTTGCCCGTCGACGGTTCGAGTGCGACGACCGCGCCCCGTGCGTCGAGGTCGGTCAGGCCCTTGTAGGCCGCCTCCTGCGCCTTCGGGTCGATGGTGGTGATCACGTCACCGCCGCGACGCTCCTCACCGGTGAGGATGCCCTTGGCGTTCTGGAAGGCGAAACGGTCGTCCTGGCCGCTGAGGATGCTGTCGTACGTCTTCTCCAGGAGGGACATGCCCTGCGCCTGGGAGGCGTAGCCGGTGACGGGGGCGTACATCGCACCCTGCTTGAACGTCCGCTGGTACTTGAAGTCGGTCCCCTCGACCGCCTTCGACCCCGTGACGGCCTTGCCGCCGACGATGATGTCGCCGCGCGGGGTGGCGAACTGGGTGATCTTGACCCGCCGGTTGTGCTCGTGGCCCGCCAGCTCCTCGCTCTTGGCGTACTGGAGCCAGTTGGTCCGTATCAGCAGAGCCAGCATCAGCAGCCCACAGAATATGGCTATGTGCCGCAACGGCCTGTTCATCGTGCTCCCGCTCCCAGGCAGCCGAGCACACACGCACACGGGCCGCACCATCGATGTCCGGAGGTGATAGATGCGATTTTAGCCTTGATGGTTGCGCCGGATTCTCACCCCCGGTGGGGTCCCCGTGCCCGCGCTCTCACAGATGGGCCGCGTAGGCGTCCAGCGCGCGCAGCACCTCGGCCTCCCCGGCCGGGGGAAGCTGCAGAACGACCTCCTCCACACCGAGATCGGCGTAGTGGGCCAGCTTCCCCGGGGAGGGCAGGACGGCGTACGGCACCACCTGGAGGTGCTCGGGGTCACGGCCCGCCTCCTCCCAGGCGGTGCGCAGCTTCGGGATGGACTCCGAGAGGCCTCGCCCGCCGATCGGCAGCCAGCCGTCCGCGTTCTCGGCGATCTGCGCGAACAGCTTCGGGCCGGCCGCCCCGCCGATCAGGGTGCGCGGGCCGTTCACCGGGCCACGTGGCCTCCGTACCGGCTTCGGGTGGGCCTGGCTCGCCCTGACCGAGCCGAACGCACCGTCGTACGCCGTCGGTTCGTCCGACCAGAGGGCGCGCATCAGGGCCAGCCGGTCGCTGCCGAGCGCACGCCTCGTCGACCACTCCACCCCGTGGTCGGCGGCTTCCTCCACATTCCAGCCGAAGCCGATGCCGAGCGTGAAGCGGCCGCCGGAGAGGTGGTCGAGCGTGGCGGCCTGCTTCGCCAGATCGATGGGGTCGTGCTGCGCGATCAGCGTGATGCCCGTGCCGACGTCGAGCCGCTCCGTGACGGCGAGGGCCTGCCCCAGGGCGATGAAGGGGTCGAGGGTGCGGCCGTACTCGGGCGGCAGCTCACCGCCCGCCGGATACGGGGTCTCCCGGCTCACGGGGATATGGGTGTGCTCGGGCAGATACAGCCCCGAGAACCCCCGCTGCTCCAGCTCGCGGGCGAGCCGGACCGGCGTGATCGTCTCGTCGGTGAGGAAGATCGTTGTGGCGATCCGCATGCGAGGCACCTCCGTCGTCGTCGTGACGGATCAACGGTATGCGGTACGGGGTGCCGTCGGGTGCACTCCCGTTCCTTAGGTGACTTCCGGTCCGGAGAGCCACGAAGAGGGAAGTTAGGTTAGCCTAAGCTTTGTTCCGTTCCGTTCGGTTGCGTCGTGGGGAGACTTTCATGGGTCACGGCTGGGAAGGTGCCGTCCTCAAGCTCTTCCGGGGGCGGGACTTCACCTTCACCGTCACCGGGGTCGAGCAGCTCACCGAGGACTTCCGCCGGGTGACCGTCTCCGACGGCGGTCTGCTCGCGGCGACGGGCGGCGCGCATCCGACCATGTGGGTCAGGCTCTGGTTCGACCGGGACGGCAAGCCGCACCAGCGCGGCTACACCCTCGTCGATCCCGACCCCGCCACCGGTACGTTCGCCCTGGAGTTCGCCCTCCATGCGGGGACCGCGAGCGACTGGGCCCGCGCCGCCCGGCCTGGCGACACGATCGACGCCACACTCCAGGGCACCCGCTTCACCCTGCCCGAACCGCGCCCCGCACGGCTCTTCGTGATCGGGGACGCGGCGTCGCTGCCCGCAGTCAACTCGCTGCTCGACGCGCTGCCCGGCACCCGGGCGACCGTCTGGTGCGAGACCGGCCATGTCGTGGACGAGCGGCTGCCGTTCCGGCTGGACGCGGCCCACCACACGCTGCACACCGTCCCCCGCCGCGGGGAGGGCGCACACCTGGTCTCCGAGGTGAAGTCCGCGCTGCCCGGACTGCTCGGCGACGACAGCTCGGACGCGTACGTCTGGATCGCCTGCGACACGGCGACCACCCGGGCCCTGAGCTCCTACGTCCGCAAGGAGCTGGCCGTCCCCAAGGAGCGGGTGAACGCCCTGGGTTACTGGCGGCCCGCCTGACACCTGGCGGGACAGCCCTCAGAGTTTGCGGTAGAGCTCCTCGATCTCCGCGTCGTAGTCCCGTGTGATCGCGTCCCGCTTCAGCTTCAGCGACGGGGTGAGATGGCCGCTCTCCTCGGTGAAGTCCTTCGGCAGCACCGTGAACCTACGGATGGACTCGGCGCGCGAGACGAGCCGGTTGGCCTCGTCGACCGCCCGCTGGAGTGCGGTGAGCAGTTCCTCGTCATGGACGAGCTCACGCATGGGCACGTCCTCCTTCTTCCGCATCCTGCGCCAGTGGGCGAGGCCGTCGGGTTCCAGGGTGATGAGGGCGCTGATGAACGACCGGTTGTCCCCCACGACCATGCACTGGCTGACCAGCGGGTGGGCGCGCAGCCAGTCCTCGAGCGGGGCGGGGGCGACGTTCTTGCCGCCGGACGTGATGATGATGTCCTTCTTGCGTCCGGTGATCGTGAGGTAGCCGTCCTCGTCCAGATTCCCGAGGTCACCCGTCGCGAACCAGCCGCCGTCGGGCCCCCGCGTGGCCGCGCCGAGCTCCGTGTCCCAGTAGCCCCGGAAGACCTGGCCCCCGCCGAGCAGCACCTCCCCGTCGTCCGCGATCCGCACGGCGGTGCCGGGCAGTGGCCAGCCCACCGTGCCCAGACGGGGTTTGAGGGGCGGGGTGACCGTGGCGGCCGCGGTGGTCTCGGTCAGTCCGTAGCCCTCGAAGATCTGGATGCCCGCGCCCGCGTAGAAGGCGGCGAGCCGGTGCCCCAGTGGGGAGCCGCCGCAGATCGCGTACCGGACGTGGCCGCCGAGCGCCGCCCTGATGCGCCGGTAGACCAGCGGGTCGTAGAGCGCGCGGGCGGCGCGTAGCCGCAGTCCCGGGCCGGGGCCCGTGCCGTGTTCGGCGGCCTCGACCGCCTCGCCGTAGCGCTGCGCGATCCGGGCCGCACGGTCGAAGGACGAGGCACGGCCCATCTTCTCGGCGGTGGCGCGGCCGGTGTTGTAGACCTTCTCCAGGACGTACGGGATGGCCAGCAGGAACGACGGCTTGAAGCCGGCCAGGTCGTCGAGCAGGTCCTCGGTCCGGATGGACGGCGCGTGCCCGAGCCGCACCCGGGCGCGCATGCAGCCGATCGCGACCATCCGTCCGAAGACATGGGAGAGGGGGAGGAACAGGAGAGTGGAGGCCGGGTACTTGGACACCGACTTGAAGACCGGGTGGAGCAGCTCTATGGCGTTGTCGACCTCGGCGAAGAAGTTCCCGTGGGTGAGGACACAGCCCTTGGGGCGCCCCGTGGTGCCCGAGGTGTAGATGAGGGTGGCGGCGCTGTCCGGTTCCAGGGCGCCGCGACGGGCGGCGACCACCGCGTCGGGTATGTCCTTGCCGAGCGTCTTCAGCCGGCCGATCGCCCCCGTGTCGAACTGCCACAGATGGACGAGGTCCCCGAGCTGCTGCCGCTCCTGGCTGACCAGCCTGCCCTGCACCTTCGTCTCGACGGCGCAGGCGACGGCCCCGGAGTCCTGGAGGATCCAGCGCGTCTGGAAGGCCGACGAGGTGGGGTAGACGGGCACGGTGACCAGCCCGGCCGCCCAGGAGGCGAAGTCGAGCAGCGTCCACTCGTAGGTCGTACGGGCCATGATCGCGACCCGGTCACCGAGCTGGAGGCCCTCCGCGATCAGGCCCTTGGCGACGGCCCGTACCTCCTCGGCGAATTCGGCCGCGCTCACGTCCCGCCAGCTGCCGTCGTCCCGCTTACGGCTGAGCACCGGTTCGGACGGTGCCTCCCTGGCGTTGTCGAAGGGGATCTCGGCGAGCGAGCCACGCCGCACGGTCGGCGCGAACGGCGGCACGGAGACTTCCCGTACGGAACCGTCGGCAGCCCTGACCTTGGTCGGCTCGACCAGGACCGGGGCGGAGGGTGTGGCGGACACGGCGGCGGGGGCGGGTGTGGACACGAGCGGCTCCTCGACATGGGGTCCGGCGCCGGCCCCGTCCCTGGGGTCCGGCGCCGAGGCGGCTGCTGCTGGATGCGCTGGGGCGTTCACATGCGGACGAAGAACGTACGGACGAAGAACGTACGGATGGCGGTTGGCGGGCCTTCGGGTGGCGTCAGGGGCGTTCCAGGATCGCGGTGACCCCCTGGCCGCCCGCGGCGCAGATCGAGATCAGGCCACGGCCCGGCGTGTCCCGTTCCGCGAGGAGCTTGGCCAGGGTCGCGACGATCCTGGCGCCCGTGGCGGCGAAGGGGTGGCCGGTGGCGAGGGACGATCCGGCCACGTTCAGCCGGTCCCTGTCGACGGGGGCGAGCCCCTGCTTCTCCCAGGACGCCAGGGTGGCGAGGACCTGGGAGGCGAAGGCCTCGTGGATCTCGAAGAGGTCGAAGTCCTCCATGGTGAGCCCGGCACGCTCCAGCATGCGGGGCACGGCGTACGCGGGCGCCATCAGCAGCCCGTCCTCGCCGTTCACGTAGTCCACGGCGGCCGTCTCGTACAGCGACAGATACGCCAGCGGTTCGAGGTCGTGCGCCTCGGCCCACTCCTCGCTCGCCAGCAGCACGGTGGCCGCGCCGTCGGTGAGCGGGGTCGAATTGCCGGCGGTCATCGTGGCGTCGGGGTGATCGGCGCCGAACACCGGCTTCAGCGTGGCGAGTTTCTCCACCGTGGAGCCGGGACGCAGGTTCTGGTCGCGGTCCAGGCCGAGATACGGGACGACGAGGTCGTCCAGGAAGCCGCGGTCGTACGCAGCGGCGAGCCGCTGGTGACTGGTGGCGGCCAGCAGGTCCTGGTCCGCGCGGGCCACGCCCCACTGCCGGGCGGTGAGCGCCGCGTGCTCGCCCATCGAAAGTCCGGTACGGGGCTCGGAGTTGCGCGGGATGTCCGGGACGAGGTGCCCGGGACGCACGGCGGCCAGCGCCTTGATCCTTGCCCCTGTCGACCTGGCGCGGCGCGCGTCGAGCAGGATTCTGCGCAGCCGGTCGTTGACCCCGAGGGGTGCGTCGCTCGTGGTGTCGGCGCCGCCCGCGACGGCGGAGTCGACCGCGCCGAGCGCGATCTTGTTGGCCGCGGCGACGACGGCCTGGAGACCGGTGCCGCAGGCCTGCTGGATGTCGTACGCGGGCGTACGCGGGTCAAGGGCCGAGCCCAGGACGGTCTCGCGTGCCAGGTTGAAGTCCCGGCTGTGCTTGAGGACCGCGCCGGCGACGAACTCACCGACCTGCTGCCCCCGCAGACCGAAGCGCTCGACGAGCCCGTCCAGCGCGGCGGTCAGCATCTCCTGGTTCGACGCCTGTGCGTACGGACCGTCGGAGCGTGCGAACGGGATACGACTGCCACCGATGACCGCGACCCGGCGCGGCTGCGGAAGTGCGAGGGGAATCAACTCGACCAGCTCATCTCGACAACTCCTGACCCTTGAGTAACCTTACTCAGGAGTAAATCTACGACCGAGCAGGAGTCCAGACAATGGCCGATCGCTATCTGCACTTCACCGGCACCGCACCCGGCCGCTTCCTGAGCCGCAGGCTCGGCCTGCCGCAGCCCGCCCCACTGCGCCGCTGGACACTGGAAACCCCGTCCCTGGAAGGGCCGTTGCTCCACCTCACCGCAGGGAGGTCAGCCCACTCCGAGGCGCTCGGCCCGGTGCTCGCCGCGACCGGCCTGAAGGTCATGGAGCAGGCCGAACGCCCGGCCGCCGTCGTCCTGGACGCCACCGGCGTCACCACGGCCGCCGGTCTCGCGGACGTGCACGCGGCCCTTCACCCCGTCGTACGGTCGCTGGCCGGCGGCGGCCGCATCGTCGTCCTCGGCACCACGCCGTCCCCCGACGACCACCACCAGGCGGCGGCCCAGCAGGCACTCGAAGGGTTCGTACGCTCGCTCGGCAAGGAGATCGGGCGCGGCTCCACCGCGCAGCTGCTGCGGCTCGCCCCAGGGGCCGGCGCCGCGGCGGCCGAGTCCACCCTCCGCTTCCTGCTCTCGCCCCGCTCCGCCTACATCAGCGGCCAGGTCGTCGAACTCACCGCCGACGCACCCGGCGAGGTCGCCGACTGGGTGGCCCCGCTGGCCGGGCGCACCGCCCTGGTCACCGGCTCGGCACGCGGCATCGGCGCGTCCGTCGCCGCCGTACTCGCCAGGGACGGCGCCCGGGTCGTCTGCCTGGACGTCCCGGGAGCCGGGGAAGAGCTGACCCGCACCGCCGACCGGCTCGGCGCCACCGCCCTGCCGCTGGACATCACCGCGCCGGACGCCGCCGACCTGATCGCCGAGGCCGTCCCCGACGGCCTCGACACCCTCGTCCACAACGCGGGCATCACCCGGGACCGCCGGCTCGCCAACATGCCGGCCGACCGCTGGGCCTCGGTCATCGACGTCAACCTCGACAGCGTCCTGCGCACCACCGACGCCCTCATCAAGTCGGGCACCGTGCGCCGCGGCGGCCGGATCGTCGCCACCGCGTCCATCGCCGGAATCGCGGGCAACAACGGCCAGACCAACTACGCGGCCAGCAAGGCCGGCATCATCGGTCTGGTCCGCTCCCTGGCCCCGCGCGCCGCCGCCGAGCACGGCGTCACGGTCAACGCCGTCGCGCCCGGCTTCATCGAGACGAAGATGACGGCCGCCGTGCCGCTCTTCATCCGGGAGGCAGGACGCCGGATGAACTCCCTGTCCCAGGGCGGCCTTCCGGTCGATGTCGCCGAGACGACCGCCTGGTTCGCCCAGCCCGCGTCCGGCGCGGTCAACGGCCAGGTCGTACGGGTCTGCGGCCAGAGCCTGCTGGGGGCGTGACCCATGACCGCCCTCGGCATCTCCCTCGTCCGCGGAGCCGTCACCTCGCCGTTCAAGCGGGCCGGGCGCCCCGGCGCCACGCTGCCCGCGGGCCGCGAGGTGCTCCCGGCCGGCCGTATCGCCCCCGGGCCCCTCGCCGCGTACAACACGGTCTGCGGCTTCGCCGATCCGGGCACGCTGCCGCTCACCTACCCGCATGTCCTGGGCTTCCCCCTGGCCATGCGGCTGATGACGGACCGCGCCTTCCCGCTGCCGGTGCTGGGTCTTGTCCACACCTGGATCGAGATCACCGGGCACCGGCCGCTCCATCCGACGGACGAGCCCGCCATCACCGTGTACGCGGACGAGCTGACGCCCCACCGGCGCGGCACGGAGGTCACGGTGGTGACCGAGGCCAGGATCGCGGGCGAGCTGGTCTGGGAGTCACGCAGCGGCTATCTGTCCCGGCACGCGACCGGAGCACAGGCCGAAGGGCCTTCCTCACCGCCGCCCCCGCCGCCCCCGGTGCTGCCCGCCGTCGCCGAATGGCGGCTGCCCGCCGACCTCGGGCGACGGTACGGGTCCGCTTCGGGCGACCGTAACCCCATCCATCTGCACCCCGTGACGGCACGGCTCTTCGGCTTCCCCCGGCACATCGCACACGGCATGTGGACGGTCGCCCGCTGCCTCGCGGAAGCGGAAGCGGAAGCGGAAGCGGAAGCGGAAGCGGGCGCAGGCGCGGAAACCGGAAACGGCGGCGACGGGGTCGGTCGGGGCCCGGTCCGCTCGGTGCGGGCAGACTTCAGGGCGCCCGTCCTGCTGCCCTCGACCGTCACGTACGCCACCGACGGAACCGACTTCCAGGTGCGCGGCGGTGACCGGATCCACCTCACGGGGAGGGCCGTGCGGCAGGCGGCAAGGCCCTAACCCCGGGACTGCCAGCCGCGTCCGTGCATCAGGTTCTCCAGGCCCGCCCACGAGAAGTTCATCAGGGTGGCTGCGGCCTCCTTGGCCGAGACCCCGGGAGTGACGTTCGCCCACCCGGCGAGCGCCTCCGCCGCCCCCACCAGCGCCTGCGCGAGCCCCTCCACATCCCGGTCGGGCAGCGCGGGATCGCTGTGCGCCTCACGCGCCGCCGCCCCGATCAGACCCGTCACGAACGCAACGATCTCCTTGCGCAGCGCCCCCACCTCGCTGACGAACGGCTCCCCGTGCGAGCTCGCCTGCTGGTGCAGCACCGCCCAGCCGTCCGGATTCTCGGCGGTGTGGGTGAAGAACGCCCGCAGCCCCGCCCACAGTTGCCCGTCAGCCGGGATCTTCGGGTCCACCGCCGACTGGACGGCCTCCACCAGCGCCTTTGACTCGCGGCGAATACACGCGGTGAAGAGCTCCTCCTTGGAGTTCAGATACAGATAGACCAAGGGCTTGGACACACCGGCCAGTTCCGCGATCTCGTCCATCGAGGCGGCCCGGTACCCGCGCTGCCCGAAGATCCGCACGGCCGCATCCATCATCTGCTTCTCACGCACCGCGCGCGGCATCCGTTTGCTCTTCACTGCACTCACGTCAGACATCCCCTCCCGCCCCCTCTGCGCCACTCCTCGGTAAGAGTACGGCGCACCCTTGTCCGTCGGCGTACGGACCACGAAGGGCCCGGCCACGACGGCCGACAGCGGTCCGTCCGACGGCCCACCCCGGAGCGCCTGCCCGTACGTCGCGAGTCCCACACCGGTTACCTCCCGGGGCTGACGCCTCCGCCCGGCCCCGCCACCTAGTGTCCCTGACATGACCATGAGACCCCGCAGACGGACGGCCGTCGCCGTCCTCTCGGCCACCCTCCTGCTGGCCGCACCCGTCGCCACCGCCCAGGCGGCCTCGGCCTCGCCGGCACCGGCAGCCTCCTCAGCCACAGCCACGCTCGAACTGCCCCGCCCGACGGGCCCGTACAGCGTCGGCACCGAGATCCTGCACCTCACCGATCACGGCCGCCCCGACCCCTGGGTGCCGGAGGCCGGGGACCGCGAACTGATGGTGTCGCTCCACTACCCGGCCCGTGCGGGCAGCGGGAGCGCCCCCGCGCCGTACATGAGCACCGAAGAGGCCCGGCTGATGCTGGCGGAGCGCGGTCTTGACGACGTCGTGCCCGCCTCGGCCGTCAGCTCCACCGCCACCCATGCGCGTACGGACGCCACCCCCGCCAGGGGCCGGTTCCCCCTGGTGCTGCTCTCCCCTGGCTTCAACACCCCCCGCGCCACCCTGACCTCCCTCGCCGAGGACCTCGCGAGCCGCGGTCATGTCGTGGCGAGCGTCGACCACGCCTACGAGACCACCGGGACCGCCTTCCCCGGCGGGCGGGTGCTCACCTGTGCGGCCTGCGACGCGGCCGAGGCGGCGCCGGACGACGCGGCCGAGCGCGAGGTGCTGAGGACCGTCTCCACCGGACGGGCCGCCGACCTCTCCATCGTGCTCGACCGGCTGACCGGCCCGCGGCCCGCCTGGGAGAACTCCCGCATGATCGACGGGCAGCGGGTGGCCGCGGCCGGCCACTCCATCGGTGGCAGCGCCGCCCTGTCCGCGATGCTCACCGACCCGCGCTTCGACGCCGGGATCGACATGGACGGCACGTTCTTCGAACCGGTCCCCGCGGCCGGCCTCGGCAAGCGCCCGTTCCTGATGCTCGGCACGGAAGCGGACCACGCCCCCGGCGGCCCCGACACCTCCTGGGACGAGGGCTGGCAGCGGCTGGACGGCTGGAAGCGCTGGCTGACCGTCAAGGACTCGGGCCACTTCACCTTCACGGACACCCCGGAGCTGGGCGAGCAGCTCGGCCTGCCGACGGACCCCACGGCCCCGCTCTCCGGAGAGCGGTCCACACGGATCACCCGTGACTACGTCGCGGCCTTCCTCGACCAGCATCTGCGCGGCCACCACCAGCCCCTGCTGGACGGCCCCACCCCCGGCAACCCGGAGGTCGTCTTCCGGAGCCCCTGACGGCCCGGCACATACGAGGGCGCCCCCGGACGCGGTGTCCGGGGGCGCCCTCGTATGTGTGAGCGAGCGAGGGTCAGGCCGCGACGGGGACGCCCTTCGCCTCCGCCTCGTGCTTCTCGGGCTCGTCGATCGGGGAGGCCGACGCCGAGTCGTACGCGTCGTGGTCGAGGATCTTCTCGCGGGCCGAGACGAGCACCGGGACCAGGGCCTGGCCCGCGACGTTCGTGGCGGTCCGCATCATGTCCAGGATCGGGTCGATGGCCAGGAGCAGGCCCACACCCTCCAGCGGGAGGCCCAGCGTCGACAGGGTGAGGGTCAGCATGACCGTGGCGCCGGTGAGACCGGCGGTGGCCGCCGAGCCGATGACCGAGACGAACGCGATCAGGATGTAGTCACCGATGCCCAGCTGGACGTCGAAGATCTGCGCGATGAAGATCGCCGCCAGCGCCGGGTAGATCGCGGCGCAGCCGTCCATCTTGGTCGTGGCGCCGAACGGTACGGCGAAGGAGGCGTACTCCTTCGGGACGCCGAGCCGCTCGGTGACCTGCTGGGTGACCGGCATGGTGCCGACCGAGGAGCGGGAGACGAAGCCCAGCTGGATCGCGGGCCAGGCGCCCTTGAAGAACTGCATCGGGCTGACCTTGGCGACCGTGGCGAGCAGCAGCGGGTAGACGCCGAACATCACCAGGGCGCAGCCGACGTAGACGTCGGCGGTGAAGGTGGCGTACTTGCCGAGCAGGTCCCAGCCGTAGTCGGCGATGGCGTAGCCGATGAGGCCGACGGTGCCGATCGGGGCGAGGCGGATGACCCACCACAGGGCCTTCTGGAGGAGTTCGAGCACCGACTCGCTGAGGGTGAGGATCGGCTTGGCCTTGTCACCGAGCTGAAGCGCGGCGATGCCGGCGACGGCCGCCATGAAGACGATCTGCAGGACGTTCAGGTCGGTGAACGGGCTGATCACGTTCTCCGGGATGATGCCGGTGAGGAAGTCCAGCCAGGAGCCCGCGCCTTCGGGTGCGGCGCCGTCCTTCGGGGTGAGGCCGGTGCCGGAGCCCGGGTTGGTGATCAGGCCGATCGCGATGCCGATGGCGACCGCGATCAGCGAGGTGATCATGAACCAGAGCAGCGTGCGGGTGGCCAGCCTGGCGGCGTTGTTGACCTTGCGCAGGTTGGTGATCGACACCAGGATCGCGAAGAAGACCAGCGGTGCGACGGCCAGCTTGAGCAGCTGGACGAAGATGTGGCCGACCTTGTCGAGCGTGGTGTAGAGCCAGGCGACGTCGTAGCTGCGGGTGATCCAGCCGAGCAGGACACCGAGGACGAGGCCGGCGACTATCTGTATCCAGAACGGGATGCTGGGCAGGCGGAAGCCGGAACCGGACGGCTTGTCGGCCTCGGTCTCGGCGGTGGGCGCGGGATTCGCGGACACGGGCACACTCCAGATGTGACGCATCGGGACGTACGAGGACAGACGTACGGTCGTGCGGTCGAACAGGGGAACGGGGGTGCGGCGCCCGCGTCAAGGGCGGCGCCGCTGCATGATGCCGGTTCAGACGTTGCGGCAACAGACCGCGGACATACAGCGGCAGAGATCGACGTGCAGGCGCATCACGAGCGGGACGCTCAAGGCGTGATGGGTGCGCACTGCGGTAATCATGTCGAATACGTTAACACTGCAACTTTGAGAACCTCAAAGGTCCGCTTCTTGATCATTTTTGTCCGAGCCCCGCCTCCGGCGCCCCGGACACGCGGAAACCCCGGTACGGGAGCGGCTGCTCCGGTCCGGGGTTTCGTATGCGAGGAGGTGCGGGTGTGAGGAACCTTACGCGGCGCTTACGCCGACCGGCCCTGCCGGGTGACGCTGTCCTCCACCGGGTGACGCCGCCCCTACTGGGTCACGCTGTCCTCGCGGGTGCGGTTCTCCTCGAGCCTCGCCTTGGTCCGGCCGACCGTCGAGATGATCTGCTCGGACATCTCGTCACGCTGCTTGCGCAGCAGGATGAAGCTGAGGGGCGCGGAGAGCACCAGGCCGAGGAGGATGACCCAGACGACGTTGGAGCCGCCGACACCGGCGGGGAGCACGCCGAAGTGCACCGCCACGCCGGAGACGAAGAAGCAGCCGACGAAAATCAGCAGGCGCATGGCGGTGTACCGGATCGTTGCGCTCGGCTTGGCAGCGGACACGGCTGGCCTTCTCTCTACGTCCGACGTTCCTGCGGTCATGCGGTCATGCGGTGCGGGGTCCTGCCCGACCAGTGAAGCATGCCCCGAATTCGATCAGTTCGCAGGGTTGTCCCCGTGGCCCGCGCACGGCCCGCCTACGGCCCGCGGCGCACCGGGCGGACGCTCCTACCTGTACAGCGGGAGCAGCATGATGATGTCGTCGCGGTCGTCACCGTCGGCGACCCGGATGGCGTTCGGTACCCGGCCCACCTCCTTGTATCCGCAGGAGGCGTAGAAGCGGTCGGCCCCGGTGCCACCACGGCAGGTGAGCCGGATGGCCTCGATGCCCTCGATCCCCAGGGCGACGTCGGCCGTGGCGGCCATCAGCGCGCGACCGTACCCCTTGCCCTGGTGGCGGGGGTGGACCATCACCGTGTAGGCGCCGATCCAGTGCCGCATGAGCCGGTGGGTGTTGTGGGTGAGGAAGGCGGTGGCGGCCACGGCGCCGTCCTCGTCCCGCCCGACGACCAGGCGGGTGCGGCCCTCGGCCAGCCCGACGAGGTGGTTGACCAGCTCGGGCCTGACGTCGCCCGAGGTGACGGGCGGCACGAAGCCGACGGCACCGCCGGCATTGCTGACGTCGACCCAGAGCGCGGTGATGCCGTCCCGCAGGTCTCGGTCGAATGGGGGGTCCACATCGAATGTAAGCGCCATGCTCGCAGATTAACCATTACGGAATATCTGGTTCAACTCGCGTCCAGCACACGAGAAAGCCCCGGCCGGGGGACGGCAGGCCGGGGCTTTCGGACAGGGACTCCCCGCTGCCGGGGCGTCGTACGAGCGTGGGGCCTCAGACGCGCATCGGCTGCGGCGTCTCGCGCCGACCGGCGTCAGGACCCGGGTACTCGCGCAGGATCTCGTACCGGGTGTTGCGCTCGATGGGCCGGAAGCCCGCGTCCCGGATGAGCTCCAGCAGGTCCTCGCGGCCGAGCTTGTTCGGGGTGCCGTAGTCGTCCGCGTCGTGCGTGATCTTGTACTCGACGACCGAGCCGTCCATGTCGTCGGCGCCGTGCTGGAGCGCGAGCTGCGCGGTCTGCACGCCGTGCATCACCCAGAAGACCTTGACGTGCGGGACGTTGTCGAAGAGCAGCCGCGAGACCGCGAAGGTCTTGAGCGCCTCCGCACCGGTCGCCATCGACGTACGCGCCTGAAGGGTGTTACGGACCTTGCCGTCCTTCATGTCCACGAAGTCGTGCTGGTAGCGCAGCGGGATGAAGACCTGGAAGCCGCCGGTCTCGTCCTGCATCTCCCGCAGCCGCAGCACGTGGTCGACGCGGTGACGGGGCTCCTCGATGTGCCCGTACAGCATCGTCGCCGGGGTCTTGAGACCCTTCTCGTGCGCGAGACGGTGGATGCGCGACCAGTCCTCCCAGTGGGTGTTGTGGTCGACGATGTGCTGGCGGACCTCCCAGTCGAAGATCTCCGCGCCACCGCCGGTCAGCGATTCGAGACCGGCCTCGATCAGCTCGTCGAGGATCTCGGAGGCCGAGAGCCCCGAGATCGTCTCGAAGTGGTGGATCTCCGTCGCCGTGAACGCCTTGAGCGCCACCTCAGGCAGGGCTTCCTTCAGCGCGCTGAGCGAGCGCGGGTAGTAGCGCCACGGGAGAGTGGGGTGCAGCCCGTTGACGATGTGCAGTTCGGTGAGATTCTCGCCCTGCATCGCCTTCGCGAGACGGACGGCCTCCTCGATGCGCATCGTGTACGCGTCCTTCTCGCCCGGCTTGCGCTGGAACGAGCAGTACGCGCAGGACGCGGTGCACACGTTGGTCATGTTGAGGTGCCGGTTGACGTTGAAGTGGACGACGTCGCCGTTCTTCCTCGTCCGCACCTCGTGGGCCAGCCCGCCGAGCCAGGCCAGGTCGTCGGACTCGTAGAGCGCGATCCCGTCCTCGCGGGTCAGCCGCTCGCCGCCCCGGACCTTCTCCTCCAGCTCGCGCTTGAGTCCCGCGTCCACTAGGGCGCCTCCATCGTCTCTGTGCAGTCGTTGCGCCAGCCACGGTACTCCCCCGCCATCGGGGTGCCGGCACCCCCGTCGCGGCGCCGGGTCACTCCTCCTCGGGAAGCTCCCCGACCCGGTTCTCCCACTTGGTGGAGAGCACGACCGTCGTACGGGTCCTGGAGACCCCCCGGGTGCCGCTGAGCCGCCGGATGGTCCTCTCCAGACCGTCCACATCGCCGACCCGCACCTTGAGCGTGAAGGAGTCGTCGCCCGCGATGAACCAGCAGTCCTCGATCTCGGCGAGGTCCTTCAGCCGGTGCGCGACGTCCTCGTGGTCGGCGGCGTCGGAGAGCGAGATCCCGATCAGCGCCGTGACGCCGAGCCCCAGCGACGCGGCGTCGACGGTCGCGCGGTAACCGGTGATGACACCGGCGGTTTCCAGCCGGTTGATGCGGTCGGTGACGCTGGGCCCGGAGAGCCCGACGAGCCGTCCCAGCTCGGCATACGAGGCCCTGCCGTTCTCCCTGAGTGCCTGGATGAGCTGCCTGTCCACCGCGTCCATATGACTGAAACCTTCCATTGTTCAGCAGTACCGCGAGCTTACGTGTAGAATCTAAGGCACAACAGGGTCAGACCCTGTAAATCTTTCTCATCATCCGAGAAACGCTTTCGAATCTTCAGGAGTGAACTTCACCGTGTACTCGATCGAGATGGCCTACGCCCGGATGCGCGAGCTGCAGGACCTGGCCAACCGCTCGCGTGCCCACCAGCCCGCCGCCGCCCACCGCGTGGACCGCACCCGCGCCCCGCGCACGACCAGGAAGAAGCGCTGACCCCACCGGTCCGCCGACCCCACCGGTTCAGCCACGGGAGGCGCCACCGAGCTCCCCTTCCCACCTGCGGTACAGCTGGTGCGGCACCCCCGCCGCGTCCAGCACCCGCCCGGCGACGAAGTCCACCAGGTCCTGGATGTGCGTCGCACCCGCGTAGAACGCCGGAGAGGCGGGCAGCACCACGGCGCCCGCCTCGTCGAGCGCGACCATCTGCTTCAGCGTCCGACCGCTGAGCGGGGTCTCGCGCACGGCCACCACCAGCTTCCGCCGCTCCTTGAGCGTCACGCTCGCGGCCCGCTGCAACAGGTCCTTCGACAGCCCCAGCGCCACTCCGGCCACACACGCGGTCGACGCCGGGACGATCAGCATCCCCTTCGCCGGATACGACCCCGACGACGGCCCGGCCGCCAGATCACCGGCCGCCCAGTGGCGCACACCGTCGATGTCGGGCCGGAACGCGTCGGGCTTCCCGTCCGCGCCCCGCGCCAGCCAGCCTCGCAGGTCCTCCTGCCAGTGGGCGTCGCGGAAGGCGATCCCCGTCTCGTCCAGGAGCGTCAGCCGTGAGGCACGGCTGACCACCAGGTCGACGCTCTCCCCCGCGGCCAGCAGTCCGCGCAGCACCGAGGCCGCGAAGGGTGTGCCCGACGCACCCGACACCCCGACAATCCAAGGCCTGCGCTCCTGCTGACTCATCGAAATCCCGGCTGTCACACCGCCGAGCCTATCCGGCACCCCCCTTGAGGAACCGAGCCAGGGGCTCCGGACGTTGCAACAGGTGAGGGAACAGCCATGGACAGGGGGTGACCATGACAGGCACACATCCGACCGCCACCGCACGGGCCGTCACGGCCGGCGTGGTCATGGTCGCCTGGATCGGGCTGCTGTGGCTGCTCGAAGGCATCGACGTGGCGACGAACCACTCGCTGGACAGCCATGGCGTCAGCCCCCGCGATCCCGCCGAACTGGCCGACATCGTGCCGTCCGCCTTCCTGCACAGCGGCTGGGACCACGTCGCGTCCAACAGCGTCCCGCTGCTGGTCCTCGGCTTCATCGCCGCGCTCGGCGGGATACGCAGGTTCGCCGCCGTGGTGCTCGTCGTGATCGTGACAGCCGGCCTCGGCGTCTGGCTCACCGCACCGCCGAACACCGTGACGCTCGGCGCGTCCGGTGTGGTCTTCGGTCTCTTCGGCTATCTGCTGGTCCGCGGCTTCGTGGACCGGCGCCCGCTGGACATCGTCGTCGGCGTGCTCATCGCCGCGGTCTACGGCTCCCTGCTCTGGGGCGTGCTGCCGACGGACTCCGGCATCAGCTGGCAGGGCCATCTCTTCGGCCTGGCGGGCGGGGTGGCGGCGGCGTTCGCCTTCCGCCGCCCCCGCCGTCCGCAGGGATCGGACGGTTACGTCACGGTGTGAGGCCTCGCACCAGGAGGTCGAGCAGCGCACAGGCGAAGAGCGCGATACCGATGAAGCCGTTGACCGAGAAGAAGGCCCGGTTCAGCCGCGACAGGTCGTGCGGCCGCACGACCCGGTGCTCGTACACGAAGGCCACGGCGACGATCACCATGCCGATCCAGTAGAAGAGCCCCGCGTCCGTCGCCAGTCCGAACCACACGAGGAGGCCGGTCGTCACCACATGGCAGAGCCGCGCGCCCCACAGCGCGGCCGGGATCCCGTAGCGGGCGGGGAAGGAGAGCACCCCGTGGGCCCGGTCGGCCCGGACGTCCTGGCAGGCGAAGATCAGGTCGAAACCGCCGATCCAGATGCCGACGGCCAGCCCCAGGATCACCGCCTCCCACGACCAGCTCCCGGTCACCGCCAGCCAGGCACCGACCGGACCCATGGCCTGGGCGAGACCCAGGATCGCGTGCGGGAAGTTCGTGAACCTCTTGCCGTACGGATAGACGACCATCGGCACGACCGCCACCGGCGCCAGCGCCAGACACAGCGGGTTCAGCAGGGCCGCGGCGCCCAGGAAGACGACGACCGCCACGGTCGCGCCGGTCCACGCGGACCTCACCGTGACCGCCCCGGTCACCAGCTCCCGGCCCTCGGTGCGCGGATTACGGGCGTCGATCTCCCGGTCGATGATGCGATTGGCGGCCATCGCGAACGTACGCAGCCCGACCATCGCCACGGTCACGAGCAGCAGCCTGCCCCAGTGGAACGTGCCGTCCAGCCGGAACATCGCGGTCAGCGCGGCGATATAGGCGAAGGGCAGAGCGAAGACCGAGTGCTCGATCATCACCAGCCGCAGGAACGCGCGGGGCTTGCTGCGCGGCTGCGGCACAGCGGCGGCTGAGGCGCTCACAGGCCGTACTCCTTCCAGCGGCGGTCGACCATCGCCGCCGTATCGGGGTCGGACTCGACCATGGCAGGCCAGCCCCCGTCCCGGGTGTACCCCTCCTCGGGCAGCTTCCGGGTCGCGTCGATCCCCGCCTTGCCACCCCAGAACTGCTGGTAGGAGGCGTGATCGAGATGGTCGACCGGGCCCTCGGTGAGCAGCAGGTCACGGGCGTAGTCGGTGTTGCCGAGTGCGCGCCAGGCCACCTCGTGGAGGTCGTGGACATCGCAGTCGGCGTCCACGACCACGATCAGCTTCGTCAGCGACATCATGTGGGCACCCCAGACGGCGCTCATCACCTTCTGGGCGTGCTTGGGGTACTTCTTGTCGATCGAGACGATCGCACAGTTGTGGAAGCCGCCCGCCTCCGGCAGGTGGTAGTCCACGATGTCCGGAACGATGACCTTGAGCAGCGGCAGGAAGAACCGCTCGGTGGCCCGCCCCAGCGGACCGTCCTCGGTGGGCGGCCGGCCGACGACGATCGACTGGAGCAGCGGACGCTTCCGCATCGTCACACAGTCGATCCTCAGCGCGGGGAAAGGCTCCTGCGGGGTGTAGAAGCCGGTGTGGTCACCGAACGGCCCCTCGGGCAGCATCTCGCCCGGCTCCAGCCATCCCTCGATGACGACCTCGGCCTGCGCGGGCACCTGGAGCGGAACGGTCCTGCAGTCGACCATCTCGATCCGCTTGCCCTGGACGAAGCCGGCGAAGAGGTACTCGTCGATGTCCCCGGGCAGCGGCGCCGTGGAGGCGTACGTGACCGCGGGCGGCGCGCCGAACGCGATGGCGACGGGCAGCTTCTCACCGCGCCTGGCCGCGACCTGGTAGTGGTTGCGGCTGTCCTTGTGGATCTGCCAGTGCATCCCGATGGTGCGCTTGTCATGACGCTGGAGCCGGTAGAGCCCGAGGTTCCGGATCCCCGTCTCGGGATCCTTGGTGTGGGTGAGGCCCAGGTTGAAGAAGGAGCCGCCGTCCTCGGGCCAGGTGAAGAGCGCGGGCAGCTGCTCCAGGTCCACGTCGTCGCCGGTGAGGACGACCTCCTGGACGGGCGCGCTGTCGGACTTCACCTTCTTCGGCGGCAGGTGCGTCACCGAGCCGAGCTTCCCGAAGGCCTCCCGGATCCCGACGAAGCCCTGCGGCAGCTCCGGCTTGAGCAGGCCGCCGATCCGCTCGCTGATCTCGGCGTAGGACTTCAGCCCGAGCGCCTTGAGCAGCCTCCGGTCGGTCCCGAAGACATTCATGGCCAGGGGCATGGACGCCCCCTTGACGTTCTCGAACAGCAGGGCCGGCCCGCCCGCCTTGTTCACCCGGTCGGTGATCTCGCCGACCTCCAGATACGGGTCGACCTCGGCCTTGATGCGCTTGAGGTCACCCTCGCGCTCCAGAGCCCGGAGCAGGGAGCGAAGATCGTCGTAAGCCATAAGGCCAAGTATCGGACACCCGCTACCCTGGGCCCATCACCGGGGGCTGTCCATGCGCCTCGTCACCTCACTTCGGGGGATCTTCCACGATGCTCAGGGCCCTGATCTACATCCTGCCGCTGGCGCTGACGATCTTCGCCTTCATCGACTGCCTGAACACGCCCGAGAAGGAGACGAAGCACCTGCCGAAGATCGCCTGGGTCTTCATCATCCTGCTGTTCTGGGTGGTCGGTCCTGTCGTCTGGCTGGTCGCCGGCAAGGTGCGCGTCGCGCCGGGCGGTGGATTCGGCCGCCGCACCACCTGGGTGGCGCCCGACGACAACCCGGACTTCCTGAGGTCACTGAAGGACGAGGACAAGAAGGAGCCCGGCAAGGGCGACGGTCCCGCCACGCCCTGAGCTCACGCCCTCGACAGCTCACGTGGACAGCAGGCGCCCCAGCCGGTCGAGCAGGGGCAGCAGGGCGGCGCGTTCCTGGGCGGTGAGTGCCTCCAGGGCGCCGTGCACCACGCGCATCTCGGCGCGGATCCGGTGCGCCAGCTCGGTGCCCTCCTCCGTACGGGCGGCCACCTTGGAGCGGCGGTCGCCGGGCGCCGGGGTGCGTGCCACCAGGCCACGGGCCTCCATACGGCTGATGAGCCCGGTGGCGTTGGACGCGTCGCACACCAGATGAGCGGCCAGCGCGCTCATGGGCATGGGCTCGTGGAGAGCGATCAGCGCGCGGGCCTGCGAGGTGCTGAGACCGTGCCGACTCGCGACGGCGGTGAGGTCGTCGTGATGGCCGCGGACGACGACGGCGAGGGGTTCCAGCAGTTCGTCCGGAGTAGGGACGGCGCGGGGAACCGGCTCCGTCGTCATGGTCGGTCATCCTTCGTTCGGTACCGTTCCATGAACAGTATTGCTTGACGATATCAAGCTTCAGGTTCTCGTAGGGAGCACACCATGCCCTCCGTACTCTTCGTCCTCACCGGTGCCGACCACTGGACCCTCAACGACGGCACCACCCATCCCACCGGCTTCTGGGCCGAGGAACTCACCACCCCCCACCGTGTCTTCGCCCAGGCGGGCTTCGACATCGCCTTCGCCACCCCCGGCGGGGTCGCCCCCACCGTGGACCCTGCCAGCCTCACCGCCGAGTACAACGGCGGCCAGGAGCAGGCCGACGCCGTCGCCTCGTACCTCGCCGCCATCGACGAGACGCTCCGCATCCCCGCACGGCTTGAGGACACCGTGCCCACCTCGTACGACGTCGTCTTCTACCCCGGCGGCCACGGCCCCATGGAGGACCTGGCCGTCAGCGAGGCGTCCGGACAGCTGCTCACCTCGGCGCTGGACTCCGGCACCCAGGTCGCCGTGCTGTGCCACGCCCCCGCGGCCCTGCTGCCGGCCAGGCGCGAGGACGGCAGCTGGCCGTTCGCCGGCTATCGCATGACCGGCTTCAGCAACGCCGAGGAGACCCAGGGCGGTCTCGCCGACAAGGCGCCCTGGCTGCTGGAGGACCGTCTCGTCGAGCTCGGCGCCGAGTACGCCGCAGCCGAACCGTGGTCGGTGCACACCGTGCACGACCGCACCCTGCACACCGGCCAGAACCCCGGCTCGTCCGAGCAGCTGGCCCGCGAGATCGTGGCAGCCCTGTGAGCGCCGCCGGGACCGCGCCCGAGACCCCCGCCGAGACCGTCGCCCGGCTCCGCGCCGCCTTCAGGACCGGCCGCACCAGGGACCTCTCCTGGCGCACGGAGCGGCTGACACGGCTGCGCACGCTGCTCACCCAGCGCGGCGACGAGCTGGCCGACGCGCTGCGGGCCGACCTCGGCAAGAGCCGTAAGGAGGCCTACCGGACCGAGATCGACTTCACGGTGCGCGAGATCGACCACACCCTGGAACGCCTCGCGGGCTGGCTGGAGCCCGAGCCCGCCCCCGTGCCCGAGGTCCTGGCCGGGGCGAGCGCCCTGACCGTGCACGACCCGCTCGGTGTCGTCCTCGTCATCGCGCCCTGGAACTATCCGGTGCAGCTGCTGCTCGCCCCGGTGGCCGGCGCGCTCGCGGCGGGCAACACCGTCGTCGCCAAGCCCAGCGAGCTGGCGCCCGCCACCTCGGCGGCCCTCGCCCGGCTGCTGCCGGAGTATCTGGACGCCGACACGCTCACCGTGGTGGAGGGCGGGGTCCCTGAGACCACCGCACTGCTCGCCGAGCGCTTCGACCACATCTTCTACACGGGCAACGGCACGGTCGGCCGCATCGTGATGGCCGCCGCCGCGAAGCACCTCACGCCGGTGACGCTCGAACTGGGCGGCAAGTCGCCCGTGTTCGTCGACCGGGGCACCGACCTGAGGACGGTGGCCGCCCGTCTCGCCTCGGGGAAGTTCCTGAACACCGGCCAGACGTGCGTCGCCCCCGACTACGTCCTGACCGACCCGGAGACCGCGCCGGCCCTGGCGAACGCCCTCGCCGAGGCTGTCGAGGGGCTGTTCGGGCAGGACGCCTCCACCAGTCCCGAGTACGGCAGGATCGTCAACGAGCGGCACTTCGACCGGCTGGTGGGCCTGCTGGACTCCGGGCGTACGGTGACGGGCGGCGCCCACGACCGGGACACGAAGTACATCGCGCCGACGGTGCTGGCCGATGTCCCACCCGACTCCCCCGTGATGCGGGAGGAGATCTTCGGACCCGTCCTGCCGATCCTCACCGTGGACGGCCTCGACGAGGCCATCGGCTTCATCAACGAGCGGGACAAGCCCCTGGCGCTGTACGCGTTCACGGAGTCCGCCGCCGTACGCAGGCGGCTGCTGACCGAGACCTCGTCGGGCGGTGTCGGCATCGGTCTGCCGCTGGCCCATCTGACCGTCTCCGACCTGCCGTTCGGCGGGGTCGGCGAGAGCGGCATGGGCAACTACCACGGCAGGTACTCCCTGGAGACGTTCAGTCACCGCAAGGCGGTCCTGGACACCCCGCTGGGCTGACCCCGGACGTACGACGCGAGGGCGCGACCGCACCGAAGCGGTCGCGCCCTCGGGTACGGGCCGGTCAGACTCCGGCGTAGGAGTGCTTGCCGGTGACGAAGATGTTCACGCCGTAGTAGTTGAAGAGCCAGCAGCCGAAGGCCACGAGGGCCAGGTAGGCGGCCTTGCGGCCCTTCCAGCCGGCCGTCGCACGGGCGTGCAGGTAGGCGGCGTACGCGACCCAGGTGATGAAGGACCAGACCTCCTTGGGGTCCCAGCCCCAGTAGCGGCCCCAGGCGTCGCCCGCCCAGATCGCGCCCGCGATGATCGTGAACGTCCACAGCGGGAAGACGGCGGCGTTGATGCGGTACGAGAAGGTGTCCAGGGTCTTCGCCGCGGGCAGCCGCTCCATGACCGAGGTGGCGAACCTCCCGGGCGTCCCACCGCCGGCGACCTTGCTCTCGTAGCTGTCGCGGAAGAGGTAGAGCAGGGTGCCGACGGCACCGAGGAAGAAGACGGCGCCGCAGATGATGGCGGTGGAGACGTGAATCCACAGCCAGTAGGAGTGCAGGGCGGGCACCAGCTGGTCGCTGTCGGTGTAGAGCGTGGTGGTCGCGATGCCGAGGTCCAGCAGGACCACGGTGACCAGGATCAGGCCGATCCAGCGGACGTTCTTCTTCAGTGCGAGCAGGACGAGGTACGCGCCGACCGCCACCGTGGAGAAGGTGATCGAGAACTCGTACATGTTGCCCCAGGGGGCCCGCTGCACCGAGAGCGCGCGTGCGACGACGCCGCCCGCCTGGACGGCGAAGGCCAGGACGGTCAGGGAGACCGCGATCCGCCCCCACAGGTCGCCCTTGAAGGTGCCGCCCGCCGCTCCGGGGCCGTCGGGGACGTCACGGGTGCCGACCGCCGACCGGGTGACGACCTTGGGGCGTTCCAGCACGGCGGTGCCGCCGCCCTGCGCGGCCTTCGCCTGCGCCGCCGTACCGCCGGCGGCCGAGTCGTTCAGCGCGGCGGCCGTACGGCCGACCTTGCTGCGGCTGCCGAACACCCACTCGGCGATGTGCGCGAAGAAGGCCAGGGTGTAGACGGCCATCGACGAATAGATCAGCGTGTTGCTGGCGTTCGCCAGGTTCTCGTTC
Organism: Streptomyces sp. NBC_01012; assembly: GCF_045162755.1. Lineage (NCBI taxonomy): Bacteria > Bacillati > Actinomycetota > Actinomycetes > Kitasatosporales > Streptomycetaceae > Streptomyces > Streptomyces sp. NBC_01012. The sequence goes on along the minus strand of NZ_CP108688.1, from coordinate 4,373,893 downwards.
GTTGCGGCGGCGAGATTCACTTCTCAGCCCCTTCGGCAGGTGCTTCGGCGGGTTGTTCCGGCTGGGGTTCTGGGGCGGACGCCGTGGGCGTCACGGTGTGGAGAGCGACCGCGAGGGAGGTCAGCTCCTCGGGAAGCTTCGCGGACTCGCTGCGGCCGAGGCCCGCCATCTCGACGACGGTGACGCCGTCCGTCCCCCGTACGGCCCGCACCCACACCCGGCGGCGCTGGATGAAGAGCGAACCGGCGAGCCCGATGACGGCGGCGACGGCGCCGGTGAGCGCCCAGCCGCTGGCGGGCTGGCGTGAGATCTGGAAGCTGGCCCACTCCTCGACGCTCTCGAAGGTGATCGAGCCGGCGCCGTCGGGGAGCTTCATGGTCTCGCCGGGGCGCAGCCGCTTCTTCAGCTGGTCCCCGTTGCTGTCCTTGAATTCCTTCATCTTGGACGTGTCGAGCTGGTAGACGTTCTGCGGGAGTCCCGAGTCGACGCCGAGGCTGCCGTAGTAGCCGTTGAGCGCGAGGACCGGGTAGTCGAGTCCGGGGTACTGCGAGAACATCGTCCCCTGGCCGCTGCCGGCGAACGTCGGCACGAAGAACGCCTGGAAGCCGAGCTGGCTCCGCTTGCCGTTCTTGTCCTTGTAGCCGTCCATCACCTTGATCGCACCGGTCGATGTGACGTTGTTGTCGATGGGGAGCAGCGGCACCGAGCTCCGGTAGACCTCCTTGCCGCTGCCGTCCTTGACCGAGATGACCGGGGCGTAGCCGTGCGCGTTGAGGTAGACCTTCGTGCCGTCGACGACGAGCGGCTTGTTGACCTCGATGACCTTCTTCTTCGTCGGCCCGTCCGCGCCCTCGGAGTACGTGACCCTGGCCTCGTAGGTCCGGGGGGTGCCGCGCTGGGGGCCGCCGCGCTCGTACGTGCCGACGAAGTCCTGCAGATCGAAGCTGAAGGGGGTGAGGTCGTCGGTGTCGAAGAGCGAGCCTGACTTGAAGTCGTCGTACTGGGTGATCGTGTTGGCGAACCCGTCGCCCTCGACGACGAGCTTGCCGCCCTCGGACTTGAAGAGCTGTCCGCCGGCGAACGCCGTCAGCATGACGATCAGCGCGATGTGGAACACCAGGTTCCCGGCCTCGCGCAGATAGCCCTTCTCCGCGGACACCGCGTCACCGGCCATGTGCGCGCGGAAGCGCCGCTTGCGCAGGATGGCGAGCGAGGCCTCATGGACCTGCTCGGGCTCGGCGTCGGTGCGCCAGGTGGTGTACGCGGGCAGCCGGGTCAGCTTCTTCGGCGCGCCGGGCGGCCGTCCGCGCAGCTGTCCGACGAACTGCCCGGTGCGCGGGACGATGCAGCCGATCAGCGAGACGAACAGCAGGATGTAGATCGCGGAGAACCACACCGAGCTGTAGACGTCGAAGAACTGGAGCTTCTCGTAGACCGGGCTGACCGTGGTGTGGGCGTCCTTGAAGGTCTGCACCTTCAGTTCGTCCACGCTGTTCTGCGGGATCAGCGAGCCGGGGATGGCGCCGAGCGACAGCAGGAAGAGCAGGATCAGCGCGACCCGCATCGAGGTGAGCTGCCGCCAGAACCAGCGGGCCCAGCCGATGAAGCCCATCGCGGGTACGGACGCGGCGGAGTCTTCGCGCGGGGCGGTGGAGAGCTGCTCCCCGGCCTGGCCGAGGTCGCGCTCTTCCGTGGTGTTCGTGTTGCTCATCAAACTCAGATCCCCACAGTGAAGCCGTCGGACCAGACTCGCATCTCCTGCATGAGCGCGTCCCACGCACCCGTCAGCAGGAGCACTCCGGTCACGATCATCATGCCGCCGCCGATCCGCATGACCCATGCGTAGTGGCGCTTGACCCAGCCGAACGCCCCGAGTGCCTTACGGAAGGCGACGGCCGCCAGGACGAACGGGACGCCGAGCCCGATGCAGTACGCCACGGAGAGCACCGCTCCGCGGCCGGCGGTCCCCTGGTCGACGGCGAGCATGCTGACGGCGGAGAGCGTCGGCCCCAGGCAAGGCGTCCAGCCGATCCCGAAGAGCGCGCCGAGCAGGGGTGCGCCCGCCAGCCCGGTCACCGGCCGCTTGTGGATGCGGAATTCGCGCTGCGTCATCCAGGGCATCAGGCCCATGAAGAAGACGCCCATCAGGATCATCAGCACGCCGAGGACCTTGGACAGGGTGCCGCTGTACTCCTGGAGGGTCTGGCCGAAGAAGCCGAAGAGGGCCCCGCCCGAGACGAAGACGGCGGTGAAGCCGAGCACGAAGAGGGAGGCACCCGTCACGGTTCTGCCCCGCCGGCCCTGGGCCAGGTCGGTGCCGCTGACGCCGGTGACGTAGCTCAGATAGCCCGGTACGAGCGGCAGGACGCACGGCGAGAAGAAGGAGACGAGGCCGCCGAGCAGGGCGACGGGCAGAGCCACCAGCAGGGCGCCGTTGAAGACGGTGTCGTTGACACCGGTGACCGCGGCCAGTTGGAGCACGGCGTCACTTCTCCGCGATCAACGGGTCGATCATCTTCCGCAGCTTCTCCGCGTCGAGGGCGGTGAGCGTGCGGGCGGCGAGCTTCCCGTCCCGGTCGACGACGACGGTCGACGGGATGGCCTGCGGGTTCAGCGTGCCCTTCGGGAATCGCAGGAGCAGCTTCCCGGTCGGGTCGTAGAGGCTCGGATAGGTGACGCCGAAGTCGTTCTCGAAGCTGACCGCCAGGGACTTCTTGGGGTCTCTGGTGTTGACGCCGACGAACTGGACGCCCTCGTCCTCGGTCTCCTTCGCCACCTTCGCGAAGTGCTTGGCCTCGGCCCGGCAGGGGCCGCACCATGATCCCCAGAAGTTCAGGACGACGACCTTGCCCTTGTAGTCGGCGATGTCGAGGGCCTTGCCTTCGAGGGTCTTGCCGTCGAGCTTCGGCGCGTCCGTGCGTTCGCCCTTGGCGACGGTGGAGATCCCACCGCTGCCGGTGACGAAGTTCGTGTTGCCGCCGCCGCCCGCCTGCCCGCCACCGCAGGCGGACAGGGTCAGGGCACCGGCCACAGCGGTGGCGGCGAGCAGGGTGGAGCGGCGTCGGGGTGCACGGCCAGAGCTCATGTGAAAAGTTTCGCATGACAGTTCCGGGGATCTTGGGCACCCCCCTCGATGCCCGTAAAGCCCCTTGTCAGGCCTGCTTAAAGAAGGCGTTCCAGCCGCCTTCCGGCGCCTGTCCCACCTGAAGCGAACGCAGCTTCGTGAGCACCGCCGGGTCCTGGACGTCGAGCCAGTCGACGAACTGCCGGAAGGAGACGAGGCGCACATCCGGCTTCCCCGCGATGTGTTTGAGCGCGTCCTCCACGGCATCCATGTAGATGCCGCCGTTCCACTCCTCGAAGTGGTTGCCGATATAGAAGGGCGCGCGGTTCGTCTCGTAGGCACGCTTGAATCCGGCGATGTACGAGTCGGTGGCCTGGGTGCGCCATCCCGGATAGCGCGACGGCATGCCGTTGGTGGAATTCTGCGACTGGTTGGCGAGGATGTTGTAGTCCATGGAGAGGACTTCGAAGGTGTGGCCGGGGAACGGAATCCCCTGAAGCGGAAGGTCCCAGACGCCCTGGCGCTTCTCGGGCCACATCTGGGTGCCGCCGGGCGAGCTCGCGTCGTAGCGCCAGCCGAGCTGCTTGGCGGTGGGCAGGAGATTGTCCTGGCCGAGCAGACAGGGCGTACGGCCGCCGACCAGTTCCTTCCGGTAGTCGAACGGCAGCGGTTCGAGGTCGTTCCACCCGGTGTTGGTCTTCCATTCGGTGACGAAGGACACCGCCTGGTCGATCTCGCTCTGCCATTGCTCGGCCGTCCAGTTGCCGACCGAACCGGAACCGCCGCAGAAATGCCCGTTGAAATGGGTGCCGATCTCGTGTCCGTCGAGCCAGGCCTGGTGGACGTACTTCAGGGTCTGCTTGAGGTGGTCATCGTTGAGATAACCGATGTCCGAGGCACCCCTGGGGTTGTTGGGCGGGCGGTAGAGCGACTTCTTCGACTCGGGCAGCAGATAGAGGCCTGAGAGGAAGAAGGTCATCCCCGCCTCGTGTTCCTTGGCGAGTTCGAGGAAACGCGGGAAGAGTCCGTTGCCGACCTCGCCTGCGCCGTCCCAGGAGAAGATCACGAACTGCGGCGGCTTCTGGCCGGGTTCGAGCGGAACGGGGGCGGCGGGCTGATTCGGCTGTTTTCCGGTGTCGGCCGTGGAGCCGTCACCGATCAGCCTGACCTGCTTTCCGGAAGAGCCGGCGCCATTCCCCGGCTTCCCTTTGGTGCCTTTCGAACCCTTCTCGGTTCCCGTCGGGCCGTCGTTGGATGACCCGTCGGAGCCACAGCCGGCCATCGAGAGTGCGGCTGCGGCTCCGAGCCCGGCCCCGAGGAGGCCTCTTCGGTTGATCTCACGCATAGCGTCCCCATCTGCGGTCGTATTACCTCAAGGCCATACAAACTGGCAATGGTTGAGATGAGGAAACCGACACGGTGGTTCCGCTGATAATCATAAAAGTTGTCACGTGAACGGACCCTTGCAGATGCTGCACATGGCCCACAACCCACCGGGTCACACGGGCAGCACCGGGACAGCCGGGCCGCCCTACGCCCCGAACGCCTTCGACTTCCCCTTGACCGGCTTCGCACCCGCGAGGAGGTGCGCGGGCACCAGATCCCGGGCGGGCTCGGTGTATCCGACGGACACGATCTCGTCGCCCTGATAGGTGAAGGTCGTCAGCGAGGCCAGAGTGCACTGCCGTTTGCGCGGGTCGTGCCACAGCCTGCGCCGCTCCACGAAGCTCCGCACGATCCAGATCGGCAGCTGGTGGCTGACGCAGACCGCCTCGTGCCCACGGGCCGCGTCACGCGCCGCGTCCAGGGCGCCCATCATCCGTACGACCTGCTCGACGTACGGCTCGCCCCAGGACGGCTTGAAGGGGTTGGTGAGGTGCTTCCAGTTCGCCGGCTTGCGCAGCGCGCCGTCGCCGACCCCGAAGGTCTTGCCCTCGAAGGCGTTGGCGGCCTCGATGAGACGCCCGTCGGTGGCCAGGTCGAGGCCGTGCGACGTGGCGATCGGCGCGGCGGTCTCCTGGGCGCGCTCCAGCGGGGAGGCCACGACATGGGTGATGTCGCGCTTCTCCAGGTGCTCGGCGACCCGGTCGGCCATCTCCCGACCGAGGTCGGACAGGCTGTAGCCGGCCCGGCGGCCGTAGAGCACGCCGTCCGGGTTGTGCACCTCACCGTGGCGCATCAGATGGACGACCGTGATGTCCTTGGTGCTGTTCTCGCTCATGCGGTGGCCTCCGAAGCGGCGCGGGCGGCGGCGGGCAACGCCTCGGCGATCAGTTCGAGCGCCCGCGCGTCGTGGGCGGTGGAGACGAACCAGGACTCGAAGGCGGAGGGCGGCAGGTACACGCCCTGCTCCAGCATCGAGTGGAAGAACGCGGTGAAGCGGAAAGCTTCCTGCTTCTTCGCGCCCTCGTAGTCGCGGACCGGCTCGTCGGTGAAGAAGACGGAGAACATGTTGCTCGCCGCCGACACCGTGTGCGCGACGCCCTCCTTGGTGAACGCCTCGCCGACCAGCGCACGCAGCTCTGCGGAGACCGCGTCGACCTTCGCGTACGCCGCGTCGTCCAGCAGCCGCAGCTGGGCGAGGCCCGCGGCGGTGGCGACCGGGTTCCCCGAGAGGGTGCCGGCCTGGTAGACGGGGCCCGAGGGGGCCAGGTGCGCCATCACGTCGGCGCGGCCGCCGAAGGCCGCGGCCGGGAAGCCGCCGCCCATGACCTTGCCGAAGGTCATCAGGTCGGGCCGTACGCCGTCGATGCCGTACCAGCCCGCCTTGGACGTGCGGAAGCCCGTCATCACCTCGTCGGAGATGTACAGAGCCCCGTCGGCCGCGCAGATCTCCTTGAGCCCGGCGTTGAAGCCTTCCCCGGGCGGCACGACGCCCATGTTGCCCGGCGACGCCTCGGTGATCACGCAGGCGATCTCGCCCGGCTGCGCGGCGAACACGGCGCGCACGGCGTCCAGGTCGTTGTACGGCAGCACGATCGTGTCGCCCGCCTGGGCGCCGGTCACACCGGGCGTGTCGGGCAGCCCGAAGGTGGCGACGCCGGAGCCGGCCGCGGCCAGCAGCGCGTCGACGTGCCCGTGGTAGCACCCGGCGAACTTCACGACCTTGGCGCGTCCGGTGAATCCACGGGCGAGCCGGATCGCGGACATGGTCGCCTCGGTGCCGGACGACACCAGCCGCACCTGCTCCACGGGCTCGATCCTGGCGACGATCTCCTCGGCGAGCGCGACCTCACCCTCACCCGGCGTACCGAAGGAGGTACCCCGGGCCACCGCGTCCTGGACGGCGGCGGTGACCTCGGGGTGCGCGTGGCCGAGGATCATCGGCCCCCACGAACACACGAGGTCGACATACTCACGGCCGTCGGCGTCGGTGAGGTACGGACCCGTACCTGACACCATGAACCGGGGCGTACCGCCCACGGCCCGGAAGGCACGCACGGGTGAGTTCACGCCTCCGGGCGTCACGAGGGACGCCCGGTCGAAAAGCGTCTGCGAAACTGGGGCTTCGTATGAATACGCCACTTTGGTCCTGATCTGCGATTCGGAGTTCGGGGGGCCTGGCCGGGATTCCCGGCCGCCGGTGAGCGGGGAGCGCGCTCTCCCGTATGAGGCTCGTACAACGAAAGGGCTTCAGTCTCCTCGCGTCTGCGAAACTGGGGCGTCATGGGGAAAGCTCACACATGCCATGGTGTCAGAGGCCTCGACGGTCTTGCGGACAGGTGTTTCACCGCACGCCCGCGGGGGAGGTCACTGACGATGATCGGGTTGCGCGGCGGGGCTGTGTCTCCTAAGAAGTAGTCGGGTGGATGAGATATGCATCGCGGTGGCGGAGTGGGCGAAGGGACCGACGACCTGGGGCCCGAGCCTGCCCGGCGAGGGCGGCACCGGCGCGAGGCCGAGCGCGCTCGGAACGCGCGGGCGGTCGAGGCCGACGGTTCAGGGACCGACGGTTCAGGGAGCAGGAGCAGTGGACGGGTGGGGGTGACCTACAAATACTTCGGTGCGCCCGACGGGGCGACCGCCGCACGCGTGCCCATTTCCATGCGCCCCGAGGAGCTGGGCGGCGACGAGCTGGGCATGGGCGGCATGTTCAGCAAGATCAAGCCCGAGACGGTGGCGGCCATGGTCCTCACCGGCATACAGGGCATACCCCTGCACAAGGTCCCCCCGCTGGAGCTCGTCGTGCTCCATCCCGACTACGCGGTGGTCAAGCTGCCGATGACGGTGGTCGACCCGCTGCGGGACGTCGGCGAGGAATCCGTCGGCGCCGCGGCCTTCATCTGGTCCACGGTCCCGGACCGTGGCGGCCCACGCGACGCGTTCAACGTCTACCAACTGCTGCACGAGTGGCAGGACTTCTCCCACCGGCTGCATGACGCGGGCCATCAGGCGTACTGCCTGGTGTGGCCCTGACGCGGCAGCCGGGGTCCCGCGGCGCACCGGGCGGCCGGGGCGGAGGCGGCCGGGCGGTTCAGCTGCTCCCGGCGAGCCGGCCGGTCAGGGAACCGTGGAGGTCGGCGCTCCGTTCGTCGAGGCCGACGATCTCCACGCTCTTGCCGCGCTGTTCGTACTTCGTGGTGATGGCGTCCAGCGTCGCGACCGCCGAGGCGTCCCAGATGTGCGCCGCGGTCAGGTCGATGACCACCGCCGGAGGATCGGCCGCGTAGTCGAACCGTCCGACCAGGTCGTTGGACGAGGCGAAGAAGAGCTCGCCGAAGACGGAGTAGATCACCCGGCCGCCGTCCGGGTCCGTGACCGAGGTGACGTCGGCGAGGTGGGCGACCCTCCTGGCGAAGATGACCATGGCGGTGACCGAGCCGACGACCACGCCGACGGCGAGGTTCTCGGTGGCGACGACGCAGACCACCGTGATCACCATGACCACGATCTCCCCCGCGGGCATCCGCCGCAGGGTCCCGGGTGCGACGGAGTGCCAGTCGAAGGTCGCGAAGCACACCATGACCATGACCGCGACGAGCGCCGCCATCGGGATACGGGAGACGAGCGGCCCGAACGCGATGCACAGCACCATGAGGAAGACGCCCGCGAGGAACGTGGACAGCCGGGTGCGGGCGCCGGACACCTTCACATTGATCATGGTCTGGCCGATCATGGCGCAGCCGCCCATGCCGCCCAGGAAGCCGGTGACGATGTTGGCGATGCCCTGGCCGACCGACTCGCGGGTCTTGCTCGAACGGGTGTCGGTGATCTCGTCGACCAGCTTGGCCGTCATCAGCGACTCCATCAGGCCGACCAGCGCCATGGCCAGCGCGTAGGGGGCGACGGTCGTCAGGGTGTCCAGCGTGAAGGGCACGTCCGGCAGGCCGGGCACCGGCAGCGACGAGGGGAGCTCACCCTTGTCGCCGACGGTCGGTACGGCGATGCCTGCGGCGACGGTGATCGCGGTGAGGATGATGATGGAGACCAGCGGGGCGGGCACCGCCCTGGTGATCCTCGGGAAGAGCACCATCAGGACCAGTCCGCCGATGACCAGCGGATACACCGGCCAGGGGACATCGCTCAGCTCGGGGACCTGGCCCATGAAGACCAGGATGGCCAGCGCGTTGACGAAGCCGACCATCACACTGCGGGGCACGAACCGCATCAGCCTGGCGACGCCGAGCGCGCCGAGCACGACCTGGAAGACCCCGCCCAGGATGACTCCCGCGATCAGATAACCGAACCCGTGCTCCCTGTTGAGCGGGGCGATGACGAGCGCGACCGCGCCCGTCGCCGCGGAGATCATCGCGGGCCTGCCGCCGACGACGGAGATGACGACGGCCATCGTGAAGGCGGCGAACAGACCGACCGCCGGATCGACCCCGGCGATGATCGAGAAGGAGATCGCCTCGGGAATCAGCGCCAGCCCCACGACGAGACCCGCCAGGACCTCGGTGCGGAAGACCTTGGGGGACAGCCAGGAGGGCCGGTGGTCGCGCAGCCGGCCGGCCGGGGACAGTACGGATGAGAGCTGGAGGGGCAAGGGAGACGTGACCTGTCGTTGCGGAAGTATGGGCGGGTACGCGCTCCCCGCCGGGCGCCGAGCAACTCTACCCTAACGTTAGGGTAGAGATGGAGACGCCGTCCCACCGTGGTCACGGCGGGAGTCGAGAGGGCACCGTGAGCAGCAAGCACATGCAGATCGGCGAGGTCGCCGCGCGTACCGAGCTGTCGCTGCGCACGATCCGGCACTACGAGGAGTCCGGGCTCGTGGTGCCCTCGGCCCGTTCGCGCGGCGGGTTCCGGCTGTACACCGAGGCGGATGTGGCCCGGCTGATGGTCATCCGCCGGATGAAGCCCCTCGGCTTCACGCTGGACGAGATGCGGGACCTGCTGGATGTGGTCGCCCGCCTCGACGCCGGCGGGGAGCCGGCGCCGGGCGAGCGCGACGCACTCCTGGAACGGGTCCGCGCGTACGAGCGGGCCGCCGCCGAGCAGGTCGCGAAGCTGCGGGTCCAGCTGGCGCGGGCCGAGGAGTTCGCCCGGACCCTGCGCACCCGCCTGGACGGGGAGGGCCGCCGGCCGGAGGCGTGAGGGGTGACCGGGGCGGGCCGGAGGCGCGGCCCATGGCCGGGGCCGGCCGGAAGCGCGGCCCGCGGACCTGGGCCGGCACGCGATGCCCCCCGTGGTCAGCGCGTCGGGGGGCGCCAGGCGGGGTCCCGGCCCGTCAGGGCCAGTACCCGGTCGAAGGCCGGGGCCCCGGGGGCCGGCGGGAACGGCTCCCCGAACACCTTCATCTCCCGTGCCTTCGGGGCCAGCGCCCCAAGACCCGGCTCCACCTCGGCCACCACGGCCGGATCCGGCTCGAAGTCCCCCCGTCGCTCGCCCCCGTGCCGACGCAAGACGTACTGGACCCCGCCGACGAGGACGCCAGGGTCGCGGCACTCGACGCGTACCTGCTCGCCCGGCTCCCCCCGCCGGACCCCCGGGCGGAACGCGCCACGGAACTCGCCGAGCTCGTACGCACGGACCGATCACTGCTGCGGGTCGACGCCCTCGCCCGCGCGGGAGGCCTGTCCGTCCGCTCGCTGCAACGGCTGTTCTCCACCTGTGTGGGCGTCGGGCCCAAGTGGGTCATCCTCCGCCACCGCGTCCACGAGGCACTCCGGCGCGCCGGGAACGACCCTGAGCCCGACTGGGCCGCCATCGCCGCCGATCTCGGCTACAGCGACCAGGCGCACCTGGTCAGGGACTTCACCGCCACGGTGGGCGTTCCCCCGGCGGCCTTCGCCCAGCGCTGAGAGCCCCGGCGCTGAGCCCCCGGCGCAAGGAGCCCCCGCTCCGAGAGGCCCCGGCGCCCAGGAGCGGGCCCCACTGTCGGTGGGGCGTCCTACAGTCGGCTCATGGAACCCCGTACGCCGCGTGTGACGTCGCCCGCATCCGTGAGCATCGAGCCCTGGTCCCAGGACGACCTCGGGCTGCTCCGGCTGGCCAACTCCCCCGAGCTGATGGACCACCTCGGAGGCCCGGAGACCGAGGAGCAGCTGCAGGTCCGGCACGCCCGGTATGTCGCGCTGAGCGCCGACCGGACGGGCCGGGGCAGGATGTTCCGCATCGTCCTGACCGCGACCGGGCAGCCGGTGGGCACGATCGGCTTCTGGGAGCAGGCCCGCGAGGGCGACGAGGTGTACGAGACGGGGTGGGCGGTCCTCGCGGGCTTCCAGGGCCGCGGCATCGCGTCGGCGGCCACCGCCGCTGTCGCCGCGCGGGCCGGCGAGGCGGGCAGGCACCGCTATCTGCACGCCTACCCGTCCGTGGACAACGCCGCTTCGAACGCGGTGTGCCGCAAGAGCGGCTTCACCCTGCTCGGCACCTGCGAGCTCGAATACCCGCCCGGCCGCCCGATGTCGGCGAACGACTGGCGACTGGACCTGGCGGGGCTCCCGCCGGGGCCGCCCCCCGGTGGCATCCTGACCAGGTGAACGGACCCGAGATCACCCTCGAAGTAGCCCCGGAACTCCGGCTCTTCGTCGCCCACGACCGGCGCGGTGGCCCCACTGCGCTCACCACGGACGGCTCCTCGACCCTGGGGCACGTCGTGGAGTCCGTCGGCGTCCCGCTCACCGAGGCAGGGCAGCTCCTGGCCGACGGCCGCCCCGTTCCCGTCTCCCACATCCCCGGAGCGGGCGAACGCATCGAGGTGCGCGCGGTGCGCCGCCCCCAGCAGGTCCCCGGCGCACCGCTGCGTTTCCTGCTCGACGTCCATCTGGGCACCCTGGCCCGGCGGTTGCGCCTCCTGGGTGTGGACGCCGCGTACGAGAGCGAGGACATCGGCGACCCGGCGCTCGCCACCCGCTCGGCGCGGCAGCGGCGCGTCCTGCTCTCCCGCGACCGGGGGTTGCTGCGGCGCAGGGAGATCTGGGCGGGTGCGTACGTCTACAGCGACCGGCCCGATGAACAGCTCCGTGACGTACTCGGCCGCTTCGCCCCCGCGCTCGCACCGTGGACCCGCTGCACGGCCTGCAACGGAGAGCTCGCTGACGCGGACAAGGAGTCCGTGAGCGACCGGCTCGAACAGGGCACCCAGGCGTCCTACGACGTGTTCGCCCAGTGCACGGTCTGCGGCCGGGTGTACTGGCGGGGCGCCCACCACACCCATCTGGAGGCCGTCGTGGCGGACGCCGTGCGCGAATTCGGCGGGCCCGGCGGACGGTCGGCCGGGCCGCGACCGCTGAACCCCTGACCGGGGCCCCCGCCTATCCTGGCCCCGTACCGATCAGCTGCCCGAGGAGTTCGACATGGCCGCCACCCCCATCGCCGTCATCACCGGCGCGAGCAGCGGCATCGGCGCCGCGACCGCCAGGCAGCTGGCAGCCTCCGGTTACCGCGTGGTCCTCACCGCCCGCCGCAAGGACCGCATCGAGGCACTGGCCGCCGAGCTCACCGATGCGGGCCACCAGGCGACGGCGTACGCCCTGGACGTCACCGACCGTGCGGCGGTCGACGAGTTCGCCACGGCGTTCCGGTCCCTGGCCGTCCTGGTCAACAACGCCGGCGGAGCGCTGGGCGCCGACCCCGTCGCCACGGGCGACCCCGCCGACTGGCGCCAGATGTACGAGACCAATGTCATCGGCACGCTCAACGTCACCCAGGCCCTGCTCCCCGCCCTCACCGCGAGCGGGGACGGCACCGTCGTGATCCTCTCCTCGACGGCCGGCCTCTCCACCTACGAGGGCGGTGCAGGTTACGTCGCGGCCAAGCACGGCGAGCACGTGCTGGCGGAGACCCTGCGGCTGGAGATCGTCGGCACCCCGGTCCGGGTGATCGAGGTCGCGCCCGGCATGGTGAAGACCGAGGAGTTCGCCACGACCCGCTTCCGGGGCGACGCCGAGAAGGCCGCCAAGGTCTACGCGGGCGTCGACGCCCCGCTCTCCGCCGACGACGTGGCCGACACGATCACCTGGGCCGTCACCCGCCCCAGCCACGTCAACATCGACCTCCTGGTGGTCCGCCCCCGCGCCCAGGCCTCCAACTCCAAGGTCCACCGCACCCTCTGAGGCACCGCGGCAGGGCGCGGAAAGGGGCCGGCGATTCGGCCGGCTCCTTTCTCAGCCCTTCACGCAGACGACCTGCTTGAGCTTCGCGACGACCTCGACGAGGTCCCGCTGCTGGTCGATGACCTGCTCGATCGGCTTGTACGCCGCCGGGATCTCGTCCACCACCCCGGAGTCCTTGCGGCACTCCACGCCCCGCGTCTGGTTCGCCAGGTCCTCGGCCGAGAAGCGTCGCTTGGCGGCGTTGCGGCTCATGCGCCGACCTGCCCCGTGCGAGGCCGAGTTGAACGCCGCTTGATTGCCGAGACCCTTGACGATGTAGGTTCCTGTGGCCATCGAACCCGGAATGATGCCGTAGTCACCGGAACCAGCACGAATCGCCCCCTTGCGGGTGACCAGGAGATCCATCCCGTCGTATCGCTCCTCAGCCACGTAATTGTGGTGACAGCTGATCTCCTGCCCGAAGGTGACCCGGGCCTTCTTGAACTCCCGGCCGAGCACGTCCTTGAGCAGTTTCATCATGATCGCCCGGTTGTACTTCGCGTACTCCTGAGCCCAGAACAGGTCGTTGCGGTACGCGGCCATCTGCGGCGTGTCCGAGACGAAGACCGCCAGATCACGGTCGACCAGCCCCTGATTGTGTGCGAGCTTCTGGGCCACGCCGATGTGGTACTCCGCGAGCTCCTTGCCGATGTTCCGGGAGCCGGAGTGCAGCGTCAGCCACACGGCGCCACGCGAATCAAGGCTGACCTCGACGTGGTGGTTGCCCGATCCGAGCGTTCCCATCTGCTTCGTGGCGCGTTCCTGACGGAACTTGACCGCTTCGGCGATCCCGTCGAAGCGCGACCAGAAGTCGTCCCAGCCGGCCGTCGGGAAGCCGTGGAGCCGGCCCGGGTCGACCGTGTCGGTGTGCATCCCCCGGCCCACCGGGATCGCCTGCTCGATCCTGGACCTGAGCCGCGAGAGGTCTCCCGGCAGGTCGTTGGCCGTCAGCGACGTCTTCACCGCCGACATCCCGCAGCCGATGTCCACCCCCACCGCGGCCGGGCAGACCGCACCGTGCATCGCGATCACCGAGCCGACCGTCGCACCCTTGCCGTAGTGGACGTCCGGCATGACCGCGAGGCCCTTGATCCAGGGCAGCGTGGACACGTTCCGCAGCTGCTGCATCGCGCCGTCCTCGACCGACGCCGGATCCGCCCACATACGGATGGGAACCTGCGCACCCGGCACCTCTACATACGACATAACTCCTCGATTCCCCCGAAAAATACTCAAAGCGCAAAACCGGTGCCGAGGTCGGCATACAGGTCGGCCGACCGGCATTCACAGCGGCGCGTGCGATACACATTGTGTCCATCGGCCGCCATCGCGCGGCAACCCGTTTTCGTACCGAAGGGAGCCCTGGGACCGTGCGACACATGGCGTACGTACCCGGCGTCGCGCTTCTCGCAGCGCTCGTCGCCGGCTGCAGCGCCGGCTCCGACGCCGGCGACCCCGACGCCGACAGCAAGCCCGGCAGCCCGACGGTCACGGCCGCACCTCCCGGGAAGTACCGGACGCTGCCCGAGTCCTGCCGCGCCGTGCCGCGCTCCACGCTCAAGGACCTGCTGCCGGGCGCCGCCGACCTGTCCGACGAGCAGCAGGACAAGGTGTACGAGGGCACGGCCGCCGTCACCTACGACACCGACCGCAAGGTCGGCTGCCGCTGGAAGTCGGACGGTCCGGACGCCACCCGGAATCTGTCCATCGACTTCGAGCGTGTCGTCTCGTACGACCCCGCGGTGAGCGACGACGCCGGCGCCCGTGAGGTGTACGCGAAGAAGGAGGACGCCGCCGACCTCCCCACATCGGCCGGCGTCACGCCCAGCGGGACCACCGGCGCGTCGTCCTCCGCTTCGAGCGGCAGCACACCGTCAGGCTCCCCCGACGGCAAGACGTCCACCAAGCCCTCCGCCGACCCGTCGGGCAGCGCCACCGATCCCGGCGAGGATCTCCGGCCACGGCTGCTCGACGGGCTCGGGGATGCGGCGTTTCTGGATGATTCGCTCACTCGGGCAGGTTCCACCGCACAGCACCGCACCGTGAGCGTGGTATTCCGCACATCGAACGTCATCGTGTCCGTCCACTACACCGCGCAGCCGGACAGCGTCACCGAGGTTCCCGACAGCAAGGAACTTCAGGAGAAGGCCCAGGCCCTGGCGCGGGAACTGGACGAAGCACTCAACGACTGACCGGCCGCCGGGTGGCCCAGGGCCGGTGACCGGGGCCACCCCGGGCCACCCCGGGGCCATCCGTCCGAAGGCGGCATCCGGTCGCCGTCCGTCGTACCGTGGCCCCCGACCGACGTAGGCCCCGGCCGACGTAGCCCGACGTACCGCCCGACCACCCGCACGACCGAGACCGCCGTGCCGTCCGAGTGAAGGAACCATGCACCGATCAGCCCCGCGACTGTCCCGCATACTCGCCTGCGCCGCCGTTCCGGTGATGCTCGTCGTCGCCGGCTGCTCGTCGGACTCCGACGACACGAAGGGGTCCGACTCCTCGGCCTCCGCGAGCGCGGAGAAGTCCGAGCAGGCCGTCGAGCCCGCGAAGTTCACCGAGCTGCCCGACGCCTGCGGCTCGATCGCCAAGAAGTCGATCGAGGACCTGGTCCCGAAGGCCAAGACCAAGGGCGGCACCCCGGGCAAGTCGAGCGACACCGCGAGCCGCGGCGGCTGCTCCTGGAACGGCCTGGACGACAACGGCGTCAAGGGCTCGCAGTACCGCTGGCTCGACGTCGGCTTCACCCGCTTCGCCTCGGACCAGGCCCTGGGCAGCGGTGCGAAGCGCGCGACGGACGAGTACACCAAGCAGGTCTCCAAGGCGCAGGCGACGGAGAAGGCGAAGAAGGTCTCGGCCGAGCCCGTCTCCGGCCTCGGTGAGCAGGCCACCTCCGTCACGTACGCCCTCAACAAGTCCGACGAGGACTTCGAGTACGCGACGGTCATCGCCCGCACCGGCAATGTCGTCGTCAGCGTCACCTACAACGGGGCCGGCTTCGCGGGCGCCAAGTCACCCTCCGCCGCCACCATCCTCAAGGGCGCCCAGAAGGCCGCCACGGAGGCCGTCGCCTCGGTCGGCGACAGTGCGGGGAAGTCGTCGTCGCCGTCCGCGTCGCCGTCCAAGTCTGCCAAGTCCGGCGAGAAGTCGTCGGAGAAGGATTCCGAGAAGGCCGACGACAAGTCGTGACCTGAGCCCGGCAGGAACGCCGACTCCCCTGCCCAGGGGCGACTTGACGAAGCCCGGTACCCCCGCGGGTGCCGGGTTTCGGCCCCCCTGTCCTCACTGCGCGACGACATGGCAAAGATCATGATCAACCACGGTGACGAGGTCCACCGGTCAATGGGCAAGATCGCAGGACAGTCAACCGACGCCTCCTTGCTCGACCAGGACCAGCTTATGGAGATGACAAAGCAGGTCTCTCGGAGTCAGGACTCGTACGGCATTCTTCACGAGGGCATGAACCACGCCATGATTCGAGACTTCAACGACACCAGTCGGCCCCACGAGGACACTCTGAGTGCCGCCGGGCACACTGTCGGGTTCATGGAAGAAGCCCGCTACAACGCTCTCAAGGGCGACTTGAAGGACTACACGTGGGACAAAGCGTGGAGCTACCACGCCTCCGGAACGATGCTCAACTTCATTCCTGGAGTCGGCGATATCGCACAGCGCGGCGCTGACGTGGTGACGACCGCGTGGATTATGGACGAGGAGAAGCAGCAGAACGACGAACTCACAAGTGATAACCAAGCCACCTACAAGACTCGGCAGCGCCAGCTCGACGAGCTTGCCCGGCAGTGGCACTCCGCCAATTCGGAATGGGCCAGTGAAAACCCTGGGTTCTCACTGCAGCAGGGCGTGTACGACCAGATTGCCGCAGCGGCGAACGACGGCAACGAGCATGCCGATGGACTTGCAGGAGACCAGTAATGAAGTGGACCCGGCGTGCGGCGGCCTCTATTACCCCGGTAGCTCTGGCCGTCACTGTCACATCGTGCAGCAGCGACAGCTTGGCTGTGCCCGAGAAGTTTTGCGGCCACTCGGTTGAGACTTCGACCCTCTCCCCGCTTCTACCAGCCAGCGGTTCGGTCAAGACGCGACAGGATGGGGAGCCCGAACCGGGCCTCAATTGCGAGCTCCTTGTCGACAACACCAAAGTGCTGACCTCAATCATTCGCGCCATCGACTCTCCTCTGCCCCCCGAGGACTGGGAGACTGCACTCTCTCTGTATGACAGGGCCCAAAAGCAGACCACCTCCTTCCACGGTGTCGCTGTCATCGGCGCAGATGGCGCCCGCGTGACCGCGAAGTGCGACGAGTCCGCTCCATCCAAGTTCCTACTGTTCAATATCCAACTGCGGAAGGATCACGTAAAGAAGACGGACGAAGACATCAAGGACGTCGAGCACTTTGTGAATGACTTCGTGCCCGGGATGACCAAGCAACTGAAGTGCACATCGTGAAGATGGCGGGAACCTGACCGCGTGGCTGCGACTATTCAGCGCTGCGCTTGAGGGCAACCTCAGGCGGGATCGGGGAAACGGAGTGGGTAGGGTCGAGACTTCCCGTGAAAGCGCGGCCAGCGGCCCAGATCGGTCAGTTGAAGTGCGTGCCGATGCCTGCTGCGGCCCGTAGATTCGCAGCGTGGCTCGGCCTCGACGGCTTGCTGGAAGACCACGTCGACAGCCCCATGTACTCATCCTCTTCATGCCATGGAGGCCGTTGGCGTCCGCCTGGCTCCATACCGCAGCAACGCCACGTCGCAGCCAGCCCGAGTGGCAGCAGCTGCGTCCATGTGCCGTCCGGGTGAAGGAACCATGCACCGACCGGCCCCGCGACTGTCTCGCATACTCGCCTGCGCCGCCGTTCCGGTGATGCTCGTCGTCGCCGGCTGCTCGTCGGACTCCGACAACACGAAGGGTTCCGACCCCTCGGCTCCGCCGGCGCGGGGAAGCCCGAGCAGGCCGTCGAGCCCGCGAAGTTCACCGAGCTGCCCGACGCCTGCGGCTCGATCGCCAAGAAGTCGATCGAGGCATCGGCGGAGTCGTCCGGGAAGGCCGACGACAAGTCGTGACCTGAGCCCGGCAGGAACGCCGACTCCCCTGCCCAGGGGCGACTTGACGAAGCCCGGTACCCCCGCGGGTGCCGGGTTTCGGCCCCTCCCCACGCAACACTCCCGCCCCGCATGTGCCAGGCTGTGCCCGCGCCGGATGCCGAAGTGAAGGCCGGTTCATCGAAGTCGGGAGGGGATCGCGGGTGGCCGCAACGCAGCTGACACGCACACACCGCGTACTCATCGGGGTCGTCGTCGCCGGCGCCGTGCTCATCGCCGCGATCGGTTTCGCGGGCTCGTACGCCGCCGTCCGTGAGCTCGCGGAGGAGAAGGGCTTCGGCGAGTTCTCGATCGTCTTCCCGATCGGCATCGACGCCGGCATCTGTGTCCTGCTCGCGCTGGACCTCCTGCTGACCTGGATGCGCATACCCTTCCCGCTGCTGCGCCAGACGGCCTGGCTGCTGACCGCGGCGACGATCGCCTTCAACGGCGCCGCCGCCTGGCCCGACCCGCTGGGCGCCGGTATGCACGCGGTGATCCCCATCCTGTTCGTCGTCGCCGTCGAGGCCGCACGGCACGCGGTGGGCCGGATCGCGGACATCACGGCCGACAAGCACATGGAGGGCGTCCGCCTCACTCGCTGGCTGCTCTCGCCCGTGCCCACCTTCAAGCTGTGGCGCCGGATGAAGCTGTGGGAGCTGCGCAGTTACGAGCAGGTCATCAAGCTCGAACAGGACCGGCTGATCTACCAGGCCCGCCTTCAGGCCCGCTTCGGCCGCAGCTGGCGCCGCAAGGCGCCCGTGGAGTCGATGATGCCGCTGCGGCTGGCGAAGTTCGGCGTCCCGCTCGCCGAGACCGCCCCGGCCGGTCTCGCGGCCGCCGGTGTCGAACCCGCCCTGCTGCCGCCCGCTCCGGCCGCCGTGGAGACCGAGCAGCAGCAGCCCCAGCTCCCGTACGCCCCGCGGGAGCGGACGGAGCAGGCACAGGCACAGCAGGCGTACCGGCAGGAGCAGCAGCCGGATCCACAGCACGAGCAGCACGAGCAGCACGGGCCGTCGGACCAGCGGTTCGAGCAGGAACAGTTCGAGCAGGCGCAGTACCCCCAGGAAGGCCCCGGCTCGCACGACAGCCCGTGGTTCGCCGCCCCCAAGGTGACGGACGAGGCGTACGAGGGCGCGTACGACCCGACGTACGACGAGGGCCTGGACCCCGCTCCCGTGATGATCCCCTCGGGCCCGGGGCGGACCCGCCCGCTCGGCAACGTCGGCACGGCGGGCACCTTCC
Organism: Streptomyces sp. NBC_01012; assembly: GCF_045162755.1. Lineage (NCBI taxonomy): Bacteria > Bacillati > Actinomycetota > Actinomycetes > Kitasatosporales > Streptomycetaceae > Streptomyces > Streptomyces sp. NBC_01012. Next base: position 4,354,950 of record NZ_CP108688.1, on the reverse strand, counting down.
CGCAGCCGCGTGCGGCGGAGCCCGAGCCCGGGGAGCCCGAGCCGGACGAGCGGGAGGCCGAGCGGCAGAGCCCCCCGCCTCAGGAGAGCGACCCGGCCGAGTGGGCCGAGGCGGAGATCGAGTTCAGCGAGATCGCGTACGACGTGTTCACCGCGTACACGCATCAGCACCAGGACTACCCGAGCGCCGAAGTGCTCGACATACACCTCTCGGACGGGCACAACGTCCGCCATCCGCGCAGCGCCGCCCTGCTCCGTCGGCTGCTGCCCGGTTTCAAGCAGCGCTTCGACAGCGAGATGGCCGCCGACCACATCGCCTGAAAGGGCTCGCGAGCTCGGGCGCTCGGGAGTTGAGGACGGGCGGGCCGCTGAAACGAGCAGCCCGCCCGTCCTCAACCCCCCGGTGCTACGCGCCGAGCAGCGTCCGCACCCGGTCCGCTCCGACCGCGAGGAGCAGCGTGGGCAGACGGGGGCCGGTGTCCCGGCCGACGAGCAGCCGGTACAGCAGGGCGAAGAAGGAGCGCTGGGCGACCTTCAGCTCGGGCGTCGGCTTGGCGTCCGGCTCCAGGCCCTCCAGCACCTTCGGCACTCCGTAGACGAGCGTGGTCAGGCCGTCCAGCGACCAGTGCGAGTCGAGCCCTTCCAGCAGCAGCCGCAGCGACTCACGGCCCTGCTCGTCCAGGGAGCCGAGCAGCTCCTTGTCCGGCTCGTCGCGGACGATGGTGCGGGCCTCGGCCGGCACCTGTGTGGTGATCCAGCTCTCGGCGCGGTCGAGCCGGGGCCGCACCTCGTCGAGCGAGGTCAGCGGGTGCTCCGGGTCGAGCTCACCGAGGATGCGCAGCGTCTGGTCCTCCGCGCCGGCGGTGATGTCGGCGACCGAGGCGAGCGTGCGGTACGGCAGTGGGCGGGGGGTGCTGGGCAGCTCCCCCGCGGCCGTGCCGACGGCGCGGGCGTGGGCCGCGGCGTCGGCGGGGAGCACCGTGCCGTCGGCGACCTTGCGGGCCAGCGAGTCCCACTCGTCGTACAGCCGCTGGATCTCCTGGTCGAAGGCGATCTTGAAGGACTGGTTCGGCCTGCGGCGGGCGTACAGCCAGCGCAGCAGCGGCGCCTCCATGATCTTCAGGGCATCGGCCGGGGTCGGCACGCCGCCCTTGCTGGAGGACATCTTGGCCATGCCGGAGATCCCGACGAACGCGTACATCGGGCCGATCGGCTGGACGCCGTCGAAGATCTCGCGGACGATCTGGCCGCCGACGACGAAGGAGGAGCCGGGCGAGGAGTGGTCGACGCCGCTGGGCTCGAAGATCACGCCCTCGTAGGCCCAGCGCATCGGCCAGTCGACCTTCCAGACCAGCTTGCCGCGGTTGAACTCGTTGAGCCGGACGGTCTCGGCGAAGCCGCACGCCGAGCAGGTGTAGTTCAGCTCGGTCGTGTCGTCGTCGTAGGAGGTGACGACGGTGAGGTCCTTCTCGCAGTTGCCGCAGTAGGGCTTGTACGGGAAGTAGCCGGCGGCGCCGGAGCTGCCGTCGTCCTCGCTCGCGGCGCCCGAGCCCTCGGCTGCCTCCAGCTCGGCCTCGTCGACCTTCTTCTGCTGCGGCTTCTTGCCCTTCGCGCCGGCCGTGCCGTCCTTCTTGGTGCGGTAGCGGTCGAGGACGGCGTCGATGTCCGCGCGGTGCCTCATCGCGTGCAGGACCTGCTCGCGGTACGTCCCCGCCGTGTACTGCTCGGTCTGGCTGATGCCGTCGTACTCGACGCCGAGCTCGTCGAGCGCGGCGGTCATCGCGGCCTTGAAGTGCTCGGCCCAGTTCGGGTAGGCGGATCCGGCGGGGGCGGGCACCGAGGTCAGCGGCTTGCCGATGTGCGCCTGCCAGGAGTCGTCGACGCCGTCGACGCCGTTCGGCACCTTGCGGTAGCGGTCGTAGTCGTCCCAGGAGATCAGGTGGCGCACGGTGTGGCCGCGCCGGCGGATCTCGTCGGCGACCAGGTGCGGGGTCATGACCTCGCGGAGGTTGCCCAGGTGGATCGGGCCCGAAGGGGAGAGGCCGGACGCGACGACGACCGGTTTGCCAGGCGCACGTCGCTCCGATTCGGCGATGACATCGTCCGCGAAGCGGGAGACCCAGTCGGTCTCGGTGCTGCTCTGACTCGAAGCCACGGTCGGCACGTCCTTCTCTCGTGTAGGACTCGTAGGGGGCGGCCCCCATGAGGGGCGCCCTCCATTCTCCCAGCTACCCCCCGCAGCGCGAAAACGGCTTTACTCCCCGTGGGATACTGAAGAGATCACTTGTCCTCTACCGAAACGGCAGCCGGCTCATGGCCTCGGTCCCTTCCCTCGCTTCCACGCTCCAGCAGCAGCTGGCGGACGCCCTGACGGCAGCTCTGCCGGAGGCCGGCACCGCGGACCCGCTGCTGCGCCGAAGTGACCGGGCCGACTTCCAGGCCAACGGCATCCTCGCGCTCGCCAAGAAGCTCAAGGGCAACCCCCGCGAGCTGGCGACGAAGGTCACGGACGCCCTTCCGGCGGGTGACCTGATCAAGGACATCGAGGTCTCGGGCCCCGGCTTCCTCAACGTCACGCTCACCGACGCGGCGATCGTCAGGACGCTCGCCGCGCGTGCAGCCGACGGCGACCGGCTCGGCGTCCCGCTGAAGGCCGACGCGGGCACCACCGTCATCGACTACGCCCAGCCGAACGTGGCCAAGGAGATGCACGTCGGTCATCTGCGGTCGGCGGTCATCGGGGACGCGATGGTCCAGATCCTGGAGTTCACCGGCGAGAGCGTGGTCAGGCGCCACCACATCGGCGACTGGGGCACCCAGTTCGGCATGCTCATCCAGTATCTGTTCGAGCACCCGGACGAGCTGGCCCACGAGGGCGACAAGGCGGACGGCGAGGCGGCGATGTCGTCGCTGAACCGCGTCTACAAGGCGTCGCGGGTCCTCTTCGACTCCGACGAGGAGTTCAAGGCGCGGTCGCGTGACCGGGTGGTGGCCCTCCAGGCCGGTGACCCGGAGACGCTGGCGCACTGGCAGCGGTTCGTGGACGAGTCGAAGATCTACTTCTACTCCGTCTTCGACAAGCTCGACATGAGGATCGACGACCCCGACATCGTCGGTGAGTCCGGCTACAACGACATGCTGGAGGAGACCTGCCGGATCCTGGAGGAGACGGGTGTCGCCGTCCGCTCCGAGGGCGCGCTGTGTGTGTTCTTCGACGATGTGAAGGGCCCGGACGGCAACCCGGTGCCGCTGATCGTCAAGAAGACCAACGGTGGCTACGGCTACGCGGCGACCGACCTCTCCGCGATCCGGGACCGGGTCCAGGGCCTCAAGGCCGACAGCCTGCTGTACGTGGTGGACGCCCGGCAGTCCCTGCACTTCAGGATGGTCTTCGAGACGGCCCGCCGCGCCGGCTGGCTCAACGAGGACGTCAAGGCCCACCAGCTGGCCTTCGGCACGGTGCTCGGCAAGGACGGCAAGCCGTTCAAGACGCGTGAGGGCGTCACGGTCCGTCTTGAGGACCTGCTGGACGAGGCGGTCGAGCGGGCCACCGCGGTGGTCAGGGGGAAGGCCGAGAAGGTGGGCCTGACCGAGCAGGAGATCGTCGAGAACGGCCGGTACGTCGGCGTGGGCGCCGTGAAGTACGCGGACCTGTCGACCTCCGCCGTACGGGACTACAAGTTCGACCTGGACCAGATGGTGTCGCTGAACGGCGACACCTCGGTGTACCTCCAGTACGCCTACGCCCGGATCCGTTCCATCCTGCGCAAGGCGGGCGACGCGAAGCCCGTCGCGCACCCGGAGCTGGAGCTGGCCCCGGCGGAGCGTGCGCTGGGTCTGCACCTGGACCAGTTCGGCGAGATCCTGGCCGAGGTCGCCGAGGGGTACGAGCCGCACAAGCTGGCCGCGTACCTCTACCAGCTGGCCTCGCACCTCACCACGTTCTACGACCAGTGCCAGGTGCTGAGCGAGGAGAACCCGGCCGAGGTCGTCGAGAACCGGCTGTTCCTCGTCGAGCTCACCGCCCGCACCCTGCACCAGGGCATGAAGCTGCTCGGCATCAGGACACCCGAGCGCCTCTGATCACGTGGCACAGGGGGCTGTCGGGGCGCGCGCCCCGGCAGCCCCCTTGTCATGTCCGATGTCCGGCATGTCCCGCAGGCATATCCCCGGAATTGCCCGCGTGGAAAACATGAACAGTGCTCACATAAGAAGGTCCGCAGCTCCGCCCGAATAGCGTTACCCACGGACGCCCCGCGGGCGCACCTGGATTCGGCAGGACCTATGTTTTTCGCCGGCAGCGCGCAATGCTCCGCGAATCCACCCGCCCGAAACCCGTTGGGCTTTTAGCGGCGTACCTCGCGAGTAACATGACATTCCGGCGAAAGAGTTGCCACTTACTCCGGAGTAGTGCCCACGTACTGGGCGGTAGATCGTAAGGTCGCCGTATCGTGAGACCGCAGGGCCGGCTCAGGAAAACCACGGTGCGGGAGTGGTAGGCCGGGCTGCCAAGCAACAGGAACAATTGCTTCCACCTCACGGGAGGCAAGGGGGTTACATGGAGAAGCGTCTGACCTTCAAGGTGTTAGGGCCCCTGGAAGTGACGTCAGGGACCTCGCAGGTTCCCGTAGGAGGGCCACGGCACCGGACCATTCTCGTCGTGCTGCTGCTCAGCCCGGGCAGGATCGTCCCGGTGGACACCCTGATCGAGGCCGTGTGGGGTGACCACCCGCCGGCCACCGCCCGTACCCAGGTGTCCATCTGCATCGCAGCGCTGCGCAAGACGTTCAAGACCGCCGGCTTCCCCGGTGAGGTCATCGTCACCGCACATCCCGGCTATCTCCTTCAGGTGGGGATGCACCAGCTCGACTCGGAGGAGTTCTCCGGGCTGGTCGCGGCGGCCGAGCTGGCCGTCAAGAACAACAGGCTCGCCGAGGCCGCCCGTTGCTACGCGGACGGGCTGAAGTTATGGCGCGGCCGGCCGCTGGCGGGTGTGACGGGACGGCTGGTCGAGGACGAGGCCCAGCGCCTGGAGGAGCTGCGCCTGGACACCTACGAGAACGCCACAGCCGTGCACCTGCGGCTCGGTGACCACCAGAAGATCCTTCCCGATCTGGCGGCGATGGTCCGGGAGCATCCGCTGCGCGAGCGGGCACGACATCAACTCATCACCGCCCAGTACCACTCGGGCCGGCGGGCCGAGGCCCTGGAGACCTTCAGGGACGGGCGCCGCTGGCTCATCGACGAGCTCGGCCTCGAACCGGGACCCGCCCTGGCCGAGTTGCACAACGCGATCCTGCAGGACGAGCCCTCGCTGACCGCGCACGGGCACGAGGGTGCGGGCGGCGACCCGCTGTCGGTGCAGAAACCCGTCGGCGACCCGCTGGAGCTTCCCCCCGATGTATGGGGTCTCGCCGGCCGCAAGGAGGAGCTGGCCCAGCTCGACGAACTGCTCGAACTCAGCGCGGTGGCGCACGGCCCGGCCACGGGTCTGATCACCGGGGTCGGCGGGGTCGGCAAGACATGTCTGGCGGTCCGCTGGGCGCACAGCGTCGCCGACCGTTTCCCCGACGGCCAGCTCTTCGCGGACCTCCGCGGCTACGACGAGCATCTGGAGCCCACGACCGCCGGGGAGATCCTCGGCCGGTTCCTGCGCTCCCTCTCGGTGCCCATAGGGCAGATACCGGGTGAACCCGAGGAACGCGCGGCGCTGTACCGCAGTCTGCTCGCCGACCGCCGGGTGCTGGTGGTCCTTGACAACGTTCGCACGTTCGCGCAGGTGCGTCCGCTGCTGCCGAGCAGCGGGGGCTGCTGTGTGGTGGTCACCAGCAGGGAGCAGCTGCCCGAGATGGTCGCCTGGCCGCCGCAGGCCTGGGTGCGGCTCGGCCGGTTGTCGTCGTACGAGGCGGTCGAGCTGCTCGGGAAGATCGTCGGTGAGGAGCGCATCGCCGCCGATCCGCCGTCCGCGGCCCGGCTCGTGGAGCTGTGCGACCTGTTGCCGCTGGCTCTGCGGATCGCCGGGGCGCGGCTCGCCTCCAAGCCGCACTGGACGGTGTCGCGCCTGGTGCGGCGGCTGAGCGACGAGCGGCTTCGCCTGGACGAGCTGAGCTCGGGAGAGTCCCAGGTGCGTGCCAGTTTCGCCCTCACCTACCGCGGCCTCTCCCCGGCGACGGCGCTGCTCTACCGAAGTCTGGGGCTGCTCGATGTGCCGGATTTCGGGGCCTGGGTCGCCTCAGCTCTGCTGGACACCGACCTGCTGACCGGGGAACGGCTCATCGAGCAGCTGGTCGACGCGCAGTTCCTGGACGTGGTCGGTCTGGACGCGACGGGCCACCCCCGCTACCGGTTCCAGAACCTGCTGCGGCTGTTCGCCCGGGAGCGCGCCGAGGCCGAGGAGACCCCCGAGGAGAGACACGCCGCGCGGCAACGCGCCTTCCGCGCCTATCTCTCGCTGGCCGAGCAGGCTCACCGCCGCTCCTACGGGGGCGACTTCAGCATCATCCACAGTGCGGTGCCCCGCTATCCGCTGCCGGACGAGCTGGCCGCCGGGCTGCTCACCGCACCGCTCGACTGGCTGGAGACCGAGCGGCTCTCCCTGGTCTCGGTCGTCGACCTGGCCGCCGGTCTCGGCATGGACGAGCTCGCCTGGGATCTGACGATGTCCATCATGGTGCTCTTCGAGACGCGCAACTACCTCGACGACTGGCGCGAGTGCAGCGAGCGTGCGCTCGCCGCCGCACGGGCGGCCGACAACGCCCGCGGCCAGGCCGCGATGCTGCACAGCCTCGGGGCACTCGAGATGCGCCAGCGCGACTTCGGCGGGGCGTACGCGTCCTTCACCCAGGCTCTCGCGCTCCATGACCGGGCGGGCGAGGCGCACGGCCACGCCCTCGTCCTGCGCAACATGGCCATGATCGACGAGATGCGCGGGGATCTGGAGACCGCCATGAACCGCAGCGCACAGGCCCTGGCGACGTTCCGGACGGTCGGCGACCTCTCGTCGGAGGCCCATGCGCTGAACAACATGGCGCAGATCGAGCTGGACCGTGGCCGTACGGACTCGGCGAAGCAGCTGAGCCTCGAATCGCTGCGGGTCTCCACGGCGATCGGTGAGGGCGGAGCCCGCAGTCTGGCGCTGGGGACCCACCGGCTGGCCCGGGTCTACCTCGCGCAGCAGGAGTACGGCCTGGCGGAGGAGGCGTTCCTGCGGATGATCCGGATCGTCAGGGCCAAGGCCGACATGCTCGGTCTGGCCCATGGGCTGCTCGGGCTGGGCGAGGCGAGGCTGGGCGCGCGCAGCTGGGCGCAGGCGAGGGAAACGCTGCGGCACGCACTCGAAATCGTGGGACTGGTCGACAGCGCTCTGGTCGAGGGGAAAATCAAACTGGCCCTGGGCGAGGCGTCCAGGGAATGCGGCGACATCGAGGATGCCCAGCGCTATTTCACCGAGGCCCGGGCGGACTTCACCCGGATCGGTGTCGAGACATGGGTGGAGCGAGCACATCTGGCGCTCGTCGGAACATGCCCTGAAGAAGAGACGCCATAAATCCACTGACGGTTCCACAATCCGCTACCCGGTTCCTACCAACCGGTACCCGGAATCCTATCGTCCTCGATATCGGTGGACCCGGAAACCGAAAGCGGAGCGATAATGAGCCGAAACCCTGATGCCATAACGTTCATCGCATAGCAGGTTGCCGACATGGGGGAAGTCACGTCATGCAGAACGTCCGTCACACCATCGCCAGCGCCACGGTCACCGCTGTTCTCGTGGGGCTGTGCACCGTCGTCGGCGCCGGAGCGGCCTCGGCGGCGCAGCCCGGCAACGAGCCCGCCGTGTCGGCCGTGACCGGCGGGACGGCCGGCAACGGCACGGACGACGAGAGCTGGCACTGAGCGTCCGCGGGCCGGAGTGGTACACACCCGGCCCGCGGAGGTGAACAGCGGGCGCCGGGATCCCGGCGCCCGCTCCGTGTGTGCGCTTCCGGCGCCGCTCCTGCCGGCCCTCCGGCCACCCTCGCAGCGCCCGCCCCGGGCGGCCGGGCGGCGAAGAAATATATCCGCGATATACGAGGGCGGTACGGTCCGCGCCACGCAGCCGGCAGTCGAAATGACAGAGAGTGCTTATGGCGCCCCCTCGCAACATGTTCGAGAACAGCGGCGGCCGCGGGGCTGAGGACAGTCCCGCGGCCGTGTTCCGCGCGCTCCGCGCCGGCGGGGACACGCATGTCTGGTGGTGGCGCCGCCCGTTGCGCACCGACCCCGCGGATCTCGCCCTGCTCAACACCGAGGAGTTCCGGCAGGCTCTGTGTCTGCATTCGGAGCGGGATGCGACGTCGTACGTCCACACGAGGGCGACGGCTCGCAGGGCTGTCGGGGAGCTCCTCGCCGTCGCACCGGGGGACGTCGACATCGCGAAGCGGCTCTGTTCGGTCTGCGGAGATCCGGGGCACGGCCCCACACGGCTCGACAGCCCGGAAGTTCCTCTGACCATCGGTCTGGCCCGTACCGGTGATCACACCGTGCTCACCGTGGGGACCGGGGCCACGATCGGTGTGGCCGTGGAGCATCTGCGGCCCGTGCGCCAGGACGTGCTGAGCGAATCGTGGCTCACCCCCGACGAGGCGCTGCATCTGCTGGAGCTGCCGAGGGGCGCGGTCAGGGACAAGGTCTACTACCGATGTTGGACCCGGAAGGAGGCCGTGCTCAGAGCCTTGGGGCATGCATCGGAGGGGGTCCGTCCGGATCAGGTCGAGTCCTACCCTGCGACGACGGACACCGTGCTGATGTACTGCCCCGGCACTCCCGACGCGCTGCACCCCGACGGCCGTACCGCCTGGGTCGTACGTGATCTGGCGCTGTCCACGCGCGTGGCCGCCGCGGTCGCCCAGCCCGCCGGGACGGAGCCGCCCTGCGGTCCGGTGCGCATGCACCTGCCCGAAAGACCGGCGCGCGACGCCGCCCCCGGCGCTTTGTGACACCGTACGGGCCGTGACGTCCACACGGGCCGTGACACAGGGGCCCCGCTCAGTGGGCCGCGGTGATTTCGGGCTGTCCACTGTGCGCCGTGTCCTTCAGCAACCTGGCCAGGAGCAGCACCAGTTCATGGAAGCGGTAGAGCGGCCGGCCCTGCCGGTCGACACCGCAGATGTCGAGCAGCGCACCGTCCACCAGCTGTTCGAGGCACTGCTCAGCCGCCGGTTCCCGGGTCCCCAGATGCGTGGCCGCCCGCTGTGCGGGGAACGCGTCGGCGCCGATGTCCGCCAGCTGGATCAGTGTGGTCCGTGCCTGCTCGGATCCGGGCAGCTGTCGCAGCGCCGGCATCAGCGCGCCGATCACGTCCAGCCCGCCGTGGGACAGCTCCCGCAGCCGGGTCTCCGGATCCGCCAGCCGCTCGGCGAGCCGGGCGACGGGCCAGAAGGGGCGCGCGGCGAGCCTGCTCCCCGTGACACGGAGCGCGAGCGGAAGTCCCGCGCAGTAGGCGAGCACGTCGTCGGTCGCGTCGGGCTCGGCCAGCAGCCGCGCGCGGTCGGCGGACGCGGCCAGCAGGTCGAACGCGGCTCCGTCGTCGAGCGGGGCGAGCGCGGTCGTTCGCGCGGTCGTCACCTGGGTCAGCCGGGCTCGGCTCGTGATCAGGACGACCGCGTCCGGCGAACCGGACAGCAGGGGGTCGAGCCCGCGGCTGCCGACGGCGCCGTCGAGGACGATCAGGCGGCGCCTGCCCGCTGTGCGCCTGCGGTAGAGACGCACCAGCTCGTCGAGTTCCATGCGCCCGTCCGCACCGCTGCCCGTTCCGCCTCTGCCGACGTGTTCGTCCAGCCCCCGCAGCAGTGTCGTGAGTACCTCCGCGGGCGGCCGGGGCCGGCCGTCGGGCTGGTCGAGTTCGGCGAAGAGACAGCCACCCGGGTAGTGCGCGGCGCTGGCGTAGGCGGCGTGCACGGCGAGCGCCGTCTTGCCCACGCCGGCCATGCCGGTGACCAGCAGATGGCGGGGGCCGCGGCCGGCCGCGGCGTCGGCCAGCTGGGCGCGCAGGGCGGTGAGTTCGGCCCGGCGTCCGACGAAGTCCTCGGTGTCCGGGGGCAGCAGCATCGCCGGGGCGTCGTCGGCCTCGTAGCCGGACTCCTCGCTCTGCCGGGGCCTGGCCCCGGGCCCGGGGCCCCGGTTGCCCGCGAGCACGGCCTCGTACGTCGATCCGAGTGCCTCGCCGGGGTCGATGCCCAGCTGGTCGGCGAGCAGGCTGCGTCCCTCGTAGTAGCTCTGCAGCGCGTCGCTCTGGCGCCCGCTGCGGTAGTACGCCGTCATCAGCTGTGCACGCAACTTCTCCCTCAGCGGAAATTGCGCGACGAGACCGGTGAGTTCGGCGGTGAGCTGCTCGTGCCGGCCGAGCGCGAGGTCCGCCTCGATCCGGCTTTCGAGCGCGTGCATCCGCGCCTCCTCCAGCTGAGGAAGCGCGGCGTCGGCGAGGTGTTCGGTGACGTTCGAGAGCGCTGTGCCCTGCCAGTGCCCCAGCGCCTCCGTGAGCAGCGCCCCGGCCTCGCCGAAGCGCTTACGGCGCAGCGCGTCGCGCCCCAGCTTCTCCAGCCGCTCGAACTCCAGAAGGTCAACTCTGGAGTGCGGCGCGGCGAGCAGATAGCCGGGCTGGCGACGCTCGATCCGGACTTCCTCGCCGAGAAGTTTGCGAAGCCTGGACATGTACGTATAGATCTGTGCGCCCGACGTCGCCGGCGGCTCCCATCCCCACAGGAGCGTATTGAGCCGGGTGTCGGACACCACGCGCCCTCTTGCGAGCAGCAGGGACGCGAGCACTGTGTGCACCTTGGAACCGGACAGCGCGATGCGTGTGCCGTCCTTGTGAGCTTCAACCGGGCCGAGGACTCGGAAGTCCATTCGGCACCCCCCGTCTGGCTTATACGAACGTGTGCTCGCTGCAGAAGCTATGCGGGTGCCTTATTCGCGGGTTATTCGTTCGGTAACGCCTTGGCCTTGGCCTTGTGATGCGGGGGTGGAAGCCTCGCCTCCCGGTCCGGTTCCCCGGCCGGGTGCGGGGCCGCCGCCCGGCACAGGCGGCGGCCCGTCATCTCCCGTGTCAAGGGGTGCGTTTCAGCCGGTGACCTCCAGATCACGGCCGAGGAGGGCTGCGACGACCTTGTGCACATGCTTGCCGTTGTCGGAGTTCGTCATGACGACACAGCCGTTTCCCGACCGGAGCCGCAGCGAGGTCAGCGCGCGGAACCCGGCCGTCTGCCCGCCGTGCCCGAACTCCGGGTCCGCCATCGAGCCGTCCACCACGGTGCCCAGACCGTAGAAGCTCCCCGGGAACGCCTCCGTGAGCATCACCCCGGCTGACCGTGCGGACAGCAGTTCCGAGAAGCCCAGATGGGCCTGCCGGATCTCCACCGCAAGCTGGGCCAGATCGGAGGGCGTGGACCACAGCCCGCTGCCCGCGAGCACCGGGCGTACCCGGTAGCCGTCCAGGAGCGCACGGCTGTGCTGGTCGTGCCCCTCGGCGACGTCCCGGCCCGCGGCGTGCGGGGCACCCGGGGCGAGGAAGGAGCTGTCCCGCATGCCCAGCGGGCCGAACACCAGCTCCGCCGCCAGCTCCTGGAATCCCTGTGCGGTCACATCGGTCAGCAGCTGCTCGATCATCGCCCACTGGCTGCCCGCCTTACGGAACAGCGCCCCCGGCTCGTGCTCGGCCTTCACCCCGTCCAGTACGGCCGCCAGCTCCGGCATGGTCTCGCCGGGCCGCCACCAGGTGCTGGGCGTCTGCGACAGACCCGCGGTGTTCGACAGCAGGTGCCGCAGCGTCAGCGGCCGGCCGCCGGGCGCCTTGGGTGCACGGCGGCCGCTCAGGTAACCGTCGATGTCCGCGTCCAGCTGGAGCACACCCTGGTCGACGAGCCGCAGCGCCGCGAACGCGGTGACGTGCTTACTGATCGAACCGGCCTGGAACCGGGTCCGCAGCGTCACCGGAGCACCGGCCGCCCTGGTCCCGTAGGCCTGCACCCCGACCAGCTGGCCGTCCTTGAGGAGCGCGACAGCGGCGCCGGGCACCCCGTGCGCCTCCATCGCCCCGGCCACGTCGGACGCGGCCTGCTGCCCACCTGCTGTGACCATCGTCATCGGCCCGCTCGCTCCTCCGTCGGTCGTCCCGGTCGTCCCGGTCTTCTCGGCGTGCCCGGTTCCGGGCCCGGCGCCGTCGATCGTGAGCGCGAGATCCTCGATGGTCTCGCTGTCCAGCAGCATCCGCAGGGTGAGGTCGAGCCCCGACTTCCGGGCCGCGGCCATCACGTGGACGATGCGCATCGAGTCGGCACCCAGGTCCAGCAGCCGGTCCCGTACGCCCACCTCGGGCACCTGGAGCACCTCGACGCAGGTCGCCACGAGCAGCTCCTCGGTCCTGGTGCGCGGCGCCACGTACTCCCGGCCGGCGACCAGCGCCGTACGGCCCGGTGCGGGCAGCGCCCTGCGGTCGACCTTGCCGGCCGCGTTCAGCGGCATCGCGTCGAGCATGACGAACGCGCTGGGCACCATGTACGAGGGCAGCGAGGCCCCCAGGTGCGTCCGCAGCTGTGCCTGCTCGACGGACCCGCCGGCGACCGCGTAGGCGACGAGCAGCTTCTCTCCGTTGCCGTCCTCGCGGGCGACCACCGTCGCGTCCTTGACCTCCGGGTGGGCCAGGAGGACTTCCTCGATCTCGCCCAGTTCGATGCGGTAGCCCCGTATCTTCACCTGGTTGTCGATCCGGCCGAGGCACTCCAGCTCCCCGTCCGGCCTGAACCGCGCCAGGTCACCGGTCCGGTACATCCGCGAACCCGGCTTCCCGCCGAACGGCTCGGGAAGGAACCGCTCGGCCGTCAGCCCCGGCCGCCCGACGTACCCACGGGCCACACCGGCGCCCGCGATGTACAGCTCACCGACCACACCCACCGGCACGGGCTGCTGCGCCGCATCCAGCACATACGCCCGGTAGTTGTGGATGGGCCGCCCGATCGGCACGGTGGTGGCGTCCGGCTCGATCTCCCAGGCGGTGGACCAGACCGTCGCCTCGGTCGGACCGTACTGGTTGACCAGCCGGTCCACCCTGCCCCTCAGATCACGGGCAAGACCGGGCGGGCAGTCCTCGCCGCCGGTGATGGTCGTCAACGGCACACGGCCGAGACCGGCGGCGATGAGGAGCTTCCACCCCGCAGGGGTGGCCTGGGCATGGGTGATCCCCGCCGTCTCGACCAGCCGCACCTGGGCGTCCGCGTCGTGGAACTCGTCGTCGTCGGCGAGAACCACCCGGCCGCCCGTGATCAGCGGCAGATACAGCTCTGTCGTCGAGATGTCGAAGGACAGCGAGGTGGCGGCGAGCCAGGTGTGCCCCGGGCCCGCCTTGTACCGCTCCCGCATCGAGAACAGGACGTTCAGCAGGGAGGAGTGCGCGATCTGCACTCCCTTGGGGCGCCCCGTGGACCCGGAGGTGAACAGCGTGTACGCCAGCCGGTGCCCGCGGGCCGGGTCCTTCGGACCACGGTCCGCGGGCTCCTCCACCGGGGTGCCCGGCCGGACCGCGATCAGGGCACGGTCACGGTGGAGGTCGACGACCGCACCGTCGTAGCCTCCGCCGAGACGCTCGTACAGGCCCTCGTGCGTCACGATCAGCCGGGCTCCGGCAGAACGGAGCATGTAGGTCAGCCGGTCCGCGGGCAGCCCGGCGTCCAGGGGCAGATGGGAGCCGCCCGCCTTCCAGATACCCAGCAGGCTGGGCAGCGTGTCGGGCCCGCGGTTCAGCAGGACACCGACCACGGACTCGGGCCCCACACCGGCCTCGCGCAGCTGGTGCGCGATCCGGTTGGCCCGCACATCGAGCTCGCGGTACGTCAGGGTCTCCGCGCCCACCTGCACGGCGACGGCGTCAGGGGTGGCCGAGACGGACGCCTCGATCACCTCGTGCACATATCTGCTCATCCCCACTCCACCTCGGTGTCGTTCCAGTCCTCCAGCACCTGGGTCAGCTCCGCCGTGGACAGGAGCGCCGCGTCCACGTCCCCGTCGGGATCGGCCGCCATGGCCTCCAGCACCGCCCGGTACATCCCGGCGAGCCGCTCGGCGTTCGCCCGGTTGAGACCGGTGCTGACGGCCCGCAGGACCAGCCGTCCCGGCACATTGGCGATCGACAGCGTGAACTCGTTGGAGCTGTCACCCGCCCCGGCCTGGACATCGACCGTCCCGGTGTCCACCTGGTGGAAGTCCTGGTAGCGGTACATGATGTCGAACAGCCGCTGCCCGCCGGCCAGACGCTGCACCGCGGGAAGCGGATGGCGCCGGTGACCGTAGACCTCGGCCTCACGGTCGAACACCTGCTGGATCAGCTCGCGCCAGGTCCGCGCCGTGCGGTCATGGGCGAACGGCAGCGTGTTGAGGTACATGCCGTAGACCCGCTCGGCCCCGGGAACCTCAGGACGTGCGCTGTACAGCACGCCCGTGTGGAACGCCGGTTCGTTGGTCACCGTGCTGAGCACCTTCAGGTGCGTGGCCAGCAGGACCGCCTTGAACGACGTGCCGCTGGACGTCGCCAGCGCGCGCAGCGCCGGCTCGATGTCGCGGAACTCCACCGAGAGCTTGAAGTCCTCACGCGGGGCGGTGTTGCCGTCACCCCAGTCCGCGGGCAGGACGCACATGGCGTGCCGGTCGATGATCCCCTGCCAGTAGCCCCGGTCCTCGTCCGACTCAAGGGACTCCTGCTCGGCCGCGATGAAGTCGGCGTAGCGCACGGCCGCCGGCTCCGGCTGCTCGGGCTCCTCACCCGCCGCGTACGCGTGGTAGAGGTCGAGCACCTCCATCAGCAGCGACTGCTGGCTCCATCCCTCGGTGATGGCGTGGCAGTGCGTGAAGCCCAGGTGCCACGCCTCGTCGGACTCGACGAGTGCGGCGACACGGAGCAGCGGAGGCCGCCCGAGCTCGAACAGCTCGGCCCGTTCCGCCGCGATGTGCGCCTGGCGGGCCTCCGCGAACTGCTCGGCGTCCAGGCCCCGCAGGTCCTGCACGGCCACCGGGATGTCGGCGTCCGCACGGACCAGCTGGAGGGGGATGTCGAACTCCTCGATGGAGAACGACGTACGCAGCATCTCGTGGCGCTCCACGATCGTCTGCCCCGCACGGCGCAGGGCGTCGGCGTCGAAGGGCTTGCCGTCCTTGATCCGGAACGTGGACGTGTTGTGGTACTTGTTCAGCCCGTCGTCGGCGAGCATCTCGACCAGCATGCCGAGCTGCACCTTGGATATCGGGTACGCGTCGACGAGACCGTCCGGCAGCGCCGCGCGGATCTCGTCCGACACCAGGGCGAACGGCGCGACCGCGACATCCTCCTGACCGGGCTCCGTCCCGGCGAGCTCGGTGGCGAGTCCGGCGACCGTACGGTGCTGGAACACGTCCCGCACGCCCGCTTCGAAGCCCTCTGCGCGCAGGGCGCCGACCAGGGCAATGGCCTTGATCGAGTGACCGCCCAGATCGAAGAAGTTGTCCTCGACCCCGACCCGCTCCACACCCAGGACCCGGCTCCAGACGGCCGCGATGCGCTCCTCGGTGGGGTTGCGCGGTGCGACGTAGGTGTCCTCGGCCGACCCCTCGGGGTCGGGGAGAGCACGCCGGTCGATCTTGCCGTTGGCCGTCAGCGGAAGAGCGTCCAGTGCGACGAAGACCGACGGGACCATGTACTCGGGCAGCGACGCCCCGAGCTCATCGGCCAGCCCCTCAATGCCCGTACCGACCACATAGGCGATCAGCCGCTGGTCCTCCGAGACCACCACGGTGGCATCGGTGACCTGAGGACGTGCGATGAGCGCGGCACGGATCTCACCGAGCTCGATGCGATAACCGCGGACCTTGACCTGGTCATCGATACGGCCCAGGAACTCGACCGCACCATCACCACGCCACCGCACCAAGTCACCCGTGCGGTACAGGCGTGCGCCGGCCGGACCGTACGGGTCAGGCACGAAACGCTCAGCCGTCGCACCAGGACGGTACGCATAGCCGCGTGCCACACCCGTACCACCGACGAACAGCTCACCCACCGCACCCACCGGCACCGGCTGAAGACCCGCGTCCAGGACGCGCATCACCATGTTCGGCAGCGGACGCCCGATCGGCACCACGCCCTCGAACGCCTCCACCAGCGGGAACACACACGTCCCCACCGTCGCCTCGGTCGGCCCGTACTCATTGAGCACCCGACCCTCACCGAGAAGGACCCGCCAGCGCTCGACCAACCCACCAGGCAGAGCCTCACCCGCCACCACCACACGCGAGGTCAGCGCCTGGATCTGGTCATCCGACAGCTGACCCGACAACACCTCCAAGTGCCCCGGCGTCAGCTTCATGAACGAGAACGGACCCGCAGCCGCCAGACTCCCGCCCAGCTCCGTCAGCTCACCGTCCCACAGCCACGCACGCTGACCCGCAGCCAACGGCGCCCACACATTCGGAACCACCAGGTCGAAAGCCACCGACGAGAACACCGGCGCACCACCCGAACCCGACGCCACCAACTCCCGCACCGCCCAGTCCACATGATTGACCAGACTCCGATGCGAAACCTGCACACCCTTCGGCCGCCCCGTCGAACCCGACGTGAACACCGTGTACGCCACCGAATCCAGATCCAACTCACCCGAAGGCACCGAATCAGGGAAGGACGACAGGTCGTCCTCGGCGAGCACCGTCTCCACACCCGGGAAGCGATCGGCATAGGCACCCGACGTCAGGGCCACACCCACTCGGGCGTCCTCGACCATCCCGGCGATACGGCCGGCCGGCAACACCGGGTCCATCGGAACGAACCCACCACCCGCACGCCACACCGCCAGCAACGACACCACCAGATCAACCGAACGATCCAACAGCACCGCAACCGTCGACTCAGGACCCACACCCGCCGCACGCAACCTGTGCGCCAGCCGGTTCGCCCGCGCATTCAACTCGGCGAAGGTCAAGGACTGTCCGCCGGCCTCCGCAGCCACCGCAGCCGGCGCCGTGACGGCCCACCGGCCGACGAGTTCAGACACCGAGGTCTCGGGCACCGCGACCGCCGAGTCGTTCCACCCGGTCAGCAGCTGTTCGCGCTCGCCTTCGGGCAGGAACACCTCACGGGCGTCACCCTCGACATCCGCGGCCATCGACTCCAGCACCGACCGGTACATCGCCGCGACCCGCTGTGCACCGGTGGCACCGAGCACCTGGGGGTTGACCGTGAGCAGCAGCCCGCTGCCTCGGGCAGCGACGGCGAGACCGAACTCCGTGGCACCTTCGCCGTCCCCGGACTCGGTGTCGACGAGGTCGGACTCCGCCTGGGCGTCCGCCAGGTCGAGGTAGCTGAAGCGCACATCGAGCAGCCGCGTACCGTCACTGAGCTCGCGCTGCATCACCGGCATCGGGAAGCGCCGGTGCGGCCAGAGTGTGCCCTCCTGGTCGAAGACCTGGCGGATCAGCTCCCGCCAGGTGCGTGCGCCGCGCTCGTAGGCGAACGGCACGGTGTTCAGGTACATGCCGTAGACCTGCTCGGCGCCCACGACCTCGGGCCGGCCGCTGGAGACCAGGCCGGTGCAGAAGGAGTCCTCTGCCGTCAGCTGGCTCATCACCTTCAGGTGCGCCGCGTGCAGCACAGCCTTCAGCGAAGTCTCTGTGCCGCTCGCTGCGGCTCGGAGCCCCGGTGTGAGGTCGGTGAGCGGCACGTGCACGGTGTTCGCGCGGTTGCCGGGCTCGGCGTCGCCCCAGCCGGCGGGCAGCTCGAACTTGGCGTGCGAGCCGAGCACGTCCCGCCAGTAGTTCCTGTCCTCGTCCGAGGCCAGCGACTCCAGTTCGGCCGCGACGAAGTCCGCGTACCGCACGGCGGGTGCCTGTACCTCGGGCAGGGTTTCGCCGCCACGCACCCGCAGGTAGCCCTCGACGATGTCGCTGAGCAGGGTGCGGTGGCTCCAGCCCTCCGTGATCGGGTGGCAGACACTGACCGACAGCCACCAGGCCTCGTCGGACTCGATGAGCGCGGAGATGCGGATCAGCGGGGCACGGGACAGATCGAACGTCTCGGCCCGCTCGGCCGCGGTGTGCTCCCGGCGCGCGGCTGCCTGCTGCTCGGCGTCGAGTCCACGCAGGTCCTGCACGGTCACCGGGATGACGGCGCTCGCGTGGATGAGCTGGAGCGGTACGGCATAGCCTTCGAGGTCGAAGGACGCGCGGAGCATCTCGTGGCGCTCCACCACGGTCTGCCCGGAACGGCGCAGGGCCTCGACGTCGAACGGGCGGCCGTCGTTGATCCGGAACGCGGTCGTGTTGTGGTACTTGTTCAGCCCGTCGTCGGCGAGCATCTCGACCAGCATGCCGAGCTGTACCTGCGCCAGCGGGAAGGCGTCCACGAGGCCCTCGGGCAGCTTCGCCCGGTCCTCGTCCCCGATCAGCGCGAACGGTGCGACGACTGCGGACTCGGTGACCGGTTCCGTACCCGTGAGTGCGGTGGCGAGTCCGGCGACCGTACGGTGCTGGAACACGTCCCGCACGCCCGCTTCGAAGCCCTCTGCGCGCAGGGCGCCGACCAGGGCGATGGCCTTGATCGAGTGACCGCCCAGATCGAAGAAGTTGTCCTCGATCCCGACCCGCTCCACGCCGAGCACGGCGCTCCACACCGCGGCGATGCGCTCCTCGGTGGGGTTGCGCGGTGCGACGTAGGTGTCCTCGGCCGACCCCTCGGGGTCGGGGAGAGCGCGCCGGTCGATCTTGCCGTTGGCCGTCAGCGGGAGCGCATCGAGTGCGACGAAGACCGACGGGACCATGTACTCGGGCAGCGAGCCGGCCAGCCAGGCCGACAGGTCGTCCGTGCTGCCCACGACGTAGGCGATCAGCCGCTGGTCCTCCGAGACCACCACGGTGGCGTCGGTGACCTGCGGATGAGCGATCAGCGCGGCACGGATCTCACCGAGCTCGATGCGGTAACCGCGGACCTTGACCTGATCGTCGATACGGCCGAGGAACTCGACCGCACCATCACCACGCCACCGGACGAGGTCACCCGTGCGGTAGAGACGCGTGCCGGCCGGACCGTACGGGTCGGGCACGAAACGCTCAGCCGTCGCACCAGGACGGTAGGCGTAACCACGTGCCACACCCGTACCACCGACGAACAGCTCACCCACCGCACCCACCGGCACCGGCTGAAGACCCGCGTCCAGGACGCGCATCACCATGTTCGGCAGCGGACGCCCGATCGGCACTACGCCCTCGAACGCCTCCACCAGCGGGAACACACACGTCCCCACCGTCGCCTCGGTCGGACCGTACTCATTGAGCACCCGACCCTCACCGAGAAGGACCCGCCAGCGCTCGACGAGACCGCCAGGCAGCGCCTCACCCGCCACCACCACACGCGAGGTCAGCGCCTGGATCTGGGTATCGGACAGCTGGCCCGACAGCACCTCCAAGTGCCCCGGCGTCAGCTTCATGAACGAGAACGGACCCGCAGCCGCCAGACTCCCGCCCAGCTCCGTCAGCTCACCGTCCCACAACCACGCACGCTGACCCGCAGCCAACGGCGCCCACACATTCGGAACCACCAGGTCGAAAGCCACCGACGAGAACACCGGCGCACCACCCGAACCCGACGCCACCAACTCCCGCACCGCCCAGTCCACATGATTGACCAGACTCCGATGCGAAACCTGCACACCCTTCGGCCGCCCCGTCGAACCCGACGTGAACACCGTGTACGCCACCGAATCCAGATCCAACTCACCCGAAGGCACCGAATCAGGGAAGGAGGCCAGATCATCGTCGTCGACCCGCACCACGGCCACGTCGAACCGGTCCGCGTACGCGCTCGACGTCAGCGCGACCGTCACCCGCGCGTCGGCCACCATGCCCGCGATACGGCCGGCAGGCAGCACCGGGTCCATCGGAACGAACCCACCACCCGCACGCCACACCGCCAGCAACGACACCACCAGATCAACCGAACGATCCAGCAACACCGCAACCGTCGACTCAGGCCCAACTCCGCCCGCACGCAGCCTGTGCGCCAACCGGTTCGCCCGCACATCCAACTCGGCGAACGACAACGAACGGTCTCCGGCCTCCACAGCCACCGCATCCGGTGACTCCGCGGCCCGACGCGCCACGAGCTCGGGCACCGAGACCTCCGGCACCGCCACCGCCGAGTCGTTCCACCCGGTCAGCACGCGTTCGCGCTCACCACCGGGCAGGAACACCTCACGGGCGTCACCCTCGACATCCGCGGCCATCGACTCCAGCACCGACCGGTACATCGCCGCGAGGCGGTCCGTGCCCTCCCTGCCGACGAGGTGACGGTTTGCCGTGATCACCATGAACCCGGCGCGGGTGGAGACACCCAGCGGGAATTCGGTGGGGCTGTCGTCGAGCGTGGCCGGGTAGTCGACGAGGTCCTGGTCGACCTGCCGGAAGTTCTGGTAGCTGAAGCGGACGTTGACCAGCCGGTCGCTCGTGCTGAGCTCGCGCTGCATCACGCCCAGCGGGTAACGGCGGTGCGGCCAGACCTCGATCTCCTGGTCGAAGACCTGGCGCACCAGATCGCGCCAGGTCTCGGCGCCACGCGTGAAGGCGAAGGGCAGCGGGTTCAGGTAGACCCCGTACACCCGCTCGGCGCCCACGGCCTCCGGCCTGGCGTTGGTCACGAGGCCGGTGAAGAAGGACTCCTCCGGCGTGAGCTGGCTCATGACCTTGAGGTGCGCCGCGTGCAGGACGCTCTTGATCGGCACCTTCGCCTTGCTGGCCAGGGTCCGCAGCCCCGCGTCCAGGTCGTGGTACGGCACCCAGGCGCGGTGCAGTCCGCGCGGCGTCTCCTCGGGGTCGTCGCCCCAGCCGGCGGGCAGCTCGAAGGGGGCGTTGTTCTCCAGGACCGTCCGCCAGTAGTCGCGGTCGTCGTCGCCGGCCAGGGAGACCAGCTCCGCGGCGATGAAGTCCGCGTACCGTACGGCGGCGGGTTCGGGCTCCTCGACCGGCGTCCCGTCGCGCAGTGCGCGGTAGGTCGTGGCCAGTTCCATCAGCAGCGAGTGGTGGCTCCAGCCTTCGAGTACGGCGTGGCACTCGGTCAGGGTCAGCCACCAGGAGCCGTCGTCGCAGGCGTGTCCGGTGAAGCGGACGAGCGGGGCCCGGGTCAGGTCGAAGAGCTGGGTGCGCTCCTCGGTCATGAAGGCGCGCAGCGATGCCTCGACGGCGGCGCTGTCCAGGCCGCGCAGGTCCCGTCCGCCGACGGTCGAGGTGACCTCGGACGCGGCGTGGACGAGCTGGAGCGGTACGGAGTAGCCCTCGACCGCGAAGGAGGTACGCAGGATCTCGTGGCGGGCCAGCACCGTGTCCACGGCCTGCTGGAGCCGATCGCGGTCGAAGAGCTGGTCGTCGAGTATCCGGAAGCTGGTCGAGTTGTGGTAGTGGTTGCGGCCGTCGTCGGCGAGCATCTCGACGACCATGCCGAGCTGTACCTGTGCCAGCGGGTAGGCGTCGACGAGGCCCGTCGGCAGCCGGTCGAGGTCCTCCTGCGCGAGCAGGGCGAAGGGCTCGACGGCCGGGTCGGCCTTGGTGGGGGCCGGGCGTCCGGTGATGAACTGGACGAGCTCGGCGGGGGTCCTGTGCTCGAACACGTCGCGGACGGTGACGTCGTACTCGCTGTCGCGCAGGGCGCCGACGAGCGCGACGGCGCGCAGCGAGTCGCCACCCAGGTCGAAGAAGTTGTCCTCGACGCCGACCTGTTCGACCCCGAGCACCTCGCGCCAGACGGCGCTCATCTCCTCCTCCGCCGCGGTGCGCGGCGCGACGTGGGCGGCCTCGACACCGAGTGCGCTGCGGTCAGGGGCCGGCAGGGCGGCCTGGTCCAGCTTGCCGTTGACGGTCAGCGGGATCCTCCCGACGACGAGGAAGGCCGTCGGGATCATGTAATCGGGGAGTGACCTGGCCAGCAGGGTGCGCAGTTCGCTGGGCGCTGCGACGGCCTCGCTGGTGGGCACGACGTACGCGACGAGCCTGCGGTCTCCCGGGGTGTCCTCACGGGCGACGACGACCGCGTCCCGCACGCGCGGGTGTGCGGTCAACGCGGCCTTGACCTCGCCGAGTTCGATGCGGTGTCCGCGGATCTTCACCTGGTGGTCGATACGGCCCAGGTAGTCGAGGCTGCCGTCGGGCCGCCTGCTCGCGAGGTCACCGCTGCGGTACAGCCGGGAGCCGGGCTTTCCGTACGGGTCGGGTACGAAGCGTTCGGCCGTCAGGGCAGGGCGGTTGAGGTACATGCGGGCGACGCCGGGACCGCCGACGTGGATCTCACCCGGCACACCGGTGGGAACCAGTTCGCCGTGCGGGCCGAACAGGTGGACCTGGAGGTCACGCAGCGGTACGCCGATCGCGTTCCCGGTGTCGGACTCCAGGTCGGTGTCGGTGAGCTGGTGGTACGTGGTGTGGACGCAGGTCTCGGTGATGCCGTAGAGGTTGATCAGCGAGGTCTGTTCGAGGCCGCGGCGGGCGACCCAGGGCTTGAGGCCCGGGATGTCCAGCCGTTCGCCGCCGAACGTCACGGCGCGCAGCGCGAGTTCGTCGAGCAGCCGGTGTCCGTCCGCGGCGAGGGAGACCAGGCTGCGGAAGGCGGACGGGGTCTGGTTGAGGAGGGTGACCTGCTGCTCGGTGAGTAGGCGGAGGAATTCCTCGGGGGCACGGGCCACGTCCGGCGGTACGACCACGAGCCGGCTGCCGTGGATGAGCGCTCCCCAGATCTCCCAGACCGACATGTCGAAGGCGTAGGAGTGGAAGAGGGCCCACACGTCGTTCTCGTCGAAACCGAGGTGGGTGTCGGTCGCGGTGAACAGGCGGAGGACGTTGGTGTGGCTGAGGCCGACGCCCTTGGGGCGTCCGGTGGAGCCGGAGGTGTAGATGGTGTAGATCAGGTCGTCGGGCACCGCGCCGGACTCGGGGTTGCTGTCCGGTGCCGCGGCCAGGGCGGCGGTCTCCGCCTCGCCGTCCAGCACGACGAGCAGTCCGTCGACGACGTCGGCCAGGTGCGCGGCGTGCGCACCGGCGGTGACGACGATCCGGGCTCCCGCGTCCTTCAGCGTGTAGCCGATGCGGTCGGCCGGGTGCTCCGGGTCCAGGGGCAGGTAGCCCGCCCCCGTCTTGAGCACGGCGAGGAGGGTCGGCACCAGGTCGAGGTCGCGGTCCAGGCTGACGCCGACGAGTCCGCCGGGGCCGGCGCCCTGGGCCCGCAGGTGGTGGGCGAGCCGGTTGGCCCGGGTGTTGAGCTCGGCGTAGCTGAGGTGCTGGTTGCCGAGGACGACGGCTGTGGCGTCGGGGGTGGCCGCGGCCCGGTCCTCGACGAGCTCGTGGACGCAGCGGTCGGGCTCTTCGAAGAAGGCGGGCTCGGGCAGCAGGACCGCGAGGTCGGACTCGTCCAGCATGTCGAGGCGGGAGAGCCGCTGGTCGGGTTCGGCGACGGCCGCATCGACCAGCCGCACGAGGTGCTTGGCCATGCGCTCGACGGTGGTCCGGTCGTAGAGCGCGGTGCTGTATTCGAGCGTGCCGCTGATGCGGCCGTCCGCGGACTCGCTCAGCTGAAGGGTGAGGTCGAAGCGCGAGACGCGTGAGGCCGCGTGCAGGGCTTCGGCCTCGACACCGGGCAGCTGGAAGTCGCGGGTGCGCTCCTGGTGCATGGTGAAGGCCACCTGGCACAGGGGCGTGCGGGACAGGTCGCGTACCGGCACGAGTTCGTCCGCGATCCGCGCGAACGGGAACTCCTGGTTGTCGAAGGCGTCGAGCACGGTCTCCCGGGCGCCGACGAGCAGGTCCCTGAACGTCGGGTCGCCTTGCCACTGCCCGCGCAGGACCAGGGTGTTGATGCCGTAGCCGATCAGCTGTTCCAGCTCGGGGCGGCTGCGGCCCGACACCACGGTGCCGACCGCGATGTCGTCGCGGCCCGTGTACCGGGAGAGGAGCGCCTGGTAGCCGGCGAGGAGGGTCTGGAAGGGGGTGGCACCGTGTGCGGAGCCGAGCGCGCGCAGCTTCTCGGCCAGCGGCGCCGGTATCTCGACGGGCACCGCGTCGCCGTCGTAGCTGCGCGATGCCGGCCTGCGGCGGTCGGTGGGCACTTCGAGCGGGGTGATGCCGGCCAGCCGGCCGCGCCAGTGGTCGAGCTGCTTGGTCAGGTCGTCGCCGGCGAGGCGGGTGTGCTGCCAGGCGGCGTAGTCGGCGTACTGGACGGCCATCGGCGCCAGCGGTGACGGCTTGCCCTCGCCGAACGCCCCGTACACGGCGGAGAGTTCGGACATGAACAGGCCGACGGACCACTCGTCGCAGGCGACGTGGTGGAAGACCACGACCAGCAGGTGGTCGTCCTCGGCGATCCGGATGAGCCGGGCCCGCAGCGGCGAGCCGTTCTCCAGATCGAAGGGGCGGCCTGGCTCGGCCTCGGCCAGGGCGAAGGCGCGCTGTTCCCGCTCGGCCGGGTCGGTCGTGTCGGTGAGGTCGTCGACGGGGAGACCGAACGGGGCGGGAGGGTCGATCAGCTGGACCGGCTCGGCGCCTTCGAGGCGGTACCGGGTGCGGAGGATCTCGTGCCGCGCCACCAGTTCCTCGAAGCTGCGGCGCAGCACCGAGAGGTCGAGCGGTCCGCGCAGCCGCAGTGCGACCGGGACGCTGTACTCCCAGCTGTCCGGGTCGAGCCTGCTCAGGAACCACATCTGCTGCTGACCGTGGGAGAGCGCCAGCGGGCCGCCCCGCTCGACCGGCACCACTGCGGCACGCCGGCCGCTGCGGCCTCCGGCGAGTCGGGCGCGCACCAGTTCCTCGCGCCTCTCCTCGGCCTGTCCGCCCGTGCGGACTTCGCCAGTACTCATGCTGAGCGCCCCTCCCGACCTTCGTTCCGTACGTCTCACTGGGTGTAGTGCGTCGTGCTCTGTCCGGCGGTTCCCGCTCAGACGCCGGACGTCTCCATACGGCGGCGCAGACTCGCGGGCCGCATGTCCGTCCAGACCTCTTCGATCCGGTCGAGGCAGACCTGCCGGGCACCCTCGGTGCCCTCGGCGTGCCAGCCGGCCGGCAGCTCACGGTCCGCGTCCCAGATCGAGTACTGCTCCTCGTCGTTCAGGACGACTCGGTAGACGCGGTTGTCGGTCTGCTCGTCAGCCATGACGGTTTCCCTTCGGTGGTCGGATTCCCACCCAGCTTCGGACGCGCGCCTATATCGGCCCTCTACTCGACACATCCGTACACACACGGCCACAACGCAGCACGCGGCCCGGTCCCGTCGGGGGAGGCGGGACCGGACCGCGTGGGTTCGGGGTGGTACGGGTGGGGCGCGTCCTCGAAGGGGTTACTCGCGTGAGCCGAGGAACTGGACGGTCCGTGCGCGCAGTGCGGCGCCGACGGGCAGCACCGTGCCGATCACCGCGAGCACGGTGGACACGACGGCGACAGCGATGACGATCACGTACGGCACGACGATCGGTGTCGAGCCGAACAGCTGGAGCAGCGCACTCCACAGACCGCCCAGGTTGACCGCCGTGGCCACCAGGGCCAGCACCACACCGATGGCGGAGACCAGCAGGGCCTCGGCCAGGAAGAACCGCACGACCTGCCTCGGGGTGGCACCCGCCATCCTCAGCACCGCCAGGTCGCGGCGCCGATCGGCCGTCGCCATGAGGAGCGTGTTGAGGATCGCGATGAAGCAGAAGATCATGATGATCACCGCGGTGGAGCGCTGCCGTACCTCCGTGAGATGACGTGCGTACGCGCTCTCGGAGGCGACCAGCTGGTCCCTCGTCATGAACTCGGCTCCGCTGCCTGCCACCGCCTTGCGGATCTGCGCGGTCACCGCCGCGTGATCGGCTCCGGAGTCCAGGGTGATGTAGGCACGCCTGGCGAGGCCGTCCCTGGCGTAGCCGGCCGACTTGGCGAACTTCGGCGTCAGATAGGCCACGTCCTCGCCCCGCAGCGCCTTGTAGGTCGCCACGACCTTCAGCTGGACGTGCTCTCCGTCGGCCATCTCCACGTCGAGCTTCTCGCCGACGTCCTTGTGCCACAGATCGGCCACGACCGTGCTGTTGTCGTCGAGATCGTCCAGGGACCCGTCGATGATCTTCAGGTCCGTCGTCTTCTTCAGCGCGACGGGGTCGACGACGAGCCCGTCGTCCTCGTCGTACCGGTTCTCGTCCTTGGTGTAGACGGTGGTGAGGATCGGCGCGGCGATGTGCACGCCGTCGATCTCCGCGACACGGTCGATCACCTGCGGGCTGATGCCCGGGGTGCCGTCGGGCGCCAGCGCGTACTGCGAACTGACCTGGTTCTGAAGCCCGTTGTCGCGAGCGGCACCGAGCGAGTCGGTGGCGGCGAGAAGCGAGAAGGTGAGCCCGACGGTGAGCAGGACGGGCGCCGCGGTGGCGGCGGTACGCCGCCGTGAGGTCAGCGCGCTCTCGCGCACCAGCATCGCGGTGGGGCCCGAAGCTCCCCTGAAGGGCGCCATCAGCAGCTTGGTGAGCGGTCCGACGACCAGCGGTGCGAGCACCGCGGCGGCCAGGACCGGCACCGTCAGCGAGATGACGTAGACCGTGGGCGAGAGCACGCTCGTCGGTGAGCCGATGGCGATCCACGCCGTCCACCCGACACCGCCGACCAGGGCGATGACACCGAGCAGCGCCCGGCTGGGCGTCACCTCCGTGTCGTCGGCCGACGCCTCACGCAGCGCCTCGATCGGACGGATGCCGCCGGCCCTGCGTGCCGCGCTCGCCGCACCGCCGACCGCCACCAGGAGACCGACCAGGAAGGCGGCGGCCAGGGGCGAGAGTACGGTCCAGTGCAGCGAGGGTTCCACCGTGAACCACTCGGGCGAGATGTCCATCGACTTGAGCATGTCGGCGAGCAGTTGCGCGCCGAACAGCCCGAGGACGGCGCCCACCGCGGAGGCGAAGGTGCCGACGAGCAGCGCCTCGTTGCGGACCATCTTGCGCACCTGCTTGGGGGTGGCGCCGACGGTACGCAGCAGTGCGACCTCCCGGCGCCGCTGGACCACCGCGAAGGCGAAGGTGGAGGCCACCACGAAGATCGCGGTCACGCCCGCCACACCGGCCATCACCGGGACGAGCGTGACGGTGTTGTCCAGGGTCTCGCGGTCACTGGCCTCGCTGGCGTCCACCTTGTGGCGGTCCTGGCCGGTGAGCACCGAGGCGTCGTCGCCGACGGCGGCGCGCACATCGGCCACCGGACCGAGCGCCACCAGGGACTCGATACGGGGGGAGAGCCGCGCTGCCTCCTTGTCGGTGAAGAAGACGGCGTCCTCCCAGCCGACCGGGTCGACGGTGCCGCTGACCGTGTACTTCTCGACCCCGGACGCGGTCAGGACCGTCACCTTGTCGCCGGTGTGCGCCCGGTCCGACGCGACGACGACGTCCTTGTCACCGGACGGCTCCTTGCCGTCGACGAGCTTGTAGCCGCCGAAGCGTGCCACCGGCCAGGGGTGTCCCACCTGGTCGTCGGGGCCGCCCTCCAGCTGGGCGTAGAAGGCACGGTCGACCACGGTCTCGCCGGTGGCGGCGACCTTCTCGCTCAGCTCGGGCGAGATTCCGTGCGCGTCGGCCAGCGAGCGGACACCGAGGTCGTGATGGGCGGGGTTCCACTCCGGGTCGGACGCCTGCACCACGGCGGGCGCGTCGGCGAACCGCTCCACCGGCCGGTCCGGCAGGTCGAGCATCGTCATGAGGAGTACGCCCATGGCCGCGACCTGCGCGACCCCGAGCACCAGCGCCACGATGGTGCCGAGGAACGACACCCACCGTGTCCGCAGGGTCTGGAAAGCAACCCTGATCACCGGGACACCGCCAGGTCCGTCATCCGAGCGGCTACCGCCTCGGCGGTGGGCGAACGCAGCTCGCCGACCAGGCTGCCGTCGGCGAGGAACAGCACCGTGTCCGCGTACGCCGCCACGTTCGGGTCGTGCGTGACCATCACGATCGTGGTGGACACCCGCTCCCCGGGGCCCGGTGCCGGCACGACACCGGGATTCTGCACGGGCGCACCGGCCAGCTGACGTAACGTGTCGAGCAGCTCGCGCCCCGTGGTGAGGTCGAGCGCACCGGTGGGTTCGTCGGCGAAGAGCACGGCGGGCCTGGACACCAGCGCGCGGGCGATGGCCACACGCTGCTGCTGACCGCCGGAGAGCTGACCCGGCCTGCTGCCCGCCTTGCTCTCGAGACCGACCTGGGCGAGTGCCTGCAGCACGGCCCGGCGCTTGGGCTTGCGCCCGGCCAGCCGCATCGGCAGCGCCACGTTCTGCTCGGCGGTGAGGGACGGCAGCAGGTTGAAGGCCTGGAAGATGAACCCCGTGCGGTCGCGGCGGAGTTCGGTGAGCTGGGTCTCGTTCAGCCCGACGATGTCCGTGCCGTCGATGAACACCCGGCCCGAAGTAGGTCTGTCGAGTCCGGCGGCACACTGCAGAAGAGTCGACTTGCCGGAGCCCGAGGGGCCCATGATCGCGGTGAAGCTACCGCGAGGAAAGGACAGACCGATCTCGCGCAGCGCTGTCACCGCGCTGTCACCTGATCCGTATGTCTTGGTCAGCGACTCGAGCCGCACTGCGTCATCCATCGATTCTCCGCAATTCCAGGGTGGTGAGGGGATCGGCCGTCGACCCGTCCGCGATGGCAACCGGCTCGGGCTGTGGGGGCGGTGCGCTGTCCTGTCTGTCCTCGAGTGCCGCACCCCGTCTGGTGAAGACCACGGCGGCGATCAGAGCGAGCAGCACCATCACGCCCGACACGGCCATCAGCGTGTGCCGGCTGCCGACCGCTTCCAGCAGGTACCCGGTACCCAGCGCCCCGAGTGAACTCGCCCCCGACACAATGAGCATGACGACACTGCCGACACGCCCCTGCATGTTGTTGGGGGTGATGCGCACCTGGTAGGACATGCCGGAGACAGTAACAGCGGCTCCTATATGAGACGTTATGAAGAAGAGAACACCGAGTGCTACAGGTTGTCTGAAAAATACTGCTGCGGGCATGACCAGCGCCCAGGTCACATGCGCGATGATCATGATCTGACGCATCGCCAGGCGCTTGTTGAGCCAGCCGCCGACCAACGCCCCGAACAGCCCTCCCGCCCCGCCTGATGCCATGATCAGGCCGACGGTTCCGGCGGCTCCGCCGTCCTCCCTGACCACCACGGCCACGGTGAGGATGAGCCCCTGGAAGACCAGATTGCTCCCCGCGATGATCAGCAGCGCCGTCCGGAAATAGGCGCGATCCCATACCCACCGGAGCCCGGCGCCGATGTCCGCCCGCATCTTGCGGCGCTTGTTGTTCGGCCTCGCGGGCGGCTCCTTCTCCCCGCGCAGCCGCACCAGCGTGATCAGGGAGAGCAGATACAGACCGACACTCGACATGAACGGCATCCACGCCGACAGGCCGAACATGGCGCCGCTCACCGGATGTCCGACGAAGTTGACGCCGCGCGAGCGTGCCTCGTTCGTCGCCATGGCCGCCCCCAGCTGCTGGGGCGGCACCACACCGCGGACCATGGCCCGCTCGGACAGCTGGTAGAAGACCGTCATGCTGCTCTGGATGAACGCCACGATCGCGATGTGCCAGACCCAGACGGTGTCCCCGAGAAGCGTCGCGGCGACCGTCGCCACCGCGATCATGCGCACGATGACACACGTCATCATCACCCGACGCCGGTTCAGCCGGTCCACCATCACCCCGGCCGGCAACTGGACAAGCAGCGCGGGCAACAGCCCCGCGAAGCCGACAAGTCCGGCAGCGCTCTCCGAGCGGGTGTGCCACAGCACGAGCAGGGTGAACGCCATGCCCGAGCACCGCTCCGCCATGACCGACATGGCGGAGCCGGTCCACAGCAACCGGAAGTCCCGGTAGCTGCGCAACGTCGGCAGCGCGTGCTTGCTGCGTCTCTTCTTCTTTACGACTCGGTATTCCCCCTCGTCGGTCATGGACGTTCGGCCCAGCACCATTCCAGGACAGCCATCGCGCTGTGCAGCTTGTGCGTGGCCTGGGTGAAGGCGATGCTCGCCGGCCCGTCCAGCACCTCGGCGGTGACCTCCTGGCCGCGGTGAGCGGGAAGATCGTGCAGGAAGACCGCGTCCGGGCTCTGCTCCCACAGCTCGTCGGTGACCTGGAACGGTGCGAAGACCTCTCGCCAGTCGGCGGTCGGCTTACTGGTTCCGGTGGTCTGCCAGCGTGTGGTGTAGACGGCGTCGAGCCCCGAGGGCCTGGCGGCCATGTCGTGCTGCTCGGACACCTTCGATCCGCTGCGCGCCGCCTGTTCGGTGGCGACGGCGAGAATCTCCGGCGCAAGACCGTAACCGGGCGGTGTCCGCAGCTCCAGCTCGGTCCCGGGAAACCGGGTCAGGGCGAGGGCCAGGGCGGCGGCGCTGTTGTTGCCCTCGCCGACGTACATGACCCGCAGACCGTCGACGCGGCCGAAGTGGTGGTGGAGCGTGGTGAGATCCGTGAGCCCCTGGGTGGGGTGCTCCTCGGCGCTCATCGCGTTCACGACGGACATCTGCCCGCCGGCCGCCCAGGTCCGCAGTTCCGCGGTGGCGTCCGACGTACGGGCCACCAGCAGGTCCAGCATGCCGGAGAGCACCCGGCCGGTGTCCTCGGTGGTCTCCCCTGTGTTCAGTTGCAGATCGTCGGGACCGTACGTCACGGTCCTCGCGCCCAGCCGCAGCGCGCCGCTGGTGAAGGCGGTACGCGTACGGGTGGAGGTCCGCCGGAAGTAGATACCGACGATCGCGTCCTCCAGCGAGGTCGCCCGCGCCCCGGCGGCGAATTCCGCCCCTCGCTCGACGAGGCCCCGCAGGTCGTCGTCGGTCAGGTCGCTGATGGAGATGAGATGTCGCATGGGCAGGCCTTTCGTCTCGACGGGATCAGAGGGACTCGGTGAGTACGGCGTCGATCTCGGCCCTGATCCGGTCCTCGATCTCGACCGCGAGCTGCGCGATCGTCGGACTCTCGAAGGCGACGCGCATCGGCAGGTCCAGGTCGAACTCGTTCTGCAGGCGCGAGACCAGCCGGACGGCCAGGATGGAGTGGCCTCCCAGGTCGAAGAAGCTGTCCTGGGCGCTCGCTTCCTTGCCCAGCAGATCGCGCCAGATGGACGCGATGCGCTCCTCGGTGGGCGTGCGGGGCGCGATGAACGCGTCCGCGGTCGTGGCCTCGGGGTCGGGGAGAGCACGCCGGTCGATCTTGCCGTTGGCCGTCAGCGGGAGTGCATCGAGTGCGACGAAGACCGACGGGACCATGTACTCGGGCAGCGACGCCCCGAGCTCATCAGCCAGCCCCTCGATACCCGTACCGACGACGTAGGCGATCAGCCGCTGGTCCTCCGACACCACGACGGTGGCGTCGGTGACCTGAGGGCGTGCGATGAGCGCGGCACGGATCTCACCGAGCTCGATGCGGTAACCGCGGACCTTGACCTGATCGTCGATACGGCCCAGGAACTCGACCGCACCATCACCACGCCACCGGACGAGGTCACCCGTGCGGTAGAGACGCGTGCCGGCCGGACCGTACGGGTCGGGCACGAAACGCTCAGCCGTCGCACCAGGACGGTAGGCGTAACCGCGTGCCACACCCGTACCGCCGACGAACAGCTCACCCACCGCACCCACCGGCACCGGCTGAAGGCCTGCGTCCAGGACGCGCATGAGCATGTTCGGCAGCGGACGCCCGATCGGGACTACGCCTTCGAAGGCCTCGACCAGCGGGAACACACACGTCCCCACCGTCGCCTCGGTCGGACCGTACTCATTGAGCACCCGGCCCTCACCGAGAAGGACCCGCCAGCGCTCGACGAGACCGCCAGGCAGAGCCTCACCCGCCACCACGACGCGGGAGGTCAGCGCCTGGATCTGGTCATCCGACAGCTGGCCCGACAGCACCTCCAGATGCCCCGGCGTCAGCTTCATGAACGAGAACGGACCCGCAGCCGCCAGACTCCCGCCCAGCTCCGTCAGCTCACCGTCCCACAGCCACGCACGCTGACCAGCCGCCAACGGCGCCCACACATTCGGCACCACCAGGTCGAAAGCCACCGACGAGAACACCGGCGCACCACCCGAACCCGACGCCACCAACTCCCGCACCGCCCAGTCCACATGATTGACCAGACTCCGATGCGAAACCTGCACACCCTTCGGCCGCCCCGTCGAACCCGACGTGAACACCGTGTACGCCACCGAATCCAGATCCAGCACCAACTCGGGGGTCCAGTCGGGCAGCGAGGACAGATCGTCCTCGGCCAGCACCGTCTCCACACCCGGGAACCGGTCCACGTACTCGCTCGACGTCAACGCGACCGTCACCCGCGCGTCGGCCACCATGCCCGCGATACGGCCGGCCGGCAGCACCGGGTCCATCGGAACGAACCCACCACCCGCACGCCACACCGCCAGCAACGACACCACCAGATCAACCGAACGATCCAACAGCACCGCAACCGTCGACTCAGGACCCACACCCGCCGCACGCAGCAGATGCGCCAACCGGTTGGCCCGGACGTCCAGTTCCTCGAAGGTCAGGGACCGCCCGCCGGCCTCCACGGCCACCGCGCTCGGCGACTCCGCGGCCCGACGTGCCACCAGCTCGGGCACCGCGATCTCCGGCACCGCCACCGCCGAGTCGTTCCAGACCCGCAGGAGCCGGTGCTCGTGGACCGAGGTGATGTCGATGGTCGAGATCGAGGACTCCGGCGCCGCGACGACGCCCTCCACCAGCCGTACGAAGTGGTCGGCAAGACGCTCCACCGTGGACCGGTCGAACAGCGAGCTCGCGTACTCCAGCGCACCGTTCAGCGAGCCGTCGGCCTGGCGCCACACGAACATCGTCAGGTCGGTCTTGGCCACCCGCCAGGCGCCCTGGAAGGCGTCCATCAGCACGCCGTCGGCTGCCACCGAAGTGGCTCCCTCGTCCTGGAGGTCGAACGCCACCTGGTACAGCGGGGTGCGCGACAGGTCGCGGACCGGCTGCAGCTCGTCCACCAGCCGCTCGAACGGCAGCTCCTGGTGCGCGAAGCCGGCCATGGCCGTGTCCTTGGTGCGTCCCAGCAGCTCGCCGAAGCTGGGGTCACCGGTGAGGTCGCAGCGCATGACGAGCGAGTTCAGGAAGAAGCCGACCGTTCCCTCGGTCTCCGGCCTCAGACGCCCGGTGACCGGGCTCCCGATGCCGAAGTCGTCCTGGCCGCTGTGGCGCGAGAGCAGTGCGGCGAAGACGGCCAGCAGGGTCGCGTACTGGGTCGCTCCGTGCTTCCGTCCGATGCCGCTGAGGGCGTCGGCGAGACCGGCCGGCACCGAGAAGCGCACGCCCTCGCCCTTGCCGTCACGCCTGGCGGGGCGTACGCGGTCCGTGTGGAGCTGCAGCTCGGGCATGCCGCGCAGCGCGTTCTTCCAGTAGTCGAGTTCGCGGTCGAGGATCGCGTCGTCGGACCGGGCTGCCTGCCAGGCCGCGTAGTCCGCGTACTGCACCGCGGGGTCGGCGAGTTCCGCCGTGCGGCCCTCGGCCGCGGCCGCGCACAGCTCGCGGATCTCGCGGTCCAGCAGGACCGTCGACCAGCCGTCGCCGGCGATGTGGTGGGTCGTGACGAGGAGCACGGGGCCGCCGACGGGGACCCGGACGAGGAGTGCGCGCCACAGCGGCCCGTCGCTCAGGTCGAAGCCGCGGGCGAACTGCTCGCCGAAGAGGCCTTCGAGCTCCGCCTCGCTCGCGTCCACCACGCGCAGCTCGACCGGCTGCGGCTCGGCCACCACCTGGCGGGGCTCCTCGCCCTCCAGGACGTAGCGGGTGCGCAGCGACTCGTGGCGGGTCTCCAGCGTGTCCAGTGCGGACTGCACGGTGTCGGAGGCGGTGCCGGGCGGCAGGCGCAGGAACATCGGCGCGACCCATTCCGCGCTGCCCGGGTGCATGCGGTCCAGGAACCACAGCCGGTGCTGTCCGAAGGAGAGCGGCAGCGGGGTTTCGCGTCCCACCGGCACCACCTCGGGCACGGCGGGCCGTGCGTCCTCCAGGAGCTTGGCCTGGGCCTCGACCGTGGAGGCCGAGAAGAGACCGCGCAGCTGGATGCTGTCGCCGGAGGCCTTGCCCAGGGCGTCGGCCAGCCGGGTCAGGACGAGCGAGGAGCCGCCGAGTGCGAAGAAGTCGTCGTGCACACCGACCCGTTCGACCTGGAGCAGCTGCTCCCACACCTCGGCCACGAGGCGTTCGGCGACGGTGCGGGGGGCGGTGTACCGGGGGCCCTCGCCCGCGGTCCGCGTGTCCGGCTGCTCGGGGTCGGGCAGCGCCTTGCGGTCGATCTTGCCGTTGCTGGTCAGCGGGAAGGAGTCCACCGGCACGAAGAGGGCGGGGACCATCGGCTCGGGGAGCCGCTTGCGCAGGAAGCTGCGCAGCTCGTCCCTGGGTATGCGGCGGGCGGCCACCAGGTGGGCGACGAGCCGCTTCCCGCCGGCGACGGTGTACGCGCCGACGGCGGCACCCCGGATGTCGGGGTGTGCGTTGAGCGCGGCCTCGACCTCGGCGGGCTCGATCCGGACGCCGTTCACCTTGACCTGGTGGTCGACGCGGCCGAGGTAGGCGAGTGCGCCGTCGGAACGCCAGCGGGCGAGGTCGCCGGTGCGGTAGATGCGGCTGCCGGCCGGGCCGTGCGGGTCGGGGACGAACCGCTCGGCGGTCTGCGCGGCGTTGCCGACGTAGCCGCGTGCCAGGCCGATGCCTCCGGCGTACAGCTCGCCCACGACGCCGATCGGCACCGGGTCCAGTTCCTCGTCGAGCACGTACACCCGCATGTTGTCGATCGGCCGGCCGATCGGCACCGCCTCGGTGTGCAGCTCGGGGTCGAACTCCTGGCCCGTGACGTCGATGGAGCACTCGGTGGGGCCGTAGGTGTTCCACACCTTGGCGCCGGTGGGCTCGCCGAGCCTGCGGCACAGCTCGGCGTCGAGCGCCTCACCCGCGGACAGGACGAGCCGCAGCCCGGTGCACTCGGACCAGGCGGGCTCGTCGGCGAGCAGCCGCAGCACGGAGGGCACGCCCTGGAGGACGGTGATCCGCCGGTCGGCGACCGTCCGTACGAGGAGCGCGGGGTTCGATTCGGCGCCCTCGGGTGCCATCACGACGGTGCCGCCCGCGACCAGGGGCGCGAAGAGCTCCAGGGCCGCCGCGTCGAAGGTGAGGACGGTCTTCTGCAACACGCGGTCTTCGGCGGTGAGTTCCTGCTGGGCGACCGACCAGGCCACCCGGTTGGCGATGCCGCCGTGCTCGACGAGCACGCCCTTGGGGCGGCCCGTCGAGCCCGAGGTGTACGTGATGTACGCGGCGTGCTGCGGGCTCGTCGCCACGGGTTCGGCGTCGGCATCGCCGCCCGCGGCGTCCAGCAGCACGACACCATCGGTCACGACGCCGTCCAGAGCCTCGGCGGAAGCGCCGACGGTCAGCACGGTCCGCACACCGCTGTCCTCGACCATCCAGGCGATCCGCTCCGCCGGGTGGCCCGCGTCCAGCGGCACGTAGGCCGCGCCGGCCTTCCAGACACCCAGGAGCGCCGCGACGAGCTCACGCCCGCGGGGCAGGCAGACGGCCACCCGCGACTCGGGGAGGACGCCGCGCCCGCGCAGGAGCCGGGCGATGCCGTTCGCGCGGCGGTCCAGCTGCGCGTACGTCATCGACCCTTGTGCGTCGTCGACCGCGATGGCGTGTGGGGTACGGACGGTCTGCTGGGCGATCAGTTCGTGCAGCGGGACAGACATCTCTTCTCCAGAGGTGTTGATCAGTGCAGCGTTCAGTGGCGGCGACCCGGCGCAGCTAGGGGGTCGGCGCGGGTACGAAGCCGTCGATACGGGTGCCGATGCCACTCCTTCGTGCCTGGTCCCGGACGAAGCCGGCCAGTGCCAGGTCCAGGACGCCCAGACCGAACGGGGAGTAGACGAGCGGCTTTCCTGCTTCCGGCTCCAGCCGGGCGGTGCCGCGCAGCAGCGCGCCGATCGAGGCGTCGACGAAGTCGCGCCCACCGGTGTGCTGTTCGGCGAGGTGCAGTGAAGTCTGCTCACGGCACACGTGGTCGGTGTCGTCGACGACGTTGTGCGCACCGAGTACGGCGGGCACGGTCAGGTCGCGCAGGGAGATGTGGAGGACGACGGTGCCGGGCGGGCAGGCGTCCAGGCCGGTGTGCGGTGAGGCGGCCGTCGTCGCGAACGACACCAGGTCGTGCGCGGCGAGTGCCTCTTCGAGCGTGGCGCAGTGGCGGATCTTCGCGCCCGGCAGCAGCCTGGCGTGGTCCGCGGTGAAGTGCTTGGCGCGCTCCAGGTCCGTGTCGTACACGGCGAGCGAGTCCAGTTCGGGCCGCTCGGCGGCCAGGAAGCGCAGCACCTCACGGTTGATGATCCCGGTGCCGATGAGGGTGAGCCCGGACGGCCTGCGGTCGCCGAGCAGCATCCGCGCGCCGAGCGCGGCCGAGGCCGCGGTGCGCCGGGCCGAGATCAGCGAGCCCTCGATGAGCGCCTCGGGGTGTCCGTTGTCCAGGCTGTTCAGCAGGACGGCGGCGCTGGCGCGCTGCAGTCCGTTGGCGACGTTGCCGGGGAAGGAGGAGATCCACTTCATTCCGGCGACTTCGCTCTCACCCCCGAGGTAGCCGGGGAGACCGATGATCCGGTCCCTCGGACGCTCGGGGAAGCGCAGGAAGACGGAGTGCGGCAGGACCGTACGGCCCTCGTCGTGACGCCGGTAGGCATCGGCGACGAGGTCGATGACCTCCTTCTCGCGTCCGGCCAGCAGCCCGGCCACTTCACCGTGCTTGATGATCAGCATGCGCCCACCGCCAATGTGTGTTCGGGTTCGTTCCACAGATGTGAGACCTCTCCGAAGTGGGCGCGCACCCAGTCGTCGGAGTAGATGGTGTCGAGATAGCGGTCGCCGCGGTCGGGGAAGATCATCACGCAGTTGCTGCCGGCCGGGATGCGGTCGGCCATCTTCCCGAGTGCGGCGGTCACCGCGCCCGACGAGCCGCCGGCGAGGATCGCCTCACGGTGGGTCAGGGTCCGGCAGCCGACGACACAGTCGAGGTCGGAGACGAGCACGACCTCGTCGGCCAGCGTCGAGTCGAACAGCGGCGGCTTGATCGCGGCCCCGTGTCCCGGCAGCAGCCGGGGACCTGAGGGGCCGCCGAACAGCACGCTGCCCAGCGCGTCGACGCCCACCAGCGTGGTGTCGAGCCCGCTCTCGCGGATGTACTGGGCGCAGCCGGTCATGGTGCCGCCGGTGCCGGTCGAGCAGAACAGGTAGTCCACCCGGCCGTCCAGCGCCTCGGCGATCTCCCGCATGGTCTGCACATGGGCCTGCGGGTTGAGCGGGTTGGCGTACTGGTTGGGCCAGTACGCGCCGGGTATGGAGGCCACCAGTTCGCGTACCCGGGCCAGACGTGTGGGCAGATAGGCGCGGGTCTCCGGGTCGGTCTCGGTCACCATCTCGACCGTGACCCGGTAGGCGCGCAGGATCGCCAGGTTCTGCTGGGTGGTCTTGGGGTCCACGACGCAGATGAAGTCGATCCCGAAGTACCGGCAGATCTGTGCGATGCCGATCGCGAGGTTCCCGGAGCTCGATTCCACGACCGTGGACCGGCCGGGTACCAGTTCACCGTTACGGATCCTGCCGAGCAGCATCGACAGCGCCGACCTGTCCTTGACGCTGCCGCCCGGGTTGAACGCCTCCAGTTTCGCGAAGACACGCGACCCGAAGCGGGGCAGCAGCCCGCCGAGCTCGACGAGGTGCGTGTTGCCCACGCCGTCGAGAATGCCGTGGAGCACGGGTTGCTTCATGATCCGGCGCCGGTGTTGCTGCCCATGGCCAGCAGCGAACGCTTCTGGGCGGCGTCCGTCAGCGGGACCCGCGAGACCGGGCGCTCGGGGGTGTCCCCGGCGGCGGTCATGAAGCGGATGAGCTGGTCGAACAGCCGGTCCATGGTGGCCCGCTCGAAGAGCGCGGTGTCGTAGCGCAGGGCGATGGTGAGCCCCTGCGCGTCACGGGTGACCTCGAAGCTGATGTCGCACTGTCCCTCGAGGTGCGGGATCTCCAGGTACGTGGTGGTCAGGCCGGCGACGTCGAGGGGCACGCCGGCGACCGCACCGGCCAGCTCGTCGCCGAAGCGGTCCGTGGTGACCATGGTCATGGAGACCCGGAACAGCGGTCCGTCCGCGGCCGCGTTCCGCGCGACCAGCGGGAAGGGGTAGGTGGCGCGCGCGGTCGCCTGCCTGAGGCGGTCGTTGGCCGCGGCCGTCACCTCGCCCAGCGGGGTGTTCCTGTCGAACACGGCCCGCACGAGCACCGGGTTGACGTAGTAGCCGACGACGTCCTTGGCGGCGGACCGGCGTACCGATGCCGGGCAGGCGATGAGGAAGTCGGTCTGTCCTGTCCAGCGGTTGAGCAGGGCCTGCAGGGAGCCGAGCGCCAGGGCGAACTGCGAGATCTCCTGGGCCGCGGCCGCGCGCTTGAGCCGCTCGGCGAGTTCGTCGGGCAGCCTGCGTACGAGGCTGGCACCGGTGAACGAGGACACGGCCGGCCGGGGCTTGTCGGTCAGCAGCTCGGCGGGCGCGGAGCCCTCGACCTGCTCCTGCCAGAACTCCGCCTGCCGCGCTCCGCGTGAGGATTCGAGGAGATCGCGCTCGGCCTGGACGAAGTGGCCGTAGTCGACGGCGATGGGCGCCCAGGCGGGCTCCCCGCCCTCGGCGAACGCCGCGTAGGCGTCGAGCAGATCACGCCACAGCATCCACTGCGACACGGCGTCCGTGGCGATGTGATGGGTGAGCGCCAGCAGCACGGCGTCCGTGCGACGGCGCCACAGCACCACCCGGAACGGCCCCTCGTCCGAGAGCCTGAAAGGGGCGCCGGCCTCGGCCTTGACGAGCCGGTCGAGCTCCGCGTCGTCGGCGTCGGGTACATCGCGGACGACGAGTTCACCGATCTCGCCCGCCTTCCGCACCACGCGTCGCGGTTCACCGTCGGCCTCGACGTACACCGAACGCAGCATCGGATGCCGTTCGGTGAGCGCCCGGGCCGCCCGCGCCAGGACCTCCGGGTCCGGCGCGGGCTCCATCCGGACACCACCGGCGAGGTTGTAGGTTGCGCTGTCGGGGGCCAGTTTGTGGAGCAGCCAGAGCCCCTCCTGGCCCACCGACAGGGGCAGAGCCCCGCTTATGGGGTCCGTGTGGTCCATGGGTCAGACTCCTGCCTTGTTTGCAGTCAGGAAGTCGGCCACGTCGGACACGCGCAGCAGGTCACCGACCTTCTCGTCGGGAACTGTTTGGTTGAAGGTCTTCTCCACCGCGGCCAGCAGGTCGATACGGGTGAGGGAGTCCATGCCGAGCTCGTCGAAGCTGGAGTCGGCGGTGACCTCGCCGTCCAGGTCGGGGGCGGTACGCAGCGTGAGGTTGATGATCTCGACAATCAGTTCGTCTCTGGTCATGACCTTTGTCTCCATAGGTGTGTCGCGGGGATGTGTGTGCGGGATGTGTGGTGCGGGGGGATCCGTGTGCGAGGGGGGTCTCGGGGGCGCCTTACGGCATCCGGACGACCTGGCCGGCGTACGTCAGGCCGGCACCGAAGCCGAGCAGCAGAACGTTGTCACCGGGGGTGGCGCGGCCGCTGTCCTTGAGCCGGCTCAGCGCCAGCGGCACCGAGGCGGCCGAGGTGTTGCCGGTGTCGACGACGTCGTTGACGACGCGGTCGGCCGGGATGTCCAGGTTCGAGGCCAGCGTCCTGATGATCCGGTTGTTGGCCTGGTGCGGGACGAACCAGTCGACGTCCTTCATGGTGATCCCGGCTGCGGCGCACGCCCGGTGGGCGACGTCCGGCATGGTGGCCGTGGACCACTTGTAGACGAGCGGGCCGTTCATCGTGACGTACTCGCGGCCGTCGGCCTTCTCCGTGATGCCGAGCACCTCGTGCCGGGCACCGTCGCTGCCCCAGACCGCGGGGCCGATGGCGGGCTGGTCCGAGCGGGACACCACTGCGGCTCCGGCACCGTCACCGAAGATGACGAACGTGTCGGGGTCGTTGGGGTCGATCCACTCGCTGGTCCGCTCGGCGCCGACGACCAGGACGTTGCGCGCCTCGCCGAGCCGCACGGCGTTGGACGCCATGGCCAGCGAGTAGGTGAAGCCGGCACAGACCGCGTTGAGGTCGTACGCACCGGAGTTGGGCAGCCCGATGCGGCTGGCCACCTCGGGGGCGATGCCGGGCATACGGCGGCGACGGGTGGCACTCGCGACGATCGTGAGGTCGACCTCGCCCGGGTCGATGTCGGCGGAGACGACGGCCTTCTCGCCCGCGGCAGCCGACATCGTGACCATGTCCTCCTCCTCGGAGGCGTGGTGACGGGTCTTGATACCGGTGCGGCTCTCGATCCACTGCGGCGACACCGTCGTCAGCGGTGCCAGCTCCTCGTTGGACACGAGTCTGGCCGGCCGGTACACGGCCAGCCCGGCGATCCGTGATCCATACGTCTCGAACATGTCTGACTCAACTCCCCAAAGATCTGTCGGCCGTCAGGCGTCGGACGGCTCTGCCATGGCCACGGCGATCCGCCGCGGTCCGGTGAACGGCTCGCGCGCGTGCGCGGCCAGCATGTTGTCGACGACGAGGACGTCGTCGCGCTGCCAGTCGAAGCGGACCGACGCCGACCTGTAGGCCGCACGCAGGTGGTCCATCACCTCGTCGGGGATGACCCCGCCGTCGCCGTAGAAGGTGTTCGTAGGCAGCTCGTCATCGGCGAAGATGGCGCGCAGACCGGCACCGACCTCCGGCGCCAGGGTGCTGACGTGGAAGAACGTCGCGTGGTTGAACCACACTTCCTCGCCGGTGACCGGGTGGCGGTGCACCGCCTGCCGTACGGCGGTGGTCCGCAGACCGCCGTCGGGACGCCACTCCGCCTCGATCCCGCGCTCCTTGCAGTACCCCACGATGGCGTCCTTGTCCGGGGTGTTGAACGCCTCCTGCCAGGGCACTCCGAACCCGGCGTGGAAGTTGCGCACGACCTGCCAGCCACGCGCCTCGAACTCCGCGCGCACCTCAGGGTCGACGGCCGCCAGCACCTGCCGGATGTCGGCGAGCGGGGTGGCTCCCTGCGTGACGGGCGGCTCGACGCAGAAGAAGTACAGCGTCCGCGGCCAGACCGCCTGGTAGGAGTTCTCGTTATGGAGGAAGATCTCCTCGTTCGGCGGGTAGTCCGTCGAGGTGTAGACCTGGCCCTTGATCGTGCTGCGGGGCGAGGAACGCTCGGCGTACGCCAGCGGCGGCGTGCCGGAGAACGCCCGGACGGTGCCGTCGAAGCCGTCGACACCGCCGACCTCGAATCCGCGCAGCAGCAGGGCGCCGCGCTGGGTGAGCAGCTCGCGCAGCTCCGCCTTGTTCTCGGTGATGTAGTCGTGGATGCCGGTACCGGGGGCCGCCGGACGTCGCATCCCGGGCACGGTTCCGTTCCCCACCCAGCCGGCGGGTGTCTCTTCCGAGGTGATGGTGGTCATGGTCAAACTCGCTCCGTGGTCGAAGAGGTCGGGCAGCCCTGGGGCCTGCTCAGTCGGACATCGCCACGAGGACACGGCGGTCCCCGGTGAACGGCCGCCGGCCGTGGGCCAGCAGGACGTTGTCGATGAGCAGCAGGTCGCCCGTGCGCCAGTCGACGTTCACGGCTGCCTCAAGACCGCGGTCGCGGACCTGGGCGACGTACTCGGGCGGGATCGGGCTGCCGTCGGCGAAGCGCACGGACTGCGGCAGCTCCTCCTCGGAGAGGATCTGCGCGAGCTCGGCCGCGGTGTCGTCACCGAGACCGGCCGGGTGCCACTGGTCGGCCTGGTTGAACCACACCTCGGCGCCGGTGACCGGGTGCTTGGTCGTGGACGGCCGGTGCGACTCCACCCGCAGGCTTCCGTCACGCCGCCAGTCCCACTCGGCGCCGGCCTCCTTCAGGAAGGCCTCCACGTCCGCGCGCTCGCTGGTCTCGAAGGTGTCCTGCCAGCTCTTGCCGAGGCCGTAGCCGTCGTGCAGGTTCTGGACGTAGCGCACCCCGCCGGCGAAGGCGTCGCGCACCTCCGGGTCCAGGACGGCCAGCCAGCGCTCGGCGTCCAGCACCGGGGTGGCACCGCCGGATCCCGGCTGGACCTGGCAGAAGAAGGCCAGACGGGACGGCCACGCGTGGGCGTAGCTCATCTCGTTGTGCATCGAGATGGTGAATTCCTGCGGGTACTCGGTCGAGGTGTAGACGTTCCCGCCGACCTTGGTGCGCGGCGAGTTGCCGTGCACGTACGCCAGCCGGTTCGGCAGCAGCCGGTCCAGGGCCGTGTCCAGCGTCTCCGGGGTGATCCCGAAACCGCGGAAGACCAGGGCCTTCTCCTTGACCAGGGTCCCGGCCAGGCCGAGCTCCAGTTCGTCCAGGCGGCTCAGCAGTTCGCCGGTACCGCCCTCACCCTTCGCTTCGATCTCCAGTGGTGCCCAGGACGTCGAGAACGTCACGGCGCCGCTCCTCTCGCTGTTGTGGTGAAGCCTTCGGCTATCCGGCCCGCAGACCGGACGGGATCCGAGCCAGCCGCCCCGCGATGTCCGCGGTCAGCTCCGCCTCCCGAGGGGCGAGGTAGAAGTGGTCCCCGGGGAACGACCGCACCACGAAGGCACCGGTCGTCAGCTCGCCCCAGGCCAGCAACTGTTCGTAGGAGATGCCCGGGTCCCGGTCGCCCTGGTACGCGACGATCGGAGCGCGCAGCGCCACCGGACTGTGCGGGTGGTAGGTCTCGATGAGCTTGTAGTCGGAGCGCAGCACGGGCAGCAGCAGCTCGCGCAGCTCAGGCAGCGCGTACGGGTCGCCGCCCAGGCTGCCCAGACGGGAGACCCCGGCGACCAGCACGTCGTCGGCGGCCCTGTGCAGGGTCGTGGGAGACGTCCGGTGCGGGGCGTTGCGCCCCGAGAGCAGGACCTGCGCCGGGCCTTCGCCCGCA
The DNA here is from genome assembly GCF_045162755.1 of Streptomyces sp. NBC_01012. Lineage (NCBI taxonomy): Bacteria > Bacillati > Actinomycetota > Actinomycetes > Kitasatosporales > Streptomycetaceae > Streptomyces > Streptomyces sp. NBC_01012. Next base: position 4,311,927 of record NZ_CP108688.1, on the reverse strand, counting down.
CCGGCCTCCTGCCGCACCGCCACCTCGTAGGCCACCGAAGCGCCCATGCTGTGCCCGAAGAGGGCCATCGGCAGGTCGTCGTACGGGTCGAGTGCCTCGGAGATCAGGTCGGCCAGCTCGTCCATCGACTCGATGCACGGCTCGTCCATCCGCTCCTGCCTGCCCGGGTACCGGACGGCAAGTACCTCGATATCGGCGGGGAGCCGCGAGGGCCAGCCGTGGAACAGCTGGGCGTTGCCGCCGGCGTGCGGGAAGCAGACCAGCCGCAGCCGCGGCGAGTCCGTCCGCACATACCTGCGGAACCAGGTCTCCGAGGGGGCACTCACAGCGCCATGCCCCCGTCGATACGGACCACCTGACCGGTGATGTACTCGGCCTGCGGAGAGGCCAGGAAGGAGACCAGCGACGCCACTTGCTCGGGGGTGCCGAAGCGCCCCATCGGGATGCGGGTCAGGGCGTCCTTCGCGACGGCCTCCGGCACACCGGCGACCATCTCCGTGTCGATGAAGCCCGGTGCGACCGCGTTGGCACGCACTCCGTAGCGGCCGAACTCCTTGGCCAGCGCCTGCGTCAGACCGATGATCCCGGCCTTGGACGCCGAGTAGTTCGTCTGGCCCGCGTTACCGACGACTCCGGCCACGGACGAGAGGGTGACGACCGTGCCGGCGCGACGCCGGATCATGGAACGGACCACCGAGCGCAGCAGGTTGTACGTACCGTCGAGGTTGGTGCGGATCACCGAGTCCCACTCGTCGTCCGACATCAGCGCGAGCGGCCTGTCGCGGGTGATCCCCGCGGAGGTCACGACCGCCGACACCGGCCCGAGGCCCGACTCGACGTCCGCGACGAAGGACCGGACTCCCACACGGTCGGCCACGTCGACCCGGCGGATCAGCGCGCGCTGCCCCGTCGCCAGGATCTCCTTCTCCACCTGCTCCGCCGCCGCGTCATCGGAGCGGTAGCAGAGGGCGACGTCGAAACCATCCTGTGCGAGCCGGGTGGCGACCGCCCGGCCGATCCCACGCGACCCCCCGGTCACCATTGCCACCTGTGTGTCTTGGTCCGGCATGCTGCCCCCATCCGTTCGAATGAGTCGAGCGTGCGTTCAGCGGCTATATCTGGCCTATACGGCATCCAGCACCGATCGGGAGCGGGCGATGGCCCCGGTAGCGTGACCGTTCATGACCTCGCTACCGACCGGTGAACCCGTGCTCGCGGGCCTGCTGCACCCGCTTCTCCCGCCGCTGGTCACAGCCGTCGACACCTTCCACGACAGCGCCGTGCCCTTCCTCTTCCCCGAGGAGGAGGCCCTGGTCGCCGACGCCGTGGCCAAGCGCAGGCAGGAATTCGCCACGGTCCGCCACTGCGCCCGCACCGCACTGGCCGGTTACGCGTGGCCGCCCGCTCCGATCCTCCGGGGCACCGCGGGCGCGCCCCGCTGGCCCGACGGCATGGTCGGCAGCCTCACGCACTGCGACGGGTACCGGGCTGCGGCCGTCGCCCGGGACACGACGGTGGCCTCCCTCGGCATCGACGCCGAACCGGCCGAACCCCTGCGTGACGAGGGCACGCTGAACCTCGTCACGCTCCCCGCCGAACGCACCGCCCTGCGCGAACTCGCCGCGGACCGGCCCGACATCCCCTGGGACAGGCTGCTGTTCAGCGCCAAGGAGTCCGTCTACAAGGCCTGGTCCCCGCTCACCGGCCGCTGGCTCGGCTTCGAGGACGCACACATCACGCTGCGCCCCGAGGGCACCTTCACAGCTGCCCTGCTCGTCACGGACACCACCACGGCCGACGGTGGCCCCCCGCTGACCGGCTTCGACGGCCGCTGGCAGATCCGCGACGGCCTGCTGCTCACCGCCGTCACCGTGCCCCCGCGCGCCGTGCCCCCGCGCGCGTTGCCCCCGCGCGCCGGCACCGTCAGAACTCCTCCTCCGGCACCCACTGAGCCGTGTCCGAGCGATACCGATAGTGCGGCCGGGCGGTGATACTGCTCGTACGGAACGGCTCGCCCCCGTCGTCGATGCGCAGGACCCCGCTCCGGCCACCGCTGGACCACTCCAGCTCCAGGTACCAGGTCACATCGTGCCCCTCCACGTGCGCGTCGAGGTCGAACACCTCGACATCCGTGGAACTCACCCGGTACGGGAAGTCCTTCGCGGGCACGACCTCGCCGGCCTGCTCCCCCGGCACCGGCTTCGTCCGCGGCCGGCTGTCGTCCAGGTCGATGTCGAAGCTCTGCGGCGTGATCCCGCTGCCGCAGCCCTCCCCCATCGAGTACGCGGACCGGGCGAGCGCCGCGTTGCGCCCCAGCACCCGGACATGCAGCCCGTTCAGCACGACCGCCTCGTCCGACTTCCCCTGGACGGAGATCTCGACCTTCATGGCGCCCCCGTCCACCCCGCCCAGGACCTTCGCCCAGCCACGGGTGTCCTGCGGGACGGGCGGCGGCGGTACATTGTCGGGCTCGTCATCGAGCAGGTAGTACTGGCCGCAGGGCTCCTCCCAGTTGTACGAACTGATGGAGGCGCTCACGGGCACCCCGCCCTCGGGCTGCCCACCCGCGGCCGGCGACGGCTTACGGCTCCCGTCCGCCGACGGGGAGGCCGATGCGCTGGGCTTCGTGGACGCGTCGGCGCTCGCGCTCGGCTTCGGGCTCACGCTCGCCGTGCCGGTGGGCACGACCGGCGACCGGCTGACCGCCATGTCCACCCGCCCGTCCTCGCTGGGCTTGTCGCCCCCCAGGCCCCGGAAGGCGAGCGCGGCGGGGACGGTGAGGGCGACGACGGCCACGGCGGTGAGCAGGACACGCAGCCTCCTGCTGGGACGACGAGGAGCGGCTCCGACACCGCCCCGCGCCCCGTCGGGCGTCACATCCTCGGAGAGGGGCGCCGCGTCAGCGGGCACGTCGGAGGCCGCCGTCCCGGAGGGGCCGGGCTCGGAGGCTGCGGGCGACTCGGAGGCGGCGGGCTCGGAGGCACCGGACGCCTCGGACGCACCGGACTCGGACGCACCGGACGCACCGGGCTCGGAAGCGACGGCCTCGGAAGCGACGGCTCCATCCACCGCCGCCGCCTCCCCCTTCCGCGTACCCCTCCGCTTGGCCTCGTCGGCCAGAATCCACTTCCGGTGCAGGGCCATCAGCTCGTCGGAGGACGCCCTGCACACCCGCGCGAAGCGCTCGACGGGCGCGTAGTCATGAGGAACGGCCTCACCGTTGCAGTAACGGTGAACGGTCGACGTGCTCATGTGCAGCTTCTGCGCGAGCGCCCCGTAGCTGAGACCGGACCGCTCCTTCAGCTCCCCGAGCAACGCCGCGAAGTCCTGGATCTCTGTGGCCACCCCGACCGTTCCCTTCCGTTCCTTCCCGGAACGGCGTCCCAGGCAGGTTATGTTCGTGCAGGTCAGAGGCCATTCGGGCATTCCAGCGTCCCGTATGCCACGTCGGCCGTTGCCACCGGATTCCAGGCACGGAAAGGATGTGGACATGCCGCGGCGCTCTCCGCGACCCGCACTTCCCACCCTCACCTGTCCCGGGAGACGCCGTGCGTACAAGACCTGACATCAGCTTGACCGATGCGGTGGCCGTGCAGGTGCTGATCATCTGCATCGCAGTCATCATCACGCTCCTCAACCACCTCTGAGCACACGTCAACGACCAGTAGACCCGCCTGCACCGCAGGGAGCCAAACGGCGCCCCGGAGCATCCGTCTGTCAACCACCATCGAACGGGGAGAACTTTCTCATGCGCAACCTTCGCTTCCGCCACGCCGCCCGCACCTCCGCCCTCGGCACCGCCGCGCTGATCGCCGCCCTGTCCCTCACGGCCTGCGAGGGCGGCGCCGACCCGTCCCCCAAGAACGGCGCCGCCGACTCGACGTCCCAGGAGTCGGCCGACACCGCCTCGGACACGACCGCGGCCACGAACACCTCCACGAAGGGTTCCGGTGAGAAGACAGCCGCCGGTTCCGGTTCGGACGAAGTCAAGGGTTCCGGTTCCGACGCCGCGGACAGCTCCAAGAAGCAGCCGCAGGCCGACGACGACGCCCAGTCCCTCCCCACCTGCAACGGCAAGAACACCAAGGTCACGATCACGAGCGTCAAGCGCCCGGTCAACCACATGCTGCTCACGCTGACCAACTCCGGCTCGAAGGCCTGCAATGCCTTCTACTACCCCGCCCTGCGGTTCACCGACGCGCAGGCCGTCCCCCCGGTCATCGAGGACAGCCTGCCGCAGGCCGTCGTCACCATCTCCCCCGGTGAGTCCGCCTACGCCGGCATCACGACCTCGTCGGCCGACGGCAGCGGCCAGGGCGGCTACGAGGCCGAGGACCTGGCGATCGGCTTCCAGAACAAGAAGGCCGAGTTCATGGACGGCATGGTGGACGTCCCGCTGTCCAAGCCCGTGTACATCGACAGCACCCTGACGGTCACCCACTGGCAGACGGAGATGGACGACGCCCTCCAGTACTGACGGCTCCGCCGGGGGAAGTTACGGACAGCATTCACGCCGAAAACGGGCGCGGAGCTGTCCGTAACCGCGTTCACCGCCCCCGGAGCTCCCCGAACCACCGCACGATCGCCGAGGTGGCCGCGACGTTGGAGCCCAGGTGGCGGGAGTCCTGGTGGTCGACCGCGCCGAGGTCGACGACCGGGGCGTCCACGCCGTTGCGGTGCAGAGCCGCCCGGCACCGGTCGGTGTTGGCGGTGACGGCCTGCTCGTCACCTGCCGCCATGTACAGCCGGACCGGCGCCCTCGGCACCCAGTCGGTGCACACGGCGTCCGTCGTACGCAGCGCCTCCGCCATCCCGCCCGTCGGATGCCCCAGCACCTCGCGGCCCCGGTCGGTCAGCAGTTCGTCCACGCTCGCCGGGATGCGCGCCATCAGCTGCTCCCCCGTGTGCACGCCGTCGAACAGCGCCTCGATCTCGGCGGCGTCCTCGCCCTCGCCCTCGCCTTCGGCGAAGACCTCGCCGGGGCGGTCGTAGACGGGGTGGAGGCGGTTGAAGGCCACCAGCGTGTACGCCGCGTACACCGCGCCCGACTTCGCGTCCACGTCGCCCCTGAACAGCGCGGGCAGCTCCGTACCGCCGAAGTCGTACGCGCCGCTGACCGGCGCCAGCGCGCCCAGCCTGAACCACCGGTCCTCGCCCGCCTCCAGGGCCCTGCCGAGCCCCAGCGCCGCCGAGGCACCCTGCGAGAAGCCCGTGACCATGACGTCGCGTTCCAGCGCGTGGCCGGTACGCGGTGCGAAGGCACGGGCCGCGCGGAGCATGTCCAGCGAAGCCGTGGTCTCCGAGCCGATGTCCATCCACGGGTGCAGGCCGGGTCCCTTGCCCATGCCCAGATAGTCGGGCGCGACCGCTGCCGCGCCCGCCGCCGCGTGCGCGATGACCGGGGCTGACACGAAATCTGCGCGCCGCATGGACGGGGAGTCGTTCTTGTGGCTGCCCGTGCCGTGCGCGAAGGAGACCGCGCTCAGCCGTCGCTCGCCCGTGAGCGGCAGAGCGAACAGCCCGCTCGCCGTGGTGGGCCGCCCGTGTACGTCGACGGTCCGGTAGACGAGCCGGTACGCGACCACGCCGTGCCGGACGGCGTCCCCCGCGAACCCGGCCGCTGCCAGCTCCGCCGCCACGGCGTCCGGAGTGGTGAGCGTGTACAGCCTCTCGGCGGAGACCAGCGTGCCGCGCCCCTGCCGCTGGACCTGCGTCTGTGCCTGCGTAGGGGCAGGGGGCTGCGCGGCCACGGCCGCCGCCGCTGCCGGCCCGCTGAGCAGGAGAGCGCAACAGGCGGCTGCCAGCGGCGCTCTCAGTCTGCGGGACATGGAAGTGGACGAAAGGCGCGAGGACCTTGCTGCTGAAGCGGTCATGGTTCTCCCGGTCGCGTGCGGATAGCGGGTGTGGACATCTGTCTGTTCACCCTCACAGGGGGCGAGGAACAGCGCACTGCGGCAGACCCCCTGATGTACCTGGGGGATCCACCCCCGACGCTCAGCCGGGTCTGAGTACGACCACTCATGTGCGGTCGCGGCCGGCCGCGTTGACTCGTACGCATGCCGGAAGACCTCCTCGACCCCCGCACTCCGCGCGCCTGGATCGGGCCTCTGATCTCCACGCTCGTCACCCTGCCCGCAGCGGGCTTCGCCCTGCTCGTCGGTGGCCTGTCGCCCATGGCGTGCGACTCCTGCAACGGCGCACGGGCCGCCCACTTCGACGATTCGTTCAGCCCGGCCTGGGCCCTCCTCCGTGTGGGCCTCGTCCTGTCGCTGATCGTCCTCGTGGCGAGCTGGGCCCTGCCCTGGCGTCAGCGGCAGGCCGCCACCCGGGTGCTGCTCTCCCTGGCCGCGCCCGCCGTCGTCGGTGTCTCCCTCGTGGCGTTCATGGCCCTCGTCGACTGGCCCTGACACGCTGTTGGTCCCGATTCCGGTCCGCTAGCCTCACGGCCATGACTACCTCCGGTGCCGAATCCCGTCACGTCAGCATCCACATCGACCGCCCCGTCGGCGAGGTCTACGCCTACGCGTCGGACCCGTCCCACCTGCCCGAGTGGGCGGCGGGGCTGAGCGCCTCGATCGAGGAGACGGACGGGCGGTGGGTCGCCGACTCGCCCATGGGGCAGGTCGTGGTCGACTTCGCGCCCGGGAACGAATTCGGCGTGCTCGACCACCACGTGACACTGCCGACGGGCGAGAGCGTCTACAACCCGGTGCGGGTGATCGCCGACGGCGACGGCTGCGAGGTCGTGTTCACCCTGCGCCGCAGGCCCGACATGAGCGCCGAAGCGTTCCGGCGCGACGCGGACGCGGTGGCGGCCGACCTCGCGACGCTCAAGCGCCTCACAGAACGCGCCTGACCTGACCGGGGCTGTCCCCCGCGTGAGCTACGCGCAGGTGTCCACCGTGAGGTGACGCTTCGTGAACGCCCGGTCCGTAGCGTTCGAGGCGCCGCGGCACCCTGGTCGCGGGACCGGCGAAGGAGTGCTCATGAGGATCGTCTGGCAACTGTTGACCGTCGTACTGATCGCGATGATCGGCGGTCAGATCGTCGGCGCCGTGGAGGACAATCCGTGGCTGCAACTCGTCTTCGGGCTCCTGACCTCCGTACTCGCCGTGCTCGCCTACGGATGGGTGGTGCGCAGGACCGAGCACCGCCCGTCCACCGAAGTGGCCCGCGAGGGTGCTGTGCCCGCCCTCGCCCGGGGGCTGCTGATCGGCCTCGCACTGTTCGGTGCGGTCATCACGAACATCTTCTTCAACGCGCACTACGAGGTCCACGGACTGGGTTCCCCGAGCGGTGCGGTAGGACTGATCGGCTTCATGGCGGCCGCCGCCGTGACGGAGGAACTGATGATCCGCGGCGTCCTGTTCCGGATCGTCGAGGAGTTCACCGGCACCTGGATCGCGATGGTGCTGACGGCCGTACTGTTCGGCGCCATGCACCTGCTCAACCCGAACGCCAGCCTGTGGGGCGCCGTCGCCATCACGATCGAGGCCGGTGGCATGCTCGCCGCCGCCTATGTCGCGACCCGCAACCTGTGGCTGCCCATCGGTCTGCACTTCGGCTGGAACTTCGCCGCAGGCGGGATCTTCAGCACCGAGGTCTCCGGCAACAACACCCCGCAGGGGCTGCTGGACAGCACGACGTCGGGCGCCGAGTGGGTCACCGGTGGCGACTTCGGACCTGAAGGAAGCCTGTACTCGGTGGTGTTCGGACTGCTGCTGACGGCCGCATTCATGTGGCTGGCCCGCCGGCGCGGCAACCTCGTCCCCATGCGCCGCGCCGACCGGGTCGCCGCCGCCACTACACTTCCCCGATGACCGGACTCCCGCGGATCCTCGAACTGTGGCGCCGGTCAGGCGCCACACTCTGGTACTGGCCGCTCGCACTGCTGATCTTCACCGGTTCGTTCGTCCCGGCCATGCAGAACCACGGCACCATGATCGGCAACCTGCCGGACCGACCCTTCGACGCCCTGGCCGTCGTCTCCATCGCCCTTCAGTGCCTCCCGCTGGCCGGGCGCAAGCGGTGGCCGGTCGTCTGTTTCACCCTGGTCTCGGTCGGCTTCGCCCTCGACCAGCTCCGCGGCTACCACACACTCGCGGGCACCGCGTTGCCCATCGCACTGATCAGCGTGGCGTCCCAGCTGGAACACCACAGGCGCGCCACCGCCCTCGCCTTCACCGCGGCGTACATTCCGTTCGTCGTCGCCCTCAACGAGATCGGACCGGGCGAGCCGACCAGCGAGTACGTGATGTTCTACCTGGCCGTGGCACTCGCCTGGGGCGTCGGGGCATGGCTCCGCACCACCCGGGCCGCCGAGGCCGAGCGGCGCCGCCGCGTCGCGGAGGACACCCGCACCGCCGAACGCACCCGCATCGCCCGTGAACTCCACGACGTCGTGACCCACCATGTGACGGCGATGGTCGTACAGGCGGAGGCAGCACGCTATCTGGCCGCCGCACCCGAGCGCCTCGACCAGAGCCTGTCCGCGGTCACGGACACCGGCCGCCGGGCCATCACCGACCTGCGGCACCTGCTCAACCTCCTCAACCCCGATCACGGCACCGAGGCCACACCGCCGCCCGTCGGCAGACTCCTCACCCTCGTCGAGCAGACACGGCGGGCCGGGCAACCGGTCGAGTTCACGGAGGAGGGCACGCCCGCCGAGTCGACCGGCAGCGCCGACCTCGTCGCCTACCGGGTGGTGCAGGAGTCCCTCACGAACGCCCTCAAGTACGCTCATGGCAGCGCCACTTCGGTCCGCGTGCACCATTGCGAAAGGGAGATCACCGTGGAGGTGAGCACGGACAGCTCCACCTCGAAGGTCTCCCTCACCGGCGGAAGCGGACGAGGCCTTGCCGGTCTCCGCGAGCGCGTCGACGTCCTGGGCGGCGACTTCAGCGCGGGCCGGCAACCGGACGGCGGCTTCGTCGTCCGGGTCCGTATACCTGCCGGGAGCAATGCGTGACCGAACCGATCCGGGTCCTGATCTGCGACGACCAGGTGCTGATCCGCACCGGCCTTGCGACGATCATCGACGCGCAGCCCGATCTGGAGATCGCGGGCGAGTGCGGCGACGGACAGACCGCGGTCGACCTCGTCGGGAAACTGCGTCCGGACGTCGTGGTGATGGACATCCGCATGCCGGTGCTCGACGGCATCGCCGCGACCCGCCTGCTGGCCGGCGCCGGGGTGGAGCGGCCCGTAAAGGTGCTGGTGGTCACGACGTTCAATCTGGACGAGTACGTCTACGAGGCGCTGCGCGCGGGCGCCAGCGGGTTCCTCCTGAAGGACGCACCGCCGGACCGGTTGTTGCAGGGCATCCGAACCGTGGCAGCGGGCGCGGCCCTGCTCGACCCCGAGGTCACCCGTCAGCTGGTGGGCCGCTACGCCGCCCGGATCCGACCAACAGACGGGGCTCCGCAGGACATCCCGCTCACCCCGCGCGAGCAGGAGGTCCTGCGCCTCATCGCGGACGGCCTCTCCAACACCGAGATCGCCGCGGCCCTCGTGATCAGCCGGGAGACCGTCAAGACGTTCGTCTCCCGCATCCTCACCAAGCTCGGCCTCCGCGACCGCGTCCAGGCGGTCGTCTACGCCTACCGCCACGGCCTGGTGACCTGAGCCCTCATCGTCTCGTTCACGAGACAGCAGTAGGTGAGCACGTACGAGGGCGGGGAGTTCGACCGTATGCACCCCAGGAAACGGCAGCGTAAGAACACCGCATTGACGTGGTTCAAGTCCAGTTACAGCGGCAGCGACGGCGGCCAGTGCCTCGAAGTCGCCTACGACTGGCGCAAGTCGAGCTACAGCAGCGAGCAGGGCGGCGCCTGCATCGAGGTGGCCTCGCACCCCGCCGCCATCCACGTCCGCGACTCCAAGAACCCCGAAGGCCCCACCTTCACCGTCGCCCCCACCGCCTGGTCGGCCTTCGCCGCGTTCGCCGCCCAGGACTGACCTGGGGCCTTTCGGTCAGCGGCCGAGCCGCTGGGCGACCTCCGTCGCCCAGTACGTCAGGATCATGCCCGCGCCCGCCCGCCGGATGCCCAGCAGGCTCTCCAGGATCGCCGCGTCCCGGTCGATCCAGCCCTTCTCCGCCGCGGCCTCGATCATCGCGTACTCGCCACTGATCTGGTACGCCGCGACCGGCACGTCCACCGCGTCGGCGACCTTGGCGAGGATGTCCAGGTAGGGGCCGGCCGGCTTGACCATGACCATGTCGGCGCCCTCCTCCAGGTCGAGCGACAGCTCGCGCAGAGACTCGCGGATGTTGGCCGGGTCCTGCTGGTAGGTCTTGCGGTCGCCCTTGAGCGAGGAGCCCACCGCCTCACGGAACGGGCCGTAGAAGGCCGACGAGTACTTCACGGTGTACGCGAGGATCGACACGTCCTCATGGCCCGTCTGGTCCAACGCGTCCCGGATCACACCGACCTGACCGTCCATCATCCCGCTCGGGCCCACCACGTGCGCGCCCGCGTCCGCCTGGACCTGGGCCATCTCCGCGTACCGCTCCAGGGTCGCGTCGTTGTCGACGCGGCCGTCCGCCGTCAGGACCCCGCAGTGGCCGTGGTCGGTGTACTCGTCCAGACACAGGTCGGACATGATCACGAGGTCGTCCCCGACCTCTTCCCGCACCGCCCGCAGACCGGCCTGGAGAATGCCCTCCGGGTCCGTCCCCGCCGTGCCCCGCGCATCCTTCTTCTCGTCCAGCGGGACACCGAAGAGCATGATCCCCGAGACCCCCGCGGCGACCGCGTCCACGGCGGCCTTCCGCAGCGTGTCCAGGGTGTGCTGCTGGACGCCCGGCATGGCCGAGATCGCGACCGGCGCGTCGACGCCTTCGCGTACGAACGCGGGCAGGATCAGATTCGACGGGTCGAGCCGGGTCTCGGCGACCATGCGGCGCATGACGGGGGTCGTCCGCAGTCGGCGGGGCCGCGAACCGGGGAAGTTTCCGTAATCGGTCATCCTTCGAGACTAGACCCGCACACATCACCGGTTTACCGACACCCGAGCCGGAAAAATGCGGGAAAAGAGCGGTCCGGGCGCGCCTCTCCGGGAGCGATAAATGCGTCGACAGGGGCAGCGACCGCCCGGCAGAGTACTCGCCCGTGACCAGCAGCGACCTGTGGGACCAAGCGACCGCCGACCGCTACGACACCGAGGAGGCGCCGCGATCCACCGCCGCGTTCCTCGGACCGACCCTCGACTTCCTCTCCGGCCTCGCCGGGAACGGCCGCGCTCTGGAGTTCGCCATCGGTACCGGCCGCGTCGGGATTCCGCTGCGGGAACGCGGCGTACCCGTGAGCGGCATCGAACTCTCCGAGCCCATGGCAGCCGTCCTGCGGAGCAAGATCACCGAGGACAGGCTTCCGGTGACCATCGGGGACATGGCCACGACCACCGTCCCCGGTGAGTTCTCCCTCGTCTACGTCGTCTACAACACCATCGGGAACCTGCTCACCCAGGACGAGCAGGTCGAATGCTTCCGCAACGCCGCGCGCCACCTGGAGCCCGGCGGCCGGTTCGTCATCGAGCTCGGCCTGCCGCCGTTGCGGCTCCTGCCGCCGACGCAGGCCGCCGTGCCCTTCGACGTCTCCGAGCGGCATCTCGGCTTCGACACCTTCGACCTCGTCGAGCAGACCCTCGTCTCGCACCACTTCACCCGCGAGGACGACGGCCGCTACCGCCGGGGCGCGAGCCGGCATCGCTACGCCTGGCCGGCCGAGCTCGACCTGATGGCGCGGATCGCCGGACTCCGGCTGGAACGCCGGGTCGCCGACTGGGACGGGACACCGTTCACCCAGAACTCCACGGGGCACATCTCCGTCTGGCGCAAGCCGGGCTGAGACCCGGGAGAGCCCACGGGCACATGCGAGGGCCGGCTGCCTCCCTCAGGAGACGGCCGGCCCTCGCACACACGCACACCGGAACCGGTCAGGTCGTGGACCTGCGCCGTCGCGCACCCGGGCGCCGCTCGCTCGGCCGGGTCACCGGGTCGCCGGCCTCCTTGGCCGCGTCCCGGCGCTGCGCGCCGAAGTCCGCCAGCGCCTGGGCCAGCTTGTGGACCGACGGTTCGGGGGACAGGACGTCGACCCGCAGACCGTGCTCCTCGGCCGTCTTCGCCGTGGCAGGACCGATGCACGCGATCACCGTCACGTTGTGCGGCTTGCCCGCGATCCCGACCAGGTTGCGGACGGTCGACGACGAGGTGAAGAGCACCGCGTCGAAACCGCCGCCCTTGATCGCCTCCCGGGTCTCGGCCGGCGGCGGCGAGGCGCGGACCGTGCGGTACGCGGTGACGTCGTCGACCTCCCAGCCCAGCTCGATCAGCCCGGCCACCAGGGTCTCGGTGGCGATGTCGGCACGCGGCAGGAACACCCGGTCGATCGGGTCGAAGACCGGGTCGTACGGCGGCCAGTCGTCCAGCAGCCCCGCTGCCGACTGCTCGCCGGACGGCATCAGATCCGGCTTCACCCCGAAGTCCACCAGTGCGGCGCCCGTCTGCTCGCCGACGGCCGCCACCTTGATCCCGGCGAAGGCGCGGGCGTCGAGCCCGTACTCCTCGAACTTCTCGCGCACGGCCTTCACCGCGTTGACCGAGGTGAAGGCGATCCACTCGTAGCGACCCGTGACCAGGCCCTTGACCGCGCGCTCCATCTGCTGGGGCGTGCGCGGCGGCTCGACGGCGATCGTCGGCACCTCGTGCGGAACGGCGCCGTACGAACGCAGTTGGTCGGAGAGCGACGCCGCCTGCTCCTTCGTCCGCGGGACGAGCACCTTCCAGCCGAACAGCGGCTTGGACTCGAACCACGCGAGCTGGTCGCGCTGGGCGGCGGAGCTGCGTTCCCCGACCACGGCTATGACGGGCAGATGCCCGTCGGGCGACGGGAGCACCTTGGCCTGCTTCAGGACCTGGGCGATCGTCCCGAGGGTCGCCGTCCAGGTGCGCTGGCGCGTAGTCGTGCCGGCGATCGTGACCGTGAGCGGGGTGTCGGGCTTACGCCCGGCCGAGACCAGCTCACCGGCGGCCGCCGCCACCGAGTCGAGCGAGGCGGAGACGACGGCCGTCGCGTCGCTCGCACCGACCTCGGACCAGCAGCGGTCCGATGCGGTACGCGCGTCGACGAACCGCACATCGGCGCCCTGCGCATCACGCAGCGGTACACCGGCGTACGCGGGCACACCGACCACGTTCGCGATGCCGGGCACGACCTCGAAGGGCACACCCGCGGCAGCACAGGCGAGCATCTCGGCGCCCGTGTTGCCGTCCAGGCCCGGGTCGCCCGTAACAGCGCGGACCACCCGCCTCCCGCCCTTCGCTGCCTCCATGACAAGATTGGCGGCATCCCTGAGGACGGGGACTCCGGCGGCTGTTGACGTCTTGTCAACAACCGTCACCTCAGGTGTGCTTACCCCTGTCCGCGCATGGCAGCGGACGACGTCGAGAACGTCCGGTTCGGCGACAAGGACGTCCGCGCTCGCCAGCGCCTCGACAGCGCGCAGGGTCAGCAGTCCCGGGTCGCCGGGACCGGCGCCCAGGAAGGTGACATGCCCTGAGGACGTGACAGGGAAGTCGGATACGACAGGGCCGGTGGGGCTCAAAGTGCTCGCTCCCCCATAAGACCGGCCGCACCCTTGGCAAGCATCTCGGCCGCGAGCTCGCGACCGAGGGCCGCCGCGTCGTCGTGCGACGTGGGGACGGGACCGGTGATGGACAGCTGCACCAGGGAAGTACCGTCGGTTGAACCGACGACACCGCGCAGGCGCAGTTCGTTGACAACCTGCCCGTCCGCCATGAGGTCGGCCAGCGCACCCACAGGTGCGGAACAGCCGGCTTCCAGGGCGTTGAGCAGGGCGCGCTCGGCGGTCACGGCGATCCGGGTGTACGGGTCGTCGAGCTCGGCGAGTGCTGCGGCGAGGTCCGCGCTGCTTTCAGCGCATTCGACCGCCAGTGCTCCCTGGCCGGGAGCGGGCAGGACGACATCGGCCGGCAGGAAGCCGGTGACCTCGTCCGTGCGTCCGAGGCGGCTGAGCCCGGCGGCGGCGAGTACCACCGCGTCCAGCTCCCCGCTTCGTACGAATCCGATACGCGTATCGACGTTGCCACGGATCGCGACGGTCTCTATCTCAAGGCCGTGCGAGCGGGCGTACGCGTTGAGCTGCGCCATGCGGCGCGGCGATCCTGTGCCGATGCGGGCACCGGGCGGCAGCTGGTCGAAGGTCAGTCCGTCCCGCGCCACCAGTGCGTCGCGCGAGTCCTCGCGCTGCGGCACCGCGGCCAGGACGAGCCCGTCGGGCTGTGTGGTCGGCAGGTCCTTGAGCGAGTGGACGGCGAAGTCCACCTCGCCGCTCAGCAGCGCCTCGCGCAGGGCGGCGACGAACACGCCCGTCCCGCCGATCTGCGCCAGGTGCTCCCGGGAGACGTCCCCGTACGTGGTGATCTCGACGAGCTCGACGGCGCGCCCGGTCACCTCGCGGACGGCATCAGCGACCATGCCGGACTGTGCCATGGCGAGCTTGCTCCGCCGGGTGCCCAGCCGGAGCGGTGTGGTGGTCTCCCCACCCAGGGGTGAGTTGTCGGTCATGACCGCCCTCTATTCGGGTCGTTCAGGTCTGCCCGGGAGACGGCGGCCACCGTCTGCGGGTCGAGGTCGAAGAGTTCACGCAGCGCATCGGCGTACCCGGCGCCGCCGGGCTCACTGGCGAGCTGCTTGACCCGCACGGTGGGCGCGTGCAGGAGTTTGTCGACGACGCGGCGCACGGTCTGTGTGATCTCGGCGCGCTGCTTCTCGTCCAGGTCGGGAAGGCGTCCGTCGAGCCGCGCGATCTCGCCGGCCACCACATCGGCGGCCATGGTGCGCAGGGCGACGACGGTCGGGGTGATGTGGGCGGCGCGCTGGGCGGCTCCGAAGGCGGCGACCTCATCGGCGACGATGGTGCGCACCTGGTCCACATCGGCGGCCATCGGGGCGTCCGCGGACGCCTCGGCGAGCGACTCGATGTCGACGAGGCGCACACCGGCGACGCGGTGGGCCGCTCCGTCGATGTCACGCGGCATCGCGAGGTCGAGCAGATGGAGCCTGGCGGGTCCGGTGACGGCCGGCCGCACGGGCACCCGGCGCACGGCCCGGTCCTGCGCCGCGGCGGTGGCGGAACCGTTCTCCACCCACGCGGCGTGCTGGTCGAGCGCGCCGGGCGTGGCCGCGGCCGGGGCCTCGGTCACGCGCGCGGCGGCGTCGAAGTCGACGCCGAGCGCGTCGGCGACGGCCTCCGCCGTGAGGACGAGCCCGGTCGCGCCCGTACAGGAGACAACGACGTCGGCACGTGTCAGTTCGTCCGCGACGCCGCCCATCTCCACGGCGCGCGCCTCGCTCACACCGGCCTGGCCGAGGATCTCGACGAGCCGGTCGGCACGTGCCCTGGTCCGGTTGGCGATGACGATCCGGTCGACGCCGGCCCTGGCCAGGGTGGCCGCGGCGAGCGAGGACATCGAGCCCGCGCCGATCACCAGGGCGCTCTTGCCTGCCGCCCATCCGGTGACCTCGGCGCCGCCCGCGAGCTGTTCCAGACCGAAGGTGACGAGCGACTGCCCGGCCCGGTCGATCCCGGTCTCGCTGTGGGCGCGCTTGCCGACCCGCAGTGCCTGCTGGAAGAGGTCGTTCAGCAGACGACCCGCGGTGTGGAGCTCCTGCCCCAGCGCCAGCCCGTCCTTGATCTGGCCGAGGATCTGGCCCTCGCCGACGACCATCGAGTCCAGCCCGCACGCCACCGAGAAGAGGTGGTGGACGGCACGGTCCTCGTAGTGCACATAAAGATAAGGAGTGAGCTCGTCCAGGCCGACCCCGCTGTGCTGCGCGAGGAGGGTCGACAGCTCGGCGACACCCGCGTGGAACTTGTCGACGTCCGCGTACAGCTCGATGCGGTTGCAGGTGGCCAGGACGGCGGCCTCGGTCGCGGGCTCCGCGGCGAGGGTGTCCTGAAGCAGCTTCGTCCGGGCCTCGGCAGCCAGCGACGCCCGCTCCAGCACGGAGACGGGGGCGCTGCGGTGGCTCAGACCTACGACCAGGAGACTCATGCGGGCATCACCGCGGGCATGTCCCCGTCAGGTCCCTTCCGGCCGGCGGGGTTGGCGCGCATCGGCGGCGCCTCGTCCTCGTCGGCGTCATCGACGGGCCTGCCGTCGGCAGCGGCCTCCTCGCCGGCCTTGCGCTGCTCGTGGAAGGCGAGGATCTGCAGCTCGATCGAGAGATCGACCTTGCGCACGTCGACGCCGTCGGGCACGGAGAGCACCGTCGGCGCGAAGTTCAGGATGGAGGTCACGCCCGCGGCGACGAGCCGGTCGCAGACCTGCTGGGCCGCACCGGGCGGGGTCGTGATGACACCGATGGACACACCGTTCTCGCTGATGATCCGGTCCAGGTCGTCGGTGTGCTGGACGGCGATCCCGGCCACGGGCGTACCCGCCATGGCGGGGTCGGCGTCGATCAGCGCGGCGACCCGGAAGCCGCGGGAGGCGAACCCGCCGTAGTTGGCGAGGGCGGCGCCGAGATTACCGATGCCGACGATCGCGACGGGCCAGTCCTGGGTGAGGCCGAGTTCACGGGAGATCTGGTAGACGAGATACTCGACGTCGTACCCGACTCCGCGCGTCCCGTAGGAGCCCAGGTAGCTGAAGTCCTTGCGCAGCTTGGCGGAATTGACCCCCGCCGCCGCGGCGAGCTCCTCGGACGAAACCGTGGGAACCGAGCGCTCGGAGAGCGCCGTCAGTGCGCGGAGATACAGGGGAAGCCTGGCGACGGTGGCCTCGGGAATTCCTCGGCTACGGGTCGCCGGTCGGTGAGTTCGGCCAGTTGCCACGGTGCTCCTGCGGGATGAGCGGGGCTGCAGGCGGCCGTATGTCCTATGACCGCCCCGTCGACAGCAGGCTATGTCTTTGTGAACGCGTGCACAAAGATAGTGTCCGTTTTGTCTGGTCAAAGTGACCGGGGTCACGCATATTCCCTGCGTGTTCCCGGAACCCGGGACGCCATCGGCCCGCCGCAGGTCCGAAGGGGGCAAGACGGTACACACTCCTCATGTCCACGCCCCCGAGACCACTCAAAACGCCCATGATGTTAACCGGGTTTCGCCGGGGAAGCCCCCTCACGTACGCAGCGCCGTGCGCAGCCGCGCCGGGTCCACCCGCCAGAAGGTGTGCTGTTCCTCATCGATCAGGACCACCGGGATCTGCTCCCAGTACTCCTTGTACAGCGCCTCGTCCCGCGTGATGTCCTTCTCCACCCAGGACGCACCGGTCTCCTCGCACACCGCGCTCACCACGAGTCGGGCGTCGTCACAGAGATGGCACCCGGGCTTTCCCACAAGGGTCACGACCCGGTCCGCGGGCTTCTTCGTACGACGCAGCAGAGCACTCATACCTTCCATTCTGCCCCTCCCCGGAGGACGGGCACGGGTTCAGCACGTGCGCGAAATCACCCGTTTAACGCCCCGGTTCCGGAGAGTTCACACCACCGCATCCCGCCGGTTCGGGAACAGCCGAACAGAATGGCTATGCTCACGACATGGCCGCTCTTGGATGGCTCACCCCCCGCAGGCGCCCCGCCACGGCACGCAGCGTGCTCGCAGGCGAGGCCGCAGCCGAGGCCGCGCGGAAGTCCGCGCTTCCGGAGGAGGCCGAGGAGTCGGCGGCCGCCCCCGAGGAAGCCGGGGAGCCCGCGTTCCCGGTGGCCGGGGACACCAGGGCCGCGGCCTTCTTCGACCTGGACAACACCGTGATGCAGGGCGCCGCGCTCTTCCACTTCGGCCGCGGCCTGTACAAGCGGAAGTTCTTCCAGCGGCGCGAACTCACCCGGTTCGCCTGGCAGCAGGCCTGGTTCAGGCTGGCCGGGGTCGAGGACCCCGAGCACATGCAGGACGCCCGCGACAGCGCCCTGTCCATCGTCAAGGGCCACCGCGTCTCCGAGCTGATGTCCATCGGCGAGGAGATCTACGACGAGTACATGGCCGACCGCATCTGGCCCGGCACCCGCGCCCTGGCCCAGGCGCACCTCGACGCCGGCCAGAAGGTCTGGCTGGTCACCGCCGCCCCGGTGGAGACCGCCACGATCATCGCCCGCCGCCTGGGTCTCACCGGCGCGCTGGGCACCGTCGCCGAGTCCGTCGACGGCGTCTACACCGGCCGGCTGGTCGGCGAGCCCCTGCACGGCCCGGCGAAGGCCGAAGCGGTACGCGCGCTGGCTGCGGCCGAGGGCCTGGACCTGGACCGCTGCGCCGCGTACAGCGACTCGCACAACGACATCCCCATGCTGTCCCTGGTCGGCCACCCGTACGCGATCAACCCGGACTCCAAGCTGCGCAAGCACGCGCGCTCCCTGGACTGGCGGCTGCGCGACTACCGCACCGGCCGCAAGGCGGCCAAGGTCGGCATCCCGGCCGCGGCCGGCGTCGGCGCGCTGGCCGGAGGCACGGCCGCCGCGGTGGCGCTCCACCGCCGCCGCCGCTGACAGGAAAGCGGCACGCCCGGCTGCGTACGCCCAATCGGGAGCGGAACAGTCGGCATATACACCCATCGCCCCGGCCAGTCGCGTTACGTGCGGGCGACCACAACCCGTCGCCGCCAGAGGCAGATTCCGAAGCCATTCGATCAATAACCGGTCACGATGTGCTACTTGATCCGTCACTTAGAGGTTACGGAAGCGACGGAACCGGTGATTTGAGCAACTGGGTGTAGCACCGCCTGTACGAAGCGTTATTCTCCTCAGACGCATAAGAAGCCCGTCACCCACTACCACGCGTGATGGTCTTTCCACTGCACGTGATGGAAGCTCTGCCTCTGGGAGTCCCGTGTACCCACACGTCGGGGTTGACACCTCGGGCCTGGCTACGCTGCGCGCAACGGTCCTCGACCACTTGCGCGGCTTCGTCCCCACCGCGTACGCCGTCCCCCAATTTGCCACCCCTGTACCTACCGGCCCTTGCTACGCGCTGGCCGAACGCAGCGCGGCCGTCGGAAGACGCAGCAACCGCGGCGCTGCGACCACACCTGCCGTCAGGCGGCCGACGGCCGACAGCGACAGCGCGCGCATGATGGATCTCGTCGAGCGCGCGCAGGCCGGTGAGGCCGATGCCTTCGGCCGCCTGTACGACCAGTACAGCGACACCGTGTACCGGTACATCTACTACCGCGTGGGAGGCAAGGCGACAGCGGAGGACCTCACGAGCGAGACGTTCCTGCGCGCACTCCGCCGCATCTCCACCTTCACCTGGCAGGGCCGCGACTTCGGCGCCTGGCTGGTCACGATCGCTCGGAACCTGGTCGCCGACCACTTCAAATCCAGCCGTTTCCGACTGGAAGTGACCACCGGCGAGATGCTCGACGCCAACGAGGTCGCGCGGAGCCCGGAGGACTCCGTCCTGGAATCCCTCTCCAACGCCGCACTGCTGCAAGCCGTACGCCGGCTGAACCCACAGCAGCAGGAGTGCGTGACCCTGAGATTCCTGCAAGGTCTCTCGGTCGCCGAGACCGCCCGGGTCATGGGAAAGAACGAGGGCGCGATCAAAACCTTGCAGTACCGAGCCGTGCGAACACTCGCGCGACTTCTGCCGGACGACGCCCGCTGAGGTCACCATCCGTGACGTGTCCGTGACACACCGATCGGATCATCCTCAGTCCGTAACCCAACTGCCGCGCCACTCGTTGTGCCGGATGCAGGCCCCCTGTCGCCACGCCTGACCGTTTCCACTCGCTCGATCGTGTGGAAACGTCTCCGGTGGGCAACCTTCCGGACCCTCAGGGGAGTCGACCGTCATGACGAGAGGAGGTGCCGCCAGTGATCGCAAACGTTTCGGCACACCGGCGGGCGAACGCCTTCGCCCAGGCCCTGGAGGATCAGTCCCCCCAGGGTGCGGCGGCCGTACAGCCCGAGGACCCGGCCCAACCGGCCGACCACGGAACGCTGTTGGCCCTGGCGAACGGCCTCGGTGAGCTACCGGAGCCGGAATTCGATCCCGAGGTCAAAGTGGTGCAGCGGGCTCAGCTCGTCGCAGCCATGGAGACCATGTTCGCCGAAGGCGGTGCGTCCACGGGCCCTACCGTGCCCGAACAACGGAGCAAGGGAGCCCACCGGGCGTCCCCGATCCGGAGGCTGCGCCCCCGCTCCCGCTGGGCGAAAGGCCTCACCGCGGGCGGGCTCACGGTCGGTGTGGCCGCGGGAGCGTTCGGCGGAGTGGCCGCTGCCAGTTCCGACGCCCTGCCCGGTGATTCCCTCTACCCGCTCAAGCGCGGCATGGAGGACATCAGCCGCGGCATGGCCAGCGGCGACGCCGACCGGGGCAAGGTCTATCTCGACCAGGCCTCGACCCGTCTGAGCGAAGCCCGCCGGCTCATGGAGCGCGGCCGCTCGGGCGAGATGGACCACGAATCGATCGGTGAGATCAGACGCGCCCTTGACGGCATGACGCACGACGCCACCGAGGGCCACCGCCTGCTCCACACCGCCTACGAGCACGACGGCGCCATCGGCTCCATCCAGGCCCTGGACTCCTTCTCCCGCTCGCACCGGGACAGCTGGAGCAGCCTCAGCAGCCGACTGCCCGTCCAGCTGACGGACGTCCGCGACGAGGTCAGCTCCGTCTTCGAGGCCATGGACCAGGAAGTCGCGCCGCTGAAGTCCCTGCTGCCCCGCACCCCGGGTTCCGAAGGGGACGCACGGCCCTCAGGACCCACCCAGGAGGACGGCGCATCCGCGGCCCCGGAGCACAAGGCTCCGTCCTCCTCCGCAGCGCCGGACGACAGCGCTTCGGGCAACAGCACCACGCCGAAGCCCTCCGGCTCCGACGGCCCCGCCGACGGCCTCATCGGCGGCGGCACGGACGGCCTGCTGGACAAGCTCCCCACGGACGGCACCACCCCGTCGTCCCCGGGCAGCTCATCCGGCTCTTCCCCCGCACCCGACGTCACCCTGCCGCCGCTGCTCCCGGGCCTGCTGCCCGGACTCGGCATCGACGGCGAGGACGTGGAGCGGTAGGGGGACCACCGCACGAGGAAGGGGGCCGTCCGGACCGGACGGCCCCCTTCGTCAGTCAGTCCCGCAGGTCGTCATCCGTCAGAAGAAGACCGACCGGCGCTGGACCAGCAGCTTGTACAGCGTGTGCTGGATCTGCTCCCGCACCTGGTCCGTCAGGTTGAACATCAGCATCGGGTCCTCGGCCGCCTCCGGCGGATATCCGTCCGTGGGGATGGGCTCCCCGAACTGGATGGTCCACTTCGTCGGCAGCGGGAGCGCCCCCAGCGGACCGAGCCACGGGAAGGTCGGCGTGATGGGGAAGTACGGCACCCCGAGGATCCGTGCCAGCGTCTTCGAGTTGCCGATCATCGGGTAGATCTCCTCCGCGCCCACGATCGAGCACGGCACGATCGGCACCCCTGCCCGCAGCGCCGTCGACACGAAGCCGCCCCGCCCGAAGCGCTGGAGCTTGTACCGCTCGCCGAACGGCTTCCCGATGCCCTTGAAGCCCTCCGGCATCACCCCGACGACCTCGCCGCCCTGGAGCAGCCGCTCCGCGTCCTCCGCGCACGCGAGCGTGTGCCCGGCCTTCCGCGCCAGCTCGTTGACCACCGGGAGCATGAAGACGAGATCGGCCGCGAGCAGCCGCAGATGCCGCTCGGCCGGGTGGTTGTCGTGCACCGCGACCTGGAGCATCAGCCCGTCCAGCGGGAGCGTCCCCGAGTGGTTGGCCACGATGAGCGCCCCGCCGTCGGACGGGATGTTCTCGATGCCCTTCACCTCGACGCGGAAGTACTTGTCCGCGAGCGGCCGGAGCATCGACATGAGGACCTGGTCGGTGAGTTCCTTGTCGTAGCCGAACTCGTCGACCTCGTAGTCGCCCGTGAGCCTGCGCCGCAGAAACGCGAGCCCGCCCGCGACCCGCCGGTCCCAGCCGCTCCCGGTGCCCGCCCGGTCGCCGGTGCCGTCCCCGGCGCCCTCGGAGACGGCGCCGGCGGCCTCTGCGGCCCCTTCCGGCACCTGGCCGCCCGGCAGGGCGCTCACGGGCGCAGGACCGGCCGACGCGGGCGTACGGTCCCGGCCGGTGCCCGGAAGCGTGCCTCTGCGCCGTCCCGCGCCTGAGCGCGAACGGTCGTCGTCGAAGGGAATGACCTTGGCGTCCGCCATCGTCGGTCGCGCTCCTCTACCTGGCGCCGTGCGTCGAATGTGTCCTGCCGGACGGTCCGGCGCCGCGCGGCAGCTCCGCCAGCCGCCCGACCGCCCAGCCCACCCGCTCGGGCGGCAGCAGCCCCGGTCCCCGGCTCCGCGCGAACTCCGCGAACGTCTCGGCCGTCGTGAACTTCGGCCGGAAGCCCAGCGTCTCGCGCATCTGCACGGTGGAGACCACCCTGCCGTGGGTGAGCAGCCGGATCTGCTCCGGTGAGAAGTCCGTCATACCGATCGTACGGAGCGCCGACCCGACCCAGGTCACGGCCGGCAGCAGCACCGGCACGGTCGGCCGTCCCAGCCGGCGCGAGCACTGCGAGAGCAGCAGCACGCCGTCACCGGCGATGTTGAACGTGCCGCTGTTCAGCGTGGATCGCCGGGCCTCGCGGGCGGCGATCTCCAGTACGTCGACGACGTCGTCCTCATGGACGAACTGCAGCCGGGGGTCGTACCCGAGGACCGTCGGCAGGACCGGCAGCGACAGATAGTCGGCGAGCGGCGAATCCGGCTCGGGTCCCAGGATGTTCGCGAACCTCAGCACGCACACGGCCACGTCCGGCCTGCGGCGGGCGAAGCCGCGTACGTACCCCTCGACCTCCACCGCGTCCTTGGCGAAGCCGCCGCTGGGCAGGGACTTGGGGGGCGTCGTCTCGGTGAAGACGGCGGGGTCCCGGGGGGCGGAGCCGTACACATTCGTGCTGGACTTCACCACGAGCCGCTGGACGGTCGGGGACTTCTGGCAGGCACCGAGCAGCTGCATCGTGCCGATGACGTTGGTCTCCTTGACCGTCGTCCGGCCGCCCGCGCCGAGCGCCTTCGCCGACACCCCCAGGTGGACGACCGTGTCGACGGAGTGCTCCGCCAGGACCCTGGCGATGGCCGACTGTCTGATGTCCGCCTGGACGAATGTGGCGTCGCCCAGCTGATGTCCCGGCGCGACCGCGTCCACGGCGATCACCCGGTCCACACCCGGGTCCCGCTGGATGCGCCGCACGAAACGGCCTCCCAGCTGCCTGGCCGCACCTGTGACGAGCACGATCTTCCCCAAGATCAGCGCCTTCCGTCGATCGTTCACCGAGCGGGGTCTTCCCCTGGCCGTCACCGTAGTCGCTGGATGTTGCCCTGTGATGACCCCGGGCGGGCCCGGTCGCGGGAACACCCGACAGGAATGCACCGAGGCCCTCCCGCCGGTACGGCGAAAGGGCCTCGGACTCACGAACTGCGTTCGCCTACTTCTTGTTGCGACGCTGAACGCGCGTGCGCTTGAGCAGCTTGCGGTGCTTCTTCTTGGCCATCCGCTTACGCCGCTTCTTGATAACAGAGCCCACGACTACCCTCGCTCACTTCTTCTTCACTGGTGCGGGGCGTCTGGGCCCACACGACCTACGTCGGCCTAGCCTACCCGCCACCGGGTGAGGGGCGTAATCCGAGGGCGACGTCAGGCCGACTCCACCCCCACGAAGGACTCTCGGAGATACTCGTGAACCGCTTGCTCCGGGACCCGGAAGGACCTTCCCACCCTGATCGCCGGCAGATGACCACTGTGCACCAATCGGTACACGGTCATCTTCGACACCCTCATGACCGAGGCGACTTCCGCCACGGTCAGAAACTTGACCTCGTTGAGAGGCCTCTCGCTGCCAGCAGCCATGACCCACCTGTACCTTCCGCACGAGACGCGCACCGGCTTCCCCTCCGGTGACTCTTCGTCGTTGTGCGCTCACTCCCCAGATTAGGGGCGGGTGATGCGAGTGGGGAAGAGGTGAGACGATCGGCCGCCTACTGTGACAGACACGCCCGATTGAGTACATACCGAGTAAGAGGACGGTAGTAGTCGGGACGCACGCCGTCATCAAGCGGAACGGCGACGGACACCCGCCCCTCCGCCTCGCCGACGAACAGCGCGGGGTCGTCCGTATCCGCCAGACCGATGGCCTCGATGCCCAGCTGACCTGCTCCGCAGACCCATCCGTGGTCCCCGACCACCAGCTCGGGCAGCGCCCCGCGACTGTTCACCGCCTCCTCCAGCACGGCCCGAACCGGGAGCGGCGAGTGGGTATGTGCGCCGGTGGCACTCCCCGGAGCCCGCACGCCCGGTTCGCGCACCAGAGCGACGCCCTGTACGTAGTCGAGGTTGTACGTGCGTACGCCGAACCGGGTCGTTATGTCGACACATCGGCCCTGCGCGGGGGTGAGCACCGCGCACCCCGCCGCCGACAAAGCGTCTGCCAGCCCGGCGTAGAACCCCAGCAGCCGGTGCGGATGCCCGGTGCCGAACAGCACCGGAGCCCGTCTTCCGGCAGCCTCCGCGAGCCGTTCGGCGAACGCGTCCAGCGCGGTCAGCGTCCGCTCCGGGTCGATGACGTCCGGGCCCGTCACATGATCGGGATCGCCCGAGACCCCGCACTTGTCGGCCATCAGCCGCAGCAGGTCACGCTCGCCCCAGACCCGGTCGGGATCGAGCCCCAGCAGCACACGGGGGTCCCTCGCCGCGAACAGCCGATAACTCCGCAGACTCGTCTCCCGCGGTGTGGCCACGGGCCCGGCGATCCTGGCCGCCAGCAGATGAGCGCGCAGCGCTCCTGTGCTCAACACCTTCCCGATGCTCCCGCACCACGGGCGCCCGCGTGCCGGAACCCCGTCACGACCCCACCGTTGGCGTAACGGCCGTGCGTCCAGGGGCCGATGGGCCCCCTCAGGCCAGCAGCCCCCGCAGCGGGAACACCGACCGCCGGGTCGCCAGCACCGCCTGGTCCAGCCGGTCGGCCGGGTCGTACCCGTCCTCCCACGACTGCCACGACGGCGTACGGCCGTCCGTCATCCTGGCCGGCCCCAACTGCCGTGTACGCGCGAAGACCTCGTCCCGCCACGACGACGGAACGACCGACTCCGGGTCGATCGGCGCATGCGCGGCGATCCCCACGAGATGGGTCCAGGACCGCGGCACCACATCCACCACCGCGTAACCGCCCCCGCCCAGCGCCACCCAGCGCCCGTCATCGGCGTAGCTGTGCGCGAGATCGTGGCAGGCCTCCATCACGGCCCGCTGGGCGTCCAGCGACACCGCGAGATGGGCCAGCGGGTCCTCGAAATGTGTGTCGGCGCCGTGCTGGGTCACCAGCACCTGCGGCCGGAAGTCCGCCAGCAGCTCGGGAACCACCGCGTGGAACGCACGCAGCCACCCGGCGTCGCCCGTACCCGCCGGCAGCGCCACATTCACCGCACCGCCCTCACCCGCCCCGGCAGCACCGGTCTCCTCCGGCCAGCCCGTCTGCGGGAACAGGGTGCGCGGATGCTCGTGCAGCGACACGGTCAGCACCCTGGGGTCCTCCCAGAACGCCGCCTGGACCCCGTCCCCGTGGTGGACGTCCACATCGACGTACGCCACCCGCTCCGCGCCCAGCTCCAGCAGCCGGGCGATGGCGAGCGCCGGATCGTTGTACACACAGAAGCCCGAGGCCGCCCCCGGCATCGCGTGGTGCAGCCCGCCCGTGAAATTCACGGCGTGCGTGCTCTCCCCGCGCCACACCGCCTCGGCAGCCCCCACCGAGAGCCCCGCGATCAGCGCGGACGCCTCGTGCATCCCCCCGAAGGCCGGATCGTCGACCGTCCCGATCCCGTACGCCTGGTCGGCGGCCCTCGGATCCACGGACGCCGCCCTCACGGCCTCCACATAGTCCTCGCGGTGCACGAGCCGCAGCGTGGAGTCCCCGGCGGACCTGGCCGCCCTGACATCCACCGACGCGTCGAGCCCGAACGCCCGCACCAGGCCCATCGTCAGAGCGAGTCTGACCGGATCCATGGGGTGGTCGGCCCCGAAGTCGTACTCCGTCACTGCCTCATCCCACATCAGCCGCGCTCGCCCGCTCATGCCCGCCACCGTATCGGGCGGGGCCCGAGCCGAACGAGCGGGCGTACACGAGCGTCGCGAGGACCAGCACCATCGGCACCAGCATCGCGCCCCGGTAGCTCCAGGCGTCCCCGAGCGCCCCCACGAGCGGCGAGCCGACGAGGAAACCCACGTAGTTGAAGACATTCAGCCGGGCCACCGCCACATCGCTCGCCCCGGGGAACATCCGCCCCGCCGCGGCGAACGTCTGCGGCACGATCACACAGAGCCCGAGCCCCAGCAGCGTGAAGCCGAGCATCCCCCACCAGGCACCGGGAGCCACCGCCACCACCCCGAACCCGACAGCCGCCAGCACACTGCCGCCCCGCACCACGGCCACCGCCCCGAACCGCCGCACCCCGAGGTCCCCGACGGCCCGCCCCAGCAGCGTCGTCACCATGTAGACGTTGTACGGAACCGTCGCCAGCTGCTCCGAACTCCCGAGCACGTCCTGCAGATACTTCGCGCTCCAGTTGGAGACCGTCGAATCCCCGATGTACGCGAACGCCATCACCAGGCACAGCGGCAGCAACAGCCTGAACGACACGGACGGGAATCGTCCGGGCTCCTTCGCCCCCGCCGGGTCCTGGCCGGTCCTCCCCTCCGTGTACCACCGACTGCCGATCAGCGCGGCGGGCAACAGGACGACCACCACCGGCAGATACGACACCAGCAGCGACAGATCCCAGTGCGCACCCGCCCAGGCCATCGACGCCCCGGCGATACCGCCCAGGCTGTACGCGGCGTGGAACCCGAGCATGATGCTGCGCCCGTACGCCCGCTGGAGGCTGACGCCCAGCATGTTCATCGAGGCGTCCAGCGCCCCGACCCCGAGCCCGAACGCCCCCAGCGCGAGGGCCACCTGCCAGACCTCGCTGCCGGCACCCACACCGAGCAGGGCCAGCAGCACCACGGGCTGCGCCCACCTGAGCACGCTCCCGGGCCCCACCCGTGCGACGACCTTCTCCGTGGCCACACTGGCGACCCCCGCCAGGACAGGCACCGCGGCAAGGAACGCGGGCAGGAGCCCGTCGGATATCCCGTACCGGTCCTGGATGGCGGGGATGCGCGTCACAAGCAGGGCAAAGGTCACGCCCTGCACCAGGAAGCTGAGCGCCAGGGAGGCTCTGCCGTACCGCAACCGCGCATCTGTCATGGCCGCGAGCGTAGAGCTCCGGTCTACCGCTGGGTAGATCGATCAGGCGAGCAGTTTCAGCAGCTGCGACATGTCGGAGAAGTGCCCGGTGGCTCCGACGAGCCGGTCCGCCGGAATCATCGAGGTGAATCCGTACACATCCATCCCGGCCGCACGGGCCGCCTCGACGCCGAGGGGGCTGTCCTCGATCACGACGCACCGGTCGGGGGCGACCCCCATCCGTTCTGCGGCGTGCAGGAACAGGTCCGGGGCCGGCTTCCCGCGCCCCACGTCCTCGGAGCTGAAGACCCACTCCTCCTCGAACCACTGGTCGAGCCCGGCCTTCCGGTGCCCGGCCGCGATCTTCTGGTGGCTCCCCGACGAGGCGACGCAGTACGCCACCCCGTCGGCGACGAGCTCGCCCAGCAGTTCATGGACTCCCTCCACCGCGGTCAGCTGCTCCGCTTCGAAGGCGGCGAGCGTGCGGCGGTGCAACTCCTCGTCGAAGTCGGCGGGGAGCTTCTGGCTTGTCCGCTCGTCCACCAGGTCGTGCACCCGGTGGACGGCGGCCCCCATGTAGTCGCGGAGGGATTCCTCGTACGAGGTGGGGTGACCGAGCTCCGTGAGGTAGCCGGCCAGGACGGTGTTGGAGATCGGCTCACTGTCGACGAGCACGCCGTCGTTGTCGAAGATGACCAGTTCGTAGCGCATGGTTCGACCCTAGACGCTCAGAACGCAGAAAAGCCCCGTGCCACAAGGGCACGGGGCTTTCCCGGAATAATAGTTCGGCGGCGTCCTACTCTCCCACAGGGTCCCCCCTGCAGTACCATCGGCGCTGAAAGGCTTAGCTTCCGGGTTCGGAATGTAACCGGGCGTTTCCCTAACGCAATGACCACCGAAACACTATGAAATTAACCAACACCGGACAAAAACACGGCCGTTCGTTATTTCAGAACCAACACAGTGGACGCGAGCAACTGAGGACAAGCCCTCGGCCTATTAGTACCAGTCAGCTCCACCCGTTACCGGGCTTCCACATCTGGCCTATCAACCCAGTCGTCTACTGGGAGCCTTAACCACTCAAGGTGGTGGGAACACTCATCTCGAAGCAGGCTTCCCGCTTAGATGCTTTCAGCGGTTATCCTTTCCGAACGTAGCCAACCAGCCATGCCCTTGGCAGAACAACTGGCACACCAGAGGTTCGTCCGTCCCGGTCCTCTCGTACTAGGGACAGCCCTTCTCAATATTCCTACGCGCACAGCGGATAGGGACCGAACTGTCTCACGACGTTCTAAACCCAGCTCGCGTACCGCTTTAATGGGCGAACAGCCCAACCCTTGGGACCGACTCCAGCCCCAGGATGCGACGAGCCGACATCGAGGTGCCAAACCATCCCGTCGATATGGACTCTTGGGGAAGATCAGCCTGTTATCCCCGGGGTACCTTTTATCCGTTGAGCGACAGCGCTTCCACAAGCCACTGCCGGATCACTAGTCCCGACTTTCGTCCCTGCTCGACCCGTCGGTCTCACAGTCAAGCTCCCTTGTGCACTTACACTCAACACCTGATTGCCAACCAGGCTGAGGGAACCTTTGGGCGCCTCCGTTACTCTTTAGGAGGCAACCGCCCCAGTTAAACTACCCATCAGACACTGTCCCTGATCCGGATCACGGACCCAGGTTAGACATCCAGCACGACCAGAGTGGTATTTCAACGACGACTCCACAACCACTGGCGTGGCCGCTTCAAAGTCTCCCACCTATCCTACACAAGCCGAACCGAACACCAATATCAAACTATAGTAAAGGTCCCGGGGTCTTTCCGTCCTGCTGCGCGAAACGAGCATCTTTACTCGTAGTGCAATTTCACCGGGCCTATGGTTGAGACAGTCGAGAAGTCGTTACGCCATTCGTGCAGGTCGGAACTTACCCGACAAGGAATTTCGCTACCTTAGGATGGTTATAGTTACCACCGCCGTTTACTGGCGCTTAAGTTCTCAGCTTCGCACACCCGAAAGTGCACTAACCGGTCCCCTTAACGTTCCAGCACCGGGCAGGCGTCAGTCCGTATACATCGCCTTACGGCTTCGCACGGACCTGTGTTTTTAGTAAACAGTCGCTTCTCGCTGGTCTCTGCGGCCACCCCCAGCTCACCGAGTAAATCGGATCACCAGAAATGGCCCCCTTCTCCCGAAGTTACGGGGGCATTTTGCCGAGTTCCTTAACCATAGTTCACCCGAACGCCTCGGTATTCTCTACCTGACTACCTGAGTCGGTTTAGGGTACGGGCCGCCATGAAACTCGCTAGAGGCTTTTCTCGACAGCATAGGATCATCCACTTCACCACAATCGGCTCGGCATCAGGTCTCAGCCTTAACGTGTGACGGATTTACCTACCACACGGCCTACACCCTTACCCCGGGACAACCACCGCCCGGGCTGGACTACCTTCCTGCGTCACCCCATCGCTTACCTACTACAAGTCTGGTTCATCGGCTCCACCACTACCCTCAACTCCGAAGAGATCAGGCCGGCTTCACGGACTTAGCATCGCCTGATTCAGTACTGGGCGTTTCAAAGCGGGTACCGGAATATCAACCGGTTGTCCATCGACTACGCCTGTCGGCCTCGCCTTAGGTCCCGACTTACCCTGGGCAGATCAGCTTGACCCAGGAACCCTTAGTCAATCGGCGCACACGTTTCTCACGTGTGTATCGCTACTCATGCCTGCATTCTCACTCGTGAACCGTCCACAACTCGCTTCCACGGCTGCTTCACCCGGCACACGACGCTCCCCTACCCATCCCAGCCCCCGTTAGGAGTATGTGCTGGAATGACACGACTTCGGCGGTACGCTTGAGCCCCGCTACATTGTCGGCGCGGAATCACTTGACCAGTGAGCTATTACGCACTCTTTCAAGGATGGCTGCTTCTAAGCCAACCTCCTGGTTGTCTCTGCGACTCCACATCCTTTCCCACTTAGCGTACGCTTAGGGGCCTTAGTCGATGCTCTGGGCTGTTTCCCTCTCGACCATGGAGCTTATCCCCCACAGTCTCACTGCCGCGCTCTCACTTACCGGCATTCGGAGTTTGGCTAAGGTCAGTAACCCGGTAGGGCCCATCGCCTATCCAGTGCTCTACCTCCGGCAAGAAACACACGACGCTGCACCTAAATGCATTTCGGGGAGAACCAGCTATCACGGAGTTTGATTGGCCTTTCACCCCTAACCACAGGTCATCCCCCAGGTTTTCAACCCTGGTGGGTTCGGTCCTCCACGAAGTCTTACCTCCGCTTCAACCTGCCCATGGCTAGATCACTCCGCTTCGGGTCTAGAGCGTGCAACTCAAACGCCCTATTCGGACTCGCTTTCGCTACGGCTTCCCCACACGGGTTAACCTCGCTACACACCGCTAACTCGCAGGCTCATTCTTCAAAAGGCACGCAGTCACGACTGACAACACAAGTGCTGCCAGCGACGCTCCCACGGCTTGTAGGCACACGGTTTCAGGTACTATTTCACTCCGCTCCCGCGGTACTTTTCACCATTCCCTCACGGTACTATCCGCTATCGGTCACCAGGGAATATTTAGGCTTAGCGGGTGGTCCCGCCAGATTCACACGGGATTTCTCGGGCCCCGTGCTACTTGGGTGTCTCTCAAACGAGCCGTCAATGTTTCAGCTACGGGGGTCTTACCCTCTACGCCGGACCTTTCGCATGTCCTTCGCCTACATCAACGGTTTCTGACTCGTCTCACAGCCGGCAGACTATGAAAAAGAGATCCCACAACCCCGCATGCGCAACCCCTGCCGGGTATCACACGCATACGGTTTGGCCTCATCCAGTTTCGCTCGCCACTACTCCCGGAATCACGGTTGTTTTCTCTTCCTGAGGGTACTGAGATGTTTCACTTCCCCTCGTTCCCTCCACACTGCCTATGTGTTCAGCAGCGGGTGACAGCCCATGACGACTGCCGGGTTTCCCCATTCGGAAACCCCCGGATCAAAGCTTGGTTGACAGCTCCCCGGGGACTATCGTGGCCTCCCACGTCCTTCATCGGTTCCTGGTGCCAAGGCATCCACCGTGCGCCCTTAAAAACTTGGCCACAGATGCTCGCGTCCACTGTGCAGTTCTCAAACAACGACCAGCCACCCACCACCCCACCCTTACAGGCGAGTTCACTGGGGCCGGCAACCAAAGGCAGCCTTACGGCCATACCTTCAGATACCCAACAGCGTGCCCGACCCGATCAACTTGTTCCGCTTTCCACGCCGAAGCAGTACTCACACAACAAGCTCACCGCGCCGAATAGTCAACGTTCCACCCATGAGCAACCACCGTCGAACATTTGCCGACGAAATGGTCTCTGGATTCCCCGAAAGGAACCTAGATGCTCCTTAGAAAGGAGGTGATCCAGCCGCACCTTCCGGTACGGCTACCTTGTTACGACTTCGTCCCAATCGCCAGTCCCACCTTCGACAGCTCCCTCCCACAAGGGGTTGGGCCACCGGCTTCGGGTGTTACCGACTTTCGTGACGTGACGGGCGGTGTGTACAAGGCCCGGGAACGTATTCACCGCAGCAATGCTGATCTGCGATTACTAGCAACTCCGACTTCATGGGGTCGAGTTGCAGACCCCAATCCGAACTGAGACCGGCTTTTTGAGATTCGCTCCGCCTCACGGCATCGCAGCTCATTGTACCGGCCATTGTAGCACGTGTGCAGCCCAAGACATAAGGGGCATGATGACTTGACGTCGTCCCCACCTTCCTCCGAGTTGACCCCGGCAGTCTCCTGTGAGTCCCCATCACCCCGAAAGGCATGCTGGCAACACAGAACAAGGGTTGCGCTCGTTGCGGGACTTAACCCAACATCTCACGACACGAGCTGACGACAGCCATGCACCACCTGTATACCGACCACAAGGGGGGCACCATCTCTGATGCTTTCCGGTATATGTCAAGCCTTGGTAAGGTTCTTCGCGTTGCGTCGAATTAAGCCACATGCTCCGCTGCTTGTGCGGGCCCCCGTCAATTCCTTTGAGTTTTAGCCTTGCGGCCGTACTCCCCAGGCGGGGAACTTAATGCGTTAGCTGCGGCACCGACGACGTGGAATGTCGCCAACACCTAGTTCCCAACGTTTACGGCGTGGACTACCAGGGTATCTAATCCTGTTCGCTCCCCACGCTTTCGCTCCTCAGCGTCAGTAATGGCCCAGAGATCCGCCTTCGCCACCGGTGTTCCTCCTGATATCTGCGCATTTCACCGCTACACCAGGAATTCCGATCTCCCCTACCACACTCTAGCTAGCCCGTATCGAATGCAGACCCGGGGTTAAGCCCCGGGCTTTCACATCCGACGTGACAAGCCGCCTACGAGCTCTTTACGCCCAATAATTCCGGACAACGCTTGCGCCCTACGTATTACCGCGGCTGCTGGCACGTAGTTAGCCGGCGCTTCTTCTGCAGGTACCGTCACTTTCGCTTCTTCCCTGCTGAAAGAGGTTTACAACCCGAAGGCCGTCATCCCTCACGCGGCGTCGCTGCATCAGGCTTTCGCCCATTGTGCAATATTCCCCACTGCTGCCTCCCGTAGGAGTCTGGGCCGTGTCTCAGTCCCAGTGTGGCCGGTCGCCCTCTCAGGCCGGCTACCCGTCGTCGCCTTGGTAGGCCATCACCCCACCAACAAGCTGATAGGCCGCGGGCTCATCCTTCACCGCCGGAGCTTTTAACCCCGTCCCATGCGGGACAGAGTGTTATCCGGTATTAGACCCCGTTTCCAGGGCTTGTCCCAGAGTGAAGGGCAGATTGCCCACGTGTTACTCACCCGTTCGCCACTAATCCACCCCGAAAGGCTTCATCGTTCGACTTGCATGTGTTAAGCACGCCGCCAGCGTTCGTCCTGAGCCAGGATCAAACTCTCCGTGAATGTTTTCCCGTAATCGGGATCACAACACGAGAGCGGAACAACCAAGTCGGAATAAGACCAGTCGTTCACAGCGTCCTCGCTGTTGTTGCCTACCCGACCCGAAGGACCGGTAGGACTTTTCAAAGGAACCACCAACCTGCCGAAGCAGGCCGGGGTATCAACATATCTGGCGTTGACTTTTGGCACGCTGTTGAGTTCTCAAGGAACGGACGCTTCCTTCGGTCCCGTTTCACCGGGCCCCTCCGGGCGCTTCCCTTCGTGTTCTTGCGTTTCCGACTCTATCAGACTCTTTCGTGTCCGATTCCCGGCCGAAGCGGGATCCTGCGGGTTACTGCTTGATTCGCTTTCCAGTTCTTCACTTTCGCGTTTCCCTTTCCGGCGAGTCCGACTCTATCAGATCCTTTCGGGCCTGATTCCCAGTCAGCGGGGTTTGTCATCCCGGCCCTTGGGCCGTTCCGACGAGTGAGACTTTAGCGGAATCCCTGGCCCCGACGCTAATCGGGTCGCCTTCGAACGCTGATTCCTCATTTCGCACGTGTGCACGCAAAATCGCGCGACAGATGTCGCTCGTTTCGAGTGGTTACTGCGGAATGGTTGTCCGGGGACCGGCCGAGGTCGGCACTCACGTCGGACAACTCGGAGCACACTACGGACGCGGGTGGGACGTGTCAAGCCCCGCCAGGTGCGTCCCTGTCGTGGAAGGCCAGCCTGTAGTCGCGCGGGCTGGTGCCCAGGTGCGTCGTGAAGTGCTGGCGCATCGTGATCTCGCTGCCGAACCCCGCACGCCTGGCCACCTCGGGGACGGCCAAGTCGGTTCTCTCCAGGAGCTTCTGGGCTGCTGCGATGCGCTGGATGATCAGCCAGCGCATCGGCGTCGTACCGGTGGTGGCCCGGAAACGGCGGGCGAACGTGCGGGCGGACATGCCGGCACGCTCGGCCAGGTCGGTCACGGTGTGGGGATCCGCCAGGTGGGTGAGCGCATGGGCGCGGGCCTGCGCGAGTGCGTCCGCGTCGCGGTCCGCCCGCGGTGTGGGGTGCTCGATGAACTGCGCCTGGCCACCGGTGCGGAAGGGAGCCGTGACCATCGAACGCGCGATCGTCGCTGCCGCCTCCGCCCCGTGCGCCGTACGCACCAGATGCAGACAGAGGTCGATGCCTGCCGCGGTCCCTGCCGAGGTCCAGATGTTGTCCTCGTGCAGGAAGAGGGCCTCGCGCTGCACGTCCACCCGCGGGTGCTGTGCCTTGAGCAGCTCGGTGAGGTTCCAGTGGGTGACGGCCCTGCGGCCGTCGAGGAGTCCGGCCTGGGCGAGGGTGAACGCCCCGCCGCAGAGTGCCGCCAGCGGGGTGCCCCGTATATGGGCGCGGCGCAGGGCGGCGAGTACCGGTTCGGGCGCGGGCGTCAGGTGGTCGTCGAGCCCGGGGACCACGATCAGGTCCGCGCGGGGGAACCAGGCCAGCGTGCGGTCCGGGGTGAGGGACAGGCCGCCCCGGAGGTGGACGGGATCCAGCCGGCTCGCCACGCGCCGCAGCTCGAAGGCGGGCACGCCGCGGTCCGTGCGGTCCACGCCCCAGACCTCCGTGATGACCGAGACGTCGAAGGCGCGGATCCCGGGGAAGGCGACCAGGGCGATACGGGCGGGGCGGTTCGGCGGGACGGTCATGATGGCAGTAAAGCATCGATCGATGACTTTCCGGCCTCTGGGATCCAGCCGTAGCCGGGAGGACAGTGGTGCGTATGGAGATCGTGGAGAACGCGACGCTGGTGGTCGTCGATGTGCAGCAGGGCTTCGAGGAGGTGGAGTACTGGGGCCGGCGGAACAATCCGGAGGCCCATCGGAACATCGCGGCGCTGATCGACGTCTGGCAGGCCGGTGGCCGGCCCGTCGTGTTCGTACGGCATGCCTCGACGCGGTCGGACTCACCGCTGCGGGTGGGACATACGGGCAACGCGTTCAAGGAGTACGTCGAGGAGCGGCGAGGAAAGGGCGCGGGCCCCGAACTGTTCCTCACGAAGTCGGTGAACTCCGCTTTCTACGGCACACCCGATCTCGACGCCTGGCTGCGGGAGTCGGGGGTGCGGCAGATCGTGGTGGCGGGAATCCAGACCAATATGTGCGCGGAGACGACGGCGCGCATGGGCGGCAATCTCGGCTACGAGGTGTTCTTCGCCCTCGATGCGACGTACACCTTCGACCAGGTGGGTCCTTGGGGGTGGACGCTGCGCGCGGAGGAGTTGTCGCGGGCCACCGCCGTGACCCTGCACGGCGGTGGCTTCGCGAGCGTGGTGCGTACCGGGGAACTGGTGGCCGCGGCCACGGAGTAGAGGCCGCGGGTCAGCCGTTGCCCCTGGCCAGCTCGCGGCTGCGGTCGCGGGCGGCTTCGAGCGCCGCGATGAGGGCGGCCCGTACGCCGTGGTTCTCCAGCTCGCGGATGGCGCTGATGGTGGTGCCGGCCGGGCTGGTGACGGCCTCGCGGAGCTTGACCGGGTGTTCGCCGCTGTCCCGGAGCATGACCGCGGCGCCGATGGCGGCCTGGACGATCAGGTCGTGGGCCTGGGCACGGGGCAGGCCGAGCAGGATGCCGGCGTCGGTCATGGCCTCGACGAGGAAGTAGAAGTACGCCGGTCCCGAGCCGGAGAGCGCGGTGGCCGCGTCCTGCTGGGACTCGGGGACCCGGAGCGTCTTGCCGACGCTGCCGAAGATCGCCTCGGCGTGGTCGAGGTGCTCGGCCGTGGCGTGGCTGCCCGCGGAGATGACGGACATGCCCTCGTCCACCAGGACGGGGGTGTTCGGCATGACGCGTACGACCGGGGTGCCCGCGGTGAGGCTCTCCTCGATGAACCCGGTCGTGATGCCGGCGGCGGCGCTGATGACGAGGCGGTCGGAGGCGACGTGCGGGGCGAGCTCGTCGAGGAGCGTGCCCATGTCCTGGGGCTTGACCGCGAGGATGAGGATGTCGGCGCTCTTGGCGGCCTCGGCGTTGGTGACGGCCTCGACGCCGTAGCGGGTGCGGAGCTTCTCGGCGCGGTCCGGGCGGCGGGTGGTCACCAGCAGGTCGCCGGCCGGCCAGCCGGCCCTGATCATGCCGCTGAGCAGGGCCTCACCGATCTTTCCCGTACCGAGGACTGCGACTGTCTGGGGCATGCGGTTCATCCTCCGGATGGCGGTGCGCTGTGCGTCGTCGGTCGCCATCCTCGCACCGCGCCGTCAGGCGGTGCGGCGGCGGAGGGTGACGGCGCCCAGGCAGAGGACGAGCAGGGCGCAGCCGGCGACGATCAGGACGTCCCGGTAGAACTGGCCGGTGATGTCGGTGTGGGTGAGGACCTGGTTCATCCCGTCGACGGCGTACGACATCGGCAGCACGTCGGAGATGCCTTCGAGGACCGGGTGCATCCGGTCGCGCGGTGTGAACAGTCCGCACAGCAGCAGCTGCGGGAAGATCACGGCGGGCATGAACTGGACGGCCTGGAACTCCGAGGCGGCGAAGGCCGAGACGAACAGGCCGAGTGCCGTGCCGAGGAGCGCGTCGAGCAGGGCGACCAGGAGCAGCAGCCAGGGGGATCCGACGACGTCGAGGCCGAGGACCCAGACGGACATCGCGGTGGCCAGGAGCGACTGGGCGACGGCGACCGCGCCGAAGGCCAGTGCGTATCCGGCGATGAGGTCGCCCTTGCCGAGCGGCATGGCGAGGAGGCGTTCGAGGGTGCCCGACGTGCGTTCGCGGAGGGTGGCGATCGAGGTCACCAGGAACATCGTGATCAGCGGGAAGATGCCGAGCAGCGAGGCCCCGATGGAGTCGAAGGTCTCCGGGGACGCGTCGAAGACGTAGCGCAGGAGCGTGATCATCAGGAGCGGGACGAGCAGCAGGAGCGCGATGGTGCGGGGGTCGTGGCGCAGTTGGCGCAGGACGCGTCCTGCGGTGGCGAGGGTCCTGGCCGGGGAGAGTGCGCGGGCGTCGGTGCTCATCGGGTCGTCTCCTGGCGGGCGGCTGCCTCGGCCTCGGCTACCTGGTCCACGAGGTGGAGGAAGGCGTCCTCGACGGTGGCGGAGCCGGTACGGGTGCGGAGGGCGTCGGGGGTGTCGTCGGCGAGGATCTCGCCCTCGCGCATGAGCAGCAGCCGATGGCAGCGTTCGGCCTCGTCCATCACATGGGAGGAGACGAGGAGCGTGGTGCCCCGGTCTGCGGCGAGGGCGTGGAAGAGGTCCCAGAGGTCGCGGCGCAGCACGGGGTCGAGGCCGACGGTCGGTTCGTCCAGGACCAGGAGCTCGGGGGTGCCGAGCAGGGCGACGGCGAGGGAGACGCGGCTGAGCTGGCCGCCCGAGAGGGTGCCGGCGAGGGCGTCGGCTCGGCTGGTGAGGTCGACGTCACCGATGGCGCGGGTGACGGCTTCCTGCCGGGAGTCACGGTGGGCGCGGCCCGGCTGGAGCACAGCCGCGAAGTAGTCCAGATTCTGCCGCACGGTGAGGTCCGAGTAGACGGACGGCGCCTGGGTGACGTAGCCGACGCGGGCCCGCAGGGAGGGGTGCCCCGCGGGGTGGTCGAGGACGTCGAGCGTGCCCGTGACCTTGGCCTGGGTGCCGACGACGGCCCGCATGAGAGTGGACTTGCCGCAGCCCGACGGGCCGAGAAGGCCGGTGATCCTGCCCGGTTCGACGGTGAAGTCGAGGCCGCGCAGGACGGTGCGGTCTCCTCGTACGACGGTGAGGGCGCGTGCCTCGACGGCCCTCGCGCTCGTAGTACGCAGAGAATTCATCATGTGATGAATATTGGTCCTGCCGAAGAGGCCACGTCAAGGGACGCGGCCTCTTCGGGGCTTTCGGTCAGCGGATCAGCACGGCGAGTTCGACCACGTAGTGCTCCTCGACCATGCCGTCGGGGAACACCGCGGCGAGGTGTTCCCGCTCCTCGTCCAGGAACCGGGCGGTGGGCTCCGCTCCGGCCTCGCCCAGCACGAGGAAGGCGGAGTGGCTGGCGAGGTTGGCGATATGGGTGTCGACCGGCACCGTACGGGACCACGGCACCAGGCGTCGCTCGAAGGCGTCGCCGGGCAGCAGGTCGAGGTTCCGCGGACCGGTGACGCCCGGTGTGCCGTGGGCGCTCTCCTCCGCGCCGAAGTACCGGCGCAGTCGGACGTCCTGGTCGGCGATCCAGTCGACCGCGTGGTCGGAGACGTTCCACCACAGCGCCAGCGCACCACCGGGACGAAGGACGCGCCGTGCCTCAGGAAGGGCGAGGGTGGGGTCGGTCCAGTGCCAGGACTGGGCGTAGGTGATCAGGTCGGCGGACGCGGTGGCCAGCGGGAGGTGGTTGCCGTCGCCCCGGACCACGGGGACGGACGGCAGCGAGCGGCGCAGTTCGGCCGCCATTCCGGGGCCTGGTTCGACGGCGGTGACCAGGGCGCCGCGGGCGTTCAGCAGTCCGGTGGCGATCCCCGTTCCCGCGCCGACGTCCATGGTGCGGGCGCCTTTCAGCGGGCGGCCGGAGAGTGTCTCGACGGTGTCCAGCAGGGCGGGCGGGTATCCGGGGCGCGCGGCGGCGTACTGGGCGGCGACGCTGTCGAACGAAAGGGCGCGAGGCGTGGAGGTCGGCATGACTTCATGGTGCACGCGCCCCGGCGCACGCGGACATGGAATGCGCCGGATTTACCTGCGCCCTGAACGCTTTCCCTTGGCGCTCTTGCGGGCCGCCGGATTGCCGGTCCTGGAGGAGCGGCGCTTCGCGTACTGCGCGAGCGCCGTCTCGTACTCCGTGCGCCGCAGCTTCTCGCCCGGTGCCTCCTGGAACGAGCGGAAGAAGTAGGCGAGCAGCGAGCCGACGAAGCCGATCGACTTGAGGCCGCGCAGCCTGTCGTCCTGGGACGGGTCGACGGGGCGGCGGACGAAGCCCTCCCAGGTCTTGCGGAAGGCGATGGCGCTGCAGATCGCGAACATCAGCACGACGAGCATGCCGACGAGGCTTCCGACCTCGGCGATCTCCAGTCCCTGGTAGGCGAAGCGCAGGATGAAGCACGCGGCGACGGCCGCGGCGAGCGAGCCGATGGTGGCACCGGCGCGCCGCAGCCCGTACCCGCCGTCGTGGTCGACCCAGGTCGTACCGAAGAAGCGGAGGGATTCGGGCTGCGGCCCTGGTGCGGTGCCGCCCGAAGGCGTGGCCGATGGCGTTCCGGGGGCTTCGCTGTTCTCGCTCACGGAATCGATTATCCCCGGCCGTGTGCCGGTTACGTCAGTCGCAGCGCGGGGCGATGTAGCCGTCACTGCCCGTGAGGACATAGGTGTCCGACACGAACTGTCCGTTGGCGATGTTGTTCCAGATGTTCGAGGTGCCGTACGGACCCGACACCCGCTCCCCCGGCTTCTGGCAGTGCACCGGGACGCTCATCCCGTACGGCAGTGTCCGGACGATCCCGTACTGCGTGCCGGGTCCCCTGCGGACGTTGACGCGGTAGCCGGGAGCGATCGGGTAGACCACCGCGGCAGCGGCGACCGTCGCCTCCTGTACCGCGGACTCCTCGGTGGCCGTGGCGTTCGCGGCGTCCGTGCCGGCTCTGTCTGCCGTGTTCTCTTCAACACCCATGAGGGCCTCCCCCGTTGAAAGCGATGCGTACGACGCGCAGGCTAACAAGCCCCACCCTTCTCGCACGCACCATCGACTAGGCTCCGTGCGTCGCGCTTGCGCACGAACAACACGGGGGTGGGCGATGCCGCCGCTGCGAGGGACCGGGTCATATCCGGAAGCGGAGCATCCTGAATACGCCGGGCAGTACCGGCTCGAGGCATGTCTCGGAGCCGGCGGCATGGGTGTCGTACACCTGGCGCGCTCCGCGTCGGGGCTACAGCTCGCGGTCAAGGTGGTGCACCGCCAGCACGCGGCGGATCCGGAGTTCAGGGCGCGTTTCCGGCAGGAGGTCGCGGCGGCCCGACGGGTCAGCGGGGCGTTCACCGCGCCGGTCGTGGACGCCGATCCGGGGGCGGTGCTGCCCTGGATGGCCACCCTCTACGTGCCGGGCCCGACGCTCGCCGCGCAGGTGAAGCGGAACGGGCCGATGAGCCCCGCGGCACTGCGCAGGCTCACCGCGGGGCTCGCCGAGGCGCTGCGCGACATCCATCGCGCCGGTGTCATCCACCGTGATCTCAAGCCGAGCAATGTGCTGCTGCCGGACTCCGGGCCCAAGGTCATCGACTT
The DNA here is from genome assembly GCF_045162755.1 of Streptomyces sp. NBC_01012. NCBI lineage: Bacteria > Bacillati > Actinomycetota > Actinomycetes > Kitasatosporales > Streptomycetaceae > Streptomyces > Streptomyces sp. NBC_01012. Next base: position 4,271,579 of record NZ_CP108688.1, on the reverse strand, counting down.
CGGCATCTCCCGGCCGTACGACAGCGATCTCCGCACGGAGACGGGCAAGCTGATCGGCTCGCCGCCCTACATGGCACCCGAGCAGTTCCAGCGGCCCCGCGAGGTGGGTCCCGCCGCGGACGTGTTCGCGCTCGGGGCGGTGCTGGTGCACGCGGCGACGGGGCGGGGGCCCTTCGACTCGGACAGCCCGTACCTCGTGGCCTACCAGGTGGTGCACGACGAGGCCGACCTGGCCGGGGTGCCTGCGGATCTCGCGCCCCTGGTCGGGCGCTGCCTCGCCAAGGATCCCGAGGAGCGCCCCACCCCGGACGAGATCATGGCCGCGCTGCATCCTCCGTCGTACGAGGCGAACGCCTTCATACCCGTCCAGCGCAAGCCGGCCGCCGCCGAATCCGTGGAGGCGGCGAGCGACGGGGCAGAGGGCGCGGACGACGGGACGACGCATGTGCGGGCCGGTGACGGGCTGCCGTCCGGGCCGGCGCCCGTGAAGGGCAGGCGCAGGCTCGCGGTCGCCGCCTTCGCGGTGGCGGTGCTGGTGGCCGGAGGGATCTGGGCGGCCCAGGGCCGGGGCGGTGGCGGGGCGCCGGATCCGGAGGCGCGGGCCGGCACGGGGAAGGCGGATGCGGCGGCGTTCGTGCCGTGGCGGACGTCGTTGCTCTCGCAGGGCGGCTCGACACCGTCGTGCGTCCCGGGGACGACCGGCAAGGGACCGGCGCTGTACTGCGTCTCCGACGGTTTCGGCGCGGCCCGGCTGGACCCGTCGGACGGCCGCCCGGTCTGGTCGCACAAGAACACAGAGGAGACAGAGGGCGCGAAGGACACAACGGCGAAGGACACAACGGCGAACGGCTCCGGAGGGCCCGGCCCGGTGGGCGCGGCGAACGGGGACGCGGCGTACACCGTCGTGGCCGGCGAGACGATACGGGCGTACTCCCCCGCCGACGGCAAGGAGCTCTGGCACAAGGGTCTCTCCGACTACCGCGACATCCCCTTCCCCGCGGGCGACACCCTGCTGACGGCCCGCCAGGACGGGACGCTCCAGGGCCTCGACGCGGCGACCGGCGCATCGCGCTGGCGGCGCGCAGTCCCGGGCCATCAGAGTCCCGGATACGCGCTGTACGAGGCGGGGACCGGGCTCGCGTACGCCTACGAGAGCTCCGCGCAGGGGACCTCCACCCTGGTCACCGCCGTCGAGGCGAGGACCGGCAAGACCGCCTGGCAGCGCAGGCTGGACGGGATGCTCACCCCCGCCGGGACATCGGCCGGTGCGCTCCTGCTGACCTCGATGAACGACAAGGCGCAGACCACCGGGCTCGTCCGCTACGACCCGGTGCTGCGGAGCACGACCCGCATCGCGCTGCCGTTCCGGATGGACAGCCCCGAGATCGTGGTGCACGCGGGCACCGCCCTGCTCCTGGAGCGCGGCGGAACGCTGCTCGCTCTCGACGTCCGTCCGGGGGCCGAGCGGGCCGAGCGGTGGCGGCTGGAGACGGCCGTCAGCACGACCTCGGCGCCGGTCGTCGGCGCGGGCGGCCGGCTGTACTTCTCGGCCTCCGACGGGCGGCTGCTCGCCGTCGACACCGAGCACGGGACGCTCGTCGGCCAGACCCGTCCCCGGCTGAGGGCGGGGAAGCTCAGCCATGCGTCGTCGCTGCCCTCCCCCGTCGTGCTGGGCCGGAGCGTCGTCGGCACCGCGCCGGACGGGTCCGTCTTCGCCGTGGACGCGGACGACCCCGCCCACTGGTGAGACCAGGGACGGGGTCGGGGCCGGGCGGGACCGCTGCGGGCGGTCAGCCGAGCTTGGAGACGTCGCGGACGGCGCCGCGGTCGGCGCTCGTGGCCATCGCCGCGTAGGCGCGCAGGGCAGCCGAGACCTTGCGGTCGCGGTTCTTCGGCGCGTACACACCGTTCAGTGCCTCGCGGCGGGTGGCGAGCTCCGCGTCCGGGACGAGCAGCTCGATCGAACGGTTCGGGATGTCGATCCGGATCCGGTCCCCGTCCTCGACCAGTGCGATCGCGCCGCCGGACGCCGCCTCGGGCGACGCGTGGCCGATGGACAGGCCCGATGTGCCTCCGGAGAAGCGGCCGTCGGTGACGAGCGCACAGGTCTTGCCGAGACCCCGGCCCTTCAGGAAGGACGTCGGGTAGAGCATCTCCTGCATGCCGGGACCGCCGCGCGGGCCCTCGTAACGGATGACGACGACGTCGCCGTGCGTGATCTCCTTGCGGAGGATCTTGTCGACGGCGTCCTCCTGCGACTCGCAGACGACGGCCGGTCCCTCGAAGGTCCAGATCGACTCGTCCACGCCCGCCGTCTTCACGACGCAGCCGTCCACGGCGATGTTGCCCTTGAGGACGGCCAGGCCGCCGTCCTTGGAGTACGCGTGCTCCACGTCGCGGATGCAGCCGCCGGCCGCGTCCAGGTCGAGGGTGTCCCAGCGCTCGGACTGCGAGAAGGCGGTGGCGCTGCGGACACAGCCGGGGGCCGCGTGCCAGAGCTCGACGGCCTCGGGCGACGGGGAGCCGCCGCGGATGTCCCAGTTCTTCAGCCACTCGGCGAGGGTGTCGGAGTGGACCGAGTGCACGTCCTCGTTGAGCAGACCGCCGCGGTGCAGCTCGCCCAGGAGGGCGGGGATGCCGCCCGCCCGGTGGACGTCCTCCATGTAGTACGTACCGCCGGGGGCGACGTTGGGAGCGACCTTCGACAGACAGGGCACGCGGCGCGAGACCTCGTTGATGTCGTCGAGGCCGTAGGCCAGCTCGGCCTCCTCCGCCGCGGCGAGCAGGTGCAGGATCGTGTTGGTCGAGCCGCCCATGGCGATGTCGAGCGCCATGGCGTTGTCGAACGCGGCGCGGGTGCCGATCGACCTCGGCAGGACGGTCTCGTCGTCCTGCTCGTAGTAGCGCTTGGTGATGTCGACGATCGTGCGGCCGGCGTCCTCGTACAGCGCCTTACGGGCGGTGTGCGTGGCGAGCACCGAGCCGTTGCCCGGGAGGGAGAGGCCGAGGACCTCGGTCAGGCAGTTCATCGAGTTGGCCGTGAACATGCCGGAGCAGCTGCCGCAGGTCGGGCAGGCGTTCTCCTCGATGCGGAGGATGTCCTCGTCGGAGATGCTCTCGTCGACCGCGTCGCTGATCGCGTTGACCAGGTCGAGCTTGCGGACCGTGCCGTCGACGAGGGTGGCCTTGCCGGCCTCCATCGGACCGCCCGAGACGAACACCGTGGGGATGTTGAGGCGCATCGCGGCCATCAGCATGCCGGGGGTGATCTTGTCGCAGTTGGAGATGCAGATCAGTGCGTCGGCGCAGTGGGCCTCGACCATGTACTCGACGCTGTCCGCGATGAGGTCGCGGGAGGGCAGGCTGTAGAGCATGCCGTTGTGTCCCATGGCGATGCCGTCGTCCACCGCGATGGTGTTGAACTCGCGGGGCACGGCGCCCGCCGCCTGGATCGCCTCGGAGACGATCCGGCCGACGGGTGCGAGGTGGGTGTGGCCCGGGACGAACTCGGTGAACGAGTTGGCCACCGCGATGATCGGCTTGCCGATGTCCTCGCTGGCTACGCCGGACGCCCGCATAAGGGCGCGGGCGCCCGCCATGTTGCGGCCGTGGGTGACAGTGCGGGACCTCAGCTGGGGCATCGTCTCTCGCTCCTTCGACATAAAAGACTGTCTTCGAGCGTACGCCTCCCATGCCAAGATCTGGACACCGTGTCCGAAATGCGGGACCCGGTGCCCGCGTCTCAGACTGCCGGAAGCGCGATCAGGCGTTTGGCGTGCAGCGCCGCCAGCCGCTTGCCGCTGGAGACCACGTACCACTGCGGCAGCTCGCCCGTGCCGTCGTTGAAGGTCCAGCGGAGCTTTCCGTCACTCGCGTCGAAGGCCTGGACGCCGCCGTTCCTGTCGAACTCCGTCGCGCCGTACAGGGTGTCACCCACCTTCGCGAACTGCAGCGGGACCGAGACCTCGCGCAGGGCCTCGGTGTTGTGCCACCGCTGCTTGCCCGTGCCGGCGTCGACGGCCCACAGGGAGTGGGCGCTGTCCGAGGCGTAGAGCACGCCGTCGATGACGGTCGGCCCGTTGAACGTGTCGAACTTCTCGGTCGGCAGCGTCCAGCGCTCGGTGCCGTCCTCCAGGGCGAAGGCGCGCAGGTTCCGGCCGTCGGAGACGATCACCGCACCGTCGTGGACGGCGATCCTCTCGAAGTTCGCCCTGCTGATCTTCTTCGTCCACCGCTGCCGTCCGGTCGTGGTGTCGCGGACGGTCAGGTTCTTGCGGAGGTCGGTGTAGACGAGGTGCTCACCGCTCACCGCCGAGGTGAGGCCGGACTCGTCGGTCCCGGTGTCCCGCTTCTCGCTCCAGACGGCCTTGCCCGTACGGACGTCGATGGCGGCGATCACGTTCGTCCGGGAGCTGAGGTCCTTCTCCAGGATGCCCGCGATCACGTACACGCGTTCGCTGTCGGCGCCGACGGGCCGCGGCTGGGCGTAGTCCCCCTCCAGGTGGCTGCGCCAGGTCTCCTTGCCCGTGGCCGGGTCGAGGCCCACGACATCGCCGTCGTAGGTACCGCTGGCCAAGTAGAGCGTGTCCCCGCCCATGATCAGCCGCGCGCCCGGCTGGGCGGCGTCCTTCAGCGACCACAGCTTCTTGCCGGTGGCGATGTCCCGGCCCACCAGGGGGTCGCCCGCGACCAGCACGACGTTCCCCACGACGGCCAGCACCTCGTGGTTGCCGAGGGTGCCCACCGCGGTCTGCTGCTGCCACAGGGCGGACGGGGCGGTCCCGGCGGGCGGCGTCTCGAACGCGTCCGCGCCGCCCTTGCCGCTGCCGCTGGGCTTCGGGTCCCCCGCGCCGCCCGAGGCGTCCTCGTCCTCAGGTCCGCACGCGGTGGTGAACGCCCCGGTGAGCACCAGACCGAGGCCCGCACCGGCCATCCGCAGCAGTCGCCTGCGCGGCACACCGGCGCTCCCGCCGCCCCGAGGCGGACCGTCCTGTCTGTGCTCACCCTTGCTGGTCACGCTCATGGTCGTCTCCCCCACCCGTCGTTCCCGGCATACGTCCGGCCTGCATGATCCGGCACAGCCAACCATCAGGATCCGGCCAGGTCCGGTGCCGATACCGACTCGCGACATCGTTGTGATGCCACCGGCACAGCCGTCACACAGGCGGGACCGGGGTCACCGGCCGCCCCGGGGCACCTTTTCGGTCACCCTTCGGCCAGGTAGCGCTGGAGCGTCGGGGCCACCATCGCGATGATCCGCTCGGGGTCCGTGGACGCCAGCGGCTCCGCCCTGACGACGTAGCGCAGGATCGCGATACCGACCATGTGCGCGGCCGCCAGTTCGGCGCGGAAGGTCGGGTCGGGCACATCGAGCTCGGCCGCGATCCGCTCCAGCAGCCGCCGCAGCACGAAGCCGCGCAGCACCTTCGCCGCTGCCTCGTGCGTGAGGGCCGAGCGGAGTATCGCCAGCAGCGGCGCCCGGGACACCGGGTTCTCCCATACGCCGATGAAATACCGGGCCAGCCGTTCGCCCAGGTCCTCCACGGGCCCGCCGAGCACCTGCGGGAGGATCAGCGCCGGCTCGAAGGAGAGCTCGATGGCCGCGGCGAAGACCTCGTCCTTCGTACCGAAGTAGTGGTGGACCAGGGCCGCGTCGACCTCCGCCGCCCTGGCGATGCCCCTGACCGACGTCTTGTCGTAACCACGTTCGGCGAACTCCGTGCGGGCCGCCTCAAGGATCCGGGCCCTGGCATCGGGGCCCGTGGCGCCTGCCGTACGCGAAGGGCGGCCCCTGCGCCGCGGGGGCGGGCCATCGGCGCCGGGGGTCACCTGCGGGGCGCCCGCGCCGACGACGCCAGATGGAGCCGGGTGAAGGCGAGCGCCTCGGCGAGATCGGCCTCGCGTTCGGCCGATGACATGGCACGGCGGGTGTTGACCTCGATGACCACATGCCCGTCGAAGCCCGTACGGGCCAGCCGCTCCAGGAGTTCCGCGCAGGGCTGGTCGCCCCGGCCGGGCACCAGGTGCTCGTCCTTGCCCGATCCCTTGCCGTCGGCGAGGTGGACATGGGCGAGCCGGTCGCCCATCCGGTCCACCATGGCCAGGCCGTCGGTGCGCGCGGTCGCGGTGTGCGAGAGGTCCACGGTGAAGTGCCGGTAGTCGTCGTTGCTGACGTCCCAGGCGGGGGCGTACGCGAGCATCTCGCGGTCCCGGTAGCGCCACGGGTACATGTTCTCCACCGCGAAACGCACATCGGTCTCGTCCGCCATGCGCCAGATGCCGGAGACGAACTCGCGGGCGTAGTTGCGCTGCCACCGGAAGGGCGGGTGGACGACCACCGCCGATGCGCCGAGCTTCTCCGCCGCTGCCCTGGCCCGCTGGAGCTTCACCCACGGGTCGGTGGACCAGACCCGCTGGGTGATCAGCAGACAGGGCGCGTGAACGGCCAGGATCGGCACCTGGTGGTAGTCCGAAAGCCGCCGCAGCGCCTCGACGTCCTGGCTGACGGGGTCGGTCCAGACCATGACCTCGACACCGTCGTAGCCCAGGCGCGCGGCGATCTCGAAGGCCGTCGCCGTCGACTCCGGATAGACGGAAGCCGTCGACAGGGCGACCTTCGCATCCGGGATGCGCACCACTGGTTCTGCCACCCGGCCAGGGTACGGGCAGCCGTGGGCGAGTCCGAGGGAGCCCGGCTGAAAGTGAGATGGCCCATGCGGGCCGGCCGCCGGAATCAGGCCAGGGCCGCCTGCTGCGTCGGCAGGTGGTCGAGCCGGCGCAGGATGACCCCCTCGCGCAGCGCCCAGGGGCATATCTCCAGCTCCTCGACCCCGAACAGGTCCATCGCGCCCTCGGCGACGAGCGCACCGGCCAGGAGCTGCGCGGCGCGCCCCTCGGTGACCCCGGGCAGAAAACCGCGCTGCTCGACGGTCATCGGCGACAGCTTCGCCACCCACTCCTCCAGGGCCTTGCGGGTGAGGACCCGCTGTACGTAGAGCCCCTCGGCGGAGCGGGCCGCGCCCGTGATCCTGGCGAGCTGCCGGAACGTCTTGGAGGTCCCGACGACATGGTCGGGCGGCCCCAGCCTGGTGAACTCACCGACCGTACGGGCGATACCGGCGCGGACATGACGGCGCAGCGCCCGCACGTCCGTGGGGTCCGGCGGGTCGCCGGGGAGCCAGCCCGCGGTGAGCCGGCCGGCGCCGAACGGCAGCGAGACGGCGGCGTCGGGCTCCTCGTCCAGCCCGTAGCCGACCTCCAGCGAACCGCCCCCGATGTCGAGGACCAGCAGCTTGCCGGCGGACCAGCCGAACCAGCGGCGGGCGGCCAGGAAGGTCAGCCGGGCCTCCTCCTCGCCGCTGAGGACGGCGAGGGTGACTCCGGTCTCGTCCCGCACCCGGGCCAGCACCTCGTCCGCGTTGCCCGCGTCACGCACCGCGGAGGTGGCGAACGCCAGCACGTCCTCGCAGCCCTTGTCCTCGGCCGCCCGCAGGGCGCCGGTGACCGCCGTCACGAGGCGGTCGACGCCCTCGGGACCGATCGCCCCGTCCGGATCGAGGAGTTCGGCGAGCCGCAGTTCCGCCTTGTGCGAGTGGGCGGGCAGCGGGCGCGCACCGGGATGCGCGTCGACCACCAGGAGGTGCACCGTGTTCGATCCCACGTCGAGGACTCCGAGTCTCATACGGGAACGCTACTGCGGCTTACTCTGGGCTCGTGCCAAAGACGAAAAAGGCGAAGCCGGACAAAGCCACGAAGAAGCAGCGGCAGCAGGAGACGAAGCAGGAGATGCGGCAGCCGGAAGCGACCGGACCCGACGAGAAGGGGCTCGACTTCGCGCGGGCCTGGGTCGAATTCCCCGACCCCGCCGACGACGAGCAGGTCTTCCGCTGCGATCTGACCTGGCTGACGTCCAGGTGGAGCTGCATCTTCGGCAGCGGCTGCCAGGGCATCCAGGCGGGCCGCGCGGACGACGGCTGCTGCACGCTGGGCGCGCACTTCTCGGACGAGGACGACGAGAAGCGGGTGGCAGGACACGTGGCACGGCTCACACCCGAGCTGTGGCAGTTCCACGACGTCGGTACGGACACCGGCTGGGTCGGTGTGGACGAGGACGGCGAGCGCCAGACGCGGCGCTGGGAGGGCTCCTGCATCTTCCAGAACCGCCCCGGGTTCGCGGGCGGCATGGGCTGTTCCCTGCACATCCTGGCCCTCAAGGAGGGCAGGGAACCGCTGGAGACCAAGCCGGACGTGTGCTGGCAGCTGCCGGTGCGCCGTACGTACGACTGGATCGAACGGCCCGACGACACGCGCGTGCTCCAGATCTCCATCGGGGAGTACGACCGCCGGGGCTGGGGCCCGGGCGGTCATGACCTGCACTGGTGGTGCACATCGGCGACCTCCGCGCACGGGGCAGGTGACCCGGTGTATGTCTCCTACCGGCCCGAGCTCACCGAGCTGATGGGCAAGGAGGCATACGACCAGCTGGTCGAGCTGTGCGAGCAGCGTCTTGCCTCGCTGCTGCCGATGGCTCCGCATCCGGCCGACCCGGCCTGACGCGGGCCCTCCGGGCCGGGCCGTCCGGCCCGTCGGCCACTCGCCGGCGCCCCGGCGTGCGGCGCCCCGGCGTGCGGCGCACAAACGTTCCGCCGGGCACCGGGGCGCCGTCGCACGTCAGCTCTCCGGCCTGGATGAACCGCCGCCCGGTTCCGTGGACGGGCCGGACGTCGGGGTGGGTCCTGTGGAGCCGTCCGACGGTGGCGTGGTGGGCTCGGTGGGCTCCGGGTCCGTCGGCGGGCCGGTCGGGTCCGTGGGATCCGTGGGCTCCGTCGGGTCGGTGGGATCGTCCGATCCCGTGGGGTCGGGGGCCGGATCCGTCGGCGTGGTCGGGGACGGGGAGGTCGGTGTGGGGGCCGGGGTTCCGGACGACGGGTCCTGCGACGGCCGCGGGCTTCCGGGGCGCGGGGCGCCGTGGCCCGTGATCGCGACCGCGGAACCCGTCGGGGCCAGCAGGACGCGGGCGCTCCACGCGCCCCGGGGCTCGGCCGCGCGGTTCACGAACACCTGGAGGGTGGCGCTCCGGCCGGGGGCGACCGTGCCGGACGTACGGCTGAGGTGCAGCCAGGGGGCGTCCGCCCTGGCCGACCAGACGACGGTCCTTTCGCCGGTCGCGGTCAGCGTGATCGTCGTACGGCCGCCGGACGACCGGGCCGAGACGGAGAGCGAGGCCGCCGGGTCCTTGCCGCCCCCGACACTGATGACCTCGGCCGAGACATCGGGGCTCCGGGGGCCGTCCGTGAAGCTGTCGTCGCCGTCGGGACTGGCGTTGCCCGCGTTCTCGTAGTGGTCGTACGGGGCGTCGGAGCCCGACCGCCCGTCCGCGTCCGTCGCCGTGACCGAGGTGCCGCGGCCCTCCCCGGTCAGCGGCGCGCCCCGGTAGGCGGCCCACAGGGCGATCACCGGGGCGGCGACGACCGTCGCCACGACCGTGGTCGTCAGGACCCGGGCGCGCAGCCGGTCCCGGCGCGCGGCATGGTCCTTGGGGTCCAGCGGGAAGCCGGTGCGGCCGAAACGGGGGGCGCCGGTCCTGGAGCGCCTCGCGTGCGTCAGGGCGACGTGCACCGAGGGACGGGGCGCCTCCACGACCGGCAGCGCGGCGGCCGGGGTGACGGTCGCGCCCGGCCAGGGTCCCGCCGCACCGGCGCGCTCGGCGGCGCGGCGACAGCGGGGGCAGTCGTCGACGTGCCGGACGAGCTCCCGGCGCAGGGCCGCGGAGAGCAGCACCTGATGGGTGCCGGTGAGCCGGGCGACGGCGGGGCAGTCGCCCCGCTCCACGACGGCGAGCGCGGCGCGGGTGCGCTCCACCTCGCAGGCCGCGCCGGCCAGGAGCTCCCGGGCGCTGCCGGGGTCGAGACCGAGGACGGCGGCGACGGCGCGCGGGGTGAGCCCGTGGCGCACGGCGAGCTCCAGCGCCTCGCGCTGCTCCGGGGTGGTGCCCGCGGCCTCGGGCCAGGCCAGCTGCGCGAGTTCACGCCGACGCGCTTCGGCCGCGGGGGACTCCGCCGGGCCCACGGCGGCGCCGGTCTCCTCGGCGGCTCCGTGGGCGTCCTCGGCACGGGACGCGCGGGCGCCGTCGGGCCGGGCGGTGGCACGCGGGGCCGGCCGCCGGTGTGCCTGACGGCCGCGCCCCTGCTCGGTGAGCGCCCGCAGACATGTCCATCTGGCCAGGGCGTACAGCCAGGATTTACGTTCCTCCTCGGCCGTGGGGCACCGGCCGTCCTGCCGCTCGGCGATGGCCAGGACCGCGCCGAGCGCCTCGGTGGCCGCCTCGTGGTCGCAGAGCACGGAGAGGCAGTAGGTGAACAGGCCGTCGAGGTGCGGCTCGAACCGTGCGGACGACCGCCGCGCCGAGGGGCCGGCCTCTCGGCGGTGCGCCCGGTGTGCGCCGGTGGTGTGTGTGGGGGTCTCCTGCCTGCTGCTCGTCACGTGGCGACCGTAGGCAGATACGGGCGGAACCCTGACAGCACTTTCCGACATTTAATCCTTACGGGTGACGGTCTCACTCGAAAGGGGACAGGAATCCCAGATTCCACCGGAAATACCGCATCGAGCGCATGTTCGACCTCGGCGCTCACGCCCGCCGCCGTCCGACCCCACCCGGCCCTGCGCTGTCAGACCCCACCTATACGGTGACGCCATGGCTGCCCGTACGAAATCCGCGAAGGACCGCCCGTCCTACCGTTGCACCGAATGCGGCTGGACGACGGCCAAATGGCTCGGCCGCTGCCCGGAGTGCCAGGCCTGGGGGACGGTCGAGGAGTTCGGCGGCGCCCCGGCCGTCCGTACGACGGCGGCGGGCCGGGTCTCCGCGGCCGCGGTGCCGATCGGCCAGGTCGACACCCGGCAGGCCACCGCCCGCTCGACCGGGGTCGGCGAGCTGGACCGCGTGCTCGGCGGCGGGCTCGTGCCCGGCGCGGTCGTGCTGCTCGCGGGCGAGCCGGGCGTCGGCAAGTCGACGCTGCTGCTCGACGTCGCGGCCAAGGCGGCGTCCGACGACCACCGCACGCTCTATGTCACGGCGGAGGAGTCCGCGAGCCAGGTGCGGATGCGCGCCGACCGGATCCGCGCGATCAACGACCATCTGTATCTCGCCGCCGAGACCGACCTCTCCGCGGTCCTGGGACATCTGGACGCGGTCAAGCCGTCCCTCCTCGTCCTCGACTCCGTGCAGACCGTCGCCTCGCCCGAGCTCGACGGCGCGCCCGGCGGCATGGCCCAGGTCCGCGAGGTCGCGGGCGCGCTGATCAGAGCCTCCAAGGAGCGCGGCATGGCGACGCTGCTGGTGGGCCATGTCACCAAGGACGGCGCCATCGCGGGACCACGCCTCCTGGAACACCTGGTCGATGTGGTGCTCTCCTTCGAGGGCGACCGGCACGCGCGCCTCCGCCTCGTCCGAGGCGTGAAGAACCGGTACGGCGCCACGGACGAGGTCGGCTGCTTCGAGCTGCACGACGAGGGCATCACGGGCCTGGCCGACCCCTCCGGACTCTTCCTCACCCGCCGTGACGAGCCCGTTCCCGGCACCTGCCTGACGGTCACCCTGGAGGGCAAGCGCCCGCTCGTCGCCGAGGTGCAGGCGCTGACGGTCGATTCACAGATCCCCTCACCCCGGCGCACCACCTCGGGCCTGGAGACCTCCCGGGTCTCGATGATGCTGGCCGTTCTCGAACAGCGGGGCCGGATCAGCGCCCTCGGCAAGCGCGACATCTACAGCGCGACGGTGGGCGGCGTGAAGCTCACCGAGCCCGCCGCGGACCTCGCGATCGCCCTCGCGCTGGCCAGCGCCGCCAGCGACACACCGCTCCCGAAGAACCTCGTCGCGATCGGCGAAGTGGGCCTCGCCGGGGAGGTCAGAAGGGTGACGGGGGTCCAGCGCAGGCTGGCCGAGGCGTACCGTCTCGGGTTCAAGCACGCCCTGGTCCCGAGGGACCCGGGAAAGGTCCCGGCCGGTATGAAGGTCACGGAAGTGGCCGACATGGGCGACGCCCTGAGAGCCCTTCCCCGTCGCTCTCGGCCGGACGGACCACAGGAGGACGGCGCACGCCGGTAGACTTTGCCCTGGTCTCGCCCGCCCGTACGAACGGTATGAGGGACGCAAGGGCACCGCAAACCTGTGACCGGAGGAGTGCAGTGGCAGCCAACGACCGGGCAGCATCGCCCGGAAAGTCCGGCCAAGGCACGGGGAACGAGGCGCTGATGCGCGCCTCGTTGAGCGCTGTCGCGCCCGGAACTGCCCTCCGGGACGGCCTGGAGCGCATCCTCCGTGGCAATACCGGTGGACTGATCGTCCTCGGCATGGACAAAACCGTCGAATCCATGTGTACCGGCGGCTTCGTGCTGGACGTGGAGTTCGCCGCGACGCGCCTGCGCGAACTGTGCAAGCTGGACGGCGCGATGATCCTCGACAAGGAGATGACCAAGATCCTCCGGGCCGGCGTGCAGCTGGTCCCGGACGCCTCCATCCCCACCGAGGAGACGGGCACCCGCCACCGCACGGCGGACCGCGTCTCCAAGGCGTGCGGCTTCCCCGTGGTGTCGGTCTCCCAGTCGATGCGCCTGATCGCGCTGTACGTGGACGGGGAGCGGCGGGTCCTGGAGGAGTCCTCCGCGATCCTGTCCCGCGCCAACCAGGCGCTCGCCACCCTGGAGCGGTACAAGCTCAGGCTCGACGAGGTCGCCGGGACGCTCTCCGCGCTGGAGATCGAGGACCTGGTCACCGTCCGGGACGTCACCGCGGTCTCGCAGCGTCTCGAGATGGTGCGCCGCATCGCGACCGAGATCGCCGAGTACGTGGTGGAGCTGGGCACCGACGGCCGTCTTCTGGCGCTCCAGCTGGACGAGTTGATCGCCGGCGTGGAGCCGGAGCGCGAGCTGGTCGTCCGCGACTACGTCCCCGAACCCACCGCGAGGCGGTCCCGTACGGTCGCGGAAGCGCTGGCCGAGCTGGACACGCTCACCCACACCGAGCTGCTGGAACTCCCCGTGGTGGCACGGGCGCTGGGCTACAGCGGCTCGCCCGAGACGCTGGACTCGGCCGTCTCCCCGCGCGGCTTCCGGCTGCTGGCGAAGGTGCCGCGGCTGCCCGGAGCGATCATCGAGCGCCTGGTGGAGCACTTCGGCGGCCTGCAGAAGCTGCTCGCCGCGAGCGTGGACGACCTCCAGACCGTGGACGGGGTCGGCGAGGCACGGGCCAGGAGCGTCCGCGAGGGACTCTCGCGGCTCGCGGAGTCCTCGATCCTGGAGCGGTACGTCTAGGACCTCCCGTCCGTACGGTGCGGGGCCCCGGGCGGGGCCCCGCACGGTCGGGTCAGTCCTTGGCCAGGACGAACGAGGCGCGCTGGACGGCCTCGCCCGGGACCTTGGCCTCCAGCAGATACGTCCCCGGACCCGCGGACCGCACGGGCGGTGTCGCGCACTGGGGCGCGCTCCCCTTGCGGTCCCACTCCACGGTGTGGACGACCGTCGCACCGGCCGGGATCTTCAGGAACAGGGAGCCGTTCTTCGGGCAGTCCTTCGACGACCACATCTGCTCGTCGTCCTCCCCGGCCTCGGTGACCGTGAACACCGCGTTCTTCGGGCCGAAGTCGGCCTTGCAGTCGCCGGCCGAGGTGTTCCTGGCGCTCAGCTCGAACGTCGGCTTGTCGTCGGGCCCGTAGCTGTTCTTCGTCTTCAGGCTCAACTGGAGCACGGCGGACGTGCAGTTGGGGATCGACGATCCGGCCGGTACCTGCTGGCCACCCGTGCTGCCGCCGGTGCCCCCGGCCGTACCCGCCGATCCGGAGCCGCCTGCTCCGCCGCCGGCCGCGTCCCCGTCGTCGTCCGTGCCTCCGGCTCCGTCCGATCCGCTCCCGGCGTCCCCGCCGTCTCCACCGGAGCCCCCGGCGTCCTCACCGGAGCCCCCGCCGTCCGACTCGTCGCGTCCGCCGGGGGGTTGGCCGGTGTCAGGGCCCGAGCTCGAAGGTCCGGGGGTGATGGACAGGGCGGGGCCCGAGCCTCCGGACTTCCCGTCGTCGTGTCCGCCGCTGCCGCCGCCCGAGGTGACGGCCCACAGGACCAGCGCCGCGAGCAGCGCGATCACCAGCACCGCTACTGCTCTCCTACGCCAGTAGATGCTGGAGGGAAGCGGCCCGACCGGATTGCGCATAGAACCCACGGACCGAACTGTACGAGAGATCCACGCCAACTCCGGCCCCCAACCGCCGCTCTGATCGACAAGTTTTCCGGATCATCATCATGGAGCGGTCGTTCCAGGGGTACTTACGGCCCGTTTGCACCAGCTCGACCCCCGGCCGGCCCCCCGGGAGGGGTCAGAACGGGTGGCGTTATCACTCCTTGGACGCCCTGCGGGGCCGACACCCCCGTAGCCGTGCCCGATGTCCTGCCTTCCGTGCCAGGATCGGGGGTGCGATGACTGCCACGACTTCGACACAGACGCCCCCCGCCTCCCTCCATACCCCCGTCATCGGGTGGTTCGAGCAGCACGCCCGCGATCTGCCCTGGCGCCGCCCCGATGCGGGCGCCTGGGGCGTGATGGTGAGCGAATTCATGCTGCAGCAGACCCCGGTGGTCCGAGTCCTCCCGGTCTACGAGCAGTGGATGGCCCGCTGGCCGCGCCCCGCCGACCTGGCCGGCGACGCACCGGGCGAAGCCGTCCGTGCCTGGGGACGGCTCGGTTATCCGCGGCGTGCGCTGCGGCTGCACGGGGCCGCGCAGGCGATAACGGAACGCCACGGCGGTGACGTGCCGAGCGAGCACGGTCAGCTGCTCGCACTGCCCGGGATCGGGGAGTACACGGCGGCGGCCGTGGCCTCCTTCGCGTACGGGCAGCGTCACGCCGTGCTGGACACGAACGTCCGCAGGGTGTTCGCCCGGGCCGCCACCGGCATCCAGTACCCGCCGAACGCGACCACCGCGGCCGAGCGCAAGCTCGCCCGCGCACTGCTCCCCGAGGAGGACGAGCGCGCCGCCCGCTGGGCCGCGGCGACGATGGAGCTCGGCGCACTCGTGTGCACCGCGAAGAACGAGGACTGCACGCGCTGCCCGATCGCCGGACAGTGCGCCTGGCGGCTGGCGGGGAAGCCCGCCCACCAGGGTCCGCCGCGCCGTGGCCAGACCTACGCGGGCACGGACCGGCAGGTGCGGGGCCGGCTGCTCGCGGTGCTGCGCGAGGCGGTCACACCGGTGCCCCAGTCGGCGCTGGACTCGGTCTGGGAGGAGCCCGTGCAGCGGGCGCGCGCCCTGGACGGGCTCGTCTCCGACGGTCTGGTCGAGCCTCTGGCGAACGGCCGGTACCGGCTGCCCCTGACCTGACAGGCCGCGCTCGGGCGGACCGGCTGTCCAGCGGCTGTTACACAACCGATGGGCAGCCGTGCGTCCGCCTACGGCTGCTCCGCACAGCCTCGTGACAACGCCTCCGTAACGTCACCGGACGTCGGCAACGGGACCACCCGGCCGACGCACACGGGGAACCACGGGGATCGGAGGCGGTTGTGATGGCGCAGGGCGAGGTGCTCGGATTCGAGGAGTACGTGCGGACCAGGCAGGACGCGCTGCTGCGCAGTGCGCGTCGGCTCGTCGCCGACCCCCTGGACGCACAGGACCTGCTCCAGACCGCTCTGGTCCGCACCTTCGGCCGCTGGGACGGCATCGCCGACAAGTCCCTCGCCGACGCCTATCTGCGCCGCGTCATGATCAACACGCGTACGGAGTGGTGGCGGGCCCGCAAGCTCGACGAGATCCCCACCGATCAGCTCCCCGACGCCAGCGTCGACGACGGCAGCGAGCAGCGCGCCGACCGTGCCCTGCTCATGGACGTACTCGGAGTGCTGGCTCCGAAGCAGCGCAGCGTCGTCGTGCTGCGACACTGGGAGCAGATGAGTACGGAGGAGACGGCCGCGGCGCTCGGTATGTCCGCCGGCACGGTGAAGAGCACGCTGCACCGTGCCCTGGCGCGCCTGCGCCAGGAGCTGGAGGACCGGGCCGCCCGGAGCCATGAGGCCCGGGAGACGCCGGCGCGGATACCCGCGCAGCGCGACGGGCGGCACGACGAGCGGGGGCGGGAGCGGTGCGCGGCCTGACAGGCAGCAGCGGGGGGACGAGGGCGGGCCGCGGGAGATTCGCGGCCGGCCTGGCGGCGGGGAGCACGGCGGTGGCCGGGCTCGCCGCCTTCGGCCTGTTGTGCGCCGGCTGTTCCGCCGGGGGGAACGGCACGCGGGACGAGGGCCCGGCGAGCACACAGCAGGCCGCCCGGGACACCCCGGCGAGCGCGATGCCCAGCGGGACGGCGAAGCCGTACTCCCGGGTCAACGCCGTGATGCTCGTCAAGGGCGACCCGAAGGCGAGCCGGCAGCTCAAGGACGATCTGAAGCCCTGCACCGGCGACGAGTACCCGGTGGACACCTCCTACGGCACGCTCACCGGAGGCTCCGAGGCCGACGTCGTGGTCAACGTCATGACCTGCGGCGATTCGGTGGGCGTCGGTACGTACGTCTACCAGCGGCGCTCCGACGGCACGTACGGGAACGTCTTCGCCGCCGAGGTGCCCGCGGTCTACGGAACCATCGACCGGGGTGATCTCGTCGTGACGACGCAGGTGTACGGATCGAAGGACTCGGTCGCCTACCCCTCCGGCGAGAACGTCGTGACCTACCACTGGGCCACCGACGGTTTCACCGAGACCGACCGGGTGCACAACGACTTCAACCGAGCTGTCGGCAGCGGGGAGGGTGACCTCCCCGCACCGCAGACGACGCAGAACTGAGAGCCCCTCGCCATGGCCGAGACCCATGTCCTCTTCGTCGAGGACGACGACGTCATCCGTGAGGCCACCCAGCTCGCTCTGGAGCGGGTCGGCTTCACGGTCACCGCGGTGCCGGACGGGCTGCTGGGCCTCGAGGCCTTCCGGGCGGATCGCCCGGACATCGCCCTGCTGGATGTGATGGTGCCGGGCCTGGACGGGGTCAGTCTGTGCCGGCGCATCCGCGACGAGTCGACCGTGCCCGTGGTCATGCTGTCGGCGCGCGCCGACAGCATCGATGTGGTGCTCGGCCTGGAGGCGGGGGCCGACGACTACGTCACCAAGCCGTTCGACGGGGCGGTGCTCGTCGCCCGGATCCGCGCCGTGCTGCGCCGCTTCGGCCACGCCGCAGGTTCGGGCGGTGCGCCCGAGGGGGCCGACGGCGTGCAGGACCGGGCGGACGGTGTGCTGGTCTTCGGTGATGTGGAGATCGACACGGAGGGCATGGAGGTGCGCCGCGGGGGCGCGCACGTGGGACTGACCCCGACGGAGATGCGGCTGCTGCTGGAGTTCTCGTCGGCGCCCGGCACGGTGCTCTCCCGGGACAGGCTGCTCGAGCGGGTCTGGGACTACGGCTGGGGCGGGGACACCCGCGTCGTCGACGTCCATGTGCAGCGGCTGCGCACCAAGATCGGGCAGGACCGGATCGAGACGGTCCGCGGTTTCGGCTACAAGCTGCGCCCGTGAAGCGGCTGGCGCTGCGGACCGGTGTCCGCTGGAAGATCAGCGTCGCGATCGCGGCGGTCGGCGCGCTCATCGCGCTGGCGCTGAGCCTCGTCGTCCACAACGCGGCCCGCGTCTCGATGCTGGAGAACGCGCGCGAGGTCCAGCTGGAGCGGCTGCTGTTCGCCCAGCGGCTGTACGAGGCGACCAGCACGCAGAAGCAGTCGCCGAAGTTCGGCGCCAAGATCAACGATCCGTCGCTGCCGGCGAGCCTGCGCACGCAGATCCGGGAGAACCGGCGCGCCACCCATGTCGACGAGTACGAGAACGGGGTGCCCGACGTCTGGGCGGCCGTACCGCTGGCCAACGGCGATGTGCTGTCCCTGCACACCCGCTTCGCCGACCGCAGCACCACGGTCATGGGTGACCTCGACCGGGCCCTCGTCATCGGCTCGGTCTCGGTCGTCGTCGGCGGCTGCGCGCTGGGCGTGCTGATCGGCGGCCAGCTGTCCAGGAGGCTGCGCAAGGCGGCGGCAGCGGCCGGCAAGGTCGCCCAGGGCAACACGGAGGTCCGGGTACGGGAGGCCGTCGGCGGGGTCGTACGGGACGAGACCGACGAGCTGGCCCGGGCCGTGGACGCGCTCACGGACGCGCTGAACGAGCGGATCGAGGCGGAACGCCGGGTCACCGCCGACATCGCCCATGAGCTGCGCACCCCGGTGACCGGTCTGCTCACGGCGGCCGAGCTGCTCCCCCCTGGCCGGCCCACGGAGCTCGTACGGGACAGGGCCCAGGCGATGCGGACCCTGGTCGAGGACGTCCTGGAGGTGGCCAGGCTGGACAGCGCGTCGGAGCGGGCCGAGTTGCAGGAGCTGCAGCTGGGCGAATTCGTCAGCCGGCGGATCGGGCTGCTGGATCCGGAGGTCACGGTCCGGGTGGTGCACGATTCCTGGGTGTCCACGGATCCGCGGCGGCTGGAACGCATCCTGGGCAATCTGCTGGGGAACGCCGCCAAGCACGGGGCGGGCCCGGTCGAGGTCACGGTCGAGGGCCGCGTGGTGCGGGTCCGCGATCATGGCCCGGGGTTCCCCGAGGCGCTGGTGCGGGAGGGGCCGAGCCGGTTCCGTACCGGAAGCAGTGACAGGTCAGGGCACGGCCATGGCCTGGGGCTGACCATCGCCGCGGGGCAGGCACGGGTCCTGGGGGCCAGGCTGACGTTCCGCAACGCGGGGCCGGCGGGCGGCGGGGAGACGGGCGGGGCGGTCGCCGTGCTGTGGCTGCCCGAGCACGCGCCGACGAACACCGGGAGCTTCCCGGTCCTCTGGGAGCCGAGGAAGGACTGAGCCCCGGGGACGACGGGACGGACGTGATGTCCGGGACGTCTCCGGGGCTCGTTCACCGACAGGGACCGCTCAGGCGTTCTGCGTGGCCTTCGCCGCCGCGGGCGGGGTGGGTGCCGTTCCGTCGTCGTCCGGTGCGGACTCCGGCTTCGCCGAGCCGCGCAGCGGGACCTCCTTGACGAACAGCGCCGCCACCAGGGCGAACACCGCGACCGAGCCGCCCACCAGGAAGGCGATGTGGGTACCGGATGCCACCGCGTACTGGTACGCCTCGCGCATCGCGGCCGGCAGCATCTCCAGGTGCGCCGCGTCCAGCTGGGCGGACTTCTCGGTGGCTCCGCCGCCGCCGCGTGCCGTCATCTCGTCCTGCACCCGTCCGGTGAACAGCGCGCCCATGATCGCGACTCCGAAGGAGCTGCCGAGCGTACGGAAGAGCGTGGTCGAGGACGAGGCGACGCCCATGTCCTTGAGCTCGACGCTGTTCTGGGCGACGAGCATCGTGATCTGCATCAGGAAGCCCATGCCCGCGCCGAGCACCGCCATGTAGACGCCGGAGGTGAAGCGCGTGGTGCCGGTGTCCATCGTGGACAGCAGGAACAGACCGGCGACCATCAGGATGCTGCCCAGGATCGGGAAGATCTTGTACCGGCCGGTGCTGGTGGTGATCCGGCCCGCGACCAGCGAGACGATCATCATCGCGAGCAGCATGGGCAGGAGCAGCAGTCCGGAGTTGGTCGCGGACGCCCCCTGGACCGACTGCTGGAACAGCGGGAGGAAGAGCACCGCGCCGAACATCACGAAGCCCGCCATGAAGCCGACCAGGGACATCAGGGTGAAGTTGCGGTTCCTGAAGATGTGGAACGGCACGATCGGTTCGGCGGCCTTCCTCTCGACGAAGAAGAAGCCGGCGAGGGAGGCGACGCCGAGGGCGATGAGCTCCATGATCACGGCCGAGCCCCAGGCGTACTCCGTACCGCCCCAGGTGGTGACCAGCACGATCGAGGTGATGCCGACGGTGAGGAGCGCGGTGCCCAGATAGTCGACCTTCGCCTTCCTGCGCTCCTTGCGGGGCAGGTGCAGCACGGCGGTGACCATGGCCAGCGCGACGGCGCCGAGCGGCAGGTTGATGTAGAAGCTCCAGCGCCAGCCCAGGTGGTCGGTGATGGTGCCGCCGACCAGCGGTCCGCCGATCATGGCGACGGCCATCACACCGGCCATCATGCCCTGGTACTTGCCGCGCTCCCTGGGCGGTACGAGGTCCCCGATGATGGCCATGACGCCGACCATGAGGCCACCGGCGCCGAGGCCCTGGACGGCCCTGAATCCGATCAGCTGGCCCATGTCCTGGGCCATTCCGCTCAGCACCGAGCCGATCAGGAAGATCACGATGGACGTGAGGAAGATTCCCTTGCGTCCGTACATGTCGCCGAGCTTGCCCCAGATGGGGGTGGAGACCGCGGTGGCCAGGGTGTAGGCGGTAACGACCCAGGACAGGTGCTCCATACCGCCGAGGTCGCCGACGATGGTGGGCATCGCGGTGCCGACGATCATGTTGTCGAGCATGGCCAGCAGCATCGCGATCATCAGCGCGAGTATCACCACCCGGACGCTGCGCGCGGGCGGTTCCGCTTTCCCGTCCGCCGTCGCTTTCTTGAGTTCCGTCATGCCGTCCGCTCCCCTGATCCCCTGATACCCGGTCTGCCACCGACCCGGCACTTACTTGCCGCCCGGCTAGTTGGCTACACTGAGGAAAGTAGACCCGTAACTAGCCGGGCGTCAAGTAAGTTCTTGGGAGAGTCGCATGGACAGCACGCCGCAGCCGCGCCGGGGCAACACCCGCCAGCGCATCCAGGACGTCGCCATGGACCTCTTCGCCCAGCAGGGGTACGAGAAGACCTCGCTCCGCGAGATCTCCGAGCAGCTACAGGTCACCAAGGCGGCGCTGTACTACCACTTCAAGACCAAGGAAGACATCCTCATCAGCATCTTCGAGGACCTGAACCGGCCGATCGAGGAGCTCATCGCCTGGGGTCAGGAGCAGCCGCGCACCCTGGAGACGAAGAAGGAGATCCTGGTCCGCTACAGCGAGGCGCTGAAGGCCGCCACGCCGCTCTTCGTCTTCATGCAGGAGAACCAGGCGACGGTGCGCGAGCTGAGTATCGGCCACACCATGAAGAACCGGGTCGTGGCCCTGGTGGACCTGGTCAAGGATCCGGACGCCCCGCTCATCGACCAGGTGCGCTGCTTCACCGCGCTCTTCGCGATGCACGCCGGGACGCTGGCCCTCAGAGAGAGCGAAGGCGACCCCGACGAGAAGCGCAAGGCTGCTCTCGAGGTCGCCTTCGAGCTGGTGACCAAGGCCCATGACCACGAGCCGGGGCCCGCCGGCTGAGGGCCGTCCCGTAATCCCTGGTGGATCAGCGGCTACGGGGACGCGCGTCAGACCTTGACGTGCACGGTCCTCAGGTACGCGACCGGGTCGAGCGCGGAACCGTAGTTCGGCGAGGTACGGATCTCGAAGTGCAGGTGCGGGCCGCTGGAGTTACCGGTGTTGCCGGACCTGGCGATCTCGTCACCCGTGTTCACCCGGTCACCGACCTTGACCTCGATCTTCGACAGGTGCGCGTACTGCGAGTACTTGCCGTTCGCGTGCTTGATCACGATGGCGTTGCCGTACGCGGGGCCGTCGCCGCCACCGTTCGGGCCGGCCTTGACGACACGGCCGGTGTGAGCGGCCTCGACCTTGGTGCCGATCGGAACCGCGAAGTCCTGACCGGAGTGCTTGCTGGCCCAGCGGTCGCCGCCGGTGCCGTAGGTGGCGCTCAGCACGTAGTGGCTGACCGGGGCCTCCCACGAGGCCTTCTTCTTGGCGGCCGCCTTCTTCGCGGCCTCGGCCTTGTCGGCCTTGTCGGTCTTCGCCTTCGCCGCGGCCTTGCTCTGGGCGGTGGCCTGCTTGGCGACGGAGTCGGCGGTGGCGACGCCGGCGATGGCCGCGGTGTCCGCAGTGCCGGACGACGCGAACGCCGCGCCCGCACCGAACACCATCGACGCACCCAGGCCTGCGGCCACGACGACGCCACTGGCGCGGGACATGGACGGGCGGCGGGAGTGCGGGAACGTAACGCGCTTCGACATACGGGGGAACCTCCGGGGTGACTGGACCCGGTGCTCGACCGGGCTTGCTCCACCTTGGTAACCCGCACCCCCAGCAACACTCAAACACCCCATCTACGATCAAAAGCCGTAGCCGAGGCGCCGGGAATTCATCGCGTCCATCGCTCCGACGACGGTGGACGATCTTGCGGACATCTATCGCACAGCGGGCATAACCCCTGCTCCACAGGCACCCTTCCTGGACAAGGGCCATCAATGCGGTCATATTCACCCGAATGCCTAAGGACTCGCCCGGGGCGGGACCAAGGTCCCACGCCCGCCCACCCCGACTTCTCCTAGTGCGCCTAGTAGGCCTCCGAGGGCCTGTGCGCCTTGTCACGGCCGGTGGGCCGGAAGCCTGCCCGTTTCGGGACCTTCGGCGCCCGCGCCGACGACGTCGTCCGGGGCAGACGCTCAACACCCTCGAACGGAGGAAAGGGGCTGCCCCGGACCGGAAACCGGTCCGGGGCAGCCCCTTCGACGCTCAGACGCTACGCGCCCTACGCCTCCTTCGTCAGGTTCGGGCCGCCGCCCGCAGCCTGCTCGATCGGCGGGACGTCGGGCAGAGGCGACTTCTCCTCGCCACGGAACGAGAACGTCTTCTCGTCCCCTTCGCCCTCGGTGCCCACGACCACGATGTGACCGGGACGCAGCTCGCCGAAGAGGATCTTCTCGGAGAGGACGTCCTCGATCTCGCGCTGGATCGTCCGGCGCAGCGGCCGGGCGCCCATCACGGGGTCGTAGCCCTTCTTCGCCAGGAGCGACTTGGCCTCGGCGCTGAGCTCGATGCCCATGTCGCGGTCCTTCAGTCGCTCGTCCACCTTGTCGAGCATGAGGTCGACGATCTGGATGATGTCTTCCTCGGTGAGCTGGTGGAAGACGACCGTGTCATCGACACGGTTGAGGAACTCGGGCCTGAAGTGCTGCTTGAGCTCTTCGTTGACCTTGTTCTTCATCCGCTCGTAGTTCGTCTTCACATCTCCCTGGGCGGCGAAGCCCAGGTTGAAGCCCTTCGAGATGTCCCTGGTCCCGAGGTTGGTCGTCATGATGATGACCGTGTTCTTGAAGTCCACGACCCGGCCCTGGGAGTCGGTCAGGCGACCGTCCTCCAGAATCTGGAGCAGGGAATTGAAGATATCGGGGTGGGCCTTCTCGACCTCGTCGAAGAGGACGACGGAGAACGGCTTGCGGCGCACCTTCTCGGTGAGCTGGCCACCCTCCTCGTAACCCACGTAACCGGGGGGCGAACCGAAGAGACGGGAAACCGTGTGCTTCTCGCTGAACTCCGACATGTCGAGGGCGATCAGCGCGTCCTCGTCACCGAAGAGGAATTCCGCGAGCGTCTTGGAGAGCTCGGTCTTACCGACACCGGACGGGCCGGCGAAGATGAACGAGCCACCCGGGCGCTTCGGGTCCTTCAGACCCGCTCGCGTACGGCGGATCGCCTGCGAGAGGGCCTTGATGGCGTCCTTCTGGCCGATGACGCGCTTGTGGAGCTCATCCTCCATGCGCAGCAGGCGCGAGGACTCCTCCTCCGTCATCTTGAAGACCGGAATGCCGGTGGAGGCTGCCAGGACCTCGGCGATCAGCTCGCCGTCGACCTCGGCGACGACGTCCATGTCGCCGGCCTTCCACTCCTTCTCCCGCTTGGCCTTCGCCGCCAGCAGCTGCTTCTCCTTGTCGCGGAGGGAGGCCGCCTTCTCGAAGTCCTGGGAGTCGATGGCCGACTCCTTGTCGCGGCGGACACCCGCGATCTTCTCGTCGAACTCGCGGAGGTCCGGCGGCGCGGTCATCCGGCGGATGCGCATCCGGGATCCGGCCTCGTCGATCAGGTCGATCGCCTTGTCCGGCAGGAAGCGGTCGGAGACGTACCGGTCGGCCAGGGTGGCGGCCTGGACCAGCGCCTCGTCCGTGATGGAGACCCTGTGGTGGGCCTCGTAACGGTCGCGCAGACCCTTGAGGATCTCGATGGTGTGCGGCAGCGTCGGCTCCGCGACCTGGATGGGCTGGAAGCGGCGCTCCAGCGCGGCGTCCTTCTCCAGGTGCTTGCGGTACTCGTCGAGCGTCGTGGCGCCGATGGTCTGGAGCTCGCCTCGCGCCAGCATGGGCTTGAGGATGCTCGCGGCGTCGATCGCGCCCTCGGCGGCGCCCGCACCCACCAGGGTGTGGAGCTCGTCGATGAACAGGATGATGTCGCCGCGGGTGCGGATCTCCTTCAGGACCTTCTTCAGGCGCTCCTCGAAGTCACCTCGGTAGCGGGAGCCCGCCACCAGGGCGCCGAGGTCCAGGGTGTAGAGGTGCTTGTCCTTGAGGGTCTCGGGCACCTCGCCCTTGACGATGGCCTGGGCCAGGCCCTCGACGACCGCCGTCTTGCCGACGCCGGGCTCGCCGATGAGAACCGGGTTGTTCTTCGTACGGCGGGACAGCACCTGCATGACCCGCTCGATCTCCTTCTCGCGCCCGATGACCGGGTCGAGCTTGGACTCGCGAGCGGCCTGGGTGAGATTCCGGCCGAACTGGTCGAGCACCAGGGACGTGGAGGGCGTGCCCTCCGCGGGGCCGCCCGCGGTGGCCGCCTCCTTGCCTCCCGAGTACCCGGAGAGCAGCTGGATGACCTGCTGCCGCACCCGGTTCAGGTCGGCGCCCAGCTTCACGAGGACCTGGGCCGCGACGCCCTCGCCCTCGCGGATCAGGCCGAGCAGGATGTGCTCGGTGCCGATGTAGTTGTGGCCGAGCTGAAGTGCCTCACGGAGCGACAGCTCCAGGACCTTCTTCGCCCGGGGAGTGAAGGGGATGTGGCCGGACGGGGCCTGCTGGCCCTGGCCGATGATCTCCTCCACCTGCTGGCGGACCGCCTCGAGCGAAATCCCGAGGCTCTCCAGGGCCTTAGCGGCGACACCCTCACCCTCGTGGATCAGGCCCAGGAGGATGTGCTCGGTGCCGATGTAGTTGTGGTTGAGCATCCGGGCTTCTTCCTGAGCCAGGACGACAACCCGCCGCGCGCGGTCGGTGAACCTCTCGAACATCGTTAATCGCTCCTCAGAGCGGTCAGGCAGTAAGGGGTCGGTCCCCTCCCTGTCCTTCCGCAGCTTAGTCCCGCAAGCGGGGACCGCTCATTTCAACTGCCGACACCCGGCCCTGCTTCCGGAGGGATCTCCTGCCCCGAACGCCGACAACTCCTCCAACCCGATGGTGCGAGACGATGTTCCCGCAGGCCAGGCAGATAGCCCTTTCGCCAGTACGCCGATGGCGAACGTGAGACGTTTTTGCCCGCGTGTCGCCCCTTCCCACTAGGGATGTCTTACCCGCACCCACTGACAGTCCATGCGGCGCACCCCCGTTTACTCCGCTACGGGCGAACAACTTCGCGCCGCCGGACGCTTCCGCACGCCCCCATGACGGACACGCAGCGCGGTCGGGTGCGGACAATGCGTAACCCGGGGGCCGGTTCGCCGGTTCATCGGACATGGCTTCCCTCGTCCCGTCCCCCCGCGCATCGTCCGAATCCGACGACCGCGCGCAGTGGTACGCCCGCGAACTCGACTGGGCCACGGCCGGCACATCGCCGGTGCGGCTGCTGACGGGGCTGCGCTTCGACGTCCTGGAGCTGCCCGCCGCGGTGGGTCACGCGGCGCTGCGCCGGGTCGGGCGCACCGGCCCCGTGGCGTTGGGGGGACAGCGGATGCGGCTGCTGGTGGCAGCCGGCAGCGCCGACGAACTGCCCGGTCTGCTCGACTGGCTGGAGTGGGGCGGTATCGCTCTCGACCTGTCCGCACTCGGGGTCGGCGGACACATCACGGCCCCGGTGCCGCCGGGTGGCGCCCTGGGCTCGCCGGGGACCGCGGTCTGGCTGCGGCCCCCCGGATCGCGCCAGGAGGTGGAGACATCGCTCCCGGCCGTCGGCGGCCTCGGGAACAGGGGCGGGGACGCTCCCGATCTCGTACGACTCGTGGACGCGGCGGCGACGGAATGCCACCGGGCCAGGCTCGCTCATGCCCGGACGCGCCTGTGGACCCATCGGCCGACAGGTCAGCCGTTCGCCTTCTCGTAAGCCTCGCGGATCTCGGCGGGAACGCGACCGCGGTCATTCACGTTGTGGCCGTTCTCGCGGGCCCACCTACGGATCTCGGCGGTGTCCTTGTTGCCACCGGAAACGGCGCGGCCCTTGCCACGGCCGGTCGCCGCGCGGCCGCCGGTGCGACGTCCGCTCTTGGTGTAGGGCTCAAGAAGACCACGGAGCTTGTCCGCGTTGGCCGTGGTGAGGTCGATCTCGAACGTCTTGCCGTCCAGAGCGAACGTCACGGTCTCGTCCGCCTCGCCACCGTCGAGGTCATCAACAAGAAGGACCTGAACCTTCTGTGCCACCGGATTTCCTTTCATCGAAAATGTAGTACGCGGAAAGGAAACCGCTTTTCCCCGGAAAACACAAACCCCTGGGAGAGGTTCAGGAGCGCAAGAGCGCGGGAAACATGCGCGATTCGGACATAGGGCTCCGGCTCCTTCCGCCGTTCACAGGTGCAGAAGCATCCGGCTGTTGCCCAAGGTGTTCGGCTTCACTCGTTCGAGACCCAGGAACTCGGCGACACCCTCGTCATAGGAACGCAGCAGCTCGCTGTACACATCTCCGTCGACCGGAGTCTCTCCGATCTCGGTGAAGCCGTGCGCGGCGAAGAAGTCGACTTCGAACGTGAGACAGAAAACCCGGCGGACACCGAGCCAGCGGGCGGTCTGCAAGAGCTTGTCCAGGACCTGGTGCCCGACTCCGGCTCCCTTGATGCTGTGATCGACGGCGAGGGTACGGACTTCGGCGAGGTCTTCCCACATCACATGGAGTGCGCCGCATCCGATGACACGGGCGTCCTCGTCGCGTTCGGCGACCCAGAACTCCTGGATGTCCTCGTAAAGGGTGACCGTCGCTTTGTCGAGCAGGATGCCTTCGGAGACGTAGCCGTCAAGGAGTGCGCGTACGGGCGCCACATCGCTCGTCCTGGCTCGGCGGACGGTGATGGCGGGCCTATTTACCGACGGGTCGGTATGAAGTTCTGTACGCGATCCGGTTTGCGACTGCTCCGATGACATCCTCCGACGCTATCGCCCGCCCCGTGGCGGCGCTTCATCGGCCGTGGTCCCGTCATCGGGCCGACTCTCGGCCGGTTCGGGGAAGGTGGGCGCGACGACGCGCATCGCGTCACGGAGAGCTTCACGCTGCTCCGCCGACATCATGCCGAAGAAGGCGACCAGTGCGGCGGCCGGGTTGTCACTCTGCGACCAGGCCTCGTTCATCAGTGCGGCCGAGTATGCGGCGCGGGTGGAGACGGCCGTATATCGATATGCCCGGCCATCAACTTCCCGGCGCACCCAGCCCTTCTGATGGAGATTGTCCATTACCGTCATGACGGTCGTGTATGCGATGGACCGTTCCTGTTGAAGGTCCTCGAGAACTTCCCGCACGGTGACCGGGCGGTTCCATTGCCAGACCCGTGTCATCACGGTGTCTTCCAGCTCTCCCAATTGGCGAGGCACAGCGTCACCTTAGTGCTAGATGTCTGGAATGGGATAATTCCGGAACGAAAAAGGGCGCACAGCTCCGAGGAGCCGTGCGCCCTTCATGCTCGGGTCCGGGTCAGACGCCCTCGGGCCTCGGAGCCTGCTGAGCCGATTCGGCGCGGGCGAGCGCCGCGTCCACGGCGGCGTCCTCCTTGGCCTTGTTCGGGCCGCCCTGGCTCTTGATGATCGTCACGACGAGGCCGACGAAGAAGGCGGCCATCACCACGGGGGGAACGAGCGCGGATACGTATTCCATGCCGTCCAGGGTAGCGAGCCCGGCATTCCGGCCACTCCCGGCACCCCTAGGACGTGTCGCGCCTCAGGACACCGCGCGCTCCTCGGGCTCCGGAGCGGGCGCCGGCCTGCGACGGGGCGGGAAGACCTCGGACGGCTTCGGCATCGGTCGCTCGCCGGGGGCCGCCGGACGGGACGACGGTGCGGGCTTCGACGGGGCCTTGGGCCGCTCGGGACCCTCGGCCGCCGCCCGGCCGCCAGGGAGGGCGAGCAGCCTGCCGCGCGGCGCGGGCGTCGTCATGGGCGCCGCGCGGCCCGCGAGGCGCGCCCGCACCGAACGCTCGGCGAGCACCTGGCAGCGCTCCAGCAGGGCTGCGGCGACCGGCCCCGCACGCAGGGCGCGCAGGGCCGCGAGATCGTCCGGACGGGGGTCGTAACCGGCCGCGAGGGCGTCCTGGAGGAGCTCCAGATAGCCACTGAGCGAGCCGGGGAGGGCGTCGCGGTAGCGGGCGAGATCGGCGAGAAGGAAGGCGCGCAGCCTGCCTGCCTCGCTCACCACCTCGTCCACGGCGCCCGCGAGGCGCAGGCAGTCCTGGACATCCTCTTCCGGCAGGGGCGTGGGGTGGAGGGCGTTGGCGAGAGCACGTCGGAGCACCCGGAGCTCGTCCGCGCTGAACGCCATGCCGCCGCGTGATCCGTAGGGCGTGGGCATGAAGCGACAATACGTGCTAAATGGACAAAATCCGCTTAACCAACCGCTCGGCGGCGCGGCGCCGCGCACCCCGGCGCCGGGTCGTTCCCGCAGGTGACCACGGGCCTGCCCTACATCCGGGCGATGTTGCGCTCGTACACGAGGCGCAGCCCGACGAGCGTCAGCCAGGGCTCGTGCTCGTCGATGGCGGAGGACTCCCCCAACACCATCGGAGCAAGCCCCCCGGTCGCGATGACGGTGACCTCGTCGGGGTCGGCCGCCAGCTCCTTCTTCATGCGCGCGACCACACCGTCGATCTGCCCGGCGAAGCCGTACACGATGCCGGACTGCATGGCCTCGACGGTGTTCTTGCCGATGACGCTGCGGGGCCGCGCCAGCTCGATCTTGCGGAGCTGGGCGCCCTTCACCCCGAGCGCCTCCACGGAGATCTCGATGCCCGGTGCGATCACACCGCCGGTGTACTCACCGCGCGCGGAGACCGCGTCGAAGGTGGTGGCCGTGCCCAGGTCCACCACGATGGCCGGGCCGCCGTAGAGCTCGACGGCCGCGACCGCGTTGATGATGCGGTCCGCGCCGACCTCCTTCGGGTTGTCCGTGAGGACCGGGACACCGGTCTTCACGCCGGGCTCGACGAGCACCGCCGGGACATCGCCGTAGTAGCGGCGGGTGACCTCGCGGAGCTCGTGCAGTACGGCGGGGACGGTCGAGCAGATCGCGATGCCCTCGATGCCGTCGCCGAGCTCCATCCCGAGCAGCGGGTGCATGCCCATCAGACCCTGGAGCAGAACGGCGAGTTCGTCGGCCGTGCGGCGGGCGTCGGTGGAGATCCGCCAGTGCTCGACGATCTCCTCGCCGTCGAACAGACCGAGGACGGTGTGGGAGTTGCCGACGTCGATGGTGAGCAGCATCAGGCGTCGGCCCCGCCGGTCGCCGCGTCACGGAAGTCCAGGCCGATGTCGAGGATCGGCGAGGAGTGGGTGAGCGCGCCGACAGCCAGATAGTCGACGCCCGCCTCGGCGTAGGCACGGGCGGAGTCGAGGGCGAGACGACCCGATGACTCCAGCACCGCGCGGCCGTCGACAAGGGTGACCGCGGCGGCGGTCTCCTCGGGGGTGAAGTTGTCCAGCAGGATCAGGTCGGCGCCGGCGTCGAGCACCTCGCCGACCTGCTCCATGGTGTCGACCTCGACCTCGATGGCGAGCTGCGGGAACGTCTTCCTGACCCGCTGGAAGGCCTCGGCGACGCCCCCTGCCGCGATCACGTGGTTGTCCTTGACCAGGGCCGCGTCCACGAGCGACATACGGTGGTTGACCCCGCCGCCGCAGCGCACGGCGTACTTCTCCAGCGCGCGCAGCCCGGGTGTGGTCTTACGGGTGTCACGGACCCGCGCCTTCGTGCCTTCGAGCACATCGGCCCAGGCGCGGGTCGCCGTCGCGATGCCGGAGAGCCGGCACAGCAGGTTGAGCGCGCTGCGCTCGCCGGTGAGCAGATCACGGGTGCGGGTCGTCACCGTGAGCAGCTTCTGGCCGGGCTCGACGCGGGCGCCGTCCTCGACGTGGCGCTCGACCTCGAACGCGTCGGTGCAGACGATGGACAGGACGGCCTCGGCGACGCGCAGCCCCGCGACGACACCGGCCTCACGCGCGGTGAAGTCGCCGGTGGCGACGGCGTCCTCGGGGACGGTCGCGACGGTGGTGACGTCCTCGCCCCCGTCGAGGTCCTCCTCGATCGCCACGTGCGCGATGTCCTCGACCTGCACCGGGTCGAGGCCGGCGTCCGCCAGGAGCTTGGCCAGGGCGGGGTCGAGGCCGCACTCCAGGCCGTCGGGGTCGTAGCCGTCGGCGCAGCCGCAGTCGTCGCCGCAGCCACCACCGGACTCGGCGGGTGCGCCGATGTGGATCAGCGGTACGTCCACAGGTGTGGGGCGCGGATTCTCTTCGGGCGTACTCACGGTCACGGCTCCTCGGGGGCGTCGGCGGGGTGGTTGCGGAGGCTGTCGGACAGGGGGGAGTCTGCCGGGTCTCCGGGTCGTACGGGCGGGAACGCGGCACTGTCCGTCGTGCGGACGACGGGCCGGCGGTCCGGGGTGACGCGGACGACGAGGTGGCGGCGCCATGCGGCGTCGTCGCGGTCGGGGTGGTCCTCGCGCCAGTGGCAGCCGCGGGTCTCCTCGCGCTCACGGGCCGCGGCGACCAGCACCCGGGAGACGAGAAGCAGATTGGTGGCCTCCCACGCCTCCACCCCGGGTACGGCGTCCTTGGCGCCGTCGTCCTCGGCCGCGGCGGCCCGCTGGAGCGCCTCCAGCTCCCCGGCCGCCGTCGCGAGGCTGTCGGCGGAGCGGATCACGCCGGCGCCCCTGGTCATGATCCGCTGGATCGTCGTACGCGACTCGGCGGTGAGCAGCGGGACGGTCTCGGCTCCGGCGGGCGCCGTCACCAGGTCCTTCACGGGGTCCGCCGTCCGCGCCGTACGGGAAGCCGCCGACCCCTCCGCCGCTCCGGCGATCTCCTCGGCGATGCGCTCGGCGAAGACCAGGCCCTCCAGAAGGGAGTTGGACGCCAGCCGGTTCGCGCCGTGCACACCCGTGCAGGCGGCCTCGCCGCAGGCGTACAGGCCGGGCACCGTCGTACGGCCCCTGAGGTCGGTGCGCACACCGCCCGACGCGTGGTGCGCCGCGGGGGCGACCGGGATCGGCCGGGTGACGGGGTCGATGCCGTGCGCACGGCAGGCGGCCAGGACCGTCGGGAAGCGCTGCTCCCACATCTCCGCGCCGAAGTGGCGGGCGTCGAGGTACATGTGGTCGGTGCCCGTCAGGAGCATCTGGCGGGTGATGGCCTTGGCGACGATGTCACGGGGCGCCAGCTCGGCCAGCTCGTGCTGCCCGAGCATGAACCGGGTGCCGGAGGCGTCGACGAGATGCGCGCCCTCGCCCCGCACCGCTTCGGACACCAGCGGCTGCTGGCCCTCGGAGCCCGCGCCGAGAAACAGGACGGTCGGGTGGAACTGGACGAATTCGAGGTCGGAGACCTCGGCACCCGCCCGCAGCGCGAGCGCCACCCCGTCGCCCGTGGAGACCGGCGGGTTGGTGGTGGCGGAGAAGACCTGTCCCATGCCACCGGTGGCGAGCACCACGGCCGGGGCGCGGACGGCGCCCACGCCGTCGTGCTGGCCCTCGCCCATGACGTGCAGGGTGACGCCCTCCGTACGGCCTTCGGCGTCCGTGAGGAGGTCGAGCACCAGGGCGTTCTCGATGGTGCGCAGGGCGGCCGAGCGGACCGCCCCGACCAGCGCGCGGGAGATCTCGGCGCCCGTCGCGTCGCCGCCCGCGTGTGCGATGCGGCGGCGGTGGTGGCCGCCCTCCCGGGTCAGGGCGATGGTGCCGGTGTCGGTGGTGTCGAAGTGCGCACCGGTGTCGATCAGCCGGCGTACGGCGTCGGGGCCCTCGGTGACCAGGGTGCGCACCGCCGTCTCGTCGCAGAGTCCGGCCCCGGCGACCAGGGTGTCGTCGAGGTGCTGCTCGGGGGTGTCCCCCTCGCCGAGCGCGGCGGCGATGCCGCCCTGTGCCCAGCGGGTGGAGCCGTCGTCGAGACGGGCCTTGGTGACGACCACGGTCGCCAGGCCCGCGGCGGCGCAGCGCAGTGCGGTGGTGAGACCGGCCACGCCGGAGCCGACCACGACGACGTCCGCGTCGATGGCCCAGCCGGGGGCGGGGGCGGTCAGCCGTATTCCGGTCATGTGAGGGCTCCGAGGGTCAGCGGGATGTTGTCGATCAGGCGGGTGGCTCCCACCCGGGCCGCGACGGCGAGGACCGCGTCGCCGCTGACGCGGTCGTCGGGGAGCTCGGTGAAGTCCGAGGAGTCCACGAGCGCCACGTAGTCCAGGGCGAGGGGCACCGCTTCCTCGGCCGCCTCGTCCAGGACGGCCTGTGCGGCCGCCCGCACCGCCGCGGGTGCGATCGTCGGCCTGGCCAGCGCCACGGCCTGGGTGTCGGCCGCGGCGCGGGCCTCCCCCAGCTTGTTCAGCGCGGCGGCCCGGCCCTCGCGCTCCGGGACCGTCCGGGCACGGGCGTGCAGCGTCTGCTGGGCGACCAACCGGTCACGGGCGGCGAACAGGGCCCTGGGGATGGCCAGCGCGGTCCTGCGCTCCTCGGCGGAGAGGAAGCGGTTACGGCTGGAGAGCGCGAGGCCGTCGGGATCGCGGACGGTCGGCACGGCGACGATGTCGATGCCGAAATTGAGGTCGCGCACCATACGGCGGACCAGCGCCAGCTGCTGGGCGTCCTTCTGTCCGAAGAACGCCGCGTCCGGCCGGGTGAGGTGTAGGAGCTTGGCGACGACGGTGAGCATGCCGTCGAAGTGCCCGGGCCTGGCCGCACCTTCGAGCCGCTCGCCCATGGGGCCCGCGGTGATCCTGACCTGCGGCTCACCACCGGGGTAGACCTCGTCGACGGCGGGGGCGAAGACCGCGTCGGCGCCGGCCCCCGACGCGACGGCCAGGTCGGCCTCCAGGGTGCGGGGGTAGCGGTCGAGGTCAGCGGCCTCGCCGAACTGGAGCGGATTGACGAAGACGGTGACCACGACCTGGCCGCCGGGGCCGACGGCTGCCCGCGCCGCACGGATCAGGGTCGCGTGGCCGTCGTGGAGCGCGCCCATGGTCATCACGACAGCGCGGCGTGCGCCGGGTACCCGGCCGATGGCGTCCAGCTCGGCGGCGGAGCGCAGCAGGGTGGCGGGTGCGGTGTTCATCGCTTCTCCCCCGGTCCGGGTTCGTCAGGACCGTGTGTTCCGTTCGTGCCGTGCGCGGCGTTGCTGTCGGACAGGACGCCGAGGAGGTCCTCCGCGAACTCCGGCTTGAGCAGGCCGTGGTCGAGGGCACGGTCGGCCGTGGCGCGTGCCATCGCGAGATATCCGGCCACAGTCTGCGGCGCGTGCGCGCGCAGCTCGCGGATGTGCGCGGACACCGTGCCCGCGTCGCCCCGGGCGACGGGACCCGTCAGCGCCGCGTCGCCGGAGCGCAGGGCGTTGTCGAGCGCGGCACCGAGCAGCGGTCCGAGCATCCGGTCGGGCGCGGCCACACCGGCGTCGCGGAGCAGGTCCATGGACTGCGCGACCAGGGTGACCAGGTGATTCGCGCCGAGGGCGAGTGCCGCGTGGTAGAGCGGCCTGGACTCCTCGGCGATCCATTCGGGCTCGCCGCCCATCTCGATGACCAGCGCCTCCGCGGCCAGCCTGAGCTCCTCGGGCGCGGTCACCCCGAAGGAACAGCCCGCCAGCCGCTGGACGTCGACGGGGCTGCCGGTGAAGGTCATCGCCGGATGCAGGGCGAGCGGGAGGGCGCCGGCCCGCAACGCGGGGTCGAGCACCTTCGTCCCGTACCGCCCAGAGGTGTGGACGAGCAGCTGCCCGGGACGGACGGCGCCGGTCTCGGCGAGGCCTTCGACCAGGCCGGGCAGCGCGTCGTCGGGGACGGTCAGCAGCACGAGCTCGGCGCGCGCCAGGACCTCGGCCGGGGTCACCAGGGGGACGTCGGGGAGCAGGGCCGCGGCCCTGCGCACGGATGCGTCGGAGACGCCCGACACGGCGACCGGGCGGTGCCCGGCGAGCTGAAGCGAAGCGGCGAGGGCGGGGCCGACCCGTCCCGCGCCGACGACGCCGACCGTGAGACGGGCGGGGCGGTCCCTCGCGTCGAGGGGTTCCTTGGAAACTGATGCGTTCACGCGGCGATGGCCTTCCGTTCCAGTCCGCGGGGGGTACCGGACGATTCCTCTGCATGCTACGCCAGCGTTTCGCCGCACACCTCAGCCGTCCACAGCCTGTGGATAACTTTCGGCGGTAAACGATCCCGGATAGGCGGTGTCAGTGCCCGGGGCGATGATCGTCCCATGGGAGACACCGAGGAACAGAGGCAGCGGCACCGCAGGCTGACCGCCTGGCAGCGGTCGGGGAAGGTGCTGGCAAGGACGTCGGCGGACCACACGCTGGCCGAGCGGCTGGCGGCGCTGGCCGCCGACGCCGGCACGGTCCACGACCTGAGCGGCTGGACGGATGTGTACGGCGACGGGGTCGTCGCCGAGGTCGAGCGGCGCACGGCCGGCCTGCTGGGCATGGAGGACGCCGCCTTCTTCCCGACCGGGACGATGGCCCAGCAGGTCGCACTGCGGTGCTGGGCGGGGCGCACCGGCGACCGGACCGTGGCACTGCACCCCCTCGCCCACCCGGAGGTGCACGAGCGCGGCGCCCTCACCTCCGTCAGCGGGCTGCGCACGGTGCATCCGACGACCGCGCCCCGGCCGGCCACCGCGGAGGAGATCCGGGACTTCCCCGAACCGTTCGGCACGCTGATGCTGGAGCTCCCGCTGCGTGACGCCGGCTTCGTCCTGCCCTCCTGGGAGGAGCTGGAGGCCGTGGTGGCCGCCGCGCGCGAGCGGGACGCCGTGGTGCATCTGGACGGGGCGCGGCTCTGGGAGTGCACACCGCACTTCGGCCGGAGCCTGCCGGAGATCGCGGCGCTCGCCGACAGTGTGTACGTGTCGTTCTACAAGTCCCTCGACGGGCTGTCCGGAGCGGTGCTCGCCGGCTCCGGGTCCCTGGTCGAGGAGGCGAGGACCTGGCGCCACCGGTACGGCGGCCAGGTCTTCCAGCAGTTCCCGGCCGCGCTCTCGGCCCTGCTGGGCCTGGAGCGGGAGCTGCCGAGGCTCCCGTCGTACGTGGCGCATGCGAAGGTGGTCGCCGCCGCTCTGGCAGAGGCCTTCGCCGGGTCCGCGGTGCCGTGGTTCCGGGTGCACCCCGAGCCGCCGCACACGCACCAGTTCCAGGTCTGGCTGCCGTACGCCGCCGATGTGCTGGACGAGGCGTCGGTGCGGCAGGCGGAGGAGACGGGGGTGACGCTGTTCCGGCGCTGGTTCGCGGCTCAGGCGGGGCCGCCCGGACTCTCGTGCACCGAGGTCACGGTCGCGGCGCCGGGCCTGGAGTGGACGGCCGGTGACGTACGGGACGCGGCGGCGGCATTCGTGGCGCGGCTCCAGAGGTGAGCGTGCACATCGGAGGGCGTCCTGCGGTGAGCGGCACCTGTCCGGCCCGGGCCCCCGTCCTGGGGCGGGTCAGCCTGTCTGCCCGCCGGCCCTGACAAGTCCGGTCTCGTACGCGAGGACGACCACCTGGACACGGTCGCGTAGGCCCAGTTTGGTGAGGATGCGGCCCACATGGGTCTTCACGGTCGCTTCGGACAGCACCAGCCGGCCCGCGATCTCGCCGTTCGACAGCCCCTGGGCGACCAGCATCATCACTTCGCGCTCACGCCCGGTCAGCTTCTCGACCTGCTGGTGCTGCGGCTCCTTCCTGCCGCTCGGCAGCATCGGCGAGAACCGGTCGAGCAGCCTGCGGGTCGTGGACGGTGCCACGACGGCGTCGCCGCTGTGCACCGCGCGGATGGCGGAGAGCAGTTCGCCCGGCGGCACGTCCTTGAGCATGAAACCGCCGGCGCCCGCCTTGAGACCGGAGAAGGCGTACTCGTCCAGGTCGAACGTGGTCAGGATCAGCACCTTGGGCGGATCGGTCTGCGCGCAGATGCGCCGGGTCGCCTCGACGCCGTCCAGCCGTGGCATGCGTACGTCCATCAGCACGACGTCGACGGCGGTGGAGCGAAGGATCTCGATCGCCTCGGCGCCGTCGCCCGCCTCCGCGACGACATCCATGTCCGGCTGGGCGGCGAGCACCATCCGGAAGCCGGTGCGCAGCAGCACCTGGTCGTCGACGAGCATCACTCGGATCGCCATGCGGTGTCCTGTCCTTCCTTCGTTCACTGACTGGCCGACTTGAGGGGGAGCAGCGCGCTGATCCGGAAGCCGCCGCCCTGGCGCGGTCCGGCGTCCAGCGTGCCGCCGACCATGCCGACCCGCTCCCGCATCCCGATCATCCCGTGTCCGGCGCCGTCGGCGCCGCCGTCCTCGTAGAGTTCGTGCGGGGCACCGCGGCCGTCGTCCTCGACGAGCAGGCCGAGCCCGTCGTCGAAGTAGACCAGCCTCACGCTCGCACCGGCGTCGGGGCCGCCGTGCTTGCGGGTGTTGGTGAGGGCCTCCTGGACGATGCGGTACGCGGTCAGCTCGACCCCGCTCGGGAGCGGGCGCGGAGTGCCCTCGATCCTGAAGTCCACCGCGAGGCCGGTCTCCCTGACCTTGCCGACGAGCTCCTCGATCTGCCCGACGTCGGGCTGGGGGACGTACTCCCCGCTCTCCTCGGAATCTCCGGTCCTGAGCACCCCGAGCAGCCGCCGCATCTCGGCGAGCGCCTGGCGGCCGGTGCCCGAGATGGTCTCCAGCGCCTGCCGGGCCTGATCGGGGGACGAGTCCATGACATATGCGGCACCGTCGGCCTGAACGACCATCACCGAGACGTTGTGCGCGACGACGTCGTGCAGTTCGCGGGCGATACGGGCCCGCTCGGCGGCGACGGCGACCTTCGACTGCGCCTCGCGCTCCCGCTCCAGCCGGGCGGCCCGCTCCTCCAGCTGACTGAAATAGGCCCGGCGGGTGCGTATGGAGTCGCCGAGGACCCAGGCCAGCACGAAGGGCACGGTCATCACGACGACGTAGAAGACAGCCTCGCCCCAGCCGCCCCTCGGCGCGTCGTCGGACCAGCGCAGCCGCGAGAGCCCCGCCGCGCACAGACTGCACCCGAGGGCGAGCCGGGACGCCCAGCGCTCCCCCACCGTGGCCACGGTGTACGTGATCACCAGCATGGCGAAGTCGGCCGCGTCGGGCCGCACTCCCAGCAGCAGCTGGGCGAGCCCCATCAGGATCGCGAGCAGCAGCATCTTCTCCGGCAGGCGCCGGCGCAGGGCGACCACGACGGCCAGACCGACGGCGATCGGGACCGCGGCGACGCGCTCCCGCCCGCTGCCGACCTGGCCGGCCACGATGGACACGCCGGAGAACCCGAGGAGGAGGACAGCCCAGAGGATGTCGACGCCCGTCGGGTGTCTGCGGATGAAATCGTAGAAGCGCTGCACATTACCCAGCGTAGGGACAGCATCTCGGTGCACGGGTCAGCCGAAGGGTCGATCCGGGTCAAGGGACCCTACTCCCCAAGGTGGAGACTTGCCTCTGTGACGTATGACTGGTGCCGCTGGCGGGAAGCCGCCGAGACCGCTTTGTACGGGGAAGAGGGCTTCTACCGGCGCCCGGAGGGTCCTGCCGGCCATTTCCGCACCTCGGTGCACGCCTCCCCGCTGTTCGCCACGGCCGTCGCCCGGCTGTTGGCCGGCACCGCCCGGGAGCTGGGCACGGACTCGGTCGCCCTGGTCGACATGGGGGCGGGCCGCGGCGAGCTGCTGACCGGGGTGCTGGCGGCGCTGCGGGCCGCCCCCGCCCTCACCGTGCGGGCGTACGCCGTGGAGCTCGCCCCGCGCCCGCCGGGCCTCGCCCCGGACATCGAGTGGTGCGCCGAGCCGCCGCGTGGCGCCCGGGGACTGCTGTTCGCCAACGAATGGCTGGACAACGTCCCCACGGACATCGCCGAGGCCGACGCGGACGGGGTGCCCCGCTATGTCCTCGTACGCGCGGCCGACGGCGCCGAGCGGCTGGGCGATCCGGTCAGCGGCGAGGACGCCCGGTGGCTGAGCCGCTGGTGGCCGCTGTCCGCGCCCGGCGACCGCGCGGAGATCGGCAGGCCGCGCGACGAGGCCTGGGCCAGGGCCGTCGCGACGCTGGCCGGCGGGACGGCGGTGGCGGTGGACTACGCGCATGTACGGGCGTCGAGGCCGCCGTTCGGGACGCTGACCGGATTCCGGGGAGGCCGTGAGGTGGCGCCCGTGCCCGACGGGAGCTGCGACCTGACCTCGCACGTGGCCCTGGACGCCTGCGCGGCGGCGGTGGGCGGCGAGGCCGAACTCCTGGACCAGCGGACGGCACTGGCGGACCTGGGCATCAGCGGCGGACGCCCGCCGCTGGCACAGGCCTCGGCGGACCCGGCCGGATACGTACGGGCGCTCGCGTCGGCCGGGGAGGCGGCGGAACTCACGGCGCGCGGCGGGCTGGGCGACTTCGGCTGGCTGCGGCATCGGGTCCCGGACCGCGCGGAGGGATGAGGAGGGATACTGTCCCGCATGACGGAGACGACGATCGGCATCGGCGGCGCGGCGGAGAGCACCGACATGGTGCTGAACATCGGTCCGCAGCACCCCTCCACCCACGGTGTCCTCCGGCTGCGGCTCGTCCTGGACGGCGAGCGGATCCAGCGGGCCGAGCCCGTCATCGGCTATATGCACCGGGGCGCGGAGAAGCTCTTCGAGGCCAGGGACTACCGGCAGATCATCATGCTCGCCAACCGCCACGACTGGCTGTCGGCGTTCTCCAACGAGCTCGGGGTCGTCATGGCCGTCGAGCGGATGCTGGGCATGGAGGTTCCCGAGCGCGCCGTCTGGACGAGGACGCTGCTGGCGGAGCTGAACCGCGTCCTGAACCATCTGATGTTCCTCGGCTCCTACCCCCTCGAACTCGGCGGGATCACCCCGATGTTCCACGCGTTCCGGGAGCGCGAGGAGCTCCAGGCCGCGATGGAGGAGGTCTCCGGCGGCCGGATGCACTACATGTTCAATCGGGTCGGCGGCCTCAAGGAGGACCTGCCGGCGGGCTGGCTCGGCCGGGCCAGGGACGCCGTGGCGTCCGTGCGTTCGCGGATGGACGTGTACGACCGGCTGGTCCTCGGCAACGAGATCTTCCGTGGCCGCACGCGCGGGGTGGGTGTGCTGTCCGCAGCGGCCGTGCACGCCTACGGGGTGTCGGGGCCGATCGCCCGTGCCTCCGGGGTCGACTTCGACCTGCGGCGCGACGAGCCGTATCTGGCGTACGGGGAGCTGCGGGACACCCTCAAGGTGGTCACCAGGACCGAGGGCGACTGCCTGGCCCGCTTCGAATGCCTGCTGGAGCAGACGCACAACGCCCTGGACCTCGCGGACGCCTGCCTGGACCGGATGGCCGACCTGGCACCCGGGCCCATCAACCAGCGGCTGCCCAAGGTGCTGAAGGCGCCCGAGGGCCACACCTACGCCTGGACCGAGAACCCGCTGGGCGTCAACGGCTACTACCTGGTCTCCACGGGCGAGAAGACCCCGTACCGGCTGAAGCTGCGCTCCGCCTCGTTCAACAACATCCAGGCACTCACCGAGCTGCTGCCCGGCACGCTGGTCTCCGACATGGTGGCGATCCTGGGCTCGCTCTTCTTCGTGGTCGGAGACATCGACAAGTAGCGGGGAGCCGGCTGCTACGAGATCGCGCTGCGCAGCTCGACGACGTCCAGCTGCTCGGTGTCGTCGTGCGCCGTGAGGTCGATGACCTTGCCGACGGCGCGGTTCTCGGCCGTGCCCGTGCGGTGTGCGGCCAGTGCCTCCTCGCCCACCACGTCCGCGAGGTCCTCGTTCTGCACGGACTCGATCGCGGCGCTCGCCTTCTGCGTGCCGAAGAAGTCGAAGCTTCCCTGCGGCACCAGCTGACGGCGCGCGGCGTCGTACGGCGCGACGGCCGACGCGGCGGGCACGGCGCGGGGCGGGCGCACGGCGGGGGACAACTGCGGCGCGGGGAGGGCGGCCTGGGCGCGGCGGTGCTGGGGGGCACCCGCTCCGGAGACCGCCGCGTGCTTCCCCGCCGGGCCGTCGCCCTCCGTGTCCCGCTCCGCCGACCGCTCGGCGATGTCACGCTGCCTGGCCAGCTCGGCCGTGCGGCGAGCCTCCTGGAGCGCGGCGTTGCGGGGCAGCTCCTGCAAGGCCTGGGCGGCACGCTGATAGGCGCCGGGCGTCGGCGTGGACCTGGCGGGCAGCAGCTCGCGCGGCGCGGACGCCTCGATGGCCAGCTGCCTGCGGCCCTCGAGCGCGCTGGCACGCTCCGTCTCGGCGTTGGCGTACCGGCGCAGCAGCGCGGCGTGTTCGCCCCGCAGCCCGGCGAGCTCCACACGCTTGCGGCGCAGCTTGGTCTCCAGCCGGGTGCGCAGCTCCCTTGATTCCTCGAGGTCCGCCTCGAGTTCGGCTATGCGCTCCTCGGCCTTCCACTCGTCGCTGGCCCTGGCCCGGGTCAGCTCGGCGACACGCAGTCCGGCCGCTCGGTCCCAGCCGCGCATCAGACAGCCACCGGTGACGGCGGCTGCCGCTGTCACGGCCACCAGGGCCCGCAGCGGCAGAGGTTCCGCGAGGAGCCAGGCACCGGCGGCGCAGACGACCGGCACTCCGGCCACCACAACGGGGGGCAGGATTCTGTGGAGGGGCGGTGAATGGCGGTGGCGTCCTCGTGGCATGGCTCGAAATTTACCGTGCGCACGGGCCACTTGGGAGACCGCCCGGCAATCTGTTCCCCGCCGGTTACCTCGCGACGTCCCGCGCGGCCCCTCAAGTGGCCCTCTGGTACGCCTTTCTACTTCTTGATCAGGCCCTTCGACCGGAGATAGTCACCGGCCGCGTCCGCGGGCTTGGCGCGCTCCGCGTCGACCTTCCGGTTCAGTTCCGCGAGGTCCTCCGTGGTGAGTACGTCGGTGAGCTTTCCGAGCGCCTCCGCGATCTCGGGCGCGCCCGCTTCCTTCGCATTGAGTACCGGAACGACGTTGTCCGCATTCTGCAGCTTCTTGTCGTCCTCCAGGAACACCAGCCCGTAGGAGTCGAGCACCGCGTCCGTGGTGGTCGTGAGGACCAGCTGGTCCTTGCCGTCC
The DNA here is from genome assembly GCF_045162755.1 of Streptomyces sp. NBC_01012. Lineage (NCBI taxonomy): Bacteria > Bacillati > Actinomycetota > Actinomycetes > Kitasatosporales > Streptomycetaceae > Streptomyces > Streptomyces sp. NBC_01012. The sequence continues at coordinate 4,230,389 of NZ_CP108688.1, read as the reverse complement.
TTCACGGCCTGCTTGGACTGCGGGGTGCCGACGCCCTTGGGGTCGATCCCCGAGACGTCGATGCCGTACGTCTTCTTCAGCCCGGGTGCGCAGAACGGACGCACCTCGCACTCGTCGCCGGCAGCGATCTTGACCTTGATCTTCGAGCTGCCGAGATCGGAAAGGGTCGTGAGGCTGTTCTTGTCGGCGAATTCCTTCGAGACCGCGAAGGCGTTCTGGTCGACCGCCTCCCCGACCGGAAGGACCTTCAGTCCGAGCGGGGTGGCGAGCTTCTCCAGAGCGGTGACGGTCGCCTTCACGTCGCCCGATGCGACCGGTGCCTTCTCCGCCTTCTTCGCGCCGTTGACCTTGGCGTTGAGGAATTCCGCGAGGGTCGCCGCGTATTCCGGGACGACGTCGATCTCGCCCTTCTCCAGCGAGGGCTCGTACAGTTCACGGTTCTTCACCGTGGTGACCGACGTGTCGTAACCGGCGCCGCCCAGGACCTGGGCGTACAGCTCGGCGAGCACCTTGGACTCGGTGAAGCCGGCCGCGCCCACGACGAGCGAGCCCTTCTTGGAGTCGGCGCCGGAACCCGTGTCCGAGCCGCCCTTGTCCTTCTCCAGGCTGTCGCCGCCGCAGGCGGCGAGCGACCCTGCCAGCGCGACGGCTCCGATGACCGCACCCGCTATGCGCGAGGTCCTGCTCATGTTGTTCTCCGTCCGAGAAAAATGGTGTGCACAGTCCGAAAGGTCAGCGCGTTCATACGGTCCGGCGGCGGCGCAGCGGCGACAGCAGCCGGTCGAGCACCACCAGGACGCCCTCCACCACCAACGCCAGGAGGGCGACCAGCACGGCGCCCGCGAAGACCTGCGGGGTGTCGTAGGTGTTGAATCCGGCGGTGATGATCCGGCCCAGCCCGCCGAGACCGACCATCGCCGCGATCGAGGCGGTGGCGATCACCTGGACCGCGGCCGACCGGAGGCCGGTCATGATCATCGGGTAGGCGAGCGGAAGCTCGACCCTGACGAACAGCTGCGGGCCTGACATCCCCATGCCGCGTGCGGCCTCCACCACCGAGCGGTCCACCTCCGTCATCCCGACGTAGGCGTTGGTCAGCAGCGGGGGTACGGCGAACAGCACCAGCGCGATGACCGTGGGCAGATAGCCGGAGTTGCGCAGGGGCGTCATCATGAACAGGGCCAGCACCGCGAACACCGGGACCGCGCGGCCCACGTTGGAGATGTTGACGGCGAGCCCGCCCCCCTTGCCCAGGTGTCCCAGATACAGCGCGACCGGCAGGGCGATGAGGCAGGCCACCGCGAGGGCGATCCCGCTGACGTACAGATGCTCGGCCAGCCGGTGTCCCGCCCCGCCGTCCCCCGACCAGTTGGCGCCGGTCGTGAGCCAGCTCCAGGCCTCCCCGATGACTCCCATGACTCAGACCGCCTCAGTCTTGGCGATGCCCGCCCCGGCGGATGCCACGGCGGGCGTCCGTATCCGGGTCCAGGGCGTGAGCAGGCGTTGGACACCGAGCAGGAGCAGGTCCGCGGCCACCGCGAGAAGCACACAGAGCACGGACGCGGTGAGCACCTGTGCCTTGAAGAAGCTGGGCAGCGCGTCCTCGATGAGATTGCCGAGGCCGCCCTTGCCGACGAGCGAGCCGACCGTGGTCAGCGCGACCGTCGACACCGTGGCGATCCGCAGCCCGGCCATGAGCGCGGGCAGCGCGAGAGGGAGCTCGACCTCCCAGAGAAGCCTGACCGGGCCGTATCCCAAGCCCTCGGCGGCCTCCCTGGCCTCCTGTGGGACCGCTTCGAGACCCGCCAGGATGTTGCGCACGAGAATGGTCAGTGAATAGAGCACAAGGCCGGTGACGACGAGCGCAGCCGAAAGGCCGAAGAGCGGCAGCAGCAGCGAGAACATCGCCAGCGAAGGCACCGTGTAGAGCACGGTCGTCAGGCCCAGCACCGGGGCCGCGAAATGCCGGCCACGGCGGGCGAGCAGCGCGAGCGGGAATGCCACCACGAGGCCTATCAGCACGGATACCACCGTGATCCAGATGTGCTGGACGGTCGCATCGGCCAACTCATGACCGCGGGAGCGCAGATACTCTCCGCAGATCCAGTCGTTCGCCACCAGGCAGTTCTGCTCGGCCACCCGCCCCCACCTCCTGTTTGCCCTCGTGATGCCGCCCCGGATCCGGCCCTGGGAGACCCTATCCTCGACCACCGACAATCGCCGAGGCTGTCGTATTCCGGCAACATGGCCTTCACATAACCCGCGTCACAATGGGGAATCATGATCCGTTTCGAGCACGTCACCAAGCGGTACGCGGACGGCACCACAGCCGTCGACGACCTTTCCTTCGAGGTCGCCGAGGGTGAACTGGTCACGCTCGTCGGGCCTTCCGGCTGCGGCAAGACGACCACCATGAAGATGGTGAACCGGCTGACCGAGCCGACCGACGGCCGGATATTCCTCGATGGGGACGACATATCCGCCATCGACCCGGTCCAGCTCCGGCGCCGTATCGGCTATGTGATCCAACAGGTCGGACTCTTCCCGCACAAGACGGTCCTGGAGAACACGGCGACCGTTCCCCATCTCCTCGGCTGGGGGCGCGAAAAGGGCAGGCGTCGCGCCGCCGAACTGCTGGATCTCGTCGGGCTCGACCCGTCCGTCTACGGCGGCCGCTATCCCGAGCAGCTCTCCGGCGGCCAGCGCCAACGCGTCGGCGTGGCACGGGCGCTGGCGGCCGATCCGCCGGTCCTGCTGATGGACGAGCCGTTCGGCGCGGTCGATCCGGTCGTGCGGGAGAGGCTCCAGAACGAATTCCTGAAGCTGCAGGCCCAGGTCCGCAAGACCGTGCTCTTCGTCACTCATGACATCGAGGAGGCGGTCCGGCTCGGCGACCGGATCGCCGTGTACGGGCAGGGCCGCATCGAGCAGTTCGACACCCCGGCCACGGTCCTCGGCGCCCCGGCCACCGGCTACGTCGCCGACTTCGTCGGAGCGGACCGCGGCCTGAAGCGGCTCTCGGTCACGCCGGTGGAGGAGAGCGACCTGGACCAGCCGCCGGTCGTCCATCTCGACGATCCGCTGTCGAAGGCGACCGAGCGGCTGCGGGCCGACGGGGCACGCTGGGCTGTCGTACTCGACGGCCAGGACAATCTGCACGGCTGGATCCCGGCTGACGAGGGGGCGGGCGCCAAGGGCACGGTCCGTGAACACGCCCGGCGCATGGAGGCGTGGCTTCCGCTCGGCGCACCCCTCAAGCAGGCCTTCGCCACGATGCTGCAGCACGACGCGGGCTGGATCGCCGTCATCGACGAGGAGGCCACCGGCCGCTTCCTCGGCGTGCTCACCCCGGCCCGCCTCCATGAGGCGCTGCGCCGCTCGATCGACGCGGACGCCCAGGACGTGCCGCGCGCCGAGGTCGCCGTGGAGACCGTGGCGGGTGTCGGCACCCCGTGAGCGGCGCGTGCGCGCCGGGCGGGTTGTCGTCGGCACGGCCTAGGCTGAAGGCATGAGTACGTTGCGAGGGCGGGGCACGGTGCGGGGTCTCCCGAAGTGGGACCGCTGTGCGGTCATGGGAGTCGTCAACGTGACGCCCGACTCCTTCTCCGACGGAGGCCACTGGTTCGACACCACGGCGGCGATCAAGCACGGCCTCGAGCTGGTGGCCGAGGGTGCGGATCTGATCGACGTCGGCGGCGAGTCGACCCGCCCTGGCGCCAGCAGGGTGGACGAGGCCGAGGAGCTGCGGCGGGTGATCCCCGTCGTGCGGGGGCTGGCCTCCGAGGGCGTCACCGTCTCCGTGGACACCATGCGGGCCGGTGTCGCCGAACAGTCCGTCGCCGCCGGCGCCGTCCTGGTCAACGACGTGAGCGGCGGCCTCGCCGACCCCGGCATGATCCCGGTCGTCGCCGCCGCGGGAGTGCCGTTCGTCGTCATGCACTGGCGTGGTTTCAGCGAGTCGATGAACAGCCGCGCGGTGTACGGGGACGTCGTCGGTGAAGTCGTCGCGGAGCTCCGGGAGCGTATGGACGCCGTGACCGATGGCGGGGTGGACCCCGAGAAGCTGGTGATCGACCCGGGGCTCGGTTTCGCCAAGAACGCGGCCCAGGACCTCACGCTGGTGGCGCACCTGGACCGGCTGCACGACCTGGGCAGGCCGCTGCTGGTCGCCGCCTCCCGCAAGAGGTTCCTCGGCCAGGTGCTGGCCGGCGAGTACGCGGTCCCGCCACCCGCGCGTGAACGCGACGCGGCGACGACCGCGGTCTCCGCGCTCTCCGCCGCCGCGGGCGCCTGGGCGGTCCGGGTGCACGCGGTGCGGCCGACGGCGGACGCGGTGCGGGTGGCCCGCGCCGTCGAGGGAGCCGCGTGAGCGCCGCCCGCGACGAGCACGAGGAGGCAGCGGCCGACATCGCGGCGGTCGAACAGGCCAACACCGCCTTCTACGAGGCGATGGAGCGCGGCGATCTCGACGAGCTCTCCGGTCTGTGGCTGCCCGGCGAGGACCTCACGGTGTCCTGCGTCCACCCGGGCTGGCCGGTGCTCACCGGCCGGGGCGAGGTGCTGCGGAGCTATGCGCTGATCATGGCGAACACCGAGTACATCCAGTTCTTCCTGACCGATGTCGGCGTCTCGATGACCGGCGACACCGCCCTGGTGACCTGCACCGAGAACATCCTCAGCGGTGGCCCCGCCGAGGAGGGCAACGCGCTCGGACCGCTCGTCGGCCAGCTCGTCGTCGCCACCAATGTGTTCCGGCGCACACCGGAGGGCTGGAAGCTCTGGTCCCACCATGGCTCGCCCGTACTGGCCGAAACCGGTGAGGAAGAGGACGAAGAGCCGACCGCCTGAGCGGACGGCTCGGGTCACCGGGATTGAGCCCCCGGATCACTGGGTATACGCGGCTACCAACCCCCTGCCGGGCCGGTCCGCGCCCCCGCGGGCGGGCGCTGTCTGTGCTCGCGGGTAGATTCGAAGACGGCACCCGCACCGCCCGCACGCGGTCAGGTGCTCCAGAGACGACGAACAGCAGGAGTGATTCGCGTGGATCGTGTCGCGCTGCGCGGCCTCAAGGCCCGTGGATACCACGGTGTCTTCCCCCGGGAACGGGCAGAGGGCCAGACCTTCATCGTGGACCTGGTGCTCGGCCTCGACACCCGCCCCGCGGCAGCCGCCGACGACCTGTCGAAGACCGTTCACTACGGCGTGGTCGCTGAGGAGGTCGCCGACGTCGTCAAGGGTGAGCCCGTCGATCTGATCGAGACCCTCGCGGAACGCATCGCGCAGCAGTGCCTCAAGCACGAGGGGGTCGAGGAGGTCGAGGTCGTCGTCCACAAGCCGGACGCCCCGATCACCGTCCCCTTCGACGACGTGACCATCACCATCACCCGGAGCCGAGCATGACTGCATTTTCCACCGAGGGGCAGAGCGACCCGACCGTACAGCCGGTTCCCGCCGCAGTGGTCGAGCAGGTCGACGCGGCAGACGTCACCCTCTCCAACCCGAAACGCGCCGTGATCTCACTCGGCTCCAATCTCGGCAACCGGCTGGAGACCCTCCAGGGCGCCATCGACGCCTTGGAGGACACCCCCGGCCTCCGGGTCAAGGCGGTCTCCCCGGTCTACGAGACGGAGCCCTGGGGCGTCGAGCCCGGCTCCCAGCCCTCGTACTTCAACGCGGTGATCGTCGTGAAGACGACCCTGCCGCCCTCCTCCCTGCTGGAGCGCGGCCAGGCCATCGAGGAGGCCTTCGACCGGGTCCGCGAGGAGCACTGGGGACCGCGCACCATCGACGTCGACATCGTGTCGTACGCCGAGGTGGTCTCCGACGACCCGCTGCTGACCCTCCCGCACCCCCGCGCCGGTGAGCGCGCCTTCGTCCTCGCCCCCTGGCACGACGTGGACCCGGAGGCCCAGCTTCCCGGTTCGGGCCCGGTCGCCGACCTGCTGGCCGGTGTCGGCCGGCAGGGAGTGCTTCCCCGGCCCGACCTGGAACTCCGTCTCCCCGAGTAGTCGTTAGGCTCAAGGACGACCGGTCACGGACCAGCGACGCGTCCGACGGCACGGGCGACCCATGACGGGCAACGGCGACGAAGGGCGGCACTCTCGGTGAAGCAACTACGGCTCGGGCTCCTGGCCGGACTCTTCGCCGGAGCCGGGGTGCTGTCCTGGGGCGCGGCCCGCCTCTGGGACGCCCTGGGGACGCTGCCCAGCGTGCCGCTCGCCGCGCCCGTGGTGCTGGCCGTGATCGCCGTCGTGCTGCTGGCCACGGCCCTGTCGATCCGGTCGAGGCTCCGCGCGCAGCGGGAACGGCGCCCCGGGGCGAAGGGCGTGGACCCGATGATGGCGGCGCGCGCCGTGGTCTTCGGCCAGGCGAGCGCGCTCGTCGCCGCACTCGTCGCGGGGATGTACGGCGGCACGGGCGTCTTCCTGCTCGGCTCCCTCGACATCCCGTCCCGGCGGGACCAGGCGATCTACGCGGGCTTCGCCGTGCTGGCCGGCGTCGCGGTCGTCGCCGCCGCCTTCTTCGTCGAGCGTGTCTGCAAGCTCCCCGACGACGGGGACGACGACGGGAACACCGCCCGGGCCGCCTGAGGGCCGGGCCGTCCCGCGATGCCTCGCACCACGCCCACGCGCGTCAGTCGGAGGACACCGGGTTCTCGATCAGGGTGACCCGGTTGCCGTCGGGGTCATGGACCGCGGAGAACCGCACACCGCGCGAGCCCGGCTGGATCTCTCCCGCCGTGATCCCCCGGTCCGTGAGATCCGAGAGCGCCCGGTCCAGATCGTCGACCACCAGATTCACCAGGGCCCCGCCGGCCTGCTCGGGCGACTCGAAGACCTGGAGCCAGCCGGACGGGGAGATGTGCCAGTCGGCGAGCCCGTCCATCGGCCGCGCGTCGGCCGGACGGCCCAGAAGCCGCTCGTACCACTCCACCGCCGGCTGGACGGCCATCACGGGCGCTACGGCGAGCACATGGGTGAATGCCATGGGGGCTCCTCTCCTGGCGGGTCCGGCCGGGCGCCGGACCGCTCTCAGCGTGCCATGACGAGGCTCATCGCCTCGGCACGCGTGGCCGGGTCACGCAGCTGCCCACGGACCGCGGAGGTGATGGTCTTGGCCCCGGGCTTACGGATGCCCCGCATCGACATGCACATGTGCTCGCACTCGACGACGACGATGACACCGCGCGGTTCCAGGATCGCCATCAGGGAGTCGGCGATCTGTGTGGTGAGCCGCTCCTGGACCTGCGGCCGCCGGGCGTAGACGTCGACCAGCCGTGCCAGCTTCGACAGCCCGGTGATCTTGCCGCTGGCCGCGGGGATGTAGCCGACGTGGGCGACACCGTGGAACGGCACCAGGTGGTGCTCGCAGGTGCTGAACACCTCGATGTCCTTGACCAGCACCATCTCGTCGTGGCCGAGGTCGAAGGTCGTCGTCAGGACGTCCTCGGGCTCCTGGTGGAGACCGGCGAATATTTCCTGGTAGGCACGCGCCACCCGGCCCGGGGTCTCCCGCAGGCCTTCACGGTCGGGGTCCTCCCCCACCGCGATGAGCAGCTCCCGTACGGCCGACTCGGCCCGCTTCTCGTCGAATACGCCGATCGAGCCCTGCCCGTCGAGCGTCACCGGGTCGGTCATCTGTGCCTCGTTCCTCTGTGCAGTCACATGCGCGGACCCGCCCGGCCTCACGGAAATTCGGCAGGCTCGACGCAGACATACGAAAAAGCCGCGCCCCCACAGGCTAGAACCTGGGGGGCGCGGCATCCATTCCGGGCCTGGTGGGGCCCCCGTGACAGGGGCCACATCGGATCGGGCAGGGGCTAACTCTCGGGGCGGTCCTCGGGACGCGCCTCGGTCGAGCCGCCGGTGTCCTTCGTGAGATCCGTCGGAGCGATCTCCGGAGTGCCCGAACCATTGGCGGAGCCGTTGGTGAGGGCGAGCTCCTTGGGGGAAAGCACCGGCGGACGCGTCGACGGGGTACGCCGGGCGGAGCCGGTCCACGCCGGACGAGCCGGGCGCTTCACGATCGGGGCGAAGATCTCGGCGATCTGGTCCTTGCCGAGCGTCTCCTTCTCGAGGAGCTCGAGGACCAGGGCGTCGAGGATGTCGCGATTCTCCACGAGGATCTCCCACGCATCGTTGTGCGCGGTCTCGATGAGCTTCTTGACCTCTTCGTCGACGAGCGCCGCGACCTCTTCCGAGTAGTCGCGCTGATGGCCCATCTCCCGGCCCACGAACGGCTCGCTGTTGTCCCCACCGAACTTGATGGCACCGAGGCGCTCGGTCATGCCGTACTGCGTGACCATCGAGCGGGCCGTCGCGGTGGCCTTCTCGATGTCGTTCGCCGCACCGGTCGTCGGGTCGTGGAAGACCAGCTCCTCGGCCGCGCGCCCGCCCAGCATGTATGCCAGCTGGTCGAGCATCTCGTTGCGCGTCGTGGAGTACTTGTCCTCCTCCGGGAGCACCATCGTGTAACCGAGGGCGCGGCCGCGGGAGAGAATCGTGATCTTGTGGACCGGGTCCGACTGGGGAGAGGCCGCCGCGACCAGGGCGTGTCCGCCCTCGTGGTACGCGGTGATCTTCTTTTCCTTCTCGGACATGATCCGGGTCCGCTTCTGCGGACCCGCCACGACGCGGTCGATGGCCTCGTCGAGCATCTGGTTGTCGATCAGCTTCTTGTTGCTGCGCGCCGTCAGGAGCGCGGCCTCGTTCAGCACGTTCGACAGGTCGGCACCGGTGAAACCGGGCGTACGACGGGCGACCGCGTTGAGGTCGACGTCCTCCGCGACCGGCTTGCCCTTCTGGTGGACCTTGAGGATCTCAAGGCGGCCCTGCATGTCCGGCCGGTCGACGGCGATCTGCCGGTCGAAGCGTCCGGGACGCAGCAGCGCCGGGTCCAGGATGTCCGGCCGGTTCGTGGCGGCGATCAGGATGACCCCGCCCTTCACATCGAAGCCGTCCATCTCGACGAGCAGCTGGTTGAGCGTCTGCTCGCGCTCGTCGTGACCGCCGCCCATGCCGGCACCGCGGTGCCGTCCGACGGCGTCGATCTCGTCGACGAAGACGATCGCCGGGGCGTTCGCCTTGGCCTGCTCGAAGAGGTCACGCACCCGGGAGGCACCGACACCGACGAACATCTCGACGAAGTCGGAACCGGAGATCGAGTAGAACGGCACGCCCGCCTCACCCGCGACGGCGCGGGCGAGCAGTGTCTTACCCGTACCGGGCGGCCCGTAGAGCAGGACGCCCTTGGGGATCTTGGCGCCGACGGCCTGGAACTTCGCCGGCTCCTGGAGGAATTCCTTGATCTCGTAGAGTTCCTCGACCGCCTCGTCCGACCCCGCCACATCGGCGAACGTCGTCTTCGGCGTGTCCTTGGTGATCAGCTTGGCCTTGGACTTGCCGAACTGCATGACCTTGGAGCCGCCGCCCTGCATCTGATTCATCAGAAACAGGAACACGACCACGATCAGGACGAAGGGCAGCAGGGAGAGAAGGATCGAGACGAACGGGGACTGCTTCGACGGCGAGACGGTGTAACCCTTCTCGATGTCACCGCTCTCGAACTTCTTCTGCAGCGTGTCGGCGAGCTCGACACCCTGGTTGCCGATGTAGCTCGCCTGGAACTTGCTGCCGGACTCGCCCTGGAGCTTTTCCTTGTCCTTCAGCTCGATCTTCAGGATCTGTTCGTCACCGGTGGTGAGCTTGGCCTGCTCCACCTGGTTCTTACTGATCGCCTGGATCACCTTGCCGGTGTCCACCGTCTTGTAGCCGCCGGACGAGCCGACGACCTGCATCAACACGACCACGGCGAGGACGGCCAGCACGATCCACATGACCGGCCCACGGAAGTATCGCTTCACGTCCATCCATACGGAGCGAAGTCGCCCCGTCCCTCCTGCCCGTAGGTAAATGCTGCTGTGAGAAAAGAGTGTTCTTCGGACCGTACCCCAGCATCGTCACGCGTGACCGCAGGGGAGGTCCGACAAGCCTGTCTTCGAAGGCTCCAACGGCCCGAACGCCACAAGGGTTCCCGGGTGCCCGGCCGGGTTGTGCCGGCTCCTCGTGGAGCGGCTGTCTCAGCCTCCGTAGACGTGAGGGGCGAGCGTACCGACGAAGGGGAGGTTGCGGTACCTCTCCGCGTAATCGAGTCCGTAGCCGACGACGAACTCGTTGGGAATGTCGAAGCCGACCCACTTCACGTCGATCGCGACCTTGGCGGCGTCCGGCTTACGGAGCAGCGTGCAGACCTCAAGGCTCGCGGGTTCACGCGAGCCGAGGTTGGTCAGCAGCCAGGACAGTGTCAGACCTGAGTCGATGATGTCCTCGACGATCAGGACGTGCTTGCCCTTGATGTCGGTGTCGAGGTCCTTGAGGATCCGGACGACGCCCGAGGACTGCGTGCCGGCTCCGTACGACGAGACGGCCATCCAGTCCATGGTGACGGGAGTGGACAGCGCGCGGGCCAGATCCGCCATGACCATCACGGCGCCCTTGAGCACGCCGACGATGAGCAGGTCCTTGCCCGCGTACTCCGCGTCGATCTTCGCTGCCAGCTCGACGAGCTTCGCGTCGATCTCTTCCTTGGTGAGGAGCACCGACTCAAGGTCGGCGCCCATGTCCTTCTCGTTCACCCGCGTCTCTTTCCCTGCCGCGACCGGCCGGACTGTTCCCCGGGCCTGACCGGCGTTTCGCCTGCACTTCAGCCGCTTGCGCTTCAGCTCTGCCGAATCACCAGTCTGCCACCCTGCCGTCGCACCTCGACGCGGCCGGGCAGGTTGATGGCGCCCTGGCCCCGCCACCCGGTGATGAGCCGGTCGACTTCCTCGATGTGCCGGGCGAAGAGCGAGCCCGCGGGGGATCCGGCGTCGATCACGGCGCGGCGCAGCACCCGGCGGCGCACCGCGGGCGGCAGGACGGAGAGCTTGGCGCACTCCAGTCGTCCGGCGTCGTCGCACACCGAGCGCGCGGCCTCGGCGGCCCAGGTGTCGAGGGCGTCCGCATCGTCACGGGAGAGCTGCGCCGTGCGGGCGAGTGCTTCCACGACGCCTTTGCCCAGCGCCTTCTCCAGGGCGGGCAGGCCCTCGTGGCGCAGCCGGGAGCGGGTGTAGGCGGGGTCGATGTTGTGGGGGTCGTCCCAGACGGGGATCGACTGGACCAGGCAGGCCTTGCGGGCGGTCTGCCGGTCGAGCTGGAGGAACGGGCGGCGGTAGCGGCCGGCGGGGCCCGAGGCGGCGGCCATCCCGGAGAGCGAGCGGATGCCCGACCCGCGGGCGAGCCCGAGCAAAACCGTCTCTGCCTGGTCGTCGCGGGTATGGCCGAGGAGCACGGCGGCGGCGCCGTACCGCTCCGCGGCGGCGTCCAGGGCGGCGTAGCGGGCGTCACGGGCGGCGGCCTCCGGCCCGCCGTCGCGGCCGACCCGCACGGCGACGCACTCGACCGGGTCGAGCCGCATCTCGGCGAGGCGGGCGACGACCTCGTCGGCCCGGGGTCCTGAGCCGGGCTGGAGATTGTGGTCGACGGTGATGCCGCCGGCGCGGACGGGGAGTTTGCGGGACTCGAAGGCGAGGGCCGATGCGAGCGCCATCGAGTCCGCGCCCCCGGAGCAGGCGACGAGGACCAGCGGGGTGTCCGGCCGCTCGGGAAGCCCGGAACGCCGTCCTCCCGCCCCGGCTTCGGCGAACTCGGCGCGTCCGGCCTGTTCGATGTGGCGGTCGTGTTCGGTGACGACGTCGTGGAGTACGCGGCGGACCGCGAGGCGTATCGCCGCGACCGCAGGATGGGGACCCATGTCCGGTGCCCTTCGGGTGAAGTTTTTGGGGGGTGCCTCGGAGCGCGGAACGGATTCCCGTCACTCAGAGTGCGTCGATGGTGACAGAGCCAAGCTGTTCATCGAGCATTGCACGCCTTCCCATGCCCCTACGGTCCCTCGGATGGGTGATTAGCGAGGCAATCTTCTGCCGTCGGACCCGACAAGATCACGAGTCTGCCTTACGGTGCACCCGCGCCACCCAGTCCGCGGGCGCCGCGATCTCGGCCTTCGTGGGGAGGGTGTTGGGGGAGGTCCACACCCGGTTGAAGCCCTCCATACCGACCTCGTCCACCACGGCCCGGACGAACTTCTCGCCGTCGCGGTACTGCCGCAGCTTGGCGTCGAGCCCCAGGAGCTTGCGCAGCGCCAGATCCAGCCGGCTGGCGCCGCGCGCCCTGCGCTGCTGGAACTTCTCCCGGATCTCGGCGACGGAGGACACCACTTCGGGGCCCACCCCGTCCATCACGAAGTCCGCGTGCCCTTCGAGCAGGGACATCACGGCGGTGAGACGGCCCAGGATCTCGCGTTGGGTGGGGGTCTGGACGATCTCGACGAGGCCGTGCCCGCCGTCGTCGCCCTCCTCGCCCCGCTCGCCCTCGGGGCGATTGCCTCCCGAGAAGGCCTGCGCGGCCTCGCGGAGGCGTTCGAGCACGGTCATGGGGTCGACGTCGGTCTCGTCGAGGAACGACTGGATTTCGCCCTGCAGATGGTCGCGGAGCCAGGGGACCCCGGTGAACTGGGTGCGGTGCGTCTCCTCGTGGAGAGCCACCCAGAGCCTGAAGTCGTGCGGGTCGACGTCGAGTTCGCGTTCGACGTGGACGATGTTGGGGGCGACCAGCAGCAGTCTTCCGCCGCCCTTGGAGGACGCGGGCAGCTCCCGGGTGGCGGGGGCGAAGGTCTCGTACTGCCCGAGGACGCGGGAGGAGAGGAACGACAGCAGCATGCCCAGCTCGACGCCGGTCACCTTGCCGCCGACCGCGCCGAGCACGGCGTTTCCGGGGCCGCCGCCACGGCGGTCCTGCATCTTGCCGAGCAGCGGACGCAGCAGCTCACGGAAGCCCGCGACATTGGCCCTGATCCAGCCGGCCCGGTCGACGACCAGGACAGGGGTGTCCTCGGGTTCGTGCCCGTCCGGGATCATCCGGGTGAACGAACGGACGTGCTCCTCCGAGGCCTTGGCATGCCGGCGGAGCTCCGCCACGACGGCGCGGGCCTCCTCGCGGCTGATCTCGGGACCCGGCCGCACGAGCCGGGTCGCTGTCGCGACCGCGAGGTTCCAGTCGACCATCTCGGCACCACCGATGCTCGTCATGCGTCAACCGTACGTGAGGTGGCCGCTCCGTGGTGGGGTGTCAGCCGCTCACCGGGTGCCCCGGGTGAGCGCGGTGGCCAGGGCGTCGAGCGAGTCCTCCGCGTCGCCCGCCGACGCGGTGCCCGAGGCCAGGAAGGCGAACGTGAGCAGCCGGCCCTGGGCGTCGACCGTGGTTCCGGCGAGGGTGTTCACCCCGGTGAGCGTGCCCGTCTTGGCCCTGATCACGCCGGTCGCCGGAGACGTCGCGGTGTAGCGCCCGCCGAGCGTGCCGCTGAAGCCGGCGACCGGGAGTCCGGTGAGGACGGGACGCAGCTCCGGGTGGTCGGGGCCTGCCGCGAGCGCGAGCAGCCTGGCCAGCAGTCCCGCCGTCACCTTGTCCTCCCGGTCGAGACCGCTGCCGTCCGCGAGCCGGGCGCCGCCCAGCGGCAGACCGAGCGCCTTCAGCCGGGCGGTCACCGCGCGACGGCTCCCGGCGAAGGAGGCGGGCTCCCCCGCCTTCAGCGCGGTCTGCCGCGCCAGGGCCTCGGCGATGTCGTTGTCGCTGTTGGTCAACGCCCGCTCGACCAGTGCGGAGAGCGGCTTCGACAGGTGCGTCGCCACCGTCCTGCCGTCGGCCGGTGCCCGACCGGACGCGGGGTCCGACCGGGTGGCGACACCCGCGTCGTCCAGGAGCCCCGCGAAGGTGCGCGCGGCGTCACCCGCCGGGTCGTCGCTGCGCGCGGCGGGTCCGTGGTCGCTCTTGTCGAGACGGCCCTCGTCGGCCATCAGCGCGCTGACGGGAGCGATGTTCTCGTTGGGGCCGATCGGGTGGAGCGCCGGACCCGTATAGCGCGAGGTGTCGTACGCCAGCCGCAGGGGCCCCGCGCCGGCCTTCCCCAGGGAGCGCGCCGTGTCGGATGCCAGGGCGCGCAGGTCGGCCTTGTCCAGGGTGGGGTCGCCTCCCCCGACGAGGGTCAGCGTCCGTGCGTCCGGGGACAGCGTGACCTTCGTGGGGATGCGGTGGGCGGGCCCGAGCGCGGAGAGCGCGGCGGCCGCTGTGGCGATCTTCACCGTGGACGCGGGGGTCATGGGGGTCGCCGCGCCCCGTGCGTACAGCTGCTTGCCGGTGGCCGCGTCGACGACCACCGCCGTGCTTACGGAGCCGAGCGCGGGCGTGTCCAGCAGGGGCCCGAGTGCGCCCTCCAGGTCTCCGGCGCCCGCCGGGGCGGTCAGACCCGTCGTGGTGCCGAGCGCGCCGAGAACGGCGGGCGCACTGGCTGCGGGCTCAGGACCGCCGGCGTCGGCACCTTCGTGATGTACGCCACCTGCGCGCTGCAGGACGGCTGCCCGGTCCCGCTCGGCCTTACGCTGACCGGAGTCCCAGGGACCTGCCGCCAGGACGGCGCCGACGGCGACCACCAGGCCGAGCACCGCGGAGCCTGCGACGAGCCGGAGATCGTTCGGTCCGCTCCCGCGCTTCAGATACTCCGGGGCTTTCCACCCGCGCCACCCGCCCCACCCGCCCCACCGGTCCAACGGTTCGTCGATCGGTTTCTCCACCGGCTCGGCCACCGTTGACCAGCCCCTTTCGCGAGCACTCATCTGCGTGAGGGACACTTAACCACCAGTCGTATGTGTTGATCATGGAGGAGCCACCCGTGGAGTTCGACGTCGTTATCGAGATCCCGAAGGGTTCGCGGAACAAGTACGAGGTGGACCACGAGACCGGTCGGATCCGTCTGGACCGTCGGCTCTTCACCTCGACCAGCTACCCGGCGGACTACGGTTTCGTCGAGAACACCCTCGGCGAGGACGGCGACCCGCTGGACGCGCTGGTCATCCTGGAGGAGCCGACGTTCCCCGGCTGCCTCATCAAGTGCCGCGCCATCGGCATGTTCCGGATGACCGACGAGGCCGGCGGCGACGACAAGCTGCTGTGCGTCCCGGCATCCGACCCCCGGGTGGAGCACCTGCGCGACATCCACCACGTGTCGGAGTTCGACCGCCTGGAGATCCAGCACTTCTTCGAGGTCTACAAGGACCTGGAGCCCGGCAAGTCCGTCGAGGGCGCCGACTGGGTCGGCCGCACCGAGGCGGAGGCCGAGATCGAGGCCTCCCGCAAGCGCCTCGAGGCGCAGGGCGGGACGCACTGACGTAATCCCGGCGTCCGCCCACAAGGCGGAACGGCGGGATCACGGCGCATGGGGCCGACCGGCCCAGCGAGCCGTACGGACAGCGGGCGGCGCACCTTCACCGGTGCGCCGCCCGCTGCGTGTGCGGCCCATGTCCGTGCCCATACTGGGCAGAAGCGCTCCCGGAACGAGCGGTCGAGGAGGTTCGAGGTCGAGTGGTGGCGGAACAGGGCGGTCCCGAGGACCAGAAGCCCCAGTCCGACGAGGCGCGCAGCGCCTTCGTCCCGCCGGCCGGTGTGGACCAGGCGGCGTATCCGCCCGAGGACGACCACCCGTCATCGGAATTCGCCCTTCCGGCCGGTCTGCACCCGGAGCCGCCCTCGTCGTCCGGCTCCGGCGCCGGAGCCTCTCCGGGGGCGGGAGGCGGGGCGGGTCCCGACGCGCTCTCCTCCGCCTTCGTCCCACCGAGCGGGTACAACGCCCAGCAGCAGCCCGCCTTCACTCCCGCGCACGGCATTCCGATGGTGCGGCTGACCAAGGAAGCCCCCTGGCAGGACCGCATGCGCACGATGCTGCGGATGCCGGTGACGGAGCGCCCGGCGCCGGAGAGCGTGCAGCGGACCGACGACGCGGGCCCCGCGGTGCCCCGCGTGCTCGACCTGACGCTGCGTATCGGGGAGCTGCTGCTCGCGGGCGGTGAGGGCGCCGAGGACGTCGAGGCGGCCATGTTCGCGGTGACGCGTTCGTACGGCCTCGACCGCAGTGAGCCGACGGTCACCTTCACGCTGCTGTCCATCTCGTACCAGCCGTCGCTGGTCGACGACCCCATCACGGCGAGCCGTACCGTACGCCGCCGGGGCACCGACTACACCCGGCTGGCGGCCGTGTTCCGGCTGATCGACGACATCACCACGGCCGAGCATGTCGAGGTCTCGCTGGAGGAGGCCTACCGGCGCCTGGCCGAGATCCGCCGTAACCGGCACCCCTACCCGGGCTGGGTGCTGACGGCCGCCGCGGGGCTGCTCGCGGGTTCGGCGTCGGTGCTGGTCGGCGGTGGGTTCCTGGTCTTCGTCGTGGCGGCGGCGGGCGCGATGCTCGGCGACCGGCTGGCCTGGCTCTGCGCCGGGCGCGGGCTGCCGGAGTTCTACCAGTTCACCGCCGCGGCCATGCCCCCGGCCGCGATGGGCATCCTGCTGACCCTCACCCATTCGACGGGCGTACGGCCCTCCGCGGTGATCACCGGTGGGCTGTTCGCGCTGCTGCCGGGGCGTGCACTCGTCGCAGGGGTGCAGGACGGGCTGACCGGCTACTACCTCACCGCTGGTGCCCGGCTCCTGGAGGTCATGTACTTCTTCATCGGCATCGTGGCCGGTGTGCTGCTGATGCTCTATCTGGGTGTCCAGCTCGGCGCCGAGCTCAACCCGGAGGCCCGCTTCGTACCGAACGACCGGCCGGTGCTCCAGATCCTGGTCTCGATGACCCTGACGCTGGCCTTCGCCATCCTGCTCCAGCAGGAACGTTCAACCGTGCTCGCGGTGACCCTCAACGGGGGCGTCGCCTGGATCGTCTTCGGGGCGATGGCCACCACCGCCAAGATCTCACCGGTGGCGGCGACCGCGGTGGCTGCCGGTCTGGTGGGGCTGTTCGGCCAGTTGTTCTCGCGCTACCGCTACACCTCGTCGCTGCCCTACATCACGGCCGCGATCGGCCCGCTGCTGCCCGGTTCCGCCACGTACTTCGGTCTGCTGGGTGTAGCGCAGAACGAGGTGGACACCGGGCTCACCTCGCTCTTCACCGCTGTCGCCACGGCGCTGGCCATCGCCATCGGGGTGAACCTCGGAAGCGAGATCTCGCGGCTGTTCATGCGGGTGCCGGGTGCCGTCGAGGGCCCGTCCCGCCGGGCGGCCAAGCGGACCCGCGGCTTCTGACCCACGGCGGCGTCCGGCCCACGCTCCTGACGGCGTCCGGTCAGCGCCCGTTCTGCCAGCCGTACTGCCCCGGGTCCTCCTCCTGGCCGTCGCCGGGTGCCGCTGTTGCGGGGCGGTCACCGAATTCGCCGTAGGGGCTGTTGCCGTTGCCGTACGGTGCGCCCTGACCCGCGCCGTACTGGCCGCCGGCCCGGTGGCCGTACTGCCCGGCCTGGTTGTCGCCGTACCGGCCGTCCTGACCGCCGTACTGCCCGTTGCCGTACTGGCCGCCCTGACCGTTGTCGTACTGCCCGGCGCCGTACGGGGTGCCCTGACCGGCGCCGTACTGCGCGCCCTGGTCGCCGGCGTA
Source organism: Streptomyces sp. NBC_01012 (assembly GCF_045162755.1). Classification (NCBI taxonomy): domain Bacteria; kingdom Bacillati; phylum Actinomycetota; class Actinomycetes; order Kitasatosporales; family Streptomycetaceae; genus Streptomyces; species Streptomyces sp. NBC_01012. The sequence goes on along the minus strand of NZ_CP108688.1, from coordinate 4,212,878 downwards.
CGGCCGGCCGCCGTACTGCCCGTCCTGACCCGTGCCGTACTGCCCCTGCGCGCCGTACCGGGGGTCGCCGTACTGGCCGCCGCCCTGCTGCTGGGTGCCGCCCTGCCGGTCGCCGTACCCGGAGCCGTACGGAGCCTCCTGGGCGCCGCCGTACTGCCCGCCCTGCTGCGGCGCGCCGTACTGGCCGCCCTGCTGTGCGTCGTACTGCCCGCCGGCCTGACCGCTGCCGTACTGCGCGCCCTGACCGCCGTACCGCGCGTCGTACGGGCCGGCCTGATCGGTGCCGTACGGGCTGTCGTACCCGCCGACGTCGTACGACGCCGCCTGGTCGCCGGTGTACCCGTAGGCGGCGGGGCCCTGGCCCTCGTCGTCCGCCTCCCGGGGGCCCGCCGCGGGGCCGCCGTCCGCCGGGCCCTGGCCGTCGCCCTGTCGCGCGGCTTCCTTCTTCGACCTGCTGCGGGCCCGCAGGAACTCGATCGCGATCGGCACCACGGAGATCAGCACGATCAGGATGAGGATCAGCTCGATGTGCTCGTGCACGAAGTCGATCTTGCCGAGGGCCGCGCCGAGCAGTGTCACCCCGACGCCCCAGAGCACGCCACCGATGATGTTGAACGTGAGGAAGGAGCGGTAGTTCATCCGGCTCACACCGGCGATGATCGGCGTGAACGTACGGACGATGGGCACGAAGCGGGCCAGCACCAGGGACTTCGGGCCGTACTTCTCGAAGAACTCGTGGGCCTTCTCGACGTTCTCCTGCTTGAAGAGACGGGAGTCCGGGCGCCTGAAGAGCGACGGCCCCACCTTGCGCCCGAAGAGATAACCGGCCTGGTCACCGAGGATCGCCGCGAGGGCGATCAGCACACAGACCAGCCACAGGGGGTACTTCAGATCGCCCGTCGTCACCAGCAGACCCGTGGTGAACAGCAGGGAGTCACCGGGCAGGAAGAAGCCGATCAGCAGCCCCGACTCGGCGAACACGATGAGCAGGAGGCCCGGCAGCCCGAAGGTGTTGAGCAGATAATCCGGGTCCAGCCAGCTCGGGCCTAGCGCAAGCGTATTCAAGGGTCCGGGCTCCAGGTTGGTCGGTGTGCGCGGCTGCGTGGCCGCCCCAAGCTATCAACGCTGCGGCGGATGTCTGGGTTCCACTGGCGTAGCCAAGGATGCGCGCGGGGCGAACCGGGGCAAAGCTTTGCCCAGGAGGTGCGAGGTGTTCGGACTCACAGTCCGCTCCCGTCACCTCGGCGGTAGGCGGCCGTGGGCACCGAGGTCCGCGCCTGCGGGACCGCTGCCGTGATCAAACCGGTCCACGGACGCCCAGAGCTGAGGAGCCCCGTCCATGCCGCTCCACAAGGGTTCGCACGGCGGAACAGCTCCGTCCGACGAGCACCGCCGACTCGCCCTCAACCCGTTCTTCGCGGAGGCCGACCCGACCGCGCCGATGATCTCGGCGCCTCCGACGCACCAGTTGCCCGACGGCCCGCTGCCCCCGGCGACCGCCTATCGGCTCGTCCACGACGAGCTGATGCTCGACGGGAACTCCCGGCTCAATCTCGCGACCTTCGTCACCACCTGGATGGAGCCACAGGCCGGTGTGCTGATGGGCGAGTGCCGGGACAAGAACATGATCGACAAGGACGAGTACCCGCGCACCGCCGAGCTGGAGCGCCGCTGCGTGGCGATGCTCGCCGACCTCTGGAACGCCCCCGACCCGACGACCACGGTGGGCTGCTCGACCACCGGATCGAGCGAGGCCTGCATGCTGGCGGGGATGGCGCTGAAGCGCCGCTGGTCCGCCAGGAACGCCGACCGCTATCCGGCGACCGCCAGGCCCAATCTGGTGATGGGCGTCAATGTGCAGGTCTGCTGGGAGAAGTTCTGCACGTTCTGGGAGGTGGAGCCCCGTCAGGTCCCGATGGAGGGCGAGCGCTTCCATCTGGACCCGCAGGCGGCCGCCGACCTGTGCGACGAGAACACCATCGGCGTGGTCGGCATCCTCGGCTCCACCTTCGACGGTTCCTACGAGCCGATCGCCGAGCTGTGCGCGGCGCTGGACGATCTCCAGGAGCGCACGGGCCTCGACATCCCGGTCCATGTGGACGGCGCGTCCGGGGCGATGGTGGCACCGTTCCTCGACCCCGACCTGGTGTGGGACTTCCGGCTCCCGAGGGTGTCCTCGATCAACACATCGGGGCACAAGTACGGCCTGGTCTACCCGGGTGTGGGCTGGGCACTGTGGCGTTCGCCGTCCGAGCTGCCCGAGGAGCTGGTCTTCCGGGTCAACTACCTGGGCGGTGACATGCCGACCTTCGCGCTGAACTTCTCCCGTCCCGGTGCGCAGGTGGTGGCGCAGTACTACACGTTCCTGAGACTGGGCCGGGAGGGTTACCGCGCCGTCCAGCAGGCGTCCCGGGACATCGCGCGGCGGCTGGCCACGGAGCTCGGATCCCTGGGCGACTTCAGGCTGCTGACCCGGGGCGACGAGCTCCCGGTGTTCGCCCTGACGACGACGCCCGAGGTGAAGGCGTACGACGTCTTCGACGTGTCGAGGCGGCTGCGGGAGCGCGGCTGGCTGGTGCCCGCGTACACCTTCCCCGCCAACCGCCAGGACCTCTCGGTGCTGCGCGTGGTCTGCCGCAACGGCTTCTCCTCGGATCTCGCGGAGCTGCTGCTGGACGACCTGCGCAGGCTCCTGCCCGAACTGCGCGCGCAGTCGCATCCGTTGAAACGCGCAGCCTCGGTCCAGACGGCGTTCCACCACTGAGGCCCCCGGTCGATCAGCCGGAATCCCCTGGAGCCGTGACACCGGTGGCGTACGGGTTGTGCTCGCCCTCCGCGAGCACCCCGACGAAGGGCTCACCCTCACCCGCGAAGGTGTACGCGCCCCCTTCGATCCGTGCGATCAGGCCGCGGGTCCACTCGGCTCCCGCGTCGGCGGAGTGCACCCACATGTTCATGATCTCGCCGATGTGCCCGAGCGCCTCCGGCCCCTCGGACGGTGTGTAGTGCTCCGTGACCGAAGCGCGCCAGCCCTCGATGGCGGTGACCCGCTCACGCAGGAGGGCCACCGCCTCGGCCCGATCCAGGTCCACGATGAATCCGATGCCGGCCGAGAGCACGTCCACGCTCTGGTCGTACGAGGTCAGCGAGGCCCGCAGCAGCGAGAAGTACTCCTGGGTGCCGCTGCCGGTGACCTCGTACTCCGTGCGGGGCGGGCCGCCCGCCGTGGACGGGGCGACCTCGTGGGCGATGAGGAGTCCCTGCTTCGCCATCTGCTTGAGCGCGTGGTAGACCGACCCCGGCTTGGCGTTGGACCACTCGTGGGCGCCCCAGTACTCCAGGTCGTTGCGCACCTGATAGCCGTGTGCGCGGCCGTGCTGGCGCACCGCGCCGAGGACCAGGAGCCGGATCGCCGACATACCACCCACCCTTTGTGGTCAACTTCGACCAGGGTAGCCCGCCTCTTCCATGACCAGATCGAGGGCCTTCCTGCCGTCCAGGGCCTCACGCAGCAGGTCGGCGTGGCCGGCGTGGCGGGCGGTCTCCTCGACGAGATGGACCAGCAGCCAGCGCATGGAGCAGCGTTCGTCCTCCGGGAACCAGGGCGCAGGGGGCAGCGGGAAGGTGTTGTTCATGCTGTCGACGTCGTTACGGATGAAGGACTCCGTCTCCGCGGCGACCTTCGCCCAGAATTCGAGCGTCTGCGGGATCGTCTCGCCCTCCACGAGCCGGAAGCTGTCGGCCCGGTCCTCCACGGACCGCTCCCGCTCGTTCGGACGCTGCTGTGCCATCCGCAGCCAGTTCAGCTCCATCTCGGCCGCGTGCTTCAGCAGCCCCGAGAGGGAGAGTTCACTGGCAGCCGGGCGGCTCGCCGCCTGCTCCTCGGTGAGGCCGAGCACCGACCGCCGGATCGCGCCGCGCTGAGCCTCGACGAAAGCGAGGAGCGCGCCGCGCTCGTCGCCTGGAGCCTCTGCGGGAACGTGCGTGACCATGAGGGGTGCCTCCGTACCGATTGGCTGCTTGCGCAGTCAACGTACGAGCCCACCAGGTCGGATTCGGGCCTCGTCGGGCCGCGTCAGAAGGGAAAATCCGTTCGCCCGTGCTGCACGGAGATCCACTTCCGGGTGGTGAACGCCTCCACGGCGGCCTCGCCGTTCAGCCGGCCCATCCCCGACCTCTTCTCGCCCCCGAACGCGACCGCCGGGTCGTCCTGCACGGTCGCGCCGTTGACATGGAACATCCCGCCCCGGATACGCCGCGCGAAGCGCACCCCGCGCTCGGCGTCCGCCGTGTGGACGGCACCGCTCAGCCCGTAGGGGCTGTCGTTCACGACGCGTACGGCGTCGTCCTCGCCGTCGAAGGGCACCAGCAGCGCCACAGGGCCGAAGATCTCCTGCTCCAGCAGCGGTGATCCCTCCGGCAGTCCGGCCAGGACGGTCGGCTCGACGAGATTGCCGCGCGTGCGGCCCCGTACGAGCGCGGTGGCACCGGCCTCGATCGCCCCGTCGACCAGCGCGGTGAGCGCCTCCGCGTGGAACGCGCTGACGACCGGTCCGATACGGGTGTCCGGGTCGCGCGGGTCCCCCGCCACGAGGGCGGACACCGCGGTGGTGAACCGCGCGGTGAACTCCTTCTCCACGGACCGGTCCACCAGGATGCGGTTGGCGGCCATGCTGACCTGCCCCTGGAACAGGAAGCGGCTGTAGACCGCCGCGCTGACCGCGTGGTCGAGATCGGCGTCCTCCAGCACCACCAGGGCGCTGTTGCCGCTCAGTTCGAGGACGGTCCTCTTGAACAGCCCGGCCGCGACGGAGGCGACATGACGGCCGACCCGGTCCGAACCGGTGAACGCGATCAACTTGGGCACGGGGTGCTCGACGAAGGAGTCACCGATCTCGGCACTGTCGGTGATCAGGACGTTCAGGAGTCCCGCGGGCAGACCCGCGTCCTCGAAGATCCGGGCGACCAGACTGCCACCGGCGATCGGGGCGTTCTGATGGGGCTTCACCACGGCCGCGTTACCGAGGGCGAGCGCGGGGGCGACGGTCTTCATCGTCACCAGGAAGGGGAAGTTGAAGGCGCTGATCACGCCGATGACCCCGATGGGCAGCCGGTAGACCCGGTTCTCCTTGCCGTCGGCGACCGAGGGCAGCAGCTGGGCCGAGGGGCGCATCGTCTGCCCCACGGCCTCACGCAGGAACTCCTGCGCGGCCCGCACCTCGAATTCGGCTCGCGCCCTGGTACCGCCGAGCTCGTCGATGATGAGCTCGGCTATTTCATCGGCGCGCTCACCGACGAGACGCACGGCGTTCTCCAGCACGGCCCGCCGCTCATAAGCACCGACCGCCGCCCATTTCCGCTGTGCGCGTTCGGCGGCACGGTAGGCCAGGTCGACTTCCGCCGCGGTTGCCACGGTGATCGAGCAGAGTTTCTCGCCGTTGTAGGGATTGATATCAATGATGTCCCACGCACCGTTGCCGGTCAGCCACTCGCCGTCGATGTACTGGCGGGCCAGTTCACTGGGGAAGGACATGCAATCCCTTACTGCAGGCGCAGACTCCTGTCGGTAAGTCATCGTACTGGCGAATCAGGTCAGTTGGAGGAGTCCACGGAGAAGATCCCGGCTCTCCTCGGGCCCCGGGCTGTCCTCATGGAGCCGGACCATGGCCTTTTCGTACTGGGCGACTTCTTCTGCCTTGTCCAGATAGAGGGCACTTGTCAGCTGCTCCAAATAGACAATGTCCGACAGATCGGATTCCGGAAAACGCAGCATCGTGAATGCCCCGCTCTCGCCGGCATGGCCACCGAAGCTGAAGGGCATCACCTGGAGGGTGATGTTCGGCTGCTCCGACATATCGATCAGATGCCGCAATTGCGCACGCATCACCTCACGCCCGCCGTACGGACGGCGCAGCGCCGCCTCGTCGAGCACGGCGTGGAAGCGCGGGGCGCGCTCGGAGACGAGCGCCTTCTGCCGCGCCAGACGCAGCGCGACCCTGCGGTCGACCTCGGCCGCGGGAGCGCCGGGCATGCCGCGCGCGACGACGGCCTGGGCGTACGCCTCGGTCTGCAACAACCCGTGGACGAACTGCACCTCGTAGATCCGGATGAGCGAGGCCGCCCCCTCCAGACCGATATACGTCTGGAACCAGCCGGGCAGCACATCGCCGTAACTGTGCCACCAGCCCGCCACATTGGCCTCGCGGGCCAGGCCGAGGAGTGAATCCCGCTCCGCCTCGTCCGCGACTCCGTACAGCGTGAGCAGGTCCTCGACGTCCCTGGCCTTGAAGCTCACCCGTCCCAACTCCATGCGGCTGATCTTCGATTCGGAGGCACGGATGGAGTAGCCGGCCGCCTCACGGGTGATGCCGCGCGACTCACGCAGGCGCCTGAGCTGTGAGCCCAGCAGGATGCGCCGCACCACAGAACCACTCGACTCGCCTGCCGACACTGACTTCCCAACCCTCCCCATCGCTGCCCGTACTTCGGGATCCCCCCGAACCCCGGAGGCGGATTCTGCCACCAAAACGCTTCAGCCCGTACTCATTCGATTACAGAGATGGCAAGACTTTCCGAAACCTTCAAAACTTTGAAGCAGAAGAAATGACCCGAACCAGCACGCTACCGGGCAGACCGTGCACGTGCACGTGCATCTGCCCTTGCATCTGCCGTACGCATTCGGAACCATGGGCCCCGCGCACCTGCGTGCTCGTTACGTGTTGTGCCGCTGTACCCGCAGTGCCCGCTACAAGCAGTGCCACTACAGCAGTACCGCTACAGCCGCGAATCCCGGGAGTGCCTCGCATGGGGACGAATGGATCGACGATGCTCGAGCCGTTACGGCAGGGTCTCTGGCCCATCGACCCCTCGGCGGTCTCCGGCTCGGCCACCTGCACGCTGCCGGCGCGGTACGAGGCGGTTGGCGGCGCCCGCAGGTTCACCCGTACGACGCTGAACTCCTGGGATCTGTGCGACCGCTTCGACGACGTCGCCCTGGTCGTGTCCGAGCTGGTCACCAACGCGCTGCGGCACGCCCTGCCGGCCGATGCCGCGGGAGAACCCAAGGACCGGGAGCACCGGGACCGGGAGCACCAGGAGCGGGAGCACCGGGAGCGCCGGGATCCCTCCGTACGGCTGCATCTGCTGCACTGGTCCTCCCGTCTGGTGTGCGCGGTGCGCGATCCCAGCGAGAAGGGTCCGGTCGTCGGCGAGGCACCGGATTCGGCCGAGTCCGGCCGGGGCCTGTTCCTCGTCGAGTCGTTCAGCGACGGCTGGGGCTGGCATCCCTCCCCCGTGCCCGCGGGGGAAACCCCGCCCGAGGGAGGGTTCGGCAAGGTGGTCTGGGCCCTGTTCCGGCTGAGCGACCACGAGGCACCGGAGCGCCCGGTCCCGGTCGACGCGTACCCCGACGGCCTGTAGGCCCCGACGTCCTCGCAGGCGAGGCACCGCCCCGGCAGCCGCACGGGACCACCCGTGCGCCCCGGGGCATCCGTGCGCTCCGGGCCGTCCGTGCGCTCAGCCGCCGGCGGCCAGGTGGTCGAACTCCCCGTCCTTGACGCCGAGAAGCAGCGCCTCGATCTCGGCCGGTGTATAGACCAGCGCGGGCCCGTCGGGGTGGCGCGAGTTCCGCATCGCCACATTTCCGCCGGGCAGTTTCGCGAACTCCACGCACGATCCTTGTGAGTTGCTGTGTCTGCTCTTCTGCCAGACGACCCCGAGAAGCTCTGTGGCCGCCATGCCGTTGTACACGTGGTGCACAGGACGCTCCCCGAGTTGCAAGGTGCAAGTGTCAACTAGCTCGGATCATAGCTGTGTTCATATGCCAATGCATGAGCAGATGCACGTGCACGCGGGGTGTGCGCGCGATTACAGCTTTTCCCCCGATCCGCCCACCTCTATGAGGAAGAGACGAACGGAACGTCAATATGGCTCCCACTTCCCCGAGTCGTATCGCTCACTCCTGGTAGCTTGGCGCGGTCTTTCGTCAGAGAATCCACAAGGGGGAACTCCATATGGGCAGGCTTCCGCGCTCGCTTCCGCGCTCAGGCGCTCTTGCCGCCGCCGGTCTCGTCGCCGCGTTCGCACTGACCGCCTGCGGCAGTGACACGCCCGCCGAGGACAAGGCCCCGGCCACGAACTCCGCGACCCCGACACCCTCGGCCACCGGGGGTACGGACGAAGGGTCCGGCGGCGAGGACGCCACGGCGCTGGAGGGCACCTGGGCCGGCACGTCCGACGGCGGGCCCGTCGCCCTGTCGGTCGCCTCGGGGAAGGCCGCGCTCTCCACCGGCAAGCACATCTGCCAGGGCGAGGTGAAGGACATGGGCGGCAAGGCCATGCTCGCGCTGAAGTGCACGGACGGGGACACCGAGCGCACCATGGGGGCCATCGAGTCCAACGACGGCGAGAAGCTCGTCATCTCCTGGGACGCCGGGGCGAAGGACACCCTGTCCAAGGCCGATGTCTCCGGGCTGCCGTCGGACCTGCCCGAGATCCCCGCTCCCTGACGCGCCCCGGGCTCACGCCCGTCCGCTGCTGATCTCCAGCGCCCGCGAGAAGTCGTCCAGGGCGCGGAGCAGCAGCGTGGCGCCGTTGCGTACGAACGCGTCGGGCGGCGGACCCTCCGCCTCGTCCCGGCGCGCCAGCGTCCTCCTGACCGGCTCCCAGTCCGGGACGCGGCGCTCCCGTACCGCCTTCGCGCCCTCCTCGGTGGCCCGGCGCACCGCGTCGGCCAGGCCCGCGGCCTCGGGCACGGGGGTCGCGGACGCGGCCGGCAGATGAGCCTCCATGAGCATCGCGACCCGGCCGAACTGGGCGAGCGCGTCCTGGGCGTCGGCCGCTGAGATCCGGGAGATGCCCCGGTGGCGTACGGGCTCGTGCTGGGCGGTGTCCAGCGCCTCCTGCCAGACGACGCGGGCCTCCCGGGTGGTGAGGAGGGCGGTGCGCACGTCGTCCAGACTCCTGGACGCGGGATCGGCGTACCGGTCGAGGACCGTCGCCGCGTAGCGCCCGTCCGTGACCAGCCAGCCGGCGAGGCGGTCGCGCAGCCGTGGCGTCTCCCAGGCCGGGTAGAGGGCGTACGACGCCATCGCGAGCAGTCCGCCCATGAGGGTCAGGATCACCCGCTCGGGCACGGTCTGCGACCAGTCGTCGCCCGCCATCCCGAGCAGGAAGACGACGTAGGCGGCGACGCAGACCTGGCCGACCGCGTATCCGGTGCGCATCAGCAGGTAGTTCAGTGTGGCGCAGACGAGGGCGAGCGCGGCGGAGAGCTGTGCGTCGGGGTGCGCGGCCTGCACGATGCCGGTGGCGACGGCGACGCCGATCACTGTGCCGAGGAAGCGGCCCACGGACCGCGAGTACGTGTGGGTGAACTCCGGGCGCATCACCATCACGGCGGTCATGGGCACCCAGTAGCCGTGACCGAACGGCAGGGCGAGACCCAGGAGATAGCCGGCGGCGGCCACCGCCGACACCCTCAGGGCGTGGCGCAGAATCGTCGATCCACGGCGCAGTTCGCGGCGCATGGAGCGGTGGACGACGGGGACGAGCCGCAGCAGGGTGGGCCGGCGGCGGTGCGGGATGAGCGGCTCGCCGGGTGTCCGGTCGTCCGTGCCCGTCCCCTCCGCGATCTCGATGACGTCGGCGAGCAACGAGGTCAGCCGCTCCGCGGCGCGGCGCGGCGCACCGGTGAGGATCACCTCGGTGTCGGGGGACTTCAGGACGGACAGCGCCGTCTCGTCCAGCTGCACCGGGTCGCCGTGGCGCACCGCCCTGGCCGCGGAGTCGAGCAGTGATCCGGCGGCGCCGAGGATCTCCCAGGCCCAGTAACGCTCAGGGCCCTCGGCCGGGACGCCCAGCGCGGGATCCGCCAGCGAGGCGAGTACCGGCCGCAGCCGCTCGGCGACCCCGCGCGCGCCGTGCAGGTCGGCGGGGCGGCGGCGGGCCTGGCGTGGGGTGACGGCGGCTGCGGCGCGCGCGGTCATCAGCGGTACGGGGTCGAAGGGCGCCACCGGGTCGTTGCGCAGCCTGCGGGCGTAGTCGGCCTCGCCGGCCAGGGCGTCGGCGAGCGCGTCACGCTGGACGCCCCATCTGCGGATCGGGAACAGCACGATCAGCGACGCCTGGACGAGCCCGCCGAGCGCCATCATCGCCGCGTGCGCCGCGGCGTCGGCGACGGAGGTGGGCAGGGTGACCGTGACCAGCACGATCGCGACGTTGGATGCCGCGATGATGCCGCCCGTCGGGCCCGCCGCCCAGGTCATCCCGGCGGTGAACGTCCAGAGGATCAGCAGGGCCAGGAACAGCAGCGTGTGGGACACGGTGAGATAGCCGACGAACGTCGACACGGCGAGGCTGGCTCCGGAGACCAGGGCGAGCACGGGCCTGGGGCGCCAGCTGCGCTGGAAGGTGGCGATGGCCGCCTGGTACGCGCCGAAGGCCGACCCGGCGGCGATCACCGGGCCGAAGAACACCAGGCTCACCCCGACGACGAGCGCGAGGCCGGCGGCGCCGCGCAGCGCGATGAGCGGTTCCAGACGCCGTCGCTCGATCGACAGGCCCGAGCGGGCCGTCTCCCTCAGCGCCCGGAGCCAGCTCATGGGGTGACCCTAGCCGGATTCCGGACAACACCGACTTATGCCGCTCCGCCGGGGATGACGGGACAGCCCTCAGCGGCGGATTTCCGGCCCTCCACGGCCCATCCTGGCCCGGTCGGCCGCGGCCGTGCCGTGCGTCCAGCCCGCCGCGTCCGTCGCCCCGCGCAGCCGGGTCGTGGTGGTCATCGGGAACATCTGCTCCGCGGTGTCGGTGACGGCGACGTCCCTGGCCGCCAGGACGGGCAGCAGCGCCCCGGGGTCGCCCTCGCGCCTATCGGAAGCGGCCTCGGAACCGGCAGCCGCGGTGACCCGCTCGGTGTCCGCCGCGAGCCGGCTGCCGAGGCGCTGGGCGTACGCCATGAGGAACGACTGCCGGAAGGTCTTGGTCCGTCTGCGCCCGCCTGCCCGCTGTCCGGCCTCCGCCTTCGTCATCGCGGTGGTGCCCTGCACCAGGAGGGAGGTGAAGAGCAGCTCCACGGCCTCCAGGTCGGGCTCGAAGCCCACGACCGTGGTGAAGCCGAGATCGCTGTTCCACACGGCTCGGCAGCGGTTCGCCGATGCGACCGCGTCGAGCAGGACGGCCTTCGCGCTCTCGTACGGGGCGTCGACCCCGATGCGGACGGCCCCCGGGGTGTCGGCGCTGTGCGTACGGGCGGCGATGAGCGCCTCGTCGATGCTGTGCCTGGCCATCAGCTCCTGCGCCTTGGTGGTGAGCGCCTCGGCCTCCTCCGGGAATCCGGTCGCCTCCGCCTTGGCCAGCAGCGCCCTGATCCTGGTGAGCATGCGGGGTTCACCGGCGGTCGGCGGCCGGTGCGGGGCGTGGGCGGCCGTGCCGGGCACAGGACCGACCGGCTCGACGACCGGGAGCCGCAGCAGCAGCCGGTACAGCCCCAGGAGCGCGGAGGCGTACGTGAAGCGGTCGGGGCGGTTGCGCGGCGCGGGGGCCGGGAGGGCGGCGAGCTGGTCGGCCCAGCGTGGGGGCAGCGAGCCGTAGCCCGCCGTCTCCGCGGTGATCAGGGCGGAGACGAGCTCGGCTGCGGACGCGTCCAGCTCGCGGCGGACGGTCCGTACGACGTCGGCGGGCTGCCAGCCGCGTGTCCAGGCCCGCCGCACGAACTCCCGGCCCCTGCGGTGCAGCTCCTCGTCGGCGGACGGGTCCGCGGCCAGGAGGGACGCGCCGGTGTCCAGCCCCGCGTCCCCCTCCGAGTACAGGGCAGCGGCACACGCCCGGTCGGTCACCGACTCCACCGATTCCATCGGGCCAGCGTAAGGGGAGCGGCCAGGGCGGCAGCAGCGCGCTCAGTGCTCCCCCGGGAGCAGGACGAGCTTGCCGCGTACATGTCCGGCCTCGCTCAGCTGCTGCGCCCGCGCCGCCTCACCGAGCGGGAAGGTCCGCTCGACGGGGATCCGCAGACCGCCGACGGCCGCCGCTCGCGCGTACTCCTCCAGCCGCCCGCTCTCGTCCGGACTGTTCCCGCCGCCCGCCGAGAAGGCCACCCCGTAACGCGCGGCGTCCGGGTCGGCGATGGTGATGATCCGGTCGGCCGTGCCGCCGCGCAGCTCCACCGAGTCCGCCAGCGCGCCCTTGCCCGCGACGTCGAACACGGCGTCCACGCCCTGCGGCGCGGCCTCCCGCACCCTGCTCACCAGCCCGTCCCCGTACGCCACCGGGACCGCGCCCAGCACCCGCAGATAGTCGTGGTTGGCCGGTGAGGCGGTCCCGATGACGGTGGCGCCACGGGCCGCGGCCAGCTGGACGGCGGCGGAGCCGACCGCCCCGGACGCCCCGTGCACCAGCAGGGTCTCGCCCGCCGACACCGCGAGCTCGTCGAGCACCCGGGCCACGACCTCGGTCGCGACGGGCAGCGCGGCCGCCTCCGCCCAGCCAAGGCCCTCGGGCCTGGGCGCGACGGCGCCCACATCGGCCAGGACGTACTCCGCGTACGCGCCGGTCACGCTCCGGCCCAGGACCTCGTCGCCGACCGCGAACTCCGTGACGCCCTCACCGGTCTCGTCGACGACTCCGGCGAACTCGCTGCCGGGCGTCGCGGGCAGCGGGGTCGGGAACGCCGCCTCCATCCAGCCGTTGCGGATCTTGTGGTCGACCGGGTTGACCCCCGCGGCCCTGACCTGCACCCGGATCTGCCCGGGGCCCGCGTGGACGTCGTCGACCTGGGCCCTGCGCAGGACCTCGGGACCGCCGAACTCGTCGTACACGATCGCTTCCATCACTACCGTCTCCTCCGCCGCCTGCCGTGTCCCGGTACGCGCCGTGCGCACCGCACCCTCGATCCTCGCGGCAGTCGGACGCGCCCGCGCGCTGGACCGGGGCCCGCTGCCGCAGGGATGTCAGTGCCGGGTGCAAGACTCGGCCCATGACCGAACGTTGGGCCCTGGCCACCGCGGATGGAGGCGGCGCGCTCCTCGCACCGCTGACACGCGACGGCCTGCCCGCCGGTCCCGTCCTGTCCGAGCCCGACCTCGCCGAGTCCGTCCGCTCCCGCCCCGATGTGGTGCGCTGGGTCTGGCGCTCGACCACCGCGATCTACCCCCTGCTGCTCGCGGAGGGCGTGCGGGTCGAGCGGTGTTACGACATCGAGTGCGCCGAGCTGCTGCTCCTCGGCCACGAGGGACGGCTCGGGGAGCCCCGCTCCGCCGCTGCGGCCTGGGCGCGGCTGCGGCATGCGCCGGTGCCGCCCGATCCGCCGCCCCGCTCGGCGGAGCCCGGCTCCCAGTCCTCCCTCTTCGAGCCGCTCTCCGGCGCCGATCTGCCGTTCGAGGCGCTGCTGGAGGTCTACGCGGAGCAGTTGCGCCGTCACGAGGCCGCGGAGCACCCCGGCAGGATGCGGCTGCTCACGGCCGCCGAGTCCGCGGGCATGCTGGTCGCCGCCGAGATGCACAGATCAGGTCTGCCCTGGCGCGCCGATGTGCACCGCGAGGTGCTGGACGAGCTGCTCGGCGAGCGTTACGCGGGCGGTGGCGAGCCCCGCAGGCTGGCCGAGGCCGCGGACGAGGTGTCGGCCGCGTTCGGCAGACGGGTGCGGCCCGACCTGCCGGCCGATGTCCTGAAGGCGTTCGGGCAGGCCGGGATCAAGGTCAGATCGACCCGGCGGTGGGAGCTGGAGGAGCTCGACCACCCCGCGGTGAAGCCGCTGATCCGCTACAAGAAGCTGTATCGCGTCTGGACCGCACATGGCTGGGGCTGGCTCCAGGACTGGGTGCGCGAGGGCCGTTTCCGCCCCGAGTACCAGCCGGGAGGCACGGTCAGCGGGCGCTGGACGACCAACGGCGGCGGGGCGTTGCAGATCCCCAAGGTGATACGCCAGGCGGTCGTCGCCGACGAGGGCTGGCGGCTGGTCGTGGCGGACGTCGACCAGATGGAGCCGCGCGTGCTGGCCGCGATCTCCCGCGACCGGGGCCTCATGGAGGTGGCGGGACACGAGGGCGACCTCTACAAGGCCCTGTCCGACCGGGCGTTCCACGGCGACCGCGACCACGCCAAGATCGCACTGCTCGGCGCGATCTACGGGCAGACCTCGGGCGACGGTCTGAAGAACCTGGCGGCGCTGCGCCGACGGTTCCCGCACGCCGTCGCCTATGTCGACGACGCGGCGAAGGCGGGCGAGGAGGGCCGCCTCGTCCGCACCTGGCTGGGCCGCACCAGCCCGCCCGCCGCAGGCGCGGGTGAGGACGAGGAGGCGGGCATCCCGCAGGAGAGCGAGGAGCCACTGCCCGCCGAGAGCGGCGGTGCGTACGGCTTCACCCCGGGCTACGCCTCGTCCAACGCCCGTGCGCGGGGCCGCTTCACCCGTAACTTCGTGGTCCAGGGCAGCGCTGCGGACTGGGCTCTGCTGCTCCTGGCGGCGCTGCGGCAGACGCTCGCCGCCGGGGGGATGCGGGCGGAGCTGGTCTTCTTCCAGCACGACGAGGTGATCGTGCACTGCCCCGCCGAAGAGGCGCCCGCGGTGGTGGAGGCGGTGCGCGAAGCCGGGGAGCTGGCGGGCCGCGTCACGTTCGGGGACACACCGGTGCGCTTCCCGTTCAGCACGGCGGTCGTCGAGCGCTATTCGGACGCGAAGTAGCCCTGAGCCGCAGCGGGACGGAGCGTGCGCCCGAGCCGTGGCCGGGCCGGGCGCCGTGCTTGAGCCGTCGCCGGACGAGGCACGCGCCTGAGCCGCAGCCGGGCGGAGCACCCGCCCGAGCCGTGGCCGGGCCGGGCGCCGTGCCCCCTATAGGCTCCGGCCATGGCGACGCACGAGCAGGAGATCACCGAGCCCGTCGACCTCTGCCTGCCCGACGGGAACCTGGATCCGGCGGCGATCGGCTGGTCCAGGAAGCCGCTGCACCGGGCCAATCTGCGGGGCTGGGGCCGGACGAAGCGGTGGGAGTACTGGTGCGTGACCACGCCCACCCATCTGGTGGCCCTGACCGTGAGCGACCTCGACTTCCTGGCGCTGAACTCGGTCTACGTGCTGGAATTCGGCCCCGGCGGCCGCGAGTTCGAGTGCGCGTCGATCGTCCCCGCAGGCCGGGGCGTCCATCTCCCCGACACCATCGCAGGGGCTCCCGGCTCCGAGGACGTCGTCGTCGGCCCCGCCCGCCCGACCGGGAACAAGGTGCGCATCGAGATCCGCGACGAGAACGCCGGCACACGGCTCAGGGCCCGCTGCCTGACGCCGGGGCGGCTGCCGCTGGAGGTCGGCCTCCTGGTGGCACGGCCGGAAGGACACGAGTCGCTCTCCGTGGTCGTGCCGTGGAACGAGCAGCGCTTCCAGTACACCTCCAAGCACACCGCGCTCCCCGCCTCCGGACGGGTCCGTATCGGCAGCGAGATCGTGACGTTCGGCGGGAAGGACAGCGAGGCGTGGGCCGTCCTCGACCACGGTCGCGGTCGCTGGCCTCGTACGATCGACTGGAACTGGGCTACCGCGTCCGGGCGTACGGACGGGCACACCGTCGGCCTCCAGTTCGGCGGACGCTGGACCGAGGGCACCGGCTCCACCGAGAACGGCCTCTGTGTGAACGGCCGGCTCACCAAGATCGGCAAGGAGCTGGACTGGCGGTGGTCCCCCTCCGACCCGCTGGCACCCTGGACCCTCCGTACGCGCTCGTCCGACCAGGTCGACCTGGCGTTCACCCCGTTCCACAACCGGTCCGTGCACACGGACGTGGGCCTGATCGCCAACCGGACCGACCAGCGTTTCGGTCACTTCGACGGACGGATCCGCACCGACGACGGTGAAGAGATCGCCGTGGAGCACCTGCTGGGCTGGGCCGAGGACGTCCACATGCGCTGGTGACTCCCCCGGGTGCCGGCGCCAGGAACCCCCTCGCGAACTTAAGCGCGGGCTAAAGGCGCCTTAAGCATGGGGGGCCTCACAGCCACTCTCTCAAGAAAGCCCAGCTCAGGGCGATTTCATCGTTGCAAGCATGGTTGGCCTATGCCGGGCATCTGCGTAGCATCAGGCTCCGTCGGCGGCGAACACCGCTGGGCGAGAGCGCTCTCAGGCGTGCCCCCACGCGTCCCCCGCGTCTTCCCGCCCGTCACCGCCGGCTCCGTGTCCTGTTTCTTCCCCCCAGAAAAGGTACGTAGACCATGGCCACCCACCGCGCACGCAGATGGTCACTAGGCGGACTGGTCCTCCTGCTCGCCGCAGCCCTCGCCGCCGCTTTCCTGATCAACTCGACCGGCCCCGGCACCTCCCGGGCCGACGCCGCTTCCGCCTCCGACGCCTCCTCATCCGCCGCGGAGCAGACCTGGGCCGACGAGTTCGACGGCGCCGCGGGCAGCGCGCCCGACTCGTCGAAGTGGACCCTGGAGACCGGTGGTTCGGGCAACGGCAACAACGAGTTGCAGTACTACACCGACAGCACCGAGAACGCGTCCCTGGACGGCGACGGGAACCTGGTGATCACCGCTCGCGAGAACAGCGACTCCGGCCTCGACTGCTGGTACGGCCCCTGCCAGTACACCTCCGCCCGGCTGAACACCGCGCAGACCTTCACCCAGGCGTACGGCCGCTACGAGGCCCGGATCAAGATTCCGCGCGGCCAGGGCATCTGGCCGGCCTTCTGGATGCTCGGTGACGACCTCGGCAGCGTGGGATGGCCGGAGAGCGGCGAGCTCGACATCATGGAGAACGTCGGCATGGAGCCCGACACCGTGCACGGCACCATCCACGGTCCCGGCTACTCGGGCGGCGCCGGCATCGGCGCGTCCTACAGCCTGCCGGACGGCAAGGCCTTCGCGGACGACTTCCACACCTTCGCGGTCGACTGGAGCCCGAACGCGATCGTCTGGTCGGTGGACGGTGAGGCCTACCAGACCCGCACCCCCTCCGATGTGAACGGCAACAAGTGGGTGTTCGACCACCCCTTCTTCATCATCCTGAACCTGGCCGTCGGCGGTGACTGGCCCGGCAGCCCGAACGGTGACACCGCCTTCCCGCAGACGATGACCATCGACTACGTACGGGTCACCGCATCCGACGACGCCGGCGACAGCGGCGGCGGGGACGGCGGCAGCGGCGGCGGGGACGGCGGCACCGGTACGACCGGCCCGATCAAGGGCATCGGCGGCATGTGCGTCGACGTCGCGGGCGCGTCGGACGCCGACGGCACCCCGATCCAGCTGCACGACTGCAACGGCGTCGACGCCCAGAAGTGGACGCTGGCCGACGACGGAACCGTACGCGCGCTGGGCAAGTGCCTGACCGTGCAGGACGGTTCCACCGCCGACGGCGCCGCCGTCCAGCTCAGCGGCTGCAACGGCGACGGGTCCCAGAGCTGGGTCCACACCGAGGCCGATGACCTGACCAACACCGCGGCGGACAAGTGCCTGGACGCCACGGACGGTTCCGCGGCCGACGGCACCCGGCTCCGGATCTGGACCTGCACCGGCCAGGCCAACCAGAAGTGGACGGTCGGCTGACCCCCTCGGCCCGGCCCGCCACCCCCACCACCCACACGAAGGAAGGGCTCTCATGTCCCCCCGCCACCAGCTCAACGTTTCCCGTCGCAAGCTGCTCACCACTCTGGCCGGAGCAGCGGTGGCCGCCCCCGCCATCGCCGTGATCGCCCCGCACGCCCTCGCCACGGCCGGTTCGGACGACAACGGCACGAAGGCCGACGGCGCTCTGCCGCTGACGATCGTCAACAACTCCGGTTCGTACGACAACTCCTCGGTGTTCCTCTACATCGTGGGCAACCAGGACGGCAAGCAGGTCCGGCTCACCCCCGAGGGCACCCTGGCCCCGATAGCCCTCTCCGACAACGGCGACGACGGCTTCACCGACTACGCCATCGAGCTGTCCGGCAGCGGTGAGACGAAGCTGTCGCTGCCGTACATGTCCGGCCGCATCTACGTCGCCCTGGGCGACAAGCTGAAGTTCAAGGCGGTCGAGGACGGCGACGGCAACGGCGCCCTCCAGTACCCCGCGGGCTGGGTGACCACCGACCCCAACTACTCCGTGCTGCACGACTGCGCGGAGTTCACGTACAACTCCACCGGGATGTACTGCAACACCACCATGGTCGACATGTTCAGCGTCCCCCTGAGCATCAGCCTGACCGGCTCCGAGAACCAGACCGTCGGCACCCTGCGCGACGGCGGACGGGCACAGGCGTTCGCGGCCCTCAGCAAGATCCCCGAGTTCGCCCCCCTGGTGGTGGAGGACCGGCGCATCATCGCCCCCGGCCACGGCCTGGACGCGGGGATCTTCGACAAGGACTACTTCGCCCCGTACATCGACGAGGTGTGGAGCACCTACACGGGCAAGGACCTCACGGTCACCACCAACGCGGGCGCCTTCACCGGCCGGGTCCGCGGCGACCAGTTCGTGTTCGACGGCCCCGCTTCGGTCTCGTTCAGCAAGCCGACCACTCGCGACGTGCTCTTCTGCGACGGGAACCTGGCCGCCCCCAACGACGGCACCACAGGCCCCGTCGCCGCGGTCCTGGGCGCCGGCTTCAACCGCTCCACGCTGATCAGCGAGCCGGCCCAGCCCAGCACCGACCCGGCCGCGTTCTACACCGCGTCGGAGCTGACCAACCATTACGCGGCGGCCATCCACGCGGCGACCGAGGACGGCAAGGCGTACGGCTTCGCCTTCGACGATGTGGCCGACTTCGCCTCGTAC
The DNA here is from genome assembly GCF_045162755.1 of Streptomyces sp. NBC_01012. Taxonomy (NCBI): domain Bacteria; kingdom Bacillati; phylum Actinomycetota; class Actinomycetes; order Kitasatosporales; family Streptomycetaceae; genus Streptomyces; species Streptomyces sp. NBC_01012. Next base: position 4,194,142 of record NZ_CP108688.1, on the reverse strand, counting down.
ATCCAGGACACCGCCCCGACGGGCGCCACGCTGACGCTGACGCCCTTCTAGCCGGCGGCCGTTGTCCGCGCCTGTCCGGCTGGCGCAGGGAAAGTCCCAGGTCACAGGGGGGGACCTGGGGCTTTTCGGCGTGTGCGGCCGCCTCACACGTCCGCACGGGACCGAGCCGCCTGAGCCGTTCCAGCCGGTGCCTGCCGCGGCAGGGGCCGGCGCCGAAGCGTTTCCGGTCGGACCAACCTCTGATCAACCGTGTCGACAACCCGCGGCTCAACCCATGTGGCGCCGCCCGGCGGATGCCAGGACCTGCCGGGCCTGGGCCGACCAGTCGGCGACTCGCCCCGGGGCGAGTGCGGCCAGGTGTTCCTGCATCTCGCGGACCGTACGGTCGGCGCCCTCGTCGTCACCCCTCACCGTCAGCCAGGAGGCCAGCGCCAGATGGGCATTGGCCCATGCGGTGAGGTGTCCGGTTCTGCCTCGTTCGAGCACGAGGACGCGTCCATGATCGATGGCCGACCGCAAGCCGCGCCGAGCCGCGCCGACACGGCCGCAGCTCATCGAGGAGATGCCCAGCAGCAGCCCTGTCTGTGCGCACGCCTCGTGCACGGCATCCTGCGGATACTTCCCGGCCAGCCACAGGAGGCCGCCGCACATCTCCTCCAGCGCGTGCGAGACCTGCGCCGGCTCCATGAACGGCATGCTTCCGCCCATCAGTTCGTCACGGCGCCGGGCTAAGGCGGCGAGCAGACGGCCCAGGTGCCTGCGTTTGACGGTCCGGATCTCCGCCAGGCCGGCGAGCCGGACGTCGAGGCCCTCCAGCATGAGCGAGTGGGCATCTGTTCCCAGGGCTGCGGGGATCTTCGCTGCGTCCGGGCTCAGGACGCCGTGCCAGCGATAGGGAGAATGCCCGGCGAACTGCCGGCGGGCGGTTTCCAGGGCCTGAGTCGCGCCGTCGATGTCTCCGGCCCTGTGGAGGGCGAGCGCCAGAGCAGCGCGCATCCGGGCCGCTTCGGACACGAGGTCGGTGCGCCCCTCGTCGATCAAGTGCTGGTAGGCGTCCAGCGCCTGGGAGGCGGGGACCAGTGCCTCGGTGGTGTGGCCGAGACGAATCAGGACGTTGGCCCGGCGCTGGCGGGCGTCGGCGAGGTCACGGCGTGAGCCCTCGCCCCGCTCGCGGAGGGATTCGACCGCGTTGGCGATGGTGTCGGCCACCACCAGCGCCTCCTCGTCGTCGCCCAGGTTGGCCAGCACGGCATTGAGCGTCTGCAGGCAGACCACCCGGGCCTTTTCGTCCTCCGGCCGGCTTGCCCCACCGAGAAGGTCGAGCGCGGTCCGCACTTCGCGGCAGGCGGCGTCGGGGTCTCCTGTCCTACGGAGCAGCACCGCTCGCCCCTGATGGATCAGCGCCTCGGCCAGGCGGCCGTCCGCATCCGCTTCAGCCGCCGACCCGAGGATGCGCCGGGCTTCGTCGAATTCCCGGGAGGCATCGGCCGCTTCGCCGGCCTCCACCAGGTTGACGGCCAGCTTGCGCCGCGCATCGGCTCGTTCGACGACGCAGCTCCTCTCACCGTCGGTGTCGCTGACGCGCTCCCACACCTCGACGGCCCGCCGGGCGAGGGCGAGAGCACTGCCCGGATCTTCCAGCCCCCAGGTGAGGGTCGATTCGTGATCGTGGGCCTTCGCCAGGTCACGGGCGTACTCCGGCCGACCGTCGCGGAGCACGGTCTCCTCCAGCAAGGTCCGAGCCGACCGGTAGGCCGCGAGCGCCTCCTTCGGCCTGTCGGCGTGCTCATGGCCTTGCCCTGTCAGGAACAGAGCACGACCCAGATCACCCGCGACATCGTGGCGGCCGCGTTCGTGGACCAGGGTCTCGTACAGGTCGACCGCCGCCTGTGCGTACGCCGCCTTGTCCCGCGGGTTCGTGGCGATGACGGCCCTGTTGAGGCGGAGCGTGGCACGGACCGCGTCGAGATCGGTGCGGCCGGGGGAGGCGGCGGCCTCGATCATCTCATCGGCCTGCTCCCACAGGGCGGCCGCATCGGCATGGCGCCCGGCCTCCGCCAACGCCCCGACCTGGTTGGCCAGCACCACGGCCAGGCCTTCGTCCTCGCCCGCGGCGCGCAGCTGTGCGAGGGACCGCTCGATCAGCCGGAGCCGTTCGTCCGGATCGTCGACGGCGTTGGCCTTCGTGCCGAGGGCCATGCCCCGGAACCTTGCCGTCTCGGACGGATCCTCCAGGCCGGCTGCCGAGTCGACGACCAGGTCACAGATCGCCGCCGATTCAGCGGGAGAGCCTGACAGCCGCACGACGATCGCCAGGGAGTGCAGCACCGAGAGCCGCAGTGAGCGGGCGTCCGCCGAGTCGAGCGCTTCCAGGGCCCGCGCGCTCGTCCGGTAGGCCTGTACGGCCCCGGGCAGATCACCCAGGCCATGGCGGACCCGGCCCGATTCGGCGGTGACGAGTGGCCCGAGATAGGGCGGGTCGGGAGCGTCCACGGTGTCGAGGACACGGGCCGCCTCGGTCAGCGCCCGCAGGTCCTCCATGGCCTGCGATACGCGGCTGCCGAGGCCGCTCGGCCAGAACCGGACAGCATCCCCCGGGTCACGACCGGCGGCCCGGTAGGCGGCACCGAGCAGCTCCCGGGGGTCCTGCCAGGAAGACCCGCCGGGCAGCCGACGCTCGTACCCGCCCTTGGCAGGGCTTCGCGGCCGGCTCCGGGGCGGTTCGCCGTCCAGCGTGATGCCGCACTCCCGTGCCGCGGTACGCGTCAGGCTGTCCGCCGCCGCCCGCAGGGACCGCGGGCGCTCATCCGGATCCGGCCGGAAGCAGGCGCGCAGGAGTTCGGCCACCCCCTCCGGCATGGCGAGAGACATCGAGGTGTCGCTCTCGCCGTTCAGGTACATCTCCAGCGAGGCCCCGGCGACGGTTCCCGAACGCCAGGTACGACCACCGGTGAACATCTCCAGCACGGTCACCGCCCAGCTCCACAGGTCGGCGGCCCGGCCCAGGGTCCTGCCCTCCGCCTGTTCGGGGGAGGCGTAACCGGGCGTGACGCCGTCAGCGACGGCCCGAAGGGCGGAGGCGGGTTCGCCCGCGCGGGGCTCCCCCATGACCTGGCGGATGGTGGACTTGAGCATGTCGCTGGTGGCGGCGTCGATCCCCGGGCCGGGCCGCGAGAGGAGCTCCACCACGAACTCCCTGGCGAGGACCTCCCGCGTGCCCCGCTCGGGGACTGCCGCCAGCCCGAAGTCGGTGATCCTGGCGGTGGCCCGCTCGGTGAGCAGCACGTTGCCCGGTTTGATGTCGAGGTGGAGCAGACCGTGGGCATGCGCGGCGTCGAGGCCCCAGGCGGCTTCGACCGCGATGCGCAGCACCGTGGCCAGGGTCTCCTGCGGGTCGCGGGCGTAGAGGCGGCCGTCCTTGATCCAGTCGGCCAGGGAGCCTCCGCCGACGTGCTCGCTGAACACCGCCATCTGGTTCCCGACGGTGCGGGTGAAGCGACACGGGGTGATGTGCGGGTGCGGCGCCAGGCCGGTCCAGCGCTGTGCCTCGGTGAGAAAACGCCCCTGCTCCACGGGGTCGTCACGGCGGACGCGTTTGACCGCGTAGCGCTCCCCGGTGCGTCGGCTCACCGCGAGGACGACCTCGCCGAATCCGCCGCGGCCGAGACTGCGTTCGATGACGAACTCCCCCAGGACCGTCATCCCCTCCTGCCACGGGGTGTCGCCTCCCGCACGGGGGCGCCCGGGACGTGAGCTGCTCATCGGCATGGGCGAATCCTCCAGAAGTGAGAGACGTACGGACGGCTGTCGCGACGGTCCGGACGGCTGTCGAGGCGGTCCGGTGCCTGGTCTACACCGCCTCCAGCGCCGTCTTGAAGGCAGCGGCCGTGGGGAAATGGATGCGCGGGTCGTCGACGAGAGCGTTGTCCACGACGCGGGCCAGGCGCGGCGGTATTCCCCTCACCCGCTCGGCGAGTGGCACCGGTGCGGTGTTCCACACGGTCAGCCATGGGTCCCTGTCCGGTGCGAAGTCGCGGGGGGCGTGGCCGCTCAGCGCGAAATACAGTGACGCCGCGGCCGCCCACACGTCCACGTCGGGCCTGGCGTACTTGAAGTTGGCCACCTGCTGCCGAGGGGTGAACGTGGGTGTGCCGCCGGTCGCGCCGGTGTGGGTCACGCCGCTCGCCCCGGCCAGCTCGTACGACTTGGCCAGGCCGAAATCGGCGATCTTGACCTGCGGGACCGCGTTTTCCCCGGTCAGCAGGAGATTCCGCGGCTTGATGTCGCGGTGGACCACACCGTTGACCTGGATCTGCCGCCCCTGGTCGTCCCACGCGCCCAGCGGTGCCGTGTGCGCGTAGTGCAGGCCGTCGAGCACATCGAGAAACAGGGGAACGGCCACCTCGGGGGCCAGCGGCCCCTGGCGCTCCACGAGTTGGTGCAGGTTGCCTGCCTCGCATGGCTCCATGACGAGGAAGTACTGCCCGTCGGCGTATCCGGAGGCCAGGGTGCGCACCACATGCTCGTGTTCGAGGACCGCTGCCGTGCGGAGTTCACGCAGGACATGCGTCTCCTCGCCCGGTGACGCCGACGGTGCGTCGTCGAGGAAGTGGATGAACTTTACGGCGCACCGCTCGCCACTGGCCCGGTCGGTTGCGAGGTACACGGTCCCCATCCCGCCACGCCCCAGCGGCTCACCGACCGCCCACCGGTCGAGAACGGGCGGCTGGTGTGTCAGGTCCATGGGTGCTCCCCGTTTCGCGCCGGTCGAGACCAACTCCGTGGTGCGCGCCGCCTCGTATAGTAGGAGCCTCCACCCGCGCCGGACCCGCTTTGCCCACAAACCCACACCGGAAGTGGGACATCGAGGACCACTCGTGGCAGCTCAGGGAGGACCAGGATGTCCAGGGAACGCTCGGCGGATCCGTTCAGTGCCTTCCTCAACGCCACCAACCGGCAGTCCGCACACCAGGCGATGAGCCGAGGAGACTCCACCGAGCCCTTGCCGCCCATCGCGAGGACGGCACTCGAAGCCCTGCTGGACAGGGAGCGCACACCGGTCGACGAGCTACGCCTCACCCTGGGTCTCACGACACGCCGAATCGCCGACCTGGTCACGATGCTGAACCGCCTGGGGCTGATCGAGATCCACCAGGACGGCATCGACGAGGAGCTGGAACTCACCGCACGGGGCAGGGCATTGCTTGCGGCACCGTAGTCGCGGGAGAACACCGTGCGGACCTGTGCGTACGTCAGGATGCTCAGGCATGCGACAGATGAGGGAGGCACCGAGTGCTGGCATTCGTCGCGGCAGGCTTGCTGGGGGCACTGGTGGGAGCCGCGGAGCTGGCGTCGCGTTACCGCGACCGCCCGTCGGCCCTGCTGGGCGTCGCAAGCGCTTGGGTCTACGTTCTGCTCAACGCGGCGGCGAGCGGCGCCGTTCTGTGGGTCGTACAGGTCTTCGGCTGGAGGTTCGGAACCACATCCGCCGACCAGACGGCAGCGATCCAGGTACTCATGGCCGGTCTGGCCTCCCTGGCCCTGTTCCGCAGCTCGTTGTTCACGGTCCGCATCGGCGACCAGGAAGTCGGCGTCGGCCCCAACCTCATCCTCGTCACGCTCCTGGGCGTGGCCGACCGGGGGGTGGACAGGATGCGCGCCAAGGACCGCTCCCAGCAGGTCACCCGCATCATGCGGGGAGTGCACTTCGCCAGCGCGAACACCGCCCTGCCCACCTTCTGCCTCGCCCTTCTGCAGAACCTCGCCGAACAGGAACAACGCGACCTCGCGGTGGCCGTCGAAGCGCTGAACGCCAGCGACATGACGGACACCCAGAAGTCGTACGCTCTCGGTCTCCTCCTGATCAACATCGTCGGCCCCGAGGTGCTGCAGAGCGCTGTGACGGCCCTGGACGAGGAGATCAGACAGCCACTGGAACCGGCCCCCGAGGCACCGTCCCGGATCCGCACACAGACCGGCCCAGGAGCATCCCGGCAGGGACGCCGAGCGACGTGATCGCGTGCGTGCGTCAGCGTGCTTCGGTGGTCCGGCGGTAGGTGCTGGGTGTGATGCCGCGGATCCTTTTGAAGGCCACGCTGAACGCGAACGGGTCGGTGTAGCCGACCGCGCAGGCGACAGACGAGACCGTGGCGGAGGGCTGCTCGGCCAGAAGGTCCGCCGCGAGCGTCATGCGCCAGCGGGTGAGGTAGGTCAGCGGCGGTTCGCCGAGCAGCTCGGTGAACCGCTTGGCCAGTGTCGAGCGGGACACCCCGGCACGCCGGGCCAGCGCGGCCACCGTCCAGGGCGCGGCCGGTTCGGCGTGCAGCAGGCGCAGGGCCTTGCCGGCCACCGGGTCCCTCTGCGCGGACCACCAGGCCGGGGGACGACGACCGGGCTCGTCGAGCCAGGTGCGCAGCGTGCACACCAGCATCCAGTCCAGGAGCCGGTCGAGCACCACCTGCTGGCCCGGTTCGTCGCGGGCGACCTCGGCGGCGAGGTGATCCAGCACCGGGTCGCCGTCGCCGCCGGCGGGTACGCGCAGCACGACGGGCAGGCTGTCCAGCAGCCGGCGGCCGATCTCTCCGCTTACCGGGTAGGCGCCGATGACCAGGGTCGTTGTGCCGTCCCCCGCCCCGTCCTCGCCGGGTTCGTGCCAGCCGAGCCGATGGCGGGTGCCACCCTGCTCGGGGGTGGCGCACTCCGCGCTGCAGACGAGGGGCTCGACGGTGGTTGCCGGGTCATCGACGAAGGTGAAGGTCGCGGGGCCGCGCACCACGATCGTGTCGTGGGTGCCGAGCCGTTCGGGCGGATGGCCGTCCGGAACGATCCAGCCGGCGCCTGTGAGAACGGTGCACAACGTCAGTGGGGGCCCGTCCACGAAGTGCAGGGACCAGGGCGGGGACAGCGTGGAGCTGCCGAACAGGGAGCCGTGGGCTCGCACGCCTCGGAACAGCTCACTGGTGATGTCCACGCGCCCAGATTAGACGATCGCAAAGGTGATGCAGCTCTTCACCCATGGGATGGTCCGAGCTGCTGGTGTTGTGTGGAGGCATGAACGCACACACTTCTCTCGTGGTCACCGCGCACCCCGACCCCGGCTCCCTCACCCACCACGTCGCGGAACGTCTCAGCACGGCCCTGCGCCCCGGGGCGGTCGAGATCGCGGACCTGCACCAGGAGGGCTTCGACCCCCGCTTCACCCCGGCGGACCGTCGCGCCTACCGCGAGGGCGGCGGCCACCCACCCGATGTGGTCCGGGAGCAGCAGCGCCTGGACCGGGCGACCGACCTCGTTCTGGTCTTCCCTGTGTACTGGTGGTCGGTACCGGCCCTCCTGAAGGGGTGGATCGACCGGGTCTTCGTGAACGGCTGGGCCTTCGAGTACTCCGCCGCAGGAGGAGTGCTGCCCAAGCTCCAGCGCCTCACGACGCACCTGCTACCGGTAGCGGGTGCCGACGCCGGCGCGTACGAGCGGCACGGCTACGAAGCGGCGCTGCGCACACAACTCACGCACGGCCTCATCGACTACGTCGGCAGCCACCGCGGAGCCACCGCCTTCGTCCACGACTCCGAACAGTCCTCCGCAGGGACCATGGAGGCCAACGTCGACCGCGCGGTCCGCACGCTGGCCGCCGCCGTCGGAGCTCCTGCTTCCCGTTCCTGATCCGCTGCATTCCTGATCCGCTGCCCCGACTCCGCACGCGGGCGCCCGTGAGGCGGGTCGGTGGAGCACCGGGAGTGGGGGCGATGGTCTATGCGTCGTCCCGGCCGGGTCCGAGGTGTTCGCCCAAGAACCGCTCTACTGCGCGATACACGGTGATCAGGTTCTCCGAGTTCTCGATGGAGTGCCCCTCGTCCGCCATGAGGATGTACTCGACGGAGGCCCCACGCGCCTGGAGAGCCTGGGCCATGTTGTCGGATTCCGCCTGCCTCACCCTCGCGTCGTTGGCGCCCTGGGCGATGAGCAGCGGTGTGCGGATCCGGTCCACCCGGCTGATCGGTGAGCGGGCCAGCATGTCGGCTTCCTGGTGCGGATCCGCGGGGTCGCCGACCCAGCGGAACCAGTTGGCGGCAAGGGCCGGCCGGAGGAACTCCGGCTGATTGCGCAGGAAGTTCGCGAGGTCGGAGACTCCGAAGATGTCCACCGCGGCGGCGAAGACATCGGGGGTGAAGGTGACCCCGACCAGTGCCGCGTAACCTCCGTAGGAGCCACCCAGGATGGCCACCCGGTCCGGGTCCGCGTATCCCTGTTCGACGGCCCAGTCGACCCCGTCGATCAGGTCGTCGTGCATTTTCCCGGCCAGTTCCCCGATGCCGGCCTTCATGAACGATTTGCCGTACCCCGTGGAGCTGCGGAAGTTCACCTGCAGAACCGCGTAGCCCCGATTGGCCAACAGCTGGACCAGAGGGTTGAATCCCCAGCTGTCCCGGTCCCAGGGGCCGCCGTGCACGAGCAGAGCCAGCGGCAGTCGGTGCGGCTCCGTCCCGAGCGGCAGCGTCAGGTGCGAGGGAAGCGCAAGACCGTCCCGAGAGGTGATCGTCACCGGTGTCATCGGCGCCAGCTGCTCGGGATCCAGATGGCCACGGGGCCGGAACAGGAGCCGGCTCTCACCTGAGGAATGGTCGTAGAAGTACGCGGCCCCGGGATCACGGTCGTGGGTGAAGCTGACGACCCACCGCTGCCCGGCCTCGTCGGACGAGATGTCGGCCAGGTCGCCGTCGGACAGTTTCTCCAGGCATTCCAGGACCTCGGCGAAGTGCGGGTCCAGCGCCTTGATCACCAGCCGTTCCCCCAGATAACGAACCCCGATGAGTTCACCGGTACGCCGACCGAAGATGAGCGGGGAGGGCAGTGCGGGAAACACGCGGGCCCGAGTGTCCAGGTCATGGTCCGGGTGGGAGTCGACCTCGGTCTCCTCGCCGGTCGCCGTGTCCAGCCGGACCAGGCGGAGCCTGTCCGAGCCCCGGTACGAGCCGTGGAGCACGCCGCCGCCGTCGGCGGTCACCTCCAGCGGGTAGATGCCCAGCGGATGGTCCGCACCCTCGAACTGCGCGAGGTGGCACGAGGTCTGCGTGGATTCGTCCCAGCGTGAGAGTCGTAGGTCGCCATGTTCGGTGACCTCGCTGGTGAGGGGGCCGGCGCTGCCGCCATGAAAGAGAGTGGTGGCCGCGCCTCCCGTGTTCTCCGCGAGCATCCGCAGGTCACCGGTGGCGATGTCCAGCTCGAAGAGGTCGAACACAGCGGGATTCCGGCTGTTGGAGGAGAACACCGCCTTCCCCGGCCGGGCGGCGGGAAGCTTCAGATCTGCGATGCGTGCGCCGGGAAAGGGGGTCAGGTCGACGGCCGCTGCGTCCGGGGCGTCGAGATCGACGCGGTACAGGTGAATGTTCTCGTCGCCGCCCTGGTCCCGGGTGTAGAGCAGCCACCGCGGATCATCCGTCCAGTGGTAGCTCAGCAGGTTGCGGTCCTCAGAGGTGACCCGCCGTGCCTTCTCGGGCGCTTCGACACTCGCGACCCACAGGTTCAGACGGGTCTTCCAAGGGGCCAGATAAGCAATCTTTGTGCCGTCCGGCGAGATGGAGGCCCTCGAACGCCTGGGAGGCGCGAAGAGCTCCTCAACGCTGATGATCTTCGGCAATGCCATATCGGTCCTTCCTGTGGTCACCCCGGACAGCAACGACAGGACCCCGGCGTCGGCAAGGAACCTGAGCGGGTCCGCAGCCTGGAGTCGCCACCTCCCGCCCCTGCTGTCACTTAATGACAGTGTCACTAAGTGACAGCAGTGTCAACCGTCGCTGTGGACCGTCGGCCGGACACCGGGCAGGCAGTGAGGCGGCGGACCGCGTACCACCCGGGCGGGAGGGCCGGCAGGTCATCTCCGAGGGCCTGCCAGCGCATAGGTGGTGATGCCGACGGCCATCAGTACGGCGGCGGTCCAGTTGGCAGGCGCAGCGTCGGGCGGGGCCAGGAGCCAGCCGACAAGCCCGTCCGGGTCGGACGGGATGAAGAGGGCGACGGCCGACCACGCGACGACCGGCAGCCAAGCATGCTGTGCACCGAACAGGACCGCGCCCAGGGCCGCGAGTCCGGTCAGCCCGGCCGCGTTCCGGACCAGGAAGCCGGCTGTCGTGGGTTCGGTGCCGACCGCCTGTGCCGCCAGGAGAGAAAGGGTGGCGACGGAGGCGATCAGCAGCACGTGTGCTGCCCTGAGGAGGGCCCAGCGGATCGCGGCAGTCCGGTCCAGGTCGGCGTCCTGGCCGCCGAGGCCGGGTGCGGCGGCAGCTGCTGCTGCCACTGTGGCCAGAGCGGTCCATCGAGGGTCGGTGGTGCCGCCGGCCGTGGCGAGCATGAGCAGTACTGCCGATGCGAGGACGCCTCCCAATGCGGCGGGTGCCTGCCGGGCTCGGGCGTACAGCAGGAGTCCGCCTGTCACTGCGGCCCCCCGGCGAGGTTTTCGGCCAGGGTGAACTCGCAGCGGAGCGCGGCCCGCCGTACTTCGATGACACGGTTCCGTTGCTGTTGCGCACTCAGGGCCGTGAACTCCTTCCACGCCCTCTCGGCGGTGGCGAGGTAGGACTTCCGGTCGTACACATCCCCCTCTATGGGCTTGTACGATCCCAGCGCCCAACTGGCGAGCACACTCTGCGTGGTGATGGCCATGTCACCGGACGACTCGCGGGAGCTGACGGCCTGACAGTTCGGCGCCAGACCCTCACCGATCAGTCGGCGCAGCAGAGCATCGCCCTTCGTCGCACCCATATTCGGATCTTCGAAGTTCACGAGAACAGTGGAAGGGTCGAGGCGGCGCAGATCGCCGACGGCCCGGGGCGTGGTCTCTTCCCACACGCGCTCGGGTGCGTCGTCGCCGAGGGCGGCGCTCAGGGCGCCGAGAGCGCGGGTGGCGACCGGGGCGAGGGCGGGCAGCCGGTCACGGCTCAGTTCGGTGACACACACCTGGCCTTCGCAGACTCGGGCGGCCGCGGCCTGATCGATACGGTAGCTGTCCTTCGGGACGGCGGGCAGTACGACCAGAGCGAGAGCGGCTCCGACAGCCGCGGGCAGGAGGGCCATCAGCCGGCCCCGGCGTCGCGTGGCAGCCAGGAGAGCGAAGCCCGTGGCCAGGAGCCCGAGCAGCCAGATCATCTGTCCCAGGTGTACAGCGCCGGTCGGAGTCAGGAGGGCCTGGCGTGGTTCAGCGACCACGGGGGAGAACTGCGACAGCAGGTGCGAGCCCAGGCGGGCGGTCGGCAGAGCGCTGTCTCCCTCCTGCATGAGCATGACAGTGACGACGAGGAACAGCACTGCCACGATCGGCGGGGTCAGAGGCGAGGGCAGAGTACGCGCCACGCCCATTCCGAGCACTGCCGCAGCCACCAGGGCGAGTATCGCCACAGCGGAGATCGGTAGCCAGCCGTAGTGGGTGTAAGAGGTGGGTGCGAGCGCCACCTGCACGCCGCCGGTCACCAACAGAGCTCCGAAGCCGACCGTCAGGCCGAGTGCCATGGCGGTCGCCGGTACGGCCGCGCGCTGCCACGCGGGGCGTGGCATGGAGGCCAGGAGTTCCGGCATGCGGGAACGGTGGTCACGCAGCCCGTACAGGGCGCCGAGCCCGGCGGCCACGGGCCACAGGTAGGCGAGCAGCCCCCGGGTCCACAGGGCCAGCGAGGTCCATTGCGTGTTCCACCGAACGGAGCCGTGCCACCAGCCGCCGTCGATGGCGTACAGGAGCAGAAGAGCGGTGGTCAGGATGATGACACCGGCCCAGAGGGCGGCGGAGCGCAGGAGTTCCGTGCGCAGGACTCGGAGGTTCACCACGTGCTCTTTTCATGCCCGGATTCCGACAGCAGGGCGGAGTAGCCGCGTTCCAGAGGACTGTCGCCCGGCTGGTCGGCGCTTCCCTCGGCGGCCAGTTCCTCGGAGGTCCCCTGGAACACGAGGCGCCCCTGGGCGAAGAGCACCACGTCGGAGCAGGCGGCGGCGACGTCCTCGACGAGGTGGGTGGAGACCAGCACGCAGCTCTCCCGACCCAGTTCCTGGAGCAGGGAGCGGAACTGGAGGCGCTGCGCCGGGTCGAGGCCGACGGTCGGTTCGTCGAGCAGCAGCACCGAGGGGTCGTTGACAATGGCTTGGGCGATGCCGGCGCGGCGCACCATTCCTCCGGAGAGCGCCTTCATCCGGCTCTCGGCCCGGTCCGCCAGACCGACCCGTTCCACGGCGCGCTGTACGGCGCCGGGAATGTCCCGGGCGGGCATGTCCTTCAGCCAGGCCATGTAGGTCACGAACTCGCGGACGGTGAACCGCTTGTAGTAGCCGAACTCCTGGGGCAGATAGCCGATACGGCGGCGCAGCTCGCGGTGGTGACCGCGGTCGCGGACCGAGTGGCCGAAGAGCTCGAGGTCTCCCCCGGTGGGCCGCAGGACGGTGGCGAGCGTCCGGATCAGGGTGGTCTTGCCGGCGCCGTTGGGCCCGAGCAGACCGTGGGTACCGGTGCCCAGCGAGAGGTCGAGCCCATCGACGGCGCGATGGCCGCGGCCCACTTCCACGGTGAGCCCGGTGGCATGGATTTCATGCGTGTACATGCGTGGCGCGGTGTCGAGCGCGCCGGTCGGGAGAGTCATCAATGCCTTCCATGACAGGGTTATCGGAGGGTTACGGGCGTGGTGTAGGTGTGTCGGCGGATCAGGACGACGGCGACGGCGACGGCGAGCGCCAGGGCCCAGAACGGCAGTTGGCCGGCTTGGAGGAGGAAAGGGCGTCCCAGCGCAAGGGCTGGTGCGAGGACCACCGCGGTCCAGAGCGTTCCGAGGGCAGCGGTGGCACGACCGACACCGATGACACCGCCGAGCGCTACGGCGCTCGCGGTGAGGGTGAGGGAAGGCAGCAACCACTGCGCGAGAGCGACGCCCGTCAGGAACCCCGCAAGCAGGTGCACGGGCAGGAGGACGGCGAGGACGGTCAACGTACGCTTCAGGAGCAGGGGAAGACCGGCCTGCGGGGTGACCGAGGTCAGTTCGAACGCGGGGTCCAGACTCCGTGACCAGGCCGCGGCGACTCCGGCGAGCGGAAGAGCCGGTGCCACCAGCAGTACGGCGGGTGTATTCGCCGTCCAGCCGGCCACGCGGTCCAACAGCACCGCGACAACACTTACCCCTACGACCATGGCCAGCCAGGGACCCATCGCCGGCGTCGCCCGGAGCGGGATGCGCCGTCGCCGGGGTGGGGCGGGCACCGACCGTGCGAGAGCCGGTTCCAGGCCGCTGCGGACAGCGGTCAGCAGATCGGTGACCTCGGGCACGTCGGCTGCGGCGACGGCCAGCCGCCCCCTGCAACGGGCGCACTGTTCCAGGTGGGCTTCGACGGCCCACAGCTCATCGGCGGGCAGGTCGGCGCCTCCCCGGACGTAGCCGTCGATCAAGTGGTCGGTGGGGTGCTTCGCGCTCATGCCAGTGCCCTCCTCATCGCGATACGGGCCCGGCGTGCCCGGGTCTTGACCGTGCCTTCGGGAAGACCGAGGAGTACGGAGGTCTCACGGACCGAAAGGCCGTCGAGCACCATCGCCTCAAGTACGTGTCGCAGCTCGGGCGCCAAGGCCCGCAGCGCGTCGCCGAGCTCCCCGCCGATGCCGGCCGCCAGCACTTCGTCCTCGGCGGCAGGGGCGACGGTGCGCTCGACAGCTGTCACAGGGGGCTGGGCGTGGTGAGCACGTCGGCGGAAGGCATCGACCAGTCGACGGGCCGCGATGGTCCACAGCCATCCCGCCGCGCTTCCCCCGATGTCACTGCCACCGAACGCGCCGGCGGCACGCCACACAGCGAGATAGGTCTCCTGCATGACCTCGGCGACGATCTGCTCGTCAGCACACCGGCGTTGCAGACGCACTGCCAGCCAGGGCGCCGTACGCCCGTACAGGACGTCGAACGCGTCGCGATCACCGTCGGCGATCCGGCGGAGGAGTAGTTCCTCGGTCAGATCGGGGGGCCGCTTCTTCCAGGTCTTCACACACCCCAGACGCGAGCAGTTCCCGTCAGGTTCTCACTTCCATGTGACCTATGGCACACCTCTGCCCCGGGGAGCCCCCTCGCTCGGTCAGGGCGTTCGCCTCGCGGGCAACCGGTGGGCCGGCAAGGGCGGCAGCCGCAAGAAAGCAGCACGGCCGAATCGAGTCCGGCCACAGACGGGGCGCATACGTGCGCCCCGGACGGGCCGTGGGTGGCCCGTCCGGGGCGGACGAGGAGCTCAAGCCGTCGGTCAGGTGCGCTTGGCGGGCAGCAGCCCTACCGCCTTCAGTCGCTTGTCCGAAGCCCGGGCGGCCCAGGCGACGGCCAGGGCCCCGACGGCGAGGAGCGGGTAGCCCATGGCGATCTTGGCGAAGCCCAGCGATCCGACCTCGTCGGCCTGGTAGAGGTACTGCTGCACGACGAACCGGGCACCGAAGATGGCCGCCAGCACCAGGGTGGCGATGTCGTAGTAGAGCCGCGAGCGCCTGTCCGCCCGCCAGACAACACCCTTACCGGTCGTCGAGTTCCAGATCAGCCCGGCCAGAGGCCAGCGCACCGCCACGGAGAGAACGAAGGCGACGGCGCCGACCAGGCTCGCCCAGATGCCGATGAGGAAGAAGTCCTTGGCGGATCCCGTGTACCAGGAGACGCCGGCGGCGACGGCCACGCCGAACACACCACCCAGCGCCGGCTGGATCGACTCCCTACGCACCAGCCGGTTCGCCGCGATGCCGCCGGCGACCAGCAGGGCGGCCAGGACACCGACCTTGAGTCCACCGACGCTGTTGGCGACGACGAACACCAGGGCGGGCAACGCCGAGTAGATGACGCCCTTGGTGCCACCCGCCTGCTCGAGCACCGTCTTCTTCTTCGCCTGCCGATCTGTCGCCTGCGTGGCGGCCGCCACCTCTGGGGAACTCGTGGTCTGCATAGTGATCCGCGCCTCCGGGTCGATTCAAAGCGTCAGCGATTCATTAGAGCGTCACTAAGTGACATCTTGTCATCGCGCGCCTGACTGCACCACTCGGATCGACGTGATCTGGACCACATCGGGATGACATCCAGGCTCAGCGCGTCACTCGACGGGGTGTCCGTACGCGGCAGCCGTGGACCACCCACGTCCGCCGCGGACGGGGCCGACCGCGTTGCGCTTGTTCGACAGACCGGTAACCCCGGGAATCGCCACCACAGTTCCGTTGTGCCGAACCACTGACCGACGTCGCCCGACCCGCTGTCCGGGCCCTGACGCCTCCGGGGAGAATGCCCGTATGACCACTGTGTTCTCGCGCATCATCACCGGAGAGCTGCCCGGACATTTCGTCTGGCAGGACCCGGAAATCGTCGCTTTCCTGTCGATAGCCCCGTTGCGGCCTGGCCACACCCTGGTGGTGCCGCGCCGTGAGGTCGACCGGTGGACGGACATCGACGGGGCCCTCCTGGCGCGCTGCTTCGAGGTGGCCCAGGCCGTGGGGCAAGGAGTGCAGCGGGCCTGGAACGCCCCGCGCGCCGGCCTCGTCGTTGCGGGCTTCGAGGTACCGCATATGCATATACATGTCGCGCCGGTATGGGACATGACCGACTTCGATTTCAGCAAGGCCGAGCAGGAGAAGGACCAGTCGGCTCTGACCGAAGCGGCGGCGAAGCTGAGTACCGCCCTGCTGGAACTCGGCTATGAACAGGCTCGCGACTCCGCCCCCGGAGTGTGAACCGGACCCAGGAGGACGGTGCGGCGATACAGGCACGCTGCACGGCGAGCGGGGTGCGCAGCTCATCGTTCGGCCCGGTCAGGCCGAGACGGGGACGCCGGCCCGGCGGCCCGGCTCGTCCGTCCACTCACGGGGCAGATACAACTGCCGGTCCAACGGACACGACGCGGTATCGGCGGCGGCAGGGACACCGGCCGAGACCTGGCAGTTCACCGACAGCCGACGGGCGATCCGCCGCCGGGCGATCCACCGCCGCACCGGCAACGGATCCCACGGCTACTGATTCACGAACTGCTGCGACCCGAACGCATCACCCACGAACTCCGCCAACTCACCCCGGAGCCGCGTGAAGTACTACTGGTCGGCGTGGACCGGGTCGCCCACGGCACCCCCGGTGGCCGTGCGGACCGCATCGGCGATGAAGGCGAAACTCTCGTCACCGAGCTCCCGGGGATCAGTGCCGTCCAGAAGCCCTGCTCCCACGTACTCGTTGAGCACGCGCAGGGCGGCAGAAGCAGCCGCGGCGTGCAGACGTACCTGCAGATCATCGTGCTCAAGTCCGAGCCGGGTCGCGATGACCGCGGCCAGTTCGTGTTCCACCTGATCGCAGGCCATCAGCCAGGCCGTCCGCAGGGCCGGCTCGGTGTCAGCCAGTCGCATCATCTTCACGCCCAGCCCGGCATCGGCCTGCTCCTGCGGGCCGATCTCGCTGACCAACCGCTTCGCCTCCGTGGCAAAGTGCTCCTCCAGTGAGCGGTGCAGCGGCCAACTGCGCAAAGTGGCCAGTTCCCACTCCACGCTCTGCGCGATGATCGGCTCCGCACAGCTCTCCTTGCTGCGGAAATGGCGCCAGATGGTGCGGGTCGACAAGCCCACCGCCTCCGCGATCTGGTCGCCGCTCGTGCCGTCGACGCCCTGCGCCCAGAACAGACGTGCCGCCTCCCGCGAAATCTCCAGACGTACACGACGGCGCCGCTGCTCACTCATCCCGCCACGGCCGCGCCTGGTCGTGGCCTCGTCGTCGGCCATCTCTTCACCACCCGATCCCATAATTTTCACCCGGCGCCAGATTGGCACTAAGTGACGATTTTCGCCAGTCTCCAGCGGCGCACCTCCAGCAGCCCACGGCCTCGATCCGCGACCCGAGTGCACCCGCGGAACGAGGGGCCCGCCTTGCAAAGCGCGTCACTTAGTGACACTGTCACTAAGTGACAGAGGTTGATTCCATGCAGGGGTGACCAATGCGTGCGAGTGCCACCCTCCCTCGTCCGCCCGCATCAGAAGCCAGGAGCACTTCATGAGGAAACGATCAGCCGCAACCGCCGCAGCACTGATCACGGCCTGCGCTGTGACTGGCACCCTCACGGGGGCAGCCGTCGCCACGCCGGACCGGACGACCGACGGCGACCGCGCAGAGAAGACGACTGTTGCCACGGCCACCCATTCGGTGACCCACGAGGAGAACGAACGGGTGCCGGAGGGGGCGCGATGGACCCAGCACTACTTCCCCTCCTCGGACGGCTCCGGGACCGAGCTGCACGCCGATGTTCTGCTTCCGGAAAACCTTCCCGAGGGCGCGAAGGTGCCCGTGGTCATGTCGGCCGGCGCGTACTTCGGCCACTCCGGGGAGATGGAGGTGGAGGAAGAGCACGCCGGCCCCTCGGGGCGCTTCCAGGACCTCCTGGAGGGAACCGACCTGTTCGACAAGGGGTACGCCTTCGTCATGGTGGACACCCGCGGCTTCGGCGGCTCCACAGGATGCCTCGACCTCGGCGGCCCCGGAGACCAGGCCGACGTCAAGGCCGCGATCGACTGGAGCTCGAAACAGCCATGGTCCACCGGAGCGGTGGGAATGTACGGCAAGTCCTTCGACGCCTACACCGGCCTTCTCGGTAACAACGCGAAGGACGACGCGCTGAAAGCAGTCGTCGCCCAGGAGCCCATCTGGGACCTGTATCAGCACCTGCACTCCAACGGTGTGCCCCGCCCGAACAGCGTGCAACTGCCCACCAGCTACAACCGCATGGCCGGCCTGGCCCAGTTGCCGGACGAGGACGAGCACTACCGGACCAACGCCGCGTACGAGACGAAGCACCCCGAGTGCCTGGCACTCAACTCCTTCGGCCCCACCATCGGCGACCCGGAAGACCCGTACTGGAAGGACCGCAGTCCCGCCGAAAAGGCGAAGGGCACCGACACGCCACTCCTGTTCACCCAGGGCACCGCCGAGACCAACACCCTCCCGGTGGGGATGGACGTGTTCCTCGACAACCACCGCGGCCCGCAGCGCGCCTGGATCGGCCCCTGGGACCACGTGCGCGGCAACGACCGCACGCAGGACGGGAAGTTCGCGATGGGCCGGGCGACCTGGTTCAAGGAGACGATGTCCTTCTTCGACGAACACCTCAAGGGCATGGACCCCAAGGTCACGTACCCGGACTACGCCGTCCAGGACAACCTCGGCGACTGGCGGGCCGAGAAGTCCTGGCCCACAGCGAACCGCTCCGCGAACCTCCGGCTCGGCAACGGCTCGTACCTGGACAGCGGAGCGGGCTCACAGCCCACACCCCCGGAAGAGGAAACCGGTCGTGATGCCGGAAGCTTCTTCGTCTGGTCCGGGCCTCTCGAGGCAGCCACCCGGGTCAGCGGCACACCCAGGATCACCCTGACGGCCAGGGGCGAGGGCAACGTGATGGTCAAGCTGTACGACGTGAACCCCGACGGCAACGCCGTCGCGTTCGACGAGCGCGTCTCCCGCCTGGACCAGGACCAGCTGGACATCGGCCTGAAGTCGACCGACTGGACCCTGCGGACCGGCCACCGCCTCGCTGTGGAAATCGGCTCGGTACGAACCGGCGACTGGCTCGACACCCCCTCCAAGCAAAAGATCCGGATCAGTAACGCCCGTCTCCATCTGCCCCTGGACGACCCGGCCGAAGACACCGCCACCGACGGCGACCGAGCGCCATGGATCGACACCTACACACAGATCAACGCGGCGAAACTGACACCGGGCCCCGCCACCTTCACCGTGCCCCCAGCCGGTACGCGACGCTGAGGAACGCCACACCGCCGGGCATCCTCGTCACGTCGGTCCGCCACATCGGCACGGGTCAGCTGCACCAGCTCTCCTACGCGGACCGGAACGCTGGGCAACGTGTCCCCACCCGCGGCTGAAGGCTGCGGCAGAAGGATGGGTTGTGGGCAGTGGTTGTCCTCCTCCTGGCCGCGCCTCCCCACGCCATACGGCTCAGGACATCAGGAGCAGCGCCACAGGGTCGGCAACCTCAAAGTCGGCGCACTCGACGTCAGGTTGGAGCCACCCAGCGTGGCGTCGTCGCCGACTGTGTACACCTTCGCGTCATCGCTGAGGGTGGCCACCGTGCTGGTGCCCTGCCACAGCGTGGTGGCCCGCGCCCCGGCCGACGTACCGAGGATCAGGCCGCTGCTGTTGACATCGCTGGTGCCGAAGGCGTCGGGCAGCTTCGTCGCCTGGCCGTCCTTGCCCCACACAACGGCGAACCGGTCGAAGTCCGCGGTCCGGCCGTCGCCCACCACCGTGCCGTTGGAGATCGCCGAGATGGTGGAGTTCGTTGCGCCCGCGGGCATCGCCAGCGCCGTGGCCACGCCGCCCTTCCAGAGGTACGCGCGCGTGGTCCCCTTGATGTCGGACACCGCTGTCACTGCCACCGTGCCATCGGTGTCGACACCCTCGACCCGACTGCCCACCGGGAAGCCGGCCGGCGTGGTCACCGTCCCCGGCTTGTCGGCGGGCCAGTAGTAGACCGTCCGGTGGTTGATGTCGTCGCCGAAGCCGTCGCCGTAGACGTCCCCGTTCGCCGTGACGGCCCTCGCCACGACGTTGAACGCCCCTGCGGGCACCGGCAGTTGCTCCAGCTTCCCGTCGCGGGAGCGGAACGGGTGGTTCTCGCCGATCGGGAAGCCGTCCGACGACCCGGTGAGTTCCCATCCATAGCCGACCGCGACGCCCGCGCTGTTCACGTCGTTGACGCCGAGCGCGACGTCGGCGCCCGGAACGGTTCCCAGGTCGGTGACAGTGTCCCCTGTCCACAGTGCCGCGTGCGTCTGCGAATCACCGGAGCCGGGCAACTCGATCTGTCCGGCGGAGATACCGCCGCCGGCCACCGCCGTTACGGCGCCGGCGGTGGTGCCGCCCGGCACCGGCAGCTGGCTCGGCCGGTAGGTGCAGGCCTGCGCATCGGCCTGGGCAGAGGGTGCGACCGCGGTGACCGCGGCGGCAGCCACGACTGCGGAGACCACTGGCATGACGGCACGTCTCATGGGCTTCATGCATGACTCCTTGAAGGTTGGAATGACCTGATCCCAGCCTCCATGCCCGCCCTATACTCCGCCTCTGCCCCATCCGGCGGGATCCGCCTCCGCAGGCCTTGAGGTACGTCGAGGGGGCGACCCCGGCGAGGAACTGCTGTCCTGGAGAAAAAGCCCAGCCCAGGGACTCAGGCGATCCATGCGGCCACGGAAACCACACATCCGACCCACGCCGTGCGACGCACAGACCGCAGGTGCCCGATGCATCGACATTCCAAGGTCATCTCAACCAAGAAACCCCAGGTCAGAAGCCTGACCTGGGGTTCACTACGGAGCCGCCTTCGGGATTCGAACCCGAGACCTACGCATTACGAGTGCGTTGCTCTGGCCAACTGAGCTAAGGCGGCACGCTCTGTCGCACCATGGTGCGGTCAGCAGCGACGCCAAGTCTACACAGTTTCCAGGGGTGCTCCGAACCGCCCGCCCCCGTGGCCGTCTGCGCAGGTCAGCTGCACTTCTTGCCGTCCTTGGGCGGCGTGCCCTCCAGCAGGTAGGTGTTGATCGCCGTGTCGATGCAGTCGCTGCCCCGGCCGTACGCCGTATGTCCGTCGCCCTTGTAGGTGAGCAAAGTGCCGGAGGAGAGCTGGTCCGCGAGGGACTCGGCCCACTTGTAGGGGGTGGCCGGGTCCCGGGTGGTGCCGACCACGACGATCGGGGCTGCGCCCTTCGCCTCGGTGCGGTGCGGGGTGCCGGTGGGGTCGACGGGCCAGGCGCCGCAGTTCAGCGCGGCCCAGGCGAAGCCCCTGCCGAAGACCGGGGAGGCCTTCTCGAAGTCCGGGATCGCCTTCTCCACGTCCGCGGGGCCGGTGAAGGGCGGCGCCAGGTCGATGCAGTTCACCGCGGCATTGGCGAACATCAGATTGGCGTACTTCCCGTTCGGCTCGCGCTCGTAGTAGCTGTCGGCCAGAGAGAGGAGCCCGGAGCCGTCGCCGCGCTGCGCCGCCGCGACGGCCTGGCGGAGCTGGGGCCAGGCGGCCTCGTCGTACATCGCGGCGATCACACCCGTGGTCGCCAGGGACTCGGTCAGCCGGCGGGTCTCACCGGTGGGCACGGGCTCGGAGTCCAGATCGCCGAAGAGCTTCTTCAGGGCGGTCGCCGCGGCGGCGGTGGACGTGGTGCCGAGCGGGCAGTCCGTCTGCTTCACACAGTCCGCGGCGAACGACTGGAACGCCGCCTCGAAGCCGGCCGTCTGGTCGCGGTTGACGTCGAGCGCGGGGAGCGAGGGGTCCATCGCCCCGTCCAGGACGAGACGCCCGACTCGGGCGGGGAACAGATCGGCGTAGGTCGCGCCGAGGAACGTGCCGTACGAGGCGCCGACGTAATGCAGCTTCTCGTCACCGAGCAGGGAACGCAGGATGTCCATGTCACGCGCCGTCTCGGCCGTGGAGACATGCGGGAGGATCTTGCCCGAGCGCTTCTCGCAGCCGTCGGCGAACTTCTCGAAGGAGGCGTTCAGCTCGGCGACCTCGGCCTTGTCGTCCGGGGTCTGGTCCACCTGTGTGTAGGCGTCCATCTCCTTGCCGGTGAGGCACTCGACCGGCTCGCTGCGGGCCACCCCGCGCGGATCGATGGCCACCATGTCGTACCGGGCGCGGACCTGGGCGGGATAACCGATGGCCGCGTACCCCTGGAGGTAGCCGATGGCCGAGCCGCCAGGACCGCCGGGGTTCACCAGGAGCGAGCCGATCCGCTTACCGGGACCGGTGGCCTTCTTACGGGAGACGGCCAGCTTCACATCCCCGTCGTCGGGCTTCTCGTAGTCCAGCGGGGCCTTCATCGTGGTGCACTGGAAGCCCTCCGTACCGCAGTCCCGCCAGCTCAGCTTCTGCGCGTAGTACGACTCGAGCTCCTCGGTGGCGGCCGAGCCCGTCGCCGACGCGCTCGGTGCCGACCCTCCGCTGCTGCAGCCGGAGACGAGAAGGCCGGCAGTGCCGAGCACGGTGGCGAAGATCCGGAGCAGGCGCCTGGTGTCCATCCCCGGAGCGTAGCCGCCCGGGGACGACTCGACCGATTCCCTGCTCATACGGGTGAATTCACCCCGTCACCTCGTCTTCCCGGCACGCGGGGAGACGGGGCCGGGCCTCAGCCCGCCCGGAGCGACACCGCCATCGCCTCCACGGCGAGCAGGGGCGCGACGTTACGGTCGAGGGCGCGGCGGCAGGCGATGACGGCCTCTATCCGGCGCAGGGTGCGCTCGGGCGTGGACGACTCGGCGATCCGGTCGAGGGCGTCACGGACATCGGTGTTGGCGAGGGCGATCCCGGAGCCCAGCTGAAGGGCCAGCACATCGCGGTAGAAGCCGGTGAGTTCGCTGAGCGCCAGGTCGAGGCTGTCGCGCTGGGTACGTGTCCTGCGGCGCTTCTGCCGGTCCTCGAGCTCCTTCATCGCACCCGCCGTCCCACGGGGCATCCGGCCTCCCGCCACGCCGCCGAGCGCCGCCTTCAGATCGTCCGTCTCCTTGACGTCGACCTCCTCGGCGACCTGCTTCGCGTCGTCCGTCGCCGTGTCGATCAGCTCCTGGGCGGCCTTGAGGCAGCCGCCGACGTCATGGACACGCAGCGGGAGCTTGAGCACGGTGGCACGGCGGGCACGCGCGCGCTCGTCCGTGGCCAGGCGGCGGGCCCGGCCGATGTGGCCCTGGGTGGCACGGGCGGCGGACGCGGCCCGCTCGGGGTCGATACCGTCGCGTCTGATCAGCACATCGGCCACCGCGTCCACCGGAGGCGTACGCAGCGTGAGATGACGGCAGCGGGAGCGGATCGTGGGCAGCACGTCCTCCAGGGAGGGGGCGCAGAGCAGCCACACCGTGCGGGGCGCGGGCTCCTCGACCGCCTTCAGCAGGACGTTGCCCGCACCTTCGGTGAGGCGGTCGGCGTCCTCCATGACGATGACCTGCCAGCGGCCCACGGCGGGGGACAGCTGGGCCCTGCGGACGAGCTCACGGGTCTCCTTCACACCGATGGAGAGCAGATCCGTGCGAATCACCTCGACGTCGGCGTGCGTCCCGATCAGCGCCGTGTGGCAGCCGTCGCAGAAGCCGCAGCCCGGAGCCCCGCCCAACGCCCGGTCGGGGCTGGTGCACTGGAGCGCGGCTGCGAAGGCACGGGCGGCCGTGGACCGGCCCGAGCCGGGCGGTCCCGTGAACAGCCAGGCATGCGTCATCTTCGAACCCGGAGGCACCGGATCGCCCGCGGAATTCGCGGTGACCAGCACATCGGCGTCCCGGGCGGCGGCACCGAGCTGCTCCTGCACCCGGTCCTGTCCGACCAGGTCGTCCCATACGGTCATGGTCACCGCCCTTCCGGAGGTGGTGTGGTGCTGGAACGCCGGAATCCCAGCGCCTCCCTATTGTGCGGGAAGGGTCTGACAATCCCGGCGTTCCGTGCCCACGGCCCGTCCGTCAGCGGCGCGGCCGGCGCCCGCCGCGTCCCGATCCGCCCTGGCCCTCGTCCCGGCCGTCGTCCTGGTCGCCGAGCAGTTCGTCGGCCAGGGACGGCAGGTCGTCGAGCGGCGTCTCCTCGGCCCAGTCGGGACGCGGCCGCTTCTGGCGAGGGGCGGCCTGAGCCGCGCGTCCGGCCTGCGGATCGTCGCTGATCTGGGGCAGTTCACGCGTGCGCTCGTTCTCGCTCTCGGCGCCCGATGCCCTGCGCCCGTCGCGGAAGACGCCCGGCGGGACCCGGTCCGACGGATGCTCGTCCCGCACGGGCGGCAGCACAGCCGTCTCGTCCGCGTCCCGCACGGGCGGCAGGACGGTCGTCTCGTCCGCGTCGGGCGCCGGGCGGTCGGGCCTGGCGACCGGTACGGGCTGCGTGATCTCGTTCGGGTTGACGACGGGGGTCGGGACGGTGAGCTCGTTGTCCGGCACGGACGGACCGGACGGACCGGATGAACCAGACGGACCAGACGGACCAGACGGACCGGATGCCCCGGACGGACCGGACGATCCCGGCTGCTGCCCGGTGGACCCGGAGCGGCCGGTCTCCCGGGAGCGCTGTGCGGCAGCGGCTGCCGCCTCCTCGGCCCTGGCAGCGGCCTCGACCTCGGCGCGGTGGCGGGCCTCCTCGGCCCTCACCAGCGCCTCCTCCGCCTTGCGCTGCTTCTCCAGGCGCTGCTCCTCGGCCTCCTTGCGCAGCCGCGCCTCCTCCTGGGCCTGCAGACGCAGCCGCTCCTGCTCGGCCTCGCGCACCCGCTCCTCGGCCTCGAGACGGGCCCGCTCCTCCTCGGCACGGCGGCGGGCATCCTCGGCGCGCTGCCGCGCCTCCTCCGCCTGCCGTTCGGCCTCGCGCTGCCGCGCCTCTTCCTCCTCGCGGCGCTTGCGCTCCTCCTCCTCGGCCCGGAGCTTGGCGAGCTGAGCCTGCCGCTCACGCTCCAGCCGCTCCTCCTCGGCCTTGCGGGCGGCCTCTTCCTCCGCCTTGCGCCTGGCCTCCTCCTCGGCCGCCTTGCGCGCCTCTTCCTGGGCCTTGATCTCGGCCTCGGAGAGCGGCAGCATCCGGTCGAGACGGTGGCGTACGACGGTGGTGACCGACTCCGGTTCCTGCCCGGCATCCACCACCAGATAGCGGGCCGGGTCGGCCGCGGCGAGGGTGAGGAAGCCGGACCGCACCCGGGTGTGGAATTCGGCCGGCTCGGACTCCAGCCGGTCGGGCGCCTCGGTGAAGCGTTCCCGCGCCGTCTCCGGGTCGACGTCGAGCAGCACCGTCAGATGCGGTACGAGCCCACTCGTCGCCCAGCGCGAGATCCGGGCGATCTCGGTCGGGGCGAGGTCACGGCCCGCACCCTGGTAGGCCACGGACGAGTCGATGTAGCGGTCGGAGATGACGACCGCGCCGCGTTCCAGTGCCGGACGGACGACCGAGTCCACGTGCTCGGCGCGGTCGGCGGCGTACAGCAGGGCCTCGGACCGGTTCGACAGACCGGCCGACGAGACGTCCAGCAGGATCGAACGCAGCCGCTTGCCGACCGGGGTGGCCCCCGGCTCGCGGGTCACGACGACCTCGTGGCCCTTGGCCCGGATCCATTCGGCGATGGCCTCGACCTGGGTGGACTTGCCGGCCCCGTCGCCGCCCTCCAGGACGAGGAAGAAACCGTTCGCGGCGGGCGCGACGGCGGGGTCGCCGCCGCGCAGCGCCTCCCGCAGGTCACGACGGAGCGGCACACCGGCACGGTCGTCGGTCCTGGCGAGGACGATCACCGCGACGGGCAGCAGCAGAGCGCCGATCAGCATCAGCGCGAAGGCCGCGCCACCGTGCGCGAAGACGAAGTCACCCGACCCGAGACGGTGCCGGCCGATGGCGGCGGCGAGCAGCGGCCCGCCCACCGCGCCGAGCGCCACCAGCACCCGGACGACGGCCTGGAGGTGCTCGGTGGCCCTGGCCTGCCGGAAGGGCTCCGTCTCCTGGTCGATGACCGCGTGCCCGACATGGGCGGCGACCCCCGCCGCGTAACCGGCGAGCAGTGCGATCAGCAGACCGGTGGCGGTGTCGGGCACCAGACCGAGCGCGAGGAGCGCCACTCCGGTGACGGCGACCGCCAGGGCCAGCAGCCGGCGCCGCGACAGGGCGGGCAGCACCTTCTGCGCGGTACGGATACCGAGCGCGGTGCCACCGGTCAGCGCGACGATCAGCAGGGCGAAGGTGGCGGGCCCGCCATCGAGGTCGGAGGCGTGCAGCACGGAGACGCCCGCCGCCGCGGCGATGGCCCCCGCGACCAGGGAGCAGGCGGCGACGACGAGCGGGATGCTGCCGGTGCGGCCCTTGTCGGAGCCGGTCCCGGTGGAGGGCCTGCGGAGCCCCTCCAGGGGCGAACGCGGACGGGGCGTCTGCGTGGCCGGAAGCTCCAGGAAGTACACGGTCGAGACGGACGCGGAGAAGAGACCCGCCGCGACGTAGGAACCGAGCGCGGCCGGGTGGAAGGAGAACCAGTCGAAGCCGGTGCCCAGCAGTTCACCGATCAGCGCGGCGACCACCAGCACGGCCGCGGCCACGGGGACCGACAGGAAGTTCGTCCGCAGGGACAGCCTGCGGAGGGCGTCGAGGTGGTCGGGCAGGGGGCGCACGGCGGCGCCCTCCGGGGGCGGGGCGGGAAGCAGCGCGGGAGCCGCGCTCTCCTTGGCGACCGCCCACAGGCGTTCACCGACACCGGCCACGAAGACGGTGATCAGGATCATCATGAGTGCCTTGTCCGGCATCCAGTCGATCCACAGCGGCGCGACGACCAGCAGAGCGAGCCGCAGAGCGTCCGCCCCGATCATCAGCCAGCGCCGGTCGAGGGGACCACCGGGCGCGGTGAGCGCCGTCAGAGGTCCCAGAAGTACGGCTCCGAAGAGCACGGTGGAAAGAATCCGGGCGCCGAACACGGCGGCGACGGCAAAGGCCGCCCCGCGGTATCCGGCCCCGAAGGAGCCCTCGATGACCGCCGCTTGCAGCGACAACAGCACCAGCACGAGAAGGGCGAGTGAATCGCCGATACTGCCGACGAGCTGGGCGCTCCACAACCGCCGGAGCGGGGGAACACGCAACAGGGCTCGTACGGCGCGCTCGCGTGAGTCTGCGGCAAGTGTGTCGGAGGTGGGGCTCACGACCGGTGGCTGCTCGGCTCGCGTCATCCGCCCAGCCTATCGGGAGCGGTGCGGTGCCCGGGGGCCGCGTCCGAACATATGCGCAAGGGGAGCCCGGGCACCGCGTCGTACGAACGCCGGAAGGGCCGGGGGTGACCCCGGCCCTTCCGGCGTTCTCGGCCTCACGGCCTGCTGCCGCAGGCGGTCAGCTCTCCTCGGACGAAGCCGAAGCCGCCTTCTTCGACGCGGTGGCCGACTTCTTCGCCGGCGCCTTCTTGGCGGTGGTCGTCTTCTTCGCGGCCGTCGTCTTGGTGGCAGCCGTCTTCTTGGCGGTCGTCTTCTTCGCCGTCGTGGCCTTCTTCGCGGTGGCCTTCTTGGCCGGAGCCTTCTTCGCCGTCTTCTTCTTCGCCGGCCCCTTGGCCCGCTTCTCGGCAAGGAGCTCGTAGCCGCGCTCCGGCGTGATGTCCTCGACGCTGTCGCCTGTGCGCAGCGTCGCGTTGGTCTCGCCGTCGGTGACGTACGCGCCGAAGCGGCCGTCCTTCACGACCACCGGGGCACCGCTCACCGGGTCCGTGCCCAGTTCCTTCAGCGGCGGCTTGGCCGCGGCGCGCCCGCGCTGCTTCGGCTGCGCGTAGATCGCCAGGGCCTCTTCGACCGTGATGTCGAAGAGCTGGTCCTCGGACGTCAGGGAACGCGAGTCCGTGCCCTTCTTGAGGTAGGGCCCGTAGCGGCCGTTCTGCGCGGTGATCTCGACGCCCTCGGCGTCCTCACCGACGACCCTCGGCAGCGACATCAGCTTCAGGGCATCGGCCAGCGTCACCGTATCGAGCGACATGGACTTGAAGAGTGAGGCCGTCCGCGGCTTCACCGCGTTCTTGCCGGTCTTCGGGGTGCCCTCGGGCAGCACCTCGGTGACGTACGGCCCGTAGCGCCCGTCCTTCGCGACGATCTGGTGACCGCTGACCGGGTCGGTGCCGAGCTCGAAGTCGCCGCTGGGCTTGGCCAGCAGCTCCTCCGCGTACTCCACGGACAGCTCGTCGGGCGCCAGGTCCTCCGGCACGTCCGCGCGCTGGTGGCCGTCGGAGTCCTTCTCACCACGCTCGATGTACGGGCCGTAGCGGCCGACACGGAGCTTGATGTCGTTGCCGACGGGGAACGAGGAGATCTCACGGGCATCGATCGCGCCCAGGTCGGTGACGAGCTCCTTCAGGCCGCCGAGGTGGTCCCCGTCGCCGTTGCCCGCGTCGGAGGCGGCGCTCGCGCCGGTCGTGTCGTCGCCCGCGCCGAAGTAGAAGCGCTTCAGCCACGGCACGGACTGGGCCTCGCCCCGCGCGATGCGGTCGAGGTCGTCCTCCATGCGGGCGGTGAAGTCGTAGTCGACGAGCCGGCCGAAGTGCTTCTCCAGCAGGTTGACCACGGCG
The DNA here is from genome assembly GCF_045162755.1 of Streptomyces sp. NBC_01012. NCBI lineage: Bacteria > Bacillati > Actinomycetota > Actinomycetes > Kitasatosporales > Streptomycetaceae > Streptomyces > Streptomyces sp. NBC_01012. Next base: position 4,166,112 of record NZ_CP108688.1, on the reverse strand, counting down.
AACGAGAGGAACGACGGCACCAGGGCCGTGCCCTTCTTGAACACGTAGCCGCGGTCGAGGATGGTGCCGATGATCGAGGCGTACGTCGACGGACGGCCGATCTCGCGCTCTTCCAGCTCCTTGACCAGCGAGGCCTCGGTGTAGCGGGCCGGCGGCTTGGTCGCGTGGCCGTCCACCGTGACCTCGTCGGCGGTCAGCGCGTCGCCCTCGGCGACCTGCGGCAGCCGGCGCTCACGGTCGTCCAGCTCGGCGTTCGGGTCGTCCGCGCCCTCGACGTACGCCTTCATGAAGCCGTGGAAGGTGATCGTCTTGCCGGACGCGGAGAACTCGGCGTCCCGGCCGTCGCTCGCCCGTCCGCCGATCTTGACGGTGACGGAGTTACCGACGGCGTCCTTCATCTGGGAGGCGACGGTCCGCTTCCAGATCAGCTCGTAGAGCCGGAACTGGTCGCCGGTGAGGCCCGTCTCCGCCGGGGTGCGGAAGCGGTCGCCCGAGGGACGGATCGCCTCGTGCGCCTCCTGCGCGTTCTTGACCTTCCCGGCGTACGTCCGGGGCTTGTCGGGCAGGTAGTTCGCCCCGTACAGCTGCGTGACCTGCGCACGGGCCGCGGAGACCGCGGTGTCCGAGAGCGTCGTGGAGTCCGTACGCATATAGGTGATGAAGCCGTTCTCGTACAGCTTCTGCGCCACCTGCATCGTGGCCTTGGCCCCGAAGCCCAGCTTTCGGCTCGCCTCCTGCTGGAGGGTCGTCGTGCGGAAGGGGGCGTACGGGGAACGGCGGTACGGCTTCGACTCGACCGAGCGGACCGCGAACGCGGAGTCGGCGAGCGCGGCGGCCAGGGCCCGGGCGTTCGTCTCGTCCAGGTGCAGCGTCTGCGCGGAACCCTGCTTCAGCTGTCCGTCGGGGCCGAAGTCACGGCCCTGGGCGATGCGGCGCCCGTCGACCGCGCTGAGGCGGGCGGTGAGCGTCGAGGGGTCGGAGGCGTCGCCTGTGCGTCCGGTGGCGAAGGTGCCCGTCAGGTCCCAGTACTCGGCGGAGCGGAAGGCGATGCGCTCACGCTCCCGCTCGACGACCAGACGCGTGGCGACGGACTGGACACGGCCCGCGGAGAGCCGCGGCATGACCTTCTTCCACAGGACCGGCGAGACCTCGTAGCCGTAGAGGCGGTCGAGGATGCGGCGGGTCTCCTGGGCGTCGACCATGCGCTGGTTCAGCTCGCGCGGGTTGGCGACGGCGGCGCGGATCGCGTCCTTGGTGATCTCGTGGAAGACCATCCGGTGGACCGGGACCTTGGGCCTGAGAACTTCCTGCAGGTGCCACGCGATGGCTTCGCCCTCGCGGTCCTCATCGGTGGCGAGGAAGAGTTCGTCGGATTCGGCGAGGAGCTGCTTGAGCTTCCTGACCTGGGATTTCTTGTCCGCGTTGACGACATAGACGGGCTGGAAGTCGTTCTCGACGTCCACGCCGAGGCGGCGTACCTCACCGGTGTACTCGTCCGGCACCTCGGCGGCGCCGTTCGGCAGGTCGCGGATGTGCCCGACGCTCGCCTCGACGACGTATCCGGGGCCGAGATAGCCCTTGATCGTCTTCGCCTTGGCAGGCGACTCGACAATGACGAGTCGGCGGCCTGCGGTCTCGCTGGTCGGGGACAACTTCGCTCTTCTCTCCGGTCGGCACTCGTGGGCATCCGGGCAGCCCTCTGACGCTGCCCGCGGTGCTGTCGCTGCGGAGTGTGACGGTACAACCCGCCCCCGTGTCAAACGGCAAAAGCCCGCAACGGCCACTCGAACGGTAACCCGACTTCCGCCACTCCTGCCGCCCGGACTGCCGGGTCCGCTCCTCGCGGGGCCCTCGCCTGCGGGTTTCGGCGCCCTCTCGGGGGAACCCGCGGGGCGGCTGCTCGGCGGCCGTCGCGCCGGTCGTCGCGCCGGTCGTCGCGCCGGTCGTCGCGCCGGTCCGAGAAGTGGATCAGATGCGGGTGAAGCACCACACGCCGAGAACGAGGAAGAGTACGCCGAAGAGCGTGGCGAGCACGGTGGAGGCGACGGGGCTCACACCGAGGGCGACCGGCGCGCGCTGGATGGTGCGCGCCCCTGTCCAGACGAGGAGGGCCGCACCGAACAGCGCGAAGGCAGCACCGGCGAAGACCGCGGCGGCACTCTCCATGTCCGAATCCTCACCCTCGTCCCCACGGCTGCCACCGCGGCGCTCGTAGGCCGCCGCGGTGTGCGGGCGGCTCGGCAGTGGGAGGCTGCCACGTGAGGGCGACGCAGGGACGAACCCCGGATGAACACCGCACGGCTGCCGGGAGACGGGTATGGGAAGGATCCGCGCCGGCGTGTCACCGCACGGGCTCGATGAAGCCCTCCTCGACCAGCAGCCGGATCGCCTGTGGCGTACGGTCGCGGAGCAGCACCGGGTCCTCGGCCATCAGCTGCGCGATGGCGTCCAGAATCCGGCCCGCGGGCAGCGAACCGTCACACACGCCCGCGAATCCCGCACCGACCGCGTCGACCTTGGTGGCCCGGCGCATACCGCGGTGCTGACGCAGCACCACATGCTCGGGATCCTCCGCGCCGGGCAGGCCGACCTGCTCCTGCACGACCTCGTCGGCGAGGGTGAAGTGCGCTCCGAGCAGCGCCGCGTCGTCATGCTCCCGCAGATAGTCCTGCCGCGCGAAATGGGCCTCGACCGCGGGCCCGAGGGGCTGCTCCACCGCGTGCGGCCACTCCTCGGCGACGACCGAGGGATGCGCGGCGGCGGACGCGGACTTCCGCAGGGTGATCCAGCCGAAGCCCACGGCCCTGGTGTTCCTGGCCTCGAACTCGTCCAGCCAGGCCTCGTAGCGCTCGGTGTACACGGCGGGGTCGGTGCGGTGGTCGCCGCTGTCGCGGAGCCACAGCTCGGCGTACTGCGTGATGTCCTGCACCTCGCGCTGCACGATCCAGGCGTCACAGCCGGCGGGCACCCAGGAGCGCACCCGGTCCTGCCACTCCTCGCCCTCCACGTGCTGCCAGTTGGCGAGGAACTGCGCGTAACCGCCCTCGTTGAGCCGGTCCCCGGCCTGCTGCACCAGGGTCCTGCACAGGTCGTCACCGCTCATGCCCCCGTCGCGGTACGTCAGCCGGGCACCGGGCGAGATGACGAAGGGCGGGTTGGACACGATCAGGTCGTACGTCCGGGCACCCACGGGCTCGAAGAGCGAACCCTCCCGCAGGTCGGCAGGGGCGGCTCCGGACAGGGCGAGAGTGAGACGGGTGAATTCCAGAGCACGCGGGTTGACGTCCGTGGCCGTGACCCCGGTGGCGTGCTGGGCCGCGTGCAGGGCCTGGATTCCGGAGCCCGTACCGACGTCGAGGGCCGAGGCCACGGGCCTGCGCACGGTGATGCCGGCGAGCGTGGTGGAGGCCCCGCCGACCCCCAGGACGACGCCTTCCTCATGGGAGCCGATGCCGCCGGCACCGCCGACGGCGCAGCCCAGGTCGGAGACGATGAACCAGTCCTGGCCCTCGGGCCCGCCGTAGGGCCGGACGTCGACGGTCGCTCTGACCAGATCGCCCTCGCGGACCACCCAGCCGTCCTGTTCGCACTCCCCCAGCGGGAGGGCCGCGGCGGCGGCGGTGGCCGGGACGGGGCGCTGCAGAAGGAACAGCCGCACCAGCGTGTCGAGCGGTGAATCCCCACGGGTGGCCCGGAGCGCCGGGACGGTCTCGCTGCGGGCGAGCGCGGCGTACGCGGGCGCACCGAGGCGTTCGAGGAGGCCGTCGGCGGTGAAGGCGGCGGCGATCAGGGCTTCGCGGAGCCGGGGGGCACGGTCGGATGCGGGAAGGCTGGACGTACTCACCCGACCATTGTGGCCGCTCCCACCGACAACGGCAGCGGCCCGGCGCCCACGAGGGCGACCGGACCACTGCGGAGGAGGTTGCTCCGCTACGACTTCTCACTCGCCGAGGCCGAGGGAGACGCGGACTTCGAGGACGACTCGGAGTCCGGCGCGGTCTCCGAACCCTCCGAGTCCTCCGAAGCCGAAGCGGACGAACCGGCGGCGGGTGGAGCCGAGGCCGTCGGCTTCTGGCAGCCCTTCTGCTTGGCCATCGCTGAGCCGACATCGCCGGACTGAAGCTTCTTCAGCGCCTGGTCCCCGTTGGTGCTGATCTTGGTCAGCTCGTCGGCGATGTCCTTGAGGCCGTCGGCGAACTTCGCCTGGTCCTTCGTGTCGAGCGCGTCGACCTTCGTCTTCAGGTCCGCGTAGGCCACGGAGGAGGCGTTGAGTTCCTTCACCGCCTCCTTCTGGGTGCTCTCTCCGCCGTCCACGGGAGGCGCGCCGGCCGACTTCACGGCCGCGCCCAGTGCCTTGTAGGCCTTGGAGATCTGCTGGAAGGCGGCCGAGTCGGTCTTCTGGACGTCAGCGGGCTTGCTGTTGTCGGCCGTCTGCTGCTGGATCGCGGCGTTGGCGTTCGCGATCTTCTGCAACTGCGGCTGAACCTGGTCGCAGACGTCCTTCGCCCAGTCGTTCACCTTGTCGTCGCTGTCGTCACCGCAGCCCGACAGCGTCAGCACGAGTACCGCACCGCCGGACAGTGCGGCTGCAAGCTTCTTGTTCACCGGATTGGGTCCCTTCCAAGGCTCTCGGCCCCGGAACTTACACGCCAAGTGGGCGACAATCAGGCGCTGTGCTTCCGATATATATTCTTTTGCAGCCATTTGCACCAAGCGAAACCAGGGAGATACAACTCACCTGCCCACTCGGACACATGTGCGGCCCCTCGGGCCGGAGAAGAGACGCCCGGGACCGGAGACGGCGGACGGCACATCAGGACGCGCCGTCCGCCGCCGTTCTGAACGGGCGTCAGTGGTGAGCCACGCTGTCGCCCTCGCTGTCACCGACGGCGATGCCCCGCCGTTTCGACACATGGACGGCACCGATGATGACGACGATGGCGATGACGGCCACCAGGGCCCTCACGCCCGCACTCGCGTCACCGCCGTAACTGAACTGCACCACCGCGGGGGCGATGAGCAGGGCCACGAGATTCATCACCTTGAGAAGCGGGTTGATGGCAGGACCCGCCGTGTCCTTGAACGGGTCGCCGACCGTGTCGCCGATGACCGTCGCGGCGTGGGCGTCGCTGCCCTTGCCGCCGTGGTGGCCGTCCTCGACGAGCTTCTTGGCGTTGTCCCACGCGCCACCGGAGTTGGCGAGGAAGACCGCCATCAGGGTGCCGGTGGCGATGGCGCCCGCGAGATACGAACCGAGGGCCCCGACGCCGAGGGTGAATCCCACGGCGATCGGTGCCAGGACCGCGAGCAGCCCGGGTGTGGCCAGCTCGCGCAGCGCGTCCTTGGTGCAGATGTCGACGACCCTGCCGTACTCCGGCTTCTCCGTGTGATCCATGATCCCGGGGTGCTCCCGGAACTGCCGCCGCACCTCGTGGACCACGGCCCCCGCCGAACGGGAGACCGCGCTGATGGCAAGACCGGAGAAGAGGAAGACGACCGCGGCCCCGAGGATCAGGCCGACCAGATTGTTGGGCTGTGAGATGTCCAGGCTCAGCCCGAGCTCTCCCGTCCGGGCGCCCACGTCGTCGACCGCGGTGGCGATGGCGTCCCGGTACGAGCCGAAGAGCGCGGCCGCGGCCAGGACGGCCGTGGCGATCGCGATGCCCTTGGTAATGGCTTTGGTGGTGTTGCCGACGGCGTCCAGATCCGTGAGGACCTGGGCACCCGCCCCCGTGACGTCCCCGGACATCTCGGCGATGCCCTGGGCGTTGTCGGAGACCGGCCCGAAGGTGTCCATCGCGACGATGACGCCCACGGTGGTGAGCAGGCCGGTCCCTGCCAGGGCGACAGCGAAGAGCGCCAGCATGATCGATGTACCGCCGAGCAGGAACGCGCCGTAGACGCCCAGCCCGATCAGGAGCGCGGTGTAGACGGCCGACTCCAGCCCTATGGAGATACCCGCGAGCACGACGGTGGCCGGCCCCGTCAGCGAGGACTTCCCGATGTCCCGGACGGGGCGCCGACCTGTCTCGGTGAAGTAGCCGGTGAGCTGCTGGATGAGGGCGGCGAGCACGATGCCGATCGCAACGGCGACCAGGGCGAACACACGCGGGTCTCCGCCGTGCGAGGCGATGGCACCGTCGGTGACGCCGTCAAGCTCGGCGTACGACGAGGGCAGATGGACGAAGACGGCCACGGCCACGAGGACGAGCGAGATCACGGCGGACACGAAGAATCCGCGGTTGATGGCGCTCATCCCGCTGCGGTCGGCGCGCCGGGGAGCGACGGCGAAGATCCCGATCATCGCGGTGACCACGCCGATCGCCGGAACGATCAGCGGAAAGGCGAGCCCCGCGTCGCCGAAGGCGGCCTTGCCCAGGATGAGTGCGGCCACGAGCGTCACGGCGTACGACTCGAAGAGGTCGGCGGCCATGCCCGCGCAGTCGCCGACGTTGTCGCCCACGTTGTCGGCGATGGTGGCGGCGTTGCGTGGGTCGTCCTCCGGGATGCCCTGCTCGACCTTGCCCACGAGGTCGGCGCCCACGTCGGCGGCCTTGGTGAAGATGCCTCCGCCGACCCTCATGAACATGGCGATCAGCGCGGCGCCGAGGCCGAACCCCTCCAGCACCTTGGGCGCGTCGGCGGCGTAGACGAGCACCACGCAGGAGGCGCCGAGCAGGCCGAGGCCCACCGTGATCATGCCGACCGCACCGCCGGTACGAAAAGCGATCTTCATCGCTTTGTGGGAAACGGTGGTGAGATCTTTTTCCGGCCCGCCCTCTGCCGGAGTCGCCTCACGCGCGGCGGCGGCCACGCGCACATTACTGCGGACGGCGAGCCGCATACCGATGTATCCGGTGGCCGCCGAGAAAAGCGCACCCACCAGGAAGAACAGCGAGCGCCCCGCGCGCTGCGACCAGTTGTCGGCCGGAAGCAGCAGAAGCAGGAGGAACACGACGACGGCGAAGATGCCGACGGTACGCAGCTGCCGGGCCAGATAGGCATTCGCGCCTTCCTGGACGGCCGCCGCGATCTGTTTCATGCGTTCGGTGCCTTGGCCGGCCGCCAGCACCTGGCGTACCAGCAACTGGGCCACGACCAGTGCGGCCAGGGCGACGACCGCGATGACGACGACGACGAGCCGGTTGCCGTCGGTGAGTACTGCGGCTGCGAGTGAGGTGGACCGGCCGGTGGGTACGGACCCGTGCGTCAGTTCTGCCAGTGGGGTGTTGAAGAACTCCGCCATACGTCCTCCTTGACGCTGAGCGCTCAAGACGTGGACGGATTGTAGGGAGAATAAGCTGATCAAAACAGTGGGTGGTCAATGAAATCGGCTTCCGTGCACCCAATGGCAAATTATCTCGCTCGCGCCGGAACCCGAATGCAGTAATGGGCCAGAGGCATGGCGCACTTAATCGCTGGAGATCATTGATCTACCCGATGGATCAAGCCCGAACAAAAAATGCCCTGCTCAGCAGGGCCCGTGGTTCGGAAAAGGCCAGGGTCAGGAGCGGGGAAAGGCACAGGAACGGGCCAGGAACAGGCCAGGAGCGGGGAAAGGCCAGGAGCCGGAAAGATCAGGGAAGCGCTACGGCGGGGGCCGTCGGCCAGGTCATGCGGATCACTCCGCCGTCCGCACCCGTGCGGACTTCCACGTCGTCGACCAGCCCGCTGATGACCGCGAGGCCCATCTCGTCCTCGCTGTCGGCCTCGGTCTCCGGATCGTCCGGACCTCCGCCACCGGCCACTGCCCGTGCCACCTCGCTCCCGGGGGCGGGAAGCCCATCGCCGACCTCGATGGAGAACGCCTTCTCCTCCTCGGTCAGGACGACCGTGACCGGGGCGGCGATGTCATGGCTCCGATGCAGTCCCACGGCGCGACTGCACGCCTCACCGACCGCGAGTCTGACCTCGTCGAGCACCGCCTCGTCCACGCCGGCCCGGCGCGCCACGGCGGCTGCCACGAGGCGGGCCGTCCTGACGTGTTCGGGCTGAGCGCTGAAGCGGAGTTCAACGGTTGGCATGCCATCCCCCTCGAACGTACGGGCGTGCATCTCAGGGGCCCGGGCTTGGCGCCCGGTACCCCTGTTCTCGTTCTCTTCCGAGAACCGACGAAGCCGGCAGCCGACCACATGGCCGACCGCCTGCTCATGACGGCCCGTCTGCTGCCGTCTGCCGGTCTGTCACTGCCTGCTGGTCGGCCTTGGCGCTGCCCACCCGCATCCGACGGTTCAGTCGGTGGCGGCGACAGCCTCGTCGACCGTGGTGTGAATGGGAAACACCTTGGTCAGACCTGTGATCCGGAAGATCTTGAGAATGCGCTCCTGGTTGCACACCAGGCGCAGCGAGCCCTCATGGGCCCGGACACGCTTCAAGCCGCCCACGAGCACGCCGAGGCCGGTGGAGTCGAGGAAGTCGACGCCTTCCATGTCGACAACCAGGTGGTAGCTGCCGTCATTCACCAACTCGACCAACTGCTCGCGCAGCTTGGGCGCGGTATACACATCAATCTCGCCACCGACCTCGACGACCGTACGGTCGCCACCAGGCCCGGACACATTGCGAGTCGACAGGGACAGGTCCACGGATCCTCCAGCACCTTGCTATCGAGCGGTCGCCCCTCGGTCTCCCCGACGGAGGCCAGGGGACGGATCGCCAGCCGCGATGGCATTCAATCACTTACCAGCAGCCATGCACGACGCCTTGGGACCATTGTCCGCCACGCCAGTGACACACTCGGTGCCGATGGCCAAGAATCACCGCCCCAGTCGACCACCCGAGAACGCGGGCTCGCGCCCCTCTCCCACGGTGGTTCTCGACCGGCTCGCCGCAGCGGCGGGCCGGGCAGCGCGCATCACTCATACGGAGCACCTGCCCCCGCGGACGGGAACCCATGCCCTCTGGCCGGACCGCATCCGGCCGGAAGTGATCTCGGCAATCGGCCAGGCCGGAATCGGCCATCCGTGGACGCACCAGGCCTCCGCGGCCGAGCACGCCCTGGACGGCGAGTCCGTCGTGATCGCCACCGGGACGGCGTCCGGAAAGTCGCTGGCCTACCTCGCTCCGGTGCTCAGCACCCTCCTCGACGGCTCCGAGGCCCCGAACGGCCGCGGCACCACCGCCCTGTATCTCGCCCCCACCAAGGCTCTGGCCGCCGACCAGCGCCGGGCGGTGAAGGCGCTCGCAGCCCCACTCGGCTCCGCGATCCGGCCGGCGGTCTACGACGGGGACACGCCGGTCGAAGAACGCGAATGGGTGCGCCAGTACGCCAATTACGTCCTGACCAACCCCGACATGCTGCATCGGGGGATACTTCCGTCCCACCCACGCTGGGCATCCTTCCTCCGCTCCCTTCGCTTCGTGGTCATCGACGAGTGCCACACCTACCGGGGCGTATTCGGCTCCCATGTCGCCCAGGTCTTGCGCCGTCTCCGCCGCCTCTGCGCCCGCTACGGGTCCGACCCCGTCTTCCTCCTCGCCTCCGCCACCGCCGCGCAGCCCTCGGTCGCCGCGGGCCGCCTCACGGGCCTTCCCGTCAAGGAGGTCACCGACGACGGCTCACCCCGGGGCGAGATGGTCTTCGCCCTCTGGGAGCCGCCGCTGACCGAGCTGCACGGCGAGAAGGGGGCCCCCGTACGCCGTACCGCCACGGCCGAGACCGCCGACCTCCTGACCGACCTGACCCTCCAGGGCGTGCGCTCGGTCGCCTTCGTGCGCTCCCGGCGCGGCGCGGAGCTCATCTCCCTGATCGCCAAGGAGCGGCTCGCCGAGGTGGACCACTCGCTGCCCGGGCGCGTCGCGGCCTACCGCGGCGGTTATCTGCCCGAGGAACGCCGGACCCTGGAGCGCGCGCTGCACTCCGGGGACCTGCTCGGACTGGCCGCCACGACCGCCCTGGAACTCGGCATCGACGTCTCGGGCCTGGACGCCGTCGTCATCGCCGGCTATCCGGGGACCCGTGCCTCCCTCTGGCAGCAGGCGGGCCGCGCCGGACGCTCGGGGCAGGGCGCCCTCGCCGTCCTCGTGGCCCGGGACGACCCGCTGGACACCTTCCTCGTCCATCACCCCGAGGCGCTGTTCGAGCAGCCCGTGGAGTCGACCGTTCTGGACCCGGACAACCCGTACATCCTTGCTCCCCACCTGTGCGCCGCCGCTGCGGAACTCCCCCTCACGGAGACCGACATCTCGCTCTTCGGCCCCGCGGTCCCCGAGCTTCTGCCGCAGCTGGAGGCCGCGAAACTGCTGCGCAGGCGGCCAACGGGCTGGCACTGGACCCGCCGCGAACGCGCCGCCGACCTCACCGACATCCGCGGCGGGGGCGGCCGTCCGGTCCAGATCGTCGAGGAAGGCACGGGCAGGCTGCTGGGGACCGTGGACGAATCGGCGGCGCACACCGCTGTTCACGAGGGCGCCGTCCACCTCCACCAGGGCCGGACGTATCTCGTCCGTACGCTGGATCTGGAGGATGCGGTGGCCCTGGTGGAGGAAGCCGTCCCCCCGTATTCGACCAACGCCCGCGACACGACGGCGATCACCGTGCTGGAGACCGACACCGAGATCCCGTGGGGTGACGGGCGGCTCTGCTTCGGCTCCGTCGAGGTCACCAACCAGGTCGTCTCCTTCCTGCGCCGCCGGCTGATCACCGGAGAGGTCCTGGGCGAGACCAAGCTCGACCTGCCGCCCCGCACCCTGCGCACCCGTGCCGTGTGGTGGACCGTCACCGAGGATCAGCTGGATGCCGCCCGGATCACCCCGGAGATCCTCGGAGGCGCCCTGCACGCCGCCGAGCACGCCTCGATCGGGATGCTGCCGCTCTTCGCCACCTGCGACCGCTGGGACATCGGCGGTGTCTCCGTTCCGCTTCACCCCGACACGCTCCTTCCCACGGTCTTCGTCTACGACGGCCACCCGGGGGGTGCCGGCTTCGCCGAGCGCGCCTTCCACACCGCCCGCACCTGGCTCACGGCCACGCGTCAGGCCATCGCGTCCTGCGACTGCGAGGCGGGCTGCCCGTCCTGCATCCAGTCCCCCAAGTGCGGCAACGGCAACGAACCCCTGCACAAACGGGGCGCCGTACGCCTCCTGACCGAACTGCTCAGGACCGCACCGCAGGACGCATCCCCACCGCCGGGGGCGCCGGGGGCGCCGGGGGCGCCGGGGGCGCCGGGGGCGCCGGGGCCGCCGGGGGCGTCAGGGGCGTCAGGGGCGTCGGAGCCTCCGGAGGCCCCGCTCGCGCCCTGACCTCCGGCGCGTACGGGCCGAAGCGCGCGCGGGTGGTCACGTCGGCGATCTCGCCCTGGACCCCACAACGCACGAGCTCCGCCCCCTGGGCAACGGCGACCTCACCGGCCGCCCCGCACGCCGCCTCCGCGCCCCGCAGCGCCCGATCGGCCGCGGCGAGAGCCGCCAGATCCGCCGCCCCGCCGGCCCTGTGCCGGGCGGCCACGGCCTGGCCGAGAGCGAGCACCACCGCGAACACCGCGCAGAGTGTCGCCGTGGTGATGGCCGCCCAGACCGTGGCCATCCCCCGGTCCCCGGCCCGGGACCCCGCAGCCGTCCCGTTCGGCCCCGTCCTCCTCGGCCCCGTTCTCCTCATGGCTCCTCCCCGACGGTGTCCTCGGCCAATGCGACGGCCTCGGCCCGCAGTGTCAGGCCCAGCGGTCCCGGTCCCGGCGTCGGCGCTTCCACCCGGACCCGCCACAGCTCACCGGACCTCTCCACGGCGACCCGGGCCCGGCCGGGCGCCACTTCCTGCGCCGCCGACCGCACCGAGCCCTCCGGCTCCGACCTGGCCGCAGCGCGTGCTCCGGCCCGAGCGGCGTCCACACAGCGGATCTGGTCCGCCGCGGCCACCAGCGCCCAGACGAGGGCCAGGACGAACGCCACCAGCACAGGGACGGCCATGGCGGCCTCGGCCGTCACCGCTCCCCCGTCGCCGCCTCTGCCGCGCCTCCGGGGCCCCTCAGAACTTCGCATCGAGAGCGCCCTTGATCAGCGACTGCAAGGCCGACAGCACCGCCCCGCTGGTAACCACCTTGTAGAGCACCGCCGCGAACGCGCAGGCGGCGATGGTGCCCACCGCGTACTCGGACGTCGTCATCCCCCGGTCGTGCCCACGACACCGGACACACGCGCCGATCCTGTTCTGCCACGTACGGCGCAGAGCGCCCAGGGATCGCCCCAGGACGTGCCTGCTGTTCCTGGCGTTCCCGATGTTCCTGACTTTCCTGCTCATCTCAGCCCCCATGCTCACCACTCCACGCTCGATCAGGTCCCACGTTGTTTCGTTCGGAACTGCGCCCCGCCGCCCCTCGGACTGGCACAGGGGAAACAGCTCACCGTTCAGCCGCGGTGCAACAGACCGGTCGCCAGTCCGATCACCACCGGCGCCACTCCCACCGCCAGAAAGGCGGGCAGGAAGCAGAGCCCCACCGGCGCGGTGATCAGCACACCCGCCCGCTGGGCACGCGCCACGGCCGCGCTCGCCCGCTCGGCGCGCATCTCGTCGGCCAGCCCGGAAACCGGATCCGCCGCAGGCGCACCCGTCGACGCGGCGCGCTCAAGACAGCGGGCCAGGGGTGCGGCACCCGGCAACTCCCCGAAGCGGCCCCATGCCTCGGCCGGTTCACCTCCGAGCAGGATCTCGGCCGCCGTACGAGCCAGCCGCTCGCCGACCGGTCCGCCGATGGATTCCCCGACGGCCTCCGCCGCGTCCCGCGGTCCCGCTCCCGCCGAAAGGCAGGACGCCAGCAGATCCGCGGTGATCGGCAGCTGTTGGGTGATCAGAGCGGCCTCGGCGTCCCGGCTGGCGGAGCCACGCGTCCTGACGGCTCGTCGCCAGCGCCACAGGCCGTACGCCGCCGCGAGACCTGCCCCGATCCCGGCCGGTCCGCCCACGAGGATCCAGCCGGCCGCCCAGACGGCCGAGAAGACCGCCCACCGTCGGGCGCGGCTCCAGTCATGTGTCCTCGGATCCACCCACCGCTTCCTCGGGCCGCCCGCCTCCCAGCTGGTCAGCAGCGCCCCTCGTCTGCGTATCGCCCGCTCGTGTCGCCGGGCCGTGAGAGCGAGGGCGAGATACGCGGCTGCGCCCAGCGCGGTCCCCGCCATCCCGGCCGCGCCCCGCGCATCCTCCGCGCCGGGCACGCCGCTCACACCGCCTCCCCCGCCCGCACGATCCGCGACGCCCAGAACAGCCCCGCGCCCTCCAGCAGGCCGCCCGTCACCAGGCAGACGAGTCCGCCCGGGGTGTGCAGCAGAACTTCCAGCGGGTCCGCTCCGAGTGCCGCCCCGAGCCCCAGACCGACCGCGGGCAGCAGCGCGAGGACCACAACCGTCGACCACGCGCCCGCGAGCTGCGCCCGCAGCTCCTCCCGGCGCCGTCTTTCACCCCGCAAGGCCTTCTCCAGGCGTGCCAGGCCTGCCGCGAGACCGGCGCCGCCGTCCACCGCCACCCGCCAGCAGGCGGCCATACCCGCAAGCCCACCGAGGCCGGGCCCCGCCGCCGCGTGCCGCAGCGCGCCCGCCACATCGCCGCCGAACCGTGCGGCGGCCAGCACGGCGGGCTCGGCGGTGCCCAGCGCGGCGGCATCCCGCGCGGCAGCGAGGAGCGCCTGTCCGGGCTCGCGCCCTGCCCGCAGCTCACCGACCACCGCCCCGCAGAGCGCTGTCACCGCGTCGGCCGCCTCCTCCCGCTCGCGCCGCTGCGCCCGTCGACGCAGCCAGCGCCTCACGAGGGGAACCGCCACGGCGCCCGCGAGCAGCGGCAGCACCGATTCACCCAGCAGAGCGAGAAAGGCCGCCACAGGGGCACACAGCCATTCCCGTCGCCCGGCGAAGAGCTTGCGGCCCATGGCCAGGACCGCCGACCGCCGCTGCTCGTCGCCCCGCCCGGTCATCAGCATCCGGGCCCGCCGCGCCCCCGGGTCCCGGGACACGGCCAGAGCGCCCGCCAGACCCGCACATCCCGCCATCGTCCACGCCGGCATCTGCGTCAGTACGTCAGAGCCCGACGGCGTCATGACCCATCCCCGATCAGCGCCCCGAGCCGCGCCCAGCCGCGGTCCGGCTCGAACCCGCCGGCGCCCCAGCGCAGCGCGGGCGCGGTGATGACCAGGCCCGTGGTGTCCCTCTCCAGCACATGCACCTCGGCCACCCGCCGTCTCCCGCCCCTGTCCCGCACGAGATGGACCACCACGGACAGCGCCGCTGCCAACTGACTGTGCAGGGCCGCCCGGTCGAGCCCCGCGGCCGTCCCGAGCGCTTCCAGGCGCGCCGGTACGTGCTCGGCGGCGTTGGCGTGCACCGTGCCGCAGCCGCCCTCGTGGCCCGTGTTGAGGGCTGCCAGAAGCTCCGTCACCTCGGCGCCCCGGACCTCTCCCACCACCAGCCGGTCAGGACGCATGCGCAGCGCCTGGCGCACGAGGTCCCGCAACGTCACTCGCCCAGCACCTTCCTGATTGGCGGGACGCGACTCCAGCCGCACCACATGCGGGTGATCCGGGCGTAGTTCCGCCGAGTCCTCGGCCAGCACGATGCGCTCCCGCTCGCCGACCGCACCCAGCAGGCTCGACAGCAGGGTCGTCTTCCCCGCGCCCGTCCCCCCGCTGATCAGATACGAGACGCGGGCCTCCACCAGAGCTCTCAGCAGCCGGTCACCGCCGGGCGGGACCGTCCCCGCCGCCACGAGCTCCGCCAGTGTGAAGGCACGGGGCCGCACCACACGCAGCGAGAGGCACGTCGAGCCGACGGACACCGGCGGCAGGACCGCGTGCATACGCGTCCCGTCCGGCAGCCGCGCGTCGACCCACGGCCGGGCGTCGTCCAGCCTGCGCCCCGCCACAGCGGCAAGCCTCTGAGCCAGCCTCCGGACCGCCGCCGCGTCCTCGAAGACGACACGGGTGAGCTCGAGTCCACCGCCGCGGTCCACCCACACCCGGTCCGGAGCGGACACCAGCACATCGGTCACCGCCGGGTCGGCCAGCAGCCGCTCCAGCACTCCGGTGCCGACCAGCTCGCCGCGCAGTTCCTCGGCGGCGCCCAGGACTTCCGCGTCACCGAGCAGACGGCCCTGCTCCCTCAGCGCGGCAGCCACCCCGGCCGGGGTCGGCGCCGCACCGCTGCGGGCCAGTCGTTGCCGTACGGCGTCGAGCAGCGCGTCGGTCATGACGTCCCACCCCCGCGAAGCCCGGCGGGGACGGCGTCGGGGCGGCCCGGAGCATCCGCCAGATCCCAGAAGGCCGCACAGAAACGGGCCAGCGCACCGCGGGGATTCCCGCCCGGGGGCACACCGCCGTCCTGAGCCGATGACAGTCCGGCTTCCGTGGGCAGGTCGCCGACGAGTGGGAGGCCCAGCGCCTGTGCCACCCACTGCTCGTCCAGGCCCGCTGTGTAGGGCCCACGGGCGATGACCCGCAGATCCTCCAGGACCGTGCGGGCGGCCGCCGACACACGCTGAGCCGCCGCGACCGCTCTGAGCTCCCCGGGCACGACCAGCAGCCCGATGTCCAGCTGCGCCAGTGCCTCGGTCACGCTTGCGTCGAACCGCCGCGGCAGGTCCACGACCACCGCCCCACCGACCCGCCGAGCGGCAGCGAGCACCGAGCACATGGCCTGCGGGGGAACGATCACTTGGTCGTCCCTGTCCCAGCTGAGCACCCGCAGCCCGTGCAGCGCGGGCAGGGACTCCTCCAGCACACCTCCGCCCAGTCGCCCTTTCGAGCGAGCGAAATCCGGCCATCGCAGGCCCTCGGACTGCTCCCCGCCGAGCAGCACATCGATCCCGCCGCCCAAGGGATCGCCGTCGACCAGCATGGTCCTTCGACCCGTCCTAGCCGCCGTCACGGCGAGCGCGCAGGCCAGCGTGGACGCTCCCGAGCCGCCGCGTCCCCCCATCACTCCCACGGTGAGCGCCGACCGGCCCACGCCTTCCACCGCATTGGCGATCTGGTCGACGAGCCAGCCTTCGGAATCAGGCAGTGTCAGCACATGGTCGGCCCCGATCTCCACCGCGCGGCGCCAGACGCCGGGGTCGTCGGGGTCGCGCTCGCTCCGTCCGACGAGCATGACGCCTGTCCTGCGGGGCACCCCGCGGCACCCGCGCGCCGCGTCGTCACCCACCAGGATCATCGGGGCCCGCTCCCAGGCACCTCTCTCCCGCGGCGGCCCGTGGCGTACCTCCGGCACCGCCCCGGCCGCCGCGCACAACCTGAGCAGATCGTCCAGCAGATCCGGGTCCTCGGTGAGGATCAACGGCCCGTCCCGCCGTTCTCCGGCGCTCGGCAGGCCTTCGCCCCCGATAGATCCAGCCACGATCTCCGCCCCTCTCGCTGTCTCCTCCAAGTGCGGTCTCGCGGCGATCTCGAACCCTTCCGAGATGCGCGATTCCGGAACCCACGGACTTCGCGGGTGGAATCAACATGCAGCGACGCGGAAAAACATGTGGATCTTGCTCAAAAACTGTGGACAAGTGAAGCGTTGTGAATATCTCTGTAGCTCGTACAGGGGACTTTCGCAGCGCATCCCTTCCACTACACACGGTGACGAGCCATGATCGAGGGAGCCCGCACGGGAGAAGCCAGAAACGGAGCATCAGGAGGGGGCGGGTCCGGATTTTCCACACGAAACGTGTCCGGACATGCGACGACCCCCGCCGGGGGGGAGAGCGGGGGTCGTCCCCACGGCCGACTCGGGGGGGGAGGAGTCGGACCGGGTTAGCACGGTCGCGAACGATCCGTGACTTCCATGGTGTACCCGAGCCCCTTCTCAGGCAAACCCGCCTACCGGATTTTACGCCGAATGGCGGGCCCCTATGCTCACCTTTGTGGATAACTGCTTCTCGCCGCGCACAGCAGCCTTCTTTGACCTGGACAAGACGGTCATTGCGAAGTCATCGACACTGACCTTCAGCAAGTCCTTCTACCAAGGAGGGCTGATCAACCGTCGCGCCGTACTGCGCACCGCGTACACACAGTTCGTGTTCCTCACCGGGGGCGCCGATCACGACCAGATGGAGCGGATGCGTGAATATCTCTCGGCGCTCTGCAAGGGGTGGAACGTCCAGCAGGTCAAAGACCTCGTGGCCGAAACTCTGCACGACCTGATCGACCCCATCATCTACGACGAGGCCGCGACCCTCATCGAGGAGCATCACACCGCCGGGCGGGACGTGGTCATCGTCTCGACCTCCGGCGCCGAGGTCGTCGAGCCGATCGGGGAACTCCTCGGCGCCGACCGGGTGGTGGCGACCCGGATGGTCGTGGGAGACGACGGCTGCTACACCGGCGAGATCGAGTACTACGCCTACGGGCCGACCAAGGCCGAGGCGGTCAGGGCTCTCGCGGAATCGGAAGGCTACGACCTGTCCCGCTGCTACGCGTACAGCGATTCCGCCACCGATGTGCCGATGCTCAAGTCCGTGGGGTATCCGCACGCCGTGAACCCGGACCGGGCACTGCGGCGTGAGGCCACGCTCCGGGAATGGCCCGTTCTCTCCTTCGACCGACCGGTCCGGCTCAAGCAGCGCCTGCCCTCCTTCTCGATGCCACCGCGCCCGGCACTCGTCGCGGCGGCCGCACTGGGCGCGGCCGCCGTGACCGCCGGGCTCGTCTGGTACGCCAACCGTCGCCGCACCGCCACCATCTGACCGTTCCGACCGGCGGACATGTCCGACCTGGCCGCGTTTGAACATAAAAGTAAAGAAAAGCGGCCGGCACTTCCGCTCCGCCCGGTCCGGGAGTACAAAGGATTCAACGGCCCGCGAGACCAAGGACATCCGAGAGGATCACCTTTACGCACAGGCCCCACGGACCGAGCACGAAAGCCGAGCACCCACGCGACGTCGACCCGTCGATTACGGGCCAGCCGCACCAGGTGACGGGCAAGAACCCGACCTGATGGGCACACACCGAGGACGCTTGGTAACTGGGCGGACGTGCCAGCGGCGGTACCGGAACCGGTACCGCCGCAACACTTTCTCCGCTCAGGCCGCGCCGCGCTGGAGCGCCTCACACACCGCCGTGGACTCCCTGACACCGAGCTCCACCGAGCGCCCGCAGTGGGCGATCCAGGCGGCCATACCCTCCGGCCGCCCCGACAGGTACCCCTCGAACGCTGCCACGTAAGCCGCGCGGCCCTGCTCGGCATGGCCGACTTCGGCAGGGCAGATCGACTTGGGATCCAGTCCGCTGCCGATCAGCACGATGCGCTCGGCGGTCCGGGCGACCAGGCCGTTGTGCGAGCCGAAGGGCCTCAGCGCCAACAGCTCACCGTGCACCACCGACGACGTCACCAGAGCGGGGGCCGAGCCGCCCGCGATGATCAGCTGCGACAGGCCTTCAAGGCGTCCGGACACCTCGTCCGCACCCGGTACCGGCGCCTCGATCAACGGCTCGTCGACCGGCTCACCCGCCAGTCGCGGCCGGCCGACCGTCTCGTCCGGAGTCGCGCCGCCCGCCGCCACCAGATGCAGGCGGGCCAGGACGCGAAGCGGGGACTGCCGCCAGATGGAGAGCAGCTGCCCCGCCTCTGCAGTGAGCCGCAGAGCGGCACCGATGGTACGGGCGTCGGCCTCACCACTGAAGTCGGTGCGCCGGCGCACCTCCTCGAGATTCCAGTCGGCACCCGAGAGCGCCGCCGAGCCACGGGCGCCGCGCAGGGCCGCCTCCGCGGTGACCTCGTTGCTGCGGCGTCGCATGACCCGGTGCCCGTAGACCCGGTCCACGGCCTTGCGTACGGAGTCCACCGCGTCGGCCACCCCCGGCAGGTCACCCAGGGCGGCAAGCGGGTCCGAGGAAGTCGTACTCATAGGTAAGGAGGCTACGCGCCCCGATTACGGATGCCGCCCGGGAGTGGTCTTCTTCACGAAGAGGGACAACAGTGAGCGATGAGTCCGCTACCGTAAGTGAACATGAAGATCGCTTTCGTAGGGAAGGGCGGCAGCGGCAAGACCACGCTGTCCTCGCTCTTCATCCGCCACCTCGCTGCCAATGAAGCCCATGTCGTCGCGGTGGACGCCGACATCAACCAGCATCTGGGGGCCGCCCTCGGCCTGGACGAACGGGAGGCCGCCGCCCTGCCCGCCATGGGGGCCCAGCTGCCTCTCATCAAGAACTACCTCCGGGGAAGCAACCCCCGTATCGCGTCCGCCGAGACGATGATCAAGACGACGCCGCCCGGAGAGGGGTCCCGGCTCCTGAGCGTCAGCGAGGACAACCCTGTCTACGACGCCTGCGCCCGCACGGTCCGTCTCGACGACGGGGAGATCCGGCTGATGGCCACCGGCCCGTTCAGCGAGTCCGATCTCGGCGTCGCCTGCTACCACTCGAAGGTCGGGGCGGTCGAGCTCTGCCTCAACCACCTGGTCGACGGGCCGGACGAGTACGTGGTGGTCGACATGACGGCGGGGTCGGACTCGTTCGCGTCAGGGATGTTCACCCGCTTCGACATGACCTTCCTGGTCGCCGAACCGACTCGGAAGGGTGTCTCCGTCTACCGCCAGTACAAGGAGTACGCGCGGGACTTCGGAGTCGCGCTGAAGGTGGTGGGCAACAAGGTCCAGAACGAGGACGACCTGGAGTTCCTGCGCGCGGAGGTCGGCGACGACCTGCTGATCGGCGTCGGCCAGTCCGACTGGGTCCGGACGATGGAAAAGGGCCGCCCTGCGCCGTTCGAACTGCTGGAAGCGGACAACCGGATGGCCCTGCAAGCCCTGCAGAACGCCGCGGAGGACTCGTACGCCCTGCGCGACTGGGAGCGTTACACGCGGCAGATGGTGCACTTCCACCTGAAGAACGCCGAGAGCTGGGGCAACGAGAAGACGGGCGCCGATCTGGCTGCCCAGGTCGACCCCGCCTTCGTCCTGCAGGAACACCGTGCGGAGGCGGACGCCGCCCAGCCGGCCTGAGCCGGAGCGAGCGGCGCCCGCGGGTGAGCCCCGCGCCTACGGGTGAGCGCTACTCCGCACTCCCATCGGCCCCCTTGCCTGCCGGCTGGTCTGCCGGCCTGGCAGGCACGGGGCTGCTCGCGGGCTTACCCGGGGCCGTCCCAGCAAGGAAGGCGGTCCAGCCGGGCTTGGGCTCCTGACCGACCTTCAGCGTCCCGAGCCTGGCGAGCGTGGCCGGATCCTGCGCGTCCAGCCAGTCGGCGAGCCGGCGGAAGGAGACGCACTGCACGTCCTTCTTGGTGCACACCGTCTTGATCGTCTCCTCGACCGCACGCATGTAGGTGCCGCCGTTCCAGGATTCGAAGTGGTTGCCGATGATCAGCGGAGCCCGGTTGCCGCTGTAGGCGCGGTCGAAGGCCTGAAGCAGACCGTCCCGCAGCTGGTTGCCCCAGTACTCGCGCTTGTCGGGGTCGCCCTGCGTCGTCGTACCGGACTGGTTGAACATGAAGTTGTAGTCCATCGAGAGCGTCTCGAACGCCCGGCCGGGCACGGGGACGAGCTGCATGGAGAGATCCCAGAGCCCGTCCTTCTTCGTGGGCCAGACCTGGTTACGGATTCCGCTGGAGTCGTAGCGGAACCCCATGGTCCGTGCGGCCGCGACCATGTTCTTCTGCCCCTCCAGGCACGGGGTGCGGGCGCCGATCAGCTCCTTGTCGTAGTCGAAGGGCAGGGGCGCTTCCCCCTTGAGATCGGGGGAGTTCGTCTTCCAGCTCTTCACGAACGACTTGGCCTGGCTGATCTCGCTCTTCCACTCCTCGACCGACCAGGTGCCGACACCCCCGTCAGGACCGCAGAAGTGCCCGTTGAAGTGGGTGCCGATCTCGTTGCCCTCCTGCCACGCCGCACGCAGCTCCCTCAGCGTGTCGTGGATTCCCTCCGCATCGTTGAATCCGATGTCGGAGCTACCCACCGAGTGCTGCGGGGGGTCGTAGAGTGCCTTCTTCTTCTCCGGCAGGAGGTACACGCCGCTGAGGAAGTACGTCATCTTGGCGTCGTACTTCTTCGCGACCTCCCGGAAATGCGAGAAGAGCTTCTGGCTGTCCTCACCCGCACCGTCCCACGAGAACACCACGAACTGCGGGGGCTTCTGGCCGGGCTTGAGCCGCTTGGCCACGGGGATTTCCGGCTGGGCTCCGGTAAAGGCGGTGGAGCCGTCGCCGATGAGCTCGACCGCCCCCTTGGGCGCCGCCGCGGGAGAGTTCTCCTCCGCGCCCGGGGCGGACTTCTTGCCCGCCCCGGGCGCGGAGCCGGACGCCCCCGTCCCGGGAACCGAGCAGCCGGCAAGTCCGGCGACCAGGGCCGTGGCCACGGCTCCCAGGGCGATCCGCTTCGCGACGGCCATCATCCGTCCACCCTCTTCCTTGCAGGATTCGTGCGTTGAAGTACGCCGACACGGCGCGGCCAACCTCACACGCAGCCCTGCCGGAATCAGTACGACAAGCCGGATGAAAAGCTGCTTATTCACTGAGAAGAGTGACTCGCTGGCCTATCTGCTCGAAAGCATGGACACCTTTCTTTACCCTCCATTACGATTCATTTACGGAGAGTTGAGAAATCCCGCCGCTTTACCCCACCGCTGCACGCCGTGAACCACGGCCGCCGTCATTCGCACACCGCGACCGCGCTGCCCCGGAGGAGACGGGAAACATGTCTGCCTGCGTCCCTACTCGCAACGACCGCTCATCCCGAAGTTCACGCCCTTCCAGGGCCTCGGGAATCAAGCGTCCGCACAGTCCGCCGTCCTCACCCCGTCGCGGCCGCTTCCGCGTCTCGGGTGCGGATCTGTCCGCATCGATCACCGTCTTCCTGATCGCCGTCCCCATGTCGCTCGGCCTAGCCGTCGCTATGGACGCCCCACTCGCCGCCGGACTGGTGTCCGCCGCGATCGGGGGCATCGTCGCCGGACTGCTGGGCGGCACACCGCTCCAGGTCAGCGGCCCCTCCGCCGGACTGACCGTGGTCACGGCCGAGTTGATCCAGATCTACGGGTGGCGCACCACGTGTGCCATCACCGTCGGGGCGGGGCTCCTGCAGATTCTGCTGGGCTCGCTGAGAGCGGCCCGCAGCGCCCTCGCCGTCAGTCCGGCCATCGTGCACGGCACGCTCGCCGGCATCGGTGTGGCCATCGCGCTCGCCCAGCTGCACATCGTGTTCGGCGAGGTGCCGCGCAGCTCGGCCCTCGACAACGCGCTGTCGCTGCCCTCCCGCTTGGCGCACGTCGAGCCGGCCGGGCCCCTCATCGGAGCCCTGACGGTTGCCCTTCTCGTCCTGTGGCCACGCCTGCCCAGGCGGGTCGGCGCGTCATTGGGCAGAATCCCCGCGGCGCTCGCCGCAGTGGTCACCGCGACGGCTGTAGCCGCGGTGGCAGCACCTGGCATCGCCCGGGTCGACCTTCCCTCCTGGCGCGCGCACGCACTGCCCGAGCTGCCGCACGGCCCGGTGGCGGCGCTGGCGACGGCGGTGTTCACCGTCATGCTCGTCGCGAGCCTCGAATCCCTGCTGGCCGCCGTCTCCGTGGACAAGCTGGCCGCGGACCGCTCCATGGCCACACCCAAGGACGGTACGGCGCCGTACCCACCCGTCAAGCGATCGGATCTCGACCGGGAGCTGCGGGCCCAGGGCATCGCCAACGCGGTCTCGGGCCTGGCCGGAGGGCTCGCCGTCTCGGGCGGCGCCGTACGGAGTTCCGCGAATGTGCGGGCGGGCGCGAGGAGTCGGGCCTCCACTGTGCTGCACGGCGTCTGGGTGTTGTTGGCATCCGTGCTGCTGGTCACAGTCCTCGAATGGATCCCCTTGGCCGCGCTCGCAGCCCTGGTGATGGTCGTCGGGGTCCAGATGGTCAGCTTCGCCCACATCCGAAAGGTCCACAGACACCGGGAATTCCTGGTGTACGGCGCCACGATCAGCGGTGTGATTCTGGCCGGGGTGCTCCAGGGGGTGGCGATCGGCATCGTCGTGGCGGTGGCCGTCGCCCTGCACCGGCTGGCACACACCAGGATCACCGTGACGGAGAGGGACGGCCGCTATCTGGTGGCCGCACGCGGTCAACTGACCTTCCTGGCCGTCCCCCGGCTCAGCCGCCTGCTCGGAAGGCTTCCCCAAGGGGTGGACGCAGTGGTCGAGTTGGACGGCTTCTTCATGGACCACGCGGCGTACGAGACGATTCAGGACTGGTATGCGGCGCAGACCGCGATGGGCGGCCGCGTCGAGTTCACCGGGCGCTCCGGGGGCCGAATCGCCGAGCCCGCGTCGGCCGCGCACTCCTGTTGCCGTCCCTGGACACCGTGGCGCAATCATCACTGCCACGACCGCACGCGGGACATCGCGCCGGCCGGCGCCACCGGTGCCTCACCTGCCGTGCACGCCGTATCGAAGTCCTCCCAGTCCCTCCAGTCCTTCGAGTCCTCCCCTTCCACTGCCCCCAGAGGTTCCGCCGGGCGTCCGCACGGTGCGCATCGCCTTCTCAGCGGCCTGAGTTCGTTCCAGCGCACCACCGCGCCGCTGGTCCGTGACGAGCTGGCCCGGCTGGCCGCCGAGGGGCAGCGGCCTTCGCAGCTGTTCCTCACCTGTGCCGATTCCCGCCTGGTCACCAGCATGATCACAGCAAGCGGTCCCGGCGATCTCTTCACCGTGCGGAACGTCGGCAATCTGGTGCCGCCTTCCGGTGCCGGGGACACGGGGAACGGAGACGATTCCGTGGCTGCCGCCATCGAGTACGCGGTGGATGTGCTGGGGGTCGAATCCATCACCATCTGCGGCCACTCCGGATGCGGGGCGATGCAGGCCCTGTCGGAGGCAGCGCCGGAGACACCTGGGACGCCTCTGTGGCGCTGGTTGCGGCATGGCCTTCCGAGCCTGGATCGCATGCATTCGCGCCATCACTCCTGGGCGCGCATCGCAGGCCGGCTGCCCACCGACGCGGTGGAGCAGCTCTGCCTCACCAATGTGGTCCAGCAGTTGGAGCATCTGCGAGCCCATGAGTCGGTGGCCCGCCGACTGGCAGCGGGCACCCTGCAACTGCACGGCATGTACTTCCATGTCGGCGAGGCGCAGGCCTATCTGCTGACCGAGGGCGCCAGTTCGGGTACAGGGCCCGACGAGGTGTTCGTCCGGGTCGCCCCCGGTGCGGAGCACGGCATCGAGGCGCTGCACACAGCTCCTGGAACCACCGTCAGCGCCTGAACCACTCACACACCCGGTCCGTGATTCCTTGTGATCCCGCGTGATCCCGCTTGGGCGACGCACGGCAGGTGCTTGCCCGAGCGGGACATGTGACTCCCCGCACGAGGACACAGGTCTAAACCACTTTCCGGTAGACACTTGTCACCTGGCCCGATGCCTGATGAGCTGTCCTCCGGGACACAACGGACACCCTGGGAATGGGAGATGTCGTGAGCAACGAAAGCCTGGCCAATCTGCTCAAGGAGGAGCGGCGGTTCACACCGCCCGCCGATCTGGCCGCCAACGCCAACGTGACCGCGGAGGCGTACGAGCAGGCCGCGGCGGACAGGCTGGGCTTCTGGGCCGAGCAGGCCCGCCGCCTGACCTGGGTCACGGAGCCGACCGAGACGCTCGACTGGAGCAACCCGCCCTTCGCGAAGTGGTTCGCGGACGGCAAGCTCAACGTCGCGTACAACTGCGTGGACCGTCATGTCGAGGCCGGCAACGGCGACCGCGTCGCGATCCACTTCGAGGGCGAGCCGGGGGACAGCCGCGCCATCACCTACGCGGAGCTGAAGGACGAGGTCTCCCGCGCGGCCAACGCACTCATCGAGCTCGGTGTCGGCAAGGGTGACCGGGTCGCCGTCTATCTGCCGATGATCCCGGAGGCCGTCGTGGCGATGCTGGCCTGCGCCCGTATCGGCGCGGCCCACTCGGTGGTCTTCGGCGGCTTCTCCGCGGACGCCATCGCCGCCCGCATCCAGGACGCCGACGCCAAGGTGGTCATCACCGCCGACGGCGGCTACCGCCGCGGCAAGCCCTCGGCGCTCAAGCCCGCGGTGGACGAAGCCGTCTCACGCATCGCCGGTGTCGAGCACGTCCTCGTGGTCCGGCGCACCGGGCAGGACACCGCGTGGTCCGAGGGCCGGGACGTCTGGTGGCACGAGATCACGGGCCGGCAGTCGGCGGAGCACACGCCCGAGGCCTTCGAAGCGGAGCAGCCGCTCTTCATCCTCTACACCTCGGGCACCACGGGTAAGCCGAAGGGCATCCTGCACACCTCCGGTGGCTACCTGACCCAGACGGCGTACACCCACCACGCGGTCTTCGACCTCAAGCCCGAGACCGACGTCTACTGGTGCACGGCCGACATCGGCTGGGTGACCGGGCACTCGTACATCGTCTACGGCCCGCTGGCCAACGGCGCGACCCAGGTCATGTACGAGGGAACGCCCGACACGCCCCACCAGGGACGCTTCTGGGAGATCGTCCAGAAGTACGGCGTCACGATCCTCTACGCCGCGCCGACAGCGATCCGTACGTTCATGAAGTGGGGAGACGACATCCCCGCCAAGTTCGATCTCTCGTCGCTGCGTGTCCTCGGTTCGGTCGGTGAGCCGATCAACCCCGAGGCGTGGATCTGGTACCGCAAGAACATCGGCGCCGACTCCTGCCCGATCGTGGACACCTGGTGGCAGACCGAGACCGGCGCCATGATGATTTCGCCGCTCCCCGGGGTCACGGCGACGAAGCCGGGTTCGGCCCAGCGGGCCCTGCCCGGCATCTCCGCCACCGTCGTCGACGACGAGGCCAACGAGGTGCCGGACGGCGGGGGCGGCTATCTCGTCCTCACCGAGCCGTGGCCGTCGATGCTCCGCACCATCTGGGGAGACGACCAGCGTTACATCGACACCTACTGGTCGCGCTTCGAGGGCAAGTACTTCGCGGGCGACGGCGCGAAGAAGGACGAGGACGGCGACATCTGGCTGCTCGGCCGGGTCGACGACGTCATGCTCGTGTCGGGGCACAACATCTCGACCACCGAGGTCGAGTCGGCTCTCGTCTCGCACCCGTCGGTCGCCGAGGCCGCCGTGGTCGGCGCCAACGACGCGACCACGGGCCAGGCCATCGTCGCCTTCGTGATCCTGCGTGGGACGGCCACCGCCTCCGAGGAACTGGTCGCCGACCTGCGCAACCACGTCGGCGCCACTCTGGGACCGATCGCCAAGCCCAAGCGCGTCCTGCCGGTGGCGGAGCTCCCGAAGACCCGTTCCGGCAAGATCATGCGGCGCCTGCTGCGTGATGTCGCCGAGAATCGGGAGCTGGGCGATGTCACCACGCTCACGGACTCCTCGGTCATGTCGCTCATCCAGACGCAGCTGCCGTCCGCCTCCTCCGAGGACTAGAGGACCAGGCAGGGGGAGGGGCACCCGGAGCGGGCAAACCGGGTGCCCCTTCCGCCGACAGGCCGGCCTGTCGGCAGCCGGAGAGCGTGCGGCGGGAGCCGGATCCGGATACCTTCCGATAGCCCAGGTAGAGTGATGGCTTCGTCGTCGTGGTTCGGCCTGGTCCGGCGTAACGGCGTCAGCGCGAGCAGCACGCACAACAACGCGAGCAGCACGCACCACACGCACCAACAGAACAGAAAAATCTCCACAGGGGCGCCGGGAAGTCTGGTCGGCATGTGTATTCGCCATGCCACCACTGCCGTAACCCGACCCGGAGGTCTCCCCCGTGGCCCCGCCCCTGCCCCCAGTCCCCCCTTCCGGCCGCCGTACTCTGCTCGGCCGGCTGTCGCTCCCCGAGCGCAACTACGTCGCCGATGCCCTGCGCACCGAGACCGTCGGCGGTGTCATCCTGCTGGCCGCGGCCGTCACCGCGCTGATCTGGGCCAACACCTTCGGCTCCGCCTACGCGTCCGTCAGCCATTTCCATTTCGGGCCCGAAACACTGGGGCTTCATCTCTCGGTAGCCCACTGGGCGGCCGACGGGCTGCTCGCCATCTTCTTCTTCGTCGCGGGCGTCGAACTCAAGCGTGAGCTGGTCGCAGGGGAGCTCCGCGATCCCAAGGCCGCTGCCCTCCCCGTCGCGGCGGCGCTCTGCGGCATGGCCGTCCCCGCCGTCGTCTACACGCTGACCACGGCACTCGGCGGTGGATCCCTCGCCGGCTGGGCCGTCCCCACGGCCACCGACATCGCGTTCGCGCTCGCCGTCCTCGCGGTCATCGGCACCTCGCTGCCGTCGGCGCTGCGTGCCTTCCTGCTGACGCTCGCTGTCGTCGACGACCTCTTCGCCATCCTCATCATCGCGGTCTTCTTCACCGAGAACATCGACTTCCTGGCGCTCGGCGGCGCCTTCGTGGGTCTCGCCGTGTTCTATGTGCTGCTGCGCACCGGGATACGAGGCTGGTACATCTATCTGCCGCTCGCCCTGGTGATCTGGGGGCTGATGTACAACAGCGGCGTCCACGCGACGATCGCCGGGGTCGCCATGGGGCTCATGCTGCGCTGCACCCCGCGCGAGGGAGAGGCGCAGTCACCCGGTGAGCGCATCGAGCACCTGACGCGGCCTCTGTCGGCCGGCTTCGCGGTCCCGCTGTTCGCTCTCTTCTCGGCCGGTGTCACCCTCAAGGGCGATGCCCTGGCCGGAGTGTTCACCCGGCCCGAGACGCTCGGTGTGGTCCTCGGTCTGGTCGTCGGCAAGACCGTGGGCGTCTTCGGTGGCACCTGGCTCGTCACCCGCTTCACGAAGGCCCAGCTGAACAAGGACCTCGCCTGGGCAGACGTCTTCGCCGTGGCCACGCTGGCCGGCATCGGCTTCACCGTTTCGCTGCTCATCGGGGAACTCGCCTTCAACGGCGACGAGGCCATGATCAACGACGTCAAGGCCGCTGTGCTCATCGGTTCCCTGATTGCCGCCGTACTCTCCGGTGTACTGCTCAAACTGCGGGTACGCAGATACAGGGCGTTGTACGAGGCCGAAGAGCTCGACGCGGACGGATCGGGGGTGCCCGACGTCTACGAACAGGACGACCCCGAGTACCACCTCCGCATGGCCGCGGTCCACGAGAGGAAGGCTGCCGAGCACCGTCGCCTTGCCGAACGGGCGGGGGCAGCGAGCAGCAAGCCGGACAGTCCGGCATGATCTGACATCGGATGTACGGAATAAGAGAGGGAGTCAGGGATGAGCGACCCCGGCAACTACGCGGGCAGCACCGACCGTAGTATCGGACAGCTGTTCGCCTCGGCGACTGCTGAGATGTCCGCGCTGGTGCACGACGAGATCGCCCTGGCCAAGGCCGAGGTGCGCCAGGACGTCAAGCGCGGCGTGATCGGCAGTGTGGCTTTCATCGTCACAGGTGTGCTGATCCTGTTCGCGATCCCGGTGCTGAGCTTCGCCGCGGCCTACGGGATCCACAATCTCGGGCTCGGTCTCGCCTGGTCGTTCCTGATCGTCGGCGGTGCGTTCATCCTGCTGGGGATCCTGCTCGCCCTGTTCGGGTGGGCCAAGTTCAAGAAGGTCAAGCCGCCGGAGAAGTCCATCGCCTCGGCCAAGCAGACCGCGGCGGTCCTCCAGGGCGTCAAGCCCCACCCCCGCCCCACCGGCGCGCATGCGATCGAACACGCGCAGGGCAGCACGCTCTCGGACAAGGCCATCGAGAGCGGACCTGTCCAGGACGCGGTGCCCTCTGTGACACGCTCGTCCGCATGACCGACCCCGACTTCAGTGCATCAGGACCGGTGGGGCCACTGGGACCGGCAGCCGGTTCCGGCAGCCCCGTCCGCATCGACGGGCCCTGGACCCACCGCGACGTGGCCGCCAACGGCGCGCGCTTCCACATCGCCGAGATCGGCGACGGCCCACTGGTGCTGTTGCTGCACGGTTTCCCGCAGTTCTGGTGGACCTGGCGCCATCAGCTGACGGCCCTGGCCGACGCCGGGTACCGCGCGGTCGCGATGGACCTCCGCGGGGTCGGCGGCAGCGACCGTACGCCCCGGGGCTACGACCCGGCCAACCTGGCGCTCGACGTCACCGGCGTGATCCGTTCGCTCGGCGAGCCCGACGCGGCGCTCGTCGGGCACGACATGGGCGGTTACCTCGCCTGGACCGCGGCCGTGATGCGGCCGAAGCTGGTCCGGCGGCTCGTGGTGTCCTCGATGCCGCATCCGCGACGCTGGCGTTCCTCGATGCTTTCGGACTTCGCTCAGTCCAAGGCCGGCTCGCACGTCTGGGGCTTCCAGCGTCCGTGGGTTCCTGAGCGTCAGCTCGTGGCGGACGACGCGGCTCTGGTGGCCCGGCTGATCCGTGACTGGTCCGGCCCGCGCACTCCCGGCTTCCCCGACGACCGGACCACGGACGTCTACCGGCGCGCGATGTGCATCCCCTCGACGGCCCACTGCTCGATCGAGCCGTACCGCTGGATGGTCCGTTCACTGGCCCGCCCGGACGGCGTCCAGTTCAACCGGCGTATGAAGCGCCCGGTGCGGGTGCCGACCCTGCATCTCCACGGCTCGCTCGATCCGGCGATCAGGACCCGCAGTTCCGCGGGATCCGGCGAGTACGTCGAGGCGCCCTACCGATGGCGACTTTTCGACGGTCTGGGGCACTTCCCCCACGAGGAGGATCCGGTCGGCTTCTCGGCCGAACTCATCAACTGGCTCAAGGACCCTGAGCCCGACCGGTAGTCGGTGGGCACAGTTGTCCGACGAACAGCCAATTGCCTGCCGCATAAGCCAATTGGCTGACTCGCGCACGATTACCGACCTTGGGTCACGGGCAGACGTCGGGGTATGGGCTGGACGCGCGACTTCAATGACGCAGCACGCAACCGCCGCTCGACCGCTCCTGCTGGTCCGAGCATTCATGAGGGGGGCGGCTCCCCGAGCCGGGTGCACGATGTGAGCGACTTCCGCGATCTCCGGCTGGGCATTCCGCGCATTCTCCACCGCCGGGCCCGCTGGGTCTCGGCACGCCTGCGCCATCCCCGTGGATGACACGGTCGCCGTCCCTGTGGATGTAGCCGTCCGCATCGATGGGACGGTCGCCGTCCCCGCACACGTCGCCACCGGCACCGGCACCGTCGCCTTGGACGGGACGCCGGCCGCCGTGCGCAGACCTCAGAGAGCGCAGCCCTGGCTGTCGACCTGCTGGGCGGTGGACCTGCCGAGCTCGATGTCCTCGCGGATCTCGTCGGCCGTCAGCGCGTAACCCGTGTCGGGGTCATCGAGCGACTTCGCGAACACCACTCCGTACACCTTCCCGTCCGGAGTGAGCAGCGGGCCGCCGGAGTTGCCCTGGCGGACGGTCGCGAAGAGCGAGTACACATCACGCCGCACGGTGCCCCGGTGGTAGATGTCCGGGCCGTTGGCGTCGATACGGCCCCGGATGCGTGCGGAACGTACGTCGTAGCCGCCGTTCTCAGGGAAGCCGGCGACGATGGCGCTGTCGCCGCTGGCCGCGTCCTTGTCGCTCCCGGTGAAGTGCAGGGGCTTGGCGTCCAGGTCGGGGACGTCCAGTACGGCGATGTCCCGCTGCCAGTCGTAGAGGACGACCTTGGCGTCGTACAGCCGGCCCTCGCCGCCGATCTGGACGGTCGGCTCGTCCACGCCGCCGACCACGTGGGCGTTGGTCATCACACGGCGGTCGGAGAAGACGAAACCGGTTCCTTCGAGGACCTTGCCGCAGCCCGGCGCCATCCCGACGACCTTGACGATGGACTTCTTGGCACGGGTGGCCACCGGGCTCCCGGCGAGCGCCGGGTCCGGGGCGTCGACCTCGGTGATGGGCTCGTTGGCGAAGGGGCTGAAGACCTGCGGGAAGCCGTTCTGCGCGAGGACGGACGAGAAGTCCGTGAACCAGGTGGAGGCCTGATCGGGCATCACCCGCGAGACCCCGAGCAGGACCGAGGAGCTGCGGACCTCCTTGCCCAGCGTCGGCAGTGAGGTACCGGCCAGCGCGGATCCGATCAGCCAGGCCACCAGGAGCATGGCCACCACGTTGACCAGGGAACCGCCCGTGGCGTCCAGGGCGCGCGCGGGCGACCACGTGATGTGCCGGCGGAGCCGGTTGCCCAGATGGGTGGTGAAAGCCTGGCCCACGGAGGCGCACACGATCACGATCACCACCGCGACGATGGCCGCGGTGGAGGAGACCTCGGATCCGTCGGTCACCTGGTCCCAGATGATGGGCAACAGGTAGACGGCCACGAGACCGCCGCCCAGGAAGCCGATCACGGACAGGATGCCGACGACGAAACCCTGGCGGTAGCCGATGACCGCGAACCACACGGCGCCGACGAGCAGCAGGATGTCCAGCACGTTCACCGTCTATAGCCTCGCAGATTCGTCACCTGGCCCGTCCGGTTCGACGGGGTCCGGGCCAGGCCCGGAACAGCGCAGCACGGGAGTCAGCCTGTCATGCGCGCCAGTCGAGCGGCACCTGCCTGGTCCTGTCCCAGGGGCGTTCCCACCCCGCGAAGTGCACAATCCTGTCGATCACACCCGCTGTGAATCCCCAGACCAGGGCCGATTCGACCAGGAACGCGGGGCCTTGGTGCCCGCTGGGGTGGACCGCCGTCGCGCGGTTGGCCGGATCCGTGAGATCGGCCACGGGAGCCGTGAAGACCCGGGCGGTCTCGGCGGGATCGACGGCTCCCACCGGGCTGGGCGTCCGCCACCAGCCGAGGACCGGCGTGACGACGAAGCCGCTCACCGGGATGTAGAGCCGGGGCAGCACGCCGAAGAGCTGGACACCGCTCGGATCGAGTCCGGTCTCCTCCTCTGCCTCCCGCAGCGCGGCCCTGAGAGGCCCGGTGGTCGTGTGGTCGCCGTCCTCGGGGTCGAGGGAGCCCCCGGGGAAGGACGGCTGGCCGGCGTGGGAACGCAGGGACCCTGAACGCTCCATCAGGAGCAGCTCAGGGCCGCGCTCACCCTCGCCGAAGAGCACCAGGACGGCGGACTGGCGCCCGGCCCCGCTCTCCGGCGGCAGGAACCGGCTGAGCTGCTGCGCCTGCACCGTGCGCGCCGCTCGGGCCACGGGATCGAGCCAGGCGGGCAGGCCGTCGGTGGTGACGGTGAGGGCGCTGTCGTGGGGCGCACCCCTACCGTCGGTGGCCGCGTCAGCCGCGGCCCGTGTTCCTTGTGCGTGCGTCATGGGCACCCCCGTCGTTCCAACGCCTGTCGTCGGTCATTTCGTTCCGCACGGGGCCACGCCGGGCGGGCGGGGCACAGGACGCCCATGCGCGCCCGGCGGGTGGGACACAGGGCGCCGGTGCGCACCCGGCGGGCAGGGCGCAAGGGGCCCATGCGCACCCGGCGGGCGGGGGCGAAGGGCGCTCACCCGGCTCCCAGCGGCGGTGCGGGGCTGCCCGGATAGTCAGGGGGCGGGCTCAGGCGCTGGCCCGGATAGCCGCCCATCTCGTACTTCAGGAGCTTCTTCGCCTTCTCCGGGTCCGTCTCGCCCTCCCCGTAGGCGGGACAGAGAGCGGCGATGGGGCACGCTCCGCAGGCGGGCTTACGGGAGTGGCAGATGCGACGGCCGTGGAACACCACACGGTGCGAGAGCATCGTCCACTCGCTCTTCGGGAAGATCGCGGCGATCTCCGCCTCGACCTTCTCCGGGTCCTCCTGCTCGGTCCATTTCCAGCGTCGGACCAGCCGGCCGAAGTGCGTGTCCACAGTGATTCCGGGCACGCCGAACGCGTTGCCGAGGACGACGTTGGCCGTCTTGCGCCCGACGCCCGGCAGCTTGACGAGATCCGCGAGACGCCCGGGTACCTCGCCGTCGAAGTCGTCGCGCAGAGCGGCCGACAGGCCCATGAGGGACCGCGCCTTGGCCCGGAAGAAACCGGTCGGCCGGATGATCTCCTCCAGCTTCTCGGGCACGGCGGCGGCCATGTCCTCGGGCGTCGGGTAGGCCGCGAAGAGGGCCGGGGTGGTCTGGTTGACCCGCAGGTCGGTGGTCTGGGCGGAAAGCACCGTGGCCACCAGGAGCTCGAACGGATTGCGGAAGTCCAGCTCGGGATGGGCGTACGGATAGACCTCGGCGAGCTCACGGTTGATCCGGCGGGCACGGCGGACCATCGCGAGATGCGACTCGGGCTTCGCGGGCTTGCCGGAGGCCGCTCCTGCCCCTCCTCCACGCGCCGCCCCCGACGCCGCTCCTCGTGATGTCCCCGACGCTGCTCCGCGCGCTGCTCCCGTCGAGCGACTTGCGGCATTTTTCTTGCTTCGTGCGACCTGTTCGCCCACAGCGGAATTCCTGTCTCCCGACACCCCATCAGCCCCCTCGGCCCGCGCTTTCACCGGCGTCACGGACACCCGGCCAGCCTAGAGCCAGGGGCTGACATCCGCCCCGGTCACCGCGTATCCACGCCCAATCGGCCCCCTGCCGTAGGGACCGGCACGCGCGTGCGTCAAACTGGTTTGTGATCGATCGCACGGTTTTACCGTCCGGCATCATGGAAACGACGCTTCCCTGAACAGGCCGACAAGGAGAGAACTCGTGGACGACGTTCTGCGGCGCGCCCCGCTTTTCGCGGCGCTCGATGATGAGCAGGCCGCGGAGCTCCGCGCCTCGATGAGTGAGGTGACCCTCGCACGCGGAGACGCGCTGTTCCACGAGGGCGACCCGGGCGACCGCCTGTACGTGGTCACCGAGGGCAAGGTGAAGCTCCACCGCACCTCCCCCGACGGGCGGGAGAACATGCTGGCCGTCCTCGGCCCCGGAGAGCTGATCGGGGAGCTGTCCCTGTTCGACCCGGGCCCGCGTACGGCGACGGCCAGCGCGCTCACGGAGGTCAAGCTCCTCGGCCTCGGCCACGGAGACCTCCAGCCCTGGCTGAACGTCCGCCCCGAGGTGGCCACCGCACTGCTGCGCGCCGTCGCCCGCCGCCTGCGCAAGACCAACGACCAGATGTCCGACCTGGTCTTCTCCGATGTGCCGGGCCGCGTCGCCCGTGCGCTCCTCGATCTGTCGCGCCGCTTCGGCGTGCAGTCGGAGGAGGGCATCCACGTGGTGCACGACCTGACGCAGGAGGAGCTCGCCCAGCTGGTCGGCGCCTCCCGCGAGACGGTCAACAAGGCACTCGCGGACTTCGCGGGCCGCGGCTGGCTGCGGCTCGAGGCGCGCGCCGTGATCCTGCTGGACGTGGAGCGGCTGGCGAAGCGGTCCCGCTGACCCGACCGACCGTCCGACCGCCCGACACGAGCGGCCGCGCTGACGCATCCGACAAGGCCCCACCGGCAGGTGGGGCCTTGTCGTGTTGTGCGGGCTGCGGGGCGCGCCCGGGGCCAGATCGGAACCGGGCCGGGCCGGGTCGGGTCAGATCAGGCCGTGCTCGCCGAGGTACTCCAGCTGAGCCCGTACCGACAGTTCCGCCGCCGGCCAGAGGGAACGGTCCACATCCGCGTACACCGCCGCCACGACCTCGGCGGGCGCCCGGTGCCCCGCCTCCACGGCCGTCTCCACCTGGGCCAGCCGGTGTGCCCGGTGAGCGAGATAGAACTCGACCGCGCCCTGTGCGTCCTCCAGCACCGGCCCGTGCCCCGGCAGCACCGTGTGCACCCCGTCGTCGACCGTCAGCGAGCGCAGCCGCCGCAGGGTGTCCAGGTAGTCCCCGAGCCGGCCGTCCGGGTGCGCGACGACGGTGGTGCCGCGCCCGAGAACCGTGTCGCCCGTCAGCACGGCCCGGTCGGCGGGCAGGTGGAAGGAGAGCGAGTCGGCGGTGTGTCCCGGGGTCGGGACCACCCTGAGCTCCAGCCCGCCCGTGGTGATCACGTCACCCGCTTCGAGTCCCTCGTCGCCCAGGCGCAGCGCCACGTCCAGGGCGCGCACCTTCGTACGGGTGAGCTCGGCGAAGCGCGCTGCGCCCTCCGCGTGGTCGGGGTGTCCGTGCGTGAGCAGGGTGAGGCCGACCCGCCTGCCCGCACGCTCCACGGTGTCGACGACGGCCCGCAGATGTACGTCGTCGAGCGGGCCCGGGTCGATCACGACCGCGAGGTCGGAGTCCGGTTCCGCGACGATCCAGGTGTTCGTGCCGTCCAGGGTCATCGCCGAGGCGTTGGGCGCCAGGACGTTGACCGTACGGGTGGTCGCGGGCCCTGAGACGACCCCGCCACGGGGCTGCCCGGGCAGTGCGGCCGCGTCGCTCATGATCCACCGTCCGTCGGGACGTGCTTGGTGAACTCCTCGTGCCCCGGCCAGCTCAGCACCAGCTCATCACCCTCCATACGGGCCTCTGCCAGCACAGGAGCCAATTCCTGGGCATCCGCCCCCTTCAGCGCTTCCGCGGCCGTCCCGTAAGGCCTCAGGGCCCGCAGGGTGGCCACGGTGGGCGGCATCATCAGCAGTTCGCCCCGGTCGTAGCCGTCCGCCGCGTCACCCGGCCGGATCCACACCGCCCGGTCTGCCTCGGTGGAGGCGTTCCGGGTGCGCTGTCCCTCCGGGAGCGCGGCCACGAAGAACCAGGTGTCGTAGCGCCGTGGCTCGAAGGCCGGGGTGATCCAGCGCGCCCACGCGGCCAGCAGGTCGGAGCGCAGCACCAGGCCCCGGCGGTCCAGGAAGTCCGCGAAGGACAGCTCGCGGGCGACGAGGGCCTCGCGGTCGGCCTCCCAGTCGGCACCCGTGGTGTCGCTCACGACGGTGTCGGCGGTGGGCCCGGCCAGCAGGACGCCCGCTTCCTCGTACGTCTCACGGACCGCGGCGCAGACGACGGCCTGCGCCTCTGCGACGGTGCCGACACCCAGCCGGCCGGCCCAGGTGTCCAGGGACGGTCCTGCCCAGCGGACGAGGTGGTCGTCGTCGCGCGGGTCGACCCCGCCACCCGGATAGGCGTACGCGCCGCCGGCAAAGGCCATGGAGGTGCGCCGGCGCAGCATGTGGACGGCCAGGCCGGTGGTGCCCGGCCCCGGTGCCTCGTCGCGGAGCAGCATCACCGTGGCCGCACGCCTTGGGGTCACGGCTGTCAGCTCGCCGCCGGCGAGTGCCCTGATCCGGGCGGGCCATTCCGGTGGGTACCACTGACCGTTGGACATGGCCGGAGGCTATCCGGAACCGCGCCGATGTTCGAGGGGCCCAGGACACCCATGCCTGCCCCCACACGTATGCACACCGTCCGTACGCGCACGATCCCGCCCGGTCGCCGGACCGGGCGGGATCGTGGAACTACGGGATCGGGCGAGGGCAACCGCGGGGTCGGGCGGGCGGAGGAGTGCCGGCTCAGGCGTCGACGAGCTCGACCTGGACCTCGACCTCCACCGGTGCGTCCAGCGGCAGCACCGCGACGCCCACGGCGCTGCGGGCGTGCACGCCCTTGTCGCCGAGGACCGCGCCCAGCAGCTCGCTCGCGCCGTTGATCACTCCCGGCTGGCCGGTGAAGTCGGTGGCGGAGGCGACGAAGCCCACGACCTTCACGACCCGTGCGATCCGGTCCAGATCACCGGCGACCGACTTGACCGCGGCCAGGGCGTTCAACGCACAGGTCTTCGCCAGCTCCTTGGCCTCGTCCGCAGTCACCTCGGCGCCGACCTTGCCGGACACCGCGAGCGTGCCGTCCACGATCGGGAGCTGGCCCGAGGTGTAGACGTACACCCCCGAGCGCACGGCCGGCTGGTAGGCGGCGAGCGGCGGTACGACGTCCGGGAGCACCAGGCCGAGTTCGGCGAGCTTCGCCTCGACGACGCCCGCCACTACGGCTTCTCCCGCTTCAGGTAGGCCACGAGCTGCTCGGGGTTGTTCGGCCCGGGAACGACCTGGACCAGCTCCCAGCCGTCCTCGCCCCAGGTGTCCAGAATCTGCTTGGTCGCGTGCACGAGAAGGGGCACGGTCGCGTATTCCCACTTGGTCATGAGCCGACTGTAATGCCTGGCACAGGCGGCCTCGTGCGTAGCCTGCCTGCCGACTGGTTAGGCTCGAAGACGTGAGCAGGTTCCAGGTCGTCAGCGGCAAGGGCGGGACCGGTAAGACCACGGTCGCCGCCGCACTCGCGCTCGCCCTCGCGACCGAGGGCAGGCGCACACTCCTCGTCGAGGTCGAGGGAAGGCAGGGCATCGCCCAGCTCTTCGAATCCGAGCCCCTCCCCTACGAGGAGCGCAGGATCGCCGTGGCGCCGGGCGGCGGTGAGGTACACGCCCTGGCGATCGACGCCGAGCGTGCCCTCCTGGACTACCTCCAGATGTTCTACAAGCTCGGCAGCGCGGGCCGCGCGCTGAAGAAGCTCGGCGCGATCGACTTCGCCACCACCATCGCCCCGGGGGTCCGGGACGTGCTGCTGACAGGCAAGGCCTGTGAGGCCGTACGCCGCAAGGACAAGCAGGGCGCGTTCGTCTACGACTACGTGATCATGGACGCGCCCCCCACCGGCCGCATCACCCGCTTCCTCAACGTGAACGACGAGGTGGCGGGGCTGGCGCGGATCGGCCCCATACACAATCAGGCGCAGGCGGTGATGCGGGTCCTCAAGTCCCCCGAGACCGCGGTCCATCTGGTGACGCTCCTGGAGGAGATGCCGGTCCAGGAGACCGCGGACGGCATCGCGGAGCTCCGGGCCGCCGAACTGCCCGTGGGCCGGGTCGTCGTGAACATGGTGCGGCCCCACCTGCTGGACGAGGACACGCTGCGTACGGCCTCGGGAGGCCGGCGCAAGGAGATCGCCAAGACGCTCACCCGGGCCGGCGTGACAGGTTCCGCCGCACTCGTGCGGCCCCTCGTCGAACAGGCCGCGGAGCATGCCCAGCGCGTGGGCCTGGAGCGTGAGCAGCGCGCCGTACTGGCCGGCCTCGGGCTGCCCACGGCCGAGCTGCCGCTGATGGGCGAGGGCGTGAGCCTGTCCGCGCTGTACGAACTGGCGGAGGAGTTCCGTAAGCAGGGAGTCGGGGACGAGGCCGTCGGCCCGGCGGGGCAGGCACCCCGGGGCGGGAAGCGACGCGGCTCCGGACGAGGGGCGGGCGCATGACACCGGGCATGGAGAACGCAGCGGGCTCGGGGGACGGTGCGGGGCCGGAGAACGCACCGGGTTCGGAGAAGACACCGGGCTCGGAGAACGTACAGGGGCCGGAGAGCGCGCCCGGACTGGAGACGGATGCGCTCCTGGACGACCCGGAGATCCGTATCGTCGTCTGCTGCGGCTCCGGGGGTGTGGGCAAGACCACGACCGCTGCGGCCCTCGGCGTACGGGCGGCGGAGCGCGGCCGCAAGGCCGTCGTCCTCACCATCGACCCGGCCCGTCGGCTGGCCCAGTCCATGGGCATCGACCAGCTGGACAACATCCCGCGTCGGGTCGACGGCATCGGGGGCGAGGGCGAGCTGCACGCCATGATGCTCGACATGAAGCGCACCTTCGACGAGACCGTCGAGGCGCACACGGACGCCGAGCGCGCCCGCGCGATCCTGGAGAACCCCTTCTACCAGTCCCTGTCGGCCGGCTTCGCGGGCACGCAGGAGTACATGGCGATGGAGAAGCTCGGGCAGCTGAGGGCACGCGACGAGTGGGACCTGATCATCGTCGACACCCCGCCTTCCCGCTCCGCGCTGGACTTCCTGGACGCACCGAAACGTCTCGGCTCTTTCCTGGACGGGAAGTTCATCCGGCTGCTGATCGCCCCGGCGAAGATCGGCGGACGGGCCGGGATGAAGTTCCTCAACGTCGGGATGTCGATGATGACGGGGACGCTCGGCAAACTGCTCGGCGGGCAGTTCCTCCGTGACGTACAGACCTTCGTCGCTGCGATGGACTCCATGTTCGGCGGATTCCGCACCCGGGCCGACGCCACGTACAAGCTGCTCCAGGCCCCCGGCACCGCCTTTCTTGTGGTCGCGACGCCCGAGCGGGACGCCCTGCGCGAGGCGGCGTACTTCGTGGAACGGCTGGCCGCGGAGGAGATGCCGCTGGCAGGTCTGGTCCTCAACCGGGTGCACGGCAGCGAGGCCGCGCGGCTCTCCGCGGAGCGGGCCGTGGCCGCCGCAGAAAATCTTGAAGGCGCCGGCATTGTGGATCAGACGGCCGGGAAGGCTGGCCTTGGTGACCCGGAGGACCCGGTGGCCGACCCCTCTCCCGAGGCCCTGGAGTCCCCGCTCTCCCCCGAGCCCAGCAGCAGCGAGCACACCCCGCAGAAGCCTTCACAGCAGGAGCCGCCCCCGTACGACCGGACGACGCGCGCCGCCGAGCCGCACAGCAGTGGCCGAAAGTCGTCTGACTCGTCCGGACCATCCACGCACACGGAAACAGACACGCACGAAGCATCCGTCGATCAGCTGACCGCTGGGCTGCTGCGGCTGCACGCCGAGCGCATGCAGGTCGTCGCGCGCGAGCAGCACACGCGGGAGCGCTTCACCACGCTCCACCCCGAGGTACCGGTGGCCGAGGTCGCCGCTCTGCCCGGTGATGTGCACGATCTCTCGGGCCTCAGGGCCATCGGGGAACTGCTGGCGACCGGTTCCGCTTCCACCCCGGCCGGAGCCGCGTAGGCCCGCGCTCCAGCGCCGCCGGGCTCCCCAGGAACAGCCCGTGCGGTACCGCACACCGCCCGTCTCACCCCACGGCGGCGAAGGTCTCGTGCAGTGCGTCGTCGTCGCGCAGATCGTCGTGGCCATGCAGGCCGTCGTGGCCATGCAGCCCGTCGTCCAGGCCCACCGCTGCGGGCAGCATGCCCGTGGACCGCTCGTACTCACTGCGCGCGGTCTCCAGCAGGCGGCGCCAGGAGGTGACGGTGGGCCGTCGGCGCAGCAGCGCGCGGCGCTCCCGCTCCGTCATTCCGCCCCACACGCCGAACTCGACGCGATTGTCCAGCGCATCGGCCAGGCACTCCGTCCGCACCGGGCATCCGGTGCACACCGCCTTGGCCCTGTTCTGCGCTGCCCCTTGTACGAACAATTCATCCGGATCGGTAGTGCGGCAGGCTGCCTGCGCACTCCAGTCGGTTACCCAGCCCATGCCGGCGCCGTCCTCTCCCGAATCGAGGCTCCCCCACGGCGGCAGCGGCATATTCACCGCTACCAGTTGAGGACGTTACGGAAGGCAGGCACGGCACAACACCCCCTTCGGGCCCAATCTTGAATGGTCCGAACGGACTATGCGTACGCGGCAGATCACCCAGGGGAGTGATGGGGAGACATGCGGGACCTTCCCGACGCAATCGGGACAGAAACCCCAAGTCACAACGGACATTCAGTGTCACACAAGGCGAATTCGGGAACGCCTCGATGGGTGGCTGAATTCCATTGAGGTCTGTGCACGGGGGTTGATGCGCAATCGGACTGCTGTGACAGTTGAGAGCAGCTTAGGCCAAGGCCTATACGTATGTCCGGCGAATGAGAACGTAGGCTGCCCCCATGCCAAAGAAGCGCTCAGGCGGGGGTCTGACGACGACCCAGCAGGCCGCCAAGTTCCTCGGTGTCGCCGCGCTCGCCGGAGCAGTGCTGGCAGGCATCGCGCTGCCGGCCGCCGGCGCACTCGGGCTCGCCGCCAAGGGAACCGTCGAGGGATTCGACGAGATCCCTTCCAATCTCAAGACTCCGCCGCTGAGCCAGCGGACCAAGATCCTTGACAACGAGGGCGGCACGATCGCCACGGTGTACTCGCGTGACCGCACCGTTGTCCCGCTCAAGGACATCTCGCCGTACATGCAGGACGCGATCGTCGCGATCGAGGACTCCCGCTTCTACGAGCACGGCGCCGTGGACCTCAAGGGCATCCTGCGCGCGATGAACCGCAACGTGCAGGAGGGCGGCGCCTCGCAGGGCGCGTCGACGCTCACCCAGCAGTACGTGAAGAACGTCTTCGTCGAGGAGGCGGGCGACGACCCCGAGAAGGTCGCCGAGGCCACTCAGCAGACCATGGGCCGCAAGGTCCGGGAGCTGAAGTACGCGATCCAGGTCGAGGAAGAGCTCGGCAAGAAGAAGATCCTCGAGAACTACCTCAACATCACCTTCTTCGGGCAGCAGGCCTACGGCATCGAAGCGGCCTCCATGCGCTACTTCTCCAAGCACGCCAAGGACCTGAAGGTGGAGGAGGCCGCGATGCTGGCCGGCCTCGTCCAGTCGCCGACCCGCTACGACCCGGTCAACGACGCGGAGGAGGCGACCAAGCGTCGCAACACCGTGCTGCGGCGCAT
Organism: Streptomyces sp. NBC_01012; assembly: GCF_045162755.1. NCBI lineage: Bacteria > Bacillati > Actinomycetota > Actinomycetes > Kitasatosporales > Streptomycetaceae > Streptomyces > Streptomyces sp. NBC_01012. The sequence continues at coordinate 4,125,120 of NZ_CP108688.1, read as the reverse complement.
GGCTTCCGTCGGCAGCATCTCGCAGGCCGAGGCCGACAAGGCCATCGCCACCCCCATCAAGCTGTCGGTCAGCAAGCCGAACAGCGGCTGCATCACCGCCGTCAGCGGCGCGGGGTTCTTCTGCGACTACGTACGCAAGACGATCCTGACCGACCCCGCCTTCGGGAAGACCGAGGACGAGCGCGCCAAGCTCTGGAACCTCGGCGGTCTGACCATCAAGACCACGCTCTCGCCGCGTGCGCAGAAGGCCGCCGACGTGGCCGCGACCTCGAAGGTCTACAAGGACGACAAGGTCGCCGCCTCGGTGGTGCAGGTCCAGCCCGGCACCGGGAAGATCCTGTCGATGGCCCAGTCCAGGCCCTACGGCCTGGACCAGAAGAAGAACGAGACGGTCCTCAACCTCGGCGTCAACAACAAGATGGGCGGCAGCACCTACGGCTTCCAGGTCGGCTCGACCTTCAAGCCGATCACCGCCGCCGCCGCCCTGGAGAAGGGCATCAGCCCGGCGGAGAGCTACTCCACTGACTGGAAGATCTCGCTGCCGCTGAACTCCTTCCGTACCTGTGCGGGATCCCCGACGGGCAGCAGCAACTGGGACCTCCAGAACGAGCTGGAGACCGAAAAGGGCAGCTGGGACATGACGAGCGCGCTCGGCAAGTCCATCAACACCTACTTCGCCAAGCTGGAGCAGAAGGCCGGTCTCTGCGAGACGGTCGAGATGGCGAAGAAGGTCGGCTACGAGCGCGGCGACAGCAAGGAGATCGAGGAGAACGCCTCGATCACCCTCGGCGGTGAGGTGAGCACCCCGCTGTCGATGGCCTCCGTGTACGCCACGTTCGCCAACCGGGGTACCTACTGCACGCCCGTCGCCCTGGAGTCGATCACCGACCCCAACGGCAAGAAGCTCGGCGTCCCGCAGACCAAGTGCTCCCGCGCGATGAGCGAGAAGACGGCGGACACGATCAGCCAGATGCTCAAGGGCGTGGTCGAGGACGGCACCGGCACGCTGGCCGGGCTCACCGACCGTGACAACGCGGGCAAGACGGGTACGACGAACGACCGCCTCGACGCCTGGTTCGTCGGCTACACCCCGAACCTCTCCACCGCGGTCTGGGTCGGCGACGACATCGGCGAGAAGACCACCAAGATGTACGACATCACCATCGGTGGCCAGTACTACGACAAGGTCTGCGGTGGCTGCCTTCCCGGTCCCATCTGGAAGACGGCGATGACCGGCGCGCTGGATGCCGGAGAGACCCCGTCCTTCAACCCGATCTCGGTGCCACGCGCCAAGGAGAAGGGGAAGGACAAGGACAAGAACAAGGGCCGCGACGAGGACAACGGCGGGAACGGCAACGACAAGCCCGGCACCATCGGCGGCATCACCCTTCCGCCCGGTGTCATCGGCGGGCACGGCGGCGGCGGACGCGGCGGGCACTGACCCCGAGGATCACGCGACGGCGTCATGAACGAAGGAGGGGCGCACCCAGCCGGGTGCGCCCCTCCTTCATGTCCTTCGTCGCCTTCATGTCCTGTGCGCGTCGTGCACCGGCAGTTCAGCCCGCGAGCAGCTTCTTCACGGTGGCGGCGACCCGGCCGCCGTCGGCGAGCCCGGCCACCTTGGGGCTGACGATCTTCATGACGGCGCCCATGGCCCGCGGCCCCTCGGCACCGGCGCTCCTCGCCTCCTGGACGGCCTGCTCGACGATCACGCCGAGCTCGTCGTCGGAGAGCTGCTTGGGCAGGTACGCGTCGAGCAGCTCGCCCTCGGCCTTCTCCCGCTCGGCCTGCTCCGTCCGGCCGCCCTGCGCGAAGGCCTCGGCCGCCTCGCGGCGCTTCTTCGCCTCCTTGGCGATCACCTTCTGCACCTCGTCGTCGGAGAGCTCACGCGACGTCTTGCCGCTGACCTCCTCCTTGCTGATCGCGGTCAGGGTGAGCCTGAGGGTGGACGAGGTGAGCTCGTCACGCGCCTTCATGGCCGTGGTGAGGTCTTCCTTGAGCTTGGACTTGAGCGTGGTCATGCGGCGATTGTGACAGGTACGGGGCACCTGCCGCCCGCCTGTTTTCGTCCCGCCGCGGCCTTTCTGCGACGATGGGCCCATGCGCGCACGCTACGGAGTACCCCTGAAAGTCACGGCAGTCGGCGCAGCGGTCGGTGCCGCCGGCCTCGTGTACGCGGCCGGATTCGAGGCACGCTCGTTCCGCCTCCGCCGGATCACCATTCCCGTACTCCCGCACGGGGCACGCCCGTTGCGCGTACTCCAGGTCTCCGACATCCACATGGTCAGTGGCCAGCGCAAGAAGCGCGCCTGGCTCCAGTCGCTGGCGGGCCTGCGCCCGGACTTCGTCGTGAACACCGGCGACAACCTCTCCGACCCTGAGGCCGTGCCCGAGCTGCTCGACGCACTCGGCCCGCTGATGGAGTTCCCCGGGGTCTACGTCTTCGGTTCCAACGACTACTACGGCCCGAAGCTCCGCAACCCGGTCCGCTACCTCCTGGAGAAGACACAGGGCAAGCACGGCCTGAACGGGAACGCACCGGCGGTGGGCGCCGTCCACAACCCGTGGGAGCCGATGCGGGACAGCTTCGACGCGTCGGGCTGGCTGAACCTGTCCAACACCAGGGGGCGGCTCAAGGCCGACGGCCTCGAAATCGCCTTCACCGGCCTGGACGACCCCCACATCAAGCGGGACCGTTACGCGGAGGTCGCCGGCGGCCCCGAGACGGGCGCCGACCTCTCGATCGGCGTGGTCCACGCCCCGTACCTGCGCTCCCTGGACGCCTTCACGGCGGACGGCTACCCGCTGATCCTGGCCGGCCACACCCACGGCGGCCAGCTGTGCATCCCGTTCTACGGCGCCCTCGTCACCAACTGTGACCTGGACACGGACCGGGTGAAGGGCCTCTCGGGCCACACGGTCGGCGAGCGGAGCTCCTACCTCCATGTCTCGGCCGGCTGCGGCACGAACCGCTACACCCCCGTCCGCTTCGCCTGCCCGCCCGAGGCGACCCTGCTGACGCTGACGCCCCGCGACTGAGGCCTCCCGCCCGGGTGCAAAACCGGATTTCGCCTCCGGGCGCAGGTGGGCTAAAGTAATCGATGTCGCCGGGACACCCGGTGGGCATCGGGGTGTAGCGCAGCTTGGCAGCGCGCTTCGTTCGGGACGAAGAGGTCGTGGGTTCAAATCCCGCCACCCCGACAGCTGAAACACCAGGTCAAGGGCCTGATCCACTGAGTGGATCAGGCCCTTGAGCCGTTTCCGGGGACCTAGGGCCTTTCGTTTGGATCAGGCCGGGCTCGCGGGGTCTGATCCAAACGAAAGGCCCTAGCCGTCCTTGTCCGGCACGATGACCAGGCTGATGAGGTGGCGGGTGCGGCCGTCGTCGGGGGTGGTGGCGGCCCGGCGGGCGACGGTGGCCTCGAGTTCGTCGACCAGCTCCGCGTACTCCTCGTCCGTCAGGTACACAACGCCCTGCCGGTAGAGGACGTTCTCGCGCGCGGGCTCGGTGTCGCCCCGGGAGAGGTAGCGGTCGAAGCCGTTCATCAGGGCGCCGGTGAAGACCGTGAACGCCTGCCGGTGGTCCTCCTTGGTCATGGCCGTACGCGCGTCCTCGTCGACGAGGGCCTTGTCCTGGTGGACCCGGTAGCTGCGTTCGACGGTCCCGCGCACCGGCCTCTCCCGGACGACCTCGATGATCCCGGCGCCGGCGAGGGTGGCGATGTGCCGGTACATGGAGGCGGCGGGGATGTCGGGCAGCCGGTCGCGGAGTTGGGCCGTGGTCAGCTCGTCCTCCCCGAGCAGGGCCTGGAGGATGCGCATGCGCACGGGGTGGAGCAGGAGATTCGCATGAGCCATGCCTTCATGATCTCATAACTGATAACGTTCTCATTGTTGAGATCAATGAGAGGCGAAGCCTTGCGTGACACCGGCATGCGTGACACCGACATACGCGAAACCGAGACAACGGTCGCCGCGGGCGACGGGACCCTGCTGGCCGGCACCCTGACCCTGCCTGCCGAGCAGGGTCCGCATCCGGCCGTCCTGCTCCTGCACGGTTCCGGACCTCTCGACCGGAACGGCAACACCGCGAAGCTCGTCCTGGACCTCGGGCAGCCGCTGGCCCGGAGTCTGGCGGCGGCGGGGATCGCGACCCTGCGCTACGACCGGCGCGGAGCGGGGGCCACTCCCGGTGACTGGCGGGCGGCCGGCTTCACCGACAACCGCCAGGACGCCATCGCCGCGCTGTACACCCTGGCCGCGCACCCGGATGTACGTTCCGACGCGGTCGGCGTCATCGGGCACAGCGAGGGCGCCCTGCACGCCATGGCCCTGGCGGCGCACCCCGAGGTGCGCGCGGCGGTGCTGCTGGCCGGCTTCGCACGGTCGGGCGAGGGCGCCATGCGCAAGCAGGCATCCTCGGTCTTCAGCGGCATGCCCGCGCCGATACGACTGTTCCGGCGGCCGCTCGGGGCACTGGGCAACCGGGCTCTCGCCCGGATCAAGCGGACCCGCACGGATGTGGCCCGCGTTCTCGGACTTCCGATGAACGCCCGCTGGATGCGCGAGATGCTCGTCCACGACACCCGTGACGACCTCGTCGCCGTACGGGCCGCCGTACTGGCCGTCACCGGCGACAAGGACATCCAGGTGCCGCCCGCCGACCTGGCCACGATCAAGAGCCTGGTGCCGGGCGGCCGGGCCGAGGTCCACCGGGTCCAGGACCTGACCCACGTACTGCGCCGTGACCCCGCGCGGCACACCATCCGGTCCTACCGCCGGCTGCTGCGCGACCCGGTCGACCCCGAGCTCCTCGACCTGGTCACCGGCTGGCTCACCCGCCGGCTGGGCACCCCCTCGGGCGAGGCCCCCGCCGGGACAGGAACACGCGACCCAGGCGGTCGTACACACCCGTAGGCACCGGCAAGGCAATCGCACAGGACATTCCACGAAGGAATCTTTGGCATGAGCACTACAAACACACAGCCGACGCCCGGGACTCCTGCGGCTCCCGGCCGCTACCGCAAGGATCTGATCCTCTTCCTGGGCATCGCGTTCCTCGCGAGCTGGCTGGCCTGGGGCATCGCCATGTGGGCCGGCGGAAAGTCGACCGAGGCACCCGCCAATCTGCCCTACACGCTCGGCGCCTTCGGACCGCTGATAGCCGCCCTGGTCATCCGGATCCTCCGGCGGCGGCGCGGCGAGGCCGTTCCCACGCATGTGGTGAGGTTCCGGCGGCAGCACCTGCTCCGGGCGCCGGTGCTGATGGTGATCGGTTCCGCGACCGTCGTGGTGGCCGCGTTCATCGGGCATGCGGCGGGCGATCCCGCGCTCTCCCTGGACTCCATGCGGGACATGGCGGAGGAGATGGGCGGTCCCGCGGTGTTCCTGGTCAGCATGATCGCGTCCGGCCCGCTCTCCGAGGAGGCCGGCTGGCGCGGCACCGCCTACCCGAGGCTCCGCGCGACGATGGGCCCCTTCCGGGTCGGCCTGCTGCTGGGTGTCGTCTGGGCCGTGTGGCACCTGCCGTTGTTCTTCATCGACGGGACCCCGCAGCACGACCTGGGGCTCGCCACACCGAGCGGTGTCCTCTTCGCCGTCAACAACATCCCCATGGCCATGCTGGTCGCCTGCGCCTACGACCGCGCGGGCATCGTGGCGTCGATGGGCATGCACTTCGCGGTCAACCTGACGATGGTCTCGCTGGGCATCACCTCGCCCAGGACGCAGGCCATGATGATCGGAATCCAGACGATCGCCGTGGTAATCATCCTGGCCGCCGGCCGCAGGGCCGCCAGGGCCGAAGAGGCCTCCGCGCTGTCCGCCACACCCGCGGTGACGCCTCGGCCGGAGGATGCCGCCCGGACCTGACGGCAGGTCACGGATCGCGGCCGCGCGGGGGAAGCGGGAAGTGCCCTGTCGATCGCGTGGGCCGGGGGCTTCCGGCACCGCGGATCGCAGGGCACTTCCTCATGTCACGGCGGGTGGGTCAGGCCCAGCAGCCGTTCACCGTGGCGGCGAGGCCGTCCAGGGCGTCCTTGATCGCGCCACCGTCCGCGGTGGAATCGTTCTCGATGAAGGAGAAGACCTTCCAGCGGCCGTCCTTCCCCTGGGTGAGGCCGCTCAGAGCGATGGCCCCCGTCAGGGTGCCGGTCTTGCCCTTGACCTTGCCCACGGCGCACTCGGAGTTCTCGGTGTCGAACCGTCCCCACTCGGGGCCGAGGGTGCTGCCCGCCTCACCGGCGACCGGCAGTCCGTCCGTGATGGACTTCAGGAGGTCGCTGTGCCGCGAGTCGGTGGTCAGGTCGAGTATCTCGGCGACCGTCTGTGCCGTGATGCGGTTGGAGCGGGACAGCCCGCTGCCGTCGTGGATCTCGAAGTTGCTCACCGAGATCCCGTACCAGCCGGTGAGGACGTCACGCACGGCCGCGGTGCCGCCCTCGTAGGTGGCCTCACGGCCGGAGGCGAGTGCGGTCGCCCGCAGCAGCGTCTCGGCGATGTCGTTGTCGCTGGTCTTGAGCATCTGCTCGACGATCGTGGACAGTTCGGCGGACTGGTGCTCGGCCACCGGGAAGTCCGTCGAGCCGGCCTGGCCACGGGTCACGTCGCCCGTGACGTCGATGCCCTGCTCGGTGAGCTGCTCGGCGAAGACCTTGCCCGCGTCGACGGCGGTGTCCTGGACGAGCTTTCCGTCGACCACCAGGGAGCGCACCGGTGCGATCTGGTCGTCGTAGTAGCTGCTGTTCCAGCCCTCGGCGAGGGTCGGTTCGGCGAAGAGGCTGTCGTCGATCCGGACCTTCACCGTGTCCAGGCCCGCGTTCTTCAGACCCGCGGTCGCGCTCTTGGCGAGCTCGGTGAGATCGGCGGTCGTCAGGGTGCGGTCGCCCCCGCCGACCAGGGTGAGGGTGCCGTCCCCGTAGACCACCTTGGTGGTGAACTTGTGGTCCGGGCCCATCAGGGTCAGGGCCGCGGTGGCGGTGGCGAGCTTGGTGTTGGACGCGGGCATCAGTGCCGTCTTCGCGTCGTGGCCCCAGATCACCTCGTTCGACTCGGCATCCATCACCACACCGCTGAAGGTGCTGCCGATGTTCTTGTCCTGGGCTCGGGCGTTGAGGTTGTCCACGAGCTTCTGGTCGTTGGCGTCAAGCCTGTTGACGCTTTCCTGGCTCGCTGCCGGCTGGTCCGCCGCGAAGGCGGACTGACCTGCCATCACCGCACCTGCGACGGGGGTGAGGACGGCGGCGACGAGCGTCCGGCGGACGGCCCGGTTCATGGGCTTGGCCTTGCGGTGACGTCCTCCGTTGGCGGGGACGGGCGGGGCGTCAGAACTGGGTATCACAGCGTCTCCACGTCACGTACATGACGAGTAGGGGCAAGAGGTACGCAAATAAACCTAGTGGCAGCTACCCCTCTTCCACGTGGCCACACCAGTCGTCGCCTGTGCAGATTCGGTGACCGTCCACCGCAGGGACCGCGCAATCGATCGGCTGCCGGGTCGGCTTCGGCAGCGTCCTCTCAGCTCGCCGTGGGAAGCGGCCGGGTGTCCTTCGCGCCCCTCACGGACGTCAGACCCGTCAGCCCGATGAAGATCAGTGAGAAGACGCCCGCGGCGGCGAAGACGGTGAAGCCCGTGGTGGTCGAGCCGGTGGCGAGGAGCTGGCCGCCGAGCCAGGGACCGAAGACCGCGCCGAAGCGGCCCATGCCCGAGGTCCAGCCGACCGCGGTGGCCCGGTTGTCGTCGTCGGAGCGCGCGGCCACCGTGGCGTAGATCATCGCCTGGGCGCTGAAGAGGAACAGGCCGGTCAGGAACACCACGACGTAGGTGACGGGCAGCGGCATGTGGACGCTGAGCATGTAGACGCCGATGGCGGTGGCGCCGAACCAGATCGCGCCGATGCTCGCGCCGCCGAACCGGTCGGTGAGCCTGCCGCCTATGAGCATCCCGACGATGCCGCCGAGGTTGATGACGACGACGAAGCCGAGCGACGAGCCGAGGTCGTAACCGGCGGCGCGCATCATCGAGGGCAGCCACTGGGAGACGCCGTAGACCAGCAGGAGTCCGCCGAAGGACGCCAGCCAGAAGAAGAGCGTCTGCACCCACAGACCACCGCGGAAGAGAGCGGCGACCGCGCTCCAGCGCTCGGGGCCCGCCTGGCCCTTCCTCTTCCCCTCCTCGGGGGCGGGCGCTCGGACGCCGTACCGCTCGGCGAGCGCACCGGCCTCTTCGGTACGCCCCTTGGCCTGCAGGAACGTCAGTGACTCGGGGAGGTACTTGATGGCCAGCGGGACCCCTACGAAGAGCGGGATCACACAGATCCAGAAGGACACGCGCCAGTCGCCGGTCCACAGCGCCACGAAACCGGCCACGATGCCGCCGGCCTGATGGGCGGTCATCAGGGAGCCGACGATCAGGGCGCCGCGGCCACGCGGGGCGTACTCGCTGACCAGGGTGATGGCGCTCGGCAGGAGGCCGCCGAGGCCGAGACCCGCCAGGAAGCGGCCGAGGCTGAAGACTCCGAGGCTGCCGGCCATGGCGCAGACCGCCGATGCCAGCGAGAAGACGGCGGTGGAGACGACGATCGTCTTCTTGCGCCCCGCCCAGTCGCTGATGGTGCCGGACGACAGGGCGCCGAGCAGCATGCCGAAGGTGGCGTAGGAGCCGATGTCACCGGCCTTGCCCGGGTCGATACCGAGGGCCTTGGTCTCCAGCATGTGCGGCAGGACGGAGCCGTAGATGAACATGTCGAGGCCGTCGAAGAGGACGACCAGCCAGCACAGGCCGACGACCAGCAGGGCGAGCCGGCTGCTGCGGGCGCCGGCGGGGGCGGGGGTCGGGGAGGACATCGGGGATTCCTCTCGTCCGGGACAGCACTGTCCCTGAAGGGGCTCGGCGGGGCGGGTCGGTGCGGCTCGATGACGGCCCGACCCGGAGGTGCCGATGACGTTAAGGACCACCGCCTGAGGCGTCAACGCTTTTGTCAACAATCTCAGGAACAATCTGTCCCCACTGTCCTCCCCTCCCCCTCACCGCCCGTCGGGTCAGTCCAGCGGCGGGGTGCCGTGCGTATGGAACGACTCGATCGTCTGCAGGCCCCACGCCTGCCCCTTGGCGCGCTCGGCCTCGGTCCAGGTGATCAGCGGCCAGTCGGGGGCGAGCACGAGGCGGGTGAGCGGGTTGCAGAGCTCGACGCGGTTGCCGCCCGGCTCGTAGACGTACAGGAAGAACGTCTGCTGGATGGCGTGCTTGTGCGGGCCCGTCTCGATGAACACGCCGCTGTCGATGGCGAGATCGGCCGCGCGCAGGATCTCCTCACGGGTGTCGGTGGCGAACGCGATGTGGTGCAGGCGCCCGGTGGAGCCGGTCCGGTCCGAGGTGTAGACGACGTCGTACGACTTGTTGTTGAACGTCAGCCACTTGGCACCGATCAGCCCGGTGTCCAGCCGTATCTGCTCGGTCGGCCGTGCTCCGAGGACCTGTTGGTGGAAGTCGGCGTTGGCGGCGACATCGGCCGCGAGGAAGTTGATGTGGTCCAGGCGGCGCACCCCCACGCCTCGGTTGGGCTTGGCCTGCGGCTGGTTCTTCAGCGCCGGCCTGAGCTCCGGGGGCGCCTGGTAGTGCTCGCTCTCCCAGTACAGGGCGATCTCATGGCCGTCCGGGTCGGTGGTGAGGTAGAGCTTGCCGATGCCGGGCTCGTCCTCGGCCCAGCGGCCCGCGTGGCCGGTGGCTTCGAGCTCGGCGACCCTGCGCCCGAGGGCCTCCTCGCTGGATGTACGCAGGGCGGTACGGCGCAGACCGGGTTTCTCCGCGGCGGTGAGCACCAGGCTGTGGTGCTCGTAGTCGTCGAAGGTGCGCAGGTAGACCGAGTCACCGTCCTGGCCGTTGACCGTCAGGCCCAGGTAGTCGGTGAAGAAACGGAGGCTGGCATCCAGATCCGGGGTGAGCAGTTCGGCGTGGCCGACATGGGCGATGTCACCGAGAGGGGGAGTCATCTGCGGCTCCTTGCGAGGAGAGTTCGGACGGGGGAGCTGTCTGCGCGGACCGGGGGAAGACGGTTCCGTCGAAGATCTTTCGTGCCGTGCGCACCACGGCGGTGCGGGTGACCGTGGGCGTGCCGTCCGCCCCGGTCCCGACCCCCGTCTCGATGTCGAGGAACCCGGTGGGGTGCTCGATGCGCAGCCGGTCGGTGTCCGGGGCCGGCCGTGCGATGCCCTCGGCGACGCCGCCGGGCAGGCGCAGCCCGGCGGCGACACCGGCGGCCCCGAGTACGCCGATGGAGGTGTGGCAGCGGTGCGGGATGAAGGTACGGGTCGTCACCGCGCCGTCGTGGGCGGGCGGGGCGAGCAGGCTGAGCTTGGGCACCGTCGTGTCACGGACGTCGCCGAGGCCCATGAGGGTGCCGGCCGCGAGACGGATCCGCTCGACACGGTCCCGCAGCGCGGCGTTGTCCTCCAGCTCCTGCGGCGTCTCGTAGCCCGTGACGTCCAGTGCGTCGGCCGGGATGAGCACGGTCGGCATGCCGTTGTCGACGCACGTCACCGGTGTGCCGTCGATGACGTCACGGACCCGTCCGGTGGGCAGCAGCGGGCCGCCGCCCCGGGCGAATTCGATCACCACGGGCGCGGCCGTGCCCGGCACCCCCGAGATCCGCGCCGCCCCGGTGTAGTCGACACGCCCGCCGGGGGTGGGGAAGGTCGCCGTGGCGAGATCACCGGTGTTGACCATCCGGATCCGCACGGACGTACGCTCGTCCCCCGCTGCCACCAGGCCGCGTTCCACGGCGAAGGGGCCCACCCCGGCGAGCAGATTGCCGCAGTTCTGGCGGTTGGACACCTCTGCGGTGTCGACGGCGACCTGGAGGAAGAGGTAGTCCACGTCGGCGCCGGACGCGTCGGGACCGTCGGAGGAGGTCTCCGGGCCGTCGGAGGCGTCCGGGCCGTCGGATCCGTTCGGTACGGAGATGACCGCGACCTTGCTCGTGAGCGGGTGCGCCCCGCCCAGACCGTCGATCTGGGCCGGGTCGGGGCTGCCCATGATCCGCAGCAGCAGATCGTCACGGGCGGCCGGATCCCGGGGGAGGTCGTCCGCAAGGAAGTAGGCGCCCTTGGACGTCCCGCCGCGCATCAGGAGGCAGCGGACCTCCGTCGGTCCGGCGGTCACGCCTCGTCCTTCCCCGCATGACCGTCGCGTTCCCCGTGCGCCTCGCTCTCCTCGCGCCTTTCGTGCTCCTCGTGCTTCTCGTGCTCCTCGTAAGTGGCGTACCGCACGCCCAGCGCTTCGAGCTTCTCGCGCAGTCCGTAGCGGTCAAGACCGAGCTGGCCCTCCAGGAAGGCGGCGCGCGCCTCGGCCTCCTTGGCCTCCCGCGCCTCGGACGCCTCCGCGGTCCTGCGGACGCGCTCGCGGGGCACCACCACGACACCGTCGTCGTCGGCGACGACGACGTCGCCGGGGCGGATCACCTGGCCCCCGATGGCCACCGGGACATTGACGGAACCGCCGGTCGCCTTCACCGTCCCCTGGGCGGACACGGCCTTCGCCCAGACGGCGAAGCCCATGTCCCGCAGCTCCTGGGTGTCCCGGACGCCCGCGTTGATCACGAGGCCGCGCACCCCACGCCTGCGCAGCGCCGTGGCGAACAGCTCGCCGAACATGCCGTCGGTCGAGGGGGAGGTGGTGGTGACGACGAGGACATCACCCTCGCCGCACTGCTCCACCGCCGCATGGATCATGAGGTTGTCGCCGGGCCAGCTGAGCACGGTGACCGCACTGCCCGCGATCCGTACGCCCTGCTGGACGGGGCGCAGTTCCGGGCCGATCAGGCCGGTGCGGCCCATCGCCTCGCTCACGGTGGCGACGCCGTACGCCGCGAGCGCCTCGATGTCCCGCGCGTCCGCCCTGGGCGGTCCCGTGACGATGACGCCGCTCATGCCGGCCGCTCCGCGATCCGCGCCGTCTCGGTTGTCATGGCTGAACTCTCCTTGCTGGACAGGGTGTTGACCCACCAGCCGGCGCGCCATGCGCGCAGTGCGTCGATCAGGCGCCGCGCGTCACCCGCGCAGTGCCTCGATCACGCTCGCCAGGTGGGAGCGGACGGCCGCCTCGGCCGCCTGCGGATCCCTGGCCCTGATCGCCTCGATCATGGCCAGATGTTCACTCAGGGACTGCTGCGGGCGTCCGGGCCTCAGGGCGAGCTGGAACCTGTGGCGCACCAGCTGACCGTTCAGCCGCTCCAGGAGCGACACGGCCGTCTGCTGGCCCGAGAACTCCCTCACCATGGCGTGGAGTTCATGGTTCAGATCGGAGTAGAGCATGGGCTCGCCACCCGCGACGGCCTTGCTCATGGCCTCACCGATGTCCGTGAGCCGGTCCAGCTGCTCGTCGTCGACGGCGACGGCGGCCTTGGCCGCGCAGAGCCCTTCCAGGGCCATGCGGCACTCGGTGATGGCGACGGCTTCGTCGACGCTCACCACACGCACCCGTGATCCGCGGTTACGGATCCGCTCGACCAGCCCCTCCGACTCCAGTTCGATCAGCGCCGCTCTGACGCTGGCCCGTGTCACACCGAACTGCTCCGCGAGTTCGTTCTCCACCAGCCGCTGGGCCGGTGCCATCTCGCCGCGCAGAATCGCCTGCCGCAGCTGGGTCAGCGCCAGCTGCCTGGCCTGCTCCCCACTGGTCGGACCGGCTTGCTTCGGCATCGTTGCCCCCCTGAGTGAGTGCCTGTCGAACCTAAATCTAGGCCAACAGGATTGTCAACGATTCTGTTCGCCATATTGCCGGGACTGCGGCCGCGACAGCGGGCGCAGCCCCGGGACCCCGGGCGCGCGAACGCACATGGGCCCGGCCCCCTCCCGCGAGAGAAGGGGCCGGGCCCATGACATGGCGCGCCGTACGGAACGAAGACGGCGGTGCGGCATCCTCGGCGCACCGCTGTCAGCGGTGGATCGACGTCAGGCGGCGACAGCCGTCGTGCCCTCGACGACCTGGCGGAGCACCTCGGTCAGCGAGGTGACGGTCTCGGCGTCGTCCGCCGGGTGGAGCTCGGCGAAGCGGGTCACGGAGCCGGGGATGGAGAGCTTGGCCTCCGCCAGCACCGCTCCGCCCGCGAGACCCGCGGCCTTACGGGCCTCGTCCTGGGCCCACACGCCGCCGAACTGGCCGAAGGCGGTGCCGACCACGGCGACCGGCTTGCCGGTCAGGGCGCCGGCGCCGTACGGACGGGACAGCCAGTCGATGGCGTTCTTGAGGACGGCCGGCATCGTGCCGTTGTACTCGGGCGAGAACAGCAGGAACGCGTCGGCGCGGCCGGCCGCCTCGCGCAGCTGGGCCGCGGCGGCCGGAACGCCGCCCTCGACGTCGATGTCCTCGTTGTAGAAGGGGACATCCACGAGGCCCTCGTACAGCTCGACCTCGGCACCCTCGGGCGCGTGCTTGACCGCGGCCTCGGCGAGCTGACGGTTGTGGGAGCCGGCGCGGAGGCTGCCGACAAGGGCGAGGATGCGTACAGACATGGGGGTAGCTCCCGGGAGACTGAGACTGCAGAAGTAAGCGGACCGTGGTCCGTTTAAAGTTGTACCACCTAAACGGACCACGGTCCACTTATCACCCTTCCAGGGCTACCCTGAAGCCATGACTCTCCCCCTCCCCCCGCCGCCCGGGCAGCCCGACCCCGGTGAGGCCCGGACGAATCTCACGCTCGCCGCCGCCGACGGTCCTGAGCTGCGGGCGGACGCGGCGCGTAACCGTGCGCTCCTGATGGACGCCGCCTCACGCCTCCTGGCCCGCTGCGGTGCGGCCGACCTGACCATGGAATCGGTCGCGGCAGCCGCCGGGGTCGGCAAGGGCACGGTCTTCCGGCGCTTCAAGGACCGTACCGGCCTGTTGATCGCCCTCCTCGACCACCGCGAGGCCCTGCTTCAGGCCGCCTTTCTCTCCGGGCCGCCCCCCATGGGCCCGGACGCCTCCGCCGCGGAGCGGCTGCACGCCTTCGGCCCTGCCCTGATGCGCCACGAGCGCGATCACCATGAGCTGATCCTGGCCTCCCGGGCCGATCCGCTGCGCACCTTCGAGGTCCCGGCCCAACGGCTGCGGCACAGCCATGTCACCCTGCTGCTCCGCCAGGCCCGCGCGACCGGAGACCCGGAGCTGCTCGCGTACACGCTGCTCGGCTCGATCGACGCGCCCCTCGTCCACCATCTGACGTGCGAACGCGGCATGTCCGCCGATCAGCTGGAGCAGGGCTGGCACGACCTTCTCCACCGGTACGGGGTGGAGCGCTGAGGGCACTCCTCAGCGCTCGGTGCCGGTCGGCGGCCGCACCTGGATCAGGGCGTGCGTACCGCTCGTACGCCACGCCCGGCCGGAGCCTTCAAGACCGTCCAGGGTCCGCTCGTCCAGGCCCACGACGACGTCCGACTTCAGCGTACGCAGCGCGGCGACGGCCCCGGGGAAGTACGCCGTCAGCCCGGCGAACGGCGTGGTCGCAGGCCACCGCCGGTCGCCCACCAGGCGGCGGTAGTTGAGGTCGCCCTTCAGGATCGTCAGCGTGGCCGCGCCGAGCTCCGCCCGCAGATCATCGGGCATCCGCTCGTACGGGAAGGGGGCGCAGAAGAACGCATGGGCCCGTACGTCGAGCCGGCCGGTGCCCATCGCGTCCCAGACCCGCCCGCCGATCGAACCCGCTTCGCCCGGGGCCTCGCGCATCCGGCGCAGGCAGTCGACGACATCGGCCGTCATGGCGTCGGAGACGTAGTACGGGCCGGGCTTCACATGGAGCACCACCCGGTCCGCGTGGCCGTACCTGAGCAGATGATCGATGAGGACGAGGTCGGGGATCAGCTCGCGCCCGGTGTTGTCCGCGATGACGGCGACGGTGGCCCCGGACCCGGCGGGCAGGAGTGACCACAGCATCGCGCTGTCGTCGGCCACCAGACCGGGATCGGCCTCACCCGGGGTGGATTCGCCCGCAGGGCCGCGGAAGCCGAGATCGGCGCGGTTGCCCCAGAGCGATGCCTGGAGCAGAGCTGTCGCCCGGTCGGCGGCGGGGACATCGGCGAGGTCGTCCAGCGCGCGGAGTTCCTCGTCGACCGTGCCGCCCCGCAGTTCCGCGCGCTTGAAGGGGGCGAAGGGGTCGACGCCCTGCCACGGGCCCTCGTCGAAGTAGCCGACGGCTCCCAGCAGCCGACGGTAGAAATAGCTCTCGGACCAGAGGAACGGGGCGTCGAACCACGGGCGCCCGAAGTGCTCCCGCCCCCGCGCCAGCCAGAGCTCACGGTCCGGGCTCCCGGGGGCGAGCGGTTCGACGACGCCCCGGGCGATCTCCTGCCGCAGGGCGTCCAGCGCGCGATGCTGCGGGGGCCCGTACGGAAAGGCCTCGCGCACCTCCTCGATCAGCGCCGGATGGCGCTCGGCCATGACACCCCGGGCGAAGCTGCCGGGCTCACAGCAGGTGATGACCGGGGGGAGGCCGGGGTCCCGTACGGCCGCGGAAGTCTCTCGCGTATCGCCCATGCGTCCAGTCTGCCCGGCGGGGAAGCCGCTCGCCTCACGCGGGTTCAGGTGTCCTGGCCCGTGTGCGCACCCCGCTGTCAACGGCCGTGGCCGAACCGGCACATGGGCGGCCCGGCGCCTGGTTACGATATGGAGCGCCTCATGACTTACCCCAGGAAAGGGAACCCGCACCCATGCCGGCCGAGACATTCGAGTTTCAGGTAGAAGCTCGCCAGCTCCTGCAGATGATGATCCATTCGATTTACTCGAACAAGGATGTATTTCTGCGTGAGATCATTTCCAACTCTTCGGACGCGCTGGACAAGCTTCGGCTGGAAACTCTCCGCGACGACACGCTCCAGGCCGACTCGTCCGACCTCCATATCGCCATCGAGGCCGACCAGGAGAAGCGCACCCTGACCGTGCGCGACAACGGCATCGGAATGTCGCACGACGAGGTCGTGCAGCTGATCGGGACGATCGCGAATTCCGGTACGGCGAAATTCCTCCAGGAACTGAAGGAAGCCAAGGACGCCGCCGCTTCCGAGGAGCTCATCGGGCAGTTCGGCGTCGGGTTCTACTCGACCTTCATGGTCGCCGACGAGGTCACCCTGCTGACCCGGCGCGCGGGCGAGGACACGGGCACGCGCTGGCAGTCCAGCGGCGAGGGCACCTACACCGTCGAGTCCGTCGACGACGCGCCGCAGGGCACATCGGTCACGCTGCGGCTCAAGCCCGAGGACACCGAGGACAAGCTCTTCGACTACACGTCACCCTGGAAGATCAGGGAAATCGTCAAGCGGTACTCGGACTTCATCACCTGGCCCATCCGCATGGCGACGGTCGGGGGCGAGGAGGGCGCCGAGCCCGGGACCGAGACGGTCAACTCGATGAAGGCCCTGTGGGCCAGGCCCAAGGACTCCGTGACCGATGAGGAGTACAGCGAGCTGTACAAGCACATCAGTCACGACTGGACCGACCCGCTCGAAACCATCCGCATGCAGGCGGAGGGCACCTTCGAATACCAGGCGCTGCTCTTCCTTCCTTCCCACGCGCCGCAGGACCTGTTCATGCAGGACCACAAGCGCGGGGTCCAGCTCTATGTGAAGCGCGTATTCATCATGGATGACTGCGAAGCGCTCATGCCGACGTATCTGCGCTTCGTGAAGGGCGTGGTCGACGCCCAGGACCTCTCGCTCAACGTGTCGCGCGAAATCCTTCAGCAGGACCGCCAGATCGAGATGATGCGGCGCCGTCTGGTCAAGAAGGTGCTCTCGACGGTGAAGGACATGAGGTCCGCCGCCCCCGAGAAGTACGGGACGCTCTGGAAGGAATTCGGCCGGGTACTCAAGGAGGGGTTGCTCCAGGACTTCGAGAACCGCGACGCGATCCTGGAGATCTCCTCCTTCGCCTCGACCCAGGACGAGGCGGAGCTCACCACTCTGCGCGCGTACGTGGAGCGGATGAAGGAGGGCCAGGAGCAGATCTACTACATGACGGGCGAGTCGCGCGCCGCCATGGAGAGCTCGCCGCACATGGAGGCCTTCCGCGCCAAGGGCTTCGAGGTACTGCTGCTGACCGACCCGGTCGACGAGGTCTGGGTCCAGTCCGTTCCCGAGTTCGACGGCAAGCAGCTCCAGTCCATCTCCAAGGGCGAGGTCGACCTGGACACCGAGGAGGAGAAGAAGGAGGTCGAGGCCGAGCGTGAGAAGCGTCAGCAGGAGTACGCCGGTCTGCTGACCTGGATGACGGAGCAGCTCGGCGACACGGTGAAGGAGGTACGCCTTTCCTCCCGGCTCACCGTCTCACCGGCCTGCATCGTCTCGGACACGCACGATGTGACCCCGGCGCTGGAGAACATGTACCGCGCGATGGGCCAGGAGGTGCCGCAGATCAAGCGCATCCTCGAACTCAACCCGTCGCACGCGCTGATCAGCGGTCTGCAGAAGGCGTACTCCGCGCAGAGCGACGAGGAGGGCACCCGCACCGAGCTGGCCGAGACGGCCGAGCTGGTCCACGGTCTCGCGCTTCTCTCGGACGGTGGCGAGCTGAGTGATCCCTCGCGCTTCAGCAGGCTGATGGCGGACCGCCTGGAGCGCACGCTCTAGCTTCGCCCCCTTCCTCGATTCCCCCGATCCACTGCGGCCGCCAGGACTCCTGGCGGCCGCAGTCGTGTGCGGGGCGGGGGTGGTTGTGAAGGCGGGGCGACGGCGGGCGGCGGCTGCCGTTCGAAGGGAAGGCGCTCCTGCCGAAGGTGACTCGGAGGAGTCGCCGAGGTGTCGGAGAGATCCATAACTTCACCGTTTCGAGGGCCCGTTGAAGGTTTATCTACGCGCGGAGCGTCGGCGACCGAACGATCCTTCGGGCATATCAGACGACTTTTCCCGTAGCCATTACCGCTGAGTACCGGAAGCTGCTACAAACGTGCTCGCCCCACGAACTCCCCACTTGTCCCCCACATTTCGAAGGGCTGGCAGCTATGTCAGTACGAACCTTCCGGGCGTCCGTCACGGCCCTCGCGCTCGCCGCGGTGGCCGCACTCGGCCTCGCGTCGCCGGCCTCGGCCGCCGGCGAGAACTACGTCGCTCTCGGTGACTCCTACTCCTCCGGAGTCGGCGCAGGGAGCTACACATCGGAGAGCGGTGACTGCATGCGCAGCACCAACGCCTACCCGTACCTCTGGCAGAACGCGAACTCCCCCTCGTCGTTCGCGTTCGTCGCCTGTTCGGGTGCGACGACGTCCTCGGTGTCCAGCGGTCAGCTGAGCGCCCTGAGCGCGTCGACCACGCTCGTCAGCGTCACGGCCGGCGGCAACGACGTCGGGTTCGCCGATGTCATGCAGACCTGTGTCCTGCAGAGCGAGGCCAACTGTGTGGCGCGGGTGAACACGGCGGTCTCCCAGATGCAGGGCTCACTGCCCGGCCAGCTCGACTCCCTGTACGCGGGCATCAGTTCGCGGGCGCCGCAGGCCCATGTGGTGGTCCTGGGCTACCCGCGCTTCTACCAGCTGTCCGGCAGCTGCATCGCCGGTCTCACGGAGACCGAGCGCGGAGCCATCAACGACGCGTCGGACGTCCTGAACGGCGTGCTCGCCAAGCGGGCGGCCGACGCCGGATTCACGTTCTCGAGCGTGGTGGACGAGTTCACCGGGCACGAGCTCTGCTCGGGTGACGCGTGGATCCACAGCGTGTCCATCCCGGTCACCAACTCGTACCACCCCAAGGCCATCGGTCAGTCGAACGGCTACCTGCCGGCCTTCGACTCCGCGCGGTAACGCGCGTAGACCGGACCCGTCGGCCCTGTTCACGGGGCGGGCGGGTCCGCCGTCGTTCAGCGCTTCGACGCCTTGACCGAGTACATCATCGGGATGCGCGGGCGGTCGGACGGGAAGCGGTAGTAGCCGTCCGGGTGCCGCACCAGCACCGGGTAGCGGGCGAAGAGCGAGGCATCGTGCTCGTGCAGGAACTCGATCCGCAGCCCGGCCGCGGCCAGTGCCGACACGACCTCGCCCAGCGGATGCTGCCACTCGACGCTGCGGTTGTGGACGGTCACGGCGTCGAAGTCGGCGTAGGTGCCCGGGGTCTCGTCCACCCAGGCCTCGCGGCTGAAGTAGTCGTACGCGACCTTCGAGCCGGTGTCGTCGTCCAGGCAGTCGGTCAGGGGATGGAACTCCGCCAGATACAGGAAGCCGCCCGGCGCGACCAGCGAGGCGGCGATCTCCGCCCAGCGGTGCACATCGGGCAGCCAGTTCAGCGCGCCGACCCCGGTGTAGACGATGTCGTACGCGGAGTCCGGCACCGCCTGGGCGGCGTCGTACACGTCGGAGGCGACGAAGGCCGCCCGCTCCGGAGGCATGCCCAGTGAACGGGCCAGACCACGGGCGGTCTCGACCGCGGGCTCGGAGAAGTCCAGGCCCACGACCTGGGCGGCACCGTGGCGCGCCCAGGAGAGGGTGTCCAGGCCGATGTGGCACTGCAGATGCAGCAGGGTCCGGCCGGTCACGTCACCGACCTCGGCGCGCTCGAAGGCGCGCAGCGCGTCCTTGCCCGCCAGGAAGGCGTCCAGGTCGTAGTAGTCGCCGGCCGCGTGGATGGCCACGCGTTCGTCCCAGCGCGCGCGGTTGACCGCCTGCCAGTCGTCGGGCGTCGGTGCGTACATGCCGTGAAAGTTACCCACAGGCTGGGGGTGCGGGCGAACAGTTATCCACAGGCCGCCCGGCATCGTGGCCCATCGGGTTGGATGGGGGCATGAGCGAGACACAGAACGACCCGTCCGTACCGGAGCGGAAGCAGGAGCCGCCGCAGTGGGAGCAGCGGTTCCGCGCCGCGCGGGTGTCCCTGCCCGACTGGGCCGAGGACGCTCCCGATCGCGCGCTCTTCGTCTCCAACGCCACCGGCACCTACGAGCTGTACGCATGGGACCGGGTGACCGGGAAGCAGCGCCAGGTCACGGACCGGCCCAACGGGACGACCGACGGTGTGCTGACACCGGACGGGCTGGCCGTGTGGTGGTTCGCCGACACCGACGGCGACGAGTTCGGCGTGTGGATGCGGCAGCCGTTCGACGGCGGCGCCGATGAGCCGGCCATGCCGGGTCTCGAAGCCTCCTACCCGGCCGGGCTCGCGATCGGCCGTGACGGCACGGCGGTGGCCGGCCGCTCGACGGACGAGGACGGCACCACGGTCCACCTGGTGCGCGCCGGGGCGGAGCCGGTGGAGATCTACCGGCACCGGGAGTCGGCCGGGGTCGGTGACCTCTCCCATGACGGGACGCTGATCGCCCTGGAGCACACGGAGCACGGCGACGCGATGCACTCCGCGCTGCGGGTGGTGCGCCCCGACGGTTCGACGGTCGCCGAGCTGGACGACACCGAGGGCGGCACGAAGGAGCTCGGCCTGTCGGTGCTGGGCTTCGCACCGGTGGCGGGTGACACCCGGCTGCTGATCGGACACCAGCGGCGCGGCCGGTGGGAGCCGCTGATCTGGGACCCGGTGGCGGGCACCCAGACGGACCTGCCGGTCGATCTCCCGGGTGACGTGAGCGCCGAGTGGTATCCGGACGGATCGGCGCTGCTGATCGAGCACAGCTTCGAGGCCCGCAGCGAGCTCTGGCGGTACGAGCCGGGAGCCGCGGGGCCCGTCAGGGTCGAGACCCCGCCGGGGACGGTGTCGGGCGCCACGGCCCGCCCGGACGGCACGGTGGAGTATCTGTGGTCGTCGGCCGCGCAGCCGCCCGCCGTGCGGTCCACGAAGGGCACCGTCGTCCTCGACCCGCCGGGTGCGAAGGCTCCGGCCTCGGTGCCGGTGCGGGACGCCTGGGTCGAAGGCCCCGGTGGCCGTATCCACGCCCTGGTGCAGACGCCGGCCACCGGTGAAGGGCCGTTCCCCACGGTCTTCGAGATCCACGGCGGGCCCACCTGGCACGACAGTGACGCCTTCGCGTCGGGCCCGGCCGCCTGGGTGGACCACGGCTTCGCCGTCGTCCGGGTCAACTACCGCGGCTCGACGGGATACGGCCGCGCCTGGACGGACGCGCTGAAGCACCGGGTCGGGCTGATCGAGCTGGAGGATGTCGCGGCCGTCCGGGACTGGGCGGTGAAGTCGGGGCTCGCCGACCCGGAGCGGCTGGTGCTGGCCGGCGGCTCCTGGGGCGGCTATCTGACTCTGCTCGGCCTCGGTACGCAGCCGGAGGCCTGGGCCCTGGGTCTGGCCGCGGTCCCGGTCGCCGACTACGTCACCGCCTATCACGACGAGATGGAAGCGCTGAAGGCGATGGACCGCACCCTGCTGGGCGGGACCCCGGAGGAGGTGCCCGAGCGCTTCGAGGCCTCGTCCCCGCTGACCTATGTGGACGCCGTGCGCGCCCCGGTCTACATCTCGGCCGGGGTCAACGATCCGCGCTGCCCGATCCGTCAGGTGGAGAACTACGTGGACCGGCTCGCGGCCCGTGACGCGGTCCACGAGGTGTACCGCTACGACGCGGGGCACGGCTCGCTGGTCGTGGAGGAGCGGATCAAGCAGGTGCGGCTGGAGCTGGACTTCGCCCTGCGCCACCTCGGGCGGGGGCCGGCGTCATAAGGACCGGATAAATGGCGCACCCCGCTCCGGGTGCCCGGGGCGGGGAACCGTACCGTGGAGGGGTGTACCGGTTCCTGCTGACCCCACGATGGTGGGGGATCAACCTCTTCGTCGTGCTGGCCATCCCCTTCTGCGTGTTCATGGGCACCTGGCAGCTCGGCCGTTTCGAGGACCGTCTGCAGACACACGAGCAGGCCGAAAAACGCCCCGCTCCGGGCACCCGTTCCCCCGCGCCGCTCGACGAGCTGCTCCCCGTCAGCACGAAGACGTCCGGCCGCCCGGCGGTGACGAAGGGGACGTACGCCGATCAGTTCCTGGTCCCCGGCCGCAAGCTGGACGACCGTGACGGCTTCTACGTGCTGGATCTGCTGCGTACCGACAGCGGCAAGGCACTGCCCGTCGTGCGGGGTTGGCTGGCGGGCAGTCCGGGCAGCGCCGACGTCCCGGCGGCGCCGGCCGGCGAGGTCACCGTCACCGGCGATCTGCAGGCGTCCGAGAACAGCGGCACCACCGGCGTCGACCTCAGCGGCGGGCTCCCCGACGGCCAGCTCGGCATGATCAGCGCGGCGTCCCTCGTGAATCTCGTCCCGTACGACGTCTACGACGCCTGGGTGACCCTGCCCGGGCCCGAGGCGGGCGGCCCCGGCTCGGGCACCGGTGGTCTGAAGCCCGTGCCCGCTGCGGCGGCGCAGGGCAGCGGGCTCGATCTGAAGGCCTTCCAGAACCTCGGCTACACCTGCGAGTGGTTCGTCTTCGGCGGCTTCGTGCTCTTCATGTGGTTCCGGCTGATGCGCCGCGAGGCGGAGGTCGAACGCGACCTCAGGCTGGGGCTCGCGGCCGACGCCGACTGACGGGGCCGGGTTCCGACGTCATCGGCCGACGGGGGCCGGGTCCCACCATCGGCCGACAAGGCCGACATGGCCGGCCCGGGCCGGCCCGGGCCGGCCCGTCGTGTCCCGGGCTACGAGGCGTCCAGCAGTCCTGTGCGGTAGATCGTGCCCGCGCACGCGTTGCTGATCTTGGCCTCGGCGGTCGGCGCACCCGTCTCCGGAGTGTGGGTGACCGCGATGCTGCCGTCCTCGGGGCCCTCGCCTGCGCCCAACTGCGCCGCCGTATCGGAAGCCGTCCCCTCGCCCCCGGTGGCGCCCTCGCCGCCGCCTCCGCCGCCCGTGGGCGTCGGGTCGGGTGCGTCGCCGTTGGTCGGGCAGGTGTCCGACGGCACCCACGCGAAGCGCACCTCGTACGCCATCGCCGGCTTCAGGAACACCGACTCCGGCTCCTGGGATGGATCGGGCAGCCCGGGCGCCGGGTCGCCCGCCGCGTGCCGCACCACGGTGATCTTCAGCGGGTCGGCGGCGCCCGCGGCCTCGAAGCCGACCGTGCCCTTGCTGGTCACCGAGCAGGCGTCGTCGGACACGTTGGCGATCCTGAAGGTCCCGTACACCGTGCCGTTCGAGCGGGCCGCGCCCGCGTCGGCGGAGGCCACACCGAGCTGGTCGGGGTCGCAGACGTTCAACGAGGCCACATTGGGCCCCGCGGAGTCGTCCGTACCGTCGTCCCCGCCGGTCCCGGCATCCGGGTCCGACCCCGACGACGGTGTCGCCGAGCTGCCGGTGTCACCCGACGCCCCCTCGGTCCGGTGGTTCTCGGGGTCCGTCGTCCTGCCTTCGGCCTCGTCGGCGCCCGTGTCCTCGCCGCTTCCGCCCTGAGCCTGCTCGCTATGGCCGGCGATGGCGGGGCCGGCGGTGGGAGAGCCGTCCGAATGCGTGACATGGACGAAGGCGGGAACCGCCGTACCGATCAGCAGCACCGCGGCCGCGGCGCCCACGACACCCTGCCGCCGCCTGGCCCGCCTGGCCGGCACCGCGCGGTGCAGACGCTCCAGAGTGCCGTCGGAGGGCTCCAGGCCCTGGACGGCGCCTTGCAGCATGCGGCGCAGCGCGAGCTCGTCCACGCCGGTCTCAGGAGTGACAGGGGGGTCGGGGGGCTCAGGGGTGTCAGTGGTCTCAGGGGTGTCAGTGGTCTCAGGGGTGTTCGGCGTGTCCTCCGGCCCGTGGTTCACAATTCCGTTTCCAGTCCGGTCCTCGTCGTGCCTGTGCTCGGGCCCACTCATGCCTGCGCCTCCATCACGACGCGCAGTGCCGCAATGCCCCTGGAGCCGTACGCCTTCACCGAACCGAGCGATATCCCCAGCGTCTCCGCGACCTGGGCCTCCGTCATGTCCGAGAAGTAGCGCAGCACCAGCACCTCGCGCTGGCGGCGCTGCAACCCCTTCATCGCCTTGATCAGCGCGTCCCGCTCCAGCAGGTCGTACGCCCCCTCCTCCGCGCTCGCCATGTCGGGCATCGGCTTGGAGAGAAGCTTCAGCCCGAGGATGCGCCGACGCAGCGCGGAGCGGGAGAGGTTGACGACGGTCTGCCGGAGGTAGGCCAGGGTCTTCTCCGGGTCCCGGACGCGGTTCCGCGCCGAGTGCACCCGGATGAACGCCTCCTGCACCACATCCTCGCAGGACGCGGTGTCATCCAGCAGGAGCGCCGCGAGGCCCAGCAGTGAGCGGTAGTGGGCGCGATAGGTCTCGGTGAGATGGTCGACCGTCGTTCCCGCCGCCACCGTCTCCTCAGCGCCCTCGCGCTGCGACGGCAGCCGGGTGGATCGCGCAGCGGGGATGGGCGCGATCACCGGCATACCGCCGGCCGCGCGGGGCCGCAGGAACGGGCCCACCACTGTGATATCGAGAACCTCTGCCACGCCAGTTGGACACGCTGCCCCCCGTCAGGGTTGTACGCGTACGGCACCACGTTCGATGCTGTGCGACACGCCCTCATTCGTACCTGCTCTTCCCCAAATGCCCCGATAACGCATCCCGCCATGCAAGAAGTTGCCGACATAGACGCGTCGCATCCGCCCAGCGGTTGCGGAGAGCCAGGAGATCATCGTCGGGCACGCCAACGCCCCAGCTCAAGAGGTTCAGACCAGCAACTTCCTCACAGGGCGCACACAGATCCTACAAAACAGGTTCGATCAGGTACGTCGATCAGGTACGAGGAAATTCACCGGCCACCGACTCGGCGATCTGGGCCACGTTGAGAGCGGCGCCCTTTCGGAGGTTGTCGCCGCAGAGAAACATGTCCACGGCGTGGGGATCGTCCATCGACTGCCGCACGCGGCCCACCCAGGTCGGGTCGGTGCCCACGACATCGGAAGGCGTCGGGAAGTCACCCGCCGCCGGGCTGTCGAAGAGCACCACTCCGGGCGCGGTCGCCAGCACCTCGTGCGCCCGCGCCACGGACACCTCGTTCTCGAAGCGGGCATGCACGGACATGGAGTGCGTCGCGACGACGGGCACGTACACACAGGTCGCGGTCACCTTCAGAGCCGGCAGACCCAGGACCTTGCGGCACTCCTCGCGGATCGCCAGCTCCTCGGACGACCAGCCGTCCCCGGCGTCGGTCCCGGCCCACGGCACCACGTTCAGCGCCACCGGAGCGGCGAAGGGGCTCTTGTCCCCGTCTCCCAGCGCCCGTCGCACGTCCCCGGGCCGGGTGCCCAGCTCCGTGCCCGCCACCAGGGCGAGCTGCTCACGGAGCGCGGCGACGCCGTCCAGGCCCGCGCCGCTCACCGCCTGGTAGGACGAGACGATCAGCTCCCGCAGCCCGAATTCGGCGTGCAGCGCACCGACCGCGACGATCAGCGACAGCGTCGTGCAGTGGGGGGACGCGACGATGCCACGCGGTCTCAGCCGCGCGGCATGGGGGTTGATCTCGGGGACGACCAGAGGCACGTCGTCCTCCAGCCGGAAGGCCGCCGAGTCGTCCACGACCACGGCGCCCGAGGCGGCGGCGACCGGCGCCCACCGCGCGGACACCTCGTCCGGCACCAGGAACAGGGCGACGTCCACGCCGTCGAACACGTCATCGCCGAGCGGGAGCACCTCGGCCTCCTCGCCGCGTACGACCAGCTCGGCGCCGGCCGCACCCGGGGAGGCGATCAGTCTGACCTCGCCCCAGACGTCCTCGTGCTGCGAGAGGATCTGGAGCATGACGCCGCCGATCGCCCCGGTCGCACCGACGACCGCGAGCGAAGGGCGGCGTCCTGTCATCGGCCGGTGCCCCCGTAGACGACGGCCTCGTCCTCGGAGTCGCTGTCGAGTCCGAAGGCGGTGTGCACGGCGCGCACGGCCTCGTTGACGTCGTCGGCACGGGTGACCACCGAGATACGGATCTCGGACGTCGAGATCAGCTCGATGTTCACGCCGACGTTCGACAGCGCCTCGAAGAAGCCCGCGGTCACCCCGGGGTTGGTCTTCATGCCCGCGCCGACGAGGGAGATCTTGGCGATCTGGTCGTCGTAGCGCAGGGAATCGAACCCTATGCCGGCGCGGCTGCGCTCCAGGGCGTCGATGGCCTTGCGGCCCTCGGCCTTGGGCAGGGTGAACGTGATGTCCGTCAGGCCGGTCGAGGCGGCCGAGACGTTCTGGACGACCATGTCCATGTTGACCTCGGCGTCCGCGATGGCGCGGAAGATCGCGGCGGCCTCGCCCGGCTTGTCGGGAACACCGACGACCGTGACCTTGGCCTCGGAGACGTCGTGGGCGACTCCGGAGATGATGGCGTGCTCCACCTGCTGGTCCCCTTGCGGCTCGTTGCTGACCCAGGTGCCGCGCAGTCCCGAGAAGGACGAGCGGACATGGATCGGGATGTTGTAACGGCGTGCGTACTCGACGCAGCGGTGCAGCAGCACCTTGGAGCCGGACGCCGCCAGCTCCAGCATGTCCTCGAAGGAGATCCAGTCGATCTTCCGGGCCTTCTTCACGACCCGGGGGTCGGCGGTGAAGACACCGTCCACATCGGTGTAGATCTCACAGACCTCCGCGTCCAGCGCGGCGGCCAGCGCGACAGCGGTCGTGTCCGAACCACCTCGACCGAGGGTCGTGATGTTCTTGCCCTCCTGGCTCACGCCCTGGAACCCGGCGACGATGGCGATGTTGCCCTCGTCGATCGAGGTCCGGATGCGGCCGGGCGTGACATCGATGATGCGCGCTTTGTTGTGGACCGAGTCGGTGATGACACCGGCCTGGCTGCCCGTGAAGGACTGGGCCTCGTGGCCCAGGTTTTTGATCGCCATCGCCAGCAGGGCCATGGAGATCCGCTCTCCTGCGGTCAGCAGCATGTCGAACTCACGCCCGGCAGGCATCGGAGATACCTGCTCGGCGAGATCGATCAACTCGTCCGTCGTGTCGCCCATCGCGGACACCACGACAACCACCTGGTTGCCGTTCTTCTTGGCGTCGACGATTCGCTTGGCGACACGCTTGATGCCTTCGGCATCGGCTACGGAGGAGCCTCCGTACTTCTGCACGACAAGGCCCACGTGCG
Source organism: Streptomyces sp. NBC_01012 (assembly GCF_045162755.1). Classification (NCBI taxonomy): domain Bacteria; kingdom Bacillati; phylum Actinomycetota; class Actinomycetes; order Kitasatosporales; family Streptomycetaceae; genus Streptomyces; species Streptomyces sp. NBC_01012. The sequence goes on along the minus strand of NZ_CP108688.1, from coordinate 4,098,181 downwards.
CTCCTCGCTCAATAATGGTGCGGTCGGCTCAGTTTAACGAGCAGTCCGGAATCAACCTGTCGGTACCGGATCGTGAGATGTCCCGCTCACCCACCGGAACGACATGCGCTCCGAACTGCTCGTACCGGGCTGTTGCCCGCTTCCCCGGCCCGCACGCCTCTTTGTGGCCCAGGACACAGCAGACGAAGCAGGTCACACCGACCTCGCGGGCCCCGTCGCAACGCCGTCGCGGACCTACAGCACCGAGCGCAACCCCAGCGGCCCCGCGATCTCCTCGGCCATCACCCGTCCGGCTTCCTCGGCCAGGGTCCCGTCCCCGGGGTCCTGGTCGGTGTCCAGGCCGTCGAGCTCCTGGAGCGGCTGGTTCAGCCGGATGTGCGCGATCAGCGACTGGAGCGCGCGCAGGGCCGCGGAGGCGGTGGAGCCCCAGTTGGAGAAGTACGAGAACTGCCACCACCACATGGCCTCCGCCGTGCGGTCCGCCTCGTAGTGCGCGAGGCCGTGGCCGAGGTCCGTGACCAGGTCGGCCAGGTCGTCGGAGATCCGGTGGGGCACGGGCGCCTTGCGGGGCTCGTAGGGGTCGAAGACCTCGGAGTAGACATCGATGGGCTCCAGGAGCTCGGCGAAGCGCTCACGCAGCCCGTCGGCGTCCGGCTCTGCGCCCAGGTCCGGCTCGTAGCGTTCGTCCGGAAGGATGTCCTCGTACGCGCCGAGTCTTCCGCCGGCCAGCAGGAGCTGGGAGACCTGGAGGAGCAGGACCGGTACGGCCTCCTCGGGCTCCTCGGCCTTGGACACCTCGGTGACCGCGACGATGAACGTCTTGATCTGGTCCGCGATCTGGACGGCGAAGTCGTCCGGATCCTGCGTGACGGAGTTCAGCGTGGCTTCAGACATCGAAGGGACCTCCCGTGGGCACGGTCACGAACGGTGGCACGAACGGTGGGTAGAACATAGCGCCGCCGCGCGGAGAACCGCAGTCGGATGCCGGGTCACACATCGAGCAGCCGCCTCCCCTCGAAGGCGCGGCCGAGGGTGACCTCGTCGGCGTACTCCAGGTCGCCGCCCACGGGCAGCCCGCTGGCGAGCCGGGTGACCCGCAGGCCCATCGGCTTGACCATCCGGGCGAGGTACGTCGCGGTCGCCTCGCCCTCAAGATTGGGGTCGGTCGCCAGGATCAGCTCCGTGATGGACCCGTCCGCGAGACGGGCCAGCAGCTCCCTGATGCGCAGATCGTCGGGGCCTACGCCCTCGATCGGGCTGATCGCGCCGCCGAGCACGTGGTAGCGGCCCCGGAACTCACGGGTCCGCTCGATCGCCACGACATCCTTGGGCTCCTCGACCACGCAGATGACCGAGCGGTCACGGCGCGCGTCCCGGCAGATGCCGCACTGCTCCTGCTGGGCGACGTTGCCGCAGATCTCGCAGAAGCGGACCTTGTCCTTGACCTCCAGGAGGGCATGGGCGAGACGGCGTACGTCGGTGGGCTCGGCCTGCAGGACGTGGAAGGCGATCCGCTGCGCGCTCTTGGGACCGACGCCCGGCAGCCTGCCCAGCTCGTCGATCAGCTCCTGAACCACGCCTTCGTACAACGGAACGCCTCTCCCTTTTCCTGCTCGTACCGTATCCGGTGTGCCGGGGCGGCCACAGGGGTCAGAACGGGAGCCCCGGCAGACCGCCGCCGCCCAGGCCCTGGGCCAGCGGGCCCAGCTTCTCCTGCTGGAGCTGCTGTGCGTTCTGGTTCGCCGCCTGGACCGCGGCGACCACCAGATCGGCGAGCGTCTCGGTGTCCTCCGGGTCCACCGCACCCGGGTCGATCACCAGGGCGCGGAGCTCGCCGGACCCGGTCACGGTGGCCTTCACGAGGCCACCGCCCGCCTGTCCCTCGACCTCGGTCCTGGCCAGCTCCTCCTGGGCCACGGCAAGATCCTGTTGCATCTGCTGGGCCTGCTGGAGCAGCTGCTGCATGTTGGGCTGGCCACCACCGGGAATCACGGTCACTCCTGGCATTTCGACGACGGATTGTTTCGGTACGCCGAGCCTACGTGTTCGCCGGACGCCGCGCCCCACCCGCCGGGGACCAACTCTTTCGGGTGAGTTCTGGAAAGCGCCTGCTGTGCTCCTATACCTGACCAGAGGCCGTGTCCACCCAGGAATCCCGCGATTTCGACCCCGCGGCCCACCATTCGGCGGTAGGAAGAGGGTGCGTATCCGTACCCATACGCAGAGCGAGGGTAACGCAGAGTTACGCGGTGGGGGCCCCGGTCATATGCCGGGATCCGCCCCCTCCGTGACCGAGAGCCGTGCCGATCCCCGTCGATACGCGCCCTACGCAGAGTGCAGAGGAGTGCCCCGGTGAGTCAGCCGGAGATGCAGCCCGAAGGGCCGCCCCGCAAGGAGTCCGGCGCGGCATCCGGTGCAGACACCGGAACCGAACGGTCCGGTTCACGCTACGGTTCGAGCCCACGGGACCTGACCGGACGCGCCTTCCCCCTCGGCGACTGGGGTGAACCCGCCGAGCGGCTCGACGAGCTCTACCGGTGGGTCGAGGCCGGTGCCATGGAGACCGCCGACTGGTATCTGCGTGACCGGGTCCGCAAACGGCGCACGGCCAGGCTGCTCAGGCTGGGCACGGCGGCGGGCGTGGTCGCGGGCGCGGCCCTTCCGCTGCTCGACCTGACCGGGGAGCTGCACGGGTCGGCCGGTCTGGGCTATCTGTCGCTGCTGCTGGGCGCCGCGTGCATGGCGTGCGACCGGTACTTCGGACTGACCTCGGGCTGGATAAGGAACCTCGCGACGGCACAGGCCGTGCAGCGGCGTCTGCAGACGCTCCAGTTCGACTGGTCATCGGAGTGCGTCCGCGAGGTGCTCGGGCCGACGGAGGGCACCGCCAGCGAGGCGGCGGAGCGGTGCCTGGGGGTGCTGCGGCGGTTCTCCGAGGACATCACCGAGCTCGTCCGCATGGAGACGGCGGACTGGATGGTCGAGTTCCGGGCAGGGCCCGCGCCCATGGGGATGCAGTCGCTGGTGTCGGGCGGTCCTGGCGGCCGCGCCGAGCCGGGGACGGCTCCCGGCCGGCTCACCCTGCCGGTGGCCCGGCCGAACATGCCGCGCCAGCGGCCGCCGGAGCCGCCCCGCTGAAGGCCGGAGCGGCATGGCCGGCGGCGGTCAGCTGAAGATGATCATCGAGCCCTGCGCGAGGCTGCGGGTGGCCGCCGCGTGCAGGCCCAGCCAGACGTGCCGCTCCCGGGCGAAGGGACTCTCGTCGTACGGAACCGGATCGGCCGGCTCCTCCAGCGTGGTGGGACCGGCGGGCGGAGCGGGGGCGGCCGGCGGGTTGGCCGGGTCGATGCCGATGGACGGCGCGACGAACTCCAGCTCGCGCAGCAGGCCGTGGGAGGATCCCAGCGGGCCGCCGCCCTCCAGGAGCTGGTCCTCGGAGAGCGGATGGGGGAAGTCCACCGGGACGTACGACCCGGCGTGGTCGTAGTGCCAGACCAGGTGCGATTCCTGCGCGCTCTGCTCGAACATCTCCAGCAACTGCTCGTAGTCCCCGCCCAGTTCGTCGACGGGTGTGACGGCGAGGCCGCTCAGCTGGAGCAGATAGGCGCGGCGCAGGAAGTGCAGTGCCTCGTAGTCGAAGCCGGCGACCGGGGCGACGTCCCCGGTGAGCCCTGGCATGTAGGCGTAGACGGGCACGGGCGGCAGCCCCGCCTCGGTCAACGCCTTGTCGTAGACGGCGATCTCTTCGGCGAACGGATTGTCGGGGCTGTGGCACAGCACATCGACGAGGGGGACCAGCCACAGGTCACAGGCCACGAAGTCTCGCTCTCCAACGGGTTCGTGCGATGGTCGGGACAGCGTAATGCGGCCATGGACCCCACGCACAGGGTGCGGCCGGCCGAGGACCTTCGCACGCTCGGCGGCGGCGCCCGGCAGACGCCCGGCTCTCAGGCGTGGCCCGGGTGCGGCGGGTCGCCGGCGGCCAGCCGGTCCGCCCAGCCCAGCCCGTGCGCGTGATAGGCGTCCAGGGCCACGCGCACGGCGGGCCCGTCGGCGGCCGTGATCGCCTCCACCAGCTCCTGGTGGCCGCTCCACAGCCAGTCGCGTACGTCGCCGTCCCCGCGCAGATACGGGACGGCGAAGGCCCAGGCCTGCATCCGCAGCCGCTGGAGGAAGTCGTTGATGTGGGCGTTGCCGATGACGGCGCCGAGCTCCCGCCAGAACCGCAGGTCGTAGCCGATGAGGATGTCGAGGTCACCTCCGCGCGCCGCCCGTGCGGCCTCCTCGCCCCGGCGGCGTACGGCGACGAGGGCGGCCCGGTGGGCGCCGATCACGGTGGGCGCCGAGCCGGTTCCGTCGAAGATCCGCCGGTACACCCCGTCTATGACCAGGGCGCGCGCCTCCACCATCGACCGGTAGTCGGCGACGCTGAATTCACGGACGTGGAAGCCGCGGTGCTGGTCGGATTCGAGCAGTCCCTGCGCGGAGAGGTCGAACAGCGCTTCCCTGACGGGCGTCGCGGAGACCCCGTACTGCTCGGCGATCTGCTTCACGGTGAACTCCACCCGCGGCCGCAGACGCCCCGCGAGCACCTCGTCACGCAGTGCGTCGGCGATCTGCTGCCGCAGCGTACTGCGGGTCACGCCTCCGCCCGCACCCATGACGCCCCTCCCCTTTCCCGGTCCGGGTCACCTTAGACCGATCCGCGCAGGGGGCCGTGCGGCAGGGAGGGCGTCGGGTCCCGCGGTCCCTACACGGTGTGCTCGTCGGCGACCGAGAGGGCCGTGTCCAGGGCGGCCAGCCCCTCCTTCGCCTCGGCCTCGGTGATGTTGCAGGCGGGGACGACGTGGGTGCGGTTCATGTTGATGAAGGGCCACAGACCGTTCTTCTTGCAGGCCGCCCCGAAGGCCGCCATCGGGGCGTTCGCCTCACCGGTCGCGTTGTACGGGACCAGGGGCTCGCGGGTCTCCCTGTCGCGGACCAGCTCCAGCGCCCAGAACGCGCCGAGACCCCGCACCTCGCCGACGGACGGGTGGCGCTCGGCCAGCTCGCGCAGGCCGGGGCCGAGCACATGCTCACCGAGGTGCGCGGCCCGCTCGACGATCTTCTCCTCCGCCATGACGCCGAGCGTGGCGACGGCGGCGGCGCAGGCCAGCGGGTGACCGGAGTAGGTGAGTCCGCCGGGGTAGGGGCGGGTCTCGAACGTGGCGGCGATCTCGGCGCTGATCGCCACTCCGCCGAGCGGCACATAGCCGGAGTTGACGCCCTTCGCGAACGTCATCAGGTCAGGCACCACGCCGTCGTGGTCGGCGGCGAACCACGCGCCCGTGCGCCCGAAACCGGCCATCACCTCGTCCAGCACGAACACGATGTCGTACCTGTCGCAGATCTCGCGGACGCCCGCGAGATATCCGGGCGGCGGCGTCATGATGCCCGCCGTGCCGGGGATCGTCTCCAGGACGACGGCGGCGACGGTCGTCGGGCCCTCGTAGGCGAGCGTGTCCTCCAGGTGCTGGAGTGCGCGGGCGCACTCCTCGGCCTCCGTCTGCGCGTAGAACGGGGACCGGTAGAGGAACGGCGCCCAGAAGCGGACCACGCCCGCCGACCCGGTGTCGGAAGCCCAGCGGCGCGGATCGCCGGTGAGGTTGATCGCGGTGGAGGTGGCGCCGTGGTACGAGCGGTAGGCGGAGAGCACCTTCGTGCGGCCCGTGTGGACGCGGGCCATGCGGACGGCGTTCTCGACGGCCTCGGCACCGCCGTTGGTGAAGAAGATCTTGTCCAGGTCGCCGGGGGTGCGCTCGGCGATGAGACGCGCCGCCTCCGAACGCGCCTCGACGGCGAAGGCCGGGGCGAACGTGGTGAGGCGGCCGGCCTGCTCCTGGATCGCGGCGACGACGGTCGGGTGCTGGTAGCCGATGTTGGTGAAGACGAGACCGCTGGTGAAGTCCAGATAGCGGTTGCCGTCGTAGTCCCAGAAATACGCCCCGTCGGCGCCGGCGACGGCGAGCGGGTCGATCAGGCCCTGGGCGGACCAGGAGTGGAACACGTGGGCGCGGTCGGCGGCCTTCACGGCCGCGCCCGCTGCGGGGTCGGCGTACGGGGTGCGGGGGGCATCGGGGCTCATGCGGTGAGCGTATGCGGCGGACCGGCCCGTCCTCCATGGCCACTGTGTACGGCGTGGGCCTCCTGGCTCGGCAAGGTGTCGCGTCCCGGCGTCCGGAACCGGCGGGACCGGCACCGGAGTCCTCCAGGGGTGAGGCCGGCGCCCCGGAAGGCGCCGCTATTCTCGACCCACGGTCCGCCATGGCCGTACGGGGAGGAAACGCACCATGGAGAAGCTGGGTACCGGCGATCCGCAACGCATCGGCACCTACCGGCTGCTGGGGCGTCTCGGCGCCGGCGGGATGGGCCAGGTGTTCCTGGCCCGCTCGGACCGGGGCCGCACCGTCGCCATCAAGCTGGTGCGCCCCGAACTCGCCGAGCTCCAGCAGTTCCGCGACCGCTTCAGGGCCGAGGTGCAGGCCGCCCGGCGGGTCGGCGGAGCCTGGACCGCGCCGGTGCTCGACTCCGGCACGGACGCCGCGGTGCCGTGGGTGGCCACCGGTTACGTCGCCGGGCCCTCGCTCCACCGCATCGTCTCCGGCACCCCCGGCATCCCGCCGGCCGGCCCGGGGGCGTACGGTCCGCTCCCCGGACGCTCGGTCCGCATCCTGGGCGCCGGGCTCGCGGAGGCCCTCCAGGACATCCACGGCGCCGGGCTGATCCACCGCGATCTGAAACCGTCCAACGTCCTGATGACGATCGACGGGCCCCGGGTCATCGACTTCGGGATCGCCCGCGCCCTGGAGACCGTCGCCGACGGCGGCCTCACCCGCACCGGCGCGCTGATCGGCTCACCCGGTTTCATGGCGCCCGAGCAGGTGCGGGGCGAGCGGGTGACGACCGCGTGCGATGTGTTCTGTCTGGGCTCGGTGCTGGCGTACGCCGCGACCGGCCGGCTGCCGTTCGGCACGGAGGACAACGGGGTCCACGCGCTGATGTTCCGGATCGCCCAGGAGGAGCCCGACCTCACCGGCATACCCGCCGACCTGGTCGAGCTGATCGGGGACTGTCTGGCGAAGGACCCTGCCGCGCGGCCCTCCACGGATTCCCTCCTGGAGCGGCTGGGAGAAACGGACACGACGGAGCCCTGGCTTCCGGGGGCGCTGATCGCCCAGCTGGGCCGGCACGCCGTGGAGTTGCTGGATGCGGAGGACCCGGAGGAGGGCCCGGCCCCTGCTCCAGCTCCGGCCCCTGCTCCGGCAGGGCCTGCGGCGGGGGGCTTCGCGGACAGCCACCGGGCGCAACCGCCCACGCCCACGCCGGCTCGCGCGCCCGTCCCTCCCACGCCGGCGCCGCGGGCGACTCCGGTCCCGCCCGCGTCCTACGGCTACCCGCACGGGCCCACCCCCGTCCCCGCCCACGGATACGGGGCCACTCCCCCGTACGGCCCGAGCGCCTTCGCCCCGCCGTCACCCCCGCCAGGGCGCCGTCGCGGTGCGGGCCCCACCGTGCTGCTGGTGGCCGTCGCGCTGGCCGTGGCGGCGGGCGCGGGCTGGGGGGTCTACTCCTTCATGCGCGGCGAGGGCGGCGACCCCACGACCTCGCCGACCGGCACGGTCTCCCCGTCCGGTGACGGCTCCTCGCCGGACGGCAGTGTCCCCTCCGGATTCCTGGGGACATGGTCGGGCGTCATCGACGGCGGCGGGGGTGAGTCCGCCCGCCAACTCGTGGTGCGGCAGGGCGGGGTGGGTGACACCGTGCTGTCCCTGACCGCCGAGGGCCCCCTCGACGGCGGCGGCTCCTACCACTGTGTGTTCCAGGCCGAGCTGGACGGCAAGCCCTCCCCCGACGGGCCCGTCCGTATCGGCCCCTCCCGCGTCACCAGGGGCGAGCCGAAGACGTCGTGCACCCCTGGCGAGGCCACCGTGCTGACGCTCCTGCCCGACGGCACCCTGCGCCGCGAGATCACGTCCAGCGGCCAGAGCCTGACGTACACGAAGACGGACTGAGCGACGCCCCGAAGGACGGCACGGTCACCCCGCGATGTCCACCGCCCGGAACGCGAGCCACAGGTCGTGGCGCGCGCTCGGGGTCTGGAGCAGCGACCTGCGCAGCAGGGCTTCGAGCCGGGTCAGGCGCTTGCGGGCGCCGGGCACCGAGATGCCGAGTTCGGCGGCGGTCGGGCTCAGTTGGGCCTCGCGGCGCAGCCATGTCCGCAGGGTCTCCTGCGCGGTCGGCCCGGCCTGCTCGACGATCCGCAGCTGCTGGGCGGCCCAGTCCTGGACGCCGGGGTCGCGCAGGACCGTGTCGAGGTCGTCGGGCACCGCCTCGCTCCCGGGGCCGGAGCGGTGCAGGGCCGGGGTGGCCCTGATCCGCAGGGCGAGATCGACGGCCGCCTGGTCCGCCACCCGGTTGAGGTCGAGGCCGAGTAGTTCGCCGACGAACTTCAGCCGGGCGGCCAGGGTGTTGCGGTGGATCTTCAGATGCCGGGTGGCGTGGGAGGAGAACGCCAGCCAGGACGCGACGGTCGCGGACAGCTCCTGGCTGCCCGGGTCCTGCGAGCGGCGCGGCACATGGGTGAGGAGGGGCGCGAGGAGCGCATCGGCCCAGCGCACCCCGGCGGCGCCGACGACCAGCGCGGGATCGGTGGCGGCGCCGAATCCGGCATGGCGCCCGGGGAGTCCGCGGGCGACGGCGAGGGCGTGGAAGGCCTGCTGATAGGCGGTCGCCGTGTCGGGCAGCCGTACCTTCTCGCTGACCCCCACGACGCAGTCGTCCACGAGTCCGGCGACGGCAGGGCCGAGCGAACGCCCGCTCTCCGCCCCCTCCGCCTCGTCGTCCGCGGGCGCTATCAGGATCAGATGGCGCGCGTAGACCGGGCAGCGCACGATCCACGTACGGCCGCCCGAGGCGTCCGCGCAGATCCGGGCCACCTCGTCCCGCTGTCCGCCCGAGCACTCGACGACGCAGACGCGTACGGGGTCGGGGAGCTTCGGCCGCAGGGCGCCCGCCACCTGGTGGGCGATGGAGAGCTGACCCGTCATCACCAGATGCAGCACCGCCTCGCGCCCCCTGGACTCCGCGAGATCCACCCGCCGCCGCTTGCGTTCGACGCTCTCCGACGCCCAGGAGAGCGCCAGCGGCATCACCGCGTCGGCCATCAGGGTGCTCAGCCCGCCCGGCAGTGGCTTGGGGGCGACGAGGGCGAGGACCGGGCCCCGGCCGTCGGCGGTCCGGTCGAGGGGGAGCAGCAGCGCGGCGCACGCGTCGGTGTCCAGCGAGTAGGAGCCGGCGCCGCGGGCCGTCAACTCCCGTGCCGCCCGCGCGGCGAGCCCGGCCGCCTCGTGCCCCGGCCATCGGGTGTTGCCGGTCACGGCCTGGAGCACGGTGCCGTCCCCGTCCACGAGCCCCGCCCAGCCCTCAGCCCGCTGGGCGAGCCGGCGCAGCAGTTCCGGCGATCCGCCGGTCCGCGCCAGCCGGTACATCAGCAGTACGTCGTCGGCCCGTTCGCGCGCACGCACATGTCCTCCGTTCCCCCCGAGGCCCCTCCCCGAAACCGGAGTGCAGAGTACCGGCCCGGCTGTGCGGTTTGATACCCGTCGCGGGCCACACAGTGCGAATTGAATCTCCCCGGCCGCCGCCGCGCCCCCCTAAGGTCCCAAGCGTGTGTCCGGGACGTTCCGGAGGCGTCGGGGGACGCCAGGACGTCCGGGATCCGGGGGCCGGAGGACATCGGGGGATGTCCGGACGGCGCGACGGCAGCGGCTCACGGGGGTGGTCGCTGTCGTCGGTCCGCGGCGACTGTCAGTGGTGCCGCCTAGCGTGATTCTCGACCGTGCAGCAATCCGGACGAGAGGCCCCCTGCCGTGGAATTCCGCATGGAGCGTGGCGCACTGACCGATGCCGTCTCCCGGGCGGCCCGTGTGCTGCCCGCGCGTTCACCCGTCCCCGTGCTCGGCGGGCTCCTCCTCGATGTGGACGACGGCCTGCTCCGGGTGTCAGGCCTGGACTTCGAGGCCTCGGCGCGCGTCGAGGCCGAGGCGCACACCGTCCGGCCGGGGAAGGTGCTGGTCATGGGGCGGCGGCTGCTCGACATCTGCAAGGTGCTGCCCGACGGCCCGGTGGAGTGCGCGGTGGAGGGCTCGCGTTTCACGGTCAGCGCGGACGGCTCCCGGTTCGGGCTCTCGGTCCTGCCCCTCGACGACTACCCGGTGCTGCCGCCGCTGCCCGAGGTCCGCGGGGCGGTGGAGGCGGGGGAGTTCGCGTCGGCGGTCGCGCAGGTGGCGGTGGCCGCGGGGCGGGACGACACCCTGCCGACGCTCACCGGGATCCGCATCGGGCTCGACGGCTCCACGATGACGCTGGCGGCGACCGACCGGTACCGCTTCGCGGTGCGCACCCTGCCGTTCAAGGCGACGGCGCGGGACGTGACGGCCGATGTCGTGGTGTCGGCCCGCCGGTTGGCCGAGACGGCCCGGTCGCTCGGCAGGTCGGGCCAGGTCGACGTCGCCGTGGACGGGGGTTCCGTCGGCTTCGAGCACGCCGGGACCCGTACGACGGTGCGTCTGCTGGACGGCAGACTGCCGCGTCACGACAAGCTGTTCGCGTTGAAGGACCCGGTGGTCGTGGTGATGGACCGGGCCCGGCTGGTGGAGGCCGTCAAGCGGGTCTCGGTGGTCGCGGACGGCGGCAGTCCGCTGCAGATGGCGTTCTCCCCTGGACCGGACGGCTCGGTACTGCTGCAGGCGGGGTTCGAGGACGACGTGGCCGCGCAGCGGCTGCCCGCGGCATCGGCGGGCGACGCGGAGCTGACGGTGGCCTTCAACCCCGCGTATCTGCTGGACGCCCTGTCCTCCTTCGAGGACGCGACGGTCCTGATGAAGCTGATGGGCCCTGGGCAGCGCGCCATGATCACCGGCCGGGACGACGGCGGGGCCGCCACGCACCAGCATCTGCTGATGTCCGTGAAACCGCCGCTGCTCTGACCGTCGTGGCCCGGCTCACCCGGGGAGCGTCGCGTTCTCCCCGACGGCGGCAAGCAGCCAGATGGGGAATTCCGGATCGGCCTGACCCACCGCCAGGCCCAGCCAGCGCGTGCTCCCGGGCACCCGCCAGATCTGCATGCTGCCCGACAGGTTGCACAGCTGCCCCATCGGTTCGGGAGCGGCGCCCTCACCCTCCTCGTCACGCTCCAGATAGGGCCAGAGGTCGACGGTCTCCGGCTCACCCCACCGCACGCTCAACGCGGTCGCCAGGACGCTGAATTCGGCCTCGATCTCCCGCTCGGCGGGGACGACGAGCTCGGGGGAGCGGTCCTCCCAGAAGTCCTGGCTCGCCCGCAGGATCAGCAGATGGTGTCCGGGACCGCTGCTGCGTACGCCGTTGTCCTCACCCTCGTCCCCCGGTGGGAAGGGCAGGGCGAGGACGCTGTCGATCAGGGCGATGCGGGCCTGGGTGGTGGTGGGCGGGGTGCCGGCGCTGTCGTCGGTGCTCATGGTCCGCGATCCTGTCAACCACCGGCCCCCGAACACGAATCGGGGGCGCGCCCGGCCGGTGCCGGACACGCCCCCGTCTCTCGGGTGGGGCGGGGTTCAGCAGCTCAGGTTGTCGCCGGGCGTGGTGCCGAGGATCGCGGCGAACGCCTGGTAGGTGTCGATACGGCTCTGGACCTGGCCGGGGTTGCCCCCGTTGCACTCGATGCTGCCGTTGATCGAGCGGATCGTCTCACCGAAGCCGGCGCCGTTGACGATGGCGTCGTGGGGCGTCATGGTGCCGGGGCCGGTCTGGGTGTTCCAGTACCAGAGGCCGGTCTTCCAGGCCACGGACGCGTCCTGCTCCACCTTCCACGGGTCGCCGAGGAGGTCGATGCCGAGCGCGTCACCGGCGGCCTTGTAGTTGAAGTTCCAGCTGAGCTGCATCGTGCCGCGGCCGTAGTAGGCGTCGGTCCCGGCCGGGCAGCCGTAGGGCTGGTTGCCGTCGCAGTAGTTCGGGTAGTTCGAGGTGTCCTGCTCCACGATGTACACCAGGCCACCGGTCTCATGGCTGACGTTGGCGAGGAACGCCGCCGCTTCCTGCTTCTTGACGGTGTCGCTGCCGGTGTTGGCGAAGGCGGGGTAGGCGCTCAGCGCGTCGGTGAGACCGCTGTAGGTGTAGAACGAGTTCCGGCCCGGGAACATCTGGTTGAACTGGGCCTCGCTCACCAGGAAGTCCGCGTCGGAGTCACCCGGTTCCGTACCGCCGCCGCCGGTTCCGCAGCTGCCCTGGTCGGCCCAGACGTCGGAGGTGCCGGGCTGCTCGTTCTGGGTCCACCACTGCGCGGACCAGTTGTGCCCGTCGTACGAGGCCGATCCGCCGCCCACGTAGACGGAGGAGGCGTTCCAGGCAGGGGCGCAGTCGGCGGCCGCTGCCGTGGAGGCGGGGAGAAAGACGAACGTCGCGATGACCGCGCCCAGCGCGGCGATCAGGCTCATGACACGTTTGGCCACGTGATCTCTCCTTCGGCGCGGCGCCCGCGCGGAGCGGGCGCCGCCATGGGGGGTTGTGGTCACTCAAGCGCCGATGGTCTGGACCTGTCAAGGTCTAGACCAGAACTCGCCCCTTTCGTGGTACTCCCTGACTCCGCGTCCTGAACTCCCGTCCCTCACAGGCTTGTTGAACACAAGACGAACTTCATCGGAAGGAATCCGCCGACTCCCCCGCCCCACACCCCCCGGCCGTACGGTGACGCCATCCGGCATGCGGCACGCAGCCATCCGGCCGCACCCACGAGGGAGCGCGAGGACCATGGAGTGGTTCAGCCCCGAGAACGTCATCGCCGTCCTCACCGCGGTCCTCGGCGTCCTGACCTCGGCGGGAGTGCTCTGGTACGAACGCCGCGTCCCACGCCGCAAGCGCATCGGCTACCGCGTGCAGATGGACACCCCCATCGGCAGCGAGGTGAGCCAGGGCCGGGCCAACGTGCGGCTCGGGCTCTTCAACGAGACCCCCGGCATGGCCGACGCCACCCTCGTCCTGCTGCGCATCGAGAACGACGGCTCGCAGTCGATCGGCGACGAGGACTACACGGGGCGCGGTGAACTCAACGGGCTGACGGCGGAGTTCACCGGGCGGACCGTCCGTGGGATAGCCGTGACCCATTCGCCGGACGCCGACCACCTGATGGATCACTTCACCCCGGCGGCCGGGATGCGGCACCACGGCTCCCTCATCCGGCTGCCGCGCGTCCCCCTCAACCGCAACGAGCACTTCAAGCTCCTGGTCCTGCTTACCGGCTCGCACGTGGGCGGCCCGATCAAGGTCACCGGAGGCATCAGGGACGGTGTCGTGGCGCGGAACAAGGCCGCCCGCCCCGACGAGAAGCCCCCGCTGTTCGGCCCCGCGGCCAGGAGCGTCACGGTGGCCCTCACCGCCTGCGTCGTCGCGCTCGCCGGGATCATCGTCGTACGGGACGACTCCCCGCCCCCGATGGACTGCGCCAAGGGCACGCTCACGGTCACCGGATCGACCGCGTTCAAACCGGTCCTGGAGGAGCTGAAGCAGACGTACGAGGACGAGTGCGAAGGCGCCGAGATCCTGCTGGACATCCATGGCAGCAACGCCGGGGTGCGGAAGCTCGACGCCCTCGGAGCCAAGACCGGATCGTCTGGTTCCCCTTCCATGATCGCCCTGTCCGACGGGCCCAGACCCGCCGCGCTCACCAAGCTGCACGAGAAGCGGGTCGCGATCTCGCTGTTCTCCCTCGTCGTCAACGACACGGTGCCGGTGAAGGACCTCTCCCTGGAGCAGATCCGCAGCATCTACCGGGGCGACATCCGCAACTGGAACGAGATCGACGGCGGCCCCGACCTCGAGATCAGGCTCGTCAGCCGGGACGCCAACTCCGGGACCCGCGAGGTCTTCCAGCGCCGCGTCCTGGACGGCAACGAGCCCGCCACCTCCTCGCGCGACTGCACCACCAAGGACTACGCCCAGGCCCCGGTCCTGCGCTGCGAACTCGACGGCACGGACCAGGTCCTGGCCGAGGTCGCCAGGCTGGACGGCGCGATCGGCTACACCGAGCTGCGCAACGGCGACGTGCCCGACGGGGCGCACCGTACGGCCATCGACTCCACCACCCCGTCCGTCGACACGATCGGCACCAGCAGCTACCCGTACCGGGAGATCGAGTACGCGTACACCTACGGATCACCGCCCGCCGACTCCCTGGTGGCCGGCTTCCTCACCTATCTGGACAACTACGGCGAGGAGATCATGCGGACCAACGGCCATCTGCCCTGCGCGACCCCGAAGGGGATGCGGCTCTGCGGGGAGGGCTGAACCGGCCAGGGCCTGTCTGACCATTCCCGTCTGCCTCGCGACGGGAATGGTCAGACAGGCCCTAGTTGTATTGACCCGCAGCGTTGTTCACTCGGCTGATCGGGGGTTGGCCTCCGAGTGCGGTGTGGCAGCGGTGGTGGTTGTAGGTGTGGAGGAAGTCTGCCAGGGCTGTGGTCCGTTCGTCATTTGACGTGTAGGGCCGTTGGTAGGCCCATTCGTCGGCGAGGGTGCGGTTGAAGCGTTCGACTTTGCCGTTGGTCTGGGGCCGGTAGGGGCGGGTGAGTTTGCTGGTCGCGCCGAGTTCGGCCAGGGCGGCCTTCCAGGCCAGGCCCTTGCGGTAGGCCCAGGCGTTGTCCGTGAGGACTCGTTCGATGCGGGTGATGCCCTGACTGTGGAAGAAGGCGGCCGCGCGGGTGAGGAAACCCGCGCAGGTCGCGACTTTCTCGTCCGGGTGGATCTCGCTGTAGGCCAGGCGGGAGTGGTCGTCCACGGCGGAGTGGACGTAGTCGAAGCCCATCTGGCTGCGGGTGGCCCGGCCGGCCTGGCGGCCCAGGACCTTGTGGCCGCCGCCGTCGGGGATCCGGCCGAGCTTTTTGACGTCGACGTGGATGAGTTCGCCGGGCCGTTCACGTTCGTAGCGGCGGATCACCGTGCCGGTCGGCCGGTCGAGCCAGGCCAGCCGATGGAGTCCCTGGCGGGTCAGGATCCGGTGGACCGTCGAGGCCGGGAGGCCCAGGATCGGGCCGATCCTGGCCGGTCCCAGTTTGCGGGACCGCCGCAGGTCGCAGACCTGCGCCTCGATGGCGGCCGGAGTCCGGTGCGGTGTCGTGAGTGGGCTGCTGGAGCGGTCGTGCAGGCCAACCTCGCCTTCGGCCCGCCACCGCCGCATCCATTTGTGGGCCGTGGCCCGCGATATGCCCATCTCGGCTGCGACATGGGCGACCGGGCGGCCCGAGCAGACCCGCTCGACCAGCAGGCGCCTACCGAAAACGGTCAGCCGGGCATTACGGTGGGACACGAAGACCTCCGTGCGGTGAGTTCCTAGACAGCTCCCACCACACCGGAGGTCTTCGTCATGTTCAAGACCCACTGAGTGTCAACAACGCTCGTGATCAATACACCTAGTACCCCGGTAGGGGGCGTGAACAGCACCCGGGTATCTGGCGGTGCGCCCGGCGCGGCTCCTAGCATCCGCGCCCATGACCACCTCACGTCCGTCCCCTTCCCTGACCGCGACCGCCCTCCGCATCACCCGCGGTGCCGGGGCCGCGGTCACCCTGCTGCCCCGCGGCCTGGCCGCCTTCGCCGTGGCCTGCGCGGGCAACGGCGGATCCGCGCGTTCCCTGCTGCGGGTGGACGCCGGGCCCGCCGCACCGCGTCCTGGAGCGGTACGGGTGGCCGGACAGGCCGTGGCGACCGTGCTGCTGGGCGCGCTCTGTCTGGTCCTGGCCGCCGTGGTCCTGCTGGCCGTGGCCCGCGGGCTGTTCTACGGACTGGTGGACCAGGGCCCTTACGACCATTCCTGGGGCGGCCCCGGCAGAGCGGGGGCCTGGCTCGCGCACTTCGCCGTCGCCACCCCCTGCGTCTTCGCCGGGGTCGCCGCGCTGTACGGCGTCGCGCGGATGCAGGAGCGGCTGACGGCGCCGCTGCGCGGGGAACGCAGGCCGGGCTGGGTGCTGCCCTCGGTGTTCGTCTGCTGCGCGGCCGGGGCGCTGTTCGTGGTCGCGTTCCTCCGCCAGCTGCCCTGACGGCCGGCTCCCCCGACGGCGACGGCGGCCGGACCTTCCGCGAGGGGGAAGGTCCGGCCGCCGTCGTCGTGAAACCTGGAGCGACTCCTACAGGAAGGAGTTGATCTCGATGGTCTCGGTACGGCCGGGGCCGACACCGATCGCGGAGATCGGGGCACCGGACATCTCCTCCAGCGCCTTCACGTACGCCTGCGCGTTCTTCGGCAGATCGGAGAAGGTCTTGGCCTTCGTGATGTCCTCGGACCAGCCGGGCAGCATCTCGTAGACCGGCTTCGCGTGGTGGAAGTCGGTCTGGTTGTACGGGAGTTCCTCGACCCGCTTGCCATCGATCTCGTACGCCACGCACACCGGGATCCGCTCCCAGCCGGTCAGCACGTCCAGCTTGGTGAGGAAGAAGTCGGTGAGGCCGTTGACCCGGGTCGCGTACCGCGCGATCGGGGCGTCGAACCAGCCGCAGCGGCGGTCACGGCCGGTGGTGACACCACGCTCGCCGCCGATCCGGCGCAGCGCCTCGCCGTCCTCGTCGAGAAGTTCGGTCGGGAAGGGTCCGGCACCGACCCGGGTGGTGTAGGCCTTGAGGATGCCGATGACCCGGCTGATCTTCGTCGGGCCCACGCCGGCCCCGGTGCAGGCGCCGCCCGCGGTCGGGTTCGACGAGGTGACGAAGGGGTACGTGCCGTGGTCGACGTCCAGCAGAGTGCCCTGACCGCCCTCGAAGAGGACGACCTTGCCCGCGTCGATGGCGTTGTTCAGGACCAGCGTCGTGTCGGCGACGTACGGCTTGATCTGCTCCGCGTACTGGAGCATCTCCTCGACGATCTTCCCGGACTCGATCGCGCGCCGGTTGAAGACCTTGGCCAGGAGCTGGTTCTTCTGCTCCAGCGCCGCTTCGACCTTCTGCTCCAGGATCGACTCGTCGTAGAGGTCCTGGACGCGGATGCCCACCCGGTTGATCTTGTCGGCGTAGGTCGGGCCGATACCGCGCCCGGTCGTGCCGATCTTGCGCTTCCCGAGGAAGCGTTCCGTCACCTTGTCGACGGTGACGTTGTACGGGGTGATCAAATGGGCGTTGCCGCTGATCAGGAGCTTGGACGTGTCGACGCCCCGCTCGTTGAGACCGCTCACCTCGGAGAGCAGGACCGCCGGGTCGACGACCACACCGTTGCCGATGACCGGGGTACACCCCGGCGACAGGATTCCGGAGGGGAGGAGATGCAGTGCGTACTTCTGGTCGCCGACGACGACCGTGTGGCCGGCATTGTTGCCGCCCTGGTAACGCACCACATAATCGACGGATCCACCGAGGAGGTCGGTGGCCTTCCCCTTGCCCTCGTCACCCCACTGAGCACCGAGCAGCACAAGTGCGGGCACAGGCGTACACCCCTTCCGGGCGGGGCATGTCCAAGGTCAGGGGGCGTACGTAAAGGTCGTACCTGCCGTACGACGATGTACGGCAAAGCCTGAGCCGTCGAACCGGGTGCCCCGGAATAGACGAAGCCCCTGGCGCAATAGCGCAAGGGGCTCTTGCACCAAGATGCTACCCGAGGAAGGACCGAGGTGTCGGCTGCAGAGCCCCCCGGCGACGGCGACCACCAGCTACTCGTGCTCATCGACCCCCTTGCCCGCCGCTACGACGGCGAGTCCGTGCGCATCGCGAAGGATGTGCTGGGCGCCGGCGCGCACACCAAGATCTGCTTCGCGGACGGCCCCGACGAGTTCGCCAGGGCCCTGCACAGGCGGGGCTCCAGGCGTCCGGTGGTCGTCGGCGACGACCACGCGCTGCTGCGCGCCGTGTCCCAGCTGCACCGGGAGCGGGAGCTGGCCGACAGCGCGCTCTCGCTGATCCCGGTCGGCGCGGCGCACACGCTGGAACTCAGCTACGCCCTCGGCGTGCCACGGGGCGCGGTCGCGGCCGCCCGTACCGCGCTCGACGGGACCGAGCGCCGGCTCGATCTGCTCGTCGACGACAGCGACGGGGTCGTGCTCGGCGAGCTGCGCATCCCGGCGGCCCGGCCCTCGCCAGGACCGCCCCACACGGTGTGGGACACCTGCCGCACCCTCGTGGCCTCGCTGGTCCGCCCGGCCCCGGTCCCCTCTTCGTCCTCGGGCCCCTCCCGCGTCCACCGGCTGAGGGTCGAGGCGGACGGGGTCCTGCTGAACGACCTGGACCGGCCGGTCGAGGGCGTCTCGGTGACCGCCCAGGGCAGCGGCGGGCTGGCCGACGTGGTGATCCGCACGGCCGCAGGCGGGACACACACGACGGAGGCCAAGGCGGTCACGGTCTCGGGGCCAGACTTCCGCTACCGCGCCGACATACAGATCGCGGGCCCTGTCAGGACCCGCACCTGGGCCGTACGGGCGGGAGCCTGGGGTCTTGTGCTCCCCCCGGCGGAGGCCTGAGACGCCGGCCGGGCCGTGGGCCGTCAGCGCGAGGAGGTACGGCTCTCGCGCCACCGGGCCAGGACACCGACCATCTCCGCCTGCATGAAGGCGAAGAACTCCGCGGTCTCCGCGAGCCGCTCGCCCGCCGGGGTGTCCTCGCCGAGGGAGCGTGCGCCGTCCCTCAGCGTGCGTTCCCAGCGGGTCAGCACCTGGTCGCGGTTGGCGAAGGTGGCGTACCAGATCTCGTCGTGCAGGCGGTAGCGGTCGCGGCGTGAGCCGGGGTCGCGTTCGCGGCCGACCATGCTGACCTGGGTGAGGTAGGTGATCGCACCCGACACGGCGGCCGGGCTGATCCGCAGCTGGCGGCCGAGGTCCGCCGAGGTCATGGAGGCGTCGTCGTCGGCGAGGAGCGCGGCGAAGACCCGCGCGGCCATCCGCTGCATCCCCGCCTCCGTCATCTCGGCCGCGAAACGCTCGACGAAGCGCGCCACCGCGTCCTCGTCCCGCCCGGCGTCCGCGCCCGTGTGCGCGGCCCTGCTCCCGGATTCCCCGGTCCCGCTGGCCATGGCCTCCGACGCCTCCCCTGCTCCGATCACGGCCCAACTTTATACGCTTCCTTAACTTCACAACTTTGTGAAATCAGCGTACGTTCAAAAACATGACGACGGCGATCAGCGTGGCCGGACTGCACAAGTCGTTCGGACGGACACACGCACTGGACGGCCTCGACCTCACGGTGGAGACGGGCGAGGTCCACGGCTTCCTGGGGCCCAACGGCGCGGGGAAGTCCACCACCATCCGGGTCCTGCTGGGCCTGCTCCGGGCCGACTCGGGCGCGGCCCGGCTGCTCGGGAGGGACCCGTGGCACGACGCCGTGGAGCTGCACCGGCGCCTGGCCTATGTGCCCGGCGACGTCGAGCTGTGGCCGGGCCTCACCGGCGGCGAGGCCATCGACCTGCTCTCACGGCTGCGCGGCGGGGCCGACAAGCGGCGCCGCGACGAGCTGATCGAGCGCTTCGGCCTCGACCCGACGAAGAAGGGCCGCGCCTACTCGAAGGGCAACCGCCAGAAGGTGGCGATCGTCGCCGCGCTGGCCTCCGACGCGGAGCTGCTGCTCCTGGACGAGCCGACCTCCGGGCTCGACCCCCTCATGGAGGTCGTCTTCCAGGACGTGATCCTCCAGGCGAAGGCCGCGGGCAGGACCGTGCTGCTCTCCAGCCACATCCTGGCCCAGGTGGAGAAGCTGGCCGACCGGATCAGCATCGTCAGGCTCGGCAGGACCGTGCAGTCCGGGTCGCTGAGCGAGCTGCGCCATCTGACGCGTACGACGGTCGAGGCCGAGACGGACCGGCCCGTCGGCGGGCTCGGCGCGCTGCCCGGGGTGCACTCGGTGGAGGTCGCCGACGACGGGGCCCGGGTCCGGTTCAGCGTGGACGGCGGCCACATCGACGGCGCCGTACGGATGCTCGCCGAGGCGGGCGTACGCAGTCTGACCAGCCATCCGCCGACCCTGGAGGAGCTCATGCTCCGCCACTACGGCGACGAGCTCGCCGCCGAGGGCCACGGGGCCGCACGATGAGCGCCGCGGCAGGCACCCGCTCCCCCGCCACGGTCCGGGTCCTCACCGGCCCCGGGGCGCTGGCCGGGACCCGTACGCTGATCCGGTTCGACCTGCGCAGGGACCGTGTCCGGCTGCCCGTCTGGATCCTCGCGCTGTTCCTCGGCACGGTCTCCACCGCGTCCAACTACACGACGCTGTACGCCGATCCGGAGGACCGTGCCTCCGTCGTCGGCACCATGAAGAGCCCGGCCGGGCTCGCCATGACGGGGCCCGCGCGCTACCTCGACGACTACACCTTCGGCGCGATGACCGGCCATCAGATGCTCGGCTTCACGGCCGTCCTGGCCGGCCTCATGAGCGTCCTCGTCGTCACCCGGCACACCCGCGACGAGGAGGAGACCAGCCGCGCCGAGCTGGTCCGCTCCACCGTCGTCGGCCGGCACGCGCACCTGGCTGCCGCCCTGTCCGTCGCGTTCCTCGCCAACCTGGCGCTCGCCCTGCTGCTGGGTTTCGGCCTCGGGGCGGCGGGCATCGAATCCATCGGCACCGGCAGCGCCCTGCTCCACGGCTTCGCGCTCGCGGCCGTGGGCATCGCCTTCGCGGGCATCGCGGCCGTCACCACGCAGATCACCGCCCACACCCGGGGCGCCTCCGGCATGGCCATGGCCGTCATCGGCCTCGCCTACGTCCTGCGGGCCGCCGGTGACGCGGGCGGCGACGACGCGCTCTCCTGGCTCTCCCCGATCGGCTGGGCCCAGCGCACGTACGTCTACGTCGACGACCGCTGGTGGCCCCTGCTGCTCTGCCTGGCACTCGCCGCGCTCTCGGCCGGCACCGGATTCGTCCTGTCCACCCGCCGGGACGTGGGGGCCGGTCTGCGCGCCGCACGGCCCGGCAGCCCGGTCGCGTCCGCGTCCCTGACCCGCCCGGTGGGCTTCGCCCTGCGGCTGCACCGCTCCGTACTGGCCGGATTCGCCGTGGGGCTCTTCCTCATGGGCGTGATGTACGGGTCGATCCTCGGCGACGCGGACGACATGCTGAAGAACATCGACCAGCTCAAGGAGGCGCTGAAGGAGATCGGCGGCACCACCATGGCGGAGTCGTTCGCGTCGATGGTGATGGTCGTCCTCGCCGTCGTCGCCGCCGTGTACGTGGTGACGGCCGCCCTGCGGCCCAGGTCGGAGGAGAACGCCGGCCGGGTGGAGGCCCTGCTCGCGACCGGCCTGTCGCGCACCCGCTGGGCGGCCGGCCACTTCACCCTCGCGCTGGCGGGCGGAACGCTCGTGCTGCTCGCCGCGGGGCTCGGCATCGGCGTCGCGGGGGCGGCGTCGGCGGGCGACCCCGGGCTGGTCCTGAAGCTGGTGGGGGCCGCGCTGGCGTACGCCCCGGCGCTCTGGGTCACGGTCGGCGTCGTGGCCGTCCTCTTCGGCTGGCTGCCCCGGGCGGCCTCCGCGGCCTGGGCCGTACCGGTGTACGCCTTCGTCGTCGGCTACCTGGGCGAACTGCTGCGGTTCCCGCACTGGATGAACGACCTGTCCCCGTTCGGGCATGTGCCGCGGCTGCCGGCGGCCGGCATGGACTGGACGCCGATGGTGGTCCTCACCCTGATCGCGGCGGGGCTCGTACGGCTCGGTCTTGAGGGCTTCCGGCGCCGCGACCTGGACACCAGGTGAGGGAACCACCCGCGGCCGGGCGCACGTCCTGAGGCTCGTGGAACAGAAGAAGACCCCAGAGAACCCGGCGAGCGCGGAGAACCCGGCGAAGGCCGCGTGGGTCCCGGCCATACTCTCGGCCGTCATCGCCCTCGTCGTGTGGAGCTCGTCCCGGCGCACCGACATCCACATGGGCGGCGGCTTCGAGGGGGAGGGCGAGGACATCTCCGTCCTGTGGACGGAGCTGCCCTTCGTCCTCCTCGCCGCGGGCGTGCTCCCGGTCGTCGTCTGGCTGCTGACGGTCCGTGTCCTCCGCGGGAGCATGGGGCGCGGCGGCCTGGTCATGACCGCCGCCGTGGCCGCGACGGCCGTCACCCTGCTGTACGCCTGGGGGCTGTACACCTGGGCGGACCACCTCGACCCGGAGCACGTACGGTCCATCGGCTCACAGCTCCACCTGTAGCTCCCGCAGGCCCCGGATCACATAACCCGGCTTCCACTCGGGCTCCGCCGTCAGCCGCATACCGGGCGCCCTGCGCAGCAGCTCCCCGAACGAGGCGGCGAGTTCGACGCGGGCCAGCGGAGCGCCCAGGCAGTAGTGGATGCCCGCGCCGAACGAGATGTGCGGGTTGTCCTGCCGGGCCAGGTCCAGCGTCTCCGCGTCGGCGAAGCGCTCGGGGTCCCGGTTGGCCGAGGCGAAGAGCAGCGCCACCTGCGCACCCCGTGGAATGACGGTGCCGTCGACCTCGATGTCGTCCAGCACCCACCGCGCGAACATGGGCACCGGGGTGTCGTAGCGCAGCAGTTCCTCCACGGCGGTCGGCAGCAGGCGGTGGTCGGCGCGCAGCAGGGCCAGCTGCTCGGGGTGCCGGAAGAGCATCCACCAGCCGTTGACGGTGGCGTTGACGGTCGCCTCGTGACCGGCGTTGAGCAGCAGCACACAGGTGGAGATGATCTCCTGCTCGGTCAGCCGGTCCTCCTCGTCATGGGCGGCGATGAGCCCGGAGATCAGATCCGTCCCCGGATCCGCGCGCCGTGCGGCGATCAGTTCACGCAGATAGCCGGAGAACTCGACCGACGCCCGCACCGCCGCCCGCGCGGTCTCCTCGGGCGGATTCAGCTCGAACATCCCGCAGATCGCCGCCGACCACGGCCGCAGCAGCCTCCGGTCGGCCGCCGGGACTCCGAGCATCTCGGCAATGACGGCCACCGGCAGCGGCTCGGCGACCGCGCTCAGCAGATCGCCGCCGCCCGCCGCGACGAAGTCGTCGACGAGCCCGGCGGCCAGCCGCTCCACGGTCGGCACGAGCGCCTCGACCCTGCGGGGTGTGAACGCCTTGGCGATCAGCCGTCTGATCCGGGTGTGGTCGGGGGCCTCCAGATCGAGGATCCCGTGCCCGTTGAGCGTGTGGAACGGCTCGTGGGCCTCGGGCGGCGCGGTGACACCGAACTCGTCGTGGCTGAAGCGGTGCAGATAGGTGCGCCCGAGCCGCCGGTCACGCAGCAGCCCGGACACATCGGAGTGGTGCGGGACGAGCCACTGCCGGGTCGGCTCGAACCAGTGCACCCGGCCGGTCGCGCGCAGCGCGGCGTAGGCGGGGTACGGGTCGGCGACGAACGCGGGTGACCAGGGGTCGAAGGACACATGCATGGGCCGACGCTACCCGGGTGTGACCAGCCTCGCCTCGTAGGCGAACACGGCGGCCTGGGTACGGTCCCGCAGCCCCAGCTTCACCAGGACACGGCTGACATGGGTCTTGATGGTCGACTCGGCGACCACCAGGTGCGAGGCGATCTCCAGGTTCGAGAGTCCCTGGGCTATCAGCACCAGCACCTCCGTCTCCCGCTCGGTGAGGTCGCCCATCCTGGACATGGCGGGTGGCTTCGGCGCCTCGGCGATCTTCGAGAACTCGGTGATCAGCCGGCGGGTCACCGTCGGGGCGAGCAGCGCCTCGCCGGAGGCCACCACCCGTACGCCCTCGGCGAGCTGGCGTGCCGACGCGTCCTTCAGCAGGAAGCCGGAGGCGCCGGCCCGCAGGGCCTGGTACACGTACTCGTCCAGGTCGAACGTGGTCAGGACGAGCACCTTGGCGTCCGCGTCGGCCGCGACGATCTCCCGGGTCGCCTCGATGCCGTTGAGCTCCGGCATCCGGATGTCCATCAGGACCACGTCGGGCCGCAGCGCGGCGACCTGCGCGACGGCCTGCCGCCCGTCGACGGCCTCGCCGATGACCTCGATGCCCGGCATCGCGTTGAGCAGCACGGAGAAACCCTCACGGACCATCATCTGGTCGTCGACGATCAGCACGCGGATGCGGGGGTCGTTCATGCCTCCTCACCGTCCTCGACGCTCTCGCGCTGCGCCGGCACGGGAAGGAACACGACGACCTCGTACCCTCCGTCGTCGGTGGACCCCGCGGTCATGTCCCCGTTCAGCATGGCGACCCGCTCCCGCATCCCCGTGATCCCGTGCCCCGCGCCCGGCGACGGCTTGACCAGCCCCCGCGCGGCGCCGTTGACGATCCGCACCCCGAGCCCGCCGAGCACATAGCCGATCTCCACCCTGGCCGCGGCGCCCGGAGCGTGCCTGAGCGTGTTGCTCAGCGCCTCCTGCACGATCCGGTACGCCGACAGCTCGACGCCCTGCGGAAGCTCCCGCACCGCACCGGTGACCGTCTTCTCCGTCTCGAGCCCCGTCTCCCGCACGTTGTCCAGCAGCCGGTCGATCTCGGCGAGGGTGGGCTGCGGGGCGTCCGGCGCCTCGTAGTCCTCCGCCCGTACGACACCGAGGACGCGGCGCAGCTCGGTGAGCGCGGCGACGGCGTTCTCCCGGATGGTGGCGAACGCCTGCTCCAGCTCGGGAGGCGGATTCTCCACCCGGTACGGGGCGGCCTCCGCCTGGATGGCGACCACGGACATGTGGTGGGCGACGACGTCGTGCAGCTCACGGGCGATGGTGGTGCGCTCCTCCAGGAGTGTGCGCCGGTCGCGTTCCACGGCGGTGACGGTGCGCTGCACGGTCACCTCCCGCTGCGCCTCGCGGCGTATCTGCACCACGGCGACGAGCAGCAGGCCGAATGCGGAGGCGATGGCCATGGGCTCGGTGGTGGAGGAGTAGGGCGGCCCGAAGTTCCCCAGGAAGGACCCGACGAACAGGGTGATCAGCCACATCCAGGCCGCCGTACGCGGCCGGGTCCTCGCCGCGACGACGATCAGCACGCCCAGATGGCAGGCGAAGGGGCCCGCCTCCCACGGCCAGCTCCCATGGCTCACCGCGGCCACCAGGGGGGTGCTCGCGATCGACACCCAGAACGCGAGCAGGGGGCGGACCATCGTCATCAGCAGCACGGCGGGCGGCAGGAACCCGGTGACGACGGTCGTCAGCCCGAATGGGGAGTAGGCGTTCGCGGAGAAGACGCCGTCCAGCAGCGAGATCAGCGCGACCACGCCCACCACCGCGTGCGGGAACCACACCGCCCCCTTCCGGACGGTGCCGGGCAGTCTCCGGATCACGGGCCCGTCCGTGCCCAGCGGACCCATCGGGCGGTAGTCGAGCACATCGTGGAACAGGTCCTGCCGCAGGCCGGCTATCGCCCCTGTGGCGATCCGGTGCTCGGGGCTTCTGGTCTTCGTCTCGGTCACGCCTCCACGGTAGGACGCGGCCCGTGCCCCGGTCGTCAGCAGGATTAAGGATCCTCGGCCGTCCGTCGCAAGTACTACCAGGCCAGCTGGGCGATCTCCTCGGCCACCACGGCACAGGCGTCGGCCGACGGGTCGATCAGCGGGAAGTGGCCCACTCCGTCGAGCAGGGTCAGCCCCACCATCTCCCCCGCCTTCGCCGCCGCGTCCACGAACGCCTCCGTGACGGCCTCCGGCACCGTGAGGTCGTCCACCCCCTGGACGACGGCCGTCGCGATCCCCGTCGGCAGCAGCAGCGCCGGATCGACGTGCGCGCTCCGGGCCTCGAAATGCTCAGGGCCGCCCAGGAGTTGGTGCAGCGCCCCCGAGCAGACGTCCCGCTCCACCGCGCTCGCGAAGTCCCCGATCGGTGCCAGCGCGACCACCCCGCGCAGCGGCGGTGCGGCGGGCAGCCGCCACGGCGACCCCTCCGGGAGCACATGCCGTGCGGCCGCCCACAGGGCGAGCTGCCCGCCGGCCGAATGCCCGGTGACCACGGTCTTGCGCGGGTCCGCCGCGGGCAACTCCCGGGCGACAAGCTCCGGCAGGGCGTCCATGGCGGCGGCCACGTCGTCGAAGGTCTCGGGCCAGCGGCCCGCGACCGGGCCGACCGTGCCCTGCTGCGGGATCTCTCCGCCGCGCCGGTACTCGACGCTGGCCACGGCGAAGCCGCGCCGCGCGAGGAAGTCCGCGAACGGCGACACATGCTGCCGGTCGTACGGCGCACGCCAGGCCCCGCCGTGCAGCAGGACCACGAGCGGCACCCCGGAGCGGCCGTCCTTGGGCGCGAAGAAGTCGATCACCTGGTCGGGGTGGCTCCCGTAGGCCGCGGACCCGTCGGGGGCGACCACCGGATGGGCGAACGCCGACTCGGTCTCGGCTGCGTCGCGATCACGCGCGGCAGAATCCGACATGCTGCTCCAACCGTCCTGGGCCCGTGCCCAACTGGACCGACCTGCGGGGACGGTACCAGTACGAAGGACCGCCGCCGTACGGGCCCGGAACGTGGACCCGTACGACGGCGTCACGTTCAGCCCGTCAGTGTTTCGGCGAGTACCCGCGCCGCCCGTTCGGCGTCGGCGAAACCGACGTACAGCGGCGTGAAACCGAAGCGCAGGATGTCGGGGCGGCGCAGATCGCCGACCACACCCCGCCCGATGAGCGCGGCCATCACCTGTTCCGTCTCGGCCGCGTTCTCGCACCGCAGCGAGACCTGGCTGCCGCGCTCCGCGTGGGCGTCCGGGGTGAGCGACGTGACCCTGCCCTCGGGCACATGGGCGGCGACGCACTCCAGGAAGAAGTCCGTCAGCGCCAGCGACTTGGCCCGTACGGCCTCCACGGACACGCCCTCCCAGACGTCCAGCGACGCCTCCAGGGCCAGCATGGACAGGATGTCCGGGGTGCCTACCCGGCCGCGTACGGAACCGTCGGCGGGGGTGTATCCGGGGGACATCGCGAACGGGTCCGCGTGCGAGGTCCACCCGGGCAGGGGCGAGTCGAAGGCCGCCTGGTGGCGTTCGGCGACGTACAGGTAGGCCGGCGAACCGGGTCCGCCGTTCAGGTACTTGTACGTGCAGCCGACGGCCAGGTCGACACCGTGCGCGTCGAGACCCACGGGCAGGGCGCCCGCGCTGTGGCACAGGTCCCACACGGCGACGGCGCCCGCCGCGTGGGCGGCGGCGGTGAGTCCGGGCAGGTCGTGGAGCCTGCCGGTGCGGTAGTCGACATGGTTCAGGAGGACAGCCGCCGTACGCGGCCCGAGCGCGGCCGGCACATCGGCCGGCGCCACCGGCACGACACGGTGACCGGTCATCCGGGCCGCCGAAGCGGCGATGTACCCGTCGGTGGGGAAGGTCGTCGCGTCGACAAGGATCTCGTCCCGCCCGTCGCCCGCGAGACGGGTCGCGGCGACGACCGCCTTGAAGACGTTCACGCTGGTGGAGTCGCCCACCACGATCTGTCCCGCGGCCGACCCGACCAGCGGGGCGATCCGGTCGCCGATCCGCTCGGGCGCGGTCCACCAGCCGCTCTCGTCCCAGGAGCGGATGCGCAGCGCACCCCACTCCCGGGCGATGACGTCCTGCATACGGGCGGGGACGTGACGGGGCAGCGCGCCCAGCGAGTTCCCGTCGAGATAGACGGTGTCGTCGAGGGTGAACAGCTCGCGCAGGGCGGCGAGTCCATCGGCGGCGTCGAGCGCGCCGGCGCGCTCCTCCACATCGGACACGTCGGCACGCTCCTTGATGAGGTCAGACATGGCTACGCGCCGTCCACAGCTCGGGGAACACACTCTTGGTGGCCCGCTTCTCCAGCCAGGCGACCCCGGCCGAACCACCGGTGCCGGTCTTGGAACCCATCGCCCGCCGGGTGGCGGTCAGATGGTCGTTGCGCCAGCGCCACACCAGCTCGCCGACATCGGTGAGCACCTCGCCGAGGCGTACGAGCTCGGAGTTCTGGTCCGGGTCGGCGTAGATCTCCGCCCAGACGGCCTCGACCGCGGGGGACGGCTCGTACTTCTGCGAGAGGTCCCGCTCCAGCACCGACCGCGGCACGGCGTACCCACGCCTGGCCAGCAGGGCGAGCGTCTCGTCGTACAGGCCGGGCTCGGTGAGCGCCTTCTCCAGCTCGGCGTGCACCCGGGGCGCGCCCTTGTGCGGCACGAGCATGGAGGCGGACTTGTCACCGAGCAGGAATTCCATCCGGCGGTACATCGCCGACTGGAAGCCGGACCCCTCGCCGAGGGAGCCGCGGTAGGAGTTGAACTGGGCGGGGGTGAGGCCGGCGAGCGGCCTCCAGGAGGCGTTCAGCGCCTCCAGCTCCCGCAGTGAACGCTTCAGGGCGTCACGGGCGACCGGGACACGGTCCTCGCGCAGAGCGTGCGCGGCCGTCTCCCACTCATGGACGATGACGGTGAACCACAGCTCCATGACCTGGGTCGTGACCAGGAAGACCATCTCGCCGGGATCGTCCGAGCGAAGGTGCTGGAGGTGGGTCAGGACATCCGCCTGGACGTAGTCCTCGTACGGAGTCGTTCCCGCGAAGTCCAGGTGCGGGTTGTCCGCACCGGTGGCTTCGGGGTCGGGGTGAATCGTCGACATTTCTGTCTCCTCGACACGAGCTTCCGGGTAGCGGTCCGCCCCTTCCTCTGAGGTGGTGGAGCTCCGGTCCCCTGCCCGGCATCTTAGAGGGTCCGCACACTTCGGGCCCCGCGGGCGACTGCCCGCGGGGCCCGAGGTGTCCGGGGTCGGCCTCAGCCCAGGATGTCGGCGGCGGTCTGCGAGGAGTCGCGCAGGAACGACGAGCAGCGCTCGTACTCCTCCTGCTCACCGATCGCCTCCGCGGCGCGCGCGAGGGCGTGCAGGGCGCGCAGGAAACCGCGGTTCGGCTCGTGCTCGAACGGGACGGGGCCGTGGCCCTTCCAGCCGGCGCGGCGCAGTGCGTCGAGACCGCGGTGGTAGCCGGTGCGGGCGTACGCGTACGACTCGACGACCCGGCCGCCCTCGTACGCCGCGTCGGCGAGCTGCGCCCAGGCCAGCGAGGACGTGGGGTACTTCGCCGCGACATCGGCGGGCGCCGTGCCGCTCGCGAGCAGTTCGCGCGGTCCCGGATCGTCGGGCAGGTGGGTCGGGGCGGGGCCCCCGAGCAGGTTCTCGTGGATGGACATGGTTCAAGTGTGCCTGGGCGGAGGCTCCGGCTCCAAGGGTGGGGCCGAGACCCCGCAGTGCGTCGCGCACGCCGGCCGGGGCTCGGGCTCGTGCTCGGCCTCCGGGGACTTCCGTACGGCCCACCAGGCGATCACCGAACCCGCGACCAGCAGACCGGCGCACATCGGCATGGCCCGCCGGAACGTCGAGGCGAACTCCCCCGCGTCCCGGTACGCCTCGGGGCCCATCCCGGCCAGCAGCGGGAGCGCGGCCACGGCGATCAGTCCAGCGGCCCGTGCCGCCGCGTTGTTGATACCGCTGGCGAGCCCGGCCCTGCCCGTGTCCACGGCGGCCAGGACGGTCGCGGTGAGGGGCGCCACCAGGGTGACCATGCCGAGGCCGAGCACCAGCACGGCCGGCAGGACGTCCCACGGATAGGAGGCGCCGGGGCCGACCCGCAGCATCAGGAGCATCCCGGTGGCCGCCACCAGCGGCCCGGCGGTGAGCGGGATCCGCGGCCCGATACGCCGCCCGAGGTCGCCCGCGGACGCGGAGAAGAGCAGCATCAGCACCGTCGTGGGCAGCAGCGCGGTGCCCGCGCCGAGCGCCGAGAATCCCGCGACCACCTGGAGCTGGATCGCGGACAGGAAGAAGAACCCGCCGAGTGCCGCGTACACACAGAACGTGACGATGTTGACGGCCGTGAACTGCCGCGAGGCGAAGACCGACGGCGGCACCATGGGATCGGCCCGCCGCCTCTCCACCGTGACGAAGGCGGCCCCGAGGACCACGCCACCGAGTGCCCCGCCGATCACCATGACGGACGCGCCCTGCTCGGGCACCTCGATCAGCGCGTAGGTGACCAGGGCGAGCGCGAGCGCCGCGAGGGCGGCACCGAGCACGTCGAACCGCCCGTGGGCCTCCGGGTCCCGGGATTCCGGCACATGGCGCAGGGCCACGGGCACGCAGACGGCGGCGAGCGGCAGATTGAGCAGGAACACCCATCGCCAGCCCGGACCGTCCACCAGCCACCCTCCGAGGAAGGGCCCGACGGCAGCCCCGACCCCGCCGAGCCCGGACCAGAGCCCCACGGCACGGGCCCGGTCGTCGGGATGGAAGCTCGCCTGGATGATCGCCAGCGACCCGGGGGTGAGCAGCGCACCCCCGACCCCCTGCAACGCCCGGGCCGCGACGAGCACACCCGCGCTCGGCGCGATCCCGCACAGCAACGAGGCGACGGCGAACCAGACCACCCCCACGACGAACACCCGCCGCCGCCCGAACCGGTCCCCGAGCGCACCCCCGAGCAGGATCAGCCCCGCCAGGGTGAGCATGTAGGCGTTGACGGTCCACTGCAGGGCGGCCAGATCGGTGCCGAGATCCTGGCCGATACGAGGAAGGGCCACGTTGATGACCGTGGAGTCGAGCAGGGCCATGCTGGACCCGAGCACGGTGGTCAGGACGACCCAGCGCCCCACGGGCGAGGCAACCCGGATCTGATCCGCGTCGTCAGTCATAGGAGCAGCATCACCGCAATCCTCCACCCGGGCCATCCGCACAGCGGGCGAATCCCAGCCGCTCCGGCAGAACCCCAGCTCCTCCGGCAGAACCTCAGCCCCTCCGGCAGAACCCCAGCCCCTCCGGCGCTTGAGGAGCGGGGTCCGGGGCGAATCCCAGCCCCTCCGACAGAATCCCAGCCCCTCCGGCGCTTGAGGAGCGGGGTCCGGGGCAGAGCCCCGGTTTCGGGAAGGGGCGGGTAGGGGACAAGCCCCGCGCAGCGGCCCCAACCCACAACCCCAGCCACCGGCACCCCAGACGCACACACAAACGGGCCCGGCCCCCCGGAAAGGAGAACCGGACCCGCTCGCAAAGAGAAGGTCCGCAACGCGAACCCCCCGCCTACTTCAGCCGCGTACCCGCGGACCGCAGATTCCCACAGGCCTCGGTGACCCGCTTGGCCATGCCACCCTCCGCGGACTTGCCCCAGCTGCGCGGGTCGTAGACCTTCTTGTTGCCGACCTCGCCGTCGACCTTCAGCACACCGTCGTAGTTGCGGAACACGTGGTCCACGATCGGCCGGGTGAAGGCGTACTGCGTGTCGGTGTCGAGGTTCATCTTCACGACGCCGTTCTCCAGCGCGGTGGCGATCTCCTCCGCCGTGGAGCCGGACCCACCGTGGAAGACGAAGTCGAACGGCTGGCTGCCGGCCGGCTTGCCGTACTTCGCGGCCACACCCTGCTGGAGATCCTTGAGGAGCTCCGGACGCAGGACGACGTTGCCCGGCTTGTAGACGCCGTGCACATTGCCGAAGGACGCCGCCAGCAGGTAGCGCCCCTTCTCGCCCAGGCCGAGCGCCTCGGCCGTACGCAGCGCGTCGTCGACGGTCGTGTACAGCTCGTCGTTGATCTCGTGCGTGACGCCGTCCTCCTCGCCACCGGTCGGGGTGATCTCGACCTCAAGGATGATCTTGGCAGCGGCGGCCTTCGCCAGCAGCTCCTGGCCGATGGCCAGGTTGTCGGCGAGGGTCTCGGCCGACCCGTCCCACATGTGGGACTGGAACAGCGGGTTCAGGCCCTTGGCAACACGCTCCGCGGACACGTCGAGCAGCGGACGTACATAACCGTCCAGCTTGTCCTTGGGGCAGTGGTCGGTGTGCAGCGCGACCGTGACGTCGTACTTGGCGGCGACGATGTGCGCGAACTCGGCCAGGGCGACAGCGCCCGTCACCATGTCCTTGTTGTACTGGCCACCCAGGAATTCGGCGCCACCGGTGGAGATCTGGACGATGCCGTCGCTCTCCGCCTCCGCGAAACCGCGCAGTGCGGCGTGCAGGGTCTGGGTAGACGTCACATTGATGGCCGGGTAGGCGAACTTGCCTGCCTTCGCCCGGTCGAGCATCTCGGCGTAGACCTCGGGGGTTGCGATGGGCATCTGTCCGCTCCTTGGGATGTGCGGGTGTGCAGTGCTTGGTCCCTGACCTGGGGGCGACGTCATCGTCGCCCTTATCTTCCCAGACTCTCGCTTCGGCTCCACGCTGCCCATCGACCAGCCGCTCCCCGTTTCACGTGAAACGGGGAGCGCCCCGAGGAAGCTCCAGGTCAGGCCAGGTCAAGGTCCGCCACGGAGTAGCTGTGGACATACGGCAGACCGGCCTCGGCAATCGCCGGGGCGGCACCCCGCTCCACGATCACGGCGACGGCGACGACCTCACCTCCGGCCTCGCGCACCGCCTCGACCGCCGTCAGCGGCGAACCACCGGTCGTCGAGGTGTCCTCGACGACGAGGCAGCGCCGGCCCTTGACGTCCGTGCCCTCGATGCGGCGCTGCATCCCGTGCGCCTTCTGGGCCTTGCGGACGACGAACGCGTCCAGGCTCTTACCGCGCGCGGCCGAGGCGTGCAGCATCGACGTGGCCACCGGGTCGGCGCCCAGTGTCAGCCCGCCGACACAGTCGTAGTCGAGCTCGGCGGTGGCGTCGAGCATCACCTGGCCGACCATCGGCGCGGCCTTGCCGTCCAGCGTGATCCGGCGCAGGTCGATGTACCAGTCGGCTTCCAGACCCGAGGAGAGGGTCACCTTGCCGTGTACCACGGCCTTGTCCTTGATCTGCTGGAGCAGCTCAGCGCGTACGTCAGTCATGTCAATGAGGGTAAAGGCTGACACGGACGGTCAGAGCCGTGCCCAACTCCAGGTCGACGTGATCTCCAGGGGCTCGATCGGGGTGACCAGCCTGGGGGCCGTGTTGAGGCCGTTGGGCGGCCCGGACTGCGGCTCCACGCAGACCGCCTCCGCCTGCTCATCGTAGATCACCACCCACTCGTCCCGGCTCGTGACCGTCAGCTCCAGCTGCTCGGGCCAGGTGAGCTTCACATCGATGCCGTCGGGCATCCCGAAGCAGTCGTCCCAGGGGCCGGGCAGGGGATCGATCCGGCGGCCGGTCGGCAGATGGTTGTCGCCGCGCTCCTCCTGCCAGGCCGCGTCGAAGTCGATCCGCACGTCCTGGCCACCGAGGTTCCGCCGGAACCAGGGGTGCCATCCGCCCTGCGCCGGGAAGGAGTTTCCGTACGTCTCGATGCCGAGGCTCAGCGTCAGCGACTCCTCGGTGAGCTCGAAGGACTGCGTGACCCGGCCCTCGTACGGCCATGGGTCGGACAGATCGTAGAAGAAGGCCGCTTCCGCATCGCCCTGCCGTGCCTGCTGCCAGGAGGTGTCGCGGCCGGTGCCATGGATGGCGTGCGGCGGGGAGTTCAGGGGCAATTGGTGCGGCTCACCGCCATTGCGGAACAGGCCGTTCTCGGTGCGGCCGCACCACGGGACCATGGGGAAGCAGCCGTACCGCTCGCCCTGGCGCAGCAGCTCGGTGCCCCCGATCCGGAGGCTGCTGATCCGGCAGCCGTTCACGGGGTCAACGGTCAGTTCGACGTCGCCGGCCGTCAGCCGGGCGTTTTTCACAACTCTGCTCACGCCCCGACACTACTGGCGCGGAGCGCCTCGCTACGGCCGCCTGCGCCGCAGCGCCCTGCCCACGACCACGGCCGAGGCAATCGCCAGCGCGGCCGCCGGGGCCGCCCAGCGCAGTGCGATGCCCGCGGCGCCCGCCTCGGGGGACGGGACGGGGGCGTACCTGCCGCGCGGCGGAGCGTGGTCGACCTCCTCCGTGCTCCGGCCGATCATGGTGCGGCGGGCGTGCGCGGCCTCGGCGGGCGGCTCGTCCGGCACGGTGAACTCCAGCTCCGTGGCGGGGTCGAGGGACGGCGGCGGCACGGGCGCGTCGAACACGGAATCCTTGTCGCCGGACGCGTCGGACGCGTCGGACGCGTCGGACGCGCCGGACGCGCCGGACTCTGGCCCCTCCGGCTCCGACGCAACGGACGCCGACGCATCGGACTCGGGCCCCTCGGACTCCAAAGTATCGAGCCCCGCCCCGCCCTCGCTCTCCCGCGTCGCCAGGGACTCCGTGACCAGCTGCTGCGTGAAGCGGTCAAGCAGCCGCTGGGCAGCGGTCAGCGCCGCGGACGGGTCCAGATCAACGATGCGGCCTTCACCGCCCGCCGTGCCCGTGAATCCGATCGTCGTGCCCCCGTCCGTCTCCGTGAGGCCGACGGTCAGCGCCAGCTCCGCCGCCCCCGTGCCCCGGGCCTCTGTCCCCTTCCCGGTCACGGAGAAGGAGTCACCCGTGTCCGATGGCTTCAGCGTCAGCGCCCCGCGGTACGTGATCGTGTGGCCGTCTGCCCGGAATTTCAGCCGGCCCACCAACGGCCCCGCCGACGCGTCGGCATCCTGCTGAAGTCCTGGCACGCAGCGCGCGACGCGGGCGGGGTCACCCAGCGTGCGCCGCAGGGCCGGAAGCGGAACCGGAACGAACACCTCATGCTCCATACCGACCGAGCCTACTCAGCCCCGGCGCTCCCGTCAGCGCTTCCACCCCTGACACCGCCCACCCCGTACGCCACCCACCCCGTACACCGCCCGCCCGATACACCGCCCCGCCCCCTCAGGGCTCCTCCCAGTACCGGGGGTGGATCAGTGTCGACGGCAGCACCCCGTGCTGCCGCAGCCGCTCCACCGAGCGCCGGCCCACCGACAGCTCCCGCTCCCCCAGCGTCCGCAGGGCGGGCGCCCCCGGGTCCAGGCCGAGCTCGCCCGGCTCCTTCCCGGCCGCCAGCACGAATCCCCAGTCCTGCGGCGCCTCCTCCCCGCCCGCAGCGGCCCGGTCAGGACCCGCCGCGAACCCGGTGAGGCGCCCGTCGACGCGGTATGGCAGGGTCGCGAGACCACCCGCCCGTATCGACGCCTCCACCGTCCAGAACGTCGTCGGTCTGCTCCCCGGCGGCCCCGCGTGCACCACCAGCCGGCCGCCCGGCTCCAGCGCGCCGGCGACCAGGCCGTAGAACTCGGCCGAGTAGAGCTTCGTGCTCGCCGTGATCCCCGGGTCCGGGAGGTCCGAGATCACCACGTCGTAGCGGGCGCGCGCGTTCCGCAGCCAGGTGAAGGCGTCCCCGGAGACCGCCGTCAGCCGGGGGTCGTCGTACACGTGCCCGTTCAGCCCGGAGAGCGCCGGGTCCGTACGGGCCAACCGGGTGACGGCCGGATCGAGCTCGACCACCGCGACGGACGTGACGTCCGGATAGCGCAGCACCTCACGGGCGGCCAGCCCGTCGCCGCCGCCCAGGATCAGCACCCGCCGGTGGACCCCCTTCATCGCGGGGTGCACGAGCGCCTCGTGGTAGCGGTGCTCGTCGCGGGAACTGACCCGGAGCCGGCCGTCCAGATAGAGGTCCAGCGAGCCGTGGCCCGCCCCGGTGAGGACGATCTCCTGCACATCGCTCTGCACGGCGACCCGCACCTCGTCCCCGTACACCGCGCGTCGCGCCGCCCGCTCGAAGTCGTCGACGAGGACGGAGGTCGTGGCCAGCAGGGCGATCACCAAGGCGTTGACCAGGATCAGCAGCCGGCGTGACCGCGGGCTCAGATCGCGCCGGAACACCCACAGCACCAGCGCCAGGCCCGCCGCCGCGTTGACCGCGCCGGTGAACAGCGCGCCGGTCAGCTGGCCCAGCATCGGCAGCAGCAGGAACGGGAAGGCCAGCCCGCCGACCAGCGCGCCCACGTAGTCGGCGGCGAAGAGATCCGCGACCGCGCCGCCCGCGTCCTGCCGGTCGACCCGCTGGATCATGGTCATCAGCAGCGGGATCTCCGCACCGATCAGGATCCCGATCGTCAGCGAGAAGCCGACCAGCGTGTAACGCGACTCCCCGAGCCAGGCGAAGGAGGCGTACAGGATGACCGCCGACGTGCCTCCGACGAGCGCGAGCGCCGCCTCGATCAGCCCGAATCCCACGGCGGCGCGG
Source organism: Streptomyces sp. NBC_01012 (assembly GCF_045162755.1). Lineage (NCBI taxonomy): Bacteria > Bacillati > Actinomycetota > Actinomycetes > Kitasatosporales > Streptomycetaceae > Streptomyces > Streptomyces sp. NBC_01012. The sequence continues at coordinate 4,062,308 of NZ_CP108688.1, read as the reverse complement.
CTGCGTAAACGTTTCGCGAGAAGCGACCCGATGCCCATCGCGAACACCATCACGGACAGCACGACCGAGGCCTGGGTGACCGAATCACCGATCAGATACGAGGCCAGCGCGACGAGTTCCAGCTCGTACACCAGACCACAGGCGGCGCAGATGAAAACCACGGCCAGCACGAGAAAACGGCCTGTCCTCGGCCGTACGGGAAGCCGCGCCGCGCCCCCTCGCAGCGCTATCTGCTGGTCGATCATGAAGTGAACGCTACGTGACGATACGGTCGCCACTTGTCACCCACACGGGTGTAAGTGACGCACCCCGGATGCCTTCCGGATGCCTTCAGGACGCACGCCGGGTGACCATCGCGCGTACGCCTGACGTGCGCCGGACGCACACCGGACATCCAGGCACACCACCTCGGGCGCACCACCCCGCCCGGGCCCACGCGCCCCCGCTCAGCCCACCCCGGCCGGCACCCGCGCGCCCACCCGCGACCGGGTCACCACCAGCTGCCCCTCCTGCGGATACGCGTGCCAGGTCCGCCAGCGCACCTGGCCCTCCGTCCGCTGCGCGAGCATCGCGGTGAAGGCGTAGGGATTACCGGGAAACGTGCCCGCAAGCCCGTGCGGATGGTCGGCCACCAGTGCGAGCAACTCCTGTGCGCGCCCCGCGAACGAGCCCTCCGAGAGCGTCTCGACACGCGCCGCGAACTCGTAGTCCCAGTCGCCCAGGCTCTCGGCGACACCCAGCGGCAGCGGCGTGCTGCTGCCCGGCAGACAGGCGACGGTCTCGGAGCACGTACTACGCTCCTCCTCCAGCAGGACCTGGTGGGAGGCGCCGAGCAGCCTCAACTGCACCTTGGCGCCCGCTAGTTCGAGGTCGAGTACAGCAAGGGCGGGCAGCGGCTCCCGGCCCAGCGTCCATGCCAGATCGGCGGCTCGGGTATCGGAATAGGAGGTATGGAGGGTCGTGAGCATGGATCGGCTCCGCATAAAGCACAGGGACACATGGACAGGAGGCACCCCCGTGCGGCGCACGTGGGGGAGGGGAGCCCGATCCGGCCCAATCGGGGTCCGCCCAACTGGGTGCCGGAGGCTGAATGTTCTCTACAACGATGCAATCACGAAGTACGTCGCGCTCACAGCGTTTTTACCCAACTTGCCGTGGTTTCCATCCCTCAGGGGGCAGGACGGTTCACCTGTTCCCGGCCTCCAACCAAAAGGGACCTAGCGGGAGTTCACTCCCGCCGGGCCCCTCGGTCACATCCGTCCCGCCCCCCGCACGGGACGGATGGACCCGCCTCTCGGCTGCCCTTTGGATGCCCACGCCTCGCCGCGGTCACAGCAGACTTGAGCAACTCCAGAGCTTCGGCACAGGATGGCGCCCATGACACAGGGACGACCGCTGCTCAACCGCCGCCTCACCGAGTTCGGCACGACGATCTTCGCGGAGATGTCGGCGCTTGCCGTACGGACCGGATCGATCAATCTCGGCCAGGGGTTCCCCGACACCGACGGCCCCGAGGCGGTTCGCGAGGCCGCGGTCCGTGCCCTGCGCGCCGGCCACGGCAACCAGTACCCGCCGGGCCCCGGCGTCCCCGAGCTGCGCTCCGCGGTCGCGGAGCACCAGCTGCGGCACTACGGCCTCGAGTACGACCCCGACGCCGAGGTCCTGGTCACCACCGGCGCCACGGAGGCCATCGCCGCGTCCCTGCTGGCCCTCCTGGAGCCCGGCGACGAGGTCATCGCCCTGGAGCCGTACTACGACTCGTACGCCGCCTGTATCGCCATGGCAGGCGGTACCCGCGTCCCCGTCACGCTCCGGCCCCACGAGGGTGCCTACCGGCTCGACCTCGACGAGTTGCGCGCGGCCGTCACACCCCGCACGCGCCTGATCCTGCTCAACACCCCGCACAACCCGACCGGCACCGTCCTCACCCGTGACGAACTGGCGGCGGTTGCCGAACTCGCCTGCGAGCGTGACCTCCTGGTCATCACCGACGAGGTCTACGAACATCTTGTCTTCGACGGCGAGCACATCCCCCTCGCGTCCTTCCCCGGCATGCGGGAGCGCACGGTCAGCATCAGCAGCGGGGGCAAGACGTTCTCACTGACGGGCTGGAAGATCGGCTGGATCACCGCGAGCCCCGAGCTGGTCACCGCGGTCCGCTCCGCCAAGCAGTTCCTGACGTACGTCTCCGGCGGCCCCTTCCAGTACGCCGTCGCCGATGCCCTGCGGCTGCCCGACAGCTATTTCGACGACCTGCGCACGGACCTGCGGGCCAAGCGCGACCTGCTGAGCTCCGGCCTCACCGAGGCCGGCTTCGACGTCTACAAGCCCGCCGGTACCTACTTCGTCACCACCGACATCCGCCCGCTCGGCGCCGGGAGCGACGGCTTCGCCTTCTGCCGGTCGCTCCCCGAGCGCTGTGGGGTCGTCGCCGTACCGAACGCGGTCTTCTACGACCACCGCGAGCAGGGCGCGCCCTTCGTGCGCTTCACCTTCTGCAAGCGGACCGACGTGCTCACCGAGGCGGTCACCCGGCTGAGGAGTCTCCGGACGGCCTGAGACCGACGACAGGCGGCCCGAGACCGACGGGAGACGGCCCGGGACCGACGGGAACGGGCGGCCAGAGAACCACGAGAGGAGGCCCGGGACGGGGGCCGACCGTACCGGCCTCGCCCGTCCCGGGCCTCCTCTCGTCGCTGCGCCGGATCAGGCCTCCGCGTCGCCCTCGGCGCTCTTCGCGTCGGACTCCAGGCCCAGGCGCTCCACGAGCCACTTGTCGAACTCGATCGAGGCGCGCACCCAGCTGACCGTCGAGGAGACGAAGTGCTCCAGGCTGACGCCGGTGCCGATGAGCATCTGCGCCTCACCGACGAGCCGCACGGAGGACGCGGCGCCCTCCTCGCCCTCATGGGCGTGCGTGTAGACCTTGGGCCACAGGGTGCGGCGGTTCCAGTCGTCGATCGCGTCGAGCAGCACGGGCCGCTGGTCCAGGGCGTGGGGGCGGTCGTAGAAGGTCCGGACCGAGAAGACCTGCTGCTCCTCCTCGCCGCGGAACATGAAGTACGTCCGGAAGTCTTCCCACGGCGCGGCGAGGTCGCCCTCGTCGTCGACGACGAACTTCAGCTCCATCTGCTCGAGCAGCTGCTTGACGAGGTCCTGGTCGGGGACCACGGGGCCCTCGGGACCTGACGTCTGCGGTTCGGGCTTGCCCCCGAAGTTAGGGATAGAGGTCGGGTCGATAGACATCGCTGGGTACTCCTGTGGATCGCACGTGGTTTCCTGGCTTCGACCCTAGCCGCCATGGCGGCCGGTGGTCCTATGCGCTCAGGGGAATCGTCCCCGCGCTCGTTCCCCGGGCCCGCGACCAGGAAACCGCGACCACCACCGCGCACACCGTGCCGATGGCTCCCGCCCCTCCGATGGTCTGCGCCGACGACCCGGACAGCTCCGCCGCGAGACCGCCCGCCGCGACGCCGATCCCCTGCATGGCGGTCAGCCCCGACCTGGCCAGTCCCAGCGCCTGACCGCGCTGGTCGGCCGGGGTGAGCAGCACGAACGTCGCCCCGGCCGTGATCTGGTACGCGGAGAAGATCCCCGACACCAGCAGGGCCGCCAGGGCCACCCCCACGCCGGGACCCGCCCAGTAGACGACCAGCGGCAGATTCGCGCCCACCGCGAGGGGCCCGAGCAGCCGGCGGCGCCGCTCGGCGGGGAAGCCCGCACGGCCCAGGAACGCCGCGCCCAGGACCATTCCGGCGGGGTGCGCGGCGAGCAGGAGCCCCACCGCGGCTGCGCTGCCCTCGGCCTCCTCGGCGAAGGGGGCTGCCAGGCCCTCAGGCAGCATGATGAAGCCCGCGAGCCAGCCGAGCGCGATCAGTGACCGCAGCCGGGGGTCCGACCAGATCAGGGCCGCGGCCTTGCCCACCTGGGTGTGCACCCGCTTCGGCCGTGCGTCGGGGGTCTCGTCCACCGGCCGCGCCTTCACGCCCAGCCTGATCAGGACGGCGGAGATCAGGAACGTCGCCGCGTTCAGCCCGAGGGAGAGATGACTGCCGAGCCAGACGACGAGCACCCCTCCGGCGGCGAAGCCGACGAGCTGTCCGGCCTGATGGGTGATCAGCATGACCCGCTGCCCACGCTCGTACAGGCGCTCTCCCAGTACGGCGGGCATCAGGGCACCCTGCGACGCCCCGAACGGCGACTCGGCGAGCTGCGCCAGCACCAGCAGCCCCGCCAGCACCGGCAGGGGCGTGCCCGGCAGGGCCATCAGCCCGACGAGGACCGCACGCACCAGGTCGCAGCCGACCATGACCGTGCGCCGGGGGAAACGGTCGGCGAGGCCGGAGAGGAGCACTCCTGACAGCAGGGCGGGCAACGTCGTTAGGGCGTACGTCGCTGCGGTCCAGCCGGCCGACTCGGTGCGTTCGAACACCAGCAGCGACAGCGCCACACGGGCCAGCTGATCGCCCAGTACCGACTGAGCAAAAGCCACCCAGAGCGTACGGAATTCGCTCAGGCGAATAAGACTGTCACTTCTGCGATCATTCGGCGCCGCACTCGCCTCGTCAGGTATCCGCTCCGTCATACGCGCACTCTACCGTTTTCCGAATTCGAACCGGACACCCCCTACCTCAATAAAAAGGCCCCGGAGTGTCCCGGTATCGCGCGGAACACGCCCACTCCCCAGAGCAGATGCTTCGGCTCGGACCGAGGACACAGATATGTATCGACTGGATACAAAGAGGGAACCTGCCCGTGGCACATCCCCCATTCGGCCACGGAATGGAAATTTTCGGCTCAAATTCGTGGGCCGGTTCCCGCGACGATGCATGTTGGGTGCACACAGAACAAAACATCAATACGCACGGAGCCGAACGGAGCCGTACACACCCGTGTCCCCGGCCCGGACCCGAGGTCCGCTGCCGGGGACACGACGCACTCCCTAAAGGGTTTTGGCCGGCGCCGCGGTGCCCACGATCAGACCCTCACCGGCCCGGTCCACCCGGACCGTGTCACCGTCCTTGACCTCGCCCGCGAGGATCTCCTTCGCGAGCCGGTCGCCGATCGCGGTCTGGATGAGCCGGCGCAGCGGCCGGGCGCCGTACGCCGGGTCGTTGCCCTCCTCGGCCAGCCAGGCCAGGGCGTCCGGGGTGACGTCGAGCTGGATCCGCCGGTCGGCCAGCCGGCCTGCGAGACGCTCCACCTGGAGCCCCGCGATGTGGGCCAGCTCGTCGGCGGACAGCGCGGAGAAGACGACCAGATCGTCGAGCCGGTTGAGGAACTCCGGCTTGAACGAGGCCCGTACGACCTCCAGGACCCGCTCCTTCTTCACCTCGGGCTCGATGAGGGGATCGACCAGGTACTGGCTGCCCAGGTTCGACGTGAGGATCAGGATGGTGTTCCGGAAGTCCACCGTCCTGCCCTGCCCGTCGGTGAGCCGCCCGTCGTCGAGCACCTGGAGCAGGATGTCGAAGACCTCGGGGTGCGCCTTCTCGACCTCGTCCAGCAGGACCACGCTGTACGGGCGCCTGCGGACCGCCTCGGTGAGCTGGCCGCCCTCCTCGTAGCCGACGTATCCGGGTGGGGCACCGACGAGCCGGGCGACGCTGTGCTTCTCGCTGTACTCGCTCATGTCGATGCGGATCATGGCCCGCTCGTCGTCGAACAGGAAGTCCGCGAGCGCCTTCGCCAGCTCCGTCTTGCCGACCCCGGTCGGGCCGAGGAAGAGGAACGAGCCGGTGGGCCTGTCGGGGTCGGCGATGCCCGCGCGGGTGCGGCGTACGGCGTCGGACACGGACCGCACAGCCTCGGTCTGGCCGATCAGCCGCCTGCCGAGCTCGGACTCCATCCGCAGCAGCTTCTGGGTCTCGCCCTCCAGGAGGCGTCCGGCCGGAATGCCGGTCCAGGCGCCGACGACATCGGCGATGTCGTCCGGGCCGACCTCCTCCTTGACCATGGTGTCCTTGTCCTGGGCGGCCTCCTGCTCGGCCTCGTCCGCCTCGGCCAGCTCCCGCTCCAGGTTGGGGATCTCCCCGTACAGCAGCTTGGACGCGGTGTCGAAGTCGCCGTCGCGCTGGGCGCGCTCGGCCTGGCCGCGCAGCTCGTCGAGACGCTCCTTGAGCTCACCGACGCGGTTCAGGCCCTGCTTCTCCTTCTCCCAGCGTGCGGTGAGACCGCGCAGCTCCTCCTCCTTGTCGGCGAGATCGCGGCGGATCTTCTCCAGGCGCTGCTTGGAACCCTCGTCGCTCTCGTTCCTGAGCGCCAGCTCCTCCATGTGCAGCCGGTCCACGGACCGCTGGAGCTCGTCGATCTCCACGGGTGACGAGTCGATCTCCATGCGGAGCCTGGAGGCCGCCTCGTCGACGAGGTCGATGGCCTTGTCGGGGAGGAACCTGGAGGTGATGTAGCGGTCCGAGAGCGTCGCGGCGGCCACCAGCGAGGAGTCCGCGATCTGCACCTTGTGGTGCGCCTCGTAGCGGCCCTTGAGGCCACGCAGGATCGCGATGGTGTCCTCGACGGACGGCTCGGCGACCATCACCTGCTGGAAGCGGCGCTCCAGGGCGGGGTCCTTCTCGATGCGCTCCCGGTACTCGTCCAGCGTGGTGGCGCCGACCATGCGGAGCTCACCGCGGGCGAGCATCGGCTTGAGCATGTTGCCGGCGTCCATCGCCGAATCGCCGCCCGCGCCCGCGCCGACGACGGTGTGCAGCTCGTCGATGAAGGTGATGATCTGCCCGTCGCTCTCCTTGATCTCGGAGAGGACGGTCTTGAGGCGTTCCTCGAACTCACCGCGGTACTTGGCACCCGCGACCATCGCCCCGAGGTCCAGGGAGACGAGCCGCTTGTTCCGCAGCGACTCGGGGACGTCCCCCTTGACGATGCGCTGGGCGAGCCCCTCGACGACGGCCGTCTTGCCGACGCCGGGCTCACCGATGAGCACGGGGTTGTTCTTCGTGCGGCGCGACAGCACCTGCACGACACGGCGGATCTCCTGGTCACGGCCGATGACCGGGTCGAGCTTGCCCTCACGGGCGGCTGCCGTGAAGTCGGTGCCGAACTTCTCCAGCGCCTTGTACTGGCCCTCGGGGTCGGGAGTGGTCACCCGGCGCCCTCCCCTGCTCTTCTCGAATGCGGCCAGCAGCTTCTTCGCGCCGGCTCCCTGCCCGTCGAGGATCTCACCGGCGCGGCCGCCCTTCGCCGCGATGGCGATCAGCAGGTGCTCGGTGGAGAGATAGTCGTCGCCCAGCTCCTTGGCCCGCTGGTCGGCATCGGCGATCACGGCGAGCAGATCGCGGCTGGGCTGCGGCGGGGCGACGGTCGACCCGGTCACGCTGGGCAGCGAGCCCAGGAGCCGCTCGGTCTCCTCGCGCACGGCCACCTGGTCGGCCTCGACGGCGGCCAGCAGGTCGGTGATGTTCGCGTTGTCCTCGCCCGAGAGCAGCGCGAGCAGCAGGTGTCCGGGGGTCAGATCGGGGTGACCGTCCTTGACGGCCCTGCTGGTGGCCGCGTTGAGGGCATCCCGGCTCTTGTTGGTCAGCTCGGCGTCCACGGGCGCTGTCTCCTCCTCGTGCTGGTGCTTCAGCTTCACAGAACTTTGACTCGCACAACGGGTACAAAGTTGAGTCTATTCCACTCAAGGTGCCATTCAAAGCCGCCCCGGGGTCTACGGGGACCTCCCGGGGTCACCCGTACGCACTCTCTCTAGGCTGACCCCATGCCTGACGTACGCAACCCGGACCCCGAGTACCTGGCCTTCTGGCGGGAACGCCATGTGTGCACCCTGACCACGCTCCGCCCCGACGGCACACCGCATGTGGTGCCCGTGGGCGTGACGTACGACCCGGAGACGCGGATCGCCCGCGTCATCACCGGGCGGAACACCAGAAAGGCGGCCCACGTCCTGGCGGCGGGCCCCGAGGGGGCGCGGGTCGCGGTCTGTCAGCTGGAGGGGCGCCGCTGGGCGACCCTGGAGGGCCGCGCGGTGGTCCGTACGGAGCCCGGCGAGGTCCAGGACGCGGAACGCCGCTACGCGGAGCGCTACGGGCGCACCCCGCGGCCCAACCCCGAGCGGGCCGTCATCGAGATCGCGGTCGACAGGGCACTCGGGAACGCGGGCTCAGGAAAGCCGGTGAAAAGGGCTGAGTAATGCGCGCTTTCCGGCTTCGGCTTCGGCTTTCGGGATTCGGGATTCGGGATTCGGGATTCGGGATTCGGGATTCGACTTCCGGCTTCGGGTATCCGGGCAGCACAACGGCGCCATCGTGTTCAGGTCACGATGGCGCCGCTGTGTGGGGGAGTGCCAGAACGATATGAACGACGGGGGAATCGTTCAGGCACTGCGGGGGGTGGCTGAAATGGCTTCTTGGTCGAACAGCTCGTGGTCACGCTGATCGAGATTCACGAAAATCATGCCGTACCTCACGGCACAGCGAACCGGTTGCGGCGCCCCGCGAGGCCGGCGAAGACAGCGATAGGCACGGATATCGTCATCCGTTTCCATCACGACGACGATCGGCTCTCCGAACAGGGAGACCATCAACGAATCGCCCTGGCGGGTGAGCGCCGTGAGCAGATCGATGAAATGCCACCCTGAGCGGTATGCCGTGGCCATCTCCCGCCGGAAGGTGCGGTCGTCCGGTGGGGTGGTCATGCGGCTGCTACGCCTGCCGGCGCACTCCAGCTGATCTCGCCGGGGGCGGACACGGGGGTGCCCCAGCTGATCTCGTCGGGAACTGCCACCGCCTGCACGGACCAGCTGATCTCTCCCGACGCGGACGCGGGCGCGAACCAGCTGATCTCACCGGGGGCGGATGCGGGTGCCACCCAGCTGATCTCACCAGGAGCGGATGCGGGCGTACCCCAGCTGATCTCACCGGGAGCGGCGGCCGCCGCTTCCACGGACCAGCTGATCTCCCCCGGCCCCGCCGCTGCCTGCTCCGACCAGCTGATCTCACCGGACCCGGCTGCGCTACCGGCCAGGCCGCCCGCTATGCCGAAGCCCAGGGCCGCGACAAAAGCGGCGGCAAGCACTGAGCGAAGCTTTCGCTTATCCATAGTCGGCTTCGTCCTCACTTGTGGATTCCTCTCCCCCGCATCCACGACGATGTCTCACCCGGGCCACACAACGCCACCAGGACGATGCATCATGTTCCTGCATGTTCAGGAACCTGGGGGGTGTAGATATGACTACAAGCGAGACAACCGGGACACATCCTCACGGGGTCGCCGAGCTCTGCGACGAGGGGAAACGTCTTTACGCCAGTGCCCTTCGTTCCGGACGCATTTCGCGCGCGGAAGTCGGCCCCGCTCCCTGCCTCATGGACTTCGCGCTTCTGCACCCCGATCCGGACGACACGACCTGGCTCAGGCCCGTCCCGCCGTCCGCCGCGCTGGCCCAGCGTCTGCACCCCATCGAGCGGGAGATCAAGGAGCGCCGGCGGCGCTCCGTGGAGCTGGCGGAGTCCTTCGAGCCGTTCATGGACATCAGCGCCCAGGACCCGCCGACCACCCATGCCATCACGGTGCTGGAGGGCGGCCACCGGATCAACGCCGCGCTCGACCTCGCCACCGCCGAATGCCGTACGGAGGTGCTCACCGTCCAGCCGGGCGGAGACCGCGGCGAGGACCGCCTCAGCGAGGGCCTGGAACGCGCCCTGACGGTCGTCGACCGGGGCGTCAGCATGCGCACGCTCTACCAGCACACCGTCCGGCACAGTCAGGGCACGCTCGCCTACGCGGCGCGCCTGGCCAACGACAAGGTGGAGATCCGCACCCTGGAGGAGCTCATAGAGCGCCTCCTCGTCTTCGACCGCACGGTGGCCTTCATACCCGCCCAGAACGACGACCAGGTCGCCCTCGAACTCCGCCACCCCGGGCTCGTCAACTACCTGGTGAAGGTCTTCGAGCAGCTGTGGAGCCGAGCGTCCCCCCTGCTCGGAGAGGTCGGGTACGACCCACCCACCAAGGGGATCAGCGGTGTTCAGCGTTCCATAGCGCAACTCCTCGTCGAAGGGCACGTGGACGACTCGATCGCCCGCCGTCTCGGCATGAACGTCCGCACCTGCCGGGCCCACGTCGCGAAGCTGTCGGCCACCCTCGGCAGCACGAGCCGCGCCCAGCTCGGCTATCTGATCGCGCGGGCCGGGATCCTGGACGAGGAGTCCTGACCGTGCGCCACCCGAAGCCTCTCCCCGCAGCCGCGTCCGCGCCACGGTCATCTTGTTGCAGTGCACGAAGTGGGGGGTCGTCAAATCACTATCGATGAGGCAAACCCGGTGCATTCGCACGGGCCGAGAGAGCTCTGCGCGCCCGGCCTGCGCCTCTACGAGGAAGCGGTCGTCGCGGGACGCGTCCCCCGCAGCCGCCTCGCCTCCGCTCCCTGCCTGGTCGACATGGGCCTGGTCCAGCCCGAGCCGGGCGACACCGCCTGGATGCTCCCCGTCCCCCCGTCCGCCGCCCTGGCGCACATCCTCCAGCCGCTCACCCGTGAACTGGACGAGCGCGTACAGCTGGCCGCCGCGCTCAGCCGTTCGCTCACTCCGCTGGCCTCCGTCGCCAGTGCCGATCCCGATCTGGCGATCACGGTGCTGGAGGGGCAGGAGGTGATCGAGGCGGCGCTGTACGAGGGGAGCGCCGCGGTCACCCATGAGGTCCTCACCGCCCAGCCGGGCAGCGACCGCCCCCGGAACGGAATGCCGCGGGGCGTCACCAACGCCAGGACCGCCATCGGGCGCGGGGCAAGGCTCCGGCACATCTACCAGCACCCGGCGCGCTACAGCAGCACGGTCAGGGACTACCTGGGGCAGTTCTCCTCCGACGACCTACAGGTGCGTACCACCGAGCAGACCGTGGAACGCCTGATCATCTTCGACCGGACCGTCGCGTTCATCCCTGCGGCTCCCGACCGCAGGACCGCCCTGCGCATACGCCACCCCGCCCTGGTCGCCTATCTCATCCAGGTCTACGAGGTCCTCTGGGCGCAGGCCACGCCCTTCGCGCAGCAGCTGCCCGCGCCCACCCCGGGCGCCCCGGTCACGGCCGTCCAGCAGAGCATCGCCCGGCTGCTGGGCGAGGGCCACGTCGATGACGTGGTCGCCCGCAAGCTGGGCATCAGCGTCCGTACCTGCCGCTCCCACATCGCCAAGCTCATGCAGGCCCTGGGCGCCACCAGCCGTACCCATCTCGGCGTCCTGATCACACGGTCCGGCATCGTGGACGCCAGTCCGGTCACGGGGGACTCGGCCATGGCGAAGGGGCCCTCCCCGGAGTCATGAGACTCCGGGGAGGGCCCCTTCAGCCGCTCGGCGGCTCAGTCCTTCGGCCGCTCAGACCTTCGACTGCTCAGTCCTTCGGCCGCTCAGTCCTTCGCCCGCTTGGGCCGCCAGACGACCAGCGCGCCGGCCTGCTGCACGTCCTGGTACGGCACGAGGTCACGCCGGTAGGAGGCGTGTACCTGGGCCTCGCGCTGCTGCATGGCCACGGCCGCCCCGTCCACCGCCGCCGACAGCTCGGCGACGCGCTGCTGGAGCGCGGCGACCTGGTTCTCCAGCTCGATGATGCGCTTGATGCCCGCGAGGTTGATGCCCTCGTCCTGCGACAACTGCTGGACGGTGCGCAGCAGTTCGATGTCCCGGGCCGAGTAGCGACGGCCTCGTCCGGCCGTGCGGTCCGGCGAGACCAGGCCGAGCCGGTCGTACTGGCGCAGTGTCTGCGGGTGCAGGCCCGAGAGCTGGGCCGCGATCGAGATCACATAGACCGGTGATTCGTCGGTCAGCTGGTACGGATTGCGTCGCCGGCCGTCCATCTCAAGCTCCCTTCGCAGCCTGGAACAGCTCCGCCCGCGGGTCCTCCCCCGCGGTCGACTTCCGGTAGGCCTCCAGCGCGTCCTGAGCATCCGTGCCCAGGCCGGTGGGCACGAACACCTCCACGGTGACCAGAAGGTCGCCACGGGTGCCGTCCTTGCGTACGGCTCCCTTGCCCCGGGCCCGCATCGTACGTCCGTTGGGCGTGCCGGCCGGCAGCTTCAGGGTGACCGGGGGCCCGCCGAGCGTGGGCACCTTCACCTCGCCGCCGAGTGCCGCCTCCGGGAAGGTGACGGGCACGGTGACGGTGAGGTTGTCGCCCTTGCGGCCGAAGACCGGGTGGGCGTCGACGTGGACGACGACGTACAGGTCGCCGGCCGGGCCTCCGCGCTCGCCCGGGCTGCCCTTGCCGCGCAGCCGGATGCGCTGGCCGTCGGATACGCCCGCCGGAATCCGCACCTGCATGGTCCGCGAGGACTTCGCCCGGCCGCTGCCCTTGCAGACGTCGCAGGGGTCCTGGGCGATGAGGCCCCGGCCCTTGCAGTCCACGCAGGGATCGGTCAGCGAGAACCCGCCGCCGGTGCCGCGCGACACCTGGCCGGTGCCGACACAGGTCGGGCAGACCCTCGGGGTGCCGTTCTTGTCGCCGGTGCCCGAACACGCCTTGCAGGGTGCCTGGCTGGACATCCGCAGCGGGACCGTGGCCCCGTCGACCGCCTCGGTGAAGCTGAGCGTCACCTCGGACTCGATGTCCTGGCCGCGGCGCGGCTGGACACGGGTGCCCGTACCCCCGCGGTTGAACAGTCCGCCGAAGACATCGCCCAGGCCGCCGCCACCTCCGCCGAAGCCGCCGGCGCTGGTGGTCTGGCCACCGCCCGGGGCACCTCCGAAGAGGTCGCCCAGGTCGAAGTTGAAGTTGCCGCCCGCACCACCGGGTCCACCGGGACCGGGACGGAAGCCGCCGCTGCCGAAGAGGGCGCGTGCCTCGTCGTACTCCTTGCGCTTCTTGGGGTCACCGAGGACGTCGTTCGCCTCGGAGATCTCCTTGAAGCGGCCCTCGGCCTTGGCGTCACCCTTGTTGGCGTCCGGGTGGTACTCGCGGGCGAGCTTCCGGTACGCCTTCTTGACCTCGGCGTCGGTGGCGTCCTTGGGGACGCCGAGAACCTTGTAGTAGTCCTTCTCGACGAAGTCCTTCGTGCTCATCGACGTCCCTCCTTCCGGACGATCGGCCGTGCGGCCGGCCCCGTGGCCGGCCGCACGCCCCGTCGGTGTGCACCGCAGTGGTCGGACAGAATGTCAGACCTCTTCGGTGCCACCGCTCTCCTCGTCGTCTGCCTTCTCTTCCTTCGCCGCCGCGGGCGTGGCGCCCGGCTGCGGTTCGGCCACGGCCACCCGCGCGGGGCGGATGGTGCGCTCCCCGATGCGGTACCCAGGCTGCAGGATCGCCACGCAGGTCGTCTCGGTGACGTCCGGCGCGTACGAGTGCATCAGGGCCTCGTGGATCGTCGGGTCGAAGGGCTCACCCTCCTTGCCGAACTGCTGGAGGCCCAGCTTCGCGACGACCGTCTCCACCGATTCGGCCACCGCCTTGAAGCCTCCGACGAGCTCGCCGTGCTCCCGGGCCCGGCCGATGTCGTCGAGCACCGGCAGGAGCTCGGACAGGAGATTCGCCGATGCGACCTCCTTGACCTGCACCCGGTCACGCTCGACCCGGCGACGGTAGTTCTGGTACTCGGCCTGGAGCCGCTGGAGGTCGCCCGTGCGCTCGTTGAGCGCGGTACGGACCTGGTCCAGCTGGGCCGTCAGGGCCGCTGTCTGCTGTACGTCCCCGGCCGGGGCCGCCGCCTCCTCGTCGGAGGGGGTGGCCGCCGCCGGTTCGGCGTCGTCGGAGTTGGCGCCGGAGGGGACGTCGGGCTTCTCTTCGAAGCCCGGGGTCTCCTCGGTCACGCCGCACCGCCCTTCGTGTCCTTCTCGTCGTCCACGATCTCGGCGTCGACGACGTCGTCGTCGGCGGAGCCCGCGGCCTGGCCGTCGTCACCCGGGGCGTCGGCGCCCGGGGTGGCACCCTCGGCCTGGGTGTTGGCGTACATCGCCTGGCCCAGCTTCTGGGAGACGGCCGCGACCTTCTCGGTGGCCGTACGGATCTCGGCGGTGTCCTCGCCCTTGAGCTTCTCCTTCAGCTCGGTGAGCGCGGTCTCCACCTCCGTCTTCACGTCGCCGGGGACCTTGTCCTCGTTGTCCTTGAGGAACTTCTCCGTCTGGTAGACGAGCTGCTCGCCCTGGTTGCGCGACTCGGCGGCCTCGCGACGACGGTGGTCCTCGTCGGCGTACTGCTCGGCCTCTTCACGCATCCGGTTGACCTCGTCCTTCGGCAGCGAGGAGCCACCGGTGACGGTCATCTTCTGCTCCTTGCCGGTGCCGAGGTCCTTGGCAGCGACGTGCATGATGCCGTTGGCGTCGATGTCGAAGGCGACCTCGATCTGCGGCACACCACGCGGGGCCGGCGGCAGACCGGTGAGCTCGAACATCCCGAGCTTCTTGTTGTACGCCGCGATCTCGCGCTCGCCCTGGTAGACCTGGATCTGCACGGACGGCTGGTTGTCCTCGGCCGTCGTGAAGATCTCGGAACGCTTGGTCGGGATCGTGGTGTTGCGCTCGATGAGCTTCGTCATGATCCCTCCCTTGGTCTCGATACCGAGGGACAGCGGGGTCACGTCGAGGAGCAGGACGTCCTTGACCTCACCCTTGAGGACACCGGCCTGGAGCGAGGCGCCGATCGCGACGACCTCGTCCGGGTTCACACCCTTGTTGGCGTCCTGACCGCCCGTGAGCTCCTTGACGAGCTCGGCGACGGCCGGCATACGGGTCGAGCCACCGACGAGAACGACGTGGTCGATCTCGGAGAGCTGGATGCCCGCGTCCTTGATGACGTTGTGGAACGGGTTCTTGCAGCGGTCCAGGAGGTCCGCGGTCAGCTGCTGGAACTGCGAGCGCGTGAGCTTCTCGTCCAGGTGCAGCGGGCCCTCGGCGGACGCCGTGATGTAGGGCAGGTTGATCGTGGTCTCGGTCGAGGACGAGAGCTCGATCTTCGCCTTCTCCGCGGCCTCGCGGAGACGCTGGAGAGCCATCTTGTCCTTGGACAGGTCCACGCCGTGCCCGTTGGCGAACTGCTTCACCAGGTAGTCGACGACGCGCTGGTCCCAGTCGTCACCACCGAGGTGGTTGTCACCGTTGGTGGCCTTCACCTCGACGACGCCGTCGCCGATCTCCAGGAGGGACACGTCGAAGGTGCCGCCACCGAGGTCGAAGACGAGGATCGTCTGGTCGTCCTTGTCGAGGCCGTACGCCAGGGCGGCGGCGGTCGGCTCGTTGACGATGCGCAGGACGTTGAGGCCCGCGATCTCACCGGCCTCCTTGGTCGCCTGGCGCTCCGAGTCGTTGAAGTACGCCGGGACGGTGATCACCGCGTCGGTGACCTTCTCGCCCAGGTACGACTCGGCGTCGCGCTTCAGCTTCTGCAGGATGAAGGCGCTCATCTGCTGCGGGTTGAAGTTCTTGCCGTCGAGCTCGATCTTCCAGTCAGTGCCCATGTGGCGCTTGACCGAACGGATCGTCCTGTCGACGTTGGTGACCGCCTGGCGCTTGGCGACCTCGCCGACAAGCACCTCGCCGTTCTTCGCGAAGGCGACGACGGACGGCGTGGTCCTGGCGCCTTCGGCGTTGGTGATGACGGTGGGCTCGCCGCCTTCGAGAACGCTGACGACGGAGTTAGTCGTGCCCAGGTCGATGCCGACCGCACGTGCCATTTCAATTCCTCCAACTGACTACTTGAGTGGATCTGACTCAAGGATGCATGACACCCACCCTGGAGTCAAAGGACCTGAGCGACTTACGCTCAACTTATGTGCTCGCAACGCCACTGAGCAGGCATTTTCCACATTCGGATGCTTACGGCGAACAGCCGGAGCCCGACCGGAGCCACACCGATCCGCGACACCAGGGATGCGCCGCACGTCACACACGCTCCTCCCACCATCGCACCGTGGGATCGTTCTGTCACAAAATACAGCGAGACGGTCATACCGTCACGTCATCGACTCCGGGCAGGCGCCATGCGGAACGCGAAGCAGACTGCGGCACGGACCACAGCACGAACCGCGGCACGGACCGCGGCACGCGCCGCGACACGGACAGCGGCACGGGCCGCGACATGGACAGCAGCACGGACCGCGACACGACGACAACGGCGCCCCGCGCCGTCGGCGATCCTCAAGCGGATCACCGGCCCCCTGGCGGCCATGACGGCCAAACGGGCCCTGGACCTGGCCCTCGGCTCGGCCCTTCTGCTCCTGGCGGCCCCCGCACTCGCCATCGCCGCCCTCGCCCTGGCTCTCCGGCCACCCCGCACCAGGGGAGGCGTACTGAAGCGCGAGATCCGCCTCGGTCTCGACGGCCACCTCTTCGAGCTGCGCTCGCTGCGCACCCGACGGCTCCGGCTCGACCTGCTGTCCCGGCTGCCCCACGTCGTACGGGGCGAGCTCTCGCTGGTCGGCCCCGCACCCCTCACCCCGGACGAGGCCGCGCGCCTCGGCCCCGCCGCCGGACACTGGCGCCAGAGCGTCCGGCCCGGCCTCACCGGCCTGGCCCAGGTGCGCTCCCGCTCGGGGATGCCCTGGGACGAACCCGCCCTCCTGGACGCGCACTACGCAGAGCATCATGGGACCTGGCTCGACCTGGCGATCCTGGCGCAATCCGCACGCATCCCGCTCCGCGCGGCGCTCCGCGGCCCGCGATGTCCCGGGAAGGCTCACCTGAGCGACACAGATCACCGCCTGCGCGGCTACAGCGTGGCGGAATAAGTGGATAGTGTCAGCACAGACTGATTAAGTTACTGCTTAGTAATCGCTTGTACGCGCTGGATCCCACCCTCGCAGGCCCGAGGAGCCCCACATGCAACTCGCCGCGATCATCGTGTCGCTGGTGCTGACTGTCGTCGGCGTTGCGCTCATCGCCCGAGCCGTCGCGCAGATCTACCGGTTCGTCCGTCTCGGACAGCCGGTGCCGGCAGGCAGCCGCACCGACAACCCCAAGCAGCGCACGATCACCCTGGTCAAGGAATTCCTCGGCCACACCCGGATGAACCGGTGGGGGATCGTGGGCTTCGCCCACTGGTTCGTCGCCATCGGCTTCCTGACGCTGCCGCCGACGCTGCTCCAGGCGTACGGGCAGCTCTTCAAGGCCGACTGGGTGCTGCCGATCATCGGCGAATGGCTGCCGTTCGAGCTGTACATCGAGTTCATCGGCATCATGACGGTGCTCGGCATCGTCACGCTGATGGCCATCAGGCTGCTCAACCTGCCCTCGCGCGCGGGCCGCAAGTCCCGCTTCGCCGGCTCCAAGGCCTGGCAGGCGTACTTCGTCGAGTACGTCATCCTCGTCATCGGCCTGGCGATCCTGACCCTGCGCGGCCTCGAGGGCGCGATCCACCACGTCGGCGACTACGAGGCCGCGTACTTCGTCTCGTATCCGCTGGTGCTCGCCTTCAAGGGCCTCGCGCTCGGCACGCTGCAGAACCTCATCTACTTCGTCGCGATGATCAAGATCGGCGTCTCGCTGATCTGGATGATCACGGTCTCGCTCAACACCAACATGGGTGTCGCGTGGCACCGCTTCCTCGGCTTCCCGAACATCTGGTTCAAGCGGAACGCCGACGGCGAGGTCGCGCTCGGCGCTCTGCAGCCGATGACCACGGGCGGCAAGGAGATCGACTGGGAGGACCCGGACGAGGACGCCACCTTCGGTGTCTCCCAGGTCGAGCAGTTCTCCTGGAAGGGCATCCTCGACTTCTCCACGTGCACCGAGTGCGGTCGCTGCCAGTCGCAGTGCCCCGCCTGGAACACGGGCAAGCCGCTCTCCCCGAAGCTCCTCATCATGTCCCTGCGCGACCATGCGCACGCCAAGGCCCCCTACCTCCTGGCCGGCGGCGGCAAGGACATGGAAGGCAACGAGAAGGCCTCCGAGGAGCAGCTCAAGGACGTCCCCGCGGCCGCACTCGCGGAGGCCGAGCGCCCCCTCATCGGCACGCTCGAGGAGAACGGCGTCATCGACCCGGACGTGCTGTGGTCCTGCACAACCTGCGGTGCGTGCGTGGAGCAGTGCCCGGTCGACATCGAGCACATCGACCACATCGTCGACATGCGCCGCTACCAGGTGATGATCGAGTCCGCGTTCCCGTCCGAGGCGGGCACGATGCTCAAGAACCTGGAGAAGAAGGGCAACCCCTGGGGGCTCGCCAAGAAGCAGCGCGTCGAGTGGACCAAGGAGGTCGACTTCGAGGTCCCGATCGTCGGCAAGGACGTCGAGGACCTCTCGGAGATCGACTACCTGTACTGGGTCGGCTGCGCCGGCGCCCTGGAGGACCGGGCCAAGAAGACGACGAAGGCCTTCGCGGAGCTGCTGCACATCGCGGGCGTCAAGTTCGCGATCATGGGCGGCGACGAGAAGTGCACGGGTGACTCGGCCCGCCGTCTGGGCAACGAGCCGCTGTTCCAGCAGCTCGGCCAGGAGAACGTCGCGATGCTGAACATGGCGTTCGGCGAGGACGACGAAGACGACTCCACGAAGAAGGCCAAGGCGACGAAGAAGATCGTCGCGACCTGCCCGCACTGCTTCAACACCATCGCCAACGAGTACCCGCAGCTCGGCGGCGAGTACGAGGTCATCCACCACACCCAGCTGCTCCAGCACCTGGTGGACGAGGGCAAGCTGATCCCGGTGACGCCGGTCGAGGGTCTGATCACGTACCACGACCCCTGCTACCTGGGCCGTCACAACAAGATCTACACGCCCCCGCGCGAGATCATCGCCAAGGTCCCCGGTCTGCGGAACGAGGAGATGCACCGCCACAAGGAGCGCGGCTTCTGCTGCGGCGCCGGTGGTGCCCGGATGTGGATGGAGGAGCGGATCGGCAAGCGCGTCAACAACGAGCGCGTCGACGAGGCCCTCTCCCTCAACCCGGACATCGTCTCCACGGCGTGCCCGTTCTGCCTCGTCATGCTGACCGACTCGGTCAACGGCAAGAAGAACGACGGCCAGGCGAAGGAGTCGGTGCAGGTCGTGGACGTGTCCCAGCTGCTCCTCGAATCGGTGAAGACACCCGCCGACCCGACGGGCGAGGCGGAGACGGCGGACCAGCCGGAGCCTGCGCCCGTACAGTAGCCGTCCCTCAGTAGCCGTCCCTCTCACGGAAGCGGCCGGACCTGCCTCGGGGGCAGGACCGGCCGCTCCGGTGTGTACGGGGGTGCCGCGAGGACGTGCACGGGGATGCGCGCCGGGCCGCACGGGGTGCCACGAGGGCGTTTGCCCGGGATACCGCCGGGCCGCACGGGGTGCCGTGAGCACCCCAGGGTTCCCCTAGGGGATGTCACAGCTAGGCCGCAATGGCACCTGTGTTCCCCCGCCCCTCACACCGCGCCCACCCGGAACAGGTACGTTCGATGGGTGGCTGGATTCAGGATCGGACGCGGCCGGGACAACCGCACACCGCAACAACACCCGCAGCAGCAGGAGCCGTACGGCGCGCAGGCATCACCGCCGCCGTACGGCGGGCAGCCGTGGCCCCCGGCAGGAGGCAACGGCGCACCGTACGGCGGCCCCCAGGGCGCCCCGTACAGCGGCGGGCGGAGCGGCAACGGACACGGGGGTGGGAACGGGTACACAGGCGGGCAGGGCGAACCGGAGTACTTCGGCGACCCGTACCACCAGCCGCCGCAACAGGATCCGTACGCCAACGCCCCCGGGCACACCCAGGCGTTCAGCATCGGCGAGGACCCGTACAGCGACGGCAGCACCTACCAGGCCGGCCAGGCCCCCGCGCAGCCCTCGGGGCCGCGGCTGCACTGGAAGCAGCTGCTGAGCGGCATCGTGCTGCGGCCGGGACCGACGTTCTGGCAGATGCGCGACTACCCCGTCTGGGGCACCGCGCTCGTCGTCACCTTCATCTACGGCCTGCTCGCGCTGTTCGGCTTCGACCAGGCCCGCGACGAGGCGATCCACGCGGAGGTCTCCACGGCCGCCCCGTACGTGATCTTCACGGGCATCGGCTTCGTCATCGGTGGACTGGTACTCGGCGCGGTCACCCACACGCTCGCCCGCCAGCTCGGCGGCACCGGCTCCTGGCAGCCGACCGTGGGCCTGTCGATGCTCATCATGTCCATCACGGACGCACCGCGCCTGGTCTTCGCCCTGTTCCTCGGCGGCGAGAACTCCCTGGTGCAGATCCTCGGCTGGGTGACCTGGCTGGCCGCCGGAGCACTGTTCGCCTCAATGGTGAGCAAGTCCCACGACCTGCCCTGGCCGAAGGCACTGGGCGCCTCCGCGATCCAGCTCATCGCACTGCTGTCGATCATCAAGCTCGGCACGATCTGAACGAAAAGCGAGGGGCCCCGGTGCTGCGCACCGGGGCCCCTCTCCTCGTACTGTCACCCACCTCAGGAGTCGAGAACCTGCCCGGAACGACGCACGACGGGCTTCTCCACACTCCACGGGAAGTTGATCCACTGATCGGTCTTCTTCCACACGTACTCGCATTTCACGAGTGAATGCGGCTTCTCGTAGATGACCGCGCTGCGCACCTCGGCCACATGATCGATGCAGAAGTCACGGACCAGCTTCAGCGTCTTGCCCGTGTCGGCGACATCATCGGCGATGAGCACCTTCTTCCGCGTGAAGTCGATGGCGTTGGGAACGGGCGCCAGCATCACCGGCATTTCCAGCGTGGTCCCGACCCCGGTGTAGAACTCGACGTTTACCAGATGAATGTTCTTGCAGTCCAGGGCATACGCCAGACCACCCGCGACGAAGACCCCGCCCCGCGCGATGCTCAGCACGACATCCGGCTCGTAGCCATCGTCCGCGACCGACTGCGCCAGCTCACGCACGGCGTGCCCGAAGGCGTCGTACGTCAGATTCTCCCGCATCTCACCAGCCACGTCGTATCACACCTGAGTCCGATGGAAATTCATGTAAGAACGCGAGGCGGTCGGCCCCCGCTGGCCCTGATAACGCGATCCGTAACGCTCGGACCCGTACGGAAATTCGGAGGGCGACGTCAGCCGGAACATGCACAGCTGCCCGATCTTCATTCCCGGCCAGAGCTTTATCGGCAGGGTCGCCAGATTCGACAGCTCCAGGGTCACATGCCCGGAGAACCCGGGGTCGATGAACCCTGCGGTGGAATGCGTCACGAGCCCGAGCCGGCCGAGCGAACTCTTCCCCTCCAGCCGCGACGCCAGGTCGTCGGGGAGCGAGATGACCTCGTAGGTCGAGGCCAGGACGAACTCCCCAGGATGCAGGATGAACGCCTCGTCGCCGTCCGGCTCGACCTGACGGGTCAGGTCGATCTGCTCGACGGCGGGATCGATATGCGGATAGCGGTGGTTCTCGAACACCCGGAAGTAGCGGTCGAGCCGCACATCGATGCTCGAGGGCTGCACCATCGAAGCGTCGAACGGGTCAATGCGAACCCGCCCGGCATCGATCTCGGCCCGGAGGTCCTTGTCTGAGAGAAGCACGCACCGAGGATACGCAGAACGCGCGAGCCGACCCCAACCGGACCGCCCCGCGCGCCTGCCTCACGCCGCTACCGCTCCCCTACCGCTCCTCCACTGCTCTCCTACCGCTCTTCGAACGCCACAGGAACGGCCTGCCTCAACCGCGCACACCGCGGACAACGGATGAGCCGCCCGGGGCCGATCCGCTCGGACCCGAGCTGCTGCATCGGGAACGACGAGGTAGCAAAAACGTGCCCTTCAGCACAGCGGACGACGGTGCGCTCCATCGAATCCATCAAGTCCCTTCCCCAACCAGCCTTGGACGAGACCGCCACATTAGGGGATGAACGGGACGCCACTCCAGGCGGCACTCCGCCCATCCACGCTACGCCCCCAACTCCCCGCACCCACACCCGCGTCCACCGCCGCACCCACCCCCGAAACGCCACGCAGACCCCACGGCGAACACGCCGGGGGTCTGCGGTGGGGTACAGTATGGGCCGATGCACAGCCGATCATCGGCGCGCTTCGCGGGTGTAGTTTAATGGTAGAACATGAGCTTCCCAAGCTCAGAGCGCGAGTTCGATTCTCGTCACCCGCTCTTTGATAAAGGCCCCGGTCAGCGACTGGGGCCTTTCGCTTGCCCTCCAGCGGCGTCGATTCAAATCCTTGCCCCGCAGTGGACGGCCGGAGAGCGGCCGCTCTGTCATCAGCCGACGCATGCGGTCGCAACCATCAAGGCAGGGGCCCGTGACTCACGCCGATCCTCGCATACTCCAGTATGATTGGACTCATGTCCTCAACGACTCGCATCACCGTCACGCTGCCCAGCGACCAGGTGGCGGAGCTCCGCAAGCTCACGGACAACGTCTCCGGGTACGTGGCGGAAGCCGTAGCCCGCCAGATCCGGCACCAGCTCTTGGGCGAAGACCTCCGCCGTCACGAAGAGGAGCACGGCCCCTTCAGCGACGAGGAGCTCGCCGAGGCCCGCGCGAAGATCTTCGGATCCGCCGGCACCTCCACGAGCGCGGATGCCGCGTGAGCGAGCGCATCGAGACCATCGTCCTGGACTCGGAAGGGCTCTCAGCCTGGATCGCTCAGGACCGCAAGCTCCTCGCGATGCTTCAGGTCTTCCACGACATGGGAGCCGACCTGGTGATCGGGGCCAACACCATCGTGGAAGTGACCCACTCCCGCACCAATATGCCGCGCCTGAACTGGGCCCTGTCCCGAGTCAAGGTTGAGCCCGTCACCGAACAGGCGGCGAAGGCGGCGGCTGAGCTCCTCAAAGGCGCCGGACTTCACGGGCACAAGTACGCCATCGACGCCACGGTCGCCGAGGTCGCCCTACGTCAGCCGAAACCTGTCGCCCTGTTGACGTCCGACAGCGACGACATGACCAAGCTCTGCGGCAACCAAGTCCGCATCATCTCTCTCTGACCAGTCGGCGCCCCGGGGCACGCCTCGCGCTGGCAGCTCTCGTGCCCCATCCGTGCCCAGCGGAGCGGACAACAGCGGTCAGATATGGCTCCCAGAGGTCGGGAGCCACTGACCTGCCCAATCCGAAATCGCAGGTCAGGGCCCCTGCAGCAACTTAAGGACCGCTGATTCCCAAGCTCAGAGAGCGAGTTGGATTCTCGTCACCCGCTCCATACATGCCATGTGAAAGACCCAGGTCAACGGCCTGGGGCTTCGTGTTGCCCAGAACCTGTAGAAGCATGTGCGGCGGTACAGGGCGACGGCAGAGACGTTGCAGAGAGCCAATGCCGGCTTCGCCACCGCGGCTCGGGGATCCCAGTTCCCAGTCGACCGCTGCCGGGCTCGGCCGGTTCCACGATGTCTACGTCGCGGCGCTCTTGCCGGTGGTCGCGTAGCGCTCGGCGAGTGTGGCGAAGGCTGCGGTCAGTTCGGGAGGCTCGACGACTTCCATCGGGACTTCGAACCGCCCGAGCGAAGCCGCGAGTGCTCCCCACGACCATGAACCGGCCTTGAGGCTGCATCGGTTCTCGGCGAGCGCCACGACTGTGCCGTCGCCGGCGAACGGAAGGACGTCCTGCGCGGGAAGGTGCAGGATCACCGTTCCGCGGCAGGGCCATTCGTTGACGTCGGACCCTT
The DNA here is from genome assembly GCF_045162755.1 of Streptomyces sp. NBC_01012. Classification (NCBI taxonomy): domain Bacteria; kingdom Bacillati; phylum Actinomycetota; class Actinomycetes; order Kitasatosporales; family Streptomycetaceae; genus Streptomyces; species Streptomyces sp. NBC_01012. Next base: position 4,038,841 of record NZ_CP108688.1, on the reverse strand, counting down.
TGAAGCGTGCTGCGGCGAATTCCTGTACGTCGCCACCCGGCACCACGCGCGGGGTGAAGCGTGGCCCGGTGGGCACGCGCGCGGCGATGCGGTCGGCGCTGAAGAGGCGCCAGCCGTTGCGGTCCAAGTCCCAGGCGACGAGATACCACCGGCCGTGCGCGGTGATGAGGTGGTGTGGCTCCACGCGGCGAGCCGGACGCAGTCGCCGGTCGTCGTCTGCGGCGTCGCGTGGCGCGTAGTCGAAGCGAAGCACGTCACGAGCACGGATCGTGTTCGCGAGCGTGATGAGGACGTCTGTCGGAACGTCCATGGGGGCGGCGTCGCCGGCGCGGCCGATGGTGGTGATCTCGAGCCCGTCGAGACGGTGCCGTAGCCGTGGGGGCATGACCTGCCGGATCGTCGCGAGGGCGCGCATGGCTGCTTCCTCGATCCTGACGCCGACAGCGGGCGCCGCTTGCAGGGCGATGGCGACCGCGACGGCCTGGTCGTCGTCGAAGAGCAGCGGTGGCAGCTCGCTGCCGGCGTCGAGCCGATACCCGCCCTCCGGGCCCATCGTGGCCTGGATGCTGTACCCCATCTCTCGAAGTCTCTCGATGTCCCGTCGCACGGTGCGGTCGCTGGTCTCCAGCCGCGACGCAAGAACCGAGCCGGGCCAGTCCCGCCGGGTCTGAAGCAGCGACAGCAGTTTGAGCAGCCGGGATGTCGTGGTCATGTTTCGACCCTAATCGGGTTCTAGGACAAAACCTGACCTACACCCCTGTGAGGGTTTCCGTACCGACTCGCACGGGCCGGCTTCCACCAAGGAGCAGCGATGACCATCCAGACGACCACCCACCTCAACTTCCGTGGCGACGCGCGTGCAGCGCTGGAGTTCTACCACTCCGTCTTCGGCGGACAGGTCGAGATCAACACCTACGGGGACTTCGGGATGCCGGCCGGGGTGCCCGGTTCCGACAAGGTCGTGTTCGGTCTCGTCGCCGCGGAAAACGGCTTCCGGGTCATGGGTTACGACATCCCCGGCACGACCGAGGGGGCCATCGCCGGCGGCGGTACGACCCGCCGTGAGAACAACACCACCATCACCGACCAGGCACTGTTCGTCTCCATCGGTTCCGACAGCCTGGACGAGCTTCAGAAGTACTGGGACGCCCTCGCCGTCGATGCTGTCGTCGTCGAACCGCTGGCGGCCTCGGCATGGAGCGCAGGCTTCGGCATGCTCACCGACCGCTTCGGCGTCACGTGGAGCGTCAGCGTCACCTCGGCCTCCTGACGCGCCCCCGAGCCGCGGCGCGGAACTGATCCGCGCCGCGGCTTCCCGCTTCCTCTCTCTCGCCCTCGTCAGCGCTGAGGAGGGCCCACGCTCGCCGCACTGTCCGTGATTACCGCCGCGGCGTGATCGTCGCCACGGTCGTCCTTGCCGTCCTCAGCGGTCGCCGTTTCAGCGCCGTCCTCTCCCTCCCGGCGGTGGCCGGCGCCGCACGAAGGAGTCCCACGATGAAACTGCGCGCCCTTGGCCGCACCGGTCTCAAAGTCAGTCCCTACTGCCTCGGCACCATGATGTTCGGTCCAGCCGGCACCCCCGATCCGGACGACTGCCGACGCATACTGCACCGCGCCCTCGACGCGGGGATCAACTTCGTCGACACCGCAGACGTGTACGGCGGCGGCGAGACGGAGTCGATCCTCGGCGCCGCGCTGAAGGGGCGACGCGACGACGTCGTGCTCGCCACGAAGTTCAGCGGGCCGATGGGCGACGACCCGAACCGGCGCGGCGCCTCCCGACGCTGGATCCTGACGGCCGTCGAGGAGTCGCTGCGCCGACTCGACGTCGACCACATCGACCTCTACCAGATTCACCACTTCGACCCGGCGACGGACCTCGAAGAGACTCTCTCGGCACTGACCGATCTGATCGGCAGCGGGAAGGTGCGAGCGATCGGCTCATCCAGCTTCCTCGCCTCGGACATCGTCGAAGCGCAGTGGATCAGCGAACGCCGCGGGCTCGCGCGGCTCCGCACGGAGCAGCCGAGCTATTCGATCCTTGCCCGCGGTATCGAACGTGACGTCCTGCCCGTCGTGGAACGCCACGGTATGGGCGTGCTCACCTGGAGCCCTCTGTCATGGGGACTTCTGACCGGCAAGTACCGTGCCGGTCAGAACACGCCCGTCTCCGCGAGCCGCGCACAGTGGGGACCACGCCACATGAGCGATCACGCCAAGTTCGCCGCCGTGGAAGAACTCGCACCGCTCGCCGACGAAGCCGGAATCTCGATCACCCACCTCGCGATGGCGTTCGTCATGGCCCACCCGACCGTGACATCAGCGATCATCGGACCGCGCACCCCCGACCAGCTCGACGACCTCCTCGCAGGAACGAACATCAGCCTGAGCGACGACATCCTCGACCGGGTCGACGAGATCGCGCCACCCGGGACCGACACCGGCGTGACCGATGTCAGCTACACCCCGCCGGCGCTCGCGCAGGCGACACAGCGACGACGCCCCATCGCCGACCGCAGCGCCGCCTGAAAGGACCACGATGAACACCCCGTCAACCGTTCAGCTCACCGTCGCCGATGCCGCTGCCTGGCGCGCGTGGCTGGACGAGAACGAGGGGACCAGCAACGGCGTGTGGGTGACACTCGCCAAGAAGGGAACCCGCACCCCGACATCACTCACCTACGCACAGGCCCTCGATGAAGCCCTGTGCAGCGGATGGATCGACGGGCGTAGGAACGCCATCGACTCCTCCACCTACCGTCAGCACTTCACCCCGCGCCGTCCCCGGTCGCTGTGGTCGAAACGCAACGTCGCACTCGTGACCGGTCTCATCGAGTCGGGCCGCATGCGCGCACGCGGCCACGCGGAGATCGAACGTGCCCGCACGGACGGACGCTGGGAGCGGGCCTACGCAGGCTCCGCCACAATCGACGTCCCGGACGACCTTCTCACCGCACTCCGTGCAACTCCCGGCGCTGAAGCGGCGTTTCTCGCTCTGGGGAGCTCCGCCCGATATCCGATCCTTCTCGATGTGACCACGGCCGGCAACGACGCCGTTCGCGCAACGCGCATCGCCCGCCACGTCGCCCGGCTCGCAAGCTCGGAGAGATGAACGCCGAAGGAGAAGGGCACGAGGACGGCTCAAGCACCGTCCTGCCGGATGGGCGGGACATCTTGACGGACAGGACCAGGCCGAGATCGGCCCGCGACGAAGGCCGGGGGGCGGAGTGCGCGTACGCGGATCCGGGGCACCCCGCCCCACCGGAGATCGACGGACCGTACGGACCGTTACTTGTCCGACTTGCCTTCGTCAGCGGCGCTGTCCTCGGCGAGGGGCTTGGTCGGCTTGGCGCCGTCCATGTTCTCCAGCTCCTCCTCGGTGAGCTTGCGGACCTTCAGCCCGTCCTTGGTGCGCTGGACGGCGACGCCGTCGGGCATGGCGGCGTCCTTGCCGTCGGTGGCGGTGCTGCCGTGGTTCTCGGTCGGCTTGGCGGGGCCGGACTCGCTGCCCGAGAACGCGCCTGCCGCGCTCGCCACGCCGGTCGTCAGACCGAGAGCCACGATCGCAGCCGCCGCAAAGCCGATGACACGGTTCTTACGCATGGAATCCTCCTGAGAGAAATGAGTGGACGGACGAGCGGTTCGTCGTCCGGTGAAGCTCCGGCACGGTCTCCCGTGCTCGGTGTGTTCTCATTCCATCTCGGCGGGGTGTTCAGCTCGGTAAGCGTGCCAAGGCAGTTGCTCACCTTGTCCTTATCTCCTTGGCACACGCGCCGAGCCCTGGACGCGGGTCGGGGTTTGCGGCTCGGGCCGACCGGTTCTGTCAGGTGAAGCGGACCGTGACCCTCAGGCCGCCGTCAGGGCCAGGTTCGGCGTGTGGATCGGTGCCGTGCGCGCGGGCGATCGACCGGACGATGGACAGCCCGAGGCCGTGCCCCGTGGTGCCGGTGCGGTCCTGCCCGAGGCGCCGGAACGGCTCGAAGAGGCCCTCGACGCGCTCCGGATCCACCGGCAGTCCGGTGTTGGTGACGGTGAGCGTCCTGCCGTGCAGCCTCACGTCCACCCGGCCATCGGGCCGGTTGTAACGGAGCGCGTTGCCCACCAGGTTCGAGATGAGATGGCGCAGCAGCACCGGCTCGCCGGTCACCCGTGCCGGAGCGTCGAACTCGGTGTGCAGTGCGAGTCCCTTTTCCTTGGCGAGGTGGCGCAGGTCTGCCGTGGCCGCGTCCGTCAGCTCCGCCAGCTCGACCTCCTCTGTGCGCTCCAGTCCGCGGTCGCTGCGTGCCAGGAGCAGGAGGGAGGCGATGAGCCGCTCGGCCTCACGGTTGGTGGTGAGGAGGTCATCGCGGGTCTCCGCGAGGTCGTCCGGGAGCGGATCGGCGAGCCCGACCTCGATACAGGCACGCTGTACGGCCAGCGGGGTGCGCAGTTCGTGGGAGGCGTTGGCGACGAAACGGTGCTGGCTGTCGAAGGAGCGTTGCAGGCGGTCCATCATGGAGTCGAAGGCGTCGGCGAGACGGTGCAGTTCATCGTCCGGCCCGGACAGGTCGAGACGCTGGTCAAGGCTCCGCTCGCTCATCCGTAGCGCCGTCTCGGTGACCGCGGAGACGGGACGCAGCGCACGGCCGGCCAGCCATCGGCCGGTCAGTGCCGCGATGACGGTCATGAGGACCAGGCCGATGACCGACCAGAAGAGCATCTGCTGAAGCGCGGTGGTCTGTACGGTGTGCACGGTTTCCCTGATCAGGGCGACCGCCTCGTTCCCCGTACCGTCGGCCCCGCCGGACCCGGTGTGTCCCTCGTAGGGAGACGTCGCTCCTCCGGCGCCCGCCGATTCCCAGTCCGCGGGCGGCGACGCCGTGTCGTCCGGATCCACCGGGGCCTTGCTGACGGAGATGTCGGCCGTCTTCTCCGCCGTGCCGTAGCGCGCCAGGAGGACGACGAACGCCAGCAGTGAGGTGCCGGCCAGAAGAAAGAGACCGCCGAACGCGAGGGCCAGTCGGGAGCGGAACGGGATACGGGAGAGCGAGATACGGCGGAGAGGGACACGGCCGAGGGGGATTCCGGGCATGCGGGGCACGCGTCGGGTGGTGTGCAGTCGGGTGGTGTTCATGGGGTGAGTCGGTATCCGAGTCCGGTGTCGACGGTGATCGTGCCTGGCCCGCCGAGTTTCCTGCGCAGTCTGCTGACGGTGGCGCGGACGGCGCTGGTGCGGGGGTCGAGGTTCTCGTCCCAGACCGTCCGCAGGAGGTCCCGGTGGGAGACGGCCTCGCCCGGGAACTTCAGCAGCATGTCGAGGACGTCGAACTCCTTGGGCGTGAGGTCCACTGGACGTCCGTCGGCCACCACTTCACGGCGCACGCGGTCCATCCGGATACCGCCGTGCCGCAGCACCGCGTCCGGCCGTCTCGGCGTGCGGCGGTACAGGGTCCGGATACGGGCCACGAGTTCGGCGAAGTCGAAGGGCTTCGCCAGGTAGTCGTCGGCGCCGAGTTCGGTCAGCCCGTAGATCTTGTCGTCGATGCCGCCGGCCGCCGTCAGCATGAGCACCCGGGGCCGCACCGGCAGACCGGCCAGGCGTCTGCACACCTCATCGCCCGTCAGCACCGGAAGATCGCGATCGAGCACAAGCACGTCGTAGTCGGTCAGCAGACACATCCGCTCGGCCTCGTCGCCACAGGCCGCGACATCGACGGCGATCGATTCACGGCGCAGCCCCTTCGCGATCGTACGGGCAAGCACACGGTGGTCTTCGGCCAGCAGAACCCTCATGGCGCTCATGAAAGCAGCCACACGGTTACAGACACATAAGAGGCTTAATCTGCGACCTCTGGGGCCATTTTGATGGCCCATCAGGTGTTCGGCAGAGCCGAGCCGTGGCTCCAGCTTCCGCAGGGGCGGAGAGCAGCCCTCCCTTGGCGTGGAGAGAAGTGCCTCAGGTACGTCCGTAGGAACGCCCACGGGAACGCCCATGGGAACGCCCATGTCCTCGCGGACGCGGCCGGCCGGTCCGGCCCGGCGGACAAACCTCGTGGCCGGGGTGGTGCTGGGTGTACCTCATTTCAGCAGGCTGGGGCCATCGAGCGGTCAGCCGATCCGCGACATGCTCAAGGGGTCGCAAGGGAAGCCCTGTTGGAAGGAAAGACCCGTGTCCGTTCGTCTTCACACCTCCGCCCAGAACAACAAGCCGAAGAAGCAGTTCGGCCGCCGCGCGTTGTCGGTGGTCGCCGCGCTGACGGTCCTGGGCGGTGGACTCGCTGTGAGCGGCTCCCTGGCGTACGGCGCCCAAGACCGTGCCGGGGGCCGCGACGCCGTGAGCAAGGGCGCACAGGACCTGGTGCGGGAGGACGGTTTCCCCGGCGTCCTGGCCGCCGTCGAGGACTCCGACGGACACGTCCGCGACTACACGGCCGGCACCGGTGACCTGAGGACCGGCGCGGATGTGCCCGTGAACGGCCAGGTCAGGGCGGGCAGCAACACCAAGTCCTTCACCTCGGCGGTCGTGCTCCAGCTGGTCGGTGAGGGCAAGGTGGATCTGGACGAACCGATCGAGACGTACCTGCCGGGACTGATCCACGGCGACGGTATCGACGGCACGCAGATCACCGTGCGGAACCTGCTCCAGCACACCAGTGGCCTGCCCGACTACACCCAGTCGCTTCCCCCGAACCCCTTCGAGATCCGCGACACCTACTACAACCCGCGTGAGATGCTCGACCTCGCCCTGGGTGAGAAGGCACTGTTCGAGCCCGGTGCAAAGTGGCAGTACAGCAACACCAACTACATCGTGGCGGGCCTGCTCGTCGAGAAGATCACGGGCCGCCCCTTCGGCGAGGAGCTCACGAACCGGATCATCCGTCCCCTCGGTCTGAAGGACACCTACTGGCCGAGCGCGGGTGAGCGCGGCATCCGGGGCACTCACCCCAAGGGCTACGCCGCAACGACACCCGGCGCCCCGCTGGAGGACATCACCCGCCTCGACCCGTCCCAGGCCTCGTCCGCCGGGCAGGTCATCACCACCCCGCGTGACCTCAACCGGTTCTTCTCCGCCCTGCTCGGCGGCGAGGTGCTGGATGCCGCCGAGCTCAAGGAGATGAAGACGACGGTCCCGGCCGCCGAGGGCGCCACCACGCCGAACACCGAATACGGCCTGGGCCTCTTCCGTACGCCCCTGTCCTGCGGCGTCGAGCTGTGGGGCCACGGCGGCTCGATCCACGGTTACGAGTCCTTCAGCGGCGTCACCGATGACGGCCGTGCGGCCACGGTGGCGGTCACGGCACTGTCGAGCTCGGTGGCTGCCGAGACCGAGGGGATTCTGGCGGCACACCAGCACGTGCAGGAACTGGTGGACACGGCCATCTGCAAGTAGCCCCCGCCTGTCACCGACACCCACAGCGTCACTGCTCACCGCGTCACTGCTCGACACCCGGGCGGCGGCGCGGTCGCCGTGTGGGCGAGGGCGCCGCGACCGCTGTCCTGGACCGGAGGGACGCCACCGAACGCGACCCGTGTGAGCGCCCCGCACGATCCGTCCGGAAGGGCGGTCCGAAGGGTGATCCGGAAGGTGATCCGGAAAGGCCGGGCGGTCCGAAAGGCCCCGGATCTACTCCGATGCGCCGTACGCGTACCGCTTCCGTCGCCAGTCCCTGCCGAAGAACCAGGCGAACACAAACAGCGGAGCGAAGAGCACGGCCAGTGCCAGACCGCCCAGGATCACCGACACATGATCCGCCCTGCTGTAACCTCCCGCCGACCGGCGCAGCATCACCAGCCCCAGAGCAGCGCAGCTCCCGAGCGTGATCAATGCCGGCCACGCCTGGCCGCTCTGCACCAACAGCGCCAGGGAGACAATCATCGTCGACGGGCCACGCCATTCCAGTGTCTGCCCGAGGTCCCGACCGAGCTGCCCCGGTCTCGGCGATGCCAGGAGTCCGACCAGCAGCAGTATCTGTGCCACACCGCCGACAATCCCGGGCCGTACGGCGATCCAGCTCGCGGTGGACTCCGTCCAGTCCGTAGGGATCGCCAGCGCTTCGCAGACGGTCGCCGCTCCGTCGAGCGGAGTGCCCCACCGACGGGCTCCGATCAGGGTGGCGAGCGCCATGGCAGAGGCCAGAAGCCTGTACAGGGTCGCGCCGAGGTTCAGTGAGCGCGCCTCCTGAATGATGTTGTTCACGATCTTCGTGCGGCTCGACAGGTCCACCGTGCCGACCGACTGCGCCTGTACGACAGGCCCTTCGACGTTGCCGCTCAGATCATTGGTCATCGACTGGCGCTCGCTCATGCCCAGCAACCTACGGTCCCGGTGGATGTCGCCGTCGCCGCGTATCCTCGGCGATGACGCCAACGAAGGGGGCCCGCCATGGACCCGATCACTGCAGCGGCACTCGCCTCACTGGCCGGGAGCGTGGGCGGTGAGGCCGGTCGCCAGGCGTGGGCAGGGCTGGCCGCCCTGGTGAGGCGTCCGTTCCGGCGCGGGACGATTCCGGAGCCCACCCGTGACGGGACACACCGCGTCAGCTCGGGCGAACTGGAGCTCGCCGCCTTGCAGGACGACAGCACCGATCCGAACCGGGCGCAGGCACTTGTGACCGCCCTTCAGGTGCGGGCGGCTCTGGACGAGGAGTTCCGCGTTCACCTCGATGAGTGGTGGCAGAGCGCGCAGGCATCCGGTGGCAGCGGCGATGTGCACAACAACGTCTCGGGCAACCCGACCGGTCCGGTGGTCCAGGGCCGCGACTTCTCCAACCTCACGTTCAACATGACCCGTGGCACAGGGGAACCCGAATCGTGAGGGGACGAGCCTGCCGCGCTCTCCGGGTACAGACCGGACGGGGCTGTCTCCGGTGAAACAGTTGCCATACGGCGACGTATGCGCTAGCAGAGTAGAGCCGGAAGCCGGAAGCCGGAAGCCGGAAGCCGGAAGCCGGAAGCCGGAAGCCGGAAGCCGGAAGCCGGAAGCCGGAAGCCGGAAGCCGGAAGCCGGAAGCCGGAAGCCGGAAGCCGGAAGCCGGAAGCCGGAAGCCGGAAGCCGGAAGCCGGACGTGTGCGATCCTGCCCCCGGGCGGAGGTACACGATGGAGTCTGACGAGCGCATTCTCGTGCCCGTGGGCCCCGACGCCGCACGCTGGCGGACGTTCGGCACCGAGCGCACGGTGGTGGCCGCCGCGCGGACGGTGACGTCACTGCTGCGTGTGCTGGACGTGCTTCCCGAGATCGTGCACGACGATCCGCGCATCACCGTGGTGTTCGCCTACGACCCGACATCGGCCTTCAACAACGGGGTGCTCGACCTGCTCCGCTCGCAGGGCTGCCGCATCCTGCCGTGGTCCCAGCTCGGGGAGATCACCCCCGACCTGTTGATCTCGGCCTCCGAGAACATCAAGGTCCCGCACGGCGACTACCCGGTACTGGTCCTTCCGCACGGGGTCGGATTCCACAAGCAGGTCCCTGACTCGTCCGGCCCGGGTACCCGGCTCTCCGGTCTGGTCCACGACGACCTGCTGGCTGCCCGGCGTGCCTGGCTCGCGATCTCCCACCCCGACCAGGAAGCCCAGTTGGCCGCCGCCCATCCCGGCACGGTCGGCAGGACCGTACTCGTGGGGGACCCCTGCCTGGACCGGCTCCGGGCGAGCGTCCGATGGCGGGAGCGGTACCGGGCGGCCCTCGGAGTCGCTGCCGGTACCCGGCTCGTCCTGGTGAGCTCGACCTGGGGCGAGGAGTCCCTGGCCGGATCCTGGCCGGGCCTGCCTGCGGATCTACTGGCCCAGCTGCCGACCGACGAGTACCGCGTGGCGCTCGTGCTGCACCCGAACGTCTGGTCCGCACACGGGGATTGGCAGGTCCGGCTCATGCAGCGGACCGCTCTGGAGTCGGGCCTGATCGTCGTCGACCCCACGGACGGCTGGCAGCAGGCCCTGGTCGCCTCGGATCTGGTGATCGGGGATCACGGGTCCGTGACGCTGTACGGAGCGGCGCTCGACCGCCCCCTCCTGCTGGGTGCGTTCGGGTCCGAGGCAGTGCACGGTACGGCCGGCTACGCGCTGCGCTCGGCGGCCGTACGGCTGGAGCCCGACCACCCGTTGCGGCAGCAGTTGGACGCGGCGTCGGCAGGACACCGGCGGGACGGGTTCGCCGAGGTCAGCGCCGCAGCCTTCGCCGAGCCAGGCCGGGCCCTGTCGAAGCTGCGTGAGCTGGTCTACGACCTTCTCCACCTGCCCCGGCCGAAACAGCCGGGCCGTGGCCCACGCGCCTTCCCGGTCCGGGCCCTGAGCGCCACCACCGCGCGGTCGTTGATGGTGCACACCTCCGTGGTGCGGGTCCCCGGGGACGAACCGCGGGTGGAGGTACGTCGTTTTCCCGCCGCGCTCGCCGGAGAGACGGCGGAGAGCGAGTCCGCGTTCTGGCACCTGGCGTGCGATGTCGAGGAGCCGGACACACGCCTCACCGAAAGCGCCGCCGTCATCTGGTCCGCATCGGAGGTCCTCACTCCCGATGCGGGGCGGCAGCGCGTGTCCTCCCTGCTGGCCGACTTCCCCGGGGCCCGGATCGCCGCGGTACCCGCCGGGGACGGCCGCTGCGTCGTCGGGGTACGCGACGGGGCATCCGTGCACGTCGGTACGGCGGAGGGGCCCGGCCCCGATCCCGGCACGGCCGCAGCCGCGGTCTACGTGTGTCTGCGCCTCGGGATGCCCCTGGAGGCCGCTGCGATGACCGTCGTCCAGGGCAGGCGCGGGCGGCGGCTGGTGCTCGGCCCCGTACCGCCCGCCGCGGGTCAGTCGGCGGTGAGCCGCGCCAGGACGTCGGCCGCTCGGGGGCTGCCGCCCTTCTCGTAGATCACGAGGGCTTGACGCAGACAGTCCCTGGCGGCCTCGGGGTCCTCCAGCAGAGCCGCCAGGTCCTCCAGCGCCTGCGCCTCGTAGTGCGAGGTGTCGCACCGGCGCAGCTCGTCCACAGCCTGGGACAGCGCGTCGGCAGCCTGTGCGCGGGCACCGGTGCCGAGCAGCGCCCGGCCGGTGTCGGCGAGGGTCCGCGCGGCCAGCGGCGCATCGCCCAGGGCGAGGAACTCCTGCCGGGCACGGGACAGCGCGAGCAGCGCTTGGGTGTGGTCTCCGGCCGCGCTCTGCGCGCAGCCCAGGAAGTATCGCGCCAGGGACGCGCCCCGCTCCTCCCCGGCCTCGGTGTTGAGTGCCAACGAGGCGCGGTACGCGTCGGCCGCCCGCACCGAGTCGTGCTGCGCGTCCCAGTAGCGCCCGAGGAACTCCTGCACGGACGCCTGGAGCACCGGATGCCCCGACTCCGCAGCGAGCTGCTCCGCACTGTCCAGTTCCGCCTTCGCCCGGGCGTCCTGCCCCAGGCCGAGAAGCGGTCGGGACAGGAGGCTGCGCAGCCGGGCCTCCGCAGCCGCATTGCGGTCACGGTGGGCCGCGTCGGCGCCCAGGGAGAGGGACTCACGCCAGTCCGCGAGGTGCCGGTGGCGGAAGAAGAGGGCGGTGAACGACTGAGCCATCTGCCACACGGGACGGTCCAGACCGAAGTCGGACGCGGCCCGGAGCACGGCAAGGATGTTGGCCCGCTCGGCCTCCATCCAGCTGATCGCGTCCTGTCCGGGGTCGACCGTCCCGGCGAACGGGCCGAGGTCGTCACCTGGGCCGAAGGTGCCGTCCGCGCGCCCCGGTTCGCCGATCCGAAGCCTGTCGGCCCGAACGGCGAGGTCCGCCGCCGTGGTCAGCACCAGGTAGTGACCGGTCACCCGACGGACCGTCTCGCGTTCGGCTCCGGCCGGATCGACGGCACGGGCGGTCTCTCCCGCATGCAGGCGGACCAGGCCGTGCAGGATGTACCTGTGATCGTCCTGCACCGCGAGCAGGCTGGCCGCTTCGAGTACGTCCAGGGCCTCCTGGGCCTCGGCCGTCGTGGCCAGCCCTGCGGCGGCCGCCGCGACGGCGGTGTCGAAACTCGGGCCGGGCAGGCACCCCAGAACCCGGTACATGCGGGCGGCGGCCTCGGGAAGGTCCTGGTAGGCGAGTTCAAGGGCTGCGGACACGGTGCGCTCCTCGTGGGCTGAGGACACGGAGAGGTGGCTGAGGCGGCTCTGCTCGTCGGTCATCGCGTCGGCCAGCGCCCCGATGGTGAGCCGGCGCTGGGTCCGCAGCCGCGCGGCACAGATCCGCAGCGCGAGCGGCAGACCTCCGCAGAGCTCGACGAGCCGGGCTGCGGCATCCGGCTCGTCCGCGATCCGTCGGGGACCGCAGATGTGCGACAGGAGTTCCAGGGCGCTTTCGGCGTCGAGGACCTCCAGTTGGAGCAGGGCAGCACCGTCGAGGACGAGCTCGCCCAGCTGCCAGGTGCTGGTCACCACCACCGCGCTGCCGGGGCCTTGCGGCAGGAGGGCCGTGACCTGCGCGGGGCGCGTCACGTCGTCCAGCACCACCAGCAGCCGGTGATGGGCGGACAGGTCCCGGTAGAGAGCCGTACGGGCGGCGAGGCCCTCCGGGAGGAACTGCTCGCGCACGCCCAGGGCGCGCAGACAGACGGCGAGCGCTTCGGAGACGTCCCCGCCCGCGGGGCCGGTGCGCAGCCCGCCGAAATCGACGAAGAGCTCGCCTCCGGGGAACCGGAGCTGATTGGTGTGGGCCCACTGACTCGCCGCGGCAGTCTTGCCGATTCCGGGGAGTCCGCTGAAGACGCCGATCGGACAGCCGAGGAGCTCACCGAGTGCGAGTAACTCGTCCAGCTCGCCCAGCGGCTGCTGACGGTTCACGAACCCTCGCGGTGGCCGCGGCACCTGGTCCGGGCGCCGTCTCTCTTCCGCCGCCGGCTCTGCCGCGTAGTGGAAGGTGATACCGCCGTGCACGACACCGGCCTGGACCAACTGCCCGTCCACGTCCCCGGAAAGGCTGTTCGCGATACCCCCAGGCACTGGGCGTTCCGCACCGTCCCGCGCGCTCATGACGCACCGCCTCCCGGGGGTCTCCGACTCAAGGTCACCGTACTGGAACGGAGGCGAGGAGGGAGGGGTTCCTCGCCCGCTACGATCGGGGACATGCCGCACCGGGCTCCCCCTCCCCACAACGCGCCTGAACCATCCCGCGAAACCGCACCCTCCGAACCTCCGCGACCGGTAGAATCGAAACTCTCCCAGCGGGCAGCGGGCAGCGGGCAGCGGGCAGCGGGCAGCGGGCAGCGGGCAGCGGGCAGTTCTCGTCGCCGTGCGTTCGGCGGGTGCCCTGCATCGGCTCCTTGACGTTTTGCCGGCCTTCGACGGGGACACCCGGATCACCACGCGGTTCACGCTCGTCCCCGGTTCGCCCTTCGGTGTCGACGCCCTCGCAGCCCTGGGCCGTGCCGGGGCTCGCACCCTGCCCTGGGGCGAGGCCCTGCGCGCCAAGCACGACCTGATCCTCGCGGCGAGTCCGAAGGGGGGCCTCCAGCGGTTGTCCGGGCCTCATGCGCTGCTCCCTCACGGAGCCGGATTCAACAAGGCTGTCGCGGGCGAGGGTTCGACAGGTGTCCCTTCGGGTTTCGACCCCCATTACCTGCTGGCCGACGGCACACCGTGGGCCGATCTGCACGGCCTGGCGCACGAGGAGCAGGTGGCCCGCCTCGCACACCACTGTCCACTCGCTGCGGACAGGGCCACCGTGGTCGGCGATCCGACCGTGGACCGCCTCCTCGCCTCCGCCCAGCACCGTGACGCGTACCGCGACGCCCTCGGCACGGGGCAGCGTCGCCTCGTCGTCCTGACGTCCACCTGGGGACCCGAATCGCTCATCGCCCGCCGCCCCCGGTTGCCGGCTGACCTGAGCGGTCTGCTGCCCCACGACGCGTTCCAGACCGCCCTGGTCCTGCACCCCAACACACACAGCCGTACCGGAATGTTCGACCTGGCCCGGCATCTCGCACCGGCCCTCGCGGCGGGGACGGTGCTCTCCGGCCCGTACGAGGAGTGGGCCGCCCTGCTGGTCGCCGCTGACGTGGTGGTCACCGACCACGGCTCCACCGCCCTCTACGCCGCGGCCCTCGGCTGCCCTGTGATCAATGCCTACGACGGGTGCGAGGAGCTGGTCCCCGGCAGCCCGATGGCCAGGCTGCTGGCCGCCGCGCCCACGCTTGCGGACGCCGCCGACCTGCCGGACGCCATCAGGGCCGCACGGGCGGTCGATACACGCGGCCTCGCGGCCCTCGCGTTCTCCCGGCAGGGCCAGGCGCTCGACCGGTTGCGCGAGTACCTGTATCGGCTCCTCCGGCTGAGCCCTCCGGTCGGCACCCCGGAAGCAACGGTCTTCCTCCCACCATCGGCCGCCTCCTCCCGGCCGCTCGCCTTCGCGGTGCGGACCGAGATCTCCGGGCACCGGATCGCCGTCCGGCGCTTCCCCGCGCACTCCAGCGAGCCGATGCATCACCTGGCGGCCGAGTATCCCGCTGCCGGACCGCGCGCCGTGCAGAGCGCCGCCCTGCTGTGGCGGAGCCCGCGCACCGCACACGCGCAAAGCCACTCCACCGCGTGGACCGCGGCCGGCTGGACCGCACACGTCATGGCCGAGGCCCCCCACTGCCGGACCGCTGTCGCGGTCCTGACGCCGGGACGATGCCTGGTGCGACACCGCACGGCAGGGCTGATCAGCCTACGGATCGAACCCGACCGGAACGCCGGACGCGTCTCGTACGCCGATCCGGCGGCCGTCGCCTCCGCGGTGCACACCTGGCTGGGCACCGGTGCGGCACACGTTCCCTCCGCGCCGCTCCTGTGCGACACCGGGCCGGTCACCGTACGCGTGCACCTGGTCCCCGCAGACCCGGACGACCTGGACTACGAGTTCTGATCGTCAGGCGCCAGGACCCCGTGCAGGTCCGCGATGCGCCGCGCGGCCGCACGGTGCTCACTCGCCGCGCGCGCCTCGCCCCCTTCATCGGCGAGCATTGCCAGCTCCTCCAGGATGCGGACCTCGTCGGCATGCGCGCCCCGCGTCTGCGCGCTCAGGAGAGCCGCATCGAACAGCGGCCCGGCCTCTTCCGGCCGACCGGTCAGTCTCAGCGCGCGGCCCAGTTCGAACCCGCTCCGTGCGGCCATGCGTTCCCTGTCCTGCGTGATGGCCATCCCATGGGCCTCGCGCAGGATGTCGACGGCGTCCTCGTTACGTCCGCCCCGCAGAACGGTCCGTCCCAGCAGGTAGGTCTGGACGAGCACCCCGTACTCGTTGAAGATCTCGGCGTGGACCGCCCTCGACTCCTCGAAGTCCGCCGCCGCCCCGGACCAGTCCGCGGTTTCGGACTTGAGCAGCCCACGGAACTCCACGGTCGAGGCCAGCAGCCTGCGGTCCAGGGGCGAATCCCCCAGCGTGTCCGCGGCATTGAGCGCGTGCTGTATGTGCTCCGCGGCCTCCTCGAACAGTCCCTGCTCCCACAGAGGACGGGCCAGCTGGCACCTCATCCGGACCATCGCGTGCAGATGCTCCGCCCGGTCGGCGGCAGCCACTCCTGTGCGGAAGGCGTCGGTGACGTCGGCATAGTGCGGATGGTCGAGGAAGTGGGTCCACAGCGGCTCGCACAACGCCCACGCGTCCTCGTACAGCCCGTCGTCGAAGGCCAGCCGGACGGCCCCGTACAGCGCGGACCGGTGGGACTCCAGCCACCCGAACGCCTCAGGCCTGCCCGCGAACCTGACGTCGAGAGCCTCACCCGCCTCGGGTGCCGGGATGTCACCGAACGTCATCCGTGGACCGGCCACCACCCGATCGGCACGGGCGGCCTGGCGTCGGAGCCAGCCGATGAGCGCACGGCGCGCCCTCCGTCTGTCCGCACCGTCGGCATCCTCCTGGCTCGCACGGCGCTCGGCGTGCCCTCGTAGAAGATCGTGCATCCGCCAGCCGTCGGACCGCCCCTCCAGCAGCCCCGCGGACTCCAGCTCCTCCAAGGCGTCCCCGGCCTGAACGGGCTCGCAGCCGAGCAGAACGGCGGCAACCGCCTCTTCGATCCAGGGGCCCGGAATCTGAGGGAGCAGACGGTACAGACGGGCGGTCTCGGGCAGCAGGCCCGTGTACGCGGCGTCCCAGACAGCTTCGACCACAGGGATACCCCTCCCATGCAACTCAGCGGTCAGCTCCACGACGAGCCTGGACAACGAGCGCCTGCGGTACTTACGCACCCACCGCCCGGCGACGAGGAGCGCCGCCGGCAGCCCTCCGCATCCCCGCGCCAGACCGGCCGCCGCGTCCGGTTCCTCCGACAGACGGGGATCGTCCACCAGGTTCCTGAGCAGCCGTACGGCGGCGGCATCGGCGAGCGGACCCACCGGCACCTCGACCGCCGCGGCGCCGTCGAGGTCGTACAGGGTGCCCTGGCTGGTGACGATCACGAGGCTGCCGCCCGAAGCGGGGAGGAGCGGCAGGACCTCGGTTCCGAACCGGGCGTTGTCGATGATCACGAGGAGCCGCTTGCCCCGGGTGTGCTGCCACAGTTGCTTCGTACGGCTGCGGAAGGACCGCTCCAGGGATCCCGCAGCTACGCGCAGGCCGCCCAGAAGGTCACCCACGGCGTCGGAGAGCTCGACGACTCCGTCCCGGCGCAGGTCGTCCAGGTCGACATACAGCACCCCGTCCGGATACTGCTCGACCAGGCTGTGGGCCACGTGGAAACCCAGGGCCGTTTTGCCGATGCCGCCGATACCCGTCAGCGTGACGACCAGGGGACCCAGATCAGGCCGATGGTTCTCGACAGCACGCCGAATACGGTGCTGTTCGTCGACCCTGTTCTCGAACGACTGCATCACAGGCGGGAGTTGAAAAGCCGGGCTGTACGCAGCCGTCTCCGCGCCGTGCCAGTGCTGATGGAGCTCCCCGATGCGGCCGGCCTGAACGACCGCCTCTGCACGCCCGTCCAGACTGTTCCGCGTCTCCTCGGTCATGGCGGTCACCCTAGGTGCTGCCGGTCGAGCTGGGCGGCAGAACGCCGCAAGGTTCTCGCAAGGGTTGGTCCAGCCTTCCGTCCCCCCTCCCGGGCATCCGTCGAACAGAAGCGATTCGTGGCACGCGGAGAGAAGCCAACAGGGGGACGCCATGGCGGTGTCGGGTACGACCGGATCGAGTACAGGCGAGGAGAGTACGTCCGAGAAGAGCAGGACCGAGGCAAGCAAGGACGAGGAAAGCAGGGCCGAGGAGAGCAGGTTCGGGACGAGCAGGTTCGAGACAGACACCACGGCGGAGGCAGCCGCTGCTGAGTCACGACAGTGGCTGACCCTGGTGGGGCGCAAGAAGGTGCTCGCAGTGATCCACACCGTCACATACGGGAAACGGCTGCTCGATGTCCTTTCCCTCCTTGAAGCGGACTTCCGGCTCCAGGTCGTCTTCACCGCGCCGCCGCACGCCTTCGGCGACGACGTGCCCGCCTTCCTCGCGAGGCTGGGAAGCGTGGTGCTGCCGTGGGACCAGGTGACCCGTATGACCTTCGACCTCGCCCTCGCCGCCGGGCCGCGCGGCGTGCAGTACATAGACGCGCCGCTGATCACACTGCCGCACGGGGCCAACTACCTGAAGCGGCTGGTCGGGGGTGCGGACGCGGGCGTGGCAGGGCTGCGCAGACAGGATCTCCTGCCCGGTGGGCGGCACCCGGCCGCTGTGGTCGTGCCACACCACGCCGAGCTCCGTGAACTCGCCCGCGACTGCCCGGAGGCGCTGCCGCTGGCGCATGTGATCGGCGATCCCGTACACGACCGGATCACCGAAAGTCTGCCGTTGCGCGCCGCGTACCGCCGTGCGCTCGGGCTCGCCCATGGGCAGAAACTCGTCGTCGCGGTCTCGACCTGGGGGGTGCGCTCGTCCTTCGGACGGTTCGACGCACTGCTGCCACGGCTGATCGGCGAGCTGCCGGCGGCGCGCTACCGTACGGCGCTGCTCGTGCACCCCAATGTGTGGGCAGGGCACGGCGCCTATCAGGTGAGGTCATGGCTGGCCCGGTGCGGTCAGTTGGGAATCGGAATCGTGCCGCCCGAAGCGGACTGGCGCAGCGTACTGATCGCGGCGGACCGGATCATCGGTGATCACGGATCGGTGACGCTCTACGGGACGCTCACCGGGGCACCGATACTGCTCGCCAACTCGCCGGAGCGGGACATCAACCCCTCTTCGCCGGCCGCGACCCTCGCCGCCCATGCACCCACACTGTCACCCACCCACCCGCTGCTCGATCAACTCGACTATGCGAAAAGGGAGTACAGGACCGAGGAGTATGCCCCGATCAGGTCGCGCATCACATCGGAGCCGGGACGGTTCAACCGGAACATGCGCAGGCTGATGTACGGGCTCCTGGGGCTGGGACAGCCCGCGCACGAGCCGGTGACCGTGCCGCTGCCGGCACCGCCACCGCTGGCCACGTGGACGTCGGAGCGCTGGGAGGAGTCGGCGTGAAGCGCTTCGTCATGGTCGAGGCCAGCCCCTTGCCGGATGTGCTGCACGCCCGTTGTGCCGACGCGTCGTTCAGCGTGCGGCTGACCTGGGCGAACCGTGACCCTCGCGCGTCGGTCATCAATGAGCGCACCGTCGTGGACGGGCGCACCGTCGTCGTGGACGGGGGCACCGTCCTGGACGGGCGCACTGTCGACGTGGACGAGCGCACCGTCCTGGACAGGCACACCGTCCTGGACGAGCACCTCGTCGTCGACGTGGACATCTGCCGGGACAGGGTCCTGCTGGACTGCGCGGATGTGCTCCAGGGAAGTCGGGCGCACTCGGTTCCCGGCGCACTGCGCCGGCTGGCGCGGCTCACGGCGGCCCACCCGGCCTGCGGCATAGCGGCGGTGCCCCTGGCCGGGCCCGGTGCAGGGCCCGGTGCAGGTGCGGGTTACGGGGCCCGTTCCGGAATCCGCACCGGCGCCGCGGCCCCGCGCGGCTGGGTCCTGGCGCGGGCCTCGGAGCGGCCCGTGGTCGTCCTGCCGCCCGGCGGGCTCCGGCCGCACCGGGCCTCCGCGGGCCAGTCGCTCCTGCCGTCCTGCCTGCACGCCTGGCTGGTGACGGGGCGCACCCTGCGGGAGTGGCCGTACGCCCGCGACGTACCGTCCAGCTGCCCCGGAGACCCACTGCCCCGCTGACCCGGAGCCTGCCGCCCCACCACGCACCGGTCCCGCCCGCCCGATGACCACCGCACCGTCCCGCTCTTCTGATCACCCGGCCCCGCCGAGCCGACGCGCGTCGGCGGGGCTCGTGGTCTCGAACAGGGCGACGGCCCGTGCGAAGAACTCCTCCGCTGCCGCCGCATCACCCTGCTCCGCCCCGCTCTCACCCAGCATCTCCAGGGTGCGCGCCTGCCAGAAGACCGCCCCTGAGCCGATGAAGACCGCCAGGGCCTCGTTCAGCCTCGCCATACCCTCCGCATACGCCCCCGCTTTGGCCGTCGCACGCCCGAGGAAGGCGAGGGCCCGTGCGGCGTCGTGCGGGTCGTCCACCGCCACCATCCCGGCATGGGCACGGGCGAAGAAGTCGACCGCCTCGTACGGAGCTCCGGCCGCGAGGGCGATCTCGCCGAGCACGGTACGGGCAAGAGCCGCCCCCCGTGGGTAGCCGCAGCCCTCCCACACGGAGATCGCCCGGTTCAGACAGACCACGGCGTCGGCGGGCCGCCCGGCCTCGCGGTGGCACGAACCGATGCCCAGCAGCGCCTGCCCCTCGTCCCGCACGTCACCGGCCTCGCGCGCGGCCTCGAAGGAGTCCCGGTACCAGGCGGCGGACTCCTCCGTGCGTCCGGCTGCACCGAGGCCGATGGCACCTGAATTGAGCATCTGGCGCTCGGCCGCCCTGTTCTCCGCGCGTCGGGCGGCCTCCAGTCCGACCTCGTGGGCCTCGATCCAGTCGGCATAGTGGCGAAGTCGCAGGAAGAGCGGCCACAGGGCGTCCACCAGCATCCAACTCGTGTCGTGCCAGCCACTGCTCGCCGCCAGTCGTACGGCGCCCATCAGCTGCGTACGATGCGAGTCGAGCCAGCTCAGCGCCGCGATGTCGTCGGTGAACGGCAGAGGGAGATCCGGCCGGTGGGCGTAGATCCTGGGGAGTGTGAGCTGCACCGGCGTCAGTCGTTCCTGCGCTGCCGTCGCGGTGTACAGGCACCAGTCGCAGAAGCGCCGAAGCGCCTCCTCGCGGGCGGCGCTCGTGTCGTCCTCCATGGCACGGTCGTGCGCATGGATGCGTAAGAGATCGTGGAAGCGCCAGCTGTCCGGGCCGACGTCCTCCACCAGATTCGCCTCGACCAGCTCGTCCAGGCGGCGCTCGGCCCACTCCTGCGACTCAGCGCAGGCCGCTGCGGCCATCAGCTCGTCGAAGGTACGCACCGGGAGCAGGCCGAGCGTCCTGTACAGGCGTGCGGCCCCATCGCTCAGCACCGCGTACGAGGCGTCCAGGGCCTTGCGCACCGATGTCTCGCCCTCCACTTCGAACTCGGCAAGGCGGCCATCGCCCGCGTTCCGTGCGAGGGCGTCCGCAAGCGACCCGACCGTCTGTCTCGGACGTGTCGCGAGCCGGGCGGACGCCAGACAGACCGCGAGCGGGAGGCCCGCGCAGAGGTCCACCAGGCGGTGGACCGAGGGCAGTTCTCCCACGACACGGTCCGCGCCGATCCCACGCGTGAGCAGTTCGACCCCGGCGGCCCGGCCCAGCGCGTCGAGCTGGTGGAAGCCCGCCCCCTGCATACGTAGTCCGGTCAGCCTGCGGCGGCTGGTGACGACGACGAGTCCGCCCGGCCCACCCAGGAGCAACGGCCGGATCTGAGCGGCCGTGAACGAATTGTCCAGCATGACCGCGATCCGACGGTCAGCGGTGAGGGAACGCCATAACGAGGAGAGTTCGACCATGTCCGTGGACGGCGGTCCTGCACCCAGCGCCCGGAGGAATTGGCCGAGTATCTCCGTGGGCCCCACCGGCTCACCTCCCGAGTGGCCGCGCAGGTCGGCGTACAACTGCCCGTCCGGGTAATCGGCACTCAGCGACCGCAGCCATTTGGACACCAATGTCGTCTTGCCGACTCCGGCCGGTCCGCTGACGACAATCAGTGGCAGTCCCCTGGCATGGAGATCGTTCAGCGAGTCGACATCATCTTCCCGATCGGTGAAGTTGACGGGCACAGGCAGGAGTTGGCGAGGAGGTGCGGGGCGCGCGGGTTCCGTCGGCGCAGGGTGGAAATGAATACTGCCGTGCACCTCACGGGCTTGGACGGTGGGCCCGTAGAGTCTCGCCTCTCCACCGACCTCATTCCCGTGCGGCCGTTGCGATGCGGAACTGGAATCACCCATCTGGCCGCCCCCGTAGATCAATTGACAATTGTCCGGCCTCTTTGCGTCCTACCCCGGTGCGTCTTCCGGGGACCATCAGGAATAGGACGTTCGCCCCGGGTGCCCCACCGGTGTGTGGCGGTATTCACCGCGTGCTGTCATGCTCGTGAGCCATCCGACGGACCAGCGGGGGCGCTGGTGGAATTCCAGATTCTCGGGCCGGTGGGACTGCGGCTGAACGGGCACTGGCTGAAGCTCGGCTCGGACAAGGAACGGGTGTTGCTGGCCGCGCTCGCTCTCGATGCGGGCCGCCCTGTCGCGATCAGCGAGCTGATGGACCGGCTCTGGGACGGTGACCCTCCCGCACGGGCCCGCGAGAACGCACACACCTACATTTCACGCATCCGCCGCCGGCTGCGGGAGGCCGGTACGGGGCCGGGCGCCCCCGCCGTGGTCGGCAGGGCCCACACCTACACCCTGCGGACCCGGCGTGACTCCGTGGACCGGCAGCGCTTCCAGCACTTCGTCGATGCGGCGTTCACCACCGACAGCGATGTACGGACCGTGGAACTTCTGTCCCGGGCCGAGGAGTTGTGGCAGGGCGAGGCACTGGCAGGCCTGCCGGGCCTATGGGCGGCGACCGTACGGCGGACACTCGCGGAGACCCGGCTGAGCGCCGGCACGTCACGCATCGCGGCAGGACTCAGACTGGGGCGCTTCACCGAACAGGTGGGTGAGCTGGCGGCACTGGTCGAGCGGTATCCCGGGGACGAGACATTGCTCGGGCAGTTGATGCTCGCCTACTACGGCAGCGGACGGTACGCGGACGCGCTCCGGGTCCACCAGCGGGCCAGGCACTCGCTGATGGCGGAGTACGGGGCGCTGCCCGGTACCGAGCTGAACCTGATCCACCAGGGTGTGCTGGCCCGGGTACCAGCGCGTGAACTGGCCCACGGGGGCGGTGCGAGGCGAGCGTCCGGTGCGCTCGTCGCTGCCGCGGCCGGATCCCGGCCCCTGTCGACGCCCGAGGCGACCGAACTCGTGGGGCCGACGCCGACCGAAGTGCCGCCGCCACGCCGGAATCTGCCCCATCATCCGTCGCTCGTGGGGCGCCGGTCGGAGTTGCGGGCCCTGACCTCCCTGATGGGCGAAAGCGGCACGCACGGCGGAGCAGCCGTCACCGTGGAAGCCATCAGCGGAATGGCGGGCTCGGGGAAGACCGCCTTGGCCGTCGCCACCGCCCGCCTGCTCGCCGAGAGGTACCCGGACGGCCAGCTCTACATTGATCTACGTGGACATTCACCCACCCAGGAACCACTCACCGCGAGAGCGGCCCTGGCGACACTGCTGAGACTGCTCGGTGCGTCGGCCTTCTCGATCCCGGCGGAGCTGGAAGGGCGTACAGCCCTGTGGCGGACCATGCTGGCCGAACGCCGAGTGGTCATCGTCCTGGACGACGCGACAGGGCCCGAACAGGTCGGACCACTGCTGCCGAGCGGGTCGCCGTCCCTGACGATCATCGCCAGCCGCCGGCATCTGACCGGTATCCCCCAGGCGGTGTCAGTACCGCTCGACGTCCTGCCCAAGGACGATGCCATCACGCTCTTCCGCGGCTTCGCGGGAGAGGAACGCACCCGCGACATAGCCGAGACCACCCGGATCGTGCGCCTGTGCGGGTATTTGCCCCTCGCGATCGAGCTGGTGGCGCACCGGTTCCGGGCTCGTACGTCCTGGACGCTGAGCGTCCTCGCCGAACGCCTCGCCCGAAGTCCCAGACGGCTCACGGAGATCCGCAGCGCGGGCCAGGAGCAGGAGATGGCGCGGGCCTTCGCCCTCTCCTACCGGACGCTCACCACGCAGCAGCAGAGGGCCTTCCGCTGCCTCGGGCTGCACCCCGGACCTGACTTCACCGCCGACGCGGCAGCCGCCCTGCTGGGTCTGCCGCGGGATACGACGGAGCGGCTGCTCGAAGGCCTGGTGGCAGCCCACCTTCTGCGAGAACCCGTACCGGACCGCTACCGCTACCACGATCTGCTGCGCGAATACGCCCACGACCTGTCCTCGTCGGAGGACGGCGAGGTAGAAGGACGCCAGGCCCTCGCCCGTCTCACGGACTTCTACGCCACGACAGCCGACCTCGCGGATCGGATGGCGTACCCCAGGCGCGTACGGGTGGACTCGTCGGCTCCGCACACGCTGACGCCCCTGCCGCCCCTGCGGGACTCCGCCGCCGCGCGGTCCTGGCTGGCCACGGAACGCGTAAACCTGCTGGCTGTCGAGGGCCACGCCCGGCGCAACGGTGCGCCCGGCACGGCCGCCCGACTCGCCCGTGCCTTGACGGGGTTCCTGCACGCGGAGTGCTACTGGCAGGACGTCAAGACACTCCTGGAGCATGCCATCGCCCACTGGGACGGAAACGACGATGCACCAGCGCTCTGCCTGGCGCTGATCGATCTGTGCGCGGCGGACGCGAGCATCGGAAACTACTCGGAGGCGGCGGTGACGGGAGAGCGAGCGCTGGAGCTCGCGCGAACGCTGGGCGACGGACCTGCCGAGGCCGAGGCACTCAGAGTCCTCGGAACACTGAACTGGCATCTCGGTGAGCATCGCAAGGCTCTCGTTCTGCTCCAGAAATCGTTAGCCATCAAGTCACTGTCGGGCGACATCTGGGACAAGGCGCGCAGCCGGAACAACATTGCGATAACCCTATTGTTCCTCGGGGAGCACAGGCGGGCACTCGCACACTTCCAAGATGCCCTCAGCGGATTTCGGGAGTCGGGCGATCAAATCGCATCTGCACAGACATTGAACAACGTGGGAAAATTGCAGATGCAGGCGGGAAAATTGATGTCTGCCCGCCATTCATTCGAGGAATCCCTGTCGTTTCTCGAAGTCGACGGAAGCCGATACGACCTCGCGACCGCACGTAGAAATCTGGCCGAAGTCCTCACCGAATCGGGCGAGCTTTCAGCAGCCCTGACCATCCTGGATGAGGCACTCGCAGTATTTCGATCGCTGCGCGACCGGAAGAGCCAGGCCGAGACCCTGGTCGGGATCGGTGAGGCGTACTGGCGGCTGGGCAGGGTCGAGAAATCGCGTCGGCATCTCCTCGAAGCACTGAAGATCGCGCAGGACATAGGAGCAGCTCACCACGAGGCCCAGGCCCTGCGCCGCCTCGGGCGCGCGGACTTCACCGACGGCCACCTGACCGTCGCGACGGACCGACTGCGAGCGGCGGTGGCTGTCGCCGCTCGCACACATGACGCCGACGAGGAGGCCGCAGCCAGGGCCCTGCTGGCGGAGATACGACTCGCGGCGGGTGATGTCGACGAGGCGCGCACGACTCTGCGCCAAGCATTCAACTTGGTTCAGCATCGGAACGATAATGATGCGCGTAGAATCGGCCGCCGCCTGAACGAAATCCAAGGCCCATGTGACGGTGCATCAGGAGCCCCCTTCGCAACGTATGATGACTGAGCCGGATTCCCTCGTGAGGTTGCGAACGCGAATCAGTGCTTCCAGTCGATCCTGGCGGTTTCCGGCCCTCGATGTCGTTCCACATGGAAGGAACCTCGCACGTGCGCAAAAAGGTGGCCACCCTCGTCTGCTCGATCGCCTTGGCCACAGGGCTGACGACGGGTGTCGCAACGGCATCTCCGAAGGCGGAGGCAACAGCCTCATCCGTGAAGACCGTCGTCGCATCGGCATCCCCGAAGATCAACAAGCCGACCGACTACATCATGATAGGGATCCCGTTCCGGGCGTGACGTAACAGCGGTCACGACAAGCCCTCGACGGTGGTGGCCACGTCTCCAGCCGTCGAGGGCGCCTGTGGGGGCCTGTGGGGCCTCCCCGCCATAGAGCTCGTCGAGACCGACCAGCTGCCGCCGGGCCCCCTGTCAGGGTTGCTCCGGCGGCCGGCGGCTGTCGGGTCAGAGGCGGCAGCTGATTTCCAGGCCGTCCTCGACGGGAAATGTGACGCTGTGGTAGCCGTTGGCGGTGTCGCGTACGTGGTCGAGGTAGGGGCCGAGACTCGAGAGGTTCACGTCGTCGGCGACGACGAGGGTGCCGGGGGCGATGTGCGGCTCCAGGAGTTGCAGGACGGGCAGGCAGAGGTCCTTCCAGCCGTCAAGGAACAGGAAGTCGACCGGCTGCCGCAGTTCGGCGAGCGTCTCCAGGGCGTTGCCCTCCAGCACGGTGATCACGTCGTCGAGGCCGGTGGCGGCGAACGTGTCGCGGGCGGCGGCGGCCTTCGTCCCGTTCATCTCCGTGGTGATGACCCTGCCTGTGCCGTTGTCACGAACGGCGGCGGCCAGGTGCAGGGTGGAAATGCCGTACGAGGTGCCGAACTCGACGACGACGGATGGCTTCGTGGCGCGCACGAGGTTGTAGAGGAGTTTGCCGCCGGCGGCGGAGATCGGCATATAGATCTCCGCCGCGACATCGGCGTACTCCTGCGCCGTCAGCGTCGCCCGGTCGTGGGCCTGTAGAGCAGGCCGGCGTGCCGCGGTCTCGTCGTCGTGGTCGGCGGCCTCGAACATACGGGTCAGGGCTGCGGCGACACGTGGTTCCGCGAGAGTGCAGGGGTGCGTGGTCACGGTGTGACTTCCTTCAGTTGTTGATGGTGGTGGGGAGGGGGTGGGGGTGAGGTGGGAAGCGGAGACGTTGTCCCTCGTGGGTCTCCGCCTCCGTGTGCTTCGGGGGCCTCACCGTCAGCCCGTGTAGGCGCCCGCGTCGATTTCCGCGAGCAGGGACGGCCCGGTGGGCACCCAGGAGAGGAGCTGCCTGGTGGCGTCGCTTGACGCGGTCATGGTGGAGGCGAAGAAGCCGCCGACGATGCCGAAGTGGGATCCGGCGTCCTGCGGAGCGACGGACACGGTCGGCAGGCCGAGGCTGCGGCCGATCGCTTCGGCGATCGCCCTGGTGGTCACGGCCTCCTCGGCGACGACGTGCAGGCGCGTTCCCGCGGGTGCCTGCTCCATGCCGAGGCGGACGAGACGGGCCGCGTCTCCGCGGTGCACCGCCGACCAGGCCGCGGAGCCGTCGCCGACGTAGCCGGAGACCTGCTGTTTACGGGCGGCCTCGGTGAGGAAGTTGACGAACCCCCAGTCGCCGCGGCCGTGAACGCTCGGTGCGAACCGGGCGATCACCGTCCTCACTCCCTGGGCCACGTAGTCCAGGGCGAGGTTCTCGCTGCCGCCCCGGTTGGAGTCCGGGCCGACGGCCGGAGAGACGTCGGCCTCCGTGGCAGGCCGGCCCTCGACAAGGCCGGAGAGGGGCGCGGCGACGACGAACGGGCGGTCCGTTCCTGCCAGGGCGTCGCCGAGGGTGCGAATCGAGGCGCGTTCGGAGCGGTCGGACTCGGCGGGGTTGCCCCAGTCGTGCTTGTTGGCCATGTGGATGACCGCGTCCGCCTGGTCGGCACCCCGGCGCAGCGAGTCGAGATCGTCCAGGTCACCTCGGAGGACTCCGATGCCCTTGGCGGTGAGAGCCTGCTCGGCCAGGTCGGATCGGGCCAGGCCGATGACCTGGTGGCCCGCCGAGATGAGTTCGTCGACAACGGCGGATCCGATCCAGCCTGTTGCTCCGGTGACAAATGCCCGCATGAGCGTGACCTCCTTCGCCCCGAAGGGGCGTGTGGATGATGGGGATGAGGATGGGATGGGGGGATCGGGTGACCGGGTCAGGTGGTGGTCCCCGAAGCCGGTGAACCCGGCCTGCGAGTGCGCCGGGTGCCGGCGACGACGAGGCCTCCGGCCAGGAGTACGACGAGGGCCGCGGCGCGCAGCGCGGTGTCGGCGCCGCCGGTGAACGCTTCGGTGACGGCGGCGTGGTTCTCCGGGGCCAGAGTGAGCGCCTCCTGCACCGTGCGCGGGAGCGGTGCGTGCCGGCTCAGGTCGGCGGGCAGGTGGCGGGTGAACCCGGCCGTGAGAACGGTCCCCACGACGGCGACCCCCAGGGCGCTGCCCAGTTCGCGGGTCGCGGACTGCAGGCCTCCGGCGATGCCCGCCCTCTCCACGGGCAGGGCCGAAGCGATCTGAGCGGTCAGACAGGGCGCGGCCAGCATGATGCCGAGCCCGATGACGAACAGACCGGCCGCGTACACGGGGTAGGCCATGGTCGAGGCGTACGAGAGAGCGAGCAGGCCCCCGCCGGTGAGTCCGAAAGCGGTGGAAAGTGTCGCAGGAATGCCGATGCGATGGATGAGCCCGGGAACGTAGCGGGTGCCCAACAGGAGCGGGACGGTCAGCGGGATGATCCCTAGCCCTGCTTGCAGGACGGAGAAGCCACGCCCGTACTGCAGGAGTGAGGCGTTGACGTAGAAGAGCCCGAAGCTCCCGAAGAACGTGAGGGTCATGCCGAGGCTTGCGCTGCTGAGTGCCGGGTCACGGAACAGTCGCGGGTCGAGCATGGGGTGAGGAACGCGCAACTCCACACGCACCCAGCACAGGCTCAGCAGGACGGTGCAGGCGAAGGCGATGAGGACGGTCGCGCTGCCCCAGCCCTGTTCGGGACCTTCGATGATTCCGATCAGCAGTGCCACGACCGCTGCCACGAACAACAGGGTGCCGGGCAGGTCGAGGGTGCGCTCGTGCCGGGCGCTGCGTGGCGCGGACCGTGCCGCCCACGCCAGGCAGCAGGCAGCGAGCAGGGCGACCGCCACGAACAGCGCGCGCCAGGAGCCCGCGCTCAGCACAGCACCGCCTCCGACGTTGCCGACGACGCCGCCGATGCCTGAGGCCGCGGCCCAGACGGCCAGTGCGTGAGGGCGCCGCTCGGGGGCCGTGGCGTGCAGGAGGATGCCGACGCAGTTGGGCAGGACGCAGGCGGCACCGAGGCCCGTGAGGGCGCGCCCGATCAGCATGATCGCCACGTGCGGCGCCACGGCCGACACCATGGCGCCGCACGCGAATACACCGAGCCCCGCCATGAGGACGCCCTTGCGGCCCAACTTGTCGCCGGCCGCGCCTGCGGGGATGACCAGGCAGGCGAAGATCACGACATAGGCGTCGACGATCCACAGCAGGCTCGACGAACTCGGTCGCAGTGAACTCGCGGCCAGCTGCGGCACTGCCAGGTTGATCGCCGCGACGAATCCGACGACCAGGGCCGTGCACACACTCACGCAGACCAGCACCGCGCCCGAGCTCCGCACCTCGCCCGAGCGCCTCCGCGGGCCCCAGCCCCGCAGGCCCGAGCGCCGCACCGGGCGCAGGGTGCCTTCCACCGTGGGAGCCATAGCTCTCGATTCCTCCTCCGCGGTCGCTTGTGCGCGAAGCGCGGTGCGCTTGCACACGAAGCACGGCCGGACACTCATTTACGAGTCACCGTGCACCGCAAAGCTAACACATACGAGACACCATGCCTCGTATACAGTGGCAGCATGGTGGATGGAAGCGGCCGCGGACGGCCCCGCAGTGAAAGCGCACGCGTCGCCGTGCTGCACGCCGTCGACGACCTGCTCGTCGAGGTCGGGTACGCGGCCATGACCATGAAGGGCATCGCCGAGCGGGCGGGCGTGGGCCGGCAGACCGTGTACCGCTGGTGGTCGAACAAGGCGGAGGTCCTCTACGAGGCCAGCGCCATCGACGCCCGGCTCGAACTGTCCGTGCCCGGCAGCGACGATCCGCGCAAGGACGTCGAGGCGTATCTCGACGCCCTGGTCGCTTTCCTGTCCCGCTCCGACGCAGGCGCGGCCTATCGCGCCCTCATGGGGGAGGCCCAGCACGACACGGATGTCGCCGCATTGCTCGCCTCTCGCGACATCCTCGGGGAAAGCGCCGCCGAGGTCGTGGAGGCGGCCCGCAAATCGAGCGGCACCACGCTCTCGCTCGAACAGGCAACCGCGCTTCTGATCGGCCCGCCCTTTTTCCACATTCTGTCCGGGCGCAGCGCGGACGGCATCGACACGGAACAGCTCGCGGAGCAGTTCATGCACATCCTGCGCCGACCGGGTACATGAGGCGCCGCCCGGGCGCCCCCGCGTACCGATGAAAAAGGAGAAGAGCCCGTCAGCGGAACTGACGGGCTCTTGCGAAATGCCGGGACTAACGGGACTGACCTGCCATCGGGTCAGATCGTCGGTGTGTCATCGACGACCTCCTTGTGCGGCTCGACCACGAACTTCCAGCCATCACTGGGCTCCAGGAACCGCACCCGGGTCGGGTAGATGTCCAGGGCCCGACGATCGCGGTTCTGGCTGTTGCTCTTCCGCCCCCGGGCCGGCTCCTCGAACAGGTCGACCTTGACATCCGGCACCTCGGCGACTTCCTCGCTCCAGCGCTGAACGATCCCCGCGCCGAAGGCGTCCCGCGCGGCGGCGTAGAGCGAATCGAGAGACTCCTTGGTCCCGTTGGGGACGAAGAGGGCGAGGTTCAGGAGGACGCCGGCACTCTGAAGAACCTCGATCTCCTCCCCCGTCTTGTCCGCAACCCAGATGCCGCGCTCCTCGTCATTGCCCGGGAGGACATGGATCTCCCGACCGAAGGCCGTCCTCGCGACGAAGGACCCTCCCTCGAAATCCTTACCCGGCTTCGTGAGGAAAGCCGGGGCGTAGCAGTCGAGAGGAAGGCCATCCATCTCTGCCGACACAAAGATTCCGTCCTGGAGACCAAGACCCGAAACCTCTTCGACCGTAAGACGTCGAGCCGTAACCTTCTCGGTATTCACGCCATTCCCCTTTTTTGCGACGCTCTGTGAATTCACTGAATTCTACCACGAGAATGGTCAACCAGCCCCCGTCAAGGCCATGTTGAGGCAGCAGGAGAACGCGGAGATGGAGAGCGCCGAGCTGGAGGACGGGGGCGCGAACTTTTGGGCAGCCGAGTCGGTCGCCGAGTGGAATGTGAACAGATTTCGACCGAATGGACTCCGATACGTACAGGCCGGACCTGCTCCTCGTTCGCGCGTGTGACCGCCCACGCCCGAAAAGCCGAGCGGCCGTGCCGGGAACACCCGGCACGGCCGAAAAGGTTGCACCCGATGGACCGGCGCGCGCTCGGACCACGACGTAATTTTCAGCAGGAGGACTGTTTTCATGACCGACCGACCCTTGACGCTCATGGCAGTGCACGCCCACCCCGACGACGAGGCCACCGGAACCGGAGGGGTCCTCGCGCAGTACGCGGCGGAAGGCATCCGCACGGTGCTCGTGACCTGTACCGACGGCGGCTGTGGTGACGGGCCGGGGGGTGTCAAGCCAGGCGAGCCCGGCCACGATCCGGCAGCCGTCGCCTCGATGCGCCGCCAGGAACTCGAGGCGAGCTGTGACGTACTGAAGATCAGCGATCTGGAGATGCTGGACTACGCCGACTCCGGGATGACGGGCTGGCCGAGCAACGACGCCCCCGGATCCTTCTGGCGGACCCCCGTGGAGGAGGGCGCCGCCCGGCTCGCGGAACTCATGCGGCACTACCGGCCCGATGTGGTCGTGACCTACGACGAGAACGGCTTCTACGGACACCCCGACCACATCCAGGCCCACCGCATCACGATGGCGGCGCTGGAAATGACCGAGCTGACACCGAAGGTGTACTGGACGACGATGCCCCGCTCGATGATGCAGCGGTTCGGCGAGACCATGCGCGAGTTCCACGAGGACATGCCGGAGCCGGATCCCGCAGAGGCCGCCGCGATGGCCGAGATCGGCCTCCCCGACGACGAGGTCACCACCTGGGTGGACACCACCCCGTTCAGCGGTCAGAAGTTCGACGCGCTGGCCGCGCACGCGAGTCAGGGCGAGAACATCTTCTTCCTCAGGATGGGCAAGGAGAGGTTCGCCGAGTTCATGGGCCTGGAGACCTTCGTACGCGTCAAGGACACCACCGGCGCGGCCGTCCCCGAGACCGATCTCTTCGCCGGACTGCGCTGAACCGCCGGACTGCGCCGACCGGCCGGGCCGCGCCGACCGGCGGCCGGGTCAGCCGGGCGCGGCGGCCGGCCCGGCCAGGGTGAACACCTCGTCCGCGCCCGGCACGAGGAGTACGACGACCCCACCGGACAGCGGCCCTGAAGCTGAAATGCGGCTGTCAGCGGTGGCCGCGCAGGCGGGCACGCAGCAGGTTGGGGTCGGTGGAGGTGTAGGCGGCGCTGAACACATACATCTCGTCGCCGCGCAGGGCGACAGAGGTGGGGCCCTGGAGCCCGTCGGCGGCGTCGAGGAGCGTGGCGCTGGTGCCGTCGGGGCGGATGCGTACCACCTGGTTGGGGCCGTTGAGCGCGGCGATGACCTGGTCGCCCCGGCCGGTGAAGGTGAAGTCGTCGATACCGACCAGGCCGGATGCCTTGACCTGCGGCTCTCCCGCGCGGTTTCCGGGGAGGAGCGGTATGCGCAGGAGGGTCCCCCGGTCGAGGTTGCTCACCCAGAGGGCTCCGTCGTGGACCTTCGCGCCATTGGCTCCGAGGAAGCCGGTCGAGGCGAGTTCGGGCGCGGTGGACCATGCGGTGGGTGCTCCACCGGTGAGGGGCACGGTCCACACGGTGCCGAGCACCGAGTCGGTGATGTAGAACTGCCGGCCGCGCTCGTCCATGGCCAGCCCGTTGGGCAGGCCGTCCGCCGGCAGTGCGGCGATACGTCGCGGGGCCTGCCCGGGGCGCACCCGCCACAGCCCGGTGAGGTCGGCCGTGCCGGTCGCGTAGAGCACGTACACCGTGCCGTCCGCGGTACGGACGATGCCGGTGGTCAGGGGGAAGCCGAGGACGGGCGCGCCGGCTTCGCCGTCGGCGGGTGCGGGGAGCGTCGCCAGGACGCGGATCGCCCCGTGCCGGTCGATCCTGGCCACCTGACGGGCTCCGGCGAACGTGACGTCTGCGGAACCGTCCGGCAGCAGGGCTACGTTCTCCGGCATCTGGCCTGCGTCCAGGTCGAAGTGGACGGCGATCCGTGCGTCGGTCAGCGGCCTGCCGGGCGCGGGCGTCGCGCCGGCCGGTGCGGCGGCGGTGAGGGATGCGGCTGCCATGAGTACGGCGGAGACGGCGGTCATGAGGGGTCGCTTGGACATGGTTGGTTCGTTCCTTTCCCGGTTTCGGCTTCGGTTTCGGTTTCGGTTTCGGGCATGCGGTGGCCACGGTGCGGCGGCTCGGGGTTGTCGTGCCGACGACCGGTGGACCAGCTCGTGTCAGTGAGTCAGCAGGTCAGCGGGCCAACGGGGCCAGCGGGTAGGCCGGTACGGTCCCCGGCGTGAGCGCCTGGGCGAGCAGCGTCAGTGCCGTCGCGGAAGGGGAGCCGGGGGCCGCCGTGGCCACCACCAGCGCCGGGCCGTCGCCCTGCGGGCTCTGGAGCGTCTGCTGGGTGACGGTCAGCGTCCCGACCAGAGGGTGGCGCATCTCGTAGTCGGCGGTGTCACAGGCCTGGATCCGGTGATCGGCCCACATCCTGGCGAACTCCGGGCTCTTCATGCTCAGTTCGCCGATCAGAGCGGCCAGCAGCGGATCGTTCGGATACCGGCCGGCGGTCAGACGCAGGTTGCCCACCACGGCCCTGGCCTTGGCCGGCCAGTCCGCGTACAGGTCGCGGGTGTGCGCGTCGAGGAACACCAGCCTCGCCATGTTCGGCCGCCGGCCCGGGTCTTCGGGCCCGCCACGGTCGAGATGCCCGGCGAACAGCGCGTGACCTTGGCCGTTCCAGCCCAGGACATCGCTGCGGCGGCCCAGGACGATCGCCGGTGTGCTCTCGATGGCCGCCAGCAGGACGCCGGTCGCCTCGGGCAGGTGTTCCGCCTGCGGTCTGCCCGCGGGTCCGCCCCTTCTCGGCGCACGGGCCAGGGCGTGCAGATGGGCGCGCTCGGAGTCGTCCAGCCGCAGGGCGCCGGCGATGGCGTCGAGCACCTCGGGGGAGGCGTTGCGTGACTGGCCCTGCTCCAGGCGGGCGTAGTAGGGGGCGCTGATGCCCGCGAGCATCGCGAGCTCCTCCCGCCGCAGCCCCGGTACGCGGCGCCGCTCATCGTAGGTCCGCAGTCCGACGTCCTCGGGCCGCAACTGGCCCCGGCGGGCCTGGAGGAAGTCGGCGAGTCGCCCGTGCTTGTCGTCCATGGCACCGAGTATGCGCACCTCGGCGGGTCCCCGCCTCACCCTGCCGGGGTGTGGATCCGCAGGGTCCCGCTCCGTCCGGGGCCCCGGCACCCGGAGCCTCCCGGGCGGCTCGTCAGAGGCGTTTCGCCACGTCGGATGCGGCCTGCTGCACCTCGGGGGCGAAGGCCCGCAGCTCCTCGGGGCCTATCAGGAAGGTGAGCGCGGAGACGGAGACGGCGCCCACCGGGTACCCCTCCGCGTCGAGCACCGGAGCCGCGAGCGAGCAGATCGAGTGCTCGTGCTCTTCGTAGTCGGTCGCGTAGCCGTCGGCGCGTGCCGACATCAGCCTCTTCTCCAGCGTGCGCCGGTCGGTCACCGTCCGCGCCGTCAGAGCGGTCAGTGCCGTGGCGTCCAGCAGAGCCGCGGATTCCTGCTCCGGCAGACGGGACAGCAGGGCCAGGCCTGCCGCGGTCCCGTGCAGGGGGAGCCGTGTGCCGACCTCGGTCGTGATGCGGTAGGCACGGTCGGGGTCGACCTTGTGCGTGTAGATCGCGTGGTCACCGTTGAGGACCGCGAGGTGAACGGTCTGGCCCAGCCGTTGCTGCAGGGTGCGCAGCACCGCCCCGATGCCGACGGAGTCCTCGGACAGCACGCGCGCGGCCATCGCCTGTAGCCGGATGCCGATGCCGTAGCGGCCTTCGCCCTCCGATGTGGCGTAGCCCTCCTCGATCAGTGTGCCGAGGATTCGATGGGCGCTCGCCTTGGAGACGCCCGAGCGCTCGCCGATCTCTCCGAGCCGATGCGGCGCGTCCGGATGTGCGAGCGCGTCCAGCACGCGCAGCGTCTTGGCTACGGAGTTGCCGGCTCCCCCCGCGACACGTGTCCCGGAAACTGCCTCGTCGGTATCCATTGTTTCTCCGGTTGCCTCTCAGCTAACGTCACTCGGGTCCGCCCTCCGGAACGACAATCTATCGTACGGAATGCGGGTGAGGGGTGCCCGGCCACTCGACGGGCCCTCACGTGCCAAGTGCAAGGTGGTTGTTCATGTCCGCATCCGACGATGAGCCCGAGCCGTACGACCTGGTGATCGGTGGTGGCCTCCTGGTCGATCCCCAGCAGTCCGAGCCCGTCGGCGGCGATGTCGCCGTACGCGACGGACGCATCGCGGCCGTTGTGCCCCCGGGCAGCGCCGACTCCCGCTGTGCCCGCTTCCTCGATGCCGGGGGACTGCTGGTCGCACCGGGACTCATCGACCTCCACACCCACATCTACGACGGCCGGACCGGCCTGGGCACGGGGGCCGACGCGGTCGGTCTCGCCTCGGGCGTCACCACCCTCGTGGACGCCGGCAGCGCCGGGTCCGACTCCTTCGCCCACTTCCGCGAGACCGTGGTCGCGAACAGCGCCACCCGCGTCCTGAGCTGGCTGAACATTTCGCGCCACGGCCTGACCCAGGGCACCAGGGAGCTCGCCGGGAGCGATGACATCCGGCATGCCGCGACGGTGCGCACGATCCTCGACAACCCGGGGACCATCCGCGGCGTGAAGGTGCGGATGAGCCGCTCGGTCCTGGGCGACAACGGCCTGGAGCCACTGCGCGCGGCCAAGCGGGTCACCGCCGAGATCGCCGCGAACACGGGCCGGGTCTTCCCCGTCATGGTGCATGTCGGCAACGCTCCCCCCGCGCTCGGCGATGTGCTCGACCTGCTCGAAGCGGGCGACATCGTCACCCACGCCTTCCACGGAAAGCCCGGCGGGCTCTTCCCGGCAGCCGCCGATGAGCCCATTCCACAGGCGTTCGCGGCGCTGGGACGCGGAGTCCACTTCGATGTCGGACACGGTAGTGCCAGCTTCGCCTTCGAAACCATGGAACGCGCACTCGCGGCCGGCATCAGGCCGCACACCATCAGCACCGACATCCACCGGGAGAACGCCGCGGGCCCGGTCCACAGCCTCACCACCACCATGACCAAACTGCTCACCGTGGGCCTCACGCTCAACGAGGCGGTACGAGCCACCACTTCGGCCGCGGCCGAGTCCATCGGCCTCGCCGGCGAACTGGGAGACCTCACGGCCGGCTCGGTCGCGGACCTCACCCTCCTGGACCGGGTCGAAGGCACTGTCGGCCTCGTGGACGCCGAAGGCAGGACACGTACGTCCGAGTCGCTGCTCGCACCGGCCTCCGTGGTACGGGCCGGCGTCGTCCACGACACCCGAAAGGCCGCGGCATGACCGGCACCCCCTTGGACTCCGCCCATCCGCGCCGGCTCCTCGCGCTGCTGGCCGAGGACACGCACATCTCCGCACTCGACGCAGCCGACGCGGAGGCGTTCCTCACCGTCGCCGGCCACTACGCGAACGACCGGGGCATCGTGCTGAACGACGTCCGGCGGCTGGCCCTGGCGGCGCATGGCCTCGCCTTCGTACGGCGGGTACGCGCCCACGAGTACCCGCCGGAGCTCGACCGGGCCCTCTACGACGAGGTCGGCGCTGAACTGTTCGCGGGGGTCAGGGAGTTGCTCGACGCCTACTGCGCCGGCCGCGCACACACCGTCAGCGACACCGAGGTGCTGCTCCTCACGCTGCACTTCGAAGCGGCCCTCCAAGAAGACGTGCCGGAGCCCGGTCGTAGCGTCTGAACGCACGCGGACAGCGGCCAACCGCCTAGCAGACAGGAAAGAACACCATGTCAGACACTGTGAAGATCGTCATCGGCAATCGGCTCGGCAAGGGCCAGGCCGTCGCCGAAGGTATTCGGAAGGCCGGACTCGAACCGGTACTGATACCGGGGCCAGGCGCCGACATGAAGGTCGGTGACGTCATGGCATCGGAGGGTGCTGTGCTCGGCCTCAGCTTCTGCGGCAGCGGCGGCGCCGGTGCGGTGACCGCCAAGGCGAAGTACGGGCACAGCATCGAATTCGGCATGCGCACCGCGGAAGCCGGCGTCACCGCTGTCCAGCAGGGCAAGAGGGTCCTCGGATTCGGCTTCATCGACACCGAGGAGCTCGGCTTCAAAATCGCACAGGCGCTGCTGCGCGAGCTCGATCCCGAGAAGGGCGAAGCCTCATGAACACCGTGGAACAGACGCTGCGGCTGACGGGTACCGGGCCCACGAAGGAGCGGGCCTTCGGCGCCGCGATGCGCCAGGTGCAGTCCGCGGCGACCGGTGAGGGCAGCGGTGTCACCTTCCGGGTCGAGCCCCTGTCCCTCGATGTGCTGTCGGCCGCCGAACACCGCAGGACCGAGCGCTTCCTCGGCATCCTGTTCGCCAGGACGCGGGTCCACTTCGAGATCACCGTACGGGTGCGGGTGCGTATCACCTCGCTCGACCTCGACAGCGTCGACTTCGCCGTACGTGAGGAAAAGCTGACCGCCACGCAGCACCTGCTGCAGATGAGGTAAGCCACCCCGCTCCTCCCCTCTCCCCCTCTTCTCTCTCCTCCTCTTCTCTCTCCCCCGGCCGCGTCGGCGCGGCGGGATCACGGTCCGCTCCGCCACTCTCGGACCGCGATCCCGCCGCGCCGAGGCCTCGCCATGCCTCAAACCCTCATTCGAGGACTCCCACGTCCCTCTGAAGTGGACCCATCCATGAACGAAACACTCACCGTTCTGCTGGAGTCGATCGTCATCGGGGCGCTCGTCGGCTTCGGCGCCGGCGCCGGCGTCGCCCGCATGTTCCACGCCCCCAAAGCCCAGGGCATGGGCGCATTCCGTACCCTCGGCGAGCTCAACGCCTGCGAGAACGACCCGATCGCGCACTTCTCCTTCGGGTTCGGCTTCTTCTTCAACGCCTGGGCCAGCACCGTCGGAGCGGGTGCGCTCTCCGGTGACGTGGACCACCGGATCCTGCCGCACTGGGCGGCCTCGGTCTCCATGATCAAGAACCGCAACCTCGCCGAGACGCTGCACAACCCGCGCCGCATGGCCTTCACCGGCGCCGGCGTCGGCATCGTCCTGATCTCCGTACTCAACACCACAGCGGCGGCCATTCCGCACTCGTTGCAGAGCGTCGCCGCCGATGTGCTCGGACCCGCGTCCGAGTGGCTGCTCAGCCCGGTGATGCCGGTCATCTTCTGGATGGCCGCGATCGACGCGGGCCGGCGTACCGGGGGATGGGGCACGGTCCTCGGCGGCCTCGCCCACATCGTGATGGGCAACGCCGTCCCCGGCATCGTGCTCGGCATCGTCGTCGGCAAGGGGCTGGACGACATGGGCTGGAACCGCGTCACCAAGAGCCTGGTCACCGCGGTCGTCCTGCTCTTCCTGGTCAGTTCCTTCCTGCGGGGCGTCGACATGCAGCTGCTCCAGGAAATGAAGATCACCGTTCCCGGCTGGCTGCACGACCTGCACGAGACGACCGGCACAGCCGGACAGTGACGGAGGCAATGACATGAGCACCACGGACATCGGCGTCGACGACGCCACCGGGGCCGGCGGGAAAGGCCGGCACCCCAAGCCATGGGAAGGCGGATTCTGGCTCTCCGAGAAGGCCTTTCCCCTCTTCGTCGCCGCCCTCGCATCCGGCATCTTCGCCGGGACCCACCTCTACTACACGTACCAGACCGGTGTGTTCAACGAGGTCGCGGTGGTCGCGCTCCTCAAGGGCGGCATGGAGAACGGAAGTTACGGCGCCGCCGCGGCCTTCGGCGCGGGGTTCCTCTTCGCCAGGATCATCGAGGCCCCGATGGTCGGCATCCTCGACATCGGCGGCTCGCTACAGACCGGCGTCGGCATCGGCATCCCCGCCATGCTGCTGGCCGGCGGGGTCACCGCGCCGCTCGAACACTTCTGGGTCGCCCTGCCGACCGGTGCCGTCATCGGCCTGGGCATCGGCTGGCTGGTCCTGCTGATCCGCAGGGCCACCGTCAACTCGGCGGAGGCCGGATCGACCTTCGGCGCCGACGTGATGATGGGCGCGGGCAACGCGGCCGGACGCTATCTGGGTCCCCTCGTCATTCTCGCCGCCGCGTCCGCTTCGATCCCCGTCGGTCTCGGATCGACCATCGGCGCCATCCTCTTCTACTGGTGGAAGAAGCCACTGACCGGCGGCGCCATCCTCGGCGCGATGGCCGCCGGGATCTTCTTCCCGCTCCCGGGCAAGTGATCCGCCCCCTACGGCCTGCCCCCTTCGCCCTGCCCCGTCACCACGACATCCCGCACGGCGGGACACCACGACACACGCGAGACGTGAGACACGAGGAGAACCCTCCCATGGGTGTGTACGAGGAACTCGGGCTACGGCCCGCCATCAACGCCAGCGGCAAGATGACCGCGCTGGGCGGCAGCGTCTTGGACGACGCCGTCGTGGCGGCGATGGGCGAAGCCGCCCGCAGCCATGTGGTCATGGAGGACCTGCTGCGCGTCGCGGGCAAGGTCATCGCGGAGGCCACCGGCGCGGAGGACGGCTGCCCCACCACGGGAGCCGCTTCGGGCATCGCCATAGCCGTCGCCGCGGTGATCGCGGGCTCGGACCCGGTCCGGGTCGGGATGCTGCCCGACGCGGGGGGACGCCCGTCCGAAGTGCTGCTGCTGAAGGGGCACTCCGTCAACTTCGGAGCGTCGGTACGCCAGATGATCGCGCTCGGCGGCGGTCGCGCGACCGAGGTCGGTTCGGTGAACAAGGTGAGCGCCGCCCATCTGGAAGGCTCCATCACCGAGCGCACCGCGGCGCTGCTGTTCGTCCAGTCGCACCACACCGTGCACAAGGGACAGATTCCCCTCGGCGAGATGATCGCGATCGGAAAGCGGCACGGCATCCCGGTCATCGTCGACGCCGCGGCCGAGGACGACCTGCGCCACTGGCCGGCCACCGGCGCCGACCTGGTGGTCTACAGCGGGGGCAAGGCGATCGGCGGACCGACCTCCGGGATCGTCTGCGGCGCTCACGCGCTGATCGAGTCGTGCCGCGCCCAGTACGAAGGCATCGCCCGGCCGATGAAGGTCGGCAAGGAGACCGTGCTCGGACTGCTGCAAGCCCTGCGGCAGTACGGCAGCGAGCAGGACGGCGACGGTGGACTGGACCGGATGACCCGGCTCGCCCACCGGCTCGGGAGCCTGCCCGGCATCACCGGGACGGTGGAACAGGACGAGGCAGGACGCCACATCCACCGTGCCGTGCTGACCGTCGACCCCTCCGGAGCGGGACTTGACGCACAGGGACTCGCGCGTGAGCTGGCGGCGGGCGAACCCCCGGTCTTCCTGCGTGACCACCAGGCCGGCACCGGCCGCCTGGCCGTCGACCCCCGCCCCCTCACCGAGGAGGAGGAGGAGCAGTTGGTGCACCGGTTCACCTCGATACTCGGCCGCGCCTGAAGCCCGCCCCGCGCCCCACCGAGTGCTCATGAACATGTACGACCTCAAGGAGCAGGACATTTCTACCGTAGAACGCCGACTCGTCGTGACCGAGAAAGCCGGACTGCACGCCCGCCCCGCAGCGCTCTTCGCGCAGACCGCAGCGCGGTACGAGGCCGAGGTGACCGTGGCGCGTACCGCGGCTGCTGCCGGACCCACGCCCGACCCCGGCCGGGAGGTGTCCGCGCGCAGTGTCCTGTCGCTGATGACCCTCAACATCCGGTGCGGCGACGAGATCATCATCCGGGCCCGTGGCGCGGACGGCCCCGATGTCGTCGACGCCCTCGCAGCCATCGCCGCCCCCGCCTGAAACGGATCCGTATGTCCCTGCCTGTGCCCACCTCATCGACTCCCGCCGTGCACGAGGTCGTCGAGCATCTGCGGGAGGCCCGCGTCGTGCCGACGGTGCGGGCCGGCGACGCGGACGCCGCCGACGCGCTCGCCCGTCAGCTCCTGGCCGCGGGCCTCACCACCTTCGAGTTCACCGCCACCACACCGGGCTGGCAGGAGCTGGTCGCCGGGTGGACCTCCGACCACCCGGAGGCCGTGGTCGGCCTCGGGACCGTCACATCGACGGACATCGCCGAGCAGGCGCTGACCGCCGGAGCCCGCTTCCTGGTCAGCCCGTTCCAGGTGCCCGATGTGCGGCCCGTCGCCGACGCCGCGGACCGGCTCTTCGTCGAAGGGGGACTGACACCCTCCGAGCTGCGTACCTCGGCGAACCGCGGAGTGGCCAAGCTCTTCCCCGCGCACATCGGCGGGATCCAGTACCTCACGTCACTGCTGGCCGTACTCCCCGGCGCACGCATCATGGCTACCGGCGGGGTGACGGTGGACAACGCCGTCGACTGGCTGGCGGCCGGCGCCTTCACGGCCAGCATCGGCAGTGACCTCTACCGGGGCGGCGACATCGGGGCCAACGTCGCGCGGCTGCGCGCGCTCCTCGACGGGAAGGAGGACTGACCCGCGCTCACCGCACGGGGAAGCCGAAGGAGTAGCCCTGCTCCTTCAGCCAGGGCAGCACCTCGCGCAGAGCGGCCACGGTCTGGGAGCGGTCCCCTCCCGCGTCGTGGAAGAGGACGGTCGGGCCGTTGGAGATCTCGCTCTTGACGGTGGCGACCATGGTGTCCACGCCGGGAAGCTCGAAGTCCTTGGAATCGACGTTCCAGCCCAGCGGCCGCATCCCGTGGGACGCGGCGAGCTTCCGGCTGTACGGGGTGAACGCACCACCGGGGGCACGGTAGTACTGCGGCCGGACGCCTCCGGAGGCCTCGGTGATCATGCGTTCGGCGTCCAGGATCTGCTGGGACTGGTACGCCTCGGACTTGCCGTCCATGGCGGTGTCGTGCGAGATCGTGTGGTCGCACAGCCGGTGTCCGGCCGCCACGACCTGCTTGACCAGGTCGGGGTGCGCCTTGGCCTGCGGGCCCACCATGCAGAAGGTGGCCTTCACACCGTTGTCCTTCAGCACTTGCAGCACCTTCGGCGTCCAGACCGGGTCGGGCCCGTCGTCGATGGTGATGTTGACTCCACGGTCGCCCTTGTCCGAGGCGTGCGCGATGTCCACCGCCACCTTCCGGACCTGCTGCGCCGTGGCACTCGCCTGCGGGCGTCCTCCGGAGGAGTCGGCCTGCGCGGTCCACACCGAGGTGGCGGCGGCCAGCGCCGTCACCCCGAGACCCGCCGCGAGAAGCTTGGTGTGCAATCCCCTTCCCTTGTGCCGTGCCATGTCCGCCCACCCCTTTGCCGCCTACGCCGATGCCGTGCCCCCATCAAGCCACACGAACGCCCTGACCAGGTGCCTCTGTTACCGATCTCGGACGAACCCGCAGGAGGCCGACGACAAACGCAGGAGTACCGCGACAGCCCGGCCCTCCCAGGACGTGCACCGCCGCCCTGCCGGGCCGGTTACGGGCGGACGGCCGTTACAGTGGCCGCCGGAAAGGCGGGGGCGAGACCGCCGCGAGGATGTGTCACTGTGTGCCTCAGCAACGCGTTACCGTCGGCGGGCCGCTGCGAGCATGTCAAGCTGTGTACCGGCTGTGCAGTGGCCAGCTCTTGAAGCAATTGAACGTTCGAACTGCCCGTCTCGGGCAGTTCTTATGATCCAGTGGGGAAATTGTGGCACACAAGGGACGTATCGTGTTCGCGGCTGCTCTGGCAGCCACGATGGGGCTCGGGCTCTCGGCCTGCGACAGCGGCGACGACGAGGCGGACGCGAAGGCCTCACCGACGGCCTCGGCCTCCGCGTCGACCTCGTCCGAGCCGACCAGCGAGAGCCCGGACAGCGGCGACGACGGCGGCACACCTGTCGACGGCGACGTCACCGCTCCGGGCACCGAACTCAAGGTCGGCGACAAGGCCGTCCTGCCGTTCGAGTACACGAGCAAGAAGAAGGGCACCATCGCCGTGACGGTCACGGCGATCGAGAAGGGCGCCGAGTCCGACATGGAGGCCTTCGGCGACAAGGCCAAGGGCATGACGCCGTACTACATCAAGATGAAGGTGGAGAACGTCGGCGGCACCGACCTGTCGTACGCGTCACTGAAGCTGGACGGCGTGCTGGAGGGCGGCAGCAGCACGGGCATCGTCCTGATCGGCGGCCTCCCGGACAAGTGCAAGAACGAGACCGCGCCCCGCGACTTCACCACCAAGGGCGCGTCGTACGAGACCTGCTCGCTCACCGCGACGAAGACCGACCCCGTCACCGCTGCGTCGTTCGACGAGGGCGACGCGTACAGCGACAGCCCGGTCGTCTGGACCAACTGACCAGCAGGGCGTTCTTCCGAACGTAGCTCCACCGCTCACATCGACGGCCCGTCCGGCAGGGGTGATTCCCGGCCGGGCGGGCCGTTCCGCATGCGCGACCACGAACACCGGGCATTGCGCAAAGAGTTGAAAACTCTTGCAGAACTCTTGACGCGTACACGTCGAGAGCGGCAGGCTCCGAGCGGTATCGCAGCACCCGCAAAGGAATAACCGCTTCTTACGCAGGTCTCGCTCAGGGATGGCGCGTTCCTCGACGGCACTGCGCAGCAGGAAGGACTCATCCTCATGCGTACGCCCGCAACACCGCACCGGAACACCCGGGTCCGCCCCCGCACCGCCGCACTGGCCCTCGCGGCGGGCTGCCTCGGCGCCGCCGTCCTCGCCCCGGGGCACGCGAGCGCCGTGGACCCCGCGGCGACGGCCTCGGCGGCCCCGAGCTCGTACTACGCGACCAACCCGGACGGCCAGGTCGGAGCGGCCACGGCCATCACCGTCGACGGCGACGCCACCGAGTGGACGGACGACCTGATCGTCGCCCAGGGCGTGGCCAACGACGATCCGCGGATCTTCCGCGGCAGCCACGAGGGACCGGTCTACGACCTGTACTCGCTCTCCGCCGCCTGGGACGAACAAAACCTCTACCTGATGTGGCAGTTCACCAATGTCACGGACGTGTCCGACCCCGCCCAGGGATATCCGACAAGCGACAACGGCAAGCCGTACAACGGCGACATCCCCCTCTCCATCGCCCTGGACGTGGACCCGGCGACGGGCAGCGACGGAATCGTCGAGGCCGACGCCCCTGAAGGCGTCTGGGG
This sequence comes from Streptomyces sp. NBC_01012, assembly GCF_045162755.1. Lineage (NCBI taxonomy): Bacteria > Bacillati > Actinomycetota > Actinomycetes > Kitasatosporales > Streptomycetaceae > Streptomyces > Streptomyces sp. NBC_01012. The sequence continues at coordinate 3,995,641 of NZ_CP108688.1, read as the reverse complement.
CATACGCGACTCGTTCGACAACGCCGAGGTCGACCATCTGGCCATGTTCTCCAGCAAGCCGGGCGTGGGGCAGCCCGCGCTGTTCAGCCTGAACACCGACGGCGCCTTCGACCACGAACCGGCCAACAATCTCCCCTTCGAGGAGGGCGGCATCACCTACGCCTACGCCGACGGCCTGGTCGCTCCCGAGGTGATCGGCATCAACGACACGGGCAACGCGGGTTACGTACCCGCCGACCTGGAGGACGAGGACCTGTACGAGGACCTCCTCACGGAGGACCACGACCCCGAGCAGGACACGACGTACGAGATCGGCATCCCGCTGGAGGCGCTGGGAATCACCCAGGACACCCTGGAGAGCCAGGGCCTGGGCGTCATGCTCATCTCGACGTTCGGCCAGTCCGCCATCGGCTCGCTCCCCCAGGACCCGGCGGTGCTCGACAACGCGACCGATCCGTACAGCGCGGACACCTCCACCTCGGCGGAGAAGGAGGACTACGACGTCTTCACCGAGCCGTTCGCCAGGGTGGGCCACGCGGCCGGCTGACCGCACCTCCTGACGGGCCCGTGGGATGCCCCGCCCGGCATCCCACCGGCCCGTTCGGCGCCGGCCCGGTTAGGGTGACCCGCGGAACAGCGGGGAGGCCGCGCGATCGGCGGGAGGTGGCACGTGGGGGCAGTCGATCCCCCGGCGATACGGGTGCCGGTCGGGGAGGACTCCCACCTGTGGACCAGCAGGTCGACCCGCCGCAGGGTGCTGCTGGTGGCGCACAACGTCACCTCCGCCGGACGGCTGCTGGATGTTCTGCCGCTGTTCCACGACGACTTCCGCGTACAGCTGCTCGTGACCTCGACCGGGTCGTCCGCCTTCAGCGCGGGACTCGGCAAGCTGTTCGCCGAGCTGGAGCTGCCCGTACTCCCTTGGAGTCAGGCCAGGGAATTGCCGGTCGACCTTGCGGTGTCGGCCAGCTTCGGGGGTCAACTCAACATGATCCAGGGCAAATTGGTTGTTCTGTCTCATGGTGTTGGATACACTAAGAAGCTAGCCACGCCGGGAGCCGGGAGCCGGGAGCCGGGAGCCGGGAGCCGGGAGCCGGGAGCCGGGAGCCGGGAGCCGGGAGCCGGGAGCCGGGAGCCGGGAGCCGGGAGCCGACCTTCGGCCTTTCGCCGGAGTGGCTGCTGGCCGATGGCGAACCCTTCGTGGACGCGCTCGTGCTGTCCCACCCGGAGCAGCTCGAACGCCTGCGCCGCGCGTGCCCCGAGGCCGAGAAGGCCGCGGTGCTCGCCGGGGATCCCTGCTTCGACCGCATGCTGGCCGCGCGTCGCCATCGTGAACGGTTCCGTCGCGCCCTGGGCGTACGCCGTGGCCAGCGGCTCGTCGTCCTCAACTCCACCTGGAACCCGGAGGGTTTCTTCGGCAACAGCGGTGACCAGGACGACGTCCTGCCCAGCCTGCTCCCCCGTCTCCCCGCCGAACTGCCCGCCGACGACTACCGGTTCGCAGCCGTCCTGCACCCCAACATCTGGTACGGGCACGGGCCGGGGCAGATCCGTGCGTGGCTGGACCGGGCGCGGCGCAGCGGGCTGATCCTGATCGATCCCGTGCATGCCTGGCGGCAGGCGCTGCTGGCCGCCGACCTCGTCCTGGGGGACTTCGGCGCGGTCTCCTACTACGCCGCGGCCCTGGGCCTGCCCGTGATGCTGGCGTCCGCCGTGCGGGACAGGCTGGATCCCGAGGCCCCGCTGGCCTCCTTCGTGCGGGACGCGCCCCGGCTCGACCCGCACGGCCCGCTGCGGGAGCAGGTGGAGCGGGCCCTGGCCGACCACCGTCCCCTCGCCGGGCCCGCCGAGTTCACCACCTCGGCCCCGGGCGCTTCGGCGGCGCTGCTGCGGCAGTGCTTCTACACGCTGATGGACCTCCCTGAGCCCGCGTCGGCCGCCCTCCTGGAGCCTCTGCCCCTGCCGGCCTACGCTCCCCCGCGGCATACGGCCCCGCTGCATGTGCGCACCCGCGTCCAGGGGATGGAGATCGTGATCGAACGCTCCACGGAGCACCCGTACGGCACCGGGGGCGCCGCGCACCTCTCCGTGCACGAAGACACCTTGGACCCGGGCAGCCTGGAGTCCGCCGATGTGATCGTGCAGGAGGGCCGGGAGGACGATCCGCGCCTGGGCGGGCCGGCGGTGTGGAGCGCGGAGGTGCTGCACCGCTATCCGCACTGTGCGGTCGCCGCGTATGTGACCGGGCCGGACACATGCACCGTCCGCACCCGGCAGCACGGTGTGTTCCGGCTGTCGGCAGAGCCGGGAGCGGACGCGGACCCGGCGGCGTACGCCTCGTGCCTGGCGGCGTGGCTGCGTGCCGGCGGCCGGGTGCCCGCCTCAGGGGTCACGCTCCGGACGCGCACCGCAGGTGGCGTGCATCCGGTGGCGGTGGTCCCGGCGCTATCCGGCGACCTCGCAGCGCAGCCGTAGAGCGGCGAGATACCCGAGGTGCGGGGTCGCGGCAGGGGTGAGCAGGCGTTCGGCCTCCGCGATCCGCCTCAGCGCCTCGGGGTTCCGGCCCGCGTCGTGCAGCGTCTCGGCCAGGTCCGTGAGCGCGCGGGCCTGGTTGTACGCCTCGCCCCGCTCGTCGAAGAAGCCCGTCACGTCCTCCAGCAGGCGCTGCGCCGTGTCGAGCCGGCCCATGCCGCGCAGGGCCCGCCCCTGGTGACGCCGGGACAGGGCGTAGGCGCGCGGCAGGTCGTCGAAGCCCTCCTGGCCCGCGGCGATGCGGCCGTAGATGCGCTCCGCCTCGACGAAGCGCTCGTACGCCGGTTCGTACAGCCAACGGTGCAGGCTCAGCAGCCCCCGCAGTTCCACGGATGAGGCCTCGCCACGCAGATGGCCGGCCTCGCGCTCGGCGTTCGCGGCCGCGGCCGCCTCCCTGTCCGCCTCCTCCCCGAGGCCGATCTCGCCCAGGCAGTGCCCCAGCTGGAAGTGCAGTGCGCCCGCGATCCTGGACCCCGGCCGGTGCTCGTCGGCGCAGCGGGCAGCGACACGGAGCGCGGGCAGCACCTCGTCCCAGTGGCCCGCCTTGAGCTGAAGGGGCCAGAGGGCACGTGCCAGGCGCAGCGCGGTGTCGATGTGCTGGTACTCCCGGGCGACGGACACGGCCCGCACCAGGTTGCCCGCATCGGCCACCAGCGCGGCCACGCCCTCCGCCTCGTCGCGGTACGTCTGCCCCTGGTCGGGCGCCGGTTCGGTCCGCCAGCTCTGGGGCAGGGCGGCGTGCGCCGCGTGCAGTGCGCGGTTCAGCAGGCCGTCGAGCGTCCTGGCGACCGCCGCTGAGCATTCGGGGATCCCCAGCTCGGGGCCCGCCGTGTCCGCCAGATACCGGCGGACCTCGGGCCGGAACCGGTAGCGGTCGTCGGGAAGGGGCTCCAGCAGCTGGGCATCGGCGGCTTCGGCCAGCATGCGCGCGGCCTCGTCCTCGGTGACGCCTGCGGCAGCCGATGCGAGAGGGGCGGATACGGACGGCCAGCCGCCGAGCGCCGTCAGCCGGCAGAGCCGCGCCGTCGCCGCCTGGACGCGGTCACACGCGGTCCGGGCCACGGCACGTACCGGATGGCTCTCCGGTGCCTCCGCGCCCGGGTCGGGGTGGGCCGGCTCCTCCTCGTCGGCCAGCAGCCGCAGCGCCGTGGCCCTCAGCGCGAAGGCGTTGCCCGCGCAGTGGGCCAGCGCCTGCGGGATCTGCGCCTTGGCCCGGGTGACGGTCTCCCGGCCCGCGACCTTCCTCATCATCTCCAGCGAGTCCCGCCGCGGCAGCGGGGGCACGGCGACGGCCTCCGACTCCAGCAGGACGGGCGGGCCGGACACGACCACCAGCAGGAAGACCTCCGGCGTGGCGGGGACGAGGCGGCGGACCTGCGCCACCGAGGACACATGGTCGATCACCACCAACGCACGGCGGCCTCGGGTGAGCCGCCGGTAGAGCTCCTCGCGGCCCGCCTCGGTCGGCGGGATCCGGTCGGGCGCGACGCCCATCCGCCGGAGCAGGCGCAGCAGCACGGCGGCCGGAGCCGGGCCGAGTTCGCCGGAGTCCTCGCGGAGGTCGACGTAGAACTGTCCGTCGGGGAACAGGTCGTGGCAGGCGGCACCCAGGTGGAGCGCCACCGCTGTGGTGCCGATCCCCGGAGCGCCGTGGAGCAGCGCGACGCGTGGCCGTCCCGCGGCCGGGCGGGTCGCCTCCCGCCTCAGCCGCTTGACGACATCCTTGCGGTCGGTGAAGTGCCGGGAGGCGGGCGGAAGTCCGACTCCGGGAGCGGGGTCCGTCGCGCTCTCCGGAAGGCTCCGCAGGAGCGTCGCCCACTCGCCCGCCTGCCGCCTGTCGTCGCCCAGGCGGGCGTGCACATGGCCGGCGAGCGCCTCCCAGTCCTCCCTGGTCGCCGGCAGCGGCGTCTCCCGCCCTGTGGTCCTTCTCGCCAGCGCGCCGGTCGACAACAGCAGTCGCTTGCCCATCTCGCCGGCCGCGCCGTCGCCCACCGCCGTGAGGAATGCGGTCAGCGCGCTCAGCGCCACGATCTCCAGCATGGTCGGCCCTCCCCTGGTCCCCGATCCGCCACTGGCCGGACTGTATCGCCGTGGCCACGGCCCGAGGGAACATTCCGCGCGCGTCAACTCGGCTACGTGGCTCGCCAGATGGGGGTCGGGTCAGGCGCGGGGCATGATTCCGGCCATACTCGGAGGTCGCCTCATTCCGGCCGATTTCGGCCCGGTCCGCGGCGTTTTCCGCCCGGCCGGGGCGTCGGCCGCGCAGAGTGGTCCGTATGACGACACCCGTAGAGCTGCTCCGCTCCCTCGCCCGCACCCGCGCCTCGCTCGACGGCGACGAGGTCACGTACTGGTGGTCGGGCGATGTGTACTCCTGGGCCCCTGACGAGCCCTACCAGCGGATCTTCGGCTTCGAAGGGCTCAATGTCGCCCGTCTCGTCCAGGACGCCGAGGCCGGCCCCGACGCGTACCAACTGCTCACCCGTGAGGCCGCGTTCTACCTGGACCCCACCACCCGGGAGATCCTGGAGAGCTGGCAGGACCTGCCGGTGGTGCACATCTGGAACGACCCGGCGAACCAGAAGTGGCGCCCCTTCCCCGTCCCGACGACCGAACTCGGCGGGCAGGTCTGTTTCAGCCTGGAGATCCCGCTCGCCTACCCCTCGCCGCTGCCGGTCGCCGAGTACCCCGTCCACTCCGCGGGGGACACCTACAAGGCTCTGGAGCTCTTCCAGTTCTTCGCGGACCGCACCGACCTGGCCGGCCCCGCCCCCAGCGTCCCCGCCACCATGTCGTGGACCCGGATGTCCCCGTGGCTCCCCTGGATGGCCCGCGGCCGACGGCCCGGCGGCCTCACCTTCCACTGCAGGGGCCGCAAACTCGGCTCGTACGCCGAGGTCCCCGAGCGCACCCGCGCCTACATCGCCGACCACCACCCGGAGTTCGCCCACGCCCCGGAAAAGTGGAGCGAACCGAACGAGACCAGCTGGACGTACTTCCGCAAGCTCCATCCGCCGCAGCAGCCCTGAGGACCGGCCATTATTGACCGATCGTTCTGGATGAACGTAGGGTCCGTCTCGTGGCCAGGACCAAGGAATTCGATCCGGAAGCGGCGTTGCAGGCAGCCCTTGAGCTGTTCTGGCGTCGCGGCTACGAAGCGACGTCGATGGCCGACCTCGTGGAGCACCTCGGCATCGGCCGCGCCAGCATCTACGCCACCTTCGGGAACAAGCACGAGCTGTATCTGAAGGCCGTGGACCGCTATTCGGAGGGCCGCGATCCGCTCCTCCTGGCCGAGCTGTCCCAGCCGGGCCCCGCACTCCCGGCGGTGCGCGCGGTCGTACGCCGCTTCGCCTCGGAGGCCACCTCCCCGGGCGGGGGACCGATCGGTTGCCTGATCACCAACACCGCGTCCGAGCTGGCTCCGCACGACCCCGACGCGGCCCGTCGGGTCGAGGTCAGCTGGGAGCACATCGAGACCCTGCTGCACTCCGCACTCGTACGGGCGCAGGCCCAGGGCGAGTTGCCCGAGTCCCGCGATCCGCGCGCGCTGGCGCGCATGCTGCTCGTCCTGCTGCAGGGCGTGAGGGTCGTCGGGAAGGCGTCGAGCGACACCGCCAGGGTGCGGGACGCCGCGGAGCAGGCGCTGACCCTGCTGGACTGAGCCACCGGAGCCGGGGGCCTCCTTCCGCACATCCCGATAGTGGAACGATCGTTCAATTATCTCACCGCTCAAAGGAGACCCGTCGAAATGGACCGCTTCACCGGCAAGGCCGTGCTCGTCACCGGCGCAGGCTCCGGACTCGGGCGCGCGATCGCGCTCGCCTTCGCCGCCGAGGGCGCATCCGTGGTCGTCGCGGGACGTACAGCGGCGACCCTGCACGAGACGGTCGCCCGCATCGAGGCGGCCGGCGGCACCGCAGTGGCCGTCACCGCCGATGTCACCGACTCCGGGCAGCTCGGGGCGCTCGTGGACGCGACGGTCGCCCGCTTCGGCGCACTCGACATCGCGGTCAACAACGCCGGGATATTCCGGGGCGGCGGCCTTCCGGTCGGGGAGGTGAGCGAGGAGGACTGGGACACCGTCCTGCGGACCAATCTCACGGGCGTGTGGCTGGCGATGAAACACGAGATCGCGCACATGAAGGAGAACGGCGGCGGGGCCGTCGTCAACATCTCCTCCAACCTGGGCGCACATCTGCGCGTCCCGAACTCCGCCACGTACATCACCTCGAAGGCCGCGGTGTCCGCACTGACCCGCGCCGCCGCCCTCGACCACATCCACCAGGGCATCCGCATCAACGCGGTCAGCCCCGGCGCCTCCGCGGCTCCCATGTCGCTCCGCCCGGGGGAGACCGAGGCCGGGCGTACGGAGCGGATGAAGTCGGAGAACCCGCTCGGCCGGGTCGCGGAGGCCGAGGAGGTGGCTGCCGCCGTGCTCTACCTGGCCTCGCCGGCGGCCGGTGCGGTGGTGGGTACCGACCTGGTCGTGGACAGCGGGGCATCGGCCTGACGGCCCGCGCCTTTCGCCGCATCGGCGTAGCGCGCGGCGAGTTCGGCGAACGCGGCGGTGAGTTCGGGTGGGCCGAGGCCCTGGCCGTCTTCCTCGACCAGGACACCGGTCACATCGACATCGAAGCAGCCGCGGGTCCGTAGAGCCGGCCTCCTGCGTACACGGGAGTCAACGCGCGCCGTACGCGCGGATGAAGGCGTGGGCTCCGTCGATCATGGTCTGGCGGACCTGGCCGGGGTGGGGGTTGGCCGGGACCGGCTGGCGGTCGTAGGCGAGCAGGACGGTCAGGGCGAAGAAGTGGTCGGCGGCCAGGCGCGGGTTGTCCGTGTCCAGGAGTCCGGCGTCCGCGAAGTGGGCGAGGCGCTCCGCGAACGCCTCCTCCACCCCCGTCGTCACGATGTCGTCCTCGGTCGTGGGCGTGCGCAGACGCTCCTGGGCGACGAGGGCGAACCCGGCCGCGTAATCCGCGGAGCCGACGATCGTCGAGCCGAGGTCGATCGCCAACGCGCCAAGCATCGCTTCGAGTTGGGACACCGTCGCGATCTGTGCGTCCTTCGGGAGGTGCTCGTCGAGCGAGCGGCGCACCGTGGTCTGCAGTGACTGGGACACATCCGTGAGGATGGCCAGAAAGAGGCGCCGCTTGTCGCCGAAGTAGTCGTACACCGTGCGCTTGGACACCTCGGCCTTGGCCGCGATGGCGTCCATGCTGACGCGGTCCACTCCCTGGCGCACGAACAGCTCGCGTGCGGCGGCGAGGATCGCCGTCCGCTTCTCCGCGGACCCCTCACGCACCGCCTTCTCCGAACCGGCCTTCCCTTCACCGGCCTTCCCCTCGCCGGTCTCGCGTTCACCGGCCTTCTTCGCACCGACAGCACTCATCCCGCACCTCCGGGGCAAGCCTACACCGTGCAGTGTACGAACTGCACTGCACGGTGTAGTGTCTCCCGCATGACTACGACTCCGCCGGCCGCGCAGGCACCGGCCCCGGCATCGTTGACCGATCGCCGGCTCACCCTCATCAGCCTCGTCATGGCGCTCGGGGTGTTCACGACGCTCCTGGACACGACGATCGTCAACATCGCCCTGGACCACCTCCAGGCGGTGTTCCACGCCTCGGTCGCGCGGACCCAATGGGTCGCCACGGGCTATCTGCTGGCGTTCGTCTCGGTGATACCGGTGAGCGGGTGGCTGTCCGAGCGCTTCGGCGCGCGCAACGCCTGGATGTTCGCCGTCGGCGCCTTCCTCGTCGGCTCGGTCCTGTGCGGGCTCGCCGGCTCCCTCCCCACCCTCATCGTCTTCCGGGTCATCCAGGGAATCGGCGGCGGCATGGTGATGCCGATCACGCTCTCCATCGTCACGCGGGCGGCCGGCCCTGAGCGCATCCACAAGGCCACAGCCGCGGTCGCGCTGCCCGGCCTGCTGGGCCCGATACTCGGCTCGGTGCTCGGCGGCGCGATCGTGCAGTCGCTGAGCTGGCACTGGCTGTTCCTGCTGAACGTGCCGGTCTGCCTCGCCGCGCTCGTCCTCGGCCGGACGCTGCTGCCCGCGAGCCCCGCGGAGCGCCGCCACCGGCTCGACGTCCTCGGCTTCCTCCTGCTCACGCCCGGCATCGTCTCCGTCGCCTTCGGCGTCAGTGAGGTCTCCGGCAAGGACGGCTTCGCGGCCGCCGGCGCCTGGGTTCCGCTCGCCCTGGGTGCCGCGCTCCTCGCCGCGTTCACGGCCCACTCCCTGCGCGCCCGTGGTTCCGCCCTCATCGATGTGCGCATGTTCGCGCGGCGCAGCTTCGGCCTGGGAAGCGTCATCACGTTCGCGGGCGGGTTCTCGACGTACGCCCTGTCGTTCCTGCTGCCCCTCTTCTACCAACAGGTGCGGGGCGAGACGGTGTTGCACACGGGCCTGCTCCTCATCCCGCAGGGACTGGGCACGATGTTCTTCGTCGTGGCCCTGCGCACCTTCGCGGCCCGGTTCGACGGCCGCTTCGTCATAGCCGCCGGCGTGGTGCTGACCATGATCGGGACCGTGCCCTTCGCCCTCGCGGACGCACAGGGCGGCACGCCCCTGTTGCTGGCCGCGCAGTTCGCCCAGGGAATCGGCTTCGCCGCCACCACCTTCCCGGTGATGACACTCGCCCTGGCCGGTCTGAGCCACGACGAAACTCCCCGGGGCAGCGCCGCGTTCAGCGTCGTGCAGCGGGTCGGCGCGCCCTTCGGCGTCGCGGTCGTCGCGGTCATCCTCCAGAACCTCCTCGCCGGTGGCACCACGGCGGCGGACGGACTCTCGGCGTTCACCGGAACGTTCTGGTGGATCTTCGGACTGAGCTCCGTCTCCCTCCTTCTCGCCTTCCTCGTCCCGTCACAGAAGCGGGCCGAGCCCGTCGGCTCGTCCTGAGTTGGAGAGTGGGAGACCGCCGTGCCCCAAGCACCCGCCGTCATCGGCAAGCTCGTCGAATCCGCCCTGGGACGCCCGGCTCATGTCCTCGGCATACGCGAACCCGCCCCCGGCTTCATCGAGCTGGAGCTGCACGCCGCCGCGCCACCCGGCGGCTGGCACCCGGGCCATGAGATCCAGGTCCGTGCCACCCCCACCCTGGGGCGCCGCTACACCGTGCGGACGGTCGGCGGACCGGATTCCGAACACATCGGCATCCTCGCAGCCACCGCCGCCGCGGGTCCTGGCACCGCGTGGCTCCGCGCCCTGCGTAAGGGAGGCAGGACCACGCTGCTGGCCGGTCGGCACCGGCCGCTGCGCGAGACCGGGACCCGTCGCCTCCATCTCGGCGACGGCTGCGCGCTCGGCACCCTCGACGCCCACGCACACGCACACGCACACACGTGGGGCGCCGGCGCACCGCTCGTCGCCGTCGAGGTCCCGGCGGACGCCGTCGCGGCCCTCGCCGGCCGCTGGCCGCGCTACCGCTTCCTGCCCGCAGACGGAGCGCCGGGGGACGCGCTCCAGTCCTGGCTCGAACGCGCCATCGCCGACGGTGCGTTCACCGACCTCGACGGTGCCCTGCTCCTGGGGCACGCCCGGTCCGTCCAGCGTCAGCGGAGCGCGCTGATCGACAGCCGGATCCTGTCGCGCCGCGCCATCACCACCAGGCCGTACTGGGCCACCGGCAAGGAGGGGCTCTAGGTGTGTTGTCCGCAGCACAGCACCGGCCCGTGGAAGGCATCGGTGTACAGTTTTCGTGTCCTGTTGTCTCCGATAGAGGTGGACGTTGCGCATCTGAGGTCCGCGATCATCGCGCGGTACGGCCCCTGCCGGGCCCCGTCACGCTCCGTCGGCTTTCCTGCCGCCCCGTGACCCACCGCGTGCATGCGACCTCGGTGCCTGAGCCGTCCCCCGGATGTCCGGCGGACCGCACCCCGTCTTCTCCCGGCCGGTCGCCGCGTGGTGCTCGCACACGAAGCCCCTGTTCACACGCTTGCGACTGCGAGGACCACATGTCCCATCCCCTCACTCCCGCCGCCTCCCTGAGCTGCTCCGCCCTGTCCTTCCGGTGGCCGGACGGCACGGAGGTCTTCGACGCGCTGTCCCTCAGCTTCGGCCGGGGCCGTACCGGACTCGTCGGGACCAACGGCTCGGGCAAGTCCACCCTGCTGCGGCTGCTGGCCGGCCGGCTGAAGCCCTCCGCCGGCTCGGTGACCGCCGGCGGACATCTCGCCCACCTCCCGCAGAACCTCACCCTCGACACGGATCTCCGCGTCGAGGACGCCCTCGGCATCACCGAGCGGCGTACGGCGCTGCGCGCGATCGAGGCGGGCGACGTCGCCGACGCGCACTTCGAGACCGTCGGCGACGACTGGGACGTCGAGGAGCGCGCCCTGGCGACCCTGGGGTCCCTCGGTCTCGGCGCGGTGGATCTCGACCGCACCGTGGGGCAGCTGTCCGGCGGCGAGACCGTGCTGCTGCGGCTGGCCGCACTGCTGCTGGAGCGCCCCGACGTCCTGCTGCTCGACGAGCCGACCAACAACCTCGACGTGTTCGCGCGCCGCCGTCTCTACGACGCCGTCGAGTCCTGGCGCTCCGGGGTGCTCGTCGTGGTCAGCCACGACCGTGACCTGCTGGAACGGGTGGACCGCATCGCCGACCTGCGCGCCGGTTCGGTGAGCTGGTACGGCGGCGGCTGGTCGGACTACGAGGAGGCGCTGGCCACCCAGCAGGAGGCGGCCGGCCGCATGGTGAGGGCCGCCGAGTCCGACGTACGCCGGCAGAAGCGCGAACTGGAGGAGGCCCAGATCAAGGTCGCCCGCCGCCAGCGGCACAACAAGAAGATGGACGTCCAGCGGCGTGCGTCGAAGATCGTCGCGGGTGCCCACAAGCGGTCGTCCCAGGAGGCGGCGGGCAAGCTCCGCGGCCTGCACGAGGACCGGCTCCAGGAGGCACGGGAGCGGCTGGACACGGCGTCGGAGGCCGTCAGGGAGGATGCCGAGATCCGGGTACGGCTCCCGCACACCGCCGTGCCGACGGGCCGCACGGTCCTGAGCGCGCACGGGCTCCGCCCCCGCTTCGGCACCCTGCGCGAGGGCGAACTCCACGTCCAGGGGCCCGAGCGCATCGCGCTCATCGGGCGTAACGGGGCGGGCAAGACGACGCTCCTGCGCACCCTCACGGGGGAGCTGGCTCCCCTGTCCGGCGAGGCCAGGACCCATGTCCCGCTGCGCTTCCTGCCGCAGCGGCTCGATGTCCTGGACGACGGGCTGAGTGTCGCCGCGAACGTGGCCCGCGCGGCCCCCGGGACCACCGACAACGAGATCCGCTCCCAGCTCGCCCGCTTCCTGTTCAAGGGGGCTCGCGCCGAGCAGCCCGCCGGCACGCTCTCGGGCGGCGAGCGCTTCCGCGCCGCTCTCGCGGCCACGATGCTCGCCACACCGGCCCCGCAGCTGCTGATGCTGGACGAGCCGACCAACAATCTGGACCTGGCGAGCGTGCGGCAGCTGACGAGCGCCCTGGAGTCCTACGAGGGCGCGCTGCTGATCGCCGGACACGATCTGGCCTTCCTGGAATCGGTCGGCATCACCCGCTGGCTGCTCGTGGGCGACGAGCTCACGGAGCTGAGCGCCGACGAGGTGCACGAGCTGCTCGGCGCGCCCGACGCGATCGAGTGACCGGTGGTGTACTGGAAGGGTGCGGGCCGCCGCTCAGGGGCCCGCCCCAGGCACCACCACCGGCTACTGATCCGGACCCCGCCATGCACCTTTCCCATGGATTCCGAAGCGGTTCCCGAAGCGATTGCCGGGACAATGCCCGGCGAGGCGTCCACCGGAGCCGCGTCCCCCGGGCCCTGACGGTCGCGGCGGTCGTCCTGCTGGCCGCCGGTGGTCCGGCGGCGGTGGCGACCGCCGGACCACCGGCGGGCCGCACCGACCCACGCACCGCGACCGCTGAGCTCACCCTCCCGGCGATCGACGTGAAGGACCTGCGCGTGGTCCCGTACAAGGGCACGACGGACGACGGACGACGGGCCCGGGACCCGGATCCAGGACCGCGGTGAGGCCGCGAGCCCGTACGGCGAGGACGGCGGGGTCGGGCCCGGCAAGGTCGGGAACTACCTCGTGACGGCCCACCGGATCGTCGCCGGGGGCCCGCTCCGCGAGCTGCCGGACCTGGACAAGGGCGACAAGGTCCTGGTCGAGGAGGGCAGCACGGTGTACGAGTACAGGATCACCGAAACCCGCCGGACGTCCTTCAGGTCCGAGCGCTCCCTCGCCGAGCAGCGGGCCGATGTGCCGGGCGAACCCGGCAGGAAACCGACCCGGGCGATGATCACCCTCTCCACCTGCGCGACCCCCGAGGACGACGCGGCCGGGAACACCTGGCGCGACGCCCACGACAATCCGGAGCACCGCATCGACAAGATCGGCGTGCTGGTGTCCTCCGAGCCGTCATGAGCCCCCGGGCTCACGGTCACCGGGGCCGTCGCCGGGCGCGCGGTCACCGAGGGCCGTGGCCACCGGGCATCTGGTCACCGGACAGCTCGTCCTCGGGCAGCTCCAGCCAACGCGCCGTACCGGGCTCGATGACATAGGCGCTGCCGTCCAGCCTGACCCGCACCCCGGGCCGCTCCGAGTCCGGCACCGCGATCCGCAACTCCTCGGCGCGCAGGCGCAGGTCCACGTCCCAGTGCCGGCGGAAGCGGAGCCGCATCCGGAATTTGGAGAGCTGCGGCAGCGTGGCAGGCGCGAGCCACAGGGCGTCGTCGCGCGTCTCGAGGCCGGTCATGCCGCGCTGGACGAAGTCCAGGGTGCCGGCCATCGCACCCAGGTGGATGCCCTCCTCCGTCGTACCGCCCTGGATGTCGGCCACATCGCCGATCAGCGCCTCCTCGCAGTACGCCCAGGCGTCGTCGCGGTGGACGCGCGCCAGCACCCAGGCGTGCACGAGGGAGCTGAGAGTGGAGCCGTGGCTCGTGCGGCCCACGTAGTAGTCGACGGTGGTCCGCCAGGCCTCGTCGTCGAGCGGGTGGCCGAGCCGCCGGAACAGCGCGGCGAGTTCCTTGGGGGAGAACAGGTAGCCGAGCATCAGCACATCGGCCTGCTTGGACGCCTGGTAGCGGTTCGCGGTGTCGCCCTCCGCCTCCAGGATCCGGTCCAGACGCCGGATGTCCCCGTACCGCTGCCGGTAGCCGGCCCAGTCCAGCTCCTCCAGGTCCCCGTAACCGGCGAACTGGCTGATGACGCCCCGGTGGTGGGGCACGTACAGCCGCCGGGAGATGTCGTCCCAGCGGTCGAGCTCCGCCGGGTCGAGCCGGATCAGTTCGAGGAGCTGACGGCACCGGCTGGGCGGCAGCGCGCGGCAGAGCTCACCGGCCCTGGCCAGCACCCAGGCCGCCGTGACGTTCGTGTACGTGTTGTCGTCGAGTCCCGCGACGTCCGAATCCGGATAGGCGTCGTGGTATTCGTCCGGCCCGACGACTCCCCGGATCCGGTACCGCCCGACGGAGTCGTCCCACTCGGCGCTCTCCGCCCAGAAACGGGCGATCTGCATGATCATCTCGGCGCCCTTGGAGTAGAGGTACTCCGTGTCGCCGGTGGCCTGGCAGTACTGCCACACGTTGTACGCCACCGCCGAGCCGACATGGTGCTGCAGCCGTGAACGGTCCGGCAGCCAGCGCCCCGAGCGGGGGTTGAGATGGACCTCCTGGGTCTCCTCGCGCCCCTCGTCGGCGCTCTGCCACGGGTACATCGCCCCTTCCCTGCCCACCGCACGCGCGGCGGCGCAGGCCGCGGGGAGCCGCCGATGGCGGTAGTCGAGCAACCCCCTGGACACCTCGGGCAGATGCAGATTCAGGAAGGGCAGCACGAACAGCTCGTCCCAGAAGACATGCCCCCGGTACGCCTCACCGTGCAGCCCTCTGGCCGGTACGCCGACGTCGAGTTCCGCGGTGTGCGGGGACAGCGTCTGGAGCACATGGAAGAGGTGCAGCCGCAGGATGTGGCCCGGCTCCCCCGGCACCTCCAGCTTCACCTGCTGCCACAGATCCGCCCAGGCCTTGCGGTGCGAGGCCCGCAGCCTGGCGTACACCGGGGCGTCACCGACCGCCGAGACCGCGGCCCGCAGCGGACTGCCGATCGCCGGGTCGCGGGAGGTGTAGAGGCCGACCGTCTTGTCGACGACGGCACCCGCCTCCGGGGCGATCGGGAGCAGCAGCGTCTGGTGGACCGAGCGGGGCCGCTGCTCGGGTTCCGCCCTGTGGTCGCCGTTGCGCTCCGGGCCGCAGGAGGCGACGGTCCGCGCGGCCAGGGCGATGCCGATGTCCGACTCCACCGTGCGGCAGCGCAGCCACACCATGGAAGCGGGCTCCGTGCCGGTCTCCCAGCCGGCGAGGTGGCGGTCGGCCAGTTCGCTGTAGCGCGCGACACCGTTGTTACGGATGTCGCCGTCGATCCCGGCCTCCACCTCCAGCTCGCCCGACCAGCCCTCCGCACCGAACACCGTGTGCAGCGCCGCGAGATGCGGGTCGCCCATGTGCACCAGGCGCTCCTGCTCCACCGTCAGCCTGCGGCCCGACCCGTCCTCGTACACCGAACGCCGGGTCAGGGTCCCGCCGCGCAGATCGAGCGACTGCCGGTGCTCCACGAGGTGCGTGTGGTCAGGGGTCAGCCAGGGTCCTGGGCGGGCGCCGGCGGGGCGGATGCGGTAGCGCAGCGGCAGCCAGTTCGGGAGGTTGACCATGTCCTCGTTCTCGACCTGGCGTCCCTGGACGGAGGAGATCAGCCGGTTGTAGCAGCCCGCCACATACGTACCCGGGTAGTGCGTCTCGCCCGCGGGTGTCTCGGGTGCGGCCCCCCGGGTGGCGAAGTAGCCGTTGCCCAGGGTGCACAGCGCCTCGCGCAGCCGCTCCTCCTTCGGTTCGTACCCCTCGTACCCCCATACCCAGCCGCGTGCCATCAGTCCTCCCCGTTGATCAGCAGGTCCCCCGGATCGGCCACCACGAGGTCCGCGCCGTGGCGCCGCAGGTCGGAGGCGCCCCGGGAGGTGTCCGTCCGGTCCACCCCGACGACGAGTCCGAAGCCGCCCCGCCGGCCCGCTTCCACCCCGGCGAGCGCGTCCTCCACGACGGCGGCGTCCCCGGCCGGGACTCCCATCCGCCCCACCGCCTCGGTGAACAGGGCGGGGTCCGGCTTGCCCGGCAGCTCGAGGCGGCGCGCCTCGTTGCCGTCGACCACGGCCGTGAACAGGTCCAGGAGACCTGCCCCTGCCAGCAGTTCGCTCGCGTGCCGGGACGCCGACGCCGCGGCGATCGGGACACGTGCGTCGTGCAGCACGTGCAGGAGACGGACCGTCCCCGGCCAGACCGTGACCGGGTGGGTGCGCAGACTCCGGGTGAACGCCTCGTCCTTGACGGCGGCCACGGCCCACACCGTGTCGGTGCCCGGTGGGTCATCGGGACTGCCGTCGGGGAGGTCGAGGCCTCTGGACGAGAGGAACGCGGCGGCACCGTCCCTGCGTGCCTTGCCGTCGACGTAGCGCCGGTAGTCGTCCGCCTCGTCGAAGGGCCGCTGCCCCTCGTGCTCGGCCAGGCAGGCATCGAACGCCTCCTTCCACGCGGCGGCGTGCGCCGGAGCGGAGTCGGTGATCACACCGTCCGTGTCGAAGACGACGGCGTGCACGGACAGCAGGACTGCGGCCGGTGACGGTCCACGTGCCATGGCCGGTGGTCCCTTCGTCGATGAGCCTCCGTGGTCCCTGGGCTCGACGCCGTGCGCCGGCTGCTCCCTGAGGACGTCCCGGTGGCGACGGGCCGTCGAACCACCGTGGTCCTCATGCTCAGGCGTCCAGCTGGAGGCGCTGACCGGGGAAGATCAGGTGCGGTCCGTGGTCGAGGACCTCGCGGTTCAGCTCGTACAGGGCGGTCCAGCCACCGGACACGTCCGCGCGCTCGGCGATCGTCGACAGGCAGTCGCCCGGCTCGACGACGTACGACTCCTCCTCGACAAGGTCCTCGGAGTAGTGCTTCACGCCGCTGTCACCGGCGGTGCTGTGGTCGCTGTCCTCCGTGCTGCCCGCCGTGCTTCCGGAGGACGCGCTGCCGGACGATCCACTGTTCGAACTGCCGGTCGACTGGCGCTCGGGGGCCGCCTGTGCCGAGTCACTTCCGTCGACTCCGGCGGCACTGCTGCCACCGCTGGACGAGGAGCTCGACGTTCCGCTCGCACCGAGGCGTCCACAGGTGGGCCAGGCGCCCATGCCCTGCGACCGGGCGACGCGTTCACCGACGGCGATCTGCTCGGACTTCGTGGCGAGGTCGGCGCGCGGTGCGTACTTCCCGCCTCCGTACGCCTGCCAGGTGGAGGGGGAGAACTGGAGGCCACCGTGGTAGCCGTTGCCGGTGTTGGTGTCCCAGCGGCCGCTGCTCTCGCACTGGGCGATGCGGTCCCAGTCCGTACCGGCCGTGACCGTCGGCGCGGTGACGGTCGGCGCGATGACGGCCCGGGCGGGGGCGACCTGGGCCGGTGCGGCCTGGACCGGGGCCTGGGCCGGGGACTTCGCGGGGGCGTCCGCGACACTGCGGCCCGCGAGACCGAGCACGCTCAGGAGGACGAGCAGAAGGGCGAGCACCGATTCGACGGGCCGCTTTGCGAGGGGTGATGCCGGCATGACGGTATTTCCTCCGCTGTGCTCCAGAAGGTGTGCAAGGGCACGAACAGATAAGCCGCCGATAATCTTTTCAAGGGGCTTTGACGCGTCCGACGCCCCCACATTCACTCGGGTGGTCGGCCTCGCGCTCCGCCGATCCGGCCTTCCGGGCGCTCGCCGGCGCCACCGCCGCCCGTGGAGCACCATCCACCCCCACCCCGCGCTCCGGGCGTCCCGGCCTACCGCTTCCGGTTCCGCAGCCGCGTCATCTCGGCCCGGATCGTGGGGAGTTGTGCGTACAGCGCCTCGCCGGGGCAGTACGTCTGATAGGTGTCGCGGTGCCCGGCCACCGCGTGGAGGTAGACGACCTCACCACGGCGGTAGCGGCTGTCGCCGTTCGTCGAGACCATCCGCACGATGCCTTCGGGGTCGACGCTGCGGTCCAGCTTCCACGCGCCGACCTTCGCGATCCCCTCGATGAGCGCCTTGGGCACCGGCACACCGTCGTCGTAGGTGCCGAGGGCCGCGATGCCCACGCTGTGCGCGTTGAACCCGGTGGCGTGGGCGCCGCGCACGGAGCGTCCGACGCCGCCGGCCCTGCCCTCGTAGATGGTCCCGCAGCGGTCGACGACGAAGTTGTAGCCGATGTCGTCCCAGCCCTCGCCCTCGACGTGCGCCTCCTCCATCGCCCGCAGCATCTTGGGGGCGTCGGCGCAGTCGTAGCCGTTGGTGTGACCGGTGTGATGGACGAAGACGGCCTTCACCGTCCCCGTGTACACCGCGTGCTCCTTGACCAGGCTCTCGTCCGCGTGCCATTGCGCCCGGCTGACGATCGCGGGCCGCGGGACCCCGGACTGCGCCGCCGGCTTCGCGGTCGCCGGGTCGGGCGCGGCAAGCCGTACCGGAGCGTCCCGGAGTACCAGGAACGCCAGCGGCACGACCATGGCGCACACTGCGGTTCGGCGAAGCCACATAGGGCCACCATGCGCGCTGACCAGCGGCGTCGCAGGCGACCCGCACCCGATCGGGTGACCCGCGACCGCGCGGCCCAGGGTGCGGGCCGCGCCGTCAGGGGACGGGGACCGCCTGCCGCTGCTCGACGATGCGGGCCGCGCGGTGCGGGGAGGTGTCGAGCCTGGCCAGCACGCCCGGGACCGCGTTGTTCGGGAGGATGAGCTCGAAGAGAGCGGATATCTCGGCGACCAGGTCGGGCGGCTCGGCCATGGACTCCGTCACCAGCTGGACCCCTGTCCAGGCTCCGACGACCAGCCGGGACGTGGACTCCGGGTCGACATGCGGAAGGAGCTCGCCGCGCTCCTTCGCCTCGGTCAGCATCTCCGTGCCTATGGCGATCCAGTCCGGCCAGCGGGTGCCGAAGAGCCCCCGCGCACGCGGGTCGACGGACAGCCGGATCGAGGCGCTGAGCAGGGGTTCCCGTGGCAGCCGGTAGGCGAGCAGGAGCGCCATGTCCACCCACTCCTGCAGCTTGAAGGTCTGCGGGGTGACCCCGTCCGAGGTCACCGCCTCCTGGAGGACACCACGGGCCAGCTCCTCCTTCGACGTGAAGTGGAAGTAGAGGGCGCCCCGTGTGAGGCCGGCCCGGTCGAGGATCGCGGCGATGGTGGCGGCGTCGTAGCCATGCTCGTCGAAGACCTCCGCGGCAGCCTGGAGGAAGATTCGGCGCGTGCGGATCGCCCGTTGCTGTCGTGCCAACTCGCGCCTCCCTTTGAACGTTGCATGACGCTACTTCAAAAAGTACCGGTGAACCGGTATCATATCAGCGCCGTAATGACCATTTTGCGCCATGTCCAGGAGGGCTGTGCCCGACATACCCGCTGTTCCGTGCTCGCAGCCCTCCGCGTTCGAGGAGCCGGACAGCATCCGCAAGGAGTACGTCCACCTGGGACGTTCCGACATGGTCCTCCTCACCTCCTGGCGGCGCACGGAAGATGGCGAGTTCTCGCTGTCCGCGAAGTGGCCCGCCCCCGGCTCCGGCCTCTCCTACGACCCGCGGATGCTCACACAGACCGTCCGGCAGAGCGGGTTGGTCATCGCGCACGCGGCGTACGGGGCACCACTCGACGATCACACCCTGCTGAACTACTTCGACCTCACCGTCACACCTGGATTCGAGGTACCCCCCGGGCTGCCCTGCGACTTCACCGTCGAGGTCACGGTCAAGAACGCCAAGAAGCGTGGCAAGAAGGTCAGTTCGCTCGACATGGAGTTCCGCATCCTCCGGGACGGCGACCTGACGGCCCGCGCGGACTCCGAGTTCGGCTGGCTCTCCACGCGCGTCTACCAGCGCCTTCGCGGCGAACACCTCGCCTTCGAGTGGAACTCGTGGCCGCTGCCCGCCCCGGTCGACCCCCGCACCGTCGGCCGGCACACCCCGGCCGACGTGGTGCTGGCCGCCGGAAAGCACGCCCTTCACTGGCAGTTGCGCAACGACGTGGACAACGTCGTGCTGTACGACCACCCCGTCGACCATGTCCCGGGGCTCGCGCTGATGGAAGCCGCGGACCAGGCCGCGCGCGCCGCCGTGTACCCCGCGCCCTTCGAAGCGACCACCGTCACCAGCACGTTCGAGCGGTACACCGAACTCGACCGCCCCTGCTGGGTCGAGGCGGAGATCCTGCCGGCCGGCCCCGGAGAGGCCTCCGTCCTGGTCACCGCGACGCAGGACGGGAACACCGCCTTCCGGAGCCGGTTGAGCGGGCCCTGCGGCCAGGACCTCCCGGGTCTCACTGGTTGACGAAGCCGCCGTCCACCGGCATGACCGTGCCGGTGAGGAAGGGGCAGCGGTCGCTGAGCAGCCAGGCTGCCGCGTTGGCTATCTCCTCGGGCTCGGCCGTACGCCCTTGCGGCGTCATGCTGTTGACCATCTCCTCGAGGCCGGGGTTACGCCCGAACCAGTCGGCCGTGATCTCGCTGCGCGTGGTGCCGGGCGCCACCGCGTTGACTCTGATGCCCTGTTGGGCGTACTCGTCGGCTGCGGCCCTGGTGAGTCCGACGACGGCGTGCTTGGCCGCCAGGTAGGGCGCGGCCGCCGGTATGGCGACGAGCCCGCCCACACTGCTGTTGTTCACGATGGAGCAGGTTCCGGGATTCTCCAACATGGCCGCGATCTCGGGGCGCAGGCAGTTCCAGACGCCGCGCACATTGGCGTCCATGACCGCGTCGTAGACGTCATCTCCCATGAGGTGCAGGGGAGTTCGGTCGCCGCCGAGCCCCGCGTTGTTGAACGCCGAGTCCAGCCGGCCGTAGGTGTCGACGGTGAAGCCGACGGCACGGGCGGCGTCCTCCGGCACCGTGACATCACAGACGACGTACGAGGCCTGGGCCCCCTTGCCCTTCAACTCGGCCGTCAGCGCGGCCAGCCTGTCCTCCCGGCGCGCGGCCAGGACGACCGTCGCGCCTTCCTCGGAGAACACCCGCGCCGCCGCCGCGCCGATACCGCTGCTCGCCCCGGTGATCAGGACGACTCTGTCGTGCAGAAGATCGCTCATGCCCGCATTCTGGCAGGCTCCCCCCAAGGGTCGTGACCATAACCGACTGAATGTCCTGTTTCTCCTTTGCCTCTCGCGCCGTTCCGTCCGTCGTCGCGATGGGGGGTGCGGGGCCTCCTGACCACCCGGTGGACCCCGCGATACTGTGCGGCATGCTCGCGATCCAGTTCGACCGCTTCGGTGGCCCTGATGTGCTCCGGCCCGTGGAGCTGCCCCCTCCGGTGCCCGGCCCCGGGGAGGTGCTCCTCACCGTCGAGGCCGCAGGGGTGAATTTCGCGGACACCCACCAGGTGGACGGCTCCTATCTGAGCGCCGACGCCCTGCCGTACGTCCCCGGCAGCGAGGTCGTGGGCCGCACCCCGGACGGCCGGCGGGTGCTGGCACGGGTCTCGCACGGATACGCGGAGCAGGTCACCGCCAAGGAGTCCGGCATCCGGGAGATTCCCGAGGAGCTCGGCGCAGCCCAGGCACTCGCCCTCATGATGCAGGGCCTGACGGCCTGGCATCTGCTGCGGTCCGCGGCACGGCTGCGCTCCGGCGAGAGCGTCGTCGTACATGCGGCCGCGGGCGGCGTCGGCAGCCTCGCGGTCCAGCTGGCCCGGGAGTTCGGGGCGGGCCGGGTGCTCGCCCAGGTCTCCACCCGGGAGAAGGAGCGGCTCGTCCTGGACCTCGGTGCGGACGACGTGATCACCTATCCCCTCGCGGAGAAGGCGGACGTCGTCCTGGACGCCGTGGGCGGTGACCTCTTCGACCAGGCCCTGGACAGTCTGGCGTCCTTCGGCCGGCTCGTGACCTACGGCAACGCGGCCCGCGGCGGCTTCACCCCCGTCGACCCGGCCCGGCTGGGCCGTCTCAACGCCTCTGTCGTCGGATTCTGGCTGCGCCCCGCCCTCGCGGCCCCGGGCGGGGTCAGCGGCCCGCTGAAGGAGCTCTTCGCCCTGGTCGCCGACGGCCGCCTCAGGCCCGTGGCCGGCGGCAGCTACCCGCTCGCCGACGCCCGGCGCGCCCACGAGGACCTGCTCGCACGCCGGACCACGGGAAAGCTGATCCTCACGCCCTAGGGTGGCTCGATGCGCCCCCAGACCTCACAGGCTCCGGCACCTGCGGGCTCCGACGCCGGAACACCCGACGCCGCGCGGTACCGGTCCGGCCGCGACCCGTTCCTCGACAACGCCAAGTACCTGGCCATCGTCCTCGTCGCGATGGGTCACTCCTGGGAGCCCCTGCCCGGCAGCGGGCGGCTGGTGGAGACGCTCTACACCTTCGTCTACACCTTCCACATGCCGGTCTTCGTCATCATCGCCGGGTACCTCTCGCGCGGTCTGGAGCTGACTTCCGACCGAGTGTGGAGGCTCGTCACCGGCCTCGCCGTGCCCTACGTGGTCTTCGAGATCGCCTACACCGTCCTCGAGCGCCTGACAGGCTCCCCCGACTTCCCCCTGAGCCCGCTCACGCCGTACTGGCTGCTGTGGTTCCTGCCGGCCCTGTTCCTCTGGCGCCTCACCACCCCCTTCTGGCAGCGGGTCAGGTGGCCCGTGGCGCTCGCCCTGGTGATCGCCGCCATGGCGGCGGTGACCAGCGACATCGGCGGGGACCTGCAACTCCAGCGCGTGCTGCAGTTCCTCCCGTACTACGTCCTGGGCCTCCAGCTGCGGCCCGAGCACTTCGACCTCGTACGCCGCCGGGCCGTACGCGTCGCCTCCGTCCCCGTCTGCCTGCTGGCCCTGGCCGTCGCCTACTGGGCGGTGCCGCGCACGACGACCTCATGGTTCTTCCGCCGGTACGGCGCCGAGCAGCTCGGCTCGCCCGCCTGGACGGGCGCCGTGGTGACGCCGTTGCTGTTCGGCTGCGCGCTCATGCTCAGCGCCTGCTTCCTCGCCTGGGTGCCGAACCGCAGGCTGTGGATGACCGCGCTCGGCGCGGGCACGCTGTACGGCTATCTGCTGCACGGCTTCGTCATCAAGGGCGCGGTCAAGCTCGGTCTCTTCGACCTGGACATCGTCTCCACGCCCCTGGGCCGGATCCTGGTGTCCGTCGTCGCCGCGGCCGTGGTCACAGCTCTCTGCGGCCCGCCCGTGCGCCGGGTGTTCCGTCACGTCGTGGAGCCACGGCTCGACCGGGCCAGGAAGCCGCAGCCGCCCACGCCCCGAGGTCCGGACGCACCGCACCCCCGGGCCTGATGGGCCTCGGGGGTGCGGTGACGCGGGACGGTGCTGCGGCTCAGACCTCGCCGGGCGTTCCGAGCATCGCGGACGCGTTCTCCAGCGGGGTGAGGGGTGCCGCGGCGGGGGCGGGCACCTCCGCGGGACGGCAGGTGAAGCCGAGACGTGCCAGCGCCCTGGTCACCTCGCCGGCGGTGAAGTCCCGGCGGTCCTGGCGGGTGATGATCTCGCCGACCTGCTTGACGGGATAGACACGGCGGCCGATGACCACGGCGTCACCCGTGACGGGCTCGGGCTTGACGCCCTTCATCAGGTCCTCCACCTCGTTCTTGAAGAGGTCGAAGGGGAAGCGGGCGATGACACAGCGCATGGTTCCTCAACAGGATGGTCATGGAGAAAGCCGGACGGGGTCGGCCGGGCTCCCGGCCGGATGACTACGCGGCCTTGTTGGCCCGGCGCTGCGCCGACGCCGCACGCGCCTGCGGGGTCGGCGTGTTGGCGTTGGAGCGGCGCCCCTGGCCGGGACGCGCGCCGCGGCGGCCACGGGGACCGGAACCGCTGCCCTTGCCGCGCTCCGACACCGGTGAGCTGATCGTGACCGGCACGCCCGACGGCGCCTGGGCACCGGTGATGCGGCTGAGCTCGGCCTCGCCGGAGCGGACCTGGGCGACCTGCGGGGTGATGCCGGCGTCGGCCATCAGCCGGGTCATGTCGCGGCGCTGGTTGGGCAGCACGAGCGTGACGACGCTGCCGGACTCCCCGGCGCGCGCGGTACGCCCGCCACGGTGCAGGTAGTCCTTGTGGTCGCTGGGCGGGTCCACGTTGACGACCAGGTCGAGGTTGTCGACGTGGATGCCACGGGCCGCGACGTTCGTGGCGACCAGCACCGTGACATGACCGGTCTTGAACCGGTCCAGGGTGCGGGTGCGCTGCGGCTGCGACTTGCCGCCGTGCAGCGCGGCCGCCCGTACACCGCTGTGCAGCAGGTGATCGGTGAGCTTGTCCACCGCGTGCTTGGTGTCGAGGAACATGATCACCCGGCCCTCACGGGCGGCGATCTCCGTGGTCGTCGCGTACTTGTCGGCGCCCTGGACGTAGAGCACGTGGTGTTCCATCGTCGTCACCGCACCGGCCGCGGGGTCCACCGAGTGGACGACCGGGTCGTGCAGATAGCGGCGGACCAGCAGGTCCACGTTGCGGTCCAGGGTGGCCGAGAACAGCATCCGCTGACCGTCGGCGTTCACCTGGTCCAGCAGCTCCGTGACCTGGGGCATGAAGCCCATGTCCGCCATCTGGTCGGCCTCGTCGAGGACGGTGACGGCGACACGGTCGAGCTTGCAGTCGCCGCGCTCGATGAGGTCCTTGAGCCGGCCCGGGGTGGCGACCACGACTTCGGCGCCGCCGCGCAGCGCGCTGGCCTGGCGGCCGATCGACATGCCGCCGACGACCGTGGCCAGCCGGAGCCTGAGGGACCTGGCGTAGGGGGTGAGCGCGTCGGTGACCTGCTGGGCCAGTTCCCGGGTGGGGACGAGGACCAGGGCCAGGGGGCGGCGCGCGTCGGCGCGGTTGCCCGCGGTGCGGGCCAGCAGCGCCAGGCCGAAGGCGAGCGTCTTGCCCGATCCGGTGCGGCCACGGCCCAGGACGTCCCGTCCGGCCAGCGAGTTCGGCAGCGTCGCGCCCTGGATCGGGAACGGCACCGACATGCCTTCGGAGGCCAGCGCCGTCAGCAGGGGCGCCGGCATGTCCAGCTCGGCGAAGGACTCGGCTGCGGGGAGCGCGGGGGTGATGGTCACCGGCAGGGCGAACTCACCCGTGACGGAGGAGGACCGGCGGCCGTAGCCACCGGAGCGCTTCGGTCCGCCGCCGGAGCGGCCCTGCGAACCAGGAGCGCCCTGCCGGCCGGACCCCGCCGAGCGGAAACCGTTGGCGGTACGACTGCCTGCCGACCCGCCTGAGCGCGTCCTGGAAAATCGGTCGTTCGTGCGAGCTGTGCGATCGCGGTTCAACGGAGAACCCTTCCCTCGAATTGGCACGTATCGAGGGATTCTTTCCGGGCGGCTGCAGCCATGTACGGCGCCAAGAATCGCAAGAACGAGCCGGTGAAATAAAAAAGAACGAAGTCCGTCCGCCGGATGAACCAGCGTGATTCGGCACTCCATATGACTGCATATGAGCGGCGCACCATCATGCTCGTACACGCCGGCGAATTACTTCGCGGACGCGACGGCCTCGGCGGCAGCCGGGAAAACGCAACGAGCTGGGGCCCGCACCCCAAGGTGCGGGCCCCAGCTACGCCGTACGCCTGAGCGAATCAGGCGGGGGTGATGTTCTCCGCCTGCGGGCCCTTCTGGCCCTGCGTGACGTCGAAGTTCACCTTCTGGCCCTCCTGCAGCTCACGGAAGCCCTGGGCGGCGATGTTCGAGTAGTGGGCGAAGACGTCAGCGCCGCCACCCTCCTGCTCGATGAAGCCGAAACCCTTTTCCGAGTTGAACCACTTCACGGTGCCAGTAGCCATGTCATATCTCCTTCGGGGCGTTGCCCGTGGGCCCACACTGTGCGAGCCCTACGTCGCCGCAAATGATTGCCCCGTCCGGAAGGAACCGGAAATACAAAAGCGCGCCCACCGGAGTGAAACCCGATGAGTGCACTTGAAGTTTTGGGAACCACAACTGCAACTGAGATCAACAGTAGCACGATTCGAGCACAAGTGAGCTGTACGCCATATCACTCCGCCGCCACTCGCTCACGCACGGCATATACCCGCACTGCTCATTCTCGTATTTCTGTGCCGACCGAAACAGATATGCACACGCGTGCCGGTCAGGAATCGGCACCGCTCCGGCCGGCCGTGGACCGCCGCAGTTCCTCGTTGAGACGCAGGGCGTCCTCGAGCTGATCCTCCAGGATGACGATCCGGCAGGCGGCCTCGATCGGTGTGCCGCCGTCCACCAGCTCACGGGCGCGGGCCGCGATACGGAGCTGATAACGGGAGTAGCGGCGGTGGCCGCCCTCCGAGCGCAGGGGCGTGATCAGGCGGGCCTCGCCGATGGCCCGGAGGAAGCCTGGCGTCGCACCGATCATCTCGGCGGCCCGCCCCATGGTGTACGCGGGGTAGTCGTCGTCGTCGAGACGGTCCGTGGCGTGCGACGGGGATTCCGGGGGCATCTGCACCTCTTATGCTGTGCTCCGGGCCACTCATATGGCCTGGCCGCACAAGAAACCCTAGGTGTACGGGTAGGTCATGTCTATTGTGGCCGGAACAGGTTTCCTCCGTCCCCGGCGTCGCCCGCGCGCGGCCACCGAGCGGGAGGCGGCCGCCGGGCGGCCCGGAGCGGATCCGCGGAGGGCGTCGAGACGGCCGGCCGGAGCGCTCCGTAGTGGCTTGGCCACCCCAAACTCACTGACCGGCAGGTCAGTTGTCGGCTGACCTGCGAGCGGTCATACTGCTCGCGTAGCCCTTCACGCATCCCCCGTCGTGAAGGGCTACATTGACGCGCGGCCGCCCGGTCAGCGCCCCGCGCGACCCGGAGCACACCGAGCATGAGCGGCACGGACACGACCACCACGGTGGCCCGCACGGTCACGGACGTCCTCCAGCCCCGCAATGTGCTGCTCGCCGGCATGCTCGCCGTCGGGCTGGCCTCCGCCGGTGACTGGACCGGGCTTCCCTGGGGTCTTCTCGGCGCCCTGTGCGCCGGGATCGTCCCCGCCGGCTACATCGAGTGGGAGCGCGGACGCGGTACCTGGGGCGACCGCCATGTCGTGGACCGTACCCAGCGGGGCCCCATCTTCCTGGTGATCCTGGGCTCGATCGGCGCCGGCGTGCTGATCATGGTCCTGGGGCACGCACCCGTCGGCATCCTGATCGCGATGATCTCGCTGTGGGTGATGACGACGGTGCTCCTGGCGGTCAACACGCTCTGGAAGATCTCCGTCGACTCGGCGGTCGCTTCGGCCGTGGTGGCCCTTCTCAGCGTCACGCACTCCCTGTGGTGGCTGTGCGCGGGCGCGGCGGCCCTCGCGGTGTGCTGGTCCCGGGTGGCACTGCGCTACCACTCGGTGGCCCAGACGGCGGCGGGCGCGGCCTTGGGTGCGGCGACTGCGGCTGCCTTCCTCTTCGCCTGAGCCAGGGCCGGGGTCGGGGCCGGGGCCGGGGCCGAAACCGGAACCGGGGCCCTGGGCCGGGGCCCTGAACCGGGTCAGAAACCCCGGCTCCGTGAGACGAGCACCGCGATGTCGTCCTCGGCGGTGTCCGCGTAGCGGTCCACGACCTCGGCCAGCAGGTCCTCCAGCCGTCCGCTCACCGGGAGCTTGAGCTGGGTGAGGCGCTCGATCGACAGGTCGATGTCCTCACCCCTGCGCTCCACCAGACCGTCGGTGTACATGAACAGCACCGTTCCGGGCCCGCACGGCAGCACCGCCGTCCGGTATCCGCCGAGGCCCGTGCCCAGGGGCGGTCCCACGGGAATGCGCGCCACCTGGCCCCCGGGTGCCCCCGGGTCGAGGAACACCGGCGGCGGATGTCCTGCGGAGGCCGCCTCGCAGACCCCCTCCCGCCGGTCGACGACCGCGATCAGGCAGGTCGCCGCCCGGTCGAGGCCGGACTGTTCCACGGCCTTGTCCAGCCGTTCGAGCATGCGGTGCGGCGGCTGGTCGTCCTCGGCGATGATGCGCAGCATCGAGCGGTAGTTGCTCATGGCGACGGCGGCCTCCACCCCGTGACCCATCACATCGCCCATCACCTTGAGGTGCCGTCCCCCCGTCAGCGGGATGGCATCGAACCAGTCCCCGCCCACCAGCGCCCCCGCGCCGGCGGGCAGGTAGAGGGACGCGATCTCGATGCCCGGGTCCGGCCCCCGGGGCTCGGAGAGCAGGGAGCGCTGGAGCTCCCTGGCGACACGGTGCTCGCGTGTGTAGCGGTAGGCGTGGTCGACGTCGACGGCGGTGATGCCGGCGAGCGTACGGGCGACGACCACGTCAAGCCCTTCCGAGAAGGGCGGCGATTCGCCGGTCCGCACCAGGCTGAGCGCGCCCAGGGGCCGCCCGTGTGCGGTGAGCGGCACGATGACGGCCGAGTGCAGACCGAAGGCACGGTAGGCGGCGACCCGGCCGCGTACCGGCGCCGCGCGGTCGAGCTGCTCGTCGCCGTAGAGGTTCTCGATCACGGCTTGTCCTGTGACCAGGCAGCGGGGCACGGCCGCGTCCTCCTGGTAGTCGATGTCCGTGCCCCTGCCACCGAACCGGGAGAGCGGCTCGGCGAGTTCCGGGATCGTCGCCACGCCGGCCCTGCGCAGCCGCAGCTCGCCGGTCGGCAGTTCGCGCCTGACACGTCCGGTGTCCTCGGGAAACAGCTCGACGATGGCGACATCGGCCATGTCGGGCACCACGAACTCCGCGAGCTCCTGGCAGGTGGCCTCCACGTCCAGCGTCGTACCGATACTTTCGGTCGCCTTGTCCAGGAGGGTCAGATAGCTCCTGGCCCGTCGCAGCTCCGCACGCTGGTTCCGGGTGGCGGTGACCTCCTGGGCGATCCCGATCAGCCCGCGCACCCGCCCGTTCTCCTCGAACCTGTGGAGGGCCACCCGCCAGTAGCGCCGGGTGAGGGCGGAGTCCACCCAGGTCTGCCCGCTGACGGTCATCTCGCGGGGGCTGCCGTCGTCCAGCACCTGGCGCATGAGGTCCGCCGGGACGTCCATGTCGGGCAGCACCTCGCCGATGTGCTTGCCCAGATGCGCGGAGGCCGGCAGCCCGTTGAGCCGTTCGAGTGCCGGGTTCACATACACGTAGCGCAGATCCGTGTCGAACACCGCCACCCCGGCCGGGCTGCTGCCGATCAACGCAGCCGGGCCGATCACATCGACGGGCGCCGGATCGGCGGGCTCTTCGGCCTGCAACGGAGCCTCCTGGGAGGGTCGTGCCTGCGGGTGCGCCGCAGCCGGGCCTCACCGGCCGCCCGGGGCGCTTCTTCCGGACCACGCACCGGTGCACGGCTTTTCATCGTCCGCCGACGCGCCTCGCCCCGCATCTCAACGGGCCCGGCCCGCCGGCGTCGATCCCGTCGAGCGACAGGGTCCCTTCGGAGGCCGCTGCACCCCGAGGTAGCCCGAACGCCGCCTCGACCCGCTGGGGCACAGGGGTCAGCCCCAGCAGTCCGGTGACCAGCAGGCCGGCCAGGTGGTGCCAGGCAGGGGCCCGGCGGATCATCGCGTGGTCGCTGCCCGGGATCGTCACCAGGCAGGTCCTGGCGCCCGCGCGGCGTGCCCTGGCCGTGAGCGACTGGGAGGCCAGGGGGCTCGTCACCCGGTCCCGCGTGCTGTGCAGCAGGACGACGTCGCGGCCCGCGAGCTGCGTCACCGGGTCGCCGGGCGGGCACCACGGGGCGAGGCCCACCACGGAGCGGACCAGCGGGTGTCCGGCGGCGTGCAGGGCGGCACGGGCTCCCATGGAGTGGCCGAGAAGGACCACGGGGATGTCGCCCGCCTCGCGCCGCAGGGCGTCCAGCATCCGCAGGGCGTCGTGCAGCGGGTCCTCACGGGGGCCGTTCCAGCCACGGTGCGTGTAGCGGACGCGCTGCACGCGCACACCGGAGTCACCGCGCACCGCGCGGGCCACCACGCGGGCGACCGGCAGCATCCGGAGGCCCGGCAGATTCAGGACACCGGGTGCGGGTGCCTCCATGCCCGTCTCGTAGCCGCCGTGGAGGACGAGCACCGCTGCCGACGGCGGTCTTCGGGCCACACGTACCTCCGGATCCGGGGGGTGCGGGCCGGTGCCCGCGACTCACCCCATATTCGGTGCCGGGCAGCATTCGGATGGGCCGAATGTGTCGATGAGTGGAAAGTGCCGTTCACTGGGGTCCCTGCACACCGTTTCCCTACGCGATCCAAGGAGCCCCCGACATGGCGTCAGGACCCCGAATCGGCCTGCCCGCACCGGACTTCACCCTTCCCGGCGGCGTACTTTCCGGCACCGCGCCCGGCAGCGCGTCCGACACCGGCTCCGACGCCGGTTCCGGCACCGGTTCCGACAGCGCCTTCGCCCGGCGCGACTGGACGCTCTCCGCCGCGCGCGGCCGGGCCGTCGTCCTCGCCTTCTACCCGGGCGACAACACGGCCGTCTGCACCAAGCAGCTCTGCTCCTACTCCTCGGGCCTCGAAACCTTCGACGGCCTCGACGCCGAGGTCTGGGGAATCAGTCCACAGGGTGTGGACAGCCATGAGTCCTTCGCCCGTGACCACGGTCTGCGCATGCCTCTGCTGGCCGACACGGAGCGCGCGACCGCGCGGGCCTACGGAGTCACCGCACCCGGTATCGGCGTACGCCGCTCCGTCTTCCTGATCGGGCCCGACGGCGTGCTGCGGTGGAAGCACGTCGCCCTGCTCGGAGCCACCTTCCAGTCGCTCGACACACTCGCCGAGCAGCTTTCCGGCATCAAAACCTCGTAAAAACTGCCGGACTCCGGCAGTACCACAACGACGTCCTGTATGGGACCATTCAGCCAGTTCGACGGAAGCTTTTCGGGGGAACAGCGAACAACGGGGAGTGGTCACGTGACCGTTTTTCTAGGTCTCGGCATTGCGGGAATAGTGCTTCTCGCCATTTCCCTGATCTTCGACGGAATCCTCGAAGGGCTCCTCGGCGACGCGCTGGGCGGGCTGTTGAACGGCTTCTTCGACGGCCTGCTCTCCCTGCCGGTCATCGCGGGCTTCCTGTCCATGCTCGGCTTCGGCGGAGCGATCGTCCTCGGCGCCACCGGCGCCGGCACCCCCCTGGCCCTGGCGGCCGGCGCGGTGGCGGGTATCGTCGCGGCCTGGCTGACGTGGAAGTTCAGCAAGGCGCTGATGCGGGATCAGACCGCGGCCACACCGCGCGGTGACGATCTCGTCGGCACCTCGGGCTCGGTGGTCACACCGATCCCGGCCGACGGTTACGGCGAGGTCCTGCTGCGACTCGCAGGCCAGACCGTGAAGTTCTCCGCGAAGAGCGCGGCACCCGTCGAACGCGGCGCCGAGGTCTGGGTGGAAGCCACGCTCTCGACCACATCGGTCACGGTCCGCCCCGTCGAGCGCTGACCACAGTCCCGCCCAGCCTCAAGCCTGTCTGTCCGAAACCCGCACAGCCGAACACACTGCCGTCCCGTCGGGAGGGCAAGGGGGACACCTCTCATGAGTCCAGTAGCGATCGCCATCATCGGAATTGTCGTACTTCTTGTACTTCTGGCCCTGGCCGTGATCACCCGGTACAAGGTGGCAGGGCCCAGCCAGGCCTTCATCATCACGGGGCGCCGCGGCAAGAAGTCTACCGATCCGGTGACCGGACGCACCAGCATCGACAACAGCGGTCAGAAGGTCGTCGTCGGCGGCGGCGTCTTCGTCGTGCCCTTCGTCCAGCAGAAGTTCACGCTCGACCTCTCCAGCCGGCACATCCCGGTCGCCGTGCGCGGCGCAGTCACCCTGCGCGGTGTGAAGTCGAATCTCGAAGGCGTCGCGATCGTCAAGGTCGGCGGCAGCGAGGACGCGATCCGCGCGGCGGCCCAGCGTTTCCTCCAGCAGCAGGACGGCATCGTCGGCTTCACCCAGGAAGTGCTCTCCGGAGCCCTCCGCGCCATCGTCGGCCGTATGTCCGTCGAGGACGTCATCCGCGACCGCGCCGCGTTCGCCGGGCAGGTCGCCGAGGAGGCCGAGGCCAGCCTCTCCGGCCAGGGCCTCATCCTGGACGCCTTCCAGATCCAGGACATCACCACCGAGGGTTCCTACCTGGAGGACCTCGGTCGCCCCGAGGCCGCCCGCGCCAAGCAGGAGGCCGACATCGCCGAGGCCATCGCCCGGCGCGCATCGGAGCAGGCACGGCTGAAGGCGGCCGAGGAGATCGCCATCGCCGAGCGGACGTACTACCTCAAGCAGGCCGAGATCAAGGCCGAGACCGAGGCGGCGGCGGCCAAGGCCAACGCCGCGGGACCGCTCGCCGAGGCGGCGCGCCAGCAGGAAGTGCTCAGCGAGCAGGAGAAGGTGGCCCAGCGACAGGCGGCCCTGACGGACCGTGAGCTCGACACCAAGGTCCGTAAGCCCGCAGACGCCGCCCGCTACCAGGCGGAGCAGGAGGCCGAGGCCCGCCGCATCGCCCAGGTCAAGGAGGCCGAGGCCGACGCGGAGCGCTCCCGCCTCACCGGTCAGGGTGAGAAGCTCCACCGCTCGGCCCTCGCCGACGCCGTACGCATCGAGGGTGAGTCCGAGGCCGCGGCCATCGCCGCGAAGGGCTCCGCCGAGGCCGAGGCCATGCAGAAGAAGGCCGACGCCTTCGCCCAGTACGGCGACGCGGCCGTGCTGCAGATGCTGGTCGAGGTGCTCCCGAGCGTCGTCGCCAAGGCCGCCGAGCCGATGAGCGCCATCGACAAGATGACGGTCATCTCCACGGACGGCGCCAGCCAGCTGTCCCGCACGGTCACGGACAACGTGGCCCAGGGCATGGAACTCCTCAGCTCGACCACGGGTGTCGACCTGGGCGCGCTGCTCCAGAACCTCAAGGGCAGGACGGCCACGGCCGACGTACCGGCGCCCGCCGGCGCCCCGGAGTCCGCATCGCCCTCGCCGAACGGCGAGCAGATCGAGATCAAGGACTGACAAGCCCCGTCCCCACCCGGGCCCGGCCGCGACGCCTCAGCGCGTCAACGCCGGGCCCTTGTGCGTCCAGCCCCGGGGGGCGGTGACGGTCACCGCTGCGGGGGCAGCTGCCGCAAGCCGTTCTCCAGGAGCGCGAACGCGCTTTCCGCGTCGGCCAGCGCGGCCTCGTAGCGCACGTCGGCCGACTCTCCGTGTGCCAGGCGGGTGGCGTTGTCCTGGGCGAGCACCCACTGGACGGCGACGATCTGGACGGAGGCCAGCCGCGCCATCAGCTCGGGGGCGTCCGCCGTCTCCCGCAGCGCCATGGCCAGTGCGCCTTCCGCGCTGGTGATGAACTTCTCCATACGGGACCTGAGCGCCGGCGCGTCCATGATCATCCGGGTGAGCCGCAGCACATCGGGCCGGTCGTTGAGCCCGGTGATCGGGTCCCTTTCCCGCAGCCCCTCGACGAAGTGCTCACGGAGCGCGGCCAGCGGATCGGTGCCGGGCGGGCGGTCCCGCACCACGCGCCCGGATTCCGTCTCGTGGTCCGCGAGGCGGTGCACCACGAGGTCTTCCTTGGTCGGGAAGTAGGCGAAGAGCGTGCGCTTCGAAACCTCGGCGGCCTCGGCCACCTGCGCCACCGAGACCTGGTTGAAGCCGTGTTCGAGGAACAGCTCGATCGCCGCGTCGGAGATCGCCGCGCGGGTCCGCTGCTTCTTGCGCTCACGCAGTCCTGGCTTGACGTCCACGGAGTACATCGTAGCACTTGACTCACCTCAGGAACTTTTTCCCCTCGGGAACTTTTTGCACCTGGTATACATTTAACCCCGGGAGAGATCGAGCGAGGGAGAACGACTGTGCTGACGGAGAAGTCGACCGAGATCGTCATCGTGGGCGCCGGCCCGGCCGGGCTGATGCTGGCGTACGAGCTGTCCCTGGCCGGGGCCGAGACCCTGGTCCTGGAGAAGCTGGACCAGCGCATCCAGCAGGTGAAGGGCGGCACGATCCAGCCCCGCACCGCCGAGCTGCTGGAGTCGCGCGGGCTCCTCGAGCCGCTGTCGCGCCGTGCCATCGCGCGTGACCGGGTGGGCGGGCACTTCGGGGCCCTGCCCGTGCCCCTGGACTGCACCCCGTGGCGGACCGGGCATCCCTTCCCGATCTCGATCCCCCAGTGGGAGATCGAGGAGGTCATCGAGGAGCGGGCGATCGCCGCCGGTGCGCGGGTGCTGCGCGGCTCCGCCGTCACCGCAGTCGAGCCGCAGGACGACGGTGTGGTGGTCACGGCGGGCGCCCTGCGGGTGCGGGCCCGCTATCTGGTGGCGTGCGACGGCGGCCACAGCACGGTGCGGAAGCTGCTCGGCCTGCCGTTCCCCGGCAGGTCCGGGACCCAGCAGGCGGTGCTGGCCGACATCAGGCTGTCCACCGTGTCGTCGCTGGTACCTGAGCAGATCGGGCACATGAGCACGCTGACGCGTCAGGCCGGGGGCTACTGGTCCATGCTGGTGCCGCTCGGCGGCGACCGTTACCGCATCACCTTCGGGGAGATGGGCCTGAAGGACACCGACCGGGACGCCCCCGTCACCCCCGAGGAGATCTCGAAAGCGGTGCGCGCGGTGTACGGCGAGGAGACCACGCTCGGCTCCGTGGACAATTCCTCCCGGTTCAGCGACGCCACCCGGCAGCTCGAGCAGTACCGCGTGGGCCGCGTCCTGTTCGCGGGCGACGCCGCCCACATCCACCCACCGCTGGGCGGCCAGGGCCTCAACATCGGCATACAGGACGCGTTCAACCTCGGCTGGAAGCTGGCCGCGGCCGTCCGGGGCCGGGCCCCGAGCGGCCTCCTGGACAGCTACCACGCGGAGCGGCATCCGGTCGGAGCGCAGGTCCTGCACCACACGTCGGCCCAGCGCGTGCTGGCCTATCCGAATCCGGACCAGGACGTG
Source organism: Streptomyces sp. NBC_01012 (assembly GCF_045162755.1). Taxonomy (NCBI): domain Bacteria; kingdom Bacillati; phylum Actinomycetota; class Actinomycetes; order Kitasatosporales; family Streptomycetaceae; genus Streptomyces; species Streptomyces sp. NBC_01012. The sequence continues at coordinate 3,961,300 of NZ_CP108688.1, read as the reverse complement.
GCCGCCCTGCGTGACATCGTCACCGATCTGCTGCGGCTGCCCGACACCAACCGCCACCTCGCGGGGCTCATGTCCGGCCTCTCCCTGCGGTACGAACTGCCGGGCGACCACCCGCTCACCGGGCAGCGCGTGCCGGACACCGATCTGGTCACCGAAGCCGGTCCCACCCGGCTGTCGGCGCTCTTCGCCTCGGGGCATGCCGTCCTGCTCGACCTGACCGGAAGCGTCCCGGCCGAGCTCCCGCTGCCGCCCCGGGTCGATCTCGTCCGCGCCACCTGCACCGACGGTCCGGACGCCGCTGTCCTGCTCATCCGTCCGGACGGCCATGTCCTCTGGGCCGCGGACAGTTTCACGGGCCGGAGCGACGCCCTGCTCGCCGCCGTCGACGGAGGCCTGGCGACGGACGCCCCGCTGAGCCGGAGGGCGGCCGGTGCGTGACCGGGGCCATTGACGGGGCCCGTTAAGGTAATGGGCGACTAAAGAAATGATCAAAAGCACCACCTTATCGCCGCGCTCCTCGGGAGGAAGCCATGGGAACCCACCGCACGTCACTGCCAGGAGTCGGCGTCCAGTACGACTACACCACCGAGTCGGGGCAGCACATCTCCGTGGTCGTGCATCACGACGGGCGACGGTTCCTCGGGTTCTACGAGAAGGACGACCCAGATTCGTGCCGCCTCTCCGTACCCCTGACGACCACCGAGGCCACCGGCCTCGCGCACCTCATCGATGCCGCGCCGATCGACGCCGTACGGACCGAGGGGATCGACCTCGTCACCGAGCACATTCCGCTCGGGACCCGCTCGCCGTACGGCGGCCGGCTGCTCGGGGACACGAAGGCGCGGACCCGTACCGGCGCGTCGATCGTGGCCGTTCTGCGCACCCACAGTGCGCATCCGTCCCCGGGGCCGGACTTCCGGCTGGCCATCGGAGACACGCTCGTTGTTGTAGGAACGCGTGAGGGCGTGGACACGCTCTCCGAGATCATCGCGGAGGGCTGACCGTGCACGACACGACCGCACTGCTGGTGGAGCTCGGCTCCGTCATTCTGGGGCTCGGCATCATCGGACGTTTTGCCGGGCGGATAGGGCTCTCGCCCATTCCCCTGTATCTGCTGGCCGGACTGGCCTTCGGGGAAGGCGGGCTGCTGCCGCTCGGCGCAAGTGAGGAGTTCACCGCCATCGGCGCCGAGATCGGCGTCATCCTGCTTCTGCTCCTTCTCGGCCTGGAATACAGCGCCTCGGAGCTTGTCACCAGTCTCAAGACGCAATATCCGTCCGGGGCCGTCGACTTCGCACTCAACGCGACGCCCGGTGCCATCGCCGGCCTGTTGCTCGGATGGGGCCCCGTGGGGGCCGTCGCACTGGCCGGCGTCACCTGGATCTCGTCATCGGGCGTGATCGCCAAGGTGATGACCGACATGGGCAGACTCGGTAACCGCGAGACGCCCGTCATCCTCGGTGTCCTCGTGATCGAGGACCTCGCCATGGCCGTCTATCTGCCGCTGCTCACCGCCATGCTGGCCGGCGTCGGCCTGGCCGGCGGCAGCATCGCCCTGCTGGTCGCGCTCGGCACCGTCGGGTTCGTGCTCTATCTCGCCCTGCGCCACGGCAGGGTCATCAGCCGCGCGGTGTCGTCCGACAACCCCGAGATGCTGCTGCTCGTCGTCCTCGGGCTCACCGTCCTGGTGGCCGGAGTGGCCCAGCAGCTCCAGGTCTCCGCCGCCGTCGGCGCCTTCCTCGTGGGTATCGCCCTGTCCGGTGAGGTCGCCGAGGGCGCGCGCAAGCTGCTGACACCGCTGCGGGACCTGTTCGCCGCCGTCTTCTTCGTGTTCTTCGGGTTGTCCACCAACCCGGCTGAGATCCCGCCCGTGCTGCTCCCGGCGGCGCTGCTGGCGATCGTCACGGTCTTCACGAAGATCGGCACCGGCTGGTACGCGTCCAGGCGGGCCGGGGTCGGGCCGCGCGGCCGTTGGCGCGCCGGAGGAACGCTGGTCGCGCGCGGCGAGTTCTCGATCGTCATCGCCGGTCTGGCCGTGGCGACCGAGCCGCGCATCGGGCCCATCGCGACCGCGTACGTACTGATCCTGGTGATCGTCGGACCGCTCACCGCCCGGTGGACGGAGCCGATCGCGTCGAAGCTCCAGGGCGTGCTGGCCGGTAAGCAGACCAAGCCGGCCGTGGCCACCGCCGAGCCCGAGCCGATGCCGTCGCACGACGACCTCACGCCGGAGCCCGCGGGCCGCGACTCCGACTGAGGGCGCGGCGGGTTCCCGCCGTCGTAGGTCAGAGCGGGGTGGCCGCGTGGAGGATGCCGACGAGCGTCACCGTCGCGTTGAGCGACGACAGCGCCGAGGCCGCCGTCCCCACCGTCGCGGTCACCGCCGCCACGGCCAGATGCGCGGAGGCCGGGGGCCAGAGTCCGGCCGATGGTTCGGGGTCGAGCAGCGCCGCCACCCGGCGCGGCACGGGGCCCGCCGCCGCGAAGGCGGGGAGCACCCTGGACCCCGGCGGACGGTGCGAGAAGAGGGCCGCCTTGCCGACCGCCGTGGCGACGGCCCGGCGGCTGCCGATGGCGTACGCCGCTTCCTCGTCCGCCCAGCGCTCGGTGCTGTACGCCACTGCCGTACGCAGCGGCAGGAGTAACGGGTTGGCGCGGGCCGCCAGTTGTGTCACCAGCAGATGGCGGTGGTGGCGGCCGGTCAGGTGCGCGCGTTCATGCGCGACGAGCGCCCGGCGCTCACGGGCGTCCAGGCAGTCCATCATCGCGGTGGAGACCACGACCCGGCCGCCGCGCCCGCGCCTGCCAGGGAGGGCGTAGGCGTACGGGCCGGTGGACGCGACCACCACGAGGTCGCCGGTGCCGCCGTGGCCCGCGCCGCCGTGGCCCGCGCCGCCGTGGCCGGTGCGATCCAACAAGGTGGCGGCCTCCGGCAGGGCGGCGGCCTCCGGCAGGGCGCGGGTGGCGCGGATGCGGGTCCGGGCGTGCCGGAGCAGAGTGCCGCAGCAGGCCGTCAGCACCGCCGCCAGGACGCCGATCGCGATCAGGCCGGCCTTCTCCTCGTACGGCACCGCGGCGCTCACCTCGGGTCCTGACCAGCTGTCGGGCAGCGGATTGCCGGGCAGCTGGGCGGTGCCCGCCACCATGAGCAGGACCAGGCACAGGGTGCTGCACAGCGCCAGCGTCGAACTCGCGACGGACAGCAGCCGGGTGGCGCTCCTGGGATGCAGGTGCTGTTCGGCGAGGCGCGCCATGGGGAGGGCGGTCAGCGGCAGAACGAGTGGCAGGTAGACGAAGACGCCCATCGTCGGTGGTTCTCAGCCTTCCGGAGCTAAGGGGCCGTCGGGGTCGTGCGCACCGCCGCGGCCGTCGGGGTCGTCACTGTCGTCGGGGTCGTCACTGACGTCGGCGCCGTCGCTGTCATCGGCCGCGCGGGAGAGTAGGGCGCGGAGCCTCGCCTCGTCGCCGGCCGAAAGGGCGGAGACGAACCGGGCCAGGACGGCCTCCCTGTCACGCTCACCGTCCAGGACGCGGCGCATTCGCAGGGCGGCGAGGCCCGCCTCGTCGGATGCCGGGGTCCAGGCGTAGGAACGGCCCTGTCTGGCGCGGGTCACGGCCTTCTTCTCATGGAGGCGGGAGAGGATCGTGATGACCGTGGTGTAGGCGAGGTCACCGTCGAGGTGCTCCTGCACCCAGCCGGCCGTCGCGGCCCCGCCCGCGGACCGCAGCACGGTCAGGACCTGGGACTCCAGCTGCCCCTGGCGGCGCCTGGGCAGCCGTGAGCCGTCCCGGGTCCCGCCGTCGTCCGCACCTGTGGGCCTGTTCATCCGCCGCATCCTACTGAGTGGCCGGGTGGCCGGCCTGTCGGTCGCCGGTTGTCCGAAGGGCCATCCATGGTTCTTCTACACAGTTGTAGAGTTTGCCTGGTTCCCGCATCACAGGCAACGCAACCTTATGGAGACGTGTCATGGCCCTTTGGGATCGGATCAAGGAATCCGCGTCGTCGATGCAGACGCAGCTGGAGTCGAAGAAGAACGACCTGAAGAGCGGGTCGTTCCGGGACGCGAGCATGGCCATGTGCGCCCTGGTCTCCGCGGCTGACGGTTCCATCGACCCGTCCGAGCGGCAGCGCGTCGCCACGCTCATCAGCACCAACGACGTGCTGAAGAACTTCCCGGCGGACGACCTCCAGCGCCGGTTCAACGACTATGTGAACAAGCTGACCGCGGACTTCGCCCTCGGCAAGGTCAGCGTGCTCCAGGAGGTCGCCAAGGCGAAGAAGAAGCCCGCCGAGGCGCGTGCCGTCATCCAGATCGGCATCGTGATCGGCGGCGCCGACGGCGACTTCGACCAGTCGGAGCAGGGTGTCGTGCGCGAGGCGTGCTTCGCGCTGGACCTGCCGCCGCACGAGTTCGACCTGTAGGACACATGCCCGCGGCGTGTACGGCCCGGCCCCTCGGGCCGTACACGCCGCGCCCCCTCAGAGCTCCTTCGCGGGCCAGTCCAGCAGCCGGGCGCCGATCACCGCGGTCTGCAGCGTGTAGCGGTGCATCGGGTCGGACGGGTCGGAGCCGGTCAGCTGGTGTATCCGCTCCAGCCGGTATGTCAGCGCCCGCACGCTGAGCGAGAGCCGGCGGGCCGTCTCGGCGGCGACACAGCCCGCGTCGAAATACACCGACAGGGTCCGCAGCAGCGGTTCCGCGCCACCCCGTGCCTCCTTGAGCGGGCCCAGCTCACTGCGCACCAGGTCGGCCATCGCCTGCCGGTCCCTGGTCAGCACCGGATAGACCAGCAGGTCGGCGGCGTACAGCACGGGGTCGTCGAGGGCCATCCGCTGAGCCATGTCGAGCGCGTCCAGCGCCTCGTCGTAGGAGTGGACCACCCCGCCCGGGCCGCGGTGCGGGCGGCCCACCGCGACCTGGCCGCCGTCCGTCGCGGCGTGGGACTGCTTCGCGAAATACCGCAGGACGTCCGGCTGGCTGCCGGGGGCTATGCAGACGAGCCGCCCGTCCTTCGTGGTGATCAGGATCTTCCGGCCACCGAACCGCGCGAGCAGGGCCGACTCCACCTGGCGGGGCACCGCGTCGGACTCGGCATAGGCCTCCGGGCCCGCCGCCACCGCGACGGCGTGGGCCCGTGAGAGCCGCAGCCCGAAGCGGGTGGCGCGCTCCGCGAGACGGCCCAGGTCGCTGCGCCCGTACAGCAGGTCGTCGATGAACTCCCGACGCGCGGCCTCCTCACGTCGCACCGTGATGCGCTGCGCCCGCTCGAAGCCCTCCGCGAACGCGTCGATGGTCTGCTCCACCGCGCTCAGCACGGCGTCGGTGGCGCCCGCACCCGACGAGGTGAGCGGCCAGTCCGCGCGGGTCTCCGCGAGATGGCGCCGCACCAGGGCGCGCAGCTGGTATCCGGCCTCCGCGGCCTCACGGCCGAGCGTGCGCCGGGTCTCCAGCTCGTCGCGGGTGAGCCGGCGGCCGGTTTCCGCGACCTCGGCCAGAATCCGGGCGTAGCCCTCCAGCAACCGTTCGGGGATCTCGGGCTCCGCCACGGCACACTCCTCCACACATCAGCACTCTCATCCCGTCAACGCACGGAAGCCGGTGCCGGTGCCCGGCAGGCAGGCCCCGTAAAGGCTGCCGGATTCCGGCAATGCGTCCTGACCGCCCCGGCTGACATGATCGGTCCAGCAACACACGGGGGAATCACGGGGGTTACGGGGGAACACGGGGGAAGGAACCGGTTGCTGCGGGGCCGTTCAACGGCGTCGCAGCTCCGGCCCCCTCCGCCCCTCCCGACGCGCGCGGCCTCCCGGACGATACGGCATCGCAGGGGGGTGGACCGGATGACCGAGTTCTTTACCGCGGCAGTCGCGTTCCCGGCTGTCATCTTCAGCGGCGCACTGGTGGTCGTCATCTGTTTCTGGCTGCTGGTGCTCGTGGGAGCGGCCGGGCCCGACTCCTTCGACACCGACCTCGACACCGGGGCGGTCGGCTTCGGCGGGGTGCCGGTCTCCGTGTCCGTGTCGCTGTTCATCGCCGTCGCCTGGTTCACCGGGCTGGCCGGCTCGGTCCTGGTGCTCCGCAGCGGAGCCACCGGCACCCAGCGGGCCGTACTGCACCTCGCCGTCCTGGCGGGTGCGCTCCTGATCGCCTGGGGGGTGGTCCGCATGCTGGTACGCCGCTTCCGCCGGCACTTCCCCGCGGAACCTCCTCCATCCCGGCAGGACTTCGTGGGTCAGGTCTGCACGATCCGTACGGGATCCGTCAGCGCCGACTTCGGGCAGGCCGAGGTCGCGGCCGCCGACGGGTCGACCGCGATCGTGCAGGTACGGCAGCCCTCCGCACCCGGCGATGTGTTCACATCCGGCAGTACGGGGCTCCTCTACGCCTACGACGCCGACGGCGAGTTCTTCTGGGTCTCGCCGTACGACGCGTCGCTCGCACCGCGGCACCTGCCGCGCGAGGCCGGCTGACCCGCCTTCCGCTTCCTTCTCCGGGCCCCGGCCCGTGGTTCCGCGCGCCGTCCTACGGGCGGCCGGGGCCCGACTTCTTCTCCGCACGTCCCACCAGCCGCAAGGACTGACATGGATGCCATCTCCTGGGGCATCGGCGTGATCGTCGCCGTTGTCCTGCTCATCACCATCGCTCTGGTCTTCGTCATCACCCGTCTCTTCCGCAAGGTCGAGCAGGGGAAGGCACTGATCATCTCCAAGACCAAGAAGGTCGATGTCACCTTCACCGGGGCCGTGGTCCTCCCGGTGCTGCACAAGGCAGAGACCATGGACATCTCGGTGAAGACCATCGAGATCCGCCGCACCGGGCGCGAGGGCCTGATCTGTCAGGACAACATCCGCGCCGACATCCACATCACGTTCTTCGTCCGGGTCAACAAGACCGTCGAGGACGTCATCAAGGTCGCGCAGGCCATCGGCACGGAGCGGGCCAGCGACAAGATCGCCATCCAGGAGTTCTTCGCCGCGAAGTTCTCCGAGGCGCTCAAGACCGTCGGCAAGCAGCTCGACTTCGTCGACCTGTACACCAAGCGTGAGGAGTTCCGGGACCGGATCATCCGGGTCATCGGGACCGATCTGAACGGCTACCACCTCGACGACGCCGCGATCGACTTCCTGGAGCAGACGCCGATGGCGCAGCTCGACGGCGCCAACATCCTGGACGCGCAGGGCATCCGGAAGATCACCGAACTGACGGCGATCGAGCACGTACGGACCAACGAGTTCCAGCGCACCGAGCAGAAGGAGATCACCCGGCAGGACGTCGACGCCCGCGAGACCATCCTGGAGCTGGAGCGCCGGCAGTCCGAGGCCGAGATCAAGCAGCGCCGCGAGGTCGAGACCCTGCGGGCCAGGGAGGAGTCGGCCACCTCACGGGTGCAGGAGGAGGAGCGGCTCGGTTCGCAGAGCGCGTTCATCCGTACCGAGGAGCAGCTCGGCATCCAGCGGGAGAACCAGGCACGCGAGGTCGCCGTCGCGCAGAAGAACCGCGAGCGGGTCATCGCCGTGGAGAACGAGCGCATCGAGAAGGACCGGATGCTGGAGGTCATCGGGCGCGAGCGGGAGACCGAGCTGAACCGGATCGCCGCGACGAAGGAGGTCGAGGCCGAGCGCCGTGAGGTCGCGGACGTCATCCGGGAGCGGATCGCGGTGGACCGTACGGTCGCCGAGCAGGAGGAGTCGATCCTGACCCTGCGGTCCGTCGAGGAGTCGGAGCGCACCCGCAGGTCCGTGATCATCGCGGCCGAGGCGGAGGCACAGGAGAAGCTGGTCAAGGACATCAAGGCGGCCGAGGCCGCGGAGGCGGCGGCGGTCCACCTGGCGGCCGAGCAGCTGACGCTCGCGGACGCCCGGCTGAAGACGGCCGACCTGGACGCGCAGGCGAAGCTGCGGCTCGCGGAGGGCGTCCAGGCCGAGTCCGCGGCGCCGGGCCTCGCCGAGGTCCAGGTCCGGGACGCGGAGGCCGAGGTCATCGAGAAGGCCGGCCGCGCGGAGGCCGAGGCGACCGAGGCGAGGCTCAAGGCCGAGGCGGAGGGCGCGCGCCTCAAGGCGCTGGCAGCCGCGGAGGGTACGCAGGCCCAGGCGACGGCGGACGCGGCGGTGATCGGCGAGAAGCTGAAGGCCGAGGCCGAGGGGCTCACGGAGAAGGCCGCGGCGATGGCCGCGCTGGACGAGGCCTCGCGCGGGCACGAGGAGTACCGGCTGCGGCTGGCCGCGGAGAAGGAGATCCGGCTGGCGGAGTTCGATGTGCAGCGGCAGGTGGCCGAGGCGCAGGCGACGGTCCTGGCGACGGGTCTGGAGAACGCGGACATCGACATCGTCGGCGGGGACTCGGTCTTCTTCGACCGGCTCGTCTCGTCGGTCTCGCTGGGGCGGAGCGTGGACGGGTTCGTGGAGAACTCGAAGACCGCGCAGGCCCTGGCCGGGCCGTGGCTGGACGGGTCCTCGTCCTTCACGGACGACCTGACCCGGGTGCTGGGGTCCGTCTCGTCGGGGGATGTGCAGAACCTGACGGTGTCCGCGCTGCTGATGGGGCTGATGCGGGGGACGTCGGGACCTGCCACGGGGCAGGTACGTCAGTTGCTGGCCGCGGCGGAGGAGCTGGGGCTCGCGGGGATGACGGTGTCCTCGCTCACGGGCGGGGGTGACGGCGGTGCGGGTGCTGCGGCGCCGTCCTCGAACGGGGCCGCGCCTGCGGGGGTGGCGTAGCCCGCCTGGTCTGCCCCTGGGGGCGGGTAGCCCTGTCCCCAGGGGTGGCGTGAGGGTTTCGTCCTCAATCGCCGGACGGGCTTGAATGCGCCGCGCCGGGAGGGTCATGTCCGGGGCCGGACGGGCTTGAATGTGCCGCCGGGTTGTCAGTGAGTGTTATTCCGTAGGGAGCCGTACGCATGGACCGTGACACCACACTCGCCGATGGCGGTGCCTACGAGGTGCTCCGGCGGCGGCTCTCGGCGCAGGCCGATGAGCTCGTCCGGCGGGCCGAGGCGCTCAATGTGCGGCGGACCGAGGAGTTCGGGTCGACCGGACTGCGACTGCTGGCCACCGAGCAGGTGCACACCGAGCGCGCCTCGCTGGCCCGGGACCTCGTGGCCGTCGGCGGCCGGCTGCTGTTCGGCTTCGAGCGCGGGCCCGGGGTCGGCGGGGAGCCCGGGGTCGGGGACGTCCTCGTCCTGCGGGAGGCGGGACTTGACGAGGTGGCCGGCGAAGGGCCCCTGGCCGACGAGGCGTTCGTACGGGAGTTCGCCGGCCTGCACCGCTACTTCCGCGATGCCCGGCTGCTGCGTCTGCGGAAGGTCAACGGCCGCCTCATCGCGGTGTTCCGTACCGGGGAGAACGCCGAGGACGTCCGTGTCCTGCGGTGGGCCCTCGGCGCCGACGGGACGCCCGGGGAGTTCCTGGACGCGCGGGGCGAGAAGGACCATGTCTTCCCGCCGTCGCACGACTTCGACTGGACCCCGGCGGGCCGGGACACCCACAGGACCGGGCGGCACCCGCACATCGCGGTGGCCGACGGTGCGCTCTTCGTCGACACCCTCGGCGGGACACTCACCGTCAAGACCGAGGACGACACCGAGACGCCCGACGGGATCTACGAGGAGCCCGTCGACGAGCCGCTGCAGTCCCTGGCGGACGCCGACGTCGAGTACGCGACGGCGGGCCCCCTGGTCCTGCTGCGGGTGCGCCCGTACAAGGAGGAGGCCTGGCGCCACCTGGTCTTCAACACGCTGCTCGGCCGGGTCCAGCGCCTCGACGCGATCGGTCCTTCCTGCCACCGGCTGCCCGAGGACCAGGGGATCATCTTCCCCGGCGGCTACTACCTGACCACCGGCGCGGCCAAGACCTTCGACACCGCCGACGAGCTGACCGATCCGGTCTTCGAGGGCGCGGTCCGCTCGCCCAACGGCGAGGACGTGCTGTACGTCTTCCGGTCCCGCGACGAGAGCCGCACCCTGCTCCTGCCGTACAACCTGATCCGTCAGGAGGTCGCCACCCCGCTGCTCGGCCGGGGGCACGCGCTGCTCGACGACGGCACCCTCGTGCTGCTGAAGGGCGGCGACGACGGGCCCGCCCGTGTGCACCTCTTGCAGCGCTGGCAGACCCCGTACGTCTCGGACACCTACGCCGCCTCACACCCCGCGGGCACGGGACCGCTCGCCCGGACCGGCAACGCCGACCTGGTGCGCGGGATCTCCGACTGCCTCGCCCTGGCGCACGGCGTACGCGACATGACGCCGACCGCCGCCGTGTACACCCGTCTCGTCGCCGACTGCGCCAGGGCGGGCGACCGCTACCACTGGCTCGCCGACCCGGACCTGGGCGGACTCGCCGAGCCCCTGACGGAGATCGGGGCCACCGCGGGCCAGGTCCTGGCCGAGTTCGAGACGGTGCAGGAGCTGACCCGGCAGGCCGCCGACGCCCTCGACGAGACGGCCGGTCGGCTCACCGCGCTGGTCCGCCGTATCCGGGGCGAGGCACCGCGCTCGGCCGCCGCGTGGGTCGACCAGCTCACCGAACTCCGGCGCACCCACGGCCATCTGGCGACGCTCGCCGAGATGCGGTACGCCGACACCGAGCGGATCGCCGCGCTGTCCGCCGAGGCCGAGGACGACCTGGCGTCGGCCGCGCGGCGGGCCGTCTCCTTCCTGGCCCGCGAGGACTCCTTCGCCGGCTACCACGAGGAGCTCGCCGCCCTCACCACCACCGCCGACGCACTGACGGCCGTCGCCGACGCCTCGGAGGTCGGCGACCGGCTGACGGAGATCACCGAGGGCCTGGCGACCGTCACGGACGTGGTGACCGGTCTCGACATCGGGGACGCCACGGTCCGTACGTCGATCCTGGAGCGGATCGCCGGGGTGCTGGGCGACGCCAACCGGGCCCGTGCCACCCTCGACGCCCGCCGCAGGGAGCTGCTGTCCCAGGAGGGCCGGGCCGAGTTCGCCGCCGAGTTCACGCTGCTCGGACAGGCCGTGACGGGAGCGCTGGCCGCCGCCGAATCCCCTGAGTCCTGCGACGAGCAGCTGGCGCGGCTGCTGCTCCAGCTGGAGAACCTGGAGTCCAGATTCTCGGAGTCCGGCGACTTCCTCGGCCGGCTGGCCGAGCGCAGGACCGAGGTCCACGAGGCGTTCTCGGCCAGGCGGCAGACCCTCCAGGACGCCCGCGCCCGGCGGGCCGAGCGGCTCGCGGACTCGGCCGCCCGGGTGCTGGAGACGGTCGACCGGCGGCTGGCCACGCTGGAGGACCTGGACGCCGTCCACACGTACTTCGCCTCCGACCCGATGGTCGCCAAGGTCAGGCGCACCGCCGACGAGCTGCGTGAGCTGGGCGACCCGGTGCGCGCCGACGAGCTGGACGGGCGGCTGAAGGCGGCCCGCCAGGAGGCCGGCCGTGCGCTCAGGGACCGCGGTGAGCTGTACGCGGACGGCGGCACCGTCCTCAAGCTGGGCCGCCACAGGTTCGCGGTGAACACCCAGCCCTTCGATCTGACCCTGGTTCCGCACGGCGACCGGCTCGCCTTCGCGCTGACCGGCACCGACTACCGCGCCCCGGTCACCGACCCGGAGTTCGTCGCGACCCGCCCCTACTGGGACCGGCTGCTGCCCTCCGAGTCGGGGGACGTCTACCGCGCCGAGCACCTGGCCGCCCGGCTGCTCGACGAGCACGGCGCCGACGCCCTGGCCGGCGTCCCCGACCTGGCCGCGCTCGTCCGGGAGGCGGCAGCGGCGGCGTACGACGAGGGCCATCAGCGGGGTGTGCACGACGAGGACGCCACCGCGATCCTGACCGTCCTGCTGCGGCTGCACGCCGGGGCCGGGCTCCTGCGGTACGGACCCGCCGTACGCGCCACAGCGCAGCTGTTCTGGGCGCACGAGGCCGACGACGCCCTGCGTACGTCCTGGGAGCGCCGCGCCGTGTCGCTGGCGCGGGCCCGTGACACCTTCGGGCTCGCCCCGGCGATCGCCGTCCTCCAGGAGGAGTGGGCGGCGGTCATGGGGGCGGAGGCGGCGGTCGCCGGGTATCTCTTCGAGGAGCTGACGGGCGGCCCGGCCGGCTTCGTCACCAGCGCGGCGACCCGTACGTTCCTGGAGAAGTTCCGCCGGGCGACCGGCACTTCGGCGTACGACGACGACCTGGCCGCGCTCCACGACGACCTGCCTGCCCGGCGCCAGCTGGTCGAGGGCTGGCTCGGCTCGTACGCCGACGCGTCCGGCACGGAGACCGACGCGGGGGACCTGGCGGAGGCCGTTGCCGTGGAGCTCTGCCCGGGCCTCGACCGGTACGACCGTGACGCCTCGCTCGGCGCGACGGTGGAGGGGCTGCTCGGCGACCACCCCCGCATCGAGAGGGGGACGCTGGCGGTGCGGCTGGACGAACTCCTCGCCCGTACGGCCCGGTTCCGCGCCGAGGCCGTGCCCGGCTTCCGCGCCTACCAGCGGCTGCGCACCACGCTGGTCGACTCCGAGCGCGCCCGGCTGCGGCTGGACGACCACCGGCCGCGCGTGATGTCGGCGTTCGTCCGCAACCAGCTTCTGGACGAGGTGTATCTGCCGCTGATCGGTGACAGCCTCGCCAAGCAGCTCGGCACCGCCGACGCGGACCGGCGCACCGACTCGCAGGGCCTGCTGCTGCTCGTCTCCCCGCCGGGCTACGGCAAGACGACGCTCATGGAGTACGTCGCCGACCGGCTCGGGATGGTCCTGGTGAAGGTCAGCGGGCCGAACCTCGGCCACGACGTGACCTCGCTGGACCCGGCACAGGCGCGCGGGGCGACCGCCCGCCGCGAGATCGAGAAGATCAACTTCGCCCTGGAGTCGGGCAACAACACTCTGCTCTATCTGGACGACATCCAGCACACCTCGCCGGAACTGCTCCAGAAGTTCATTCCGCTCTGCGACGCGACCCGTCGTGTCGAGGGGGTGAGGGACGGCGAGCCGCGCAGCTACGACCTGCGGGGCAAGCGGTTCGCGGTGGTCATGGCGGGCAATCCGTACACCGAATCGGGTGACCTGTTCAGGATTCCGGACATGCTCGCCAACCGGGCCGACGTATGGAATCTCGGTGAGGTGCTGAGCGGCCGGGAGGACGTCTTCGCGCTGAGCTTCGTCGAGAACGCCCTGACCGCCAATCCGGTACTCGCCCCGCTCGCCGGCCGCTCACGCGCCGACTTGGCGCTGCTGGTGCGCATGGCGTCCGGGTCGGGTCTCGCGGTGCGGGCCGATCAACTGGAGCACGCCTACGCCCCGGCGGAGCTGGAGAGGATCGTGTCGGTGCTGCGCCATCTGCTCACCGCACGCGAGACGGTCCTCGCGGTGAACGCGGCGTACATCGCCTCCGCGGCGCAGTCCGACGCGGCGCGCATCGAGCCGCCGTTCCGACTCCAGGGCTCGTACCGCAACATGAACAAGATCGCTGAGCGGATCGTGCCCGTCATGAACGAGTCCGAGCTGTCCGCCGTCGTCGACGACCACTACGCGGGCGAGGCGCAGACCCTCACCACGGGCGCCGAGTCGAACCTGCTGAAGCTGGCCGCCCTGCGCGGCACGCTCACCCCGGCACAGGCGGAGCGCTGGTCGGCGGTCACCGCCGCCCACGTCCGTACGCAGGCCATCGGCGGCGCGGACGGCGACCCCGCCGCCCGCGCGGTCGGTGCGCTCGGGCTGCTCGCGGACCGGCTCGCGGCGGTCGAGGCGGCCATCGAGCGGGCCGCGGGCCCGAGCCGGGCGGACGCACGCCCACGCCCCCGTCACGCGATGATCACCGACACGCCCGACTGAACCGGTGGGAGCAAGGCATGCTGGGTTCTGTGACCTCACTTCCTCAACAGCCCCAACGCCCCGCGAGCGGCGGCCACATGGTGGTCTGCGGTGACGACACCCTCGCCCGTCGGCTCGCCGTGGAACTGCGCTACGTGTACGGGGAGCGGGTCACGCTCCTGGTCCCGCCGGGCCGGGAGCCCAGCAGGCCGGACCAGCCACTGACCCAACGGGCCCGTGCCGGTGCCCTGTTCGGGCGGATGTCGGCGGCGATGAACCGTCACGGGGCGACGGGGAACGGCTCCGGTGACACGAACGCCGGGGTCGAGGCGGTCCGCATCATGGAGGCGCACGAGCCGTCCGACGAGGTGCTGGAGGAGGCGGGCGTCGACCGGGCCGCCGCGCTCGCCCTCGTCTACGACGACGACGAGCTCAACATCCGGGCCGCCCTGACGGCCCGTCGGCTCAATCCGCGGCTCCGCCTGGTCATCCGGCTCTACAACCGCAAGCTGGGCCAGCACCTGGAGACGCTGCTCGACCAGGCGGCTGCCGTCTCCATGCCCGGACTCGACCCGGCAGCGCTGGACGCCTCCACCACCGTCCTGTCCGACGCCGACACCGCCGCACCCGCCCTGGCGGCCACCGCGCTGCCCGGCAGCAACAAGGTCATCCAGGCCGAGGGCCTGCTTCTGCGCGCCGTCGAACGCAACCCACCGCGCCCGGGCGAGCTCGCCGACCCCGGTCTGTGCACCCTGGCCCTGCTCTCCTCCACCAGCCAGGACCCGGCCGGCAGCGAGGGCTCCGACAGCAGCGGCGACGAGGGCCCCCAGCTTCTGCCCGACCGGGCCACGGTGAACGCCGCCACGGGCCGGGGCACCGTCGTCCTGGAGGCCATCAGCCAGGTCGGACCCGACCAGGGGCCCACCCGCATGGGAGGCAGGGGCGCACCGCTCGGCAAGGTCTTCTCACGGCGGCTGCGCTGGTCGGCGCTGGGCGTCGCGGCGTCCGTGCTCGCGCTGGCCGTCACCTCGGTGGTCACCACGGGTGACAGCCCTCTGCACGCCGTCTATCTGACCCTGCTCGACCTGCTGGCGATGGGTGACCCGGCGGTCGAGGACACCGATACGACGTTCCGGCAGGTCATCCAGCTGCTCTCCGGTGTGGCGGGGCTTCTGCTGCTGCCCCTGCTGGTCGCCGCCGTCCTGGAGGCGTTCGGCTCGCTGCGTACCGCGTCCGCCCTGCGCCGCCCGCCGCGCGGTCTGTCCGGCCATGTGGTCCTGCTGGGGCTCGGCAAGATCGGTACGAGGGTGCTGGTGCGCCTGCGTGAGCTGAACATCCCGGTGGTGGTCGTCGAGGAGGACCCGGACGCGCGCGGCATCCCGCTGGCCCGCAGCCTGCACGTCCCGACGGTGCTCGGCGACGTGACCCAGGAGGGCGTCCTGGAGGCGGCCAAGATCCGCCGGGCCCGCGCGCTGCTGGCTCTGACCAGCATCGACACCACGAACCTCGAAGCCGTGCTGTACGCACGCTCGCTCAAGCCCGGCCTGCGGGTGGCGCTGCGCCTGTACGACGACGAGTTCGCCACGGCCGTCTACCGCACCCTGCGCACGGCCCACCCGCAGGCGCTGACCCGCTCCCGCTCGGTGTCCCATCTGGCCGCGCCCTCGTTCGCGGTCGCCATGATGGGCCGGCAGATCCTGGGCGCGGTCCCGGTGGAGCGCAAGGTGATGCTCTTCGCCGCCCTCGAGGTGGCGGGACACCCTCATCTGGAGGGCAGGACCGTCGACCAGGCGTTCCGCGCGGGCGCCTGGCGGGTGCTGGCCCTGGACGCCACCCCGCCCGCGGACCGTCTCCCGGACCTGGCGGCCGTACCGCCGTTCGACCCCCTCGACCCGGCCGGCCAGAGCACCCCCGACCGGCCGTCGGGGCTGGTCTGGGATCTGCACCCGGGCTATGTGCTGCAGCCCCAGGACCGGGTGGTGATCGCCGCGACCCGGCGCGGCCTGGCCGAACTCCTGCGCGGCCAGCGCTACGCGGCCCACCGCTGAGCCGGGGCAGCCTGGGGCAGCCCCCTCCCGGGGCAGCCCGCCTGGGCGGCCCGCCGCCGAGGGAGGGGCCCGCCCGGGAGGGCCCTCAGCCGATGCCCCGGAGGCCCTCAGCCGATGAGGGTCTCCTTCGGGCGGACCACGCAGAACTCGTTGCCCTCCGGATCGGCCAGCACGGTCCACGACTCGTCGCCGGTCTGACCGACGTCCGCCTCACGGGCGCCGAGCGCGAAGAGGCGCTCGATCTCGGCGTCCCGGTCCTCCGCGGCAGACGTCAGGTCGAGGTGCAGGCGGTTCTTGACGACCTTGCGATCCGTCACCGGCATGAAGCAGATGCCCACCGGTGAGGTCTCGTCCGGCCCGATCACCACCTCCCGCTCCCGCTCGGACAGGATGCGCCAGCGCAGTGCTTCGGCCCAGAACCGGGACAGGGCGGGGAGGTCGTGGGCGTCGATGACGATGTGATGCAGTGAGACGGGCATGGCGCCCAGTGTGCCCGGGGCCGCACGAACCCACTACTGAATTGTCCCCATCGCGTCCCGCACCTCCTGGAGCGTCGCCTCGGCCACCGCGTTCGCCCGTTCGTTGCCGGCCCGCAGCACGTCCCGTACGTACCCGAGGTCCTCGGCGTACTCGGCCCGCCGGGCGCGGATCGGGGCCATTGTCGCGTTGACGGCCTCGGTCACGGTCCGCTTGAGGCCGGCCGCACCGCTGCTCCCGATCTCCTCCGCGACCTCGTGCGGGTCGCGGTCGAGACAGAGCGCGGCCAGCAGCACCAGGCTCGACACCCCGGGCCGCAGCTCGGGGTCGTAGGTGATGTGGCGCTCGGCGTCGGTCGTGGCGCCCTTGATCAGCCGGGCGGTCTCGTCGGCGTCGGCGCCCAGAGCGATGGAGTTGCCGCGGCTCTTGCTCATCTTGGTGGCGTCGGTGCCGAGCAGCAGCGGCGCGACGGAGAGCAGTGCGTCGGGCTCGGGGAAGACGTCGCCGTACCGCTCGTTGAAGCGCCGGGCGACGGTGCGGGTGAGCTCCACGTGCGGCAGCTGGTCCTGGCCGACGGGCACGAGGTTGCCCTTGCAGAACAGGATGTCGGCGGCCTGGTGCACCGGGTAGGTGTACATGAGGCCGCTGACCGCGGACTGCCGGGAGTGCGCGATCTCGTCCTTCACGGTGGGGTTGCGGCCGAGCTCCGCGACGGAGACGAGGGACAGGAAGGGCAGCAGCAGCTGGTTGAGGGCGGGGACCGCGCTGTGGTTGAAGACCGTGGTGCGGGACGGGTCGATCCCGATGGCGAGATAGTCCAGGAGCAGCCCCTCCACATACTCGGTGAGCCGCTCGGCGACATCACGGTCGGTGAGGACCTGGTAGTCGGCGATCAGCACGAAGACGTCCACACCGAGGTCCTGGAGGCGCACCCGGTTGTGGAGGGTGCCGAAATAGTGCCCGAGGTGCAGGGCGCCGGTGGGCCGGTCCCCGGTGAGGACCCGGAAGCGTCCGGGGTCCAGGGCGAGCTGCTGTTCGAGTTCGGCGCTGCGGCGCACGGCGGGGCTGACGGACAGGTCGTCGGTGATGGTCACGGGGGTCTCCTCGCTGGTGGTGTACGCGTGGAGGACGGCCCGTCACGGGGCGGCGAGGCAGCGAAAAGGGCCGTCCGAAGATCGAACGGCCCTGGTTCCGCGCAGAGGGAGTGGCCGCTCCTAGGAGGAGCGCCACCAGTTTCGGCACGTAACGGAGGTCATGGGACGAGTGTAGCGTCCACCGGCCCGCGCGGGGCTGAGCGTTTCCGCTGCTCGTCGCGGCTGCCGCCTACTTGTCGCCACCCACGTAGAACAGCAGCATGACGAACCCGGCGAACATGTGCGTCGCGAAGATGTAGACGAAGACGCGCAGGGCGACGCTGCGTTCCTTCCAGCTCTCGCTCTCGCTCATCAGGTCCTCCTCCGTCCGGCTGCCGCCGTGGCACCGCCTTCCAGAGTACGCAGAGCCCGGTGGACAGCTGTCCCGGAGCGGGTGGAATAGAGAGAGGGGGTGCTCCGTTGTAGGGTGTGTTCACATAGTTCAACGTTCAACCAACGACGCGATCGACTTGCCCGATCGGCTTGCTCGATCAACGTGCTCGATCAGTAGGAGGCGGACCCCATGCAGTTCGGGATCTTCACCGTCGGGGATGTCACCACCGACCCCACGACCGGTACGACACCGAGCGAGAACGAGCGGATCAAGGCGACCCTCGCGATCGCACTCAAGGCCGAGGAAGTGGGCCTGGACGTCTTCGCGACCGGCGAGCACCACAACCCGCCGTTCGTCCCGTCCTCCCCGACGACCACCCTCGGCTACATCGCCGCCCGCACCGAGAAGCTGATCCTCTCCACGTCCACCACGCTGATCACCACCAACGACCCGGTGAAGATCGCCGAGGACTACGCCACGCTCCAGCACCTGGCCGACGGCCGTGTCGACCTGATGATGGGCCGCGGCAACACCGGCCCGGTCTACCCCTGGTTCGGCAAGGACATCCGTCAGGGCATCCCGCTGGCGATCGAGAACTACGCGCTGCTGCACAAGCTGTGGCGCGAGGACGTCGTCGACTGGGAGGGGAAGTTCCGCACCCCGCTGCAGTCCTTCACCGCGACCCCGCGCCCGCTGGACGGTGTCCCGCCGTTCGTCTGGCACGGCTCGATCCGCTCGCCGGAGATCGCCGAGCAGGCCGCGTACTACGGCGACGGCTTCTTCCACAACAACATCTTCTGGCCCATGGAGCACACGAAGAAGATGATCGACCTCTACCGGCGCCGCTACGCCCACTACGGGCACGGCACCGCGGAGCAGGCGATCGTGGGCCTCGGCGGCCAGGTGTTCATGCGGAAGAATTCGCAGGACGCCGTGCGGGAGTTCCGCCCGTACTTCGACAACGCGCCGGTCTACGGGCACGGGCCGTCGCTGGAGGACTTCACCCGGCAGACCCCGCTGACCGTCGGCTCCCCGCAGGAGGTCATCGACCGGACCCTGTCTTTCCGCGAGGACGTCGGTGACTACCAGCGCCAGCTGTTCCTGATGGACCACGCGGGGCTGCCGCTGAAGACGGTCCTGGAGCAGCTCGACATCCTGGGCGATGAGGTCGTGCCCGTGCTGCGCAAGGAGTTCGCCCGCCTGCGCCCGGCCGGAGCGCCGGACGCCCCCGTCCACCCCGCGGTCGCCGCCGCCAGGGCCCCCGAGGAGCTCCGATGACCGTGACCGCCACCGCCCCGCTGAGGATCGTCGCCGTCGCGGCAGGACTCAGCAGCCCCTCGTCGACCCGGCTGCTGGCCGACCGGCTCGCCGAGGCCGCCCGCGAGAAGCTGGCAGCCGAGCAGGACCGCCCGGTCGAGGTCCAGGTCGTCGAGCTGCGTGATCTGGCCGTCGACATCGCCGGCCACCTGGTCAGCGGCTTCCCGTCGGCCGGTCTGAAGCAGGCGATCGACGCGGTGACCGGGGCCGACGGGCTGATCGCCGTGACGCCCGTCTTCACCGCCTCGTACAGCGGACTGTTCAAGTCCTTCTTCGACCTGGTCGACAACACCGCGCTGACCGGCAAGCCGGTCGTCATCGCGGCGACCGGTGGAACCCCCCGGCACTCGCTGGTCCTGGAGCACGCCATGCGCCCGCTCTTCGCCTATCTGCGGGCCGCCACCCTGCCGACCTCCGTGTACGCGGCCTCGGAGGACTGGGGCTCGGCAGGGGACGAGTACACCGAGGGGCTGCCCTCCCGGATCCGGCGCGCGGGCGGCGAGCTCGCCGCCGCCGTCACGGGACGCACCGTCTCCGGCGCCACCAGGGCGCTGACACTGGACGACGGCGAGGACGCGGTCGTGCCCTTCGCACAGCAGCTCGCCGGTCTGCGGGTCGGCTGACCACGGCATCGGGGCCCTGCGGGCTGCCCGCGGGGCCCCCGATGTCCGCCTTGACTACAGTTACAGCCGTATGCCGTACCTGTTGAACACGCGTCGAACACACTGGAGGCAGACATGGGCAGGATCGTCGTGGGTGTCGACGGATCGGACCCGTCGATCAAGGCGCTGCGCTGGGCGGTGCGCCAGGCCGAACTGACCGGCGACACCGTCGAGGCCGTCAACAGCTGGGAGTACCCCGCGACCAGCTGGGGGTCCATGATGCCGGGCGTGCCGGAGGACTTCGACCCCCAGGCGGTGGCGACCGTCGCGCTCACCGAGGCACTGGAGGAGGCACTCGGCGTCGACGGGGCTGCGGCGGTCGAGAAGATCGTCGTGATCGGCAACCCCGCCCAGTCCCTGCTGGAACGCTCCAAGGGCGCGAATCTGCTGGTCGTCGGCGCCCGTGGCTACAGCGGCTTCAAGGCGACGCTACTCGGCTCGGTGAGCCTCCATGTCGCCCAGCACGCGAGCTGCCCGGTCACCGTCGTCCGCGACTGACGCCCCCACACACGCCGGACCGATGGGCGGGCCCCGACGCGGGGCCCGCCCATCGGTCCGTCCGCGTCGCTGTACCCGTGACGGCGGGCGCGCCTGTGACGGCGGATCTGCCTGTGACGGCAGGCGCGCCTGTGACGGCGGGGTCATTCCTCGCGGGTGTAGTACATGTAGAACATCGTGCAGAGCATCCCCGCGCCGACCACCAGGCCGATGAACCCCGACATCAGCACGCTCTTGCCGTTCAGGCTGGACAGATAGCCGACCGCGCCGCCGGTCAGCGCCCCGATCGTCGCGGCGCGCAGTTCGCGCGGCAGGGCCTTCCGGATCCGTACGAACGCGTAGCAGAGCACGGCGAAGCCCACGCCTGAGATGACACCGAGCCAGATCTGGCCGTTGGTGGTCCTGCCGCCGTCCCGGTTGATGAAGAAGGCCCAGAAGCCGAGGATCACGCCCAGCACCAGGGGCACCGCCCAGGAGAGCGCGCTGTGCCCCTGCCGTCCCCTTCGGGCGGGGGTACGCGCAGGTGTTCGCCGGTGCGTCGGCATCGTCGCGTGTGTGGCCATGGTGCACAGCCCCTTCCGTCGCCCCCGTCCCTGTGTCCCTCCAGCGCACACCCGGCCGGGCCGCCCGGCAACTCGAATGGCGTACGGCCCGGAGCGCCCCACCACCGCAGGGGATTGGCTGGTGCTGTGCGGACCTCTCTCTCAGCGGCACTGTCGGCGGTACTCCTCGTCCTGCTCGCTGTCCTGGTCCCGCTGAGCGCACTGTCCGCCTGGGTCGATCTGGAGCTCGACGACACCGACCGGTATCTCGCCGCCGTCTCCCCGCTGGCCTCCGACGACGATGTGCGGAACACCGTGGCCGCACGGGTCACGGACGAGGCGATGAAGAACATCGACGTCGGCCCGCTCCAGGACACCGTCGAGCAGTTCCTGCACGAGACCGCCCTGTCGTTCACCACGACCGAGGCCTTCCAGCGGGCCTGGGACGGCGCGAACCGGAAGGCGCAGCAGGCCGTCACCGCCTCCCTGCACGGGGACGACGGGCAGGCGGTGACCATCGACCTGGCCCCGGTGATCGAGGAGGTCAAGAAGCAACTCGTCGACAGCCGGGTACCGTTCGCCGACCGGATCCCCGTCCGGAAGACCACCATCACCGTGCTGTCCGCGGACCGCGCCGACGACCTGCGGAACTCGTTCCAGTGGCTCAGGTACTGGAGCGTCTGGCCGACCGTGGGCACGGCGGTACTGCTCGTCCTGGTCCTGGGTCTCACCCTCGTACGCGCCGGCCCCCGGGCCGCCCTGACGGCCACGGCCGTGGCAGGCGCCGGTCTCGCCCTCGGCGCGGCCCTGCTGTGGATGGCGGTCGCCGCCGGCCGTGACCGGGTGCTCGGTCAGGTGCCGGCGACCGACCGCGACGGGGCCGCCGCGGTGTACGACGCGCTGACCGCGTCCCTGCGGACGACGGTGTGGGCCGTACTGATCGCCGGAGCGGTCATGGTCGTCGGGGGCCTGGTGGGCCGGGTCCTGGTGGGACGGGTCGCGGCGGTCCGCGGCGGGTAGGCCTCCGCTGTGAGCGGCAGCGTCGCAAGGCCATCCGTGGAGGCCCGCCCCCGGCCGCGCGGGCGGTGGCGCACCGTGGCCGGCGGGTGTGCGGCGCTCGCACTGTGCTGCACCACGGTCGTGCTCGGCTTCCGCGCCGCGGACGCCGACGGCCCCACGCCGCTGCCCCAGACCCTCGCCTTCCTCCCCTGGCTGCTCGTCCCCGGCGCCGTCGCCCTCGCGCTGGCGGGCGCCGCCCGGTGGCGTACGGGCATGGTCTGGGCGGCCGTGATCCTCGCGGCCACCTGCTGGTACGCCAGGCCCTACGGTCCCGGGGACACCGGCGCGCACGGGCCCGTCCTGGCCGAGCTGCGCGTGCTGACCGCCAACGTGGAGTTCGGCGGCGCCACCGACGCGCTGATCGGCGCGGTACGGCGCGAAAGCCCCGACCTCGTCTTCGTCCAGGAGTGCGATCCGCGCTGCGCCGACGCCGTCGCCGCACGGATCCCGGAGGCCGCATACCCGCACCGCAATGTCGTCCGCCTCGAAGGTTCACGCGGATCAGCCCTGCTCAGCCGGTATCCGCTGCGGACCGCCGAACCGGTCGACGCGACCATGGCCATGCCGGGCTCGGTGGCCTCAGTCGCCGGGAAGGACATCCGGCTCCAGCTCGCGCACCCGCTGCCGCCGGTGCCGGGCGGAGTCGGAGGGTGGCGGGACGAACTCGGCAGGATCAGGGACTTCGCGGCCGGCGCGAAGGGCGGTCCTGTCCTGCTCGCGGGCGACTTCAACGCCTCCCAGGACCATGCCGCCTTCCGCGCGGTCCTCGAAGCGGGCGCGCTCCACGACAGCTCGAGGGTCGCGGGCAAGTCCCGTACGTACAGCTGGCCCGCCGACCGGCCCACGCCCCTGCGCACCCAGATCGATCATGTCCTGGTCAGCGACGACTTCTCCGTACGGTCCGCCCGCTTCCTGGATCTGAGCGGCACCGACCACCGTGCTCTGCTCGTCGAGCTGTCCCTCCACGACCGCTGATCCGCCCGCGCGGTGGGTCTACCCGCCCTGGTGACCCTGGAGGCGTTCCATCTCGCGGCGGTCGCGCTTGGTCGGGCGGCCCGCGCCCCGGTCACGGACCGGGACCTGGACGGCCGCCTCGCGCGGCGGCGGGGGCGGGCTGTTGTCGATGAAGCACTCGGCCGCGACCGGCGGGCCGACCCGCTTCTTCACGATCTTGGAGACGACCACGATCCGGTCCCGGCCCGCGTGCCGCAGCCGCACCTCGTCGCCCGTACGCAGGGCCTGGGCGGGCTTCGCACGCTCGCCGTTGACTCGCACATGCCCCGCGCGGCAGGCGGCAGCCGCCTGCGAGCGCGTCTTCGTCAGCCGGACCGCCCAGACCCAGGCGTCGACCCGGACGCTTCCCTCCGCCAACGGCACCTCACCGGACCCCATACCCACGACTCTAGCCCGGCAGCCCCCCGGCCGGGCCCTCTGCGTGGTGGTGAGAGGTTACGGACGGGAATCCGGTCGATATGTCCGAATCCCTCGTCCGTAACCTCCCCTGCCGTCAGACGCCGACGTCGCTGCCGTCCTTGCGCCAGACGGCGACGACCGAGGGGCGGACGATCCTGTCGGGGCCGTCCGGCCAGGTGCTCGCCGGCTTCTCGACGGACGCGCCGTCGACCTCACCGGGGTGCTGCACGGCGACGAGGACGCGACGGTCCTGGATGACCGGGCCGCAGGTCTCCGCACCGGTCGGCATGGTCAGGAACTGCTTGAGCTCACCGCGCCGTTCACCCTGGGTCGCCACGCCGAACAGGCCGTCGTGCGAACCGAGCTGGTTGCCGTCCGTGGAGATCCACAGATTGCCGTGATCGTCGAAGGCCACGTTGTCCGGGCAGGAGATGGGGCTGACGTTCTCCTTGGGGAAGCCCGAGAAGTACGTCGCCGGGTCCTCCGGGTCGCCCGCGACGAGGAACAGCCGCCAGGCGAAGCCGTCACCCGCCGGGTCGTCCCAGTTCTCCGCGAACTCCAGGATCTGACCGTGCTTGTTGGCGTTGCGCGGGTTGGCCTCGTCCACGCCGGCCATGCCCGCCTCGCCGCGGTCGGTGTTGTTGGTGAGGGCGACGTAGACCCGGCCGGTGCGCGGCGAGGGCTCGATGTCCTCGGGGCGGTCCATCTTCGTCGCGCCGACCTTGTCACCGGCCAGGCGGGTGAAGACGTACACCTCCTCGGCCGTCATGCCCGGAACGTGCGAGGTGTCGCCCGTGGCGAGCGGGATCCAGACGCCGCTGCCGTCGAACTCACCGTCGGACGGGAGCTTGCCCGTGCCGTCGAACTCGGCTGCCGGGGAGTCGCCCGTCAACTTGGCGACGTACAGGGTGCCTTCGTCCAGCAGGGTGAGGTTGTGCTCGTGGGCGGCCCGCGAGTTCCCCTTCTTCATCCGCTTGCTGGAGACGAACTTGTAGAAGTAGTCGAACTTCTCGTCGTCACCCATGTAGACCACGGGACGGCCGTCGGCGGTGAGCCGGGGCTGCGCCGCCTCGTGCTTGAACCGGCCGAGCGCGGTCCGCTTGCGGGGCGTCGAGTCGGGGTCGTACGGGTCGAGCTCGACGACCCAGCCGAAGCGGTGTGCCTCGTTGGGCTCCTGCGCCAGGTCGAAGCGCTGGTCGAACCGCTCCCACTTGCGCTCCGTCTCGCCCGTGCCGATGCCGTACCGAAGGTCGGTGTCGCTGGAACCGTTGGCGAAGTACTGGTTGAAGTTCTCCTCGCCGTGGAGTGTGGTGCCCCACGGGGTGGTGCCGCCGGCGCAGTTGTTGAGGGTGCCGAGCACCTTGCGGCCGGTGCGGTCGGCGGAGGTACGCAGCAGCGGGCTGCCGGCGGCCGGGCCGGTGACCCGGAATTCGCTGGTCGCGGTGAGGCGGCGGTTCAGCTGGTGGCGGGTGACCGGGGCGAGCTTGCCCGTGCGGTGCTCCTCCTGGACGACGACCACGGAGAGTCCGTGCGCCGCCCAGGCGATCTCGACCTGCTCACGGGTCGGACTGGCCGGATCGTATCCACGGAACATCAGGATCTCGTCCGTGTACTCGTGGTTGGCGACCAGCACCTGACGCCCGCGCTCACCGGGCAGCGGGATCAGGGAGAGGAAGTCGTTGTTGTAACCGAACTGGCCCGCCTGCGCCTTGGCGGACTGCTTGTCCGGGTCGAAGCGGGGAGCCCCGCGCAGGATCGGCTCGCCCCAGCGGATCACGACGTTCTGGCTGTAGCCGTGGGGGATCGTGACCTGGTCGTCCGTGTTGGGCGCGACGGCCTCGAAGCGCAGACCACGGGCGCCCGGAGCGGTGGGCTTCGGCTTGCTGCCGGGGCGGCCCGTGGAGGGCGCGGCCTCGGCGGTCCGCACCGCCGGGCCGACGAGGGCCATGGTTCCGGCGGCGGTCGCCACGGTCACCACGGCGGCGGCCCGCATCATCGACCGGCGTGACAGGGCACCGGCGATGATGTCACCGGCGTACTCGTTGTCGCTGGTGTTCGGGACCTCTTGGAAGCAGGCGTCACCGCAGCGGTAGCGGCAGGTCAACGCAGAACGCCCGCCCGGGTGCGAGCCGATGAGCGGTAGCAGATTACGCACGTTTTCGTCCCTCCGTCGTGTGTCACGCGTGACGGTAGGGGCGCGTCCATCCCGTTCGTGGGACTGCCGATGAACGGAGGGTGAAGTCCGGGACACCGCTGCACTTCCGGCAGTCCGGCCCCCGTACGGGCTTCCGTTCAGGACTCGGTGACGACTCGGTTGGGGCTCGGTTGACGCAGGGGCGGGCCGCGCAGCCGGACGGCCGGATCCGGCCGCTAACCTTACGTATCCGCCCTGGCCAGGGATCAATTCCCGCAGTACGGACATTTATCGCACCCAACTCATGCGAAAGGCCTCGCCCATGGGCATTCGGAGCTTGCTGCGCAAGGTGTTCGGCCGGACGGAGCAGGACGAGCCGACCACGGCCACCGTCCCGCCCCAGGCCGAGCGCACCCAGGCCACGGAGCCGGAGCCGGAGAAGGCCTCGGTACCGGCCCCGGCTTCATCCTCGGACCGGTCCACCGGTGCCGAGCACGACAGCGGAAGCGGAAGCGGAAGCGGACAGGCGTCGGACCTGGTTTCGGCGGCCTTCGACAAGACGAGCGAATCCTCGGCCGCCACATCGGCCGCCACCTCGGCTCCGGTGTCCTCGCCGAGGATTCCGGCCCAGGGGTCGGACCCGGAGGTGAAGCCGGCGGAGGACTCGGCCGATGCCGGGAAGGACACCGCCGCCGACGCCGACGCCGAGCCGATCACGATCGACATCGACCTGGATCCGGAGGGCGAGAGCGAGCGCGCGGCCGCGGTCGAGGAGCCTGCCGCCGAGGCCCCCGCCACCGAAGCCCCTGCCGCCGGAGCAGAGGCCGAGACGAAGGCCGAAGCGAAGACCGAGCCGGCTCCCGAGGCGGCCCCCGAGCCGGAGGCCGCGCCCGAGGCGCCGAAGGCCGAAGCGGCAGCCGCCGAGCCGGACGCGGAGCCGGTCGCGGAGGCAGCCGTCGAGCCGGCCGTCGAGCCGGCCGTCGAGCCCAAGGCTTCCGCTCCCGCCGGGAAGCCTGCCGTCACCCTCGCCCGGGTCAAGGCGGCGGCGCCCGCGCTCGTCGCCCCGTACAAGGCGGCGCAGGCCGGTCTCAAGGCGCACGGGCTGACGGGGCTGCGGGCCACCGTGTATCTGGTGCTCGACCGGTCCGGCTCCATGCGGCCGTTCTACAAGGACGGCAGCGCCCAGCACCTCGGCGACCGCACGCTGGCGCTCGCCGCGCACCTGGACGCGAACGCCACCGTGCCCGTCGTCTTCTTCTCGACCGACATCGACGGCACCGGGGCGGTCGACCTCGCCACGCACGAGGGCCGGATCGACGAGCTGCACGCGGGCCTCGGCCGCCTGGGCCGTACGAACTACCACCGGGCCGTCGAGGAGATCGTCACGCACTACGAGAAGTCAGGCGCCACAGGACCGGCTCTGGTGATCTTCCAGACGGACGGCGCCCCGGACGCGAAGGTCGCGGCCAAGCAGGCGCTGGCGGAAGCGGCACGGCTGCCGCTGTTCTTCCAGTTCGTCGCGTTCGGCGAAGAGGACGCGAAGGGCTTCGACTTCCTGCGCAGGCTGGACGTTGAGAACGCCGGTTTCTTCCACGCGGGTCCCGCCCCGCGCGAGGTGCCCGACGCGACGTTCTACCGGGAGGTCCTGGCCGGACTGCCCGCCTGGACCGCCGCCCGCGGAGACAGCGCGGAGGACTGATCCACCGGCAGCCGTACGGTCACGGCGAGCCCGCCCTCCGGGCCGGGTACCGCCGTGACCGTACCGCCGTGGGCCAGCGCGATCGACCGCACGATCGAAAGGCCGAGCCCCGAGCCCTGCCCCATACGGTCCCGCCCCTCCCCACGCCTGAACGGCTGGAAGAACCCGGCGATGTCCGCCTCGGCCACAGCGGGTCCTGTGTTGCGGACCACCAGGACCCCGACAGCCGACAGTGACACCCTGACCCGGCCGTCGGGCACGTTGTACCGCACCGCGTTGGACAGCAGGTTCGCCACGAGCTGCGCGAGCAGCTGCCGGTTTCCGCGTACGACGCAGGGCTCGGCCTCGACCGTGACCTCCGGCCGGTCCACCGCCGAACGCCCCGCCGCCGCGGGGGTCCTGACCGACTCCTCCTTGAGCACCTGCGCCAGGTCGACCTCCGCGCGCTCGGTGCCGGCCAGCCCCTGTTCGCTGCGGGCCAGCACCAGCAGGCCCTCGATGAGCCGCTCGCTGCGCCGGTTGTTGTCCAGCAGCGTCTGCCGGGTCCGTACGAGGTCCTCGGGAGACGGGTCGTCGAGCCCCACCTGGATCGCCGCCCGCTGGGTGGCCAGCGGGGTCCGCAGCTCGTGCGAGGCGTTGGCGATGAAGCGCCGCTGGCTGTCGAAGGCCTTCTCCAGCCGTGCCAGCAGCGCGTCGAGTGTCTCCCCCAGCTCCTTCAGCTCGTCGTCAGGACCGCTGGAGGCGATCCGCTCGTGCAGGGTGTGTTCGGAGAGCCGCCGTGCCTTCGCCGTCATCGCGTGGACGGGCCGCAGCACCCGGCCGGCGGTCCACCAGCCCACGCCGACCGCGCAGCCCGTCATGACCAGCAGCGCGGCGATCGACCAGTACAGGAGCTCCCGGCTCGCCGCGTTGCTGACGTCGTCGGTGACGTCGTAGACCGTGGGCGGCCCGAGGCGCCCCCGTGTGTGCAGGGGCCCGTTGACCGCGAAGCCCGGCTGGGCGACCGCCGCGGATGTGGCGATGGCCCGGGCCTGCGAGTCCGTGCCGGCGCGCGACGCCAGGTTGACCGTGGTGAGCAGCGCCGTGCCGAGGACCAGGAAGACCCCGCCGTACACGAGGGCGATCCGCATCCGGATCGTGGAGTGCCGGACGTGCGAGGTACCGGTCGCCCGCACCAGGCGTAGCAGCCCGCCGCTCACAGGGCGTACCCGACGCCCTGGACGGTGCGGATCAACGCCGGCTCCCCCAGCTTGGCGCGCAGCTTGCTCATACAGACGCGGACGGCGCCGGTGAAGGGGTCGGCATTGGCGTCCCAGGCCCGCTCCAGCAGCTCCTCGGCACTGACCGTGCCTCCGTCTGCCTCCAGCAGCAGCTGCAACACGGTGAACTCCTTCGGTGAAAGATCCAGGTCCCGCCCGTCACGCGTGGCGGCCCTGCGCACGCTGTCGAGCCGGATGCCGTGTCTCTCCAGCTGCGGCGGGACGGGACGGGCGCTGCGCCGCCGCAGGGCGCGCACCCGGGACACCAGCTCGGGGAATTCGAAGGGCTTGCTCACATAGTCGTCGGCGCCGAGGTCGAGCCCCTCCACCCGGTCCTCCATGGTCCCGGAAGCGGTGAGCATCAGGATCCTGGTCCGTGAGCCCGCGGAGACGAGCCTGCGCGCCACGTCGTCGCCGTGCACCCGGGGCAGATCGCGGTCCAGGACGACGACGTCGTAGTCGTGGAGCCCGAGGTAGGCGAGCGCGGCGTCGCCGCTGTACACGGTGTCGACGGCGAATCCGGCCCGCCGCAGTCCGGTCGCCACCAGCTCCGCAAGAATTTCCTCGTCCTCGGCGACCAGTACCCGCATCGTGTTGTCCCCTGCCTCGTGCACGCGTGCCCACTCCTCCCAGGATGCGTCTTTGGTACGGGAAAGGATGTTTCGCAAAGCTCTCCGCACCCCGGGGCGCCGTTATCGATGTGAGTGGATCTCCCACGGGCCGTTAGGATTTCGACCATGGCGGCCACTGGATCCGAGAAGCAAGGGGGCGACGTCGTGAAGAGTTTCTACGTATCGACCCCCATCTACTACGTCAACGACGCTCCTCACCTGGGCCACGCCTACACGACCGTCGCAGGCGACGTGCTCACCCGCTGGCACCGCCAGCGCGGCGAGAAGGTGTGGTACCTCACCGGCACGGACGAGCACGGTCAGAAGATCATGCGCACGGCCGAGGCGAACAACGTCACCCCCCAGGCCTGGTGCGACAAGCTCGTCGAGGAGGCCTGGAAGCCCCTCTGGGAGCACCTCAACGTCGCGAACGACGACTTCATCCGTACGACGGAGAAGCGGCACACCGACCGTGTGCAGGAGTTCGTGCAGGACCTGTACGACAAGGACCAGATCTACAAGGGCGGGTACGAAGGCCCGTACTGCGTGGGCTGCGAGGAGTACAAGCTCCCGGGTGACCTGATCGAGGCCGAGGACGGCACCAAGCTGTGCCCGATCCACAAGAAGCCGGTGGAGCTCCTCAAGGAGGAGAACTACTTCTTCAAGCTGAGCGAGTACGGCCCGAAGCTCATCGAGTTCTACGCGGCCAACCCGGGCTTCATCCAGCCCGAGTCCGCCCGCAACGAGATCGTGAACTTCGTCAAGCAGGGTCTCCAGGACCTGTCGATCTCGCGTTCCACGTTCGACTGGGGCGTCCCGGTGCCGTGGGACCCGAAGCACGTCATCTACGTGTGGATCGACGCGCTGCTCAACTACGCGACCGCGGTCGGCTACGGCGCCAACCAGGAGAAGTTCGACGGCACGTTCCCGGCGGACGTGCACCTGATCGGCAAGGACATCCTGCGCTTCCACTCGGTCATCTGGCCGGCCATGCTGATGGCGCAGGGTCTTCCGCTGCCCGGCAAGGTCGTCGCCAACGGCTGGCTGATGGTCGGCGGCGAGAAGATGTCCAAGTCGAATCTGACCGGCATCAAGCCGCAGGACCTGACCTCGCACTTCGGCGTGGACGCGTACCGCTGGTACTTCCTGCGGGCCATCGCGTACGGCAGCGACGGCTCGTTCTCCTGGGAGGACTTCAGCGCCCGCTACACCTCCGAGCTCGCCAACGACTACGGCAACCTCGCCTCGCGCGTGGCGGCCATGGTCGGCAAGTACTTCGGCGGTGCGCTCCCCGAGGCCACGGCGGCCGGCGACGCGGAGCTGGCGGTCCAGGAGGGCCTGGCCAAGGCTGTCGCCTCCGCCGACCGGAAGGTCGGCGAGGAGCTGGACTTCCAGGGCGGCATCCTGGCGATCTTCGACTTCGTGAAGCAGGTCAACGGCTACATCACGGAGCAGGAGCCCTGGAAGGTCGCCAAGGACACGTCCCCGGAGGGACAGGCCCGGCTCGCGACCATCCTGTACACGGCGGCCGACGCGCTGCGCGCCGTCGCGGTCCTGCTGAACGCCGTGATGCCGGACACCTCGCAGAAGCTGTGGGAGTCCCTCGGCGCCGAGGCCTCCCTCGGCGCGCTGGCCGACCAGCCGGTGCAGGACGCGGGCCGCTGGGGACAGCTGCCCGTGGGCGCGACGGTCACGAAGGGCGCGGTGCTGTTCCCCCGCCTGGAGGAGAAGCCCGCGTAAGCGACGCACACCACGCAGGAGCCCGGCTCCCCGAACACGGGGACCCGGGCTCCGTCGGCAACAGCCTTGACGGGCAGGCCGCAGTAGCCATTCCGCGTCTCACAGGGCCAGCGACGCGGCGTCCCCCATCACGATCACCGGGTGCTTCGCCGGATCCAGGGTGAGCAGCAGCTCCCGCATCCGGTCCTCGGTCAGCGAGACGCAGCCCTGGGTCGGGCCGCCGTGGTCGACGTGGAGCCAGATACCGCCGCCGCGCTCCGGGCCCAGGGGCCGGGTGCGGTCCAGCGGGCTGGTGCCCGGGGTCCGGTTGTAGTTGATGGCGACGACGTAGTCGAAGGAGCCGTCGAGGGGCTCGCCCAGGAAGCCCTCGCCGGTCACCGCGAAGCGGTGCTGTTCGTCGTACGGGAGCAGTGCGCCCGGGTCGGGCAGCCGGCCGCCCGCGTCGGTGAGGCCGAAGACCCCGACGGGGGATCTGAGGTCATCCGCGAGATGGTGGTCCGTCCAGCCTTCCCTTCCGTTGTGGGCGGGCCAGGGGCCCGCCCCGGGTCTCCATCCGAGGGCGGCGTCGTCGAGGTTGTAGAGCACGACCGATGAGTTGTTGGAGTCGGGGCCCTGCCCGGTCACCACGACGGCCTGCCGGGCCGTGGCCGGGATCTGCGCGCGGGTCCCCGGGCCCAGATCCGGGATATCCGCCGGGGGGCGGAGGCTCTCCACGGGGCGCGGCGGGGCGCTCGGGGCCTCGGGGCCGGCCGCGCCCCGGGGCGCGGAGGGGTCGACGGTCCCCACGGTCCCGGCGGAACAGCCGATGACCAGCAGGTACAGGGCGACGAGAAGGACGTAGGGGCGGCGCGGGAGGGACACGGTGCGGAACTCCTCGGTGGAGGGCGGACGAGCTTCCCGTGCCAGTCTTTGCCGGGCCCGAGGGCGCCGAACCTGAACCGGGGCCATCCGGATGTACCCGGCCCGTGTACCCGAGGCCGTAGGAGTTCCACCCGTACGCGGGCAAGTTCCACGTGAAACAGCCCCCGGCCGGGTGGCCGGGGGCTGTTTCACGTGGAACCGAAGCGGAGGGGGTGACGCCTACTTCGCGCCGGTGTCCCTCGCCACCGAGTCCTTGGCCTCGGCCTTCTCCTTCGTCGCCGCGACGGGCTTGCGGAGCTGGATGTTCAGCTCGCGCAGCCGCGTCTCGTCCAGCACGGTCGGAGCACCCATCATCAGGTCCTGGGCGTTGCCGTTGAGCGGGAAGGCGATCGTCTCGCGGATGTTGGGCTCGTCGGCGAGCAGCATCACGATGCGGTCGACGCCCGGGGCGATGCCGCCGTGCGGCGGGGCGCCGAGGCGGAAGGCGCGGAGCATGCCCGCGAACTCGTGCTCCACGGTCTCGCGGTCGTAACCGGCGATCTCGAAGGCCTTGAGCATCAGCTCGGGCTCGTGGTTACGGATGGCGCCGGAGGACAGCTCGATGCCGTTGCAGACGATGTCGTACTGCCAGGCGAGGATGTCCAGCGGGTCCTTCTCCTCCAGGTCCTTCAGGCCGCCCTGGGGCATCGAGAAGGGGTTGTGCGAGAAGTCGATCTTCCCGGTCTCCTCGTCCTTCTCGTACATCGGGAAGTCGACGATCCAGCAGAACCGGAAGACGCCCTCCTCGAAGTGTCCGGCGCGCTTGGCGGCCTCCACACGGACGGCGGACATGATCTTGGAGACCTCGTCGAACTCGCCCGCGCCGAAGAAGACCGCGTGGCCGGGGGCCAGGGACAGCCGCTCGGTGAGGGTCTTGACATCCGTCTCGGTGAGGAACTTCGCGATCGGTCCTGCCAGCGTGCCGTCGTCGCCGACGCGCACCCAGGCGAGGCCCTTGGCTCCGTGCTCGACGGCGTACTCACCGAGGCCGTCGAAGAACTTCCGGGACTGGCCCGCGGTGTCCGGCACCGGGAGGGCGCGGACGTGCTTGCCGGCGAACGCCTTGAACCCGGAGTCGGCGAAGACGTCCGAGATGTCGACGAGCTCCAGCTTGGCCCGCAGGTCCGGCTTGTCGTTGCCGTACTTCAGCATCGACTCGCGGAACGGGATGCGCGGGAACGGCGAGGTGACATGGCGGCCGTTGCCGAACTCCTCGAAGAGCTCGGTCATCAGCTTCTCGATCGGCTGGAAGACGTCCTCCTGCTCGACGAACGACATCTCCACGTCGAGCTGGTAGAACTCGCCCGGCGAACGGTCGGCGCGGGCGTCCTCGTCACGGAAGCAGGGCGCGATCTGGAAGTACCGGTCGAAGCCGGAGATCATCAGCAGCTGCTTGAACTGCTGCGGCGCCTGGGGGAGGGCGTAGAACTTGCCCGGGTTGAGCCGGGAGGGCACCACGAAGTCACGGGCGCCCTCGGGGGAGGTCGCGGTGAGGATCGGCGTCGCCATCTCGTTGAAGCCGAGGGCCACCATCTTGGAGCGGATGGAGGCGACCACGGCCGAGCGCAGCATGATGTTGCGGTGCATGCGCTCGCGGCGCAGGTCGAGGAAGCGGTACTCCAGGCGCCGCTCCTCGTTGACGCCGTCCTCGGCGTTGATCGTGAAGGGCAGCGGTCCTGCCTCGCCCAGCACCTCGACCTCGGTGACCTCGATCTCGATCTCACCGGTCGGGAGCTCCGGGTTGACGTTGTCGGCACCGCGCGCGGAGACCTTGCCGTCGATCCGGACGACGGTCTCCTTGGTCAGCTTCGCCAGGGCGTCGTTGCCGGCGGTGCCGGGGCGCGCGACGAGCTGCACCAGGCCGTAGTGGTCGCGCAGATCGATGAAGAGGATGCCACCCAGGTCTCGGCGATTGTGCAGCCAGCCGCTCAGCCGGACGTCGGTGCCGACGTCAGAGGCGCGGAGCTCGCCGCAGGTGTGGGACCTGTACCGATGCATCGTCGTTCATCCAGTCTTCGCGGGGCGGGGGTGTGACACCTCAGGTTACCGCCCGTGGACACGCCGCTTCATTGGCATTGTTGCCGCACGGCTGTCCGGGACGCGCCCGAAGGCGTCCGACAGGGCGCTGCCTGGCGGTCTCCCTCGGTGGCGACCGCGGAGAACATCTTCCTAAAGTGGGGCAATGCGCACCGAGGAGATCCTTGCTGCGATCGGAACCGGCCTGTGGAGCTGGGACAGCTCATCGGGCTCGGTCTCGTTCGACGCCGAGGCGGCACGGCTGGTGGGGCTGCCCGCCGAGCCCACGACCCGCCCCGGCGGCGAGGTGCGCCCGCGCTTCCATCCGGCCGACTGGGACGAGATCGACGGCATCGTGAACTTCGCGATCGCCGAGGGCACGTTGGCCGAGGCCAGGCTCCGGATCATGGACGAGAACGGCTCGGTCGTCCGCACGGTGCGCACCCGGTCGAAGCCGGTCCCGCTGAACACCCCGGGGCGTCATACGTATGTGCTGATGGGCACGCTCCAGGAGGTCACCGAGCCCCCGGCGGGTGCCGCCGCGCAGACCCCGCTCACCGGCGACTGGCGACGCTCGCGCGAGGCGTTCCTGCTGGACGCGGGGCGTGCGCTGGCCGAGGCGGCGTCCACCGAGGAGGTCCTGCGGGTCGCCGCCTCGCTCTCCATGCCCGGCTTCTCTCCTGACGGACTCGCCCTCTTCGGCGTCTCGGGCGAGCGGCTGACCGTCATCGGGCACCACGGGCAGAACGCCGGCGACGAGGAGCCGTTCACCGACATGCCGCTGGAGACCGACTATCCGGCCGCCGAGGTCGTGCGGACCGGCCAGGCGATCTATCTGGAGTCGCCCGAGGAGTACCGGCGGCGCTTCCCCGCCACCTGGCCCCTCGCCAAGGGGTTCCGGCGCCAGTCCTGGGCCTTCCTGCCACTGATCTCGTCCGGGCACACCACGGGGGCCTGGATGGCGGGGTTCCAGCACCGGGTGGCCTTCTCGCCGGACGAGCGCTCCGTGCTGTCGACGGTGGCCCGGATGCTGGCACAGGCCCTGACCCGCGCCGGTGCGGCCGAGAACGAGCGCGAGCTGTCGCTGGGCCTCCAGAGGTCGATGAGGCCGTCCCTCGGCCCCGATGTACCGGGCCTGGCGGTCGCGGCGCGCTACATCCCGACAGGGGGAGGGCTCCAGGTCGGCGGCGACTGGTACGACGTGATCCCGCTTCCCAACGGCCGTATCGCCCTGGTCATCGGCGATGTCCAGGGCCATGACGTCCGGGCGGCGGGCCTGATGGGCCAGCTGCGGATCGCCCTGCGCGCGTACGCCTCCGAGGGGCACCGCCCCGATGCCGTGCTCTCCAGGGCCTCGCGCTTCCTGTCCGGGCTGACCGAGACGTACGACCCGCTCGACGGCGAGGACCGGTCCGACGCGACACGCTTCGCGACCTGTCTGTACGCGGAGGCCGACCCCACGACCGGGACCCTCGACGTCGCCAGGGCCGGCCACCCGGACCCGGTGGTGATCAGCGTCGACGGCACCGCGGTGATCCGGCAGACCGCCGGGGGGCTGCCGCTGGGCGTCGAGAAGGACGCCGACTATCCGACGACCCGTGTCGTCCTGGGGTCGGGCGAGACGATCATGCTGTGCACGGATGGGCTCATCGAGACCGGCGGACACGACATGGCCACCGGATGGACCAGGCTCAGGCCGGTCCTGGAGAAGCCCGTCGAGGACCTGGAGGAGCTCGCGGACGCCCTCGTACAGACGGTGCACGGTCCCGGCTCGCACTACACGACCGGGCCACTGGCGGACCGCCGTGAGGACGACATCGCGGTCCTGGTGCTGCGCCGCGAAGGGGCGCGGACGCGCAGGACTCCGGCACGGCGCTCGGCCATGACCATCGCCCAGGCGGAGCCCGAGCGGGTCGCGGCCGCCAGGCAGCAGCTGAGGGAGCTGTTGCACGACTGGGGTGACGCGGAGCAGATCGACTCCGCGGAGCTGATGGTCTCCGAGATGTCCACGAACGTGCTCGTGCACACGGACGGGGACGCGCTGCTCGTGGCGGAGGTGACCGGAGAGCGGGGCATGCGGCGGCTGCGTGTCGAGGTGGCCGACGCCAGCGACGAGCTGCCGCACAAACGGCGGCCGGGCGAGATGGCCTCCAGCGGCCGCGGACTGATGCTGATGGAGATGCTCGCCGACCTGTGGGGCGTGGACCCGAGGGGCGAGGGGAAGTCGATCTGGTTCGAGCTGTACGAGGCGGCGGAGCCCGCGGAGCTGGGCGCCGGCCTCGTCTCATGAGCCCTCCGGAACCGCGCTTTCCGGGCCGTCGTCCTCGAAACCACGGCGCAGCTCGCCGATCACCCCGAACGCGGCGGCGCACAGGGGCACCGCCAGCAGCATGCCGAGCAGTCCCGCGACGCTCGCACCCGCGGTCAGCGCGATCATGACCATGGCGGGGTGCATCTGGACCGTACGGCTCTGGATGACGGGCTGGAGCACATGGCCCTCCAGCACCTGGACGGCGAGCACCACGCCCAGGGCCCAGAGCGCGATCACGAAGCCTCGATCGGCCAGCGCGACCAGCACGGCGACGGCCCCTGAGATGAACGCCCCGAGATACGGGATGTAGGCGCCGACGAAGACCAGCGCCCCCAGGCCCACCGCGCCCGGCACCCGAAGGATCAGCAGGCCCACCGTGATGCACACCGCGTCGATCAGGGCGATGAAGGTGGTGCCGCGCATGAACCCCTCGACG
The DNA here is from genome assembly GCF_045162755.1 of Streptomyces sp. NBC_01012. Classification (NCBI taxonomy): domain Bacteria; kingdom Bacillati; phylum Actinomycetota; class Actinomycetes; order Kitasatosporales; family Streptomycetaceae; genus Streptomyces; species Streptomyces sp. NBC_01012. The sequence goes on along the minus strand of NZ_CP108688.1, from coordinate 3,924,947 downwards.
GCTTCGAAGGCCCTGCGCCCCATGGCCTCCACGAGGTCGCCCGTGCCGCGCGGGGCGACCGAGTGCGCGAGGCGGGCGGCGCGGTCGGAGTCGCGCAGGAAGAAGAACGTCAGCAGCAGGGCCAGGACGGAGGTGGTCAGGAGCGACCCGATGAGGCTGATCCCGGTGAGCAGGCCGCCCGCCGCGCTCGCGCCGAACTTCTCGACCAGGCCCTTGGCGTTCTCCGCCAGGTCGTCCACATTCGCGGAACCCGCGATGCCGAAGTGGTCGATGACCCACTGGCCCGCGTCCTTCAGCGAGGACACGATCTGGTCGCCGGTGTCGACGAGGGCGGTGACCACGATGTATCCGGCACCGCCGACCACCGCGACGAGCGCGGCACAGGTCAGGCCCGCCGCCACCGATCTGTTCACCTTGTGGGCGGTCAGCCAGCGGTGGACGGGCCCGAGCAGGGCCGTGCCGAGCAGCGCCAGCAGGACCGGGGTGACCGCGGTCTTGAGCGTCACGCACAGCCAGACGGCCACGGCCACGACGCCGGCGACCAGGAGCAGTACGCCGCACCAGGCGGCCGTCCGCCGCGCGACGTCGGGCAGGAGGGGCTTCCGGTTGGGCGGCACCCTCCCACCCGATCACGGGCCGGGAGCGGTGTCCCTTCCGCACGGGCGTACGGGTGACGCCCCGTCATCCGCACGCCGGGCGCCGTCCGTACGCCGGGCGTCACCCACCGCCCGGCGTCACCCGCGCCCGGAGTGTCAGGTCACATGCCGTGGACGGCCGGGACCGTGCCGAGGCGGCCGGCCTGGAAGTCCTCGAAGGCCTGCTTGAGCTCCTCCTGGGTGTTCATCACGAACGGCCCGTAGTGCGCCATCGGCTCACGGATCGGGCGCCCGCCGAGCAGCACGACCTCCAGGTCCGGCGTGTTGCCGTCCTGCGCCTCGTCGGCGCGGACGGTCAGCGACGACCCCTTGCCGAAGACCGCGGTCTGCCCGGTACGGACGGGGCGGCGCTCCGCTCCGGCGCTCCCGCGCCCCGCGAGCACGTAGGCGAGGCCGTTGAAGTCCTCGCGCCAGGGCAGCGTCACCTCGGCACCGGGCCTGATCGTCGCGTGGACCATGGTGATCGGGGTGTGCGTGATGCCCGGCCCCTCATGGCCGTCGAGTTCACCGGCGATGACACGGAGCAGCGCGCCGCCGTCCGGGGAGGCGAGGAGCTGGACCTGGCCACCGCGGATGTCCTGGTAGCGGGGCGCCATCATCTTGTCGGCCTTGGGCAGGTTCACCCAGAGCTGGAGGCCGTGGAAGAGGCCGCCGGACATGACGAGCGCCTCGGGCGGCGTCTCGATGTGCAGGAGACCGCTGCCGGCGGTCATCCACTGGGTGTCACCGTTCTCGATCGCGCCGCCGCCACCGTTGCTGTCCTGGTGGATGAAGCTGCCGTCGATGATGTACGTGACGGTCTCGAAGCCGCGGTGAGGGTGCCAGGGGGTCCCCTTCGGCTCGCCGGCCGCGTACTCCACCTCACCCATCTGGTCCATCATGATGAACGGGTCGAGGTGCCGGTAGTTGATCCCGGCGAAGGCGCGCCGCACCGGGAATCCCTCCCCCTCGAAGCCGCTGGGCGCGGTCGTGACGGTCAGTACAGGGCGGGCCACGGCCGCGGCCTCGGCCGCGACCTTCGGCAGGGTCAGCGGGTTTTCGACGGTCACTGCGGGCATGGGAGCCACCTCCGGGAGTCTGCTGCCAATTTAGTTGAATGGTGAACATCCAGCAAGGTGGCATCCATTCCCGCACCCCCGGACAGCGACGAGGACCCGCACCGGAACGGTGCGGGTCCTCGGGGCTTGTCGTATGCGGCGCCTACGGGACAGCCCTCAGCCGTACATGCGGCGCATCGCGAAGTCGACCATCTGCTCCACCGCCTTGGCGTCGAAGACCATGCGGTGATCACCCTCCATGTCCAGGACGAAGCCGTAGCCCGTCGGCAGCAGGTCGATCACCTCGGCGCCCGTGATCACGAAGTACTTGGACTCCTTGCCCGCGTAGCTCCTGAGCTCCTTGAGCGTGCTGAACATCGGGATCACCGGCTGCTGCGTGTTGTGCAGCGCCAGGAAGCCGGGGTTGTCGCCGCGCGGGCAGTAGACCTTCGCCGTGGCGAAGATCTGCTGGAAGTCCTCCGCGGACAGCGAACCGGTCGTGAAGGCCCGTACCGCGTCGGCCAGGGACGGCGGCGAGGGCTCGGGGTACAACGGCTGCTCGCCGTAGCCGCCGCCCATCTGCTGCTGTGCACCCGGGTTCTGGTCGTAGCCATACATGCCGCAAAGAGTAATCGGACACATCTGTGCCTTGAGGGGTTGCGTCTTATTACTGACGGGTAGCATCATCGAGAGGTCAGCTGATATACCCACGCCAGGCCGTCCGTCGCCCGATCCTCACTCCTCCACGGGGCGCTGCGCGCCACTGCTATTGATTACGGAGCCTTCCCATGGGGCACTACAAGTCGAATCTCCGCGACATCGAGTTCAACCTCTTCGAGGTCCTCGGGCGCGACAAGCTGTACGGCACCGGTCCGTTCGCCGAGATGGACGTCGACACCGCGAAGAGCATCCTGGACGAGGTCACCCGCCTCTCGGAGAACGAGCTCGCCGATTCGTACGCCGACGCGGACCGCAACCCGCCGGTCTTCGACCCCGAGACGAACACCGCGCCCGTCCCGGCCTCCTTCAAGAAGTCGTACCAGGCGTTCATGGACTCCGAGTACTGGCGCCTGGGCCTGCCCGAGGAGATCGGCGGCACGACGTCCCCGCGCTCCCTGATCTGGGGTTACGCGGAGCTGGTGCTCGGCTCCAACCCGGCCGTCTGGATGTACTCCTCAGGTCCCGCGTTCGCCGGCATCCTCTTCGACGAGGGCAACGAGGCGCAGAAGAAGGTCGCCGAGATCGCCGTCGAGAAGCAGTGGGGCTCGACGATGGTGCTGACCGAGCCGGACGCCGGTTCGGACGTCGGCGCCGGCCGCACGAAGGCGGTCGAGCAGGAGGACGGCTCCTGGCACATCGAGGGTGTGAAGCGCTTCATCACCTCGGGCGAGCACGACATGTCCGAGAACATCCTCCACTACGTCCTGGCACGCCCCGAGGGCGCGGGCCCCGGCACCAAGGGCCTCTCCCTCTTCCTGGTCCCGAAGTACCACTTCGACTGGACCACCGGCGAGCTCGGTGAGCGCAACGGCGTGTACGCGACGAACGTCGAGCACAAGATGGGCCTCAAGGCGTCGAACACCTGCGAGATGACCTTCGGCGACCAGCACCCCGCCAAGGGCTGGCTGATCGGCGACAAGCACGACGGCATCCGCCAGATGTTCCGCATCATCGAGTTCGCCCGCATGATGGTCGGCACGAAGGCCATCGCCTCCCTCTCGGCGGGCTACCTCAACGCGCTGGAGTACGCCAAGGAGCGCGTCCAGGGCACCGACCTGTCGCAGTTCATGGACAAGACGGCCCCCAAGGTCACCATCACGCACCACCCCGACGTGCGCCGCTCGCTCATGACGCAGAAGGCGTACGCCGAGGGCATGCGCTCCCTCGTGCTGTACACCGCGTCCGTCCAGGACGCGATCCAGGTGAAGGAGGCCGCGGGCGAGGACGCCAAGGCGCTCAACGGCCTCAACGACCTGCTGCTCCCGATCGTCAAGGGCTACGGCTCCGAGAAGTCCTACGAGCAGCTCGCGCAGTCGCTCCAGACCTTCGGCGGCTCGGGCTACCTCCAGGAGTACCCGATCGAGCAGTACATCCGTGACGCCAAGATCGACACGCTGTACGAGGGCACGACGGCGATCCAGGGCCAGGACTTCTTCTTCCGGAAGATCGTCCGCGACCAGGGTGCCTCGCTGAACGCGCTCTCCGAGGAGATCAAGAAGTTCCTCGCGAGCGCCCAGGGCGACGAGGAGCTGTCCGGCTCGCTGGACAACCTCGCCAAGGCCGCGGTGGACCTGGAGGCGATCGTCGGCACGATGATCACCGACCTCACCGCGACCGGCGAGGACGTCAAGAACATCTACAAGGTCGGTCTCAACACGACCCGCCTCCTGATGGCGTCCGGCGATGTCGTCGTCGGTTACCTGCTGCTCAAGGGCGCGGTCGTGGCCTCCGAGAAGCTGCGCAACGCCTCCGCCAAGGACGCGGCGTTCTACCAGGGCAAGATCGCCGCCGCGAAGTTCTTCGCGGCGAACGTCCTGCCGGGGGTCTCCGGCGAGCGCGCGCTGGCCGAGTCCGTCGACAACTCGCTGATGGAGCTGGGCGAGGCCGCGTTCTGAGGCCTTCCCGCTTGCCGAATGCCGCCGTCCGGATCCTTCCCGGGCGGCGGCATCGTCGTACACCGTGAAGCGCCCTCACGGGCCGTCGTTAAAGTGAGGAACATGAGCTCTCCCCTCCGCTTCGACCGCGGGCACACCGACGACCTGATGGCTTTCCTGATGGCAGCACCCTCCCCGTACCACGCGGTGGCCGAGGCCGCCGCGCGGCTGGAGAAGGCCGGATTCCGCCAGGTCGAGGAGACGGACGCGTGGGACGGCTCCATCGGCGGGAAGTACGTCCTGCGGGGCGGCGCCATCGTCGCCTGGTACGTGCCGGAGGGCGCCGGCGCCCACACCCCGTTCCGGATCGTGGGGGCGCACACCGACTCCCCCAACCTGCGCGTCAAGCCGCGGCCCGACACGGGTGCGTACGGCTGGCGCCAGATCGCCGTCGAGGTCTACGGCGGGACGCTCCTGAACACCTGGCTCGACCGGGACCTCGGTCTCGCCGGCCGCCTCTCGCTGCGCGACGGCACGCACCGGCTGGTCAACATCGACCGGCCTCTGCTGCGGGTCCCCCAGCTGGCCGTGCACCTGGACCGGTCCGCCAACCCCGACGGCCTCAAGCTCGACCGGCAGAAGCACATGCAGCCGATCTGGGGGCTCGGTGAGGTCGAGGAGGGCGACCTGATCCGCTTCGTCGCCGAGGCGGCGGGCGTCGACCCCGCCGAGGTCACCGGCTGGGACCTCATGCCGCACCCCGTCGAGGCGCCCGCCTATCTGGGCCGGGACCGTGAGCTGCTCGCAGGTCCCCGGATGGACAACCTGCTCTCGGTGCACGCCGCGACCGCCGCGCTGGCGGCCGTGGTCACCCAGCCCGACGACGAGCTCCCGTACATCCCCGTGCTGGCGGCCTTCGACCACGAGGAGAACGGCTCCCAGTCCGACACCGGCGCGGACGGCCCGCTGCTCGGCACGGTCCTCGAGCGCTCCGTGTTCGCCCGCGGCGGCTCGTACGAGGACCGTGCCAGGGCCTTCGCCGGAACCGTCTGCCTCTCCTCGGACACCGGCCACGCCGTCCACCCGAACTACGCCGAGCGGCACGACCCGACGCACCACCCGGTGGCCAACGGCGGACCGATCCTCAAGGTCAACGTCAACATGCGCTACGCGACCGACGGCAGCGGCCGCGCCGTATTCGCCACGGCCTGCGAGAAGGCGGGCGTGCCGTGGCAGTCGTTCGTCTCCAACAACTCGATGCCCTGCGGCACGACGATCGGCCCGATCACCGCGGCGAGGCACGGCATCCGCACCGTCGACATCGGTGTGGCGATCCTCTCGATGCACAGTGCGCGCGAGCTCTGCGGAGCCGACGACCCGTATCTCCTGGCCAACGCGCTCCTGGCGTTCCTCGCGGCCTGATCCCTCCGCCGTCCCAACCGCCCCTTCGGACATGGTTGTTGCCGGGCCGGGTACGCGAGACGTACACCGGCCCGGATTCACCGGGCCGTCGAGGAGGCGAAGTCATGGGACTCGGAGGATGCATTCTCCTGATCGGTGCCGGCGCGATTCTCGCGTTCGCCACCGACTGGGAAATGGACAGCGTCAACGTCGACCTGGTCGGCTGGATCATGATGCTCGTCGGCCTCGTCGGGGTCTTCGTCTACGTGAGCATCGCGCGCCGGCGCCGCATGATCGTGCCGCCCACCACCACGGTCGTCCCGGACGACGAGAAGCGCTACCGGTGAGCCGGCGGGCCCGTCAGTCCTGCTCGTCCATCCCGGCCAGCACCAGCGGCAGCCTCGCCGTCCCCGTGGCGGTGACGCTCACCGGGACGCCCCAGTCCTGCTGGTGCACATGGCAGGCCGGGTACTCGTTGGCCGGGTCGTCGTCGCAGGACGCCGCCATCGCGGACACATGCAGGACGCCCTCGGTGGCCCCGTCCGCGAGGACCAGGTCACGGCTCAGGTCCGTACCCTGGCCGGATCCCTCGGCCAGCAGCTCCGGCGGGGTCGAGGAGACCAGCAGCCGGGTGGAGGGGCCGTAGCGGGTGTCCAGCTTCTGCCCGGCGGGTGCCTGGAAGACCACGTCCAGCCGCAGCGTGCCGGCGGCGACCTCGGTGGGGGCCCGCTGGGTCCGGTGGGCACGGTCCGCGACCCGCACGGCCTCGTCGGGCAGCCGCAGCCGGGTCAGCCGGTGCCGTGCGGACTCGACGACGACCAGGTCCCCGTCCACCAGCACCGCGTCGCTCGGCTCCCGCAGATCCGTGGCCAGGGTGGTGACCTCGCCGCTCTCCGGGTCGTACCGCCGCAGCGCGTGGTTGTAGGTGTCGCTCACGGCCACGGAACCGTCCGGGAGTGCGGTGACCCCCAGCGGGTGCTGCAGAAGCGCCTCGCCGGCCGGGCCGTCCCGGTGGCCGAAGTCGAAGAGACCGGTACCGACCGCGGTGTGGACGGCGCCCTCCGCGTCCACCCAGCGCAGCGCGGAGGTCTCGGAGTCGGCGACCCAGAGCCGGTCAGCGGCAGCGGCCAGACCGGACGGCTGCGCGAACCACGCCTCGGGGCCCGGCCCGTCGACCAGCCCTTCGTTGGTGGTGCCCGCGGCCACGCGTACGGCGCCGGCCTCCGGGTCGTACGTCCACAGCTGGTGCACGCCCGCCATGGCGATCCACAGCCGGTCACCGAACCAGGCGATGTCCCACGGCGAGGAGAGGTCCACCTCCGTGGCCGGGCCGCTGGTCGCGGAGCCCTGCCACCACTGGCGGCCCGTCCCGGCGAGCGTGCTCGTCGTGCCCGTGGCCAGGTCGAGCGCCCGGATCGCGTGGTTGACCGTGTCCGCGACGGCGATCCTGCCGTCGGGCAGGAGGGCGAGACCCTGCGGCTCGCTGAACCGGGCCTCGTCGGGGCGGCCGTCCGTGAATCCACGCTCTCCGGTGCCGAAGTGGCCCCGTACGGTCTCACCGTCGGCGTCCAGCTCCACCAGCCGGTGACGGGTGGTGTCCGACACCAGGAAGCCCCCGTCGGGGAGCGTGAGCGCCTTGCCGGGGAACCGCAGATGGGTGGCGACCGGCTCCGGGGCGACGTACGGGCCGTCGCCGCGGCGCAGGGTGCCCTTGGCGGCGTGCTCGCTCTCCAGCTCCTCGACCAGCTTCTCGATGGCGTGCGCGTGCCCCTCGCCCGCGTGCTGCGCGACGACATAGCCCTCGGGGTCCACGACGACGAGCGTGGGCCAGGCCCGGACGGCGTACTGCTTCCAGGTGGCGAGCTCGGGGTCGTCGAGGACGGGGTGGTGCACCTCGTACCGCTCGACGGCGTCGACGACGGCCTGGTGCTCCGCCTCGTGCACGAACTTCGGCGAGTGGACACCGATGATCACGACGGTGTCGCGGTGCTTCTCCTCCAGCTCACGCAGCTCGTCGAGCACATGCAGACAGTTCACACAGCAGAACGTCCAGAAGTCCAGGATGACGATGCGTCCCCGCAGGTCAGCAAGGGTGTACTGCCGGTCGCCTGTATTGAGCCAGCCGCCCTTGCCGATCAGTTCGGGGGCGCGGACACGTGCACGTGCTGTCATGTAACCAGTCAACAGCACCGCGGCCTGCACGCATTCCGGCGGGGCATCGGGGAACCTGTGATCCATGAGACTTCTCGTACGTGAGCGACTGTTCGGCGTCGGCGACGACTACTGGATCGAGGATGCGGACGGGCGGAAGCTCTTCCTCGTCGATGGAAAAGCCATGCGGCTCCGGGACACCTTCGAGCTGAAGGACACGGACGGCCGGGTCCTGGTGGAGATCCGCCAGAAGCTGATCAGCCTGCGCGACACGATGATCATCGAGCGGAACGGCGAGGAGCTCGCCAAGGTCAAGCGCAAGCGGCTCTCGCTCCTGCGCAACCACTACCGGGTGGCTCTGGTGGACGGGACCGAACTGGATGTCAGCGGGAAGATCCTGGACCGCGAGTTCGCCATCGACTACGACGGTGAGCTGCTCGCCCAGATCTCCCGGCGCTGGCTGACCGTCCGCGACACCTACGGCGTGGACATCGTGCGGGACGACGCCGACACACCGCTGCTCATCGCCGTGGCGGTGTGCGTCATCGTCCTCGCGGACAAGGAACACGACAAGGACTGAACGGCATACGTCATGGATCAGGGCGGTGGTCCGGTTTCACGTGAAACCGGACCACCGCCCTGATGCGTTGCGCGCGGGTCAGCCCAGACGCCTCGGCGCGAGACCCAGCCGGCGGTCCTTGAGCGCCGGGAACTGCTCCCGGGTGGTCGTGGCCTTCGCCGGATCGAACTCCACGGTGAGCACTTCCTCGTCGGCTCCGGCCTCGGCGAGCACCTCGCCCCAGGGGTCGACGACGATGCTGTGGCCCGCCTGCTCGATCCCCGCGTGGGTACCCGACGACCCGACCGCCAGGACATACGCCTGGTTCTCGACCGCGCGGGCCTGGGCGAGCAGCGTCCAGTGCGAGCGACGGCGCTCCGGCCAGCCGGCCGCGACGACCAGGGTCTCGGCCCCCGCGTCGACAAGCCCCCGGAACAGCTCGGGGAAGCGCAGGTCGTAGCAGGTCGCGAGGCCGAGCGTGGTCTCCGGCAGAGCGACGGCGACCAGCTCCTCACCGGCCCCCATCAGCACGGCCTCACCCTTGTCGAAGCCGAAGCGGTGGATCTTGCGGTACGAGGCGGCTCGCTCACCCTCGGGGGAGAACACCAGCGAGGTGTTGTAGAGGGTGCCGTCATCGGCGCGCTCCACGAAGGACCCGGCGTGCAGCCAGACGCCGGCCTCGGCGGCCGCCTTCGCCATGATGTCGTGCGTGGGGCCTTGCAGGGGCTCGGCCTCATCGGCGAACGCGTCATGGGCGAAGGCGCCGACCGGCCAGAGTTCGGGGAGGACGACCAGATCCGCTCCCCGCTGCCGCACGACCAGTGAAGCCGCGCGCTCTCTACGGGAATTGACCGATTCATCCGGGTTTACTGCGATCTGGATGAGGGAGGCGAGCACACTACCACCGTCCTGGCATGGAAGCCGTCAACGCGGGCCTACGATCGTCACACGAAAGCACTGCCGGGGTGCCTGCTCGCAGCGTAACTTAGCGGGCGAGCCTCCCACGTAGCCGTAGACAGCACTGTCGGTGCCGGCCCTACCGTCGGCACTTCCCTGCTCGCCAGCCCATGCACCGCAGAACCGCACGAGGGGTCCCGTGACCGTCCATCCCAGCCTCCAGACCTATGCCGATGCCTGGACCCAGTCCATCGAGTCGATAGCCGAGCTGGTCAAGCCGCTCGCAGAGGGGGAGTGGAATCGCCGGACACCCTGCCCGGGCTGGTCGGTGCGTGACATCGTCTCGCACGTCATCGGCATGGAGTGCGAGCAGCTCGGTGACCCCCGTCCGATCCATACGCTGCCGCGCGACCTCTACCACGTGCAGAACGACCACCAGCGCTACACGGAGATGCAGGTCGACGTACGGCGCCATCACACCGCGCCGGAGATGACCGCGGAGCTGGAGTACACGCTCATCCGGCGGATGCGTCAGCTGCGCAACGAGTCACGTGACCCCGAGACCATGGTGCGGGCGCCCCTCGGCGCCGAGCAGACGCTGGAACTGTCCCTGCGCATGCGGGCCTTCGACGTCTGGGTGCACGAGCAGGATCTGCGTACGACGCTGGGGCAGCCCGGCAATCTGGATTCCCCCGGCGCCCTGGTCGTCCGGGACACGCTGCTCGCCGGGCTGGCGAAGGTGGTCGCCAAGGACGCGGGCGCACCGCACGATTCGGCCGTGGTCTTCGATGTGCACGGTCCGCTGGAGTTCCTGCGCACCGTCAGGGTCGACGGCGACGGCCACGGTTCGGTCGACGGTGCACCCTCCCTCGGCCCCGTGGCGACCCTGGCGTTGGACTGGGAGACGTACTACCGGCTGGCCTGCGGCCGGGTCAGGCCGCAGGCCGTGGAGGACCGGATCAAGGTCGAGGGCGACCAGGACCTGGCGGCCGAGATCCTGCGCCACTTCGCCGTGACCCCGTAGCCCCCGGCCCGGCGGCGCCCGTCCGCCGGCGGGGACCGGCACGGGCGCGCCGCCGGTGCGCCGTCAGGCGGGCACGTGCACGGCTTCGACCCGGCTGATGACGTGATGGTCGCGTTCCCTGTGCGTCGCGCTGGCGTGCAGCCGCAGGATCTGTACGACGCCGAACGCCTCCAGGACGAAGATCGAGGCGAACGCGATGCGGAAGTTGTCACCGGTCGCGTCCAGCAGGACTCCGACCGCGAGCAGGGTCGTCATCGAGGCGATGAAGCCACCCATGTTGACGATGCCGGAAGCGGTGCCCTGGCGTTCCGGCGGGTTGGCCGGCCGGCCGAAGTCGAAGCCGATCATCGAGGCCGGGCCGCAGGCGCCGAGCACCACGCACAGGGTGATCAGCAGCCACATCGGCGCGTGGTTCCCGGGGTAGAAGATCGTGGTCCCCCAGAGCAGCGCGGTCATCGCGACCGTGCCCAGCGCCAGCGGGGCACGCGCGGCGTGATGGCGGGCGATGACCTGCCCGTAGACGAGCCCCACCACCATGTTGGAGAGCACCACCAGCGTGAGCAGCTCACCCGCGGTGCCCCGGCTCAGCCCCTGCGCCTCGACCAGGAACGGCATGCCCCACAGCAGCAGGAAGACCATCCCGGGGAACTGCGTGGTGAAGTGCACCCACATCCCGAGGCGGGTGCCCGGCTCACGCCAGGCCGCGGCGATCTGCTTCCGTACGTACGCCGCTCCGGCGTGCTCGGCGGGCGGCGGCTCGTGTCCCTCGGGGTGGTCCTTGAGGAAGAGCAGCAGCAGGACGAGCACCACCACACCCGCCAGCGAGCTGCCGACGAAGGTCGCGGTCCAGCCGTAGCCGTGCAGCGCGCGGGCGATGACGAGGGTCGAGACGAGGTTGCCCGCCATCCCGAAGAGCCCTGCGACCTGCCCGACCACAGGTCCGCGGCGGGCCGGGAACCAGCGGGCGCCGAGCCGCAGCACACTGATGAACGTCATCGCGTCGCCGCAGCCGAGCAGCGCGCGGGAGGCGAGCGCCATGCCGTACGAGGGCGAGAGCGCGAAGCTCAGCTGCCCCAGCGTGAAGAGCACCACCCCGATGGTGAGGACCTTCTTGGTGCCGAGCCGGTCGACCAGGAGGCCGACGGGTATCTGCATGCCGGCGTAGACGAGCAGCTGGAGGATGGAGAACGTCGACAGGGCCGAGGCGTTGACGTGGAACCGGTCGGCGGCGTCGATTCCGGCGACGCCGAGGCTCGTACGGAAGATGATGGCGACGAAGTAGACGGCGACGCCGATGCCCCAGACCCAGACGGCTCGCCGGCCTCCGGGCGGGTCCCCCGGCAGGGAGAGGGTGGGAGCCGCGGAGGTCATCGGTCATCCCCCCGGACCAGCACCCTGACCCTGCTGACATGGCGCCGTACGACCTGCGCCGCGCCGTCGGCGTCACCTGACCTGATGGCCTCCAGCAGCTCACCGTGCTCGGTGATGTTGGCGGCGATCCGGCCGGGATGCGCCTCCATCACGGCGACGCCCATCCGCAACTGCCGGTCACGGAGCTGGTCGTAGAGACGGGAGAGGATCTCGTTGCCCGCGTTCTTCACGATCTCGGCGTGGAAACAGCGGTCTTTGACGGAGACCGCGGCCAGATCGCCCGCGTCGGCGAGCTCCCGCTGCTCCTCCAGGAGCTGTTCGAGCCTGGCGATGAGCTGCGGCGGCGCGGGCACGGCCTTGCGCGCGGCGAACTCCTCCACCAGCAGCCGGGTCTCCACCACGTCGGAGATCTCCTGTGCGGAGACCGCGAGCACCAGCGCGCCCTTCTTCGGGTAGAGCTTGATCAGCCCTTCGACCTCCAGGCGGAGCAGCGCTTCGCGCACCGGGGTGCGGGATACGCCGACGGCCTCGGCCAGGTCGCCTTCGGTGAGGAGCGTGCCGCCCTCGTAGCGGCGGTCGAGGACCGCTTCCTTGATGTGGGTGTAGACGCGCTCGGCGGCGGGTGGCGGCTTGGGGGCGGCCGTCTTGCGGGCCATGGGCGATGCGGTGGGTGCGGCGGGCATGCACACAGCATAGATACAAGATGCGTACGTCTGCTCCCCCTGTCCGCGATCCGGACCCCGCCCCCTCCACGGGCGCTCCCGCGGCGCACTGTCACTCTTACGGGTGTACAGCCCTTCGGGGCCCTCATGAGTCTCATGACCAGGGCGGCACTTCCGTGCAGCGCCCCCTTCAGGGACATTTGGAGCATCTACGTTGAAACACGGCATCACGGGTATCCGTCGCGCCTCTGTCACGGCCACGGTCACCCTGACCGCAGGGGCGGTACTCGCGGGCGGCGCGTTCGCCTCCACCGCTCGGGCAGCGGCACCGCCGAAGCCCAAGATCACCGCCAAGGGCGGTTTCGTGATGGACAGCGGGACGGCGAAGACGCTCTACGGCAAGGCCGCGGACACCCGCCGCTCCACCGGCTCCACGACGAAGGTCATGACCGCCAAGGTGGTGCTGGCGCAGAAGAATCTGAACCTTGATTCCAAGGTCAAGATCCAGAAGGCGTACAGCGACTACATCGTCAAGAACACCGCCTCGTCGGCCCGGCTGATCGTCGGCGACAAGGTCACGGTCCGTCAGCTCCTGTACGGTCTGATGCTGCCGTCGGGCTGCGACGCCGCGTACGCGCTCGCCGACACGTTCGGCTCGGGTTCCACGCGTGCGGCCCGGGTGAAGTCCTTCATCGGCAAGATGAACGCCTCCGCGAAGAGCCTCGGCCTGAAGAACACCCACTTCGACTCGTTCGACGGCATCGGCAGCGGATCGAACTACTCCACGCCGCGCGACCTGACGAAGATCGCCGCGAGCGCGATGAAGAACTCCACGTTCCGCACGGTCGTGAAGACGAAGTCGACGAAGCAGAAGGTCACGACCAAGTCCGGCGGCTACCGCTACATGTCGTGGTCGAACACCAACCCGCTGCTGGGGAGTTACAGCGGCGCGATCGGCGTGAAGACCGGCTCGGGCCCCTCGGCCAAGTACTGCCTGGTCTTCGCCGCGACCCGCAAGGGCAGGACGGTCATCGGTACGGTCCTGACCTCCTCGTCGGCGGCGAACCGCACGTCGGACGCGAAGAAGCTCCTGGACTACGCCTTCAAGAAGTAGCCCGGTCCGGCGGTGACGGAGGAGGGGCCCCGCACGCGGTGCGGGGCCCCTCCTCCGTGTCCGTGCGGCGACTCCGTGTCCGTGCGGCGACGCGGATCAGCTGCCGCCCTGGCCGGCGCTGCCGACCGGGCCGACCAGCACCTGGTCACCGTTGCCACTGTCCCCCGCGGGCAGCGAGCTCTCGCCCGGCCAGTCGAGGGTGACCGACTTCGTCTGGTTCGGCGGGGTCACCACAAGACCCGTGATGCGGACGCCGGAACCACCCGTCTTGTTGAGCGGGTAGCTGACGTAGAAGTCGATCTCCTTGCCGTTCTTGAGGGTGTACGGGTCGCCGGCCTCGCCCTTACGCGTGGCGGAGATCGTCCCCGCGTTGGTCTTCAGGTCGACACCGGCGAACCCGGAAATCACGCAGTCGGCGCCGCTGCTGTTCTTCAGCCCCACCGTGACGCTGCCGTCGGGGTCGCCGTCGATGAAGCCGTCCACCGCCGTGATCTTCAGCCCGTCGGTGGTGCACTGCTGGGCCTTGCTGCCCGAACCGCCGCCGGTCCCGCCGGAGGTCGACCCGTCGTCGGGAGCGGTGGAGTTCTCCCCGCCGTCCTGGTCCGAGCCGCCCGAGTCCGACCCTCCGCCGGAGGTGGGCTCGGCGGACGCCGACGCGGACGACGGGTCGGGCTGCCCCACGGCGGCGTCGTCCTCCTGACAGGCCGTGAGCGACAGACCCGCGGCGACGACCAGGGCAGCGAAGGTGATCTTGCGAGCGCGCATCGTTTCTTCCTCACATCGATTGACAGCGCGGGCCGCTCGGATCGGATCGGTACGAGCGAACGCATCTGACCAACAGGACAGGTCCGGAGCGCTCGGCCGTTCCACCTGACCACCGCCTAATGCATGGCTGTTACACAGGCACGGGGACCGGCCCCTCCCTCTCCCGGCCCCGGACATGCCGATGGGCCCGCGCAGCCTTCACGCGGGCCCATCGCACACATCTACGCCCAGGTGATCAGACGCTTCGGCTGCTCCAGGACCGCCGCGACGTCCGCGAGCGCCTTGGAACCGAGCTCGCCGTCGACCAGCCTGTGGTCGAAGGAGAGCGCCAGCGTGGTCACCTGGCGGGGCTTCACCTTGCCCTTGTGGACCCACGGCTGGAGCTTGATGGCCCCGACCGCGAGGATCGCGGACTCACCCGGATTCAGGATCGGCGTACCGGTGTCGACGCCGAAGACCCCGACATTGGTGATGGTCACCGTGCCGCCGGCCATCGCTGCGGGGGACGTCTTCCCCTCCCGTGCGGTGGTGACCAGCTCGCCCAGTGCCTCGCCCAGCTGCGGCAGCGTCCTGTCGTGAGCGTCCTTGATGTTCGGCACGATCAGACCGCGCGGTGTGGCGGCCGCGATACCCAGGTTGACGTAGTGCTTCTGCACGATCTCCTGGTTGGCCTCGTCCCAGGCGGCGTTGATCCCCGGATTCCGCTTGATCGCGACCAGGAGGGCCTTGGCGATGATCAGGAGCGGGTTGACCCGCACCCCCGCCATGTCCTTGTCCTCCTTGAGCTCGGCGACCAGCTTCATCGTGCGCGTCACGTCGACGGTCACGAACTCCGTGACATGCGGCGCGGTGAACGCACTGCCGACCATGGCCTGCGCGATGGCCTTGCGCACGCCCTTGACCGGGATACGGGTCTCCCGGCCGGCCCCCTCCGCCGGCGCCGCCGCGGGGACGGGGGCCAGGTCGGCCTCGTCGGCCCGTGCGGGGGCTTCGGCGGGCGCCTCGGACGCGGCCGCCGCGTGGATGTCGTCGCGGGTGATGATCCCGCCCTCGCCGGTCGGCGTGACCGTGGCGAGGTCGATCCCGAGGTCCTTCGCCAGCTTGCGCACCGGCGGCTTGGCGAGCGGACGGCTCTCCGCCTCGGCCCGGTGGCCGTTGAGCTCGGCCTGGATCGCGGCGGCGGCCGGGCCCGGGACCTCGGCACCCTTGCGGGCACGGCGCTTGGTGGAGCTCTCGGCCACGCCGTAGCCGACGAGCACCGGCTGACGCCCCTGGGGCGCCTCGGCCTCAGGTGCGGCCTCCGCCTCAGGTGCGGCTTCGGCAGCCGTGTCCTGCGCGGCCGGGGCTTCGCCGCTGCCCGGGGCCACGTCCACCGCGATGATCACTTCACCGACGTCGACGGTCGAGCCCTCGGGGAAGCGCAGCTCGTGCACCACCCCGTCGAACGGGATCGGCAGCTCCACCGCGGCCTTGGCCGTCTCGACCTCGCACACCACCTGGCCGTCGGTGACGGCGTCACCGGGCTGGACGAACCACTTGAGGATCTCCGCCTCGGTCAGTCCTTCGCCCACGTCGGGCATCTTGAACTCGCGGAAACGAGCAGACGTTTCGGTCATCGTCGTCACGGCCCTCTCCTCAGTACGCCAGCGAGCGGTCGACGGCATCGAGCACCCGGTCGAGCCCTGGCAGGTACTCGTCCTCCAGCCGGGCCGGCGGGTAGGGGACGTGGTAACCGCCGACCCGCAGCACCGGCGCCTCGAGATGGTAGAAGCAGCGCTCGGTGATCCGCGCCGCGATCTCCGCACCCGAGCCGTAGAACACCGGGGCCTCGTGGACCACCACAAGCCGGCCGGTCCTCTCGACCGAGGCCTGTACGGCGTCGAAGTCGATCGGGGACATCGACCGGAGGTCCAGGACCTCGATCGACTTGCCCTCCTCCTGCGCGGCGGCGGCCGCCTCCAGGCAGACCTTCACCATCGGGCCGTACGCGACGAGCGTGAGGTCCGAGCCTTCACGGGCCACGGCGGCCTTGTGGAGCGGACCGGGGATGGACTCGGTGTCGAGCTCCCCCTTGTCCCAGTAGCGCCGCTTGGGCTCGAAGAAGATGATCGGATCGTCGCTCTGGACAGCCTGCTGCATCATCCAGTAGCCGTCGCTCGCGTTGGACGGCGAGACGACCTTCAGCCCCGCCACATGCGCGAACAGCGCCTCGGGCGACTCGCTGTGGTGCTCGACGGCGCCGATGCCGCCGCCGTACGGGATGCGGATGACGATCGGCATCTTGACCTTGCCGAGTGCACGGGCGTGCATCTTGGCGAGCTGCGTGACGATCTGGTCGTACGCGGGGAAGACGAAGCCGTCGAACTGGATCTCGACGATCGGGCGGTAGCCGCGCAGGGCCAGGCCGATCGCCGTACCGACGATGCCGGACTCGGCGAGCGGGGTGTCGATGACACGGTCCTCGCCGAAGTCCTTCTGGAGCCCGTCCGTGATGCGGAAGACCCCGCCGAGCTTGCCGACGTCCTCACCCATGATCAGGACCTTGGGGTCGGTCTCCAGAGCCTTGCGCAGCGACTCGTTGAGCGCCTTGGCGAGGGACAGTTTCTGGGCGGCCATGGCTAGTTGCCCTCCTCGGCGAACGATGCCTGGTAGGCGGCGAACTGGGCACGCTCCTCGTCGACGAGCGGGTTGCCGTCGGCGTAGGCGTGGTCGAAGATGGCCAGCCGCTCCGGGTCGGGCATGGCCCGTACCGCTTCGCGTACCCGCTTGCCGAGGCTCTCGCTCTCCTCGTCCAGCGCGGTGAAGTACGCCGCGTCGGCGAGGTCCTGCTTCTCCAGGTAGGTGCGCAGGCGCAGGAGCGGGTCCTTCGCCTCCCATGCCGCACGCTCCTCGTCCGCCCGGTACTTGGTCGGGTCGTCGGAGGTGGTGTGCGCACCCATCCGGTAGGTGAACGCCTCGACGAGGGTGGGTCCCTCGCCCCTCCTGGCACGCTCCAGCGCCGACCTGGTGACGGCCAGACAGGCGAGGACGTCGTTGCCGTCGACCCTGACCCCGGGGAAACCGAAGCCTTGCGCGCGCTGGTAGAGCGGCACTCGCGTCTGCTTCTCGGTCGGCTCGGAGATCGCCCACTGGTTGTTCTGGCAGAAGAACACGACGGGGGCGTTGTAGACGGCGGAGAAGGTGAAGGACTCCGCCACATCGCCCTGGCTGGACGCGCCGTCACCGAAGTACGCGATGACCGCCGAGTCCGCGCCGTCCTTGGCGACGCCCATGGCGTAGCCGGTGGCGTGCAGGGTCTGCGAGCCGATGACGATCGTGTACAGGTGGAAGTTGTTGGTGTTCGGGTCCCAGCCGCCGTGGTTCACGCCGCGGAACATCCCGAGCAGATTGGTCGGGTCCACGCCCCGGCACCAGGCGACGCCGTGCTCCCGGTAGGTCGGGAAGACGTAGTCGTCGTCGCGCAGCGCCCGGCCGGAGCCGATCTGTGCGGCCTCCTGGCCCAGCAGCGAGGCCCACAGGCCCAGCTCGCCCTGGCGCTGCAGAGCGGTGGCCTCGGCGTCGAAGCGGCGGGTGAGGACCATGTCCCGGTAGAGGCCGCGGAGCTCGTCCGCACTCAGGTCGATCTCGAAGTCCGGATGCTCGACGCGCTCACCCTCGGGCGTCAGCAGCTGGACCAGCTGAGGGCCTGAACCCTCCGGCGTCTTCGCGGTCGTCTTCGCGGCGCTGGTCCGCTTGCTGCTGCGTCGCGGTTTGCGCGCGGCAGTGCTCTCCACGGTCACGTGCGTGCTCCTCCGTCGGTCCGGCCCCCGGGATGGCCGGGAACCAGTGCGGCTCGCCTGTGTCCGGACCCGTGCACGGGGTGGGTGCCACTCGGCCGGGAACAGGCGTGACAGGTGCCCCGGCGAGCGTCCTGTCCTAAGCACGTTACCCAGTGCGTCGCATAACTGCGAAACACCTTGTGACCTGCGATTTTGCTTGGATTTCCAAGTAAATCCCGAAAATCGTGAACTCCCGCTGGTCACAGCGTTGATAACAGCCTGGCAGGCAGCCGGAACAACGGCACGTTATCCCGGTGGACAGCCTCAGGGAAGGGCGGACGACAAAGGAGTGTGTGAGACTTCGAATGTGCGCGAAGAAGGAAAAATCACGGTATTCCTGCTCGATGATCACGAAGTCGTCCGGCGTGGAGTTCATGAGCTGCTGTCCTCGGAGGAGGACATCGAGGTCGTCGGCGAGGCGGGCACGGCCGCCGACGCGCTCGCACGGATCCCGGCGACCCGGCCCGACGTCGCCGTCCTGGACGTACGGCTGCCGGACGGCAGCGGGGTGGAGGTCTGCCGCGACGTCCGCTCGAAGGACGAGGACATCAAATGCCTGATGCTCACCTCGTACGCCGATGACGAGGCACTCTTCGACGCGATCATGGCAGGCGCATCGGGATACGTGCTCAAGGCCATCCGAGGAAACGAGCTGCTCAGCGCCGTACGCGATGTGGCGGCCGGAAAGTCCCTCCTGGACCCGGCGGCCACCGCCCGTGTCCTCGAACGGCTGCGCGAGGGCAAGGACGGCAAGGGCGACGACCGTCTCGCCGGGCTGACCGACCAGGAGCGCAGGATCCTGGACCTGATCGGCGAGGGGCTGACCAACCGGGTGATCGGCGAGCGGCTGCACCTCGCGGAGAAGACCATCAAGAACTACGTCTCCAGCCTGCTCTCCAAGCTGGGCATGGAGCGGCGTTCCCAGGCGGCGGCGTACGTGGCGAGGCTCCAGGCCGAAAAGCGCTGAGGGACGGTCAGGGACTTTGGTCCTGACCGTCGAGGGCCCGGGACCCTTACACGTCTCCTACCTGTGGCGGAGAGTAGGGACATGCTTTTCTCCCGCCCGTCCGTCTCGTCCGTCTCCTCCGCCACGGACAAACCCCGGGCCATCGAACTGCTCAGCAGTGTCCGCTACGGCCGACTTGCCATGAGCATGCGCGCACTGCCCTTTCTGGCGGTGGCCCGGCACCTGGTGATCGAGGGCCGTGTCGTCCTGCGGATGCACAGGGGGCTCGGCTTCCACGAGTCCTGCGACGGGAGCGTCATCGCCTACGGCGCGGACAACTTCAACTCCCCTACGTCCGGCGGTGCGGAGGAGCTCTGGTCGGTGCAGTTCACCGGCCCCGCCGAGATCGTGCACCCGGCCTCCGACCAGCGCGAACGCTTCGGAGCCGGCCCCGCCGACGTGAACGGCGAGCACTTCGATCCGGTGTATCTGCGGCTCGACCCGCACCTCACCCATATGCACACTCTGGCCTACGACGCAAGTCCGTAAAACCAGCCACTCAGTGTCACCTAACATGTGGCACGTGCTGCGCTCATATGTGACCCACCCGCCTGTCCCACCGATCGGCGAGGTCCTGCGCCGCTACCCGGACGCCGGTGAACCCCTCACCTGCGAACCCATCGGCAAGGGTCTGCTCAACCACGGATACCGCGTGTCCACCACCCGCGGCTCGTACTTCCTCAAGCACCACCTGGACAAGCACCACCTCGACGACCCCAGCGGCGATCACGCCACGATCGTCCGGCAGCACCGCGCGACCCAGCAGTTGCACTCACTCGGTGTCCCGGTGGCTCCGCCCCTCGCGGACACCCAGGGTGACACCGTCACGGTGATCGGCGGTCGGCGTTACGCCCTGCACCGGTGGGTGGACGGCCTCCACCGGGACGGCGCCCAGCTGACGACCGCACAGTCGCGCCGGCTCGGGGCGCTGCTCGGCACCGTGCACATGGGCCTGGAGCAGGTCATGGAGGCGGACCCGCCGCCTCCGGCAGGGGGACAGAGCCCCGACCCCGCCGACACGTTCACGCTGATCGACGAGTTGCTGACGGCCGCGCGGCGGATGGGGCCACGGGACGCGTTCGACGAGCTGGCCATGCACCGGCTGGTCGAACGCCGTGCCCTGCTGGAGCAGCACGCGCACCGCCGCCCGCCCACCCCCGAGGGTTCCGCCGGCGGATGGGTGCACGGCGACTTCCACCCGCTGAATCTGCTCTACCGCGGAGCAGACCCCGTCGCGATCGTGGACTGGGACCGGCTCGGCGTGCAGCCGCGCGCCGAGGAGGCCGTACGGGCTGCGGCGATCTTCTTCGTACGGCCGGACGGCGAGCTGGCACTGGAGAAGGTGCGGGCGTACGCCCGCGCCTACCGGCGCTCGGCGGGCGCCGGGGCGGCCGAGCTGGCGGCTGCGGTGCACCGCGTGTGGTGGGAGCGCCTCAACGACTTCTGGATACTGCGCTGGCGCTACCGCCTGAACGACCGCAGGGCCGACCCGCAGTTCCCTGCGGTGTCGGCCCTGGCGGTGTGGTGGACGCGCGAGTACGAGGCGGTCGGCGAGGCCTTCACGGGGTGAGGCGCGCGCTCACACGGGTGGGGCCGTCACCGGGTGAGGCCCGCCGTCATGTCGTGCCGGCGGCAGGTCAGCCGTTGGTCCCGTCCGTGGCGCCCTCCGCGGTGCCGGCCGCGGTCCCGTCCGTGGCGCCCTCATCGCCACCGGGGCCGCCGTTCTCGTTGCCTTCGGTGGCGCCGCCGTGGTCACCGGTCCCGCCGTCCTCGGTGCCGCCGCCCTCACTCGTGCCCGGGGTGGGCTCGGTGGGTGTCACCGTCGGCTCCTCGGTGGTCTGGGTCGGCTCGGCCGTCGGGGTCCACGTCGGCTCCTCGGTGGGCCAGGTCTGACCGCCCGACGAGTTGTCCGGCTCCTCGGTCTCCTCCGTCTCCTCCTCGGACGGCTCCGGTGAGGGCGTGGTCGGAGAAGGGGAGGCCGAGGTGGAGGGCGTGGTCGGGGTCTTCACCTTGTCCCCGTCGCCCTTCGCCGCCTGGAGGGCGAACGCGACGCCCGCACCGATCGCGATCAGCGCCAGCAGGACGAACAGCACCATCTTGCCGCGACCGCCGCCACCGCCCTGGCCGCCGCCCGCGTACGCCCCGTCGTCGGGGTTCATGGGCGGCAGGATCGGGCCCTGCGAGGTGGTCCCGTGCACGGGATGCCCCATGGCCGCGGTGCCGCCCATGTTCATCGCCGCCGTGTGGCCACGGTCCTGCGCGTCGACCGGGCCGGTGTTCCAGGTGCCCGTGTGCCCGCCCTGGACCTGCAGCATCTGCAGGCTGTACTGGACGAGTCCGCGCATCTCCTCGGCGCTCTGGAACCGGTCGTCCGGGTCCTTCGCGAGGGAGCGCATCACGAGCCCGTCCAGCTCCGGCGGGACCTCCCCGGCGGTCTGGGAGGGCGGCACCGGCATGTCCTGGACGTGCTGGTAGACGACCGACAGCGGGGTCTCGCCGGTGAACGGGGGCCGCAGGGCGAGGAGTTCGTAGAGGAGGCAGCCGGTGGCGTACAGGTCGGAGCGGTGATCGACGGCCTTGCCGAGCGCCTGCTCGGGGGAGAGGTACTGGGGCGTGCCCATGACCATGCCGGTCTGGGTCATCGTCGACTGGGCGCCGTGCAGCGCACGGGCGATGCCGAAGTCCATCACCTTGACCGCGCCGGAGTGCGTGATGATCACGTTCGCCGGCTTGATGTCGCGGTGCACGATGCCGTGCTGGTGGGAGTAGGCCAGGGCCTCGAGGACGCCCGAGACGATGATCAGCGCCTGCTCGGGCGGCGGGGCCTCCGCCTCCAGCAGCAGATCGCGGATGGTGTTGCCCTCGACGAGCTCCATCACGATGTACGGGACGGTCGCCCCGCCCACGACGTCCTCGCCGGAGTCGTACACGGCGACGATCGCATGGTGGTTGAGGCCGGCGACCGACTGTGCCTCGCGCGTGAAACGGGCCTTGGAGACCGGGTCCTCGGCAAGATCGGAACGGAGCAGCTTCACCGCCACCGTGCGCCCGAGGCGGATGTCCTCCGCGGCGTACACCTCGGCCATGCCGCCGCGACCGAGCCGGTGGGTCATGCGGTAACGGCCGTCCCCGACCACACCGCCGACACCCCAGGAGTCGGTGCCATCCGAGACTCCGCCGCCGTTTGCTTCGGAATCGGGTGCCATCAGTCCTCGCCGTCGTATCTGTCCGCGCGTCCGCGGGTGCTCACGGTGCCTTGCTGCGTTGCCACGTCACGCTACAGCCTCTGTCCGACACGCCGGTTCACAGAGTGACCGGTCATCCAATCGGCTCGCGCGCCGTCCAGGCAAATTCCATGCGCGTCCTGTAACGCTTCCGAGACGCTTCTTGTGCGTAGGGTCACGGAACGGGCACCCGGCTTGACGTGTCGTACCCCTCGGGCAGACTTGGCGCGTAATAGGGATGATCGCGTCCGTCGGGCGCCGAGGGGGATGCAAGTCATGAGCCACGACGGCGCACAGGGACGTTACGCGGGCGGTTCTGTGGCCGGTGGCCGCTACCAGCTGCGTGACCTGCTCGGCGAGGGCGGCATGGCGTCCGTCTATCTCGCCTACGACTCGGCCCTGGACCGGCAGGTCGCCATCAAGACGCTGCACACCGAGCTGGGACGCGAGCAGTCCTTCCGCGAGCGGTTCAGGCGTGAGGCGCAGGCCGTCGCCAAGCTTCAGCACACCAACATCGTCTCGGTGTTCGACACGGGCGAGGACGAGCTCGGCGGCGCACTGATGCCGTACATCGTCATGGAGTACGTCGAGGGGCAGCCGCTCGGCTCCGTGCTCCAGGCGGACATCCAGCAGTACGGCGCGATGCCGGCCGAGAAGGCGCTCAAGGTGACGGCCGATGTGCTGGCCGCGCTGGAGACCAGCCACGAGATGGGCCTGGTCCACCGCGACATCAAGCCCGGCAACGTGATGATGACCAAGCGCGGCGTCGTCAAGGTCATGGACTTCGGCATCGCCCGTGCCATGCAGTCGGGCGTCACCTCGATGACCCAGACCGGCATGGTCGTCGGCACCCCGCAGTACCTCTCCCCCGAGCAGGCGCTCGGCCGTGGGGTCGACGCGCGCTCCGACCTGTATTCGGTCGGCATCATGCTCTTCCAACTGCTCACGGGACGCATTCCGTTCGACGCCGACTCCCCGCTCGCCATCGCGTACGCGCATGTGCAGGAGGAGCCGGTCGCCCCTTCGAGCATCAACCGGTCGATCACCCCCGCGATGGACGCCCTCGTCGCACGCGCTCTGAAGAAGAACCCGAACGAGCGCTTCCCCAGCGCCGCGGCGATGCAGGACGAGATCACCCGCGTGCTGAGCGCGAGCGGCCCCGCCGGCGCCCCGGTGATCATCGGCGGCGGCGCCCCCGCGGGCAACAGCGGCTCGGGCGTGGGCTCGGCGGTCTTCCCGCCCGTCGACCAGAGCACTCCGGCGCCGCACAGCGTGCAGACGCCGTACCAGCCGGGGCCCTACGGCGCACCGACCCCGGCCCCCACCCCCACGCCGGGTTACGGCTACCCGCAGGCGGCCCAGCCGTACGGGACGCCGGCGCCCATGGCGCACCAGACCCCGCCGCCGTACGCCATGTCCCCGCAGACGGTCACGGCCTCCGGCGGCGGCGGGTCCAAGCGCAACATGCCGGTCGTCGTGGGGTCGATCGTGGTCGCCCTGGTCGCGATCGGCGGCCTGCTGGTCTTCCTCAACATGAGGGGCGACGACTCGACGGAGGGCAAGGACGGCGACCCGGGTTCCAGCGAAGCCGCCGGCGAGCACAAGGCGCCGGAGCGGAACCGGACGATGGAGACCACGAAGTGCACCGACGCCACTGAGGACAGCAACGACCCGGCGAAGGTCCAGGCACCGAACTTCGTCTACAAGGACATCATCTCGGCGAGGTCCTGTGCCACCGCGGCCGGCTGGACCGTCAAGATCATCGAGGTGGAGGGCAACACCTACGCCGAGGACCAGATCGTCGACCAGTTCCCGACCGCGGGCACAGCCGTGGCCGAGCGGGGTGCGCACTTCGAGCTGCGCATCTCCACGGGTGACCCGGCCTGACCGATTGACGGCTGACTTACCGCTGACCGCTGACGGCCGGCCGGTCGAGGTGCTCCTTCCGGATGCGCTCGGGATGCCGGAGATATCCGGTCGTGTGACGCTGGTCTCATGCCTCCAGGACTCCCGGCTTCACGGTCGTCACGGTGCGTCGCCTGTCTGGTGATGGCGGTCGGGGTGGCACTGGGCCCCCCGGCCTGGGCGCACGCGGACGACGGGGCCGCCGCCTCCATCTCCCGCCCCACCGCGAGCCCTTCCTCCGAGGACTCACCCCTGGCCGGGCGGCAGGCGGGGGAGGGCCGGGCGCGGCCGGGAAGGTCGCTCTCCCCCCAGGAGGCCGGGCACTCGAAGGCGGCGGCCGACGAGGTGCCGCCCGACCCCGACCCCGCGAAGGTGCCGGCGTTCACGCCGCCGCCCGAGGCGTTCCCCGATCCCGCCGAGACGGCGCGGCAACGTCAGGCGGTGGGCACACCCGGCCTGAAGCAGGTGCGTGACGTGTCACTGGGCAGCGGAATCGCCCTGGTCGGGCTGGGCCTGGCCTTTCTGGCGCTCCGTATGCGCCGCGCGAACTGACCCCGGTCCGGCAGACCGTCGAAGGACGCGGCCGGCCTCACCCCGAAGCTCCGCCCCTGTCCGGAGCGGCTTGCGTCGAGCAGCATACTGGGTATACATACTCAGTATGTCGATCCGTCACGGGCTGCTGGCCCTCCTGGAGCGGGGGCCGCGGTACGGCTCCCAGCTCCGCACCGAATTCGAGTCCCGTACCGGCTCCACCTGGCCGCTGAACGTCGGGCAGGTCTACACGACGCTCAGCCGTCTGGAACGCGACGGCATGGTCGCCCGGGACGGCGAGGACGACGCGGGTCACGCGCTCTACTCGATCACCGAGGACGGCCGCACCGAGCTGAGGAGTTGGTTCGAGACCCCTGTCGACCGCAGCAATCCGCCCCGCGACGAGCTGGCGATCAAGCTCGCGATGGCGGTCGGGGCGCCCGGTGTCGACATCCGCGCGGTCATCCAGTCCCAGCGGAGCCACACGCTGAAGGCGATGCAGGACTACACCCGGCTCAAGGCCCAGGCACTCGCCGACGTACCCGCCGACCGCGACGAGGTCGCCTGGCTGCTCGTGGTGGAGCAGCTGATCTTCCAGGCGGAGGCAGAGGCGCGCTGGCTCGACCACTGCGAGTCCCGCCTCGTGCGCCTGGCCGCGGCCGCCGCGACCGAACCCGCCACCCGTCCTGCCGCCCGTACCGCCACGTCCACGAGCCGCGGGACCGCACGCGCCGCGACCTCCCGGCCGTCCGCCGGTCGCTGACCGCTGACCGCTGACCGCTGACCGACAGCCTCCGACCGCTTCCCAGATCCGCATCCGGATCAGATCCGCACCGTTCTCAGGGGGGAACACCTCACCATGTCCACATCCGTCCCCGCCCCGCCCACCGGCCTCTCCGTGGACGCACCCGTCCTCGAACTGAGGGCCCTGACCCGGACCCATGGCTCCGGCGTCGCCGAGGTGCACGCCCTGCGCGGGATCAATCTCTCGGTCCACACCGGTGAACTCGTCGCCGTGATGGGCCCCTCCGGCTCCGGCAAGTCCACGCTTCTGACCCTGGCCGGAGGCCTCGACACCGCGAGCAGCGGCCAGGTCGTCATCGAGGGCCAGGACATCTCCACGCTCGGCCGCAAGGGCATCGCCCGCCTGCGGCGCCGCAGCGTCGGCTACGTCTTCCAGGACTACAACCTGATCCCCGCCCTCACCGCGGCGGAGAACATCGCCCTGCCGCGCGAACTGGACGGCGTACCCGTACGCAAGGCCCGTAAGGAGGCCATGGCCTCCCTGGAGGAGATGGGCCTCACGGAGGTCGCCGACCGCTTCCCGGACGAGATGTCCGGCGGCCAGCAGCAGCGCGTCGCCATCGCCCGCGCCCTCGTGGGTGACCGCCGGCTCGTGCTCGCCGACGAGCCCACAGGGGCACTCGACTCGGAGACCGGCGAGACGGTGCTCGCCCTGCTCCGCAACCGCTGCGACGAGGGCGCTGCCGGAGTGATGGTGACCCACGAGCCCAGGTACGCGGCCTGGGCGGACCGAGTGGTCTTCCTGCGGGACGGGTCGATAGTGGACCAGACGCTGGCCACCGGAGCCGAATCCCTGCTCGCCTCGGAAGGTGCCGAGTGAGCGTCTTCACCGGGTGGCGCGCCGCCCTCCGTATCGCCCGGCGCGACGCTCTGCGGTCCAAGGGCCGCAGCGCACTCGTCGTCGCGATGATCGCCCTGCCGGTCCTCGGTGTCACGGCCGCCGATGTGACGTACCGCAGCTCCACGCCCACCGTCGCCGAGAATCTGACGGCCAAGATGGGGTCAGCCGACGCCGTGTACAGCTCGGCGGGCATCGGCCCCGCCCCTGTCGAGCAGATGCCCGACGCCGACATCTGGGGCACCCCTGACGACGGGGCCGATATCCCGGACGATGCCCAGAGCGCCCCCGTCGATGTGCCGGGCTCGTTCCCCAAGGGTTCGAGGTACCTCACCGAACAGTCCGTACCTGCCGTCGTCAGCACACGGCACGGTGTCGCGAACACCGAGATCGTGGAGCTGCGCACCTCCGATCCGGCGGTCAGAGGCCGGCTCGACCTGGTCGACGGGGCGTACCCGGACGGCGAGGGGGAGATCGTCGCGACCGAGCACTTCCTGAAGTCCGCCGGGCTCGGTGTCGGCTCCCGCACGACACTGCGCGGCCCCGAGCAGACGTACACGATCACCGGCAGCGTCGAGCTGCCCGGCGAGCTGGACAAGAATGCGCTGTACGCCGACCCGGGCGCCGTGATCGCCCCGTGGAAGGCGGCCGCGGACCGGGACAAGAAGATCGTCCCGCCGTATCCCAACGACATGACCTGGCTCGTCCAGGGGCCCGCCGGTGCCGGTATCCCCTGGTCGGAGGTGCTCTCCGCGAACAAGAAGGGCGTCCTGGTGCTGTCCCGCCAGGTCGTTCTCGATCCGCCCCCGGCCTCCGATGTCCCGCTGCTCGCCCACCAGAGCATGTCCCTCGGTGAAAGCTCGTCCGAGCTGAGCGCCGCGGCGGCGACTCTCGTCGCCATGGCGGTCCTGGAGATCGTCCTGCTGGCGGGTCCCGCGTTCGCCGTCGGCGCCCGGCGCTCACGTCGGCAGCTCGGCCTGGTGGGCACGTGCGGCGGCAACCGCAGTCACGTACGCGCCGTCGTGCTGTCCGGAGGCCTGGTGCTCGGCGGGGTCGGAGCCGTGGCCGGTGTCGCCGCCGGGATCGGTCTCACCGTCCTGTTCCGTCCGATGATCGAAGGCTGGACCGGAAGCCGCTTCGGCACGCTCGACATCCGCCCCTGGGAACTCCTGGCCATCGCCGTCATCGGCCTCGTCACCGGCGTCCTGGCGGCTCTGGCGCCGGCGATCGTGGCCGGCAGGCAGTCGGTGCTCGAATCGCTCACCGGCCGCCGCGGGACACGCCGTAGCTCCCGCCTCCTGCCCGTCGTGGGGTGCGTGACGCTCGCGGGCGGAGTGGCGATCGCCGTGTACGGCGGCACCACCGGCGACACCCGGTTCGTCTCCGGCGGCTCCGTGATCGCCGAACTCGGGCTCCTCGCCTGCATCCCGGTGATCGTCGGCTTCCTCGGGCGGCTCGGAACCCGGCTGCCGCTCTCCCCCCGCATGGCTCTGCGTGACGCCGCGCGCAACCGGGGCCGTACGGCGCCGGCCGTCGCCGCCGTCATGGCGGCCGTTGCGGGGACCGTCGCCATCGCCACGTACACCTCCAGCGTCATGGCGGAGCACGACTACGACCACGTGCGTCCCCTCACCCCGGGCACCGTGGCGCTCGTGGCCGACGAGGCGACCGGCGTCGACCAGCTTCCCCTGGCTCGGGCTGCCGCGGAGCGGAATCTGGCGGTCAGCGGCGGGCGCGCCGACATCGGGCGGGCCTGGGCCGGCTCCGACTGCTCGATCTACTACGCGAGGGATGACGGGGAGAACGGCTGCGGCACCCTCGAACTGGTCAAACCCACCGGCAAGGGCCATGACTGCCCGCTTCAGGGTCCTGGCGCCAAGAAGCTCGCCGCGAGCCTCTCCGCCGACGCGCACAAGAAGCTCATGAACTCCCCCGCGTGCGTCGACGAGTACCTCACGCCGGGCGCGCTCTACACGGGTGACAGCCATATCGTCGTAGGGGACGCCGCACTGCTCAGGTCTTACGTGAAGCTCGACGACCCGGCGGCGGCCAAGGCCCTGGCTGCCGGGACTCCCGTGCTGCTCAACTCGGCGTACGCGCGGAACGGCCAGGTCACGCTCAAGGCCGTGCACACGTACGACGAGCGCGACAAGAAGAACCGCAAGCTCCACCCGGGCAAGGCCAAAGCCACCACGGACCGGCTGGACGTCTATGTCGCGCCCGACCGGTACGCCGCCACCCCCGGGATCCGGATGATCCTGCCGCAGGACACCGCGGACCGGCTCGGCCTGCACAGCGCGGCGTACGGGACGGTCTACACCGTCGCGCACCCACCGACGGACGCCGAGGAGCAGGCGGTGTCCGCCGCCCTCACCCAGGCCGGGAGCGGGGTCTACCTCCAGGCGGAAACCCCGGTGGAGAGCGGCGAAGAGGATGTGATCCTGCTGATCCTCGCGCTGTTCGCGGGCGTGGTCACCCTGGGTGCGGCCGCCATCACCACCGGTCTCGCCAAGGCGGACGCGGAGGCCGACCTCACCACACTCAGCGCCGTGGGGGCGCCGCCCGGCGTGCGGCGTTCACTCTCCGGATTCCAGTGCGTGGTCGTCGCGCTCACGGGCGTGCTGCTCGGCACGGCCGCGGGCATCGTGCCCGCGGTGGCCCTGCGTCTGGTCGATCTGCGGGAGGCGATGGAGCTGATGCGTGAGGAGCCCATGGACTCCGCGTACACACCCATCGTGATGCCGTGGGAGACCGTCGGGCTGCTGGCCCTGGTCGTACCGGTGCTGGCAGGGCTGCTGGCCGCCGCGTTCGCCGGGTCGCGCACCGCCCTGGCGCGGCGCGCGGGGTGATCGCCCTCGGGGAACCGTCCCCGTGACATGGGGCGGCGAACCGATGCCGCCGGTGCCCCCGAGCGAGTGGATCTTCACTTTCCGGGGGCACCACCGCGTCGCGGGGCAGGTGTGGGCGACAATGGCAGCATGGAAATGCCGAGGAATGAACGGTCGCAGGAGCACCCCCAAGTCCTCGTGGTGGGGCAGGACGGAATGGCTATCGGCGGAGGCAGCGGAGACGACGAGTCCCGCGAGATCCCGGTCACGGACATGGTCGAGCAGCCCGCGAAGGTCATGCGCGTCGGCAGCATGATCAAGCAGCTGTTGGAGGAGGTCAGGGCGGCTCCTCTCGACGAGGCGAGCCGGGTCAGGCTGAAGGAGATCCACGCGAGCTCGGTGAAGGAGCTCGAGGACGGTCTCGCACCGGAGCTCGTCGAGGAGCTGGAGCGGCTGTCGCTGCCGTTCACCGAGGAGTCCGTGCCGTCCGAGGCCGAGCTGCGGATCGCGCAGGCCCAGCTGGTCGGCTGGCTCGAGGGCCTCTTCCATGGCATCCAGACGGCACTGTTCGCCCAGCAGATGGCGGCCCGTACGCAGCTGGAGCAGATGCGCCGCGCCCTTCCGCCCGGCGCCGGCCATGAGGAGGAGGAAGGCGGCATCGATCCGCACGGTCCGGCTCGTTCCGGCCCGTACCTCTAGGAGGGGCGGTGCACCGCCAGGCCTGGCGGTGAGCCTCCAGGACGGGCGGTGAGCCTCCAGGACGGGCGGCGGGCCACGGCCTGAGTCCGCACGGCCGCTGCGGTACGCACCGACGGGGCCCGGCACACGCAGTGTGTGCCGGGCCCCGTGCGGGTTCGATGCCGCTCGCGCTCGTGTCGGGAAGGCCTGCCCGTGCCGCTCGTGTCAGGGAGGCCTCCCCGCGTCGCTCGTGTCAGGCCTTCGGTGCGGCCAGGAGGATCTTGCCGATGTGGCTGCTGGACTCCATCAGCCGGTGGGCCTCCGCCGCGTCCGACATCGGCATCGTGCGGTCCACGACCGGCCGTACGACGCCGTCGGCGAGCAGCGGCCACACATGCTCGCGTACCGCCGTGATGATCGCGGCCTTCTCCGCGAGGGGCCGCGCGCGCAGGGATGTCGCCGTGACGGCGGCCCGCTTGCTCAGCAGAGCACTCAGGTTCAACTCGCCCTTGGCACCGCCCTGGAGCCCGATGATGGCGAGCCGGCCGTTCACCGCCAGGGCCCGCACGTTCCGGTCCAGATACTTCGCCCCGACGATGTCGAGGATCACATCCGCTCCCGCCCCGTCCGTCGCCTGCCGCAGCTCCTCGACGAAGTCCTGCTCTCGGTAGTCGATGAGGATGTCGGCGCCGAGATCCTGACAGCGCGCCAGCTTCTCGGGCCCTCCCGCCGTCACCGCGACGCGCGCGCCGACGGCCTTGGCGAGCTGGATCGCCATCGTGCCGATACCGCTGGACCCGCCGTGGACCAGGAGGGTCTCACCGGGGCGCAGGTGGGCCACCATGAAGACGTTCGACCAGACCGTCGCGGCCACCTCGGGCAACGCCGCGGCCTGGGCCAGGTCCACGCCGTCGGGTACGGGCAGCAGCTGGCCGGTCGGCACGGCCACCTTCTCCGCGTATCCGCCGCCCGCGAGCAGCCCGCACACCTCGTCACCCACGGACCAACCGGTCACCCCCGGACCGAGTGCCGTGATGCGGCCCGCGCACTCCAGGCCTGGGTAGGCGGAGGCGCCGGGCGGAGGGTTGTAGAAGCCCTGCCGTTGCAGGACGTCGGCCCGGTTGACCGCGCTGGACACGACCTCGACGAGAACTTCGCCCTCGCCTGGTACGGGATCGGGCACCTCGGCCCATACGAGCGCTTCGGGGCCGCCGGGTTCGGGGATCGTGATCGCATACATGGCCGCGAGGCTACTCCGTACAGAGTCCCGGGCCGGGGCGGACGTGCCTGCGCCGCGCCCGGCCCCTGACTTCGACTCCGGCCCGCCCCCTGCCGGGATCCCTCAGGGCCGCTGGTTCGGCTGCTGTGGGTGGCCCGTCGGCGGTGTACGGAGCGGCGACGCACGCACGATCGTGATCACCCGGTCCGTCAACTGCAGGGGACTGGCCGCCGGATCGTCGTAACCCAGCAGCCGGTGACCCCGCAGAACGGTGACCACCAGGTCGTCGGTCTCCCGGACGCTCTTGCCCACCTCGGCCTTTATCACCGGCCGTTCGATGAGATCCAGCCCGCTGCCCTGCTGGATGAGATCCTCCATCACCGTGCCCGCGGTGGGGCTGAGGACGGAGAGTCCGAGCAGACGGCCTGCCGCGCTCGCGCTGGTGATCACGGCATCGGCGCCGGACTGCCGCAGCAGCGGCGCGTTCTCCTCCTCGCGCACAGCGGCCACGATCTTCGCGCCCCGGTTGAGCTGGCGTGCGGTCAGGGCGACCAGGACGGCGGTGTCGTCGCGCTGGGTGGCGATGATGATCTGACGCGCCTTCTGGACCTCGGCCCGCAGCAGCACATCGCTGCGCGTCGCATCGCCCAGTACGCCCACGAACCCTTCCGCGTTGGCCGCTTCGATCACCTTGCCCGCAGGGTCGACGACCACGATCTGTTCCTTCTTCAGACCGGTGGCACAGAGCGTCTGGATGGCCGAGCGGCCCTTCGTTCCGAAGCCGACGACCACGGTGTGTTCACGCAAGTTGGTTCTCCAACGATTCAGCCGGAAGTCCTCCCGGGTCCGCTCCGTCAGGACCTCGAGAGTGGTGCCGACCAGGATGATCAGGAAGAGCACGCGCAGGGGCGTCACCAGCAGCACGTTGACCAGCCGGGCCGGGTCGCTGTACGGGACGATGTCGCCGTAACCGGTCGTCGACAGGGTCACCGTCGCGTAGTAGACAGCGTCGAGGAAGTCGACCTTGCTGTCCGCGTTGTCGTGGTAGCCGCCCCGGTCGGCCCAGACGATGAAGACCGTTATGGCCAGCACCGTGAGAGCCATGGCCAGCCGCTTGGCCACCTGGACGAGTGGTCGGTCGACCTCCCGCCGGGGCAGAAGCACCCGGGTCGGGACCACATGTTCGTCCGCCCGCCGGGCCATCGCATCATGGCCGGGAAGTTTCACGTGAAACACCCTTCTGTCCACGGTGCTGCCGAGGCCCACGGCAGATCGAGGATCTCGACCTCGGTACCGGACCGCACCCCGCCGGGCGGAACCACGGCCAGCCCGTCCGCGGCAGCGATGCCCCGGAGCATGGCCGGGCCGTTGTAATGCAGGGGTACGACACTCTCATCACGATGGACCACGGGAATCAGCCGGGTGTCCTGGGGGTGCCCGTGTACCTCTTCGCGGACCGGCGCGGTGTAGCGGTCCTGAGCATGCCGGCCGGCGATCCCCCGGAGCAGGGGATCGGCCAACGTCAGCAGTCCGGACACCGCGGCCAGGGGGTTTCCGGGCAGGCCGACCAGACAGGGGCCCTCGGCGAGCTGCGCCAGAAGCATCGGGTGCCCCGGACGCACGGCCACACCGTCGATCAGCAGCTCGGCCCCGATCTCCGCCAGGACGCGGTGGACATGGTCCACCGGTCCTGCGGCCGTACCGCCCGTGGTGAGGATCAGATCGGCATCGGAGGAGACGATGGCCTGGCGGAGAGCGTCGGCGTCATCGCCGAGCCTCCTGGGCTCGGCGACTTCCGCGCCCAGAGAACGCAGCCAGGGGGCGAGCATCGGACCCAGCGCGTCCCGGATCAACCCGTCCCGAGGAAGCCCAGCCGTGAGGAGTTCATCGCCGAGGACGAAGACGTCCACGCGGGGCCTGGGCATGGCGACAAGAGCGTCGTACCCCGCGGCAGCCGCCAGCCCGAGGACGGGCGGGGTCACGACCGTGGCCACGGGCAGGAGTTCATCGCCGGACCTGCATTCCTGGCCCCGGGGCCGGATGTCCTGGCCCTGCACGACGTCGCGGGTGGCGTGCAGCAGCCCCTTCGCCTCGTCGCAGTGCGCGTGCTCGCTGCGGATCACAGCGGTGGCGTCGGCCGGCAGCCGTGCGCCGGTGGCGATCCGCAGGGCGTGCCCGTCGGGAAGCGGCTCCGCGGACGCACGCCCGGCCAGCAGCCCTTCCCCTCCGCGTACGGTCCAGGGGCCCGGTCCGGCGACGGCCCAGCCGTCCATGGCCGAGGTGTCGAACGACGGCAGATCTGTGAGTGCGACCACGGCTTCGGCCAGGACATGCCCGAGAGCCCGGTCCAGGGGGAGGCGGTGGACGGCCAGGGGGGCGGCGCGGCCGAGGCGCTCCGCCAGTGCGCGCGCCCCGGCCCAGGCGGTGGCCGTGGACCGGTGGGCGTGGGGGGAGGAGGGCGAGGACCCGTGGGCCGACGGCGGAGCCTGACGACTGGAGGAGCCGGGGGCGCCGGAGGAGCCCGGTTCGTTGCAGAAGCCCGGGTCGTTGGAGAAGCCGAGGTCGTTGGAGGACCCGGGGTCCCTGGGAGCGTCCGTGTCCCTGGAGGTGTCCGAGTCCCTGGAGGTGTCCGGGCCCCTGGAGGTGTCGGACGCGCCCGTGCCCGGAAGGCCTGAGGCTCTGGATGTGCCCGCGCCCCGGGAGCCCGAGTCCGACGGCCCCGGCGGCCAGGCTCCGACGAGAGCCAGTGCCTGCTCGACGGCCCGTTCCTCCTCGGCCTCGCGTTCCGCGGCGGCCCGTTCCGCGGCCGTCCGCGCGCCCGACGCCTGCGCACCCGACGCCCGTGCGCCGGACTCCCGTGCGCCGGACGCTCGCGCGTCACCTCCGTGGGCGGTCATGGCGTGCCGGACCCGCTTCCCGCCGCCGTCTCCTCCTCCCACCGGAGCGCGAGGGCGACGGCCTTGCGGGAGGCCTCGGCCACCGCTTCAGCCGCTGCCTCCGGGCTCTTGCCGCTGCTCGCCATCGCCGCCGCGTACCCCACCAGGAAGGTGGTCAGCGGCGCGGCGGGCCGGGCCACGCCGTGCGCGGCATCGCGGGCGAGGTCCAGCAGGACGCCGGTGTCGACGTCGAGCTCGATGCCCAGTTCGTTCTTGACTGCGGTGATCCATTCGTCCAGCACGGTCCCATGCTCCCTGATCCGCGCCCGGGCAGCGGCAATGTCTTCCCAGGTGTCGCAGTCGAACGAGGCCAGCGGGCCCGCCTGGACCCGGGCCAGATCCAGTTCGGTGGTCAGCAACCGCAAGGGGAGGCCGGCGAGGCCCCCGTGTTCGGTGGCGAGGAGGCCGAGCTCACGGCGCAGCGGCTCGGTCCGGTAGACCGCGACCAGCGGCTGGTCCCGGCCGTCCTCGTCCGTGCACAGGGCACCCTCGTGGGTGTCCGGCTCCGCGGCGGCCAGCAACGAGCGGACCGTCGACTCCCCCAGGAACGGCAGATCCGCGGAGAGCACCAGAACCTTCTCCGCGTCCGTGTGCCGCACACCCGCGTCCAGGGCCGCCAAGGGGCCGCCGCCCTGGGGCACTTCACGTGTCCAGGTGACGGGGCGCACAGTAGGCCTGCGCCCACCCACCACCACGGTGGACCCCGCGTCGGCACAGACGGCCAGCACCCGGTCGAGGAGCGCGCGGCCGCCCACACGGAGCCCTGGCTTGTCGGCCCCTCCGAGGCGCTTCGCAGCGCCTCCGGCGAGCACGATGGCGTCGTACGCGGTCATGCCCCCGAGTATGCGGGCCGCCCGCGCCCGGCGGCCCCTCGGGGGCCGAAATCACAGCGTGCGCAGCAGCACCGCCGGCTGTTCCACGCAGTCGGCGACATGGCGCAGGAAGCCACCGGCCGTGCCGCCGTCACAGACCCGGTGATCGAAGGTGAGCGAAAGCTGGACGACCTGTCGGACCGCCAGCTCGCCCTTGTGCACCCAGGGCTTGGGCACGATGCGGCCGACGCCGAGCATGGCCGCCTCCGGGTGGTTGATGATGGGAGTCGAGCCGTCGACGCCGAACACCCCGTAGTTGTTCAGCGTGAAGGTCCCTCCGGTGAGCTGCGCAGGGGTCAGCTTCCCCTCCCTCGCGGCCTCCGTCAGCCGGGCGATCTCCGCGCCGATCGACTCCGTGTTCCGCGTGTGCGCGTCCCGGACGACCGGGACGACCAGGCCGCGCTCCGTCTGAGCGGCGAAGCCCAGATGGACGCCGGAGAGCCGCACGATCTCCCGCGCCTCGGTGTCCACCGTCGAGTTGAGCTCGGGGAACCGCGCGAGCGCCGCCGTACAGATGCGGGCCAGCAGGGCCAGCACGGACACCTTGGGCCCCGCGGCCGAACCACCGGCGGCGTTCATCGCGGCTCGGGCCGCCATCAGCTCGGTGGCATCGGCATCGACCCAGCATGTGGCGTCGGGAATCTCCCGCCGGCTGCGCGACAGCTTCTCGGCGACCGCGCCCCTGACCCCGCGCAGCGCGATCCGCTCACCCGACGACTCCGGCTCCGACTCCGGCTCCGGCCTGGACACCGAGGAGGCGCCGACGGGGGCCTCCTCGTCCAGGACCCTTTCGTCCAGGACCCTTTCGTCCAGAGCCCTTTCGTCCAAGGCCCTGATGGCGGACTCCACATCGGTGCGCAGAATCAGCCCGTCCCGTCCCGTACCGACGATCTGCCGGAGGTCGAGGCCGTGCCGGCGCGCCAGCTTCCGGACCAGGGGGGAGATGACGGCAACGGGGCCCTCCGGCCCGACCGCTCCCGGCGTGGCAGGGATGGCCCGCACCGGGCCGTGGACCGTGGCCTGAGCCGGACGGTCTGCCGGGCGCGTCGCCGGGGCACGGGACGTCGAGGCGACAGATGCGGGCCTGACGCGGCGCCGCCGTGCGGCCGGTGCACCCGTGCCGTATCCGACCAGCACATTGCCCGAAGCCCCGGACCCGCTCCCGGCCCCGTCTCCGCCTCCGTCGCCATTGGCGCTGTTGTTGCTGTTGTTGCTGCTGCCCGAGGGTCCGCCGGACGCCTCATGGCCGTCCACGGGCTCTGCGGATCCGACCGCCACCGTCAGCAGCGGTGCGCCGACCGGGAGCTCACCGCCCTCCTCCCCGAACCGCGCCGTCACCACGCCCCCGTAAGGGCAGGGGACCTCCACCATGGCCTTGGCCGTCTCCACCTCGACGACCGGCTGGTCGATGGCGACGACATCGCCGACCTCCACCAACCAGCGGACGATCTCCGCCTCGGTCAGCCCCTCACCCAGGTCCGGCAGCTTGAATTCGAGCACCTGCGCCATCAGCTCTCCGCCTCCCACTGAAGACGTGCGACCGCGTCGAGCACCCGGTCCACACCCGGCAGATGGTGCCGCTCCTGCATCGGCGGCGGATAGGGAATGTCGAATCCGGCGACGCGCAGGACCGGCGCCTCCAGATGATGGAAACACCGCTCGGTGATCCGCGCCGCGATCTCCCCGCCGGGCCCACCGAACCCGGACGACTCATGCACGACCACCGCACGGCCCGTGCGGCGCACCGACGCGGCGACGGTTCCGTCGTCGAAGGGAACCAGCGAGCGCAGATCGACCACCTCGAGGTCCCAGCCCTCGGCCGTGGCCGCCTCGGCCGCCTCCAGGCACACCGGGAGGGACGGGCCGTAGGTGATCAGAGTGGCGCTGCGGCCGGGCCGCCGGATCACGGCCCTGCCGATCGGCTCGACCGCGGCAGGGGCTTCGGGCGACCAGTCGGCCTTGGACCAGTAGAGCCTCTTCGGCTCCAGGAAGACCACCGGGTCGTCGGAGGCGATCGACTCCCTCAGCAGCCCGTACGCGTCGTCGACCGTGGCCGGCACGACGACATGCAGGCCGGGCGTCGCCATGTAGTACGCCTCCGAGGAGTCGCTGTGGTGCTCGACCCCGCCGATCCCGCCGCCGTACGGCACGCGCACCGTGATCGGCAGCGGCATGGCGCCCGACGTCCGGTTCCGCATCTTGGCGACATGACCGACCAGCTGCTCGAACGCCGGATAAGCGAAGGCGTCGAACTGCATCTCCACCACGGGCCGCAGCCCGTACATCGCCATGCCCACGGCCGCCCCGAGGATTCCCGCCTCGGCCAGCGGTGTGTCCGTACAGCGGTCGTCGCCGAACTCCTTCGCCAGGCCGTCGGTGACTCGGAAGACGCCACCGAGTGTGCCGACGTCCTCGCCGAGTACGTGCACCGCCGGGTCCTCCGCCATCGAGTCGCGCAGCGCACGCCCGAGTGCCTGTGCCATCGTGGCCGGCTTGGCCCTGCCGGTCCGTTCCCCGGCCGTCGCGGCAGCGGTGCTCATCGTCCCTCCTCCGCGCCGCTCTCGTCGTGCGCGCCGTGCTCGGCGTCCAGCTCGGCCCGCAGCCGGTCCGCCTGTTCCCGCAGCTGGCCGGTCTGTTCGCCGTAGACATGGGTGAACAGATCCATCGGGTCGAGCACCGGATCGGCGTTCATCTGCTCCCGCAGCTCCTCCGCCATCCGCTCCGCCGCCTCCCGCACCGTTTCGATGCCGTCCTCGTCCAGCAGCCCGCGACCGGTCAGCTCCCGTTCGAGAAGCCTGATCGGATCGTGCGCGCGCCAGGTCTCCACTTCGCTGTCGCCCCGGTAACGCGTGGCGTCGTCGGCGTTCGTATGGGCTTCCATGCGGTAGGTGACCGCCTCGACGAGCGTCGGTCCCTCGCCCCGTCTGGCCCGCGCCACCGCCTCGCCGAGCACCTCGTGCATCGCTGCCGCGTCGTTCCCGTCGACCAGGCGTCCCGGCATCCCGTACCCCACGGCCTTGTGGGCGAGGGACGGCGCCGCGGTCTGCTTGGCCAGGGGCACGGAGATCGCGAAGCCGTTGTTCTGGACGAGAAAGACGACCGGGGCCCGCCAGACGGCCGCGAAATTCAGCGCCTCGTGGAAATCGCCCTCGCTCGTCCCTCCGTCGCCGACCATCGCGAGCGCCACCACGTCGTCGCCCTTGAGCCGGGCCGCGTGCGCCAGGCCCACGGCATGCGGCAGCTGGGTGGCCAGCGGGGTGCACAGCGGGGCGATGCGGTGCTCACGCGGGTCGTACCCGGTGTGCCGGTCCCCCCGCAGCAGGGTCAGCGCCTGCACGGGGTCCAGGCCACGCGCCACCGCGGCCAGCGTGTCGCGATAGCTGGGGAAGAGCCAGTCCCGGTCCTCCAGCACGAGCGCGGCCGCGATCTCGGACGCCTCCTGCCCGGTGCTCGACGGGTACACCGCGAGCCTGCCCTGCTTGGTCAGTGCGGTGGCCTGTGCGTTGTACCGGCGGCCTCGCACCAGCTCGGCGTAGAGCCTCAGCAGCAGCTCGGGTTCCGCGCCGGCCGCCGCATCCGTACCGAGCACGCGGTACGGCTGGGGATCCGGGAGCAGCGGCGCGGGATCGGTGAGCGGCTTCCAGGCCGGGGGCGGCGTGGGCCGGTAGGCGGCTGCGCCGGGCAGCTCCTGAACCGTCATGACAAGCACCTCCTGGCATCGGGATATATCGAGGAGTGTCGAAATCCACAGGAATGTCGGGCGTGAGCAGGGCACCGGTGTGGTGTGCCTCACCTACCGATTGTTCGGTCGTGGGGGCAATTTGGCTACAGGCACCTCCAGCCTGTGGACAAACGGTTATCCACAGCCTGGGATAGGGACAGGTCGTCCACAACAGGGAGGCGCGGGCAGATGGCAGCTGAACAAATGGCCGACGGGGGCGCGGGAGCGGACCGCACCCCGCCCGCACGGCCGCTGGATTCCATCGACCGTTCCATCCTGCGGATCCTCCGGACGGACGGCCGCGCCTCGATACGGGCCGTCGCGGAGCGCGTCCACGTCTCGCGGGCCAATGCGTACGCCCGGATCAACAGGCTCGTCGAGGACGGCGTGATCCGCGGTTTCAGCGCACGCGTGAATCACGAACGGGCAGGGCAGGCCGCCTCCGCCTACATCACGCTCAAGATCGTCCAGAACTCCTGGCGTACCGTGCGCGACCAGCTCCAGACGCTTCCCGGCGCCACCCACATCGCGCTGGTCAGCGGCGACTTCGACGTACTGCTCCTGGTGCACACCCCGGACAACAGGGCGCTGCGGGAGCTGGTCCTCACCAGGATCCAGGCCATTCCCGAGGTGCTGTCCACCCGCACACTGCTGGTGTTCGAGGAGACCGACCTGGGCCCGCGCCCGGAGCGCCCGGCCGAGCTCGCCTGAGGGCGCGCCCGCCAGGGATTACGGGGGACAGCCCTCAGGGACGGCCGGGAGGGGCGGGGTCAGCCGGCCCGCATCCCTTCGAAGGCGAGCTGGACGACCGTGTCCGCGAGCTGTTCCGCGTCCGGGGAGCCGCTCACCTGCGGGCGGTACCACTCGACCAGCGAATTCACCATGCCGAAGAGCAGCCGGGTCGCCAGGCGTATGTCCACGTCGGCGCGCAGGTCCCCCTCCGTCACGGCCGCCTTGAGCAGCTCGGACACCCGCTGGTCGAACTCGCGCCTGCGCTCGAGCGCCCAGCGCTCCGTCGTCGTGTTGCCGCGCACGCGCAGCAGCAGCGTGACGTACGGCAGCTCCGCCGCTAGTACCTCGACCGTGCGGCGCGTGACGTACTCGACCCGGGCCATCGCCCGCCCATCCGTGGCACCCGTCTCGTCGAGAATCCCGAAGAGCCCGTCGAGCGCCCGGCTCACCGCGCGCCTCAGGAGCTCCTCCTTGCCCGCCACGTGGTGGTAGATGGACGACTTGGAGATACCCGCCGCCTGGGAGAGGTGCTCCATGGACGTGCCGTCGTAGCCGCGCTCGTTGAAGACACGGACGGCGACGGCCAGGAGTGTCTCCGGGGTGTATGTGTCCCGCTTCGCCGTGGTCATGACCGCGATCCTCCCCCATGAGTTGTCCACAGGTTTCTCGGGGGCCTTGTCCCGACCGATCGTTCGGTTACTCTAACTCCGTCAGCACATCCCTGCCCGGCTCGACGAGGAGTTGGTCCGTCATGGCCGCCGAGCTTTCCCCCGAGAAGCTGTCCGAGATCCACCGCCCGACGCTCGACCAGGCCCTCGACGCGATCCGTACGCGCGCCTACTGGTCCCCGCACCCCGAACACCCGAAGGCGTACGGCGAGGGGGGTCTCCCCGGCAGCCTCGGCGCCGCCGACGGCAAGGCCGCGTTCGACGCCGTGCTCGGCACCAGGCTGGATCTCGGCCAGCCGGGCACCGACGGCTGGACAGGCGCGGAGGTCTCGCCGTACGGACCCGAGCTCGGCGTCGAGTATCCGCACGCCGACCCGGACATCCTGCTCCCCGCCATGAGCGCCGCCATGGGCTCCTGGCGCGCTGCGGGGCCCGAGACGCGGGCCCTGGTCTGCCTGGAGATCCTCGCCCGCATCAGTGCGCGTACGCACCAGCTGGCCCATGCCGTGATGCACACCAGCGGACAGGCGTTCGTGATGGCGTTCCAGGCCGGCGGCCCGCATGCCCAGGACCGCGGCCTGGAAGCCGTGGCTTACGCCTACGAGGAACAGACCCGCACGCCGACCGGCGCGGACTGGTCGAAGCCGCAGGGAAAGCGCGACCCGCTGCGGCTGCACAAGTCGTACACGGCGGCGGGGCGTGGCATCTCCCTGCTCATCGGCTGCAACACGTTCCCCACGTGGAACGGCTATCCGGGCCTCTTCGCCTCGCTCGCGACCGGCAATCCCGTGTTGGTCAAGCCACACCCGAGGGCGGTCCTGCCGCTCGCGCTGACCGTTCTGCTGGCCCGCGAGGTGCTGACCGAGGCGGGCTTCGACCCGAATCTCGTCGCGCTGGCGGCGGAACGGCCCGGCGAGGGCATCGCCAAGACCCTGGCGGTACGCCCCGAGGTCAAGATCATCGACTACACGGGTTCCACCGGCTTCGGCGACTGGCTGGAGGCCAACGCCCGGCAGGCCCAGGTCTACACGGAGAAGGCCGGCGTCAACACGATCGTCGTCGATTCCACCGACAACTACCGGGGCATGCTCTC
This sequence comes from Streptomyces sp. NBC_01012, assembly GCF_045162755.1. Taxonomy (NCBI): domain Bacteria; kingdom Bacillati; phylum Actinomycetota; class Actinomycetes; order Kitasatosporales; family Streptomycetaceae; genus Streptomyces; species Streptomyces sp. NBC_01012. Next base: position 3,883,843 of record NZ_CP108688.1, on the reverse strand, counting down.
CAACCTGGCCTTCTCGCTCTCCCTCTACAGCGGGCAGATGTGCACCACCCCGCAGAACCTCCTCATCCCGCGCGGAGGCATCGAGACGGATGCGGGCGCCAAGTCCTACGAGGACGTGGTGACGGACATCGCCGGGGCGGTGAAGGGGCTGCTCGGTGACGACGCCCGGGCCAACGGGCTGCTCGGCGCCCTGGTGAACCCGGACGTCAGGGCCAGGCTGGAGGGCGCCGAGTCCCTGGGTGACGTCGTGCTCGCCTCACGCCGGGTGACCAACCCCGACTTCCCCGACGCCGTGGTCCGTACGCCGGTCCTGGTGAAGCTCGACGGCACCAAGCCCGACGACGGGGCGGCCTATCTCTCGGAGTGCTTCGGCCCGGTCTCCTTCGCGGTCGCCGTCGAATCGACCGGAGACGCGCTGGACCTGCTGCGTCGCACGATCCGCGAGAAGGGCGCGATGACCGTCGGCGCGTACACCACCTCCCCCGAGGTGGAACGCGCGGTGGAAGAGGTCTGCTTCGACGAATCGGCTCAACTCTCGCTGAATCTCACCGGCGGTGTGTACGTCAACCAGACGGCGGCCTTCTCCGACTTCCACGGGTCGGGAGGCAACCCGGCGGCCAACGCGGCGCTCTGCGACGGGGCGTTCGTCTCCAACCGCTTCCGGGTGGTGGAGGTCCGCCGCCAGGCCTGAGGGAGTGCCTGTGGCCACCGGCCACCGGCCGCTGTCACGCGTTGCGCGGATCCGGGACATCCGCGTACCGCTGCACCCAGGCGTGCATCGCGATGGCAGCGGCCGCACCGGCGTTGATCGAACGCGTCGAGCCGAATTGCGCGATCGAGCACACCATCGAGGCGTGCTTGCGCGCTTCCTCCGTCAGCCCGGGACCTTCCTGCCCGAACAGCAGGACGCACCGGCGCGGCAGCTCCGTCCGCTCCAGCGGCACGGCGCCGGGAAGGTTGTCGATGCCGATGATCGGCAGCCCCTCGGCCTCCGCCCAGGCGGTCAGATCCTCCGTGTCCGGGTGGTGCCGCACATGCTGGTAGCGGTCGGTGACCATGGCACCCCGACGGTTCCAGCGCCGCCGGCCCACGATGTGGATCTCCTTCGCGAGGAAGGCGTTGGCGGTGCGCACCACCGAGCCGATGTTGAAGTCATGGCCCCAGTTCTCCACGGCCACATGGAAGTCGTGCCGCCGCAGGTCGAGATCGGCGACGATCGCCTCCCGCGTCCAGTACCGGTAGGCGTCACCCACATTGCGCCGGTCGCCGTGGGCGAGGAGCTCGGGGTCGTAGCGCTCCCCCTCGGGCCAGGGCAGCGGATGCGGCCCGACACCGATCGCGGAGCCGTACCCCTCGTCGTACTGGATCGGTTCCTCGGACGGGCCGGGCTCGGCTGCCGCCCGGGGCTCTTCTGCACTGCCGGTCTCGCTGGTCACCCGACGAGCGTATGGCCATCGCCTGCGCCGCCGCGCGTGGCCTCCTCGTCGTCCGGCCCCGCCCGGCGCTGCCCGGGGAGGCGGGGCCCGCCCGCCGCACGGGAGAAGAGACGCTGCCGGCCGCGCGACACCCGGTGGCCCAGCCACACCAGGAAGGCCGTCGGCAGGAAGACGGCGTCCGCCGCGATCATCGCCATGGAGAAGAAGGGCAGTCCCAGCAGGACGGAGATGCCCGCGTGCTCACCGATCATGAGGACCAGCAGGACGTTCTTGACGCCCCTGTTGAACAGCGTGAAGGGGAAGGCCACCTGCACGATGACCGTCACGTACGTCAGCACCATGATCACCAGGGCGCTGGAGGCGACCAGACCGGAGAGCCCGGCCCACGGGGTGAAGTAGTCCAGCTTGAGCGGATAGTAGACCGCTGTGCCGTCCTGCCAGCGGGAACCCTGGATCTTGTACCAGCCGGCGGTCGCGTAGACCAGGCACACCTCGGCCATGATCACGAAGAGGGCGGCGTTGTGGGCGAGGTTGGCCAGGACTTCGAGGAGGGCGCGCAGCTCATGCTCCGGCGAGCGGCGGTTCAGCGCCCACCAGGCCCCGTTCCCCAGCCACACCACCCACAGCAGGACCGGCAGCCACCAGGTGCCGCCGAGACCTCCCATGAGGGTGGCGGGCAGGAGGACGCAGCCGAGTACCGCCCACAGCACCGGTCCCGCGACGTCACGGCCCGCCCGGCCTCCCTCCGCGAGGGATGCGGCGTCCTTCGCCGCCCGGCGCGCGTCCAGGGACCAGACCCGCGCGCAGCGGGTCAGCACCAGATAGAGCGCCATCAGGTGGATGACGTTGTCGCCGCCGTCCCCCATGAAGATGCTGCGGTTCTGCAGGGAGAGCACCCCGGCCATGAACACGACGGACGTGGCACGGGTCCGCCAGCCGACCAGCAGCAGCGCGGCCGACACCAGCGCGAGCGCGTACACGGTCTCGAACCAGACCGTGCCGTCCGACCACATCAGGACGGTGAAGGCATCGTTCTCGGCGATGAGCCGACGCGCCATGTCCCAGCTCCACGGGCTGTCGGGACCGTACAGCTCGTGGCGGTGCGGCAGCTCGCGCAGCAGGAACAGCAGCCAGGTGGCGGAGACACCGATGCGGACGACAGCGCTCTGATAGGCACCGAGGGGGGTGGCCGTCACGCGTTGGAGGGCACGGGCGGGCGACCGGCCCACAGACCCGGCGCTCCCGGCGCCCGGGGCGCGGGTGGGGGAGGGCAGGGGCTGGGAGGCGGGCTCGGGGGCGCTCATTTCGCCACCTTCGCTGCCTGCGAGACCTGATCCGTCGTGGCCGACCCCGGGAGGTCGGACGGGGTGACGGTCCACCACGGGAGCTCCCGGTATGCCGTCCGCGTGCTGATCTTCTCGTCGCTCCACTCCGGGGCACTGACGGAGCGTGTGCCGGACCGCACCTGGATGCGCTCGACCGTGCCTCCGTAACCGCGCTCGGTGAGGCGCTGCATGACGATGCGGCGGATGTAGCGCTCGGACAGCTCGCCGCGCAGGCCGTTGGGCCGGTTCTCGCTGTCGTGGGACCCGGTGAAGAAGTCCCAGGCGCGGCGCAGCTCGTTCTGGTCGACGTGGCTGGGGAGGAGGTTGCCGCGTATCGCCTGGCCGTCCTCACGCGAGAGATCCATCCAGGACGTGACCTTGCTGCCGTCGGCCCCGTCGTCCGCCAGCTCGGCGCGTACATGGACGGAGATGTTCTGCTGGAGCGGATTGGGGGCGAACAGCTTCCAGTTCTGCTCGAACTCCGGGAACACCCAGTCGTCGACCACCTCGCCATGCTGCTTCGTCAGCGTGTTGGACGGTGCGACGTACAGAAAGATCATGGCTATGTGCGCGCAGGCCAGCAGCGCCATGCCGGACAGCGCGAGCGCCGCGGCGATCTGGTACGGAAGCGAGAGCGCGGCCATGCCGCCGCCGGCTCGGCGTCCGGCCGGTCCGTCGGCGGATGCGGCGTCCTCGGCCCCGGGAGGCGCGGCCTCCGCATTCAGATCCAGACCTGTGTCCTGGCGCGCTTCCTGATCCGCTTCCGGTTGGTTCGTCACGCCGGGCCAGGCGAGCTTCTTCCCGTCTCCGGTGCGCCCACCGTGGTCCGCGTCCATCGTGCCCCGCTCACCGTCGATCACCACTCAGTTATCCACAGGGTTGACACCCTACGGGCCTCCGACTCACCATTGAAGCCAAGGAACCGAACGATCGGTCGGTAGGGAGCCCGGGATGACGGCAGTGACTGCGGACCAGACGGCGCAGGGGACGGCAGGCACGGCGGATGCGGAGCGTCTGGCGGCATTCGACGCCACGGTGGCTGCCGACGACAGGATCGAGCCGCGGGACTGGATGCCCGACTCCTACCGCGCCTCGCTGATCCGTCAGATGGCCCAGCACGCCCATTCCGAAATCATCGGTATGCAGCCCGAGGCCAATTGGATCAGCCGGGCGCCCTCGCTCCGCCGCAAGGCGATCCTGATGGCGAAGGTCCAGGACGAGGCCGGGCACGGCCTCTATCTGTACAGCGCGGCGGAGACGCTGGGCACCAGCCGCGATGAGCTCCTCGACAAGCTGCACGCGGGCCGGCAGCGCTATTCGTCGATCTTCAACTACCCCACGCTGACCTGGGCGGACGTCGGTGCCATCGGCTGGCTCGTGGACGGCGCCGCCATCACCAACCAGGTGCCGCTGTGCCGCTGCTCCTACGGCCCGTACGCCCGCGCGATGGTCCGGGTCTGCAAGGAGGAGTCCTTCCACCAGCGCCAGGGGTACGAGCTGCTGCTCGCCCTCAGCCAGGGCACCCCCGCCCAGCACGAGATGGCGCAGGACGCGGTGAACCGCTGGTGGTGGCCCTCTCTGATGATGTTCGGCCCGCCCGACGACTCCTCGGCGCACTCGGCACAGTCGATGGCCTGGAAGATCAAACGCCACTCGAACGACGAACTGCGGCAGCGCTTCGTGGACATCTGTGTCCCCCAGGCCGAGGCGCTGGGGCTTGCGCTCCCCGACCCCGACATCCGGTGGAACGAGCAGCTGGGCCGGCACGACTACGGAGCGATCGACTGGACGGAGTTCCAGGAGGTCCTCAAGGGCAACGGCCCCTGCAACGAACAGCGACTCACCCAGCGGCGCACGGCCCACGAGGAGGGCGCCTGGGTCCGCGACGCGGCAGCGGCGTACGCGGAGAAACACGCGGCACGTTCCGGTACCCCCGGAGCGACCGCCCGGCCCGTGGAGGCGGCCGCATGACCACGACCGACTGGCCCCTGTGGGAGGTGTTCGTGCGATCCCGGCGCGGGCTGTCCCACACCCACGCGGGCAGCCTGCACGCGCCGGACGCCGAGATGGCTCTGCGCAATGCCCGCGATCTGTACACACGCCGCTCGGAGGGCGTCTCCCTCTGGGTGGTTCCCTCGACGGCGATCACCGCATCCTCGCCGGACGAGAAGGACTCGTTCTTCGAACCGGCCGGCGACAAGCCCTACCGCCACCCCACGTTCTACGAGATCCCGGACGGGGTGAAGCACCTGTGAGCGCGGCTCTCGCCCTCGGCGACGACGCGCTGGTGCTCTCGCACCGGCTGGGGGAGTGGGCGGGCCACGCCCCCGTGCTGGAGGAGGAGGTGGCCCTGGCCAACATCGCCCTGGATCTGCTGGGCCAGGCCAGATTGCTGCTCTCGACGGTGGGGGACGAGGATCAGCTGGCCTACCTCCGCGAGGAGCGTGCCTTCCGCAACGTCCAGCTGGTCGAGCAACCGAACGGCGACTTCGCCCATACGATCGCCCGCCAGCTCTACTTCTCCGTCCACCAGCACCTGCTCTACGAGCAGCTGGCCGCCGGTCAGGGCGAGTTCGCGGATCTCGCAGCCAAAGCCGTCAAGGAGGTTGCCTACCACCGGGACCACGCGGAGCAGTGGGTCCTGCGCCTCGGTGACGGCACCGCGGAAAGCCATGAGCGCATGCAGCGCGCGCTGGACGCCCTGTGGCGGTTCACCGGCGAGCTGTTCGAACCGGTCGAGGGAGTGTACGTCGACCGGGACGCCCAGCGCGACGCCTGGCTGGCGGCGGTCACCTCCGTGGTGGAGCGGGGCACCCTGACCGTCCCTCAGGGTCCGCAGTCCGGGTCCTGGACAGCCGGAGCGGGCCGGCAGGGACTGCACACAGAACCGTTCGGGCGGATGCTCGCCGAGATGCAGCATCTGCACCGCAGCCACCCGGGGGCGTCATGGTGACCACCGAGACCCCGCTGGAGGCGGAGCTCCACCGACTGGCGGGCTCCGTGCCCGACCCCGAGCTGCCGGTGATCACGCTGGACGAGCTCGGCGTGCTCCGCGGAGTGCGGGTGGAGGGACCGGACAAGGTCACGGTGCGACTCACCCCGACGTACACGGGGTGCCCCGCCATCGCGAGCATGTCCGCGGACATCGAGCGTGTGCTGCACGAGCACGGTGTCGGCGAGGTGTCCGTGGTCACGGTGCTCGCCCCGGCCTGGTCGACCGACGACATCAGCGACGAAGGGCGCCGCAAGCTCGCGGAGTTCGGCATAGCGCCGCCGCGTCCCGGGGGCGGGACCGGCGGACCGGTCCCGCTGACGCTCTCGGTGCGCTGCCCGCACTGCGGTTCCACGGACACGGAGCTGCTGAGCCGTTTCTCCTCCACGGCGTGCAAGGCGCTGCGCCGTTGTGTCGCCTGCCGTGAACCGTTCGACCACTTCAAGGAGTTGTAGATGTTCCATCCGCTCCGGGTCAGCGCGATCGAACGGATCACGGACGACGCGGTGGCCGTCACCTTCGCCGTGCCGCCCGAACTGCGTGAGACCTTCCGCCACACCCCTGGCCAGCATCTGAACGTGCGCTACCGCGTGGACGGCGAGGAGATCCGGCGGTCGTACTCGATCTGCGCACCGGCCACCGAGCAGCCGGGCGACCCCTTGCTGCGGGTGGGCATCCGCCTGGTCGACGGCGGCGCGTTCTCGACGTACGCGCTCAAGGAGCTGGCCGTGGGGGACCAGTTGGCGGCGATGGCGCCGATGGGCCGTTTCGTCCTGCCCCCGCGTCCGGGCCACTTCGCAGCGATCGTCGGTGGCAGCGGTATCACCCCGGTGCTGTCGATCGCGGCGACATTGCTGGCGCGGGAGCCTGCGGCGCGCTTCTGTCTGGTCCGTAGCGACAGGACGGCCGCGTCCACGATGTTCCTCGACGAGGTCGCGGACCTCAAGGACCGCTATCCGGACCGCTTCCAGCTGGTGACCGCGCTCTCGCGGGAGGAACAGGCTGCCGGGCTCCCCTCGGGCCGGCTGGACCGCGAGCGGCTCACCGGGCTGCTGCCCGCGCTGCTTTCGGTGCCCGATGTGGACGGCTGGTTCCTGTGCGGGCCGCTCGGCCTGGTCCGGGGAGCGGAGGAAGCCCTGCGGGCACTCGGCGCCGACCGGTCCCGCATCCATCAGGAGATCTTCCACGTCGCCGAGGAGACGACGGCTCTGCCGGCGGCCGCCCGGGTCGCCACGCCCTCGGAGAGCAGGCTCACGGCGACACTCGACGGACGGTCGGGGAGCTGGCCGGTGCAGGACGGCGAATCGCTCCTGGACACGGTGCTGCGAAGCCGCTCGGACGCCCCGTATGCCTGCAAGGGAGGCGTGTGCGGGACCTGCCGGGCCTTCCTGGTCTCGGGCGAAGTGCGGATGGACCGCAACTTCGCGCTGGAGCCGGAGGAGACCGGGGCCGGCTTCGTCCTGGCCTGCCAGTCGCACCCCGTCACTCCGGAGGTCGAGCTGGACTTCGACCGCTGACGGGCCTCTGACGAACCGCTGACCTCCGCCGACGACCGCCCACAGGGCCCAAGGGCCGCCCCGCACACCCCCTGTCCGGTTGTCCGGTTGTCCGGCCAGGGGCCGGAACACGTCCGCGATCCGTCCGCGCAGGGGCATGCACTCGTCCGCACAGCGGGCCGCAACACAGCGCGTCTCAACACAGCGGGCCTCGGCGCAGGAGCCCCGGCACAGGGACCTCAGAGGACGAAGGCGGAGCTTCCGTCGTCCGTGACCATGGGGCGCCCGGCGCCGTCCCAGGCCAGCATGCCGCCGTCGATGTTCACGGCGTCGACCCCCTGCTGCACCAGGTACTGAGTAACCTGGGCCGACCGGCCCCCGACACGGCACATCACATGCACACGCCGACCGTCGTCGGCCGCCTCGGTCAGCTCGCCGAAGCGGCCCACGAAGTCACTCATGGGAATGTGCAGCGCCCCATCGACATGCCCGGCCGCCCACTCGTCGTTCTCCCGGACGTCCAGCACGAAGCCGTCGGACGGGACCGCCGCGGCATCCACCGAGGGCAGTGCAGCGAAATTCATGGGTAAGCCTTCTCTCGTACGTGCGCGTCTCGTACGTGCGCGCCAGGGGCATCCGGAACGCTACTGCACCAGCCCCGCCAGCTCGTCCTCACGCCGGGCCACATCCGCCAGAAGCTTCTCGCCGATGTCGTCCAGCAGCCCATCGGGGTCGTCCGGCGCCATCTTCAGCATCGAGCCGATCGCGCTCTCCTCCAGCTCCTGGGCGAGAACCGTCAGCAGCTCCTTGCGGCGGCTGAGCCACTCAAGCCGCGCATAGAGCTCCTCGCTCTCGCTCAGCTGCCGCTCCGGCGTCAGGGGCCCCGCTGCCCACTCGGCTGCCAGCTCCTTCAGCAACGCCACATCGCCGCGCCCGTAGGCCGCGTTCACACGGGTGATGAACTCGTCCCGCCGCGTCCGCTCCGTCTCGTCCGGTGCCAGATCCGGGTGGGCCTGACGAGCCAGCTCCCGGTAGAGCTTGCGCGCCTCCTCGCTCGGTCTGACCCGCTTCGGCGGCCGGACGGGCTGCTCGGTGAGCATGGCCGAGGCCTCCGGCGACAGACCGTCCGAGTCCATCCAGTCGTGGAAGAGCTCGTCGACCCCGGGCATCGGCATGACGATCGCCCGCGCCTCCTGGGCCTTGCGCAGATCCTCCGGATCTCCGGTCCTCGCGGCCCGCGCCTCCGCGATCTGCGCGTCGAGCTCGTCGAGCCGCGCATACATCGGGCCGAGCTTCTGATGGTGCAGCCGGGAGAAGTTCTCCACCTCGACCCGGAAGGTCTCCACCGCGATCTCGAACTCGATCAGCGCCTGCTCGGCCACCCGGACAGCTTTGGCGAGCCGCTCCTCGGGCCGGTCGGGACCAGCCTTCGGCGCATCCTGCGCCTGCGCGGGGGGCTCCTCCCGCACAGGAGGCTCGTCCTGCCGGTCCTGGTTCTGCCGGTCTTCGTCGTTCCGGGTGGTCGGCACCCCGGCGGCTTCGTGGGTCACCCGTCCAGCGTATGGCCACGGCCGACGCCGCGGAGACACGGTGGCCGCAGGACCCGCTCAGACACCGAGCTCGGCGGCTATCCGCCCGGCTCGCACAGCCCGGACGAGCTCCGCGTGGTCCGCCTCGGTCCTGTCCGCGTAGGTCACGGCGAAATCGGCCACCGCCGTGTCCAGTTCGGCGTTCTTCCCGCAGTAGCCCGCGAGCAGCCGGGGATCGGCGCTGTGCGCATGGGCCCGGGCCAGCAGCGCGCCCGTCATGCGCCCGTAGTCGTCCACCTGTTCCGCCGCGAGCGCGGCCGGGTCCACGCTGCCCTTGCGATTCCTGAACTGGCGTACCTGATAGGGCCGGCCGTCGACCTCGGCCCAGCCGAGCAATATGTCGCTGACGACCTGCATCCGCTTCTGTCCGAGCACCACCCGGCGCCCCTCGTGCAGCACCTCAGGCACCTCGAAGCCGGCCTGCGGGAGATAGGGGGAGAGCGCGGAGGGACGGGCCTCCTTCACCTGGAGGACCAGTGGCTCGCCACGGTGGTCGAGCAGCAGGACGACATACGAACGGGTGCCCACGCTTCCCGTGCCGACCACCCGGAACGCCACATCGTGGATCGCGTAGCGGGCGAGCAGCGGCAGCCGGTCCTCCGAGATCGTCCCGAGGTAGCCCTCGAGCCCCGCAGCGACGGCTGCCGCCTCCGCGTCGGGCACCCTGCGCAGCACCGGCGGCGCGTCGACGAAGCGGCGACCGCCGTCCTCGGCGTCCTGCGTGGACCTGGCCGCGAAGCGGGCGCTGGTGTTGTTCCGCGCCTTGGCGGAGACCCGCTCCAGCGTCCCCAGCAGGTCCCGTGCGTCGGTGTGCGAGACGAGCTCCTCGTCCGCGATGGCGTTCCACGCGTCGAGCGCGGGCAGCCCGGCCAGCAGACGCATCGTGCGCCGGTAGGCGCCCACCGTGTCGTACGCACCCTGCCGGCAGGTGTCCTCGTCCGCCCCGGCCAGCCTGCCGGCGAGCACCAGCGAGGTGGCGAGCCGCTTGAGGTCCCACTCCCACGGGCCGAACACCGTCTCGTCGAAGTCGTTGAGATCGATGACCAGGTTGCCGCGCGCGTCGCCGTACAGACCGAAATTCGCCGCGTGCGCGTCGCCGCAGAGCTGGGCGCCCACCCCCGTGACCGGGGTGCCCGTCAGGTCATGTGCCATCAGGCCGGCCGAGCCACGCAGAAAAGCGAACGGTGTCTCCGCCATCCGCCCCACCCGTATCGGTGTGAGGCCCGGCACCCGGCCGTGGTTCGACTCCTCGACCGCCCGCACCGCGTCCGGCCTCCCGGCGGGCAGGACCAGGGAGCTGTGCGCGGACCTGGGCACCTCGAGCCTGAGTGCCTTGCCGGCCGCCTTGGGGGGCACCGCCCCGGTCCCGGACGGCAGGGCACCTCCGGCCACACGGCGCGCGAAACCGGGAACGACCGGAATGCGCCTGTCCCCCGCCGCCTGCTGTCCCGGCACAGCTGCCTCGACCTCGCCCATGGAGCCGCCTCCCCCGCCCTCGTCAGCCGTTCCGTCCCGACCAACATCAACTGCGGACGACGGTACAGCCGCTCCGTCGCAGCCGTCTGCCCCTGTGGACAACCCGGGATCCGGCCTGTGGACAACCTCCTGGGGAGTCCTGGGCTCAGCAGCCCCCCGAGCCCTCCAGATAGGCGTCCGCCCACCGTCCGAGCTCCTTGAGTGCGGGCTCCATGGCCGCCCCCGCCTCCGTCAGCCGGTACGCGACCCGCAGCGGAGGCCCCTCGTCGACCTCACGCACCACGAGGCCGGCCGCACCCAGTTCCGACAGCCGGTCCGAGAGCATCCGCTCGCTGATCCCCGGAATCGCCCGCCTGAGGTCCGCGAAGTGCACCGGCTGCTGCATCAGCACCGAGACGATCGGGCCGGTCCAGCGCTTCCCGAACAGCTCGAAGACGCGCGTGATGCTCGCATCCACCTGCCGACAGGACTGCTCGCTGTGATCCGCCATGTCCCCCAGAGTACTGCTCGGGCGTGCGGAGCTTATGAAAAGTAAGGGGCTATGTTATTAATAGGTACGCACTGAAAAGCGGCAATGCGATCACCGAGCCGCGCACACCCGACCCCTACGGAGAACCCCATGGCCACGCTTCTGCACCTCGACTCCGCCGCCTTCCCCCAGGGCTCCACATCCCGGGAGGTCACCGCGGCCTTCGTCACGGCCTGGCGCGAGCAGCACCCCGACGGCGACGTCGTGTACCGCGACCTTGCCGCCACGCCCCTGCCCCACCTGGACGCCTCGGCCATAGCCGCCGGCGCCGAGGACACACTGCGCGGGGAGCTCGCGGCCGAGCTGGCCGCCGCGGACGCCGTACTCATCGGCGCACCGATGTACAACTTCTCCATCCCGTCCACGCTGAAGGCATGGCTGGACCAGGTGATCATCGTCGGCCACAACGCGGGTCCGGACAGCCCGGTCGCCGGCACGCCGTTCACCGTGGTGGCCAGCCGAGGCGGTTCGTATGCTCCCGGCACCCCGCGCGAGGACTTCGAGTTCGTCCGGAACTACCTGGAGAAGGTCCTGACGGGCATGCTGGGCGCCGAAGTCGACTTCATCGTCCCGGAGTTGACGCTGGCACACACGAAGCCGGAGATGGCCGAGCTCATCCCCCTCGCCGACGCCTCCCGCACCCAGGCGTTCACCGACGCGGCAGAGAAGGCCAAGGCGCTGGCAGCACGCCTCGCGGCCTGACGGAGCACCTGGAGCAGCTGGAGCCCCGGGAGCCTCCGGAGCCCAGGAGCCCCGGGAGCCCGGGAGCTCTCAGAAGGGGTCGGCCCGCCCGAAGCGTCTCGTTGCATAACGGTCCGGATCCGATGTTTCACGTGAAACGTCAGATGCGGATCGTCACACAACGAAGAACCCCCGCACCGGATCTCTCCGGTGCGGGGGTTCTGTCGAACCAACCCGGCGGTCGCAAGCGACTGCCCGTTGTGCGCGAGGGGGGATTTGAACCCCCACGTCCCTAAGGACACTGGCACCTGAAGCCAGCGCGTCTGCCGTTCCGCCACTCGCGCATGAGTGGTGTTTTCAGACTCTCCCACCGAGTGGTGTGAGCGCCTGGCGACATCCGGAAGATTAGCACGCTGGACAGGGTGGATTCACATCCGTTGTTTCGCCGGACACGTGATCGGACACGCGAGGTGAACCGGGAACGCGGAAAGCCTGGCCCCACTCCTCCTGAGTGCACCCGGAGTGCGGGACACTGTCAGGAGGCCACCTCTACGATCCGTGTGAGAGGTGACACTCATCCACTGTGCAGACAAGGGGAACCAGCCGATTTCCCGACGCGTGGATACGATCAGTAAGCAGTACAGGGACGACGACACCGGAGGAGGTGCCCCATGGGAGTCATGAAGCGTTTCGAGCAGCGTCTCGAAGGTCTTGTCAATGGCACCTTCGCCAAGGTCTTCAAGTCCGAGGTGCAGCCGGTCGAGATCGCGGGAGCCCTCCAGCGCGAGTGCGACAACAACGCAACGATCTGGAACCGCGAGCGGACGGTCGTGCCCAACGACTTCATCGTCGAGCTCAGCACCCCGGACTTCGAACGGCTCAGCCCGTACTCCGGGCAGCTGGGCGACGAGCTGTCCGGCCTCGTACGTGACTACGCCAAGCAGCAGCGCTACACCTTCATGGGGCCGATCAAGGTCCACCTGGAGAAGGCGGACGACCTCGACACGGGTCTCTACCGCGTGCGCAGCCGGACCTTGGCGTCGAGTTCGTCACAGCAGGGCGGCCAGCAGAACGGCCCGGCCCCCCATGCCCAGCCGAACCGTCCCGGCGCCCCGCAGGGGCAGGGCGGCTACGGCTACCCGCCGGCTTCCGCCCCGCCCATGCCCGCGGCCCCACCGCCGGGCTCCGGGCGCCCGGGAGGCCCTTCCAGCGACTGGCGCCCACCGGCCGCGTCCGGCCCCGTGCCGGACGCCCAGGTGCGGCGCTGGATCGAGATCAACGGCACCCGCCATCAGATCTCCCGCCCGACGTTGGTGATGGGACGAAGCACCGACGCCGACGTGCGGATCGACGACCCCGGCGTATCGCGTCGGCACTGTGAGATCCGGACAGGAACGCCCTCGACCATCCAGGATCTCGGGTCCACCAACGGCATCGTGGTGGACGGGCAGCACACCACCCGCGCTACGCTCCGCGACGGCTCGCGAATCGTCGTGGGCAGCACCACCATCGTTTACCGGCAAGCCGAAGGGTGAAGCGGGGGCAATGTCAGAGCTGACCCTGACGGTCATGCGGCTAGGTTTCCTGGCTGTTCTGTGGCTATTCGTAATCGTGGCCGTCCAGGTCATTCGCAGCGACCTGTTCGGTACGCGCGTCACGCAGCGCGGCTCACGCCGCACTGCCGCTGACGCCCGCCCGCAACAGGGCCGCCAACAGCAGCAACAAGCAGCGCCGCCTCAGCAGCGCCAGCAGTCCGGGCGCCAGCGCCGCGGAGCACCCACCAAGCTGGTCGTCTCCGAAGGCACGCTCACCGGCACCACCGTCGCGCTCCAGGGCCAGACCATCACCCTGGGACGGGCGCACGATTCAACGATCGTGCTGGATGACGACTATGCGTCCAGCAGGCATGCCAGGATCTACCCGGACCGTGACGGCCAGTGGATCGTCGAGGATCTCGGGTCCACCAACGGCACCTATCTCGACCGGACCCGGCTCACCACCCCGACACCTGTTCCGCTGGGCGCGCCGATCCGCATCGGCAAGACCGTCATCGAGCTGCGGAAGTAGTACGACAATGAGCGAGCGGAGCGAGCGAGCCGCCGCGGTCCTCACGACGGACCCGGCCAGGCTCCCGACCGGAGGGTGGGCAGTGTGGCTCGAGACCGGCTGTACCCCGAGCCGACGGGCGAGGTGCGCATGAGCTTGTCCCTGCGCTTCGCCGCCGGATCGCACAAGGGCATGATCCGGGAAGGCAACGAGGACTCCGGCTATGCCGGCCCCCGCCTTCTCGCCATCGCCGACGGCATGGGCGGCCAGGCGGCCGGCGAGGTCGCCAGCTCAGAGGTGATCTCCGCGCTGGTCCAGCTCGACGACGACGTCCCGGGCTCCGACATCCTGACCTCGCTCGGTACGGCGGTCCAGCGTGCCAACGACCAGCTGCGCGTCATGGTCGAGGAGGACCCCCAGCTGGAGGGCATGGGCACGACGCTCACGGCCCTGCTCTGGACCGGTCAGCGCCTCGGCCTCGTCCACGTCGGGGACTCGCGCGCCTACCTGCTCAGGGACGGCGTCCTGACGCAGATCACCCAGGACCACACCTGGGTGCAGCGTCTCGTCGACGAGGGCAGGATCACCGAGGAAGAGGCCACCACCCACCCCCAGCGCTCCCTGCTGATGCGCGCGCTGGGCAGCGGCGACCATGTGGAGCCCGATCTCTCCGTCCGGGAGGTGCGCGCCGGCGACCGCTATCTGATCTGCTCGGACGGACTCTCCGGCGTCGTCTCCCACCAGACGATGGAAGAGACCCTGGCCAGCTACCAGGGCCCGCAGGAGACCATCCAGGACCTCATCCAGCTCGCCCTGCGCGGCGGCGGTCCCGACAACATCACCTGCATCGTCGCGGACGTCCTGGACGTCGACAGCAACGACACCGTGGCCGAGCAACTCAACGACACCCCGGTCATCGTCGGTGCGGTCGCCGAGAACCAGGCCGCCCAGGCGAACGACGGCAGCGCGATGGAGACACCCGCGGGCCGCGCGGCCGGCCTCGGCCGCCCCGTGCCGCCGCCGGCCGGGGGCTTCGGTCCTCCCGGCAGCGGCGACGACCTGGGCTACGGCGCAGGTCCGGACGGCGCCTTCGACGCGTACACCGACGACGACTTCATCAAGCCACGCGGCCGTCGCAGGTGGCTGAAGCGGTCCTTCTACATCGTGCTCGCGCTGGCCGTCATCGGCGGTGGCGTCTACGGCGGATACCGCTGGACCCAGACGCAGTTCTACGTCGGCGCGAAGGGCGACAACGTCGCGCTGTTCCGCGGCATCAGCCAGGACCTCGCCTGGGTGTCCCTCTCGAAGGTCGAAGAGGACACCACGATCGAACTGAAGTACCTCCCGCCCTACTGGCGCAAGAAGGTCGAGGCGACCATCTCCCAGGGTGACCTCGCCGATGCCCGCAAGAAGATCAGCGAGCTCGACGCACAGGCCTCCGCCTGCAAGAAGGATGCGCAGCGCCGCGCCGCCGAGGCGGAAACCGATACCGCCAAGGACACGAACAAGGGCGAGACCGGCACCGCCTCCGACAGCACGTCAGCCACGTCGCCCGCCAAGGGGACCAAGACCACCGCGACTCCCACTCCCGGCCCCAGCCTCTCGGAGGAAGAGAAGAAGCTGGCCCTGCAGTGCGGTAAGCAGTAAGCCGTAGGGGGCCTTCAGCACATGAGCGTTGTCACCAACACCACCACCATCGGCGCGATCGACGCGCCGAGCAGGCGTAACACCGAGCTGGCGCTGGTCATTTTCGCCGTCCTGATCTCGGTGTTCGCGTACGCCAACGTGGGCCTCGCCCTCAACGGCGAACTGCCCGCCGGCATGCTCGGCTACGGTCTGGGCCTCGCGCTGCTCGGAGGCGTGGCACACATCGCCGTACGGAGATTCGCCCCGTACGCGGACCCGCTGCTGCTGCCGCTGGCGACGCTGCTGAACGGGCTGGGCCTGGCCATCATCTGGCGGCTGGACCAGTCGGAGCGCTTCCAGGCGACCCCGAACTTCGCGGCGGCGGCCTCCAAGCAGCTGATGTTCTCGGCTGTGGGCGTAGCCATCATGGTCGTCGTCCTCATCGCCCTCAAGGACCACCGGATCCTGCAGCGCTACACCTACATCTCCATGCTGGTCGCGCTGTTCCTGCTGATCCTGCCGATGTTCTTCCCGGCCGTGAACGGCGCCAAGATCTGGATCAAGATCCCCGGCGCCGGCACGATCCAGCCGGGAGAGTTCGCCAAGATCATCATCGCGGTGTTCTTCGCCGGCTACCTCATGGTCAAGCGTGACGCCCTGGCCCTGGCCAGCCGCCGCTTCATGGGGCTCTACCTGCCCCGCGGCCGTGACCTCGGACCGATCCTCATGGTCTGGGCGTTCTCGATCCTCATCCTGGTCTTCGAGACCGACCTGGGATCGTCGCTGCTGTTCTTCGGCATGTTCGTCGTCATGCTGTACGTCGCCACCGAGCGCACCAGCTGGATCGTCTTCGGTCTGCTGATGTCGGGCGCCGGCGCGGTCGGTGTGGCCACCTTCGAGCCGCACGTCCAGGACCGTGTCACCGCCTGGCTCGACCCCTTCGCGGGCTGGGGCAAGATCGCGGCCAGCGAGCAGATGGCCAAGTCGCTCATGGCCTTCGGCTCCGGAGGGACCCTCGGCACCGGCCTCGGCCAGGGCAACTCCGACCTGATCGGCTTCGCCGCCAACTCCGACTTCATCCTCGCGACCGTCGGCGAGGAGCTGGGCCTGGCGGGGATGATGTGCATCCTTCTCATCTACGGCCTGATCGTCGAGCGTGGCGTCCGGACCGCCCTCGCGGCCCGCGACCCGTTCGGCAAGCTCCTGGCGATCGGCCTGTCCGGTTCCTTCGCCATCCAGGTCTTCGTCGTCGCCGGCGGTGTCATGGGGCTCATCCCGCTGACGGGTATGACCATGCCGTTCCTCGCGGCCGGTGGTTCATCCGTCATCGCCAACTGGGCGCTCATCGGGATCCTGATCAGAATCAGCGACACGGCCCGGCGCCCCGCACCGGCACCCGCACCGTCCCCGGACGCCGAGATGACCCAGGTGGTCCGCCCATGAACAAGCCGCTCCGCAGGATCGCGATGTTCTGCGGCATCCTCGTCCTGGCCCTGCTGATCCGCACGAACTACATCCAGTACGTCCGTGCCGACGAGCTCAACGCCAACGAGCACAACCGCCGCGTCCAGATCGAGCGTTACGCCCACGAGCGCGGCAACATCATCGTCGACGGCGAGCCCGTCACGGGGTCCGTCAAGACCTCGGGCAGCGACTTCGCGTACAAGCGCGTCTGGAAGGACGGCCCCATGTGGGCGCCCGTCACCGGCTACTCCTCTCAGGCCTTCGACTCCTCGCAGCTGGAGAGCATCGAGGACGGCATCCTCACCGGCAACAGTGACGACCTGTTCTTCGACCGCACCCTGTCGATGTTCACCGGTGAGAAGAAGACCGGCGGGAACATTGTCACCACGCTCAACGGCGCCGCCCAGAAGGCCGCCTTCGAGGGCCTCGGCGACAAGAAGGGCGCGGTCGCCGCGCTCGACCCACAGACCGGCGCCATCCTCGCCCTGGCCAGCACCCCCTCGTACGACCCCTCGGTCTTCGCGGGCAACTCCATGAAGGACTCCGACGCCCGGCAGAAGCTCCTCAAGGACGAGGACAAGCCGATGCTGAACCGGGCGCTGCGGGAGACCTACCCGCCCGGCTCGACGTTCAAGGTCGTCACGGCCGCCGCCGCCCTGGAGAACGGCCTCTACACCGACATCGACGCGAAGACGGACTCCCCGCTGCCCTGGCAGCTCCCGCAGTCGACCCAGCCGCTGCCGAACGAGAACAACATCCCCTGCAAGGACGTCTCGCTCCGGGAAGCCCTGCGGATGTCCTGCAACAGCGTGTTCGGCAAGGTGAGCGACGACCTCGGCAACAAGAAGATGATCGAGCAGGCGGACAAGTTCGGCTTCAACAAGGAAGTCTTCACTCCGGTCCGGGCCGAGGCCAGCGTCTACCCGAAGGACAACCAGCCGCAGAACGCCATGGCGGGCATCGGCCAGGCGTCCAACCGCGCCACCCCGCTCCAGATGGCCATGGTGGCGTCCTCGATCGCCAACGACGGCAAGCTCATGCAGCCGTACATGGTCGCCCAGCGCCAGGCGCCCAACCTGGACGTCATCTACACGCACGAGAAGGAGCAGCTCAGTGAGCCGCTCTCGGCGGAGAACGCCCAGAAGGTGCAGCAGATGATGGAGACCGTGGTCAACGACGGCACGGGAACCAACGCGAAGATCGATGGCGTCACTGTCGGCGGCAAGACCGGTACCGCCCAGCACGGCCTCAGCAACAGCGAGGACCCGTACGCCTGGTTCATCTCGTACGCCAAGACCGACAGCGGCTCCCCGGTCGCCGTCGCCGTGGTGGTCGAGGACGGCAACGCCAACCGGGACGACATCTCCGGAGGCGGCCTGGCGGCTCCGATCGCCAAGAACGTGATGAAGGCGGTACTCGACGGAAAGCAGTGACACCCGTCACAACTTCTGTCCACACCGGCACAGTGGGATACCGGTCGGATATCAGCTGACGGGTGCGGGCCGATCACGCCGGGAGGGCCCGGTAGCGTATGCGCGAACAGCGCACCGCCGGACCACACACGGGTGCGGTCGGGACTGACGGAGAGGGCTGGATCAGTTATGGAAGAGCCGCGTCGCCTCGGCGGCCGGTACGAGCTGGGCTCGGTGCTCGGCCGTGGTGGCATGGCCGAGGTCTACCTCGCCCACGACACCCGGCTCGGCCGCACCGTCGCTGTGAAGACGCTGCGGGCCGACCTCGCCCGCGACCCGTCCTTCCAGGCCCGGTTCCGCCGTGAGGCCCAGTCGGCCGCCTCGCTCAACCACCCCGCGATCGTCGCCGTCTACGACACCGGCGAGGACTACGTCGACGGCGTCTCCATCCCGTACATCGTGATGGAGTACGTCGACGGGTCGACGCTGAGAGAGCTCCTGCACTCCGGCCGCAGACTGCTGCCCGAGCGGACCCTCGAGATGACGGTCGGGATCCTCCAGGCCCTGGAGTACTCGCACCGCGCCCAGATCGTCCACCGCGACATCAAGCCGGCCAACGTCATGCTGACGCGCACCGGCCAGGTCAAGGTCATGGACTTCGGCATCGCCCGCGCCATGGGCGACTCCGGCATGACGATGACTCAGACCGCCGCGGTCATCGGCACCGCGCAGTACCTCTCGCCCGAGCAGGCCAAGGGCGAGCAGGTCGACGCGCGCTCCGACCTCTACTCCACCGGCTGCCTGCTCTACGAGCTGCTCGCGGTCCGGCCGCCGTTCGTCGGTGACTCGCCGGTCGCGGTCGCGTACCAGCATGTGCGTGAGGAGCCGCAGCCGCCGAGCAACTTCGACCCCGAGATCACGCCCGAGATGGACGCCATAGTCCTCAAGGCGCTGACCAAGGACCCCGACTACCGCTACCAGTCGGCCGACGAGATGCGCGCCGACATCGAGGCCTGCCTCGACGGCCAGCCGGTCGCGGCCACGGCGGCCATGGGCGCTGCGGGCTACGGCGCGTACGACGCCTACGGCAACGACCAGCCCACCGCGGCCCTGCGGCCCACCGACCCGGGCGGCGCCCAGACGTCCATGCTGCCCCCGGTCAATCCGGAGGACGGCAGCTACGACGACCGCCCCGACCGCCGGCGCCAGAAGAAGAGCAGCACCTCGACGATCCTCCTGATCGTCGCGGGCATTCTGGTGCTCATCGGCGCGATCCTGATCGGCCGTGAGCTCTTCACCTCCAACGGTGGCGGCAACGACAAGCTCGACGTGCCGAACATGGTCGGCTCCACGGTCGCGGAGGCTCAAAAACTCGCGGACAACGCCGAGGTGGAGCTGAAGGTCGGTTCCAAGGAGGCCTGCGAGACGCAGGAGAAGGGCAAGATCTGCAGCCAGACCCCGGACAAGGACAGCCAGATGGCGAAGGGCGAGACCGTGACGGTCGTCGTCTCCACCGGCGCGCCCAAGGTCGAGGTCCCCGATGTCCTGGAGAAGTCCGAGGACAGCGCGCGCAAGGCCCTGGAGGACAAGGGCTTCACGGTGAACGTCAAGACGGCCGAGTCCGACAAGACCCTGGACACGGTCATCGCCCAGGACCCCGAGGGCGGGACGAAGGCCGAGAAGGACTCGGAGATCACGATCACCGTGGCCAAGGAGGCCACCCAGAACGTGCCGGGTGTGGTCGGCAGGTCGTTCACCGACGCCGAAGCCCAGCTGAAGGGCGTCGGCTTCATCAACGTCTCCAGGACCGATGTCGACTCGGATGAGCCCGTCGACACCGTGATCGAGCAGACCCCCGAGGCGAACAGCAAGGAGTCCAAGGACGTCCAGATCGTCCTGAAGGTCTCCAAGGGTCCTGCCGAGCCGGAGCAGGTCGGGGTACCGGACCTGCAGAACAAGACGCTGGCCGAGGCCAAGGACGCGCTCGCCCAGGCGGGCCTGAAGCTGGGCGACGTGCAGGGGCAGAACGACGACAACGCACGGGTGATCGGCTTCCAGCCCCAGGCGGGCCAGATGGTCGACAAGGACAGCGCGGTCAACGTGCAGACCTTGCCGGGCGGGGACATCGACTTCCGCAGCGGCTGGCCCGGTTAGGCGGACCGACGCGCGTAAGAGCGACGGACAGGGCCCCGGCCACCTCGACGGTGACCGGGGCCCTGCGGCGTTCCGGAGCTCTTCCGCGCGCCTACCGCAGCTCCGCCGGCTTCGTACGGTCCCGGTCGACCTTCTCCGTCCGTACCAGCTCACCCCACACGATGTAGCGGTACTTGGACGTGTAGACGGGGGTGCACGTCGTCAGCGTGATGTAGCGGCCGGCCTTCTTCACGCCGGCCTCCTCGGGCACCGGCGCGATCGCGTCGACGTCGTACTTCGACGTCTGCGGCAGCTCCGCGAAGACCTTGTAGACGTACCAGGTGTCCTTGGTCTCGAAGACGACCGCGTCGCCCTTCTTCACCTTGTCGATGTTGTGGAACTTGGCGCCGTGCCCGTCGCGGTGCGCGGCGAGCGCGAAGTTGCCCTCCGTGTCCGAGGGGAGGGCCGACTTCACGGGGTCCGTGTAGTAGCCGGCGATACCGCTGTTGAGCGTCTCGGTGTCGGTGCCCTTCTTGACCAGCACCTCGCCGTTCTTCATGGCGGGGACATGGAGGAAGCCGATGCCGTCCCCGGTGTCCAGCGCTCCGGGACCGCCCGCCCAGCGGTCGCGGATGGTGTTGCCCTGCTTGTCGGCCTCACGGTCGGCGAGCACATTGGTCCACCACAGCGAGTAGACGACGAACAGGCCGAGCACCAGACCCGCGGTGATCAGCAGTTCACCGAAGACGCTCACCGCCGTCGCGACGGGGTGCCGGCCTCTGCGGCGCACCGGGACCGCCGGCTCGTCGGTGCGCTCTTCGTGCTCGGTCCTCGCTGTCACCGCACCCGTCCCTGTCCTGAAGTCGTCCAGCCCGCGTCAGCCGACGAGCGCGTCGGGCTTCCCCTTGCTGCGCGGCCGTTCGTCGACCATTTTGCCCCACACGATCATTCGGTACGTACTCGTGAATTCCGGCGTACATGTCGTGAGTGTGATGTACCTGCCCGGACCGGTGAAGCCGGAACCCGCGGGCACCTCGTCGATCACGGACACATTGGACGGTGAGGTCTGCGGAAGGATCGAGGTCATCTCGTACGTGTAGTAGGCGTCCTGCGTCTCGACCACGATCGGATCGCCCGGCTTCAGCCTGTTGATGTAGCGGAAGGGCTCACCGTGGGTGTTGCGGTGACCCGCCACCGCGAAGTTCCCCTTCTCGGCCGAGGGCATCGCGGTCTTCAGCTTGCCCTCGGAGTAGTGACCGACCATGCCGCGGTCGAGGACCTTCTCCTTGCTGATGCCCTCGGCGATCGGCGCGACCACGTCCAGCTTGGGGATGTGCATGATGGCGAACCCCTTACCGGGTGCGAACTCCCCCGGGCTGCGCGCGCCGTTGGCCCAGTCGTCCTGGATCCTGTTCGTCTCCCGGCCGGCGATCTGGTCCGCGCGGACATTGGTCCACCACAGCTGGTACGTGACGAACAGCAGCATCAGCACGCCGAGGGTGATGAAGACCTCGCCGACGACCCGGCTGGCGACCACGGCCGGGCTGTCCTTGGCGGCGCGGGCCGCGCGCCTGGCCTCCAGCCGTGACATCGGGACCGCGGGCGCCGACGTCTCGGGCTCCTTGGCGCGCTGAGGTTCACCACGCCGTCTGCCACGCCCCTTGGCCGCCGCCGCCCGCCGCCGCTCCGCCCGGCCGCCCGTGGGAGGCGGTTCCTGGCCGGAGTCGGGGGCGGGGCCGGAGGCGGCGGATCCGTCCGCCCGGGACGCCTTCCGCGTATCGGCGGTCCGCAGAGCGACGGTCTCGTCGTTCAGGACCGGCAGGATGTCAGTGACCGGCAGGACGTCGGTGACCGGCAGGGCGTCGTCGGCCCGCCCGGTGGCGGCCGGCCCGGTGGAAGGCGTGGGCGTCAGCGTGGGTTCAGACGCCGGCTCGGGGACGGGTGCCGCCTGCGCCGGGGGAGGCGTCCCCTGGCCGGACAGCGCGGCCGTCCCCTGCACAGTGCCCGCGGCAGGGGCCGTTTCCGGCCCCTGGTGCCCGTACCAGTCCCTCTGATACCCCTCCGGGTCGTACCACTCGCCCGGGGGCTCCTCCGGCCCCTGAGCCGCCGCCTGTGGCATCTGCCCCGCCTCGCCGCCGAGTGACTGGGCACTCTCCGCGCGGAACCAGGGCGAGGTGTGCTGCCCGGGCAGCGGATCGTTGAGCGGGTCCGCGAGCTGCTCGACCGCCGCCTCGAACGTGCCGTCCGGTTCGTACGCTCCCTGTTCGTACGGGCCTTCCTGCCCGGCGTGGGGGCGGGGTGAGGTCACGCGGCGGCCTTGCCCACCACCGGGGCCAGCCCCGCCGATCTCCCGACAGCGCCCTTGTCACCGCACTGTTCCAGCCAGTTGGCGAGCATCAGGTGGCCATGCTCCGTGAGCACCGATTCGGGGTGGAACTGCACGCCCTCCACCGCGTGTTCACGATGGCGCAGGCCCATGATGATGCCGTCGGCGGTGCGCGCGGTGACTTCCAGCTCGGGCGGGACGGTCGCGGGCTCCACGGCGAGCGAGTGATAGCGCGTCGCGGTGAACGGGGACGGCAGACCGGCGAACACGCCCTCGCCCTCGTGCAGCACGGGGGAGGTCTTGCCGTGCAGAAGCTCCGGGGCGCGGTCCACCACACCGCCGTAGGCGACGGCCATCGACTGCATCCCCAGACAGACGCCGAAGACCGGCACCCCGCTCCCCGCGCAGTGGTGCACCATCTCGACGCAGACGCCCGCCTGCTCGGGGGTGCCGGGGCCCGGTGACAGCAGGACGCCGTCGAAGCCGTCGTCGGCGTGCGCCGTGGTCACCTGGTCGTTGCGCACGACCTCGCACTCGGCGCCGAGCTGGTAGAGGTACTGGACGAGGTTGAAGACAAAGCTGTCGTAGTTGTCGACGACGAGAATGCGTGCGCTCACTGACCGGCTCCCGCTCCGCTGGTGCCATCGCCGTCCACCGTCACATCACCGAACGGGAGCAGGGGCTCCGCCCAGGGGAAGACGTACTGGAAGAGCGCGTAGACAACGGCCAGGACGAGCACGAGCGAGATGAAGCCCCGCACCCATGCGTTGCCCGGCAGATGCCGCCAGATCCAGCCGTACATGCTGTTGCCTCCATTCGGTACGGCACCAGACTAAACGGCCCGGGCTCAGGCGTGGGTCAGCTGTGGAAAGCCGCTGTCAGCCCACAGGTTGTGCGTGGTGGAGGTCCACGGTGCCCGCGTAGCCGGGAAGCTTCAGCTTGTCGTGCTCCTCGACCTCCCATCCCAGCCCGTACGCCTTCACGTACAGCTGGTAGTTCTGGATCGCCGTGGAGTCGTCGAGCGCCTGCTTCAGCTTCCCCCGGTCGCCGACGGCGGTGACCTTGTACGGGGGCGAGTAGACCCGCCCCTGCAGGATCAGTGTGTTGCCGACGCAGCGCACCGCGCTGGTGGAGATCAGCCGCTGGTCCATCACCTGGATCCCACGGGCTCCGCCCTCCCAGAGGGCGTTGACCACGGCCTGGAGATCCTGCTGGTGGATGACCAGGTCGTTGGGCTGCGGATCGGGGTACCCGGGGTTGGCCGTGGCGTCGGCGGGGGCGTCGTTCAGCGTGACGGAGAGCGCCGCACCGGTGACCTCCGTGGTGCCCGCGGCCTTCTCCAGCGCGTCGAGCCGGGCGTCCTCGGCGCTGGTGCTCCCGTCGTCACGCCGGGCGAGGGTGTCGATGTCCTCGCGCACCGAAGCGGTCGACTCGTCCAGCTCCGCGTTCTTCTCGCTGCGCTGCTGAATGAGATCGGAGAGCTTGAGCAAGGAGGAGTCTGTCCGGATGTCGGTCCCCTTGGCCGTATTGGCGCTGGTCACGAAGATGAGCCCGGCCAGGGCGAAAACGGCAGCGGTGAGGCCTTGGACCGGCCACCGGGACATACGCCGGGCCGGACCTCGGGGAGAGTCGGCAGAATTGCTCAACGTACCCTTATCTCCTTAGGCGCCACGGAAGCACTACGCTAACGGACGCCCCGGGGAGGCAGCATTCCCCCTCGCGCCCCGGCGCCAGCCACAGATCCCTGCGCGGTCACGCAGCGCATCGACAGGAGAGTCCCTCGTGCCGAAGTCACGTATCCGCAAGAAGGCAGATTTCACGCCCCCGCCGACGAAGCAGTCGACGAGCATAAAGCTGACCAACCGCAGTTGGGTGGCGCCGGTGATGCTGGCGCTCTTCCTGGTCGGTCTGGCCTGGATCGTGATCTTCTACGTCACCGAGGGCGATCTGCCGATCGACGCTCTCGGCAACTGGAACATCGTGGTGGGCTTCGGCTTCATCGCCGGTGGCTTCGGCGTCTCCACGCAGTGGAAGTAGCTCTGCCCTGAAGTTACCCACAGAGTTATCCACAGGTGGGGGAAAAGGTCTGACGATCTGTGGATAACCTCCCTCGAAGTTGACGCCGGTGTGACTACACACTTACGCATCACGGGAGGCTGTGCCCCTTGTCCTGGCTGGTAGAACCCGGTTCAGCGACAAGGGGCACACCTGTTCCCCACGTCATGCACAAGATCCGGCACGCTCTGTGGACAACCGCACCCCTGGAGCAACGGATTCCGCTCAGGTGAGCGCGGCCGTCCTGAGGAGGACGGCGATCACGACCACCACGAAGACCAGTGCGCAGGTGCCGTACTGCACGAGATTCCGGCGCTCACGCGGGGCGTGGACCATGGCGATCCCGATCAGCGCCCCGGCGACAAGCCCGCCGACATGCGCCTGCCAGGCGATCGCTCCCCACGGGTTGAACGTGAAGATCAGGTTCACCACGAGGAGCGCGATCACCGGCCGCATGTCGTAGTTCATCCGGCGCATCAGCACGGCCGTGGCACCCAGCAGGCCGAAGATGGCCCCCGAGGCGCCGAGCGAGCCCTGCGCGGGGTCCTCGATCCAGTAGGTGAGAGCGCTGCCCGCCAGCCCGGAGAGCAGGTAGAGCGTGAGATAGCGGGCGCGGCCGAGCGCGCTCTCCAGCGGCCCGCCGAGCCACCACAGCCCCAGCATGTTGAAGGCGATGTGCCACACCTCCTGGTGCAGGAACATCGACGTCACCAGCCGGTACCACTGCCCCTCCGCCACGCCTTCGATGCCGGCCGACGGATCGCCCGAGTAGGCGCGGCCGAACAGCAGCAGATCGTCGACCAGCGGATATCCGGACTGCTTGGAGATCAGGACCGCGACGAAGACCGCGAGATTGATACCGAGAAGGATCTTGGTGATCAGCCTGGGGTCGGCGGCCACGCTTCCGCCCGCCAGGGTCCGGGGCCGGCTCGCCGCGGGGTGGTGGCCCGTACCGGTGCCTTCACGGACGCACTCGGGGCAGTGGAAACCCACCGAGGCCCCGATCATGCAGTCCGTACAGATCGGCCTCTCGCACCGCGTGCAGCGGATCCCCGTCTCCCTGCCCGGATGCCGGTAGCAGGTGGGTGGACCGCCCGCGGCCACGGACCTGTCCTGGTCTTCCGGCGGCTGCTGGTCCATCGGTCACGGCCCCTTCGGTCCTCGTCCGTACAGGGGGCACACATACGACCGCCCCGCTCGCCCGCTATGTAGCAGTACGGATGAGCAAGGCGGTTGGTTCCCGCTCGGTTCCGGCACGGTGGGCGGCCTGCCAGGTCAGCGGCCCCGGCGGGGCCCACCCTCCGGTCAGCGCGTCTCGATGACGACCGACTCGATCACCACGTCCTGGAGCGGCCGGTCGGTGCGCGGGTTGGCCGGCGCCGCGGCGATGGCGTCCACGACCTTCCTGCCCGCCTCGTCGGTGACCTCACCGAAGATCGTGTGCTTTCCGGTCAGCCAGGCGGTGGGCGACACCGTCACGAAGAACTGCGACCCGTTGGTGCCGGGTCCTGCGTTGGCCATCGCCAGCAGGTACGGCTTGTCGAACGCCAGGTCCGGGTGGAACTCGTCGCCGAACTCGTATCCGGGGCCGCCCGTGCCGTTGCCCAGCGGGTCGCCGCCCTGGATCATGAAACCGTTGATGACGCGGTGGAAGACAGTGCCGTCGTACAGCTTGTCGGTGGACTTCCGCCCGGTCTCCGGGTTGGTCCACTCACGCTCGCCCGTGGCGAGCTCGACGAAATTCCTGACGGTCCTGGGCGCGTGGTTCGGCAGAAGCCGGATCTCGATGTCTCCCAGATTCGTCTTCAAAGTGGCGTAAAGCTCCTCGGCCACGATCTGCCTTCCCTGAGTCTCCGCTGATGACCACCGATCCTCGCACGCGGTACCGGGTCCTCCGCACGGTCACGGCGCGGGATGGGCGGCACTCACCTCCTTGCCCGCTTTCCTGCACCTTTCCCACACGTACTGCGGGATTTATGCGGCCAACTGCCCGACGACACGGAGCGCGCCTGCGCGAACCGTGGCATCGTCGGCGACACGCTCCCCTTGCACCGCATTGCCCGAGAATGATGTTCATGACCCGGATGCCCGTCCCGCATGGCGCTCCATTCGTCGGCGGGCATGATTTCGAATTGGGTGGATAGGCGGAGTACCTACCCGCCACCAATGAGGAGGATCCCGTGACCCGCATCGACAGCGTGCGCGCCGCAACCTACTCGGCGAAGGACAGCGCGCAGCACGCCGCGGAAGTGGTGGCGCCTTACGCCGACACGGCCAAGGAACAGGCCACGCACTACGCGACCGAGGCTCGCGCACGGCTCGCGCCCAAGGTGTCGAAGGCAGCCGCGCAGGCCCGCGTCCAGTACGGCGCGTATGTCGCACCACGTATCGAGCAGGCGCTCGCCCATGTGCCCCCCAAGGTCGACGAGGCCGCGCAGCGGGCCGCCACCCGCACACGCAACGCCGCCCGCACCGCTGCGGACTACACCGTGCCGCGGGTCGAGTACGCGGTGGCGGCGAGCCGGCCCGTTGCCGAGGAGGCCACCGCACGCAGCACGGCCGCGCTTGCGGCTCTCCGTGGCCAGGTGACCGCCCAGGAGATCCAGAAACTGGTGCGCAAGCACGAGCGGCGGGCCAAGGCAGGCCGGGCGGCCAAGGGCCTCCTCGTGCTGGGCGCCCTGGCCGGCGGAGCCTTTGCCGCCTGGAAGTGGTGGGACAAGCAGGCCAACCCGGACTGGCTGGTCGAGCCCCCCGCTCCCACCGAGGTGGCCGACGACCGTGCGCCTCTGACCTCGGTCGACGGCAGCGGCTCGACCGTGCTCGACCCGGAGGTCCGCGCCAAGCAGGCCAAGGACGAAGCCGGATCGGACACCGCGAAGGGCGACGGCGACAACCGCGGCTGAGCACGGCCCACCCTGGACCGACAGCGGAGAGGGGCGCCGGAAGACCACATGGTCTCCGGCGCCCCTCTCTGTTTCACGTGAAACACCACGCGGGGCGGGCCGGAAACGCCGAGGAATCGGAAGGAGACACGTCAGCGCGACGGGCCAGCGGGCATCAGCCCCTCGTCGAACCGTCTTCCCCCGCCCTCACCAGACCGGTCTCGTAGGCGAGAACCACCGCCTGGACCCGGTCGCGCAGCTGGAGTTTGGCCAGGATGCGGGAGACGTGGGTCTTGACCGTGGTCGCGTCACGTATCAGGCCGCCGACACCTTCTGGACCCTGCAATGGGCGGAGACCGGTGTCTTCCTCGGTCTCGCCGTCGCCCTCGGTGCGCTGTGCGTCCGGTGGACGCGCAGACACCTCGGCTGACGGATTCGACCATGCCCGTGGTGCTGACGTATCAGCACAGAGAATCGGGACAAAAGAACCCCTCCGACCGCGTTTCCGCAGGTCAGAGGGGTTCCTAGATGTGGAGCCTAGGAGATTCGAACTCCTGACATCTGCCTTGCAAAGGCAGCGCTCTACCAACTGAGCTAAGGCCCCGAATACAGAACACCGCAGGACACATCCCTGCCGCGATGTCCGTCGCAGTACAGAGTACCGGGTGACCCCCCGAATCCTCCAAAAAGATTGGGGCTCCCGGCTCGCAACGGCGCTCCGTAAGATGCAGGACGAGGTTCGCAGCAGCGAAGCCGCAGCGAAGGGGAGACGCAATGGATGCAGCGCAGCAAGAGGCGACGGCCAGAGCCCGGGAGCTCCAGCGCAGCTGGTACGGAGAGCCGTTGGGCGCGCTCTTCCGCCGGCTGATAGATGACCTCGGCCTCAACCAGGCACGCCTCGCGGCCGTGCTCGGGCTGTCCGCCCCCA
Source organism: Streptomyces sp. NBC_01012 (assembly GCF_045162755.1). NCBI lineage: Bacteria > Bacillati > Actinomycetota > Actinomycetes > Kitasatosporales > Streptomycetaceae > Streptomyces > Streptomyces sp. NBC_01012. The sequence goes on along the minus strand of NZ_CP108688.1, from coordinate 3,855,447 downwards.
TGCTGTCCCAGCTGATGAGCGGACAGCGGGCCAAGATCGGCAACCCCGCTGTCGTACAGCGGGTCCAGGCCCTTCAGGAGCTCGCGAGCCAGGTCGCGGACGGCAGCGTCAGCGCGGGAGAGGCGGCCGACCGAATGGAAGAGATCAAGAAGTCGCAGGGCGGATCGGTCCTCACCCACACCGGTCAGACCTCGTCCACGGGTGGAGCCCCCACCGTGCGTCGTGTGGTCCGCGAGATCCAGTCGCTGCTGCGGTCGGTGTCGGCGGCCGGCGACATCATCGATGCGGCGGACTCCCTCGCCCCGGCCCACCCCGAGCTGGCAGAGTTCCTCCGGGTGTACGGAGCGGGACGCACCGCGGACGCGGTCGCGCACTACGAAGGCCACCAGAGCTAGCACGGACTCCAGCGCCCCGGGGGCGTCCCCAGGGGGGCGGGGCCGTGGCAGTATCCCGACAGCCGGGGCACGAACCGAAACGGGAACGGGAGCGGGCGCAGCGCAATGGGTGAGGTCTTCGCTGGTCGGTACGAGCTGGTCGATCCGATCGGACGGGGTGGGGTCGGCGCCGTCTGGCGCGCCTGGGACCACCGCCGCCGCCGGTATGTGGCGGCCAAGGTCCTGCAGCAGAGCGACGCGCACACGCTACTGCGCTTCGTCCGTGAGCAGGCCCTGCGGATCGAGCATCCGCATGTGCTCGCCCCGGCCAGCTGGGCCGCCGACGACGACAAGGTCCTGTTCACGATGGACCTGGTCAGCGGGGGGTCGCTGGCCCATGTCATCGGCGACTACGGCCCGCTCCCCCCGCGCTTCGTCTGCCTCCTGCTCGATCAGCTGCTGTCCGGGCTGTCCACGGTGCACGCCGAGGGGGTCATCCACCGCGACATCAAGCCGGCCAACATCCTGATGGAGGCGACCGGTACGGGCCGGCCGCATCTGCGGCTCTCCGACTTCGGCATCTCGATGCGCAAGGGTGAGCCCCGGCTCACGGAGACCAACTACGTGGTGGGGACGCCCGGTTACTTCGCACCCGAGCAGATGATGGGAGCGGAGCCCGACTTCCCGGCGGACCTGTTCGCCGTCGGCCTCGTCGCGCTCTATCTGCTGCAGGGTCAGAAGCCGGACTCCCAGGCGCTGATCGAGTACTTCGCCGCGCACGGCACCCCGGGCGCACCGAACGGTGTGCCGGAACCCTTGTGGCAGGTTCTGGCGGGCCTGCTGCAACCGGACCCGCACGCCCGTTTCCGTACGGCCACGGGTGCGCGCAAGGCGCTGACGGCAGCGGTCGAGATGCTGCCGGACGCCGGACCTGACGACGATCCGGTCGAGGTGTTCGACCAGATCGGTCCGCTGCCCGCGGGCTTCGGCCCCCAGGGCCCCGAGGGACCCGCCACAGGGCCCGACGCACCCGGCAGCAGCCCTCAGGCGTCCGCGCCGGCCGCCGGGGGCACAGCGCCCGCCCAGCCCCAGGCCCTCCAGCCCTCGCAGCAGCCCTACGCGCCGCAGCAGGGCCCCGGCCAACAGCCGTACGGGCCACCGCCGTCGATGTCGGAGACGGGCAGCTTCCATCTCGCCCCGCCCCCGCAGCACTCCGCGCCGATTCCGCACCCTGCGCAGCCGCACACACCGTCCGCCCCGGTTCCGGCGCACTCGGCGTCGCCCTACGCCTCCGAGGGCGCTCAGGACCCCTCCCAGGCCGCCACCTCCGCGGTGCCGTACGGGACGCCGCCCACCCGCGCCTACACGGCCCAGGGCCCGCTGGCCTCGAACGCGGCGGCGCCCGCGCCCGCGCCGTTGCCCGTCAAGCGGCCAGGACCGTCCCCGAAGGTGACGGTCCCGGTGCTCGTGGTGGCGCTGATCTGCTTCGCGGTGGGGATCTGGGCACTCACCCAGGCCTGAGCGGCGTTCCTTCCTGGAGCGCGGGCGCTCCTTCCTGGAGCGCGCCCTACCAGGCCTGCGGCGGACCGCCGTACGGCGGCTGCCCGCCCGGGGTCGGCGGCGGCGTCGCGGGTACGGCCCGGCGCCTGGCCAGCAGCATCCATGCCCCGAGTCCCAGCACCAGGACGGACCCCGCGCCGATTCCCGCAGCGGCGACCGTCCTCATCGTGTCGCTCCTACCGGCCTCCGGCGCGCTCTGGCCGCTCCTGGCCATGTCCCTGTCGCCGTCGGTGACCCCGAAGATCCCGGCGTCCCCCTGGTAGGGCGACGCCTTGCTGTCACCCACGACCTTCACCTTGAGCGTCAGCCCGATGGGGGCGTTCCCGTAGTGCTCGGCGACCTCGGGCGAGAGGGACACCGAGAGGTAGTACCACCCGGCGAAACGCATGGCGCTGACGTCCGCCCCCGCGTCGTAGCGGTTCTCGTACGCCACCGGGGGCAACGGGTCCATGGCCACGGAGTTGGGCGCCCCCGAGTACGACAGGGTCGCGTCGTCGACATGGCCGCCCATCGGGTTGTCCAGGGCGAGCGCCAGGGCGTTGCCGAGGTATTCCGTCGACTTGCCGCTGTTGCTCAGCGCGGCCGTGGTGAAGATCTGCTGGCCCCAGTCGACGGGTACCCGGTAGAAGAGGGTCTGCCCCGGCTCGATGGCGTCGACCCACTCACCGGACTCCAGGCTGGTGGCGTCGTAGAAACTGGTGCCACCGGACCGCTTCCGATGTCCGGACGGCGGGGCCGGCGAGGCCGAGGACCAGTTCTCCGGTGCCTCGGTCGGCAGGGACGCACCGTCCTTCGGCGCAGGCTCGGACTCGTAGCGCAGCTCCAGGTCCCAGGCCTCGGGGGACGACGTCGCCTTGCTCTCCCGCTCGATCAGGACGTTGTACGTACCGCTCGCCGCACACGTGGTGCTGTCCTTCTCCACGATCCGGCCGACGTACGCGGCGATCGGACGCGGGAACTCCGCCGACTCGAAGCTCGCGTCCTCGGAGCCGCACTGCGTGTCATCGAGATCCCTGATGCTGATCGTGATGCCGTCGCCGTAGGCCACCTTCCCGCCGGTCTTCGGCACGGCCACCGCGGAGACGTACGCATCGGTCTTGTCGTCCAGCTCAAGACGGTAGTAGAGCTTCTGGCCGTTCTTGATGGAACTCCGGTAGACCGACCCGGGCTTCAGCTCCGCCGCGTCCGCGTTGGTCTCCGCCCCCTGCACCGTGGCCGCCGCGGGGTCGAAGGTGTACGCCGCAGGACCGTCGGCCGCGTGCGCCTGCCCCGGCATCGCCGCCGCGCACACCGCCGCGATCACCGCGAGCGTCACCCGGCCCCTGTGCGTCACCCGGCCCCTGTCGCGCTGCCTGTTCACGCACGTCCCCTCGTCGTCTGCCTGCCTGTCCTGCGCCGGGCGCGTACGAGCAGGAACCCGGCGACCAGTGCGACCAGGGCGCCCGCTCCGCCCGTGGCCGCGATGCCGGTCCATCCTGCCCCGCCCGCACCACTGCTGTCTGCGGGCCTCAGCCGTATTGCCGCCATTGCCCGACTTGGTACCGTCGGCTTTCTCCGCCAGGGCGGGGCCCGTAGCCGTACTGGGGGGGGCCGGCCAGCGCGTCCCCGACGACCGCCACCCGGAGCACCACGCCGATGCGCGGGTTCTCGGCGATCTCGGCCACCTTCGCCCCCAGGGGCTGTCCGGTCACCCTTCAGGCGGTACCCGCCGGCCGAGAGCTGCGCGGACCGCTGGAGTTGCCGGGCGAGCGCGCCCGCGTCCGGGGCGTCGCAGTAACGCCCGTTGCCCGCCCCAACGATGACGGCCGCTCCTGTCCTGCGGCGGTGCATCCCTGCCGGAATCCGTGTACTCACGGATTCCCCGCAGGCCACCCGCACCTCACGATCACTTTGCTCATGCAAGCTAATGATTTACAGAGGTGAACTCACGGGTGCGGCTGTCACGGTCCCGCGACAGCGGGCCCCGGGCAGCAGAAAGCCCCGGCCGCTCGGCGACCGGGGCTTGTAGCAGACTGTTCCGTCTCACACACCTGAACCTGCGGGCACGGAGTCGGTCGCCTCCGTCCACAGATCCTGCTCGGCGCGATCCGCCTGGATCTGGCGGTACACGAGGAGCCCGCCGATGGCGGCCAGTGCGACCAGGAGAAGCTTCTTCACCGCGCGACCTCGTCTTTCCTTGACGTAAGGGACTTCTGGCGCCCGACTATACACACCGGCCGATACCGATCGGTGACCTCCCCGGCACCCGGCCATCGGCCGCTCCCGACCCCTGTCGAACCCTCCCCACACCCCCCGGGACGGCTTTTCCGAGCCGGTTGAACCATAAGAGTGGTGTTCATCGGAAGATCGACGCAGCGGGGGCGTCGGTCCCGGTTTCCAGGGCCCGGATCCACATCATCGGAAAGGTAAGCAAACCGGACCACCTGAAAGCGAGGGGCCATGAGCACCTTCAGGGTCAAGAGCATCTGGACCGCCTTCATCACCGCCTTCTTCGCACTTCTCGCGTCGCTGGGCCTCGCCACCGCCCAGGCCACGGCCGCGGAGCCGACGGTCACGAGCCACGAGCACACGGGTGCGAACCCGGCAACCGCGACCACGCCGTCGGTGCGATGGACCCTTCCGCGTGACAGGGCGCTGCCACCCACGATGAAGCAGCGCATCCGCGCCGAGGCCCACGGCTCTTCACCGGCCACCCGCCAGCTGTCCACCGACACCACGGACGCCGCGCACGCGACGCACAGCACCCACTCCGCACACAGCGCCACACCTGCCGGGGGCTCAGCCCCTCTCCCACCCTGAGGGCGCCGCTGACGCCCCCAGGCCCCTGATCCGGTACACACCGGCGGGGGCCTTTTCCATGTGCCCGTACGCACGCCCTGCACCTGCGGGGCCCTTTGCGCGTGCCGGTAACGCGTCCCCGTACGCGTACAGACACCCGCCAGAAGGCCATTGGCCATTCCCATGTGCACGCACGCACCCGACGTACGACGTAGGCCCCCCACCGTCTCCGGTGAGGGGCCTTTCGTGCTGGTGGGGCTAACAGGATTTGAACCTGTGGCCTCATCCTTATCAGGGATGCGCTCTAACCAACTGAGCTATAGCCCCGCCGCGCTGCTGCGCTGACTTCTGAAGATTAGCGCACGTCGGGGCCAGTCCCAAAATCGATACCCGGCGTCCTACTCGTCCTCGGCGAGCGTGAGCTCCACACCGCCCACGAAGCCCGCCGAGAGGTTGTAGATGAACGCGCCCAGCGTCGCCAGCGCGGTGGCCAGCACCACGTCGATCACCGCGATGACCGAGGTGAAGATGAGGACGCGCGGCAGCGACAGGAACGACTGGAGGTCGAAGCCGTTGCTCTCGTTCGAACCGGTGGCCTCGCTGATCGTGCCGCCCACCGTCTCGAAGACGCCCATCGCGTCCATGACCATCCACAGGACCGCGGACGCCACCACCGTGCAGATGCCGAGTGCGATGGACAGCAGGAAGCTGACCTTCATCACCGACCACGGATCGGCCTTCGCCACCCTCAGACGCGCCTTACGGGTGCGCGGAGTGGTCCGCGCACCGGTCCGGGGCAGCCGGGCCCCCTGCGGGCCGCCCACGCCCTGTGCGCCGCCGTGCGTCCCACCACCCTGTGTGCCTCCGCCGCCCTGCGTACCGCCCACAGGGGACTGGTACGCCTGCGGCGGGTGATAGGGCCCAGCCTGGCCCTGCGCGGGCTCACGCTCACCGGGCAGTGGCCCGGTCGCGTACCCCTCGTACTGCGGCTGAGGTCCCCGAGTGTCCGTCACAGTGCCCCCTTGGGAGTCCGTGGCAGGGCCACGGGCGCCGTGCGCGCCTGCTCCGGAAGCGGCCGACCCGGCGCCCGTGGCTCCACTCACGCTCTACTCCTCGTGCTCACCGGCCGAAGGCGCCGTGCCCTCGACTGTGCCCTCGACCACGCTCGTGGCATCGGCCTCGACCGTGGCGCCTTCGGCCTCATCGGTCCCGTCGACCTCTTCGGCCTCGCGACCGGCCTCGGCGTTGCGCGCGATACCGACGACGGCATCACGCTTGCCCAGATTGATCAGTTGGACGCCCATGGTGTCACGGCCCGTCTCCCTGACTTCATTGACTCGCGTACGAATCACACCACCGCCGAGCGTGATGGCGAGGATCTCGTCCGCTTCCTCCACCACCAGTGCGCCGACGAGCGAACCACGGTCCTCGACGATCTTGGCGGCCTTGATACCCAGGCCGCCACGGCCCTGGACGCGGTAGTCGTCGACAGCGGTCCGCTTCGCGTACCCGCCGTCGGTGGCAGTGAACACGAACGTACCGGGCCGGACAACATTCATCGAGAGCAGTTCGTCGCCCTCGCGGAAACTCATGCCCTTGACACCCGAGGTGGCGCGGCCCATCGGCCTGAGCGCCTCGTCCGTCGCGGTGAACCTGATGGACTGTGCCTTCCTGCTGATGAGCAGCAGGTCGTCCTCGGCCGACACCAGTTCCGCACCGATCAGCTCGTCGTCCTCGCCGCTCTCCGTCTCCCGGAGGTTGATCGCGATGACGCCACCGGAGCGCGGCGAGTCGTAGTCCTTGAGCGAGGTCTTCTTCACCAGACCGCCCTTGGTCGCCAGGACCAGGTAGGGCGCGGCCTCGTAGTCGCGGACCGCGAGGATCCGCGCGATCTGCTCGTCCGGCTGGAAGGCCAGCAGGTTCGCGACGTGCTGGCCACGCGCGTCCCGGCCGGCGTCCGGCAGTTCGTACGCCTTGGCCCGGTAGACACGGCCCTTGTTCGTGAAGAACAGCAGCCAGTGGTGCGTCGTCGACACGAAGAAGTGGTCGACGATGTCGTCCTCCCTCAGCTTCGTGCCCCGCACGCCCTTGCCGCCGCGCTTCTGCGAGCGGTAGTCGTCCGTCTTCGTGCGCTTGACGTAGCCGCCGCGCGAGATGGTGACGACGATGTCTTCCTCGGCGATGAGGTCCTCGATCGACATGTCGCCGTCGAAGGGCACGAGCTTCGAGCGCCGGTCGTCGCCGAACTTGTCGACGATCGCCGCCAGCTCCTCGCTGACGATCTGCCGCTGCCGCGCCGGCGACGCGAGGATCTCGTTGTACTCGTTGATCTTCGCCTGGAGCTCGTCGTGCTCGGCGGTGATCTTCTGGTGCTCCAGCGCGGCCAGGCGGCGCAGCTGCATCTCCAGGATCGCGTTCGCCTGGATCTCGTCGATCTCCAGCAGGCCCATCAGGCCCTCACGCGCGATCTCCACGGTGTTGCTGCGACGGATGAGGGCGATGACCTCCTCGATGGCGTCGAGCGCCTTGAGCAGGCCACGCAGGATGTGCGCCCGCTCCTCGGCCTTGCGCAGCCGGAACCGCGTACGCCGGACGATGACCTCGATCTGGTGCGTCACCCAGTGCCGGATGAACGCGTCGATCGACAGCGTGCGCGGCACCCCGTCGACGAGCGCCAGCATGTTCGCGCCGAAGTTCGACTGCAGGTCGGTGTGCTTGTAGAGGTTGTTCAGCACGACCTTGGCGACCGCGTCACGCTTCAGCACGACGACCAGCCGCTGCCCCGTACGCGAGGACGTCTCGTCGCGGACGTCGGCGATGCCGCCTACCTTGCCGTCCTTGACCAGGTCGGCGATCTTCTGCGCGAGGTTGTCGGGGTTGGTCTGGTACGGAAGCTCCGTGACGACCAGGCACTGCCTGTTCTGGATCTCCTCGACCGCGACGACCGCCCGCATGGTGATCGAGCCACGGCCCGTGCGGTACGCCTCCTCGATGCCCTTGCGGCCCACGACCAGCGCGCCGGTCGGGAAGTCCGGGCCCTTGATCCGCTCGATGAGGGCGTCCAGGAGCTCCTCGTGCGAGGCCTCCGGGTGCTCCAGGTACCACTGGGCGCCGGCGGCGACCTCACGCAGGTTGTGCGGCGGGATGTTGGTCGCCATACCGACCGCGATGCCCGCGGAGCCGTTCACCAGGAGGTTCGGGAAGCGCGCCGGCAGAACCGTCGGCTCCTGGTTGCGGCCGTCGTAGTTGTCCTGGAAGTCGACGGTCTCCTCGTCGATGTCCCGGACCATCTCCATGGACAGCGGCATCATCTTGCACTCGGTGTACCGCATGGCCGCGGCCGGGTCGTTGCCCGGGGAACCGAAGTTGCCGTTGGAGTCCACCAGCGGCATGCGCATCGACCAGTGCTGTGCCAGCCGCACGAGCGCGTCGTAGATCGAGGAGTCGCCGTGCGGGTGGTACGTACCCATGACGTCACCGACGACACGGGCGCACTTGTAGAAGCCCTTCTCGGGCCGGTAACCGCCGTCGTACATCGCGTACAGCACGCGGCGGTGGACGGGCTTGAGACCGTCCCGCACGTCGGGCAGCGCACGCGACACGATGACGGACATCGCGTAGTCGAGGTAGGAGCGCTGCATCTCCGTCTCGAGCCCCACGGGATCGACACGCATGCCGACGCCCGGGACGGCGGGCTCCTCGTCGGGCATCACAGGGGTGTTCTCGTCGGCCATTGCTGGTCAAAGTCCTTTCGGGCTGCGGCTTGGAGGGGCCGACTCAGATGTCGAGGAAGCGGACGTCCTTGGCGTTGCGCTGGATGAACGAGCGCCGCGCCTCGACGTCCTCGCCCATCAGCACGGAGAACAGGTCGTCGGCCTGCGCCGCGTCGTCCAGCGTGACCTGGCCGAGCACACGGTGGTCGACGTCCATCGTGGTGACGCGCAGCTCCTCGGCGTTCATCTCACCGAGACCCTTGAAGCGCTGGATCGAGTCTTCCTTGATCCGCTTGCCGTTCTGCTTGCCGAGCGCCACGAGGGCGTCGCGCTCGCGGTCCGAGTACGCGTACTCGAAGTCGTCACGGCCCCACTTGATCTTGTAGAGCGGCGGGCGCGAGAGGTACACGTGCCCGGACTCCACCAGCGGCCGCATGAACCTGAACAGGAAGGTCAGCAGCAGGGTGTTGATGTGCTGGCCGTCGACGTCGGCGTCCGCCATCAGAATGATCTTGTGATAGCGGAGCTTCTCGATGTCGAAGTCCTCGTGGACCCCGGTACCGAAGGCCGAGATCAGGGCCTGCACCTCGGTGTTCTGGAGGATCTTGTCGATCCTGGCCTTCTCGACGTTCAGGATCTTGCCCCGGATCGGCAGGATGGCCTGGTACATCGGGTTACGGCCGGACTTCGCCGAGCCGCCTGCGGAGTCACCCTCGACGATGAAGATCTCGCACTTCGTCGGGTCGTTGGACTGGCAGTCACTCAGCTTGCCGGGCAGCGAGGCGCTCTCCAGCAGCCCCTTGCGGCGGGTCAGGTCGCGGGCCTTACGGGCCGCGACACGGGCCGTGGACGCCGCGATGCCCTTACGGATGATGTCGGCCGCTTCGTTGGGGTTGCGGTCGAACCAGTCCGTCAGCTGCTCGTGGACGACCTTCTGGACGAAGGTCTTCGCCTCGGTGTTGCCCAGCTTGGTCTTCGTCTGCCCCTCGAACTGGGGCTCGCCCAGCTTCACCGAGATGATCGCCGTCAGACCCTCGCGGACGTCCTCACCGGTGAGGTTGTCGTCCTTCTCGCGCAGCAGCTTCTTGTCGCGCGCGTAACGGTTGACCAGGGAGGTCAGCGCGGCGCGGAAGCCCTCCTCGTGCGTACCGCCCTCATGCGTGTGGATCGCGTTGGCGAAGGAGTAGACGCCCTCGGTGTACTGCGTGTTCCACTGCATGGCGATCTCGGCCGAGAGGAGTCGCTCCTTGTCCTCGGCCTCGATGTCGATCACCGACTGGTGAATGAGGTCTCCCTTGCGGGAGTTCAGGTACTTGACGAAGTCGACGATGCCGTTCTCGTAGTGGTAGGTGACCGTCCGGGTCGGCTCCTCGTCGGGGACGTCGACCGCCTCGGCGCTGTCCGCACCGGCCGTTGCCTTCGCCGCCTCGCGCTCGTCGGTGAGCTTGAGGGTGAGGCCCTTGTTGAGGAACGCCATCTCCTGGAAGCGGCGCGCGAGGGTCTCGAAGGAATAGTCGGTGGTCTCGAAGATGTCTCCGTCGGCCCAGAAGGTGACGCTCGTCCCCGACTCGTCGGTGGCCTCGTGACGGGCCAGCGGGGCGGTCGGGACACCGAGCTTGTAGTCCTGGGTCCAGCGGTAGCCGTCGGTCCTGACCTCCACGGCGACCCGTGTGGACAGGGCGTTGACGACGGACACGCCCACGCCGTGCAGACCGCCGGAGACGGCATAGCCGCCGCCGCCGAACTTGCCGCCGGCGTGCAGCACCGTGAGGACGACCTCGACGGCCGGCTTGCCCTCGGAGGGCACGATGCCGACCGGGATACCGCGCCCGTTGTCGACCACGCGCACCCCGCCGTCGGCGAGGATCGTGACGTCGATGGTGTCCGCGTGCCCGGCCATCGCCTCGTCGACCGAGTTGTCGACAACCTCTTGCACGAGGTGGTGGAGACCGCGCTCACCGGTCGACCCGATGTACATACCGGGTCGCTTGCGGACCGCGTCCAGGCCCTCGAGCACAGTGATCGCGCTGGCGTCGTACGAGGTGGTGACCTCGCCGTGCTCACCGGCTGTGGACGGGATGTTCTCGTTGGGGTTGCCGGAATCGGCCACGAAGCGCCCTTTCTGGCACAGCACAGGCCGTTCTCCGGCTGGCGGGAGCGGCTGCGTCGTTCGGCTTGTATCGACGACTCCCGCGAAGGAGCGGGATTGTGCACCAGTCTACCGGTAGCGCCGACATGAATGGGGGTTTGCCGGTGCCTGAGTACGCATGTGCCGCCCTGGACGAGCGGCTCACGACTCCCCATATTGGGGAAGGGGCCCCGGGAGGCTCACGACGTCATTGCGCGCTTCGGGCTGTCAACCTCCCGCTACGGTGAGGGACGCATCGCACTCCTCGCGCGATCCAGATCCACCCATAGCCGCACAGAACGGAAAGCCCGAGGTTCCGGTGAACCGGGACAGACACGGGCGAACCGCTTCCCCGGTCGTCTCCGCCACATGTCGGTCCACGCAGGACGCGGACGAGGAAAAGGCCTGCTCAGCCGTAGGTGTCGCCCGGTCCCCTGCTTCCAGGAGTCCGCAGGGGGCCGAATCTGCGCTGCGGACCGCCGGGACCGAGCACTTTGATCATCCGCACGGTGCCATGGCCGAGGTCCGTGTTCAGCCGGGCCACCAGCTGCGGCGCCAGCAGCCGCAGCTGCGTCGCCCACGCCGTCGAGTCGCACTGCACCGTCAGAACCCGCTCGGCCGGATCCTCGTCGTACCGCACCGGCACACAGTGGTTGGCCAGATCGTCACCGACGATCTGGGGCCAGCGGCCCATCACCCCGCCGACCGCCGCCGGGGTCTCCCAGCCCCGCTCGATGATCAGCCGGTTGATCGCCGAGCCCAGGGCCAGCGGATCACGGCCGTCGGACCGGGCCCCGGACCGCAGACCGCCACCCCGCCTCGCCTGGTTCTTCTGCTGCGCCGCTGCGCCCCTGGCCCGGGCCTGCTCCTTCGCCGCACGCAGGGCCACCCGCGCCAGGTCCACGCCGGACACCTCCGGCTGCTTGGCCTGGCCCGGTGCGGGTCCTTGCTCCGCCGGGCCCGTGGGCCCCTGCGCGTCCGGGTCGCTCACAGCCGCTCCACCGACCCCGCGGACACGGCGTACCTGGCTCCCGCCAGCACCGCGGGGACGTCGTCGTCCACGGCCGCCGTCACGAGTACCTGCTCACCGGGGGCCACCAGCTCCGCCAGCCGCTCGCGACGGCGCGCGTCCAGCTCGGCGAACACGTCGTCGAGCACCAGCACCGGCTCGGGGCCCTCGGTGCGGAGCAGCTCGTACGAGGCGAGCCTCAGCGCCAGGGCGTACGACCAGGACTCGCCGTGGCTCGCGTACCCCTTGGCCGGCATTCCGCGCAGGCCGAGCACCAGGTCGTCGCGGTGCGGACCGACCAGGGTCACCCCGCGCTCGATCTCCTGCTTGCGCGCCGCCACCAGGGCCGCCATCACCTGCTCGTACAGCTCCTCGCGGGTGCGCTCGGGTCCGACATCGGCACCGGCCGAGCTGCGGTACTCCAGCGTGACGGGTCCACCGCCGGGGGCGACGTCCGCGTACGCCTTGTCCGCCAGCGGCGACAGGGTCGCGATCAGGTCGAGCCGCTGCGCCAGCAGCTCAGCCCCCACCCGGCCCAGGTGCTGGTCCCACACGTCGAGCGTGGAGAGGTCCATCGAGCGGCCGCCGTGTCTGCGGGCCAGGGCGGCGGACTTCAGCAGGGTGTTGCGCTGCTTCAGCACCCGGTCGTAGTCGGAGCGGACCCCTGCCATGCGGGGGGACCGCGCCGTGATCAGCTCGTCCAGGAAGCGCCGGCGCTCGCCCGGATCGCCCTTCACCAGGGCCAGGTCCTCGGGGGCGAAGAGCACCGTCCGCACTATCCCCAGGACGTCACGCGGTCTGACCTGCGACGACCTGTTGATACGGGCCCGGTTGGCGCGGCCCGGATTGAGCTCGAGCTCGATCAGCTGCGAGCGCTCGCCCTGGGTGACCGCGGCCCGTACGACGGCGCGCTCCGCGCCCATGCGTACCAGGGGAGCGTCGGATGACACCCGGTGGCTGCCGAGGGTCGCGAGATAGCCGACGGCCTCCACCAAATTGGTCTTGCCCTGTCCGTTGGGCCCCACGAACGCGGTGACGCCCGGGTCGAGAGGGACCTCGACCCGGGCGTACGAGCGGAAGTCGGCCAGCGAGAGATGCGTGACGTGCATGGTCGCCGACCCTTCCGACTGCGTGTTCTGTTCCTGCTCTGCTTCTGGTCCTGCTTCTCGCCCTACTTCTTGTTCTCGACCGCGTGGCCGCCGAACTGGTTGCGCAGCGCGGCGATCATCTTCATCTGCGGCGAGTCGTCCTGGCGCGAGGCGAAGCGCGCGAACAGGGACGCGGTGATCGCGGGCAGCGGCACCGCGTTGTCGATGGCGGCCTCGACCGTCCACCGGCCCTCGCCGGAGTCCGCGGCGAAGCCACGGAGCTGGTCGAGGTGCTCGTCGTCGTCCAGCGCGTTGACCGCGAGGTCGAGCAGCCAGGAACGGATGACCGTGCCCTCCTGCCAGGAGCGGAAGACCTCGCGCACATCGGTGACGGAGTCGACCTTCTCCAGGAGCTCCCAGCCCTCGGCGTAGGCCTGCATCATGGCGTACTCGATGCCGTTGTGGACCATCTTGGCGAAGTGGCCGGCGCCGACCTTGCCCGCGTGGACGGAACCGAAGTCACCCTCGGGCTTGAGGGCGTCGAAGACCGGCTGGACCTTCTCGACGTTCGAGGTCTCGCCGCCGTACATCAGGGCGTAGCCGTTCTCCAGGCCCCAGACACCGCCGGAGACACCGCAGTCGACGAAGCCGATGCCCTTGATGCCCAGCTCGACCGCGTGCTTCTCGTCGTCCGTCCAGCGGGAGTTCCCGCCGTCCACGACCACGTCACCGGGGGAGAGCAGCTCGGCCAGCTCGTCGACGGTGGACTGGGTCGCGGCACCGGCCGGGACCATCACCCATACGACGCGCGGCCCCTTGAGCTTGCCCACAAGCTCTTCGAGGCTGTGGACATCGGCGACGTCCGGGTTGCGGTCGTAACCGATGACGGTGTGGCCTGCGCGGCGGATGCGCTCGCGCATGTTGCCGCCCATCTTGCCGAGGCCGACGAGACCGAGCTCCATCAGAGATTCCTTTTGCGTTGTGCCGATTCGTACCCGGACCGAGCCTACGCCCGGCCGGGACGGCACGGCGGAGTGCAGCACGGAGGGCCCGCTCTGCGCTGAGCTGCCCGCCGACAACTGCCGTGACTGGGAACGACCGCCGGATCAGCCTGAGAGGCGGACCGGCATGATCAGGTACTTGTACGCGTCGTCCGCCTCGGCGTCGACGGCCGGCCGGCCGCTGAGCAGGGCGGGCTTGGTCGACGTCGTGAAGGAGAGCTGCGCGACCGGGGAGTCGATCGCGCTGAGCCCGTCCAGCAGGAAGGTCGGGTTGAAGGCGATCGAGATGTCGTCGCCCTCCAGCACGGCGTCGACTCGTTCCACAGCCTGTGCGTCGTCGCTGGAACCGGCTTCGAGGATGAGCACACCCTGTTCGAAGCTCAGCCGCACCGGGGTGTTGCGCTCGGCCACGAGAGCCACACGCTTGACGGCCTCGACGAACGGGGCGGTCTCGATGACCGCGACCGAGTTGAACTCGGTGGGGAAGAGCGTCCGGTACTTCGGGAGGTCGCCCTCCAGGAGCCGTGTGGTCGTACGGCGACCCGCGCCCTCGAAACCGATGAGCCCTTCGCCCGCACCCGAGCCGGACAGCGCCAGCGTCACCGTGTCACCGCTGGTCAGCGCCTTGGCGGTGTCCAGGAGCGTCTTGGCGGGCACCAGGGCCACCGCCGAGGCCTCGGCGTTCTCCGGCTTCCACAGGAACTCGCGGACCGCGAAGCGGTAGCGGTCGGTCGACGCGAGGGTGACGGTGTCGCCCTCGATCTCGATCCGGACGCCGGTCAGGACGGGCAGCGTGTCGTCACGCCCGGCCGCGATGGCGACCTGGGCCGCGGCGGAGGCGAAGACCTCGCCGGGGACGGTGCCCGTGGCGGTCGGCATCTCCGGCAGGGCCGGGTACTCCTCCACAGGCAGTGTGTGGAGTGTGAACCGCGAGGAGCCGCAGACCACCGTGGCCCGTACACCGTCTGTGGAGATCTCCACCGGACGGTTCGGCAGGGCGCGGCAGATGTCGGCGAGCAGCCGGCCGGAGACGAGCACCGTGCCGTCCTCCTCGACCTCCGCGTCCACCGAGACCTTGGCCGAGACCTCGTAGTCGAAACTGGAGAAACTGAGGGCCCCGTCCTCAGCCTTCAGCAGAAGGCCCGCAAGAACGGGCGCCGGCGGACGGGCCGGGAGGCTGCGGGCCACCCAGGCCACCGCCTCCGCGAGTACATCGCGCTCCACCCGGATCTTCACCGGAACCGCCTCCTGCTGTTGCTCGCTCGCCCTGCTGGCCTTCGTCGTCTGACCGGGGCTCCCCGCCGAGGGGCTGGGGAGACCGCCGGGGTCCAGTCTGACGTACGGCGCCGACACTCGTTGCTGCTCGGGGTCAAGTCGCGCCAAGAGGTTCGCCGAGCTCGCCGCTCGAGTTGTGCACAGGCCCCGCTTCGAAGCTGATTCCTGGCTAACTCTGAGTGGTAGTAGTAGTAGGCCCTGTGGAAACCGTGGATAACGTCGTTTCCCCAGGTCAGAAGCTGTTTTTTGTCCACCGACCCTGTGGGTGGCACCAGTGGACAACTCTGCGTTTCTGTGGACACGCGAAAGTTCTGCACACCCGATGCACAGGGCGGGGTGACTTCTCCCCAGGCCTGTCCCCAGCTTTACCCACGTTCCCCACAGCCCAACCAAGGGACCACGTGTGACGCCTTTCACTCTCGACAGTGAATGCGGGTGTCACGTTGCCGAACAGTGGACAGGGGTGTGGAGAAGCTGGGGACAACAAGGCCGCGCCTGTGGGCCGCCGGTGGACAACGTCATCGAGGCCCTGTGGACGAAAAGTCTGTCCACAGGTTGTGGATCATCGTTGACCACAAATCCCCAGGCATGTGACCTGGCCTGATGGAGTATCGGCAGTCGGCCCTGTGGACGCAATCTGGACAACTTCGCAGTCCCCAGGCTGTGGACGCCGGATTTCGCGTTTTTCTGTGGAGAAGGGCCTGTTCAGGGCCGGTATTCGAACACTCCGCAGGAGTCGGCAGGGAACCAGCGGGAAGCCCACAGGGAGCCGGGCGCAGGAAGCCCGCAGGTTCAGGACGACGAAAGGGCGCCTCCCGAGGGACGACGTACGTCCTTGGGAGGCGCCCTCGGGCGCTGAACCGAAACGGCGGGTGAGGCGGCTGCCTGCCGGTGCGTCAGCCGTTCTTGATGCGGTTGGTGAGCTCGGTGACCTGGTTGTAGATGGAGCGGCGCTCCGCCATCAGGGCCCGGATCTTCCGGTCGGCGTGCATCACCGTGGTGTGGTCGCGACCGCCGAACTGGGCGCCGATCTTGGGCAGGGAGAGATCCGTCAGCTCACGGCACAGGTACATGGCGATCTGGCGTGCCGTCACCAGGACGCGGCTGCGCGACGATCCGCAGAGATCCTCCACCGTCAGCCCGAAGTAGTCGGCGGTCGCCGCCATGATGGCCGGCGCGGTGATCTCGGGAGCCGAGTCCTCGCCGCCCGGGATCAGATCCTTGAGCACGATCTCGGTCAGGCCGAGATCGACCGGCTGCCGGTTCAGGCTCGCGAAGGCGGTCACACGGATGAGAGCGCCCTCCAGCTCGCGGATGTTGCGCGAGATCCGGGAGGCGATGAACTCGAGTACCTCGGGCGGGGCGTTGAGCTGCTCCTGCACGGCCTTCTTACGGAGGATCGCGATACGCGTCTCCAGCTCCGGAGGCTGCACATCCGTGGTGAGGCCCCACTCGAACCGGTTGCGCAGCCGGTCCTCGAGGGTCACCAGCTGCTTGGGCGGCCGGTCCGAGGACAGCACGATCTGCTTGTTGGCGTTGTGGAGCGTGTTGAAGGTGTGGAAGAACTCCTCCTGCGTCGACTCCTTGCTCGCCAGGAACTGGATGTCGTCGACCAGGAGGATGTCCACGTCGCGGTAGCGCTTGCGGAAGGTGTCGCCCTTGCCGTCGCGGATCGAGTTGATGAACTCGTTGGTGAACTCCTCCGAGCTCACGTACCGCACCCGGGTGCCCGGGTAGAGGCTGCGCGCGTAATGCCCGATGGCGTGCAGCAGGTGGGTCTTGCCGAGTCCCGACTCCCCGTAGATGAAGAGGGGGTTGTACGCCTTCGCGGGGGCCTCGGCGACGGCGACAGCGGCGGCGTGCGCGAAGCGGTTGGACGCGCCGATGACGAAGGTGTCGAAGAGGTACTTCGGATTCAGCCGGGCGTGCGGCTCGCCGGTCCCGGGCGGTGGCGCGGACTGCGTGCCCATGGGGCCGCCGCCCGTCCTGCCGGTGCCCGGGCCGTTCTGGCGGTGCTGCGGCTGCTGGTCCTGCGGATCGTGGCGGTCGCGGCTGTCGTGCTGCTCGTAACCCTGGTGCTCGGGCGGCTGCGGACGGTAGTCGTGGTGCGGCTGCTGCGGGCGGGGGCTCGCGTACGGGTCGCGGTCCTGGTAGCCGCCGTGCCTGGGCTGCCAGGAGAGGTCCTCCTGGGTGCGGGGCCAGGCTCCGGGCTCGGGACGGTGCTGCTGGTAGTCCGGGTAGGCGGGGCGGGCCGTCGGCATGCCGTCGTCGGACGGCCGGGGTCCGTAGTTGTCGTACCCGTCGTTGCGCGGGGGCTCGTCGTGCGGCGGCCCCTGGTAGCGGTGGGACTGCTGTCCCTGGTGGGGCTGGTGCATCGGGGGCGCCGGCGGAGCCGGGGGCTCACCCGCGGAATCGTCGACGGTGATCGCGATCCGGATCGGCCGCCCGCACTCACGGGTGAGCGTCTCGCTGATCAGCGGCGCGAGCCGGCCTTCAAGGACGCGCTTGCCCCACTCGTTGGGCACGGCCAGAAGCGCGGTGTCGGCGACGAGCGCCAGGGGCTGGCAGCGCTCGATCCACTGTTTATCCTTCGGCTCGATGCCCTGCTGGCCCTCCCCGAGGAGTTGTTCCAGCACTCGCGGCCACACTGCGGCAAGATCGGCAGGTACGTCAGCCACAAGGCACGCTCTCTCGCATGTCCCACGAATGTGTACTTCTCGGGACGGGATGGGTCGGGACGGGTGAGGCCCGGCAGGCAGGAAGGAAAAGAAACGGAGTTCAGCCACGGTAGTCAGGCCGACCCGCGCGGTTCAAGTTGTTGTCCACAGGCTGTGTACAGCAGGGGGCCGTGCGAAGCTGGTTTGACCGGATGGCGTAGCCGCGCGTACCGTGACCAGGTCGAGTTGTCGATGGCTGCTGCCGCCTGCCTCCGATGGGCAAACATCACGATCTGTGATTGTGAAGCGGTGCACTAAGGCGTTTACGCGAGTTCCTCGTGGGCGCACGGTGACAGCCAGGCGATGTCCCGCCAACACACGAATCATTTCTGGAGCCCCCGAGTGAGCAAGCGCACCTTCCAGCCGAACAATCGTCGTCGCGCCAAGACCCATGGCTTCCGACTGCGTATGCGTACCCGTGCCGGCCGCGCGATTCTCGCGAACCGTCGCGGCAAGGGTCGCGCCAACCTGTCCGCCTGATCGCGGCCAGGTCATGACGTGCTGCCTACCGAGAATCGGCTGAGGCGGCGCGAGGACTTCGCGGTCGCTGTACGCCGGGGACGTCGGGCCGGACGCCCGCTACTCGTCGTACATCTACGCAGCGGTGTTACGGACCCGCACGTGACAGGGGAGAGTGCTCCCCCGCCGCGTGCGGGTTTCGTTGTCAGCAAAGCAGTGGGTGGAGCAGTCGTTCGCACCGCGGTGAAGCGGAAGCTTCGTCATCTGGTCCGCGATCGGCTTGCTCAGCTGCCCCCCGGTAGCCTTGTTGTCGTACGAGCGTTGCCCGGTTCGGGCGACGCCGACCATGCACAGCTGGCCCGAGACCTGGACGCCGCCCTTCAGCGGCTGCTGGGAGGGGGTGCGCGATGAAGTATCCGCTGCTGGCCCTCATCAAGCTGTATCAGTGGACGATCAGCCCGCTTCTCGGGCCCGTCTGCCGTTACTACCCGTCGTGTTCCCACTATGGATATACGGCGATCGACCGGCACGGTGCGATCAAGGGAACAGCGCTGACCGCATGGCGCATCCTGCGGTGCAATCCGTGGTCACCCGGCGGCGTGGACTACGTACCGCCACGCAAACGTCCGCGTTGGCACGAAATGCTGCGCAGCTGGGTGCGTGGCGGCAAGGGCGGGGACTCCACCGCCGATGTGCCTACCGGGGGGTCGGTCTCCGAACCTCTGAGCCCGGCCACAGAGACCTCGCCCAAAGCTCAAGGAGCCTGATTAGTGGACACGATTGCCAGTCTGTTCAGCTTTATCACCACACCTGTCTCGTGGGTCATCGTCCAGTTCCACAAGCTGTACGGAGCGCTCTTCGGCGATGACACGGGGCTGGCCTGGGGCCTGTCCATCGTGTCCCTGGTGGTCCTGATCCGGATCTGCCTGATCCCGCTCTTCGTCAAGCAGATCAAGTCGACCCGCAACATGCAGGTCCTGCAGCCCAAGATGAAGGCGATCCAGGAGCGCTACAAGAGCGACAAGCAGCGTCAGTCCGAAGAGATGATGAAGCTGTACAAGGAGACGGGCACCAACCCGCTCTCCTCGTGCCTTCCCATCCTGGCGCAGTCCCCGTTCTTCTTCGCCCTGTACCACGTGCTCTCGGCCATCGCCTCGGGCAAGACGATCGGTGTCATCGACCAGCCGCTGCTGGACAGTGCCCGGCAGGCGCACATCTTCGGCGCCCCGCTGGCCGCGAAGTTCATGGACAGCGAGGACAAGGTGCAGGCGCTCGGCGCCTCCCTGACCGACGTCCGAGTCGTGACCGCGATCATGATCGTGATGATGTCCGCGTCGCAGTTCTTCACGCAGCGCCAGCTGATGACGAAGAACGTCGACCTGACGGTCAAGACCCCGTACATGCAGCAGCAGAAGATGCTGATGTACGTCTTCCCCCTGATCTTCGCCGTCATGGGCATCAACTTCCCCGTCGGTGTTCTCGTCTACTGGCTGACCACGAACGTCTGGACCATGGGTCAGCAGATGTATGTGATCAACCAGAACCCCACCCCGGGCAGCAAGGCGCAGGACCAGTACCTGAACCGCCTGCTGAAGAGCGTGACCGCTCATGGCGAGGTACGTGGCAGGACGCGGCGCAACACCGTCAAGCGGCTTGTCGCCAAGGGGCCCGACCGCAACGACATCGAGCGCAAGTTCATCACCGGTCTGGCCAAGCTGGGTCTCGCCGCCCAGGAGGACGGCTCGGTGGAGAAGAGTGACGCCGCCGTTCTCGAGGCCGAGGGTGGTGCTGCGCCCAAGCGGCAGCAGCCCAAGCGCCAGACCAAGGCGAAGCGTCACACCGCGGCCACGTCGGGCACGGCGAAGAGCTCCGACACCACCGGTTCCGGCTCGGAGTCCAAGGCCTTGGAGTCCAAGACCTCGCTGGACAAGCAGGACGCATCCCCGGACGACAAGCCGAAGCAGGACGACAAGCCGAAGCCGGCGGGCAGGTCCGCCGCGTCCGGCTCCTCACGCCAAGCCAAGTCAGGACAGCGCAAGGGCGGCCAGCAGCGGCCCAAGCACCCGTCCAAGAAGTAAGAAGGAGTCCATCCGTGACGGAAGGCACCACCACCACGGCCGCTGAGGGCAGCGACACTCTCACCCGCCTCGAACAGGAGGGTGAGATCGCGGCTGACTACCTCGAAGGCCTGCTCGACATCGCCGATCTCGACGGCGACATCGACATGGATGTGGAGGCGGACCGGGCCGCGGTCTCGATCCTCAGCGAATCGGCTCGTGACCTGCAGAAGCTCGTGGGCCGCGATGGTGAGGTGCTCGAGGCGCTCCAGGAGCTGACGCGACTGGCCGTTCACCGTGAGACCGGTGACCGCAGCCGCCTGATGTTGGACATCGCCGGCTTCCGCGCCAAGAAGCGTGAGGTTCTCGCAGCGCTGGGTGCCAAGGCCGCGGATGAGGTCAAGAGCTCCGGCGAGCCCGTGAAGCTGGAGCCGATGACGCCGTTCGAGCGCAAGGTCGTGCACGACGCGGTCGCGGCAGCGGGTCTGCGCAGCGCGTCCGAGGGCGAGGAGCCTCAGCGCTTCGTCGTCGTTCTCCCGGCCTGACCGGACCCTTGTACTGTCGGCCCCGTCTGATCACAGGCGGGGCCGATCTTTGTCAGCCTGATAGTCAGCGCGCTAATGCGGTACGGAAGGACGGTCCCCGTGACGGAGGAAGCAGAGCTCCCTCAGGCGCCCCAGGAGGCGCAGGCGGTATTCGGTGAGTTCTTCCCAGAGGCTGTCAGGTACGCGGAGCTGCTCGCGGACGCGGGCGTCAAGCGAGGTCTGATCGGTCCGCGTGAGGTGCCGCGTCTGTGGGAGCGGCACCTGCTGAACTGTGCGGTGCTCTCCGAGGTGGTCCCTCAAGGCGTCACGGTGTGCGACGTGGGTTCGGGGGCCGGACTCCCGGGGATCCCGCTGGCCCTGGTACGCCCCGACCTGAAGATCACGCTCCTGGAACCGCTGCTGCGGCGTACGAACTTCCTTCAGGAGGTTGTCGAGCTTCTGGGCCTGGACCATGTGACGGTGGTCCGCGGCCGGGCCGAAGAGGTGCTCGGGACGCTCCAGCCCGTTCATGTGGTGACGGCCAGGGCGGTTGCCCCGCTCGACCGGCTCGCCGGATGGGGTGTGCCCCTCCTCCGCCCGTATGGGGAGATGCTGGCGCTCAAGGGAGGCACGGCCGCTGAGGAGATCCAGGGTGCTCGGGCCGCGCTGAGCAAGCTCGGAGTGGTGGAGACCGAGGTGCTGCACGTCGGTGAGGGGCTGGTCGATCCGGCGGCCACGGTGGTGCGCGTGGTGGTCGGGGAGAGTCCTGGCGGTGTGAGGTTCGCCGCAAAGCGGGCCAAGGCCGCACGGGTGAGCCGGACGCGGCGACGTCGATGAGCGCTCACTCGGTGAGTTCTTTTTCTCGCTGTTAGTGCACTTAAAGCTCTTTTGCCCTGATGCTCCATGCAAGCAGCGATATGTGCTGCCTGCGGAGTGTCGGGAGCTCGCCGCTGTACTGCGGAGGCATCGTGTTTCACGTGAAACGTCGCTCTCTGCTGCAGGGAATCATCGGTCGCGGTCGTGCGGCTGCCGCGCCGCGCGACCGTAAGCCCGTACGGGCCCCCGAGTTGTCCACAAAACCGGATTCATCCACAGAAGAGTCGGCCTCGCTGGTTCACGACCCCGAAAGCATGGCAGGCTCTGTTCATTGCGAGCCTGAAGTCGAGGAGAGTGAATCCTTGCGGTCCGACGCCAACATCGCGGGACCGATGACCGATCCGGTCCCCGGTCCCCGTACCGAGTCCCTGGGGGACGGTGTTTCACGTGAAACACCGCCGCCGATGGACGACACACCTATTGGTCGTGCGGCTCAGCTGGCGGTCGAGGCCCTTGGCCGCGCCGGCGAGGGGCTGCCACGGCCGGACCGGACACGCGTCATGGTCGTGGCCAACCAGAAGGGCGGTGTGGGCAAGACGACCTCGACGGTCAACCTTGCCGCCTCGCTCGCGCTGCATGGTGCCCGCGTCCTGGTGGTGGACCTCGATCCGCAGGGGAATGCCTCCACGGCTCTGGGAATCGACCATCACGCGGAAGTCCCCTCCATCTACGACGTGCTGGTGGAGAGCATGCCGCTCTCCGAAGTGGTTCAGCCGGTCCCGGACGTCGAAGGGCTCTTCTGTGCACCGGCGACCATCGATCTCGCGGGCGCGGAGATCGAGTTGGTCTCGCTGGTGGCGCGCGAAAGCCGGCTCCAGCGGGCGATCCAGGCCTATGACCAGCCGCTGGACTACATCCTCATCGACTGCCCGCCCTCGCTCGGCCTGCTGACGGTCAACGCGCTCGTGGCAGGAGCCGAGGTGCTCATCCCGATCCAGTGTGAGTACTACGCGCTGGAGGGTCTCGGGCAGCTGTTGCGTAACGTCGATCTGGTGCGGGGGCATCTGAACCCCGATCTCCATGTATCGACGATTCTGCTCACGATGTACGACGGCAGGACCAGGCTTGCCTCGCAGGTCGCGGAGGAGGTGCGCAGCCACTTCGGCAAGGAGGTGTTGCGGACCAGTATCCCGCGTTCCGTGCGTATCTCGGAGGCGCCCAGCTATGGGCAGACCGTGCTGACGTACGATCCGGGCTCCAGCGGTTCCCTGTCCTACCTCGAGGCGGCTCGTGAGATCGCGCTGAGAGGCGTCGGGGTGCATTACGAGGCCGCCCAGCACGCACCGGCGGGTGAACCCGCCCACACGGGCATCCAGAACAGTCAGCAGAGCCATTCGGAGGGCATGCAGTGAGCGAGCGTCGTAGAGGGCTGGGGCGTGGGCTCGGTGCACTGATCCCCGCAGCTCCCCCGGAGAAGTCGGGCACGAGCCCCGGAGCCGGTACGAATACGGGGGGCCCGTCCCCTGTGATGACCGCCGAGCGCGGAGTGGCCGCAGCGAAACTGGCCGCACTCCCCTCCGGACCTCTGGTCCCGGAGCCGAGCTCTCCGGTCGGCGAGCCGGAGCCCGCCACCGGGCAGAGCGGCTCCGCCGGGGCCTACTTCGCCGAGATCCCCCTTCCTTCGATCACCCCCAACCCCAGGCAGCCTCGTGAGGTCTTCGACGAGGACGCTCTGGCCGAGCTGGTCACCTCCATCAAGGAGGTCGGCCTTCTCCAGCCGGTCGTCGTGCGCAAGGTCGACGAGGACCGCTACGAGCTCATCATGGGCGAGCGGCGTTGGCGGGCCTGCGGCGAAGCCGGGCTGGAACGTATCCCGGCCATCGTCCGTGCGACGGACGACGAGAAGCTGCTCCTGGACGCACTCCTGGAGAACCTGCACCGGGCCCAGCTGAACCCCTTGGAGGAGGCGGCGGCGTACGACCAGCTGCTGAAGGACTTCAAGTGCACGCATGACCAGCTGGCGGACCGGATCGGCCGGTCACGTCCGCAGGTGTCGAACACGCTCCGTCTGCTGCGGCTCTCCCCGCCGGTGCAGCGCAGGGTCGCCGCAGGGGTTCTCTCGGCAGGGCATGCGAGGGCCCTGCTGTCGGTGGACGACTCGGAGGAGCAGGACCGGCTGGCGCACCGCATCGTGGCCGAAGGGCTCTCGGTGCGTGCGGTGGAGGAGATCGTGAATCTCCTCGGGTCCGAGCCCACGAGCTCCGCGAAGCCCAAGGGCCCGAGGGCCGGCGGGCGGGTCGCACCGGCGCTGACGGATCTGGCTTCGCGTCTCTCGGACCGGTTCGAGACCCGGGTGAAGGTCGACCTCGGGCAGAAGAAGGGGAAGATCGTCGTCGAGTTCGCCTCGATGGAGGATCTGGACCGCATTCTTGGCAGCCTCGCTCCCGGCGAGGGACGCGTGCTGGAGCAGGGCATCGAGGAAGAGCAGGCCGAGGCGGACGAGGGCTGATCCGCACGAGGGCCCTGAGGGCGGGCCGGGTCCGGGCAACTTTCCGGAACCGGGCCCGCCCTTTGCCGTCTCGCGGTGTCCCCATCACCTCTGGGTGGTTACGATGCGTTCTGGTAGGGCGTATCCACCACCGTGATCCACCTCAGAGGAGGCGGGGGCCGTGCGATCAGTGAATCGCAGCCACCTGGTGACAGTCGGTTTGGGGCTTGGCGCTGTCGGGGGGTTCGTCGGCAGTCTGTTCCGAGAACGGAGTGCGCTTGCAGCCGCACGTGGTGCGGAGGGCGAAGGAAGTGGGGAACCGCCTACATGGGGCGACGACTCGTACCGCTCACACTGGACAACCTTTCGGATCTCCCCAGGCGCTGCCGCTCATGTGTCTTCTGGGAACTTGATCCGGTCAGTGGAGAAGCTGCGGTAAAGGCGGGCAGACCCGAACACGAGAAGGAAGCCTGGATCTCCGCTGTGCTGCTGGAGTGGGGCTCCTGCGGACGGGTCGTCTATGTGGACGATGTCGCGGTCGGCTTCGTTCTCTACGCACCGCCTGCGTACGTCCCCCGTTCCACCGCGTTTCCCACCAGCCCCGTATCCCCTGATGCCGTTCAGCTGATGACCGCGTTCATCGTGCCGGGTTTCCAGGGACAAGGGCTGGGGCGCGTGATCGTGCAGACCGTGGCCAAGGACTTGCTGCGGCGCGGCTTCAAGGCGATCGAGGCCTTCGGCGATGCCCGCTGGAAGGAGCCCGCGTGTGTGCTGCCCGCAGAGCACCTGCTCGCGGTGGGCTTCAAGACGGTACGTCCTCACCCCGTGCATCCGCGGCTGAGGCTTGAGCTGCGTACGACGCTCTCCTGGAAGGAAGACGTCGAGCTGGCCTTGGACAGGCTGCTGGGTGCCGTACAGAAGGAACCGGCGCTGCGGCCCCTCTGACTCCCGTGGATTCTCGCCGACTCCCGCGATGGACGGCTTGGGAGCATGCAAAACGGGCCCACCCCGAGGGGTGAGCCCGTTTCACGTGAAACAGCGGGTACTACTTCTCGGCGATGAAGCCCTCGAGGTCGCGGAGAATCGCGGCCTTCGGCTTGGCACCGACGATGGTCTTGGCGACCTCGCCACCCTGGTACACGTTCAGTGTGGGGATGGACATCACGCCGTACTTTGCCGCGGTGGCCGGGTTCTCGTCGATGTTGAGCTTGACGATCTCGATCTGGTCGCCGTGCTCGGCCGCGATGGCCTCCAGCGAAGGCGCGATCTGGCGGCACGGGCCGCACCAGGCGGCCCAGAAGTCCACCAGCACCGGCTTGTCGTTCTTCAGGACGTCCTCATCGAAGGAGTCGTCGGTTACGTTCTTCAGGGCGCCGGCCACGGCGGCCTCCTTAGCTTCGCGGGGGTGTGGGTTCGGGGGAGATGATCAGACTGCCGGGGTCTTCTCCGGCTCGGCCAGCTGCTGGTCGGAGAGCGCGGCCAGGAAGCGCTCTGCGTCGAGAGCTGCGGAGCAGCCGGTACCGGCGGCGGTGATGGCCTGGCGGTAGGTGTGGTCGACGACGTCGCCGGCGCCGAAGACACCCTCCAGGTTGGTGCGCGTCGAGGGAGCCTCGACCTTGAGGTAGCCCTCGTCGTCCAGGTCGAGCTGGCCCTTGAAGAGCTCTGTGCGAGGGTCGTGGCCGACAGCGATGAACAGGCCCGTCACCGGAAGCTCGGAGGTCTCGCCGGTCTTGGTGTTGCGCAGGGTGAGGCTGGAGAGCTTCTGGTCCCCATGGACCGTGGCGACCTCGCTGTCCCAGGCGAACTTGATCTTCGGGTCGGCGAACGCGCGCTCCTGCATGGCCTTGGAGGCTCGCAGGGAGTCGCGGCGGTGCACGATCGTGACGGACTTGGCGAACCGGGAGAGGAAGGTCGCCTCCTCCATGGCGGTGTCGCCGCCACCGACCACGGCGATGTCCTGGTCCTTGAAGAAGAAGCCGTCGCAGGTCGCACACCAGGAGACTCCGCGTCCGGAGAGCGCGTCCTCGTTGGGCAGGCCGAGCTTGCGGTGCTGGGATCCCGTGGTGACGATGACGGCCTTGGCGCGGTGCACGGTGCCTGCGGTGTCCGTGACGGTCTTGACGTCTCCCGAGAGGTCGACGGAGATGACATCGTCGGGGATGAGCTCGGCGCCGAAGCGCTCAGCCTGGGCGCGCATGTTGTCCATGAGCTCCGGGCCCATGATTCCGTCCTGGAAGCCCGGGAAATTCTCCACGTCGGTGGTGTTCATCAGTGCGCCGCCGGCGGTGACAGCGCCCTCGAACACCAGAGGCTTCAGCGATGCGCGAGCGGTGTACAGGGCGGCGGTGTAACCAGCCGGCCCGGAGCCGATGATGATCACATTACGGACGTCGCTCACGGGTTCTTCCTCGTCTCTGCAGACTGCCTACTGCCTACTGGGGTCGGTTCCACGACTCTCACCCCACCCAACGGATCCTACGGGCCATGCATTCCCTGAATACCGGCCCGGCTCCCGCGAGGAGCTCAGGGCCGTGCGTAGGAGCGCGTGAGCAGTAGCTGCCCCTTGGCCGCGGGGGTGGCATCCACGCAGGCCGAGTCGACGACATAGGCCTGGACGCGTGTCGAGTCGGTTGCATGAGGCAGCACGACAAGGAAGGCGGCTGTCCCTTCGTAGCTTCCTTCTTCGATGGCCAGCGCAGGCGCGTCCCGGCCCGTGCCCTGCTGTACGCAGGGTGGAACATCCACGATCGGTGCGAGCAGGGGACTACGGGGTGACGAGGCATCGGGGGATGTGTCCACCGGGGACGACTTGGTGTCCAGAGACGGCTTGCCCGGGTCGGATTCCTGAGCTTCGGAATCATGCGTCGCGCTGAGCAGCGTATGGACGCGGCCCTCCAGCGTGCCCTGTGAGAAGTCCCCCTGGCTCTTCTTCGCGGCGCTGACTCCATGGTCGGCCTTTCCGACGGCCGAATCCTGGGAAGCCTGGAGCAGGAAGACGCTCATGCCGACAGCCGCGGCACCGAAGGCGGTGCCGAAGATGACCGCCCGGCGTCGGCGGCGGGTCCGGCTCCGGCCGGGGCCGGTGGCGCCACGAGGACGACCTGCCGGTGGCCCGGCGGTGACCGTACTCTCGGTCGTTGTTTCACGTGAAACAACGACGGTTTCGGCGGGCGCCGGGGAGTAGGCCTCGGCTTCCGATGCCAGTGCGGCGTCGACCCGCTCAGCTATGTCCTCGGGCATGCGCTCCTGGAGGGGCGGTGCCGCCCCCAGCAGGGAGCGGATCTCTTCCAGCGAGGAGTGGGTTTCGGCGCACTCTGCACACGCGTCGATGTGGTGACGGAGTTCCGCCTCCCGGGACGGTGGCAGGAGGCCCTCGGTCAGGTCGGAGATCTCCGAGACGTCCGGGTGCTGAGCCGCGTCGGCTGTGAATGTCATGCGAGCCCACCTCCACCCTTCACGCCGGCAGGGTCGCTGTCGCCTGCGTCTCTTGGTCCTGACGCAGGTGGGACGGATGGCCCCCGCCTCCGGTTCCTTTCCATGGGGACGTCCTTGCCGTCCTCTCTGTCGATACGCAGATGGGCCAGCAGGGGGAGCAGTCTGGCCCGGCCTCGCGCACAGCGGCTCTTCACGGTGCCGGTCGGTACGTCGAGGATGCGGGCAGCTTCCGCGACGGGGTACGCCTGCATGTCCACGAGGACGAGTGCGGCTCGCTGCTCGGCCGGCAGAGTGGCCAGCGCGGCCAGCAGCTCTCGGTGCAGATCCTGCCGTTCGGCGGGGGCCTCGGCCGATTCATGAGGCTCCATGAGCTGGTCGAGCCGCTCGGCGTCATCGACCGGAGCGGTCTTCCGGGAGGCCATTTTGCGGGCACGGTCCAGGCAGGCATTGACGGTGATCCTGTGCAGCCATGTGGTGACGGCTGACTGGCCACGGAAGGTGTGGGCGGCGCGGAACGCGGAGACGAGTGCGTCCTGCACCGCGTCCGCGGCCTCCTCGCGGTCGCCCAGCGTGCGAAGGGCCACAGCCCAGAGACGGTCACGGTGCCGTCGTACGAGCTCGCCGAAGGCATCGGGTTCGCCTGCGACGTGCCGGGCCAGGAGATCGTGATCGCTGATGTCGGCGAATCCGGCGTCGTTCAACGGTGAGCCCCCTCCCCTGGTGCCGTCAGCTGCCTGCCGCCGTCAGCTCGTGACCTTGATGTCCGAGACCTTGCCCCTGTAGTTGCCGTCCTCGCTCATCGGCAGTTTGGTCAGCCAGACCAGAACGTACCGCGCCTGCACCGGCTTGTCGGGCTTGAGGGAGACCTTCGTTCCGGATCCCGTGGCGGCCTTGCTGAAGCCGTCCGGCATCGCGGGAACGGACGAGGCCCGCGTGGTCCTCAGCTCGACGGAGGTGTCGCCGCCGAGGAAGGACACATCGACCTTGCCCACCTGCTGGACCTTGCCGAGGTCGAGAACGACTCCGACGCCTTCCTTGAGCCGCCCGAAGTCGGCGCTGTAGTAGCCGTCCGTGCTCCAGTAGGAGCTGGTGTCCCCGTCGTAGGCGTTCTTTATCGAGCCGGGCTTCTCGGAGCCGTCCGCGCCGAGCGGGTCGTAGTCCTGGGCTCCCACGATCGTGACGGGCTTGCTGGGCTCGGAGCCGTTGTTGTCGTCCCCTCCGTCGCCGGCGGTCTGCGTCGGGGTCGGCTCTCCGGAGTCGCTGTCGCGGTTGAGGACGGTCTCCGCCAGCTGCCAGCTGCCGAGGCCCAGAGCGGCGATGAGGAGCGCGGACACGGCCCACTTGAGGACCTTGCCCGTACGGCTCTGGAGCGGCGGCGGAGGAGCGGTGATGACCGGCTGGGTGGCTGAGCTCGGCCGCACCGAGGGGCGCCCGTAGGTGCCCTGCTGATAGGTCGTGCGCTGGTACTCGGGCGGCGCGGTGAAGGTGGGTTCCGGGGGGAGGATGCGCGGCATGGCCGCGACGGCCTTCGCCAGCTCGTCCGGGGTGGTGCAGGGCTGTTCCTGTCGCGACGCGGTGGCACCGTCGTTGGCGAGCGCACGCATGGCGAGTTCGGACAGACCACGGTGGACGCCCGCCCGCACCTGGTCCGGTGGGATCAGGCCCAGGTCCTTGGGGAGCCCGGAGAGACCGTAGGCGTCGCTCTCGTAGGGCCAGCGGCAGGTCAGGGACGCATAGAGGAGCGCGCCGATCGCCTCGGTGTCCGTGCGGAGCGGCTGATCGGCGGTGATGCCGCGCAGTGCGGCATTGACGGCCAGGCCGCGGATCCGGTACTGGCCGGTCGAGCTGCGCAGTACGGCACCGGGGGTGAGGCACAGATGCGCCAGTCCTTCACGGTGCGCGGCGGCCATGGCCTGGGAGATCTGGCTCACGAGCTGGTAGGCGTCGTGGGCTTCGAAGGGGCCGGCGGCCAGCAGCGCCGTCAGCTCGGTGGCGTCGGGGAGCCATTCGTGGACGACGTAGACGACGTCGTCCTCCTCCACGGCGTCCAGGACCTGGACGAAGCGCGGGTCACCGAGCAGCGCGGATGAACGGGCCGCGGCCAGCACCGAGCGGGCGCGCGGATGATCCGCGGTCAGCAGGTGAACGCCCACCGCGCGCCGCAGCTTCTCGTCGACAGCCCGCCAGCTGCTGAATCCGTCCAGTCGGGTGACGCACTCCTCGAGGCGGTAGCGTCTGGCCAGCTTGTGGCCGCTGTGCAGGTCGGGGGAGGCCGGTACGGCATCCGATCCGTCCCGTTCGCTCTCCGCGTCCTGAGGGCCTGCGCCCTCCGCCTCTGCGTCCTGGGTTTCTGCCGTCCCGTCGGTCGTGGCCGCGTCCGCCTTGGCGGTCAGCGGCTCGTCGCCGCTGTTGTCGGCCACGTCGACAGCAGCCGTGCTACGTTCCGCCACCGTCGTTCCTGCCTCCCCATCCGTTGCGCGATGCCAGCCAGCTCTGCACAGTCACGCCAATTGTGCCCACACTCCGGCGCTATGCACGACACGCGGTGTCCAGCGATGGTTGTGCGGCCCGGATCGTGTATCAGCGTCCGAGGCGACCACGGACCATGCCGACCATGCCGTTGAGCTCCTCGATACGCATCTTCTTCGCGGCGACGAAGAAGACACCCAGCAGGGCGACGCTGCCACACACCAGTGCCACCACGGACCCGCCGGCGCCTTCGCCGAGTGCCTTGAGGAGAACGAAGCCCAGCCCGCCGCCGACCACGGCCGCGGGGATCGCGGCCAGACAGAGACGGGCGTAGGTGCGCACCACACGGGCGCCGTCGAGGTCGCCTCCGAGCCGGTTGCTCAGGCGGCGCCAGGCGATACCGACGCCGACCGCGTAGGCCAGCCCGTAGGAGGCTGCCATTCCTACGACTGCCCACTGGGCCGGAAGAATCACGTAGCAGAGGGCGGCGGCCGCAGCGTTGACCGCGGCGACGATGACCGTGTTGTAGAACGGGGTGCGGGTGTCCTCGTACGCGTAGAAGCCGCGGAGCACGACGTACTGCACGGAGTACGGGATGAGGCCGAGCCCGAACGCCATCAGGATGAAGCCCATCGACCGTGCGGCCTCGGTGCCGCTCGACGCGTAGAGCAGGGTGCACATCGGCAGGCCGAGCGCCAGGAAGATGAAGGCGACCGGCACGATGGCCACCGCCGAGTTGCGCAGACCCTGCGAGATGTCGTCGCGGACGGCCCCGGGGTCGTTGTCATGGGCGGCGCGGGAGATACGGGGCAGCAGGGCCGCCATGACGGACACGGTGATGATGGCCTGCGGCATGCCCCAGATCAGCTGGGCGTTGGAGTAGGCGAGGAAGCCCGAGCCGTCCTTGCCCGCCAGCTTGCCCGCCGATGTCGCCAGCTGGGTGACGACCAGGACGCCTGCCTGGTTGGCCAGGACGAACAGCACCGTCCACTTGGCCAGCTTGATCGTCTTCCCGAGTCCATGACCCCGCCAGTCGAAGCGGGGGCGGAAGCGGAAGCCGGCCTCGCGGAGGTACGGGATCATGGCCAGCGCCTGGACCACCAGGCCGAGCAGTGTGCCGATGCCCAGGAGCCGCACGCCCTCCGGCGGGATCGTCTCCACGCCCATCCGGGATTCGGCCGAGGTGCCGTAGACCCAGATGAACAGGCCGAAGGTGAAGATCATGACGATGTTGTTGAGGACCGGGGTCCACATCATCGCGCCGAACCTGCCGCGGGCGTTGAGGATCTGCCCCATCACCACATGGACGCCCATGAAGAAGATGGTCGGCAGGCAGTAGCGGGCGAAGGTGACGGCCACCGTGTCCGCCGCCGGATCGTTCGCGATCGTGCGCGACATGAGGTGCACCAGCTGCGGCGCCGCGAACACCGCGATCGCGACGATGGCGCCGAGCGCCACCATGACCAGCGTCAGCAGCCGGTTGGCGTACGCCTCGCCCCCGTCCTCGTCGTCCTTCATGGAGCGGACGAGCTGAGGGACGAAGACCGAGTTGAGTCCGCCGCCCACGGTCAGGATGTAGATCATCGTCGGCAGGGTGTAGGCGATGGTGAAGCTGTCGCCGAGCAGCGCCGCGCCCAGCGCCGCGGTGATCACGAGGCTGCGGACGAAGCCGGTGAGCCGTGACACCAGGGTGCCGGCGGCCATCAGCGCACTGGACTTCAGTATTCCCGCGCCCCGGCCGCCGGACTTCGGAGGGACCGGGGCCGGAGCCGCGTCGGGCTCGGCGGGGGGACCGGAAGGCCGGCCGGAGCCCTCCTGGTCGCGGAAGAGGTGCGCGAAGGCGTCCTGCTCCTCGCGGTCGCCGGAGGCCTGGGTGACCAGGTCGTCCACGCCTACGTACTGGGTGGTCGCGGCGTTGTCCCCGTAGGGAAGGTGCCGGGAGGGGCCTGCGGGCTCGGGAGGCGGCGTCTGGGCCCAGATGCGGGGGTCGGGGGCGTACTGGGTGGCCGGAGGCTGCTGGTAGAGGGCTCCTGGCTCCTGATAGGTGCCCGGCGGCGGTGGCGGATGTGAGGCGCGGTCGTAGAGCGCCTCGGCCACCGGATCCTGCGCGGCGAGGTCCTGGGCACGGTACGGGTCGTGGTCGTACGCGTGCTGCAGGTAGGGGTCGGGTGCCTCCCCGTTCTCGCCGGCGCCCGGTGGCACCGGCGGACCGCTGGAAGACCCAGCTCCGCCCGCGCCCTGCGCGCGGTCACCGTCGTACGGCGCGTTCATCGAAACCCCACCTCATTGTCCCCGGCCGACAGGCCCCGACAGACATCGCTCAACGGTCCACTTTCTCACCCGGGCCCGATGGGTTGCCGCTTTCCGGACCGGTGTCCGGCGTCGGGTCACTCGGCTGCTCGGGTTCACCGCCGTTGTTCTCCACCTCGCCGCCCGCGGCGGTGCGCTTGCGGTGGGTGTACATCCTGATGCCCGCCAGGACCAGGAGCAGCAGTCCGCCCGCGATCACCAGGAGCACTGTCGGAGTGACTTCCGAGACCTTCACCGTGAACGTCATCGGTTCGCCGTAGGGCACACCGTCCGCGGTGAAGAGCCGCGCCGTGACCTGCGCCTGTCCGTTGGCATTGGCCGAGGCGTCGAATTTCACGGACTGGCTGTGGCCGCCCGCGATCTCGACGGGCTGTTCGGCGACCGCTCCGCCGTCGTTGAGCTTGAGCCGGGTGGAGTTGCCCGACGTGAGACGCAGGACGAGGTGATCGACGCCCTGGACCAGCTTGTTCTGCACGGTCACGGGGATCGTCGCGCTGCGCCCCGACAGGGTGACATCCGACTTGGTGATCAGCTGGACCTCGGTGGTGAGGCCCTTCAGATAGGTGCGGACCTCGTCACGGTAGCGCTGTGCCTCCAGAGGCCTGCCGCGCCATGACGTCGACACGGCGCGGTTGACCGCGTTCCCGAAGGGGGTCACCACCCGGTCGGGCTGAGTGAGGATCACCTGGAAGCTGTTGAGCGAGTCCTGTGTCGTCCTGATGTCCTGGAACGCCTGGGTGGGCAGCTCCTGGCGTCGCAGCTTCTTCGGGTACTGGGAGGCCGAGGGCACCTTCGTGGTGGCCTGTTCGTCGGGCTTCTCATCGGCTGCCGCGGGCAGATCGACGGCCTGGGTCCAGTGCTCGGCGGTGAGGGCCTGCAGGGCGCGCGCCATGCTCTGTGCCTGGGCGGCGGTGGGAGTCCGCTGCGGGGCGACGACGATGCTGCGCTCGTTGTCGGGCGCCTGCTCCGTCACTGCCAGCGTCTGGGCCAGGAACTTCTGGACGGCGAGGGTGGAGGCACCCGCCTTGGACATGTCGCCGGTGAACGCGGTGGAGAGCCGGTAGTCGGCGACGACGGCGGTGGTGCCGCCACCGATCGGCCGCGCCGAAGTCGGTGTGTAGGGAAGCCCGCCGGTCTCGTCGAGGCTGTCGCTGCGGGCGATCACCTTGTGAGCTCCGGCCGAGGTGGCGACGTCGACGACCGAGGGGTCGATCGCACCGTCGACCGGCCACGCGAAGTCGGTGTCCGGCTTCACATGGAGGACGGTCTCCACCGTCGTGCCGGCGACCTCGGTCGCCGTCTGGAGGTGGCTGAGGGCACCCGAGACGTTCTTCCCGCGGTGGGCGATGGACGCGAGGTCGGGGTCGGCGAAGGGCAGAGCCACCACCGTGCCGTCCTTCACGGCCGCCTGCAGAGCCGTGAGCCACTGCTTGGCGATGGCCTGGTTGGTACCCGCGACCGTGCTGTCCCCGACCTTGACCTGGTAGTTCTTGGTCATCGCATCGACGGACGCCAGCAGATCAGGGTCGATCACCCAGGTGACGGGGAGCTGTCGGCCCAAGGAGACCAGCTGTTCCAGCCGGCCGCCGGGAGCGAGTTCCTGAGCCAGATCGTCATCGGCGAACACGGGGGTCTGCTGCTCGTCGGAGCCGGTCTCGGCGGTGACATGAGCCGAGGCGATCAGCGGCCAGAGGAAGGTGAGCTTGGTCCTGCTGTCGGTGTCCTCCGGCTGCCACGGCAGGAAGGTCCGCTGGATACCGAGCACCTGGTCATAGGCATAGTCGGTGGTCCGGCCCGTGAGGGACACCCCGAGCTGGTAGACGCCCTCGGCGCCCAGGTCCAGCTTGTCCACCGGAACGGCGAGGGTGAAGTCCTGGCTGACGCCGGAGGCGAGCTCGGGGACCTTCAGCGTGTACGAGCCGCCGAGCTTCGCGGGGTCGCTGCCGGGCAGGTACCCGGTGCGTTCGGCGGCCTGGTCGACCGCCCCCCTGCCGGACAGCGTCGGCCCGACGCGCAGGTCGACCTCCGCGTCCGTGACCGTCTTCTTGCCCCTGTTGGTCAGCGTGCCGGAGATGGTGAGTGTGTCGCCCTTCACCGGTGCGCCGGGGGCGAGCGTGTCCAGGGACACATCGACGGTGCTCGATCCGGTCGGGGCCTTCGTGGTCCCCTCGGCCTGAGCGGAAGGCGCCGCCGGGCCGGCCAGAAGGCCGGCGATCAGCGGTGCCCCGACGATCAAGGAGGCCGTGCGCCGGAGCCACCGGCGGGCAGGGGAGGGATTCATCCCCTGAATGTCTGCCGCCTCGGCCACGCGTACCCGTCCCTCATTCGTCGTCGGCTGGTGCCGGCCTTGCCGGTCTCTGCGTCCCCGCATGGTAACGATGCGCCCGAGGCCTGAGTGCCAGGCACCGGACTTACATGATCGAGAGAGTCTCGCAGGGCCGCGACAAACGATGACGCCCGGGCCGGTCGGTGCACGTACCCTTTTCTGTTGTGCCGAACGCCAACGAAGACAGCCCCCGTGCACTGAGTCAGGTGCAGCACCGCGCGGTCAGTGAACTGCTGCGGGTGTCCCCCGTCGCCGATGACCTGGCCCTCCGATTCCAGGAGGCCGGATACAGCCTTGCCCTGGTAGGCGGGTCGGTCCGCGACGCGTTGCTCGGCAGGCTCGGAAACGACCTGGACTTCACGACCGACGCCCGCCCCGAGGACGTACTGAAGATCGTGCGCCCCTGGGCCGACTCGGTCTGGGAGGTCGGGATCGCGTTCGGCACCGTCGGCTCGCAGAAGGGCGGGTACCAGGTCGAGGTGACGACCTACCGCTCGGAGGCGTACGACAGGACCTCGCGCAAGCCCGAGGTCTCCTACGGCGACTCGATCGAGGACGACCTCGTGCGCCGTGACTTCACGGTCAACGCCATGGCGGTCGCCCTGCCGCAGAAGGAGTTCATCGACCCGCACGGCGGCCTCGACGACCTGGCTCAGCGTGTACTGCGGACCCCGGGCACACCCGAGGCGTCCTTCTCCGACGATCCGCTGCGCATGCTGCGCGCCGCACGTTTCTCGGCGCAGCTGGACTTCGAAGTCGCTGCCGATGTCGTCAAGGCCATGACGGATATGGCGGGACGTATCGAGATCGTCTCGGCCGAGAGGGTCCGTGAGGAACTCAACAAGCTGCTGCTCTCCGAACACCCCCGCAAGGGGCTGGGGCTTCTCGTGGACACGGGTCTGGCCGGCCATGTGCTGCCCGAGCTCCCCGCCCTGCGTCTGGAAAGTGACGAGCATCACCGGCACAAGGACGTCTACGAGCACTCCCTGACGGTCCTGGAGCAGGCCATCGATCTGGAGGAGGACGGCCCGGACCTCGTGCTGCGCCTCGCGGCCCTGCTGCATGACATCGGGAAGCCGAGGACGCGGCGCTTCGAGAAGGACGGCCGTGTCTCGTTCCACCATCACGAAGTGGTGGGGGCCAAGATGACCAAGAAGCGGATGACCGAGCTCAAGTACTCCAACGACATGGTCAAGGACGTCTCACGGCTGGTGGAGCTGCATCTGCGCTTCCATGGCTACGGCGACGGCGAATGGACCGACTCCGCGGTGCGCAGGTATGTGCGGGATGCCGGGCCTCTGCTGGACCGGCTGCACAAGCTGACGCGCTCCGACTGCACGACTCGGAACAAGCGCAAGGCGAATGCCCTGTCGCGTACGTACGACGGGCTTGAGGAGCGCATCGCGCAACTGCAGGAGCAGGAGGAGCTGGAAGCGATCCGGCCCGACCTGGACGGCAACGAGATCATGCGGATCCTGGACGTGGGCCCCGGCCCGGTGATCGGCAAGGCGTACGCGTTCCTGCTGGAGCTGCGGCTGGAGAACGGTCCGATGGCGCGCGATGCCGCGGTCGCCGCCCTCAAGGACTGGTGGGCCACACAGAACTGAGGCTGTGTTTCACAGCTCACGTTTCACGTGAAACACAGCAGTGCGCCGAGGGTGATCCGGCGCGGTGGGTGAGCGGCGTTGTTTCACGTGAAACAACGCCCCTCATTCGTTGGTGCGGGCGTGCTGGAGTGCGATGCTGACGCGCCGCCGCCGAAGCATGGCCAGCGAGACGATGGCGTAGAGCACCGCCACGGTGACGACCACGACGACGGACCGACCGTCAGGAGGCAGCGCGAGCGCGGACATGCCGGCCGCCGCGACGAAGGCGACGTTGAACAGCACGTCATAGAGCGAGAAGACCCGGCCTCGATAGGCGTCGTCCACGGATGTCTGCACCTCGGTGTCCGTCGCGATCTTCGCCCCCTGGGTCACGAGCCCCAGAACGAAGGCCGCCACCAACATCGGGCCAGGGGTGAACGGGAGCCCCAGGGCGGGCTCCAGGACGGCGGCCGCTCCCGCGCAGCCGGCCAGCCAGCCGTAGCGCCCGAAGCGCCCGACCGCCCATGGAGTCATGACGGCGGCGACGAAGTACCCCGCGGCCGATGTGCCGAGCGCGAGGCCGAGGAGAGCCAGACCGTCGGACTCGCCGTCCGCCCAGGCGTAGCGACACAGCATCAGCACCGTCACCGTGAGCGCTCCGTAGCAGAAGCGGAGCACCGTTATGGCCGCGAGCGCGTGCGCCGCGTCCCTTCGCTCGGCCAGATGGCGCAACCCCGCGACCAGACCGCGTGCGGTCGTGGTGATGGCCTCCCGCAACGGCACATGGTGCAGATTCGGATCCGGGCCGAGAAGCGCGCGGGGCAAGGTCATGGCGACAAGGGCCGACAGCAGGTAGAGCACCGCGCCCAGCAGGACCACGGCGGCGTCGGATCCGTCCGTCAGTAGCCGGATGGCCAGGGCGAGACCTCCGCCGGCGGTGGCGGCCAGCGTTCCGGCCGTCGGGGAGAGGGAGTTGGCGAGGACGAGCTGCTCGGTCTCGACGACACGGGGCAGCGCGGCGGACAGCCCGGCCAGCACGAAGCGGTTCACCGCGGTGACACAGAGGGCCGAGACGTAGAAGAGCCAGTCCGGAACGGCGCTCAGGAGCAGCAGGGCCGTGCAGCAGGCCAGCGCGGCACGCAGCAGGTTGCCGTAGAGGAAGACCTGGCGGCGGGGCCAGCGGTCGAGCAGGACTCCCGCGAAGGGGCCGATCAGCGAGTACGGGAGCAGCAGCACGGCCATGGCGGAGGCGATGGCCCCCGGCGTCGCCTGGTTCTCCGGCGAGAAGACGACGTAGGTGGCGAGCGCGACCTGGTAGACGCCGTCGGCCGACTGGGAGAGGAGTCGTACGGCGAGCAGGCGACGGAAGTTCCGAAGGCGCAGGAGGGCGCCCAGATCACGCACGACTGGCATGTGTGCAAGGGTCACACATGTGGGGGGTCTCCGGGCGGATTGCCCGGAGACCCCCCACGTGGAGAAGCAACGGTGAAGCGGTGACCGTCGGGTCAGCGCTCGACGTCGCCGTTGATGAACTTCTCGACGTTCTCGCGGGCCTCGTCGTCGAAGTACTGGACCGGCGGGGACTTCATGAAGTACGAGGAAGCCGAGAGGATCGGGCCACCGATGCCGCGGTCCTTGGCGATCTTCGCGGCGCGCACGGCGTCGATGATGACACCGGCGGAGTTCGGGGAGTCCCAGACCTCCAGCTTGTACTCCAGGTTCAGCGGGACGTCACCGAAGGCACGGCCCTCGAGGCGCACGTACGCCCACTTGCGGTCGTCCAGCCAGGCCACGTAGTCCGAGGGGCCGATGTGGACGTTGTCCGAGCCGAGTTCACGGTCGCGGATCTGCGAGGTGACGGCCTGCGTCTTCGAGATCTTCTTGGACTCCAGGCGCTCACGCTC
Source organism: Streptomyces sp. NBC_01012 (assembly GCF_045162755.1). Taxonomy (NCBI): domain Bacteria; kingdom Bacillati; phylum Actinomycetota; class Actinomycetes; order Kitasatosporales; family Streptomycetaceae; genus Streptomyces; species Streptomyces sp. NBC_01012. Next base: position 3,817,430 of record NZ_CP108688.1, on the reverse strand, counting down.
GAGCATGTTCTTGAAGTCCATGTTGCCGCCGACGTTCAGCTGCATCGTGCGGTCCAGGATGACGCCCCGGTCCTCGAAGAGCTTCGCCATCACGCGGTGCGTGATGGTGGCGCCCACCTGGGACTTGATGTCGTCGCCGACGATCGGGACACCGGCCTCGGTGAACTTGTCGGCCCACTCCTTGGTGCCGGCGATGAACACCGGGAGAGCGTTGACGAAAGCGACCTTGGCGTCGATGGCGCACTGCGCGTAGAACTTCGCAGCCACTTCGGAGCCGACGGGCAGGTAGCAGACGAGGACGTCGACCTGCTTGTCCTTGAGGACCTGGACGATGTCGACGGGGGCGTCCGCCGACTCCTCGATCGTCTCGCGGTAGTACTTGCCCAGACCGTCGTGGGTGTGGCCGCGCTGGACGGTCACACCGGTGCTCTGCACGTCGGCGATCTTGATGGTGTTGTTCTCACTGGCGCCGATGGCGTCCGCGAGGTCGAGGCCGACCTTCTTCGCGTCGACGTCGAAGGCGGCGACGAACTCGACGTCACTCACGTGGTAGTCGCCGAACTGAACGTGCATCAGGCCGGGCACCTTGCCGGCCGGATCGGCGTCCTTGTAGTACTCGACGCCCTGCACCAGCGAGGCGGCGCAGTTGCCCACGCCGACGATGGCTACGCGAACCGAACCCATGCCGATTGCTCCCTGTGTGTTCTCGGTGTTCCCCGACCACGCCTTGCGGGTCCCCGGGGATATCACTTGGTGTCGTCGGACGGATCCGGCCGGGTGTCGTCCCGGTGCCGGGGCAGGCCGCCCGTCTCTCCTGATGTGTCGTGCTGAGTGGAGCCGTCGGGCGAGGATCGTCGCTGATCCCGCCCCGACCGCTCGCTCTCGATGAGCTCGTTCAGCCAGCGCACCTCGCGCTCCACGGACTCCATGCCGTGCCGCTGCAGTTCGAGCGTGTAGTCGTCGAGCCGCTCGCGGGTGCGGGCGAGAGAGGCGCGCATCTTCTCGAGGCGCTCCTCCAGCCTGCTGCGGCGTCCTTCGAGCACACGCATCCGCACGTCGCGTTCCGTCTGCCCGAAGAAGGCGAAACGAGCAGCGAAGTGCTCGTCCTCCCAGGAGTCAGGACCGGTGTGCGAGAGCAGCTCCTCGAAGTGCTCCTTACCTTCTGCCGTCAGCCGGTAGACGATCTTGGCTCGGCGCCCGGACAGGGACGACGCGGGGGCGACCCCGCGGCCCGTGGCGGGCGGCAGAGCCGGAACGCTCCCCGGCTCCTCGATCAACCAGCCGCTGGCCACCAGTGTCTTGAGGCAGGGGTAGAGCGTGCCGTAGCTGAAGGCGCGGAAGATCCCCAGCGATGTGTTGAGCCGCTTGCGCAGCTCGTACCCGTGCATGGGGGACTCACGGAGCAGACCGAGTACGGCGAATTCGAGGATGCCGGAGCGTCTGCTCACCTTCGCCTCCTCCTCCGTCCGGTGCTTCCGCGGGCCGCTGGACCCACCGTATGCCGTGCTGATGTATCGAGTCGATACATCAGCACGATAGATCGACTCGTGATGTTCGACAAGGGGGAGGTCCGTGAGCGGCGTCACATCCCGGATTCATAGGGAGTGACTTGCGTAATTTGGGGTGAAGTTCGGTCTCCGGAGGTTTTTGACCGTGCGTAGTCTGTGCGGCATGCAGACCACCGGGAACCGTGAGACGCCGCCGCGCGTCAGTTATCGCGGACTGCCGGATGTACTGCGGGTGAGCCTTCCGCAGGGCTTGTCCGCAATTCGGGGGGACCGGATCTCAACTGCCGCTTCCAGGCGCTCTCGCCTGCCCGAGGAGTAGTCGTTCGATGAGCGAGCACCGTCGTAAAGCGCCGCAACCGCAAGGTGGGGGTCGCGCAGCGGCCAGACGAGCCGCCCAGCAGTCCGGCGGCCGCCGTTCCGACGCATCACGCAGAGCCACAACGTCATCACCGTCCGAAGCGCACGACGGGGACGCGTCGTACGGCGGCCGCGCCGAGGCCCGTCGGGCCGCGCAGCGCGGTGGCGGTGGCGGTGGTGGCAGGCGAAGAGGACCCGGCGAAGGCCGTGGCCGGGGACGCGAGGCCTCGGGCAAGAAGCGCTTCATCGACTACCCACGGGCCGGCAAGTACGGGTTCCGCCGCTGGGTTCCGTCGTGGAAGCTGGTCTCCGGACTGTGTCTGGGCTTCCTGGGCCTGCTGATGGGTGCGGCCAGCATCGCGTACGCGCTGGTGGTGCCTCCGAAGCCCAACATCGACGCCACCGCACAGAACAACGTCTACTACTGGGCCGACGACACACAGATGGTTGCCACGGGAGGTTCGGCCAACCGTCAGGAGCTCGACTACGCCCAGATCCCCAAGGCGATGCGGAACGCCGTCATCTCGGCCGAGAACAAGTCGTTCGAGACCGACCAGGGCATCGACCCGATGGGTATCGCCCGCGCCTTCTACAACATGGCGAAGGGTGGTGACACCCAGGGCGGATCGACGATCACCCAGCAGTACGTGAAGAACTCCATGTTGTCCCAGGAACAGACCCTGAGCCGGAAGGTCAAGGAACTCTTCATCACGCTCAAGGTCGGTGAGCAGGTGTCGAAGGACGACGTCATGGCGGGGTACCTCAACGTCTCCTACTACGGCCGGGGTGCTTCGGGCCTTCAGGCCGCGGCACGTGCGTACTACGGCAAGGACGCCGGTGACCTGGACGAGAGCGAGTGCGCCTTCCTGGCGACGCTGCTCAAGGGCGCGAGCTTCTACGACCCCGCGGGGGCGCAGGACGTCATCTCCACGGCCACGCCCGAGGCGAACACGGCCCGGGCGAAGAAGCGCTGGAGCTGGATCCTCGACGAGGAGGTCAAGGACGGCCGGCTGAGCGCGGCCAAGCGCGCGACGTTCAAAGAGTTCCCCATGCCGAAGCAGCTGAAGAAGGACGCCAAGCTGGGGGGCCAGACCGGATACCTGGTCGAGCTGGCCACGAAGTACTTCCTTGCGAACAACAAGGAAGGCGTCACCGAGAAGGAACTGGCCAGGGGCGGCTACGAGATCCACACGACCTTCGACCGTAAGAAGGTCATCCAGCTCGAGAAGTCCGTCAACAAGGTGTACAAGGCCAAGATCGACCCGAAGGCGCGTCCCGACAAGGACACGCACGTCCAGTTCGGCGGCGCGTCGGTGGACACCAAGACGGGTGCCATCCTCGCCACGTACGGCGGTCAGGACGCGACGAAGCACTACACCAACAACGCCGACGCGACCGGTGCGCAGGTCGGTTCGACGTTCAAGCCGTTCGTGCTGGCCGCAGCCATGGAGTACGGGAAACGTGATCCCGAGGGCGGCGAGCAGCAGGGCGAGTCGGAGCGCACGCCCGTCTCGCCGAAGAGCGTCTACAACGGTGACAACAAGCTGAAGATCAACAAGTACGACGGCACGGTCTGGCAGAACGAGGAAGGCAAGGAGTGGCTCCAGACCAACGACGGAGACCACGACTACGGAGATATCACCCTCCGGCATGCCATGCAGGAGTCCGCCAACTCCCCGTACGTCCAGCTCGGTATGGACGTCGGCACCGACAAGGTGAAGGAGGCCGCCGTCGCGGCGGGGCTGCGTGACGACGACTACATGGCGAACTCGACCGTCCCCTCGTTCTCCATCGGGACGTCGTCGCCCAGCGCCATCAGGATGGCCGGCGCGTACTCCACCTTCGCCACCAGCGGCAAGCAGCGGGAGCCCTTCTCGGTCTCCGAGGTCAAGCACAAGGGCGAGATCATCTACCAGCACGACACGGTGAGCAAGAACGCGTTCCCCAGTGCCGTCGCGGACAACGTCACCGATGTGCTGAAGAACGTCGTCGAGAACGGGACCGGTACTCCCGCGCAGATCCCGGGACGTGATGTGGCCGGAAAGACGGGTACCACGGACGGCAACAAGTCGGCCTGGTTCGTCGGCTACACCCCGCAGGTCTCGACGGCCGTCAGCATGTTCCGGATGGACGACGACGAGAAGACGAAGAACCGCGAGTTCCTGGAGATGTACGGGACGGGTGGTGAGACATCCATCCACGGTGCCTCGTTCCCGGCGCAGATCTGGCACGACTACATGACCGACGCGGTGAAGGGCATGAAGGTCGTCAGCTTCCCGAAGCCGGAACCGATCGGCGACACGCTCTACGGCGGTGGCGCGTCCAGCCCGAGCCCGTCGCCGAGCAGCCCGTCGCCTTCGCCTTCGGAGTCCAGCAAGGAGCCCGACGAGCCGTCCCCCAGCGCGACGACTCCGTCGCCCTCCCCGGACACAACGTGCGCGCCGCTCGACTGGGAGTGCAAGAACAACCAGAACGGCGGGACCACCAGCGGCAACGACGACGAAGGAACCACGGACGGGTCCTCCGACGGCGGTACGGACGCGGGGGCCGACGGCGGGGCGGACAGCGGAACCACCGACGGGACGACCGACGGAACGACCGACGGGACGAGCGAGGGCGGTCGCGGCGGAATCTGGGGCGGCGGCTGACCGCACCAGGAGCGGCGTCAGCGCGCTTCAGAAGGGCCGTCGGCACCTGCCAGGTGCCGACGGCCCTTCCGTGTGTCCCGGGCCTGGGCCACGCCCGCACACAGCGCCGTACGGCAGGATGTGCGGCATGCCAAGCGCAGAAGACACGAACGTGCACAAGGAGCCGTCCGTCGTACCGCCCACGCGGCAGGACGAGATCGCCGCGGCGGGCAGCGAGCTGATCGGCGGGCCCGTGGGCCGCTGGGCGCGGTTCGGGACGGGACCGCTCACACCGGTGCGTGTCATCGCGCTCGTGGCCATCGGGATGTTCGCACTCGGCATGGTGCAGAAGATCCCCTGCTACGACTGGGCGTGGTTCCGCGGCACCAGTTCGCAGTACACGCACGCGTGCTACTCCGACATCCCGCATCTCTACGTCGGGCGCGGTTTCGCCGACGGCCTCGTGCCGTACGTCGACCGGCTGAGCGGCGACATGTCGTACCTCGAGTACCCCGTGCTGACCGGCCTCTTCATGCAGGTCGCGTCCTGGCTGACGTTGACCCCGTCCTCGGACCCCGCGCAGCAGCGCGAGCAGATGTACTGGATGGTCAACGCGGGCATGCTGCTGGTCTGCGCCGTGATCCTCGCGGTGTGCGTCGCCCGTACGCACCGGCGGCGCCCCTGGGACGGGCTGCTGGTCGCGCTCGCCCCCGCGCTCGCGCTCACCGCGACGATCAACTGGGATCTGCTCGCCGTCGCGCTGACGGCGGCGGCGATGCTCATGTGGTCGCGCGGCAGGAATCTCGCGTTCGGCATCCTCATCGGTCTCGCGACCGCCGCCAAGCTCTACCCCGTGCTGCTTCTCGGGCCCCTTCTGGTGCTGTGCTGGCGGGCCGGCAAGTGGCGGGAGTACGGCTCGGCGGTCTTCGGCGCGGCGGCCGCCTGGCTGGTGGTGAACCTGCCGGTGATGCTGTACGCCCCGGAGGGGTGGAAGAAGTTCTACACGTTCAGCCAGGAACGGCAGATCGACTACGGCTCGTTCTGGCTGCTCATCACCCAGCGCACCGGCCGGCCCATCGACGTGTCCACGGTGAACACGGCCTCGGTCCTGCTGATGGTCGTGCTGTGCGCGGGGATCGCCGGTCTGGCACTGACCGCCCGGCACCGGCCACGCTTCGCCCAGCTGGCGTTCCTCGTGGTGGCCGCGTTCATCCTGACGAACAAGGTCTACTCACCGCAGTACGTGCTCTGGCTGATCCCGCTGGCCGCGCTGGCCAGGCCTCGCTGGCGGGACTTCCTGATCTGGCAGGCCTGCGAGGTCATGTACTTCCTGGGGATCTGGTTCTACCTCGCGTACACCACCAGCGGCGACAAGCACCAGGGGCTGCCGCAGGAGGGCTATCAGGTCGCGATCGTCCTGCATCTGGCGGGAACGCTCTACCTGTGCGCCCTGGTCGTCAGGGACATCCTGAGGCCGGAGCGGGACCCCGTACGGCGCGACGGGTCCGACGATCCTTCGGGCGGGGTGCTCGACGGGGCGCGGGACGGCACGGCACTCCTGCAGGTCCAGGCCCATCCCGGCCGGCACGCGGCACCCGCGGTCGAGGGACCGCGGGTGGAGTGGGGCACCGAGGGACGAGCGGCCTCCGACTGAGTACGGGCGGTTCGGTCTACCGGTCCACGAGGCGGTCGAACTGGGTGGTGGTGTGGCGCAGGTGGGCCACCAGTTCGTCGCCGACCCTCGGCTCCTGGGAGTCCGACGGCACGAAGAGGATCGACACCTGCATGTGCGGCGGCTCGGCGAACCAGCGCTGCTTGCCCGCCCAGACGAACGGCGACAGATTGCGGTTGACCGTGGCGAGCCCGGCGCGCGCGACGCCCTTGGCACGCGGCATCATCCCGTGCAGGGCCTTCGGCGCCTCGAGGCCGACACCGTGGGAGGTACCGCCGGCGACGACCACGAGCCAGCCGTCGGACGCGGCCTTCTGCTGGCGGTAGCCGAAGCGGTCCCCCTTGGCCACGCGCGTGACGTCGAGCACCGCGCCGCGGTACTCCGTCGCCTCGTCGTCGCCGAGCCAGAGCCGGGTGCCGATGCGTGCGCGGAAGAGGGTCTGCGGGAACTGCTGCCGCAGTCGGGCCAGCTCCTCGGCCCGCAGATGGCTGACGAACATCGTGTGCAGCGGGAGGCGGGCGGCGCGCAGCCGGTCCATCCAGGCGATGACCTCCTCGACCGCGTCCGACCCGTCGGTGCGGTCGAGCGGCAGGTGCAGTGCGAAACCTTCGAGACGTACGTCCTCGATGGCCGCGTGCAGCTGGCCGAGCTCCTCCTCCTTCACGCCGTGGCGCTTCATCGAGCTCATGCACTCGATGACCACCCGCGCGCCCACCAGGGCGTGCACGCCGTCCACGGAGGAGACGGAGCGGATGACGCGGTCGGGCAGCGGCACCGGCTCCTCGCCCCGGCGGAAGGGCGTGAGGACCAGCAGGTCGCCGCTGAACCAGTCCTTGATGCGGGCGGCCTCGTACGTGGTCCCGACCGCGAGGGTGTCGGACCCGAAGCGGATCGCCTCGTCGGCCAGGCGCTCGTGCCCGAACCCGTAGCCGTTGCCCTTGCAGACCGGGACAAGACCGGGGAACTGGTCCAGCACTGACTTCTGGTGCGCCCGCCAGCGCGCGGTGTCGACGTAGAGGGAGAGCGCCATGGCCGGCCCGGAACCTTTCTGGTGGCTGCGGTGTGAGTGAGAGAGCGTAGTGGCTGGTGGAGGGAGCCCTCAGCGGCGCGACATGTACATGTCGAGTGCCTTGTGCAGCAGCTTGTTGAGGGGGAAGTCCCATTCGCCGATGTATTCGACGGCCTCGCCGCCGGTGCCGACCTTGAACTGGATGAGGCCGAAGAGGTGGTCGGTCTCGTCCAGCGAGTCGCTGATGCCGCGCAGGTCGTAGACGGTCGCGCCCATCGCGTAGGAGTCGCGGAGCATCCGCCACTGCATGGCGTTGGAGGGGCGGACCTCACGGCCGATGTTGTCCGAAGCGCCGTAGGAGTACCAGACGTGCCCACCGACGACCAGCATCGTGGCGGCCGACAGGTTCACGCCGTTGTGCCGGGCGAAGTACAGCCGCATGCGGTTGGGGTCCTCGGAGTTGAGCACCGACCACATGCGCTGGAAGTACGAGAGGGGGCGTGGCCGGAAGTGGTCGCGCACGGCGGTGATCTCGTACAGCCGCTGCCATTCGGCGAGGTCCTCGTAGCCGCCCTGGACCACTTCCACACCGGCCTTGTCGGCCTTCTTGATGTTGCGCCGCCAGAGCTGGTTGAAGCCCTTGAGTACGTCTTCGAGCGAGCGGTTGGCCAGCGGCACCTGGAAGACGTAGCGGGGCTGGACGTCACCGAAGCCGGCGCCGCCGTCCTCGCCCTGCTGCCAGCCCATCTTCCGCAGCCGGTCCGAGACCTCGAAGGCGCGAGGCTCGATGTGGCTGGCCTCGACGTCGCGCAGCCGCTTCACATCGGGGTCCTGGATGCCCGACTTGATGGCGGGCGAGTCCCAGCGGCGGATGACCACGGGAGGGCCCATCTTCACCGAGAAGGCGCCCTGCTGCTTCAGGTGGGCGAGCATCGGCTGGAGCCACTCGTCCAGATTCGGCGCGTACCAGTTGATGACCGGCCCCTCGGGGAGGTAGGCCAGATAGCGCTTGATCTTGGGCAGCTGGCGGTAGAGCACGAGCCCGGCGCCGACCATCTCACCGCTCTTGTCGAACCATCCCAGGTTCTCCGAGCGCCACTCGGTTTTCACATCAGCCCACGCCGGGACCTGGCAGTGACTGGCCGAGGGCAGATTCTGGATGTACGCCAGATGCTGCTCTCGGCTGATGGTCCTCAGGGTCAGGCTCATGCGGGGCGCTCCTCGGCAGGTGTGTCCCCATCGGTCAGGGGCTCCGGCTCTCGCGCCGAAGCCTACTGTGGCCGAGGCGCACCCGGCCCGGCCCCGTCGGGACCGGGCCGGGTGCCGCCCGCGCCACGGCTCTGCCGGTCAGGTGATCACGCCGCCGAAGAGGCCGCCGTGCGCCATGCCGAGGAGGAAACCGACGCCGGACGAGCCGATGCTCATGATGAAGGCGAACCGCTGCCAGGTGGTCCTGGAGATGTACTGGCCGTAAGCACCGGTCAGGATGCCGACGAGACCCGCCCACGAGCTGATCAGGTGCAGGTTGTGGAACATCGCCGTCACGAAGGCGAGCACGCCGAGTACCCCGGCCACCACCATCAGTGTTTCCTGGAGCGGATGCGGCCTGCCGTCCGTTGCGAAGAGAGAACCGGTGGCCGGACGGGGGGTGGCCGTCCGGGAAGACGGACGGCTGCCTGCGGGCCGGATGGTCTGTGCCATGGAGCACCTCCTGGCGGGAAGGGCGGCGCAATGTCGTGCCTCTCACACCGCGTCTGACTCGATTGTGCGCCCTGAACACCGGATTTCAACCGGAAGGTGGTCTGCGGGTACTCTGTACGGTCTGCACCGGTGTCTGCCTCCAGCCAGCGCTGCGACCCCCGTCGAATCCGAAGACGGGCGTTGTCAGTGGCGGCTGTTTTACTCGGAGACACTGTTGCTCACGCATCACGACCCTCCTGCCACGGAACGACCGTGGCCGCTGAGTCCAAAGGAGGTGGGTTCCACATGCGTCACTACGAGGTGATGGTCATCCTCGACCCCGATCTCGAGGAGCGAGCAGTCTCCCCGTTGATCGAGAACTTCCTCTCCGTCGTCCGTGAGGGCAGCGGAAAGGTCGAGAAGGTCGACACCTGGGGCCGTCGTCGTCTCTCTTACGAGATCAAGAAGAAGCCCGAGGGCATCTACTCGGTCATCGACCTGCAGGCCGAGCCTGCGGTCGTCAAGGAGCTCGACCGACAGATGAACCTGAACGAGTCGGTCCTCCGGACCAAGGTCCTCCGTCCCGAGACCCACTGAGCATCTAGCTCAGCGGTCATCGGGTTCGAGTAGCAAGCAGCCAGAAGCAATCCCCGCCGAGAGGTTCACCCATGGCAGGCGAGACCGTCATCACGGTCGTCGGCAATCTCGTCGACGACCCCGAGCTGCGCTTCACCCCGTCCGGTGCGGCGGTCGCGAAGTTCCGTGTCGCGTCCACTCCCCGCATCTTCGACCGGCAGACCAATGAGTGGAAGGACGGCGAAGGCCTGTTCCTCACCTGCTCGGTCTGGCGTCAGGCGGCGGAGAACGTCGCGGAGTCGCTTACGCGAGGCATGCGCGTCGTCGTGCAGGGCCGGCTGAAGCAGCGGTCCTACGAGGACCGTGAGGGCGTCAAGCGCACGGTCTACGAGCTGGACGTCGAAGAAGTCGGCCCCAGCCTGAAGAACGCCACGGCCAAGGTCACCAAGACCACGGGTCGCGGTGGCCAGGGCGGCGGTCAGGGTGGATACGGCGGCGGCCAGCAGGGTGGCGGCAACTGGGGCGGCGGTCCCGGTGGCGGTGGCCAGCAGGGCGGCGGCGGTGCTCCCGCCGACGACCCGTGGGCGACCAACGCTCCGGCCGGCGGCCAGCAGGGCGGGGGCCAGCAGGGCGGCGGGGGTGGCTGGGGCGGAAGCTCCGGCGGCTCCGGCGGCTCTTCCGGCGGCGGCTACTCGGACGAGCCTCCCTTCTAGGGCTGCTCGTACCCCCACTTCTTGATCACACAGGAGAAACACCATGGCGAAGCCGCCTGTGCGCAAGCCTAAGAAGAAGGTCTGCGCTTTCTGCAAGGACAAGACCCAGTACGTGGACTACAAGGACACGAACATGCTGCGGAAGTTCATTTCCGACCGCGGCAAGATCCGTGCCCGCCGCGTCACCGGCAACTGCACGCAGCACCAGCGTGACGTCGCCACGGCAGTCAAGAACAGCCGTGAGATGGCGCTGCTGCCCTACACGTCCACCGCGCGATAAGGGAAGGGTGACCGAATCATGAAGATCATCCTCACCCACGAGGTCACTGGCCTCGGTGCCGCCGGCGACGTCGTGGACGTCAAGGACGGGTACGCCCGCAACTACCTGGTTCCGCGTGGCTTCGCCATTCGCTGGACCAAGGGTGGCGAGAAGGACGTGGCGCAGATCCGCCGCGCCCGCAAGATCCACGAGATCGCGACGATCGAGCAGGCCAACGAGATCAAGGCCAAGCTCGAGGCCGTGAAGGTCCGTCTGGCTGTTCGCTCCGGCGACGCCGGCCGCCTCTTCGGCTCCATCACCCCGGCTGACATCGCCTCGGCGATCAAGTCCGCCGGTGGTCCGGACGTCGACAAGCGTCGCGTCGAGCTCGGCTCGCCGATCAAGACGCTGGGCGGACACCAGGTGTCCGTCCGCCTGCACCCCGAGGTTGCGGCGAAGCTCGGTATCGAGGTCGTCTCCGCCTAAGGGCACAGCTCAGTTCTCTGAGAGCTAGGTGAAGGGCCGCACCCTCTGGGTGCGGCCCTTCGTCGTATCTCTTTGCTGCGCGCCCCTCGTTGTTTCACGTGAAACCGAGGGTCCCCCGGGCGTGCTTCTTCAGCGCGTAGCTCCGGTCACGATCCAGCGGCCGGACCGCGTGCGCGCCCACAGCGTCACCAGCCGGACGGTCATCATCAGCGCCATCGCCGCCCAGAGGGCGGTGAGGCCTCCTCCCCAGCTGGGGACGAGCAGCGCGACCGGGGCGAAGACAGCCAGGGTCAGGACCATGGCCCAGGCGAGATAGCGGCCGTCCCCCGCCCCCATGAGCACACCGTCGAGCACGTAGACCACACCGCAGATCGGCTGGGAGAGTGCCACGACCAGCAGCGCCGGCAGCAGAGTGTCCTTGACGGACGTGTCGCCCGTGAACAGCGGGACGAAGAGCGGTCTGGCGAGGATGATGACCGCTCCGAGTACCACCCCCGAGGCCAGCCCCCACTGAACCATCCGGCGGCAGGCCTCCCGGGCGCCCTTGGCGTCGTTCGCGCCCAGATAGCGGCCGATGATGGCCTGCCCGGCGATGGCGATGGCGTCCAGTGCGAAGGCCGTAAGGCTCCAGAGGGACAGGATGATCTGGTGCGCGGCGACATCCGTGTCGCCCAGGCGGGCGGCGACGGCTGTGGCGATCATCAGCACGGCCCTGAGCGAGAGCGTACGGATCAGCAGGGGTACGCCTGCCTGGGCGCTGGCTCGGATGCCGGCGGCATCAGGGCGCAGCGATGCCCCGTGCCGACGTGCCCCGCGCACCACGACGAACAGATAGACGAGCGCCATGCCTACCTGGGCGATGACGGTCCCCCATGCGGATCCCGCGATCCCCAGCCCGGCGCCGTAGACCAGGACGGCGTTGAGGACGCCGTTGGCCGCGAATCCGCCGATGGCGACATAGAGCGGTGTCCGGGTGTCCTGCAGTCCCCGCAGTACACCCGTCGCCGCGAGCACCACGAGCATGGCGGGGATACCGAGGCTGGAGATCCGCAGATACGTGGTGGCGTAGGGTGCCGCGGTGTCGGACGCCCCGAAGATGTCGACCAGCCACGGTGCGAGGGGGAGCGCGGCGACGACGACGGCGGCACCGATCAGCAGGGCGAGCCAGATACCGTCCATGCCCTGCCGGATGGCGGAGGACAGATCTCCCGCGCCGACCTGGCGGGCGACCGCGGCTGTGGTGGCGTAGGCGAGGAAGACGAAGATGCTCACCGCGGTCGTCAGCAGGGCGGCGGCGACGGCCAGGCCCGCCAGTTGCGGGGTGCCCAGATGGCCGACGATGGCACTGTCGACCATGACGAAGAGGGGCTCGGCGACCAGCGCGCCGAAGGCCGGAACGGCGAGTGAGATGATCTCGCGGTCATGCCGACGGCGGGAGGGTGCCTGTGCCGTGTGCGCCTTGGTCATGGACGCCAATCTAATCTTCCACAGGTAAGAGATGCAATCGATCTGTGGTCCTTACCAGGTGTGGGTTGCCCGGTTCGCCGGGGAGTCGATTCCGGTGATCTTGAGCTCAGGGCAAAAGTTTTTCTCCCCCACAGCCGGTGGATGGAGAAATGCCAGGTCAGTGGCCCCTTCTGAGTTCGCTTATGAGTTTGTCCACAGTGCTGTCCCCCGGTCCGTGCACAGGAACGGAAGGGTTCTCCACAGCATCTGGTCCGTCGTCCACATGCCCTGTGGATAACCAGATTGGCTGACGGTGCGGACCGGCCTACCGTGGGGCGGCGCCCGCACTCCGTTCCGGCATGGAAGACCGCAGAACTTGACGCGCCGGAACCGGAGTCGGGCGTCTTGTTTGTCGGTGCCGTGCCGTAAGAAAGAGTGGCACGGCTAGGTCCGCGAAGCGGACGGGAGGAGGTGGCCCGGTGAGCATTCCCGAGCCTTTGGACGATCCCTGGACCGATGTCGGTCCCGGCGACCGTCTGCCCGTATCCCGTCAGCGCCGCGGAGACGGCAAGGGGCGCGACGAGCAGCACGAGCGGGGCCGGGAGAGCGGCTGGGACGGCGGGTCGTCCGGGTTCGAGAGGGTGCCCCCGCAGGACCTCGACGCCGAGCAGTCCGTCCTCGGCGGCATGCTGCTCTCCAAGGACGCCATCGCGGACGTCGTGGAGATCATCAAGGGCCATGACTTCTACCGCCCGGCCCATGAAACCGTCTACACGGCGATCCTCGACCTCTACGCCAAGGGTGAGCCGGCCGACCCGATCACGGTGGCGGCCGAGCTGGTCAAGCGGGGCGAGATCACCAAGGTCGGTGGCGCCCCGTATCTGCACACGCTGGTGCAGTCCGTGCCGACCGCCGCCAACGCCTCGTACTACGCGGAGATCGTCCACGAGCGGGCCGTGCTCAGGCGCCTCGTGGAGGCCGGGACGAAGATCACTCAGATGGGATACGCCGCCGACGGCGACGTCGACGAGATCGTCAACTCCGCCCAGGCCGAGATCTACGCCGTCACGGAGCAGCGCACCAGCGAGGACTATCTGCCGCTGGGCGACATCATGGAGGGCGCTCTCGACGAGATCGAGGCGATCGGTTCCCGCAGCGGCGAGATGACCGGTGTACCGACGGGGTTCACGGACCTCGACGCCTTGACCAACGGCCTGCACCCCGGCCAGATGGTCGTCATCGCGGCCCGCCCCGCCATGGGTAAGTCCACGCTCGCCCTGGACTTCGCCCGGGCCTGCTCGATCAAGAGCAATCTGCCGAGCGTGATCTTCTCCCTGGAGATGGGGCGCAACGAGATCGCGATGCGTCTGCTGTCGGCCGAGGCCAGGGTGGCCCTGCACCACATGCGCTCGGGGACCATGACCGACGAGGACTGGACGCGACTGGCCCGTCGGATGCCTGATGTATCGGCCGCGCCGCTGTACATCGACGATTCGCCGAACCTCTCGATGATGGAGATCCGGGCGAAGTGCCGTCGGCTCAAGCAGCGGAACGACCTCAAGCTCGTGGTCATCGACTATCTGCAGCTGATGCAGTCCGGCGGGGCGAAGCGGGCGGAGAGCAGGCAGCAGGAGGTCTCGGACATGTCCCGAAACCTCAAGCTGCTCGCCAAGGAGCTGGAGCTTCCCGTCATCGCTCTGTCCCAGCTGAACCGTGGACCCGAACAGCGCACGGACAAGAAGCCGATGGTCTCCGACCTGCGTGAGTCCGGCTCCATCGAGCAGGACGCCGACATGGTGATCCTGCTGCACCGCGAGGACGCGTACGAGAAGGAGTCCCCGCGCGCGGGCGAGGCGGACCTGATCGTGGCGAAGCACCGTAACGGTCCGACGGCGACGATCACCGTGGCGTTCCAGGGTCACTACTCCCGCTTCGTGGACATGGCCCAGACCTGAGGCGGGCGGTCTCGTGGACGCTGCTGCTCAGCGCCTTGTCTCGTGCCTGGTCAGGACCACGCCGCCGGGAAACGTCCGGGTTTCCACCAGGTTCAGGTCCACCCAGTTGTCCAGCGCGGTGAAGAACGGCGTGCCGCCGCCCACCAGGACCGGATGGGAGGCGATCACGTACTCGTCGATCAGTCCGGCGCGCATGGCCGCCCCGGCGAGCGTGGCGCCGCCGATGTTCATCGGGTCGCCGTCCTCGGCCTTGAGCCGGGTGATCTCGGCGATGGCGTCGCCGGTGACCAGGCGGGTGTTCCAGCCGACCTCGTCGATCGTCGAGGAGAACACCACCTTCGGTGTGTCCCGCCAGTTCCGCGCGAACTCGATCTCCGCCGGGGTGGCGCCGGGCTGCTGGTCGCCGGTCGGCCAGTAGGAGCTCATCGTCTCCCACAGCTTGCGCCCGTACAGCGACAGCCCGCTCGCCCGCTCCTGGTCGAGCCACCACTGGAACAGCTCGTCGCTCGGCGGTCCGCTCCAGCCGATGTCGTCGCCGGCCGCGGTGACGTAGCCGTCCAGGGTCAGGTTCATGCCGTAGATCAGTTTCCGCATGGCCGAGCCTTCCGTCCGTGGGTGTCCGGGTACAGACCAGCGTGGCGCGGGGAACTCATCGGTGCGCGATCCGGATGTGCCGCCAGTCCTCCTGGAACTCAGCGGGGTGTGCCAGGGCGAGCGGCCTTCTCGGCGCGTAGGGCGAGGACGCCCTCGATGCGGGCCTCCATCTGCCGCAGCGCCTCCTTGCGGTCCCGCCCGGAGAGCCGGTCCAGATAGATGCGGCCGGCGAGGTGATCGGTTTCGTGCTGGAGACACCGGGCGAAATAGCCCTGCCCTTCGATGACCAGCGGATTGCCGTCCTTGTCGAACCCGCGAGCCACGGTGCGATCGACGCGGGGAACCGTCATGGTGGCGCCGGGCACGGAGAGACAGCCCTCGAATTCCTCGACGAGCCGGCGGTCGGCCGGATCGACCCGGTCCAGGACGGGGTTGATGAGGTGTCCTGTGTGCCGGACTCCGTGGTCGTCGGGGCAGTCGTACACGAAGAGCCGCAGGCCGACGCCGACCTGGTTCGCGGCGAGTCCGGCGCCGTCCGCCACGTACATCGTCAGGAACATGTCGTCGATCAGTGCGGACAGCTCGGGAGTGCCGAATTCGGTCACCTCCCGGCACGGGACCCTGAGGACCTCCTCACCCACCACCGTGACCCGGCGCACCGGCATATCCATCTCCTGCTCTGCTCGTTCGCTGCTCGCTTGCCAACTGCTTTGCAAAGTAGCAGACTTTGCAAAGTGACTGAAGATGACCTCACCACTCCACACGGCCGAACCGGCGGTACCAGCGGCACCGGCGAGGAACTGCGTGCGCACGAGGTCCGTACGGCCCTCCTGGACCTGCTCGCCGAAGTCGGCACCGTCACGGCGACCGAAGCCGCTGCCCGGCTGGGCCACAGCTCGGGTCTCTGCTCGTTCCACCTGCGGCAGCTGGCGCGTCATGGGTACATCGAGGAAGCGCCCCACAACGGCGGCCGCGCACGCCCCTGGCGTCTGCTGCGGCATGACCGAGCCGCCGGTTCGGCCGACGCCGCGGAGGAGCAGTTCGGCGACCTGGCCCGGGGGCTGGAGGACGAGAGCTGGCAGCGCTGGCTGAACCAGCGGGACGGGGCGCCGGCCGAATGGCGCCGTGACGAGGCCTTCAGTGCCGTCGCCTACCTGACTCCCGACGAGATGAGCCGGGTCGCCGAGGTGGTGCGACAGGCTCTCGCGCCCTACCAGGTCCGCGAACAACGCCCCCTGGCCAGGCCCGACGGGGCCCGGCCGGTGGCCCTCATCACCCGGCTGTTCCCGCTGCTGCCCCACACGGCGGGCGAGGCGGAAGACGGCCCGACAGCTGCGGAATGAGTTGGTCAGACCGGTGACACGCGGGTCATGCTTGGGCATGACCTCTTCCGAAGTTCTGCTCCCCAGTACCCGGCGTGCGTTGCTGCACCGCGTCGCCACCGCACAGGCCGAGGGCCGGACCCCTTCCCTCGTCGCAGCTGTGCAGAGGGAGGGGCAGATCGCCTGGATCGGCGCCCGCAGCTGTGTGGACGGTCATGAACCCGACGGCGACACGCAGTTCAGGATCGGCTCCATCACCAAGACGTTCACCGCCGTGCTGGTGATGCGCCTGCGCGACGAGGGGCTGCTGGATCTGGACGACCCCCTGGAGAAGCACCTGCCGGGCACGGATGCCGGACAGGTGACCGTCTTCCAGCTGCTGGGCCACAGTGGCGGGCTGCCGGCCGAGGCGCCCGCCCCCTGGTGGGAGAGGACGCCGGGTGCGCTGCGTCCTGAGCTGGCGGATGTGCTCGGGGAGAAGCCCGTGATCCGCCCGACCGGCCATGGGCACCACTACTCGAACCCCGGTTACACGCTGCTCGGATCTCTTGTGGAGAGGCTGCGGGGCGATTCCTGGGCCGAGGTGCTGCGCAGGGAGATTCTGGAGCCGCTGGGGATGGACCGCACGACCTCGCAGCCGTGTGCCCCGCATGCGGGCGGCTGGGCCGTCCACCCGTGGGCCGACGTCATGCTGCCCGAGCCGTCCGAGGACCTGGGACTGATGGCGCCGGCCGGTCAGCTCTGGTCCACCACCACCGATCTGCTCCGCTTCGCCGCCTTCCTGGCGCAGGGGGACGAGCGGGTGCTCCGCGCGTCCTCGGTCGCGGAGATGCGTGCCCCGGCCGCTCCGTCCGAGGCGGGTGACTGGGGTGGCACGTACGGCCTCGGTCTTCAGGCCGTACGCCGCGGCAACCGCACGCTCCTCGGCCATATGGGCTCGCTCCCCGGCTTCCTGGCCGCGCTGTTGTTCAGTGTCGAGGACGACGTGGCGGCGGTGGTGCTCACGAACGCCACCTCCGGCCCGCTGATCGGTGGCGTCGCCGCGGACCTCCTGCAGATCGTCACTGACGCGGAGCCGAGGATCCCGGAGCCCTGGCGCCCGCTGCCCGAGTTCGACGAGGAGCTGCTGGCGTTGACCGGGCCCTGGTACTGGGGCACGCAGGTCCACGGACTGAAGTTGCTCGCGGACGGTGGTCTGGAGTTCCAGCCCCTGCGGGGCGTCGGCCGCGGCGCTCGGTTCGAGGCACGCCCCGATGGGACCTGGACGGGCCTCAACGGCTACTACGCGGGGGAGACGCTCCGGGTCGTACGGCGCGATGACGGCACTGTGGACCATCTCGACCTGGGATCGTTCGTCTTCACCCGGGAGCCGTACGACCGGAGCGCGGCCGTTCCCGGCGGCGTGGACGAGGGCGGCTGGCGGGGGCTCGCCACCTGAGAGCGCGGGTCGGTGTTTCACGTGAAACACCGACCCGCGCTCCTCCCGGCTCCCCACGACCGGGACTCCTCCACGACCGGGACTCCTCCGGCGAACGGATCAGGCCGTCAACTCGCGTTCCAGAGGTGTACGGAAGCGCGGCGTGACCCGGGCGTCGCCCGTCCATGCCGACAGCCGGCCCGCCTCCTCCTCGATGCGCTGTGAAGCCTCCCGGCCCACATCGGACAGCAGCCGCCACACCGGCTCGCCATCCGCGCGCTGTGCCCAGCCACCCACGATCGCGCCGTTCCACCACACCGTGGGCCCGATGTTTCCGGCGCGGTCGAAGAGGTCGGCGCGATGATGAGCGGGCAGGTGGAAGCCGCGGTCGGCCCAGCCCATCGCGCTCGGGTCCAGACCGGGCAGCAGGGCGGCCCAGGGCTCCGGAGCGGGATCGGCGGCGAGATCCCCCGGGGCGACCAGGCCGGCGGTCCCGTTGTCGAGCAGGACCTCCTCGGCGCCGAGGGCGGCCAGGGCCGCACGCGTCTCGCGGACACCCCAGCCGGTCCACCACTTCAGATCGCCTTCGGTCCCAGGGCCGTAGGAGCGGAGCCAGCAGCGGGCCACTTCCACCCGGGCCTCGGTGGGATCCAGTACGGGCCAGGGCTCGGTGGCCGTCCAGCGGAACTGGCTGGAGGTCCATGACCCCCGGGGCCGGTCCCGCCGGATGCGGCCGTCGGCGGCCAGCACCCGGATCACCCGGGAGGCGACTCCTTGCACCGCCTCCTGCTTCGTCCCGGGAAAGATGGTGATCTTGGTGCGCAGCGCGGGTACGGCGGCCGACAGCTCGCTCCCCGTGGCACGGCCCCGAGCGGAGAGGGCGGCGAGTGTCCGCAGCTCGGTATCCGCGAGCCACCGCTCGTCCAGTCCGTTGCCGTCCTCCCGTAGATGCTTGAGGAGCTTCTGGCGCTCCCTGGCGGCCACGGCGCGGGCGTTCGACGCGGCGACCGCGGGTGCGGCCTGCGCGGACACGGTGAACAACGTGTTCCGCATGGAGAGCAGCCGCACCAGCGAGACGTCCTCGTAGAGCGCCCGTTCCACCGCTGCGACCCCCGGGTCGGTCAGCCGCGCGCAGACGGAGAGGAAGACCGTGGCGGCGTCGGTCGAATGCAGGGCGACGACGGCATCGGCCACATCGACGGCGGAAGCGGCCCGCACGGACGGGGCCAGCAGATGTCGTCGGCCGAGCCTGATCCTGCGCTGCTCGTCACTGATGCGGTGCACGCGCTTCCTCCCGGAGTACGGAGCTGTCCGGAGCTCATCAACGGCTCAGAGGGTGAGTTTGAAGCCCACATGGCTCGCGGTGAAGCCCAGCCGCTCGTAGAAACGGTGGGCATCCGTGCGGCTGGCATCCGACGTCAGCTGCACCAACTGGCAGCCCTGACGCCTGGATTCATCGACCGCCCACTGGATCAGCTGGGTGCCGAGGCCGCTGCCGCGCTCGTCCGCGTGGACGCGGACACCCTCGATGAGGGAGCGGGTCGCACCGCGTCGGGACAGGCCGGGAATGATCGTGAGCTGGAGCGTTCCCACGATGCGGCCCTGGCGCACGGCCACGGTCAGATGCTGGTTCGGGTCGTCGGACAGTCGCCGGAACGCGGCGTGATAGGGCGCGAGGTCGTCCGGGGACTCACGCTGTGCACCCAGCGGGTCGTCGGCGAGCATGGCCACGATGGCGGAGATGTCCGCGAGTGCCGCAGGGCGTATGTCGAGATCGCTCATGATCGGCAGACTACGCAACGCGCCGGCTCAGGCGGGGACCTTGAGGTCCTCGACCGTCCGGACCAGCGGGGCCAGCTCCGGGTTCTCGGCTGCCTCGTCGAGAGCGGCGCGGAGCGCGTTGTCGTTGGTCGGCCTGGCCTCGTTCAGCAGGGTGAGACCCGTTTCGGTGACGTCCGTGTAGATGCCCCGCCGGTCCGTGTCACAGAGGTACCGGGTGAGAAGGCCCCGGTCCTCGAGCCGGGTGACCAGCCGTGTGGTGGCGCTCTGGCTCAGCACCACCGCGTCCGCCACCTGCTTCATCTGCAGATGGCCGCCCGTGCCGCTGTGCTGGCGGCTCAGGACGTCGAGCAGGGAGAACTCGCGTGCGCTGATGCTGTGGTGGGACTGCAGCGCCCGCTCGATGCGCGCCTCGATCTTCCCGTGGAGCAGGGAGAGGGCACACCAGCTCTGGGCGAGGGCCGTCAGTGCGGGGTCTGTCGCTGTCATCGTCCGTCTCTCCTCCGTGCGGGAGCTGCTTCCGTTCCAGGATAGGGCACGAACGCAATAGCCCGTGCTTGCCAATAATGAGCGTCTGCAATTATTGTCGACGCCCGTAAGGCGCAGACGCAATCTTCAGGGAAGGACACCCATGCCGCTCGCGCTCCTCGCCCTCGCCATCGGGGCATTCGGTATCGGCACCACAGAGTTCGTGATCATGGGGTTGCTCCCCGATGTCGCGTCGGACTTCCAGGTCTCGATCCCGACCGCAGGCTTCCTGGTCACGGGCTATGCCCTGGGTGTGGTTCTCGGTGCTCCGCTGATGACCGTCCTGGGCACTCGCGTGACCCGGAAGCGGATGCTGATGGTTCTGATGGGCCTGTTCATCGTCGGGAACGTCGTGTCCGCGCTCGCTCCGGTCTTCGGGGTGATGCTCGCCGGACGGGTGATCGCCTCACTCGCGCATGGCGCCTTCTTCGGCATCGGATCGGTGGTGGCCGCGGAACTGGTCGCTCCCGAGAAGAAGGCCGGCGCCATCGCCATGATGTTCACCGGGCTCACCACGGCCAACGTCGTCGGAGTCCCGCTGGGGACCTCCATCGGTCAGAACTTCGGCTGGCGGGTCACGTTCTTCGTCGTCGCGGGGCTCGGTGTTCTGGGACTTGTCGGCGTGGCGAAGCTCGTTCCCGAGCAGCCGAAGCCACAAGGTGTCCGAATCCGCCATGAGCTGGCCGCGTTCCGTAATGTGCAGGTGCTGCTCGCCATGGCGATGACGATTCTGGGCTTCGGCGGAGTCTTCGCGGCGATCACCTACATCACCCCGATGATGACGGAGACCGCCGGCTTCGCGACCTCGTCCGTCACCTGGCTGCTGGTGCTCTTCGGGCTCGGCATGGTCGGCGGGAATCTCCTCGGCGGGAAGTTCGCCGACCGCCATCTGATGCCGATGCTGTACGTGTCGCTCGGCGCGCTCGCCGTGGTCCTGGCCCTGTTCACCCTGACCGCACACAACAAGATCGCTGCCGCGGTGACCATCGTCCTCATCGGAGCCCTCGGCTTCGCGACCGTACCGCCGCTTCAGAAGCGCGTTCTGGACCAGGCGGCCGGCGCACCCACCCTGGCCTCCGCCGTCAACATCGGGGCCTTCAATCTCGGGAACGCGCTCTCGGCGTGGCTCGGCGGCATCGTCATCGCGGCCGGGTTCGGCTACACCGCGCCCAACTGGGTCGGCGCCGTACTCGCAGCCTCGGCGCTGCTGCTTGCCGTGCTCTCGGGTGCGCTCGACCGGCGGGCGGTCACCGCTGGGAGGCTGGTTGTCGCGCAGGCTCCCGAGCCTGCCGCAGGCGTAGGCCCCGGCGAGTCGGTCCCCACGGCTTCAGTACCGATATCGCGGTGATGAAGAGATACGTGGCCGTGGCCACCGAGGGCGCGATCAGCAGATCGATGTCTGCCGCACCCCGGGCCGCGGCCTCGTCGATGCCCGGGCGGAGCGCGAAGATCGACAACCCCGCGGTGATCAGGGTCAGCCAGAACTTCGTCCAGACCCAGCGGTGCCGGGCCAAGCCCCAGGGGGTCCCGAGCGCCAGCAGCAGGCCGCTGAGGAGGGAGAGCAGGGCGACCGGCACGATGAGCCAGTCACTGAAGACCTTCATGGCGCGGGTGGCGGCCTGAGCCATCGTGGCGTCGTGGGTGAGGTACGCGCTGAGGCCGAGAGCCAGCAGCCCCACGGTGAGGCCCAGCCAGCTCACGGACACCGCTACGTGGGCGACGAGGAGGCTCCGGCGAGCAGGACGCTTGAGTGGTTTCACGTGAAACACGGTGTCAAGCGCGGAGTCGGCCGACATCTGACAGCGGGAGTATTCCCGGCTACTGGCCTCGGCGTACGAGGGGTGCGCGGCGTACGCCCAGCACTCGATGTACGCGGAGCGCCCGGTATGCCGTCATGCACCCGTCCCCACGCCGAGGCGCGCGGGTCTCAGCCCAGATCGGGTGCGTGCAGCGCCCGCACGCCCTCGATGTTGGCGTCCAGATAGTGCCGCAGGGACAAGGGCACGAGGTGCACGGCGGCGATTCCGACGCGGCTGAAGGGCACCCGGACGATCTCGTACTCCCCGCGGGGCTCGTCGATCTCCGGTCCATGGCGACGCGACAGGTCCATCGAGACCAGTCGGCAGAGGAAGAAGTACTGCACCTTGACGCCTTTGACGCCACCGCCGGCGATATGTTCGACGGTGTCGACGAAGCAGGGCACGACATCGACGACCTTGGCGCCGAGCTCCTCGTCGACCTCGCGGTGCAGCGCGTCGACGACGGTGGCGTCCTCCGGCTCGACCCCACCGCCCGGCGTGAGCCAGTACGGGTCGACACCGGGCTTGGTGCGCTTGATCAGGACGAGCTCATCGCCGTCGAGCAGGACGGCGCGTGCTGTGCGCTTGACCACCGGGCGTTCGGTCATGGCAAGAGCGTGGCCCGGGAAACCCCATCTGAAACGCCCATCGGCCGACCGGTCACCAGTCCACGGCAGCACGCACCAGCCACTCGTGCGCCCGCGCGATATGCGGAAGGCCGAGTGTCCCGGCCCTGGCCAGCAGGAAGTACGTGCGCAGCGGCGGTATCGGCGGATCGAGCAGCGCCACGACCTCACCCCGCTCCAGCGCGTCCTCACAGAGATAACGCGGCAGCACGGCGAGACCGGCACCCGACGCCGCGCACTCCAGAACCGCGCGGAGATCCGGTGCGATCACGGCCGCGGAAGCGGCGGGGCGGCTGTCGAAGACCGCCGCCCAGTAACGGGACACCAGGGGCAGGCTCTCGTGCACCTCGACCACCGGCAGCTGCTCCAGGAGCACGGAACCCTTGTGCCGCAACGCCCCCGGCCCCAGCCGCCCTGCCCAGCGCGGTGCGGCGACCAGGACGTGCTCCTCGTCGCAGAGGGTGGTGGACGTCAGCAGCCCACCGCGCGGGCGGGCGGTGGTGATGGCCAGATCGTGGTGCCCGGCCGCGAGCCCCTCCAGGGTGTCCTCGGTGTTCGCGACGAAGGTGCTGCGCAGCGCGAGCCCCTGGGCGATCAGCGGGGTGAGGGCGGGCAGCGCCCGTACGGAAGTGAACTCCGGGGGACCGGCCAGGTGCAGGGTTCTGGCCCCCGACTCCTCGTCGAGCCCCGCCTCCACGATGTCGACCAACGCGTCCAGGTGCGGGGCGGCACGGTGGGCGAGCTCGTCGCCGACGGTGGTCGGGGTGACCCCACGGGCCCTGCGCAGGAAGAGCGGGCGGCCCAGCTGTCGCTCCAGCGTGCGTATCTGCGAGGTGACGGCAGGCTGGGACAGCCCGAGCAGGGCGGCGGCCCGGGTGAAGGATCCGGCCCGGTGCACCGTGACGAATGTGCGCAGCAGGGCCAGGTCCATGCTCCGCCCCCTCCGCCCTCACGAACGTCGCGCCGTCCCGCACCGTCCCTCGCGACCGCCCCAACTATAAATATGTCGATAGGTCGCTGTCGCTACTGTGATTGGACACTGACGCAGAGTCAACTAGCCTTGTCCAGGCGGTTCTCGGCGCAGGAACCGGGGTGGTCCGAGTCACGAGGGGGGAGGCTCGGACCGCTCGTCCCGGGCGGGACCGGTCCGGTGGACGGGGACGCCCGTCCCGGACCGGTTTTGCCAGGACCGGACGGCAGGATCAGCGCGCGGAGGCGTCCAGCGCGCGTTCCACGTCGGCCAGCAGATCCTCGGGGTCCTCGGCGCCGACCGAGAACCTGATGAAGCCCGCCGGTACCGCGTCCCCGCCCCACCGTGCCCGGCGCTCGGCGGTGGACCGTACGCCGCCGAAGCTCGTCGCGTCGTCGACGAGGCGGAGCCCGGCCAGGAAGCGCTCAGCGGTGGCCTCGTCCGCCAGCACGAACGAGACCACGGAACCGAAGCGCCGCATCTGCCGGACGGCCGCCGGGTGCGAAGGGTCTCCGGGCAGCCCCGGATAGCGCAGGCCCTTCACGTCCGCGCGCTTGGACAGGGACTCGGCCAGGGCCAGCGCTGTCGTGCACTGACGGTCGATCCGCAGCTGCAGCGTGGCCAGCGACCGGTGCGCGAGCCAGGCCTCCATCGGGCCCGGAATGGCGCCGACCACCTTGCGCCAGCGCCGTACTCCGGCCATGAGCTGCGGGGCGCGGCAGCTGACGTGCCCGAGCAGGATGTCTCCGTGCCCGGTCATGCCCTTGGTGTCGCTGGCCACCGAGAAGTCCGCCCCCAGTTCGAGGGGACGCTGGGCGAGAGGAGTCGCCAGGGTGTTGTCGACCGCGACCAGAGCACCCGCGGCGTGCGCGGCCTCCACGAGCCTGCGCACGTCACAGACGTCGAGGCCGGGATTGGACGGGGTCTCGATCCACAGCAGCTTCGCACCGTCGAGCAGTGCCAGCTGGGCGTCCCCGCCCGTCGGCGCGGTCCGCACCTCGATGCCGTACGCCTCCAGCTGCTCCCGCAGCAGGGGGAGCGCCTGGTAGCCGTCGTCGGGCAGGACCACGACGTCTCCCGTGCGCGCCTGGGACAGCAGCACGGCCGAGATGGCGGCCATCCCCGATGCGAAGACCGTGGTCTCGACCTGCTCCCCCGGTGACTCCAGCTCGCCGATGGCGCGCTCCAGGTGGGTCCAGGTCGGATTCGTCTCCCGGCCGTACGTGTAGGGGCCGACAGGCTCGCCGGACAGATGGAAGTGCGCGGCGAAGACCGGGCCGGGAAGGGTGGGCTCGTACTGCTCCGGTTCGGGCAGGCCCGCTCGTACGGCCCGTGTCCCGTCGCCCGTGGTGCTCATGCTGATTCCTCGTCTCTCCCCGGCGTCCGCCGGTCCGTGTCGCACTGTGCCAGCACGGGCGAAATCAGTCGTCGTCGGGGAGCACCACGTTGAGCGCCCAGGACACGATCGAGATGATGAGGCCGCCCAGGACGGCGGTCCAGAAGCCCTCGACATGGAAGTTCACGTCGATGACGCCGGCCAGCCAGGAGGTCAGCATCAACATCAGAGCGTTGACCACCAGTGTGATCAGCCCGAGCGTCAGGATGAACAGAGGCAGGGTGAGCACCTTCACCACCGGCTTGACGATGAAGTTCACCAGACCGAACAGCAACGCCACCACGATCAGCGTGAGTACCTTGCGACCCGTGTTGTCACCGGTCAGCGTGATGTCCTGGAGCAACCAGATGGCTACCGCCAGCGCACCCGCGTTGGCGATCGTCTTGACTACGAAATTCTTCATGTGTCTGATCGTGGCAGACATGATCGGTGGCGAACACCGCCGGGACCGACCGGTGCGGGCGCGAGGGGCGGACGGACGATGAAGGCATTCAGACTGGACGAGCTGGAGGCGGAACGCGCTGCGAACGAAGGCGCGTATCTGCAGTTCATCCGGGAACGCAACATGTCCGTCGGCCTGTACGCCCTGGACGCGGGAGCGCTCGATCCGCAGCAGCCGCACCGGCAGGACGAGGTGTACCTCGTCGTGAGCGGCCGCGCCTCGATCACGGTCGGTACGGAGACCACCCAGGTGGGACGGGGGAGCGTCGTGTACGTACCCGCGGGTGCCGTGCACAAGTTCCACCACGTCACCGAGGACCTCAGGGTGATGGTGATCTTCTCCCCGCCGGAGGGCTGACCGGCCCGCGCGGGGGTTTTCACCGGTGCCGGGCCTCGAGAAGCCCCGATGTTCCCTAGGGGATCACTCAGGGGAGTTCAAGGGCTCCCGGGTCCCTGTGGACCGTCCCGCGCCTCTAGCATCGAAGCAGGAACTCATAGAGACGAGGTAGCGGCGATGGCGGTGCAGGAGATTTTCGCAGGGATGCCCTGGTGGGTGAAGTGGGTCGCGGTGCCTCTCATCGTGCTCGTCGTGTTCGGCGGCCTGATCGCCAGCGTGGTCGGGTTCGTCATCAGTCTGCTGTTCAAGGTGCTGGTGCTCGTCGTGCTGGTGGGCGCCCTGGTCTTCGTCGTGCGGAAGTTCATGTCCTCGTCGGGCCGCGGCTGGTAGAGCGGCCGGCAGGGACCGGGGATTCGACGATTAGCCCAGCTGAGCTAAGTCACGGTCGAAACCTCACTCGTGACTGACCGTGCCGATACAGTGGCGTACCGCTGCCGCCAGCTGGGAAACGACGGTCCGTCACCACCCTGCCCAGTGGTTTGTGCGACCGTCCGGTCTCCGGACCCCAGGCTCGCGGCGGGCCCGTGGGGGCGGCCCCCGCGGGAGGGCTGAAAGCCCGTCACCATGCCTGGGGGTGACCTGTGACCACGGCATCGAGTACCGCTGTCCCGACGTTGATCGGTTCGGTTCAGCGGGCGTTGAGACTTATGGAGGCTGTGGGCACCCATCGGGACGGAGCGCCGGCCAAGCAGCTCGCCCGGGAGGCGGGGCTTCCTCTCCCCACCGCCTACCACCTGCTGCGGACCCTGACCCATGAGGGGTATCTCCGCAGGGAGAACGGCGTCTTCCTGTTCGGAGCGGCGGCCGAGCGCCTGGGCGGAGGCCCTGCGACGCCGCGTCCCGGTGTGATCGTCGAGTCGCTCGCGCACTGGGCCGATGTCATCGGCGCCCCCGTGTACTGCGCCCTCTACAAGGACGGCGAGATCGAGATAATCGCTGTCGCCGAGACTCCGGCCGTCTCCGCGGTGCACGAATGGGCCTCGTTCCGTGAGACGGGCCATGCCCACGCCCTCGGTCAGTGCCTCCTCGGGCAGCTGGACGAGCGTGCGCGTGAGGATCATCTGGACCGGCACCCAGTCCGGCCGCTGACCCGTTACTCCGTGAGGGACCGTCAGGCGCTGCTGCACCGGCTGCGGACGATGAAGCGTACGGAGCCCGTCATCGAGCGGCAGGAGTACGCCTTGGGGACGGTCTGCGCGGCCATTCCGATCACTGTCGGTTCCGCCGTGGCGGCCATGGCTGTATCTCTCCCCCTGCATCAGGAAGAACGGTTGCGCCCCGCAGTCGAACAACTACGCTGCGAAGTGACGACTCTCTTGCGCTCGTTCGTGTTCTCTATCAGTATCTGAAAAATCACTCCTTGTGATCTGCTATCGCGTGCACCACGATGGCGTCAATAGGGCCATGGGGGATCATTCCTGGCCAGTTTCATCTACTGCGGGGTTGAACGATGCGCGAGTCGGTTCAAGCAGAGGTCATGATGAGCTTCCTCGTCTCCGAGGAGCTCTCCTTCCGTATTCCGGTGGAGCTCCGGTACGAGGTCAGTGATCCGTACGCGATCCGGATGACCTTCCACCTGCCGGGTGACGCCCCCGTCACCTGGGCATTCGGCCGTGAGCTACTGCTCGACGGTCTCAACAGCCCCAGCGGCGACGGCGATGTGCACATCGGCCCGACCGAGCCCGAAGGGCTGTCGGATGTACACATCCGCCTTCAGGTCGGTGCGGACCGTGCGCTCTTCAGGGCCGGCACGGCACCTCTTGTGGCATTTCTCGACCGTACGGACAAGCTGGTGCCGCTGGGGCAGGAGCACACGCTGGGTGACTTCGACGGCAATCTGGAAGAGGCGCTGGGCCGCATCCTCGCCAAGGAGCAGAACGCCGGCTGAAACAGGAAGGTCCGGCTCACGCCTTGCGGCGCCGTCCCCTCCCGGTCCGCGCGGGTGCAGGAGCTCCGGCTCCCGCGCCGAGCCCCGTGCGGTCCGCGGAGACCACCAGGGCAGCGAGCGCCGTCGTCACCGGTACCGAGGCGACCAGCCCGATCGATCCGACCAGGGTACGGACGATCTCCTCGGCGACCAGCTCGCTGTTGGCCACCGTGCCGACGCTGCTCTGCGCGATGGAGAACAGCAGCAGCAGCGGAAGAGCCGCGCCGGCGTAGGCGAGTACGAGTGTGTTGACGACCGAGGCGATGTGGTCGCGCCCGATCCGGATACCCGCCCGGTAGAGGCCGCGCGCGCCCATGGCCGGATCGGCCTGGTGCAGCTCCCAGACCGCCGACGTCTGGGTCACGGTCACATCGTCGAGCACACCGAGCGAGCCGATGATCACACCGGCGAGCAGCAGGCCGCTCATGTCGATGTCCGGGTAGAGCCCATGGATCAGACCGGTGTTGTCGTCCGTGTTCCCGGACAGGACGGCCCAGCCGATGAAGAGCGAGCCCAGCAGCCCGATCAGCACCAGCGAGATGAGTGTGCCGAGGACGGCCACGGAGGTGCGGGCCGTCAGTCCGTGGCAGGTGTAGAGGGCGATCAGCATGATGGCGCTCGCCCCGATCACCGCGACGACCAGGGGATTGGAGCCCTGGAGGATCGCCGGCAGGATGAACAGGGTCAGCACGGCGAAGGAGACGGCGAGCGCGACCAGCGCCATGAGTCCGCGCAGTCTGCCCACCACGATCACCGCGAGGGCGAAGATCCCGGCGAGCAGAGCCATCGGGAACGCGCGGTCCACGTCGGTCACCGAATACTGCAGGTCCCGGGGCGCGTCGGGAGCGTACGCCACGACCACCCCCTGGCCCTCGCGCAGTTGTCGCGGGGCGTCGGGCTGGACGACCTCGACGAACGTACGGCCCTTGTCCTTACCGCTGGTCACCTCGACCGTGGCCTTCTTGCACTTCCCGGTCTGCTCGTTGACCGCTTCCTGACCGGCCGCGGTGGACGTGTCGCCGGTCGCCGGCACCTGCGAGGCGTTGACATCCGCGCAGTTGACCGACACGACCTTCGTGACCCGCCCGTCCTGGGTCTGCCGGTCGAAGCCGACACCCGTGCGTTCATGGGCCGGCGCACCGCCGGGCCAGAAGGCCACGAGGCCGACGACGACCGCGGCGGCGAAGGGGATCAGTACAGCCGCGATGACCTTGCGAAGGTGCTTGGACACCGGCGCTGCGGGGCCGTGGCTGTGGGTGTGGCCATGCGCATGGCTCTGGGTGCTGCCTGATGCGGGGCCGTGGGGTTCGGGGGCACTCGGAGGGGACGTCACCCGGCGATCATCCCAAGAACCGGGGAGGCCCTCTGGCCAGCGCGCCAGAACGAGGGTTAGCGTGGGGACGCATTTGTACACGCGGGAGCTCGGAGCACCGGGCTGAGAGGGCGCTGACCTCCGTATATCCATACGGGACACGCTGCGCCGACCGCCGAACCTGTTACCGGGTAATGCCGGCGTAGGGAGTAGGTCTCATGACCACAGCGGACGCACGCACGCCTGCCTCGAAGCGGAACGCGCAGAACGACGAGGCCGGGAAGTCCATCGGCTGGCACAAGGGATACATCCAGGGCTCACGCCCGGATCTCCGGGTGCCGGTCCGCCAGGTGCACCTCACCAACGGCAAGGACGTGACGCTGTACGACACGTCGGGGCCGTACACCGACCCCACCACGGACACCGATGTACGCCGGGGGCTCGCCCCGCTGCGACAGCACTGGATCACCGCCCGCGGGGACACCGCGGAGTACGCGGGCCGCCCCGTGCGCCCCGAGGACGACGGGCTCAAGCACACCTCCCCGAGGGGCGGCCTGCGCAATCTCGACGCGGTCTTCCCCGGGCGCCCGCGGCAGCCGCGCCGCAGCCGGGACGGCGGTCCCGTCACCCAGCTCGCGTACGCCCGCCGGGGGGAGATCACCCCGGAGATGGAGTACGTGGCGATCCGGGAGAACGTCGAACCCGAGGTCGTGCGGGAGGAGATCGCGGCGGGCCGGGCCGTCCTGCCCGCCAACGTCAACCACCCGGAGATCGAGCCGATGATCATCGGCAAGCGCTTCCTGGTGAAGGTCAACGCCAACATCGGCAACTCCGCGGTCACCTCCTCCATCGAGGAGGAGGTGGACAAGATGACCTGGGCCACCACGTGGGGCGCCGACACGGTCATGGACCTCTCCACCGGCCGCAACATCCACACCACCCGCGAGTGGGTCCTGCGCAACTCCCCCGTGCCGATCGGCACGGTCCCCCTCTACCAGGCGCTCGAGAAGGTCGACGGCCGGGCCGAGGAGCTGACCTGGGAGATCTACAAGGACACCGTCGTCGAGCAGGCCGAACAGGGCGTCGACTACATGACGGTGCACGCCGGCGTCCGGCTGCCGTACGTCCCGCTGACGGCCCGCCGCAAGACCGGAATCGTCTCGCGCGGCGGATCCATCATGGCGGCGTGGTGCCTGGCCCACCACAAGGAGTCGTTCCTCTACGAACACTTCGAGGAGCTCTGCGAGATCCTCGCGGCGTACGACGTGACGTACTCGCTGGGTGACGGGCTGCGCCCCGGCTCCATCGCCGACGCCAACGACGAGGCGCAGTTCGCCGAGCTCCGGACGCTCGGTGAACTCAACACCGTCGCCAAGCGGTTCGGTGTGCAGACGATGATCGAGGGCCCCGGGCATGTCCCGATGCACAAGATCAAGGAGAACATCGACCTCCAGCAGGAGATCTGCGAGGAGGCCCCGTTCTACACCCTGGGCCCCCTCACCACGGACGTCGCGCCCGCGTACGACCACATCACCTCGGGCATCGGCGCGGCGATGATCGCCTGGTGGGGGACTGCGATGCTCTGCTACGTCACGCCCAAGGAGCACCTGGGGCTGCCCGACCGCGACGACGTGAAGACGGGTGTCATCACGTACAAGATCGCCGCCCATGCCGCGGACCTCGCCAAGGGGCATCCCGGGGCGCAGGAGTGGGACGACGCGCTGTCGGACGCGCGGTTCGAGTTCCGCTGGGAGGACCAGTTCAACCTGGCGCTCGACCCCGACACCGCACGGGAGTTCCATGACGAGACGCTGCCGGCCGAGCCGGCGAAGACGGCACACTTCTGCTCGATGTGCGGGCCGAAGTTCTGCTCGATGAAGATCTCCCACGACATCCGGCGGGAGCACGGCGTCGGACCCACGGTCGTCGACACCGAGTTCGACGCGGAGGCGCTCGCCGGTATGGCGGAGAAGTCCCAGGAGTTCGCGGCCAGGGGCAACCGGGTGTACCTCCCGCTGGCCGACTGACACCCTGCGGAGCAGGCGCTGTTCCGGTGGGGCGGACGAAGCCCCTCCGGAACAGCGCCTCCCGGAGGGCGCCGCCCACGGGCGTGGTCCGGTTCCCTGGGTTCCGGACGGCCGGCTGTCCGAGAGCCCGGCGCGGGGACCTGCGGCGCGTCAGGATGTCCCCATGCCCATCGAATCGGTCACCCCGCGCAGCATCGCCGACAGCCACCTCGATCAGGTGGCCGCGCACAACCCCATGACGTCCGCCTGGCTGGGCCTCGACCGGGGCGACGACCGGCAGCCGGACCTCTCGCCCGAGGGCTTCGAGGCGCTCGCCGATGTCTCCCGCCACAGTCTCGCCGCACTCGACGCCGCGCCTGTACCGGACGATCCCGCTGAACAGGCCTGCGCCCGGCTGCTGCGTGAACGCCTCACCGCCGAGCTCGCGATGCACGACACCGGCGAGAACTTCCGGCAACTGCGCACCGTGGGCGCGCACGTCGACCAGATACGGACGATCTTCACCCTCATGCCCACGGCCACCGACGAGGACTGGGCGGCGGTCGCGGGGCGGCTGCGCAATCTCCCCGGCGCGCTCGACGGATACCGGGCCACCCTCACCGAAGGGATGTCCCGCGGTCTGCTCGCCGCCCCACGGCAGGCTGCCGGGATCATCGGCCAGCTCACCGACTGGACCGGGGAGGCCGACCGGCAGCAAGGTGGCGGCGGTGCCGGATGGTTCGCGGGCTTCGTCGCGGGCGGCACCGACCGGATGCGCATCGAGCTCGACGCCGCAGAGCTCCGGGCCACCGCCGCGGTCTCCGAGTTCCGCGACTGGCTGCGCGACACCTACGCCCCCGCGGCGGCGGACACCCCGGACGCCGTCGGCCGGGAGCGCTATCTGCACGCCGCCCGCCACAACACGGGTGCCGAGCTCGATCTGGACGAGGCCTACGCCTGGGCCTGGCACGAGTTCCACCGGACGCTCGCCGAGATGCGCGTCGAGGCCGAGCGGGTCCTGCCCGGCGCCACGCTCCTCGATGCCATGCACCACCTGGACGAGCACGGCCACGCGGTCAAGGGCGAGGAGGCCATCCGTGACTGGTTGCAGCAGCTGATGGACGAGGCGGTGGACGCCCTGGACGGCAGCCACTTCGACCTCTCGGGGCCGATCCGCAAGGTCGAGTCCCGGATCGCGCCGGCGGGCAGCGCCTCCGGGCCCTACTACCAGGGTCCCAGCCTCGACTTCAGCCGCCCCGGACGCACCTATCTGCCCACCCTCGGCCAGGAGAGCTTCCCGACCTGGCAGCTCGTCAGCATCTGGTACCACGAAGGCGTCCCTGGGCATCATCTGCAACTCGCCCGGTGGGCCGCGGTCGCCGACCGGCTCAGCCGCTACCAGGTCACCGAGGGCATGGTCAGCGCCAACGTCGAGGGCTGGGCCCTGTACGCCGAACGCTTCATGGACGATCTGGGCTTCTATTCCGAACCCGCGCGCCGCCTCGGCTTCCTCGACGGGCAGATGCTGCGCACGATACGGGTGATCATCGACATCGGGATGCACCTCGAACTCGCCATCCCCGCCGACTCGGGCTTCCACCCCGGCGAGCGCTGGACCGCTTCCCTCGCCGCGGAGTTCATGGCCACGTACAACGGCAGCCCGGCCGCCCGCCGCGCATCGGAGATCGACCGCTATCTCGGCTGGCCGGGACAGGCCATCGGCTACAAGCTCGGCGAACGCGTGTGGCTCCAGGGCCGCGAGGCCGCGAAGCGCCGCCAGGGCGCCGCCTTCGACCTCAGGGCCTGGCACATGAAGGCGCTCTCCCAGGGCTCGTTGGGCCTCGACGACCTGGCCGGCAATCTCGCGGAGCTGTAGCCCGCGACACGTCAGAGGCCCGTATCGGGGAGCACGGCGAGGCCCGCGCACAGGAGCCGCACACTGTGGACGTACTTCGCGTCCTGCGCCTCCTCCTCGGGGCCGGCGGCGGCGGCCACCGTCATCGGGAACCGCTGCCGCAACGCGACGGCCTCCTCGGCGTCGATGCTCATCGCGGGCGATTCGCTCTGCTCCTGGAGGACGAACCCGGTGACATGGCTGAGCAGCGCGTCCGCGCCGACGCCGAGACGGGTGGCGGGCACACCGCCGTCGCGCAGGGTCTCCAACAGCCGCTCCATCAGGGCCAGCGCCCCGGTGCTGAGGACCTTGGGGCTGTCGGCGAACATCACGGCTCCGCCGCGGTGGCGGCGCAGGGCGTGGCGCAGCGTGACGAGCTGCGCCTCGACGCGCTCCTGCCAGCGCCCATCGGGCCCCAGTTCGGCCAGGGCTGCGGTCCCCGCCTCGTACGCCTGGCGGGCGACGCGGTCCGCCATCAGCTGCACCAGGGCGCTCTTGCTGGGCACGTGGTAGTAGAGGCTCCCGGCGCGGGCGTCGAGCCGCTGCGCCACCCTGCGCATGGACAGGCCGTGGTAACCCGACTCGGCGAACTCCGCCATGCCGGCGTCGATGATCCGCTCCTCCGTCAACTTCATGGAGGCAGCCTACCGTTTTTCTAACACTGTTTGAATTTGGTCCGCCGTGAGGTTACCGTCGTCCTCGAATCACCTGGCGGACCGAAGGGGGGTGGTGGCGGTGGGCTCTCTGGTGTTCAACGTGACCACGGCTGCACTGATGGTTTTGATGTTCAAGGGTGGGATGGCCCTGCTCGGCGATGACTCCCTGCGGGAGCGACGCGTCCCCTGGTCGGCGGTGGGGCTGACTGCCCTCGTCGTCGCCGGGCTGGTGACGCAGCTGTGCTGGTCAGGAGCGATGGCGGCCTTCGACGCCGACCCGGCCAGGTCGGGCTGGTGGCGGATCGTCACCTCGGTCTTCATGCAGAACGGCGGCCTGTTCGGCGACGCGTGGAATCTCGTCACCCTCGCCGTCATCGCGGCGCTGGCGGCCTGGTTCTGGGGCGGCCCTCTCATGCTGGGCCTGTTCGCCGCCGGGATTCTGCTGCCGACATACGTCGACAGGCTGTTCGGCGCGAGTGACCGCGGCGTCGACCCGCGCAACTTCGCGGGGAGTTCAGGGGCGACCTACTTCCTGGCCGCCACGCTCGCCGCGCCTCTCCTGTTCCGTGTCCTGCGCGCCGGCCGGAGCGGCGTGGTCGCGAAGGAGGCGCTGCTCGCCCTCGGGGTGCCCGTGCTGGGCCTCGCGATGTGGATCGCCCAGTCCAACGGTCATGGGCTGGTCGCCGTGTACGGCTTCGTCCTGGGCGGGCTGGTCTGCCTGCCCGCCCGGGTCACTCCGGCCGGTGCTCAGGGCCGCCGAAGTCCGGGCTGGTGAAGTCGGGGCTGGTGAAGGTGGGGCGCGGGCCGGCGGACGGGCCTTCCTCGGGCCCGGAGAAGTCCGGCCTGCTGTAACCCATCTTCGGGATGCGTTCGGGCGAGCGGTGCGGCGTCCGCGACGCGGGTCCCGCCGTCGGATCGGCCAGCGCGTCCCGGAGGAAGGGCAGGACGCCGCGCTCCAGCAGGGCGTGGCGCCAGGCCTCCCGGGCGCGCGCCACGTCCTCCGGCAGTTCCTCCTCCTCGTCCACGGCCGGCAGCGCGGTGGCGCCGTTGCGCAGGGCGGTGACGAGGAGGCCCACCGCGGCGACGAGGATGGCGGCGGCGGCGACGGCGGCGAAGAACCACCCGGCGGTGACCATGGTCGTGGCGAAGGCCGGGGCGGGGCTGAGCGCCTTGAGCGGGTAGCCGATCACCAGGAATATCAACGCGGCCGTAGCCGCGAGCAGGGGTGCGAGCACGGCTATGACCGCGAGGGTGCCGGCGCCGCTGGGGGTGGCCTCGGCCGTGGCGGGTTCGAGGAGAGACCCCTGGGTGTCCAGGTCCCCCGTCCCGCGGACCTCGCCGCGGACCTTCACGTAGTGGTCGTACTCGGTGGCGGCCGCCGCGGTGATCAAGGGCGTGGCGTTGAGAGCCATCGTCCGCAGCTGTTCCGTGTTGAGACGGTCGCCGACTTCGTCCGGATCCGGTCGTATCTGAGCATGACGCAGCGCGTCGGCAAGGATCCGCTCGTACTCGGGGCGGTCCTCGGCCAGCAGGTGCGGAGCGCTATTCATGTGCATCCCCCGATGCTCCGTAGGGCCTGATCGACCGTGCGGGCCGGGCGATCGGGCGGAAACGGAGGAGAGCCTGCGACTGATACGCCGATGGTAGAGCGCCTACGGCACGGGGTGACAGGGTGTTTCCGGAAATAGGCCCAGCGGCTGACGGTGTCAGGTCGAGATGCGTCTGCCCCGGCGACCGTCAGTCATGCAGGGGAAGTTGGGCGACCAATAGCTTTCCGGCCATGGTCACGCCGCCGTCCATCGCGATGGCGAGCCCGTCCGCGTAGACGTGCGGACCGTTCACCACGGGCCGTGCGACCTCCTCGCCCTCCTCCGAACCGACCTCGCCGAGCAGGTACGGAATGGGGCTGTGACCGTGGACGACGCGCTGCCCGCCGTACGTCGACATCAGTTCGCGGACGGCCTGTGTGCCGCCCTCGTCACGGAAGGCGAACCGCTTGGTGAGTTTGCGGAAGAGGTCCCAGCACTCGTCGGCGTCGTTGCGCGTGAGAATGGCGTGCACCGTGTCGTTGACGTCCTCGATGGTGGAGCCGTAGTCGAGGTAGGTGGTCGCGTCGGAGTGCATCAGCAGATGCCCATCCTCCTCGACCACCGCGTCCAGCCGGGCCATCCACTGGAGGTGGACGTCCTGGAGCCGCTCCATGTCCGTCTTCTGGCCGCCGTTGAGCAGCCAGGCGGCCTGGAAGGTCGCGGTTCCCGCGCCGGAGTTCACGGGGGTGTCGCCGAACCTCTTGGCGCCGAGCAGCAGCAGCTCGTGGTTGCCCATGAGCGCCTTGCAGTACCCGCCGGCGGCGGCGGCCTCCGCGGAGAGGCGCATGACGAGGTCGATGACGCCGATACCGTCCGGGCCGCGGTCGGTGAAGTCGCCGAGGAACCAGAGCCTGGCGTTCCCCGCAGCCCACCGGCCGTCGGCGTCGGTGAGCCCCTGCTCGTGCAGGGCGGCCATGAGCTCGTCCAGATAGCCGTGGACGTCGCCGACGACGTACAGCGGACCCCGTCCGGAGTCGGCGGCGGGCCGGGGCTCCGGCACGGCCTCCACCTGGACGGTGTCGCCCCGGTTGATCACGGGCAGATCGCGCTCGGTGGGGGTGTACCCCTCCGGCGGTTCGTCGCCCCCCACGGCATTGCCCGGGTGCGGCGAGGGCGCGGGCACCGGCGCCTGCGCATACGGCGGTACGCGGAAGTCACGCAACGTCGCTGTCCGCACCACGGGTTCCTGACCGGCCCCCTGAGTCATCGACCCCTCCACCACCGTCGCGCCTCCGTACACCTGACGGTCCCTGCCTGGTAGTGGTGGTCCGCGGTGTCGTGCGCCCATCATAGGAATGCGGATCGTGCTGTGTGACGCACCAGGGGTGTTGAATCCGCGCGAGCACCCGGTTCATCGGTCGTTTAGTCCGGATTGCGCCGATCAGTCCCCGGCCGGTGATCGCGGAGGGCTGACCGTGGTGCGCGGCGGGCGCCGCTGTGAGGACGTCCGGACGATGAGCTCTGTCGGTATCACCTGCTCCACGGGACCGTCGTGTTCGACCCCCTCGATGGCGTCGATGAGGAGCTGGACGACAGCCGTGCCGATTCTGCGCGGCTTCAGCGAGAGCGTGGTGATGGGGGGCTCGGTGGCCGCGTACACCGTGGACTCGCTGCAGCAGACCAGCAGCAGGTCCTCGGGCACCCGCAGGCCGTAGCGGCGCGCGGCGGCGAGCAGGTCCGTGCCGTTGGGATCGAAGAGCCCGTAGACGGCGTCGGGACGGTCGGGACGGGCGAGGAGACGGTCCGCCGCGACGGCGCCCGCGCAGGGGTCGTGGGCCGGGTAGGACTCGTAGACGGGATCCTGGCCGACCCGCTCGCACCAGTGGAGATAGGCGGTGGTGGAGAGCCGAGTGTACGTGTCGGTGGTGGTCCCGGTCAGCAGCCCGATGCGGCGGGCTCCGGCGGCGGCGAGGTGGTCCAGGAGGTCGAGGACGGCCGCCCGGTGGTCGTTGTCGACCCAGGCGGTGACCGGCAGCGTGCCCGCCGGGCGGCCGTCGGAGACGACGGGCAGTCCCTGGCGCACGAGTTCGGTGACCACCGGGTCCTGGTCGGAGGGGTCGATGACGACCGTTCCGTCGAGCGCGACGTTCGACCACACGTCGTGGCGTGAGGTGGCGGGGAGGATCACGAGGGCGTAGCCACGGGCGAGCGCGGCCGATGTGGCCGCTCTCGCCATCTCCGCGAAGTACGCGAACTCGGTGAAGGTGAAAGGTTCGTCCCCGTAGGTGGTCACGGTCAGGCCGATGAGGCCGGACTTGCCGGTACGGAGGGTTCGGGCCGCCGCCGACGGGCGGTAGCCCAGCCGTTCGGCGACCTCGCGGACATGTCGGCGGGTGGCGTCCGGGAGCCTGCCCTTGCCGTTGAGGGCGTCGGACACGGTCGTGATGGAGACCCCGGCCGCCGCGGCGACGTCCCGGATCCCCGCCCGTCCTTGCCGGCCGCTGCGGCGGGGCGTCTCTGTCCGGCTCACCTGGTGCTTCCCTGCTGCTGTCATGGCGAGCCGATAGTAGGGCTCTGACGCATGGTCAGGCCGGTCGCATATGCACACGTTGACAGGCACGTTTCTGCATGATCATAAACGAGTAATTACCTTGTGAACAAAGGACGTTGAGCTGATCCACAGTGATGTGTCATGTGTCGACGCGCAGGAACCTGCCAAATGGTCCATGTCTCGAAGAGGTCTCAACTCACCTGTTCGAGGGATGCGCGCCACGGAGTGAGCGACCGGCGCGCGGCAGAATGCGCGGCGCTCCCCCTCTCGAAGGCGGCCGGAGCCGTGTGCGGCGGGCGTTTCCCGCCGGAGGAGACGATTTCGGATCCCGGCCGTTCGCACGGGTGCCCAATCCTCATAAGGTGAGCAGTATTGAACTGTACGGACGGTCGAGGAGGACCTGCGGTGAGCGAGACGAGCCCCAAGCTGCGCGCCGAGCTGGACGGCGTCCCTGCGTATGTGCCGGGCAAGCCGGCGTCCGCGGAGGGGCCGGTTGCCTTCAAGCTGTCCTCCAACGAGAACCCGTACCCCCCGTTGCCCGGCGTCATGGACTCGGTGCTCGCCGCGGCAGCCACGTTCAACAGGTACCCGGACATGGCCTGTACCGGCCTGATGAGCGAGCTGGCCGACCGGTTCGGGGTGCCGGTCTCCCATCTGGCGACCGGCACGGGTTCGGTCGGCGTCGCCCAGCAGCTGCTCCAGGCCACATCGGGCCCGGGCGACGAGGTCATCTACGCCTGGCGCTCCTTCGAGGCGTACCCGATCATCACGCAGGTCAGTGGTGCGACGTCGGTCCAGGTGCCGCTGACGGACGGCGAGGTGCACGACCTCGACGCCATGGCCGACGCGGTCACCGACCGTACCCGGATGATCTTCGTCTGCAATCCGAACAACCCGACCGGCACGGTGGTGCGCCGGGCGGAGCTCGAGCGCTTCCTGGACCGTGTTCCGGAGGATGTCCTGGTCGTGCTGGACGAGGCGTACAAGGAGTTCATCAGGGACGCGGACGTGCCGGACGGCATCGAGATCTACCGCGAGCGTCCCAATGTCGCGGTGCTGCGGACCTTCTCCAAGGCGTACGGCCTCGCGGGTCTGCGGGTCGGATTCGCGGTGGCGCACGAGCCCGTGGCGGCGGCGCTGCGCAAGACGGCCGTGCCCTTCGGGGTCAGCCAGGTCGCGCAGGACGCGGCTGTCGCCTCGCTGCGCGCCGAGGACGAGCTGCTGGGCCGGGTCGGATCGCTGGTCGGCGAGCGTGCCCGGGTGTACGAGGCGCTCGTGGAGCAGGGCTGGACCGTTCCCGAGTCCCAGGCGAACTTCGTCTGGCTGCGGCTCGGGGACCGCACGGTCGAGTTCGCCGGGATCTGCGAGCGGGCGGGCGTGGTCGTCCGGCCGTTCGCCGGTGATGGCGTACGGGTCACGATCGGGGAGGCCGAGGCCAACGACGTCTTCCTGAAGGTGGCGGAGGCCTTCCGCCGGGAGCGGTAGCGGCGCGGCAGCCGCCCGGACCCCCTCCGGTGGCCCCGGACCTCGATCACCGAGGTCCGGGGCCATGGTGCGTCCGGGGCATGGTGCGTCCGGGCCAGGTGCCGTGCATGGCCACGGTGCGGCCATGGCCGCTGCGGGCTTCCGGCCGTGCCCCGGAGAGCCGCTGCGGGCGTCCGGCCGTGCCCCGGAGAGCTGTCCGGTTTCGGCTGGCTCGGCCCGGTCGGCCG
Organism: Streptomyces sp. NBC_01012; assembly: GCF_045162755.1. Lineage (NCBI taxonomy): Bacteria > Bacillati > Actinomycetota > Actinomycetes > Kitasatosporales > Streptomycetaceae > Streptomyces > Streptomyces sp. NBC_01012. Next base: position 3,778,286 of record NZ_CP108688.1, on the reverse strand, counting down.
GAAAGCACCCCCCACTCGATGGCCTCGAAGACATGTGCGCCATAATTGCTTGTGAATGTGAACGCGTTCACAAGCGCGTCCCGTTTCCTCCCGAGATCGGGTGGTTCGACGGGCAGTCCGCGGGTGTGATCGCGGCGACGTAAGGAGAAGAGTCATGGATCTGGCTCTGGCACCAGAGACTCTGGCGCGATGGCAGTTCGGCATCACCACCGTCTACCACTTCCTGTTCGTCCCCCTGACGATCTCTCTTGCCGCGCTCACCGCCGGCCTGCAGACCGCCTGGGTGCGCACGGACAACGAGAAGTACCTCAGGGCGACCAAGTTCTGGGGCAAGCTCTTCCTGATCAACATCGCCATGGGCGTGGTCACCGGCATCGTCCAGGAGTTCCAGTTCGGCATGAACTGGTCCGACTACTCGCGCTTCGTCGGTGATGTCTTCGGCGCCCCGCTCGCCTTCGAGGCGCTGATCGCGTTCTTCTTCGAGTCCACCTTCATCGGCCTGTGGATCTTCGGCTGGGACAAGCTGCCGAAGAAGATCCATCTGGCCTGCATCTGGATGGTGTCCATCGGCACGATCCTCTCGACGTTCTTCATCCTGGCCGCCAACTCCTGGATGCAGCACCCGGTCGGCTTCCGGATCAACAAGGAACGCGGTCGCGCCGAGCTCACCGACTTCTGGCATGTGCTCACGCAGAACACGGCGCTCGCCCAGTTCTTCCACACGATCACCGCTGCCTTCCTCGTGGGCGGCGCCTTCATGGTCGGCATCGCCGCCTTCCACCTGGTGCGCAAGAGGCACATCCGGGTGATGCGGACCTCGCTGCGGCTCGGACTGGTCACCGTGGTGGTCGCCGGCCTGCTCACCGCCGTCAGCGGCGACGTGCTCGGCAAGGTGATGTTCAAGCAGCAGCCCATGAAGATGGCCGCGGCCGAGGCTCTGTGGGAGGGCGAGGACGGGGCGCCCTTCTCGCTCTTCGCGGTCGGCGACGTCGCCAAGGGACACAACACCGTCGAGGTCTCGATCCCCGGAATACTGTCCTTCCTCGCGGACGACACCTTCACCTCGTACATCCCCGGCATCAACGACATCAACAAGGCGGAGCAGGAGAAGTACGGACCGGGCGACTACCGGCCCAACATCCCGGTGGCGTTCTGGAGCTTCCGTTGGATGATCGGCTTCGGCATGGCCTCCTTCGGCCTGGGAATCCTGGGGCTCTGGCTGACGCGGAAGAAGTTCATGCTGCCGGAGGCGCTGCGCACCGGCGAGGACGACGTACCGCATCTGGTGCTCTTCAAGAACAAGGCCCTGAGTCCGAAGCTCGCCAGGCTCTACTGGATCACCGCCCTGTGGACCATGCTCTTCCCCCTGATCGCCAACTCCTGGGGCTGGATCTTCACCGAGACCGGACGCCAGCCCTGGGTGGTCTACGGGGTGTTCCAGACGCGCGACGCGGTCTCCCCCGGGGTCTCACAGGGCGAGGTCCTCACCTCCATGATCGGCTTCACCGCCCTCTACGCGGTGCTCGCCGTCATCGAGGTCAAGCTCCTCCTGAAGTACGTCAAGGCCGGACCGCCCGAGCTCACCGAGGCCGACCTCAACCCGCCCACCCGGATCGGCGGTCACGACCAGGACGCCGACCGGCCGATGGCCTTCTCCTACTGAGATCAAGCGGAGCTGAGAGATGGAACTCCACGACGTCTGGTTCGTGCTCATCGCCGTCCTGTGGACCGGCTACTTCTTCCTGGAGGGATTCGACTTCGGCATCGGGGTCCTCACCAAGCTGCTGGCCCGTGACCGCCAGGAGCGCCGGGTCCTGATCAACACGATCGGGCCGGTCTGGGACGGCAACGAGGTGTGGCTGCTCAGCGCGGGCGGCGCGACCTTCGCGGCCTTCCCGGAGTGGTACGCCACCCTGTTCTCCGGTTTCTACCTGCCTCTGCTGCTCATCCTGCTCTGCCTGATCGTGCGCGGGGTGGCCTTCGAGTACCGGGCGAAGCGTCCGGAGGAGCGGTGGCAGACCAACTGGGAGCACGCGATCTTCTGGACCTCGCTGATCCCGGCCGTTCTCTGGGGCGTGGCCTTCGGGAACATCGTCCGCGGCGTCAAGATCGATGCCGATATGGAGTACGTCGGCAACCTCTGGGACCTGATCAACCCGTACGCCGTGCTGGGCGGGCTGGTCACGCTGTTCCTCTTCACCTTCCACGGCGCGGTGTTCGCCGCGCTCAAGACCGTCGGGGACATCAGGGCGCGGGCGCGCGGGCTGGCCCTCAAGCTGGGCCTGGCCACCGCGGTGCTCGCGCTGGGCTTCCTCGCTTGGACCCAGGCCGACAACGGCAACGGCTGGAGCCTCGTGGCGATGATCGTCGCCGTGGTGTCGCTGGTCGCGGCCCTCGGAACCATCGCGGCGGGGCGCGAGGGCTGGTCCTTCGCGTTCTCCGGGGTGACCATCACGGCGGCCGTCGCCATGCTCTTCCTGACGCTCTTCCCGAACGTGATGCCGTCCTCGCTGAACGATGCCTGGAACCTGACGGTTTCCAACGCCTCGTCCAGCCCGTACACCCTCAAGATCATGACCTGGTGCGCCGGTGTCGCCACTCCGGTGGTGCTGCTGTACCAGGGCTGGACGTACTGGGTGTTCCGCAAGCGCATCGGCACGCACCACATCGCCGACGCGCACTGAGCCTGCGCTGAACGAATGAGGACGGACGCCATGAGCTCACTGGGGAGCTGTTTCACGTGAAACCGATCGACCCGCGACTGCTCAGGTACGCCCGAGCCACCCGGTTCTTCCTGGCGGCCGTGGTGGCGCTGGGCCTGGTCGGAGCCGTGCTGGTCATCGCCCAGGCGATGCTCGTCGCCGAAGTGGTGGTGGGCGGGTTCGAGGACGGGCTGACCGTCGCCGGACTCCGCACACCGCTGCTCCTGCTGGCCGCCGTCGCGCTGGGCCGGGCGCTCGTGGCCTGGCTGACCGAGTTGGCCGCGTACCGGGCGAGTGCCGCGGTCAAGTCCGAGCTGCGCGGCCGGCTCATGGAGCGCGCGTCCGGGCTGGGGCCGGACTGGCTGAGCGGGCAGCGCACCGGCTCGCTGATCGCTCTGGCCACCCGGGGCGTCGACGCCCTCGACGACTACTTCTCGCGGTATCTCCCGCAGCTCGGCCTCGCTGTCGTCGTGCCGGTGGCGGTGCTGGCCCGGATCGTCACCGAGGACTGGGTCTCGGCGGCGATCATCGTGGTCACGTTGCCGCTGATCCCGCTCTTCATGATCCTGATCGGCTGGGCCACCCAGTCCCGGACGGACCGTCAGTGGAGGCTGCTGTCGCGTCTTTCAGGGCACTTCCTCGATGTGGTGGCCGGACTGCCGACGCTGAAGGTCTTCGGACGGGCCAAGGCGCAGGCCGAATCGATCCGGACCATCACCTCGCAGTACCGCCGGGCCACGCTGAAGACGCTCCGGATCGCCTTTCTCTCCTCCTTCGCCCTGGAGTTGCTGGCGACTCTCTCCGTGGCTCTGGTCGCGGTGACGATCGGGATGCGGCTCGTCCATGGGGAGCTCGACCTCTACACGGGTCTGGTGGTGCTCATCCTTGCGCCGGAGGCATATCTGCCGATCCGACAGGTCGGCGCCCAGTACCACGCGGCCGCGGAGGGACTCTCGGCCGCTGAGGAGATCTTCGGGGTGCTGGAGAACGAGCCGGCGGCCGGTGGGTCCCAGGACGTTCCGCGGTCTCTGCGGCTGGAGCTGGACGGGGTGACGGTCCGGCACCAGGGCCGCACCGAACCCTCGTTGAACGACGCCTCCCTGGTGATCGAGGAGGGCGAGACCGTCGCTCTGGTCGGTCCCAGCGGGGTCGGCAAGTCCACGCTCCTCAGCGTGGTGCTGGGATTCACGGCGCCCGACGAGGGGCAGGTCCTGATCGGCGGAACCGATCTGTCCGCCCTCTCCCCCGGGCGCTGGCGCGAGCAGATCGCCTGGGTGCCCCAGCGCCCCCATCTCTTCGCCGGGACGATCGCGGAGAACGTACGCCTGGCCCGCCCGGACGCGGACGACGCGGCGGTCATGGCCGCGCTGCGGGAGGCAGGGGCGTACGACTTCGTGGCCGCGCTGCCGGAGGGCATGGGGACGGAGCTGGGGGAGGACGGTGCCGGGCTCTCCGCCGGGCAGCGTCAGCGGCTCGCTCTGGCGCGGGCCTTCCTCGCCGACCGGCCTCTGCTGCTGCTCGACGAGCCGACGGCGAGCCTGGACGGTGAGACGGAGGCGGGCATCGTCGAGGCGGTACGGAGGCTGGCGGCGGGACGCACGGTGCTGCTGGTCGTGCACCGGCCGGCGCTGCTCACGGTCGCCGACCGGGTGGTGCCCCTGGAGCCCTCCGCTCAGCCCGGCAGGACAGCCGTGGGTGCCCATGGCCTCGCGGATGAGGCGAAGGGCGCCTCGGGCATCCCGGACGGCGAGAAGCCGGCCGCGGGCGATGCCGGGCGTCCGGGTGCGGGGGAGCCCGAACTGCTCAGGGACGCAGCCCCCCGGGCCGGGGGCCGTGTGCTGGCCGGGGTGAGGGAGGCCGCGGGCTCCCAGCGCCGGAAGCTGGGCCTGGCTCTGCTGCTGGGCAGCCTCGCCGTGGGATCGTCCGTCGGACTCATGGCCGTCTCCGGATGGCTGATCTCCCGGGCCTCCGAGCAACCCCCGGTGCTGTATCTGATGGTGGCGGTCACCGCGACCCGGGCCTTCGGCCTGGGCCGGGCCGTCTTCCGCTACGCGGAGCGGCTGGTGTCCCACGACGCCGTGCTCAGGATGCTCGCCGAGCTCAGGGTGGCGGTGTACCGCGGTCTTGAACGCATCGCGCCCGCGGGCCTCCGGGCCACGCGCCGAGGCGACCTGCTGTCCCGGCTGGTCTCCGACGTGGACGCGTTGCAGGACTACTGGCTGCGCTGGCTGCTGCCCGCGGCGACCGCACTCCTGGTCGCCACGGGGGCCGTCGCCTTCACCGGCTGGCTGCTGCCGGAGGCAGGCGCGGTCCTGGCCGCAGGGCTGCTGCTCGCGGGTGTGGGCGTGCCCTGGCTGAGTGGGGCCATCGCGCGCCGTGCCGAGCGCCAACTGGCGCCCGCCCGGGCCGCGCTGGCCGTCCGCGTCGCCGATCTTCTCGGCGGGACGGCGGAGCTGACCGTCGCTGGTGCGCTGCCCGCCCGTAAGGAGCAGGTGCGCGCGGCGGACAGCGTCCTGACGCGGATCGCCGCGCGTGCGGCGACCGCGACCGCGCTGGGCGGCGGGCTCTCCGCCCTGATCTGCGGGCTCACCGTCGTGGGCGCGGCGATCGTCGCGCTGCCCGCCGTGTCGGACGGACGGCTGGCCGGGGTGGAGCTCGCGGTGGTCGTCCTCACGCCGCTGGCGGCGTTCGAGGCCGTCACGGGACTTCCGCTCGCCGTGCAGTACCGCCGCCGGGTCGAGCGGAGTGCCGAGCGGGTCTACGAGGTGCTGGACGGCTCCGTACCGGTCGGGGAACCGGCGGAGCCCGCCGAGGCACCCGCATCGCCCTTCCCTCTCGACGTACGAGGGCTGTCGGCACGCTACGAGGGCGCGGAGCACGACGCCCTGCACTCCGTCGATCTGACACTGCGCCCCGGCAGGAGGGTCGCCGTGGTGGGGCCGTCCGGCTCGGGCAAGACCACGCTCGCCCAGGTCCTGCTCCGCTTCTTGGACGCCAGGGAGGGGACGTACCGTCTCGGCGGCGTCGAAGCGTCCTCGCTCGACGGGGACACGGTCCGGACCTTCGTGGGGCTGTGCGCCCAGGACGCCCATGTCTTCGACAGTTCCATCCGCGAGAACCTGAGGCTCGCCCGGCCCGGCACGACGGACGACAGGCTGCGGGACGCCCTCGAAGCGGCCCGGCTGCTGGACTGGGTCCTGTCGCTGCCCGACGGCCTCGACACACTGGTGGGCGAACACGGGGCCCGGCTGTCGGGCGGCCAGCGGCAGCGGCTGGCGCTGGCCCGCGCGCTCCTGGCCGACTTCCCCGTACTCGTGCTCGACGAGCCCGCTGAGCACCTCGACCTGGCGACGGCGGACGCCCTGACCGCGGATCTGCTGGCCGCCACCGAAGGCCGTACGACCCTGTTGATCACGCACCGGCTGGCCGGGCTCGACGCGGTGGACGAGATCCTGGTGATGGACGGGGGCCGGGTGGTCCAGCGGGGACCGTACGCCGCTCTGGCCGCGCAGGACGGCCCGCTGCGGCGGATGCTCGCACGGGAGGAGGAGCAGGTGCGTACGGGGCCGGAGCTCATGGGGCCTGTGCCCGCACGGGTCTGAGAGCGGCGGGCAGCACTCGTCCGAGAGCGGCGGGCAGCTCCCGGCACCGGTTCCGACTTTCCGGACCTTTCACCTCTTACTAGGCTCGGGTCATGGCCGAGCAGGACCCGAAGGACTCTCCCGGAGCCGCGCAGCAGACCGGCGGAATCCTGCGAGGGCTCTCCCCCGAGCTGACCGCGTGCGTTCCGGAGCTGCTGGAGGCGACGAGGTCGGTCGGTTCGGGCATCGAGCTCCACTCCACCCTGGAGCGCATCTGCGAGACGACGGCCGAACTCGCCCGTGCCCGCTATGCGGCCATCGGTGTCGTCGAAAGCCCCGGTGAGACTCTCTCCGACTTCATCAGCCACGGGGTGTCCGACGAGGCCGCCCGGGAGATCGGCCGGTGGCCCGACGGGCACACCGGACTGCTGGGAGCGCTGATCCAGGAGGGCGTTCCCATCCAGCTGGAGGATCTGACGGGCGACCCACGGTTCGCCGGGTTTCCGGCCGGACATCCGCCGATGCGGACCTTCCTCGGGGTCCCGATCCGGGTCCAGGGCAAGATCTTCGGGAATCTCTACGTGGCGGAGAGACAGGACGGGGAGCCCTTCGGCGACGACGAACTGCACATGCTGCGCGTGCTGGCCACCGAGGCCGGGATCGCCATCGGCCACGCACGGACGTACGACGCCGCACGACAGCGTGAGCAGTGGATCGACGGCTCGGTAGCCGTCACCACGGCGCTGCTCTCGGCCGGTGACGCCGACGAGGCACTCGCCGTCGTCGCGGAGCAGGCGCGCCGGCTCGCCGACGCCGCGGCCGGCATCGTGCTGCTTCCGGCCGAGTCGGGAGGTCTGGAGATCGCCGCCATCGCCTGCGACAAGCCGTCAGGGGCCCTCGGGGTGATCATCCCGCCGCAGAGCCCCGTGGTGGCGGCGCTCCTGAGGGGCGAGGAGGTGTTCCTGGACGACTCGGCGACCGACCCCCGCATGACCACAGGACTGGCCGACCGGTTCGGGCCGCACATGCTGCTGCCGCTGCGCAGCGGGGGCCGGGTGCTCGGCGCGCTGTCGATCCCGCGGGTCAGGGGCGGCCGGCCGTTCACCCCGGCGGAGCGGACGCTGGCCACCCACTTCGCCGCGCAGGCCGCCCTTGCGCTGAAGCTGGCGGAGGCGCAACGTGACCGGGAGCGGCTCGCTGTCTACGAGGACCGGGACCGGATCGCCCGGGACCTCCACGACCTGGTCATCCAGCGCCTCTTCACCACCGGGATCATGCTGGAGGGAGCTCAGCGGCGCTCTCAGGTCGCCGAGGTGCGGGCCGGTATCGGACGGGCCGTGGACGAACTGGACGTGACCATCCAGGAGATCCGTACGGCCATCTTCGCGCTGCAGCAGGAACCGGCCGAGGCGCCGTCCGCGTTGCGGACGCGAGTGCTGCGGGAGATCAACATGGCCGCGGTGCCGCTGGGGTTCATGCCCTCGCACCGGTTCCTGGGGCCGGTCGACTCGCTGGTGGGGGAGCTCGCGGGCAAGAACCTCATCGCGGCTCTGCGCGAGGCGCTGTCCAACACGTTCCGCCACGCGGGGGCCTCGCGCGTCGAGGTGCGGGTGGACGCGACCGCGGTGCTGCCGGACGGGCGGGACGCCGTACGGCTGACCGTCGCGGACGACGGGGTGGGCATCCCGGAGGGGGGCCGCCGCAGCGGTCTGCGCAACCTCGCCAGGCGTGCCGAGTCGCTGGGCGGCGCCAGCTGGTTCGGGCCGGGGCTCGGGGAGGAGGGGCACAAGGCGGGCGAGAGCGGGACGACAGGCGACCGCGGCACGACGGGCGAGAGCGGGACGACAGGCGAGAGCGGTACGACGGTGACCTGGCAGGTCCCGCTCTGACGGACGTCAGGGGAGACCGGCTCAGCGCCCGGCGATGATCCGCTCGATGACCACCGCGACGCCGTCCTCGTTGTTCGTGAGCGTCACACCGGACGCCGCGGCCAGGGCGGCCGGATGGGCGTTGCCCATGGCGAACGAGGCACCGGCCCAGCTCAGCATCTCCACATCGTTCGGCATGTCCCCGAACGCGACCACCTCGCCCGGAGCGATCCCGCGCTCCGCACAGCACTCGGCGAGCGTGTCGGCCTTGGAGACGCCGAGGGCGCTGATCTCCAGCAGTGCGGTGGGGCTCGACCGGGTGAAGGACGCCTGGTCCCCCGCGAGTTCGCGGGCCATTGCGAGGAAGGCGTCCGGGGCGAGCTCGGGGTGATGGGCCAGGATCTTCAGGACCGGCGCACCGGTACCAGGAGCCTCCTCGTGCAGCAGCTTCTCGGCGACGGCGACCGTGGCACCCGGGTCCATGTGGAACGGGGGATAGGCCGGCTCGTAGTGGATGCCGGTGCTCAGCTCGACGGCGAACGACACCCCGGGTGCGACCCCGCGCAGGATGTCGACCACGCCGATGGCGGTCGAGCGGTCCAGCGGACGGACCTTGATCAGCCGCCCGTCATGGAGATCGGCGACCGCGGCCCCGTTCGCGCAGATCGCCATGCCGTGGCCCTGCACATGGGGGCTGACGACGTCCATCCAGCGGGCGGGCCTCCCGGTGACGAAGAAGACCTCGATTCCGGCCTCTTCGGCGGCTGCCAGGGCGGCGATCGTGCGGTCCGACAGGGTCTTGTCGTCGCGCAGGAGAGTGCCGTCCAGATCGGTGGCGATCAGCCGGGTCACGGCAGGCAGAGGCGAGTCGGTAGCTGGGGTCACCCGGCCATTCTCCCGTACGAGGCTGCACGGGCGTGCAGAGGGGCGCCCATGTGAGAGTGCGAGTCCCTGAGCTGGGGAACATGTCAGGGGCATATGCCAAGGGCTCTCTGAGGCAACCCGCCCAGGCCGGAGGGGGTGGTCCGTGGATCCGGAGCATGTTCCACCCCGGCCGGAGGCGGGAGCCGAGGGGTCAGCCGAACGGGCCCAGCGCTTCGGTGGCGATGCGTTCGAACAGTTCGGTGTCCATGGCGAAGCCGGAGTCCTGCACCGGCCAGTGGACGACGATCTCGGTGAACCCGAGGTCGAAATGCGTTCCCGCGAAGTCGACGAACGCGTCGAAGGACCGCAACGGCCGGCCGGGGGTGAAACCGGTGAGAAGGATCTTGTCCAGATCGGCGACATCCCGGCCCGCCTCCTCGCAGGCCTCACCGAGACGGCTGATCTGGCCGCCGATGGCCGCCACGGACTGCTCGGCGGTGCCCGTCTCGTAGAGCTTCGGGTCTCCCGTGGTCACCCATGCCTGGCCGTACCGCGCCGCGAGCCTCAGCCCGCGGGGTCCGGTGGCGGCCACCGCGAAGGGCAGCCGGGGGCGCTGTACGCAGCCGGGGATGTTCCGCGCCTCGTTCGCGGCGTAGAAGCGGCCCTCGTACGTCACGGAGGGCTCCCGGAGCAGCTGGTCGAGCAGGGGGACGAACTCGTCGAAGTGGTCGGCGCGTTCACGCGGGGTCCAGGGCTCCTCGTCGCTCCCGCGCAGGGTGGTGGCGTCGAAGCCGCTGCCACCTGCCCCGATACCGAGTGTGATCCGTCCGTCGGAGACGTCGTCCAGCGTGATGAGGTCCTTGGCGAGCGTCACCGGATGCCGGAAGTTGGGCGAGGTGACGAGCGTGCCGAGACGCAGCCGCTCGGTTGCCGCGGCGGCGGCCGTCAGGGTCGGGACGGCTCCGAACCACGGGCCGTCACGGAACGTCCGCCAGGCCAGGTGGTCGTAGGTGTACGCGGCGTGGAATCCCAGCTCCTCGGCGCGTACCCACAGGGGCCGGCCGCCCTCGTGCCAGCGGTGGATGGGAAGGATCACGGTGCTCAGTCGACGGGGGGAGGTCATGACCACGACTCTACGGCGGCGGCTCCGGGCTCCGTCGGTACGTGAGCGGGGACGGGCGGGGGCCGTGGAGCCAGGGCGTTCAGGCGGGCGGTGTGCGCTCTCGCAGACACAGGAAGTCCGGTGGCACGGACGCGGTGAGCCAGACGCCGTTGGCGCTGACGTGGAAGAGATGCCCAGCCCTGTGCATGGCTCCGGCGTCCACGACGAGGACGACAGGGGTGCCGCGCCGGGAGCCGACTCGGACCGCGGTCCCGTGGTCGGGCGAGAGGTGGACATGGTGGCGGTTCATGGGCCGGAGCCCCTCGGCGCGGATGGCGTCGAGCACCCGGGCCACGGTGCCGTGGAAGAGGTGCGCGGGAGGCTCGGCCGGGGGCAGGTCGAGGTCGACGGGGACGGAGTGGCCCTGGTTCGCCCGGATGCGATCACCGGTCATGGTGAACCGCTGCTTGTCGTTGACCGCGACGACGTGGTCGAGGTCGTCCCTGGTGAGGGTGAAGCCGTGCCGGGCGCAGGCCCGCAGCAGCTCGTCCACGGCCACCCAGCCGTGGGGATCGAGAGTGATCCCGAGCCGGTCGGGTTCATGTCTCAGATGCTTCGAGAGGAATCTGGACACCTTGACGGTGCGTCGTTCGTCCATCCCGTCAGAGTGCCCGGCTCACCGCTCCGGGCGCACCTCGATTTCATCCGGAGTTCCTCGCACCCATAGCCCTGAACAGGTTTGATCCACAGCCAACTTGAGTTATCCACAGGGCTTTTGGTAATTCTGTGGACAACTCCTGTCCTACAAGCGGTATTTGTGCAACTCACCCTTTTAATAGGGGTTTTGAGTTCGGGTGCGTGCTGAAGGCACTCCAACCACGCTCTCCACAGCGCCATATGGCCAACGCGCCTCTCCGACAGGCCGGTTGTAGCGAGTGGAACCCAGGCGTGGTCAAACCGACGCACCCGCAGTTGTCATGGGCCGTCCGGCCGGCGAACCCGCCTCTCACAGAGGCGGCTTCAGCCGCGCGATGCCACGTCGCAACCCGGGGCTGATCCGTGACAGCAGCCGCACGCCTCGGGCCTCGGGCGTCACCGGCACCACGGCACGGTTGTGCACCACGGCCCCGAGAATCGCCCGAGCCACCTTCTCCGCCGGGTAGTTGCGGAGCGTGTACAGCTGGGCCGTCCGCTTCCTGAGGCGTTCCTCCTCCACCGCATCGGCTCCCGCGAAGTGCGCCGTGCCGGTGATTCCCGTATTCACCGGACCCGGGCAGATCGCACTGACACCGATGGACTTCTCGGCCAGTTCCGCGCGCAGGCATTCGCTGAGCATCAGCACCGCCGCCTTGGACGTGCTGTAGGCGGGCAGCGCGCGCGACGGCTGATAGCCCGCGGCAGAGGCGACGTTGACGATATGGCCGCCCTGACCCCGCTCGGCCATCTGTCTGCCGAAGATCCGGCAGCCGTGGATGACGCCCCACAGATTGACGTCGAGAACGCGCCGCCAGTCTTCGCCCGTCGTGTCGAGGAACGAACCGGACAGCCCGATGCCCGCGTTGTTCACCAGCACGTCCACGACGCCCAGTTCGGCGGCGACCTTCTCCCCGAGCTTCTCCATCGCCTGCTCGTCGCCGACGTCCACCACCTCGCCCCACGTGTCGGAAGCGCCGGCCAGCCGGGCGGCCTCCGCGGTCCTGGCGACGCCCTCCGCGTCCCGGTCCACGGCGACCACCCGTGCCCCCGCCTCCGCGAAGGCCAGTGCTGTGGCTCGCCCGATGCCCGCGGCCGCTCCCGTCACCAGGACCAACTGCCCTCCGAAACGGTCCGCGTGGGCACCGGTGGCCGCCAGAGCCGCCGAGCCGAAGCCGACGGAACCGACGGAACCGGCGGAACCGGCGGAGCTGACGGAACCGGCGGAGCTGACGGAACCGACGGAACCGACGGAACCGACGGAGTCGTCCGGACCGCCGGACTCCAGGTCGTCGGCGAACTCGCTGATCCAGGCAGCCAGCTGATCCGGTCTCGTGCGGGGCACCCAGTGCTTGGCGGGCAGGGTGCGCCGGACCAACCTGGGCACCCATGCGTCGAGTTCGTCGTAGAGCGACGGTGAGAGGAACGCGTCACCGGTCGGTGTGATCAGCTGCACCGGCACATGTGCGTATGCGTCCGGACGCGGACGGCGCAGGCGGTACCGGATGTTGTCGCGGTAGAGCCAGGCCCCGTGCGCCGCGTCCCGGGGGAGCGACGCCGTCGGATACCCGTCCGCCGGCACTTTCTCCATGCGCCGCAGGATCCGCGGCCACTGCCTGCCGAGCGGACCGCGCCAGGCCATCTCGGGCAGCACCGGCGTATGGAGCGCGTACACGTACCAGGACTTGGCGCCCTGGCCGATCAACTGCCCTGCACGGCGCGGGCTCGGGTGGGCCACACGCTGCCCGATCCAGTGCCCGAAGTGGTCGAGGGAAGGGCCGGACATCGATGTGAACGAGGCGATGCGGCCCTTGGTCCGCTCCACCGTCGCGAATTCCCAGGACTGGACCGATCCCCAGTCGTGGCCGACCACATGGACAGGACGGTCCGGACTCACCGCGTCCACGACGGCCAGGAAGTCATCGGTCAGCTTCTCCAGCGTGAAGCCGCCGCGCAGCGGCTTGGGCGCGGTCGACCTGCCGTGGCCCCGCACGTCGTAGAGCACCACATGCCACTGCTCAGCGAGCCGTGCGGCGACCTCGGACCAGACCTCCTTGCTGTCCGGATAGCCGTGCACGAGCACGATCGTCGGCCGTGCCGCATCGCCCAGTTCGGCGACGCACAGCTCGATCCCGCCCGTACGCACCCAGCGCTCACGCGCGCCTCGCAGCTCCACGCCGCCTCCTCGTCCCAGTGCCGACGTCGCGGTACGTGTCCGTAACGTGACACCGCTGAATGTGGCAACCGACGGACACCCGCGTCAAGGGATGCCCCGAACCTGTGGACAACCCCGGGCACGCCCCCGTGGTGTCCTCCCTCGTGGGGCCTCCCCCTACGGGTCCGTACATCTGGAGTCTGACGCGGATACAACCGCCTGGTCTGACGACTGCTGTGGCACGCGCCACTACCGTCGATGACGTGACTGTGATCGCAACCGAAAGCCTGAGCAAGCGGTTCCCGAGGGTGACCGCTCTTGACCGGCTCTCCTTGGACATCCGACCGGGCGTAACCGGCCTGGTGGGTTCCAACGGGGCCGGCAAGTCCACACTGATCAAGATCCTGCTGGGTCTGTCCCCCGCCACCGAAGGCCGGGCCGCGGTGCTCGGGCTCGACGTCGCCACCGAGGGCGCCGCCATCCGGGAGCGCGTCGGGTACATGCCCGAGCACGACTGCCTGCCACCGGACGTCTCGGCCACCGAGTTCGTCGTCCACATGGCACGGATGTCCGGACTGCCCCCCACCGCGGCCCGCGAGCGCACCGCGGACACCCTGCGTCATGTGGGGCTGTACGAGGAGCGCTACCGGCCCATCGGCGGCTACTCGACCGGTATGAAGCAGCGGGTGAAGCTGGCCCAGGCCCTGGTCCACGACCCGAAGCTGGTGCTGCTCGACGAGCCGACCAACGGCCTCGACCCCGTCGGCCGGGACGAGATGCTCGGCCTGATCCGCCGTATCCACACCGATTTCGGCATCTCGGTGCTGGTCACCTCGCACCTGCTCGGAGAGCTGGAGAGGACCTGCGACCACGTCGTCGTCATCGACGGCGGCGCGCTGCTGCGCTCCAGCTCCACCAGTGACTTCACCCAGACGACCACGACCCTCGCGGTCGAGGTCACCGACAGCGACACCCACCCGGACGGTACGGACGCCCTGCGCCGGGCGCTGACCGGGGCCGGAGTCACGCTCGTCGGGCTCGACGGCCTCGACGCCGAAGGGCTGCCGGGCGCCGGCCACATCCTCCTGATGGAGGCCACGGGGGAGGAGACGTACGACGTGGTCCGCGACACCGTCGCCGGCCTCGGCCTCGGTCTCATCCGGATGGAACAGCGGCGCCACCACATCTCCGAGGTCTTCCGCACCGAAGAGGCACCGCGGGCGGCCGTTGCCGTGACCGCGGGTGCCGTACAGCAGAAGGGGAGCGGCCGATGAGTACGGAGACCGGAACCGCGGCCGGGAGCGACACCTCCCGGATCCACAACATCGGATACCGCTCCTACGACGGCGTCCGCCTGGGCCGGGCCTATGCCCGCCGCTCGCTGTACTCGCAGTCCCTGCGGGGCTCGTTCGGACTGGGCAGGTCCGCCAAGTCCAAGGTGCTGCCGATGCTCCTGTGCGGGGTGATGTGCCTGGTGGCGCTGATCCTCGTGGCGGTCGCCATCTACGCACCCGGCATGACGAAGCTCCCGATCAAGTACACGGACTTCGCGATCTACCTGCAGGCCGTCATCGGCCTCTTCCTCGCCTCCCAGGCCCCGCAGTCCGTCTCCAGGGACCTGCGCTTCAAGAGCGTGCCGTTGTACTTCTCGCGGCCGATCGAGCGCGGGGACTACGTCCTCGCCAAGCTCGCCGCCATGGCGTCGGCCCTTCTGATCCTCACCGGGCTCCCGCTCGTCATCCTCTATGTGGGCGCGCTGCTGGCGAAGTTCGACTTCGTCGACCAGTCCAAGGGCTTCGGGCAGGGGATGGTCTCGGTGGCGCTGCTCTCCGTGCTGTTCGCCGGTCTCGGCCTGGTGGTCGCCGCGCTGACGCCGCGCAGGGGCTTCGGCGTCGCCGCCGTGATCGCCGTGCTGACCATCACCTACGGTGCGGTCTCCACGGTCCAGGCGATCGCCTGGGACACGGGCTCCACCGGTGCCATCACCTGGCTGGGGCTGTTCTCGCCCATCACGCTGATCGACGGGGTGCAGACCGCGTTCCTCGGTGCCTCCTCCGCCTTCCCAGGCGGCGAGGGAGCGCCCGGAGCCGGCGCCGGTGTCGTCTATCTGCTCGTTGTTCTCGCGCTCGTCGCCGGCTCGTACGCCGTACTGATGCGCCGCTACCGGAGGGTCGGGCTGTGACCACCATCGAGATCGACCACACCTCCCGCTGGTTCGGCAACGTGGTCGCCGTCAACGACGTGAGCATGACCGTCGGCCCCGGGGTCACCGGGCTGCTCGGCCCGAACGGTGCCGGGAAGTCCACACTGATCAACATGATGGCCGGGTTCCTCGCGCCGTCCACGGGCAAGGTGACGCTCGACGGCACGCAGATCTGGCGCAACGAGGCGGTCTACAAGGCGATCGGGATCGTGCCCGAGCGCGAGGGTATGTACGACTTCCTGACGGGCCGCGAGTTCGTCGTCGCCAATGCCGAGCTTCAGGGTCTCGGCGACGCGGCCGCGCACAAGGCGTTGGCCACGGTCGAGATGGAGTACGCGCAGGACCGCAAGATCTCGACGTACAGCAAGGGCATGCGCCAGCGCGTGAAGATGGCGTCCGCGCTGGTCCACGACCCTTCGGTACTGCTGCTCGACGAGCCCTTCAACGGCATGGACCCGCGCCAGCGGATGCAGCTGATGGAGCTGCTGCGCCGGATGGGCGCGGAGGGCCGTACGGTGCTCTTCTCCTCCCACATCCTCGAAGAGGTCGAACAGCTCGCCTCGCACATCGAGGTGATCGTGGCGGGCCGCCATGCCGCTTCGGGCGACTTCCGCAAGATCCGTCGGCTGATGACGGACCGGCCGCACCGCTACCTCGTCCGGTCCAGCGACGACCGCGGCCTCGCCGCCGCGCTGATCGCCGACCCCTCCACGGCGGGGATCGAGGTCGACGTGACGGAGAACGCTCTGCGCATCCAGGCGGTCGACTTCGGACGGTTCACGACGCTGCTGCCGAAGGTCGCGCGCGAGCACGGCATCCGGCTGCTCACCGTCTCCCCGTCCGACGAGTCCCTCGAATCGGTCTTTTCCTATCTCGTAGCGGCCTGAGTAGTGGCCGATAAGGAGCTGTGAAGCGTCATGTACGACCCCACAGTCGCCCGGCTCACCTACCGGGCCCTGCTCGGTCGGCGCCGGGCCGCCATCCTGTTCGTCCTGCCGGTGCTGCTGGTGGCCATCGCCGTGGCGGTAAGGGCGTTCGCCGGAGTCGATGACGACGTCGCCTCCGGTGTGCTGGGCGGTTTCGCCATCGCCACGATGGTCCCGCTCATCGGTGTCATCGCGGGCACCGGCGCCATCGGTCCGGAGATCGACGACGGCTCGATCGTCTACCTGCTCGCCAAGCCGGTGAAGCGGCCCACGATCATCGTCACCAAACTCGTCGTCGCCATCGCCGTCACGATGCTGTTCTCGGCGCTGCCCACGCTGATCGCGGGACTGATCCTGAACGGCAACGGCGGACAGATCGCCGTGGCCTACACGATCGCGGCGCTGGTCGCGTCGATCGCGTACAGCGCGCTGTTCCTGCTGCTCGGCACGGTCAGCCGGCACGCCGTGGTGTTCGGCCTGGTGTACGCGCTGGTGTGGGAGGCGCTCTTCGGCAGCCTGGTGCCGGGGGCCAGGACGCTCAGCGTGCAGCAGTGGTCCCTCTCGGTCGCCGAGAAGGTCGCCGGGGACGGCCTGGTCACCTCGGACGTCGGCCTGCCGCTCGCCACCGTCCTGCTGGTCGGTGTCACCGTCGTTGCCACGTGGTACGCGGGCCAGAAGCTGAGGGCGCTGAAGCTCGCCGGCGAGGAGTGAGACCGGTCGACACGCGTGCAACCCCTGCCCGGTGGGCGGGGGTTGTTCCATGTGTGGGATGAGCTGATCGCGTGACTGTGCGGTGATCGGCTCGTTGTGCAGGGTGCGTGGAGGCAACTGGAATCTGTGGCGTCGAGCTTTCGTGAATTCGGGGAATGCCGGCAGAGGTGAGGCAGCGCCCACCCGACCGGTCATCGAGCAAGTGGCAACCGTGAGCGTCCTCCACCCCGCAGCCCGGGGACAGGGCCGTCCTTGCCATGCCCGCGCACGAAAGGCATACCTATGCCCACGGAAGTCGCCCTGCTCGAATCCCCGGCCCTCCGGGTCGAGCAGATGGGGCGCGTCGAAGTCCTCGACAAGGTCAAGAGCCTTGTCATGCTTCCTGACGGAATTCACCTTCGCACAGAGGATGTGGCTCGTTACTTCGAAGTATCCACAGAGGTCGTCAAAAAGGTGACCCAACGCCACCGTGCCGAGGTGGAGGAGAACGGTCTCACGCTGCTGCGTGGCCCTGAGCTGCGCATCTTCCATAGGGACATGTTGTCCCTATGGGGAGGGGAGGAAGCGGAAAGTTATCCACAGGCAGTCACTCAGCTGCGGCTCTACACCCGCAGGACCGTGCTCAACGTCGCGATGCTTCTTCGCGACAGCGACATCGCGCGTAGCGTTCGTACGCACCTGCTCGACGCGGAGGAGGAGCTCAGGACGTCCTATGTCTCGCTCGACCGGCGCGTCACCCGCATCGAGGGCTGCCTGGCCGGCGTGGGGAGCGCGCTGCAGGAGCTCGGTCCCGTGCTGGGCCGGATGTCTCAGCGGCTCGACTCGCTCGACCGGAAGCTCGATGTCACGCATCAGGTCATCGGCGCCATGAGCCTCCGGCTCACCGACGTCTCGCAGGACGTCATCCGGCTCGACGCCCGCATGGACGATCTGGCCCATGGGCTGAGGGATCTGGGCCGCCGCACGAGCGGCTGACGGTCCCGCCGGGGACCACCGGGAAATAAATGGGTGGTCCCCGGACGGCGGGGTCGGGCAGAGTGAAGGGGACGGCGCAGGAGTACGGCGCCTCTGAAGACCGGGAGAGGAGCGCGGCGATGACCAGGAGTTCGAGTCCGTCGTGTTCCCGACAGGGTGGTCCGCAGCCGGCACCGCGGTAGCTTCATCAGCTGCCCGCGCAGTCGCCCGCCAGCTGGGCCCCCGGGTGGCCGTCACCGCGCATCGCGCGAGGCCACCCTCCCGGAGGATTGGCCGAGTGGTAAGGCAGCGGCTTGCTAAGCCGTCGTCGGGGCGTGGCCCCGCGCGCGTTCGATCCGCGCATCCTCCGCCGGAGCCGAAAGACCAGAAGCTGAAAGACCAGAAGCTGAAAGGCCAGAAGCCCGAAGCTCAGAAGCCCAAAGCTCAGAGCCCGTAGACCAGAAGCCGGCAGGCCGGAAGCCCGAAGACCCGGGCCCGCGGGCCCGGGTCTTGAGAGCAGTCGGCCCGGCTACGCGCGTGCGGCGGTCCGGAGCAGCTCCTCCAGCACCACCGCGATGCCGTCGTGCTCGTTCGACGCGGTGATCTCGTGCGCGACGGCCTTCAGGTCGTCGTGGGCGTTGGCCATCGCCACGCCGTGCTGCGCCCAGCCGAACATCGGGATGTCGTTCGGCATGTCGCCGAACGCGATCGTGTCCGACGCCTTGATGCCCAGCCGGCGTGCGGCCAGCGAGAGGCCGGTCGCCTTGCTCAGCCCCAGGGGCAGGACCTCCACGACGCCCGGGCCCGCCATGACGATGTTCACCAGGCTGCCGACGGCCTCCCGCGCGGCCTTGGCCAGGGCGTCGTCATCGAGCTCCGGGTGCTGGATGTAGATCTTGTTCAGCGGAGCGGTCCACATCTCCGCCGAGTCCGACATGAAGGTGGCGGGCAGCGGGCCCTCCTGCACCTGGTAGCCGGGCCCGACCAGCACCTCGCCGTCGAGCCCGTCACGGCTCGCGGCCAGCGCGAGCGGACCGACCTCCGCCTCGATCTTGGCCAGCGCGAGCCCGGCGAGCTGCCGGTCCAGGGTGAGGGAGGTCAGCAGCCTGTGCTCGCCCGCGTGATAGACCTGCGCCCCCTGGCCGCACACCGCGAGGCCCTCGTAGCCCAGGTCGTCGAGGATGTGCCGGGTCCACGGAACGGCTCGTCCCGTGACGACGATGTGCGCCGCGCCGGCCGCGGTCGCCGCGGCCAGCGCCTCCCGGGTGGGACCGGAAACGGTGTGGTCGTCGCGCAACAGCGTGCCGTCGAGGTCGGTCGCGACGAGCTTGTAGGGGAAGGTCACGGGGGAGGCCACGGGGGAGGTCACTTGGAGACCGGTTCCAGGAGCTCGCGTCCACCCAGATACGGACGCAGCACCTCCGGCACACGCACCGAGCCGTCGGGCAGCTGGTGGTTCTCCAGGATCGCCACGATCGTGCGCGGTACGGCGCAGAGCGTGCCGTTCAGTGTGGCCAGCGGCTGGACCTTCTTCCCGTCGCGCATCCGGACGGAGAGCCGGCGCGCCTGGAAGCTGTCGCAGTTCGACGCGGAGGTCAGCTCGCGGTACTTCCCCTGGGTCGGGATCCACGCCTCGCAGTCGAACTTCCGCGAGGCCGACGCACCCAGGTCACCGGTGGCGACATCGATCACCTGGAACGGCAGCTCCAGGCCGGTGAGCCACTGCTTCTCCCAGTCCAGGAGCCTGAGGTGCTCGGCTTCGGCCTCCGCCGGGTCGACGTACGAGAACATCTCGACCTTGTCGAACTGGTGGACCCGGAAGATGCCTCGGGTGTCCTTGCCGTACGTGCCCGCCTCGCGGCGGAAGCAGGGCGAGTAGCCGGCGTACCGCAGGGGCAGCTTGTCGGCTTCGATGATCTCGTCCATGTGGTACGCCGCGAGGGGAACCTCCGACGTGCCGACCAGGTAGTAGTCGTCCTTCTCCAGGTGGTACACGTTCTCCGAGGCCTGGCCGAGGAAGCCCGTGCCCTCCATGGCGCGCGAACGCACCAGGGCAGGCGTGATCATGGGGACGAAGCCGGCCTCGGTGGCCTGGGCGACGGCCGCGTTGACCAGGGCGAGCTCGAGCAGCGCGCCGACGCCGGTCAGGTAGTAGAAGCGCGATCCGGACACCTTGGCGCCGCGCTCCATGTCGATGGCGCCCAGCGTCTCGCCGAGCTCCAGGTGGTCCTTGGGTGCGAAGCCCTCGGCGCCGAAGTCACGGATCGTGCCGTGCGTCTCCAGGACGACGAAGTCCTCTTCGCCGCCGATCGGCACGTCCTCGTGGACGATGTTGCCGAGCAGCAGGAGCAGCCGCTTGGCCTCGGCGTCGGCCTCGTCCTGTGCGACGTCGGCTGCCTTGACCTCCGACTTCAGCCGATCGGCCTTCTTGAGGAGCTCGGTGCGCTCCTCGGGGCCGGCCTTGGGGATCAGCTTTCCGAGCGACTTCTGCTCGGAGCGGAGTTCGTCGAAGCGGATGCCGGACGACCTGCGCAGCTCGTCGGCGGAGAGCAGGGCGTCGACAAGCGCGACGTCCTCTCCACGGGCGCGCTGGGAGGCGCGAACACGGTCGGGGTCCTCACGGAGCAGGCGAAGGTCAATCACCCCTCAAGGCTACCGGTGCGGGGATCCACCGCTCGAACCGATATCGACAAGCGTGGCGCTTTGCCCGAATTGCCGGAATCAATAATCTGGGGAGAACCGGGGGTCGTCGTGCGGCCGGGGCGTCAATAAAAGGGACTCATTGCCTCGAAAAGGGAACAAGTGGCCCTGCTGCTTGACGCATCACCGGTGCCTGCGCGGGGAGTTGGGGTGTCGGTGAGAGGGTGTTGTCCACAGGTTCGCGGTGATCCAATTAGTTATCCACAGGCTGTGAAGAAGATCTGTGGATGCCGGAAGAGATCGTTCCGAAAGCCGCATGGCGGGGCGGGGATTCGCGACTCAAACCCCACCCGCGCACTCATTCGGGTGGGTATTCCCCACCTCAATGAGTTGATCAACGGAATTGAGGCGACACGGGAGGGGTCCTGACCTCATGGGGGATCCGGGAGGCCTGGGGTGATTTGTCGACCATGTCGCCCTGTGGTGTCGACTTGTCCCCAGGTGAAGGGATGACCCTGTGGATAACTTTGTGCGGACTGAAAATCAGCAGATAGGACCGACTCCGCAGGTGCGGCCGCCGGGAGCAGGCACGGGCCGGTCTGCTCGTCCGCCGGTCTGCTGATCCGCCGAGCTTCAGACCCGGCCGTCCTGGCTGCGAGCCAGCCAGTCGGATGCCTCGGTGAAAGCCGCGTCCGATGTCCCGATCCGCAAGGCGCTCACTTCTTCGGGCGTCGTCCCCGCGCGCGGATACGACCCCAGGAACCGCACCTTCGGGCAGATCCGCTTCAGCCCCATCAGCGCCTCACCGACGCGCCGGTCCGCGATGTGCCCCTCGGCGTCCACGGCGAAGCAGTAGTTCCCGATGCCCTCCCCGGTGGGCCGGGACTGGATCAGCATCAGGTTGACCCCGCGGACCGTGAACTCCTGGAGCAGTTCCAGGAGAGCACCCGGCCGGTCGGCGCCGAGCCAGATGACCACGGAGGTCTTGTCGGCTCCGGTGGGCGCGGACGGCCTGGCAGGGCGTCCCACCAGCACGAAGCGCGTCTGGGCGTTCTCCGCGTCATGGATCTCCGTCACCAGCGGTTCGAGACCGTAGGTCTCCGCGGCGAACTCACCGGCGAAGGCGGCGTCGTAGCGACCCTCCTGGACCAGCCGGGCCCCGTCGGCGTTCGAGGCCGCCGACTCCCACAGCGCGTTCGGCAGATGAGCCGACATCCAGTTGCGCACCTGAGGCTGGGCTGCCGGGTGGGCGGTGACGGTCTTGATGTCCGAGAGCTTCGTCCCGGGGCGCACCAGCAGGGCGAACGTGATGGAGAGCAGCACTTCCCGGTAGATCATCAGCGGAGCGCCCGCGGTCAGCTCGTCGAGGGTCGCGCTGATCCCGCCCTCCACGGAGTTCTCGATGGGGACGAGTGCTGCCGCGGCCTCCCCGCAACGCACCGCGTCCAGCGCGGCCGGCACCGAGACCATGGGGACGAGTTCGCGGGTGGCGGCTTCGGGAAGCGTACGGAGGGCCACCTCGGTGAAGGTGCCTTCGGGGCCGAGGTAGGCGTAGCGCGTGGCTGACATACGGTCACCCTAATGGGCCGACGGACGGGCCCGTGCGCCGTGCGCCGGGCGACGGGAAGGCGTACGCCTCACGCCTCCAACAGCCGCTGCCCCACGTACTCCCCGGTCGCGGCACCGCCCGGTACGGCGAAGAGCCCGCTCGCCTCGTGCCGGATGAACGGCGCGAGCGCGTCCCCGCGGTCGAGCTTGCGCTGGACCGGAATGAAGCCCTTGAACGGATCGGCCTGCCAGCAGATGAAGAGCAGACCCGCGTCCGGGGTGCCGTCGTCGGAGAGGCCGTCGTGGTACGAGAACGGGCGGCGCAGCATCGCGGCGCCCCCGTTCTTCTCGGGCGCGGAGATCCGGGCATGGGCGTTGTCGGGGATCAGCAGCTTGCCGTCAGCGCCTGTTCTGTCCAGGTCCATCGCGGTGTCCTCCGAGCCGCCGCTGAGCGGGGCACCGTCCGCCTTGCGGCGGCCGATGACCTGTTCCTGCCGCAGAGCCGTGAGCTCCTCCCAGTCGTCCAGGAGCATCCTGATCCGCCGGACGACGGCGTACGAGCCGCCGGCCATCCAGGCGTCGGCCGACGAACCGCCGGACGGGACGAAGATCCGCTCGTCGAAGTCGCTCTCGTCGGGCTTCGGATTGTTGGTGCCGTCGACCTGGCCCATCAGATTGCGCGTGGTCATCGGACGGGCCGTCGCACCCGGGGCGCGGTTGAAGCCGTCCATCTGCCAGCGCACCCGGGCCGTCGAGCCGGCCTCCTTCTGCAAGGCACGCAGCGCGTGGAAGGCGACGAGCGCGTCGTCGGCACCGATCTGCACCCAGAGATCGCCCTCGGAGCGCCCGGCGTCGAGATGGTCGGAGGAGAAGGCCGGCAGCGGGTCCAGGACATCCGGCCGCCGGTCGGTCAGACCGGTGCGGGTGAAGAAGGACCGCCCGAATCCGAAGGTGACGGTCAGCGAGGACGGGCCGGCGTCCAGGGCCACCCCGGTGTCGTGCTCCCGTCCGCCGTCCGCCGGCTCCCCGGCCATCATCCGCTTCGCCACGGCCGACCAGCGGCGCATCAGGGCGGCTGCCTCTCTGCGCCCCATGCCGGCCTTCAGGTCGAAGGCGATCAGATGCCCACGGGCCTGAAGCGGAGTGGTGATCCCCGCTTGATGTTTCCCGTGAAACATCGCCTCGGTCGAGCCGACCGAGGTCAGCGGCGTCGGAGGGTCCTCGCGCGTCGCGGCATAGCCCCCCGCGCCGCCCGCCGCGCCCAGGACGAGGCCCGCCGCCCCGGCCGCTCCCGCGCTGCCGATCAGCCGCCTGCGAGACACGGTGCTCGCGGGGGCGTGGTCGTCCTTCTTCTTGCTCACCCTGCTCAGCCGATCTTCACGTTCTTGGTGATGGTTGTCTGGTCGATGTCCGACGTGCGTACCGTCACGGCGACCTTCCAGTCGCCCGCCATCGGGATCTGCACACCGCTCGCCGTCCAGTGCCCCTCCGCGAGGCGGTCGGGAACGACCGGCAGCGGGCCGATGTCCTTGGCCTCCAGCGTGAAGGCGAGCTTCACCTCGGGGACGTCCAGCGGGCCTTCGTCCGGGCCGTCCACCCAGAGGTGCACGCTGTTCGAACCGGTTCCGCCGGGCGCGATGTCCAGGCGTACCGTCCCCTTGCCGTTCTGGCCGCCGGTGTCGAAGGGCAGGCTGAGATTCACCTGGCCGCTGTTCGCCGGAGCGGGCGCCGCGGCCGTGTTGCCGCGGCCGGCCTCCTCCTCGGTGCGGCCGGGCTCGGTGGACGTCAGGATCGTCGTCACGATGAGCAGCACCACGGCGATGCATGTCTCGATCATCACGGAACGCCGCAGCCCGGAGCGTTCCGGATCGGCGTCGCGGGCGCGCTTCTCCTTCGTCGCCGTCAGAGCGGCGCGCTGCCGGAGGAGCTGAGCGGCGCGCTCCGGAGCCGCCTCCTCCTCATCGGACGCGACGGCCGGCTCCAAGGGCTCCGAAGGCTGCACAGACTCCGAAGACCCCGCCGGCTCCGAAGGTTCCGCAGGCTTCACCGCCTCCACGGCCTCCACCGAACCGCCCCCCGCAGCGACATCCTCCGGCGTGGACGCGGTGCGTTCGGTCAGCCGCCCCGTCCACCGCCGCGATATCCACGCGACCCCGAGGAGCAGGGCGACGAGCACCACCTTGACGAGCAGCAGCTGCCCGTAGCGGGTCCCGGTCAGCGCGGACCACGAGCCCACCTGCCGCCAGGACTGGTAGAGCCCGGTCGCGGCGAGGACGACCACGCTGCCGAACGCCATGCGCGAGAAGCGACGTACCGCGGTGCTCGTGATGTCAGGCGTCCGGTACAGGGCGACCAGCAGCGCGGTGAGCCCGCCGAGCCAGGCCGCGACGGCGAGCAGGTGCAGGACGTCGACCGGCATGGCGATGCCCGGCTGGATCCCGGTCGAGGCGTGCTCGGCCAGGGCCCATGTACCGGCGATCCCGGCGGCGATGACGGTACCGCCCGCCGCCAGCCCGAAGGTCAGGTCCTGCTTCTCCTTCTCGTCCTCGCGCTTGGCGTACGCACCGAAGAGGACGGCGATGAAGAGCGCGGAGGCGCCCAGGAGCAGCAGCCGGGAGACCAGCGCGGCCCCCGGTTTGGTGTCCAGGACGGACTGGAGGCCGTCGAGGTCGAAGGCGTCCGCGAGCTTGCCGGATCCGGTGTACGGATTGCGCAGCAGCAGCATGGCCAGGGTCGCGGCGGTGAGAGTGATCCAGCCGCGTACGACGAGGCGCTGCATCGGGCGTGCCCCCGCCCCGCGCTGCCAGCAGGCGAGCACGAAGGCGGATCCGCCCGCGAGAAGGATGAATCCGGCGTACGCGGCGTAGCGCGCGATGCCGTAGAGCGCACCCACGAGACCGCCGCCGGCTTCGCTCGACGGCAGCGCCACGCTGGTCTCCGAGGGGGCGCCGACGGAGAAGGTGAAGGCTCCCGAGACCGGATGGCTGTCCGCGGACACGGCCTGCCAGGCCACGGTGTACGTGCCGTCCGGCAGGCCGCTGTGGAGCTGGACGCCGTACCGTACGGCCCCACCGTTCGTCAGCTCGCGGGGGGCACCCTCGTCGGCCCGCTTCCCGCTGGGATCGAGGACCCGGATCGAGTCGTCGCTGACGGCGATCTGTTCGGAGAAGGTGAGGGCGACCTCCTCGGGTGCGGTGGCGACCACCGCCCCGTCCTGCGGATCGCTCCCCGTGAGGGCGGCGTGCGCGGACGCGGGGCTCGCGCCTGCCAGCACCAGGCCGAACAGCAGGCTGATGAGCGTGGCGATGAGCGCGACCGAGGCGAGCGGCCGTCGTGCCGGGGAGGGCCCGAAGTGCGGGGCGGTGGCTGTCACGGTGTCAGTACCTCACTGCTTCTTCGGGTTGTAGGTGGTCTCCTTCACGGGAATGTCGACCTTGATGGGGTCGGCCTTCTCGAAGTGCAGCTCCACGGAGACTTTCTCTCCCTGCCGCGGCTGCTCCTTCAGCTCCGTGAACATGATGTGGTTGCCGCCCCGTTCGAGATCGAGCTCGCCACCGGCGGGCACCTCGAACGACGTGACCATCCGCATCGTGCTGTTCTTCGTCTCGTGGATCGAGACATGATCCGAGAGGGAACTCGTCACCGAGGTGAGCCGGTCGGTGGCGTCCCCGCTGTTCTTCACGAGGAGGAAGCCGGCCGCCATGTCACTGACGGGCTGTGGCATGAACGCCCCGGTCACCTCGAGCCGCGGCACGCTGTCCGATGAACACGCCGACAGCGCAAGCCCGGTGGTGAGGGTCAGGGCGCCGGCGACGGCCGTACGGCGGTTCACGGGGTCTCCCCCTTGACGAGCTCGGGGAGATCCTCGGTGTAGTTCTCGGCCGTGGTGTCCTCGCTGTAGAGCACGTACCCCTTGTCCGTCTTCGGGGAGAACGCGATGACCTGTGAGCCGTGCATCGAGACGACCGTGCCGTCCTTCTCCTTCTTCGGCGGGTCGATACCGATGCCGATCTGCCGTGCGCCCGCCTGGATGGTCGGGAAGTCGCCGGTGAGACCGGTGAAGTCGGGATCCTGGGCGTTGAGCCAGCTGCCCAGCGACGCAGGGGTGTCCCGCTCGGGGTCCGTCGTGACGAAGACGACCTGGAGCTTCTCCTGGTCGGCCTTGGGCAGCGCCCGCTTCGCGAGGGCGATGTTGCTCATGGTCAGCGGGCACACGTCGGGGCAGTTGGTGTAGCCGAAGTAGATGAGGGTCGGCTTGCCCTTGGTCTTCTCGCGCAGGTCGTACTTCTTGCCGTGCGTGTCGGTGAGGACGAGGTCGGGCTTGGTGAACGGCTGGTCGAGCACGGTCGCGGGCTTGGACTCGGTCTCGGCGGAGACGTCGGCGACGGCATTGTCCGCCGAGTCTCCGTCGCTGCCGCAGGCCGAGAGGGTCAGTGCGGCCACGGCGGCGAACGCCGCGGCCAGCACCGTCTTCTTGCTGTGCATGGAGAGCTGGTTCCTGATCTGTGAAGTACGGGTGGTGGTGCGCCGGCGGATCAGGCGCTACGGCGACGGCCGGCGAGGACGCCGAAGGCGACCCCGGCGGCGCCGACGACGATGCCGACGATGCCCAGGACACGGGCGGTGCCGTCGGTGTCCGAGGACGTGTCGTCCGATGCCGTCGTCGTTTCCTTCGTCTGCTCCGCCGCACCGCCCTTGTCATCCGCGGCGGCCGCGCCGTCGGTGTCGGCCGCCGGGGCGGTCAGTGTGAGGACGGGAGCCGGGGTATCGGGCTCTTCGCCACCCTCGGTGGGCTCCTCGATCCAGCGGACGACTTCCTTGTTGCTGTACGTCTGGAGGGCCTTGAAGACGAGTTGGTCGGTGTCCTCGGGGAGCTGCCCGACCGAGAGCGGGAACTGCTCGAAGAAGCCGGGCTCGATCCCGTCGTCGTCCGCGGTCCAGGTGACCTTGGAGACCGCCTCGTCGATCTTCTTGCCGTGCACCTCGAGCGGCTCGGCCAGCTTGCTCTTGGTGACCTTGATCTTCCAGCCGGCCACCGGCTGCGGGCTGACGGACGCCAGCGGGTGGTCCGTCGGCAGGCTGACCTCGACCTTGACGGTGGAGGCGTTGTCGCGCTCGTTGGGGACCTTGAAGTTGACCGTGGCGTAGCCGCCCTTGGCGGCCTCGCCCTGCGGCTGCACGCTGACGTGCGCGGACGCGGTACCGGCGAGCAGCAGGACGGTGGACGCGGCGACGCCGCCGGCCAGGGCGATACGGGAAACGTTCATGACAGGGATCACTCCACAGGAAGGAGGAACGGTGGTCCGGCGCGCGGAGGCGCGACGGCATCACGACCGCCTCGTCCCGGGAATCCCGGCGGAGGGGGTCGCGTCAGGCTGCGCGTACGTAGACGGGCGGCGGCCCGCGCCTGATCACCATGTGCTGCAAGGGGTCCCCGGTGGCCGGCGCGGGAGCGTCGACGGCGCTGCGGAGAGGGCGCGGCCCGGTGGTGGGCCGGCCCGGAAGTCCCGCACGCAGTGCGCGTACGAGCGCCATCGCCGCCCGCAGCGCGCGCAGCCTGGCCCCGGCCGCGAGCTGTCGGCCACCGTGCGCCGAGAGCCTGGCCAGCCGGAAGAGCGCGATCTCGCCGCGGCGCAGCAGCCAGCCCGTGGCGAGTGCGGCGAGCAGGTGCCCCAGGAACATGGGCAGGCTGGGAAGGCAGCCCGTCAGCGTGGCCAGGAGCGTCGGATCCATCGCGGAAGCGACGTCCGGCGCCGCCGCCGACGCCAGGTGGGTGTGGCCCTGGGCCACGGTGGCCGGGTCCAGGCCCGCGGTGGTCACGATGCGGTGGGCGTCCCCCGCGCTCAGCTGCGCCGGCCCGGCACCGCACACGAGACCGGCGGCGAAGCGGATCAGCGAGTCGTCCCCCGACCCCGCGACGGCGGCCGGTGTGTGCCGCCCGAGCCCGAAGAGGATGTGCAGGGCGAGCTGTCCTGCCGCGAGTGCCGCGGTGATCGAGAGGAGGGTCCGCTCACGTCCGGCGAGCGCCGCGGTGACGGCGAAGACTCCGGCCAGGCCGGCGAGCAGACTCCAGCCGGACACTCCCACGCCTGCGGCGATGCCATGTCCGGCGGCGGCGAGCACGACGCAGACCGCGGTGAACACCGCGGTCCTCAAAAGCCGCATACCGGCTCCGGCGCGTGCGACAGGCATAGACATGGCCGGGTCATCATCCCACTGCACCCCCCGTCTCCGTACGGCAGGTCCGTAAGGTCGGCATCCGTCCCCATCGGGGAGTGATCAGGGGGTGTTGCACCTGTTCATGGGGGCTCCGCCGGCCGGGATCCGGGTCCGGCATACACCGGTGGGTGGAATGTCCGCATCCGCCGAACGAGCGCTGTCACAGCCGATCCGCGCTTACGACGCGCTGATTGCGGCAATACGTATCCATATGTCGAGCCGCAGGCCGGGAGGCTGGAGCATGAGCATGTGGTGGTCACTCCATCTGCGGCGCGATGCTGCGAGCGTGCCGCTCGCCCGTCGTTTTCTGCTCGGCACGATGGAGACCGCGGGGGTGGACCCCGACATCTCCTACGACCTCTCGGTCGCGCTCAGCGAAGCCTGTGCGAACGCCGTCGAGCACGGCGGTGGCCTGCGGGATGCGGACGACGCCGGAGAGCCGGGCCTCGTCACCGTCGGGGGTGGGCCGGGCGGGCCCGCCTGCGGGGAGTACCGGGTCACCGCATATCTGGACGGCGAGACCTGCCGTATCGAAGTCGCCGACTCGGGGCCCGGTTTTCCCTCCCGGCGCACGCTTCGCACCGCCGCGCAGCCGTCCGCCGCCCATCCGGCGGGCGACCCCTCGCATCCGCGTACCGTGGTGCAGCCTCCGGTCACGGCCGAGAGCGGGCGCGGGCTCTGTCTGATCGAGGAGCTCGCCGATCATGTCCACTTCGGCAACCGGCCGGGGCACGGCGCGGTGGTCAGCTTCGACAAGGTCCTGAAATGGCGGGAGGGCCCGCTGCTCATGGTGTCCTGAGCAGCGGGCCCCCGGAGTCCTCCCGGCCCTGCGGGGCCGTGTCAGCCCTTGAGCCCGGCCATCCACTCCTCGACCTCGGCAGCGCGGCGCGGCAGCGCGGCGGACAGGTTCCGGTTGCCGTCCTCGGTGACGAGGATGTCGTCCTCGATCCGGACGCCGATCCCGCGGTACTCCTCGGGCACGGTCAGGTCGTCGGCCTGGAAGTACAGACCGGGCTCGACCGTGAGGCAGACCCCGGGCTCCAGGGTGCCGTCGACGTACGCCTCGGTGCGCGCCACGGCGCAGTCGTGGACGTCCATGCCGAGCATGTGACCCGTGCCGTGCAGCGTCCAGCGGCGCTGGAGACCCAGCTCGATGACCTTCTCCACGCTCAGGTCGCCCAGCAGGCCCCACTCGACCAGCTTCTCGGCGAGCACCCGCTGAGCGGCGTCGTGGAAGTCGCGGAAGGCGGCGCCGGGCTTCACGGCCGCGATGCCCGCCTCCTGGGCCTCGTACACGGCGTCGTAGATCTTCCGCTGCAGCGGTGAGAACGTGCCGTTGACGGGCAGTGTCCTGGTCACGTCCGCGGTGTAGAGCTCGGTGGTCTCCACGCCCGCGTCGAGCAGCAGGAGCTCCCCGGAGCGGACCGGGCCGTCGTTGCGGACCCAGTGCAGCGTGGTGGCGTGGGGGCCTGCCGCGCAGATCGAGCCGTAACCGATGTCGTTGCCGTCCACGCGGGCGCGCAGGAAGAAGGTGCCCTCGATGTAGCGCTCGCTCGTGGCCTCGGCCCTGTCGAGGACCTTGACGACGTCCTCGAAGCCGCGCGCGGTGGCGTCGCAGGCCTTCTGCAGCTCGGCGATCTCGAAGGCGTCCTTGACCAGACGGGCCTCCGAGAGGAAGACGCGCAGTTCTTCGTCGCGTTCCGCGGTGACCTTGTCGGTGAGTGCGGCTTCGATGCCCGCGTCGTGTCCGCGGACGTTGCGCACCGGCCCTGTGGCCTCGGCCAGCGCGGCCGGGAGCTCTCGGACGTCCTTCGCCGGTACGCCCAGCAGCTGCTGGGCCTCGGTGAGGGAGCTGCGGCGGCCGACCCAGAGCTCGCCCTGGCCGTCGAGCCAGAACTCGCCGTTCTCACGGTTGGAGCGGGGCAGGAGGTAGACCGTGGCCTCGTGCCCGCCATCGGCCGGTTCGAGGACCAGGACGCCGTCCTGGGTGAGGTCGCCGGTGAGATAGGCGTACTCGGTGGACGCGCGGAAGGCGTACTCGGTGTCATTGGAGCGGGTCTTGAGGTTGCCCGCGGGGATGACGAGCCGCTCGCCGGGGAAGCGTGCGGAGAGCGCGGCCCGGCGCGCGGCGGTGTGCGAGGCCTGGGCGATCGGCCCCAGGCCGTGCAGCTCGGTGTCGGCCCAGCCGGACTTCATGTTCTCGGCGAGCTCATCGGAAATGCCCGGGTACAGGCCGTTCTTCCGCTGCTTGACCGGCTCTGCCTCTGCTGCTTCCGGGGTCTCCGGGGCGAGCTCCTCAGACACGTTTTGTCCTCCTTGTACGACACTGGACCCTCTCCATCGTACGGGCGTACGGAAGGGGGCCCGGTGTCGGAAGACCTCTTACTGCCCCACCCGCGTGGTTACGGGTCCAGGGCCGCGCCCTGCGGCTGTTCCGCGCCGCTCAGTCGAAGCGCACGGCCAGCAGGGCGACGTCCTCGGCGCCGCCGTTCCGCTCCACGGAGTCGGGCAGGACGGTCCGCAGGATGTGGTCCGCGACCGTACCGGGGTCCTGGCGCAGGGTTTTCGGCACACCCGCCGCCGCAGAGTGCAGCCGTGCGAACGCCCGGTCCCTGGAGTCCCCGGTGCGGCGCAGCAGCCCGTCGGTGTAGAACAGGATCGTTTCGCCCGGCCTGGCCGTGAACTGCACGCTCGGCGCCTCCCAGCAGGAGAGCATGCCCAGCGGCGCGGAGAGCGTGGTCTCCACGAATGCGGTGCGCCGTTCGCCGGTCACCAGGGGCGGGGTGTGCCCGGCGCCCGCGAGCACGATCGTGCGCAGGCCGGGCTCGCAGTACGCGTAGAGAGCGGTCGCCGCTGTGGTGGGTTCGGTCAGCCGCAGCAGCAGTTCGAGGTCGGAGAGTACGGCGACGGGGTCCTCGCCCTCCATCACGGCATAGGCCCGCAGACCGGCGCGGAGCCGGCCCGTGGCGGCCAGGGCGGCCGGTCCGGAGCCGCCGACCGAGCCGACGGCCAGGCCGAGGGTGTTGTCGGGGAGCGGCAGCGCGTCGTACCAGTCGCCACCGCCCGCGGGTCCTGCCCGGCGTCGTGCGGCCAGCCGTACTCCTGGGATCCGGGGCAGCCTGCTGGGCAGGAGTTCCTCGGCGACGACTGCGGCGTCCGCCCTGGCGCGTTCGAGTTCGAGCAGCCGGGCGAGGTGTTCGGCGGCGTAGCGGGCGTACACGCCGACGAGGTGGCACTGGCGTTCCAGCGGTTCGGCCGGCTCGTCGTACAGCCAGACGGCCACGGCGAGCCGGCCCGCGGTCTCGGTGGCGAGGGGCAGGGCGTAGCTCGCGGCGTATCCGAGCCGGGCGGCGACCTCGCGGCAGCGGGGGTCGAGGCCGGTGTCACCGAGGATGTCGGGGCTGGCCAGCGGGCCGTCGGTATCCGGGAGGCCGTCGAGGAAGCGGCCGTACGCGGTGGCGCTGCGCGGCAGCGTCTCGATGTGTCCCAGTTCCGCGTGGGCGAGCCCCAGACCGATCGTGCGGGACGGGCCGGCCCCGTCGGCGGGTTCGAGGACGAGAAGTCCCCGGCCGGCTCCCACGAGGGCCGCCCCGGCACTCAGGAGTTCATGGAGGGCGGTGTCCAGGGTGCTGGTCCCGGCCAGTCGTTCGGTGAGTTCGTGCAGGGTGGTGAGGTCGGAGACCCAGCCGGCCAGCCGGTCCTGGATGAAGGCTCCCGGAGGGGCGGGCACGCCTTCCGTGGGCGCGGCAGTTTGCGTTGAAACAGGAACCACGGGATCGATTCCAGCCACTTTCGGAAGGTGGGGGGCGCTCATGACAGTCGGCTCTCCGACGGGTGCGTTCTGTCGAATAGCATCGCAAACCCCCATGTCGTTCTGCGCCGCTATCGGTGCAACCACATGTACACGCACCCACATGTACACGCACAACTGAGGTGATGTCCAGCATTGTCCTTACGGTATTTATGGTGTCCACGAGGCGGCGAACTTGGCCGAAAAATGCACCCCCGCGCGGCTATTTGCGATCGACTGGGTGCGCTCGACAGGGGCGTCCTCGGGGTGAAATGCCGGAGGGAGCGTCATCCAGGTCGTGCGGGGTACGTAATCGTGGATGGCCAGGGGCAGTTGTGACGCCCTGGAACCCGACAGCGAGCCCGGGCGTCCTCATAGGTGACGGCCGCCCGCCCACCCCCCGAGTGGCGGGGTTGCACAAGGGACGGCACGCGCGATGCGCACGCCGACCGCGCGATGTTTTGACTGGACTCGGTTCGGCTCAACCCGGTTCGACTCGGCTCAGCTCCATTCTGTTCGGTTCCACTCTGCTCGGCTCGCTCATGCTCGGCACCGACTCGACCGTCCGTACCGCAGACCCGATGAGCAAGCACGCACAGCCAAGAGACGCACACGTGGTGTAACGAGCACGTGTGCGATGTGGACCTCGGCGTTCAACGGAAAGGAACGAGCGCTCATGCGCGAGATCCTCGGAAGGCGACGCAGGCACCGGCCCCGGCGCAAGGAAAGTTCCGCCCAGCTCGACGCGGCGCTGACCTGTGCCACTGTCCGGAAGTGGCCCGTGCTCCCCGGAGCAGGGCTGGCGGCGGGAGCCGTACGCGGCGAACGCGGTCGCGGCTGCGCCTGCCCCGACCCCGAGTGCGCCGTACCAGGCGCACACCCCTTCGACCCTGGTCTCCTCGCGGCGACCACCGACGCGCGCATGGTGCGCTGGTGGTGGACCAACCGGCCCACCGCGCCCGTGGTCCTGGCCACAGGCGGCCAGGCGCCCTGCGCGCTGAGCCTGCCGGCCGTCGCCGGCGCCCGGGCGCTGAGCGCGCTCGACGGCATGGGGCTGCGGCTCGGCCCCGTCGTGGCGACCCCCACCAGATGGTCGCTGCTGGTCGCCCCGTACACCCTGGAGCGGCTCGGCGAACTGCTGCATGCCAAGGACTGGGTTCCCAGCTCCCTGCGGTTCCACGGGGAGGGCGGTTATCTCCTCCTGCCCCCGTCCGAGGTGGGCACGGGGCAGGTGCGCTGGGAGCGCGCGCCCGAGGCCGGGAACGCCGCGCCGTGGCTCCCGGATGTGGAGTCGGTCCTGGACGCGCTCGTCGAGGCGAGCAACAGCGCTCCGGACGGCGGCAGCCGGCTCGCGTACTGAGCGGTCGGCGTGTGCCGGCGGTGGTCGGCGAGGTCGGTGGTGCGCAACAGCGGTCGGCGGTGTGTCGACAGCGGTCGGCGGTGTGCCGGCGCGGCGTGCACGGTGCATACGTAATTGCATGCTCACGAACCGGTGCTCGTGGCCATTTCGGCGGCCCTTTCGCGGATTGCGGAAACGCCGCGTGGTGGCGCCGGTGTGAATGGTTCCCGTGTGTTTCCCGGGTGCGATGGGGGCATTCCAGGTGTCCGGCAGGTGCCCGGGATTTCTGTCCGAAAGCGAACGCCCGGTCAAGCCGGCGTCCGGCGCCGCGCATCACGTCGGCGCGGCGGTGGTCCGGTCCTGTGAGCGGGAGTTGACGGGGCGTGAGCCTGCTGCGTGACCGCTTCGAGAGAGCGGGAGGCAGGTGGGGGGCCGGACGGGCGCCGCAGGTTGGGAGCTGCTGAGTGCTCCGGCGTGCGCCCCGGCCGTCAGGGCCCGGAAACGAGGACGTCCGGCCGCTGGCGACGGGGGATGCACCAGCGACCGGACTTCCAGAACCGTAACAAGAGATCTGCCGTTAGCAAATTCGATCTCGCCTATTCGGACAGCGATTTACCGACAGGCGCGGGGAGTTGTGACGGGTGTCACCGCCGCGTCGCGGGTTTCGGCACCGTCAGCTGAGCGTCACCTGGCGATTGGTGAGCCCACCGCGTGCCCGGCGCTCGTCAGCCGTCAGCGGGGCGTCCGACGCGAGTGCCTCGGCGAGCCGCTCGGCGAACCTCGCGGCGGGCTTCTCGCACTCCTCGGCCCCCATGGCGCTCGGCAGGTCCCAGACCGGGACCATGAGCCCATGGGCGCGGAACGAGCCCACCAGGCGGGTCTCTTCGCCGAGCGACGACGTGCCCGCCGCGTGCAGCCGGGCGAGTGCGTCGAGGAGCTGCTCCTCGGGATGCGGCATGACCCAGCGCAGGTGGTTCTTCTCAGGCGTCTCGCACCAGTAGGCCGCGTCCACGCCGGAGAGCCGGGTCGTGGGGATGGCCGCCTCGTTGGCCCGCTCCAGCGACGCGGACACATCAGCCGTGGCGTTCGAAGCGTCCGGGACCCAGAACTCGAACCCGGAATGCACGACCGGCTCGAACGCGGCGTCGGGTTCGAGGATGTCCTGCAGACGGGGGCCGTCGGCGGGCACCCTGCGGGCGGTGACCGGCGCGCCGGGCTCGGCCTCCAGCGCACGCTGCAGGGTGTCGGCGAGGTCCCGGCTGAGGTCGCCGGACGAGGTGTCGTTCTGCAGGGCGAGCAGGACGGAGCCGTCGTCGCGGCGCAGCGCCGGCCAGGCCATCGGCAGCACCGTCGCGAGCGACACGGACGGCACGCCTTCGGGAAGCCCGCCCTTCAGCGTCAGCTCGACGGTGGCGGCGGGGACCAGCTCGCGCAGCGCGATCCAGTCGCACTCTCCGGAGATTCCCTCGAAGGGGCGCTGGACCAGCTCGGTCACGGCATGGGCGGCGGCGCGTCCGTGACACGCCTTGTAACGGCGGCCCGAACCGCACGGGCAGGGCTCACGAGCCCCTACGACCGGGATTTCACCGTCCTTGAGCTGCGGCTTCCCGGCCTTGGACTGAGGGCGCTTCTTGGCCATGGTGGGCGTTCTCCCGATTGCGACAGTGCGGTCTCGGGCGCGAGCCTAGCCGTCCCCGTCATCGCCGGGGGACACCTGTCGTGCCGCCCCCTGCGGCCCGCTCGGCCGCGCCGCGCTCCGTACGGCTGTCGGCTCACCCTCGACGCGCTCCGCGTACGCCCTCTGCCCGCTCCGCGCTCACCCTCGACCCGCTCTCAGCCCGCGTCGTCGAAGGCGTCGAGAGCGTCGGCGAGCTCCAGCCCGTCGAGCGAGCCGAAGCCGCCCACGGCGCTCAGTCCGCTCAGCCCGGACCGCTCGCGGTGCCCGGACCTCGCGGGACCCGCCGTGGCGAAGCCGCTGCGGCCGTGGCCCGTGGAGACCAGGGCCCAGACCGTGACCTCGCCGACCGCGTCGTCCCGCACGCCCCACTCCTGGGCGAGGGCGCTGATGATGTTGAGCCCGCGCCCGCCACGCGCGGTGACCGACGGAGTGGCCGGGACCGGCCTGGTCGGCCCGCCACCGTCGGTGACCTCGACGGTCAGGTCACCCCTTCTGTCCACGCGCCACGCGGCGCGGATGTCGCCGTCCCCCGTCTCCGGGTGCTGCCCCAGCGGCCTGCCGTGCCGGCAGGCATTGCTGAGAAGCTCGGAAAGGATCAGTACGGCATCGTCGACCACGGTGTCCGAGACCCCGTTGCTGCGCAGCTGCTCGCGCATACGGTGTCGTGCCTGGCCCACGCCGGCAGGGCCATGGGGTACGGCCATGCTCGACGACGCGGGCACTTCCTGTGCCACCACAAACGCCACCCCCGAGACCTCCTTTGCCCCACGCCACGGATTGGATGCCCCCCTGGACTGCGCCGGAAACCGGCCAAAGCCCTGTCAGTGATGCACTCGTAACGATCGATTGCGGAGTGAACGCGCCGGTGCACTCCTTGTAACTGATGTTATGAGCGGCCAAGTTGCGACAGCACCTGTTTCGGGCGGTTCGTGATGATTGCCTCCACTCCGAGGCGCGCGCAGAGCTCGACGTCCTCCGGCTCGTTCACCGTCCACACGTGCACCCGGTGCCCCGCCTGGTGCAGCCGCTCGATGTACCCGGGATGGCTGCGTACGATCCGCATCCCCGGACCGGCGATCCGGGCCCCCGCAGGGAGCCGGCCGTCCCGCAGCCTCGGGGTGACGAACTGCATCAGGAAGACGGTGGGCAGCATCGGCGCGGCCGCCCGGACGCGGTAGAGGGAGCGGGCGGAGAAGCTCATGACGCGCACCGGGGAAGGACCGTCGGCCGGCGGAGTGTCCAGGCCGAACCGCTTGAGCAGATGGAGCAGCCTCTCCTCGACCTGGCCGGCCCAGCGTGTGGGGTGTTTGGTCTCGATGGCGAGCTGGAGGGGCCTGCCGCCCGCCCGGACGTCGTGGGCCAGTTCGAGGAGCCGTTCCAGGGTGAGTACGGACGTCAGCTCGCCCGGCACCGGGTCCCAGTCGGGGGACTCCTCGTGGTCCTTCCAGGAGCCGAAGTCGAGGGTGGCGAGATCGGCCAGCTCCAGCGCGGACACGGCGCCCCTGCCGTTCGACGTGCGGTTCACCCTGCGGTCGTGGACACAGACGAGCTGTCCGTCCGCGGTGAGGCGTACATCGCACTCCAGAGCGTCCGCCCCGTCCTCGATGGCCTTCAGATATGCGGCCAGGGTGTGCTCGGGGGCGTCGTCCGAGGCGCCGCGGTGTGCGATGACCTGGATGGGAGGTTGGTGCGAAGGCAGGCGTGCGTGGGTCACCGCGTCATCGTGTCACCGAGACGGGCCGGGGGCCGACACCTTGTTGTGTAGGACCGTTTTGCCTGATGTAAAGATTGGTGTGCGGATGCACAGGTCCTGTTTACAGTGGCCTGACGTGCTGTGGGAAAAGCTGACCGCAGACACGTGCACAGCGGATCTCTTGCCGAATGCCGAGTGGAACCGAGGAGTAAAGAGCTGTGAGCACCGAGAACGAGGGCAACGAGGGCAACGCGGTTCCGTCCGTACCGTCTGTTCCGTCCGCACCTCCCGTGCCGGCTGCCGCTCCTGAGGGCACCCCGCAGGATGCCCCGCCCGCGCCCGAGGCCGCGCCCGCCGCCGGTTCCGGGGACGCGCCGACGGCGCCCGTCCCGGCCGCGACGCACCAGGAAGGCGCCGAGCCGCCCGCCGCGGGGCAGCCGCAGTACCCGTACGCGCCGCCGTCGCCGCAGCAGCCCCCTGCCGCCTCGGCCGGCTGGCCGCCGCCCCCTCCCGCCATCCCCTCGTACGCCGACGGCGGCAGCCCCCCTGCGTGGGGAGCCCCGGAGCACTCGGAGCACGAGCGCCCCCGTGGGCGCCGCGCCGGCGGCCTGATCGCCGCCGTGGCGGTGGCCGCACTGGTCGCGGGCGGAGTCGGCGGGGCCCTCGGCTACTGGGCCGCCGACAGCAACGACTCGGGTTCCTCCGGGTCGACCACGGTCGCCGCCTCCAACAGCCCCAAGGACTTCAAGCGCGACGCCGGCACGGTCGCGGGCGTCGCACAGAGCGCGCTGCCCAGCGTCGTCACCATCGACGCCCAGTCCGGCGACGGCGAGGGCGGCACCGGCACCGGCTTCGTGTACGACAAGGAGGGCCACATCCTCACGAACAACCACGTGGTGGCCTCCGCGGCGGACAGCGGCCAGCTGACCGCGACGTTCTCGGACGGCAAGAAGTACGACGCCGAGGTGGTCGGCCGGGCCCAGGGCTACGACGTGGCCGTGCTGAAGCTGAAGAACGCCCCGGACGGACTGACCCCGCTGTCCCTGGGGGACTCCGACAAGGTCGCGGTGGGCGATTCCACCATCGCGATCGGCGCACCCTTCGGCCTCTCCAACACGGTCACCACGGGCATCATCAGCGCGAAGAACCGCCCGGTCGCCTCCGGTGACGGTTCCAGCAGTGCGAACTCGTACATGAGCGCGCTGCAGACCGACGCCTCCATCAACCCGGGCAACTCGGGCGGACCGCTCCTGGACGCCGGCGGCGCCGTCATCGGCATCAACTCGGCCATCCAGTCCACCAGCGGCGGCACCGGCCAGTCCCAGGCCGGTTCCATCGGCCTCGGCTTCGCGATCCCGGTCAACCAGGCGAAGAACGTCGCCGAGCAGCTGATCAAGACGGGGCAGCCCGTCTACCCGGTGATCGGCGCGACGGTGTCGATGGAGGAGAAGACCGGCGGCGCCGTCATCTCGGACAAGGGCACCGACGGCACCCCCGCCGTCACCCCGAACGGCCCTGCGGCCGAGGCCGGCCTGAAGGGCGGTGACGTGATCACCAAGTTCAACGACACGGCGGTCGAGAGCGGCCCGACGCTGATCGGTGAGATCTGGACCCACAAGGCGGGCGACAAGGTCACGCTCACCTACAAGCGCGACGGCAGGACGGCGACGGCCGAACTCACTCTGGGCGAGCGCAAGGGCGACAGCTGACCGGTCGGTCAGGTCGTCGGCCCGTGACCCGCGCCGACTTCACACGCGTCGTTCGGTACCAGTCCCTCCCCTCGTGGGGACCGGTACCGAACAACGCGTGTGAGGCCGGCGCGTGCTGTGTTCGGCGCTAATCAAAGAGGGCGGACTCGCGGTCTGTGCGACAGCGGCCCGGGCGAGGCGGGTTCCACGGTCTTTCGAGCCCCGTGCAATGACCCCTGTCACCGTTTCGGGCTACGGCGGAATTCAGCGGAGAACATGCGGCAGCATGAGGGTCTCTGCGAGCGGGTGGCGGCACCTTCCGGGTGATGTCCGGTCGATGCGCTACTGCCTCGTGATCCTCTCAGCCATGGCTCTCGCCCAGGATGTTCCGGGGTTCCGGTCTGCATTTATCCGCAGGTCAGACAGATAGGCTGAGTTTTCCGGTCCGGATGTCCAGGCGCAGGGAAGTAAGGAGCAGGGACCTTGAGGCCCGACTCAGGGGCACGTACAGCGTTGGCGGAACGCCTTGCGCTGCTGTACAGGGAGGCCGGCAACCCTCCTCTCAAGAGCGTGTCCGAGGCGGTCGTCCGGCTTCAGCGGGTCGACGAACGAGGACGCCCGGTGCGGGTGTCCGCTCAGCGCATCAGCGACTGGCGGAGAGCCAAGAACGTCCCTGCCCAGTTCGTCGCCCTCGCAGCCGTCCTTCAGGTCCTGGTCCCCCAAGCGCGGCGCTCGCGAACGGTGCCCGTGTCCACAGGCCTGTACGACCTGGCCCAGTGGCAGCGCCTGTGGGAGCGCGCGGTGGAGGACCCGGCCGGTGATCGCCCCGCAGCCGCTGCGGAGGAGGAGGAACGGTCCCCGGCCGAAGCCCCGGCCGTCCCGGGTGGCGTGTGCCCCTACCGAGGACTGGCTCCGTACCGGCAGCAGGACGCCCAGTGGTTCTTCGGCCGGGAGCGGAGCAAGGAGGCCCTCGTCGCCCAGCTCCTGGCAGCGGAGAACACGGGCGGCGGCCTGGTCATGCTGGTGGGCGCCTCGGGAGCAGGGAAGTCCTCCCTCCTGAACGCGGGCCTGGTGCCCACCTTGCGGGGCGGCGAGCCGGGCGACGAGGGCGTCCAGGCACGGCAGGTGCTCCAGCTGGTCCCGGGAAGTGATCCCCTCGCGGAGCTGACTCGCCGGATACCCGGGCTTGCGGACGTTCTCTCCGCCGCCGAGGAACCCGGAACACGCCAGTTCGCGCGCCTGGCGAGGGACGCAGTCTCGGCATGGGCACACCGTGAGGCAGCCTCGTCCCGTGCCCGTCCGGTCCTCGTCGTGGATCAGTTCGAGGAGACCTTCACCCTCTGCTCCGACGAGGAGGACCGGCGCGCCTTCGTCCATCTCCTCCATGCCGCGTGCACGCCGGCCGAAGAGGACGACTCCGCTCCGGCACTGGTGGTCCTCGGCATACGCGCCGACTTCTACGAGCAATGCCTGGGCTATCCCGAACTGGCTGACGCTCTGCAACACCGGCACATGGTGCTCGGGCCGCTGACCACCGCGGAATTGCGCGAGGCGATAACAGGCCCGGCGAAGGCGGTGGGTCTGTCACTCGAACCGGGGCTGGCGGAGCTGATCGTCCGGGATGTGAGCGCTGACAGTCCCCGCGGCACCCACGCGGGGGTGCTGCCGCTCCTCTCCCACGCCTTGCTCGCCACGTGGCAGCGACGGAACGGGGGAAGGCTGACGCTGGCCGGTTACGGCGCGGCGGGCGGAATCCAAGGAGCGGTGGCGGCGACCGCCGAGCGGGCCTGGTCCGGCCTCGGTCCTGCGGCACGCACGGCCGCGAGACTGCTCCTTCTCAGGCTGGTCCGCCTGAGCGAAGACACGCAGGCGACGCGTAGGCGGGAGACACGGCGCCAGCTGGCGGAGGAGTCGACCGACCCCGACAGGACGGAGGAGTCGATCGAGGCGCTGGTGCACGCCCGATTGGTGACGCTCGACGCGGAGAACGTGGAGATCACCCATGAGGCACTGCTCCACGCCTGGCCGCGCCTGCGTGACTGGATAGACGAGGACAGGAACGGCAATCTGCTGCGCCAGCAGGTGGAGGAGGACGGCCGCGCCTGGGAGAACGCCAGTCGCGACACGTCGCTGCTCTACCGGGGTTCCCGCCTTGAACAGGCCGGCCGCTGGGAGAAATCGGTCGGTGAGGGATTTCTGACCCGGAGCGCGGTGGACTTCCTGGCTGCTTCGGCCAGGCTGCGCAGGCGCACACTCTGGATCAGCCGTGGTGCGGTGGCGGCTCTGGTCGTCCTGGCGATCCTGGCTGCCAGTTCGGCGGTGCTGGCGTGGCAGGAGCGGGACGACGCCGTGTTCGAGCAGGTGGTCGCCGAGGCCGATCGCGTCCAGGGAACCGATCCGTCGCTGTCGGCGCAGCTCAGCATGGTGGCACACCGTCTGCGGCCGGACGACGAGGGCACGAACAACCGGCTGATCTCGATAGTGAACGCGCCACTGGCCACGCCGCTCGTGGGCCACTCCGGTGCCGTCTACCTCACCACCTTCAGCCCCGACGGACGCACTCTGGCCACCGCCAGCTACGACCGGACCGTTCGGCTGTGGGACGTGACGGACCCGACTCGTCCCGAACAACTGGGCAAGCCCCTCAAAGGCCATGAGAGCTGGGTGAGCAGCGCGGTCTTCAGCCCGGACGGCAACACCCTCGCCAGCGCTTCGGACGACGGCACGATCCGGATGTGGAACGTACGGGATCCCAGCCGCCCGAAGCCGCTCGGTTCACCGGTGGCCGGCCGTGGCGGCACGGGCTATCTCCTCGCGTTCAGCCCCGACGGACACACCCTGGCCTCCGCGAACGAAGATCACACCGTGCGGCTCTGGGATGTGGACGACCCGGGACGGCCGAAAGCGATCGGAACCCTGACCGGCCACACGGCCGCCGTGCGCTCCGTGGCCTTCAGCCCCGACGGGCGGACGCTGGCGGCAGGCGGCGACGACGGAACGATCAGGCTGTGGAACGTGACTGCTCCGGGTCACCCGGAGTCGATCGGCTCGGCGCTGACCGGGCACAAGAGCACCGTGCACTCCGTGGCCTTCAGCCCCGACGGCCGTACGCTCGCCACCGGCGGTTCGGACCATGCCGTCCGGCTCTGGGACGTGACCGACCCACGCCATGCCACCAAGCTCGGCCAGCGCCTCACCGGTCACACCGGCCCCATCTGGTCAGTGGCCTTCAGCCCCGACGGAAGCATGCTGGCGGTCGGCAGTGCGGACAGCACGGCCAGTCTGTGGAACGTCATCAATCCCGCCTACCCCTCGCAGGTGGGCGAGCGTCTCACCGGCAGCAGCGGCGAGATGTACGCCGTCGGCTTCAGCCCCGACGGCCGAACCCTTGCCACCGGGAGCGGCGACAACAAGGTCCGCCTGTGGTCGATACCGACGATGGACATGATCGGCCGCATCGGAGCGTTCCGCCCTGATGGGCGAGTGCTCGCCACGGCCGCGCGGGACGGCAGGGTCCGACTGTGGAACGTGGAGTCTCCCACCCGGCCCGAGTCGGTGAGCGAACCGTTCATGCCGGGCGACGGCGACGTGCGTACGCTGGCGTTCTCCCCCGACGGGTACACGCTCGCGGTGCTGACCGGAAATCGCGCGGTGCAGTTGTGGGATGTCGAGGACCCTGCCCGTCCTGTCGCCCATGGGCCGTCCGTCATGCTGGAGACACGATTCGCGGGCCCCGACGCGCTGGCGTTCAGCCCGGACGGGCGCACTCTGGCAACCGCCCTCGACGACCGCACCGTACAGCTGTGGGACGTCGGCGACCCGTCCGCTCCACACCCGGTCGGTGCGCCGCTCACCGGTCCGAAGGGTTATGTCAACAGCCTTGTCTTCAGCCCCGACGGTCGCACTCTCGCCAGTGGCAGTGCCGACGCCACCGTCCGGCTCTGGGACGTGAGCGACGCGCACCACGCCGTTCCGCTCGGCACACCTCTTCGTGGGCATCTGGGCCCCGTCAACGTGCTCGCCTACAGCCCGGACGGCCGTACCTTGGCCAGCGGCAGCGACGACGGCACGGTCAGGCTCTGGAACGTCACCGACCCCCTCGACGGAGCCCGGCTGGGCTCCGTCCTCACGGGGCACACCCAAGCGGTCGTGTCACTGACCTTCAGCGGGAACGGCCGCACTCTGGCGAGCGGCGGCAACGACGACACGGTCAGGCTCTGGAACGTCACGCACCCGTCCGCAGCGACTCCTGTCGGCCAGTCGATGAGCCCGAATGCCAAGACCGGCAATTTCTTGTCGTTCAACCGAAGAAGCCGGATGCTGGGGGTGTCGAGCGGCGCCGATACGGTCCGGCTGTGGAACCTGAGCGTCGACAAGGCGATCAGCCGCATCTGCTCGCGCACCCGGGGCGTCCTGACGCCGGACAAATGGCACGAGTACCTTCCCCGCCTCTCGTACAAGCCCCCGTGCGAACAGTGACGGAGGTACCAGGGGCGACTCCGGCAGCCCGCGTGACCTGGGTCACAACTCATGGCGGCCGCAGGGTAGTTCTCTCGCCGGTCGAACGGCCTTGCTACTGTTGACGGCAGCCCGACCGCTGGTGCATCCCCCGTCTCCAGCGGTCGGGCGCATTCATGTCCAGCGGTCCCGGTGGAAGTCGGTGGAGCCCCTTACAGGCACAGGGGCTTGTAGGTTTCGATGCCTTTCCCCGCTGGTCGTGCGCATCGGTGAAGGCGCCCCGGCGGCTTTCGAGCTGTGGGCAATCCCCGCGCGCGGCAGCGGAATCTGCTCCTGCGGCACTGTGCAGAGGCCCTGAACGCACGTCGAGTGTGCGAGCTGTCCCATGGCCGGCCGTCGTAAGCCCGAACGCTGTGAGCGGACTTGCCTGTCCCTGACTCATCAAGACCTCTTGAGGAGTCGTAGGGTGAGGCCGTCGGACCGACAGGACGGTGGGCACCACATGGCAGTCGCATACGAGCGGATCGCGGACGAGCTCAGGCAGTCCATTCGTGCGGGTGAGCTGAGACCCGGAGACCGTCTGCCCGCGGAGTCGAAGCTGGCCGAGCAGTACAGGCGCAGTGTCCCGACGATCAGGGACGCACTTCGCCTGCTTCGGGACGAAGGGCTGATCGAGAAGCAGCACGGGCGCGGCAACTTCGTCCGGCAGCCCCGTACCACCGTGTCGCGCTCCAACGTCCGCCATCAGTGGGAGAAGGACCGGGCGCGCGAGCCGAAGCCTGTGCGGCTGGAGACAGGCGCGACGGAGCATGACACCGGGCTGCAGATGAACGATCTCGCTTTCCGGGCGTC
The DNA here is from genome assembly GCF_045162755.1 of Streptomyces sp. NBC_01012. NCBI lineage: Bacteria > Bacillati > Actinomycetota > Actinomycetes > Kitasatosporales > Streptomycetaceae > Streptomyces > Streptomyces sp. NBC_01012. Next base: position 3,734,622 of record NZ_CP108688.1, on the reverse strand, counting down.
CTACCGCGAGATCAAGGCGGACGAACGGCTGTCGGGGATCTTCGACGTCCCCGAAGGCACGACCATGCTGGAGCGGGCGTACCGGACGCGGTACACCGTCGAGACGGCCCCGTTCGGCCTCGTGACCTCGTACATCGTCCGGGACCTGATCGCTGGGAACCCGGACCTCCTGGACGAAGGCAACGAGCCCTGGCCAGGGGGCACGCAGAACCAGCTCTTCACGGTCGGCATCGAGCTCGACCGTATGGAGGAGCATGTGACGGCTCGGCCTCCCACTCCGGAGGAGGCGGCGGAGCTGGAGCTCCCTCCGGGAACATCTGTCCTGGTCCTCAGGAAGACATCGTTCGACACCGACGGCCGCGTTGTGGAGATGTCCGACGTCACTCTGCCCGGTGACCGTACGGAAATGCTTTTCACCACTCCCCTGGAAAGGTGGTGAGTGCCGTGCGCCGGCGCATCATCATCGTCACCGCTGTGCATCCTCCGTCCGCGCCGTTCCTGACGGACGCCTACAGGTCCCTCTGCGAGCAGGAGCTCCCGGACGGATGGGAATGGCACTGGCTCATCCAGGAGGACGGGCGGACCGACGAGGTCGCCCCTCACGTCCCGGACGACAAGCGCATCACCTTCCGGCAGGGGCGATCGGGTGGCCCCGGCGTCGCCCGGACGATGGCCCTCGCGCATGCGGACGGCGAGTACATCAAGATCCTTGACGCGGATGACCAGCTGCCCGCCGGTGCGCTGGCGCGGGACCTGGCCGCTCTCGAGGCCGACCCCGGCATCGGATGGGCGACCTCACGCGTCCTGGACCTGCTGCCTGACGGCTCGACGGCAGGGTTCCCGGGCGACCCTGAGGCCGGCGCGATCGAGCGAGGAGCTGTACTCGACTTCTGGAAGGCGAACGGGTTCCGGGCGCAGGTGCATCCGGCGACCCTGTTCGCCCGACGCGGCCTGCTCCTGGCGCTCGGCGGCTGGATGGCCCTGCCGGCATCGGAGGACACGGGCCTGCTCCTGGCGCTGAACGCGACCAGCCGCGGTTGGTTCTCGCCCGAGGTGGGACTGCTGTACCGGAAGTGGCCCGGCCAGGCCACCAGCCAGGCCGAGCACACCGCGGTGGGCGAACGCGACGCACGCATGGCGGTCGTCGAGGCGCGGGCCCGGGAGTTGGGCCGCCTGGGGTGGGGCTACCCGGCGGCGGTGGTCGATTCGTAGACGATCGGGCCATGTCAGGGGAGGGTCTCGGCATCGACGCGAGAGAAGATCAGGTCGCTCTCCTCGACGACGGGCCCCCGCCAACGCACCGGCACGACCGACTCGTCACGCAGCATCCTGGGGTAGCTGCCCGGTGAGTAGTCGTTGGCCAAGCGGTAGGTGTGGAAGCCGTGGCGGCGCATGGTCGCCAACAGCTCGTCGACGGAATCCCCGAGTTGGGCCATGCGGGACGGAGTGACCTCGACCGTGATTTCCGCATCAGGCCGCAGTCTGTCGAGCAACGGAGCCAGCCCCCGGACGACACCGCCCTCGGCGCCCTCCACGTCGATCTTGATCACGCGCGCACGGGCAATCTCCGACGGTTCGAGTGCCTCGGCCAGAGGGATGGCCTCGATCTCGAACGTCGACTCAGCGGGCCCGCTGTACGGGACGATGCTGTTCGCCCCCATGTTGGCCGAGCTGGCCAGTACGAAGGTCAGCGTCTTGCGCTCGTCATCGACGGCAAGATTCACAGCACGAACACTTCCGTATCCGTTGAGCCGGACCTGCTGCAAGAGCCGTCGATGGAAGACGGACGAGGCCTCGATGGCCACCACCCGACCTTCCTCGCCGACGAGTTGTGCGGCGAGCACGCTGAAGTACCCCACATTGGCGCCGACATCGACGAACGTGTCGCCGTGACGAAGCCTCCGCCGCAGCCAGCGGGACATGTTGGGCTCCCACACGCCGAACATGTAGATGTAGCGCTGGATGAGGTCCTGCGTATCGACGGCGAACTTCGCCCCGTAAACGGTGTCGACCACGCGTCGGCGGGGGTTGTCCCGTAGGAGCGGGTTCAAGTGGCGGGCGGCGATCGAAGCCGTACCGACCGGACCGGAGGCACGGCGCACATAGCCGCGCTCCAAGGTGATCAGCGCCTCTACCAGGGGATTCGCCATCGCCTCGCCTCTCCGCAGTGCGCCCGGGGACCTGAGCGCCCGGGGCCGGTTGCCTCCATGGTCCACTACGGTCCGTCCCCCATTTTCGGTCCGAGGAATGGTGCAGCGGCCGGAGCAGGCGTTCACGGCGTACAGATTCACGGCCCAATTCCGGTGGAGCCACTCCGGCCGGCTGTCTCGCCTCGTACGATCACCCAGTCATTCTCAAAAGGCGTATCAGGAGGACGAGTTGGGAACCGGCGAGCAGCTCGTCACGATCGCGGCCGTTCTGTTAGGCGCACTGACCACGCACCTGACCACTTTCATCATGGAGCGGAGCCGCAACAAGTACGCCCTGCTCACGCGGTGGGACGACAGGAAGATCGACGCGTACGAGGGCTATGTCGACCGGGTCAGGGCCGGCATCTTCCTGGCCGTTCAGCTCTACGAGCACAGGGAAGGCCTCTGCCCGAGCGGCAAGCCCGAGAGCGACCTGCACGAGGAGCTGCGGGAAGCCGCCCGACTTCGAGGGCGGGCCTTCGAGCGGGTCATGCTTCTGGGTGGCGACTCCACCGTGGAGGCGGGGCACGAGCTGAACGCCGTGGCGCTCGCGATCGACTGGCAGGCCGACGGCCGCACTGTCGGCACGCTGGACGAGTGGCGCACACGGCACCGAGCGGCTTTCCGGCAGATCAACGAGTTCCACGAGGCCGCCAGGACAGACCTCGGCGTGCAGGGCAGCGTCAAGGGCGAGAAGCATCGCCAGCGAGACCTGGTGCTCCCGTCATCGCGCAGGGACGGCGACACGGCAGGCACCGCGGGCGCCCCAGGCACCTGAGGCCGTGGTGGCGTGCTGCGGGCGAGTGGGCGAGACTCACACGGCCGACGCACCGCCGATGCAGCCGAATTCGCGGCCGGCAGGCAGACCCGTGGCCATCCTCTGGCCGGGATCACCCAGCAGGTTCGGCGAACCGGTACGCTGTAGGCGCTCCGCAGCAGGTAGGCGGGGCGAGGGTGGGTTGCCCGAGCGGCCTAAGGGAACGGTCTTGAAAACCGTCGTCGCAGCGATGTGACCGTGGGTTCAAATCCCACACCCACCGCAGGCGAGAGGCCCCTGACCAGTACGTATGGTCGGGGGCCTTTGCCATGCCCGTTCTCCGCCGGGCACCGTTGTTCCCCGTGGTTTCCCGCTTTATCGGGCACGGAAGGGGCACGCGGGGGCACGGACGCAGACACCAGCACCTGCACCTCAGTCGCCTGCGAACCACACATAGCTGCCCGGGGTGGCTGCGCACTGTTGGAGTACCGCCGAGAGATCGTCCAGCGCCGCGCGCTGGCGCTCGTCCTCGCACTGTTCTTTCAGGCGGGGCACTTCGATGAGTGCTGCTGAGGCTTCCTGCTCGTTCATCACCGTGTCTCCGTAGAGATCGACGGCTGGAAGGCGCCCAGGGACGCCGAGATAGTGAAGCGACCCGAGCGCGTCGGCCAACGCCTCGGCGTGCCCGTAGCAGCCTCGCAGAAACGTCCTGCGTGCCTTCTTCCAGTTGCGCGCCGGGCGAGCAGAGTGCAGTTCCACATCGATTCCCACGCACGCATGATGCCGTAGTGACACTTCCCGCAAGGGGGTACGGCCGCTCAGCGATGGATCGGGATCTCGTAGACGATCTCGCAGTGCGCTGCGGGCACCACGATGTCCGCCGTCTCCACGGGGCGGCCCTGGTCGCTGTAGTACGTCCGGCGGATGTGCGTCACGAGTGCTGCCTTCTGGATGCCGAGTAGCGAGGCCTCTTCGGCGGTCGCGTGCCGCGGTTCAGGCTGCTCCACCGCATGGCTGACGGTTACTCCGATGGCGGCCATGCGGTTCACGACTCCCGCCCCGGCGTGTGGCCCTCCCTCGGGGAGGACGACGAGTGTGCCGGCGGTGAGGTCGTAGGGCTCCCAACTTGTCGACAGCTGCACCGGCCTGCCGTCCGCCAAGAACTCGTACGTCGTACGCACGCACAGTTCGCCCTCGGCGATCCCGAGCCGCGTAGCGATCTCCGCCGGGGCCGGAACCTTCGCGTCGGTCCGGCTCTCCCAGTCGCTCTGTCGGCGAAGGGCCTTCATGTCCTCGCGGAACGGCGACTCGCTGGACTGCTCGCGCGCCGATGACCGGACGACCCGTACTCGCTGTCGAGGTTCGGCGACGTATGTGCCCGATCCGGCCCGGCCCTCCAGCACTCCGTGGGAGATCAGCAGCTCTTGTGCCCGGCGCACCACGTTCTCTCCCACGCCGCACTCCTGGCCGATCTGGGCGCGGGAGGGGAGGCGGTCGCCCGGTTCCCAGACGTGCTCCGCGATGCGCCGCCGGAGTTCGTCGGCGATGCGGAGATACGGCGGTTGCTCAGACATATGGAAAATCTAGTCCACTAGCTCTAATCTAGTTAACTAGCTTCACTGAAAGTGATCGCTGGTGACGGAGGCTGCCCTGTGCCCGCTTCGGGAGTAACCGCGGCGGCCATCGCCGCCCGACTGTCCGCCATCGGGCTCCCCACCCGCGTGGAGGAGCACACGCGGTTCACGACGGTCGAGGCGGAAGTGCCGGAAACGCTCTCCGCCGAGTCATGGCGGGAGGTCCTGGACGTGGTGGCTGAGGCCGATCGATTTGGACTCCTGGCTACCAGTTTGAACGGCCGCACCTTATGGGCGGCTGTACGCAAAACGGTCCCCACGACGGGCGATGTCGGGGGACCGGGCTATCAGCGATAGGAGCTGACCAGCATGCTCAACCGTATCCGCCGTGCCGCCTCGCTCACCAGAGAGCGGTACTTCTCAAAGGGCCGGCACCGCCGCCCCTTAACGCCCTCCCGGCCGCTGGCCGCTCGCACCGTCATCGCACCCGCTGACGCTTCGACCGTCGCCCTGGGTCGGGCTTCGGCGGGCGCGGTCCACCGTTACCCGCTGAGAGGTGAGGACGTCGCGCTCGTCCGTCCGTACCTGCTGGCGTGGGAAGAGCGAGTCCGGACGCGCACGGTGCTCGTCGCCCCCCAACTCCCCGCCGATGCCTGGTCGGCCCTCGCAGGGGCCCTCTGATGGCTCCTTGCCGACAACCGCGCCCCACGGGCACAGCTCCCGTCCCGTACCGCTCGATCGCGTGCTGGATCGGCACGCACCCCTCCTGCATCGAGCCCTCCCCGTCTTTGGCGCCGGCCGATGTACCGGTGATCTACGAGGTGTGTGACTGCCCGTGCCACCCGACGCCCGACCCGTCTGTGCCCGTGGCGGTGACGGCGTGAGGGACCGAGCCCTCGGCGGTGCGCTGGCCTCGCCCGTCGAAATCACCGCGGCCACCGTGCAACGCGGCGACATCATCCAACTCGGCGGCCAGGCCTGCCGGGTGCGAGACCTCTTCCAGCTTCCCCGGGGGGCCAAGCAACTGGTCTTCGAGTCGGGGGAACTGCTGGCCATACACGCGCGTACCCGGCTCGTTGCCCTGCGCCTGCTGAGAAGGCGGTGACCGGCGCCGTGCGTTCTCGTCACCACGACATCGCCGACGACCTACGCCACCAGATCACGACGGGCAGCATCAAGCCTGGCGAACGCCTCCCGTCCGAAGCTGGCCTGGCCGTCCGGTACAGAGTCAGCACAGTGACCCTGCGACGTGCTCTCGCTGTGCTCCAGGGCGAGGGACTCGTCGAGAAGATCCACGGCAAGGGCAACTACGTCCGTCACCCCCGCCGCAAGATCATGTACGTCGGCGGCTGGGGCACGCTGGACCCCTGGACCGCTGCTGAGCCGACGTTGCGCTTCACGGTTCGCAGCACCACGGTTCCGGCCTCCGTGCACCTGACGACGTTGCTGAAGGTGCCAACGGGAAGCCCTCTCGCGGAGTACTCCTGCCTCAGCCTTGAACAAGGGACGCCGCACGGCCTGGCCCGCATCTACATCCCGCGCGACCTGGCCCCGGCCGGAGTCCTCGACGACGACTCCGCGTGCCGGGAGGCGGTCACGAGATTCGCCGTCCTCGGCCCGTCGCCGGCCACCATCCGAGAGACGGTCTGCGCCCGCTCTGCCACCCCAGACGAAGCATCGTCCCTCCGGATCGGAAACAACATGGCCGTTCTCGCGATCACCCGCATCGCCACCGACGCCGCCGGCCGCGTCGTTGAAGCCGCGCTCCTGACCTTTCCGGGAGACCGAGTCGACGCCGTCTTCACCGCCCACCACGTGCTCAACGAGAGGCCAACCCAAGGATGACGACACCGAACGAACTTCGGCTCCTCCCGTGGTTGGGCCCGGGGGACAAGCCCTGCTACCTGAGCACCGACGACCCGGACGGCTACATGTCCCGCTTCGCGGACCGAGTTGAAGCGATCCAACTCGGCACGGCAAGCCAACTGTTGGAAGAGGCATCGGAAGTTCTGGACAGCCAGGACACGTCCCCAGACGAGATGCGACGTCTGGCGAAGGAGCTGACTGGGGCTCTGCGGGACATCTTCCGCGTTGCAACGAGCCGCGGTCGCCTCCCGGCAACGTGTGATCCGGGTGAGGCCGCCTATTGATCTACGGCTTTTCCAACTTGCACGGCGAGAGAGGTCCGTGGAATCTGACCAGATCAGATTCCACGGACCTCTGTCATTGCCAACTGAATTCCGTCAACCTTGGACGGCGTTAGACCCGCTTCGTCCCGAAGTAGCTGGGTACTTAGCATAACCACGGACCGGTTCGCCTGAAATTCATCACCAATCTTGAGGAATTAGGGCAGTGCCATTTCTCCATTTTTCTCGAACGCAGTCTTGGAACCATTGCTCGTCGAAGTCGGCATGTTCGGCAATGATGATTTGGTAGGGCTTTTCAGCACGACCTGCAGCGTCGATAATAAAACGGAAGGTATCGGCGATGGTATGCCTATCGCCTGGTACTGCGTCATTGTCTCTATACTCGGAATCCGCCGGGAAGCCGACCTGTGAAGGCTGGTCAAAAAACACAAACCCGGGAACTGGCCTGCTATGTTCAGCGAACCATTCGTGGAGCGCCATATGTACTAGCAAGTGATAGGCGACCCAGCTTTGACCACTGCCAATTTGGGGCATTGCTAGCGGCCCTCTCGGAGTGTCCAGCACGATCTGCAGCTTCTTAATGTCGAACCTCATGGGATCTGCCGAGTGTTCGATCGGGAGCTGGCTGGACCAGTTAGTCATCCGCTGATTCAGTCGCGAAACAATTGACTGCGTTCTGTCGCGAATTACGTCCGAGTCGACCTCACTCTCGGCCGCTTCAAGCTGAATCTTCAGAGACTCAAGTTCTTGCCTAATTAGTCGAAGGCGCTCGTCCCCGCCAACGCCCTCAAGGTAGAAGTCGATGCGACCAATTACGGTGGCCTGGACACTCTCCTGCAGGGCAAGATTTCGTTCGCGTTCGCTAGTCCGCTCGATTGATTCGAGCTGCGCGGAGTTGTTCCTGATTGCCTGCTGGCACTCATCGATCTCGCGCTTGAGAGTCTCGGCAAGGTCCTTAAGCCTAGGTGATTCGGATGAAACAGACCGAGGCATGTTATTCAGTGAGGCAAAATGCTCACGAAGCCCCGCGACCTCTTCCTGGTGCCCCTCTACTTGGGATCCGCATAGTGGGCATTCGGAATTCTCGTTTTCCGGAATTAGCTGTACAAAGGAAATCCTAGCCCGTTGCTCACTAGCCTCCCTCTCGAAGCTTCTTCTATCGCTTATCACCGTAGCGATTGATTCGAGGGAGCTCTGAGCGCGCTTCGACCTGATCCGGATTCGGTCGCGTTCCTCAAGTAGAGCTTGACGTGCCCTATTAGGATGGCCGAGTTGCGTATTATCAGGATCTTCAGGTCTGGCCCCTGTGCTTTGCCTTAGGGCCAGAATGGTTCGCAACTCAGCCAGCGCATCGACGGTCAGAGAACTGTCACCCGACGAGATTAGTGTGGTCAAACCTGCGTTTGCCGCTTCGGCCAGAAGTTGCTGGGCCCGCATGCCGCCGCGGTCGGCCGCTGCCTCAAGGTCAGCTACCTCCTTAGAAGTATCCCTCACGCGTTTCTTTAGTCGACTGATTCGACGTGCTACGCGCACGTCCTCCGCAGTGATAGCGCCTAGAAAGAACGGCAACGTCTCTCGGATGGAGTTTGAAACGAAGGATTCGCCTTGTCGGTGGAAAAGCCGCTGCCGGCTGATGATTTCGTCTTGTTGCTGATAAAGGAAAAATGCCGCGTGGCGCAAGGTTACAGCATAGTTGGGGATCCCTTGCAACTCAGAGTTTCCGGTATCCGGAAATTCGAGAAGTCGCGACAGGAGGCTAATGAGGCCGTCGACATTTGTGGTTGGACCAAGGTCCGCATAGCTGGGAATACTTACTGTCGATCCTTGTTTAATGAAAACTCGCTGTGAGGATTGAGCCTTGTCCTCGGGCGCCTGCCTTGCTACAAATACTTCGGAGTCATTCACTTGAAGATGCAGCGCGTACCATGACACGGTCTCAGTGATTCTTCCCCGCGGGACCTCGCAAGTTCCGCTACCGAGACAGTAGTCAATGATGTCCGTAAGGGCAGTTTTTCCGGTCGCGGAATCTCCGGTGATAATGTTGACAGAATTTAGCTTTAGGGGAAGGCGTCGCTGCTTTCCGGTCCAGGAGTAGAGCACAATTTCACGGATCTGCATCATCGTGCGCTGACTCCCCATGTCGAGAAAATTGAAGCTACGTCACCGGATCTAGCGAAACTTTTCCCTAGACGCTCGGCTACTTTGAGTATGTGTTTTACCTCGGCGGATCCTTGTGAGAGCGATACCAAATTTTTGATTCTTCGCGCTGACGTCGCGGAAATTTTTGCGTCTCGCAATGAAAATAGATCAGCTTGCACACCTAGGATCAGTCCCTTCCTCACGGCCGGTGCCAGAGCAGGGGTGTTCGTTTGCAAGATCAAACGCTCTCTCTCGTGAGCTTCAACCCAGACTACAAGTGATGTTGCTTTGGTGAGGGGGAATGTGTCGCGAATCTGTTTACTCATAGCTGCGGGAACTACCAAAAAGGCCAAGGAAATCGGCATTGGCTCGTCTGCTTCGGTTTGGTAATATTCAGCAGACTTGCGAATGACAGCGGCAAGAAACGCTGGATTGAAAAGAGCTGATTCTTCCTGGCTGGTGAATGGCTGAAGCCACTGGTTCATGCCGACTCACTCTCAAGCAAGGTTGCCAACCTTACTTCAAAGTCGGGATGCCATCCGACTTCTCGGTGGTCAGCGAGGCCATGGTAGGTGCCCTGCATTACGAATGGCTCGCGGCACATATCGCGGATTCTGATATCAGCTTCTTGTTCAACCCACTTGTATAGCACTCGTGCGACTTTGATCTTTTCTGCTTCGGCGGCAGATTCTCCGATTTCTTCTCGTGATTCCCAGAATCTTACCCGCCAAGCCTCCTTAAGCCGGTCTTCGTAGCGAGAGAGTTCTCCCGGCGTCAGTAGGTCATCTCGGACCCATTCTGATCGCTGTGCAAAAGCTCGAATGTAGCAAGAAACGGCTGCTGCCAGCCGTGGCCCGGTTACATTAATTAGGGTGAGCTGGCGAACGAAATCGCTTTCCGCCCCCTCTTCTTCGACGATATCGTAGATCTCTGGATTGATGGGGAGGTTATCGCGCCTAAACTCCTCTCTTATCAGTTCCAGCTCTTCCTGAATCTCTGCAACCGTGATTGGCGGTGCGGTCTTATCCTTCAGATGCTGAACGCATCGTTGGAACCACCAGCCTTCAAGTCGACGAAGAAAAGCTGGTCGTTTGTCCTCCGAGGCGGCGAAGTACAGCTTTTTCAGTAGTTCAACTTCCAAGTCTTCTAGTAGTGGTTCACTATCAACTACAATGACTGTTGAAACCAAGGCGCTTTTTTCCTCTGGTTTCAACCTGAGGAACATGCTGTACACGTCTTGCTGATTTTCGTTCTTGGAAGTCTCTGCAGTATTCGTCAGTATCCTTGTCGCCTCAATTAGGTCTCGGTCGCGGTCACGCAAAAAGTGTGCGGCTGATCCTTTTGCTGCCCTTCCCGTTGTGATCAGATAGCGAGACACAGGATTTTCCTGCGAGAAGGAATGTCCGGGAGCTTGATCTAGCCAAACTCTGAGAGTTTTCCAGATGTCAGCCGAGGCGTTAGGGATTGTGGTGTTTGGATCTGTGTGGTATTTCAGCTGCAGCAGTTCCGTCGGTGTCCCTGGACCGTCAAAGCTGACATCGTCCAATTGTTCAATTCGAACACTTGCGCTTGATCCGGACTGGATTCGACTCAGGGCGGCGTGCAAGGCGTATCTCGCCTGATAAAGGTAGCCGAGCATGGATTCACTGGCAGAATAGTCGGCCATGCGGGCCCCCAGGTGAGTGCGACCAACAGCATAAAGATTTCCCAAGCCTAACCTCGAAGATTACCCGTTGTGAAGCCGCTTGTACGCATTGATACAAGACAGCCCGTGCATCGGTGCGCTCAGGCGCTCGCCGCGCTGGGAGCGTAGGTCGGCGGAGCGGGTTTGGCCGGTGTCCTGCCCGGTTTGGGGTCGAGCATGATCAGGGGGCCGTACGCTGGCCGGCAACTCGGGCAGGCTGTGATCCTGCCCGGAATTTGAACGAGTGGCCCCCTGGTCTTGCTCGACGCGGGACCCGAACCGGGGAGGTGGCTAAAGCCGTGGAGCCGACCGCCCCAGCCACAGAGGGTGTCCCCCACTTCATGCCCGCAGCCGCCGAGCGCGCCGCCGGGCGCGGCCAGCCGGGGCGGAGACAGGAGGCAGGCCGCGCCGCTGAGGCGGCGCGCGCCCGCGCCGTGCGCGGGCCTTGATGAAGTAGAGAAAGTCTTATCCCGCTGGGATGAGCTGCTTGCCGTCGTGGCTCCGCACGTGGGGGCCGTTGCTGTCCAGGGCGTCCAGGAGGCGGACCGCGTAGACCTCGGCCATGCGCTCGCTGACCTCGTCGGGGGTGAGCCAGGAGACGGCTGTCGACTCGCTTGATGTGCGCTCAGTGCCACCGGAGGGCTTGCAGCGGAAGACCAGGGCGACGATGCCTCGGGTCGTGTTCTTGTAGACGCCGGTGAGCCGGTCCACCTCGACGTGGATGCCTGTCTCTTCCCAGACTTCGCGGGCAACGCCTGCCTCGGGTGTCTCGTTGAGTTCGAGGATGCCGCCGGGGAGCTCCCAGGTGCCGTTGTCGGCTCGGCGGATCGCCAGGAGGCGGCCGTCCTCGCGCACCACTACTCCGGCGACGGACACGGAGTGCAGGGGAGTGGGTGCCGCTTCCTGTGATTGACTCATGTAGAGGAGCATAGGAGGCAGGGAAGGACTATGGGAACTGCGGCGGGAGGGGCCGGTTCCGGTCCTCGGTATGTGCAGATCGCTGATGACCTCGTGCAGCAGATCCGGGCGGGGGTTCTCAAGGCCGGCGATATGGTGCCGAGCGAATCCGAGCTGGTTGACCGCTACGGCGTCTCCGGCGGGACGATCCGTAAGGCCATGGTCGAGGTACGGGCGAGTGGGCTCGTCGAGACCAGGCATGGCAAGGGCTCGATTGTGAAGAACCGGCCCCCCGTACGGCACCGCTCGTCCGATCGCTTCCGGCGCTCGCTCCGGCAAGGTGGCCGAGCCGCCTACCTCGCGGAATCCGCACAGTCCGGCGCCACCGCGAAAGTCAGCGTCCTCTACATCGGTCCTATGGACGCGCCCGAGGATGCCGCCGAGCGCCTGGGCGTTCCCGCCGGTACGCAGGTGTTGGCCCGCCGGCGTCTCTACTTCCGTAACGGCACCCCGGTGGAGACCGCCTCGTCGTACCTGCCCTGGGACGTGGTGAAGGAGATCCCCGAGCTGTTCGCCGAGAACCCCGGGGGCGGCGGCATCTACGCCCGACTCGAAGACCACGGGCATGAGTTCGCGGAGTTCGTCGAGACGCTGCAAGCGCGCCCGGCCTCGAAGTCGGAGGCGTCGGAACTGGCGCTCAGCCCTGGCGCGCCCGTGGTTCACCTGATCCGGGAGGCCCGTACGACCGCGGGTCGGGTGGTCGAGGTCTGCGACACGCTCATGGCCGCTGACCAGTTCGTTTTCGAATATCGGATCCCTGCCGACGACTGACGTCCGCTCAACTTCCCTCAACCCGTCGCGAGTTCTTCCTCGCGGCGGGTTGACTCATGTACAGGAGTCATGCACTCTTCTTCATGTCACTCATATACATGAGTGGCGGAGTTCAGCATCTATAGAGGAGTGATCTGCTGTGCGTCAGATTCCCGTCGACACCTCCAGCGCTGTCGTGATGGTCGCCAAGACTCCGAAGGTCAAGGTCCGTGACCGCCGCACCGGTGAGATCGCCACCGACATGGAGACCGGTGCTCAGCTCATGACCGTGGACGTGATGTTCGCGGCGAACGAGGAGGTGGAGATCCTGTCCGTCACCGTTCCGGAGCCCGGGATCACCGGTGAGCTGTCCATGGGCACGCCGGTCGCGCTCACCGGCCTGGTCGCACGTCCGTGGGAGAACGACTTCAACGGTCAGCGGCGGCACGGCATCGCGTTCCGCGCGGTCGCGGTCACCTCGCTCGCCGACGTCGCCGCCGCAGGGTCGAAGGCGGCCTAGTCATGACCGCCTTCACGGTCGCTCTGGTGCTGGTCGTCGCCGCTGCGGGTCTCCTGCGGTGGCGGCGGCCCGCCTGGTACTGGCTGGCCTTCGGGGTCACTCTGGCCGCGCTGCGGGTCTTGGTCCGGTACCGCTCGGTCATGGACGCGTGCGGGTTGACCGTTCCGCCGGCGCGGTGGCGGTTATCTCTGGCTCGGGCCACCAACCAGCCGATACCTGAGCCCCGCCCACCGCGTATCCGGCGACTCCGGCCGACTCGCACCGGCCTGGTCCTCCGACTCAAGCTCCGTCCCGGCCAGGACGTCTTCGACATCGCTGCGGCCTCGGACCGGCTTCGGCACTCGTTCTCGATGTTCGGCGTGACCTCGCGTGAGGTGCGGTCCGGTGTCGTCGAGGTGCGGATGACCGGATACGACGTGCTCAAGCGGGTGCAGATGCCTGCTGAGACGGAGGCCCTGCCGATGCGGGTACCGGTCGCCCTGCGGGAGGACGGGTCGGTGCACTACCGCGACTACCGCGCGATGCCTCACGCCCTCACCCTCGGCGCCACGGAGTCCGGCAAGTCGGTCTACCAACGCAACCTGATCGCCGGCCTTGCTCCTCTGGACGTTGCCCTCGTCGGCATCGACTGCAAGCAGGGGGTCGAACTCTTTCCGCTGGCGCGCCGGTTCTCAGCGCTGGCCGACAGCCCGGACACCGCTGCCGAACTCCTCGATGCACTCGTGGCGCGGATGGCGGACGTCTACCGCCTCATTCGTACCCAGCAGCGCATCACCGTCGATGTGCCGGACGCGGAGATCGCCGCCGACATCTGGGACCTGCCTGATGAGCTCCGCCCGACCCCGGTCGTCGTCCTGGTCGACGAGGTGGCCGAACTCGCCCTGTACGCAACGGAGGAGGAGGAGAAGCGGCGGGACCGCATCATCACCGCCCTGGTCCGTCTCGCGCAGCTCGGCCGCGCCGCCGGTATCTACCTCGAAATCTGCGGACAGCGCTTCGGCTCCGAACTCGGCAAGGGCATCACCATGCTCCGCGCCCAACTCACCGGCCGTACCGCCCACCGTCTCAATGACGAGACCTCCGCCAACATGGCCTTCGGCGACATCGCCCCGGACGCGGTCCTCGCCGCCATCCAGATTCCCGCCGAACTGCGAGGCCTCGCCATCGCGGGAGACGCGTCCGGCGGTTGGCACCGCATCCGCGCTCCGCACACCTCGCTCCGCCAGGCCGTGAACCTCTGCAACCGGTACGCCGACAGGACCCCGGACCTGCCTGAGCTGGCCCCTTTCCGGCCGAACACCGGCACTGCCACCGAGCTCGTGCCATCGGCGAAGGCCGCTCCGGCCACCGCCTGATCTCTCCCCCACCCGGTAGGCGTGACCGTCTTCGCGCCGAGTCCCTACCACTGCCATGCCCAGAGAAGGGAGAACCGCCATGTGCCCCGACTGCGAGGACTTCGCCCGAACCGTGCTTCTGCTCGGCCAACTCGCCCTGTACGCCGACATGGCCGGCGCCGACCTCGACTTCGTGGACGTCGTCAGTCCGTCCCTCGCCGTGTCGCTGCCGGAGCCGCCGCCGGGCACGTTCCCGGGCGACTCCGACCCCGCTGAGGACTCCTGATGGGCGCCCGGCACGGTCTCCGGATCGACGCGGTGTTGATCCAGGCGGTCATCGCCGGAGCTCTGTCCTTCGCCCACCTGCACGACCTCGCCGCCGCGGCCGGGCAGGACGGCTGGAAGGCATGGGCCTACCCGGTCAGCGTCGACCTGCTCCTTGTCGCCGCCTGGCGTCGGCTCCGCAGTGAGGGCCCGTCCCGATTGGCCTGGTGCTGGTTCCTGATCGCCCTGTTCGCCTCGCTCGGCGCCAACGTCGCCACCGCCGGGTTCCTCGACCTGGCCGACCCGCCGGCCCCGCTCCGGCTCGGCATCGCCGGATGGCCCGCACTCGCCTTCCTCGGTGGCACTCTCCTCGCCCACTCGTCGGGGAGGCCGGAGCCAGCTCCGTCAGCCGCCGTCACGGAGACGAAGGACGCCGGGCCGGCGCGTGTGCCTGACGCCGCCCCGATCCCATCCCAGGCCGATGAGCCCCCTGCGACAACGGTCCTGTCCTCGCCACCGGCCCCGTCCCCGGAGCCGCCTGTTCCCGCCGTGCTGATCGACCACGCCCGCAAGGTCGCCGACGAGTACCGCACCCGCACCGGATCACCGATCGACACCGACACCCTCCGCTCCCGCCTCGGCGTTCCGCCCCACCTCGCCGACGCCATCGCCGCCCGCCTCAGCTGACCGCAAAGGAGAACTGAGATGACCCACGATCCCCCCCCCGCCCTGACCGTGGCCGACTACCTCGACGGAGCGCGTGAGATGGCCGCAGCCGGACGTTCCTTCCTCGCCCACCTGCTCGCCGAGGAAGCCGCACGGCGCGTCGACGCCCCGGACACCGCCCGCAGCATCCGCGCCCAGTACACCGACCCGACGACCGACAGGGGCTGACCGGCATGCCCGCCCGCGACAGCTTCCACTCCGTGATGCGGATCGGCCCCGTGCAGATCGGCACCCACCGCGACCGCACCGGCCGCACCGCCCACGCCGCCGTCTGCACTGCCGACCGCTGCGGCTGGTCCGCCGACTACTCCAGCCGGACCGCCGCCCAACTCGCCGCCCGTACCCACCGCTGCACCGTCCGTTAGGAGACAGCGTCCATGGACGTCCCCCTCTGGATCGCCCTGCTGGTCGTCGGCTACCTCGGCATCAAGCTCTTCCGCCCGCCGGTGTGGCTGATCTGCGTGCTCCTCCTCGGCGGCTACCTCCTCGCCGACAGCCTCTTCGCCTCCGTCATCGACACCGCCGTCAAGTAACCCGCGCCCAGGAGAGGAGAACCACCCATGTTCCAGCCCAAGATCCCGACGATGCCGCAGCCCTCGGGCCTGGTCACCCCGCCCGCCGTCGTCCAGCCGACCACCATCACGCCGGGCACGCCTGCCCCGGCACCCGCCGCCGCCTCTGCGCCGGCCCGTCCGGTCGTACAGCTCACCCCCGGCACTGCGGTCGCGGTCGTTGGTGCTGGCACTGCCGTCGTCTTGGTCGTCGGCACCGTCCTGGTCTCGCTGCTCCTGGCGGTCGCCGTCACCAGCGCCTCGGTCGCCGTCTGCGCGGTCGTCCTGCGCTCCCTGATCGCGTCCGACGCCAAACGCCGCTGACCGGCCCCCGGGCGGCCTCGATACCGCCAAGCATCCGCCGCCCGGGAGCCGTGCCCACCGATCGATCTCGCAACCGGAAGGAACCCCCAGCATGGCCCACCGGCCCTCACCCTCGAAAGAGAAGCCGTCCATGCCCGCCCCACGGCTCGACCCGACCGTCCTCGGGGACGTCCTCCGGGTGGCCTCGGCCTCCGACTACACCCGCTGGGAGGACCAGATCCGCCGCACGGGCGGCTGTGCCGACCCCGTCCATCTGAGCGGCTGGGTAACCCACAAGGACAAGACCACCGGCGATACTCTGCACCGCTACTCGACCGCGTACGAGCCGGGCGGACGCCTCCGCATCGCCTGCGGCAACCGCCGCGCCTCCCGCTGCCCCTCCTGCGCCTGGACCTACGCGGGCGACACCTACCACCTGATCCGTGCCGGCCTCGCCGGAGACGACCGCCGCGACATCACCGCCGCAGTCCGCGACCACCCGCGCGTCTTCGCCACCCTCACCGCACCCTCGTTCGGCCCTGTCCACAACCGGCCCGACCGGGGCACCTGCCGTTGCGGCACGGCGCACGCCTCGGACTCCGGGGACCTGGGCTCCGCCCTTGATCCGGAGACCTACGACTACGCGGGCGCCGTGCTCTTCAACAACCATGCCGGGGAGCTCTGGCAGCGTTTCACCACCCGACTCCGCCGCGAACTCGCCATCCACGCAGGAATCCCACGCCGTGAGCTGGGTGACCATCTCCGCCTCTCCTTCGGCAAGGTCGCTGAATTCCAGAAGCGCGGAGCCCTCCACTTCCATGCCGTCGTACGTCTCGACGGCGCGGACGGACCTTGTACGCCGCCGCCCTCTTGGGCCACGGTCGATCTCCTCACCGACGCGATCCGCGCCGCAGCCGCGCACTCGTACACGTCGGTCTCCGTCCCGGCTGCCGGTGAACAGCTGGCCCGGACCTTTCGATGGGGCCGACAGCTCGACGTCCGCCCGGTCAAGGCCTTCGGCGACGGTTCAGATGTCACCGAACAGGCCGTCGCCTCGTACGTGGCCAAGTACGCCACCAAAGCCGCCGAGAACACCGGCACCCTGGACCGCCGCATCGGTGAGCTCGCCGAACTCGACCGCCACCGCGTCCCCGATCACACCCGTCGGCTCATCACCGCATGCCGTGAGCTCGACAGCCTCTACCCGGACCGACGTCTCTGGGCCTGGGCCCACATGCTCGGCTTCCGCGGCCACTTCTCGTCCAAGTCCCGCACCTACTCGACCACCCTCGGTGCCCTCCGTCAGGAACGCGCCGACTACCGCGCCGCCCAGGAATCGCCTGCTCTCGGCCTCGCCGACCGCGAACCGGACACCGTCCTCGTCCTGACCGACTGGCAGTACGTCGGCCACGGGCACACCCCCGGTGAAGGGGCCCTTGCCGCCACCATCGCCCGTGACCTCCAGACCAACCGCGAGACCGCCCGCGACGCACTCAAGGAGCGCTCTGCCAACGAAGGGGAGTGGTGACCATGGCGGACCAACTGCTCACCGTGAATCAGGTCGCCGAACGCCTCGGCACCGGTCTCCGCTTCCCCCGCCGGCTCATCGAGGAACGCCGCATCACGTTCGTCAAGGTCGGTCGACACGTCCGCATCCCCGAGAGCGCTGTGGAGGAGTACGTCAGTGCTCACACGGTGGCGCCGGTCGTCCTGAGGCCCGCCTCGGCGTGCTCGTACCGGAGGGCTGCCTGATGGCCGCCAAGCGTAAGTCTCGACGCGCCTTCGGTCGGATCCGGAAGCTGCCGTCCGGCCGGTTTCAGGCTCGGTATCCGGGGCCTGACGGCGTGCTGCGAGCCGCTGATCAGACGTTCGCGACAACGACGGACGCTGATCGCTGGCTGGCCCGGAAGCGAATCGAGATGGAGGAGGGCCGCTGGCTCGACCCCGCTGAGGGGAAGACCACCGTCCGCGATTGGTCGGCACGATGGCTGACCGCGGTCTCCCCGCAGCTCAAGCACAAGACACAGGCGTCGTACCGATCCCTGATCAACTCGCTGATCGTTCCGGCGCTCGGCGACCGTGAGCTGTCCAGCCTCCGGCCTATTACCATTGTCGAATGGGTCGGTGCGATGAAGACCCGTGGTCTCAGCGCATCGCGGATCAGGCAGGCCTACCGGGTGCTCTCGCAGATCATGCGGGCTGCCGTCGACAACGAGATGATCGGGCAGACCCCGTGCAGGGGCGTGAAGCTGCCTCGCATGCCGCAGACCGAGCCGCACATCCTCACCCCGCTGGAAGCCTCACGGATCGTGCGGAGCGCGACGAAACCGCATGACTTGCTGATCTCCTTGCTCGCCTACGCGGGTCTGCGGGTCGGGGAGGCGTTCGCGCTGCGGCGAGCGGACATCGATGTGTCGGGAGGCCTGGTCCTCGTCGATGAGAACCTGGCCGAAGCGAACGGCACCCTCGTCTTCGACACTCCCAAGTCCCATCAGAAGCGGGTCCTGCGGATCGGGCCGACACTCGCGGCGCGGATCGGTCGGCAACTGGAGACGCTGCCCGGCGGGGAGGACTCTCTCCTCTTCGTCACGCCCGGCGGCAAGCCTCTGCGCTACAACCAGTGGCGCAAGGCGTACTTCGATCCCGCCGTGGCGGCTGCCGGGCTCACTGACGTCACGCCGCACGATCTCCGCGCCTCGCACGGGACGTGGGTTGCCGACCGGTACGGCGTGATGACCGCCGCGCACCGGCTCGGGCACTCGAACGCGAGCGTTACGACCCGGCACTACGCTAGGCCGGTCGCCGGTCGTGATGAGCAGGTAGCGGAAGCGTCGGACTCCTGGTTCAGCGGGATCGAGCCCGTGGTGAAGACAGGCGCTGGGCGTAACCACGGTGATGATGGCACCACGGAGGCGATCGCGCCCCTTTGAAGTCGCTTGGTTGCGTTGGGTACCCCTCAGCTGAGGGGTACCCAACGTGCGTGTCCTGGCAGCTTCTCTGTGGCTCCGTCGTGCTGTTGATCAACGGATGCGTAGGCAAGGAGTACTAGGCGCGGGTGCTCAGGAGTGGCTTACGGATCCACGCGCCGATTCTGTCTGAATTACTCAGACTCCGACGAGGCAAGTTCCTCGCGTCTGCTCGCAGCGGCACGTACTTTGCGTGCGTTGAGGGCGGTGAACTCGGGGATGGTTAGGCCGGCCTCGAACGCACCCTTGATAGCGCGCTTCACACACTCGAAGAGGTAGTCCTCGCCGCCACATAGAGCGAGCTGTCCACGTCGCTGAAGCTCCGCGGCCACTTGTGGCACTCCCACCGGTTCTCCCGCCCTATAGAGGTCGAGGATTGCCTGATAGATCAAGGCGTTCTGCCCGGTGAAGGCGCTTGGCATGAGTGCTGGGGGGACTGCTCCAGATGATGGTTGATGCGTGTTCGTAAACGTCTGGTGCTCGGCTGACACTGGGGGAGCGAAGACTGATGCATGCACCTTGTCCCACAGACCCTTGAAGCGGTTGATCTCGTCCTCGGTCGAGAGGCGGGGCCTGGCTTGGCGTGCCAGCTGTTCTACCACTACTTCGACCACGCCCCAGGACGGGAGCGTGGGCTTTACGAAGGCGTGGTGGATCTTCGTATGGCTGGCAGCCTTCCCTACGGCCAGGTAGAGATGCCGGGCTGACGGGTACCCCGCCTTGCCATGCAGCGCATGCAGTTCGCGATTGAGGTCCTTGAGAGGACCTTCCGGAAGCCTTGGCCGAAGCCACTGTGGCATGCAATCCCCCCTGGCCTGAGCTCCGCAGAGCCTGCTCATGATGGCACCTGCCGTCATGTTCTGTCAGAGATTGTAAGAGATCGCCATAGGTTGTCAGGAGCCGTCAACTGAGCCCACTCGACGCTGACGCTGGTTCAAGGAACCTACTTGGAGGGCTCAATGGACCAAATCAGAACGTGCACTCTTCTGCTCATGCTCACCGGGGCTTTCACGGTGTACTTGGTCTTGCAGTATCCGGCACTGGGGGCAGCCCTTGGTGTAGCTGTTGCGGTAGTGACCCTGCTGCACGAGCTTCTGCGGCGATAACTCGTGCTCCAGGGTGTTCGACAGGGCAAGACGACTGGCGGGCACGTAGAGGGCACAGAGAGGGTTCGGATCGCTTCTCTGGAGCGCTTGCGTGGCGCTGACCTGCGACGTAGCGGTTTGTCCGTTAGGATTAGAGAAAGGTCTTGAAAACCGTCGTCGCAGCGATGTGACCGTGGGTTCAAATCCCACACCCACCGCAGGCGAGAGGCCCCCGACCAGTACGTATGGTCGGGGGCCTTTGCCATGCCGGCTCCCGCCGGCACCGCTGTTCCCCCCTCCCGGAGAGGGCGGGTCAGCGGCCGGTCGTGCCGTCGATGAGTTCGCGGAGGATGTCGGCGTGGCCCGCGTGCCGTCCGGTCTCCTCGATCAGGTGGGTGAGCGCCCAGCGGATGTTGGGAGCGGGACGGTCCTGCCGCGGTCGGGGGACCGGAGCACCCAAATCGGTGCACCCGTCGAGGACGTCGTTCGCGCGCTCGACCGCGTTCCGGTAGCGGGCCACGACATCGGCCACGCTGTCCTTCGGCGCGGCTTGGAACGTAGCTTGCCAGTCTGTGACGTGATCCCCGAGGAACGTCGAGCGCTCGACGACGGTCAGGTGGTTGAGCAAGCCGATCAGGTTCGTGCCCGACGGCACTGCGGCTGTTCGGGCCTGAGGCTCGGGCACACCGTCGACCTTCGTGGCGGCCGAGGTCCGAAGGTAGTCGAGCAATCCGCGCAGGACCTCGATCTCACTGCTTCCGGTCCGGGGCGGCGGGGTGTCACCGCGGTGGTCGCGGCGCGTGGTGCTGGGCATCGTGGTCTTCCTTCCTTTGCCGGGGCGGGCGCTGACGCTGCCTCAGGCTGTGCGGCGGATGAGGAGGACGTGGTCGGTGACCTCGGCGGTGCGTCCGTCAGCTCCGGTCGCGATGCGGCGGGGTGAGTCGGCCCGCTCGACCGCCCATGTATCCGGGGCCAGATCGATACCCATGGCGACCTCCTGCGCACTGGGGTAGCGGACGTCGGGGTCCTGGTTCCATGACCACGGCGCGGCCGAGCCGTGGTCGACGACCAGCAGCCTCCCGCCCGGGCGCAGTGCGTGCGCGGCCGCGCGCAGTACGGTCGCCCGGTCCAGGGCATAGGGGGTGTGCAGATAGCAGGCGCAGACCAGGTCGAATCCACTGCGCGGGAAAGCCGTCTGCAAGTCGGCCCGCACGGTGGTGACACGGTCTCCCAGACCGTGTGAGCGGGCGAGGGCGGCGAGCCGCTCGACCGCCACGGCCGAGATGTCGGCGGCGGTGACCTGCCACCCCAGGCCGGCGAGCCACAGCGCGTCGCCGCCGTCGCCGCACCCGAGGTCCAACGCGTCACCAGGCGGCAGGCCAGTCACCGTCTCGGTGAGGCGAGCGTTCGGCTGCGGGTTGTCGGCTGCCGGTCGTGTCGCGTATACGCCGTCCCAGAAGCCGACCGCATCGGTGGTGCTCCTATCGGTGGTGTTCATCATGACTCCTTGCGTCGGAAGGAGTTCAGCGTGGCCTGACGCAGCCCAAGCGGGCACGCAATCTTGCGGTAACGGCAAGATGGGTCCATGGACCCAAGATGGCTCCATGGACCCCAATCCCAAGACGGACGAAGACGTGCTCGACGCGGTGGGGCCGCGGTTGCGTGCGCTGCGTCGTGACCGCGGCATCACCCTCGCCGACCTCGCGGCGACGACCGGCGTGTCGGAGAGCACCCTGTCCCGGCTGGAGAGCGGGCAGCGCCGGGCGAGCCTGGAACTGCTGCTGCCGCTGGCCCGCACCTATGACGTTCCGTTGGACGATCTCGTCGGTGCCCCGCGCACCGGCGACCCCCGGATCCATCTCAAGCCGATCAGGCGGTTCGGGATGACGTTCGTGCCCCTGTCCCGGCGACCGGGCGGTGTGCACGCGTTCAAGATGATCATCCCCGCCCGGCCGGAACCACTCGAACCGGCCCCGCAGGCCCATGAAGGCTTTGAATGGCTCTACGTGCTCAGCGGACGCCTGCGGCTCGTGACCGGCGAGCGTGACCTGACACTGCCGCCCGGTGAGGCAGCAGAGTTCGACACGTCCCTGCCTCACTGGCTGGGCAGCGCCGACGGCGGCGTGGTCGAGCTTCTCATCCTGTTCGGCCTGCAAGGGATGCGTGCGCACGTACGCGACGACCCTCATCGGTCGTCTCAGGCCGGGGGCCGACGGTGAACTCGGTGAACGGTTCTGTATTTCCGTAATTCACCTAAGTGGCGAGCCTCGCCGTGCAATGCCGCGGTCGGCGATGTCGCGCCCGGAAAGATCGACCGGCCGAACGTCGGCGGACACGAACCGCGGCGGACACGGACGTCGGCAGCGCGACCCCCGGCGAGTGACCAGGCCCGGCGACATGTCGGTGCCATGCAGGACGGGACGTGTGCCGCGCTTCCGGGTATCCGGGTATCCGGGCGGCCGTCCGCCGTCTGCCGTCTGCCTTCAGGCCCGCACGGGCTCGCTCTCCCGCACGTGGCGTTCGCGGGAGGCCAGCACCCCGAAGAATGCCTGCGCGACGAGCAGCGCCAGCAGCGCGAGCAGGGGAACGGTCCAGGTGCCGGTGGCGTCGTGCAGGGTGCCCAGGGCCAGGGGCCCGCAGGCAGCCAGGATGTAGCCGAAGCACTGGGCCATGCTGGAGAGTTGGGCGACGTGACGGGTGTCCGGGGCGCGCTGCACGATGAAGAGCATCGCGAGGCTGATCGCGCCGCCCTGGCCGAGGCCGAGCAGCAGCATCCACAGGTACGGCGCCCCGGCGGGAGCCGCGAGGAGTCCGACGATGCCTGCCGCGCACAGCACGGTGGAGACGACCGCGACGAGTCCGGCGGGCATGCGGCGTTCAGCGAGAACGGGGGCGAGGAACGAGCCGGCGATGCCGAGGAGCGAGGAGAACGACAGCATCCATCCGGCAACGCCCTGGCTGAGGCCGGCGCCCTTGAGCAGGGTGGGGATCCATGCGGTCGCCGCGTAGTAGGTGAGGGACTGCAGGCCCATGAAGGCGGCCACGTGCCAGGCCAGGGGCTGGCGCCACAGACCACGGACGGGGTGGGCGGCCTCGGTCGCCGTGTGGGAGGAGACGCGGTGGTGGCTGCGCAGCTGGGGCAGCCATACGGCCAGCGCGAGTACGGCCAGGGCTCCCCAGCAGGCGAGCATCGCGCGCCAGCCCAGGCCCGACAGGTGCTGGAGCGGCACGGTGAGCCCGGCCGCGGACGCCGCTCCGGCGAACAGCGTCATCGAGTACACGCCCATCATCGGGCCCACCCGGTGCGGGAAGTCACGCTTGATGAGGCCGGGCAGCAGTACGTTACCGACGGCGATTCCGGCGCCGATGACCACGGTGCCCCCGAACAGGGCCACCATGTTCGGCAGCAGGCGCACCAGGGTTCCGGCGACGACCAGGACCATGGCGATCAGCAGGGCCCGCTCCATGCCCAGGCGGCGGCCCAGCCGTGGGGACACCGGGGCGAGCAGACCGAAGCAGAGCAGCGGCAGCGAGGTCAGCAGGCTGATGGCGGGCGAGCTGAGGCCGGCCTCCCGCCCGATGACCGGGGTCAGCGGTGAGACCGCGACCAGCGCCGGGCGCAGGTTGAGGGCGAGGAGCACGATGCCCGCCACGGTCATCCATACGGCGCGGCCCCCGCTCCGTTCGTGGTGGCGCGGCGAGGCGTCGTCCGGTGAGACCGCACGGTCCTCCGCACCCGGCGTCGTCTTCGATGTCATGCTGTGGTCCGTTCTTCTCCGGTCGGGCTGTGACGGCACACGCAGCTCAGAGCGAGGGCGGAAGAAAAGGCCCACGCCCGGTGAGGCTCGCGGTCGGGTCCGTCAGCCGGACAGGCCGCGCAGGGCCTCCGCTGCGGCGTCGAGATGGTGCAGTGCCGCCTTCTCCGCGGCTTCCGGGTCACCCCGCTCGACGGCGTCGGCGATGGCGGTGTGCTCGGCCACCTGCCGGCGCACCGCCTCCGGCAAGGGCGCCCCGATCACTGAATGGAGCGTCAGCCGCAAAGAGTCGCTGAACTGGTCGTACAACTCGGCCAGGACCGAGTTTCCGGCGGCGGTGGCCACCGCGCGGTGAAAGGCCAGGTCGGCCTCGACGAACGCGGACGTGTCATCGCCCCGCCCCCACGCCTCCTCCCGCCAGGCCAGCGCCTCCCGGATCCGGGTGATGTCCTCCTGCGTGCGCCGCACCGCCGCGTACCGGGCGGCGTCTCGTTCAAGGCTTGCACGGACCTCGTACGCCTCCAGGGCGTCGCTGTACCGAAGTCGGCGCCGGACGGCCGCACCCAGGCCGTCGCGCGCCAGAACGTACGTGCCGTCGCCCGGCCGGGGGCCGAGCAGCCCCGTGTGGGCCAGGGCCCGCACGGCTTCCCGCACGGTATTGCGGCCCACTCCGAGCTGTTCCACCAGAACGGGCTCGGCCGGGATCCTCGAACCGACCGGCCACTCGCCCTGCCGGATGAGCTCCTCGATCTGCCCGATCACGAAATCCACCAGGTTCGTACGCGGCGCACTCTGCAGAGGCATGGTGACCTCAGCTCCCCTCATCAGTCCTATCACCGTAACATCCCATGTTTCAGTCAGGATTTTCACGTGCCGGTGGACCGGGTACCGCTCGCGACCCTGGGCGCCACCAACGGAACATGAACTTTTCCTGTGAAGAAGGTGTACAACTCTTCACCTTCCTCGTGAGTCGAACTGGTGTATACCAGTTCGCCCCATCTGCGTCCGGGCGAGCGTCTCGCAAGAGGAAGCCTGCCCATGATGATCCGTCGGTTGTGTGAAGTCCTTCGTGTGCGCGGGGTGATCGACTTGCTCCTGGTGCTGCTGTTCGGCGTCGGTTTCGCCGCGTTGCCGGTCTTCGCGCTGGTGCCGTCCCTGTGGGGCTTCGTGGCGGCGGCGGCCGTGACGTATGTGGTGGACGAGGTCCTGCATGTGCGGGCTCCGGGTTTCGTGCGTCGGCTGGCGACACTGCATCTCGACCGCACGATGCGGTTCGCGGTCCGTACGGCGATGCTGTTCGCCCTGGCCAGCCGGATGGACGCGCCGGGCGCGGTTCTGGTCGCCGCGCTCGCCGTCTTCAGCGGTCACTTCGCGATGATGACGCTGTACACGGCGGTGCACCACGCCATTCGCCGGCGCCGGGTGCTGCCGCTGGTGGTGCGCAACCTCGACCTGAGCGAGCTGCCGATACCGCAGCAGCCGCCCGCGGTGCTGTACAGGCGCCACCTGCGCAAGCTCCTTCATCTGGACCTGCCGGCCCACGCCGGGCTTCTCGCCGCGCTCGCCGCCGGGACCTGGGAGTCGGCCTACGTGGGCTTCGCGCTCACCGTCGTGGTGACCTTGGTGGCCGTCCTCGCGCTGGTGGGCCAGTACCGCAAGGTGCGCCGGGTGCCCGCGCGGGACGAGGTGTTCGCCGAGGTCAACCGGCGGCTGGACGGATACCGGCCCGAGGTGGCGCTCTACTTCAGCTTCGCGGCCGTATCCCGTGACTTCATGTACCAGGTCAACATGTGGATCGAGACGCTCGAACAGCTCGACCTGCGCCCGGTGATCATCCTTCGGGAGCGTGCCTCGTTCCGTTACCTGAGCCGTACGTGGATCCCGGTGGTCTGCGTGCCGAAGGCCGACGACCTGGCCGAGCTCGAACTGTCCGGCGTACGGGTCGTGCTGTATCCCGGCAACGCGGGCAAGAACGTCCACATGCTCCGGGTGGCCGAGGCCAAGCATGTTTTCATCGGGCACGGCGACAGCGACAAGCTCGCCAGCAGCAACCGGGTCAGCAAGGTGTACGACGAGATCTGGGTGGCCGGCCGCGCGGGCCGGGACCGCTACCAGCGGGTGCGGCACGCGATCAGTGACAGCGCGATCGTGGAGGTGGGCCGCCCGCAGCTGTCCCCGATACGCCTGCACACCGAGCACGTCCCCGGGCCGCTGCCGGTCGTCCTCTACGCGCCCACCTGGGAGGGCTGGAGCGACGACGACTGCCACACCTCTCTGATCCCGATGGGCGTACCCCTCATCGAGAAGCTCCTGGCGGAGAACGTACGCGTCATCTACAAGCCGCACCCGCTCACCGGCAAGCGCTCGGCCGAGGCCGAGGCGGCCGACCGGGCGATCCGCGAGCTGCTGGACGCGGACAACGTGCGGCGTGACCCCGCGCGGGCGGAGGCCGCGGCCGCCGCGGTACGGCCCCGTCTGCGGGAGCTCCAGGCCCGTCTGGACGAGCTGGCCGGCCGGCACGACGGCGAGGACGACGCCGAGCAGATGCGCGAGGCCCGGGTTCCCGACCGTGCCGGGGCGGCCGAGTGGCAGCAACTGCGCGACGAGTGGCACCGGATCTTCTGGGAGAGCCAGGGCGCCGTCCGTCACAACGTGATCGTCGATCAACTGCCCAACCTCTACGAGTGCTTCAACCAGGCGGACATGCTCATCAGCGATGTCTCCTCGGTGGTCGCCGACTTCGTGGCCAGCCTCAAGCCGTACGTCCTCACGAACGCGGGCGACCTGCCCGACCATGAGTTCCGGGTCGCCTACACCACCGCGGGCGGCGCCTACCTCCTCGACCGCGCGTGCACCCGCCTCCCGGAGATCCTCGACTCCGTCCGTGCCCCGCACACCGACCCGTTGGTTCTCGACCGCCGCACCCTCAAGGAGTACGTCCTGGGCGCTGACCGTCCCACCTCGATGGAACGCTTCAACTCCGCCACCAACGCCCTGGCGGCGAAGGGGGAGGCGGAACGGGCAGAGGCCGAGATGGAGACGTACGAGGCAGGCGCCATGACCGTGCTGCAGCGGACCGGGCTCGGGTGAGCGGAAGCGGTACGCGTGCCGGTGTCGGTGCCGGTGCCCGTGTCGGTACCGACGCGCCCTGAAGTCAGGGAGTACGGCGTGGGTCGGTCAGGCGGGCGGCCGACGCGATCGCCGCACGGGCCTCCTGTTCGGTGAGGCCCATGCCGATCGCGGCGTCGGTGAGGGCATCCGCGAGTGCCTCGCCGAAGCCGTGTTCGTAGGCCCGGCAGGCTGCCCAGAACAGCCGGGTGTTGCGCTGGCCCTCATGTGCGGCACGTACGAACTGGACCAGGCCCTGACCCTGGCGGGCGGGTGAGGTCCCGCCGGCGGCCGCGTGGCGGGGGCGCGGTGGGGGTGTGAGCAGGCGCAGGAGCGCGCGTGGGCAGGGGGCCGGTGCGAGGTGGGCGGTGCCGGGGGCGAGCCGGTATCTGCCGTGGGTCGTGACCGAGCCGGGGCCGACCAGGTAGCCGCCCGCTCCTCGTACGTCGATGCCGGGAGCGAGGCGGCCTGCGGAGTTGGGTACGGGGACGCCGGACGGGCCCGTCAGCCAGAGGTGCCGGCCGCCGCTCGGCGTGAGCACCGTGACCGTGGCCGGGATCGTGAACAGGTGTTGCAGGGCCAGGTGCTGGAGTGCGGCGACCGAGTCGTTGCCGTGGGCGGTGTCGATGTCGAGGTCGATACCGATGAGGCGGTGCGGCTCCCGCCCGCAGGCGATGCCGTATCCGGTGGCTCTGGGTGCCGCGGCGAAGAGCGCCCGGACGGTGGCCGGGTCGGTGGTGGCGTCGTGCACTCCGTGACCGGGCAGTCCGCAGGCGCCCCGGCAGTGCACGGGAGGGTCCTCGCCGTGGTGCGGTGAGCGCAGTGCGGGGAGCTTGGTGGCGGACAGCGGGAAGACGGGGAGCCCACGTTCGGCGGCGGAGAGCGCGTGGGCCAGCGCCAGGGTGGCGGTCTGCCGGTCGGTGGTGGCCATGAAGCCATGTTCGTACAAGCGTTCGAAGAAAGGAAGGGGGTAATCGGGTTCGCCCGGGAGATCGCCGGGCCCCGCACGGGGCGGAACGCTTCGCCTGGCGCGGGAGGTTTATCGGCTGTTCGTCATACGTGAGGGGGAATCGCATGCCATGGGCGGTTCGCCGGGGATGTGGCGGGCAGTTTTGCTTCCGCGACGTCGTGACCAGCACCGAGGCGGTCGGCCAACTGCTTCGGACCAGCCGTATCAACCAGCCGTAGCTAGCAGCGTTTTCCGTTCCTGGAGGAATTGACATGGCAAGTATCCGTACCGCTCGCGCCCTCGCCGCTGTCGCCGCTCTGCCCCTCGCGGCTGCCTTGTTCGGAGGGGTCGCCGTGGCCGACAACGGCTCGTTCGCGGACGACGGATCGAACGCGGCGGTGGCGACCATCGGGTCCGCAGGTGTCGGTGGGAACAACTCCGGCAATTCATCGACGTCGCAGCAGCAGGCCGTCGGCCTCGGCGCCTCCAACCACAGCAACTCCGCCCAGGTGAACGGGTCCGCGTTCACGGCGATCGACCAGTCCACGGACATCGTCGCGGTGCACTTCACGCCGCTCTGGTGAGCTG
The DNA here is from genome assembly GCF_045162755.1 of Streptomyces sp. NBC_01012. Classification (NCBI taxonomy): domain Bacteria; kingdom Bacillati; phylum Actinomycetota; class Actinomycetes; order Kitasatosporales; family Streptomycetaceae; genus Streptomyces; species Streptomyces sp. NBC_01012. The sequence continues at coordinate 3,706,276 of NZ_CP108688.1, read as the reverse complement.
AGCGGGGGTGGGCCTGTGCGGCGGCGGTCACGGCGCCGGCGCACAGGCCGCCTCCGCGCTGCCCCCCCCCCGGAGGTGCGGCCCCGGGGGCCTCAGGGTGAGGACCCTGACGCGGCTGGGCCCTCCCTCCACCTACAGGAGGTGGAGCCCGGTCCGCCCCTACAACCTGAGGCGGACGCGGCTTCGGGACCTGGGGCCGATCCCCTCGTACGCACCCGCTCCTAGCGTGGAGGTTATGACCACGCCAGTCTGCACCGGCGCCTCCAGGGCGGTCGCTGCCACCGCCGGACACCGCCGTTACCCGTCGTTCTCGTCGTACGTGCGGGCCCGGGGACCCGTACTGCTGCGCACCGCACGCTCCCTCACCGCGAACCCGAGCGACGCCGAGGACCTGCTGCAGACGGCCCTCACCAAGACGTACGTCGCCTGGGAGCGGATCGAGGACCACCGGGCGCTCGACGGTTACGTCCGCCGTGCCCTGGTGAACACCCGTACCTCGCAGTGGCGCAAGCGGAAGGTCGACGAGTTCGCCTGTGAGGAGCTGCCTGAGAAGGAGGCGGCACCCGCGCCTGACCCGGCCGAGCAGCAGTCGCTTCACGACGCGATGTGGCGCGCCGTGCTGAAGCTTCCGGACCGCCAGCGCGCCATGGTCGTCCTGAGGTACTACGAGGACCTCAGCGAGGTACAGACGGCCGAGGTGCTCGGCGTGTCCGTCGGTACGGTCAAGAGCGCCGTGTCACGGGCGCTCGGAAAGCTCCGCGAGGACCCCGAGCTCACTCCGGTCCGCTGACGGGTGCGACCTGTGCGATCGGTCGACCTGTGCGACCGGCGACCTGTGCGATCGGTCGACCAGTGCGACCGGTCGGACCTGTGCCCGCGGCGCCTTCCCGTTTTCTCCGCGGCCCCTCCTGAGGTCCGGTTCCACGGGCGCCACCGGCCCGGTTCCGCGGGCCTCCCGCCGTCCGGTTCTGCGGGCCGACACCGATTCGTACTCCCGGGAGTAGTGACATACCGCGTGGTATGTGCGCAGAATCAGCGCATACCTACCGCCGCGTAGCGCCCACCGGGAGGACGCCGTGCTGAGCACCATGCAGGACGTACCGCTGACTGTGACCCGCATCCTGACCCACGGGATGACCATCCACGGGAAGTCGCAGGTGACGACCTGGACCGGCGAGCCGGAGCCGCACCGGCGGAGTTTCGCCGATATCGGCAGGCGTGCCGCGCAGTTGGCGCACGCCCTGCGTGACGAGCTGGGGGTCGACGGTGACCAGCGCGTCGCGACCCTCATGTGGAACAACGCCGAGCATGTCGAGGCGTATCTGGCGATCCCTTCGATGGGCGCCGTGCTGCACACGCTCAATCTGCGCCTCCCCGCCGAGCAGCTGGTCTGGATCGTCGGCCACGCCGACGACAAGGTGGTCCTCGTCAACGGTTCGCTGCTGCCGCTGCTCGCACCGCTGCTCCCCCACCTGCCGTCCGTCGAGCACGTGGTGGTGTCAGGGCCGGGCGACCGCTCCGTGCTCGACGGCGCCGCGCCCCGGGTGCACGAGTACGAGGAGCTGATCGCCGGCCGCCCCACCTCCTACGACTGGCCCGAGCTGGACGAACGCCAGGCAGCCGCCATGTGCTACACCTCCGGCACCACGGGGGACCCCAAGGGCGTCGTCTACTCGCACCGCTCCATCTATCTGCACTCCATGCAGGTCAACATGTCCGAGTCGATGGGGCTGACCGACAAGGACACGACGCTGGTCGTCGTGCCGCAGTTCCACGTGAACGCCTGGGGGCTGCCGCACTCGACGTTCATGACCGGCGTCAACATGCTCATGCCCGACCGCTTCCTGCAGCCGGCTCCGCTCGCCGAGATGATCGAACAGGAGCGCCCGACGCACGCCGCGGCGGTTCCCACCATCTGGCAGGGACTGCTGGCCGAGGTCATCGCCAAGCCGCGCGACCTCTCCTCCATGGCCCGCGTCACCATCGGCGGCGCCGCTTGTCCGCCCTCGCTGATGGAGGCGTACGACAAGCTCGGCGTCCGCCTCTGCCAGGCCTGGGGCATGACGGAGACCTCGCCGCTCGGCACCATGTCCAATCCGCCCGCCGGACTGACCGAGGAGCAGGAGTGGCCGTACCGCATCACTCAGGGCCGCTTCCCGGCCGGTGTCGAGGCGCGTCTCACCGGGCCCGGCGGGGAACAGCTGCCGTGGGACGGTGAGTCCGCGGGTGAGCTCGAGGTCCGTGGGCCCTGGATCGCCGGTGCGTACTACGGCGGTGCGGACGGCGCGGACCTGCGTCCCGAGGACAAGTTCAGCGAGGACGGCTGGCTGAAGACCGGCGATGTCGGCGTGATCAGCGGCGAGGGCTACCTCACGCTGACCGACCGGGCCAAGGACGTCATCAAGTCCGGCGGTGAGTGGATCTCCAGTGTCGACCTGGAGAACGCGATCATGGCGCACCCGGATGTGGCCGAGGCCGCGGTCGTCGCCGTCCCCGACGAGAAGTGGGGCGAGCGCCCCCTCGCGACCGTCGTCCTCAAGGAGGGCGCCACCGCCGACCATGCGGAGCTCAGGACCTTCCTCGCCCGGTCCGTCGCCAAGTGGCAGCTGCCGGAGCGCTGGACGATCGTCCCGGCGGTGCCGAAGACCAGCGTGGGCAAGTTCGACAAGAAGGTGATCCGCAGGCAGTACGCCGACGGCGAGCTGGACATCACGCAGCTCTGAGGCGGCCGGCGGGGCGCGGTGGCGCCCCGCCGGGTTCGGAAGCCGCCGGGTTCCGAGGCCGCCGGTTCCGAAGCTGCTGTGCTGCTGTTCCGAAGCTGCGAGAGGGCGGTACGGGAAGATCCGTACCGCCCTCGTCGTACGCGCCCGGTGCTCTCCGGGCGTCAGTTGGTCCCTATCTTCGCCAGCAGATCCACGATCCGGGACTGCACCTCGTCGCTCGTCGAGCGCTCGGCCAGGAAGAGCACCGTCTCACCGGAGGCGAGCCTCGGCAGCTCCGCCTCCTCCATGCCGGCCGAGGTGTAGACGACCAGCGGGGTGTGGTTCAGCGAGCCGTTCGCGCGGAGCCAGTCGATGATCCCGGCGCGCCGGCGGCGTACCTGCATCAGGTCCATCACCACCAGATTCGGCCGCATCCGGGTGGCGATGTCGACCGCCTCGCTGTCCCCCGACGCCCGGGAGACCTGCATGCCGCGCCGCTCCAGCGTCTCGGTCAGCGCCAGCGCGACCTCCTCGTGCTCCTCGATCACCAGGACCCTCGGCGGGTGCTGGTCGCTGTCGCGCGGGGCGAGCGCCTTGAGGAGGACCGCCGGGTCGGCGCCGTACGCCGCTTCCCTGGTGGCCTGCCCCAGGCCCGCCGTCACCAGCACCGGGACCTCGGCCGCCACGGCCGCCTGACGCAGCGACTGCAGCGCCGTACGGGTGATCGGCCCGGTCAGCGGGTCCACGAACAGCGCGGCGGGGAACGCCGCGATCTGGGCGTCCACCTCCTCGCGGGAGTGCACGATCACCGGACGGTAGCCGCGGTCGCTGAGGGCCTGCTGGGTGGAGACGTCAGGGGCGGGCCAGACGAGCAGCCGCCTCGGGTTGTCCAGCGGCTCCGGGGGCAGTTCGTCGTCGACGGGCTGCGGCTGCGGACGGTTCGCCACCTCGACCGCGCCACCGGGCCCGTCCAGCGGCTCAGGCCCCTCGGCGCCCGCGTCGGGCGCCCCTATCGCGTACGAGCGTCCCTCGGACGCGGGCGGGGACAGCAGCCGACTGGAACCGGAGCCCTGCACGGTGCTGCCCTGGGTGCCGCCCGGCTGCGGCGGAACAGGGGCAGGAGCCGGTGCGGGCTGCGGCGGCACGGGAGCCGCAGCGGTCGGGGCCGGGGGTTCGGCCTCGGGCGGGGCGGCGAGCTTACGGCGACGCCCGGCACCGCCGAGCGTCTGGTTCTGCTGATGCGCCAGGTGCTGTGCGAAGGGCACCCCCTGGCCCAGTGTCCGCACGCTGAACGCACGGCCCTGGGTCGAGTCCGATGACGCCGGCATGGGCGCCTCGGCGGGCAACGGCTGACGCCGCGCGTCCCGGACGGGGGAGGGCGCGTCGCTGTCGGCCGGATGCGGCTCCGGCGCGGGCGGCGTGGGTACGGACGTCGCTTCCGGCGCGGGGCCGGCCGGAGCGGCGACGGTGCCCGTGGTGTGTGTGGTGGCGCCGGGGGGCGCCCAGGCCTCGTCGGCGGCCGGGCCCACGCCGTCCTCGTGCGCCGCCGGCGCGGCCGGACCCTGCACCGGGGCGCCCGGCTGCGCCCAGTCGGGCTGCGGAGGCACTGCGGGCAACGGCTGCCCGGGAACGGGGTGACCGGGCCTGACCTGTGCCTCCGGCTCCGGGTTCCGTGCCCTGCGACGGCCGGACGGCACGGGGTGCGGCTGCGGCGGGGTGTGGTCGGCGTCCGGAGTGTTCCGTACGGCGTCGTGGCGCTCGGGCAGCGGGCCGTCCCCGTCCACGGTCGGAAGCGGCTCCGTACCCGGGGGAACCGGGGCCGGCTGCGGGGCGGGCGAGGCCGGGGACGCGGCGGACGGCGGTGCCACGACGGGCGGGCCCGGGGCCACCGGCGGGATCCGGTCCGCCGTGGCGGGCGGCAGCGCGAAGGCGGTACGCGGGCCCGAGGGCTCGGCCGCGGCGGCGCGTTCCTGCGCCGCGGCCAGGGCCCGGCGGGCGCGCCGCCCCCTGGGCTGCTGCGCCGTCTGCTCCGGGTGTTCCAGGTGCTCAGGCCGCGACTGCTCCAGCTGCCGTGACCCGGACGCCTGCGCCTGGGCGGGATCCTGGGCGGAGGCCGGGCCCTGGCCCTGGTCTTGGCCCTGGCTCTGGTCCTCGGGTGGCGCGAGGGCGGGCAGCGCGGGCCGGCCGCCGCTCTGCGGGGCGGAGAGGTTCTGCGGGGCGGAGGCGCTCTGGGGCACGCCCTGGGGCGGCACCGTCTGCCCGCGCTGCGGGCGGCCGTTACCGCCCTGCGCGCCCTCGGCCGCCGTGACGACGGACCCCTCCGAGGGGGACGGGGCCGCCGCGGGGAGCGCCAGCGCCTGCCGGGGCTCCGCGCCCGCCTCCGCGGGGCTGGGCCGACCGCGCCTGCGACCTGAGCCCTCGCTGCGCCGGGGCGGGGTCATGTCCCCTTCAGGCTGCGGCACCTGCGGGGCCGTGGGCTCACGGCGTGCCCTGCGCCGCCCGGTCGGCTCGGAGGCCGCCGTGCCACCGGACTCAGGACCTGCGGCTCCTCCCGGGTCGACGGGGCTGTCCAGGAAGGCGTCCGTCGACGCCCTGCGCGCCCTGCGCCGCCCACCTTGCGGGGCGGGCTGCTGGGGGGCTGGTTCCGGTACGGCCGGCTCCTCGGACACCGGGGGCGGCTCCGGCGCGATGGTCCCGGTGCCCGCGCCGAGCGGCACCTCCAGGACATACGCGCTGCCGCTCATCCCCGGCATCTCGTGCGTCTGGAGCACACCGCCGTGCGCGCGTACGATCCCGCGCACGATCGGAACGTGCACGGGGTCGCCCCCGGCGAACGGCCCGCGCACCTCGATCCGTACGACGTCACCACGCTGCGCCGCGGCCACGACGACCGTGGAATCGACATAGCCGCCGCCCGGCACCGGCCTGGCCTTGCCGGTCGAGTCGACCCCGGCGACGTCGGCGACGAGATGGGCGAGCGCCGTGATCAGCCGGCCCGCGTCGACCTCGGCCTCGATCGGCGGGGCGTGCACCGCGAACTGCGCGCGCCCCGGACCGATCAGTTCGACGGCACCGTCGATGCCGGCGGTCACCACGGAGTCCAACAGCACGGCCTGCTTGACGAGCTCCTCGGCGCCGGTGTCCAGGCGCTGATAGCTCAGTACGTTGTCGACGAGCGTCGTCATGCGCGCATAGCCCGCGGCGAGGTGGTGCAGGATCTGGTTGGCCTCGGGCCAGAGCTGGCCCGCCGGGTCGGCGGCGAGGGCCGAGAGTTCGCCGCGCAGCTCCTCCAGCGGCCCGCGCAGGGACTCGCCGAGCACGGCGGTCAGCTGCGCGTGCCGCTCGCCGAGACCGGTCAGACGCTCCTTCTGCTGCTCCAGCTCGGAGGCGTACCGCTCGGTCCTGTCGGAGGTCTCCGCCGCGTGCCGTTCGGTGAGCGCGGTGACCTCCGCGCGGTGGCTCTCGGTGAGCTCGGCGATCTCGGCGGCGTGCCGCTCGGTCAGCCCCGAGACCTCCTCGGTGTGCTGCTGCGCCAGTTCCTCGTACGGCCTGCGGTCGGTGAACGTCATGACGGCGCCGACCAGCTGGTCCCCGTCGCGTACCGGGGCGGTCGTCAGGTCCACCGGGACCTGGTCGCCGCTCTTGGACCAGAGCACCTGACCGCGCACCCGGTGTTTGCGGCCGGACCGCAGGGTGTCGGCGAGCGGCGACTCCTCGTACGGGAACGGCTCGCCCTCCGCGCGTGAGTGCAGGATCAGCGGGTGGAGCTCTTGGCCGCCGAGGTCACTGGCGCGGAAGCCGAGGATGTGAGCGGCGGCGGGGTTGACCAGGACGACCCGGCCGTCCGTGTCCGTGCCGACGACACCCTCGGACGCGGCGCGCAGGATCATCTCGGTCTGGCGCTGCGAGCGGGCCAGCTCGGCCTCGGTGTCGACGGTGCCCGAGAGGTCGCGCACGACGAGCATGAGCAACTCGTCGCCCGTGTAGCTGGAGTGGATGTCGCTGTAGGCGGCCTGGCCGCTGTCCAGCGAGGCACTGGTGACCTCGACGGGGTAGTCGGTGCCGTCGGTACGGCGCGCGATCATCCGCGTCGGCTTGGTCCTGCCCTGCTCGTCCGCAGCGTCCGGCCTGCGCATCGACCCCGGGATCAGCCTGGAGTCGAACTCCGGAAGCAGATCGAGCAGCCCGCGTCCCACGAGCGCGGTGCCCGGTGTCTCGAACATTTCGAGGGCGATGGTGTTGGCGTTGACGACCGTGCCGTTGCAATTGACGAGCAGGAGCCCGTCGGGGAGGGCATCGAGTATGGCTGCGAGGCGAGCAGCGCCTCGGGATGGCCTGCTGCTCACGAGACGCTTCCTCCCTGAATACCGCACCTTGCCGACAGCGGGCCCCATCCTGCCCCTCGGGCCTCAGGCTGTCACTGGAGGAGTCTAAAGGCAGGGAGCGCATCACGGGCGGCGGATGAGGGGGAGCTCTCACCAAGGTTCTGTGCACACGGTGTACGCCGGTGGCCCGACTCGTGACGGTGAGCGCCCCATCTGACGTGCGGCGATGCCACCCTGGGCCGGTTCGGAGGCCGCCCGAAACGCCCTCCGAACCGGCCGGCGAGGCTTTCAGCGGCACCCGTACGCGCCCCGGCGCGCGCTGTCCGGCCATCCCGAAGTCCCGGCGTACGCCCCGCCGAACCGGTTACTCGGCGGAGCCGCACCGGGCATCCGGCAGGGCCGGAACGGGCACCTCGCGACGCCGAACAGGTCACCTGACGGGGCCGGACCGGCTACCTCGCGGCGCCGGACCAGGCACTTCGCGAGGCCGTACGGGGCATCTCGCAAGCCCGAGCGGGGCACTTCGCGAGCCCGAGCGGTGCACCTTGCGGAACCTCGCGGGCATCTCGCCGAGCCGGACCCGGGCGTCACACGGGGTGGAACGGGCGGAACGGGTGGAACGGGCGGAACGGGTCGGTCACCTGGCGGTGGGCAGCACCGGCACGAGGTTGTTCCAGCGCGAGATCTCGCAGCCGTTGGCCCGGCTGAAGTGCGCGTCGACGTCCTCCCCCTGCCAGGTGCCCTGCACCCGGGCGGTGGCCGGTCCGCCGGCCTGCTGGGTGCACATGGCGTTGCGGTCCGTGGCCACGAAGGGGTTGTCCCCCGACTCCACGGCCTCGTCCAGCAGGTCGCAGGCCCTCTGCGCCTCGGGGTGGCTGCCGCCCGCCGGGGCGCACTCCAGCTCGAACGCCCCGTCGGCCGCCGGGTTGCCCGACTCCGAGACCGTCACGGTGAGTCGGGTCGCCGTGTCGCGCGCCGCGGGCCAGTCCCCCTGGAGCACGGGGAGCGGAGGCAATGGGATGAGGGGGGCAGCGGCCGTGGCGGCGGGCGCGGCCGCGGACAGGGCGGCGAGGGACGCGACGGCGGTGAGGGCGAGACGGCGCAGCATGCGGGGCTCCTGTTGCTCTGGCGCGCCCAGGAGCGCGCCTGCCTGCTCCGGTGCACGCCGGGTGGAGGCGCGTACCGGGCACACGGGGGTGACGGACGGAGGGCGGAGCCCTCGTCCTCTCTAACGCTCGTCACGCCCGCACGTTGCGCAACTCATGGAGGGCCGACCGGAAGAGCCGCATCCGACGGTCCGAACATCCGAGGCTTCGAACATCCGACCGGTGGTCGCGACGGACCCCGTCCACCAGGAACACCCACCGCAGGGCGCTTTGCCTCGCCGCCCACCCGCCTAGTACCGTGAGCAGCGATTGGTGGCAGCACGCTCGTCTGTGTCATCATCTGCACGCACCACCCGCGCTTGCGCGGGGTGTGCTGGAGGCGTCGCCTAGTCCGGTCTATGGCGCCGCACTGCTAATGCGGTTTGGGTCTTAAAGCCCATCGAGGGTTCAAATCCCTCCGCCTCCGCAGGACCCGAAGCCCCGTGCCCCAGGCACGGGGCTTCGGCCGTACCCGGCCCGGAAAATCGGGCTCCAGAAGGCCGTATCCGCAGGCCAGGCAGGGTCTGGCTAAAGGATTTCGCGTCACGGCGCAGGTCATGTAATGTTGTTCTCGCAACGCCGACGGGGACGAAAAACCCGGAAGCGGGACCGAGGCTCAGGCCGAGGACACGCACTCGTAGCTTAACGGATAGAGCATCTGACTACGGATCAGAAGGTTGCAGGTTCGAATCCTGCCGAGTGCACAGCAGGCCAGAGGCCCTCAGGAGAAATCCTGGGGGCCTCTCGTGTTGTGCGTACAGCAGCGAAGTACAGCAACGGACTCGAAGCAGCCGGGTTCCCAACCCCTGGATACGGTGTCCGCTCATGTCGCGTCGGCTGTGATGCCGAGGCGGCGCGTACGGCCGGAGGGGGCTACATGTGGTTCAGGGTTGGGGCAGCGGGCCTCACAGCTGTAGTGCTGGCGGCGATGGCGGGGTGTGGGACACGGGCAGCCCGAGGCTCGGGTGACACGGAGGGACCGGCATCGACGAGCACCGCGCCGGTGACGGAGAACGGGAACATTCCTTCCGCAGAGCTACAGGGCCGATGGTGGACATGGGCTGCCTCGGAGCCTGAGGCGACCAGCCCTGTCGCTGACACGGACGGGAGCATGTGCGGACGCAATCAACCGCCCGACGTGTGGTTTCTGGCCGGCACCCACGGCGGTCGGGCCGTACGCGCGTGCGAGATTCCCAACGGTCGTCCGATCGCTATGCCTGTCATCAATCTTGTCGGAGACCACCAGAGCTGTGCGGCCTTCATGGGGAGCGCGCAAGGGACCGTGGCACTCGACGGTAAACCGGTGAAACCGGAGACCTACGAAGGTGACTCGATCACGATGGAAGGCGTTCAAAACAACCAGGTCACCGGAGAGGAAGGGCGCTTCACAGCTACAGGGTGCGGTCTTTGGGTGCAGCTGCCATCCCTGGCTCCCGGCGCACACTCACTGAAGATCCTTGGGCAGTCAGGCGACTTCTCTGTCGACGTGGACTACGTGTTGACCGTCGGCGCCTCATCGGTCTAGACGAGCCGCATAGAGAAGGCCTAGGGGCTAGCTGTGTTGTCCCGGGACGTTGGTGACACGCGTGCTGGGTCCTTGAACGGGTGAGGGCCTTCTGGGTTCGGTGGGGATTGCGACATCTACCGCCGAAGCTCAGGAGGCCCTCGTGTCCCACCGTAATGCTCCGCTGACTCCGTCGCTGCACGGTGGGCCGGCCGCTACCGGCGGCTGGGGGACGGCTCAGCCGGTATCGCCCATCGCGTCGGACAGCTGACCGATCGCGGCGCGTACCTCTTCCTCGCTGGCCTCGGCGTAGACCTCCATCGTCATGGCGATCTGTGAGTGCCGAAGGATCCGCTGAGCGATCTTCGGGGGACCGCCGTATCTCCGCATCGCCGATGAACTCCGGCGGCGCATTGCGGAGCACGTCTGGGGGCCGGGGGACCGCCTCCCCTCCCGCGCCCAGATCGGGCAGGAGTGCGGCGTGGGCGAGAACGTGGTGCGCCGAGCACAGGAGCTGCTGATCTCCCAGGGAGTGCTTGAAGGCCGGGCCGGATCGGGCACGTACGTCGCCGAGCCCCGGCAGCGAGTGAGAGTCGTCCGGTCATCGGCGCGTGAGCAGTCCAGCGGGTCCCCGTTCCGCGAGGACATGAAGGCCCTTCGCCGACAGAGCGACTGGGAGAGCCGGACCGACGCGAAGGTGCCGGTCCCGGCGGAGGTCGCGACGCGGCTCGGGATCGCCGAAGGCGAACTGTGCGTGCGGACGACCTACGAGTTTCTGGCGGACGGGCAGGCCGGTGCAGCTGTCGACGAGCTGGGAACCGTACGACCTCACCGCCGGCACACTCGTCGTCCTCCCCGAGGGAGGGCCGCACGCCGGGGCAGGTGTCGTGAACCGCATGGCCGCAATCGGAGTCACCGTCAGCCACGCTGTGGAGCAGCCGGAGCCACGGCAGGCGACCGCCGAGGAAGCGTCGCTCCTCGGCGTCCAAAAGGCCGCACTGGTGACGCACATCCGGCGGACGTACTACAGCGACCGAGGCCGCCCCGTGGAAACAGCAGACATCGTCGTGCCCGCAGCGCACTGCGAGATCGTCTACGAGATCCCGATCAGCCGATAGCGGGCGGACTCCCCGGCAGCTCCAAAGCGGCGCCCAACCCTGCCTCCCCCACGCCCCTTCCGCGGCAGCCACCCGCTGTGGAGCCTGCGCTATCTGTCGCTGCACTCGGAGAAGGTCACAAACGTGCCGGCCGCCCTGCTCACGGCCGGTGCCGCAGCGTGCATCTACCACGTGACGCTGGCCCCCATCGGAGGCATCTCCGCCGATCACAAGGGGTACGGGTTCACCTCCGGGGAAGGAGCCGATGTCGGCTGGCTTCCCGGGCTGCTGTCCCACCTGGCAGTCGGTACCAGCCATGCCCTCGAAATGGGGGCTGTCCTGTCATTTATGGCGAGCATCTGGATCGTACTCAACCTGACGGGGCCTCAAGATCCCACGCTCGGCTGGGGTGAGCCAGGAGAGTGGGCTGCGAAGGCTGAGCGGGATCGGCGCGCTTCGATACTGCGAAGCATGCAGGCGGACCCGATGTCGTTAGTGCGAAGAAGGCGGAAGCGGAATTCCGCATGGACGTTCAGACGGTGACGCGACGCGCAGCATCAGTCCCGGCGGTGGCAGCGTCGTTGCCACCGCCTCCTTGACCGTGGTCAGGCCGACTCCGGGATGGGGGATGGCTGCTGGGGCTGGGTTCGTACGACCGGGCGGCGCCTTGTCGGGAGGCCGAGTGTTGGGTTGGCGACGCCCCAGGCCGCGCCCTTGCAGACCACTTCCTTGTAGATCGCGGCGAGTCGGCCGGTCAGGGCCGATGGGACGGCTCGGTCGTCGGCTGTGACGTACTGGATCAGGCCTTCCTTGCGGCCGAGGGAGATGCACTGGTTGAAGTAGCGCAGCGGCGTGTTCGGGGGCTTTGCGCCGGTCAGGGCCGCCGCGATGGCGTCTGCGGCCTGCCATGCGGTGGGGATGCCCGAGGCGCACGACATCCGCAGCGGCTTGTCGCCCGGGCCCCTCACCATGGCCGCGTCGCCGATGGCGTACACGTCCGGGTGGGAGGTCGAGCGCATGGCCCCGTCGACCACGATCTGGCCCGTGCCGTTGACCTCCAGGGCCGTGGCCTCCGCGATCGGGTGGACCGCGAAGCCGGTGGTCCAGACGGTGGCGGCGGACGGGACTGCCGTGCCGTCGGCGGTGGTGACGCGGTCGGCCTCCACGCCTGTGACGTCGGTGTGTTCGTGGACGGTGATGCCGAGCTTGCCGAAGACCTTGCGCAGGTGCCCGCGGCCCTTGGGTGAGAGCGTCTCCCCGAATCCGCCGCGTACGGCGAGGGCGACGTCGAGGTCCGGGCGGGCCTCGGCGATCTCGGTCGCGGCCTCCAGGCCGGTGAGGCCGCCGCCGATGACGACCACGGGCTGTCCGGCTTCCAGGCCGGCCAGGCGCTCGCGGAGCCGGAGTGCTCCGGGGCGGCCGGCGATCTCGTAGGCGTGCTCGGCGGTGCCGGGCACGCCCTGGCTGTTCCAGCCGCTGCCGAGGGCGTAGACGAGGCTGTCGTACTCCAGTTCCTCGGCGCCGTTCGCGTCGATGACGGCGACAGTCCTTCGGTCGACGTCGAGCGAGGTGACCTTCGCGAGCCTGAGGTCGACGCCCGTGCCCGCGAACATCTTGTCGAAGGGCCGGGGCCTGAGTTCCTGGCCGACCGCCAGCTGGTGCATTCTCACCCGCTCGACGAAGTCGGGCTCGGCGGTGACGAGGGTGATGGTGACATCCTCGCGGCGCAGCCTCTTGGCGAGGCGGCCGGCGGCGATGGCTCCGGAGTATCCGGCTCCGAGGACGATGATGCGATGCTTCATTTTCCTGGCTCCTGTCTCGACGGGTTCGCCCCTTGAACCGGGCAGCCCGTCGATTCCTGACAGGGGTGTGGTGTGAAGCGGGTCACATCGTGGGCGGAGGTGCGGTCAGAAGGCGTGGAACAGGGGTTCTCCGTGGTCGGAGGCCTGCCATTGCCGGGTCGCTCGTTCGAGCTTGTCGGGGTTGGCCTGGCCGAGGATCGCGGTGATGCCCTCGGACGTGATGTCCAGGCACATGACGCCGATGACCCGGCCGTCGAGTACCACCAAGACTGCGGGGGCGTGGTTGGCGCCCGAGATGTACACCTCGGGGGAGCCGCCGACGATGACTTGCTTGGCCTTGCCGGGCTTGAAGAGGCCCCGCATGAACTTCGCGACCGCGACGGCGCCCTCGAACGCCTTGGTGCGGGCCGGGACCTTCCCGCCGCCGTCGCCGATCGAGACGGCGTCGTCGGTGAGCAGGCGTACGAGCGGCTCGGTGCGGCCGCTGGTGGCGGCCGCGAGGAACTCCTCGACGATCCGCCGGGCCGCGGGCCCGTCGATCTCCGTACGGGACCTGCCGTCCGCCAGGTGCTTCTTGGCGCGGTGGAAGATCTGCTGGCAGCTGCCCTCGGTGATGTCGAGGATCTCCGCGATCTTCCGGTGCGGGTAGTCGAAGGCCTCCCGCAGCACGTACACCACGCGCTCGTCGGGGGAGAGGCGCTCCATCAGGCGGAGCATGGCGTACGACACGGATTCGCGCTGCTCGACGGTGTCGGCGGGGCCGAGCATCGGGTCCCCGGCGAGCAGCGGCTCGGGCAGCCACTGGCCCACATACGTCTCGCGCCGGGCACGGGCCGAGGTGAGCTGGTTGAGGCAGAGGTTGGTGAGGACCCTCGTCAACCACGCCTCCGGGACCTCGATGCGGTCCGTCTCGGCGGCCTGCCAGCGCAGGAACGTGTCCTGTACGGCGTCCTCGGCATCGCTCGCGGAGCCGAGCAGGCGGTAGGCGATGGCCTTCAGGCGGGGCATGAAGGTCTCGAACCGGTCCATGTCGTTCGCGGTCAGAGCCATGGTCCGGATCCTAGCGCCGGGGCGGCTCGTGTTCGCCCCTCCCCGGGCGCCGTCGGCGGACGGGCGCGCTGTGAGCGAGTGCTGTGAGCGAGAGTGGTGTCCTCGGATCTTCGATTTCCAGGTGGGTGGCATGAGCGGCTGGCGGTGCACCGGGCTTCGCTGGCCCCACGACGGACCCGTGCTCGGCTGGGCACGGAGCGACGGGGCCGGGCGGGGGCGGGCCAGTGTCCTGGCGTACGGGCAGGAGCTCGGGTTCCGGGCCGAGGGGGAGCGGCACTGCGTGGGGGCGCGCGGCACCCGCTGTCCTGTCGCGGCCGTGGTGCCGGTACGGAGTACGGGGGCGCGGTGCGCGGAATGCGCACGGCTGGACCGGGCGCATTCGGTGGCCGCCGACACGATCGCCGACGACCCGCGTACGTACCGGGTCTATCTGGCCTGGTTCGGTCCCGGCATGGTCAAGGTCGGGATCACCGGTGAGGCGCGCGACGCGGCGCGGCTGCGTGAGCAGGGTGCCGTGGTGTTCAGCTGGCTGGGGCGCGGCCCGCTGATGGCCGCGCGGCGTACGGAGGAGCTGCTGCGCTCGGCGCTCGGGGTGCCCGACCGGATCCCGTACGCGCGCAAGCGTGCGGCGCGGGGTGAGTTGCCGGGGGCGGCGGAACGGGCCGCCGAGATCGAGGAGCTGTACCGGCGGTCCGCAGCCCTGGAGGGTGCCGGGTGGCCGGAGACGCTGGAGCGGCTGCCGTTCGAGGCGGTCGACCACGCCGGGGTGTTCGGTCTCGACGGCGCCGGGCCGGCGGCACGAGTGGTGACCGGGCTTTCGGACGGCGGGGTGGTCGCCGGGCGGCTGGTGGCGGCGGCCGGGCCCGATCTGCATCTGGAGACCGGTGATGCGGGGATCGTGGTGCTGGACACCCGACTCCTCCCCGGGTGGGAGCTGGTGGCGGCGGACGCGGGGGCGGGAGTCGGTGTGCCGGTCGTGGCCTTGGAGGCCGGGGCCGGGGCCGGGGCCGGTGGAGTGCAGGACGGGCTGTTCTGAGATCGTCGCCGGAGAGCGTTCCCCGTTCCCGGTGCTGTACGGGGCGTACGGGGGCGGGCAGGGCATACGAGACAGGTGGGGCGGGCGGATGAGCGGCGACGAGCGTGACCGCGATGATGTCGTGCGGTTCTGGCAGCGACTCGGGCTGCCCGGGATCATCGACGTCCACACACACTTCATGCCCGAGCGCGTGCTCGACAAGGTGTGGGCGTACTTCGACTCGGCAGGCCCGCTGACCGGGCTCGAGTGGCCGATCACCTACCGCCGGGACGAGGACGAGCGCCTCGCGCTGCTGCGCTCCTTCGGCGTGCTCCGCTTCACCTCGATGCTGTATCCGCACAAGGCCGGCATGGCGGCCTGGCTGAACGGCTGGGCGGCGGACTTCGCCGCGCGGGTCCCGGACTGTCTGCACACCGCGACGTTCTTCCCGGAGGAGGACGCGGGGACCTATGTGCGTGAGGCGGTCGAGGCGGGGGCGCGCGTCTTCAAGGCGCACCTCCAGGTGGGGGCCTACGACCCGAACGATCCGCTGCTGGATCCCGTGTGGGGACTGCTGGCGGAGGCCGGGATCCCGGTGGTCACGCACTGCGGTTCCGGTCCTGCGCCAGGTGCGTACACGGGCCCGGGGCCGATCGGCCGGGCGCTGTCC
The DNA here is from genome assembly GCF_045162755.1 of Streptomyces sp. NBC_01012. Lineage (NCBI taxonomy): Bacteria > Bacillati > Actinomycetota > Actinomycetes > Kitasatosporales > Streptomycetaceae > Streptomyces > Streptomyces sp. NBC_01012. Next base: position 3,690,966 of record NZ_CP108688.1, on the reverse strand, counting down.
CGCCACCCCCGGCTGAAGCTGGTGGTGGCGCACATGGGGATGCCGGAGTACGCGGAATTCCTGGCGCTGGCGGCGGCGCATCCCGAGGTGCGGCTGGACACGACCGTGGCGTTCACGGACTTCGCCGAGGGTTTCATGCCGTTCCCGGCCGGTGAGCGCGGGCGTCTGGCCGATCTGGGGGACCGGATCCTGCTCGGCACGGACTTCCCGAACATCCCGTATCCGTACGCCCACCAGCTGCACGCCCTCGAACAGCTGGGGCTCGGTGACGCGTGGCTGCGAGCGGTCTGCCACGACAACGCGAGCCGGCTGTTCGGTTAGGCCCCCAAGCGTGGGACCGGGACTTGAGGACACATTTGACCGCCCCCACCGGGCCTGACGCGACCGTAACCGGCACCTCGAAGCTCCACCCACGCCTCCACCCACGCCTCCCCCGCCGCCTCCACCGACGCGATTCTCAGGAAATTCACAGGTGGGCGAAAGGTCTCTCTCACGGCCGTCTCACAGGCTTGAGCCATGACGACGACCTCGCCCCTGGGGCGTACAGAACTGCTCAGGCCCGACCGCAACCCGATCCGCGTACTGGTCGTGGACGACGAGGCTCCGCTTGCCGAGCTGCTCTCCATGGCCCTGCGCTACGAGGGCTGGGAGGTGCGCAGCGCGGGGGACGGCGCGGGTGCTGTCCGTACGGCGCGTGACTTCCGCCCCGACGCGGTGATCCTCGATGTGATGCTCCCCGACATGGACGGTCTTGCCGTGCTCGGCCGGCTGCGGCGGGAGCTGAACGACGTGCCGGTGCTGTTCCTGACCGCGCGGGACGCGGTGGAGGACCGGATCGCCGGGCTCACGGCGGGTGGCGACGACTACGTCACCAAGCCGTTCAGCCTGGAGGAGGTCGTGGCGCGGCTGCGCGGGCTGATCCGGCGCTCGGGCACCGCCACGGTCCGCAGCGAGTCGACGCTCGTCGTCGGCGATCTGGTGCTGGACGAGGACAGCCACGAGGTGACCCGGGGTGATGACTCCATCCACCTCACGGCGACCGAGTTCGAGCTGCTGCGCTTCCTGATGCGCAATCCGCGCCGGGTGCTCAGCAAGGCGCAGATCCTCGACCGGGTGTGGAACTACGACTTCGGAGGCCAGGCCAACGTCGTCGAGCTGTACATCTCATACCTGCGCAAGAAGATCGACGCGGGGCGCACCCCGATGATCCACACCCGGCGTGGGGCGGGATACCTCATCAAGCCGGGTGAGTAGCCGTATGGGCACGGGCAGCCGTATGGGCTCGGGTAGTCGTACGAGCGCGCGTAACCGTGCGCGCACGCGCACGCGCACGCGCACGAGCGCGCGCCGTCCCTGGACTCTGCGTACCCGGCTCGTCGTGTACGCGGTGACGCTCATCGCGGTCGTCGCGGCCGTGATCGGGTCGGTCACCGCGATCGCCTTCCAGAGTTACATGGACGGGAAGCTGGACAGTCAGCTGCACGACATCGCCATGCTGGCCAAGGAGCCTCCGCCGGGCAGCGGCAAGCTCGACCGGGGCGGCCCCGAGGCCAATGCCGAGGATCCGCTGGCCTTCATAGGCAGGGGCACGCTCGACACGTTCGGCGCCGTGGTCTCCGGCGGGTCCGTCACCAGCTCGAAGGTCATCAAGGGCCCGGACGCCAGGCAGAGTGCCGAGGAGCTGACCGGCGCGCAGGCGAACGCTCTCGCAGCCGCCGACGTGGCCCCGGACGGCGAAGCGCATGACGTCGAGCTTCCCGGGCTCGGTGGCTATCGCGTGCAGGTCGTCCCCTCGGGCGACGGCACGTCCGTGCTGGTCGGCATTCCCACGGCCGAGGTGGACAAGGCCGTCAACACCCTCATCGTCGTGGAGGTCTGCGTCACCGGGGCCGGTCTCATCGCCGCCGGAATCGCCGGTGCGGCGATGGTCGGTGTCGCCCTGCGCCCGCTGCGCAGAGTGGCCGCCACCGCGACCCGAGTATCCGAACTCCCGCTGCACAGCGGTGAGGTCGCCCTCCTCGAACGCGTCCCGGAGGCCGAGGCCGATCCTCGTACGGAGGTCGGCCAGGTCGGCGCGGCACTCAACAGGATGCTGGGCCACGTAGGTTCGGCTCTGGAGGCCCGGCAGAAGAGCGAGACGCGGGTACGGCAGTTCGTCGCGGACGCCAGCCACGAGCTGCGCACACCGCTCGCCTCGATCCGCGGGTACGCCGAACTGACACGCAGGGGACGGGAGAACACCGGACCCGACACCCGGCACGCCCTGGGACGGATCGAGTCCGAGGCGGAACGGATGACGGGCATGGTCGAGGACCTGCTCCTCCTGGCACGTCTCGACGCCGGTCGACCCCTCTCGTACGAGAGCACCGACCTCTCGCCGCTCGTCATCGACGCGGTGAGCGATGCGCGCGTCGCGGACCGGGCCCCCGAAGCCACGTCCGGAGTCGCGGACCGGGCCCCCGACGGCACGTCCGGAGCCACCCATCACTGGCGGCTCGAACTGCCCGAGGTGCCCACGACGGTGTCGGCCGACCCGACCAGGATTCAGCAGGTGCTGGTCAACCTGCTCGCCAACGCGCGCACGCACACCCCGCCGGGTACCACGGTCACGGTTCGTCTGCGGCAGGCGCGCAGGGATCTTCCCTGGGTGACCCTGGAGGTCCAGGACAACGGGCCGGGCATTCCGGCCGAGCTCCAGCCACGGGTCTTCGAACGGTTCGCGCGCGGTGACGCCTCGCGCTCCCGGCACGCCGGGTCGACGGGGCTCGGGCTCGCCATCGTGCAGGCCGTCGTCTCCGCCCACGGAGGGCTGGCCGAGGTGCGTTCGGTGCCGGGTGACACCGTGTTCGCGGTCCATCTGCCGGCCGACGCGGTCTACGGAGGAGGGCCGGAGAACCTCTGCGGCACACCAGGTCAACGGCCTCATGACAGGCCCGTGAACCGGGGAAATACACCCGGCGACGCACCCGTGGTGCACTCACAGGCCGACCACAGGCTCAGCACACGGATGTGACAGCGCGGTTGGCGAGTGTCGGTGTCATGCGAACCGACACTCCCTGGAGCACCCTGCCGGCCCGGGACCATCTCCTGGCCACAGCGGTCGGCGCAGCCGGCGCTCCCGTACTCGACATCGTGATCCCCGTGTACAACGAGGAGAAGGACCTCGAAACGTGCGTGCTGCGCCTGCACGACCATCTGGCGCGTACGTTCCCCTACGGCTTCCGGATCACCGTGGCGGACAACGCGAGCACCGACCGCACCCCCCAGGTGGCGGCCCGGCTCGCGGACCTCATCCCCGAGGTGCGTTCGTACCGGCTGGAGGAGAAGGGCCGGGGCCGGGCGCTGCGGACCGTCTGGTCCCACTCGGACTCCCCGGTACTCGCCTACATGGACGTCGACCTCTCGACCGACCTCAACGCCCTGCTGCCGCTGGTCGCCCCGCTGATCTCCGGCCACTCCGACCTGGCCATCGGCTCCCGTCTGGCGCGCAGTTCGCGGGTGGTGAGGGGGTCGAAGCGGGAGTTCATCTCGCGGGCCTACAACCTCATCCTGCGCTCCTCGCTGGCCGCCAGGTTCAGCGACGCCCAGTGCGGCTTCAAGGCCATACGGCGTGAGGTCGCGCAGCGGCTGCTGCCGATGGTCGAGGACACCGGCTGGTTCTTCGACACCGAGATGCTGGTGCTCGCGGAGCGTGCCGGACTGCGCATCCACGAGGTGCCGGTCGACTGGGTCGACGACCCTGACTCGACCGTGCACATCGTGAGGACCGCGACCGACGACCTCAAGGGCGTCTGGCGGGTGGGCCGCGCCCTGGCCACCGGAGCGCTGCCGCTGGACCGGCTGGCCCGGCCCTTCGGCGACGACCCGCGCGACCGGGCGGTGCCCGGGGTGCCGCGCGGACTCGCCAGGCAGCTGGTCGGCTTCTGCGTCGTGGGCGCGCTCTCCACCCTGGCCTATCTCGCCCTGTACTCCCTCTTCCGGCTGGGCGTCGGCCCGCAGTTCGCCAACGCGGCGGCCCTCCTGGTGTCCGCCGTCGCCAACACGGCGGCGAACCGGAGGCTCACCTTCGGCGTACGCGGCCGGGGTAGTGCCGTACGCCACCAGGCGCAGGGCCTCGTGGTCTTCGCGATCGGGCTCGCCCTCACCAGCGGTTCGCTCGCCGCCCTTGACACGGCCTCCGGATCGGCGTCGCACGGCACGGAACTCGCCGTGCTGATCGCCGCCAACCTCGCGGCAACGGTGCTGCGGTTTCTGCTCTTCCGTGCCTGGGTCTTCCCCGACCGGCGCACCGACCCCGAGGACGCCCGTAAGGGTGCCGCACACGAACTGAGGAACGTCCGATGACCGCCGCCGCCACCCACTCCGACCATCTGCCGGCCGCGTCCGGCACCCCAGGTGCGCCCGCGCACGCCGCGGGCGGGCGGGATCCGCTGTCGCGGCGCATCGTCAGGGGCAGGCCCGAGGACCCGCGCTGGGCGAGGCCCGCGTTCCTCGGACTGCTGCTGGTCGTCGCGCTCGCGTACCTGTGGAATCTGAGCGCGTCCGGTTACGCCAACTCCTTCTACTCCGCGGCCGTCCAGGCCGGCAGCCAGAGCTGGAAGGCCTTCTTCTTCGGCTCGCTGGACGCCGCGAACGCGATCACCGTCGACAAGCCGCCGGCCACGCTCTGGCCGATGGCCCTGTCGGTGCGGATCTTCGGCCTGAACTCCTGGGCGGTCCTCGCACCCCAGGTGCTGATGGGCGTCGCCACGGCCGGTGTCCTCTACGCCGCCGTACGCCGCCGCTTCAGCGCAGGCGCAGGGCTGATCACGATGGCGGTCTTCGCGCTGACCCCGGTCGCCGCGCTGATGTTCCGCTTCAACAACCCGGACGCGCTGCTCGCGCTCCTGATGACCGTCACCGTCTACTGCGTGCTGCGCGCGATCGAGGGCGGCCGGACGAAGTGGCTGGTCTGGGCAGGCGTCGCGGTGGGTCTCGCGTTCCTGTCGAAGACCCTGCAGGCGTTCCTGATCCTGCCGCCGCTGGCCGTGCTGTACGCGGTGTTCGCGCCGGTGTCCGTGCGCAAGCGGTTCGGCCAGCTCGGTCTTTCGGCGCTGGCCATGGTCGTGGCCGGCGGCTGGTGGGTGGCGATCGTCGAACTGTGGCCCGCCTCGTCGCGCCCGTACATCGGCGGTTCGCAGAACAACTCCTTCCTGGAGCTGACCTTCGGCTACAACGGGCTCGGCCGGATCAACGGCGAGGAGACCGGCAGCGTCGGAGGTGGCGGCGGTGGCGGTGGTGGCCAGGGCGGCGGCTGGGGTGAGACCGGCCTCGGCCGGATGTTCAACTCCGAGATCGGCAGCCAGATCTCGTGGCTGCTGCCCGCCGCGCTGATCCTGCTGGTCGCGGGCGTCTGGCTGACCTGGCGGGCCAAGCGGACCGACACGGCCCGTGCGGCGTTCCTCGCCTGGGGCGGGTCGCTGCTGATGACGGCTCTGGTCTTCAGCTTCATGGCCGGGATCTTCCACCAGTACTACACGGTGGCCCTGGCGCCCTACATCGCGGCGCTGGTCGGTATGGGAGCCACGGTCCTCTGGGAGGAACGGGCCAAGTGGTGGGCGGGCAGCGCGCTCGGTGTGACCGTCGCGGCGACGGCCGTCTGGTCGTACGTCCTGCTCGGGCGCACGCCCGACTACGTCCCGTGGCTGCGCTGGGCCGTCCTGATCGGCGGCCTGGTGGGCGCTGTGGGGCTGCTGCTCGCGGCACGGCTGGGCCGGCCGCTCGCGCTGGGCGCGGCGGGCCTGGGCCTCGCGGCATCGCTGGCCGGTCCGACGGCGTACACGATCAGCACGCTGAACACCGGGCACCAGGGCTCGATCGTCACCGCCGGTCCTTCGGGCGCGAGCATGGGCGGTCCCGGTGGTGCCCCGGGCGGTGGCCCCGGCGGTGGCGGTGACGGCGGCGGTCCTGGCGGCGGCGGGATGCAGCCTCCCGGCCAGGGCACACAGCAGGGCGGCGGCCAGGCGCCCGGCAACGCGCAGGGCGGCGGCTTCCCCGGCGGGGGCACCCCGGGCCAGGGCACGGGCGCGGGTCAGAGCCAGGGTGGTCAGGGCACGGGCCAGGCCGCCGGCGGCCAGCAGGGCGGCATGCCCGGTGGCGGCACCGGCGAAGGCGGCATGGGCGGCGGCGGTGGCGGCGGTATGGGCGGTCTGCTCGACGGCGCCTCCGTGGACTCCGAGGCGAAGACGCTGCTGAAGCAGAACGCCGACGCCTACACCTGGAGCGCCGCGGCCATCGGCTCGCAGAACGCCGCGAGCTACCAACTCGCCACCGGCGACCCGGTGATGGCGATCGGTGGCTTCAACGGCAGCGACCCGTCCCCGACGCTCGCCCAGTTCAAGAAGTACGTGGAGGACGGAAAGATCCACTACTTCATCTCGGGCGGCATGGGCGGCGGCGGGATGGGCGGCGAAGGCGTGGGCGGCGGGGGCATGGGCGGCGACGAAGGCACCTCGTCCCAGATCTCGGCGTGGGTGGAGGACAACTTCAAGGAGGTCACCGTGGGCAGCGCGACCTTCTACGACCTGACCCAGCCGACGACCTGACCCAGCCGACGACCTGACCCAGCCGACGACCTGAACGCAGCCGAACCGAGCCGACCCCGGCCGACAGGCTGAAAGCGGCGCGGCGGGACCCGAGGGCGGTGTTGTACGGCGTACAGGAGATGCCTTACGGTGTATAGCAACCTCTCCCGTACACCGTACAAGTGCCCGGAATCAGGAGTCCCCATGACGGCGACCGCCCCCGAGCGACGCGACGACCTCGTCCCCCGTAGCGCCCATGCGCGGCGCTGGATGATCCTCGGAGTCATCTGCCTCGCCCAGCTCACCGTGCTGCTCGACAACACCGTCCTGAACGTCGCGATCCCCTCCCTCACCGCGGATCTGCACGCCTCCACCGCCGATGTGCAGTGGATGATCAACGCCTACTCGCTCGTCCAGTCGGGACTCCTGCTCACCGCGGGAAGCTCCGCCGACCGCTACGGCCGTAAGAAGATGCTGGTCGCCGGTCTCGCGCTGTTCGGCGTCGGCTCGCTGGCCGCGGGGCTCGCGCAGTCCTCGGGACAGCTGATCGCCGCCCGCGCGGGGATGGGGGTCGGAGGCGCGCTGCTGATGACGACCACGCTCGCCGTTGTCGTGCAGATCTTCGACGAGACCGAGCGCGTCAAGGCGATCGGCATCTGGTCCACCGTCAGTTCCCTCGGGTTCGCGGCCGGTCCGCTGATCGGCGGGGCGATGCTCGACCACTTCTGGTGGGGTGCGATCTTCCTGATCAACATCCCCGTGGCGGCCATCGGCCTGATCGCGGTCGTACGGCTCGTCCCGGAGTCCAGGAATTCGGACGGTGCACGCCCCGACCTGGTCGGTGCGCTGCTCTCCACCCTCGGCATGGCGTCCGTCGTGTACGCGATCATCTCCGGCCCCGAACACGGCTGGGGCTCAGGCCCGGTTCTGCTGTCCGCCTTCGCCGGAGCCGCCGTATTCACCGGCTTCGTCCTGTGGGAACTCCATGTCCCGAACCCGATGCTGGACATGCGCTTCTTCCGCGACCAGAGGTTCACCGGAGCCGTCGCGGGCGCGATCCTGGTCGCGTTCGGGATGACGGGTTCGCTCTTCCTGCTCACCCAGCACCTGCAGTTCGTGCTCGGCTACGAGCCGCTCGACGCGGGGCTGCGCACGGCTCCGCTCGCCCTCACCGTCGTCGCGCTCAACCTCACGGGGCTCGGCGCCCGCCTCGTGCGGAAGTTGGGGACGCCCGTGGTCATCGCCACCGGGATGAGCCTGCTGGCCGCCGGGCTCGTGGCGATCGCGCTGCTCGGCGGGCGGGGTTACGACGGCATGCTGTTCGGCCTGGTCGTCATGGGCGCGGGGGTCGCCATCGCCATGCCCGCGATGGCCAACGCGATCATGAGTGCCATCCCGCCGGAGAAGGCCGGCGTCGGCGCCGGAGTCAACGGCACGCTCGCCGAGTTCGGCAACGGCCTCGGGGTCGCCGTGCTCGGAGCTGTCCTGAACTCCCGGTTCGCCGCGCTCGTACCGGGGGTGGCCGGGGCCGCGTCCCTGCCCGCCGCGCTCGCGGCAGCCGGCGGGGCGGCGGAGCGTGAGCGTGCCACGGACGCCTTCGCCTCGGGCCTGGAGACGAGCCAACTGGTCGGCGCGGCAGCGGTTCTGGCCGGTGGACTGCTGGCCGCGGTCCTCCTGAGGCGTGCGGAGCGGACCGGGAAGGGCAGGTGACAGGCATAGCATCGGACAGGGGCACCGCCCGTACGCAGGAGTGCCACCGCAAGACAAGGAGTGTGCGCCATGGGGTCCGCGGCAGACCGTGCGAAGAAGCCTTCCCGGGTCAGTGTGTGGCTGGAGCGGCGGACACCGACGCGCACCCGCAGGACGGATCAGCCGGCCGGCCTCGACGTGCAGAGGATCACCGCGGCGAGTGTCCGGCTGCTGGACGCCGACGGCCTCGCGAAGTTCTCCATGCGACGCCTCGCCGCCGAGCTCGACGTCACGGCGATGTCCCTGTACTGGTACGTCGACACCAAGGACGACCTGCTGGAACTCGCTCTCGACACCGTCTTCGGCGAGATCCCGGCCACGCCGGAGGACGCCGACTGGCACGACCGGCTGCGTGAACTGGCCACCAGCTACCGGAAGATGTTCGTCCGTCACCCCTGGGTGTCGGCCCTCATCGGCAGCTTCCTGAACATCGGTCCGCACGCGATGCTGTTCTCGTACGCCGTCCAGGACGTCATCCGGGTCACCGGGCTGCCCCTCGAACGGCGGACGGGCGCGATGGCGGCCGTCTTCCAGTTCGTCTACGGATTCGGCACCACCGAGGGGCACTTCGTGCAGCGCACGGCACAGGCCGGGCTCACCCAGGACGAGTACGTCGAGCGGGCGATGGGCATGATCCGCGCGGATCCCGATGCGCACCGGGCCATGCGGCCGTCGGAGGAGCTGATGGACGCGCGCGGCGGGGCGACGGTGGAGGAGATGCGCGACCGGGACTTCACGTTCGCGCTCGACCTCCTGATCGCGGGCATCGAGGCGACCTGCGCACGCGAGGCACGCAGCGCGTGAGCGGCGTACGGGCGCGTAGGCGGATTGCCCCCCGTCCCCGTCCCCGTCCCTCGTCCGCTCAGTAGCCGCGTCGGGTGTCCACGGCGAGCGCGGGCGTACGCCCCTCGGCGACCGCCTCCCAGCAGGCCGCGAAGTCGGTGACGACATCCTCGTCGGCCGTGATGCCGGCCGAGTGCGACGTGATCACGGTCCGCGGCAGCCGCCAGGCGCGGTCGCCCGGACCCGCGGGCTCGTCGGGCAGCACGTCGAGTACGGCGCGGCGGACCGCCCCGCTGTGCAGCGCGGCCTCCAGGGTCGGCATGTCCACGGTCGCGCCCCGGCCCACGTTGACGAATCCGGCGCCCCGCATCGCGGAGAACCTGGCCTCGTCGAAGAACCGCTCCGTGGCGTCGGTCAGGGGCAGGGTGGACACCACCCACCGGGCCTGCGCCAGCGCCGTCGTCTCCTCCCCGGTGCCGGCCAGGACCACCCGCTCGAAGCCGACGGGCACGTCGCGAGGGGTGCGGCTCACGCCGACCGTACGCACCGAACAGGCCCGCAGCAGTTGGGCGACAGCGGAGCCGATGCGGCCCGTGCCGTGGATGACGGCGGTCTGTCCGGCGATGAGTCCGGACGGCAGGCGGCGCCACTCGGACCTGGAGTGCTGTGCGGTGTGCTCCGGGACGGACTGGCACTCGGCGAGCATCCAGGCCAGCGTGTACTGGGCGATCCGTTCGCCCATCCGTCCCACGGTCCGTGTCAGCAGGGCCCCTTCGGGCCAGGGCCCGGCGGCGAGCAGGGCGTCCGTACCCGCGCTGACGCTGTGGAACCACAACAGGTCCGGGGTCCGCAGCGCTTCGGGCAGCAGGTCCCCGACGTACACGACGGGCCCGTCGTACCCGACGGGCCCGTCGGGCGCGGTGGCGGGCGAAGGGCCCGCCGGACGCCCGGTGATCCGTTCCAGCTCGTGGATCACTTCGGGGGCCACCGACGGGGAGGTCAGTAGCCGGGCGCGCGCGAGCGGGCCCGGGTGGAGAGGTGACATCGGTGGGTCAACTGCCCTCGGCCAGACGGGCGGGGAAGCCACCGGTGGCGATCGGGCTCCAGCGCTCCGGGGTGACCCGGATGATGGACTTCCCCTGCTTGAGCATCGCCGCCCGGTACTCGTCCCAGTCCGGGTGCTCCCCGGAGATGTTGCGGAAGTACTCGACGAGGGGCTCGACCGAATCCGGTGCGTCGATCACCTCGGCCGACCCGTCGATCTGGACCCAGGGGCCGTTCCACTCGTCCGAGAGGACGATCAGGCTCACCCGCTCGTCCCGCTTGGCGTTACGGGTCTTGGCCCGTTCGGGGTAGGTCGAGACCACGATCCGCCCGAGGTCGTCGACGCCGCAGGTGAGGGGGGAGCCCTGGGGGCGGCCGTCGGCCCGGGTGGTCAGCAGGATCGCCCGGTGCCTCGGCCGCACGAAGTCCAGCAGCTCTGCGAGTTCCACGGCGGTGTTGGTCGCGATGTTGGGTGCCATACCGCCAACCCTAGGACCCCTCCGGCCCCTCGGCTCGTCCTATCCCTGGACGGATTCGCCCTGGACCGCCTGGATGTCGAGTTCCACGCGCAGGGTCGTGCCGATCGCGGAGATGCCCGCCTGGAGCACCTGGTTGTAGTTCATGGCGAAGTCGTCGCGGCGCAGCTCCGCCGTGGCGTGGAAGGCCGCCCGCACTCCGCCCCACGGGTCGGGTCCCGTGCCCAGGTAGCTGAGGTCGAGGTCCACGTCGCGCGCGATGCCGTGCATCGTGAGCACGCCGTGCACCGTCCAGCGGTCGGGCCCGGCCGGGGTCAGGCCGTGGGAGCTGTAGGTGAGCTCGGGGTACGTCTCCACGTCCAGGAAGTCCGCCGAGCACAGGTGCTTGTCCCGCGTGCCGTTGCCCGTGTCGATGCTGGAGGAGGCGATGAAGGCCTCCACCCGTGAGTTGTGGACGTCCTCGGCGATCTCGATACGGCCGCCGAATTCCGTGAACCGGCCGTGCACGCTGGAGATCCCCAGGTGCTGGGCGACCGCGGCCACCGATGAGTGCACCGGGTCGAGCGACCAGGTTCCCGGAGGAGGCAGTTCCACGCCGCCCTGCCGGGCCAGCACCACGGTCCCGGCCTCGACCCGTCCGCTGGCCGTGACGAGCGCGGTGGACGCGGCGGGGGCGTAACCCACCGCCGTGACGATCACCGTGTACGCGCCGGCCGGCAGGAGATCGTCGGTGCGGACGGCCCCGTCCTCGTCGGCGGAGGCCCGGAGCACCTGGGTGCCCGTCATGTCGGTCACCGTCACGACGGCGTGCTGGACCGCCCAGCCGTCTCGCGTACGTACCTGTGCGCGCAGTCCCATCCCGTGTTCTCTCCTTGCTCAAATCACTCGTGAAGCAGCGACTCAGACCGACCGGGCGGTCTTCATAAGCCGGGCCCCAGGGCGGGATCAGCAGGCCGTCCCCTGCCTGCCGTTCCCACCCCGGGGCCCATTTCCACCGGTGGCACGGCGTCTCCGCTCGAAGCGCCGCGCCACCGGAGGTCTTTGCGTGGACCTTACGGCCCGGTCCTACTCGCCCGGGTGGGCGAGCTCGATGTCGTGACCGTCGACTCCGGCGCCGTTCACGCTCAGCGAGCCGGCCACCGGCGGGTAGCCGGTCGCGATCACGGAGTACTCACCGGCGTCCAGGTCGGGGAAGGCGTACACACCGTCCTCGCCGGTCGTCGATGTGGCAACCACGTTTCCGGCCGCGTCGATCAGGGTGACCCGGGCGTCGTTCAGCGGTGTCCGGCCGGAGCCGGCCCTGACGACACCCCGCACCTGCGCACCGGCCCGCAGGGCCACGTCGGCGCGGGTGACACCCTGGCCGCCGACCTCCACCGGCAGGGCCAGCGGACGGAAGCCCGCGGCGGTGACGGCGACGGTCACCGAGCCGGGGATCAGCTCACCGAAGGTGAACTCACCCGAGTCGCTCGACACGCCCGTGGCCAGTACGTCGCCGCGCACATCGGTCACGACGACCATGGCGCCCCGGACCGGGGTGCCCTCGTCGGCGGTACGCACCGTCCCGGTGAGTCCGCTCGTACCGGCCAGCAGGATGTCGAAGGCCAGCGGCTCGTCGCCGACGACCACCGTGGACGCCTGCGGCTGGAAACCGTCGGCGGAGGCGATCAGGACGTAGCTGCCGGAGCCCGGAGCGTCCAGTACGTAGCCGCCGTCGGCCCGGGCGACGGAGCGCCCCAGCTGCCGGCCGCCCAGCGAGATCAGTGTGACGGCGGCCTGGGCGACGGGTGCGCCCTCGGCGCCCCGGACCACACCGCGTACGGGTGTTCCCTGAATGGTCAGTTCCGTGGTGGCGGTGGTCTGCTCCAGGGTGTCGGCCGGGGCGACCCCGGCGACTCCCTCGGCGATCGGGGCGGCGCCGACGGTGGCCTCGACGGACTCCGTCGCGGGGGCGACCTCGTCGGACGTGGTGTCGTTGCCCGCCCTGGTCTTCAGGGCGACCTCCTTGATGAAGATCGTCAGGAAGAAGGCGACCAGCGCGGCAGGGGCGGCGAACAGGAAGACGTCGGCGACACCGTGCCCGTAGGCGGACTCGACGACCGTGCGGAACGGACCGGGGAGCGTGTCCAGGTCGGGGATGCCCCCGCCGGCCGTGGCGTTCGCCGCCGCTCCGTCGGCGCCGAGGCCGGCTACGCCGTCCTTCACGTAGTGGGTGACGCGGTTGCCCAGGACGGCACCCAGCGCGGAGACGCCGATGGCACCACCGAGGGAACGGAAGAACGTCACGACGGAGCTGGCCGAACCCAGGTCGGAGGGTGCCACCTGGTTCTGTGTGGCGAGCACCAGGTTCTGCATCATCATGCCGACGCCGAGGCCCATCACGAACATGAAGACCGCGATCTGCCAGTAGTCCGTGTCGTACCGGATGGTGCCGAGCAGCCCGAGACCGGCGGTGAGCAGGAAGCCACCGCTGACCAGCCAGGCCTTCCAGCGGCCCGTCCTGGTGATGACCTGGCCCGAGACGGTCGAGGACAGGAAGAGTCCGGCGATCATCGGGATCGTCATGACGCCGGACATCGTCGGCGACTTGCCCCGCGCCAGCTGGAAGTACTGGCTGAAGAAGACGGTTCCGGCGAACATCCCGATACCGACGAACAGCGAGGCCGCGGAGGCCAGCGTGATGGTGCGGTTACGGAAGAGGCGCAGCGGGATGATCGGCTCGCGTGCCTTGGACTCCACGACCAGGAACAGTGCGATGAGCACGGCGGTGCCGCCCAGCATCGTCCAGGTCTGCCAGGAGATCCAGTCGTACTTGTCGCCCGCGAAGGTCACCCAGAGCAGCAGCAGCGAGACCGCGGCGCTGATGAAGAACGCGCCGAACCAGTCGATCTTGACGCCCTCGCGCTTGACCACGGGGAGCTTCAGGGTCTTCTGGAGGACGATCAGAGCGATGACCGCGAACGGCACACCCACGTAGAAGCACCAGCGCCAGCCCATCCAGCTGGTGTCGGTGATGACACCGCCGAGGAGCGGACCGCCCACGGTGGCGACGGCGAAGACCGCGCCGAGGTAGCCGCTGTAGCGACCGCGCTCGCGCGGGGCGATCATCGCGGCCATCACGATCTGGGCGAGGGCGGAGAGACCGCCGACGCCTATGCCCTGCACCACACGGCAGGTGATGAGCATGCCACTGCTGGTCGAGAGACCGGCGACTATGGAACCGCCCACGTAGATGAGCAGCGCGATCTGGACCAGGAGCTTCTTGCTGAACAGGTCCGCGAGCTTGCCCCACAGCGGGGTGGTGGCGGTCATGGCCAGCAGCGAGGACGTCACGACCCAGGTGTAGGCGCTCTGTCCGCCGCCCAGGTCCGAGATGATCTGCGGCAGCGCGTTGGAGACGACCGTCGACGACAGGATCGCGACGAACATGCCGAGCAGCAGCCCGGTCAGTGCTTCCATGATCTGCCGGTGTGTCATCGGCGTGCCTGCGGGGGCTTCGGGAGCCCCGTGCTTGGCGTGGCCGCCCCGCACACCGGATGGTGTGGTCGTAGCCATTGAATTCCTTCTCTTTGCTTCTGTTACACGGGTGTACGGGTGTGTGCGTCGTCGGAGTGCCCGGCGCGGCAGTCGCCGCTGTGCCTTCCCGGGGCACACCCTCCGGGGCCGCGGCAGGAGAAGCTGTCGCGCAGCCGGGACAACAACGTGTTGAGCTGACCGACGTCGTCGTCGGACCAGTCGACCAGGTGGTCGGCGAACATCTCGGTCGTCCGCCGGCTCAGCTCATCGATCAGTTCGTTGCCCGCGGGGGTCAGCCGCAGGATGCGGGACCGCTTGTCCGCGGGGTCAGGAGACCGTTCCACCCAGCCGCTGTCCACCGCGTGGGTGACATGACGGCTGGTCACCGACATGTTGACGGACAGGAGTTCGGCAAGGCGGGAGATCCGCATCTCGCCGTACTTGCCCAGCAGCGTCAGCACGGTGGCCGAGCCACCGGGACACTCGGCGGGCAGGATGCGGCTGAGGCCCCGTTTGACGGCACCGACGGCGCTGAGCTGCCGGGCCAGTTCTTCGTACTGGCTCCGTGCTGCCACTGACCCTCCAGACGTCTCGCGAGGTCATCTTGTTGCTTAGGGCAACGATAGAAGCGGTTGGTTGCCGCAGGCAAACGAAATGGGCCTTGCAGAAGTAAAGGAAGGCAAAAGCCCACGTAGGGGCACGGTCAAGCCCGCAGCGCAGAGGGGGTGGGGTGCGCCGGATGTGTTCCTCGCCACAGCCCTCCATGAGGTCAGGGGGCGTGTGGAGGGGGCGCGGAGCGCTCCGGCGAACGGGTGAAGAGGAGGTGGACACGAGGGAAGGGCATCGGCCCCTGTGGCCCCGGGGGTTGGGTGGAACGCCTGGGTTCGCTAGGGTCCTGGGCCATGGCACACAACCCGCACGCCCCGCAGCCGGGCCCCGAGGGCACTCACGACCCGGCGGGCAGCACGCAGATGTTCCGCGCGTTCGTCGACGACGGCGAGCCGCAGGGCAGGCAGCAGCCCGCAGCGACCACGTCCGGCTCGAAGACCGGGGTGATCGTGGCCGTCGTCGCGGTCATCGTCGTCCTCGGCGCGGTCGCCTGGCTCGCACTCGGCTGACCGCCGCCCGTCCCCTTCCGCACCAGCTTCCGCTCCCGCACCGGCCTCCGGTGCGGGAGCGTCTGCGTCGGTGCTCTGTGCGGGGCCGCCCTGGACGCGGCGAAGCCGCCGGGGCGGCGCTGCGTGGTGCCCCGGCGGCCTCGTGAGCCGTTGCGTACGGACCTTCCGGGGCGATGGGTGACCCCGGCGCGGGTCAGTCGGCGATGAGCCCCTCCCTGAGCTGGGTGAGCGTCCTGGTCAGCAGCCGGGAGACGTGCATCTGCGAGATGCCGACCTCCTCGCCGATCTGCGACTGCGTCATGTTGGCGAAGAAGCGCAGCATGATGATCTGGCGCTCACGCGGGGCGAGCTTGGCCAGCAGCGGCTTCAGGGACTCGCGGTACTCGACGCCTTCCAGCGCCGCGTCCTCGTACCCCAGGCGGTCCGCCAGCGAGCCCTCGCCGCCGTCGTCCTCGGGGGACGGTGAGTCCAGGGAGGAGGCCGTGTAGGCGTTGCCCACGGCCAGGCCGTCGACCACGTCCTCCTCGGAGACCCCGAGCGCCTTGGCCAGCTCGGGCACCGTCGGCGAGCGGTCCAGCTTCTGGGCGAGCTCGTCGCTGGTCTTGGTGAGGGCGAGCCGCAGCTCCTGGAGCCGGCGCGGCACCCGCACCGACCACGAGGTGTCGCGGAAGAAGCGCTTGATCTCCCCCACGACGGTCGGCATCGCGAACGTGGGGAATTCCACGCCCCGTTCGCAGTCGAAGCGGTCGATCGCCTTGATCAGGCCGATCGTCCCCACCTGGACGATGTCCTCCATGGGTTCGTTACGGCTCCGGAACCGTGCCGCCGCGTACCGCACCAGCGGGAGGTTGAGCTCGATCAGTGTGTCCCGCACATAGGCCCGCTCAGGGCTGTCCGTTCCGTCGGGGCCCGGTGCGGGGCCCAGTGCGGCGAGCCGCAGGAACAGGGAGCGGGACAGCGTGCGGGTGTCGATGGCTTCCGGCGAGCTGGTGAGCACGGCAGGTGCCGGCACGCTCTTGGTGAGCGTGAGCACCTTCGAGCTGCCCTGTTCTGTGGACATGCCACCCCCTTGAGGTCGCGGACGGTCGCGGTGGCCACGACCATCGGAGGAACGCAGCCCCCACCTGAATACCGGAGGTGGGGCTGCGGCAAACGCGGTTCCAGCAGAATGTCACATGTCGGCAACACGCTGTAGTGACTTGTCGACAAGTCAGCGCCGGAACCGCGCAGGAAACAGGGGGTGTGCGGCTTTTACGCCCCGGGATCCTGTCTCCTCGGGGTCTACCCGTTCCGGTTACGCTTCGATCCTGTTTGCGGATCGCAGTCGGGCGAAACTTCTGGCCAGAAGCCTTGACACATGCATCTGGGAGACGCCCAGTTCGGCGCTGATCTGTGACTGCGTCAGATTGTTGTAGTAGCGCAGGAGCAGGATCCGCTGTTCGCGCTCGGGCAGCTGGACGAGCAGGTGCCGGACCAGGTCACGGTGTTCGACCCCGGCCAGCGCCGGGTCCTCGTAGCCGAGGCGGTCCAGGAGTCCGGGCAGCCCGTCACCCTCCTGCGCCGCCTCCAGCGAGGTCGCGTGGTACGACCGGCCCGCCTCGATGCAGGCGAGCACCTCGTCCTCGGAGATCTTCAGACGCTCGGCGATCTCGGCGGTGGTCGGTGAGCGGCCGTGAGCGGTCGTCAGGTCCTCCGTGGCACCGGTGACCTGGACCCAGAGCTCGTGCAGCCGCCGCGGGACGTGCACGGTCCGTACGTTGTCGCGGAAGTAGCGCTTGATCTCGCCGACCACGGTGGGCATGGCGAACGTGGGGAACTGGACGCCGCGTTCCGGGTCGAAGCGGTCGATGGCGTTGATCAGGCCGATGGTGCCGACCTGGACCACGTCCTCCATCGGCTCGTTGCGGCTGCGGAAGCGGGCCGCGGCGTACCGCACGAGCGGCAGGTTCGCCTCGATCAGCGCGGCGCGCACCCTGTGGTGCTCCGGGGTGCCGGCTTCGAGGTCCTTGAGCCTCCCGAAGAGCACCTGGGTCAGCGCTCTGGTGTCCGCGCCCCGGGTTCTGGCCGGGGTGGTGGGGTCGGGCGTCTCGGTCTGGATGTCGTCCGTCTGGACGTTCTGGGGCGGGACTTGAGGCGCTGTACTGGCCGGCACGGTGTCGCCACCCCTTTGCGGTCAACTACGGTCAACTCATCCGTCAAAAGCGGTCATAGCATCACAAGACATGTCCACTGTGTGCAAGCACCGCATAGAGTCGTGTTGAGGGTGTTTTGGTTTAAACATGCCTAAAAGCCCCTCTCCTGTAGGGGAGGGGCGAGTGGGACCGGCGATTCGGAAGGGTCAGAAGGGGTAGTCGGCGATCACCCAAGTGGCGAACGCGCGCCACTGTCCGGCCGCGGCCTGGTGGTCGGGATGCTCGACGTACCGCTTGAGCGCGTCCTCGTCGGCGACCGCCGAGTTGATGGCGAAGTCGTACGCGATCGGCCGGTCGGTGATGTTCCAGGCGCACTCCCAGAACTGCAGCTCGGGGATCTTCCCGCCGAGCCGGCGGAAGGCGTCGGCGCCCGCGACGACGCGTGGGTCGTCCCGCTCGACGCCGTCGTTCAGCTTGAACAGGACCAGGTGGCGGATCATGGTGCGACTCCTACTTCACGAGCTCGGACATGAAGTCTCCGACGCTCTGTGCGGCGCTCGAAACTCCCTCGAACCCTATTTGGACGAGGTCGGCGCTCCGCTCGGGAGAGGTGATGATCGTGTACAGCACGAAGACCACGATCATGTAGAGCGCGATCTTCCTCGCTTGCACCACAGCCTTGCCCCTCCCCTTCGATCACCTGTGCAGTCGGGTGATTCTAGCCGCACATACGGCCGTATCCAGTGGTCGTTCCGGATCACTGATGTGGCTTTTAAGGCCTAAGGACCTGTCGATTCGGGCCCTTTGTCGGCGTGCGGGGCATACGGCGGGGAGGAGGATGGGCAGTGGGCCCGCAGCACCAGCAGGTATGCGCGGGCCGAGGAACGGGACCTCCACGAGGTCCCCACCGCGTGACTTCCCCCCGACCGCGGCGAGGGCCCAGGGCCCGTTCTCATCGGGGGGAGCGGCTTGTCCCCCCGATGCCGCTTCCCCCGACCTGACATCCGAAGGGCCCGGCGCACGCGCCGGGCCCTTCGTGTCATCCGTCCGATCCGTCCGATCCGTCCGTCCGTACGACGGGACAGGTCGTCCGTCCGGTCAGCCCTTCTGGAGGCCGACCGCGCCGGGGGCGGTGTCCGCGATGTCCGCGTCCCCGGGGCTGCGGGGTGCGGGAACGGCCGCGGCCGCGCCCGCGCCCGAAACCGCGTCGGCCTCCTCGGCGGCGAGGCGTTCCATGCCGCTCGTCGTCTTGAGGGGCTTCTCCTTGATGAAGAACACCGCGACGAGGCCCAGGAAGGCGAACGGGGTCGCGATCAGGAAGAGGTCGCCGGTCGCGATGCCGTAGGCGTGCTCGACGATCTGCTTCACCGGCTCGGGGAGCGTGGTCATGTCGGGCACGGCGCTGCCGTGGCCGCCGCCCGCCGTCGGCATCCCGGCCTCCGAGAGGCCCTTGGTCATCTCGCTGGCCACCCGGTTGGCGAGGATCGCGCCGAGCACACTGGTGCCGATGGTGCCGCCGAGGCTGCGGAAGAAGGACAGCACGGAGGTCGCGGCGCCCAGCTCGTGCGCAGGTACGTCGTTCTGCGCGGCGAGCACCAGGTTCTGCATCAGCATGCCGACGCCGATCCCCATGAACGCCATGTAGACGCTGAGCAGGCCGAAGTGCGTGTCGGCGTCGATGGTGGAGAGCAGGCCGAGGCCGGCCGTCATGACGACGCCACCCGCGATGAGGTAGATCTTCCACTTGCCGGTCGCGGAGATGATCTGGCCGGCGACCGTCGACGACACCAGCAGACCACCGATCAGCGGGAGGCTCATCAGCCCCGCGGTCGTCGGGGACTTGCCCAGCGAGATCTGGAAGTACTGGGACAGGAACACGGTCCCGGCGAACATCGCGATACCGACGAAGAAGCTCGCCAGGGTCGTGAGCGACACCGTGCGGTTGCGGAAGATGTCCAGCGGGATGATCGGCTCCGCTGCCCTGCGCTCCACGAAGACCGCCGCGACCAGGAGCACGAGCCCGACGATCACCAGCGCGGCCGTCTGCCAGGACGCCCAGTCGAAGCTGTTGCCCGCGAGGGACGTCCAGATCAGCAGCGCGCAGACGCCGGTCACGATGAGGAAGGCGCCCAGCCAGTCGATCCTGACCTCGCGGCGTACGGTCGGCAGCTTCAGGGTGCGCTGGAGCAGCAGGATCCCGGCCAGCGCGAACGGCACACCGATGAAGAAGCACCAGCGCCAGCCGAGCCACGAGGTGTCCACGAGGACGCCACCGATCAGCGGTCCCGCGACCGTACCGACGGCGAAGACGGCGCCGAAGATGCCCGCGTACTTGCCGAGCCGGCGCGGCGGGATGATGGCGGCCATCACGATCTGGGCCAGTGCCGTGAGGCCACCGGCGCCGATGCCCTGGATGACACGGCTGACGATCAGGGTGACGACGTCCTGGGAGAAGCCGGCCACCAGCGAACCGACCACGAACAGGCCGAGCGAGAGCTGGAGCAGTAGCTTCTGGTTGAAGAGGTCGGCGAGCTTGCCCCACAGCGGCACGGTGGCCGTCATGGCGAGCAGCTCGGCGGTCACGACCCAGGTGTACGAGGACTGGCTGGCCCCGAGATCGGCGATGATCCGCGGCAGGGCGTTGGCGACGACCGTGCCCGCGAGGATGGCGACGAACATGCCCGCCATCAGGCCGGACATCGCCTGGAGTATCTGACGGTTGGACATGGAGGTGGGCGCCTGGTCAGGCGCCTCGGCTGCGGTCACGGTGTCCTTCTTCGGTACGGGATCGGAACGGGTCGGTGGGTGTGCGGGCGGCCGGGAACCGCGGCGGGCAGGGTCACCCGGGCGGCCGTGGAAGGCCCTGAGCCAGCTGGGCGAAGACGTCCTGGAAGGCATCCGCCAGTACGGTCTCGCCCGGGTGCTCGCACCAGTGCTCGATGGCGACCCGCAGGGCGGTCTGGGTGACGGCGGCGAGGAGCCGGGGGAAGATGCCGGCTCCGGACGGCCCGTCAGGCCCTGGCGTGGTGGTGTCCAGCCAGTCGGTGATGGCGACCGCGAGGGCGCGTTCGTCCGCCACGTGCGCCTTCAGACCGCGCTGGATGAGGTGCGGTGACCGCTGGAGCACCTTGGACTGGAGGGCCCAGAGCTCCTGACGCCCCTCGAATCCGTCGAGCTCGGTGACGAGGGCGTCGCGCACGACATCGAGCGGCGACCGGTCGGCGGGGGCGCGGCGCACGGACTCCCTGATCCGTTCGCCCACCGCGTCGTCCACCAGCACGAACGCGTCGTCGTGGCTGGGGAAGTAGTTGAAGAACGTCCTGGGCGAGACACCGGCGGCCTCGCTGATGGCCTCGACGGTGACGTTCTCGGCACCGTGCTCGGCGGCGAGCCGCACGGCGGCCTCGGCGAGTGCCGTACGGGTGGCCTGTTTCTTGCGCTCCCGCAGCCCGGGTGTGGAGGTTGTCGTCTTCGGCACGTCGTGCATAGTAAGCAAAAATGCATACCCTGCAAAATTATTTGCGCCGCCCGCGGATGCGGCCGCTTCTCCCGTCGATGCGGCGACCGTCGATGTGGCGACCGCCGATTCGCCACTGAGGGTGACCGTCTCCTTGGTCCATCCGTTGCAGAATGCCCGCTCATACCCCCATATGGTGATTACGCCGTCACCGAGGGTCATTCCCGGTGGTCGCGTCGGTGGAGCACCCGGCGCACGCCGCGTGTTCTTCAACTACTCGGAAGGAGTGAGTGTGAGCACTCGCTTTGGCGCCACCCGGGGGAAGGCCCTCGCGGTCGCAGCACTGGCCGCGATCATCGCCTCGACCCTCTCGGGGCCGGCGTCCGCCGCCTCGGACGGAAACGGCGGGGACCACGGGGGCCGTTCGGACCACTGGGGCGTGATCGCCCGCAACACGATCGGCTCTCCGGTCGCCGCTCCGCGGAACGGGCCGTTCGGCTCGTTCGGTGTGACCGGCCCCTCCGCGAGCCCGCCGTACGGGCGGGGCAGCCTCGGTATCGAGGTGGCGGACAACTCCACCTCGCTGAGCCCGCCCAGCGAGAAGGCCGACTTCGGCAACGAGGTCGACTTCTACGGCGACCCGGTGCAGGGCCTGCGGAATATCGGATTCCATGTCTTCCAGACCCAGGAGAACGTGGGCTACGGAGGCGCCGAGAACATGCCGACGATCAGGTTCGAGATCGACCCGAATCTGACCGCGCTGCCGGACGACAACTACTCCACGATGGTGTGGGTTCCGGAAGCCGCTCCGGTGACGAACCGCTGGAGCGGTTACATCGACGCCACCTCGACCGGCTCCTGGTACCTCACGGGCAACGAGATCCCCACCTGCACCCGAGCGGTGCAGTGCTCCCTGGAGGAGCTCAAGACCGCACTCGACGACGGCGGCACGGGAGCCACCATCCTCTCGGCCGGTATCAGCAAGGGCCGCGACCACATGTGGATCGGCGCGGTCGACGGCCTCCGCATCAACCGGACCGTCTACGACTTCGAGGCCGACGGCGTGCGGACGCGACGGGCCTGACGGGAACTGAGGCGGAACGCAGTGAAGGGACCGACCCGTCCGGGTCGGTCCCTTCATTCATCTGCGGTAGCGGTGGGATTTGAACCCACGGTGAGTCTCCCCACACTCGCTTTCGAGGCGAGCTCCTTCGGCCGCTCGGACACGCTACCGAGAGAGAGCTTAGACCATGCCGGGCCTGGTCCGAAATCCGATTCCCGGCGACCGGCCGCGGCGCCCGGTCGGTGGCCTCAGCGGTCCCGGAAGAACGCCGTGAGCAGCGCGGCGCAGCGGTCCTCCAGGACGCCGTGGATCACCTCGGGACGGTGGTTGAGCCTGCGGTCGCGTACGACGTCCCACAGGGAGCCCGCGGCGCCGGCCTTCTCGTCGCGTGCGCCGTAGACCACCCGGGCGATCCGGGACTGGACGAGTGCGCCCGCGCACATCGTGCAGGGCTCCAGGGTGACGACCAGCGTGCAGCCGGTCAGCCGCCACGCGCCGAGAGCGGCGGCTGCGCGGCGCAGGGCGAGCACCTCGGCGTGCGCCGTCGGGTCACCGGCCGCCTCGCGCTCGTTGTGGCCGGTGGCCAGCAGTGCGCCGTCCGGGCCCAGGACAACGGCGCCGACCGGCACATCGCCGGCCGACGCCGCCTGCGCCGCCTCGTCGAGGGCCTGGCGCATGGATGCCTGCCACGGGTCCCGTACGGGATCGGGTGGAGGTGGTGAGGAGGGCGTGGGTGGTGGTGCGTTCACCCGCGGACCCTAACGGACGGCCTCCAGGACCTCGGCCGCTCCCAGCGCGTCCGCGATCTCCGAGAGGGCGTCGGTGCGCAGGGTCAGCAGATCCTTCTCGGACAGACCGAGGTCGGCGAGGACCCCGAGTTCGCCGAGCGGCCCGGTCGGTACGGCGTCGGGGTCCTGGTCCAGGTCGGGGTCGGTGACAGCGGTGCCGGCGCTGCCTTCGTTGTCGGTGTCGCTCTGAGGGGGATCCGGCTCGACGTCCTCCGTGTCGTCGAGGTCGACGAGCTCCTCGAGTGCGGCGATCTCGTCCTCGGCCCCCGGTTCGCGGCCGAGCAGTTCATCGGTGAGCAGGATCTCCCCGTACGAGGAGCGGGCGGCGGCGGACGCGTCCGAGATGTAGATACGGGGGTCCTCCTCACCGTCCACCCGGACGACGCCGAACCAGGCGTCCTCCTGCTCGATGTAGACGAGGACCGTGTCCTCGTCCACCGAGGCCTCACGGGCCAGATCCGTCAGGTCGGACAGGGTTTCCACATCGTCGAGCTCTGTATCGCTCGCTTCCCACCCGTCTTCGGTGCGCGCGAGCAGTGCGGCGAAGTACACCGTGACTCTCCCACTGGTCATAAGGGAATCGGTCCGACGGGAGGGCAGACGGTCATCCGGCTGCTCTGGGCCCCGCCCAATCGGCATCGTGGCAGAAACGAGCGCGATGCGAGACCTCTTCGGCCGTTGCGTCGGCCATCAGTTCTTCCGGGTGTGCGTCCGCCTGCGGTTCTTCCGTGGCCCGTCCGGGTGCGCTCCGGCAGCCCCGGGAGGAGTACTCACCAGCGGAACGTACGCATCCGCATCTGTTGGCGCATACGGGCCGCGCGGGCCCGGCGTGGCTGAACCCGGTCGCGCAGCTGCTTCGCCTCGTTGAGCTCACGGAGGAACTGCGCCCTGCGCCTGCGGCGGGCCATGTCACTCTCCTGCGCGTCCGGCACGTCGTCCGGCGCGTCGGGCAGGTCGCGCGCGTCGCGTCCGGCCTGCCGCTGATTCAGCTGCTCCCCGTCGGGCAATCGACACACCACCCCAAGCCTGGGTCCGTATGTCCCCACCTTCCCCCCGAACAGGTGCTTGATGCCAGCGCGGACTGGCGAGAAGCCCCTCCGGGGCCCGGTTACTGTTGACGCCATGCGGATCCACGTCGTCGACCACCCGTTGGTGGCGCACAAACTCACCACGCTGCGCGACAAGCGCACCGACTCCCCGACCTTCCGGCGGCTCGCCGACGAGCTGGTCACCCTCCTCGCGTACGAGGCCACCAGGGATGTGCGGACCGAGCAGGTCGACATCGAGACCCCGGTGACGCCCACGACCGGTGTGAAGCTGTCGTATCCGCGTCCCCTGGTCGTCCCGATCCTGCGCGCCGGACTCGGCATGCTGGACGGCATGGTGCGGCTGCTCCCGACGGCCGAGGTCGGCTTCCTGGGCATGATCCGCAACGAGGAGACGCTCCAGGCGGAGACGTACGCCACGCGGATGCCGGAGGACCTCTCCGGCCGCCAGGTCTACGTCCTGGACCCGATGCTGGCCACCGGCGGCACGCTCGTCGCGGCCATCCGGGAACTGATCAAGCGCGGCGCGGACGATGTCACCGCCGTCGTGCTGCTCGCGGCGCCCGAGGGCGTCGAGGTGATGGAGCGCGAGCTGTCCGGCACCCCGGTCACCGTCGTGACGGCCTCGGTCGACGAGCGGCTCAACGAGAACGGCTACATCGTGCCGGGGCTCGGGGACGCGGGCGACCGGATGTACGGCACCGCCGAGTGACCTGCTGCCGGGGCCTGTCGACGGCCCCGGCGGCCCCGGCCCGCGGTGCCGCTCCTCAGCAGGAGGACGGTGCCGGGGACGGCTGGGTGAGGGCCGTGAGGGCGGTCGCCGCCGCCGCGGGCGTGCTGAACGCCTTGAATTTCGTGCCGATGATCAGATCGACATCCTTCGTGCTGCGGGTGTCGGTCTTCTGCGTGGCCCCCGGCAGCTGGGTGGCGAGCACCGGGAACGAACCGTTCATCGCGGTCGTGCCCCCGAGCAGCACCCCGGTGCCCGGCACCTTCTTGTCGTACGCCGCCGGGGCGTTGTCCACCTTGCCGATGGCGAAGCCGCGCTTCTTGAGCTCGTCGGCGGCGGTCTTGGCCAGTCCGCTGCGGGTCGTCGCGTTGTAGATGTTGACCTTGATGGCGGCCGGCTTCGGGAGCGTCTTCACGGGCGCGGACGCGCTCGGGGAGGGGCAGGCCTTCGGGCGGTCCGCCGCGCTGGCCTGTTTGTCGCCGCCGGTGAAGACGTCGATGATCTGAAGCGTGCCCCAACCGGCCAGGCCGAGAGCCACCACGGCGGCGGCCGTCGAAAGGACCAGCTTGCGGCGATGACGGGGGCGGCGCAGCCGGGGGTACTTGTCACCCGTGATGCGGTACTTTCCGCCCATGCCGGGAGGGGTCAGCATGCTCATGGCCGCAGCGTAGTGCGACCTGGTGATGATGCCTACTAAACGATCAGCCTATGGCACCCGTACGAGCACAAAAGCACCCGAAAGGCCCGAAATGCTCCATGGGTGGGAGTGGCGGGTTCAGCCCATTTCGAGCACACGTGCGTGGAGCACCTGGCGCTGCTGCAGAGCGGCGCGCACGGCGCGGTGCAGTCCGTCCTCGAGGTAGAGGTCGCCCTGCCACTTCACGACGTGGGCGAACAGGTCGCCGTAGAACGTGGAGTCCTCGGCGAGCAGGGTCTCCAGGTCCAGCTGGCCCTTGGTGGTCACCAGCTGGTCGAGGCGGACCGGGCGCGGCGCGACATCCGCCCACTGCCGGGTGCTTTCCCGGCCGTGGTCGGGATATGGCCGCCCATTTCCGATGCGCTTGAAGATCACACGGAAAGCCTACCGGGCAACGGCCTCCGGGCGCAGCCACGGAACATGACCGCAAGTCCGGCCAGAACGGTGTGAAGGTGTTCAAACCGGCGCGTGCGAGGTGCTCGCGAGCCGCGCGCTATTCGGTGACGCTCTGCGCATGGCCCTGGCGCAGGACGCCGCGGTGTTCCTTGCCGGCCCCGGACGCGCCTCCGGACGGGCCTCCGGATACGGCTCCGGACGCGGTCCCGGATGCGGTCCCGGACGCTGCGGTCACCGGTCGGGTCAGGGAGCTCAGGTCCTGGGCGTAGGTGCCCACCGCGTGGGCGATCACATCGATGTTGGTGTCGAAGTGCCCCATGTCGATGTTGTCCAGGTCGTCGCAGGCCGCGTGGTAGCAGGGGTCGTACGCGACGCCGGCCGTCCCGCCGTACGTCGTGGCCTGGGCGGCCGTCTTGATGCCCTCGGCGCCCGTGTCCGTGCCGCCGGAGGGGATGCCGGCCTCGACGAACGGCCCGTAGTCGGAGCGTCCGCTGAAGTCCGTGCCGGTGTGCGGCTTGCCCTGGCTGTCCAGGAACGCGTTGATGTCGCGCTCCAGTTGGGCGGATCCCTCGGGTCCTGGACCCGCGCCCACACCGTCGGAGTCGTCGCCGTCGAAGACGAACTGGGCTCCGTTGGGTGCGGCGATCATGTCGAAGTTGAGGTAGAGCGCGATCTTCTCGCGTCGGTCCTCGGAGAGCTTCGCGACGTACGCCTCCGAGCCCAGCAGGCCGTTCTCCTCCGCCGACCACCAGGCGAACCGCACCTTGTTGGCGGGTGTCTTGTGGGTCCTGGCCAGCTCGAGGGCGACTTCGACGAGCCCCGCCGAGCCGGACGCGTTGTCGTTGATGCCGGGGCCGTCGGTGACCGAGTCGAGGTGCGCGCCGAGCATGACCGTCCTGGCGGCGTCCCCGCCGGGGGTCTCGGCGACGACGTTGCGGGTGACTCGGTCCTCCCGGAACTCACGGATCTCGAAGGAGACCTTCACCTCGCCCTTCGCCAGCTCGGCGAGGAGCTTCTCGCCCTCGTCCCGGGTGAGCCCGCCGGTGGGGATCTTCCCGGTCTTCGCGTCGCCGATGGTGCCGGAGAGGGCCCCTTCGGTGTTGTTGTAGATCACCGCGCCGACCGCGCCCGCCGCCGCTGCCGCCGTCTGCTTCTCGGCGAAGGTGCAGCCGCCCCGTTCGATCAGGGCGATCCGGCCGGTGAAGTCCGACGACGCGTAGTCGGCGGCCTCGCAGCCCGCGGTGCCGTCGGCGGGGACGGCGGTGAGGGCCGCCGTGATGCCGCCCTCGTCGGTGGAGGCGGAGTACGTCATCGCCCTGATCGCGATGTCACGGGGCGTGGGGGAGACCACGGAGAGCTTCTCGGCGAGCGTCTCGGTGTAGACGAAGTCGAAGGCCTGGTAGCCGGCCCGGTAGCCGGCCTTCCGGAGCAGCCCGAGGACATAGGCGGCCGAGGCCTCCTGCCCGGGTGAGCCGGCCGCGCGGTGGCCGTCCGACGCGTCGGCCAGGGCCTGGAACCGCTCCAGGTGACGGTAGGCGTTCTCGGCGGACGCGCCGTCGACCAGCTGCTGTGCGAGCTCGGCGGCGTCCCGGGCGGGGTCGTGCGCCGCGGACACGTGGTCGGGCGAGGCGGCGATGAGCAGCGGTGTGGCAAGGGTCACGGCGGCCGCGACCGCCGTGACCCTGCGACGTGTTGAGCGCACAGGGGTTCCTTCCGGGTGGCCCGAGAGAGTGGCCCGAGCGGGTGGTTCGAGCGGGTGGTTCGAGCGGGTGGTTCGAGCGGGTCAGCGGGACCGGCCGGCCGCCCTGGCCGCCGCCTTCGCCTGCTGCTTGTACGCCCGCACCTCGGCGAGCGATTCGGGGCCGGTGATGTCGGCCACCGAGCGGTGCGAGCCCTCTTCGCCGTACGGCCCCGCGGCCTCCCGCCAGCCCGTCGGGCGTACGTCGAACTGCTTGCCCAGCAGCGCCAGGAAGATCCGTGCCTTCTGGGCGCCGAACCCGGGCAGTGCGTTGAGCCGTTTCAGCAGCTCGGCCCCGGTGGCGGCGTCCGCCCAGACCGCTTCGGGCCGCGCGTCGTACTCGGTGACCAGGTATTGGCAGAGCTGCTGCACTCTCTTGGCCATGGAGCCCGGATACCGGTGCAGGGCCGGTTTCGTGGTGAACAGCTCGATGAAGGCGTCCGGGTCGTACGCGGCGATCTCCCGGGCGTCCAGGTCGTCCGAACCCATCCGCCGGGCGAGTGTGAACGGTCCGGTGAACGCCCATTCCATGGGGACCTGCTGGTCCAGCAGCATGCCGACGAGGGCGGCCAGCGGGCTACGGCCCAGCAGCTCGTCCGCTTCGGGTTCCTGGGCGATCCGCACCGCACGGGCCTTGCCGTTGTCGCTCTTGGTCATGCTGTCGATGATCGCGAGAGTGAGCGGGATCGGCGACTCGTGCGTGGCTGTGGGTGCCGGCTCCGCTACCCGGCGTCCGCGTCGTCCTCCGCCGTGTCGAAGTGGCCGTAGCGGCGTACGAGCGCGCCGAGGACCTGCGGCGCGTGGTGGCGCAGCAGGTCCTCGATCCGGGTCGGTACGGCGTTCACACGGCGCCTCTCAGCCCGCGGCACCCTCTGGATCGCTGGCGGCGTCCATCGGCCTGATCAGCACCGGGTGGACGGGTGCGCCCTCGGGCTGCGGACACTCACCGATGCGTGCGGCGATCTCGGTGACCCTTTCCAGGCTCTCGCAGTCGAGCACCCAGAATCCGGCGAGCTGTTCCTTCGTCTCTCCGTAGGGGCCGTCGGTGACGACAGGCCGCCCGTCCGTGCCCGGCAGCACCGCGCGGGTCCTGCTGGGTGCGTCGAGGCCCTGGGCGTCGATCAGTTCGCCGGACTCGGCCAGGTCGTTGTTGATCCCGCCCATGAAGGCGAACATCGCCTTCATGTCCTTCTCGCTCCAGACGGGGCTCTCAGCGGACGGCTTGCCGGACATGGCGTCGTAGTCGGCCTGCGAGCCCTGAATCATCACGAGGTACTTCATGGTGTCGCTCCTCGGTTCTCGGTCGCCGCCCCTGGTGGGCAACTCTCACAGGGGACGTCGGAGCCGATGACGGGTTCTCGACACCACGCGGGAGATTTTTCGGAATCACTCCGCCGCGCGGGTCCGGAGGCCGTCCCCGTAGAGTTCGGCTGCGTCGTCCCACCAACACCGAGGTACCGGCTGTGTCACCCGTGTCACCCCCGCCCGCCGTTCCGGCACCCGCGTCCGCCGTGAGCGTCGTGGGGATCGGCGCCGACGGCTGGGCAGGTCTTGCGGAGAGCGCCCGGAGCGTGCTCCTGGACGCGGAGGTCCTGGTCGGCGGCGCGCGCCAGCTGGAGTTGCTCCCGCCGGACTGCGCGGGCCTGCGGGTGCCGTGGCCGTCACCGCTGCGGCCCGCCGTACGCGGTCTGCTCGCGGCGCACACGGGCAGCAGGACCGCCGTGCTGGCCAGCGGCGATCCCATGTTCTACGGCATCGGCCGTGCCCTCACCGAGGAGCTGGGCCCCGGGGCGCTGCGCGTACTGCCGCACCCGTCCTCGGTGTCGTACGCCTGTGCCCGGCTCGGCTGGCCGGTGGAGGACACCGAGACCGTCACCCTCGTCGGCCGTCCCACGGCTCGGCTGGCCGCGGCGCTGCACGACGGGCGCCGGGTGCTGGTGCTCTCCGCCGACGCCGGCACACCCGCCGCCGTGGCCGCGCTGCTGCGTGAGCGGGGCTTCGGGCCCAGCCGGATGCGGGTGCTAGAACAGCTCGGCTCCGCGGCCGAGCACTGCCTCGACGGCGCCGCCGACACCTGGGAACATCCGCCGGGCGACCCGCTCAACATCATCGCCGTGGACTGCCGCCGCGCCCCGGACGCCCTGCGCGTCGGAGCCGTGCCCGGGCTCCCCGACGAGGCGTACGAGCACGACGGCCAGCTCACCAAGCGCCATGTCAGGGCCGCCACGCTCGGCGTGCTCGCGCCCGCCCCCGGTGAGCTCCTGTGGGACATCGGCGGCGGCTCGGGGTCGATCGCGGTGGAGTGGATGCGCACCCATCCGTCCTGCCGTGCCGTCACCGTGGAGCGCGACCCCGAGCGGGCGCGCCGCATCGTCCGCAACGCGGACCGGCTCGGCGTCCCCGGGCTGCGCGTGGTCACCGGCCGCGCGCCGGACGCCCTGGCCGGACTGCCCGTGCCCGACGCGGTGTTCATCGGCGGTGGACTGACCGCCCCCGGGCTCCTCGACGCCTGCTGGGAGACGCTGCCGCCGGGCGGCCGGCTGGTGGCCAACACGGTCACGATGGAGTCGGAGGCGCTGCTCGCCGAGTGGTACCGGCGGCTCGGTGGTGATCTGGTCCGCCTCGCGGTGGCCCACGCCGTGCCCGTCGGCGGGTTCACCGGATGGCGTCAGGCCATGCCCGTCACCCAGTGGTCCGTACAGAAAACCTCGCACGCTCCAGGAGACGACAGATGACCGTGTACTTCATCGGTGCGGGCCCCGGCGCCGCCGACCTGATCACGGTGCGCGGCGCCCGCCTCCTCGCCGCCAGCCCGGTCTGCCTGTACGCGGGCAGCCTGGTGCCGCGCGAACTGCTCGCCGCATGCCCGCAGGACGCCCGGCTCGTGGACACCGCCCTGCTCGACATCGACCAGATCACCGCCGAGCTGGTGCGGGCCCACGGGGACGGCCAGGACGTGGCCCGGCTGCACTCCGGCGACCCGTCGGTCTTCAGCGCGGTCAACGAGCAGATGCGGCGGCTCGACGAGGCGGGCGTGCCCTACGAGGTGGTGCCCGGCGTCCCCGCGTTCGCGGCGGCAGCGGCGGCGCTCAAGCGGGAGCTGACGGTGCCCACGGTCGGCCAGACCGTGATCCTCACCCGCATCGCCCAGCGGGCCACGGCGATGCCCGAGGGCGAGGACCTGGCCACACTGGGCCGCAGCGGCGCGCTGATCGTCCTGCATCTCGCGGCGCGCTACGTGGACCGGGTGGTCGACGAGCTGCTGCCGCACTACGGGGCGGACTGCCCCACCGCCGTGGTCGCCATGGCCTCACGCCCCGACGAGATCGTCCTGCGCGGGACGCTGGACTCCATCGCGGAGCAGGTGAAGGCGGCCGGGGTGATCCGTACAGCCGTGATCATGGTCGGCCGGACGCTGGGTGCGGAGCAGTTCCGCGACAGCCATCTGTACTCCCCGGGGCGCGACCGCCACACCTGCTGACGGCAGCGGTCACCGGGGGTCAGCGTGCTTCGCTGCGTCCCACGACGGTACCCGCCCGGTCGATACAGATGACGTCCACCGCCACCGGCGCCCCGCGCAGCACCGACAGCGCCTGGTCCCGGGCGGCCACCGCGACCAGGTCGCCCAGCGGTACGCCGGCCGCCGTGCACAACTGCAGCGCCGCGAGCCCGGTGTTGGCCACCTCGATCTCCGCCGCCAGCGCCTCGCTCGCGCCGCCCTCCCGCGCCAGCCGCGCCAGGAAGGGTTTGTCGACCTGGGAACGGCCCGAGTGCAGGTCGAGATGCCCGGCGGCCAGCTTGGACAGCTTCGCGAACCCGCCGCAGACGGTCAGCCGCTCCACCGGATGACGGCGTACGTACTTGAGCACGGCGCCCGCGAAGTCCCCCATGTCCAGCAGGGCGATCTCAGGCAGTCCGTACTCGGTGACCACGGTCTTCTCGGAGGTCGAGCCCGTGCACCCGGCGACGTGCCGGTGTCCGGCCGCGCGTGCCACGTCCACTCCACGGCGGATCGAGTCGATCCAGGCCGAGCAGGAGTACGGCACGACGATGCCGGTCGTGCCGAGGATCGAGATTCCGCCCAGGATGCCCAGGCGAATGTTCCACGTGAAACGTGCGATCTCCTCGCCGTCGTCCACCGAGACCGTGATCTCGACATCGCCGGTCCCGCCGTGCTCCGCCGCCACCCGCGCGACATGGTCCCGCATCATCTGCCGGGGCACGGGGTTGATCGCGGGTTCCCCGACATCGAGCGGCAGCCCGGGAAGCGTCACCGTGCCCACGCCGGGCCCGGCCCGGAACACCACTCCGGACCCCGCGGGCAGCAGCCGCACGGTGCAGCGCACCAGGGCGCCGTGTGTGACGTCCGGGTCGTCGCCCGCGTCCTTGACCACGCCCGCGGTGGCCCGGCCCTCGGAGAGCTCCTCCACCGCGAGTGCGAAGGCGGGGGTCTGGCCCCTGGGCAGGGTGATGGTCACCGGATCGGGAAACTCGCCGGTCAGGAGGGCCGTGTAGGCGGCCGTGGTCGCCGCCGTGGCACAGGCCCCGGTGGTCCATCCCGGCCGGAGACCGGTGTGCTTGAGTTGGGCGGTGCGCCCGCCCCGCGCCTCACCGCTGTTGCCCCGCGCCTCACCGCTCATGGACGGACCGATCCGATGGCCTTGCACATACTCGTCCTCGGCGGCACGACGGAGGCCCGTCGGCTCGCGGAGCTGCTGGTGGCGGTGGACGGGTTCCGGGTGACCAGCTCACTCGCGGGACGCGTCGCCCGGCCACGGCTGCCGCCCGGCGAGATACGGGTCGGGGGCTTCGGCGGGGCCGAGGGCCTGGCCCGGTGGCTCCGCGCACACGATGTGGATGCGGTCATCGACGCCACCCATCCCTTCGCCGGAACGATCAGTTTCAATGCGGCCTCGGCTGCCGCCGCCGTCCATGTTCCCCTGCTGGCTCTGCGGCGGCCCGGCTGGGTGCCGGTCGAGGGCGACCGATGGCACCGCACCGGCTCGCTCGCGGGTGCGGCGGAGCTGCTGCCGGAGCTCGGCTCGCGCGTCTTCCTCACCACGGGACGCATGGGTCTGGCGGCGTTCGCCGGACTGGACTCGCTGTGGTTCCTGATGCGCTCGGTGGATGCCCCCGATGCCCCGCACCCGGCGCGGATGGAGGTGTTGCTCGACCGCGGGCCGTTCTCCCTGGAGGGCGAGCGGGAGCTGATCGGGCTCCACCGCATCGATGTCCTCGTCACGAAGGACAGCGGTGGCGAAGCGACCGCGCCCAAGCTGGCCGCCGCCCGCGAGGCCGGGATCCCGGTGGTGGTGGTCGGACGGCCGCCGGTCCCCGAAGGGGTGCCGGTGGCGGGGACCCCGGAGGAGGCCCTCGCCCTGCTCCGGAGGCTCACAGGCTCGTGAGCCCGGTGCGCCGACCTGCTCAGATGCCCGTACGGCCGTCGATGCGCTCCCGCACCAGGTCGGCGTGGCCGCAGTGGCGTGCGTACTCGCCGATCATGTGCGTGTAGATCCAGCGCAGGGTGACCCGGCTGCCGCCGGCGAACGGGACGGTGTCATCGAGCCCGTGCGCCGCGCAGTTCTCCCTGGCCCGGTCGATCTCCGACTGCCATATGGCCCGCGCCTTCTCGTACGTCGCGTCCTGCGCCACGTCGAACCCCTCGGCCCTGCCCCTCGGATCGGCCTCGGGGTCGTAGATCGGGGGTGCGTCCTCCTGGGCGAGGACCCGGCGGAACCAGTTCCGCTCGACCTCGGCCAGGTGCTGGACGAGCCCCAGCAGGGTGATCGGCGAAGGCTCGGCGGCAGGCTCACGGAGCCGGTCGTCCGCCAGGCCGTCGCACTTCTGGGCGAGCGTGACGCGGTAGAAGTCGAGCCAGCTCTCCAGGGAGGTCCGCTCGTCGGCGTCCAAAGGAGGCATGGGGCGTTCGGGAGTACTCATGAACGCCATCGTGGCACGGGGGTCCGACAGCGGGTCCGCATACCGGTGGCCGCCCCTCAGCCCTCCGGGTAGCGGCGGGGTGTCCAGACGATCTGCCGTCCGTCGCCCCGGCGCACCCACCGTGTCTGCGAGGAACCGACGATGAGGATCGTCCGCATGTCCACCTCGTCCGGATCCAGATCGGCAAGCCGCACCGTCCGCACGCTCTCCGCGGGCCCCCCGACATCGCGGCCGAGCACCACGGGGGTGTCCGGGGAGCGGTGTTCGAGGAGCAGGTCACGGGCCTTGCCGACCTGCCATGTCCGGCTGCGGGAGCCGGGGTTGTACAACGCCATGACGAGGTCCGCCGTGGCGGCGGCGCGCAGCCGTTCGGCGATGACCTCCCACGGCTTGAGCCGGTCCGAGAGGGAGAGGGTGGCGTAGTCGTGGCCCAGCGGCGCACCGGCTTTGGCGGCGGCGGCGTTGGCCGCGGTCACCCCGGGAAGCACCCGCACCTCGATGTCCGTGTACGCGTCCTGCGAGGCCACTTCCAGCACGGCCGTCGCCATCGCGAAGACCCCGGGATCGCCCCCGGACACCACGGCCACACGGCGGCCACGGCGTGCCAGGTCCAGGGCGAATTCGGCGCGCTCCGACTCGACCTTGTTGTCGGAGCCGTGGCGCCGCTGGCCCGGCCGCACCGGCACCCGGTCCAGATACGTCGTGTAGCCGACCAGGTCGTCGGCGGCGGCCAGCGCGCCGCGGGTCTCGGGCGTCAGCCACAGCGGCCCGGCAGGACCGGTGCCGACCACGACGACCTCGCCGGAACCCGGGGCCGCGGCGGGCGAGGGACGGACCGCGTCGATCCGGCTGGGCAGCACGGCGACCGCGAAGTACGGCACGGAGTCGGGGTCGGTGTCCGCGAGTTCGCCGGTCCGCTCCCCGGCCATGGTGGCCCGCTCGACGTACCGCGCCTCGGGCAGCCGCCCGGACGCCTCGAACGCGCGGCGCACGGCGGGGAACGTCCGCCCGAGCTTCATCACCACGGCCGAGTCGGTGGCCGCCAGACGCGCTGTCAGCTCCTCCTCGGGCAGGGTGCCCGGCAGGATCGTCAGCACCTCCTCGGCCTCGACGAGCGGGGTGCCCAAGCGCGCGGCGGCGGCGCTGACCGAGGTGACACCGGGGATGACCTCGGTGTCGTACCGGTCGGCGAGCCGCTTGTGCATGTGCTGGTACGAGCCGTAGAAGAGCGGGTCGCCCTCGGCGAGCACGGCGACGGTGCGTCCGGCGTCCAGGTGCACCGCGAGACGGGCGGCAGCCTCGGCGTAGAACGCGTCCAGCGCGCCCCGGTAACCGCCCGGATGGTCGGTGGTCTCCGTCGTGACCGGGTAGACCAGCGCCTCCTCGATGTGGTCGGGGCGGATGTACCGCTCCGCGATCGAGCGGGCGATGGAGCGCCCGTGCCGGGCGGAGTGGTAGGCGACGACGTCGGCCTCACCGATGATCTGGACGGCCCGCACGGTCATCAGGGCCGGATCACCCGGGCCGAGCCCGACGCCGTACAGCCGCCCGGCGCCCTCGGTGCGCTGCTGCTCGGGCACGCTCACTCCTCCTCGCTGGCGATGGCGTTGAGGGCGGCGGCGGCCATGGCGCTGCCACCGCGCCTGCCCCGTACGACGAGGTGCTCAAGTCCCGAAGGGTGGGTGGCCAGGGCCTCCTTGGACTCGGCGGCCCCGATGAAACCGACGGGCACCCCGATGACGGCGGCGGGGCGGGGGGCGCCCTCCTCGATCATCTCCAGCAGCCGGAAGAGGGCGGTGGGCGCGTTGCCGACGGCGACGACGGCGCCCTCCATCCGGTCCCGCCACAGTTCGAGCGCGGCGGCGCTGCGCGTGGTGCCGAGCTTCGCGGCCAGAGCGGGGACGGTCGGGTCGGACAGGGTGCAGATCACGTCGTTGTCCGCGGGCAGCCGCTTACGGGTGACACCACTGGCGACCATGGCCACGTCGCACAGGATCGGAGCGCCGGAGCGCAGGGCCGCACGGGCGTCGGCCACCGCGTCCGGTGAGAAGGCGAGATCGCGTACGAGGTCGACCATGCCGCAGGCGTGGATCATG
The DNA here is from genome assembly GCF_045162755.1 of Streptomyces sp. NBC_01012. Lineage (NCBI taxonomy): Bacteria > Bacillati > Actinomycetota > Actinomycetes > Kitasatosporales > Streptomycetaceae > Streptomyces > Streptomyces sp. NBC_01012. Next base: position 3,655,634 of record NZ_CP108688.1, on the reverse strand, counting down.
CGGACGGCGACCTGGCTCACATCGGCGGGCAGCCCTGCCAGGTCCGCCTCCGCGCGGATGGTCGCGAAGGACTGGCGGTAGATCGCCGGTCCGTCCTTCTCGTACTGATGCACAGTGCTGTCGCTTTCGTCTTCGAACTTCGGGTGATGCGCGCGGGGGTGATGCGTGCGGGGTGATGCGTGGTGGTCAGGTGCGTGGGCCCCTGGCTGCCGCCACGGCGGCGGCGAGCGCGGCCGGGTCGCCGGCCAGGACCGTCGTCGTCTCGGCTGCCCGGTCCCTCCGTACATGGGAGATCCGGTGTCCCTCGGGGGTCGCGACCACGTCGATCCACTCCCCGTGGGGGTGGCCGCAGCGGCGTTCGCACCCGGACCAGTACACAGGCAGCCGGCCGGCCGGTCCGACGGCGGCCCCCGCATCGGCCCGTACGTCTGCCAGCGACTTCGCGCAGCCTGGCTGTCCGATACAGGCTCCGACACCCGCCCAGGGGGAGCCTGGCCCGGTGATCAGGCCGGACTCCGAGAGGGCGGTGAGCAGGTCCTCCGTACGGCCGGGCGCGATCCCGGTGACCACGGCTCCGCGCCAGGGGGTGAGGCGCAGCTCCCCGGCGCTCGACAGCAGCCGCCACTGCGCCAGGTCCAGCCGCCCCAGCGGTACGCCGACGGACAGCGCGGTCTCGTGGGTGCCGCCGGGGACGGGGCCCGGGGCCGGGTGCAGTGCTTCGAGGGGGCGGGGGAGGTGGCCCGGGGTCACGGTGACGCCTGCCCTGCGCAGCCGGCGCTCGACCTCGGAGGGCAGCGCCGCCCCGCTGTCGGGCAGGTCCCTGATCCGCCAGGCGCCGCTGCCGCGGGCCGCGTCGAGGAAGGCTTCGGCGGCGAGCAGCGCGGCGCGGGGGGCGTCGGGGGAGGGGACGCGGTGTACGGCGTCGCCGTCCCCGACGCGCAGCAGGGCGCCGCCGGCGTCGCCGCGCAGGGTGAGGTCGGCGCCGAGAGCGTCCACGTCACCGCGGCCGTCGTCGAGCGCGAACAGAAAGCGTCCGGAGAGCGCAGTCGCGCTCTCACTTCCGCACAGAAGGCGGTCAAGGCCGGTCAGCCAGGGGCGGATGTCGAGGGCCCCGAGGCCGTCGAGCCCGGAGAGCGGGGACGCGACCACATTGCGTACGCGCTCATGGCGGGCGGAGGGCAGCAGCCCGGCCTCGTCGAGCAGCCCGGCCAGCTCGGCACCGCACTCAGGGGCGAGCCCGCGCAGCTGCACGTTGCCACGGGAGGTGAGATGCAACTCACCGTCACCGAAACGCTCGGCGGCCTGCCCCAGCGCCGCCGCACGGCGGGATGTCAGCACTCCGCCGGGTATGCGGATCCGCGCCAGCGCCCCGTCGTCCGCCCGGTGCAGACGCAGCGCGCCGGGGCAGGCGTCACCGCTGCTCCGGGCACATGCGTCGCCCGTGGACCGGGACGTGACGGCCTCGGACGAGGTCGTGAGGGGGGAGGCGGGCATGGCGGCGAGCATACCGACCGTGACCGTGGCGGGGCCCTGCCGTCACTGTGACCTACCGGACACCCGGCGCCGTGCCGGTCGGTGGCCTGGTCCGTGGCCCGCCGGACACCCGGTGCCGCGCCGGTCCGTGGCCCGCCGGACATCTGGTGCCGCGTTCGTACGTGACCTAACCGGACAGCCGCTGCCGTGCCGGTCGGAGCGGGGGGCCGTCTGGTCAGGACCCCCCACCTGCCGCCTACTATGCCTAGCGGCGGTCCGTTCGGGCCGTCATCACCAAAAGGTGACATGGAGGAAGCCCGGTGAGATTCCGGCGCGGTCCCGCCACTGTGAGCCCGGCCCCCTGAGGCCGTGCGAGTCAGGAACTCCTTTCCCCACGCTCTCGGCTCCGCCCGAGCAGGGGAGATCCCAATCGGACAACTGCCTGGGGCGTGGACACCCCGGGGAAGGGCTGACGCCGCATGATCCTGCTCCTGTCGACGTCCGACACCGACCTGCTGAGCGCCCGCGCCTCCCAGGGCCCGGTCAGCTACCGCTACGCCAACCCTTCCCGGCTCGGCCCCGATGACCTTCCGCAGCTCCTGGACGGCACCGACCTGGTCGTCGTCCGCCTCCTCGGTGGCGTACGCGCCTGGCAGGAGGGCCTCGACCAGGTGCTCGCCACCGGCCGGCCCGTCGTCGTACTGACCGGTGAACAGGCCCCCGACGCCCAGCTGATGGCGGCCTCCACCGTGCCCATCGGCATCGCGGCCGAGGCGCACGCCTACCTCGCGCACGGCGGCCCCGCCAACCTGGAGCAGCTGGCCCGCTTCCTCTCCGACACCGTGCTGCTCACCGGCCACGGCTTCGAGCCGCCCGCCCCGGCCCCCGCGTGGGGTCCGCTGGAGCGGACCGCCCGCGATGTCACGGGCCCGACGGTCGCGGTGCTCTACTACCGCGCCCACCACATGAGCGGCAACACCGCGTTCATCGACGCGCTCTGCACCGCCGTGGAGGACGCGGGCGCCCGCCCCCTCCCGCTGTACGTCGCCTCGCTGCGCACCCCCGAGCCCGAGCTCATCGACGAACTCCGGTCCGTCGACGCCATCGTGACCACCGTCCTCGCCGCGGGCGGAACCAAGCCCGCCACGGCGTCCGCGGGCGGCGACGACGAGTCCTGGGACGCGGGCGCCCTCACCGGCCTCGACGTACCCGTCCTCCAGGCGCTCTGCCTCACCAGCCCGCGCGCCGCCTGGGAGGAGAACGACGAGGGTGTCTCGCCGCTCGACGCAGCCACCCAGATCGCCGTGCCCGAGTTCGACGGCCGTCTGATCACTGTCCCGTTCTCCTTCAAGGAGATCGACGAGGACGGTCTGCCCGCGTACGTCGCCGACCCCGAGCGGGCAGCCCGGGTCGCCGGGATCGCCGTACGGCACGCGAGGCTCCGTCACATCCCGGCCGCCGACAAGCGGATCGCGCTCGTCCTGTCCGCGTACCCGACGAAGCACTCCCGCATCGGCAACGCGGTCGGCCTCGACACCCCCGCCAGCGCCGTCGCCCTGCTGCGCCGCCTGCGCGCCGAGGGCTACGACTTCGGCCCTGAGGAAGACATCCCGGGCCTGGTCTCAGGCGACGGCGACGAGCTGATCTACGCGCTCATCGAGGCCGGTGGCCACGACCAGGAGTGGCTGACCGAGGAGCAGCTGGCCCGGAATCCGGTCCGTATCCCCGCCGCCGACTACCGCCGCTGGTTCGCCACGCTGCCCGCCGAACTCCGTGAGGCGGTCGAGGAGCACTGGGGCCCCGCGCCCGGCGAGATGTTCCTCGACCGGTCCCGCAACCCCGAGGGCGACATCGTGCTGGCGGCGCTGCGCCGCGGCAATCTGCTGATCCTCATCCAGCCGCCGCGCGGCTTCGGCGAGAACCCGATCGCGATCTACCACGACCCCGATCTGCCGCCCTCGCACCACTACCTCGCCGCCTACCGCTGGATCGCCGCGTCCGCCGACGACAACGGCTTCGGCGCCGACGCGATGATCCACCTCGGCAAGCACGGCAATCTGGAGTGGCTGCCCGGGAAGAACGCGGGCCTGTCCGCCGCCTGCGGCCCCGACGCCGCGCTGGGTGACCTCCCGCTCGTCTACCCGTTCCTGGTCAACGACCCCGGCGAGGGCACCCAGGCCAAGCGTCGTGTGCACGCCACCCTGGTGGACCATCTGGTGCCGCCGATGGCCCGCGCCGACAGCTACGGCGACATCGCCCGCCTCGAACAACTCCTGGACGAGCACGCCCAGATCGCCGCCATGGACCCGGCCAAGCTGCCGGCCGTCCGCGCCCAGATCTGGACGCTCATCCAGGCCGCGAAGCTCGACCACGACCTGGGCATCGAAGGCCGCCCCGAGGACGAGGGCTTCGACGAGTTCATCATGCATCTCGACGGCTGGCTCTGTGAGATCAAGGACGTCCAGATCCGTGACGGACTGCACGTCCTGGGCGCGGCCCCGGCCGGCAAGGACCGCGTCAACCTGGTGCTCGCCGTGCTGCGCGCCCGGCAGATCTGGGGCGGCACGGCTTCGCTGCCCGGCCTGCGCGAGGCGCTCGGCCTCGACGAGTCGGCCGCCACCCGCACCGCCGCCGACACGGTCGAGGAGCAGGCCCGCGCGCTCGTCCAGGCCATGGACGACGCCGACTGGGATCCGGCGGCCGTCGCCGGTGTGGCCGAGGGGCATCCCCGGGCCGTCGCCGACATCCTCGACTTCGCCGCCCGCGAGGTCGTGCCCCGCCTCGCCGCGACGACCGACGAGCTGGACCACGCGGTGCACGCGCTGAGCGGCGGCTTCGTCCCGGCCGGCCCGTCCGGATCCCCGCTGCGCGGCCTGGTCAACGTCCTGCCGACCGGCCGTAACTTCTACTCCGTCGACCCGAAGGCCGTGCCCTCCCGCCTCGCGTGGGAGACCGGCCAGGCACTCGCCGACTCGCTCCTGGAGCGCTACCGCGCCGACAACGGCGACTGGCCCACCTCCGTCGGCCTGTCCCTGTGGGGCACCAGCGCGATGCGCACCGCGGGCGACGACATCGCGGAGGCGTTCGCCCTGCTCGGCGTGCGCCCCGTCTGGGACGACGCCTCCCGCCGAGTGACCGGCCTGGAGTCGATCCCGTACGAGGAACTGGGCCGCCCGCGCATCGACGTCACGCTGCGCATCTCCGGCTTCTTCCGCGACGCCTTCCCGCACACCATCGGCCTGCTCGACGACGCCGTACGCCTGGCGGCCTCGCTCGACGAGCCAGCCGAGCGGAACTTCGTACGCGCCCACACCCAGGCCGACCTGGCCGAACACGGGGACGAGCGGCGGGCCACCACCCGTATCTTCGGCTCCAGGCCGGGGACGTACGGCGCCGGGCTGCTCCAGCTCATCGACTCCCGCGACTGGCGCACGGACGCCGATCTCGCCGAGGTCTACACGGTGTGGGGCGGCTACGCCTACGGCCGCGAGCTGGACGGACGCCCGGCCCGGGACGAGATGGAGACCGCGTACAAGCGGATCGCGGTGGCGGCGAAGAACACCGACACCCGTGAGCACGACATCGCGGACTCCGACGACTACTTCCAGTACCACGGCGGCATGGTCGCGACCGTACGCGCGCTGAAGGGCACCGCCCCCGAGGCGTACATCGGGGACTCGACCCGCCCCGAGACGGTCCGCACCCGCACCCTGGTCGAGGAGACGTCCCGGGTGTTCCGCGCCCGGGTGGTCAACCCGAAGTGGATCGAGGCGATGCGCCGCCACGGTTACAAGGGTGCCTTCGAGCTCGCCGCCACGGTCGACTACCTCTTCGGGTACGACGCGACGACCGGCGTGGTCGCGGACTGGATGTACGACAAGCTGACCGAGACGTACGTCCTGGACCCGACGAACCGCGAGTTCCTCCAGCAGGCCAACCCCTGGGCCCTCCACGGCATCGCGGAACGCCTCCTGGAGGCGGAGTCCCGGGGCATGTGGGAGAAGCCGGACCCGGCGGTGCTCGAAGCGCTGCGCCAGGTGTTCCTGGAGTCCGAGGGCGACCTGGAGGGCGAGGACTGACCCGTACCCGGGTCGGTGGGGGCCTCACGGCCGGTGAGGCCCCGCCGGTGGGCCACGGTCCTGCCTTGCCGGGTCCCGCCCACGGGTCCACGCTTGTGGGATGGGTGACCGAACGGGCCACACGCAGATTGCTTCTGTCCAGCACGCGATCCGCCTGATGGAAGCCGTGACCGTGCACGCGGGCGGCGCACCCGCGAACGAGCTGGCGCACCTCGCGGGGCTGCCTCTCGACACGGCCATGGAGCTGCTGCGGGCCCTCACCCGGGACGGACATCTGCGCCGGCTCGAGGACGGGAGTTTCGTCCTCGGCGACGTGCCGCACGGCGTCCACGGCGAGCGGGACCTGGCCGGCCGGGTGCGCCCCGCCCTGGCCTCACTGCGCGACGATCTCTCGGCCGCGGCCTATCTCACCTTCTACGAGGAGGGTGAGATCAGGATCGCCGAGATCGTCGACAGCCGGCAGACACCGAGGGTCGACCTCTGGGTGGGGTTCGAGGACGCCGGGCACGCCACGGCACTCGGCAAGTGCGTCCTGCGTGAACTGGACGACGAGGCGCGTGGCGAATACCTCTCGCGGCACAGCCTGCCCGACCTCACCTGCCGCACGATCACGCATCGCGAGGACCTGATCCGCCAGCTCGAATCCTCACTGCCGGCGCCGATGGTCATGGACCGGGAGGAGTACGACCTCGGTACGGTCTGCATCGCGGTGCCGGTCTACCGGGGCAGCACGGTCGGCTCGCTCGGCGTCTCCTTCCGGGCGGACCGGATGTACCGGACCAGCCAGGTCAGGGCGAGCCTGCTGGCATCGGCGGACCGTGTGACCAGGGACCTGCACTTCGACGCGTGAGCGGCTCGGCGCTTCGCGATCGGCGATCGGCGTCTCGGGCGCTCCGCGACCGGGGAGACCTACGAGCCGTTCCAGCCCGCCGTCACGGCCTTGAGCTCGTCCAGCAGTTCCCGCATCAGCGGTGCCATGGACCGGTCGTCGGACGCCGAGAGCCATCGCTCGAAGCCGACCTTGAAGACGGCGATCCCCGCTTCGGCGGTGAGGCTCGCGGCCGGCTCCGGTACGCCGCGCCGGCGCAGGGTGTCCGCGAGGGCGGCCGACAGCGAAGCGAGCTTGATCAGCTCGCGCTCCTGGAGCTCCGCGTTCGCCACGATCACGGCCTGCCGCTTGCGCGCGTACGCACGACGGTCGTCGAACATCTCCGACAGCGCGCCCAGGCCCACCGCGAGCGCGTCGATCGGCGCCGTGGACTCCGGAACACCGGCGACCACCCCGACCAGCAGGTCCTGGAGCTGGGAGCCGCCGAAGAGCACCTCGCGCTTGTCGGCGTAGTGCCTGAAGTAGGTCCGCTCGGTGAGCCCGGCCCGCTTGGCGATCTCCGCCACGGTGGTCTGCTCGAAGCCTCGCTCGCTGTAGAGCTCCAACGCCGCTTCCGCCAGGCGCCCGCGCGCGTTCGGCTCCCATCTACCCATGCGGCGATTCTACGCGATGGCAGTGACTGTCGTCGGGTGTTACTGTCGATGTCAGTCACTGCCATCGCTGTACCGCGACAGCCGGTACGCCGACGGCTGGTACCTCGACCAACTCGACAGTTCTGGAGTTTCCATGCGTATCTTCGTGACCGGCGCGTCCGGCTGGATCGGCTCCGCGGTCGTCCCCGAGCTCATCGACGCCGGGCATCAGGTGGTGGGCCTGGCCCGCTCCGACTCCTCGGCCGACGCGCTCACCGAGGCCGGCGCCGATGTGGTCCGCGGAACCGTCGACGACCTCGACGTCCTGCGGGACGCGGCCGCCGCTTCGGACGGGGTGATCCATCTCGCTTTCAAGCACGACCTCGCCTTCACGGGGGACTTCCAGGGTGCGGCGGAGGCCGACCGCCGGGCCGTGGACGCCTTCGGGGACGCGCTGGCCGGCACCGGCCGCCCCTTCGTCCTCGCCTCGGGTGTCGCCGGGCTCGCCCCGGGGCGGGTGGCGACCGAGCGGGACGTGCCCACGCTCGACGGCTCGCCGGCCTCGACGCGGGGTGCGACCGCCCAGGCGGCGATCGCCATGGCCTCGCGCGACATCCGCTCGTCCGTGGTGCGGCTCTCCCCGACCTGCCACGGCGAGGGGGACAACGGCTTCATGGCGGCCCTGGTCGCCATCGCCCGCACCCGGGGCACCTCGGGCTACGTCGGCGACGGCGCCAACCGCTGGCCGGCCGTGCACCGCCTCGACGCCGCGCGGCTGTTCAGGCTGGCGGCCGAGAAGGCCCCCGCGGGTTCGGTGCTGCACGGGGTCGCGGAGGAGGGCGTCGCACTCCGCGATGTCGCCGGGGTGATCGGCCGCCGGCTCGACATCCCGGTGGCGTCCGTCCCCCCGGCGGACGCGGCGGAGCACTTCTCCTGGCTGAGCGCCTTCGTCGGCCTCGACGCCCCGGCGTCGCACGCCCTCACCGGCGAACTGCTGGACTGGCGGCCGACCGGCCCGGGGCTTCTCGAAGACCTGGAGAAGGGCCACTACTTCGACGCGCCCACCGCCGCCGCCTGAGCCGCCGGGGCCCGCGGGCAGTCACTCGGGACTCGGGGTCTCCCGTACCCGGGCCTGGTGCCTGCGGGCCTTGAGCCGGTTCCCGCAGGTCTTCATCGAGCACCACCGCGCGGTGTTGGCGCGACTGCGGTCCAGGAGGAAGAGCCGGCATTCAGGGTTCCCGCACGGCCGTAGCCGGCCGGGCATCTGCTCCTTGACGTCCGCCCAAGCGAGCACGAGCTCCACGGCGAGCCTGCGCTCCGGCTCCGCCTCCAGCTGCCACCCGATACCCGAGGCCGTGGGCCGGGGGACCTTGCGGACGTCTGCGAGGACGTGACGCAGACCGGGCTCCGTGGATGCCGATGCCGATACCGTCCCTGATTCCGGTGCCGGTGCCGGTGCCGGCACCGCCGCACCCGACTCCACTGCCTGGAGCGCGTCCCGGGCCGTTCGCAGCCACCGGCTCTCCTCCTCGCCGCCGGTTCCCCCGTGCTCCCGCGCCCACCGGGTCACCTCGTGATCGTCGGCCCACAGGTCCTGGCATCGGCCATCCACGACAGGAGTGCTGTTCAGCGCCTGCATCAGGGCCTGGTCGTCCAGCATGGTCCCCACCTTCTCCCGTCTAACTGCATCGGATTGTTTGACAGGTTACTCCAGGAGGCATCTACTGGACGTCGAGCGATAACCACCAAAAGGCTCTGAGGGAGTTAGTCATGGTTGAGGTCCATCACCGGTACGCGACCGTGCGGGGACACCGCGTCTTCTACCGCGAGGCGGGATCCCGTGAGGCGCCCACGCTCGTCCTCCTGCACGGATTCCCCTCCAGCTCACGTATGTTCCGCCACCTCATTCCGGCGCTGGCGGACCGATTTCACGTCATCGCCCCTGACCACCTCGGCTTCGGCAACTCCGAAGCCCCGCCCGTGGACGCGTTCACCTACACCTTCGACTCCCTGACCGACATCACCGAGGCTCTGCTGGACCAGCTCGGCGTCACGCGCTACGCCCTGTACGTTCAGGACTACGGCGCCCCCATCGGCTGGCGGCTCGCCCTGCGCGCCCCGGACGCGGTCACCGCCGTGATCACCCAGAACGGCAACGCCTACGAGGACGGCTTCGTACCGGATTTCTGGAAGCCCGTATGGGCGTACTGCGAGAATCCGGGCCCCGCGACCGAGCCCGCCGTCCGCGCCGCGCTCTCACTCGACGCCATCCGTTGGCAGTACCTGCACGGAGTGGACCGGCCCGAGCTGGTCGACCCCGACACCTGGGCCGCCGACCACCGCGAGGTCAACCGGCCGGGCAACGACCTGGTGCAGCTGGCCCTGTTCCGCGACTACGCGGGCAACCGGCCCCTCTACCCCCGGGTGCACGCCTACTTCAGGGAACGCCAGGTTCCGCTGCTCGCGGTCTGGGGCGCGGGCGACGAGATCTTCGGCCCGGCCGGAGCACGTGCCTTCGCGAGGGACCTGCCGGATGCGGAGATCCACCTGGTCCGCGGGGGTGGACACTTCCTGCTCGAGAGCCACCTGGACACGGTGGCCGGGTACGTACGCGGATTCCTGACGGCCACCGCGGCCCAGGAGTGACTAGCTCCTGGATTCGATCCGGCCGATGGGGGAGGCGCTCCCCGACAGGGCCTCCCGCGCCGATGTCCACTCTGCGCTCCCGATGCCGAGGGCATGGCGGAGGTAGGCCAGGGTGACCCGCTGGATCAGGGCGACGCGCTCGGGGCTCTCGTCCGTGGTCTCCCGGACCTCGTAACCCGCGATCCCGCCGAGCGAGTGCTCTGCCCCGAACAGCGTGAGCAGACTCTTGTCGCCGGGGCTCAGGACGTACGGGTCGGCCATCCATGCCGGTCCCCTCGTGGACAGCGGGGAGTCGTCCTGGTCCCCGACGACGACGAGAGCCGGCGTGGTCATGTGGGCGAAGCTCGGGTTCATGAAGGGGAAGTGCTCGGCGGCGAACGGGGTCAGGTCGGCCCCGCCGGTTCCGGCCGTGGCGAGCAGCACACCCGCCCTGATGCGTGAGTCGGACAGGTCCTCCTCCGTCCTGCTCACCGGATCGAGAACGCGCAGGCCCAGCAGATTGCCCACCGTCTGACCGCCGAAGGAGTGCCCGGCCACGGCGATACGGCTGTGGTCGACGCGCCCGCCGAGACCCGGGACGGCGGCTTCCAGCAGTTCGAGCCGGTCCAGGACGTACGTCATGTCCTCGACGCGGGAGCGCCAGATCCGCGGCGTACGGGGGTCGTCCTGGGGAAGGCCCACCGTCCTGGAGTCGAGGTGGGTGGGCTGGATGACCACGAAGCCGTGCGCTGCCCAGTGGTCCGCCAGGGGCCCGTATCCGTCCAGCGACGAGCCGAAGCCGTGCGAGAGGAGGACGACGGGCAGCACGCTTCCGGTGGTCGGCGCGGAGACCCTCACCCGCAGTGCCTCGCCCCGGCCCGGTACGTCCAGCGGGACCGGCTTCACGGAGACGACGGGGGAGGCAGCGGTGGTGGCCACGTCCTTGAACGTGGGCGAGGGCGAGGGCGAGGGCGAGGGCGAGGGCGAGGGCGAGGGTGAGGGCGAGGGGGTGGGGGTGGGGGTGGCGTCCGATGCGCTCATTGGGGGGCCTTCTTTCGCGTTTCTTGACGGGCCAGGCCGTCGAACCAGCAGGTCAGGGCATTCCCCCTCCGGCATGCCGGACGGGCGGGGCCTGTACGGGCTACGCTAGAACCTGACGTTGACGTCAGGGGCAAGAAACGTGGCCCGAAGGATGTCGGCCCGGAGATGTCGGGAGGCATGATGCGCATCGGCGAGCTCGCCGCCAAGGCGGGTGTGAGCGTTCGGGCGCTGCGGTACTACGAGCAACAGCAGCTGCTCACCTCGGAGCGCAGCACCAGCGGTCAGCGGCTCTATACGGACAGCGCGGTCGACCGTGTCCAGCTGATCCAGCAGCTCTACGGCGCGGGGCTGCCGAGCAAGGCGATCTCGGAACTGCTGCCCTGCGTCGTGAACGGTGAGGCGACCCCGGAGCTGCTCGACCGGCTCGCGGTCGAACGGGCCCGTATCGACCAGCAGATCGGTGACCTGGTCAGCGTGCGGGGACGGCTGGACGCCGTCATCACCACCGCCACCACGAACCTGCGGACAGGCCGGCACTGCCGGCCCCAGTAGCGCGCCGTCGCCCCTCGGGCGCGACGCTTCACGCCCTCAACGCCCTCAACGCCCTCAACGCCGTCACGGCACCAGCCGCTGCTCCTTGGCGACCGCCACCGCTCCCGCCCGGGTGTCCACGCCCAACTTGCCGTAGATCCGCCCCAGATGGCTCTTGACCGTGGCCTCGCTGATGAACAGGACCCGGGCGATCTCCCGGTTGCCGAGACCGCTCGCCAGCTGCTGAAGGATGTCCCGTTCGCGTTCGGAGAGGGAGGGGCGCGGGCTGCGCAGCTGGGCCAGCACCCGTTCGGCGACCGGGGCCGACAGTGCGGTGCGGCCGGAAGCCGCGTCTTGGATCGCCGCGAACAGCTCCTCGGGGCGTTCCGCCTTGAGGATGTAGCCGGTGGCGCCCGCCTCGACGGCCCGGGTGATGTCGGCGTCGGTGTCGAACATCGTGAGCACCAGCACCCGCGGCCCGTCCCCGCGTCCCGCCCCGCCTCCCGATGCCAGATGGCGTGTGGCCGTCACACCGTCCATGCCGTCGCCGAGTTGGAGATCCATCAGCACGACGTCGGGCCGTACGCGTGCGGCGACGGCGAGCGCCTCCTCGCCGCTGCCCGCCTCACCGACCACCTCCATGCCGTCGGCGCTGGCCAGCAGCGCACGCAGCCCGGCCCGCACCACCGCGTGGTCGTCGCACAACAGCAGGCGTATCGGTGCCCGGGGCTCCGGGGCAGGGGGAGCCGGGGGATCAGCTGCGGTCATGGTGCGGTCTCCCTCGCTACGTCGTGAAGCGTAACGGCCACCGACACCACGGTGCCCTCGCCCTTGGTCGACTCCACCGTGAGCACACCGCCCGACTGCCGTGCCCGGATGCGCATGGCGGGCAGCCCGTGCCCGCGGGACCCGTCCGCCCCCGGGGCTCGGGACCCGTCCGCCCCCGGGGCCCGGGGCTGGACGGCACCCGGATCGAAGCCGCGGCCGTTGTCGGCGATGTCCAGCGAGATCTGGTCGTCCACACAGGTCAAGGTCAGCACGGCCCGTGTCGCCGCGGAGTGCTCTCGCACGTTGGCCAGCGCGCCCTGTGCGATGCGCAGGAGCGCCGCGTCGACCCGCTCGGGAACCGGGCCGGTAGCGCCGTCGAGCCGGAACACCACACCGAGACCGGGACCGCTCTCCCGCTCGGCCAGCGCACCGAGCGCCTCGGCCAGGGTGTGCTCGGCGAGGTCGGCGGGGGCCAGGTCATGGACGAACCGGCGTGCCTCGGTGAGGCTCCGCGCGGTGATCCCGGCGGCGCCCCGTACGTGCTCGCGGGCCGCGGCCGGATCCGCCCGCCACACGCGGTCTGCCGCCTGGAGCAGCATCTGCTGGCTGGACAGGCCCTGCGCGAGGGTGTCGTGGATCTCGCCCGACAGCCGCTGCCGCTCCGCGAGGGTGCCGGCCCGCCGCTCGGTGGCTGCCAGGTCACGGCGGGTGCGTACCAAGTCGTCGATCAGTGCGCGCTGGCGGGCCGACTGGCGTTGGAGATGGACCAGAACGGCGGTGGCCACCGCGCCGAGTGCGAAGGGGGCGACCACCATGTTGGGGTTGAACGTTCCGTCCGCCGTACGCAGTTGTGAGGCGACGATCAGCGCGGTCAGCCCCGCGGCGACCGGTACGCCGATCCGTGCGGGCAGTGTGTGCAGCCCGGCGAACAGCAGCGGCATCACGCACCAGGTGGCGCTCGGCGCGAGCGCGAGCAGGACGATCCATACGCTCGACACCACACCCAGCCAGGCCAGATGCCGGGCGGTGGGCCGGGCGCCCGGACGCGGTGCGGGTGCCGACCACCGGCCGATGACGTACACCAGACAGAAGACGGTGAACAGCACGACGACCCACGCGGTACGCGCACCGTCCTGGTCCCGGCTCAGAAAACGTACGAGCGACGATCCGAGCAACAGGAAGAACGCGGCGTCCATGACCACACCCAGCCACCGGCCGTCCGGGTCGTTCCGATCCATCGCCTCGCCCACCCCGCCCCACCCCACCTCGCCACTTCACGGACCGTTGCCTCCCCCTCCGCGTCTCTACCGTGCCGAACGCGCTGAGGCAACCACCGATCGGTTGGTAAAGGCGTCCCCGGTCGGTCGGTGAGGACATCCCCGGAACGGCCCCCACGGCACAGCCGGACGGCCCCCACAGCACAGCCGGACGGCCCGGCCCGGCACCCGCCCCGGGAAGGAGGCTTGGAGTGACCCCGCCAGGAGGAAGAACTCATATGCCGGCCAAGAACCTCAACGCCAACCGCGCCGCCCTCGGACACCGCATCTCGTACGCACTGCGCCACCCCGGGCGGGTGCCGCGTCACCTGACCCGCGCGGCACGCGACGCCTGGCTGCGCCACCGCTCGCCCGACCATGTCTCCTACTACCGCGCGGTGATGCGCTCAGACACCCGCGCGAATCCGGAGGCGGCGGTCGGCAGCGCCAGTCACGACCGGTGGCTCGCGCTGGGGGAGATGCAGTTCGACTATCTGATCGGCCACGGCCTGCGCCCGGAACACCGGATGCTGGAGATCGGCTGCGGCAACCTGCGGGCGGGCTGGCGGTTCATCCGCCACCTGGAGCCGGGGCACTACTACGGCCTGGACATCTCGCCGGACATCCTCTCCGCCGCACAGGACACGGTGGTCACCATGGACCTCCAGAAGCGCCTCCCGACGCTGACCCCGGTCCGCGACCTGACCCTGCGCTTCCTGCCCGACGCCCACTTCGACGTGGTGCACGCGCACAGTGTCTTCTCCCACTCGCCGCTCCCGGTCATCGAGGAGTGCCTGGCCCATGTCGGCCGTGTGCTGGCGCCGGGCGGCTGGTTCGACTTCACCTTCGACCGTACGGAGGGCGAGGAACACCAGGTCCTGCGGGAGGACTTCTACTACCGCACCGAGACGCTCGTCGCCCTGGCGGAGAAGCACGGCCTCCAGGCCCGCTTCATGCAGGACTGGGAGGACCTCCCCCACGGGCAGTCCAAGATCAGGGTCACGCACGGCCCCGCCGTGACCGACGGCGACGGTCGATGACTCGGCTCGTGCCGCCGGTTCGGGTGGTCGGCTCAGGTGGTCGGTTCGGGTGGTCGGCTCGCGTGGTCAGCTCGGGTTGTCGTCGCCGCCGCCCGAGCGCAGGGTGAGCAGGGTGATCTCGCTCGGTGCGAAGACCCGGAAGGGCGGCCCCCAGAAGCCGGCGCCCCGGCTGGTGTAGAGCTGGGTCCGTTCCCCGTGGTGGCTCAGGCCGTGCACCACCGGCTGGTCGATCCGGACGAGGAAGTTGAACGGCCAGATCTGGCCGCCGTGGGTGTGCCCGGAGACCTGTAGGTCGATGCCGGCGTCAGCCGCCTGCCGGATGAACTTCGGCTGGTGCGCGACGAGCAGGACGGGCCGGTCCGGGTCCGTACCCGCGAGCGCGCCCGTGAGGTTCGTGCGGTGTCCTGCCAGACCGGAGGACTCCGCTGTCACGTCGTCCACTCCCGCGAGTACGAGGGAGTCCCCGCCGCGCTCCACCACGACATGGGCGTTGTGCAGCGGTTCCCAGCCCAGTTCGGCCATGCGGTCCAGCCAGCCCTGCGCCTCCCCGAAGTACTCGTGGTTCCCCGTGACGTAGACCTTCGCCAGCCGGGCCCTGATCGTCCCGAGCGGCGCCGACTGCGCGTGGCGCTGGGTGGGTGTGCCGTCGGCGATGTCTCCGGCGTGGACCACCACGTCCGCTTCGAGCTCGTTGACCGCCTCGGTGACCCGCGCCGACCAGTCGGCCCGGTCGATCGGCCCGTAATGGGTGTCGGCCAGCACGACGACACGGGTCCCGTCCAGGCCGGCACCGAGCCGCGGGACGTGGACGTCCAGCCGCTTCACCCGGGGCACGCGCATGGCCTCGTGGTGTCCCCAGGCCAGCAGCACGGCCGAGATCACCGCGACGGCCACGGCGATGGCCCTGGCCCGGCCGGCGCCGCCCGCGTCGAGCCCGATCAGCACGAGGTGCACCAGGCCGCCCAGCGCCGACCAGGTGAACAGCACCCAGATCACCCCGAGGGTGCTGTCGGCGATGCGAGCCGCCCGGTCGGACCGCCGGCGCCCGTGGCCCGCGGCCATGAGGAAGGGGAAGGCGACCAGCATCGCGGCGAGGACGACCGTGCCGACCAGGACGACCGGGAACGGCCAGTCCGTGCCGGAGCCGAACAGCGTCCACCAGGGCAGGAAGAACAGCACAGCGAGGACGAGTACCACCACGGCCCCACCCAGTCGCGCACGCAGGGACCGCCGAGAGCCTTCGTTGCTTTCACCGACGTTGTTCTCACCGACGTTGCTCTCACCGACCGGCGGAAGGTCCGGCTCCGACCGGATGGAATCGCTCTCTGTCACTGCGTCGCCCCTCATGTCGCCTGTCACACCATCGGTTCGGTTCCCATCATCCGGCACGGGGTGTCCGACGGAACGGGAGCGTCTCGCTTTTCGTCCCGGCCGAGCTCTTCCGACGCGTCCGCCACCCCGAAAATTTGCAACCGTGACGATCGATCGATGTGTCGAACAGTGCGTGGGCGTGGGTCGGCGCGTGAATTTCGGCCATGGATCTAGCTGTATATCCAGATAGTTCCGCAGAAGGTCCGAACAAGTGGGGGCATTGGTCGCAAGTGGGCTGATTTGATCGTAGTTTGCAAAGGGTAACCGACCTCTGGCTACACTCGCTGCGCATGAGCAACAGGAAGAGGCGCGCGCAGGAGCTGTCCCCGAGGGTGGTCATACGCACGACCGGCAGGCCGGGTGGTCTGGTCTCCACCTGATGGCTGCGCGACACAAGCAGAAGCGCCAACCGCGCGCCCACTGGCTGCTGCTGGCCCTTTCACTGGCCCTGGTGGCGGTGGTGCTCGTCTTCCACGGCTGGACCGAGCACGAGGTCGACGCCGCCAGGGCCAGGCTGAACTGTGACGAGCCCGTACCCGACGGCGTGAACACCGAGAGCCCGGTGCTGACGAAGGTCCGTGGCGGCACGGCCGTGTCGCTGCCGGTCCCCCCGGGCGAGGTCGCACTGACCTTCAACGGCGGCCCCGACCCCGTGTGGACCCCACGCGTCCTCGACCTGCTGAGCCGCCACCACGCCCATGCCACGTTCTTCGTGAGTGGAGCGGACGCGGCCAAGTACCCCGGGCTCGTACGGCGGATCCGTGCCGAGGGCCATGAGATCGGCTCCGGCACCTACACCGGTGCCGCGATGGACGACGCCTCCTCGCAGCGTGCGGGCCTGGAGCTCGCGCTGACCCAGGCGACCCTGGCCGGCTCCGCAGGCGCCCACACCGACCTGCTGCGGATGCCCAGGACGACCTCGGTGCCCACACTGTGCGGCGCCATGTGGCCCGCGGTGCAGCGCGCCTCGGCCGACGGGTACACCGTCGTCGCGGCCTCCCCGTGGAACAAGAAGGCCGGCACCGGGGTGCTGCGTCAGTACGAGCAGAACGCGCACGGCCTCGGGCAGGCCGAAGCGCTGTTGAAGAACAAGGACAAGGACGTCGAGGCGTTCGACACCGTGTCCGTGGCCACCGGTCTTGAGGACTCCGAGCGCACCGCGACGCCATGGCAACAGGTGCGTGGACAACTGCTGCTGGTGTCCGTCCGGGCGGGTGACTGGTTCCTCACGGTCATGGGCTGGCTGCTCGTCGTCGCCGGCGGGCTCGGTGTGCTGCGGCTGCTGATGCTGGTCTTCTTCGCCCGGGTGCATGTGCGGCGCCTGGAGCGGTACCGGCCCGGCTCACCGTGGCTGCGGGAGATCCGTGACCCTGTGACGGTCCTGGTGCCCGCCTACAACGAGGAGAAGGGGATCGAGTCGACGCTTCGCTCGCTCCTTGCCTCCACCCACCGGCAGTTGCAGATCGTGGTGATCGACGACGGTTCGAGCGACCGCACGGCCACCATCGCCGAGTCCGTCCGCGACCCGCGGCTGAATGTCGTACGGCAGGCCAACGCCGGCAAGGCCGAGGCCCTCAACACCGGCCTTCGGCATGCCCGCCACAACATCGTCGTGATGGTCGACGCCGACACCGTCCTGGAACCTGACGCGATCCGGCGGCTCATCCAGCCGCTCGCGCACCCCGCAGTCGGCGCGGTCAGCGGCAACACCAAGGTCGGCAACCGGCGCGGACTGCTAGGCCGTTGGCAGCATCTGGAGTACTGCTTCGGCTTCAACCTCGACCGCCGTATGTTCGAGGTGCTGGAGTGCATGATCACGGTGCCGGGTGCGATCGGGGCGTTCCGCAGGGACGCGGCCCTCGGCGTCGGCGGTGTCAGCACCGACACCCTCGCGGAGGACACCGACCTGACCATGGCGCTGTGGCGGGCCGGCTGGCGGGTGGTCTACGAGGAGACCGCGATCGCCTGGACCGAGGTGCCCACCTCGCTGCGGCAGCTGTGGCGCCAGCGCTACCGCTGGTGCTTCGGCACGTTGCAGGCGGCTCACAAGCACTCGGCGGCCGTACGGGAGTTCGGCCCGGCAGGACGGTTCGCACGCCGTGGGATCAGCTATCTGCTGGTGTTCCAGATGGCGCTGCCGCTCCTCGCGCCGGTGATCGACGTCTACGCGCTGTACGGGATCCTCTTCCAGGACGGTTCCGGCGCGATGGCCGTCTGGGGCGGTTTCCTGGCCGTTCAGATGTTCTGCGCGGGATACGCGCTGAAGCTGGACGGCGAGCGTCTGTCGTCGCTGTGGGTGATGCCGTTCCAGCTGTTCGTCTACCGGCAGTTGATGTACCTGGTGGTGATCCAGTCGGTGGCGGCCACGGTGTCGGGCACCCGGCTGAAGTGGCAGCGGATGCAGCGTTCCGGTACGGCGGCGCAGGAGCTCAGAGGCCGGCCGCGGGCCCGCAGTCTGGAGTCGAGATGACCCACAGGAGACCGCGACGGTTCAGGGGCGGTGGGAAGCGCGGCGGGGTACGCGGCGCGTCCGCGCAGGGTACGGAGCCGTCCCGGGTGGTGTCCGGCCGGATCGTCGACGGGCCGGTTTACGGCGCCGACGCCGGCGCCCATACCGCGCCGCCCCCTCCCTACGACGGGCTGCACGACGGGCTGTACGACGCCGGCCTGTCCGCCGACACCTTCGTACCGCCCGCGGTATCGCCGGCCGTACCGCTCGCGGTGCGGGAGCCGGCCGCCCCCGCGCCGTCCGGCGACGTCGGCGATGCCATCGGTGACGGCAGGTCGGGCGGCTACGGCAGGAGCGAGCGCAGGCCAAGGCCGCCGCGCAGTCGAGGCCGTAAGTTCGCCCTGCTGGTCCTCACCCTGGTGGTGGCGCTGGTCACGGTCTCGGTCAGCGGCTACGTCTGGGCCGACTCCGCGCTCACCAAGGGCATCGACCTCGGCGCCGTCAAGGACCGCCCTGCGCCGGGCAAGGGAACCAACTACCTCATCGTCGGCTCCGACAGCCGGGAGGGGATGTCCGCCCAGGACCGCGAGGCCCTGCACACCGGCGGCTCGGCGGACGCGGGCCGGCGCACCGACTCCATGATGCTGCTGCACACCGGAGCGCACGGCACCACGATGGTCAGCCTGCCCCGCGACTCCTGGATGACCGTCCCGGCCTACGTACGCACCGACACCGGGGTCCACCACCCGGCGAGGAAGCACAAGCTGAACGCGGCCTTCTCCCTGGGCGGTGCACCGCTCCTGGTCCGCACGGTCGAAGCCAACACCGGGCTGCGTATCGACCATTACGCGGAGATCGGCTTCAGCGGCTTCGTCGGGATCGTGAACGCGGTCGGCGGCGTACGGATGTGCCTGGACCACGCGGTACGGGACCCCAAGTCGGGCCTGGACCTGACCGAGGGCTGCCACACCCTCGACGGACGCGGCGCCCTGGCCTTCGTACGCCAGCGCCACCAGGAGAAGGAGGGCGACCTCGGCCGGACCAGGAACCAGCAGAGGTTCCTCGCCGCGCTGGGCGAGAAGGCGGCGTCCCCGGAGGTGCTGAGCAATCCGCGCAAGGCCTTCTCGGCGGCCTCCACCGGCCTCGGCGCGCTCACGGTCGACAACGACACGCACCCGCAGGACCTGGTCTCGGTGTTCCGGATGATGCGCGGCGGTGCGGGCCTGGCGCGGCTGAACATCCCGGTGACCGGCCGAGGCCTGTCGACCCCGGCCGGCTCCGCGGTGGAGGTGGACTGGAAGCCGGCCAGGAAGGTCTTCGAGCAGCTCAGGAAGGACCGCCCGGTCCCGGAGGAGGACGACGGGTCCTGAGCACCGGTCAGCAGCTGGCCGACGCCGAAGGCCCCGCAGCCTCGACCGGACGGAGTACGGGAGGACACGCCGGGCGCCGGTTCCCGCCCGGAGTCGGCCGGGTGGTCAGTCGGGTGCGGGGCCTGTGCGGCGGCGTGCAGTGTGTACGGGCCGCCCGACTGCGGCGTACCAGACCAGGGCCGCACATATGAAGGCCGTCGCCGCGGAGACCAGTGACCTCGTGAGGGTGTCGTTCCGTGCGCCGGAGAGGAGGGCGACGGCCAGTGCCAGCGCCAGGGTGATGACGGGCAGCGCACGGGCACTCCGCGTGGCGCCCGGCACGGCGGCGGCGAGGGGACTCCGCGCGGCGCCCGGTACGGCGGCCGGCTGCAGCTTCAGCAGCCAGACAGCGAGGCCGTAACAGGCACAGGCCAGCAGCGTGGCCCCCAGCACTTCGCTGGGGCGGTGGCCGCCCATGGTCGCGCTGGCGGCGGCGATGCAGGCGAGCCACAACACGCCGACCGTGGCGACGTAGGGGCGGATGCGAGGGGAAACCACGAGGACGACGGCGAGGGTCAGCGCGGCGGGTATGGCCGTGTGCCCGCTGGGGAAACCCTGATCAAGGAGATTCTCCGGCGCGCCGACCAGATCGGGGCGGGGCAGGACAGTCGACTTGAGCACCTCCTTGCCTCCGGTCGTGAGAATGACGATCCCGAGCGCCGCACACCCCTGCCGCCAGCACCGCCGCACCAGGGTGAGGACCACGATGAGGGCGAGGCCCACCATCAGCGTGGGCTTGGCGCTCAACTCCATCGGCGGCAGGGGCGTCGAGCCGTAGGCAGCTCCTGACAGGGGGTAGATCCACGCTTCTTTGCCGCCCTGTGTACCGAGACGGAACAGGGCGTTCTCGGCTCGTTGCCCCCACGGGGTGCAGATGGCGAGCAGATAGACCGTCAGGAACCCCAGGCTGTAGAGCAGAGCGGGCATCCACGGCCGGGTCGTAGGCGACGGGGCGGGGTCGTCGGGGGCCTGTCGCGATGCCCCGGGACGGTGCGCGGGCAGGGACGGGGATTCGTACTGGCTCATTGCTCTGTTTCTTCCGTCGGGGGGAGTTCGGTCACGCACGTCCTCGGTCACGCACGTCCTCGGTCACGCACGTCCTCGGTCACGCACGTCTTCCGTCACGAGGTGGGCAGCCGGGCGCGGCCGCCCCGCCGGGTGCCGGCTCCTGTTCGGCTGTCCCTGTCCGGCTGCTCCTATTCGGCGAGTGCCTGCCGCTGCCGGCGCTGGGCGGCGATCGCCAGGGCGGGGAGGGGTGCGATCAGCAGGATGAGGACGACCAGGTCGGGAAAGGACTGCATGAACGCGGCCGGCCGGACGACGACCGCCTGCGTGCGGATGATCGCGACCGCCGCGACGGGGATCAGCCACCGATGGTCGCCGGTGGCCGCCGTCGCAACCCAGGCGGCGATCAGTGCGGTGGCTTCGACGACGAACAAGCCGCGCTGGAAAGCCGGACTGACGTAGATGATGTGCAGGCTCCCGGCAATGAACATGGCGAGTACGACGGGGGCCAGCCAGCGGTAGGAGCGGCGCCGCAGCCGACCGGGACGGCAGAGCGCCAGCACGGCGCACGCGGCGCACAGTGCCCCCGACAGCACCAGGTCACGGGCCGTGATCGGGGCGCCGAGACCGTAGTAACTCAGTCCCGATATGCCCTCGTTGCCGAAGACGGTACGGCCCTGGGACGTGGCGCCGGCCCAGATCATGGCTGCCGTGGCCGGCAGCGCGATCCACGGTCTGCCGCGCAGCAGGGCGATCAGGCAGATCAGCGGAAGCACCCCGTAGGGCAACAGCCGTGTCATGCCGCCGGGACCTTGCGCCCACGGGTACCAGCCGGAGAAGGGGAAGGCGATGGAGTTCTGGCCGGGATCGATGTGCAGAGCCCAGTGCCACACATCCTGCAAGTACGGAACCAGCGCCAGCGCGGCGAGGGCCAGGGCGGCCAGATGGATGCCGTCCAGCCACCACGGCCGGGCCGTGTCGTCGACGACGGCACGGGCACGGGCCCCCACCCCGGCGCGCACCAGGGCCGCAACTTCCCGCGGCGGGGGCCAGGAGCGGCCTGGATACGCCTCGGACAGACAGGCCAGCACCTCTTCTCCCTGCCGGGAACGGCAGGGCTCGGGGTAGGCCGCAAGCAGCAGACGATTCATGCCGGGGCCGCTCCGGCATCCCGCGAACGCCCGACGACGACGGCCGCCGCCTGCTGCATCCGCAGCGCCTCCCGGCCGAGCGCCTCGGTGCCGTCCTCGGTGAGCCGGTAGTAGCGCCGCGCCCGCCCGTCCACGATCTCCTCATGGCCGGCCGCCACCAGCCCGGCCCGCTCCATCCGCTCCAGCGCGCCGTAGAGAGTGCCGACAGCGATCCGGAGCCGCCCGTCGGTGACCTGCTCGGCAGCCTTGATGATCCCGTAACCGTGCAACGGGCCATCCATGAGGGCAGCAAGGATGAAGTACTGCGGTTCCGTCAAGCGTGGATTCTGTATGGTCACGCATCGAGCATATATCGAGCGCCGAAATATGCCCACCGGTCCTGAGTCCTGGGCGAGCACCGGCAGCACCTCCACGCCCGCGACGAGCGTCACCCTCTCCCGACGCGGGCACGACGGCGATCCCCTCGACGCCCCGCGCCCCGTGGCCGTCCGCCGCGGGCACGGTCGAGGCGGTGCCCGCGCTCGGCAAGATCCTTCGCGGCCTTCTCGCCGGCCTCCCACGCGGCGTCGAGAAGCCCCCGCCCATCGCGTCGACGTCGGTGCCCGGTGAGAGCAATGGCGGGGGATACGAGATTCGAACTCGTGAGGGGTTGCCCCCAACACGCTTTCCAAATGTTCGTATGGGGGTCCGGCGGGGGTTGCGGTGTCCCGACCTGCGGCCAAAGCCGACGGCTACAGGTGTGCCGAACTGTGGTGTACGTCTGCGAATGGGACCAGGACTGAGGTCGGGCGCGCTCTCATTTGCCGGCCTCCGGGCCGTACCACTGCATGGCTTGGCCGGTGACGGCAGCGACGCAATCGAAGTCGTGGTCGCGGTGCAGGAGGGACAAGCCCTGCAGTTCCGCGGTGGCGGCAACGACGAGGTCCACGGCTCCCGCACCGCGATGCTGACCGCGCTGGGTCAGCAGCTCCTGAACCTGCCAGGCGCGGTCGTATGCGCGGTCATCGACGGGCACCCATCCGAACAGCAGTCGTATGTCCTCGATGCCGCGCGCACGGTCTGCGGCGGAGCGGGCGCTGTAGAAGAACTCCAGCTCGGTGATAGGGCAGGTGGCGATGAGCCCTGCCGTGGCGGCCTTGTCCCAGCCGTACTGTTCGGCGTCGGCCCGGAAGAATCGGGCGAGCGCGCTGGTGTCGATCAGGAACTGTGCCGCGTTCACCGCCGGTAGTTCCTCTTGTCCTCGAAGATGTCCAGATCGAAGCCTCCCTCGTCCGCTGCAGCCCGCAGCCGAGTGAGAGCGAGGGCCCGTCGGCGGTTCTCGAGTACCTCGCGCAAGGCAGTGTTGACCGTCTCCTTCTTGGTGCCGGTCCCCAGTGCCTGAGCCACGTCGGCCAGTAGTTCGTCGTCGAGGTCGATCACTGTGCGACTCATCGAGTACCTCCGGTGATATCAGCTCGTGTTGCAAGTATATCTCACTGGATATACTCAGGTATGTCTCGACCGATGACGCCGTCACGAGGCGGGCGAAGATCACAGAAAGCGTCGGTTCTGCTGCAGACACGGGGCTTGTTGTCGGGCAGCGAGCCTGGTGGTGCGGGGTGCGGGGTGCGGGGAGTCCGCACTTTTCGCCGCCCCCTACGCCGAACGCGACCGGGTGGGGAGGCGGCCCCGTGTGGTGGTTCACTGCGGCGTCCTGGTCGAAGGGCCCCACCGCAAGCAGTGGGGCCCTTCGACGTATTGCCCGGTGAGAGCAATGGCGGAGGATACGAGATTCGAACTCGTGAGGGGTTGCCCCCAACACGCTTTCCAAATGTTCGTATGGGGGTCCGGGAAGGGGCGGTGACGTTCTGACCTGCGGCGGAGCGGGGCTGAGGGCAGGTGGTGGACGGTGCTGAACGGCAGCGAATGCAACCATGACTGCAACCACCGGGGGTTCAGTTCCCGCTCACGTCCTGAGCCAGGCACCGAGTAGTTCTTCGGGGCCGTACACGGCCTGGAGGCCGGAACAGCCGACGCCGCTGCGGGAGACCGCGACGAGCGGTACCGGCTCGTTGGTGATCGCTGCCCGGTGCTTGTGCAGTGCGGCCAGGTCGTGGCTGTCGAACGCGGAGTTCTCCAGCCACTTGACCGAGCCGAGGAAGAGCAGCTGCTTGGCCACCGGTTGCCGGTCGGCGCCCACGAGGTCGATTTCGATGTCGTTGCTGCGGGTCCAGTACCCCCCGATCGCCGGGGCGGCGGGCAGGAGCCCGTCCGGCAGGAGACGGGCGAGGGATTCCCGGACCAGGGGTTCGATCGCGCGGCCGCGCCAGCTCGTCCACTGCTCCCCGATGCGGCTCAGCGTGAGGTCTCCCCGCATCCGCTCGATCTCCGCCATGTGCGGACCCAGAAACGCGAGCCAGAACCGCAGGTAGGGGTCCGCCACCCGGTAGCGGCGTTCCTTCGACGGTCTCAGCGAGAGGGGCAGCTCGGCGGCCACGACCTGTTTCTCGGTCAGGACGTCCAGGGCTCGGGTGAGCGTGGTGTGGGCGATGCCGCCGGCCGCGCGCGCGATGTTGGTGAAGCTCCGCTCCCCGGAACCGATGGCCCGCAGGACCTCCCTGCTCATCGCCTGCGGTGGGAACTCCGCGGCCAGTGAGCGCTCGGCGGATACCAACAGCGCCGAGATCGGGTTGTCCAGCGAGTCGCGGAGGAACTCCCGGACATCCGCTCCGGCCCGCCACTCGGCGCAGATCAGGGGGAGTCCCCCCGTGATCAGCGCGGCGTCGAACGCGGCCGCCGGAGGCAGACCGAGCATCTCGCCTATGTCGGCCGGATTCAGGGGTCCTACGACCATTTCCCGGCCCCGCTGGTGAAAGGGACGGTTGTAGCTGTTCAACGCCTCCATCATCGACAGATCGGACCCGACCAGAAGGAGAAGCACCGGTTTGCGGCTGAGCAGCCTGTCCCATGCCCGCTGGAGCATGCCCTCGAAGGCATCGATGCGGTCCATGAGATACGGAACCTCGTCGATGACCACCACGCTCGGGCCGTCGTCGGGAAGGATCTCCGCGAGCAGCCTCAAGGCCGCGTTCCACTGCGCCGGGGTCTCCTCGGAGAACAGTTCCCGCTCCGGCAGGGTGGATCTGGCGACGGCGTCGAGCAGTTCCGTCAGTTCGTCCTCCGCGGTGCCGCCCGCGGCGGTGAAGAAGAGGTACGGCGTCTCGGTACGCCGGAGGAACTTCTCGACGAGGCTGGACTTGCCGACCCGCCGCCTTCCCCGCATGAGGACGCACCGCCCCGGCTTCGCCGACCCGACGGCATCATGGACCGCCCGCAAGGCGTTGCCGAGCACGTTCAGCTCGCGATCCCGCCCGATGAAACGACGCACAGCATGCCTCCCGGTAGGGATAGTATCGGCAGAGATAGTATCCCTACCGATACCATCCTGCCTTCATTCGGGCACGGGGCTCATGACGCCGTGGATGCGGGAGAGGGTGAAAACGCGATCGTCCTCTCGCAGGTGGCACCAGGCTTCGAGGTAGGGCGGGTCGAGTTCGAGGCGACTGAGCGTGCGTACCGTCCGGTTCCCCGAGGTGGCGACGTAGTCGACGGTGATGGGTGCGCCGGCATCGATGGCGTGGGCGAGCTGGCGGACATCGCTGTACGGCAGGTGCTTCGCCCACCCTGCGACGATCTCCTCGGTGTCCGTGGCTACGAATGGTCTGTGGCCTCCTTTCCGGTCGCGGGACGCCGCTGCAGACCAGTCGCTCCGAAGTGCCTCAGACGCCGGAGAGCAGCGCCGCGCTGACAGCCGTGACTGCTGGCAGCAGTATGAGGACGGCGCCGTGCACGCATCTGTTCTTGGTGCGCGCGATGCGGCTGGTTACTGTCAGGGCGCGGAACAGGCGGGAGTGCGGATCGGAGCTACTCAGCAGGAGTCCGGACGACAGTTCCGCACGCTTCTCCGCCCGGACCACGTCCTCGTAGTAGGCGAGGATGCGGGAGCTCTCCCTGATTCTCGGTCCGTGGCGGGGCAGCAGCGCCGCCAGGAGAAACAGCAGGGCTACGGTGGTGGTGACCGCCGCCGTCCACCACAGCGGGTGGGGCCAGAAGGTGCCGGGCGGGCGGCGGATAAGGAGAAGTCCGAGCAGCGATCCCCCGGTGGCGAGCAGGACGGCGGCCTTGCCGTCTGCCCGTCCTATCTCGATGTGGTTCTGGGCGATCAGCTCGCGTGACAGTTCCACCACGTCCTCCGGCTCGGCCCCTCGTGGGGGGCGGCGGGCGGAGGGCAGGCGGGGGATCACCGGTGATCCCCGTACGGGCCGTTCTCGTCCTCCGCCGCGTCGGTGTGGCCGATTCTGCGCAGAATCTCGTCGCCTTGCGAGACCCCCACGTCACTCAGGACACGCGCCAGGTTGACGCCGACGAAGCCCCGGTCCTCAGGTGTCAGTGACTGAAGCGTCGCCGCGAGGGTGCGTTCCCAGCCGTCCCGGTCGGACAGGAGACTGCGGTGAGTCACCGTCCAGTCGAGCACGTCCCTCGCCTGTTCCGGCTGGTGCAAGAGCCAGAGAGCCGCCAGGCCGACGGGACCGCCCGCGACAACCTCCCGGTAGAAGTGGTACGCCGCGCGGTGGGCTTCGCCGAAGCCTGGCGGAAGGGTGGGTTCCGCACCGGTGCCGGGGGTAGGAAGAAGCGCGGCCGGAGGGTCCAGGAACCAGTACGTGAGGCCGAAGCCGTTTATCACCTGTGGCTGGCCGGGCGGTTCGACCTCGGTCGTACCGAAGTGGGGTGGGGGCCTCCGCAACGGATCGGCGGTGCCGGGCAACGTGGCGTTCTCGCTGATGTGGCTGACCACCAGGTGTCGGGCCCGTTCCTCGGTCATCCGGTTCCTCGCCGCGATGACCGGGTTGGTGATCTTCCAGGCGACCCCGTAACGGGCAGGGGGTTTCGGCGGCCGACGCGGGATGTCGACCGAAATCCGCCGTTCCGTGAGCGAGACCCACACGACGTCGAAGAAGTCCCCCTGACGCACCGCGCGCGCTGTCGGTCGCGGATAGCCCCAGTAGTCGCCGCCGCGGGGCGGCACCATTCCGTCGGCTTCGTCGTCGGCGAGAAACACCAGGGCGCGGTCCTCCGGGGTACCGAGGCGTAGGCGGAACAGCTGCCAGGCTGGCGAGGAGTTCAGAGGTGTGATGAGCGGGCCGGTCATGAGGCAAACCCTTCTGCCGGGGGGGCCGTACGGACGCGATGGCGGCGCAGGGCGAATCGCATGACGCCACGGTGGCTCCGGGCCGTGCCGGAGAGTGAAGCGAGGAAGTGCGGGAGGGCAGTTCGGTGCCGTAAGTCCGGGTCGCTCTCGATCAGGGACAGGCCCGTCGCTGTCACTTCGTGGGTGGCAGGGTCGTCCAGGGCTGCGACCACGAGGTCGAAGGCCGGCTCACGGTGGTTCACGAGCAGGTCGGCGAGACTCACGCGCCGTACGCCCGGCGCTCCGGGGCGAGGGAAGGCCGTCTGGCTCATCGATTCGATGACATGCACCGCCATGGCGTGACGCTGTGATCCCGGATCGGCCCCCTGCCACTCCCTCAGGCGGTCGAGGACTGCGGCGTGGTTGGCGTCCTCGGAGAGAAGGGTGCTGAGAGCGAAGGACACCGCTGTGCGCAATCCGCGCTCCAGGTCTTTGTCCGACTCATCCAGTACGGCGTCCAGGAGTTTCAGAGCGACGGCGGGTCGGGCCAGGCCGTAGCTGCCGGCGCAGGTCTCGGCCACGGTACAGCGGAGAGTGACGAGGGTGGCCCGGCTCCATTGCCGTAACTGATCCAGTACCGCGCCCGTGAGGGCGGGATACTGGACGATCTCCCCGAGCGCGTAGGCCACCAGACGGCGGCGCCAGCGCTTGTCCGACGCGGCGAAGGGGCGCAGCTGGCGCAGAGTGTCCGGGCCGGTCGCGTGGGCCAGTACCTTCCCGATCGCCTGACCCGCCGTCAGTTCGATGCCGGAGCGGTGGGGGGCCTCGTCCAAGGTCCTCCACAGCAGGCCCGCCATGCCCTCGTAGTCCAGCCACAGGCACCGGAGCAGGGCGTCCGACCGGTGCCGGCCGGAGAAGACGACCGGCTGGACCGGATAGCGCTCGAAACGGGGCGGCAGCAGGCGTGCACCGACGGCCGCCAATCGGTCCTCGAAGGCCGGTCCGAGAACGTCGCGCCGCGTTTGCGGCCCTTCCGTGACCGGTCCCCGCGTATCGATACGCTCCGGCCGCCCGGCGGTAACCGGTGCAGGGCCGCCGCGTTCGTCGATGTGGGGGCGGAGAATCGCGCTGAACTCCTCAAGGACCGTACGGTCCTGTCCGGACAGCAGCGAGATGGCGGCCATCAGGGAGAGACTGTCGGCCCGGTGGCTCGACTCCGCCAGCGCTTTGCGGGCCGCCGCGGGACTGCCGGTTTGCAGTTCGTCGAGTACGGAAGCGGCGGACTTCCCCGACACGACGAGGTCACGCAGCCCCTCCGCCACGTCAACACCGTCGCTGGGCATCGGGTGAGCGTGCAGATAGCCGGTGAAGTCTGTGGACGCTAGGTGCCCCAGTGTGTCAGCCCCCTGCTCAGAAGTGAGCTCACCCGCCTTGATCATGGCATTCAGGCGCTTCGTGGCCACCTCGGCCGACGGCGGCGGGCGGTGCACGACCTGCCAGGGCGCAGTGTCGCCGGGAAGCGCCATCTCCGCCCGCACGGTGACGACCAGATGGGCGCCCGATCGACGCAGCAGCGCGGCCAGCGCGGTGACCGCGACTTCGCCGAGCGAGGCGGCGCCCGACAGGGACAGACCCTGGAGCAGATAGCCGCGCCCCTCCTTGGGGCGCCAGCGTGCGAGGTCGTCCGATGAGTCCAGGCCGGTGATGCCACCGACTCCGTGCCGTTCTGCCAGCAGCGAGAACGCGGCGGTGCTCGCGCCTGAGCCGCTGCCGGCCCTCAGCAGCAGGATGTGGCAGTCCAGAGTCTTCCGGCACTGTGCGTAGGCCGGTGGCTCGACGAATCCGCGCAAACGGGCGTGGACGTCGTCCGCAGGGTACGGACCTTCCCGCAGGCGAGGTTTGACGATGTGGTCCGTGGCGGTCTCGTCGAGCGAGGTGCCGATCATCACGGTGACGTCGCCAGCGATTCCGCCCATGACCGCCATGCCCTGATCCAGGCGCTGCTGGTTGTCGTGGTAGGAGTTCCTCGGATCCGGTCGGCCGTCGGCGTCCGGACCGCCCGGGCCAGGAGAGGTGTCCGCGTCGGCGCTCACCGGTGGTCTCCGGCTCCGCCGACCCGCTTGTCGCCCGCAACGTTGTCGCCGCCGCCCCAGTGCTGGTTGGTGCCGCGGTACGAGGTGGAACCGCCGGTGTACGTGATGTCCCGTCCGACGTTCCCCATCACGGCAGCGCCCTCGCCCACATGCTGCGTGTTGCCGCTGTAGTGCGTGCCGGGTCGCGTCACCGGGTCCTGTTCCTGACCGGTGGATGCGCCGGCCGGTGCTGCGGATTCCTCGCGTGGTCGCACACCTGCCTGTACAAGGTTTCCGGACGGCGACGGGACGTACAGCCATGCCCGCTGCGAGAAGTTCTTTCCCTCCACGGTGGCCGGGACCTCCACACAGCGGTCGGGGTGCAGCCCGGTGTACGCGCCGAGCACGACGTCCTCGTAGACGCGCTGGGAGATGACCGCGGCCAGGTGGGTGACCTGCTCGCTCGCCGCAGCCAAGATGGCTTTGACCGGACGGGAGTCCAGCAGCCGGTGCGTGTCGTTGCGGGCGGTGCCGTTGCCGTCGCCGGCACCGCCCGCGTCCGGCAGCGCCCCGACGTGGACGCTGGCCCGGAGCCGGATACGAGGGCCCACGCACTGCCTGTTGTACGCGCCGAGGATGTCGTCCAGTACGCCCAAGAACGGCCAGAGGACAAAGGGCAGCAACGCCGGATCGAAGCCGAACACCACGCCGTCGCCGGTGTTGGCCGGAAACCGCTTGGAGTCGCGCAGCTCGTGAAGCCCGGCTCGCTCCAGCGCCTGGTCAACGAGTTCGGGGATCAACTGGCTTACCGGACCGTGCTGCACGGCGGGAAGACCGGTGAAGTCCTTTGCATCGACGGCGAACAGGGCGCGGTAGGGAGGAAGCGATCGGCTCTCGGTGTACGGGGCGGGCACGGGCGTGGACATACGTGATCTCCTCGTGGACGGTGGGGCGGTGACGAAGCCGGTGGCCGGCTGATTCGAGGTTCCGTCGGTTCCGTCCGTCCGACTGCACAGCGCAGGGCACTCCGCGGGTGTCCCACGTCACAGCGTGGGCGTGTTCAGGCGACGGTTCCCGCTCCCGGCGCGGGTGCGTTCATTCAGCCGAGGACGGTGAGAAGGCCGAGGCGGGTGTGGTCCCCGGTGCGGTCGTCGCCCAGTCGCGCAGCGCCTTCATGTCCTTGATGACGATCACTCTGCGGGCAGTCTCCACCGCGCCGGACTCTCTCAGCCGTTGCAGTCCAGTGATGACCGCATTGCGGGTCACTCCGGTCGCCTGGGCGATCTCCTCCTGGCTCAGGCCGGTCAGCCGTACGACGCCCGATTCGGAGCCGGGCGCGGTGAGTTCGGCAAGGCGCAGGAGTGCCCGCGCCAGCCGGACGACCAGCGGCAGGGTCAGCAGTTCGGTGCGGTGGGCGTCGGACTCTCGCAGTCGGGAGAGGGCCTGGCGCATCAAGTCCATGATGAGACCACGCTGTTCGATAAATCGGCGGAACCGTTCCGCCTCCAGTACGACAGCCGTGCAGGGGGTGAGCGCGACCACTTCTGCCATGCGTGGCGTGCCGTTGAAGACGGACACTTCGCCCAACAGGGCGCCCGGCCCCCGGAAGGCCAGCCAGGTCACGACTCCGCCCGGTTCCCGGCACACGACCTTGGCGAGGCCGTCGGTGAGGGCGAGCAGGTGCGTTCCCGCAGAACCCTGTCTCAGCATCACGCTGCGTTCGCGAAAAGAGCGGGTCGCCCCCTGGTCCCGTAGCTCGCGCCATGCCTCGTTTGACAGCACTCGTCGCCTTCCCCGTCCGTCCTGTACGCGGCCCCGCCCTGCCCCGTACGCGACCTCTTGAGCCGCCCGCCTCCATGAGTCCTACGTCGCCCCGACCGTTTCCACTGCGGTTCGGGCGACCTTGTCCGATAACGGCTGTCGCCCGAGCACGGGCATGCGGGGCGGACGACCACGTCCTGGAGACGGGGCGCGGGACGCCGTGGAAGACCTGCCTGGTGTGCCAGGACCGGTGGCACGCCGCGATCGGGGCTCGTGCCTGGCTGGGGGCCGGTCAAGGGCGGCCCCCAGCGCTGTCACATGCTCGCCGGCCGCCGGGCGTCGTCCGACGAACTCTTGCGACACCAGGATGCGGCGGTCTTCGCCGACGCCGAGGGCGCCCTTGTCGAACAGTTTGTGATGCAGTACGCACAGGCACAGACCGTTGTCGACGTGGTCCGGACCGTCGAACGCCCCCCAGCGCACGTGCGCGGCCTCCAACCCGACCGACACCGCGCCGATTCTGCCGCCGTAGCCGCAGAGGACGCACTGGTATCTCGTAGGCAGTCAGCACCGCCTTCCGCATCCGCCGGTTTCGTTGCCGCCGCCCGACTGGGAGCGGTCCGGACTCCACCGGCTCCAGCCCCAGCCCCGCCGCCTCGTGCAGTTCGCCGTGGACCGACGGCGAAAAGTGCTGATCGATCAGCACCCGGGCGATCCGGCCGGCAGCGACGGCTCACGTAGCAGGGCTACCCGCAGCTCCCGCACGCCGGTGCCAGGGCTGCCGGGCCCCCGATCGGTACGTACTTCCCACACCCCGTCGCTGGCCAGATGCTGGGAGGGACGGGCGGGCGTTGTCCTGTTGGCCGGCCCGTACTCGGCGAGCAGCAGGGGCTTGTGCGGAGCCCGTATCCCGTTCCGTTGCCCGCGCTTCGCCGCGCATCCGAGCCAGTCCATGGTCGGCGATCGTAGCGACGTCACCGGGAGGGGAGCGGGTAGCCCGACCGCGACTGGGAGGGGCGGCACAAGCAACGTTGAAGGGCCCCACCGCAAGCGGTGGGGCCCTTCAACGTATTGCCCGGTGAGAGCAATGGCGGAGGATACGAGATTCGAACTCGTGAGGGGTTGCCCCCAACACGCTTTCCAACTGTCCGCGCGGCTGTACGGGGGCGTCCGTGGGGGTTCACGTACCTGGTCAGACGGGGTGTGTGTACGGCGGTGAACGGTGGCGTCCGTCGGTGCACTGGACAAAGACCAGGACAACGCGCGGTGCTTTAGCCGAGGTCCGACTCCTTCGGCTCGTCGCGGCGGAAGTAGGTAGCCGGTGGGCTATCGGTTCTGCTAGAGGTAGGTCATGACAGACAAGGTGCCGCTCAGACTGCGACTGGAACCGGGGACGTACCGGTGTACCTGGACCATCCCGGCGGAGGACGGCCGACCGCTTGAGTTGCAAGGTGATATCGAGCTGACAGGCGGCTCTATACCTCGGGGAGATGTCTACGGGGACGTCCCCGGAATCTGGGAAATTACGAACGGTGTAAGGTCGGCTGGGTTCCCTCAGGAGTCGAGGTTCCCAATTCTCAGGGCGAAGCTCATTAATGGTTTTGAGTTGATCGGCATCGACGCCATTGTGAGTGCTTGGGCTCCTGAGCGGGCAAGAGTTTTCCTGCGTTGCGCACTGGTCGGCCTTAGAGGAACGGGGAGTCTGGAGGGAGAACCAGTCTTCGAAGGCTTGACGGTCCAGTTCACTCACCTTGACTCCATCTTCGGTATAGGTCCTATTCAGTCGTACGGATTTCCGGCGCTTGATCGGCCCCGCTTTTCAGGCTCTTGGACGATCTCTGAAGATCAGGGTAGTGTGCAGGAGTGGGATGACGAGGATGCGCTCGTACGCCTTTCCTTTCATAGCTCAGTTTCGATTGCAGACCCATTCCGCTTCGAAATGCAGTACAGTCCCGTAGTCTTCATCAAACTCACCAACGGGATTCCATTCAATGAGATCCTTGAACGGTGGGTACTGCCTACGCTGCGTATAGGGACGCTCTGCCTCGGGAAGCCTCAGGAGATCACGGCCCTGTCGCTCCGGGTAAATGTGGGCGGCACGTCGTTGGGCGGAGAGTTCCAGGCGTTTGGTCTTGGCGTAACCCAGTCACCCTTCGCGTCATCAGCTAAGGAAGTGAGATCCAATCAATCAGCTCTGACTGCCGCAGGAGACCAAGTTTCGTTCCTTCGTTTGCTTCGCCGGTGGCAGGAGTTGGAAAATGAACATCACCCGCTATTGGAAACTTACGGCTCCTTCTTGCAGGTGAAAGGGCAGCATCCGAGAGCGCGCTATCTATTGCTGATTCAGGCCCTCGAAGGTCTCTATGGACACGAGAACCAACATGAGGATGAGGAGCGTAGGGCGCGCCATAGAGAAAGGCGCCAGGAAGTTCTAGAGGAAATTGAGTCATGCGATTCCCTGGCCTCGGACCATAAGCGGTTTATCAAGAAATTCTTGATGAAGTACCCGCACGGCAACTTGGATCGCTGCCTGAGTGAATCATTCACTAGCTTGCCCGGGGATGTCACGGCGGAACTTGCAAAGACTCCGTTGATTCAAGATGCCGTCTCCCGGCATGGCGGGGATCTTGCAGTTGCGAACGCTCTGCGTGGCATCAGAAACGATCTCGCTCACGGCAGTAAAGGTCATCCGGCGCATGAACTAGAAGATGTCGCTCTGATTCTCGAAAGAGTGGCACGCGCCCATCTGCTGCGTCTCCTCGGGTGCGACACCAAAATCCAACAGCGTGTCTTGGATGCGACGACGTAGTTCTGTCACCAAGAACTCACTATGTGAGCCGCTACTCCCTTGCGGACTTTATGGGAAGCTTGAGACGGACGGCAAACAGACAGGGGAGGGAGAACACGTGTCGCAACAGGCCAGCCCTCGGGGGACCTTCTTGCAGATCGCGGAGGTGATGAAGGCTCAGATCAAGGCGGACCCGCAGATGATGGAGCTTCCGCCCGCCGCAGACCTCATGCGTGACCATGATGTCTCGCGCGGGGTGGTACTTCGGGCGTTCAGGGCGCTTGAGAGGGATGATGTCGCTGAACCTGTCCGGGGTGGCCGATGGCGAGTCGTGCGCGAAGGTGTGCGAGTCGACCGGCGGCCGCTAGACAAGCGAATCGCGGACGTAATCACGGATGACGGCCTGACGGTCGGGGCAGCGTTTCCAAGCGCCTCCGTTTTGGCCGAGCGGTTCGGGGTCTCGCGCCCGACCGTGACCAAGGCTCTCGACAAGTTGGAGGCCGCCGGCGTGCTCGCGAGTGGAGGACAGGGCAGGGTGCGGACGGTCCGTGCTGTGCCGATTCGAGAGGAGCGTTCCTAGCTTGTCGGAGCTGACAGAGTGGGCCTATCCCCTGGCTGAGTCCCTGCTCGCGGAGCCGCTACCGCGCCGCTGGAAGCACTCGCTGGGGGTCGCCGAGCGAGCGCGCACCATCGCGCCCATCCTCGGACAGGACGCTGAGCTGCTGGAAGCCGCTGCCGTCCTGCATGACATCGGCTACTCGCCAGACCTTGCCAAGACTGGCTTTCACCCGCTCGATGGCGCGCGCTACCTTCGAGACATCGCCCGCGCGGACGAACGGGTCGTGAACCTCGTTGCCCACCACTCCTGTGCATGGATGGAGGCTGAGGCCCGGGGACTCCGTGCAGAGCTGGAGGGAGAGTTCCCCCGCGAGAGCGCGCACCTGAATGACGCGCTCTGCTACTGCGACATGAACACGACACCGGACGGCGTACCGACCAACCCTGTGGACCGGGTGAACGAGATCGCCGGGCGCTACGGACCGGACAGCCTGATCGGTACGTTCATTCGCCGTGCCGAGCCGGAGATCCTCGCCAGTACCGCGCGGGTCGTCGAGCGGCTCGCCACGGCCAAGGGTCAACCGATGTAGGGCGCTGTCCGGCCCTGATCCATCGCGTGCTCGATCCTGAGACGCATGGTGGGGTGGACGTCGAAGTCGTTCAGGTCCGCTGGGGAAACCCAGCGGACCTGAGTCGTTTCGTCGCTCGTACGAACGTCGCCACTGACCGGCCGTGCGCGGAAGCAGATGCTGAATTGCTGCCGAGCCTCGCCGTCGTCGTACAGCATCACGTGGCCGGGATCGGTGTAGATCCCCGACATGTTGACGACCTCGGCTTTGATCCCTGTCTCTTCCCACACCTCACGCACGACGGTGTCGCTGATGGATTCGCCCACGTCGTGGCCGCCCCCTGGCAGGGCCCAACGGCCGTTATCCGACCGCTGAATCAGCAAGACGGCCCCGGTGTCGTTCTGCACAAATGCCACGACGGAGGGAACGACCGAGTTGGCCGGCGGGGCGGCAGGATCGTGAAGGTAGTCGATGCGTCCCATGCTCAAGCTCCCGTGATGTCGTGATCCTCGACCGGGCGGGCACTGCCCCAGGTCTGTTCGATGCTATTCGCGTAGGTGTCGAAGAGCCCGCCTCCGGGGAGCCGCCGCAAGTGTAGGACCGGCGCCATGTACGCCCCGATCCCGTAGACGTGAGCGTTCACGAGCATCTCGTCGTCGGACCGGAAGAGGGAGTTGTACAGCGTCCCATCGTGCAGGCGAAAGCCGATGTCAGGATGGCTGGCGAAGAGCGGGCGGTAGTTCACGAGGGCGTTGCGAATCTTGCCGTCCATGATGCGGTGCCCCTCGTCTATGCCGCGTTGTCGCACAGCATCACAGACAGGATCTCCTAGCAGAATCCTGACCTGAGTCGTCCCCTGCACCTTCCTCTTCAGCAGCTCGTGGAAGAGCGGATCCTCCGACAGCCACAGACCGGAGTAGACGAGAACGTCGATGCGCGACTCTGCCCGTTCGTAGATGTCGCGCCACAAGGTGTTGGGCACCATGTGCCGGTGCGGGTAGATCGTGACGATCTCTGCCTTGCTCAGGTCAGCTGCGGTGTCGACTGCACGGGAGTCGTCCCACAGGGTCGTCACATCCACTTTGAGCAGTGATGCCGTGGCGTACTGATGGCGCCGGTACGGAACCTTGCCCTGAGTGATCCAGCGTTCGACCGTCTTCGGGTTGACCTCGATCGAGTCGGCCAGGTCCTGCACAGTCATTCCCTGCGCGAGCAGGGCCGACCGTAAGCGTTCGTTGGACATCGCAACCCCCGGTGGGACGTCTTGGGACCTCTTGAAGGTAGCGAGATGAATCTGAGCTGTCCACGCACGGGGTAACCAACGCCCCTGGCCTGCACCGATGCTGATGGGGCGCCAAGAAGTTCACGGCGTAAAACCAAGAAGTTCCGCCAGCCAACTTGACGGAACTTCATGCAGGACCTGTAATACAGGTATCGCATCAGCCGTGAGGCGGAAGCGATACGAGGGATCTGTTTTGGGGTTCCTCGATCTGCATGACCAGACAACTGCACAGCGTGATCCACCGCGTCAGTACGGCCGTGACCGTTCCGGCCGAGGCGAGTGGAGACCAGCCGACCGAGAACCGGCCCCCTTCACACCGGGGCCCACACCCCCTGACCGGGGAACGCCATCGGCTCTAAGAACCGCACGGCACACCTTCGAAACTGCGACGACTTCCGGGATCTCGGAGCTCCCCGGAACGAGCAGCGCCGTGCGACATCGGGAGAACCGAACCCGCTTCACCCACCACGTTCGCAGCGCCCATGGCCGCTGCGGCCGGTTGCCTCCCCTGCCCGTCCAGCCCGTTTCGCACGGGCCGTACGGGCGGGGCTGAGGGGAGCCGGATGGTCCGGAACCAGGAGCGGCACCCCGGGTGCGACCGGGGTGCCGCGAACAGGCACCTGCGTAGGAGGCACCTGTGATCACCAGTCTGACAGAGCAGGAACGCGACGAACTCTCCAAGAAGGTCAGCGAGGCCAACCGCCGTTCCTCAGGCAGTTCCGGCCGCTGAGCGTGTACCGCCCCGGACCACGGCGTGAGGCTGCCGGATCGACTCCGGCCCGGGGCGCTCCACCCCGCACGGCGCCTGCCGTGCGGGTCGTTGTTTGAGGGAGAGACATGAGCACCGAGACGTTCGAGACCATCCGCTACACCGCTGACGTCGTCGTCACCACGACCGACGGATGCGTCCTGCTGATCGAGCGCGGTTGGGACCCGCACAAGGGGCAGTGGGCGCTGCCCGGAGGGCACGTCGACCCGGGCGAGACCAGCCGCGCTGCTGCTGCCCGCGAGCTCGCCGAGGAGGCCGGCGTGTACGCGACGCCGGAGGAGCTGTCCCAGGTCGGGACGTGGGACGCCCCCGGGCGTGACCCGCGCGGCCGGTACGTCACTGTCGCCTACCAGCTCACCGTCATCCCCGGCACGCCTGCCGAGGCCGGTGACGACGCGGTCAACGTCCGCTGGTGGCCGCTCGACAACCTGCCGCCGCTCGCGTTCG
Organism: Streptomyces sp. NBC_01012; assembly: GCF_045162755.1. Classification (NCBI taxonomy): domain Bacteria; kingdom Bacillati; phylum Actinomycetota; class Actinomycetes; order Kitasatosporales; family Streptomycetaceae; genus Streptomyces; species Streptomyces sp. NBC_01012. The sequence goes on along the minus strand of NZ_CP108688.1, from coordinate 3,618,562 downwards.
ACCACGCCGACATCATCCGCGCTGCCGCCCGCGTAGCCCGCTGACCCGGCCCGCCCTGTCGTCCCCAGCCTCGCGGCTGGTGGCGGCAGAGAGGCCCGGACCAGCCCGGAGCCCAACCCGAAGGAGCAGCCCCATGTTCGGCAAGAACAAGCGCACGGCCGCAACCACGACCGCCATCCCCACCGCACAGCCCAGCGACCAGTACCGCCTCAAGGCCACCGGGCAGCGGGTCACGCTCCTGGACGACTTCGGTGACGGTGCCGTCCGTGTCGCCATGGACAGCAACAACGTCCTGCGGGAGGGCATCATCCGCGCACGCGACATCACCCCCGCCTGACTCCCGCAGCCTCGGCATACACGCCGTGAGGGCGCCGGATCGAATCCGGCCCGGGGCACTCGCCGCCAGCTCTGGCGGCCGGTCCCACCACCGCGTGGTGGGGCATCCGTGAACGGCGCGCGGCCCCGGTGCTGAAGACACCGGGGCCGCTGTTTCGGGCCGTTCCACCTACCAGGGAGAAAACGACCCATGAAGACCATCGCTGCACTTCAGGCCGTTGTTACGGCCATCCCGTTCGACGGGGAGCCGTCGGCCGCCGAGCTGGACGCGATCGAGCAGGAGATGCCGCTCATCCGGGCGGAAGTCGCCCTGCTGGACGCGCAGATCATGACCATCGACCGCCCGGCGAACGAGCTGGACGTACGGCGCGTTCGCCGGGCACGCCGGCGGGTGCTGGCCGCTCGCCGGGATCTGTCGAACCGGGCCGCGTCCGGTTCGCCGGAGGTGGCGTGATGAACACGCTTCCCGCGCAGATGTCGAACAGTGGTGGCACGTGGCACCTGTTCGTCCCGCTGATGAACGCGTCGGTGTGGCCCGCGCACGACTGGGCTCGTTCGGCACCGGCCCCGACCGTGGCCGAGCGTGAGCGCGCGCTGAACGATCTCGGTTACGAGAGCGCGCCGGGTCACCACTGGATCTGGACCGAGGACAGCGAGATCTACGACGACCCCACGTCGTCCGTCCGGCTGATCGCCACGGTGCTGATCGCTCCCCGTGTGCTGGGGGGTGCGTCGTAATGGTGCTGCCGCAGGCTCGTATGGCCACGGGGGCGTCCGGCACGTGGGCGCTCTACGTGTTGACCGACGCTCCGTGCATGGAGTGGCCGATGCACGACTTCGGCCGCGCGTTCCCGATGCCCACCGTGCAGGAGCGCGTACGAGCGCTGGCCGCCCTGGGCTACGCCGTCGAGGGCGGGCCCGAGTGGGAGTGGAACGCCACCCGCCACACGCCCGCCCCCCGCCACCTGTGGGCCGCCATCGCGGTCCGCCCGGCCAACGCGTCCGGTGTGGGAGGTGAGGGGGCATGAAGGGCAAGGCCAAGACAGTTCTGCCCGCCGTCGGCATGACGGCCGTGTCCATGGTCCTGACCCTGGCTGTGGTGGTGATGTGGCTGGGCACGGCGATGCCGTGGCCGGTCGCGCTGGTCGTCGGTCTCGGGATCGACGGCGGATGGCTCGCCACCCTGGCCTACGAACGCCGCCTCGCGGCGCAGGGCGACCACTCCACCCCGGTCACCCTGGTTGGCTGGTCCTTCGGCCTCATCGCGACCGGCGTCCTGATCGCCCACGCCCTCACCGAGGAGTCGGCCGGCGCGTGGCTGGCCGTCGCCTGGCTGCCGATCGCGGCCAAGGCGCTGTGGTTGGTTCACGGGCTGTGGGAGCGCACCGCGCTCACCGGTGAGGCGCTGGTCGCGATCCAGGGGATTCAGCAGGAAGCGCGCGACGAAGCCGCCGTGGCCCGTGCCCGACTGCGGGCCGAAGCGGCCACGGAGGAGACGCGGTTGACGGCCGTGACGCAGGCCGGTGCCCGCGTCGCACGCGTCCAGGCCAGGACCGCCGACACCCTCTCCAAGGCGTGGTCGACGCTGGAGACGGCGCGGGAGGGTGAGGACACCGGACGGGCCCTGACCAGCGTGACGAGCCGCGTCACGCCCGGCGTCACACCTCGATGGGAGCTCCCGGTTTGGGGTCCCACCGAACCGGTTTCGGCGTTCGCGCTGGAGTCGGCCGGCGCCATCACGGATGAGGCGCTGGACGCGTTGGTAGACCGGATCCGGCACAGTGAGACCCCGGCCCTGTCGTACCGGGAGATGGCCGCACGCTTCCGCACCGCCGGGCACTCGGCTTCCGAGGTCAGGTTGCGGGCCGCGTGGAAGCGCGTGGCTGCGTGATGGCCGCGCTCCCGGTCTACCGGTGGCGCCTGGCCCCGGACGGATACGCCACCCGCCGCCAGCTCCGCGCCCTCGGACTGCGGCCCGGCGGGCAGGACGTGGCCGCCCAGCTCGAACGCCCCCGCCGACGGCGGGGGCCGCTGGTCGCCTACCTCTACCGCATCGACCGGGCCAAGCCCGTACGGCCCATGACGCCCGCCCGCATGGCCGCTCTCGAAGCGGCGATGCGGGCCCGGCGTACCTGCCCGAACTGCCGGACCGATGCCGGGTACTGCATCCCGGCCTCGCTCGGCATGTGCGTGCCCTGCTCAGACCTTGAGACTGCCGCCTGAGCTGCGGCATGAGACGGAGTGACGTAGTGAAGCTGACCGTCAGCACACACAAGCTCTTCGGCTACGGATCCACCCTGCGCACCGCGAAGCGCCTGAGCGAAGAGGCCGTGCGGATCGTGGACCGGTCGGTGGCCGGCCGGATGCCCGACGTGCAGGTCGTCCTCACGGGCGAGCGGAACCTCGCCGATGTGGCCACGGCTGCCGAGTGGGAGACCGCCGGATGCACCGACAAACGGATCCAGGCCCGTGCCCTGCGTTCCGCGAAGCGCCTGGCCCGTGACACCGCCGGGCGGGCGGTCCCGCTCGCCGACGGCGGGGTCCTGGTCGTCATCAACGTCGACCAGCACCCCAACGAAGCGGTCTTCGCGATCACGCTCGTGCACGAGCTGGTCCACGCGATGCAGACCAGCCGCAAGGACGTCCGCGAACGCCTCATCGCGGGGCTGCGCCACGACCTCGGTGTCGAGAAGCAGAGCCGCCGCCTGTACCGGGAGCACGAACGCTGCCTGGAAGCAGAGGAGAAGGAGGCGTACGGCTCCGAGTACCTCGCCGGCCGTCTCGTTCCCGCCGCCGCAGCCTGACCCCGCCCCCGTACCTTCCGCCATCTCTCGCCCTGGTGCCCCGGGGCAGTCAGGAGTCGTTCCGTCATGAGCGACAACGTCGTTCCCCTCTTCGAGAAGACCGCCACCGCCCCCGTAGAGCCCTCTGCGGTTGTCACGGCTGCTGTAGCAGCCCCGGCCGTTGAAACAGCGCCTGTGCCGCTGTGGGTGCGCTCCGCACGCGGGATTCGCACGGTGGCCACCCACGACACCACCAAGACCACGTGCCGGGCGATGGCCCGTCACGGCCTCTACGTCCTCGGTGGCACGCGGATCGTGGCCCGCCGCACGTGGGAGGGCCGCACCGCCTCCCGCTACGAGCGCATGCTCCGTGCGGCGGAAGCCGCGGGCAACATGGAGGCCGCCACCGAGTGGGAAGAGCGCGGGCAGCGCTTCCGCCAGGAACGCCACCGCCGCCGCATGGACCTGCTCACCGCCCCCATGGATGCGGCCAAGGGCATCGCCGCGGGTGCCGGGATCGCGGCCGGCGGTCTCTTGCTGCTCGGCATCATGATCGCCGTCGGTACGAAGGACTGGTCCGACATCGGCGCGCCGACGATGGCGCTGATCGAGCTGGTCCGCTGGATCGTCTTCATCATCACCGTGACCTGGGGACCCCTGGTCACCATCGGCCCGTGGGCGGTCCTGCTCGGACTGTGGGCGGTCGGCAAGAACCAGCAGGCCGCACCCCAGTGGGCCCTGCCCGCCAACGCCCGCTCCGGCGAGGGGGAGCCGATCACCCCGTCCATCGTCGTCCTCGCGCTGCGCAACCTCGGTATCGCTCCGTTGCGGAACGCGATCAAGGAGATGGGTGACGCCGGCGCGTCGATGCTGGGCCCGATCCGGATCGCCGGATGCGGTGTCGAGGTGGACGTAACTCTGCCGTCGGGTGTCTCCACCAACGAGGTGCAGGGCAAGCGGCGCAAGCTCGCCGAGAACCTGGCCCGGCATGAGCACGAAGTGTTCATCACGATCCCGCAGGCCGCCCGCACCGTGCGGCTCTGGGTCGCCGACTCCGGGGCGCTGGATGAGCCGATCGGCCCCTCCCCGCTGGTCACCGACCCCGACAGCAAGGCCGACTACAAGTCCGGCAAGGCCCCGTGGGGCCAGGACCTGCGCGGCGACGCGGCAGCCCTGTCCCTCTACCAGCGCCACCTCCTGATCACCGGCCTGTCCAACCAGGGCAAGACCGCAGCACTGCGCGCTCTCGCGCTGTGGCTGGTCCTGGACCGCACGGTGGAGTTCCGCATCGCCGATCTGAAGGGTGCCGGGGACTGGGCCATGTTCGACGGCCTGGCCACGGTGCTCATCCAGGGGCCGACCGACGACCACGTCGTCGACACGACCGAGATGCTCGAAGACGGCGTGTCCGAGATGGAACGCCGCCTGCAGGCGGCGCCGGGGACTGTGTTCCCGCCGCTCGTGCTGCTGGTCGACGAAGCGCAGGTGGCGTTCATGTGCCCGACCGTGGACGAGAAGAAGCGGCCGTACGGCGGGTCCAAGGCCACTTCCCGGTATTTCATGGCGGCGCGGAAGATTCACAACCAGGGGCGGGCGGTGAACGTCACGCTGTGGCAGGGCACGCAGGACCCGACCGATCAGAACCTGCCCAAGCTGGTCCGTGAGGGCGCCCACACCCGCGCGTCTCTCGCCCTCGGCACGGAGTCGCAGGCCCGCATGGCCCTCGGTGACAAGGCGGTCGACGGAGGCGCCGCTCCGAACCTGCTCCGTCCCGGCCTGGACAAGGGCACGCTCGTTGTCGCGTCGGACGGCATCGCGATTCCGGCCGGCCAGGCGTCGATCACGGTGCGCACGCACTTCATCGACACCGACGAGGCTGCCCTCATCACGGCTCGCGCCCGGGCCATGCGCGACGGGGTCACCACGCTGCACGTCATCGAGCGCGACGAGGAGCGGGACCCGCTCACGGACATCGCGACCGTCATCGGCGACACCAAGCGCGTCCTCACCCAGGACGTGCTGCAGCGCCTCGCGGTGCTGTCCGAGGACAGCTACGGGGACTGGACACACGCCGACCTCAAGCGCGTCCTCGACGGCACCGCCGCCGAGCCCTACAAGTCCGACGGGCGGATGGTCGTCGGGCGTGAGCGCATCGCCCGCGCCCTCGCCAACCGGGACACCGACGGTTCCGCTTCCGCCTCCTGATCACAGGGAGCGCATCCCTGGCGGGTCAGGGAGGGAGGGAGAACTCCCTAAGTGCCTCCCTGGCCTGCCTCCCTGGACCTGACCTGCACAAATGATGTTCAGGGAAGCAGGGAGTCACCCCAGCTCACAGCCCCAGCACCCCCTCACCGGGCGCCCCGAGAGGGGGTGCTTCCGCCTCCCTGACCGTATAGAGGAAGGGATTCCGCATGTTCCCCGAGAACACCTACCACCGGCCCACCGAGCAGGCCGTGACCATCCACCAGCCCACCCCGATCGTCCCCGTTCCGGCGGCCCCGGTCATCCCAGTGCAGCCCGGACCGGTCCCGGCCGTGACGTCGATCGTGCTGCCGGACGGTCGGGTCACCACCGGCTACGCCATCGACCACAACCGGCCCGAGCCGGTCACCGCCAAGCCGCTCGTGTCGCGGACGGCGGTGAACATCGCGCTCGGTGGGATCGGGTTCGCCGCGGTCTGCGGTGGGCTGGTTCTGCTGACCACGTTCATCGCCGCACTCGCCGCCCTGGTTCAACAGCTCATCATCCTGGCCGCCGTCATCTTCGGCGGCTTCATCGCCGTCCAGGTCCTCACCGCCGGCCGCGAGCACGGGCCCACGACGGTGAACATCCGCAAGGCCGTCATCAAGCGCAACCACTTCCACGGCTGACGCGGACAGCGCCCCGGCGGTGGCGCCTGCCGCCGGGGCACAGCTCATTAGTCCCCCGCCACCCCGGACTTCCGGATGATCAGCACCGAGATGGACCGGGCGTGGTTCGCCATGGCCCGGAGGTGATCAGTGATGGTCTCCGCCGACTGCTTGGCCGACGGGCCGCACGGCGCGACCGGGTCAGAACCGAGAGCGATGAGAGAGAGGCAGCCCAGCGTGACGGGCACGGTCTGGGCAATCAGGTCGAACACGGGTTTCCCCCTTGAGCGTTGTGATCAGTGATGCGCCGGGCGCCTCGGCACACCTCAAGGATCACGGCCGGGAAAACAAGATCGCAAACAGCGTTTCGCAGCTCGCGGAGAGCTTTTCGGGGGTGGGGGCTGGTTAGGGTCCCCCTCCCCCCAAGGGGTGAGGGGGACCCTAACCAGCCCCCACCCCCGACTCTCCGCGCCACACCAGCGCCCAAAGTAACGGTTTCGCAACAGCTGATGTTGTGTCAAAAACGCGCAGGTCAGATCGCGTTGGTGCCTTCGACGAAGTTGACCAATACCTAGGGCGGCCCCGTCTCGCCAAAGTCCGGGACCGCCCTCATCCAGCAACCCCTATGAGAGAACTGGAGACATCCAGCATGACTCAACCTGTCCCGATCCGGCGAGCCCTCGGCCACCGGCCCCGCTTACTCGATCTCTTCTCCTGCGCCGGCGGCGCAGCCATGGGCTATCACCGGGCGGGGTTCGAGGTGACCGGCGTGGACGTCGTCGACCGCCCGAACTACCCCTTCACCTTCCACCGGGGTGACGCCCTCGAATACCTCGCCGCCCTGATCGCGTCCGGGAAGATCGCGCGGTACGCGGCCGTGCACGCCTCTCCGCCCTGCCAGGCCGGATGCGCGCTCACGGTGGGCACCAACGCCTCACGCGGCTGGGGCCGTGAACACGTCCAGCTCATCCCCGAACTCCGGCACCTGCTCGACAAGACCGGTCTTCCGTACGTCATCGAGCAGCCCAACGGGAAGGCCCCGGTCCGCAAGGACCTCTCGCTCTGCGGGGAGATGTTCGGGCTGGGCGTCATCCGGCACCGCAACTTCGAACTGAGCGGCTGGAACGTCCCCCACATGCCGCACCGCCCCCACCGGGGCAGGGTGCGCGGATGGCGACACGGCCAGTACTTCGACGGCCCCTACGTCGCCGCGTACGGCGCCGGCGGTGGCAAAGCCACCGTGCCCGAGATGCAGCAGGCCATGGACATCACCTGGACCGACGTCCGCGAGGAACTCACCGAAGCCATCCCACCCGCCTACACCCACTGGATCGGCACCGCAGCACTCCAGACGCTTCAGGAGGTGGCCGCGTGAACGCCCCTATCCAGTCCGCACTGGACCTCGCCACACGCTCGGTTCCCGTTTTGCCGTTGAGGGCGGGGAAGGTCCCGTTCGGGAACTGCCCGGCCTGCCGGGACAATGCCTGCGGCGGCCGGCCGAACATGAAGACCCCCGGCCCGTGCGCGTGCCCCCGGCCGTGCCACGCGTGGGCCGCCGCCACCACCGATCCCGCCGTCATTACCGGGCCCGCATGGGAACCGGCCTGGAAGCACGCGGCCGCCGTGGCCTACCACCCCGGCGGCATCGGCCTGACCGTCGTCGACCTCGACCACGCCGACGCCATCACCTGGGCCCGCCGCACGCTCCCCGCGACCCGCACCGTTCCCACCACGCGGGGCGAGCACTGGATCTACCGGGGGGCGATGTCCTCCGTGAACGCGGTTCGTGACGGCGTCGACATCAAGTCCACGATGGTCTACGCCCGGTGGCTGGGCCCCGGCACCGGCACCGTGACCACCCTGCCCGACGCCGTCCGCGCTCTGATCGTCAGGAAGCCGTCGCCGGTACGGCTCGTCACCGTGCCCGTTCCCGCCGGGGGCGGGGAGTGCCCTCACCGCTCGCCTGTCTATCTGGAGCGGGGCATCGCGATGGCTGAGCAGCGGATCACCGAGGCCACGGGCGCCGTGCACGCGACCGTGTACCGCACCTTTCTCGCCGTCCTGTCCGCCCACGGCCGGTGCGGGTGCCTCACCGACGCCCACGCCGCCCGGCTCTTCGCCGCCGCGCAGGCCAAGGGAGAAAGTGCCCGGCACTGCACCGACGCGTGGTCCAACGCACGTACGGCATTGGGGATGTGAGCCATGTCCGAGGACGAGAAGACTCCGGCGCGTGAGGTGATCACCGAGTACGCGCAGTCGCACTTCCGGTACTTCCGCACCACGGAGGGCACCGTCTACGCCCAGCGGATCGGCCACCCCGTGGCCCGCCCGATCCGCTCCCAGGGCACGACCGGCAGCCACCGGCAGGAACTCATGGTCGACCTCTTCAACGACGGGGTCGGCGTCTTCAACGGGACGTCGCTCAAGGAGGCGTTGGACTTGATCGAAGCACTCGCGCTGAGCCAGGACGTGCAGCCCACACACATCCGTGTCGCCCCCGGGTTCGACGGGGCGACGTGGCTGGACCTGGGCCGCGACGACGGGCAGTCCGTCCGCATCCACCCCAACGGGTGGGAGATCAAGGTTCCCGACCCGCGTGAGGTGTGCTGGCGGCGCACCCAGCTCACCGGAGAACTCCCGATGCCCGCCCGGGACACCGAGGGCAAGGGCATCGACCAGCTGTTGCGGCTGACGAACTTCGCCACCGCCGACACCGAGAGCCTGGCCCTGGCTTGGCTCATCGGCTGCCTGGGCCCCTCCGTCCCCGTCCCGGCCCCGTTCCTCACCGGGCCGCAGGGAGCGGGGAAGTCGACGGCCGGCCGGATGCTGGTGCGGATCATCGAGGGCATGACCGGCGACCTGCGCCGGGCCCCGAAGGACGAAGAGAACCTGATCACGGCCGTCGCCGCAGGATGGGTCACCGCGCTGGACAACCTCTCGCACCTGGCCCCGGACCTCTCCGACCTCATGTGCTGCATCGTCACCGGAGCCGAGAGCATCAAAAGGGCCCTGTTCAGCGACGGCGACGTCGTCCGCTCCCGCTACCGCCGCCCCCTCCTGCTCACCGGGATCGACGTCGGCGTCATCCGCCCCGACCTCGCCGAACGCCTCCTGCCGCTGCGACTGGAACGCCCGAGCGTGCGTCGGACCGAAGCGGAGCTGTGGCGGGAGTTCGAAACGGCCCTGCCCGCGATCCTCGGCTCCCTCCTCGACCTGACGGTCAAGGTCCGGGCTACCGAGGCGGACATCCCGAGCGATCTACGGATGGCGGACTTCGCCCACCTGTGCGCGCAAATCGACGCCGCCACAGGGTTCGGCACGCTCCCCGCCTACCGCAGCAGCCTAGACGAGCTGAACGACGACGTCATCGAAGGAGACCTCCTCGCGCAGACCGTCCTCAAGCACGCCGCCACCCTCGACCCCGGCACCGAGACGCGCATGACGTCCTCGGAGTGGCTGCACCTCCTTGGCGGCCTCTACAGCGGCGACGAACTGCGGGCCCTGCCCAAAGGGTGGCCCACCACCGGGAAAGTCCTCTCCGACCGCCTCAAGCGCCTTCAGCCCACCCTCGCCGCCCGCGGCGTCCTCGTCGACTGGGGCCGCACCAAAGCGGGCCGCTACGTCGAAATGACCCGACGCCCGGCCCTGTCGCCCCACGAACAGCAGTCACTCTGACCGGTACCGGCGACCGGGCTACGGACAAGCAAGAGGAGCACCACCCGCCACGGAGGCGGGTGCTCCTCTTGCTGTTCGGCGGAACGCCGCCCAAGGGTCGCGCCGCGCAGCGGCTCCCCACTTCACGCCTGAAACAGCACCACACCACAACAGACACCCCCTCTCTTTTTTCTTAAGAAAGGGAAACCTGCGTCACCCGCGTCACCACAAGGCCCGAAACAACCCCTGAGCTGCCGCGATCGAGATGACGCAGGACGGCTTAGACCGCGTCACCCCGCGTCACCTGCGTCACCCCATGACGCAGGTCTGCGTCACCGATGACGCACCCCTGGCGCCCTGCGTCACCACATAACCGCAGGTCAGAGGTAACGAGTGACGCGGATGACGTGATGACGCAGAAATCACAACCTCGGACACATCTCGCGCTATCTCACCGCCAAGGAGCGAGCTCGTGCACCAGATCTATGCAGCCGCACCCCATGCGGCGGACGACCCGACGCTGATCCTGCTCACCGTGGAGGAGGCCGCCCGCCGTCTCCGCGTCGGCCGGACCACCTGCTTCGCCCTGATCCGCTCGGGTGCTCTGGAGTCGCTGACGATCGGCAGCCTTCGCCGTGTCCCCGCCGACGCGCCGGCTGCGTACCTCGCACGCCGTCGCGCCGAGCGGCACGCCGCCTGAACCACCTCACATGCGGGACGCCGCCCAAGCCGGGCGGCGTCCCGCGTTCGCACCTGAACTTGAAGGAGTCCGCCCGTGGCGGAGAAGAAGCGCACTCGCCGGGCAAACGGTGAAACGGCCGTCTACTTCGGCAAGGACGGCCGTTGGCACGCCCGAGTACCGATGGGCTACAAGGACGACGGCGAGCCCTACCGCAGGCACATCACCCGCCCGACCGAGGACGCTCTGGCCGCAGAGGTCAAGCGACTGGAGAAGCAGCGCGACCAGGGAACTGCACAGCAGCCCGGCAAGCTGTGGACGGTTGAGAAGTGGCTGTGGCACTGGGTCGAGAACATCGCCAAGGACGTCGTCAGCGAGAACACCTACGACGGCTACGAGGTGGCGGTTCGTGTGCACCTCGTGCCCGGCATCGGCAAGCACCGCATCGATCGCCTTGAGCCGGAACACCTGGAGAGCCTGTACCGCCGGATGCAGAAGAACGGCAGCAAGGCGGCCACTGCCCACCAAGCCCACCGCACCGCCCGTACCGCCCTCAGTGAGGCGGTGCGCCGTGGCCACGCAGCGAAGAACGCCGCCGCCCTGGCCAAGCCGCCGCGGATGGAGGAGCCGGAGGAGGAGATCGAGCCCTACTCCGTCGACGAGGTGCAGAGCCTGCTGATCGAGGTGAACGAGCGCCGAAACAGTGCCCGTTGGATGCTGGCCTTGGCCCTCGGTCTGCGGCAGGGGGAGACACTGGGCCTGCGCTGGGTCGATGTGGACTTGGACCACGAGTACCTGAAGTTGCGTCGGAATCGGCTGCGCCCCAAGTACGAGCACGGGTGCAAGGAAGCAGCCCCCTGCGGCCGGAAGGCTGGGTACTGCCCGGACCGCAAGCAGGTGCGGCGCGAGACGAAGAACACCAAGTCGCGCGCCGGCCGTCGTGCGGTGCCCCTGCCGGGCCCCCTGGTCGTGATGCTGCGGAAGCATAGGGATGCTCAGGCCCGGGAGCGCAAGACCGCCGGCAACCTGTGGACCGAGTCGGACTATGTGTTCACGAAGCCGCTCGGGGGGCCGCTCAGCCCGAACACGGACTACCACGACTGGAAGAAGTTGCTCGATGACGCGGGTGTACGTGACGGGCGCTTGCATGACGCCCGGCACACCGCAGCCACGGTCCTCATGCTGCTCGGCATCCCGGACCGTGTGATCGACCAGATCATGGGCTGGGAGGCGGGCACGTCCTCACGGATGCGCGCGCGGTACCTGCACGTGCCTGACGCCATGCTGAAGGACGTGGCGCAGAAGCTCGCGGATGCCATCTGGGGGCCCGCAACGAGCGCCCCTGTGGACAAAGACCAGAACAACGAGGCCTGAGCCAACGTCGAAGGCCCCCGCAGCAAGCTGCGGGGGCCTTCGACGTATTGCCCGGTGAGAGCAATGGCGGAGGATACGAGATTCGAACTCGTGAGGGGTTGCCCCCAACACGCTTTCCAAGCGTGCGCCCTAGGCCACTAGGCGAATCCTCCGCGGCAAACAATACAAGACGTTGGAGGGTGCTCGCGAACACGTTCCCGGTAGATCGTTCCGGACCGGCCTTCGGGAGGGGTGGGGGTGGGGAGCGGGTGGACGACAGGGGGCTGGGATCGGCTAAGGTGGGCGTCAGCCCCTCACGTGGCGCTATCTGACTGAACTCCCCCAGGGCCGGAAGGCAGCAAGGGTAAGTTGGCTCTGGCGGGTGCGTGGGGGGCCCTTGTGTGTCCGGGGTGTGCCAGGTGTGTGTGATCGTCCGCCGGGTTCCAGGTCCGGGCGGGGCCGGTTGTCGGTCCGCCCCGATAACCTCGTATGTGTGTCGTCCCTTGCGCTCTACCGCCGCTATCGCCCCGAGTCCTTCGCCGAGGTCATCGGTCAGGAGCATGTCACTGACCCGTTGCAGCAGGCCCTGCGGAACAACCGGGTCAATCACGCGTATCTGTTCAGCGGGCCGCGTGGCTGTGGAAAGACGACCAGTGCGCGCATCCTCGCCCGCTGTCTGAACTGCGAGCAGGGGCCCACGCCGACTCCCTGCGGGGAGTGTCAGTCCTGCCGGGACCTCGCGCGCAACGGGCCGGGTTCGATCGATGTCATCGAGATCGACGCCGCATCGCACGGTGGCGTGGACGACGCCCGTGACCTGCGGGAGAAGGCGTTCTTCGGGCCCGCGTCGAGTCGGTACAAGATCTACATCATCGACGAGGCGCACATGGTCACCCCGGCCGGGTTCAACGCCCTGCTGAAGGTGGTCGAGGAGCCGCCGGAGCATCTCAAGTTCATCTTCGCGACCACCGAACCCGAGAAGGTCATCGGCACGATCAGGTCGCGCACGCACCACTACCCGTTCCGGCTGGTGCCGCCCGGGACGCTCCGTAGTTATCTCGCGGAGGTGTGCGGCAAGGAGGACAGCTCCGTCGAGGACGGTGTGCTGCCGCTCGTGGTGCGGGCCGGTGCGGGATCCGTGCGTGACTCGATGTCCGTGATGGACCAGCTGCTGGCCGGAGCGGGTGACGACGGTGTGACATACGCCATGGCGACCTCGCTCCTCGGATATACGGACGGGTCTCTCCTGGACTCGATCGTCGACGCCTTCGCGGCGGGCGACGGGGCTGCGGCCTTCGAGGTCGTGGACCGGGTGATCGAGGGCGGCAACGACCCTCGGCGCTTCGTCGCGGATCTGCTGGAGCGGCTCCGCGACCTGGTGATCCTCGCCGCGGTGCCGGACGCAGGGGACAAGGGGCTCATCGACGCGCCCGCCGATGTGGTGGAGCGGATGCAGGCCCAGGCATCCGTCTTCGGCGCCGCCGAGCTGAGCCGCGCCGCCGACCTGGTCAACGAAGGGCTCACCGAGATGCGTGGGGCGACCTCGCCCCGGCTCCAGGTGGAGCTGATCTGTGCCCGTGTGCTGCTGCCCGCCGCCTTCGACGACGAGCGTTCGTTCCAGGCCAGGCTGGACCGGCTGGAGCGCGGCGGGTCCTTTGCCGCAGCCGGGCCGGGGCCCGGGGCCGCCGTGGGGTACGTGCCGGGGCCGGAGGCCCATGGGCCCGGCGTCGGGATGCCCGGCGGCGGCGTCAGCGGTCCCGCCGCGGCCCGTGCGGCCGTCCGGGGCGAGGTTCCGGGTGGCGCTCCGGGTGCCGCCCCGGGCGGTGTACCCGCCGAGGGCGTGGCGCCCCCTGCGGTGGCCCAGGCCCAGCAGCCTCAGCCGGTGGCGCCGCAGGAGGCGCCCCAGGCCCAGCAGCCGGCGGCTCAGCAGCCCCCTCAGGCCCCGGCTCCCGCTCCCGCCGGGCAGCGTCCTGGTGCCTGGCCTGCGGCTGCCGGAGCCGGTGGTGGTGGTGCGGGTGGTGCGGAACCGGCACGCAGGCCGGGCGGATGGCCGACCGCCTCAGCGCCCGGAAGCGGCGTCCCCCAGGCGCCTCAGGCGCCCCATGTACCCCAGGCGCAGACGCCCCCGCCTGCCCCGGCCGCACAGGCTCCCGTTGCCCCCGCCGGGCGCGCCCCCGCAGCCGGCGGGCAGGACATGGCGCAGGGCGCGGCCCAGGTGCGGAACATGTGGCCGGACATCCTCGAAGCCGTGAAGAACCGCCGCCGGTTCACCTGGATCCTGCTCAGCCAGAATGCCCAGGTCACCGGCTTCGACGGCAGCACCCTCCAGCTCGGCTTCCTCAACGCCGGGGCCCGCGACACCTTCTCCAGCAGCGGTAGCGAAGAGGTGCTCAAGCAGGCACTCGCCGAGCAGTTCAACGCCACGTGGCGGGTCGACGCGGTCGTCGACCCGTCGGGCGGTGGCGGTCAGCCCGTGCCGACCGGCGGCGGCGGTGGCAGGCCCCCGGCCGCCCCGTACCAGCCCCCGCCCGCGGCGCCGCCGGCTCCGTCGTACGAGTCCCGGTCGTCCGCGCCCGCCCCGCAGGCCCCGCCGCCCGCTCAGCAGCCCCCGGCACAGCAGCAGTCGTCCGGGCGGCCGCCCGAGGAGTCCTCGTACGACCGGTCCTCGCATGACCGGTCCTCGTACGACCGTGCGGCTCCCGAGCCGCCCCGGGCGGTCGCGCCCGAGGACGACACCGCCGAGGCGGACGATCCCGATCTGGTGGACTCCGCGCTCTCCGGGCACGACCTGATCGTGCGCGAGCTGGGTGCCACGGTCGTCGAGGAGTTCACCAATGACCAATGAGTGAGCCCGCACCCGCACCGCACCCGAGCCCGCACCCGCGTAGCCGGTCGGGTCCGCAGGCCGAGTCGTCGCGCCGCCGGGGCCGCCCGTCATCCAACGCCGGGGCCGGCGGCCGATGGCGCTGTCCGTCGACGGGGTCATCTGCCGGCCCGCTGTCCACGGAGCGGCGCCCGTCGAGGCACCCGGCCCCCGGCGGCTAGGCTGCACCCCGTGAAGGTCCTCGTCATCGGCGGCGGCGCCCGCGAACACGCCCTGTGCCGCTCTCTCTCCCTCGACCCCGAAGTCACCGCTCTGTACTGCGCCCCCGGCAACGCCGGAATCGCAGAGGTGGCCGAACTGCACCCGGTCGACGCACTCGACGGCACCGCCGTCGCGCGCCTCGCCACCGAGCTGGGTGCCGAGCTGGTGGTCGTCGGCCCGGAGGCACCGCTTGTCGCCGGTGTCGCCGACGCCGTGCGCGCGGCCGGCGTCCCCTGCTTCGGCCCCTCGGCCGAGGCCGCCCGGCTCGAAGGGTCCAAGGCGTTCGCCAAAGACGTCATGGCCGGTGCCAACGTCCCGACCGCCCGTAGCTACGTCTGCACCACGCCCGCCGAGATCGACGAGGCCCTGGACGCCTTCGGTGCTCCGTACGTCGTGAAGGACGACGGTCTCGCGGCAGGAAAGGGCGTCGTCGTCACGGACGACGTCGACGTCGCGCGGGCCCATGCCCTGGCCTGCGACCGTGTGGTCATCGAGGAGTTCCTCGACGGCCCCGAGGTCAGCCTCTTCGCGATCACCGACGGCACCACGGTGCTGCCCCTCCAGCCGGCCCAGGACTTCAAGCGCGCCCTGGACGGCGACGAGGGCCCGAACACCGGCGGCATGGGCGCGTACTCCCCGCTCCCGTGGGCCGACCCGAAGCTGGTCGGCGAGGTCCTCCAGACCGTCCTGCAGCCGACCGTGGACGAGCTCCGCCGCCGTGGCACCCCGTTCTCCGGGCTGCTGTACGCGGGCCTCGCGATCACCTCGCGCGGCGTACGGGTCATCGAGTTCAACGCCCGTTTCGGCGATCCGGAGACCCAGGTGGTCCTGGCCCGGCTGAAGACGCCGCTCGCCGGGCTCCTGCTCGGTTCGGCCAACGGCACCCTGGATGTCGCGCCCGCGCTGAACTGGCACGACGACGCCGCCGTCACCGTGGTCATCGCCTCGCACAACTATCCGGACACCCCCCGCACGGGAGACCCGATCGAGGGCCTCGCCGATGTGGTGGCCAAGGATGCACCGCACGCGTTCGTCCTGCACGCCGGTACCCGGCAGGACGGCGACGCGGTCGTCAGCGCCGGAGGGCGCGTGCTCTCCGTGACGGCGAGCGGCAAG
The DNA here is from genome assembly GCF_045162755.1 of Streptomyces sp. NBC_01012. Taxonomy (NCBI): domain Bacteria; kingdom Bacillati; phylum Actinomycetota; class Actinomycetes; order Kitasatosporales; family Streptomycetaceae; genus Streptomyces; species Streptomyces sp. NBC_01012. The sequence goes on along the minus strand of NZ_CP108688.1, from coordinate 3,602,707 downwards.
GACCTGACGCAGGCCAGGGAGCGCGCCTACGCGGCGGTGGGCCGGATCAGGCTCGACGGTTCCCAGCACCGTACGGACATCGCCCGCAAGGCCGCCGAGGAAGCCTGAGCCCCTGCTCCTCACCGGGCGCCCCAGCTCCTCACCGGGAAGCCCCTGCCCCCACCCGAGCCGCTGAGCCGCCTGAGCCGCCTGAGCCTCCGCTCGTGCTCGTCCGTCCCCTGTGCCCGGCGCCCCCACGGGAAGCGCCGGGCACAGGGGTGTCCGGCGCAGCCGCGAGGCCCGCGGTATCACCGAACGACCGTGCACCGGTACGTCAGCAGCTTTACCCAAAGCCATTCCATCGGGTGACGGCTCGGCCATCCGGATGACGCCCGCCGAGGCCCCAACTAGGGTGCGGCGCAAGCTTTCCGGCACTTGGCCCACCGGCATTGCGATGTCAGTGACGGGTGCCACAGTGGGGGAGTGACCAACACCGTCGCGGGGGCAGAGGGGGTGACGTCCGGCCGTGTCCACCACCGGTTCGGTTGAGGAGTTGGGTGCGCACGCAGCGCGGTCCAGGGCCGTGGCTCTGCTGCGCATCCGGAGCAGAGCCGCGGCGCTGGCGATCCTGCCGGCGGCCGTGGCCGTCGTGCTGCTCGTCGCGCTCGCCCAGGGCCGTATCGGCCCGGGCGTCTGGTCCACGGTCAGCTGGACGGTGACGGCCTGCGCCGTCGTGATCCTGCTGCTCGCGGCGGCGGTCGCCGTCGCGGTGGCGCGCGCCAGGCCGGCGGTCAGCCCGACCGTGCCTCTGACCGAGGCCGCGGCCCCCGACCTCTACCGGCTGGTCAGGGATCTGGCCGACCGGCTCGACGTCCCGGCGCCTTCGGCCATAGCGCTGACCCCGGACTGCGACAGCTGGCTGGAGGACCGTACGCACCCCGCCGCCCAGCCGGGCGCGAAGGATCGCGGAGGTCCGAAGGGGAACAGACGCGGCCGCCGGATCCCGGCGGCGCCCGTGCTGGTCATCGGGTCCCCCTTCCTGTGGTGGATGAGGGTCGCCGAGCTGCGCGCGGTTCTCGCCCCGGTCGTCGCGGGCACCGGGCCGTCCGCGCATCCCGACATAGCGGCGGCCCGTCGTTTCGTCCGTGGCCTGGACGCCGCGGTCGCGGACGCCACCGCGCCCGGGCAGGGGCAGGTGCGCAGGCTGTCCGCGGCCTTCGTGGGATGGATCGCCAGGGTGCTGCTGCGCGGCTGTCAGGGGCACGCGGCGGAGATGGAGCGCGGCGTCGCAGCCGCCGCTTCGGGGCGGGCGCAGGAGGTGGACTACGGGCTGCGGATCGCCGCCCAGGAGCAGGTCGGTCTTGCCTACGCGGGCTGGGACCGGCTGCTGACCCGGGTCGCGCTGCCCGCCTGGCGGATGGGGCGCTGGCCCTCCAGGCTCGACGCCGGTGTCGTCTCCGCGCTCACGGAGCTCTCCCGGCGCGACCGGCTGGCAGAGGGCTTCACCTCCCGGCTGGGGGAGCGCCCCGCCTGCGACCTCATCGAGGAGCCGGGCGCGGCCGACGAGGCGGCGTCGCTGCTCGCGGCCCGCCTCTTCCACGGGGGTCCGGCGGAAGCCGGTCCCGACTGGGCGCCGGTCGACTGGCAGCAGTATCCGGACGAGGTCGTGGACCGGAAGTGGCGTACGGAGGCCGCCCGTCTGCACCGGGTGCTCGACGCCATGGGGGTGGCGACCAGCGTCTCCGTGGGGGCGCCGGACACGACGGCGGCCGACGGCTCCCCGATGCCCACGCTGGCGCGGGTGATCGACCACCTGGCCGCCCCCGGCGCCGACAGTGAGGCGCTCGCGGCCGGGATCGGCGCCGCGGTCGCCCGCGACGAGGAGAAGGCGGCACCACGCTCGCGCCCCGGCGGCAGCGCCCCGGCCGACGGCGCGGACACCGACCCCATCGACCTGTCGGGGCCGCTCCCGCTCTTCCCCCTCCAGCCGCCCCGTTCGGGCACGGAGCTGCTCGCCGACCACGTCGTGGCGATGGTCTGCTGCGCCGCCGTGGACACGGCGGGAGCCGCACCCGGGCTCGACTGGCTCGACGGCCCCGCGCTGCTCGTCGACGGTGTCCGCAGGCCGGACCTCGGCGTCCCGGTGCTCAGCCTCGTCGACGACGGCGACGCGGATCCGCTGCGCTCCTGGCTCACGGCGGTGGGAGTGCGTACGGACAAACCCGTACGCCTGGGCTGAGCGGTGCGTCTGGGCCGAGGGGGCCCGGAGTTGAACGGAGTTGAACGACCGTCCGTCCACCCAAGTAGCGAAATACCCGGAATATCCCCTGGATAGCTGGAAGATCAGTATCCGTTCCCATCTATTCGCGACGAAGTGTGACGGACCGCGCGCGTAATGTGATGTGCTGGGGACCGCGTCGGCATCCCGGCGCGGCAGACATCCGGGGGACGAGGGAGGGGAGCGGGATGGGGGCGGAGCAGATCCGGCGATGGGAATCGGGTGCCCTCGCGCATGCCGTGAGCGACCCCTTCGGACAGGGCCCGCTGCCCTGGCTCAGGGGCAGCGAGAATTACTTCGACGACACCGGCCAGGTCGTCCCCTGGTACGCCGACCCCGACCTCGGCCGCGGTGGAGCCGGCGGCGGCACGCGTACGGCCGACGACGTGCGCCAGCAGATCAAGGGGTTCGTCTCGCCCGGAGCCGCGGCACCCGGCGAGGCGATCGACTTCCACATCACCGTGGACCCGCCCCAGCAGTTCTCCGTCGACGTCTACCGCATCGGGCACTACGCGGGTGACGGCGCCGCGAAGATCACCACCAGCCCGCGCCTCTCCGGCATCGTCCAGCCCACCCCGCTGGCCGCCGAGCGGACGGTCTCCTGCCACCACTGGTGGCTGTCCTGGCGCCTGCAGATCCCCACCTACTGGTCGGTCGGCGCCTATGTCGCCGTGCTGACCACCGCCGACGGCCACCGCTCGCACGTCCCCTTCACGGTCCGCGACGACCACCCGGCGGACCTGCTGCTCCTGCTTCCCGACGTCACCTGGCAGGCGTACAACCTCTACCCGGAGGACGGCCGCACGGGCGCCAGCCTCTACCACGCCTGGGACGAGCGGGGCCGGCTGCTCGGCGAGGAGGACGCCGCGGTCACTCTCTCCTTCGACCGCCCCTACGCGGGCGCCGGCCTCCCCCTGCACGTCGGCCATGCCTACGACTTCATCCGCTGGGCCGAGCGCTACGGCTACGACCTCGCGTACGCCGACGCCCGCGATCTGCACGCGGGCCGCGTCGACCCCAGCCGCTACCGTGGCCTGGTCTTCCCCGGCCACGACGAGTACTGGTCGGTGCCGATGCGCCGCACCACCGAGCTCGCCAGGGACACCGGCACCTCGCTCGTCTTCCTCTCGGCCAACACCATGTACTGGCAGGTCGGCCTCGGCCCGTCGCCCTCCGGTGTCCCCGACCGTCTGCTGACCTGCCGCAAGCGCCGCGGCCCGGGGAAATCCGCGCTCTGGCGCGAGATCGACCGCCCCGAACAACAGCTGCTCGGCATCCAGTACGCGGGCCGGGTCCCCGATCCGCACCCGCTGGTCGTGCGCAACGCGAGCCACTGGCTCTGGGAGGCCACCGGCGCGGCCGAGGACGACGAGATCGACGGACTGGTCGCCGGCGAGGCCGACCGCTACTTCCCGCGGACCACACTGCCTGAGCACGAGAGCCGCATGCTGCTCGCGCACTCCCCGTACACGGACAGCGAGGGAGCGACCCGGCACCAGGAGACCTCGCTGTACCGCGCCCCCTCGGGCGCGCTCGTCTTCGCCTCGGGCACCTTCGCCTGGTCCCCGGCCCTCGACCGTCCGGGCCATGTCGACTCCCGTATCCAGCGGGCGACGGCCAATCTGCTCGACCGGATCTGCAAGCGGGACTGAGCCGCCAGGGCGCCGGTCCGTCCACGGAGCGACCCCTGGCGGCGTGGCCAGGGTGCATGCGGGACAATCGGAACGACTCCTGGATCAACCTACGCGGAGGCAGCGTGTCCGGTTTCGTAGAAAAGCCCGAGCCCGTGCAGGTGCCGGGGCTCACCCACCTGCACACAGGCAAGGTGCGCGACCTGTACCGGAACGAGGCGGGTGACCTCGTGATGGTCGCCAGCGACCGTATCTCCGCGTACGACTGGGTCCTGCCCACCGAGATCCCCGACAAGGGCCGTGTGCTCACCCAGCTGTCGCTGTGGTGGTTCGACCAGCTCGCCGATCTCGTCCCCAACCATGTGCTGTCGACGGAGCTCCCCGCCGGCGCACCCGCCGACTGGGCCGGCCGGACCCTGATCTGCCGCTCGCTGCGGATGGTCCAGGTCGAGTGCGTGGCACGCGGCTATCTGACGGGCTCCGGCCTGATCGAGTACGACGCGACGCGCACGGTCTGCGGTCTCGGCCTGCCCGAGGGACTCGTCGACGGTTCCGAACTCCCGGGGCCGATCTTCACCCCCGCCACGAAGGCCGCGGTCGGCGACCACGACGAGAACGTGTCGTACGAGGAGGTCGCCCGCGAGGTCGGCACCGAGACGGCCGCCCTGCTGCGCCGGACGACGCTGGACGTCTACGGCCGCGCACAGGACATCGCGCGTGAGCGCGGGATCATCCTCGCCGACACGAAGTTCGAGTTCGGCTTCGCGCCCACCGAGGACGGCGGTGAGGAGCTGATCCTCGCGGACGAGGTGCTGACGCCCGACTCCTCGCGCTTCTGGCCGGCCGAGAGCTGGAAGCCGGGCCAGGCACAGCCCTCGTACGACAAGCAGTTCGTGCGCGACTGGCTGACCTCACCGGTCTCCGGCTGGGACCGCCACAGCGAGCAGCCGCCCCCGCCGCTCCCGCGGGAGGTCGTCGACGCGACCCGCGCCAAGTACATCGACGCGTACGAGCTCCTGACCGGCACGAGCTGGCCGGCCCAGGGCGTGTGACGGCCGGGGCGTAGAGAGACGTAACGGCAGAAGGCCCCGGTCACGAGGACCGGGGCCTTCTTGCGTGGAGCGGACGACCAGGTTCGAACTGGCGACCTCAACCTTGGCAAGGTTGCGCTCTACCAACTGAGCTACGTCCGCAAGCGCCGAAGCGCGCTGCTCACTATACCCAACCTCTCTGCCGTGCGAGACGCACGGCCTCATGACGGTTCTCGGCCCCGAGCTTGGAGACGGCCGCCGACAGGTAGTTGCGTACGGTGCCCTGCGAGAGCGACGCCCGCTCGGCGATCTCCGCGACCGGCGCCCCGTCCGCCGCCAGTTCGAGCACCTCCGCCTCACGCGCGGTCAGCGGGGAGTCCCCGGCGGAGATCGCGTCGGCCGCCAACTCCGGGTCCACATAGCGGTTTCCCGCGTGCACGGTACGGATGATCTCGGCCAGCCGCCGGGCGCTGACCGTCTTCGGGACGAACGCGCGGACGCCCGCCTCGAGTGCCCGCTTCAGGTTGCCGGGCCGGCCGTGACTCGTCACGATCATGGTCCGGCAGCCGGGCAGTCCGGCCCGCAGCGATGTGGCCACCTTCACACCGTCGGCGCCCGGCATCTCCAGGTCGAGGACGGCCACATCGGGCCGGTGCGCCATGGCCATGGCGATGGCCTCAGGTCCGGTCGCCGCCTCGGCGACCAGGACGATGTCGTCCTCCAGAGCGAGCAGCGCGGCCAACGCGCCCCGGATCAGATGCTCGTCGTCGGCGAGCAGGACGCGGACGGGGCCCGGTGCGGGTGAGGTCATGTCTTCTCCAGCGGCGAGGGCGCGGTACTCGGTGATGCGGGCAGCGGGGGCGTGGGCGACGGGGGTGAGAGCGAGGGAGGCGAGGAAGCGGACGGCCGTGCAGCGCCCGGTGTCTCTGCCGTGTGCGGCGGGGAAGCGGACGGTCGTCGTGCCGTGCCCGCCGTGCCCGCCGTGCCCGCAGTGCGCGCTGTGCCCGCCGTGTCCGCCGTGCCCGTCGTGTCCGTCGTGTGCGGCGGGGAAGCCGTGGGCCCTGGCGGGGGCAGCGGGACCGTGGCGGTCAGCCGGAACCGTCCGCCGTCCATCGCCCCCGCCTCCAGCGAACCGCCGACCTCGGCCAGCCGTTCCCGTAGCCCGTGGAGCCCCGAGCCGCCGCCGGAGACGACGGCCTTGTCCGGCGTCAGGCCGTCGTTCTCCACCACCAGCCGGATCCCGTCCCGCGTGGTCTCCAGCAGGATGTCGCACCGCTGCGGATCGCCGTGCCGCAGCACATTGGTGGCCGCCTCGCGTACGGCCCAGCCGAGCGCCGACTGCACCGGGGAGGGCAGCCGTCCGCCGTCGCCGTGGACGGCACACTCGATTCCCGCGGCCCGCAGGACGCCCTGGGCTCCCAGGAGTTCCGTTTGGAGATCGGCCTCCCGGTATCCCCGTACGACCTCCCGGACCTCCTGCTGGGAGGTGCGGGCGATGCGCTGCACCTCGATCATCTGGTTGACCGCCGTGGGCTTTCCGCGCTGCGCCAGCTCGACCGCGAGCTCGCTCTTCAGCGCGATCACGGCCAGATTCCGGCCCAGGACGTCGTGCATGTCCCGCCCGAACCGCAGCCGTTCCTCCGCGACCGCCAGCCGGGCCTCCACATCCCGGGTGTCACGGAGCTTCTGCATGATCCCGAGCGTCCACGCGGAGAGACGTATGGTGCTGGAGACCAGCACACCGCCGAAACCCACTCCCGCCAAGGTGGTGAGCGCGAAGGGCCAGGACGCTCCGGCGAGCAGGGCGCCACCGCTCATCCCCGCCGCGAACACCCCGATGCACAGGCTGGACACCCACATCGGGACGGTGAGGACGAAAGGCGTCAGGAAGGGGCACGCCACGGACGCCAGCGCCACCTGCATTTCGGGAAACGCCTCCGTGCCCGCGTACCCGCCGAGCGCCAGCAGACCTGCCGCGTTCGCCAGGCACAGGACAACCGCGAAGGCGAGCCGCGGCCGCCCGACGCTCCCGCGGCCGAGGTAGCTGTCGAGGGCCCGCGGGACCAGCGGTACCGAGCAGACGCCCTGGGCGACGGCGGTCAGGACCGTGGCGACGATCAGGGCGTCGGGCGCGTCCGAGTGCCGCACCGGCCGTGTCACCGACAGGAGCGACATGGAGAAGATCATTCCCCAGACCAGGGAGTGCATGGTCCCGCGGGTGTAGAGATCCATCTTGTCGAATGCTTCGCGCTTCTGCCATCCGCGCACCTGCGCCCGTACCCACATGCCTTCCTCACCTCTTCGCGGCCATGGACCAAGACTTCCGCCGGCTCACGGCCGCGGCCAGTACGTGGTGTCATCACCGACCATGACGTTTGTCATGTGCCGTGATGACATCGGAGGAGGAAACGTCAAAGGCCCCGGTCGATATCGACCGGGGCCTTTGAATCCGGAGCGGACGACCAGGTTCGAACTGGCGACCTCAACCTTGGCAAGGTTGCGCTCTACCAACTGAGCTACGTCCGCATTGCTGCCACTCGGCTTTCACCGGTGGAGCGCTCACCACTCTACCTGATCCACTCAGTGGCTCGGTAAGGCAGTGCAGAGCGGGTGACAGGAATTGCACACTGCGCCTTCCCCCTGGAAGGGGGATGTTCTACTACTGAACTACACCCGCACGCTGCGTCGGACCCGGCTTTTCGGCCTTGCCCTTCGGCGTGCTCCAGACTCTAGCCGACCTGCGGGGGTGTTGTGCAAGTCGGCTCCCCGAGGAGCGGTCCGGGCGGCCGGAGGGGGTCGAACTGGAATGGAACATTCCGGGCGCAGTCCTCAACTGGCCGCGTTGAACGCCTCGTAGACCTTCTTGGGGATCCGGCCGCGGGCCGGCACCTCCATCCGGTGCGAGCGCGCCCAGGCGCGCACGGCCGCCGGGTCGGGCGCGAGCGACGTGTGGTGGTACGCCACCGGGGCCTTGCCGCGCTTGCCAGTATTTGTCTGCTTTCGGCCGGCGGCCACGTACGGAGCCAGCGACTTACGCAGTTTCTTTGCATTGGCGGGATTGAGGTCGATCTCGTACGACTTCCCGTCCAGGGCGAAGGTGACCGTTTCCGCCGCTTCTCCCCCGTCGATGTCGTCGGAGAGTGTGACCACGACGCGCTGAGCCACGGATATCGGTCCTTTCCTACGGCATCCGCGCGTCTGACATGCGCTGACGCCGGCCTTCTGGCGGCTGGGCGGATACGGATCGACGGCTGTCGACTGTTCCGGGGCAATCGTGCTTTCCCCGGTATTCATTTGTACAGCGGTGGGAGCCGCATTGTGAAGCCCGACCAATTGCATCCGCGTGTTGCCGGTGTGTGTCCGCGTGCAATCCGGGTGAAGATTTTTTTCCAGACTTTTCCCGGGCGTTGCCGCCTCCGATATCTCACCGTGATCGGGGCCGCCCGATATCTACCCGCGTAGAATTTCTGGCCAGGTACGCTGAGTGGACCCGCGGGGATCTGGGGAACCCCTCGGAGACACAGCCGCACCACACCACCGGGAGTGCCAGTGGCACGCGTCGTAGTCGACGTCATGCTCAAGCCGGAGATCCTCGACCCGCAGGGACAGGCTGTGCAGCGCGCACTGCCCCGTCTCGGCTTCGAAGGAATCGCGGACGTTCGTCAGGGAAAGCGTTTCGAGCTCGAGGTCGAGGGGCCGGTCGACGATGCCGCCCTCGCCCGTATTAACGAGATCGCCGAGACCTTCCTCGCCAACACCGTCATCGAGGACTTCACCGTCAAGGTGGAGGAGGAGAAGTGACCACCCGTATCGGCGTCGTCACTTTTCCCGGCACGCTCGACGACCAGGACAGCCTGCGGGCCGTGCGGATCGCGGGCGCCGAACCCGTGTCGCTCTGGCACCGTGACAAGGATCTCCACCAGGTCGACGCGGTCATCCTGGCCGGTGGATTCAGTTACGGCGACTATCTGCGCGCCGGCGCCATCTCGCGTTTCTCGCCGGTGATGGAGACCGTCATCGAGCAGGCGAAGGCCGGCCTGCCGGTCCTCGGTATCTGCAACGGCTTCCAGATCCTCACCGAGGCGCATCTGCTGCCCGGTGCGATGCTGCGCAACAACCACCTCCACTTCATCTGCCGCGACCAGAAGCTGCGGGTGGAGAACGCGGAGACGGCCTGGACCTCCGACTACACGGCGGGCCAGGAGATCTCCGTACCCCTGAAGAACGTGGACGGCCGGTACACCGCCGACGAGCGCACGCTCGACGCGCTGGAGGCCGAGGGCCGTGTCGCCTTCCGTTACGCCGACGTCAACCCGAACGGCTCGCTGCGCGACATCGCGGGCGTCACCAACGCCGCGGGCAACGTCGTCGGTCTGATGCCGCACCCGGAGCACGCCGTCGAGCCGCTGATCGGCACCGGTCGCACCGACGGCCTGGGTTTCTTCACCTCGATCATCAAGAAGCTGGTCAACGCATGAGCCTGGACACGGTCAAGCACGCGGCCGAAACCCCGGACGCCGGGCAGCCCTGGAAGGAGCTCGGCCTCAAGGAGGACGAGTACGCCCGGATCCGCGAGATCCTGGGCCGCCGTCCCACCGGCGCCGAGCTCGCCATGTACTCCGTGATGTGGTCCGAGCACTGCTCGTACAAGAGCAGCAAGGTCCACCTCAAGCAGTTCGGCGAGAAGGTCCCGGCCAACGACGCGATGCTCGTCGGCATCGGCGAGAACGCCGGTGTGGTCGACGTCGGCCAGGGTTACGCGGTCACCTTCAAGGTCGAGTCGCACAACCACCCCTCGTACATCGAGCCCTACCAGGGCGCGGCCACCGGCGTCGGCGGCATCGTCCGCGACATCCTCGCCATGGGTGCCCGTCCGATCGCGGTCGTCGACCCGCTGCGCTTCGGCGCGGCCGACCACCCCGACACCCGCCGGGTGCTGCCCGGCATCGTCGCGGGCATCGGCGGTTACGGGAACTGTCTCGGTCTGCCGAACATCGGCGGCGAGGTCGTCTTCGACGCCTGCTACCAGGGCAACCCGCTCGTCAACGCCGGCTGCATCGGCGTGATGAAGCACGAGGACATCCACCTGGCCCAGGCCTCGGGACCCGGCAACAAGGTGATCCTGTACGGCGCCCGCACCGGCGGCGACGGCATCGGCGGCGTCTCCGTGCTGGCCTCGGAGACCTTCGACGACACCAAGCCCACCAAGCGGCCCGCCGTCCAGGTCGGCGACCCGTTCCAGGAGAAGCTCCTCATCGAGTGCACCCTGGAGATCTTCAAGGAGAAGCTCGTCGCGGGCATCCAGGACCTCGGCGGCGCCGGGCTCTCCTGCGCCACGAGTGAGCTGGCCTCCGCGGGCTCCGGCGGGATGCGCGTCGAGCTGGACACCGTGCCGCTGCGCGACTCCTCCCTCTCGCCCGAGGAAATCCTCATGAGCGAGTCGCAGGAGCGCATGTGCGCGATCGTCGAGCCGCAGCACGTGGACCGCTTCATGGAGATCTGCGAGAAGTGGGACGTCATCGCCACCGTCATCGGTGAGGTGACCGAGGGCTCGCAGCTGGAGATCTTCTGGCACGGCGAGCAGATCGTGGACGTACCGCCGCGGTCCGTGGCGCACGAGGGCCCGACCTACCACCGCCCGTTCGCGCGCCCCTCCTGGCAGGACGCGCTGCAGGCCGACGACGCCGGCAAGCTGGCCCGTCCGTCGAACGGCGCCGAGCTGCGTGAGCAGGTCCTCAAGCTGGTCGGCTCCCCGAACCAGGCCTCCAAGTCCTGGATCACCGACCAGTACGACCGCTTCGTGCAGGGCAACACCGTGCTGGCGATGCCCGAGGACGCCGGCATGGTCCGGATCGACGAGCAGTCGAACCTGGGCGTGGCCATGGCGACCGACGGCAACGGCCGCTACGCCAAGCTCGACCCGTACACGGGTGCGCGGCTCGCGCTCGCCGAGTCCTACCGCAATGTCGCGGCGTCCGGCGCCAAGCCGCTCGCCATCTCGGACTGCCTGAACTTCGGTTCGCCCGAGGACCCGGACGTCATGTGGCAGTTCGCCGAGGCCACCCGCGGTCTCGCGGACGGCTGCCTGGAGCTGGGCACCCCGGTCACCGGCGGCAACGTCTCGCTCTACAACCAGACCGGCGAGACCGCGATCCACCCGACGCCGGTCGTCGCCGTCCTCGGTGTGATCGACGACGTCACCCGGCGCACGCCGGTCGCCTTCGCCGCGGAGGGGCAGCTGCTCTACCTCCTGGGCGACACCCGCGAGGAGTTCGGCGGCTCGGCCTGGTCCGAGGTCGTCCACCAGCACCTCGGCGGGATGCCGCCCGAGGTCGACCTGGGCCGCGAGAAGCTGCTCGGCGAGATCCTGATCTCGGCCTCGCGCGACGGCATGATCGACGCGGCGCACGACCTCTCCGACGGCGGTCTGATCCAGGCGGTCACCGAGTCCTGCCTGCGCGGCGGGAAGGGTGCCCGGCTGGTCGTCCCCGAGGGTCTGGACGCGTTCACCTTCCTGTTCTCGGAGTCGGCCGGCCGCGCGGTCGTCTCGATTCCGCGCAGCGAGGAGCTCCGCTTCAACGACATGTGCGGGGCGCGGGGGCTGCCCGTCACCCGTATCGGTGTCGTGGACGGCGAGGAGATCGAGATCCAGGGCGAGTTCAGCATTCCGCTGAGCGAGCTGCGCACGGCCCACGAGGGGACCCTGACGGGCCTGTTCGCCTAGGGTTCCAGGCTCCGTCCGTACCGAAGCCTGTACCGCAGCCCTGCACCGAAGCCCCTGTCCGACCGACCGGACGGGGGCTTCGGCGTTCCCGCGTCGTAGGTGTTGAATGAAATTACGTAATTACGTAAGGTGGATGTCATGGAGCTCGAGGAGCGTGTCGCCGAGCTGGAGCGGCGCCTCGCGGTGCTGGAGTCGGTCGCCGAATCGGCCGCCGAACCGGTCGCCGGAAGTGCGAAGCCGAAGCTGGGAGCCGGGGACTTCTGGGCGCTGGAGGGGCTGAAGGAACAGCTCGGCCACGTCGGGGAGGCCGCGGCCGACGGCGGGGTGCTGTTCACGGGCGCGGTGAAGCTGCCGGCCGGCGAGCGGTACGAGTGGCAGTACGGCGCGCTCACGGTCGGGCTTCTGGGGAACACGCGGGAGGACCGCCCCGACTGGGCGGAAGCCGCCGAACCCCTGGCAGCGCTCGGCCATCCGGTACGGCTGAGGCTGCTCCGCGAGATCCTCGGCGGCCGCCGCACGGCCGCCGAACTGGCCGAGCTCGACAACACGGGGACGACCGGCCAGATCTACCACCACCTGCGCCTCCTGACCGGCGCGGGCTGGCTGCACTCGGCGGGACGCGGGCGCTACGAGGTGCCTGCTGCCCGGGTGGTGCCGCTCCTGGTGGTGCTCACGGCCGCCTGGCCCTGAGGAACACGACAGCAGGGGGAGATCCCATGTCCGCACGCAGGTTGCCGGGGCTGCTCGCCCGGGTGTTCGTTCTGGTCTTCGTGGCGCTCGTCGTCACGGGGCTCTTCGTCGAGTACCCCTTCCCGTCCTGGCTGGTCTTCCTCCCCCTCGTACTCGCGTGGACGGCGAGCATCGCGGGAGGCCGTATGGCGAGCCGTGACCTCAGGGCCGCGCGCCGCGAGGCCGTCGAGGTGCTCCCGCCGGTGGCGGGCCGCTGGTCCGCGCTCAACAGTCCGGCCGACCGGGTGCCGAGCCATGGCCTCCACACCTTCGGCCAGACGTACGCCATCGACATCGTGACGGCGGACGCCCCGGTGGGGATCGCGGCGGATGACGCGGACGGCACCGTGGCGGAGGGACCGGAAGGACCGGCGGGGACCACGGGCGGGCGACCCGGGTTCGCCTGGCTGTGGCCCGTGGCGCGCAGGCCCCGGGCCTTCCCCGGCTTCGGCGCCCCCCTGCTCGCGGTCGCGGACGCCACGGTCGTCGCCGCCGACGACACGCAGCGCGACCATCTGAGCCGCAACTCCCTGCTGGGGCTCGCCTATCTCCTGCTCGCCGAAGGCGAGGCGCGCGGACTGGCGGGCGCGCACCGGGTGTTCGGCAACCGCGTCGTGCTGGACCTCGGTGACGGGACGTACGCGGCCTACGCCCATGTCCAGCGCGGCTCACTCCAGGTGCGCGCCGGCGACACCGTCAGGGCGGGACAGCGGATCGCCCGGTGCGGTAACTCCGGCAACACCACGGAGCCGCATGTGCACTTCCAGCTGATGGACCACCCGGACCTCGAAAAGGCCCGGGGGATCCCCTTCACCTGGCGGGGCATCGGCGTACCGGCCAACGGCGAGGTGTTCGAGGCAGAGGGAGCCGTCAGCAACGGCTGATCGCACGGCCGGCGTCGGGCCGTACGGGGCGGGCGTTGTCAGAGGCGCCGGTTAGTCTCGCCCGTATGCCCCCGGCCAAGAAGCGCCCGCGCGCCTACGACCTCAGCCGGACCCGCACCGCGGTCCTGGCGCAGTTCGACCGTGTCCGGGAGGCGGTGGCCGCGCTTACGGAGGATCAGCTGGCAGGGCCTTCCGGGCTGGGGGAGTGGACCGTGCGGGAGCTCGCCACCCACCTCGCCATGGCGCTGGAGTGCGTCAGCCGGCAGCTGGAACTGCCGGCGCCGCCCGGGGTGAAACCGCAGCTCACCCTGGTGGAGTGGCCCTTCTCCGCCAACTGCACCAAGGGCTCGGCCGATGGCATCGCCGGCCTGGTCGATGATCCGGCCGCGGCCGGATCCGACCTCGACGCGCTGTACGAGGAGACGGCCGCCCGGTTCGCGCAGCTGGTCCCCACCGACGCGGGCGACCGGCTGGTGACGACCCGGGCGGGCACGATGCGGCTGGGCGACTTCCTGGTGACCCGAACCGTCGAACTCGTCGTCCACACCGACGATCTGCATCGGGCGACCGGCCTCGACATCGCGTACGACCGCCAGGCGCTCGCCGCCTGCACCCGGCTGCTCGCCGACGCGCTCGCGGACAGGGCGCCAGGCGGCTCCGTCGAGGTGAGGGTCCCGCCCTTCGCGGTCGTCCAGTGCATCGGCGGACCCAAGCACACCAGGGGCACGCCTCCCAACGTCGTGGAGATGGACCCGCTCACCTGGATCAGGCTGGCCACCGGCCGTACGCGGTGGACGCAGGCGCTCGAAGCGGCGCAGGTCAGTGCCAGCGGTGAGCGGGCGGACCTCGCCCCGCTGCTCCCGCTGATGGGCTGAAGGGAACCGGACCGGCCGGTCGTTCCGTCCCATCGCCATGCGTACACGACGTATGGCCCTCAGCCTCCTGGCCCTCCTCACCCTTGCCGCCTGCGGTTCCGAGTCGGGATCCGGAGCGGGTTCCGGGGACGGCGGTGGCACGGTACGGGCAGGACCCGACGTGACCGGGGTCCGCTGGAAGGTGTCCTCGCTCACCGTCCAGGGACAGAAGAGCACCGCCCCCGCCGACGCGCACATCGAGATCGACGCCGAGGGGAAGGCCACCGGCAGTCTGGGCTGCAACCGCTTCACCGCCGATGCCGGCCTCGAAGGCGACAAGGTCACCATCGGGCCGGGCACCACCACCGGAATGGGGTGCGCGAAGGATGTCCAGCGGTTCGAGAACGCGTTGGGCAAGGCGCTCCACGGCGAGCTCAGGGCCGAGGTGGCGGGCGAGGACGACGAGCGGACCCTGACCCTGACCACCGCGCGGGGCGACTCCATCGCCCTCGCGTCCGAACCGGCGGCTCCCCTCGTCGGCACCGCCTGGAAGGTCACCGCACTGGTCTCCGGCAAGACCGCCACATCCCTGCCCGCCGGTACGAAGGGCAAGGCGCACCTCACCTTCGGCAAGGACGGCTCGGTCGCGGGGAACCTCGGCTGCAACTCCTTCCACGGCAAGGCGAAGGTGTCCGGCTCCACCCTCACCTTCGGCCGGCTCGCCTCCACCAAGATGATGTGCGCGGGCCCCCGGATGGAGCTGGAGCGCGCGCTGCTCCGGGTGCTTGACGGGAGGACGACGTACACGGTCGACCACCGGACCCTGTCGATCGACGGCGGCAACGGCGAGGGGCTCGACGCATCCGCCCCGGCCGCCGACGACCGGCCTGACCGGGGCTGATCCGTCCGGGAACCGGAGCGAGCGGTCAAGGGCGTCGGATGGCCGCCGGAAGGCCGTCATGACGCCGTCATGGGGCCGCCGGAAGACCTCATGACGCCGTCAGGAGGCCGTCGGATACGGCAGCAGGCCGGAGTCCGTCCTCTCCCACGACGCCCGCAGTTCGGCCACCCGCTCCGGTTCGGCCGCAGCGCGGTCCGCCTGTTCGCGCCGGTCGTCGGCCAGGTTGAACAGCTGGTCCGTCCCACCGGTCCCCCGGTAGTACTTCCAGTCGCCGCGCCGCAGCGCCCGCTCCCCGCGCACCCGCCAGAACAGGTCGCGCTCCTCCGGTGTCTCGCCCCGCAGCAGATATCCGGCGAGGCTGACGCCGTCCAGCGGGTGCGCGGGGTCGGGGCGCGCCCCGCCGAGCTCCAGCAGCGTCGCCGTCCAGTCCGGCGAGAACACCGGGAGATCGCTGACCTGGTGGGCGTCGATGCGCGCGGGCCAGCGCAGCACCGAGGGCACGCGGATGCCGCCCTCCTGGAGGGAGCTCTTGTTGCCTGACAGCGGCCAGTTGTAGGAGAACCGCTCGCCGCCGTTGTCGCTGGCGAAGAAGACCAGGGTGTCCTCCTCCTGCCCCGACCGCTTCAGGGCCTTCAGCACCTCGCCGACCGAGCGGTCCAGGTCCTCGACCATCTGTGTGTACTTCTCGACCGAGCCGCCATCGGCGTGGAAGAGCCCGTCGAGGCCGCCTTCCTTGATCTTCCGTACGATCTCGGCGCTCTCCGCAGTGTCGCCCTCGGCGATCCACGGCCAGTGCGGGGTGGTGAAGTTGAGGTTGAGCAGCCACGGCTCGTCGTGGTCGCGCTGCACGTACTCGCTCGCGCGCTCCGTCAGGATCCGGGTGTAGTAGCGCAGGTCCTTGTACTCGGCGTCGCCCTCGTACAGGTCGTACTCTCCGGCCAGACCGAGCTTGGAGTAGTACTCCAGGGCTCCGCCGAAGTTGCCGAAGAACTCGTCCCAACCCGACTTGGTGGGGCTGTAGTCCGGCAGGTATCCGCAGTGCCACTTGCCGATCAGCGCGGTCGAGTAGCCGGCGCCGCGCAGCAGGGAGGCCAGCGTCGGATGGGTGGGCTCAAGGCCCACGGACCTGTCGGCGATGGGCTCGGCGAGCCCGCCCTTCGTACGCCCCGGGTAGCGCCCCGTGTAGAGGCTGAAGCGGGTGGGCGAGCAGGTGGCGGACCCGGAGTAGGCGTCCGTGAACCGCACGCCTTCGCGCCCCAGCCTGTCCAGGTTGGGGGTGCGGATGTGCGGGGCCCCGTACGAGGAGAGGTCCGCCCAGCCGAGGTCGTCGCCGAGGATGAAGAGGATGTTGGGACGGCGCGCGTGCTTGCCGCGGGCCGCGCGGAACGGCCGCTCCCGCTCCACCTCCTCGGAGGCAGCCCCGGTCGCGGCGGCCGCGGGGGAGGCGGCCTGTATCCCGACGGCTGCGGCGGCGGCGGTCGCGCCCACGGCGGTGGTGAAGGCGCGTCGGCTCAGGGACGAAGGAGATGAAGGAGACGAAGGAGATGAAGGGGGCTGTTCGTCCGGGCGTGCGTGTGCGTCACGAGAGGGCATGAGGTCTCCTGGGCAGGCCTCGGGCGCCGTTGGGGGACGGCGGAGCGCGAGGGGCGGGCGCGACGGATCCCGTCGGGGACCGGAGCGCCGAAGGGCGCACCGGGTCAGGACGGGCCGTGCGGAGGAAGAGAGGAAAGGCGCACCCCTGTGCCGGGATTCCTCGGGAAGGCCCCGGAGTGCGCTGCGGCGGGCTCAGAGCCTGCCGGGCGTGGCGACGGACTCTCAGGCGTGGCGACAGATGGCGCTCGCGACGCGTCCCAGATCGACGTGGCGGCGCTCCACGAGCGTGACCGAGTGATCACCGAGAGGCTGCATGAGGAAGGAGCCTGCCCAACGGGCCATGAGCCTGTCAACGGTGGTCTCGTACTGCGGACAAGCCGTCCCGCAAAGCCTCAGGTTCCGCCCGTTCGCGGCCGAACCGGGCGGGGTGGCAGGGCGTTCGCAGTGTGAGGCTCGCCACGAAGCGAGCGCTCGGTCGGTCCCCGTACCGCCGGGCGTCCCGGCTCACCGAGTGCCACGAGGGAGGGCGCCGATGGCGGCACGGCCGCAGGTGCCCGACCGGCCGGAAACCGCCCTCCATCCCGGGCGTCGTCCGCATCCGGGGTCCTCCGGGGCGACGGCGGCAAGACGGTCGTGATCACCCGGAGTGATCGTCCGGTGCCGGTCCCCGCACCCCCGTGAAACCCCCTGCCGCCCTGCCCATGGGCGGGGCGGGGCGGTCACCCAATTCGGACCGGTGGTCGATCTCGCCTACACTCGGTGGCGTGCCTCGTGGTGATGGACGACTCAACCACGACCTGCTCCCCGGAGAGAAAGGCCCCCAGGACGCTTGCGGCGTCTTCGGTGTCTGGGCTCCGGGCGAAGAGGTCGCCAAGCTCACCTATTTCGGACTGTATGCCCTGCAGCACCGTGGACAGGAGTCCGCGGGCATCGCAGTGAGCAACGGGTCCCAGATCCTGGTCTTCAAGGACATGGGACTGGTCTCGCAGGTCTTCGACGAAACATCTCTGGGATCGCTCCAGGGCCATATCGCGGTCGGTCATGCCCGCTACTCCACCACCGGTGCCTCGGTGTGGGAGAACGCGCAGCCGACGTTCCGTGCCACCGCGCACGGCTCGATCGCGCTGGGTCACAACGGCAACCTGGTCAACACGGCTCAGCTCGCCGAGCTGGTCGCCGACCTTCCCCGCAAGGACGGTCGCGCCACCCAGGTCGCCGCGACCAACGACACCGATCTGGTGACCGCGCTGCTCGCCGGCCAGCGGGATGACGACGACAAGCCGCTCACCGTCGAGGAGGCCGCCCCGAAGGTCCTCCCCGAGGTCAAGGGCGCCTTCTCGCTCGTCTTCATGGACGAGCACACGCTGTACGCCGCCCGTGACCCGCAGGGCATCCGCCCCCTGGTCCTCGGCCGTCTCGAGCGTGGCTGGGTGGTGGCCTCCGAGTCCGCCGCCCTCGACATCTGCGGCGCCAGCTTCGTCCGCGAGATCGAGCCGGGCGAGCTCGTCGCTATCGACGAGAACGGTCTGCGCAGCTCCCGCTTCGCAGAAGCGAAGCCCAAGGGCTGTGTCTTCGAGTACGTCTATCTGGCCCGCCCCGACACCGACATCGCCGGGCGGAACGTCTACCTCTCGCGCGTGGAGATGGGCCGGAAGCTGGCGGCCGAGGCCCCCGTCGACGCCGATCTGGTCATAGCGACACCGGAATCCGGAACCCCCGCGGCCATCGGCTACGCCGAGGCGAGCGGAATTCCGTTCGGGTCCGGGCTGGTCAAGAACGCGTACGTCGGCCGGACCTTCATCCAGCCTTCACAGACCATCCGCCAGTTGGGCATCCGGCTCAAGCTCAATCCCCTCAAGGAAGTCATCAAGGGCAAGCGCCTCGTGGTCGTCGACGACTCGATCGTCCGCGGCAACACCCAGCGCGCCCTGGTGCGGATGCTCCGTGAGGCGGGCGCCGCCGAGATCCATATCCGGATCTCCTCCCCGCCCGTCAAGTGGCCCTGTTTCTTCGGCATCGACTTCGCGACCCGCGCCGAGCTGATCGCCAACGGCATGTCCGTCGACGAGATCGCCACCTCCATGGGTGCCGACTCCCTCGCCTACATCTCGCTCGACGCGATGGTCGAGGCGACGACGATCGCCAAGCCGAATCTGTGCCGCGCCTGCTTCGACGGCGAATACCCGATGGAGCTTCCGGACCCGGAGCTGCTCGGCAAGCAGCTGCTGGAGACCGAGCTGGCGGCCGGTCCCGCCGCGACCGCGGCGGCCGACGCGCTGCGTCGTCCGTGACCCGGACCGGCCGGCTGCTTTCCCACCAGCCCCGTATTCACACACGAAAGATCCCGGGCCATGTCTGAGACAACAGGTGCTTCCTACGCCGCGGCAGGCGTCGACATCGAAGCCGGTGACCGCGCCGTCGAGCTGATGAAGAAGTGGGTGAAGAAGACGCAGCGCCCCGAGGTCGCGGGCCTCGGCGGCCTCGGCGGATTCGCCGGCCTCTTCGACGCGTCGGCGCTCAAGCGGTACGAGCGCCCGCTGCTCGCCTCCGCCACCGACGGCGTCGGCACGAAGGTCGATCTGGCCCGGCAGATGGGCGTGTACGACACCATCGGCCATGACCTGGTCGGCATGGTCGTCGACGACCTGGTCGTCTGCGGCGCCGAACCGCTCTTCATGACCGACTACATCTGCGTCGGCAAGGTGCACCCCGAGCGCGTCGCGGCCATCGTGAAGGGCATCGCCGAAGGCTGTGTCCTGGCGGGCTGCGCGCTGGTCGGCGGCGAGACGGCCGAGCACCCCGGCCTGCTGGGCCCGGACGACTTCGACGTGGCGGGCGCCGGGACCGGTGTGGTCGAGGCCGACCGGCTGCTGGGCCCTGACCGTATCCGTAAGGGTGACGCCGTGATCGCGATGGAGTCGTCCGGTCTTCACTCCAACGGGTACTCGCTCGTGCGCCACGTGGTCTTCGACCGGGCAGGCTGGAGCCTGGACCGCGAGGTCGAGGAGTTCGGCAGGACGCTCGGCGAGGAGCTCCTGGAGCCCACCAGGATCTACTCCCTGGACTGTCTGGCGCTGACCCGCACGACCGAGGTGCACGGCTTCAGCCATGTCACCGGAGGCGGCCTGGCCAACAACCTGGCCCGGGTCGTCCCGGACGGGCTGCACGCCACGGTCGACCGGTCCACCTGGGCGCCCGGCGCCGTCTTCGACGTGGTCGGCAAGGCCGGGAAGGTCGAGCGGCTGGAGCTGGAGAAGACGCTCAACATGGGCGTCGGCATGATCGCGATCGTGCCCGCCGACTCGGTGGACGCGGCGCTGACCACGCTCGCCGACCGGGGTGTCGACTCCTGGGTCGCCGGCGAGATCACCGATCGCGGTGACCGCACCACGGGCGCCGAGCTGACCGGTGACTACGCACGGTAGGACGCCATGACCGCTGGTCCCGCACAGCGAAGGACCGGCGGTGGGCGGCGCTGACCGCGGGGGACTTCGGTCCGTCCGTGCCGGGACAGCACAGAACCCGGTCCGAGCAGGCCCGGACCGGGTTGATGTGTCAGCGCGAGGTCAAGCGCCGCGGCGCTGTGACGATGGGCCGGACTGATCGTCCTCGTCCGAGTCATCGTCGTTGTTGTACTGATCCGCGTACTGTGCGTACGGGTCATCTTCCTCGTCGTCGTCCTCGAACGGCTCGGCGTTCGGTGGCTGACTCGAAGGCGATGCGCCCAGCTCATTGGCCAGACGCGACAGATCCGTTCCGCCGCTGCTGTACTTCAGCTGGCGGGCGACCTTTGTCTGCTTGGCCTTTGCCCGGCCGCGCCCCATGGCTCGACCCCCTCGGTGACGGGGCTCGACGGCCCCAGAGTCTTGACACGCGTTCATGTTTCAGGACGGACTCTCAGCAGAGAGACCGCGCCCGTGGCTTTAACCGTACCTGCTTCCTCGGCCATACGGTACGCCGCCCGCATCACGTGCCTCGGTACAGGACCTCCGAGGAGCCTGTCCTCGCTGGTCAACCCCGATTTTAACCTCTTGTGGACGGCCGACCCGCCGACCGGAGTGAGTCTTGTCTCCCCGTGGCCCGCCGGCCGTCCTCCCGCGCCCCGCGGGACCCCGTCACCCGGTCCGTGCTCACAGTCCGGTGACGGGGGCTCGACGCTCCGGTGACGCGTCAGTGACGGCGGGCGTCGGCCATCCGCTGTTCGGCGATCCGGTCGGCGGCAGCGGCCGGCGGGATCCCGTCCGCCTTCGCACGTGCGAATATGGCCAGCGTGGTGTCGAAGATCTTCGTGGCCTTCGCCTTGCACCGGTCGAAGTCGAAGCCATGGAGCTCGTCGGCGACCTGGATCACGCCTCCGGCGTTCACCACGTAGTCCGGTGCGTACAGGATCGAACGGTCGGCGAGGTCCTTCTCGACGCCCGGGTGCGCCAGCTGGTTGTTGGCCGCTCCGCACACCACCTTCGCGGTGAGCACCGGGACGCTGTCGTCGTCGAGGGCGCCGCCGAGCGCGCACGGGGCGTAGATGTCCAGGCCCTCCGTGCGGATCAGCGCGTCGGTGTCCACGGCCACCGACACCTCGGGGTGCGGGCCGGTGACGTGGCGTACGGACTCCTCGCGGACGTCCGTCACGACGACCTCGGCGCCGTCGCTCAGCAGATGCTCGACCAGGTGGCGGCCGACCTTGCCGACCCCGGCGACGCCGACCTTGCGGCCACGCAGCGTGGGGTCGCCCCACAGGTGCTGCGCGGAGGCCCGCATGCCCTGGAAGACGCCGTACGCGGTGAGGACCGAGGAGTCGCCTGCGCCGCCGTTCTCGGGCGAACGGCCGGTGGTCCAGCGGCACTCGCGGGCGACGACGTCCATGTCGGCTACGTATGTGCCGACATCGCAGGCGGTCACGTAGCGCCCGCCGAGCGAGGCCACGAACCGGCCGTAGGCCAGGAGCAGTTCATCGGACTTGATCAGGTCGGGATCGCCGATGATGACGGCCTTGCCACCGCCGTGGTCGAGTCCGGCCATGGCGTTCTTGTACGACATTCCGCGCGAGAGGTTCAGCGCGTCGGCGACGGCCTCCGCCTCGGAGGCGTACGGGTAGAAGCGGGTGCCGCCGAGGGCCGGGCCCAGGGCGGTGGAGTGGAGGGCGATGACGGCCTTGAGGCCGCTGGCGCGGTCCTGGCAGATCACGACCTGCTCGTGGCCACCCTGGTCGGAGTGGAACAGGGTGTGCAGCACGTCGACGGGTACGCCGGTCACATCGGTCACTGTGGTGACTCCCAAGTACGAAGCGGCGGAAGACCCTCCTGAAGGTGGGGAGGGCCCCGGACCGACCGTGCGAGCGGCCGGTCCGACTGGGCAAGAGCGTAACGACCTGGCGCGCGTCGCACGTCCTCGTGACACGTAGATCTGTTCCCGTGCTCCGGATCACCCTCCGGCGGAGTAGCGGCGTGACACGATTTACCGCATGTCGGTGGTGTCTTCGGTGCTCGTCCCATACGCGTCCTATCTGCGGGTGTACGAGCCGCTCGCCGCCTTCCGCGAGCCCGAACGGAGCCACTGGACGCGCTACGCGCAACGTACGAAACTCCCCACCGCCCAGGACGAACTCCGTCGTTCGCTGGCGGATCTGGTTCCCACCCCTCCGGTGGCGGTGCCGGTGCACGAGAGCGGGGACGCCTTCATCGCTCTGGTCGACGGGGTCGTCTGCGTCTGCCCGTGGCGGACCCGGATGCGGGGCTGGATGGCGATGAGCGAACTGGGGGGTCTGTTTCCGGCCACTGTGCTGGACGCGGTGCTGCCCCCGGTGGTGCGGGGGCAGGCGGAGGCGGACTACGAGCGGTGGGCCGAGCGGAACCCGGACGCCCGTCCCTGGATCAGGACCACGGTGTGGCACGTGCCGGTGCGCTGGTTCGTGCTCTTCGACGACGAGGAGCGGGAGTACGTGAGCGGTGCGGGGGACCGGCTGCTCCGCTACCGGACCCCGATGGTGCAGGCGCGGCGCCGGCTGGCGCGGGCGCTGCGGACCCTGCGGGAGACCATCGACGAAGGGCCGCTGACCGAGGGGCTCGTGGAGGTGGGGCGCTGGCTGGAGGAGTTCCACCCGCGCGCCATGGTCGAGCTGGACTACGGCGGTCTCGTCCACGCGCTGAGTGGCGAGCAACTCGCGGCCGACCGCTCGGCCGCGGATGTGGCCGAGGGCATCGCGGCGCTGCGCTCCGGGGACGGTGACGCGGCGGGCATCGCGTACGGCCGTCTCGCCGACCGCTGGCGTGCCGTACGTGACCTACAATCCTCCAACTAGCCCGAAGCGGTGTGAACCAGAACGCACCGCCGCATAGAGGCGCTATCCGCAGGGAAGAGACATCCTGTGAGGTGTCCGACATCTTTGGGCGCCGATGGACCCCGGCGGAGGTGAACGGAGATGTCCTGAGGGCAACTGATGGGCCGTGAACCGGTGCTTGGTGTGACGCGTGCGACAGGTGGGGCGGGGAGTCGCTCTCCCGGCCCGGGACCTACGTCCCGAACCGGGCTTTTGCCTCAAGCGTGATGGATAGCACTTACAGGGCCCTTGCGCCCTTCCCTACTCCTCATGTCAAAATAGGACAAGGAGTTCGGGGGAGGACTCTGTCCGCCCAACTCTGGGTGGAATGCTCAGCATTGCACGCTATGGGGGGTCTGACGACTTCTGACGACTCCTGCTTGTCCTGTGACTGATCGTTACTGGGTCATGACTGTCCGCTATGGCATGGTCCATCGGCTTCCGTCGCTGATGAGCACCTGGGAGGGCAATTCCATCGGTTTGGCCGACGTGGCTGGACGGATGGTGTAGTTGTAGTGCCGAAGACAAGCCGTTCGTCCTATAACCGACTCGGCCCGCGTCCGCCATTTCGGGCAACGCGGGTCAAGGTGCAGAATTTAGAGGAAAGAACCGAGATGGTTCGGTTCTCCCGAGGAGGCCGCTCATGACCGCTCGCACCCCTGATGCCGAGCCGCTGCTGACCCCGGCTGAGGTTGCCACGATGTTCCGCGTGGACCCGAAGACGGTCACCCGTTGGGCAAAGGCTGGCAAGCTCACGTCCATCCGCACGCTCGGTGGGCATCGCCGGTATCGCGAGGCAGAGGTCCGCGCACTGCTTGCGGGTATTCCGCAGCAGCGCAGCGAGGCCTGACACACCCCTGTCGCCGCAGCCACAACAGGGCACTGAAGGGTCCCCCAACCCCAGGTGTCCGCACACATAGCTCCATACGACGGGCGCCTGCCCCAACGGGCGCCATGCCTGTGACATGCGGGTACGTCGTTCGATCGCGCTGGACTCCGCCGGGTCCAGCGCGATCTTTTTTGTGCCCGGGGTCTGTGCCGGGGCTTTTTTGTGCCCCTGGGGCCGGCGCATGGTGGCTGTCCGGTGGGCCGCACGCTGTTCGGAGGGCGGCCCGAACGGTCCGGACGTCCGCCCGAACCTGCCGACGAGTCGGTTTGCGGGGTGTCCGAGTGCGATTCCGGTCGGGGTTGTTCGGGACTGTTCGCCCGGGTCCCGGGCGTCGTGGGACGGCTCGGGTGGAACGGTCCGGGATGTACTTCCCGGGCAGTGCAATGGCACATATTAAATTCGCCAGTTGTAGGAAGTGCGTAAAGTCGCCCCTCCGTAAAACTTGTTCGGTGACTCCCGTCACACCCGTGAGGTCTTGCCAACTACGAGCCTGCCACTGGCCGGGGGTGCCTGGCTGCGGCAGATGGTCATGTCGCGGGAGGACTTTCGTCCCCGGAGGCGGCCGCGTCACCCTGCGGTGACACCGCCTCCGCGGAGGCGCCCGCCACGGGGGCGTGGGTGGCGGCCTCGGGGGCCGACTGCGGCTCGGTCCCACTGCCGGACCCCGGTCGCGCGTGCGGCGTCCGTGGGGCCGCCTGTGGGGTCGTCCGTGGAGCCGTCTGTGGGGTCGTCAGGGGAGCTGTCGGAGGGGTCGGCAGGGGCTCCATCGCGAGCCGCAGCAGGCGATGGCAGACCGGGCAGTGCCGGGTGAGGTGGCGGTAGCCGGATGCGGCCGCCAGATGGGCGCGCAGCAGCGCGCGGGTCTCGTGCCTTTCCGTGGGCGCAGACATGCGTGCGGCCTCCCGGTGGACCCGGCCGCCCCGCGTCGAGGGAAAAGTGAAAGGGGGCGGACTCTGTCCTACGGAGTTACCCGCGCCGGGAGCCGGAGTCAAGACGCACGGAAGCCCGGATCCATGAGGATCCGGGCTTCCGTCTACTGCGGTCCTGACGGGATTTGAACCCGCGGCCTCCACCTTGACAGGGTGGCGAGCACTCCAAACTGCTCCACAGGACCAGGTTTTCGCTGCCTGCCTTGCGGCTGGCTGCGAAGACAGACTCTACAGGAGGTCACGGGGCCAGGTCGAACTCACTCACCGTGCGGGTGCCGCTACGCCCCCGTTCAGGGCGGGTTCACGGGGCGGCGGCGTCGATCGCCTTCACGATCCGCTTGTCGGAGACCGGCTGTGCGGTACCCAGCGCGTGCGCGAAGTAGCTCACCCGCAGTTCCTCGATCATCCAGCGGATGTCCAGGACCTCCTGGGGCACGGGCCGTCCCTGCGGCAGCTGTTCGAGCAGCCAGGCGTACTCGTCCTGCATCTCGTGGACCTTCTCCATGCGCGTGGTGTCGCGCTGGACGTTCGTCGGCATCTGCTGGAGCCTGCGGTCCTCGGCGATCAGGTAGCGCATCAGGTCGGGCAGCCTGCGCAGTCCCGTCGCGGTGACGAACCCGGGCGGCACGAGGCGGGCCAGGTGATCCCGTACGTCCGTGACGTTGTTGATCAGGACCAGGCTGTTCGTGGACTTCAGCCGGCGCTCGCAGGCCTGCCAGGCGGCCAGGACCTGCTGCACCTGGCCGATCGTGCGGACGGTGAGGTCCACCAGGTCGGCGCGCACCTTGTCGTACAGCTTCCGGAACGACGCCTCGTCCCAGGCGGGACCGCCGTGCGCGGCGATCAGCCGGTCGGCCGCCGCCATGGCGCAGTCGTCGAAGAGCGCCTGGATGGAGCCGTGCGGATTGCGCGAGAGCGCCAGCTTCTGCTGGTTGGTGAGCTGGTCCGAGGCGAACTTCGCGGGATTGACCGGAATGTTCAGCAGGATCAGCTTCCGGGTGCCGCGCCACATCGCCTGCCGCTGCTCGGCCTCCGTGTCGAAGAGCCGTACGGCGACGGCCGTGCCCTCGTCGACGAGCGCCGGGTACGCCTTCACCGGCTGGCCCGCCCTCCGCGTCTCGAAGACCTTGTCGAGTGTGCCGATCGTCCAGTCGGTGAGGCCCGGACGCTCGATGGACTCACCCGAGGGCCCCGCGGTCGCCGCGGCGGCCTTGGAGAGGGCCTGGCGCGCCTTGGGGCGCAACCGGATCTTCAGCGCGTCCAGGTCCTTGTCCTCGGAGACCTTGCGGCGCCGCTCATCGGTGATCCGGAAAGTGATCTTGAGGTGGTCCGGGATCCGGGACAGGTCGAAGTCGTCGGCCGTGACCGGGACACCGACCATCCGCTGGAGCTCACGGGCGAGCGTGAGGGGCAGCGGCTCCTGGAGCGGCACGGCGCGGTCCAGGAACTTCGTCGCGTAGTTCGGGGCGGGGACGTAGTGCCGGCGGATCGGCTTGGGCAGCGAGCGGATCAGCTCGGTGACCACCTCCTCGCGGAGGCCCGGGATCTGCCAGTCGAAGCCGTCGGACGTGACCTGGTTGAGCACCTGGAGCGGGATGTGGACGGTCACACCGTCGGCGTCCGCGCCCGGCTCGAACTGGTAGGTGACCCGGAATTTGAGCTTCCCCTGCCGCCAGGAGTCCGGGTAGTCGTCCTTGGTGACGGCCCCGGCCTTCTCGTTGATGAGCATCGAGCGCTCGAAATCGAGAGCGTCGGGCTCGTCACGGCGCTTGTGCTTCCACCAGGAGTCGAAGTGGGCGCCGGAGACCACGTGCTCAGGGATCCGTCGATCGTAGAAGTCGAAGAGCGTCTCGTCGTCCACGAGGATGTCGCGGCGCCGGGCACGGTGCTCCAACTCCTCGACCTCGCCGAGGAGTTTGCGATTGTCATGGAAGAACTGGTGCGTGGTCCGCCAGTCGCCCTCGACCAGGGCGTTGCGGATGAACAGATCGCGCGACGCCTCCTGGTCGATACGGCCGAAATTGATCTTGCGCTGGGCGACGATCGGTACCCCGTAGAGGGTGACCCGCTCGTACGCCATCACCGCCGCCTGGTCCTTCTCCCAGTGCGGCTCGCTGTACGTGCGCTTCAGCAGGTGCTGGGCGAGCGGCTCGATCCACTCCGGCTCGACCTTCGCGTTGACGCGCGCCCACAGCCGGGACGTCTCGACCAGCTCCGCCGACATCACGAAGCGCGGCTGCTTCTTGAACAGCGCCGACCCGGGGAAGATCGCGAACTTGGCGTTGCGGGCGCCCACGTACTCGTTCTTCTCGGTGTCCTTCAGCCCGATGTGCGACAGCAGCCCCGCGAGCAGCGAGGTGTGCACCGACTGCTCCGGAGCGTCCTGTTCATTGAGTTCGATGCCCATCTGCTTGGCCACCGTGCGCAGCTGCGCGTAGATGTCCTGCCACTCACGGATCCGCAGGAAGTTCAGATACTCCTGCTTGCACATCCGGCGGAAGCTGGAGGAGCCGCGCTCCTTCTGCTGCTCCCTGATGTAGCGCCACAGATTCAGGAACGCCAGGAAGTCCGACGTCTCGTCCTTGAACCGGGCGTGGTTCTGATCGGCCTGGGTCTGCTTCTCCGCCGGCCGCTCACGCGGGTCCTGGATGGAGAGCGCGGCCGCGATCACCATCACCTCGCGCGCGCAGCCGTTCTTCTCGGCCTCCACCACCATGCGGGCGAGCCGCGGGTCCACGGGCAGCTGGGAGAGCTTGCGGCCGAGCGGGGTGAGCCGCTTCTTCGGATCCTTCTCCTGCGGATCCAGCGCCCCGAGCTCCTGGAGCAGCTGGATGCCGTCGCGGATGTTGCGGTGGTCCGGCGGGTCGATGAAGGGGAACTTCTCGATGTCACCGAGACCGGCCGCGGTCATCTGGAGGATGACGGAGGCGAGATTGGTCCGCAGGATCTCGGGATCGGTGAACTCCGGACGGGTCAGGAAGTCGTCCTCGGAGTACAGCCGGATGCAGATGCCGTCCGACGTACGGCCGCAGCGGCCCTTGCGCTGGTTGGCGCTGGCCTGGGAGATCCGCTCGATCGGCAGCCGCTGGACCTTGGTGCGGTGGCTGTAGCGGGAGATGCGGGCGTTGCCCGGGTCGATCACGTACTTGATGCCGGGGACGGTCAGCGAGGTCTCGGCGACGTTCGTCGCCAGAACGATCCTGCGCCCCGTGTGACGCTGGAACACCCGGTGCTGCTCGGCGTGCGAGAGGCGGGCGTAGAGGGGGAGCACCTCGGTATGTCTGAGCTTGCGTTTGTTCAGCGCGTCCGCGGTGTCGCGGATCTCCCGCTCACCGGAGAGGAAGACCAGGACGTCGCCGTTCGCCTCGTGGTCCAGCTCGTCGACGGCGTCACAGATCGCGGTGATCTGGTCGCGGTCGGAGTCCTCGGAATCCTCTTCGAGGAGGGGGCGGTACCGCACCTCCACCGGATACGTCCGCCCGCTGACCTCCACGATGGGCGCGGCGCCGAAGTGCTTGGCGAAGCGCTCCGGGTCGATGGTCGCCGAGGTGATGACGACCTTCAGATCGGGTCGCTTCGGCAGCAGCCGGGCCAGATAGCCCAGCAGGAAGTCGATGTTCAGCGACCGCTCGTGCGCCTCGTCGATGATGATCGTGTCGTAGGCGAGCAGCTCGCGGTCCGTCTGGATCTCGGCCAGCAGGATGCCGTCCGTCATCAGCTTCACGAAGGTCGCGTCCGGATTCACCTGGTCGGTGAAGCGCACCTTCCAGCCGACGGCCTCGCCCAGCGGGGTCTTCAGCTCGTCCGCGACCCGCTCGGCGACCGTGCGTGCGGCGATCCGGCGGGGCTGGGTGTGCCCGATCATGCCGCGGACCCCACGCCCCAGCTCCATACAGATCTTGGGGATCTGCGTGGTCTTGCCCGAGCCGGTCTCACCCGCGACGATCACGACCTGGTGGTCGCGTATCGCCTCCAGGATCTCGTCCTTCTTCTGACTGACCGGAAGCTGCTCCGGGTACGTCAGGGCGGGCATCCGCGCGGCGCGTCCGGCGAGCCGCTCGGACGCCTTGCCGGCCTCGGCGGAGATCTCGTCCAGCACGGACTGGCGGGCCTCGGGCTTACGGATGCGGCGGGCACCCTCCAGGCGGCGGCCGAGCCTGTGCGCGTCGCGGAGCGAGAGCTGCCCGAGCTGGGACTGGAGATCGGCGAAGGAAGTAGACATACGGACTCCAGGATCTCACCCGCGCGCAAGGACTGGCGAACGTATTTCGTCCGGGCCGCGTCACACCGCTCCCGGGAGACCGGGGGGCGGGCGTGGGTACGACGAAGGCCCCCGTCCGTGGACGGGGGCCTTCGGGTGATGGCTGGGGCCACACGTCACCGGCACCCGACGTCTTCTACGGGACCTGGGGAACGACCTCCGGCCCTGACCGGCGTGGGTCAGGTCTGGGCGAAGCCGCCGTCGACGGCGAGCTCGGAGCCGTTGACGTAGCTGGACGCGTCGGAGGCGAGGAAGACGGCCGCTGCGGCGACCTCGTCGGGCTCGGCAAGCCGGCCGAGGGGAACCAGGGCTTCGGTGGCGGCGAGCTCGTCGGAGGGGACGAGGTCGAGCAGACCTTGGGTGCGTGTGCCGCCCGGTGAGAGCACGTTGATCCTGAATCGGCGTGCTTCGGCGCTGTGGGCGAACCCGCGGACCAGATTACGGATGGCGGCCTTGGTCGCCCCGTAGACGGGCAGGGACGGTTGGGGGCGCGAGGCGGCCGTCGAGCCGGTGAGGATGATCGAGGCCCCCGGTGAGAGCAGCGGCAACGCCTTCTGCACGGTGAACAGCGAGCCCTTGACGTTGGTGGTGAACATCGCGTCGAACTGCTCCTCGGTGATCTCGCCCAGCGGGGCCGCGATCCCGATCCCGGCGTTGGCGACCAGAACGTCGATTCGACCCGCCTGCTCTGCGACCGTCGCGTAGAGCGCGTCGAGGTCCTCCAGCTTGCCCACGTCGCAACGGACCCCGCTCACCTCGGGGCCGAGCTCGGCCTCGACGGCGTCGAGCAGTGCCTGGCGGCGACCTGTGACGAACACCCGTGCGCCCTCGGCGCGGTAGGCGCGTGCGATCGCCAGACCGATGCCCGAGTTCGCCCCTGTCACCACTGCGACCTTGTCCTTCAGCACCTTCATGACCGCTCCCGATCCCTCGTCATTGACCAATCGGTCCATAACTCTGCACGATATGGACCGATCAGTCAATAACCAGGGTGGCGCAGTGCCGCAGGCCACTGCGGGGAGGCTCAGAGTGCGGGCAGCAGGCGGTCCAGCAGCGTCTCGGCCATGGTCGACAGGACGGCCGGGTCCTGGCCGATCCGGCCGAGCATGAGCAGTCCGAGCTGGCCGGCGAGGACCGCCTGCGCGGTCTCGATCGGGTCGATGCGGGCTGCGACGTCTCCCTCGCGCTGCGCGCGTCGTACCGCGTCGGCCAGGGCGGCGGTGGTCGCGGCGTAGCTGCGCCGGGCTTCGGCGGCGACCTCGGGTGTGCTGGTCGAGAGCTCGGCCGCGGTGTTGGCCAGAAGGCACCCGCGGCGGGCCTGCTCGCCGCTGGGGTCGCGTGCCGGCCCGGTCACGAAATCGCGTAGCACGTCGGTGCCGCGCTCGGCCTGGTCGAGCCACTCCCGCAACATCCGGTCATTGGCCTCGTCGTATGCGCGCAGCACGCGCAGGAACAGGCGCTGCTTGTCGCCGAAGGCCCCGTAGAGACTCCCCTTGCCCAGACCGCTGGCCGCCAGCAGGGTCTCGAGCGACGTGCCCGCATAGCCGTTGTCCCAGAATGCCGCCTGCACGGCAGCGAGTACGCGCTCTTCATCGAACTGGCGTGGGCGTGGCATGGTGCGAGGATACCGGGTTATGGACGGTGTGGTCCACTATCTGTGAGTCGGTCGCGGGTGCGAGGATCGGGCCGGGGAGCTCGCGCCGTCCGGACCTCCGACGTGCCGACATCACTCCTGCGCTCCTGACCGGAAAACTCAACGGTCGGACGGGTAGGGCGAGATGGCCCTTCGGTGATGACGGTCGGAGACACAGAACAAGTAGGTCCCGGACGGCATGCCGTCCGGGACCTACTCGTTTTGGTGGCTGGGGCCGGGATCGAACCGGCGACCTATCGCTTTTCAGGCGATCGCTCGTACCAACTGAGCTACCCAGCCACGCAGCTCGTACAAGCTGCAGCGGTCCTGACGGGATTTGAACCCGCGGCCTCCACCTTGACAGGGTGGCGAGCACTCCAAACTGCTCCACAGGACCTGGCTAATGTGCGAGACAAGTCTCGCACACCGTAAAGCGTGCCCCCAACGGGATTCGAACCCGTGCTACCGCCTTGAAAGGGCGGCGTCCTGGGCCACTAGACGATGAGGGCTAAGGGCCCACCTGCGCGCTTCGCAGCGCGTCGGGGACGTGAGAAGCATATGGGATGCGGGGAGGTATCGCCAAAACGGTTTACGGGGAGGTCGTCGGGGTGCGCGGAGAGGTACGCGGCGAGGAGGACGGGAGGCCCGGGGAGGGGGAGGGGGTCTTCAGGTTCTCCTCCGGGAGGTGACGGCTGACCTCCGCCGTCGTCAGGCCGAGACCCCCGAGGGTGATCTCGTCCCAGGCCTGCAGATGCCGGGTCGTGCGGTCCATGTAGAGCACCGACGCACGCACCTTCTCGGGCTTCTCGTTCTGCACGGCGCGCAGCCCGCCCCCGCCCGTGGAGCCCTCGACCTTCAGCCGCGTACCCAGGGGCAGGAGTTCGTTGACCCGGTGGTGCACATGGCCGGCCAGGACCAGCGGCACCGTTCCGTCGGTCTCCCGCGCCGCGTTCGGGTCGTGCGTCACCGCGATGTCCACCGGGGTGCCCGCCTGCTTCTGGTCACGCAGCGCCGAGGCGAGGCGCATGCCCGCCAGTTGCTCGGACGCCTTGCCGCCGGTGGGGCGGGTGCGGTCCGGGGTGAACTGCGGGTCACCGGTGCCGCCGATCCGCAGCCCGGCGACGTCCACGGCGCTGCCCTCGTCGAGCACGTGCGCGTTCCTGGTCTTCTTCAGGTGGTCCTGGGTCTCCTTGGAGTCATGGTTGCCCCGCACCCACACATAGGGGGCGCCGAGGTCGGTGACCGGGTCGAGGAAGCCGTTCTCCGCGGCCGTGCCGTGGTCCATCGTGTCGCCGGAGTCGATGATCACGTCGATCTCGTACTGCTCCACGAGCGAGGCGATGATGTGCCAGGCGGCGGGGTTGAGATGGATGTCGGAGACGTGCAGGACCCGGATGGTCCCCGGGTCGGGCCGGTAGACGGGGAGCGTGGAGGTGGCGTCGTACAGCTTGGTGACGTTGGTGACGAGCCGCGCCAGCTCCTGCTGGTAGACGTCGAAGTCGGTGACGATCGAGCGGGCGTCACCGACGACCGAAGGGGCGCTGGAGAGCAGCCCGGAGAATTTCGGCTCCAGGACGGACTTCGGATTCCAGGTGGCGTAGGCGCCGACGCCCGACGCGGCGAGCAGTGCCAGGGCGAGGCCGCCGGCGGCGAGGGCGCGGCGGGGGCGGCGGTAGACGACGAGGCCGAGGGCGGTGGCGCCCGAGACCACGGCCACGCAGGAGCGGACGGCCAGCTCCAGGGTGCCGGACGCGACGTCGTCGGCGACCTCGTCCTGGAGACCCGAGAGGCGCTCGGGGTGTTTGACCAGGGCCTGCGAGCGCTCCGGGTCCAGCCGGTCGACGTCCACGTCCAGGCGGACGGGGCCCCGGTGGGAGTCCAGCTCCAGGGCGCCGAGCGGTGACACGTTGATCTTGGTGCCGCCGCTCACCGAGGGGCGCAGGGTCATGGTGGTGTCCATGGGGCCCACCGGCGTACGCACACTGCCGACGACGAGCAGCCCGAGCCAGGCGCCCAGCACGACCACCGCCAGCATGCCCAGCGCGCGCTGCCAGGGGCGCGCGGCGGGGACGAGGCCGCCGGCGGTGGCACGCGGGCGGGAGCTGCGGAGGCGGCGGACACGGACGGCTGCGGCGTGGAACGGGCGTGCCATTGGGCCCGTATGCCCCGATCGGACGGCGGGCATGCGGGACTGCGGCGGCGTATGGGCCGGGCGGGTGTCCGCGGGGGCGGGCCGGGCCCGGCCGTCCGGCCCGGCGTACGGGACAATGGCGGGGTGCTGGAGATGACGCGCGAGGAGTTCGAAGAGCTGGTGAGCCTGGCTCTTGACCGGGTCCCGCCGGAGCTGATGCGGCTGATGGACAACGTCGCGGTGTTCGTGGAGGAGGAGCCGGAGGACACGGAGGACCGGGAGCTGCTCGGGCTCTACGAGGGCACGCCGCTCACCGAGCGAGGCGAGTGGTACGCGGGGGTGCTGCCGGACCGGATCACCATCTACCGGGGGCCGACGCTGCGGATGTGCGAGACGCGCGAGGACGTGGTCGCCGAGACCGAGATCACCGTGGTGCACGAGATCGCCCATCACTTCGGCATCGACGACGAGCGGCTGCACGCGTTGGGCTACGGATGAGCGGTCTTCGCCGTCAGGGTGACGGGCTGCGTCCTGATCGGGGCGCCGATGGTGCTGACCGTCGCGCGGGGGCGGATCACGCATCCGCCGGTGCGGCCGGTCCTGACCTCCGGTCGTCAGCGGGGGTGCTGCCGGGGCGCCGCTGCGCTGACTGACGGACCGCGGTGCGCCGTCCGACAGGCCGTGCGGTGCGCCGTCTGACGGACCGTGCGATGCGCTGTCCGACGGGCCTCACGATGCGCCGTCTGACGGGCCGCGCGGTACGGGCGCGGCACGGCGCGGTGTTCCTGGTGGCCGGGCTCGCGAGGGGCTTCGGGGTGCTCGGCGCCCGACCGGGCGGCCCGGCGTGTGTGGGGGTGTTGTGTCCGTGCGGCTGCGCGCGTGTCCCCGGCGGGGGCAGGGGAGTTGGACACAGCGCTCCCCCTTCCCGCCGTTCCTGTCCTCCCCGGAGGTGCCACCCCGTGCGCCAGTTGTCCGCCCGCGTCCGCTGGGCAGCCGTCACCGCGCTGACGATCGCCGCGTCCACAGGCTGTGTGAGCGTCGGCGACGACGCCGGGGAGCCGGTCCCCTCGCGTTCCGCCGGCCAGAAGGAGGCCTCGGCCAGGCCGGACGGCGGCACGGCGTCCGGCTCCGGCCGGTCGGGATCCGGTGGCGGAGGCGCCGAGGCGCAGTCCGACCGGGGTGCCTCTCGTGAGCCGGACGCCGAGGAGCGGGGCTCGCGTGACCCGTCGGCCCGTCCAGGGGCCACCCGCCCGGCGCCCGGTGGCCCCGGCACCCCGGAGCCGACCCGGGGCGGGCCCGCGCCCACCCAGGAGCCCAGCGATCCAGGACCGGGTGAACCGCCGCCCGAGCCCGACACCCCTCAGGAGCCGCCGCCCTCGCCCGAGCCGGAACCTTCGGCGCGTCCCGAGGAGCCTTCGGCCTCGCCGGCGGCACTGTCCCGTGCGGATGCGATGGGGGCGCCGGGGACGCCCGAGGCGTGGCCCACTCCTCGGGTATCACCGCAGGTCGCGCCGGTCTGAGACCGGGCGGGACCGGCCTGGTTTGCACGAATGGGGGGAGGGTGCGTATGGTAGTAGATCGTTTGATCCTATGCCCGGCGCCGACACAGAAGAGCGCCGTGTGGCGCGTACTCTCCCTTGCCGTGGCTGGACCGCATTGAGGCGGTCGAAATTGCGAAAACACGGAGTTACGGGCGCGTGCCGAGACTCCGGAAGGTTTCGCATTTCGCATGTCAATTTCCAGTTCTGACCACACCGTCATGCCCGAGAACGACGTCGAGAGCATCGAGGTCGTGGAGGCAGCCGAAGCCGTGGTGGCCCAGGCCCCCGAGGCAGCCGACGAGGCCCCCGTCACCGAGAGCCCCGTCGCGGAGACCTCCGCCGACGCTGCGGACTCCGCCGAGGCCGAGGCCGGCAACACCGCGGACGCCGAGCCGAGCGTCACCTTCGCCTCGCTCGGACTGCCCGACGGCATCGTCCGTAAGCTCGCGCAGAACGGCGTGACGGCGCCCTTCCCGATCCAGGCCGCGACCATCCCGGACGCCCTGGCCGGCAAGGACATCCTGGGCCGAGGCCGTACCGGCTCCGGCAAGACGCTCTCCTTCGGTCTGCCGACCCTGGCCGCGCTGGCCGGTGGTCACACCGAGAAGAAGAAGCCCCGCGCGATCATCCTCACGCCGACCCGTGAGCTCGCCATGCAGGTCGCGGACGCCCTCCAGCCGTACGGCGACGTGCTCGGCCTGAAGATGAAGGTCGTCTGCGGCGGTACGTCCATGGGCAACCAGATCTACGCGCTGGAGCGCGGTGTCGACATCCTCGTCGCCACGCCCGGCCGTCTGCGCGACATCATCAACCGTGGGGCGTGCTCGCTCGCGAACGTTCAGGTCGCCGTCCTCGACGAGGCCGACCAGATGTCCGACCTGGGCTTCCTGCCCGAGGTCACCGAGCTGCTCGACCAGATCCCCGGCGGCGGCCAGCGGATGCTCTTCTCCGCCACCATGGAGAACGAGATCGGCACGCTGGTCAAGCGCTACCTGACCAACCCGGTCACCCACGAGGTCGACAGCGCCCAGGGCAACGTCTCGACGATGTCGCACCACGTCCTCGTCGTGAAGCCGAAGGACAAGGCGCCGGTCACGGCCGCGATCGCCGCCCGCAAGGGCCGCACGATCATCTTCGTCCGCACCCAGCTGGGCGCCGACCGCATCGCCGAGCAGCTCATCGAGTCCGGTGTGAAGGCCGACGCGCTGCACGGCGGCATGACGCAGGGTGCTCGTACCCGCGTGCTCGAGGACTTCAAGAAGGGCTACGTCAACGCCCTCGTCGCCACCGACGTCGCCGCCCGCGGCATCCACGTCGACGGCATCGACCTCGTCCTCAACGTGGACCCGGCCGGCGACCACAAGGACTACCTGCACCGCTCGGGCCGTACCGCCCGGGCCGGCAAGTCCGGTGTCGTCGTCTCGCTGGCGCTTCCGCACCAGCGCCGCCAGATCTTCCGCCTCATGGAGGACGCGGGCGTCGACGCCTCGCGCCACATCGTGCAGGGCGCGGGCGTCTTCGAGCCCGAGGTCGCCGAGATCACCGGCGCCCGTTCGCTCACCGAGGTCCAGGCCGACTCCGCGAACAACGCGGCCAAGCAGGCCGAGCGCGAGGCCGCCGACCTCACCAAGCAGCTGGAGCGCGTCCAGCGTCGTGCCGTCGAGCTGCGCGAGGAGGCCGACCGTCTGGTCGCCCGTGCCGCCCGCGAGCGGGGCGACGACCCGGAGGCGGCGGTGGCAGAGGTCGCCGCCGAGGCCGAGGCCGCGCTCATCGCAGCGGTGTCCGTCCCCGAGCAGCCGGCCGCCCGCGACGACCGTCGTGACGACCGGGGCAACTTCAACCGCCGTGACGACCGCGGTGGCGACCGTGGCGGCTACCGCGGCGGCAACGACCGTGGCACCGGCGAGCGCAGTGGCCGTCCCACCGGTGGGTCCGGCTACCGCGGAAACAACGACCGTCCGTCGTTCCGCGGCAGCAACGACCGTCGTGACGACCGCTCCTCCGGTGGTTTCCGCTCGGGTGGCGGTGACCGTCGGGACGACCGTGGTGGCCGTTCCTTCGAGCGTCGTGACAACGACCGTCCGTCGTTCAACCGCGACCGTCGTGACGACCGCTCCTCGGGTGGTTTCCGCTCGGGTGGCGGTGACCGTCGGGACGACCGTGGTGGCCGTTCCTTCGAGCGTCGTGACAACGACCGTCCGTCGTTCAACCGCGACCGTCGTGACGACCGCCCGTCCGGTGGTTTCCGCTCCGGCGGCAGCGACCGCCCGTTCAACCGCGACCGTCGTGACGACCGCCCGTCCGGTGGCTTCCGCTCCGGCGGCAGCGACCGCCCGAACGGCCGCCGTGACGACCACCGTGGTGGCACCGGCACGGGTACCGGCACCGGCACCTTCGGCCGCCGCGACGACAAGCCGCGCTGGAAGCGCAACGGCTGAGTCCAGCTGACGGCTGCCTGTCCGTCCGACTGACCCGCAGGGCCCGTGTACGTCACTTCGGTGGCGCGCGGGCCCTGCGGCGTTTCCGGTGGGCCCCCGAGGGCATCGCTGGGGGCATGACAAACGACGAAGCGGTGTCCGCCGAGCCGCCCCCGGATGCCGCCACCCCTGCCCCCACCCCTACTTCCGACGAGGAACGGCTGGCCGAACTCGGCTACACCCAGGTGCTCGCGCGCCGGATGTCCGCCTTCTCCAACTACGCGGTCTCGTTCACGATCATCTCGGTGCTCTCCGGCTGCCTGACGCTGTATCTGTTCGGGATGAACACCGGCGGCCCCGCCGTCATCACCTGGGGCTGGGTCGGCGTGGGGCTGATGACGCTGTTCGTCGGCCTCGCGATGGCCGAGATCTGTTCGGCGTACCCGACATCGGCGGGCCTGTACTTCTGGGCCCACCGCCTGGCCCCACCGCGTTCCGCCGCGGCCTGGGCATGGTTCGCCGGCTGGTTCAACGTGCTGGGTCAGGTCGCCGTCACCGCGGGCATCGACTTCGGGGCGGCGTCCTTCCTCGGGGCGTACCTGAACCTCCAGTTCGGCTTCGAGGTCACACCCGGCCGTACGATCCTGCTCTTCGCGGCGATCCTGGTCCTGCACGGCCTGCTGAACACCTTCGGGGTCGGGATCGTCGCCTTCCTGAACAACGTCAGCGTGTGGTGGCACGTCATCGGTGTCGCGGTGATCGTCGGCGCGCTCACCTTCGTGCCGGACTCGCATCAGTCAACGTCGTACGTCTTCACCGAGTTCGTCAACAACACCGGCTGGGGGAGCGGCTTCTACGTCGTGATGATCGGCCTGCTGATGGCGCAGTACACCTTCACGGGCTACGACGCCTCCGCCCATATGACGGAGGAGACCCGCGACGCGGCCGTGGCGGGCCCGCGCGGCATCGTGCAGTCCATCTGGACGTCCTGGATCGCCGGCTTCGTGCTCCTGCTGGGCTTCACCTATGCCATCCAGTCGTACGACGGCGCCCTGAACTCCCCGACCGGTGCGCCGCCCGCCCAGATCCTCCTGGACGCGCTCGGCGCCACCACGGGCAAGCTCCTGCTGCTCGTCGTGATCGGGGCCCAGCTGTTCTGCGGGATGGCCTCGGTGACCGCCAACAGCCGTATGATCTACGCCTTCTCACGCGACGGGGCGCTGCCCTTCTCCCGGGTGTGGCACACGGTCAGCCCCCGCACCCGCACGCCCGTGGCGGCGGTCTGGCTGGCCGCTCTCGGCGCGCTCGCCCTCGGCCTGCCGTACCTGATCAACGACACCGCGTACGCCGCCGTGACGTCCATCGCGGTCATCGGCCTCTACATCGCCTACGTCATCCCCACCCTGCTCAGGCTGCTACGGGGCGACGACTTCGTCCGGGGCCCCTGGCACCTGGGCCGGTGGTCCCGGCCGATCGGCATCATCGCGGTGACCTGGGTCGGGGTCATCACGGTGCTCTTCATGCTGCCCCAGGTCTCGCCGGTCACCTGGGAGAGTTTCAACTACGCGCCGCTGGCCGTGCTGGTGGTGCTCGGCTTCGCCGCCGTCTGGTGGCTGGTATCGGCCCGCCACTGGTTCCTCGTACCGCCCGCCCCGGATCACAAACGCACGATCACGGACGAAACCACGGCCTGACCACCCCCACCCCGGCCACGACAGGGCCCGGCACCCGATACCCGATCGGCTGCCGGGTCCGGGGAAGCTATGCTCGGGGGTGATCCATCAGGGGCCGTTAGCTCAATTGGTCAGAGCAGCGGACTTTTAATCCGTTGGTTGTGGGTTCGAGTCCCACACGGCCTACTTGATGCAAGGGAAGAGATCCCTTCTGACCTGCTATGCAGTGCCCCGTCCGGTTTCGTCCGGCCGGGGCACTTCGCTGTGGTCCGGGTCAGCCGGTCGTTGCGGCGTTCTGGAAGTCGGCCATCGGCATCGTGCTGTCCTTTGCCGGGATCTGGACGGGCTTCGCCGAGCCGAAGTCGGTGTACGTCGTGCTGCTGGTGATGCCGTCGCGCTTCGACTTCAGCTTGAGCAGGTGGTTCGGTGCCTTGTCGCTGATGAAGTAGGTGTCGGTCGTCTCGGCGGTGGACACCTCGATGGCGCGGGCCTTCTCGCCGTCGATCGTGGTGTCCTCGGCCGGAGCGAACGTGCCCGATGGGGAGACCGCGAAGTAGGCGTCGCAGCCCTGGCCCGTCTCGCTGGTCACATAGACATCCTCGTACTCCTCGGGCACGGTGATGATCGTGCCCTTCTCCTTCAGCATCTCGGCCAGCAGGGGTGTGCTGATGTAGCTGGTGCCGTCCTTGCAGTACATCTCGCCGCCTGTGAAGTCTCCCGTGCCCGTGACCTTCATGGAGAAGCCCTGGTCCGGATTCCAGCGGGTCTGCTGCGACGCGCCCTCGAAGGCCGTCGACGTACCGACGCTGCTGAACGCGGTCGTGCGCATGGTCTTGTTGACGGCCTCGATCAGGGACGAGGCGGAGGAACCCTCACTGCTCTTGCCGTCGGCCGGCAGGGAGACGGCGTCACTGCCCGGAGCGGGATCGGTGGAGGAGCCCTCGTCGGAGTCGCCGCCGCAGCCGATGGCGGCACCGGCGAGCAGCACGGTGACGGCGATCGAACGGAGGGCGGGATGTGATCGGTGCACGAGTCAGCCTCTATCTGTCATGTCCGGTGCGAGTCACAGTCTCCCATCTCTGATGCGGCCTCCGCGACCGGTCGGTCACGCTGGGCACGGAGCAATCCATGGGGGAGGGCCAGGAGTTCATGGGGTTCTTCTCCTGGCCCTCCGGGTGTCCCTCGTCGCTCGCGGGGGCTCAGGGGCGCGGCCAGGGGCGGCCGCCGATGCGTTCCAGGTCGGTGTTGAAGCGCCGCAGATAGCCGGCGAAGGCGGAGATGTCGTCGTCCTGCCAGTCGGACATGACCCGTTGCAGGGAACTGACCATGCCTTCGCGTTCCGCGTCGAGGGTCTTCGCGCCCTCCTCGGTGATCCGGAACTTGCGGGCCATGCCGCCGTCCGGGTCGGGGATGCGCTCGACGTAGCCGGCGCGCATGACCGCCGCGGTCTGCCGGTTGAGGGTCGAGACGTCGAGGTCGAAGGCCTCGCTGAGCTCGCCGACGGACATCGGGCCCTGGACACGGATGCGGCTGAGCAGGACGTACGCGCTGCGCTCCAGGAGACCGCCCTCGCGGCGTCCCTTTCTGTGGGTCAGCAGGCCGTGTCGGCTGAGCAGCATCTGCTCGTACTCGACCTCTTGCGTCGCCCTGTTCATGCGCGGGCACCTCCTGCTTCCTGCCGGGCCTTGCCGGTGTGTCGTCGTGCCGTCGTGCGTGCTGGTTTCATCGTATGTTCACGGCGAAGTGCATGGACCACATGATGTGCATGATGCAATAGAAGTGCACGATGCCAAACACCTGCCGACCGATAGCCGAGGATCTGGGATATGGACGCCTCCCGGCCCGCAGCCCGCTCAGGTGCTGTGATCGCGACGCCGGCGCTCGCCGGCACCGTCGCCGCGGTGATGCAGACGCTGGTGACCCCGCTCATCGCCGAGCTGCCGAAGATCCTCGGCACCTCGTCGTCGAACGCGGCCTGGGTGGTCGCCGTCACCCTGCTGGTCGCCGGTGTGTGCGTTCCGGTCACCGGCCGGCGCAATTCCGTGTCGGCCTGATGATCGGCTGCGGGGTCGCTCTCGTGGCCGCCGCGGTCGCCGGATTCATCCCGGGCCTCAACCGTGCCGCGGGGGACGAATCCGGCGACAAGGCCGGTCCCGCGACGGCGGGCGAGGTCTCGGTCGAAGCCTGACCTGACCGCGAGCGGCTGAAGCGCCGCAGAGCACCGGAGCACCGGAAGCGCCCCGACCGGGTCGACCGGGTGGGGCGTTTCGGCGTTCCCGTGGCCAAAAACTTTCTCCTGCACGGGCATTGACCATGGCAGTAGGCCGATTTACGTTCTTCGCGTTGCCCTTCGTATGTCATATATGAGACGTGATACGAGAGCCAGAGAAGAGAGCCGACCGTGATCAACGCCCGCAACACCCGCCTGGCCGCAGCGATATCCCTGGTGTCCGTCCTGGCCCTCACCGCCACCGCCTGCGGTGACGACGGCAGCGGCATCGCCGGTGCGAAGGGCGCCGAAGGCCCCGGCACCGGGAAGATCGTGTTCTGGGACGAGAACGGCGGTGTCAACACGGAGGTCTGGAAGGAGATCATCGCCGACTTCGAGAAGGCCAACCCGGACATCGAGGTGCAGTACGTGGGCATCGCGTCCACCGACGCCCAGTCCAAGTACGACACCGCCATCCAGGGCGGCGGGCTACCCGATGTCGGGGGTGTGGGCGCCGCGATGGTCGCCGGAATCACCGCGCAGGACGCGCTGGAGCCGCTGGACGACCGGGTCGACGCGAGCTCGCTCAAGGGCAAGCTCAACGACGCGATGGTCGAGAGCGTACGGAGCGCCGCGGGCCGCAACGAGATGTACACGGTGCCGATCAGCGCGACCAACGGTGTCCTCTACTACCGCACGGACCTGTTCAAGAAGGCCGGTCTCGGGGAGCCGGACACCTGGGACGCCTTCTACGAGGCCGCGGCGAAGCTGACGAACCGGAAGAAGAACCAGTTCGGCTACACCATCCGCGGTGGCCCGGGTTCGATCGCCCAGGCGCTGGACGCGATGTACGGGCAGTCGGGCATCGACTCCTTCTGGGACGACTCGGGGAAGAAGACCACGGTCAACGACCCGAAGAACGTCGCGGCGCTGGAGAAGTACGCCGGCCTGTACCGGAAGACCACCCCGGAGGCCGACCTCAACAACGACTTCACCAAGATGGTCGCCCAGTTCGACTCCGGCAGCATCGCCATGCTCAACCACAACCTGGGGTCCTACCAGGACCATGTGGTTTCGCTGGGCGGCGACACGTTCCGCGGGATCCCGCAGCCCGAACTGGCCGACGGGACCCGGGTGATGGTCTCCAACCCGGTCTCCGGCCTCGGTCTGCTCAAGTCCTCCGAGAACAAGGCGGCGGCCTGGAAGTTCATCGAGTTCGCGGCCTCGCACGCGTCGAACTCCAAGTTCAGCGAGTCCGCGGGCCTGATCCCGGCCAACAAGGAGGCCGCCGAGGACCCCTGGCTCGACGAGTCGGAGACCACGCAGCTCGGCGCCGAGGCGCTGTTCTCGGGCGACACCACGATCGTCCAGCTTCCCTACTACCTGCCCGACTGGAACACCCTGTCCAAGGCCGACAGCGAATCGGGCTTCCAGAAGGTGCTGCTCGGGAAGATGAGCGCCAAGGACTTCCTGGACACGTTCGCCGAAGACCTCGACGAGGCCCAGGCGGAGTGGAAGGAGCAGCAGGGCTGACGGATCGGGAGGCGCGCCCTCCCCTCAGTCCAGGCCCTCCTCCCGCAACTCGTACATCAGGAGGAACGTCCGGTAGGTGTCCGCGGACACGTCCATGCAGACGTCCGGCCGGTTGGTCAGCGTCGACGTGTTGTCGAGTGCCTTTCGGCAGGCGGCCACGGTCTCGGCCTCGGACGGGATGTTCGAGATGAACGCGGCGATGAGCAGGACCACCGCGAGGACGACCACACCGATACGGATGCGCATGGTCTCCCAACGACCGCGCGGCCGGGCCGGTCACTCGGGTCGGTCAGCCGGGTCGGTCACAGGCCGGCCGGACGGGCCGGGCGCTCCGGCCGGGTACGGCTTGCCGCCCGGTCATTCGTGGTCGTCGGGGACCGGCGGCAGGTCGGGCTCGACGAACAGGCCCGCGTACTGCGGAGTGGGCAGCGGCGCCGCGGTGCCCGTGTCGGCGGTCGTGACGGCGGACGTGCCGTCGGAGCGCCGCTGGGTCGTGCGGGCAGACGTGTCGGTCATCTCGGGTGTCCTGTACGTAGGTGTGTGGTGAGAGCCCAGTGACCGAGGTGCCGCGACAGAAGCCGGACCGGTCCCGACCGGTAGGGCGAAGAAACGCCGCTACCGGTGCCGCGCCGCTCCGGGGGCGTCCGGATCATCGTGCGGTGCATGCAGACTGTAACCCTCCCAGCACGGCTTTCCCTCGGTATTGCGCGCCCGGCGTGACGGCCGTCGGTGCGCAGAGGGCCCGATGTTCTGGTTTGCGCCCATGTGCCTGACAATTTTCCGGAATGCGGGCCGAGTTGGCGCGTCGTGTCGAGGTCGGAGGGCTGCCGGGCCTGGAGCGAGGCGGGGGCCGCGGACCGTATTGGTCGGAGCGCCGTCCCGGATGGCGTAGAGTTGTCATCACAACGGCGCGGGGTGGAGCAGCTCGGTAGCTCGCTGGGCTCATAACCCAGAGGTCGCAGGTTCAAATCCTGTCCCCGCTACTGAAGACAGAGGCCCGGATCCTTTCGAGGATCCGGGCCTCTGTCGTATGCCGTCGTCCGGCTACGGCGCCTACGGCCAGGAGGCGTACGGGCGCGGCGGCCGGTCTGGCGGCGGGTGACGACGCGGTGCAGGACAGCGCGCGACGGCACAGCGAGTGGCTGTCGGTGACCATGGAGGTCACGCGGGCGCATGTGACCGGCATCGCGGAGATGTACGTCGCCGATTCCCGCTTCGGGAGGAACTACGATCGCCACGGGGACGGAACCGCCGTCTTCGTACGGGACGCACTGACGCTCTACGCGCAGCGCCGGCTCTCCGACCGACCACCGGGGGACGGGGCTCGGCGCGCTCCTCCCTTTGGCCGATGGCGATGCGTCGTTCGGCGCGGCTCCGGCCGGCCTGGGTGGGGCGCGGTACCGTCCGCACCCGTGGGCGGAGCGGGCAGGAGCGAACAGGTGGGGAAGCGGGACGAACGGCGGGGCGGCACGGTCGGGAACTCCCGTTCCCGGCGGTTCGTGCGGGTGCTGCCCGTCCTGATGATCTGCGCCGGTGTGATCTTCGACTTCGCGACGCCGACCGAGGTCACCGCCGTACCGCTCTTCGCCGCGGCCCCGCTGATCGCCGCCCCCTTCTTCTCGCCGGGCGGCACCGCGCGTATCGGCATGGCAGCGACCCTCGTGGTGCTGGTCATCCGGATCTCGTCCGGCGCGCTCGGCGAGGTCGTGCCGCTCACCGACCTCTTCACCCTGGTCACCGTCTCCGTGCTGTCCCTTCTCATCAACCGCGTCGTGCGCCGTATGAACGAGCAGCTGGCCTCGGCCAGGGTCATCGCGGAGACCGCGATGCGCGCGGTGCTCCCGAGGCCCGAGGACCGGGTCGGCGGGCTGCTGGTCGCGGCGCGGTACGAGGCGGCCCAGGCGGACGAGTTCGTCGGCGGCGACCTGTACGCCGTCGCGGACACGCCGTTCGGGGTGCGCCTGGTCCTCGGGGACGTACGGGGCAAGGGGCTGGACGCCGTAGGCGCGGTGGCCGTCGTGATCGGGGCGTTCCGGGAGGCCGCCGAGCGGGATCTGTCGCTCGAAGCGGTGGTCCAGCGGCTGGAGCGGGCGCTGGAGCGTGAGGGCTCGCGGCGGG
Source organism: Streptomyces sp. NBC_01012 (assembly GCF_045162755.1). Taxonomy (NCBI): domain Bacteria; kingdom Bacillati; phylum Actinomycetota; class Actinomycetes; order Kitasatosporales; family Streptomycetaceae; genus Streptomyces; species Streptomyces sp. NBC_01012. The sequence continues at coordinate 3,558,453 of NZ_CP108688.1, read as the reverse complement.
GAGGCTTCGACACGGTGGAGGGGTTCGTCACCGCCGTCATCGCGGAGATCCCGTCCGGATCCCAGACGCTGCGGGTCATCAACCGCGGGCATCCCGAGCCCCTCGTGCTGCACGGGGACGGGGCGCTCGACGTGCTGACGCCGTCGGCGCCCGCGCTGCCGCTCGGGATGGGGCTCGGCACCTGGACCGACCGGGCGGACGAGTGGACCCTGCCGGCCGGGTCGATGTTCCTGGCGTTCACCGACGGGCTCTCCGAGGCGCGGAACACGAAAGGCGTCTTCTACGACCCGGCGGCCCGGCTGCGCGGCCGGCTGTTCCCCGGGCCCGACGAACTGCTGTCCGCGCTCACCGACGACGTACGGCTGCACACCGGGGGAAGGTCGACGGACGACCTGGCGCTCCTCGCGGTCGGCCGTCCCGCGCACGGTCAGCAGGAGCGGCGGACGACGGTGAAGATCGTGGGGCGGGACGGTGGATGACCCGTCGCGACGGTGTGTAGCCGAAGAACCTCGCTCCGCATAACATTTGACGCACCGTCAGAAACTGTCGGGCGGATGAAGCGCACTCAAGTCGCCCGTTTGCACCCGGTTGACCCCTTAAAGTCCAGGCCGGAGTCCTGACTGATCTATGGGAACAGCTTGGAATCGGACCCGGGTGTCTATTAACGTTCGATAACGCAGCGCGGTTGTACCTGCCGCCGCCAGAGGTGGCACCGCGCGCAGCGCCGAATTCCGCAAGGGAACCGGGGAACCACCTACATGGGGTGAATCGGACACCTGTGTCTCGCGAGAGGCGAAGGGGCCCGTAGGAGACCTTCCTGCTCCGAACCCGTCAGCTAACCCGGTAGGCGAGAAGGAAGGAAAGGAGCGCGCCCACGTGGCGTCCAACAAGCCTGCCCCCGAGGCCCCGTCACCCTTCAGGACCGACAGCTTCGGTGATGAGGACAGGACATGGGAGGAATGGAACCCCGACGAGGAGTCCATCCGTCCCGTACGCGGTCGGCATCGCGTGGCCAAGCAGCGAGGTCTCGCCCGTAGCTCCACCGTCCTCGGCGTCGGCGTCATCGCGGCAGTCGGTGCGGGTGGCATGGCCACCGCGCAGAGCAAGCCGCCGGTCTCCATCTCTCTTCCCGATTCCATCGTGGACAACCTCCCCGACGCCAAGTCCCTTCCCGGCGTCGGCGCGTTCATGTCCCACGACTCCTCCGCGGACCAGGAGGCGGTCGCCGAGACCGCAGCCCCGCTGACCAGCGCGGGCATCACCGCAGCCGAGGCCGACCAGGGCGCCACCGACGCAGGCGAGGCGCTTCGCGCCCGTATCCTCCAGCAGGCCGAGCAGCAGCAGGCCGGGGCCGACGCGGAGGCCAGGGCCGCCCAGGAGAAGGCGGCCGAAGAGGCCGCAGCGGCCGAGGCGGCGAAGCAGCAGAGCGAGGCCGAGGCGAAGGCCGCCGCGAAGAAGAAGGCGGCCGAAGAGGCGGCGAAGAAGAAGGCAGAGGCCGAGCGCCTCGCCAAGCTCGCCGCCAGCTACGCCATTCCGACCTCCTCGTACACCATCACCTCGACGTTCGGCGAGGCCGGCTCGATGTGGTCGTCCGGCTATCACACCGGGCTGGACTTCGCGGCTCCGACCGGTACGCCGGTCAAGGCCGTGCACGGCGGCACCGTGAAGTCGGCCGGCTGGTCCGGCGCGTACGGCTACCGCACGGTCCTGGAGCTCGATGACGGCACGGAGATCTGGTACTGCCACCAGTCCTCGATGGACGTCACCGCCGGGCAGAAGGTCACCACGGGCGACACCATCGGCCGTGTCGGCGCCACGGGCAACGTGACCGGCCCGCACCTCCACCTGGAGGTCCACACCCCGGACGGCTCCGGCATCGACCCGATGAGCTGGCTGCGCAGCAAGGGCCTCACGGTCTGACCTCGGCGGGAGAGCCTGCTCGACCGCGCCGGTGACCGGCGCACCGTAACCCCGGCGGCCCTGACGCACGACCCCCCGACGTCAGGGCCGTCGGCCTGCCCGGATCGGCCTGCCCGGATCGTGAGGCGCCGACGACCGGGTGACGGGACCAGGCGTCGGCCTGACGGGCCGGGTGCGCCCTGACGGGCCGGGTGCGTCCTGACGGGCCCGGTGCGGCCCGCGCATCCGGAATAGCCGCTTCGGTCAACTGGTTGTCGCGGGGTATGACATCTCTGCGCCCGCTCGGTACCTCGAGCCTCCAGGTCTTCCCCCTCTCCCTCGGCGGCAACGTCTTCGGCTGGACGGCCGACGAGAGGCAGACCTTCGCCGTCCTCGACGCGTACACGGCGGCCGGCGGCAACTTCATCGACACCGCCGACTCGTACAGCGCCTGGATCCCCGGCAACCAGGGTGGTGAGTCGGAGACGCTCATCGGCAAGTGGCTGGCGGCCCGTGCCCGCCGCGACGATGTCGTCATCGCCACCAAGGTCAGCGGCCACCCCGACTTCAAGGGACTGTCGGCCACCAACATCAAGGCGGCGGCCGAGGCCTCGCTGCGCCGGCTCGGCACGGACCACATCGACCTCTACTACACGCACCACGACGACGAGAGCGTCCCTGTCGAGGAGATCATCACCGCGCTCGACCAGCTGGTGAAGGCCGGCACCGTGCGGGAGATCGCCGCCTCCAACATCAGCCCCGAGCGGCTCCAGGCCTCCCTGGACTTCTCCGAGCGCGAGGGCCTGGCGCGTTACGTCGCCCTGCAGCCGAACTACAACCTCGTCTCGCGCGACACCTACGAGGGCGCGCTCCAGGACACGGCGGCCGGCGCCGGTCTTGCCGGGGTCCCCTACTTCGCGCTCGCCTCGGGCTTCCTCACCGGCAAGTACCGGCCGGGGACGTCGGTCGAGAGCGCCCGGGCGGAGGGGGCGCGCAAGCACCTGGAGACCGAACGCGGACGCAAGGTGCTGGCGGCGCTCGACAGGATCGCGCAGGAGCACGACGCGGAGATCGCCACGGTCGCGCTCGCGTGGCTGCTCTCCCGGCCGACCGTCGTCGCGCCGATCGCGTCCGCGCGTACGGTCGAACAGCTGCCCGCGCTCGTCGCGGTGGCCGACCTCCGGCTGACCGAGCAGGAGCTGGCGGAGCTCACCGAGGCGTCCGCCTGACACGCTGGGGGCTTGAGGCCCTGAGGGCCCTGACGTCCTGGCACGCTGACGCTCCGACGTCCTGATGGATGCCGTGACGCCCTCCAGGTCCCGGCCCGGATGGTCTCAGGTGGGCGGGCCTGCGTGCCGCCCGCCGTCCTCCAGATACGGGTTGGGCCCGCCGTAGTGCCGGTGCGGCGCCGGGAGGTGCTGCGGCGGCGGGCCGCCGTAGGGGAGCTGACGGGGGAACGGGGGCGGTGGAGGCCGGTGGAGGCGCAGTCGGCCCGTCGCATGGGCCGCATACGCCAGGGCCGGCCTCGCGATGTCCCGGCGGTGCCACAGATGGTGCAGCAACTCCTGCTCGCGGAGGGCGAAGTCCTCTCCCGCACCGTCACGGCGGGCCCTCCGGCGCAGCATGGCCAGGGACGTCGCGAACGACTCGTACTCAGCGACGGCGCGGGCCGCGGCCCTGCCCCGGGCACGGTCCGGGTGGCTGTTCCAGTGCCTGGCCATGTCGCGGGCCATGCCCCGCGCCCTCATCGAGGCCAGCGCGAGCGGCTCCTCAGGGGCCAGCCAGCCGGCTGCCGCGTACACCGGCAGCTCGGTGGAGAGCGTGCGCAGCTCCCGGCGGCGCGCCCAGATCGCCAGCCAGGTCACCAGCCCGAAGCACGGCACCATGAACGCCCCGTACACCGCGTAGAAGCCGTACGGTCCGAACGACGACGAGCCGTTCCACAGGGCGTGCATGCCCATGGCGAGGACGAGTCCGAGCAGGGGCACGAGGACACGGCGCACCCGGTGACGCGCGCCGCCGAGCGCGGCGATGCCGAAGCCGATGCCGGAGAGCACCGTGAACAAGGGGTGCGCGAACGGCGACATCACCACGCGGACGAAGAACGTCCCCGCCGTGACGGAGACGAGGCCCGTGGTGCCGAGCTGCTGGTCCTCGCCGAAAGCGTTGCCCAGATAGAGGATGTTCTCGGTGAAGGCGAAGCCGGTCGCGGTGAAACCGGCGACCACGATGCCGTCGACGATCCCGCCGAACTGCCGTCTGCGGAAGAGGAAGATCAGCAGAACCGCGATGGCCTTCGCGCTCTCCTCGACGACCGGCGCGACGACCGTGGCCCCGAGGGTGTCGGCGCTCCCGGGATCGGCGGTGGCCGTCGCTATCCACCGGGTCGCGAAGGAGTTGGCGATGATCGCCACGAGCGCGGCGGCGCACGCCCCCCAGGAGAACGCGAACAGCAGATTCCGCCACGGTCCTGGATCGACCCGGTCGAGCCAGCGGAACGCCGCCATCAGCAGCGGCACGGGCAGCACGGCGAGCCCCAGCCCCACCAGGAAGCCCTCGCTGCCCGTCTGCCGGCGCACCAGGGCAAGGATCACCAGACCGCAGAGCGCCAGCACGGTGACCACCGCGCCGGCGCGGAACGCCTTGCTGCGCCAGACCATGCCGACGCGGCGGGGCCGGTAACGCCAGTGGCCCCGCTCCGGGACGGCCCCCAGGAACTCGTCGAGCTGCTGCCCCTCGAGAACCGGGACAGCCGGCTGCTGATGCCGCATGGCCCCTTCGTGCACCTGACGACCCTAACGACGGGCACTGACACCTGGCCACGCCGCGACGGCGGGTGGTGGCCGATCAGCGACGGGTGAACAGCACGTCGTGCACGATGTGTCCCTTGTCGAGGCCCTGGCCCTCGAAGCGGGTCAGCGGCCGGAACGCGGGCCTGGGGGCGTACCCGCCGTCCGGCTGGGTGTTCTCGAACAGCGGGTGGGCCGTCAGGACCTCCAGCATCTGCTCCGCGTACGGCTCCCAGTCCGTGGCGCAGTGGACGACCGCGCCCTGCTTCAGCCGCCCCGCCACCAGGTCGAGGAACTCCGGCTGGATCAGCCGCCGCTTGTGGTGCCGCTTCTTGGGCCATGGGTCGGGGAAGTACACCCGGAGCCCGTCCAGCGCCGCCGGCTCCAGCATCTCGCGGAGCAGGATGATCGCGTCGCCGTTGGCGACACGGACGTTGGACAGCCCTGCCCGGTCCGCGAGGCCCAGCAGATTTCCCTGGCCCGGGGTGTGCACATCGACGGCCAGGATCCCGGTGTCCGGGTCGTCGGCCGCCATCTGGGTCGTCGCCTCTCCCATGCCGAAGCCGATCTCCAGGACCACCGGGAGGCCGTCGAACAGGGCCGGGAGATCGAGGACGCCCCGGCCGTCGATGTCCAGGCCCCACTTGGGCCACAGCCGCTGGAGGGCATCCTCCTGGCCGGCGGTCACCCGGCTGCGGCGGGGCTGGAAGCTGCGGATACGACGCTCGTGGTGCGACCCCGCGGGGTCGGCGGCCGGGCCGCCGGGGAAGCGGGGCTCCTGACGCAGCCTGCGCGCGCGCTCGAAGGACGCGGCGCGCCGTGCGTCCGCGTCCGCTGCCGCTTCCGCGGAGGGGGCGCCGGGCGTCTCTGGGGTGGGGTTCAGGGGCTCAGACACAATGCCCTGATTCTAAGGGCTGTCCCCTCGCACCCCGGCGGGCTGATCCCTGGCGGCCCCGGAGGGCCAGGGGACAGTGGATCAGGGGGCAGCGGGCCAGGGGAGGGGCAGCCGGGCAGGGGGCAGCGGGTCAGGGGACAGCCCCTACGGCAGGAGGAACCCACCCCGTCGCGCGGGCCCGCAGCAGGGCCCGCCGCGCCACCTCTCTCCCGAAGGGAAGGGACGCGGTGGCGGCGGGCGACGGGGCGTTCAGCACATGGACCGTGTGCGGGGCGTCCCGGATCAGGAAGTCGTCCACCAGCGTGCCGTCCCGTAGGACCGCCTGGGCCCTGACCCCGGCCGGGGCGGGCCGCAGACCGGCCTCCGACACCTCGGGCAGCAGCCGCTGGACGGCCCGGGTGAACGCGCTCCTCGACAGCGATCTGTGCACCTCACCCGCGCCGTACCGCCAGTGCCGCAGGGCCGTGCGCCAGGAACCCGGCCAGGCCAGGGCGCCGGCCAGCTCGCGTGGACGGACGGCCGCCCCGCCGTGCCCCTCGCGCGTCAGCGCCGGCACGGCGTTCGGTCCGACGAGGACCGTGCCGTCGACGGATCTGACCAGACGGACCCCGGGGAAGGGGGACGCGGGGTCGGGCACCGGATCGACGAGCCCGCGCACCAGCTCGGGCTCGGCCAGCTCGTAGTACGCCCCGCGGAACGGCACGACGCGCACGCCCAGGTCGTCGCCCGCGAGCCGCGCCACCCGGTCGCTCTGCGACCCCGCGCAGTTGACCAGGACGCGGGCCCTGACCACCCGGCCGTCGGCCGTGCGCACCGCGACACCCCAGGGGCGCCGGTCGACGGCGACGACCCGGGCGCCGTGGCGGAGCTGCCCGCCCGAAGCGCTCACCTCGGCCGCGAACCTGGTGGCGACCGCGCCGAAGTCGCACACCCCCGCGGTCCCGACCCGGATCGCGGCCAGGCCGCGCACCCGCGGCTCGTACTCCGCGATCTGGGCGGGGCCCAGCTCCCTGACCGGCAGGCCGTGCGCCCGGCCGCGCTGCACCAGGGCGTGCAGCCGGCGCAGCTCGGCGCTCTCCGTGGCGACGATCAGCTTGCCCGTCACCGCGTGGGCGATCCCGTGCTCCGCGCAGAAGTCCACCAGCTCGGCCGCGCCCCGCACCGTGTAGCGCGCCTTGAGCGAGCCCGGCTGGTGGTGGATACCGCTGTGGATGACCCCGCTGCCGCGCCAGGTCCGCTGCCGGTCCTGGTCCGACTCCTTCTCCAGCACCGTGACCCGGGTGCCGGGCGCGGTGCGCGTGAGCGCGTACGCGGTCGACAGACCGACGATCCCGCCACCGATCACCAGCACATCGCAGTCGTACGCCGCGTGCGTCATCATCACGCCACCTCCCACCCCGATACTGCACTGCCCCACTGACAACGGCCTCGAACCAGGAACGCACCAGGAAAAGACCGGCCCCAGGGCCTCTCGTCCGGATCAGGCCGGGGCGACCAGGAGCGGGCGGGCCCGCTCCCGCAGCTCGGCGACGCGGGGCTCGTCCCCGTACGGCTCCAGGCGGTGCAGCAGGTCGCGTACGTACTCGGTGGTGCGCGCCGATGAGATGCGGCCCGCCACCTCCACCGCCCGCGTCCCGGCCGCACAGGCCGCGTCGAGGTTGCCCGACTCCAGCTCGGCCACCGCGGAGACCACGAGCCGCAGCCCGTGGGAGCGGACGAATTCGTCGGTGGGTTTCGACAGGGCCTGCTCGGTGAAGCGCCGCACCTGGCGGGGGGCCTTCAGGTCGCGATAGCACTCGGCCGCGTCGGCGGCGAACCTGTCGTAGGAGTAGAACCCGAGCCAGGTCGGGTCGAAGTCACCGGCCCTGGAGCGCTCGAGCCAGCTCTCGGCGGCCCGGAGAGCGGCCCCCGCGGCCGGTGCGTCGCCCGCCTTGGCATGGGCGCGCGCCTCCACCAGCCGGAAGAAGCTCATGGTCCTGGCGGTGGCGAGCCCTCGGTTGCGCTCCACCGCGGCCTGGGCCAGGTCCACGCCCTCGTCGGCGAAGCCACGGTAGGTCGCCTGGAGGGACATCGACGCCAGGACGTATCCCCCGAGCGGCACGTCGGCGGCGGCGCGGGCCAGGCGCAGCGCCTGGATGTAGTAGCGCTGGGCGGCCTCCTGCTGGCCGGTGTCGAAGGCCATCCATCCGGCGAGCCTGGTCAGCTCGGCGGATGCGCCGAAGAGCGCCCTGCCCACCTCGTCGCTGTACGAGCCCAGCAGGAGCGGTGCGGCGTCGACCCGTAAGCACTCCGGGACCATGGAGGAACGCCAGTCGCCGCCGCCGTACTTGGAGTCCCAGCGGCGCGCGTCCTGGGCGGCCTCGCGCAGCTTGGTCACATCGCTGTGGCCGACACGCAGCAGCGGTCCCTCCACACCCCCGGCGCCCGCCGTGTCCGGGCCGGGCTGGACGGGGATCGTGCCCTGCGCCCCGGGTGCGCCCTCCGGGCCGATGAGCGCCTCCTGGGCGGGGGCCGTGTCCCGCGCGACCGACGGATCGGCCGGGGTTATGAGCCAGCGGGACGCGGGGGTCGCATAGGCGCTCACCGCGAAGGAGCCCGCCAGTGACTGCCAGATCCCGCCGCCGCCCCGGCGGCCCGCCAGATCCAGCCGGTAGAGATCGGTCGCCGACCGGACCGCCTCGCCCACGTCGCGCGGGAAGGCCAGACCGACCTCGGGCGCCGGATCGGCGTCGGCGAGCCCGATCTCGTGCAGCGGGACAGGACGGCCGAGTTTGGCCCCTATCGCCGCCGCGATGAGATGGGGCGCTGCGCCCTGCGGCACCATGCCCTTGGCGACCCATCTGGCCACCGAGGTCTTGTCGTAACGAAGTGTCAGACCGCGCTGTGCTCCGAGGTCGTTGACGCGCCGGGCGAGCCCGGCGTTGCTGATTCCCGCGAGGGCGAGAACCGTGCCGAGCTTCTCGTTCGGCCCGCGTTGCTCCCTGGACATGCGTCACCCCTCGACACACAGACGGCCGCCGCGTCACCGTCAGGCGCGCGGCATTCGTACCGTGTTCTCCCCAGGTACGGTCCTGGGCACTCCGGCCGCACACGCATTTGGCCGAGCCCCGTGGAATATGCCGCCCTGCTGAGAACATCGGTAAACCCAGCGTAGTTCGCCGCATCCCTACCGTTAAGGGGCAGACCTCCGTATGGCGGGAATGTTGTCCGTGGGGAGCGGGGCTCCGGGCATCGTGCTCCTGATGTGTGGCCGTGCGCCCGGCCGTGCGCTCTGGTTCGGCCGCTGTGCAAGCGCTTCGATGGGTTCTGCGTGGGTCGGCCCGCCGAACTGGACTCGGCGGGCTGGGGGAGACCGCCGCCCCAATCCCCGCGGGCGGCGAACCGGTCCGGGAGGTGACGAACACCTCCCGGACTGTGCGCCGCACGGGCGGGGTTCGGAGAAGAGGGCGTGCCGGTCGGCGCACCGGGGGGATGCGCCGGCCCGCACGTCGCCGGATGCCGCTGGATGTCGCAGGGGGTCCCGGGGTGCCGTCGCGGGCCGTCGGAGGCACGGTCCGTGGGCGGGGAAGAGGTGTTCGGGGCGTGGCCCGGGTGCGCCGCCGTGAGCGAAACACCCGGTTCTGCCGCGAGCGGAGAATGGCTGAATAGTGTCGCTCGGGCAGGGCGTCGGGAGACCGCCCGAGTATGGCCGGATTACGCCTGTTGCGCGGCCAGGCCGAGGTGCGGCCTGTACAGGGGTCCTGCCGCCACAACTCCCGGACGCTCCGCTCTCGTTGCGGAGGCCGTCGCGGAGCCGTGGCCAGGCTCTTGCCAGGGGCGCATGCGCATCCGGTGTGCGCCGCCCGTACCCCCTCCCGGGCGCCGTTGTCGTGGCAGCATGTCCCGCAACGGCGTTCACGTGATCCTGGGGCGCCGGTTCGTCCACAGCCTGTGGAGGCGGCGATGCGTTGGTTGGTGGGGTGGAGCAGTATCGCCGCGAGCTTCGGCACGGTGGGCGCTGTCGGCCACCACGGGGACGGGCGCACCGTCCAGCCGGTGGGCTCCCAACTCCTGTGGGGCGACCCGGATCCGCTGTGGGCCGTGGGCGACTGGCGCCCCGACGAGATCCGCATCATCACGGTCGCGACCCCCGAGGGCGCGCCCACCACCCGGCTCGCCGTCCTCGGCTGCTGCGGGGCCACCGACGAACAGCTCCGCGTCGGGCTGCTCGCCGCGCGCGGCGGGGCGCTGCGCCATCTCACCGCCTGGTCCGGCAGTTACACCGCCGTCGTGCAGATCGGCCGCCGCATCACCGTCGCCGGAGACCTCGCAGGAGCCCGCCCCGTTTTCCACACGCCCTGGGCCAACGGCACGGCGTACGCCACCGCGGCCCTCCCTCTCGCCGACCTCATCGAGGCCCAGCTCGACATCGGCCACCTCGCCGCGCTGCTGGCCTGCCCCGAGACCCCGGAGGCGCTGGGCGACGGCACACCGTACGAAGGGGTGAAGCGGATCCCGCCCGGGCACGCGCTGATCCTCCGGGAGGGCTCGCGCGAGATCACCGGGTACGAGGCGGTGGCCTCACTCGCCGTGGCTGCCCCCCAGACCGACCCGGTGAGTGCCGTCGAAGGCGTGCGGGACGCGCTGGTCGACGCCGTACGCGCACGGCTCATGGCCCCGCGGCACGCCCCGGAGACCCTGCCGCCCGACCCCGGACCCGTCCCCGGCATGGGCCCGGCCGAACGCCGCGCGGCCAGGGGCGCGCCCGTACCCGGCATCGGCTCGGACCTCTCGGGCGGCAGCGCGTCCGCCACCCTCGCCTTGCTGGCCGCGGGACTGCCAGGGCTGCCGGGCACGGTGCTCGGCCACGGCACGGGCGCGGGCGAACGGCTGCTCGCCGTCACCTTCAACGACCTGTCCGTACAGGGCCGCGAGGACGAGCTGGAGCGCGCCAGGTCCATCGCCGCCAATCCCCGGCTGCACCACGTGGTCGTCGCGGCGGGCGAGGAGGCCCTGCCGTACGCGTCGCTGGACGGCCCGCTCACCGACGAACCCGCCCCCTCCCTCGTCGTCGCCGAACGCCACCGCCGCCGACTGGCAGCCGGGAGCGCCGACCACTTCGTCGGCCACGGCGCCCGTCAGGTCCTGGACGCGCACCCCGCGCGGCTGGCCGACCTCCTCATGGACCGGCGCAGGCGCCATATCCTGAGGCCCGTCGCCGCGCTGGCGAGAGCCGAAGGGCCGTCCACGCACTCCCTGTTCGTACCGCTCGCCGTCTACAGGGCCGCCCGCAGACTGGCCCGTACGTCGTACCGCACCGGGCTCGAAACGGCCGCAGCCCTGCTGCCCGACGCCAGGCGTGACACCTCAGGACTCGACACCCCGGCCGACGCGTCCCTCGCCTCCCTCGCCTGGTCACGGCCGGGCCCTGCGGCGCGCTGGCTCACCGGGGAAGCACTGGCGGAAGTATCGGTTCGCCTCCAGGCGGCGGCGATCAGGCCCGCATCGGTGCAGCGCCCCGGGGAGGCCAGGGCCCGTGCCGCCCTGGCCCGGCACGCGGCCGACCAGCGGATCCTGGAACAGGCCGCGGAGATCCGCAGCCAGCGGCTGCATGCCCCGTACCTCGACAACCAGGTCGTACGCGCGGCCCGCGCCCTCCCGGAATCGCTGCGGGTCCAGCCCGGCGCCCGTGCCGCGATCCTGCGCCGGGTCCTCGCAGGCGCCGGTATCCACGACCTGCCGCCCGGCTGGGGCGCCCCGTCGCAGGCCACATCGACCGCCGCGGGACGCATCGGTCTGCGGACCGCCCTGCCGGACCTGATCGCCCTCTTCGACGCCCCGCTGCTCGCCGAGGCGGGCCTGATCGAGGCACGCGTCGTACGCAAGGCGCTGCGCGCCGCCGCCGAGGGCGAGCCCCTGCCCCTGGACGGCCTGGCCGAACTGGCGTCCACGGAGCTCTGGCTCCGCCGGCTGGTCACCCGACGGGGCACCTGCTGGACCGGCACGGCGGCCCCACGGCAGCGAGCGGTGGCCGGCGGCGTCGTCCCGGCGCGCCGCACCCTCCAGTCGTAGCGCCCCACTCGCGCCACTTGCCCACCGCCCGGGCACAGCGGGACACGATCCAGCCGGGACACAATGGCCGTGTGCGGTATCTGATCCTGGGCGTCACCGAGGCGCGAGACGAACACGGCGGGGAGCTGCCCGTCGGCGGCGCGCGGCTGCGCACCCTGCTCGCCGCACTCGCCCTGCGCGCCGGGCGGCCCGCGACCGTCGCCGCGCTCATCGACGACGTATGGGACGACGACCCCCCGCAGGACGCCCCCGCCGCCCTCCAGGCCCTCGTCAGCCGGCTGCGGCGCGTCCTCGGCAGGGAGACGGTCGCCGGGACCCCGGGCGGCTACCGGCTGGCCGCCGGCCCCGACGACATCGACCTGTGCGTCTTCGAACGGCTCGCCCGCAGGGGCGCCGCCGAGCTCGACGCGGGCACACCCGAGGCGGCGGCCCGTACCCTGCGCGAGGCCCTCGCCCTGTGGCGCGGTCCCGTGCTCGCCGACCTCCCCGGGCGGGAACACGGGATCCAGGCCGAGGCCCACCGGCTCACCGCGCTCCAGCAGCGCATCGAGGCAGACCTACGGCGCGGGGCCACCGCGGGCCTCGTACCGGAGCTCAGAGAGCTCACGGCAGCCCACCCGTACCACGAGCCGCTGCGCGCCCAGCTGTTGCGCGGCCTGCGTGCCGAGGGCCGGCAGGCCGATGCGCTCGTCGCGTACGAGGATGCCCGCCGCGCTCTTGCCGACGGGCTGGGCACCGATCCTGGACCGGAGCTCACCGCACTCCACCGGGAGCTCCTCGGCGCCGGGGAGTTCCTGGGCGCCGGGGAGCTTCTCGGCGCCGGGGAGCCGAGCGCGCCGTCCCCGGACGACGACCCGCACAGGAGCGAGGGCAGGACCGAGGACATGAGCGAGGGCGTGAGCGAGGGCAACATCCGCCCCCGGCTCACCTCCTTCGTCGGCCGCGAGCCCGAACTCCGCGACATCCGCTCCGACCTGTCCCACGCCCGCCTCGTCACGCTCACAGGCCCCGGTGGCTCGGGCAAGACCAGGCTGGCCGAGGAGGCAGCGGCCGGGCAGGGCGCCTGGATCGCCGAACTCGCCCCGCTGGACGACCCGTCCGCCGTCCCGGGAGCCGTGCTCTCCGCCCTCGGCCTGCGCGAGACGGCTCTCCTGAAGGGCCGCCCCCGCGACGGGCAGGCCCCCGGCGCCGACCCCACCGCACGACTCGTCGAGCACCTCGCGTACCGGACACGCCAGGGCCCCTTCCTCCTCGTGCTCGACAACTGCGAGCACGTCATCGCGGCGGCCGCGACCCTCGCGGAGACCCTGCTGACACACTGCCCACGGCTGCGGATCCTCGCCACCAGCCGTGAGCCCCTCGGCGTACCGGGCGAGGCCGTGCGCCCTGTCGACCCACTGCCGCCGGAACCCGCGCACCGCCTGTTCGCCGAGCGCGCCCGTGCCGTGCGGCCTGACTTCGACCTCGGTGCCGAATCCGCCGACAACCCACGGGCCATCGCCGAGATCTGCCGCAGACTCGACGGGCTCCCGCTCGCCATCGAGCTGGCCGCCGCCCGGCTCAGGCTGCTCACCCCACGCCAGATCGCGGACCGGCTCGACGACCGCTTTCGGCTGCTCTCCAGCGGCAGTCGCACCGTGCTGCCCCGTCAGCAGACGCTCAGGGCGGTCGTGGACTGGTCCTGGGATCTGCTGTCCCAGGAAGAGCGGACCGTGCTGCGGCAGGTCTCCGTCTTCGCCGGCGGCTGGGACCTGGCCGCCGCCGAAGCGCTGGCGGGCCCGGATGCCGCCGTCCTGCTGGGCGCGCTCGTCGACAAGTCACTCGTGGTCGCGGCGCCCGTGCACGACGCCGACGGCACCCGGATGCGCTACCGCCTCCTGGAGACCATCCACGAATACGCCTCGGAGCAGGCGGCCGGCGCGCCCGCCGTCCGGGAGGACGCCGCAACGGCCCACGCCGCGTACTTCACCGCGGTGGCCGAGGAAGCCGATCCGCAGCTGCGCTCCGACGGCCAACTGCCGTGGATCCGGCGCCTGGAGACGGACCTCGACAACATCCGCGCCGCCCTGCACCGCACCGTCGTCGCCCACCCCAGCGAGGAGGAGGCGCTGCGCCTGGTGCTGGCCATGGGCTGGTTCTGGTGGCTGCGCAACTTCCGCGCCGAAGGCCTGGCCTGGGCCGACCGCACCGCCGCCATCGGCGAGGACCCGCAGGACCGGGCCGACCCCCGCTACTGGCCCCGCATGCACCTGCACATGCTGCGGTTCTTCCTCGCCGCCGAGAGCCGGCCGGTCGGCACCATCCACGAGGACGAGACGTTCCAGGCCCTGGTCGGCCGCGTGACCGAGGTCTTCGGCGAGGGCGGCCCTGAAGCCGCACGCTTCCCCGGCCTGTTCTGGCCGATGACCGCGTACATGCGCCGTACCCGCACGTCCGACCTGGGGGACAGCTTCGACGCGGCCGTCGCCAACAGCCGTGTGCACGGCGGTGTCTGGGAGTACGCCGTCATCCTGATGTTCCGCACCCACATGCTGGTGGACACCCCCCTCGGGATGACAGCGGGCATCGACGAGGACCTCGCCGAGCTGCGCGTACTCAGCCGCCGGATCGGCGACCGCTATCTGCGCGCCCAGGTCGCGAGCGCCGCCGGCGAGGCGGGAATGATGCGCGGGAGGTACGAGGAGTCACGTGCGGCCTACCAGGACGCGCTGGAGCTCGCCCGCGAGGTGGGCGCCCATGCCGAGGCTCCCTTCCTGGTCGCCCGTCTCGCCGAACTCTCCTACCGGGCCGGGGACCTGGACGCGGCGACGAAGGGCCTGGACGAGGCGGAGGCGGAAGCGGAACGCCAGCATGTGATGGACGCCGGTGCCTACATCGACTTCCTGCGGGCCTCCGTCGCACTGGCGGCGGGCGAGATCCCCCGGGCCCGCCGGTACGCGGACGCGGCGGGCGGCGCCGACGCGTACGGCAGCAGGCCCCCGCAGTTCGAGGCGGCGCTCATGGCGCTCTCGGCCGGCATCAGCGTGTTCGAACCGTCCGGCGGGGCCGCCGAGGGGCTGCGTGGGGTGACCGGGGCGCTGCGTCTGGCCGTGTCGTCCGGCTGCGCGGAGAACTTCACCGCCTACCTGGCGGAGTCTGCCGTGACCGTCCTCGTACGGCTGGACCGGTACGCGGCAGCGGCCCGGATCCTCGCGGCGGCCGGGACCTGGCGCCTGAACGGCCCTCGCTCCGCCCTTGAGGAGGACCAGGTGGCTGCGGTGGCGGCCCAGCTGCGGACGGCTCTCGGACACCGGCGCTACGCGGAGGAGAGCGCCCTGGGGAGCGGCCTGACGTCTCAGGAGGTCGTGGACCTGCTGGACCAGCTGGTCGAAACCGCCGGGGACCTCAGCGGCAACTGATGCGTGACTCCGGGGAGCTCAGCTGCAACTGATGCGTGAGTCCGGGGAGCTCAGCTGCAACTGATGCGTGACTGCGCCCAGTCGGCCAGCGCGACCCCGCCCAGCGGCCCCGACGGCTCCACGACGAGCCGGATCGCGTCCACGCCCTCGATGCCGACGCCCACCGGTACGGCGGGCTCGTTGCCCCGGACCACGGGGGACTGCCACAGCCGCGCCCCCGCGTCGTCGTACACGGAGAAGCGCACGGCGCCGATCCCCAGGGTCAGGTCGTCCACCCCGGCCATCGCCTCGTAGCGGGTGCACTTCCGGTTGAGCTGGACGGTCACCGAGGAGCTGGAGGGGGCGGTCACACCGTGCGCGTACGTCGTGGACGCGATCGACAGCCCCTGGCGCTGCCAGAACACACCGCGGCTGCGGCCGAGCACGATCTCAGGACCCGTGTGATCGCCGGTGAGTGAGTACGCCAGCTCGTTGACCTGGTAGACCTCCGGCGCGGGCGGCGGCTCCTTCGGCGGGGGCGGGGTCGGGGTGGGGGTCGGCGAGGGCTTCTTCGGAGGTGTCGGCCTCGGGGTCGGCGTGGGTGTGGGTGTCGGGGTCGGAGTGGGCTCAGGGGCGGGCGGCGTCTTCGCCGCGGGCGTGGCGGGCGGGGGCGGCGGCTCCGGACTCGGCGTCGGCTCAGGAGCGGGCGGGGGAGTGGGGGCGGGTGCCGCGGCCGGCGGCTTGGCCACCGGCTTCTGCTCGGGCGCGGGCCGGTCGTCACCGACCAGTGCCCACACCAGACCGGCGGCGACCGCCAGGGCCACCGCGGCGGCGATCCCGGCCTTCACCGGAGCGCCGAGGCCCTCCGACGCGGCGGCCCCGCCTGCCGCGCCGCTCCCGGAGGACGCGCCTCCGGTGGCCGCAGCGGCGGCTCCGGCACCGGCGGCCCCCGCTGCGCCGCCGGCCACGATGCCGGCCGCCTTGAGCGAATAGCCCGCGGCGAACCAGCCGATGACGGCGATCGGAAGAACGGCCGGAATCCCGGCGTTCACCCGGTCCAGCTCACCGGCGGCGATCCGGCACTTCGCGCACTCGTCCAGATGCTTGCGCAGCCCGCGTTCCGCCCGGGTGCGCAGGCCTCCCCTGGCATGGGCGCCGAGCCGGTCGGCGTACTGCGCGCAGTCACCGCCCGCTGTCAGCGACTGGCTGACATGGGCCTGCAGGTAAGCCTGCTTGAGGCCTTCGCGGGCCCGGACGGCGAGAACCGCCGTGGCGTTGGCCGTCAGACCGAACAGGGGGGCGACCTCGCTGGGCGACTCCTCCTCCACCGTGGTGTGCCACAGCACGGCCTGCCAGCGCTCCGGCAGGCTGCGGAACGCCTGCATGGCCATCGACCTGTCCGCCTCGTGCATGGCCCGCACATCGGCGCCCAGATCGAGGGTGTCGGTCTCCGAGAGACCGGCGGAGCGGGTGGCCTGCGCGGCGAACACCGCGAAGTCGTCGACGAGATGCTCGCGCTTCGCGCTCCTGGTCCACGCGGCGGCGACATGCCGGACGGCCGTCATGAGGTAGGCACGGACGGCTTCCTCCGGCCCCTTACCGCCGCGCACCGCCTGCAGTGTCCGCGCGAACACCTCGGCCGTCAGGTCGTCGGCGGTGTGCGCGTCCCGGCAGCAGGTACGGGCATAGCGGCGCACCGCGCCGGAGTGGCGGCGGAAGAGCTCCTCGTACGCCTGGTCGTCGCCCTCGCGCATCCCCTGGATCAACTGGGCGTCGGAGGGGCCGAGGTCGGCCGATCCGGCGCGACCCTCACGTTGCAGCGGGACCGCGTACACGGAGTCGGTGTACGCGCTGTCGGTGTTCACGGCGTCCGTCGCGCCGGGCTGCGAGGGCGTCCCGTCACCGGCGGACGCGGGCGGCCACGGGCCGGGCAGCACGGTGCCACCCTCGGCGGAGCCGTCCGGCCGCACGTCCTCCCCGGAACGCTCCGGAGACGACTGGCCCTGCGGCGCCACTCCGCTGCTGCCCTTGCCCGTGGCAGCGACACCGTCGGACGGTTCTTGCTGCTGCGCGTCACCGCTCATCGCGGAGCCCCCGTAATGCACCCTCGGACCCTGAATTCCCGGGCAACAGTGCCACAGAGCCATGGCACGGCGAACCCCGGAGCGCAAGCAACCACTCGTCCGGGGTGTCTTCCGGTCCCCCGGGGGGTGATGTCACCCGGACGGGGAAGGAGCAACGCCCCCTGCCCGCACGGGTGTCCGAGATGTTCGGGCGACGGAGCCGCTCCCGCCGGCCACGGAGTGCTTATGCCTGATGCGGCCGCAGACCCTCCAGCAGGATGTCCAGCAGCCGGGCCGACGCAGCGGCCTGGTGGGCCGGGTCGGGCAGAGCCGGTGCCGCCGTGGCGATGACCAGCAGCACATCGCCCACCGTCACATCACCCCGCAGCTGACCCGACTCACGGGCCCGGTCCACCAGCCTGCCCACGACCTCCAGCAGCTCGGCAGCGCCCGGGTCGTCGTCGAGCCCCTCCTCCTCCGACGAGGGGGCACCGACCACCCGGAGTCCGGGCTGGTCCACTCCCTGCCGCTGATACGGGACACGCGTCTCGCTGTCGGCCGTGCTCATGCCCGCCGCCGCCTCGGCCTGGTCGTCCGCCTCCGCGCCGACGCGCAGCACCTGCGGCGGCAGCAGCCGGCCCGCGCCCGATGCCACCGAGGTCCGCAGGAAGCGGGAGAGTGCCGACCACGGCTCGTCCTCGTGGCCGAGGGCGGAGCGCGCCTGGTCGGTCAGCCGGGCGGTCTCCTCCTCGGCTATCCGGCGCACCAGCACGTCCTTGCTCGGGAAACGGCGGTAGACCGTCCCGACACCGACCCGCGCGCGGCGTGCCACGTCTTCCATCGGCGCGCCGTAACCCAACTCGCCGAACACCTCGCGCGCGGCGCGCAGGACGTGCTCGAGATTGCGCTGTGCGTCCACGCGGAGCGGTGCGGACCGGGCGGTGGGGCCCGTCGCTCCTGCCGCCGCGACCGTACCGACCGCTGCCACGGGGCTCAGCCGCCCGTGGTCCTCATCTGTGGAGGAGACAGCGCTCGGCCCATGCAAATCCTGAATGTGCATAACTTCCCCCGGTTATGACGTCTCCCCCCGGAGACTTCCCCGCCTGTCGGTCGGGGTGTGGACCTCAGTCCGAATCCGACACCCCAACGGGGTACGAACATAGTTGAGCCCGGGTCAATTCAGAAGGGGGTAGTTCCGCACGGAGCGCCCCCCGATCGGAGCAAGGACCGGTTGGACCCTGATTCGCCCCCTCTCCTTCACCCCTTCCGCCCCACCTGACCTGCACAGCTCCGGAGACCGGCGAGGACCGCGGGCCGCGGGGCGGCGGAGGAGCTCCGGTCACACAATTTGCCGGGCCTGTGGACAAACTCCGGACTCCGTTGCGTCATGGGATGGTGATGGCACCAGATTCCCGGGGGGCACCCCCCGGCACCCGGCCAAGTGCGCGCATTCTCGTCGTCGGCGGCGGCTACGTCGGGATGTACACCGCGCTGCGTCTCCAGCGGAAGCTCCGGCAGAGACTGAAGAGCGGTGAGGCCGAGATCGTGGTGGTCACCCCCGAGCCCTATATGACGTACCAGCCGTTCCTGCCCGAAGCCGCCGCCGGTTCGATCTCGCCGCGCCATGTCGTCGTGCCCCTGCGCCGGGTACTGAAGTACTGCACGATCGTCATCGGCGAGGCGGAGCGCGTCGACCACGCCAAGCGCACCGCGACCGTAGCGACGCTCGCCACCGGCGAGGACGGCACCGGCGCCCTGGAGATCCCGTACGACGAGATCGTCCTCGCGCCCGGATCCGTGTCGCGCACCCTGCCCGTCCCCGGCCTCGCCGACTTCGGCATCGGCTTCAAGACCGTCGAGGAAGCCATCGGGCTCCGCAACCACGTCATCGAACAGATGGACATCGCCTCGGCCACCCGGGACCCTGCCATCCGTGACGCCGCCCTGACCTTCGTCTTCGTCGGCGGCGGATACGCCGGTGTGGAAGCGCTCGCCGAGCTCGAGGACATGGCCAGGTACACCTCGCGCTACTACCACAACATCAAGCCCACGGACCTGAGATGGATCCTGGTCGAGGCGACGGGGCGCATCCTCCCCGAGGTCGGCGAGGCCATGGGCAGGTACGCCGTCAGGGAACTGCGGGGCCGCAACATCGACGTACGGCTCGACACCCGCCTGGACAGCTGCGAAGGCCGGGTCGCCGTGCTCAGCGACGGCTCACGCTTCCCGACCCGCACCCTGGTGTGGACCGCGGGCGTCAAACCCGCGCCGATCCTCGCCGCCACCGACCTCCCCCTCACGGAGCGCGGCCGCATCCGCTGCACCGCCGCCCTCTCCGTCGACGGCACCGAACATGCCTGGGCCGCCGGTGACGCCGCGGCCGTCCCCGACCTCACCTCGTCCGAGCCCGGCACGGACACCGCGCCGAACGCCCAGCACGCCGTGCGCCAGGCCAAGGTCCTCGCCGACAACATCGTGGCCACCCTCGCGGGACGGCCGGCCACCGACTACCGGCACTCCTACGCCGGATCCGTCGCCTCGCTCGGCCTGCACAAGGGCGTCGCCCATGTCTACGGGCGCAAGCTCAAGGGATATCCGGCCTGGCTGATGCACCGCGTCTACCACCTCAGCCGCGTACCCACGTTCAACCGGAAGGCGCGTGTCCTTGCCGAGTGGACCCTGGCCGGACTCTTCAAGCGAGAGATCGTCTCCCTCGGCTCGCTCGAACACCCGCGTGCCGAATTCGCCCTCGCCGCCCGGGGACACGCGCACCCGGGCCCGCCGGACGACGCCCCGCCGAAGAACGGCAGGCCACCGGGCACGTCCGGCTGATCCGCCGTACGCCGCCCACCGGTACGCCCCTGGAACGCCCGCAGTTCAGCGGATGGACCGACCGCCGTACGGCAACTGTCAGTACGGCCGATCACACTGGACGTGTGACCATAGGTGGGCTCACACCTGCGCAGAGTCACCCGGCAGGCAGTCACCTGAAGTGACCGGCAGCGACGGCCACCAGCACGAAGAAGCCCCGGCCCCCGGCACCCCGACCCCGCGTGAGACATGAGAAGCGGACGGGGAACCACCGGCCGGCAGGACCAGCAGAAGAAGCAGCTCGCCCGAGCGGACCAGACCGACACACGAGGCCAGAAATTCCGTGAACTTCACGCGCTGGAGCGCCCGCCTTCCCGGAACGCAGCGCCGAGCCGCCGCGCGGGACGACCAGAGTTCCGTACCCGCTGCCCGCGCCGAGTCCCTACGGCCCAGGACCGCGGCCACACCACCGGACGAGGCCTCGCAGCCCCCGGCCGCCGACCCCTCGCCGGAGGCCCTGCCCGCCGGAGAGCTCCTCGGGCGGCTGCCCGCCCCCGTCGCGCTGCTCCACGGCTCCGAGCACCGCATCACCTATGTCAACGCCGCATACACGGCGGCCTTCGGCCCACGCCCCTGCGGCGCGACCGCGGCCGAGGCCATGCCCGAGCTCGCCGAGCTCAGCCTGCTGCCTCTCATGGACCAGGTCCTGCGCAGCGGCACTCCCCGCACGGTCAAGTCCCGCAAGGTCCTGGCGGGCAGCTCGTACACGGTGACCTGCACCCCCGTGGCCACCGGCAGCCCGGACGGGCCCGAAGGTGAGGCGGGCGTCCTCGTCTACGCCACCGATGTCACCGACCACGCCGAGGCGGCGGAGAGGCTCCGCGCCAGCGAGCGCCGCCACCGCGAAACGGCCGTCACCCTCCAGCGCTCCCTGCTCCCGCAGGATCTCGAACAGCCCGACGACCTGCGCATCGCCGCCACGTATCAGCCGGGCGGCACGGACGCCGCTGTCGGCGGCGACTGGTACGACGTCATCACCCTCGGCGCCGGCCGGACCGCGCTCGTCATCGGCGACGTGATGGGACGCGGTGTGCGGGCCGCCGCCGTCATGGGCCAGCTGCGCACCGCCGTCCGCGCCTACGCCCGCCTCGATCTGCCGCCGCACGAGGTGCTTCAGCTCCTCGACGTACTCGCCGCCGAGATCGACGCCAGCCAGATCGCCACCTGCGCCTACGCCGTCCACGACCCGAACGAGGGCCATCTCGTCTACGCCTCCGCCGGGCACCTACCGATCGTCGTGTGCGACGAGGACGGCACCGTCCACCGCGCCGAGGACCCGACAGGACCGCCGCTCGGCACGGGAGGTACGGGAGGCTGGGTCCACACCTCGGGGACGATTCCCCTGCCGCCCGGCTCCACGGCCGTCCTCTACACGGACGGCCTGGTCGAACGCCGCAGCGAGGACATCGACGAGGGGGTGGCCTCCCTGGAGCGCGCACTCTCGGGCGCCAAGGGATCACCTCAGGTCGTCTGCGACCGGCTCATCCGTTCCCTGGGTGTCACCGCGGAGCACGACGACGACGTGGCGGTCCTCGTGGTCCAGCACCCCGCCCGTACGGGTGCGAGCGCGGAGCTCTTCCACAACGCCTCGCTCGAACTGCTCGGCGGCATCGAGGCCGCCCCCAGGGCCCGTGCCTTCGCCACGGGCGTCCTGACGTCCTGGCGCTTTCCCATGGAGCTGTGCGACCTGGGGGTACTCGCCGCGAGCGAGCTCGTGGCGAACTCCCTCCAGCACGGCACCCCGCCCATGCGCCTCGGTCTGCGCCGGACCGACCGCCGCCTGATCATCGAGGTGACGGACGGGGACGACCACCTGCCCCGGCGCCGCCGCGCCGAACCCGCCGACGAGGCGGGACGCGGCATCTCCATCGTCGCGACCATCGCCTCGTCCTGGGGCAGCCGCCGCACCCCGGGCGGAGGCAAGGCGGTCTGGTGCGAATTCGCGCTCCCGGGCTGAGCTCGCTATCGGCGCGCGGTCTCTCGGCGCGCGGTCTCTCCGTGCAACGGCCTCTCAGCGCACGGTCTCCCCGTGCACGGTGGTGGGCGCGGCGACCGCGGGACCGCTCTCCGGCAACGACACGGCAACCACCCGGGACGGCACCGCCGCGAGCGACGGATTGTCCTGCACGGGGGTCAGCCGGCGGCCCAGCCTGAGCGCCAGCACGGTGACAGCCAGCGAGAACAGCACGAACGTCACGACGTACGGCCCGTGCAGCGCGGCGCCCATGGGACCGCCCACGGCAGGCCCGACAGCCAGGGCAAGCTGCTTCACCAGGGCGAACGCCGAGTTGTACTGACCGACCATGGCCTGGGGCGCCAGATCGGCGACCAGCGGCGCCACCGTCGGTGACAGCATCGACTCACCCAGCCCGAACAGCGCGTACGTCGAGATCATCGCAGCCGTCGCCATGGTCTGGCTGCCGTGCCCGAGACCCGCGTATCCCGCCACGATCCAGGCGAAGGCCCAGATCAGACCGACACCCGCGATGACGCGGCTGCGCCGCCGACGCTCCACGAGACGGAGCACCACGAACTGCGCGACGACGATGACGGCCGTGTTGGCCGCCAGCGCGATGCCCAGGGTGGACGGATCGATTCCGGCGGCCTCGGTGCCGTAGGCGGCGAGACCGGACTCGAACTGGCCGTAGCAGGCGAAGAAAATCACGAAGCCCAGCACGCACAGCTGCACCATGGCCCGGTGCGAGAGCAGCACCCGCAGCCCGGCCTTCGGCGCTGAGCCGTCGGCGGGCACAGGAGCGGCGAGGGAGGGGGCACGCGGCATGCGTACCGTTACGGCGACCACGCCGAGCACCACGAACATCGCAGCTTCGATGAGGAACAGCAGGGTGAAGCTCGACGGCCTGTCGACGTCCACCAGCTGTCCGCCCACCAGACCACCGATGCCGAGCCCGAGGTTCTGCAGGAAGAACTGCATGGCGAAGGCGCGTGTGCGGGTCGAGGCGCTGGAGCACCAGACCAGCATCGTCGCGAGGGCCGGCTGCATGACAGCGGTGCCCGCGCCCAGGACGGCGGCGGAGAGCACGGCAGACGTCACACCGCTCGAAACGCCCAGCGCACACGCGCCCACGGCGGACGCGGCGGCGGCGACGATCAGCACCGGCAGGGGACCACGCCGGTCGATGGCCCTGCCCGTGAACGGCAGCACGGCCAGCGCCGCCATGGCGAAGACAGCCAGTACGACACCTGCCGTACCGGCACCGAGATCCCGCACCTGCGCCACGTAGACGTACAGATACGGGACGGTGAATCCGAGGCCGAACGCGCTCAGCGCGCTGCCCAGCTGGATCCGCCGCAGCGCTGCACCCATCTCCCTGGTCACACTCACCTACCTCAAGACAGAAAGAACCTTCAAGAACACAGACCCGTAGACTTTAGCACTAAAGTTAGAAGCTGAAGTCTTCAGCCTGAAGGACTTCGAAGGCGACGAGGGGCGTGCGATACTGCCCGCCATGTCTGAGACCACCGAGCAGCCCGAGCTCCATGAGCCGAGCCTCGACGAGCAGATCGCCGCCTACCAGCGCGAGTTCCGGGATCTCGACCCGCAGGTCGAGCAGATCGTCTCCGCGCTGGGCCGGCTGAATCGCCGGATGAACGTCGCCTACGGCAGGCAGGTCGCCGCCCTCGGCATCAGCAACACCGAGTGGGAGGTGCTCAAGACTCTGGTCCTGTCCGGCACCCCGTACCGGCTGGGCCCGGGTGAGCTGGCCAAGCGGCTCGGGCTCACTCCCGCCGCGATGACTCATCGCATCGACCGCATGGCGGGCGAGGGCCTGGTCACGAGGGACAGGGACGAGAAGAACAGGGTGCGCGTCATCGTCGAGCTGACGGACGAGGGGCGCACGAAGTGGCTCGAGGCGATGAGGATGGCCACCACCTTCGAGGAGGACCTTCTCCAGGACCTCTCGGGTGACGAGCGCGGGGCGCTGGGCGAGATCCTGATCCGGCTCCTGCGCCGCGTGGAGGACGAGCAGCCGGACGCCGACGGCAGACTCACCGACCTGGACTGATGGCCGCCGAGGCCGGGCAGGGGCGGGCTTGACAGCCCTCCCTCGCGTCAGTAAGGTTCTTCGAGTTGTCACGGAGCCGGTACGGTTCTGAGGCAGCCGATTCGCCGCGAATGCGGCAACCAAACTCAGCACGATCTCCCGTCGGGGACAATTTCGGCATGCCGAAATTCAATTCCCGGGCTCGATTATGAGTCGCCGGAGGGATCCGCTAGAGTTCGGGAGTCGGAACGGCCGAAGGGTCGGGATGACAAACCCCGCTGACTGGGAATCAGGCCCGAAAGGATCTGATAGAGTCGGACTCGCCGGAAAGGGAAACGCGAAAGCGAAGAACTGGAAAGCGAATCAAGCAGTAACCCGCAGGATCCCGCTTCGGCCGGGAATCGGACACGAAAGAGTCTGATAGAGTCGGAAACGCAAGAACACGAAGGGAAGCGCCCGGAGGGGCCCGGTGAAACGGGACCGAAGGAAGCGTCCGTTCCTTGAGAACTCAACAGCGTGCCAAAAGTCAACGCCAGATATGTTGATACCCCGGCCTGCTTCGGCAGGTTGGTGGTTCCTTTGAAAAGTCCTACCGGTCCTTCGGGTCGGGTAGGCAACAACAGCGAGGACGCTGTGAACGACCGGTCTTATTCCGACTTGGTTGTTCCGCTCTCGTGTTGTGATCCCGATTACGGGAAAACATTCACGGAGAGTTTGATCCTGGCTCAGGACGAACGCTGGCGGCGTGCTTAACACATGCAAGTCGAACGATGAAGCCTTTCGGGGTGGATTAGTGGCGAACGGGTGAGTAACACGTGGGCAATCTGCCCTTCACTCTGGGACAAGCCCTGGAAACGGGGTCTAATACCGGATAACACTCTGTCCCGCATGGGACGGGGTTAAAAGCTCCGGCGGTGAAGGATGAGCCCGCGGCCTATCAGCTTGTTGGTGGGGTGATGGCCTACCAAGGCGACGACGGGTAGCCGGCCTGAGAGGGCGACCGGCCACACTGGGACTGAGACACGGCCCAGACTCCTACGGGAGGCAGCAGTGGGGAATATTGCACAATGGGCGAAAGCCTGATGCAGCGACGCCGCGTGAGGGATGACGGCCTTCGGGTTGTAAACCTCTTTCAGCAGGGAAGAAGCGAAAGTGACGGTACCTGCAGAAGAAGCGCCGGCTAACTACGTGCCAGCAGCCGCGGTAATACGTAGGGCGCAAGCGTTGTCCGGAATTATTGGGCGTAAAGAGCTCGTAGGCGGCTTGTCACGTCGGATGTGAAAGCCCGGGGCTTAACCCCGGGTCTGCATTCGATACGGGCTAGCTAGAGTGTGGTAGGGGAGATCGGAATTCCTGGTGTAGCGGTGAAATGCGCAGATATCAGGAGGAACACCGGTGGCGAAGGCGGATCTCTGGGCCATTACTGACGCTGAGGAGCGAAAGCGTGGGGAGCGAACAGGATTAGATACCCTGGTAGTCCACGCCGTAAACGTTGGGAACTAGGTGTTGGCGACATTCCACGTCGTCGGTGCCGCAGCTAACGCATTAAGTTCCCCGCCTGGGGAGTACGGCCGCAAGGCTAAAACTCAAAGGAATTGACGGGGGCCCGCACAAGCAGCGGAGCATGTGGCTTAATTCGACGCAACGCGAAGAACCTTACCAAGGCTTGACATATACCGGAAAGCATCAGAGATGGTGCCCCCCTTGTGGTCGGTATACAGGTGGTGCATGGCTGTCGTCAGCTCGTGTCGTGAGATGTTGGGTTAAGTCCCGCAACGAGCGCAACCCTTGTTCTGTGTTGCCAGCATGCCTTTCGGGGTGATGGGGACTCACAGGAGACTGCCGGGGTCAACTCGGAGGAAGGTGGGGACGACGTCAAGTCATCATGCCCCTTATGTCTTGGGCTGCACACGTGCTACAATGGCCGGTACAATGAGCTGCGATGCCGTGAGGCGGAGCGAATCTCAAAAAGCCGGTCTCAGTTCGGATTGGGGTCTGCAACTCGACCCCATGAAGTCGGAGTTGCTAGTAATCGCAGATCAGCATTGCTGCGGTGAATACGTTCCCGGGCCTTGTACACACCGCCCGTCACGTCACGAAAGTCGGTAACACCCGAAGCCGGTGGCCCAACCCCTTGTGGGAGGGAGCTGTCGAAGGTGGGACTGGCGATTGGGACGAAGTCGTAACAAGGTAGCCGTACCGGAAGGTGCGGCTGGATCACCTCCTTTCTAAGGAGCATCTAGGTTCCTTTCGGGGAATCCAGAGACCATTTCGTCGGCAAATGTTCGACGGTGGTTGCTCATGGGTGGAACGTTGACTATTCGGCGCGGTGAGCTTGTTGTGTGAGTACTGCTTCGGCGTGGAAAGCGGAACAAGTTGATCGGGTCGGGCACGCTGTTGGGTATCTGAAGGTATGGCCGTAAGGCTGCCTTTGGTTGCCGGCCCCAGTGAACTCGCCTGTAAGGGTGGGGTGGTGGGTGGCTGGTCGTTGTTTGAGAACTGCACAGTGGACGCGAGCATCTGTGGCCAAGTTTTTAAGGGCGCACGGTGGATGCCTTGGCACCAGGAACCGATGAAGGACGTGGGAGGCCACGATAGTCCCCGGGGAGCTGTCAACCAAGCTTTGATCCGGGGGTTTCCGAATGGGGAAACCCGGCAGTCGTCATGGGCTGTCACCCGCTGCTGAACACATAGGCAGTGTGGAGGGAACGAGGGGAAGTGAAACATCTCAGTACCCTCAGGAAGAGAAAACAACCGTGATTCCGGGAGTAGTGGCGAGCGAAACTGGATGAGGCCAAACCGTATGCGTGTGATACCCGGCAGGGGTTGCGCATGCGGGGTTGTGGGATCTCTTTTTCATAGTCTGCCGGCTGTGAGACGAGTCAGAAACCGTTGATGTAGGCGAAGGACATGCGAAAGGTCCGGCGTAGAGGGTAAGACCCCCGTAGCTGAAACATCAGCGGCTCGTTTGAGAGACACCCAAGTAGCACGGGGCCCGAGAAATCCCGTGTGAATCTGGCGGGACCACCCGCTAAGCCTAAATATTCCCTGGTGACCGATAGCGGATAGTACCGTGAGGGAATGGTGAAAAGTACCGCGGGAGCGGAGTGAAATAGTACCTGAAACCGTGTGCCTACAAGCCGTGGGAGCGTCGCTGGCAGCACTTGTGTTGTCAGTCGTGACTGCGTGCCTTTTGAAGAATGAGCCTGCGAGTTAGCGGTGTGTAGCGAGGTTAACCCGTGTGGGGAAGCCGTAGCGAAAGCGAGTCCGAATAGGGCGTTTGAGTTGCACGCTCTAGACCCGAAGCGGAGTGATCTAGCCATGGGCAGGTTGAAGCGGAGGTAAGACTTCGTGGAGGACCGAACCCACCAGGGTTGAAAACCTGGGGGATGACCTGTGGTTAGGGGTGAAAGGCCAATCAAACTCCGTGATAGCTGGTTCTCCCCGAAATGCATTTAGGTGCAGCGTCGTGTGTTTCTTGCCGGAGGTAGAGCACTGGATAGGCGATGGGCCCTACCGGGTTACTGACCTTAGCCAAACTCCGAATGCCGGTAAGTGAGAGCGCGGCAGTGAGACTGTGGGGGATAAGCTCCATGGTCGAGAGGGAAACAGCCCAGAGCATCGACTAAGGCCCCTAAGCGTACGCTAAGTGGGAAAGGATGTGGAGTCGCAGAGACAACCAGGAGGTTGGCTTAGAAGCAGCCATCCTTGAAAGAGTGCGTAATAGCTCACTGGTCAAGTGATTCCGCGCCGACAATGTAGCGGGGCTCAAGCGTACCGCCGAAGTCGTGTCATTCCAGCACATACTCCTAACGGGGGCTGGGATGGGTAGGGGAGCGTCGTGTGCCGGGTGAAGCAGCCGTGGAAGCGAGTTGTGGACGGTTCACGAGTGAGAATGCAGGCATGAGTAGCGATACACACGTGAGAAACGTGTGCGCCGATTGACTAAGGGTTCCTGGGTCAAGCTGATCTGCCCAGGGTAAGTCGGGACCTAAGGCGAGGCCGACAGGCGTAGTCGATGGACAACCGGTTGATATTCCGGTACCCGCTTTGAAACGCCCAGTACTGAATCAGGCGATGCTAAGTCCGTGAAGCCGGCCTGATCTCTTCGGAGTTGAGGGTAGTGGTGGAGCCGATGAACCAGACTTGTAGTAGGTAAGCGATGGGGTGACGCAGGAAGGTAGTCCAGCCCGGGCGGTGGTTGTCCCGGGGTAAGGGTGTAGGCCGTGTGGTAGGTAAATCCGTCACACGTTAAGGCTGAGACCTGATGCCGAGCCGATTGTGGTGAAGTGGATGATCCTATGCTGTCGAGAAAAGCCTCTAGCGAGTTTCATGGCGGCCCGTACCCTAAACCGACTCAGGTAGTCAGGTAGAGAATACCGAGGCGTTCGGGTGAACTATGGTTAAGGAACTCGGCAAAATGCCCCCGTAACTTCGGGAGAAGGGGGGCCATTTCTGGTGATCCGATTTACTCGGTGAGCTGGGGGTGGCCGCAGAGACCAGCGAGAAGCGACTGTTTACTAAAAACACAGGTCCGTGCGAAGCCGTAAGGCGATGTATACGGACTGACGCCTGCCCGGTGCTGGAACGTTAAGGGGACCGGTTAGTGCACTTTCGGGTGTGCGAAGCTGAGAACTTAAGCGCCAGTAAACGGCGGTGGTAACTATAACCATCCTAAGGTAGCGAAATTCCTTGTCGGGTAAGTTCCGACCTGCACGAATGGCGTAACGACTTCTCGACTGTCTCAACCATAGGCCCGGTGAAATTGCACTACGAGTAAAGATGCTCGTTTCGCGCAGCAGGACGGAAAGACCCCGGGACCTTTACTATAGTTTGATATTGGTGTTCGGTTCGGCTTGTGTAGGATAGGTGGGAGACTTTGAAGCGGCCACGCCAGTGGTTGTGGAGTCGTCGTTGAAATACCACTCTGGTCGTGCTGGATGTCTAACCTGGGTCCGTGATCCGGATCAGGGACAGTGTCTGATGGGTAGTTTAACTGGGGCGGTTGCCTCCTAAAGAGTAACGGAGGCGCCCAAAGGTTCCCTCAGCCTGGTTGGCAATCAGGTGTTGAGTGTAAGTGCACAAGGGAGCTTGACTGTGAGACCGACGGGTCGAGCAGGGACGAAAGTCGGGACTAGTGATCCGGCAGTGGCTTGTGGAAGCGCTGTCGCTCAACGGATAAAAGGTACCCCGGGGATAACAGGCTGATCTTCCCCAAGAGTCCATATCGACGGGATGGTTTGGCACCTCGATGTCGGCTCGTCGCATCCTGGGGCTGGAGTCGGTCCCAAGGGTTGGGCTGTTCGCCCATTAAAGCGGTACGCGAGCTGGGTTTAGAACGTCGTGAGACAGTTCGGTCCCTATCCGCTGTGCGCGTAGGAATATTGAGAAGGGCTGTCCCTAGTACGAGAGGACCGGGACGGACGAACCTCTGGTGTGCCAGTTGTTCTGCCAAGGGCATGGCTGGTTGGCTACGTTCGGAAAGGATAACCGCTGAAAGCATCTAAGCGGGAAGCCTGCTTCGAGATGAGTGTTCCCACCACCTTGAGTGGTTAAGGCTCCCAGTAGACGACTGGGTTGATAGGCCAGATGTGGAAGCCCGGTAACGGGTGGAGCTGACTGGTACTAATAGGCCGAGGGCTTGTCCTCAGTTGCTCGCGTCCACTGTGTTGGTTCTGAAATAACGAACTGCCGTGTTTTTGTCCGGTGTTGGTTAATTTCATAGTGTTTCGGTGGTCATTGCGTTAGGGAAACGCCCGGTTACATTCCGAACCCGGAAGCTAAGCCTTTCAGCGCCGATGGTACTGCAGGGGGGACCCTGTGGGAGAGTAGGACGCCGCCGAACTATTATTCCGGGAAAGCCCCGTGCCCTTGTGGCACGGGGCTTTTCTGCGTTCTACAGCCATCATTGTCGGCGTTGCTGCGTGTGGGCGTGGTGCTCTCGCCAGGGCTCGGGTCAGCTGAAGTCGGCTGCGTGGTCGGTGGCCCATTGTTCGAAAGAGGTGGCCGGGTGTCCGGTGAGGCGCTCGACGTGGTCGGTGACGCGGCGCGACTCCGGGCGGTGCTGCGATGCGGCGATCAGTGCGTCCACCAGTTGCTCCGGCCGCCCGTCGGCGAGCATGCGTGTCCGTGCGACATCGGCGGGGACCGTCTCGAAGCGCAGAGGCCGTCCGAGCGCTGCCCCGAGGCGGTCGACCTGGTCGGCGCGGCTGAGCACCTCGGGGCCCGTCAACAGGCGGGGTGCGTCGTCCAGTTCGTCGTCCTGGTGCGCGCACAGTAGGGCGAGGGCCGCATCGGCGACATCACGCTCGTCGATGACGGCTGTGCGCGCGATGTCGGGGCCGGTCACCACGTCCCCGGCTCTTACTTGGGCCGCCCAGCCACGGGCGTTGGAGGCCAGGGTGTCGCTGCGCAGGACGACGGGTCGCAGACCGGCGTCGCGGAGCATGGTTTCCATGTCGGCGTGGACCTGCACGATGGGGTCGCTCTGCCGCGCGGCCGTGTCGTCGACGGCTGTGGAGGACAGGTAGATGACGCGGGGTGCCGTGGTCGTGAGTTCCTCGACCAGCCCGTACGCGGGCGCGGCGTCGAGCAGCGGCCAGAGAAGGAGGACGGTGTTGATGCCCTCAAGTGCGGTGCGGACCGTGGTGGGTTCCGTGAGGTCGCCGGCCAGGGGCTCTACCCCGGGGAGCGCACCTGCCGGGCGGCGGGAGAGGGCGCGTATCCGCGCGTCCTGCGCTCGGAGGCGGTCGACCACCTCACGGCCGAGCTTGCCGGTCGCGCCGGTGACCAGGACCGATGAACTCCGAAGGGCGCCCGTGGCGCTGGTGGTCTGAGGCATATTGGAGACGCTAGGCGTTCACGTCGACATGAAGGCAAGGCGCGCATCGTGAGGACGATCGGGGAAGCCGCCGCACAACTCGGGATCGAGGCCCATGTGCTCCGGCACTGGGAGCAGGTCGGTGCGCTCTCCGTGCCCCGTGACGGCAACGGCTACCGCGTCTTCGACGACAGGGCTCTCGAACAGGCGCGTACCGTGCTGAAGCTGCGGCGCGTAGGGCTGTCGTTGCCCGAGGTCACCGCCGCGATGGCCCCGGTGAAGTCGGAGGCGCAGGCGGTCGTGGCGCGGAAGATCGCCGCGCTGGAGGGTGAGGTGCGCGCCAGGCAGCGGGCGATCACGTTCCTGCGGCACACCGTGGACTGTCGGCATCGGTATCTCGACGACTGTCCGGACTGTGCGACGTTCGTCCGGTCGTAGGTGCGGTCAGCCGATCGGTTGATGCCGCTTCCGGCGCGATGGGCGATACCGCGGGCGGGCCCGCTCGGGGACGCTGGTGCCATGACCACCACCACACCACTCATCGAGGTCGCCGGACTGCGCAAGGCGTATGCCGGGCGGACCGTCGTCGACGGGGTCTCGTTCGCCGTCGAGGAGGGCGAGATCTTCGGGATCCTCGGGCCGAACGGTGCGGGGAAGACCACGACCGTCGAGTGCGTCGAGGGGCTGAGGGTGCCCGACGGGGGGCAGGTGCGCGTCGCGGGCCTCGACCCCGTACGCGACCATGACCAGGTCACCCGCATCCTCGGAGCCCAGCTCCAGGAGAGCGAGATCCAGCCGAAGCTCACCGTGCGGGAGGCGCTGGAGCTGTATTCGGCGTTCTACGCGGCCCCGCTCGACTGGCAGCCGCTCGCCGAGCGGCTGCGGCTGACGGACAAGCTCACCACCCGGTTCGCGAAGCTGAGCGGTGGTCAGAAGCAGCGCCTGTTCATCGCGCTCGCCCTCGTCGGCGATCCCAGGGTCGTCGTACTCGACGAGCTGACCACCGGCCTCGACCCGCGTTCCCGCCGTGACACCTGGGAGCTCATCGAGGACGTGCGGGACCGTGGGGTCACCGTGCTGCTCGTCACGCACTTCATGGAGGAGGCGCAGCGGCTGTGCGACCGGATCGCCGTGATCGACCGGGGGCGGGTCGCCGCCCTCGACTCGCCTGCCGGACTGATCAGCCAGGCGGCCGGCGCGACCGTCATCTCGTTCACGCCGTCCTCGCCGCTCGACGAGCGTGAGCTCGGCGTGCTGCCGGGGCTCGTGGGCATCGTGCACAAGGATTCCCGTGTGACGCTGACCGGCACCGACGACACGGTCAACGCCGTCATCACACTGCTGGCTCGCCGGCACGTCACCGCCCATCAACTCCGCGTGTCCGACGCCACGTTGGACGACGCCTTCCTCGACCTCACGGGAGCCGGACAGTCATGAGTACCGTCACCGGAGCGCCGGTGCTGAAGGCCGAGTTCCGGCTGTTCAGCCGCGAGCCCGGCAGCGTTTTCTGGATCCTGGGTTTTCCGACGGCCCTGCTCGTGATTCTCGGGTCCATCCCGTCGTTCCGTGATCCGAGCGACGACTTCGGCGGGCTGCGCACCATCGATGTGTACGTCCCCATCGCCGTGCTCCTCGGCATGATTGTCGCGGGGCTTCAGGCGATGCCGCCGGTCGTCACCGGATATCGCGAGCGTGGCATCCTGCGCCGGATGTCGACGACGCCGGTGCGCCCCTCCGCGCTGCTGGGGGCGCAGATGACCATCCACGGGGCGGCCGCGTTGCTCTCGTCCGTGCTGGTGCTCGTCGTGGGCCGCGTCGTCTTCGATGTGCCTCTGCCCCGTCAGCTCGCCGGCTATCTGCTCGCGCTCGTCCTGTCGATCGTCGTCGCGCTGGCGCTCGGCGCCCTTGTCTGCGCCCTCGCCGGTACGACGAAGGTCGCGAGCGCCATCGGCTCGGTGATCTTCTTCCCGTCGATGTTCTGCGCGGGCGTGTGGATCCCGGTGCAGGCGATGCCGGACGTGCTGGGGAGCATGGTCGAGTGCACGCCGTTCGGTGCCGCCGCGCAGGCCCTGAACCAGGCCGCGGCGGGCGACTGGCCGGCCTGGTCCCACCTGGGTGTGCTCGCGCTGTGGGTCGTGGTGCTGACGGGCGGGGCTACGCGCTGGTTCCGCTGGGAGTGACGCGAGGCGGTGACGGTGAGGCGGTGACGGTGGGGCGGAGAGGGTGAGGCGGTGACGGTGGGGCGGTGAGGCGGAGGCAGGGAGTCAGGCGGTGGGTGAGACGGGCGTGATGGAGGAGGCGGAGGCAGAGGTGGCGGTGGCGGAGGCGGTGGCGGTGGCGGTGGCGGTGAGCATGGACATGCGGGGCGTGTCGAACGGTTCCCGGCACACTGGAGCAATGGACCGACCGGATACGCAGCCCGGCCACGCCGCCGCCACGGCAGCCGTCGAGGACCGGTGGCAGGCCTTCCAGCGGTACGCGCCCTTCTCACTGCTCGCCTTCAGCGTGCTGCTGGCCGTTCCGACGGGCGGTGTGATCGGGATCGAGCACGCCGCCTGGGTCCTGATGGCCGTGCTGGTCGTGGTGGCGGTCGTCCTGGAGGGGTGGTCCATCTGGTACGGGGTGGCCCGCCGGGGGCCGTCCGCCATCGGTACCGTCTACTACCTGGTGCGCTGGGCCGTGGCTTTCATGCTGGCCGTCTGCAGCCCGTTCTTCGCGTTCTACGGCTGCCTCGGCTACTTCGGCGCCACCCGGCTCCTCGTCCCGCGCCTGGTCAGGCCCGGTCTCGCCGGTACGGCGGTGATCCTGGCCGGGGCCCAGGCCGGCGGGCTGCCGCCGGGCAACGGGGGAGCCTGGGCGCTGTTCGGCGCGCTGCTCGCGGTGAACATGGCGCTGGTCGGCGTGATGATCCACCTCGACGCCAAGGACGAGGAGCGGGCCCGCGCCCAGGCCACCACCATCGCCGAACTGGAATGCACCAACCAGGCGCTGCACGACGCCCTCGACGAGAACGCCGCACTGCACGCCCAGCTCCTCGTCCAGGCCCGCGAGGCCGGGGTCGCCGACGAGCGCAGGCGTCTTGCCGCCGAGATCCACGACACCATCGCGCAGGGCCTGGCCGGGATCATCGCCCAGCTCCAGGTCGTCGCGAACAGCCCGGACCACGACCTGGCCCGTGAGCACCTCGGCCGGGCCTCCGACCTGGCCCGCCGCAGCCTGGGGGAGGCCCGGCGGTCCGTGCACAACCTGTCGCCGGTCGCGCTCGCCGACGCCACGCTCGCCGAGGCGCTGCACGAGACCGTCGAGGAGTGGTCGGCCCGTACGGGGGTGCGCGCCGAGTTCACCCTGACCGGTGCGGCGGAGCACCTGCACGACGAGATCGAGGCGACGCTGCTGCGCATCACGCAGGAGGCGCTGTCGAACACCGCCCGGCACGCCCGTGCCTCCCGGCTGGGTGTCACCCTGTCGTTCATGGCGGGCGAGGTCACCCTCGACGTACGCGACGACGGCCGCGGCTTCGACCCGAGGGCGCTGTCCGCCCACACGGGCAGCGGCGGCTTCGGCCTGGACGGTATGCGGGCACGTGCCGAACGCATCGCGGGCACGGTCACCGTCGAGTCCGAGCAGGACGGGGGCACGGCGATCTCCGCTCGCGTACCGTTGGTCCGCCATGACCAGTGAGCCCCCTCCCGTCACGTTGCTGATCGTCGACGACCACCCGGTGGTCAGGGACGGTCTGCGTGGCATGTTCGAGTCGGTCGACGGATTCAGGGTTCTCGGTGAGGCCTCCGACGGGGTCGAGGGCGTCGCCCGAGCCCTCGCCCTCGATCCCGACGTCGTCCTCATGGATCTGCGGATGCCGGGCGGTGGCGGTGTCGACGCCATCAGGGAGCTGTTCCGGCGAGGTGCGCGCGCCCGCGTCCTGGTCCTCACCACGTACGACACCGACTCCGACACGCTGCCCGCGATCGAGGCGGGCGCCACCGGCTACCTCCTCAAGGACGCGCCGCGCGAGGAGCTCTTCACGGCGGTGCGCGCCGCCTCGGAGGGGCGCACCGTGCTCTCCCCGGCGGTGGCGTCCCGCCTGGTCACCGCGGTGCGTACGCCCCCGGTCCCGGCCGGGGCGACCCTCTCGGCCCGGGAGCGCGAGGTCCTCGTCCTCGTCGCGCGCGGTACGTCGAACCGGGAGATCGCCCGCGAGCTGTTCATCAGCGAGGCCACGGTCAAGACCCATCTCACCCACCTCTACGCCAAGTTGGGCGTCAAGGACCGGGCGGCTGCGGTCGCGGTGGCGTACGACCGCAAGATCCTCGGCTAGGCGGCCGTACGGGCACGGGGTTCAGGGCGTGTTCCGGCGCTCGGTGACAGGGGAAGGGCCGTCCTTGGATGTAGAGCGGTACGGGGCCTGTGGAGCAGTACGCGCATGTCGGACGGTGCGGTGGCGCGCATCTCGTTTGCCGTGGTGGGGGCGGCCGGGCACCATCGGTGGATGGACTACGTCATACGTGCGGTGCGGGCGGAGGAGTGGGCGCGGGCCAAGGAGCTCCGGCTGGTGGCGCTGCGGGATCCGGCCGCCCCGGTCGCCTTCCTGGAGACGTACGAGCATGCGCTGGCCAAGCCCGATGTGTTCTGGCAGGAGCGGACGGCGGGAGCCGCCGCGGGTGAGCGCAGCCGTCAGTTCGTCGCCGAGGCGCCCGACGGGCAGTGGGCGGGGACGGTGTCGGTGCTCGTCGAGCGGTCGGCGGGCGAGCCGGGTTTCGGTGAGGCTGCCGAGGTCGACCAGGCCCATCTGGTGGGGGTGTTCGTCCGGCCTGGGCACCGAGGGCGTGGGGTCGTGGACGCGTTGTTCCGCGAAGCGATCGACTGGGCCTGGTCGTTGGCCGGGCCGCCGCTGGAGCGGGTGCGGCTCTACGTCCACGAGACCAACGCCCGCGCCGAGGCCTCCTACCGCCGCATCGGCTTCGTACCGACCGGGCGGACGCTGCCGATGGAGGGCGATCCGACGTCCCTGGAGCTGGAGTTCGAGATCCGGCGGTAGGGGCCCATGGATGCCCCCTTTCTGTGCGCTCGCGCGGACTTCACGCAGCCGGGTCGGTGCGCCGGATGCCGGGGAAGGCGGTGGGGGCCGCCCAGCCGCGTAGTACGGCGTCGATCGTTGACCGGAACGCGGTCTCGGCCGCGGTGCCGTTGAGGCTGCCGGCGATCTCAAGGGTCACCAGCCCGTGCAGGGCGACCCACAACGAGACGGCGATGAGCGTGGTGTCCCCCGTGAGGATACGGTCCGCCACGGCGCGGTCGACCGCCGCGACAAGCGGACGCACCGGGTCGCGGTCGCCGACCCGCTCCGACGGGACGAAGGACTGCGCGCCACCGAACAACACCGTGTACAGGTGCCGGTGTTCGCGGCCCCAGCGGCGATAGGCCGCGGCCAACGCGTACAGGTCCTCCAGGCCGGACTTCGCCTCAGGGACGGCCGTCAGGTCCTGGAAGAGGCCGGCGACCGCTCGGTCGCGCACCTCATGGATCAGTCCGTCCTTGCCCTGGAACAACGTGTACACCGCTGCCGTCGACGTTCCGGCAGCCGTGGCCAGGGCCCGCACGCTGACCGACTCCTGGGGGCGGGTGGCGAACATCTCGGTCGCGCATGCCACGAGACGTTCTCTGACGGCGGCGTCGTTCGTTCTCGGCCTTCCCACGAGGAACAGCCTACCCGGGCTGGTACAGTCGTTTCGGAACAGTGTTTCAAAACGGCGTGTCAAAACGATGTGCCGGAACATGGGGGAGATCACCGTGCCACTGTCCGCCATACGTCCTTTACGTTTCGTCGGCCGCCTACTGGCGGCTACCGCCGCGGTGGTGGGGCTGGCCGCCTTCTTCCTGGCCCTTGTCGTCGCCACCGACGGGGCGGGATCGGGGTTCCCGGCATGGTCCGCGACGGCCGGTGTCGCGGTCGCCGCGGCGCTGTGGCGGGGCCGCCGCCGACCCTGGCGAGGGCGGCTGGTTCCCTTCCTGCCGGTGCTCGTCGCGGTGGCTCTGACGTTGTCGGTGTGCGTTCCCACCGTCCCCACGACACATCGCCCCCCGTCCGACCTGACGTTCGTGACCACCGAGCACTGGCGCCTGTCCACCGGCAGCCGGGTCGCGGTCTACCACTACCCGCCCACCGGCAACAGCCCCCGGCAGCGCGTGCCGCTCGTCTACCTCCACGGCGGGCCGGTGCGCAGCATCTCGGTGCTCGATCACCACTTCCTGCAGAGGCTCGCAGGACAGGGCTACGACGTGTATGCCTACGAGCAGGCCGGCGGTGGACGCAGTGACCTGCTGCCCATGGACCAGTACTCGATCACCCGGTCCGTCCGTGACCTCGGCGCTTTCGCCGGCAAGCTCGGCAAGGGCCGCGTCGACGTGCTGGGGTTCTCCTCGGGCGCCGCCGTGCTCACCCGTGCGCTGGCCGACCGGGCCACCGCCGCCCACCTGCATCGGGCGGTCATCGCCGAGCCGGGTCCGATGGACGGCCCCACCGCGGGGATGACCGGCCGGAAGGGGCGGCCGTCCGCCCGCGGGATCGCACCGGCCACAGCGGGACCGCGCTCCACACACATCCCGCGGTATGCCGTCGCGTTCGGCCTCATGCGGCTGGGACTGCTCAGTCCGGCTACCGGGTTGGTAGGGCAGGCGGAGGGCGTCAATGCCTTCACCGCCGCCGATCTCGGCAGCGACACCGCGTCCGCCTACTGTGCGAAGGACGCGCACCGCATCCCGGTCGAGGACACGGAGGGCACCTTCGCCTTCAGCGCCGCCGCCAGCCTCCGCATCCAGCAGACGATCAAGGACTCCCCCTCCATCGCCCCGCAGCTGAGGCGCTCCCGGACCCCTGCGATGCTGATGATCGCCGAGTGCTCCTCCCAGGTCCGCCGGTGGGCGACGACCATCCTTGCGAACGACCCCGCCGTCCAGCGCACCCAGTACATGCCGGGCGTCGGCCACCACATGTGGAACGGCCTGGACGACAACGACCGACGAGCCGCAGCCGTCATCGCCGCATTCCTCCAGGACAAGCCCGCACCCCTGCCCGACCACCCGACCCGGGCCGACATCCCGGCCTTCCTCCGCGACCACAGGTAGGCGGGGGCAGCCGGGGCCTGCTGGACGGGAGACCGTTGGACGGGAGGCCGCTCGACGGGAGACCGCTCGACCGGCGTCAGCTCGGGCCGGGTGCCGGCAGACGTACCCGCCAGCGGGCACGGCCCTGCTCCTCGGAGCGGAGCAACGCCAGCGTGGGCATCCCCTGGCCCTGGCCGGCCGACAGCAGCTCCGGCAGCTGGGGAAGCGGGGCCACGGCGGCGACATCGTCGAGGACGAGCGTCATTGGTGGGTCGAGCCGACCGTCGGTTGACCGTGCGGCCATGCGGCGGCCGTGCTCGACCACGTGCGAGGCGAGTGCGGTGAGCAGGGGCATCGCACCGGGGCGGTGGCGAGGATCCTCGATGGGCTCGCCGACCACATAGAGCGTTCCCCCTTCGCGAGCGAAGGAATCCAGCACGAGCGCATCGGCTCGGTTGGGTGTGCACGCTTCGCGGATGTGGACCGAGGAGAGGGCCTCGAAGGCCCGTACGGTCAGTTCCTGGGCCACCTCCCGGCGTTCGGGGTAGGCGGTGAGCGCGGACTCCAGGAGCCCGGCGAGCCCGGAGGCCGCCTTGGGATGGGTGCGGAGCACCCGGACCGGGTCCTGGGCGCCGTAGCCGGAGGCCCAGCGGTGGACCTGGCGGAAGGGCCGGCCGTCCACGGCGGCGGCGTGCAGCCAGCACCTGAGCAGCGTCTCGGCGGTGTCGGCGACGGCCGCGTCAGCCCTGGCCAGGGGGCGGACCGGAGTGAGGAGCGCGGCGGCGCGGGAGCCCGCGACGGCGGGGTCGTCGCAGCCGGCGACGGGCGACCAGTGGAGGCGGGCCGGGGTGTCGCAGAGGTGGCCGGGGTCGTAGACGAGGACCGGGCCGAGCTTGCTGCGGGCATCCTTCGTCTCGGCCCAGACGCTGGGGTCGGAGGTCACGACGAGGGCGGGGCCGTCGGCGTCCCGGATGGCCTGGACGACGGTGGGGCGGCGGGTGGCCGCTGCGCCGTAGAGGACGTGGGGGGTACGGGGCGTGGGGACCAGCGGGGCGGTCTCGTGCGCGTACGCGACGAGGGGCGTGACGGCGGCCGGCTCCTGCTCCTGTGCGTACGGGGCGGCGGTGGCGCCGGGGGCGTGCGCGTGCTCCCGTACATCCTCGGTGCCTGGTGCTGGTACTGCGGACGGTGCCGTTGACGGCGTTGTGGCGGCCTCCACGGGCGCCTCGGCGTGCGGTGCCGCTTCCTGGGTGGGGGCCTGCCTGGCCTGGGGCGCGGGCCGGCTGTGTACGGGGTCGCCCTCGGCCGCGTACGGAGCCGATGGCGGTTCCGGCGCCCCCACCGGCTCCGCGCTCCTCTGCTTCTGCTTCCGGACCAGGCGCCAGCGCGTCACCACCCCCACCACGAACACCGTGAGGACCAGCAGCACCATCACTTCGCCGATGAACAGGCCCCAGAACAGCCCGTATCCGGAGAGCTCGGCCGGCGGGCTGTCAGGCCAGGCGCCCGGCAGATCCGTCGGGTCGCCGACGAGGGCGCGCAGGGCCAGCGGGGTCCGCGTGAAGCTGACGCCGTCCGGCCAGCCGCCGTGGGCGAACAGCCCGGCCAGGCCGGTGGCCGTCCAGGCCAGGACAGTCAGCCCGAAGAGGAAGACCAGGAGCCCGATCAGCAGCCCGTCAGGGACGCCGCCGCCCTGGCCCTCGCCGCCGCGCCCCGGACCGGATGGTGCCTGGCGTGCCATGTCATGCCACCGTTGACTCGGACGACTCGTTCAGCCGTTGCTGGTGCTCGATCCGTGCCGCCCGCTGCTCCGCCTCCAGCTCCGCGGCCCGTACGTCCTCGGGGAGCAGATCCTGTGCGGAACCCTCGGTCATCGCACGGTCGGTGAAGACCAGAGGGCGTTCCGCCTCGGTGATCAGGTGTTTGACGACCTGCACATTGCCGTTGACGTCCCATACGGCGATACCGGGGGTGAGCGTCGGGATGATCTCGACCGCCCATCTGGGCAGACCGATGACCTTGCCCGTCGCTCTGGCCTCGTCCGCCTTCTGGGCGTAGATCGTGCGGGTGGACGCCATCTTCAGGATGGCCGCCGCTTCCTTCGCCGCCGCTCCGTCGACGACGTCGCTGAGGTGATGGACGACCGCGACGAAGGACAGCCCGAGGCGGCGACCGAATTTCAGCAGACGCTGGAAGAGCTGGGCGACGAACGGGGAGTTGATGATGTGCCAGGCCTCCTCGACCAGGAAGATGCGTTTCTTCCTGTCGGGCCTGATCCAGGTGTGTTCGAGCCACACGCCGACGATGGCCATGAGGATCGGCATCGCGATGGAGTTGCGGTCGATGTGCGAGAGGTCGAAGACGATCAGCGGGGCGTCGAGGTCGATGCCGATCGTGGTCGGGCCGTCGAACATGCCGCGCAGGTCACCGTCGACGAGCCGGTCCAGGACGAGGGCCACGTCCAGGCCCCACGCCCGTACGTCGTCCAGGTCCACGTTCATCGCTTCGGCGGACTCGGGCTTCGGATGGCGCAGCTGCTCCACGATGTCCATGAGGACCGGCTGGCGTTCGACGATGGTGTCGTTGACGTAGGCGTGCGCGACCTTGAGCGCGAAGCCGGACCGCTCGTCGAGGCCGTGCCCCATGGCGACCTCGATGATCGTACGGAGCAGGGCCAGTTGCCCCGTCGTGGTGATCGACGGATCGAGCGGGTTGAGCCGGATCCCGTCGTTCAGCGCGGCCGTCGGGTCGAGCCGGATGGGCGTGATGCCCAGCTCCTCGGCGATGAGGTTCCACTCACCGACGCCGTCCTCGCCCTGGGCGTCCAGGACGACGACCTGGCGGTCGCGGAAGCGGAGCTGGCGGAGCACATAGGTCTTCTCCAGCGCCGACTTGCCGTTGCCGGACTCGCCGAGCACCAGCCAGTGCGGGGCGGGAAGCTGCTGTCCGTACAGCTGGAAGGGGTCGTAGATGTAGCCCTTGCCCGAATACACCTCACGCCCGATGATCACGCCGGAGTCGCCGAGGCCGGGCGCGGCGGTCGGCAGATAGACGGCCTGGGCCTGGCCCGTCGATGTACGCACGGGGAGCCGGGTCGTCTCCACGCTCCCGAAGAGGAAGGAGGTGAAGGCATCCGACAACGCGGACAGCGGATCTCGCATGGCGTGACTGCCCTCTCGTTAGCGACGGATGCCGGTGGCGAACGGCAAGGTGTTCACAAAGGCGCGGTGGTGCTCCCGGTCGCACCACTCCAGCTTGAGGTACGACTTGCCGGCCGAGGCCCGGATCGTCCGCTTGTCACGGGCGAGAGCCTCGGGGGACCGGGACGACACGGTGATGTACCCCACCAGGTTCACCCCGGCGGCGCCGCTCGCGAGATCTTCACCCCGCTGGTCGAGCCTGCCGTGGGCGGCGATGTCGCGGGGGTCGACCGTGCGGTTCATCTTGGCCTGACGGCTGGCTTCGGCGTCGTCGTTGGTCTTCTCCGTGAGCATCCGCTCGATGGCGATCTCGGTGGGTTCGAGGTCCATGGTGACGGCGACCGTACGGATCACGTCCGGGGTGTGGACGAGAAGCGGGGCCAGGAAGTTCACACCGACCGGTGTCATCGGCCACTCCTTCACCCAGGCCGTCGAGTGGCACCAGGGGGCGCGCGTCGTCGACTCGCGGGTCTTGGCCTGGAGGAAGGTCGGCTCCACCGCGTCCAGTTCGGCCGGCCAGGCGTTGCGCTTCGTCATCGCCTGGATGTGGTCGATGGGGTGGTCCGGGTCGTACATCGAGTGGACGAGGGAGGCCAGCCGGCTCTGCCCGAGCGGCTGGCGTACCCGGATGTCGGCCTCGGCGAGCCGGGCGCAGATGTCGGTCAGCTCGCGGGCCATGACGACCGCGAGCCCCGCGTCGCGGTCGACCCTGCGGCCTCCCTTGGGCCGGGCGGCACGGGCCATGGCGTTGGCCTCGGCCGCCAGGTCACGGCTGAAGTGCATGCAGGCGACGAGATAGGCGCGGTGCTGCTCGCTCGAAGTCGACACCATCGACTGGAGCTGGTCGTAGGACTCCTGGAGCCAGCCGGGCGCGGCACGGTCGCCGCGCTGGGCGACGTCCTTGGCGTGCGCGTCGGGGTCGGCGGGCAGCGTACGGGCCAGCATCTGAAGGCGCGTCACGAAGCCGTCGCCGTTGGCCACATGCTTGAGCAGGGTCCCGAAACGGTCGACCAGGGCTTCCTGGTCCTCGCTGTCGCGCAGCCCGACCCCGGGGCCCTCGATCTCGATGGCGGCCGTGACCGTGCGCCGGTCGGCGTGCAGCAGTACGGCGATCTCGTCGGGCCCGAAGGGGGCGGCGAGCCAGCTGATCCTGCCGATGCCGGGCGGCGGCCCGATCTCCACCTCACGCCCGTCGACGCCGACACCGGCCTCCATCGCGGAGGAGCGGTACGCCGTGCCACGGCGCAGGGTGCGCTTGAAACTGCGGTTGATCTCGAACCATTTGTAGAAGGTGCGGCCCTTGTAGGGGACGTACACGACGGCCAGGGCCAACAGGGGGAAGCCCATGAGCGTCACGATCCGCAGGGAGAGCACCGGGACGAGGAGCCCGCTCATCATGCCGAGGAACGCTCCGGCGATGATCAGCGCGATCTCGCCCGTCTCACGGTTCTTGCCGACGATCGCGTTCGGCCTGGCGCGGCCGATGAGATACGTGCGGCGGGGCGCGATGGTGTGGGACTGGGTCGTCAACGCCCTCCCCCTCCTGTGCTCGTGTTACCTGTGCTGCCTGAACCGCCTCGTGGGGTGCGGCTGCCGTGGGGGGTCCCGGAGGTGGGTCCGGACCCGCTGCGTGGCGAGGGCGCGGCGGAGCCGCCGCCTCCGCCGCCCGGGTTACGGGAGCTGTGGGCGGCGACACCGCCGCTGGCCGGGTTGGCGGGCCTGGCACCTCCACCGCCGCCCCCGCCTTCGCCGCCGCTGTTGCGGCCGCTGTGGGTCTTGATGCCCTGGGAGACGAGAGCGGCAGGCGAGCTGATCAGCGCGGCGGCCTGGGAGCCGTCGGTGGCCTGCTTGCGGTTGGTGCGGGCGCCCTGGATCTCGTCGCCGAAGCCGGGGACGAAGCGGTAGATCATGGCGGAGGCGAAGATCGCCAGCAGGATGATGGCGAGGCCGGACACGACGGCCGAGAAGGCGTTCGGCCCGTCGTCGGCGGAGAGCGCCCCGGCGAGCCCGAGCACGATGACGATGACCGGTTTCACCATGATCACAGCGATCATGATGCCCGCCCAGCGGCGGACATGGCCCCACATGTTCTTGTCGACGAGCCCGGAGTACACGACGACACCGAGCAGGGCGCCCACATAGAGCAGGGCGGCCCGGATCACCAGCTCGAGCCACAGGATGCCGGCGGCGAGGATCGACACGAGCGAGACGACGATCAGCATGATCGGCCCGCCGCCGATGTCGTTGCCCTTCTTGAGCGCTTCGGCGAACGACCCGAAGAAGACGTCGTTCTGCCCGCCTGTGGCGGAGGAGATGACCTCCGTGACGCCGTCGGTGGCCGAGACGACCACGTACAGGATGAGCGGGGTGAAGGCGGATGCCAGGACCGTGAGCCAGAGGAAGCCGATGGCCTCGGACATGGCGGTGGTGAACGGCACGCCCCTGATGGCGCGCTTGGCCACGGCGAACAGCCACAGGACCAGGGTGAGGACGGTGGAGGCGGCGAAGACGACGGCGTACTGGGTGCGGAAGGTGGAGTTGGTGAAGTCGACGGTCGCCGTGCTCTCCACGGCTTCGCTCAGCTTGCCCACGAGGTAGGCGGCGGCGTCCGCGCAGCCGCGGGCGAGGGAGGTGAGGGGGTCCAGGGCGTCTTCGTTGAGGGGGGTGTTGTTGCTGCCTCGGGCGGCGTCGCCGTCCTCGCAGTAGTCCTTGGCTTGTCCGACGATGAGATCGCAGGCGCTCTCGCTGGTACTCGGTGACGGGGTCGGTGTGGGGTCAGCATGGGCGCGGGACGCCAGCAGGATGATCGCTGGCGGAAGACTTCCCAGAATTCCGGCGAGAGAGAAGGCGCGGAACCGGCGGTTATCGGGCATAGGTGAAACCTCCGTATCCCTCGACCGCACCGGCGATTTCATCTGCGGTCGAAGCCCGGTTGTCGCCGTTGACGGGGGTGGGGCCCTCGGCCTGACTCGACGATTCGATTTTCCAGTCGCCGGCGACCCACTTGAGCTTCTCCGTGATGGTGAACCAGGACGCGCTGACGGGCTTGGTGGAGCCCTGACCTGCCATGCCGACGAGGCCGGTGCACCAGACCTCCACGGTTGCGGTGTCCTCGCCCTGGGCAGTCGTCCGGGTCCCGACCGGGATGGTCCTGGAGACGAACGTCAGGCCGCTGGGTGTGCTGCCGTCTTCGTTCAGTCCGACGTTTGTGAGGAACCCGGCGGAGTACGCCTTGCCTGTGTCGGCCTTGAGCGCTGCCACGACGGCGGGGTCGTGGGTGGCCTCCAGGATGCCGTCCCGCTTCGTCTTGTCGAACATGTCCGCGGACCCCAGCGCCACCGCGTAGTTCGCCGCCGCGCTCTGCGCTCCCTGCTCGTCATGCGCGAAGCCCGAGGCGATCGTGCCGTTCTTGCCCTCGACCGGCTTCGTGCCCGTCGCGGCCGTCGGCCCCGCACCCGCCGCGTCGGACTTCTTCGAGCTGCCGCCGTCCGAGCCGCCGCCCCCGCCCTGGTTCGCGAACGCGATTGCCGCGATCAGCAGGACCACCACGCCCACCGCCATGATCAGCGAGCGGGAGTTCCGGGTCGGCCGGCGG
This sequence comes from Streptomyces sp. NBC_01012, assembly GCF_045162755.1. Lineage (NCBI taxonomy): Bacteria > Bacillati > Actinomycetota > Actinomycetes > Kitasatosporales > Streptomycetaceae > Streptomyces > Streptomyces sp. NBC_01012. The sequence goes on along the minus strand of NZ_CP108688.1, from coordinate 3,513,782 downwards.
CCGTGGCCGTCGCCGTCGTCACCGCCGCCGGGGAGGCGGGTCCGTGTCTGGCGCGTCCCGCCGAGGGTGCTGTACGCGTCCTCGCCACGGCCTCCTGGCTCGCTGCCGCCGTAACCGCGCTCGTCGCCCTGGCTCATGCCGCGTACGCCCCCTCAGCCGTGTGCAGTTCCGCGTGGTACGACGACGCTGGCGGTGCTGGTTTCCGCGTGGACGCGGTGTGGTGACTCGACATCAGGGGACGCAACCTCTGCCGGTGGGCACGACGGACGGATGGTGGGGGAGGGGGCGGACGGGGACGGGCCCGGGGAAAGGACGGCCGGATGACGGCCGGTCAGACAGCCATGCCGTACACAATGGTGAACAGCGTGCCCAGGGAACCGATGATGAAGACCCCGGTCAGCCCCGCCACGATGAGGCCCTTGCCCTGTTCCGCGCTGAAGGTGTCGCGCAGCGCCGTCGCGCCGATGCGTTGTTTTGCCGCACCCCAGATCGCGATGCCGAGACAGAGCAGGATGGCGACCGCCATCACCACCTCGATCATGATGCGCGCCTCGTTGCCCAGGGTCCCGAACGGCCCCCAGTTCGGGGCGATTCCGCCGATGATGGTGGTGATGTCGCCCTTCTCAGCTGCCAGGATCATGTAAGTCACCGCCCCTGTTGGGTAGTTCGCAGCCCGTGCCGTGCGACACGGGTCAACCTCTATCTTCGCTGATGAAACCGGCATCGCACGACGCCTTCCCGGGTCTCTTTACCCGGATCTCGCACGTTTGACCGGAGGAGCCGCCCTGACCTGCGGCTCGCGTAGGGATCCGCCCGCATATGCATCGTTACTCTGTGTATCACGCTCAGTGACGGCTAGCAACGACGGGCGGTCATGGATCAAGGCGCGGTTGATGCGTTCACGGGACGCGAGGTATTCGTACGCGCTGTTCGAGAGCCGTGTGTGCGCCGGTGGCTTCCGGCCGATGCGTCGTCAGGGCCCTGACGGGGAAGACCCCTCGCCCTCACGCCAGCCATGCCCTCACAGCCCACGCACAGCCCTCACGGTCGGAGCGCGGTGCGTCCGGGTGCGGGCCCCCTGGCCGGATTTGTCCGGTGGGAAGGTGGCTTGAAGTCGCACCGGGAGCCGTCGAACGGGAACGCCCTCGACTCCGCGAGACCGGGCACGCGTTGGCCCTCCGCCGGATCGCAGCCGGCTGCCGTGCCGATCAGTACGCCGGGTGCCCGGTCTTCTCGGCGAACGACCGCTCGTCCTTCCATCGTCGGCTGCGGTCCGCCGCCACGGTGACGTCCAGCTCGTGGTCGGTCACGTCGATGTCCTCGCGGTGGGCCCCGTTCCGGTGGAGGATCGGCCCGTACGTCATGGGCCCTCGGTCAGCGTCGCCGCGAAGCTGCGCCCGTAGGCGTGGTGGGTCGTGACGTCGATGCGGGTGCCGCCGGGAACGTGGCGGACGCGGACCCCGGTGTCCGCCGAGACGCGTCGCAGGGACCGGCCGTGGACGGTGACCGACACGGTGCGCCGCGTCGTCGTGGGGTCGGAGACGGCGATGGCGTACCTGCCGTTTCCGGTGCGGCGCAGCATGACCGACGCCGGGCCGTCGATCGAGAGCCGCCCCGCACGGTGCGTCCCCGGGGTGAAGGCGTTGGCGGCGGTGATGCCGAGACGGGTGTGCGCGGCGGCTTGGAGGTGGACGGTGTTGGACAGGACGGAGAGCACGGAGCGCGGGCCGTGTGCGGAGTAGGTGGCCAACTGCCGCGCGGAGGCGTTCGGGACTAGGGCGTGCGCCATGGAAGAGGACCGCTCTGCTGAGTCCTGCTCTCCGGAGTCCTGCTCTCCGGAGGCCCGCGTTCCGGCGGCTTGCTCGTAGGACAGTGTGAAGAGCTGCTTGGTCACCTTCACGTCCTCGTTGTCGAGACGTACGAGACGCCGGCTGCGGGTGACCGTGTCGAGCGCGACGACCGGCGGCGGGCCGGACAGGAAGACGTAGCCGACCGCGGTCCGCTGCCCTTCGTCGGCGTACCGCAGCCAGGCGGGAGGCGCGGCGGCTGCCCCGGTCCCCTGTCCGGGGGACCAGGGTGATCCGTCGCGGAGCCCGCCGGTGAGGGTGACGCTCGATGAGGAATCGGCGATGCGGCTGTCGATCGTCGTGGTCACCGCACGGCCCGACAGGCCGGTCACACCCGCCGAGAGCACGAGGATCTCGTCGTCGAACATGAACCAGGACTTGGTGGCACCGGCCGACCGGTAGGCCACGAAGTCCTCGGGCAGCGTGCCGGCCTGCTGGGCGGCGTACGCGGCGTCGTCGGACTGCACGAGACCGGCTACGCCATAACCGCCGAGATGGGTGCCGCCTGCGAGCGAACCGGTGCCACGGGGGAAGTACACGTATGTGTTCTGGGACTCGGACGACGAGGTGAAGCCGCGCTCGGGGTTGTCGTACCAGAGGGTGCCGTAGAGCTCGGGGACGCTGCGGCGCGTCTCGACGGGGGCGGTGACCCCCGCGAGGCGGTCGGGCGGTACAGCGGTGAAGTAGTCGACGCCGAACGCCTGCCGCTGGTCCGCGCCGGACAGATACAGATAGTGGGCGCCGTCGCCCTGGAACCAGGGCATCAGGTTCTCGCCGCTCATGTACTCGTACTTGCTGATGCGGTCCGAGCTGCGGGCGAGGGCGAAAGCGTAACCGGGCCTGCGGTGGACGGTCCGGTCCATCGCGTTGAACGCGGAGTGGGATGAGGCGGGGACGAGATCCCGGGCGGGCACGGGTGAATCCAGGATGTCGGCGTAACGGGCGATGCTCACGGGGGAGACGAACGACGTGGTGTCGAGGCTCGCCTTCGAGGTCTGCCGGACGAACTTGACGTAACCGCCGAGGGCCTCGGCGTCGCTGCCGGACGCGTACGCGGAGAGGTCGACGACGGCCTCCACGACGGCGACGACGTCCGCGTATCCCGTGCCGGCCGCCCGTGAGACCGCCCGTCCCTTGACGATCTCCATCATCCAGCCCTCGAAGATCAGCGGGGCGAAGCCGCCCGCGACCCAGCCCTGTACGACGCCGACCAGTTCCTCGGCGGGGAGATAGCCCGTGGAGTCGAGGACCTTGATGGTCTGGACGCTCCGGGTCAGGAGTCCGGTGCCGTAGGAGCCGGTGTAGGCGACGGAGGCGTGCTGAACAAAGGAACCGTCCGCGTAGAAGCCGTCGGTGACCCCGTGGCGCGGCTGATAGGGGTCGACGGTCGAGAAGACGGTCAACTGGTCGGCGACGGCCTTGGTGATGCGGGCCTCGTCGCCGAGCAGGGCGCCCTGGAGGATCCGGTTGGTCGTGATGTCGGCGAGGTTCGCGCCGGTGTGGAAGCGTGAGTCGAGGTCGACGTCGCCGTCCTTGCCGTTGCGGAGATAGGCGTCCATGGAGGCGATGTACGTCGCTGTGAGGTCCGGCCGGTATGCCGCGAGTTCGTCCCTGAGGAGGACCAGGGTCTTGGTCACGTAGGCCGGGATCCCTATCTCCCAGGTGAACCAGTTGCCGTAGTAGCCCTTCGACTGGTCGCCGAACCAGTCGTCGTGGAGCCTGCCGAGCCCCTCGATGACCCGGCGGCGGACGGCGGTGTCGTCGGACAGGCCGGCTGCTTCGGCTCCGGGGAGGCAGGTGGCGAGGGCGATCTCGTAGAGGTACTGGTACGACGTGCTCAGGTTGGGATCGCTGGTGCCGAGCGGTACGCCATAGAAGAGCTCGTCCTGTCCTGCGCGGTCCATCGAGTCGAGCCGCGCCTGCGCTGTCGCCTGCAGGGAGGCGAGTTTGGGGGCGACCTCGGGGCGGGCGTTGGACTCGGACGTACCGGCGAACACGGCGGTGGCGTTGGTGAGTACGGCGGCTGTGCCGGTCCCGGTGTCAGTGTGTACGACGGCCGGGTCACGCCGGGGGACGGCCTGCGCCCGCAGCGTGCCGGACAGTGCCCAGAGGGTGGCGGCGGGGATCACGGACAGTGCGGAACGACGCGAGAACTCCACCAGTACGCTCCAAAGTCCGGCCCGTAAGCGCTTGTTGCCCTCGCGCCCCAGACAAGCAACGGCGGCTCACCGATGTCAACGGCCAGGACTACTCCTTGCGGGCGAGGAGCTGGACCTCCTGGAACTGGCGCTTGTCGGTAGGGGCGGGCTCGATCACCGTGCGGGCCGACTCGGCCAGTCCGTGGTCGCGCAGGAGCGCGGCGAGGTGGCCGGGGGACCAGCGGTAGGCCGTCACCACCGCGTGGTCGTAGGCCTGCGTCTCGACGTGCGGGCCGTCGGTGGCCGGGAAGTCGATCAGCAGGTACCCGCCGGGCGCCAGAACCCGGGCGATCTCGGCGAGGACGGCCGGCAGCTCCCGCGGCGGGGTGTGGATGACGGACCACCGCGCGAGCACCCCGCCCAGCGCACCGTCCTCGATGCCCAGCGCGGCCATGGAGCCGACCTCGAACCGGAGCGCGGGGTGCGCCTCGCGGGCGAGCCCGACCATCATGGGGGAGGCGTCGACGCCGAAGGCGTTCAGGCCGAGCCCGCGCAGATGAGCGGTGACGTAGCCGGGCCCACATCCGAGGTCCGCGACCTCCCCGCCGTCACCGTGCGCCGCCCGTACCAGCTCGGCGAAGGCGCCCAGGAGGGCGCGCTCCAAGGGCCGGTCGCGCAGGGAGTCCTGGAACATCTCCGCGTAGGTGGATGCGATGGCGTCGTAGGACTCACGGGTGGCAGGCAGGGTCTCTGATTCGGTCACCCGCAGACCGTAGCGGGCGGAGGTCGTGGTGGGGGTGGTTCAGGACATCCAACGGCCCCTAGACGCTGCTCGGAGCGTCCTTGACATCCCCCTGCTCGGGCAGCGTTCGCTCCCACAGGAGGGTGTCGCGCCAGGCGCCGTCCAGGTGGATCGCGCTGTGGGCGACGCCGTACGGGGTGAAGCCGTTGCGGCGTAGTACCCGCTGCGACAGGAGGTTCTCCAGCTGGGTGGTTGCCTCGGCGCGGTGCAGCCCGAGCTCGTCCGTCATGACCCGGAGCGCGAGCCCGACCGCGCGCCCGGCGTGCCCCTGGTTCTGGGCGACGCCGGTGATCCAGTATCCGACGGAGCCGCGCCGCAGGTGCGGCTGCGGCAGGATGCCCCCGATGGTGATCTGCCCGATCACCCGGTCGTCGGCGAGGACCACGCCGGGCCAGACCGTGCCGGCCCGGTGTCCGGCCAGCAGTGTGCCGATCCGCTCCTCCTGGCCCTCGGGAGTGAGGAACGCGGCCGGCTGGGCCGGCTCCCACGGCCGGAAGGCCTCGACGTCCCGCACCCGGTGCGCGGCGATCGTGGCGGCGTCGGCGGGCTCGATCAGACGGATCCTGGTGCTGCTGGGCATGAGCTGATCCTCGTCGCGGTGCGTGGGAAGGCGGCCGGCCAGCCTATGCGAGGGCGTTCGTGGGGCCCCATGGCTCATGGCTCCACGGGGCGGCACGGGGCCGGCACGGAATTCGATTGCGGGCCGTTGCGGGCCCCTGCTACGTTCCCGGAGGCCGTGCGAGAGAACGAGGAGGTGGTACCCGTGAACGCAGTATCGACATGGGTGCTCCCCTCTGGAGTCACGGTCGGGCGATAGGCAGGTCGTCGTCCGGGAGCGCCGTTTCCAGAGCGCTCCCGAAAGGCACGATCATGCATTTCACTCATTTCACTTCCGAACAGCGCCTCGACGACGGCATCGTCGAGCGCGAGTTCACCCTCGGCGAGATCCCCGGCACCCTGTGGACGCCAGAATCCGCCGCACCCGCCCCGCTGATCCTGATGGCCCACAACAACGGCCTGCCCAAGGCGGAACCCCGGCTGGTGGCCCGGGCGCGGCTCACCGCGGCGCGTGGCTACGCGGTGGCCACCATCGACGCCGCCGGGTGCGGTGAGCGGCCCCGTTCCGCCGCCGACGAGCAGGTTCGCGCCGATCTCCGCAGGGCGATGCAGGCCGGTGAGCCGGTCGACGAGATCTTCGAGTCCATGATCGGCCCGCTGGTCGAAGGGGCGGTCCCGGAATGGCGGGCCGCCCTGGATGCGCTTCTCGCGCTGCCCGAGATCGGCGGCCCGGTCGGGTACTCGGGATGGACCGCCCTCGGTATCCGCCTCGCGGTGACCGAGCCGCGCATCGAGGCCGCCGGCTTCTTCGCCGGGGGCTATGTGCCCCTCGCCCAGCGCGAGGAGGCCCGGCAGGTCACCATTCCGCTGCTGATGCTCCTGCAGTGGGACGACGAAGGGAACCCACGGCAGCGGGCTCTGGATCTGTTCGACACCTTCGGCGCCAAGGAGAAGACGCTGCACGCCAATCTGGGCGGCCACACCGGCACGCCCCGGTTCGAGTTGGACGACGCGAACAGGTTCTACGACCGGCACCTGAAGCCCTGAGGTACTTGAAGTAGGAGACCGGTCATGCCGCGCGCCCCTGCCCGCCCGCCTGCCGGGCAGGGGCGCGCGGCGCCGCCCGGAGTTGCCGGGCTACGGCGTTCTCACGGACAGCCTGTGCGGCCGGGCAAGGTCGTTTTACGCTGTCGCCCGTGACGGGAAGCATGGCCGCCCGACCGGACGATGGCCGACCGGCGGCTCAAGCCGGAGGACCGGTGCGGCAGCCGTGGTCGCCGAGTTCAGGCCCGCCCCACGGCCGGTTGCGGGCGGACGATCCCGCCGAGGCCGGTCCGTACCGGCTGGAGGCGTTGCTGGGCGAGGGCGGGATGGGCCGCGTCTACCTCGGGCGTACCCCGGCCGGCAGCCCCGTCGCGGTCAAGGTCATCCACCGTGCCTACGCGGGCGATCCCTCCTTCCGTAAGCGCTTCGAGCAGGAGGTGGCTGCGGCCCGGCGCGTCCAGGGGCTCTACACCGTGCCGGTCGTCGATGCGGACCTGGGCGCCGAGGAGCCATGGCTGGCCACGGTGTACGTACCCGGGCCCTCGCTCCAGCAGGCCGTCGCCGAGAGCGGACCGCTGTCGGCCGATGCGGCCCTGGGGCTCATCGCCAGGGTCGCCGAAGCCCTTCAGTCCATCCATGCGGCCGATGTGATCCACCGTGACCTGAAGCCGTCGAACATCCTCCTCAGTGCCGACGGGCCGAAGGTCATCGACTTCGGGATCGCGCGTGCAGCGGACGTCACGGCGGTGACCGCGACGGGGATGCGTACGGGTACTCCGGCCTACATGGCGCCTGAGTACATCAGGGGGCAGACGGTCACCGAGGCCGGTGACGTGTTCGCGCTCGGGGTCATCGCCCACTTCGCCACCACCGGGCGGCTCGCCTTCGGGGGCGGTTCCGACCACGGTGTGGCCTACCGGATCCTGGAGCAGGCCCCCGACCTCGACGGCTGCCCGGAACCGCTCAGGAGCATCGCGGCCCGCTGCCTGGAGAAGGACCCGGCTCGGCGCCCCACCCCCGCCGAGGTCATCGCGCTGTGCCGCGGGGAGGGCGTGGGGGTTGCGGACGATGTCCGTACGCCGACCGTGGTCGTGCCCGGGCAGCGTCCGTTCGCCGGCGCGGTCGTACCGGCGGACGGACCCGACGCCGAGACCCGTACGGCTCCGGCCGCCCCGGCTGCCTCGGCCGCCCCGAACCCCGAGGCGCCACGAACACCGGCGCAGACACCCGCTCCCGACGGTGACGGAGACGTGCCCCCGGTTGCGGACTTCTCGTACGTGCCCGGGGCGATACCCGGGAAGCTGGCCGCATGGATCGGCGGTGTCGGGGTTCTCGCCCTCGCCATCGTCCTGATCGTCGTGAACCTTCCCTCGGATCCCGGTCCTCGTGGCCTCACCTACCCCTACCCCGTGGTGAAGGCCATGGCTCCCCTCACCTTGCCCGCCAAGTCCGAGGGCGCGGAAGGAATGGCCTTCAGTCCGGACGGCGGCACGCTCGTCACGGGCGGCAAGGAAGGCGCAATTCGGCTGTGGGACGTCGCCACCCGTAGGACGAGCGCCACCCTGACCCAGCACGACCCGGCAGGGAACCTGATCTCGGTCGAGTGCCTGGCGTTCAGCCCTGACGGCAAGACGCTCGTCACCGCCGGCAAGTACACCTGGCTGGGGGTGTGGGACACGGCCAAGCGCCAGGAGACCCACGGGTTCTACGACTCGGCCGCCGGTCTCGCGTTCAGCCGGGACGGACGATGGATCGCCGCGGCCGGCGTGGCCGGCGTGGACCTGCGGGACGCCAACAGCCGCAGCGAGGAGCCGCGCGCCTTCTTCAGCCACAATCTGCCGGTCGCCGACGTGGCGTTCAGCCCGGACGGCCGCACGCTCGCCTCCGTGGGCGACAACTCCGAACGCCGTTACGGCACAGGGGAGAACTCGGCGCTGCTGTGGGACCTGACGCACCTCCGTCCGGAGAGCCACGGCCAGGGCGGCCCGCGTACCACCCTGGACGCCCCCACCCCGGTCACCACCGTGGAGTTCAGCCCGGACGGCAAGACGGTCGCCACCGGCGGCACGGACGGCACGGTGCTGTTGTGGGACGTGGCCAGCGGCCGCAAGAGGGCGACGCTCAGGGACGGTTACGTCGACGAGGTCCGGGACCTGGCGTTCAGCCCGGACGGCAGGTCACTCGCGACCGGTGCCCTCCACGGGGCGATGCTGTGGGACGTGGCCACGGGCAAGCCGCGCAGCAACATGGCCAACCGCGCGGCCCAGGAGGAGGACGCGATCGAGGAGGTGGCGTTCAGCCCGGACGGCCGGCTCCTCGCGGGCAACGATCCCAAGGGCCGCACGGTGCAGCTGTGGAAGGTTCCGAAGGGCGGCAGCTGAGACCGGGCGTCCGGCGGGGCGCGGTCGGTCAGATGCCCGCGGCCTCGTCGGCGGCAGCGCCGGCGTCGGCACCATCGGTCCCGGCCTCGGTCCTGGCCCCGGTCCCGGTCTCGGCCTCGGCGAAGTGGTCGAACTCGCCGGCCACGACGCCCTTGGCGAAGGCCTCCCACTTCTCCACGGTGGTGGTGACGACCGTGGCGGGGTCGCCGGTCCCACGGAGGTACACCAGCTCTCCCGCGCCGAACGCGATCTCGATCCAGGGCCCGGGGCCCTGGGCGTCCTCAGGCGCCGCACGTTTCCAGGTGAGGTCCGACGGGACGTCAGCCACGGCTGTGGGACTCCTTGACGGTACGGATGAGGGCGGCCCAGGCGGAGGGGCTGGTCCGGAGTATCGCGCCGCTGGGGTCGCCGCTCTCGGTGAGGGCGACGGATCCGTGGTCGGCGGCGATGTGTATGCAGGCTTCGCCTTGCGCGCAGTAGGAGGACTTCTGCCAGTCGGGCGTGGTCATCGACGGTGCCTCACAGTTCTTGAGCGATGGCGTGGATGAGGTCTCGGGACTGTTCGGTCGGCAGGGCGGTGGCATCGAGCCGTTCGAGCAGGAGCCGGTACTGGGCCAGCTGGGCCTCGGAGTCGATGAACACCGGGCCGTGGGACTGGTCGAGTTGAGCGGTGTCGAGGGCCGGGACCGGGCCCTCCACGTAGTACACGGACTGGCCGGACCCCGGGTAGTACGTGGCGGAGAACGGGATCACCCTGATGGACACATGCGGCCGTTCGCCCAGTGCGAGCAGATGCTGCAACTGGCTGCGGGCGACGTCCGGCCCCCCGAATCGCATGCGGAGGGCGGCTTCGTGGACGAGGGAGCTGTACGGGGCGGCGTCTTCCCGGTACAGGACCGCCTGCCGCTTCACGCGGTACGAGACCCGGTGCTCGATCTCGGGTGGTGAGATCTCAGGTACGGCCTGCCGGTAGATCTCACGTGCGTGATCGACGGTTTGCAGGAGGCCAGGAATGTGCACGCTGTGCGCGGCCCGAAGCCTTGTGCCGTGGTGCTCGATCTCGGCCAGGTCCAGGAGCTTCGGGGGGAGGATCTCCCTGTACTCCTCCCACCAGCCACGTTTGCGTTCGCCGGTCATCTCGACCAGCGCTTCTACCAGAGCCTGGTCCGTGCAGGAGTACGTGTGCGCCGCGACGCGTACGCGTTCGGCACTGACGCCAAAGCGTGCGACCTCTATGTTGCTGAGCTGCCCTGCGCTTGTGCCGAGGAGGTCGGCGGCCTGCGTGGTGGTCAGCCCCGCGCGCTCGCGCAGCTTGCGCAGTTCCGCGCCCAGCCGCATGCGGCGCGCAGTGGGTGCGGCCCTGCCTGCCATGTCGAACTCTCCCTGGGATCAGCGGCGTTGCGGAGCGTCACTCACACGAGTGGTTCGGCTCAAGGATTCCGGTCTAATGGTGCAAGTAATCCTTGCGGAAGCCTAGTCTCTGACTCAGGCCACCCGCCCGGAAGAACCCCGCTCGACGGAGCGACCTGGTCACCGGGTCATGCATCACGCACACCCCAACGCTCCTCCTCGAACGGAGACTTCCATGGCTATGGCCACCGTAATGCCGCCCTGGGCGTACACCCTCCAACTTCCGCAGGATCCCCGTGGGCCCGGGATCGCGCGGGCGACGCTGCGGACCGTGCTCCTCGTCCATGGGATGCGGGATCTCACCGACACCGCCGAACTCCTCGCGAGCGAGCTGGTCACCAACGCCTACCAGCACTCATCGGGTTCGTACTCGCTGCGGCTGCGCGGGGCCGGCCGTAATCGCGTGCGGGTCGGGGTGTGGGACAGCAACCCGGAGATCCCGGCTCCGTTCGCCGGCGGCGCCCAGGCCGATCCGTATGCCCCGGCCGAGCCGTACGCCTTGGCCGAGCGGGGGCGTGGGCTCCACCTTGTACGCGAATGCGCGGACAGCTGGGGTGCCTACCCGATCCGGGGCGGGCTGCCCGGCCAGGGCGGCAAGGTGCTGTGGGTCGAATGTGCAGGGAAGCCGGAGTGTCAGTGGGGCGACCTATCGTGACGGTGTGTAGTTGTCCGATGGCTCGGTGAAAGGGGCTTTCGATGTCAGAGGCTCACGGATACGACTGGCAGTACGGTGGAATCGCCGCAGGACGGGATGCGGGTCCTCCCCCCGATCCCAGCCGCGCGGGCACCGCACCCCCGACGCACGGACGGAGGCCACCCGCCATGTCTGGTCAGCCGTCCTTGCGGCCGCGCCCGGGAAACCTGCGCGAGATCGCCGCGAAGATCGAGGAAGAAACGGGCCTGCGCGTGCAGGTAATCGGGGGAAGTCTTGTGATGTCACCGACGCCGCGCGGTAAGCGCGCGGGGACGATCAGGCGGTTGCGTCTGCAGTTGGACCCGGGGCTTCCGGCGGGGCTTGCGGCGGGGCTTGCGGCGTACGAGGTGACCTCGGTCGCGATGCCTGGCGACCTCGACGACTACGCCACGCCGGACCTCGTCGTCCTGCCCGAGGAGTGGGACGACGACGATCACTGGCTGGCCGACCCGGTGGAAGCGGAGCTGGCTGTGGAGGTCGTCTCCCAGTCCGAGAAGGCCAGAGCCATCACCCAGAAAATCGACTGGTACGCGGTGGCAGGCGTGCGTGCGCTGCTTGTCCTTGACCCCCGGCACGGGACGTGGGCGGTGCACACGCGGCCCGGTGACGGCAGGTACGAGGACTCGCGGCGCGGCAAGTACGGGGAGGACGTCCCTCTCCCTTCGCCCCTTGCCCCGGCGGTGACCACGGACTCGTTCCCCCTGTACGGCGTGCCCGGGGAGCCGTACGGGGGCGGGTGAGCACCTCCCGTCAGGCGCCCGCGCCCCCGTCGACGGGCACGATCGCGCCCGTCACCATCGAGGCGCGGTCGCTGAGCAGCCATGCGGCGGCCTCGGCGACCTCGCGGGGTTCGGCCATCCGCCCGAGCGGGATCGTCGTCGTGATCTGCTCGACGATGCCGGGGGTCGCCGCCTCCCACTGGTCGATCATCTCCGTGGCCGTGCCGCCAGGGGTGATGCCGTTCACGCGGATGCCCTGTCCGCCCCAGGTCACGGCTGCCGTCTCGGTGATGCTGTTGAGCGCGCGCTTCATCGCGCCGTACGCGGGCAGCGCGGGGTTCGCGCGGCGGCTGCCGATGCTCGATGTGTTGACGATCGCCCCGCCGCCGCTGCGCCGCATCAGTGCGGCCTCGGCGGTCATGGCGGTCCAGTGCGAGCGGAAGTTCACGGCGAACTGCTGGTCGATGTCCTCCTCGCTCGTGGCGTCGAGCGGGCCGGGCTGCTGGATCGCCGCGCCGTTGTTGAAGGCGCCGTCCAGCCGTCCGTGCAGCTCCTCGACGCGGTCGACCGCCGCGCGGATGCTCGTACGGTCGGCGAGGTCCGTGGTGACGGCGTCGGCGGCGCCTCCGGCGGCGCGGATCTCGGTGACGAGGGCGGCGAGAGCGTCCTCGCTCCGGGCCGCGAGTACGACGGCGGCGCCCTCGGAGGCGAAGAGCCTGGCGGCTGCGGCTCCGATGCCGCGGCTGGCGCCGGTGATGAACACGACCTTGCCGCTGAGCAGGCCGATGGGCGCGATGTCGATGGGTGCGATGTCGGTGGGGTTCGTCATGTCCCCAGTGTTGGTACGGCGTCCGGTGCGGATACAGGCACAAGCGGTACCAGGATCCGGCGGCGGGCCGGGTGCAGACTGGGCGTATGAACAGGCAGGAGCTCGGGGCCTTCCTCCGTAGCCGTCGCGAGCGGCTCAGGCCGGAGGACGTCGGCCTTCCCTCGGGACCGCGGCGCCGCACACCGGGTCTGCGCCGCGAGGAGACGGCGGTCCTCGCGCACATCTCCACGGAGTACTACGTCCGGCTGGAGCAGGGCAGAGCGCCGCGCCCTTCGGGTGAGGTCCTCGCCGGGATCGCAGGCGCGCTGCGGCTGACCGACGCCGAGTCCGACCACCTCCACGTCCTCGCCGGCACCGCGCCGCTGCGTACCCGGCTGCACCGGCGCGACGTACGCCCGAGCATCCTCGCGCTGCTGGAGCGGTTGCCGCAGACCGCCGGGATTGTCATGTCGGCGGCGTTCGAGGTGCTCGCGTGGAACGGACTCGCCGCCGCGCTCATGGAGGACTTCGCCGACCTCGACCCGAGGGACCGCAATCTTGCGCGACGGGCATTCCCAGGGCCCGTGCAGCGGCCCGACGCCCCGCTGTACGGGGTCTCCGACGCCACCGAGTTCCGGCATCACGTCGTCATGGAGCTCCGCGCCACCGTCGCCCGCTATCCGACGGATCCCGCGGTGACCGGCCTCATCGACGAGCTGTGCGAGGCCAGCCCCGACTTCGTACGGCTCTGGGAGCGGCACGATGTGCGGGCCGCTCCGGCGCTCACGAAGACCTTCCGGCACCCGGTCGTCGGAGAGATCACCGTCGACTGCGACTCGCTCACGCTCACGGACCGGGACCAGCACCTCGTGCTCTACAGCGCGCCGGCGGGTTCTCCCGACGCCGAGGCCCTGGCTCTTCTGAACGTGCTGGGGGCCGACGCCGACGAGTACAGGCGGTAGACGAGTACCCGGCGGTAGACGAGTACAAGCGTTAGACGGGTACCGGCGTTGGACCGGCGACTCGGGGAGGAAACACCTGCGCCCGCCCTCGGCCACCGATGCGGCCGAGGGCGGGCGAGGGCGGGTGAGGTCAGCCCCGTCCGGAGGTCAGCCCCCGTACCGGATCTCGAACGTGCGGAAGGACGCCTCCTGGCGCCGTTCCAGCTGGGCCTTCGGGTTCTGGGCGGTGAACCGGGCGCAGCGCGCCGACTGCAGGACCTGGCACTCCTCGACCGGGCGGAAGCCCTGGCGGACCGGGTCGGAACGCCACAGGCTGCGGCCCGGCAGGAAGCTGTACTCCAGGGACGCGCGGGCCAGATCCTTCAGCTCCGGGTAGCCGAGTGCGTACGTACGGGCCGCCCGGCGGTACTCCTGGCCGATGTCACCGCGTGAGACGCCGGGGTCGTCCGTGGACAGCACGACGGGCACCCCGTACTTCCGGTAGACCGGGAAGGGGTGTTCGTCGCCCTCGACCTGGAGGATCTGCGCATTGCTGGTGAGCGGGACCTCGACGGCGATCTGACGGCGCGCCATGTCGCGGGCGAGACGCTGCCAGTCGTCCTCCTGCACGAGGTCGACGCCGTGGCCGATGCGCTCGGCCTGGCCGGTGCGTACGGCGTCGTCGATGTGGAAGGTGAGGTCCTCGGGCTTCACCAGGCCGGCGACGAGCTCACCGGCGTGCAGGGTGATGTGCGCGCGGGGGTAGACCTTGTGCAGGTAGTTCAGCATGCGCATGTGCAGGCGGTAGTCGCGGAGGGAGATCTCGCCGTCCTCCGGCTGGACCAGGTTCACCGCGACGAACCGCTGGTCGCGTTCGGCCAGGCGCAGACCCAGCGCGATCTGTGTGAAGACGCGCTCCGGGGCGCTGTTGCGTGACACCTGGGAGACCCAGCGCACCGTGATTCGGCAGGCCGGGCCCGGGTTGGCGGTCGCGCAGTGCGCGGTGTCGCGGAACTCGGCGTCGGAGGCGTCGGCCTCCTGCTTCGATGTGGCCACCAGCTGGTCCAGCCGGCCGCCTGCGAGCAGTTTGCGGTGCATCGCGGCCAGGTCGGGGTCCCAGCCGACCTCGGCGGCCAGCTTCTTGGCGCCGTCCGACGCGGGGGTGACCATGGTCTCCAGATACGTCTGGTTCTGTGCCGCCGCGCTGCCCGCCACATCGGCCAGCATCTTCCCGCGGTGCGATGTCGCGGCGCCGAACTTCCCGAACGTGTCGAAGAAGTGGTCGTGGCCCGACTCGCCCTCGGGGAAGTCCTGCATGGACCAGGCCCGGACGATCTCCTGCCGGAAGCCGGCGTCCGTGAGGGCGTCGGCGGCCGGCCGGGTGCCGGGACCGCACGGCGGTGCGACGGCGGTCATCGTGGCGTCGATACACAGGCCGTCGTCGGCCGCGAGCTGGATGAGGTACTCGGTCCGTACCGCTCCGGACAGGTGGTTGTGCAGGTCACCGCCCTTGGGCAGGTCCTTGAAGAAGCGGGCGGCGTCCTTCGGATGGGCTTTCAGCCAGGCGGCGGTGCGGGCCTCGGCGGGGGTGGAAGCGCGGGGCGCCTGAGCCGAGGGCGCCTTCGGCGGGGGCACCGGTACGGATGCGGAGCCGGCGGCCCGTGCGGATGTGCCGCCGGGCAGCGTTGCGGCCAGGGCCGCCGCGACGAGCCCTGCGGCCGTCAACAACCGGCGGGTGCGCGATGAGTTGTGGTGTACGGAGATCACGCCTGCATGATCACGAAGAACGGCCCGCTTGGCCCGGGGCCGCGAGGGCGGTGGCCCGTAAACCATCCGTCCGGGGGACATCCGGCCCCCGGACAGGGCCGGTTCAGACGTGGAGCTCCGGTGGGAAGCCGGTCCAGCGGAGGTCCGTCGGGAGGTGGCCCATGTCGTTGACCATGAGCAGGGCCGCGGGTCTGCCGGGGGCGTAACGGACCACGGTCAGCGCCGCGTTGGAGTGGTTGAGGCCCAGCCAGCGCCAGGCCGGGGCGTCCAGGGCGTCCCGAACCACCCAGGCGGCGAGGAACGCGTGGGTGACGACCAGCTCATGACGGGGCTCATCGCCTTCCGCCGGCCCCGTGAACCGTGCCATCGCGGCCTCGGCCAGTGCGGGGCCCCGGCTGCGCTCGGCCTCGGGGAACTGCTCCACGAACGCGAGAAGCCGGTCCGCCGAGCCCTCGGGGAGCTCCTCACGGTGCGGGACGTACGGGACGTAGTCCCCGGCCGGCTCCGAGACCTGGAGGGGGATGTCCCGCCCGAGCTGCTCGTGGACCAGCCGGGCGGTCTGCGCGGCCCGGGGGAGCGGGCCGTGGTGGACGGCGGACAGGGGTACGTCCCGGAGCCGCCCACCGAGCAGGGCGGCCTGTCGGCGGCCCCGCTCGGTCAGTCCGGTCTCGTCGGGGGTCGCCTCGCCGTGCCGGGCGATGTAGAGGAAGCGCGGTGCGGTCGGAGTGGTCATGGGCGCCCTTTCGGCTGGTCCGGTGGGTGCCGGGAGGGACGGTGTCCTCCTCCGATCGGTTCCGGGGCGTGTTCCGGGGCGTGTTCCGGGGCGTGGTCCGGCGCGCGTTTCGGGTCGCGGTCCGGGGTGCGTTCGGGGTCGCGCTCCGGGCTGCCTCCTTCGGGTGATGCCTGTGCGGGGCATTCCCTGCGGGGGCGGTGCCGGCGTCGGCCGAGACACGGTGAGTCCGCGATTCGGCGGTGAAAGCCAGGCATTCCGATCCGCAGGCGCCCCCTGACCCCGTCCGGCCGCCCCTGACGCCCCCTCATGCCCCCCTCCACCCGTACACACCAGCGAATCGTGCCCTGAACCGCGCCCGAATGGGGGATGGTTGAGGCGTGCGGAAATACTGGGTGTTCGCCGGCGGTGGGATCGGGCTCGGCCTGTGCTTCATCGCCCTGCTCTTCGTCGGGACGTACTCCGCCGCCGCCGGGATGTCCGGGGCGGCGAGCGGTGCCGTCGGGCTGGCCAAGGGGGCCGTGCCCGCGCGGTATCAGCCGATCGTGGAGAAGTGGGGCAACCTCTGCCCCGCCATCAACCCCGCCCTCCTGGCCGCCCAGCTGTATCAGGAGAGCGGCTGGAACCCCCGCGCCCAGAGCCAGGCCGCCGCGCAGGGCATCGCGCAGTTCATCCCCGGGACCTGGGCCTCGCACGGCATCGACGGGAACGAGGACGGGAAGCGGGACGTATGGGACCCCGCGGACGCGATTCCGTCCGCCGCCTCCTACGACTGCGAGCTCGCCGGGTACGTCAAGAAGGTGCCGGGCGACGCGACCGACAACATGCTCGCCGCGTACAACGCGGGCGCCTACCGGGTGATCCAGTCCGGCGGGGTGCCCGCGATCAGCGAGACGCAGAACTACGTAAAGATCATCCGGTCCCTCGAGGACAGCTTCGCCAAGCCGGTCGGCCGGGTGCAGCCCTCCCAGCAGGCGGCCGGGGCCATCTACTTCGCGCAGAAGAAGCTCGGCACCCCCTATCTCTGGGGTGGGAACGGCACGGCCGACCAGGGCGGCAGGTTCGACTGTTCGGGGCTGACCCAGGCCGCGTACCGGACGGTCGACATCGAGCTGCCCCGGGTGGCCAACGACCAGTACAACGCCGGGCCGCACCCCTCGCGCGAGGAGCTCCTCCCCGGCGATCTGGTGTTCTTCTCGGACGACCTGAACAACTCGCGGGCCATCCATCACGTGGGGCTCTACGTCGGCGGGGGCTATATGATCAACGCCCCGTACACCGGCGCGGTGATCCGGTTCGACAAGATCGACACCCCCGACTACTTCGGTGCGACAAGAGTCACGAAGGACGGGGCCGCGGCGCTTCCGACCGCACTTCCGGAGAGCTGACGACCAGTCGGCCTCAGCTGGAACTCTCCGTGAAGCCCAGGCCCTGAGCTGCGACGATGAGTCACTCTTCGATAACGTCATGGTGATCATTCGGTGGAGAACGGAACGCAGAGAGCTGACAGACCGTTCCCTGGACTGGGACAACATGCGCACATGACCATGTGTGACTGACCAGACCGGTCCCGGCGTGACGGCATCATGGCGTGACGCGGCACTGAATCCGCACCGACCACGGGGGTCAGACCACAGCGGCGCACATGCTCGTGCGTCGCGGCAGCAGACAAGGCAAGGGGCCGCGGCAGATGGCTGGACTCGCACTCGATGGGTCGAACCCCGATGTCAGCCTGCTCTACGACATCAACGGGCTGGCGAAGTCCGCTCCGACCTGGTTCGACCGGGTCATGGAGTTCGTCGGTGAATTCGGGATCATGATCGGCATGGTCCTGGCGGTCCTGTGGTGCTGGTGGAGCGTACGCCGACGCGGGACGGTCGAGGACTCGGTCACGGCGGTCGCCGGGCTCGTGTGGGCGCCGCTCGCCGCCGGGATCGCGTTGCTCATCAACATCCCGATCCGGGGCTTCGTGGAGCGGCCACGCCCGTTCATGGACCACGAGGGTGTCGAGGTCCTGGTGAAGGGCAAGACGGACTTCTCCTTCGTGAGCGACCACGCGACGATGGCGATGGCCATCGCCGTGGGGCTCTTCGTCGCCAACCGGAAGTTCGGCCTGGCGGCCATCGGTCTTGCGCTCCTGGAGGGCTTCTGCCGTGTCTACATGGGCGTGCACTATCCGACCGATGTGATCGGCGGTTTCGCGCTCGGGACGGCCGTCGCCCTGCTGCTCGCCCCGCTCGCCATGATGATGCTGACCCCCTTGACGGGGGCCGTGGCCAGGACCGGATCGGTCGGCTTCCTCGTCCGTTCGCGCAAGGCCGTCGCCCCGGCCGACGGACGGGACGAGTCGCGGGGGATCCCCGAGCCGAGCCCCGGGTCCGGCCGTGGCGATGTGCCCGGCGACAGGGACCTCGCCGCGTAGCCGGAGGAGCGCCCCCCGCCTCCCGCACGCCCTCACGCCCGCAGAGCATCCACCATCCACCAGCGATCACTTCGGGTGTTCGCTCCCCGAGCCCCCGGCGGCGCGGCATCATGGCCGGAGATCCGGGGTGTGGGTGTGGGGTGGTTCATGTGGCAGGTGCCGGTTCCGGGGCCGGACGGCGGCCGACGCGGCAGGAGGTCAACCGGCGGCGCGAGGGCGCGCAGTTCGTCGGACGCCGGGGCGAGCTCGCGGTCTTCCGCGAGACGTTCGCCAGGAATCCCGAGGAGCCCGACTTCCCGTTCCTGTTCCATGTGCGCGGCAACGGCGGCGTCGGGAAGTCGACGCTGGTGCGCCAGTGGGAGGGCGCGGCGCGCGAGCGGCCCTCCGTCGTCACGGCGTACGTGGACGACGATGTGCACGATGTGTTCGAGGCGATGGAAGCGGTCAGCGCCAGGCTGGGCCGGCAAGGCCACCCGCTGAAGCGGTTCGACAAGCAGCTGGCCGCCTACCGGCAGCGCCGGCACCAGGCCGAGAGCGTCGTCCCCGCACCGCAGCCAGAACTCCAGGGCGGCCGGGAGGCCTCGCCGGCCGGCACGGTCGCGGCCCAGGTCGGCCTGGTCGGTCTTGGCATGGTGCCCGGGGTCGGGGCGTTCGTCGGCGCGGTCGATCCGCAGCAGGTCGCGCTGGGTGCCGACCGGCTGCGGGCGGCCCTCAACATGCGGCTGCGCAGCCATGACGACGTCCAGCTGGTGATGAACCCGGTGGCGGTTCTCGCTCCGGTCTTCCTCGACGACCTGGCCGAGGTCGCGGAACGGTGCGAGCGGGTGGTGCTGTTCTTCGACGTGTACGAGCGGACCGGGCCGGTGCTCGACGGGTGGCTGCACGACATCGTCTTCGGCGAGGAGTACGGCGGCCTGCCGGTCAATGTGCAGATCGTGCTGTCCGGGCAACTGCGCCTGGACAGCCGGGTCTGGGGCGACCGTCTCGGCCAGGTCACCGACGTCAGCCTGGAGGTGTTCACCGAGGAGGAGGCCCGCACGCTGCTCGCCACCCACGGCGTCACCGACGAACCGAGCGTCGAGCTGGTCCTGCGTCTGTCGGGCCGGCTCCCGCTGCTGGTCGACATGCTGGCGCGGAGCGACCCCGGCACGGGCGCGGGCAGGGGCGATCCGTCCGAGACCGCGGTCGAGAGGTTCCTGAAGTGGGAGCAGGACGCCGAGCGGCGCGAGGCCGCGCTGGCCTGCGCGCTTCCCTTACAGATCGACGAGGACATCTACCGCGCGATCGTCCCGGAGGCCGCCGCCGGGAGTTACGCCTGGCTGCGGGGCCTGGCCTTCGTCTCACCCCAGGAGGGCCGCTGCCGCTACCACGACGTCGTACGCGCCGCGATGCTGCGGCTCCAGCGGACCCGGTCGCCCGCCCGGTGGCAGCGGGCGCACATCCGCCTGGCCGACCTGTTCCGGCGGGGGCGGACGGAGTTGGAGGCGGACATCCGCGCCGACCCCGACGACCGCTGGCTGGACGCCGCCTGGCGGGAGCACCAGCTCAACGAGACGTATCACCGACTGTGCGCGAACCCCCGTACGGGCCTGCCCGAAGCGCTCCGCCAGTGTGCGTACGCCATCGACCTCGATGTCGCGACGCTGCGCCGCTGGGCCCAGATCCTCGGCCGCGCGGGAGCCGACACCGACTCGGCCGACCTCATCTCCTGGGGCAGCCGCCTGGATTCCGCCGCCGAACAGGAGAGGCCGGGCGAAGCCGTCCTGACCCTGTTGCTGAGCGCGGCCGAACTCGACGCGGACGGGCGGGCGTTGGTGCATGCTCTGCGTGCCGCGGAACGCCGGGGCGGGGGTGACGGGGAAGGCTCGCTCGCGGACGGTGTGCGGGCCGTCTCGCTCGCCCCGGACACGGCCCTGACCCATGCCGCGCTCGGGGAGACGTACCGGAACCTGGGCCGGCACGAGGAAGCGGTCGCCTCCTGCACCCGTGCGCTGGAGCTCGACCCGGGGTACGTCATCGCCTACGGCAGCCGCGGTGATGCCTACCGGAATCTGGGGCGCCACGACGAGGGCATCGCCGATTTCGATCGTGCCGTGGAGCTCGACCCGCAGTACGCCTGGGCCTACGCGAGCCGGGCGCAGGTGTACGAGGCCATGGGGCGGCGGCAGGACGCGCTCGCCGACTACGACCGTGCCATCGGGGTCGACCCGCTGTACGAGTGGGCGATCGGCAGCCGCGCGCAGCTGTTCGAGCGGATGGGCCGGTTCGATGAGGCTCTGGCCGATTTCGATCGTGCCGTGGAGCTCGACCCGCAGTACGCCTGGGCCTACGGAAGCCGCGCGAGGACGTACGAGGCCATGGGGCGCCGGCAGGACGCGCTCGCCGATTACGCCCGTGCCGTGGAACTCGACCCGCAGTACGCCTGGGCCCACGCCGGCGGGGCTCAGGTCCTGGCCGAGCTGGGCCGGTTCGAGGAGGCGCTGAGCGGTTTCGCCCGTGCCGTGGAGCTCGATCCGCGGTACGCCTGGGCCTTCGGCAGCCGGGCGCGGCTGCACGACACGATGGGCAACCACGAGGAGGCCCTCGCCGACTACACCCGGGCCATCGACATCAGCCCCGGGTTCAACTGGGCCATCGGGGGCCGCGCCGAGCTGTACGGCAGGCTCGGCCGTCACGAGGAGGCCCTCGTCGACATCACGCGAGCCATCGAGAGCGACCCGTCCGCCGACTGGCTCCTGAACGTCCGCGCCCGGACGTATCTGCGCCTGGGCCGGTACGACGAAGCCGTGGCCGACTGCGTACGAGCCGTCGAGATCGATCCGGAGGACGGCTGGAACCAGATGCTGCACGGTGTCGCGCTGCGGGCGGCGGGTGACGGCCAGGGGGCGGAGGAGTGCTTCGCGCGTGCCCTGAGCCTCTTCACCGGTGCCGGTGAGGAGGAGGCCCTGCTCGTGCTCTCCTGCGCGATGCTCGACGCGGATCAGGCCGCCGCCCGGTGCGAAGCGCTCGTCGGGCTCGCGCCAGGGAGGGGCGTGATCGCGGAGACGATCGAGGACCTCATGTTCCTTCCCGGGGCCGTACCGGAAGCGGGACCGTGCGTCGACGCGGCCGTGAGCCGGCTGCGGGAAGCGCTCTAGGGTCCGCCCACGGGCGATTTGGGTCCGCCTGTGGATGCCCGGTGCTTCTGCGCGTCGGCGCGGGCCCGGTCGCGGGCCCGGCGGGCAGGACCTGACCAGCCGCAGTCACAGCGGGCGAGACAGAACGCGCCCCGTTCGACGGTCGTGGTGCTGTGTGCCGGAGCGGTGCTGTGGACGGGGGAGTCCGGGGGGTCCTGATACACGCCTTCCACGGTACTGGGGACGGCGTACGGCCGTCAGGGGGTGGGCCCGTCGGCGTCCGGAAGGGGCCCGGAAGAGTCCCGGTGGCGTGACGAGGCGCCCCGGCCGTCGTTAGGCGAGGCGGGCGGGAACTCGGTCAGGTGCGCGTCGTTGGGGGTTGGCAGGCGATGGTGGTGCAGCAGCGCAGGTGCGGAGGCGGGGCCCTGGCTGTGCTGGCCCTGACCGCCGCGGGTGTGATGACGATGGGCAGCGGCTGCTCCGGCGCCGGCGGTGACCCGGGCGACGGGGCCGGTGAGCGCATCGCACGCGCGGGCCCCACCGGCACCCCGGCGGCCGTGGTGCGACAGGCGGCCGACGCACTGGCCGCCGCGGGCAGCGCCGAGACGCGTACGTCGATGGAGACCGCGGCCGGCGGGACAAGGGTGACGATCAGGGGCGAGGGGACGTACGACTTCCGCAGGCAGCTGGGCCACATCAAGGTCGTCCTGCCGAAGGACGCGGCCGGCGCCGAGGAGCACCGGCCGATCACGGAGTTGCTCGCGCCCGGCGCGCTCTACATGAAGAACCGCGGTGCCGGGGTGCCCGACGACAAGTGGGTGCGGATCGACACGACGGCCCTGGAGGACGGCAATCTGGTCACCGGCGGTGTGACCGACCCGGCGGCCGCCGCCGAACTGCTGCGCGGCGCGGACAAGGTGACGTACATCGGGCGGACGGAGCTGGCCGGGGTGGCGGTCAGGCACTACCGGGGGACGGCGGATCTCGGGCAGGCGGCGCGGGAGGCGTCGCCGTCGGCGCGCGGGGCACTGGCTGCCGCGGCGAAAGGGTTCAGCACGGACGCGGTGCCCTTCGACGCCTATCTCGATGACGACGGGCTGCTGCGGAAGGTGCGCCACCGCTTCACCTTCGCGACGGAGGGTCCGGCGGCGGCCGTGGTCTCGACGATGCTGCTGTACGGGTTCGGGACGCGGGTCTCCGTGGAGCTGCCGCCCGAGGCCGACATCTACACGGGGCGGGTCCAGCAGAGCGGAAGTGGCCCGGAAACGCCGTAGGGAGGGGGCCGAAATGGTCCGTCCGTGCCATGCGCCGTGTGTGTCGCGCTCCCTACTCTAGGGAGTCGGTGCGCCAGGAGTCGGCGACGGCAGAGAGAGGTGACGCAGGTGGTGACGCTCAGCGCTCCGAACGCTCAGGACTGTGTGGCCCTGGCCGAGATCGAACTGTGCGGCGAGCTCATGATCGCGGCGGCGGACGCGCACGAGGACCGGCTCAGTCCCGACCGTATCGACGAGGTACTCAACGTCGGGGCGGCCTGCTCCGAACCGGTGCCGACGATCCCCCGGCAGTGCCGCCACCGGGGATGACCGCCTCCGCCCTCCAGGATCTCGGCCTCCGGGACCTCGGTCATGTCCGCAGGAGCCGGGCGATCGCCTTGGTGGCCTCCTCGACCTTCGCGTCGATCTCCGCGCCGCCCTTGACGGCCGCGTCCGCGACGCAGTGGCGCAGATGCTCCTCCAGCAGCTGGAGCGCGAAGGACTGCAGGGCCTTCGTGGACGCCGAGACCTGGGTGAGTATGTCGATGCAGTAGACGTCCTCGTCCACCATCCGCTGGAGGCCGCGGATCTGGCCCTCGATGCGGCGCAGCCGCTTGAGGTGCTCCTCCTTCTGATGGTGATACCCGTGGATACCGCGGTCATGGTCGGTGACGACCGCTTCCGTACCGCCTGGGTCGGTGGCCTCGGTGGTGGTCATGGGGTCCTCCCGTTGTCCTCGTGGCCTGCGGTGGCGTGCCGTTCTGTGCCGTCTGTATACCCCTGCCGGGTATATCGTAACGAATCCTGCCGAAACGTGACCGGGGGGCCGTGCTGATCACTGTGCCCGATGCGCGACACTGAAGAACGCCGGTTAGCCGTGGCCGGATGATGCGCCTAGCATCAGCCTGACCGAATCCAAAGCACCCCGAGGACCCCACGTGCGCTTTCGTCTGACCCCCAGGGAGACGAGCTTCTACGACATGTTTTCCGCATCCGCGGACAACATCGTCACGGGCTCGAAGCTCCTGATGGAACTGCTCGGGGCGGATTCTGCCTCCCGAGTCGAGATCGCGGAGCGTATGCGGGCAGCGGAGCACGCGGGGGACGACGCCACCCACGCGATCTTCCACCAGCTGAACTCCTCCTTCATCACGCCGTTCGACCGCGAGGACATCTACAACCTGGCCTCGCAGCTCGACGACATCATGGACTTCATGGAGGAAGCCGTCGACCTGGTCGTCCTGTACCAGATCGAGAAGCTGCCGAAGGGCGTCGAGCAGCAGATCGAGGTGCTGGCGCGGGCCGCGGAGCTGACGGCTGAGGCCATGCCGAGTCTGCGGACCATGGACAACCTCACCGAGTACTGGATCGAGGTCAACCGCCTGGAGAACCAGGCCGACCAGATCCACCGCAAGCTCCTGGCCCACCTCTTCAACGGCAAGTACGACGCCATGGACGTGCTGAAGCTCAAGCAGATCGTCGATGTGCTGGAAGAGGCGGCTGACGCGTTCGAACACGTCGCCAACACCGTGGAGACCATCGCGGTCAAGGAGTCCTGAACCTCGTGGACACCTTTGCGCTGATCGTGACCATCGGTGTCGCGCTCGGCTTCACGTATACGAACGGCTTCCATGACTCGGCGAACGCCATCGCCACCTCGGTCTCCACCCGGGCGCTGACCCCGCGTGCGGCTCTGGCGATGGCCGCTGTGATGAACCTCGCAGGCGCCTTCCTGGGCCAGGGGGTCGCCAAGACCGTCAGCGAAGGCCTGATCGCCACGCCCGAGGGCCAGAAGGGGATGGGCATCCTCTTCGCGGCACTGGTCGGCGCGATCATCTGGAATCTGGTCACCTGGTACTACGGCCTGCCGTCGTCGTCCTCGCACGCCCTGTTCGGCGGCATGGTCGGCGCGGCGCTGGCCGGCGGGACGATGGTGCACTGGGACGGGGTGCTGGAGAAGATCGTCATCCCGATGTTCCTGTCCCCGGTCATCGGCCTGGTCGTCGGCTATCTCGTGATGGTCGCGATCATGTGGATATTCAGGAAGTCCAATCCGCACAAGGCCAAGCGCGGCTTCCGTATCGCGCAGACGGTCTCGGCGGCCGGCATGGCGCTCGGCCACGGTCTGCAGGACGCCCAGAAGACGATGGGCATCGTGGTGATGGCGCTGGTCATCGCCGATGTGGAGGGCCCGAACGACGAGATCCCGGTCTGGGTGAAGCTCGTCTGCGCGATGATGCTGTCGCTCGGTACGTACGCCGGTGGCTGGCGCATCATGCGGACACTCGGCCGGAAGATCATCGAGCTGGACCCGCCGCAGGGTTTCGCGGCCGAGACGACCGGTGCCTCGATCATGTTCGGCTCGGCGTTCCTGTTCCACGCACCGATCTCCACGACTCATGTGATCACCTCGGCGATCATGGGTGTCGGCGCCACGAAGCGGGTGAACGCGGTGCGGTGGGGGGTGGCCAAGAACATCATCCTGGGGTGGTTCATCACGATGCCGGCCGCTGCGCTGGTGGCCGCGGCGAGCTACGGGATCGTCGTACTGCTCTTCGGGTGAGTGTCCGGTTCGCCTGATTCGCGAGACCCGAACCTGTGAATTCAGCTGTGAATCCACCTGTGAATCCAATGGGTCCGCCCCTGCTCCCGTGTGGAGAGCGGGGGCGGACCCTTTTGCCTTGTGGTGGCACCGCCATGCAGCACCCCAAGGCCGTCTGTGGGTTATCCGAAGCGGCCGGAGATGTAGTCCTCGGTCGCCTGCACCGACGGGTTGGAGAAGATCCGCTCCGTCTCGTCGATCTCGATCAGCCGGCCGGGCTTGCCGACCGCCGAGAGGTTGAAGAACGCCGTCCGGTCGGAGACACGGGCCGCCTGCTGCATGTTGTGCGTCACGATGACGATCGTGAAGCGCTCCTTCAGCTCACCGACCAGGTCCTCGATGGCGAGGGTCGAGATCGGGTCGAGGGCCGAGCACGGCTCGTCCATCAGCAGCACCTCGGGCTCGACCGCGATGGCGCGGGCGATGCACAGGCGCTGCTGCTGACCGCCGGAGAGCCCCGAGCCCGGCTTGTTCAGGCGGTCCTTGACCTCGTTCCAGAGGTTGGCGCCCTTGAGGGACTTCTCGACGATGTCCGACAGCTGGCTCTTGCGGTACGAGCCGTTCAGCCGCAGGCCCGCCGCGACGTTGTCGAAGATCGACATCGTCGGGAAGGGGTTCGGGCGCTGGAAGACCATGCCGACCGTGCGGCGCACGGTGACCGGGTCGACGCCCGAGCCGTACAGGTTCTCGTCGTCCAGCAGCACCTTGCCCTCGACGCGGCCGCCGGGGGTGACCTCGTGCATACGGTTCAGGGTGCGCAGGAAGGTGGACTTGCCGCAGCCGGACGGGCCGATGAAGGCGGTCACGGAGCGGGGCTCCACCGTCATCGAGATGTCCTCGATGGCCTTGTGGGAGCCGTAGTAGGCGGTGAGGCCGCCGATGTCGATGCGCTTGGCCATGTGGATCACTACTTCTTTCGGGTCGCTGATGGCCGCGTCAGCGACCGGTCTTGGGGGCCTTCCAGCGGGCGATGCCGCGGGCCACCAGATTGAGGATCATGACGAACGCGATCAGGACCAGTGCTGCGGCCCAGGCGCGGTCGAAGGACGCGGCCTCGCCGACCTTGTACTGCTCGTAGATGTAGAAGGGCAGCGAGGACTGGGCGCCTTCGAAGGGGTTCGAGTTGATCAGCTGGCTGCCGAAGACCAGCAGGATGATCGGGGCCGTCTCTCCCGCGATACGGGCGATGGCGAGCATGACGCCGGTCGTGATGCCGCCGATCGCGGTGGGCAGGACCACCTTCAGGATGGTGCGCCACTTCGGGATGCCGAGCGCGAGTGAGGCCTCGCGGAGCTCGTTGGGGACGAGCTTGAGCATCTCCTCGGTGGAGCGGACCACGACGGGGATCATCAGGATCGTCAGGGCCAGCGCACCCATCAGGCCGGAGGGCTCCAGCGACGCCATCAGCATGATCGACAGGATGAAGAGGCCGGCCACGATGGACGGGATGCCCGTCATGACGTCCACGAAGAAGGTGACGGCCTTGGCGAGCCCGCCCTTGCCGTACTCCACGAGGTAGACCGCGGTCAGCAGGCCGATCGGGACGGAGATCACAGTGGCGATCCCGACCTGCTCCAGGGTGCCGATCAACGCGTGGTAGACACCGCCGGTGGTGTCGGAGCTGAGCACCCCGGCCATCGAGTGGGTCAGGAAGTAGCCGTCGAGGCGTTCGGAGCCGTTGCGGACCGTGGTCCAGAGCAGCGAGGCGAGCGGGACGACGGCGACGAGGAAGCAGACCCAGACGATGCTGGTGGCGAGGCGGTCCTTGGCCTGGCGCTGGTTCTCGATCACGGTCGTCGCGATGTACGAGATGGCCAGGAAGAACAGGGCGGAGATCAGGCCCCACTGGACGCGGCTCTGCCAGCCGGCAGCGAGGGAGATCCCCACGCCGAGCGCGATCGACACGGCGGCGAAGCCGAGCGGGGCCCAGCGGGGGAGGCTGCGGCTGCTGAGCGAGGTCCTGCCGGGTTCGGGCGAGACCCTCGGACGGTCGTCCTGGACGTCGGTGGTGGTGACGTGGCTCATGCGTTGGCCCCCGAGTACTCCTTGCGGCGGGCGATGATGAGCCGGGCCGCGCCGTTGACCAGCAGGGTGAGGAAGAAGAGGACGAGGCCCGAGGCGATCAGGGCGTCACGCCCGACGAACTCGTCGGCCTCGCCGAACTTCGCCGCGATGTTCTGGGCGAAGGTCCCGCCGCCCGGGTTGAGCACGTGCAGCGAGATGAGGAAGCTCGGCGACAGGACCGTGGCGACGGCCATCGTCTCGCCGAGCGCACGGCCGAGGCCCAGCATGGAGGCCGAGATGATGCCGGAGCGGCCGAAGGGCAGGACCGACAGGCGGATGACCTCCCAGCGGGTGGCGCCGAGGGCGAGCGCCGCTTCCTCGTTCATCTTCGGGACCTGGAGGAAGACCTCGCGGCTGACGCTGGTCACGATCGGCAGGATCATGATCGCAAGGAGGATGCCGACGGTGAAGAGCGAGCGGGGGACGCCGATCTCGGTCTTCTCGAAGACGTACGTCCAGCCGAAGAACTGGTCGAGCCAGAGGTTCAGGCCCTCCAGGTACGGGACGAGGACGAGCGCGCCCCAGATGCCGTAGACGATGCTGGGCACCGCGGCGAGGAGGTCGATCACGTAGGCCAGGGGGGCGGCCAGCTTGCGCGGCGCGTAGTGCGAGATGAAGAGGGCGATGCCGACAGCGATCGGAACCGCGATGACCATCGCGATGATCGAGCTGACGACCGTGCCGAAGAGCAGGACCGCGATGCCGAAGACCGGCGGATCACCGGCCGGGTTCCAGTCGAAGGTGGTGAGGAAGTTGCCCTCGTCCTTCGAGATGGCGAGGACGGCGCGGTAGGTGAGGAACACGGCGATCGACGCCATGATCACGAGCAGCAGGATGCCCGAGCCTCGTGAGAGGCCCAGGAATATCTTGTCGCCGGCCTGCCCGCTGGACTTGGGGCGGCCACTGGGCGCCGGCGGGGCCGGTGGGATGTCGAGCGGTGTCGTGGATGCCATGGTCTTTCCGGTCTGTGTGGGGGAGCGGGGGCTCCCCTGGCGGCGGTGCACCGGATGGGTCGGGCGGTGGGGGCCGGTCCGGAGGGGTGCGCCGGACCGGCCCGTCTTCGCGTGCGTGTCGTGCGGTGTCGGTTACTTCAGGCCGGCGACGGTCTCGCGGACCTTGCTGTTGATCGCCTCGGGGATCGGGGCGTAGCCGGCGTCCGTCAGGACCTTCTGGCCGTCCTCGGACGAGGTGTAGGTCAGGAAGGACTTGACGGTGTCGAGGGTGTCGGCCTTGTTGCCGGTGTCGCAGACGACCTCGTACGTCACCAGGACCAGCGGGTAAGCGCCCTCGGCCTTCGTGGTGTAGTCGAGGCCGAGCGCCAGGTCCTTGCCGGTGCCTTCGACCTTGGCGGCGGCGATGGCCTTGGAGGCGTTCTCCGACGTGGCCTTCACCGGGGCGGAGCCACCGGTGTCGATGTCGACGGTGCTGATGTCCTGCGAGGAGGCGTAGGACAGCTCGAAGTAGCCGATCGAGCCGTCGACGGCCTTCACCTGGCTGGCGACGCCGGAGGAGCCGGACGCGGCCTGGCCGCCGGGGGCGGGCCAGTTCTTCTCGGCCTCGTACTTCCAGTCGTCCGCGGCGGCAGCGCCGAGGTACTTGCCCAGGTTCTGGGTGGTGCCGGAGTCCTCGGAGCGGTGGAAGGGCTGGATGGCCTTGTCCGGGAGGTCGACGCCGTCGTTGAGCGCGGCGATCGCCGGGTCGTTCCACTTCTTGATCTTGGTGTCGAAGATCTTGGCGAGGGTCGAGGCGTCCAGCGTGAGGCTGTCGACGCCCTCCAGGTGGAAGCCGACCGCGATCGGGCCGCCGACCATCGGGAGGTTGATGCCCTGGCCCGACTTGCAGATCTTCTTCGAGTCGGCGACCTCTTCGGGCTTCAGGGCCGAGTCCGAGCCGGCGAAGCCGACGGTGCCCTGGTTGAAGGCGACGATGCCCTCGCCGGATGAGGAGGAGCTGTAGTTGATCTCCACCCCTGAACAGGCGGCCATGTAGTTCTTGACCCAGAGGTCCATCGCGTTCTTCTGGGCGCTCGACCCGGACGCGCGCAGCTGGCCCTTGGCGTCGTCGCACTTGATGTCCGAGGCGGCGCTGGTCGTCTTGCCGCCGTCCGCGTCGGCGCCGGTGTTGTCGTCCGAACCGCACGCCGTGAGGACCAGGGCGCCGGAGACGGCGAGGGCACCGAGCGCGGTGGCACGAAGCCGGTTCTTGCGCTGAAGCTTCACTTTCGGGGTGTTCCTTCCAGGAGCCGCCGCGGCTGGTGGGGGCGAGGCGGCGTGCGATGAGGAGTGGTGCGTGGCTTGGCGCCGTGCACCTCGTACGTCCGAAATTAGGCAGAACAGGTGAAGCGGCCTACGGGGCAGAGTGAACGACAGGTGAACCGTGCGGGGCGGGCTGGTTCCGGCTGCTCCGGGACCTCGGAGGCGTGGGTGCGGAGCCCGGCTTCCGGGCTCCGTGGGTACGGCGCACGGTTTCCGGGCACACCGCAGGCGCGCGTGGGTACGGCGCAGGGCTTCCGGGCTCCGCGGGCATGGCGCGCACGGCTCGGGTACGCCTCAGGCGTGCGGGCCGTGCTCCAGGAGGGCGTCCAGCTGGACGCGGTCGCCGGGGCGGCTCAGCCGGGTCCGCGCGGTGTCAGGGGGGAGCCAGGCCAGCCGGTCGACCTCGTCGTTGGGGACGAACGCGCCACCCGTCGCCTCCGCCGCCCAGTAGCTGACCTCTTTGGGGCGTCCGTTCGCCGCGTAGCGTGCCGTCGGCAGGGCGGCGCCCGGCGCACAGTGATGGCCCGTCTCCTCCAGGACCTCGCGCAGGGCGCCCTCCAGGGGCGTCTCGCCGCGCTTCAGCTTGCCCTTCGGATGCGACCAGTCGTCGTAGCGTGGCCGGTGGACCAGACAGATCTCCAGGCCGTCGCCGTCCGGGGCGCGCCGCCACAGGACGCACCCCGCGGCCCGTACGGTCGAACCGCTCATGGCGCCGTCACGGCCGCCGCGTACGGCCAGGTCTCCCGGAACACGGCGCGCGCCGCCTTCACCTCGTGCCGCTGGTCGGCGTGCAGCACCCCCAGGGCGTACGCCGTCGCGGGGGCGATGCGCGGGGTGCGCGCCGCAGCCGAAGCGGCCGCCGCGGCCTCGGCCGCGTCCCGGTGCAGGTCCAGGGCGTGTCCAGGACCCGCGAGTGCCGGATCGGGGGCGCCCCGCAGCATCTCGTGCGCGTACCGGTGCAGCCGCAGCAGCAGACGGGCCTGGTGCCAGAGGGTGTCGTGGGCCTCGTTGTACGGCTCGACGGCCTCGTCGGGCGGGAGAGCGGCCACCGCGTCCAGCATCAGTTGTTCGGCCAGCTCGACCGGGGCGCGCAGCACCGCCTGGGCCGGCCCGGCCGCCGTCGACGCCAGGGGCACCTCCGACGCGAGCAGCGCGACGGCGTCGGCGACGGCGTGGAAGCGGGACGAGCCCAGCGCCTGGAGCGCCGCCGAGTGGGCGCGGGTCCTGGCGAGGGTCAGCCGGCGCTCCAGCAGGGCCCCGGCCCTGGCCGCGCCGACGCCGAGCGCGGCCCGCTCCTTGTCGCCGGTGTCGGGCTCGCTTCCCGAGGGCGGCCTGGCCGTCGGCAGCGAGGCGCCGGAGAGCTGGTGCAGGGCCTCGAGGAGCCGGCCGAGCCGGGTGGCGTAGGCGTGCTCGCGGGCCAGGGTGCCGGAGAGCCAGGCCAGTTCCGCGCGGAGCTGGTCGGCCCAGGCCGGGTCGAGCGCACCCCGGAAGGTGTGCAGCGTCCCGCTGATCCGGCGCGCCGCGTGGCGCAGCGCGCGGGCGGCCTCGTCGGCGCCGTGTGTGCCGGCGTCGGCGGGGGCGCTGTGCTCGCGGTGCAGCCGCAGGCTCCGCAGGAAGCAGGCGGCCTGTTCGCGCAGGTAGGGCGCGAGGACCGCTTCCACGGAGGCTTCGGCCGGGACATCCGTCGAGGATTCCGCGGCGAGTGCGGTCGTCTGGTGGTCAGGGCGTCGCACGCCGGCGCCTCCGGGCGTCAATGAGCATCTCTTGTACGTGCCTCAGCGGTTGCCCGTCCGCGTCCAGGGAGTGCCGGGTCCAGTTTCCGTCGGGGCCCAGGTGCCAGGAGGAGGTGGTGTCGGACATGCCTGTTTCCAGGAGCCTGCTGAGGGCGGCGCGATGCGCGGGGTCGGTGACGCGGACCAGTGCTTCGATCCGGCGGTCGAGGTTACGGTGCATCATGTCGGCACTTCCGAACCACACTTCGGGTTCGCCGCCGTTGCCGAAGGCGAAGACCCGGGAGTGTTCGAGGAAGCGGCCGAGTATCGAGCGGACCCGGATGTTCTCGGAGAGGCCGTTGACGCCGGGGCGGATCGCGCAGATGCCGCGCACCCAGATGTCGACCGGCACCCCGGCCTGTCCCGCCCGGTAGCAGGCGTCGATGACCGCTTCGTCGACCATCGAGTTGACCTTGATGCGGACGTAGGCGGGGCGGCCCGCCCGCTGGTGGGTGATCTCCTTGTTGATGCGGGCGATCAGCCCGTCGCGCAGGGACTTGGGGGCGACGAGCAGCCGGCGGTAGGTCTCGCGGCGGGAGTAGCCGGAGAGCCGGTTGAAGAGGTCGGAGAGGTCCGCCCCGACCTGCGGGTCGGCGGTCAGCAGGCCGAGGTCCTCGTAGAGCCTGGCCGTCTTGGGGTGGTAGTTGCCGGTGCCGACGTGGGAGTAGCGGCGCAGTGTGTCGCCCTCCTGACGGACGACCAGCGACAGCTTGCAGTGGGTCTTCAGGCCGACGAGGCCGTAGACGACGTGGCAGCCGGACTCCTCCAGCTTGCGGGCCCACTTGATGTTGGCCTGCTCGTCGAAGCGTGCCTTGATCTCGACGAGTACGAGGACCTGCTTGCCGGATTCGGCCGCGTCGATCAGGGCGTCCACTATCGGTGAGTCGCCCGAGGTCCGGTACAGGGTCTGCTTGATCGCCAGCACGTCCGGGTCGCCCGCCGCCTGCTCCAGGAAGGCCTGGACGGAAGTGGAGAAGGAGTCGTACGGGTGGTGCAGCAGCACATCGCGTTCGCGCAGGGCGGCGAAGATGTCGGGTGCCGAGGCGGACTCGACCTCGGCGAGGTCGCGGTGGGTGCCGGCGACGAACTTGGGGTACTTCAGCTCCGGCCTGTCCAGCGACGCGATGCCGAAGAGACCGGTGAGGTCGAGGGGGCCCGGCAGCGGGTAGAGCTCGGTCTCGGAGATCTTCAGCTCGCGTACGAGCAGGTCCAGGACGTACGGGTCGATGGACTCCTCGACCTCCAGGCGGACCGGCGGGCCGAACCGGCGGCGCATGAGCTCCTTCTCCAGGGCCTGGAGCAGATTCTCGGCGTCGTCCTCCTCGACCTCCAGGTCCTCGTTCCTGGTGACCCGGAACATGTGGTGGGCGAGTACCTCCATGCCGGGGAAGAGCTCTTCGAGGTGGGCCGCGATGATGTCCTCTATCGGGACGTAGCGCTGCGGTGACGCCTCCAGGAAGCGGGTGAGCAGCGGCGGAACCTTGACGCGTGCGAAGTGCCGGTGTCCGCTGACGGGGTTGCGGACGACGACGGCGAGGTTCAGCGAGAGCCCGGAGATGTACGGGAACGGGTGCGCCGGGTCGACGGCGAGCGGGGTCAGCACGGGGAAGACCCGCTGCCGGAAGAAGGTGAACAGCCGGGCCTGTTCCTTCTCGGTCAGCTCGGGCCAGCGGACCAGCTGGATGCCCTCGTCGGACAGGGCGGGCGCGACGTCCTGCTGGTAGCAGGCGGCGTGCCGGGCCATGAGCTCGCGGGAGCGGGTCCAGATCAGGTCGAGGACCTCGCGGGGCTGGAGCCCGGACGCGGACCGGGTGGCGACGCCGGTCGCGATACGTCGCTTGAGTCCGGCGACCCGGACCATGAAGAACTCGTCGAGGTTCGAGGCGAAGATCGCGAGGAAGTTAGCCCGTTCGAGTAGCGGTGTGGCGGGGTCCTCGGCGAGTTCCAGAACGCGTTCGTTGAACGCGAGCCAACTGCGCTCCCGGTCGAGGAACCTGCCCTGCGGAAGCTCGTCACCGTCCGGCTCGGGCTCGTAGGCGTCGGGGTCGTTGTCCAGGTCGGGGTCCAGATCGGCGGCCGTGGACAGCCCCGTGGGCATCGCACCCGCGACCGCGTGAGGCCGGTGGGCGGCGAGAGAGCCGACCGACGGCTGGGCGGGCTGGACCGGGACCTCGGAGCTGGGCTGCTGGCTCATGGGCCTATTCTTCCGCGCGTTCCGCCCATGGGGCGCGTCGGAGCCCGTAAAGATCGCGGAGGAAGCGGGCGTGGCCCTTGGACCGGGGCCGCTCCCGTTGCGGGGGGTGGGCACAGCTGGCTGCATCCCGTGAGGGTCGCAAGCCCGTCTGAATGGCCGGTAACGATGACATGACGTACAGGAAGCGGTGTGGCTGCGGTGCGTACCCGGCGCTCACCGTCGGTGAACCCCTGTCCGGGCCTCCCCCCGGAGGCCCGGACAGGGGTGACTCGGGCCCTCAGGCGGTGCGTCGGCGCAGGACGCGGAACGCCACGGCGACGGCCAGGGCGGTGAGGGCGAGCACGATGCCCGTCTCGACGAGCTGGAGGGGCCAGAGGTGGGAGGCGGGGTGGTAGTCGAAGAACCAGCCGGTGATGTGGTGGTCGGCCATGCACCGGGCCTGCTGAGCCTCGCTCGCCTGTCCCCAGCACACGTCGGGGGACACCCGGTTGCCGCTCGCGTTGACACGGCCGCTGTCGAGCACCCAGGAATCGAGCGGAATACCCAGGTTCTCGGGGGCCGCGGCGTTCGCGGTCCGCGGGGGCCAGAGGTCGCGCCGGAAGTTGCTGAGGGTCACCATCACGGTGCCGGTGGCGGCCACGGCGACCGCCATCGCGGCCACGGTGCGGCGCAGCAGCAGACCCGTGAGCGCGCCCACGGCGATGCCGAGCAGGGTGTAGCCGATGACCAGGGGGAGAGTCGTGTCGAAGAACTGGGGGTCGAGCCAGTCGACCGAGAAGTCGTCGGCCGTCTGTGTCCGTGCCCAGGTGAGGATCGCGGACAGCACGGTCACACCGGCGACGAGGAGCACTGCGGGCACGGCGAGTTTGGAGGCGAGCCAGCGCGCGGGTGACACCGACTGGGTCCAGGACAGCCTGAAGGTGCCGCTCTCCAGCTCCCGGGCTATCAGTGGCCCGGCGACGAAGGCGCTGAGAAGCACGGGCAGGACGGTCAGGAGCGCGGCGGCGTAGTGAAAAATATCGCGGTACGTCAACATGCTGTCCAGGTACGCGCGGGTGGTCACATCGCAGGCTCTCCCCGCCCCTCCGTTCACCGGGCAGTCGCTCGCCGCGAAGACCTCGGCGACATGGGACGAGCGCAGGCACACGGCGATCAGACCGATCGCCACGACGAGGGCGAGCCCACCCGCGACTCTCAGCGTCCATCGGTGCTGGCGTACGACGACGCGGGCGGGGCCGCGGAGTTCGGTCAGGGTGCTCATACGGACACCGCCCTTCCGGCCGGTTCGTCGGTCGCGCTGGATGTGAGGAGCGGCGGCGCGTCCGGGGAGCGGAGGTGGGCGAGCAGCAGCTCCTCCAGGGAGGGTTCAGTGATCTCCCAGACGCCGGCGTCCACCGGGCCCTCCTTCCGTACCAGCGCGGTCAGCTGACGGCCCGTCGCACGTGACTCGATGACGGTGTGCGGGGAGAGGTCACCGGTCCGCCCGGTCAACAGGGCGTGTGCGGAGACGAGTTCTTCGCACTCGCCGCCGAGCTTGACCCGGCCGCCGTCGACGAACAGGAGGTAGTCGCAGGCGCCTTCCAGCTCGGTGAGGATGTGCGAGGACATCACGATGGTGGTCCCGTGCTCGGCCGCCTCGGCCATCAGGACACCCATCAGCTGGTGTCGGCCGAGAGGGTCGAGGTCGGCCATGGGCTCGTCCAGCAACATCAGTTCGGACCGCTTGCCCAGCGCCAGGGCGAGGGCGAGCCGGGTGCGCTGTCCGCCGGAGAGGGCCCGCACCTTCGCGTCCTGCGGGAGGGGCTCGGCGACACGGTCGGCGGCCTCACGGTCCCAGGTGGCGGGGTTGAGCTCGGCCCCCACCCAGAGGGTGTCGGCGACGGTGAGCTGTGGGTACAGCGGCTTGTCCTGGGAGACGTACGCGATGCGGGGCCGCGCCTCCCCGGGGTCGGTGCCGAGTACGCGCACATGGCCCTCGGTGGGCCGGAGCAGGCCGGCGGCGATGCCGAGCAGTGTGGACTTCCCCGCGCCGTTGGGTCCGACGAGCGCGCAGACGCGCCCGGCGGGCAGCCGGAACGAGCAGTCGCGCAGCGCCCACCCGCGCTTTCGTCCGTAGGTCATGCCGAGGCCTTGTGCCTCGATCGCGGCTCCTGCCATCAGTGCTGGTCCCCCTTGAAAGTGTTGTCCAGTACGGCGGTGAAGAGCGCGCTCACGTCGTCCTTGTCCAGGCCGGCGGCGCGGGCTCTGCGGGCCCACTCGGTGAGTTCGGCGCGCAGGGGCGCGTCCGTGGTGACCGCCGCACTGCCGAGGGTGCGGCGGACGAAGGTGCCAAGACCGCGCCGTGCCTCGACCAGGCCCTCGCGCTCCAGCTCGCGGTAGGCCTTGAGCACGGTGTTCGGGTTGATCGCCGTGGCCTCCACGACCTCACGGGCCGTGGGCAGCCGGTCGCCCGGCTCCAGCACACCGAGGCGCAGCGCCTGCTTGGTCTGCTGGACGATCTGGAGATAGGTGGCGACGCCGCTGCGCCGGTCGATGCGGAACTCGACCGCTGCGGACTCTGCCATGTGCACCACCCTTTCACTAATTGAGTAGTGAAAGGGTGGTGCAAAGAAGGGGCGACGTCAAGTGACGCCGCCCCTCACCGTGTCCGGCCTGCTCAGGACTCCGTGCGGTACATCAGGTCGACCTCGTGGGTGGCGAAGCCCATCCGCTCGTACACCGACAGGGCTGCCGGGTTGTCGGCATCGACGTAGAGCATCGCCGTGGGCAGCCCCCGGGAGGCCAGATACCGCAGCCCGATCGCGGTGAGCGCCTTGCCGAGGCCGCCGCCCTGCGCGCCGGGGAGCACACCGACGACGTAGACCTCGCCGAGCTGGTCATCGGCGTGCACCTTCGTCCAGTGGAAGCCGATGATCGCGCCGTCGCGCTCGGCCAGGAAGAAGCCCTTCGGGTCGAACCAGGGCTCGGCCTTGCGGTCGTCCAGGTCGCGCTGGGTGAGGGAGCCCTGCTCGGGGTGGTGGGCGAACGCGGCGCTGTTCACGGCGAGCCAGGCCGCGTCGTCCTGCCCCGGGACGAAGGCGCGCACGGTGACGCCGGGCGGCAGCACCGGCTCGGCGACGTCGAGGGAGTCCAGCGGACGGCGGAGCTGGCGCAGCTCGCGGAAGAGGGAGAGCCCGAGCACCTGCGCGAGATGCCGGGCGGCCGACTTGCCGCCGTGCG
Source organism: Streptomyces sp. NBC_01012 (assembly GCF_045162755.1). Taxonomy (NCBI): domain Bacteria; kingdom Bacillati; phylum Actinomycetota; class Actinomycetes; order Kitasatosporales; family Streptomycetaceae; genus Streptomyces; species Streptomyces sp. NBC_01012. Next base: position 3,477,046 of record NZ_CP108688.1, on the reverse strand, counting down.
CCCAGACCCGTAGCCGCTTCCCGGTCGCGGCGAGTAGCGCGGCACCCAGGGCCCGGCCGTGCCCACGGCCCCGGTGCGCGGGCGCCACGACCAGCTCGGCGGCGGGGGCCTCGACGGGGTCGGTGTCCTCCAGCTGCGCGTAGCCGGCCAGCTCACCATCGGCGATGAGCAGGAAATGCCGGACGCCCTCACGGTGCCCGCCCCTCAACTGCAGCCGCCCCTGCTCGGAAACGGCCTCCCGGCCGTCGGTCCCGGCGGCCTCACCGAGGAGGGCGAGGACGGCGTCGGCCTGCTCGGAGGTGAGCGCGTCGAGAGTCTCGATCTCGCGCCCGGGGGAGGGGAGGGGTGCGTCAGTCGTCATGACCACGAGCGTACGGGGCGGGGCAGGGAGGCGGCAGCGCCGTCAGCCGGAGTCCGCCCCGGCCCCGCCGTGCAGGACCTCATGAGCGATGCGCGAGAGATCGTCCGAGCTGGGCATCAGCTCCCGTACGCGCGAGGGGAGGGCCGCGTACGTACTGACCGCCAGGGGCTGGTTCTGCGACTGGAGGGCGAATTCGACGGTGGTCTCGTCCTTGCTCTCCGCGATCAGGATGCCGAGCGTCTGGTCATCCCGCTCCGGGTCACGGACCAGGCGGTCGACGGCGGTGACATAGAAGCTGAGCTGCCCGAGGTGCGAGGGCTGGGCCTTGGTGGTCTTCAGCTCGACCACGACGAAGCGGTGCAGCCTGAAGTGGTAGAAGAGCAGGTCGATGCGGAACTCGGTGTCTCCCACGGTGATGGGGTACTGCCGGCCGACGAAGGCGAAGCCGAAGCCGAGCTCGGTGAGGAACTGGATGATCTTCGACGTGAGCGCGTCCTCGAGGTCGCGCTCCGCCGCGGTGTCCGACAGCTGGGTGAAGTCCAGGCGGTACGGGTCCTTGAAGATCTGCTTCGCGGCCTCGGACTGCTCAGGGATGGTGACGTCGAAGTTGTTGGCGGCAGCACCCTGGGCCAGGTGGAGTTCGCTGCGGATGTGGGTGGTGAGACGGTCGCGGGACCATCCGTGGTGGACGGCGTGCTGGGCATAGAAGTCCAGCTCGAAGGGGGTTTTGCAGGCGCTCATGAGGGTGACGATGTGTCCCCAGGGCAATTGGCCAACAGGCTGTTGGCCCATTGGCCCGGGCCAGGTTCGGGCCATCTGCCGCATGTACTTGACGTTGCTGCGGCTGAAGCCCCGCTGGTTCGGGAACTCGGTCCGCAGCTCCGTGGCGATCCGGTCGAGTACCTTGCTCCCCCACTTCTCCTCCCCCTGCCGCTCCAGGATCGTCCGCCCGATCTCCCAGTACATCTGGAGCATCTCGGTGTTCACCTTGAGCTGGGCGCGCACATGCGCGCCCCGCACGATCGACTTGAGGTCATCGAGCATCTCGTAGAAGCCCGGCGGGAGTTCGGACCGGTGCTGGGCCGGTACCGCGGCCTCGGCCGCGAGTTCGTTGTTCACGCGTCCAGACTCCCGTGCCGTATGTGCGCGGTGACGTTTCTGCTTGCATTTGTACGCCGAAGGAGTGATCGGTCCCATTCCGGGCCCGCGGCAACCAGTTCGTAACCCCGGATGGCTGTCGCGCTACGCGCGTTGACTCTAGGCTGCGGCTCGCAGGATCCAAAGACTCGAAGGGGACTGAGGGGCCGATGTCAGCGATTCCACAGAAGAACGGTGTGTCCCGGCGGGTGCTCGCCGCCACGGCGGGGCTGGTCACCGTAGGTGCGCTCGTCGCGGCCATGCCGGCCGGTGCGCACGACCGGGGGCACGGACACGGGCATGGGCATGGGCACGGCCAGCAGTCCCGCACCGTGGACGTGCAGTTGCTCTCCTTCAACGACCTGCACGGCAACCTGGAGCCGCCGGACGGCTCCGCCGGGACGGTCAGTGAGACGCAGCCCGACGGCACCGTCACGTCCGTACCGGCCGGTGGCGTCGAGTACCTCGCGACCTCGCTGCGCAACGCGCGCAAGGGCAACCCGTACTCCGTCACGGCGGCCGGCGGTGACATGGTCGGTGCGAGCCCGCTGCTGTCGGGGCTCTTCCACGACGAACCCACCATCGAGGCGCTCAACGGGCTCGACCTCGATGTCACGGCCGTCGGCAACCACGAGTTCGACGAGGGGGCGACCGAGCTCGCCCGGCTGCAGAACGGCGGCTGTCACCCGGACGACGGCTGCTACGAGGAGGGCAAGGAGTTCAAGGGAGCGGACTTCCCGTACCTCGCGGCCAATGTGACGGACGAGAAGACCGACAAGCCGATCCTCAAGCCGTACACGGTCTGGAAGAAGAACGGCGTCAAGATCGGCTTCATCGGGGTGACCCTGGAGGGCACGCCGGACATCGTCACGGCCAACGGCGTCAAGGGGCTGAAGTTCCACGACGAGATCGAGACGGTCAACAAGTACGCCAAGGAGCTGGACCGCCAGGGCGTCAAGTCCATCGTCGCGCTGATCCACGAGGGCGGGGAGCCGGCCTCGCAGTCGTACAACTACGACTGCGACAGCCCGGGTGCAGGTGACGGCATCTCCGGGCCGATCGTCGACATCGCCAAGGGCATCACGCCGAAGGTCGACGCCCTGGTCACGGGCCACACCCACCAGGCGTACGTGTGCACGGTGCCGGACCCGTCGGGCAAGCCGCGCATGGTCACCTCGGCCTCGTCGTTCGGCAAGCTCTACACCGACACGACCCTCACCTACGACCGTCGCACCCAGGACATCGTGCGTACGTCGGTGGAGTCGGCGAACCACATCGTCAGCCGGGACCAGCCCAAGGCCGAGGACATGACGGCCCTGATCGCCCGCTGGAACACGCTCGCCGCTCCCATCGCGAGCAAGCCGCAGGGCTACATCTCCGCCGACATCAACGGCCGCGGCTCCACCTCCCCCGAGCAGCCGCTGGGCGACCTGATCGCCGACGCCCAGCTGGAGGGTCTGGCCCCTGAGGACAAGGGCGGCGCCGACGTCGCGTTCATGAACCCGGGCGGCATCCGGGCCGACCTCGCCTACGCGGCCTCCGGCAGTGAGGGCGACGGAGTGGTGACGTACGGCGAGGCCTTCACGGTCCAGCCGTTCACCAACATGATGAACGTCGTCGACCTGACCGGCGAGCAGCTCGTCACCGCGCTCCAGCAGCAGGTCAGCGGCTCCAACGAGGCGTCCCCGAAGATCCTCCAGGTCTCGGACGGCCTCACCTACACGCTGGACATGACGAAGTCGGGCGCCGACCGGGTGGTCACGGACACGATTCGGCTGAACGACGAGGCGATCGACCCGGCGAAGACGTACCGCGTCGCGATGAACGAGTTCCTCGGCGGTGGCGGCGACGGATTCGCGGCCCTCGGTGAAGGCGCGAACAAGCTGGTCGGACCTTCCGACCTCGACCTCTTCAACGACTACCTGGCGGCGCACTCCACCGCCGACGCTCCGCTGGCCCCGCCGGCCGCGGACCGGATCACGGTCGTGCAGTAGGCAGGAGAGGGCCACACAGCGGAGTGAGGGCGGCGGGCCGGACGGCTCGTCGCCCTCTTCCAGCTGTGCCGTGATCGCGCCACAATGCGGGGGCCCGACCCCCCACGGCCCGATGGAGGCACCCTCGTATGTCCGCACGCCTGAGCACCCGCAGAGGCTTTCTGACCGGAGCCTTGGCGCTCTCCGCGACCGCGCTGGCCGGTCTCGCGCCCGCCGTCGCCGACACCCGCAGGACCTACGGGGTCCAGGACTGGATGGGCGCCGTCCCCGACACCACCCCGTTGCGGAGCCTCACGATCCCGGGCACGCACGACTCCGGAGCGCGGTTCGGAGGACCCTGGACGGAGTGCCAGAACACCACCATCGCCGAGCAGTTGGACAGCGGAATCCGCTTCCTCGACATACGTTGCAGGATCAGCGACGACGCGTACGCCATCCACCACGGGGCGTACTACCAGAACCTGAACTTCGACGATGTGCTGGGAGCCTGCCGGGACTTCCTGGAACGGCAGCCGTCCGAGACCGTGCTGATGAGGGTCAAGCAGGAGTACTCGGAGGAGAGCGACGCCGAGTTCCGGCGGATCTTCGACCTCTACCTCGACCCCAAGGGCTGGCGCTCCCTCCTCCACCTCGACTCCGGCCTCCCCGACCTCGGCGGCGCACGCGGCAAGGTCGTGGTGCTCGCGGACAACGGCGGCCTGCCCGGTGTCCGGTACGCCGACCCGGAGGTCTTCGACATCCAGGACGACTACATGGCCGAGCCGTTCGCCAAGTACCCCAAGATCGAGGCGCAGTTCCGCAAGGCGGCGGACCAGCCGGGCAAGCTGTACATGAACTACGTGAGCACCGCGGCCCTGCTGCCCCCGCGCTCGAACGCGGACCGGCTCAACCCGCAGGTGCACACGTTCCTCGACGGGGCGGACGGTTCGGACCTGACCGGGCTCGGCATCGTCCCGCTGGACTACCCGGCGACCAGGGCCGGTCTGGTCGAGTCGCTGATCCGGCACAACCCGGGCGGCTGAGCGGCGCTCATCCCGGGGTCTCCTCCTGAGCGGGAGACCGTACGGGCCCGTGTCCGGGCGGGGTGGCGGTCAGCGCCGTCGTCCCGCCCGCCGCGAGGAGCGCGACCACCGCGGCGGCCACGGGCACCGACAGCGACACCAGCTGGAAGGCCTCCTCCAGCCCGAAGGGGTGACCCAAGTGGGCGCTGTGGAAGATCAGATGGGGGACGCAGAAGGTGAGCGCGGAGACGGCGGCGGCCCGCACGAGCCCGCGTCGCGCGGTGCACGCCGCCCAGCCGAGTACCACGGTCAGGGCCAGTACGGCGGCGCCGAAGTCGCGCGTCAGGTGCTCGTTGTAGGGCGGGAATCCGGCCACCCAGGGGTGTCCGGGAAGCGGGTAGGTGTCATAGAAGTGGCGCGGCCACAGCAGCGCCCACGCGGCCGGGAGGCCCTCGCCGACGGCGAGCAGCGCCAGGCAGCTGCGGACCCACACCAGGCGGGCCCCGGTCGGTCCCGTCGGCCACTGTTCGGACACAGGCCGCTCCCTTGACCTCGCGCTTCGCCCGGACCTGCCGCGGAATCGTACCGAAGCGGGACCACCCGGGCGGCGTACGACACGGTGGGCGGCGTACGGCACGGGGCCGGCCGGTGCGGGGCGCGGGGCCGCCGCGGGCGCCGCGTCTGCCGATCGGGTGGCCGTCGTGGGCCACTGGGAGGGGCCGCGGCGCCAGGTGTGAGATCCCGGGACCCTGAACGCATACATGGGGGTGCCCCTATGGGTTTGGTCAAGCTGATGGGGCGGGTTGAGGGTCGTAGAAGGTGCCGTCGCGGAGCATCGCGAAGAGCACGTCGGCTCGTCGTCTCGCGAGGCAGAGGAGGGCTTGGGTGTGGTGCTTGCCCTGGCTGATCTTCTTGTCGTAGTAGGTGCGGGAGGCCGGGTCGGCCAGGGCGGCGAACGCGGAGAGGAAGAAGGCCCGCTTGAGCTGCTTGTTTCCTCGCCGGGATGGTTGCTCGCCGCGGATCGAGGAGCCCGAACTTCGGGTTGCTGGAGCGAGGCCGGCGTAGGCGGCGAGGTGGGCGGCGGAGGGGAACGAACTGCCATCGCCGACGTCGATGAGGATCCGGGCTCCGGTCCTGACGCCGATCCCCGGCATGGACGTCAGGACCTTGGAAAGAGGGTGGTTCTCCAACACTTCCTCAATCCGCGCCGCCAAGAGTTTGCGCTGGTCAAGGACGGCGGTGAGGGAGCCGGCCAGGCTCGGGACGATCAGCGCGGCCGCGTCCGTGCCCGGGACCACGACGGTCTGTTCGTCCAGCGCGGTGAAGATCTCTTCGACCAGCCGCTCGGCCATCCTCGGCGCCTTCGGACGTATCAACGTGATCAGCCGTCGGCGTCCGGCCTTGTGGATCTGGGCCGGGGACCCGAACCGTTCCAGCAGCATCAGAACGGCCGGGTGCTGGATCCGCGGACCGAGGACTCGTTCCAGATGCGGGTGGATCTGTGTCATCAGGCCGCGAAGCCGGTTGCTGATCCGGGTCGCCTCGCCGGCCAGGTCGTCGTCGAACCCCACGATCATCTCCAGCTCGGCGATGGTCTCGTCCTCGAGATCGACCGAGCGAAGTGTGTGCGGCATGACGCGGGCTGCGTCCGCGATGACGAAGGCGTCGCGGGCGTCGGTCTTGGCCTCGCCGGGATAGAGGTCTGCGATCCGTCGCATCGTCAGCCCGGGCAGATAGGCGACCGGGCAGCCCATGTCCCGGGCCACCGCCAGTGGCAGAGCCCCGATCGAGGCCGGCTGATCGACTACCACCAGCACGGTTCCGTGTCTGGCCTGCAGCTTGCCGAAGACCTCACGGAGCCTGGGCTCGCTGTTGGGCAGCCGTTTGTCGAAGGCCTTCTTCCCCGCAGGCGTGACGGCGGTGGCGTGGTGTTCGCCCTTGCCGACATCCAGGCCGAGGAAGGCACCGATCTCGCTGGTGTCGATCACGTTCGTCCTCCGATCGTCCCCACCCGGCCGTCCCACGGCACCGATCGCCACATCCACATTACGAAGAGCCTCCCGACCTGCGAAGAAGCCGGTGGTCATGCCCCTAATCAGCGGTCTGTCGATGCCTCCGGAGCCGGTGACACCACCCCCCAAGACATGCGATCGACAGGGGGAGACAGTCATGCCAACTCCGGAGGCCGGGCGCCCCGTTGCGGGGCACCAAAACGGTAATGGGGGGAACGACCGTGTGGACATCGCTGAACCGTGCGACCAGCTGATCCCCGGCGGGACGGACGCTTCGGTGCCACCGGCCACCGTCCCTGTTCCCATCCCCTGTTCCAAGGAGAAGGATTCACGTGAACATCCGGTTCACCTCAACCGCGATCGCGGCCGCGGCCGGCGCCGTCATCCTGAGCGTCGCCCCCGCCGCCATCGCCGTGGCCCCCGCCGCCGGCACAGCCACCGCTCCGGCCGCCCGCGCGGCCGCCCCGCTCCAGGCCGAGATCCCGGTGGAGATCAAGGGCGCGGTACTGAACTTCAAGGGCACCGAGCACACCCTGGACCTCAAGGGCGAGGCGTCCCTCACCATCGACGCGCCCACCGCGGGCAACCTGAAGACCCAGGTGACCGGCACCCTCAGCGTCACCGCCGAGGACTCCGAGCTGGGCCAGATCGTGATGGAGAGCACGGGCGTCGGCACCGCGTCCTTCAACAGCGTCCTGGACCCGTTCCCGGCCAAGCTGGAGCTCTCGGCCACCGCCACGGTCAGCGTCCAGACCCCCACCGCCGCGCAGAACGGTCAGGCCGCGGCGCCGCTGGTGCTCCACACGAAGAACCCGGCCGAACTCACCGGCTCGCTCAACAAGTTCCCGCCGAGCGGCGAGTTCCTGACGCTCCAGAACCAGGTCGACTTCGCGGCCGGGGACAGCGACGACACCGTCGCCAGCGTCACGAAGTTCCCCGTCGCCTCCAGCGCAGCGTGAGCCGGACCGTCTGAAGCGACACCCTGTGCGACATCGGCCCCCAGGACCCGTTCAGGGTCCTGGGGGCCGACGCCGGGGTGGCCGAAAATCTACGGTGTCCGTCACGGCTCCAGGGCCGCCGAGCCGATCGCCCGGGTGACGGCCGTGAACGCGGGGGTGGGGCGGCCCGGGAGACGCGCCACCAGGATTCTGCGGATCTCCGGGGGCGCGCCGTCGACGTGCAGGAGGCTTACGCCGGGCGGCAGTACCGCCGACATCCGGGACGGCACCGTCGTGACGCCGAAGTCGCCGCCGACGGCCCGATCGACATGCTGCCGCCGAGCGCCCCCAGTTCGGTGGCGCGCACGGCGGCGATGACGGTGCGCGAGTACGGCCGCGTCGTCCTCATGGGGGGCGTCGGCATGCTGTCCGGCGACGACCTGGCACTCCCGTATCCGTGGATCATGCGCAACTCGGTGACCGTGCGGGGGCAGTGGATGTACCCGCGCACCGCGAACACGGGCATCATCCGGCTTCTCGCCGCGGGCGCGCCGGACCTCGCGCCCGAGCGGATCCGCTGCTTCCCCCTGGACGCCGTCAACGACGCGGTCGCGTACGCCGCCGTGCACGGCGGGCCCTTCGAGCGCACGGTCCTGACCCCGTCCGCCGGCTGACGGGAAGCTCGCCCGCAGCCGGGGGCTTGTCGAATATCGATATGGTCCCCTAGTCTCGGCCATATCGAAAATCGATGGGACGAGGTTGCGATGCACACACGAATCACCAGGATCCTGGCGTCGGCGACCTATGTGCTGGCGGTGCTCCTCGGGCTCGCCTTCGTCGGCACGGGTGTCTCGCACCTGCTCGACGACGGGGCGGTCTGCGTACAGACCGACTTCTGGGCCAACGCCTCACTGGCCGACAAGCTGTCGACCGGCAACGGCGTGCAGGAGTCCAGCAGTGTCACGCGTCTCTGCCAGGACGACCCCTCCGGGGGACAGCGCGCCGCCGACCTCGGGAGCCAACTGCCGTGGCTGCTGTTCGGTTCCGTCGCGCTGCTGCTCTTCTCCCGGGTCCTGAAGGCCGTGATGCGGGAGGGGCCGTTCACCCGCGCGGTGGCGAACCGGCTCACCGTGCTGGGCTGGTCCGTCGCCCTGGGCACGCCGCTGGCCGGACTCGTGGCCGGCTGGTCGACGTCCTGGCTCGTCGACAGCATGTCGCCGAACATCGGCTCGGGGCCGACACTCGACGGGCCGCTCGTGCTCGTCATTCCGGGTCTCGCGGCCGTGATCATAGGTAAGTTCATGGGTGACGGCGTGCGCATGCGAGAGGACCTCGAAGGGACCATCTGATGCCCGATGAGGAACAGCACGGAATCCGGATCCATCTCGACCGGATCCTCGCCGAGCAGGACATGACGCTCACCGAACTCTCCGCACGCGTGGGTATCACCGTCGTCAACCTGTCGGTGCTCAAGAACGGGCGGGCCAAGGCCGTCCGCTTCTCGACCCTGTCGAGGATCTGCGATGTCCTCAAGTGCCAGCCGGGGGACCTGATCACCCATGAACCCGAGGCCTGACAGCCCCGGGCCCAGGGTGGTCACGTCCCGCCTCAGCGGACGGTGAGGACCAGCTTGCCCGTGGTGCGGCCCGTCTCCCCCTGGGCGTGGGCCCGTGCGCCCTCGGCGAGCGGGAAGGTGCCGGAGACATGGGCGCGGAGCTTGCCCCGCTCGACGAGCCCGGCGATGGCATCCATGCCGGCCCGGTCGTGCTCCACGAGCATGGTGACGGCGCGTACCTGCGCCTTCTCCGCCGCGGCCCGGGTGTCATCGCCGGCCGGCACCAGGGAGACGAGGACACCGCCGGGGCGGAGCACGCCCACGGAACGGGTGGCGGTCTCTCCGCCGAGGGCGTCGAGGACGACGTCGTAGCGCTCCTCGGTGTCGGTGAAGTCCTCGGAGCGGTGGTCGACGCAGGCGTCGGCGCCGAGCTCCCGCAGGAAGTCGTGCTTGGGGGCGCTCGCGGTCCCCGTGACGTGCGCGCCGCGCTCCTTGGCGATCTGTACGGCGAGATGGCCGACACCGCCCGCCGCGGCGTGGATCAGCACCCGCTGTCCGGCGCGGAGGTCCGCGGTCTCGACGAGGGCCTGCCAGGCGGTGAGCGCGGCCAGCGGGAGGGCGGCCGCCTGTACGTGGTCGATCCCGGCGGGCTTGGCGGCGAAGGCGCGGGTGGGGCCGGTCACGTACTCGGCGTGGGAGCCGGCTCCGTACGGGTAGGGCAGCATGCCGAACACCTCGTCACCCGGCCGGAAGAGGGTGACGCCGTAGCCGGTCTCCACCACGGTGCCGGAGACGTCCCAGCCGAGGGTCAGCGGCGGGGGCGGCAGGAACAGCGTCATGGCGCGGTGCTTGAAATCCGTGGGGTTGAGCCCGGCCGCGTGCACGGCGACGAGGATCTGTCCGGGGCCGGGCACGGGCCGCGGGAGCTCGGTCAGCCGCAGGACCTCGGGGCCGCCGAGGGCCGTCTGGTGCAGGGCGAGCATGACGGGGGCGCCGTCGGGGTTCTCAGGGGTGTCCGTCGAAGTCATGTCTCGATCCTGGCGCAGTACCGGGCCCGGGGCGATGGCAAGAAAGTCAGCTTCCGATATATTTCTGCCATGCCCTGCGATCCTGATCCTGCCACCCGCCGCGTTCCCGACGTTCCCTGCGCCCACAAGGTCGTCGTCCTGGCCCTCGACGGTGTCTACCCCTTCGAACTCGGCATCCCGCACCGGGTCCTGGGCTCCGCCGGGGGTCGGTACGAGGTGCTGTCCGCGAGCGTGGACGGGCGGTCCGTGCGTACCGACTCGGACCTGACCGTCACCCCCGCGTACGGCCCCGAGGTGCTGGCCGACGCGGACACCGTGGTCATCCCGCCGTACGCCGTCGCGGCGGCCGCGGTTCCCGACCCGCGGGCCCTCGCCGCCCTGTCCCGGGTCCGCCCCGGCACCCGGCTGGTGTCCATCTGCACCGGCGCCTTCCTGCTGGCCGCCGCGGGGCTTCTGGACGGGCGCAGGGCCACCACCCACTGGGCGCTCACCGACCAATTCCGCGAGCTCTTCCCCCGGGTGGAGGTCGACCCCGATGTGCTGTTCGTCGACCACGGCGACGTGCTGACCTCGGCGGGGGCGGCGAGCGGTGTCGATGTCTGCCTGCATCTGGTGCGCCAGGACCACGGCAGCGAGGTGGCCAACCACGTGGCCCGCTGCTGTGTCGTGCCGCCCTACCGGGACGGCGGGCAGGCCCAGTACATCGAGCGGCCGCTGCCGCCGGCCGACGGTACGGGCACCGGGCCCACCCGCGACTGGGCGCTGGGGCGGCTTGAACTGCCGCTGCGCCTCGACGAGCTGGCCACGCACGCGGCGATGAGCCCCCGCACCTTCGCCCGGCGCTTCCAGGAGGAGACGGGTCTGAGCCCCGGCCGCTGGCTGACCCAGCAGCGGCTGAGGCGGGCGCGGCAGCTGCTGGAGTCCAGCGACCTGCCGGTGGAACGGGTCGCCCATGAGGTCGGTTTCGCCACCGCCACCTCGCTGCGGCGGCACCTGGCGGCGGAGGCGGGGGTCGCCCCGTCGGCGTACCGGCGCACGTTCCGGGCCTCGGGTGCGGCGGCGGACGGCCGCCGGGGCTGAACCGGGCGCGCCGGCGGCAGGTGTCAGCCGGACTCGGTGATGAAGCCGGCCAGGGCGGCGACGGCCTCGGGCTGTTCGTCGGGGATGGAGCCGTGGCTGCTGGAGATCCCGAGGACGGGCACGGTCAGGTGCCGCCGTTCGAGTGCCTCGTGGTTCTTCCGCGCCGATTCGGCGGCGTCCCGGTAGTAGGCCAGGGCCGCGCGGAGTCCGCCGTCGGCGGTGCGAAGGAGGGCGAGTTGGACGACCTGGCCTGACGCGGGCGTCACACCCCCGATGGCGGGGGCGTCGGTGCGCCCGGCAGCCGGATCGAGGCCACCGTGCCGCGGCCCTCGTCCGCCGGGCGCAGGGAGATCTCGCCGCCCACCCGCCACCCGCTTGCGTTTCTTTCGAATTATGTGATCCTGGATGGACGCTCAGAGCTTGAGGAGGGCCGCCATGCGCAGTACTGCTGAGGACCGCACGCTCATGCCCGAGCACCGCGCGGAGATTGCGGAGCTCTGCGCATTCCTGGACCGGACGCCGCAAGCGGTCGAGCCCGCTCTGCTGCGTGGGCCAGACGGCAGTACACGCGCCCTGCCCCCGGAGGTCTACGAAGCCTTGATGGCGGTGGTCCGAGCCCTGTCGGACGGCAAGGCGGTGACTGTCGCCCCTGTGAATACCACGCTCACCACGCAGGAGGCAGCTGACCTGCTCGGAGTCAGCCGTCCGACCTTCGTCAAGATCTTGGACGAGGGAGACGTTCCCTTTTCACGTCCCGGCAGGCACCGCCGGGTTCTGCTGGCGGATGTGCTCGCCTACAAGGAGAAGAGGCGTTCGTGGCGTCGTAAGGGGCTGGACCAGCTCGTCGAACTGACCGAGGACGCGGGCCTGTACGACAGCTGATCGCCACGATCCCGCCGAACCCGACTGGAGCGACGTGCAGCGCGCCGTCCTGGATACCTGTGTTCTCTTTCCGAATTACCTCAGGGACACACTGCTCCGCCTTGCCGAGGCAGAACTCTATGAGCCGCTCTGGTCGCCCGACATCCTGGACGAGCTGACGAGGAACGTCGCCGAGCGGATCGGAGAGCTCAAGGCCAAGAGGCTTGTGGACGCCATGGCCGCTACGTTTCCCGACAGCCTGGTGTCCGGGTACGGGGCGCTCGTGACCCAGATGGTCAACGACCCCAAGGACCGACACGTTCTGGCTGCCGCCGTGCGCGGGCAGGCGCAGTCCGTGGTCACGCTGAACGTGAAGGACTTCCCACCCGAGTCATCGGATCCGCACGAGATCGAGGTGCGGTGCCCGGACGACTTTCTGCTCGACCTGCTCGATCTCGCCCCGGCTGAGATGACCTCGGTTCTGCGTGCGCAGGTCGCGAACTACCGCCGCGAGCCACGCGACCTACACGGGCTGCTGGACCGCCTCGACGCCGGCGGGGCCCCTCAGTTTGCTGCGGAGTTCCGTCGACGCCTCTGAACCCCGGTCACCCCGACGGCGGCGGCTGGGGTGCCCCCGGCAGCCGGATCGATGCCACCGTGCCGCGGCCCTCGTCCGCCGGGCGCAGGGAGATCTCGCCGCCCGCCTGCTGGACCGTACGGGCCACGATGGACAGGCCGAGGCCGGAGCCGGGGAGCTGGCGGGCCGATGGGGAGCGCCAGAAGCGGTCGAAGACGTGCGGGAGCTCCTCGGTCGGGATGCCGGGGCCGTGGTCCCGTACGGTCAGCTCACCGCGGTGCAGGGTGACCTGGATCGATCCGCGCGCGGGGCTGAACTTCACCGCGTTGTCCAGGACGTTGACCACCGCCCGCTCCAGCGCGGCAGGCTCGGCGCGTACGTACCAGGGGGCCAGCTCGTCGGTGATGGTCAGCTCGGGGCCGCGCAGCCTGGCGCGCTGGAGGGCGTTACGGGCGATGTCGTGCAGCGCCACGACCTGGAGGGGGCCCGGCTGGGCCGCGTCGGGGCGGGACAGCTCCTGGAGGTCGCCGATGAGCGCGGCCAGCTCCGTCATCTGGGCCTTGACCGAGGTCATCAGGGCCTTGCGGTCGTCGGGCGGGATGGCGCGGCCCGTGTCGTCGCTGCGGGAGAGCAGCTCGATGTTCGTGCGCAGCGAGGTGAGCGGCGTACGCAGCTCGTGCCCGGCGTCCGCGATCAGCTGGGACTGACGGTCGCGCGAGATGGCAAGGGAGCTGGTCATGGAGTTGAAGGAGCGGGAGAGACGGGCGATCTCGTCCTCGCCTTCGGCCGGGATACGGATGGTCAGGTCCTCGGTCTCGGCCACGCGCTCGACGGCGTGCGCCAGGTCGTCGACCGGGCGCAGTCCCGTACGGGCGATCCACAGACCCGCCGCGCCCGCGCCGACGACACCGATACCCGCGACGAGGACCAGCACCCAGGCCAGGGTGGAGAGCGGGGCGGTGACCTCGCTCATGGGGCGGGCGATGGAGACCGCGAGGCTCCCGGACGCGGGACCCGGGCCCCGGACGTCCAGCGGGGAGGTGTAGACCCGCATGTCCACGCCGTTGTCGGCGGTCTCCGAGTGCAGGGTGTAGGCCCGCTGCCGCTTGGCGACGTCCAAGTCCTCCTGGCTCACCGGCAGCTTCTGCGACACCGCCTCGGGAGCGATGCAGACCGTCCCCTGGGCGTCGATGAGCTGCACGGTCACGCCGGTGAAGGGCCGGGGTTCCTGGGAGGTGTCGCTCTTGCAGTACGTGTACAGCTCCAGGAGGTACTGCTGGTCCACCTTGGAGGCGCGCAGCGTCTTGTCCAGCTGGTGCTCCAGCTGCTGCTGCGTCACGAACCAGCAGGCCGCTGCCGCCGCGGCGACCGCCACAGCGACCGCCGTGGTGACCAGCAGGGCAAGCCGTGAGCGCAGCGGCAGGGCGCGCAGCCGGCGGCGCAGACCGGTCACCCGTCACCGCCGCCCGAGCGCAGGGCGTAGCCGACGCCACGGACCGTGTGGACGAGGCGGGGCTCGCCGCCCGCCTCCGTCTTGCGGCGCAGGTACATCACGTACACGTCCAGGGAGTTGGAGCTGGGTTCGAAGTCGAAGCCCCAGACCGCCTTGAGGATCTGCTCCCGGGTCAGCACCTGCCGTGGGTGGGCCAGGAACATCTCCAGGAGGGTGAACTCGGTGCGGGTCAGCTCCACCCGGCGCGTCCCCCGGGTGACCTCGCGGGTGTTCAGATCCATGCGGAGGTCCGCGAAGGACAGCACGTCGTCGTCCGGAAGGTCGGCGCCCGCCGCGACCGCGTACGAGCTTCGGCGCAGCAGGGCGCGGATACGGGCGAAGAGCTCGTCCAGCTCGAAGGGCTTGACGAGGTAGTCGTCGGCTCCGGCGTCGAGACCGGTGACCCGGTCGCCGACGGTGTCGCGGGCGGTGAGCATCAGGATGGGCGTGGTCGACCCGGTGGACCGGATGCGCCGGGCGGCGGTGAGGCCGTCCATGCGGGGCATCTGGATGTCCAGGACGATCAGGTCAGGGGCGTACGACTCGGCCTTGGCGAGGGCGTCGTAGCCGTCCACGGCCACCTCGGTGCCGTACCCCTCGAAGGCCAGGCTGCGCTGCAGGGCCTCGCGCACGGCGGGCTCGTCGTCGACGATCAGGACGCGCTGCGGATCGTCTTCGGCGGGGCTCATCGGGTCTTCGTCCTCTTCCTTCGGGCGGTGCGCGCGGTGTGCGGGGCTCTCAGCCTCGCACGGCCGCCCTGCGACGTCGCGCGGCACGGCGCTTGCGGCCGGTGCCGGTGCCCGTGCCGGTGGTGCGGACCTCCGACGGGCGGGTGCCCGCCTCGGTGGTGCCCGCCTCGTCGGCGCTCCGGCCGGCGAGCTCGGCGACCAGGGCGAGCGGGAGGGCCAGCGCGGACGGGCCGGCCGCCACTTCGGTGGTGTCGGGGTTCATGGTGCTCTCCTGGTCAGATGGGGTCAGGTGCGGTCAGGAGCCGTCGCCGGCTCGCAGGGAGTCCAGGTCGGCCTTGACGGTGTCGACCGGGATGGCGAAGCCGAGGCCCACGCTTCCCGCGCTGGTCGAACTGCCCGAGGTGCTCTCCGAACTGGGGGAGTACATGGCGGAGTTGATGCCGATGATCTCGCCGTTCATGTTGATCAGGGCGCCGCCGGAGTTGCCGGGGTTGAGCGAGGCGTCGGTCTGGATGGCCTTGTACGTGGTCTGGGACGAGCCGGTGTCGCCGTTGAACTGCCGGCCGCCGAACTCGAACGGCCAGTTCTCGCCGCCCTGTTGCTGTTGCTGCTGGCTCTGCCCGTCCTCCTTGGCGACCGTGACGTCGCGGTCGAGTGCCGAGACGATGCCGCTGGTGACCGTGCCGGTGAGGCCCTCGGGCGAACCGATCGCCACGACCTCGTCGCCGACCTTCACCGAGGAGGAGTCGCCGAGCGTGGCCGTCTTCAGACCGCTCGCGTTCTGGAGCTTGATGAGCGCCAGGTCCTTGTCGGCGTCCGTGCCGACGACATCGGCGGTGTACGTCTTGCCGGTGCTGAGGGTCACCTTGATGGCGGACGCGCCGGAGATGACGTGGTTGTTGGTGACGATCTCGCCGTCCGCCGTGGTGACGACACCGGAGCCGGTGGCATCGCCCGCCGATGACGTCGCGCTGATCTCGACGATGGCCGGTGACACGGCCGCCGCCACACCGGCGACGGTGCCGGCGCTGCTCTGCGAGACGGTGGTGCCACTGACGACGCCGGTGCCCGATCCGCTGGAGCCGTCGTCGGAGAGCTGGCCGATGAGCGTGGCCGTGCCGCCGCCGATCGCGGCGGCGGCGATGGCCACGGCCGCCAGCAGGGCGAACGGCCGCTTGATCCGGCGCTCGGAGGCCGGAGCGGCGGGGGCGGGCTCGGGGGCCGGCGCGGGCCAGGCGTACGCGGCGGTGGGCACATCGGAGGCCGGGCGCTCGGGCTCGAAGGCCGGGGGCGGCGGGTAGGAGGCGTCACCCCCGCCGTACGAACCCCCGCCGTACGAACCGCTGCCGTGCGAGCCGCTCCCGTACGAAGCGTTGCCGTACGAACCGCGGCCGTACGAAGCGTTGTCGTACGAGCTGTCGCCGTGCGGCGCGTTCTCGTACTCGTGCGAACCGTTGTCGTGCGAGGGGGACATCGGGTACTCGCCGCTCGGGCGGTGGCTGTCGGTCATGTCTACGAGAGTGGCCAGTGAACATGAGAGCAGCCTGAGTACGTCCTGAGAAGCCCGGCAGAAGCTTGTATGCCCGATATAAAGGCCGACCGCCGGGCGACCCGGACGCGCGGTCTCAGCGCGCCGGCAGAATTCATGCACCACTCAAGGGTCGGGGCCGGTGTCGTCGTGGGCGAAAGCGTACCGGCACGGTCCCGGCCCCCCGGAGGAGCACCCAACTAGCGCGCGGTGACGGGCGGTTCGCCACAGCCGCACGAGCGGCGTACCACCAGCGCGGACGGGAACTGCTTCAGCCGCTCGCGCCGTGACCCCGAGACCCGCAGCGAGTCGTCCAGGACCAGATCCACGGCCGCCCTGGCCATCGCCGGACGGTCCGAGAAGACCGTCGTGAGCGGAGGGTCGGTCAGCCCGGCCTCCTTGACGTCGTCGAAGCCCGCGACCGCGAGCTCACCCGGCACATCGATCCGCAGCTCGCGCGCCGCCCGCAGCACACCGATGGCCTGGTCGTCCGTGGAGCAGAAGATCGCCGGGGGCCTGTCGGGTCCCGAGAGCAGCTTCAGGGACACCTGGTAGGCGTCGTAGCGGTTGTACGGGGCGTGGAAGAGCCGGCCGTCCGTCGGCAGCCCGGCCTCCTGCATCGCACGGCGCCAGCCCTCGATGTGGTCGGCGACCGGGTCACCGACGACCGGGGTCGACTCGATGCCGCCGAGGCACGCCACATAGGCGTTGCCGTGCTCCAGGAGGTGGCGGGTGGCGAGCTGGGCGCCGCCGATGTCGTCGGTGACGACCGAGACGTCGTCGATCGCCTCGGGGCGTTCGTGCAGCAGGACCACACGGGCGTCCCAGGCCTCGATCTCGGCCGCCGCGCGCTCGCTGGGGCCCTGGCTGACGAGGATCAGCCCGGAGACCCGCATGCCGAGGAAGGCCCGCAGATAGTGGACCTCGCGCTCGTCGCGGTAGTCCGAATTGCCGACGAGCACCATCTTCCCGCGCTCCGCCGCCGCCTGTTCGACCGCGTGTGCCATCTCGGCGAAGAAGGGCTGCCGGGCGTCCGGCACGATCATTCCTATGAGGTCGGTGCGCCGCGATGCCATGGCCTGGGCCACCCGGTCGGGCCGGTAGCCCAGCTCCTTGATCGCGGCGAGCACCCGCTCGCGCGTGGCCGGGGCAACCGGCCTGGGTCCGTTGTTGATGACGTAGCTGACGACCGCTGTCGAGGTCCCCGCCAGTCTCGCCACATCGTCCCGCGTCACCTTGGCCACGCGCGGCAGTCTACGCGGATGGAACTACCTCTTGGCAGGCCGGACCGGGGCTTCTTCCGCCGTCTCGGCCTTCGCGGGCTGCTCCGAACGGGTGACCTCCTCGTTCACCGGCTCCGGCAATGTCCTGTCCTTGGCGTCGTCGGCGGCCCTGTCCCCCTTCTCCGCGGTCCTGTCCCCCTTCTCGGGGGTGACGAAGCGGTAGCCGACGTTACGCACGGTGCCGATCAGCGACTCGTGCTCGGGGCCGAGCTTGGCCCGCAGCCGCCGCACATGGACGTCGACCGTCCTGGTGCCGCCGAAGTAGTCGTAGCCCCAGACCTCCTGGAGCAGCTGGGCCCGGGTGAAGACCCTGCCCGGGTGCTGCGCGAGGTACTTGAGCAGTTCGAACTCCTTGAAGGTCAGGTCGAGGACCCGGCCCTTCAGCTTGGCGCTGTAGGTCGCCTCGTCGACCGACAGATCGCCGTTACGGATCTCCATGGGGGAGTCGTCGGCGGTGATCTGCTGGCGGCCGGTGGCCAGCCGCAGCCGGGCCTCGACCTCGGCGGGGCCCGCGGTGTCGAGCAGCACGTCGTCGATGCCCCAGTCCGCGGTGACGGCCGCGAGGCCGCCCTCCGTCACGACGAGGATCAGCGGACAGCCGGGCCCGGTGGACCGCAGCAGCTGACAGAGGGAGCGCACCTGGGGAAGGTCGCGCCGGCCGTCGATGAGAATGACGTCGGCACCAGGGGTGTCGACGAGCGCGGGCCCCTCGGCGGGGGCCACCCGCACGCTGTGCAGCAGAAGGCCGAGGGCGGGGAGCACCTCCGTCGACGGTTGAAGGGCATTCGTCAGAAGCAGCAGTGAACTCATCGCCGCCCACCTGCCTGGGTCGTCGGTCGATCGTGCACGTTCAGCTCGCCCATTACGTCGGTCCTCCTCGTTCCCTGCGAGAGGGGCACTCCCGGGTCGGACCCGGGGGAGTATGCGGCACTGCTTCGTACTCCTGTATGACGGCCATCACCAGCGACGGCTGTCATACGACTTTTACTGTGCGGTCCCGTACGCGGGGACCGCTGAGCTTGTGGAAACGCCGTCGTAACAACGTCCGGAAAGCACAAAAGGACCCGGGGGCTGCATTGCCCGGATCCTCTTCGAAGCAGAATAGCCCACATGAGTTCTGTGTCCGAGGGTCGATTCCCGAGTTCTTCCGTTCCCTCGATCACGCCGACCCCCCGGCGCACGATGTTGACCGCAGGTGACGGGGTCCGTATCGAGGCGGTGTACACCCCGTGTACGGCACGTTCCGGGGCCGCCGGGGGCGAGGGGCGTGGTGAGACGGCCGTCGTCCTCGCGCATGGGTTCACCGGGGCCGCCGACCGGCCTGCGCTGCTGCGGGCCGCCGGGGTGTTCGCCCAGCGTGCGGCCGTGATCACGTTCTCCTTCCGCGGTCATGGAAAGTCCGGCGGACGGTCCACGGTGGGCGACCGCGAGGTGCTGGATCTGGCGGCGGCGGTCGCCTGGGCGAGATCGCTGGGGCACCGGCGTGTGGTTACGGTCGGTTTCTCGATGGGCGGTTCCGTGGTGCTCAGGCACGCCGCCCTGTATACGGCTACGGCGGAGGAAGCCGAGGACTTCGCCGTAGCCGGTGACTCCGGCGTATCCGTCGACTCGTGCGACTCCGCCGATGGGGAATGCGTGGAATCCCGGGAATCTGCGGAATCTGAGGAATCCAGGCCTGCGGAGGCCGAACGGGTGGGCCGGCGCGCAGAGGCGCACGGGGCGCAGAGGGGGCGCAGGGAGCGCACGCCGGTGCACTCGGAGGTGCACCCGGACACGACCCCGGACGCGACCCGGGACGCGATCCCGGACGCGATCCCGGACGCCCACGCGGATGTGGTCGTCGCGGTGAGCGCGCCCGCCCGCTGGTACTACCGGGGCACGGCCCCGATGCGCCGCCTGCACTGGGTCGTCACCCGCCCCGCGGGCCGGCTCGTCGGCCGCTACGGCTTCGGCACCCGGATCCATCGCGAGGACTGGAACCCCGTACCGCTCTCCCCGGTGCAGGCGGTCCCGCTGATCACCGCGCCGCTGCTGATCGTGCACGGAGACCGGGACCCGTACTTCCCCGTCGACCACCCGAGGATGCTGGCGCAGGCGGCGGAGGGCCGTGCGGAGCTCTGGCTGGAGCACGGCATGGGCCATGCGGAAAACGCCGCGGACGAGGAACTGCTGACCCGTATCGCCGACTGGGCGGACCCGGCGTGATCCATGATGGACAGTCGACGTACGACGAAAGGGGTGCCGCCATGGCAGCGGGGACGATCCGCTACTGGGCCGCGGCCAAGGCCGCCGCAGGGGCGGCGGAGGAGCCGTACAGGGCGGAGACGCTCGCCGAGGCGCTCGCCGGGGTCCGGCAGCGGCACTCGGGCGAGCTGACGCGCGTACTGCTCAGATGTTCGTTCCTGATCGACGGGAATCCCGTGGGGACCCGCCGCCATGAGACCGTACGGCTTGCCGAGGGCGGCACGGTCGAGGTGCTCCCGCCGTTCGCAGGAGGGTGAACCGCAGACCATGAGCAACAGCGATCAGCAGTATCCGTACGAACCGTATGACCCGTCCGACCCCTACGCCCCGTCCGACCCGTACCGGGAGGGGCAGGGGCAGCGGTACCAGGCGCAGCAGCAACAGCAGCCGTACGACCCGGCGGCGTACGGGCAGCAGCAGCCCTACGGCCGGCAGCAGCCCCCCGCCTACCCGGAGCAGGGCATGCCCCAGCCCTCCGTGGACCAGGGCGCGACCCAGACGTGGCAGGGCCAGACCTGGGACACCCAGTACCAGCCGACGATCCAGCCGCAGCACCAGGCCGCGGCCCCTGCCGCACAGCCGCAGGGCGTCCCGGGCGCCTACCCGCTGCCGCCCGAGGTCCCGATGGCCCCGCCGGTCGCGTCTGCTCCGTCCGCCCGGCCCGCCCCGGAGGCCCCTGCCGCGCCGCCCGGCGGCGACGGGTACAGCGAGCCGACCACCCTGGGCAACAGCCGGATCACCGACGCACAGCGGGCCCGTGCCGAGGGCCGCTCGCCGATCATCGCGCCGGGGATGCAGCCCGCCGCGATCACCGCGGGCCTCGGCCTGCTCCTCGCGCTGGGCGCCGCGATCGGGGCGTACGCCCTGCTCGTGCCCCTGGTGCTGCTCCAGGCCGTGACGGCGGCGGGATGGTTCAGGCTCAACGGCATGTGGCCGGCCAGGCAGGGCATCGCGCTCGCGTTCGCCGGCGGTGTGGTGGCCGATGTCGTGCTGCTCGCGGCGGGCCGCAGCAACGCCCCCGCGGCCATCCTCGGCACGCTCGGAGTCTGGGTGCTGCTCACCATCGTCCTCCAGCTGCGCAGCCGTGCCGGGGCCGACGAGCGGATGTACGGGCTGACGGCCACCGTCGCTTCGGCCGCGCTCGCCGTGCTGGCAGCCGGGCACCTGGCGGCCGTCCCTGACGCGGTGACGGTGGGTGGCATCGCCGTCGCCGTGGCCGTTCTCGTCAGGGCCCTCCCGCTGCCGGGACCGCTCTCGGTCGTCGTGGCGCTGCTCGCGTCGGCGGGTGCGGGGCTGGTGGCCGGAGCGATCACGGACCTCGGCGCGCAGGCGGCGCTCCTCGGGTTCGCGGCGGGCGGCTGTGCGCTGATCGGTCTCCGGGTCGCGAGCTACGACTATCCGTCCCGCTTCGTGCACATGACGGCCGGGGTGGCCCTGCCGCTCACCGCCGCGGCACCGGCCGTCTATCTGATCGGCCGGGCGATCGTCTGACGTCCTGAGGCGATCTACTGACGTACCGGGACTGTTTCTGACGTTTCCTCACTCACACTTGAGGCACCCGGGGAACCCGCGAGGCCCCGCGCTCGTCGATCAGTCCGGGCACGCCGCGCCGCGGCAGTAGTGTCACGTGCACCAGGCGAGGCGCCCGGCCGGTCGGAGTGGGGGAAGAACAGGCATGCGAGCACTGCGAATATTTCTGATCATCGCTGTGGTGCTGGGGGGCATCTTCGTCGCCGCGGACCGCGCGGCCCTGTATTTCGCGGAGTCGGAGGCCGAGGAGCGGGTCACCTTCGGTGACGCCGGCGGCGCCGGCTCGACCGAGGTCTCGATCAAGGGCTTCCCCTTCCTCACCCAGGTGGCGGGGAAGGAGCTCGACCATGTCGACGTCACGGTCAAGGACGTCCGCGCCGGTGCGGCGGGCCACGAGGTGCGCATCAGCGAGATCAAGGCCCAGCTGCGCCAGGTGACGCTGGACTCCGGATACAGCACCGCGACGGCCGCACGGGCGACCGGGACGGCCGTCATCCCGTACGCGGCCCTCACCGAAGCCGCCGACGAGGGCGTCACGGTCTCCTACGGCGGCGACGGCAAGGTCAAGGTCACCGGCTCCGTCCAGATCCCGCTGACGGGGAAGGCGGTCACGCGGAGCGTGCTCTCCACGGTCACCCTGGTCGGCGGCGACACGGTGAAGGTGCGCGCCGACGAGGTCCCGGGCGAGGGCGTCCCCGGCCTTGAGGACCTGGTCAGGAAGAAGACCGACTTCGAGCGCACGATCGGCGGGCTGCCCGACGGCCTGAAGCTGGAGAAGATCGACGTGGCGCCCGACGGCCTGGAGATATCGATGAGCGGCTCCGATGTCCGGCTCGCGGGCTGACCGCGACGGCAGCACGCCACATCCCGCACCACGCATCTCGCACGCCACACCCCGCATCCCGCACGCCGTGGGTAACTCCCGGCCGAGCGGGGTAGGGCGTCCGTGAGAGGGTCCGCACCGGCAGATCCGGATAATGAGACAAGCTCGTCCGTTCCGCAGATGAACGACGCTCGCGGGCTGTGGGATCCGGGGCCGCGGAACGGACCGGACCCACACTCGTCCCACATCGCGGACGATCGTGTCTCATCATCCGACACGGCGGTGACATCTCCGCCCGTACCTCCCTACGATCGGACGCATGAAGCGACAGGCGGATCTCACGAAGCGGCGGGCAGTAGACCTGTGCCGCGTCGCCGCCATGCTCTGTCGCACCTTCTGAGCGGGACCTTCCCCGTTTTCCCCCGGCCCTTCGACTGCGCTGTCAGGGCCGGACCCGTGCCTTCCGTACGCGCTCCGTTCCCAGCTTCCGCGCGTACACCGAGCACCTCGCACTCCGCACCACCCCGCCGCAGACTGCCCCGGAGGAGAAACACATGAGCCGCGCAGACGTTCTGGTCGACGCCGACTGGGTCGAGGCCCACATCGACGACCCGCAGGTCGCCATCGTCGAGGTCGACGAGGACACCTCGGCGTACGAGAAGAACCACATCAAGAACGCGATCCGGATCGACTGGACCAAGGACCTCCAGGACCCGGTCCGCCGTGACTTCGTCGACCAGGCCGGCTTCGAGAAGCTCCTGTCCGAGAAGGGCATCGGCAACGACACGCTGGTCGTCCTCTACGGCGGCAACAACAACTGGTTCGCCTCGTACGCCTACTGGTACTTCAAGCTGTACGGCCACGAGAACGTCAAGCTGCTCGACGGCGGCCGCAAGAAGTGGGAGCTCGACTCCCGCGACCTGACCGACGCCGTCCCGTCGCGCCCGGCCACCCAGTACAAGGCCAAGCCGCAGGACTCCTCGATCCGCGCCTTCCGTGACGACGTCGTCGCCGCGATCGGCAACCAGAACATCGTCGACGTGCGTTCGCCCGACGAGTTCAGCGGCAAGCTGCTGGCCCCGGCGCACCTTCCGCAGGAGCAGTCGCAGCGCCCCGGCCACGTGCCGAGCTCGCGCAACATCCCGTGGTCGAAGAACGCCAACGACGACGGCACCTTCAAGTCGGACGACGAGCTCAAGGCCCTCTACGAGGACGAGCAGGTCGACCTGTCGAAGGACACCATCGCGCTCTGCCGCATCGGTGAGCGTTCGGCCCTGACCTGGTTCGTGCTGCACGAGCTGCTCGGTGTCGACAACGTCAAGAACTACGACGGTTCGTGGACCGAGTACGGCTCCCTCGTGGGCGTGCCGATCGAGCTCGGCGCCAACAAGTAATTCCGCACGACCCGATCAGCAGGACCCCGACCAGAAGGACAGAACACCATGTGTGGAGCACAGGCCGGCGGCCCCGACGCTTCGACGATCAAGCCGGGCGAGACGACGATCCAGGGCAGCGTGACCCGCGACGGCGAGCCCGTCACGGGCTACGTCCGGCTGCTGGACTCGACCGGTGAGTTCACCGCCGAGGTCCCGACCTCGGCGACCGGACAGTTCCGCTTCTACGCGGCCGAGGGCACCTGGACGCTCCGCGCCCTGGTTCCGGGCGGCACCGCCGACCGCACGGTCGTGGCGCAGACCGGTGGTCTCGCCGAGATCGCCATCGCCGTGTAGTTCCCGCGCACATTCGGCCGGAGGGCCGCACCCCAGGGGGTTGGACGCCACCTGACAAGGGGTGCGGCCCTTCGCGCCGTCCGCATGTGCGCCAGGGCCGAACAGCCTTACGCTGGAAGCATGTACGCCCGGCGCCGACGCGCCTATTTCCTGATGATGGGCGGATGCCTTCTTCTCTTCGTCTCCGCCTGGGCCTTCGTGCGCCTGTGGTCGGTCCCGGCGGCCGTGGCGATGTGCGTGGTCGCGATGATCATCCCGCCGGCCGCCGCGATCGTCGCCAACCGGCGGGGGCCCGAGGACCGTTGGTGGGACGACCCGTCCCGTAACGCCTCGGGGGGCCGCCCCGAGGCTCCCGCGGCGCGTGACGCGCCACGCCGCCCGCCCCGGGGCTCAGCGCCCCCGGACCCGCCCGACCCACCCACGGACGCGCCCCGCGACCCGCCGGACCTCGCGTCCCGTGACTCCGCGCCCCGCGCGCCCCGGGGGAGCGGGACCGGCGACCCGACCTCGGACCGCTGGTGGGACGAACTCGACGGCAGGGACCACCGCCGGTAGGCAGGCGGCGGGATGGCGGGATGGCGGGATCCGGGCCGACGGAGCCGACGGATCAGTAGACGAGGGCCTGGGTGCCGTCCGCCATGGCCTCCTGCACGAAGACCTGGGCGCCCGCGATCCGTACGCCGTCGAGGACGTCCGTCTCGTTGATGTCGCGCCGTGCCGCGCACTGGGTGCAGAGTGTGATCCCGCCACCCGCCAGGATCGAGTCGATCAGATCGGGCAACGGCGCGGCGTGCGGCAGTTCGAATTCGGCGGCGCGCCCCGGCAGGGCGAACCAGGCGGACTCACCGGTGAGCCACAGCGACACCTCCACCCCGCTGGCCACGGCCACGGCCGCCACGGTGAAGGCCTGCGAGCAGCGCTCGGCGGCATCGGCTCCGGCGGTCACCTTGATCACGAGCTTCTTCGGCATGCACCGAACTGTAATCCCGGCCGGGGGCTCCGTAGGGCGGCCCCGGGGCACCGCCCGACCGCGCCCGGGGGAAACCCCGGGCCGCCGTGCCGGGCCCCCACCCATTAGGCTGGGGGCCCGGCCGCCCGCTGCCGTCACGTCGTTCGTTCCGAGGAGCTCCCGTGCTTGAGGCTTTCTTCTCCGCCCTGCTGGTCCTGGTCTGCGTCGGCGTGCTCGCCTTCGCCGCCGTGACCGTGAAGAAGCTGTACCAGGGCCAGCGCTGACCCTCGCCGAACACCTTCCGTACACCCTCACAGATCGTCTGAGCCGCTCATGATCGAGATTCCGTCAGACCTCCATCCGGACCTCGTGCCGCTGGCCTTCCTTCTCGGGCACTGGGCGGGAGCGGGCGTCTCCGACTTCCCCGGCGCCGAGAAGTGCAATTTCGGCCAGGAAGTGACCTTCAGCCACGACGGCCGTGACTTCATCGAGTACATCTCGCACTCCTGGGTGCTCGACGGCGAGGGCAGCAAGGTCAAGCCGCTGGAGTCCGAGTCCGGCTTCTGGCGTATCGACAAGGACCGCAAGGTCGAGGTCGTGATGGTCCGCGACGACGGCGTGGTCGAGGTCTGGTACGGCGAGCTGGCGCACCAGAAGCCGCAGATCGACATCGCCACCGACGCGGTGGCCCGCACGGCGGCCTCCGGCCCGTACAGCGGCGGCAAGCGCCTCTACGGCTATGTGAACAGCGACCTGATGTGGGTCGGCGAGAAGGCCACCCCCGACGTGGAGCTGCGGCCGTACATGTCGGCGCACCTGAAGAAGGTCGTCACCCCGGAGGACGTCGCCGAGATGGCGAAGAGCCTCGGGGACATGCCGGACGACGGCATCGCGTTCTTCAAGTAGGCCGTTCCCCTCGTCGAGCGGGCCGCCCTCAAGCCGGTCGGTCCCGGCCGGTCCCCGGCCCGTCGAGGCCTCTTCCGTCCGGAACCGTCGGAACGGTGCCCACCCGGCTCTACACTGGGCCTGTGGTGAGCACCGACTGGAAGACCGATCTTCGGCAGCGCGGTTACCGGCTGACGCCTCAGCGCCAGCTGGTCCTGGAGGCCGTCGACGCGCTGGAGCACGCGACACCCGACGACATCCTCGGGGAGGTGCGCAGGACGGCGTCCGGCGTGAACATCTCCACCGTCTACCGGACCCTGGAGCTCCTCGAAGAGCTCGGGCTGGTCAGCCATGCCCACCTCGGGCACGGCGCCCCGACCTACCACCTCGCGGACCGCCACCACCACATCCACCTCGTCTGCAGGGACTGCACGAACGTCGTGGAGGCGGATGTCGGTGTGGTCACCGACTTCACGGCAAAGCTGTCGGACACCTTCGGCTTCGATACCGACATGAAGCACTTCGCGATCTTCGGACGCTGCGCCGACTGCACGGCGAAGGCGGAGAAGGCAGCGGATTCGGCGGAATCAGCGGCATCGGCCGACTCGGCGGGGGCCGCACAGCCGGAGTGACCGGGAGCGTGCGGTGGACCGCTCCACGCGGGTCGTGGCCGGGTCGTAGGCTGGTCGCATGAAGAGCCCCTTGCTGTCCCTGCCCGGCGCCGTCCCCGCCGAGGGGCGCGACGAAGGCGTCGCCGCGCACTACGGCGATCTGTTCCGTGAACAACGCGCACTCGCCGACGGCAGCGGCCTCGTCGACCTCTCGCACCGCGGAGTCGTCACGGTCACCGGCGACGACCGGCTGGCCTGGCTGCATCTGCTGCTCACCCAGCACGTCAGCGACCTCGTGCCGAACCAGGCGACCGAGGCGCTCATCCTCTCCGCCAACGGGCACATCGAGCACGCCCTCTATCTGGTCGACGACGGCACGACGGTGTGGATGCACACCGAGCCGGAGACCCAGGCGGAGCTGATCGCGTACCTGGAGTCGATGAAGTTCTTCTACCGGGTCGAGGTCGCCGACCGCACCGAGGACATCGCCGTCGCGCACCTCCCGGCCGGCTCGATCGCCGAGGTCCCCGACGGCGTGGCCGTACGCGAGACGGCACACGGCCGCGACCTGTTCCTGCCCCGGGCCGGGCTGGAGACGTACGCGGCGGAGCACGGCCCGGTGGCCGGGATCCTGGCGTACGAGGCGTTGCGCGTCGAGGAGCACCGCCCGCGCCTCGGCTTCGAGACCGACCACCGCACCATCCCGCACGAGCTGGGCTGGATCGGCAGCGCCGTGCACCTCCAGAAGGGCTGCTACCGGGGGCAGGAGACGGTCGCCCGTGTCCACAACCTGGGGAAGCCGCCGCGCCGCCTCGTCTTCCTGCACCTCGACGGCAGCGAGGTGCACCTGCCGGGCCATGGGACGCCGGTCAGGCTCGCCGCCGACGGCGCGGAGGGCCGCCAGCTGGGCTTCATCACCACCTCGGCCCGCCACCACGAGCTGGGGCCGATCGCTCTGGCGCTGGTGAAGCGGAACGTCGCGGTGGACGCGGAGCTGCTCGCGGGTGACACCGCTGCGGCGCAGGAGACGGTCGTCGAGCCGTAGGGGTTGCCCGAGAACGTTTGAGAGCGCCCGAGAGCGCCCGAGAGCGCCCGAGAGCGTTTGAAGGGCGCCTGCTGGCGCCTGAGGGGCTGGGAGCCCCTACACCTCGACCAGCACCGTGAACGGGCCGTGGTTCGTGAGCGAGACACGCATGTCCGCCCCGAACCGGCCCGTCTCCACCTGCGCGCCGAGCGCACGCAGCTGGGCCACCACCTCGTCGACCAGCGGCTCGGCGGTTCCGCCCGGCGCGGCGGCGTTCCAGGTGGGCCTGCGGCCCTTCCTGGCGTCCCCGTAGAGAGTGAACTGCGAAATGACCAAAAGCGGTGCATTCACGTCCGAGCAGGACTTCTCGCCCTCCAGGATCCGCAGGGTCCACAGCTTGCGGGCGAGCTGCGCCGCCTTCGCCGCGGTGTCGTCATGAGTGACCCCCACCAGCACACACAGTCCCTCGCCGACGATCTCGCCGACCGTCCCGGTCCCCGACGGATCGTCCGCGGCGCCCGCCACGGTGACGCTCGCGCCGTCCACTCTCTGTATCACTGCACGCATACAGACCAACCTATCTTGGGCTGAACGGGTACAGAGCACCTGCGTGAACACCGTGCGTAGTGGCACCATGCACGGTGTCGGTGTGCCGACGCACCGGTCGAGGGGACGGAACATCATGACGACACATGGAACCGGGCCAGCACCCGGTGCCGTACCGGGGACACGCACGGCGGCCGGTCCCCGGCCGCCGGTGCAGCGGACCGGTACCGCGCCCGGCCAGCTGCCAGCTCTGCCGCCCGTACCGCTGCCGGGGGCGGTGTCCGTGCCCGGACAGTCCGGGGGCGGTGCGGTCGAAGGGCTGGCGTCCGTGCGTCCGCTGCCCGAATTCGGCGGGCTGCGGCTGACGGAGCTGCGCACCCTGCGCCGTGACGCCCAGCGCGACGAGGCGGACCTCAGCTACGTACGCCGGCTGGTCCAGGGCCGGATCGACATCCTGCGGGCCGAGCTGGCACGGCGGGTGGACCCCGAGTCGCCCGTGGTGGACCGGCTCTCGGAGATCCTCGCCGACACCCCGTCCGTGCACCGCTCCTCGGCCAGGCACGTCACCCTCACCACGCCGCGCAGCGACGAGTACCGGCAGCTGGCGGCGGACACACTCGCCGAGGTCGAGCTCTCCGACCTGGACGCCAGGACGGACGAAGAGCTCCTGGACGCCATGGGGCGGCTCGTCCGCTACGAGCAGCAGGTGTCCCGGCGCCGTCACCGGCTCCAGCGGACCGTCGACGATTGCAGTGCGGAGATCGCCCGCAGGTACCGTGACGGGGAAGCACAAGTCCAGGACCTGCTCGCCTGAGGCGACCCTTCCGGGGGCGGGTCACGCCCGTGTCCCGGAAGGCCACCCGCCCATGACCTCCTCCACAGCCCCGTCCTCGTCGCCCGCGCTCCCGGTTCTGGCCGAGGTCGTGCGGTCCGGTTTCACCGAGGGCCACCATCGGGGTTCGCTGGTCGTCCTGGCTCCGGACGGGAGCGTGGAGCTCGCGCTCGGCGACCCGGCGGCCCCGGTCTTCCCGCGCTCCTCCAACAAGCCGATGCAGGCCGCCGCGATCCTCAGGGCCGGTCTCGACCTCGAGGGGGAGCGGCTGGCACTGGCGGGTGCGAGCCACTCGGGCGAGGGCTTCCATCTCGCCCTGGTGCGCACGATGCTCGCCGAGCACGGGCTGACGGAGGGGGACCTGCGGACGCCGCCCGACCTGCCGCTGGACCCGGTCGAGGCGGAGGCGTACCTCGCCGCCGGGGGTGTGCGGGAGCCCCTCACCATGAACTGCTCGGGCAAGCACGCGGCGATGCTCGCGGCCTGCGTACACAACGGATGGGACACCGCCACCTACCTCGACCCGGCCCACCCGCTGCAACGGCTGGTCGGCGAGGTCGTCGCGGAGGCGGCGGGCGAGCCCGTCGCGGCGATCGGTACGGACGGTTGCGGGGCACCGCTGATGGCGATCGGCCTGGTGGGCCTGGCCCGTGCGTTCCGTACGTTCGTGCTGGCGGAGCCCGGCACGGCGGAGCGCCGGGTCGCGGACGCGATGCGGGCGCACCCGGAGTACGTCGCGGGGACGCGGCGGCCGGACACCTGGCTGATGCGCGAAGTGCCGGGAACGCTCTCCAAGATGGGCGCTGAGGCGGTCCAGGCGCTGGCGCTCCCGGACGGCAGGGCCCTGGCCTTCAAGATCGACGACGGCTCGGCCCGCGCCCTCGGCCCGGTGCTGGCCCGCTCCCTCGAACTGCTGGGCGTCGACGCCCCGGTGGTGTCCCGCATCGGACGGGCGCCGCTGCTGGGGGGCGACGTGGAGGTGGGGGAGATCAGGGCGACGTTCTGACGGCTCGGGCGTCTGCGGGGGTGTGGAGGGCTGCGGGGGCGTGGAGGGCGGTGGGAAATTCCGTGTGGCATTTCGAACGCGCTGTGTAGCGTGGGCTGCATGACCCTTGATCCGCGCACCGTCACCGCAGCCGAGTTCCCCGACTGGCTGCGTGCTGTGGAGACCGGGTTCCTCAGGGCACCGGCCGCGGTGCCGGACGAGGAGGTCGCGATGCGTCTGGCCCAGGTCGATCTCTCCCGCGTCCAGGGTGTGTTCGACGCCGGGCGCTGTGTGGCCACCTTCCGGTCGTTCACGCAGGAGCTGACCGTCGTCGGCGGCGCGAAGGTGCGGGCCGACGCGGTCACGGTGGTCACGGTGTCCCCCACCCACCGCAGGCGCGGTCTGCTCAGCCGGATGATGGCCAAGGACCTCGCGGCGGCGAAGGAGCGCGGCGATGTGGTCGCCTCGCTGATCGCCGCCGAGTACCCGATCTACGGGCGGTACGGATTCGGGCCGGCCACGACGAGCACCGAATGGGAGATCGACGTCCCCAGGACAGGCCTCGACCTGCGCGGCCGGGTCCCCGCCGAGGCGGACGGTGGCCGTATCGAGCTGGTGGACGGCGCGGACGTACGCAAGCTCGGCCCCGAACTCCACGCCCGGATCGCCGCACGGCAGCACGGTGTGGTGTCCAGGGACGAGCGCTGGTGGGAGCGCAACACCGGTGTGAACACCCCGACACCCGAACCGTGGACGGAGCCGTTCTACGCGGTCCACCGGTCGGCGGACGGCGAGACGGACGGGCTGATCGCCTACCGCGCCGACGACAAGTGGGGTGACCGCAAGCAGCCGCTCAACACGGCGAACGTGGCCGGCATGATCGCGGCGACCCCGGCGGCCGAACGCGCCCTGTGGCACTTCGTCTGTTCCATCGACTGGATCACCACGGTCCGTTCGGGCAACCGGGCGCCCGACGACCTGCTCCCGCTCCTCCTCCCGGACCCGCGCGCCGCCCGCGTCGCGACCCAGGCGGACTGGCTGTGGCTGCGCGTCCTCGACGTCCCCCGGGCCCTGGAGGCCCGTACGTACACGACCGAGGCCACCCTGGTCCTGGACATCCAGGACACGGCGGGCCTGGCAGGCGGGCGCTTCCTGCTCGAGGTGTCCCCGTCCGGCGCGTCCTGCGTCCCCACGACGCGGGACGCCGACCTCACGCTGGACGTCGCGGACCTGAGCAGCGTCTACCTCGGCGACGAGTCGCCGGTGCGACTGGCCGCGCTGGGCCGGCTCGCCGAGCACAGGGCGGGCGCGACGGCGACGGCGGACGCGGTGTTCCGCACCCTGCGTCGCCCGTGGTGCCCGGACACGTTCTGAGGCTCACGGCGCGCCGCCCTTCCAGGGTGGGACACGGGGTGCACCGGCGTCACCGCGTCCGCATCCTGAAGAGCGCCCCCGACAGGGCAATGGCGACCAGCAGGATCCCTGCCGCCCAGGCGAGCGCGGTCCAGGGGGCGTTGCCCACCGGCTGGTCGAGCAGGAGACCGCGGAGGGACTCGATGGCAGGGGTGACCGGCTGGTGGTCGGCGAAGCCGTGGAGCCAGCCCGGCATGCTGTCGACCGGGACGAACGCACTGCTCGGGTAGGGCAGGAACGACATGAAGAAGGTGAATCCACCGGCCGCCTCCGGCGTACGGGCGAGCAGGCCGATCGCGGCGGAGATCCAGGACAGGGCGACGATGTAGGCGAGCAGCACGGCGGCGACGGCGAGCCAGCCGGCCGGGGTCGCCGCGGGGCGGAAGCCGATGAGCAGTGCGACCGCGAACACGAGGGTGGTGGAGATCAGGTTGCGGGCGGTGCTCGCCGCGACATGGCCGGCCAGGATCGGCGTACCGCCGATGTCCAGGGAGCGGAAGCGGTCGATGATGCCGCCCTTCATGTCCTCGCTCACGGCCACCGCTGTGGTGGCCGAGCCGAAGCCGGCGGAGAGGAACAGGACGCCGGGCACGACGTACATGACGTACGAGTCGTAGGCGCTGCCCGTGTTGATGGCGCCGCCGAAGAAGTAGACGAAGATCAGCATCAGCATGATCGGCAGCATCATCGAGGTGATGACGGCGTCGATGTTGCGGCGGCTGATGAGCAGGCTGCGCCCGGTCATGACGGCGGCGTGGGTGAGTACTCCGGGTGCTGTTGGTCCAGGCGTCATGGCTCTGGTCGCGATCGGTGCGTCAGACATGGGCGGGTACCTCCGTCTTCTCGGCGGTGAGGGCGAGGAACACGTCGTCGAGGGTCGCGCTGTGCACGGTGAAGCGGTCGACGTCGGTGCGGCCCGGGTCGATCTCGTCGAGCAGGGCACGGGCGTGGGCGGCGGTGCCGTCCGTGGGGATGCCCAGCGTGAGGGTCTCGGGGGAGTGGTGGACGGCTCGGGTGGCGAGCCTGAGGTAGGCCTCGTGGGTGTGGAGGACGAGGTCCAGACGGTGCCCGGCGACACGTGACTTCAGGGCATCCGGGGTGCCTTCGGCGGCGGTGGCGCCCTTGTCGAGGACGGTGATGCGGTCGGCGAGCTGGTCCGCCTCCTCCAGGTACTGCGTCGTGAGCAGCACGGCTGCGCCCCGCCCGGCGAGGTCACGGACCACCTGCCAGAGCTCGCGGCGGCTGCGCGGGTCGAGGCCGGTGGTGGGCTCGTCGAGGAAGAAGACACCCGGCTCGGGTGAACCGACCAGCCCCGCCGCCAGGTCCAGACGCCGCCGCATCCCCCCGGAGTACGTACGCGCCTGGCGCCGGCCCGCGTCGTCGAGGCCGAAGCGCTCCAGCAGCTCCTCGGCGCGGAGCTTGGCCCCGGTGCGGGTCAGGCCGGACAGCCGCGCCATCATCCGGAGGTTCTCCTCGCCGGTCAGCGTTTCGTCGACGGCGGCGAACTGCCCGGTGAGGCTGATGGCGCGGCGTACCTGGCGCCGGTCGCCGACGACGTCGTACCCGGCGACGCGCGCGGTGCCGGAGTCGGCGGTGGTGAGGGTGGCGAGGATCCGCACGGTGGTGGTCTTGCCCGCGCCGTTGGGGCCGAGCAGTGCGTGGATCCCGGCGCGGGGCACCTGGAGGCCGACGCCGTCCAGGACCCGGGCTCCCGTCCTTCCGTTCCTTCGGTTCCTTCCGATCCTTCTGTTCTTTCCGTAGGACTTCGTCAGTTCGCGCGCCTCGATCATGACGTCGTCCATCGCTTCGTCCATGGCGCCGTCGCTCATGGCTGTGCTCATGAATGATCCCCCTCCGGCTTCTGCGTATGATGTACGCGTTACTGCGTAAGCATTACGCAAACTTAGGATGGTGGCAAGCCACTACTGGGGAAGGCGGCTTCGGGTGACCGAGAACAGCAGCGCGTCGGGCAGTACGGGACTGCCGGCCAGCATCGAGGCCGCGTGGGGACTGCGCGACCGCCCGGCCAAGGGCCCGAAGCCCGGCCTGACGCTGGACCGCATCGTCGCGGCGGCCGTGGAGGTCGCCGCGACGGAGGGGCTCTCCGCGGTCTCGATGGGCAGGGTCGCCAAGGAGCTCGGCGCCTCCACGATGTCGCTCTACCGCTACGTCTCCGCCAAGGAGGAGCTGTACGTCCTCATGCAGGAGGCGGCCATGGGCGACCCCGAGCCGCTGCCCGCGCTGACGGAAGGGGCGGGCTGGCGGGAGGCTGTTCGCCAGTGGGCCTGGGCCCAGCGCCGGATGTTCCAGCGCAACCTCTGGCAGCTGCGCATCCCGATCGCGGGACCGCCGGCCAGCCCGCGTTCGATCGCCTGGTGGGAACAGGGACTTCAGGCGCTGGAAGGCAGCGGACTCGACGAGGGTGACAAGATCTCCGTCATCCTGTTGGTCTCCGGCTTCGTACGGAACGAGGCACTGCTGATGAGCGATCTCGCCGCCGCCGTCGAGGCGAAGGGCGTCTCGGACGTGGAGGTGATGGCGCAGTGGGAGCGGACGGTGCAACGGCTCGTCGACCCCGTACGCCATCCGGCGCTGTGCAGGCTGCTGACCACCGAGGTGCTGAGCGAACCCGACGCCCCTGACCACGAGTTCCTGTTCGGCCTCGAACGGGTCCTCGACGGGGTCGAGGCACTCATCGACAAGGGCGCACCGTCGTAGCCCCGCTGTCGTGAGGACGCCTCAGGAGCGTGCGGTGGAAGACGATGACAGCGACGTGGATCACGACGCCGATGACGACGCGGGGCGCAGGACGAGGAACGCCACGACGAAGGCGGCGACGAGAAGGCCGGTCCCGACGGTGAACGCGAGCTGGTAACCGCTGGTCAGCGCGTCGGCCCGGCCGTGGCCCTCGCCGAGCATCCGGTCGGTCCTGGCTGCCGCCAGTGTGGTCAGCACGGCGACGCCCACGCCCATGCCGACCTGCTGGGTGGTGTTGAAGACCCCGGAGGCGAGCCCGGCGTCGTCCTTGCCCGCACCGGACATCCCGAGTGTCGTCAGTGCGGGAATCGCCAGCCCGAAGCCGCCCGCGAGGAACATCACGGGGAGTACGTCGGTGACGTACCGGGCGTCCACGGGGATCCGGGTCAGGAACCCCAGGCCCCCGATCAGCAGGATGATCCCGGTCAGCAGCACGGTGCGTTCGCCGAACCGGGCGTTCAGCCGGGCCGAGACGCCGAGCGAGACGCTGCCGATGGCGACGGCGGCGGGGAGCAGGGCGAGACCGGTCGCGGCGGCGCTGTATCCGAGGACGTTCTGCAGGTGCTGCGCGACGACGATCTGGAACGAGAACAGCGCGGCAACCATGAAGGCCAGGACCAGGTTCGCCCCGAACACGCTGCGTGAACGCAGGATCCGCAGGGGCATGAGCGGGGTCCGGGCGGTGGCCTGGCGGACGACGAACGCCCCCAGCAGCGCGAGGGCCACGGCCCCGAGGCCGAGAGTGGGGGCGGAGACCCAGCCGTACTCCTCGACCT
Source organism: Streptomyces sp. NBC_01012 (assembly GCF_045162755.1). Taxonomy (NCBI): domain Bacteria; kingdom Bacillati; phylum Actinomycetota; class Actinomycetes; order Kitasatosporales; family Streptomycetaceae; genus Streptomyces; species Streptomyces sp. NBC_01012. The sequence continues at coordinate 3,442,405 of NZ_CP108688.1, read as the reverse complement.
CGACCACGGTGTAGATCCCCAGCATCAGGCCCGTCGTGACGAGGACGGCCCCGATGACATCGGCGCCGGCGGCGAGCCCGATGCCCCGGTCGGTGGGCAGGACCCGGCGGGCGACCAGGAAGGTCACCACGCCGATCGGCAGGGTGATGAAGAAGATCCAGTGCCAGCTGAGGGCGTCGGTGAGAACCCCGCCGAGCACCTGTCCGATGGACGCGCCCGCCGCCCCGGTGAACGAGAACACAGCGATGGCCCTGGCCCGTTCGCGCGGCTCGCTGAAGATGGTGACGAGGATGCCCAGACCGACCGCGGAGGCCATCGCGCTGCCGACCCCCTGGAGGAAGCGGGCGCCGATGAGCATCGCGGGGGTCGTGGCCACACCGGCCAGCAGGGACGCGACGGTGAAGACGACGGTGCCCGCCAGGAACATACGGGTGCGGCCGATCAGGTCGCCGAGCCGTCCCGAGAGCAGGAGCAGGCTGCCGAACGCGATCAGATAGGCGTTGACCACCCAGCTGAGGCCGGCGGAGGTGAATCCCAGGTCGCGCTGGATGGTGGGCATGGCCACGGTCACGATCGAGCCGTCGAGCGTGAGCGTCAGCATCCCGGCGGCGATCACCGCAAGGGCGAGGCCGCGATGGCGGGCGGTGGCGGGGGCGTGCCCGGACGGCTTGTCCGTACCGGGCGGTTCGGGGGTGTCGAAGGTATCGCTGGAGGCGGCAACGGTCATCGGTCTTCTCCTGTCGGACGGGTCGACAAGAGAGACCGTAACAGATGGTTTTGTTGCAGACTATATTTAACGGTCCCGCTCGGAGCGGTTTCCTCGGTTCCCTCTGCTGCTGTCTGCGCTACCTCTGCCCCTGACGCGCACGCCGGACGGGCCGCGGGTTCTCGGCCGGCGTGGCCAGGTGGTCCGTGGCCAGCTGGGTCAGGGCACGCAGCAGGGCCTCGCGGTCGCCCTCGGGGAGCGTCCCCAGGGTCTCCTGGTGCACCCGGTCGACGATTTCCTGACTCCGCACGGCGACCCGGGCGCCCTCCTCGGTGGCGGCGATGATCCGGGCCCGCCGGTCGCGGCTGGAGGGGCGCCGCTCGGCGAGGCCCGCGCTCTCCAGGGCGTCGACGGTGACCACCATCGTGGTCTTGTCCATGTCGCCGATCTCGGCGAGCTGGATCTGGGTGCGCTCTTCCTCCAGAGCATGGACCAGGACGCAGTGCATGCGTGCGGTCAGCCCGATCTCGGCGAGCGCCGCCGCCATCCGGGTGCGCAGGACATGGCTGGTGTGGTCGAGGAGGAAGGACAGGTCGGGTGCCGTGCGGGCGGGAGTCAGGGCGGTCATGCTGCCCAGCGTAACAATTCGTACTGTGGCAGATCGTCCGTAAGGGGACGTTGCTGCGCCTGTCCGCACCCCTTCGCGCAAATTCACGCCAATTCGCGCCGGACCGCGGCTTCATGGCTTCGGGAGGCGGAGTGAGAGGACACTTGTGACGCATACGCGACTCCTGAACGTGTGCGCCTGTCAGTCCCGGGGGCGGAGTCGTGCGCTCCTGCCTGCGTCCAGGTGATCAGGGGCGCACAGCCGGGACGGAGGCGCCGGTGAGACGTTCGGCCTCGGCCCACAGGCGCGCTGCGACGGCCTTGTCCTGGGCGCTGCGCGGCAGGGCGGTCACCTTGGTCGGGCCGACCATCGCCCAGCGTGGACCGTAATAGCCGCCGGCCACGGCGTCTGGGCCGGTGGCCGCGTACAACAGGGGCTCCGCACCCTGCTCAGGGCCCTGCGACGGGACGATCTTGTAGAGGAGCGATTCGACGAAGCCGGGCCGGCCGCCGTTCAGGGTGGGGCCGGAAGTCATCAGGTTGGTACGCGTGTAGCCGGGGTGGGCGCCCGCCGACAACAGGGGCCAGTCGTGCCGCGCGGCGAGTTCGGCGAGATGGATCATCATCAGCATGTCGGCGAGCTTGGACCGGCCGTAGGCCCGGGTGGGGCTGTAGGCGCGGGTCGACTGCAGGTCGTCGAAGTCGATGCGGGCCCGGTTGGCGGTGCCGCTGCTCATCGTCGCCACTCGCGGCGCGGGCGCGGCCAGCAGCAGCGGCAGGAGCCGGACGGTGAGGGCGAAGGGGCCGAGGAAGTTGCTGCCCAGTTGCAGCTCGAAGCCGTCGGTGGTCTCGGTGCGCCGGGGCACATTCATGACGCCGGCGTTGTTCAGCAGCAGGTCCAGCGGTTTGCCGTCGGCGGCCATCCCGTCGGTGAACTCACGGACCGACGACAGGTCGGCCAGGTCCAGTCGGCGGACCTCCACCCGGGCGTCGGGGTGCGCGGCGAGGATCTCGTCGCGGGCCTGCTCGCCCTTGGCGGGCGTACGCACCGCGAGGAGGACCTGGGCCCCGGCGCCGGCCAGTCGCTTGGCGGCCTCCTTGCCCGTTCCGCTGTTCGCGCCGGTCACCACGGCGAGCTTTCCGTGCTGGTCAGGAACCTGGTACATGACGAACCTCATTAAGGACTGCCGGTATCTTGTCTCCGTTCCACGATAAAGGACCACCAGTACGTAAGCAAAGTACCGGCGGTTTGTAATATGGGACCGTGACCTTCCAACGCGCCCGCACCGATGAACAGCGCAGCCAGCGGCGGCGCCAGATCCTGGACGCCGCGGCGGCGATGCTGACCGAGATGCCGGTCGCGAAGCTGAGCCTGAACGAACTGAGCCGCCGCGTCGGCCTGGCCAAGGCGAACGTGCTCCGCTACTTCGAATCCCGCGAAGCAGTGCTGCTCGACCTGCTCGACACCGAGATCCGCGACTGGATCGCCGACCTGGAGCGAACACCGGTGGACGGTCGCGGCACCGCGCGGGAGCGCGGCGACGCCCTGGCCGACCTGCTCGCCACGTCGATGGCGGGGCGACCGGTGCTGTGCGACCTGTTCAGCGCGCAGGGCGCGGTGCTGGAGCAGAACATCTCCACCGAGGCCGGCATCCGCCACAAGCGTGATGCCCGGGAGTCACTGCACAGCTTGGTGCGGCTGGTCCTGCGCCATGTCCCCGAACTCGGCCCCGAGGGCGCCGCCGCGCTGGTGGAAACGACTCTGCTGATGGCCATGTCCGCCTGGCAGTGCAGTCGTCCTTCGGACGCGATGCTCGCGGTCTACGCCTCGGACCCCGAACTGGCCGCCATGCGCCTGGACTTCACCGACCTGGTCCGCCGCGCGACAGCTGTGGCCGCTACCGGCCTGCTGACCCGACGCCAACAGCCGGCCGACGCCGGCCCGGCCGGCTGAAGGGCGGCATGCCCGCGGCCCAGCCCGCGCACGCCACCGGATCGCCCGCTCTACGCACGCGTGACGGCCCATGACGCCCACCACGAGATCCGGGCCCAGGCGGTGCCCCGCACCCGGCTCACCGAGCCCGAACCCGAACCCGCGCCCGCGCACGAACCCGCGCCCCCGCCCGAACCCGAACCCGCTCGCGCATCCCCCGTCGACGCTACGGCACCACCGGCTTCCCGTGAGGGGGTCGGTCGGCCTCAAGAGCCGCCCGCTCCAGCCTGTTCCGGTGCTCTTCCCACCACGCGGCATCGCCCGGCGGAATGCTGTCGTTGCCCTCGTCCATCCCCACAGCGCCGTCGATGAGCTCCCGGACGATGTCGGCGTGCCCGGCGTGCCGGTGCGTATCGGCGATCACGCGCACCACGATGTGGTGCAGCGTCGCCTCGGCCCGATGGCTAGGCCACCACGGCACCGTGCCGACCGTGTCCAGCGACAGCGCTTCGATCGTCGCGTCCGAGTGCGCCCAGGCCCGGTGGTACAGCCCCACGATCTGCTCACGCGACTCGTCGGCCGTTGCCCACATGTCCGCGTTGGCCTCGGCCCCTTCCTCGACCCACGGCAGCGACTCACCTGACGGCCGCCCGAAGGTGTCGCCGAGGTAGCCCAGCTCCACGCCGGCCACATGCTTGACCAGGCCCAGGATGTTCGTACCGGTCGGTGTCAGGGGGCGCCGGGCGTCGTACTCGGAGAGCCCTTCGATCTTCCACAGCAGGGCCTCCCGGGCCGACTGCAGATAACGGTGGAGATCGCCTTTGGCGTCAGATGCGCTCATGGCACCACTCTCCCCCACCAACCACCCCGGGCGGGCGATGTGGAGTGAAGCCCGGAGCCTGCTGCACACCTCTGCCACGGGATGCGCAAGTCCGTTGCCCTGACTCCTCCTTGGCGACCTGTGACGGTCCAGATCAGTGGCTTACCGGCTCACCAGGTGGGGCGGATCGGCCCCGGTGGCGAAAGCCGGGTCAGGTCGGCGACGAGTTCACCGAAGCGCACCTCGCCCAGCGCCTCTCGCCATGGTGCGACGGCAGCCCGGGCCGCCTCGTCGGCGGCGCGAGTTGCGGACCAGCCGGCCTCGGTCAGCCCCAGGAGGCGGGCGCGGGCATCGTGGGGATGTGGATGCCGTACCACGTACCCCTTGCGCACCAGTTCATCGACCAGCTGGGCGGCGGCCTGCTTGGTCACCCCCAGATGCTCGGCCAGGTCGGCCGTGGTGGCGTCGCCCAGGGAGATGCGGGCAAAGGCGAAGCCGTGTGCTGGCCGCAGATCTTCGAACCCTCGCTGGGACACCCGAGTGTGGATCTCCTGCACCAGCTGTCCCGAGAGGGCGAGCACGAGTGCGGAGAAGGCCAGAGCGTCATCCATGGGCTTGACTATAACTCGTCAAGTTGCTTGTCTTTATAGACAAGGAACTTGTCTATTCTTCCCTGCAAGGAGCTGTCATGCCCTTCATCCGAAGTGACGAGGCCGTCGTGCACGAGATCCACGGTGTCCGCTTCGTTTCCTATCTCCGTCCGGGCACAGGCACCCGGGATCTCGCCGCCTGGCGCGGCGAGATCCCGGCCGGGACGGTGAGCCCGGCCCACAGGATCAGCCACGAGGAGACGTTCTACGTTCTGTCCGGCCACCTCCGGCTCACCATCGGCGGCGAGAGCGCCGAACTCGGCGTCGGTGATGCGGCGGTGGCTCCGGCGGGCTCCGAGCTGGCAGTTGCCAACACCACCGACCAGCCCGCGCACATGTGGGTCACGACACGGGTGGGGCTCAGCGCCGAGCTGGCCGACGGCAGCACCGTCACGCCGCCCTGGGCATTAGGGGCCGGGTGAGGACGCGCCCGCCGGCCGCGACAGCCCTTCGGGCTGGCCACTTGGGGACGGGAACTGGTCCTCAATGCCCGATATGGGTGTCCGTAACTTCCCCCCCCACGCCGCGGTCTGTGATCCGCTCGGGCCCGGGTGATTCAGCGGAAGGCGTTGGCGTTCTCCGATGCCCACTGCTGGAACGGGCGGGCCGGGGTTCCGGTGATCTGCGTAACCGTGTCGCGCACCGTCAGCAGCTCGTCGTTCACGTCTCCGCCCGTGACGTCGAGCACCGCGTCTGCGGCCTCGGCCCCGAAGACCGCGGCCATCTGCGCGTGGGCCTGCCGGCGGCTGATCTCGGCGAAGGGCACCTCCCGGCCCAGTGCTGCTGCGATGGCTTCGACCTGCTGGCGGGCGGTCACGGGCTCGGGACCGGTCAAGGCGTACGTGCGCCCCCGGTGGCCGGGCTCGGTCAGCGCCACCCGTGCCACCGACGCGATGTCCGCGGGGTGGATGGTCGGCAGTGCTGTGTCCGCATACGGTGCGTGGACGGCCTCGTGCTCACGAATGGGGGCAGCCCACATCAGCGCGTTCGAGGCGAACTGCGTCGGCCGCAAGATCGTCCAGGCCATACCGCTGTCCTTGAGCAGCTGTTCAACCGCCAGGTTCTCGCGGGCGGGGCCCAGGTGCGGATGGGTCTGGGCGGTGATCGACGACACCAGCACCACATGCTCGACACCCGCCTGCCGGGCGGCTTCGAGGATGTCGGCGTCCGAACCCAGACGCGACACGAGAAACAGCGAACTCACCCCCTCCAGCGCGGGCTTCAACGACGCCGGCTCCGCGAAGTCGCCCTGCACGGCCTCGACCCCTTCGGGGAAGGTGGCCTGCGCGGTGTCACGGGTGAGCCCTCTCAGCGGTCCGGCGCCGCGGGCATGCAACTCCCTCAGCAGCGCACTGCCTATGTTTCCGGTGGCTCCGGTCACGAGGATCATGGACGCGTTCTCCCGTCGTCGGATGAGCAACTGGAGGAGACGGTAGAAGCTCAATCACACTTGAGGTCAAGGCATGCCCGGCCGCCTCTGCCGCCGGGCACGCCTCGCACACCAGGCACGGCACACCAGGCACGGCACGCCTGGGACGGTTGGGACGGTTGGGACGGTTGTCGGGTCGATGTCTCAGGCGCCGTCCCGAACCTTGTCAGCCGGCGGGCCGGGTGGCGGCGACGCAGAACTCATTGCCTTCCGGGTCGGCCATCGTGATGTGGTGCCCGTCGAACTCCTCCACGGTGATACCGCCCGCCTTCACCAGCAGTTCGGCCTTCGCCCTGATCCGTGCCCACCGTTCCTCGGGAGTGCCGTGCCCTGGCACCCGGACGTCGATATGGAGTCGGTTCTTCGCCGTCTTCGGTTCAGGGACCTTGAGGATGGAGAGCCGGGGCCCGATGCCGTCGGGATCGCAGAGCCATGCCACGTCGTCCACCGAGTCGTCCGCCGGGAGGTTGAAGCTCGCGTGCCACTCCTCGCGGGTCGTGAAGGGAGCGGGCGGCGGCTCGTCGACGTAGCCCAGCGCCGTTTTCCAGAAGCGGCCGAGGAGCTTCGCGTCCTTGCAGTCCAAGGTCAGACTGATCCTGGTGGTCATGGTCGGAGCGTACGGCGCACCTCTGACAGTCGAGGCCGAGTAGAGGGGACGGACCGCCGCCGCTACTACTGCTACTGCTGCGTGGTGGCCGGTCCCGGACAGCTCTGGGACGGGGTGGTGCTCTGACCCGCGGAGCCAGGCCGGCAGGCGCCGCGGGGTCGGTTGCGAGGTGCTGACCGGCCTGGACCCGGTGTCGGCTCGACCCGCCTGGCTCCTACTGCTGGAGCTCCATGACGTCGGCAACCACGCAGCTGACGTTGTCGGGGCTGCCGCAGCCATTGGCGAGGGCGATGAGTTCGTGTACGGCCTGCTCGGGCTCGCTGATCTCGGAGAGCACGCGTCGGATTTCTTCGGTCGGCACGACGGTCGACAGGCCGTCGGAGCAGAGAAGGTATCGGTCTCCGGGCTGAGTGTCGTGAAGGCGCATGTCGTGGGTGGCATCGGCTCCCTGGCCCAGGGCTCGTATCAGCAGCGCCCGCTGGGGGTGGGAGACGGCTTCTTCCGGGGTGAGACGCCCTTCGTCGACCATCGATTGCACCATGGTGTGGTCGTGGGTGATCTGGAACAGCTCTCCGTCGCGCACGAGGTAGGCGCGGGAGTCACCGATGTGGACGAGGGCCAGCTGTGAGCCGGTCCAGAGCATCGCGGTGAGTGTGGTGCCGGCCTCATCGGGGGTTGAGCTGGGTCCAGCGATGCCGTTGACGGCCTGTTTGGCCTGCTCGATGGCGTCTTCGAGGACGTTGAGGAGATTGCCCGCCGGGATGCTGTTCGTTTCGAGGCGTTTGAGCGCCTCGACGGCGGCCGCGCTCGCCGGGGCTCCCGTGCTGCCGAAACCGTCGGCGACGGCGAGCAGGCGGGACCCGGCGTAGGCGGTGTCCTGGTTGCTCTCGCGGACAAGGCCTGTGTCGGAAAGGGCGGCGTATCGGATTCCCAGGGGCTTGGCGGTGGGAGACATGGCGGGGTCCTTCCAGGACAGATGGTTGATGAGGAAGGAAGCGAGGTCCCGCCGCGCGGCGGTGTCGGCCTCGACCTCGGCCCAGAACGCGCGGATCTCCTGGGTCGCCGCAGCGGATTCCAGCGTGCTGACGTGCTGGATGCGGGCCAGGGGCATCCCGAGGCGCCGGAGCCAGGCGACCAGCCGGGCCTGCTCCAGTTGTTCCGGTGCGTAAAGGCGATAGCCGCTCACGGGGTCGACGCGAGCGGGGCGCAGCAGCCCGAGCTCGTCATAGAGACGCAGCGCCTTCGGCGACAGGCGGGACGCCTTCGCGAACGTCCCGATGGTCAGCAACCCCATGCTCGTTCCTCCTCATGCCGAGCACATCGCCCGGCCCCACCGATGCTGTGGCTTTCCCCAAGGTGAAGGTCAACTATCGGGTAGCTGACCCCTCTTCCGCGCAGCGGTCGATACGTCGCATCACCATGGCGCACTCCTGACCGAGGCTGACCGGGGCTCATGGCAAAAATCGAGTAGGCGGCCGAGCTCAGCGGCCCTAGGTTCGGCCGCATGACAGACGAATGCTTTGGACATCCACGGCTGGCCGCGATCTACGACCAACTCGACCCGGACCGAGGCGATCTCGACGCGTACGTCCGGATGACGGAAGAGTTCAGAGCGCGCCAGGTGCTGGACATCGGCTGCGGGACAGGTGTGTTCGCGCTTCTGCTGGCTGGTCGCGGGATCGAGGTCGTGGGTGTCGATCCCGCTCAGGCGTCCATCGACGTGGCCCGAGCCAAGCCGGGCGGCGAGCGCGTGCGCTGGGTCTGTGGAGATGCCTCGACACTTCGGCCGATGCGGGTCGACCTGGCAACGATGACCGCGAACGCCGCCCAGCAGATCATCGATCTGCAGGCATGGCGCGAGACCCTGCGCGGCGCGTACGAGGCGCTGAAGCCTGGCGGCCGTCTGGTGTTCGAGACCCGCGATCCGGCCGGCCGTGCCTGGGAGGAGTGGAATCGCGAAGCTTCTCGGCGCGTGACGGAGATCCCGGATGTCGGCTCCGTCGAAAGCTGGGTCCAGGTGAGCGAGGTGAGCGAGCCTCTGGTGACGTTCCGCTGGACTTACGTGTTCGCCGCCGACGGGCAGGTACTCACGTCGGATTCCACGTTGCGCTTCCGTGAGCGACAGGAGGTCGAGGCGGAGCTGATCGCGCAGGGGTACGAGGTGGAGGGCGTTCGCGACGCGCCTGACAGACCGGGCAAGGAGTTCGTCTTCGTCGCGCGGCGCCCGTAGACCGCCCGTTGGCCGCCCCACAGAAACCTTGGAACGGACACGAGACAGGTCGGTGTCCCGTCCCAGGAGAAGCGGGCCGTCGCGAAGTTGTTGTCCTTCTGAATGTGACGGCACGCCTCCCGAAGGGACAGACCTAGGCGAGGGCGCTGTGTCCCGCTGCGGGGAGGAGCTGTGCTGAGTAGGGGTTGAGTTCGATGGGTCCGTCCTCGCCGACGAGAACGGTGCCGCCGAGGTGGGCGAGGTGACGGTTGTAGGCGTAGTTGGGCTCGAAGGCGAAGCTCATGCCCGGTATGAGTGTCATCTCGGCGAGGAATGCGGGGTAGTCCAGGACGCGCGGGTATCCCTCGGTGCCGGGGAGGGTGCTGAAGACGCCTCGGCCCTTGCCCACCGAGAGGCCGGGGTTGAGTGAGTGAACGGCGATGAGGAATGGCCAGCCGTCGGCGGCGTCGATGGGCTCCTGCATGGCTTCGACGACGTCGCCGAAGGTGCGGCCAGGGCGCAGGGCCGTCAGCCCTGCGTCGTAGGCGGCGCGGGCGGCGCGGCCGGCGCGGTGGAAGTCCTCGTGCACCTCGCCGACGGTGATGGTGACCTGGCTCTGGGCGTGACGCCCGCCGAAGTTGGAGAACACCTCGGCGTAGATGACGTCGCCCTCGGCCAGGACGCGCGGCACCTCAGGCCGCTGTCCCCACGACGGGATCCCCGCGGCGACCACATCCGGACCGGACCACAGGTGCATCGACGGCGGCATCGAGCCGTTGCGGTAACCCTCGGCCATGCCCGCCGCATAGACGTGGCTCTCCGGGACGCCGGGCGCCGCAGTTGCGACCATGGCCCGCACCATGGCGTCGCCGATCCGGGCGGAGTGCCGGAGCACGGCGATCTCCTCCTCGCCCAGCGGCATGATCAGCTGTCCGAAGGCCAGGTCGACGGGCCGGAATTCCGCCTGGGGAAACCGATCGAGGACCCGGCTCCACTGACCGTACGGAATGATCCCCTCCGGGTTCCACGGCAGGTGCGCTCCGAGGCCGACGACCCCGATGACAGCCTTCTGCAGACCCAGTTCGGACAGCGTCTCGATGATGGTGGAGGAATGGCGGGTGCCGCGCAGGTTGTGCGGTGGGATCCACATCTTCCCGCCGCGCCGGGAGGCTTCGAGATGGTCCATCATGAACATGGGGCCCGGCATGAGCGACATCGGCTCACCGGCCTGCGGAAAGATGACGAGTGATCCCGGTCGGCTGTTGGTGAACCAGGTGTCATAGGCGACCGGCGCGGGGCCGGCGTCCTCGTGCTCGCCGTAGACCAGCAGCGCGTCCAGGCCCTCATCGGCCATGAAGGACCTCGCCAGGGTGTAGCGGCGGTCGCGCTCGGCGAGGGAGAAGGTCGGTACGTCGGTGGTGCTCGTGTTCATACCTCTCGCGCCTCCTGGGCAGGTGTGTCCGATGGAGTGGTGGGGGGTGATGCGTGTGCGGTCGGCTGATCACGGAGGAGGCCGATCAGGAACCGTAGCCCTGCCCGCACGTCGGTCCAGCCGGACCGGGATCGCAGTCGGCCGCTCGCGTCGGCGTCGATCAGGCCGTGGGCGGTCGCGAAAATGATGATCCCGAGGTTGTTGCTGGAGGACGGTGGAAGAGCACCGGCCGTCTGACAGTCGACGACGATGTCGGAGAACACCTGCAATGCCGTCTCTGCGGCGTCACCCAAGGGTCCGCCCCGCGCGGCAACGTCGGGCGTACCGAAGAGCAACCGGTAGCGCGCAGGGTGGTCCCCGCTGAACCGGATGACGACATCGAGCGCGTCGAGCAGGCGCTCGGCCGGGTCCAGAGGCGATGCCCCGATCGTTCTCCAGGACTCGGTGATCGCGGTGAAGTCGGCCGCTGCGACAGCGGCGAGCAGGTCGTCACGGTTCGTGAAGTGTTTATAGGGAGCGTTGTGCGAGACCCCGGCCGCGGAGCCGACCGCGCGCAGCGTGACAGCCGCCTGCCCGCCCTCGTCGAGAAGCTCCGCGGCTGCCGCCACCAGCCGTTGGGCGGTGTTCATCGGACCCGGCCGGTGCCGCCGTCGTCCGCCGACCGCGCGACGAGCCGCTCCGAGTCATCCCACAGCTTCTTCGCACGCCGCCTGTCGTAGGTCAGATGGGCGGAGCGGACGGAGGACAAGGTCCCGTCGTTGGCCTGGAAGTACTCCCCGGAGCGGTCCCCGTACTCCGGGGAACTCGCGAGCTCGGCCAGGGACGCGCCGGAGAACTCGACGTCGGAGACGACACCACCAATGCGCTTGGTCAGCCAAGAGAACACCGAGGTGGCGGCGAACCACTGGACGGCCTTGGGCATGTCACGCAGGAAGCCGGTGGTCGGCACGGAACCCGGGTCGTAGGCGATCGAGACCACCGTGCTCCCGGCGCCGCGGAGTCGACGGTCCAGTTCGTAGGCGTACGTAATCAGGCACAACTTCGAGGTGGCATAGCGCTTGCCGGCGCTGAGTGCCTTGTGTCCGTCCTTGCCGTCGCCGGCCAACAGGGCCGCGTCCGGCTCGACCGCGGCACCCACCATCCTGCCGTCCATCGAGTCCGGATCGTGTGTGCCACTGGCGGTGAAGACCACGCGGGCAGCCTCCCCCAGATACGGCAGCAGCAGACCGACGAGCAGGAAGTTCCCGAGGTAGTTCGTGGCGAACGTGGTCTCGTAGCCCTCGGGACTGTAGGTGACCTCGCCGTCGAAACGGCCCCCGGCGTTGCAGACGAGCGCGGCCAGCGAGCCGACCTGGCCTGCCTCACAGAGCTTGGCCACCTCGGCAGCGGCAGCGCGAACCGAGGCCAGTGATGACGTGTCGAGCGTCAGCAAGGTTACCGACACGCCGTACTTCGCCGTGAGTTCATCTTTGACCGGCTGCATTCGCTGCGCGCTGCGTCCGGCCAGCACAAGGTCCGTTCCCTTGGCTGCGAGCTCGCGGGCCGCCGCCAGGCCGATGCCTGAGTGACCGCCCGTGATGAGGATGGTGGGCATGATCAATACCTCCTGGTTGACAGTGTCAACCTACCCGGCGAGGTGGACACCGTCAACCAGGGGGTGAGGGTGCGGCTCGACCGCGATGCGTGAGGTGTGGACCGTCATTTCCGTCGGGGTGGAGTGGCGTGGGGCCCGGCCGCGGTGGAAGCGCGGGGCGCCCTCGCCCTGGCCGAGAATCGGCGGCTCACCGTGCGGGGGGCCTCTTTTTGAGTGCTCCGGCAGTGCGCTGGTGAGCCCGGACAGCCGTGGAGTCCACCGACAGGGTGGCGGCCTGTGAGCCCGCGGGGCGGCGCTTCTCGGAGGAGGCGACTTCGTCGTACGGGGCGGCAGCGTTCCCGGCCGGCAGCTCATCGGCATCTGCGCGGCCCGCCTCCGATGGGTGAGGGGGCGAGGTGCCGGGGCTCTCGCCCCGCCGTCCACCGTTGTCCTGTCCCAGCTAAGTGTGGGTAGTGCGAGGCTGTGACCTGCGGTGCTTCGATTTGTCTGGGACACGCTGGGCGAAGTTGTCCCGCTTATGTGTGGGCAATTCGGTGTGTGGCTTGTGCTGGAGCGTCGGGTTCAGCGGCCCGGTAGTCGACGCGGTCAGGCGGTCCGCGGCGGTTCCCAGACCGAGCAGTCGTGGGCGAAGAGCACACGTCGTGGGTCGAAGTCGGCGAGTCGCTCCAGCCAGTGCTGATAAGGAGGAAGCGGCTGCTCCACGCCTTGGAGTACCGCGTGACGGGCCAGTTGGTCGGACGCGAAATGAGAAGCGAAGTCGTGTGCCTGGCCGGCGAGGACTACTGTGCCGTCGCCTTGCCGGAGAACCAGCGACTGGTGCCCTTGGGTGTGCCCAGGCGTCGGAATGATCCAGACTCCCGGCCAGACTTCGGTTTCGCCGGCGACTTCCTCGTAGGTTGCGCCGGGGAAGTCGATCAGTTCATCGAAGGTGTAGTTGCCCTGACGAGCGGTGGCCAGTTCGACGTCCTGAACCAGGATGGGCTTGCCACCCAGGAGGGGATTTCCGCCGCAGTGGTCGAAGTGCAGGTGGCAGTTCACGACCATGGAGATGTCATCAAGGGCGACTCCGGACGCTGACAGGGCGTCCTGCAACGCTCGCCGTCGGGGTCGGTAGTGTGCTTCGGTTTCGGGGTCCGCGCCGCCGATGCCGGTATCGAAGAGGATCAACCCCTGGTCGTGTTGCACCAGGTAGGCAAGGACAGGTTCGACTCGTGGTTGTGGGCCGCCCGTCTCCGATGCAGGCCGGATGAAGTACCCGAGATCGAGTCGACGCACCGCCATGTTCTTCCCCATGCGGCCATCCTGGCAGGCCGCCGTATGACATCCAGCGAGTCTGCCGACAGCAGAACCGCTTATGGATCTTCTGCGGGTCGTGTGGCGGGCAAGAGAGTTTCGACCTTTCTGGCCGTGGCCTCGATGGTGGTGCTGAGCCATGTGCGGCTGGTGCCTCGCAGGGGTGCCTGCAGCGGGAAGCGGCGGTGGAATTCGGCAATGGCCCGGGTGACGACGAGAAGGTCGTCGCTGAGAATCGATCGCCTCCAATGACCTGATGAGAACAGGCTGATCAGCGTGATGTGTTCGGGGTATCCAGCGGCTTCCAGCCATGGGGCCTTTTTGTCCGGTTCGACGGTGGGTGCCTTGACCACGACCAGGTCGTGGAGGAGTTCGGCGCGGTGGGTGAGCCGGTAGTGGCGGTGGGCCAGACCGCTCCAGAGCTTGCCGGTGGCGACGTAGCACGCGTCGATGAGGGTCGGGCCGTATCGCCGTCGGAGTCGCCAGTAGTGGCGTTGAGCGCGAATGACGTCGGGGGTTCGGGACAGGTCAAGCTGTTGTTCAGGGGCGAGGACGTTCTTGCCGATCCAGAGGTTGTGGCGGATGCAGACTTCGTTGTGGATGGAGGCCCAGACCTGGGCGGGCAGCGTCGAACCGGTGCGTGTGACGACGCAACGGCGGCAGGCCCAGCGAAGCGTGTGGTCGGGGGCCGCGACGGGGGTTTCCGTCGTGAGTGAGGCGTCGTCCATGCGGAGGTCGGGGATCGCTCCGGCCAGGGTCTCCCGAGACTGGCCGCTGAGGACGCAGAGAGTGTCGAGGCTGGTGAGATGGGAGTCCAACCAGCGTGAGGGAGAGCGCAGGCGGGCCAGGGGGACGTGGTTCGCCAGGGCCAGGCGGTTCCAGTAGGACGATTCGCACTCGCCGGGGAAGGGCGGCAGCGTGATGGGCAGAGGGCGGATCAGTGCCGGGTGGAATGTCATGGTCAGCCAGTGCGGGGCAGAGAGGCGGTGCGTCCGCGGGTGGAGGACTCGCTGCTGTGGTCGATGCGGATGTTCTTGATCGTCGTCCGGGTGATGCGCTCGGTTCCGTCCAGGATCGCGGAGATCGCCGCCGCCCGGATCAGGTGGGAGAGGCTTCCGATCATGCCGCCGGTGCGCTGGTGCAGGTGTTTCGCCATCTTCACCAGGGTGTTCGGCTCGTGCCGGTGGAGACGGATGGTGTTCTCCATGGAGGCGATCAGGGACCGCCACTCGGCGTTGAGCGGGAAGGGGCCGGTGCGGATGAGGACACAGCGGCCGGCAAGCTGCTTGCCGCGGATCCCGGTGAACAGCCCCGACTGTTCGACGTTGATCCCGGCATAGACGAACGTCGCGGGCAGATGCTCAGTGAAGTACTTCAAGTGGTCGGAGAGGTCTTCCCCGGCGATGGTGGCGTGGTTGAGCAGGTGGATCTCGTCGACCAGAACCAGGTCCGTGCGGGCCTCGATGAGCACCTGGCAGACGGCGCTGGTCACGTCGATGGTGTTGTGCCTCGGGCCGATCACGGGCAGGCCGAGGAAACGGGCGAACTCCAGGGCGAGTTTGCGCGGGGACCCCTTGGGCGGGGCGGTGATGTAGACGACCGGGATGCGGTCGCTTCCCGGGTAGCGCTGTCGGACGCGCAGTTCGTGCAGGCGGCCGAGCTGCTTGAGCGCGGTGGTCTTCCCGGTGGTCCACTCCCCGGAGACGATGAGCCCGCGGCGGGCGCCGTGCTCACGCTGGTTGAGCAGGGTCAGCAGCCGTCCCTGGTGGGCGATCTCCTTGACCGTGGACGTGCGCACGACCTGCAGTTCGGAGTGGTAAGCGATGCGGGCCTCGTCGTAGGCGTCCCGCGTCGGCGGGCTCAAAGACTGCCACTGCTGCTCAGGCAGCAGGTGGAAGACGGCCGGGTCCTCTTCGACGAACCGGCGCCATCCCTCCAGGCGCGTGGACGGGTCCGTGCGGTCCTCGACGGGCTCAGGCACTTCCTCGCCTTCCGGCTCCGGCATGTTCACCACCACCGTTCGGCCTCCTTGCGTGCGTCGAAGATCTCCAGCGGGATCACGTCGGCGAGTTCGTCCTCGTCCGTCTCCACCGGCTCGGCGGCGGGCTCTTCGGCCGGCTCGTCGGGCCGGGGCCAGGAAGGTTCAGCGGTGGCCCGGGTCCGGGCGGCGACCTTGCGGCCCCGGCGCGATGCGCGAGACGCCTTCGCGGGTTTCTCCTCCGGGCCGTCGGCGGCGCGGTCCAGCAGAGCGACGGCGGCCTCGGCGATCTCGTCCTCGTGCGCCGGGTCGGTGCCTCGCTGGGCAAGGATGCGGCGGGCGTGGTCCCAGGCCAGTTCGCCCATCGGCGTCGGGACAGTGCGAAGGTGCCGCCAGACGGCGGTGATCCAGCCGCCCTCGCGGTGATTGCGTACCCAGACGCGGGAGATGTCGTAGGGGTCGTAGTGGACCTCCCAACCCCGCCCGTCCTGGCCGGCGCCGGACGGCTGACGGCGGAAGGGGTTCAACTCCGCGCTGTCGTAGGTGCGGTGGCCCAGGCGGATGCCGTAGGAGTTGATCCTCCGTCGGCAGCGGGGCAGCAGCTCGATGTACTCGTCCGGGCTGAGCGCGACCGGGACGTGTCCGGCAGCCGCGACCAAGGCGGCGTACTTCTCGTTCGGGCTCAACGCCTTGCCGGGCATCAGCGGGTCCCGCAGGCCGTCATGCGGCCGGTTCTGCCAGTGGACGATCCATTCCTGCAGCAGCTCCTGGAGCCGGTGGATCGTCCAGACCGCCTCTGCTGCCGGATCGGTGCCGCGATGTTCGGTGCTGCGTCCCTTGTAGCCGGGAAGGTGCTGGACGAACATCGTGGCCACCGATCCGAGCGTCGTCTCGATGTGCGGCTTGTCCGTCGGGGTGTCGGGGTGGGCGGGCTGGAAGGAGATGCCCAGTGCCTGGCAGGCGGAGCGGAACGTGTCGGAGATGTAGGCCTTGCCCCGGTCGCAGACGATCGTCTCCGGCGTGATTACCGGAATCGCCGCGGCGTGGGCCAACCGTTCGTCCAGTGCCATGAGCGAGGCGTGCGGCAGCACCGAACGGGACATCCGCAGCGCGTCTGCCCAGCCCGGACGCATCGGCTCCGGCGTCATCGCCCGTGCCAGCAGCAGCGCGGCGTCCACCGCCTTCGTCGACGGCCGCAGCACCGCCGCGGCCAGCGTGCGCGTCGCGAGATCCACGATGCCGGTCAGCTCGACGGTGTCCACCGTGCCGTCGTCGTGCACGACCAGCACATCCAGCGGAGTTGAGTCGATCTCCATCACCTCGCCCGCCCGGGCCGCGGTCAGCTGACCGAACATGCCGTCCGGCTGCTTGGCCAGCGAACGGCGGGTGCGGGCCGAACCCAGCGTGTGACGGCCGGAGCTGACTGTCTTCAGCAGCCGGTAGAACGCCGTGCGCGATGGCAACGGCACGACTCCGGGCCCGTGTTCGGCTTCCAACAGGCGTTCCATCCGGCGCCGCAGCACCTGTGCGGAGACCGTGGACCGGCCCGTTTGATCGTCCACGACCCTGCGCAGGGCCTCGACCACCCGCCGGTCGGCGCGGCCCGTGCCGTCCGAGACGGCCCGCAGCCGCGGGTCGACCAGCCCCAGCACCCCCTCGTCCTCGAAACGGCGCCGCATCCTCTGGATCAGGGCCAGCGACGTCGTGTGCCCGGCCCCGGCCAGCTCTGCGGCCTTGGCCAGCTCACGCTGCCGCAGCGACCTCACCGCCGGGTCGTACTCGGCCCGCACCGGGCCCTGCGGATCATCCACCGGGCGGCCCGTGAGCATCTCCGCCAGGTGCCGCTGCCACCACTCGGCTCGCTCGACCGCCTGGGCGGGAAGCCCCTCCAGCACGCCGGCCGCCGGGACGACCGTCCGCACCGAGACGGGGGTGACCACCCCGAAGCCCTCCGAGGACAGCAGATGGGCCAGCATCACCACGCTCGCCGACTGTGCCTCGTCGACCAGCCGGACCGCAGTCCCCTCCAGCGCGGCCACCGTGTGGAGCCGTCCGTCGAACCGGACCAGGTCACCCGCTCGCAGCAGCCGTGGACGCGAAGGCATCCCCGCCCCCTTCCCGCACCATGCCGAGCCGGACTTGCGAATCAGCCGACAACAGCCCGGCCTCCAGATCCACGGCCAGGACCCCGCGCCAGAGCAGGTGGAACAGCACCGGCAGCACCGCGATCTGATCGCCCACCCGCAGGGCCCCGGCCAGTAACCCGCCGCCGTCGGCGAACACCTTCACCAGCCGGGCGGCGACCTCCGGGCAGTGCACCCGCGGATGGCGGTAGCCGGCCAGCCATCGCACGTTCGCCATCAGCACCCCTTCCGGCGTCCCCACCCGCGCGAAGTCCCAGCCCACCGACCGGCAGGCCGCCGCCGTCACCGTGAACTTCGCCGCGTCATCCGGCCCGATCCGCTCGTCCGGACGCACGTCCACCACCAGGCCCGTGCCGTCGACGCGGCGGACGAAGAAGTCCGGTGTGTGCCGCACCCGCTTCCCGTCCGGCCGGGTCCACGACAGCCGGAACGGCTGCGAAGCCATGCCCATCACCAGCGGATCGAAGTCGAGCAGCATCAAGTGGTCGCGCTCCAGCCACGACTCATATCCCACATGCCCGCCGCAGGTCGCCGACCAGTACCAGCCGCACCAGTTGCCCTGACCTCGGAAAGCCGGGAACCGGCGCTCGGGCCGTACCGACTCGAACGGGACCGACCACAGATGTCCCAAAGACCCTCGCTCGCGGACCCCGGCCGCGCTGACGTACTCCAGCTCGACATCCGCCGCCACCTCGCGCACATCCATCCGGGCCTCCGGTACGACGCCGACCAGCCACTTCGACCGTAGAAGCGCCGTGACCGCCGTACCTACACAAGACCGGAACTCTCCAGAACTTGCCTACACATGACCGGGACGCGGCCGCGCATGCCTACAGACGAGCGGGACTGCCTACACATCGCGGAGACAGGACAACCGTCGACATGCCCAAGCCTCGTCCGGCGTGGCGTGGGACACTATTGCAAGCATGCGCTTGCAATAGTTAGCAAGGGTGGGGCACCATCGGGGCATGGCATCACTCAACGTCGGCAATCTCGGTGAGTACCTGCGTGAGCAGCGGCGTACCGCTCAGCTCTCGCTGCGGCAGCTCGCCGACGCCGCCGGGGTGTCCAATCCGTATCTCAGCCAGATCGAACGCGGTCTGCGCAAGCCGAGTGCCGAGGTGCTGCAACAGGTCGCCAAGGCCCTGCGGATCTCCGCCGAGACGCTGTATGTGCGGGCCGGGATTCTCGATGAGCGGGAGCGGGAGGAGCTGGAGACACGGGCGGTCGTACTGGCCGATCCGTCGATCAACGAGCGGCAGAAGAGCGTGCTGCTGCAGATCTACGACTCCTTCCGCCGGGAGAACGGATTCGATGTCGAGCCCGACACCGGCGCCGGGTTCCACGGTGCCGCCGACGCGGAGAGCAGAATCGGTGCCGACGCGGAAAGCGGTGCCGGAGACGCGGACGGTGCCGGTCCGGATGCCCGCGGCCCCCGCACGGCCGGCGGCAGTGATGCAGACCCACCAGCGAACTGACTTCTGATGATCCGGGAGGACCACAGTCATGGCCATCACCGATGACCTGCGTAAGACCCTCACCGACCCCACCCCCCTCTACTTCGCCGCCGGCACGGCCGATCTCGCCGTTGAGCAGGCGCGCAGGGTTCCGGCTCTGATCGAGCAGCTGCGGGCCGAGGCGCCCGAGCGGATCGAGGCCGTGCGCAACACCGACCCGAAGGCAGTGCAGGAGCGGGTCACCACGCAGGCCAAGGAGGCTCAGGCCACCGTGCAGGCGAAGGTGACCGAGGTCTTCGGGGCCCTGGACACCGACCTGAAGAAGTGGGGCGAGAGCGCCCAGGACCTGGCGCTGCGCAGCGTGGGCGTGGCCGCCGAGTACGCGGTCCGGGCCCGGGAGACGTACGAGAAGGTCGCCGAGCGTGGCGAGCAGAGCGTACGGACGTGGCGCGGCGAGACGGCCGGGGAGATCGTCGAGATCGCCGCCGTCGTCGAGACGGAGCCGAAGGCCGTGCCCAAGCAGAAGTCCGAGGCGGTGGCGAAGCCGGCCGTGACCCCGGTGAAGCCCGCCGCCCCGGCCAAGCCCGCGACGCCCGGGAAGCCCGCCGGTGCTGCGAAGCCGGTGGCTCCGGCCGCGAAGCCCGTGGCTCCCGCCGCGAAGAAGTCCGCCCCGGCGGAGAAGAAGGCGCCGGCGCGCAAGCCCGCGGCCAAGAAGACGACTCCGCCTTCCGCGAAGTAGCCGGAAGCGGTTCGGGGGTTGCCGGAAGAACGGGCCGGGCACCTTTGAGGGTGCCCGGGTCGTTGTCCCGGTACCTTGGCCGCTAGGCATTTCGTTCCGGGGCCGGCCGGCCGGACCCGAGCGGAAGATCCTAGGCGTTCATCCACTGACTAGGCGGTACCCACCGTGTTGCTCGAAGCTTTCGGCTCGTTCCTCCAGCTGCTGTACCTGGCCATGCTCGTCCTGGCCGTGGTCGCGCTGGTCTTCGCCGTGACGGCGCGCGAGGACGCCTACCGGGCCGCGGACAAGCAGAAGAAGTCGTTCTGGCTGATCATCCTCGGCGCCACCGTCTTCGTGAACCTCGTCATCCCGATCCTGTTCCTGCAGATCGCGGGCGTGATCGCGTCCATCGTCTTCATGGTGGACGTGCGGCCGGCGATCAAGGCCGTGACGGGTGGTGGCGGCCGTCGCGGAGGTTCCAGCAGTGACGGACCGTACGGCCCCTACAACGGCGGGCGCTGAGAAGCGCCCGCCGACCACGCGGCGCCGGGGCCATGGGCCCCGGCTTCGGCGCGTTCCAGGAGCAGGACCGCCACGTCGTCGGTCAGCTCGCCGCCGTTCAGCGCCTGCACCTGGGTGACCGCGGCCTCCAGCAGGGCCTCGCCGCCGAGCCCCTGGTCCAGCCGCCCGTTGACCATTTCGACCATGCCGTCCTGGCCCAGCCGCCGGGTCCCCTCCTGCTCGACGCGCCCCTCGATCAGCCCGTCGGTGTACATCATCAGGCTCCAGGAGCTGCCCAGCTCGACCTGCCGGTGGGGCCACCTGGCCTGCGGCAGCAGGCCGAGGGCCGGGCCGCCGTCCTCGTGCGGGAGCAGCTGCGCGGCCCGGCCCCGGCGCGCGATCAACGGTGCGGGGTGACCCGCGATGCACAGGCCGGCGGCCCGGCCGTCGGGGGCGATGTCGATGGTGCAGAGCGTCGCGAAGATCTCCTCGCTCTGCCGTTCGTGCTCCAGGACCTGCTGGAGTGTGGAGAGCAGGTCGTCGCCGCAGAGCCCGGCCAGCGTGAGCGCCCGCCAGGCGATACGCAGCTCGACACCGAGCGCGGCCTCGTCCGGGCCGTGCCCGCAGACGTCGCCGATCATCGCGTGGACCGTGCCGTCCGGTGTGCGGACCGTGTCGTAGAAGTCACCGCCGAGCAGGGCGCGGCTGCGGCCCGGCCGGTAGTGGGCGGCGAAGGCGAGGTCGGAGCCGTCCAGGAGCGGGGTGGGCAGCAGCCCGCGTTCGAGGCGGGCGTTCTCCTGGGCGCGCAGCCTGGACTCGGTCAGCTGGTGCTGGGCGGTGTCCGCGCGCTTGCGCTCCACGGCGTACCGGATGGCACGGCTGAGGAGGCGCCCGTCGAGCTCGCCGCGGAAGAGATAGTCCTGGGCCCCGACGCGTACGGCCTCGGCGGCCCGCTCGGCGTCGTCCTCAGCGGTGAGGGCGAGGACGGCGTGGCGCGGTGCGATGTGCAGGACGTGTTTGAGGGCGGCCAGCTCGTCCGGGGTGCCGCCGGCGTCGTCGGTGCCGTCGACGCGTGCGCCGGTGGGCAGGGCGGCCGCCTCCAGGTCGAGGTCGAGCAGGATGCAGTCGACGTCGTCGGTGAGCAGCCGGACGGCTTCGGTGAGGTTACGCGCGGTACGGACGCGGACCCGCGCCCCTGTGGTGGACGAGGGCTCGGGGACGGCGAAGGTGCCCGCAGGGTCGTCCTCGATCACCAGAAGGGTGAGGTCGGCGCCATGAGTGGTCTCCGCAGCGGGAACGGTCCGTTGCTGCGGTACGGGTACGGGCATCGGTTCGGGTTTCCTTCCCTCCCCCCGAGGGCGCGGCGGACCGACGATCGACGACCCGCCGACGGGGACGATAGCGGTCCGCGGCAGGGGAACGGAATGGCGCTCGGCGATCATCCTTTGTCATATGCGCGGCCATAAGCCGCGTCCCGACACGGATCCGGCGTGATGTGCGCGCACGAAACGGACATGGGGCCATGACAAACATCACGCGCTCGACACGCACCGTGCACAACTCGTCGAACGCTCCCGCCGACGCTCCCGCCGGGGAGCGCGTCGGCGGGAGCGTCGGCGCGCTCGTGGTGCCGGCTACTTGTCCGGCCGGACCACGCCCAGGATCTCCATCGAACCCGCTCCGGTCAGGGTGACCTGCCGTCCTGGTCGGGGGGCGTGCACGATCGAGCCGTCGCCGACGTACATCCCGACGTGGCTGGCGTCGCTGTGGTAGATGATCAGGTCGCCGGGGCGCATGTCCTGGATGGCTATGTGGGGCAGCTGCCGCCACTGCTCCTGCGAGGTCCGGGGGATCGGCTGCTTCGCCGCGGCCCAGGCCTGTGAGGTCAGCCCCGAGCAGTCGTACGAACCGGGGCCCTCGGCTCCCCATACATAGGGCTTGCCGATCTGGGCGGTGGCGAAGGCCAGGGCCTTCTTGCCGGCCGGGCTGGCCTCGCGGTTGATGTCCTTGAGCGCGCCGGAGGACAGCCAGGCGGCCTGCGCGGTGGAGGCGGCGTCCTGCTCCAGCTTGAGGAGCCTGGCCTGCTCCTTCTTCGCGAGCTGTGATTCGAGCTTCTTCGCCGCCGCGATCTGTGCCTTGACGCGCTTCTTGGCCTTGGCCTGCTTGACGCGGTTGGCCTCGATCTTCTCCCAGTTGAGGCTGGCGTCCGCGGTGTACGTCTCCAAGTCCTCCTGGGCCTGCTCCAGTTCGGTCAGCATGCCCTTCGTGGCCTGCTGGCCCTGCTTGGCCTGGTTGACGCCGTCGAGGAAGAGATCGGGGTCGCCGCTGAGCACCAGCTGGGCGCCCGGCGGGAGCCCGGCGTTGCGGTACTGCTCGCGGGCCTGGGCGCCTGCCCGGTCCTTCAGCTCGGCGATCCTCGCCTGGCCCTCGGCGATGGACTTGGTCAGCCTGACGATCTCGCCGGACTGCTTCTTCGCCTGCCCCTCGGCGAGGTTGTACGCATCCGTGGCCGCCTCGGCCTTGCGGTACAGGGTCTCTATCTCCTCGCGCACCTCCTGGAGGCGCTTCTCGGAGGGGGAGGGAGTAGTGGGAGTGGCATCGGGCGTGGGCGTCGGCGTCGGTGTGGCGGAGGGGGTGGCCGTGGGGGCGGGGGGCGGTGCGGCCATGGCCTGAGCCGGCGCGGACAGCACGGCCAGGGCGCAGACCAGTGTGATCGCGGCAGCGGCGCAGTGGCGTCGGTTCACAAGCTCCCCCTCCGGGCGAAAGGCAACGAAAGCCGTATCGCGCACATGTGACTTACCGTCAGTAACATTTAGGTGACGACGCGATCGTGCCATGTTGTCCCGTAAAGCAACAGAGGCCCGCGTCACACCTGCTCCGTCTCTCAGGGGACGAACGGTGATCCATCGGTGTTCCCGGATCGGGCCAGGTCCCACCGTTCGTGTTCGCACGTTCCGAAGCGGTTCCGCGGTCCGCCCGGTGTCGTTCACCTCGGAGCGGCGTCGGCGCCGTTCACCCCGTGGCGGGCCGCAGCGCGGACCAGCGCACGCTGATCTCACCCTGCCGCCACCGGCGTACGCCGTCCGTCAGGGGCCAGTCGGCGGAGACCGCGCGGACCGCGGCGATCCAGCGCTGCCGCGCGCCCAGCGGTGCGTAGGGCGAGGCCGTGGCCCAGGCCCGGTCGAGGTCGCGCAGGAAGGCATGGACGGGTTCGCCCGGCACATTGCGGTGGATCAGGGCCTTCGGGAGGCGTTCGGCGAGGTCGGAGGGGCGCTCCAGTGAGCCGAGTCGGGTCGCGAAGGTGACGGTGCGCGGGCCCTCCGGGCCGAGGGCGACCCATACGTGCCGGCGGCCGATCTCGTCGCAGGTGCCCTCGACCAGCAGCCCGTCCGGGGCGAGCCGGGCGCACAGCCGCTGCCAGACCGCGGCGACCTCGCCCTCGTCGTACTGGCGCAGCACGTTCGCGGCCCGGATGAGGACCGGCCTGTCCGCGGTGGGGATCTCGAAGCCGCCGTGCACGAAGGTCAGCCCCTCGCGCTCGTACGGCCGTGCTGCCTCCACCCGTACGGGGTCGATCTCGACGCCCACGACCGCCGTGCGCGGCTCGGCGGTGCGCAGTCGTCCCAGCAGTTCCACGGCGGTCCACGGCGCGGCGCCGTAGCCGAGGTCGACCGCGAGGGGTGTGTCGCTGCGGCGCAGCGCGGGGCCGTGGGTGGCGGCGATCCAGCGGTCCATGCGGCGGAGCCGGTTGGGGTTGGTGGTCCCGCGGGTCGCGGTGCCGATGGGGCGCTGGTGCATGCAAGGGAGCGTATGCGAAGTGCCGAGGGCGCAGGCCGAGCAGCGGTGGGCGCGGGGGCGCTGCCCGGCACGCCGGAGCGAACGCAATGATTTGGCAAAGTGGAAATGAAAGGTCGGGTTCCGCTGTTCTGGCTCTTCGGAAGGGCCGTGCGCCCTGTACGCGTCATGCCCTGAGCGAGGAGGAGCGGACCCGTGAGCCAGTACGTCTCCCGGCTCGGCAGCAGCCGTGCGGCACCCCGTATCCGCTTTCCGGGTGCGTTCGCCGGGCACCGTAAGCCGCGCCGTGTCGCGATGCTCTCCGTGCACACCTCTCCGCTGCACCAGCCCGGTACGGGTGACGCCGGCGGCATGAACGTCTACATCGTGGAGCTGGCCAAGCGCCTCGCCGCGATCGGCGTCGAGGTTGAGATCTTCACCCGGGCCACTACGGGCGGGCTCGCGCCCACGGTGGAACTGGAACCCGGAGTCCTGGTCCGGCACATCGACGCGGGGCCGTACGAGGGCCTCGCCAAGGAGGAGCTGCCCGCGCAGCTCTGTGCCTTCACCCACGGCGTGATGCAGGCCTGGGCAGGTCAGCGCCCCGGCTACTACGACCTGGTCCACTCCCACTACTGGCTCTCCGGTCAGGTCGGCTGGCTCGCCGCCCAGCGCTGGGGCGTCCCCCTGGTCCACGCCATGCACACCATGGCGAAGGTCAAGAACGCCGCGCTCGCCGAGGGCGACACCCCTGAGCCGGCCGCCCGCGTCATCGGCGAGACCCAGATCGTGCACGCCTCCGACCGGCTCATCGCCAACACCGCGGGGGAGGCCGACGAACTCGTCCGCTTCTACGACGCGGACCCGGCGTCCGTCGCCGTCGTGCACCCCGGCGTGAATCTGGAGCGTTTCCGCCCCGGCGACGGCCGCGCCGCCGCGCGCGCCCGCCTCGGTCTGCCCCAGGACGCCCTGATCCCGCTGTTCGCGGGGCGTATCCAGCCGCTGAAGGCCCCGGATGTGCTGCTACGCGCCGTCGCCGTGCTCCTGGACCGTGACCCCGCGCTGCGCTCGCGCATCGTCGTGCCCGTCGTCGGCGGCCCCAGCGGCAGCGGGCTCGCCAAGCCGGAGGTCCTCCAGAAGCTGGCCGCGCGCCTGGGCGTCGCCGACGTCGTACGGTTCCACCCGCCGGTCGGGCAGGAGCAGCTCGCCGACTGGTTCCGGGCGGCGTCCGTGCTGGTCATGCCCTCGTACAGCGAGTCCTTCGGGCTCGTCGCCATAGAGGCGCAGGCGGCCGGCACACCCGTGATCGCGGCGGCGGTGGGCGGCCTTCCGGTCGCCGTACGCGACGGAGTCAGCGGCTTCCTGGTCCAGGGCCATGACCCGGAGGCGTACGCGCAGGCGCTGGGCCGGTTCGCGGACAGCGCCGAACTGGCCGACCGGATGGGCGAGGCCGCGGCCGCGCACGCGCAGTCGTTCGGCTGGGACACGGCGGCGTCGGCCACCGCCGATGTCTACACGGCGGCGATGTACGACCACCGGCGAGGCGCCCGCTCGCGTCACGGCTGAGGGGCGCGCACCGGCGTGCGTACCGGCGAGGAGTGCACTCCGGCGCCGGGCCCGGTCGGTGCCCCGGCGTGCGCACCGGCGGACTGCCCGGGCGCGTTGTCGTACGCTCGGATCATGGCTGACGTATCCGACGAGGCAGCAGCGGCGCAGGTCATCGAGGCGACGCTGGAGGACGCGGAGCTCGAATGGGAGAGCCCGGGGCCCGGCAACTACGTCGTGAAGCTGCCCGGTACGCGCAAGCTGTCCACGACCTGCTCCCTGGTCGTCGGGCAGCACTCGCTCTCCGTCAACGCGTTCGTCATCCGCCATCCCGACGAGAACGACGCGGCCGTGCACCGCTGGCTCCTGGAGCACAACCTCCGTCTTTTCGGGGTCAGTTACGCCATCGACCAGCTGGGCGACATCTACCTCGTCGGCCGGCTACCGCTCTCGGTCGTCACGCCCGCGGAGCTCGACCGGCTGCTGGGCGCGGTGCTGGAGGCGGCGGACGGGGCCTTCGACCCGCTGCTGGAGCTGGGCTTCGCGAGCGCGATCCGCAAGGAGTACGCCTGGCGTGTGGAGCGCGGCGAATCCACCCGAAACCTGGACGCCTTCACCCATCTGACGCGGCGCCCCTCCTGAGACCCTTGCCGCTGGATCCCCTGCCGGAGGGGGGTTGCCCGAGCGCGTCGAGCGCCGCGACGAGCCGTGGTGCCACCGCGTTCCATGTCGCCTCCACGGCCTCGGGCCCCGCGCCCCTGGGCACCGTCTCGGTGAGCATGATCAGGTAGAGATAGCTGCGGCAGAGGGCGAGCCGGCGGTGCACGGACGGGGTGAACACCAGCGGTGAGCCCGTCGCGGCCGCGTATCCGGCCAGGAAGTCCACGTCCGTCTCCGGATCGCCGAACAGGGACGTGGAGACGAGATCGGCGACCGGATCACCCCAGAACATCCGCTCACCGTCGACGATCCCTCCGATGCGCCGTGCGCCGGCTTCCCCGGCGACCAGGAGATTGCCCTGCCACAGATCGAAGTGGACCAGGACCGGCCGGGTCACCTCGTCCAGTACGTCCGACGCCCCGGCGAGCACCTCATGGATCCGCCCCACCGGCCAGGGCAGCCGCGCGTCGAACCGCTCGGCATCCGCGAGCACGGCGTCGGTCATCGCGGTGAACGCCTCGCGCCAGGTGGGGGCGAGCGGCCCCAGGGGCTCGGCGGGATACCCGTAACCGCCGGGGCCCGCGACCCCGTGCAGCCGTCCGACAGCGGCACCGAACTCGGCGCGCAGGGACCGGTTCTCATCGCCCGTCAGGCCGTCGGTGACGGCGCTCCAGGGCAGTCCGGGGCGCGCGGTCATGACGACGTACGCCCCGGTCGGCGCCCCGGGGTCCAGCTCGCTGTGCACGACCTGCGGGACCGGGCCGCCGGCGGCGGCCTCGTAGAAGGTGACCTCGTTGACGAGCAGGCGCTGTTCGTAGCTCAGTCCGGTGGCGTGCGCCGGCGGGATCTTGACGACCCAGTCGCGTCCGTCATCGAACGTCACGCGGGTCACGGTGTTGTACGTGCCTCCGGTGAGCGGCCGGCGGGACGCGGGGCCGTGGGCACCGACGGCCTCCAGCACGGCTGTTGTCACATCGACGGTCATGGCAGCGGCGTCATGGCAGCGGCACGAGTCTGACCACGGTGACCGTCAGCACGGAACCGGAGACGTAGTAGAGGACGATGGCGCCGTACACGGTCGCCTCGCGCCGGTCGCGTTCCCGCTTCACGGCGGAGGAGGCATGACCGTACGGATCGAGCCCCAGGGTGCGCGCCATCTCGTCCCGGAACGACTCGCCGTCGCGCATCTTGGCCAGGGTGTCGTCGGCAGGCGGAGCGTAGGAGATGCGGAAGCTCAAGCGACGTTCCGCCTCTCGGCCTCGTCCTGCGCCAGCCGGTCCAGGATCTGTTCGGCCTCGGGATCGGGCACGGCCTCGAGCATCCAGTGCCGCATGACGGCCTGGATCTCGTTCACCCCGGCCTCGTTGATCGCCTGGTCGAACTCCTCGCGTCTCTCCTCGGGCAGCGTGGCGCGGATCGCCGGGATGCTGTTCGGCACCTCGACCTCGGTGCCGCCGACGAAGGTCTTCAGAGACTCGCCCATGATCGCTCTCCCCGATCTCCTTGCCTCTCCGCACCCGCCTGCCCCGTCCCGTCAGGGGCGTGAATCCGGGCAACAGGCAGGTGTGGGGGTCAGGTTAGCCGGTACCGGCCGGGACGGCGCAAAGAACGAGCCCCCTACCTGTGGAGAAACCACAGGTAGGGGGCTCGCGTTGGGCGTTGCTACTTCTTCTTGCCCTGGTTCGCCACTGCCTCGATCGCGGCCTTCGCCGCGTCCGGGTCGAGGTAGGTGCCGCCCGGCTTCAGGGGGCGGAAGTCGGCGTCCAGCTCGTAGGCGAGGGGGATGCCGGTCGGGATGTTGAGGCCCGAGATGGCATCGTCGGAGATGCCGTCCAGGTGCTTCACCAGGCCGCGGAGGCTGTTGCCGTGGGCGGCGACCAGGACGGTCTTGCCGTCGAGGAGGTCCGGGACGATGCCGTCGTACCAGTACGGCAGCATGCGGATGACGACGTCCTTGAGGCACTCCGTGCGCGGGCGCAGCTCCGGCGGGATCGTCGCGTAGCGCGGGTCGGCGCTCTGCGAGAACTCCGTGCCGTCCTCGAGCGCGGGCGGCGGGGTGTCGTACGAGCGGCGCCAGAGCATGAACTGCTCCTCGCCGAACTCGGCGAGCGTCTGCGCCTTGTCCTTGCCCTGGAGGGCGCCGTAGTGGCGCTCGTTCAGCCGCCAGGAGCGGTGCACGGGGATCCAGTGGCGGTCGGCGGCCTCCAGCCCGAGCTGGGCGGTGCGGATCGCGCGCTTCTGGAGCGAGGTGTGCACGACGTCGGGGAGCAGGCCGGCGTCCTTGAGCAGCTCACCGCCGCGGACCGCCTCCTTCTCGCCCTTGTCGGTGAGGTCTACGTCCACCCATCCGGTGAACAGGTTCTTCGCGTTCCATTCGCTCTCGCCGTGGCGGAGGAGGATCAGCTTGTACGGTGCGTCGGCCATGGGTCCGAGCGTAATCGAACCCGTGCGCCCTCCGCTCGCTCGGCCAAAGGGCGGAACGGGGGATGGGGGATCGGGCGGGGCGTCATCGCGTACGACTGTTGACGGGCGGCGTCAATTGAGTGGCGGCCGGGGATTCCGGCTTCGTAATGTTCGGGTGGCCATCGGGCCACTTACATTGCCCGGGCCTGATCCGTCCGCACGTCCCACGGGGGAAGCCCTATGCCTGTCGCCGGTCTCAGAAAGGCGGCACACGAGACGGTCGCCGGCCTCCCCAGGGAGTTCTGGTGGCTGTGGACCAGCACGCTGGTCAACCGCCTCGGGGCGTTCGTCGCCACGTTCATGGCGCTCTATCTGACCCTGGACCGGGGCTACTCGGCCTCGTACGCCGGTCTTGTCGCCTCCCTCCACGGGCTCGGCGGGGTCGTGTCGTCGCTGGGTGCCGGGGTGATGACGGACCGGCTGGGGCGCCGCCCGACCATGCTGATCGCCCAGCTGTCGACCGCCGTGTCCGTGGCCGTGCTCGGCTTCATGGTCCATCCGGTGGCCATCGCGGGTGTGGCCTTCGTCGTGGGGATGGCCGGCAACGCGTCCCGGCCGGCCGTGCAGGCGATGATGGCCGACATCGTGCGGCCCGAGGACCGGGTGCGGGCCTTCTCGCTCAACTACTGGGCCATCAACCTGGGGTTCGCCGTCTCGTCGGCCGGAGCCGGATTCATCGCCGAGTACAGCTATCTCGCCGGGTTCATGGGGGAGGCGGCCCTGACCCTGCTCTGTGCCGTCGTCGTCTTCCTCAAGGTGCCGGAGTCCCGGCCCGAGCCGACCGTCCGGCCCGTCGGGAGCCCCGCCCCGGACGCCGTACGGCTGGGTACGGTCCTGCGCGACGGGCGCTTCATGGGTGTCGTCGGGCTGTCGTTCCTGGTCGCGCTGATCTTCCAGCAGGGGTATGTGGGCCTGCCGGTGGCGATGGGTACGGACGGGCTGTCCAGCTCGGACTTCGGCACGGCCATCGCCGTCAACGGTGTGCTGATCGTGGCGCTGCAGATTCCGGTCACCCGGTACATCCAGCACCGTGACCCGCGCCGGCTGCTGATCCTCTCGTCCCTGCTCGCGGGCTACGGCTTCGGGCTGACCGCCTTCGCGGGGTCGGTCGGGGTGTACGCGCTGACGGTGTGCGTCTGGACCCTGGCCGAGATCGTCAACGCTCCGACGCAGACGGGCATCGTCGTACGCCTGTCCCCGGCGCACGGCCGGGGCCGCTACCAGGGCATGTACACGATGTCCTGGTCGGTGGCCGCGCTCGTCGCCCCGCTGATGTCCGGCTTCGTGATCGACCACTACGGCGCCGCCTGGCTGTGGGGGATCTGCGCGGTGCTGGGCAGCGCTGCCGGGTTCGGCTACTGGCTGCTGATGCGCAACCTGAGCCCGCAGGAACCGGTCGCGGTCGCCCCGGTCGCTGCCGTCGCCCCGGCCGCCCCGGTCGTCGCTGGGGCACCCGCCGCCGCATCGGCGCCGCCCGCCGAGCAGGCCGAGACCGGCCCGGCGGCCTGAGCGCCGCGCGGCAGCGCCCCGCGGCGGACCCCCGTCCACCGCGCGGCGCACCGCACTCGGCCCTACGCGGCGCCACTCAGCCACTCAGCCACCGCACTGGCACGGCGCCCCCGACTGGCAGCCGCACCCACAGCCCGAGCCGCAGCCGCAGGCCCCCAGCACGGTCAGATGCACCACTTCGGTCGGGGTCGTCTCCTGCTGCTGGGGTTCGGTCACGGGGGAATCGGCCATGGTCCCTCCTCAGGGCGTAGGGCGGGGCTACGGCATGGCCCGCCGCCCCCGCACCCATTGCATGCCCAGCCAGGAGGGCGCATCAACGGCGCACGAGCACGGGAACAGAAGTGCGGCCGCCGTGACGCCCGCGCCCCCTACGCCCCCGTCGGCGCCGGCCGACAGGCCCTAAGCCCCCTCCACCGGCGCCGCCTGGATCTCGTCCGCGTGCTCACCCGTGACCAGGTAGACGACGCGCTTGGCGACGGACACGGCGTGGTCGGCGAAGCGCTCGTAGTAACGGCCGAGCAGGGTGACGTCGACAGCGGTCTCGATGCCGTGCTTCCAGCGGTCGTCCATCAGGTGCTGGAACAGCGTGCGGTGCAGCAGGTCCATCTCGTCGTCGTCCTGCTCCAGCTGGAGTGCCAGGTCGACGTCCTTGGAGACGATCACTTCGGCGGCCTTCGCCATCAGCCGCTGGGCGAGCTGGCCCATCTCCAGGATGGTGGCGTGCAGGTCGTGCGGTACCGCCGACTCCGGGAAGCGCAGCCGCGCCAGCTTGGCCACGTGCTGGGCCAGGTCGCCGGAGCGCTCCAGGTCGGCGCTCATCCGCAGTGAGGTGACCACGATCCGCAGATCGGTGGCGACCGGCTGCTGGCGGGCCAGCAGCGCGATGGCGCGTGCCTCCAGGTCGTGCTGGAGGTCGTCGACCTTCTGGTCCGCGGCGATCACGCTCTCGGCGAGCTTGAGATCGGCGTCGAGCATGGACGTCGTGGCCCGCCCGATCGCCGAGCCGACGAGCCGGGCCATCTCGACCAGGTCCTCACCGATCGAATCGAGTTCCTCGTGATAAGCGTCGCGCATGAGAAGTCCCTCTCCAGATCCCGGGGTCGTGGGGGCCGACCCCCACGCTGCCACGGTGGGGGCCCAACGCGTCGGGATCCGGCCGCTCAAGTGAACCAGCACTATCCCCTTGGTGAACTCTGGGCGACGAGTGTTCGAGATGGCACCCGGATGGCTGTGAGACTGTCGGCGCGCCCGCATAACCTTGAGGCATGGACGTGAACGCGGCAGTTGCCGCAGCTGCCGCGATTGCCGGGCTTTGTACCGGCGTGATCGCGATGCTGGCGTTCCGCTGGAGCGAACGCGAGCAGAAGCGGCCGACGCGTACGTCCCTGCGGCCCGACGGAAATGCCGCGCTCCCCCCAGGGGTGGACACGGTCCTCTCCGTGCTCAGCTCGTCCGCGGTGGTGCTCGACGAGAGCGACAGCGTGGTCAAGGCCAGCTCGGCCGCGTATGCGCTGGGCCTGGTCAGGGGCGGGCGGCTGGCGGTGGAGCCGATGCTCCACATGGCCAGGGACACCCGGCGCGACGGTGAGATACGACAGGTCGAGCTGGACCTCCCGCGCCGGGGCACGGGCCGGGGGGAGGCGCTCGCCGTCTCCGCCCGGGTCGCTCCGCTGGGCTCACGCCTGGTCCTCCTGCTGGTCGAGGACCTCACGGAAGCCCGTCGCATCGAAGCGGTGCGGCGCGACTTCGTGGCCAATGTCAGCCATGAGCTCAAGACCCCGGTCGGAGCGCTCTCGCTGCTCTCGGAGGCCGTCATGGACGCCTCCGACGACCCGGAGGCGGTGCAGCGGTTCGCCGGCCGTATGGAGATCGAGGCGACCCGGCTGACCAACCTCGTGCAGGAGCTCATCGACCTCTCCCGGGTGCAGAACGACGACCCGCTGGAGGACGCCGAGCCGGTACGGGTGGAGGAGCTGGTCGTCGAGGCCGTCGACCGGTGCCGTCAGCAGGCGGGATCGAAGCAGATCACCATGGCCTCGGGCGGCACCGCCGACCTCTTCGTCTGGGGCAACCGGAGCCAGCTCGCGGCAGCCCTCGGCAATCTCGTGGAGAATGCCGTCAACTACAGCCCCGCCCGCACCCGTGTGGGTATCGCCGCCCGGAAGTTGGCGGCGCCCGGCGGGGACCAGATCGAGATAGCTGTGACCGACCAGGGCATCGGCATCTCGGAGAAGGACCGTGAGCGCGTCTTCGAGCGCTTCTACCGCGTCGACCCGGCCCGCTCACGGGCCACCGGTGGCACCGGTCTCGGCCTCGCCATCGTCAAGCATGTGGCCGCCTCGCACGGCGGGGAGGTCACCGTATGGAGCTCGGAGGGCCAGGGCTCCACGTTCACCCTGCGACTGCCCGAGTCGGGCGTCGTACGGGGTCGTACCACCGGCGGACCCTTCGTCGTCAACGGTGCTGTTGACGACGACGGGCCGTACGAGACCGATTCCTATGAACCATTCCCTGCCCCGGAGGCTCTTCCGTGACCCGAGTGCTTGTCGTCGAGGATGAGGAATCCTTCAGCGACGCCCTGTCCTACATGCTCCGCAAGGAAGGCTTCGAGGTGGCCATCGCGGCCACCGGCCCCGAGGGCCTCGACGAGTTCGAGCGCAACGGCGCCGACCTCGTGCTGCTCGACCTGATGCTGCCGGGACTGCCCGGTACGGAGGTCTGTCGGCAGCTGCGTGTCAAGTCCAACGTTCCGGTGATCATGGTCACCGCCAAGGACAGCGAGATCGACAAGGTCGTCGGCCTGGAAATAGGAGCCGACGACTATGTGACCAAGCCCTTCTCCTCGCGGGAGCTGGTGGCCCGCATCCGGGCGGTCCTGCGCCGTCGCGGCGAGCCGGAGGAGGTCACCCCGGCGGCCCTGGAGGCCGGCCCGGTACGGATGGACGTGGACCGGCACGTCGTCACGGTCGCGGGCGCCAAGGTCGACCTCCCGCTGAAGGAGTTCGACCTGCTGGAGATGCTGCTGCGCAACGCCGGGCGCGTACTGACGCGTATGCAGCTGATCGACCGGGTCTGGGGCGCCGACTACGTGGGCGACACCAAGACCCTGGACGTCCACGTCAAGCGGCTCCGGGCCAAGATCGAGCCCGACCCCGGAGCGCCGCGTTATCTGGTGACGGTGCGGGGCCTGGGCTACAAGTTCGAGCCGTAGGCCCGGCACCACGGACCGCGTGGGGGGTGCCTCCGGCCGGAGGCACCCCCCACGCGCGCGCTCACTGCCCGACGGTCGCCTCGTCCGTCGAGTTCGCCGCGTCGGTGTCCGTGTTCGTGCCCGTGGAGGGGCTCGCGTCGTCCCCGGTGCCGGCGCCCGACGGGTTGCCGGATTCGGCGTCGGCCTCGTCGCCCGGTGTGTCGGACGCGGAGTCCGAGGGGGAGGGCGTGGGCTCGGCCGAGGGCAGGGCGCTCGGGCCGAACTTCTCGAAGAAGCTGGTCGCCGGGACGATGGCGGCGCCCAGGTCGATGTCGCCCGTCTCGCTGAACGTGAAGGCGACGGTCTGCACGCTGCCGTTGCTCCCCGCCTGGCGCCCGTTCTCGATCACGGCCGACGCGTTGTTCTCGCCGCCGATGATGAGCCGTCCTCCGGCCGGGACGACGAGCGGTCCCTTGCCCTTGGCCGGCTGCAGCGTCACCGTGGCGTTGGTGCCCGGCAGGGCGACCTTCTCCACGACCTCGCGCTTGGGGCCGTCGTTGAACAGGGTGGCGGAGATGACCGCAGGGCCCTCGGCGTCCGGTTCGGGCTGGGTGATGATGTTCAGGTTCTGGATCTTGATGGAGTCGACAGCGGTGGCTGCGTTGTCCGGCCTGACCTGAAGCGTCTGCGCGTCGTTGCCGGCACTGCACGCGGACAGCGCGGCGATCGAGAACACGAGGGCAGTGGCGGCGAAGGCGCCGTGTCGAAGGCTGCGGCTCACGGCGGCGGCAACTCCTTGAACGTTCGGACTGCGGACTTCGGACTCTGCGGACAGGAAGGCCCGAGCGGCTGTAAAGCCGCCCTAAGTGTGTGTCAGCGGGCTCAGGTTACCGAGCCGGGGTCCAGGGCCCGCACCCGACCCGCCCCTTGCGGGGTCCCGGCTCCGGCCGACACGGGGACCGGGCGGCCCCGGACATGGCGAGACATGGTGATTCGCACAGCGTTCACAAAACGCGGGGGCAGAGGGCCGATCGGCCGATGATCGATTTCCGGACGGCGGCGCATTTCCCGCGCATAATCCGCCCGGCCCGGGCGTAGATCAATTTCAATGGCCATCGACGCTAAGAGCCGTACGGGTGATCGAGACTCGAACGGAGCACAGAAACTTCACCATCAAGAATCCGGCAAAACGGGACTTTCGGCCCCTTCTTGAGGGCTTCCGACGCCTGTGACGCGCGTGTTTCGGGCTGCCCGTACGCCTGCTCCGACCTGCGAATATCGCCTTCCGGAAGGCTCCCGCAGCACGTTCGTGTTGCAGTTGTCAAGCCCCGAGATATGCCCTGACCTGCGAAAACGCCATTCAGGAGAAGCCGTTCTCGTGTTACTCTGGATAGCCACGGAAGGGGTACCTGTCACATGACGTTCAAGGTTGGCGACACCGTGGTCTATCCCCATCACGGGGCCGCGCTGATCGAGGCTATCGAAACTCGCCAGATCAAAGGCGTGGACAAGACCTACTTGGTGCTCAAGGTCGCCCAGGGCGACTTGACGGTTCGTGTACCGGCGGACAATGCGGAGTTCGTCGGTGTGCGCGACGTAGTCGGGCAGGAGGGACTGGACCGGGTCTTCGAGGTGCTGCGCGCACCGTACGCCGAAGAGCCGACGAACTGGTCCCGACGCTACAAGGCAAATCTCGAGAAGCTCGCCTCCGGCGATGTCATCAAGGTCGCCGAAGTGGTGCGTGACCTGTGGCGTCGCGAGCGCGAGCGTGGACTCTCCGCAGGTGAGAAGCGCATGCTCGCCAAGGCCCGCCAGATTCTGGTGAGCGAGCTCGCTCTCGCGGAGAACACGAACGAGGACAAGGCCGAGGCACTGCTCGACGAGGTCCTCGCGTCCTGAAATCGGACGACACCGGTGACCGGACAGTGACCGGACCCCACCGGTAGCCGGATCCGGTGTTCAACCAGTGTGTGACTGGTGTCGATGTTCAACCGGTGTCCGGTGCGACGAATATCTGCCGTGGTGCCCGCTGACCAGCCGTTTTACGGTGAGTCGTCGGGCGCTGCGGCATGTTCGGACCCGGCGCGATCCACTCGGATCCAGACCCGGGTGCTGAGCTCCGGCACCGTCCCTTCGGGCCTTCGCCGAGCTTGCTCCGTCCTGGCCGACCGGGGGTCACGGAAGGGTTCCCGGTCAGGCCGAGGCGTCGAGCCCGGCTTGGTGTGGCCATACCCATGTCGGCCGTGGAAACAAACCTGCCCAAGCTTCGGAGTGCAACCGATGTCACCGATGTCCCAGACGCCCGCCGGATCGAGCCACTCCCGCACCGCCGCGGTGATCCCCGCGGCGGGCCGCGGTGTCCGGCTCGGCCCCGGCACCCCCAAGGCGCTGCGCGCGCTCGGAGGTGTCCCGATGCTGATCCACGCCGTACGGGCCATGGCCGCGTCCCGCGCCGTCACCCTCGTCGTCGTGGTCGCGCCCCCGGACGGCGCGCCCGAGGTGAAGAACCTCATCGACGGGCATGTGCTGCCCGAGCACACCGACTACGTGGTCGTCCCCGGCGGTGCGACGCGGCAGGAGTCCGTGAAGCTCGGGCTCGACGCCCTTCCCGATGACGTCTCCGTCGTGCTCGTCCATGACGCGGCCCGGCCGCTGGTGCCGGTCGACACCGTGGACAGCGTGATCGAGGCCGTACGGGGCGGGGCTCCGGCCGTCGTACCCGCGCTGCCCCTCGCCGACACCGTCAAGGAGGTCGAGCCGGGCGATGGTGCCGGGGCGCCGGAGCCGGTGCTCTCGACCCCCGTACGGGCGCGGCTGCGGGCCGTGCAGACGCCCCAGGGCTTCGACCGGGGCACCCTGGCCGAGGCGCACGAGCGGGTGGCCGTCGACGGTGAGGGTGCGACCGACGACGCGGGCATGGTCGAACGGCTGGGCGCGCCGGTCGTCGTCGTACCCGGGCACGAAGAGGCGTTCAAGGTGACCCGGCCCCTGGATATGGTCCTGGCCGAGGCGGTTCTCGCACGCCGGAGGGCGAACGATGGGTTCTGAAGAAGCAGCAGGAGCAGCAGCACAGCAGCCGGCTCCCGTGATTCCGCAGGTCGGTATCGGGACCGACATCCACGCCTTCGAGGAGGGCCGCGAGCTCTGGTGCGCCGGGCTGCTGTGGGAGGGCGAGGGGCCCGGTCTCGCCGGGCACTCCGACGCCGACGTCGTGGCGCACGCCGCCTGCAACGCCCTGTTCTCGGCCGCCGGGCTCGGTGACCTCGGGCAGCACTTCGGGACCGGCAGGCCGCAGTGGTCGGGTGCGTCCGGGGTGACGCTGCTCACCGAGGCCGCCCGGATCGTGCGCGGCGAGGGCTTCGGGATCGGCAATGTCGCCGTGCAGGTCGTCGGGGTCCGGCCGAAGATCGGCAAGCGGCGGGACGAGGCCCAGAAGGTGCTGTCCGACGCGATCGGCGCCCCCGTCTCGCTCTCCGCCGCGACCTCCGACGGTCTGGGGTTCACCGGCCGGGGCGAGGGCATCGCGGGGATCGCGACCGCTCTCGTCTACCGCGTGGCCGGCTGACCTGGAGCCCGAGGTCTTGTTGCACATCACTCGCACGTACGCTGGTACGGCAAGTGGTGTGCTGTACGGCCGAGAGCGAGGGTGAGCGTCAGTGGTGACCGCGACCGCCGGGGCGACAAGGATGCCGGACGCGCCGGCCGGAGCGGACGGGTACGTCCTGCGGACCGCCACCGCGCAGGACGTCGGCGGCGCGAGGGCCGTGATGCTGGACACCGTCTACCACGACCTGCGCTCGGGCTACGTGCCCCGCTGGCACGCCGACATCATCGATCTCGATGGCGCCTATCTGCTCCCCGAGCGCTGCACCCTGCTGGTCGTCGTGCGCGGCGACGAGGTCGTGGCAACGGGCGCGGTGCGGGACCGGGGCCCGCAGGCACCGCCGAATCCCCAGTGGGTCGCTGACCGCTTCCCTTCGGGTTCGACGGCCCAGTTGTGCCGGATCTACGTACGCCCCGAGCACCGCAGGCACGGTCTGGCCCGCAGGCTGGTGCGGGAGCTCGGGGACTTCGCGGCGCGGGCGGGCGGCTACACCTCGCTCTATCTGCACACCGATCCGGCCGTCCCCGGCGCCGAGCCGTTCTGGCGGTCGCTCGCCCATGAGGTCTGCGACGAGCGCGCACTGCCGGACGGTGGTCAGGGCATCGTCCACTTCGAGCTGCCGATGCCCTCTCCCGCGGCTCCGGCCGCCCCTCATATCAGATGACAATCGTTTCCATATAGGGTTCCCGTCATGTCTACGCCCCGAAGCCGACGCTCTCCGCTGCCGGTCGCCGCCGCCACCGCGGCACTGCTGCTCCCGCTCGCCGCCTGCTCCTCCTCGAGCGACTCCGGCGCGTCGGGCGACGCACAGCGGCTCCGGGTCGTCATGGCCTTCCCGCCCGCCCAGGCCATGTCCCCGTACGGGGACGACGCCGTCACCCTCAGCAGGCTCGCCGTCGTCGAGGGGCTCACCAGCCTCGACAAGAACGGCGCCGCCAAGCCGGCCCTCGCCACGTCCTGGAAGCAGGACAACCCCACCACCTGGACGTTCACCCTGCGCGACGCCGTCTTCCAGGACGGCTCGAAGGTCGACGCCGGTGCCGTCGTACGGTCGCTCACCGCCGCGTCCAAGGCGTCCCCGCTGCCCAGGGTGCTGTCCGACACCACTCTGAAGGCGACGGACGCGGGCGCGCGCACCGTACGGATCGTCACCGACGAGGCCGACCCGCTGCTCCCGCAACGGCTCGCCAACCCCTCCCTCACGATCCTGTCGGCGGGCGCCTACAAGAACGGCAAGGTGAACCCCGCCGGGCACGCCAGCGGCCCGTTCACCCTGACCGGCGTCAAGGGCGCGGTCTCCGCCACCCTCGAACGCAACGCCGACTACTGGGGCGGCAAGGCGAAGGCCCCGGGCGTGGATGTCACCTTCGCCGCCGACGGCACCGCACGCGCCAACGCACTGCGCACCAAAACCGTCGACATGGCGGAGTACGTACCGATCGCACAGGCGTCGCTGCTCGGTGACTCGTACGTCCACGAATTCCCCTCCGCCAGGACCAACGGTCTCTCGCTCAACACCGCACACGGAGTCTTCGCCGACCCCGCCATGCGCGCCGCCGCCCGCGAGGCCATCGACTCCAAGGCCCTGGCCGACGGGGTGTACGAGGGGCGCGCCGACACCGCGCAGGGGCTCCTCGGCCCCGGCATCCCCTGGGCCGCCGAGAAGCGCGCCACGCCCGGCGGCCGGGCCCCGGCGGCGAGCCGCGCCGAGGTGGGGAGGACGAAGGAGATCACCCTCGCCACCTACACCAACCGCCCCGAACTCCCCGAGGCCGCCACGCTCGTCCAGCAGCAGCTGGAGAAGCGGGGCTTCACCGTCAAGCAGGTCGTCCGCGACTACGCGCAGATGGAGGCCGACGCGCTCGCCGGGAAGTACGACGCGTTCATCCAGGCCCGCAACACCCTGCTGGACACCGCCGACCCCGTCTCCTACCTCGCCTCCGACTTCACCTGCGACGGCAGCTTCAACATCTCCCAGCTCTGCGACGAGCAGGTCGACGCCGCGGTGGGCAGGGCCGCCTCGCTGGCCGGTACCGACGCCCGCCACAACGCCGAGATGACCGCCGAGGCCGCCGTCCTGGCCGCCGACGCCCTCGTACCCCTCGTCCACGAGCGCTTCATCCAGGGCTACGACGACGCCCGCGTCGAAGGCGTCGCACTCGACCCGATGGAACGCACCCTCATCACCGCCGACACCCACGTCGGGTGACCGGGTGAAGTACCTGGCCGGACGGCTCGGCGCGCTGCTGGCCGTCGTGGCCGTCATCGGCCTGCTGCCCAGGCTGACCCGCACCGACCCGGCGCTGACGATCCTGCACGCGCGCTACGCCGACCGTCCGCCCACACCTGCCGTGCTCGACGCGATCCGTGCCGAGACCGGCCTCGACGGCGGCCCCCTGCACGTCCTCGGCAGCTGGGCGTCCGGACTGCTGCACGGCGACCTGGGGGAGTCCTGGGTCTCCGGACAGCCGGTCGGCCCCGATGTCACCTCGGCTCTCGGCATCTCCCTCACCCTCATGGGAGTCTCACTCGCCGTCGCCGTCCTCCTGGCGCTCGCCCTGGTCGGCGGAACGCTCCGGCGGGGCGCGCACCGCAGGCTCGTCACCACCCGGGCCGGCGTCGGCGCCGCCGTGCTCGCCGCACTGCCGGAGTTCCTTCTCGCCGCGGTCCTGGCCACCGTCCTCGCCGTGCAGGCGGGCTGGTTCCCCGCCCTCGGCTGGGGCGGCCCCGAGCAGGCCGTCCTGCCCGCCCTCGCCATGGGTGTGCCCGCCGGCGCACTGCTCGGGCGGCTGCTCGACGACGCGCTGCCCGCCGCGTTCGCCGAACCCTGGGCGCGCGCCGCCACCGCCCACGGGATACCCGCCCGCAGGATCGCCGCGCATGCCCTGCGCCGCACAGTGCCCGCACTGCTGCCCCAGCTCGGCCTGGTCGTCGTCGGGCTCACCGGCGGCGCGGTCGCCGTCGAGACGCTCTACGCCATTCCCGGGCTCGGCGGCACGGCGCTGGCCGCCGCCCTCGCCCAGGACCTGCCCGTCCTCCAGGCCTGCGTGCTGTTCCTGCTGCTCCTGGGCGTCGCCGCAGGACTCGCCGCCAGGCTCGGTTCCCGCTCCCTGCTCGGCCCCGCACGGACCGACGGCGCACTGCCCCCGCTCGTCGCGCCGCCCCTGCCGACCCGCCGCACCGTGGCCGTCGGCGCCGGCGTCCTCGCGGTCCTCGTCGCCGCAGTCGTTGTCGCAGGGCTGCTGCGCGACCCCCTGTACGCCGATGCCGCCGCCCGTCTCGCCCCGCCGTCGGCCGTACACCCGCTGGGCACCGACTCGCTGGGCCGCGACGTCCTGGCCCGCCTCGGCCACGGGGCCGCCACCACCGTGCTCACCGCCGTCGCCGTCGGCGCCGTCACCCTGCTCCTCGGACTGCTCGCCGGGTTCGCCCGCGCCGGGGCCCTCACCGAGACCGCCAACGCGCTGCCCGCGGTCCTGGCCGGCCTCGTCGTCGCGGGGATCGCGGGCCCCGGCG
This sequence comes from Streptomyces sp. NBC_01012, assembly GCF_045162755.1. Classification (NCBI taxonomy): domain Bacteria; kingdom Bacillati; phylum Actinomycetota; class Actinomycetes; order Kitasatosporales; family Streptomycetaceae; genus Streptomyces; species Streptomyces sp. NBC_01012. The sequence continues at coordinate 3,402,067 of NZ_CP108688.1, read as the reverse complement.
CCCTGGGCGCGGCCGTCGCCGTCGCCGCCGTCGCCTGGGCACCGCTCGCCGCCCACACCTCCGCGCTGTACGCCCAGGAACGCGCCGCCCCGCACCTCACCGTGGCCCGCGCCCTCGGAGCCGGGCGGTGGCACCGGCTGCGCCGCCACCTCCTGCCGGGCGTCGTGCCCCCCGTCGTACGCCACGCCGTCCTGCGCGTCCCCGCCGTCGCCCTGGCGCTCGCCTCCCTCGGCTTCCTCGGCCTCGGCACCCCCGCCCCGGCACCTGAGTGGGGCCGCATGCTCTCCGAGAACATGCCCTACGCCGAACGCGCCCCCTGGGCGGTCCTCGCCCCGGCCGCCGCTCTCGCCGCCCTCGGCGCGCTCGCGGTGCTCACCTCGGCGGCCGTACGCGGCAGGCACCGCACATGACGGCCACCACAGCGCGCACCCGGTCGGGGTCAGCCCCGCTCACTCCCTACCTCCGGCTCCTGACCGCCACCCAGTGCGCCTTCAACACCGGCTTCTACGCGGTCCTGCCCTATCTCGCCGCCCATCTCGGCGAAGGGGGCGACGGGCTCGGCATGGCGGGATGGCTCGTCGGGCTCGTGCTCGGCCTGCGCACCTTCAGCCAGCAGGGCCTCTTCGTCGTCGGAGGCGCCCTCACCGACCGCTACGGCCCCAGGCCCGTCGTCCTCACGGGCTGCGTCCTGCGCATCGCCGGATTCTGCTGGCTCGCCCAGGCCGGCAGCACCGGCACCGTCATCGGCGCCGTCCTGCTCATCGGCTTCGCCGCCGCCCTCTTCTCGCCCGCCGTCGAGTCCGAGACCGCCAGGGCTGCCGTCGCCCACGAGACCGCCACCGGGACGCCGCGCGCCCAGGTGCTGGCCGTCTTCTCCGCCGCGGGCCAGGCCGGAGCGTTCATCGGCCCCCTGCTCGGCAGTCTGCTGCTGCTCCTGGGAGGCGGATTCCGGACGGCGTGCCTGGCGGGGGCCGTGGTCTTCGTCGGCGTACTCGCCGGACACGCGCGTCTCATGCCCCGCAGACCGCGCCGAGCCCGGACCGCCCGAGCGGGCGCCGTCCTGCCCCGCGAGGTCTTCGCCAACCGGCCGTTCCTCGTGCTCTGCCTCGTGTACAGCAGCTACCTCGTCTCCTACAACCAGCTCTATCTCGCCCTGCCGGCGGAGGTGGAGCGCGCCACCGGCTCCCAGAGCGCGCTCGGCGGACTCTTCGCGCTGTCGTCCCTGCTCGTCGTCGTCGCCCAGCTGCCGCTGACCCGCTGGGCGGCCCGCCGCGTCGCGCCCCGGACCGCCCTCGTCGGCGGGCTCGCCGTCGTGGCCGCCGGATTCGCCGTGGTGCCCCTCGCCCCCGGCGGCCCCGCCGGGCTGCTCCCCGGGGCCGCGCTCGTCGTCCTGCTCACACTCGGCCAGATGCTGCTGGTCCCCGCCGCACGGGGCCTCGTACCCGACCTGGTCGACGACCACCGGCTCGGGCTCGCCACCGGGGCCCTGTCCTCGCTCTCCGGAGTCGCCGTGCTCCTGGGCAGCGCGGCCACCGGCACTCTCCTCGACGCCCCCGGGGCCGTCCTGTGGACAGTGCTCGCCGCTGTCCCCCTGACCGGCGCGGCACTCGCCCTGACCCTGTCCGGCGGGCGGCGCACGCAGGGGTCCCGTACCACCGTCACCGATTAGTTGTGACACGTTTTCCACAGGGGGCGCTGGGCACTGGTGCGGGCCCACTACCCTTGAGGGGTGACTATTCGCCTGCATGACACCAACGCCCGGCAGATCCGTGACTTCGTCCCGCTCACCGCGGGCTGTGTCTCGATCTACCTCTGTGGCGCCACGGTGCAGGCCGCCCCGCACATCGGGCACATCAGGTCCGGGCTGAACTTCGACATCATGCGCCGCTGGTTCGAATACCGCGGGTACGACGTGACGTTCATCCGGAACGTCACCGACATCGACGACAAGATCATCAAGAAGTCCGCGGAACAGGGCCGCCCCTGGTGGTCCATCGGCTACGAGAACGAGCGCGCGTTCAACGACGGCTACGACGCCCTGGGCTGCCTCCCGCCCACGTACGAGCCGCGCGCCACCGGCCACATCACCGAGATGGTCGAGATGATGCGCGGCCTCATCGAGCGTGGCCACGCCTACGAGGCCGACGGCAACGTCTACTTCGACGTCCGCTCGTACGAGGGATACCTGGAGCTCTCCAACCAGGACCTCGACGACCTGCGGCAGCCCTCGGGCGACAACGAGACCGGCAAGCGCGACAAGCGCGACTTCGCCATGTGGAAGGCCAGCAAGCCCGGTGAGCCCAGCTGGGAGACCCCGTGGGGCCGTGGCCGCCCCGGGTGGCACCTGGAGTGCTCCGCCATGGCGCACAAGTACCTCGGCAGCGCCTTCGACATCCACGGCGGCGGCATCGACCTGATCTTCCCGCACCACGAGAACGAGATCGCCCAGGCCAAGGCCTTCGGCGACGCGTTCGCGAAGTACTGGGTGCACAACGGCTGGGTCACCCTGGCCGGCGAGAAGATGTCGAAGTCCCTCGGCAACTCCGTGCTGGTCAGCGAGATGGTCAAGAACTGGCGCCCGATCGTCCTTCGCTACTACCTCGGCACCCCGCACTACCGGTCGATGATCGAGTACAGCGAGGAGTCGCTGCGCGACGCCGAGTCCGCCTTCGCGCGGATCGAGGGCTTCGTCCAGCGCGTGGTGGAGAAGGCGGGACCGGTCGAGGCGGCGGCCGAAGTGCCGCCCGCGTTCGCCGAGGCCATGGACGACGACCTCGGGGTCCCGCAGGCCCTCGCGATCGTCCACACGACCGTCCGCCAGGGAAACTCCGCCCTCGCCGCCGACGACAAGGAAGCCGCCGTCGCCCGCCTCGCCGAGGTCCGTGCGATGCTCGGTGTCCTCGGGCTAGACCCGCTCGACCCGCACTGGGCGGGCGAGAGCGACCGGGGCGAAGACCTCCACGGCGTCGTCGACACCCTCGTACGCCTCGTCCTCGACCAGCGCCAGTCCGCACGGGCGCGCAAGGACTGGCCCGCGGCCGACGCCATCCGCGACCAGCTCAACCAGTCCGGCCTCGTCATCGAGGACAGCCCCAGCGGACCCCGGTGGACACTCGGGCCGCGCTGAGCGGACCTTTCGCACCGTGCGTGAGCAGCGCACCTGTGCCGCCCGGCCGTCCGGGCGGCACACTTTCACTTGACGACGTTTTTCTTAAGCAACGAAACAGGTAGGTCATGGCCGGGAACAGCCAGCGCAGGAACCGCCGCACGTCCAACAAGAAGGGCATGCAGGTCGGCAGCGGCGGTAACCGACGCCGTGGTCTCGAAGGCAAGGGACCGACGCCGCCCGCCTCCGCCCGCAAGGGACACAAGAAGAACCGGGTGGCGAACGCCCAGGCCAAGCAGGCCGCCGCCCGCCGCCCCGCCCCGCGCCGCGGTGGCGCCAAGGGCACGTCGGAGATGGTCGTCGGCCGCAACCCGGTCTTCGAGGCGCTCCGTGACGGCGTGCCCGCGACCACCCTCTACGTCCAGCAGTACATCGACAACGACGAGCGGGTCCGCGAGGCCCTCCAGCTCGCCGGTGAGCGCGGCAACATCCACCTCATGGAGGCCCCGCGCCCCGAGCTCGACCGGATGACGAAGGGCCTGAACCACCAGGGCCTCGTCCTCCAGGTCCCGCCGTACGAGTACGCCCACCCGGAGGACCTCACCTCCGCCGCGTACGACAACAACGAGGACCCGCTGATCGTCGCCCTCGACGGTGTCACGGACCCCCGTAACCTCGGCGCGATCGTCCGCTCCGTCTCCGCGTTCGGCGGCCACGGCGTCGTCGTCCCCGAGCGCAGGGCGGCCGGCATGACGGCCGGAGCCTGGAAGTCCTCGGCCGGCACCGCGGCCCGTACGCCGGTGTCGCGCGTCACCAACCTGACCCGCACCCTGGAGGGCTACCAGAAGGCCGGCCTCACCGTCGTCGGCCTCGCCGCCGACGGCGAACACACCGTCGAGGACCTGGAGGCTCTGGCGGGCCCCGTCGTCGTCGTCATCGGCAGCGAGGGCAAGGGCCTCGGCCGCCTCGTCGGCGAGACCTGTGACTACCGGGTGCGGATCTCCATGCCGGGCGGCGCCGAATCCCTGAACGCCGGTGTGGCCGCGGGCATCGTGCTCTACGAGGTGGCGCGCCGCAGGGCGTGACCCGCCGCGCGCGGGCCTCGACCGGCCCGCGCGCGCGGCGGATCGGCGCGCCCCGAAGGAGGGTTGACGGGTCTCGGACACTTCGGACGCGTCAAGGCAGTGTCCTAATCACACATCACTCGGTTAGATGAGTGTGGACACCAGAACGCCTCGGTTCGACGACCAACCCGCCCTGAGCATGACGAAGGTGGACAGCGACCCCGCGCAGGTCATCGTCAGCCACGCCAGCTTCCGGGTGCAGCTCGCCCCGGGCCAGCGCACCCGTCTGCGCCCCGTGGGCCCCGCCGGACCGGCCAGGATCCCCGCCATGAGCGGCGCAGGCGCCCGCAGGCGGGCTCCCGTCGTCTGGAGCGGCAGGTCCCAACCGGGAGACCCCGGAGCGACCGGACTCCTGCAGGCCGTACGGAACTCCACCGCCGGCCATCTCGACGCCGGCCCCGGCGGCGACTTCGGCACGGGCGGCCACGACGACGCGGGCGGCGGCACCCAGGTCATCCCGCGCCTCGACGAGACCCAGCCCAACCCCGTGCTCAGGACGCCGCACCAGCCCGGGGGCGGCCGCACGGGCCCGCTCCTGCCCCCCATGCGGCAGGCCGTCGGGGCCTACGACGCCACCGACACCCCGCCCCGCGGCGCGTACGACCTCACCCACGACGACGCCTACGACGCCTACGACGCCGACGGCACCGACGCCGACGGCCAGGACGGCGACACCGCAGCCGACAGGCGCCGCGCCAACGACTCCGTACGGCACGCCTACTACCCCGGCCGCCGTATGAACCTCGGCGTCGTGCTCCTCCCGCTGCGCGTCATCCTCGGCTTCCTCTCCATCTACGCCGGCATGGGCAAGCTCTGCGACCCCGCCTACTTCGACGGTGGCGACCGCGGCTCGATGGTCAAGTGGCTGACCTCACTGCACCCCTGGGCCGCAGCGGAGCCCCTGCGTGACTTCGCGCTCGGCCACCCCGTCGCCGCCGGGCTCACCGTCGCCTTCCTCCAGGTGGTCGTCGGTGTGCTCACCGTCCTCGGCCTCTGGCAGCGGATCGCGGCCGGCTTCGGCGCCCTGCTCTCCGCCGCGATCCTGGTGACGGTCAGCTGGCGCACCGCCGCCGCCTACGACACCCCCGACATCATCCTGCTGGCCGCCTGGAGCCCCCTCGTCATCGCCGGCGCCCCCGTCTACTCCCTCGACGGACGCCTCGCCGGAGAGGCCTGGCGCACACTCGGTCCCCGCTCGGAGCTCTGGGACCTCCGCCGCCGCGTACTGCGCCGCGGCGCCGCTATCGCCACCGTCGTCGTCGGTCTGACCCTGCTGGTCGGCTCCATGCTCGGCGGCGCCGTCCGCTCCACCGAGGTCGTCACCGTGCCGGGGCCCGACCGCTACCCGTCCAACCAGCTGCCTGGCTCCCCGCTGCCCGACGAGACCGAGGACAAGAAGGGCGAGCCCTCCACCACCCCGGAGAACCGCACCCCCGAGACCTCCCCGTCCAGCGCCCCCGGCACCCCGGAGGCGGAGAAGTCCACCCCGGGCTCCGGTTCCTCGCAGGAGACCGGCCCGACGGCCGGGGCGAGCACCGGGCAGCCCAGCCAGACCCAGGGCACCGGACAGGCGCCCCCGCAGGATCCGACGCCGCAGGAGCCGCCGTCCGGTGACGCGAGCACCGGCTCGACCGGCTCCGACGGCTCCGCGGGCGGCACGACCGGCGGCTCGGACGGCGACGGTTCCACCGGCGGTTCCGACGGTGGCTCGTCCGGCAGCGCGGGACAGAACCCCATCGGGGGCCTGCTCGGCTGACACCCGCGAGGCACCGCACGCTTGAGGACGGCCACCGAACCCCTGGTGGCCGTCCTCAAGCGCGTGCAGTCGGTCTCAGCCGTCCGTCCGGCCGCCCAGCTCCTTCGCCGCCTCCGTGAGGTCCTTAGCGGTGTCGATCGCCCGCCAGTACGCCCCGTGCGGCAGCGGGAACCCGGCCAGCCGGCGCTCACGGGCCAGCCGCGGGAACGTCGTACGCTCATGGTCGCCGCGGTCCGGCAGCATCGCGGTGAACGCGGGCGCGAAGACGTACACACCCGCGTTGATCAGATACGGCGACGGCGGCGACTCGATGAAGTCGGTGATGTGCCCGAACGCGTCCGTCTCCACGGCCCCCCAGGGGATCCGTGGACGGGCCAGCGCGAGCGTCGCGGTGGCGTCCCGCTCGGCGTGGAACGCGGCCATCTCCCGCAGCGAGAAGCGCGTCCAGATGTCACCGTTCGTCGCGTACCAGGGCTCCGACGGGTCGGGCAGCCGCGCCGCGGCATGCTTCAGACCGCCGCCCCGGCCCAAGGGCTCGGTCTCGACGACGGTCGTGACGCGCAACGGAAGAACGGCCGAGTCCAGCCACTCCTCCAGCACATCGGCAAGATGGCCGCACGAGACCACGGCGTCGGTGACACCCTCGGCGGCCAGCCAGGACAGCTGATGGCCGATGATCGGGGTCCCGGTCCCCGGGATCTCGACCATCGGCTTGGGGCGGTCATCGGTGTACGGGCGCAACCGTGAGCCCTGACCACCCGCCAGGATCACGGCCTGCGTCGGAAACGTATGCATGCCAGGCACGATAGGCCGTGCCCCGGCACACCCGGCTCAGCTGAACTGCGCGACGCCCGAGGCGAACGAGGTGTCGCAGACCGGACGGGAGAAGCGGTGGGCACGCGTCGGGCCGTACTGGTCCACGGCGGCCTTGCCCAGCGCCTTCGCGATCGACATGCAGTGCTTGGCCAGCGAGGGCCGCCCCTCGACGGTGCGCTGAAGGCTCGTCAGCGCCACCCCCGGGTCCTTCTCACGGAGTTCGAGCAGGAGCTTGTCCCGCAGGATGTCCTGGGGTGCCTGGGCCTTCGCCTTCTTGGCGTTGGTCTCGGATGCGGCGGTCAGCAGCTGGGTCTCGGTGTCCTGCCCCGACCACTGCACACGGGTGACCGCGAGGGTCCCGGACAGAACCATGACGACGGGCAGTACGAGGGCTAGGGTTCGGCCGATTCGGCGCGCGGTGTGGGTCACGCAGGCGAGCGTAGCGGGCAGTGATGACTTGGCGACATTTCGTCACCCCTGTGGGGGATGGTTCGAGAGCCTCTTTCGAATTACGCGTTGACGGGGGCGGGGGAATTGACCGGTGTGCCGGGGATTCCGGCCACGCGAACGGCCCGCGTCCTGGGGAGGACGCGGGCCGTCCGCTTCAAAGATGTGCGGGTCGGACGCTCGACGATCAGGCGGTCAGGCGCTCACCGGTCGACGTCGCGAAGACGTGCAGCTCGTCCGGGCGCGGCACGACGTGCAGCTCGGTGCCCTTCTCCGGCACGGCGCGGCCGCCGACACGGACGACCAGGTCCTTGTGCTCGCCACCGACCTGCGCGGCACCGTAGACGAAGCCGTCGGCGCCGAGCTCCTCGACGACGTTGACGGCGACGGCCAGACCGGCCGGGGCGTTGGCCGAACCCTTGGAGAGGCCCTGCGCGGCGGCGCCACCGTGCTCGACGATGTCGAAGTGCTCGGGGCGGATGCCGACCGTGACGGTACGGTCGCCGCGGTCCGCGGCGGCGCTGAGCGCCTCACGGGAGACGGGGACGACGCTGTTGCCGAACTTCACGCCACCGTCGGTGATCGGGACCTCGACGAGGTTCATCGCCGGGGAGCCGATGAAGCCGGCGACGAAGAGGTTCGCCGGGCGGTCGTACATGTTGCGCGGCGAGTCGACCTGCTGGAGCAGACCGTCCTTGAGGACCGCGACACGGTCGCCCATGGTGAGGGCCTCGACCTGGTCGTGGGTGACGTACACGGTGGTGATGCCGAGACGGCGCTGCAGCGAGGCGATCTGCGTACGCGTCGACACACGGAGCTTGGCGTCGAGGTTCGACAGCGGCTCGTCCATGAGGAAGACCTGCGGCTCACGGACGATCGCGCGGCCCATCGCCACACGCTGGCGCTGTCCACCGGAGAGCGCCTTCGGCTTGCGGTCCAGGAAGTCGGTGAGGTCCAGCATCTTGGCGGCCTCTTCGACCTTCGCCCGGATCTCGGTCTTGTTCACACCGGCGATCTTGAGGGCGAAGCCCATGTTGTCCGCGACGGACATGTGCGGGTAGAGCGCGTAGTTCTGGAACACCATGGCGATGTCCCGGTCCTTCGGGGGCAGGTGCGTGACGTCACGGTCACCGATGCGGATCGCACCGCCGTTGACGTCCTCGAGACCCGCGAGCATGCGCAGGGAGGTCGACTTGCCGCAACCGGAAGGACCGACGAGGACGAGGAACTCGCCGTCCTCGATGTCGATCTCGAGCTGGTCCACAGCCGGCTTCGTGGAGCCGGGGTAGACGCGGGACGCCTTGTCGAACGTGACACTGGCCATGACGATTCTTCTCCTCCACCGGCAGGAACGTGCCGGACGATCCGAGTAGGGAGTGGTGTGGTCCACTGGAGTGAACCTGAGGTGACGCTACCTGGCGTTTTCGAATCTGTCAGCAGTCCGAGGTCCCGAATATCGGGCGGGTTCCGGTCCTGGCGTTGGTTACAATGCTCCGGCATGCCTCCTTAGCTCAGTCCGGCCAGAGCAACGCACTTGTAATGCGTAGGTCGTCGGTTCGAATCCGACAGGGGGCTCCACGAAGGCCCAGGTCAGGAATCCTCTGATCTGGGCCTTTCTGTGCTTTCTGCGCTGTCCCGACCCGGGGCCCCCGCGCGCAGGCCGTCCATGACGAGGTCCAGGAGGCGGGCGGCCCGTGGTTGCCAGTCGCTGCGGGGGTCGAGCTGCCAGAGGCCGGCTATGGCGAGGATGAAGTCGTCCGCGGTCACTCCGGGGCGTATCGTGCCGGCCTTCTCGTTGGTGCGGAGCAGGGTTTCCGTCGCGGACATCAGCGGTGTGTGGCCCGGCTTCTCCGGGCTGCCCGGTGCGCTGGTGGCCAGCCGGACCGCGTCCGCGAGGCCGGCCTTGGCCATGGCGAAGCGGGCGAGGCGGTCCATCCAGGCGCGCAGGGCGTGGTCCGGCTCATGGGTGGTGATCAGCTCGGTCGCGGCGTCGGCGACCTGCTGCATCTCATGGCGGTAGACCTCGAGGACGAGGGCCTCGCGGCTGGGGAAGTTGCGGTAGAGCGTGCCCTGCCCGACGCCCGCCTTCCTGGCGATCACGCTGAGCGGGGCCTGCGCGCACAGCGTCAGTTCCGTCAGGGCCACGTGCAGGATGCGCTCGCGGTTCCGTTGTGCGTCCGAGCGCAGAGGTGCGTTCTTGTCCTGCTTGTCCTGCCGCACTCGTCCTCCCCGTGCCTTTGCGTGGCCGGATCCTGCCCTTGCTAAGTGGACAACTGTCCACTACGTTTTTTCCGCCGAGTGGACAGCTGTCCGGTTAGGTTCACCTTAGCGGTGAGCGGCCCCGGCGGACAGCCGTACTTCTGGCCCCCGTCGCCGCGCGGCGACGGTGTCCGCCCGGAATGTGAGAGAAGGCTGATCATGGCCCCAGCGCCCACGTCGACGTACAGCCCCGTGACCTTGAACATCAACGGCGAGAAGCACACGCTGACCGTCGACCACCGCACCACTCTGCTCGACGCCCTGCGTGAGCGGCTCGATCTGACCGGCACCAAGAAGGGATGCGACCAGGGGCAGTGCGGTGCCTGCACGGTCCTGCTCGACCAGCGCCGTGCTGTGGCCTGCCTGCAGCTGGCGGTGGCGGCCGAGGGCCGGGAGATCACCACCATCGAGGGCGTCGCCGAGGGTGAGCAACTGCACCCGGTGCAGCAGGCGTTCCTCGACCTCGACGGTTACCAGTGCGGGTACTGCACGCCCGGCCAGATCTGTTCGGCCGTCGCGGTGATCGAGGAGCACGCAGCCGGCTGGCCGAGTGCCGTCACCGATGACGTACGCCCCGAAGCGGGGCCACCGCCGCTGACGGCCGAGGAGATCCGGGAGCGGATGAGCGGCAACCTGTGCCGCTGCGGCGCCTACGTGTCGATCGTGCAGGCGGTCGCCAGGGCGGCCGAGGCCGATGCGGCGGCGCGCGCCGCGGACGGTGAATGCGCCGCGGACGGTGAACGGGCAGCGGACGGTGAACGGGCAGCGGACGGTGAACGGGCCGCTGGGAGCGAGCCCGTGGTGAAGCGTGAGGGGGCGGCGGCATGAGGGAGTTCGGATATGAGCGCGCGGTCGATGTCTCCGGCGCCCTCGCGCTGCTCGACGCCGACCCGGACGCCAGGTTCCTCGGCGGCGGTACGAATCTCGTCGACCTGATGAAGACCGGTGTGGAGCGGCCCGGCAGGCTCGTCGACGTACGTGAACTCCCGCTGGACCGCATCGAGACGGCCGAGGACGGCGGGCTGCGTATCGGCGCGACCGTCACCAACAGCGACCTCGCGGCGCACCCGGACGTGCGACGGAACTACCCCGCGCTGACCCAGGCGGTGCTGGCAGGTGCGTCGGGCCAACTGCGCAACATGGCCACCGTCGGCGGGAACCTGCTGCAGCGGACCCGCTGCGGTTACTTCGCCGACGTGACCAAGCCCTGCAACAAGCGCCTGCCCGGCAGCGGCTGTCCCGCGATCGAGGGGGAGCACCACAACCACGCGGTGCTGGGGGCCTCCGGCCACTGCGTGGCCACCAGCCCGTCCGATCTGGGGGTGGCACTGGCGGCCTTCGACGCCGTCGTCGAGTACGAGACGGCCGACGGGGCGGGCCGGCTGTCGCTCGCCGACTTCTATCTGCCGGTGGGCGACACCCCGCACCGGGAGACCGCTCTTCCGGTGGGCGCCCTGATCACAGGCGTCATCCTGCCGCCCGCTCCGGTGGCGGCCAACTCCCGCTACCGCAAGGTCCGCGAGCGGGCGTCGTACGCCTTCGCGATCGGTTCGATCGCCGCGGCGCTCGAGGTCCGTGACGGTGTGGTGAGCGAGGTGCGACTGGCCTTCGGGGCAGTCGCCTCCCGGCCGTGGCGGGCGCGTACGGCCGAGCAGGCCCTGGTCGGCAGGCCCGCTGATGCCGCGGCCTTCGCCACGGCTGCCGACGCCGAACTGGCGGCCGCCCGGCCGCTGCCGCACAACGGATACAAGGTGACGCTGATGCGCAACCTCGTCGTCGCCGTGCTGAGCGAACTCGCCGAGGAGGCAGCCCGATGACCACCACTACGACCAGGGCAGCCAGGGCGGCGAAGGCCATCGGTACCGCGCACACCCGTGTGGAGGGCCGGGACAAGGTCACCGGCGCCGCTCGTTACGCGGGGGAGATCCCCTTCGCCGGCCTCGCGCACGGATGGCTGGTGCTGTCGACGATCACCCGTGGCCGCATCCGCTCGGTGGAGACGGCGGAGGTCCTGGAGATGCCGGGTGTCCTCGCTGTCCTGCACCACGGGAACGCCCCGCGGGTCGACACGGATTACGTCGGCATGCTCGGGATGCGGCCGGACCCGACCGTCGCCGTCTTCCAGCACGACCGGGTGCCGCATGCGGGCTGGCCGGTCGCGCTGGTCGTGGCCGAGACCTCCGAGCAGGCCAGGGAGGCCGCCGAGGCGCTGGTGGTGCACTACGAGGAGGAGCCGCACGACGTCACGTTCGCCGGTGAGCACCCGGACGCGTACTCGATCTCCGGTCCGGGTGGGGAGGGAGTGACGGGTAAGGGCGACCTGGAGGCGGAACTGGGCGCGTCCGACGTGGTCCTGGACGCCGAGTACTCCACTCCGGAGGAGCACCACAACTCGATGGAGCCCCACGCGGCGACGGCCCTGTGGGACGGCGGCCGACTGGAGGTCGTGGACTCCAACCAGGGCACGGTGTGGGTCGCGGGTGAGCTCGCGAACCTCTTCTCGCTCGACCCGGCTTCGGTACGGGTGCGGTCCGAGCACGTGGGCGGTGGGTTCGGGAGCAAGGGCGTACGCGCGCACCAGGTCGCGGCGGTGATGGCGGCCACGACCCTGGCGCGCCCGGTCCGTGTCGTCATGACGCGCCGTCAGATGTTCTCGCTCGCCGGCTATCGGAGCCCCACGAGGCAGCGGGTGCGGCTGGGTGCTGATGCCGAGGGGCGGCTGCGTGCGCTGGAGCACAGCTGCCTGAGTCTCACCTCGACCGTGCACGAGTTCATCGAGTCGGGCGCGGGTGTGGCCCGGGTGATGTACGACGCCCCCGCTCACCACACCGCCAACCGGGTCGTGCGGCTCGATGTGCCGAGTCCGACGTTCATGCGCGCTCCCGGTGAGGCGCCCGGATCGTTCGCGCTGGAGTCGGCGCTCGACGAACTCGCCGAGAAGTGCGGCATCGATCCGATCGAGCTGCGCACGCGCAACGAGCCCGAGGTGGGTCCGGTCTCCGGGCTGCCGTTCAGCACCCGCGGTCTGCCCGCCTGTTTCCGGGAGGGCGCGCGCAGGTTCGGCTGGGCCGACCGGGACCCGCGTCCCGGGGTGCGCAGGGACGGGCGCTGGCTGCTCGGTACGGGGACGGCGGCGGCCTCGTTCTTCGCGGGGGCGGCGCCTTCCACGGCGGCCGCGACCGCGGAGGCCGACGGCACCTTCACCGTGCGGATCAATGCTGCGGACATCGGGACCGGGGCACGGACGGCCCTCACCCTGGTCGCCGCCGACGCCCTCGATGTGCCGACCGACCGGGTGCGCGTACGGATCGGTGACAGTGACTTCGGCCCGGCGATGATCGCCGGCGGCTCGATGGGCACCCGGTCGTGGGCGTGGGCGGTGACGGCCGCGGCCGATGAACTGCGGGAGCGGATCGCCCTGGGCGACGGGATTCCGCCGGAGGGCATCACGGTGCGGTCGGACACCACCGCCGCCATCGGGGCCCTCGCGCAGAAGGAGCGGCACTCCTTCGGGGCGCAGTTCGCCGAGGTCGCCGTGGACGCGGCCACCGGGGAGGTGCGCGTACGTCGCATGCTCGGCATCTTCGCCGCCGGGCGGATCGTCAACCCGCTGACGGCGCGTGGCCAGTTCACCGGCGGGATGATCTGGGGCATCTCCATGGCCCTGCACGAGGAGGCGGTCAGGGACCGGAACACCGGTGCTCTCTACGGTGCGGATCTCGCGGGCTATCACGTCGCGTCGAACGCCGATGTGCCGCTCGTCGAGGCGGACTGGGTGGATGACCCGGATCCGGACGACCCGGTCGGGATCAAGGGCATCGGTGAGATCGGGATCGTGGGGGCCGCGGCGGCGATCGCGAACGCCGTCTGGCACGCGACCGGTGTACGCCACCGGACCCTGCCCATCAGGCCGGACCGTGTTCTCACGGCAGGCCCGCATGCTTGACATCGCCGACGAGCTGGCCCGCTGGGCCGATGAGGGCCGGGAGTTCGCCGTCGCCACGGTGGTGGCCGTCGGCGGGAGTGCGCCGCGCGGGCCCGGCGCCGCGCTCGCTGTCGACAGCGAGGGCACGGTGGTCGGTTCGGTCTCCGGCGGTTGTGTGGAGGGGGCGGTGTACGAGCTGTGTCTCCAGGCGCTCCAGGACGGTGAGACCGTCCTGGAGCGGTTCGGCTACAGCGACGAGGACGCCTTCGCGGTGGGCCTGACCTGCGGTGGGGTCATCGATGTCATGGTGACTCCGGTCGGTGCGCCGGCGCCTGTCCGGGAGGTGTTCAGGTCGGCGCTCCCGGCCGCCGCGTCGGGCGAACCCCTGGCCCTGGCCCGGGTCGTCCGGGGCCCGGCCGAGCTGTTGGGCGGGGCGCTGTTGGTGCACCCCGACGGATCGTACGAGGGGTCGTACGGCAGTGGCTCCACGGAGCTGGACCGGACGGTGGCGGCCGAGGCTGGGGCGATGCTGGATGCCGGGCGCACGGGCACCCTCGAACTCGCGGAGGACGGAACGCACTGCCCCGGTGGCCTCACTCTCCTCGTCGAGTCGAATGTGCCGCCGCCGCGCATGATCGTGTTCGGCGCGATCGACTTCGCCCAGGCGCTCGTCCGCGTCGGCAAGTTCCTCGGCTACCACGTGACGGTGTGCGACGCCCGTCCGGTCTTCGCGACCAGGGCCCGCTTCCCGGAGGCCGACGATCTCGTCGTGGACTGGCCGCACCGCTATCTGCGGCGTACGGGGACGGACGGGCGCACGGTGCTGTGCGTGCTCACCCACGACGCGAAGTTCGACATACCTCTCCTGGAGCAGGCCCTGCGGCTGCCGGTCGCGTTCGTGGGGGCGATGGGGTCGCGCCGGACCCATGCGGACCGTGACCGGAAGCTGCGGGAAGCGGGTCTGGGGGACGAGGAGCTGGCTCGGCTGAGGTCGCCGATCGGTCTTGACATCGGGGCCCGTACGCCCGAGGAGACGGCCCTGTCCATCGCGGCGGAGATCGTGGCGGCCCGGCGCGGTGGGACGGGCGTCCCGCTGACGGGTTCCGCGACGCCGATTCACCGGGACGGCAGGCGGGACGGCGGCCACCGGGACGACGACCGGGACGGCAGCCGCAGGGACGGCCACCGGGACGGCGCGGAGGCCGCGTGAAGGCCGCCGCGGACCGGCCGGTTCAGTGGCGGCCCGCGATACGGTTCGCGACCTTCGCGAGGCGGTCCGTGCCGAGGCGCGGTGAGGTGGTCTCCCGGCGGTCCGCCGTGCGGTAGGCGGCGTACAGGGCGTGGACGCCGAGCCAGCGCAGGGGTTCGGGTTCCCAGCGGCGGACCTTGTGGTTGACCCAGGGCAGGGCGGTCAGGTCGGTGGGGCCGGCCTGTCCTGAGTCCTGCTGGATCAGGTCGCGCAGGGTGCGGGCCGCGAGGTTGGCGGTGGCGACGCCGGAGCCGACGTAGCCGCCGGCCCAGCCCAGGCCGGTGGAGCGGTCCAGGGTGACGGTCGCGCACCAGTCGCGGGGGACGCCGAGCACGCCGGACCAGGCGTGGTCGATGCGGGCGCCCGCGGTAGTGGGGAAGAAACGGACGAGCAGGTCGCGCAGTTCCTCGACGGTCGCGGGGCGGGTGCGTCCGTCGTGGTCGGTCGCGGAGCCGTAGCGGTAGGGGTACCCGCGGCCGCCGATGGCGATGCGGTCGTCGGCGGTGCGCTGGGCGTACATGTAGGCGTGTGCCGTGTCGCCCAGGGTCTCGCGGCCGTCCCAGCCGATGGTGTCCCAGAGGGTCTTGGACAGGGGCTCGGTGACGATCATCGAGGAGTTCATGGGGAGCCAGGTGCGTTTCTGGCCCTTGAGCCCCGCGGTGAAGCCCTCGGTACAGCGCAGCACGTAGGGGGCGCGGACCGTGCCGTACGGGGTGACGGCGTGCTTGGGCTCGATCTCGGTGACGGGGGTCGACTCGTGGATCGTGACGCCGAGTGCCTCCACGGTGTCGGCGAGGCCCTTGACGAGTTTGGCGGGGTGCAGGCGTGCGCCGTGCGGGGTCCAACTGGAGCCGACGGCTCCGGATACCCGGACGCGTTCGGCGGTCTCGCGGGCGCCGCGCAGGACGCGGTCGGTCTCGCCGAAGGCGATCTCGACGGAGTGGAAGTCCTTGAGGCGGGCGAGCTGGGAGGGGGTGCGGGCGACTTCGAGTACACCGCCGTGGTGGATGTCGGCGTCGATGTTCTCCTCGCCGGCGATGCGGATGACCTCGCCGACGGTGTCGTTCATGGCCTGCTGGAGGCGGACGGCGGCCTCGTGGCCGTGCAGTGTGGCGTAGCGGTCGCGGCCCGCGATGCCGTTGTAGAGCCAGCCGCCGTTGCGGCCGGAGGCGCCGTAGCCGCAGAACTTCGCTTCGAGGACCGTGATGTTGAGGAAGGGGACGGCCTTCTTGAGGTAGTACGCCGTCCAGAGTCCGGTGTAGCCGCCGCCGACGATGCAGACGTCGGCGCTCGTGTCGCCGGGCAGGGGTTCGCGTGGGGCGGGGGTGCCCTCGTTCGCGTACCAGAACGATATGCCGCCGTTGACGGTACTGACGGTGCTCATGTGTCCCCTGCTTGTCCGTGTGCAGCCCAGTAGCTGGAGGGACGGTACCGCTTGGTGAGGCCCCTACGCTTGTCGGCGTGATCGACGTTCCGGATGACCTGGCCATGAATCTGAGTGAGCACAAGGGCGCTGCGGGACGGGAGTTCGCGCTCGGGCTGCCGGGTCTTGCGGGGAGGTTCCTGGAGGAGTGGGGGCTGCGGCCCGACGGGGCGCCGATGTGCGGGATGTGCGCGTTGGTGGTTCCCGTGGTGCGGGAGGCCGATGGCCGTGGGGCGGCGCTGAAGTTGCAGATGGTGGACGCGGAGACGGTGGGGGAGCCGGTCGCGCTGCGGGCCTGGGGTGCGGCGGGCGCGGGGGTGGTGGGCCTGCTGGACCATGACGCGGCGACGGGGACGATGCTGCTGGAACGGCTCGACGAGCGGCGGTCGTTGACCGGCGTGCCGGACGTTCGGGAGGCGGTGCGGGTGCTCGCCAGGTCGCTGGCCCGGCTGGTGCGTGTGCCGGCTCCGCCGGGGATGCGGCGGCTGGCGGACCAGGCGGCCACGATGCTGGAGGAGACGCCCGGGGCGGTCGGCCTGCTGGCGGATGAGCGGGAGCGCCGGTTGCTGCTGGACTGCGCGGCCGCGGTACGGGAGGTCGCGGGGGAGCCCGGGGACCGTCTGCTGCACTGGGATCTGCACTACGCGAACATCCTGGCCGGGCGCGCGGACGAGCACCGGGCGGGGGAGTGGGTCGTGCTGGATCCCAAGCCTCTCGCGGGCGATCCGGGATTCGATCTCTTCCCGGCGCTGGACCAGAGGTTCGACGCGGACGATGTGCTGTGGAGGTTCGATCTGCTGTGCGGGGTGCTGGGCCTCGACCGGGAGCGTGCGCGGGCGTGGACGCTGGGGCGGGTGCTGCAGAACGCGCTGTGGGGGATCCGGCGCGGGAGGCCGCGGCTGTGGCCCGACCATGCGGAGATCGGGCGCCTACTGCTGGAGCGGGGCTGAGGATCACGGGCTCGCGGCGGCTGTTTAGGCTGCCTCCATGATTCGTACGGCCACTTCCGAAGATGTCACCGCGATCCACGCCATGGTCCGTGATCTCGCCGAGTACGAGAAGGCGCTCGACGAGGTGAAGGCCACCGAGGAGCAGCTGCGCGAGGCCCTGTTCGGCGACCGGCCCGCCGCGTACGCGCATGTCGCGGTGTCGGACGACGACGGCGAAGTGGTCGGTTTCGCGCTGTGGTTCCTCAACTTCTCGACGTGGCGTGGGGTGCACGGGGTCTATCTGGAGGACCTGTACGTGCGCCCCGAGCGACGCGGCGGCGGTTACGGAAAGGCGCTGCTCAGGGAGCTGGCGCGGATCTGTGTGGAGCGTGGTTACGGGCGCCTGGAGTGGTCGGTGCTGGACTGGAACGCCCCGTCCATCGCCTTCTACGAGTCCCTGGGCGCGCGTCCTCAGGACGGCTGGACGGTGTACCGGCTCGACGACGGGGCGCTGGCGGAGCTGGGCGCGGCGGTCTGAGGGCCCCTGTCGATTACGGCACGAGGACGACCTTGCCCACCGTGCCACGGGTCTCCAGCGCGCGGTGGGCGGCTGCCGCTTCGGCGAGTGGGAAGAGCTGGACCGCTGGGCGGAGGCGGCCGGCCGCCGCTTCGGCCAGTGAGCGGGTTTCCAGGGCCCTCATGCCGCCGCCCCTCTCGACCATGGCGGGACCCAGGACGCTCCGGGACGTGATGCCGCGCTCGGCCTGTTCCTCATCGCCGAGGGTCAGCATCTGGCCGCCGGAGGCGCCGTAGACGAGGTGCTCGCCGCCCCTGCCGAGCAGGTCGACGGCGGCGCGGGCGGTGATCCCTCCGACGGAGTCGAAGACGACGGTGGCGGGCCCGCCGAGCGCTTCGAGGTGGGAGCGGACACGGCGCGGCCAGTCAGCGAGGGTGTAGTCGACGGCGAGGTCGGCCCCGTTCGCCGTGACCCGGGCGACCTTGGCGGGTCCGCCGGCCAGACCGACGACGGTGGCTCCGGCGTTCCTGGCGTACTGGACGAGGAGCGTGCCGATGCCGCCGGCCGCCGCGGTGACGACGGCGACGGATCCGGGGCCGAGGTCGGTGAACTGCAGGATCCCCAGGGTGGTGCGGCCCGTACCGATCATGGCCACGGCCTCGGCCGGGCCGAGGCCCGCGGGAATCGGGTGGAGCCTCTCGGCTTCGGTGACGGCCAGTTCGGCGTAGCCGCCGGGGCCCGCGCCGATGTGGGCGACGACCGCGCGGCCGAGCCAGCCGGGGTCGGTGCCCTCGCCGAGTGACTCGACGGTGCCCGCGATCTCACGCCCGGGGATGGTGGGGAGGTCGGCGGCGCTGATCGGGTAGGGGCCCGGGCGGCCTTCGCGCAGGTGGGTGTCCACGAGATGTACCCCGGACGCCGCGACGGCGATGCGGACCTGGCCGGGAGCGGGGACGGGATCGTCGGTCCGCTCGTGGACGAGATGCTCCGCTGGACCGAAGGCATGGAGGCGGATGGCGTACATGGTGGGACTCCCGGGTGCTGGTGCGTGGCTGCTGTTCCCACCCTCCGACCTCAGGTGCGCTTAAGGTCAAGGAGTTCCCGCGGTGCGGGGAGTGTCCTGTGCCGCCTTACCGAGGAGTCCCAGAGCCAGGACCGCCGCTTCGATGCCGCTGTTGAACGAGACTTCGCTGAGGAGTCCCGGGGCGGCGACCTGGTCGCCCGCGAGGAGGATTCCGTCGCCGCGGTCGACGGCGGGCCGGTCGCGCCAGGTGGTGCCTGGCTTGTCGACGGCACCGGTACGTCCGGACGCCAGGGCCTCCCGGCGCCAGGTGGTGCGGTCGTGCAGACCGGGGAAGCCGAGGCCGAGCAGGTGCTCGGCGCGGCGTACGGCGTCGGCGCGCGGGGCGGTGGGGGCGAGGGGGATCTGTGCCTGGACGAGCTGTTCGCCCGCCGGGGCGAGGGTCGGGTCCTGGGCGGTGAACCGTTCGATCCAGCCGGGGGCGTCGAGGTCGGAGATGATGAACGGGTCGCCGCGCCGGGTCCGCAGGGCCAGGTCGAGCAGGGCGGTCCGGCCGCTGTCCCAGGTCAGGGCGGGGTCCTCCAGCAGGGTGCGGGCGGAGTCCAGATGGGTGGCGACGATCACCGGTCCGCTGCGATGGAAGCCGGCCAGATCGCGGGGGCCGACGCGTGCGGCGGTCTCGATGCGCACGCCGAGATTCCAGGCCCTGGACGCCATCCGGTCGACGAGCTCCGCCCAGCCGCCGACGGGGTAGTGGGCCTCGGGCGGAAGGGCGGTGGCGCGGCGCAGGCGTTCCTGGACGAAGGCGGCGGAGAGCGAGCCCGGGTCGTGGTGGAAGAGGGCCACGCCCATGTAGTTCGCTGCCGCGCGTGCGCCTTCCTCGCCCACCTGGCGGGTGGCCCAGCTGAGGAAGTCGGCGTCGACCGGTGCCCGGTGGGCGGCGCGGCGGGTGAGGCGCAGCATGGCGAGGGGCGGGGTCCTGCGCAGGGCGCCGTCGCGGTGGAAGAGGAAACGGGTGCCTTCGAGCGGCGGTACGGAGGCGGGACGGCCCAGGAGCCCTCGCCGTTCGAGCCAGGTCCAGTGCGGTCCGCGGCGGTACAGGGCGTGTGGTCCCTCGTTGGTGAGGTAGGGGCCTTCGGAGGTCCTGGCCCGGCCGCCCAGGGTGTGGTGGGCCTCGTGGAGGGTGACCTGGACCCGGGATTCGGCGGCGGTGATCGCGGCGGTCAGTCCGGCGAGGCCGCCGCCGACGATGTGGATGCGCTGCATGGCTGTCTCCTCGCGGTGGGCGCTGCTGCCTGGTGGACGGTTCGGCCGGCCGGTTCTGTGACACCTGGCCGCGGTCGGTGTCAGTGGTGTGCGTCACGATGGGGGGCATGGCACGCACAGGCAACAGGAGCAGCAGGGGCGCGGGCGCGAAGGACGGGGTGGCCGAGGCGCGGCGGCCGGAGGTCCGGCTGCCACCGCTGGTGGAGTTCGACGGGGAGGGGCTGGAGCCCGACGGGGATTACGACGGGGTGCGGTTCGATGAGACGGACCTGGCCGACGCGTCGGGTCCTGGAGCGCGCTTCATGGACTGTGAGCTGCGCGGCTGCGCCCTGGACCGGGCGGAGCTGGTGCGGGCCAGGTTCATCGACTCGGTGCTGACGGGGGTGCGGGGTGTGGGCACGGATCTCGCGGGCGCGTCGCTGCGTGATGTGGAGGTCCTGGACGCACGGCTGGGAGGGGTGCAGCTGCACGGCGGGGTGCTGGAGCGGGTGTTGGTGCGGGGCGGGAAGATCGACTATCTGAATCTCCGCAAGGCGCGGCTGAAGGACGTCGTGTTCGAGGGGTGCGTGCTCTCGGAGCCGGATTTCGGTGAGGCACAGCTGGTCCGGGTGGAGTTCCGGGACTGTGTGCTGAAGCGGGCGGACTTCACGGCGGTGCGGATGGAGTCCGTCGATCTGCGGACGGTCGCCGAGCTCGACATCGCGCGGGGTGTGGAGCGGCTGGCGGGGGCGGTGATCAGCCCGTCCCAGCTGATGGAGCTGGCTCCGGCGTTCGCGGCGCAGATCGGGGTGCGGGTGGAGGCGTGAAGCGTGGACCCGCTCAGAGGCGGGGGAAGCGGGCCTGGAGGTCCCAGACGACGGGGTTGTCGGCGAGGCCCTCGTGCATGTCGGCCAGGTCGGCGACGAGGTCGTGCAGGAAGTCGCGGGCCTCGCGGCGCAGCAGGGAGTGGCTGAAGGTCAGCGGGGGCTCGTCGCCGGGCATCCAGTCGGCCTCGACGTCGACCCAGCCGAAGCGGCGCTCGAAGAGCATGCGGTCGGAGGACTCGGTGAAGTCGAGCTCGGCGTACTGCCGGCGGTGCGAGCGGTTGCCCCGGGGGTCGCGGTCGATCTGCTCGACGATGTCGCAGAGCGCCCAGGCGAAGTCGAGTACGGGCACCCATCCCCAGGCTGTGGACAGTTCCCGGTCGGCCTTGGTGTCGGCGAGGTAGACGTCCCCGGAGAAGAGGTCGTGCCGCAGGGCGTGGACGTCCGCGCGGCGGTAGTCGGTCTGCGGGGGGTCCGGGAAGCGCCGGGAGAGGGAGTAGCCGATGTCGAGCACGGTCCGATGGTGTCATGCCGCGCGGGTGGAC
The DNA here is from genome assembly GCF_045162755.1 of Streptomyces sp. NBC_01012. NCBI lineage: Bacteria > Bacillati > Actinomycetota > Actinomycetes > Kitasatosporales > Streptomycetaceae > Streptomyces > Streptomyces sp. NBC_01012. The sequence goes on along the minus strand of NZ_CP108688.1, from coordinate 3,380,881 downwards.
TGCGCTGCCCGGCCAGCACGCCCCTGTCCGGCTCGCCCAGTGCGGCCCACCCGTCCGGTCAGTCGCAGGCGAGTGCCTTGCGGGCGGCGGCGGTGAAGCGGTCCCATACGTCGGACTCGGGAAAGAAGGAGGCTGCGGAGCGTTCCTTCTCGGTCTCCGGGGAGGCCCATTCGAAGGTGAGGCTGTCCGTCGCGAAGTAGGTTTCCTTGCCGCCGCAGACGGCATGCTCGAATTCCCGCTCCTTCGCGCCGGGCAGCAGTGTGGGGTTCTGGATGATCGCGAGGCGGGCGAAGGCCCCGTGATCCTGGTCCTTGTCCCGGGCGGGTTGTTCGAGGGAGAGGTCGCAGAACCAGGCGTCGTCGCGAGAGCCCGAGGTCTGCTCCTGCAGGGGGCTGCCCGCAGGGGGCGTGGCGGCGAGGGTGAAGCCGGTCAGGCCACATACTGCGGCTGGATCGCTTCTGGTGACCGCGGACGCTTCGATGAGGTCCGTCCCGGCTTTCTCAGAATCCGGAACGGGAGGTGCGCAGTCGTGATCGGCGGCGAGCCCACGGGCGGCCGACCGGGCCAGCCGGGCGAGTTCCACCGGGTCCACGTCCCCCCGCCTGACATTGACGTGCAGGACCGTACGGGAGCCCGGTGCCGTCCCCTCGCCTATGGACGCGCAGTCGGACGGCAGAGCCACCCAGCCGTTGCCGTGCTGGTCGAAGGCGCCGGGCAGTTCGCCCGGCAGGATGTTCTGGGCACCGGATATGTCCCACACTTTTCTGCCGAAGGGATCGACGGCGTTGACGGACATCGGCTCAAGAGCCACCTGCGCGTCCTTGGCGCCCGGCAGCCAGCCGGACTGCTCCACGAAGCAGCTGTCCACGTGATCGGTCTTCCCGGTCACCCGGCCGTAGCCGTCGAGACCGTTCCCGGCGTCCTCGCTGCTCAGACGGCCGCCGCACAGCTCACGGGGCCCCAGAGCGTTGGTGTTGGTCGCCACCGTGGCGCCGGCCAGGGCAAGTACGCAGGCGCCGGCCGTGAGCAGCCACGCCCTGCGGTGCTTGCTGCGGCTTCTCGTGCGTGTGTCACCGAGGTTGTGCTCGTCGATGGCTTCGGCCCCCGCCCGCTCGGTCATGACTGATGAGCGTTGCTGCCCGCACGTCAACATACAAGTACGACCGGTTCGCGCTCCATCGGCGCGTGGACGGCGGGAGTCGGCCGGCGCGAGGCCGGCCGACTCCCGTGGATGAACCGTTACTTGACGTTGACGGCGGTCCAGGCGGCGTCGACGGCCGCGGTTTCGGTGCTGTCTGCCCCGAACAGGTCGGTGGCGGCCTTCTCGGTCGCGACACGGGCGTCCGCGTAGTCGGTGCTCGACGTCATGTAGACGGAGAGCGCCTTGTACCAGATCTGGTAGGCCGCCTGGCGGCCTATGCCCTCGACCGTGGAGCCGTCGGCGGTCGGGGAGTCGTAGTCGACGTCGCCGATGGTCTTGGCTCCGCTGCCCTCGGCCAGCAGGTAGAAGAAGTGGTTGGCGACACCCGATGAGTAGTGGACGTCCAGGTCGCCGAGGTCGGCGTCCCAGTAGTCCGCCGAGCCGCCGTCCTTGCTCGGCTCGTCCATGTAGCGCAGGGGGGTTCCGTCGCCGTTGATGTCGAGCTTCTCGCCGATGAGGTAGTCACCGGGGTCGCTCGCGTTGTCGGCGAAGAACTCGACGGAGGTGCCGAATATGTCGCTGGTCGCCTCGTTGAGGCCGCCGGACTCACCGGAGTAGTCGAGGTTGGCGGTGGCGGCGGTCAGGCCGTGGCTCATCTCGTGGCCGGCGACGTCGACCGCGGTGAGCGCGCTCTTGTCGTCGGCGCCGTCGCCGTAGGTCATGCAGAAGCAGCTGTCGTCCCAGAAGGCGTTGACGTAGCCGCTGCTGTAGTGGACGCGGGAGTACGCCGCCTTGCCGTCCCCGGCTATGCCGTCGCGGCCCAGCTCCGACTTGTAGAAGTCCCAGGTCGTCGCCGCGCCGTAGTGGGCGTCGACCGCGGCGGTCTGGCGGTCGTCACCGGTGCCGTCGCCCCAGGTGTCGTCGTCGTCGGTGATGAGGTCGCCCTTGCCGCTCTCACCCTGGTTGAGGTCGTACGTCGTGTGGCCGCCGCGGTCGCCGTCGGTCAGCTCGAAGCCCGAACCGCTCTTGGTGGTGGAGAGTTCGACCTCACCGCTGTACTGGCTGTTGCCGGCGCCCGTCTCGATGGCCTCGTAGCTGTGCAGCTGCTTGCCGGTCGTGGCGTCCGTGATGATGTGCAGCCGGCTGGGCGTGCCGTCCTTCTGGACACCGGTCTTGACGGTCTCGAAGGCGAGGGCGGGCTTGCCGCTGCCCGCCCAGACGACGGTGCGCGCGTTCGCCGCGGCCTTCAGCTTCGGCTGCGTCGAGGGGACGGTGATGCGGGCGTCGGTGGCCTTGTCCACGCCCTTGGACGCGCCGTCGGCGGCGGTGTGGGTGACGAGGTCGCCGCCGAGGACCGGCAGTCCCGCGTAGGTGCGCTCGTAGCGGGTGTGGACGGTGCCGTGGGCGTCCTTGATCACATCACGGGCGATCAGTTTCTCCTGGCTGCCGAGTCCGAGGGACTTCGCGGCGGCCGGGGCGTCGGACTGGGCGGCCTGGAGGGCGGTGGCGCGCTGGGTCGCCGTGTTCACGCCGAGCGCGGCGGCTCCCGCGACGCGGGTGGAAGAGGCGGTGTCATCCGCGGTCCGGGAACCGGCCGTTGCCGTGCCGGTCTGGATGCCGACGACGACCATCGCTGCGGCTGCGGCCAGGGCGGCGGCGCGACGGGTGTTCATGTGGGGGGTCATGCCTTCTCCGTTGCTCGTGCCTGTGGGGGTTACGAGCAGAGAGCGTGCCACTGAATGAACGACTTTGACCGGACGCCAACAATTACCTCACAAGTTTTTGACCAGTTCTTGTCCGACTGGAGTTGTTCTGTGTCCGCTATATGAAGCGAAGTCAGCTACGGGCGTCGCGCGAACACCGCCCTGGCGTCGGCCCGGCGTCGCGCGAACACCGCCCGGACGCACGCGAGCCCCCGGCCGACCGGAGTCGGACGAGGGCTCGCGGGAGGCGGCTACCTCAGAGGTTGACGCCGAAGTCCTGGGCGATGCCGCTCAGGCCCGAGGCGTAACCCTGGCCGACGGCGCGGAACTTCCACTCGGCGCCGTTGCGGTAGAGCTCGCCGAAGACCATGGCGGTCTCGGTGGCGGCGTCCTCGCTCAGGTCGTAGCGGGCGATCTCGGTCTCGCCGGCCTGGTTGATGATGCGGATGAAGGCGTTCCGCACCTGGCCGAAGTTCTGGCTGCGCGCTTCGGCGTCGTAGATGGAGACCGGGAAGACGATCTTGTCGATGTCCGCCGGGAGGCCCGCGAGGTTGACGTTGATCTGCTCGTCGTCGCCTTCGCCCTGGCCCGTGACGTTGTCACCGGTGTGGACGATGGTCTGGTCCGGCGTCGCCTTGTTGTTGAAGAAGACGAAGTGGCCGTCGGAGTAGACCTGACCGGAGGCGTTGACAGCGATCGCCGAGGCGTCGAGGTCGAAGTCCGTACCGGTGGTGGTGCGGACGTCCCAGCCGAGGCCGACCGTGACGGCGGTCAGGCCCGGGGCCTCCTTGGTGAGCGAGACGTTGCCGCCCTTGGACAGGCTTACAGCCATGGGAAGTCCCTTTCCTCGTCGTGTGCGGGCTTCGTGCCATCACGAAAGCTACCGTCACCCGTCCTAACGCAGGCAAGAGACTACGAGGTTCCTGTTCGCTTTACTTTCTTTGCCGAATTTCCGGCCGAAGGCGCGCAAAACAAGGTGACGAACCAGCCGCGGGCCAGGGAACATGGGTGTCATGTCCGGGCCCTATGTCATCCGCGGTTCGGTCTCCCTGCCGGAGGCCGAACTCATGTGGCGTTTCTCGCGGTCCTCCGGGCCCGGCGGGCAGCACGTCAACACGAGCGACTCCCAGGTGGAGCTCCGCTTCGACCTCGCGGCGACCGATTCCCTGCCCGAGGTGTGGAAGGCCCGTGCGCTCGAACGCCTCGCGAGCCGCCTGGTCGGCGGTGTCGTGTCCGTACGCGCATCGGAGCACCGCTCGCAGTGGCGCAACCGTGAGACGGCCGCCGTGCGGCTCGCCGCGCTCCTGGCCGAGGCCACCGCGCCACCGCCCAAGCCGCGCCTCAAGAAGAAGATCCCGCGCGGGATCAACGAGCGCAGGCTGCGCGAGAAGAAGCAGCGCGGCGACACGAAGCGCGGGCGCTCCGGCCGCGACTGGTAGGGCGGAGCCCGCCGCGAGGGGCTGGTGGGGGAGAAGCCCGCCCCGCGAGCGGCCCCGTGGGGGAAGGCCCGCCGCGAAGGGGGCCGGTGGTCAGCCCAGTTGCCGGTAGCGGCCCTTGAAGTACGTCAGCGGCTCGCCGTCCGAGCTCGGCAGCGACGCCGTCAGCACCCGGCCGATCACCAGCATGTGGTCGCCCGCAGGGACCCGCTGCTCCGTGCGGCACTCCAGGGTGGCCAGCGCCCCGCCCATCAGGAGCGCGCCCGTGGCGTCGCCTCGTGTGCAGGGGATGTCCTCGAACAGCAGCCGGTCACTGATCCGCCCCTTCATGGCGAACCGGCCGGCGATCTGCCGCTGGCTCTGTGCGAGCACCGACACCGCCCACAGGGGCTGTTCGGCCAGCAGGTCGTCCATCCGTGAGTCGTTGCGCAGGCTGACCATGACCAGCGGCGGGTCCAGGGACACCGACATGAAGGCGGTCGCCGTCATCCCGACGTCCTCGCCCCTGCCGTCCTCCTCCAGCGGCGGCTCCTGCGCGGTGACCAGCACCACGCCCGCGGCCAGACGGGACAGGGCGGCACGGAATTCGTCGTTGCTCACCCCTTCAGCATGGGGGACGGCTTCGGATCGCGAGGTGGAGGGAGTCTTCTGCAGCACACCGGGCACGCTAGTCCCGCGGTATGCGCCGTCGCATCGGGCCACAGGACCAGCCGGGTCCTAGGACCTCGGTCCTGGGATGGTCGGGGGCGGCCCGAAGGGCGGCGATTTGCTTGTGGAGAACAACAGCAGTCCCTGGGGGTGCCTCGAACAACTCTTTACCATCTGTTGTGACTTGAGTCACAGAGAGCAATATTTGTTGACCCTGTGTACCGGGTGCACAGCTCACTGTGATTCAGTGGCCGTGACAGTGCAACAAGTACGTCGATATGAAACCTGGAGTTGCTGTCGAGGTCTCAGGGAGTGCGAGCAATGGAGGCCGAGTCGGAGCCGTACGTCCGCCTTGCGACCATGCGGCAGTTGCACCAGGCCGTCGCTGATCTCAATACGGCGCGGAGCCTGGCGGACACGCTGCAGTCCGTGGCCGACGGCATCGTCGCCGGCCTCGGGTACGAACTGGGCTGCGTGAATCTCGTCCGGCCCGACGGCGATCTGGTCGTCGCCGCGTTCGCCGGCAACAGGGCCGCGGAATCCCTGATCACCGGCCGTGTCGGCTCCCGTGAGTCCTGGGAGCGCAGGCTGTCGATGGGTGAGGCCTGGGACGAGCTCCGGTTCATACCGCACACCGAGGGCTGGGTGCTCCTCGACGACGACGTACCGCAGTGGCACACCGACGGGCCCGAGCCCCGCTTCGAGGACGAGTGGCACCCCCTGGACCGCCTCTACGCCCCCATGTACGCCTCCGGCGGGGGAAGCCTCGATCTCCTCGGGGTCCTCTCGGTCGACCGGCCGCGCAACGGCCGCCGTCCCGGCGCCTGGGGCCGTGAAGCCCTCCAGATGTATGCATCCCAGGCAGCCATTGCGATCAGTAACGCTCGGCTCCGAGCAAACATGCAGCGCGCCCTGGTCAGACTGGAGCGCGAACAGCAGGCGCTGCGAGCCAGCGAGGAGTCCTTCCGGCAGGCCTTCGAGTACGCGCCCAGCGGCATGGCCATCGCAGAGATCGGGGGCGAGCAGAACGGCAGGCTGCTGCGCACCAATGACGCGCTCTGCCGCCTCATGGGACGCCCCGCGTCCGTCCTGCGCCGCTACTCCTTCGCCGACCTCGTCCACCCCGAGGACATCGGCACCCTGCTGCGCACCTCCGCGGAGGGCGGCCGGGCGGAGCTGCGGCTCGGCCGCAGGGACGGCACGTATCTCTGGGTCTCCCTGCGCAACTCCGTCGTCGCCGACACCACCGACGGCCCCCGCTTCCTGCTCACCCATGTCGAGGACATCGAGGAGCGCAAGCGCAACGAGCTGCACCTCGCGCACCGCGCCTCGCACGACGCGCTCACCGGTCTGCCCAACAGCGCCGAGCTGCGCGCCCGGCTCGGCGCGCGGCTGTGTGAGAGGCCTCACGCCGTGACCTCCACCGCGATCGAGGCGCTGGACGCCGCCTACGGCGACGTCGAGAGCACGGCCCACGGCTACCGGGCGGACGGCCACGAGGGGGATGTGGCTCCGGGTGTCGGACCCTACGACCACCATGTGCACATCGTGGCGCCCGATCCGGCCCGCGACGACGGGGCCAAGGGGCTCGCGGTGCTCTTCTGCGACCTGGACGGCTTCAAGTCCATCAACGACCGTTTCGGGCATCACGCGGGTGACGCGGTTCTCATCGAGGTCGCCAGGCGGCTGACCACCTGCGTACGGGACGGTGACACCGTCGCTCGGCTCGGGGGTGACGAATTCGTCGTCCTCGCGGACGGTCTCGGGTCGGCAGACGCCGCAGATCTGGCCGTACGCTTGCGTAATGCCATTATTCCGCCCATCCGGGTGGACGGCCGGGCGGTCAGGGTCGGGGCGAGCTTCGGTATCGGCTGGGCCGAGTGCGGCATGACCGAGGAAGAGGTCCTGCACTCCGCCGACCAGCGGATGTATGTGGAGAAGCGGTCCCGGTCGAAGGTTCACCGCAGAGCCGGCTGACGTTCATGCCCCGGCTGTCCCCGTACACCGCCCGGTTTTCCGGGGGACCGATGGCAATTCGACGCGTGCTCCGTTCGGGGTAGGCTCGGCCGGTCGGCGACGGCTGGCGACATGGTGAGGAGTGACCCAGGGATGACGGCCGGAAACAACGGCGCGAGCAAGCCCGAGGACGACGATCCGTTCGGCTACCTGTACGCGGACGGACAGGCGGCAGGCGCGCAGCCGCCCGGGCAGGGTGGATACGGCTACCCGGGCCCGGCCGCGCAGCCCGGCGTGCCCAGGACGTCGTACAACCAGGTGCGGACGGTCGGTGAGCGCCAGTACGGGCAGGTCCCGCCGCAGCAGGCGTACGGACAGCAGTCCCAGCAGTACGGCCAGCCGAACCAGCAGTACGGGCAGCCGAACGCGCAGTACGCGGCGCCGGAGACCTATCCCGGCGCTCCCATGGCGCAGGGCCAGGTCCCGCCGTACGGCGGGGGCGGGGACGGCAGGGACGGCAGGAATTCAGGTCCCGGCCGTGGCGGTCCCAACACCAAGGCGCTGCTGATCGCGGCTGTCGCCGTGGTCGCGGTGGTGCTGATCGGTATCGGTGCCGCGCTGATGACGGGCGACGACAACGGGGACAAGAAGGCCGAGGCCGGTTCGTCGGAGGGCCCGGCCGAGGAGGTCCAGGAGTCCCCGGAGCCGGAGAAGTCCGCCGACGCGTCCGAGAAGCCCGTCGATCTGCCCGAGCAGGACGCGGCGACGCTGACGCTCGGCGGTACGGCAGCCCTGGACAACACGGTCAAGGGCGCCAAGAGCGCCAACGGCCAGTACATCAGCCTCAACGAGGTCGGCCGGTCGGCGACCTGGACGGTCGAGGTGCCGAAGGGCGGCGAGTACACGCTGTTCGTGACGTACGGGGTGCCGGGCAAGGACGCCAAGACGTCCCTCACGGTCAACGACGAGGACCCCCGCGCGATCAACATGAAGAACTATGCGCAGGCCGCGGAAGGCGATCTGGAGAAGGGCTGGACGAACACCTACGCCTTCGTGCAGCTGAAGGAAGGGTCGAACACCCTGATGCTGTCCTGCAACGAGGGCGACTCGTGTGACGCCAACCTCGACCAGCTGTCGTTGAAGTCGGGCCACGTCAAGGGCTGACCGCCCGCCCGCTCAGGAGCCCCGCCGCTCAGGAGCCCCCGCCGCTCAGGAGCAGCCCCGCCCGCTCAGGAGTCCCCGGCAACAACACCGTCGTCCCGGTCATCGCCCAGCGAGCCGGGACGCGGTGTTTTCGGCTGTTCGTCGTCGGTCAGGGTTTCGCGGACCGTCGCGGTGACGGTCCGGAGGCAGGACGGGAGGTCGGCCCGTCCCTCGGAGTCGACCCACCGGGCGAACGCGTTCTGGAAGACGACCGTTGCGATCTGGGCAGCGAGGCCGGCTCTGTCGGGATCCACTCCGCGCTGTCGGAGCCCGTCCCGTATCGCCGTGGTGACCGCGGCGTGCTTGGTGCGCTCGCGTTCCTGGAGTTCCGCGCTGCTGTTGATCACGGCGCGGCGTTCCGCGGCGTGGTCGATGAGCCCGGCGAGCTGGGCGCCGACCCGGGTGAGGGCGTCGAGCGCCGTCGACAGGGGGGAGAGGCCCTTTTCGGCGTCCAGGACAGCGGCGGCCACCGCGACGGGCAGCTGCTCGGAGCCGGCGAACAGGACTTCGCGTTTGTCGGGGAAGTAGCGGAAGTAGGAACGCCGGGTGATTCCGGCGCGCTCGGCGATCTGCGACACGGTGACGCTGTCGTATCCGTGCTCGCCGCACAGCTCCAGTGCGGCCTTCTTGAGGCGCTCTTCCGTCCCGGGATCCCATCTCGACATGGTCCGATCCTACCAAGCTGATGTCTCACTGTGTCATCGGTGCTAGCCTCGGTGATGACACAGTGAGACATCGCAAGGGCGGGAGTGATCACGATGCCGAGCGGGACGACGTCGGACGAAGCGGTGCGAGGCAGGCGGACCGACGAGGTGTGGATCCTGGGAGCCGCGGGCCGGATCGGCCGTGCGGTCGCCGGGCGCCTCGTGGCCCAGGGAGTCGTGCCCGTGCTGGTGGGGCGTGACGAGGAGCGTCTGCGCACGGCCGGGGCGGCTCTCGGCCCGGACGCCGGGCCGAGGACCGTCGTCGCCGGCACGGCGGAACGCATCGCCGCCGAGATCACGCGGCAGCGGCCCTCCGTGGTCGTCAACACCATCGGTGACTACGCAGCGACGGGCACGCTGATCGCCCGAGCCTGCATGCCGGGCGGGCACTACGTGGACCTGGCCGCCGATCTGACCGCCATCCCCCTGCTGCTCGGCCTGCACCAGGACGCGAGGGCCGCGGGCAGCACCCTGGTGACCGGCGCGGGTTTCGGCGTCCTGGCGACCGAGGCGGTCGTGGCGACACTCTGCGAGGGCCGGCCCACTCCGCACGAGGTGCGGGTGGACGCCCTGGCGTCGGTGGCGGTCGAGGCCGGGGCCATGGGCACCGCCTTCGCCCTCTCCGTCGTCGACGTGCTGACCACCGGCGGGCGCCGCTACGAGAACGGCCGGCTGGTCAGGGCCAGGATCGGCGGGAGCCCGCAGCACCTCTCCCTGCCCGACGGGCAGCGCGTGAGGTCGGCCGGTGTCCCGGCGGGCGAGCTCGTGGCCGCCCGGCTGGCGAGCGGAGCGCCGTCCGTCACCGTGACGTCCGCACTGGCCCCGGCCTCACCTGGCGTCCGGGCCGTACTGCCCCTGCTGGGGACGCTGCTGTCCGTCCCGACCCTGCGCCGGCTCGCTGTCCGCCGGATGGCACGGATGACAGGGCGGGCCACTCCCAGGCCCCGACAGCACTCCTGGGGGCACGCTGTCGTCACGTGGTCCGACGGCACCAGTCGCGAGGGCTGGCTGCGCGCCGGTGACGGCATGGACTACACGGCCGACGTCGCCACGGAGACCGCCCTGCGGCTGGCACGCGGCGAGGCCGAACCCGGCGCCTACACCCCGACGGCGGCTTTCGGACCCGCTCTGGCCACCGCGGCCGGGGGTGAGTTCGTGTCCGGCTGAGCGCGGCAGGGCGGCACGCCGTGAACGGGCGGCACTTCGCGGACAGTGGTACTTCGCGGCAGGTCGGTACGTCACGACCGGGCGGAAATTCACCGGAAGCGGGACGTCGTGACAGGGCGGGAATTCGCCGACAGCGGCACGTCGCGACCGGGCGGGGCTTCCTGGAAGGACAGGCCGCCCTCAGCGCGACAGGGGCAGCCGGACGGCCGGTGGGAGCGGTGCCGGTGCCACCGGGTCCGCCCGGAACGACTGGATCATCAGGGCGGCGAAGCGCCGCGACGCCGCAGCTCTCATTCCGGGCGACTCGGCGCGGATGCCCTCGTTCGCCATCAGCGCCAGGCTGATGTCCTCCACCACGAAGTCCGCCCGCAGGGAGCCCGTCTCCTTCGCGCGCCGCACCAGTTCGTACATCATGCGCAACGTGCGGTCGCGCTCGTCGGCGAAGCCGGCGACCCGGGGGAGCTGCGAGGTGAACGCGCGGGCGAAGCCCCGGTCGAGGGCGTGCACCTCCATGAGCCTCTCGATCACCCGGCAGAACCCACGCCAGGGATCGGGCTCCGCCAGGCCCTCCTCCATGACCGCGGAACACGAGGCCATCTGCTCGGCGAAGGCATCGGCCAGCAGCTCCTCCTTGGTCCGGAAGTGCCGGTAGACGGTGGCCACCCCGACCTCCGCGCGCCGGGCGATCTCCCGGATCGGCACATCGATGCCTTCGGCGGCGAACGCCGTACGGGCGACCGCGAGGATGCGTCCGCGGTTGTCGCGGGCGTCCGAGCGCAGGGGCGTTCCCACTTGTCCGGTCATCACTCTCACTTTAGCCAAACGGACGGGGCGCTCCGTTACGTTCGGCGCATGAGAGCGATTCAGTTCGACGCATACGGTCCGCCCGATGTGGTGCATGTCGCCGAGGTCGAGGCGCCGCACGCAGGGCCGCACGAGATCCGCGTCGCGGTACGGGCCTCCGGGATCTCGGCAGGGGAGATGCGCATCAGGTCCGGGGCGATGCGTGACGTGGTGCCCTTGACGTTCCCCTACCGGACCGGGTTCGACGCCGCGGGGGTGGTCGACGAGGTCGGCGACGGCGTCACCGGTGTGCGCACCGGCGACGAGGTGTTCGGCATGACCGACCCGGCCACCCGGGGCGCCAACGCCGACTTCGCGGTTCTGACGGCCTGGGCGCCCAAGCCGGCCGGCTGGAGCTGGCAGGAGGCGGGCGGAGCCGCCGGCGCCGTGGAGACGGCCACCCGGGTGCTCGACCGGCTCGCCGTCGACGCCGGGCACACCGTGCTCGTGCAGGGTGCGGCCGGCGGGGTGGGGAGCGTCGCGGTCCAGTTCGCGGTCGCGCGCGGTGCCACCGTCATCGGTACGGCGAGCGAGCGCAACCACGCCTTCCTGCGCTCGCTCGGCGCGCAGCCGACGACCTACGGCGCGGGGCTCGTCGAGCGGGTGCGCGCGCTGGCGCCGGCCGGGGTGGACGCCGTGTTCGACTGCGCCGGAGGAGCACTGCCCGACCTGGTCGCCGTGGCCGGGGACCCGGCACGCGTGGTGACGATCGCGGATCTCGGCGCGGCGGCCCACGGGGTGCATCTGTCGCACGGGGCACCGGCCGATGACACCGGCGATGCGGTGAGGGCCTCGGCCGACCCGCTGGCGGTGCACGGCCTCGCGGCGGCGGTCACGCTCGCCCATGAGGGCCGGCTGCGCATACCGGTCGCGGCTGCGTTCCCGTTCGACGAGGCCGCCGCCGCGCATGAACTGAGCGAGGGCCGGCATGCCCGGGGGAAGATCGTGCTGGTGAACTGACAGGCCGCGCGGGACGGTTCAGACGGCCGGGGCGTGCCGGTCGACGGTGACCCGGGGCAGCAGGTCCTCGTAGGCGGCGAGGTCGAACTCGCCGGCCGCCGGTGCCAGTACGGTCGCCACCGACAGGGCCACCGCGCGGGTCAGCCGCTCGCGCCAGCCCAGCCCTTCGACCAGGGCGGACAACAGCCCGGCCACGGCGGAGTCGCCCGCGCCCGTCGGATTGCCCCGTACGGCGGAGGGCGGTGCGGCCTGCCAGACGCCCTCGGGGGTGACGGCGATGAGCCCGTCGGCGCCGAGCGAGGCGACGACGCTGTGCGCGCCACGGCGGCGGGCGTCGCGGGTGGCGCGCAGCGGCTCGCGGGCGCCGGTGAGCTGGGCGAGTTCGTCGGCGTTCGGCTTGACGAGATCGGGGCGGGCGGCGATGCCACGGCGCAGGGGTTCGCCGCCGGTGTCCAGGAGCACGGGTACGCCGGCGGACCGGGCGAGCCGGACGAGCTCCGCGTACGCGCCGACGTGGATGCCGGGTGGCAGGCTGCCGCAGAGGGCGACGGCGTCGGCGCCGGCCAGCAGCTCCCCGAACGTCCCCAGGAAGGAAGCCCATTCACCGGCGCCGATGTGTGGTCCCGGCTCGTTGAGCTGGGTCGTGTCACCGCTGGAACCGTCGACGACGGCGAGGGTGCGGCGGGTGTTGCCCGCGACGGTGACCAGTGCGTCGGCGGGGCGGTGGGGGAGTTCCCCGAGCAGCTCGCGCAGGACGGCTCCGGTGGCGCCGCCCGCGAAGCCCGTGATCACGGTGTCGTGCCCGAGCGCCGCGAGCACCCGGGCCACGTTGACGCCCTTGCCGCCGGGGCGTTCGCTCACCTCGTGGACACGGTGGCTGCTGTGCGGGACGAGGGCGGGTACGGAGTACGTCAGGTCGAGTGCCGTGTTCAGCGTGACGGTGAGTATCACCTGTACCGTCCCCCGGTTCCTTGGTCGTCCGTCGCGCGCCGTCTCCCCGCGGCACTGTCCCGGTGATCATGCCAAAGAGGCGGCGGTCGTCCCAGGTTTCCGGGACAACCGCCGTCTCTTCGTTACGTGTTCCACAGGCTGTCACGTGTTCCACGGACCGTCGCGCGGGACGGGCCGCCCTTCCGGGCCGGCTGTCAGACGGCAGGGGGCCGCACGATCCACTCGCCCCGGCGCATGACGCCCTTCAGCACGAAGTCCGCGTCCAGGACCACCAGGTCGGCGTCCTTGCCCGGGTCGAGCGAGCCGACCCTGTCGTACAGGCCGAGGAGCCTGGCCGGGTTGGCGGAGATGGACCGTACGACGTCCTCGACGGGGATCCGGTCGATCGTCACCGCCCTGCGGAAGGCGGTGTCCAGGGTGAGAGTGGAGCCCGCGATCGAACCGCCCTCGACCAGCCGCGCGACACCCTCCTTGACCTCGACGGCGAGCGGTCCCAGTTCGTAGAACCCGTCGGCCGCCGCGGCCGCGTCCATCGCGTCGGTGATCAGCGCGACCCGGTCGGCACCCGCGTGGTGGTAGGCGAGCTCCAGGGCTGCGGGATGCAGATGCGTACCGTCGTTGATCAGCTCGACGGTGACCCGCTCGTCCTCGAGGAGCGCCCCGATCGGCCCGGGGGCGCGGTGGCCGAAGGGGGGCATCGCGTTGAAGAGGTGCGTGGCGACGGTGGCGCCCGCGTCGATCGCCTCGACGGTCTGCTCGTACGTCGCGTCCGTGTGGCCGACGGCGGCGATCACCCCGTGCTCAGCGAGCAGCCGTACGGACTCGATGCCGCCCGGGAGCTCGGTGGCCAGGGTGACCATCCTGGCGCTCCCGCGTGCCGCTTCGAGCAGCTTGCGGACCTCGGCCGGGTCGGGGTCGCGCAGGAGCGCCTCGCTGTGGGCGCCCTTGCGGCACGGGGAGATGAAGGGGCCCTCGAAGTGGATTCCGGCGAGCTCGCCCTGCTCGACCAGCTCGGAGAGCATGCCGGCCTGACGGGCCAGGAAGTCCATGTCGCCGGTGACTGTGGAGGCGACGACGGTCGTCGTGCCGTGTTCGCGGTGCGCGCGCGCTCCGGTCAGGGCGTCATCGGCGGTGCCGGTGGCGAAGGACGCTCCGCCGCCGCCGTGGTTGTGCGTGTCGACGAATCCGGGAACCACCCAGTGGCCCGAGAGGTCGACGGTCCTGGCGTCCTCCCGCGTGCTGCCGGCGATCCGGGTGCCCTCGACGATCACCCGGCCGTTCTCGACGGTGCCGGTGGGAAGTACCACCCGGGCCCCTGTGAGAACCGTGCTGTCTGCGCGTCCGGCCATCAGGCGGATACCTCCGTGGAGAGTAGATCCCAGGCGAGCAGCCCTGCGCCCAGGCATCCGGCGGTGTCCCCGAGGGCCGCCGGGACGATGTGGGGCAGCTTCTGGAACGTGACCCGTTCCTCGACGGCCGCACGCAGTGGTGTGAACAAGGTTTCTCCTGCCTCGGCAAGACCGCCACCGATGATGAGCGTGCGGGGGTCCAGCAGAGTGAGTGCGGTGACCAGTCCGGCGGCGAGCGCGTCGACGGCGTCCTGCCATACGCGCAGGGCCACCGGGTCGCCGGAGGCGACGGCCTTCGCGCAGCCGGCGGCGTCCGCGCCGGGGTCGCCGGACGCGGCGGCCCAGGCTTTGGACACGGCGCCGGCCGATGCGAGGGTCTCCAGACAGCCGCGCTGGCCGCAGCCGCAGTCCGGCCCGTCGGGACGGACCACGATGTGGCCGATCTCGCCCGCGTAACCGTGGGCGCCCGCCTCGATGGAGCCCCCGATGCCGATGGCACCCGCGATCCCGGTGCCCAGCGGCACGAACAGGAAGCGGTCCGCTCCCCGGCCGGCGCCGATCCGCCCCTCGGCGAGGCCGCCGGTCCTGACGTCGTGGCCGAGCGCGACGGGCGTGCCGCCGAGCCGTTCGCCGAGCAGCTTGCGCAGGGGCACGTCGCGCCAGCCCAGATTGGCGGAGTAGACGGCTGTCCCCCGGTCCGCGTCGACGATGCCGGGCACCGCGACCCCGGCGGCGACGGCGCCCTCACCGAAGCGCTCCTCGCCGTAGGAGTACAGCTCGGTGGCGAAGTTCAGGATCGACTCCACGACCGCCTCGGGCCCGCGGTCCCTGCCGGTGGCCCTGCGCGCCTCGTGGAGCAGGGCGCCGCCGGCCCCGACCAGAGCGGCCTTCATTCCTGTGCCGCCCACATCGAGGGCGATGACGTGTCTCACGGGAGACAGTTTCGCCCGTCGACCCCTAAAAGGTCTAGTCCACTAGCGCGGTTTGTTGAGCACCCATACAAAACGCCCTGAACAGCCCTGCTAGATTGACCGGTCCCCGTGTGACTGGTTTAGACCTCCGTGCGGGGGTGAGCAAGGAACGCGGGACCGTCGCCTCATGCGGCGCCCTGCGTCGAACGATCAAGAGATGGGCAAGGCTGTGCAGCGGCGCATTGTGGGACTGACCGCGGCGGTGGCCGCACTCGGTATGACGGCAACGTTGTCGGGGTGCGGCTCGGACACCGGAGGCGACGTCACCCTGCGGCTGGTGGCGGCCGATTACGGCACCGGTGCGCAGAACAGCTCCCAGAAGTACTGGGACGACGTGGCTGCGAAGTTCGAGAAGACCAACCCGAAGATCAAGGTCGAGGTCAGCGTCTACTCGTGGAAGGACGTCGACCGCAAGGTCGCCGAGATGGTGAAGGCCGGCAAGGCCCCCGACATCGCGCAGATCGGGGCGTACGCCGACTACGCCAAGGCGGGCAAGCTCTACCCCGCCGACGACATGGTCGCCATCCGCACGGGGTCCAACTTCCTGCCCTCGCTCACCGACGCGGGTGAGGTCGACGGCACCGTGTACGGCCTGCCGTTCGTGGCCAGCACCCGGCTCCTCTTCTACAACAAGGGCCTGTTCGCCAAGGCGGGTCTCGGGGCCCCGCAGACCTGGGACGACATCAGGAGCGACGCCGCCGCGCTCAAGCAGGGCGGTGTGACCTATCCCTTCGCCCTGCCGCTCGGCCAGGAGGAGTCCCAGGCCGAAACCCTGATGTGGCTGCTCAGCGGGGGCGGCGGCTACACGGACGACGTAGGCAACTACGACATCGACTCGGCGGCCAACACGGCGACCCTCAACTGGCTGAAGAACGACCTCGTCGGCAAGGGCCTCACCGGCCCCGTCGCCCCCGGCAAGCTCGACCGGGCGAAGGCCTTCGACGCGTTCACCAAGGGCGATGTGGGCATGCTCAACGGCCACCCGACGCTGATGCAGGACGCGGAGAAGAAGGGCATCGAGGTCGGCATGGTCCCGCTGCCCGGGGTCGACGGGCCGACCGAGGGCTCGATGGGCGTGGCCGACTGGATGATGGGCTTCAAGCAGAACGGCCACCGCGCCGAGATCGGCACGTTCCTCGACTTCGCCTACACGGACGAGAACGTGCTGTCCTTCGCCGATCAGTACGACCTGCTGCCCGTGACCACCAGTGCGTCCACCGCGATGGAGACCGACGACAAGCACAAGTCGCTCCGCCCGTTCCTGTCGGCCCTGCCGAACTCGCAGCTGTACCCGTTCGGCAAGACGTCCTGGGCGCAGGCCAGCGAGACCATCAAGGAGAAGATCGGCTCCGCGGTCGAGCCCGGTGGCAGCCCGGAGAGTGTGCTCGGGGAGATCGCGACCGAGGCACGGCAGGCGGAGAGCGCGAGCTAGGCAGCTGGGTAGGTTGGTTCATATGACCGCTGGTCCTCCTGATTCCCCCGACTCCGACTCCCCTGACCCCGGCTCCCCCGACCCCGACTGCCCCGGCTCCGGATCCTCCGACTCCGCGGCCCCGCTCTCCGCCCAGGAGCGCGCGGTGCTGGCCGTGGAGCGGCGGTCCTGGCCGGGCCCCGGGGCGAAGGAGCGGGCGATCAGGGAGGAGCTGGGCATCTCGCCGGTCCGCTACTACCAGTTGCTCAACGCGCTCCTTGACGACCGCCGTGCGCTGGAGGCGGATCCGGTGACGGTGAACCGCCTGCGACGGGTCAGGGACGCGAGACGCGGGCGCCGCTGAGGCGCCAGGGGCCGGGCCACGACAGGCGCGTTCCGTGCCACCCGCAGAGTTTTCCTGCCGCACCCCTTCCGTTGGCCCGGCCTGGCTACTCTCCCCTCTCCCGGTCCGCCGCAGGAACGGTCCGTCGCAGGAGAGGCACGTCCATGAGCACCCCGGTCCCTCACCCCCCGGCACAGCGGTCCGCCCCGATGCCGGTCCGGCAGCGTCGGACGGGGAGCCGGGCGGTGGGTGCCTCCGTACGGCCGACGGAGCACGCCCTCCTGGAGATGCAGTCCCGCGCGGGCAACCGGGCGGCGACCGCGGCGGTACAGCGGGCCCGGGGCCCCGAGGGAGCCAAGGGGAAGAAGAACTACCGCGACCGGATCGCTGGCCTCATCGACAGGTTCAAGAAGAACCTCGAACCCATCGACACCTTCGTCAAGGGCTTCCAGACCCCCACCAACGCGGGCCTCACCCAGCAGGCCGCAGCCGCGGCCGACGAGGGGCTCAAGAACAGCGCCGCGATCTCGGGAGTCTCCGCCGCGTCGGGCAACCTCCTCACGGAGAGCGCCGGCGCCCTGGCCAGCGGCATGGACGCGTACAAGAACCTGCTGGGCGCCAGGAAGCAGAAGACCGGGGCCGGCCACCACGTCGCGAACAAGAAGGCCAAGACCAAGGGGACCGACGCGGTCGTCAGCGCGGCCGGTTCGGGAAGCTACAGCGCCGGCATCGCCAAGGAGGCGACCAAGGTCCAGAAGGCGGCGGACGCCGCGGTGTCCGCCGAGGCGAGCGGCATCGCCAGCGCCTCCATCGGCGCGATCAAGGCGACCAGGTCCGCCTTCCGCATCGGGGGCGCGGCCCGCAAGTACAAGCAGGTCAAGGCGCTGGGGGATCCCCATCTCGTCCACGAGGCCTCGCTGGCCAGGCTGGACGAGTCGCGGGTGCAGGCCAACTGGGCAGCGGCGGAGGCCTACGTCGCACTGGACGCGTACTGGAGGCCCGAGGATCAGGGCGGCGGCCTCGAAGCCGTCTCCGAGGCTGTCGACGCCGCCCAGGAGGCGATGGACGAGGCCCGTGAAGCCGCCGAGAGCCTCCAGCGCGCCGAGAAGGACGTGGAGAAGCTGAGCACGGCGCAGGGGTACGCCAAGAAGAAGCAGCTCACCAAGATCGGCAAGGAGGCGGTCAGCGGCGGCGGCGAGTCCACCAAGGCCGCGGCCGGCATCGTGACGGCGGTCGCGGCGGGAACGGGCCTGCTGGCGAGCAACCCGGTCGGATGGGGCCTCGCCGGGGCCGGGGCCGGTCTCGTCTTCG
The DNA here is from genome assembly GCF_045162755.1 of Streptomyces sp. NBC_01012. Lineage (NCBI taxonomy): Bacteria > Bacillati > Actinomycetota > Actinomycetes > Kitasatosporales > Streptomycetaceae > Streptomyces > Streptomyces sp. NBC_01012. Next base: position 3,362,784 of record NZ_CP108688.1, on the reverse strand, counting down.
GCGTCACCATGTACAAGGCACTCCGCGCCGCCACGAAGCGCTACGAGGAGGTCCGCCACCCGGAGCGCTGGGCGCCGGCGGGCGAGACCCCGGCGGAGGCGTCCCGCACGGACTCGCTGGCGCATGCCCTGAAGTTCTGGAAGAAGGTGTCGAAGGGCGAGCGCCAGGCCATGGCACGCGAGATCTACGCGCTGGCGGCGGGCCCCGCCATCGCCGGGAGCGACGGCACGACGGACGAGATGCGGGAGTCCGCCAGGGCCCTGCTCATCGCACTCAAAGCCGGCCCCGCCAAGCACAAGCTGGAGCCCGAGGCATGGGTCGAGACCCTCAACGACCCGGCGAAGAGCTCCGGTTGGATCCAGGAGATAGCGGAGCAGCTGGCTTCGGGGTGACAGCCGGGGAACGCGCGCGGCGCGGACCGCACCGCCCGCCCGGTCACCGCTACGCTCGGGCCATGGGTAACCCGGCACACCCCATCCCGACCCCGTCCACCCAGGCCGGCCGCGAAGGCCTCGCCGCACTCCTCGCCCGTCCCGCCCGCGCGGTCGTCGCGCTGGACTTCGACGGCACGCTCGCCGACATCGTCCCGGACCCGGAGCAGTCCCGGGCGCACCCCTCGGTGGTCCCGGCCCTCTCCGCGCTCGCCCCCCAGGTCGCCGCAGTCGCCGTGATCACGGGCCGCCCGGCCGGCACCGCCGTGCGCTACGGCGGCTTCGCCGGAGCGCCGGGCCTCGACCATCTCGTCGTACTCGGTCACTACGGCGCCGAACGCTGGGACGCCTCGACCGCCACCGTCCACGCCCCGCCGCCCGACCCGGGGGTCGAGGCCGCCCTGGCGGAGCTCCCGGCCGTACTGGAGGGGGCCGGCGCCGGCGACGGCGCCTGGATCGAGGAGAAGGGCCGCGCGGTCGCGGTGCACACCCGCCGCGCCGCCGACCCGGAGGCGGCCTTCGAGTCGCTGCGCGCCCCCCTGGACAGCCTGGCCGCGCGGCACGGCCTGATCGTCGAACCGGGCCGCCTCGTCCTCGAGTTGCGCCCGCCGGGCATGGACAAGGGTGTGGCGCTCGAGGAGTACGTGAAGGAGACCGGCGCGGAGACGGTGCTGTACGCCGGCGACGACCTCGGTGACCTGGCCGCGTACGCCGCCGTGGAGAAGCTCCGCGCCGACGGGACCGCGGGACTGCTGGTGTGCAGCGGCACCGGGGTCCCCGAACTCGCCGACCGCGCCGACCTGTTGCTCCCGGACCCGGCAGCGGTGGCGGGCCTCCTTCACGCCGTCGCCCGGCAGCTCACCTAGGGCGCCCGGGGCCCCAGGGGCGCCTGAGGTCAGACACACCCTAGGCGCGCAACGCGTCCAGCTGGTCCAGGAACCACTGCTGCGGCGGCAGCGCCGTCGCGGCGGTGGCCAGGCGCTTCGAGCGGGCGCCCCGCTCGTCGGGGTCCATCGTGAGCGCCTCGTGCAGCGCGGCGGCCGTCGCCGACACGTCGTACGGGTTGATCACGAGCGAGTCCTCGCCCAGCTCCTCGTACGCCCCGGCCTCGCGGGAGAGCACCAGCGCGCAGCCGTGGTCCGAGACGACCGGGACCTCCTTGGCGACCAGGTTCATGCCGTCGCGGATCGGGTTGACCAGGGCCACGTCCGCCAGCCGGTACGCCGCCAGGGAGCGGGCGAAGTCGTCGTCGACATGGAGCAGGACGGGCGTCCAGCCCTCGGTGCCGTACTCCGCGTTGACCGCGTCGGCGACCCGCTGGACCTCCGCCGTGTAGTGGCGGTAGACCGCGAGGTCCTGCCGGGAGGGGTAGGCGAAGGCGATGTGCACCACACGCCCGCGCCACTCGGGGCGCTCGTCCAGCAGCGCGCGGTAGGCGTGCAGTCCGCGGACGATGTTCTTCGAGAGCTCCGTGCGGTCCACGCGCACGATCGTGCGCCGGTCCGCACCCACCTGCTCCCGCAGGATCTCCATGCGCTCGTCCACGTCCGCCTCGTGGGAGCGGCGGCGCAGGAAGTCCGCGTCGGCGCCGAGCCCGTGCACCCCGATCCGGGTGCGGCCGGTGCCGCCGATGATCTCCGTGCAGCAGCTGATGAAGGCGTCCGCCCAGCGGCGGGTCAGGAACGCGGCGCGGTCGGCGCCCAGGATGCCGTTGAGGAGCTGCTCGCCGATGTCGTCGGGCAGCAGCCGGAAGTAGTCGACGGGCGCCCAGGGGGTGTGCGAGAAGTGGCCGATCCGCAGGTCGGGGCGGAGCTCGCGGAGCATGCCGGGGACCAGCGAGAGGTGGTAGTCCTGCACCAGGACCGAGGCGCCGTCGCCGGCTTCCTCGGCGAGCGCGTCGGCGAAGGCGCGGTTGTACGTCTCGAAGGACGCCCACTGCCGGCGGAACTCCGCGTCGAAGACGGGCTCCACCGGCGTCTCGTAGATCATGTGGTGGACGAACCAGAGCACCGAGTTCGCGATGCCGTTGTACGCGTCGGCATGGACCCCGGCGTCGATGTCGAGCATCCGGACACCCGGCTCGGACACACCGCGCCTGACCGCCTCGCGGTCGCCTTCGCCGAGGGCCGCGCAGACCCACAGCTTGTCGTCGACCGCGCTCAGACCGGACACGAGCCCGCCGCCGCCCCGCTTCGAGTGGAGCGTGCCGTCCTCCCGACGTGCGTACGACACCGGGCCGCGGTTGGACGCGACGAGGACCTGGGCAGCGTGCTCGGAGACCATGTACCCGAACCTAGCCCGTCGGGGAAGCCGCCAAACGTGAAGCCGGTCCCTCCAGCGGAAGCCACTACGCCGCGTGGCGGGAGGCGTACTCGGCGATCTCCCGCATCGGCGGCCTCTCCTCGGTGTCCACCGCATGGGTGCGCGGGACGAATCCGTCCGGGCCCCGCTCGAACTGGGTGAGCTCGGGGCGCACCAGGGGGCCCCGGGAGAGCCGCAGCTGCGCCGTGCGGTAGATCGCGGCTGCCATCCGGCCGAGCGCCTGGCCGTCCTGGTGGCGGTGTCTGCGTACGCCGACGTCGACCTGGGCCAGTGCGTCCAGGCCGGCCGTGTGCAGCGCGTCGACGAGCAGGCCCAGCTCCACTCCGTAACCGACAGGGAAGGGGAGCTGCTCCAGCAGGGAGCGCCGTACCGCGTACTCACCGCCCAGCGGCTGGACGAAACCGGCCAGGCGCGGCCAGTGCAGATTGAGCAGCGGGCGGGCCACCAGCTCGGTCACCCGGCCGCCCTGGCCTGCGGCTTCACCGAGCGGGCGGTCGTACATCGCCTTGACGAAGTCCACCGAGGGGTCGGTCAGCAGCGGGCCGATGATCCCGGAGACGAAGTCCGCCGAGAAGTCCTTGAGGTCCGCGTCGACGAAGCAGACGATGTCCCCGCCGGTCACCAACAGTGACCGCCACAGCACCTCGCCCTTGCCGGGGAGCGCGGGGATCCGGGGGAGTACGGCGTCACGGTGCACGACGTGGGCGCCGGCCCGCCGCGCCTCGTCGGACGTGGCGTCGGTGGATCCCGAATCGATCACCACCAGTTCGTCCACGAGCTGGACCTTCTCCATCAGCTCGCGCCGGATCTCCGTGACGATCGCGCCGACCGTCGCCTCCTCGTTCAGCGCGGGCAGGACGACGCTGACGCGCGAGCGGTGCGGATCCCTCGCCCGCGCGGCTGTGAGCAGGCCGAGCGGGCGGTCGGCGGCTGACCAGGAACGCCTGGTCAGCCAGCGTTCCACCTCTTCCAGCACGGTCGGTACTCCCTGTATGTGATCCATCTCGCGGTTCGGACGACTACCTCAACCGTCCGCTGCTTCGGTTACAGTCTTGAACAACGCGGATGACCCTCGCATGTCGGGGTCGGTCCGCGAATAAACGCCCGGATCCATGGTCCGGTGCCACAGCGCTCATCCAGAGGGACAGAGGGAACGGCCCGTCGAAGTCCCGGCAACCCTCCTGCCGACCGCGAGGTCACGGTGGGGAAGGTGCCAATTCCGTCTTGTGGCGAAATACGTCGCAGGGAAGATGAGGAGAAAGGGCCTCCGCCATCATGGCTGTGCAGACAGTTGCAGCGAACACCAATTCCTCCGCAGTGGACCTCGGTCCCGCCGCGGCGCTTTCCTGCCGCGAATGCGGCGAACGTTTCGAGCTCGGTCCCATTTTCGCGTGCGTGTCCTGTTTCGGGCCGCTCGAAGTGGCGTACGACCTGCCGAGCGGCTCCCCGGAAGAGCTGAAGAAGCGCATCGCCGATGGACCGGACAACATCTGGCGCTATGCGCCGCTGCTGCCGGTCCCCTCCGATGTCGCGGACAAGCCCAACATCAACCCCGGCTTCACGAAGCTGGTCAAGGCCGACAACCTCGCCCGTGAGCTGGGCGTCACCGGCGGTCTGTACGTCAAGGACGACTCCGGCAACCCGACGCACTCCTTCAAGGACCGTGTCGTCGCCATCGCCGTCGAGGCCGCCCGCGCCTTCGGGTTCACCACCCTGTCCTGCTCGTCCACCGGCAACCTCGCCGGTGCGGTGGGCGCCGCCGCCGCACGCGCCGGCTTCCGCTCCTGCGTGTTCATCCCGCACGACCTGGAGCAGGGCAAGGTCGTCATGGCCGCGGTGTACGGCGGCGAACTGGTCGGCATCGAGGGCAACTACGACGACGTCAACCGCTTCTGCTCGGAGCTCATCGGCGACCCGCTCGGCGAGGGCTGGGGCTTCGTCAACGTCAACCTCCGCCCGTACTACGGCGAGGGTTCCAAGACCCTGGCGTACGAGATCTGCGAGCAGCTCGGCTGGCGGCTGCCCGACCAGATCGTCATCCCGATCGCGTCCGGCTCGCAGCTCACGAAGATCGACAAGGGTCTGCGGGAGCTGATCGAGCTCGGGCTCGTCGAGGACAAGCCGTACAAGATCTTCGGCGCCCAGGCCGAGGGCTGCTCGCCGGTGTCCACCGCCTTCAAGGCCGGCCACGACGTCGTGCGCCCGCAGAAGCCGGACACCATCGCCAAGTCCCTGGCGATCGGCAACCCGGCCGACGGCCCGTACGTCCTGGACATCGCGCGCCGCACAGGCGGTGCGGTGGAGGACGTGAACGACGAGCAGGTCGTCGACGCGATCAAGCTGCTGGCCCGCACCGAGGGCATCTTCGCGGAGACCGCGGGCGGTGTGACGGTCGGTGTGACGAAGAAGCTGATCGACGCCGGTCTGCTCGACCCGGCCCTCACCACCGTCGTCCTGAACACCGGCGACGGTCTGAAGACGCTCGACGCGGTCGCCCCGACGACCGGCCTGTCGGCGACGATCCGGCCCAGCCTGGACGCGTTCCGCGACGCGGGCCTCGCCGCCGCCGGCTGACCCGACCACCCGAGACCCGAGGAAGGCACCCCTATGAGCGTCAAGGTCCGTATCCCCACCATTCTCCGCACCTACACGGGCGGTCAGGCCGAGGTCCCGGCCGAGGGCGCGACCCTCTCCGAGGTCCTGGCGTCCCTGGAGCAGAACCACCCGGGCATCGGCGGCCGTGTCCTGGACGACGAGGGCAAGCTGCGCCGCTTCGTGAACGTGTACGTCAACGACGACGACGTGCGCTTCGAGGGCGGCCTGGACGCGGCCACGCCGGACGGCGCGGGCGTCTCGATCATCCCGGCCGTCGCCGGAGGCTGACCGACCGCACAGCGTGAGCAGAATGGCCCCGTCCGCGAGAGAAGCGGAGGGGGCCATTCTGCATGGTTGAGCGCGGTACAGTTGGGGAAGTCCCCGCCGCCGCGCATGCCAGCCGCATATGAGAATGCGCCCGGCCGCGACAAGAAGCAGCCAAAGTAAGTGAACCCCTTGCGGCATAAGTGGCCTTTGTCGGGCCCGACTTGCCCGGGAATCCTGTGAATCCGCCCCATGCGTGCGATCGCCTGTGCCCAGAATTCTCGTCCGATTGACCTGTTGCAGAGGGCAGTTGGGCAGATACATTCGGCCGCGGTCGACGCGTTCCGGCGCACGCCACCCTCTCCTTTCGGAGGGTGAGTTCTGACCCGGGCCCGCGAAGTGCGGGCTCGTGCAAGGGCCAGTAATAGGGGAGTTGGGCATGGCTCAGGGCACCGTCAAGTGGTTCAACGCGGAGAAGGGGTACGGCTTCATCGCGGTCGACGGTGGTGCGGATGTTTTCGTCCACTACAGTGCGATCCAGATGGACGGGTACCGCACCCTCGAAGAGGGTCAGCGAGTTGAATTCGAGATCTCGCAGGGCCAGAAGGGGCCGCAGGCGGACATGGTCAAGCTCGCCGTCGGCTGAGCTCGGCGCGGTCGGCCAACGACACTCACACACGCGGGGCCCGTACCTCCCACCGGGGTACGGGCCTCACGTGCGTCCACCCGTCGCCCGGGAGCCGCTCCTTCTCCGAAGGAGCTTGCACTCTCCGGGGTCGAGTGCTAATCATTGGCGTTAGCACTCTCCAAGTGAGAGTGACAGAACTTGGATCGGGCCGGTGAGGCCCGCAGGCCCGGTGGGGCAAGGAACCACCGAGTCGCTGGCCGTCCGTCGCGGGCGCCTCCCGGTCCGGAGAAATCCACCCCTGTCCGGGAGGACCACTTCACATGGCCAAGATCATCGCGTTCGACGAGGAGGCACGGCGCGGTCTCGAGCGCGGGATGAACCAGCTCGCCGACGCCGTCAAGGTCACCCTCGGCCCCAAGGGCCGTAACGTCGTCCTCGAGAAGAAGTGGGGCGCGCCCACGATCACCAACGATGGTGTTTCCATCGCCAAGGAGATCGAGCTCGAGGACCCGTACGAGAAGATCGGTGCGGAGCTGGTCAAGGAGGTCGCCAAGAAGACGGACGACGTCGCCGGCGACGGTACGACCACCGCAACCGTTCTCGCGCAGGCGCTCGTCCGCGAGGGCCTGCGCAACGTCGCCGCGGGTGCCAACCCGATGGCTCTGAAGCGTGGCATCGAGAAGGCCGTCGAGGCCGTCTCCGCCGCTCTGCTGGAGCAGGCGAAGGACGTGGAGACCAAGGAGCAGATCGCTTCGACGGCCTCCATCTCCGCTGCTGACACCGAGATCGGCGCCAAGATCGCCGAGGCTATGGACAAGGTCGGCAAGGAAGGCGTCATCACCGTCGAGGAGTCCCAGACCTTCGGTCTGGAGCTTGAGCTCACCGAGGGTATGCGCTTCGACAAGGGCTACATCTCGGCGTACTTCGCCACCGACATGGAGCGTATGGAGGCGTCGTTCGACGACCCGTACATCCTGATCGTCAACTCCAAGATCAGCAACGTGAAGGACCTCCTTCCGCTGCTCGAGAAGGTCATGCAGTCGGGCAAGGCCCTGCTGATCATCGCGGAGGACGTCGAGGGCGAGGCGCTGTCGACGCTGGTCGTCAACAAGATCCGTGGCACCTTCAAGTCCGTCGCCGTGAAGGCCCCGGGCTTCGGTGACCGCCGCAAGGCCATGCTCGGCGACATCGCCATCCTCACCGGTGGCACCGTCATCTCCGAGGAGGTCGGTCTCAAGCTGGAGAACGCCGGCCTGGACCTGCTCGGCACCGCACGCAAGGTCGTCATCACCAAGGACGAGACGACCATCGTCGACGGCGGCGGCGACAGCGACCAGGTTCAGGGTCGCGTCAAGCAGATCCGCGCCGAGATCGAGAACTCCGACTCGGACTACGACCGCGAGAAGCTCCAGGAGCGCCTCGCGAAGCTGGCCGGCGGCGTGGCCGTCATCAAGGCCGGCGCCGCCACCGAGGTGGAGCTCAAGGAGCGCAAGCACCGCATCGAGGACGCGGTGCGCAACGCCAAGGCCGCCGTCGAGGAGGGCATCGTCGCCGGTGGTGGCGTGGCTCTGCTCCAGGCCTCGGCCGTCTTCGAGAAGCTCGACCTGACCGGCGACGAGGCCACGGGCGCCAACGCCGTGAAGCTCGCGCTGGAGGCCCCGCTCAAGCAGATCGCCGTCAACGGTGGTCTCGAGGGTGGCGTCATCGTCGAGAAGGTGCGCAACCTGCCGATCGGTCACGGCCTCAACGCCGCGTCCGGCGAGTACGTCGACATGATCGCCGAGGGCATCATCGACCCGGCGAAGGTCACGCGCTCCGCCCTGCAGAACGCGTCGTCCATCGCCGCGCTCTTCCTCACCACCGAGGCCGTCATCGCCGACAAGCCGGAGAAGGCCGCTGCGGCCGCTCCGGGCGGCATGCCGGGCGGTGACATGGACTTCTGATCCTCGGATCAGGAACTCCAGGCGGTATCCGTAGTACCCGCAGTATCCGTACGACGCCGGCCCCCGGGATTCGTCCCGGGGGCCGCCGTCGTCGTGTCTCAGAGGTGCGGGAGGTGCAGGAGGCCAAGAGGCCAGGAGGGGCGCGGGGTCAGGAGTCCGAGTTCGCCGGGCCGAAGAACTCGATCTCGGCGATGGCCACCTGCTTCTTGTCGGCCACGATGTAGGACGACTCGACGGTGAACCGCACCTTCACCGCGTCACGGAAGCGGAAGTTGCGCTTCTGCTCGCCCGATCCCTGGTCCAGGGTGAGTTCGCGCTCCGTCTTCTTTCCGTCCTTCGTCGTCACCGTCGCCTTGATGCGCTGCGGAAGGTTGGCTTCGTCGAGATCGTCGGGGCGGATGGACACACCCGGCGTGATGACCACGTTCAGCAGACGGGTCGGCCGGTCGAACTCCGCCTCGATCCACTCGCCCTTGCCCTCGGACGTGACCCCGGGGCCCCACCAGGTGTTGTTCAGCTTGTCGAAGGCGAGCTGCGGCTTGTGGCCGGTGTAGGAGCGGGACGCCGTCTTCTTGCTGGGTGCGACCGGCGCGCGCTTGGCGAAGTGGTCCTGGGTGGCATGGACACCGTCGGGGATGTACACCACGCCGAGAATGGCGAGGGTGGCCACGACGGCCGCGGTGATCCAGGTGCCGATGCGGTCGAACGCGCGCCGGATGCGGGGCCGGTCGCCCGCCCACGGGATCTCGCGCCGGCGGGAGCCGGTGAGACGGCGCCACCAGGGGCGGGGGGCCGCCGGGCGTTCGTCGTTGTCGGCCAGCGGCATCGCGCAGCGGACGCAGAAGTGCCGGTCGGGGCGGTTGGGGGTGGAGCACCAGGAGCAGGGCGGGCCGTTCCCGGTGTCCTGCTGCGGGCCGGGGACGCGTACCTGCGGCCGGTCGGTGTCCGGGCGTCCGGGCAGGACCGGGGCGGCGGCCGGGGGCGGCGAGTCATGGGCCGGCTCGGGCTCGCTGAGCGGGACGAGGAGCGAGCGGGCACGGTCGGCCGCGCTCTGCTGCGAGGTGGGCAGCGGGACGGTGGGGTTGTTCTCGCCGGGCGTCCGGCCACCGGAGGCCGTGGAGCCGCCGGAGGCCGCGGGCGGGGCCGTCGTGGCCCAGCCGCCGGTCTCGCTGGGGTTGGGCAGGCGCGAGGCGTCGGCTGTCGCTCCCGAGGCGGCATCGCCGGGCATCGACACCGAGGTGGAGGTGGAAGTGGAGGTGGAGCCCGTGGGGTGGCTCCCGGTGGCGGTGGACGGCGTCGGGGCGGGGCCGCCGTCGGGCAGCGGGCGCTGGGTGCGGGCGGCACCGGCGTCGCCGGGGCTCCCGAAGGCGTCCCGGCCGGTTCCTGTGCCCTCCGCGGGGGTGGAGGCGGCGGGGCCGGACGAGGCGGACGAGGGGGAACCTGAGGTCTGGGCCTGGCCGGCGCGGGAGCCGGCCTGGTCCCAGCCGAGCACGGCGCCGCAGGCGTCGCAGAACGACTGACCCGGTTCCGCGCGTGTGCCGCACTCGGCGCAGTTCTGCGTGGTCATCTCTCCGGGGTCCTTTCGGCTGCCGTCACGGTGACGGTGTAGGGCATGTGCGCGGGGCGGGCGGCTGCCACGAGGGCGTCCAGGCGGTGCGTGTCCGTCGGGGTGGGGTCGGGGAGGCTGAGCGTGACGTGGAGATGGGGTCTGGGCTTGCCGGGTACGGGGCCGAGCGGCCGGGCGTTCCAGTCGGCGCCGCCGCTCTCGGAGATCTCCGGTTCGGTCCCGAAGGCGAGCCGTACGGCTTCGGAGAGGCCGCGCCTGGTGCCCCGTACGCGGTGCAGTCCCGCGGCGGCGGCCACGGCGGCACGCAGCCGTGCCTCGGGTTCGGTGCCGTCGGTCTCGGCGCCGACCCAGGTGCCGAGCCACTGGGCGAAGTCGGCCGGGGTGAGGGCGGGGTCGAAGTAGGTGTCCAGGCAGTCCAGCACGTTGAGGATGGGTGCCAGGACGTCGTCGAGCCCGGCGACGAAGCGCTGGGCGAGATCGTCGTCGGCGAAGACGGCGGGGAGCATCGTGCTGATGGGCGTCGACGAGCCGAGGCCGTCGATGGAGCCCCTCATCGCTTGCTTCCGTGGCAGGTCGCTCACGCGCCGTCCCCGATCACCCGTACGCGGTGGTCGAAGGAGAAGACCAGGGACGGCGATTCGAGGTCGATGCGGTCGGTCGGGTCACCGCGCTTGCCGGTCAGCGGATCGGCGGGGTGCAGGATGACCTCGTCGACGAGTTCCACGCCGGGCACGCGTTGCAGGACGGCGAACACCTCGCCGGCCTGGACCGGGCGGCCGAAGGGCCAGCCGCGTCCGTCCGCGCCCCCGGTGAGCGGGTCGAGGTGCTGGTAGAGCGCGTCATGGGTCTGCCGGCGTACCCGGTCGGTGTCGACGCCGCGGAAGGCGTGGACGGTGGCGACCACGGTGACGCCCTGGTAGTAGGGCGGGCCCACGGCCACCCTGGTGCCGATCAGACGGCGTTCGTCGAGGTGGCGGGTGACCCGGTCGAGCAGCGCGTCGCCCGGCACGAGCTGCTCGAAGCGGAGCCGGCCGCCGGGGTCGGGGACGGCCTGGGGCACCACGAGGACCCGTATCGCGTAGGCCCCGTACTCGCTCTCCTTGCCTTCGAGGCAGGTGATGCGGGCGGTCTCGGGGGCGGCCCTGCGGGCGAGTTCCTCGTAGTCGCGCAGGGTCACCGCGCGTTCCTGGGCCCGCAGGGTGATGGGGGCGCGGAGCTTGGCCTCCTCGACGGTCTCCCCGTCCACACCGCCGCGTGCGGCCTCGCGGTTGACGACTTCGGAGACGTACGGGATGGAGGTGCGCAGCACCTGTACGGTCCCGCGGGCCACGTTGCCCTCCCGGCCGCCGCCGGTGCGGTAGCGGCGGGCGCGGATGACGGATCCCTTGGGGGCTACGGCGCCGTACTGGCGGAGCGTGCCGTCGGGTTCGCGTACGGCGGGGCCGAAGGCTATCTCGCCGGTGACCGCGTCGAGGGTGATGTGGCGGTCGTCGGGCCGTGACGCGGCGAAGTGCGGGACGACCTCCCAGTCCTCCCAGCCGTCGTGGCCGGAGGTCTGGAGCAGCACGGGCGGGTTGTCGCCGACCACAGGGGTGTGCGCGAGCCGCAGCCGCTGGCCGGGCAGCCCGATGGATTCGCCGAGTGTCTCGTCGTACACCGACTCGGCGTGCATGACGCGGGTGGTGCCGCCGATCGTGTAGCCCTCGGCGGACCTGATGGTCGGTGAGGTGGCGTAGAAGGGCTGGCCCTGCTGGGGTTCGGTGACACGGCAGCGCAGCCAGCCGGCCTCGTGCCCGCCGTTGCGGGAGAGTACGTGGCCGCCGGGGACGTGCAGGACGACGTCACCGGGCCGGTTGAGACCACCGGTGCCGTCGCGGTCGACCTCGCAGGGCCGCCAGCCGTCCTCGGTCCACGCCTCCCAGACGAGCGGCGGCTGCCGCGGGTCGACACCGACACCGTCGACGCGGCTGTCGAGTTCGAGGGCGAGGGCGCAGTACGGGACGGCGGCGGTGAGGCCGAACAGCATGCAGTCGCCGGGGGCGGGCGCCTCGGCGAAGCACATCAGGTCCTTGCCCTCGGCGAGGTCAGCCGTCCGGTCGGTGACGGGCTTGCCCTGGTGCTGCACCACGAGGTGGCTGAGCGAGCAGGGCACCACGGTCAGTTCGCGTTCGGTGGCGAAGACGACGGCGGTGTCGCGCTCCGTGCGCACGGTCGCCACCTCTGTGCCGACCGGGACAGGTATCGCGTCCTCCTGCGGCGCGGACAGCCAGAACGTGACGTCGGTACGGGCAGCGGCCGGAGGGAAGAGAGTGATGCCGACGAGGTCGAGGAACGCCAGGTGGTTCTTCTCCGGGACCCGGTTGAGGCGGTAGACGATCTGGTCGGCCATGTGGGCGAGCGTCTCGACGAGGGTGACGCCGGGGTCGGAGACGTTGTGGTCGGTCCACTCCGGGGCGCGCTGCTGGATGTAGCGCTTGGCGTCGTCGACGAACTGCTGGAAGCGGCGGTCGTCGAGGTTGGGGGAGGGCAGGGACATCAGCCTTCGCTTTCGGAGTGGGCAGCACCGGGGCCGCCGGAGGGGCCCGGATCTCCCGGTTCCTCGTGAGAGGGGATGACGTAGAACGGGAAGACCAGGCTGCGCGGGTTGTTGGTGCCGCGGATCGCGTAACGGACGTCGATGAACAGGACGTTCTGTTCGCCGCCCGCGGTGACCTCGACCTCGTGGACCTCGATACGGGGTTCCCAGCGGTCCAGGCTCACATGGACCTCGTGCTGGATGCGCCCTGCCGTCTGCTCGTTGACCGGTGCGAAGACGAGGTCATGGATGGCGCAGCCGAACTCGGGGCGCATCGGCCGCTCGCCCGGGGCGGTGGACAGCACGAGTCTGATGGCCTCCTCGACCTCCCGCTCCCCGCTGACGAGAGCGATGCCGCCGGTGGGGCCGATACGCAGCGGGAAGGCCCAGCCGGAGCCGACGAACTGTTCGGCCATCAGAGAGCCACCTGACTTCTTCTCGATACGGAACTTCTGCTCGATACGGGACTTCTTCTCGGCACGGTCCCGGCGTGCCGGTGCGGGCGGCGGCCGGTCATCCGAACGGGTACTTGATGGTGTTGACGAAGAAGCCGCCCATGAGGTCGAGCTTCACGGCCTTGATGTTCACGTTGGCCACGGACTGGACCGACACGATCCCCGTGGCGGACAGCGACGCGGCGCCGGTCGCCGACAGATTCAGGGCGCCCATCGCGTTGACGCTGACGACACCGCCCGTGGACCTGAGGTTGACCACGCCCTGCCCCTGGAGGGTGAGCGGACCACCGCTCTTGATCGTCACCGCCCGGCGTGCGCTCAGCGAGAGGTCGGTGCCGGCGTCGACCGACACCGAGCGGCTGCCCTTGATGCTGACCGAGCCCTTGCTGTCGACGGTGATCTCGGTCTTGGTGCGGTCCAGGTTGATGGTCAGCTTGTCATCGCCGCTGGCGATCCGGACGCCCTGCTTCCGCCCGCCGGTCCGCTGGCTGAGCAGGTCGACGCGGTTGCTCTGCCGGTCGGACAGGGTGTGCCGGGTGGCCTTCTTCTTCAGACCGTCGTGCAGGGGGACGTCGTTGACCTTGGTCGGTACGTCGCGGCCGTTGTAGAGCCCGCCGATGACGAACGGGTGGTCCAGCGCCCCCCGGTCGAAGGCGACCAGCACCTCGTCGCCGACGTCCATCGGGAAGACACCGCCGCCCCCCACGCCGCCCATCTGCACGCTGCGCGCCCAGTCGCTGACGTAGGTGTCGTCCAGCCACGGGAACTGGAGCTTGACCCTGCCCTGCTTCAGCGGGTCCTGGACATCGGTGACGATGGCGTTGGCGACGCTGGGCAGCCGGGAGCTCCCGCCGTCCGCGTTGCCGCCGCCCGAGGCGAGACCGTACAGCGAGCGCCACTGGCGTCCGCTGACGGTGACCCAGGACTCGTAGTGCTTGCCGTCGCCGAAGACGTGGCGTACGGAGGTGACGGTGTACTTGCCCTCGAAGGGCTCACCGACGTCCGCGAGCGCCACGGCCACCCCGGGCCGCAGGTCGGGGTTGCCACGCACCGCGACCTCCAGCTCGGCGAACGAGGAAGTGACGTCGGCGGCAAGGGCCTTCGACGCGTGCCCCACCTCGTCCTGCTTGTCGTAGGGGGTACCGGTCTCGACGAGCTTGGCGGACTTGAACTTGCCCGCGGCCTCGCCGGGGGTGAGGCCGATGGAGATGCCCGGGTCGGTGAGGGCGGGCGTGGTCTCGGTGATCTTCTTCTTCGTGGTGACGTTCCAGCCCCGCGACTCGACCTCGCCGACCTGGTCGGCGGCGGTGACAGCGGCACGCAGCCGCAGGATGTCGTGGCCGGCCTGGAGGACGAAGGCGCTCTTGTCGCCGTCCGTGCTCGGCGAGGGCGCGCTGGATGACGGGTTCGGCTTGACGAACCGGAACTTCCCCTTGGGGTCCACGGACATCACCATGTTGTTCTCGTCCGCGAGCCGGGCGAGGAAGTCCCAGTCGGTGATGTTGGACTGGCTGATGAATCCGTACGCACCCCTCGTCGCCTGGATCTTGCCGACGGGCACCCCGTCGAGGCCGACGAGTTTACGGGCGATGTCGGAGGCCGTCTGGTTCCGGTACGCCGCCACCCTGCGCTGGCGCATCAGCCGGTGCCCGAAGTCGTAGCCGCGGACGACGGTGAAGCTGCCTGTGCCGTCGTAGTCGGCCTCCATGCCGGTGACCTCGCCGGTCAGCAGCGGCTTGCCGATGCCCTGGCCGTCCGCGATCGGGGTGAGGACGACCCTCGTGCCGAACTTCACGCTCAGCTCGCCGAGCACCAGGTGGTAGGGGTCGCGGAAGGTCAGCCGGAACGCCGCGGGCACACCGACACCCTGGTCGACCCAGCCCTCGACGAGCATCGGGGCGATGGCGGTGGGCAGTTTCGCGCCACCGAAGGTGACCTGCATGATGCTGGAGAACGCGGTCTGCACCATCAGTGACGCACCTCCTCCGCCGCCGGGAGCACGAGCTCGGTGCCGGTGGGCAGCTTGGACGGATCGTCGATGCCGTTGGCCTCGGCGATGTCACGCCAGGCCGATGCGTTGCCGTATTCACGCCAGGCCAGCGACTGGAGCGAGTCGCCCGCGACGACCTGGTGCACACGCTGGGCGCTGAGCGCGCCGGAGGTCGGGTTCTGGCCCCTGGTCTTGCCGGGGATCTCGTGCAGCTGCACCTGGCAGGTGGCGCGGATGGGCACGCCGGTGGTGCCGAAGAGGGTGTACGACGCCTCGATGGAACTGACGTACGCGGTGAAGCGGGACGTGGAGAACGACCCCCACTGGAACACCACCCACGGCGGCGACGGCTGGTTGGCGGCGATGCTCTTGGCGGTCACCTCGCAGCAGCCCAGGAGCGACTCCACCTTCTTGAGCACCGAGTTGCCGGTCGGCTCGGTGGAGGAGTCCAGGAAGATCTCCAGAGTCATCTCCCGGGGCTCGGCGCCCATGAACTCCGGCTTGGAGCCGTCCCGTACGGCCGCGGTCGGGGTCGCCTTCCACTGGGCACGCTGGGTCAGGGACAGCTGCGACGGGTTGAACTCGAAGTCGAACGTCCGCATGAGCGCGCCGGGCGTGGTGCTCGTGCCCACCGGGGGCTCGTGGATGGCGAGGCCGGCGCGTACGAGGCTCTTGCCGGCGCCATTGCTGCTGGTTGCCATGGGTCTTCCTCTCTCCTCCTGGGCGCCGTCAGTCCGTGAATCCGTGGTGGGCGATCTCCAGGACCTCGTTGGCCACGGCAGGGTTGCCGGGGTCGAGGCTGGGGCCCTGCCAGCTGACGGGCAGGACGTCGATCAGCCCCCAGCGGGCGACCAGCGAGCCGTCCGCGCGCAGGGCGGAGATCTGGGCGGTCGGCCGCTTGATCCCCGTCTGGACGGAGGAGATCCACTTGGCGACCTTGGCGGTGTCCGGGGTGAGGGGGCGGGTCAGCCGGATGTTGGAGAAGGAGACGCGGGTCGGCAGCTGCCACACGAACCCGTTGTTGCCGCCCTCCTGGCGCTGTTCGATCTCCACCTGGGACGCCAGGCCTTCGCACCCGTTGAAGTAACCGAGGCTCTCGCCGTCGATGGTGAGGGTGAACCAGATGGTGGAGCCCGGGTCCTGGCGGGGCATCGCGGGTGGGCCTTTCGTCGGATACGTCTGTCGGGGGCGGTGGTCGGGGAGGGAGCCGGTGCCGGTGGGCTCGCCGGTCAGTGACGGGGGTCGCGGAGTCTGCCGATCCGTTCGCGGTCCATGCGCAGTTCGGTACGGATCAGGCGGGTGATGCGGCCGATCATCCGGTGCACGAGCTCGTCGAGCTGGAAGTCGGTGAGGTCACGCGGGTCGAATCCGCCCTGCTGGACCGCCGCGTACTCGGGCGGCGGCTCCTCCTGCCTGGGCGAGGTGCTCCCGCTCCCGCCGGACGGGGGTGGTGGCGGTGCCGGAGGATTCTGGCCGACGGGCGGTTCGGAGGGCGGCGGTTTGGCGTTGTTGCCGCTCCGGTGGGGCCGCATCCGGCCCAGGGTGGAGGACACGGTGTCGGCGGTCGCCGCGGCGAGTGCCCCGATGGCCGAACCCTTGCCGAGGCGCTGGACGGTCGGATCCGACGCGCTGCTGGACAGGACCGGCCGCGCGGGGGCCGCCGGCGACGCCGGGGGCGGGGTGAGGACCGCGACGGGCAGAGGCGACGCGGCGGTGGCACCCGGGGGTGTGAGGCCGCGCAGGGGGACGGCCGTGAGGGGTGTGGCACGGCGCTGGACGAGGGTACGGCCGGCGGGTGCGGGCGGGACGGCGGCGGCCGGGGGCGGCGGTGGGAGATGCGGTGTCTGTGGGGCCTGCGAAGGGGCGGGGACGGGAAGGGACGGCGGGGTGGGGGTGTTCGGTGCGGGGGCGGCGGAGGCCCGTTGGACGACCGGCGCTGTCGGCGCGGTGGTCCGGGAGGCGATGGCCGGCGGCGCGGGTGGGGCGATGAGCGGAGCCGCGTCCCTGGGCGCCGCGCCGAGCGGTGCGCCGAGCGGTGCGCCGAGCGGTGCGCTGAGCGGTGCGCCGAGCGTGGTGCGGCGCTGGACGGGAGCGGTGGCGGGGGAGGACGGGGCCGGGGTCGGGGCTGGGGCCGGTGACGCGGCTGGGGTACGCGGGCCCTGCGGCTCCCCGGCGGACGTACGCATGTGCGGCGGCGCGGAGGGCATCGGGGCGCCGAGACCCGGGCGGGCCGCGTTCGGCGCCGTGGCGCGTGGGCCGACCGGCCGGTCACCGGGGGCCGGTGCGGGTGCGGGGCGCATGGTGGGTGTGGCCGGCGTGGCGGGGTTCTGGGCGCCCGCGCGCTGGAGGGCGCTGCCTGGAGCGGGGGTTGCCGAGGCCGAGTGGCCGGCGGAGGAGGCGCCAGGCGCGGTGGTGCGTCGGACCTCGGTGGCGCCGGAGCCGGCTGCCGCCACGGGCCGGGTGGCAGCCGCCGGCGTCACGGAGCGCTGTACATGGGGCCCCCGGCCGGCCGGGGGCACGGCGGCGGCGCCGCTGGGCGAGGAGGCCGCGGCCGTACGCGACGGCCCGGCCTGGGCCGGACCGCTGGTGGGCGGCGGAACGGCGGCCGCGAGGTCCTGCGGGCTCGCGGACGGTGTCCTGGGCGCGTCGGTGGGACGCCCGAGGCCACGCGGGGCGCCAGGTCCGGCGGGCGTCGTTCCACGGGGGGCTGCCGGCCGTACGGGCGGGGGCCCGGCCGGGTCGCGCGGACCAGGGGCCGAGGACGCCGCGCCGTCGGCAACGGCCCGCTGCACGGGGGCGGAGGACGGGGCGGCGGGGCCGGTGTTACCACGTGCAGCGTCCGCCCCTGCGGGGCGTGTTGCGGGGGCGTTGGATCCGGCTGCGGGCGTTCGGGCAACGGGCATTCCGGCGCCGTGTGCTCCGGCTCCGTGCGTGCCGGCACCGGAGGCGCCGGCGCCGGGGGTCCCGGCAGTGCGCGGGCCGCCGGCGGGTGTTGCGGGGCCGGGCGATCCCGCGCTGGATGTCCGGGCGTTGGAAGCCCCCGCACCGGTTGATCCCGCGCCAGGCGTCCCCGCACCGGGTGTTCGGGCAGCGGATGATCCCGTGCCGGTCGACCCTGCACCGTTTGAGCCCGCCGCGGGCGTCCGGGTGCCGGGCGTCCCCGCGCCGGGTGAGCCTGTACGGGGTGTTCCGAGGCCGGGTGATGTTGCGCCGGACCTCTGGACGTTGGGCGTACCCGCGACGGGCGAGCCGGCGCGGGGCGCTTCGAGACCGGGCGAACCGGCGCCGGGTGTCCGGGCGCTGGGCGTTCCCGAGCTGGGTGAGTCTGTACGGGGTGTTCCGAGGCCGGGTGATGCCGAGCCGGACCTCTGGACGCTGGGCGTTCCCGCGCCGGGTGAGCCGGCGCGGGGTGTTCCGGAGCCGGGTGATCCTGCGCCGGACCTCTGGACGCTGTGTGTACTCGCGCCGGTTGATCCCGCTCCGGGGGTACCGGCACCGGGTGCTGCCGCACTGGACGTCCGGGCGCCGGGCGTCACCGCACCGGGCGTCGCCGCTCCGGTCGTTCCCGAGCCGGAGGTTGCGCCGGATGCCCCTGTTCCGGGCGATCCCGCGCCGGACGTCCGGGCGCCGGAAGACCCCGTACCGGCTGAACCCGCGCCAGGCGTCCCCGAACCGGCCGAACCAGTGCTGGACGCACGGGCGCCGGGCGTCCCGGCTCCGGGTGTTCCCGCACCGGAGGTTCCGGCCGCGGTCTTACGGGCCATGGGTGTTCCGGCACCGCGTGATCCAGCGTCAGGCGTTCCCGCACCGGGTGTCGTGGCACTCGGCGATACCGGGCCGGACGTACGGGCGCCGGACCTTCCGGTTCCGGGCGCTCCTGCACCGGGCGTTCCTGAGCCGGAGGTTCCGGCGGCAAGCTTTCGGGCAACGGGCATTCCGGCGCCGGACGTCGATGCGCCGGGCGCTCCCGCTCCGGACGCCGCAGCTCCGGGTGTTCCGGCCCCGCGCGCCCCCGCACCGGACGATCCCGTGCCGGGAGACCCCGCGCCGGGAGTTGCGGCCCCAGGCGCCCCGGCCCCGGACGCCCCCGCACGGCGCGCCTCCGTGCCGGTAGTGCCGGTAGTGCCGGGCCGTTGGGCCACGGCCCGCTGTACCGGGCCGGCGCCGCCGCCGGCCGGTCCACGGTCGTCGGGGGTCTGCGGCAGGGGTGCGGTGTAGGGGGAGCCGGGCGTGCCGTCTCCCCCTCGGTCGGGCTCGGTCGATGCCGTGGTTCCGCCGGGCGCACCCTGCGTACCTCCGGCGCCCCCTGACGCTGCGGGCTGTCGCCGTGGCGTTGCGGGCAGCACCCGGCGCTGCACCGCCGGTGCCCTGGTCAGGGGTTGAGTCCTGGACGAGGTGGGCGGTACATGCGCCACCCGGACACCGTGCGCCGGAGCCGGGGCGCTCCTCGGTCCCTGGCTCGCGTCCCGTACCGCTCGTACGGGAACAGGAGCGGAGGCGGGAGCGGGAACAGGAGCGGGGCCGGATGCGGCCGGTCCGGCCGCTGCCGAGGTCTCCGCAGCGCCCGCAGCCACCGGCCGGGCAGCAGGGGCAGGGGCAGCAGCAGCGGTCGGAGCAGGAGCCGGAACGGCGGGCGCCGCCGACGCCGCGGCAGCGCGCCCGGTCGCCCGCGCGGCCCCGCCGTGGCCCTGGGAGCCCGCCGCGGGCAGGGCCCGCAGCGGTACCGCCGGGGCCCGCTGCACTGCCGGCTCCGCCGCGCCCGTCGCCAACGGGAGGGCGCGTGAAGGCCCTTCGAGTCCTGCCGCGGGGCGGGACGAGCCGGACTGCGCCCCCGAAAGGAGACTGTCCGGCGCCATGTCCATGACGCCGAGGGACGGCAGCCCCGTGGAGGACCCGGCCGAGGACGTGGAGGACCCGGCCGCGGACCCGGTGAACGACGGGTTCTGCCAGGTCGGCAGTCGTCCGCCGAAACCGGCGTCGGCGACCACCGACCGCCGCGAGTCCACGGCCCGCTGGATCGGCGGCAGGCCGGTCCACCCGGCGGCTGCAACGACAGCAGGCACCGCGCCCGCCGCGTCGGAAGCACCGCCGGACCCGGCCGAGCCGACAGGCCCAGCCGGACCGACAGGCCCCGGGGACCCGGCCGACGGCCCCGCAGGGGCGGTGTGATGTGTCTCCGCGCGATCCTCACGGCCGCGCAACCGGTCCAGAAACCCCACGGCTCAGCCCTCCGCCCCGGCCCTTGTCACGAAGGACGCGATCTGGTCCGCGTACAGGCGGCGGTCCGGGTGTTCCAGATCCAGGATCGCGTCCAGGCTCCAGTGGAAGTGATAGGCCACGTACGCGATCTCCTCATGCAGCCGGTCGGTCGCGTACGTCACGATTCCCCCAGGCGGCTCCCGCCGAGTTCCACCTCGAAGGGCTCGGAACAGTGCGGGCACTCCACCGCTGCCCTGGTGTGGCCCTCGGCGTTGATCTGCCGGTAGAAGTCCTGGAGAAACGCCAGGTCGGAGGCGAACATGTTCTCCACCGTCCCGTCGTGCACCATCGACAGCGTGCCGAGCCGCGTGATGACGCGGCCCAGCAGCACCACCGAAAGATACGCCGGATTCTCCTGCACACGGACGTCCCGCAGCGGGATCAGCTCGTCCCGGGCCGTGGACAGGCGCATCACGCCGTCCCTGTGCACGGTCCCCGCCTCGTCGACGTAGCCACGCGGCAGCTCGAAGGGGAACTCCGTCTGCATCCGCTGGACCACCGGAGCGGGGGCAGGGGCTGGGGCGGGTGCAGGGGCCGGAGCAGGTGTCTGCTCCGGCCCCTCCACGGCCTGGGGCGCCGGTACGTCCGCGAGCTGGCCCGCGCCGGCCCTGGCCGAAGTGCGCCGCATTACTCGATGACCAGTTCTTCGAAGACGATGGTCACGGTCTCCGTCAGCGCCGAGGCCTCACCGGCCTTCAGGGCACTGGCGTCGATCTTGCTGCACCAGGCGTTGCGCATGTTGTAACGCTTCGTCGGGTTGTTCTGGTAGTCCATCACGATGATGGAGGCGTTCTTGCGGGCCGTGGACATCTGACCGGCGATCGAGTCGTTGATCCACGTCGTGAACGACGCCGACGGCGTCATACCGCGCACCACCGTGCACTGCCCGTCCTTCTGCGTGCCGGGCATGAGGCTGACCTCGGGCTTGCCCTGCGCGGAGTTGGAGAGGTGCTTGATGACGTCCTGCTCAATGGTGAGGCCATTGACCTCAGCCAGGTACTCGACCATCACGCCGTCGATCTGGAGGCCGAAGTTATGTGAGGTGAACGCGTCACCCGGGCCGATACTCATCTTTTGTCCGTCCTACCGAAAATTTTGGTGGATCACGTACGAGAGCTGTGAGGCGTGCGGGGCGTGGCCCTACTCCTCCAGCTCCCCGCTGCCGCCGGAGAACTGCGCGAGCCGGAAGATCACGAACTCGGCGGGCTTGACCGGGGAGATGCCGATCTCGCAGATGACCCGGCCGACGTCGACGGACTCCGGGGGGTTGGTCTCCTCGTCACACTTGACGTAGAAGGCCTCCTCGGGCCGCGAGCCGAACAGGGCGCCGCTGCGCCACTCGTTGACCAGGAACGCCGAGACGTTGCGCCGGATGCGCGCCCACAGGTTCTGGTCGTTCGGCTCGAACACCACCCACTGGGTGCCGATCAGGATCGACTCCTCCAGGTAGTTGAAGTACCTGCGCACGTTCAGGTAGCGCCACGCCGGGTCCGACGACATGGTGCGGGCACCCCAGACGCGGACACCACGGCCGGGGAAGGCACGGATGCAGTTGACGCCGATGGGGTTGAGCAGGTCCTGCTCGCCACGGGTGATCTGGATCTCCAGGTCCACCGCTCCTCGTACGACCTCGTTGGCGGGAGCCTTGTGCACTCCGCGCTCGAAGTCGTTACGGGCCCAGATGCCGGAGACATGGCCGCTCGGCGGGACCAGCTTCGACTGGCCGGACGCCGGGTCGAAGACCTTGACCCAGGGGTAGTACAGGGCCGCGAACTTCGAGTCGTAGCCTGCGGTCTCCTGGCGCCAGACGCGGATCTCACGGGCGTTCAGGCTGGGCGGCGGGTCGATGACCGCGACGCGGTCGCCCATCAGCTCGCAGTGCGCGATCAGGCCGAGCTGGACGGCCTTGACGGCCTCCAGGTCGATCGCGCCGCGCTGGTAGGCGGCCATCAGGTCGGGAACGGCGACCATGGAGATCTCGTCCACGGCCTCCAGGCCACCGAAGCCGGTGCGGTCCGCGGAGTCGCCGAGGTACTGGGCGGGCCCGGGGCTCGACGTGGTGTCGGCCGCGGGGACGGCCGGTGCGGAAGCGGCAGGGGCGGGGGCCGCGAGCGCCACCGTCTGGTTGTCGGGCCGTGCGAGCTGCGCGGCGGGCGCGGCCTCCGTCACGGCGATGAGCTTGGAGCGCTCCTTGACCTGGGTGACGACGTAGTTGCGGCCGCTCTTCTTGGCGGTCACGTCGAAGGTCTCCGCGGTCTTCTCGCCGTCCTTGACGACGAGCTTGAACCGCTCGGCGGGGCCCTCACCCTCGGGGTCGGCGACCTCGACGGTCAGCGAGCCGCTCTGACCGGGCGCGAGCGCGGTCACCGTGAAGGTGCCCAGCTGCTGCGGTTCACCGGCGGTCAGTGCGGCGGGTGCCTTGGAGCCGGCCACCGCGGCGGGGGCGGCCTGGTCGGACGCGCCCTCGGAGGTGCCACCGACCCGCACGACGTAGGCGGCGCTGCCGCCGTTGTTGAAGAAGCCGTAGACGGAGTGCGCCAGGTAGTAACCCTCGGTGAAGTCGCCGAATGCAGCGACGTACTGCGTCCAGTTGGTCACCAGGGTGGGCTCGTTCAGGGGGCCGGTCGACGCGAGACCGACGAAGGCCGCAACCGAGGTTCCCACTCCCTCGATGGGACGCGAGCCGCTTGCCACCTCCTCGACGTATACACCGGGCGACAGGTAGGACGGCATGCTCTGCTCTCCTCGGGGTACGAGACAGGACGTCCTCTCACCCTCACGCGCGAAGCGCGTCACCTGAAACGTCCTACGGGGCCCGATCGGGGGCACTTCGATTGCCCACAAGGGCACTTCTGTGCGACTGGAGCGGCGCCTTGCGGCCGGTTCCGGGGCCCCTGAGGCGCGGTTGTGCGCGTACGCAGCGACGATCGGGCAACGACGGTGCCCCTGAGCTTGCTGACTGGGCGCCAGGACCGCCATAGCCTCGCGAGGTGAGCCTCTGGACCTCCCTCGAGCCCCTCTCCACCACCGTCGACCCCGGCAGCAGCACGACAGTACGGCTGCGGCTGCGCAACACCGGTGACGTGGTGGACGAATACCGCTTCGAACCGATCGGTCCCCTCGCCCCCTGGGCCGTGGTGGAGCCGCAGTCGCTGCGCCTCTACCCGGGCACCACGGGCTCGGTGGACCTGACGTTCGCCCCGCCGCGCACCTCGGACGCCACCGCGGGGCCGAATCCGTACGCCGTGCGGATCACGCCGACCGAGCATCCCGAGGCGGTGACCGTCCCGGAGGGCAACCTCACCATCACCCCGTTCACCGAGGTACGGGCCGAACTGGTGCCGCCGGTCGTCAAGGGCCGCTTCCGCGGCCGGCCCAGGATCGCGGTCGACAACCTCGGCAACACCAAGGTCACCGCCTCGCTCAGCGGCAGCGACTCCGGTGACCGGATCTCGTACGAGATGCAGCCGAGCAACGTCCAGGTCGAGCCGGGCCGGGCCGCGTTCGTCAAGGCGACGCTGAAGCCGAAGCAGATCATCTGGTTCGGGCCCAAGGAGGAACAGCCCTACGCGGTGGCGCTGCGACGCTCCGGTGCCAACAACGTGGATGTGAACGGTACGTACATCCAGCGGGGGTTCCTGCCGCGCTGGCTGGCGACCGTGCTCGGCCTCGTCGTGACGCTGGCCATCGCGTTCGTCGCGATCTGGATCGCCTACAAGCCTCAGGTGAAGAGCCTGGCGCTGGAGAAGACCGATCAGGCCGTGAGCGCCATCCCGCCGCCCAAGGAGAGTGCCCCGCCCGAGACGTCGCCGTCCGCCCCCGCGCCCGAGGTGACCCCCACGACCGAGGACAAGAGCCCCGGGGACAGCGGCGGTGGCGACGGCGGCGCTTCGAAGTCGGCGAAGCCGCCGGAGCGGACCGCGGCCGTCGCGGTGCACGAGATCGCCGCACTCAGCGAGGGCCGCCACATCTGCTACCGCGTCTACGTGGCGGACAAGGGCTGGACGAACCCGGTGTGCGACGGCGCGACGGCGGGCGAGGTCGGCAAGGGACAGCCCATCAAGGCCCTCAACATCGCGGTGTCCAAGACCGGGGGCGTACGGGGCGCCGGCGCCTACGTGGTCGAGGGCTGGCGTGAGGGCGAGAAGTGGCAGGGCAAGGGCACGGGCAAGGACATGTACCTGGGCTCCACAAAGGAGTCGTACTCCGTCATGGAGGGCTTCACCATCGGGGTCACCGACGGGAGCGTCTGCCAGGACAGCAACGTGAAGGAGAAGGGATGGTACGGCCATTCCTGCACCAAGCCCGGTGAGTGGGTCTACAGCGGCAGCCCCATGAATCTGAAGCTCCAGCTGGAAGCCATCAGGCTCAGGGTGTGACGAGCGCGGTCCGCCGCAAGGCGGGCCACGGCTCTCTCACCAGTTCGCCTCGCCCGGCACCAGCCGTCCCGCCTTGCGGTACTCGCGGCGGGCGCCCTCCAGCAGGTCGCCCGCGCCGACCGGTTCGTCCCGCCCCGCGGCGAGGTAGGCGGCGGTGACCACCGCGCTGCGGATCGTCCCGCCCGCCAGCTCGAAGTCCTCGGCCAGGGGCGCTGCGTCGATCTCCGCGACGGACGGCACGTGCGACAGGCTGTGGTGCCACAGGGCCAGCCGCTGGCCGGCGTCCGGGAACGGGAAGTCGATCACCAGGTCGAGACGGCGGGTGAACGCCTCGTCGATGTTGGAGCGCAGGTTGGTGGTGAGCAGCGCGAATCCGTCGAACGACTCCAGCCGCTGGAGGAGGTAGGAGCTCTCCATGTTGGCGTACCGGTCGTGGGAGTCCTTGACCTCCGAGCGCTTCCCGAAGACGGCGTCGGCCTCGTCGAAGAGGAGCACGGCGTCCGTGCTGTCGGCCTCGGTGAAGATCCGCTCCAGGTTCTTCTCGGTCTCGCCGATGTACTTGTCGACGATCGAGGACAGCTGGATCACGTAGAGGTCGAGGCCCAGATCGGCCGCGACGACCTCCGCCGCCAGTGTCTTGCCGGTACCGGACGACCCCGCGAACATGCCGACCACGCCACGCCCGCGTCCCCCGCCCGCGTTGAGCCGCCAGTCACCGAGCACCCGGTCGCGGTGGCGGGCGCGGAGGGCGAGTTCGCGCAGCTGGGTCAGGGGCTCGTCGGGCAGGACGAGGTCGTCCCAGCCCACCGCGGGCTGGATCCGGCGCGCGTGCTTCTCCAGGCCGGACGCCGACTGCTGGCGGGCGGCGAGCCGGATGTGGTGGGCGCCGAGCGGGGTTCCGTCGAAGTCGGCCAGCGCCAGGGCGGCACGGGCCGCGCGGCCGATGCGCTCACCGCCGAGGTGGTACGGGGCCACGGTGGCGGCCAGGTCGAGATGGCCGGCGTCAGGACCCAGCGCGGCCTGCCAGGCGTCGGTGCCGCCGGCCGGGCGTCGCGGTGCCTGGAGCACGAGCGGGTCGCGCGAGGACCACTGCGGGTCGTACGGGCGGGGGTCCGCCAGCAGCACGGTCACGTCCGTGGCCCCGGTCAGCGCTTCGACCAGCGGGCCCGGCCGGTCGGGCAGACCGGACACCACGACCGCCCGGCCGCTGAGGCGCGCCTCGCGCAGCAGCGCGCGTACGTGATGGTCGTCATCGCCCTGGGCGACGGGCGAGCCGGATGCGCCGCCGGATGCGTCGTGGGGGTCCGGGGGGCCTGCCGGGCCTGAGCCGCCGGTGTGGCCCGAGAAGCGCAGCGCTTCGACGCCCACCGTGCGCAGGGCGGCAGCGAGCGCGGCCAGGCCGTCACCCTCCCGGTGTTCCCGCAGATAGATGGCGAGCGGCCCGTCGTACAGCCCGGCGGCCAGTTGCCGGCCGAAGGCCTCGTCGTGCTCGGCCGCGGACAGCGGGTCCGGCATCGGGCGCAGGCGCCCCCGCAGCGTGGCGTCCGGGGTGTCGTCACCGATGAGGTGTGCGGCCACCCGGTCCGGCACGGACAACGCGCGGGAGAGGAAGGGGCGCTCGGGATCTTCGACGTCCAGCAGACCGAACGCGCGCAGCGGCGCGGTGGGATGGAGCCGGGCGCGGGCCTGCGGCAGATGGGCGGGGAGCCCGCACAGATCGAAGGCGAGGCCGGCCGTGGCGCGGCGGCGGCTCACGTCGTCGTTGAGGTAGCCGTAGAGCGGCTCGAAGGAGCGGTCGAGGTCGGGGGCGAGGGCGATGAGCAGGATGGCCGTGTCCAGCTCGGTCAGCCGTAGCCTGGCGGCCGTCCTGGCCAGCCGGTCGTCGGTGTGGGCGTCGTCGGCCCATCCGTCCGCTGCCTCCGCCGCCGGGAAGCCGCCGTCTGCGTCCCCGTCCGAGCCCGAGCCCGTGTCCCCGTCCGTGCCCGTGTGCAGCAGACGCAGTACCGCCTCGTCGGACAGGTACAGGCCGCGCAGCGGGTCGTCGGCCGTCGGGTCGGTGGCGGAGCGGCGTTCGACCAGCGTGGCCACCGACCTCCGCAGCCCGTCCAGCCGGGTGAACAGCGGGAGCGAGGGGTGGCGTTCAGGGGCCTGGAGCGAGGTGTTCAACGCGGCTTCTCCCCTCGGCGGGCGGCCACCGCCTCCTCGCGGGCGGCGCGGGCCGCCGCCACGTGGTGGGGCCGGTGCGAGCGTCCCACGGGCTCGCGGCTGTCGCTGTCGATGTCGCGTACCCCGACCGTCGCGCCCTCGGTGACCGGCGGCCCGACGTCGTACTCGGGGAAGGCCGGGAAGGGCGCGGTCACCACGAGGTCCAGGGACGGCTTGAGTTCGCCGCCCAGCGCGGACCAGATCTCGGCGAAGGAGCGTGACTCCGTCTGGAGTCCGGCCACCGTCAGCGGCAGGGTCAGCCCGAGCCGTCCGAGTGAGCCGGGGAGTTCGTCGGGCGACAGCAGCTCCCGGGGGAGCAGCGTCGCAAGCACGGCCGACAGCAGCCGGTGTTCGTCCTGCGGGGTCTTCGTCCAGGCCGTCACCAGGTACGAGAGCCGGAACCAGCGGGGCGGCTGGCTGCGGCGCACCACGATGTTCCGCTCGTCGAGCACCGACGTGTGGCCGCGCTGACGCCGGGCCACGTCCTCCCGGATGTCGTACAGGTAGGTGTTGACCACAGGGGCATTGCGCCGGGCCGCCCAGTCACGCGTGGGCGCCTCGAAGGACACCTCGATGCCGGAACCCGTCAACGCCCCGCCGGTCAGGAGGCGCTTGAGGACCTCGTCCACCTCGTGGATCACGCGTGCCGCTCCCGCCCTGCCGTGGTGCCTGCCGCACCGTCCGGCTCCGTACTGTCCGGCTCCGTACTGTCCGGCTCCGTTCGGTGCCGTACGCCATCGATCGTGCCCTGTGTGCCGCCCGGAACCCAGGCACGCCGGGGACGGCCGGCGGACAGCGGTTCTGCCCCGTAGCCCGCCCGCGCCTGCCCCGACGGTCAGATGTAGCCCTCCCGGAGGGCATGGGCCACGGCGTGCGCACGGTTACGCAGATGAAGACGGGTCGTGAGTCCGTGCATCACATTCTTGACGGTGCGTTCGGAATAAGCCAACTTTCCGGCTATCTCGCCGGTGTCGAGTCCCTCGGCGACGAGCCGCAGCACGTCCACCTCGCGGGCGGTGAGTCCCAGGGAGGGGCTGCCGTGGCGTCCGGCGCCGCCCCGGTGCAGGGTGCCCACCTGGTTGATCAGCCGGCCGAGCAGATCGGCGGGCAGGTCGCCCTCGCCGCGGGCGGCTGCCAGTACCGCCTGCACCAGCCGGTGGGCGGTGGCCTCACGGCGCCACACGATGGCCCCCACGCCGCACTCGATGACATCCAGCAGCTCGTTCTCGCGGATCGTGTCCACGACGAGCACGGCACGAGCCCCCTCACTGCGTACGACTCTGCGCAGCCGGGTGAGTGCCGTCTCGTCGAGCGCGTCCTCGATCAGCAGGGCCACCGTGCCGGGGCGGGACTCCTCGCGCAGTTCGACCTCCGGGTGCCGGCGCAGCTGGCTGACGGCACCTTCACGGCTGATCGGGTCGGGGGCGGTCACGGACACGGGCACCCGACCGCCCTGGGCAGTGGTGTCCGAGGTGGTCCGAGGTGAGCTGAGCAACCGATTTCCTCTGTTCACGGATCCGCTGTGAGCGAACGCCACCGCGGATGGGACACGATCCACACTTCTGCGAGTGTCGCAGCGTTCGCAATCGTGGAGGACCACGAGGTGGACCACGAGAGGAAAGTGGAAGCGCCGCCTGACGTCAAATCAAGGCAGGTCAGCGACGTGTGCGGAGCGTGCGGACGCGGCGTTCGCAAGGCGCCGTGAGCCTGGACACACCGCCGGCCGGCGGGCCGGTTGCCGACCCGGCGTGTGGGTCATATCACGCCACCCCGGCTCGCGTCTGTACCTCTGACACAGAGAGGGCGCGCACCATCTTCCCGGGAGGCCTCGATGATCCACGCGCTGCGCGAACGCGGCGACGCACACAAATTGTTGGCGGCCGAGAGCGCCCGCGCCCTCGAAGGCACGGGCGGCCTCGTCCTGCTGAGCGGTGCCACCGGGACCGGCCGCACCGCCGTTCTGGAGGCAGCCGCCGCGCATGCCGCGGAACGTGGCCTGCGGGTGCTGCGTGTGCGTTGCTCCCCGGAGGACGCCGGTGCGCCCCTCTCCACGGCAGGGCGACTCCTCGGCCACGTACCGGAGTACGCGGGCATGCCGTCCGCCGACTACCACCGCAGAGCGGCCCGGCTGTGGGAGCTGCTGGACACGCTCGCCGCGCAGTCCCCCCTGCTGCTGGCCGTCGACGACATCCACCTGGCCGACCTGTCCTCACGCCGCTGGCTCGCCGAGGCTGCCCGCCAACTCGACCGGCTGCCCGTGCTGCTGGTGGCGACCGAGCGGCGCCAGTACGACATCGACCCCCAGCCCAGCGGCTTCACCCACGCGCTCTCCGCGTCCTTCGTCCGCACGCACACCCTCGCCCCGCTCAGCGACACGGCGGCGGCACAGATGGTCGAAGCCCTGCTCCCCGGGGCGGACCCCGGGTGGACGGCGGACTGCGTACGTGCCGGCGCGGGCCTTCCACTCCTGCTGCTCGCCCTGGTGGACGATCTGCGCGGCACCCCGCCCCTCCCGCTGCCGGAGACCTGCGCCGCCCTGTACCCGGGTGCGTATCCGGCGGCGGTCTCCTGGTGGCTGGACAGCGCAGGGCAGGCGACCGCCGATGTGGCCCGTGCCTTCGCCGCGTTGGAGGAGGCGGCCGCACCGGACAGTGCCACCGATCAGCAGGTCCTGCTCGCCGACGCGTCCGGCGCCGACCCGGCCCGGGTCGCCGGCTGGCTCACCGCGATGACCCGGCTCGGACTGCTGCGCACCGACGCCAACGGGCAGCGCCGCTACGCCCATCCGCTCCTGCGGGACGCGGTGCTCACCGGCTGGCCGACCACACGCAGGCAGGAGGTGCATCTGGCCGCAGCCGAGGCGTTGCTGTCCAGGGGCGGGCGGGTGGAGGCCGTCGCCCGCCATCTGCTGCGCGCCCCTGCCGTCGGCAGGCCCTGGGCGTTGCGCGTCCTGCGGGACGCGGTCACCGTGGCCATCGACGCCTTCCGGGCCGACGACGCCGTCCGCTATCTGCGCCGGGCGCTCGACGAGCCGCTGTCCGACGGCCGCAGGCAGCGGCTGCTGACCGAACTCGGCTCCCTGGAATACCTCTCGGCCGACGCCGGTGCCGCCATCTCACGCCTGGCCGAGGCCCTGGACCTGGAGGGCGAGCCCAGCGACCGGGTGCACACCGCCATCGCCCTCGGCACCGCGCTCGCCGGCCAGGGTGAAGTCCGTACGGCCATGGGCATGCTGCGCAGGACGGAGGCAGGCCTGTCAGGACACCCGGGGCTCGCCCGTACCGTGCAGGCGGCATCGGCGATGCTCTCCGACCACGATCAGGTCCAGCGGCAGGAGGCGTACCGGTGGCTGGGCGAGTCGGCCGCGCGCTCGCCCGAGCTCGTCGGCACCGCCGGACAGGCCCTCCTCGTCCGGTACGCCGCGACAGCCGGGTTGATCTCCGCGCAGGACGCGATGGCACAACTGCACGCGCTGCTCGCCGAGCCCGCCGACCCGACCGGCGAGCCCTTCCTGGTGGGCACCGCTGCGGCCGTCGCCCAGTGGGCCGACGAACTCGACGAGGCCGAACGGCTCGTGGAACGCGGCCTCGCACTGCAGAGCTGTTCCCGGCTGCACCCGATGCGCCTCGCCCTCGTCAACATCCGTGCGGACATCACCGCGGCCCGGGGCGATCAGGCCGTACTGCTCGCCGATGTCGCCGACCTGTGCGTCGCACGGTCGGGGGCGGGCCCCGACAACAGGGACGCGCACGTACTGCTGGCGCTCCTGCACGCCGACCGCACCGACGAGGCACAGCGGCTCGCCGCCGGGTTCGACCTGCGCAGGGCGCGCGACTCCTGGGAGCTGAACCGCTTCCTGTACGCCCGGGGCCTGGTGCGGAACGCCGTGGGCGATTCGGCGGGTGCGCTGCACGACTTACTGGAGTGCGGGCGCCGCCAGTTGGCACGCGAAGTGACCAGCCCCGTCGTCACACCGTGGCGCTCCGCGATAGCCGAATGCGGGCCCACGACGGGACGCACCCGGGAGGCCCTGCGGCTGGCGGAGGAGGAACTGCGGCTGGCCCGCGTCTGGAACACCCCGCGCACGGTGGGCCGCGCCCTGCGGGTCCTGGGCACCGTGACCGGCGGACGGCGCGGCCTGGAGCTCGCCGATGAGGCGGTACGCATGCTGCGGGGCGCCCCGGCCGACACCGAGATGGAGCTGATCCCGGCGCTGCTCGCACAGGGCCGCCAGCTCATGGGTGCGGGGGAGCGCTCCCGCGCCCGGGACTGCCTGCGCGAGGCGGCCGAACGCGCGGAGAGCAAGGGCGCGGCCCGCCTCCACACGCTGGCCGGCCGAGCGCTGCGCGAGGGAGGCGGCCGGCTCCCCACCTCGGCACGCACGGGGTCCGCCGCCCTGACGGGAAGCGAGCGCCGTATCGCCGAACTGGCCGCCGACGGGCGCACCAACGCGGAGATAGCCGAACTGCTGCACCTGGCCCGCCGCACGGTGGAGACCCACCTCACCCACGCCTACCGCAAGCTGCGGATACGACGGCGGGCCGAACTCACGGCCGTGCTGAACCGCACGACGTGACGGGGAGGTGGCTATGGGCCCTGTGCTTCCCGCTCAGCCGCCGGCCCCGTGGATCCGTCCCAGATCCAGCCGGGTGGGCGGCGGCAGGGCGGCGGCCGTCTCCGCCCGGAAGGTCTGGAGCAGGTAGGCGACCAGGCGCCGGGATGCCGCCGCAGCCTCCTCCTCGCCCGCTCCGGTCGCGACGCCGCAGTTGGCCAGCAGCAGCAAGGTGATGTCGCTCGTCTCGAAGTCCTGGCGCAGCCCGCCCGCGTCCTTGGCCCGCCGGACCAGCAGCGCCAGGCTCTCCTCGGCGCGGGCGCGTTCGCCCGAGAAGTCCAGCTGGTCCGGGAAATCGGTGAGGAACGCCTGCGTGAACCCCCGGTCCACCGCCTGCATCAGGCAGACCCTCTCCAGCACCGTGCAGAACCCCCGCCAGGGGTCAGGGTCGGCCAGCCCCTCGTCGAGCACGGACACACAGTGGGTGAGTTCCTTCGCGAACGCCTCCGTCACGAGCGCGTCGCGGGTGGGGAACCGCCGGTACAGCGTGGCGACCCCGACCCCGGCCCGCCGGGCGATCGCCGCCATGGGCACATCGATGCCCTGCTGCGAGAACGCCTCACGCGCGGCCCTCAGTATCCGGTCACGGTTCTCCCTGGCATCGGCGCGCAGACCGCCAGAGCCGTCAGGACCGCCAGAGCCGTCGGGACCGTCAGGGCCGTCAACGGGTGGCTTGTGAGAGGTCTGAGCAGGCATGTTTCTCACTTTAGCTCAAATGGAGGGGGCCATCCGTTTAGCCGCTTAGTCTGGAAGACATGAACGACATGCGCGCGGCGCTCTACGACAGCTACGGACCTCCCGAGGTGCTCCGCATCGGCACGGTCCCGGTACCGACACTCCAGCAGGGCCAGGTGTTGGTCCGGGTCCACGCGGTGGGCGTCAACGGCGGCGAGCTGTACGGCCGTGCCGGGCGCGTCCGCCTGGTGACCGGCCGCAAGTTCCCCCAGCGCACCGGGATCGACTTCGCCGGCGAGATCGCCGAGGTGGACCCCGCCGTCACCGGACTTCGGCCGGGCGACCGCGTATGGGGCGTCCTGCCCCGCACCTTCGGCAGCGCCGCCGAATACATCGCGGTCCGCCCCCGCAATCTGGCCTACGCCCCCGAGAACATCAGCCTCGTCGAAGCCGCGTCCCTCCCCGTGGGCGTGACCGCCATCACCGCCCTCAGGGTCAGGGGGCGCCTGAAGCCGGGCCGGCGACTGCTCGTACGCGGCGCGAGCGGTGGCGTCGGCAGCATCGCCGTCCAGCTCGGCAAGGTCCTGGGTGCCCATGTCACGGCCCTGGCGGGCCCGAAGAACCTGGACTTCGTCCGGGAGCTCGGCGCCGACGAGGCCTTCAGCTACACGACCACCGGGCCGTCCGACCTGGGCCGCTTCGACGTCATCATGGACACCGCAGGCACCGAACTCCGGGCCTTCCGGCGGCTGCTGGCCCCCGGCGGCCGGATGATCTCCATCTCCTTCGACATCGACCACCTCGCGGCAAGCCTCGGCTACATCCTCGCCTCGACGGTCCACGGCCGTGGACGCGTCCAGTTCTTCAGCGACAACCCGAAGCACGACCGCCTCGCCGAACTGGCCGCCTATGTGGAGAGCGGCCAGATCCGCCCCGTGGTGGACACCGTCCACCCGCTCTCCGAGATCGCCGCCGCCCACCGGGCACTGGAAGCGGGCGGCGTACGCGGCAAGCACGTCATCCAGGTGGTCTGAATCCCGGTGCTCACACGCCGAGACCGGCATCCCGGGCCAGCAGAGCGGCCTGCACCCTGTTCTCGCACTCCAGCTTGGCGAGGATGCGGCTCACGTACGCCTTCACCGTCGCCTCGCTCATATGGATCCGCTGCCCCGCGTCCGCGTTGGAGAGGCCCTCGCCGAGGAGGGCCAGGACGTCGCGCTCGCGGCCGGTCAGTTTCTCCAGCCTCCGGCGGGCGTCCTCCGCCCGCTGCGTCGCACCACCGGTGGCCAGCGAGTCCACGACGTGCCGGGTGGCTCCCGGCGACAGATACGCCTCACCGCCCGCCGCCGCCCGCACCGCCCGTATGAGCTCCGCGGGGGCCGAGTCCTTCAGCAGAAAGCCGGCGCTCCCCCCGGTCAGGGCACGCAGCACGTTGTGCCGCTCCCCGAACGTCGTCAGGATCAACACCCTCACCTGAGGGACCGCCCGGCGCAGCTCGCCCAGAGCCGTCAGCCCGTCCATGACGGGCATCTGGATGTCCAGCAGCGCGACGTCCACCCGCTGGGAACGGGCGAGCTCGACCGCCTCACGGCCATCGGCGGCCTCGGCGACGACGTCGATGTCATCGGCCGAGGAGAGAATCATCCGGATGCCTGCCCGGATCAGCGGCTCATCATCAGCCACCAGCACCCTGATCACGATTCTCCTGACTGGTTCTGACCGGTCATGTTCCCTCAGCAGCATCGAAGGACTTCTTCTCGATCAGCTTGCCGTCCTTGAAGCAGAATCGGAACACCGGGTCCGAGTCCCAGTCGTCCCCCAACTCCGTGGAAAGGAGGGTCAGGCAGGTCGCACCGTCGGGCTCCGGCGGCGCTCCGTCCCCCGGGCCCGTGTTGATGAACGAGTCGCCGTGCGGCAGCGAGTCGCGGACGGACTGCTCGGACTGACCGATCTTCACCGCGTCGTACTGCGAGGGCTCGATCATCGCCTTGTCCCCCTCGCGTACGAGGAAGACGATCCCGACGACCACCGCGACCACGACCACGACGCCGACCAGTGTCGCGATCCCGCATCCGATGGCTATCCCGTTGCCCCTCTTGGTCTTGCTCATCGCCTTGGCCAACTCCTTCGGGAGAACGTTCCATTCGCTGACCGGTCCAGCCTCATCCCCGGAGCCCGCCGGATTCTGCGCCCGAAAGTCGTCCGGCGGAGCGACGAACGTCTTCCTCGCGTCACCGGGCGAGGAGTACGGCAGGACGCCGGCCAGCCGGAACCCACCGTCGGCCGTGGGACCCGCGTGCACCATGCCGCCGACGAGCCGCGCCCGCTCCTCCAGGCCGGTCAGCCCCTGTCCGCCACTCGCCACGCCCCCGGGCGCCGGCTGCGCCGCCGGGCCGTTGGTGACCTCCACGACCAGCGAGTCCGGCTCGTACCGCAGACCGATGGTGATCGGCGCCCCGGGAGCGTGCTTGTAGGCGTTGGTCAGGCCCTCCTGCACGACCCGGTACGCCGCATGGTCGGCCGTCGTCGCGAGCGGGCGTACCTCGCCCGAGCGCCGGAGCTCCACAGCCGTACCGGCCTTCCGGGACGTCTCGGCCAGGTCGTCGATGCCCGCCACCCCACGGGACGGCGCCCCGGTCTCCTCACCGCCCGCACTCTGGGGAGTCCCGCCGGCCGGGGAGGAATCCGCACCGTCCCGCAGTACGCCGACCACATCCCGCAGTTCGTGCATCGCGGCCACCGACGCCTCACGCAGCACACCGACGGCCTCATGCTGCTGGCCCGTCAGCTCGCGGTCCACCTCCAGCGCACCGGTGTGCACCGCGATCAGCGCCAGCTGATGGCCGAGGCTGTCGTGCATGTCCTGCGCGATGCGTTGACGCTCCAGCATCCTGGCCTGCCCCGCGATCATCGCCCGCTCACGCAGAAGCTGGGCGTTGTACTCGCGGAGGGTGTCGGTCAGGGTCCTGCGCTGCGACCAGTAGCGTCCCGCGAGTCCCGGGACGACGAGCGCGACCAGGATGAACATCCCGGCGATGGCCAGCACCGGCAACGACACGTGCGATTCCTGGAGCGCGGCCAGACCGAGGGCCAGGCCGTAGGCGAGGGCGAAGACACCGCCCGCCCTGCCGATACCGTCGATCCGTCGCCCGGCCGACCAGGCGACGACGACGAGCAGAGGCGCGAACTCGAAGAACGGCCCGGAACCGGCCGCGGCCACCAGCAGCACCGACGCGGGCAGCGCCCGGCGCAGGAGCGACAACACCCCGGCCAGCACGCCGACCCCGACGGCCACCGCCGTGCTCTGGTCTTCCACAAGCCCGGCGCCCACCCCCACCAGGGCAAGCACCAGGCTCAGGAACGCTTCACCCACGATGCGCTGAGCCGGCCACATGTCGCGCGAGAGCAGGGCGCGCCCCGGCACGGCCGATATGAGGGGTGCGGGGCGCGCGGGGGTCATGGAATCCAGACGAGTCACACGCCCACGGTAGAGACCCCCGGCCCGACACCGCTGTAGCCGATGGTCGCGACGGAGGACGACGAAAGTCGCTCCGCTGCCGCGACTCAGCCGCGCTTCAGCCCATCGACGAAGCCGGACCAGGCCTCAGCCCGGAACACGAGCGCGGGGCCGTCGGTGACCTTGGAGTCGCGGACGGGGACGATGTGCGGGAGGCCGTCGGCGACTTCGAGGCAGTTGCCGCCGTCTCCGCCGCTGTAGGTGGACTTCCGCCAGGTGGCGACCTCCAGGCAGTCGCCACCGCTTGCACCGCTGTACGAGGACTTGTGCCAGGTCGCCGTGGTCAGGTCGTAGTCAGAGCTGCTGATCTTCATGGGCGTAATCCTCCGCCACGGAATGGATCAGGGCCAGGGATGCTTCGGGTGACAATGCGCTGGCCACGACTAGATCGTAGGTCAGCTCGTACTGCCTGACGGTAGCCGGATCATCGCGCAACTGGCCTGTGCCCAGGCCTTGCAGATAGGCGAGCGGGGGCGCGGTGTCGAAGGCCATCAGCTTGAGTGGACCTTCGAGAGCCATGTGTGCACCCGCTGAGAACGGCAGAACCTGCACGATGATGCGATGGTGGCCGGCCAGGGTGCAGAGGTGGCGGAGAGCGTCCGCCATGGTGGCCCGCCCTCCCTTGTGGCGGCGCAGCACAGCCTCATCGAGCACCACCCAAACCAGGGGCGTTGTTGGATCGGCCAACAGTTGTGCGCGCTCCAGGCGCGCGGCAACCAGCTCGTCGATGGTGTCCTCGGTGGCCGTCGGTAGGCCGCCCCGGAACACAGCTCGCGCGTACCCCTCCGTCTGCAACAGCCCCGGGATCAACAGGGGCGCGTACTCCCGGATCGAGGTCGCTTCGCGCTCCGCCTCGGCGGCCTCCGCGAAGTGGTCGGGGTACTTGGACTTCTTCAGGGCGGCACAGTTGCGCACGAAGAAGCCGCCCGCGCCCAGGACCTCGTCCAGCTTCTGGGCCTGGTCCAACTGCATGCGGCGCGTACCGGATTCGAGCTGTCCGATGAAGGAGCCGCTGACGAACAGCGGGGCGCCGAGGTCCTCCTGGGAGAGGTCCGCGGCCTCCCTTCGATGACGGAGTTCGGCGCCGAGGAGGGCGCGAGGCGAGGAGGAGGGGTCCAGCTTCTTCGGTCCGGGCAAGGCGACTCCCTGTGACACATCGGCGGGTGTTGGAACTGCGCCTCTTCCACGGTAGCGAGGAATTGGCCACGCTGAGTACGCATAGCCACTACTCAGCGTGGAAATGGGGAAGATCATGATGACGGCTACGGAACGGCGCAAAGAAGCAGCGAGCAGAGTGCGGGCGGCGGAGGACGCGGCAGCCCGGCTCCGGGCCGGGCTCGCGGGGGTCGGCGTGAAGCTGCCGTCGCTGCGGATCGACCCGGTGTCGTGCGCGAGCAACGAGCCGACCCCGCTGGTCGACCTCGGCCGGTGCTCGGTCGAGACGGCTCTGCGGCTGAGTGCTGAGCTCGAAGCGAAGGCCGCACATGACAGTTGAAGGACTGGAACCGTGTACGCCTGAGCCGGGGACGTTCGCAGTGGACGGCAGGGACGGACGGATCGGCCGGGTGATGGGCCGAGTCGGACCGTACGTACAACTGCGTCCGCCGGGCGGCGGCGCGGAGTGGGACTGCCCGCCCGAAGCGGTCCGGCCGGCCCCGCCGGGGCTCGTGCTGCGGGCGCGGGTGCGGGAGATCAACCGCGAGGGGCGGCTGCCGTGAGGAGCCGCCGGTGGAGGACCGCGAGGGCGGTGTGCGCCGGCGGCAGGATCAGGGCGCCGGCGAGCAGCAGGGCGATGGCGATCGGGACGAGGAGCCCGACGACGTACGCGGCATAGGTGTTGTCCGGGCCCCACTCCAGGAAGACGGAGACCGTCGCGGAGCGCAGGGGCCGGGCGGCGAGGTGGAGCAGCAGGTACAGCCCGACGGCGAGCGCGCCCAGGGGCAGGGCAAGGGCCATGGTCCGGAACCAGGCGCCGACCCGGCCCCAGGTCAGCGACCAGGAACGGCGCAGGGAGGCCAGGGGCGCGAGGCCCTCCGTCGCGGCGGTGGCCGGGGCCAGGGTCCAGCCGAACCGGAGCACCAGCGTCAACACCAGGCCGAGCAGAGGCAGGCCGTAGCGCAGCAGAGGGAACAGATGGGGGTACTCCCACTTCGGGACGATCGCGGTGTACTCCCGGAACATGGTGGTGGTGAGGTACTCCTCCAGCAGGACGGCGAGCACCAACGGCGCCCACACGCACACGCCCCGCAGCACGTACACACCCAGGACCGCACGGAAGCGCCCGCGCCCCTGCCCCTCGACGCGCCCGCCCGGGTGCCCGTCTGCGACGGCACGCGTGGACGCGGTCTGGATGGCGGTGCATCCGAGGTGGAGCAGGAGGATGAGGAACGGCAGGCAGGCGAGGAGGGTGAGCCACATGTCATTCACCCGGCTGCCGTCGGGGGCGTAGGAGTCCTCGTTGATGTGGGCCCGGATCGCGCCCTGACGGATCGCGGTGAACGTGGGCCAGGTGACGAGGAACGCCACGACCGTCACCAGCAGACCGCCCAGCGCGGCGACTCCGGCGGCACGGGCGGCCTGGCCGTACAGGGCGAGCCCGTCGCGGCGCAGGACGGCGAACGTCGTGCGGACGACGCCGGTTCGTGCCCCGTGCTCCCCTTCGATCTCCCCTTCGATGCGTCGTCCCTCGTCGGGTGTTGCTGCCGGCCCGTGCGTCATGTCTGCTGCTCTTCCGCCGCTTGTCGTCTCTGAGCTGTGGGTTTCTACACAGACAGATGCCGACGGGCCGGCGATCGGTTCTCCGGGCGACCAGGAGTTACAGGATGCGGTAGTTGTCGTAGTAGCCGCTGACCTGGGCGTGGTAGCCGGGGTCGTTCGCGTGCGAGTGCCTGTCGAACTCGGGGGAGTCCTTGATCTGGTCCTTGGTCAGGTCGACGCGTATCTTCTTCTGTTCCGTGTCGATGCCTTTGATCGTGCCTGCCGGAAGCAGGACGTCCTTTCCGAAGATCCAGACTCCGGTATCGACGATGAGATAGGCGGAACCGGCCTTGTCGGATTGCTTGTCGACCTTTCCGATATTTCCGTCCGTCGCCTCGACCGAGAATCCGGTCAGGTCGGCGCCCGCGGTGTGGCCGCTCATGGGCTGAAAGCTCCACAGGTTGTCGCTCATAACTGGCTCCTTCCGCGACGGTCAAATGAGCCGTACCGCTCACCATTTCGGCTGCCCGCAATCATCCCGCCCACACCCGGCGAATTCTGCGGCAGCGAAAAAAGCGGGTGGCTCAGGTCCCGAAGGTCCTGAACCACCCGCGTCGTTGCTGGTCGAGGTCGTCTACCAGCGGTACCAACGGCCGCGCTTGCCACCCGTCGTCGGACGGACGAGAAAGCCGATCAGCCACACCACGAGCACGATCACTGCGATCCACCACAGTGCCTTGAGTGCGAAACCCGCACCGAAAAGGATCAGGGCGAGCAGAAGAACGAGAAGCAGGGGAACCATTGTTATCAACCTCCGCAGCATCTAGTGCCCGGAAAGCAATTCCCTACACACCCGCCCGCTCGAACATGGGATCCCGAGAGGGAGACGTCTCCAGGGTCGAGGGGAGGTTACGGACGCACGAGCGGACGTTTTGCCCGATTCCTGTGTCCGTAACCCCCTTCCCCCGCCCAGCTCAGACGCCCGCTGGTTCCTTCGCGGGGGTGTCGCCGGGGGTGCCGCTTCCGCGGGAGTCGCTGGCGGTGCCGGACCTGTCGCCGGCCGCGACCAGGGACGGGTCCGGCTCCTGGGAGACGTTGAACTCGGTCAGCAGAGCCTGGCTGAAGCCGAAGAAGTACGTCGCCACGAAGCCCGCGACATACCCGACGAGCAGCCCGCCCGCGTAGATCGCGATCGTGGAGCCCAAGCCGTGGTTGCCGTCCAGGAGCGGGAACAGGGCCCAGCCGGACGGGCCGATGGCCGTCGAGCCGACCGAGTCGCCGAGCTGGTTGAACAGCCCCACGAAGCCCCCGCCGAACGCACCGCCCACGCACGCCGTGATGAACGGACGGCCCAGCGGCAGCGAGACGCCGTAGATCAGAGGCTCGCCCACACCGAGCAGACCCGCAGGCAGCGCGGACTTGATGGTCTTTCGGATCGACTCGTTGCGCGGGAGGCGGAGGTAGACCGCAGCTGCCGCACCGACCTGACCCGCTCCGGCCATCGCGAGGATCGGCAGCAGGACTGTGAAGCCCTGCTGTTCGATCAGCGTCGTGTGGATCGGGATCAGGGCCTGGTGCAGGCCCAGCATCACCAGCGGCAGGAAGAAGCCGCCGAGCAGGAAGCCCGCACCCGCGCCGCCCGTGGAGAGCAGCCAGTCGGCGAACGTACCGATGGCGGAGGAGACCTCACCGGCCACGTACATCAGGCCGAAGATCGTGACGAGGCCGGAGATCAGGACCGTCAGGGTCGGAGTGACCAGGACGTCCAGGGCCTCCGGCACCCAGCGGCGGCACCACTTCTCGACGTACACCGCGAGGACCGCCGCGCCCAGCGCGCCGAGGACGCCGCCCTGGCCCGGGGCGAGGGTCTGGCCGAACGCATGGATGTCAGCGACACCGGGGAAGACGATGATCGCCGCGACCGCGCCGCCGAGAATCGGCGTACCGCCGAACTCCTTCGCCGTGTTGTAGCCGACGAAGACCGCGATCAGAGCCATGAAGCCGGAGGCCATCGCAGCCAGGGCGGGGGTGACCGAGGTCAGCCAGCCGAGGTTCACCAGCAGCCCGTTGAGACCGGCGATGATGCCGCAGCCGATCAGGGCCGGGATCAGCGGGACGAAGATGTTCGCGATCTTGCGCAGGAACAGCTTGAACGGGGTGGCGTTCTTCGCCTTCTGCCGCGCCTTGAGAGCCGCACCCTTACCGGCGAGCTCCTCGGCCGTGTGGGCGGGGGCGGGAGCGGAGCCGTCGGCTGCGGGGCCGCCAGAC
This sequence comes from Streptomyces sp. NBC_01012, assembly GCF_045162755.1. NCBI lineage: Bacteria > Bacillati > Actinomycetota > Actinomycetes > Kitasatosporales > Streptomycetaceae > Streptomyces > Streptomyces sp. NBC_01012. The sequence goes on along the minus strand of NZ_CP108688.1, from coordinate 3,322,402 downwards.
GCGGAGCCGCCGGACGCGAGGCCGTCGGATGCGGGGCCGTCGGACGCGGAGTCGCCGGACGCGGAGCCGTCGGACGCGGGACCATCCGGAACGAGGTTCTCGGACGCCGCCCGGCCCTCCTCGACCAGTTTCTCGAACTCGGGGGTGACCCGGGCGACGGTGCCCGGGCCGAGGACGATCTGATACGTGTCGTCATCGACCACGCCCATCACGGCGGGGACCGCCTTGAGCGCCTCGTCGTCGACAAGGGAACGGTCGTGCAGGCCCAGCCGGAGCCGGGTCATGCAGTGGGCGATCGAGCTGACGTTCGCGGCGCCACCGACAAGCGGCAGGATCGCGGCGGCAGTGGCGCGGTTCTTGTCTTCAGTAGCCATGGTGCGTGGTGCCTTGCTGTGCGAGGAGTGGTGCGTCAGGTGGTTCGGACAGCCGCGAGAGCGGCGCGGAGGTGGCCGTCGGAGTCGGCCAGGAGCGTGGCGGCGGTGGGACCGTCGACCGCCCCGAGAATGGTGAGGATGGCGTTCTTCACCTCGCCGTCGGTGGCGGCGAGCGCCGCCTCGATCTCCTTGTCACCGGCGCCGGTGGCGAGGGAGACGATCCGGCGGGAACGGGCGCGCAGCTTCTCGTTGGAAGCGCGCACGTCGACCATGAGATTCCCGTACGTCTTGCCGAGCCGGATCATCGTGATCGTCGAGAGCATGTTCAGGACGAGCTTCTGTGCCGTGCCCGCCTTGAGACGGGTCGAGCCCGTGAGCAGCTCGGGGCCGACGACGATCTCCAGACCGTGCTCCGCCGCTGCGGCGAGCGCGGAGTCCGCGTTGCACGAAAGGCCGATGGTGAGCGCGCCCCTGCTGCGGGCGTGCTCGACGGCCCCGATGGCGTACGGCGTGCGGCCGGAGGCGGAGATCCCGACCACCGTGTCGTCAGCGGTGAGCCCCAGGGCGTCGAGGTCGGCCGCGGCCAGCTCCTTGCTGTCCTCGGCCCCCTCGACCGCCGTGACCATGGCGGAAGGGCCGCCCGCGATCAGGCCGATGACCTCGGACGGGTCGGTGTTGAAGGTGGGCGGGCACTCGCTGGCGTCGAGCACACCGAGACGTCCCGCGGTGCCGGCGCCCGCGTAGATCAGCCGGCCCCCGCGCGCCATGCGCTCGGCGGTGTCGTCGATCGCTGCGGCGATCTCCGGCAGCTTCTCGGCCACGGCGGCGGGGACGGTGGCGTCCTCGCCGTTCATGATGCGGGCTATCTCCCGCGTCGGCAGCTGGTCGATCTCGGCGAGCTCCGGCCGGAAGGCCTCGGTGGTGAGGGTCGCGAGCTGGGCGCGGAGTTCGCCGTAACCATCGGGAGTGGCTTCGTCGGCATTCGCGTCGGTGGTGGAGGTCATGGACGGTGCTCAGCTTTCTCGTGCTCGTACGGTTCGCGGGTGCGGGTGCGGGTGCGTGGCGTGGTGCGGTGGCGCCGTGGATATGAGCGTGGGCGTGGACGTGGGGTCGTGGTCGTCAGCGAACGCGCGGGGTATGGCGATGGGCGAGCGCCTCGTACGACGCGGACAGTGCGGGCGCCGCCGTCTCGTACGTCCGCTGGGCGACCCCTATGAACAGGCAGTCGACGACGAGCAGCTGGCTCGTACGGCTCGACATTGCGGCAGGCCGCAGCTCGCTCTCCCGCGCGGTGGACGTCGTCAGTACATGGTCGGCGTACTGCGAGACCGGGGCGTCCGGACGGCCGGTGATCGCGATCGTCGCCGCGCCCCGGTCGAAGGCGACCCGAAGCGGCTCTATGACGTCACCCGTCGAACCGGAGTGGGTGATCGCGATGGCCACATCCCCGGACCGCAGCTGCACCGCGTTGGTCACGGCGAGGTGCGGGTCCATGTGCGCGTGGGCTATCAGCCCGATCCGCAGCAGCTTCTGCGCCAGGTCCTGCCCCACCAGGGAGGACGCCCCGACGCCGTAGACATCGATGCGACGCGCGGTCGCGGCTGCGGCCACGGCGGCCCCGAGCTGCACCGTGTCGAGTCCGGCCGCGGTGTCGGCGAGCGTCTGCTGCTCGTCGAAGGCGAGCTTCGTCACGACGTCGGCGATCGGGTCGTCGACCGCGATGTCCGCGGTGACGGCCGGAGCCCGGCCCGACTGCTGGTGGGCGGCGAGGCCGGCGAGCGCGAGGCGCAGGTCGCGGTAGCCCGGGTAGCCGAGGAGGCGGGCCGTGCGGACCACGGTCGCCTCGCTCGTGCCCGTGAGCTCGGCGAGACCGGTGACGGTGAGGGCGGCACACCCGGCGGGGTCCCCTGCCACCGCTTCGGCGACCAGCTGCATCGAACGGGTCATGGACGGAGCGAGGGTCCGCACCTTCGCCGCCAGCGCGGCGGGGGCGGGCGGTGAGTCCGGGTTGAAACTTTCCTTCACGTCATTGGTCACACTTGAAAGTTATTTCCACCCCCCGCTCCCGTCAATCCCTCGTTCCGTGAAGGGAGGTTGAGGACGCGAAAATGGGCGAAATGTCCGTTTGTCCCGTCCTTAATCCCCACCCCTTTCTCCGGGCCACCCCGTGGGCCGCCGCTCGGGGGTGGTGGGGGCGGGACAATGGGGGCATGGAGTTGAACAGGCTGGAGCAGGAGCTGCACACCGCGCGTGCGCTGGTGATGGCCGACCTCGTCGCGGGCGATGTGGCCGAGGCCGGCATCGTCTCGATGGTCGAGGACGCGGTGGTCCACCGGCGATGGTGGGTCGAACAGTGGCCCGAGGGCGTGGCGTTCGTCACGGGGCTCGTGGCGCAGGACGTCCAGGACGCGCTCCTGGAGCGTTACGGGCGCTGGCCGCTGTGCCCGGTGTGTACGGACGAAGGGCCGCACGCTCTGGATGTCGAGCCGGAGCTCGGACCGGATCCGCACTGGGTGTGTACGAAGGCGACGGTGTCCGTCGCGCGGGTGGGCGGGCTCGCCCAGGTGTTCGGCCGGTGAGCGGCCGGTGACCATCTACATCGACCCGCCGACCTGGCCGGGGCACGGCCGCATGTGGTCGCACCTGGTCAGCGATGTGTCGTTCGAGGAGCTGCATGCCTTCGCCGCCTCGATCGGCTGCCCGCCCCGCGCCTTCGAGCGCGATCACTACGACGTGCCCGAGGCGCACTACGCGGACGCGGTGCGCGCCGGGGCGCGGGAGGTCGGGTCGAAGGAGATCGTGCGCCGGATCACCGACGCGGGGTTGCGGAGGCCCAAGGGGCGGCCTGCTTCGCCCGCATCGCCGCCGCCTCCGCCTTCACCAGGTGCGCCAGGTGCACCGACTGCACCGGCCTCGCAAGCCTCGCGCTGAGGGTCGCGGCTTCGCCGGCCTCGCGCTGAGGGTCGCGCTTCGCGCCGCGTCGGTGATCCGGTAGCCGCCGGGCGGCTACGAGGTGACCGATTGGACCGCGCCGGCCGTCCGTTCCGCGTCCGAGTGTGTCGGTGTGCTGCCTGCTACGCGGCGGGACGGCCTGCCGCTGTCGCCGTCGCCGCGTAGCCGCAGGGAGACCGTCACCGTGACGAGGCCGAGCAGCAGCATCGCGGCGCCCGCCCAGGCCGTGGCACGGAAGCCGAAGTCCGCGTCGATCACCGCGCCGCCCAGCCACGGGCCGCTCGTGTTGCCCAGGTTGAACGCGGCTGTCGTCGTCGCACCGGCCAGCGTCGGGGCGACGCCCGCCACGTTGAACATACGGGCGTTGAGCGCAGGGGCCGTGTAGAATGCCGAAAGGCCCAGCAGGAACGCCAGGATGACGACGGCGACCTGGTTCGACGCGAAGAGGGCCAGGGCCACGAGGAAGACCGTCGAGGCGCTGATGCCGGTCAGCAGCACGCCGAAGAGGTGGGCGTCCGCGACGCGGCCGCCGATCGTCGTACCGATCAGTGCGCCGACGCCGAAGAGGGCGAGTACCCACGGCACCCAGCTCGAACTCAGTCCGGCCACGTCCGTCAGCAGCGGCGCGAGATAGCTGAACGCGCAGAACACACCGCCGGCCGCGAGGGCCGTGATCACGATCGACAGCCACACCTGACGGTCGCGGTAGATCGTTACCTCCCGCTTGAGCTGCGGCTTCTCGTCGGGAAGTGGGATGCGCGGGATGCGTGTGACGACACCGGCCAGTGCCACGGCGGAGGCGGCGCCCACTGCCCAGAACGCCGAACGCCAGCCGAAGCTCTCGCCGAGGAAGGCGCCCAGCGGCACCCCCAGCACGTTGGCGATCGACAGTCCGCCGATCATCACGGCCATCGCCCTGGCCCGTTGGGTCACCGGCACCATCGCGATGGCGACAGCCGCGCCCACCGCCCAGAAGCCGGCGCACGCCAGCGCACTCACCACCCGGGAGACGAACAGCACCTCGTACGTCGGTGCCAGCGCCCCGGCGATCTGGCCGAGGCCGAAGACCGAGATGAGCGCGATGAGGGTCGTACGCCGGGGGAGCCGCAGCGTGGCCACGGCCAGGAGCGGGGCGCCGACCACCATGCCGATCGCGAACGCGGATATGAGGAGGCCGGCCTGCGGGATGGAGACGTCCATGTCGTCAGCGATGGGCGGCAGCAGCCCGGACAGCATGAATTCACTGGTACCGAGAGCGAAGACGGAGAGGCCGAGGATGTACACGGCCATCGGCATACGGGCGCGCGAAGAGGGCGGAGTGGGGCTGGGGGCGGGGTCAGGAACAGGGGCGGAAGCTGAGTCGGAGATGGAGTCGGGCATGACAGTGGCCAACAGTGGTTTCAGCCCTGTCATTCCCTGTCATTCCGCCGTCTCAGTGGGTGAGCAGGTCCAGTTCCGTGGTCAGGTTCTGCCTGGCCCTCGGCTCCCACTCCGCCGTCCCGTGCGGTGTACGGAACAGCCGGGGCAGCTCCAGCAGCTGGCGCAGGACGGCGGCGCGGCCCTCGCGGAACGCGTCGTCGGGGACGAAGCCGTACTCCTCCCGCACCTGCGCCGCGTACGCCGCGTAGTCCTTGGGGGCCGATGCCAGGATCGCGAGGTCCGCATCACACAGCACCTCGCCGTTGGTGTCGCCGTCCGCCGGGTCGTGCGTGACCGTGAGCCGGACCAGCCGGGCGACCTCGGCCGTCGCGGTGTCGGGGAGGCCCGCCTCGGGCAGCGCGAGCTCGGCGAGTGCGGCGCTGCGCTCCTCGTTCTCTGAGCGGTCGGGGCGGTACACCGCGTCGTGGAACCAGACGGCGAGGCGCACCAGGTCCGGGTCGGCGGCGTGGCCGGCCAGGGTGTCGACGCGGTCCAGGACCTGGGTGAGGTGGGCGGTGGTGTGGTAGCGGCGTTGGGGTTCGGCCCAGCGGTCCAGGAGGTTGTCGGCGTACGGCAGGGGGTCGGGGCCCGGTGCGCCGCCCCGGGCGGCGACGAGGGCGTCCTGCCAGCGGGTGCGGAGCGCGGTGGCGTCGGTCATGGTCCGAACTGTAGGGCCGGGGGGCTCCTTGCCGGCCGGGGGCCTCGGGGTCCTTGTCGGGCGGGGCGGCCGCTGGTTAGCGTTCGGCCGTGACGGAACCGGCGGAGTCCCCGTATCTCATCGATCTCAACGCGGACCTGGGTGAGGGGTTCGGACGCTGGACCCTCACCGAGGACGAGGCGCTGCTGACCTGTGTCACCAGCGCCAATGTGGCCTGTGGTTTCCACGCGGGCGACGCGTCCGTGATGCGGCGGGTCTGCGACACGGCGGCCGAGCGGGGCGTACGCATCGGGGCGCAGGTCTCCTACCGCGATCTGGCCGGGTTCGGGCGGCGCGCCATGGATGTGCCGGCGGGCGAACTGGCGGCCGAGGTCGCGTACCAGGTCGGCGCCCTGCGGGTGTTCGCGGAGGCGGCAGGGTCCACGGTCTCGTACGTGAAGCCGCACGGCGCTCTCTACAACCGTGTTGTCCGGGACGAGGAGCAGGCCGCCGCCGTCGTCGCGGGCGTGCGGCTCGCGGGCGGCAGCCCTGCGGTGCTCGGGCTGCCCGGTTCGCGGCTGCTCGCCCATGCGGAGGCGGCGGGTCTGACCGCTGTCGAGGAGGCCTTTGCCGATCGCGCGTACACCCCGCACGGCACGCTTGTCCCGCGCGGGGAGGCAGGCGCGGTGGTGCATGACGCGGACGAGGTCGTACGGCGCAGTGTCGGCATGGCCGTACAGGGGGCCGTGACCGGGGTGGACGGCAGCCGGATAGCCCTCGCGGCCAGGTCACTGTGCGTCCACGGGGACACCCCGGGCGCCGCCGCACTCGCCCGGCGGGTCCGTACGGCGCTGGAGGGGGCGGGCGTGCGGATACGGGCGTTCTCATGAGCGACAGAGACGGCTACGGCGGGGACGGCGACGGGGACAGCGGCGGTGACGGCGGGGACGAGGCGAGCAGGGTGGACACGGTGAGCGGGGTGCGTGTGCTGGCCGCGGGGCCGCATGCGTTGCTCGTGGAGCTGGGCTCGGCGGAGGACGCGGAGGCGTTCCACGCGGAGCTGCTGCGCCGCCGGGCCGCCGGGGAGCTCCCAGGCGTACGCGAGATCGTCCCCGGCGCCCGGACGGTGCTGCTGGACGGGGTGGCGGATCCGGCGCTCGCGGGGCGGTTGCGGACATGGACCGTGCCGCCGCTGGAGCGGGGTGCGGGGGAGGTCGTCGAGATACCCGTGGTCTACGACGGTCCGGACCTCGCGGATGTGGCGGGGGCGTGGGGTGTCGATGTCGGTGAGGTGTCCCGCATCCATGCCCGTACGGAATTCAGGGTGGCCTTCTGCGGGTTCGCGCCCGGCTTCGGGTATCTCACGGGCCTGCCCGCGCACTTGAACGTCGAGCGGCGGGCCACGCCCAGGACCCGGGTGCCGGCCGGGGCGCTGGCCGTCGCAGGGCCGTACACCGGGGTCTATCCGCGCCCCACGCCCGGCGGTTGGCAGCTCATCGGCCGGATGCCGGGTCCTGAGGCCCTGTGGAATCCGGGGCGGGAGCCCGCGGCGCTGCTCAGGCCCGGGGCCCGGGTGCGCTTCGTGCCGGCGGAGGTGCCCGGGTGAGCCAGGCGCCTGAACCAGGGCTGGAAGTGGTCAGAGCCGGCGCCCTGACCACGGTGCAGGACGACGGCAGGGCCGGTTTCGCGCACCTCGGCGTACCGAGGTCCGGGGCGCTGGACGGGCCCGCACGGCGGCTGGCCAACCGGCTGGTCGGCAATGCGCAGGACGCGGCCGTGCTGGAGACCACACTCAGCGGGTGCGCGGTCCGGGTCACCGGAGCGCGGCCGGTGCTCGCCGTCGTCGGCGGAGCCGGATGCCGCGTCATCGTGGACGGCCGTCCCGCAGCCTGGGGCGCGCCGGTCCTGGTGCCCGGGGGCGCGGTGCTGGAGGCGGGGCCCGCGGAGTACGGGCTGCGCGGCTATCTGGCGTTCGCGGGCGGCCTGGTACCCGAGCCGGTGCTCGGCAGCCGATCCGCCGATCTGCTCTCGGGGCTCGGCCCGCCGGTCCTGCGCGAGGGCGACGTCCTGCCGCTCGGCCCGCCGCCGGTCCTGCGTGGGGGTGACGCGCTGCCGCCGGGGCGGTCCGGCGGTGTCCCGTGCGCCGACACCGTCCCCTGGCCGGGAGTCCCCGCCGAACTGGTGCTGCCCCTGCACCGGGGCCCGCGCGACGGCTGGTTCACCGAGGATGCCCTGCGCACGCTGACGACCGCCGTGTACCGGGTCTCGGAGCGGAGCAACCGGATCGGGCTGCGCACGGAGGGACCGGCCCTGCGGCGCGCGAGGGACGATGAACTGCCCAGCGAGGGCATGGTGCTGGGCGCCGTGCAGGTGCCGCCGGACGGGCATCCCGTGGTGTTCCTCAACGACCATCCGACGACGGGCGGTTATCCGGTCGTGGGCGTGATCGCCGAAGCCGCGCTGGCGGGGGCGGCGCAGGCGGTCCCGGGGACCCCCGTGCGATTCGTACGGGCGTGACGGGAACCCGGATGCGGGGATCGGCCAACAGGAGATGACCGAGCCCGCCTCTTCGAGGGAAGCCCATGTGCGCAGGAGCCGACCAGTGACCGCCCCACCGGGCCTCGAAGTCCGGCAGCCGACCGAACACCCCGGTGCCGAAGGGACGAAGGGGGCAGAGGGGGCGGAAGGGGCGGAGACGGCGTGGAAGCGGAAGCCGGAGGGGGTGTCGCGGGAGACGGAGGGGGTGGCGCGGGAGGGGGAGGCGCGAGAGGCGGAGGGTGACTGCGCCGAGTCCGATGCCTCGGTCGTTCGGCGGTCCTTGGAAAACCCCGACGCCTTCGCCGCACTGTTCGACCGGTACGCGCAGGACATCCACCGGTACGCGGCCCGGCGGCTCGGCACCGAGGCGGCCGACGACCTGATGGCCGAGACCTTCGTGATCGCCTTCCAGCAGCGCCGACGGTACGACCTTTCGAGGCCCCAGGCCCGGCCCTGGCTGTACGGCATCGTCACGAACCTGGTGGGAGGGCATCGGCGCGCCGAGGCCAGACGGCTGCGGGCGCTGTCACGCGCCGCGTCCACCGGCCCCGGCGACGGGAGCGGCGACGCGAGCGGTGAAGGCGAGCCCCTGGCGGACCGGGTGGCCGCCAGGGTCAGCGCCGAGGGCGTACGCGGTGAACTCGCCGGCGCACTCGCGGCGTTGCCCGCCCGCTACCGGGACGTGCTGCTGGTCATCGCCTGGGGCGACCTCGACTACGCGGAGGCGGCAGAGGCACTCGGTGTGCCCGTGGGCACCGTGCGCTCGCGGCTGCACCGGGCCAGGAAGAAACTCCGTGAGGCGCTGGGCGGTTCGGATCCCACCCGCCTGTACGACGAGCACGAGGAGCCCGGCCATGGATGACCTCACCGCGCTGCGGGAGCTGGAGGCCGATGTGCCCGCGCTCACCACGGACGCCCGTGCCGCGGGCCGCGCCCGGCTGGCGGACGCCATGGAACGGGAGGGCCGGCGGACCGGCCTGCTGTCCAGGCGGCTGGTGCTGCGTACCTCCTTCACCGCGCTGGCAGCCGCAGCGGCCGGGACGGTCGTCGTGGCCAAGGGCGGCCCCGACGGTGCCACCGGCGGTCGGGACGGTCGGGGCGGTCGTACGGGCGGGTCCATGCTGTCCGCGGCGCAGGTGTTGCACCGCGCGGCGGACCGGACGCGCGCGGACGGCGCCGGGACGAAGGCGCCGCGTGACGACCAGTACCTCTACGCCATGGAGGTCTACACGCGGACCCCGCTGAAGAGCGGGAAGCAGACGACGCACATGGACGAGTTCTGGATCTCCGTGGACGGCTCCCGGCTCTCCCGGTACGTCTACAGCGGGCGGGTCAAGGACGAGCCCCCGGATGCCCACTCGGTGCAGTGGCCGCCCACCGAGTACGCGAAGCTGGCGAAGCTGCCGACCGATCCGAAGGTCCTCCTGCGGGAGCTCGGGCACGGGGGCCTGTCCACGGAACTCGACGTGCAGTCGGCCTACATGGACCTGGTCATGCTGATGCGGGGTCCCCGGGTCATGCCGCCGGGACTCCAGGCCGCCGCCTTCGACGCGCTCGCCGAGCTGCCCGGCATCGTGCTGGAGGACGACGAGGTGGACGCGCTGGGCCGGCACGGGATCGGGGTCTCGCACCGCCGGGCGTCGTTCGGCCCCGTCTTCGAGCGGGACACGTACGCCTACCTGGGGCTGCGGATGGAGGGCGTGAAGGGGGCGCGCTCGGCCGGCAAGGAACTGACGGGCGGCGAGAAGTACATCGAGGTCAGGGCGCTCGTGAAGTCCGGCGTCGTGGACGGTCTCGGGCAGCGGCCCCGCTGACGTACGCATCAGAGCCGGGGGCAGGGCGGTCGGGGGGCCGGGCCTGCCCCCTTTACGTTACCGAAGCGTAACTTACCGACGAGTTACCTCGGGTAACTCCGCAGTGCTAGCTTGCGCTGACATTCATCGGAGCAGAGCGAGGAGTGAGCCGTGAGTCCGCGCAAGACCACCCGTTCGAGCTCGACCGTGAACACCCCCCACCTCCCGGACCTTCAGGAACCCCGTCGGCCGGGACGCCGTACGGGCCGCCTGTTGGTCGCGTCGGTGGCCGCAGCCTGTCTGGGCGCGGTGGCCCTGCCGGCCTCCGCCGCCGACGCCGCTGCCGGATCGACGACGGCCGCCTCCCGGGGAGCGGCCGTCCCCGACTTCTACGACCCGCCGGCGCAGCTGCCCTCCGCCGACGGGGACCTCGTCCGTACGGAGGAACTGCCCCTCGGGCTGAGCCTCCCCGGCCTGGATGGCCGTCAGATGCCGGGCACCGCGACGCGGCTGATGTACAAGTCCACCGACGCGGGTGGCGGGCCCGTCGCCGTTACCGGTGCGTACATCGAGCCGTCCGCGGCCTGGAAGGGCGACGGCCCCCGCCCCCTGGTGGCGCTGGCCTCGGGGACTATGGGCCAGGGCGACCAGTGCGCCCCTTCGCTGGCCCTCGAACACCCGCTGAGCATCGGCGAGGGCACGGTGTCCATCGGTTACGACAACATCGCGGTCTACCGCCTCCTCGCATCCGGCGCCGCCGTCGTCGTCACCGACTACGCAGGCCTCGGCACGACCGACCGGCTCCACACCTACGTCAACCGCGTCGACGAGGGTCACGCCCTCCTGGACGCGGCCCGCGCGGCCCGCTCCGTCGCGGGTGCCTCGATCACTCCCGACTCGCGGGTCGGGCTCTACGGCTACAGCCAGGGCGGCGGCGCCAGTGCGGCGGCGGCCGAACTCCAGGCGTCGTACGCACCCGACGTCAACCTGGCGGGCACCTACGCGGGCGCTCCGCCCGCCGACCTCACCGAGGTCATGAAAGGCATAGACGGCAGCGCGCTCGCGGGTGCGCTGGGCTGGTCGATCAACGGGTTCGCCCAGTCCGACCCGTCCCTGGAGGCGGTCGTCGAGGCCAACACGAACGACGCGGGCAAGGCCGCGCTGAAGGACACCTCGACCATGTGTGTGGGCGACGCGATCCTCGGCTACGCCTTCACCAACAGCAAGAAGTGGACCGCGAACGGCAAGCCGCTCGCCGACATCATCGCGGCCGAGCCGAAGCTGCAGGCGATCCTCGACCAGCAGCGCATCGGCAAGCTGAAGCCGACGGCTCCGGTGCGGCTCGCGACCGGAGTGCACGACGACATCGTCGGTCACAAGCAGGCCAGGCAGCTCGCGGTGGACTGGTGCGGTCGGGGCGGTGACGTGACGTACAAGGCCGTCCTGCTGCCCAACCTCGGCGACAAGATCCTCACCAATCACATCGCCCCGCTCCTCGCAGACCAGGGCAGCGCCATCTCGTGGCTGACCGACCGCCTCGCCGGCAAGAAGGCATCCTCCAACTGCGCGTCGATGCCGATCCAGCCCTGAGGTTCTCCACCCTCGGGGACCCTTTCCCCTGTCCCTTCCCCGTGCCTTCTGCGATCCCTGAGGCCGCGGCGCGTCCGATCACCGGATGCCGCCGCGGCCTCGCGTATCTTCACGTGTGCGTTCACATGGGGAGCTGCGCCTCGGGTGGCGGACCCGTAGTCTGGTTATTGGACTAGACCTGTAGTCCGTGCCGCTCCGAAGGATGGGAACACCATGAGTAACCGTGCACTCCTGGAGGTGATCGCCCTCGACGCGGAGGACGCGGTCGCGGCGCAGGCGGGGGGTGCGGATCGTCTCGAACTGGTCACCGACATGGCGGCCGACGGACTGACGCCCTCGATCATGGACTTCGCGGCGATCCGGGACGCCGTCCGGATCCCGCTGCGCGTCATGCTCAGGGTCGCGGACGGGTTCGCGGCCGGTGACATCGACGTCCTCGTGGGTAAGGCCCGCGCGTTGCGCGCCGCGGGTGCCGAGGAGTTCGTCCTGGGCTTCCTCGACCAGGACGGTCACGCCGATCTGGTGGCCGTCGAGCGGCTGGTCGCCGAGCTGAACGGCTGCGCGTGGACCTTCCACCGCGCCATCGACCGCGCGACCGACCGCGACGTGCTGCGCAAGCACCTCGCCGACCTGCCGGGCCTCGACACCTACCTCACGGCGGGCTCGCCGAACGGTGTCGACGAGGGCATGGACACGCTGCTCGCCGAGGTGGCGCGCGCGGACCAGCCCGGCTACGAAGCCCGGATCATGGTGGGCGGCGGCCTGCGCCTCGACCATCTGCCGCGCCTGCGTGCCGCGGGCATCGACGCCTTCCACATCGGAAGCGCGGCGCGGCCCGGCGGCTGGAGCGGCCCGGTGGACGCCGACGCGGTACGCGAATGGCGTGCGGTGCTGGACAGCTGAAGGCCCCCGGGGCCGCGTCCAGGCGCCGGGGGCCGGTGGGGCGAACCCGGGCCGGGGGTCACGGCTCGGGCCCGGGGACGGATGCCCCACGGTCAGCGGTTCGGTCGGTGGATCCGACCGGTCAGTGGTTTCGTTCGGTCGGTGGATCCGACCGGTCAGTGGTTTCGTTCGGTCAGTGGTCCCGCTCGGTCGGTGGGTTCCGGGTCCGGGCGGTGGCTCTGTGCGGTCGGTGGGCTCCGGGTCCGGTCAGTGGCTCTGTCCGGCCTGCCGGCGGCGACGTCGGCTCTGGGCCACAGCTCCCGCGCCGAACGCCAGGGCGGCGCCGGTCAGGGAGATCGCCGTCGCGGCGGGCAGATAACCGGCCGACGAGTCCTGTGTGGAGGCCACCAGGCCGGCCTTGTCGGCCGCTACGGCGTCACCCGCGTGTGCGGCGTGGTCGGCGTGGGCCGGTGCGGCCTGGGTGCCGGACTTCTCCGCGGCCGCGGCGAGTTCCTCGCCCGACATCTGGCCGCCGCTCAGGCCGGTGACCTCTCCGTTCCCGCCGTCGAAGTCGACGTCGGAGCAGGAGTAGAAGTTCTCCTGGCTGTCGGAGCGGATCCAGTGGATGAAGATCATGTGCTTGCCGGACTTGCCCGCGGGGAGCTGGAGGTCCCAGTAGTAGTGGCCTCCGTCCGAGCCCGCACCGCCCACCTGCGGCGGGTTGTCCACGGTCTGGGTGAGCGTCAGGTCGTCCCACGCCAGGGGCTGGTCGGGCGACCAGCCGTCGTTGGTGATGTAGACGTTGAACTTGCCCGGGTGCGCGGCCCAGTTGCTGTACTGCACCTCGATGGTGGAGCCCGAGGTGAGATGCGTCGTCGGCCAGTCGTCACGGGCCGCGTTGTACGAGGTGAAGTCGTACGGGCCCTTGGTGCCGCCGCTGCACAGCTGGCCGTCGGGGATGTAACCGGCGGTCTGACCGCCGCCGTTGGAGTCCAGGACGCCGAACCAGTTGTACAGCGGTGTGGTGCCGGTCTCCGCGACCGCGGCGGCACAGGCCGGGTTGGACGGGGTCTGGTTGGAGCTCGCGACCATGTCCTGGTAGCAGAGGTAGGTGCGTGAGCCGGGCTCCATGGCGACGCCGTGGGCGGACGCGGGGGAGGGGAGCCCGGCCAGGGTGAGGGCCAGGAGGCCGGCTCCCAGGAAGCTCAGCGTGCGTGGGGTGCGCATCCGAGCTGTTCTTCGGATGACGTTTCGCATGGCCATGAGGTTGATCTCCTTCGGGATTCTCTGTTGGGGCAGATGACCCTGGTGACCCGCTCGTGCGCATGGAGCTGTGTGCCCCCGGGCAGTCCCTGGCCCGGCGGCCGACCTCTCGTCGGGTCGTGCGGATGGGGGGGAGCAGAGGCTTATGGGAGCGCTCCCATCAACGTAGCGCGCGCCGGGTGGTCTGTAAACGCCCGTGCAGCGCCTGCCTCAACTTCCCCGGAGGGGTGGGGCTTACGGCCCTCCCAAGCCCCAAGCCCCAAGCCCCAAGCCCCAAGCCCCAAGCCCCTAACCAACCCTCTGAGCCCGTGGCCCCTGAGCCCGTCCCCTACGCCAGCCTCTCCGGCAGAGGCGCCGCGTGCAGCACGATCAGGCCCGACACCGCACGGGTCAGCGCCACGTACAGCCGCCGCAGGCCCGTGCGTTCGTCGGGCTCGCCGTCGACCACGGCCGCCGGTTCGTCCAGCACCACGTAGTCGTACTCAAGGCCCTTGGCCAGCGAGGCCGGTACCAGGGTCAGCCGGGAGGCGGCCGTCGTCTCCTCACCGGGGGAGAGATGCCCGTGTCCGGCGGCGTCCAGTGCCGCCGCCAGTGCGGGTACGCGGGCATCGGCGGTGATCAGCCCGATCGAGCCCTCGTGGCGCAGCGACTCCTCGCACGCCGCGACCACCGCCGCGTCCAGCTCACCGGCCGTCGCCACCTCACGTACCGCGAGCGAACCGGGCGTCTCACGCACCGACTCCACAGGGGCGAGGCCGGGCGAGATCGCCGGAAGCAGCCGGGAGGCGTACGCGATCACCTCGCGCGGCACACGGAACCCGGCAGTGAGCTCCTCCACCAGCGCGTCCGTCTTGCCGAGATGGAACAGAGCCTGCTCCCAGCTCTCCGTCGACCAGGGTGTCGTCCCCTGCGCCAGGTCACCGAGCACCGTCGCCGAACCGGTCGAGCAGCGCCGGCCCACCGCGCGGTACTGCATCGGGGACAGGTCCTGCGCCTCGTCGATGACCACATGGCCCAGCGAGTGCGTGCGGGCCACCAGGTCGGCCGCCTCGTCGATCAGGACCGCGTCGGCCGCCGTCCACTTCGCCGACTTCACACTGCGGGCGGGCCTGGCCATCAGGATCTGCTTCTGCTCGTCGCCGGTGAGGATCCCCTCCGCGTGCGTGGCCAGGAACTCCGCGTCGGTCAGCAGCCGCAGCACGAGCTTCGTCGGATCCACCGCGGGCCAGACCGCCTTCACGGCGGCCTTCACCGCCGGATTGCGCGCCACCGCGCTCTGCACCCGGTCGTCCGGTGCCTCGCCCGCCTCCTCCATCCGTACGAGGACGGCGTGGGCGATCCGTTGCGGAAGCGCCTCGTGGGCGGCCCCGTACCGCATGTCGCGGGCCAGCAGCTCGGTGGTCATCTCCTCGACCTCGTACGCGGGAATCCTCCAGCGACGCGAGCCGCGCACCACCACGACCGGTTCCACCGGCGGTGTCACGTGCGAGCGGATCGCCCGCCGCAGGACCTCCGCCATCCGGGCGTCGCCCTTGATCACCGCCGCGCCGGACTCGTCCTGACCACGCACATCGACGCGCGCCGCCACCAGGTCCTCGACCGTCGCCTGTCGCACATCGAGCTCGCCGAGCGCGGGCAGGACCTGCTCGATGTAGTGGAGGAACGACCGGTTCGGGCCGACGACGAGCGTGCCGGTGCGGGCGAGGCGCTCGCGGTGCGCGTACAGGAGGTACGCGACACGGTGCAGACCGACAGCTGTCTTGCCGGTCCCCGGACCGCCCTGGACACACACCGTTCCGCCGAGGTCACTGCGGACGATCTCGTCCTGCTCCGGCTGGATCGTCGCCACGATGTCACGCATCGGACCGACACGGGGCCGCTCGATCTCCGTCTGGAGGAGGTTGCTGGTCTGCTCTGTCTCCGCGGGGTCGGTGAGGTGCTCGTCCTCGTACGCGGTCAGCTCACCGCCGGTGTAACCGAAGCGCCGCCGGCGGTCGACGTCCAGCGGGTTGTTCCTGGACGCCTGGTAGAAGGGCTGGGAGACCGGCGCGCGCCAGTCGATGACCATCGGATCGCCATGGGCATCGTGGACATGGCGGCGCCCGATGTAGAACTGCTCTCCCTCCGAACCCTCCGCCTTCTCGGCGCCGACCTCGTGCAGATAGTCGAGGCGCCCGAAGAACAGCGGGGTGTGGGCGAGGTCGGCGAGCGCCTTGATGCGGTCGTCCATCTGCGCTTGGAGGACTGCGGCGTTGACCCAGTTCGCTGTGACGTCGCGGATATCGAGTGCCTGCACGTCCTCACGCATGGCGCGCAGCGCGGCACGGGACGCGGCGAGATGCTCCCGCTCCCTGACCAGTGGATTGCTTGACTCTTCGTGCGCGGGCACGGTGTTGCCTCCGGCTTTTCGACGCAGGACGGCGGACAGGGCTCACCGCCCGGTCCGCTCGGGGACGTTCACACACAGATGCGCACGCGGGTGGGGTGCGTGCGGCTGTTGTCGGCCGGTTTCCGTCCGGTCGGCGGCGCTCCCCCGGCTGCCGGCCGCTCGAAGGGCTGGCCGGTACCACGGTGCGGGAGGCGGGCAGACCGGCGATTGTATCGACCGTCGCCGCCGGAGGCGAACGAATTGATCGTGGCCTCCACCGTCCGGCGCCAATTACCGGTCGGCGGACCCGTCCTGCTCCGACTCCTGGAAGTCGACGACGGCTTCGCCGTGCAGGGTCGCCCACTCCGTCAGGGCGGCGATGGGCACCACGAGCGTCCGGCCGAGGTCGGTCAGGTTGTACTCGATGCGCGCGGGCGCATCGGTGTACGCGTGCCGCTCGACGAGGCCGTAGCCCTGGAGCCTGCGCAGCGTCTGGGTGAGGACCTTGCGTGAGATGCCGCCGATGAGGGTGACGAGCTCACCGTGGCGACACGGCCGCCGGCTGAGTGCGAAGACCACGACCACGGCCCACTTGTCGGTGATGATCTCGATCGCCAGCCGGGCCGGGCAATCGGCGAGGAAGACATCTCCGGCCGGGTGAGTCATGGAGGGGAAGGTACCAGGAGGTACCTGCCGGCTCAGTAATTTCGTCTGTGTGCGGCAGAGCAGCGCGGAGCTGAGCAGTGCACCAGCACAGCAGCCGGCAGAACAGCACGCATCAACGCGCCACCGCACACACAGCACCCCACGGACAGCACCCCATGGACAGAAGGACGGTTCACCCCATGCCACGCGTAGTCGTATTCGACGAGACCGGTGCCCCTGACGTCCTGCACATCGTCGATGAACCGGTCGTCGGGCCCGCCGCCGGCGAGGTGCGGATCAAGATCGAGGCCATCGGCGTCAACCGGCTCGACCAGATGATGCGTACCGGCCACTACCCCGGGCCCTTCCGCCTGCCCCACGCCCGGC
The DNA here is from genome assembly GCF_045162755.1 of Streptomyces sp. NBC_01012. Classification (NCBI taxonomy): domain Bacteria; kingdom Bacillati; phylum Actinomycetota; class Actinomycetes; order Kitasatosporales; family Streptomycetaceae; genus Streptomyces; species Streptomyces sp. NBC_01012. The sequence continues at coordinate 3,305,554 of NZ_CP108688.1, read as the reverse complement.
TGGGCTGCGAAGGGACCGGCATCATCGACGCCGTGGGCCCCGGAGTCGAGGGCCATGCGGTCGGTGACGCGGTGATCATCACCGCGGTCCCCGAGATGGACCTCAACGGCACCTACGCCGAATACGTCACCGTGCCGGCCGGCACCGCCATCGCCCGGCCCGCCGGACTGGACGCCACCGCGGCCGCGGCTCTGTGGGTGGCGTACTCCACGGCGTACGGCGCGCTGATCGAGAAGGCCGGGATGCGGCCCGGCGACCATGTCCTGATCACCGCGGCCTCCAGCTCCGTCGGCCTGGCCGCCATCCAGGTGGCCCGCCAGATCGGCGCCGTGCCCCTGGCGGTCACCCGGCGCAGTGCGAAGAAGGACGGCCTGCTGGCCGCCGGAGCCGCCGCCGTCATCGCCACCGACGAGGAGGACGTGGCCGAGGCCACCCACCGGCACACCGGAGGGGCCGGCGCCGACATCATCCTGGACTCGGTCATGGGGCCGGGACTGGCCGATCTGGTCAAGGCGGCGGAGCCAGGCGGGACTCTGGTGACCGTCGGCCGGCTGGACGGCCGGCCCGCGCCGTTCCCGATGGCAGGGCCCCGCACCATCCTTCGTCACGCCAGCTTCGAGCACACGCTCAACCCCACGGTGGTGCGCCGTATCGCGGCGTTCCTGGACGCAGGACTGCGCACCGGCGTGCTGCGGCCCACCGTCGACACGGTGTTCGGCCTCGACGACATCGTCGACGCGCACCGGCACCTGGAGGAGGGCCACCAGATCGGCAAGATCGTCGTCACCGTGTGAACGGGATGCGTCCCTCCCCCGTAGGGGACCGCGTGCAACTTTAGGCCGATAGGAACGCACGGGACTTTAGACCCATGGGCCGATGCAGTGACACGGGGGCCCGGAGCACCATGGATACATGAGCAGCGTTTACCTGAACCCCCGCAGGACCGGCCCGGCACACGGCGCGACCGCGGCCACCGGTCAACCGCAGAGCCACCGTATGGGGAACGCGGTGCGCGCCGTATCGGTCTTCGCGCGCGCCGCGTTCGGTGTGGCCGTACTCGGGGAGTACGAGGAGGAGGCGGGCATCGTCCGCCGCCACCACTGACCCAGGACGCCCCCGTCCCGTCAGCTCTCCGGACTCTCCGGGCTCCCCGCGAGCAGCTCGTCCGCATCGACGATCCGGTACGCGTATCCCTGCTCGGCCAGGAACCGCTGGCGGTGGGCCGCGAAGTCCTGGTCGATCGTGTCGCGGGCGACCACCGAATAGAACCGCGCCTCGTGCCCGTCAGCCTTCGGCCTGAGCACCCGGCCGAGCCGCTGCGCCTCCTCCTGGCGTGAGCCGAACGTCCCCGACACCTGGATGGCGACCGTCGCCTCCGGCAGGTCGATCGAGAAGTTCGCGACCTTCGACACGACCAGCACGCTGATCTCGCCCTGACGGAACGCCTCGAACAGCTTCTCCCGCTGCGCATTGCTCGTCTCGCCCTTGATCACCGGGGCGTCCAGATGCTCACCGAGCTCATCGAGCTGGTCGATGTACTGCCCGATGACGAGGGTCTGCTCGCCCTGGTGCCTGCGTACGAGCGCCTCGGTGACCTTCCGCTTCGTCGCGGTCGTCGCGCAGAACCGGTACTTCTCCTCGGCCTCCGCCGTCGCGTAGGCGAGGCGTTCCGTGTCCGTCAGATTGACCCTGACCTCGACGCAGTCGGCGGGCGCGATGTAGCCCTGCGCCTCGATCTCCTTCCACGGGGCGTCGAACCGCTTGGGCCCGATGAGCGAGAAGACGTCCGACTCCCGCCCGTCCTCACGCACCAGCGTCGCGGTGAGCCCGAGGCGCCGTCGGGCCTGGAGGTCGGCGGTGAACTTGAAGACGGGAGCGGGCAGCAGGTGCACCTCGTCGTAGATCACGAGACCCCAGTCCCGCGAGTCGAACAGCTCCAGGTGCGGGTAGATCCCCTTACGGCGAGTGGTCAGCACCTGGTACGTGGCGATGGTGACCGGCCGGATCTCCTTGCGCGTACCGCTGTACTCGCCGATCTCCTCCTCGGTCAGCGAGGTCCGCTTCACCAGCTCGTGCTTCCACTGCCGGGCGGACACGGTGTTGGTGACCAGGATCAGCGTGGTCGCCTTGGCCTCGGCCATGGCACCGGCCCCGACCAGGGTCTTGCCCGCGCCGCAGGGGAGGACCACGACGCCCGAGCCGCCGTGCCAGAAGCCTTCGACCGCCTGCTTCTGGTACGGACGCAGCGACCAGCTCTCCTGGTCGAGCTCGATCGGGTGCGCCTCGCCGTCGACGTACCCGGCGAGGTCCTCGGCGGGCCAGCCCAGCTTCAGCAGCGTCTGCTTGATCTGGCCGCGCTCGGAGGGGTGCACGGCCACGGTGTCCGGGTCGAGGCGCGCCCCGACCAGCGGCTGGACCTTCTTGGAGCGGAGGATCTCCTCCAGCACGGGCCGGTCGTTGGACGTCAGCACAAGACCGTGGACGGGGTGCTTGGACAGGGTGAGACGGCCGTACCGTGCCATCGTCTCGGCGATGTCGACGAGGAGCGCGTGCGGCACGGGGTAGCGCGAGTACTCCACGAGGGCATCGACGACCTGCTCGGCGTCGTGCCCCGCGGCGCGGGCGTTCCACAGGCCGAGCGGAGTCACCCGGTAGGTGTGGATGTGCTCGGGGGCACGCTCCAGCTCGGCGAAGGGTGCGATGGCACGGCGGCAGGCCTCGGCCTGGTCGTGGTCGACTTCGAGGAGCAGCGTCTTGTCGCTCTGGACGATGAGGGGTCCGGTCACGCGTCGGCCCTTTCCTGTTCCTACGGGGTGGCTGCCCGGGTGCGAACGGCCAAACATCCAGTGTGCCGCATCGGAGGGCGCGGCAGGGAAGGCCCGTGCGTGAGGGACGGTACAGAGGACGAGAGGACGTGCCGTGGCACCCGGACGATCACCCGGGCGCCACGGCATGGACACCTCACGTCACGTTCCGCTCAGGCAGTCTTCCTTGACGCTGATCCGGAACGGGGCGGTCTGGGTCGTCGTGCCGTCCGAGGCCCACATCTGGGCGATGTACTCGCCGACCGGGGCCGGAGCGATCGATATGTGGCCGAAGCCGAGGAACTTGCCGCTGGGGTTCAGCTCGCCGGGGTGGATCGTGCCGCCGTTACTGAACGAGCCCGACGGCAGCTCCCGGATCTCATGATCGATGGGGCTCTCCGAGCTTCCCGTGACGGAGGCGATGTAGTAGGTGTTCGGCCACCCACGCTCGGGGGTGACGCATATCCGCTGTTCCGCCTGACTCAGGGTCCAGGTCGCCGTCGCGTCGGCCGCCGAGGCCTGCACCGCGCCGGACAGTGTCATCACACATGCTGCGGACAGAGCGAACAGTAAGCCGGTCCCACGCTGGGCTGATCTCATCAATACCTCCTGGTCATGTGCACATGAGGAGCTACCGGATGTCTACCGGTCGGTACCGACCTGGCAGCCATTTCGAGGAGTGTCACCCAGCGGGTGGCCACTGACAAGGCGCGATGCCGCCGTAGCGTGGAGGGATGGACGGAGCGGAAGTGGCGGGGCGGGTGCCGGACCCCGACGACCCGGGCTTCCCGGCCCACCACGCGGCCAGGTGTGCCGGCCTGGGGGAGCTGGACGCGCTGGTCACGCACTGCCGCGCCTGCCCCCGGCTGGTGGCGTGGCGGGAGGAGACCGCCGAGGTCAAGCGGGCGGCCTTCCAGGACTGGGACTACTGGGCGCGGCCCGTCCCCGGTTTCGGTCCGCCGGACGCCGCGGTGGCGGTGGTCGGGCTCGCGCCCGCCGCGCACGGCGGCAACAGGACCGGCCGGATGTTCACAGGTGACGCGACCGGCGACTTCCTCTTCGCCGCACTCCACACCCTGGGCCTCGCCTCGCAGCCGACCGCGGTCAGCGCCGACGACGGGCTCACCCTGCACGGTGTCCGCCTCACCTCTCCCGTGCACTGCGCACCTCCCGCCAACAAGCCCACCCCTCAGGAGCGCGACACCTGCCGGCCGTGGCTGGCCGCCGAGCTCGACCTGCTGAGCCCGGGGCTGCGCGCGGTGGTGGTCCTCGGCGGATTCGGCTGGCAGGCGGTGCTCCCGGTACTCGCCGACGCGGGCTGGGAGATCCCACGCCCGCGTCCCGCCTTCGGCCACGGAGCGCATGTCGTCCTGCCCGCCACCGAGCGCAGGCAGGAGCTGCACCTGCTGGGCAGCTATCACCCGAGCCAGCGCAACACGTTCACGGGCAAGCTCACCATGCCCATGCTCATCGACGTGCTCCGGGAGGCGGCCACGGCCGGCGGCCTCCCCGTTCCGGCGCAGCCCCCGCCCCTTTCACGTGGGAGTTACGGACGTCGATATCCGGCATAACGGGCGGATGGGTGTCCGTAAACCCCCCGCCGAAGGGACGGGGGCCGTCGTTATGGTGCTTGGGTGTCCGGGAGGTCCGCCACGCCTGTGATGCGGTGCAGGGGATACGTCCTGACCTCGTCCGCCGTGTGGTCGTACGCCGTCACGAAGCCGCCCTCCACCTTGACCGGCGCGATCACCCGCTGGCTCGCCGCGCCGTCCGCGTTGACGTAGCCGATCCAGACGGCCGAGCCGGTCATCGCCGCCGCCTGCACCGTGGCCAGTGTCTCGGCCGGGGTCGTGCGGGGGAGTGAGCCCGCGGTGGCCGTGTCCCGGGCGTCCGGGTCCCTGCGGACGGCCCTGGCGGCCGTGTCGCCGGCCCGGATGGCCCGGACGGCGGCGCTCAGCAGGGTGGTGTCCGGGACCGGCGGGCCCTCGGGTACGGGGACGGGAGGGGTACGCGGCGGGGTGCGCCGGGCGCCGGCGCGGGTGATCAGGACGTCGCCGTCGGCGGATTCGGCGGCGGGGGCGTACCCCATCTCGCGCAGCCCGTCGAGGAGTGAGCCCGGGTCGGCCTGCGCGGCCAGGACGGTCGGTGCCAGCCGGCGCAGCCGCAGGGTGGCCGAGCGCTTGTCGGCGAGGATCTCGTTGAGCACGGCCTCGTCGTCGCAGCGTACGTAGGCGGAGGCGGCGCCGATCCGCAGATGGCCGTGGCGGCGCGCCACATCGTCGATGAGGTAGCTCAGCGGCTGCGGCACCGGTGTGCGGCTGTGGGTGGCGAGGAAGGCGTGCAGGTCCGTCGCGGCCCGCCCGGCGTCGAGTGCGCGGCGTACGGAGCCCGGGGTGAAGCGGTAGACCGTCGCGCCGCCCTTGGACTCGATGTCGGCGAGCACCGAGAGCGTGTCGGCGAGCGGGCGTTCCAGCGGGCCGGGGGCGACGGCCGTCAGGTCGGCCTGGAGCAGCACGTGGTCCAGGGGTTCGGGGATCAGCGGGGCGAGGAGGGCGGCGGCGGCATCCGGGCCCTCGTCGAGCAGGGCGCGGGCCTGGGAGGAGAGGGCTCCGCGGCCGGTGATCCCGAGCTGCTCCGCGTCGTTGACCGTCCACAGGGCGATCCGGGAGCGGAGGTCGGAGGGTGTGGTGGTGGGGTCGCTGCCGCTCTGGGGCGTCGTGGGTGTGGTTGCTCCGCCGCCGCCGCTCGGTACCGGGGTGCGTAGCGGGCGTTCCCAGCGGAGCCGGGCCAGGAGGGACTGCGGGTCGGGCGCGGTGCCCGGAGGGAGCGAGGCGAACAGGGCCAGTACCCGGCGGCGTACCTCGGGTGCGGCCGAGCGGTCGAGGTCGGGGCCGAGTGTGGACAGGGCCCGGCCCTTGGCGTCCTGGCCGCCGATGAGGCCCGCGGTGCGGGTGGCGGCGAGCCAGGCGGTGGCGAGGTGGGTCCAGCGGTCCTGGGCGGGGAGGTCGAGCCAGTCGTCGGAGGCGGGTGTCGGGGCGTACCGCTCGTCGGTCTCACCGTCGGGGGCCAGCAGGCCTGCGGCGTAGGCGAGTTCGATCCAGAAGGCGGCGACGGGCTCAGGGACGTCGAGCGCGACGGCTGCGCGCTTCAGCTCGCGGACGCTCAGGCCGCCCGCGCGGAGGATGGCCGGGCCGCCGTTGTTCCAGAGCTTGAGGAGTTCCTCGACGGTGGACAGAGCCGTGAAGCCCTGGCCCGCCGCCGCTCTGTCCACAGCCTGGGGATCCCGCTCGGCCGCGGTCACGAGCGCCGGGGGTACGGGTTCGGGTGTGCGGTGGGCGCGGCCCGCGCGCAGGTGCAGTGCCGCCTCGCGTGGCAGGACGACGGTGCGCGTGGACACGGGCAGCAACAGCCCGCGGTCGCGCAGCCATTGCACGGGAGGGGCGGGATTCGGGGTGACCTCGCCGTAGGGCGGGCCCCAGACCAGCCGGTCGAGCACGGCCAGCGCCTCGACGGGAGCCGTGTCCAGCAGCTCCGCCATCCTGGCCCGGTCCGTGAAGAGCCCGGCCAGCGCGGTCACGGCGGACACCGGGTCGTGCGTCGCCGGCAGCCCGGCGGTGGTCAGGATCTCCTGCAGCCTGCCGGGCGACATGCCGGCCGTGGCCTCGGCGACGGTCGGGCCGAGGCCGGTGGGGGAGGGGTGCTGCGGGGAGGGGGAGAGCAGCTCGCGTGCGGTGCGTACGAGGTGCAGTCCGGTGTCCTCGCCCCAGACCAGGGCCTGTTCGCGCAGGGTGGTGAGGGCGGCGGGCAGCGCGGCGGTGATCGCGGCGCCCGCGTCGTCGCGCCCGTCGCCGTCGTCCTGGCCGTCGCCGGTGAGGAGCGCGAGCAGCGTGTCGTAGGGGGCGGGGTCCGGCGCCACCGCCAGTGCCTCGGCCGTCTGAAGGGCGAAGCGGTCGAGGTGCTCCAGGGCGCGTACGACGGAGGCACGCGTGCCGGCCCGCGTCGCCAGCTGGGTGATGTCGTTCGGCACGGGACTGAGCAGGTCGGGGCGGGCACGCAGCAGCCCCGCCAGCGATTCGTCGCCCCGGGCGCGCAGAGCTTCGGCGAGCGTGCGCGGTGGTGTGGTCGTCCCCATCCGTCCCACGGTAGCCCCTGGAACGCTACCGTCGGGGCAGGGCCGGTGGAGGGAGAACGATCGCGTGGGCATCGAGAGCGACCAGCTTGTCTACGACTATCTCAGCCGGGTCGGTGACTTGGCGCAGCAGCAACAGCTGTCGTCGGGCGCCCGGATGAGGCTCGTGGCGACGCTCCGGGGTGAGATCGACCGACAGCGTGGCACGGACGGCTCGGACTCTCCCGCCGTGGTCCGGCGCATCATCGGCAGGCTCGGAGCCCCGGGTGAACTCGTGGCCGCTGCGGCCGAGTCGGGCGACGGGACGGTGCCGCTGCCGTCGCCGCGGGCGAACGCGGCCAAGGGTGCGGCGGAATCGGGCGGGGTGCCCCGGGCGCGGCGGGGAGTGCTCAGGAAAGCCGCTTTCCGCAAGGGCGCGTCGTCGGGGGAGAGCACGAAGGACAGTACGAAGAGCGGCGCGCAGGACGGTGCGAGGAGCGGCGCGCAGGACGGTGCGAAGAGCGGGACGCAGGGCGGTGCGAAGAGCGGCGCGCGGGACAGTGCGAGGGAGGCCGCCAAGGGGGGCGCGTGGGGGCGTGCCAAGAAAGGGGCCGGGGGTGCGACGGCGGACTCGGATGTCGGTGCGGGGCCCGCGCCCGACTGGCCGGCGGCTTCCGCGCCGCACATGGCGGGCCTGGACCAGGCGCCGTCCGGGGCCCAGCCCGAGTGGTGGCGGATCGAGCCCGGGCCCTTCGGTGAAGGCGGGCAGGACGGCCAGGGCGCGCAGGGCATGCCCGGGGTCATGGGGGCCGGTACCGCAGTACCGGGGTTCGTGGGCGGACTGGAGAGCCCCGAGCTGTTCGGGCTGCCGGGCACTCCAAGGACCCCAGGTCCCCGCGCGCCGGTCGAGGCCGATGAGCCCGGATCGGCCGAGGGGGCCGAGGAGGAGGACGGGGAGGAGCTGGGGGAGGACATCGCGGCGGGCTCCCGGCGGCGGTGGATTCCGCGGTTGCGGCGGGGCGGAGGGGGCGGCGACGCGGTTGCGCGGCCCCGGCTCTCGAACCCGTTGCTGCTGCTGGCCGCCGCGCTGCTCGTGGCGGGCGCTGTGTTCGGGGCGTGGCTGGCGCTCGCGGGCGGCTGGCTGCTGGCGTACAGCTCACGCAAGTTCTCGCGGGCCGAGGCCAAGTGGGTCGCGATGGGCCTGCCGGGTGTGGTCGTGGCCGGGGCCTTCGTCTGGCTGTGGGGGCGCCTGGAGGGCCGCTGGGGCGAACCCATCGCTGAGGGCACCCTGGGCGACGCGGTCGCGGACGTCTGGCCCGTGGTGGTGCGGGTGGCCGCGGTGGCGTCGGCGTTGTACCTGGTGTGGAGGGCGCGCAGGCTGTCGGAGTGAGAGCGCGCAGGCCGTCGCGATGAGGGCGCGCAGGCCGTCGCGGTGAGACGCGTGCGGGGCGTGGCGCGCGGGTGAGCGGGGAGGGAGTGTACGTTCGTACATCCCAGGGGTTACGATCGTACGCATGCCGACGGACTACTTCGCCAACGATCCGCGCACCAACCTCGAGCGCATGCTCGCGGGCGACCTCTACATCGCCGACGATCCGGACATCGCCGAGCGGCAGCAGCGGGCGATGCGCCTCGCCGCCCGCTTCCAGGCCGCGCACACCGAGGACGCCGACGCCGCCAGGGAGATCCTGGCCGAGCTGCTGGGTTCCATGGGCGAAGGCGTCGATCTGCGACCCCCGCTGTACGTCGACTACGGCAGCAACATCACCATCGGGGCCCGCACCTTCGTCAACTACCACCTCACCGCACTGGACGTCGCGCGCATCACCATCGGCGAGGACTGCCAGATCGGCCCGAACGTCCAGCTCCTCACGCCCACCCACCCCGTGGAGCCGGGGCCCCGCCGCGACAAGCTGGAAGCCGCGCTCCCCATCACCATCGGTGACAACGTCTGGCTCGGCGGCGGCGTCATCGTGTGCCCCGGGGTGAGCATCGGCGACAACTCCGTGATCGGTGCGGGAGCCGTGGTCACGAAGGACGTTCCCGCCGACGTCGTCGCCGTGGGCAACCCCGCCCGCGTCATCCGCGGCGTCTGACCGGGGCTGCCCCGTGGCCACCGGACGTACGGACCCGCAGCGGCGCGAACGCATCCTCGCCGCCACGCTCGACCACATCGCCGAGGAGGGCGTCGCCGGTGTCTCGCACCGGAAGATCGCCACGCGCGCCGATGTCCCGCTGGGCTCGATGACGTATCACTTCGACGGCATGGACGACCTGTTGATGGAGGCCTTCACTCGGTTCGCCGACCAGTTCGTGGCGGTCTTCGAGCAGTATCTGGGCCGGGCCGGCACCCTCGAAGAGGCCCGTGAGGCCGTCGTCGACCTCATCCATGTGCTCTCCGAAGGTCCCCGCAGGGAGCTCGTCCTCACCCAGGAGCTCTACACGCTGGCCGCGCGGCGTGATGAGTACCGCGAGCTCACCCATGCGTGGATGAACCGCAGCCGCCGCCTGCTCGAACAGCACTTCGACCCGGACACGGCCCGTCAGCTGGACGCGCTGATCGAGGGCGTGGCCCTGCACCGTTCCCTCGACACCGAGCCGCAGGGCCGCGAGCTGACGAAGCTGGCGGTCCTGCGGATGACCTCGGGTGTCTGAGCCGTGTGCCAGAGTCTTCCCATGCTCGAGATCACGGTGGAGACGGAGCGCGGGGAGCGGCATGTCCGTATGTCCGCGGGAGAACTGGCCGGGCTGGTCGGGAGGATCGGTGGTGACGGTGACCGCTTCCTCGTGGTCCAGCGGATACCCGACCTGCCGGACCAGTTCGCCCAGGTGTGGCACGAGGCGGGCGGCGACTACACCCTGGAGTACCGCGACGGCGCCGCCGACCGGCACTACGAGGCGCGCATCGACCGGCCCGAGGACGTGAGCGCCGCGCTGACCGGCTGGGCCGGCCGTACGGACGGCTGGGAGGCCGGTCCGGCCTGGTCGCTGCTGGAGATGGACCCGGCCCCCGAGGTGCCCCCGCTCGACCTCGACGACGACGAACGCGACACGCTGGAGAATCGCCTGCGCGAGGTGCTGGCCGGTGGCTACACCACGCGCGACGAACTGGCCGAGCTCGCCGAGGACTACCTGGTCACGGAGGACCGCAGGCCCGTCTCACGGCAGCAGGCGGCGGCGCTGGCCGACCGCCTGTGGCTGGAGCGCGTCGAGGAGCAGACCCGCTGGCAGGGCGAGACCGACCCCGAGCGGCTCACCCGCGCGTTCACCGCTCTGGACGACGCCGGGATCACGGCCCGCGAGCACTTCTCCTGCTGCCGTCACTGCGGGCAGTCCGAGATCGGCGCCGAGGCCCGGCCCGGCGCCCGCGGCTACGTCTACTTCCACACCCAGTGCACGGACTCCGCCGCGACCGGCCACGGGCTGCCCCTGCACTACGGCGGCTTCGACGACTCCGCGGGGACCACCGTCGCCGTCGGCCGCGAGATCGTCGCCGCCCTGGAGGCGGCCGGTCTGCATACCGAGTGGGACGAGGACCCCGCCCGGGTCATCAGCGTCACCCCGCTGGACTGGCGCCGCCGTCTGGTCGGCTGAGGCCGGCCCCCGAACCGCCTGTGGGGCGCGGACCTGACACCGTGCCCCACAGGCTTCAGCCCCTACTTCGTCAGGTCCGCCTCGAGCTCGTCGAGGATCTCGTCCGCCGCCGTGTAGCCGATGCCCTGGACCCACAGCTCGTCGTCGACGGGGAACACCTGGCCGGCCTTGACCGCGGCCATGTTCTTCCACAGGCCGCTGCCGACCGTCTGTGTCTCCTTGGACTTCTTCGCGTCCCCGTACGTCGAGTGGAAGATGACGTCAGCGTCCGCCTGGTCGATCTTCTCCGGGCTGACGTCGTACGAGAAGCCGTCCTTCGCCTTGTCCACGATCGAGGGCCTGCCGAGACCGACGTCGGCGAGGATCGTCGCGATGTAGTTCTCGCGGCCGTAGATGCGGATGTCGGCGCCCTCGACGAACCGCACCAGGTTGACCTCGGTGGCCGCCGCCTTCTTCGTGCCGCCGAGCGCCTCGGTGACCTCACCGACGTGCGTGTCGTACGCGGCGATGGCCTTCTCGGCGGCCGGGACCTTGCCGAGCGCGTTGGCGTGGATCTGGAAGTTGTCCTTCCAGGGGTAGCCCGTGTTCTCCGTCATGACCGTCGGCGCGATCTTCGAGAGCTCGTCGTACATGGCGCCGTGGCGGATCTTGCTCGTGAGGATCAGGTCCGGTTCGAGCGCCGCGATGGCCTCCAGATTCGGCGTCATCATCTCGCCGACGTCCTTGATGCCCGCGACCTCGTCCTTCGGCAGGTAGCTCAGATAGCCCGACTCGGTGCCGGTGTGCGTGGCGCCGACCGGCTTGACGCCGAGGGTGAGGGCGGAGTCCAGCTCGGCGGTGTCCAGGACGACGACCCGCTTCGGGGCGACGGGGACCTGGATGTTGCCCATGGCCGTGGCGACCGTGTGCGTCTTGCCGCCCGACGAGCCGGAGGAGCCGGAACCGGAACCCGAACCGGAGTCGGACGAGCCGCAGGAGGTGAGCGCCAGCGCCACGGCCACGGCCAGCGAGCCGGTGACGAGCGGACGAGCCGTAGAAGGTGAGGGCATGTCAGAGAGCCTTTCCGGAGGGGGAAGGGGAGGGAAGCGTGGGGCTCCGGGGCGGGCCCGGCACGACGAGCGGTGAGCCGGTGACCGGGTCCGGGATGATGACGGCCTCCAGACCGAAGACCTCGCGTACGAGTCCGGCGGTGACGACGTCCCCCGGCGGCCCCTCGGCGACGATGCGGCCCGCCTTCATCGCGATGAGGTGATCGGCGTACCTGGCGGCCTGGTTGAGGTCGTGCAGGACGGTGACGACGGTCCGTCCGCGGCTGCCGTCCGCCGCCGGGGCGGCGAGCCTGCGCACCAGGTCCAGGACCTCGACCTGGTGCGCGATGTCGAGATACGTCGTCGGTTCGTCGAGCAGCAGCAGGTCCGTGTCCTGCGCGAGCGCCATCGCGATCCACACCCGCTGGCGCTGGCCCCCGGACAGTTCGTCCACCGGCCGGTCGCCGAGCGCGGTGATGTCCGTGCGCTCCATGGCGTCCGTCACCGCGCGTTCGTCGGCGTCCGACCACTGCTGCCACCAGCGCTGATGGGGCTGACGGCCACGGGCGACGAGGTCGGAGACGGTGATCGCTTCGGGTGCCACGGGCGTCTGCGGGAGCAGCCCGACCGACCGGGCGATGGTGCGTGTGGGGATGCGCGACAGCTGCGTACCGTCCAGGAGCACCGACCCGCCGGCCGGTTTCAGCAGCCGGCCGAGAGCGCGCAGGGTCGTCGACTTGCCGCAGGCGTTGGGGCCGACGATGACCGTCACGCATCCGTCGGGCACGGCCAGGTCCAGCTCGTGCACGACGGTGCGGTCGTCGTAGGCGAGGGTCAGGGCGTGCGCCGTGAGCCTGGAGGGCGTCGCGGTGTCCATGGGGCGGGTGGTGCTCATGCGTTGCCTCCCGTGCGGCCGCCGTGGCCGTGGATGATCAGCCAGATCAGATACGGGGCGCCGACCGCCGCCGTCAGCACGCCCACCGGGAGTTCGGTGGGGGAGAAGAGCCTGCGGGCCAGCAGGTCCGCGATGACGACGATCAGGGCGCCGAGCAGGGCCGAGCACAGCAGCGGGATCTGCGCCGTACGCGTCATCCTCCGGGCGATCTGCGGGGCGAGCAGCGCCACGAAGTCGACCGGTCCCGCCGTGCCCGTCGCCACGGACGCCAGGATCACCCCGAGGGCGACGAGACCCAGCCGTACGCGCCCGAGGCGTACGCCCAGGGCGGTCGCGGTGTCGTCGTCCAGCGAGACGGTGCGCTGTGCGCGTGCCGCCCACAGCACGGCGGGGAGCAGGACGAGGAGTGTCCAGCCGATCGGGGCGGCCTCGTCCCAGCCGCGGCCGTTGAGCGAGCCGGTCATCCAGATCTGTGCCTGCTGGGCGACCAGGTAGTCGCCCTTCGTCAGGAACAGGGTCGTCACCGACCGCAGGGCGACCGCGAAGCCGATCCCGATGAGGACGAAGCGGGTCGCGTGGAGGCCGCCGCGCCACGCGAAGACATACACGAGCGCGGCGGCCGCGATGCCGCCGGCGATGGAGAGGAGGGGCAGGACGGTGCCCGAGGTGAGGCCGAAGGTCAGCGCGCCGACGGTGAGGGCGCCCGCACCCTGGCTGACGCCGATGATGTCGGGGCTGGCGAGCGGGTTGCGGGCGACGGTCTGGATCAGCGCACCGGCGATCCCGAAGGCCGCGCCGACGAGCAGCCCGACGACCATGCGGGGCAGCCGCAGGGTACCCACGACCAGTTCGGCCGGTGACGGCCTGCCGAGCACGACCTTCACGGCCTCGGCGGGTGCCACGAAGCTCTCGCCGACGCAGAGGTAGGCGACGCAGGCCGCCGCGAGCAGCAGGGCGAGGGTGAGGGCGACGAGGCCCGCCCGGCGGTGGAGCAGGAAGCCGGCCCGCTTCCCGAGCCGCAGGACCTGGTAGCCGGCGGGGCGGACCGGGGTCCGTACGGCCGGCGCCGTGTCCGTGGTCACGCGGGCACCGCCTTCCGGCGTACGAGGGCGACGAGGAACGGCACACCGATCAGGGCCGTCATCACCCCTGCGGGGACCTCGCCCGGCGGGAAGAGGATCCGGCCGACGACATCGGAGACCAGGAGCATCACGGGCCCTACGAGGGCGGCCATCGGCAGCAGCCAGCGGTGGTCACCGCCCACGATCGCGCGGGCGATGTGCGGGACGGCGAGGCCGACGAAGGCGATCGGTCCGGCCGCCGCGACGCCCGCGCCGGTGAGCACGGTGGCGCCGATGCCGCCGACGATGCGGACGGCGGCGACGTTCTGCCCGAGGCCCTTCGCGACGTCGTCGCCGAGCGCCAGTGCGTCCAGACCGCGGGCCACGGACACCACGAGGACGGCGCCGATCAGCAGGAACGGCCAGATCCGCTGGGCTACCAGGTCCTCGCGGCCGGCGATCGAGCCCACCTGCCAGAACCGGAACTCGTCGAGCGCCGCCGCGTCGGTGGTGAGCACGGCCATGGTCACCGACACCAGCAGCGCGTTGACGGCGGCTCCGCCCAGCGCCAGCTTCACGGGTGTCGCGCCGCCACGGCCCCGGGAGGCGATGGCGTACACGGCGACGGAGGCGACGCCGGCCCCCACGAAGGCGAACCACACATAGCCGGTGAAGGTGTGGATCCCGGCGTAGGCGATGGCCAGGACGACGGCCACCGAAGCGCCCTGGCTGATCCCGAGGATCCCCGGGTCGGCGATGGGGTTACGGGTGATGCCCTGGAGCACGGTGCCGGCGAGGGCGAGCGCGGCGCCGACCATCAGGCCGGTCACGGTGCGCGGCACCCGCATCTGCCGGATCACCTCGGCGGCGTCCGAGTGCCCGCCGTGCAGCAGGGCGTCCAGGACCGCCGACGGCGCGATGGTCCGCGCTCCCACGGCGAGGCTGAGCAGGACGGCGAGCAGCAGGGCGACGACTGCGGCGGCGGTCGCCGTCGCGCGTCGGGACAGGCGGGGAGCGGCAGCTGCCATCGGAACCAATCGGGTGAACGAGGATCGGGGGCGTGGGCCCCGGGCGGACACGAAGTAAGGCTTGGCTAAGTCTATGGGTGACCTGTGGGTCCGTCAGGGCTTCCGGATGTTGGGCGGCAGGCCGGCCCGGTCCGGGTACTCGGCACAATGGGGCTCATGCCCACACACGCTCCGACGGTCGGCTTCGACCTCGATATGACGCTCATCGACTCGCGGCCCGGCATCAGGGCCGCCTACGAGGTACTGGCCGCCGAGACCGGTGTGTACATCGACACCGACCTGGTCGTCAGCCGGCTCGGGCCGCCCCTGGAGGAGGAGATGGCGCACTGGTTCCCCGCCGATGAGATAGCCGCGGTCTGCGACCGGTACCGCGCGCTCTACCCGGAGACGGCGATCACCGGGACGACCGCGCTCGCCGGCGCCCGGGAGGCCGTCGAGGCCGTCCAGGCGCTCGGCGGACGGGCGATGGTCGTCACCGCCAAGTACCAGCCGAACGCCAAGCTCCACCTCGACCACCTCGGCATAGCGGCCGATCTGCTGATCGGCGGGCTCTGGGCCGAGGGGAAGGCGGAAGCGCTCCTGGAGCACGGTGCGCGGATCTACGTCGGCGACCACACCGGGGACGTACGGGGCGCACGCGCCGCGAACGCCCTGTCGGTGGGGGTCACCACCGGTCCGTGCGACGAGCAGGAGCTGCGGGAGGCCGGAGCCGATGTGATCCTGCCGGACCTCACGGCGTTTCCCGCCTGGCTGCGGACCTTCGTGGCGGGGTGAAACCCACCGGGCCGGCCGAGGGCCGCTACCTCGCCGCGGCGCGCTTCGGGGAGCTCTTCCACACGGACCGCACCACCCCGGCGGCCGCGATCAGGAAGCCGAGACCCATGAGCATGCACACCGCGTAGGCGATGGACGGGAACGGGTCGGTGCCCAGGAACAGTGGGGCCACAGTGACCAGTGTGGCCAGTGCGCCGATGAAGAAGACGATCGCGCCGACCTGTACGAGCCGGTCGCCTGCGCCGGAAGGAGTAGTACTCACCCGGTCAGGGTAGTTCCCAGCTCGACGGCACCGTTCAGTGCCGTCTTGTGTACGGAGCCTGGGCCATTAGCCTGGGGCATGGCGGGTCTCGGACCCGCTGTACTGCTATCCGGAGCCGTTTCGCGGTTCCCCCGCGCACCGACGAGGACGAGGACGAGGACAGACGTGCCCACGGGTAAGGTCAAATGGTTCAATTCGGAAAAAGGCTTCGGCTTTCTTTCGCGTGACGACGGCGCCGACGTCTTCGTCCACTCCTCCGTCCTCCCGGCAGGCGTCGAAGCGCTGAAGCCCGGTCAGCGCGTCGAATTCGGCGTGGTCGCCGGCCAGCGCGGTGACCAGGCCCTTTCCGTGGCGATTCTCGACCCGACGCCGTCCGTCGCCGCCGCGCAGCGGCGCCGGCCCGACGAGCTGGCCTCGATCGTGCAGGACCTCACGACGGTGCTGGAGAACATCACGCCGATGCTGGAGCGGGGCCGCTACCCCGACAAGGCGGCGGGAGCGCAGATCGCCGGCCTGCTGAGGGCGGTCGCCGACCAGCTCGACGTCTGAGACCGGTCAGGCCGGCGCCCGGAGCCGGCGCCTGGTGTCAGCGCCCGGTGTCAGCGCCCGGTGAAGGCCAGCGCGTCCGGGGCCAGCGCGGGTACGAGGCCTTCGGCCGCGGCCCGGGTCAGCAGGCCCCGGATCGCGGCGTAGCCGCTCTCACCGAGGTCGGCGGTGAATTCGTTCACATAGAGCCCGATGTGCTGGTCGGCCACGGACGGGTCCATCTCCTGGGCGTGCTCCAGGACGTACGGACGGGAGCGCTCCGGGTCGTCCCAGGCCATCCGCACCGAGATACGGATCGACTCCGACAGCCGGTTCAGCGTCTCTTCGCCCAGCGAGCGCTTCGCGATGATCGCGCCCAGCGGGATCGGCAGACCGGTGGTCGACTCCCAGTGCTCGCCCATGTCGGCGAGGCTGTGCAGACCGTAGTCCTGGTAGGTGAACCGGGCCTCGTGGATCACGAGGCCCGCGTCCACCCGGCCGTCGCGCACCGCCGGCATGATCTCGTCGAACGGCATCACGACGATCTCGCCGACGCCGTCCGGCACGACCTCGGCCGCCCACAGCCGGAACAGCAGATAGGCGGTGGAACGCTCGCTCGGCACGGCGACGGTCTTCCCCGTCAGGTCCGCGCCCGGCTCCTTCGTGAGGACGAGCGGACCGCAGCCGCGCCCCAGCGCCCCGCCGCACGGCAGCAGCGCGTACTCGTCGAGCACCCACGGCAGGACGGCGTACGACACCTTCAGCACGTCGAGTTCACCGCGCTCGGCCATGCCGTTGGTGAGGTCGATGTCCGCGAAGGTGACATCGAGGGCCGGCGCTCCGGGGACCCTTCCGTGCGCCCAGGCGTCGAAGACGAAGGTGTCGTTCGGGCACGGCGAGAAGGCGATCCGCAGCGCGGGGAGCGGGGCGCCGGCGGAGCCGGTCACGGTGTCAGTGACGGTGTCGGTCGAGTCGGTCATGCCGGTTCCAACTTTCCACTACGGGTGCGGTCTTCCCGAACGCCTCGGTGAGCGCCGCCAGGGCGTCGCCGATCCGCCAGGCCTCGCGGTCACGCGGCCCCACGGTGTTCGAGACGGCCCGGAGCTCCAGCGCGGGCACACCGAACCTGTCGGCGGCCTCCGCGACGCCGAAGCCCTCCATGGCCTCGGCGACGGCTCCGGGGTGCGCGGCCAGCAGCTCGGCGGTGCGGGCCGCGCTGCCGGTCACGGTGGAGACGGTGAGGACGGGGCCCGGCACGGCGCCGGTGGCCTCCGCGACGTCCCCCACGAGGGCTTCGGGCGGCAGGAAGGTGTCCCTGCCGAAGCCGAGACCGGTGACAGGCACGAAGCCGTCCGGGGTCTCGGCGCCCAGGTCGGCGGCGACGATCCGGGTCGCCACGACGAGGGAGCCGACGGGCGCTGCGGGCGCGAATCCACCGCCGATACCGGCCGAGACGACGGCCGCGTACGCGGTGGCGCCGGGCGCGGCGGCGAGTGCGAAGGCGGTGACCGCGGCGGCGGCGGCCGGTCCCGCGCCGCCCGCCACGACATCGAACGGCCCGGCCCTGTGCAGCTCGGCTCCCGGCACCTCACGTATCGCGGGATCACCCCCGAACGCACGCGTGACCGCGTCCCGTTCAGCCGGGACAGCGGTCACGACAAGCACCCGCACGGCGGTGTTCCTCGGGTTCGGAGGGCGGATCGGAAGGGCCGAAACGTCGGGACGTCAGGGCGCCAGGGCGTCAGGAGGTCTTCGTGAGCTGGAAGTGCCAGACGCCCGTGAGCTTCTGACCCTTGGTCTCGACGACGCTGACCTGCGTCTTGCTCGACGTGGTCTCGCCGGTCTGGCTGGCGAAGAAAGCGCTGCCGGGGATCGTCCGGTAGGTCTTCTTGTACGGCTCCTGCTCGGCCTGCTGGCCGTTGATGAAGAGGGTCCAGCCGTGGTCGGCGACCTCGGGGTCGACCCCGAAGTGGACCTTGTCGTCCATCGCGACCTTGACGGTCTTGTCCGCCTTCTTGTTGAGGCAGCCCTGGATCTCGGATTCCTTGAGGGCGTCGCCGTCGTTGTAGCAGGCGGCCTCGGTGCTCACCGAGTTGTCGCCGACCGTCACGGTGGCGAGCGGCGTCGGCTTGTCGCAGGCGGACAGGACAAGGAGTCCCGCGGACACGGCTCCAAGAGCGACGCCGATTCGACGGCCCTTACCGGAGAAGAACGCAACGGTCATGCGCCGAAGGTTATCGGTCGGTGCCGCTCACGCCACGCGGGGGTGCGGTGAGCCGCGCCGTGCGGCCCCGAGTAGGCCCCGTACGGAGGCAGCGGCGCCGAGCGCGAGCAGCCCCGCTGCGACGGACATGCCGAGTACTCCGTTGAGGGGGAGCGCGATACCGATCGCGCCGCCCACGACCCAGGACATCTGGAGCAGCGTCTCCGACCGGGCGAAGGCGGATGTACGCACCTCCTCCGGCACATCGCGCTGGATCATCGCGTCGAGCGACAGCTTCGACAGGGCCTGGGTGAAACCCGCGATCGCGGTGAGGGCGGCGACCATCACCGTGCTGAAGAACACCGCGGCGAGCACGGCGACCCCCAGGGCGAGTCCCAGCACCGTCGCGACGATCAGCTCGGGGCCGCGCGCCCTGAGCCATGAGCCCACCGCGGTGCCGAAGGCGTTCCCGGCGCCGGCCGCGACCCCGACGATGCCGAGGGAGACGGCGGCGCTCTGTCCCGACATGGGGTGCTCGCGCAGCAGGAACGCCAGGAAGAAGATGAGGAAGCCGGAGAGCCCGCGGTGCGCGGCGTTCGCCTGGAGGCCGTGCAGGACGGACGGCCCGACGGAACGCAGTCCCGGTGGCTTCTCCCGCCCGTTCCTCCGGCCGGACAGCGTGCTGCCCGTCCTGCCGGCCCGGCCGGCGCTGCTCGTCCTCCCGCTCGCGGTCCTCCCGCCCCCGGTCTTCTCGCTCGCGGTCCTCTCACTCCCGGCCTCCTTGGCCTGGCCCGCGGGGGCGGGGACCGTGTCCTCGTGCGGGACGACGAGGCGGGCCTTGCGTTCGCCCTTCGCGGAGTCGACCTTGGGCGGCAGCGTGAAGGCGAGGACGGTCCCGCCGAGGAAGATCGCGCAGGCCCCGTAGAGAGGCCAGGGCGACCCGATGCTCTGCAGCACCGCCCCGATCGGCGCCGCGACACCGGTGGCCAGCAGACCGGCCAGAGTGACCCGCGAATTCGCCTTCACCAGGGAGAAGCGGGGCGGCAGCAGCCGGGGCACGACGGCGCTGCGGACGACCCCGTACGCCTTCGAGCAGACCAGGACCCCCAGGGCCGCCGGATAGAGCTCGAGGCCGCCCGTGGCGACCGCGCCGGACATCGTGATCGCGAGCACGGCCCGCGCGCACATCGCACCGGCCATCGCGGCGCGGCGGCCGTGCGGTAGCCGGTCGAGGAGCGGGCCGACCACCGGGGCGAGCAGGGTGAAGGGGGCCATGGTGACGGCGAGGTAGAGGGCGACGCGCCCGCGCGCCTCGTCCGTCGGTACGGAGAAGAACACGGTGGAGGCGAGCGCCACGGTGATCATGACGTCTCCCGCGCCGTTGACCGCGTGCAGCTCGATCAGCTTGCCGAGGCCCGACTCGCCCGCCCCGTGCGCGTGGGTCGCCTTCCGGATTCCCCGCGCGGTTCCGGTGAACGGGGCGCGCAGGGCACGGGCCATCGTCCGGCCCACCCTGCGGAGCGGACCGGATCCGTCGGACGACCTGGCGGCGGTCACGTGGTCATAGTGCCCCACCCCCCGGGGTCACGAACCCATGATCGGCCGGGGCGCGGTACGGGCCGCTCCGTCGGGCGAGTCGGCCCGTCCGGAAACGGCCGGAACATGGCCGGGATCCGCCGCTGGTCCAGGGCGGGGTTCCGGGCGGTCCCGCCCGCCGCCCGAGGGCGGATCCGGACCGTTACGGAAGGGTTCCCGACCTGTTTGGGACGGGCAGGTGGGCGGCGGGCGGCGGAGAGGGTAGCGTGCACTCACGCGCCACCGGCGGTTGTTCTTGGCCGCGCGCCTCTCCGCGATCCCGCAGAATGGGTGGCAGAAGGCGCGCCCGAGGCAGGCACAACGGGTGTGGACGTCGACGCGGCCCCCAGGTCCGCTCCGCCCACAACTGTCATGGCCGAAATCGGACATCGATGGAGCTGCTGGCGCGCTCGTGAGACGGCGTATGGAGAGAAGCGAGACCTGTGAGTGCTGCGACGACGACGCGAAGCCGTACGGCCCGTACCCCCGCCCCCGACCGCCTGTGCGCCGAGGCGGTAGACCTCGCACGCGCGGCGGCGGAAGAGGCTGCCGCACCGGGAGTGGTGGGTGAGCATGTGGCGCTGGTCTCCGAGGGGGACCGGGTCGTCACGCACTACTTCGAGTCCAAGGAGCCCGGCTACCGGGGCTGGCGCTGGGCGGTGACCGTCGCCAGGGCCTCCCGCGCCAAGAACGTCACCCTTGACGAAACGGTGCTGCTGCCCGGCTCCGACGCGCTCCTGGCCCCCGAGTGGGTGCCCTGGAGCGAGCGGCTGAGGCCCGGCGACATGGGCCCCGGCGACCTCCTGCCCACCGAGGCGGAGGACCCGCGCCTGGAGCCCGGCTGGACGGGCGAGGACGAGCCCCTGCCGAACTCCCCGGTCTCGGAGGTGTCGCAGGAGCTGGCGGCACTCGCCGACGCGGAGGACGCGGAGCTGACGACGCTGCCCGGGACGCGCCGCGGCTCGATCGCCTCGGTCGCGGACGAGCTCGGCACACGACGTGCGCGGGTGCTGTCCCGGTACGGGCTGCGGCTGGCGGCGGACCGGTGGGACGAGGAGTTCGGCGCGAAGACGCCCATGGCGCAGGCCGCGCCGGCGTCGTGCGTCACCTGTGCGTTCCTGGTGCCGATGGCGGGCTCGCTGAAGCAGGCCTTCGGGGTCTGCGCGAACGAGTTCGCCCCGGCGGACGGCCGGGTGGTCTCCCTGGCGTACGGCTGCGGGGGGCACTCCGAGGCGGCGGTCATGCCGAAGCCGCCGAAGCCGACGCCGCATGCGCTGGACACGATGCGGGTGGACGACTACTCCCTGCGTCCGGCCGAGGACTCGGGCTCGGTCCCGGACCGGGCGGACGGCTCTGCGGAGGATCTCGGCCACTCCTGACGCTCCTGCCCGCTGTGGGGTCCGGGCGTGCGGCCCCCGGGTATCGCGGGGCCCCGGGTCGCTCCCGGTGCGGGCTTTGTCCTCGATCGCCGGACGGGCTTGATTCTGCCGGGCCGAGGTTCCGGGTGCGGGTTTTGTCCTCAATCGCCGGACGGGCTGGTTGTGCCCGTTGGACGGCTGGTCCTGGGGGCTGTCCCTTCGCGGTACCTTCGGGCGCACACTGGGTCTCTCGCCTGATCCAGACGAGAGACCCCCGGCGTCACGGGTCACCGGAAGAGCGGAGTACGAGCGTGAGCATGAATGCGACCGAGGGGGCCGATCCGTTCGGGACGGCGCGACTGCGGCGCGGCGTGCTCGACGCCTGGGGCGCGGGTCCCGCCCGCTTCCGGGAGGACGCCAACGCCGAGGAGGACCTCGCGCTCGGCGGCTACCGTGACCGGCTGGTCGTCGAGCTGGCCCAGAACGCCGCCGACGCCGCCGCCCGCGCCGGTGTACCCGGCCGGCTCCGCCTCACCCTGCACGAGGCGGGCGACGGCAGCCCCGCCGTCCTGGCCGCCGCCAACAACGGTGCCCCGCTGGACGCGACCGGCGTCGAGTCGCTGAGCACGCTGCGGGCGTCCGCCAAGCGCGAGGGCCACGAGTCGTCCGTCGGCCGCTTCGGCGTCGGGTTCGCCGCCGTGCTGGCCGTCAGCGACGAGCCCGCCGTGATCGGGCGCCACGGCGGTGTCCGCTGGTCACTCGCGGAGGCCCGCGACCTCGCGCGGCAGGCGGCCGTCGGCAGTCCAGGTCTCGGTGACGAGCTGCGGCGCCGCGACGGACACGTACCGCTGCTCAGGCTTCCGCTGCCCGCCGAGGGCACCGCGCCCGACGGTTACGACACGGTCGTCGTCCTGCCGCTGCGCGACGGTGTCGCCGAGGACCTCGTGAGCAGGCTGCTCGGCGGAGTCGACGACGCGCTGCTCCTGACGCTGCCCGGCCTCGCCGAGGTCGTCATCGAGACCCCCGAGGGCGTACGGACACTGCGGCGCTCGCAGCACGGCCCGTACACGCACGTCGACGACTCCGCGCACGGGCTGCACCGCTGGCGCAGTGTCGCCGCCCAGGGCCCCCTGGAACCCGCTCTGCTGGCCGACAGGCCCGTGGAGGAGCGGCTGCGTCCGCACTGGTCGGTGACGTGGGCCGTGCCCGTCGGTGAGGACGGGGCGCCGCAGCGTCCCCGTACGGCGCCGGTCGTGCACGCCCCGACCCCCACCGACGAGCCCCTCGGCGTCCCCGCGCTGCTGATCGCCTCGCTGCCGCTCGACACCACCCGCCGGCACCCCGCGCCGGGCCCGCTGACCGACTTCCTGGTGCAGCGCGCGGCCGACGCGTACGCGGAGCTGCTCGCCGGGTGGGAGCCCGTGTCCGTCGCGACGATCGCGCTGGTGCCTGCCGTGCTCGGCAAGGGGCCGCTGGACGGTGCGCTGCGGGCGGCGATCCTGGAGCGGCTGCCCCGGATCGCGTTCCTGGAGCCGGCCGCGCCGCGCGACCCGGCCGAGGCCGCCGCCCAGTGGGACGACTGGGACGGATCGGGGGCCCCGGGCCCGGCGACGACCGCGCTGCGGCCCGTCGAGGCCGAGGTGGTCGAAGGGGTGGGCGACAGGACCGTACGGGTACTCGCCGAGGTCCTGCCCTGTCTGCTGCCCGCCGGGCTCGAGCGCCGCCCCGAGCTGCGCACCCTCGGGGTCGCCCGGGTGCCGTTGACCGAGGCCATCGACCGGCTGGCCGGTCTTGAGCGTGACCCCGCCTGGTGGCGCCGGCTGTACGACAGCCTGGCCGGCGTCGACCCCGACCGGCTCTCCGGACTGCCCGTGCCCCTCGCCGGCTCCGAGGACGCGCCGCCCCGCACGACCATCGGCCCCCGCCAGGTGCTGCTGCCGCTGCCCGACGCGCTGACCGCGCCGGTCCTGGCCCGGCTGGCCAGGCTGGGTCTCAAGGTGGCCCACCCGGACGCCGCCCACCCCCTCCTGGAGAAGCTGGGCGCGCTGCCCGCCACCCCGCGCGCCGTCCTGACGACCCCGCAGGTCCGGGCCGCCGTGGCGGGGTCGCTGGACGCGGGTGAGATCTGGGACGAGGACGCCCTGGACGCGGACGAGCTCGCCGACACCGTCCTCACCCTCGTACGCGACGCCGACCTCGCGCCCGGCGACGAGCCGTGGCTGGGCGCCCTGGCCCTGCCCGACGAGGACGGCGAGCCGGCGCCCGCCGGTGAACTCGTCCTGCCGGACAGCCCGTTCGCCCAGGTGATGCGGGTGGGCGAACTCGCCCTGTGCGACACCGAGCTGACCGGGCGCTGGGGCGAACAGCCGCTGACCGCCTGCGGGGTGCTCGCCACCTTCGCCCTCGTGCGGGCCACCGATGTCGTCCTGGACCCGGACGAACTGGAGCCCCGCGACAGCGACTTCGCCGAGCCCGACGACGCGGGCCTGCTCGACGCCGTCGACGTGTGGTGCGAGGACGTCCTGGACCAGCTCCCCGACACCCCCGTACCGCCGGTCGCCACCGAACTCGTCGCCGTGCGTGACCTGGACCTCGTCGACGACGACGCCTGGCCGCAGGCGCTGGCGATGCTCGCCCGCCCGCCGCTGCGCGACGCGCTGACCCAGCCGGTGCGGGTGCTGCTCCCGGACGGTACGACGCAGTCGGTGCGGCCCTACACCGCGTGGTGGCTGCGTGACCACCCCGTGCTCGACGGCCGCCGCCCGGCCGGTCTGCGCGCCGCGGGCGGCGACCCGCGGCTGGCGGGGCTCTACGACTCCGCCGACGCGACGGGCTTCGACGACGCGCAGGTGCTGCGTGCCCTCGGCGTACGGACCTCGGTGGCCGCGCTCCTCGACGAGCCGGGCGGGGCGGCCGAGCTGCTGGGCCGGCTCGCCGACGAGGAGCGTCCCGTCGGGCCCGTACAGCTGCACTCGCTCTACACGGCGCTCGCCGAACTGGACCCCGAACAGGTCACGCTGCCCGACGAGTTGCGGGCCGTCGTGGACGACGAGGTGCGGGTGGCGGACGCCGCGGACGTGGTGATCGCCGACGCCCCCGACCTGTTGCCGCTGACCGGGGGACTGCCGCTGCTCCCGGTGGCCCCGGCGCGGGCGGCCGACCTGGCGGACCTGCTCCAGGTGCGGCGGCTCGGCGAGAGCGTCGATGCGGTGGTGACGACGGAGGGCGAGGAGCACCAGGTACCGGAGTCCGTACGGATCCTGCTCGGCGCGGGGACCCCCGCCTCGTATGTCGAGCACAGCGAACTGCGCGCGGGCGGCGTCGAGCTGGACTGGCGTCGCACTCCGGACGGTGTGGTCCACGCGTCCACGCTGGAGGGCGTGGCGGCCGGTCTCGCCTGGGCGGCGGGGCAGTGGCCGCGCCGTTTCGAGGTGGCCGCCCTGCTGGAGGATCCGTCGCGCACGGAGGAGCTGGCCAGGGACCGCTGGTTCGACTGAGGTACGCGCGGGGCCCGCGACCGTGCGGGCCTCACAGCTCCTCGACGTACCGTTTCGCGATGAGCAGCGAGGCGAGCGGGTGGTCCTCCCGGACGGCCTTGACCGCGGCGACGTCGCCATGGGCGCCGCGCACGGAGCGGACCTTGTCCTCGTCGACCTGGCTGCTGAACCCTTCGTAGCTTCCGTAGCGGTCCCAGAACGCGCGCTTCCGCCTGCGGGTGGTGCGTTCGCCGACGACGGCCAGCGCCACCACGATCACGAACGCGATGGTTCCGGTGAGCGTGCCGATCACTGGTGTCCCCTCTCTGTTCCGGGACACCTGCCCCGGCGTACGGGTGTTGATACCTGCCCGACCAGGCACTCCCGAGTGATCTTCACCAGAAATACACATCCTGGGCACAACTATTCACTTCTGTGCGCTGTCTGACCGTGCGAGTCACCAGACTCACCGATCAGCTGGGACCTGTCCGAGGGAAACCACCTCGGCGGGTCCCCCTGCCCCACAGGGGACCACATGCGTATGCGTGCCACCGTCGCCGCTGTTTCCGGCGCCCTGGCTCTTTCCGCTCTCGCCGTTCCGGCCGCGACGGCCGACGACGGCCGTACCTGGACGCCCGACTTCGGATTCTCCGCTCCGGAGAAGCCCACCGGGCGTGCGGCTGCCCGCGCGCTCACCTCCGACAACGACCTGAAGATCACCAAGGCCGTGGTGAACGGCGGCAAGGCCGTCGTGGTGGGTACCACCGCTCCCAAGAAGGTCACCGTGGCCATCACCGCCACGGACGACTCGGGCATCGCCGACGCCGGCACCATCCTGTGGACCGGCAGTTCGCTGGATTCGGAGGACAGCTTCGGCTTCGCGCAGAACGAGGAGTCCGCCACGTGCAAGGCGGCGAGCGCCACGACGTCCACCTGCACGCTCACGGTCACCGTCGATCCCGCGTGGCTGCTCAACTCCGACTCGAGGACCTGGAAGGTCGGCGCGGCGGTGCTCAGCAACGACGGCCAGGTCGTCCAGCAGGACGCGTTCGCCAGGACCAACCTCCAGCGCCTCTCCAAGCTGACCGTCAACGCCGCGCCTGAGCCGGTCAAGAAGGGCAAGACCCTCACCATCACCGGCAAGCTCTCGCGCGCCAACTGGGAGACCAACACCTACAAGGGCTACGCCACCCAGTCCGTCAAGCTGCAGTTCCGCAAGAAGAACAGCAGCACCTACACCACCGTCAAGACCATCAAGTCGAGCAGCACCGGTGCGCTGAAGACCACCGCCAAGGCATCGGTGGACGGCTACTGGCGCTACGCCTTCGCCGGCACGTCGACCACGCCCGCCGTCAAGGCCGCGGGTGACTTCGTCGACGTGAAGTAGTCGACGTGAAGTAGCGGTCCTCCCCGGGAGGGGGACGCTCCCTACGAGGGGAAGCGGCGGCCGACCATACGCCAGGCCACTTCGAGGACGGCCGCCGCCACCACCGAGATCGCCACCGCGGTCCACGGCATGGTCACCCCCACCAGCTTCAGCGCGAAGAACTTCTGGAGCCAGGGCACCGCGAGCACGACGAGGAAGCACGCGCCCATCGCCGCCACCAGCGCCACCCGCCACCAGGTGTACGGGCGGGCGATGATCGCCAGGACCCACATGGAGACCAGGAACAGCGTGAGGGTCGCCGCGCTCGTCTCCGCGTCGAGCGAGCCAGGACCCGAATAGGCGTGTCCGGCCATCAGATACGTGAGGAAGGTGGCCACCGCCGCGATCACCCCGGACGGGATCGCGTACCGCATGACACGGCGTACGAAGTGCGGCTGGGCCCGCTCCTTGTTGGGGGCGAGCGCCAGGAAGAACGCCGGGACGCCGATCGTCAGTGTGGACAGCAGGGTGAGATGGCGCGGCAGGAACGGGTACTCCACCTGGAAGCAGACCACCAGGATCGCCAGCAGCACCGAGTACACGGTCTTCGTGAGGAAGAGCGTGGCGACCCGGGTGATGTTGCCGATGACCCGGCGGCCCTCGGCGACCACCGAGGGAAGCGTCGCGAAGCTGTTGTCGAGCAGCACGATCTGGGCCACCGCACGGGTCGCCTCGGAGCCCGAGCCCATCGAGACCCCGATGTCGGCGTCCTTGAGCGCGAGGACGTCGTTGACGCCGTCCCCCGTCATGGCGACCGTGTGCCCACGTGACTGGAGGGCCGCCACCATGTCCCGCTTCTGCTGCGGGGTGACCCGGCCGAAGACCGCGTTCCGCTCGATCTCCGACGCCATGTCGTCGCTGTCGTCGGGCAGCCGGCGGGCGTCCACGGGATGTTCGGCGCCTGGCATCCCCAGCTTCTGGGCGACCGCGCCGACGGAGACCGCGTTGTCGCCCGAAATGACCTTCGCGGCGACGTTCTGGTCGTCGAAGTAGCTCAGGGTCCTCCCGGCGTCGGGCCGCAGCCGCTGCTCCAGGACGACGAGCGCGGCGGGCGATGCCCCCGATGCGGCGTCCGGGGCGTCCAGCTCGCCCGGCACCCGGGCGAGGAGCAGGACCCGCAGCCCCTGCTCGTTGAGGTGGCCGGTCTCGGCGATGGCCGGGTCACCGGGCGCCAGCAGCACATCGGGGGCGCCGAGCAGCCAGGCGGACGCGGTGCCGTCGCTTTCGGCGAAGGCGGCGCCGCTGTACTTGCGGGCCGACGAGAAGGGCAGGGTCCGTGTGACGTCCCAGCCCGAGCCGTCCGGGTAGGCGTCGATGATGGCCTTCAGGCTGGCGTTGGGCCGTGGGTCGCTGGCGCCGAGAGCGCCCAGGACGCGGCGCACACGGTCCTCGTCCGAGCCGTTCAGCGGGCGGAGCTCGGTGACGTCCATGCCGCCCTCGGTGAGGGTGCCGGTCTTGTCCAGGCAGACGACGTCGACCCGTGCCAGGCCCTCGATGGCGGGGAGTTCCTGCACGAGGCACTGCTTGCGGCCGAGCCGGACGACACCGATCGCGAAGGCGACCGAGGTGAGCAGGACCAGGCCCTCGGGGATCATCGGGACGATGCCGCCGACCGTGCGGGCCACCGAGTCCTTGAAGTTGTTCTCCTTGACGACCAGCTGGCTGATGACGAGCCCCAGCGCGGTCGGCACCATCATCCAGGTGACGTACTTGAGGATCGTGCTGATGCCGCTGCGGAGCTCCGACTGGACGAGGGTGAAGCGGGACGCCTCCTCGGCGAGCTGGACGGCGTAGGCCTCGCGGCCGACCTTCGTCGCGGTGAACGCCCCTCCTCCGGCGACGACGAAGCTGCCCGACATCACCGGGTCGCCGGGCCGCTTGAGCACGGGGTCGGCTTCGCCGGTCAGCAGCGACTCGTCGATCTCCAGGCCGTCGGCCTCGACGACCGTGCCGTCGACGACGGCCTTGTCCCCGGGGCCCAGCTCGACGAGATCGCCGAGGACGATCTCGGAGACGGAGATCTCGGCGGCGTTCCCGTCGCGCCGCACGGTGGGTTTCGCCTCGCCGATCACCGCGAGGCTGTCCAGGGTCTTCTTGGCGCGCCACTCCTGGACGATGCCGATCCCGGTGTTCGCGATGATCACGTAGCCGAAGAGGCTGTCCTGGAGCGGGGCGACGAACAGCATGATCACCCAGAGCACGCCGATGATCAGGTTGAACCGGGTGAGGACGTTCGCGCGGACGATCTCGGTGACGGAACGGGACGAGCGGACGGGTACGTCGTTGACCTCGCCCCGTGCGACGCGTTCGGCGACCTCGGCGGTGGTCAGTCCGCCGGCCGGCGCGGGCGCTGTGGGGGTCCGTAGGGAATCCGGCTGCTCACCGGAGGAATCGAGTGCCCGCTGCGTCATGATTCCGACCGTACGGGCGGAGGGGACGGTTCACCCGCCGGGGACCGGAAGATCCGACCGGGGGAGGACCAGGATGGTCCCCCGGGTGTACGTCAGGAGGCGGCGGTGCTGCCGGAAGCGGTCGCTCCGTCGGCCTGCGCGGTCTCGCCCGGTGCGCTCTCGCCCTGTGCGGCAGCGGCCTGTGCGGCAGCGGCGCGCTTGAGCGCGGCGTCCCGTCCCCGGACGTACCAGATGCCGATCAGGCCCAGTCCTGCGCCGGCCAGACAGACCCAGATCCACCAGGCGTGGCCCCGGTCGTCGAACCAGCCGTAGAAGGGGACCTGCACGACGAAGAGGACGAACCAGAGGATCGTGCCGCCGGTGACGGTGGCGACGACGGGGCCCTCCAGGGGCTCGGGCGCCTCGTGCTTCGGTGTCCACTTCTCCATGCGGCCAGTCTAGCCGTGCGTGGCCGGAACGCCGCTGGCCAGTCGGCCCAAGGGTCTACGCGCGGAGATAGCGATCTTTGCCTTATGTATTCATACTGAATCTGCTTACGGATGACTCAAATTATTCGTGTGAACATCTAAATCTGACTACTTTCATCCCCTCGATGCACGACTGAAGGTCATACATGTCCTCCTCGGCCACCGCTCCGGTCGATCAGCCTCCGATGCCGCAGCAGCCTCGTAACGGCCTCGACCGTTACTTCAAGATCTCCGAGCGGGGGTCGACGGTCGCGCGTGAGGTCCGTGGTGGTCTCGCCACGTTCTTCGCGATGGCGTACATCATTGTGCTGAACCCGATCATTCTCGGCAGCGCGAAGGACATGTACGGGCACCAGCTCGACGGAGGGCAGCTCGTCACGGCCACCGTGCTGGCGGCCGCGTTCTCCACGCTCCTGATGGGCGTCATCGGCAATGTGCCGATCGCGCTCGCCGCCGGTCTCGGCGTCAACACCGTCGTCGCCCTCCAGCTCGCCCCCCGGATGAGCTGGCCCGACGCGATGGGCATGGTCGTCCTGGCGGGCATCGTCGTGATGCTGCTCGTCGCGACCGGGCTGCGGGAGCGCGTGATGAACGCAGTGCCGCGCTCGCTCCGCAAGGGCATCTCGATCGGTATCGGCCTCTTCGTGCTGCTGGTCGGCCTGGTCGACTCGGGCTTCGTCTCCCGCATCCCGGACGTCGCGCACACCACCGTGCCGCTCCAGCTCGGCAACGACGGCCACCTGAACGGCTGGCCCGTCCTGGTCTTCGTCCTCGGCGTGCTGCTGACCCTGGGGCTGATCGTCCGCAAGGTGCCGGGCGCGATCCTGATCTCCATCGTCGTCATGACGGTCGTCGCGCTGGTCATCGACGCCATCGCGGACCTGCCGGCCGACGCCTGGGGCCTGACCGTCCCCGCGTGGCCCGGCAACCCCGTCTCGTCGCCCGACTTCGGGCTGCTCGGCGAGGTCAGTCTGTTCGG
Organism: Streptomyces sp. NBC_01012; assembly: GCF_045162755.1. Classification (NCBI taxonomy): domain Bacteria; kingdom Bacillati; phylum Actinomycetota; class Actinomycetes; order Kitasatosporales; family Streptomycetaceae; genus Streptomyces; species Streptomyces sp. NBC_01012. The sequence continues at coordinate 3,275,580 of NZ_CP108688.1, read as the reverse complement.
CGGCTTCGGGAAGGTCGGTCTCCTGACCGGCATCCTCTTCGTCTTCACGGTGCTGCTGTCCTGCTTCTTCGACGCGATGGGCACCATCCTCGGCGTCGGCGACGAGGCCAAGCTGATGGACAAGGACGGCAACTTCCCGGGCATCAACAAGGTCCTGCTCGTCGACGGCGTCGCCGTCGCCGCGGGTGGCGCGAGCTCCTCCTCCGCCTCGACCTGCTTCGTGGAGTCCACGGCAGGTGTCGGCGAAGGCGCCCGTACGGGCCTGGCGAGCGTGGTGAGCGGACTGCTCTTCTCGGTGGCGCTGTTCCTGACGCCGCTGGCGACGATGGTCCCCTCGCAGGCGGCCACTCCGGCACTGATCGCGGTCGGGTTCCTGATCCTCGCGGGCAATGTGCGGGACATCGACTGGAGCGACTACACGCTCGCCATCCCCGCCTTCATGGCCATGCTGATGATGCCGCTCACGTACTCGATCACCAACGGCATCGGTATCGGCTGCATCGCCTTCAGCGCGATGCGCCTGGCGTCCGGCCGTGGCCGGGAGGTCCCGGTGGCCATGTACGTCGTGTCCGCGGTCTTCGTCTTCTACTACGCGATGCCGGCGCTCGGCCTCACGTAGGCGCGTACGCGCGCTGTCCCACCCCTGCGGGGCGGGGACCCGTCAGGTGACCCGGTCGGCCGGGTCCGGGTGACGGGTCTCCGCCCCGTAGAACTTCTCCGTCTCGTCGACGGCCGCGTGGAAACGTTCGTCGAAATCGTCGCGGACGAGCGTCCGGACCACGTAGTCCTGGACGCTCATGCCGCGTCTGGCGGCGTGCTGGCGGAGCCGGTCGAGCAGCTCACCGTCTATGCGCAGGCTGAGCACTGTCGATCCCATGCCAGCAGGGTCGCGGCACACGTGGCCTTTTCGAGGCTCTTTCCGCCTCATACTCACTCGTTCGGGTGATCAGTTTCTCGCGCGTGTACCACGAGCTGGTATTTAGCATAGCTAATGAGTTACGCTAAGGAACATGCCTGACCTGATCCACGACGGTGAAAGTGCCGCCGCCGTGAGCTCCCTTCGCTCAGCCGTGATGCTGCTGGGCCGGCGCCTGAAGCACCAGCGCGTCGACGAGTCACTGAGCCCCACCGAAATGTCGGTGCTCGGTACACTGGCCCGTTGGGGTTCCGCCACTCCTGGTGACCTCGCCCGCAAGGAGCACGTACAGCCTCCGTCGATGACCCGCATCGTCGCACTGCTGGAAGCCAAGGGCCTCGTCAGACTTGAACCGCACCCCGATGACCGTCGACAGAAGATGGTCAGCCGGACCGAGCAGGCGGAAGCCATGCTCGCCGAGAGCCGCGACAAGCGGAACGCCTGGCTGGCCAACCTCGCCGAGGGCCTGGACGAGGAGGAGTGGGAGACGCTGCGGGCCGCCGCGCCCGTGCTGGAGAAGCTCGCCCATCTGTGACCGCGGGCGCCGTCGGACTCAGGTCCGCAGCGTCCGCAGTCACGTCCCCGTCAGTAAGAACGCCGTAGACGCCCGAGGAGGCGAACCCTTTTGAGTACGGGATCCGGAGCAGACTCCGCCCCCGCACCGACTTCCACCCACGAGAGCAAGACCGGCGGGACCTTCTCGTCGCTGAAGATCCGTAACTACCGCCTGTTCGCCACGGGCGCCGTGATCTCCAACACCGGTACCTGGATGTCCCGCATCACGCAGGACTGGCTCGTCCTGAGCCTCACCGGGTCAGCCACCGCCGTCGGTATCACCACGGCGCTGCAGTTCCTCCCGATGCTGCTCTTCGGCCTGTACGGCGGCGTCATCGCCGACCGGCTCCCGAAGCGGCGTCTCCTCATCTTCAGCCAGACAGCGCTCGGCCTGTGCGGCATCGCACTCGCGGTCCTGACCCTCTCCGGCGTCGTGGAGGTGTGGCACGTCTACCTGGTCGCCTTCCTGCTCGGCATGGTGACCGTCGTCGACAACCCGGCGCGTCAGTCGTTCGTCTCCGAGATGGTCGGCCCGGCGCAGCTGCGCAACGCGGTCAGCCTGAACTCGGCGAACTTCCAGTCCGCCCGGCTCATCGGCCCCGCCGTCGCGGGTGTCCTGATCACGTCGGTCGGCAGCGGCTGGGCGTTCATGTTCAACGGGCTGTCCTTCATCGCGCCGCTCGTCGGCCTGACGATGATGCGCCCGAGCGAGTTCCACGCGTCCGTGACCGTCAAGCGGGCCAAGGGCCAGCTGCGTGACGGCCTGCGCTACGTCTCCGGGCGGCCCGAGCTGATCTGGCCGATCGTCCTGGTCGGCTTCGTCGGCACGTTCGGGTTCAACTTCCCGATCTTCCTGACGGCCTTCGCGGACGAGATCTTCGACGGCGGCGCCGGGATGTACTCGTTCTTCAACATCCTCATGGCGGCCGGCTCCCTCGCCGGGGCCCTGCTCGCCGCCCGTCGCCGCTCCTCGCGGCTGCGGATGGTGGTGGGCGCCGGCACGGTGTTCGGGCTGCTGGAGGTCGCCGCGTCCGTGTCGCCGTCCGTCTGGCTGTTCTCGGTGCTGCTGGTCCCGATCGGCATGATCGGCATGACGACCAACATCAGCGCCAATACGAGCGTCCAGATGGCCGCCGACCCCGCGATGCGGGGCCGGGTGATGAGCCTCTACATGATGGTCTTCGCCGGAGGCACGCCGGTCGGCGCCCCGATCGTCGGCTGGATCAGCGACACCTACGGCGCCCGGACCGGCATGGCGGCCGGAGGGGCGGTCTCGATGGTGGCCGCGCTGGCTGTCGGCTTCATGCTGACCCGCGTCGGCGGGCTGCGCCTCAAGGTCGACCTGCGCCCCGGCCGCCCGCATGTGCGGTTCGTCCCCCGCGAGCAGCTGGCGACGGCGGTCTGAGGGGTCAGGTCGGCGCTGCCCTCCCTGCGCCGGGGAGGGCAGTGTTCGCGGTTCAGTCCCGGGGGAAGTCGTCCGTCCCGAGCGTGAGGCCGGCGACCGTTCCAGTGAGGTCGATCGGTGTGCCGAAATCGAGGCTCAGCACGCTGCGGTACTCGTCGTCCTTGGGAATCGTATGGAGATGCCACGTTCCCGTGTACGGGTCGACGATGAGGTAGACGGGCACGCCCGCAGTCGCGTACGTCGCCTTCTTCGAGCCGTAGTCGTTGGCGCCGGTGTCCTTGGAGATCACTTCGGCGACGAACTCGATGTCCTGATAGCGCCAGTGACCCTTGGAGTCCGCGGACGCGCCCTCGGCGAGAGCTACGACGTCGGAGGCGAAGCCGTTGAGACGGCCCGGGAAATCGATGCGTACGTCCGACATCAGCCGCCTGCGCGGGTATCCGGTGCGCAACTGTTCGATGATGTCGAGAATGATCTGCCAGTGAGTGCCCCGTTGCGGCGACATGAAGACGTTCCCCTCGACGATCTCGACCTTGAATCCCTCGGGGGCGGGCTCAAGCCACTCGAACATCATGTCCAGAGTGCGCTCGTCGCTGGTGTCGGCCATCTCGATCCTGTCGTCTACGACGGTCATCGTGGCGCTCCTCCCCGCTGCCGCACGGCGCGGGCAGCCGCGTAGCACAACGATAGGCCCGGACCAGGGGACACGCCCGGATGCCGAGCAACCTTCCGGCGCGGTGGTGCCGGGCCTGGGCGTCGGGGTGGTGGGGTGGGCGGTTACGCTCGTCGGGTGGACCCCAAGACCAGAAACCGCATCATGGCGGTCGTGCTCGTGCTGATGTTCGTCGTCGTGGCAGTGGCTTCCGCCCTCGGGGGCTGAACCCCGGGGCGGAAGCCGTACACGCCTCGCGTGTTACCAGGCGAAGTTCTCCGGCGACGGGCCAGGGCCCGGGAAGATCTCGTCCAGGGCGGCCAGCACCTCGTCCGAAAGCTCAAGCTCCACCGCGCGCAGCGCCGAGTCGAGCTGCTCGCGGGTGCGCGGGCCCGAGATCGGGCCCGTGACGCCGGGGCGGGTGAGCAGCCAGGCCAGACCCGTCTCGCCGGGTTCCAGGCCGTGCTTCTCCAGGAGGTCCTCGTACGCCTGGATCTGCGCCCGCTGCTTCGGGTCGGCGAGAGCGGCGCCCGCGCGGCCCGAGGTGGACCGGGCGCTGCCGCCCTCGCGCTCCTTGCGGATCGCGCCGCTGAGCAGCCCGCCGTGCAGGGGCGACCAGGGGATGACGCCGAGGCCGTACTCCTGGGCGGCCGGGATGACCTCCATCTCGGCCCCGCGCTCCATCAGGTTGTAGATGCACTGCTCGCTGACGAGGCCGTAGCTGCCCCGCCGCGCGGCCCGCTCGTTCGCCTGGGCGATCTTGTAGCCGGAGAAGTTGGACGAGCCCGCGTAAAGGATCTTGCCCTGCTGGATCAGTACGTCGATGGCCTGCCAGATCTCGTCGATCGGGGTGTCCCGGTCGACGTGGTGGAACTGGTACAGGTCGATGTGGTCCGTCTGGAGCCGCTTGAGGCTGGCGTCGACGGCGCGGCGGATGTTGAGGGCGGACAGCTTGTCGTGGTTGGGCCACGCCTCGCCGTCGGCCCCCATGTTGCCGTAGACCTTGGTGGCGAGGACGACCTTGTCACGGCGGTCGCCGCCCTGCGCGAACCAGGTGCCCAGGATCTCCTCGGTGCGGCCCTTGTTCTCGCCCCAGCCGTAGACGTTCGCGGTGTCGAAGAAATTGACGCCGGCCTCCAGGGCGGCGTCCATGAGCGCGTGACTGTCGCTCTCGTTGGTCTGGGGGCCGAAGTTCATCGTCCCCAGCACGAGGCGGCTGACCTTGAGTCCGGTGCGTCCGAGCTGTGTGTACTTCATGAGTCCCAAGCCAACTCCTTCGAGCGCGCTCGAAGCAAGGGCGGCTCAGGCGCGCCGCGCGAACCGGTCCAGCGCCGCGAGGACCGCGCGGCGGGTCGCCGGGGAGCCGAGGTGGCCCGCGTCGTCGATCACCGTCAGCTCGGCGTCGGGCCAGGCCTTGGCCAGCTCCCAGGCGGTGCCCAGCGGGCCGCCCAGGTCGAAGCGGCCGTGGACCAGGACGCCGGGGATGCCCGCGAGGCGGTCTGCGTCGCGGATCAGCTGTCCTTCCTCCAGCCAGGCGGCGTGGGAGAAGTAGTGCGCGCAGATCCGGACCAGCGCCAGCTGGTCGCGGCCAGGCCGGCCGCTGTACGGGGCCGGGCCGGTGTGTGTCTCCGTGGACAGCACCGCGTCCTCCCAGGCGCACCAGTCGGCCGTGGCCTTCGCCCGTACCTCGGGGTCGGGGCTCTCGGTCCGCCGGGCGTAGGCGGTGAGGAGGTCACCTGGGCCCGCCGCCTCCGGGACGCCCGCCCGGAACCGGTCCCATGCCTCGGGGAAGAACTGCCCGGCACCCCGGTACAGCCAGTCGATCTCGCTGCGCCGGGTCGTCGTCACCGCGGAGATCACGATCTCCGAGACGCGCTCGGGGTGCTGCTCGGCGTACGCGAGGAGCAGTGTGGAGCCCCAGGACCACCCGTGCAGCAGCCATCGCTCGATGCCCAGGTGGGCGCGCAGGAGCTCCATGTCGGCGATCAGATGCGCCGTCGTGTTGTGCCGCAGGTCGGCGGCGGGGTCGCTCGCGTGCGGGGTGGAGCGGCCGCAGTTGCGCTGGTCGAAGAGCACGACGCGGTAGAGGTCCGGGTCGAAGCGCTGCCGCGCCCCCGGGCCGCATCCGGATCCTGGCCCGCCGTGGACGACGAGGGCGGGCTTGCCGGCGGGGTTGCCGCAGACCTCCCAGTACACGTGATTGCCGTCGCCGACATCCAGCATCCCTGAGTCGTACGGCTCGATCGGCGGGTACTGCGCGTCGGGGTCACGGGGCATGACGGTGCTCCTTCTCCGGGCCGGTCGATGGTCAGTCGATGACGGTGAACGGGGTGTCGGCCTGATTGTCCGTGTCGACGTCGTCCAGGCTCCACACGCGGAACACGGGGGTGTCCGAGCCGTCCCCCTCGTCGCCGGGGACGGTGACCTCCGCCGCGAAGCTCCCGTCGGGCCCCGCGGTGACATCGCGCAGGTCGGCCTCGGCCGCCCCGCTGTCCCTGAAGGTGATGCGGATCTGCTCGTCCGGCGCGAAGCCGCTCGCCCTGAGCGTCACCACCGCTCCCGCCGCCGCCCTGTCGGGGGTGGCGACCACGCGCGGCCTGCCCTTCGGTGTCGCGGAGGACGCCTCGACCGGCAGGGTCTGGAGCGGTGGGTCCGAGGGAGTCGCGGGGGAGTTGGTCGGCGTCGGAGAGGCCGAGGCCGCCGCGGAGGTCTGCACCGGGCCGGCCGCCGACGCCTCGTCCCGGGGCGCGTCCCCGCCGGACACCGCTACGGCGGCGATGACCGCGGCGATGATCGTCGCAGCCGCCGTGATCACGGCGGCGGTCAGATGCTGGCGTCCGCCCTGCGGGGCCGGAGGGGAAGGTGGCGGCGGGGGACTCGGCGGGTCAGAAGGCAGCGGCGGGATGGAGCTGGACACGGGCGGGCCCCCTGCTGGCTCGTGAAGATCGTCGAAGCCGCTCAGGATACCGACGGACGTACGCCGCCTGCCGCCCAATTACCCCCGTCAGGCGAGGAAATGGCGCTACGGGGCGATCGGCAGCCGGCGCTTGTGGTCGGTGAGGCGGTAGCGGCGGACGATCGTGTCGAAGGTCTGCTCGTCGACCGGCTTGCCCTCCAGGAAGTCGTCGATGGCGTCGTAGGTGACCCCGAGCGCGTGCTCGTCGGCCTTGCCCGGGTCGAGTGTCTCCAGGTCGGCCGTGGGCACCTTCTCCACCAGCTCGGCCGGCGCGCCCAGCGCCTGTGCGACGGCGCGCACCCGGCGCTTGGTCAGCCCGGTGAGCGGGACCAGGTCGGCGGCGCCGTCACCGTACTTGGTGAAGAAGCCGGAGACCGCCTCGGCCGCGTGGTCGGTGCCGACGACGAGGCCGCTGTGCGCTCCGGCCACCGCGTACTGGGCGATCATGCGCTGGCGTGCCTTGACGTTGCCGACCACGAAGTCCTGGTGGTGGGGGTCGCGGAAGGCCACCTCGCCGGTGAGCAGGGACTCCACCGCGCCGTCGGTCGCGGGCTTGATGTCCACGGTCAGCACCTGGTCGGCCCGGATGAAGGAGAGGGCGAGCTGGGCGTCGTGCTCGTCGGCCTGGACCCCGTAGGGGAGCCGCATCGCGTAGAACCTGGCCTCGTGGCCCGCGGCACGGGCCCGCTCGACGGCGAGCTGGCAGAGCCGGCCCGCGGTGGTGGAGTCGACGCCGCCGCTGATGCCGAGCACCAGGGAGCGCAGCCCCGTGGAGGTCAGCCGCTCGGCGAGGAAGGCCACACGGCGCTCGATCTCCTGCTCGGCGTCGAAGGTCTCGGCGACCTCCAGCTCCTGGGCGATCGCCTTCTGCAGGGCGATGGACGCCGGCTCACTCACGTCTGCTCCTCGGTTCGGGTCCGTATGGTGCGCTGTCGCGCCCACCCTACCGAGGGCTGTCCGACCGTCCCGCCGGAGCGTCGTCCCACCCACGGCACCAGCTGGACCAGGCCGAATGCCACCTCGACGACGAGGAACAGCCACAGCAGCCGCGGGCCGCCGTGGGTGAGGGCGTACGCCTGCCACAGCGCGAACAGGGCCCGCGCCACACCGTCGTACAGGCCGTGCGCCGGCAGCGGCGGCAGGCGCCTGAGGGGCGGCGGCCGGTCCTCCACTCGCGGGGCTGCTCCCGTGTGGCCACCGCACCCGGTGTCCGCATCGTGGACGGCAGGCGAAGGCCGTGTTGCCGCGTGTGACGCCGGATGGACACACGGTCAACATCGTGGCGCGCTCATGACAGTCGCCTCGACTTCCTTGCTCCGCCGGATGGCACCGGGACATCGTCGTGATCGGCGGACGAACCCCGTACGCCACACCCGACGGCACGTCAAACCCCTGACGTGCCGGTGGTTCGAGGAGGAATCCCGATGGCAGCAGTGCGCAACACAGCGGTGCGTCACACCAGGAGGCGGATCGCGGCAGCGATCGCGACCGCGACGACCGTGGCCCTGGCGGTCGGCGTGGGCGCGGCCTTACCTGCTCAGGCCGCCCAGCCCGAGGGCAGAGTCCTGCACGCGGGGGCAGCCGAGGCGGTGCCCGGAAGCTACCTCGTCACGCTTGAGCCGACAGCCGGGTTCAAGGCGTCCGCAGCGCAGGGCAAGCAGCTGATAGCCGACCACGGCGGCACGGTCGAGCGCACCTACACCTCGGCGCTGAACGGCTACGCGGCCACGCTCAGCAGCACCGAGGCCAAGCGGCTCGCCGCGGACCCGGCCGTCGCATCGGTCGAGCAGGACCAGAAGGTCCACGCGACCGCCACCCAGACGAACGCGCCCTGGGGCCTCGACCGGATCGACCAGGCCGCCCTCCCGCTGAGCGGCACGTACACCTACCCGGACACGGCCGGTGGTGACACCACCGTCTACATCCTCGACACCGGTGTACGCATCACCCACCAGGAGATCAGCGGCCGGGCCTCGTACGGCTACGACTTCGTCGACGACGACACCACCGCCCAGGACGGTTACGGCCACGGCACCCATGTGGCCACGACCGTCGCGGGCAGCACCTACGGGGTGGCGAAGAAGGCGAAGATCGTCGCCGTGCGGGTCCTCGGCGACGACGGCTCAGGCACCACGGCCGGGGTCATCGCCGGCGTCGACTGGATCACCGCGAACCACGTCGCCTCGTCCGTGGCGAACGTGTCGCTCGGCGGCGCCGCCAGCACCACGCTGGACCAGGCGGTGACCAAGTCGATCGCGTCCGGGGTCACGTACTCCATCGCGGCCGGCAATGCGGGGGCGCCCGCATCGGGTTACTCCCCGGCGCGGGTCGCCACCGCGATCACGGTCGGAGCCACGACCCGGACGGACGCCCGCGCGAGCTACTCGAACTACGGCCCCGCCGTGGACATCTTCGCCCCTGGCTCCGGCATCACCGCCGGCTGGAACACCTCGGACACCGCCACCTACACCGGTGACGGCACGTCCTTCGCCGCGCCGCACGTCTCCGGTGCAGCGGCGGTCTACCTGACGAACCACCCCGGCGCCTCCCCGGCGGCGGTGGCAACGGCCCTCGTGAACGGCGCGACGTCCGACACCCTCACCGGCGTCGGAACCGGATCCCCGAACAAGCTGCTCAAGCTCGTCCCGTGACGACCTGACGACCTGACGAGCTGATGACCGGGCGCGTACGGGGCGATCCCCCGTACGCGCCTCATCCGGTCACACCCCGACATGTCCGGACTGTTTGCTGCGGCGGTATTTCGGTGTCGTGGCGAGATCGGCCGGGATCTGGTGGTGCGGGGGACGCGCGGACCAGACTGACGCCCGCTCGACCCCCCATAGGCAGCTCGTCTCCCCAGAAGGCACCACAGCACATGGAAACGCCCCCCGCATCCGGCGATCCCGAAGCACACCGTCCGTGTGCGGTGAGGGGGCGCCGCGCATGACGCGCTATGTGACGCGCAAGGCGGCGGGCTGGCTGCTGATGATCGTGGTCGCGACCAACGCCACGTACTTCCTGTCCAGTTGGTTCCTGGACCCGCGGTCGAACTACAAGGAGCTGCGCCCCGTCCGCAGCGAGGCGCAGATCGACCGGGCCCTCGCGCCCTACAACCTGGACCCTCAGGTACCGGTGGTCCAGCGGTGGTGGGACTGGCTCACCTCCGTCGTCGTCCACTTCGACTGGGGGAGGTCGCCCACCGGGGTCTCTGTGAACGGCGAGATCGGCTACCGCTCCGTCATCAGCGCGGAGTTGGTGACCATCGCGACGATCCTCTCCGTGGTGATCGGCGTATCGCTGGGTGTGTACACGGCAGCCAGGCAGTACGGCTGGGCCGACCGGGTGTCGCAGGCCGTCTCCATCGCGGTGTTCAACATCCCGACGTCCGTCGCCGCCCTCGGCATGGTCTTCGTCGCCATCTGGCTCAACCAGCACGCCGGGCTGCACTTCCTCTACGTCGCCGGGGAGAACTCACCGAACGTCGACGGGCTGCTCCCGACGATCGGGGACCGCTTCCTGCACCTGATCCTGCCGACCCTGACCCTGACCCTGGTGGGCTATGTCAGCTACCACCTGACGCAGCGCTCACTGCTGCTCGACACGATCAACGCCGATTTCGTACGCACCGCGCGGGCCACCGGGCTCACCCGGACCCAGGCGATCCGCCGGCACGCACTGCGGACCGCGCTCATCCCGACGGCGACGTCCGTGGCGTTCAGCATTCCGGCCATCTTCACCGGGGCCGTCATCACCGAGACGGTCTTCGGCTGGAACGGCATGGGCCAGTACTTCATCCAGACCATCAACAAGAACGATGTGCACGGCGCGGTCGCGACGGCCGCCTTCGCCGCCGCCCTGACCGCGATCGGCGCGATCCTCGCGGACATCGCCACTGCCCTGCTCGACCCGAGAGTGCGGGTGAGCTGACATGGACGGGCGCAGCCTCGGTCTCGGCCGGCTCTATCTGCGGCGCTTCCTGCGCAACCGCCTCGCCGTCGTCGGAGTGGTGATCTTCCTGGCGCTGGTGCTGTTCGGCGCGTCAGGCGGGCTGTTCACCCCGTACGCGTACTCCGACGCCGACTTCGCGGCGCTCACCCAACCCCCGAGCGGGACCCACTGGTTCGGCACCAACCAGGGCGGCAACGACATCTACGCCTCCGCCGTGCACGGGCTCCAGCGGTCCCTGGTCATCGCGGTCAGCGTCTCCGTCCTGACCATCGTCGTCGCCGCGGTCATCGGCTCCAGCGCCGCGTACTTCGGCGGCCGGGTGGAGAAGGTGACGCTCGCCGTCATCCACTTCCTGTTGATCGTCCCCTCCTTCCTCATCCTCGCCCTCGTCTCCAACCGCCTCGCCGGTGACTGGCGGGTGCTCATCGTCGTGCTGACGGTGTTCGGCTGGATGTCCACCGCCCGGGTGATCTGGTCCGTCTCCACGTCACTGCGCGAGCGGGACTACGTGACGGCCGCCGAGTTCATGGGCGTGACACCCCTGCGCATCATCCTGCGCCACATCATCCCCAACCTGGGCTCGCTGCTGATCGTGAACCTGACGCTCGGTGTCGTCGCGACCGTACTCAGCGAAACCGCCCTGTCGTTCCTCGGGTTCGGCGTGCAGACCCCGGACGTCTCCCTCGGCACGATGCTCGCGGACGGCGCGAGCACCATCACCAGCGCACCCTGGCTCTTCGCCTTCCCCGCGGGCCTGGTCGTGCTGCTCACCGTGTCGATGACCTTCGTCGGCGACGGGCTGCGCGACGCACTCGACCCCCTGTCCGTGACCGGCGCGGGAGGCCGACGATGACCCGTACGACGACGCTGCCCGGAGCCGGACCGTCCGACGCCGCCACCACCCCCGCCCTCTCCGTGCGGGACCTGCGGATCTCCTTCCCCTCGGAGGCCGGGACCGTCGAGGCGGTGCGCGGTGTCAGCTTCGACCTGTTGCCCGGCCGGACCCTCGGCATCGTCGGTGAGTCGGGCTCGGGCAAGTCGGCCACCGCCATGGGCATCATGGGTCTGCTGCCGCCGTCCGCCGAGCTGCGTGGTCAGGTGGTGCTCGGCGGCCGAGAACTGATCGGTCTCGGCGACAGGGCGCTCTCCGAGGTACGGGGCAACGCCATCGGCATGGTCTTCCAGGACCCGCTGTCCGCGCTCACCCCGATCTTCACCGTGGGCCGGCAGCTCTCCGACGCCCTGCGTATCCACCAGGACCTCACGAAGAAGGCGGCCTGGGACCGGGCCGTCGAGCTGCTCGACCTCGTCGGCATCCCCGACCCGCGCAACCGGGCCGGATCCTTCCCGCACGAGTTCTCCGGCGGCATGCGCCAGCGCGTCGTCATCGCCCTGGCCATCGCCAACAAGCCGTCCGTGCTCGTCGCCGACGAGCCCACCACCGCCCTCGACGTCACCGTGCAGGCGCAGATCCTCGACGTCCTGCGACTGGCACAGGAGGAGACCGGAGCCGGCCTCGTCCTCATCACCCATGACCTGGGGGTCGTCGCGGGTCACGCCGACGACGTCGCCGTCATGTACGCGGGCCGCTTCGTGGAGCGGGCCGGCGTCGACGAACTGTTCCGCCGCCCCGTCATGCCGTACACCGCGAGGCTTCTCGCGGCGGTCCCGACCGTGGACAGCGGGGTCCACCGGCCTCTGGTCCCGATCGGTGGGGAGCCGCCCGCCCTGGTGGGCCTCCCGTCCGGCTGCCCCTTCGCGGACCGCTGCTCGGTCGCCCTGGACGCCTGCCGCGCCGACGAGCCCGAGCTGCGCGCGATCACCGGACACGGGGACGTGGCCTGCCTGCGCGCGGACGAGGTCGCCGACGGGGCCCTGGACCCGGCGGGAGTTGTCGGTGCCGACGTGCCATCCGTGGCACCCGGGTCGGACCCCGCCCCCGGCGATGTGGTGCTCCGGGTCGAGGACCTCGTCAGGACCTTCCCGGTCACCAAGGGCGCGGTCCTCAAGCGCCGGGTGGGCACACTGCACGCCGTCAGCGGGGTCAGCTTCGACCTGCGCGCCGGGGAGACGCTGGGGCTGGTGGGCGAGTCCGGCAGCGGCAAGACCACGACGCTGCTGGAGATCCTGCGGCTCAGGCGGCCCGAGGGCGGCAGGATCGAGATCGCGGGTACGGAGATCGGCGCGGCCGGAGCCGAGGCGCGCGTACGGGAGTTGCGCCGGGACGTACAGATCGTCATGCAGGACCCGATGGGGACCCTGGACCCACGGCTGCCCGTCCATCGACTGCTCGCCGAGCCCCTCCAGGCCATCGGGCAGGACCGTGAGGCGATCGGCTCCCGTATCGGCGAACTGCTGAGGCTGGTCGGTCTGGACGACGCCGTGAGCGACCGGTTCCCGGCCGCGCTCTCCGGCGGTCAGCGCCAGCGGGTCGGTATCGCCCGCGCCCTGGCGACCGAGCCGAAGCTGCTCGTCCTGGACGAGCCGCTCTCGGCGCTGGACGTGTCGGTGCAGGCCGGGGTGATCAATCTGCTGGCCCGGCTCAAGCGTGAACTCGCTCTGGCCTACCTGGTGGTGGCGCACGACCTGGCCGTTGTCCGGTACATCTCGGACCGGGTCGCGGTGATGTACCTGGGCCACATCGTGGAGACCGGGGACACCGAGACCCTCTTCTCCGACCCCCGGCACCCGTACACCCGGGCGCTGCTCTCGGCGATCCCGGTGCCCGATCCGCGGCTCGAACGCAGCCGGGAACGTGTCGTGCTGAGCGGCGAGCAGCCGAGCGCCGTACGGATGCCCGCCGGGTGCGTCTTCGTCGACCGCTGTCCGCTCCACCGCATCGCCGACGAGGACATCCGTCTGCGCTGTCGCACGGAACGTCCCGCGCCGACAGCGGTGGCCGACGACCCCGGCCATCAGTACGCCTGTCACGCCGTCTGAGCACAGGCTCTGCCCGCTCCGCCGATCCAGAAGGAACCTCCGTCATGCGCACAAGACTTGCCCTGCCCATAGCCCTCGTCGCGGCCGTCTCCGTCGTCGCCACCGCGTGCCAGTCCTCCTCCGGGAAGGACGACACCGACGGCCAGGGCGGGACGGACACACCCAAGGCCGCGACGGCCGCCGTCGACTACAACCCGCAGCCGTACGAGAACATCAAGGACGGCGGCACCTACACGACGGCCGGCACCTTCGACGACCAGGGCAACCCGTTCAACGTCAACGCCACGCTGACCGCGTCCCGGGTCTGGGGCTGGTACAACGCCGCCGCGATCACCTACTCACCCACCGGTGAGGTGCAGTACAACCCCGACTACTACAGCGATGTGAAGGTCGCGGTCGAGGGCGGCAACCAGAAGGTCACCCTGACGATCAACCCCAAGGCGTCCTTCAACGACGGCACCCCGATCGACTGGAAGGCGATCGAGGCCACCTGGAAGGCCAACAACGGCTCCGACAAGGACTTCGCAGCGTCGTCCACGGACGGCTACGACCGGATCACCTCGGTCGAGCAGGGCAAGAACGCCAAGCAGGCCGTCATCAGCTTCAAGGGTGTCAACGCCTCCTGGTCGACCCTGTTCACCACCTTCCTGCACCCGGAGGCCGCCACGGTCGCCCACTTCAACAAGGCGTACGTGAAGAAGGCACACCCGGAGTGGGGCGCAGGGCCCTACACGGTCGGCAAGTGGGACACGCACTCCGGCAACATCACCTTCGTCCGCAACCCGAAGTGGTGGGGCAAGAAGGGCAAGCTCGACAAGCGCGTCTACGTCAACCTGGAGCCGACCGCCGCGGTCAACGCCTTCAAGAACGGCCAGCTCGACTACACCTCCGCCGTCGACGCGGAGAGCCTCAAGCAGGTCAAGGGGCTCAAGGGCACGGAGATCCGCAGCGGCGGCAGCCCCTTCGAGTACTCGCTCTACTTCAACACCAAGTCCTCGGTCCTCGCGGACAAGGTCGTCCGCAAGGCGATCGAACAGAGCGTGGACCGCGCCCAGATCGCGAAGATCCAGTTCCAGGGGCTCGACTACAAGGAGCCGCTGCCGGGTTCGGCCGTGCTGTACAGCTTCCAGAAGGGCTACGAGGACAACCTCTCGGAGGTACTGGAGTACGCACCGGACGACGCGGGCAAGTCGCTCGACGCGGCCGGCTGGAAGCCCGGTTCGGACGGCGTCCGCGTCAAGAACGGCAAGAAGCTCGAAGTCGGGTACACGTTGCTCGGTGACGATCCGCTGGGCAAGGCCACCGCCGGAGCCTTCGCCGCGATGCTGAAGCCGGTCGGCATCCGCCTCGTCATCAAGAAGGGCGACGACGCGGACTTCTCCAAGGTCCTCAGCGACCGGAGCTTCGACATCTTCCTGTCGGGCAACCGCTCCATGGACCCGTTCGGCGCCCGCTACCTGTGCGACTTCTACTGCTCGGACCGCGACTCCAACCTGACCGGTGCGGGTAACGAGGCGCTGGACAAGGAGATCCGCGCCACCACAGAGATCGCCGATCTCGACGAGCAGGCCGCGGCGGTCAACAAGGTCGAGAAGAAGGCGCTCCAGGAGTACGCCTTCCTGCCGCTGTTCAGCGGCCCCTCGACGTACGGCGTGAAGAAGGGCCTCGCCAACGTCGGCGCGACCATCTTCTACACCCCGCTCCCGGAGACCGTCGGCTGGGAGAAGTGAGGCACGCGTCCGGACGCCGCACACCGTGAAAGACTGGGCGGGCCCGCTTCGACCAGGCCGGACCGACGGCCTGTGAGCGACACGACCAGGAGGCCGCGGCATGGACGACGAAGCCACCCCGCGGGTGCTCGCCGTGCTGGACGAGCTCCTCGCGTCCGCCGCACCCGGTGAACGCGGCGCGCTCTGGCACCTCGCCGAGCAGGGCCGGGAGCTGGACGCCAATGTCGTGCACCTGCCGCCGGGCGCGGGGGTCGGCGAGCACCAGGAGGACGTCCTGGACGTGCTGCTCGTCGTCCTCGCGGGCGGCGGCAGCCTGCGTACGGGCGGTGGCGCGACCCTTGACCTGGCCCCGACGACGGTCACCTGGCTGCCGCGCACCTCGCGCCGCTCGCTCGCGGCGGGGCCCGAGGGGCTGACGTACCTCACGGTGCACCGGCGGCGTCCGGGGCTGACGATCAAGCCGGCCGTGCGTACTCCCGCGTACGAGGGCGGCGAGGCGCCCTGCATGCTGGACCTGGTGTGCCCGGAGTGCGGACGGCTGTCGGCGGACCGGGCGCCGAAGTTCTGCAGCGCGTGCGGGAAGCCGTTCCCCGAGCGGTAGACGCGGGCGCCACCCGAGCGGTGGACGCGGGCGCTACCCGGGCGGGGGTCGTGGGCGGGCTCAGGCCAGGGAGAGGAACATCTTCTCCAGGCGGGCGCGCATCAGGTCCTTGTCGGCTGGTGTCCGGGCCTCGTCGGCCAGGCACTGCTGGAGTCCCGTCGCGATGACGGAGAACCCCGCACGGTCCAGGGCCCGGGACGCGGCGGCCAGCTGTGTGACCACCTCCTCGCAGTCCCTGCCCTCCTCGATCATCCTGATGACCCCGGCGATCTGGCCCTGCGCCCGGCGCAACCGGTTGAGGACGGACTTCAGTTCGTCGGCCGCCATGTCGAGCTGCATGGTTCCTCCCACGTTCGGGGCGGGGCCTGCCCGCGTGTGTGCATATACCCCAGGGGGTACCGTACCGGGGTGCCGTCCCCGGCCGGGGTGTAGCCAGCACCCCTCCCGTACTCGGGTGCGGGACCCAGTGTGGTCGCGGGTCCCCGTCCGTAGCGTCGTCGACGTGGCGCAGAGCGCGTCCGACGAGCAGAGGGTGGACAGCCATGTTCGATCGCAAGCGACAGCCCACGAGCCGGTCGGCCGAGGCTCTTCGGCTGGTTTCGGTGAGCAAGGTGTACGGAACCGGCGACGGCGCGGTGACCGCCCTGGACGGGGTGACCCTGAGCCTGTCGAGGGGGAGCTTCACCGCGGTCATGGGCCCCTCGGGCTCAGGGAAGTCGACGCTGCTCCAGTGCGCGGCCGGCCTGGACCGCCCCGACCGGGGGCAGATCCTCGTCGACGGCGAGGAGATGACCGGCGGCGGTGAGGCGGCGCTCACGAAGTTCCGGCGGGACCGGATCGGCTTCATCTTCCAGCAGTACAACCTGCTGCCGACCCTGACCGTCGAGGAGAACACCGCGCTGCCGCTCAGGCTCACCGGCCGCAGGGCCGACCCGGAGAGCGTCCGAGCGGTCCTCGCGCAGGTCGGTCTCGGCGGACGGCTCGGCCACTTCCCCGACGAACTCTCCGGCGGGCAGCGCCAACGCGTGGCCATCGCCCGCGCCCTGGTCGCCCGGCCGGGCGTCATCTTCGCCGACGAGCCGACCGGCGCCCTGGACACGCGCAGCGCACGCGATGTGCTGAGCCTGCTCAAGGAGAGCGTCCGTCTGCACGGCGGCACCGTCGTGCTGGTCACCCATGACCCGGTGGCCGCCTCCTACGCCGACTCGGTGCTCTTCCTCGCGGACGGGCGGCTCGCGGGACATCTCACGGCCCCCACCGCCGAGGCCGTCGCCGAACGCATGACCCACCTCGGCGACCGCGTGGCCGAACGGCGCGTGGACGACAGCCCCCTGATGGAGGTGTGAGCGATGTTCTTCCTGGCCATGCGGTCCGTCCGTAAGCGCCCCGGGCGCTTCGTCGCGACCCTGCTCTCGGCGTTCCTCGGCGCCGTGATCATCATGACCTTCGGGTCCCTCAACGACACCGCGGCGGCCCCTGGGGTCGACAAGGTCAGCTCGGAGTCCATGACCCTCTCCGCGACCGTCGTCGGCGGCTACGGCTCCCTCCTCGTCTTCTTCGCCATCGCGTCCACCCTCACCGTCAGCGTCCGCCAGCGCGCCGACGAGATCCATCTGCTGCGCTGCACCGGGGCCACTCCCGCCCAGGTCACGCGCATGATCGTCGGAGAGGCCGCCGTGGTGGCCCTCATCGGCGCCGCGCTCGCCGTCGGGCCCGCCGTGCTCGGCGGCCGGATCCTGCTCGATCTGTTCAAGGACAGCGGCCAGGTCGCTGCGGACGTGGGTCCCGCGTTCGGCGTGATGGCACTCGGCTCCGGCTTCGCCGTGGCGTTCCTCGCCTCCGTCGGCGCCGCGTTCCTCGCCGTACGCCGCGCGACCAGGGCCGCTGCCGCTGCCGGAGCCGGTGCCCCGGCCAGGCGCAGGCGCAGGGGCCGTACGGTGGCGGGCTGCGTCGCGGTGGTGGCCGGCGTGGGCTCGGTCCTGACCACGTACGCCATGGACAGCACCGAGGAGATGCTGATGATGTTCCCCGCCTACGGGGCCATCCTGCTCTCCGTCGGCTTCGCCGTCCTCGCACCGACGCTGCTGGGCGGGGTCCTCGGGCTGCTGCGACGCCCCATCGCCGCGATCGGCGGCGCGGGCGCCCATCTGAGTACGAGCAATCTGCGCCGCCGTGGCGCGGAAGCGGCCGGAGTGCTCATGCCGATGACCATCTTCACGGGCGTGGCCACCGCCACCCTCTACATCCAGGGGGCCGAGAGCGACTGGGTCACCAGGTCCGGCCTGGACAAGACCGTCGAGGACAAGAATCTGGAGACCCTCAACCTGGTCGTCGTCGGCATCATCGTCGTCTTCTCCTGCATCATGCTCATCAACAGCCTCTACGCGGCCACCTCCTACCGCAGCCGCGAGTTCGGCCGGCAGCGCCTCACCGGGGCGACCCCCGGCCAGGTCCTGCGGGTGGTCGGTCTGGAGGCGGCGGTCCTCACGCTGACCGGACTCGTCCTCGGCACGCTCGCCGGGATCGCGGGCATCGTCCCCTTCACGATGGTCCGCACCGACCAGACCCTGCCGGACCAGGGCCCCGGCACCTGGCTGGCCATCATGGCCGTCGCCGCCGTGGCCACCCTCGGCACGAGCCTCGGGACCGCGCGCAGGACGTTGCGTACGCCGGCGATCGACGCGGTCACCCTGGCCGCGTGACCCCCAAGGACGCCAGGACCAGAGCCCGCGCCAGGGCGGCGCTCTCCGGGAGGGTGTCGAGCGGGAGGGGCTGCGTGGCGAGAGCGCCCTCGTGCAGCACGAGGAGCCGGGTGGCGAGGGCGGCGGGCTCCGCGCAGCCCGCCGCCGTGGCGCGTTCCCTGAACAGGTCCAGCAGCCGCCGCTTCTGGTCGGCGGCGACGCGGTACGCGGGATGCGAGGTGTCCGGGAGCTCGGCCAGCGCGTTGATGAAGGCGCAGCCCCGGCTGTTGGACGCGCTCCAGGTCCGCAGCGCGTCGAAGGGCGCGGTGACGGCCTCGGCCGGGCCCTCGCTCGCGTCGACGGCGGCGCGCACCAGGGCCCACCAGCGCCGGTCGCGTTCCACGAGGTAGGCCGCCACGAGCTGGTCCTTCGAGCCGAAGCGGTTGTACAGCGTCCGCTTGGTCACCCCGGAGCGCTCGGCGATCAGGTCCACGCCTACCGCTGTGATCCCACGGCTGTAGAACAGCTCCTCGGCGGTCTCCACGATCCGGCGGGCGGCCGGTGTCATGGGCTGCGCTTCCTGCATCGGGCGCTCCTTCACTGATCGGTGTACCGTGGTCGAGTATACAGATCGGTATACCTGATGGAGGTCGGAGCGATGATCGCAGCAGCACCGGACACCATGCGCGCGGTACGGATCACGGAACACGGAGGCCCGGAGGTTCTCGAACCGGCCGAGGTGCCCGTGCCCGCCCCGCAGCCGGGAGAGGTCCTGGTCCGGGTCGGCGCGGTGGCGCTCAACAACACGGACCTGTGGACCCGCGAGGGTTCCTACGGCCGCCCGGGAGACCCCGAGGCCCTGTCGGGCTGGCGGGGCCCGGTCGACTTCCCGCGCATCCAGGGCGCCGACGTGGCAGGCCGGGTCGTGGCGGTCGGACCCGGCGTGGACGCGGCCCTCACCGGCCGCCGCGTGGTCGTCGACCCGGCGGTCTACGACGCCGAAGGCCCGGACGCGAACCCGGTGGGCCTGATGGGGAGCGAGCGCGACGGCGGCTACGCGGAGTACGTGACCGCACCGGCCGAGCGGGTCCACGACGTGACGGGGTCCCCGCTCACGGACGAACAGCTGGCGACACTGCCGACCGCCTACGGCACCGCCCTGGGCATGATCGAACGGGGCCGGCTGCGGAAGGGCGAGACGGCCCTGATCTCGGGAGCGTCCGGCGGTGTCGGCCTCGCCCTGGTGCAACTCGCCCGCGCCCGGGGCGCGAAGGTGCTGGCCATCAGCAGCGGCTCCAAGACCGGGCCGGTGCGCGAAGCCGGCGCACACGAAGTCATCGACCGCGCGAGCGGCGTCCCCCTGGCCGAGCAGTTGCGCGCGGCGGCCCCTGAGGGCATCGACGTCGCACTCGACGTCGTCGCGGGGGACCTGGTGGGCGAGGGGCTGCCGCTGCTGCGCGAAGGCGGCCGCTGGGTGGTCGCCGGTGCGCTCGGCGGATACGACGTCACCTTCGACGTACGCCGGCTCTACCTGCACAACGCCCAGGTGATCGGCTCCTCCATGCACGCACCCACGCACTTCGAGCTGCTCATGGACCTGGCCCGCGGTGCCGGGATCCACCCCGTCGTCGCCGCGACGTACCCACTGGAGCAGGCGGCGCGGGCCCAGGAACGGCTCGCCCGCAGGGACCACGTGGGCAAGATCGTCCTACGCCCCTGAGCCCGGTCCTCCACGGGCCGGTGGGGGGTTGAGGACGCCAAGGTGTCCGGTTCGGGTGGTGTCCTCGTCCCTTACTTCAGCTCGCCGCGTAGCGGAGTCCGTCGACGAGCAGGGCGATCATGCGGTGGGTGTGGCCGTTGTGGTCCTCCGCGGCGGGCAGGGCCAGATTGCGGGTGGCGACCAGCAGGTCCTCGGGGTCGACGTCGGAGCGGATCTCGCCGGCCGCCGCCGCCGCGTCGATGAGGGTGGTGAGCACGGGCATGAACCGCTGCTCGAAGTAGGCCGGCAGGCTGTCGTACGTCGAGTCCCCCGAGTGAAGGGCCGCGCTGAGGCCGCGCTTCGTGGCGAAGAAGAGCGCGAAACGTTGCAGCCACCGGGTGAGTGCCTCGGCGGGGCCGTACTTCGCCGCGAGGGCGGGTGCGACGTCGGCGCAGGCGTCGACCTCGTGGCGGAAGACGGCGGCGATGAGGTCGGAGCGCTGCGGGAAGTGGCGGTAGAGGGTGCCGGCTCCGACTCCCGCCTTCGCGGTGATCTGGCGTACCGGCGCGTCCACCCCCGAGGTGAGGAACACGTCCGCGGCCGCCGTGAGCAGGGCGTCGGTGTTGCGCTGTGCGTCGGCGCGCACCCGCTTGGGGGGCTGTGGCCCGGTGGCTCCGGTGTCGGTTCCCGGACGCGTGTCCTCGTGCACGGCGTTTCCCTTGCTAAGCGGAACAGTGTTCCGTATGGTCGTTGCTGAACGTTGTTCCGTTTAGGTCAGGCTACTGCCCTGGCCGGGCGGGGCCAAGGGATGAGGAGCTGCTTCCATGCACTACCGCACGCTGGGCCGGACCGGCATCAAGGTCAGCCCGTACTGCCTGGGCGCGATGATGTTCGGCGCCGTCGGAAACACCGACCACGACGAGTCGGTGCGGATCATCCACAAGGCGCTCGACGCGGGCATCAACTTCGTCGACACCGCCGACTTCTACTCGCACGGCGAGTCCGAGGAGATCGTCGGCAAGGCGCTCAAGGGCCGCAGGGACGAAGTCGTGCTGGCCACCAAGGCCCATCTCCCGATGGGGGACGACCCCAACCAGCGTGGCAATTCGCGGCGTTGGCTGGTCCGCGCGCTGGAGGACTCGCTGCGCCGGCTGGGGACCGACCACGTCGATCTGTTCCAGGTCCACAGGCCCGCGCCCGACACCGATGTGGAGGAGACGCTCTCCGCGTTGACCGACCTCGTGCGCGCGGGGAAGGTGCGCAACATCGGCGCATCGAGCTTCCCCGCATCGGACATCGTCGAGGCGCAGTGGGTCTCGGAGCGACGGGGCCTGGAGCGGTTCCGCACCGAGCAGCCGCCGTACTCGATCCTGAACCGGGGTATCGAGCGCGAGGTGCTGCCCGCCTGTGAGCGCTACGGCATGGGGGCCCTGGTCTGGAGCCCGCTCGCGGGCGGACTGCTCACCGGCCGCTACCGGAAGGGCAAGACGGCCGACACCCACCGGGCGGGCTTCGGCTTCAGGCATCTGAGTGACGAGCGGCGGCTCGACGCGGTCGAGCAGCTGATTCCCGTCGCGCAGGACGCCGGAATGTCACTGACGCACCTGGCGACGGCCTTCGCGATCGCCCACCCCGGCGTCACCTCCGCGATCATCGGCCCGCGCACGATGGCTCATCTCGACGACCTCCTCGCGGGTGCGCAGATCACGCTGGACGACGAGATCCTCGACCGGATCGACGCCGTCGTGCCGCCGGGCACCGACATCGGGGCGCTCGACATGGCGTACGACCCGCCGGCCATCCAGGAGGCCAGGCTGCGCCGCCGCCTGCCCGACGCGCGCTCCGCCGCCTGAGCGGTCAGGCTCCGGGGGCGGCAGGCTCGGGGGCTCCGTTCGCCCGGCGGCGTCCGTACTCCGCAAGGGCGTGGAAGGCGGCCTTGGGCTCCCAGGGGAGTCCGGGGTACGCGGTGCCGGTGCGGCCGTCGGTGAGGACCTTGACCACGCCGAGGGACGCCTTGTCGAAGTCGCGGTCTTCGGGGGGTGTGCCGTCGGTGTGCGTCGCGGCGGCGCCGGCCCCGGCCCCGGTCGCGGACTCCGGTCCGTCGTGCGGCAGGTCGTAGCGGGCGAAGGTGTAGACGAAGGCCGCCTCGATCCCGGAGTTCTCGAACAGGCCGAGGAGTTCGGTGAGGTAGTCGGCCTGCTCCCGCTCGTCGCGGACGACCGGGCGGGTGAACCCCGCGGGACGGGCCCGCTCGTCCCATTCGATGGCCGTGTCCGCCCGGCCGGCGATGGCGGCGCCTCCGCGGATGGCGGCGCAGCCGAACTCCGTGACCGCCGCGGGCCTGCCGTGCGAGGTCAGCGCCCTCAGCCCGTCGGCGAGTTGATCCGCGTTTCCCGCGTCCCGGTAGCCGGCGTCGGTGGCGACCAGGTCGAAGGGCGTCCAGTCGACGCCCTCGAAGGGGAGCGAGGCATATCCGATCCGGCCGCCGAACTCCGCTCGTACGGCGGTGATCACCGTGCCGAGGAAGGCGTTCATCCGGGCGTGCAGGTCGGGGAGGGCTGCCCGCAGCCGCTGCGGGTCGGAGAGTACGGCGACCCGGTCGGCCGTGGTGTCGCCGGGGAGGAAGCCGTCGGTGAAGAGGGAGATCTCCGACCCGGTGAGGAAGACGACTTCGGCGCCGTCGCGCCGCAGCTTCTCCGCGCGGCCCGCGCTGTCGGTGAGGAGGTCGAGCAGCTCGTCCTGGGTGAGGCCGTTGGTGAACGGGCAGTACCAGACGGCGAGTCCGGCCTCGGCCGCGAGCCGGGCGGCCGTCTCCAGGCGGTCGCGGTCGCCGCCGGTGATCCGTACGGCGTCGCAGCGCAGACCGGTGCGGATGATCTCCATCTCGCGGCGGACGACGGCCGGGTCGAAGGGCTCGCGGGTGGTGGTTCCGGCACTGGTGAAGCCGGTGTCGAAGTTGATGCCGAACGTGCGCACGGGGGGGCCTCTCTACGCGACCGAAATTAGGGTACTGAGAGTACCTTAAGGCCGTGTCTGCCGTGCTCGCCCGCCCGGATTTGGCGCGCGCACGCTCCGTGCCGTAGATATCGGCGTACGGACGGGGACGGAGGACGGTGAGAGGGGGCGACCGGTGCCGGAAGCCGGTGACGGGCAGCGGGCGGCCGGGGTGCGGCGGCGGCGCGGGGCCGTGCTGGAGGAGGCGATCCTCCGGGCGGCGGCCGAGGTGCTGCGGGAGTCCGGTTTCGCCGGGCTGACCATGGACGAGGTGGCCAGGCGGGCGGGCACGAACAAGAACGCCATCTACCGCCGCTGGCCCAACCGCGTCGCCCTCGGCACTGCCGCGTACCGCAGGATGACCGAGGCGCAGACCGCGGTGCCGGACACCGGATCGCTGCGGGGCGATGCGCTGGAGCTGCTCCGGCGCGCCAACAGCACCTGGTCGTCGCCGTACGGGGAGATCCTGCGCGGCCTGATCGCCGCGGCCGGCGGTGCTCCGGAGCTGCTCGCCGAGCTGCGCGACGGGCAGGGGCCCGAGGGCGGCGCCTACGGTGCCGCGTGGACGACGGCGCTCGGCCGGGCGGTGGCCCGCGGCGAGGCGGCGCCCGGGGCGATGCACCCGAGGGTCGCGTCGGCGCCGGTCGCGCTGCTGCGCAACGAGTACATGACGCGGGGCATCCCGGCGGTCCCGGACGCCGTCCTGGTCGAGATCGTCGACGAGGTGTTCCTGCCGCTGGTCCACGGCAGGGCCGAGGGGTAGCTTCGGCCCGCCCTCGCGCGCGGACGGGCCTGGCAGAATCGTCGTATGGCGGACATCATCTCGCGCGACGGAACGTGGAACTTCGACGGAGACACGGTGCGCATCGTCCCCGGCAGCAAGGTGCACCCGGTGCGGCAGGACCTCGGCGAACTCGCCGTCCCGCTGCGGGCGGTGGCGGGCGTCTCGTTCGAGCCGGACCGCAAGGGAGGCCGTCTGCGCCTGCGGCTGCGCACCGGGGCCTGCCCCGTGCTGCGGGCCGCGGACGGCCGGCTCAAGGATGCCGCCGACCCGTATCAGCTGGTGGTGGAGAAGGACCGTACGGGCGTGGCGGAGTACCTCGTCGACGAGATACGCAACGCCCTGCTGATCGAGCAGGTGCCCGAAGGCCCGGTGGAACGCTTCCTGCTGCCCGGCCCTTCGGTGCCGGTTTCGGGCGGCGGCGGTGACGGCACGGCGTCCTTCGACGGGGAGACGGTCCGCCTGACCTGGAACTGGAAGGCCGAGGAGTCGAAGACCGAGACCGGCCCCGTCACCCTTCCGCTGGCGGAGGTGACCGGGGTGCGCTGGGTGCCCGCGATCGGTCTCGAGAACGGCTCGCTGCGCTTCGACAGGGGAGGTGCGGTCTCGGCCTCTCCCGCGAAGTTCGACCTGTACTCCCTGGATCTGTGGGGGCTGTCGAAGCGGGAGTACACGGCGGTCCTGGTCGCCGCCGCCGTACTCGTACGCATGCCGGCGACCGCCGAGCCCGACGCGCCCCCTGCCGCACTCGAAGCGCCCCAGGCCCCGCCCGCCGACGACCACGACGTCCTGCTGCGCCGGCTCCGCGAACTCGGCGAGCTGCACGCGTCGGGCATCCTCACCGACGAGGAGTTCACCACCGCCAAACAGGCCGTGCTGAAGCGTCTCTGAGACGGCGGGAGACCGCCGGGCGCGGGCCGGCGCTGTCCGTGACTTCCCTCCAGGCGACGGATGTACCCGGCGCGCGCGGCACAACTGTGCGAGCGCTCACCGGTCCTGGCGGACTGTGCGTGCGACGGCGCGGCGTGGGGCGTGTCGGACGGGATGTGCCGTGACAATGGCGCACGCGCCATCCAGAGGCGCCCGAGCTCTCTACGGCGCTCGCGATCCGCTCGACCGCGGCCGTGGGCACCGGAGGGGCGGCAGACCAAGGAGGACCCGTGGTGGATGTCCCGGTGGACCAAGTGACCGGTGCGGTCGACGGTGCGCGTACGCGGGCCCGTGGGCAGCTCCTCGACGCTGCCCTTGAGCTCTTCGGGGTGTACGGCTACGCGCAGACGTCGGACTACGCCCTGTGTGCGATGGCCGGTGTGCCGGAGGAGGCGCTCCGGGAGGAGTTCGGCTCCCGGGAGGGCCTGTTGATGGCCCTGCACAACCAGATCACGACCGCCGGTCTGCGGGCGTCCGAAGTGGCCCTGCTCTCCGAGGGGATGGACGACTGTCCGATCGGGCAGCGCTTCCGGCGGCTCTTCGACGCGTACGTGTCGGCGGTGACCCGGGACCTTCGGGAGGCGCGGGTGACGTTCGTCGAGGTGCTGGGTGTGAGCCCGGCGGTGGACGCGCACTGCAAACGGTGGCGTGATCTGTGGACGGACTTCCTGACCGGTGAGGCCGAACGTGCGGCGGTGCGCGGCGAGGTGCCGGAGCGTGACCACCGGGTCGTGGTGATGGTGATGGTGGGTACGGTCCACGAGCTCATGGCGCACCACGCCCGGCGCCCGCGCCGTGCCCGGCCCGACGAGGTGTCGGAGGAGCTGACCAAGCTGGGGCTCGCGATGCTGGGGATCGAGACCACGGACTGAGCGCGGACCCCCGGCGGTGCGTCAGGGTGTCAGCCGGGCAGCTTGATGTCCGCCGCTATGGGCAGGTGGTCGCTGCCGGTCGCGGGCAGCGTGCGGACGCGGGTGACCTCCGCCGAGCGGGTGAGGACCTGGTCGATCCGGGCCACCGGGAGCTTCGCCGGCCAGCTGAACGCGAAGCCGGGGCCCGGCGGGTTCAGCTGCGAGCTGACCGGTTCCAGACCGCGGTCGTCCACCGTGCTGTTGAGGTCACCGAACAGGATCACCCGGTCCAGCGGTTCGGCGGCGATGGCCCTGCCCAGGAGGGCGGCGCTCTCGTCCCGCAGGCCCGAGGTGAGGCCGCTCGTCGGGCCGATCCGTACGGAGGGCAGGTGGGCGACGTACACGGCGATCTCGCCCCGGGGTGTACGGGCCGTCGCCCGCAGCCCGCGGTCCCAGCCCGCACCGACGCTCTCGGGCCTGATGTCCACCAGCCGTACGCCGGTGAGCGGGTACTTCGACCAGAGGCCGACCGTGCCCTTCGTCGCGTGGTGGGGGTAGTCACCGGCCAGCGCCTTCTCGAAGGCCGGCAGGGCCGGGGCCGTCACTTCCTCCAGGGCGATGAGGTCGGCGTCCGCAGCGGCCAACGACCGTGCGGCGGCGGCAGGATCGGGGTTCTCGTCGCTGATGTTGTGCTGGACCACGGTGAAGGTGCTGTCGGGAGCCTGGCCCCAGGTGAACAGCAGACTCCCGAAGAGGGCGGACCAGGCGGCCACGGGCAGCAGCAGCGCGGCCGACGCCAGGAGCGAGCGGCGCAGGAGTGCCGGGACCAGCAGGACGGGGACGGCCAGGCCGAGCCAGGGCAGGAAGGTCTCCAGCAGACTGCCCACATGGCCCGGGGTGTTGGGGACGAGGCCAGGGAAGACGAGCAGGACGGCTGCCGACAGGCAGAGCAGGGCGGTCACGCGGCCCCGCTTCCAGCTCCAGTTACGCGCCTTCGCGGCCCGCTTCGTCGACACTCGTTCACGCTCCGGTCCAGGGGCCTCCCCGTAAGGCCCCGCACGTGAGGAGGACGCCTGTGCCCTTGATCCGGTTCCGGGGCGCGGAGCCGGCTCAGACAGCCGCCAGGGCTCCCGCGTACGGGCCGCCCACGCCCCAGGCCCGGTGCATCGTGTCGGCGAACGCCCCGGCCAGTTTGTGCTCGCCGGCCGGGCCCGGGTGGGTGCCGTCGTAGGTGTCCGTGTGGATGTCGTAACCCGCGGGGTGCGCGGCGAGCAGCACCGGGGACGAGGGTGTGTCCAGGTCGGCGACGGCCTTCGCGAGCAGCGTGTTGAAGCGGTCGCACTCGGCGGCGAAGGGGGCGTCGGACTCCGCCCTGACGTTCGGTATGACCGGGAGCAGCACCTGCCGGACACGGGGGTTCGCGGTGCGGGCCGCGGTGATGAACTCCCGTGCGTTCGCGGCCGTCTGCGCACTGTCGGTGTAGAAGCCGAGGTCTATCAGCCCGAGCGACACCAGCAGGATGTCGGCGCGGGTCGCCGTGACCGTGTCCGCGATGACCGGGGCCATGTGGAGCCACCCCTCGCCCCAGCCGGCCAGGTGCCGGCGCGCGGGCTCGGGGAAGGCGGTGTCGCCGTACGCGTGGGAGAGCGGGGCGTTCGCGTCCGCGTCGTACAACTCGGTACGCGGGCCCGTGATCGCGTACGCATCGGTGCCGAGGGTCGCTTCGAGGTGCTGCCACATGCGGTAGCGCCAGGTGAAGTCGCCGGAACGCCCGATGGTCATGGAGTCGCCGACGAAGAGAAAACGCATGGCGACATCATGGCGGATCACTGCTCCGGCCTGCGACGTGACAGTGGACACTTGTGCCATGAGATCGCTGCTGACCGTCGCCGCTGCCGCCGCCCTCCTGTTCCTGACGGGGCCGGTGCCCGCTGTCGCGGACGACGGGGACGGGGCGGACCAGAGCTTCACCATCGAGGACCCCCGGATCACCGAGTCCAGCGGTCTCGCCGCCAGCCGTATCCACCCGGGGATCTACTGGACGCACAACGACAGCGACGACGGGCCGTACGTCTACGCCGTGGACTCCAGGACCGGGAAGACCGTGGCGACGATCACGATGAAGGGCGTGGGCGAGCCCCGTGACGTGGAGGCCATCTCGCTCGGGCCGGACGGGAACCTGTACGTCGGTGACATCGGCGACAACCTCGACGGCACCTGGGACCACGTCTGGATCTACCGCTTCCCCGAGCCGAAGGAGCTCGCCGACGCGACGGTGCGGGCCACGCAGTTCGATGTGACCTACGCGGACGGGGCGCGCAACGCCGAGGCGCTGATGGTCCACCCGAAGACCGGGCGGGTGTACATCGCGTCGAAGAGGGAGGGCGGCGGCGGGCTCTACGAGGGCCCGGAGAAGCTGGCCACCGGCGGGAACAACGTCTTCCGGCGGGTGGGGGAGGTGCCGTGGGTGACGGACGGGGCGTTCTCGCCCGACGGCAAGGAGCTGGTGCTGCGCTCGTACTTCAGCGCCCGCGCCTACGTCTTCGCGAAGGGCAGGCTCGGCGCCGACCACGCGGTGAGCGCGCCGCTCCAGGGCCAGTCCGAGTCGGTGACGTACACGGCGGACGGCTCGGCGATGATGTTCGGCTCCGAGGGGAAGAACAGCGAGGTGGCGCGCGTGGACGTGGAGGGCAGGTCGGCCTCCCCGGCCGGCGGGGGCGGCGGGACGTCGTCCGGGGGCGACGGCGGTTCGGGGACGGGCGGTACGGGCACCGCGACGGGTGCCGCCGTGGCGGTCGGGGTCGTCGTGCTGGCGCTCGCCCTGGCCAGGCGCCGCCGGAAGTAGGGCGCGCGCCGTGGTGACCGGCTGCCGCGGGTCCCGGTCCGCTCAGTCCTCGTCGGTGATCGGCCGCAGCTCGTAGTGGAGCGTGCGGTCACGCTTCAGCCGGTGGGTGAGGGGGACGGCCACCCCGTGGAGCGCCGGGTACTTCCGGGAGAGCGTCCGGGCCGCGTGGGTGTTCTCCTTCGAGTCCGCCGGCAGGAGTCGTGCCCATGCCTTCACGGGCGGTCCTGTCGGTGCGCCCCGCACGGTGCACGGGGCGATCTCCACCACCGGGTGGTTACGCATCCGGTCGACCTTCCAGGCCGAGGAGAACGTACGGATGTAGGCGTGGTCGCCCTCGACGGCGATGCTGACGGGGGTGTGGGCAGCCGATCCGTCCGGCCTGCGGCTGCTGAGCAGGACGGTGTACTGCTTCACGAAGGGCTCCAGCTCACGGATCGTGTCCATATATCCATGGTGCAGGAAAATGGGGCAAAGTGTGCTTCAGGGCCGCACCCTCCCCGCCCGGCATACAGTCGGCCCATGCCGGCCCACCAGGCTCCCCAGCCCTTCTCCACCTCCCGCCTCGACGCGCTGCCGCTCGACGTCTCGCACGCGGACGAGATGGCCGTGGTGCTCTTCGACCCCGCCCTGTACGTCCGTACGGGAGGCGCCCCGGAGGACGCCGGCGCCCTCCGGGCCCGCTACGAGCGGCAGAGCGCCGGTTCGCCCGACCCTGCCGAGCTCTGGTGGAACTGGGTGCTCAGGGTGCGTACCGACGGCTGCCTGGCCGGTTACGTCCAGGCGACCGTGCGCGGGGCGCGTGCGGAGGTCGCCTGGGTGGTCGGGGTCCGCTGGCAGGGCCGGGGGTACGCCAAGGAGGCGGCGGCCGGCCTGGTCCGGCACCTGCTGGACCAGGGTGGGGTCCAGGGGCAGGGCCGGGGCCCCGTCCGTACGGTTGTCGCCCACATCCACCCGGGGCACGCGGCTTCCGCCGCCGTGGCAACGGCCGCAGGGCTGCTGCCGACGGGGGAGTGGGAGGACGGCGAGGTGCGGTGGCGGCTGGACGCTGCCAGGGACGCGCCCAGGGGCGTCGGGTGAGGGTGAACGGCGGGCCCCGGGTGCCATGACTGATCACGACATGGCATGGATTGTCTTATACCGTCGTTCTACACGGTGATGTGGACGCTGTGAGCTCCTGCCGACGCGACCGACGGGGAGGCCCTGGGGTGAGCGAACTGGAGAGGCTGGAAGCCCTGCGGCTCGCGGGGCTCTCGGCATCGGCCGATCCCGGCATGGACCGCTTCGCGCGGCTGGTCACCCGGCTGCTCCGTGTCCCGGTCTCGCTGGTCTCGCTGCTGGAGTCCGACCGGCAGGTCTTCCCCGGCATGGTCGGACTCGCCGAACCCTGGGCAGGACAGCGTGCGACCCCGCTGAGCCACTCGTTCTGCCAGCACGTCGTGATCGACGGCCGTCCGTTGATCCTCCGGGACACCCGGGAGCATCCGCGCACCTGCGCGAGTCTCGCCATCCCCGATCTCCAGGTGATCGCGTACGCCGGAATGCCACTGACCGACGCCGACGGGCACGTCCTGGGGTCGCTCTGCGCCATCGACCACGAGCCCCGGGAGTGGAGCGCGGAGGAGTTGCAGGACCTTGAGGACCTCACCACCGCCTGCTCGGTGGAGATGCAGCTGCGGATCGCCACCGAGCGGATCCGGCAGGACCGCGACCACGCGGAGGTGCTGCTGCGTGCCGCCGTCGAGCTGGGCCACTCCCACGACCTGACGGACCTCACCCGCCGGCTGCGCCGCATGTTCGCCACCCCCTCCGAGCCGGCCTTCGTGGTCCTGCTGCTCGCGGACCGCGAGGGGCTGTGGCGCGTCATCGACCCGGACGACGTGAAGCCGGTGGAGAGCGCCATCGGCCGTCTCGGCCTGGACGCGGGCTTCCCCAGCGTCCAGGCCGTGCGCGAGCAGCGCACCGTCTTCGTTCCCGACCGCGAGGCACTCGTGGCCGGCTTCAGCCCGGAGGCCGTGGCCGCGTACGACGAGCTGGGGCTCCGCTCCGTGCTCTGTGTGCCGCTGCCCCGCCGTGGCGTGCTGGTGTGGTGCTGGCCGAACCCCCACACCCTGTCGTTGACGGAGGAGGCGTCCCTCACCGCGGTGGCCGGATACGTCAGCCAGGCGGTGGACCGCACCCTGTTCGTCGAGACCCGGCTCAGCACCGCCGCGCAGCTCCAGGCGGCGATGCTGACCGAACTGCCGACCGTGCCCGGCCTGGACATGGCCGCCCTGTATCTGCCGGCGACCGACCAGGACATGGTGGGCGGCGACTGGTACGACGCCTATCAGCTGCCCCCGCTCCCGGACACCCCGCGGCGCGCCCTGATGCTGTCCATCGGCGACATCATCGGACACGACGTGCAGGCCGCGGCCGTGATGGGCCAGGTCCGCAGCATGCTCCGCCAGGCCACCCTCGGCCACTCGGCGCACTCGCCCGCCGCCGCGCTGGACGCGGTCGACAGGGCCTTCGAGGCGCTGCCGCTCGGCCCCGGCGCCACCGCCGTGCACGCCCGCCTCGACGCGGACGCCGGCCGCTGGCATCTGACCTGGTCCAACGCGGGCCACCCGGCGCCGCTGCTGCGGACCCCCGACGGCCGTGTCTCGCTCCTGGACCCGCACGACCTGATCCTGCTCGGTGCCCCGAGCGGCCTCCCACGCCATGACCACGCGTGTGAACTCCCCCTGGGCAGCGTCCTCCTGCTGTACACCGACGGGCTGGTCGAACGCCGTGACACCGACATCGACACGACCATCGCCCAGGCGGCGGCCACCCTGTCGGCACACGGCGACCAGCCGCTGCGTCAGCTCCTCGAGGCGCTCTCGCACGGGCTGGCGGACGCCCCGCAACGGGACGATGTGGCGGTACTGGTCGTCCGTGTCACGGGAGCGGGGACGCGGCAGGAGACGTAGGGCGGCGGCCCGGTTCCCTTCGTGACCTCAGGCCGTCAGCCGGCTGAGCGAAGCAGGGACGGCGGCTGAGTGAAGCAGGAACGGCCCCGCACACCGAGGTGTGCGGGGCCGTTCCGGGTGCCACTGGGTCACAGCTTGTCGATCACGTGGTCGATGCAGGCCGTGAGCGCCTGTACGTCCGCCGGGTCGATCGCGGGGAACATCGCCACGCGCAGCTGGTTGCGGCCCAGCTTGCGGTACGGCTCCGTGTCGACGATGCCGTTGGCGCGGAGCACCTTGGCGACGGCCGCGGCGTCGATGCCGTCCTCGAAGTCGATCGTGCCGATGACCTGCGAGCGCTTCGCCGGGTCGGTGACGAACGGGGTGGCGTACTTGGAGTCCTCGGCCCAGCCGTACAGGTGCTGCGACGACGCGGCCGTGCGGCCGGTCGTGAAGTCCAGGCCGCCCTGGGTGTTCATCCACTTCAGCTGCTCGTTCAGCAGGAAGAGGGTGGCCAGCGCCGGGGTGTTGTACGTCTGGTTCTTCAGGGAGTTGTCGATCGCCGTGGGCAGCGAGAAGAACTCCGGGACGTGCCGGCCGGAGGCGTGGACGCGCGCGGCGCGGTCGAGGGCCGCCGGGGAGAACACGCCGATCCACAGGCCGCCGTCGGAGGCGAAGGACTTCTGCGGGGCGAAGTAGTAGACGTCGGTCTCGGTGATGTCCACCGGCAGGCCGCCCGCGCCCGAGGTGGCGTCCACCAGGACGAGGGAGCCGTCGTCGGCGCCCGCGACGCGCTTCACGGGGGCCGCGACACCGGTGGAGGTCTCGTTGTGGGTGAAGGCGTAGACGTCGACGCCCGCCTCGGCCTTCGGGTCCGGGTGGGTGCCCGGGTCGGAGGCGATGACGGTCGGGTCGGCCAGCCACGGGGCGAGTTTGGCGGCCTTCGCGAACTTGGAGGAGAACTCGCCGAAGTTCAGGTGCTGGGACTTCGACTCGATCAGACCGTGCGTCGCGACGTCCCAGAAGGCGGTGGACCCGCCGTTGCCCAGGATGACCTCGTACCCCTCGGGGAGGGAGAAGAGGCTGCGTACGCCGTCACGTACCTCGCCGACCAGGTTCTTCACAGGAGCCTGGCGGTGGGACGTACCGAGAAGGGAGGTGCCGGTCGCGGCGAGCGCGTCGACCGCCTCCGTCCGCACCTTGGAGGGCCCGGCGCCGAAACGTCCGTCGGCGGGCTTGAGGTCTGCGGGAATCTGGATGTCAGCCACGACCCGGAGCGTAGTCCCTCCCGGGGGCGGTCGAGGACCATGTCCGTCGGATGAGACGAGCGCCTCGGGCCGTGGGCGACGGGACCGGCGGGCGGTCAGCCCAGATCGACCGGGAGCTCGTACAGGTCGTTCTGCGTCACGATCGGCTTGTTCCGCAGGTCGGAGGCCGGTACCGCGAGGTCCAGGTCGGGGAAGCGCTCGTACAGCGCGGGCAGCGCGACCCCTGCCTCCAGCCGGGACAGCGCGGCGCCCGGGCAGACGTGCGGGCCGTGGCCGAAGGCGATGTGGCGGTTGCGGTTGGGGGAGCGGGTGATGTCGAACTCGCCCGCGGTCTCGCCGTACTGCTTCTCGTCACGGCCCAGCGCGCCGAAGGACACGATGAGCGCCTCGCCCTTCGGCAGGACCTTGTCGCCGACCTCGATGTCCTCGGTCGCGAAGCGGATCAGGACGTGCGAGGTCGGGGTGTTCCAGCGCAGCGTCTCCTCGATCACGTTCTCCCAGGGCACCTCGCCGCTCAGCACGCGCCTGCGCTGCTCGGGGTGGGTCTGGAGCGCCTCGACGACATTGACGACCAGGCTGATCGTGGTCTCGTGACCGGCCGCGATGATCAGCGACAGCGTGTTGACGATCTCCTCGTCGGTGAGGTGGTCACCGTCCTCGGAGGCCGCGATCAGGGCGCTGGTCAGGTCGTCGCCCGGGTCTCCCCGCTTGGCGTCGACGATCTTCGTGAACAGGATGCCCAGGTCCGCCATCACCTGCGGGACCTCGTCCGGCGGGGTCTGCGTCGAGAAGAACTTCTCGAACAGCTCCTTGAGCCGGGGGTGGTCCGCCGCGTCGACACCCATCAGTTCGCTGATGACGTTCATCGGCAGCGGGTAGGCGAACTCGGCCTTCAGATCGACCGTCTCGCCCTTGGGCAGCGCCGCGAGCCGGTCGAGTGAGGCGTTCGTCAGCGCCTCGATGCCGGCGCGCAGCCGCTCGACCCGCTTCACCGTCAGCGCCTGCGCGACCAGGCTGCGCAGCCTGCGGTGCTCGGAGCCGTCGACGGTCAGCATGGAGCGGCCGGGGTTGGCCAGGCCGATCAGCGGCCAGTCCAGCGGGATCTCACCGCGCTGCCAGGCGTTCCACACGTCGATGTCCTTGACCACCCGGCTGTCGGTGAGCAGCTGGCGCGCCTCGGCGTGGTGCGTCACCGCGTAGCAGTGCACCCCGCCGGGGAGTTCCACCTCGGCCAGCGGACCTGCGGCGCGCAGTGCCGCGCTCTCGGTGTCGAGGTCGGCGACGAGGGGATCGAGGGCGATCCGGGTCATTTCTGGCCTCCAAGTGCGGGGGTGGGCGTGAAGTGCACCGGCAGTTCCGTCAGCCCGCGCAGCCACGGGGAGGGGCGCCGGGTCAGCTGGTCCTCGGTGACGGCGAGGTCCACGTCAGGGAGCCGGTCCAGGAGCACCTCGATCCCCGTACGCGCGATGACCTCCGCGGTCTCCTGGGCGGGGAACGGGCAGCGGTGCTCGCCGTGACCGAAGGAGAGGAACGCGCTGTTGCCGCCGGTCAGCGCGGAGCCGTCGGTGCGTACCTGCGGGTCGCCGTTGGCGGCGGCGATCCCGAGGAGCAGGAGGTCCCCGGCGCGGATGTGGCGTCCGCCGAGGTGGGTGTCACGGGACGCCCAGCGGCCCGCGACGTTCTGGGTGGGGGTGTCCTCCCAGAGCACCTCGTTCATGGCTTCGGCGACGCTGTGCCGGCCGCCGGAGAGCGACGCTGCGAAGCGGTCGTCGGTGAGCATCAGCCGTAGCGAGTTGCCCATCCAGTCGGCGGTCGGCTGGTGGCCTGCGACGATCATCACCATGAGGTCCTGGGCGATCTCCTCGTCGGTGAAGCCGCCCGGGTCCTGGAGCATCCGGGTCGCGACGTCGTCGCCGGGCCGGTCGTGCGTGTCGGCCAGGAGCCGGAACGTGGCCCCGCCGAGCAGCTGCTGGCCGGCGAGGGCCCGCTCACCGCCGTCGACCAGGTTGTTGATCGCGTCGACGAGAGGGCCGATGACCTCGTCGCCGAACCCGTAGATCCTCGCCAGGACACGCGCGGGCAGCAGCATCGCGTAGTCCGCGATGATGTCGGTGCGGCCGGTGGAGCAGAAGCCGTCGATGAGGTCGTCGGCGAACTCCTCGGCGTACCGCTTGAGCACGAACGGGTCGACGCCTTCGAGCGCGTTGCTGATCATCGCGGCGCGCACGGTGTGCCGTTCGCCGACCGTGTAGAGGATCGACGGCTGCTTGTGGCCGATCATCGGCAGCAGCGGCCAGCCGTCCGGGATGTGCTCCCACTGGTTCCACAGGTCCGAGTCCCGGCTGAAGAGCACCGGGTCGTTGGTGACCTGGTGCAGCTCCCGGTAGCCGAGGATCAGCCACGCGGGTATGTCACCGTCGAGCAGCACGGGGGCCACGGAGCCCTGGTCGCGGCGCATGTCCCGGTACAGCTGCGCGGGGTCCGTCTGGAACCTGGGCCCGGACAGCGGGGTGAAGGTCTCGGACATGGGGCACTTGGTCACGGGGTGTGCTCCGGGGTCATGGCCGCCGCGCCCTGGCCGCCGCTGAGGGCGGGAGCCGCGGCGCCCTTCGCGCGGGCGACGGCGAGTGCGTGGACGTGCTCGACCAGCGTGATCAGGACGTATTTGCTGGAGGAGCGGTCCCGGGCGTCGCACTCGACGAGCGGCACGTCGGGAGAGAGGTCGAGGGCCTCGCGGATCTGCTCAGCGGTGTGGAGCGGGCCGCCGAAGTCGTTGCACGCGACGATGAACGGCGTGCCGTGGTGCTCCAGCCGGTCGATCGCGTACCAGGAGTCGGCGAGCCGCCGGGTGTCGACGAGCACGACGGCTCCGAGGGTGCCGGAGAAGAGGCGGTCCCAGAGGAACCAGAAGCGCTCCTGGCCCGGCGCGCCGAAGAGGTAGAGGACCGAACGCGCGTCGAGCGTGATGCGGCCGAAGTCGAAGGCGACCGTGGTGGACGTCTTGGAGTGCACCCCGTCGAGGTCGTCGACGGCTTCGCCCGCGGTGGTCATGGTCTCCTCCGTGTTGAGCGGACGGATCTCGCTCACGGATCGGACCATGGTGGTCTTGCCGACCCCGAAGCCGCCGACAACGACGATCTTCAGTCCGTTGTCGGCCGTCGCCTGCAGGGCGGCACGGTCAGAGGTTGCGGAGTCCAACGAGCACCTGTTCCAGGGTGTCGGTGTCGGGGAGCCGGTCCTCGACACGTGCAGTACGGGGGTGGCGGGCGCTGATCCGGCCGGTGTCCAGCAGGTCGCACAGCATGATGCGGACGATGCTGATGGGCAGGTTCAGGGTGGCCGAGATCTCGACGACCGCGGTGGGTCGTTGGCACATCCGCAGGATCGCGACGTGCTCCGACTGCATCCCGGGGGTCGGTTCGCACTCGGCGACGACGAGCGTCACCAGGTCGAACGCGGCCGAGTCCGACCGGCTGCGGCCACCCGTCAGGGTGTACAGCCGGTCCGGGTCGTCGTCGCGTCCGGGTCGGGGGCGCGGGACCGGAGTCATACGTCGGCGGATTCCGTCGCCGGGGTGCCCGTCCCGCCGCGTGGCGGGGCGACGAGGTGTTCGCCGAGCTGCTCGACGAGTTCGCTCATGTTGTGGCCGACGAGGCCGACGTCGGAGTCCTCGGCCGCCACGACGGCCAGGTGGGCGCCCGCGCCCGCCTCGACGATGAAGAGCACGCCGCCGTAGAACTCGGTCATCGCGGACCGTACGCCGCCGGTGCCGTCACCGAACTCGACGGACGCGCCGTGCGACAGGCTCTGGATGCCGGCGGAGATCGCGGCCAGCTGGTCGGCCTGGTCGACGGAGAGTTCGGGGGTGCGGCACAGCTTCAGGCCGTCCCGGGACAGGACGAGAGCGTGCCGGGCGCCGGGGGTGCGGTCCAGCAGCCCCTCCAGCAGCCAGTTCAGCTTCTCGTCGGTGGTCGCGCTCATCGGGTGTTGCCTTCCGGGTGCGGGGAATTGGCTCGTACGGCCTGGCTGAAGGTGCTGAAGCGGGCAGCCTGCACCTTCGGGTCGGTGGTACGAGGCCTGGGGGAATCGGCTTCGCCGGGGGCGCCGTTGCCGGCGGTACGGGCTTCCGCGGCGGCCAGGGTGCGGCCACGGCGGCGCTTGGGCAGTCCGCTCTCGCCGAACTGGGGGACGGCACCGGTGGATTCGGACACGGACTCCGCGGCACCGCCGTCCGTACGGGACGCGGACCCGGGGGAGACCGCGGCGGCCGGGGCGTGGTTCTCCGTGTCAGGGTTCTCCGCGTCGCGGTTCTCCGTGTCGGGGTTCTCCGCGTCGGGCGTGGTGTGGGCCGGCTCGGGCTCGGGGCGCCGTGCGGGCCGCTCCGGGGCCGCGGCCGGTGCGGACGTCCGGGAGATGAGCTCCTGCGGCAGCATCATCAGCGCGCCCGTGCCGCCGCGCGCCGACGGCCGGAAGGAGACGGTCAGCCCGTGCTTCCTGGCCAGCCGGCCGACGACGGTGAGGCCGAGCCGGGTGCCGGAGAGACCCGTGAGGTCCTGGTCTGACGCGGACACGGCCCGCTCGGCGCGGCGCAGCTGCACATCGCTCATCACCAGGCCGCTGTCCTCGACGGTGACGACGATGCCCGCGGGGACCTCCTCGACGTACACATGCACCTCGGCGGTGGGCGGCGAGAAGTTGGCCGCGTTGTCGAGGAGTTCGGCCAGGGCGTGCATGACGCCTTCGGCGGCGTGGCCCGCGATGGCCACATCGCTGGTCGAGTGGAGGCGGATGCGCTGGTAGCCGCCGATACGGCCCATGGCGCCGCGCAGGATGGACTCCATCACGATGGGCTTGGCCCAGCGGCGTCCGGAGCGCGCCCCGGTCAGCACGGCGATGGAGTCGGCGAGCCTGCCTGCCTGGGCGGTGCGGTGGTCCAGGTGCAGCAGATCACCGAGCACGTCCTCCGCGGTGTGCCGGTGCTCCATCTCACGCAGGTCGGCCAGCATGCTCGTGGCCAGGGCCTGCATCCTGCCGGCGGCGTTGGCGCAGGCGGCGACCGCGGCGGAGCGCTCGGTCTCACTGCGCCGGGCGCGGGCGGTGAGCCGCGCGGTCTCGGTGGTGAGCCGTTCGTGCTGCTCGGCGGCGTCGGTGGTGAGCCGGCTGATCCGGGCGTCGGCCTCGGCGGTGAGCCGGGCCGTCTCGGCGGCGGCGGCCGCCTTGAGCCGGGCGGTCTCGGCGGTGAAGCGCTGGGCCTCGGCGGCCGAGTTCGAGACGAGGCGGGAGGTCTCGGCGGTGAAGCGCTGCGCCTCGGCTGCCTTCAGAGCGCGCAGCTGGCGTGCGGTGGCGAGTGTGTGGACCGTGACGGCCACCGCGGCGCACAGCAGCACGGCGGTGGCGCCCGCGCCCCAGGCGAGCGGGGTCCGTACCGAGTCAGGAGCGGCGGCGACCGCCCACAGGCACAGAGCGCAGGTGATGGCTGCCGAGATCAGCAGGGCGTATGCGGTCGGCCGGAGTGAAGGGCGCAATCGAAGTCCTCGGGGCGGACGGTGCGGCGGGAGGGGCAGGTGCGACGGACGGGCAGATGCGTAAGGACATCCGGGATATATCGGTGTGGTGATGGTGAAAGAACCACAACTGGAGCTGATTGTTCCCGATCAAGTCACGGCAACTATAGGAGAATTGGCGACTTGTTTGGGGATTCCTTGTGGCTACTTCTGTATGAAATCTGGCGTGAACCGACTCGATTCGTGTCCTGTTGTCGGTGTTCCCGGGTGTGAGTGACGGGACAGGAGGGTGAGTCGTGATGAATGTGGCGATATGTCCCCTGTGTGAGGCTTGATTTGTCACGATCGTCGCTCGTGAGCCGGTGGCCAGCTAGTGTGAGCGCTCCGGTGCGTCCGACCTCCCAGGTCGGCACTGCCGTAAGACACACCGCGCGCCTTGAAGGGGGAGGCGCCGCGTGGCCCCGACGGAGGACGCAGCAACCGTGGACGCGCAAGGCCGTGGGCGGGACGAGGGAATCGACCCCGCAGACCAGTGGGTACTCAACCCGGACACCGGTGATTACGAACTGCGACTGACCCCTTCCCCAGGGCGATCGTCCGCGTCGGCCGGAGCTCCCGAGGCGAGAACGCC
This sequence comes from Streptomyces sp. NBC_01012, assembly GCF_045162755.1. Classification (NCBI taxonomy): domain Bacteria; kingdom Bacillati; phylum Actinomycetota; class Actinomycetes; order Kitasatosporales; family Streptomycetaceae; genus Streptomyces; species Streptomyces sp. NBC_01012. Next base: position 3,236,763 of record NZ_CP108688.1, on the reverse strand, counting down.
CGGGGCGCGCCGTACGACGACGCCGGAGGCGGCACCGTCCGGCGACCGGGCCTCCGTGCCCGGCCAGCGCAGCGGGCGCCGGGGCTCGGGCGGCGGGCGCGGCGACCGGGGGGACCGGGACGACGCGCGGAAGCCGGGGAGCCGGGCGGCGGCGCCCACCACCGGACGCCGCAAGGCCAAGCCCAAGAAGTCGCGCAAGAAGAAGGCCCTGGTGTGGACCGGCGGCGTGCTGGCCTTCCTGCTGGTGGGTACAGGCACCGCGGGCTATCTCGTGTACCAGCACTTCAACGGGAACATCACGGCCCTGTCCACCGACGGGGCCGGCACCGGCGGCTTCAGCAAGGACCGGGCGATCAACGTCCTGGTGATCGGCACCGACAAGCGGACCGGCGAGGGCAACGAGGGTTACGGGGACGCGGGCAGCGTCGGTCACGCCGACACCAACATCCTCTTCCATGTCTCCAAGGACCGTACGAACGCGACCGCGCTCAGCATCCCGCGTGACCTGATAACGGATATCCCGGACTGCCCGACGACCCTGGAGAACGGGGACAAGAAGGACATCCCCGGGACCACGGGCGACCGCTTCAACACCAGCCTCGGACAGTCCGAACGCACCCCGAGCTGCACCATGCGGACCGTCACCGAGCTCACCGGCCTGGAGGTCGACCACTTCATGGTGGCCGACTTCAACGCGGTCAAGTCCCTGACGACGGCCGTCGGCGGTGTGGAGGTCTGCCTCGCCAAGGACATCGACGACAAGGACTCCCACCTCAAGCTCCCCAAGGGGAAGCACACCATCGAGGGTGAAGAGGCTCTGTCCTTCCTGCGGACCCGGCACTCCGTCGGCTTCGGCAGCGACCTCAGCCGCATCGAGATCCAGCAGCAGTTCCTCGGCTCGCTGATGCGCAAGCTGAAGTCCAACGACACCCTCACCAGCCCCACCAAGATGTGGACGCTCGCGGAGGCCGCCACCAAGGCGCTCACCGTCGACGACAAGATCTCCGACATAAACCAGCTCCGCAAGCTGGGCATGGAGCTGGCCTCGGTCGACCCCAAGAACATCACTTTCGCCACCGTCCCGGTGCTGGACAACCCGGATGACGCGGCGACCGTCGTGCTGGACGAGGCCAAGGCCAAGAAGGTCTTCTCGATGATGCGTGAGGACGTCTCCTTCACCGCGGTCGCGAAGCAGGAGAAGGCCGCGGCGAAGGCCAAGAACGACGCCAAGCTGAAGGGCGAGAAGGCCGCGGCGGCGGACGTACGGGTCGACGTCTACAACGGCGGAGCCCCCGCCGGCTCCGCGCAGGCCGCCCTGGACTGGCTGCAGAACGAAGAGGGCGTGCTCAAGTCCACGAACCAGGCGAACGCCGAGGAGAACGTCAAGAAGACGCAGCTCGTCTACGCCCCCAACCAGGCGGACCAGGCCCGCCGGCTGGCGGACATGATGGGCCTGACGGCCTCGGCCCTGAAGCCGACGAAGGAGGACGCGGGCGAGATGGACCCGATGGCGCTGACCCTGGGCCCGGACTTCACGGAGGCGGGCAGCCCGCTCTCGGCCCCCGACAAGACGCCGGACGGCGTCCAGCGGGTGGAGGCGGACAAGGCGGTCTGCGCGGAGTAACCGAGGAGGGCCCGGCGCACCTCGGCCCGGCGCACCCGGCCCGTCCGGCGTTTGAGGACGGAATCCTCGCGTGGATCCCGGCGAGTCGTGTCCGTAAGCCGCCACCCGGCACGGCTGGCCCGCGCGGAAGAGGGTCAGAGCTTCGACACGGCCGCGCTCACCGCCGCGGACAGCCGCTCGTTCTCCGGCGCCGCTCCCCCCGGGAGGGCGAACCGGCGCCGGTGTAGCCGTAGGCGACGCCGCTGACGGGATCGGCGTACGCCTGCGACCCCGCCGCCCCCGAGTGCCCGAAGGCACCGTCGCCCAGGGCCGGGTAGAGCTGCCGAAGCGACTCGAAGCCGAAGGCGAACGGGTCGATCGCCGCGGTCACCACATCGGTCCCCCTCCACCGCACACGCCCCACATCGGCCACCGTCTCCGGCGTGAGCAGCGCCGGCCTCCCGGCCAGCCCGGAGACCGCCGCGGCGTACATCCCCGCCAGTCCACGTGCCGAGCCGACCCCGCCGACCGAGGCCGGGCCGAGTGCGCGTACCGCGGGGCTGTTGCCGAGGTCGACCAGGTCGAGCGGCGGGTCCGAGGCATAGCCGAACGCGAGCGCCATCAGGCCGTCCAGGTCGATCGGGTTCGCCGCGGCCTCCGCCGCCTGCTCGGGCGTGGCCACGGCGGGCCGGACGGGCACATGCCGATGTTCGAGCTCCTCGGGCAGACCGAGATGGAAGTCCAGCCCGTAGGGTGCGCGCACCCGCTCCTCGAAGATCTCCTGGATCGACCGCCGGGTGGTCCGGCGGACCACCTCGCCGGTGAGGGCGCCGATCACCAGCGCGTGGTAGCCGTTCTCCGTGCCGGGCGTCCAGTAGGGCCGCTGTCCCGCCAGCCGCGCCGCGATGACACGGTCGTCGGCCAGCTCCTCGACGGTGAACCCGCCGTCCGCCCAGATCAGTCCGGCCCGGTGCGAGATCAGCTCGCGCACGGTCAGTTCGCCCTTGCCCTCGGCGGCGAACTCCGGCCAGTAGGACGCGACCGTACGGTCGGGATCGATGACGCCGTCCTGGATGAGCAGGGCGACGACGAGGTGGGCGGCGCCCTTGGTGGAGGAGTACACGGAGGGCAGCGAGTCCCCGGTGATGCCGTCCCCGGCCCACAGGTCCACGACGAGGCGGTCACGGTGATACACCGCCAGCTGACTGCCAGGCTCCGTGTGGTCCGCGGCCAGCACGGCGGCGAACTCCTCCCGTACGCCCTCGAAGCCCGCAGCGACCGTGCCGTGCACGGTGATGGCGGTGGCGGTGGTGGTGTCGACGGTGTTGGTCATGTAGCGCCCCCGGAAACGATCGGCCCGTTCGATATACGGGTCCCAACTCCCGTGCAGCGCAGGTCCATTCCCGGCTACGCCAGGAAATTTCCGGGATGCCGCGGATGTTCGCGGGCGACGACCTCCCGGGCGAGCGCCGCCAGTCGGGGGAGCGCGGGGTGCCCGGGCCCGTCCCGGCGGACCAGCAGGACGGGCAGGGGTGGGGCGTCGGTCAGCGGCACGTAGGCGACACCGGCGTACGGGTGCATCTGGGCGGTGGACGTCCCCGAGACCCCGACGCCCCGCCCGGCCGCGATGGCGGTGAACCAGTCGTCGGTGTTCACGACGGTCACGGTGGCGGCAGGCCGGGCGTCCGGGGGCCACAGGGCGAGCGTGGTGGTGCCCGAGACCGTGTTCAGGACGACCGCGTCGCCGGTCAGCTCGGTCAGCGACAGCGAGGCGCGGGCGGCGAGCGGGCCGTCGGCGGCCACGACCGCCACCCGCGCCTCGGTGAACAGCACCTCCGTGATGAGCCCCGGGGTGTCCACGGGCCCGCGCAGCAGCGCCGCGTCCACCTCGCCGCGGGTGAGGCCGGCCGTACGGTCGTCGATGCGCAGCAGTTCGAGCGGGGTGTCGGGATGCCGCTGCTGCCAGGTCCGCAGCAGCGGCGTGGTGTACGGGCCGAGCGCGGACCAGGCGTGCCCGATCCGCAGCGGCCAGTGGTGCAGCCGGCCGGGGTCGATGGCCGCGTCGAAGGCCCCGACGGCGGCGGCCGCCCTGTCACGGAAGGCGACGCCTTCGGGGGTGAGGGCGAGATGGTGGGTGGACCGGTCGACGAGCCGGACGCCCAGGTGCTTCTCCAGGGCGGCGAGCGTACGCGAGACGACGGGCTGGGTGACCCGGAGCCGGTCGGCGGCGCGCGTGACGCTGCCCGCGTCGGCGATGGCGAGGAAAGCCCGCAGATGCCGGACCTCGATGCCCCGTCCGCCGTTGCCCGCGCCCTGTCCTGTGCTCATGCCAGCGCTCATGTCTGCGGAGCATAACGGGAGCGCAATCGGCATTTCACGGGAGGCGCGCGAATCCCTACGGTGAGGTCGTGAACGGCCGAACGGTACGGGGCGTGACCCTCGCCGGGCAGTGCCGTAACGTAGACCCGCTGGTGCATTTTAATGGACTCGATAGCGAACGACCGATGAAAGGTTTCCGGTGAACGACCCGCGCGCTGCCGCAGAGCCGGCCGCTGCCGTTGCCGTACCCGAGGCGGTGTCCGCGCTCGACGAGCCGGGCCACGGCCGACCGGAGCGGCCCGGGGCCCGGAGAGCCGCGCTCGGCCCGGTCGCGCTGGTCGTGGCGGGCGGGCTCTCCGTGCAGTTCGGCGCGGGGGTCGCCGTCCTGCTGATGCCGAAGGCGGGGGCGCTGGGCGTTGTGACCCTGCGTCTCGCCGTGGCGGCGGTCGTCCTGCTGGCCGTCTGCCGGCCGAAGCTGCGGGGGCACTCGCGCGCCGACTGGGGCACGGTGCTCGCGTTCGGCATCGCGATGGGCAGCATGAACATGCTCTTCTACCAGTCCGTCGACCGCATTCCCCTCGGCGTCGCCGTGACCCTGGAGGTGCTGGGCCCGCTCGCCCTGTCCGTCATCGCCTCCCGCCGCCTGGTCAACCTGCTCTGGGCGGCGCTGGCACTGGGCGGCGTCCTCCTGCTCAGCGGCGGAGGCTTCGACCGGCTGGATCCGGTCGGGGCGGCGTACGCCCTGTGTGCGGGCGCCATGTGGGCGACGTACATCGTCTTCAGCGCCCGCACGGGCCGCCGCTTCCCGCAGGCGGACGGGCTGGCCCTGGCCATGGTGGTGGCCACCGCCCTCTCGCTGCCCTTCGGCATCGTGGAGGCGGGCTCGAAGCTCCTGGTGCCCACCACCCTGGCGCTCGGTGCGGCCGTGGCGCTGCTGAGCTCGGTCCTCCCGTACACCCTCGAACTCATGGCCCTGCGCAGGCTGCCCGCTCCCACCTTCGCGATCCTGATGAGCCTCGAACCGGCCATCGCGGCCATGGCGGGCTTCCTCCTCCTCGACCAGGCCCTCTCCACGACCGACGCGCTGGCCATCGCCCTGGTCATCGGGGCGAGCATGGGCGCGGTGCGCAGCCAGACGTCGCGCCGGACGTCCCGCCGGACGTTGCGCACCGCGTCGTCGCGCCGGGAGCGGGCGCGGGAGGCACGATGGAAGGGAGCGGAGGAAGGAGGCCCGCGCATGGGATCCGCGAAGGAAACCGACGGGACCGACGAGTACGCCGGGCTGTACGCCCACACCCCCTCGCAGGCCGAGGGCGACCGCGACGAACCGTCCGTGCGCGGCCGGACCCCCGAGGCCCACCCCGACGTACCCCGCACCGAACCCTCCCAGGCCGAGGGTGACCGCACGGAGTAGGGCGGAGCTGCGGGGGCGGCTCAGCCGTCGACGGGCAGAATCCGGAACGCGGTCAGGCCGGGCGTCAGCGGTGTGATGGCCCGGAAGTCCCGCTGGTCGAGGGTGAAGATGCGGTCGGTCCGATACCGGTCGGCAAGGACGACACCCACCGCGTCCGCGAGGTCCAGCCGTAGCCCCGAGTACGTACGGCGCACGTCGTGCGCGGCGCCCAGGTCAGCCGGCTTCAGGTCCGCGAGCCTGTACTGACCGTCCGCCATGCGCGAGTTGAGTGCTTCCATCACGTGCATGGCGGCGGGGAAACCGAGGTCCCGGTGGACGAGGTGGTCCAGTTCCGTGACGACCAGTGGGGAGATCGTCAGTGTCTCGTTCTCGAGGATCTTCGCGGCGCCGGAATGCTCCGGTTGTGCGGTGTCGAAAGCTGCGTAGAGAGCGGATGTGTCGGCGACGATGATCAACGGCGCGCTGCTCGTTCCTTGATGTGCTCGTACACCGCGTCGTCCATCGCCTCGGGGGTGAGCGGGCGTCCGCTGTCGAAGACCGGGAGCTTCTGGCTGCGCTTGGGTCGTTCCGCCTCGTCGAGGACCATGGCGATGCCTCGCCTGATGAGCTCGGCCTTGCTGGTGCCGGTGGCCGACGACTCGGCGTCCAGCCGTACTTCCAGGTCCTCCGGGAGGTACACGGTCGTCTTTATCATGCCTGCAGCGTACCACCCTGCCCTACGTAGGGCAGGGTGGTACCACTGGGTCGGGCTGCTACCTTCCGGGCCATGAACGGCGGCGGCGTGTACGTGGGGCGTGCGGGGGCTGATGCGGCGTTGGACCGTGGGTGGCTGCTCGGTCACTTCAAGCATCCGTCCGACCCGCGCCACAGCGAGGCCCTGGAGATCAAGTGGGGCGTTCATCCTCCCGGCGAGGAGCGGGCGCAGTGGGTACGGGGTGAGGAGCGCACCGCGCTGCTCGTGCTCATCAGCGGTCGGTTCCGGATGCGGTTTCCCGAGCGGGATGTGCTGCTGGAGCGCCAAGGGGACTACGTGGTGTGGGGGCAGGGTGTTGACCACTCCTGGTGCGCGGAGGAGGAGTCCGTGGTGCTGACGGTGCGCTGGCCCTCCGTCCCTGGCTACCGGGCCGGAGAATCCGGAGAAAGGTGAGCGGCCGCCGCTTCCCCGGCTGCCTCGCACGGCCGGAGCTAACGGTCCGGGCAGCCGTCGAAGTCGAGCCAGCCGAGGTCGAGCGGCGGGGGCCAGTCCCCTTGCCTCTGGTCGGTCTCCTCCGCCTTCACGGAGATCCCGTCGCCGTCCTGCCGGCCGATGTGGTGGGAAGCCTGGCCGTCCCCGGTCGACTGAAGGATCTGGAGCTCGGCGCGCCCGTCGTGATCGGTGTCGCCGGCCCGCAGCTCTCGTACGAACGTCGCGGACGGCATGCGGATGGTGCCGGTCCGGGCGCTGCTCAGATCACGGGCGAGAGGCCCGTAGCGCACCTCATGCGCCACCATGCCGAACCGCGGGCTGTCGCCCTTGTCGTCCTGGCTGTAGAAGAGCGCCAGATCGAGGTACCCGTCGCCGTCGAAGTCGCCGAACGTCCCCCGCGTCTCCATGTCTTCCTTCAGTGCGCCTCGGAGCTTCTGCCACCACCCGCGCGCGTCGCCGACGCCGACAGGGGCGCGGTGATCGCCTCTCCGGAAGACCACGGAGCCGGTGCCGTCGCGCTGCTGGTCGAGGACCTCGTCCAGATGTCCGTCCGCGTCCACGTCTGCGCGCAGGACCCTGTCGCCGACGGCGCATAGGGCCATGGGTGCGTGGTCGCCCGGTTCGGGCCCGGTGCCGGACATGAACCACACGCCTCCGGCGACCAGGGCGAGAGCGACAGCCGTGGCGAGCCACCGCCGACGTCCGCGATGGCGGAGCTGGGAAGCGGCGGGTGGCGTCATGCCGGAACTGTAGGCCGCGCCGCGCCGGCGAACCCTCCGCCGCCGTCGAAGTGGCCGAGAAAATCATGCAAGCATGCTTGCTTGTTTTCTGGGGCGCTGGCATGCTCCGGGGCACACCGCCACGCCCCGAGGGGAGCGCACCGTGCCCGACGCATCGGCCGTGACCGCCGCCGTGCTCGACGACATGCGTGAGGAGAGCGACGAACTCGACCTGATGGTGGCCGGGTTGAGTGCCCAGGAGTGGGCCCTGCCGACCCCCGCCGAGGGCTGGACCGTCGCCCACCAGATCGCCCACCTCAACTGGACCGACGAGGTGGCCCTGACCGCCGTCACCGAGCCCGAGGCCTTCGCCGTCGAGGTCGAGAGGGCGCTCGCCGCCCCCGAGACCTTCGTCGGCGATGCGGCCGACGCGGCCGTCGCCGCCCTGACGCCCGAGGCGCTGCTCGTGGAGTGGCGGACCGGCCGGGCCCGGCTCCAGGAGGCGCTCCGGGCGGCGCCCGCCGGGGCGAAACTGCCGTGGTACGGGCCGCCCATGAGCGTCGCGTCGATGGCGACCGCACGGCTCATGGAGACCTGGGCCCATGGCCAGGACGTCGCCGACGCGCTGGGGGTGAGCAGGAAGCCGACCGCCAGGCTGCGGCACGTCGCCAGGATCGGCGTACGGGCCCGGGACTACGCCTATGCCGTACGGGGGATGAGTCCGCCCGCCGAGCGGTTCCGGGTCGAACTCCGGGCCGAGGACGGCGGGCTGACCGTGTACGGGCCCGAGGACGCCGCCCAGCGGGTCACCGGGCCGCTGCTCGACTTCTGCCTGCTCGTCACCCAGCGCGCCCACCGGGACGATCTCGCCGTCCGGGCCGTGGGCGCCGACGCCGGGCAGTGGCTCGACATCGCGCAGGCCTTCGCCGGCCCGGCGGGACCGGGCAGGCCGCCACGGAAGGAGGGCCGGTGAACAGGCGGGCGTCACCGTCCCCGCCGCTGCGTATCGGTAATGCGTCCGGGTTCTACGGTGACCGTTTCGATGCCGTGCGCGAGATGCTCACCGGTGGCCCGCTGGACGTCCTCACCGGGGACTACCTCGCCGAACTCACCATGCTGATCCTGGGCCGCAGCCGTCTCAAGGACCCCGCTCGCGGATACGCGTCCACCTTCCTGCGGCAGTTGGAGGAGAGCCTGGGGCTCGCCCACGAGCGGGGCGTGAAGATCGTCACCAACGCCGGCGGGCTCAATCCGGCCGGACTCGCCGGTGCCGTAAGGGAGTTGGCGGACCGGACCGGCGTCCCCGTGCGCGTCGCGTACGTCGAGGGCGACAGCCGCCCCGTGCCCGAGGGATACCTCACCGCCAACGCCTACCTCGGCGGCGCAGGCATCGCCGCCTGTCTGCGGGCCGGGGCCGACGTCGTCGTCACCGGCCGGGTCACCGACGCGGCCCTCGTCACCGGGCCGGCCGCCGCCCACTTCGGCTGGGGCCCGGATGACCACGACGCCCTCGCCGGGGCGGTCGTCGCCGGGCATGTCCTGGAGTGCGGGACCCAGGCGACCGGCGGCAACTACGCCTTCTTCGGCGACCACGAAGTCCGCCGCCCCGGGTTCCCGCTCGCCGAGATCCACGAGGACGGAAGCAGCGTCATCACCAAGCACGACGGCACGGGCGGCGTCGTCGACATCGGCACCGTCACCGCCCAGTTGCTGTACGAGACCGGCGGCGCACGCTACGCGGGACCCGACGTCACCGCCCGGCTCGACACCGTCGGCCTGGCGGTGGACGGACCCGACCGGGTGCGGATCGGCGGTGTGCGGGGCGAGGCGCCGCCGCCCACGCTGAAGGTCGGGCTCAACCGGCTCGGCGGGTGGCGCAACGAGGTCGTCTTCGTGCTGACGGGGCTCGACATCGAGGCGAAGGCCCGGCTCGTGCGGGAGCAGTTCGCCGACGCCCTCGACCGTGCCGGGTCGGAGCCTGCCGAGGTGCGGTGGGAGCTCGCGCGTACCGACCGGGCCGACGCCCGCACCGAGGAGACCGCGAGCGCCCTGCTCCGGCTCGTCGTGCGCGACCCGGACGCGGAGGCCGTCGGCCGGGCCGTGTCAGGGGCCGCCGTCGAGCTGGCGCTCGGCAGCTACCCGGGCTTCCATGTGACGGCCCCGCCGGGGAAGGGCGCACCGTACGGGGTGTTCGAGGCGGCGTACGTACCGGCCGGGGAGGTCGAGCACATCGCGGTGCTGCCCGACGGGTCCCGCGAGACCGTCCCGCCGGCCCCGGGTCCGTACCGGGAGCTCGGCGAGGTCCCGGAGCCCGATCTGCCCGCGCCGCTGCCCGCGGGGCCCACCCGTTCCGCCCCCCTCGGCCGTGTCGCCGGCGCCCGCAGCGGCGACAAGGGCGCGGACGCCAACGTCGGGGTGTGGGTCCGCACGGACGACGCCTGGCGGTGGCTGGTCCATGAGCTGACCGTCGAGCGGTTCGTGGAGCTGCTGCCGGAGACCGGCGGGCTCACCGTCGTACGCCATGTCCTGCCCCGGCTGCGGGCGCTCAACTTCGTCGTCCACGGCCTGCTCGGCGAGGGCGTCGCCGCGCAGGCGCGCTTCGATCCGCAGGCCAAGGCGGTGGGGGAGTGGTTGCGGTCCCGGCATCTGCCCGTGCCCGTACAGCTGCTGGACCCGGACCGACCGGAGGTGCACGCATGACCGTCCTGCCCACCGCACTCGACACCACGGGCCCCGAATACACCGCCCACCGCGAGGCGATGCTCGCGAAGCTCGCCGAGCTGGACACCGAGCACGCCAAGGCCCTGGCGGGTGGCGGCGAGAAGTACGTGGACCGGCACCGGAGGCGCGGCAAGCTGCTCGCCCGTGAGCGGATCGAGCTGCTGGTCGACCCCGACACCCCGTTCCTCGAACTGTCCCCGCTCGCCGCCTGGGGGAGTGACTACGCCGTCGGCGCCTCGCTCGTCACCGGGATCGGGGTCGTGGAGGGCGTCGAATGCCTGATCACCGCCAACGACCCGACCGTACGCGGCGGCGCCTCCAACCCCTGGACCCTGAAGAAGGCCCTGCGCGCCAACGAGATCGCCTTCGCCAACCGGCTGCCCTGCATCTCCCTGGTGGAGTCCGGGGGCGCCGACCTGCCCTCGCAGAAGGAGATCTTCATCCCGGGCGGGGCGCTGTTCCGCGATCTCACCCGGCTGTCCGCCGCCCGGATCCCCACCGTGGCCGTGGTGTTCGGGAACTCCACCGCGGGCGGGGCGTACGTCCCGGGGATGTCCGACCACACCGTGATGATCAAGGAGCGGTCCAAGGTCTTCCTCGGCGGCCCGCCCCTGGTCAAGATGGCCACCGGCGAGGAGAGCGACGACGAGTCGCTCGGCGGCGCCGGGATGCACGCCCGCACCTCGGGCCTCGCCGACCACTACGCCGTCGACGAGCACGACGCGCTGCGCCAGGCCCGCAGGATCGTCGCCCGGCTCAACTGGCGCAAGGCACACCCCGATCCGGGGCCCGCCGAACCGCCGAAGTACGACGAGGACGAACTGATCGGGATCGTGCCCGGTGACCTCAAGATCCCCTTCGACCCCTGCGAGGTCATCGCCAGGCTCGTCGACGGCTCGGACTTCGACGCGTTCAAGCCGCTCTACGGGGCCAGCCTGGTCACCGGCTGGGCCCGGCTGCACGGCTATCCCGTCGGCATCCTCGCCAACGCGCAGGGCGTGCTGTTCAGCGAGGAGTCGCAGAAGGCCGCCCAGTTCATCCAGCTCGCCGACCAGCGCGACATCCCGCTGGTCTTCCTCCACAACACCACCGGCTACATGGTCGGCAAGGAGTACGAACAGGGCGGCATCATCAAGCACGGCGCGATGATGATCAACGCGGTGTCCAACTCCACGGTCCCGCACCTGTCCGTGCTGATGGGAGCCTCCTACGGCGCCGGGCACTACGGCATGTGCGGCAGGGCCTACGACCCGCGCTTCCTCTTCGCCTGGCCGAGCAGCAAGTCCGCCGTCATGGGCCCCCAACAGCTCGCCGGCGTCCTCTCGATCGTCGCCCGCGCATCGTCCGCGGCGAAGGGCCTGCCCTACGACGACGAGGCGGACGCCGGGCTGCGCGCCATGGTGGAGCAGCAGATCGAATCCGAGTCGCTGCCGATGTTCCTCTCCGGGCGGCTGTACGACGACGGGGTCATCGACCCCCGTGACACCAGGACCGTCCTCGGGATGTGCCTGTCAGCGATCCACACGGCACCGGTCGAAGGCGCGCGCGGCTTCGGCGTCTTCCGGATGTGAGGCAGAGGATGATCACCGCACTGCTTGTCGCCAACCGGGGCGAGATCGCCTGCCGGATCTTCCGTACCTGCCGTGATCTGGGCATTTCCACCGTCGCCGTGTACTCGGACGCGGATGCGGACGCCCTGCACGTACGGGAGGCCGACACCGCCGTACGTCTGCCGGGGGCCGCGGCGTCCGACACGTATCTGCGGGGCGACCTCGTCGTGGCCGCGGCGCTCGCCGCCGGGGCCGACGCCGTGCACCCGGGGTACGGCTTCCTCTCGGAGAACGCCGGTTTCGCACGGGCCGTGCAGGACGCCGGGCTCGTCTGGGTGGGGCCGCCGGTCAAGGCCGTCGAGCTGATGGCGTCCAAGACCCGGGCCAAGGAGCTGATGGCCGCCGCCGAAGTGCCGCTGCTCGCCCCCGTCGACCCGGGGCGCGCCACCGCCGGTGATCTGCCCCTGCTGCTCAAGGCGGCGGCGGGCGGCGGAGGGCGCGGGATGCGGATCGTACGGGAGCTCTCAGCGCTGTCGGCGGAGCTGACGGCGGCCTCCGCCGAGGCCGCGTCCGCGTTCGGGGACGGCGAGGTCTTCGCCGAGCCGTACGTCGAGCGGGGCCGGCATGTCGAGGTCCAGGTCATGGCCGACGGGCAGGGCACGGTGTGGGCGCTCGGCACCCGCGACTGTTCGCTCCAGCGCCGCCACCAGAAGGTCATCGAGGAGGCACCGGCGCCCGGCCTCGACGACGCACTGCGGCAGCGGCTGCACGACGCGGCCGTCGCCGCGGCGCAGGCGGTGGGCTACCGGGGCGCGGGGACCGTCGAGTTCCTCGTGTCGGCCGAAGGGCACCCGTACTTCCTGGAGATGAACACCCGCCTCCAGGTGGAACACCCCGTCACCGAGGCGGTGTTCGGGCTCGACCTCGTCGCCCTGCAACTGCGCGTCGCTGAGGGCGGATCGCTGCCCGCCGCCACGCCACCGCCGGCCTCGGGGCACGCCGTCGAGGCCCGGCTGTACGCCGAGGACCCCGCGCGTGACTGGCAGCCACAGACCGGGACGCTCCTCACGCTCGATGTGCCCGACGGGCCCGGCATCCGCCTCGACACCGGCTACACCGGAGGCGACACCGTCGGGGTGCACTACGACCCGATGCTCGCCAAGGTCATCGCCCACGCCCCCACCCGAGCCGAGGCCGTCCGCCTCCTCGCCCGCGCCCTGGAACGCGCCCGCATCCACGGCCCGGTCACCAACCGGGAGCTCCTCGTCCGCTCCCTGCGCCACCCGGACTTCGTCGCGGCGCGCCTCGACACCGGTTTCTACGACCGGCACCTGGCGGCCCTGACGGGGACCGGGGCGTACGGCGAGGGCAGCGGCGGCGGCGACGCCGCCCGGCAGCTGGCCGCCACCGCGGCGGCGCTCGCCGCCGCATCGGCCGTTCGGTCCGTCACGGGCCCCGCTCGGCCCCTCACCGGTCCCGCCCGCTTCGGTGCCTGGCGCAACCTCCCCTCGCAGCCGCAGACCAGGAGCTACCGGGCGGCGACCGCCGAGCCGGACGGCCCGGTGTACGAGATCGCCTACCGCACGGGCCGCGGCTCCACCCCCGCCCCCGAGACCGGCGAGCGGGTCGTCGCCGTCGGCCCCGGCGCCGTCACCCTCGAAACGGGCGGCGTGACCAGGCACTTCACCGTCACCGTGCACCGCGAGCTGACCTATGTGGACACCACGTCCGGTTCGTACACCTTCACCGCCCTGCCCCGATTCACCGACCCGGCCGAACGCGCCGAACCCGGCTCCCTGCTCGCCCCCATGCCCGGCACCGTCGTCCGGGTCGCCGACGGGCTCGCGCCCGGCACGACCGTCGAGGCCGGGCAGCCGCTGATCTGGCTGGAGGCGATGAAGATGGAGCACCGCGTCCTCGCCCCCGCCTCCGGCACCCTCACCGCGCTGCACGCCGCCCCCGGACTCCAGGTCGAGGTCGGCGCCCTGCTCGCCGTCGTACAGGACGCAACCGCTGAAGCCCCCGCGCACCAGGAGGAGACGACGTCATGAGTACCGTCCTCGAAACCGCAGAGCACACCTCGCTCCGCGCCGCCGTCGCCGCCCTCGGGCAGCGCTTCGGCCGCGAGTACAGCACCGGCCTGGCGCGAAAGGGTGAACACCCCCGTGAACTCTGGGAGGAGGCGGGCAAGCTCGGCTACCTCGGGGTCAACCTCCCCGAGGAGTACGGCGGCGGAGGCGCCGGGATGGCCGAACTCTCCATCGTCCTGGAGGAGCTGGGCGCCGCCGGCAGCCCCCTCCTCATGATGGTCGTCTCCCCGGCGATCTGCGGCACGGTCATCGCCCGCTTCGGGACCGAGGCCCAGAAGCGTGCCTGGCTCCCCGGTCTCGCCGACGGCTCCCTGACCATGTCGTTCGGGATCACCGAGCCCGACGCCGGCTCCAACTCGCACCGCATCACCACCACCGCGCGCCGCGAGGCCGGGGGCGGCTGGGTACTCGACGGGCGCAAGGTCTTCATCTCCGGCGTCGACATCTCCGACGCCACACTGATCGTCGGCCGCACCGAGGACGCCAGGTCCGGCAGCCTCAAGCCCTGCCTCTTCATCGTCCCCCGCGACACCCCGGGCTTCAGCCGCACCCGGATCGACATGGAACTCCAGGCCGCCGAGAAGCAGTTCGAGCTGGTGCTCGACGAGGTCAAGCTGCCGGCCGACGCACTGGTCGGCGAGGAGGACGCCGGGCTGCTCCAGCTCTTCGCCGGGCTGAACCCCGAGCGCATCATGGGCGCCGCCTTCTCCATCGGCATGGGCCGCTACGCCGTCGAACGGGCCGTGGAATACGCCAGGACCCGCACCGTCTGGAAGGGCGCGCCCATCGGCGCCCACCAGGCCATAGCCCACCCGCTGGCCCAGGCGCACATCGAGCTGGAGCTCTCCCGGCTGATGATGCAGAAGGCCGCGAGGCTCTACGACGACGGCGACGACACAGGGGCGGGCGAAGCCGCCAACATGGCGAAGTACGCCGCGGCCGAAGCCTGCGTCAGGGCCGTCGACCAGGCCGTCCACACCCTCGGCGGCAACGGCCTCACCCGCGAGTACGGCCTGGCCTCGCTCATCACGGCCGCCCGTGTCTCCCGTATCGCACCCGTGAGCCGGGAGATGATCCTCAACTACGTCTCCCACCAGACCCTGGGCCTGCCGAAGTCCTACTGACGTCGTCCCGGGTCTCCCCATCCGCCCCCACGGGGGCGATTCTGGCTCTCCACCCGCGTCGAAGGGGACCGCAATGGTGTTCCACAGCGAGTACGCAGACGTCCCGCCCCTCGAAACACCCATCCACGAAGCGGTCCTCGGCCACGCCACGGACTTCGGCGACACCCCCGCCCTGATCGACGGCACCGACGGGACGACCGTCACCTACAGCCAGCTCGACACCTTCCACCGGCGGATCGCCGCGCACCTCGCGGCGGCCGGGCTGCGCAAGGGCGACGTACTCGCCCTGCACAGCCCGAACACGATCGCCTACCCGCCCGTCTTCTACGGGGCGACACGGGCCGGCGCCACCGTCACCACCAGCCACCCGCTCGCCACGGCCGAGGAGTTCGCCAAACAGCTGGGGGACTCGGGCGCCCGCTGGATCGTCACCGTGTCCCCGCTCCTCGACGTCGCCCACCGCGCCGCCGCGCTCGCGGGCGGCATCGAGGGGATCTACGTCTGCGACCGGGCCGAAGGACACACCTCCGTGCTCGACATGCTGGGCTCCACCGCCCCCGAACCCACCCTCACCTTCGACCCGGCCGAGGACGTCGCCGTACTCCCGTACTCCTCGGGCACCACCGGCGCGCCCAAGGGCGTCATGCTCACCCACCGTTCCATCGCCACCAACCTGGAGCAGCTGCGCCCCTTCGTGCCCCTCGGCGAGCGCGACCGGATCCTGGCGGTGCTGCCCTTCTTCCACATCTACGGACTGACCGCCCTGATGAACGGGCCGCTGCGCTACGGCGCCACGGTCGTCGTCCTGCCCCGCTTCGACCTCGCCCAGTTCCTCGAAACGATCCGGACCCACCGCATCACCGGCCTGTACGTCGCCCCGCCCATCGTGCTGGCCCTCGCGAAACACCCGCTCGTCGGCGACTACGACCTCTCCTCGCTGGAGTACATCGTCAGTGCCGCCGCACCCCTGGACGCCGAACTCGCCGCCGCCTGCTCCACCCGGCTCGGCCTCCCCGCCGTACGACAGGCCTACGGGATGACCGAACTCTCGCCCGGCACCCACGTCGTGCCCCTCGACGCGGAGAACCCGCCGCCCGGCACCGTCGGCAAGCTGCTGCCCGGCACCCGGATGCGGATCGTCTCGCTCACCGACCCGGGCATCGACGTCCCCACCGGCACCCCGGGCGAGATCCTCATTCACGGCCCCCAGGTCATGAAGGGCTACCTCGGCCGCCCCGACGCCACCGACGCCATGATCGACGCCGACGGCTGGCTGCACACCGGGGACGTCGGCCGCGTCGACACGGACGGCTGGCTGTACGTCGTCGACCGGGTCAAGGAACTCATCAAGTACAAGGGCTACCAGGTCGCCCCCGCCGACCTGGAGGCCCTGCTCCTGACCCACCCCGGGATCGCCGACGCCGCCGTCATCGGCGTCCACGACGCCGAGGCCAACGAGGTCCCCAAGGCCTATGTGGTCCGACGGGCCGGAGCGAACGACCTCACGGAGGCCGGCGTCATGGCGTACGTCGCCGAGCGCGTCTCCCCGTACAAGAAGGTCAGACAGGCCGAGTTCATCGACGCGGTACCCCGCGCGGTGTCCGGCAAGATCCTGCGGCGCGAGCTGCGCGACCGGGAGAAGCCGCGATGACCCTGGCGCCCCCGTCCCACGAGCGCGGCATCACCACGCTCACCCTCGACTCCCCGGCCAACCGCAACGCGCTCTCCGCCCGCCTCGTCGGCGAGCTCGCCGGGGCGCTGGAGACCTGCGGGGCCGACGACACCGTACGGGCCGTCGTCCTCACCCACACCGGCAACACCTTCTGCGCCGGCGCCGACCTCACCGCACCGCCCGACCCGCACACCCTGGTCGCCCTGCTCCGCACCGTCATCGCCCTGCCCAAACCCGTCGTCGCCCGGGTCACCGGACACGTACGGGCCGGCGGCCTCGGGCTGCTCGGGGCGTGCGACATCTCCGTCGCGGGGCCCGGGGCCTCCTTCGCGCTCACCGAATCACGCCTGGGCCTCGCCCCCGCCGTGATCTCCCTGCCGCTGCTGCCCCGCCTCGACCCCACCGCCGCCGCCCGCTACTCCCTCACCGGTGAACGCTTCGACGGGACGGAGGCCGCACGGATCGGTCTGGTGAGCGTCGCCGCGGGTCCCGACGGCGTGGACAAGGCACTCGTACCGGTACTGGACGGACTGCGCAGGGCCTCCCCACAGGGGCTGGCGGCGTCGAAGGAGCTGGTCACAGCTACTGTGCTGAGGAGTTTCGACAGCCACACCGAAGACGTCATCGCCCGGTCGGCGGCACTCTTCGCCTCCGAGGACGCACAGGAGGGGATGACGGCCTTCCTGGAACGACGGGATCCCGCATGGGTGCTGTGACGCCCCCGAAGCAGGACAGGAGCCGCGCCACCCGGCAGCGGCTCCTGGCATCGGCGGTCGCCTGCCTCGCCGAACACGGCTGGGCGGGCTCCACCGTCTCCGTCGTCGCCGAACACGCCGGGGTCTCACGGGGCGCCGCCCAGCACCACTTCCCCACCAGGGAGGACCTGTTCACCGGCGCCGTCGAGCACGTCGCCGAGTCACGCTCCGCCGCGCTGCGCGCCCTGCCCGTCCAGGGCCGCGCCGAGGTCGTCGCCGCGCTCGTCGACCTGTACACCGGGCCGCTCTTCCGCGCCGCGCTCCAGCTCTGGGTCGCCGCGTCGAACGAGGCCCAGCTCAGGCCCAGGGTCACCGAACTCGAAGCGCGGGTGGGCCGCGAGACCCACCGCATCGCCGTGGAGCTCCTCGGCGCCGACGAGACCCGGCCCGGGGTGCGCGAAACGGTCCAGGGACTCCTCGACATGGCCCGGGGCCTGGGCCTCGCCAACCTGCTCACCGACGACACGGCGCGACGCGAGAAGGTGGTGGCGCAGTGGGCGGCGCTGCTCGACGACGCCCTGGGCTGAGCGCCCCGGTCCCATCGAAGTCCCGCCGCCACCCCGGAGGTTCAACAGCTGTTGCCCTCAGGGGCACTTCCGGCTGGGACGATCCTGTGTGTCCAACGGTGAGGTGGCACAGGAGGCGGTTCGCATGCCCGACCGGGCTCTCGCGGTGCTCGTTCCCGTCGGGCTGATCGCCGTCTGTCTCGGCGTCTTCCTGCTCTGGGTGCGGCTGGGGACGAAGGAGCCGCTGAAGCACGACAACACCATGCCGGAGACCTACTTCAGGGAGTCCGACTGAGCCGCTCGTGGTGGATCGCCGCAGCCCTGCCCGCGGTGGCGGCCGGGGCCGTGTACGGCTGGGCACACTGGTGCTTCCAGGGCCCATCGGCACCGCCCGCATGGCTGGCGTGGGCGGGGGGCGGCCTCCTGGGACTCGGCGCCTGCGCGGTGTACTTCGCCCGGGTGAGCGGCGGCCGGGGCTTCTTCGGCGGGCTGTTGCTGGCCGCCGGCCTGCTGGCCTCCGTCGCGGCAGCCGACCGGGCGACGGCGCGCAGCGAGGTCGCGAGGTGCGCCGTGCGTGAGGTCCACACCGAGCGCCTCGCCTCCTACGGCGAGGGCGGGCCGCCCCGGTCGACCGTGTACCGCCTCGACCTGCGCTGCCCGGGCGGCTACCCCGCCGTGCTCAAGGCCGACCGCGCGGTCGCCGCGACCGGGGACGACGTACGTGTCGCCTACGACCCCGAGCGGCGGGTGTCCCCGGCCGTCCAGGGCGACACCTCGCCCTGGACGGCCGCTCTGTGGGCCACGGTGCTCCTCGCCGCTTCCACCGCGCTGGCCTGGGGGACCAGGTCGGCATAGTGGGGCCGAGAACCTGGAAACGCACCACAGCGACGGAGGCAGCCATGACCACCCACTCACGCGACACCCCCTCCACTCCCCGACGCAGGCCCTGGTACCGG
The DNA here is from genome assembly GCF_045162755.1 of Streptomyces sp. NBC_01012. NCBI lineage: Bacteria > Bacillati > Actinomycetota > Actinomycetes > Kitasatosporales > Streptomycetaceae > Streptomyces > Streptomyces sp. NBC_01012. The sequence goes on along the minus strand of NZ_CP108688.1, from coordinate 3,218,148 downwards.
TACGCGCCGCAGGGGTCACGCACGTTCGTGCTCGGGTTGTGCGCGGCGGTCGGCGGGATCGCCGGCGCGATCCGGGCGGTCGTGGAGGAAGGGGGGTTCCTCGAAGTCGCAGGGACGTTCGCGGTGGGGGTCCTCGGAGTGCTGCTCTCGGTGGCCTGGGTCCTGAACCAGGACCGGAGGAGCTGAGGGCCGCCCCCGTCAGTTCCCCAGGTCGGACAGCTGGTCGTAGCCGTCGATCGAGCGGGGGTCGCGCGTCCCGGGGCCGACGTACGTCGCCGAGGGGCGCACCAGGCGGCCGGTCCGCTTCTGCTCCAGGATGTGCGCCGACCAGCCCGCCGTACGGGCACAGCTGAACATCGAGGTGAACATGTGCGCCGGTACCTCGGCGAAGTCCAGCACGATCGCCGCCCAGAACTCGACGTTCGTCGCCAGGACACGGTCGGGGCGGCGGGCGTGGAGCTCCTCCAGGGCGGCCTTCTCCAGGGCCTCCGCCACCTCGAAGCGCGGGGCCGCCAGCTCGCGGGCCGTACGGCGCAGGACGCGGGCCCTGGGGTCCTCGGCACGGTAGACACGGTGGCCGAAGCCCATCAGACGCTCGCCCTTGTCCAGCGCCTGCTTCACATAGGTCCGGGCGTCGCCCGTCCGCTCGATCTCCTCGATCATGCCGAGCACCCGCGACGGCGCACCGCCGTGCAGGGGGCCGGACATCGCGCCCACCGCGCCGGACAGCGCCGCCGAGACGTCGGCGCCGGTCGAGGCGATCACACGAGCGGTGAACGTCGACGCGTTCATCCCGTGCTCCGCCGCCGACGTCCAGTAGGCGTCGACCGCCTTGACGTGCTTGGGGTCCGGTTCACCGCGCCAGCGGATCATGAACCGCTCCACCACGGACTCCGCCTTGTCGATCTCGCTCTGCGGGACCATCGGCATGCTCTGGCCGCGGGCCGACTGGGCGACGTAGGACAGGGCCATCACAGCGGCCCGAGCCAGGTCGTCGCGCGCGGTCCGCTCGTCGATGTCGAGCAGCGGTTTCAGGCCCCACACCGGCGCCAGCATGGCGAGCGCGGACTGCACGTCGACGCGGATGTCGCCGGAGTGCACGGGCAGGGGGAACGGTTCGGCGGGCGGCAGACCGGGGTTGAACGCCCCGTCCACCAGCAGACCCCAGACGTTGCCGAACGACACATGGCCGACGAGGTCCTCGATGTCGACACCGCGGTAACGGAGCGAGCCGCCTTCCTTGTCAGGTTCGGCGATCTCCGTCTCGAACGCGACGACTCCTTCAAGTCCGGGTACGAAGTCGGACATCGGGCGGCTCCCTCGACTCGGCGGCTGTACGACGGCCACAAAGGCCGGTCCACGCATACTGGCGGGTTACCACGACACGGGGAAGGGTGACATCCGGCACAACCGTCGTCGCTCGCACCTGCCGAAAGACCCTTCCCTCGGGGATTCCGGCCCGCTGCGGCAGGATGGGCCCCGTGTCCACAGCAGATGCCACTCCGTCTTCCGCTTCCGCCTCCTCCCGTGGCCCGTCATCCGATTGCACCACCGATCCGGCCGCGATGCGCGAGCAGTACCGTTCCGAGGACTTCACCGAGAAGGATCTCGCCGGTGACCCCATGGAGCAGTTCGCCCACTGGTTCCGCCAGATCGCCGGGGGCGGCGCGCTCCACGAGCCGAACGCGATGGTGGTCTCCACGGCCGACCCCCGGGGCCGGCCGTCCTCCCGGACCGTGCTGCTGAAGCACTACGACGACCGGGGCTTCGTCTTCTACACCAATTACGGCTCCCGCAAGGGCCGCGAGCTGACCGCGAACCCGTACGTCTCGCTGCTCTTCCCCTGGCACCCGCTCGCCCGCCAGGTCATCGTCACGGGCACCGCCGCGCGTGTCGGGCGCGAGGAGACGGTCGCGTACTTCCGCACCAGGCCCCACGGCTCCCAGCTGGGCGCCTGGGCCAGCGACCAGTCCACGGTGATCGGCTCCCGCCAGGAGCTGGTCGACCGCTACGAGGAGCTCGCCGCCCGCTACCCGGAGGGCGAGAAGGTCCCCGCCCCGCCGCAGTGGGGCGGATTCCGCGTCGTACCGGACGCGATCGAGTTCTGGCAGGGCCACGAGAACCGGCTGCACGACCGGCTGCGGTACGTCCGGGAGAGCCCGGCGGCCGCCTGGCGGGTGGAGCGCCTCTGCCCCTGAGCCACCGGCCGGGCCCGCCCACCGCCCCGGGCACGCAGAAACCCGCAGGCTCTGGTCCCTCCTTGCGGAGGAGCCGGCCGGACTTACCGGCGAGCCTGCGGGTCGGTGACTGCTTGGGATTGGCCGACTACCGGCCTGCACTGCAAAGAGCGCGACGACGGGCGTCAGCCCGCAGCCACCTCACGAGTCCGAGAAGAAATCACTTCCGGAACACCTCCTTTCTTCGCTGGCAGCAGCCTACGAATCTCCCCCGGAGCCACACAAGTGAATTAACGGGACTCTCGTGGGACCACCGGTGGACACCGGATTTCCTGGAAGTGGCTGTGTGGTGGCTCACATTCGAGTTCAATGGTCTGACGTGCGGCAATGCGGAACGCGAAGCGGAATACGTCCTGCGGGAGGTACGGAGTGAGTGCGTCCAGGAGCACCGGGACCACCGACGCGCTCGGTCCCGACGAGGACCCCGGGCGGGATCCGTCGGCGGCGGTGATTCCGGGGTCCCGGCTTCTCGCCGCGCTGCTCGACGGCATGGACGCCGCGCTCTGTGCCTTCGACGCGCACGGCACCATCACCCACTGGAACCGTGAGGCCGAGCGGGTCCTCGGCTGGACCGCGGCCGAGGCCGTCGGGCGCCGGGGTTTCGCGGGGTGGGCCGCGCGGAGCGCGGACGCGGAGGACGTGCAGGAGCGGCTGCTGGCCGTCATGGACGCACCGGGGCGTCAGGTCCATGAGTTCGCGCTGCTGCGCAAGGACGGTGGGCGTGTGCTCGTGCGGACCCAGTCGTCCGGGGTGCGCGGGGAGGACGGGAAGCCCGCCGGGGTGTACTGCGCGTTCAGCGAGGTGCACGCGCAGATCGATCTGGAGCGGTCCATCGCGCTCAGCGAGGCACTGTTCGAGGAGGCGTCCTGGGGTGTCGTCGCCGTGGACGTCGACCTGCGGCCCACCGTGGTCAACGCGTACGCGGCGCGGGCGCTGGGCGGCGGGCGTACCGCGCTGCTGGGGCGTCCGCTGGGTGAGCTGATCGTGCGGGGGGTCGAGGACCTGGAGGGCGCGTTGCAGCATGTGCTCGCCGAGGGTGCCCCGTCGGCTCCGGCGGAGCTGTGGGTGACGCTGCGGACCGCGGAGGGCGAGCGGCGGCGCTGCTGGCGCAGCGGGTTCCTGCGGCTGGCGTCGCCGTTGGCCGAGGAGCCCGTTCCGCTGGGGGTCGGCTGGCTGTTCCGGGATGTCACGGCGGCGAAGCTCGCGGAGCAGGACGCGGACCGGGTGCGCTTCCGCTCCAACCAGCTGCACCGGGCGGCCCGCCAGGCGGCGGAGTGCGAGAACCCCATGGAGGCGGCGACCACGTCGCTGGACTTCGCCCTGGCGGGGTTCGCCGATCATGTGGTGGTCGACCTGCTGGAGGATCTGGCGGCGGGGGAGAAGCTCGTACGGGCCGCGTCCACGCCGTCCGACGCGCCGGGCCCGTGTCTGCCGGTCTCCGGTGGTTCGCTGCCCGTGCGGTACGCGCCGGGGCACCCGGCGCTCCAGGCGGTGGAGCGTACGGGTTCGGTCCGTGCCGTGGTGCCGGCGGGTGCGGGCGAGGAGTGGGCGGTGGAGCACCAGTGGCCCGGCGACTCGGCGCACGCGCTGTGCGCGGTGCTGCGGAGCCGGGGGCGGACGCTGGGTGTGGTGACGTTCCTGCGCGCGGCGAACCGTGGCGCGTTCGAACGTCCGGATGTGATGTACGCGGAGAGTGTGGCGGTGCGGGTCGCCTCGGCGGTCGACCTGGCGCGGCTGACGGCCGGGCCCGGGGCGGGCGGGGTCTGAGCCCAGGGGGCCGTGGACCGCGCGTGCGTCCGGTGCCGGCGGCCGTCAGTGCCGGTAGAAGATGCGGTCGCCGTACTCCCGCATCACGCGCCCGTTCCACTCGTGCCCGCCGTCGACGTTGCCCGAGCGCAGCAGGGGCGGTTCGATCCCCCGGGTGAGGAGCTCCTCCGTGGCGGTGGCCATCATGGCCTGCATCAGTGCGCTGGTGACGACCGTCGACGCGGGTGCGAAGGGTGTCTCGACGCCTTCCGTGGTCAGCTCCGCGTCACCGATCGCGATCTTGCTGTCGAGCACGATGTCGCAGTGGTCCCGGAGGAAGCCGCCGGACGCGTGCCGGGATCTGGTGCCCGTCGTGTACGCGACCGAGGTGACGCCGATGACCTTCAGCCCCAGTGCTCGCGCGTTCTGCGCCATCTCGACGGGCAGCGCGTTGCGCCCGGAGAGGGAGATGATCACGAGGAGGTCGCCGGCCCTGGCCGGGCTCGAGTCGAGCACCGCGCTCGCCAGGCCGTCCACGCGTTCGAGGGCGGAGCCGAGGGTGGCGGGCATGACATCGACGCCGAGGGTGCCGGGCACGGCGAGCACGTTCATCAGGGCCAGGCCGCCCGCACGGTAGACGACGTCCTGCGCGGCGAGCGAGGAGTGCCCGGCGCCGAAGGCGAAGAGCCGGCCGCCCGCGGCGACGGTGTCGGCGATGGCGGCTCCGGCCGCGGCGATCGCTCCGGACTCCTCGTCGCGCACCCGCTCCAGCAGGCCGATCGCTGCGTCGAAGAACTGACCGGCGAGCTTGCTGTCGCTCATCGAGGAGGCCTTTCCTGCGGGGGTGGGGCCCGTGCGGTGCCCGTGTCGCGGATCACGTTGCGGTCTGGACCAGTGGGCTGTCAATACCGCTGGGGCGGGGCGGCGGGCGCCGACTCCCGACGGCGGGGCACGGTTGTCGGCGGTATGCGTCAGAATTGGTGCAGGGCCATCGCACGACGACTTCATGTCACAGCATCGAGGGGCACGTATGTCCGGACTGATCGATACAACGGAGATGTATCTCCGCACCATCCTCGAGCTCGAAGAGGAAGGCGTGGTCCCCATGCGCGCCCGGATCGCCGAACGGCTGGACCAGAGCGGTCCGACGGTCAGCCAGACGGTGGCGCGTATGGAGAGGGACGGGCTGGTCCGGGTCGCGGGTGACCGCCATCTGGAGCTGACCGAGGAAGGGCGCCGTCTGGCGACACGGGTGATGCGCAAGCACCGGCTGGCGGAGTGCCTGCTGGTCGACGTGATCGGCCTGGAGTGGGAGCAGGTCCACGCCGAGGCGTGTCGCTGGGAACACGTGATGAGTGAGGCCGTGGAGCGCCGGGTGCTGGAGCTGCTGCGGCACCCGACGGAGTCTCCGTACGGCAATCCGATTCCGGGGCTCGAGGAACTGGGCGAGAAGGCCGAGGCCGATCCGTTCCTCGACGAGGGCCTGGTCAGCCTGGCCGACCTCGACCCGGGCGCGGACGGCAAGACCGTGGTGGTGCGGCGGATCGGTGAGCCGATCCAGACCGACGCACAGCTGATGTACTCGCTGCGGCGTGCGGGCGTGCAGCCCGGCTCGGTCGTCAGCGTGACCGAGTCGGCCGGCGGGGTGCTGGTCGGTTCCAGCGGTGAGGCGGCCGAGCTGGACTCCGAGGTCGCTTCGCACGTGTTCGTCGCGAAGCGCTGAGCAGGGCTTTCGAGGGCACCGGCGGCCTGATCGCACATGCAGGCGCCGGTGCGGATGCACGTGCAGATCTGAGCGGGTAAGCCCGCTTTCGGTTTTCCGTCCGGAATCGCAGCGCCCGGGCGAAACGCGTGCCAGGCTGTGGCCAGGCCTATGACCTGAGGGTGCCGGCAGAGACTGCCGCGCGGTCGGGGAGGGAGCAGGGAATGCGCCCGTCGCACTGGCACGCGCACCGCGAGGTGGCTGCCGGGCTTTTCGATGCCCTCGTCCGCTGCGGCGTCGTCACGCCTCCCCGCGCCGTCGAGGGTGTTCGGGGTGTTCGAATCGCCATGGCCGGTCACCGTGCCGCTCCGGTGGTCGGCCGAAGGCTCCCTGCGGTCCGCGACGCGCGCGGACCCATGTGTTCCACGACGGGAGAAGGCCCCGGCGCCCGAAGGCGCCGGGGCCGGTCCTCCCCTGCGCTGACCTGGAGCCCCGAGCTCTCGAGGTCAGTCCCTGCGGACCCCTGTCCCCGAGTGGTCCGCTTCCCGGAGAAGGTCTCCCCCTGGGGGCCGTCGTCAATCCTGAACCGCTGTCACTCAAACGTGGGATGTTGCGAGCCGGAAGCGAGTTTTCGAATAAAGGTTCGATAGTCTGGCGCGTAGGCACACACGGTGATCGAGGACCAGAAGGGGGTGCCAGAACCTATGGTGCGGCGCATCGATGTGACCGGATCGGACGGCGTACGCCTCGCGGCCTGGGAGTTCGCCGATCAGCCCAAGGGGCGCCCGGAGGCCGGGCAGGCCCCCGGGATCTTAATGCTCCACGGCCTGATGGGCCGGGCCACGCACTGGGCCTCCACCGCCCGCTGGCTCTCCGAGCGGCACCGTCCGGTCGGCCTCGACCAGCGCGGGCACGGACGCAGCGAGAAGCCGGCCGACGGCGCGTACACCCGTGACGCCTACGTCGCGGACGCCGAGGCCGCGATCGAACAGCTCGGCCTCGGCCCCGTCACCCTGATCGGGCACTCGATGGGCGCGCTCACCGCATGGCAGCTCGCCGCGAAGCGCCCCGATCTCGTCAAGGCGCTGGTCATCTGCGACATGCGGGCCTCCGCGCTCGGAGCGGCCTCGCAGCGCGAGTGGGAGGACTGGTTCAGGACCTGGCCGCTCCCCTTCGCGACGCTCGCCGATGTGCGGAAGTGGTTCGGCGAGGACGACCCCTGGGTGGAGCGGCCCAACCCCTCGCGCGGGGAGTTCTTCGCGGAGGTGATGGCCGAGAGCTCCGACGGCTGGCGGCCCGTCTTCTCCCAGGAGCAGATGCTGACGTCCCGGGCCACCTGGGTCCATGACGCGCACTGGGAGGAGCTGGCGCAGGTGCGCTGCCCCACCCTGGTCCTGCGCGGGATCGAGGGGGAGCTGGGCAGGGCCGAGGCCCAGGAGATGGTCCGGGTCCTGCCGCGCGGGCAGTACGCGGAGGTGGAGGACGCCGGCCATCTCGTCCACTACGACCGGCCCGAGGGCTGGCGCAGGGCGGTGGAGCCCTTCCTGGAGCGCCTCTCGGACGGCTTCAGGGATGACCGGGAGTCCGTCAGCCCCTGACCCTCTGACCCTCCCGGTCTCCCCCGGCAGTCCTGGGAGTCCCTCAGCCCTTGCTGACGGCGGCCAGGATCTCCGGGAGCCGGTTCGCCATGCGCGGCGCGGCCAGCCGTACACCCAGCCACCCGATGGCCGCCCCGTACACCGCGCCCACCGGCAGCAGCAGCCACAGCCGGCCCTGGTGGTCGGCGACATGCAGCCAGATCGTCAGCCCGATCACGGGCCCACTGAGCACCGCGGACGCGATCACTCCGCCGAAGATGGAGATCCAGGCGATCCCGGTCTGGCCAGGGGCGACGTTCTTGAGCGCCCCTTCCTGGGGGATCGAGTACGGGAAGAGCGCCGAGGCCATGGCGCCCGTCGCCAGCATCGAGCCCAGCAGGGCGAACGAAAGCCCCATGACCCCGGGCAGCGCCGTCCAGTTCCCGAGCACCGCCGCGGTCACCGCCGTCACCAGGACCGTGAAGGGAAGGGTGATCAGCAGCAACGCCAGGGCCCGTGCCCGGAGTTCGAGATACGCGTCCCGGGTCGACGAGACCGAGAGCGCCACCATCCAGAAGGCGGAGGTGTCCTGCCCGAACTGGTTGTACATCTGCATGCCGAGCATTCCGGCCGCGAAGCACGCGAAATAGATCGACCCGGTGCCCTGCAACGCGTTGAGCACGGGCACGATCAGGCCGATCGCCAGCGCCGTCACCCAGGACGCCTTGGTCTTCGGGTCCCGTACGACATACCGCAGGCTCCGCTGCATCACCGCGCCCGTACGCCCCTCGGGAAGCAGCGAGGCGAGCCCGGAGCGGTCCGCGCGCGACCGGTCGCGCGAGGGTTCGGCGGCGGCGATCGTGGAGCCGTCCGGCGACGACATCAGCTTCACCAGGCTCCGCTGCCACAGCCACATCAGGCCGCCCAGTGCGAGCACCGAGATCAACAGCTGGCCCAGCGCCGTGCCGTACGAACCCTCCGAAGCGGAACCCACCGCTCCGAGAGCCGATGCGGGCGGCAGCCAGCGCACCACGTCCGCGGCGGGTTCGAGCGAGGACAGCCCGCCGGCCCGGCCCAGACGCTGTGCGCCGAAGTTGACGAACTGGGCGCCCACCGCGATCACGAGACCGCTGAGCACCGCGAGGTCACGGCCCTTGCGCGAGGTCAGCAGCCGAATGTTGGCCGTGGCGACGTAGCGCGCCAGCGCCACACAGACCAGCAGCGTCAGCGGCACGGCGACCACACCGAACACGACCGCTGCCGCGCCGTGCGCCACCGCGATCACCGAGCCGAGGGCCAGGGTGAGCGTGAAGAGCGGCCCGATGCCGATCAGCGAGGCCACCAGCAGCGCCCCGATCAGGGCGCGGGGACGCAGCGGCAGCATCACCAGACGGCTCGCGTCCAGGGTCTCGTCGCCGCCCGCGAAGAACAGCGGCAGCACCGCCCAGCCCAGCGCCACCACCACGGCGAGCAGCACGACCAGGGTGTCGGCCCCCGCATGACCGCGGAGCGCGACCAGGCCGATCAGCTGGCCCGCGGCGAAGAGCAGGGTGACGACGAGCGAGGTGACGTAGGCGGCCCGCCGCCCCGTCGACTGGCGCAGCCCGTTGCGCAGGAGCGCCAGCTTGAGACGTACGAAGACGGGGACGATGCCCCGGCCGGGAACGGCCGGGACCGCGGATCCCGCGGGGGCGTCCAGCACCGTCATCGGGCAGCACCGCCCAGCCAGTCGAGGGAGGCGCCGGTGTCCCGGGCCCCCGCGCCGACCAGCTCGAGGAAGGCGTCCTGGAGCGAGGCCGCGTCGCCTCGGACCTCGGCCAGCGTGCCCTGCGCCCGGATCCGTCCGGCCGCCATGACGGCCACCCAGTCGCAGAGGGACTCCACCAGCTCCATCACATGGCTGGAGAAGACCACGGTCGCGCCGGAGCGTGTGTAGCGCTCCAGAACCCCGCGGATGGTCTGTGCCGACACGGGGTCGACGCCTTCGAAGGGTTCGTCGAGGAACAGCACCTCGGGGTTGTGCAGCAGCGCGGACGCCAGTCCGATCTTCTTGCGCATCCCGGTGGAGTAGTCGACGACCAGCTTGTGCTGCGAGCCCGCGAGGTCCAGCACGTCGAGCAGCTGGGTGGCCCGCTTGTCCGTCTCGGCCCCAGGGAGCCCACGCAGCCGGCCGGTGTAGCCGAGGAGTTCACGCCCGGAGAGCCGCTCGAAGAGCCGAAGTCCCTCGGGGAGCACCCCGATCCGGGACTTCACCTCGACCGGGTCGCTCCACACGTCGTGGCCGCCGACCTCGATCCGGCCCATGTCGGGCCTGAGCAGTCCGGTCACCATCGAGAGCGTGGTCGTCTTGCCCGCGCCGTTCGGGCCCACCAGACCGACGAACTTGCCGGCCGGCAGATCGAGATCGATCCCGGCGACCGCCACCTGTTCCCCGAACCGCTTCCAAAGCCCTTCCACCCGCACGGCGGGCGGTGGCGTCCTGGCCACCCCCGCCGCCGTGTCCGTCCCGCCTGTGCTGTCCGCCTGGTCCGGCATGGCACTGCCTTTCGATATCCCCACGTGTGGGGACCACCCTACGAAAGACGTGCGCGGGCGTCGGCCGTCTCCCGGGCACAGGCGTACGCGAGGGGGCTGATCAGCTCGTCCGCGTCGGGCAGCCACAGATCGCCGCGGGAGGGGCGGCGGACCCACTGCACGGCGCCGCGCCCCGCCACCCGGGTCGGCGGCCCGGCGACGTAGTCACCCTCGCCGCGCCCCACCAGGCCGATCGCCTCGGCGTTCCAGCCGAGCCCGGCCACGAGCCCGGGTGCCTTGGCGGCCGTGCCGGGCAGGGCGAAGAACAGCATCCGGCGGTCCGGGGTGCGGGTCACCGGGCCGAGCGTGTGGCCCATCCGCTCCATCCTGGCCAGCGCCAGGAAACCGGCGGACTCCGGTACGTCCAGGGCGTCGAAGGTCCGGCCCGCGGGGAGCAGGACCGACGCCCCGGGGTGCCTGGACCACATCCGGCGGGCCGCGGCGGCGTTGCCGGTGGTCTGGCCCGCCCAGTCGGGCCGGGTCGGATGGGCTCCGGGGGAGGCGCAGCCGGCGTCACCGCACGAGCAGCGCTCCGTCCCCCCGTCGGCATCGAGCCAGGCGCCGGGGAACACGTCCCAGTGGCGGGCCTGGGCGTACCAGGTGGCGGCTTCGAGCAGCTGTTCACCTCGCTGTTGGGGGATGCGGGCGGCTTCCGTCACTCCGATGGGCTCTTCCACGTTCCGCTCAACTCCCGCTGTCAGCAAGGGTTACGGGGGCGCGTGCGCCCCTTCCGGGCGGATCGATCCTGCATGTGGGGCGCACGGGTGCATGTCCGGGGGCGCGCGGTAGGAAATGCACCGTTGTACGGGTAACCAGGTGCAGGACCACGCCAATTCACCATCGCTCGTACCCGATACAGATGAATATGCGCATTTCTCGTGTCGTGCCGGGCAGTGATCCCCTCATCGGATCACTGCGGTCTCAGGGGGAAATATGGCAGCCAGGCCTCTCGTCGCCCGCCAGCCGAACGAACGGCTCCAGACGCTCATCCAGGAGGCGGCGTGTTCCAACGCCGGCCTTGCCCGCAGGGTCAACATGGTCGGGTCGGAGCGCGGACTCGATCTGCGGTACGACAAGACCTCCGTGGCCCGCTGGCTGCGCGGCCAGCAACCACGCGGCAGGGCGCCGGGAATCATCGCCGAGGCCATCGGCCGAAAACTCGGCCGCACGGTCACGATCGACGAGATCGGCATGGCCAACGGCAAGAGCCTGGCCTCCGGTGTCGGTCTGCAGTTCGCGCCCACCGTGGTCGGCGCCGTCGAGCAGGTCTGCGAGCTCTGGCGCAGCGACGTGGGCCGCCGTGACCTGCTGTCCGGATCGGCGGTGGCCGCCTCCGCCCTGGTCGAGCCCAGCCGCGACTGGCTGATCACGGGCGCCGACCCCCAGGTGGCGCGGACGGCGGGGAACAGGGTCGGCATGCCGGACGTGACGGCGGTGCGGGCGATGACGGCCGCGCTCGTCGACCTGGACCACCGCTTCGGCAGCGGGCATGTGCGGCCCGTCCTCGTGCACTACCTCAACAGCGTGGTGTCCGGGCTGCTCGCGGGCTCCTACCGCGAATCGGTCGGCCGTGAGCTGTTCGGCGCGGTCGCCACCCTCACGGAGCTCGCCGGTTACATGGCGGTGGACACCGGCCAGCCGGGTCTTGCCCAGCGGTACTACATCCAGGCGCTGCGGCTGGCCCAGGCCGCGGGTGACCGGGCGTACGGCGGCTATGTGCTGGCCGCGTCGATGAGCCATCTCGCGGCCCAGCTGGGCAATCCGCGCGAGATCGCCCAGCTGGCGCGGGCCGCGCAGGAGGGTGCGCGGGGGCGGGTGACCCCGCGGGCGGAGGCGATGTTCCACGCGGCGGAGGCCCGGGGCCACGCGCTGATGGGCGATGCCCGCACCTGCCAGGTCTCGGCGGGCCGTGCGCTGGCCGCCCTGGAGCAGGCCGACTCGGCGAAGGGCGACGACCCGGTCTGGATCGCCCACTTCGACGCGGGCTATCTCGCCGATGAACTCGCCCACTGCCACCGGGACCTGGGGCAGGCCGAGCCGGCCGCGCGCCGGGCGAAGGAGGCCCTGGCGGCCCTCCCGGAGTCCCGGGCCAGGCGCCGGGGCATCGGGCTCGTGCTGCTGGCCTCGGCGCAGGTGCAGCAGCGTGAGGTGGAGCAGGCCTGCCACACCGGGCTGCGCGCGATGGAGCTGCTGGGGACGGTGCGCTCCAGCAGGGGTGCCGAATATCTCGACGACCTCCAGCAGCGGTTCGAGCCGTACGCGAACGAGCCCGCGGTCCGGGAGTTCGGCGCCAGGCTGGAGCTCCAGGCCGCCTGACCGGCGTGTTCGGCGAGTTGACCATGAACAGCGCCAGGGGTGCCGCAGGTGTTACCCCCGGTGTGAAGGGGTGGTGAGCGCCCTCGGGCGCTTGGCGCCGGGCTCGGGGCACCCGGTAGCGTGAGCCGACGATTCCATAGGTTCACACGTAGGAGTCCCGGTGACGCAGAGCGGACAGGGTGACGAGCCGCAGCTTCCCGCTGTACGGCACGCCCACGAAGGTGTCGTGCTGCCCGCGGAGGGTGGCCCCCGCTGGCGCATGGGTGGCCCGGAGAGCGGGCAGCCGGACCAGGCCGTCCCCGCGGGCGGGCAGCCGTGGGGCAACGCCTGGGGGCCGGAGGCCGCGCACCAGGACGGTCCGCCCCCGGGGCAGCTGCCACCTGAGCAGCCCCAGCAGGGTGGGTACCAGCAGCAGGGGCAGTACCAGCCCCCGCAGCAGTACGCGCCGCAGCAGGGCGCCTATCAGCAGGACCCCTACCAGCAGCAGCCGCCACAGCAGCAGCCGCCACAGCAGCAGCCGTACGCCCAGCCCCTGCCGCCCGAAGCCGCTCCACCGGGGCCGGGCGCCGGGCAGCACGCGGGTCAGCACGCCGGACTCGGTATGGGACCTGGCGGGGACGCGGACGCCACGCAGTACATCGCGCCGGTCCCGGGTGGCCAGGGCCCGCCCGGAGGGCTGCCGCCCGCGCATCAGGACTCCACCCAGTATCTGGGGCAGCCCGTCGCTCCCGCGCAGTCGTCCGACGCCGACGCGACCCAGTACATTCCCCCGGTCCCGGGCGGCGCTCCGTACGGGATCCGGCCGGGAGCCCCGGGTGACCGGCAGCCGCCCGCGGAGTTCGACAGCCTCTTCCGCAGCGAGGAGCCCGCGGGCGCCACGCAGCAGATACCCCGCTTCGACGAAGCCGGGCAGCCGCCCAACCAGCCTCAGCAGCCCTACCAGGGCCCTCCGGCCGCCCAGCAGCCGCCACAGGGCGCCCAGCCCTACCAGTCGGGCCCGGCGGGCTTCCAGGGCGGTCACGGGGGCTACGGCGGCGATGACCGGGCCCGGGGCGGCGACGCGCCGCGCAAGCGGTCCGCGCACATCCCGCTGATCGGGGCCGTCGTCGTCGGCTGCGCCGTCATCGGGCTGGGTGCCGGGGCCCTGATGAGCGGGGGCGACGACAAGCCGGCGGACGACAAGCAGCCGGTGGCCGCGCAGAGTTCACCCGCGGACGGTGCGGGTGAGCCGGCCGAGGATCCCGCGAAGCCCCAGGCCGAGGAGCTCGACAAGCTGCTCGCGGACAGCAACAACAGCCGCTCGGCGGTGATCGGCGCCGTGGAGAAGATCAAGGGCTGCAAGGCACTCGACCAGGCGGCATCCGATCTGAAGGGTGCGGCCGAGCAGCGCCGGGGCCTGGTGACCCAGCTGGAGGCGCTGAGTGTCGACAAGCTCCCCGCGAACGCGGAGCTGAAGGCCTCCCTGACCAAGGCGTGGCAGGCGTCGGCGGAGGCCGACGACCACTACGCCACGTGGGCCGGCCAGGCCAAGAACAACAAGAAGGTCTGCAAGGGCGGCAAGGCGTCGTCGACCGGCGCGACCGCCAAGGCCAACGCGTCGAGCGGCGAGGCCACCGAGGCCAAGAAGAAGGCCTCGGGGCTGTGGAACGCCATCGCGAAGAAGTACGAACTGACCGAGCGCGCCCCCACGGACCTCTGACGGCAGCGCCCCGGCTTCCTGCCCCGGCCGGGGCAGGAAACCGGAGCGCACGGCGCGCGTCAGCCGCCGGTCGGGGCGTCCGCGAGGGTCTCGGTGACGTCCACGAAGCCCTTCTTCTCCGGGATGAGCCGCCCGTCACGGACCACCTGGAACGTCACCTGCCCGTTGACGATGCGCCCGTAGGCGGCCGTGCCGACCATGTCCTGGAAGCGCCAGCGCAGGACCGGGGTGAGGCCGCCGGTGTCCACCTCGGTGCCGCGGTTGAGGCTGACGGAGATCCCGCCCGCGGAGATCTCCGGCTGGTCCATCGCCTCGACGACCGCCTTGAGGACGGTGTAGGCGATCCAGGTCGTCTGCACGCCCGTGTCCTCGGGATCGATCCGGTCGTCCCCGAAGGCGTACTTCCGGATCACCTCGCGCATCTCGTCCCAGCGGGCGTCCTCGGACACCGGGTACCAGCCGGTGACGCGGGCACCCTCGAAGGGGCTGTTCCGGCCGCCGGAGCCGTCGATGAGGCCTTGGCCGACGCTGCCGAGCACGGAGGAGATCTGTACGTCGCTGCCCTCGGGTTCGAGCCGGCGGAAGGAGTCGAAGAACGTCTCCGTGCCCTGGCCGAGCACCGCGGTCACACAGCCGCCGTCCGCGTGTTCGAGGGCTCTGGCCGCCTCGGGGTCGTACGAGGTGGCTCCCTCGGCCGCGCTGATGTCGTAGGAGGCGGGCCGGTCGCGCCGGCTGAGACCCGTGTCGAGCAGGCCCGGCATGGTGTCGCCGACCAGGGTGTCGGGCCGCACGAGCGAGACCCGCTCGCAGCCGGCCGCCAGCTGCTCGCCGTTGCCCGCGACGAGCGCCGGCTGGCCGCCGTTGACCGGATAGGAGAGATAGCTGGTGAACTCGTCGGCCGAGGCGCCGTACCCGCCGATGTACGGGATCCCGGCCGCCTCCAGCGGGGCCAGGAACGACCGCCCGTATCTGCTGTACGAGCCGACGACCGCCGCGACGCCGGAGTCGACCGCCTTCCGGGCGCACTTCGACGCACCGGACGAGGTGTCCTGCTCGTTGCAGGTCAGGACCCGCAGCTCGTGGCCGTCGAGCCCGCCGTTCTCGTTGATCCAGCGGGCGTAGGTGCTCGCCATGGCCGTCATCCCCGCCATGTTCACCGCGTCGGCCGCGGTGGTGTCGGGGGCCCACGTCATCACGGTGACGGTCTCCCTGGAGTCCTCCGAGATTCCTGGGATGACACCGCAGCCGGATATCAGCAGGGCCCCGGCCGCCGCCGATGCGAGGAGTCCGAGGGGGCGGGGAGAGGTGAGGCGTCGCCATCCGGTCATGGATAGGGACCCTCCAGGCTCACGGGCAACGCCACGCTGAGGGACGGTCAACGGAGGGTGACGTGGAGATGAATTACGGGGGGCCGCGCAGGGGCTCGGCAAGGGAACGTACGATCGGCAACCGTGCAGCAAGGTTCGGAGAACACTTCCCGTCGCGGCCGTCGCTCCTCCACCATGGGCGACATGCCGCTCAATGACATGCCGTGGTGGCGCTGGCGCAGCAACGTGCGCTCGGCGCTGCACATGCTCTCCGACCCCGTCTTCCATCACGAGTGCTGGCTGGCCGGCCGGGAGGGGTACGGCGACGTCACCGACGCCGTGTACCGCCTGGTCGAGGACACCTGGCTGGACAACTGGTCCGCCGAGAAATACGTGGGAACGATCTTCCGCGACTCCGCCGAGGCGGCTCTCGTGGACGTCGCCGCCCTGCGGGTGCTGCGCATCATGCACCAGATCGGCGCGGACGCCCCCGTATCGGCCTATCTGGAACATCCGGGCTGGCAGGAGGCGGTCGTGGCCGCCCGCGAGGCCCATGTGATGCTCGCCACCCATGACGGGGAGGATCCCGACATTCCGCCGCGCTCCCTGGATGTGCTCCGCATCATGACCAGTTCCGCGTGACCCACGGGCGGTGTGGCACCCTACGGGAATGACCGCGCCGCAGCCCGCCGAATCCGTACCCGCTGCCTCGGACACCGTCGCCGAGCAGTACGTCCTCACGCTCTCCTGCCCCGACAAGCAGGGCATCGTGCACGCCGTGTCGAGCTATCTCTTCATGACCGGCTGCAACATCGAGGACAGCCAGCAGTTCGGCGACCACGACACCGGCCTGTTCTTCATGCGCGTCCACTTCTCGGCGGACGCCACGGTCACGGTGGACAAGCTGCGTGCCAGTTTCGCCGCGATCGGGGAATCCTTCCGGATGGAGTGGCAGATCCACCGGGCGAGCGAGCGGATGCGGATCGTGCTGATGGTCAGCAAGTTCGGGCACTGCCTGAACGACCTGCTGTTCCGCTCCCGCACCGGTGCGCTGCCCGTGGAGATCGTGGCGGTCGTCTCCAACCACACGGACTTCGCCGAGCTCGTCGCCTCGTACGGCATTCCGTTCCGGCACATCCCGGTGAACAAGGAGAACAAGGCGGAGGCCGAGGCGCAGGTCCTGGAGCTCGTCCGTGGGGAGAACGTCGAACTCGTCGTGCTCGCGCGCTACATGCAGGTGCTCTCGGACGACTTCTGCAAGCAGCTGAGCGGCCGGATCATCAACATCCACCACTCGTTCCTGCCGAGCTTCAAGGGTGCGAAGCCCTACCACCAGGCCCATGCGCGCGGGGTGAAGCTGATCGGTGCGACGGCGCACTACGTGACCGCCGACCTCGACGAGGGGCCGATCATCGAGCAGGAGGTCGAGCGCGTCGGGCACGGCGTCACGCCGGACCAGCTCGTCGCCGTCGGACGCGACGTGGAGTGCCAGGCACTGGCCCGCGCCGTGCAGTGGCACGCGGAGCGGCGCATCCTGCTCAACGGCCGCCGTACGGTCGTCTTCGCCTGAGGGGCCGCGGGCCGATCCGGTTCACAGCCGGCTGAGGGAGGCGGCGGCGAACAGGACGTCGCGGATCGCCTCGCGGTCGCCGTCCTGCCCCGCGGCGGCTTCGGCCGGCGGCACATGGCCGGAGACCAGCCGGCAGAACTCCACCCCGTCCACCGCGACCTGCGCCACCGTGTGCGCGGGGGAGCCGAGGGCGGCCGGTGAATCCAGCGCGATGTACCAGTCGCCGCCGCCATGGCCCTCGACCTCCAGATGGAGGGAGCGGCCGGGCGAGCCCGCTGTGACCAGACGGCGCGCCGGTGCGGCCAGCCCGGCCCGGCGGCGTCCGGCCAGGGTGGCGGGCAGCAGCCGGGCCGCCAGGTCGATCATCCGGTGCAGATGGGCGGCGGCGGGCGGCTCGTACGGGTAGTCCACCGCGTCCGCGATGTCACCGCCGTGCACCCAGCACTCGAAGGCCCGCTCCAGGAGCGAGTCCTGAAGCGGGAGGGTGAAGCGCCCGTAGGGGACGGAGCGCTCCGCGACGCCGCGGCCGGCGAACGACACCGTACGGATCAGGGAGTGGCTCTGGTCACGCCAGGGCTCGCGCACGACCCGGGTGGGTGGCTGGACCGCGCCCGACCAGCACGCCTCGGTGCGCTCGGCCGGTGCGAGGGGCTGGTCGCCCTTGCCGAGCGGGTCGTCGAGTTCGAGGGCCCTGGACACCAGGCCGTCGACCGCCGTCAGATGGCAGATCACCCCGGCGACCGTCGTCCTGCGGTTCACCTGCCGGTCGTCCTCGAACCACTTGAGCCGCACCGGCGCGTGCCACTCCGCTGAGCCGATGTCCCGCAGGAGCGCGTCGAGCCGCGCGGTCTCCGCGTCGTACGGAGCGGCCCACTCCGGTACGGGGATGCGCGCCGGGCGGCGGCCGAGACAGCCTTCGAGGACGCGGGACCTGAGCATCGGGTCCAGGTCGAGGTTGCCGTCGGTGTGCAGCAGGCCCACCGCGTCCCGCAGCCGCAGCGCCTCGTCGGCGCAGGGCGCGCACGAGGTGAGGTGATCCTCTACGGCCGCGGTCTCCTCGGGGGAGCAGGAGGCCAGCGCCCAGGCGCCGAGGAGGGACGTGAGCACCTGGTGGGGGAGCGGCGGGGCGGGCCGTTCGAGCCGTTCCGGCCGTTCGGGCCAGGCCCGGGGCAGCCTCTCCCGGTCGTCCGCGGCCCGCCTCGGCCCCGGTATGCGCCGTTCCACCGGCTGCTCCCCGTCGCGGCCGTCGCCGCGGTGGCCGCCGGTCACGGGGTGGGTCCGTATCCGGGAGGCGCCGAGTCGGCCGACGTCCGGGTGTTCGCGGTGGAGAGCAGCTGGAGGCCGAGCCGCAGTCTGCGCCTGGCCTCGTCCCCGGTGACGCCCAGGTCGGCGGCGGCCTGCCGGTAGTCCCTGCGCTGGACGTAGGCGAGTTCGAGGGCGGCGCGCAGCGGCGCGGGCATGGAGGAGACGATGTAGTCGGCCCTGGCCGCCGCCGTGGCCTTCCGCACCCGGTGCTCCAGTTCGTCGGCCCGCGCCTCGGCGTCCGGGCCCTCGGTCTCGCCGTGCGTCGTGCGCAGCCGCCGCACGGAACTGCGGTGGGTGAGCCGCGCCACCCAGGAGCGCATGGAGCCGTGCTTGGGGTCGTAGGCCTCGGGGTTCTCCCAGACGTAGCCGAAGACCTCGCGTGTCACCTGGTCCGCCGCGTCGTCGTCGTCCAGCATGCGGTGGGCCTGACTGTGCACGAGGGCGGCGAAACGGTCGTAGAGCTCGCCGAGGGCCGCCGCCTCGCCGCGCGCCAGCCGCTGCTGCATCCGGCGGTCCCAGCGCGGTGGTGCGTCCTTCGCCATCCAGCCCCCAGCCCTGTGCCCCTCGTCATGTCGAATGTAGTCGGCGGCATAGTCCGAGCACGTACCTTTACAGCAAGTACGTCCCTCAAGTGGCGCCGGATGATAGAGAATGCTCAACCCCTTGCCGATTCCTGATCATGTAAACGATCCTGGAGTGATCGTTTCTGGATGAATCCTGTACCAGGCCGGTGGGTAGAAGAGTGTTTCACGGGCCGGTACGCGGGCAGCCGCGAGGAGGAACGGAAACTTCCGGATCCTCCGGAGCCCCCGGAACGAGAGGCCGAGTCGCGTGACGCTGAAGGTGTACGAGACGGAGCAGGACGCGTGGACCGTGCTGCGGATCCATGGCGAGCTCGACCTCGTGAGTTCACCCGTCGTGCGTCAGTCCGTCCACGGGGCGGTGGCCGCGGGCCGCCACGACGTGATCCTCGACCTCTCCGGTGTCCTGTTCTGCGACTCCAGCGGGGTCGGTGTCCTGATCGCCTCCCGCCGCCTCATGAAGTCCTGCGGCGGCCGGCTGAGGATCGTCCTCCCGGCCCGTGGGGCGGTCGACGGCTCGCACGTCAACAAGGTGCTGGGCGCCCTGGGCGTACGACGGCTCTTCGAGGTGTACCCCGACTCGGACGCCGCCACCGACGACGAAAGCCGCCCGCTCACCGCCTGACGGGCCGGCCCGACACGAAGTCGTCACAGCCCCGACGAGGCTCGGTGACACGTGACGCCTCCCGGCGTCGTACGCTCCCCGCATGGACAGCGCAGAGTACGAGCGTAAGATCGCGCACCGCTTCGCCGCCTTCGACCAGGACGGCAACGGTTACATCGATCGCGCCGATTTCAATGCCGCCGCGGCCCGGCTCCTCGCCGAGTTCGGCACGAAGGCCCGCTGTGACCTGGGCCAGTCGCTCTACTCGGGTGCCGAGGCCTTCTGGCAGGGCATGGCGGGCATCGCCGACGTCGACGGGGACCAGCGCGTCAACCGGCAGGAGTTCGTGGGCGGCGCCGTGAAGCGGCTGCGGGACAACCCGGAACGCTTCGCGGAGATCGCGCGCCCCTTCCTGCGCGCGGCCCTCGCCGTCGCCGCCGGTACGGACCTCGAGGGCGCCGCCCCTGCCTCGGCCCCGGTGGCCGCGGTGGAGCGGGCCCTGCGGGTGCTGGGCGCCGCCGACGACATCGCGAGCGTGGCGGCCCGCAGCCTGGACACCGACCAGGACGGCCGGATCGCGGAGCCGGACGCCGTGGCCGCCTTCTCCGCGTACTTCACCGTGATCGAGCCCGACGCCTAGCCGACGGGGTCGCGTTCGGGCTGTCGTGGCGGGCCGGGGGGCGCACGAATCGTGCCCCTGGGGTGACGCAGTGCTTCCGGAACGCATGTGCGCCCCGGGGATTTCTGTCACGGGGCGGAGTCACGGGCCTGCCCTCGGGTACGCTCCGTTGGATGCGAGTGGCACGGGAGGCGGAGGATCCGGACGTGGCCCCAGAGGCTGCCCCGGACGGCGCACGGTGTGCTGCTCGCACCCCACGGAGCTGCGAAGGACCCGCGGGGGACTCGGTCCCCGGGGCGACGGCACGCTTCTGTTCGACTCTCCGCAGCACGCGTCGCACAGTATGGACCACGCGTACTCCTTCGCGCTGGAATATGCCCGAAGCGCTTGTTGCGGTGACTGTACGTCAACCATGCTGTCTCGCAGGGGAGTCACGTTCCGTGACCCCGAGGAGGCGCTAGGCGATGTGTCCGCCGGTTCGGATGGTGTGAGCGGTGCAGGTGCTTCAGGTTCAGCTGGAGGTCGGGCCGGATCCCGCGGAAGTGGGACGGGCCCGCAGATGGGCGCGGTCGCGGCTGATCGGGTCCGGGATGGAGGACGACGAACCGCTCGCGGAGACGCTGATCCTGCTGATCTCCGAGCTCGTCACCAACGCGGTGGTCCACACGGGCTGTCCGGCCGTGCTGCGGATGCTGTTCGGCTCGGCGAGCCCGGCCGGTTCGGCGGGGACGGTGCGGGTCGAGGTGGCCGACACCAGCTGCCGTCCGCCCCAGCCGCGTCACGCGGAGGGCGAGGACACGAACGGCCGTGGTCTTGAGCTGGTGGACGGCCTGGCGGACCGCTGGGGCTGGCAGCCGGAGGGCGCGGGCAAGCGGATCTGGTGCGAGGTCGACCGCGGGGGCCCTGTGATGGTCCCGGTGATCCAGGAGCAGCCCGGCGACCGGGCCACTCTCTGAGCAGGCCGCCCGGCGCTCTGCGGCTTTACCGGCGCCGTGGCTTTACCGGCGCCGTGGCCTTCCCGGCGTCCTGCGGCCGTCTCAGCGTCTCGCGGCCGTCGACCGGAACGTACGCCGGTAGACCGTGGGGGACACCCCGAGCGCGGCCCGCACATGCTGGCGCAGGGAGGTGGCCGTGCCGAAACCGGCGTCCCGCGCCACCTGGTCGATGGACAGCTCCGTGGACTCCAGGAGATGCCGCGCCCGCTCCACCCTCTGCTGGGCGAGCCACTGCCCCGGGCTGACGCCGACCTCCTCGCGGAAGCGACGGGTGAAGGTGCGCACGCTCATGGACTCCCGCCGCGCCATGTCGCGGAGCAGGATGGGCTGTTCCAGCCGTCCGAGCGCCCAGGTACGCGCGGCCGTCGTCGTGGCGAGCCCTGCCTCGGGCAGCGGGCGCCGGATGAACTGCGCCTGCCCGCCGTCACGGTGCGGGGGTACGACGTTGCGGCGGGCGATGTCGTTGGCGACGGCCGTGCCGTGGTCGCGGCGCACGATGTGCAGACAGAGATCGATCCCGGCGGCGACCCCTGCCGAGGTCAGCACGTCCCCGTCGTCGACGAACAGGACGTCCGGATCGACACGGACCTTCGGGAAGAGCCGCTGGAAGTGGTCGGCCGACGACCAGTGGGTGGTGGCGGGGCGTCCGTCGAGCAGCCCGGCCGCGGCCAGGACGTAGCCGCCCGTGCAGATGGAGACCATCCGGGTGCCCGGCGCGATGTACGTGAAGGCGGCGGCCAGTTCGTCGGTCAGCCGGCCCTCCTCGTGGACCGGGCCCAGCTCGTAGGAGGCGGGGACGACGACGGTGTCGGCGGTGGCGAGAGCCTCGGGGCCGTGCTCGACCATGATGCTGAAGTCGGCGTCGGTGCGGACCGGGCCGGGCGGGCGCACGGAGCAGGTCACGACGTCGTAGAGCTTCTCGTCGGCGCCGGGGGACTCCAGGATCCGCGCGCGGCCGAAGATCCGCTGGGGGATGCCGAGTTCGAAGGGGATCACCCCGTCCAGGGCGAGCACGGCGACGCGGTGACGCATCCGGACTCCTGCTCTCGTGCGGCCGGGCCCCGGCCGGGTGGTGGCCACCTGATAGACGTACTGGCCATGAAGGCAAAGCCGATCCTCCCCGCATCCATTCCCGGCGCCGTCCCCGCCCGTGCGACGGCCGCCGCGGCGGCGCTCGTGACCGTGCTGGCGGGGCTCGGTGTCCGCTCGGCGGTGGACGGGGACGTGGCGAAGTACGCGGGCGACGCCCTGTACACCGTGCTGATCCACACCCTGGTGGTCCTCGTCGCGCCCCGGGTCAGGCCGCTGACGGCCGCGGGCGCCGCGCTGGCCTTCAGCTGGGCGGTGGAGCTTGCCCAGCTCACCGGTGTGCCGGCCGAGCTGTCGCGCCGGAGCGCGCTGGCACGGCTGGTGCTCGGCTCGACCTTCAACGCCCCTGACCTCCTGTGGTACGTAGCGGGGGCGGGCCTGGCCTGGGCCGTCCACAGCCGCCTCAGGACCGGGCGTGGTCCGGGGCGGCCCTGATCCGGATGGCCCGATCCCTGCGAAGGGTGTCCTACCAGCCACTCGCCCGGGGGTGGCCGCCGACCGGAAGCTGAGCGGCGTGACCCCGACAACCGACAGCGCGGCAACAGACGGCGCGGCAACAGACGGCACGGCGACCGGCAGCGCGGCCGATGGGGCCGCCCTCCGGGGCCGCCCCCGTCCGCGGGTCCACCGTGCGTGGATCGTCGCCGCCGTCACCTTCGTGACGATCATCGGCGGCGCCGCCTTCAACTCGCTGCCCGGCCTGCTCATCGACCCCCTCAACGCGGAGTTCGGCTGGTCGCACGGCGAGATCGGTCTCGCCGTCTCCCTCGACATGGCGCTGTACGGGCTGACCGCGCCGTTCGCCGCCGCGCTGATGGACCGGTTCGGCATCCGCCGGGTCGTGGTCGTCGCGCTCGCCGCCGTCGCGGCCGGGGCGCTGGCGAGCGTCTGGATGACGGCGTCCTGGCAGCTGATGCTCTACTGGGGCCTGCTGGTCGGCCTGGGCACGGGCTCGATGGCGATGGCCTTCTCGGCGACCGTCACCAACCGCTGGTTCGTGGCCAGGCGCGGCCTGGTGACCGGCATCCTGACCGCTGCCGGCGCCTCCGGCCAGCTGATCTTCCTTCCGCTGTGCGCCTGGATCGTCGACCGGCACGGCTGGCGGCCGGCCTCCGTGACGGTCGCGCTGGCCGCCCTCGTCGTCGTCCCCTTCGTCTGGCTCCTGATGCGCGACCACCCGGCCGACGTGGGGGTGGCTCCGTACGGCGGCGCGTACGTGGAGAAGCCCGCACCCGCGACGGGCGCCGCGGCCCGTGCGCTGCGCGTTCTGTTCGACGCGGCCCGCACGGGCCCGTTCTGGCTGCTGGCGGGGTCGTTCGCGATCTGCGGTGCCTCCACCAACGGCCTGATCCGCACCCACTTCGTGCCCTCGGCCCACGACCACGGGATGCCGATCACCGCGGCGGCGTCGCTGCTGGCCGTCATCGGCGTCTTCGACATCATCGGCACGGTCTTCAGCGGCTGGCTCACTGACCGCTTCGAGGCCCGCAGGCTGCTGGCGGTCTACTACGCCCTGCGCGGGATCTCGCTGCTGTTCCTGCCGATGCTGATGGCCCCGACGGTGCACCCGCCGATGGTCTTCTTCATCGTCTTCTACGGCCTCGACTGGGTCGCCACGGTCCCGCCGACCCTGGCCCTGTGCCGGGAGCAGTACGGCGACGACAGCGCGATCGTCTTCGGCTGGGTCCTGGCCTCGCACCAGGTGGGGGCGGCCGTGGTGGCGTTCGCAGGCGGGGTGGTCCGGGACCAGACCGGGTCGTACGACCTGGTCTGGTACGCCGCGGGCGCCCTGTGCGCGACGGCGGCCCTGATGGCCCTGGTGATCCGCCGCGGCGCGGTGGAGCCGGTGCCCGCCGCCCGCTGAGCGTCCGGCTTCAGCCCGCCTTGGCCAGGCGGGTGGCTATCTTCCGGGCGTCCAGGGCCATCTCGCGGAGCATCCCGCTGATCGGGTTGGTGAAGCCGGTGAAGTAGAGGCCCGGGGCACCGTCCGGGGTGCGGGCGCCGTGGACCACGGGGCGGCCCCGGTGGTCCAGTACGCCGAGGTGGCCGACCAGGTCCTCCAGGGCGCGGTCGTAGCCGGTGGCCGCGATCACGGTGTCCGGGGTGATCCGGCTTCCGTCGGCCAGGGTCACCCCGTCCTCGTCGAACGACTCGATCGCCGCCACGGGCACCACACGGCCGGTCTTCACCGCGTCGACGAGACCGACGTCCTGGACGGGGATCGCACCCTCCTTGACCCGGGAGTACAGCCCCGTGTCAGGTCGCGGAAGGCCCTGTTCCGTGAGGTCGGGGACGGTGATGCGGCACATCAGGCGCCCTGCCCGGTCGACGAGCCCGACCGGCAGCCTGCGGACCAGCACGGCGCTCGCCTGGGCGGGCCAGCCGGCCGTGGACCGGCGCACGATGTGCGGGACGGTACGGACCGCGATCCGCACCCGGGCCGCGCCGCCCTCGACCAGGTCCACGGCGATCTCGGCCCCGGTGTTGCCGACGCCGACGACCAGGACGTCCCTGCCGGCGTACGGGGCGGGGCCGCGGTACTCCGACGCATGCGTGAGTTCGCCGGTGAAGGCCTCGCTGCCGGGCCACCGAGGGATCCTCGGGGTGTGGTTGAAGCCGGTGGCGACCACGACGGCCCGCCCGGTGAGCACCCGGCCGCCGGTCGCGCTCAGCTGCCAGCCCGTGCCGTCGCCGGCCCGCTCGATCCGGGACACCTCGACGCCCGTCACCACCTCGAGCTCGTGGTGCTCGGCGTACTTCTCCAGGTAGCGCACCATGTCGTCGCGCGACACCCAGCGCCCGAAGCGGCGGGGCATCGCCAGACCGGGCAGCGAGGACCAGCGCCGGGTCGTGTGGAGGTGCAGCCGGTCGTAGTGGCGGCGCCAGGACGCCCCGACGCTGCCGGACTTCTCCAGGATCACCGCTCGTACGCCCTGCTCCCGCAGTGCCGCCGCGGCGGCGAGGCCGCCGGGGCCGCCGCCGATCACATAGACCGGCCGGCCGTCGGTGCGGTCGATGGAGGAGGGCAGGGCGTAGCCGGCGGTGGGGGTTGATTCGGGCATGCTTCGGAGCGTAATAGGACATGAACATGATGGGTTCCGGTCCGGGCGGGAATCGATTGCGAAATGATCACGAACCCGGCTCACCCCGCCCCCGCTCAGAGCCCAGGCGCGCCCCACACCGGGAACCAGCGCCCCAGGTCGTCCTCCACCCGGAGGTCGTCGCCCAGAGTGGCCCGCACCTGGAGCTCCAGTTGGTTGTCGCGTTTCTCGCCGCTGCTGGGGGCCGGGGCGAACGGATAGAAGGTCCCCCGCTTGTAGAGGTAGACCAGTGCCAGCGAACGCCCCTCCGGGTTCCGGAACCCGATCAGCGAGCAGAGCAGATGCGGCCCGAAGCCGCCGTCCTGGAGGAGGGTGTTGACCGCGTGCAGGTCGTTGACCAGGGCGGCTGTGCCATCGGGGCCGGGGTCCTGACGTGCGAGCAGCCAGGTGTAGCCATAGGTGTCCCGGCTGAACTCCACCGGGATCCCGCCCCGCCCCGTGTCCGCGTCGAGCAGCTCCCGCACGTCCTGCTGGACACGGGCGAACGTGCCGCCCTCCACCCCCGCGAAGCACACCGACCCCAGCCCGGTGGGCGTGAAACCGGTGCCGGCCTGGAGGGTGAGCGCGGCGGACGGTACGGCGAAGAGCTGGTCCAGATCGGGGCGTACGGGTTTGCTGCGCCCCAGGATGCTGTCGAGCAGGCCCACAGAAGCTCCTTACGGGTGGGAGAGGCCGGCGGAGATGCGGGCCAGCTGGTCCAGACGCTGTTCGAGGGTCGGGTGGGAGGAGAGCAGCCGCCCCAGGCTCTCCTTGGCGGCGAAGGCGGGCACGAAGTAGAAGGCGTTGTACGGCTCCGCCTTCCGCAGGTCCTCCGTCGGGATCCTCGCCATCTGTCCGCTCACCTTGGTCAGGGCGGAGGCGAGCGCCGACGGCCGGCCGGTGAGCAGGGCGGCCGTACGGTCGGCGGAGAGCTCCCGGTAGCGGGAGAGCAGCCGGGTCAGCAGGAAGCTCAGCGCGTACACCACCGCGCTGATCAGCGGGATCAGCATGATGATGATGCCCGCGGGGTCGTTGCCCCGGCTGTTGCGGGCGAAGCCGCCCCACAGGGCGACCCGGGTGATGATGCCGGCCAGGACCCCGAGGAACGACGCGATCGTCATCACGGCCACATCGCGGTGCGCGACGTGCGACATCTCGTGGGCGAGCACCCCTTCGAGCTCCTCGGGCTCGAGTCTGCGCATCAGCCCGGTCGTGGCGCAGACCAGGGCGGTCTTCTCGCTGCGGCCGGTGGCGAAGGCATTCGGTACGTCGCTCTGCGCGATGGCCACCCGTGGCTTGGGCATGTCGGCGAGTGCGCAGATCCGGTCGATCGCGCCGTGCAGCTCGGGGGCCTCGTCGGGGGTGACCTCCCGGGCGCCCATGCCGTAGGCCGCGATGCGGTCGCTGAACCAGAACTGGGCGATGAACAGACCGCCCGCGATGATCAGGATGATGGGCCAGGAGCCGCGCAGGACAGCCAGCAGGACGCCCACGAGGACCACGTACAGCAGGCCGATGAAGAACATCGTGCTCACCATGCGGGTGGTAAGGCCGCGGTCCGGGGCGTAACGGGAACGGGTTCGTGCCATGGGTGCCTCCATCAGCTCACCTGACTCCCATAGTGCTCCTTTCGCGGGGAAACCGTGTGAAGTGGGGGTGAAGAGGGTCCGGGACGCGCGCGGATCAGGGCCAGAGGAGCTCGCGGGTCCAGGCCGCGCCCTCGCGGCGGTAGCGCAGCCGCACGTGCCGGCGCCGGCCGTCGCCCTGGAAGAACTCCACCTCGCGCGGTTCGACCACATAGCGTGTCCAGGTCACCGCCTCGGCGTCAGGTTCGGCCACGGCGCGCTCCCAGGCCGCTTCGGAGGCCCGTACGAGAGCGTCGAGCGCGGGCAGCACCTCGCTCTGCGAACCGGTCAGCGCGGCGGCCAGCGCGCCGGTGGACCTGGCCCGCAGATCGGCCCGGCTCTCCTCGCGGCTCGCGGGGGAGGCCGTACCCCGTACGCGCACCTGGCGGCCCTGGGCGGGCCAGTAGAAGCCGAGCGCCGCGTCCGGGCGGGCGGCGAGCTGGCGGCCCTTCGCGCTGGTGGTGTGCGTGGCGAAGTGCCAGCCGCGCTCGTCGGCGTCGTGCAGCATCAGCGTGCGCACATCGGGCCTGCCCTCCGCGTCCGCCGTCGCCAGGGTCATGGTGTGCGGCTCGGTCTGCCCGGCCGCCACCGCATCGGCGAACCAGCTGTGGAAGAGGGGGAGGGGCGCGGAGGGGGCGGCGGACGGGTCGAAGGAGGGCAGGGGCACGTCCCAGACGCGCTGCGCGTGGAGCAGGGCGCGGAATTCCTTCTGCGTGTCACTCTGTGCTTCGTTCATGGGCTCATTCCACCGCGTCCCGCGCCGCCGCGGAAACGCCGACGGCGGACCACAGGGGTGGTCCGCCGTCGGTGAGACAGGACGTGGGGAGGCGGAGCCGCCGGGGCCTATCTGACCGGCTTCTTGCCGGTGATGCCCAGATGGACCAACAGGGCGAGGTTCGGCCGGAGTTCGGCCTGTTTCACGCCCCAGGTGGTGAAGCCCTTCTGGTGCGAGGCGACCCCCGCGAGCATGACGACCAGGGAACCCGCCATCGCGGCCGGGTTGACGTCCTTGTCCACCTTGCCCTTGGACTGCAGCTCCTTGACCGCGTCCGTCAGGGGGTTGGTGACGGAGCTGAAGACCTTCATGCGGATCTTGTAGAACCGCTTGTCGCCCTCGGCGGCGCCCAGGTCGACGACGCGGAGGATCGCGTCGTGGCGCCGCCAGAAGTCGAGGAATCCCTCGACGAGTTCTTCGGAGGCCTGCCGGCCGGCCTTGCCGACCCAGGAGCGGCCGCCGACCAGTTCGGTCAGTCCGGCACCTTCCTTGGCCATTTCCTCGG
Source organism: Streptomyces sp. NBC_01012 (assembly GCF_045162755.1). Lineage (NCBI taxonomy): Bacteria > Bacillati > Actinomycetota > Actinomycetes > Kitasatosporales > Streptomycetaceae > Streptomyces > Streptomyces sp. NBC_01012. The sequence continues at coordinate 3,190,242 of NZ_CP108688.1, read as the reverse complement.
CGAGTTCGAGAACGGCGCCCTCGACGTCGGGGAAATACTGGTAGAAAGTCGCGGGTGAAGTCCCCGCCTTCCGTGCGACGTCGATGACTTTGACGTCACGGTACGGCGAGGAGCTGAGCATCTCGCTGAGGCAGTCGAGCAGCTTCTGCCGCGTCGCCTGGCCTCGCCGACCAGCCACGCGGCCGTCGACGGTGCGTACTTGTCCTGTCATGCCGTCAGCTTACCGAGGGGTGAACCGAGCGCGATCTGACCGACTGCAAATGGGGAACGACCCAGTGCGGACGGGGCGAAGAACGCAATTCCCGATGCGGTGTGATCCATTTCCCGTCCGGCTGTGCGTGTTTATGGAATTGCCCTTCTCACGGCGGCGGACCCCCTCCGGTGCGATGGTGTTATCAACAGCCTGTGGATAACTTCGGTGGACAACTTTCGTCCACACGGGTCGCAGAACCTTCACGATTCGGGCAAAGGTTCTATTCGGCCCCTCGGGGCGCGCGGGAAGGCCCTCGACGCTACGTTGAGTGTGATGTGCGTCACCGCGACGGAAGGACCCGGGCCATGGCCGTATTCGCGCAGTCCGCGCCCTGCTGGGTGGATGTGCAGCTCTCCGACCTGGAGGCCGGCAAGCGCTTCTACGGCGGGCTCTTCGGCTGGACCTTCCACGCCGGTGACGGCATGCCCTTCGCGGATGCGTACAGCGACGGCGCCCTGGTCGCCGCGCTCGCCGCCAAGCAGGACGGCCGCATGCCCACGGCCTGGGGCGTCTACTTCTCCACCGACGACATCCGCGCCACCGTCGCCCTCGTCAGGAAGGCGGGCGGACAGGTGATCACCGAACCGGTACGGGCCGGCGGTGCCGGGGTACTCGCCCAGGCGGCCGACCCCGGAGGCGCGGTCTTCGGCCTCTGGCAGGCGGGCGACCGCGCGGGATTCGAGAAGCGATACGCGCCCGGCGCGTTCTGCTGGACCGAGGTCCACACCCGTGAGCCGGAGCGCGTGGACGCCTTCTACGAGGAGGTGCTCGGCTTCCGGGGGAGCGACGACCCCGCACTGCCGGTCGCCGAGGGCCCCGCAGGGGCCACGCCGCCGTTCCGGACCTGGTCCCTCGCGGGGACCGAGCCCGGCGGGGACACCGCGGTCGGCGGGCGCGCGGTCATCACGGACGCGGTCCCCGCGATGCTGCCCAGCTCCTTCCTCAGCTACTTCGCCGTCGCCGACTGCGACCGGGCCGCCGAGACCGCCGTACGCCTCGGTGGCCGGATCACAGCGCCTCCCCTGGACATCCCGTACGGGCGGGTGGCGGTCCTCCAGGACGATCAGGGTGCGGCTTTCGGTGTGCTCCGGCCGACCGGGCCGATCACGTAGCCGCAGCGGCGGCTGTCCGCGGGTGTCCTGAAAGGGATGGAGTGCCACACAACACTCCGTTCCGCCCCCGGGTTCGCAACCAGGCCCCGAGCCAGGAAGAATCAGGGTGCGCACCGCCAAGTGGTGCCCAGTGGTGAGACGCTGCACAGGGCGGGATTTCGCGGGCTTCTGTTCCTGAGGTCCGTACGGGGAGGTGGCAGGCAAGTGGAGCAGCTGACGCAGCATGACCCGAGGCGGATCGGCCCGTTCGAGGTGCTGGGACGGCTCGGGGCCGGCGGCATGGGGCTGGTCTATCTGGCGCGGTCGGCGTCGGGCCGACGGGTGGCGATCAAGACGGTCCGTACGGAACTGGCCGAGGACCAGCTGTTCCGGGTCCGCTTCACACGTGAGGTGGAGGCCGCACGCGCGGTCAGCGGTTTCTACACCGCCGCCGTGGTCGACGCCGACCCGAGGGCCGCGGTCCCCTGGCTGGCCACCGCCTATGTCCCCGCCCCCTCCCTCGAGGAGATAGTGAACGAGTGCGGGCCGATGCCGACCCAGGCCGTGCGCTGGCTGGCCGCCGGGATCGCCGAGGCCCTGCAGTCGATCCACGGGGCGGGTCTCGTCCACCGGGACCTGAAGCCGTCCAATGTGCTCGTGGTCGAGGACGGGCCGCGGGTCATCGACTTCGGTATCGCGTCCGGCGTCTCCAACACCCGGCTGACCATGACGAACGTCGCGGTGGGCACCCCCGCGTACATGTCTCCCGAGCAGGCACGCGACTCGCGCAGTGTGACCGGGGCCAGCGATGTGTTCTCGCTCGGCTCGACCCTCGTCTTCGCGGCGACGGGGCACGCGCCCTTCCACGGGGCGAACCCCGTGGAGACCGTGTTCATGCTGCTGCGGGACGGTCCCGACACCGAAGGGCTGCCCGACGACCTGCGTCCGCTCATCGAGTCCTGTATGCAGATGGACGCTTCCCTGCGGCCCAGCCCGGCGGATCTGCAGTCCCAGCTGGCCCCGCATCTGTTCGCCTCCGGAGGCGACGACAGCGGCACGGCGTCGGCCTGGCTGCCGACCGTCGCGACCGCGATGATCGAGCAGCGTCGCGGGGGTGGCCGCGCGGTCGCCGTCGCACCGCCTGTGGCCGTGCCCCCGCCCCCGACGCAGCCGCCGCCGGGCCCCGACCTCGCCGGACTCGGGCGCGGCAACGGCCTGCCGTCAACGGCACCCACCGTGGCGCCGCCGACCGGCCCCGCGCCCGACGGCGGCCCCGTGCGGCTGGCCGGCGCCCAGGTGCCGATCGGCCCGGGGCCGCGCCCCGTTGACGTACGGGGCCCCGCCGCCGCGCACCCCGACCCGGCGACCGGCTGGGTGCGCCCGCCCGGCGGGCAGTCCGCGGCCGCGCCGGTGGCTCCGGTGCCCGCCCCGGGGCAGGCACCGGACGCGGAGCCCGCCGCGCCCGACCGCTGGCGGCCGTGGCGTTTCCGTATGTCGAACGACGTGTGGGGCACGCCCGTCGTGGTGGGCGACCTGCTGTACGTCACCTCCTTCGAGGTCCACGCCCTGGACGTGGGCAACGGGCGACGCCAGTTCAAGACCCGCGACGTGGCCTGGTCGATGGCCGTCGACGGCGGCCGGATCCACGCCTCGGACGGCCCGTCCCTGTACGCGCTGGACGCGGCCACCGGAAGCGAGTGCTGGCGGCTCCGTAGCGACGCCTGGGTGTACGCCCTCAAGGCCGACCGGGGCACCGTCGTGACCGGGACGCGGGGCGGCGGCGTACAGGCGTGGGAGGCGTCGAACGGCGAGAAGCTGTGGGAGACCAGCGGCGTCCAGACGGACTTCGAGACGCCGGAGGCCGGCCCCGTCATACACGAGGGCACGGTGTACCTGTGGCAGGACGCCCGGCTGCGGGCCGTCGACGCGCGCACCGGCGCCGAGCGCTGGTCCTACCCCATCGGCGACGCCGCCTCCTGCGGCGGGGTCCCGGTCCGGGTCACGCCCGCGCCCGACGGCTTCGTGTACATCGTGGCGGGCACCCGGGTGCTGGCCGTGGACACCGGATCGGGGCGGGTGCGCTGGCACTTCGAGTCACCGGCCGTCTTCCTGTCCCCGGCCGCCTTCGCGCCCGGCCCCGCGGTCACGGGCGGCGGGGTGTACCTCGCCGACTACCTGGGCACCGTGTACGCCCTGGACGCCGCGACGGGCAAGGACCGGTGGCGAATCGCGACGGAGGCCAGGCACTCCATGGAGCCCGTGCTGGTCACGGCGGGCAATGTGCACGTCGGCAGCGGCAGTGCGCTGTACACGCTGGACGCGGTGACCGGGACGCCGAAGTGGCGCTTCGCCGCGGGCGGCGAGGTCGTCGGCGCACCGGTGGTCGCGGACGGCCGGGTCCACTTCGGCTCGGCGGACCATGTCCTCTACACCCTGGACGCGGCGGGCGGCCAGCTCCGCTGGAAGCTGGCCACGGGCGGCGAGATCACCGGCTCCCCGGTGGCGCAGGCGGGTGTGGTGTACGCGTGCAGCAAGGACCGCTGTGTGTACGCCCTGGACGCGCTGAAGGGCACGGGGACGGGAACGGGCAACAGAGCGGCCCGCGCCTGAGACGCCGCTCAGGGGTGCGGCGGGTGGTACCGGTCCTGGCCCTGTGTCCCGTCCTGCTCCTCCGGGTAGGCGTTCGGGTCCCGCACGACGGGGTACTGGGCGGTGTCCGCGGTGTCCGCGGCGCCGGGGGCGCCCTCGGTGTCGCGGGGCGCCCGGTGCCGGCCGGGCCCGGTGTACGGATCGGCCTCGGGCTCCGGCCCCGGGGACGTCTGCGAGGCGGGACCGGGTTCCTGGGTCGGCGGCCAGGTGTCGGGGCGGTCGTCGGGCGGCACGGGATAGGGCTCGGCGGCAGGCCGCTGCCTCTGCTGTGCGCCCCGGCGCCCGGACATCAGCAGCGCGCCCAGCAGGAGCAGGACACCGCCCGCCAGTGCCTGCGCCACGCCCCACCGCAGCCCGGCCCCGTCCCCGCCGACCGTCAGGCTTCCGGCCTCCTGCCCCTGCCGCACCATCCACAGCACGGTGAAGCCGAGGACGACCAGCCCGGCGACGGCGACCACCCAGCGGGAGCGGAGCAGGACGCCCACGAGGGTGACCAGGGCGGCGAACAGCATCGGCAGCAGGACCGAGCCCAGGACGGACGACGAGACCCCGGTGATGCCGTCGAAGAGGTCCTGGATGCGGTAGTCCCGCCCGAGGCGGTCCTCGTACCAGCTGTGGAAGGGGCTCTGCACGGCCGCCGCCGCTCCCAGGAGGGCGACGACGGAACCGAGGACATTGCGGATCATCAACAGCCTCCCGGGCCTTGGCGCACACAGGTGCGCACCGCTTCCCCGCATCGACGCTACGCCCGGCCCCCGTTCCCTGCCATCGGGGACCATGACGAGACTGTGACAGGGGCATGACCTGACCTTGGGTGATCAACCGGGATGCTGTGCGTGACAGCGCCGCGCGACCGTGCGACGGCCAAGGGATCCGACTCACAGCAGGGGGACTGCATCGATGGTGCGGCGACAGATGAGGTTCGCGGCGGTACTGGTCGTGGTGGTGCTCGCACTCACCGGATTCTCCACGTCCAGCCACGGCGGCAAGAGCGGTAAGAGCCGCAGTGGCAAGAGCAGCAGCAGCTCGGGGGGCGGCTGCTCCAACTCCAAGAAGAGCAACGGCAGCTACCACCACCACGACTACGACGACGATGACGACTACGGCAGCACGACCGGCGGGTCGACGTACGAGTCCGCCACCCCGGCGGCGAACGCGTCGGACGCGCCGGCCGTGCGTGTCATCCGCTGCGCCCAGCCGAAGAAGGGCAAGCGCAGGGCGATGACGTCCTCGTCGGTGGAGATCCGCTCGACGGCGGCGCAGTCGGAGACGTACGAGGTGGACGTGAAGTTCGTCGACGCCAAGGGGCTGACCGTGGACACGGGTGACGCGGACGTCGAGGTCGGCGCGGGCGAGACGAAGGTCCTCACGGTCGCCATGGACAGCCCGCGCTCGGTCTCCCGGGTGAAGGGCTGCCGGGTCACGGCGGATGTGGGCTACTGACTCGACGGGGGCTCGGCAGCCCGGAAGACCGCGACCACGAGCAGGGCCCGAGCCGACCGGCTCGGGCCCTGCTCGGTGCGGATGTCCTGCGGCCGCGACGGCTCCCCCTCCGCGCCGCCGCGGCCGCTCCCCGTGCGGGACAGGTCTAGTTGGCAGGCTCGCTCGTGGCGTGCGCGTCATCGGTGGTGGCCTCGTCGCCGGTCGCGTGCGCGTCCGTCGGCTTGAGCGGCGAACCGGTGGCGTGGGCGTCCTGGGTGGTGATCTCCTCGCCGGTCGCGTGCGCGTCCGTCGGCTTGAGGATGTCGCTCTTGTCGGCCATGAAGTTCAACTCCTGAAAAAATATGGGGACTGCGGATGGAGAGCCCGCCCGGCGGTTCCCCCGTGGATCTCCGGGCGGGTCTCCCAGGGCCGATCACCCTAACGGTGAGGCCACTCGCCAATCCGTCTGCCCCCCGACGCGACGGATCGATGAGTAGAGAGTGCCGTCAGGCGATAAACGATTGATGAACGCCTGTCGGAAGCGCGGGTCAGGATGCTGTGGCGACCGGGGCCGGGGTCAGAAGCTCACGCACGGAGGCGGCCTCGGGTGAGCCGAGGTCGTCGAAGATCGAGAGAGCCTCGTTCCAGCAGACCTGGGCGCGGTCGGTCTGGCCGATACCCGCGAGCCCACGGCCCAACGTGGTGAGCACGTTGGCGCGTCGCCATTCACCACCGATGCCGCGCAGGATCGCCAGCGCCTGCTCGGCGTGTGACGCGGCGTGGGCGGGCTGTCGGATGGTGAGGTGCAGCTCGGCCAGCCGGAACAGCGTCATTCCGTGCCAGAGCTGCTGCCGGCTGTCGCGGAATATCGACATGGCTTCGGTGAGCACCTCCTGGGCGGAGACGGTCCGCCCGGTTCCGGTGAGCGCCAGCCCCAGGGCGTACTTGCCGTTGGCGAGGCGCAGGGCAAGGCCCGAGGTGTCCGCCTCGTAGATGCTGACGCCCTGCTGGGCGAGGTCCACGGCGCTCGTCGTCCTCCCGGTGGCCAGATGGACACGGGAGAGGTTGCAGAGGGCGGACGCCTCACCGGGCTTGTTGCCGTCGGCGCGGAAGGCGGCCAGCGCCTCGCGCAGGTGGTCCTCGGCGTCGGAGTGCCGGTTCTCGTACAGGGCGATGATGCCCCGCTGATTCGGGACCTGCCCGAGGGAGACGGGGTCATCGGCCAGCCGCCCGAGCTCCAGCGCGCGCAGGGCCTCGGTCTCGGCCTCGGCGAACCGTCCGGAGACGCTGAGGGCATGCGTCAGCATCGTCCGGGCCCGGCCTTCGGCCTGTGCGTCGCCCGCCGTCCGGGCCGCGTCGCTTACCGCCTTGGCCGCGGTCGCGAACTGATGGGAGTTGGCCCCGGATTCCCCCAGGTCCACCATCGCCATGAGCAGATCGGCGGCGCGCCGTGGCATGCCGGACCCGGCCGACTGGGTCGCGCAGGCCAACAGCCCGCTGGACTGCGAGAAGAGCCAGTCCAGCGCGGTCTCCCGGACCTGGAAGGTGAGCCCCGGGTATGCGGTGGGCGCGAAGTGGTCGAGCACCCGCTCACCCGGCCGCTCCAGCGCGTACACCCCCGCCGCCGTCGCCAGGTAGAAGTCCAGCAGTCGCGAGAGCGCCAGTTCCCGTTCCACCGGGGGCTGTTCGTCGCGTTCCGCGCATGCACGCGCGTAGAGGCGCACCAGGTCGTGATAGCGGTAGCGGCCCGGGGCGGCGGACTCCAGGAGGCTGGTGTCGACCAGGGTCTCCAGGAGGTCCTCCGCCGTGTGGAGGTCCAGGTTCAGGACGGCTGCCGCCGCGGCGAGTGAGATGTCGGGGCCGTCCGCGAGGCCCAGCAGCCGGAAGGCGCGGGCCTGGGCGGGCTCCAGCTGGCCGTAGCCGAGCTCGAAGGTGGCCTTCACCGCGAGGTCGCCGGCCTGTAGTTCGTCGAGGCGGCGGCGTCCGTCGGCGAGCTTCTCGGCCAGCACGGAGACTGTCCAGGTGCGGCGGGCGGCCAGCCGGGAGGCGGCGATACGGATGGCCAGTGGCAGGAAGCCGCACGCGGCGACCACGTCCAGGGCCGCCTGGCGCTCCGAGCGGACGCGTTCGTCGCCGACGATGCGGGTGAAGAGCTGGAGGGCCTCCTCGGGGGACATCACGTCCAGGTCCACGAGGTGCACGCCGGCCAGGTCGACCATGCGGACACGGCTGGTGACCAGCGCCGCGCAGCCCTCGGTGCCGGGGAGCAGGGGCCGTATCTGGGCCGCGTCATGGGCGTTGTCGAGCAGGACCAGGATGCGGCGGCCGTCCAGTGTGGAGCGGTAGAGCGCGGCCCGCTCGTCCAGGGTGTCGGGGATGGCGGAGTCGGCCGTGCCCAGCGCGCGCAGGAACGCGCCGAGTACGGTCTCGGGTTCGGCGGCCCGCGCGCCGGCGCCCTGGAGGTCGACGTACAGCTGGCCGTCAGGGAAGTGCGGGCGAGCCTGGTGGGCGACGTGCACGGCGAGGGTCGTCTTGCCGACGCCGCCGATGCCGGCGAGCGCGGAGACGGCCATCACGGAGCCCTCGGCGGCGCCGAGCCGGTCACTCAGCTCGCGTACGAAGGAGGCGCGGCCCGTGAAGTCCGGGACGGTGGCCGGGAGCTGGGCCGGGCGGACCGGCGCGGGGGCGGGGGCAGGTTCGTCGGCCGGGCGGGCCAGCTCCTCGTCGGCCTGAAGGATCCGCTGCTGGAGTTGGGCGAGCTCGGGGCGCGGGTCGACGCCGAGCTCCTCGGCGAGCAGCCGGCGGGTGTCGGCGTACACCGCGAGCGCCTCGGCCTGCCGGCCGCTGCGGTACAGGGCGACCATCAGCAGCTCGCGCAGCCGCTCGCGCAGGGGGTGCGCCGCGGTGAGCGCGGTCAGTTCGGAGACGGCCTCCGCGTGGGAGCCGACCTCCAGGTCCAGGTCGAGACGGGTCTCGGTGAGCTGGAGGCGCCACTCCTCCAGGCTCGTACGCCGGTTCTCCGCGTACGGGCCGGGGAGGGAGGCGAGCGCCTCGCCGTCCCAGAGGCCGAGCAGCTTGTTGATCAGGGCGCGGGCCTGCGCACGGTCGCCGCCGCGGACCTTCTCGGCCTCGGCGGCCAGATCCTGGGCGAGCGTCAGGTCGAGGGTCTCGCGCGGGATCCGGACCGCGTAGCCCCCTGACTCGCTGACCAGGGTGTCCTGGCCGAGGATCTTGCGGAGCCGTGACGCGTACGTCCGTACGGTGGCCAGGGCCTGGGACGGGGGGTCTTCGCCCCAGAGGGCGTCGATGAGCTCGCCTGCGGTGGCCGTGCGGCCGTCCCGCAGGAGCAGGGCGGCCAGCAGGGCCCGTTGCTGCGGGGACCCGGACGGCAGGAGCTCGCTCCCGCGCCACGCGCGTACCGGGCCGAGCACGGTGAAGCGCAGTGCGGTGCCGGCGGCCCGTTCCCGTGCGGCGCGCTGCTCCGGAACGCGCATGCCGGGTCCGTTGTCGCGGTCCATGATGCCCCCTGTCCTGCCTGCCCCGCCGGTCCTGCTGATACCGCTCCGCTCAGAGCAGTTGGTGTCGCCGTCAACAGTCTGCCTTGTTATGCGCGGGCTCGTCAGTATCGGGTGGTGCTCTGCACAGGCCCTCGACATGAGCCGGGGGGCGAGGGCCTGTACGGAGCGTGACGTCAGGTCAGCCGAGGAGCGGCAGCTGGAGTTCGGTGACCCACTTCGCACGGTCGTCGGGGCACTCCAGGGAGACCTCCCTGGCGTAGCCGGCGGGGCGTCGTCCGTGGTCGTCGAGCCAGCGGGCCAGGATCTGCTCGGTCGCCAGGACATGGTCCATGGAGCCCCGGTGCACGATGGTGGCCGCCTCGAAGGCGGGCAGTTCGACGGCGGTGAAACCGGTGTCGCCGAGGGGCCCGGCGGGGGCCTCGACGGTGACCCCGGCGTGAACGGTGACCGCGTCGTCGCCGGCCGGGTCGTCCTCGTACCGGGCGACGCAGGGCCCCGACGGGCTGACGCCCGCGGCGGCCAGCAGGGTGAACAGTCGCTCGTACAGCGGGCCGATGACCGGGGTGATGTCCTGCGGCTGGTAGCTCCCGGCCGTCGCGGTCAGCTCGGCGATCCGTACCGCGGGCACCGTCTTGACGATCACGTCGTTCTCGGGCATGTGTCCCTCGCTCTCGATGGACCGGAGCCTCGCCTCGACCTGGGCCAGCCTGGCCGCCGCCGCGGCCATCGTGGCCTCCAGCTCGGCGCGGCGCAGCCGCAGCATCCCGCGCAGCTCGTCCGCGTCCACCCGCTCGTCGAGTACGGCCCGCACCTGCTGGAGCGTGAAGCCGAGGTCCTTGAGCGCGATGACGCGGTTGAGGCGCGCCAACTGGGCGGCGCCGTAGTAGCGGTAGCCGGTGTCGGGGTCGGTGCGGTCCGGGCGCAGCAGGCCGATGGCGTCGTAGTGGCGCAGCATCCGGGCCGACACCCGTCCGTGGCGGGCGAAGTCTCCGATGGTGAACATGACGACTCCCACTGCAACGGTTCACACGGGGGGAAGGTCAAGAAGGGACGTGAGGACGAGAGGGCTGAGGCCCTCCGCAGGCGAGGCCGAGGCCTTCCACGAGGAAAAGGCAGGAGCCCCGTTCCTCCGCCGAAGCGGGGGAGCGGGGCTCCTTGGGTACTGCTCACTCGGCCGCGATCGGCCGACCCGGGCAACTAGGCCGGGGTGACGTTCTCAGCCTGCGGACCCTTGGGTCCCTGAGTGACGTCGAAGTTCACGACCTGGTTCTCCTCGAGGGAGCGGAACCCGGACGCGTTGATCGCGGAGTAGTGGACGAAGACATCCGGGCCGCCGCCGTCCTGGGCGATGAAGCCGAAGCCCTTTTCAGCGTTGAACCACTTGACGGTTCCGGTAGCCATAAGCCCTCCTTGGGCCAAAGGGTTGCCCTGCTCCAGAACCTGCAAACAAGTCTGAAAACTACAAAAGCCTGCGGGTTACATGCTCCGCAGGCTCTGTACTGCAAGGGAAACCAAACTGCAACTTGCGGCGAGCCTAGCACGCACTCTGTGGAGAGCGGTAGAGGGAAAGATCACTTCACCCGGATGTTTGATTGAGCCGTCGGAGAGCTGACGGACAAGGCCCCCGCGGGCGACTCCGGGCGACCCGATGATGCCGGTCGGGGGAGAGAGGTCTAGCCTCGCGATGTGGACAATTCAACCGTCTCTCCCGCAGAAGGCGACGACCGTCGCAGCAGGCCGCGCGTCGGCCACATCCAGTTCCTGAACTGCCTCCCCCTCTACTGGGGTCTGGCACGGACCGGGACCCTGCTCGATCTAGAGCTCTCGAAGGACACCCCGGAAAGACTCAGCGAGCAGCTGGTCAGGGGGGACCTCGACATCGGCCCCGTCACGCTGGTCGAGTTCCTCCGCAACGCCGATGACCTGGTCGCTCTCCCCGACATCGCCGTCGGCTGCGACGGCCCCGTCATGTCGTGCGTGATCGTGTCCCAGCTCCCCCTGGAGCAGCTGGACGGGGCCCGGGTGGCCCTCGGCTCGACCTCGCGCACCTCCGTACGGCTGGCCCAGCTGCTGCTGGCCGAGCGTTACGGCGTCGCCCCCGACTACTACACCTGCCCGCCGGACCTCGGCCTGATGATGCAGGAGGCCGACGCGGCCGTCCTCATCGGTGACGCCGCGCTGCGCGCCAACCTCCACGACGCCCCCAGGCTGGGCCTGAAGGTCCATGACCTGGGACAGATGTGGAAGGACTGGACGGGGCTGCCGTTCGTCTTCGCCGTCTGGGCGGCCCGCAAGGACTACCTGGCCTCGCACCCCGAGTACGTCGAGAAGGTGCACGAGGCGTTCCTGGCCTCCCGGGACCTCTCGCTGGAGGAGGTCACCAAGGTCGCGGAGCAGGCGGCGCGCTGGGAGTCCTTCGACGCCGAGGTGCTGGAGCGCTACTTCACCACGCTGGACTTCCGCTTCGGCCCGGACCAGCTGGCGGGCGTGCGTGAGTTCGCCCGGCGGACCGGCCCGACGTCCGGCTTCCCGGCGGATGTGAACGTCGAACTCCTCGGCGGCTGACACCGTGGGCGTACGGGAATGGCGCGGCGGACGAGAGGAATGCCGCCCGCCTTCCCGTACCTTCCCGCGCCTTCCTTCACCGGCCGCCCTTTACCCCCTGATGCGTGACTCCGGCATTCCGTTCCCTTGAATGGGGGTGAATGTCCGGAGTTCCGTCGCGGGGTGACTCCTCATGGACGCTCGGGCGAATAGGGGATGGCTCGGGGAACCCCTTCCGGTTTCCCTCCGGTGAACCCTGATCGGTGCGGACGAACGACGTATTCACGCCTTTCGGTGTGGCGAAATCCCTGCTTCGTGCCCATAGGGGCGAAATCGGCGTAAGGGGTCTCCGTGACCGTGCGACGCGGTCCGCCTAGGCTGCCGTCCGAGTCCCGGGGATCTCAGGGGGAGACCGTATGCAGCCGCTGGAAGCCGGCGAACCGCGCACCATCGGCGCCTACCGGCTGCTCGGCAGGCTCGGCGCCGGCGGCATGGGCCGCGTCTATCTGGGCCGCAGCGCCGGCGGCCGTACCGTCGCGGTCAAGGTGGTGCACCCGCACTTCGCCCTGGACGAGCAGTTCCGCGCGCGTTTCCGGCGTGAGGTGGAGGCCGCTCGGCGCCTGGGCGCGCGGTGGACGGCCCCGGTCCTGGACGCCGACCCCGACGCGGCGGTGCCGTGGGTGGCGACCGGTTATGTGGCGGGGCCGCCGCTCTCGGACGCGGTCACCCGGCACGGCCCGCTGCCCGAGTACGCCGTACGGACCCTGGGGGCAGGGCTCGGCGAGGCGCTCGACGCCGTACACGCGCACGGCCTGATCCACCGGGACGTGAAGCCGTCCAACGTCCTGCTGGCACTGGAGGGCCCACGGCTGATCGACTTCGGTATCGCCCGTGCCCTGGGCGCCACCGTCTCCCTCACCTCCACCGGGGTCTCCGTCGGCTCGCCCGGCTACATGGCGCCGGAGCAGATCCGCGGCGAGGACATCTCGGGCGCGGCCGATGTCTTCTCGCTCGGCGGGGTCCTCGCCTACGCGGCGACCGGCGCCGCGCCCTTCCTCGGCGACTCGTCGGCCGTACTGCTCTACAAGGTGGTGCACGAGGAACCAGAACTCGGCGACCTGGACGGCGAACTCCGGGAGCTGGTGGCCGCGTGCCTGGCCAAGGACCCAGCCCTCCGGCCCGCCCCCGCCGAGCTCGCCCGGGGGCTCGCGCCCGGCGGCGCCGCGTCCCTGGTCGCGCCGGGCTGGCTGCCGGGCCCGCTGGTGCGGGAGGTCAGCAGCTCGGCGGTGGCCCTGCTGGACCTGGAGCCGCAGGACGCGCCCGTGCAGTCGGGGCCCGTGCCGTTCAGCAGCGCTTCCCTGGGCAACGCGGCGCTCGGCACCTTCGGACCGCCGCTGCCCCCGATGCCGCCGGGGCCGCCGGCGGCCGCGGACACCCCGGGGGACCGGGGCTCCGGGGCCCGTGTCGCCGTCACCCTGGACACCGGCCCGCAGCCCGGCGCGCGCCGGGGGAGACGGATCAGCTGCACCGTCGCGCTGGCCGTCGCCGGGGCGCTCGCCGTGGTGACCCTGGGCGCCGCGACGATGGGGGACCTCTTCAGGAGCGACGACGACAGCCACGGCAGCGACGCGGCGAAGCCCCCGGCGGCGAGCGGCTCGGGCACCCCGACGGACTCCGCCTCGGAAGCCCCCGCCGCCTCCGCGCCGGTGAGCGCGCTGCCCGAGGAGTTCGCCGGCACCTGGAAGGGGCCGGCGACCGAGCGCAGCGGGCTGCCGCACGGCACGGTCACCGCCGTGTTCACCGAGGGGGCGAAGGGCGACGACGTGGTCCGGCTGACCCATCGGCTCGATGTGCTGGGCACGAGCGTCGTCTGCAAGGGCATCGGCAAGCTCACCTCCGGCACGGCGAAGGAGGTGAAGATCCGGGAGCGCACCGACCCGGACCACACCGACGACTCCCTGTGCACCGGAGGCGACGCCGACCTCGTCTTCACGCTCACATCGGCCGGCACGCTCCGCTACCAGTCCCACGAGGAGGCGGCGGGCAACCCGAAGGGCACGCTCAGCCGGTCCGGCGACTGACCCCGGCAGGGGCTGGCGTAGGCTGGATCGGTCCGTAGAACCGTTGAAAAACCGCCGAAAGGTGACAGCCCGGTGACCGAGAAGGCCGACCTTCAGCCCATCCTCGACCGCGCAGCCGAAGGCGGCCGGATCACTCCGGAAGAGGCCGTCGACCTGTACCGGTCGGCACCGCTGCACGCGCTCGGTTCCGCCGCGGACGCCGTGCGCCGCCGCCGCTACGCCGGTACGGAGCACATCGCGACGTACATCATCGAACGCAACATCAACTACACCAACGTCTGCGTCACGGCCTGCAAGTTCTGCGCGTTCTACGCGCCGCCCAAGGACACCGCCAAGGGCTGGTCCCGCGACCTCGACGACATCCTGCGGCGCTGCGCGGAGACCGTCGAGCTGGGCGGTACCCAGATCATGTTCCAGGGCGGACACCACCCGGACTACGGCGTCGAGTACTACGAGGAGCACTTCTCCGCCATCAAGAAGGCGTTCCCGCAGCTGGTCATCCACTCGCTCGGTGCCTCCGAGATCGAGCACATGGCCCGCATCTCGGGCGTCTCCGCGAAGGAGGCCGTCCAGCGGATCCACGCCGCCGGGCTCGACTCCTTCGCCGGCGCGGGCGCCGAACTCCTGCCCGCCAGGCCGCGTACGGCGATCGCCCCGCTCAAGGAGTCGGGCGAGCGCTGGCTGGAGATCATGGAGATCGCACACGGCCTCGGCGTCGAGTCCACCTCCACCATGCTGATGGGCACCGGCGAGACCAACGCCGAGCGCATCGAGCACCTGCGGATGATCCGCGACGTCCAGGACCGCACGGGCGGCTTCCGCGCCTTCATCCCGTACACCTACCAGCCGGAGAACAACAAGCTGAAGGGGCAGACGCAGGCCACGCTCTTCGAGTACCTGCGGATGATCGCCATCGCCCGGCTCTTCCTCGACAACGTCGCCCACATCCAGGGCTCCTGGCTGACCACGGGCAAGGAGGTCGGCCAGCTGTCCCTGCACTACGGCGCGGACGACCTCGGCTCGATCATGCTGGAGGAGAACGTCGTCTCGTCGGCCGGCGCCAAGCACCGCTCGAACCGGCTGGAGATCATCGACCTGATCCGCAAGGCGGGCCGCGTCCCCGCCCAGCGCGCCACGACCTACGAGCACCTGGTGGTGCACGACGACCCGGCGAACGACCCGGTCGACGAGCGCGTCGTCTCGCACATCTCCTCCACGGCGATCAGCGGCGGCACCGCGCACCCGGAGCTGAAGCTCCTGGACGCCAACTGAGCCGCCCGTGCTGACCGTTCACGCCGCGCCGCTGGTCCTGCCGGTCGGCGCGGCGGCCGTCGCCGGGGGCGCGGTCGCGGTGGAGGGCGACCGGATCGTGGCCATCGGACCGTACGACGGGGTGACGGCCGCACACCCCACGGCCCGGGTCCGGCGGTGGCCGGGCGTCCTCACGCCGGGCCTGCGTCAGTGGGACGGCGTCGCCCTGCTGACCCGCTGCTACCACCCCGACCCGCGCGAGGCGGACGAGCTCGGCGAACAGCCGCTCACCGGGGCGGACTTCGAGGCCCTGGCCGGGCGGATGGACGAGCCGCGCC
Organism: Streptomyces sp. NBC_01012; assembly: GCF_045162755.1. Taxonomy (NCBI): domain Bacteria; kingdom Bacillati; phylum Actinomycetota; class Actinomycetes; order Kitasatosporales; family Streptomycetaceae; genus Streptomyces; species Streptomyces sp. NBC_01012. The sequence continues at coordinate 3,175,095 of NZ_CP108688.1, read as the reverse complement.
GGGCCGGCAGCGTACGCCGGGGGTTGCAGCGGATGCTGCGGCACGGGACCACTCATGTCGCGGGTCCGTTCGACGACCACGCCGTACGCACCGCCGTGGCCCGCTCGGGTCTCACGGCCGTCGCCGGGGCTCCCGGCGGGCCGCCCGGGGAGCCGGACCTCGATCCGTTCGCCCGTGGCGGCGGCCTGCCGGGCTCCGTGCACGCCCCGCTCACCGTCGGCGGGCGCGCCGATCTCGCGGTCTTCGACGCCCCCGACGAGGCGGCGCTGGTCGCGGCGGGCGCCGGGACCTGCGTCGCCACGGTGCTCGGCGGACGGCTGGTCCACCGGAGACGGTGAGGCCCTTGGGCGAAGGTGAGCCCTTGAGCGGGGCGGTGGCCTACGGCACCGAAGGGCCGCCCAGATAGTGGCCGTTCCGGTCGTAGGGCCAGGCGTTGGACGTACAGCCTTCGAGGCCCTTGATCTGCTGCATCATCGCGGGGGCCGGCTTTCCCTTGCCGGGGCAGGTCTCGTGACCGTGCCCGAGCCAGTGGCCCACCTCGTGATTGATGATCAGGGCGCGGTAGCCGGTCGCAGGACCGTCGAAGGTCGGCGAACCCAGCTGCCAGCGGTCCAGGTTGACCATGACGTTCTTCCCGCCGCGGCAGTTCACCTCGCCCCCGGTGTCCAGCCCGTAGTCCCCGCAGAGCTTGTCGGTGGTCTTCGCCGTCCCTATCCGGACCACCAGACCCGCGGAATCGTCCGCGACCTGGCGGAAACTGGCCCCTCCGGTGCTCCAGCCCCGTGGGTCGGAGAGTATCTCCGCCACGTCGTCGGCGGCGCTGTCCGGGTCCACGCCGATGCCGTCCTCCACCTCGACGCGGTAGCGGTATTTGCCGCCGCCACCGGACGAGACACCCTTGCGCGCCACGGTGAAGGTGCCGGGACCCGACTTCGGCACGGAGGCCGGATCGACGGACTCATCGGCCTCCGGTGAGGCCGTGGGGGACTTCGACGCCTTCGGGCTCCTGGACGCCTTCGGCGAGGCGGACACCTCCGGAGTGGGCGTCGCCGGGGCCGAACCGGCCCTGGACGCCTCCCGGCCGGCCGCGGCTGCGTCCTCGTCCTGCCACGGGGCGTCGAGGTAGAGGAACGCGGCGGCTGCGGTCACCGCGACCACCGCCCCCGCGAGGCCCGCCCGCCGTCTCCGTGTCCGTCTTCGCCGGGCCAAGCGCTTGCGCGACCGCGCGCGCGAGGGACCGCCGCCCGATGAGGGACCCCCGGCCGCCCGGCGTGAACCGGTGGCGCTGCGTATTCGATCTGTGCCGTCTCTGTGCATTTCCGACGATCATCCGTGGTTTCGGTGTGGACGTCCAGGACGGATCGTTCACCCGCCCCACACGCTGTCTTGTGCACAACCTCCGTTCCCCTCACGGGAAGAGACGTGGATCCGGCCGGTGCTGTTCCCTGATCCGATGACGAGGATGTCCCCGTCCGCTCCGGCGGACCGCGGCGCGCCCCGCCGCACGCCGCCGCCGGGGGCCGGGGACCGGGCTGCTTGAATGGGAGGGTGACCCGAGCCTCCCTGGACAAGCAGCCGCACGAAGTCGCCTCGATGTTCGACGACGTGGCGGCGAACTACGACCTCACCAACGACGTGCTGTCGCTCGGACAGGCGCGGCTCTGGCGCAAGGAGGTCGCCCGCGCCGTCGACGCCCGCCCCGCGCAGAAGATCCTCGACCTGGCGGCGGGCACGGCCACCTCGTCGCAGCCGTTCGCCAGGACCGGCGCCTACGTGGTGCCCTGCGACTTCTCGATCGGGATGCTCCAGGTCGGCAAGGCGCGCCACCCCTGGATGCCGTTCACCGCGGGCGACGGCACCAGGCTGCCCTTCAAGGACGAGACCTTCGACGCGGTCACGATCTCCTTCGGGCTGCGCAACATCCAGGACACCCGCGCCGCGCTGAGCGAGCTGTACCGGGTCACCAAGCGGGGCGGACGCGTGGTGATCTGCGAGTTCTCCCAGCCGACGTGGACGCCCTTCAGGACCGTCTACACCGAGTACCTGATGCGCGCACTGCCCCCGGTGGCGCGTGCCGTGTCGTCGAACCCCGACGCCTACGTCTACCTGGCCGAGTCGATCCGCGCCTGGCCCGACCAGGCCGGCCTGGCCACGCTGCTGCGTGAGGCCGGCTGGTCGAAGGTGGCCTGGCGCAACCTCACCGGCGGCGTGGTGGCACTCCACCGAGGCGTGCGCGACTGAGAGCCCCCGCGGGGGCCCGGAGCTCGGACCGGGGGCGGCGGGGCCTCAGAGCTCAAGACGGAAGCAGTACGCCTCCTGCTTCGACACCGGGGACGTGTACGTCTCGGCCTGCCGCATACCGAGCCGTACGGCCACCGCCACCGAGCGGGCGTTGCGTACGTTGATCATCGCCACGACCTCCCGCACCCCGAGGTCCCGTATCCGCTCCAGCGTGGTCCGCGCGGCGGCGGTCGCGTAACCGTGCCCCCAGGAGGCCCGGCCCAGCCGCCAGCCGAGCTCGATCTCGCCCACCGGGCCGAACGAGGCGTGCGGCCACGGCTGGGCGCCCGTGAAGCCGAGCACCTCATCCGCGTCGTCCAGCACCGTCCACAGACAGTGGCCGAGTTCCGCGTCGTGGCGGCGCTGGCGTGCGGTCAACTCCTCGTACACGGAGTACTCCGCCGGGCGGCCGCCGTGGAATTCCATCACCTCCGGGTCGTCGAACACCCGGTACCAGGCCAGGGCGTCCTCGTCGGTCGGGACGCGCAGATGTACGGAGGGAGTCGGGTCAGGCACACGCGGCATCGGGGAGCCCTTCGGGAGTCGATCAGCAGGCACCCATAGACTGCACGCGACATGTGCCGCGCGGCACGCGATTTCGAGTCTTCGGGAGATCCGACCGTGACCGAGCCCCTCTCCGAACAGAGCGCGGACGTGATCGTCGTCGGAGCGGGTCCAGCCGGCTCCACGACCGCGTACTACCTCGCCAAGGCCGGACTCGACGTCCTTCTCCTGGAGAAGACGGCCTTTCCCCGTGAGAAGGTCTGCGGCGACGGGCTCACCCCGCGCGCCACCAAGCAGCTCGTCTCCATGGGCATCGACATCTCCGAAGAGGCCGGCTGGCTCCGCAACAAGGGCCTGCGCATCATCGGCGGGGGCGTCCGCCTCCAGCTCGACTGGCCGGACCTCGCCTCGTACCCGGACTACGGCCTCGTCCGCAAGCGCGACGACTTCGACGAGCAGCTGGCCCGCCAGGCCCAGAAGGCGGGCGCCCGGCTGTACGAGCGCTGCAACGTGGGCGAGCCGATCAAGGACGAGCGCACCGGACGCATCACCGGTGTCCACGCCAAGCTCGGCGAGGAGAAGACCCCGGTCACCTTCCACGCCCCGCTCGTCGTCGCCGCCGACGGCAACTCCACCCGGCTCTCCCTCAACATGGGCCTGCACCGCCGTGAGGACCGCCCGATGGGCGTCGCGGTCCGTACGTACTTCACCTCGCCCCGCCACGACGACGACTACCTGGAGTCCTGGCTGGAGCTGTGGGACCGCCGCGGCACCGAGGACCGTCTGCTGCCCGGCTACGGCTGGATCTTCGGCATGGGCGACGGCACGTCCAACGTAGGCCTCGGCATCCTCAACTCCTCGGCCGCCTTCAAGGAGCTCGACTGGCGCGAGGTGCTCAAGGCATGGTGCGCCTCCATGCCGGAGGACTGGGGCTACACCCCGGAGAACATGACGATGCCGATCCGCGGCGCCGCGCTCCCGATGGCCTTCAACCGCCAGCCGCACTACACCAAGGGCCTGCTGCTCGTCGGCGACGCGGGCGGGCTCGTCAACCCGTTCAACGGCGAAGGCATCGCGTACGCCATGGAGTCGGGCCGGATCGCCGCGGACGTCATCGTCCAGGCGCACGCCCGCGCCACCCCCGCCCAGCGCGAACTGGCCCTCCAGCACTACCCGAAGGTCCTCAAGGAGACCTACGGCGGTTACTACACGCTGGGCCGCGCCTTCGTGAAGATGATCGGGAACCCGAAGGTCATGAAGGTCGCGACGCAGCGCGGTCTGACCCACCCCGTCCTGATGAAGTTCACGCTGAAGATGCTCGCCAACCTCACCGACCCGACGGGCGGCGACGCCATGGACCGCATCATCAACGGCCTCTCGAAGGTCGCCCCGAAGGCCTGAGCGGTCCGCCCCGGCCCCCGCCCCCCGCGGTACGCCCCTGCGGTAGGTTCGGCCCATGGGGGCTACAGGGGCATGGACCACCCGCCGCTGCCGATGGCTGGGCGCGGCCGGATCAGGGGCCGTCGCGTCGGGCGGCTGGGCCGTCGGGACGCTGCCGGCCCGCGATCCCTGGGGGCTCTGGGTGCCCCACGGGACGGCGGTGAACGTCGCGGGGTACGCCCTGGCGTACGCCGGTCTGACGGTGCTCGTCGTCGCCTGGTGGCTGCACGGCAGGGCCGGAGCGCCCGTACGCGCCACCCTGGTCACTCTCGCCTGGTGGACGGCTCCGCTGGTTCTGGCGCCGCCGCTGTACAGCGCCGACGTCTACAGCTACATCGCGCAGGGGACGATGGTCCTCGAAGGGCACGACGTCTACAGCGCGGGGCCGTCCGTCCTCGATCCCGGCGGACAGGGCGGCGATGCCGCGGCGAGCGTCGGGCGGCACTGGACCGATACTCCCGCACCGTACGGGCCGTTCTTCCTCGTCCTCGCGCGCTGCGTGGCCTGGGCGACGGGCGGCACGCTGGTGCCCGCAGTGCTGGGGATGCGTCTGATCGCCCTCGGTGGGCTGGTGCTGCTCGTGTGGGCCCTGCGGGGGCTCGCCCGGGAGCACGGCCGCGGCGAGAGCGCGGCGCTGTGGCTGGGTGCGCTGAATCCGCTGCTGCTCATCCATGTGGTCGGCGGCATCCACAACGACGGGCTGATGATCGGCCTGATGCTGGCCGGTGTGCTCCTCGCCCTGCGCGGGAGATGGATCGCCGGGTCGGCGCTCGTCGGGCTCGCCGTGATGGTGAAGTCGCCCGCGGCGGTGGCGCTGCTGTTCATCGGTGTCGTGGTGGGCCGGGCGGCGCGCGGTCCTGCCGTACGGCGGGTGGCGAAGGGGCTGCTGGCGCCCGGCCTGGTCGCCGGGGCGGTCGCCGTCGGCATGACGCTCATGAGCGGCACCGGCTTCGGCTGGGCCGGGACCCAGGGAGTCGCCGGGCGCATCCACACCGCGCTGTCCCTCAGCAGCGACCTCGGCCTGGGCCTGGGTGAGCTCCTGCGGCTGCTGGCCGGGACCGACCCCGAGCCGGTCAAGTCCGCCGTGCAGAACCTCGGTCTGCTGGTCGCCCTGGTGCTGATCGCCCGCTTCGCGTGGCAGGCGACGACCGGGCGTACGGAACCGGCGCACGCCCTGGGGCTCGCGCTGCTGGCCCTGGTCGTGCTCTCGCCGATGGTGCAGCCGTGGTATCTGCTGTGGCCGACGGCGGTGCTCGCCGCCACCGCGGGCGGCGGCCGGGCACCGGTCGCCGTGACGGTGCTGTCGGCGGCGCTCGTCTACGAGACCCAGCCGTCCGGGTCGACCCCCGCTTACGGCTTCGTGCTGGCCGCTCTCGCGTGCGCGGCGGGCGTGCTGCTCCTGCGCCGGGAGCGCGGGGGAGAGGGTCAGGCGGAGGTGCCGGGCCAGCGCCGGCCGGCGGAACCCGTCGTGGGGCCGGACGCGCGCACGGCACGATGACGGGTCGTCATCGTGCCGTGCGGAGTGCGCGGTGCCGGGCTGTGGAGCTTGTGAATCAGAGAACGCGGACGGCGCCCGACGGCGGGTCGTAGTCCAGGGACTTCTGTACGACGCCGGTGCTGGAGTTCTGCGCACCGACGAACTGGCCGTCGCCCACGTAGATCCCCACGTGGTACGCGCTGCCGGCGCCGCCCCAGTACAGGATGTCGCCGGGCTGGAGGTTGTCGAGCGAGACCTGGGTCCCGGCCGTGGACTGGCTCTGCGACACACGCGGAAGCTCGACGCCCACTGTGCGGAAGGCGGCCTGGACAAGACCGGAGCAGTCCCACGAGTTCGGGCCTGTGCCACCGGAGACGTACGCGTCGCCGACGTGCGACTGCGCGAAGGCGATGACGGACGCGGCGGACCCGGTGGCGTTGGACGACACGGGTGCGGAGGTGGTGGAGGATTCGGTGGAGGCGCTGAGCGTGGTGCGCTCGGCGGTGCGCGAGGCACGCTCGGCGGCCTCCGCCTTTGCCTTGGCGGCTGCTTCGGCCTTCTTCTTGGCCTCTGCCTTGCGGACCGCCTCGGCCTTGGCCTTCTTGGCGGTCTTGGCCGCGGTGGCTGCCTCGGCGTCCTCGTGGGCCTGCGTCTCGAGGTCGAGAGCGACCGCCTGGGTCGCCTGCGCGGACGCGGCGACGGAAGTGGAGAGCCCGGCCGTGATGGTGGGCATTTCGACGGTCCGGGTCACGGGCTCGGCCTGAGCGGGGCCCGCGGCACCCGCGACCGCGATGGTGCTGAGGACGCCACCGGCAACTCCTGCCCGCAGCGCCGTCTTCGAGGCGCTTTGGCGGGGCTTCCGGTGGCTGGGTATGTGAGCGGTGTGGGACATGGGTACTAGCGCTATCAGGGCCTCAGGGGTCCCTTCAAGAAACGTGTGTTGCGACACAGTTACGTTCGGAATCTATGAATCCGCTTATTAGCGGCCTTTATTGACGCCCTAACGGGCAAAACGGGCACCCTTGAACACGGCTGTGATCACGGCATTCTTGCAATACGTCCGAATTGCCCGTCGCTTACCATCCGTTCACACGGTTGGCCAAGCCCGCTTGTCTTGAAGTGGGCGTGGAGTGGCGCAGGTCACAGCATGACTCTCCCGTGAGGGGCAACCGCGCGGCCGTGCGTCGCGTGCGGGGCGAGGCCGGCCGCCGGTGTGCCGGCCCGCACCCTCCCGGCGTCCGGAAGTTCGTGAATGCGTGCGCATTGTCCACATCGGTACCTCCGAGCCCCTCGTCCGGGTGTCCGTCACCCATGGTCGCGCCCTATATCACCGCTGCGGTGTCCATCGCCAATTTGCTTGTAAGGGCTGTCCATTGATAGAGCCACGCGCCTTTGACCAGCGGTAACGCCGCAAGATGTCACGTCTCGTAGCCGGACGGCCGCTTCGCGTACGAAGATCACCGCTCATCCGACTTCATGATCGTTCGTCAGGTGGTGGAGATCACAAAGACGTTGGTGTACCCCGTGTCGCAGATCACAGGACGGCGGGCATAGGATGCGGGGCAGTCGGGCTTGTGAACTGCCTCACATGAAAGCGATCTTGGTGAGGTGGCGAGCCGGTCGCCCGATGCGGTCCAACGGTCAAGGACGACTGGAAGGAGCGAGGAGCGTGAATGCCTACGCGCCCATCCTCGTGCTCGGCGCCCTCGGGGCAGGGTTTGCGATCTTCTCCGTGGTCATGGCCACGCTTATCGGCCCGAAGCGGTACAACCGAGCAAAGCTCGAAGCGTACGAGTGCGGTATCGAACCCACCCCCACGCCAGCCGGAGGCGGCCGTTTCCCCATCAAGTACTACCTGACGGCGATGCTGTTCATCGTCTTCGACATCGAGATCGTCTTCCTCTATCCCTGGGCGGTCACCTTCGACGCCCTGGGGATCTTCGGGCTCGTGGAGATGCTGCTCTTCGTGCTCACCGTCTTCGTCGCCTACGCGTATGTGTGGCGTCGGGGCGGCCTGGAATGGGACTGAGGGGCTGAGGGGCACACCATGGGACTCGAAGAGAAGCTGCCGAGCGGCTTTGTGCTGACCACTGTCGAGCAGGCCGCCGGCTGGGTACGGAAGTCATCCGTCTTCCCGGCCACCTTCGGCCTCGCCTGCTGCGCCATCGAGATGATGACGACCGGCGCCGGGCGGTACGACCTGGCCCGTTTCGGGATGGAGGTCTTCCGCGGATCGCCGCGGCAGGCGGATCTGATGATCGTCGCCGGGCGGGTCAGTCAGAAGATGGCGCCCGTCCTGAGGCAGGTCTACGACCAGATGCCGAGCCCCAAGTGGGTGATCTCCATGGGGGTTTGCGCATCATCAGGTGGAATGTTCAATAATTACGCCATTGTTCAGGGTGTTGACCATATTGTCCCGGTCGACATCTATCTGCCGGGATGCCCACCGCGCCCCGAGATGCTGATCGACGCCATCCTCAAGCTCCACCAGAAGATCCAGGGCACCAAGCTCGGGGTCAACGCGGAGGAGGCCGCCCGCGAGGCGGAGGAGGCGGCGCTCAACGCACTTCCCCTGATCGAGATGAAGGGGCTGCTGCGATGAGCGACGAGCAGAACGGCAACGACGGCCGGGCGCCCGCCCCGCGCGACGACTCCGGTGAGGTCATCCGCGTACGCAAGGGCATGTTCGGCGCCAACAACGGCGGCGACACCTCCGGCTACGGCGGACTCGTCCGCACGGTGACGCGGCCCGGGGCCACCTCCCGGCCGTACGGCGGCTGGTTCGACGAGGTGGCGGACGAGCTGGAAGGCGCCCTGGAGGAACAGGACCTGCTCCCGGACAGCGCCATCGAGAAGACGGTCGTCGACCGGGACGAACTCACCTTCTTCATCGCGCGCGAGCACCTGGTCCAGGTCGCCCGCACCCTGCGCGACGACCCGGCCCTGCGCTTCGAACTCTGTACGGGCGTCAGCGGAGTCCACTACCTGGAGGACAAGGGACGCGAGCTGCACGCGGTCTACCACCTGCGCTCGCTCACCCACGGGCGGCTGATCCGTCTTGAGGTGTCCGCCCCGGACAGCGACCCGCACATCCCGTCCCTCGTCGAGGTCTACCCGACCAACGACTGGCACGAGCGCGAGACCTACGACTTCTTCGGGCTGATCTTCGACGGGCACCCCGCCCTGACCCGGATCATGATGCCGGACGACTGGCAGGGCTTCCCGCAGCGCAAGGACTACCCGCTCGGCGGCATCTCCGTCGAGTACAAGGGCGCCCAGATCCCGGCTCCGGACCAGCGGAGGTCGTACAGCTGATGACCACTCCCCGAGCAACACCCCGCACCACGACCGAGGGGACTGTATATACAGTCACCGGCGGCGACTGGGACGAGGTCGTCGAGTCCGCAGCCAAGTCGGACGACGAGCGCATCATCGTGAACATGGGTCCCCAGCACCCGTCCACCCACGGCGTGCTGCGGCTGATCCTGGAGATCGACGGCGAGACCGTCACCGAGGCCCGCTGCGGCATCGGCTACCTCCACACCGGCATCGAGAAGAACCTCGAATTCCGCAACTGGACGCAGGGCACCACCTTCGTCACCCGCATGGACTACCTGACCCCGTTCTTCAACGAGGCGGCGTACTGCCTCGGGGTCGAGAAGCTCCTCGGTATCGAGGACCAGATCCCGGACCGTGCCACGGTCCTGCGTGTGCTCCTGATGGAGCTCAACCGGCTCTCCTCGCACTTGGTGTGCATCGCCACCGGCGGCATGGAACTCGGCGCCACGACGATCATGATCTACGGCTTCCGCGATCGTGAACTCGTTCTCGATCTCTTCGAGCTGATCACCGGACTGCGGATGAACCACGCGTTCATCCGGCCCGGCGGGCTCGCCCAGGACCTGCCCGTGGGTGCGATCGACCGGCTCCGCGAATTCATCAAGACCATGAAGAAGAACCTGCCGGAGTACGACAAGCTCGCGACCGGCAACCCCATCTTCAAGGCCCGTATGCAGGACGTCGGCTATCTCGACCTGGCCGGCTGCATGGCGCTCGGCGCCACAGGGCCGGTCCTCAGGTCCGCCGGACTCCCGCACGACCTGCGCAAGTCCGATCCGTACTGCGGCTACGAGACCTACGACTTCGAGGTCCCCACCGCGGACAGCTGCGACTCCTACGGCCGCTTCCTCATCCGTCTGGAGGAGATGCGCCAGTCGCTCAGGATCATCGAGCAGTGCCTGGAGCGGCTCGAGCCGGGCCCGGTCATGGTCGCCGACAAGAAGATCGCCTGGCCCGCGCAGCTCGCGCTCGGGCCCGACGGACTCGGCAACTCCCTCGACCACATCAAGAACATCATGGGCACCTCCATGGAGGCCCTGATCCACCACTTCAAGCTGGTGACCGAGGGCTTCAGGGTCCCGGCCGGACAGACGTACACGGCCATAGAGTCCCCCAAGGGCGAACTCGGCGTGCACGTCGTATCGGACGGCGGCACGCGCCCGTTCCGGGTCCACTTCCGCGACCCGTCCTTCACCAATCTGCAGGCCATGGCGGCGATGTGCGAGGGCGGCCAGGTCGCCGACGTCATCGTCGCCGTCGCGTCCATCGACCCCGTGATGGGAGGCGTCGACCGGTGACCGCATCCAACCAAGAAGTCAGCCTGGGGATGCCGCAGCTCCCCGCCCCCGCCTACCCGGCCGAGGTGCTCGCCCGGCTCGAAGCGGACGCGAAGGAGGTGATCGCCCGCTACCCGGGCAGCCGTTCGGCTCTCCTGCCGCTGCTGCACCTGGTGCAGTCCGAGGAGGGTTACGTCTCCCGTACGGGCATGGCCTTCTGCGCCGACCAGCTCGGCCTCACCACCGCCGAGGTCACCGCGGTCGCCACCTTCTACTCGATGTACAGGCGCAAGCCGAGCGGCGACTACCAGGTCGGCGTCTGCACCAACACGCTCTGCGCGGTCATGGGCGGCGACGCCATCTTCGACCGGCTCAAGGAGCACCTGGGCGTCGGCAACGACGAGACGACCGAGGACGGCAAGGTCACCCTCGAACACATCGAGTGCAACGCGGCCTGCGACTTCGCGCCCGTCGTGATGGTCAACTGGGAGTTCTTCGACAACCAGACGCCCCAGAGCGCGACGCGGCTCGTCGACGACCTGATCGCGGGACGCACCGTCGAACCCACCCGCGGCGCGCCGCTGTGCTCGTACAAGGAGACCGCCCGGATCCTGGCCGGCTTCCCCGACGAGCGCCCCGGCGCCGTCGAGGCCGGCGGCGGAGCGGGCGCCGCCTCGCTGATCGGTCTGAAGCTGGCCAAGGGCGAGGCCGTACCGCACGCACGCGTCGTCGGACAGCGGGGCGAGACGCCGCGGGACGCACCGCCGCAGAAGGGCGCCGAGCACCTCAGCTCCCATGACGCACCGCAGCCGACGTCGGCCTCCGACCCGGAGCACCCGGCCGGGCCGGCAGCCGAGGAGGGGGAGTGATGACCGTGGCCGCCGAGATCGACAAGAACGGGACAAGCCCGGAGAAGCTTCTGGCCCCGGTCCTCTCCTCCTTCTGGGACGAGCCGGAGCCCTGGACGCTGGACACCTACCGCCGCCACGACGGATACGAGGGCCTGCGCAAGGCCCTCGCCATGGAGCCCGACGACCTCATCGCGTACGTCAAGGACTCCGGTCTGCGCGGACGCGGGGGCGCGGGCTTCCCCACCGGGATGAAGTGGCAGTTCATCCCGCAGGGCGACGGCAAGCCGCACTACCTCGTGGTCAACGCCGACGAGTCCGAGCCCGGGACCTGCAAGGACATCCCGCTCCTCTTCGCGAACCCGCACAGCCTCATCGAGGGCATCGTGATCGCCTGTTACGCGATCCGCTCCTCGCACGCCTTCATCTATCTGCGCGGCGAAGTCGTCCCCGTACTGCGGCGGCTGCACGAGGCGGTGCGTGAGGCCCGGGAGGCGGGCTACCTGGGGACGAACATCCTGGGTTCGGGGCTCGACCTCGAACTCACGGTGCACGCGGGTGCCGGTGCGTACATCTGCGGTGAGGAGACCGCGCTGCTCGACTCGCTCGAAGGACGGCGTGGCCAGCCACGGCTCCGTCCTCCCTTCCCCGCGGTCGCCGGTCTGTACGCCTGCCCCACCGTGGTGAACAACGTCGAGTCCATCGCCTCGGTTCCCGCGATCCTGAACAGGGGCAAGGACTGGTTCAAGTCGATGGGCAGCGAGAAGTCCCCTGGCTTCACGCTGTACTCGCTCAGCGGGCATGTCACCAGCCCCGGCCAGTACGAGGCCCCGCTCGGCATCACCCTGCGCCAGCTGCTCGACATGAGCGGCGGCATCAGGGCCGGGCACCGCCTGAAGTTCTGGACACCGGGCGGCTCGTCCACCCCGATGTTCACCGACGAACACCTCGACGTCCCCCTGGACTACGAGGGCGTCGGCGCCGCCGGCTCGATGCTCGGCACCAAGGCGCTCCAGTGCTTCGACGAGACCACCTGCGTGGTGCGCGCCGTCACCCGCTGGACCGAGTTCTACGCCCATGAGTCCTGCGGCAAGTGCACACCCTGCCGCGAAGGGACGTACTGGCTGGTCCAGTTGCTCCGTGACATCGAGGCGGGCAAGGGCGAGATGGCCGACCTCGACAAGCTGAACGACATCGCCGACAACATAAACGGCAAGTCCTTCTGCGCACTCGGCGACGGCGCGGCCTCGCCGATCTTCTCCTCCCTGAAGTACTTCCGTGAGGAGTACGAGCAGCACATCACCGGCAAGGGCTGCCCCTTCGATCCGGCCAGGTCGACCCTCTGGGCCGACGACGAGGACGACAAGAACGCTCACCGGGGGGTGAACGCATGACAGTCACGACGAGTGCGCCCTCCGGGGGCGGCGAGGCGGCCGTTCCGCCCGAGGACCTGGTCACGCTGACCATCGACGGCATCGAGATCAGCGTCCCCAAGGGGACCCTGGTCATCCGGGCCGCCGAACTCCTCGGCATCGAGATCCCGCGCTTCTGCGACCATCCGCTCCTCGACCCGGCCGGCGCCTGCCGGCAGTGCATCGTCGAGGTCGAGGGCCAGCGCAAGCCGATGGCCTCCTGCACCATCACCTGCACCGACGGCATGGTCGTGAAGTCGCAGATCACCTCTCCCGTCGCGGAGAAGGCCCAGAAGGGGGTGATGGAGCTCCTGCTCATCAACCACCCGCTGGACTGCCCGGTCTGCGACAAGGGCGGCGAGTGCCCCCTGCAGAACCAGGCGATGTCGCACGGCGGCGCCGACTCCCGCTTCGACGGGAAGAAGCGCACCTTCGAGAAGCCCGTGCCCATCTCCACCCAGGTGCTGCTGGACCGTGAGCGGTGCGTGCTCTGCGCACGCTGCACCCGGTTCTCCAACCAGGTGGCGGGCGACCCGATGATCGAGCTGATCGAGCGCGGCGCGCTCCAGCAGGTCGGCACCGGTGAGGGCGACCCCTTCGAGTCGTACTTCTCCGGGAACACCATCCAGATCTGCCCGGTCGGGGCGCTGACCTCGTCGGCGTACCGCTTCCGCTCCCGGCCCTTCGACCTGGTGTCGACGCCCTCGGTGTGCGAGCACTGCGCCGGCGGCTGCGCGACCAGGACCGACCACCGGCGCGGCAAGGTCATGCGGCGACTCGCGGCCAACGAGCCCGAGGTCAACGAGGAGTGGCTCTGCGACAAGGGCCGCTTCGGCTTCCGCTACGCCCAGCAGCGCGACCGGCTCAGCACGCCGCTGGTCCGCAACGCGGAGGGTGTGCTGGAGCCCGCGAGCTGGCCGGAGGCGCTGGAAGCCGCGGCGGCCGGTCTCTCCGGGGCGCGTGGCAGGACGGGGGTGCTCACCGGAGGCCGGCTGACCGTCGAGGACGCCTACGCGTACAGCAAGTTCGCCCGGGTCGCCCTCGACACCAACGACATCGACTTCCGGGCCCGCGTCCACAGCGGTGAGGAGGCCGACTTCCTCGCCTCGCGGGTGGCGGGGCGCGGGCGCGATCTGGACGGCAGTGGGGTCACCTACACCGCTCTGGAGAAGGCGCCTGCGGTCCTGCTGGCCGGCTTCGAGTCCGAGGAGGAGGCGCCCGGCGTCTTCCTGCGGCTGCGCAAGGCCTTCCGCAAGCATGGGCAGCGGACGTTCGCGCTCGCCTCGCACACCAGCCGGGGCCTGGAGAAGGCGGGCGGCACCCTGCTCCCCGCCGCACCGGGCACCGAGACCGCGTGGCTCGACGCCCTCGCGGGCGGAGTCGGCCTGGACGACGACGGGGCGGTGGCGGCCGAGGCGCTGCGCGGCGAGGGTGCCGTGATCGTGGTGGGCGAGCGGCTCGCCGCGGTGCCGGGCGGGCTGACCGCGGTGCTGCGCACCGCCACGGCGACCGGCGCCGCACTGGTGTGGATCCCGCGCAGGGCCGGCGAGCGCGGCGCGCTTGAGGCGGGCGCGATCCCGTCGCTGCTGCCCGGCGGCCGTCCGGCGACGGACCCGCGGGCCCGTCAGGAGGTGGCGGCCCTCTGGGGCGTCGCCGAGCTCCCCGCCCGCTACGGCCGTGACACCGGCCAGATCGTGGAGGCCGCGGCCACCGGCGAACTGGCCGCGCTGCTGGTCGCGGGGGTCGACCCGGAGGACCTGCCGGACCCGGCGGGTGCGCTCCGGGCGCTGGACGAGGTCGGCTTCCTGGTCTCGCTGGAGCTGCGGCCCGGCGCGGTCACGGACCGCGCCGACGTGGTCCTGCCCGTCGCGGCCGTCGCGGAGAAGGCCGGCACCTTCCTCAACTGGGAGGGCAGGGCGCGGATGTTCGAGGCCGCGCTGAAGCCCGAGCAGCTGCCGAGGACGCTCTGCCCGACCGACGCGCGGGTGCTGCACATGCTGGCCGACGCCCTCGACGTACACCTGGGCCTGCCCGATCTGAGGGCGGCCCGAGGTGAGCTCGACCGCCTCGGCGGCCGGGAGGACGGCTTCGCCGACGATCCCCGGGTGGCGTCCAGCCCGGTGCCCAGGGCCGGTGACGGCGAGGCGGTCCTCGCGGGCCACCGGATGCTGCTCGACCGGGGCCGGCTCCAGGAGGGTGACGAGGCGCTGGCCGGGACCCGGCACGCGGCCGTCGCCCGGCTCTCCCCGGCCACCGCGGCCGAGTCCGGAGTGAAGGACGGCGATCTGCTGGCCGTCACCGGCCCGGCCGGCACCACCGAACTCCCGTTGACGGTGACCGAGATGCCGGACCGGGTGGTGTGGGTGCCGCTCAACTCCGTCGGCCGGGGCGTTCCCGCCGACACCGGCGCCCAGCCGGGCGGACTGGTCCGGATCGGCCCGGCCGCCCCGGGTTCGCACGTCGTGACAACGGAGGTAGGAGAGTGACCGGCCTCGCCCAACTCGCCGCGGCACCGCAGGGCACGGTCCTGGCCGCCGAGGACCTCTCGATGTTCGGTACGGACCCGTGGTGGCTCGTCGTCGTCAAGGCGGTGTTCTGCTTCGCGTTCCTGATGGCGACGGTGCTGTTCGCCATCGTGTGGGAGCGCAAGGTCGTCGCCTGGATGCAGCTGCGCGTCGGCCCGAACCGGCACGGCCCCTGGGGTCTGCTCCAGTCCCTCGCCGACGGCGTCAAGCTGATGCTGAAGGAAGACGTCATCGTCAAGCGGGCCGACAAGGTGGTGTACATCCTGGCCCCGGTCGTGGCCGCCGCACCGGCGTTCATGGCCATCGCGGTGATCCCGTTCGGCCCCGCGGGCAACGAGGTCTCGATCTTCGGCCACCGTACGACGATGCAGCTGACCGACCTGCCGATCGCGATGCTGTACATCCTCGCGGTCGCCTCCGTCGGGATCTACGGCATCGTGCTGGCCGGCTGGTCCTCCGGGTCGACGTACCCGCTGCTCGGCGGTCTGCGTTCCTGCGCCCAGATGATCAGCTACGAGATCGCGATGGGTGCCGCGTTCGCCTCGGTGTTCCTCTACTCGGGCTCGATGTCGACGTCGGAGATCGTGGCGGCGCAGGAGGACCGCTGGTTCGTCCTGCTGCTGCCGGTCTCCTTCATCATCTACGTCGTCACGATGGTCGGTGAGACCAACCGTGCGCCGTTCGACATGCCGGAGTCCGAGGGCGACCTGGTCGGCGGCTTCAACACCGAGTACTCCTCGATCAAGTTCGCGATGTTCATGCTCGCCGAGTACGTCAACATGGTCACGGTCTCCGCGGTCTCCGCGACCCTCTTCCTGGGCGGCTGGCGGGCTCCTTACCCGATCAGCACCTTCTGGGAGGGCGCGAACCACGGCTGGTGGCCGATGCTCTGGTTCGTCATCAAGGTGCAGCTGCTCCTGTTCTTCTTCATCTGGCTGCGCGGCACCCTGCCACGGGTCCGCTACGACCAGCTGATGAAGCTCGGCTGGAAGGTCCTGATCCCCGTCTCCGTGGTCTGGCTGATGCTGGTGGCCACCGTCAGGGCGCTGAACAACGAGGGCTACGACTACTCGAAGATCCTTCTGTATGTCGCGGGGGCCGTGATCGCGGTCCTGCTGATCTCCTTCGTGATCGACATCTTCCGCGACCGGCAGGCCAAGGCCGCGGAGGAAGCGGCCGGGCCGGAGCCGGCGTTCGACCCGATGGCGGGCGGCTATCCCGTGCCACCCCTGCCCGGGCAGACCCTGCCACCGGTGCCGCGACGGCGCCCGCGACGGGAGCGGGAGCTCGTTGTCAGTGGTGGGCCCGATACTCAGAGTGACGACCCTGTGGGTGCCGGAAGTTCGAGTGGCGGAAGTTCGAGTGACGGAAGGGAGGCTGACGGTGTCTGAGTCATCAGAACCCTCAGGGGAGAAGTTCCAGAATCCTGTGGCCGGCTTCGGCGTGACCTTCAAGGCCATGTTCAAGAAGCGGCTCACCGAGCAGTACCCGGAAACGCAGAAGGTGACAGCGCCGCGCTTCCACGGCCGGCACCAGCTCAACCGCCACCCGGACGGGCTGGAGAAGTGCATCGGCTGCGAGCTGTGTGCCTGGGCGTGTCCGGCGGACGCGATCTATGTGGAGGGCGCGGACAACACCGAGGAGGAGCGCTACTCCCCGGGCGAGCGGTACGGCCGCGTCTACCAGATCAACTACGCGCGCTGCATCCTCTGCGGGCTCTGCATCGAGGCGTGCCCCACCCGTGCGCTGACCATGACCAATGACTTCGAGCTCGCCAACACCACCCGCGAGAGCCTCATCTACACCAAGGACGAGCTGCTCGCGGGGCTCGAGGAGGGCATGGTCGACAGCCCGCACGCGATCTTCCCCGGCATGGACGAACAGGACTACTACCGCGGTGTGGTGACCGAGGCGGCGCCCGGCGCGGAGCGTCAGGTGGCCGTGTCCAAGGGTGAGTCGGACAAGGAGGTGGACGCATGACCGCCACGCTGGCCGCAGCGGCCACCGCCACCTCGACCGGCGAGGCCGTCCAGTTCTGGATCCTCGGCACCGTCGCGGTCATCGGTGCCCTCTCCACCGTCCTGGCGAAGCGGGCGGTGCACAGCGCGCTTTCGCTCGCCGGCACCATGATCGTGCTGGCCGTCTTCTACCTCGCCAACGGCGCCTACTTCCTGGGCATCGTCCAGATCGTCGTCTACACCGGCGCGATCATGATGTTGTTCCTCTTCGTGGTCATGCTCGTCGGTGTCACGGCGGCGGACTCGCTCAAGGAGACGCTCAAGGGCCAGCGCTGGCTGGCCGCCGCCTGCGGACTCGGCTTCGGTATCCTCCTGATCGCCGGCATCGGACAGGCGTCGCTGAGCAGCTTCAACGGCCTTGGAGCGGCGAACGCCCTGCACGGCGGCAACGTCGAGGGCCTCGCCAACCTCATCTTCACCAAGTACGTCTTCGCGTTCGAGATCACCGGTGCGCTGCTGATCACGGCGACCGTCGGCGCGATGCTGCTCACGCACCGCGAGCGCACCGAGCGGGCCAGGACACAGCGGGAGCTCTCCCAGGAGCGGGTGCGCAGCAGCCATGTGCCGCCGCTGCCTGCCCCGGGTGTCTACGCCCGGCACAACGCCGTGGACATCGCGGGACTGCTCCCGGACGGCACCCCGTCCGAGCTCACCGTCATGCAGACGCTGCGGCAGCGCGGTCAGATCCGCGATGTGTCCGACGAGTCGCTCGCCGATCTAAAGGCGCTGGAGCAGCGCTCGGGGGAGCGGCTCGGCCGTGGCCGCACACCGGCTCCTGACCGCGGACCATCCAGTGACCAGGCGGAAGAAGAGGAGGAGGTCGCCAAGTGAATCCCGTCAACTACCTCTACCTCGCGGCCCTTTTGTTCACGATCGGCGCCTCCGGCGTGCTGATCAGGCGGAACGCGATCGTGGTGTTCATGTGCATCGAGCTGATGCTCAACGCCTGCAACCTCACGCTGGTCGCGTTCTCCCGGATGCACGGCAACCTCGACGGTCAGATCATCGCCTTCTTCACGATGGTCGTCGCCGCCGCCGAGGTCGTCATCGGGCTCGCGATCATCGTGTCGCTCTTCCGCTCCCGTCACTCGGCCTCGGTCGACGACGCCAGCCTGATGAAGCTGTAAGGGGTCGGAATCGTGGAAAACCTGATTGCGCTGCTGGTCGCGGCGCCCCTGCTCGGAGCGGCGGTCCTGCTCTGCGGCGGCCGTCGGCTCGACCGGGCCGGCCACTGGATCGGCACGGTGCTCGCCGCCGCGTCGTTCGTCATCGGTGTCGTGCTGTTCACCGACATGCTGGGCAAGGGCGCCGAGGACCGCGCCCTGCACCAGAAGCTGTTCAGCTGGATCCCCGTCGAGGGGTTCCAGGCCGATGTGGCCTTCCAGCTCGACCAGTTGTCGATGACGTTCGTCCTGCTGATCACGGGTGTGGGCACGCTGATCCACATCTACTCCATCGGCTACATGGAGCACGACGAGCGCCGCCGCCGGTTCTTCGGCTATCTGAATCTGTTCCTCGCGGCGATGCTCATCCTGGTCATCGCCGACAACTACCTCCTGCTGTACGTCGGGTGGGAGGGCGTCGGTCTGGCGTCGTACCTGCTCATCGGCTTCTGGCAGCACAAGCCCAGCGCGGCCACCGCCGCGAAGAAGGCCTTCCTGGTCAACCGGGTCGGCGACATGGGCCTGTCCATCGCGATCATGCTGATGTTCACCACCTTCGGGACGTTCGCCTTCGGGCCTGTCCTCGAAGCGACCGGGGACACCGGCCAGGGCAAGCTCACCGCGATCGGCCTGATGCTGCTCCTCGCCGCCTGCGGCAAGTCGGCCCAGGTGCCGCTGCAGTCCTGGCTCGGTGACGCGATGGAGGGCCCGACCCCGGTCTCGGCCCTCATCCACGCCGCCACGATGGTGACCGCGGGCGTCTATCTGATCGTCCGCTCCGGTGCCATCTTCAACGCGGCGCCCGACGCCCAGCTGGTCGTCGTGGTCGTCGGTGCCGTCACGCTCATCTTCGGTGCGATCGTCGGTTGCGCGAAGGACGACATCAAGAAGGCACTCGCCGGATCGACGATGTCGCAGATCGGCTACATGATCCTCGCCGCGGGCCTCGGCCCCATCGGCTACGTCTTCGCGATCATGCACCTGGTGACGCACGGCTTCTTCAAGGCCGGGCTCTTCCTCGGCGCGGGTTCGGTCATGCACGGCATGAACGACGAGGTGGACATGAGGAAGTACGGCGGCTTGCGGACGTACATGCCGGTCACCTTCGTCACCTTCGGCCTCGGCTATCTCGCGATCATCGGCTTCCCCGGTCTGTCCGGCTTCTTCTCCAAGGACAAGATCATCGAGGCGGCCTTCGCCAAGGGCGGCACCGAGGGCTGGATCCTCGGCTCCGTGGCTCTGCTGGGCGCCGCGATCACCGCGTTCTACATGACACGCGTGATGCTGCTGACGTTCTTCGGCGAGAAGCGCTGGCAGCCGGACGCTGAGGGCCATGAGCCGCACCCGCACGAGTCACCGAGGTCCATGACGGTCCCGATGATCGTGCTGGCCTTCGGGTCGGTCTTCGCCGGAGGCTTCTTCTCCATCGGCGACCGCTTCCTGCACTGGCTGGAGCCGGTCACAGGACACGACCACGGACACGCCCCGGTCAGCGCGACCACGGTCACCGCCGCCACCATGGTGGTGCTGGTCATCGGTGTCGCCATCGCCTGGGCGATGTACGGGCGCAGGCCCGTCCCCGCCGTCGCCCCGCGCGGCTCCCTGCTCACCAGGGCGGCCCGCCGGGATCTCCTCCAGGACGACTTCAACCATGTGGTCCTGGTCCGCGGTGGCGAACACCTCACCCGCTCCCTGGTCTACCTCGACCACACCCTGGTCGACGGTGTCGTCAACGGCACGGCCGCCTCGATGGGCGGGCTCTCCGGCCGGCTGCGCAAGCTGCAGAACGGCTACGCCCGCTCCTACGCGGTCTCGATGTTCGGCGGTGCGGCGGTCCTCATCGCCGCGACCCTGCTGATGAGGGCGGTCTGATCCCATGTCCTTTCCCCTCCTGACAGTGACGGCGGCGCTTCCGGCGGTCGGCGCGATCGCCACCGCCGCCGTCCCGGCCGCCCGGCGCACCGCGGCCAAGTGGCTCGCCCTGGTCGTCTCGCTGGCGACGCTGGTCCTGGCCGGCATCGTGTTCGCCCGCTTCGAACCGGGCGGCGAGCGCTACCAGATCACCGAATCGCACGCCTGGATCAAGGACTTCGGCGTCCGCTACGAACTGGGCGTCGACGGCATCGGGGTGGCGCTCCTCGCGCTCACCGCGCTGCTGATCCCCTTCGTCATCCTGGCCGGCTGGCACGACGCGGACCCCCTGGAGACGCACTCCAGCCGATGGCGCCCCACCCAGGGCTTCTTCGCCCTGATCCTGATGGTGGAGGCGATGGTGATCCTCTCCTTCGTGGCCACCGACGTCTTCCTCTTCTACATCCTCTTCGAAGCCATGCTCATCCCGATGTACTTCCTCATCGGCGGCTTCGGGGACCGGGCGCACTCGGGGAGCGACGAGAACGCCGCGGCGCAACGCAGCTACGCCGCCGTGAAGTTCCTCCTCTACAACCTGGCCGGCGGCCTCATCATGCTGGCCGCCGTCATCGGGCTCTACGTCGTCGCGGGGAGCTTCTCGCTCTCGGAGATCGCCGAGGCCCGCGCCAACGGATCGCTGGACATGGCGACCTCCACCGAGCGGTGGCTGTTCCTCGGATTCTTCTTCGCCTTCGCGGTGAAGGCCCCGCTGTGGCCGCTGCACACCTGGCTGCCCAACGCCATGGGAGAGGCGACCACCCCGGTGGCCGTCCTGATCACCGCGGTCGTCGACAAGGTCGGCACCTTCGCGATGCTCCGCTTCTGCCTCCAGCTGTTCCCGGACGCCAGCAAGTGGGCCACGCCGGTGATCCTCGTCCTGGCGCTGATCTCCATCGTCTACGGCGCCCTGCTCGCCGTGGGCCAGCGGGACATCAAGCGGCTCATCGCCTACGCGTCGATCTCGCACTTCGGCTTCATCGTGCTGGGGATCTTCGCGATGACCAGCCAGGGCCAGTCCGGTGCCACGCTCTACATGGTCAACCACGGGATCTCGACGGCCGCGTTGATGCTCGTCGCCGGATTCCTGATCACCCGGCGGGGGTCGCGGCTCATCTCCGACTACGGCGGGGTGCAGAAGGTGGCGCCCATCCTGGCGGGGACGTTCCTCGTCGGCGGTCTGGCCACCCTCTCGCTGCCCGGACTCGCCCCGTTCGTCAGTGAGTTCCTGGTCCTGGTCGGCGCGTTCAGCGCGTATCCGGTGGTCGGCATCATCGCCACCGTCGGCATCGTGCTCGCCGCGCTGTACGTCCTCGTCCTCTACCAGCGGACGATGACGGGACCGGTCAGGGAGCCGGTCAGGGGCATGCCCGACCTCAAGGCCCGTGAGCTGGTGGTGGCCCTTCCGCTGATCGCCCTGCTGATCTTCCTGGGCGTCTTCCCGAAGCCGCTCACCGAGGTCGTCAACCCGGCGGTCCAGCACACCATGCACGACGTACAGAAGAAGGACCCCCAGCCCGAGGTGGAGGCCGCCAAGTGAGCGCAACAGCTGTCCACAGCCTGTGGACGACGGCGAGCGGGGTGACATCGGCTGCCGCGGGCGACAAGATCACCGCACCGGCCATCGAGTACGCCCAGCTGGCACCCGTCCTGATCGTGGTCGGCGCAGCCGTCCTCGGGATCCTGGTGGAGGCCTTCGTCCCGCGAAGGGCGCGCTACACCACCCAGGTGTTCCTGACGATCGTCGCCATCGCCGCCGCGTTCGCCGCGGTGGTGGGGCTCGCGGCCGACGGATACGCCACGAAGAACGCCCACATCGCCGCGATGGGCGCGGTGGCGGTCGACGGACCCGCCCTGTTCCTCCAGGGCACCATCCTGCTCGTCGCCGTGGTCTCCGTGTTCACGTTCGCCGAGCGGCGCCTCGACCCCGCCTCGCACGGAAACCGGGTGGACTCCTTCGCCGCCCAGGCCGGTTCGGTGCCCGGCAGCGAGGGGGAGAAGGCCGCGGTCAAGGCCGGCTTCACCACGACCGAGGTCTTCCCGCTCGCCCTGTTCTCCGTGGCGGGCATGCTGGTCTTCCCGGCGGCCAACGACCTTCTGACGCTCTTCGTGGCGCTGGAGGTCTTCTCGCTCCCGCTCTACCTGCTGTGTGCCGTGGCCCGTCGCAAGCGGCTCATGTCGCAGGAAGCCGCCGTGAAGTACTTCCTGCTCGGCGCCTTCTCCTCGGCCTTCCTGCTCTTCGGGATCGCCCTGCTCTACGGATACGCGGGCACCGTCTCCTACGCGGGCATCGCGAACGTCGTCGACGGCACCGTCCAGAACATCGACCCGGCGCTCGCCGACACCATGGGCAACGACGCGCTGCTGCTGATCGGCGGGGCGATGGTTCTCATGGGCCTGCTCTTCAAGGTCGGCGCGGTCCCGTTCCACATGTGGACCCCGGACGTCTACCAGGGGGCTCCGACCCCGGTCACCGGCTTCATGGCCGCCGCCACGAAGGTCGCCGCGTTCGGCGCGCTGCTGCGCCTGCTGTACGTGGTGCTGCCCGGCCTCACCTGGGACCTGCGTCCCGTCATGTGGGCCGTCGCGATCGTCACGATGCTGGGCGGGGCGATCGTCGCGATCACCCAGACCGACATCAAGCGGCTCCTGGCCTACTCCTCGATCGCCCACGCGGGGTTCATCCTCGCCGGTGTCATCGCGGCCAGCCCGGAGGGTGTCTCCTCGGTCCTCTTCTACCTCGGGGTGTACTCCTTCGTGACCGTCGGCGCCTTCGCCGTCGTCACCCTGGTGCGGGACGCGGGGGGCGAGGCGACGCATCTGTCGAAGTGGGCCGGACTCGGCCGGCGCTCACCGCTGACGGCGGCGGTCTTCGCCGTGTTCCTGCTGTCCTTCGCCGGTATCCCGCTCACCTCGGGCTTCTCCGGCAAGTTCGCCGTCTTCAAGGCGGCGGCGGACGGCGGCGCCGGCGGTCTCGTCGTGGTCGGTGTGATCTCGTCGGCCATCGCCGCGTTCTTCTACATCCGGGTCATCGTCCTGATGTTCTTCAGCGAGCCGAAGGCGGACGGCCCCACGGTCGCCGTCCCGTCCCCGCTGACGATGACCACGATCGGCGTCGGGGTCGCCGTGACCCTGGTGCTGGGCCTGGCCCCGCAGTACTTCCTCGACCTGGCGAGCCAGGCGGGTGTGTTCGTGCGGTAACGGCAGAAGTACGCGGTGACGCCGGACGGGCCTTGGAAAGTCAAGCCCGTCCGGCGTTGTCGTAGGCGGCGCCTATGGTTGCTGTGGACGGGTGAAGCGGGTGAACGGACGGACGGGCGCGACCATGAGTGTGACGACCGAGAGTGCCGCGCAGCAGACGCTGCACCGGGTGTTCGGGTACGAGAGCTTCCGCGGCGAGCAGGGCGCGGTGATCGAGCATGTGGTCGAGGGCGGCGATGCGGTCGTGCTCATGCCCACCGGCGGCGGCAAGTCCCTCTGCTACCAGATCCCCGCCCTGGTCAGGCCCGGCACCGGCGTCGTGATCTCCCCGCTGATCGCGCTCATGCAGGACCAGGTAGACGCCCTGCGCGCGCTCGGTGTCCGTGCGGGCTTCATGAACTCCACGCAGGACTTCGACGAGCGCCGCTCGATGGAGGCCCAGTTCGTCGCGGGCGAGCTCGACGTGCTGTATCTGGCCCCCGAGCGGCTGCGCCTGGACTCGACGCTCGCGCTGCTGGCCCGCGGTGAGATCTCCGTCTTCGCCATCGACGAGGCGCACTGCGTCGCCCAGTGGGGCCACGACTTTCGCCCCGACTATCTGGCCCTGTCCGTCCTCGGCGAGCGCTGGCCCGGCGTACCCCGCATCGCGCTGACGGCCACGGCGACCGACGCCACGCACAAGGAGATCACCCAGCGGCTCGGCATGCCCGACGCCAGGCACTTCGTGGCCAGCTTCGACCGGCCGAACATCCAGTACCGCGTGGTGGGGAAGTCCGACCCGAAGAAGCAGCTGCTGACCTTCCTCAAGGAGGAGCACGCGGGGGACGCGGGCATCGTCTACTGCCTCTCGCGCAACTCCACGGAGAAGACCGCCGATTATCTCTGCCGTAACGGCATCGAGGCCGTCCCGTACCACGCGGGTCTGGACGCCTCCACGCGCGCCGCCCACCAGTCGCGCTTCCTGCGGGAGGAGGGCCTGGTCGTCGTCGCGACGATCGCCTTCGGCATGGGCATCGACAAGCCGGATGTGCGCTTCGTCGCCCATCTGGACCTGCCCAAGTCCGTCGAGGGGTACTACCAGGAGACGGGCCGCGCCGGGCGTGACGGGGCCCCGTCCACGGCCTGGATGGCGTACGGCCTCCAGGACGTCGTCCAGCAGCGCAAGCTGATCCAGGGCGGCGAGGGCGACGAGGCCTTCCGGCGCCGCGCCGCCTCGCACCTGGACTCGATGCTGGCGCTCTGCGAGACGGTTCAGTGCCGGCGGGCCCAGCTCCTGACGTACTTCGGCCAGGAGCCCGGCGAGCAGACCTGCGGGAACTGCGACACCTGCCTCACCCCGCCCGAGACCTGGGACGGCACGGTCGTCTCCCAGAAGCTGCTGTCCACGGTGGTCAGGCTGAAGCGCGAGCGGAACCAGAAGTTCGGCGCCGGGCAGATCATCGACATCCTGCTGGGCCGCCGTACGGCGAAGGTCATCCAGTTCGACCACGACCAGCTCTCGGTCTTCGGTATCGGCGAGGAGCTGGCCGAGGCGGAGTGGCGGGGCGTGGTCCGCCAGCTGCTGGCGCAGGGGCTGCTCGCCGTCGAGGGGGAGTACGGCACGCTGGTGCTGACGGAGGCGAGCGGCTCCGTGCTCGGCCGGGAGCGCGAGGTGATGCTGCGCAAGGAGCCGAAGCGGCCGACGACGCGGTCGTCGTCCGGCGGTGAGCGCAAGAGCAAGGCCGCCGCGGCGGCAGACCTGTCCGCCGAGGCCGTCCCGGTCTTCGAGGCGCTGCGCGCCTGGCGCGGCGCCCAGGCCAAGGAGCTGGGCCTCCCGGCGTACGTGATCTTCCACGACGCGACGCTGCGGGAGATCGCCACACTGCGCCCCGCGTCCCTGGCGGAGCTGGGCGGCGTCAGCGGCCTGGGCGAGAAGAAGCTCGCGACGTACGGCGAGGGGGTGCTGGAGGTACTGGCGGGCCTGGGCGACACGGCCCCGGCCGCCCCGGCGCCGGATACGGCCCCACAGGCCGCCCCGGCCCCGGACAGGGCCCCCACCCCTGCTGTGCCACCCGCCAGGACCGAGACCCCGGCCCAGGACACGAGCCCGGAGTTCGGCTGGGACGAGGAGCCGCCGGAGTTCGACTGAGGTGGACGGCGGACGCGCGCTACCGGGGGTCCGCCGCCCGGCCCGCGGCCTCAGCCCCCGTCGCCGCCACCGGCCTGCGCCGCCCTGTCCTGGCGCACATTGCGCTGCACGGCCAGCGCCGGCCACTCCTCGCGGGCCAGGGCCCGCGCCGCCTTCCGGGTGCGGCGGTCGCCCTGTCTCACCACCGACGGCAGCTCCACCGCCGCCGCCAGCGCCGCGAGCAGCCGGCCCCTCCGGTCCGGGTGGCCCGCCGCACGCGACGCATCGAACCTCTGCCACACCTGCTCCGCCGTGGACGCGGCGCCCGCCGGGTGGCGGTGGTACGGGAACAGGCCGAGGAAGCGATGGCGCTCCCTGCGCAGGACACCGCGCTTCACCAGGGCGTCCAGATACAGCCCTTCCGCCCGCCGCGCCGACCGCCGCACCCAGCGCCTGGCCGGGACCCCCGACCCGAATCGGCTCTTGCCCGCGGGCGGAAGGCCCCGCAGGAACTCCGCAAGCAGCGGATCCGGCGGGGCCAGCGGCTTCACGACGACCACCCGGCCGCGCTCCTCGGCTATCCGGCCCTGGAGCTCCAGCTCCGCCAGGGCCGCCCCGGCGATGCCGTACGCCAGGAACCGGCCCCGGCAGTACGGCTTGCCGCGTACGGGATCGAGGGCGAGCAGCAGCAGCTCCTCGGGGAGTGTGAGCACGGCCCCGGTCATGCCGAGGCCGTGATCCGGCCGGTGACCTCACCGAGCCCGACCCGGGTGCCGTGCGGTCCGGGTGCCCAGGCGGTCAGTGTGACGGTGTCGCCGTCCTCCAGGAACGTCCGCTTGCCTTCGGGCAGATCCAGCGGATCGCGGCCGTTCCAGGTGAGTTCGAGCAGGGAGCCACGCTGAGCGGGATCCGCGCCGCTGACAGTGCCGGAACCGTAGAGGTCGCCGGTGCGCAGCGAGGCGCCGTTCACCGTCATCTGCGCCAGCTGCTGGGCCGCCGTCCAGTACATGGAGGCGAACGGCGGCTCGGAGACGGCCTGGCCGTTGATCTCCACCGAGATCCGGATGTCGAAGCCGCCCGGCTCCTCGTCGTCCGCGTCCTCCAGATAGGGGAGCAGCTCGGCGTCCCGGGCGGGCGGCGCCGTGCGGGCCGCGTCCAGGGCCTCCAGCGGGGTGACCCACGCCGACACGGAGGTGGCGAAGGACTTGCCGAGGAAGGGGCCGAGCGGCACGTACTCCCAGGCCTGGATGTCCCGCGCCGACCAGTCGTTCAGCAGGGAGAGCCCGAAGACGTGCTCGCGGAAGTCGCCGAGCGCCACGGGGGAGCCCTGCTCCGAGGGGACGCCGACGACGAAGCCGACCTCCGCCTCGATGTCCAGCTTCACCGAGGGGCCGAAGACGGGCGCGGGGTCGGCCGGCGCCTTGCGCTGGCCCGAGGGGCGCACCACGTCCGTACCCGAGACGACGACCGTGCCGGCCCGCCCGTGGTAACCGATCGGCAGATGCTTCCAGTTGGGGGTCAGGGGCGCGCTGTCGGGGCGGAAGATCCGCCCCACATTGGTGGCGTGGTGCTCGCTGGCGTAGAAGTCGACGTAGTCCGCGACCTCGTACGGCAGGTGCAGGGTCACCGAGTCCAGCGGATACAGCAGCGGCTCCAGGTCCGGGCGGTGGGACGGGACCGTCACCCAGGCCGTCAGCGCCCGCCGCACATCCCGCCACGCGGTGCGCCCCGCCGCCAGGAGCGGCATGAGGCTCGGCTGCGCCAGCAGTCTGGCGTACGGCGAACCGAGTGCGTGGGCCGCCGCTCCGGCATCCAGCACATGTGCGCCCACACGGACTCCGACCCTTCGGTCCTCGGGGTGTTCAGGGGTGGAGAACACACCGTAGGGAAGGTTGTGCGGACCGAAGGGATCGCCCTCGGCCAGGTCGAGCGGGCTGCTCTGCTCGGGCATCTGTCGCTGCCCCTTTCCAGTCGCTTGAGGACACGGTACGTCGGCGCCACCGGACGGCGGCAGAGCCTCAAGTAGGCGTAATGCCCGGAAAGTTACACGTTAACCCTGGTCAGCCCGCCGTGCGGGGGATCCGCTTCTCCCAGGTCCGGTGGAAGACGATCTCCTCACCGTCCCTGCACACGACCTCGTTGGACGTGATGAAGTCGTCCGCGTCGGCGCTGGTCTCCGAATGCGTCTCGATCCGCACGTCCCAGGGGATCTCGGGCCGGTGCAGCCTGATCGTCCAGTCCGAACGGGCCCGCGCCGACAGCGGGTCGTCCTCCTGGATCGTGTACGTCTCCAGGGCGTCCTCGGTGAATTCGAGACCGTCGGGGTAGACGCGCGTGCCGCCGTAGCGGGGGTCGACCTCGAGCCGCCACTCGCCCTTGGCGACGTCCCTGACCACCAGGCGCTCGGGGCGCTGCTCGTCGAGTGTGGCCGGGGTGACGACACCGAGCGGCTCCGACTGCTCGGGTTCACCGAAGGTGATGCCGGGGTCCTCGGTGTGCCGGCGCACCGGGAGTTCGACGAGGCTGCCCTCCGCCTGGAGCGTGAAGCCCGCCGAACCGGCCTGGGGCCAGATCCACGGCCAGTACGAGGAGGAGAGGGCGACCCTGATCCGGTGGCCGGGCGGGAAGGTGTGCCCGATACCGTTCAGCTCGAAGTTCACGTACTCGGTCTCCCCGACGGGCCAGTCCTCCGCGCGGTCGCGCCCGTGCCGGACGGCCAGGTTGAGGGCCCCACGGGTCACCAGGGTGGAGGCCCCGTCCGGGGCCACGTCGCAGAGCCGGGCGATCACCTGGCCGCGCGGTACGTCCATCCGGATCAGGAGCGTCACCCGTGGACGGCCGAGGATCTCGATCGGGGCGTCCTCGACCGGGAACTCGAAGCACACCGACTTGGCGTCCTCGTCCCGCTGGTCGGGCGGCAGGTCGGCGTCGTTGCCGAACGGGAAGAAGCGGCCCGCGTCGAGTCCGGTCTGCTGCGGCGAGCGGACGAGCTGCTCGCCGCCCCCCAGGGCGTACGTCACCGGGGCGACGTTCTCGGACGGCCGGCTCGCGTCGCCGACCCAGCGTCCCGGCAGCGTCTCGTAGACCGTGGCGGGCGGGTGCGAGCCGCTGATCCAGGACCGCAGCAGGGGCTCGTTCATCACCCCGGTGTCCTCGTCCTTGAGGTGCTGGTCCCACCAGCGCAGCGTCTCCTGGAGGAAGCCGATCGCGGGGCCCGGCGGCAGTCCGCGGTCCGGGTACTGGTGGGACCAGGGGCCGATCAGCCCGCGGACCTGCTCCGGGTCCAGATGCTCGACGAGTCTGAGGACGGTGTCGCGGTACGGATCGTGCCAGCCGCCCACCGCCAGGACCTTCGCCTTGATCGCGCCGTAGTCCTCGCAGACGCTGCCGTGCTTCCAGTAGGCGTCGCGGGTCTGGTGCGCCAGCCACGTGTGGATGAACGGCTCCACCTTTTCCAGCCGTCGCAGCCACATGTCCCGCCAGTCGTCGCCGACGTCCGCCGGGTCCGGGGGCCGGGAGACGAAGGCCAGCATGGTGGAGGCCCAGGCGTGCATGTCCACACCGAGGACGGAGCCGCCCATGTAGTGGACGTCGTTGTCGTAGCGGTCGTCGGAGGAGCACACGGTGACGATCGCCTTCAGCGGCTCGGGGGCGAGCGCGGCGATCTGGAGCGAGTTGAAGCCGCCCCAGGAGATGCCGAACATCCCGACCCGCCCCGAGCACCACTCCTGCTGGGCCAGCCAGTGCACGACGGCGGCCCCGTCGGCGAGCTCGGTCGCGTCGTACTCGTCGCCCGGCATGCCCTCGCTGTTGCCGTGCCCGCGGACGTCGACCCGTACGGAGGCGTAGCCGTGGCCCGCGTACCAGGGATGGCGCTGCCAGTCGCGTGGCGCCGTCCAGTCGCTGAGCCGGTAGGGCAGGTACTCCAGCAGGGCGGGCACCGGTTCGTCGGTGATCGGCCGCCAGATCCTGGCGTACAGCTGGGTCCCGTCCGGGAGCGGGATGTAGAGGTCCTCATGGGTGGTCTGGTACGGGAAATCGGTGCGGATCTGCATGGTCGTACCTCAGTGGACGGGGTGCATGGTGCGCTTGAGCCAGGGAGCGGCGGCGATCACGGCCACACCGGCCGCGACCGCGACAGCGCCATTGACACCGAAGTAGGCGGGGTTGGAGACCTCGCCGTAGAGCTTCACGATCTGTGCCTGGATGCCGTTGGCGAGGGCCAGGGACAGGAACCACAGCGCCATCGTCTGGCTGGCGAAGGCCTTGGGGGCGAGCTTCGTGGTGGCGGACATGCCGGAGGTCTCCAGCAGGATGTCGCCGAGGCCGAGCAGGAGATAGGAGCCGACGATCCACCAGGCGGCCATCCGGTACGTCTCGTCGGAGTGACCCGAGGTGGGGATGACCATCAGGAGGAAGGAGAGCCCGCCGAGGATCACCCCGAACGCGATCTTGTTCGAGGCGTGCGGCTGGCGCGGCCCCATCCGCGCCCAGACCGCGGCCACGACGGGCGCCAGCGCGACCTCGAAGGCGCCCAGCGCGGAGGCGTACCAGCTCGCGGGGAAGTGGAATCCGAAGATCTCCGTACGCGCGTTCGTCGAGGCGAGCAGCATCATCGTCGAGTACGCCTGGAAGAGGATGAAGTTGAAGACCACGGAGGCCAGGAACAGCACGACGTACGGCCGGAGCCTGCCGCGTTCCTCCGGGGTGACCCGGGGGCTCTTGAACATCACCACGAAGTACACGACGGGCGCGATCACCGAGACCAGGGTGAGCAGGTCGACGAACCGGTCCATCGTGAGCCAGCCGGCGAGCGCCAGGGCCGTCGCCACGAGGGCGACCACCGCGACGCCGGCCACGATCGTCAGAACGGCCCGGCGCATCGGCCCCGGGGCCAGCGCGTACTCCGCCGCGTGCTTTCGCCCGGCCAGGTGACGCCGGCCGGCGACGTACTGGATCAGACCGAACGTCATGCCGATCGCGGCGGCCGAGAAACCCCAGTGCCAGCCCGCGTGGTCGCCGAGCCATCCGGTGACCAGCGGCCCGGCGAAGGCGCCGATGTTGATGCCCATGTAGTAGAGCGCGAAGCCGGCGTCGCGGCGCTGGTCCTCGGTGCTGTAGAGCTTGCCGACCATCGAGGCGACATTGGGCTTGAGCAGGCCCGTTCCCGCACTGATCAGGCCGAGGCCCACCCAGGTCATCGTGGCCGTCGGCACGGCCATGGAGTAGTGGCCGCAGGCGATGAGGATGCCGCCGTAGAGGACGGCGCGGTACGAACCGAGGATCCGGTCGGCCAGCCAGCCGCCCGCGACGGACACCAGATAGACCAGGGTGCCGTAGGCGGCGGACACGGAAGCGGCGGTGCCCGGGTCCATGCCCATGCCGTCGTGTCTCACCGTGTCGGCGAAGAAGAGGACCAGGATCGCCTGCATCCCGAGAAACGAGAAACGCTCCCAGACCTCAAGTCCCGACAGGGTCATCAGGCCCCGTGGCTGACCGAAGAAGGCGCGATCGTCTTCGGACGGTGGCTGGGACGGTTCCGTATCGGCCGGGGCGTGGGACAAAGCGACAACTCCTGATCGTATGAGCTCATGCCGAACATACCGGCGGTGGCGGGAAGGCGCCCACGGTGATCCAAAGGGGACCGGATACGCTGAGTTGAGTGAGGACAGCGACACATCGACAATCCATGTGATCGTCAGCAGACAGGAGATCCCCTCGTGACCGTCGTCGGGCCGTTCGGACTGAGCGTGCGGGACCAGGCTCTTGAGGCCGATGTCCAGACCGGTTTGGCCGCTGTCGAGGCGGGGCTTCTGGATGCCACCAAAAGTGAGGTCCCGTTCATCACGGAGGCCGCGCAGCACCTCGTCAGCGCGGGGGGCAAGCGCTTCCGGCCGCTGCTGGTGATGCTCGCGTCCCAGTTCGGAGATCCCGACGCCCCGGGTGTCGTCCCCGCTGCCGTGGTCGTCGAACTGACGCACCTGGCGACGCTGTACCACGACGACGTGATGGACGAGGCGGACGTACGCCGAGGGGTGGAGAGCGCCAACAGCCGCTGGGGCAACTCCCTCGCGGTCCTGACGGGCGACTTCCTCTTCGCCCGCGCCTCGCACATCCTGGCCGACCTGGGGCCCGAGGCCGTCCGTATCCAGGCGGAGGCGTTCGAGCGCCTGGTCACCGGTCAGATCCTGGAGACCGCGGGCCCGCGCGACGGACGCGACCCCGTCGACCACTACATGGACGTGCTGGGCGGCAAGACCGGCTCGCTGGTCGCCGTGTCCGGCCGGTTCGGCGCGCTGATGGCGGGGGCCGACGAGTCGGTCGTCGACATCCTCACCCAGTACGGCGAACGCCTCGGCATCGCTTTCCAGCTCGCCGACGACGTCCTGGACATCGCCTCCGACTCCCACGAGTCGGGCAAGACGCCCGGCACCGACCTCCGCGAGGGCATCCCCACCCTGCCGGTCCTCCATCTGCGCGCCAGGGCACTGGCCGAGGGCCGTCCCGAGGACAAGGAGCTCGTGGCGCTGCTGGACGGCGACCTCGCCGACGACGCGAGGCTCGCGGAGGCGCTGAGCGCCCTGCGCGCCCACCCGGCCCTCGAACAGGCGCGGCGCGACACCGTCCGCTACGCCGAGGAGGCGCGGGCGACGCTGGCACCGCTGCCCGAGTGCTACGCCAAGGCGGCGCTCGAGGAGCTGTGCGACGCTGTGGTGCACCGCGCGGGCTGACCCCTGGGGCCTCGGGCCGACCCCTAGGGTCTTTCGACCCGGGTCATCCCGTAGAGGTACGCACAGTTGCTCCCGGGGGCTGACGCTTGTCCGCGCCCGATTTGGTCAGATGGAGAACAACCACTCCTGACCACATCGGGTGAGAATGGCGGCGGGGAGTGGAAACGCGCAACGGGATGGCAGCCGCCGACCACGGAGGTAGAGCACACATGGCACCGAACGACAGCGCAGAGACCAACGGCGAGGCCACGGGCACTGTCGTGGGCCGTCGGAAGGCGGCGCGCTACATCGTCCCGCTCGCGGTGGCGGGTGTGGCGGCGGCGACGATCGGACTCGTCCCGGCGCTCGCGGACTCCGGAGACCCGGAGCTGCCGGACATCACCGCGCAGAAACTCATCGAGAAGATCGCCGCGTCGGACGAGGAGCAGCTCTCCGGCACGGTGAAGGTCAGCACCGACCTCGGCATCCCGTCGCTCGGCGGGCTCGCGGGCTCCTTCGCCCAGGGCGCCGGAGCGGGACCGGGGTCCGACGGGTCGAGCGCGTCCCCCGACACCAAGCTGATGGAGCTGGCCTCCGGGACGCACACGCTCCGGGTCGCGGTCGACGGCGAGGAGCGGCAGCGCCTCTCGATCCTCGGCGAAGGCTCCGAGTACAGCCTCGTCCACAACGGGGACGACGTCTGGGGCTACGACAGCGAGAGCAACGAGGTCTACCACGCGCAGGCCGAAGGGAAGAAGGCCCGTGCGGGCGGCAAGGGCGGGGAGCACAAGGCGGCGCCCGGCACCCCGAAGCAGTTCGCCGACGAGGCCCTGGCCGCCGCCGGTGACACGACGTCCGTCACCGTCGGCGGCACGGCGCAGGTGGCGGGGCGCGACGCCTACAAGCTCGTGATCAAGCCGAAGCAGTCCGGCTCGACGATCGGCTCCATCACCGTCGCGGTCGACGCCTCGACCGGCGTACCGCTGAAGTTCACGCTGGCACCGAGCAGCGGCGGCAAGGCCGCGGTCGACGCCGGCTTCACGAAGGTCGACTTCGCGAAGCCGGACGCCTCCTCCTTCTCCTTCACCCCGCCCAAGGGCGCGAAGGTGACCGAGGCCGACGAGGTGCAGGCCGAGGCTGAGAAGAAGGGCGCCGAGCAGAAGGGCGCGGCGGAGAAGGGCGCGGCCGGCAAGGCGCTGGAGGACCTGGGCGCACTGGAGGACTTCAAGGGCGCCAACGTCATCGGCGAGGGCTGGAACGCCGTCGCCCAGATCGAGATCCCGGGCGGGGCGGGGCTGCCCACCCAGGGTTCCGAGGGTATGCCCGCGCAGGCGGAGCAGTTCCTGGACGCGCTCGGCGACAAGGTCACCGGCGACTTCGGCTCGGGCACGCTCTTCAAGACGCGCCTGGTCAACGCCCTGCTGACGGACGACGGCAAGGTCTACGTCGGCGCGGTCACCAAGGACGCGCTGGTGAAGGCGGCCGACACCGCCAAGTAGGACACCCCGTACGCCCCGCCCCGCCGTACGCTCCGTACGGCGGGGCGGTTCGTGCGACAGGGGCGGACACGGGCCGCGGGTGCCGGGCACGGCGGGAACAGGACCGGGAGTGCGCATGACCGAGACAGCGGCCGCGACGGCCGGGCCGGACACGGAGCCGGAGCAGGGCGCGGTGATCGGGACGCGCGGGCTCACCAAGCGCTACCGCGGTGGACAGCTCGCCGTCGACGGGCTCGACCTCGCCGTCCCCCCGGGAAGTGTCTTCGGCTTCCTCGGGCCCAACGGCTCGGGCAAGACCACCACGATCCGGATGCTCATGGGGCTCATCGCCCCGACATCCGGCACCGCGCACGTCCTGGGCCGCCCCATGCCGGCCGCGGCCCGCACGGTGCTCCCGCAGGTCGGCGCGCTCATCGAAGGACCCGCGCTGTACGGGTTCCTGACCGGCCGCGACAACCTCGTACGCCTCGACTCCGCGGACCCGGCGGCCGATCCCCGCACCCGGCGCGCACGGGTGGAGCACGCCCTGGAACGCGTCGGGCTCGCGTCGGCGGCGGGCAAGAAGGCCAAGGCGTACTCACTCGGGATGAAGCAGCGCCTCGGGCTGGCCGCCGCACTGCTCCAGCCGCGCAGACTCCTCGTGCTGGACGAACCGACCAACGGGCTCGACCCGCAGGGCATGCGGGAGATCCGCGCCCTGGTCAGGGAGCTGGCGGGCGAGGGCACCACCGTCTTCCTCTCCTCGCATCTGCTCGACGAGATCGAACAGGTCTGCACCCACGCGGCGGTGATGGCCCGCGGCCGGCTCCTCGTCCAGGGCCCGGTCGCCGCGCTCTCCGCGGGCGCCCGTGGCCGGCTCGCCGTGACCACCCCCGACGCCGGTGACGCGGCCCGTGTCCTCGCGGAGCACGGGGCGACGGGCCTGGTGACCGACGGGGACCGGGTGAGCGCCGACGCGCCGCCCGGCGAGGTGGAACTGGCCGATCTGAACGCGGCCCTGGTGCGCGGCGGCGTCCGCGTACGTGCCTTCGGCGTCGAACGCGCCTCGCTGGAGGACGCCTTCGTCGCACTCACCGGAGAGGGATTCGATGTCGCAGGCTGAACTCACGGCGCTCCCGGCACCCCGTGCGGCGCGCCGTGCGCTGTGGACCTTCGGGATCCTGCGCTCCGAGCTGGTCACCACACTCCGCCGGGGGCGCACCCTGGCCCTGCTCGGTGTCCTGGCGGCCGTGCCCGTCCTCATCGGGATCGCCGTCCGGATCGAGACGGGCGGCGGCGGGCGGGGCGGACCGGGCGGCGGCCCCGCCTTCCTCTCGCAGGTCACCAACAACGGCCTGTTCCTGGTCTTCGCGGCCCTCTCCGCGACGCTCCCGGTCTTCCTCCCGATGGCCGTCGGTGTCATCGCGGGGGACTCCGTCGCGGGGGAGGCGAGCGGAGGCACCCTGCGCTATCTGCTGGTCGCGCCGGCCGGCCGTACCCGGCTGCTGCTCGCGAAGTACGCGTCCGTGCTGGTGTTCTGCCTGGTCGCCACGGTGGTCGTGGCGGTGTCCGCGCTCGCGGCCGGGGCGCTGCTCTTCCCCGTCGGTGAGGTCACGACGATCTCGGGGACCCGGATCGGCTTCGGCGAGGGACTGCTGCGGGCCGGACTGATCGCGGTCGTGGTGGCGTTGTCCCTCACCGGCTTCGCGGCGCTGGGTCTCTTCGTCTCGACGCTCACCAACAGCGGGATCGCCGCGATGGCGGCCACCGTCGGGGTGCTGATCACCGTGCAGATCCTCGACACGATGCCGCAGCTGGACGGGATCCACCCGTATCTCTTCCCGCACTACTGGCTGTCCTTCACCGACCTGCTGCGCGACCCGGTCTACTGGGACGAGCTGGTCAGGAATCTGGGCCTTCAAGTGGTGTACGCGGGGGTGTTCGGCTCCGCGGCCTGGGCGCGCTTCACGACGAAGGACATCACTGTCTGACCCGTCGGGACCCGGGGCGCCGGAACGTCAGGGCGCCGGGACATCGGGACGTCGCTGCGTCCGGGGAGGGGCGGCACCGACCCGTCCGTACCGTCGGCCGGTCGAGCCGTCCCCCGATCGGCTCGTCGCGGCACGAACGGCACGAACGGTGCAATGCACGGAACGTCACGACACGGTACGTTCCGTTTCCAGCCTGGTTATTGTTCGACTTTTGGCGACGACCTGTCAATAAGCGGTGGGTGGAATCCCCCTATGCTCACCGAATGATCACATCGCCGAGTTCTCTCCGCCGCAGCGAGAGGTCACGACGGGCGACGCTGGACGCCGCTCTGGAGCTGTGCACGGAGAAGGGGTACGGCCGGGTCACCGTCGAGGCCATCGCGGCCCGTGCCGGGGTGAGCAAGAAGACGATCTACCGCTGGTGGCCGTCGAAGGTGGCCGTGATGCTGGAGGCCTTCGCCCAGGTGCTCGTCGGCGCCACGCCGTTCGCGGAGACGGGCGACATCGCGGCCGACCTCAGGGCCCACATCAACAGTCTGGTGAGACTGATCTCGACGCCGCCGTACGGCCCGGCCTACTCCGGGATCCTCTCGGAGATGCATCACGACGAAGAGCTCGCGCGGTC
This sequence comes from Streptomyces sp. NBC_01012, assembly GCF_045162755.1. Lineage (NCBI taxonomy): Bacteria > Bacillati > Actinomycetota > Actinomycetes > Kitasatosporales > Streptomycetaceae > Streptomyces > Streptomyces sp. NBC_01012. Next base: position 3,138,792 of record NZ_CP108688.1, on the reverse strand, counting down.
GGTCCGTGAGCAGCTGGTCGACCCTCGTTTCGAGGCCGCGGTGGGGCGCCTGCGGCGCGCCCAGGAGCAGGGGCAGATACCGGAGGGCGCCGATCTGCCGCTCGCGGTGGAACTGCTCTACGGCCCCGTCTACTACCGCCATGTGCTGCGGAAGCCTCCGCAGGACGAGGCGACCGTCGCCGCACTGGTGGCCCATGCCCTGCGGTCCCTGTCCGCGGGCAGTGCCCCGGAGGAGGCCGCCGCCCCGGGACAGGTCGGCTGAAGAACGGTGGTCAGGGGAACAGCCGCTCAAGGACCACCGCGACGCCCTCGTCCTCGTTCGAGAGCGTGACCTCGTCGGCGGCGGCCCGCAGCTCCGGGTGTGCGCCGGCCATCGCCACCCGGTGGCCGACGCGGCGGAACATGGGCAGGTCGTTCGGCATGTCCCCGAACGCCACAGCGCCGGCGAGGTCACGTCCCAGCGCCTCGGCGGCCAGTGCGATCCCGGTGCCCTTGTCCACGCCGAACGGCGCCAGCTCCACCGTCCCCGGGCCCGCCATCGTGACGGACGCCAGATCGCCCACCGCCCCGCGCGCGGCAGCCGCCAACGCGTCGTCCGTCAGCTCCGGGTGGCGTATCAGCACCTTGATGAGGGGCGCCGCCCACAGCTCCGCGCGGCTCGCGGCCCGTTGTGCGGGAAGTGAAGGGTGCGGCATGCGGTAGCCCGGCTCGGTCAGGGTCCGGCCGTCGGCGCCGTCCTGGTCCACCGCCGCGAACAGCTGCCCCACCTCTGCCTCGATCTTGCCGAGCGCGGCGTCGGCCAGATCCCGGTCCAGCGTCACGGAACGCAGCATGCGGGCCGCCCCCACGTCGTACACCTGGGCGCCCTGCCCGCAGACCACGACCCCGTCGTAGCCGAGGTCCGTGAGCAGGGTGCGTATGCCGGGCACCGGCCGGCCCGTGACGATCAGATGCGCTGCGCCGGCCGACGCCGCACGGGCGAGGGCGGCGCGGGAGCGTGCGCTCACGGTGTCGTCGGAACGCAGCAGTGTGCCGTCCAGATCCGTGGCGACGAGGGTGTATGCGGCGGGTGGCGTGAACATGGGATCAGCCTAGAGAGATCGCTTCTCCGCCGTACGCCGCTGACCTGCGCGGACGGTCGGGACCGGTCGACGCCGGTCGCGGGCGGTCAGTGGACGCAGAATTCGTTGCCCTCCGGGTCAAGGAGCACCTGCCAGGACCCGCCCTGCGCCTCGACACGGCGCAGCACGCTCGCGCCCAGCCCCACCAGCCGCTCCGCTTCGGCCTCGCGCTGCCCAGGAGCCGAGTGGACGTCCATGTGGAGGCGGTTCTTCACCGTCTTGGGCTCCGGTACGCGCTGGAAGAGCAGCCGCCGCCCGAGCCCGGTCCCGCTCTTCTCCTCGTACGGATCGTCCGGATGCCGCACCGCCGCGAGATCGCGCCAGGCGCGGCGCCCGTGCGCCTCGACGGTGGCGGCCTCGGGCGCGGCACCGGCGCCGAGCAGTTCCTCGATCAGGGCGCTGTGGTCCTCGACGACATAACCGAGCGCCTCGGCCCAGAAGTCGGCCTGCGCGTGCGGATCCTGGGCATCGATGACGAGCTTCCAGTGCAGGGTCATGGACAGCGTTTATACCGTCCCGGCGCTACGGGAGGGCGCGGGGCGGGCAGATCGCGCAGATGTGTGCGTCGCAGGCGGTCAGAAGCTCGGCCGCCGCCGTGCTCACCACCTGATCGCTGTCCGTGGCCAGCCGCTCGGCGGTCGCACGGCCGGCCAGGACCGCCAGGTGCGCGTCCCTGGTCCACTCCTGGCGGTGCGCGTGGTCGTGGGCGAGGATCGTCCCCAACAGCCCGATGACCCCCGCGCGGTCCTTCACGGTCTCCATGGCGGCGAGTTCCCACAGGAAAGGCACCGTGGCGACCGTCGCGTCGAACACGGGAAGGGCGCCGATCCACTGCTCCAGATCGCTCAGCGCGTCCTCGGCCGACTCGCTGTCGCCCCAGGCGATCCGTGACAGCATCCCGGGGACCTGGGAGGCGGAGCCCTGGGCATGGCGCAGCTCATGCCACTGAACGTGCCTCATGTCCTTCAGGATCGTCCCCATCCGGGCACTCAACCAGCCTTTGCGGGTGCCGTCCACCATGCCTGCGCGAGCGGTCCTACGTGACGGCAGGGGTGTCCGCGTCCGGCGTAGAAGCGGAGGCAGTCCCGGTGGGGGCCGCGGCCTTTGCGGCCTGTACGGCCAGGCGCAGGGCCTCGGCCCTCGTACGCCGTGCCGTCCGCAGCGCATCCCAGGTCAGCAGTATCAGAGCCACCCAGACCAGCGCGAAGCCCGCCCATCGCTCGGGCGGCATCTCCTCGTGGAAGTAGAGGATGCCGAGCCCGAACTGGAACACCGGGGCCAGATACTGCAACAGGCCGAGCACCGAGAGCGGCACCCGGATCGCCGCGGCGCCGAAGCAGACGAGCGGGATGGCGGTGACGAGCCCGGTCGCGGCGAGCAGGGCCCCGTGCCCCGCGCCCCCGGCCAGGAAGGTCGCGTCGCCGCTCGCCCCGAGCCACAGCAGGAACCCGAGCGCGGGCACGAACAGCACGGCGGTCTCGGCGGCCAGGGACTCCAGCCCGCCCATGTTGACCTTCTTCTTCGCGAGGCCGTACGTCGCGAACGAGAAGGCGAGCGCCAGCGAGATCCACGGCGGCTGACCGTAGCCGATCGCCAGCACGAGCACCGCGGCGAAACCGGTCGCCACCGCGGTCCACTGCACGGGCCGCAGCCGCTCACCGAGCAGCAGGACGCCCATGGCGATCGTGACCAGCGGATTGATGAAGTAGCCGAGTGAAGCCTCCACGACATGGCCGTTGTTGACGGACCAGATGTAGAGACCCCAGTTCACCGAGATCACGGTCGCGGCTATCGCTATCAGTCCCAGCCGCCGGGGCTGCCGGATCAGCTCGCCGATCCACGCCCAGCGGCGCAGGAACAGCAGGGCGACGGCGACGACGCCCAGCGACCACACCATCCGGTGGGCGAGGATCTCCACCGCACCCGTCGGTTCGAGCAGTGGCCAGAAGAGGGGCACGAGGCCCCACATCCCGTACGCGCCGATTCCGTACAGCAGACCTGCCCGCTGTTCGTTCTTCCCCTTCACGGGCCCTCCCGGCCGTCCTGCGCCGGCGGTCGGCCGACTGCACGACGGTAGCGCCGGAAGGAGCCCTCTGTCATTGCCGTCTCACGGAAACGGTCGTGACACGGTGGCCATGACGGGGGCGGCCGGGGCCCCGCTCAGGCGGCGCGGGCGCCCCCTCAGGCGGCGGCGACGGCCTCGGCGACCGTGTCGGCCAGCGGAGTGGTCGGCCGGCCGGTCAGGCGGGCCAGATCGCCGCTCGTCCCGGCGAGCCGACCACGTGCGATGGCCTCGTCGACGTCGACCATGATCGCGGCGAAGGCCTCGGGAAGTCCGGCGGCCACGAGGATCTCCTGGTGCGCGGCGGCCGGCACGTTCTTGTAGACGATCTCCTTGCCGGTGGCGGCGGAGATCACGGTGGCGTACTCGGCCAGCGACCAGGCCACATCGCCGCTCAGCTCGTACGCGGCGCCGAGGTGCCCATCGCCGGTCAGTACGGCGACGGCCGCCGCCGCGTAGTCCGCCCGCGTGGCGGAGGCGATGCGCCCGTCGCCCGCGTTGGCGATGACGGCGCCGTGCTCCAGGACGGGTGCCAGATTGGCCGTGTAGTTCTCGGTGTACCAGCCGTTGCGCAGGAAGGTGTGGGGGAGACCCGAGTCGAGGATCAGCTGCTCCGTCGCCTTGTGCTCGTCGGCCAGCAGGAAGTCCGCGTCGGGTCCGCCCAGGATGCCGGTGTAGGCGAGCTGCGCGACCCCGGCCGCCTTCGCGGCGTCGATCACCGCCGTGTGCTGGGCGGTCCGCTTGCCGACCTCGCTGCCCGAGACCAGCAGGACCCGATCGCCGGCCCGGAACGCGCCGGAGAGGGTCTCGGGGCGGTCGTAGTCGGCGATACGGAGCTCGACGCCCCGGGCGGCGAGCGGCGCGGCCTTGTCCTTGTCACGGACGACGGCGACGATCTGGTCGGCCGGGACCGTGTCGAGCAGCTGCTCGACGACGAGACGGCCGAGGGCTCCGGTGGCTCCGGTGACGACGATGCTCATGAGGGTTCTCTCCTGGAGGTGCTGATCGCGTGCTGTACGAATGGAACACCACTCACCCTAGGAGCTGTACTAACTCTGGGAAAGTACCCACTTTGAAGTAAGGTACTACTATGCCCATAACCACAAGCATTCTGGACGAAGTGGGCGGTCGCCGCCCGAACGTCAACCAGCAGACCTGTCCCTCCCGGCTGGTCCTCGAACACGTCACCAGCCGGTGGGGAGTCCTCGTGCTCGCCGCGCTGCTCGAACGCTCCTACCGGTTCAGCGAACTGCGTCGCATGGTCGGCGGGGTCAGCGAGAAGATGCTGGCCCAGACCCTCCAGACACTGGAGCGCGACGGATTCGTGCACCGGGACGCGAAGCCGGTGATCCCGCCCCGCGTGGACTATTCGCTGACCCCGCTCGGCCGGCAGGCCGCCGACCAGGTCTGGGCGCTCGCCCGCTGGTCCGAGCAGCGGCTGGACGAGGTCGAGTCGGCGCGCGCTGCCTACGACCGCGACCGCGCTGCCAACGACCGCGCTGCCAACGACCGCGCTGCCGACGACCGTGCCGCTCACGACAAGGACAAGGCCCGGGGCTGACCCTTCCGGGCCGGCGCTCCGGGCCTCGTGGGCCGTGACGGGCGGCGGGTCAGCCGACCACGGTCCAGGTGTCCTTGCCCGCCAGCAGGGCGCTCAGATCTCCCTTGCCGTTCTGTTCGACGGCGGTGTCGAGTTGGTCGGCCATGAGGGTGTCGTAGACGGGGCGTTGGACGCTGCGCAGGATGCCGATGGGGGTGTGGGTGAGGGTGTTGGCGTCGGCGAGGCGGGTGAGGGCGAAGGCGGTGGTGGGGCTGGGGTTGTGGGCGTCGTGGATGAGGATGTCGGACTGGTTGTCTTCGGTGACGGTGACGATGGAGAGGTCTCCGGTCAAGGTGTCGCGGGTGATGCCTTTGGTGTGGTCGGTGCCGAAGCGGATGGGCTGGCCGTGTTCGAGGCGGATGACCGCTTCTTGGGCTTGGTCCTTGTCCTTGAGGGCTTCGAAGGCGCCGTCGTTGAAGATGTTGCAGTTCTGGTAGATCTCCACGAGTGCGGTGCCGGGGTGGTCGGCTGCGGCGCGCAGGACGCTGGTGAGGTGTTTGCGGTCGGAGTCGATGGTGCGGGCGACGAAGGTGGCTTCGGCTCCGAGGGCGAGGGAGAGGGGGTTGAAGGGGGCGTCGAGTGAGCCCATGGGGGTGGATTTGGTGATTTTGCCGAGTTCGGAGGTGGGGCTGTACTGGCCTTTGGTGAGGCCGTAGATCCTGTTGTTGAAGAGGAGGATCTTGAGGTTGACGTTGCGGCGCAGGGCGTGGATGAGGTGGTTTCCGCCGATGGAGAGGGCGTCGCCGTCGCCGGTGACGACCCAGACGGACAGGTCGCGGCGGGAGGTGGCCAGGCCGGTGGCGATGGAGGGGGCGCGGCCGTGGATGGAGTGCATCCCGTAGGTGTTCATGTAGTAGGGGAAGCGGGAGGAGCAGCCGATGCCGGAGACGAAGGTGATGTTCTCCTTGGCGAGGCCGAGTTCGGGCATGAAGCCCTGGACGGCGGCCAGGACGGCGTAGTCGCCGCAGCCGGGGCACCAGCGCACTTCCTGGTCGGACTTGAAGTCCTTCATGGACTGTTTGCCCTCGGCCTTGGGGACCAGCTGGAGGAGATTGTCGGCGTCAGGCATCGATGGTCTCCTTGAGGGCGGTGGCGAGTTGCTCGGCCTTGAAGGGCATGCCGTTGACCTGGTTGTAGCTTTGGGCGTCGACGAGGTATTTGGCTCTCAGCAGCAGGGCGAGCTGGCCGAGGTTCATCTCGGGGATGACGACCTTGTCGTAGCGCTTGAGTACCTCGCCCAGGTTGCCCGGGAAGGGGTTGAGGTGGCGCAGGTGGGCCTGGGCGATCGTCTCCCCGGCCGCGCGTAGCCGGCGGACGGCTGCGGTGATCGGGCCGTAGGTGGAGCCCCAGCCCAGGACCAGGGTGCGGGCGTTCGCCGGGTCGTCGACCTCCACGTCCGGGACCACAATGTTGTCGATCTTGGCCTGGCGGGTGCGGACCATGAAGTCGTGGTTGGCCGGGTCGTAGGAGATGTTCCCGGTGCCGTCCTGCTTCTCGATCCCGCCGATCCGGTGCTCCAGACCCGGTGTTCCCGGTACCGCCCAGGGGCGGGCCAGGGTCTGCGGGTCGCGTTTGTAGGGCCAGAACACCGCGGTGCCATCGGCGAGTTCGTGGTTGGGGCCGGTCGCGAACTGGGTCCGTAGGTCCGGGAGACTGTCGGTCTCCGGAATCCGCCACGGCTCGGAGCCGTTGGCGAGGTAGCCGTCGGAGAGCAGGAAGACGGGGGTGCGGTAGGTGAGGGCGATGCGGGCGGCGTCCAGCGTGGCGTCGAAGCAGTCGGCGGGGGTTTTCGGTGCCACGACCGGTACCGGCGCCTCACCGTTTCGCCCGTACATGGCCTGGAGCAGGTCCGCCTGCTCCGTCTTCGTCGGCAGCCCCGTCGAGGGCCCGCCCCGCTGGATGTCGATGATCAGCAGCGGCAGCTCCAGGGACACCGCCAGGCCGATGGTTTCCGACTTCAGGGCCACCCCGGGGCCGGAGGTCGTGGTCACGCCGAGCGAGCCGCCGAACGCGGCCCCCAGAGCCGCGCCGATGCCCGCGATCTCGTCCTCCGCCTGGAACGTGCGCACACCGAAGTTCTTGTGCTTGCTCAGTTCGTGGAGGATGTCCGATGCGGGAGTGATCGGATACGAGCCCAGATACACCGGCAGGTCCGCCAGCCGGCCCGCCGCGATCAGCCCGTAGGACAAGGCCAGATTCCCCGAGATGTTGCGGTAGGTGCCCGTCGGAAACGCCCGGGATGCCGGAGCGACCTCGTAGGAGACAGCGAAGTCCTCCGTGGTCTCGCCGAAATTCCAGCCCGCCCGGAACGCCGCCACGTTCGCCTCGGCGATATCGGGTTTCTTCGCGAACTTCGACCGCAGGAATGTTTCGGTGCCCTCGGTCGGACGGTTGTACATCCAGGACAGCAGACCGAGCGCGAACATGTTCTTCGAGCGTTCGGCTTCCTTACGGGAAAGCCCGAACTCCTTCAGCGCCTCGATCGTCAGCGTCGTCAGCGGCACCGGATGGACATTGAACGCCTCCAGCGACCCGTCGTCCAGCGGGGACCGGGTGTAGCCGACTTTCGCCATCGGGCGTTTCGTGAATTCGTCGGTGTTCACGATGATGTCCGCGCCGCGTGGCACATCGGCGATATTCGCCTTCAGTGCGGCGGGATTCATCGCGACCAGCACATTCGGTGCGTCGCCCGGAGTCAGGATGTCATGGTCCGCGAAATGCAGCTGGAACGACGACACACCCGGCAACGTACCCGCGGGCGCCCGGATCTCGGCCGGGAAGTTCGGCAGCGTCGACAGATCATTCCCGAACGACGCCGTCTCCGACGTGAACCGGTCACCCGTCAACTGCATACCATCACCCGAATCACCCGCAAAACGGATGATCACCCGATCCAGACGGCGGATTTCCTTCTCGGTGGCACCCGTACGATCAATGTGCGGGGCTCGCTGCTCCCCGACGACAGTCTCGCTGGCCTCATCGGACTTTCCGGCTGGGCTACTGACCTGGCTGGTCACTGAACTGGACCTCCCTCGGGGCGGCGGCTCGGGACCGGCCGGCCCGCCGGCGGTCCAGGCCCCACCCTACTTCTGTAAGGGTCGCCTTCCTCGGACCGGTCATATGGCGGACGCGTTTTCGAGACGTGAATGCATCACGCTTTGCCATATTTTTCCGGATCCATCGGTCACCGGATGATCCACCCTGGCTGAGGGCGGATCAACCGGATCATCGCGAGTAGATCATCGCTTCGTCATGAGTTCAGATAAGTGAGAACGGCGAGAACGCGTCGGTGATCCCCATCACTGGGGGACAGACCGAGTTTGAGAAAGATGTTGCTGACGTGCTTCTCCACCGCTCCGTCGCTGACCACCAGCTGTCGGGCGACGGCCGAATTCGTACGCCCCTCAGCCATCAGGCCGAGGACCTCCCGCTCGCGCGGGGTGAGCCCCGCAAGGACGTCCTGCTTTCGGCTGCGACCCAGGAGCTGAGCCACCACCTCGGGGTCCAGGGCGGTTCCGCCCTGCGCCACCCGCACGACGGCGTCCACGAACTCCCTGACCTCCGCGACCCGGTCCTTGAGGAGGTACCCGACGCCGCGGCTGCTGCCGGCCAGCAGTTCGGTGGCGTACTGCTCCTCGACGTACTGCGAGAGCACCAGCACCCCGACGCCCGGGTGGTCCTTGCGCAGCCGCACCGCCGCCCGCACCCCCTCGTCGGTATGGGTCGGCGGCATCCGTACGTCCGCGACCACCACGTCCGGCAGGGCGTCCTGGCCGGCGAGGTCGTCCACCGTCTTGATCAGCGCCTCGGCATCCCCGACTCCCGCGACGACATCGTGCCCGAGATCGGTCAGCAGCCGGGTGAGTCCCTCCCGGAGCAGCACCGAATCCTCGGCGATGACGACCCGCACTCTTTCCTCCACGACGTTGAGTCCCCCACTGTTCCGTGTTCCCTGTGTACGCCGCTGTTCGCACAGCCGCCCGTGTGTCCAGCATCCCAGCATCGGGGCCCCGATGGGCCGTACACCGGCAGTTCGGCCGGGGCCCGACGCGCCAGGGTGCCCCGGCCGCCGTGATGGCGGCCGGGGCACTCGCGGCGGGCGTCCTCCGCCCGGGTCAGCCCCGCCAGGGCAGCTCGGCGGTGACGGTCGTCGGGCCGCCGGTGGGGGAGTCGACGACGAGGATGCCGTCCACCGCGCCCAGCCGCTCCGCCAGCCCGGCCAGCCCGCTGCCCGTCGCCGTACCCGCCCCGCCGCGGCCGTCGTCCCCGACCTGGAGCATCAGCCGGTCGGCCACCCGCCACACGTCGACGGTGGCCCGGGTGGCCCGGGCATGCTTGCTGACGTTCTGGAGGAGTTCGGAGACCGTGAAGTAGGCGATGCCCTCGATGGCCTGCGCGGGCCGCGACTCCAGGTCCACGGTCACGTTGACGGGGACGGTGCAGCGGGAGGCGATGGCGGAGAGTGCGGCGTCCAGGCCTCGGTCGGTGAGGACGGCGGGGTGGATGCCGCGTGCGAGGTCGCGGAGTTCCTGGAGGGCGACCTTGACCTCGCCGTGTGCCTCGTCGACCATGCGGGCCGCGGCTTCGGGATCGTCGGTGAGCTTCTCCTTGGCCAGGCCGAGGTCCATGGCGAGGGCGACGAGGCGGGCCTGCGCGCCGTCGTGGAGGTCGCGTTCGATACGGCGCAGGTCGGCGGCGGCTGTGTCCACGACCACACCACGGTCCGACTCCAGCTCCGAGACCCTGGTGGCCAGCCGGGAAGGGCTGAGCAGACCCAGGACCATGAGCCGGTCCACGAACACCAGGCTGCGGACGACCCACGGGGTGATCAGGACGAGCGCCAGGCCGATGGCGCAGGTGACGGCCAGCTCGAAGGGCGAGTCGAGGTAGACCTGGTGCGTGCTGTCGCCGTACAGCTGGATGCCGTCGACTCCCACGTACGCCGGGAAGACCCACCGCCACAGCGGATACGTGAACGCCGCCCAGCCGTACGCCCAGAACATCACGGCGACGGTGAACGAGAACATCGCCCACGGCAGGTGCAGCACCGAGTAGAGCAGATGCCGCCAGGACACCCCGCTCTTCAGCGCCGCGCCGACCCAGGACATCAGGCCGCCCTTCCCGCGCACCGGCGCGGGCTCCGCGACGTCCAGCTTCAGCAGTCCGCGCGCCCTGCCACGCTCCATGACGCCGAAGCCCCGGCACATGCCGAGGGCGGCGGCGAGCACCGGAATGCCGAGGAAGGTGATCAGCAGTCCGAGGCCCAGGGACGTCATGGTGACCGCGAAGCTGAACATCACCACGCTGATCGGCAGGCTCAGGAACACATAGGCCAGCTCGCGCCATGCACGTGCCTCGAAGGGGGCGCGCAGTGGGGCGGGGAGGACGTGCTTCGCCGGCGGGTGGTCCCCCGCTCCGGTGCCGGGCCTGTGCTGGTCCCGCGTGTCCGGTCCGTATGCCGTGGCCATCAGTGGCGTCCGTCCGTTTCTTCTGGGCGGGAACTCCCCGCGGGCCGATACAACGGCTGATGTCTCAAGACTGCTGTGCCGGGGATCGCCACGCCATGAGGGGGGTCTCCGTATCCGGCAGGGGGTTTTCCCCACCCTGGGCGCACCGGGGGCGGGGACATCGGGGGTGGTGACACGGGGGTCGGGGACATCGGGTCCGGGGACACACGGGCCGCGGACATCGGCCGGGCGCGTGGTCGTGTCATGCCGCACCGGCCCGTTCGGCGCCTGCCCCGGTTCCGGCGGGCAGGCGGTCACGCCAGGGCAGCTCCGCGGTGACCGTGGTGGGGCCGCCCTCGGGGGAGTCCAGGACGAACAGCCCGTCGACCGCGTCCAGTCGTTCCGCCAGCCCCGCCATGCCCGTACCGCCGTCGAGCCGCGCGCCGCCCACCCCGTTGTCCATGACCTGGAGCATGAGCCGCTCGCCCGACCGCCATACGTCGACCGACGCCGACCTGGCGCGGCTGTGCTTGCTGACGTTCTGGAGGAGTTCGGAGACCGTGAAGTAGGCGATGCCCTCGATGGCCTCGGCCGGCCGGCCGGACAGCTGCACGGTCACGTCGACGGGGACGGTGCAGCGGGAGGCGATGGCGGAGAGTGCGGCGTCCAGGCCTCGGTCGGTGAGGACGGCGGGGTGGATGCCGCGTGCGAGGTCGCGGAGTTCCTGGAGGGCGACCTTGACCTCGCCGTGTGCCTCGTCGACCATGCGGGCCGCGGCTTCGGGATCGTCGGTGAGCTTCTCCTTGGCCAGCCCCAGCCCCATCGCGAGGGCGACGAGGCGGGCCTGCGCGCCGTCGTGGAGGTCGCGTTCGATACGGCGCAGGTCGGCGGCGGCCGTGTCCACGACCACACCACGGTCCGACTCCAGCTCGGCGATCCTGTGCTCCAGTTCGTCGGAGGGCGGGAGCAGCCCCCGCACCATGGCCCGGTCCACGTTCGCCAGCCCGCGCGCGAGATAGGGCAGCACGGGCCAGAGGACGAACAGGCTCACCAGGGCCACGGCGAACGTCGCCACGCCCCACGGCAGCCGGATGAACGCGTACAGCAATGCCCGCCAGCCCACCGGGTCCTTCAGCCCCGACCACAGCCAGCTGAAGAACCCCTGGCCCCGGCGGCCGCGCGGCATGGGGCTCGGCTCCTCGATCCGCACCCCGAGCAGCTTCCGCGCCCGGCCGCGCTCGGCCCGGCCGAGTCCGCGCGCACCTTGCAGCCCCAGTGCGAGCAGCGGCAGCCCGATCACGGTGATGGAGAGTGCGGCGCCCACGGAGACCAGGACCACCGTGTACACGAACCCGACGATCGCCATCGGGAGATTGGCGAGGAGAAACGCGATCTCCTTCCACGTCCACCGGTCGAAGGCGAAGCGCGGAGGCGGCGGCCGGTCGGGGTCCGGCAGGGAGGGGCTCATGGTCATACACCCAGCGTGCCGGGCCGGGCCCGCCCACGCCATGGGGTTCGTGGGTGAGGCCGGGTAGGGATAACCCCACCTTGCGTCCACTGCGCGTGACGGCCTCGCGTGCCCCGCGCGTCACGACCTTGCGTCCCCCGGGTCGCGGCTCCCCTGTCGCCTCCTGCCCCACCTGTTCCGCGACGGGGCTGCTTACGGTCTCTTTAACAGGGCCTAGACTCCCGTGCGTACAGACCGTCGAACAGGTTGAGGGAGCGAGGGGCGGACGTGGCGGACGTGCCGGATCCGAACGTTCTCGCGTCGGACTACTTCCAGAGCTACTCCGTGGTCGGACTGCTCGCCCTGGTCGGCGTGCTCTTCGTCGCCGTCGCCTTCGGGGGCGGCAAGCTGCTCAGGCCCGTGGTCCCGACGCCGGAGAAACTCCTCACGTACGAGTGCGGTGTCGACCCCGTGGGCGAGGGCTGGGCCCACACCCAGGTTCGCTATTACGTGTACGCCTTCCTGTACGTGATCTTCGCCGTCGACTCGATCTTCCTGTTCCCGTGGGCGACGGTGTTCGCGGCCCCCGGATACGGGGCGACGACGCTGGTGGAGATGTTCATCTTCCTCGGTTTCCTGGCCGTGGGACTGCTCTACGCATGGAAGAAGGGCGTCCTCGCATGGGCGTGACGAGCCGGCCGAACCCGGAACCCCCCGTGTCACTGCCCGACCCGACGACGCTGCCCGAGCCGAAGAAGCTCGGCGTGCTGTCCCGGCTCGCGCCCGAACCGATGAAGGTGGTCCTCAACTGGGGCCGCCGCTACAGCCTCTGGGTCTTCAACTTCGGACTCGCCTGCTGCGCCATCGAGTTCATCGCCGCCTCCATGGCGCGGCACGACTTCATCCGGCTGGGCGTCATCCCCTTCGCGCCCGGCCCACGGCAGGCCGACCTGATGGTCGTGTCCGGCACGGTGACGGACAAGATGGCCCCGGCGGTGAAGCGGCTCTACGAGCAGATGCCCGAGCCGAAGTACGTCATCTCCTTCGGCGCCTGCTCCAACTGCGGCGGGCCGTACTGGGATTCGTACTCCGTGACCAAGGGCGTCGACCAGATCATCCCCGTCGATGTCTACGTGCCGGGCTGCCCGCCCCGGCCCGAGGCGCTCCTCCAGGGCATCCTCAAGCTCCAGGAGAAGATCGCCCGCGAATCGCTCGCCGAGCGCTACAGCACGCAGGACACGGCCCGGCCCTCGGCCGCCGCGCTGCGCAGCGGTCTCATCGAGGCGCCGAACGCTCCTGAGGACCCGAACGCCCCGAAGGGCCCGGCACCGGCGGAGGAGACGAAGTGACCTCTCCGGACTCCGCCCCGGCCCCCACCTCCGCGTCCGCCTCGGAGGCGTACGACCGGCTGCCCGACGCGGTCACCGACCTGTTCGGCGATGAGGCCACCGCCGCGTACGCGTACGACCTGCTGACGGTCGACGTCCCCGCCGGCTCCTGGACCGCCGCCCTCCGGACGGCACGCGACGAGCTGGCCTGCACCTACTTCGACTGGCTGAGCGCCGTCGACGAACCTGGTACCGGCTTCCGCGTCTGCGCCCATGTCGCGGCCGTCGGCGGCGGCAGGGTCCGGCGCCTGCTGGTGCGTACGACCGTCCCGCACGACGCGGCCACCCTGCCCACGGCCGTCGGTGTCTACGCGGGCGCCGCGTGGCACGAGCGCGAGACGCACGAGATGTTCGGGATCGGCTTCGAGGACCACCCCCATCTGGTGCCGCTGCTGCTGCCCGAGAGCTTCGAGGGCCACCCGCTGCGCAAGGACTTCGTCCTGGCGGCCAGGGTCGCCAAGGCCTGGCCGGGCGCGAAGGAGCCGGGCGAGTCCGAACACGGTGGGCCCAAGAGGCGCACCATGCTGCCGCCAGGGGTGCCCGACCCCAACGAATGGGGGCCGCTCAAGGGGCAGCTCCCGCCCGCGCCGGCGCGCCCGGCCAGGGGAGCGCGCGCGGCGGGCGACCGCCCGGTGCGCCGGTCCCGCAGCGCGAGCGAGGCGACCCCGCCTGCCGAGGGCACTCCGCCGGCGCAGGAACCGTCGCGCCCGCGTCGCGCCCGCAGCGCCTCCCAGGGCTCGGCGAGCCAGCAGCCGCCGGCGGCCCCGCAGCCGGACGCACCGTGGCACGAGCCGCGCCCGGCATCCGAGGAAACCCCCGCCGAACCCGGCAAAAAGCAAGAGGCCCCGCGCGGCGACACTCCTGCCACCGACACCCCTGCCACCGACAGCCCCGCCACCGACACCCCGGACACCGACACCCCCGCCGGAGGCGATACCGCGTGAACGACGTACTCGACGTCGCCCTCCGCCTCGTCATCGTCTTCGCCGTGTTCATGGTGCTCCCGCTCGTCGTGGGACAGGCCGAACACAAGGTGATGGCCCATATGCAGGGCCGCCTGGGCCCCATGTACGCGGGCGGCTTCCACGGCTGGGCCCAGCTCGTCGCGGACGGGGTGAAGTTCGCGCAGAAGGAAGACGTCGTACCCGCCGAGGCGGACCGCCGCATCTTCCAGCTGGCACCCGCCGTCGCCCTGCTCCCGTACCTCCTCGTGATCGTCGCCATCCCGATCGGACCCGGCGAAGGCGCGGTCGGCCAGGTCATCGACGCCGGCATCTTCTTCGTGCTGGCCGTCATGGGCGTCGGCGTGCTCGGCTCGCTGATGGCGGGCTGGGCATCGGCCAACAAGTTCTCCCTCCTCGGCGGCCTCCGCACCGCAGCGCAACTCCTCGCCTACGAACTGCCGATGCTGCTCGCCGCCGCCTCCGTGGCCATGGCGGCCGGCACTGTCTCGCTGCCCGGCATCCTCGACGCCTTCGAGTGGTGGTGGCTGCCGTGGCAGATCGTCGGCGCCCTGGTCTTCTTCGTGGCGGGACTCGCCGAACTCCAGCGCCCGCCCTTCGACATGCCGGTCGCCGACTCGGAGATCATCTTCGGGGCATACACGGAGTACACCGGCCTCAGGTTCGCGCTGTTCCTGCTCGCGGAGTACGCCGGGATCGTCGTCCTGTGCGGTCTGACCACCGTCCTCTTCCTCGGCGGATGGCACGGACCGCTCGGCGGTGACGGGCTCGGCTGGGTCTGGACCCTGCTCAAGACCGGTGTCCTCGCGTTCGTCGTCATCTGGCTCCGGGTCACCTACCCCCGGCTGCGCGAGGACCAGTTGCAGAAGCTCGCCTGGACCACGCTCATCCCCCTCGCTCTCGCGCAGATCGCGCTCACCGGCATCGTGAAGGTGGCGATCAACTAGTGCCCCCGATCCCCGGCTCAGGCCTGGCCAAGGGTCTCGCCGTCACCCTGCGGACCATGACGAAGCGCACGGTCACCGCGCAGTATCCGGACGTCCAGCCCGAACTGCCGCCCCGCACCAGGGGTGTCATCGGACTGTTCGAGGAGAACTGCACGGTCTGCATGCTCTGCGCCCGTGAATGCCCCGACTGGTGCATCTACATCGACTCCCACAAGGAGACGGTGCCCCCGGCCGCCCCCGGTGGCCGTGAGCGCAGCCGCAACGTCCTGGACCGTTTCGCGATCGACTTCGCCCTGTGCATGTACTGCGGTATCTGCATCGAGGTCTGTCCTTTCGACGCGCTGTTCTGGTCGCCCGAGTTCGAGTACGCGGAGACGGACATCCACGAGCTCACCCATGAGCGCGACAAGCTCCGGGAGTGGATGTGGACCGTCCCCGAGCCGCCCGCGCTCGACCCGGGAGCCGAGGAGCCCAAGGAGATCGCCGCCGCCCGCAAGACGGCCGACAAGCTCCAGGCCAAGGAAGCCGCAGAGGCCGCGGAAGCCGCCGAAGCAGCTGAAGCCGCGGAGGCCGGGGAACAGGAGGGCCAGGAGTGACCCTCGCTGCTGCTGCCGGTCATCCCGGCTTCCTCTCACCGACCGGCGTCGAGATCACCTTTCTCCTGGTCGGCCTCGCCACCCTCGGCGCGGCCCTCATCACCGTCACGACCAAGCAACTCGTGCACGCGGCCCTCTGGCTGGTCGTGGCGCTGGGCGGAATCGCGGTCGAGTACCTGCTCCTCACGGCCGAGTTCATCGCCTGGGTGCAGGTCCTGATCTACGTCGGTTCCATCGTGGTCCTCCTCCTCTTCGGGCTGATGCTGACCAGAGCCCCCATCGGCCGTTCACCGGACGCCGATTCGGGCAACCGGTGGATCGCGCTCGCTGCTTCCGTCGCCTCCGCCGCCGCCCTCGTCTGGGTCGTCGTGGACGCCTTCCGTACGACCTGGATCAATCTGGACGGCCCCGCCCAGGGATCCACCAAGGCTTCCGGGGAGTTCCTCTTCCGGAACTGGGTGCTCCCCTTCGAGGCGCTCTCCGTCCTGCTGCTCGCCGCGCTCGTGGGCGCGATCATCCTGTCCCGCAAGGGCCGCCAGGCTGACTCGACGGGACAGGAGCAGGGGCAGGAACAGCCGGCAGCCGCGAACGGGGAGGACACGAACTGATGCACCTCGCCTATCCGGCCGTCCTCGCCGTCCTCCTCTTCTGCATCGGGCTGTACGGGGTACTCGCCCGGCGCAACGCGATCCTCGTCCTGATGTCCGTCGAGCTCATGCTCAACGCCGTCAACCTCAACCTGGTCGCCTTCGACGTCTGGCTCCGCGACGCACTCCACGCGGGCCAGGCGCTCACCCTCTTCACGATCGCCATCGCCGCGGCCGAGATCGGTATCGGCCTCGCGATCGTCCTGGCCGTGTACCGCAACCGAGGCAGCTCGGACGTCGACCGCCTCCGCGACACCGCGGAGACCGACGACGCCGAAAGCCTCCCCGACGCCGGTGACGTCGGTTTCGACGCCGGCGGTGTGGACGCCACCGACGCCGCCCGGGACACCCCCGCAGACCAGGCCACTGCTCCGGCAGGGAAGGCAAAGAAGGCAGAGGCCACCCCGTGACCACCACGACCCTCGCCGTCCTCGTCCCCCTCCTCCCCTTCCTGGGCGCCGCCGCTGGACTGCTCCTGGGCAGGTCCGCGCCCGGCTTCGTCCGCCCCCTCGCCGTCCTACCGACCCTCACGGCCGCCGTCATCGCAGCCGTCGTCGCCGCACGCCAGGGCGGCGGCCGGGCCATCGACGCCGCGACCCAGCTGACTCCCACCGGCTCGGTCCCCATCGACCTCGCCCTGCACCTGGACGGCTTCGCCGTACTCGTCGCCGTACTCGTCGGGCTCGTCGCGACCTGCGTGCAGATCTACTCGACGGCCTATCTCAAGGACGACGCCCGCTACCCCTCGTACGCGGCACTCGTCTCACTCTTCACCTCCGCGATGCTGCTCGTCGTCTACTCCGGCGACCTCATGGTGCTCCTGGTCGGCTGGGAGATCATGGGCATCTGCTCGTACTTCCTCGTCGGCCACTACTGGGAGACCCCCGAGGCCCGCGCGGCCTCCCTCAAGGCCTTCCTCGTCACCAAGCTCGGCGATGTGCCCTTCCTCATCGGCCTGTTCGCGCTCGCCGCCGACACCGGCACCTTCCGCATCACCGGGATCCTGGCCGCCGTCACCAACGGCGGACTCGACCACCCCACCCTCATCGCCCTGCTGCTCATCG
The DNA here is from genome assembly GCF_045162755.1 of Streptomyces sp. NBC_01012. Taxonomy (NCBI): domain Bacteria; kingdom Bacillati; phylum Actinomycetota; class Actinomycetes; order Kitasatosporales; family Streptomycetaceae; genus Streptomyces; species Streptomyces sp. NBC_01012. The sequence goes on along the minus strand of NZ_CP108688.1, from coordinate 3,121,511 downwards.
CCGGGGTCGCGGGCAAGTCCGCGCAGTTCCCCCTGCACACCTGGCTGCCCGACGCGATGGCCGGCCCCACCCCCGTATCCGCGCTCATCCACGCCGCGACGATGGTCGCCGCCGGCATCTACTTCGTGGCCCGGCTCCTCCCCGTCTTCGCCGCCTCCGGCGCCGCCCTCGTCGTCCTCGCCGTCATGGCGGCCGTCACGATGGTCGGCTCCGGACTCGCCGCGCTCGCACAGGACGACATCAAGCGCGTCCTCGCCTACTCGACGATCGGCCAGCTCGGCTACATGTCCGGCGCCCTGGCCGTCGGCGACCGCGGGGCCGCCGTCTTCCACCTCCTGTCGCACGGTGCGTTCAAGGCCGTCCTCTTCCTCGCGGCGGGTGTCGTCATCCACGCGGCGGGAACCAACTCACTCGCCGCCATGTCCCGCATGGGCGGACTGGCCAAGCGCATCCCCGACGCCTACTGGACGATGACCGTCGCCCTTCTGGCGCTCGCCGCCATCCCTCCGTTCGCCGGCTTCTTCTCCAAGGAAGCCGTTCTCGTCGCCGCCGAGCACACCGCCCTGGGGGACCGCGACATCGCCCCGGCCGCGGCCGGCTGGACGGTCCTCGTCGCCGGACTCGCCGCCGCGGTCCTCACCGCCGCCTACGCCACCCGGCTGTGGCTCCTCGCCTTCCGCGGGCGCGGCCCGGAGGCCCCCGACCACGGCAGGCAGCCCGCCGCGATGACCTCCGTCCTCTGGGTCCTCGCCGTCCCCACCATCGCCTTCGGTCTCACCACCGGCGTCCTCACCGACTGGTTCGACGGACACAGCCTCACCCCCTCCCTCACGACAGCCGTCCTGTCCACCGGCGTCGGGCTCGTCGGCGGACTCGTCACCTACGGGGCATGGCGCCACACCACGGCGCTCGCCGACCGCCCCCCGGTCGGCGCGGTCGCCGCCCACCCCCAGGCCGAGCCCGCGCTGGTCGAGGCCGAGGCGATCACCTCGCACACCGCCGCGTACGGCACGGTCGCGGACGCCCCCGACCCCTCGGACCCCGGCAGGCTCCTGCTCGGCCCACTGCACCGCCACGCGGTCACCGGCTTCCACCTCGACGCGCTGTACACGGCGCTGTTCGTCCGCCCCGTGGGGGCCGCCGCACGGCTCGTCCGCTTCCTGGACCGTGAGGTCGTCGACACCTACGTACGCGGCGCGGGCAGCATCGCCCGTGGACTCGGCACACTGATCCGCCGCGCCCAGACCGGCAACGTGCAGACCTACCTCGGCGCGCTGCTCGCCGGAACCCTTGTCCTGGCGATCGCCGCCGTCGTCTTTGCCAACGTCTACGCCGGGGCGTGAACCGTGTTCGATATCAGCGCGTCCGTGATGCAGTTCCTTCTGGCGTTCACCGTCGTCGTCCCGCTCCTCGGCGCGGTCGCCGCGCTCCTGCCCGCCCCTCCCGGGCTCAAGGGCAGGAACCCCGACCAGGCCGTGCTCCGCCACGGAGTGACCGTGACCGGCGCCGTGCTGCTCGCGGCGCTCGTCCTGGCCGCGGGCTTCGACCACGCCCACCCGTCGAAGATGCAGGCCACCACGGACATCAGCTGGATCCCCGCACTCGACGTGCGGATCCACCTCGGCACCGACGGCATCTCGCTCCCCCTTCTCGTGCTGACCGCGCTGCTGACCTTCCTCTGCGCGCTCTACAGCTACTTCAAGCTCCCCGCGGGCCCCTCCCCGAAGGCCTTCGTCGCCCTGATCCTCGTCCTGGAGTCCGGCACCCTCGCGACCTTCGCCGTCCTCGACCTGATGCTGTTCTTCCTGGCCTTCGAGATGGTCCTCATCCCGATGTACTTCCTCATCGCCCGCTGGGGCGGCGACCGGAAACAGCCCGCCGCCTGGAAGTTCATCCTCTACACGCTGCTCGGTTCCGTGATCATGCTGCTGGGGCTGCTCCTCATCGGACTGAAGAGCGGCACATTCGACATGGTGGCACTCGCCACTGACAACGGCCGGGGCCTGACCACATCCGTGCAGGTCATCGCCGTACTGGCGGTCGGGATAGGGCTGGCGGTGAAGACTCCGATGTGGCCCCTGCACAGCTGGCTCCCCGACGCCCACACCGCGGCTCCGACCGTCGGCTCGGTCCTCCTCGCCGGCGTCATGCTGAAGATGGGTACGTACGGTTTCGTCCGGATCCTGCTCCCGATCGCCCCCGACGGGATGCGGATCTTCGCGCCCTATCTCGCGGCGTTCGCCGTCGCCGGGATCATCTACGGGTCCCTTGCCTGCCTGGCCCTCGCCCGCCCCGGCACCAAGGGTGACCTCAAGCGCCTCATCGCCTACTCGTCCGTCGGCCACATGGGCTTCGTGCTCCTCGGCATCGCGACGATGACCCCCACCGGTGTGAACGGCGCGCTCTTCGCGAACATCGCCCACGGCCTCATCACCGGCCTGCTGTTCTTCCTGGTCGGCGCCATCAAGGACCGCTACGGCACCGCGGACCTCGACACCCTGTCCGGCGCCACAGGGGCCGCTCTCTACGGCCGTGCGCCCCGCCTCGGCGGCCTCCTCGCCTTCGCAGCCGTCGCCTCGCTGGGACTTCCCGGCCTCGCCGGATTCTGGGGCGAGATGCTCACCCTGTTCGGCGCCTTCGACCCGGCCGAAGGGCTCAGCCGCCCCGCCTTCCTCACCTTCATGTCCATCGGCGCCATCGGCACCCTGCTCACCGCCGCGTACATGCTGATCGTCGTACGCCGCGTCTGCATGGGCGAGCACCGTGAGCAGCCGCACCCGGTTGTCGGCGACCGTGAACAGCCGCACCCGGTCGCCGACATCCAGCGCCACGAGTTCGCCGCCTGGACCCCGCTCGCCGCCCTGACCGTCCTCGCCGGACTCTGGCCCGCCGTCCTCCTCGGCCTCACCGACCCGGCCGTGCAGAAGCTCCTCGCAGGAGGCAAGTCGTGACCGTGGCAGCCGGCAGCGCAACCGGGGCGGCAAGCCTCGTCCAGTCCGTCGACTGGCTCGCGATCGCACCCCCCGTCATCGCGGCGGCCACGGCCCTGCTCGTCCTCGTCGCCGACCTCTTCACCGGCGAACGCCGCAAGCCCCTCCTCGGCTACGGGGCGGTCGTCGGGCTCGTCGCCGCGCTCGCCATGCTCATCCCGCTGCACACCGGGGACCGCTCCACCTTCTGCCTCACCGGCACCACCCAGGCGTGCAGCTACACCGCCGACCACTTCGCCCTCGTCATCCAGGCGCTCGTGCTCGGCGGAGCCCTGCTGACCGCGCTGCTCTCGATCGGCGACACCCGCAAGCTGCCCGCGGGCGAGTTCTGGTTCCTGCTGCTGTCCTCCGCCGCGGGCGCCGCACTGCTGCCGGCGGCACGGGACCTCGCCACCCTCGTCGTCGCCCTCGAAGTCGCCTCGCTGCCCGCGTTCGCGCTCGTCGGCATCAAGCGCGGCGACCGCCGCTCCTCCGAAGCGGCCCTGAAGTTCTTCCTGTCATCCGTCGTCGCCACCGCCGTGATGCTCCTGGGCGTCAGCTTCGTCTACGCGACCACCGGGACCCTGCACCTCACGGAGATCGCGGGCCGCCTCGACGACGTACCGGGCGGGTTCTCCACCCTCGCCGAGACAGGCGTCGTCCTCACCCTCGTCGGCTTCGCCTTCAAGACAGCAGCCGCACCGTTCCACTTCTGGGTCCCGGACACCTACGTGGGGGCTCCGCTCCCCGTCGCCGCCTATCTCTCGGTCGTCGGCAAGGCGGTCGGCTTCTCCGGCCTCATCCTCGTCACGGTGATCGGCTTCCCGTCCTACGCGCACGTCTGGGGACCCGCCCTGGCGGTCCTCGCCGCGCTCACGATGACCGTCGGCAACCTCGCCGCGCTCCGGCAGACCGCCACCCGCGCCCGCAGCGCCGTACGCCTCCTGGCCTGGTCGTCCGTCGGCCAGGCCGGCTACCTCCTCGTCCCGATCGCCGCCGCCGCGTACGCCGACGACGCACAGGCCGGGTCGACCGTGGCCTACGCGCTCATGTACGCCGTCGTGAACCTCGGCGCCTTCGCGGTGGCCGCACTCGTCGCCCGCACCCACCCGGGCAACCGGCTCGGCGACTACCGCGGCCTCTACGCCACCCGCCCCCTGGCCGCGCTCGCCATGGGCTTCTTCCTGCTCTGCCTGGCCGGCCTGCCGCCCGGCATCATCGGTCTCTTCGCCAAGGTCACCGTCTTCTCCTCGGCCGTCGACGCCGGGCTCGGCTGGCTCGCCGTCGTCATGGCCGTCAACGTGGTGATCGCCTTGTACTACTACCTTCGGTGGACCGCCGCGCTCTTCAGGACCCCGGACACGGCCCCGGCGTCCGAGGCCTCCGACACGGCCTCCAGGAAGGCGCCCACCACACCCGAGCACCGGGTCCCCGCCCCGCTCACCCTGGTGATCGCCCTCACCGCCGTAGCCGGAATCACACTCTCCGGAGCCCCCCAGCTCATCCTCCGTTTCGCCGCCCTCAGCCTCTTCTGACCGACTCGGCCCGGCTTGCCCGGGGAGCCGCGCACAGGGCATGGTCATGCGTGCACGCGTCGCCTGGACGCATGAGGAACAGATCAGAAGAGCACAGAGGAGCCAGAGCGGTGCTGAACGGGTTCAAGGACTTCATCCTTCGCGGGAACGTCATCTCCATGGCGATCGGCCTCGCCGTCGGAGCCGCTTTCACCGCCGTGGTCACGGGCTTCAGCAACGCGTTCATCGTGCCGCTGATCGGCCTCGTCACCCGAGGCACCGGCGACTTCGCCGAGGCCACCTTCACCGTCGACGGCGCGATCTTCCCCTACGGCCTCTTCATCAGCGCGGCCATCGCCTTCATCATCACCGCCGCGGTCCTCTACTTCCTGGTCGTCGTCCCCATGGCCAAGGTCCAGAACCGCTTCACGACCAAGGAAGAGGAGGAGAAGGCCGACATCAAGGCCGCCCTCCGCGACTGCCCCCGCTGCTTCAGCGAGATCCCGTCCGTCGCCACCCGCTGCGCCCACTGCACCAGCGAGGTCGAACCGGACGCGGAAGCCCTCGCGCTCGCGGGACTCCCCGCCCAGCGCTGACCCGCTGCCGCGCCGGCCGCACAGCCTGGCCTCCGGCCGCAGAGGCCCGCACAGGCCCGCAGAGGCCCGACACAGGCGCACTGTCCCGGCCACACAGCCCCACGCAGGCGCACGCAGGCGCACATCCACCCGTACGGCTCAGGGGCGGATCCACCCGGATCCGCCCCTTTTCGCCTGTGCCTGTGGCCACCTCGCACAAGGGAACTAGCTTCCGCCGCCTCGCGTTGACCAGTACGGGAGGCTCCACTGGGGGAGTGGAGCACCACAGAGCAAGGGTTCCCCTGCTGCACCACTTGGAGGGCGTACCGTGCACCGCCGGCACAACGGGCTGAAAACCGCTGTACTCCTGGGGGGCCTCTCGGCCCTCATCATCGTCATCGGCAGCTTCTTCGGACGGGCCGGCCTGATCGTGGCGCTCCTCGTCGCGCTCGCCACCAACGCCTACGCGTACTGGAACAGCGACAAGCTCGCCCTGCGCGCGATGCGGGCACGCCCGGTCAGCGAATTCGAGGCGCCGCGGCTCTACCGCATCGTCCGCGAGCTCTCCACGGCGGCCCGCCAGCCCATGCCCCGGCTCTACATCTCCCCGACGCAGGCGCCCAACGCCTTCGCCACCGGCCGCAACCCGCGCAACGCAGCCGTGTGCTGCACCGAGGGGATCGTCCAGATCCTCGACGAGCGCGAGCTGCGCGGCGTACTCGGCCATGAGCTGAGCCATGTCTACAACCGCGACATCCTCATCTCCTCCGTCGCCGGCGCCCTGGCGTCCGTCGTCATGTTTCTGGTCAATTTCGCGTGGCTCATTCCCGTCGGCCGGTCCGACGACGACGAGGGTCCCGGCCTCGTCGGGATGCTCCTGGTCATGATCCTCGGCCCCCTCGCCGCCTCCGTGATCCAGCTCGCCGTGAGCCGTTCCCGTGAGTACGAGGCCGACGCGTCAGGCGCCCAGCTCACCGGCGACCCGCTCGCTCTGGCGTCAGCCCTCCGCAAGCTCGACGCCGGGACGAAGCAGCTTCCGCTCCCGCCCGAACCGCGGATCGAGAGCGCGAGCCATATGATGATCGCGAATCCGTTCCGCCCGGGTCAGGGCATGGCGAAGATGTTCTCCACCCACCCGCCCATGGCTGAACGCATCGCCAGGCTCGAGCAGATGGCAGGGTATCGACCGTGAAGACAATCCTGAACGTCATATGGCTGGTCCTGTGCGGATTCTGGATGTTCCTCGGCTACTTGGCCGCGGGAGTCCTGCTCTGCATCACGATCATCGGCATCCCCTTCGGCTTGGCGTCGTTCCGTATCGGCGTCTACGCCCTCTGGCCCTTCGGCTACACCGTCGTCGAGCGCCGCGACGCCGGAGGCGCCTCCCTCATCGGCAACGTCCTCTGGGTGATCCTGGCCGGTTGGTGGCTCGCACTCGGCCACATCTTCACCGGCATCGCCCTCTGCATCACCATCATCGGCATCCCGCTGGGCATCGCGAACTTCAAGCTCATCCCGGTCTCGCTGATGCCCTTCGGCAAGGAGATCGTCAGCACGGACCGACCGTTCGCGACCCGCTAGACCTGCCGGACCTGCCGGACCTGCTGGAAAGGGGCCCCGGCAAGCAACCGCACGCCTCCCCGCAAACGTCTTGGCTTGCAGGAACAAGTGACGGGTAGGTACGCGAACATGAGCATCATCAGTTGGATCATCCTCGGGCTGCTGGCCGGAGCCATAGCCAAGTTCATTCTGCCGGGCCGCGACCCCGGTGGCATCGTCGGCACGACCCTCATAGGCATCGTGGGGGCCTTCCTGGGCGGCTGGCTGTCGTCCCGTTTCCTCGACCGCCCGATCAGCACGGACTTCTACGACACGGCCACCTGGGTCGCGGCCATCGCCGGCTCCCTCGTCCTGCTGATCGCCTACCGGCTGCTCTTCGGCAATTCCCGCAGCCGCCGCTGACCGCGTCCCGCATATCCCTTGTCGAACACGGCTACGGGGCGGGTCGTGCCCCTCGGTACGACCCGCCCCGTAGCCACTGCATCTGACAGCGAGTCCGCTACCTGTAGTTGGCGAACTGCACGGCGAAGTCGAGGTCCTTCTCCTTGATCAGCGCCTGCACGGTCTGCAGGTCGTCACGGCTCTTGGAGCTGACCCGCAGCTCGTCGCCCTGGACCAGCGCCTTGACGCCCTTCGGGCCCTCATCGCGAATGATCTTCGCCACCTTCTTGGCGTTCTCCTGGGAGATGCCCTCCTCGATCGTGGCGAAGATCTTGTACTCCTTGCCGGAAAGCTGCGGCTCGCCCGCGTCCAGCGACTTCAGGGAGATGCCTCGCTTGATCAGCTTGGACTGGAAGATGTCGAGGATCGCCTTGACCCGCTCCTCGCCGTTCGCCTCCATCAGGATCTTCTCGCCGGACCAGGCGATCGACGCGCCCGTGCCCTTGAAGTCGTAGCGCTGGGAGATCTCCTTGGCGGCCTGGTTGAGGGCGTTGTCGACCTCCTGCCGCTCGACCTTCGAGACGATGTCGAAACTGGAGTCGGCCATGACGTGTGGCTCCTTGCGTCGTATGCGGTGGGTACAGCGCAAAGCCTAGCCACCGCCGCGCGCGCCCGGCGCTGATCAACCAGGTGGCGTAGCACCCCTGGGCATCAGGTATCGTTTACGACGTCGCCAAGGACCTCTCACCGGGATCCGACGCGTCGTTCCAGGCGGTGTGCCCGAGTGGCCAAAGGGAGCAGACTGTAAATCTGCCGGCTCAGCCTACCCAGGTTCGAACCCTGGCGCCGCCACAGGACGGGAAACCCCGTCCGACCTGCTTAAACACCAGGTCGGGCGGGGTTTCTGCATGTGTGGAGGCGTGGCCGCGGAAGGTGCCGGGCGGCCGGTGTTCTCACCTTGTCTCACCCAAATCCCACCGTTGACCAGCCTGTGTGGGGCGGGCATGGGGCACCTTCGGCGGCTACCGGCCGCCCGCCCCGCAGCATCGCCTCGATCCGGGCGTTCGCTGTTGCTGCGGCTCCGTCCGGGCACGGGCACGGGCACGGCAACATCCTTCCAGGCCGCCTCTCAGCAAACCAGGTCAGGTCAAGGTGCCACCCATCCGTGCAGCAGTCCCGTGAACGCCGCCGCAACAAGATCTACGCCTAAGAGATCGCGTGGATAGGTACTCCGCGGCGACGCGCTTCCCGTGCCCAGGAAGCTCTGTACAACGGGCCTACGAGTGAAGAGATGAGACGTCAGGCAGGTGTCTGAGCGCGTCTCCGCCCTGGTAGCGTTCACGGCATGTCTGCTACTTCGTGTGCGGCCGCTTGCGCCGCAGTGACCAGGACGTCCCGCTAGCGGCGGGACGTTCGACTCACACACTCCTGGACGTCCAGCCGCTTCGTGATCAGACCGGAGCGGCACGTTTGTGCTGCTCAGAACTTCTTCTGAGCGACGGAGCACCTGATGCTTCCAGGCATCCTTTCTTTCCGCGGGCACAGCCCGTCCCCGGCACGCGCATGGCTGGTGCTGTGCGCGGTGTCCATGCTGCAGTTCTTCATTGCGGTCGACGTGACCGTGGTCAACATCGCCCTGCCCTCGATCGGCGCCGACTTCGACATCGACGGGCACTCCCTGACCTGGGTTGTGGTCGGGTACACAGTCGCCGGTGGTGGGCTGCTGATGCTCGGTGGCCGGCTGGGCGACCTGCTCGGGCGGCGGCGCGTGCTGCTGCTCGGCACCGGCCTGTTCGGCGCCGCGTCGCTGCTGGCGGGCCTGGCCCCCACGTTTTCTCTACTGGTGGTCGCGCGCCTGTTGCAGGGCGCCGGTGAGGCCATCGCGCTGCCCGCTGCAATGGCCACCATCGTCCTGATGTTCCCCGAAGGTCCGCGTCGGTCGAGGGCCCTGAGCGTGTGGGCGGCGGTGGCCAGCTGCGGTCTCGTGCTCGGATTCGTCCTGTCCGGAATCGTCACCGCCCACCTGGGGTGGCGGTGGATCTTCCTGGTCTCGGTTCCGTTCGTCCTGGTCGTGCTGCTGGCCGCTGTCTTCCTCGTCGAGGGGGACCGGCCAGTGGCCAAGGACGCCCCGCGGCTGGACCTTCGCGGCGCGCTGTTGCTGACCGCTTGCCCGCTGCTGTTCATCTTCGGCGTGGTCGAGGCCGGCGAACCCGGAACGCACGCATGGGTGGTCCTGGGGGCGCTGGCCGGGGCGGTGGCCGCCGGGGCCGGGTTCGTGCGGGTCGAGGCACGCTCGCGCAACCCGCTGCTGCCGCTGCGCTTCTTCGCGAACCGCACGCGTGTAGCGGCCAACCTGGCCACGATGCTGTTGAGCGGGGGGTTGTCGACCTCGTTTCTGCTGTTCACCTTCTATCTGCAGGACCGGTTGGGCATCGGCCCGTTGGGCGCGGGTCTGACGATGCTGCCTCTGGCGGTCTCGCTGATCGTGTTCTCCATGCTCGTGCCTCGTCTGCTGCGCCGCTGGGGAGCACGCGCGTGTGTGCTTGCCGGCATCGGGTTCACCGCGGCCGCGATGGCCGCGATCGCGGCCATCGCGGCCCTGCGGGCAAGCGGCCTGACGATGATCCCGGCCATGCTCCTGATCGCGGCCGGGATGGGGTTCGGCATCGTGGGGCTCCAGTACCTCGCGGTCAGCGGCGTCACCGAGGACGACGCCGGGACCGCCTCGGGCATCCAGCGCGCGGCTGACCAGCTGGGCGGTGCGACCGGGGTAGCAGTCTGCGTCGGGATCGGGTTCGCCCCGTCCTTGCACTCCTTCGATCCGTTCCTGGTGGCCACCCTGCTGGCCGTCATGGGGCTCGTGACCGGTGCGGTTGTGGCTTGGCGCATGCCCGCGCCCGTTTGCGTAGCGGACCTGCAGGAACAGGCCGGGTGACCTTCGCCCCGCCGGGGTGTGCCTCCCCGAGGGCCAGGGCGGTGCACCTCGGCGGGACTTGCTGGTCAACGTCCTCCACGGCCGAGCGAAGGTCACGTGCCCGTCCTGCCCTCATCCATGACCGACCCGTTGTGGGACCAGTTCCAAGCCCTCCTGCCAAAGCGGGCAGTGGCCGTTCATCCATTGGGCTGCCACCGTCCGCGCATCCCCGATCGGGTCGTGTTCGACAAGCTCCTGGCCCGCCTCGTGCTCGGAGGCACCTACCAGCAGCATGCCGACCACACCTGCTCGGCAACCACGATGAGGGCTCGGCGGGACGAGTGGATCGCCCGTGGCCTCTTCGAGCGGCTACACCGGCTGGCGCGCGAGGCATACGACGAGGCCATCGGCCTCGGCCGCCGCCGCGTCCGCAGCCCCGGGTGATGTCTACAAGGCCGCAGCGGTGAACTCGATCGGCACGACCAACAAGCAGGTTGTCGCTCTGTCGCTTCCTGCAGGGACCTACACCTTGACCGGTTCCGCCCACCTCAAATACGCGGACAAGGCGAGCTGCTACGTCACGGGTGGCCCCACAATGGCAACGCCCCGAGGCAGCGGGTACAACGAGGCGTCATTGAGCGCCACCGGAGTTGTGACCCTGGCGACGGCGGGCAAGGTTCAGTTGATTTGCAGCAGCGAGAAGGTGCTTCCCGTGCCGCAGGACCCGGGAGCCAACGGCACCCTGGTAGCCACCAGGGCCGCCTCTTACCAGAACCAAGGAACAGGCGCCTCGTAGCCCGCCCTTTCGGGGGAAGCTCACCGAGGGGAGGGCTCGTGAACAGCAGAAATGCTGCTCATGGGCCCTTTTGCATGGCCGGGCGCACGAGCGCCGAAGTTGGGGGCGCCCCGTTCCGTCGCACACACCGCCGGCGGGACGAGCGGCGCAGGCGGCCGGGCAGGCCCCCGGCTACAACTGGGCCACGCACGTGTCCGGGCCGCTCGGCACCAGCGCGGTCCTGCACACCTATGAGGGCTGGGGCCACGGGACGTACAACAGCAGCCCCTGCGTGCGGGACGTGGCCGACGCCCATCTGATCTCGCTGAAGGTCCCGCCCCGCGGTGCCGGCTGCCTCGCCGTCGAGCCGGCCGGATTCACTGCCGGGTAGGGGCCGGGCGGCGCAGGAGGTAGACGCCGGCGCAGATGACCAGGACGGCCATGCAGGCGATGAAGACGAGTCCCGCGTCCTGGAGCCCGAGGGGGCTCGAAAGGATGCCCACGCCGATCACCGGCAGTGAGATGCCCGCGTACGCCACCACGAACAGCGTCGAGATCACCGCCGCGCGCCCGTCCGCGGGCGATGCCGCTGCCACCTGCGACAAGGCTGCCCGGAACGCGAGTCCCTGACCCGCGCCGCCGAGGAGCGCGCTCAGCACGACCAGGGGCAGCAGCTGCCACTGGAGCGCGCCGGCGAGCAGCGCCAGACCGGCCAGGAGGCCCACACAGCCCAGCGGCAGTGAACGCTGTTCGCCGATCCGGCCGACCGTCGACTGGCCGGCGACCGAGGCGAAGAAGGCCAGTGCGACGACCAGTCCGCTCACGGCGTGGTCGTCCACGTCCAGGTACTCGGAGAGGAACGCGGGGCTGACCGAGGTGAACACCCCGAACAGGGCGAACCCCACGAAGGAGGCGAGTGCCGCGGGCCCGAACACCGCCCGGACCTGCGGCGGCAGCCCGGGACGCTGCGGCCGTACGGTGCGCAGCGGCCGCCGCTCGGCCACCGTCTCCCTCAGGCCGATCAGAAGGGCCGCCGATACGGCCACCAGCGCCAGGTGCGCGATGAACGGCAGGTGCAGCGGCCAGGGTGCGTACTGCGCGAGGATTCCGGCGAGCAGCGGTCCGCAGCCCAGACCGCCCATGTTGGCGGCCGTCGCCACGAACGAGGCCCGGGAGGAGCCCTTACGGGGCGCCAGCTCCATGACGTACGCGGTGGCCGCCCCGGTGAACAGCCCCGCCGACAGGCCCGACAGCAGCCGCCCCACGAAGAGCCAGCCCAGGGCGTCGGCACACAGGAAGCAGACGGCGCTCGCCGCCGCGAAGACCAGGCCCCAGAGCAGGACGGGGCGTCTGCCGAGCGCGTCGGAGGCGTTTCCGGCCAGCAGCAGCACCCCGATGACGCCGAAGGCGTACACGGCGTACACGACGGTCACCGTCAGCTCGGAGAACCCGAGCTTGTCCTGGTAGAGGCCGTAGAGCGGGGTCGGCAGGGTGGTCCCGGCCATGCATACGGCGAACACCATTCCGCTGAGGTAGCAGGGGATCCAGCCCCGGCTGTTCGGGCCACCGTCCATGCGGCCGACGCTATCCCGCTGACGGGCCGACAGGCGGCAGCAACGCCTCGCAGCGTGGCAGCGGGTACGCGTACCTCCGTACCTCCGGGAGCCCGGCCCCCGCACGAGGCCCCGGCCGCCCCGCACGAGGCCCCCGCCCCCGCGCGAGGCCCCCGCACCCGCCCCCGCTCAGTTCCCCGCGATGTCCTTCACCGCGACCGCGACCGGCTTGCTCCCGCTGATCAGTTCCAGCGTCAGCCCGGCCGTCGCCGGGGTGTCCAGCAGCTCCAGCAGTACCGCCGCCACGTCGTCGCGCGGGACCGGGCCGCGGCCCGTCGATGCCGCGAGCAGGACCTGGCCGGTGCCGGCCTCGTTCGTGAGCATCCCGGGGCGCAGGACCGTCCAGTCCAGGCCGCCCCTGGAGCGTACGTACGCGTCCGCCTCGCCCTTGGCCCGCTGGTAGATGTCGAAGACCTCGTCCCCGGTGTGCGCGGGGTCGGCGCCCATGGAGGACACCACGACATAGCGCCGCACCCCCGCCTGCTCCGCCGCGTCCGCGAAGAGCACGGCCGCTCCGCGGTCCACCGTGTCCTTGCGTGCCGAACCGCTGTTCGGGCCGGCGCCGGCCGCGAACACCGCGGCGTCCGCGCCCCGCAGGACCTCCGCCACATCCGCGACGGACGCCGATTCGAGGTCCAGCACGACGGCCTCGGCCCCTGCCGCCCTCAGGTCCTCGCTCTGCTGCGGATCGCGGATGACGCCCACCGCTTCGTCACCGCGCGCGGCGAGCAGCCGCTCCAGCCGCAGCGCGATCTGACCATGTCCACCTGCAATGACAATGCGCATACGTCCGACCGTACGCCGCGGGGAGCTCGTGCGCTCAAGGCCCGCCGCAGGGGCCGGAATCGGCGCGGCCCTGGCGGGGGAGGTCCAGGGCCTCCGCCGCCGCCCCCGAATCGCTGTACTCGCGTACGGCGCTGGTCCGGGCCACCACGCGTCCGCGGTGCACCACGATCCTGCTGTACGCGAGGGACAACGCCCCGGCCAGCCCATCCCCGCGCACGGCGAGCAGTTCGGCGGGGAAGCCGGCCTCGACGCGTACGCGGGGCAGGCCGAGTGCCGCCCTGGCGGAGCCGGCGACGGCGTCGTAGGCGGGTTCGGGGCCGAGGCCCTCCCGCGAGGCCAGCAGGTACGCCGCCTCCAGCGGGTCACCCCGGCCGACCGGGTTGGCGCAGTCGCGCAGGGCCCCGCTGCCCGCGGCCACCCGTACGCCCGCGGCGTGCAGCAGCCCCACGGGAGGGGCTCCGCGCAGCCGGGCGCCCGAGCAGCCGCCCTGGGGGAGGCAGACCACGGTCACGGCGGCCGCGGCCAGCCGGTCGGCGGCGCGGGCCGCCTCTTCGGAGGGGAGCCGGGAAAGGCCCGTACAGGGGCCGAGGCAGACGCCGGGGCGGAGCCCGCCTGCCATGGCGGTCAGCCGGGCGAGGCGGGCCGGGTCGTCACCGTCCGTGTGCAGGTCCACGGGGAGTCCGTGGGCGGCGGCGAGTTCCAGGACCGCTTCGGTGTGGCCGGCCGGGTCGGGGTCGAGGTCGGGGCAGCCGCCGATGGCGCCGGCCCCCATGTCCACGGCGTCGCGGAGCGCGGCGCGGCCGTCGGCGCCCGCGACGCCCGTGAGGAGCCGGGGCACCGCGACGGCGGACAGCTCGGTGAGGCCCCGCAGGGAACGGCCGGCCGCCAGTACGCCCTCCAGCGGGCCGAGCCCCTGTACGTCGCCGACGCGCACATGGGCGCGCAGCGCGGTGGCCCCGTGGCTGAGCTGGAGCAGTGCGGCCTCGGTCGCGCGGCGCCTCACGTCCTCCGGGCGGCGGGAGGGCGGGCCGCCCGAGTCGCCGGTGAGCGCGGTGTCGGCGTGCGAGTGAGGCTCGGCCGGGGCCGGAAGCAGGAGGTATCCGCGCAGGTCCAGGCGGTTCCTGGCGGTGCTGAGGCTGCCCGCTGTGCCGACGGCCTCGATACGGGTGCCGCCGATCCGTACGTCGACGGTGCGCCCGTCCGCCAGCCGCGCCCCGCTGAGGAGGAGCGCTGGTGCCTCGCCGGGGGTTTCGGGCATCGCGCCGCTCCTGGAGGGAATACAAGATCACGCAGAGTGCGCCGAGCCTAAGGGCTGTCCCGCCGGCTCCGAGGAGCAGCGGATCAGTCATACGAATGTGGCTCCGCGGGGCGGGGTGGGGAGAGGTGCGTCACCGGGGCCCGCGTGCCGGTGCGCGGAGGTGCCGTACCGGCTGATCAAGCCCCTGATCAGGGGGGTGTTCGCAGGGGTGGCGGGGGGCCGGGTGAGGGCGGCGGAAACGGATTTGGGCGATCGGCGACGGAGCGTGTAATGTCTTCCTCGCTCGCCCCAATAGCTCAGTCGGTAGAGCGTCTCCATGGTAAGGAGAAGGTCTGCGGTTCGATTCCGCATTGGGGCTCTGGTGATCGGGTAACCCCGCTTCGGCGGGGGAAAGCCGTCATCAAAGCGGTGTAGCTCAGTCGGTAGAGCAAGCGGCTCATAATCGCTGTGTCACCGGTTCAAGTCCGGTCACCGCTACTAACGGTAGCCGATTGTGGGGTCGGTCCTTCGATCGGCTACTCTTTTTTGCGTTCATCCGTCCATCCGTCCGTCCAAGGAGCACTCACGTGGCTGCCACCGACGTCCGCCCGAAGATCACGCTGGCCTGCGTGGAGTGCAAGGAGCGGAACTACATCACCAAGAAGAACCGGCGTAACAACCCGGACCGTCTTGAGATGAAGAAGCACTGCCCGCGCTGCAACTCGCACACCGCGCACCGCGAAACGCGCTGAAACAGGCTCGTACACGAGGCCGTCCCCACCTGGGGGCGGCCTCGTGTCGTTTATCCGGCGACTCGGGTGATTCGTCGCCTCGTCGCCCCATTCGACTTTTCTTCAGGAGGTACCGGGCACATGGCGCTCGACCAGTCCTTCGTGGGGCGGACCTATCCGCCCACCCCGGCGTACGAGGTCGGCAGGGAGAAGATCCGGGAGTTCGCGGAAGCGGTGGGTGACGCGAATCCGGCGTACACGGACCCGGAGGCCGCCAAGGCCCTGGGATATCCGGATGTGATCGCTCCGCCCACGTTCGTCTTCTCGATCGCCTACCGGGCCGCGGGCCAGGTGGTGGAGGACCCGCAGCTGGGCCTGGACTTCAGCCGTGTGGTGCACGGCGACCAGAAGTTCGCCTACGCGCGCCCCGTGCGGGCGGGGGACCGGCTGACGGTCACCTCGACCATCGAGGCCATCAAGACGATGGCGGGCACCGACATCCTGGACGTCCGCGGCGAGGTGCACGACGAGTCCGGTGAACACGTGGTGACCGCGTGGATGAAGCTGGTGGCGCGCGCCGCCGAGGAGGCGTGATGACAGCGAGCATTGCCTACGAGGCGGTCGAGGTCGGTACGGAGCTGCCGGCGCAGTCGTTCCCGGTGACCCGGGAGGCGCTCGTGCGGTACGCGGGTGCGTCCGGCGACTTCAACCCGATCCACTGGAACGAGAAGTTCGCGCGCGAGGTCGGCCTGCCGGACGTGATCGCGCACGGCATGTTCACCATGGCCGAGGCGATCCGCGTCGTCACCGACTGGGCCGGTGACCCGGGTGCGGTCGTCGAGTACGGGGTGCGGTTCACCAAGCCGGTCGTCGTGCCGAACGACGAGACCGGTGCGCTGATCGAGGTCAGCGGCAAGGTCGCCGCGAAGCTCGACGACAACATGGTGCGGGTCGACCTGACCGCGATGAACGACGGCAAGAAGGTGCTGGGGATGGCCCGCGCGGTCGTCCGCCTCGCCTGACCACGCGCAGTCGGGGGCGGATGCGCCCACTACGGTCCATGGCCCCGTACCGGGGTCATGGACCGTAGTCTTGTCCCCGTGCAGGAACTCCATGACGCCCCCCTCGCCCCCCTGACCACCTTCCGGCTCGGCGGTCCTGCCGGGCGGCTGCTGACGGCCACCACCGACGCGGAGGTGATCGCCGCCGTACGCGAGGCCGACGACACCGGCACCCCGCTCCTGGTCATCGGCGGGGGATCCAACCTCGTCATCGGCGACAAGGGCTTCGACGGAACGGCCCTGCGCATCGCGACCAAGGGCTTCGCCCTCTCCGGTACGACGCTCGAACTGGCCGCGGGCGAGGTCTGGACCGACGCCGTGGCCCGTACGGTCGATGCGGGCCTTGCCGGGATCGAGTGCCTGGCCGGGATCCCCGGATCGGCCGGGGCGACACCGATCCAGAACGTCGGTGCGTACGGGCAGGAGGTGTCCTCGGTCATCACCGAGGTCGTCGCCTACGACCGGCACACCGGGGAGACCGTCACCCTCCCGAACGAGGCCTGCGCGTTCTCGTACCGCCACAGCCGCTTCAAGGGCGAACCCGACCGTTACGTCGTGCTCCGGGTCAGGTTCGGCCTGGAGGACGCGGGCGGGCTGTCCGCGCCGCTGCGCTACCCCGAGACGGCCAGGGCCATGGGCGTCGAACAGGGCGACCGTGTGCCCGCCGCCTCCGCCAGCGAGACCGTCCTGCGGCTGCGGGCGGGCAAGGGGATGGTGCTCGACCCGGAGGACCACGACACCTGGTCCGCCGGCTCCTTCTTCACCAACCCGATCCTCGACGAGGCGGAGCACGCCGCCTTCGTCGGCCGGGTCGCCGAGCGTCTCGGAGCGGAGGCCACACCCCCGGTCTTCCCCGCGGGGGAGGGCAGGGTGAAGACCTCGGCCGCCTGGCTCATCGACAAGGCGGGCTTCACCAAGGGGTACGGCACAGGCCCGGCGCGCATCTCCACCAAGCACACGCTCGCCCTCACCAACCGGGGCGGCGCCACCACCGAGGACCTGCTCGCCCTGGCCCGCGAGGTCGTCGCCGGTGTCCACGAGGCCTTCGGAGTCACCCTCGTCAACGAACCGGTGACGGTGGGCGTCAGCCTGTAGCCCGCAGGGCCGGGCCCCGGCTCGAGCGCCGTCACGAAGCGGCGCTGCGCGAGAGGGGCGCGGGCCCCCGGCCCCGGAGCGGACACCTACGCGCAGCGTGCCTTCGCGTACGACATGGACGAGGCCCCGCAGTCGGCGGACGAGTTCGCGGTGTCCCTGGCGCGCACCCTGCTGGCCGGCATCAGCTGACCGGTATCAGCCGACCGGCGCCAGCCACGCGTCGATCCCGCTCAGCAGCTTCTCCCGCACATCGACGGGCGCAACCGAGCCCCGCACGGACTGCCGGGCCAGGTCGGCCAGTTCCTCGTCGGTGAACGCGTGATGCCGCCGTACGAGGTCGTACTGCGCGGCCAGCCGGGAACCGAAGAGCAGCGGGTCGTCCGCGCCGAGCGCCATGGGGACCCCGGCGTCGAACAGGGTGCGCAGGGGCACGTCGGAGGGCTTCTCGTAGACCCCGAGCGCCACATTGGACGCGGGGCAGACCTCGCAGGTCACCCCCCGCTCCGCGAGCGTGCGCAGCAGCCTCGGGTCCTCGGCCGCCCGTACGCCGTGCCCGATCCGGGCCGCGTCCAGGTCGTCCAGGCAGTCCCGGACGCTGGACGGACCTGAGAGCTCGCCGCCGTGCGGGGCGGCGAGCAGCCCGCCCTCGCGGGCGATGGCGAAGGCACGGTCGAAGTCCCGGGCCATCCCGCGCCGTTCGTCGTTGGAGAGACCGAAGCCGATGACGCCACGGTCCGCGTACCGCACGGCGAGCCTGGCCAGTGTCCGGGCGTCCAGCGGATGCTTCATCCGGTTCGCCGCGATCACCACCCGGATCCCGAGCCCGGTCTCGCGGGCCGCACGGTCCACGGCGTCCAGGATGATCTCGATCGCCGGGATCAGCCCGCCGAGCAGCGGGGCGTACGAGGTGGGGTCGACCTGGATCTCCAGCCACCCCGAACCGTCCGCGACATCCTCCATCGCGGTCTCGCGCACGAGCCGCTGGATGTCCTCGGGCGAGCGGAGGCAGGACCGGGCGATGTCGTAGAGGCGCTGGAAACGGAACCAGCCGCGCTCGTCGGTGGCCCGCAGCTTGGGCGGCTCACCGCCGGTCAGTGCGTCGGGCAGGCGGACGCCGTACTTGTCCGCGAGTTCGAGCAGGGTCGTGGGCCGCATCGACCCGGTGAAGTGCAGGTGCAGGTGGGCCTTGGGCAACAGCCGTACGTCACGCTCCATTGGAAGATCTTGCCGCACGTGGGGCGTGTCGCGGTAGCGGGATCCCCCTGTGAGTTACCACTCGAACGAAAAAGCGACCCCCGGTCTGAGCCGGGAGTCGCCCTTGTCGCCGTGCCGGCCTCGGGTCAGTCGCGGGCCTCGCCCAGCAGCTTCTGGAGGCGGGAGACACCCTCGACGAGGTCGTCGTCACCCAGCGCGTAGGACAGCCGCAGGTAACCCGGCGTGCCGAACGCCTCCCCGGGAACCACCGCGACCTCGGCCTCGTCCAGGATGAGCGCGGCCAGCTCGACGGAGTCCGCCGGGCGCTTGCCGCGGATCTCCTTGCCGAGCAGCCCCTTCACCGACGGGTACGCGTAGAACGCGCCCTCGGGCTCGGGGCAGAGCACGCCGTCGATCTCGTTGAGCATGCGCACGATCGTCGTCCGCCGGCGGTCGAAGGCCGTCCGCATCTCGGCGACCGCGTCCAGCGGCCCGGAGACGGCGGCCAGCGCGGCGGCCTGCGCCACGTTGTTGACGTTGGAGGTGGCGTGCGACTGCAGGTTGGTCGCGGCCTTCACGACGTCCTTGGGGCCGACGATCCAGCCCACCCGCCAGCCGGTCATGGCGTACGTCTTGGCGACACCGTTGACCACGATGCACTTGTCACGCAGCTCGGGCACGACCGCGGGGAGCGAGACGGCGGACGCGCCACCGTAGACCAGGTGCTCGTAGATCTCGTCCGTCAGCACCCACAGACCGTGCTCCACGGCCCAGCGGCCGATCGCCTCGGTCTCGGCCTCGCTGTAGACCGCGCCCGTCGGGTTGGAGGGGGACACGAACAGGACGACCTTCGTGCGCTCGGTGCGCGCGGCCTCCAGCTGTTCGACCGAGACGCGGTAGCCCGTGGTCTCGTCGGCCACCACGTCGACCGGGACACCGCCGGCGAGACGGATCGACTCGGGGTAGGTCGTCCAGTACGGGGCGGGGACGATGACCTCGTCGCCCGGGTCGAGGATCGCGGCGAAGGCCTCGTAGATGGCCTGCTTGCCGCCGTTGGTCACCAGGACCTGCGAGGCGTCGACCTCGTAGCCGGAATCGCGCAGAGTCTTCGCCGCGATGGCCGCCTTGAGCTCGGGGAGTCCTCCCGCCGGGGTGTAGCGGTGGTACTTCGGGTTTCGGCACGCCTCGACGGCGGCGTCCACGATGTAACCGGGGGTCGGGAAGTCGGGCTCACCGGCGCCGAAACCGATCACCGGACGTCCGGCGGCCTTGAGGGCCTTGGCCTTGGCGTCGACGGCGAGGGTGGCGGACTCGGAGATCGCACCGATGCGGGCCGAAACCCGGCGCTCGGACGGAGAAGTTGCAGCGCTCATGCCCCCATGCTCGCAGACCGGAAATCCCCCCGGCACAGGGGTTTCAGGGACCGGACAGGACTCGGACAGCATCCGGACAGGACCGGTCGGTAGTTGTCTGTTCGACGCGGCGGCCCTGAACACGTACACTCACCTGTCGTTGGCCTTCATCAGCCACACCGTTTTCCCGACCGGCCCGCCGGGGAGGATGCGGTAGGTTGGTGGAAACCACAAAGGGTCGTAGCTCAATTGGTAGAGCACTGGTCTCCAAAACCAGCGGTTGGGGGTTCAAGTCCCTCCGGCCCTGCTACACACTCCTTCGCCAGGATGTGTGCGCATGTACGTACTTCAATGCACCGCCGTGCGGCTCCACCGGGCGCGGCACGGCCACGACCCGGAATCAGGTGAGTAGCGTGACGGACGCCGTGGGCTCCATCGACATGCCTGATGCCGAGGATGAAGCCCCCGAGTCGAAGAAGAAGACACGGAAGGGCGGCAAGCGCGGAAAGAAGGGCCCTCTGGGCCGTCTCGCGCTGTTCTACCGCCAGATCGTCGCCGAGCTCCGCAAGGTCGTCTGGCCCACGCGCGGCCAGCTGACGACCTACACGTCCGTGGTGATCGTGTTCGTGGTCGTGATGATCGGCCTCGTCACCGTGATTGACTTCGGATTCGCGCGGCTCGTCAAGTACGTCTTCGGCTGATCCCCGCGGAGGGCGCCTCACCGGCGCCCCTTTCGCATGTTCCACCCATATGTATCCAGGAAGAAGCAGCCATCGTGTCTGACCCGAACCTGAACGACGACGCCGAGCCCACGGCGAGCGCCGTCGAGTCCGCCGAGGACGAGCTCGACATCGTCGAGGCGGCGGATGCCGTGGCCCCGGACCAGGTCGACGCTGCTGACGCCGCCGCGGGCGAGCCCGCCGAGCAGGATGCTGTGCGTGCCGAGTCCGACGAGGACCAGAAGGCCGCCGAGGACGCGGCGGCCGAAGAGGTCGCGGAGGACGAAGCGGCTGCCGAGGGCGCAGAGGCCGACGAGACCCCGGACGAGTCCGATGCCGGGGACGCCGAGCCGGCCGCCCCCGTGGACGCCGTCGCCGCCCTCCGTGACGAGCTGCGTGGCCTTCCCGGTGAGTGGTACGTCATCCACACGTACGCCGGTTACGAGAAGCGCGTGAAGGCCAACCTGGAGCAGCGCGCCGTCTCGCTCAACGTCGAGGACTTCATCTACCAGGCCGAGGTGCCCGAGGAAGAGATCGTCCAGATCAAGAACGGTGAGCGGAAGAACGTCCGTCAGAACAAGCTCCCGGGATACGTCCTGGTGCGCATGGACCTGACGAACGAGTCCTGGGGCGTCGTCCGCAACACCCCGGGCGTCACCGGCTTCGTGGGCAACGCCTACGACCCGTACCCGCTGACCCTGGACGAGATCGTCAAGATGCTCGCCCCCGAGGCCGAGGAGAAGGCTGCCCGCGAGGCTGCCGAGGCCGAGGGCAAGCCGGCTCCGGCCCGCAAGGTCGAGGTGCAGGTCCTGGACTTCGAGGTGGGCGACTCGGTCACCGTCACCGACGGCCCGTTCGCGACCCTGCAGGCGACGATCAACGAGATCAACGCCGACTCGAAGAAGGTCAAGGGCCTCGTCGAGATCTTCGGTCGTGAGACCCCGGTCGAGCTCAGCTTCGACCAGATCCAGAAGAACTGACGGTCTTTCCGCCCGTTCCTGGACACATGCCTACCGAGCAGGTCAGACAGGCTTCGCAGCCGGTCTGACCTGCTTGGTTTTTGGTCGCGCAGCCATACCCGTTATCGTTGTGCGGTATGCCTCCATCCGGATGACCGGAATGGCGGCGAAACACTCTCACTAGGACCCGGAGAGAGCAATGCCTCCCAAGAAGAAGAAGGTCACGGGGCTTATCAAGCTCCAGATCAACGCCGGTGCGGCCAACCCGGCGCCGCCGGTCGGTCCCGCACTGGGCCAGCACGGCGTCAACATCATGGAGTTCTGCAAGGCCTACAACGCCGCGACCGAGTCGCAGCGTGGCATGGTCGTGCCGGTGGAGATCACGGTCTACGAGGACCGCTCCTTCACCTTCATCACGAAGACCCCGCCGGCCGCCAAGCTGATCCTCAAGGCCGCTGGTGTGGACAAGGGCTCCGGCGAGCCGCACAAGACCAAGGTCGCCAAGCTCACGGCCGACCAGGTCCGCGAGATCGCCACGACCAAGCTCCCCGACCTGAACGCCAACGACCTCGACGCCGCGTCGAAGATCATCGCTGGCACCGCCCGTTCCATGGGCATCACGGTCGAAGGCTGAGTCAGCCTCGTAGCCCCACAGTGGTAGGACCAAGCGCTGGTCCGCACCACGACTCCACACTCTGAAAACCACAGGAGTAGATGTGAAGCGCAGCAAGAACCTCCGCGCTGCGGACGCGAAGATCGACCGGGAGCGTACGTACGCCCCGCTCGAGGCCGTCCGGATCGCCAAGGACACCTCCACCACCAAGTTCGACGGCACCGTCGAGGTCGCGTTCACGCTGGGTGTCGACCCGCGCAAGGCCGACCAGATGGTCCGTGGCACCGTGAACCTCCCGCACGGCACCGGCAAGACCGCCCGGGTCCTGGTCTTCGCGACCGGTGACCGTGCTGCGGCCGCGGAAGCCGCTGGAGCCGACATCGTCGGCGCCGACGAGCTCATCGACGAGGTGGCGAAGGGCCGTCTGGACTTCGACGCCGTCGTCGCCACGCCGGACCTCATGGGCAAGGTCGGCCGCCTGGGCCGCGTGCTCGGTCCGCGTGGTCTGATGCCGAACCCGAAGACCGGCACCGTCACCCCCGATGTCGTCAAGGCTGTCAACGACATCAAGGGCGGCAAGATCGAGTTCCGCGTCGACAAGCACTCGAACCTGCACTTCATCATCGGAAAGACCTCTTTCGATGACACGAAGCTGGTCGAGAACTACGGTGCGGCGCTGGAGGAGATCCTCCGTCTGAAGCCGTCCGCCGCCAAGGGTCGCTTCATCAAGAAGGCGACCATGAGCACGACGATGGGCCCCGGCATCCCGCTGGACGCCAACCGCGTGCGCAACCTCCTCGTCGAGGAGGACCCGGCCGCCGTCTGAGCCCCCGTGCTCACCCGGTAGCCGCGTCACGGCATGGCACGGGCCCCGCAGCCTCTTCGGAGACCGCGGGGCCCGCGCTCGTACCTGGGGGCCCGGGGCCGCTCGTGGCCGGCCGGGAAGCCCCTTAAACCTCTCGCAGTGGTCGAACCGGGACGGATTTGCTCCGAACGGTCCCGGTCGCGTAGTCTCAATAAGAAGCCAAAGACCGCTGGTCGTCGCCGCTTCCTTCGTAAGAGGGGACGGTGACCGAAGGATCCGTCGAGAACGGACGACCTGCGCAGGTGACTGTGGAAGGCTCCCGGATTCATTCGGTCGAGCTACGCCCTGGCGCCTGTGCCGGGGCGTTTTTTCTTTCCCGGTCCCTTCTGAGCGGTCCTCATCACCCGGAAGGAGGCCGACGCTCATGGCAAGGCCCGACAAGGCTGCCGCGGTAGCCGAGCTGGCGGACCAGTTCCGCAGCTCGAACGCCGCCGTGCTGACCGAGTACCGGGGTCTCACCGTGGCACAGCTCAAGGAGCTGCGCCGTTCGCTCGGTGAGAACACCCAGTACGCCGTGGTGAAGAACACGCTGACCAAGATTGCGGCCAACGAGGCCGGGATCGACACGCTGGACGACCTGTTCTCGGGTCCGACGGCGGTTGCCTTCGTCACCGGTGACCCGGTGGAGTCGGCGAAGGGTCTTCGTGACTTCTCCAAGGAGAACCCTGACCTCGTCATCAAGGGCGGTGTCCTTGACGGCAAGGCGCTGACCGCCGACGAGTTCAAGAAGCTCGCGGACCTCGAGTCCCGCGAGGTTCTGCTCGCCAAGCTGGCCGGCGCCATGAAGGGCAAGCAGACTCAGGCTGCGCAGCTCTTCCAGGCTCTGCCGTCGAAGTTCGTCCGCACCGCGGAAGCGCTTCGCGCCAAGAAGGCCGAGCAGGGCGGTGCCGACACGTCGGCTCCCGCCGACGCCGAGGCGGCGGAGTAACACTCCGCGTCCACGGCTCGAAGCGGGCCCGTACGCCCGCCTACATATACATCCGGCACCTGCCGAATTAGTGGAAGGACGCCATCATGGCGAAGCTCAGCCAGGAAGACCTGCTCGCCCAGTTCGAGGAGCTCACCCTCATCGAGCTCTCCGAGTTCGTTAAGGCGTTCGAGGAGAAGTTCGACGTCACCGCCGCCGCCGCGGTCGCCGTCGCCGGTCCCGCCGCGGGTGGCCCCGCCGCCGAGGCCGAGGCCGAGCAGGACGAGTTCGACGTCATCCTCACGGGTGCCGGCGAGAAGAAGATCCAGGTCATCAAGGTCGTGCGTGAGCTGACCTCGCTGGGTCTGAAGGAGGCCAAGGACCTCGTCGACGGCACCCCGAAGCCGGTCCTCGAGAAGGTCGCCAAGGAGGCCGCGGACAAGGCTGCCGAGTCCCTCAAGGCCGCCGGCGCCTCCGTCGAGGTCAAGTGACCCTGCGAGTCCTCTGACTCCGTAGGACCGTCCCGCCGCGAGGCGGGATGTCACATCGCAAAGGGCGATCACCCATCCGGGTGATCGCCCTTTGGCGTGCCATCGGAGGCTGCCTTGATCTTCCGCGCGCGACGAGTAGGGTGATCTTTCGCCGTGCGTTTCTCCGGGGCGCCGCGGGGCGTCAACAGGCGTCCCTCGGGCGCAGGTGAAGATCGACGAGCGCTCGCCGGGACTCGGGGGCCTTGACGAACCGCACGCGGCGCGCAATTCTCAGGACGCGTCGTCATCTCGATCCGCATCCGAGGCATGGATCGGGAGCGAAGAGGGCAGTAAAGAAGAGCGCACACCGCGCGAGGGCTATTCATAGGTGTTGAGAACAGCTGTTGAGAGCAACGTGGGTCTCTGAGAACCCCGACTGGACATCAGTGTGCCGCTTGGCTACACTGACCCTTTGCGCTGCCTGTTAGCTGCCTCCTGCCCGTCACCAGGGGCATGCCCACGCCTAGCACCGATGACCGGACATTCCCTGACCTTGGGATTCCTGTCTCTGTGTGCGGCTTGGGGCCGGTACGCGCGTAGTGAGTCCGAGCCCTCGGAAGGACCCCCTCTTGGCCGCCTCGCGCAACGCCTCGACCTCGAATACGAACAACGGTGCCAGCACCGCCCCGCTGCGCATCTCTTTTGCAAAGATCAAGGAGCCCCTCGAGGTTCCGAACCTCCTCGCGCTGCAGACCGAGAGCTTTGACTGGCTCCTCGGCAACGCCGCCTGGAAGGCTCGCGTCGAGGCTGCTCTGGACAGCGGACAAGACGTCCCCACCAAGTCCGGCCTGGAGGAAATCTTCGAGGAGATCTCCCCGATCGAGGACTTCTCCGGGTCGATGTCGCTCACGTTCCGCGACCACCGCTTCGAGCCCCCGAAGAACTCGATCGACGAGTGCAAGGAGCGCGACTTCACGTTCGCCGCGCCGCTCTTCGTCACGGCCGAGTTCACCAACAACGAGACCGGCGAGATCAAGTCTCAGACGGTCTTCATGGGCGACTTCCCGCTCATGACCAACAAGGGCACCTTCGTCATCAACGGCACCGAGCGTGTCGTCGTGTCGCAGCTCGTGCGCTCGCCGGGTGTCTACTTCGACTCCTCCATCGACAAGACGTCCGACAAGGACATCTTCTCCGCCAAGATCATCCCGTCCCGGGGTGCCTGGCTGGAGATGGAGATCGACAAGCGCGACATGGTCGGTGTCCGCATCGACCGCAAGCGCAAGCAGTCCGTCACCGTCCTCCTGAAGGCTCTCGGCTGGACCACCGAGCAGATCCTGGAGGAGTTCGGCGAGTACGAGTCCATGCGCGCCACCCTGGAGAAGGACCACACCCAGGGCCAGGACGACGCGCTGCTCGACATCTACCGCAAGCTGCGTCCGGGCGAGCCGCCCACGCGTGAGGCCGCTCAGACGCTGCTCGAGAACCTCTACTTCAACCCGAAGCGCTACGACCTCGCGAAGGTCGGCCGCTACAAGGTGAACAAGAAGCTCGGCGCCGACGAGCCGCTCGACGCCGGTGTCCTCACCAGCGACGACATCATCGCCAGCATCAAGTACCTGGTGAAGCTGCACGCCGGTGAGACCGAGACGGTCGGCGAGTCCGGTCGCTCGATCATGGTCGAGACCGACGACATCGACCACTTCGGCAACCGCCGTATCCGTAACGTCGGTGAGCTCATCCAGAACCAGGTCCGTACGGGTCTCGCCCGTATGGAGCGTGTCGTGCGTGAGCGCATGACCACCCAGGACGTCGAGGCGATCACGCCGCAGACCCTGATCAACATCCGGCCGGTCGTCGCCTCCATCAAGGAGTTCTTCGGCACCAGCCAGCTGTCCCAGTTCATGGACCAGAACAACCCGCTGTCGGGTCTGACGCACAAGCGTCGTCTCAACGCACTCGGCCCGGGTGGTCTGTCCCGTGAGCGCGCCGGCTTCGAGGTCCGTGACGTTCACCCGTCGCACTACGGCCGCATGTGCCCGATCGAGACGCCCGAAGGCCCGAACATCGGTCTGATCGGCTCACTGGCCTCCTACGGGCGCATCAACCCGTTCGGCTTCATCGAGACGCCGTACCGCAAGGTCGTCGAAGGCGTCGTCACCGACGACGTCGACTACCTGACGGCCGACGAAGAGGACCGCTTCGTGATCGCCCAGGCGAACGCGACGCTCTCCGAGGACATGCGCTTCAGCGAGGCGCGCGTCCTGGTCCGCCGTCGTGGCGGCGAGATCGACTACATCCCCGGCGACGACGTCGACTACATGGACGTCTCGCCGCGCCAGATGGTGTCGGTCGCCACCGCGATGATCCCGTTCCTGGAGCACGACGACGCCAACCGTGCCCTCATGGGCGCGAACATGATGCGTCAGGCCGTCCCGCTCATCAAGAGCGAGGCGCCGCTGGTCGGTACCGGCATGGAGTACCGCTGTGCCACCGACGCCGGTGACGTGCTCAAGGCGGAGAAGGCGGGTGTGGTCCAGGAGGTATCCGCGGACTACATCACCGTGACGAACGACGACGGCACGTACACCACGTACCGCATCTCGAAGTTCTCGCGCTCCAACCAGGGCACCTCGGTGAACCAGAAGGTCGTCGTCTCCGAGGGCGACCGGGTCATCGAGAGCCAGGTGCTCGCCGACGGGCCCGCCACCGAGAACGGTGAGATGGCGCTCGGCAAGAACCTGCTCGTGGCGTTCATGCCGTGGGAGGGTCACAACTACGAGGACGCGATCATCCTGTCGCAGCGCCTCGTGCAGGACGACGTCCTCTCCTCGATCCACATCGAGGAGCACGAGGTCGACGCCCGTGACACCAAGCTCGGCCCGGAGGAGATCACCCGGGACATCCCGAACGTCTCCGAGGAGGTCCTCGCCGACCTCGACGAGCGCGGCATCATCCGTATCGGTGCCGAGGTCGTCGCCGGCGACATCCTCGTCGGCAAGGTCACGCCCAAGGGTGAGACCGAGCTGACCCCGGAGGAGCGTCTGCTCCGCGCGATCTTCGGCGAGAAGGCGCGCGAGGTGCGCGACACCTCGCTGAAGGTCCCGCACGGCGAGATCGGCAAGGTCATCGGCGTCCGCGTCTTCGACCGCGAGGAGGGCGACGAGCTGCCGCCCGGCGTGAACCAGCTGGTCCGCGTCTACGTCGCGCAGAAGCGCAAGATCACCGATGGTGACAAGCTCGCCGGCCGTCACGGCAACAAGGGCGTCATCTCGAAGATCCTCCCGATCGAGGACATGCCGTTCCTTGAGGACGGCACCCCGGTCGACATCATCCTCAACCCGCTGGGTGTCCCGTCCCGAATGAACCCGGGACAGGTCCTGGAGATCCACCTCGGCTGGCTCGCCAGCCGCGGCTGGGACGTCTCCGGCCTCGGTGACGAGTGGGCCCAGCGCCTGCAGGCCATCGGCGCCGACCAGGTCGACCCCGGCACCAACGTCGCCACGCCCGTCTTCGACGGTGCGCGCGAGGACGAGATCACCGGCCTCTTCCAGGCCACGATCCCGAACCGCGACGGCGACCGGCTGGTCCTGCCCTCGGGCAAGGCCAACCTGTTCGACGGCCGCTCCGGCGAGCCGTTCCCGGACCCGGTCTCGATCGGGTACATGTACATCCTCAAGCTGCACCACCTGGTCGACGACAAGCTCCACGCCCGTTCGACCGGCCCGTACTCCATGATCACGCAGCAGCCGCTGGGTGGTAAGGCGCAGTTCGGTGGTCAGCGATTCGGTGAGATGGAGGTGTGGGCCCTTGAGGCTTACGGCGCCGCATACGCCCTCCAGGAACTCCTGACGATCAAGTCCGACGACGTGACCGGCCGCGTGAAGGTGTACGAGGCGATCGTCAAGGGCGAGAACATCCCCGAGCCCGGCATCCCCGAGTCCTTCAAGGTGCTCATCAAGGAGATGCAGTCGCTCTGCCTCAACGTGGAGGTGCTGTCCTCGGACGGTATGTCCATCGAGATGCGTGACACGGACGAGGACGTCTTCCGCGCGGCGGAGGAGCTCGGTATCGACCTGTCCCGGCGCGAGCCGAGCAGCGTCGAAGAGGTCTGACGGGTTGGCCGGCCGGATCCTCGTGATCCGGCCGGCTCTCCCCGGACCCGTTCAGACCATTGCTGAAGTGCCCCGATTTCTCGCGTGACGCGAGGGGGCTCGAACCCCCGAAAGAGGGATTGACGACAAGTGCTCGACGTCAACTTCTTCGACGAGCTGCGGATCGGCCTTGCCACCGCGGACGACATCCGGACCTGGTCCCACGGCGAAGTGAAGAAGCCGGAGACCATCAACTACCGCACGCTCAAGCCCGAGAAGGACGGACTCTTCTGCGAGAAGATCTTCGGTCCGACCCGGGACTGGGAGTGCTACTGCGGCAAGTACAAGCGTGTCCGCTTCAAGGGCATCATCTGTGAGCGCTGTGGCGTAGAGGTCACGCGTGCCAAGGTGCGCCGTGAGCGCATGGGTCACATCGAGCTTGCCGCTCCCGTCACCCACATCTGGTACTTCAAGGGCGTCCCGTCGCGTCTGGGCTACCTGCTGGACCTCGCGCCGAAGGACCTCGAGAAGGTCATCTACTTCGCCGCGTACATGATCACGTTCGTCGACGAGGAGCGCCGCACGCGTGACCTCCCGTCGCTGGAGGCGCATGTCTCCGTCGAGCGCCAGCAGGTCGAGAACCGCCGTGACTCCGACCTGGAGAACCGCGCCAAGAAGCTCGAGACCGACCTGGCCGAGCTGGAGGCCGAGGGCGCCAAGGCCGACGTTCGCCGCAAGGTGCGCGAAGGTGCCGAGCGCGAGATGAAGCAGCTGCGTGACCGTGCGCAGCGCGAGATCGACCGTCTCGACGAGGTGTGGAGCCGCTTCAAGAACCTCAAGGTCCAGGACCTCGAGGGCGACGAGCTGCTCTACCGCGAGCTGCGTGACCGCTTCGGCACGTACTTCGACGGCTGCATGGGCGCCGCCGCCCTGCAGAAGCGCCTGGAGTCCTTCGACCTCGACGAGGAGGCCGAGCGCCTCCGCGAGATCATCCGTACCGGCAAGGGCCAGAAGAAGACCCGTGCGCTCAAGCGCCTCAAGGTCGTCTCCGCGTTCCTGCAGACCAGCAACAAGCCCAAGGGCATGGTGCTCGACTGCGTGCCGGTCATCCCGCCGGACCTGCGTCCGATGGTGCAGCTGGACGGTGGCCGCTTCGCGACCTCCGACCTGAACGACCTGTACCGCCGTGTGATCAACCGCAACAACCGCCTGAAGCGGCTTCTCGACCTCGGCGCGCCCGAGATCATCGTGAACAACGAGAAGCGCATGCTCCAGGAGGCCGTGGACGCCCTCTTCGACAACGGTCGTCGTGGTCGCCCGGTCACCGGTCCCGGTAACCGTCCCCTGAAGTCCCTCAGCGACATGCTGAAGGGCAAGCAGGGCCGTTTCCGTCAGAACCTCCTCGGCAAGCGTGTGGACTACTCCGCGCGTTCCGTGATCGTCGTCGGTCCGCAGCTCAAGCTGCACCAGTGCGGTCTGCCGAAGGCGATGGCGCTGGAGCTCTTCAAGCCGTTCGTGATGAAGCGCCTGGTGGACCTGAACCACGCGCAGAACATCAAGTCGGCCAAGCGCATGGTCGAGCGTGGCCGCACCGTCGTGTACGACGTCCTCGAAGAGGTCATCGCCGAGCACCCGGTGCTGCTGAACCGTGCGCCCACCCTGCACCGCCTCGGCATCCAGGCCTTCGAGCCGCAGCTGGTCGAGGGCAAGGCCATCCAGATCCACCCGCTCGTCTGCACCGCGTTCAACGCGGACTTCGACGGTGACCAGATGGCCGTGCACCTGCCGCTCTCCGCGGAGGCGCAGGCCGAGGCCCGCATCCTGATGCTGTCCTCGAACAACATCCTGAAGCCGGCCGACGGTCGTCCCGTCACCATGCCGACCCAGGACATGGTGCTGGGCCTCTTCTTCCTCACCACGGACGACGAGGGCCGCGACGTCAAGGGCGCGGACCGTTCCTTCGGTTCCACGGCCGAGGCGATCATGGCCTTCGACGCCCGGGAGCTCTCGCTCCAGGCGAAGGTCGACATCCGCTTCCCGGTCGGCACCATGCCGCCGCGTGGCTGGGTGCCGCCGGTCGCCGAGGAGGGCGAGCCCGAGTACCAGCCGGGTGACACCTTCCGGCTGCGTACGAGCCTGGGCCGCGCGCTCTTCAACGAGCTGCTGCCCGAGGACTACCCGTTCGTCGACTACTCGGTGGGCAAGAAGCAGCTCTCCGAGATCGTCAACGACCTGGCCGAGCGCTACCCCAAGGTGATCGTGGCGGCGACGCTCGACAACCTGAAGGCGGCCGGTTTCCACTGGGCGACCCGCTCCGGTGTGACCGTGGCCATCTCCGACGTCGTCGTACCCGAGGCCAAGAAGGCCATCGTCAAGGGCTACGAGGACCAGGACGAGAAGGTCCAGAAGCAGTACGAGCGCGGTCTGATCACCAAGGACGAGCGCACGCAGGAGCTCATCGCGATCTGGACCAAGGCGACCAACGAGGTTGCCGAGGCGATGAACGCGAACTTCCCGAAGACGAACCCCATCTTCATGATGGTCGACTCGGGTGCCCGAGGAAACATGATGCAGATGCGTCAGATCGCGGGTATGCGTGGTCTGGTGTCGAACGCCAAGAACGAGACGATTCCCCGTCCCATCAAGGCGTCCTTCCGTGAGGGCCTCACCGTCCTGGAGTACTTCATCTCCACGCACGGTGCCCGTAAGGGTCTGGCGGACACCGCCCTGCGTACCGCCGACTCGGGTTACCTGACCCGTCGTCTGGTGGACGTCTCGCAGGACGTGATCATCCGCGAGGAGGACTGTGGCACCGACCGCGGCCTCAAGCTGAAGATCGCCGTCAAGGGCGCCGACGGCGTGCTCCGCAAGACGGAGGACGTCGAGACCTCGGTCTACGCCCGCATGCTCGCCGAGGACGTCGTCGTCGACGGCAAGGTCATCGCGCCTGCCAACGTCGACCTCGGTGACGTCCTGATCGACGCCCTGGTGGGCGCCGGCGTCGAGGAGGTCAAGACCCGCTCGGTCCTGACCTGTGAGTCCGCGGTCGGCACCTGTGCCTTCTGCTACGGACGCTCGCTCGCCACCGGCAAGCTGGTCGACATCGGTGAGGCGGTCGGCATCATCGCCGCCCAGTCCATCGGTGAGCCCGGCACCCAGCTGACGATGCGTACCTTCCACACCGGTGGTGTGGCGGGTGACGACATCACGCAGGGTCTGCCGCGTGTCGTCGAGCTCTTCGAGGCGCGTACGCCCAAGGGTGTCGCCCCGATCTCGGAGGCCAGGGGCCGGGTCCGTATCGAGGAGACCGAGAAGACCAAGAAGATCGTCGTCACCCCGGACGACGGCAGCGAGGAGACGCCGTTCCCGATCTCCAAGCGTGCCCGTCTCCTGGTCGGCGAGGGCGACGCGGTCGAGGTGGGCCAGAAGCTCACCGTCGGTGCCACCAACCCGCACGACGTGCTGCGGATCCTCGGTCAGCGCGCGGTCCAGGTCCACCTGGTCGGCGAGGTCCAGAAGGTCTACAACTCGCAGGGCGTGTCGATCCACGACAAGCACATCGAGATCATCATCCGGCAGATGCTGCGCCGTGTGACGATCATCGAGTCCGGCGACGCGGAGCTGCTGCCGGGCGAGCTCGTCGAGCGTTCGAAGTTCGAGACCGAGAACCGTCGTGTGGTCACCGAGGGCGGTCACCCCGCCTCCGGCCGTCCGCAGCTGATGGGTATCACCAAGGCCTCGCTCGCCACCGAGTCGTGGCTGTCGGCGGCGTCCTTCCAGGAGACGACCAGGGTCCTGACCGACGCGGCGATCAACGCCAAGTCGGACTCCCTGATCGGCCTCAAGGAGAACGTCATCATCGGTAAGCTCATCCCGGCCGGTACGGGCCTGTCCCGCTACCGCAACATCCGGGTCGAGCCGACCGAGGAGGCCAAGGCCGCGATGTACTCGGCCGTCGGCTACGACGACATCGACTACTCGCCGTTCGGCACGGGCTCCGGCCAGGCCGTTCCGCTGGAGGACTACGACTACGGTCCGTACAACCAGTAGAAGTGAGTGAGAGGGGCGGTCATCCTGCTACGGCGGGGTGGCCGCCCTTCTGCGTGCCCGCCGGGTGGCGTGCGCGTGCCGCCGTGAGGTCGGTCACCCGGGGTGACCGATGGGCGGCGGGGGACGTCCGGACAAATGGCGTGGTCACGGCTGCCGGGCGGGTCGTTCGCGCTGGTGGGAGCGGGTGTGCGTGCCGTACGGCAGTCGCCGGGGGTGGCCGTCACGTCCGGTTGCGTCCGATCGCCGAGGTCATGGGCCCGTGGTGGACGGCATTTGTTTTGACCCAGCTCCGTGAGGTAGGTACGCTCAAGCCTTGTGCCTGGGGTGTGCCTGGGCTCGGGTGCGTGTCCTCAGCCGCATGGCGAGTCCGTAAGTGGCCACCGCAATCTGTGTCTCTCCTGCCTTTCGGCAGGGGCCTGCAGTATTCGACACACCCGACCGCGTGGGTCGGAGCGTGTTCCAGGTTAGTTTCACGAACGGCACACAGAAACCGGAGAAGTAGTGCCTACGATCCAGCAGCTGGTCCGGAAGGGCCGGCAGGACAAGGTCGAGAAGAACAAGACGCCCGCGCTCGAGGGTTCGCCCCAGCGCCGTGGCGTCTGCACGCGTGTCTTCACGACCACCCCGAAGAAGCCGAACTCGGCGCTCCGTAAGGTCGCGCGTGTGCGTCTGACCTCCGGCATCGAGGTCACGGCTTACATCCCGGGTGAGGGACACAACCTGCAGGAGCACTCCATCGTGCTCGTGCGTGGCGGCCGTGTGAAGGACCTGCCGGGTGTTCGTTACAAGATCATCCGCGGTTCGCTCGACACCCAGGGTGTCAAGAACCGCAAGCAGGCCCGCAGCCGCTACGGCGCCAAGAAGGAGAAGTAAGAATGCCTCGTAAGGGCCCCGCCCCGAAGCGCCCGGTCATCATCGACCCGGTCTACAGCTCTCCTCTTGTCACCTCGCTGATCAACAAGATCCTCCTCGACGGTAAGCGTTCCACCGCCGAGCGGATCGTGTACGGCGCGATGGAAGGCCTGCGCGAGAAGACCGGTGCAGACCCGGTCATCACGCTGAAGCGCGCGCTTGAGAACGTCAAGCCCTCGCTCGAGGTCAAGTCCCGCCGTGTCGGTGGCGCCACCTACCAGGTGCCGATCGAGGTCAAGCCCGGTCGCGCCGCCACCCTCGCGCTCCGCTGGGTCGTCGGTTACTCCCGCGCCCGTCGCGAGAAGACCATGACCGAGCGCCTCATGAACGAGCTGCTCGACGCCTCCAACGGTCTTGGCGCTGCCGTCAAGAAGCGCGAGGACACCCACAAGATGGCCGAGTCCAACAAGGCCTTCGCGCACTACCGCTGGTAGTCGCTCACCCCATCGAGACCGAGAGAAGATTGAGCCTCATGGCCACCACTTCGCTTGACCTGGCCAAGGTCCGCAACATCGGGATCATGGCCCACATCGACGCGGGCAAGACGACCACCACCGAGCGGATCCTCTTCTACACCGGCGTTTCGTACAAGATCGGTGAAGTCCACGACGGCGCAGCCACGATGGACTGGATGGAGCAGGAGCAGGAGCGCGGCATCACGATCACGTCCGCCGCGACGACCTGCCACTGGCCGCTCGATGATGTCGATCACACGATCAACATCATCGACACCCCGGGTCACGTCGACTTCACCGTCGAGGTGGAGCGTTCGCTCCGCGTCCTCGACGGTGCCGTCACCGTGTTCGACGGTGTGGCCGGCGTCGAGCCCCAGTCCGAGACCGTGTGGCGTCAGGCGGACCGCTACGGCGTGCCGCGTATCTGCTTCGTCAACAAGCTCGACCGGACCGGTGCGGACTTCTTCCGCTGTGTCGACATGATCGTGGAGCGCCTCGGCGCCGTCCCGATCGTCATGCAGCTCCCCGTCGGTGCCGAGGCGGACTTCACGGGCGTCGTCGACCTCGTGTCGATGAAGGCCTTCGTGTACCCCGCAGAGGCCGCCAAGGGCGAGATGTACAACGTCGTCGAGATCCCGGACAACCTCAAGGAGGCCGCCGAGGAATGGCGCGGCAAGCTCCTCGAGGCCGTCTCGGAGAACGACGACGCGATGATGGAGCTGTACCTGGAGGGCACCGAGCCCACCCAGGACCAGCTGCACGAGGCGATCCGCCGCATCACGCTCGCGTCCAAGGGCAGCGCCGACTCCGTCACGGTCACCCCGGTGTTCTGTGGCACCGCGTTCAAGAACAAGGGCGTCCAGCCCCTGCTCGACGCGGTCGTCCGTTACCTGCCTTCCCCCCTGGACGTCGAGGCCATCGAGGGCCACGACGTCAAGGACCCGGAGAAGGTCGTCTCGCGCAAGCCTTCGGACGACGAGCCGTTCTCCGGCCTGGCGTTCAAGATCGCGAGCGACCCGCACCTCGGCAAGCTCACCTTCGTCCGGATCTACTCCGGTCGCCTCGAGGCCGGCACCGCGGTGCTGAACTCGGTCAAGGGCAAGAAGGAGCGCATCGGCAAGATCTACCGCATGCACGCGAACAAGCGTGAGGAGATCGACTCGGTGGGCGCCGGCGACATCGTCGCCGTCATGGGCCTGAAGCAGACCACCACGGGTGAGACGCTGTCCGACGACAAGCAGCCGGTGATCCTGGAGTCCATGGACTTCCCGGCGCCGGTCATCCAGGTCGCCATCGAGCCCAAGTCCAAGGGTGACCAGGAGAAGCTGGGTGTCGCCATCCAGCGGCTCTCGGAGGAGGACCCCTCCTTCCAGGTGCACACGGACGAGGAGACCGGCCAGACCATCATCGGTGGTATGGGCGAGCTTCACCTCGAGGTGTTCGTCGACCGCATGAAGCGCGAGTTCCGCGTCGAGGCGAACGTCGGCAAGCCCCAGGTCGCGTACCGCGAGACGATCCGCAAGGCCGTCGACCGTATCGACTTCACGCACAAGAAGCAGACTGGTGGTACCGGCCAGTTCGCGAAGGTGCAGATCGCCATCGAGCCCATCGAGGGTGGCGACGCGTCCTACGAGTTCGTCAACAAGGTCACCGGTGGCCGCATCCCCCGTGAGTACATTCCCTCGGTGGACGCGGGCGCCCAGGAAGCCATGCAGTTCGGCATCCTGGCCGGTTACGAGATGGTCGGCATCCGCATCACCCTTCTCGACGGTGGCTACCACGAGGTCGACTCCTCGGAGCTGGCCTTCAAGATCGCCGGTTCGCAGGCGTTCAAGGAGGGTGCCCGCAGGGCGTCCCCCGTGCTCCTCGAGCCGATGATGGCCGTCGAGGTCACCACGCCCGAGGACTACATGGGCGATGTGATCGGCGACATCAACTCCCGCCGTGGCCAGATCCAGGCCATGGAGGAGCGCAGCGGCGCTCGCGTCGTGAAGGGCCTCGTGCCCCTCTCGGAGATGTTCGGCTACGTCGGAGACCTCCGTAGCAAGACCTCGGGTCGCGCAAGCTACTCGATGCAGTTCGACTCCTACGCCGAGGTTCCGCGGAACGTCGCCGAGGAGATCATCGCGAAGGCCAAGGGCGAGTAGCTCTCCCGAGCTCACGCTTTAGGCTTGTCACCGGAGCCCGGTCGGGCATGCGTCACACCGCGTAGGCGGCGTGGCGGATGCCCCCGGCACCGGCATTCCAGCAAAGATCACCTGGCGCCGATGAAGCAAGGCGTACAGAACCACTCAGGAGGACCCCAGTGGCGAAGGCAAAGTTCGAGCGGACTAAGCCCCACGTCAACATCGGCACCATCGGTCACATCGACCACGGTAAGACGACCCTCACGGCCGCCATTACCAAGGTGCTGCACGACGCGTACCCGGACCTGAACGAGGCCTCGGCCTTCGACATGATCGACAAGGCGCCCGAGGAGCGCCAGCGCGGTATCACCATCTCGATCGCGCACGTCGAGTACCAGACGGAGTCGCGTCACTACGCGCACGTCGACTGCCCGGGTCACGCGGACTACATCAAGAACATGATCACGGGTGCTGCGCAGATGGACGGCGCCATCCTCGTGGTCGCGGCCACCGACGGCCCGATGCCGCAGACCAAGGAGCACGTGCTCCTGGCCCGCCAGGTAGGCGTGCCGTACATCGTCGTCGCGCTGAACAAGGCCGACATGGTGGACGACGAGGAGATCCTGGAGCTCGTCGAGCTCGAGGTCCGTGAGCTCCTCTCCGAGTACGAGTTCCCGGGCGACGACGTTCCGGTCGTCAAGGTCTCGGCGCTCAAGGCGCTCGAGGGCGACAAGGAGTGGGGTGAGTCCGTCCTCAACCTGATGAAGGCTGTCGACGAGGCCATCCCGCAGCCCGAGCGTGACGTCGAGAAGCCGTTCCTCATGCCGATCGAGGACGTCTTCACGATCACCGGT
Source organism: Streptomyces sp. NBC_01012 (assembly GCF_045162755.1). Lineage (NCBI taxonomy): Bacteria > Bacillati > Actinomycetota > Actinomycetes > Kitasatosporales > Streptomycetaceae > Streptomyces > Streptomyces sp. NBC_01012. The sequence continues at coordinate 3,084,730 of NZ_CP108688.1, read as the reverse complement.
CGCGGTACGGTCGTCACCGGCCGCATCGAGCGTGGTGTCCTGAAGGTCAACGAGACCGTTGACATCGTGGGCATCAAGCAGGAGAAGACCACCACCACGGTCACCGGTATCGAGATGTTCCGCAAGCTGCTCGACGAGGGCCAGGCCGGTGAGAACGTCGGTCTGCTCCTCCGTGGCATCAAGCGCGAGGACGTCGAGCGCGGCCAGGTCATCATCAAGCCGGGTTCGGTCACGCCGCACACCGAGTTCCAGGCCCAGGCCTACATCCTGTCGAAGGACGAGGGTGGCCGTCACACCCCCTTCTTCAACAACTACCGCCCGCAGTTCTACTTCCGTACCACGGACGTGACGGGCGTTGTGACCCTTCCCGAGGGCACCGAGATGGTCATGCCGGGTGACAACACCCTCATGGACGTCGCGCTGATCCAGCCGGTCGCCATGGAAGAGGGCCTGAAGTTCGCCATCCGTGAGGGTGGCCGGACCGTGGGCGCCGGCCAGGTCACCAAGATCATCAAGTAATTACTTGATCGTCTGACCTGGTCGCTCCGCACAGAGCACCGAGAGGGGCCCCGGCCCGCCGCGCAAGCGGTGGGCCGGGGCCCCTTCGCTTGCCGTCTGTCGTCCGAGGGGGAGTTACGGACACCCGTAACTCCCCCTCGGACGGGAGTTACGGACACCCGTAACGGACATTTGTGACCCTTCGTCGTCCCTAACTCACTTTGGCCGGGTGAGGAACGGGGCGGGGGCGCGGGGTGGGCGGCACATGATCGTCACGTGCTCGTCACAGTTTCTTCCGCACTCTTGTCCGGATCGGCGCGGCGCAATGGAGTAGAGGTGCCAGCACGGTGTGGGGGAGTTGAACAGAACAGTGAGCACCAGTACGCCACCGGGGGAGTCGTCCGAGCATCCGGACCGCGGGGGCTCCGTCCCGGACGAACAGTGGGCGGAATTCATCCGGCAGGCCGAGAGCGGTGGGGGCGGCGCGCCGAAGGAACCGTCGGCCCGCGCGCGGATGGTCACCGCACGTCTGCGGGCGTTGGACGAGGAGGCCGCGAAGGCCAGCGGCGGGGGGCGGCCCTGGCGCAGGAAGCCGGCCGAACCGTGGCAGCCCGACGGCTGGCGCACGGGACCCGGTGCGCAGACCCGAGCCGGGCGCCCCCGGAAGGGGCGGCGCATCGCCGCGGTACTGGGGTTCTGCGTGATCCTGGGGATCTTCGTGGTCACCATGCGGCCGAGCCTGGTCACCGACCACCTTCCCGGCGGGGCAGGCGGGGCAGGCGGGGCAGGTGGGGCGGGAGGGGCCGCTGAGTCCGGTGCGGACCGGCCGACCCTGGCGCGCCCCTTCGACGGCTCACCCGCGTTGAACTGGGCGGACGCGGCGGAGGGCATCGAGCTGCCCGAGGCGGAGGCGGCCGGCGGGATGAGCCGGGCCGAGGTCGAGCAGGCCCTGCGGTCGACCCGTCAGCTGCTCATCGCCGCCAACCTCGATCCGGCCACCCTGCGGGGGGAGAGGCCCGGCGCGGCACTGGACCTGCTCGACCCCTTGCAGAAGGGCGAACGCAAGCGGCTGGAGCGGTCGCTCGTGGAGCCCACCGAAGAGCAGGACCCGCTGATGATGTTCAGCCGGTTCGATCCGGACGAGGCGCAGCTGGCGGGGGATGTGGTCAAGACCCGCGGGGTGATGACGTTCGAGGCGGGCGACCCCGGCTCGGTCGAGGTGCATGCCGACTACAGCTTCGTGTACCCGCTGGTGAAGCCGGGAGGCGACGAGGTGGCGCGCACCATCGTGCGGCGGCGGCTGACCACGGTGCTGCACGATCCGAAGCGGTTCGAGGCGACGAGCGGCAAGCTCTCCATCCGTTCGTCCGACCAGAACTTCGGCAACACCGCCTGCGAGGTGAACGACGGCTTCCTGCACCCGTCCTTCCCGAGCGACATGCCTGCCCCGGGGGCCGGCGGCGAGGACGTGGACCCGTACGACCGCGACGCGTGGCAGAGCGACGGTTCCTGCGGCACGGTCACGCGCACCTGACGCAGGTGCGGTCCGCCGGCGGGGCCCTGTGCTGGGCCCTGCCGGACCCGCCGGGGTGCGCAGACGACGCCCTACGGTCGGCCGGGGTGCGCCGACAAGGCCCTACGGTCGGCCGGGTGCCTCGGCGAAGTGCGGCAGGACCATCTCGACGAGCGCGGCCACGTCGGCCTCGACCATCGGTTCACCGGTCATGCCCATCCGGTGGAGCAACGTACCGACCACGGTGTCGATGAAGAACAGGACCCGCTCCTCCGGCTCGTCGAGTGCGTCCTGGAGCGCGATCCGGTACGGGTCCTGAAGCCGCGTGGACAGGACCACGCGCAGGGCCGGGTCACTGACGGCGTCGCTGAACACCCCGGCGAACGCGTCGCCCACGCCGGGCTCCCCGATCTTCGCCGCGATCCAGTGGATGGCCGAGGACATGAGCTCCGCCCGGTCCGCGCCCTCCAGTGGTGCCGGACCGAACGCGTCGAGGAGGCAGTCCACGATCAGCTCCCCCTTGGACGGCCAGCGCCGGTAGACCGTCGACTTCGCGACGCCGGCCGCGGCGGCGATCCGCTCGACGGTGGCGCGTGCGTAGCCGAGCTCCTGGACCGTGCCCAGCGTCGCGGCGAACACCGCCGTGTGGACACCGGCACGTGGACGGCCGGGCGGTCGCGCGGACGGCGGTCCGGCGGATGTGTGCGAAGGCATGACCCCCACAGTACCTTTTCGCTACTCTTGGTTTCGATACCCGAGGTAGCGAAACCCTCTGTGTGAGGAGAAGGCATGAGTGAGGTCATTGCGCCACGGCCGGCCCCGCCGGACTGGCAGACGGTGACGACCGAGGAACTGTTCGCCTACCGCGACGCGGAGAACCGCTTCCGGGCGTCCGAAGCGGCGCGGGCGATGACCGGGCAGCCGGACCCCGGTGCGGTGATCGCCTGGCAGCAGGTGGCGCTGCCCGGCCGCGACCTCCCGGTCCGGGTGTACCGGCCGGCGCACGGGAGCGCCGGCGGCCTGCCCCTGGTGGTCCATGTGCACGGAGGCGGGTTCGTCGGGACGGCAGCGCAGTGCGACTGGGTCGCCAGCCACACCGCCGTCGACCTGCCCGCGGTCGTCGTCTCGGTCGAGCACCGTCTCCTCGCCCCGGACAGCCCGCTGTCGGACGCGGTCGACGACGGCTGGGACGTGCTCCAGCACCTGCTGCGGCACGCGGGTCGGTGGGGCATCGATCCGTCGCGTACGGCCGTGTTCGGCGAGAGCTGCGGAGCGCTGATCGCCGCCCTGACGTCGATCCGGGCCGGCGGGGCCGGTCTGTCCCTCCGGGCGCAGGTGCTGGTCAACCCGGCCGTCGACCTCACCGGGACGATGCTCGACCACCCCTCCATCACCGAGCACGCGCAGACCCCGACCCTCGCGGTGGAGCAACTGCGGGTGTTCCAGCGCCTCGCGGTCCCCTCGGGGGCCGACGCTCGCGCGCTGTCACCGCTGTACGCCGACGACTTGGGCGGGCTGGCCCCGGCGCTCGTGGTGGTGCCGACCCATGACCCCATCGCCGATCACGGCCGTCGCTACGCCGAGAGGCTGAGAGCGGCGGGCACGAGCGCGCGGCTGGCCGAATACCCGGGTGCGGGGCACGGGTTCCTCAGCATGCCGGGCCTGGCGGAACAGGCCGTGCCCGCGCGGGCGGAGATCGTGGAGTTCCTGAGGACCGCTCTCGCGGCATGACCGTTCTTGGTACGAAAGGAAGCACCTATGACGAAGACAGGTCATGAGCGAATGACCCTCGGAGCGATGTACACAGGGCTGGGGCTCACCGTCGTCGCGACGATCCTGCCGTACGTCGACCGCGCCACCACCCACCTGCTGGCCGACCACATCCGGGCCGGCTACCCCTCGTACACCGATGAGCGTGTCGATTCGGCCGTCACCACCTATCTGGTCCTGCTGTCCGTCGTCGGAGCGCTGGGCGTCCTCGGCTGGCTCTGGACGATCCGGGCGGTCAAGGCAGGCAAGCGGTGGGCGCGCCCGGCCGCGACCGTGCTGTTCGTGATCGGCACGGGCATCGCACTGACCGGGCTGCTCACCAGGGACACCTCGGGCGACACCGGCCTGCCCCCGGTACTGGGCCTGGCCGGCACCGCCCCCAGCCTGGCCGCGCTCCTGGCGGTCACGCTGCTGTGGAGGCGATCACGACCGGCGTGACGGCCCGCACGCGCGCGGAGCTCGGGTGCTGCCCCGTAACAGGGCGGCCCCGAGCGGGGTGAGGGTGTGCAGGACGGATGAGGCGTGGCGGCTGCTGACGATCAGACCGTTGTCCCGGAGCGTGGTGGCGTGCTGGCTGGCTGAGGACGACGAGACCCCGGCGACACGGGCGAGTTCGCCCGTGGTGGCGCCGTTGGCCACAGCGCGCAGGACGGTGGCGCGGGTGCGACCCAGCAGTATCCCCAGGGGCGCGCCCGATCCGAGATCCCCGGGCAGCGTGGAGTGGTGCGGTTCATGGTTGAGCGAATAGATCAGGACCGGTTCGAGCGTCGGCTCCGCGAAGGAGACCGGGTTGCCCCAGGAGAAGTGCGACGGGACCAGCCGGAGCCCGCGGCCGTTCAGATACAGGTCGCGGTCCTCCGGATAGACGGTGTGCAGGACGGGCCGTCGCCATCGCAGACAGGGGCCCAGATCCCGGAGGATCCCCTCGTTCCCGTGGTCGAGCACGGCGCGTGCGCGGGCGGACCGTTCCGCCTCGATACGGGCCAGGGCACGATCACTGTGCGGTGCGATGATCGTGTCGTAGTACGTCCGCATCGCTTGGACCAGCTCCTTCCGTATGTCCGGCTCGGCCAGACGCGGCGCCCAGGCAGGAGCCCCGCCGCCGCGCCCGAGGACGCGTACCTCGTCCAGGACCCGGCGCGGCGGGGTGGCCAGGATGGCTTCCAGGCCGCTGTCCAGTCCTTCGGAGGCCTCGGGCGGGGTCAGAAAGTCCGGGAAGTAGGCGGCCCGGGGGACCAGCGGGAGCAGGAGCGTGCGCAGGGTGCGGGTGAAGTGGTCGGCATGCAGCCGGTCGCGGGCGGTGCGGTACCAGTCGGCGTAGGCCCAGCGGCCGTGACGGGTCTGGAACCGGTGCAGGCTCGTGCAGATCTCCCACAGCGGGTCGGGCCCGGCAGCCACACGGGTCCTGACCAGGTCGGCGTCGGTGAAGTGGATGCGAAGCATGGCATCTCCCCCTGATGCGCGTGCCGGGCTTGTCGGTCCGTACGAAAGCCCTTGCCCGGCCATGCTGGCGCCACCGGGGGACGTGGGCAAAGCGGCGCGAGGGGGCTGTGCCATGGATTCCGTGACGTTCGTTCCGTGGCACGGGTTCCGGACGTGCGCAGGCCCGGCCCGCGTGGTGCTGGGGCGGGCCGGGCTTGCGCGACCGGTGGGTCAGGGCACCAGGCAACCGCCGGGGCAGGTGTTGGCCATCCGGCTGAAGGCGGCCTGGGTGTTCTTCCCTGCGTCTCCGTCGATCGCGTCCTTGTACTGGTAGCGCTTCTTCAGGTAACGCTGCAGGGCCATTATCGTCTTGGGCCCGGGGTCTCCGTCGTATGCGCCGGTGTAGCCGTGGTGCTTCTTGAGGAAGTGCTGCATCGCGATCCAGCTCTGGGTGCCGAGTACCCCGTCGGCCTCACCGGTGTAGCCCCAGCGCCTCAACGCGTCCTGGACGCGCTTGGCCTGCGCCGCACTCAGGCCGAGGTTGTTCGTAGCGAGTACGCTCGCCTCCGCCGCCGTCGTGCTCTGCGCCGGCGCCGCGAAGCTCGCGCTCGCGCCCGCCAGGCTCCCGGCGGCGATCCCGACGACCGCGGTGAGACTGACGAGCGTCCTTGCCAGCATCTTCTGTCGCATGTGTTCCCCCGTTGGTTCGGGCGGCGGGGTTCGCTTTCCCCGTACCGCGATGGACCTGAGCATCCCGGACCCGTGCATGCCAGGCCCAGGTCTTTCGGCTCCGCCCGAAAAGCCCTGTGCGCAAGGGAGGAAGCGCATGTTCCGGTCAGGCGGCCAGGTGCGCGTCGGCGCGGCAGTCGCGGCAGGGGCCGGGGTGTCGGGAGCGGAAGGCGCGGTCGCAGTGGTCGCAGTTCTGGAGGGGGATCACGATGCCGGCCCGGCGTACGGGTGTGAGTTCGTGGGCGCCCGGCAGCGGAGGGGGCAGAAGAGCCGTGATCCGGTGCCGCAGGAGCTTCGCCGGGTGCTTCAGCGGCACCGGCAGGTCGGCGGTGAGGGCGCGGCGTACGTCCTCGGGGCGGGCCTCGCGTTCGAGCCAGGCGGCGACACCGGGGGCGAGTGCCTCGACGTCGCGCTCGGCGAGGGCCAACTCCGGTGCGTGGCGGCGCAGATCGGCGAGGAGCGCGGCGGCGGCCCGGTGCAGCTCGGGGGCGGCCGTCGACGGCCGGGGGAGTGGCGGGGGCGGCGCCGTACGGGCCGTGGGGGCGGGCCCGTGGACGGGCAGGGGCGCGCTCGGCGGATGGGGAGGCGGGGTCGGGGCCGGGGCCGGGGCCGGGGGTGACGCGGGAGCCGCCGCTACGGGCCGTGCGGTCCGTTGCCGCTGCCGCTGCTGAGGAACGGCGACGGCAGGGGCCTCGGCGCCGGGCTGGTTGTACGAGACGGTACGGGTGACGACCCGGCCATCGGCCAGGCGTAGGCGGCTGCGGTGCAGATAACCGGCGGCCTCCAGCTCCCGCAGGGCGGCAGCGATGCGGGTCTCGCTCTCGGGGAAGCGCTCGGCGAGCCGCTTGATGCCGATCTTCGCTCCGGCGGGCAGCGACTGGATGTGCACGGCGAGCCCGACGGCGACCAGGGACAGCCCTCTGTGCTGGCTGAGGTGGTTGCCGATGACCGTGAAGCCTGCCGTGTGCCGGACATTGACGTGAATGACGCCGGACGTGGGTCCGGAAACCCCGGCCGGGCCGGGTGGGGCGCACGGAGGCGCGCTAACCTGCTGGGTACCCATCGGGAAGGTCCTGCTTCCTCGGTGGTCAGGCCCTCGGCCGGGATTCCTGTCCCGTCGGGGGCCGTCTCATGTCTGTGGTTGTCGGGCCGAGCATATGCACGGCAACCCGTCCCTAATCCAGCCCAGTTGCCCTATGTCACCCGAGTGAGTGACGAGACCGAATTGGGGTGGGTTTGGGTGGGGTGGGGGAAGTCATTTCTCCACATACTCAAAAGCTTTATGCGTCGTGGGCCACCGGGACGCGGTTCGCGGGGACCCCGTTCACGGGGTCGCGGCTCACCGGGTCGCGGAATCCCGCGACCCGGTGGCGACGGGTCATGGCGCGAGGTCGATCTCGGCCCAGACGGTCTTACGGGGCACGGGCCCCTGGTCGACGCCCCAGCGGTCGGCGAGGGCTTCGACGATCAGCAGACCGCGCCCGCTCTCCGCGTCGCCGGTGGGCGCCCTCGGTGCGGGCGACTGATCGCCCCGGGTGTCGGTGACCTCGATCCGTAGCAGTCCGTCCTCGTGGACCGTGAGGCTCAGCCGGAAGTCCCGGCCCGGCACCCGGCCGTGGACGGCGGCGTTGGCGGCCAGCTCGGCGACGATGTGCGCCGCCGGGTCGGAGAAGACGCCCCAGTCGGCCAGTTGCGCTGTGGCCAGCAACCGGGCCAGACGCGCTCCGCGGCGGGTGGGGGACAGCAGCACGGTGAACTCCCTGAACTCCCTGGTGGGAGCGGAATTTCCGGTTCGGGTGATTTCTCTGCTCACGTCACTCAGAGTGGCCATTCGTAGCTATTCTCGGAAGAAGCGAAGCCCGTGCGGAGGCTTCTTGTCCGGCTGCGGCCTGGATCGGCCCGGCCTGTACGCCGTGACGCACGGCAACGGATCCGGTTGCTCACGAGGGGACGACGGGGGTGGACGCGCATGGGTGGTGTCGATGCGGGGCTGGAGGACGACTCCGGAGCGGTGATGAAGGCGGTCGGTCGGCAGATCAAGCTCTGGCGGGAGTCGGCGGGCCTCCGCCAGGCGGAGCTGGGCGAGGCCATCGGGTACAGCGAGGAGATGGTCTCCTGCGTCGAACGCGGCCGCCGCGCCCCGAAGCCCGAGTTCCTGGACAACGCGGACCGGGTCCTGGGCGCGGGCGGCAAGATCGCGGCGATGCAGGGGGACGTCGCGGAGGCGCGGTACCCGAAAAAGGTGCGGGACCTCGCGAAGCTGGAGGCGGATGCGGTTGAGCTGGGGGCCTACAGCAACCACAACATGCACGGCCTGCTCCAGACGGAGGAGTACGCGCGAGCGCTGTTCACCATGCGTCGTCCGGCATACGGCGAGGAAGAGATCGAGAGGCATGTGGCTGCCCGTATGGCCCGGCAGCTGATTTTCGACAGTCGACCCGCTCCACTCATCACCTTCGTCCTGGAGGAGGTGACGCTGCGACGGCCGATCGGTGGCACGATAATTCTGCGGCGCCAGCTCGAACGCCTCGCGGAGGTCGGCGAGTTACGCCATGTCGCAATCCAGGTGATGCCGACCGACCGCGACGAACACGCAGGTATGGCCGGGGAGCTGCGGGTGTTGAAGATCAAAGACGGTACGACGGTGGGCTACTCGGAAGCGCAGCTCACCAGCCGCCTGATCTCGGACCCCAGAGAGGTGCAGATCCTCGAGATGCGGTATGGAATGATCCGTGCCCAGGCACTCACTCCGCGTGAGTCATTGGCCTTCATCGAGAAAGTGCGGGGGGAGACATGATCATCAAGTCCGCCGCCGGAGAAGACTCCGTGCTCAGGTGGTTCAAGAGCAGCTACAGCAGCAACGACGGCCCGGACTGCATAGAGGTCGCAGCAACGGCGGCCACGGTGCACGTGCGCGACTCCAAGAACGTGCAGGGCCCGCAGCTGGGCTTCGCGCCCGGCGCGTGGACGGCTTTCGTGTCGCACGCGTCCGCGAGCTGACCCCCGCTCCGGGAGGCGGAACCGCCCGTCCGTGCTCACATACCGCCGGCGATCCGCATCACCGTGCCGGTGGCGTAGGAGGCGTCGTCCGAGAGCAGCCAGGCGACCGATCCGGCGATCTCCTCGGGCCGGCCTGCGCGGCCCATGGGGATGATCGCCGCCACCTTGGCGGGCCGCTGCGGGTCGGCATGGAAATCGGTCCAGATCGTGCCGGGGGCGACGCAGTTGACCCGGATGCCGTTGGCCGCCACCTCCTTGGACAGCCCGACCGTCATGGCGTCCACGGCGGCCTTCGCCGCCGCGTAGTGGACGTAGGTGCCGGGGCTGCCGAGGGTCGCGGCGGCGGAGGAGATGTTCACGATCGCCCCGCCGGCCGTCATACCGCTGATGGCTCGGCGGGCGCACAGCAGGTAACCCAGGATGTTGACCTCCAGGGCCTGCCGCATCCCTTCCGGATCGGCGTCGGCCAAGGGGCCGACCGGCCCGCTCACCCCGGCGTTGTTCACGAGGCCGGTGACTGGGCCGAGGTGTGCGACGGCGGTGTCGAACAGCCGGTCCACGTCCGTGGCGTCGGCGGTGTCGACCGCGACCGCGACGGCCGCCCGGCCCAGCGCGCGCACACCTTCGGCCACGCCCTCGGCTGCCTCGGCGTCCGACCGGTAGCCGATGGCGACGTCGTGCCCCTCGGCCGCCAGCCGCAGGCAGATCGCCGCGCCGATCCCCCGGCTGCCGCCGGTGACCACGGTCACCCGCTGCTGCTGCCGCTCTCCTTGTTCCGCCATGTCGGTCCTCCGGGCTGGGCATATGAATGAGTGCTAAGAGGTCACAGGCATCCCGCGATCTCGGGGTGCCCGCACCATGTATACGTCCACCGCGTCCTCACGCTCCAGGACGAACCCGTGCCGCTCGTACAGTCTGCGGGCGTCGCTGCCCTGGAGGACCTGTAGGCGGACCGGCACGCCCTCGGTGTCCGTGCAGGCCAGGAGCCCGGCCAGGAGCGCGCCGCCGATGCCCCTGCCCTGGAGGGCCGGGTCCAGGTAGAAGTTCTCCAGCACCCGGCCGTCCTCGAAGGGGCGCAGGGTGACGCAGCCGGCGAAGGCCCCGTCCGCCTCCACGACCGAGGTGTGCTCGGGGACGTAGCTGTCACGCAGGCGCTGTCGGACGCGGTGCTCGTCGTACCGGCCCAGGCGCTCCAGGTCGGGGCGCATGACGACGGCCCGGAGCTCGGCCATGACATCGAGGTCCTCGGCCGTGGCAGGACGCAGGCTCCACGCCTGGACGGTGCTTGTCGGCATGGCCGGATTCTGTCAGGCCTGGCCGAAGAGCTCCTCGTCGGTGGTGGCCTTGAGTGCCCTGCCCAGCCAGAGGTCCAGGGTCTCCATGTCGGTGCAGCCGAGGACGCGGTTGCGAACGTCGTCCCCGACGGCGATTCCGCGCCGCTCCAGAACGGCGACCACGGCTTCGGCCCTGCCCTCAGCCTTGCCTTCCGCCCTGCCTTCCGCCCTGCCCTCAGCCTTGCCTTCCGCGCGCAGTCGTTGTGAGGACTCTGAGCGGAAGAAGGAAAGGTCGATGGCCATGCGGTGCCTCCGGATCTGGGCGGCGGGGGTGTTGCCCGGTACGGTCGACGGCTTCAGGACCCGGCGAACAGGTCCTGCGCCGTGGTTGCCGCGAGTGCGCGAGTCAGCCAGCGGCTGAGGGTCTCCGTGTCGGTGCACGCGTGGATGCGCTGCCTGGCCTCGGCGGTGACCGTAATCCCGCGTTCCTCCAGGACCTGCACCACCGCATCCGCTTTGCCTTCAGCGCGCAGTCGTTGTGAGGACTCCGAGCGGAAGAAGGAAAGGTCGATGGCCATGAGGTCCCTCCAGATCTGGGCGGCCGGGATGTTGCCCGGCACTGCTGGCGGTCTCAGGCTTGGTTGAAGAGCTCCTCGGCAGTGGTTGCTGTGAGTGCCTTGCCCAGCCAGAGGTCGAGCGTCTCTACGTCGGTGCAGTCGAGGACGCGGCTGCGGACGGTGTCCCCGACTGCGATTCCGCGTCGCTCCAGAACGGTGATCACGGCTTCGGCCCTGCCCTCAGCTTTGCCTTCCGCCTTGCCTTCCGCGCGCAGTCGTTGTGAGGACTCGGAGCGGAAGAAGGAAAGGTCGATGGCCATGAGGTCCCTCCAGATCTGGGCGGCCGGGGTGTTGCCCAGCCCGAGTTCGGTGAGCTCGCCGAAGATGGTGGCGGTCTCTTCGTCGACGGTCTTCAGTGCGGTGGCCAGCGCTTCGAGTATGGCAGCCGCATTCGGATCCTTACCATGCGTAATCGCCGAGAATGCCGCGAGCGGGACATCGCGCGCCGCAGCCGAGGGGTCGGTCACGCGGGGCACGTTGTGCGGACCCAGCGCCAGGGGCCGGACGGTGAGGGATGGCCACTCCGGGGGCCCGATGTGGATGGTCCGCGCGGCCCACCGTGCCGTCGACTCGTCCTGGCAGACGACGAGCAGCACTGGATCGAGGCCGTACTTGGCGTGCAGGTGCGCCAGGTAGTACGTCCAGCTGCTGTGTTTGGCCGGGTCCTTCCGGCCCTGGGCCTCCACGGCGAGCAGATAGCTCCTGCCGTCGACGGTCCCCACCTGTAGCAGGGTGTCGAGACGGCGCTCCAGGGGCTGGGTCTCGGTGAGATCAGTGGTGAGCACCGACACCTCGGTGGTGTCGGGGAACGGGATGCCCAGTGTCCTGAACGTCCTCGTGAAGATGCCCGGATCTTCCTGGAAGATCCGGTGCATCGCCTCGTGCGATGAGTTGACCATGGTCAGGACGCTAGGGCCCTGTCGCCTCCGGCATATGCCGGAGGCGACAGCTTCACCCGGGCAGGGGATGCCTCGCACTTTCGTGCGGCCACCGCCACCGCCACCGCGGCCACCGCCGCCACCACGGGCTCGGTGCCTCAGGAGGTGGCGAGCGCCGTGCGCAGGGTCGCGACGGCCTGGGCGATGGCGGCCTCGGCGGCGTGGGTCTCACGCAGGGCGTTGAGCATCACGAAGTCATGGATGACGCCCTGGTAGCGGACGGCGGTCACCGGCACGCCCGCCTCGCGGAGCTTGGCCGCGTAGGCCTCGCCCTCGTCGCGCAGGACGTCCGCCTCGCCGGTGATGACCAGGGCCGGCGGCAGTCCGGTGAGCTGGTCGACGGTGGCGCGCAGCGGCGACGCGGTGATCTCGGCGCGCTGCTTCTCGTCGGTCGTGTACTGGTCCCAGAACCACTGCATCGCGTCGCGGCGCAGGAAGTAGCCCTCGGCGAACTCGTGGTACGAGGGCGTGTCGAAGGCGGCGTCGGTCACCGGGTAGAAGAGGACCTGGTGCGCGAAGGTGACGTCGCCGCGCTCCTTGGCCAGCAGCGTCAGGACGGTCGCCATGTTGCCGCCGACGGAGTCCCCGGCCACGGCCAGCCGTGCGGGGGCGAGCCCGTGAGCCGCTCCCTCGGTGGTGACCCAGCGTGCGACCGCGTAGCTCTGTTCCACGGCGACCGGGTAGCGGGTCTCGGGGGAGAGGTCGTACTCCGGGAAGACGACGGCGGCCCGGGCTCCGACCGACAGTTCCCGCACGAGGCGGTCGTGGGTGTGGGCGTTGCCGAACGCCCAGCCGGCCCCGTGGACGTACAGCACGACGGGCAGCGGTCCCTCGACGCCGGCGGGCCTGGTGATGCGGGCCCGGACGGATCCGGTCGGGCCGCCTTCGACGGTGACCCACTCCTGGGCGACCTCGGGGGCGTCGACGGGGCCGGACTGCACCTCGTCCACGGCCTTGCGGCCCTCGACCGGGCCGAGGTCGAACAGATACGGCGGGTTCGCTGTCGCCTCGGCGAAGGCGGCTGCTGCGGGTTCCAGTACGACCGGGCGGGGAGTGTTCTGCTCGGAGGACATGTCGGTCTCCTTGGGGTGAGGGCCGGTGGACGGGGTGGCCGTCCGGGGTGGTGTGGTGGACACGAGTGAAACCATAGCGCTCGATTAAGTCGTGCACAACTTAATCGAGTACGAAGGGGTAGCGAGTACCTGGAGGTAGGCTGGAGTGTCCGTCGTCGTACCGAAGTGAAGTGAGGAGTCAGGTCCATGGCCGCCGCAGCGAACACCCCGCCCGCCGAGGGCTCGCTCCAGCTGCAGGATCAGCTCTGCTTCGCTCTCTACGCCGCCTCGCGCGCGGTGACGGCGCGCTACCGGCCCCTGCTGGACGAGTTGGGCCTGACCTATCCGCAGTACCTGGTGATGCTGGTCCTGTGGGAGCGGGCCGACGTCTCCGTGCGGGAGCTGGGCGGCGCGCTGCAGTTGGAGTCGAGCACGCTCTCGCCGCTGCTCAAGCGCCTCGAGGCGAACGGCCTGGTCCGCCGCGAGCGCCGGGTGGACGACGAGCGCTCGGTGTCGGTGCGCCTCAGCGAGGCCGGCGCGGACCTGCGGGAGCGGGCGCAGGCGGTGCCGCTCGCCATCGGTGACGTGATGGGCCTGACGCCCGAACAGGACGCGACTGCCAAGCAGTTGCTCCGACTGCTGACCGAGAACGTCACCCGCGCCTGACCGAGAACGTCACCCGCGCCTGACCGGGAACGCCGCCCACGCCTGACGCCCACGCCGGGCCTGCGCCGGGCCCACGCCGGGTGGATGTGTGACCGCAGGTGAGGGCCCCCAGGGCGCGCCCGCGTTTGACCGGTCCCTCGCAGGGGGTAAGATCCCCGACCCGATTGGCCAGTGCCATGGCCCGTGTGTCACACTAGCCAGGTTGCTCGGTTGAGTGTCAATGCTGCGCGCCTCCCGCCGGGAGGACCGGAAGCGAGTCCCACAGTACTCGTCGGCCCCCCAGGGCCGGACGTACGGGAATCTTCCGGGAAGTGTCAGTGGGGCACTGACCAGGCACCCGGTGGGGTTTCGCCCCCGGCAGCGCGGTTTCGGCCCGCACCCCCTTGGTTGGGAAATCCTTCGGGAGATCTACGTAGAGGGGATGCGACACGCCCGACCGCGTGGGTCGGAGGCGGAGTTACGAGAACTCCCGGGTTCCAGAGCGTTATTGAGAGACAGGACTACTAGTAGCCATGGCGGGACAGAAGATCCGCATCCGGCTCAAGGCCTACGACCACGAGGTCATCGACTCCTCGGCGAAGAAGATCGTCGAGACGGTGACCCGCACTGGTGCGTCGGTCGCAGGCCCGGTGCCGCTGCCCACTGAGAAGAACGTGTACTGCGTCATCAAGTCGCCGCACAAGTACAAGGACTCTCGCGAGCACTTCGAGATGCGCACGCACAAGCGCCTCATCGACATCCTCGACCCCACGCCGAAGACGGTTGACTCGCTGATGCGCCTCGACCTGCCGGCGGGCGTCGACATCGAGATCAAGCTCTGAGGGGACGGGCCGAGATGAGCAAGAACATCAAGGGCGTCCTGGGCGAGAAGCTCGGCATGACCCAGGTCTGGGACGAGAACAACCGGGTCGTCCCGGTGACCGTCGTCAAGGCCGGGCCGTGCGTCGTGACGCAGGTTCGTACGAACGACAGCGACGGCTACGAGTCGGTCCAGATCGCCTTCGGCGAGATCGACCCGCGCAAGGTGAACAAGCCCCTCAAGGGCCACTTCGCCAAGGCCGACGTCACCCCGCGCCGCCACCTGGTGGAGCTCCGCACCCCTGACGCCAGCGAGTACACGCTGGGCCAGGAGGTCACTGCCGAGGTGTTCGAGTCCGGCGTCAAGGTCGACGTCACGGGCAAGAGCAAGGGCAAGGGCTTCGCCGGTGTCATGAAGCGTCACAACTTCAAGGGCCTCGGCGCCGGTCACGGCGTCCAGCGCAAGCACCGTTCCCCCGGTTCGATCGGTGGCTGTGCCACCCCTGGGCGTGTCTTCAAGGGCATGCGCATGGCCGGTCGGATGGGTAACGAGCGCGTCACCACCCAGAACCTGACCATCCACGCGGTTGACGCGGAGAAGGGTCTGCTGCTCATCAAGGGCGCGGTCCCCGGTCCGAACGGCGGCCTCGTCCTGGTCCGTACCGCGGCCAAGGGGGCTTGAGGTAATGAGCACCATTGACATCCTTTCGCCGGCAGGCGACAAGGCCGGTACCGTCGAGCTCCCCGCGGAGATCTTCGACGCGAAGACCAGCGTTCCGCTGATCCACCAGGTCGTCGTCGCACAGCTGGCAGCTGCCCGTCAGGGCACGCACAAGACCAAGTCCCGCGGCGAGGTCCGCGGTGGTGGGCGCAAGCCGTACCGCCAGAAGGGCACCGGCCGCGCGCGCCAGGGTTCGACCCGTGCGCCGCAGTTCGCCGGCGGTGGCGTCGTCCACGGCCCGCAGCCGCGTGACTACTCGCAGCGCACCCCGAAGAAGATGAAGGCCGCCGCTCTGCGCGGTGCCCTCTCGGACCGGGCGCGTCACTCCCGCATCCACGTCGTCACCGGCGTGGTCGAGAGTGGGATCTCCACCAAGGCCGCCAAGACGCTGCTCGGCAAGATCTCGGAGCGCAGCAACCTGCTCCTGGTCGTCGACCGCGCCGACGAGGCCGCGTGGCTGTCCGCTCGCAACCTGCCCCAGGTGCACATCCTGGAGCCGGGCCAGCTGAACACGTACGACGTGATCGTCTCTGACGACGTGGTCTTCACCCAGGCCGCTTTCGAGTCCTTCGTGTCTGGCCCCCAGACCGCTGAGACCGAAGGGAGCGCCGCCTGATGAGTGAGGCGACCGTTACCAGCAAGACCTACTCGGACCCGCGTGACGTTCTCGTCAAGCCCGTCGTGTCCGAGAAGAGCTACGCGCTGCTCGACGAGAACAAGTACACGTTCATCGTCGCGCCTGGCTCCAACAAGACCCAGATCAAGCAGGCCGTGGAAGCGGTCTTCTCGGTCAAGGTCACCGGGGTCAACACGATCAACCGGCAGGGCAAGCGCAAGCGCACCCGCACCGGTTTCGGCAAGCGCGCCGACACGAAGCGCGCCATCGTGACCCTCGCCGAGGGCGACCGTATCGACATCTTCGGCGGCCCGACCTCTTAAGTGAGGTCGAGTCGTCCGGAATCGGACGAGGACTGAGAAATGGGTATCCGCAAGTACAAGCCGACGACCCCGGGCCGTCGTGGCTCCAGCGTCGCCGACTTTGTCGAGATCACGCGGTCCACGCCGGAGAAGTCGCTGGTCCGCCCCCTGCACAACAAGGGCGGCCGTAACAACGCCGGTCGGATCACCGTTCGCCACCAGGGTGGCGGACACAAGCGCGCCTACCGCGTGATCGACTTCCGTCGTCACGACAAGGACGGCGTGCCGGCCAAGGTCGCGCACATCGAGTACGACCCGAACCGCACCGCGCGCATCGCGCTGCTGCACTACGCGGACGGCGAGAAGCGCTACATCATCGCCCCCCGTGGCCTGTCGCAGGGTGACCGCGTCGAGAACGGTCCGGGCGCCGACATCAAGCCGGGCAACAACCTGGCGCTGCGTAACATCCCGGTCGGTACGACCCTCCACGCCATCGAGCTGCGGCCCGGCGGCGGCGCGAAGTTCGCCCGTTCCGCGGGTGCCTCCGTGCAGCTGCTGGCGAAGGAGGGCACCATGGCCCACCTTCGTATGCCGTCCGGAGAGATCCGGCTGGTCGACGCCCGCTGCCGCGCCACGATCGGTGAGGTCGGCAACGCCGAGCAGTCGAACATCAACTGGGGCAAGGCCGGCCGCATGCGCTGGAAGGGCGTCCGCCCGACCGTCCGCGGTGTCGTGATGAACCCGGTTGACCACCCGCACGGTGGTGGTGAAGGCAAGACCTCCGGTGGACGTCACCCGGTCTCGCCGTGGGGTCAGAAGGAGGGTCGTACGCGTTCGCCGAAGAAGGCATCGAACAAGTACATCGTCCGCCGCCGCAAGACGAACAAGAAGCGCTAGGAGCGGGTTTAGATGCCGCGCAGTCTCAAGAAGGGGCCCTTCGTCGACGGCCACCTCGTCAAGAAGGTGGACGTCCAGAACGAAGCTGGCACCAAGAACGTCATCAAGACCTGGTCCCGTCGCTCGATGATCATCCCGGCCATGCTGGGTCACACCATCGCGGTGCACAACGGCAAGATCCACGTCCCGGTGTTCGTCACCGAGTCGATGGTCGGCCACAAGCTCGGCGAGTTCTCGCCGACTCGCACCTTCCGCGGCCACGTCAAGGACGACCGGAAGTCGAAGCGCCGCTAGCGCGGGGTGGAAACGACTATGACTCACACCGAAGGGACAACCATGGAAGCCAGGGCCCAGGCGCGGTACATCCGCGTCACGCCCATGAAGGCCCGCCGCGTGGTGGACCTCATCCGTGGCATGGATGCCACGGAGGCTCAGGCGGTCCTGCGTTTCGCCCCGCAGGCCGCGAGCGTGCCGGTTGGCAAGGTGCTGGACAGCGCCATCGCCAACGCTGCACACAACTACGACCACCCTGACGCCTCTTCGCTGGTCATCAGCGAGGCGTTCGTGGACGAGGGCCCGACCCTGAAGCGGTTCCGTCCGCGTGCTCAGGGCCGTGCCTACCGGATCCGTAAGCGGACCAGCCACATCACCGTGGTCGTCAGCAGCAAGGAAGGAACCCGGTAATGGGCCAGAAGGTAAACCCGCACGGGTTCCGGCTCGGCATTACCACGGACTTCAAGTCCCGTTGGTACGCCGACAAGCTGTACAAGGACTACGTCAAGGAAGACGTCGCCATTCGTCGCATGATGACGAAGGGCATGGAGCGGGCCGGCATCTCGAAGGTCGAGATCGAGCGCACCCGCGACCGCGTCCGCGTTGACATCCACACCGCCCGCCCGGGCATCGTCATCGGCCGCCGCGGCGCCGAGGCCGACCGCATCCGTGGCGAGCTGGAGAAGCTGACCGGCAAGCAGGTCCAGCTGAACATCCTCGAGGTCAAGAACCCCGAGGTGGACGCTCAGCTGGTGGCCCAGGCCGTCGCCGAGCAGCTCTCCTCCCGTGTCTCCTTCCGTCGTGCCATGCGTAAGAGCATGCAGAGCACGATGAAGGCGGGCGCCAAGGGCATCAAGATCCAGTGCGGTGGCCGCCTCGGCGGCGCCGAGATGTCCCGCTCGGAGTTCTACCGCGAGGGCCGCGTGCCCCTGCACACGCTCCGTGCGAACGTCGACTACGGCTTCTTCGAGGCCAAGACGACCTTCGGCCGTATCGGTGTGAAGGTCTGGATCTACAAGGGCGACGTCAAGAACATCGCCGAGGTCCGCGCCGAGAACGCAGCGGCTCGCGCCGGCAACCGTCCGGCTCGTGGCGGCGCTGACCGCCCGGCCGGCCGTGGTGGCCGTGGTGGCGAGCGTGGCGGTCGCGGCCGTAAGCCGCAGCAGTCCGCGCCGGCAGCCGAGGCCCCCAAGGCCGAGGCTCCCGCCGCCGCTGCTCCGGCTGAGAGCACCGGAACGGAGGCCTGACCGAAATGCTGATCCCCCGTAGGGTCAAGCACCGCAAGCAGCACCACCCGAAGCGCAGCGGTATGTCCAAGGGTGGCACGCAGGTTGCGTTCGGCGAGTACGGCATCCAGGCGCTGTCCCCGGCGTACGTGACGAACCGCCAGATCGAGGCAGCTCGTATCGCGATGACCCGCCACATCAAGCGTGGCGGCAAGGTCTGGATCAACATCTACCCGGACCGCCCCCTGACGAAGAAGCCTGCCGAGACCCGCATGGGTTCCGGTAAGGGTTCTCCCGAGTGGTGGATCGCGAACGTCAAGCCTGGCCGGGTGATGTTCGAGCTGTCCTACCCGAACGAGAAGATTGCTCGTGAGGCGCTCACCCGCGCTGCTCACAAGCTTCCGATGAAGTGCCGGATCGTTCGGCGCGAGGCAGGTGAGTCGTGATGTCGGCCGGTACCAAGGCGTCCGAGCTGCGCGAGCTGGGCAACGAGGAGCTTCTCAACAAGCTTCGCGAGGCCAAGGAAGAGCTGTTCAACCTCCGCTTCCAGGCGGCGACGGGCCAGCTCGAGAACCACGGTCGGCTCAAGTCCGTCCGTAAGGACATCGCCCGGATCTACACCCTGATGCGCGAGCGCGAGCTGGGCATCGAGACGGTGGAGAGCGTCTGATGAGCGAGAAGACTGTGACTGAGACCACCAAGACCGACCGCGGTTTCCGCAAGACCCGTGAGGGTCTGGTCGTCAGCGACACGATGGACAAGACCGTCGTCGTCGCCGTCGAGGACCGCGTCAAGCACGCGCTGTACGGCAAGGTCATCCGCCGTACGAACAAGCTCAAGGCCCACGACGAGCAGAACGCTGCGGGCGTCGGCGACCGCGTTGTCATCATGGAGACGCGTCCGCTGTCCGCCACGAAGCGCTGGCGCATCGTCGAGATCCTCGAGAAGGCCAAGTAATCCCTGAGGGGCATCCCCCACAGGTAAGTTCCGCCAGGCTCGGCGGGGGCTCCTTCACCGGAGCCCCCGCCGGGAACCGGCAGACGATCAGGAGATAGACGTGATCCAGCAGGAGTCGCGACTGCGCGTCGCCGACAACACGGGTGCGAAGGAAATTCTCACCATCCGTGTTCTCGGTGGCTCGGGTCGCCGCTACGCGGGCATCGGTGACGTCATCGTTGCCACCGTCAAGGACGCGATCCCCGGTGGCAACGTGAAGAAGGGTGACGTCGTCAAGGCGGTCATCGTTCGCACCGTGAAGGAGCGTCGTCGTCAGGATGGCTCGTACATCCGCTTCGACGAGAACGCCGCTGTCATTCTCAAGAACGACGGCGACCCCCGCGGCACCCGTATCTTCGGCCCGGTGGGCCGTGAGCTGCGCGAGAAGAAGTTCATGAAGATCATCTCGCTCGCGCCGGAGGTGCTGTAAGCATGAAGGTCAAGAAGGGCGACCTGGTTCAGGTCATCACCGGTAAGGACAAGGGCAAGCAGGGCAAGGTCATCGTGGCCTACCCCGCTCAGGACCGCGTCCTCGTCGAGGGTGTCAACCGGGTCAAGAAGCACACCAAGGCCGGTCAGACGGCTCGCGGTTCGCAGACGGGTGGCATTGTCACCACCGAGGCCCCGATTCACGTCAGCAACGTGCAGCTGGTCGTGGAGAAGGACGGCAACAAGGTCGTCACCCGCGTCGGCTACCGCTTTGACGACGAGGGCAAGAAGATCCGCGTTGCCAAGCGGACCGGTGAGGACATCTGATGACGACCACCACTTCGCCGCGTCTCAAGACGCGGTACCGCGAGGAAATCGCCGGCAAGCTGCGTGAGGAGTTCTCGTACGAGAACGTCATGCAGATCCCCGGTCTGGTCAAGATCGTGGTCAACATGGGTGTGGGCGACGCCGCCCGCGACTCCAAGCTGATCGACGGTGCCGTCAAGGACCTCACCACGATCACGGGCCAGAAGCCGGCCGTCACGAAGGCCCGCAAGTCGATCGCGCAGTTCAAGCTGCGCGAGGGGCAGCCGATCGGCTGCCACGTCACCCTCCGCGGTGACCGCATGTGGGAGTTCCTGGACCGTACGCTGTCGCTCGCGCTTCCGCGTATCCGTGACTTCCGTGGTCTGTCGCCGAAGCAGTTCGACGGCCGTGGCAACTACACCTTCGGTCTCACGGAGCAGGTCATGTTCCACGAGATCGACCAGGACAAGATCGACCGGGTCCGGGGCATGGACATCACCGTGGTCACCACGGCGACCAACGACGACGAGGGTCGTGCCCTGCTTCGTCACCTCGGCTTCCCGTTCAAGGAGAACTGACCGTGGCGAAGAAGGCTCTGATCGCTAAGGCCGCCCGTAAGCCGAAGTTCGGTGTGCGCGGTTACACCCGCTGCCAGCGCTGCGGCCGGCCCCACTCCGTCTACCGCAAGTTCGGCCTCTGCCGCGTGTGCCTTCGTGAGATGGCTCACCGTGGCGAGCTGCCGGGCGTGACCAAGAGCTCCTGGTAATCCTCCGTCGCCCTCGGGCGTCGTAGGACCAGGAGGCTCTCGGTAAGTATCCGGACGGCAGGAGCCCCGCTCTTCATGCCGTAGGCTTGAAGGGTTGGGCGCCTGCCGCCCTGACCGACTTACTACGCCGTAGGTCCCCGCACCGCACCCGTCCCGCCACTGAGTGGGGAGAGGGATGGCGCATACAGGAAACCCCGGCGAGAGAGGCCGAAGGCCAACTCATGACCATGACTGATCCCATCGCAGACATGCTCACGCGTCTGCGTAACGCGAACTCGGCGTATCACGACGATGTTTCGATGCCGCACAGCAAGATCAAGTCGCACATCGCGGAGATCCTCCAGCAGGAGGGCTTCATCACCGGCTGGAAGGTCGAGGACGCCGAGGTCGGCAAGAGCCTCGTTCTCGAGCTGAAGTTCGGGCCGAACCGCGAGCGTTCGATCGCCGGCATCAAGCGCATCTCGAAGCCGGGTCTGCGTGTGTACGCAAAGTCCACCAACCTGCCGAAGGTTCTCGGCGGCCTGGGCGTGGCGATCATCTCCACGTCCCACGGTCTCCTGACCGGCCAGCAGGCAGGCAAGAAGGGCGTAGGTGGGGAAGTCCTCGCCTACGTCTGGTAGTCGGGAAAGGAAGGAAAGCTCATGTCGCGAATCGGCAAGCTCCCCATCCAGGTTCCCGCCGGTGTGGACGTCACCATCGATGGCCGCACGGTCGCGGTGAAGGGCCCCAAGGGTTCCCTCTCCCACACTGTCGCAGCGCCGATCGAGGTCACCAAGGGTGAGGACGGCGTGCTCAGCGTCCTCCGCCCGAACGACGAGCGTCAGAACAAGGCCCTTCACGGCCTGTCCCGCACGCTGGTGGCGAACATGATCACCGGTGTGACCCAGGGATACAGCAAGGCGCTCGAGATCAGTGGTGTCGGTTACCGCGTCCAGGCGAAGGGCTCCAACCTGGAGTTCGCCCTGGGCTACAGCCACCCGATCCTCATCGAGGCTCCGGAAGGCATCACCTTCAAGGTCGAGTCGCCCACGAAGCTCAGCGTCGAGGGCATCGACAAGCAGAAGGTCGGCGAGGTGGCCGCCAACATCCGCAAGCTGCGGAAGCCCGACCCGTACAAGGCCAAGGGCGTCAAGTACGCCGGCGAGGTCATCCGGCGCAAGGTCGGAAAGGCTGGTAAGTAGCCATGGCATACGGTGTGAAGATCGCCAAGGGCGACGCGTACAAGCGTGCCGCTCTCAAGCGGCGCCATATCCGCGTCCGCAAGCACATCTCCGGTTCGCCGGAGCGTCCCCGCTTGGTCGTGACGCGTTCCAACCGCCACATCGTCGCCCAGGTCATCGACGACATCGCGGGCCACACGCTCGCGTCCGCGTCGACCCTGGACACGTCGATCCGCGGTGCGGAGGGTGACAAGAGCGCCCAGGCCAAGCAGGTCGGCGCCCTGGTCGCCGAGCGTGCGAAGGCTGCAGGCGTCGAGGCCGTCGTGTTTGACCGCGGTGGTAACCAGTACGCCGGGCGGATTGCCGCTCTGGCTGACGCCGCCCGTGAAGCCGGGCTGAAGTTCTAAGCCCCGGTTCCAACGCACAGCGGACGTAACAGAGAGAGGTAAATCCAATGGCTGGACCCCAGCGCCGCGGAAGCGGTGCCGGTGGCGGCGAGCGGCGGGACCGGAAGGGCCGTGACGGTGCTGCGGCCGAGAAGACCGCGTACGTCGAGCGTGTCGTCGCGATCAACCGCGTCGCCAAGGTTGTGAAGGGTGGTCGTCGCTTCAGCTTCACCGCGCTGGTCGTGGTGGGCGATGGTGACGGCACCGTCGGTGTCGGATACGGCAAGGCCAAGGAAGTTCCCGCGGCCATCGCCAAGGGCGTCGAAGAGGCCAAGAAGAGCTTCTTCAAGGTCCCGCGTATCCAGGGCACCATCCCTCACCCGATCCAGGGCGAGAAGGCTGCGGGCGTCGTCCTGCTCAAGCCTGCTTCCCCCGGTACCGGTGTGATCGCGGGTGGCCCGGTGCGCGCCGTTCTGGAGTGCGCCGGCGTTCACGACATCCTGTCGAAGTCGCTCGGTTCTTCGAACCCGATCAACATCGTGCACGCGACCGTGGCGGCCCTCCAGGGCCTGCAGCGTCCCGAGGAGATCGCGGCCCGCCGCGGTCTGCCCCTCGAGGACGTCGCCCCCGCGGCTCTGCTTCGTGCACGTGCGGGAGCGGGTGCGTAATGGCTCGCCTCAAGATCACGCAGACGAAGTCGTACATCGGCAGCAAGCAGAACCACCGCGACACCCTGCGTTCGCTCGGGCTGAAGCGCCTGCACGACGTGGTTGTCAAGGATGACCGCCCCGAGTTCCGCGGAATGGTGCACACCGTCCGCCACCTCGTGACGGTTGAGGAGGTTGACTGACATGGCGGAGAACAGCCCGCTGAAGGCCCACAACCTCCGGCCTGCCCCGGGCGCCAAGACCGCCAAGACCCGTGTGGGTCGTGGTGAGGCGTCCAAGGGTAAGACCGCAGGCCGTGGTACCAAGGGTACGAAGGCCCGTTACCAGGTTCCGGAGCGCTTCGAGGGTGGCCAGATGCCCCTCCACATGCGTCTCCCGAAGCTCAAGGGCTTCAAGAACCCGTTCAAGACGGAGTACCAGGTCGTGAACCTGGACAAGCTCGCGACGCTCTACCCCGAGGGTGGAGAGGTCACGGTGGCCGATCTGGTCGCCAAGGGCGCCGTCCGCAACAACCACCTCGTCAAGGTCCTCGGACAGGGCGAGATCTCCGTTGCGCTGCAGGTTTCGGTTGACGCCGTCTCCGGCTCCGCCAAGGAGAAGATCGCCGCCGCCGGTGGCACCGTCACCGAACTCGTCTGAGACAACTCGGACAAGCAGGTGGACTGAACATCCGACCGGGGATGCCTCTCATTTGGGGCATCCCCGGTTGGTCGTTCCTAGGGGGGCATGTCCGCCGGTAAGGTGGCGGGCACTGTAGCTGTGGTACGCCTTGGGCAACCGCCCGGGGTCCTTTGGCTGTTACCTATTCGTCGATCCTCAAGACCGTCACCTCACGCTTTGCGCGGGGGTCGCAGGAGGCACCGTGCTCACCGCGTTCGCCCGGGCGTTCAAGACGCCCGACCTGCGCAAGAAGCTGCTCTTCACGCTCGGCATCATCGTGCTCTATCGGCTCGGGGCACACATTCCCGTACCGGGAGTGAGCTACGAGAACGTCCAGACATGTGTCGACCAGGCGAGTCAGGGCAACAACAGCCTGTTCGGCCTGGTCAACATGTTCAGCGGTGGTGCGCTGCTGCAGATCACGATCTTCGCGCTCGGCATCATGCCGTACATCACGGCCAGCATCATTCTCCAGCTGCTGACCGTCGTCATCCCACGACTCGAAGCCCTGAAGAAGGAGGGGCAGTCGGGCACGGCCAAGATCACGCAGTACACGCGTTATCTGACCGTCGCGCTGGCCATCCTCCAGGGCACCGGGCTGGTGGCGACCGCTCGCAGCGGCGCGCTCTTCAGCGGTTGCTCCGTGGCCGACCAGGTCGTCCCGAACCAGTCGATCTTCACCACCATCATCATGGTGATCACCATGACCGCCGGCACCGCGGCCGTCATGTGGCTCGGTGAGCTCATCACCGACCGCGGCATCGGCAACGGCATGTCGATCCTCATGTTCATCTCGATCGCCGCCAGCTTCCCCGGCGCCCTCTGGGCCATCAAGACGAGCGGCAAGCTGGCCGAGGGCTGGATCGAGTTCATCACCGTCATCCTCATCGGATTCGTGATGGTCGGTCTCGTCGTCTTCGTCGAACAGGCCCAGCGCAGGATTCCGGTGCAGTACGCGAAGCGGATGATCGGACGCCGGTCCTACGGCGGTACGTCCACTTACATCCCGTTGAAGGTGAACCAGGCGGGTGTGATCCCCGTCATCTTCGCTTCTTCGCTGCTCTACATTCCTGCTCTAATTGTTCA
This sequence comes from Streptomyces sp. NBC_01012, assembly GCF_045162755.1. Taxonomy (NCBI): domain Bacteria; kingdom Bacillati; phylum Actinomycetota; class Actinomycetes; order Kitasatosporales; family Streptomycetaceae; genus Streptomyces; species Streptomyces sp. NBC_01012. Next base: position 3,059,961 of record NZ_CP108688.1, on the reverse strand, counting down.
GTTCTCCAACTCCACCGCGGGCTGGGCGACCTGGATTCAGGCTCACTTCGTCAAGGGCGACCACCCCTACTACATCGCGACGTACTTCCTGTTGATCGTGTTCTTCGCATTCTTCTATGTGGCGATCTCGTTCAACCCCGAGGAAGTCGCGGACAACATGAAGAAGTATGGTGGCTTCATCCCGGGTATCCGGGCTGGTCGACCTACCGCCGAGTATCTGAGCTACGTGCTCAACCGGATCACTTGGCCGGGCTCGCTGTACCTGGGTCTGATCGCTCTGGTGCCGACAATGGCGTTGGCAGGCTTCGGTGGCGCTAACCAGAACTTCCCGTTCGGCGGGACAAGCATCCTGATCATCGTGGGTGTGGGTCTGGAGACCGTGAAGCAGATCGAGAGTCAGCTCCAGCAGCGCAATTACGAAGGGTTCCTCCGCTGATGCGAATCGTCCTCGTCGGGCCGCCCGGTGCCGGCAAGGGAACGCAGGCCGCGTTTCTTGCCAAGAATCTCTCGATTCCGCACATCTCCACGGGCGACCTCTTCCGCGCCAACATCAGCCAGGGCACGGACCTTGGCAAGCAGGCCCGCTCCTACATGGACGCGGGGCAGCTGGTGCCGGACGAAGTCACCAACGCCATGGCCGAGGACCGCATGTCCCAGTCGGACGCCGAGAACGGCTTCCTCCTGGACGGCTTCCCCCGCAATGTGGGGCAGGCCGAGGCGCTCGACGAGATGCTGCACGGCAAGGGCGTCAAGCTCGACGCGGTTCTGGACCTGGAAGTCCCCGAGGACGAGGTGGTCAAGCGCATCGCAGGCCGCCGTATCTGCCGTAACGACAGCGCGCATGTCTTCCATGTGACGTACAACCCGCCGAAGACCGAGGGTGTCTGTGACACCTGCGGCGGCGAGCTCTACCAGCGGGACGACGACACGGAGGAGACGGTGCGTACCCGTCTCGAGGTCTACCACTCGCAGACCGAGCCGATCATCGACTACTACCGGTCCCAGGGACTGGTGGCGACGATCTCCGCGCTCGGGAAGGTCACCGAGGTGACCGAGCGGGCCATGGAGGCCCTGAAGAAGTCCGACGAGGGCTGACCCTCTCGTCCGCAGTCACCGCGTCCGGCCGCGGCGCCCCTCGGGCGTCGCGGCCGACTGCGTGTGCGCCGTATCGTGGAGTACGGGCTTTTCCACCGTCCCCTCTTCTCCGTCGTCCCCTTCCTTTCCACCGTCCCCTTCGTACGCAGAGAGGCGCCGCGCAATGGTGCAGATCAAGACCCCCGAGCAGATCGCGAAGATGCGCGAGGCGGGCCTCGTGGTCGCTGCCATTCACGCCGCGACCCGCGAGGCGGCCGTGCCCGGCTCCACCACGAAGGATCTGGACGAGGTCGCCCGCAAGGTGATCGCCGACCACGGCGCCACATCGAACTTCCTGGGGTACGGCGGATTCCCCGCGACGATCTGCACCTCGGTCAACGAGGTCGTGGTGCACGGCATCCCGGACGAGAAGACCGTCCTCAAGGACGGCGACATCATCTCGATCGACGCCGGCGCGATCATCGACGGCTGGCACGGGGACGCGGCGTACACCGCGTTCGTGGGCACCGGGCACGCGCCGGAGCTCATCGAGCTCTCCCGGGTGACCGAGGAGTCCATGTGGGCCGGGATCGCCGCGATGAAGGTGAACAACCGGCTCGTCGACATCTCGAAGTCCATCGAGTCCTACATCCGCCGCCAGCCCCGCCCGGCGACCGGTAAGTACGGGATCATCGAGGACTACGGCGGCCATGGCATCGGCACCGAGATGCACATGGACCCGCACCTGCTGAACTACGTCTCGCGCAAGCGCGGCAAGGGCATCAAGCTGGTCCCCGGCGTCTGCCTGGCCATCGAGCCGATGGTGTCGCTGGGCACGGCGCGGACGAAGGTCCTGGCGGACGACTGGACGGTCCTGACGACCGACGGCACCTGGTCCTCGCACTGGGAGCACTCGATCGCCCTCACGGAGCAGGGCCCGCTGGTCCTGACCTCCCCGGACTGCGGCCGGGCGAAGCTCGCCCAGTACGGCATCGAGGCGGCGCCGGATCCGCTGGGCTGACGCCCGGGCGCCGGACGGAGTCCGGCCCAGCGGGCCGAAGCCTGTGAGGCGCTCCGGCGCCGAGCTCGCGAGGGCTGCGTGAAGGAGGGGCCGGCATCGAGGCGGCGCCGGATCCGCTGAAGTAGCCGTCCGACAGGACTGTCCGGCTGATCCGTGTCTAAGGATCAGCGGGAGTGGGCAAACTTGACGGATTCGTCTTTTGGAGTCCGCTGACGTAGACTGACTCGTCGGCTCTCGTGCATCCGTGTGTCCACATGCGGCGGGACGTGAGTCGATCAAGGTAGCCGATTCGAAAGGCGAAGCGTGGCCAAGAAGCAAGGTGCCATCGAAATTGAGGGCACCGTGATCGAGTCTCTCCCTAACGCGATGTTCAGGGTGGAGCTCCAGAACGGTCACAAGGTCCTCGCGCACATCAGCGGCAAGATGCGGATGCACTACATCCGTATTCTTCCCGATGACCGGGTCGTCGTGGAGCTGTCTCCGTACGACCTGACGCGTGGCCGGATCGTCTACCGGTACAAGTAGATCTTGCCGCCATCCCGCTTCGGCGTGGTGAGGGCACTGACCCGGAGAACCTGACATCCCATGAAGGTCAAGCCGAGCGTCAAGAAGATCTGCGACAAGTGCAAGGTGATCCGCCGTCACGGCCGGGTCATGGTCATCTGCGACAACCTGCGCCACAAGCAGCGCCAGGGCTGACGCACGACCACCTGCATCTCGCAGTTCTTCGCGCGACGCACGTAAACGTACATACGCAGTGCCCGTCCAAGCTTCGGCTGACGACACCTCCGGCGGGGGCCGGGGACCTGGGCGTACCACTTCCTCCACGCGGTCGAGGTCGGCGTCCGGGAGCGGCACTGCGGAAGACCCCCGAAATAACAACTGGAGCCATTGAATGGCACGCGTTTCAGGTGTTGACATCCCGCGCGAAAAGCGCGTGGAGGTTGCCCTCACCTACGTCTTCGGCATCGGGCGTACCCGGTCCAAGGAGATCCTCGCCAACGCCGGCGTGAACCCGAACACCCGCGTTCGTGACCTGGCCGAAGAGGACCTGGTCAAGATCCGCGAGTACGTGGACGCCAACCTCCGCACCGAGGGTGACCTTCGCCGCGAGATCCAGGCCGACATCCGCCGCAAGGTCGAGATCGGCTGCTACCAGGGCATCCGGCACCGTCGTGGTCTGCCGGTCCACGGTCAGCGCACCAGCACGAACGCGCGTACCCGCAAGGGCCCGCGTCGCGCCATCGCCGGTAAGAAGAAGCCGGGCAAGAAGTAGTCCTCAGCGGACGCACCGCGGGGGTCCGGGCCACCGGATGTTCGCGGAAACCAGCGGTCTTCGCTGTAGGACCGATCACCTCCCCTCTCCATCTGGAGTCAAGACATGCCCCCCAAGGGTCGTCAGGGCGCAGCCAAGAAGGTGCGTCGCAAGGAAAAGAAGAACGTCGCTCACGGCCACGCGCACATCAAGAGCACGTTCAACAACACCATCGTCTCGATCACGGACCCCTCGGGCAACGTGATCTCCTGGGCCTCCGCCGGCCACGTCGGCTTCAAGGGCTCGCGCAAGTCCACCCCCTTCGCCGCGCAGATGGCCGCCGAGTCGGCCGCCCGCCGCGCGCAGGAGCACGGCATGCGCAAGGTCGACGTCTTCGTCAAGGGTCCCGGCTCCGGCCGTGAGACCGCGATCCGCTCCCTCCAGGCCACCGGCCTCGAGGTCGGTTCGATCCAGGACGTCACCCCGACGCCGCACAACGGCTGCCGTCCGCCGAAGCGTCGCCGCGTCTGAGTCGCTACGGTCGGTGACGACCGTGCGTCAGTAGCGCTGGTTGCGGGCGGCATGTCCCTTCGGGGGCGTGTCGCCCGTACCCTTGTCTCATCTGTCGGGCATCAAATAGCGGGTGCCCACGACTGAAGGATCACACCATGCTTATCGCTCAGCGTCCGTCGCTGACCGAAGAGGTCGTCGACGAGTTCCGCTCCCGGTTCGTGATCGAGCCGCTGGAGCCGGGCTTCGGTTACACCCTCGGCAACTCCCTGCGTCGCACGCTCCTCTCCTCGATCCCCGGTGCCGCTGTCACCAGCATCCGGATCGACGGTGTCCTGCACGAGTTCACCACCGTGCCGGGCGTCAAGGAGGACGTGACCGACCTCATCCTCAACATCAAGCAGCTGGTCGTCTCCTCGGAGCACGACGAGCCGGTCGTGATGTACCTGCGCAAGCAGGGTCCCGGCCTGGTCACCGCTGCTGACATCGCCCCGCCGGCCGGTGTCGAGGTCCACAACCCGGACCTGGTCCTGGCCACGCTCAACGGCAAGGGCAAGCTGGAGATGGAGCTGACCGTCGAGCGCGGTCGCGGCTACGTCTCCGCCGTCCAGAACAAGCAGGTGGGCCAGGAGATCGGGCGTATTCCGGTCGACTCCATCTACTCGCCGGTGCTCAAGGTCACGTACAAGGTCGAGGCGACCCGTGTCGAGCAGCGCACCGACTTCGACAAGCTGATCGTCGACGTCGAGACCAAGCAGGCCATGCGTCCCCGTGACGCCATGGCGTCGGCCGGTAAGACCCTGGTCGAGCTGTTCGGTCTGGCGCGCGAGCTCAACATCGACGCCGAGGGCATCGACATGGGCCCGTCCCCGACGGACGCCGCGCTCGCCGCCGATCTGGCGCTGCCGATCGAGGAGCTTGAGCTCACGGTCCGTTCGTACAACTGCCTCAAGCGCGAGGGCATCCACTCCGTGGGTGAGCTCGTGGCTCGCTCCGAGGCGGACCTGCTCGACATCCGTAACTTCGGTGCGAAGTCGATCGACGAGGTCAAGGCGAAGCTGGCCGGTATGGGCCTGGCGCTGAAGGACTCGCCTCCCGGCTTCGACCCGACCGCCGCGGCGGACGCCTTCGGCGCGGACGATGACGCGGATGCGGGTTTCGTGGAGACCGAGCAGTACTGAGCGCCTCCCGGCGGGGGTGCCCGGTTTTGAGGGTGCCCCCGTGCCGGGCTGAGGCTTTGTCCTCAATCGCCGGACGGGCTGGATTTTGGCTCGTGTCCGGTGGAAGTCGGACCGGCTTGGATCCTGGCCGATGTCCGGCTGACGTACGAAGACTTCCGCGGGGCGGCCGCCTCGCGGGAACTGACACCGGTACCTGATACGGCCGGTGCAGCACACAAGGAGAAACACCATGCCTCAGCCCGCCAAGGGTGCCCGTCTGGGCGGCAGCGCTGCGCACGAGAAGCTTCTTCTCATCAACCTCGCGAAGTCGCTGTTCGAGCACGGCCGCATCACCACGACCGAGGCCAAGGCCCGCCGCCTGCGTCCGGTCGCCGAGCGTTTCATCACCAAGGCCAAGAAGGGCGACATCCACAACCGTCGCCTGGTGCTGCAGTCGATCACGGACAAGAGCATCGTGCACACGCTCTTCACCGAGATCGCCCCGCGGTACGAGAACCGCCCCGGTGGTTACACCCGCATCACCAAGATCGGCAACCGTCGTGGCGACAACGCCCCGATGGCTGTCATCGAGCTGGTCGAGGCACTGACCGTGGCGCAGGCCGCCACCGGTGAGGCCGAGGCCGCCACGAAGCGCGCGGTCAAGGAAGACGCCCTCAAGAAGGACGAGGCTCCGGCCGAGACCGTCGAGGACGCCAAGCCGGCCGACGCCGCTGCTGAGGAGTCCAAGGACGCCTGAGCGTACCTAGACCCAGGTACGGGCCCGCATCACCCTTCGGGGCGGTGCGGGCCCGTTCGGTTTTGAGAGGATCTGCGGGTGAGTGACGAGGCAGAGCCCGGCTTTGTACGGGTACGACTGGACCTTTCCTACGACGGGAAGGATTTCTCCGGCTGGGCGAAGCAGACCAGCAGGCGCACCGTGCAGGGCGAGATCGAGGACGCGCTGCGGACCGTGACGCGGTCGGCGGTGACGTACGACCTGACGGTCGCGGGGCGCACCGACGCCGGGGTGCACGCGCGCGGGCAGGTGGCGCACGTCGACCTGCCGGCCGAGGTGTGGGCCGAGCACGAGGAGAAGCTGCTGCGGCGGATGGCCGGGCGCCTGCCGCTGGACGTACGGATCTGGCGGGCTGCCGAGGCGCCCGCGGGGTTCAACGCGCGCTTCTCCGCGCTGTGGCGGCGTTACGCCTACCGCGTGGGGGACAGGCCGGGCGGGGTGGACCCGCTGACCCGCGGGCATGTGCTGTGGCACGACCGGCCGCTGGACGTGGGCGCGATGAACGAGGCGGCGGCTCTGATGACGGGGGAGCACGACTTCGCCGCGTACTGCAAGAAGCGTGAGGGTGCCACGACCATCCGTACGCTCCAGAAGCTGCACTGGGTACGGGACGCGGAGTCCGGTGTGCTGACGGCGACCGTGCAGGCCGACGCGTTCTGCCACAACATGGTGCGGGCGCTGATCGGTGCGGCGCTGTTCGTCGGGGACGGGCGCAGGCCGGCCGGGTGGCCCGCCGATGTGCTGGCCGCGAAGGTGCGGGATCCGGCGGTGCACGTGGTGCGGCCGCACGGGCTGACGCTGGAGGAAGTGGCGTACCCGGCCGATGAGTTGCTGGCGGCCAGGGCCCTTGAGGCGCGGAACGTCAGGACGCTTCCGGGGGCGGGCTGCTGCTGACGGGTCTCCGGCGCACGGCGCGGTACAGCTTGGCCGCGAAGTACAGGGCGAGGGCGCTGGAAGCGCTGGAGCGGAACCAGCCGATGTCCGGGGTCCACCAGGCGTAGACCGCCGCCGCGGTGAAGAGCAGCAGGGCCGCGATGCGCAGCACCCACCAGTGGACAGGGCGCGGTTCGTCGGAGGCGGGAGCCTCCGGGTGGACACCGGCCTTCGTCGTCATGGTGTCCCGCATCCCCGCGAGGAAGCCCCGCCGGGCGAGGAGGCGGGCGCCCGGGAGTGCCGCGAGTATCTCCTGCTCACCGCCGTATCCGGCGGGCAGCGGCGGAAGGCGCAGCGCGGCGACGAGCTCGCTCTGGTGGCGGGCGGGGTCGTCCGTGGCCCGCAGGATGTGCGCCAGGGGGCGCGGGTCGGGCAGTCCGTACACCCGGGCGAGCGCGGCGGCCGTCCTGGTCGCTTCGGCGTGGTCGGCGGCGGGGGCGGCGGTCTCCCAGGTGTGGTCCGCCACCTGCTTGCCCCGGTGCAGCAGGGTGAAGCTGCCGCGTTCCGGGGTGCGGTGCAGGACCAGGGTGGGCCACTCCTCGGCCGTGGTGAAGTTGTCCGCCGCCGAGGTGAGCGGGTCCTCGGGGAGCAGGACCGCGCGCTTGCCGCGTACGGGGTCCGGGACGATCTCGACGTAGGTGTGGTGGTTGCCGGCGGGGGCGGTCCTGAGGCTCTGACCGCAGATCAGGGCGGCCCGGGCGACCTCCGTGGGACCGGTGGACGCGATGGCGAGGGACCGCGGTGCCAGGTCGCGCTCCCAGTCGGGCAGGTCGGCGGCCGGGGGCTCGGGGGCGGCGCGGAAGAAGGGGACCTTCATCGCCAGCTCCACACAGGTGTCGGAGCGGGCTTCGAGGAATTCGGCACGTGGCTCGCCGAAGTAGGTCCAGGGGAACGTGGTGGCGTGCACGCCGATGGTGCGGAAGGCGGTGAGGGCCTCCTCGTAGCGGTTCATCGACCACAGGACGAGCGCCAGGTGGTTGCGGAAGCCGGCGGCCTCCCGCTCCCCGGGTGCGTAGCTGTCCGACAGGGCCTGTGCGCGCGCCACCGCCGCTTCGGCCCGCGCGGTGTACGGGGCGGCGCCGGGTGTCTCCTCCTCGGAGATCAGGTATTCCACGACCGCCTGGAGGGGCAGCGCGTGCAGCCTGGAGCCGGGGGGTGCCTGGCCGGCGGCCCGCTCGGCGAAGGCGAACATCTCCTCGTGGGAGCCGTACCACTTGGTGCAGAGGTACTGGAGCGCCTGGACGTGGCAGCCCTCGTGGTGCGGGTCGCGGGCGTTCGCCTCGGCGAGATAGGTGTCGAAGACGTTCCTGGGGGCCTGGATGCCCCGGGCCTGGGTCAGGGCCACGCGCCAGGGGACAGGGTCGTCGGGGTTGAGCTCGGCGGCGGTGGAGATCACCGGAACGGCGTCCCTCAGCACCGCGTGGAACGCCCTGAACTGGTCGTCCTCGACATGGCTCGCGCGGGCCCCGGTCCGTATCTGCCAGGCCTCGTAGATGTACTGGTCGGCCTTGACCAGCACGGCGTCCGGGTTCTCCGGGGAGTCGTCGAGCCAGCTGTCCAGCCAGCCCGGGTGGTGCAGCGAGGCCCGTGCCAGGCGGGAGACGCAGGTGTCCCTGCGCTCCCACTGGGCGTGCTCCCTGGTGAGGGCGAGCAGCTCGGCGGCCGGGGCGTGGTTCCCCGTCGCGGCGGCGGCGAGCGCCACCCGGAGCGAGGGGTCGGGGGCGTCGAGGACCACGGCCTCGTCCGGTGGCAGCCCTGCGCCCATCGCGTGGCTGTGGCGCAGCACGCGGGGGAGGCTGAAGAGGGTGGTCAGACGCACGGCGACGGGTCCTCGGTCGAGGGGAGGGACTGGGACTGTGCGTGGGGGGAGAGCACGGCCGGTCAGGCGGCGGGGGCTCCTGCGGCAGCCGAGGCCTGGACCTCGCCGCGGTGACGGATCTGGCGGAAGGTGAAGTCGGTCAGGTCGTCACCGACCGCGTACACGTCCTTGGCGGACGTGGTGACGTTCTTGCCGCTGGTGTAGCCGCTGATGGTGAAGTAGGCGTAGCGGCCGTAGGAGTTGGCGGTGCGCCGGCAGACGGATCCGCCGCGGCAGAAGGTGGGGACTCCCGCACCGCTGAGGGACGCGATGCCGCCGGACGCCTGCTGGGCGGCCTTCTTGGCCTCGGCCTCGGTACCGAAGACGGCGAGCCCGACGGTGACCGCCGTGCCGCCCTTGCTGTACGTCGCGCGGATGACCTGGTCGCAGCCGTTGCTGTCGAGGATCGAGCCGAGGGCGCCCTGGGTCGTCGTGGCGCAGCTGCTGGTGCGGGCGGTGGCGCCCTTGGCGTAGACGCGGTCGCCCATGGTCAGCTTCTTGCCGGGGAAGAAGGCGTCGACGGTGACCGGGGTCCTGTCCTTCTTCTCGTCGGCTATGTAGTCCTTCGGGTCCGGCGGGGGCGGCGGTGCGACCGAGGAGAAGGAGGGCTCGGGCGCGGAGGACTCCGAGGGCAGCTCGGCGGGGGCCGGCAGCTCGCTCGCGTTCTTGTCCGACCCCGAGCTGCTGCTCCCGTTGGTCGTGATGACGGCGGTGGCGACGATCGCGGCCACGGCGGCGGTGGCCAGTGCGCCACCGCCGATCAGCAGCCACTTCCTGCGTCTGCCGCGCGCGGCGGACGCCTCGGCCAGCGCCGCCCAGTCCGGAGTCCGGCTCTCTCCCGGTCCTCCCGGCCCCCAGGAGGGCCCCCCTTGCCCGTAGCTCATGCGGCGAATCCTAGCGCCGCGGCAGGCGACCGACCGTAATCCGGTTGGGTCAACGGTTCGCATGCCGTGACAATGCTCTGCATGGGACATCTCGAAGCGGGCCACCTGGAGTACTACCTACCGGACGGGCGGGTGCTGCTCGGCGACGCTTCGTTCCGGGTGGCCGACGGCGCGGTCGTCGCCCTTGTCGGCGCGAACGGGGCGGGCAAGACGACCCTGCTGAAGCTGCTGGCCGGGGAGCTCCAGCCGCACGGCGGCTCGGTCTCGGTGAGCGGCGGGCTCGGGGTCATGGCCCAGTTCGTGGGCTCGGTGCGGGACGAGCGGACCGTGCGTGACCTGCTGGTCTCGGTGGCCCAGCCCCGGATCAGGGAGGCGGCCCGGGCGGTCGACGTGGCGGAGGAGCGCATCCTCACGGTTGACGACGAGGCCGCGCAGATGGCGTACGCGCAGGCCCTGAGCGACTGGGCGGAGGCCCACGGCTACGAGGCCGAGACGCTGTGGGACGTCTGCACCATGGCCGCGCTCGGTGTCCCGTACGAGAAGGCGCAGTGGCGCGAGGTGCGCACGCTCAGTGGCGGCGAGCAGAAGCGGCTGGTCCTGGAGGCGCTGCTGCGGGGCCCTGACGAGGTGCTGCTGCTCGACGAGCCGGACAACTATCTGGACGTACCCGGCAAGCGGTGGCTGGAGGAGAAGCTCGAGGAGACCCGTAAGACGGTGCTCTTCGTCTCCCACGACCGGGAGCTGCTCTCACGGGCCGCCGAGAAGATCGTCAGTGTGGAGCCCAGCCCGGCCGGCTCGGACGTCTGGGTGCACGGCGGCGGATTCGCCACCTACCACCAGGCACGCAAGGAGCGGTTCGCGCGCTTCGAGGAGCTCCTGCGGCGCTGGGAGGAGGAGCACAAGCGGCTGAAGGCACTCGTCCTGCGGATGCGGCAGCAGGCGGCGAACAGTCCCGACATGGCGAACCGCTACCACGCGATGCAGACCCGCTTCAAGAAGTTCGAGGAGGCGGGCCCGCCTCCGGAGCCGCCCCGCGAGCAGGACATCAGGATGCGGCTGCGCGGCGGCAGGACCGGGGTGCGGGCGGTGACGTGCACGGGGCTTGAGCTGACCGGCCTGATGAAGCCGTTCGACCTGGAGATCTACTACGGCGAGCGGGTCGCGGTGCTCGGCTCCAACGGCTCGGGGAAGTCGCACTTCCTGCGGCTGCTGGCGGGGGAGCCCGTGGCGCACACCGGTGAGTGGAAGCTCGGCGCGCGGGTCGTGCCCGGCCACTTCGCGCAGACGCACGCCCATCCGGAGCTGCTCGGCAAGACGCTCGTCGAGATCCTGTGGACGGAGCACGCCAAGGACCGCGGTGGCGCGATGGGGGTGCTGCGGCGCTACGAGCTGGAGCGCCAGGGCGACCAGGCCTTCGAGAGGCTGTCCGGCGGGCAGCAGGCACGCTTCCAGATCCTGCTCCTGGAGCTGGCCGGCACGACCGCGCTGCTGCTCGACGAGCCGACGGACAACCTGGACCTGGAGTCGGCCGAGGCCCTTCAGGACGGTCTCGAGGTGTACGACGGGACGGTCATGGCCGTCACGCACGACCGCTGGTTCGCGAAGTCCTTCGACCGCTACCTGGTCTTCGGCTCCGACGGGGTGGTGCGGGAGTCCGCGGAGCCCGTCTGGGACGAGCGCAGGGTGGAGCGCGCACGGTAGGGACGGGGCGTTTTGACCGGTCCGGGGCGGGGCGGGTAGTCTCGACTGTTGTTATACGTATGGGCCTGGTCGTTCTCACGCGAAGGGCCTTGCGTAGGTTCTCTGGAGCAGTTACCAGTGGCTCGCATACGGGCGGCGTCCCGGCACTGTGAGCCCCAGCTGCATGATCGCTTCAGAGGTGCAGTGTGTCTTCACCCCATCCACTGAAGAAGCGAAGGCTACGAAGTGCGTACGTACAGCCCCAAGCCCGGCGATGTCACTCGCCAGTGGCACATCATCGACGCCGAGGACATCGTCCTGGGCCGTCTTGCCACCACGGCTGCGAACCTCCTCCGAGGCAAGCACAAGGCGATCTACGCCCCCCACATGGACATGGGCGATTTCGTCATCATCATCAACGCCGAGAAGGTTCACCTCTCCGGTAACAAGAAGACCCAGAAGATGGCGTACCGCCACTCGGGCTTCCCGGGCGGTCTCCGTTCCGTGCGTTACGACGAGCTGCTCTCGAAGAACCCCGAGAAGGCCGTCGAGAAGGCCATCAAGGGCATGATCCCCAAGAACACCCTGGGCCGTCAGATGCTCTCGAAGCTCAAGGTCTACGCGGGCGACCAGCACCCGCACGCTGCGCAGCAGCCGGTCCCGTTCGAGATCACCCAGGTCGCGCAGTAGTTCCGGCCTCCCCCCTAAGACGTTAAAGAAAGATCTGAGGAGAATCGTGGCCGAGACCACTGCAGAGACGCCCGTCGAGGGCACCGAGGGCGAAGAGACCTTCGCCGAGGTGACCACCTTCGAGTCGGAGGTCCCCGTCGAGGGTGAGTACACCTCCGAGTCGCTCGCCGGCCGCTTCGGCGACCCGCAGCCCGCCGCCGGCCTTGGCCGTCGCAAGAACGCCATCGCCCGTGTCCGGATCGTCCCGGGCACCGGCAAGTGGAAGATCAACGGTCGCACCCTTGAGGACTACTTCCCCAACAAGGTGCACCAGCAGGAAGTCAACGAGCCCTTCAAGGTGCTCGAGCTCGACGGCCGCTACGACGTCATCGCCCGTATCTCGGGTGGCGGCGTCTCCGGTCAGGCCGGCGCCCTGCGCCTCGGCGTGGCCCGCGCGCTGAACGAGGCGGACGCGGACAACAACCGCGCCACGCTGAAGAAGGCCGGCTTCCTCTCCCGCGACGACCGTGCGGTCGAGCGCAAGAAGGCCGGTCTCAAGAAGGCCCGTAAGGCCCCGCAGTACAGCAAGCGCTAAATCGCCTGCTTTACCCGTTCGCCCCGGCGGCACACCTCGTGCTGCTGGGGCGTTCGTTTATCGGCCCTCGCGGGCGTATAACGGCTTAAGACGTTTGCACGTTTATAGGGTCGGAAGCCTCAGGCGCACCCTCTCTTTGCTGTGCCTTGCCTCGCTCTGCCCTGTTTTGATTACTTTGGTTTGCGGTTTCGGAGCACCTTCGGAGGACACCAGTGGGACGACTCTTCGGCACGGACGGCGTGCGCGGCGTCGCCAACGCGGACCTGACAGCCGAGCTCGCGCTCGGACTCTCGGTCGCGGCGGCGCACGTACTGGCCGAGGCGGGCACCTTCGAAGGGCATCGGGCGACCGCTCTGGTGGGCCGTGACCCACGCGCGTCCGGGGAGTTCCTGGAGGCCGCCGTCGTGGCGGGCCTGGCCAGCGCGGGCGTGGACGTGCTGCGTGTCGGGGTGCTGCCCACTCCTGCCGTCGCGTACCTCACCGGCGCGCTCGGCGCGGACATCGGTGTGATGCTCTCCGCCAGCCACAACGCCATGCCCGACAACGGCATCAAGTTCTTCGCGCGGGGCGGGCACAAGCTCGCCGACGAGCTGGAGGACCGCATCGAGACGGTCTACGAGCAGCACCGGGGCGGTGAGCCGTGGAGCCGCCCGACCGGCGGCGGCGTGGGCCGTGTCACCGACTACAACGAGGGCTTCGACCGTTACGTCGCCCATCTCATCGGTGTACTCCCGAACCGGCTCGACGGGCTGAAGGTCGTCCTGGACGAGGCGCACGGCGCCGCGGCCCGTGTCTCGCCCGAGGCGTTCGCCAGGGCCGGGGCCGAGGTCATCACCATCGGCGCCGAGCCGGACGGCCTGAACATCAACGACGGCTGCGGATCCACCCATCTGGACCTGCTGCGGGCCGCCGTCGTCGAGCACGGCGCCGACCTCGGCATCGCGCACGACGGCGACGCGGACCGCTGCCTGGCCGTGGACGCCACCGGTGAGGAGGTCGACGGCGACCAGATCCTGGCCGTGCTCGCCGTCGCGATGCGCGAGTCGGGCCATCTGCGCAAGGACACCGTCGTCGGCACGGTCATGTCGAACCTCGGCTTCAAGACGGCGATGGAGCGGGAGGGCATCCAGCTCGTCCAGACCGCCGTCGGTGACCGTTACGTCCTGGAGTCGATGAAAGCCGAAGGCTTCGCGCTGGGCGGCGAGCAGTCGGGCCATGTCATCGTCCTGGACCATGCCACGACCGGTGACGGCACGCTGACCGGGCTGATGCTCGCGGCCAGGGTCGCCGCCACCGGACGTACACTCGCCGACCTGGCGGGCGTGATGCAGCGCCTCCCGCAGGTGCTCGTCAATGTGCCGGACGTCGACAAGTCCAGGGTGGACACCTCGCCCGATGTGGCCACCGCGGTGGCCCAGGCCGAGCACGCGCTGGGCGACACAGGGCGCGTACTCCTGCGCAAGTCCGGCACCGAACCGCTCGTACGGGTCATGGTCGAGGCCGCCGACCTCGAACAGGCGCGCGCCGTGGCGGGGCAGCTGGCCGACGTGGTGAAGTCCGCGCTCGGCTGACCTGCCGTCAACTCCCGGAAGGGCCCGGCCCCGCGGCCGGGTCCTTCGCGCGTCGGGCCCGCTCCAGCTCGGCGGTGATGCGGATCAGGTCGGCCGGTGCGGCCGCGAGGCGGACCGGCTCCCCGGCGTCGTCGATCTCGGCGATGTGCCAGCTCCGGTGGACGGTGTCGCCGTCGCTGCCCCTCGCGCGCCGCACCTTCGTGACGGTGAGCCGTTCCACCGGGATGCGTCTCGCGGCGAACCTGCCGGGGCCGGGGTGGGGTGTCACCGCGGGTGGACCGCCGCCACCCAGGACGATGTGGGTGCCGAAGCCGTTCGGGTTGTACTCAGTGTGTTCGAGGAACCGGGCGGCGAGGAACCGGTCCTCCTGCTCCTCGACCGCCCCGGTTTCGGGCGTCATGGCGGCTTCCGGTGCCGTGGCGGCTTCCGGCGTACGGATGCGGGTGGCGTGCCAGGCCCAGGCGAGCATTCCCAGCGTGGCCACGGTGCCCGAGGCCGCCCAGGCGAGGGCCGCCGGAGAGCCGAGCGGGTCCATGGGGCGCCGGTAGCACAAGGGCAGCAGCCACCCGGCCGTACAGACGAGCGCGTAGGCGAACGGCAGGGCCGAGGGAAGGACCTCGTCGTCCGGCAGTCGGCGCCCGCGCCGGCTCAGCAGCAGACGGGCGCCCGGGTAGCCCGCCGCGAGGGCGAGCCCGGCGGCGATGACGGCCACCTCACCGGCGTCGGGGAAGTGCTCGCGCCACACGTGGTGTTCGCCGGCGACCTCCCGCACCTGGCCGCGCCAGAGAGTCAGCCCGACCCTGTCACCGGGGAGGAATCCCCGAGCCCCCTCCCGCGAGACGCCGATCCGGTCAACCGGTCGGTCGTCGGTGAAGTACAGCCAGCTGGTCTGCTTCCCCTGGCCGATCTGCGCCCGCTCGATCACCGCACGCTGGGAGCTCAGGCACTCGGCGTGCTGCGCGGCAGGCGTGTCGGCGGTGCAGGGGACGGCCGAGATCCACGCTTGTCGCGTCGACGCGGTGGGCGGTACGAACCACGCGGCCAGGCCCGCGCCCGCGAGCAGGAGCACGCACAGGACCCACGACACGGTCGAGCCGCGTCCGGCGGCGCGGTACGAGATGACGGGGACGTGGTCCGACGCCGGAGATCCATGGCGGCGGTGCAGCGCGCGGAGTGCGTCCAGCTTCGCGTCGAATTCCGGACGGTCGTCGGAGGACGCGCTCACCGGCAGGGGGAGCCGCCGCGTGCGTCCGTCGCGCAGCAGCACGCTGACGCGGTGGATCTCATGGTTCCGGCCGTACTGGACGTACACGCGCAGGTCGACGATGTCCGACCACGGCATGTTCCGACGGCGCAGCAGCGTCCTGGAGCGGAGGCCGTAGGGCCCCGCACTCACCCGGACGGTGACGGAGTACAGGCAGATGACGCCCGTGAACGCGAGCAGCAGGCCCACGCCCGCCCAGACGTCCAGGAGCGTGCCCCGGTCGGCCGCGCGTATCGCGGCGAGAACGGCACCGGCGGCGCCGAGCGCGACGAACCACCACAGGGCGCGCGCTCTGAGCGGACTGTAGGTCACTTCCGGGACAGCGTTCATGCCCGGGATCGTTTCATCGGCGGGGTCGCGGCCGCTTGTGCGGTGTACGGCAGCTTCGGGGCCGCCGCATTGCCGGTTCCTGCCGCTGGTTCCTCCCGCCTGTTCCTGCCGACGGTTCCTGCCGCCTGTTCCTGCCGCCCGTTCCTGCCGACGGTCCCTGCCGCCGGTTCCTACTTCCCGGGGTTCGGCTTCACGGCCGGGTCCGCCCTGCGTTGCAGGTTCCACAGCGCCTTCTGGACCAGCAGCGTCAGGGTGCCCGCCAGGACGATCCCGCCGAGGTTGGCCAGCAACTGCTGGGAGGACCCCCAGGCCTGCTGGAGATCCTGGTAGCTGAAGGCGATGGCGGCGTTGGCGGCGGCCGGGACCGTCGTCACGGAGATCGCCACGCCGATCAGCGCCCCGGACTTCGCGGAGGTCAGCGAGAGCGTGCCTGCGACGCCCGCGAGCAGCGCCACCACGAAGGAGAGCCGGTCCGGGTGCCAGATGAAGTTGGTGTTGGGCCGGTCGGCCGTGAGCATGGCGGCGTCGAAGGACCCGAGTGCGTCCATCAGCCACACGAACCCCATCGTCAGCGCGATGGCGGCGGCGAACCCGCCGATGAGCGCCCACAGGGACGTGGCGACCAGACGCGGTGCACGCTGCACCAGGGCCGTGGAGACACCGGCCAGCGGGCCGAACTCCGGGCCGACCGCCATCGCGCCGACGATCAGAATCACGTTGTCGAGCATCACCCCGCAGGCGGCCAGCATCATCGCGACACCGAGGAAGGACACATAGGTGGCGCTGAAGGTGGACTCCTCGTGCGTGACCTCCGTCAGCTCTTCCCAGAGCACCGCGTCCGCGCTGTCGCCGGGCGCCTGCCTCTCCGCCTCCTCGGCGTGGGTGGACAGCGCCAGGTCCATCTTCTCGGCGGTGATCGCCCCGGACCTGTCGATGCCGAGCTCGCGCAGGGCGTCGATCAGCTCGTCGGCCGCCTGCCGCGCCACGTCGCACACCACGACGTCACCCGCGGGGCCCCGGGCGGCGCCGGCCAGCACCGCGAGATGCGTGGCGCCGACGGTACGCTCCACCAGCTCCACGACCTCGTCGGTACGGTCGGCGGGCACGATGAGGCGCAGATGCAGCACGGTGCACCTTTCCTGGTCAGAGCTTGCGCAGTGACAGGCGCTGGACCTTGTGGTCCGGCCCCTTGCGCAGCACCAGAGTGGCACGGCCGCGCGTCGGAGCCACGTTCTCCAGGAGGTTCGGCTTGTTGATGGTCCGCCACATGGTGCGCGCGTAGTCGAGCGCCTCGGCCTCGGACACCTGCGTGTACTTGCGGAAGTAGGAGAACGGGTTCTGGAACGCCGTCTCGCGCAGCCGGCGGAAGCGGTGCAGGTACCAGTTCTCGATGTCCTCGGCCTTCGCGTCCACGTACACGCTGAAGTCGAAGTAGTCGGCGAGCCCGACCCTGGTGCGGCCGTCCTTGCCGGGCAGCGCGGGCTGGAGCACGTTCAGCCCCTCGACGATCAGGATGTCGGGGCGGCGTACGGTCAGCCGCTCGCCGGGCACGATGTCGTAGATCAGGTGTGAGTAGACGGGGGCCGTCACCTCGTCCTTGCCGGCCTTGATGTCGGCGACGAACCGGGTCAGTGCCCGCCTGTCGTACGACTCGGGGAAGCCTTTCCTCGACATCAGGCCGCGCGCCTGGAGCTCCTTCATCGGCAGCAGGAACCCGTCGGTCGTCACCAGCTCCACCCGGGGGTGCTCCGGCCAGCGGGCCAGCAGCGCCTGGAGGATGCGGGCGCTGGTGGACTTGCCGACGGCGACACTCCCGGCGACCCCTATGACGAACGGGGTACCGCGCTGCTCGCCGTGCCCGTTGCCCGCGTCCCCGAGGAAGGTGTTCAGCGCGCCGCGCAGGCCCGATGTGGCCTGGACGTAGAGGTTGAGCAGCCGGGAGAGCGGCAGATAGACGTCCCGGACCTCGTCGAGATCGATGACGTCGCCGAGCCCTCTCAGCTTCTCGACCTCGTCGGCGGTCAGCGGCAGCGGAGTCTTGTCACGCAGAGCGCTCCACTCGTCCCTGGTCAGGTCGACGTAGGGCGTCGGCGCGTGCTCGGTGCGACGGGGGCTCCGTGCGGGTGAGGTGATCACCTACTCATTGTTGCGGGAGTTTGAACGGAGTGGAGGGTGGGCTCGGTCACGTGGGCGCGGTTCTGCGGGCTGAGGGGCGGACCCGTGTGTGGATGGCCTACAATTTTTTGTACATGACCCACATCGCCTTGACCTGATGGGAGGCGCCGGATGTCCGTGACCCAGATCGACATAGACGATGACGCACTGGAACGCACCATGGCGCTGTCCAAGGCCAGGACCAAGAAGGAGGCCGTCAACCTGGCGCTCCGGTACTACGCGGACCAGCAGGACCGCGCGGCGCGAATCAGCAGGCACTTCGAGCGTGCGCAGCGTTGGGGAGCTGTGGAGGATGCCGAGCGCCGTCATCGTGCGGAGAAGGCCGATCGGTGATCTACCTGCTCGACACGTCCGGCCTTGTGCGGTTGCTCGGCGACGCCGAGCTGCAGTCCGCCTGGTACGACACCATCTGCGCCGGCGCGGTGGGCTCCTGTTATCCGCAGCGCGCGGAGTTCCTGTTCAGCGCTCGGACCGGCGGAGAGTACGACGAGATCGTGGAGATGTTCACCGACCTGTATCCCGAAGTCTCGGTCCCGAAGAACGCGGGGCGCTGGATCGGGGCGGTGCAACAGCGCATGGCCAGGGCGGGACAGCATCGGAGCGCCTCGGCCGTGGATTTGATCATCGCTGCTACCGCCGCGCACCACGGGCTGACCGTCCTCCACGACGACGCGGACTACCGCACCGTCGCTCAACACGCCCCGGACCTGCGGGAGCACCGTATCCACGACGTCGGCTGACGGCTGACCAGGGGGCGATCGGGTGGGTCGACGCCTGGCGGTGACCGAGGTACCCGTCTGCGGCGACCCGTACGCGCGCTACGGGCCGTGCGGCCCCGCCCTGCTGCCGGGCTACGCGAGATCCGGGTGCTCGCGAAGCCGGGCTCGGAGCGAGAGGGCGATCCGGTCCGCCTGCTCGTCCGTCACCCGTTCGGGCTTCGGGCGCCTCAGCAGCTCGAAGACGCCTGGACCGCGTTGCTCCTGCGGTAGATCCGCCGTGCGCGGCACGATGTGAAAGTGCACGTGGGCAAAGCCCTCGGCTTCGGCGAACTGGACGACGTAGGTCTTGTCGCACCCGGTCACGCCGCGGAGCGCCCGGGAGAGGCCGACCTGCCACGTTCCCAGGGCGGCGGCCTCCGCGTCGGTGAGGTCGTGGACGGCCGTGACATGGCGACGGGGTAGGAGCACCAGCCAGCCCGGAAGCGCGGTGTCGAAGGCATGGGCCACCCGCCAGTGCTGGTCGAAAGCGACGCACTCCCTGGGCGGCAGATCGTCGAACTTCGCTTCCTTCACGCATATGTAGCACTCGGACGTTGTCATGACCCCAGAGCGTAGGGCCCGGTGTCACGTGGGGCCGATGGCCGGCTTGCGTATGTGTGCGTAGCGACGGTCCGGGTCCGACCGCGACGGACCACCCCTGCTGTCCCTCCTCCCCGCGCGGCCTTATGGTGCCGATATGTGCGGAATCGTAGGTTATGTCGGGTCGCAGTCGGCGCAGGATGTCGTGGTTGCGGGGCTCAAGCGGCTGGAGTACCGGGGGTACGACTCCGCGGGGGTCGCCGTCCTCGCGGACGGCGGGCTGGCCTCGGCGAAGAAGGCGGGGAAGCTCCTCAATCTGGAGAAGGAGCTCAAGGACCGGCCGCTGCCGGCCGCGAACACCGGGGTCGGGCACACCCGTTGGGCCACGCACGGCGCGCCCACCGATGCCAACGCCCACCCGCACCTCGACAACGCGGGCCGGGTGGCCGTCGTGCACAACGGGATCATCGAGAACTTCGCGGCGCTGCGGGACGAGCTGGCCGGGCGCGGTCATGACCTGGCGTCCGAGACCGACACCGAGGTGGTCGCCCATCTGCTCGCCGAGGCGTACTCGTCCAGCGGTGACCCCGCGGAGGCCATGCGGCAGGTGTGCCGGCAGCTGGAGGGCGCGTTCACCCTGGTCGCCGTGCACGCCGACGAGCCCGGCACGGTGGTCGGGGCCCGGCGGAACTCGCCGTTGGTCGTCGGGGTGGGCGACGGGGAGATGTTCCTCGCCTCCGATGTGGCCGCCTTCATCGCGCACACCAGGGACGCCGTCGAGCTGGGCCAGGACCAGGTGGTCGAGCTGCGCCGGGACGGGGTGACGGTCACCGGCTTCGACGGTCTGCCCGCCGACGTACGCGAGTACCACGTGGACTGGGACGCGTCGGCGGCGGAGAAGGGCGGCTACGCCTCCTTCATGCTCAAGGAGATCGCCGACCAGCCCAAGGCCGTCGCGGACACGCTGCTGGGCCGGATCGACGGGGAGGGGGTGCTGCGTCTCGACGAGGTGCGCATCCCGGCGGCCGTGCTCCGGGAGGTCGACAAGGTCGTCGTCGTCGCCTGCGGGACCGCCTTCCACGCCGGGATGATCGCGAAGTACGCCATCGAGCACTGGACCAGGCTGCCCTGCGAGACGGAGCTGGCCAGCGAGTTCCGCTACCGCGACCCGATCCTGGACCAGCGCACCCTCGTCGTCGCCATCTCGCAGTCCGGCGAGACGATGGACACCCTGATGGCGGTCAGGCACGCCCGTGAGCAGGGGGCGAAGGTCCTCGCCATCTGCAACACGAACGGGTCGACCATCCCGAGGGAGTCGGACGCCGTCCTCTACACGCACGCGGGGCCGGAGGTCGCCGTCGCCTCCACCAAGGCGTTCCTGACACAGCTCGTCGCCTGCTATCTCGTCGCGCTGTACCTCGGGCAGGTGCGCGGCACCAAGTGGGGCGACGAGATCCGCACCGTCGTACGCCAGCTCTCCGAGATGTCGGGCGCCGTCGACCGCGTCCTGGCCACCATGGAGCCCGTACGCGCGCTGGCCCGCTCGCTGGCCACCCGCGACACCGTGCTCTTCGTGGGCCGGCACGTGGGGTACCCGGTGGCTCTGGAGGGCGCGCTGAAGCTCAAGGAGCTCGCCTACATGCACGCCGAGGGCTTCGCCGCCGGGGAGCTCAAGCACGGGCCGATCGCCCTGATCGAGGAGGGCATGCCGGTCGTGGTGATCGCGCCCTCACCGCGAAGCCGTTCGGTGCTGCACGACAAGATCGTGTCGAACATCCAGGAGATCAGGGCCCGTGGCGCCCGTACCGTCGTCATCGCGGAGGAGGGGGACGAGGAGGTCGTCCCGTACGCCGATCACCTCATCAGGATCCCGGCTACGCCTACGCTGCTTCAGCCGCTGGTCGCCACGGTGCCGTTGCAGGTCTTCGCCTGCGAACTGGCGACAGCCCGGGGCAACGAGGTGGACCAGCCGCGCAATCTGGCGAAGTCCGTGACAGTCGAGTGAGTGAGTGAGCGCGTGATCATTGGGGTCGGGATCGATGTGGCGGAGATCGAGCGCTTCGGCGCCGCGCTGGGGCGCACGCCGCAGCTGGCCGAGCGGCTCTTCCTGGAGCGGGAGTTGCTGCTGCCCGGCGGGGAACGGCGGGGGATCGCCTCGCTCGCGGCCAGGTTCGCCGCGAAGGAGGCCCTGGCCAAGGCGCTCGGAGCCCCGGGCGGGCTGCTCTGGACCGATGCCGAGGTGTGTGTCGAGGACAGCGGGAAGCCGCGCATCGAGGTCCGCGGCACCGTCGCCGCGCGGGCGGCCGAACTGGGCGTGCGCAGCTGGCACGTGTCGCTGAGCCACGACGCGGGGGTGGCGTCCGCCGTGGTGATCGCGGAGGGTTGACGGTATGCGACATGCGTACAGCGTCGAAAGCGTAAGGGCCGCCGAGAAGGCGCTCATGGCACGGCTGCCGGAGGGTGCGCTGATGCAACGCGCCGCCGCCGGGCTCGCGGTGGCCTGCGGCGACCTGCTCCGGCGGCGCGGCCGGGTGTACGGCTCCCGGGTGCTGCTCCTTGTCGGCAGCGGTGACAACGGCGGCGACACGCTGTACGCGGGGGCCAGGCTGGCCAGGCGCGGGGCCGGTGTCAGGGCCGTGCTCACCGCGCCCGGCAAGGTGCACCGGGCCGCACTGGCCGCCCTGCTGGCGGCGGGCGGGCAGGTCGTCCTCGACACCTCCGAGGGGCTGGGCCGTGTCGACCTCGTCGTGGACGGCATCACCGGGATCGGGGGCCGCGGCGGTCTGCGTCCCGAGGCGGCGGAGCTGGTCCGCGCGGTCACCGCCGGCCACGCGCCCGTGCTGGCGGTGGATCTGCCGAGCGGAGTCGAGGCGGACACCGGGCAGGTGCTCGGCCCGGCGGTACGCGCCGACGCGACGGTCACCTTCGGTGCGTACAAGCCGGGGCTGCTCATCGACCCGGCCGCCGAGCACGCGGGCGCGCTCCGGCTCGTCGACATCGGCCTGGGCCCCGAACTGCCGGACCGCCCCGACCTGGAGGCACTCCAGTACGCCGATGTGGCCGCCCTGCTGCCCCAGCCCGACGCCGAGAGCGACAAGTACCGGCGGGGGGTCGTCGGGGTGGCCGCGGGGTCCGGGCGTTACCCGGGCGCGGCCGTCCTCGCGGTCGCGGGCGCGCTGCGCGGCGGCGCCGGAGCCGTCCGGTACGCGGGCCCCGGCGCCGACGCGGTGATCGCCCGCTTCCCGGAGACGCTGGTGCACCCGGGGCCGCCGTCGAAGGCCGGGCGTGTCCAGGCGTGGGTGGTGGGACCCGGGCTCGGCGACGGCACGCAGGCCGCCACGGCGGTCTCCGACGCGCTGGCCATGGACGTCCCCGTACTGGTCGACGCGGACGGGCTCCGGCTGATGGACGCGGGCGCCGTACGCGAGCGGACCGCCGCCACCGTCCTCACCCCGCACGCGGGCGAGGCCGCCGCCCTGCTCGGTGTGGAGCGCGAGGAGGTCGAGGCGGGACGGCTCGCCGCCGTACGGGAACTGGCCGCGCGCTACCGCGCCACGGTGCTCCTGAAGGGGTCGACGACCCTCGTCGCCGGGCCCGGCGACACGCCTGTGCGGGTCAATCCGACCGGCACGCCCTGGCTGGCCACCGCGGGCAGCGGCGATGTGCTCTCCGGGCTGACCGGCTCGCTGCTGGCGGCGGGTCTCGCGCCGCGCGACGCCGCGTCGGTGGGCGCCCATCTGCACGGGCTCGCGGCGCGCCGCGCCGCGGGCGGGGCGCCGCTCACCGCGCAGGACGTCGCGGACGCGGTGCCGGCCGCCTGGCGGGACGTAAGGGCCTGAGCCACGCTGGAAAGGACCGGAACGGAGGCGATCGGACGTGAGCAGCGGCAGCAACATCCGCGTACGCAGGGTCTACGACCCGCCGGAGGAGGACGACGGCACCCGGGTGCTCGTCGACCGGCTCTGGCCGCGCGGGATCTCCAAGGAACACGCGGCGGTCGACCTGTGGGCGAAGGAGGTGACGCCGTCGAAGGAACTCCGCACCTGGTACCACGAGGACCCCGGCAACCGGTACGACGACTTCGTGGACCGCTACCGCACCGAGCTCGGCGACCCCGCGCACACCGAGGCCGTCCAGGAGCTGCTCGCCCTGCTGCGCCGGGGTGGCGCGGTCACGTTCGTCACGGCCGTGAAGGACGTACCGACCAGCCAGGTCCCGGTTCTCGTCGAGCACCTGGAGCACTCACTCGACCACCGGTGACCGCCTCACCGGGCACGGAGGTCGAGGGCACAGGCGTACGGCTCTGAGACACTGGGCGCGATGAACGAGACAGCGACCCTGAGAGCCCGTGCCGAGATCGACCTCGCCGCGTTGCGTGCCAATGTGCGCGTGCTGCGTGCGCGGGCGTCCGGGGCGCAGCTCATGGCCGTGGTGAAGTCCGACGCCTACGGGCACGGGGCGGTGCCCTGCGCCAGGGCGGCGCTGGAGGCCGGCGCGGCCTGGCTGGGCACCGCGACCCCGCAGGAGGCGTTCGCGCTGCGGGAGGCCGGGATCGGCGGCCGGGTGATGTGCTGGCTGTGGACACCGGGCGGCCCCTGGCGCGAGGCGGTCGAGGCGGACATCGATGTCTCGGTGAGCGGTATGTGGGCCCTTGACGAGGTCGTCGCCGCCGCCACGGAAGCCGGGATTCCGGCCCGGGTCCAGCTCAAGGCCGACACGGGCCTCGGCCGCAACGGCTGCCAGCCCGCCGACTGGCCCGAGCTCGTCTCGGCCGCCCGCGCGGCCGAGGACGCGGGCACCCTGCGCGTCACCGGCCTCTGGTCGCACTTCGCCTGCGCCGACGAGCCGGGCCACCCCTCGATCGCCGCCCAGCTGAAGGTCTTCCGCGACATGGTGGCCTACGCCGAGAAGGAGGGCGTCAGGCCCGAGGTGCGGCACATCGCCAACTCCCCGGCGACGCTCACGGTGCCGGAGTCCCACTTCGACCTCGTACGCACCGGCATCGCGATGTACGGCATCTCGCCCAGCCCCGAGCTCGGCACCCCGGCGGACTTCGGGCTGCGGCCCGTCATGACGCTCGCCGCGTCCGTCGCCCTCGTCAAGCAGGTGCCCCCGGGCCACGGCATCAGCTACGGACACCACTACACGACGCCCGCAGAGACGACGCTCGCCCTGGTGCCCGTCGGGTACGCGGACGGCGTCCCGCGCCATGCCTCGGGCCGTGGCCCCGTCCTCGTCGGCGGCGCCGTCCGCAGGATCGCGGGGCGGGTGGCGATGGACCAGTTCGTGGTCGACCTCGGGGGCGACCGGCTCGACGCGGGCGCGGAAGCGGTGCTGTTCGGGCCCGGGGATCGGGGCGAGCCGAGCGCCGAAGACTGGGCACGGGCGGCGGACACGATCGCGTACGAGATCGTCACACGTATCGGAACCCGCGTCCCCCGCGTCCATCTCCACGAGGACGCCGAGGACTCCGAGGACCCGGAGGACTCCGGCCGGGGCTGAGACCCCGGCCCGGGCCCGGCGGGGATCATGGCCCGACGACGGCGGCCACAACGACGACGAAGGAGCACGGCACGGTGAGCGAGACCAGCGCGGAGGACGTGGTGGCGACAGCGGCCGTCGCGGCGGCCGGCTGGCGCCGGGCAGGCGTCGCGGGGGCGGCGATAGGCGTCATCGCAGCGGGCGCCGCAGCGGGCGTCGCCGTCGAGCGGCTCACCGTGGGCCGGGGCATGCGCAAGAAGGCCCGTCTCGCCCTGGACGCCTCAGGTCCGTACGGCTCGCTGCGCGGGATGCCGGGCCGTGCCGTCGCGGACGACGGCACCGAGCTGTACTACGAGGTCGACGAGATCGATCCGGGCGGCGGGACGAGCCGTGCGGCCACGCGCGCCGGTGCGGCAGCGGGCTCCGGCTCGCGCCGGCGCAGACTCTTCGGCAGCAAGGACCCCGCCCCGCTGACCGTCGTCTTCAGCCACGGCTACTGCCTCGGCCAGGACTCCTGGCACTTCCAGCGTGCCGCGCTGCGCGGCCTGGTCCGCACCGTCCACTGGGACCAGCGCAGCCACGGCCGCTCCGAGCGGGGCAGGGCGCAGGCCGATGGCGTACCGGTGGGCATCGACCAGCTCGGCCGCGACCTCAGGGCGGTCATCGACGCGGCGGCGCCCGAGGGCCCGCTGGTGCTGGTCGGGCACTCCATGGGCGGCATGACGATGATGGCGCTCGCCGACCGGTACCCGGAGCTGATCCGCGACCGGGTGGCCGCGGTCGCCTTCGTCGGGACGTCGAGCGGGAAGCTCGGCGAGGTCAACTTCGGGCTGCCGATGGCGGGGGTGAACGCGGTGCGCCGGGTGCTGCCCGGGGTGCTGAAGGCGCTCGGCTCGCAGGCGGAGCTGGTGGAGCGGGGCCGGCGGGCGACCGCCGACCTGTTCGCGGGGCTGATCAAACGGTATTCGTTCGGCTCGCGGGACGTGGATCCGGCCGTCGCGCGGTTCGCCGAGCGGCTCATCGAGTCCACCCCGATCGATGTGGTCGCCGAGTTCTATCCGGCCTTCACCGAGCACGACAAGAGCGGGGCGCTGCCCGCCTTCCGCGACATCCCGGTGCTGATCCTGGCCGGGGACAAGGATCTGGTGACGCCCAGCTCGCACAGCGAGGCCATCGCGGACGAGCTTCCGGACGCGGAGCTGGTCATCGTGCCGGACGCCGGTCACCTGGTGATGCTGGAGCACCCCGAGACGGTCACCGACCGGCTCGCGGACCTGCTGGTGCGGATCGGAGCGGTTCCGGCCCAGGGAGGCTGATCCTCTACCGTTGGTCGGCATGGAAGCAGCGCACAACGGCTCGGTGGCCGGCACCGCCGCACCGGGCACCGTCACCCTGGACGTCGCCGTCGAGTCCCCCGAAGAGATGAAGGAGCTGGGCCGCCGCATCGCCGGTGTGCTGGCCCCCGGCGACCTGGTGATGCTCACCGGCGAGCTCGGCGCGGGCAAGACGACCCTGACCCGCGGCCTCGGCGAAGGCCTCGGGGTGCGCGGCGCCGTCACCTCGCCGACCTTCGTGATCGCCCGGGTCCACCCACCGCTGGGCGACGGCCCCGCCCTGGTCCACGTCGACGCGTACCGCCTGGGCGGCGGCCTCGACCAGATGGAGGACCTGGATCTCGATGTGTCGCTGCCGGACTCGGTGATCGTCGTGGAGTGGGGCGACGGCAAGGTCGAGGAGCTCTCCGACGACCGGCTGCGGGTGGTGATCGACCGCGCGGTCGGCGACACGGACGACGAGCGCCGCACGGTGACCCTGGTGGGGATCGGCGCGCGCTGGGCCCGACTGGGCGCGGAGCTGGCGAAGGACTGAACCGCCCGGCCAGGTGGCATCCCGGGCCCCGCGCGTCGTCTTTTTCCGACGGCCTGTCGGTAAAATGTTGCGCGGGGGAGGCCCGTCGTGGTCACATGGGACACGGAGACTGGTTAGGTCTACCTAACCAGGTCTCTCGCCGAAGCCCGAGGAGGCATCCATGCCGGTACCCGAGCGTGAAGTGCGGCCGCAGCCGTCGCAGGCGGAGCAGCCGTCGGTGTCCGCGGTGTCGATGAAGGACCTGCTGGCCTCCTGCGCGGCAGCGACGGCGGTCTCGACACCGCCCCGCGACGACGGGCACGCCGACGAGGACGAGGCCGAAGACGTGGGGCGCGACGCGGCGTGAGCCGGCCGTCGGCCGCCGTGCCGGTGGCGGGTGTGCTGCCGGTGGCGCGTGCTGCCGGGGGCAGCCCGTAGCGACCTCAGGGGACGACGACGACCTTCACGCCGATCGTGGCGAAGGTCCACAGCGCGTTGCCGTCGGCCCGCTTCATCCGCACCCCGCCGGTCTTGATCGTGGGGTCGGGGCTCGCCATCGAGTCGTCCTGCGCCGCGCTGAAGCCGACCGACACATCGCCGACGTTCGCGAAACGCACCACGTGTTCGATCATGACGCCGTCCGAGCCCTTGATGCTGCCGGAGCGCGAGGTCACCGGGTACACGCCGGGCAGCGGGCTCACGGAGCTCGGCATGACGGTGAACGTCCGGAGCGCCTTCTCCTTGTCGTTCACGATCCACACCCGGCGGTCCTTCAGCGCGTACACGACGCGGGTCCCCGTGTCGGAGTCCTCGGGGATCGCGAGCGGCTGCTTCGGGGCCTTCGGTTTCGGCGAGGGCGCGGGCGTGGCCCCCGAGGGGGCGGCCGAGGGCGCCGCGACCGAATCGGGTGCGTTCGCGGACGCCTGGTAGGCGAGGAAACAGACCGCGGCCAGCGCCGCGGCAGTGAGCCCGGCCACGATTCCCGAGCTGCCCCTTGCCACCGTGAGGTCCCCTTTCACATGCCGTGCGCGATATGTCGTACAAGCATTTACGTCGTACACGCGTATACCCGGCGACGGTACCAGCAGCGGAAGGGGAGACCGGGACGATGCACGGGCTGCCATGACCGGGTCGGCGGAGCCGTAGGCTGTTTGTGTGCTGCTGCTCGCCATGGATACCGCCACCCCCGCCGTCACCGTCGCCCTCCACGACGGGTCGTCCGTCGTGGCCGAGACCGGCCGGATCGACGCCCGGAGGCACGGGGAGCTGCTGCTGCCCGCCGTCGACCGGGTCCTCGCCGAGGCCGGGGTGACGCTCGACGCCGTGACCGATGTGGCCGTCGGGGTCGGCCCCGGCCCCTACACCGGGCTGCGTGTCGGCCTCGTCACCGCCGCGACCTTCGGCTCCGCCCTCTCCGTGCCGGTGCACGGGCTGTGCACGCTCGACGCCCTCGCGTACGCCGCGGGTTCGGACGGCCTCGAAGGCCCCTTCGCCGTCGCGACCGACGCGCGCCGCAAGGAGGTCTACTGGGCGCGGTACGAGGACTTCCGCACCCGGGACGGTGAACCCGCAGTCGACCGGCCGGCCGACATCGCGGACCGGCTCGCCGGACTGCCCGTCGCCGGTGCGGGCGCGCTGCTCTACCCCGAGGTCTTCACCGAGGCCCGCGGCCCGGAACACGTCCGCGCCGGAGCGCTCGCCGCCCTGGCCGCCGAACGGCTGGCCGCCGGCGCCGCGCTGCTGCCACCGCAGCCGCTCTATCTGCGCAGGCCCGACGCCCAGGTCCCGAAGAACTACAAGGTGGTCACCCCCCAGTGACGACCGCGACCGCTGTGCTCCGCGAGATGCGCTGGTGGGACATCGAGCCGGTGCTGGATCTTGAACACGAGCTGTTCCCCGACGACGCCTGGTCGGCCGGCATGTTCTGGTCCGAGCTGGCCCGTGCGCGCGGGCCGGGGTCCACCCACCGCTATGTCGTCGCCGAGGACCCCGAAGGCCGGCTCGTCGGCTACGCGGGCCTCGCGTCGGCCGGCGACCTCGCCGACGTCCAGACGATCGCGGTCAGCCGGGGTCAGTGGGGCGGCGGCCTCGGATCCGAGCTGCTGACCGACCTGCTCAGGCACGCCACGGCCTTCGAGTGCACCGCCGTGCTCCTGGAGGTCCGTGTCGACAACACCCGCGCGCAGAAACTCTACGAACGCTTCGGCTTCGAACCCATCGGCTTCCGCCGTGGCTACTACCAGCCGGGGAACATCGACGCACTCGTCATGCGCCTGACCGTACAAGGAACAGAGACAGACTGATGGCTGACGAACCGCTCGTACTCGGCATCGAGACCTCCTGCGACGAGACCGGTGTCGGCATCGTGCGCGGCACGACGCTCCTCGCCGACGCCGTCGCCTCCAGCGTCGAGACGCACGCCCGCTTCGGCGGTGTCGTCCCGGAGATCGCCTCCCGCGCCCATCTGGAGGCGATGGTGCCCACCATCGAGCGCGCGCTGAAGGACGCCGGGATCAGCGCCCGTGACCTCGACGGCATCGCCGTCACGGCGGGACCCGGGCTCGCCGGGGCGCTGCTCGTCGGGGTGTCGGCCGCCAAGGCGTACGCGTACGCGCTGAACAAGCCGCTGTACGGCGTGAACCACCTGGCCTCGCACATCTGCGTCGACCAGCTGGAGCACGGCCCGCTGCCCGAGCCGACCATGGCGCTGCTGGTGAGCGGCGGGCACTCCTCGCTGCTGCTCGCCCCCGACATCACCAGCGACGTACGACCGCTCGGCGCGACCATCGACGACGCGGCGGGCGAGGCCTTCGACAAGATCGCCCGGGTGCTGGACCTCGGCTTCCCCGGCGGCCCCGTCATCGACCGGCTGGCCAGGGAGGGCGACCCGAAGGCGATCGCCTTCCCGCGTGGACTGAGCGGCTCGCGTGATCCCGCGTACGACTTCTCGTTCTCCGGCCTCAAGACGTCCGTGGCGCGCTGGATCGAGGCGAAGCGCGCCGCCGGTGAGGACATTCCCGTGCGGGACGTGGCCGCGTCCTTCCAGGAGGCCGTGGTGGACGTCCTCACCCGCAAGGCCGTCCGGGCCTGCAAGGACGAGGGCGTCGACCATCTGATGATCGGCGGCGGGGTCGCGGCCAACTCGCGGCTGCGCGCGCTCGCCGAGGAGCGGTGCGAGAAGGCGGGGATCCGGCTGCGCGTCCCCAGGCCGGGGCTCTGTACGGACAACGGGGCCATGGTCGCGGCCCTGGGCGCGGAGATGGTGGCGCGCAACCGCCCCGTGTCGGACCTGGACCTCTCTGCGGACTCCTCGCTGCCGGTCACCGAGCCCCATGTGCCGGGCACCCACAGCCACGATGCGCACAGCCATGACCATGTGCACGAGGTCAGCAAGGACAACCTGTACTCATGAGCTCCACGACCATCGTCCTGATGTGGGAGGCCCGCGCCGCCGATGGCCGGGGCGATGAACTCCTGGAGTGGGCGCGGGCCCGCTCCGCCGGACTGGCCCGCGAGCCGCACCGCCGCGAGCTGCTGCGCGCCCCGCAGGACCGGGTCCTGGTGATGACGTGGTGGCGGGACGCGGCGTACGGCGACGACCTCCCCGAGCTCCCGGAGCCCGACGCCGCCCTGGTCACCCGCCCGGTGCACCGCTGGCGCTTCGAGTCGGTGGACTGAGCGGAAGCACTTCGGCGGGCGCGGAGGACTCGGCGGGCGCGGAGGCGCGTCAGGCTTCCGTGTCCCGCGTCCCCCGCCGGATCAGGCCCTCCACGATCGCGTCGAGCTCCTCGACGGTCTCGTAGGCGGCGGCGTACTCGCGCCAGTGGTCCTTCACCTCCGTGAGGCGGGGCAGCTCGGCCGCGTCCTCGGCGGTGACCATCTCGGGGAAGAACTGCCGCCGCGGCGGGTTCTCCGCGCGGCGGGCCGCCGCCCTGCGGAAGACCAGGTCCCCGTAGACGTAGTTCCAGATGGTCCGGTACGCCCGCACGGACCGCGCGGGGGAGAGGCCGCAGGCCTGGGCGCAGTCGATGATCTCCTCGACCATCCACAGGGCGTCGTGGTCGGTCAGCCCGCCGAGGGCCAGGATGTCCAGCACCCAGGGGATCCTGGCGATGATGTCGTGCATGTGCGCGGCGACCGCCACCAGCCGCTCGCGCGGGTCGTCGGGCAGTTCAGGGCGCGGGAACGTGGCGGCGGTGCCGGACAGGGTGAGCATCAGCAGCTCGTCCTTGTCCTGTACGTAGTGGTAGAGCGCCATGGGCGTGCTGCCCAGCTCCTTCGCCACCCGCCGCATGGTCAGGGCGGCCAGGCCCTCCTCCTCGACGATGCGGCGCGCGGTGGCGACCATCACGTCCGGATCCAGCCTGCGGGGCCGCCCCACGGCACGCGCCGCCGTTCCCCGTCCGCCGCCCGTCGTCGTCTTCTTCTCGGTGCCTGACACCTGGGCATTCTCTCCTTCCGGGCTTCCCTTCCTCAGGTCCGGGCCCCTCCTGGAGCTCCCGCGCTTATTTTCTATACGTGTATGGTAATTCAACGGCCGGGCAGCACGACCGGGAAGCGTCAAGCGGGGGGGACGTCATGGGCGGCAAGAGGAACAGCGGGGCGGGGACCGGGGCGGAGAGCCGCCCGGAGAGCGGTCCGGCGGGGGAGCGGCACACGCGGTGGCTGCTGGTGGTGGCGCTCACCGTGCAGTTCCTCGTGTCGCTCGACATGTCCGTGGTGAACGTGGCACTGCCCGACATCCGCAGTGACCTCGGCTTCGGCGGCGACGGGCTGCTGTGGGTCGTGAACGCCTACGCCCTCGCCTTCGGCGGACTCCTCATGCTCGGCGGCCGGCTCGCCGACCTCGCCGGACCCCGCCGTGTCCTGATGGCCGGCCTGGCCCTCTTCGGGCTCGCCAGCCTGGCGGGAGGGATCGCCTGGTCGCCCGGGTCGCTGGTGACGGCACGCGCGGTGCAGGGCGTCGGGGCCGCGGCTCTCGCGCCTGTGGCATTCGCCCTGATCACCCTGGCCTTCCCGGCCGGGCCCGCCCGGTCCAGGGCGCTCGGGCTGTGGGGCATGGCGGGCGCGGCGGGCGGCGCGGTCGGGGTGCTGGCGGGCGGCGTGCTCACCGACGCTGCGGGCTGGCGCTCCGTGATGCTGGTCAACGTGCCGATCGTCGTCTTCGCCCTGGCCGCCGCCGTGCGTTCGGGGCCGGTCGGCGGGCAGCGCAGGACCGGTGCGCGTCTTGACGTCGCAGGGGCACTCCTGGCCACGGCCGGGACGACGCTGCTGGTCCTGGGGCTGGTGCGGACGTCGGAGGACGGCTGGGGCTCGGCCGCCACGCTGACCGTCATGGGCTCGGCGGTGATCCTGCTGGGCGGCTTCGTCGCGGTCGAGCTGCGCACCACGTCCCCGCTGCTCAGGCCCGGCCTGCTGAAGGGGCGCCCGGTGCTCACGGCCAACCTGTTCTGTCTGCTGCTGGCCTCGGCCCAGTTCGGGGCGTTCTATTTCGTCTCGCTGTACATGCAGCTGGTCCTCGGGTTCGGCCCGACCGCCGCCGGGTTCGCGTTCCTGCCGTTCTGTGTGGGCATCGTCGTGGGCTCGGTCCTCGCCACCCGTGCGGTCGCCGCGCTCGGCATCCGGCGGCTGATGACGCTGGGCGGGACCCTGGCGGCGCTCGGGATGGGCTGGTTCGCGACCACCGCCACGGTCGACGGCGGATTCCTCTCCTCCATCCTCGGTCCGTCGCTGCTCTGCTCCCTGGGCATCGGACTCTGCTTCGTCCCGCTCGGCACGGCCGCGACGACCGATGTGCCCCCGGGGGACACGGGTATGGCGTCCGGGCTGCTCAACAGCTCGCGGCAGGTCGGCGGTTCGCTCGGCCTCGCGGTCCTGGTGACCGTCGCCGCCCAGGTCACCGGCGGCGGCACCGGGCTCACCGAGCTGTCCTCGGGATACGCGGCCGCGTTCTGGGTCGCGGCGGGTCTCCTGGCGGCCGCCGCGCTGGCGGCGTACGTCCTGTTGCCGGGGGAGCGCGGGGCGGCGACCGTGGAGGGACCGACCGATGAGTTCGAGGAGCGGGACCGGTCTACCTTGCACAGCGAACGATGACGTCCATCGAGGCGAGGAGAAGACCATGCAGAAGATCAGGCCCTGTCTGTGGTTCGACGACCAGGCCCAGGAGGCCGCGGAGTTCTATGTCTCGGTCTTCGGCGGGGACTCCCGCATCACCGACGTCAGCTACAACTCCGAGACCGCGCCGGGGGAGACCGGCAAGGTCCTCACGGTCGCGTTCGTGCTCGCGGGCCAGGAGTACCTCGGCCTCAACGGCGGCCCGCACTTCCGGTTCAGCGAGGCCGTCTCGCTCAGCGTGGACTGCGTGGACCAGGAGGAGGTCGACACCCTGTGGGCGAAGCTCACCGAGGGCGGTGAGGAGAGCGACTGCGGCTGGCTGAAGGACAAGTACGGCCTGTCCTGGCAGATCGTCCCGCGTGCGCTGACCGAGCTGCTCGGCGACCCCGACCGCGCGCGGGCCGACCGCGTGATGAAGGCGATGCTGGGCATGCGCAAGCTCGACGTCCAGGCCCTGCGGGACGCCTGAGGCGCGGCGCGCACACCGTGCGCCCGCCCGGTATCGGGCGCACCCTGGAAGCAGGTACCCAGGGAGGTGACCGACATGATGGAGACCACGGTCGGCTGGCACATAGAGCTGGAATTCGAGGAGGACACCCACAGGACCCGCGCGGCCGCGATGGTACGGCTGAGCGACGGGACCGAGGTGCGGGCCCACGGATACGCCAGCCGCCACCCCGCCGACGCCGAACAGCCGAGGGTCGGCGAGGAGATCGCCGGCGCCCGCGCGCTGAACGAGCTGGCGATGAAGCTGCTCACCAAGGCGCACGACGAGATCGACGAGGCATCCGGCCGCACGTCGTACCCGCTGGCCTGAGGATCCGGCAGGCCTGAGCTTCAGGCCGGCCTGGGGCTCCGGCAGGCCTGACGGCGACCCCGGTGTACTCGGTAAAGTCGGGCCCATGCCTCGCAGTTCACCGCTTCCGCCGCCACCCCCGCCCGTGGAGATACGTACGTGGCCCGACCGTGACGCGCTGCTGAGGGACCGGGCGCTGATCCTCGGTGAGCTGGTGAAGATGTTCATCGGACCCGGCAGGCTCGGGATCCTGTGGATGTGGGCGGGGATCGCCGCGCTCGGCTGGTCCCTGGCGGGATCGGCGTTCCTCATGTTCGAGGACGCCGAGGACGCCCTCGGTGTCGTACCCGGGGTCATCTGCCTCGCCATCGGCGCCGTCGTGCTGGTCCCCGCCGCCGTTCTCATGGCTGTCGGGGTGGCCAGGGACCTGCGGGTCCACCGTCTCCTCGTGGAGTGGGGCGGGCTCGACCGTGACCCGCGGGGTGACATGGTCCTGCGCCGGCCGCGCGCGAGCCTCGTGTGGCTGCTGATGTCGTTCGTGCTCTGCGCCGTCGGCCTCTTCGGCTGCGTGGCCGTCCCCGCGACCGCCAGGGCCGGGGAGGAGACGTACGGTCTGGTGGCCTGGCTGGTGGGGCTCGGGTTCATCGGCTGGCTGACCGGGCTGACCGGCATCGTCAAGGCGGTCTCCCACCGCCGCTGGGTGCTGCGGGTGCTCGCCGGGGTACCGGCGGACCCGCTGGTCACGGTGCGCGGCTGATCAGGCCTGCCGCACCGGCTGCCCGAGCAGCATCGTCGGAGCCCCGGCCACCCGGGTCAGGAAGACGGTGGCCGCGTGCGGGCCCTGAAGCTTCATCTTCCGTCGCAGCTCCTCGGGTTCGACCGGTGAGCCGCGCTTCTTGACGGTCAGGACACCCACCTGACGCTCCCTCAGCAGCGCCTTCAGCCTCTTCATGTTGAAGGGCAGCTGATCGGTGATCTCGTAGGCGGCGGTCGCTTCGGACGCGTACGGCCTGTCGCTCGTGACGTACGCGATCGTCTCGTCGATCAGCCTGCCGTCGCACCGCTCCACGATGTCGGCCACCAGATGGGCGCGGATCACGGCGCCGTCCGGCTCGTGCAGATACCGGCCGACCGGGCCGACCGGCGGTGCGGGGAGCGGGCCTTCGGAGACGAGCGTCGTGCGCGACGGGAGCAGCGTGGCCCGGAAGGCGCCGGGGGTGAAGCCGTCGCCGAACCAGAGCACGGCCTCCTTCACATCGCCGCCGTCCGAGATCCACTCGGCCTCGGCCCCCGGTTCGATGGCCTCGTGCGGGACGCCGGGGGCGATCTTCAGCGCGGCGCGCGGGGCCTTCAGCGCGGCCCCGGTCGCCCAGGAGAGCGGCGGAGAATAGGCCTCGGGGTCGAAGATGCGGCCCCGCCCGCCACGCCTCGCCGGGTCGACGAAGACCGCGTCGTACGGGGAGGTGTCGACCTCGGTGACGTCGGCGCACCGGACCTCGACGAGGTCCTGGATGCCGAGCGCCTCGGCGTTCGCACGGGCGACCATGGCGGTGAGCGGATCGCGGTCCACCGCCAGGACCGAGATGCCCGCACGGGCCAGGGCGATGGCGTCGCCGCCGATGCCGCAGCACAGGTCGGCCACGCTCCGTACGCCGAGCTCCGCGAACCGCCCCGCGCGGTAGCCGGCGACCGAGGTGCGGGTCGCCTGTTCCACGCCGTCCGGGGTGAAGAACATGCGGTACGCGTCCGCCGCCCCGAACTTCGCCACCGCACGCTGCCGCAGCCGCGCCTGGCCGAGCGCCGCCGACACGAGGGCGGCGGGATGTGTGCGGCGCAGCCGGGTCGCGGTCGCCAGTTCCCTGGCCGGGTCGTGGTCGCGCAGCTCGTCCAGGAGGGCCGCGCCCTCGGGCGTGCGCAGGGCGGCGAAGGCGGCGAGCGGGTCGGCCGGGTCGGGCCGATCGGCAGGGGGAAGGGCGTTCACGGGTCCATTGTGAGCCAGCCGGGGGACCTCGCGGGCCGCCCGGATGTGTCGCGTGGGGCGGCCGGTGCCCCGGTGGCAGGATGCGGCGCCATGCAACTAGTACGACAAAACGACAAATCTGTCATGAAGCGGCACAGACCGGCCTGCGCGATCCTGGTCGCCCTGCTGCTCGGCGCCGCCGCTTCCGGATGCGCCGATGCCACGGACGAAGGGGCCGCCGGTCGGCAGAAGCCGGCCGCGGGGCCCGAAGCCACCGCCGGGCGGTCGGAGGCCGCGGTCCCGCCGCAGGCAGGGCCCGCCGGCGTCGAGGCCAAGGCGGCGCGGCTGAAGCGGGAGCAGGCCGCCCGGGTCGCCGTCGCGAAGAAGTGGGGCCTGGCCAAGCCTCCGCTCGTCGCGCCCGTGGCGCCCGCGGTGAAGCCGCACATCACCACCCGTAAGGGGTTCGAGGTCGAGGGTGGCGGTAAGGGGCTGCCGCCGGTCTTCACCAGCGTGCCGACCAAGGAGCGGGTCGTCTTCCTGACCATGGACGACGGCTCCGAGAAGGACCCCGAGCTGCTCCGGATGATGTCGGAGCTGAAGATCCCGTACAGCGCCTTCCTCAGCGACTACGAGATCAACGACAACTACGGCTACTTCAAGGACATGCAGGCCAGGGGCGTCACGCTCAACAACCACACGCTCAACCACCGTTATCTCCCGGGGCTCTCCGCGGACGAGCAGCGCGAGGAGATCTGCGGCTCGCAGGACAAGATCGAGAAGAATCTGGGCAAGCGCCCCGTCCTCTTCCGCCCGCCCTACGGCAACTACAACGGCGACACCCTGCGCATCGCCAAGTCCTGCGGCATCAAGGCCGTGCCGCTGTGGAGCGCCGAAGCCTTCCCCGACCACATGGACTGGCGCGAGGAGGACCAGGACCTGCACCCCGGCGACATCATCCTCACCCACTTCCGGGGCCGTGAGGACTGGGACGCCTCCATGGCGGACATGATCCGCAACGTCATGAAGACGGTCACGGACAAGGGGTACGCCGTGGCCAGGCTGGAGGACTACGTCTGACGGAAGGCTGCGGAATGCTACGGAGAACTGCGGAACGCTGTGGAGATCTCCCGCGTTGTCCGGGCGTACGCCGGTGACGCGGCGCCACGCGCGGGTGGTGAATTGGCACTCCGCTTGACCGAGTGCTAATCGCGGTCATAGTCTCAGTGCTGGCACTCCCCGATGGAGAGTGCCAGCACAACCGCGCGACAGGACAGGTCCGGCACCCGCGACGACGGATCGACCCTGGAGCCATCCCACAGACTGTTAAACCCCGTGAGATCTCCGAAGGGGGAGACCGGATCGTGTCGACCACCAGCTCCAAGGTTGCGATCAAGCCGCTCGAGGACCGCATTGTGGTCCAGCCGCTCGACGCCGAGCAGACCACGGCTTCCGGCCTGGTCATTCCGGACACCGCCAAGGAGAAGCCCCAGGAGGGCGTCGTCCTGGCCGTGGGCCCGGGCCGCTTCGAGAACGGCGAGCGTCTGCCGCTCGACGTCAAGACCGGCGACGTCGTTCTGTACAGCAAGTACGGCGGCACCGAGGTGAAGTACAACGGCGAGGAGTACCTCGTCCTCTCGGCGCGCGACGTTCTCGCGATCGTCGAGAAGTAATTCACCCAACGTTTGCTTCTGTTCTGCGCCCCTGGCCCCCTGCGAAATAACTAGCCGGGCGGCGAGGGGCGCAGTTCGTTTGAGAGGACAGCTCAGCCCATGGCGAAGATCCTGAAGTTCGACGAGGACGCCCGTCGCGCCCTTGAGCGCGGCGTCAACAAGCTTGCCGACACGGTGAAGGTGACGATCGGCCCCAAGGGCCGCAACGTCGTCATCGACAAGAAGTTCGGTGCCCCCACCATCACCAACGACGGTGTCACCATCGCGCGCGAGGTCGAGCTCGACGACCCGTACGAGAACCTCGGTGCCCAGCTGGTGAAGGAGGTGGCGACCAAGACCAACGACGTAGCGGGTGACGGCACCACCACCGCCACCGTGCTCGCCCAGGCCCTCGTCCGCGAAGGCCTGCGCAACGTCGCCGCCGGCGCATCCCCGGCCGCCCTGAAGAAGGGCATCGACGCCGCCGTCAAGTCCGTGTCCGAGGACCTCCTCGCGACCGCGCGCCCGATCGACGACAAGGCCGACATCGCCGCCGTGGCCGCGCTCTCCGCGCAGGACCCGCAGGTCGGCGAGCTCATCGCGGACGCGATGGACAAGGTCGGCAAGGACGGTGTCATCACCGTCGAGGAGTCCAACACCTTCGGTCTGGACCTTGAGTTCACCGAGGGCATGGCCTTCGACAAGGGATACCTCTCCCCGTACATGGTGACCGACCAGGAGCGTATGGAGGCCGTCCTCGACGACCCGTACATCCTGATCCACCAGGGCAAGATCGGCTCCATCCAGGAGCTGCTGCCGCTGCTGGAGAAGGTCATCCAGGCCGGTGCCTCCAAGCCGCTGCTGATCATCGCCGAGGACGTCGAGGGCGAGGCGCTCTCCACCCTCGTCGTCAACAAGATCCGTGGCACCTTCAACGCCGTCGCGGTGAAGGCCCCGGGCTTCGGTGACCGCCGCAAGGCCATGCTCGGCGACATCGCCACCCTCACCGGTGCGACCGTCATCGCCGAGGAGGTCGGCCTCAAGCTCGACCAGGCCGGTCTGGACGTGCTGGGCACCGCCCGCCGCGTCACCGTCTCGAAGGACGACACGACCATCGTCGACGGCGGTGGCAACACCGAGGACGTCAAGGGCCGCGTCAACCAGATCAAGGCCGAGATCGAGTCCACGGACTCCGACTGGGACCGCGAGAAGCTCCAGGAGCGCCTCGCGAAGCTGGCCGGCGGCGTGTGCGTGATCCGTGTCGGTGCCGCCACCGAGGTGGAGCTCAAGGAGAAGAAGCACCGTCTGGAGGACGCCATCTCCGCGACCCGCGCCGCGGTCGAGGAGGGCATCGTCTCCGGTGGTGGCTCCGCTCTGGTCCACGCCGTGAAGGTCCTGGAGGGCAACCTCGGCAAGGCCGGCGACGAGGCCACGGGTGTCGCGGTCGTCCGCCGCGCCGCCGTCGAGCCGCTCCGCTGGATCGCGGAGAACGCGGGCCTCGAGGGCTACGTCATCACCTCGAAGGTCTCCGAGCTCGACAAGGGCCAGGGCTTCAACGCCGCGACCGGCGAGTACGGCGACCTGGTGAAGGCCGGCGTCATCGACCCGGTCAAGGTCACCCGCTCCGCCCTGGAGAACGCCGCGTCCATCGCATCGCTGCTGCTCACGACCGAGACCCTGGTCGTCGAGAAGCCGGCCGAGGAAGAGGAAGAGGCCGGTCACGGCCACGGCCACGCTCACTAGTACGGCTCCGTACGCAGCCGAGGCCCGGTACCCCCGTCGCGGGGGCACCGGGCCTCGGTGCTGTCAGGGACCTTGCGGCCTTCCGCCTACTGCGGCCCGTACGTCCGGCCCGCGCGGGAGGTGACTCCGCCCAGGACGCTGCGGGGCGTCAGCTTCACCAGGCTCATCAGCGCCTTGTAACGCGGGTCGGGGATGGACACCGACCTGCCGCGGGCCAGGTCCGCCAGGGCCGCGGTCACCAGCTTGTCCGCGTCGAGCCACATCCAGTCCGGGATGCTGCCCGTCCCCATCCCCGCCCGCTCATGGAACTCGGTCCGCACGAACCCCGGGCACAGCGCCATCAGCCGCACCCCCGAACCCGCGAGATCCTTCGCCGCGCCCTGGGTGAACTGGACGACCCAGGCCTTCGACGCCCCGTACGTCCCCCGTGGCAGGAAGGCCGCGACCGAGGCCACATTGACCACCCCGCCGCGCCCGCGCTCCCGCATCGCCCCCGCGGCGGCCGAGGTCAGCCGCAGCACCGCCTCGCAGTGGACCTTCAGCATCGTCAGCTCATCGGCCACCGGGACGTCCAGATAGCGCCCCTTGTTGCCGAAGCCCGCGTTGTTGACCAGCAGATCCACGGGGCTCACCCGGTCCGTCAGCCGTGCCGCGACCGACTCGATCCCGGCATCCGTGGACAGGTCGGCCGTCAGCACCTCGGCCTCGATGCCGTGGCCGTCGTGCAGCTCCGTCGCCTGCGCCCGCAGCCGCTCCGTGTCACGGGCCACCAGCACCAGATTGTGCCCGTCAGCCGCGAGCCGCCGTGCGAAGGCGGCCCCGATCCCCGCCGTCGCGCCCGTAATCAGTGCAGTCGTCATAGCGGCACGTTAGCTTCCGCGTGCGGGGGTGCCCGACCCGCGTCCGCTCCCTGGAAGGCTCAGGAGGCGGCGGCGGCCTGCTTCGCCAGGTACGCCTGCGCCGCGAGCAGGGTCTCCGGGTGCAGCGCTTCACCTGCTTCGAGCATGCGCGGCAGCAGCTCCCGCTCCGTGGTCGTCGCCCGGAACTCCAGGGCGGCGGTGATCCCGTGGGCGGGGAGGTGCACCACCTCGATCGCGTCACCGGAACGGATCGTCCCCGGCACGATCACCCGGAGGTACGCGCCGGTGGCACCCTCACGCGTGAACCGCTTCACCCAGCCCCGCTCGCCCATGTGGCCCGCGAACGTGCGGCACGGGATACGGCCCGACGTCACTTCGAGGACCAGCTCGTCGCCGATCCGCCAGCGCTCACCGATCCGCGCGTGGCTCACGTCGATGCCGGAGGTCGTCAGATTCTCGCCGAAGGAGCCGTTGGGCAGGGGGCGGCCCAGCTGCTCCTCCCAGGCGTCGAGCTCCTCGCGTGCGTATGCGTAGACGGCCTGGTCCGATCCGCCGTGGTGCCGGAGATCGCACACCGAGTCGCCCGTCAGACCGCTGCCGCCGCTGCCCTTGGGCCCGGGGTCGTCCACCCGCACGGGACCTTCGGAAGGGCGCTTGCCGATACCGGTGAAACCCGAGGCGCCGTCGGTGTGGGGAGAGGGTGTGGGGCGGCCGAGATTCACGGTGAGGACCTTCATAACCGCACAGGCTAATCGGAGACCACCCAAAGCCGCTCACGATTAATGGGGCAATGCTGCAAGAGTCGCTTATGGTTGAAGGGTGATTGAAGCTCGTCATCTCCGTGTCCTGCGGGCCGTGTCCACCACCGGTTCGTTCTCCGCCGCCGCGCGGGAGCTGGGCTGCACCCAGCCCGCCGTCAGTCAGCAGATGAAGGCCCTGGAGGGCTCGGCCGGCACCCCGCTGCTGATCCGGACGGGGCGCGAGATGCGCCTCACCCAGGCGGGTGAGGCGCTGGTGCGGCACGCCTCGGGCATCCTCGCGGGGCTGACCGCCGCCGAGGAGGAGATCGCCGCCATCGCCGGACTGCGGGCAGGCCGGGTCCGGCTCGTGTCGTTCCCGAGCGGGAGCTCCACGCTGGTCCCCGGCGCACTCGCCGCGCTGCGCGCCGCGCACCCCGGCACCCAGGTCTCGCTCGTCGAGGCGGAGCCGCCGCGCTCCGTGGAGATGCTGCGCGACGGGGACTGCGACATCGCGCTGGCCTTCCGCTACGGGACGACAGGCGGCGAATGGGACGACCTGGTGGTGCGCCCGCTGCTGGACGACCGGCTGATCGGCCTGGTGCCCGAGGGGCACCGGCTGGCCGGAGCCGACGCGGTGGGCATCGGGGAGCTGGCCGACGAGCCGTGGATCGCCGGCTGCCCGCGCTGCAGGCGGCAGCTGGTCGAGGTCTGTGAGGACTCCGGCTTCACCCCTCGGATCGACTTCGCCACGGACGACTACCCGGCGGTGATCGGCCTGGTCGGGGCGGGTCTCGGGGTCGCCGTCCTGCCCCAGCTCGCCCTCGAGTCCGTACGACCCAAGGGCGCGCGTGCCGTGTCGGTGGAGCCGGCCGTGGAGCGGGAGATCGTCGCCCTCACCCTGCCCGACCTGGCCCGGGTGCCGGCCGTGGCGGCGACCCTGGACGAGCTGTCCCGGGCTGCCGCACGCTGACCGGCCGGCCGCGGCCTGGGTCCCCGGGCTCCATGGGGGGGCGCGCCAGATCAGAGGAGAGGAAACGTTTCTGCATTCGGTGGGTCGTGCGGAGTGTCAGGTGGTGCCGGCCTCCGGAGGTGGTC
Source organism: Streptomyces sp. NBC_01012 (assembly GCF_045162755.1). NCBI lineage: Bacteria > Bacillati > Actinomycetota > Actinomycetes > Kitasatosporales > Streptomycetaceae > Streptomyces > Streptomyces sp. NBC_01012. The sequence continues at coordinate 3,018,602 of NZ_CP108688.1, read as the reverse complement.
CCGAATGGGCTCCTGAATGGGCTCCCGAGTGGGCGGAGATCAGCCGGTTGCGGGCGCGTCCCATGAGCTCCTCGCGCTCGTCCTCGGTCAGGCCGCCCCATACGCCGTAGGGCTCCCGTACGGCGAGCGCGTGCGCGGCGCACTCGGCGCGTACGGGGCAGCGCATGCAGACCTCCTTCGCCGAGGCCTCACGGGCACTCCGGGCTGCTCCGCGTTCCCCTTCGGGGTGGAAGAAAAGCGAACTGTCGACCCCGCGGCAGGCGGCCAGCAGCTGCCAGTCCCACAGGTCCGCGTTGGGTCCGGGAAGGCGGGAGAAATCTGCCATTGCGTGTCCCCTCGAAACCTTGCTGGTTCGGAAACGGCTTCCTCGACCGTTGTTGCTCGTCGGCGACCGGAGTCTTGGTGACCAGAGTCCCGACGGTACATCCACGGTGTTAGTAGATGTAAATATGACTGATTGGAAATCTAGCCACAGACGCCAGCAAAAGGGAAGAAAACCCGCTAAATGGGGCAGGGTGCCGAGTGAGAAATTCGGTTGACGGGTGAATGACCCCGTGTCGTTCTCCTCCGTATGCGGCCCCTCACTTAGAGTGCCGAACCGGATGCTTTGGCCCGTAACTCTTTCGAGTGACCGTCGTTGATGGGGGAGAAGCGGTTGACGGAGAACGAGCTCGGGCAGATGTCCGAGGGGGTCAACCGCACAGGTGACGACTTGTATCAGCCTGGAGGCTCAAGGTGACGCGCATCAGCTGCGGAGGACGGTCATGACATCCGTCCTCGTCTGCGACGACTCCCCGCTTGCCCGAGAAGCGCTGCGCCGGGCGGTTGCGACCGTGCCCGGCGTCGAGCGTGTGACGACGGCGGCCAACGGCGAGGAAGTGCTCCGCCGCTGGGGGGCCGACCGTTCGGATCTGATTCTGATGGACGTACGCATGCCCGGTCTGGGGGGTGTGGAGACGGTCCGGCGGCTGCTCTCCGCGGATCCCGGGGCCAGGATCATCATGCTGACCGTCGCCGAGGATCTGGACGGTGTCGCGCTCGCGGTCGCCGCGGGTGCCCGCGGCTATCTGCACAAGGACGCCTCGCGCGCCGAGCTGCGCGCGACGGTGACCCAGGCGCTCGCCGACCCGACGTGGCGGCTCGCCCCGCGCCGGCTGCGTTCCGCCGAGATGGGCGCGGCGCCGACCCTCACCGCGCGGGAGATCCAGGTGCTCGAAGGTATGAGCCACGGCCGCTCCAACGCGGAGATCGGGCGCGAGCTGTTCCTCTCCGAGGACACGGTGAAGACGCACGCGCGACGCCTGTTCAAGAAGCTCGGAGCGTCGGACCGTGCGCACGCCGTGGCGCTCGGGTTCCGCTGGGGCCTGGTCCGCTGATGCCGCGGCGCGGCCCCGATGCCGCGGCAGCCAAGGCCTGACTGACGCAGCACCACCTTGCGATCCCGTCCGCACGGCGGCGGACGGGGCGACGGTGGCGGCGGACCCGCGGCCGGGCCGTCCCCACCAGCACTGTGTGACGCTTCCCGGCCGATGCCGCATCCTTGGGGGTGTGGAGTTCCTCAGGGGACATTCGGTCGAGCGGAAGGGGAGGGCGCAGGACATGACATCCGGCGCACCCGCTCAGAACGCTGGAGCACTGGCTCACAACACGGACGACGTACAGACCGACGCACTCGCGGGGGCGCACGCCGAAGCGCGCGACGTGCGATCCGGCGCACCCGCTGATAACGCTTCGGTGCACAACTCGGGACGCGATGACTCGGACAGGACGGCGCCGAGGCACCATGGTCCGATGCGCGAGGACGGGACGACGGTGATCGGTGCTCTGGTGCACCGTGCCGTCGACGGCGACGCGCGGGCCACCCATGATCTGCTGGCCCATGTCCACCCCCTCGCCCTGCGCTACTGCAGGTCCCGGCTGAACCGGCTGCCCGGTGATGCCCGTCACTTCGTGGAGGATCTCGCGCAGGAGGTCTGTGTGGCGGTGCTGATGGCGCTGCCGCGCTACAAGGACACGGGCAGACCCTTCGAGGCCTTCGTCTTCGCCATCGCGGGCCACAAGGTCGCCGACCTCCAGCGCGCCGCGATGCGCTACCCCGGATCGACGGCCGTGCCCTCCGACGAGATGCCGGAGCGGCCGGACGATTCGCTCGGCCCCGAGGAGCGGGCGCTGCTCAGCAGCGACGCGGCCTGGGCCAAGAAGCTTCTCGCCAATCTGCCGGAGAACCAGCGTGAGCTGCTGGTCCTCCGGGTCGCGGTCGGGCTGACCGCGGAGGAGACCGGGCAGATGCTCGGGATGTCCCCCGGCGCGGTCCGCGTCGCCCAGCACCGCGCGCTGAGCAGGCTGCGGGCGCTCGCAGGTCAGTAGCGCAGGCGGGTCACGGCGGTTCCCGCGTGTGGAGGATGCCACAGAACCGCTGGGTGATCTTGCTCGTGGAATGAGACACCTCGCGGGGCCGTTAGCATGGACATCCGCACCGATCAAGGCCATTTGGGGAAGGTGTCATGACTGCAAACGTCGACGGAGTGCCCGAGAAATTCGCGACGCTCGGGCTGACATACGACGACGTACTGCTGCTGCCGGGCGCATCTGACGTGCTGCCCAACGCGGTCGACACCTCGTCGCTCATCTCGCGGAACGTACGCGTGAACATCCCGCTGCTCTCCGCCGCGATGGACAAGGTGACCGAGGCCCGCATGGCCATCGCCATGGCCCGGCAGGGCGGCGTGGGTGTGCTGCACCGCAACCTCTCGGTCGAGGACCAGGTCAACCAGGTCGACCTGGTGAAGCGGTCCGAGTCCGGCATGGTCACCGACCCGATCACCGTCGGCCCGGACGCGACGCTCGGCGAGGCCGACGCGCTGTGTGCCAAGTTCCGCATCAGCGGCGTCCCGGTCACCGACCCCGCGGGCAAGCTGCTCGGCATCGTCACCAACCGCGACATGGCCTTCGAGTCGGACCGCTCGCGCCAGGTGCGTGAGGTCATGACCCCGATGCCGCTGGTCACCGGCCGGGTCGGCATCTCCGGCGTGGACGCCATGGCGCTGCTGCACCGCCACAAGATCGAGAAGCTTCCGCTGGTCGACGAGGCGGGCATCCTCAAGGGCCTGATCACGGTCAAGGACTTCAAGAAGGCCGAGCAGTACCCGAACGCGGCCAAGGACGCCGAGGGCCGGCTGCTCGTCGGCGCGGCCGTCGGTGCCAGCCCGGAGGCGCTGGACCGCGCGCAGGCGCTGGCCGGGGCCGGTGCGGACTTCCTGATCGTCGACACCTCGCACGGCCACAACAGCAACGCCCTCAACTGGATGGCGAAGATCAAGTCGGCCGTGGACGTGGACGTGATCGGCGGCAACGTCGCGACGCGTGACGGTGCCCAGGCCCTGATCGACGCAGGCGTGGACGGCGTCAAGGTGGGCGTCGGACCCGGTTCGATCTGTACGACCCGGGTGGTCGCCGGCATCGGCGTCCCGCAGGTCACCGCGATCTACGAGGCCGCGCTGGCCGCCCGCGCCGCGGGCGTCCCGGTCATCGGCGACGGCGGCCTTCAGTACTCCGGCGACATCGGCAAGGCCCTGGTGGCCGGCGCGGACACGGTGATGCTCGGCTCGCTGCTCGCCGGCTGCGAGGAGTCCCCGGGTGAGCTGATGTTCATCAACGGCAAGCAGTTCAAGTCGTACCGCGGGATGGGCTCGCTGGGCGCGATGCAGTCCCGTGGGCAGGGCCGCTCGTACTCGAAGGACCGCTACTTCCAGGCGGAGGTGGCCTCCGACGACAAGCTCGTCCCCGAGGGCATCGAGGGCCAGGTCCCCTACCGCGGCCCGCTGGCCAACGTGCTGCACCAGCTCGTCGGCGGCCTCCGCCAGACCATGGGGTACGTCGGCGCCGCCACCGTCGACGAGATGGAGAGCAAGGGCCGCTTCGTCCGGATCACTTCGGCGGGTCTCAAGGAGAGCCACCCGCACGACATCCAGATGACGGTCGAGGCACCGAACTACAGCAGGAAGTAAGACATCAGCGCATATGAGGGGCGGACCGGGTTCCCCGGACCGCCCCTCATGCATGTGTCGGGGATACTGGTCAGCGCAGACGTAGAGGGAAAGGCCACACATCGTGACTGAGATCGAGATCGGGCGCGGCAAGCGCGGCCGCAGGGCTTACGCGTTCGACGACATCGCCGTCGTACCGAGCCGCCGCACCCGGGACCCGAAGGAGGTCTCGATCGCCTGGCAGATCGATGCCTACCGCTTCGAGCTGCCCTTCCTGGCCGCCCCCATGGACTCGGTGGTCTCCCCGCAGACCGCCATCCGCATCGGCGAGCTGGGCGGCCTCGGCGTCCTCAACCTCGAAGGGCTGTGGACCCGGCACGAGGACCCGCAGGCCCTGCTCGACGAGATCGCCGAGATGCCCGTCGAGACCGCCACCCCGCGGCTCCAGGAGATCTACTCCGCCCCCATCCAGGAGGAGCTGATCGGGCAGCGCATCAAGGAGGTCCGTGACTCCGGTGTCGTCACGGCCGCCGCGCTCTCGCCGCAGCGCACCGCGCAGTTCTCCAAGGCCGTCGTCGACGCGGGCGTGGACATCTTCGTCATCCGCGGTACGACGGTCTCTGCCGAGCATGTCTCCGGTGCGGCCGAGCCGCTCAACCTGAAGCAGTTCATCTACGAGCTGGACGTCCCGGTCATCGTCGGTGGCTGCGCCACCTACACCGCCGCCCTGCACCTGATGCGTACCGGCGCGGCCGGTGTCCTCGTCGGCTTCGGCGGTGGCGCGGCGCACACCACGCGCAACGTCTTCGGCATCCAGGTCCCGATGGCGACCGCGGTCGCCGATGTGGCCGGGGCCCGCCGTGACTACATGGACGAGTCCGGCGGCCGGTACGTGCACGTCATCGCGGACGGTGGCGTCGGCTGGTCCGGCGACATCCCGAAGGCCGTCGCCTGCGGTGCGGACGCCGTGATGATGGGCTCCCCGCTGGCCCGCGCCACGGACGCGCCCGGCCGTGGCCGGCACTGGGGCATGGAGGCCGTCCACGAGGACGTGCCGCGCGGCAAGCTGGTCGACCTGGGCTCGGTCGGTACGACCGAGGAGGTCCTCACGGGACCCTCGCACAACCCGGACGGCTCGATGAACATCTTCGGCGCGCTGCGCCGGGCGATGGCCACCACGGGCTACAGCGACCTCAAGGAGTTCCAGCGCGTCGAGGTGACGGTCGCGGACTCGCAGCACCGCCGCTGACCTCTCCCGTACACGCCTGAGGGCCCGGACCGCGGCCTTGGGTTCCAGGGGTCCTCGCAACGCCACCTGGTTTTAGGTGGTGAGTAGATCACGTAGACGCTCGGCTGGGTTTGCCCAGCCGAGCGTCTTGCGTGGGCGGCCGTTGAGTTCCTGGGCGACGTGTTCGAGGTCTTCGGGGCTGTGGACGCTCAGGTCGGTGCCTTTGGGGAAGTACTGGCGCAGGAGTCCGTTGGTGTTCTCGTTCGAGCCGCGTTGCCAGGGCGAGGCCGGGTCGCAGAAATAGACGGGCATGCCGGTGGCCAGGGTGAACTGCTTGTGCCGTGCCATCTCGCTGCCCTGGTCCCAGGTCAGGGAGCCGCGCAGGTGCGCGGGCAGGGTCTGGACGGTGCGCACCAGGCCGTCACGGACGGTCTCGGCGTCGTGGGCTCCGCCGGGCAGGTGGACCAGCATGGTGTAGCGGGTGGTCCGCTCGACCAGGGTCGCGATCGCGGAGCGACTGTTCGTGCCGATGATCAGGTCGCCTTCCCAGTGACCGGGCACCGCCCGGTCCTCGATATCAGCAGGGCGTTCGCTGATCATCACCATCGGGTCGGTGAATCGCGGCGTGCGTGCGGCGGGGTCGCGGTGGGGTTTGCGGCGGGTGCGGCCGCTGCGTATCGCGGCCTGCACTTCCCGCTTCAGCCCGCCACGGGCCTGGAAATACAGTGCCTGGTAGATCGTTTCCACGCTCACCCGCATGCTCCGGTCCTCGGGATGCTCCTGGACCAAAGCGTGGCAGATCTGCTCGGGTGACCACCGTCTGCGCAGCCCGTCCTGGACGAAGGAGCGCAACCGGCCCTCGCGCAGCAGCTTGCGGCCCTTGGGCCGGGGCCTGCGTGCGGCCGCCGCCCGGTGGGCCGCATAGGGCTGGTAGCCGCCGGGGCCGGAGTTGGCGTCGATCTCTCGCTTGACCGTGCTGGCCGGCCGTCCCAAAGCGCGTCCGATCGCCCGCAACGAGTGACCCGAGGCCCGAAGGTCGCGGATCTGCTCGCGCTCGGTCAGCCTCAGATACCTCGGATGCAGTTGCTTCTCCAGAGCCGCCAGACCTGCCGATGCCGTGATCACAGAGCCCATCGTGACGGTTCCCGCCGCGTAATCGACTCGGCGGCCATCGGCGTAGGTCCGTGTCATGGCACTCTTCCTGACGCCCTGGTCCCAGTCCCTGGCCGTGCGCTCGTTCACCCCGACCCGCCTGGCCGCCGCTGACTGCGCAACCCCCTTGGCCCTCAGTCGCTCGTACTCGTCGCGCCGTGGATCGCGTCGCGGCAGGCGCACCGACCCACGACCGGCTTTCCGGGCCCAGCCGAACGCTGTGTTCCGGTTCACGCCCAGCTCGGCCGCCGCTGCCGTCACGCTCCCCACGACATCCAGCCGAACAAGGAAACGCTTTCTCAACCCCGCAAGATCAACCCGCTCAACGCCCACGGTCCTCGCAACTCCCACAGATCGAGGGTGTTGCGAGGACCGTTAGAACCCAAGGGCGCGGTCCGGGCCCTCAGACGTCGTCGGTCACGCGCCGCGCTTGGCGCCACCGAAGGCCGCGATCGGGCCGAGGGCGAGGAAGAGGTACGTCATGAAGTCGGCTTCCTGCTTCCAGACGTCCAGGACATCGCTGAAGTGGTCGAAGAAGACCTCGGAGAAGCCGAGACCCAGGGCGTCCGCCAGGATCATCGACATGCCTATGAGCTGGCCGAGGAAGACCGCGCCCAGCGAGAAGACGGCGCTCGCGGCGGTGACCGCCGGCTTGGGGCCGCCGACCTTGCTCGCGGCGAAGCCGGTCAGGAAGCCGACGGCGACGGCCGCGTAACCTATCTCGCGCTCGATCGCGCCGGCTATGACGCCGTAGAGGATCGCGGCGACGATCGCGGTGCCGAGGGCGGTCAGCACACCGAGGCCGATGTTGTCGCGGGCGGGCGGTGCGGGCTGGAACGGGGCGCCGCCGCCGAACTGGCCCGGCTGCTGGCCCTGCTGGCCGAACGGGTTCCCGGTCGGCGCGCCCGCCTGGTGCGGCGGGTACGGGTTCCCGGTCGGTGCCCCCGCCTGCTGGCCGGGGTAGGGGCTTTGGGGCTGCTGGGCCGCGTAGGGGTTCCCGTCGGTCGGCTGCCCGCCGCCGTAGGGCTGCTGAGGCGGGTTCGGCGGCTGTACGGGCTGGCTCATGGTGGATCTTCCCCCTGGGACGGTTACACGCACGACTGTGCGAGAAGTGACGCCGCAGGCTAGCAGTCCGTACCGACACACGACACCGGGAATCCCTTGCGGGACATGGGCGTGGAGGGGGTCTAGAGCCGGTGCGCGGCGCCCGCCGGCGTCGCCCCCCGTGTGTCCAGGAGGAGTTGGGCCTTCACCGCGAGGCCCTGGAGGTCGTACGTGCGGTGGTGCTGGAGCAGCACCGTCAGATCGGCCCCGGCGGCGGCCTCGTAGAGCGAGTCGGCGCGCGGGACGGGCACCTCGCGCACCCGCCAGTCGAGGACGTGCGGGTCGTGGTAGCCGATCTGGGCGCCCATGTCCATCAGCCGGGTTGCGATCTCGCGGGCGGGTGAGGCCTCCTGGTCGGCGAGGTCCGGCTTGTAGGTGACGCCGAGCAGCAGGACGCGGGCACCCCGTACGGACTTGCCGTGCTCGTTCAGGAGGGTCGCGCAGCGCTGGATCACATAGCTCGGCATCCGGTCGTTGATCTCCTTGGCCAGCGAGACCATGCGCAACGGGTGGCCTGGCGTACGGCTGTTGTACGGGAAGCAGCCGGGGTCCACCGGGGCGCCGTGGCCGCCGACACCGGGGCCCGGGCGGAAGGCTTCGAAGCCGAACGGCTTGGTCTCGGCGCACCTGATGACGTCCCAGAGGTCGACACCGAGGTCGTGGCAGAGCACCGCCATCTCGTTGACCAGCGCGATGTTGACGTGCCGGAAGTTGGTTTCGAGGACCTTCGTCATCTCCGCCTCGCGCGGTCCGCGCGCCCGTACGACCTTGTCGGTGAGCCGGCCGTAGAAGGCGGCGGCCGATTCGGTGCACGCGGGGGTGAGGCCGCCGATGACCTTCGGGGTGTTGCCGTAGACATGGGTGCGGTTGCCGGGGTCGAGGCGGCCGGGGGAGTGGGCGAGGTGGAAGTCCCGTCCGGCGCGCAGCCCGGAGCCCTCCTCCAGCAGGTGGCGTACGACGTTCTCGGTGGTGCCGGGCGGCACGGCCGACTCCACCAGGACGGTGGTGTGCGGCCGGAGCCGGGCGGCGAGTGCCCGGGTCGCGTCGGTGACCGCGCGGAGGTCGAGGGTGCGGTCAGGCCCGAGGGGGGTGGGGGCGCAGATCGCGGCGGTGCGCACCCGGCCGAGTTCGGCCGGGTCGGCGGTGGGGCGGAAGCCGCCCGAGACCATCCGGCGGATGTCGGAGGCGCTGAGGGATCCCTCGACCGGGCTACGGCCCGCGGAGAGTTCCCCGAAGGGGCGTGGGTCGGTGTCGTAGCCGACGGTGTGGATTCCCATGCCGACGGCTGCCTGGGCGAGGGGCAGGCCGAGGTGACCGAGTCCGATGACGGCGAGGTCTGCGGGCATGTGGGCCGTCCTTTCCCTAAGGCCAAGAGACAGAAAGCGCAACCGCTGTGGACAGCGCAATGTCAGACTAGGCGTAAATATGACCTATATGTCGCATTCGATGACGCGTGTGGGGCTGGTGTTGTCCACAGGCGGTGGCTGAAGTCGCGGACCGCGGACAGAATCGAGGGGTGGGCACGAGCGCCCGGCCCCCCGGCCGGTCTCCGCTCCCGTGCCGTACCCCCGACGCACCGGGATGACCGGGAGGCAGCAGTGAGGACAGCGACACTGGGACCCGCGGAGCGCACCGAAGCGCTGACCGCGATGGTCGAGCGCGAACTGGACGTGCTGGTCGTGGGAGCAGGCGTGGTCGGCGCCGGGACCGCGCTGGACGCGGCCACCAGAGGCCTTTCGACCGGCCTGGTCGAGGCGCGCGACTGGGCGGCCGGCACATCGAGCAGGTCGAGCAAGCTGATCCACGGCGGGCTGCGCTATCTGGAGATGCTGGACTTCGCGCTCGTACGGGAGGCGCTGAAGGAGCGAGGGCTGCTCCTCGGGCGGCTCGCACCCCATCTGGTGAAACCCGTCCCCTTCCTCTACCCCTTGCAGCACAAGGGCTGGGAGCGGCTGTACGCGGGCTCGGGCGTCGCGCTCTACGACGCGATGTCGGTGTCGTCGGGCCACGGCCGCGGCCTGCCCGTGCACCGCCACCTCACCCGGCGCCACGCCCTGCGGGTCGCCCCCGCCCTCAAGAAGGACGCCCTGGTCGGAGCCCTGCAGTACTACGACGCCCAGATGGACGACGCACGCTATGTGGCGACCCTGGTGCGCACGGCCGCGGGGTACGGCGCGCAGGTGGCGAACCGGGCGCGGGTGACCGGCTTCCTCCGTGAGGGCGAGCGGGTCGTCGGCGCGCGGGTGCAGGACGTCGAGGGCGGCGAGGTGTACGAGATCAGGGCCAAGCAGGTGGTCAACGCCACCGGGGTGTGGACGGACGACACCCAGGCCCTGATCGGCGAGCGCGGACAGTTCCACGTCAGGGCGTCGAAGGGCATCCACCTCGTGGTGCCCAAGGACCGCATCCACTCCTCGACCGGGCTCATCCTGCGGACCGAGAAGTCGGTGCTCTTCGTGATCCCCTGGGGCAGGCACTGGATCATCGGTACGACCGACACGGACTGGGACCTGGACAAGGCTCACCCGGCCGCGTCCAGCGCCGACATCGACTATCTGCTCGAACACGTGAACTCGGTGCTGAACACCCCGCTGGGCAGGGACGACGTCGAGGGTGTCTACGCCGGGCTCCGCCCCCTGCTGGCAGGCGAGTCGGACGCCACGAGCAAGCTCTCCCGCGAGCACACCGTGGCCCACCCCGCACCCGGACTCGTCGTCGTCGCCGGCGGCAAGTACACGACGTACCGGGTGATGGCGAAGGACGCCGTCGACGAGGCGGTGCACGGCCTCGACCAGCGGGTGGCGGACTGTGTCACCGAGAACATCCCGCTGCTCGGCGCCGAGGGCTACCACGCCCTGTGGAACGCCCGCGCGAGGATCGCCGCCCGCACCGGGCTGCACGTCGTCCGGGTGGAGCACCTGCTCAACAGGTACGGCTCGATGGCCGAGGAGCTCCTGGACCTGGTGGCGGCCGACTCCTCGCTGGGCGAGCCGCTGGCCGGCGCCGAGGACTATCTGCGGGCCGAGGTCGTCTACGCGGCGTCGCACGAGGGCGCGGGACACCTCGACGACGTCCTCACCCGGCGCACCCGGATCTCCATCGAGACCTTCGACCGGGGCACCCGCTGTGCCCGGGAGTGCGCGGACCTGATGGCGCCGGTGCTCGGCTGGGACGAGGGCCGGGTCGAGCGGGAGGTGGAGCACTACCGCAAGCGGGTGGAGGCGGAGCGGGAGTCCCAGCGGCAGCCGGACGACCTGACGGCGGACGCGGCACGGCTGGGGGCGCCGGACATCCTGCCGCGCTGAGGCCCCCCCTTCGCAGGCCCTTCCGCAGGCCACTTCCGCAGGCCACTCCACCGGCCCCTTGCGCCGAGCGGCGCCGGAGCGGGCCCCCGGGCGGTACGTCTCCTTGCCGCCGGGGGCCTCGTGGTGTGCGGGGGAGGCGTCCCGAGGGCCTGCCCTCGACGGCGAGCAGGGGGAGGTAGGACGATGCGGTCGTGAGGTGTGGTTCGCTTGGCGGGCGACGGCCGACCCCGGACCCGGAACCATGACCGGTCCCGGGGTGAGGGACAATGAACGCTCTGCCAGGGCGGGTTGATCGCAGAGGGGACGCATGTCGGAGGCGGAGCAGGCGCGGGAGCCCCAAGGGGACAAGGACGGACGTCTCCTCGCGGGGCGTTACCGTCTCGGGGAGGTGCTCGGCCGGGGCGGCATGGGCACGGTCTGGCGTGCTGCCGACGAGACGTTGGGGCGCACGGTCGCGGTCAAGGAACTGCGGTTCCCGTCGTCCATCGACGAGGACGAGAAGCGACGTCTCATCACGCGAACCCTGCGTGAGGCGAAGGCGATCGCGAGGATCCGCAACACCAGCGCGGTGACGGTCTACGACGTGGTCGACGAGGACGACCGGCCGTGGATCGTCATGGAGCTCATCGAGGGCAAGTCCCTCGCCGAGGTGATCCGTGAGGACGGGACGCTGACGCCGAGGCGCGCGGCGGAGGTCGGCCTCGCCATCCTCGACGTGCTGCGCTCTGCGCACCGCGAGGGCATCCTGCACCGCGATGTGAAGCCGTCCAACGTGCTGATCTCGGAGGACGGCCGGGTCGTCCTGACCGACTTCGGGATCGCCCAGGTCGAGGGCGACCCCTCCGTCACCTCGACGGGCATGCTCGTCGGCGCCCCTTCCTACATCTCGCCCGAGCGGGCCCGTGGCCACAAGCCGGGGCCGCCCGCCGACCTGTGGTCGCTCGGCGGGCTGCTGTACGCGAGCGTCGAGGGCCGCCCGCCGTACGACAAGGGCTCGGCCATCGCCACGCTGACGGCGGTGATGACGGAACCCGTCGAACCCCCGGCGAACGCGGGCATGCTGGAGGAGGCCATCTACGGTCTGCTGGCCAGGGACCCCGACGAGCGGCTCGACGACGCGGGGGTGCGTGTCCTGCTCAACGCGGTGATCAACGCTCCGGAACAGCCCGTGGCGCCGCCCGCCGACTCCACCCAGATCATGGCGCTGCCCAAGATCGGTGACGGCACGGGCAGCAAGAGCGGTAGGAGCAGCCGGAGCGGCGGCAAGAAGGCAGCCGCTGCTGCCGGAGCCGCTGCTGCCGCCGCCGGAGCGGCTGCGGCGGGCTCGGGAAGACCGGACACCGGTGGTCCTGCCCCCGCGGGCCAGACCTCCGGTGCCGCCTCCTCCACCCCGACCACCCCGGTCGCCGCGCCCGGGACCACGGAGAGCACGGGTGACCGGCTGCGCGGTGCCCTGCGGTCCGTACGCAACGCGAAGTCCCCGTCGGCCGCCGCTGTTCCCCCGGTGCCACCGCAGGCGCCGGGCACCCCGGTTGCCACGGCGTCGGCCTCGGGGCCCGCCGGGGGATCCGGGCGTCAGGCCGTGACGCGGGCGTCCATCACCGATGTCGTGCCGCGCCGCACGCTGGCGGTCATCGCCGGTGTCGTCGTGCTCGCCGTCCTCGGTACGATCCTGGCGCTCGCCCTCGGCGACGACGACAAGGGCAACGAGGGCGGCGGCTCCAAGGACGGCACCGCCGCCTCGTCCGGTGCGACGGCCGGCGGCGACGCCAAGCCGACCGGCGGAGGCTCGGGCAAGGACGAGGACAGCGCCGATGACGGCGGCAAGGACGGTCAGGGCACGGGCGAGGCGTCGGACGACGCCTCCGCCTCGCCGGACACCGACAAGCCGACCCCGGACCCGGACGCGCTGCCCGACGGGTACAAGAAGGTCACCAACAAGCAGTTCCACTTCTCGATGGCGATGCCCGAGAACTTCAAGTTCGACGGCATAGCGGGACAGAACTCGGGTGCCATCTACAACGCCGACGGCGGCTTCCCCCGTGTCCAGGTCGACTACAACTCCTCCCCGAAGGACGACGCTGCCGCCGCCTGGGCCGGAGCGGTCGCGGCCACCAGGAGCCTCAGCAACGGCTACAAGCACATCCGGATAAAGAAGGTCGACTACAACGGCTACCCGACCGTCGCCGACTGGGAGTTCACCCGGAACCAGCAGGGCATGCGGGTCCGGGTCCTCAACCGTGGCTTCAAGGCCGACGCCACCCACGGCTACTCGATCATGATCAGCTGCAAGGCCGACGGATGGAACGACGACGAGTGCCGGACGCTGCGCGAGACGGCCTTCGCCACGTTCGAGCCGACCAGCTGACCGGTCGGGTTGCGGTGACCGGCCGCGCGGCTGCGGCTTGCCACGTATTGTGAGAGGCCGAGGACCGTACGCAGCCGGAATGATAGGTCAATTGCACAGCAAGTGACCGCGATTGACGGATTGATGCGGTCTCGGTGACCGGGGGACAGCGCGCTCTGGGGAGGCGTCGTGGACGACTATGCGGGTCGGGTACTTGCCGACCGCTACCGCCTTCCGCTGCCCCCGTCCGATGCCTTCGAACTGGTCGAGACGCGGGCCTTCGACACCTACAGCGGACAGGAAGTCCTGGTGCGGCAGGTGCCGTTACCCGAGGTCGTGGACGCGGAGGTGCTCGACGCCGACGGGCTGCCGTCGGCCAGGCGCGCCACCGGGCGTACGGTGCGGCGGTCCACGGATCCCGCGGTCCGGCGCGCGATCGAGGCCGCGCAGGCGGCGGCCCAGGTGCCCGACCATCCGCGCCTGGACCAGGTCTTCGACGTGTTCGCCGAGGCGGGATCGCTCTGGATAGTGAGCGAACTGGTCGCGGCCCGGCCGCTCGCCGCGCTCCTCGCGGAGCGGCCTCTCAACCCCTACCGGGCCGCCGAGATCGGCTCCGACGTGCTCACGGCGCTGCGGGTGCTGCACGCGCACGGCTGGACGCACCGCAACATCACGGTCCGCACGGTGCTGGTCTGCGACGACGGCCGCGTGGTGCTGACGGGGCTTGCGGCGGGCGCGGCCGAGGAGGCGCTGTGCGGCTATGTTCCGGCGCCACGTACGGATCCGGACGAGGAGAACGCCTACGGCCCGCCGGCCGTCGAATCGGGCCCCACCGGCCCGTACGAGCCCCCCGCGGTGGAGTCCGGCCCCTACGAGGCCCCCGCGCCTGACGAGCCGGACGCCGGCGGCCTGCCCGAGTCCGACGCCCCGCCCGCACCGGAGGCCCTGCCCGCCCCCAGGCCGTCCAGCGACGGAGTGCCGGCCCCCGGACCCCGTGCCGAGATCGAGGCGGCACCGCCGCACGCCTCGCCCCATGCCCCGCCGCACGCCCTGCCCGCCGCGGAGCCCGGCGCGGGCAGTGCCGCGCAGCTCCGCGCCGCCCGCGCCGGAGCCATCGCCGCCTATCGCGCGGGGGCCCGCGCCGCGGCGCGCGCCGGTGAGGACCGCAGGCGCGCGGAAGCCGAACACGACCGCGCCGACGCCCCCGGCCCCGAAGGGCCCACCGCACCCCCCGCCGTCCCTCCCGCTCCTGGACGGCCGCAGCTGAGCGGCGCCTGGGGCAGGGCCGCCGACGACCCGTACCCGTATGCGTACGACGACGATGACGACGACGTCGACGAGGACGACGACGAGGGCCCCGGGCCCACGCCCCCCGGCCGACGCGTCCACCTCGCCGGCACCTGGGACGACGGACCCGCCTCGGGCCGCCCCGTGCCCGCCGGCGGCTCCGGAGCGCAGGGTGGCTCCGGAAGGTCCGGTGGTTCCGGAGCGGCCGGCGGTTCCGGCGAGGACGCGCTGCGCGCCGACTCCCGGCGCCTCGGCACCGGCCCCGTGGAGCGCCAGGACCGGCTGCCGCAGCCGGCGGCCGCCCGTACCGCGCCCGCCGGGGGATGGGACGAGGTCGTCGCGGGAAGCGGCAGCACCCCCGCCTATCGCGGCCCGGCGACCCCCCTCGCCGCCGAACGCGCCCGGCAGGCCCGTATCGCCGTGGTCGGTGCCGTCACCGAGCGGTGGGCGCCCGAGCAGGCGGGGCCTGTCCACGACAACTGGCAGCTCGCCCCGCCCATCGGCCCCTCCACCGACCTGTGGGCGCTCGGCGCGCTGCTGTACCGCGCCGTGCAGGGCCACGCGCCCTATCCGGAGGAGAGCGCGGTCGAGCTCGTCCAGATGGTCTGCGGTGAGCCGCCGGCCTTCGCGGAGGAGTGCGGCGCGCTGCGGCCGGTCGTCGAGTCGCTGCTGCGTCAGGACCCCACGGAGCGGCCCGATGTCGAGGAGCTCAGCGGCTGGCTGCGTTCCCTCGTGCGCTCGGCCCCCGAGCCGGAGGCGGGCGCCGACATCGTCACGCTGCCGCCCGCCGACGCCACCCGCCTCCCGGTCGTACGCCGCCGGGGCGAGCTGGTGCGCCGCCGGAGGGGACGCGGTGGCGCGGCGCACGGCCGGCACCGTCAGGGAAAGGCGCAGCGCCGCGAGAAGCAGCAGCCGTACGAGCAGCAGCAGGTGCACGAGCCGCCGCCGTACGAGAAGCCGGCGCGCGCCCCGCGTGAGCCCAAGGGTCCCAAGGTGCTGCGTCAGCCGCCGCCGGGTGGCCGGGCGCCACGGCGGCTCGGCCGGCTGCTGCTGGTGCTGATCCTGCTGCTGATCGTGGCCGCCATCGCCTACGCCGTGCTGTTCATGCCCAGGTCGGGATCCGGTACGGAGTCGGGGGCCGCGCCCTCGGGCTCCGGCGCACCGGCCGACCCGGGTGACGGCGGCAGCCCGTCCGCCGGAGCGAGCGAGGCCGGCGGGTCGGCGGGTTCTTCGGGCTCCACCGGGTCGGAGAAGCCGCAGACCAGCCGCTCCGCCGTCGCCCTCGCCAAGGGCTACAAGCTGCGCAAGGACGCCGAGGGCTTCGAGATCGGTGTGCCGGATGACTGGCAGCGCAGCCCGGCAGGTTCGGACCGTCAGGTCCGCTACGGCAGCGACGGGTTCACGGTGCTCGTCGTGCCCGGCCGGGACACGGTCAAGGCCAACGGCAGCGACCCGCTGGACTACCAGCGCACCGCGGAACCCGAGTTGAAGCCCTTCCGGGATTCCAGCTGGGCCACCTCCACCGGTCTGCGCCGCGTCGACGTCGGGCGCCAGGCCATGGCGGAGGGGCAGTTCACCTGGCAGGAGAGCGGCGGCCGTCAGGTGTACGTCCGCAACCTCGTCATGATCGTGGACGGCAGGTACCAC
The DNA here is from genome assembly GCF_045162755.1 of Streptomyces sp. NBC_01012. Taxonomy (NCBI): domain Bacteria; kingdom Bacillati; phylum Actinomycetota; class Actinomycetes; order Kitasatosporales; family Streptomycetaceae; genus Streptomyces; species Streptomyces sp. NBC_01012. The sequence goes on along the minus strand of NZ_CP108688.1, from coordinate 3,002,546 downwards.
GTCATCCAGGTCATCGGCCCGGAGAACGAGCGCGACAAGGTCTCCGAGATCTACGAACAGGCGATGTCTTCCTACCGCGTGGACTCCTGACAGGGCGACAGCGGAAGGCGACAAGCATCACAGTGCGGTTTCGTGGGGGAGGGGAGGTTACGTCGTACGGCCTCCCCTCCGTAACCTGGCGTCCCAAGGATCGGGGCGAGGACACACGTGGAACACGCGCAGGGCACGAACTCGGGAATCGTACTGGCCGGACGGTACCAGCTGGGTGACGTCCTGGGCCGGGGCGGCATGGGCAAGGTATGGCGGGCCCAGGACGAGGTGCTTCACCGGACCGTCGCGGTCAAGGAGTTGACCGCCGGACTCTACGTGGCCGAGGCCGACCGTGCCGTGCTGCACGCGCGTACGCAGAAGGAGGCGCGTGCCGCTGCCCGGATCACGCACCCGGGAGTCGTCACCGTCCATGACGTCATCGAGTACGACAACCGCCCCTGGATCGTCATGCAGTACGTCGACGGGCCCTCCCTCGCCGACGCGACCAAGGACTCGGGCGAGGTCGTCCCGCGCGAGGCGGCCAGGATCGGGCTCCATGTGCTGGGCGCGCTGCGGGCCGCCCACGGTGCGGGTGTCCTGCACCGGGACGTGAAGCCGGGCAATGTCCTGCTCGCGCGGGACGGCCAGGTCCTGCTGACCGACTTCGGGATCGCCGCGATCGAGGGCGACTCCACCATCACCAGGACCGGTGAACTGGTGGGCTCCATCGACTATCTGGCACCCGAGCGGGTGCGCGGCGGCGATCCGGGCCCCGCGTCCGACCTGTGGTCGCTGGGCGCCACGCTCTACACGGCCGTCGAGGGCACCTCGCCCTTCCGCCGCACGTCCCCCATCTCCACCATGCAGGCCGTCGTCACTGAGGAGCCGCCCCCGCCGCTGCGCGGAGGCGCGCTGGCGCCCGTGATCACCGCGCTGCTGCGTAAGGACCCCGCGGACCGGCCGACGGCCGAGGAGGCGGAGCGGATGCTGCTGGACGCGATGGAGGGGCGTAAGCCCCGGGCCGCGCAGGCGCATGTGCCGACGCAGCGGGTCTCCGAGGACGACATGCGGGCCTTCTCCGCCCCGGACGGCTCCACCGCACACCTTCCCCAGCCCCTGCCCGAGCCGTCGGCGCCCCCGCACACCACGGTGCCTCCGCACAGCACGGCGTCCACCCCCGTGCGGCGCGCCCGGCGCCCGTGGCGGACCGCGCTGCTGGTCGTCCTGGCGGCCGCCCTGATCGGCGGGGTGGCGGGCCTGGCCGCGATGAAGATGAAGGACGACTCGGCGGGGGCGAAGGGGCGGAGCACGGCGGGCCCCACCCCCACCCGTTCGGTGGATGATCCGGCGGGCAAGGAGGAGGAAGGGCAGGGCACGAAGACGGTCCCCGAGGGCTGGAAGAAGGTCACCGACCCCGAGGGCTTCAGCCTCGTCGTGCCCGACGGCTGGGAGCGGCAGCTCAACGAGGGCCAGATCGACTACACCCCGGACGGCGGAGCGCACCGCATCCGGATCAGCCTCGATCCGCAGCCCGACTACGCGAACTCGTACGCGCACATGCAGGGCATCGAGAAGGACCTGTCCGTGCGGTTGCCCGACTACGAGCGGCTGACTCTGGAGGAGAACATCTTCCGCGACCGCCCGGGCTCTCTCTGGGAGTTCACCTGGGTCGAGTCCAAGGACTTCCCGGGACCGCGCCACGGCATCGACCAGATGTACTTCGCCGAGCCGGGCGGCCCTGAGTACGCGTTCTTCATAACGGGTCCCGAGGACGACTGGGAAGAGACCGAGAAGCTGTTCGAGACGGTGCTGCGCGGCTGGGAGCCGCCGGAGCAGACGGACTGAGGCCGAGGAATCGCCCCTGATCAGCGGTTATGCCGCCAGTGATCACTGGCTGTATGGCGGGGTGTGGCGTGGAGTCTCTGGCAGGGTCTGTGAAAACCTGTTACCCACGGGTACCCAAAGTGGGCGGGCCGACATACTCTCGCCCTCATGACGGACTCGCAGGCCTCCACGCCCACCTCCGCCGCCTCCGGCACGCGCGTCGGCACCAATCCGGTGGCCGCCGCCCCGGCCGGCGCGCGCACCGCCGCCGATGTGGTCACACCCGAGGTGATCGCCCGGCTGACGCGTGATGTCGCCGGCTCCGGCCGCACGGCCAACCACAGCCCCTTCACGGGGGAGAAGCTGGCGGATCTGCCCGAGTCCACTCCCGAGGACGTCGCAGCCGCCTTCGACCGCGCCCGTGCCGCCCAGCCCGCCTGGGCCGCTACCCCTGTCCGGGCCAGGGCCGCCGTGCTGCTCCGCTTCCACGACCTGGTCCTGCGGCGCCAGTCCGAGGTCCTCGATTTGATCCAGCTGGAGACGGGCAAGGCCAGGCTGCACGCCCACGAGGAGGTGCAGGCCGTCACCGTCGCGGCCAGGCACTACGGGCGCAGGGCGGCCTCGTACCTCAAGCCGAAGCGGCACACCGGGGTCGTCCCGACCCTCACCAAGGTCACCGAGCTGCGCCAGCCGCGCGGGGTCATCGGCCAGATCGCCCCCTGGAACTACCCGCTCGAACTCTCCGTCGGCGACGCGCTCCCCGCCTTCGTCTCCGGCAACGCCGTCGTGATGAAGCCCGACACGGAGACCGCGCTGACCGCCCTGTGGGCCCGTGACCTCCTCATCGAGGCCGGACTGCCCGCCGAGGTGTTCCAGGTCGTCATCGGCGAGGGCCCCGTCGTCGGCCCCGAGGTCGTCAGCCGCGCGGACTACGTCTCCTTCACCGGCTCCACCAGGACAGGCCGCGAGGTCGCCCAAGGAGCCGCCGCCCGGCTCGTCGGCGTATCCCTCGAACTCGGCGGCAAGAACGCCATGCTCGTCCTCGACGACGCCGACGTGGAGAAGGCGGCGGCGGGCGCCGTCCGCGCCTGCTTCTCCTCCGCGGGGCAGCTCTGCATCTCCATCGAGCGGCTGTACGTCCACGCGTCGGTGGCCGACGCGTTCGTGGAGCGCTTCGCCGCCCGCACGAAGGCCATGCGGCTCGGCAACTCCCTCGCGTACGGCGCCGACATGGGGTCGCTCGTCGGCGAGCGGCAGCTGGAGACCGTCAGCAGGCATGTGGCCGAAGCCGTCGAGAAGGGCGCCACGCTCGTCGCCGGCGGCGTCGCCCGCCCCGACATCGGCCCGCTGTTCTACGAGCCGACGATCCTCGACGGCGTCGAGGCGCCGATGGCCGTCTGCGGCGAGGAGACCTTCGGACCGGTCGTCTCCATCTACCGCTTCGGCGACGACGACGAGGCCGTGGCCCTCGCCAACGCCACCCCCTACGGCCTCAACTCCAGTGTCTGGACGAAGAACGCCGGGCGCGGCCACCGCGTCGCCGCGCGGCTGCGGACCGGCACCGTCAACATCAACGAGGGATACGCACCCGCGTACGGCAGCGTCCAGTCACCCATGGGCGGCATGAAGGACTCCGGCCTCGGCCGACGGCACGGCTCCGAGGGCATCCTGAAGTTCACCGAGGCCCAGACGGTCGCCCAGCAGCGGCTGATCCCCCTCGCGCCGGCCTTCGGGATGGACGACGAGAAGTACGCAGCCTTCATGAACCGCAGCCTCAAGGCGATGAAGGCCTTCCGGCTGCGCTGACCCCGCCCCCCTACCTGCCCTTCCACCTGCCCTTTTCGTACCGAGGAGAGCCATGTCCCAGGACAGCCCTGCCCAGAAACAGGCCGCCCTGTCCGCTCAGGCGGACGACGACACGCACGACGACGCGTACGACTACGACGTCCTCGTCGTCGGCTCGGGCTTCGGTGGCGCGGTCTCGGCCCTGCGGCTCAGCGAGAAGGGGTACCGGGTCGGTGTCCTGGAGGCGGGCCGCCGCTTCACCCGCGCGACGCTGCCCAAGAACTCCTGGGACATCAAGAACTACCTGTGGGCCCCCGCGCTCGGCCTGTTCGGCATCCAGCGGGTGCATCTGCTGGGCAAGGTGATGGTGCTGGCGGGCGCGGGCGTCGGCGGCGGCTCACTCAACTACGCGAACACCCTGTACGTGCCGCCCGCCCCCTTCTTCGAGGACCGCCAGTGGGCGGACATCACCGACTGGAAGGACGAGCTGGCGCCGTACTACGACCAGGCGAAGCGGATGCTCGGGGTGCGGCTCAACCCGACCGAGACCCCCGCGGACGTCCATCTCAAGTCCGTGGCCGAGGCCATGGGAGTCGGCGACACCTTCCACCTCGCCCCGGTCGGTGTGTTCTTCGGCGACGGCCGGGACGCCGACGGCACGGCGCACACGAAGCCCGGAGTCGAGACCCCCGACCCCTACTTCGGCGGCGCGGGCCCCGCCCGCAAGGCCTGCTCCCAGTGCGGGGAGTGCATGACGGGCTGCCGGCACGGCGCGAAGAACACGCTCAACGAGAACTACCTGTACCTGGCGGAGAAGGCCGGTGCCGTCATCCACCCGATGACGTCCGTCGTCGCGGTCACGGACGGCCGGGACGGCGGCTACGACGTGTCGACCGTGCCCACGCACCGGCGCCGTAAGGCCGCACCGTCCGTGCTCCGGGCCCGGAAGGTGGTCATCGCGGCCGGCACCTACGGCACCCAGACCCTGCTGCACACGATGAAGGACGAAGGGCTGCTGCCCCGGCTCTCGTCCCGCCTCGGCGAGCTGACCCGCACCAACTCCGAGGGACTCGTGGGGGCGCAGACCAGCGACCGCCGCTACCGCAAGAAGCACGGCACCGCCAAGGCCGACTTCACCCGGGGCGTCGCCATCACCTCGTCGATCCACCCGGACGAGAACACCCACATCGAGCCGGTGCGCTACGGCAAGGGCTCCAACGCGATGGGCGCGATGACCATCCTCCAGGTGCCCTACAGCACCCACCGGGTGCTCAGCTGGTTCGGCAACGTGGCCAAGCATCCGCTGCTCCTGGTGCGCTCGCTGTCCAACCGGCGCTGGTCGGAGCGGACCATCATCGGGCTCGTCATGCAGTCGCTGGACAACTCGCTGACCGCGTACCGCAAGCCCGGCGGCGTCGGCAAGGGCCTGCTCACCGCCCGGCAGGGCCACGGCTCGCCCAATCCGACGCAGATAGCCGAGGCCACACAGGGCGCCTCACTGCTGGCCGAGGAGATCAACGGCTTCCCCGGGTCGAACATCGGGGAGCTGATGGGCACCCCGCTCACCGCGCACTTCCTTGGCGGCTGCCCGATCGGGGCGAGTCCGGAGGAGGGCGTCATCGACCCGTACCACCGGCTGTACGGACACCCGGGCATCTCCGTGGTCGACGGCGCCGCGGTCTCCGCCAACCTGGGCGTCAACCCGTCGCTGACCATCACGGCGCAGGCGGAGCGCGCGATGTCCTTCTGGCCCAACAAGGGGGAGGCGGACCCGCGCCCCGCGCAGGACGCGGCGTACGAGCGGCTCGCGGCGGTCGAGCCGAAGGCGCCCGCGGTGCCGGAGGAGGCGTTCGGGGCGCTGAAGCTGCCGTTCCTCGGGATGCCGGCGGTGCCGCCGAGGACGGCGTCGTCGGACACCTGAGCCCGGTCCCGGCGCCCCGTGACCATCCGTTCACGCAGGTGTCCGGTCCGTAGGCGGCCGGTCCCGGGCGTCCCCGGAACCAGCCGCTCTCGGGTGACCGGTCCGCTGTCCCCTGCCGACCGGTCACACGCGCCGGGCCGTGGTCCCACGACGTACCTGCGGTACGCCACACGTCCCGGCGGAGCCACGCGTGGATCCCAACCGATGCCGCCCCTGGCTGGCACGGACAACAGGACCAACGAAGCCGTGCGGGGCGCGGTCACGCGCCGTACGGGTGAGACCGTGCCCGAACGCGGGTGCGGCCGTACAGCCCTCCCGGCCGGAAGCGCACCGTCCCGCCCGCCCACGGTCCGTACGCGCGCTGTCCCGCCGCCCCCACGGGTCACACCCGGCCGCGGCACAGCTCCAGCAGCGTCATGGCGAGCGCCGTGCCCGGCTTACCCAGCGCGTCGCTGTAGTGGTTGAGGACGTCCATCTCCCGGGAGAGATTCACCCGGCGGCCCCCGGACGTGATCCTGGCCTCCTGGATCACCGCCGACACGGCCATCCGTTCCTGGACGAGGCCGATGATCCGGTCGTCCAGCGCGTCGATGCGCGTCCTGGCGCCCCCGATCAGGGACGCGGCCTCGTCGGTGTGCGCGCCGGTCAGCTCGGCGGCGGTCTTCGTGGGTGTGGTGCTGGTCATCTGTGACTCCTGGTGGGCCGAAGGCCCCCGGAGCGACGGGTCCGGAACGCCAGAACGCCCCGGGCCTGTCGGCCCGGGGCGCCTTGGAGAAGTTGCTTGTCAGTTGCTCAAGCAGCACGACCATGGCAGCCGGCGGGCCGGGTGCCATAGGTAAAGACGAAGGTCGTGTGCTGACGCATGGGACAAGTATGGACCCGCCCACCGGCGGGGGTCCACGCAGGGCCCGGATGGTGAGACGGGAGCCCGGCGGGGCGCTGCTCCACGGCCGGTAGAATTGGGAGGACCGACCCCCTCTCCACCGCCGGAAGGCCGCCCCGTGCCAGCAGCACCCCCCGCCGCCCCCGACACCACGACCGACGTCGTCCTGGTTGTCGACTTCGGCGCGCAGTACGCCCAGCTCATCGCCCGACGCGTCCGTGAGGCCCGGGTCTACAGCGAGATCGTCCCGTCCACGATGCCGGTGGCCGAGATGCTGGCCAAGAACCCCCGGGCGATCATCCTCTCCGGCGGACCTTCCTCGGTGTACGCGGAGGGCGCGCCCAGCCTCGACCGTGCGCTGTTCGAGGCCGGCGTCCCGGTCTTCGGCATGTGCTACGGCTTCCAGCTCATGGCCACCACCCTCGGCGGTACGGTCGACGACAACGGCGCCCGTGAGTACGGCCGCACCTCGCTCGCCGTGTCGAAGTCCGGCTCCACCCTCTTCGAGGGCACCCCCTCCGAGCAGCCGGTCTGGATGTCGCACGGCGACGCCTGCTCCGCCGCCCCCGAGGGCTTCACCGTGACCGCGTCCACGGACGTCGTCCCGGTCGCCGCCTTCGAGAACGACGAGAAGAAGCTCTACGGCGTCCAGTACCACCCGGAGGTCCTGCACTCGACCTACGGCCAGCAGGTCCTGGAGCACTTCCTCTACCGGGGCGCGGGCATCGAGCCGACCTGGACGACCACCAATGTCGTCGAGGAGCAGGTCGCCCTGATCCGCGAGCAGGTCGGCGACAAGCGCGCCATCTGCGGCCTCTCCGGCGGCGTGGACTCCGCGGTCGCCGCCGCCCTCGTGCAGAAGGCCATCGGCTCCCAGCTCACCTGCGTGTACGTCGACCACGGTCTGATGCGCAAGGGCGAGACGGAGCAGGTCGAGAAGGACTTCGTCGCCGCGACCGGCGCGAAACTGAAGGTCGTCGACGCGGAGAAGCGCTTCCTCGACGCCCTGGCCGGTGTGTCCGACCCGGAGCAGAAGCGGAAGATCATCGGCCGCGAGTTCATCCGCGTCTTCGAGCAGGCCCAGCTGGAGATCCTCCAGGAGGAAGGCCCCGAGGTCGCCTTCCTCGTCCAGGGCACCCTCTACCCGGACGTCGTCGAGTCCGGCGGCGGCACCGGCACCGCCAACATCAAGTCCCACCACAACGTGGGCGGGCTCCCCGACGACATCGAGTTCCAGCTCGTCGAGCCGCTGCGCCAGCTGTTCAAGGACGAGGTCCGGATGGTCGGCCAGGAGCTCGGCCTGCCGGACGAGATCGTCCAGCGCCAGCCCTTCCCCGGCCCCGGCCTCGGGATCCGTATCGTCGGCGACGTCAGCAAGGAGCGGCTCGACCTGCTGCGGGAGGCCGACGCCATCGCCCGCGAGGAGCTGACGGCGGCCGGCCTGGACCGTGACATCTGGCAGTGCCCCGTGGTCCTGCTGGCGGATGTCCGCAGCGTCGGCGTCCAGGGCGACGGCCGCACCTACGGCCACCCGATCGTGCTGCGTCCGGTCTCCTCCGAGGACGCCATGACGGCCGACTGGTCGCGCCTGCCGTACGAGACGCTGGCGAAGATCTCCACCCGCATCACCAACGAGGTCGCCGACGTCAACCGCGTGGTGCTCGACGTGACGAGCAAGCCGCCGGGGACGATCGAGTGGGAGTGATCCCCGCTCTCTGAGGTCAACGCCGATGCCGTCGCTCATTCGTTTGGGCGGCGGCATCGGCGTATCGGGTGGGTACGCTGGGTGGACAGACGAGACTTCGGCGTATGGGAGCAATCATGAGCGCCGCACCCGAGCCCAGGCTTGAGCCGCAGCAGCCGTACCGGTGGCCCGTCCCGCCGGAGGGCGGCTGGACGGCGGACGACCTCGACCGACTTCCGGGCCTCCCGCCCCACACCGAGCTGATCGACGGGAGTCTCGTCTTCATGAGTCCGCAGACCGCCTTTCATGGGCGTGCCATGCGTTTGTTCGAAAATGCGCTCTTGGACCAGGCGCCGGCGCACCTGGACGTGTTGCGAGAGATGACGATCAAGTTGGACGAGAGGAACAGGGCAGAGCCCGACGTGCTGGTGTTCCCCGTCGAGGCGAACACCAGCTACCGCCAGACCTGGTTCCGGCCGGAGGATATCGTGCTCGCCGTCGAGGTGGTCTCGGAAGAATCAGTGGAGCGCGATCGCGACGTCAAGCCCCGGAAGTATGCCGCCGCCGGAGTACGGCACTTCTGGCGGGTGGAGGCGGACGACGAAGGGCTGCCGATCGTGTACGTCTACGAACTCGACCCCGCGTTGGAGGTCTATGTTCCCACCGGCATCCACCGTGACAAGCTCACCCTGACGGTTCCGTTCCCGCTGGACATCGATCTGACAGCCATCAACCGGCGCCGCTAATCCACTGGCACGATTCCGGCGCCCGTGCCAGGGTGCCTCGAATGTCCGCCGAAGAAGTCCGCGCCCTCATGTCCGCCCCCGGCAACCACCGCCTCACCTGGAACACCCCGCTGTCCGAGGAGCACGCCGCCCAGCTGATCGCGGCCTGCGCCCCTGTCCCGGGGGCCCGGATCGCCGACTTCGGCAGTGGCTGGGGTGAGCTGCTGATGCGTCTGGTCGAGGCCGCGCCCGGCGCCACAGGCGACGGCATCGAGACCGACCCGGACGCCGTCGCGCGCGGGCTGCGCCTGGCCGAGGAGCGAGGCCTCACCGACCGGGTGCGGTTCCACGAGGTGCCCGCCGCCGACTACCGGGGCGACCCGGACGGGGACGGCTACGACCTCGCCGTCTCCATCGGCGCCGCGCACGCCTGGCCCGGCGGCACCTCCGATGCGCTCAAGGCCCTGCGGGCCGCCGTACGCCCCGGCGGCCGGGTGCTGTTCGGCGACGGGTTCTGGGAGCGGGAGCCCTCGCCCGCCGCGCTGGAGGGTCTCGGCGCGGAGCCGGACGACTTCGGCTCGCTCCTGGGCCTGATCCGGCAGGCGGAGGCGGCCGGGCTGCGGGTGCTCCAGGCGACCGTCGCCGATCAGCGTGAGTGGGACCTCTTCGAGTCCACCGCCAACATCGGGCGCGGCGAGCGCTGGGCGCTGGCCAACCCCGGGCACCCGCTGCACGCCGAGGTGACCGAGGCCGTCGACGCCCGCCGCACGGGGTACTACGGGGGATACCGCGGAACGCTCGGCCTTGCCTACCTCGTACTCAGCGCCTGAGAATCGCACATTTCTACGACACCCGCCCCAGGCCCGCCCCGATGCGGGACGAGACCGCTCCGTACGGCACAATTCGCTGTAATCACAGGCGAGTTGGTTCTACCAGGGCGGGAAAGGGCGGCGTTCTCCGTGGCGTTGGACGAGGCGAGGGCGCACAGTGCGCACGGCGGTGGCTGTACGTGCGGCGACTGCCCGCACGGAGCACGCGAAGGTCACCGGCGGGCCGTGGCGGCCTTCCTCACCAAGCGGGATGAACTCGCCGCAGGTCAGGGCCTGCCCGGCGGAGTCGCCCAGTCGGTGTCCGCGTCGCGGCAGTGGGTTTCGGACGAGCTGACCGAGTCGGCCCGGGCGGTCGCCGACCGCAGCCGTGAGGCCGGTGACGCCTGGCTCCACGCCCTGTGGCGGCGCACCCTTGCCGTGGTCTGGGGCGGTGTCGCCCTGCTGGTCATCGGTGAGGCCGTCACCGCGATCGGCGCCGGCTGGTCCACCGCCCGCACCGCGGGTCTGCTCGCCGCGCTCGTCACCGCCGGCCTGCTGACCGGCGCCGCCCGCGTGCACCGGGGCCGCGGCGGCCTCCTGGCCCCGCTGATCGGCGAGGACAACCGGCTCTCCACCTCGCGTACGGTCGCCGCCTCCTGGGTGCTGCTCGCGGTCTTCGCCGTACTCGTCCTCGCGCTGCAACTGGCCGGGGCATCCGCCCACGCGGACCGGGACGCGCTGATCGAGGGTCTGGACCTGGTCCGCTCGGCCGGTGTGCTGGCCGTCCTCGCGCTGGTGTGCGCCGTCGCCGTCGTCGTACGCCGCGTGGTGACCGTACGCGTGCTGGGGCAGCGGCTGCAGAAGCTGCGGGCCGACCGGCCGCGAGCCTCCGATCTGCTGACCGACGACTCGGGGCGCGGCAGCTTCACGGACGTGCAGTACGTGCTGGTCAGCACCGTCGCCGTGCTGTTCGCCGTGGTCCGCCTGGCGCGCCGCCCCGAGCAACTGCCGGATCTGCCGTGGGGCCTGGCGGTCCTGGTGGCCGTCTCGGCGGCGACGTACTTCGCGGGCAAGTACGCGGAGGGCGGCCGGCCGGTCATCCTGTCGGTCGTCCGCTCCAGGGAGGCCGGCGACCTCGACGCCCCGATCCGTACGGGCGACGACATCGAGATCCGTGGCGCCGGATTCGTGCCTCCGGGCTCGGGGACCCCCGACCGGCTGGCGCGGGTGGTCGTCAGGATCGGGCCGGTGCATGTGCATGTGCCGCTGATCCCGGTCACCGGAGGTTTCGCCAACCCCGCGGACACCGTGCTCACCGTTCCGGTGCCCGTCGAGGTCGAACCCGGCGCCGTGGAGGTACAGGTCGTCACGGCGGCGGGAGTGGAGACCAACTCCTGCCGTATCGATGTCACGGACTGAGTTGCACGACCGAGTTGCACGACTGAGCCGCACGGCTGAGTCGCACTCCTGGTGATCCGGGCCCCACCGGCGTACGTATGGTCTGTTGAAAGGCCAACGGAAAGAGGGGCAGTGATGCAGGGCTACAGGGGCGGTTCCGGTTCCTACGGGCTGGGCGAGCCGAGAAGTCTCCGGGACCAGGCGGGGCAGTACGCGCTCCTTCCTCTGCGGATCTTCCTCGGTGTCACCTTCGTCTACGCGGGCCTCGACAAGCTGACCGACAGCGCGTTCCTGTCGGCGAGCGGGGCCGGTTCGATCGGCGAGATGATGCACGCCGTACGCGACAGCGCGGCGATCCCGGCCCTCGTCGACCTGGCCCTGAAGAGCCCTGAGGGTTTCGGCTACGCCATCGCGATCGGCGAACTCCTCGTCGGCCTGGGGACCTTGGCCGGGCTCCGGGCACGGGTGGCGGCGCTCGGCGGGGTGCTGATCTCGCTGAGCCTGTGGTTGACCGTGAGCTGGCAGAGCACGCCGTACTACTACGGCAACGACCTCCCGTACCTGTTCTGCTGGGTGCCTCTGCTGCTCGCGGGCGCGCCCTACTGGTCACTGGACGCGCTGTTCGGGCGCCGCCGCCGTGGATGGGGCCGTTAGCGGGTGCCGCCGCGTACCGCTGTCGCGGCCAGGGTGGTGTAGCTCATCGTGAAGCCGCCGCCCAGCGCGTCGATGGCGGCCCCGACCGTGTCCAGGATCTCCGCCAGCTGATCGGGGCGCAGCCGGGTGAGTCCGCCGGTGCTGGGCAGCAGGTCGAGCCACTCGTCGCGGGTGTAGGGCCGCTCCCAGTCGAACTGCCACTGCTCGGGCTCCTCGAACTGCCGGGTCTCGCGGATCGCGTCGGCGAACCGCTCGTACCCGGACCGGTAGAGATCCAGCGGGCGCCGGGCCGGTCGGCCGCTGAGCGGGGAGTCGGGCGCCGCCCGCAGGTACGCGGCGGCGAACGGCTCGGCCACCTCGGCGGGCGGCTCGTACACATGACCGAAGATCGCCAGCCGTCCCCCTGGGCGCAGCACCTGTGCCGCCTTCGCGGCGCCGGTGGCCGGATCCACCCAGTGCCATGACTGGGCGGCGATGACCGTGTCGAAGGTACGGCCGGCGGGCTGCCAGTCCTCGAACGCCGCCACTTCGACCGCCAGGCCGCGGGCCCGCGCGAAGCCGGCCATCCGCGCGTCGGGCTCCACGCCGAGCACGGTGCGGCCGGCGGCCTGGAACTGGCGGGCCGCGATGCCGGTGCCGGTGCCGATGTCGAGCACCTCGGGTCCCGGGCTCCCGGCGATGATCCGGGCCACCAGTGCGTCGGGATAGCCGGGCCTGGCCCGGTCGTAGCGTGGTGCGTCCACGCCGAACGACTCGGCCGTCCGCCGGGCCTCGTGCGGCTGCGAAGGGGGTGGCTCCGGCTGTTCCCGAGGTAGTGTGGGCATGCGCCCACCTTAGTGGGCACGTGCCCACTGGGCAATGGATACCGATGCGGAGAGGATCTGCGGATGCCCACCGGGGTGCACCTGCGCGACGCACGGCAGCAGCTGTTCGACGCCGCCGAACGCGTGCTTCTGCGGGACGGCCCCAACGGGCTGACCAGCCGGGCCGTGACAGATGAGGCGGGCTGCGCCAAAGGCGTCCTGCACCGGCACTTCGCCGACTTCGACGCCTTCCTCGCCGACCTCGTGCTCGACCGGGCCGCCCAACTGGAGCGCCAGGCAGGCGCGCTGCGCGAGTCCGTGGGCACCGGCACGGTGGCCGACAACCTCACCCATGCGCTGACCGCCCTGTTCGGGCCGGTCCCGGTGGCGATCATCCCGCTCATCACCTTCCGGGACGAGCTGCGTGCACGGCTGCGGCAGGCCAGGCCCGGGGGCGGCATCACGATCCTCGCCGAGGCCACGACCGCGATCTCCGCCTATCTGGCCGAGGAGCGCGCACTGGGCCGCATCACGGCCGATGCCGACATCGACTCCCTCACGCTCTCCTTGGTCGGTGGCGGGCATCTCGCGTTCGCGGACCGGGAGCGCGAGGGCGGCCGCGAACGGGACCGCGAGGGCGACCGCGATCCCGGTCCGCCGACCACGGAAGTCGTCGGCAAGCTCGTGACGGCGGTCATCGCAGGCGTATGTGTTGTCGGGCCCGTCGATTGTGAGTAATTGGTATCAGTACGCCGCTGGAGGGTGTGCCTCACACGCGAGTTGTTAACGTGAACGGAGCGCCGGAGGCCACCAGGCCTGCCGGCGTACGGGGAAGGGGCAAGGCGCATGGCATGGGACGAATGGGAACAGATCAAGAGCGAAGTCGCGGAACGTAACTCCGCGCGCATGCAGCTCAACGAGGCCGCCGCACCCGGTGGCGGTGGCGGCTCCAACGGTGACCTCGTCGTGCACGACGACGAGTTGGGGAAGCTGGGCAACACGGCGTACGAGCTGCGTCAGCAGTTCAGCACGGACAGCGACTTCGCCCGCGCCAGTACGTTCACCGCGTCGATCGACCTCTTCAACGACGGTCTCGACATGGGTGCCGCGCTGACCGAACTGCACGATGCGTGGAACAGCCAGACCAGCACCCTGAAGGAGGCCTGCGCGCACATCTCGAACCACTTCGACTTCACGCGCGCACAGCACTCCAAGGACAACGTCCATATCGACACCTCGCTCTCCGCGGTGCAGATCGACGAGTACATCAAATAGCTCACACGCACTGATCACTACCGACAGCTACGGGGCTGGGCAGCGTTGTGGCAGCAGAAGCGATGACGGCGCAGGAACTCACCGACCCGCGTCTGGGGACCTTGGACACCGCGGTGTCCGACTGGTCGACCATGCACACGAAGCTCAGCACCCTGGCCACGGGCGGTGGTGGCGGCACGAGCGCCAAGGCCCTCGAGACACAGGCGAACGCGGCGGACTGGAAGGGCGAGAACGCCACGGTCTCCAAGCAGTTCGTCACCAAGATCGCAGCCGAGTTCCAGGACGTCGCCGGTCAGGCGAAGAGCGTGCACGGAATCCTGCGGGACGCGAGCGCCGACTTCAAGAAGCACAAGGAAGCGCTTCAGACCGTCATCGACGACGTCGCCAAGCGCAACATCCTCATCAACGGCAGCGGCAGCGCGATCGTCTCCGTCCCCTCGGGCGCGGCGGCGGGCGACGGTGACATCCACACGCCGACCGACGAGGAACTCGCCGTGGCGGAGCGCCGGGTGAAGAAGGTGCTCTGGGAGGCGAGCGAGACCGACCGGATCGCCGCACGCGCCCTGCGCGCACTCGCGAAGAACAAGCACGACTTCACCGGCGACGGCCCCGGCGGGCTCAAGGAGGCCGACGACCGCCAGGGCAAGGCGGACGCCGACTACTGGGCGAAGAAGGCCCAGGAGACCAACCCCGGCGAGTGGACCGACGAGGAGATCGCCCGGTTCAACGAGACGCTCAAGAACCAGCGGGACAACCCGGGCTTCAGCGAGCGGTTCGCGACCACGCTCGGCGGCGAGGGAACCCTCCAGTTCTGGCGGGACATGGCTGCCCCGCCCGGTGGCGCGGTCGACGGCGACCGGGCCAAGACCCTCGCCGAGGTCCAGGACAACCTGAGCATGACGCTGGCCACCGCGACCCAGAGCGACAGCCCGCAGATGGACACCTGGAAGCGGGAGGTGATCGCGGCCGGCGACAAGCCGTTCCCGATCCAGGGGCTGCCGATGGGCCCCAACGGCTACCAGGTCATGAGCAGCCTGATGGGCAAGGGCAAGTTCGACGACGAGTTCCTGAACGACTACGGCGAGAGTCTGCCGAAGTACGAGCGGGAGTTCCCCGGGGACCCGGGCGTCGCCTGGCGCGACACGGCCAACCTCAACTACCCGCCCACGGACGAGCCCAACGACCCGTTCGCCGGCTTCATGGAGGGCCTCGGACACAACCCCGAGGCGTCGCTGGAGTTCTTCAACGACTCCACGACGGCGGACGGCAAGGAGATGGACAACTGGGACTACCTGGTGGCTCAGGGCGACGACGCCCGCGAATGGCCACGGGGCGAGGACGACAAGGCGCTCGGCCACGACGCCCTGGGGCACGCCCTCGAATCGGCCACCATCGGTGTGCCGTACGACTCGGACGCGACACCGCCGAAGCACTCGGCCGAGAGCGCGGCACTCGTCAACCGGATCGTCGAGGAGTACGGCAAGAACCAGGACCCGGAGCCAGGCCAGGAACCGGCGCCAGGCCAGGACGAGGACAAGCTCAAGCGCCTCGACGGCTCCCCATTGAGTGACAGCTTGGGGAACATCACCGCTGAGTACATGCGCGACGTGCAGGACGGGATGAACTCGGGCCGTCCCATCGACACGTACGGCAGTAACGCCAACTTGGGGACCGGAGGCCTGTCAGCAGGGGCCCTCAAGGATTTCCTCGCGCAAGTGGGTAAGGATCCCGACGCCTATGGAGCGATCATCAACTCCCAGCAGGCGGTCACCACCGAGCTCATCAACGGTGTCTACCAGGACAAGGCGATTTTCGACGAGCTCTCGCCAGAAATCTCGAACCGCGTCCTCCCTGGCTCCGAGATTACGGGGATCATGGCGGAGTCCCGTACCCAGGCTGTCTACGACGACGAAATCGCCTCCGACGCGGCATTCAACGAGGGCCTGTCGACCGCGGACAAATGGGCGGACCGTGCCATCGACATGGGGTTGTCCAAGCTGCCGGTCGCGGGGGACGCCGCGGGGATCGTCATCGAGGACATCAAGGAGGCGGTGGTGGACCACTACACCCGAGACTCCAGCGTCGAGGCAGGCCAGGAGCGCAGCGACTTCCTGGAGGACCAGAGGGCCAAGTCCGCGGACGCCGTGTACGACGCCACCTACCAGGCAGCCATCGCGGCCGGTGTCGACCAGGAGAACGCCAGTAGTCAGGCCGATACCGCAGCCCGCCATGTCAAGGAGGGCTACGGCTTGGGGCGTCAACGAGCAGGGAGCTGAGAAGGACCGTGCGGGACGATGCGACGGTGATGCCGTCGGGCAGTAGTAAGCGGAAGAAGATCGTCTTCACCGCTCTCGGGATTCTTGTGGTCGCTGGGGTGGGCGTGGCTCTGCTCTTGCCGGACCAGAAGCCGACGCTTTCCATACCCGACACGGTGTGCGCGGAGGCAGTGCCCAGCGCCCACGTCAAGGCCCTCTTGCCGGAGAAGGGTGAGGCCTTCGAGGAGGAGCGGGCCATCAATTTCATGGCTGACGCGAAGGGTCCGGGGACGTGTGACCTGTCCGGCGGGGGAAGAATTCTCGAAATCAAGTACGGCACGATCCAGGACCCCGAATACGACCGGGAATGGGTGCAGCGCAATGCGTCGAAGCCCGACAACACCCCGCTCTCGCTGGGACCGGCCGGCGGATACTTGGGCAGCTACGGGGCCGAAGTGTTCGTCGACTGTCCCTATGCGAAGGGGCGCAAGGACCTTCTGAGGGTCTCGGTCGGTATCGGAGGCGTCCCCAAGATCAAGGACGATGCGATGAAGGCGGATGTCTCCGGACTGGCGGCTGATGTCGCCCGCGCGGTCGCCCGCGACGTGGTCGGTTGCGAGGGCGCCGCCGACCTGCCCGACAGCGCGCCGAAGATCGGCTGAGGGCGAGCGGTGCGCAAGCGACTGGTCGCCCAGGTGAGTGTCGGCGCGGTTGTCCTGATCGGACTCGGTGCCTGGGCCTTGTGGCCGGGGGAACCAGTGGTCACGGTCCCGGACCGCGTATGCGCCGACGCGCTTCCCGGGGACCCGGTGAGAGATCTGCTGCCCGAACGCGGAGAGGCTTACGCGGAGGATTACCTGTGGGGCTCCTACTCCGCCACTTCCGTGTCCGTGACCTGGAAGTGCAGCCTGAGTGCCGGCGGGCGGTCCCTCCACTTCGAGAAGTTCCTCATCCTGAGCGAAGACGACTACAGCGCCGACGACGTCTCCAGGGACGCTGCCAAGTCCGGCAACACGCCTCTGTCCTGGGGAACCGAGAAGGGCTTCATCGAGGGGGACACCGTCTCCCTCTACGTCCGATGCAAGGGCAGCAGGGGTGGCCCCATCCTGCTGGAGACGCACACCAGCGTAGGCGGGGGCGACGAGGACCACCTCAAGGACCTGGGCGCCCAGGAAGAGGTCACGGCCCTCGCGGCGGACTTCACCCGCTTCATGACCGCCCGGGTGGAGTACTGCACGGCGGTGGAGCTGCCCGATGATGCCCCGACGGTCGGCTGAGTACGCGCGAAAGCTCCACCCCCGGGCGGGCAGCTGTCCATCGGTCAACCGCGTCGCCACCCGTCCGTGGGAACAACCTCCCTGGCCAGGAACCAGTTGGAAGGGTATTCACCTGGGTGCGGCCCAGGTCACGGGGATGGGGTGCGCGTGGCGTGGGACGAATGGGAACAGCTGAAGCAGGCCGCGGGCCGACAGAGTTCGACGCCGACTCAGCTCGATCAACATCAGGCAGGTGAGGGGCCGGGCCCCACCCCGGCCGGGGGCGGAACCGGCGGCCTCAAGTCCAGTCGGCAGGCCTGGAACAGGGCCGGCGAGGGCGTCGGCAGCCTGCGCGAGGGAATCGGCAAGGCCCTGAACCGGCTGGAGGACGGGCAGCACGGGCTCGCCGGCGAAACGGGGTGCCTGGCGGCAGGGGCCCAGAAGGACGTGTACGAATCCTGGGCCCGTTACGTCAAGGCGGTCAACGGGCGCTGTGGCCGCGTGAAGAAGGTGCTCGAGAAGGCCGGGCGTGATCTCCTCACGACCGAGGACGCCATCACGTCTTCCTTCGACGCCATCGACATCGCGTACGCCGACACCCCCGCCATCGGCGGCCGGAACCCGGGGCGGTGACGGACCCGGCATGGATCTCACCACGCTCAGGGCGCTGAAGCCTTCCGAGTTCACGCAAGCGGCTGACGGCTACCGCGCGACCAGCGACATGGCCGGTACCGCCAAGGACCACGTGGAAAACGTCGTCGCGGCCGGCATACGGAAGTCGTTGGACGGGCTGGCCCTCGACTCCGCGATCAAGGAACTGAGCCTCCTCTCGGCCAACTTCCACTACACGCAGATCGAATGCGGCCTGGTCAGTACGGCGCTCAACGGCCTCGCCCACGACATGGGCGTGGCCCGCAACAAGCTCCTGTCCGCGCTCGACGACGCCGCGGCGTTGAAGGTCACGGTGAACGCCGACGGCAGCGTCACCTACCCCGAGGGCCCGCCGAAGGACGCCACCGGGCCACCGGCCAAGGGCGGCACGGTCGGCGGGACCACCGACCCCACGGCGCAGGCCATCGGCCGCCAGTCCGCCGGCTTCGACGCCAACCCGCACCACGCGGAGGCACTCGGCATCGCGGACCGGATCACCGCCGCCCTCAAGGAGGCGACGGAGGCCGACACGAAGTGGGCACCCAAGATCCGGGCACTGACAGCGGACGACGATCTCACGGTGTCCAACCAGGACATGAAGGACGCCCAGTCGGACATGCGCGGTGTGCTGGACGCGGGACAGGCCTACCTCGACTCCATCGGCGGGCCACCGAAGGACGCCACCCCTCAGCAGAACGCGGAGTGGTGGAACGGACTCACGCCGCAGGAGCAGGAGGCGTACCTCGCCACCCGCCCCGACCTCGTCGGAAGCCTGGACGGCCTGCCCGCCGACGCGCGGGACGAGGCCAACCGGACCGTGCTCGCGGAGAAGAAGGCCGAGTACGAGATCCGGCTCGGCCCGATCCCCGGACCGCCCGCGGACGAGTGGACATGGATCAACGCGGGGGGACATGTGTCCAAGGTCCACACGGACGCCTGGATGGAGTGGGACAAGAAGTACGGCGACGAGTACCGCCACCTCACCTCCTCGCTCAACGGCATGGAAGCCATCGAGACCCGCTTTGCGGACACCGGGAAGGAGGGCCTGCCCGAGGCGTACCTGCTCGGCTTCAGCCCGGAAGGGACAGGCCGCGCGGTCATCGCGAACGGCAACCCCGACACGGCCCAGCACCAGGCAGTGTTCGTACCGGGTACGACGGCGAACCTCGGAAGCATCGGAGGCGACATCAACCGGATGAACGAGCTGTGGCGCCAGACGAACCATGGTTCTCCCAACGCTTCCGTGTCCACTGTCACCTGGCTCGGCTACGACGCCCCGCAGGACATCGTCAAGGACTCGCCCTTCGAGCATTACGCCTACGACGGGGCGCCTGCCTACCGGCAGTTCATGGACGGACTCGACGCCTCACACAACGGCCAGGGCGAGCCGCACCGGACGGCCATCGGGCACTCGTACGGGACGACTCTCATCGGGGCTGCGGCAGAGACCGGTGATCTCCATGCCGATGACGTGATCCTTGCCGGAAGCCCTGGGGTCAAGGTCGGTTCGGCCGAAGAGATGGATGTTCCCAAGGGGCATGTGTGGAACGAGGAGGCGGAGGGGGACGCCGTTCCTGAGATCGGTCGCTGGGGTCACGGCGGCAGTCAGTGGAGAGTCGGCGGCGGCACTTTTCTCCTTCCCAGCGACGAGCAATTCGGTGCGAACCAGATGAACACGCAAGCCGAGGGAAGCGGGCCGGACGCCACCACTGGATCAAAAGGGCACAGCGAATATTGGAACCGGGGCACTACCGCGTTGAAGAACCAAGCGCTGGTCGTGGTCGGCGAATACGGAAATGTCACCGCCCCTCAGTAGTCGACTCCACCTGCAGGATAGGACTCTCATGCTCTGCGTACCACGGATCGCCGCTCGGAAAAGGCGCCGGGGCGGCTTCTCCACGACTCTCGTAGCCGGAATTCTCCTCAGTGGATGTGGAATGGCTGACAACGACACCACCGATCCCTCCAGCACCGACGGCGGAGCGGTGAAGGAAACGGCCGCGGGGCCTCCCTATGCAGGGATCGCCACCACCAGCGAGGTGGTCGCCGCGGTGAAGAACGTCTCCAGCCAGATTCATGACTTCGCGGGCGTACCGGGCAAAGCGTCCGAACCGGGGCCGGGGGTGTCGGACTGCCAGGGAAGGGATCCGGAAAGGTACTACCAGGTCTACCACCCGTGGAATTTCAGTCCGAGGGTCGGCACCGACAACGAGATCGCTATGGCGAATTTCAAGAAGAGGCTGACCGGCGGTGGGTGGGTCCTCAAGGACTCCTACATCGACAACAGCCCGAACAAGAACCTCAACCTCGTCGCGGACAACGACTCCAAGAAGGTGAGCGTCTGGATTGTCGAGTACAGCAGGAACACTGTCCCGAGCATCGGTATCAACGTCAGGTCCGCCTGCTACCAGGTCCCCGAAGGCCAAACCGTCGACCACTACTGATCAGCCCGCACGCACCCCGGAACCCCCACGCAACGCCTCCGCCGTCGCCCTCCGGGCGTTCCGCCGTCGCCGTACCCCGTAGCTCACCCACGTCACCGTGGCCGCCAGCCACAGGCCGCCGAAGAACACGGGGAGGAAGAACGTCCACGGCGCGTTCCACACCCCCGCCGCGTCCGCCGCGTAGCCGGCCGCCAGGGTCAGTGCGACGAGGCCGGCCACCGCGCGGCCCGGGCGGATCTCATGACGCAGCACGGGTGACCTCCAGTTGTCCGATGGCGATTTCCAGGTCCAGTTCCACGGTGCCGGCCGGCTTGCTGCCCTCGGGCGGTTCGATGGTCCGGTGTGCGCGTCGGTCGGGGGCGATGTCCACGTCCTGCCGCGCGTCGGACGGGAACTGGATGTCGCCGAGGCGCGCCTCGGCGTCCACCTTGATCGTCACCCCCGCCGGTACGACGACGACCGCGCGGCCCGCCCCGAGTTCGACGCGGGTCCGCAGTGTCTGGCCCTTCGGGACGGTGATCCCGGAGAGGTCGAGCTTCGCGTCCCCGGTGCCCAGCTCGTACGTCGGCTGGACCCTGGCCACCGACGCGGGACGCCACTCCTTGCGGACCCAGTCCGTGGTGATGTTGTCCGGGAGGGCGGACGCCCCCGCCAGCAGCCCCGCCGTGATCACGGCCAGCATGATCGTGCCGAAGCCCGTCCTGCCGAGGACGGAGGCGAACAGCAGCCCGAGGCCGAATACGCCGAGCGCCGCGGCGAACCCGATCTGCAGGCTCGTACCCAGCGGATGGTTGTCCCAGGTCATCCCCGTGCCGAGGCTGCCCGCGGCCAGGGCGAGCAGGAAGACGAGGCCGCCGATCGGCCTGGGGCCCCGGGTGCCCGGCGTGCGGTCGGTCGGGTGGTGCGGAGCGTCCGGTGTCGCCCGGCCCCCGTCGGTGCCGGCCGCCTCGAACGCCGCGTTCGCCGGGCCCCAGAGATAGCCGGTCCCCGGGAGTCCTGTCGTACCGTCCTTGACGATCGGGTCCCGCCACCAGGACGGGCTGCCCGGTGTGGGCGGTGCCTTCACCTCGGGCGGCGCCCCGTGGCCGGGAGGGTTCGCGGCCGTTCCAGGGGTGTGCGCGGTCGTGCCCGGCCTGTCCTCCGGTGGGGCCGTCCGACGGTGCTGGGTCCAGACCGAGAAGCCGATCACGGCCAGCGACAGCATCGCGGCGAAGGCGAGCATGCCGCCGTTGTGCAGCATCGACAGCAGCAGCCCGCACCCCACCAGGGCCAGCAGCAGCGCGACCAGCGAGGCGCCCTCGACCCGGCCGGACAGCAGGCGGCGCGCCTCGTTCTCGTCCTCACCTTCCAGCGGCAGCAGCAGCCACGCGAAGCCGTAGAAGATCAGGCCGATGCCGCCCGTCGCCGCGAGGACCCCGAGCACGATCCGGAAGATCACCGGGTCCACGTCGCAGTACCGCCCGAGCCCGCCGCACACTCCGGCGACCACTTTCTGCCGCGGGCTGCGCTGAAGCCGCGGTGTCGGCTCGGGGGGCGGGGTGACGCCGGGGGAGGCGTCCTGGGGAACGGTCATGGGTCCATGGTGACGGCCCGTGCCCCCGCGTGGGGCACGCGGCGACCCTGGCCGATCCCTGATTTTGCGTCCCGGATGCGACTGGGGGACTCCGGACGAGGGTCCCCTCAGGGTCGAGTCCGGGCAGACCCTGATGCCACGCGCCGCCGGAACGTGTGACGATCGGTCCATGCCAGCAGCCACGACCCGAGCCCCGAGCTCCCACGCCCCGGAGCCGGAGGAGCCCGCGCCGCGCAAGCTGTACCGCAGCGCCGACGGACGGATGCTCGGTGGCGTCGCGCGCGGGCTCGCCGGGCATCTGGGGCTGCCGGTCGCCTGGGTCAGGTTCGTCTTCCTCGGGCTGTTCTTCGCGGACGGCCTGGGCGCGCTGCTCTACGCCGTGTTCTGGATCGTCGTGCCCCTCGGGGTGGGCGGTGTCGGCGGTGCGGGTGGCGGGGAGCGGTCCCTGTTCGAGACCGCCCCTGACGGCCGCCGCAGGCTCCGTAAACCCGACCGCGGCCAGGTCTTCGCCCTGGTCGCGCTGCTCATCGGCGCCGGGACCTTCGTCGGCAACGTCGACATGGGCAGCAAGGCGGACCGTTACATCTGGCCGGCGCTGCTGATCGGCGCGGGCTCGATCCTCGTCTGGCGCCAGGCCGACAACGCGCGCCGCGCCCGCTGGATCGAGGTCGGCCGCCGCCGCCGGGTGCTGCACCTGGCCCGGGGACTCGCCGGGGTCGCGCTCGTCGGCCTGGGCCTCGCCGCCTTCCTGGTGGTGCGGAGCTCGGCCGCCCAGCTAGGCACCGCGCTGACCGCCGCCATCGCCGTGCTCACCGGTATCGCGCTGCTCGCGGGTCCCTATCTCGTACGGATGGCACAGGATCTCTCCGAGGAACGCCTGATGCGTATCAGGGCCCAGGAGCGTGCCGAGGTCGCCGCCCATGTCCATGACTCGGTCCTGCACACGCTCACGCTGATCCAGCGCAACGCCGACGACGGCGGTGAGGTCCGCAGGCTCGCGCGCGCCCAGGAGCGGGAGCTGCGCAACTGGCTGTACAACCCGGAGGGCACCGGCAAGGAGGAGGCCGAGGAGCCGACGAGCCTCGCCGAGGCGGTCAAGCGCGCCGCCGCCGAGGTCGAGGACAAGCACGGGGTCCCCTTGGAGGTCGTCGTCGTCGGCGACTGCCCGCTCGACGAGAAGCTGGCGGCGCAGATGCAGGCCGCACGCGAGGCGATGGTCAACGCCGCCAAGTACGGTGGCGAGGGCGGCGCCGTCCAGGTCTTCGCGGAGGTCGAGGGCACCACGGTCTTCGTCTCCGTACGGGACCGGGGGCCGGGATTCGACCTGGACGCGGTTCCGGGCGACAGGATGGGCGTACGAGAATCAATCATCGGCCGGATGCAGCGCAACGGCGGCACGGCGCGGCTGCGTTCGGTGCCCGGCGGGGGCACGGAGGTCGAGCTGGAGATGGAGAGGGCGAGCGAATGACCGAGAACACCGAAGCGACCGGGGGCCCGGAGCGCCGGGTACGGGTCGTGCTCGTCGACGACCACCGGATGTTCCGCACCGGGGTCCAGGCCGAGATCGGCCGTACCGAGGAGACCGGGGTCGAGGTCGTCGGTGAGGCCGCCGACGTCGACCAGGCGGTCACCGTGATCACCGCGACCCGCCCCGAGGTCGTCCTCCTCGACGTCCACCTACCGGGAGGCGGCGGTGTCGAGGTGCTGCGGCGCTGCGCCCCGATGATGGGGCAGGTGGAGAACCCGGTGCGCTTCCTGGCGCTGTCGGTCTCGGATGCCGCCGAGGACGTCATCGGGGTCATCCGCGGCGGCGCCCGCGGCTACGTCACCAAGACCATCACCGGCACCGACCTGGTCAACTCCGTCTTCCGGGTCCAGGAGGGCGACGCGGTGTTCTCGCCGAGGCTGGCGGGGTTCGTCCTGGACGCCTTCGCCTCGACGGACGCCCCACCGGTCGACGAGGACCTGGACCGGCTGACGCAGCGCGAGCGTGAGGTGCTGCGGCTGATCGCCCGGGGGTACGCGTACAAGGAGATCGCCAAGCAGCTGTTCATCTCGGTCAAGACGGTCGAGTCCCATGTCTCGGCCGTGCTGCGCAAGCTCCAGCTCTCCAACCGGCACGAGCTGACGCGGTGGGCCACGGCGCGACGGCTGGTCTGAGCCCGGCCCGTGCTCAGCCGGGACCGGCAGTCAGCGAGATGTTGAGCTTCTCGCCCGCCCTGCGGTAGCCGATGCTCGCGTAGATCCGCTCGACGTCGGGGCCGCCAGGCTCCAGCCACACGGTGCGGTAGCCGCGCTCGAAGGCGGTGTGCGTCAGCCAGCTTGAGAGCGCCGCGCCCACGCCCCGGCGGCGGAAGGGGGCGGCGACGGCCAGGCCGGCCAGCTCGCCGATCCCGTCGGCCGGGACCGAGCAGCCGCCCGCGCCGGCGGGCCGGCCCTCCAGGGTGGCGAGGGCCGCGACACCGCCGCCGGCCGCCGCCGTGCGCAGCCAGGCGATCTCGCCGTCGTCGGGGCCGCCGTCCGAGCTATCGTCGTCGGGGCCGCCGTCCGAGCCGAAACCGGTGTGCTGGACGGCTGCGGCGTCGGTGAACTCCGCCTCGGTGACGGGCTCGGCGATGCGCAGGCCGTCCACCGGCTTCGGTGTGAGGAGGCGGTCGGCGGTGCAGGCCATGACGGGTGCGCGGCTCTCCACCGTGAAACCGGCCGCGAGCAGGGCCGGTTCGACGGCGGGTGCCCAGGTGGGCAGGAACTCCAGCCGGGGCAGCCGGTCGTGTGCGCGGAACGCCGCGACCAGGTCGGCGATGTCCCGCGCGGTGGGTTCGGCGTCCTGGTCGGGGATGGCGTAGTTCGCGAACTTCAGCTCCCAGCCCGGGTTGTGCCGCACCGTGAACGGGCCGGCTCGGTAGTGGTCGGGCGAGCGGAGGGTGAGGGTGCGCGCGTAGTTCTGGATTGCGGTGGCGCTGGCGGTGTCCATGGGGACCGGAGCCTAGGCGACGCGGGTCGCTCCCGCGAAGGGCATTTCGTCGATCGGTGCGATGCGGACCGGGGCGCCGGGGCGCGGGGCGTGGATCATCTGGCCGCCGCCGATGTAGAGGCCGACGTGGGTGATCCCTGAGTAGAAGAACACCAGGTCTCCAGGGGCGAGTTCGGACCGGGAGACGCGCCGGCCGGCGTTGATCTGGGTGTACGTCGTGCGGGGCAGGGAGATTCCTGCCGCACGCCAGGCGGCCTGGGTGAGCCCGGAACAGTCGAAGGACGCGGGCCCGGTGGCGCCCCAGACGTACGGCTTGCCGAGCGCCCCGTACGCGAAGTCGACGGCCTGTGCCGCACGGGCGTTGGGCGCTGCCACGGAACCGCGTGCGAGGCCCCGGTCGGCGCGGAGGGCGCTGCCGCCGTGCGTGGCGTCGGCCGAGCGCTCGTAGTCGGCGCGCTGCTCGGCGGTGAGCGTGGCCAGGAGCTTGCGGGCCGCGGCGAGCTTGGTGCGGACCGCGTCCTTGTGCTTCTTCAGGTCGGCCCGGCGGGACGCGAGGACCGCGAGCTCGTCCTTCGCCCGGGCGCGCAGCTGGGCGATGTCGTTGATCTGCCGACGTACGCCGTTGACCGCGCCGGCCTGACGGTCGCCGGCCCGGTCCTCGTAGGCGGCGCGCTCCAGATACTGATCCGGGTCGGACGACAGGGCCAGCCGGACCGCGGGGTCGACGCCGGCACTGCGGTACTGGGCGGTGGCGAACGATCCGAGGGTGTCGCGCGCGGCGTTGAGGCGCTCGGTCCTGCGGGCAGCCTCGTCGCGCAGGGCGTCGAGGGACTTCTCGGAGGCCGTCGCCTCCTCCTTCGCGCCGTTGTACTTCTCGGTCGCGACCTCGGCGTCGTGGTAGAGCCGTTCGACCTTGGCCTCGACCTGGGCCGGGGTGAGCTGGGGATCGGCCTGGGCGGCGCCGTCGAGGGCGGTCGCGGTCGCCGCCCCCGCGAGGGCGAGGGTGGCTGCGGTGCGTGCAGCAGGTCCGGTGAACAGACGCTGCTTGGGCTTGCGGTGAGCGGCTTTCCGATCGGCGGCCACGGGGGTGGTGCGTCCTTCCGTTCGACTGCCCGTCGGTGGGTGCCGCGGGCCCACCGGGCCCGGAGGCGGGCCACCACAGGGGGAGTGGCCCGCCGCCGGATTCCTGGCGGGGCGACCGGGGAGCCGCCCGGTACGGGGGCGGTGGTGCGGAACCGGTCACCTGGGAGGGACGCTAAGCCCGGCACACAGGTAAGAGGTGTAATGACAGGTATTGCCCTCATAAGTTGTTTCGTTTATGGCGAATGATGTCGGATGACCGGAAAAATCAACCGGAGTCCGGCAATTCGCGCGCACGATGAGTGCGCTCATCGGTAAGTCCTACCTGGCCCAAGAGTGGTGAAATCACATGGTTAGGCTGCGGCCATGGACGTACTCATCAATGTCTTCGTGGCCCTGCACATCATCGGTATCGCCTCCCTGCTGGGCGGCTTCCTGACCCAGATGAAGGCCATGGGGGCGGGCACGGCCCGCTTCGTACCGGCCATGCTGCACGGCGCGCTCACCATGCTCGTCACGGGCGTCGCGCTGGTCGGGCTGAACCAGGCCGACGACCAGAGCGTCAACAACATCAAGATCGGCGTCAAGCTGCTGGTCCTGATCGTGGTCCTGGCGCTCGTCTATGTGAAGCGGGACGACGAGAAGGTGAGCAAGGGCGCGTTCGCGGCCGTCGGCGGGCTGACGGTCGTCAACATCTTCATCGCCACGCTCTGGACCTGAGCGGGCCGCCCGGACTTCGGCGGCCCGCCCCGCACACGCGTTACGCCGGGCGCACGCTGCCGTAGATCGGCATGTAGTAGATGGACTCCTCGCGGACGTTCGCACCCGGCTTCGGCGCGTGGATCATCATGCCGTCGCCCTTGTAGATGCCGACGTGGCTGATGTCGTCGTAGAAGAAGACCAGGTCCCCCGGCTGCAGATCCGCCGTGGCCACCCGGGTGCCGACCTCGACCTGGTCCCAGGTGGTGCGCGGCAGGTCGACGCCCGCCGCCTTCCAGGCGGCCTGGGTGAGCCCGGAGCAGTCGTACGAGGACGGGCCCGTCGCCCCCCAGACGTACGGCTTGCCGATCTGGGCGCGTGCGAAGGACAGGACCTTCTCGGCCTTCGTGGCGTAGCCGCTGTCGGAGCCCGTGCCGCCGGTCCCCGTGCCGGACTCCTCCTTCGCCGCCTCCTCCTTGGCCGCCTCATCGGCCTTCTTCTTCGCGGCGGCCTGCTGCTTGGCCAGCTCCTCGGCCTTGCGCTTGGCCTCGGCCTTCTTCTTGCGCTCCAGCTCCGCGAGCCGCGCCTTCTCCTCGGCGGTCAGCTTCGACAGCAGTGAGCGGGCCTCGGTGAGCTTCGTCTGCACCTGCTGCTTGCTGGTGCGCAGCGTCTCCTGTGACTCGGTGAGCGTCTCCAGGCTCTTCGTCGCCTCGGCCCGCTTCGCCGCGGCCTCCTTCTGCTGCGTACGGAAGTCGGCGACCGCCTTCTGCTGCTGGCTGGTCATCCTGGCCATCAGCTGGTCCTGGTCGAAATACGACTGCGGGTCGTCCGCCAGGAAGAACGTCGCGGTCGGGGCGATCGAGCCGCTGCGGTACTGCGCGGCGGCGTAGCTGCCCAGCTCCCGGCGCGTGTCGTTGAGCTTGTCGGCCCGCTTCGCCGCGGCGTCGAGGAGGGCGTCGACCTTGGCGCGCTGCTCGGCCGATGCGGTCTTCGCTTTGTTGTACTGCTGCGTCGAGGTGCCGGCCTGCCGGTAGAGGGCGTCGACCTTCTTCTGGACTTCCTCGATGCTGGGCTTGGGTTCGGCGGGGGCGGCCGTCGCGCTCTGCGTGGAGAGCAGGGTGACGGAGGCGAGAGCCGCGGTCGTCAGACCGACGGCGGGCGTGGTGGTGCGCACGCGGGTGCGCGGCTTTCGATGCGACGCCAAGGCCGGCATCTCCTTCCGTGGACCGCCTACCGGGTTAGCTGTCGGGTTCGGGCGGAACACGGAAGGCTGCCCTACGGTCCGGTGGAGATGGACCGATTCACCCCAGTACTGCGTGTGGGTCCCCGGTTCCGTGCCTCCTGGGGGAGTACGGATTCGGCGCGGGCGCCCGTGCGGCGTGGTTCGCCTCAGGGGATACGGGCACCTTCCGGAGCACGCTAGCCAACCCGTGGTGTCCCTGTGAAGGTTGATGTTCGATATGCCCGATACATTTTCGTGACCTTTTCCGGACGGCGGTCCGCGACGGCGGATTCCGCACCCGAATCTCACGGAACGTGGGCGGACCGTCCCGCAGTGCACACGGTGTCGGTACCGTCTCGTCAATGCCGCCCCGGGTTGTCGGTGCGGACGCCTAGACTCGTGAGGCGATGAGCAGCCTCTTTGACGACAGTTTCCTGACCGGCCTCCAGCAAGCGCAGGACGGTCCCCCGCCGCCCCCCGAGGAGCACGCGCCCGAGGCGGTGCCGGAGGGCCTCTTCGAGGACGTCTTCGACGCGCCTCCGCCCCCGCGCGACGCCTACTACCGCGACGGTGCCCCGCGCCCCGTCATCGACTCCGCCGCGCTGCTCGACGGGCTGAACACCGAGCAGCGCGCCGCCGTCGTGCACGCCGGATCGCCGCTGCTCATCGTCGCCGGGGCCGGCTCGGGCAAGACCAGGGTGCTCACGCACCGGATCGCCCATCTCCTGGCCGAGCGCGGGGTGCACCCGGGGCAGATCCTCGCGATCACCTTCACCAACAAGGCCGCCGGTGAGATGAAGGAGCGCGTCGAGGACCTCGTCGGACCCCGCGCCAACGCCATGTGGGTCATGACGTTCCACAGCGCCTGCGTGCGGATCCTGCGCCGCGAGTCCAAGCGTCTCGGCTTCACCTCGTCGTTCTCGATCTACGACGCGGCCGACTCCAAGCGTCTGATGGCGCTGGTCTGCCGTGATCTGGACCTCGACCCGAAGCGCTATCCGCCGAAGTCGTTCACGGCGAAGGTCTCGAACCTGAAGAACGAGCTGATCGACGAGGAGACCTTCGCCGGTCAGGCAGCCGACGGTTTCGAGAAGACGCTGGCCCAGGCGTACGCGCTCTACCAGGCGCGGCTCCGCGAGGCCAACGCCCTGGACTTCGACGACATCATCATGACGGCGGTGCACCTGCTCCAGGCCTTCCCGGATGTCGCCGAGCACTACCGCCGCCGCTTCCGGCACGTCCTCGTCGACGAGTACCAGGACACCAACCACGCCCAGTACACCCTGGTGCGTGAGCTGGTGGGCCCGGCCGGCGAGGGCGACGCCCCTGGCGAGCTGTGCGTCGTCGGTGACGCGGACCAGTCGATCTACGCCTTCCGTGGCGCGACCATCCGCAACATCCTCCAGTTCGAGGAGGACTATCCGGACGCGACCACGATCATGCTGGAGCAGAACTACCGCTCCACCCAGACGATCCTCTCCGCGGCCAACGCCGTCATCGAGCGCAACGAGAGCCGTCGCCCCAAGAACCTCTGGACGAACGCCGGCACCGGCACCCGGATCACGGGCTACGTCGCGGACACCGAGCACGACGAGGCGCAGTTCGTCGCCGACGAGATCGACCGGCTGACGGACGCGGGGGACGCGAAGGCGGGCGATGTGGCCGTCTTCTACCGGACCAACGCCCAGTCCCGTGTCTTCGAAGAGATCTTCATCCGCGTCGGACTGCCCTACAAGGTCGTCGGCGGGGTGCGCTTCTACGAGCGCAAGGAGGTCAGGGACGTCCTGGCCTACCTCAGGGTCCTCTCCAATCCCGAGGACACCGTCCCGCTGCGCCGCGTCCTCAATGTCCCCAAGCGCGGTATCGGCGACCGGGCCGAGGCGATGATCGACGCCCTCTCGATGCGCGAGAAGATCTCCTTCCCGCAGGCGCTGCGCCGCGTCGACGAGGCGTACGGCATGGCGGCCCGCTCGGCCAACGCCGTGAAGCGCTTCAACACGCTCATGGAGGAGCTCCGCACGATCGTGGAGTCCGGTGCGGGACCGGCCGTCGTGCTGGAGGCGGTGATGGAGCGTACGGGCTACCTCGCCGAGCTCCAGGCCTCCACCGACCCGCAGGACGAGACCCGTATCGAGAACCTCCAGGAACTCGCCGCGGTCGCCCTTGAGTTCGAGCAGGAGCGTGCGGAGGAGGAAGGTGCGGGGACGCTCGCCGAGTTCCTGGAGAAGGTCGCGCTCGTCGCCGACGCGGACCAGATCCCCGACGAGGACGAGGACGGCTCAGGTGTCGTCACGCTGATGACGCTGCACACGGCCAAGGGCCTCGAATTCCCGGTGGTGTTCCTGACGGGCATGGAGGACGGCGTCTTCCCGCACATGCGGGCGCTGGGCCAGGTGAAGGAGCTCGAGGAGGAGCGCAGGCTCGCCTATGTGGGCATCACGCGTGCCCGTGAGCGCCTGTATCTGACCCGGGCGTCGATGCGGAGTGCGTGGGGACAGCCCTCGTACAACCCGCCGTCGCGGTTCCTGGAGGAGATCCCGGACCAGCACCTGGAGTGGAAGCGCAAGGGGCCGATGGCCGCTTCGGCGGGACCGACGTCCGGCATCACGTCGTCGCTGTCCTCGTCGCGCTCGAAGTCCGGACCATCGGGATTCGCGACCCGGCGCACCTCCGACAAGCCGGTGGTCACGCTGGTGGCCGGGGACCGGGTCACGCACGACCAGTTCGGCCTGGGCACGGTGACCGCGGTCGAGGGATTCGGCGACCAGGCGAAGGCGACGGTCGATTTCGGCGACGAGCGGCCGAAGAAGCTGCTCCTGCGTTACGCGCCGGTCGAGAAGCTCTGACCGGAGCCCCGGCTCTGACCTGATCCCCGGCTCTGACCTGACCCCAAGCCCCGGCCCCTGCCGGCGGGTTCCGGCCGGGCTCGGGCCTGAGCTGGGGCGGCCTGTCTCAGTTCGGGTTGAGCCCGTGGCTGCTGAGCCAGGGCATCGGGTCGATCGCCGAGCCGCCACCGGGCCGTACCTCGAAGTGCAGGTGCGGGCCCGTGGAGTTGCCGGAGCTGCCCGAGTAGGCGATGACATCGCCGGCCTGGACCGGGCCGGAGCGGATCTTGGTGCTGCTGAGGTGGCAGTACCAGGTCTCGGTGCCGTCGGCCGCGGTGACGATGGCCATGTTCCCGTAGGCGCTGTTCCACTGGGTGCGGACGGTGCCGTCGGTCGCCGCCATGACGGGGGTGCCGTAGGTGACGGGGAAGTCGATGCCCGTGTGCACGGACATCCAGTTCACGCCGGCCTGGCCGTAGGTGGCGCTGAGGCCGTGCTGCTTCACGGGCAGCACGAACTTGGGGCGCGCTGCCTCTTTGCGCGCCGCCTCCTCCGCGCGCTTCTTCTTGTCGGCGGCCTGACGCTCCTTCAGGTCGATGCGCTCCTGCGTGCGGCTCGCGCGGTCGGCGAAGTTCTCGGCGTCGGCGTTGAGGTTGGCGAGCTGGGTGTCCAGCTTGTTGTTGGCCGCTACCGGCTTGACCGTGTCGGCGGCCGCCATGGACGTCGTGTCGTCCTTGGTCTCCTCGCCTCCGCCGACTCCGCTCACCGAGGCGGCGGCGATACCCGCGACGCTCATGACACAGGCGGAGGGGACGGCGACGGTCAGGAGCGCGGAGCGCTTCGCGGGGGTGCGGCGCCGGCCACGGCCTCCGCCGCGAGGGGCGGAGGAACGGCCGACGGGGCGGGCGGATGACGCCGCGACTGAGGCGGATTCGGCGCTCATGCCGGCGATGTCACCGGCGAGGTTCTGCACCGGCTCGGCCTCGCCGGGGGCGCCGTCGTGAAGGTCCGGCGACTCGTCGAGGAGGTCCGGGTCCGGGTGGCCGTGGAGGTCGTGGAACCCGTCCTGGGCACTGTCCTGCATGCCGTCATGTCCGCTGTCATCCCCGCCCTCATGGGCGGTGAACGCGGTGAACTCGGCTGTCTCGTACGTCTCGTAGGGCACCGACTGGTGTTCGTACGAGGGATACGAAGTCTGTTCGGGTGCGTACGTGGCGTTCCCGGGCGTGGCGCCGGTGTTCCAGGCGGTGGCGTCGTAGGTGCCGGTGTCGGGGGCCGTGTAGCTCTCGTACCCCGCGGTCTCGAAGGTGGGGGCGGTGTACGTGCCCGTCCCGTAAGCCGTGGTGTCGAACGTGGCGGTGGGGAAGGCCCCCGTGTCGCCCGCCGCCCACTGGTCCGCCTGGCCGGTGTGGTCCCAGCCGGCGGTGTTCCACTGGCCCGTCGCGTCGGGGGACTGGGGGGCGGCCTGGGCGGGGATTCCGCCCTCGGGGATCCAGGTGGCGCCGGTGTCGTAACCCTGCGCGCCTGTGTCGTAGCCCTGGGGCGTCTGCGGGTGGGCCTGGGCGTCATAGGCGGCGTACGAAGCCTGCTGATGCGCGCCGGTGTCCCAGGAGCCGCCGGTGTAACCGCTGCCGTAGCCGCCGTCGTACGCCGGGGCGTAGCCGCCGCCGTACGTCGTCTCGTGGCTGCTGTCGTGCTGACCCGGCAGGGTGCCGAAGAGCGGGTCGCTGTCGAAGCTGCCGGTGGAATGGCTGTCGTATCCGGCAGGCCCGGCGTGGGGGTGCTGGTCGTTCACCAACTTCTCTCTCGCCTCGGCAGCAGGACCTGTTCCGGGGTCCGGTGGGGGAAACCCAGGGTGACAGTGGCCGCGACTGTACCCGGCGGTAGGTGAGGACGACAATCTTCGGCGGCTTTCGGCTCCTCAGGAAACGGGCAATCGGCCGCCTTTCGGTGGACGGTGGAGACAGGCTTGGCTCTATGTTCGAAGTCAGTTCTATTCGGCTGGGGTGTGTGGTGGTCCTGGGACGGGAGATTCAGGCGACGGACGCGGCTCCCGGTGCGCCGATCGCCGTGCCGTCGGACTCGAGTGCCTGACGGATCGCTGAAGCGACCGCGGGGTGGACCGGCAGGGCGAGATGACCGATACCCGTGACGCGGACGTTCACCGCATCGAGGTCGGGGTGATCCACGCAGGCCGTCTCGACCGGGAGCATCACCCTGTCCAATTCGCTCCAGAAGCTGACGAACCGGGTCCGGCAGCCGGCGGCGGGCAGGCGCAGCTCCGCGATCAGATCCGAGCCGCCGCGCATCTGGCGGACGATGGGGTGTGCGCCCGCCAGCGGGGCCGCGGCGGTGCCGCCGTGCGGTGTGCCGAGGGTGACGAGCGTGCGCACCCGGCGGTCACCGCCGAGCCGCTGCACGTAGTACCGCGCGATCAGGCCGCCGAGGCTGTGGCCGACGATGTCGATCTCCCGGTGGCCTGTGCGGGCGCAGATCTCCTCCACATGGCGGCCGAGCAGTTCGGCCGCGGTGCGGATGTCGCAGGTCAGGGGGGAGTAGTTGAGCGACTCCAGGTGGTGCCAGCCGTGCCGGGCCAGGGAGCGGCGGAGTAGGACGAACACGGAGCGGTTGTCGATGAAGCCGTGCAGCAGCACGACGGGCGGGTGGTCGTCGCTCCGGGCCGGCAGGGCGGTTGCCGTCGCCGTATTCGATGCGTCCGGTGTGCCCGGTGCATCCGGTGCATCCGGTTCTGCCGTGTCCGCCGTGTCCGCCGAACGGGCGAATCGGCCTGGCGCCGGAGTCGGTGTGGGGCTCGGTGCGGGGCTCGGTGCGGGCGTCGGCGGTGTGGGCACGGGCTGTCGGCGCTCCGGGGTGAGGCCGGACGGATAGATGAGCACATGCCCGGCGAGGATCACCAGCTCCAGTGCGGTGGCTCTGACCAGCGTGGACGACAACCAGGCGGGGCGTAGAGACGGCTTGCGCAGCAGTAGGGGAAGGAAAGGCAGGACCTTCATGGCCGACCTCCTGCACTGGCATGCGGGGGAGGCGGCTCCCTGCCCCGTACGCCCTCACGGGGATCGCCGCGGGAGGCGACCGGCGGTCCTCACGCTGCCGGGGGCCGTACCACCGTGCCGTGCGGCTGACGGCGCGGTGGTACGACGACCTCGTTGCGGCTCCCCTGGCGGCGCTCCCCGCGCGGCCCGCTGGGCCGCCCGACGCTGGGAACGCTGCCGGCGAACATGTCCCATGTGTGATTTCCCCCTCCCGGTCCACCGCGAAACGACGCCGTGCGGGATGCTGTGGATAACGTTCGTTCACATCACCGGCCCCTCTGGGTCCGGGAGACGCATGTGGAGGCATTGATGGGTGTGACCGGTCCGATCCGTGTGGTGGTGGCCAAGCCTGGCCTCGACGGCCATGACCGCGGGGCCAAGGTGATCGCGCGGGCGCTGCGGGACGCGGGCATGGAGGTCATCTACACGGGCCTCCACCAGACCCCCGAGCAGATCGTGGACACCGCGATCCAGGAGGACGCCGACGCCATCGGTCTGTCGATCCTCTCGGGTGCGCACAACACGCTCTTCGCCAAGGTCATCGAGCTGTTGAAGGAGCGCGACGCCGAGGACATCAAGCTGTTCGGCGGCGGCATCATCCCGGAAGGGGACATCGCCCCGCTGAAGGAGCAGGGCGTCGCGGAGATCTTCACCCCGGGTGCGACGACGGCTTCGATCGTCGACTGGGTGAACGCGCACGTCCGCCAGCCCGCGGGGGCCTGAGCCACCGCGCGGTCAGCCTGTGCCGTCCTGGGCCAGCTCCGCGTCCATGGCGGCGCGCAGGCGCAGGGTGGAGACCAGGCGCTGGAACGCCTCCGACCAGTAGTCACCCGCACCCGGTGAAGCGTCTGCCGGTTCGTCGGGCGTGGTGGTGAGCACCGCGAGCCTGTCCCCCTCGGCGGGATTCAGGCAGCGCTCCGCGAGGCCCATCACCCCGCTGAAGCTCCACGGGTAGCTCCCCGCGTCCCGGGCGATGTCCAGCGCGTCGACGACCGACCGGCCGAGCGGCACATCCCAGGGCACGGAGCAGACACCGAGCAGTTGGAAGGCCTCGGACAGGCCGTGCGCGGCTATGAACCCGGCGACCCAGAGTGCCCGCTCGGCGGCCGGCAGGATGGCGAGGAGCTTCGAGCGC
This sequence comes from Streptomyces sp. NBC_01012, assembly GCF_045162755.1. NCBI lineage: Bacteria > Bacillati > Actinomycetota > Actinomycetes > Kitasatosporales > Streptomycetaceae > Streptomyces > Streptomyces sp. NBC_01012. The sequence goes on along the minus strand of NZ_CP108688.1, from coordinate 2,967,588 downwards.
TCCGCCAGCGACGCCGTCCCGGGGCCGCTCGCCACGGGGGCCGAGGGGACGCCGAGCAGTGCCCGCGCCCAGTCGGCGTCCCGCTGCCGCACGGCCGCCCGGCACCAGGCGGCGTGCAGCTCACCGGCCCAGCCGTCCGCGACCGGCAGGGTCACCAGCTCATCGGGGGTCCGGCCGCCGAACCTCTCCCGCCACACCCCGAGCGGGGTCGCCTCCACCAACTGGCTGAGCCACCACGACCGTTCACCGCGCCCTGAGGGCGGCACCGGCGCCACGCCGTCGCGCTGCATCGCGGCATCGCACTCGTGCGGCGCCTCCACCGCCACGGATACGGCGCCACCCGTGCGGTCGGGGTTCACACAGGACGTGGCACGGGCCGCCATCCGCCGGGCGAGCGCCGAATCGGGCAGCGCGGACAGCAACTCGGCTGCTGTGGAACGCACGATGCGGCTGCGGTCCGCCAGAGCTTCCTCCAGGAACCCTTCATCGGCGTCCGAAAGGCCCGACCGCAGGGAATCCAGGAACATCAGCCGGTCCTCGGCCCGCTCCGTGGACCATGTGGTGGCGAGCAGGGCCCTGGCCGCAGCGGGGTCCTGATCCCGCACGGCACCGAGCAGCGCGACCCGCTCGGCGAAGAGGCCCTCGCCCCAGAGCAGTCGCACCGCCTCCGGATCCGCTGTGCCCGGCCGCTGCGCACCGCGCGACGCGGCACGCAGCGCGAATCTCCACTCCGGATTCAGCGCGGCCAGCCACAGCCCGCGCGGCCCGGCGAAGGCCAGTACGCGCGGACGCAGATCCGTACGCGCTCTCGCCGCGTCCAGCAGCGCGGGCAGCAGCTCGGCGGGCGCCCGGTAACCGTGCGCGCCGGCCGAGGCCAGCCATTGGGGGATGAGCTCGGTCAGATCGGGAGCCGCTCCCCGCCGGCCGCCGTCCGGCGGCGCCGAGCGGTCCGCCAGCAGCTGGGCGAGCCTGCGTCGGGCGGCGGCAGGCAGCGGCGGCCTGGGATCGGCCGGTGCCGGCACGGGCAGGGCGGCGCCGGAGGCCGGCCGCAGAGCGGCCCTGCGCCGCACGGTGTGGACCGCCGCCGTGTCCAGCAGCGCCGCCGGACCGACCGCGGCACCGTCCTCCGCCCGCAGAGGGCGCCGGTCGGTGCCGAGCAGCGCAGAGGTGACGAGGTCTTCCCACGGGGCGCTCACGGGCGCGCCGGCTGTCGTGACGGTGGTGTGCATCGGGCGGTCCTTTCCGGTGCTCCGGTGCTTCGGCACTCCGGGAAAGTCGGTGGAGTCGGTCGAGTCGGTGGAATCGGCGGTGCGGGAGGGTTCGGCGCGTCACGCGAGCGCCACGGCCGCCGTGCTCGGTTCGTCGTCGTCGGAGGTCTCGGCGCACCAGGCCGCGAGCGGGTCGAAACCCCGGTGTCCGCATTCGCCGAACACCGTCAGCGGGCTGCCGCCGGACAGCGCCACAAGCTTCCACAGGCCTGGCCGGGACAGCGCCGATGGTGCGACCGGCAGGGCGGAGCCGTCCGCCGCGCCGACCAACTGCCAGCCGTCCCCGGACGGCGCGGGTATGACATCGCGCAGGGTGGCCGGCCAGGCGTCGAGCCATGGGTCGTCCCGCAGCGCCCGCCCGTACGCGGCGACGGCATCGGCCGTGGTGCCGCCGGGCGGCGCCGCTGCCGTGACGGCGGGCTCGCCGAACTCCCGTCCCAGCTCGCCCCGCAGCCCGCCGCCGCCCGGATACGGTGTCACCTCGGCGTCCAGCACCGTGCCCACCGGCAGCGTCCTGGCGGGGGCGCGCCCCGGCGCTCCGTAAGACAGGAACAGGGCGGTGCGGCCCGAGTCCCCGCCGTACAGCCAGGTGCGCCGGGTGACGATTCTGCCGTCCGGTGTGTCGTACTGCGCGAGGACCAGCCAGTGGTCTCGGACAGCCGGTCCTTCGGCCGATGCCGTCAGCCCCACTCTCGTACGGACGGTCGCCGCCAGCGGTCCTGGCAGCCGGTCGAGCCCGAGCCAGGCGGAGTCCAGCAGATGCAGGAGTGCGCACTCCTCCAGCAGCCGAGCGGGCCGGCCGGGGCCGGAAACGGGCAGTGACCCCAACTCCCTCACACGGCCTGCGAGTCCTGGTGCCTGGGCGTCGACCATGCGGGCCGCCGTCTCCTCCCACAGCGCGTATCCAGGGCGGTCCGCCGCCGCCAGTCCGCCGCGCACCAGATCGCTGAGCCGCTGCTCCAACTCCTGGGCACCGCCCGTGATGCGCTCGGCCCTGCGGGCGGCACGGAGCTCCGCCGCCCGGCTCGCCCGACCCCCGGGTGCCGCCCGCGGGTGCCGGTCCTCCAGCCACTGTGCGACCCAGTCGGGCGGTTCCTTCCCCCGCTCCTTCCCCCTCTCCGGCATCTCCTCAGACGTCCGGTCGCCGGAGGCGTCGAGCAGCAACAGCCCCAGGGCGTGCCCGCAGGGCGACGTCTCTTCGCCGCAACCACATGTGTACGCCGGCTCACCCGTGTCCACCGCCGTGCGGTACGGCGGGCCGTCGCCGCCCGCGCGGATGCCCCAGACCACGCCCGGACCGCCGAACCCCGTTTCGGACCAGGCGTGCTCCGAGGCGAACGCGCAGCCCGTCTCGCTCGAAGCCTCGCTCGAAGCCTCGTCAGGAGTCAGGCGCAACGCCCGCTCCAGCGCCCGCCGCTCCGCCGGTCCGGCGGCTCGGCAGGATTCTCCCCCGTGAGATAGCACCATGGATCCGACGGTAGGGCGCACCACTGACAATCGGTCCCGGCCGGCCGGACCAGCCGGGTCGGACGGGGGTACCGGCCGGGTGCCGGGGCCGATTGTCAGTGGCGTGGTGCACCGTGGAAACCGCATCGGATCGACCGATCCGGAGGGGGATCCATGACAGTGTCCGTACTGACCGACGCAGCAGACGGCGAGGCCCTGAGGCCGCACGCCGAGCACGCCTTCGCCGACGAGCTCAAGGCTCTGGGCGCCGCCGACGACCGTCCGAGACCTGCCCGTTGGAAGCTCTCTCCATGGGCTGTCTCCACCTATCTGCTCGGCGGGACGCTCGCGGACGGCACGCTGATCACACCGAAGTACGTGGGCCCGCGCCGTCTCGTCGAAGTCGCTGTCACCACGCTCGCCACCGACCGGGCGCTGCTGCTTCTCGGCGTCCCGGGGACGGCCAAGACCTGGCTGTCCGAGCACATCGCCGCGGCCGTCAGCGGGGACTCGACCCTGCTCGTGCAGGGCACCGCGGGCACACCGGAGGAAGCCGTCCGCTACGGATGGGACTACGCACGGCTGCTGGCCCACGGCCCCAGCCGCGAGGCGCTGGTGCCGAGCCCCGTCATGCGGGCCATGGCCGAGGGCATGACCGCCCGCGTCGAGGAGCTCACGCGCATCCCCGCCGATGTGCAGGACGCGCTCATCACGATCCTGTCGGAGAAGACCCTGCCCGTCCCCGAGCTGGGCCAGGAGGTCCAGGCGGTGCGTGGGTTCAACCTCGTCGCCACGGCGAACGACCGCGACCGCGGGGTCAACGAGCTCTCCAGCGCCCTGCGCCGCCGGTTCAACACCGTCGTGCTGCCGCTGCCCGCGACACCCGAGGAGGAGATGGACATCGTGTCCCGGCGCGTGGCCCAGATCGGGCACTCGCTCGACCTGCCCCCGGCCCCCGACGGCATGGCCGAGATCCGGCGGGTCGTCACGGTCTTCCGGGAGCTGCGCGACGGCATCACCACCGACGGCCGTACCAGGCTCAAGTCGCCCTCGGGGACGCTGTCCACGGCCGAGGCGATCTCCGTCGTCACGGGAGGCCTCGCGCTCGCCGCCCATTTCGGCGACGGTGTCCTGCGCCCCGGGGACGTGGCGGGCGGCATCGTCGGGGCCGTCGTCCGTGACCCGACGGCCGACCAGGTGGTCTGGCAGGAGTACCTGGAGACGGTCGTCCGGGAGCGCGACGGCTGGAAGGACTTCTACCGCGCCTGCCGTGAGGCCGCCGAATGACACCCCGCACCGGTGGGACCACCACCGCTCCCCGGGGGCCGCTGCTGTTGGGGGTGCGCCACCACGGACCGGGCTCGGCCCGCGCGGTCCTGGCCGCCCTGGAATCCGCACGGCCCGCCGCCGTGCTCGTAGAAGGACCGCCCGAGGGTGACGCGTTGCTGCCGCTGGCGGCGCACAGCGGGATGCGTCCGCCGGTCGCGCTCCTCGCCCACGCCGTGGACGATCCGGGGCGTGCCGCGTTCTGGCCGCTGGCCGAGTTCTCGCCCGAGTGGGGCGCGATCCGCTGGGCATCGGCGCATGGCGTCCCGGTGCGTTTCATGGACCTGCCGGCCGCGAACTCCCTGGCATTGGCGGAACAGCGGGAGGACGGCCGGGGGGATGCCACGGGGCAGGCCGCGGAGGAGGACGGGCCGGGCATCGACCCGATCGGGATCCTCGCCGGAGCCGCGGGCTACGACGACCCCGAGCGCTGGTGGGAGGACGTCGTCGAGCACCGTGCGGCCGACGGACGGCAGGCCGATCCGTGTGCCCCGTTCACCGCGCTCGCCGAGGCGATGACCGCGCTGCGTGAGTTGTACGGGGACGGGGGACATCCACAGGACGCCGTCCGGGAGGCCGCGATGCGCCTGAAACTGCGCGCCGCCCGCAAGGAGTTCGGCGACGGCATCGCCGTGGTCTGCGGCGCCTGGCATGTCCCGGCGCTCGGCGCGCGGACGACGGTCGCCGCCGACCGTGCGCTCCTCAAAGGGATGCCCAAGGTCAAGGCGGAGCTGACCTGGGTGCCCTGGACGCACCGGAGGCTCGCCCGGCACAGCGGATACGGCGCCGGGATCGAATCCCCCGGCTGGTACGGGCACCTGTTCGGCGCCCCCGACCGGCCCGTCGAGCGCTGGATGACCAAGGTAGCCGGACTGCTGCGCGACACGGACAGGGCCGTGTCCTCCGCGGATGTCATCGAGGCCGTCCGGCTCGCCGGGACACTGGCGGCCCTGCGTGACCGTCCGGCCGTCGGGCTTGCCGAGGCCACCGACGCGGTCAGGGCGGTCATGTGCGAGGGATCCGATGTGCCGCTCGCTCTTGTGCGGGACCGGCTGGTCGTCGGGGAGGTCCTCGGCGAGGTCCCCGACACCGCCCCCGCCGTCCCCCTCCAGCGCGACCTGGACCGGCAGCAGCGCAAGCTGCGGATCGCACCCGAGGCGCGGAGACGTGAGCTGGAGCTCGACCTGCGCAAGGACACCGACGCCGCCCGCAGCAGGCTGCTGCACCGGCTGCGACTCCTCGGCGTGCACTGGGGCGAACCCACCGAGGGCCGGGGCAGCACGGGGACGTTCCGGGAGAGCTGGCGGCTGCGCTGGGAGCCCGAGCTCCACGTCAGGGTGGCCGAGGCCGGCGTCTGGGGCACCACCGTGCGCGGAGCCACGACGGCCAGGGCCGAGGCGGACGCCCTGTCCGCGTCCTCGCTCGCCGAGGTCACCGCACTCGCCGAGCGGTGCCTCCTGGCCGGCCTGCCCGAGGCGCTGCCGGTCGTGATGAGGGCACTCTCCGACCGGGCCGCCCTCGATACGGACGTCGGCCACCTCGCCGACGCGCTACCCGCCCTGGCCCGCTCCCTGCGTTACGGAGATGTGCGCTCCACCGGAGCCTCGGCCCTGGGAGAGGTGGCGGTCGGCATCGCCGAGCGCGTCTGTGTGGGCCTGCCGCCCGCCTGCACCGGCCTCGACGCGGACGCGGCGGCGGAGGCCCACCGCCGGGTGGACGGCGTGCACACCGCGATAGGGCTGCTCGCCGGCGCCGTACGGGCGGACGGGCTGCCCGAGCGGTGGGCCGGTGTCCTGCACAAGCTGTCCGCCAGGGACGCCGTCGCCGGTGAGGTCCGGGGCCGTGCCACGCGACTGCTCCTGGACGAAGGGCGGCTGGAGGGGAGCGAGGCCGCGCGACTCATGGGCCTTGAGCTCTCGCCCGGCACCGCGCCTCCCGAAGCGGCGGCCTGGATCGAGGGGTTCGTCGGGGCAGCGGCGGGCGGCGGTCTGCTGCTCGTCCATGACGAGCGGCTCCTCGGGCTCGTGGACACCTGGCTCACGGGCATACCGGCCGACACGTTCACCGGCGTACTGCCCCTGCTGCGCCGCACGTTCGCAGCCTACGAGCCGGGAGCCCGGCGCGCGCTCGGCGAGCTCGTGCGCCGCGGGCCGGGCTCCGGCAGGGCGGGCGACGAGGGCGGACCAGCCGCGCCGGGCTTCGGTGAAGGGCTCGACGAGCAGCGGGCGGACGCAGTGGTTCCGGTGCTCCGACTGCTCCTCGGCCAGGACGGATGAGAAGGAGGCGAGGGCGATGGACACGACCGACACCGAGGACGAGCGGCTGCGGCGCTGGCGTCTGGTGCTGGGCGCGGACCGTGCCGAAGGAACGGACAGCGCCGAAGGAACGGGCCGTGCGCTCACCGGAGATGACGCGGCGATGGACGAGGCGCTGACCGCGCTGTACGAAGGAGGGAAGAAACCCAGGGGCAGGAGCAGGGCCGAGCGTTCCGGGGGGCTCGGGGCGTCCGCGCCGTCGGTGGTCCGCTGGCTCGGCGACATCCGTACGTACTTCCCGGCCTCCGTCGTCCAGGTCATGCAGCGGGACGCGATCGACCGCCTCGGGCTCTCCACCCTGTTGCTGGAGCCGGAGATGCTGGAGGCCGTGGAACCCGACGTCCACCTGGTCGGCACCCTGCTCTCGCTCGGCAGGGCCATGCCGGAGACGACGAAGGAGACGGCCAGGGCCGTCGTGCGCAAGGTCGTCGATGACCTGGAGCGCCGGCTGGCCACTCGTACGAGGGCGACGCTCACCGGCGCTCTGGACCGCTCGGCCAGGGTGGGCCGGCCGCGCCACCAAGACATCGACTGGGACCGCACGATCCGGGCCAACCTGAAGCACCACGTGCCGCTGCCCGGCAGGGAAGGCGCGGGCACGGTGATACCCGAGCGCCTCATCGGGTACAGCCGCACGGACCGGTCCGTGAAGAAGGACGTCGTCCTCTGCGTCGACCAGTCGGGGTCCATGGCCCCGTCCGTCGTCCACGCCTCGGTCTTCGGTGCGGTGCTCGCCTCGATACGGACCCTGTCGACCCGGTTCGTCGTGTTCGACACGGCCGTCGTCGATCTCACCGATCAGCTCGACGACCCGGTCGACATCCTCTTCGGCACGCGGCTCGGCGGAGGGACGGACATCAACCGGGCGCTCGCCTACTGCCAGTCGAAGATCACCCGTCCGGCGGACACCGTGGTCGTCCTCATCAGCGATCTGCACGAGGGAGGGATTCGTGACGAGATGATCGGACGGGTCAGGGCGATGAAGGCGTCCGGGGTGCAGTTCGTGACGCTGCTCGCGCTCTCCGACGAGGGCGAGCCGTCCTACGACCGTGAGCACGCCGCCGCGTTCGGGGCGCTCGGCGCACCGGCCTTCGCCTGCACTCCTGACCTCTTCCCCGAGGTCATGGCGGCGGCGATCGAGAAGAGGACCCTCCCGATACCGGACGTCGTCCGATGACCGGACGAGGGGCCGTCCCGGATGAGGTCCGGTGGGGTCCGGCGGAGGCGTCGTTTTGTCCCTCGTAACCCGGCTACCAGCGCGGTCTGTGACCGTTATCACCGCTCATGTGTGATCTGCAATTTAGGGTCCGGCGCGGCGTGGGGGATAACCTGCCGGATGGACATGCCGCGTACTCGGTCACCGTGTGCGCCTCCCTAGTGACTGCGCAGTCACGTTGCCCTCGCGGCACGCCCACGCAGAAAGACGAACCGCGAGACCACTAAATAGGGACGGACGCGCGTGGACCTGTTCGAGTACCAGGCGAGGGACCTCTTCGCCAAGCACGGTGTACCGGTGCTGGCCGGTGAAGTCATCGACACGCCTGAGGCAGCCCGCGAGGCGACCGAGCGGCTGGGTGGCAAGTCAGTCGTCAAGGCGCAGGTGAAGGTCGGCGGCCGAGGCAAGGCCGGCGGCGTGAAGCTGGCCGCCGATCCCGATGAGGCGGTCGCCCGGGCGACCGACATCCTCGGCATGGACATCAAGGGCCACACGGTCCACAACGTGATGATCGCCGAGCTGTCTCCGGAGATCGAGGCGGAGTACTACGTCTCGTACCTCCTCGACCGCACCAACCGCACCTTCCTGGCCATGGCCTCGGTGCAGGGCGGCATGGACATCGAGGAGGTCGCGGAGAAGACCCCCGAGGCCCTCGCGAAGGTCCCGGTCAACGCTGTCGACGGGGTCGACATCGTCAAGGCCCGCGAGATCGTGGCCCAGGCGAAGTTCCCGGCTGACGTGGCCGAGGGCGTCGCCGAGGCCCTGGTGACCCTGTGGGACACCTTCGTCGCGGAGGACGCCCTCCTCGTCGAGGTCAACCCGCTGGTGAAGACCAAGGACGGCCGCATCCTGGCCCTGGACGGAAAGGTGTCTCTCGACGAGAACGCCGACTTCCGCCAGCCCGGCCACGAGGCGCTCGAGGACAAGGCCGCGGCCAACCCGCTCGAAGCGGCCGCCAAGGCCAAGAACCTCAACTACGTCAAGCTCGAGGGCGAGGTCGGCATCATCGGTAACGGTGCCGGTCTGGTCATGTCGACCCTGGACGTCGTCGCGTACGCCGGTGAGCAGCACGGCAACGTGAAGCCCGCCAACTTCCTCGACATCGGTGGCGGCGCCTCCGCAGAGGTCATGGCGAACGGCCTGGAGATCATCCTCGGGGACTCCGACGTCAAGTCCGTCTTCGTCAACGTCTTCGGTGGCATCACCGCCTGCGACGAGGTCGCCAACGGCATCGTCCAGGCCCTGGAGCTGCTCAAGTCCAAGGGCGAGGACGTCACCAAGCCGCTGGTCGTGCGCCTCGACGGCAACAACGCGGAGCTGGGTCGCAAGATCCTCTCCGACGCCAACCACCCGCTCGTTCAGCGTGTGGACACCATGGACGGCGCGGCCGACAAGGCCGCCGAGCTCGCCGCGGCTGCGAAGTAAAGGACGAGGGACTCCAACACCATGGCTATCTTCCTCACCAAGGACAGCAAGGTCATCGTCCAGGGGATGACCGGCGCCACGGGCATGAAGCACACCAAGCTCATGCTGGCCGACGGCACCAACATCGTCGGTGGCGTGAACCCGCGTAAGGCGGGCACCTCCGTCGACTTCGACGGCACCGAGGTACCCGTATTCGGGTCGGTCGCCGAGGCGATGGAGAAGACGGGCGCCGATGTGTCCGTCCTCTTCGTGCCGCCGGCCTTCTCGAAGGCCGCCGTCGTCGAGGCGATCGACGCCGAGATCCCGCTGGCCGTCGTGATCACCGAGGGCATCGCCGTTCACGACTCGGCCGCCTTCTGGGCGTACGCCAACGCGAAGGGCAACAAGACCCGCATCATCGGCCCGAACTGCCCCGGTCTGATCACCCCCGGTCAGTCCAACGCCGGCATCATCCCGGGCGACATCACCAAGCCCGGCCGCATCGGTCTCGTGTCCAAGTCCGGCACGCTGACCTACCAGATGATGTACGAGCTCCGTGACATCGGCTTCTCGTCGGCCGTCGGCATCGGTGGCGACCCGGTCATCGGCACGACGCACATCGACGCGCTCGCCGCGTTCGAGGCCGACCCCGAGACGGACCTCATCGTGATGATCGGCGAGATCGGCGGCGACGCCGAGGAGCGTGCCGCCGACTACATCGCGAAGAACGTCACGAAGCCGGTCGTCGGCTACGTCGCGGGCTTCACCGCACCCGAGGGCAAGACCATGGGCCACGCCGGTGCCATCGTCTCCGGCTCCTCCGGTACGGCCGCAGGCAAGAAGGAGGCCCTCGAGGCCGCGGGCGTGAAGGTCGGCAAGACGCCGACCGAGACCGCCAAGCTGGCGCGCGAGATCCTCGGCGGCTGACCGCCACCGCGTGAACGGCGCGGGTCCGTACCCCTCGGAGAAGGGGTGCGGACCCGCGCCGTTTCCGTGTCAGGGGATGCGTGGAACCAGCCGCTCGGGGCCGTGCATGAACTGGCCCTTCAGCGCCTTCTCCAGCTTCAGGTCCTGCGGGGTCAGCTTCTCAGGCCCACCCCGTGGCGGGACGCCGCCGACCGGCTCGGCGGGATAGAGCGGCTGCTCGTACTGCGTAGGGGCCGTGTGCAGGGTGAAGGCGGTCGTGCTGACGAGCAGTACGCCGAAGCAGAGCGCCGCCCGGGTCCAGAGCTGGGCGATGCGCTGGCTGCCCGCGCGGACGGCGGTGGCCGGTGGCGGTTCGGGTACCTCTTCCGCGAGGGCGAGTGCGCCCAGCCGCTCGCGGAGCACCGGGGACCTGCCGCCGGACTCCGTGGGTGCAGCGGGATCCGCCAGCTCGGGGAGCCGTTCGGCGACCGCGGCCCGTGCATTCAGCAGCCTGCTCGCCGTCGCCGGGGTGCTCGCCTCCGTCTCCGCGGCCGTCTCCGGCAGCCCCAGGCCCACGCCGTCGTGGAGCAGCAGGGTGCGCCGGTAGGAGGCCGGCAGGCCGAGCAGCGCGTCGAGCAGTGCACGCCGAGCCGGGTCGTCGGGCGGCGCGTCTACCCGGCGGTGGGTGCGGCGCAGCTGATGCCAGGGCGACATCGCGTACTCGTACGAGGCCGCCCGCACCCAGCCCGCAGGGTCACGGTCCCTGGCCACCTCGGGCCACCGCTGCCAGGCGATTCGGAAGGCGTGTTCCACGGCTTCCCCGGCCAGCTTCCGGCGACCGGTCAGCAGATACATCTGTCGGGTGAGGCCGGGGGCGGTACGGCCGTACAGCGCGTCGTACGCCTCCTCGGGGGTGAGACCGTCCCGGGGCGACGGCACGGCCCCACTCCCGTCCGGCGCCGCGGGGGCGGGTGCGGGGTCTTCGGGCGCCTCGGGTGCCTGGGGTGCCTCGGGTGCCTGGGGTGCCTGGGGTGCTTCGGGTACCTCGTGTGCCGCGGGGTCCGGCACCGTTGCCACCGGTGCGGGGGCCTCGGGCGCGGGGGCCTCCGGAGTTGGCGTTTGCGGCAACGCCGCGACCGGTGCTGCGGCTTCCCGCGCGTCCGTTTCCGGCGTCGCCGAGTCCGGTGCGTCCGAGTCCGGTGCGTCCGGATGCGGGGCGGGGTCGTCCAGGGTGGGCTTTGCCGGGTCGGGGGTGGTTCGGGGGTTCGCGGGGGTGGTGCCGGGCTCGGTCGGGGGTGGCGTGCTGCTCCCGGTGGCTTCGGCGGCCTGCGGCGAAGGCGGTGACGGTGGCGAAGGCGGCGACGGTGGCGTGGGGTGGTCGTCGGCGCAGCCGATCAGCCGTGCGTACGCCGCGCGCCGACGGCCCCGAGGGTTCGTGCGCCCCGTTTCCCACGCGCGGACGGTCGCGGGCGTGACCCCCACGGCCGCTGCGACCTGTTCCTCACTCAGCGCCTTCGCCTCACGCAGCCTGCGCCGCTCCTTGGGGGAGGGCAGAGGGGCTCCGGGCGCCGGTCCTGTGCTGCTGCGCGTCATGCCAGGCCTCCGTCCGCGAGGACACTGCACTGGGTGAAAAAGTACATAAACGTATATTGAGCGACACAGCGGCTATTAGCCCGTTACACGAAATAAGCGCGTGTCGTTGGCAGCATGGCCGCGTGACCCAAGTGACCGAACGCAGCCCGATGTTGTCGGCAGAGCGCACCAGGTCCGCCGCCCTGGCCTACGCTTTCGTGCGCGGAGTGCTGGCGGCGGGGCTCGGGCTCGGCTCGCTCGCTGTGCTGGTCATGGTGCTGTGGATCAGCTCTCCGTACCCCGACAGCGGGCCCGGCGAGGCCTTCCACGTGGCGACCGGGATCTGGCTGCTGGCCCACGGGGCCGAACTCGTCAGAGCCGACACACTGAGCGGCCACCCTGCACCGGTGGCGATGGTTCCGCTGCTGCTCGTGGTGCTGCCCGTGTGGTTGGTGCACCGGGCCGCCCGGGACTCGGCGGAGAACGAGGGTGAGGCTTCGGGCGGGCACTCGGCGGTCGGGGCGTTCTGCGCGGTGACCGCCGGATATCTGCTGGTGATGCTCGGGGCGGCGGCCTACGCCGGTGACGGGGCACTCCCCGCCGACCGGACCTCGCTCGCCTTCCCCGTCACCTTCGTGGTGGCCGGCGCGGCGGCAGCGGGGGTGTGGGCGGCGCGTGGGCGGCCCCTGACACCGCTGCTGGTCTGGGCGCCGCTGAGACTGCAGGAGGCAGCCGCCCGCTCCCGTTTCCGGTCCGGGGTCGGGGTCGCCCTGCGGTCGGCGGCCGCGGGTGTGCTCATGCTGCTCGGCGGCGGGGCGCTGCTGGTCGCGGTGGCGCTGGTGTGGCACACGGGGGCGGCGAAGGACTCGTTCCTGGGTCTGTCGGGCGACTGGGCGGGCCGGGTCTCCGTACTCCTGCTGGCCACGGCGCTCGTGCCGAACGCGGCGATGTGGGGTGCCGCGTACGGCCTCGGGCCTGGATTCGCCCTCGGTACGGCGTCGATGGCCACCCCGCTCGCGTTCACCGGGCCTCCCGCGATGCCGGACTTTCCCCTGCTTGCCGCGGTGCCGGCCCACGGCCAGGGAACGTTCGCGAACTGGGCGGCGGTCGCGGTACCCGTCCTGGCGGCCCTGACCCTCGCCCGGTTCGTCGCACGGGCGGCGGCCCCGGTGCGCGGGGGGCGCGAGGAGGCCTGGGGTCAGGCCCGTACCGCGCTGGTGGCGGGACTCGCCGCGGTGGGCTGCGCGGCGGGCGCGGCGGTACTGGCGGCGGCGTCGGGCGGCCCGCTCGGCACCGGGGCTCTGGCGGAGTTCGGCCCCGTGTGGTGGCTGGTGGGCCCGGCCGCGCTCGCCTGGACTTCGGTGATCGGCGTACCGGCGGCGCTGTTGCTCAGGGCGTGGCGGCTGCGGGAACACCGGTGGGGGTGGCGGTGGGACATGGTGAAGGGGGACCAGGCGAAGACGGAACCGGGGCAGGAGCAGGAGCCGGGGCGGAAGTCCGCGCAGAAGGCGGAGAAGCAGAAGACGGAGAAGGGGCCCGGGGGAGCGGACGGGGACGGGGGCGGAGCCGAGGACGTCGACGCGGAGCCGTACGACTTCCTGTCGGCAGGCCCCTGGCACGAGGACGGGGCGCGGGAAGCGCGATGGGCCGCGCTCAAGAGGAACTCGGGCGGGCTGATGGCGGACTTCCCGGCCGACACGGACAAGGACCCGGGCCCGAGCCCCAAGCCCAGACCCAATCCGGAACTCAAGCCCAAAGCCGAGCCCGAGCCCAAACCCAAACCCAAACCCAAACCCAAACCCAAACCCAAACCCAAACCCAAACCGGAGACCGAGACCGAGCCCGAACCCGAACCCGAGCCCAAACCCGAACCCGATACGCCAACCGGCCGGGACCCGGATACCCAGAGGCAACCGGAACCCGACCGGGACACCGCTCCGTAGCCAGCCAGCCAGCCAGCCAGCCAGCCAGCCAGCCAGCCGGCCAGCGGGTCAGGCCGGCGGGCCGCTACTTCTTCACGCCGAAGAAGGGCTCCAGTGGGGCGGGCAGCTTGTCGTTGCAGGCGATGGCGCCGGACTTGGTGAGCGCGTCGTTCACGCACGTGTAGTAGTCGCGGTAGACGAGCTGAACCGTGTACCCGGTGGCCACGATCGCCAGAGCGAGCAGCGCCGTCACCAGACCGCTGATGGCCGCCGTCGTCTGCTGCCGGCTGCTGCCCTGCGCGACCCCGGGGGCGGGAGCGGCGGGAGCGGCCCCCGTCGCCGGGGGCGTGGTCGCGTGGTCCTGGGCGCTCGTGCCGGACACCGCGGTCTGTCCCGCGCCCGCACCCGTCGGCTCGGTCTTCCGGGGCCCACCGCGAAGGGCGCTGATCGCCCAGTAAACGGCGAGGGCACCGAGGAGCATGGCGATCTCGGGGAGGTCGAAGAGGGCGAAGAAGAACGCCCACATGCCGCCCAGCACCGCATAGCGCGCACGCCGCTGAGCGGGATCGGTCGGGTCCCAGCGCAGCCCGGGCGGACTGCCCTCGGGGCCACCGCCCTGGCCGCCCGGTCCTGTGCCGCCGGTGCCGCCCGGACGGCCGCCGAAACCGCCGCTCTGGCGGCCCGGCTGCTGGTCGCTCCACTGGCTGCCCCAGACGGGCCGGTCGTCGGACCGGCCATCGGAGCCGCCGCCGCCACCCTCACCGTTTCCGCCGCCGTTGCCCTGCCGGCCCGGCGCGTGGGAGGGGTGGCGGGGCTGCCAGGGCTGGTCGGGCCGGTCCTCGGGCGGTGCCGCGAACGGATTGTCGTCGGACGACCCGGAGGACCCGCGACCGGATGACGCCCCGCGGCCGGATGACGCCCCCCGACCGGACGAGGACCTGGACCCCGACGAGGAGCCCGACCCCGACGAGGAGCCTGACCCGGAAGAAGAGTCCGGTGATGAGCCCGAGGGGGAGTCCGGCGATGAGGACTGGCGTTCCCGCATCAGCGTGGATGCCCGCTCGGGCAGCGGGTGGCCAAGGGCGGTGCGGAGGCGGTCCGGCATGTGGTGAACGTCTTCCCCATCTCGTCATTTCCGCCCGGGGGCGGTTCCCTGTCCCCTGACGCTACCTCCCGGCTACGCCCCCGTCCCGTGGGGGCCGCCGGGTGTGCCGGTATCGTTGCTGACGGTCGGACCGTTCGTAGAGTTCCCCGTATCGCGGGACGAGCTTCTTTCGTACGACCATACAAACGCACCTCCTGTACATCGCGTACCTGCTGCACCACGCGAGAAAGGGCCCTGCTGTGGCCTCCCCGCCCCCCTCCGCCGCCCCGGCCCGTGTGGTCGTACTGGTCTCCGGCTCAGGAACGAACCTTCAGGCCCTCCTCGACGCGATCGGTGACGACCCCGAGGGTTACGGCGCCCGGATCGTCGCGGTCGGCGCCGACCGCTACGGCACCGTCGGTATCGAGCGTGCCGAGCGCGCCGGGCTTCCCACCTTCGTGTGCAAGCTCGGCGAGTACGCCGACCGCGACGCATGGGACGCCGCCCTGACCGCGGCCGTGGCGGAGCACCGCCCGGACCTCGTCGTGTCCGCGGGGTTCATGAAGATCGTGGGCAAGGCGTTCCTGGCCGGGTTCGGCGGCCGGATCGTCAACACCCACCCCGCCCTGCTCCCCAGCTTTCCCGGCGCCCACGGAGTCCGCGACGCGCTCGCGCACGGCGTGAAGGTCACCGGGTGCACCGTCCACTTCGTCGACGACGGCGTCGACACCGGTCCGATCATCGCGCAGGGCGTGGTCGATGTGACCGAAGAGGAAACGGTGGAGGGCGAAGCCGCCCTCCATGAACGCATCAAGGAAGTCGAGCGCAAGCTGCTCGTCGAGGCCGTGGGGCGGCTCGCCCGTGACGGCTATCGCATTGAGGGACGAAAGGTTCATCTCGGTCATGTCGGTGAATAACCCCACCCCGGCGAACAAGCCCATCCGCCGCGCCCTGGTCAGCGTCTACGACAAGACGGGGCTCGAAGACCTCGCCCGCGGTCTGCACGAGGCAGGTGTCGAGCTGGTGTCCACCGGCTCCACCGCAGGGAAGATCGAAGCCGCCGGTGTGCCGGTCACCAAGGTCGAGGAGCTCACCGGCTTCCCCGAGTGCCTCGACGGCCGTGTCAAGACGCTGCACCCCCGCGTGCACGCCGGCATCCTCGCCGACCTGCGCCTGGACTCCCACCGCGAGCAGCTCGCCGAGCTCGGCGTGGAGCCGTTCGACCTGGTCGTCGTCAACCTCTATCCGTTCAAGGCCACCGTCGCCTCGGGTGCGTCCGACGACGAGTGCGTCGAGCAGATCGACATCGGCGGCCCCTCGATGGTCCGCGCCGCCGCCAAGAACCACCCGTCCGTGGCCGTCGTGACCAGCCCGGAGCGTTACGCCGACGTCCTCGCCGCCGTCAAGGCGGGCGGCTTCGACCTGACCGCCCGTAAGCGGCTCGCCGCCGAGGCCTTCCAGCACACCGCCGCCTACGACGTGGCCGTCGCCTCCTGGTTCGTGGACGACTACGCCGCCGCCGACGACTCCGGCCTCCCCGAGTTCCTCGGTGACACCTTCGCCCGCAAGAATGTCCTGCGCTACGGCGAGAACCCGCACCAGCCCGCCGCGCTCTACACCTCCGGCGACGGTGGCCTCGCCGAGGCCGAGCAGCTGCACGGCAAGGAGATGTCCTACAACAACTACACGGACACCGACGCCGCCCGCCGCGCCGCCTACGACCACGCCGAGCCGTGCGTCGCGATCATCAAGCACGCCAACCCGTGCGGTATCGCGATCGCCGACGACGTCGCGACGGCACACCGCAACGCGCACGCCTGCGACCCGCTCTCCGCCTACGGCGGTGTCATCGCCGTCAACCGGCCGGTGACCGTCGAGATGGCCGAGCAGGTCGCCGAGATCTTCACCGAGGTCATCGTCGCCCCGGCGTACGAGGACGGCGCCGTCGAGGTGCTCGCCCGTAAGAAGAACATCCGCGTGCTGCGCTGCCCGGACGCCCCGGCCTCCGCCGTCGAGGTCAAGCCGATCGACGGTGGCGTGCTCCTCCAGGTCGCCGACCGCCTCCAGGCCGACGGTGACGACCCGGCCAACTGGACGCTCGCCGCCGGCGACGCGCTCTCCCCGGCCGAGCTCAGGGAGCTGGCCTTCGCGTGGAAGGCGAGCCGGGCCGTCAAGTCCAACGCCATCCTGCTCGCCAAGGACGGCGCCTCGGTCGGCGTCGGCATGGGCCAGGTCAACCGCGTCGACTCCGCGAAGCTCGCGGTCGAGCGGGCGGGCGCTGAGCGCGCCCAGGGCTCCTACGCCGCGTCCGACGCCTTCTTCCCCTTCCCCGACGGCCTGGAGATCCTGACCGCGGCCGGCATCAAGGCGGTCGCCCAGCCGGGCGGCTCGGTCCGTGACGAACTCGTCGTCGAGGCCGCGCAGAAGGCGGGCGTGACCATGTACTTCACGGGCACGCGCCACTTCTTCCACTGACGGAAGCCCTGAAGAAGCCCGCACGATGACGCACCGCAGGCCGTAACCCTCCCGGGTACGGCCTGCGCTGCGTCCCGGCGACCGACGGATCCGATTCGTCAGCGTTCGGCGGCGCCCGGTGACCACTCGGGTGTGCTGTCGGGTCGTGGGGAGGGCAGGCCGCGGATCCTGCTGGTTTCGCGGGTGAACCGGCGATGGCCGATCAGCTTGTAGGCCGCGCGGGCCGGGGCCGGCAGGACCTTCATGAACTCTCGCCGCTCCGCGTCATCGGCCTCCTCGATGATGTGGCCGAGGATGACCAGCCGCCGCGTGAGGGGGATCGCGGTCATGCCGTGCCTGCCGAGCGCGTCCCATTCGCTCTGCGCCAGCGTGACGGAGACGATCGGCAGTATTTCCTGCTCCTCCTCGGCCAGGTGCTCGATCAGCGCCGGCATCATGGCGTCGATGCGAGCGGCCATCCGCTCGCCCGCGGCAGCGTCCGCGCTCGCCGTCCACGTCGCCAACTCCGCGTCGATGGCAGAGACAGCGTCGTCGACCTGTGCGTGCTGGGCATCCATCCGGTCCATCAGCTCCGGGTCGAGGGCTCCTCGCTCACGCAGTAGCGGAAAGAGCAGCTCGTCCTCGCCGCTGTGGTGTGTGTGGAGGAAAGCCAGCATCTCCCGGGCGTGCGCACCGATGACACCGGATCGTGCACGGTCACCTGCCGCGGCGCGCAACAGCCGCGGTAGCTGACCGAACTCGCGCCGGAGTACGCGGTGGATCAGCACCATCTCATGGGTGTCGACGCCGGGTCCGGGGGCACTCACCGTGACTCCTCGACGGCGGCGCTCAGTACGGCTTCCCGCGCCGTGGTCACCGGCCTGCCGATGAGCTCGACCAGGTCGGCGCTGTCCGTGAACAGCTCGCCGCGGGCCAGCCCGGCGTCGGCGTCGGCCACCGCGGCGGCCATCTCCGGCGGCAGCCCGGCACCCGTCAGAGTCGCGGTGTAGTCGGCCACCGACATGTCCCGGTAGGCGATGTGGGTGCCCAGGACTTCGCTGAACGTGGCGGCGAGTTCGGTCAGCGTGAACGGCGTTCCGCCAAGTTCGTAGGTCGCACCGAGGTGCCCGTCCTGCGTCAGTACCGCTGCCGCGGCTGCCGCCAGATCACCTCGGGCGACCGCACTGACACGCCCGTCGTGCGCACTGCCCAGCAGTGCCTGGTACTGGGTGATCATCGGGAGCTGATCCGTGTAGTTCTCCAGGTACCAACCGTTACGCAGGATGGCGAACGGCACCCCGCTGTCACGCAGGTACTCCTCGGTGCGGCGATGCGCGTCGGCGAGCGTCATCTGCGAGGTCGGGGCGTTGAGGATGCTGGTGTACACGATGCGGGAGACACCGGCCCGGCCCGCCGCGTCGATGGCGTTGCGGGCGTTGTCGAAACGCTCATCCACCGTCGTCGTGGAGACCAGCATCAGCGCGTCGGTGCCCGCGAAGGCGCTGTCGAGGGTCTGCGGGTCGGCGAAGTCGGCGTGCCGCACGGTGATCCCGTTACGTGCGAGGTCGGCGAGCTTGCCGGTGTCCCGCCCGGTGGCCACGATCTGCTCCGGCGGTGTTCCGGCGGCGAGGAGCTGGTCGACGATGAGACGGCCGAGGTGCCCCGAGGCTCCGGTGATGACAGTGGACATGGTGTTTCCCTTCGACAGGTGTTCGGGGTGAGTGTGTTGCGGCTTGGGGACGACCGGCCCCGGCGTTGATCCCTGGCGTCATGGCCGGTGGGATGAGCCGGGTGCGTCAGTTCCAGCCACCGTCGGCTTCGATGGTGGTGCCGGTGATGAAGGACGCGTCCGGGGAGAGCAGGAACGCGACCGCAGCGGCGATTTCGTCAGGCTGGGCCAGCCTGCCGAGCGCGCTCATGGAGCGGATGAGTGCGGGGAACGGCACATCGGCGAGGGCGGGGTGCACGTAGTGGGGTGCGTAGTCGGCCATGCGGGTGGCGGTGGCGCCCGGGGCGATCGCGTTGATGGCGATGTTCCGTTCGGCCAGCTCGGGAGCGAGATTGCGCACCAGGGCCGGAACGGCGCCTTTGCTCGCCGCGTACAGGGCGTGCTGACGGACCGCCAGGCGCGCACTGACCGAAGAGCTGAGCACGATCCGGCCACCGTCGGGCATCGCGGCCACCGCTGCCTGGGTGACGAACAGCTGCCCGGCCACATTGCTCCGGAAGACGCGGTCGAAGTCGGCCTGAGTGATGGTTTCCAGCGCTCCGAAGTGCTCGATCCCGGCGTTGCTGACCAGCAGATCCAGGCCGCCGAACTCGGACACCACCGCGCCCACCAGCTCGTGGGTCTGCGCTCTGTCGCCGATGTCGGCGGGGAACGCCGACGCGGCACACCCGTGGTCGCGGAGCTCACCGACGAGTGCCTCGGCCGCCTCCTGACCGGATCGGTAGCCGACCGCGACCGTGGCCCCCTGGGCGGCGAGCCGTCGCACGATCGCGGCGCCGATCCCGCTACTGCCTCCGGTGACGAGGACCCGCTTGCCCGCCAGGCTTGATGTCGGTGTCATCGCGCTACCTGCGTTCTTTCTCTCTGCCTTGTCCGGATGTGAACGGTCCTTGGTTCGCGCTGTCCGTTCTTTCATCGGGCTCCCTCCAATTAGTCAGGAACATTGACTACTTTAGGCATATGGTCGCGTCGGCGGCAACAGCGGCAGGTGCGAGGTCACCGAGGAGTGGGCCGCGTGCGCGGAGCGTGGTGGGCGCTGCCCCGCGCACACGCCACCGCGACCGGACCGGCGGGGGGTCGGGCCCGGCGGCGTTCGCGTAGGGTGTGGACCTCGTGTGGCCGGGTGGCAGGCGGGGCTGGGAGTGCTATGGGTGACGAGGAGCGGGTCGATCTGGGGGTGTCGCTGTTCATCCCGTACCGGTACACCGAGGACCGGATGTTCCGGGCCCTGCAGGACGCCGGGTTCGATGACTGGACCCTCGCCCAGTGCCGGGTGTTCCAACGCGTCGCCCCGGACGGTTCGCGCCTCACCGACCTCGCTGACCAGGCGCAGATGAGCAAGCAGAGCGCCGGCGTGCTGGTCGACCAGCTGGAGCGTCTGGGCTATGTCCGCCGGGTCCCCGACCCTACGGACGGTCGCGCCCGACTGATCGTGATCGAGGGGCGCGGCAAGCGGGCGGTCGAGGTGGCCTCGGCGACACTCGACGAAATCCTCTCGGAGTGGAAGGCCTATCTGGGTACCCGCAACTTCACGTTGCTGCACCAGATCCTGGATCAGCTGCGTGAGATCACCGACCCCTACGCGAGCTAGGCCCGTCCGTGTCGAGCCGTTCGCCCCGGCTTCCTCACACTCTGGACCGCTGGGATGCTCGACGGGCCTCACCTCGCCCCGATGGTCAGTCTCATTGACTGTATTCATCGACAACCCCCGACGGATATCGGGCGCGGGCGGTCCGGCCTCCGGCTCAGTGACGGCCGCAGGCCGCATCCCTTCGTGGACCGCGGACCGCGCCGAGCGCTTTCCCGATCTTCTGTTCTAATGAGTGGCTTGTCGGGCCGTGACGGGCGGAACCGGTGCGACCGGGCAGTGACCAGTAAGGGATTCCGTTGCGGGGGCACCGTGCTTGACCTGAACCAGAGCGAGACCGACGCGCCGGGCGAGCAGGCGCCCCGGCCGGCCGGGAGCGCATCGCATCCGGCGCCGCTGCGTCCGTATCTGATCGCCGCCGTGGCCCTGTGCGCGGTCTACTTCCTCTACGCGTACCTGCGTTTCAGCCACTTCCAGTCGCCCTCCTGGGACCTGGGCATCTTCGAGCAGGAGGTGCGCGCCTACGCGGGGTTCGACGCACCGGTCGTCGACATCAAGGGGCCGGGCTATCTGATCCTCGGCGACCACTTCAGCCCGGTCGTGGCGCTCCTCGTCCCGCTCTACTGGATCTGGCCGTCCGCCGTCGCCCTGCTGTTCGCCCAGGCCGCCCTGTTCGCCGCGTCGGCGGTCGTCGTCGGGCGTACCGTGCAGCAGATCCTGGGTGGCCGCTCGGGTCTCTGCGTCACTGTCGCGTACGGGCTGTCCTGGGGGCTCCAGGAGGCGGTGAAGGCCGACTTCCACGAGATAGCCTTCGCCGTTCCGCTGCTCGCCCTGGTCTGCCGGGCCCTGCTCATGGAGCGCTGGCGCGCCGTCGTCCTGTGGTCGCTGCCGCTGGTCCTGGTCAAGGAGGACCTCGGGGCCACCGTGGCCGTCGTCGGCCTGCTCCTCGCCCTGTACGGGAGGCGGCTCCAGGGCTTCCTGCTGGCGGCCGTCGGGGTGCTCGCGTTCGCGCTGACCGTGCTGGTGCTCATACCGGCGGCCAGCAGCGCGGGGACGTACGACTACTGGAAGAAGATCGAGGAGGACGGCGGGCAGGAGGTCTCGCTGCTCCACTCCGTCCTCGGAGTGTTCGACTCGTCGGTCAAGATCGAGATGCTGGTCTTCCTGGTCGGCATCACCGCCTTCATGGCGCTCCGTTCCACCTTGGTCCTGCTCGTCCTGCCCACGCTCGGCTGGCGGCTGCTCTCCCAGGACTCCAACCACTGGGGCATGGTCTGGCACTACAGCGCGATCCTGATGCCGGTGGTCTTCCTGGCCATGGCCGACGGCATCAGGCGCAGCCAGGACTCGAAGCGGCCCTGGCTCGTCTCCTACGCGAACGTCGCCGTCCCCATGGCCGCAGCCATCGCCGTCGCGCTCACCCAGCACCTCCCGTTCCGCGAGCTGCTGCGCCCGGAGACCTACCGCGCCGATGTGCGTACCCACGCAGCCGAGGAGGCGCTGGACGCCATCCCCGTGGGAGCGCGGGTGGAGACCGACATCACGCTGATGGCGCACCTGACCGGGGACCGCACCGTCTACTGGGTCGGCGGGGCCCCCGGCACCGCGCCCGATGTCGTCGCGCTGAACCTGGACTTCGGCTGGTCGCAGCCGATCGACGACCCGGTGAAATACGCCCAGCAGCTCCACCCGGAGGCCCGCTACCGGGTCACCCGTGAGGCCGGCCCCTTCGTGGTCATGGAGCGCACCGCACGGTCGACCTCGGCACCCGGAAACGGCTGAAGGCCGCACACCCGCCGGTTGAGCGGGTGTCACGGCCTTCGCGCGCGAGCGGGGAGAGAGATCAGTACTGCGGCTGCTGCTGGCGGTTGAACCACGCTTCGCCGTCGGACTTCGCGACGAAGACGATCACCAGGACGGCGAGCACCGTGTGGATGAGGCCGATCACGACGAACGGGTAGATGCCGAGGATCGCGGTGATCACGCCGAAGATGATGGTCGTGACACGCAGTCCGCTGCCCCCCTTGCCGAACTTGGCGGCGAGGACGACGGCGAAGGCGCCCCACAGCACGGCGAAGACGGCGATGGCCCACAGCACGCCGCCCGAGTAGTCGGCGAGCTGCTGGAACTGGACGTCTTCCTGGAGCGTCGGGTCGTTCTTGGCCGCGCTCACCGCAGCGGCGGCGAGGACGACGAAGATCGCGCCGATGACCTGGAGTCCGGCGATCACGTAGAGCAGGACGCGCGAGGCCTTCACACCGCCGGGCATCTCGCCCGGCCCGCCCGGGAAGCCGTAGCCGCCCTGGACCGGCGGTGCCTGCGGGTAGCCGTAACCCTGCTGGGGAACACCCTGCGGGGCCTGCTGCGGATAGCCGTAGCCCGGCTGCTGCCCGCCGGGCTGGCCGCCCGGCTGTCCACCCTGCTGCTGGCCGTAGGGGTTGTTGGGGTCGCCGAAGCTCATGGCGAATTTCCTCCGTTGCGAATCTATGGGGACGACGCGGTCCTGGCGGCGGAGGAAATCTGCGCAATCTGCAACGGTTGGTCCCCCCGACCCTGCCCGCGGTGATGCGGACTTATCGTCGTCGTGACATCCGCCATTTGTCCAGCCGGTCGCCGAATGTGTTGTGCAAGTGCAATCTCATGTCCACGTGGCAAGCCAGGATTGGTACGCGGGCGGGGTCATCCGCGAGGATGGGTTCCATGACTGCCCAGATTCTCGATGGCAAGGCCACCGCAGCTGCGATCAAGTCCGATCTGACCGTCCGCGTGGCGGCCCTCAAGGCACAGGGCATCACACCTGGTCTGGGAACCCTGCTCGTCGGCGACGACCCGGGCAGCCGCTGGTACGTCAACGGCAAGCACCGTGACTGCGCCCAGGTCGGCATGGGCTCCATCCAGCGTGAACTCCCCGACACCGCCACCCAGGAGGAGATCGAGGAGGTCGTACGGGAGCTCAACGCGAACCCCGACTGCACGGGTTACATCGTGCAGCTCCCGCTCCCCAAGGGGATCGACACCAACCGGATCCTGGAGCTGATGGACCCGGCGAAGGACGCGGACGGCCTGCACCCGATGAGCCTGGGCAAGCTCGTGCTGAACGAGCGCGGCCCGCTGCCCTGCACCCCGCAGGGCGTGGTCACGCTGCTCCGCCGCCACGGCGTGGAGATCAACGGCGCCCATGTGGTCGTGGTCGGCCGGGGCGTCACCATCGGCCGTCCCCTGCCGCTCCTGCTGACGCGCAAGTCCGAGAACGCGACCGTCACCCAGTGCCACACCGGCACCCGTGACCTCTCCGTGCACCTCAGGCAGGCCGACATCATCGTCGCCGCCGCCGGTGTGGCCCACCTGATCAAGCCCGAGGACGTGAAGCCGGGCGCGGCCGTGCTGGACGTCGGCGTCAGCCGGGACGAGAACGGCAAGATCGTCGGCGATGTCCACCCCGGTGTGGTCGATGTGGCCGCCTGGGTCGCCCCCAACCCGGGTGGTGTCGGACCCATGACCCGGGCTCAGCTGCTCGTCAACGTGGTCGAGGCGGCCGAGCTCGCCGCCGCCGAGGCCTCCGCCGTTTCCGCCGGCTGACCCGGACCGGAGGAACGTCATGGGTGCTGGTACGAGTCCGGCAGGCGGTACGCACGCGGACGGACCGGCCGATGAGGCCGAGACGTCCGCTGAGGCCCGGGTGACAGAGCACGGCCAGGAGCAGCCGGGCGAGGACGGTACGCGGAAGGACGCGACGCGGGAGGACGGTACGCGGAAGGACGCGACGCGCGAGGAAGCGGAGGCCCCTGAGGTTCCTGCTGCCTTCGCGGCTCCTGAGGCCGCTGGGGCCCCCGAGGCTGCTGCGGCCCCCGAAACCACTGGGGCTTCAGAGGCTCCTGCGGCCCCCGAAACCCCCGGGGCCCCCGAGACCCCCGCCGCCCGGGAGCCCGCCGGGCGGAGCGGATCGACCTGGGTGCCCTCGCGTCGCTTCTCGCTGACCCGCGACACCGCGCGCCCCGAGGGCGGCGGCAGGGCAGCGGCGGGGGACGCCCCCGCGCCCGCCCGTCAGTGGCCGCTGCTCACGGTGCTCTGCACGGCGGGCGTCGGGCTGCTGATCGTCGGTGCCGATCCCTTCGGCAACGCCTTCAGGATCGGCACCATGCTGATGGGCTTCGCCCTGCTCGCCGGTGCGGTGATGCGCTGGGTGGTCCCGTCCGTCGGCATGCTCGCCGTACGGTCCCGGTTCACCGATCTGGTCACCTACGGCCTGATAGGGCTCCTGATCGTGCTGCTCGCGCTGATGGCACAGCCCAAGCCCTGGCTCGACGTCCCGTTCCTGCCGGACGTCGTCCACTTCACGATCCGTTGACGAGGTGTCCGTCCCCTCCCCCGAGAAGGGACGGACACCCGGACCGGGCGCCGGTGCAAGAAGCACCGGAATGCGGTGACTTGAGCGGCCTTGCCCTGTCCTGGGTCAAGCGTCATGGACATGAGGCATCTGGTTCAAGGGATGCCTGGTGGCTGTGGCACGGAAGTGACCATTCCGCCATGGTGTGATCGTCGGGCAACGACGCCCGGACCGGATCGACGCGCACTGCGGCGCACAACGGAGCATGCGCGCATATCGAATGCCCCCGTGCGCCCCTTTGTCCGGAACTGGCATCCTGGATCCGTGCATCCTTCTGGGTAGTACGGAGCGCGGGACCGACGTTCCGTACGACAGGGGGAAAGGGCCCGGTGTCGGGGCCGGGGGGCGCGCCGGGGAACGTCCGGGGGAATCGACTGGGGGGAAGCAATGCCTCGTTGGAAGGCACTACCGGAAGAACTCGATCCGCAGGTGCGGGAGTTCGCGGGCCAACTGCGCAGACTGGTGGACCGCAGCGGGCTGAGCCTGGCCGCGGTCGCCGACCGCACGGGCTACAGCAAGACGTCGTGGGAGCGCTATCTGAACGGCAGGCTGCTCGCGCCCAAGGGGGCGATCGTCGCGCTCGCCGAGGTGACGGGTACGCAGCTGCACCATCTGACGACCATGTGGGAACTGGCCGAGCGGGCCTGGAGCCGCTCCGAGATGCGTCATGACATGACGATGGAGGCCATCAGGATCTCCCAGGCGCGTGCGGCGCTCGGCGAGGCGGGTGTGGCGGCAGCCCCCGTGGGCGGCAAGAGGGCCGGCCAGGCGGCCGGTGGCGGCCGTGCGAACGGCGGCGCCCACGCGGCCGGCGGTACGGGAGTCTCCACCGCGGGCGGACCAGGAGGGCCCGGCCATGGTGCCGCCCGCCCACCGTCCGTGCCCGTCCAGCGTGGCTCGGCGCCGCGCGTCCCGCAGCAGCCGCAGCCGGACTCGGCCCCGGGCGGACACCACGCGGGCGGCGGTTCCGACGGGCCGCGTCAGGGCGGCGGCCGGCGCAGGATGACGCTGTTCCTGGCGGGTGTCGTGGGTGCGCTCCTGCTGATGGCCGGGGCCGTGCTGATCCTCGATCTGGGCGGGGACGACGACGCCGACGCGGTGGCCGCGACACCGTCGGCCGAGCCCACGGCCGACGCGTCCCAGCTGCCGGCGGGCGTCGAATGCGGCGGCGCCGACTGCACCGGCCAGGATCCGGAAGCCATGGGCTGCGGCGGCGAGTTCGCCGGCACGGTCGCCAGCGCGGCCGTCGGCAGCGGGCTCGTCGAGGTCCGCTACAGCGAGACCTGCGGGGCCGTGTGGGCCCGTATCACCCAGGCGTCCCCCGGTGACAGCGTGAAGATCACCGCCGGTGCGTCGGAACAGGACGGCACGGTGGACGCCGACACCGAGACGTACACCCCGATGGTCGCCGTCAAGAAGGCCTCCGACGCCAAGGCCTGCGCGACCCTGGCCTCCGGCGCGACCGGCTGCGCCACGCCGGAGTGATGCGCTCGGGCCGCTGCGCTGCGTAACCGGCTGTGCGCGGTCCCACAGGGGGCCGGACGTTTCCGGCAGCGAGGGTCGGATAGCCTGACCGCTGGATATCTCTTCACATCAAGATTCAGAGGTATCCAGCACCAGGGGCAGGGACCCCCACCGCCAGCTGTCTAACGGAGATCGCCATGACCCGCACTCCCGTGAATGTCACCGTGACCGGCGCAGCCGGCCAGATCGGCTACGCGCTGCTCTTCCGCATCGCCTCCGGCCACCTGCTCGGCCCGGATGTGCCGGTCAACCTGCGACTCCTCGAGATCCCGCAGGGTCTGAAGGCCGCTGAGGGCACCGCCATGGAGCTCGACGACTGCGCCTTCCCGCTGCTGCGCGACATCGAGATCACCGACGACGCCAACGTCGGCTTCGCCGGCGCCAACGTCGCTCTCCTGGTCGGCGCCCGCCCGCGTACGAAGGGCATGGAGCGCGGCGACCTGCTCTCCGCCAACGGCGGCATCTTCAAGCCGCAGGGCAAGGCGATCAACGACAACGCGGCGGACGACATCAAGGTCCTCGTCGTCGGCAACCCGGCCAACACCAACGCCCTCATCGCGCAGGCGGCCGCCCCGGACGTACCGGCCGAGCGCTTCACCGCGATGACCCGGCTGGACCACAACCGTGCGATCTCGCAGCTGGCCGCCAAGACCGGTGCCGCCGTCTCCGACATCAAGCGGCTGACGATCTGGGGCAACCACTCGGCGACCCAGTACCCGGACATCTTCCACGCGGAGATCGCCGGCAAGAACGCGGCCGAGACGGTCAACGACGAGGCCTGGCTCGCCGACACCTTCATCCCGACCGTCGCCAAGCGTGGCGCCGCGATCATCGAGGCCCGTGGCGCCTCCTCGGCCGCGTCGGCCGCCAACGCCGCCATCGACCACGTGCACACCTGGGTCAACGGCACCGCCGAGGGCGACTGGACCTCGATGGGTATCCCGTCGGACGGCTCCTACGGCGTGCCCGAGGGCATCATCTCCTCCTTCCCGGTCACCACGAAGGACGGGAAGTACGAGATCGTCCAGGGCCTGGACATCAACGAGTTCTCCCGTGCGCGCATCGACGCCTCGGTGCAGGAGCTCTCCGAGGAGCGCGACGCGGTCCGCGAGCTCGGCCTGATCTGACCGGAGCCCGGCCCCCGGCCGGACCCCAGCGGTTACGGCGAGGGCGCCCCCGGCAGCAGTCGCTGCCCGGGGGCGCCCTCGCGTGCGTCCTGTGTCCTGTCCCGTGTGTTCAGCCGCCGAGCAGCCCGTCCGCGAGGTCGCGCACGGCGTCCGCGGTCTTGCGCTGGAACTGGGGGCCGAAGGTGATCCGGGCCGCGCCCAGCTCCCCGAGCCGGCGCAGCGCGGACGGGTCGCCGAGCGGGCAGACCGCGTTGACCGGGACCCGGACCGCGGCGGTCAGGGCGGGCAGGGTGTCCGGGGGCGCCATGATCGGATAGACGCAGTCGGCGCCGGCATCCGCGTAGAGCAGGGCGCGGGCCGTCGTGTCCGTGGCGACGTCCACGGCGGCCGGGTCCCCGTGGACGTACGTGTCGATACGGGCGTTGACGAAGAGGCGCTCGCCCGCCGCGGCGCGCACCGCGGCGAGCCGGTCGGCCTGCCGTGCCGGTTCGACCAGGACGCCGCCGACGGAGTCCTCGAGATTGCAGCCGACCGCGCCGGCCTCCAGGAGCCGGTCGACGAGCTCCTCCGGGGCCAGGCCGTAACCCGCCTCGATGTCCGCCGACACGGGAACGGACACCGCCCGGGTGATGCGGGCCACCGCCGCGAACATCTCGTCCGCCGGGGTGTCTCCGTCGGCGTGACCGAGGGCGGCTGCGACACCGGCGCTCGGGGTGGCCAGGGCGGGGAAGCCGGTCTCCTCGAACACCCGGGCACTCGCCGCGTCCCACGGCCCTGGCAGGACCAGCGGGTCGCCGGATACCCGGCCGATGTGCAGAGTGCGGAAGACGGACGCGGGGTCGTTCATCGGGGCTCCGAGGGGGAGTGGGAAAGGGTCGGGGTGGGGGACCGGAAGGCGGAAAGCGGGGGAGCGGGGGACACGGAAACCGGCGCCCCCCGCCCCCGCTCCCGCGTTCGCGCTCAGTGCTTGATGGCGCCCGGTGTGTAGTGCCCCGGGGTCAGCCGGGTGGTCACCCCGAACCGGTTCCAGGCGTTGATCACCGTGATCGCGGCGATCAGCTGGGCGAGCTCGGCCTCGTCGAACTGCTTCGCGGCCTGTGCGTAGACCTCGTCCGGCACGAAGCCGTCGTTGAGGACCGTCACGGCCTCCGTCAGCCGGATCGCCGCCAGCTCCTTCTCCGTGTAGAAGTGCTGCGACTCCTCCCAGGCGCTGAGCTGGATGATCCGCTCGACGGACTCGCCCGCGGCGAGCGCGTCCTTGGAGTGCATGTCCAGGCAGAAGGCACAGCGGTTGAGCTGCGAGGCACGGATCTTCACCAGTTCGAGCAGCGTCGGGTCGACTCCCTTACGCGCTGCGGCGTCCAGCCTGACCATGGCCTTGTAGACGTCGGGGGCCAGCTCGGCCATCTGCAGACGCGGAGGGTGCTCGGCGGCGTATTCGGTGGATGTGTGCTGATGTGTGTGCGTGCTCATGGGTTCGACCCTAACCACGGGATGGCACACCGGTATGGTCCATTTCCATGATGGATTCCTGGGCCGCTTTCGGCGCCGACCTGCATATCGAACCGGCCGGCGGCGGTCTGCGCAGCGGGCTGATGAACGCGCTGCGGGAGGCCGTACGCACCGGACGGCTGACGCCCGGCACCCGGCTCCCCTCGTCCCGGACCCTGGCCGTGGACCTCGGGATCGCCCGTAACACCGTCGCCGACGCCTACGCCGAGCTCGTCGCCGAGGGCTGGCTCACCGCACGGCAGGGTTCGGGCACCAGGGTCGCGCGGCGGGCCGGCGTGCCGGAACCCGTCGCCCGGGGTGCCAGGGCCAGGCGGGTGCCCCGGCGGCCCGTCCACAGTCTGCTCCCGGGCTCGCCCGATCTCTCCGCCTTCCCACGTGCCGAATGGCTGAAGGCCGCCAGACGCGCCCTCACCGCCGCCCCCGACGCGGCCTTCGGGTACGACGACGATCCGCGGGGCCGTATCGAGCTGCGGAGCGTGCTGGCGGACTACCTGGCGCGGGCGCGCGGGGTGTACGCCGACCCGGAGCGCATCGTGATCTGCTCCGGGTTCCTGCACGGGCTCACGCTGATGGGGAGGGTGCTGCGCCGGCGCCGGGTGCGCGGTGTGGCCGTCGAGTCGTACGGGCTCGACCTGCACCGTGATCTCCTGACCGGCGTGGGTCTGCGCACCCCGTGCCTCCCGGTGGACGAGCTGGGGGCCAGGACCGGGGAGCTGGGAGGGACACCGGGCGTGGGTGCGGTGCTGCTGACACCCGCCCACCAGTTCCCCACGGGCGTACCGCTCCATCCCGACCGGCGCGCCGCCGCGGTCGACTGGGCGCGGTCCTCGGGCGGTCTGGTCCTGGAGGACGACTACGACGGCGAGTTCCGCTACGACCGCCAGCCGGTGGGCGCGCTCCAGGGGCTCGATCCGGAACGGGTCGTCTATCTGGGCACGGCCGCCAAGTCGCTGGCGCCCGGTCTGCGGCTGGCCTGGATGGTGCTCCCCGAGGGCCTGGTGGAGGAGGTGTGCGAGGCGAAGAGCGGCTTCGACCGGATGTCCGGGATGACGGACCAGCTGACCCTGGCGGAGTTCATCGCGGCGGGGGCGTACGACCGCCATGTACGGGCCATGCGGCTGCGCTACCGGCGCCGCCGCGACCAGCTCGTCGACGCGCTCGCCGAGCGGGCACCGGACTTCAGGGTGAGCGGCATCGCGGCGGGACTGCACGTCGTGCTCGAACTCCCCGAGGGAACCGAGAAGTCGGTCGCCCAGGCGGCCACCTGGCAGGGGCTCGCGCTCGACCGGCTCTCGCGCTTCCGGCACGAGGACGCGGCGCCGGGCCGCGACGGGCTGGTCATCGGCTACGGCACGCCGTCGGAGAGCGGCTGGGCGGGGGCGCTGGACGCGCTGTGCCGGGTGCTTCCGTAGGGCGTGCCCCCGGCGTGCCCTGCCCGTCCCGCCCGGCGTGCTCAGGAACACGCCAGGCGGGACGGCCCTCAGCCGGCCAGTACGCCGCGGAGCTGGTCCAGGCCCCAGTCCAGGTCCTCCTTGCTGATCACCAGCGGCGGGGCGATCCGGATCGTGGAGCCATGGGTGTCCTTGACCAGCACCCCGCGGTCCATCAGCTTCTCCGAGATCTCCCGGCCCGTGCCGAGTCCGGGCGCGATGTCGACCCCGGCCCACAGCCCCCGGCCCCGCACGGCCCGCACCGCGCCGCCGGTCAGCAGCCCCAGCTCGTGGTGGAGATGGTCGCCGAGCTCGGCGGCGCGCTGCTGGTACTCACCGGTGTTCAGCATCGCGATCACCTCCAGCGCGACCGCGCAGGCCAGCGGGTTCCCGCCGAACGTGGACCCGTGCTCGCCCGGCCTGTGGACGCCGAGTACCGCCGCGGACGACACGACGGCCGAGACGGGCACGACACCGCCGCCCAGCGCCTTGCCCAGCAGATACATGTCGGGGACTACGCCCTCGTGCTCGCACGCGAAGGTCCGGCCGGTACGCCCGAGGCCCGACTGGATCTCGTCCGCCACGAACAGGACGTTCCGCTCCCTGGTCATCTCCCGCACCCCGGCGAGATAGCCGGGCGGCGGGACCAGCACCCCGGCCTCGCCCTGGATCGGCTCCATCAGCACCGCGACGGTGTTCTCCGTCATCGCCTCGTCCAGCGCGGTGAGGTCGCCGTACGGCACGATCTCGAACCCCGGTGTGTACGGACCGTGGTCGGCCCGCGCCTCCTGGTCGGTGGAGAAGCTGATGATCGTGGTCGTCCTGCCGTGGAAGTTGTCGGCCGCGACGATGATCTTGGCCATCCCGTCGGGGACGCCCTTGACGCGGTAGCCCCACTTACGGGCCGTCTTCACCGCCGTCTCCACCGCCTCGGCCCCGGTATTCATGGGGAGGACCATCTCCATGCCGCAGAGTTCGGCGAGCCGCGTACAGAACTCCGCGAACCGGTCGTGGTGGAAGGCGCGCGAGGTCAGCGTCACGCGTTCCAGCTGGGCCTTGGCGACGTCGATCAGGCGCCGGTTGCTGTGCCCGAAGTTGAGCGCCGAGTAGCCGGCGAGCATGTCGAGGTAGCGGCGCCCCTCGACATCGGTCATCCAGGCGCCGTCCGCCGAGGCGACGACGACGGGCAGCGGGTGGTAGTTGTGCGCGCTGTGCGCCTCGGCGGAGGCGATGGCGGTTTCCGTGGTCGACACGGGATCTCCGTTCGTCGTGCGGCGTGGGCGGAGGTGGTGCCCACTTTGTATCGTCCGTCGGATTCGTGCCGGGGAAACCTCTTCCGCGTGGCGCGCCAGGGTCCGGAGCCTCCGCGCGCGTCCCCACCGCTTTCCCGCACCGGTTGCCGTGGATCGGTTCGGCACCTGAGACAATGAGTGCATGGCCTCTGATCGTCCCCGCGTGCTCTCCGGAATCCAGCCCACCGCAGGCTCGTTCCACCTCGGCAACTACCTCGGTGCGGTCCGCCAGTGGGTGGCGCTGCAGGAG
Organism: Streptomyces sp. NBC_01012; assembly: GCF_045162755.1. Lineage (NCBI taxonomy): Bacteria > Bacillati > Actinomycetota > Actinomycetes > Kitasatosporales > Streptomycetaceae > Streptomyces > Streptomyces sp. NBC_01012. The sequence continues at coordinate 2,935,836 of NZ_CP108688.1, read as the reverse complement.
TCCCACGACGCCTTCTACATGGTGGTGGACCTGCACGCGATCACCGTGCCGCAGGACCCCGAGGAGCTCCGGGCCAACACCCGGCTCGCCGCCGCCCAGTTGCTGGCGGCCGGACTCGACCCGGAGCGCTGCACGCTCTTCGTGCAGAGCCATGTCCCCGAACACGCCCAGCTCGGCTGGATCATGAACTGCCTCACCGGTTTCGGCGAGGCGTCCCGTATGACGCAGTTCAAGGACAAGTCCGCCAAGCAGGGCGCCGACCGCGCGACCGTGGGCCTCTTCACCTACCCGGTCCTCCAGGTCGCCGACATCCTGCTGTACCAGGCGAACCAGGTCCCGGTCGGCGAGGACCAGCGTCAGCACATCGAGCTCACCCGGGACCTCGCGGAGCGGTTCAACGGCCGCTTCGGCGAGACGTTCACCGTCCCGGCGCCGTACATCCTCAAGGAGACGGCGAAGATCTTCGATCTGCAGGACCCGGCGATCAAGATGAGCAAGTCGGCGTCCACGCCGAAGGGCCTGATCAATCTTCTCGACGAACCGAAGGTCACCGCGAAGAAGGTCAGGAGCGCGGTCACCGACACGGACACCGTGATCCGCTACGACGCGGAGAAGAAGCCCGGGATCAGCAACCTCCTGGGCATCTACTCCACCCTCACGGGCGCCGCCGTCACGGATCTGGAGCAGAAGTACGAGGGCAAGGGGTACGGGGCGCTCAAGACCGACCTCGCCGAGGTGATGGTGGAGTTCGTCACGCCGTTCAGGACCCGGACCCAGGAATACCTGGACGACCCGGAGACCCTGGACGCCCTGCTGGCCAAGGGAGCGGAGAAGGCCAGGGCCGTGGCGGCGGAGACTTTGGCACAGACGTACGACCGGATGGGCCTTCTGCCTGCGAAGCACTGAGTCCAAGGACCCTGGCGGGACCACGGCCGGAGGGGCCACACTGGCGTCGGCACGACCGACGGACGACCGACGGACGAATCCCGAAGACAGAGACGAACGAATCCCGAGGACAGAGGAGAACGATGTGGGGACCGTAACGCTTGGCGTTTCGATCGCGGTCCCGGAGCCCTACGGCAGTCTGCTCCAGGAGCGGCGCGCGAGCTTCGGGGACCCTGCCGCGTACGGCATCCCCACCCACGTCACCCTTCTCCCGCCGACCGGGACCGAGGCGGCCGGCCTGCCGGCGATCGAGACCCACCTCTCCCAGATCGCGACGGCCTGCCGGCCCTTCCCGATGCGCCTGTCGGGCACGGGCACCTTCCGCCCCCTCTCGCCCGTCGTCTACGTCCAGGTCGTCGAGGGTGCCTCGGCCTGCTCCTGGCTCCAGAAGCGGGTCCGGGAGGCCTCCGGGCCGCTGGTGCGCGAGCTCCAGTTCCCCTACCACCCGCATGTAACCGTGGCGCACGGCATCGCGGAGGAGGCCATGGACCGGGCGTACGAGGAGCTCGCCTCGTACGAGGCGGCGTGGACCTGCGGTTCCTTCGCGCTGTACGAACAGGGTGTGGACGGCGTCTGGCGCAAGATCAACGAGTTCCCGTTCGGGGGCGGTGGCGGCTCGCCCGCCGTACCAGCCCAGGGCGGCTCCTCCATGGACCAGCCGTCCCTGTCCACCTGAACGAAGCGCACGACGGCCCTCAGCGCACCGGCAGCCGCCGGAAGAGCGGGCGCGGCACGTGCCGCAGGGCCGACATGACCACTCGCAGCGCCCCGGGCACCCACACCGTCTCCGAGCGCCGCCGCAGCCCCGTCACGATCGCGTCCGCGACCGCCCCCGGGGTCGTGGCGAGCGGTGCCTCCTCGCGCCCCGCCGTCATCCGCGACCGTACGAAACCGGGGCGCACGATCATCACATGCACCCCCGTGCCGTGCAGCGCGTCGCCGAGACCCTGCGCGAAGACGTCCAGCCCCGCCTTGCTCGATCCGTAGATGAAGTCGGCGCGCCTGGCGCGTTCGCCGGCCACCGAGGAGAGCACCACCAGCGAACCGTGGCCCTGCGCCTGGAGAGCGCCGGCGCACACCAGCCCTGCGGAGACCGCCCCCGTGTAGTTGGTCTGCGCCACCCGGACCGCGGAGAGCGGCTCCTCCTCGTCACGCGCCTGGTCCCCCAGGACCCCGAAGGCGAGCAGCACCATGTCGATGTCACCCTCGGTGAAGAGCTTGCCGAGCACCTCCTCGTGGGAGGCGGAGTCGAGCGCGTCGAAGGCGACCGTACGGACGTCGGCGCCCAGCTCGCGCAGCTCGGCCGCGGCCCGCTCCAGGGCGGGGGACGGTCGCCCCGCCAGCTGGACGGAGCGTGTGCGGCGGGCGATCAGGCGCCGCGCGGTGGCCAGGCCGATCTCCGAGGTACCGCCGAGGACGAGCAGGGACTGCGGGGCACCGAAGGCGTCCTTCACGGGATAACTCCTAGCGGGATGACAGAGCGGTGGCGGAGCAGCCGCCGCTCGTGACCGTATCGCCAGAGAAAACCCATTTGAGGGATTTGTTACAGCACTCACCGAAATGGGTGATTGGCGATCCCGGCGGCCAGGAACACCGGTTTTCCGCGCCCGGCAGGGTACGCGTAGGTCATGGACTGGCTGAAAAAACTCCCCGTCATCGGGCCGCTCGTCGCACGACTGATGGAGACGCACGCCTGGCGCTCCTACGAGACCCTGGACAGGGTCCACTGGTCCAGGCTCGCCGCGGCGATCACCTTCCTCAGCTTCCTCGCGCTCTTCCCGCTGCTCGCGCTCGGCGCGGCCATCGGCGCGGCGCTGCTCTCGCCACGGCAGCTCGACAAGATCGAGGACAAGCTCGCCGAGCAGGTGCCCGGCATCTCGGACCAGCTCGGCATCGACAACCTCGTGGCCCACGCGGGCACGGTGGGGCTCGTCGCCGGTGTGCTGCTGCTCTTCACCGGTACCGGCTGGGTCAGCTCGATGCGGGACTGTCTGCGCGCCGTCTGGGAGAAGGATGACGTGGACGAGGGGAACCCGATCGTTCGCAAGCTCAAGGACGCCGGTCTGCTGCTCGGGCTAGGCGGAGCGGTGCTCGTGGCCCTGGCCGTGTCCACCGTCGCCTCGACCGCGATCGGCTGGACGGTCGACCGGCTGGGCATCGCCGAGGGCGGGGCGGGCGCGGTCCTGCTCCAGGTGGCGGCCGTGGTCGTGGCCGTCTTCGCCGACTTCCTGATCCTGCTCTACCTGCTGACCCTGCTCCCCGGGGTGGAGCCGCCCCGCCGCCGGCTGATCGTGGCCGGACTGGTGGGCGCGGTCGGCTTCGAGCTGCTGAAACTGCTGCTCGGCAGCTATATGCGGGAGGTCGCGTCGAAGAGCATGTACGGCGCGTTCGGCGTGCCGATCGCGCTCCTCCTGTGGATCAACTTCAGCGCGAAGCTGCTCCTGCTCTGCGCCGCCTGGACGGCGACGCCGAGCAAGGGGGAGGAGCGGGGCACCCCGGAGGGGAGCGACCAGGACATCAGCGACGCGGAAGGCGACGCACCAGGTCCGGCAGCGGCCAGCGCCGGTTGACCAGGAACACCCCGGCCGCCAGGACCACGAGCGCTCCGCCGGCGATCGACAGCGCGGTCCAGACCCCGCCGGAGCCGGAGGTGGCCGCGGCTGCCGACGCGGCCGCGTGCTTCTTGGGCTCGGCCTTGTCCGCGCCCGCCGTCTGCTGCGAGCCCTTCCCGGCCACGGCCGACTTCGGCGGCACCAGCTCACCGACCGGGGTCACCTTGCCGTCGGCGGCGAAACCCCAGTCGAGCAGGCCCGCGGCCTCCTTGTAGACGGCGTGGCTCTCCTCGGACGAGGGGTTCATGACCGTCACGAGCAGCACCTTCCCGTCGCGCTCGGCGATGCCGGTGAAGGTGTTGCCCGCGTGCGTGGTGTAGCCGTTCTTGACGCCGGCGATGCCCTTGTACGGATCCACCCCGATGTCACCGGTGATCAGCCGGTTGGTGTTCTGGATCTCGAAGGACTCGCGCTTCTTGCCCTTCTTCTTCTCGCCGGGGAACTCGGCCGTCGCCGTCGCCGCGTACTCCCGGAAGTCCGCCTTCTGCATCCCGCTGCGGGCGAAGAGCGTCAGGTCGTACGCGCTGGAGACCTGGTTCGGGGCGTCGTAACCGTCGGGCGACACCACCGTCGTGTCCAGGGCCTGGAGCTCCTCGGCGTGCCGCTGCATCGCGGAGACCGTCGCCGGCACGCCGCCGTACATCTCGGACAGCACGTGCACCGCGTCGTTGCCCGAGCGCAGGAACACGCCGAGCCACAGGTCGTGGACCGTGTAGGTGTGGTCCTCCTTGACGCCCACCAGGCTGCTTCCCTCGCCGACGCCGGCGAGCTCCTCCTCGGTCACCCGGTGGGTGAGGGTCTTCGGCTGCAGGGCGGGCAGCACCGTGTCGGCGAAGAGCATCTTCAGGGTGGAGGCGGGCGGCAGCCGCCAGTGCGCGTTGTGCGAGGCCAGCACCTCCCCGTTCTCCGCGTCGGCGACGATCCACGATCGCCCACTGAGGTCCTTCGGCAGGACCGGGGCTCCTGGGCCCAGATCGACCTGGGTGCCCACGTCACCCAGCCGCTTGCCGCCCACGGTCGACATCTGACCGGTGGGCGTCGGCTGTTTGTCGTCGGTCTTGTCCTTGGCGGTCGTCGCCCCCGAAGGGTTGGCGACACATACGGACAGCAAAGCGGCAGAGATGACCGTCATTACGGTCTTTTTCAGAGCTGGCACGGTCGGAAACGTACATGGCGTTGCTGAGGATCGGGACCCGCTTGAGCTGACCCGCCGTGCATACCGCCGGGACAGCCCACCCCGGGCGATCGGACGGGAGCCCGGCGGCGATACTGAACCCATGAAGCTCAGCCGCCCCGTTTCCTGGTTCCTGCTCGTCTTCGGAGCGTGGAGCTGGGTCATCTGGGTCACCTTTGTCAAGAATCTCTGGAAGGACGGCAGCGGGCTCGCGTTCGACGACGCGGGCGACCCGACCGCCTACTTCTGGGTCCATCTCCTGCTCGCCATCACCTCGTTTCTTCTGGGGACGGCTGTGGGGGTCATCGGGTTCCGTGGTGTCAGGGCTTTGCGTCGCGCAGACGGATGAGGCACCGGAGGCCACAGGGGGCCTTCCGGACAGGATCGTTTCAGCGGGGGAGCGTACGTGGTTGTGGTCTTCGTGCTCGTGGCGGTCGCGCTGCTCGTCGGCGTGCACCGGTATGTGTGGCGCCGGCTGATCGGTGACACCACGGCCAAGGGCAGCCTCGCGCGCCGCACGGGCACCGTCGCGGCCTTCGTGCTGCCGCTGCTGAGCATCGGCGCCCTCGTCTCCAGCCGCTCCGGGGTCCCCTTCCCGGTGCAGCAGGTGCTGGCCTGGCCGGGCTACCTCTGGCTGGCCGCCCTGCTCTATCTGACGCTGGCTCTGCTGGTGGGAGAGGCCGTACGGCCGCTGCTGCGCCGGCTCCTCACCCGCCGGGCGGCGACAGCGGCCGCCGCGCCCGTACCCGCCGCCCTCACGGCGGAGCCCACCGCCGCCGAAGGCGCAGGACCCGCGCCCACCGGCACCGGCACCGGCACCCGTACGGACCTCGCGCCGCCCGACGTGGAGCCCGCTGCCGAGCCCGCGGCCGCCCCGTCCGTCGCCGACCCCTCGCGCCGGCTGTTCGTCTCCCGCGCCGTCGGCGGCGCCGCGGCACTCGCCGGGCTCGGCACCGTCGGCTACGGCACCTACGGGGTGCTGCGCGGCCCCCGTACCAAGCGGCTCACCGTCCGCCTCGCCGGGCTGCCGCGTGCCGCCCACGGCTTCCGTATCGCCATGGTCAGCGACATCCACCTCGGCCCCATCCTGGGCCGCGCCCACACCCGGCGGGTCGTCGAGGCGATCAACGCCACCGGGGCCGATCTGGTGGCCGTCGTCGGTGACCTCGTCGACGGATCCGTGGCGGACCTCGGCACGGCGGCCGAGCCGCTCTCCGGTCTTGAGGCCCGCCACGGCAGCTACTTCGTCACCGGCAACCACGAGTACTTCTCCGGCGCGGCCGAATGGGTCGACCACGTACGTGAGCTGGGCCTGCGCCCGCTGGAGAACGCCCGTGTCGAGGTCGCCGGCTTCGACCTGGCCGGGGTCAACGACGTGGCGGGGGAGAGCGAGGGGCAGGGTCCCGACTTCGCCCGCGCGCTCGGTGACCGCGACCGCTCCCGCGCCTCCGTCCTCCTGGCGCACCAGCCCATCGTCATCGACGACGCCGTGGAGTACGGCGTCGGCCTCCAGCTCTCGGGCCACACCCACGGGGGCCAGCTCTGGCCGGGGAACCTGCTGGCCGAGCTGGCCAACCCGACCGTCGCCGGCTACGAGCGCTACGGCGACACCCAGCTGTACGTCTCACGCGGGGCCGGCGCCTGGGGCCCGCCCGTGCGCGTCGGGGCCCCCTCCGACATCACCGTCGTGGAGCTCGCTTCCCCGATGGCTTGATCCGATACCTTCGCGTGTCCCGTTTGTATCCACCCTGGTCTTTGGTATGTGAATATCGTGTGATTGGGTAAGGGTGGTCATGCGGCGGTGATGTGCCTCTCTGTGCACGCGTGCCGGGGTGGGTTGGCAAGGGAGCACGGCACATGCGGTTCATCCGTCTACGGATTCTCGCGATTCTGGCGGTACTGGTCATCGCGGGCGTCGGCGCCTGGCAACTGCTGCCGTCGGACGACGAGAACGATTCCCCGATCACGGTCGGCACATCGGACGAGGTCACCTCGCTCGACCCGGCCGGCGCGTACGACGCCGGTTCCTGGGCGATCTACAGCAACCTCTACCAGTCGCTGATGACGTTCACCCCCGGTGCGGTCGTGCCGGAACCGGACGCGGCCGAGAGCTGCGACTTCGTGGGCCAGAAGCTCCAGACGTACCAGTGCAGGCTGCGCGACGACCTGACCTTCTCCAACGGCCGCAAGGTGACCGCGGCCGACGTCAAGTACTCCTTCGACCGCATGCTCAGGATCAAGGCGGACGAAGGCCCCTCGGTGCTGTTCCCGAGCCTGGACAACGTCGTCGCCGACGGCCGCACGATCACCTTCAACCTCTCGGCCAAGGACGCGACGTTCCCGCAGAAGCTGGCCACGGGCGCCGGGTCCATCGTCGACCCCACCCAGTACCCGAAGGACAAGCTCCGTACGGGCACCCAGGTCGACGGCTCGGGCCCGTACGTCCTCAAGTCGTTCGAGTCGGGCGTCAAGGCCCAGCTGGTGCCCAACCCGGCGTACAAGGGCGCGCTGAAGAAGTCGGGCGGCCCCGTCGACATCCGCTACTTCGAAGGCTCCGAGGCTCTCCAGGCGGCCTGGGACGCCGGGGACGTCGACGTCACACACCGGCAGCTCCCCTCCGAGAAGCTCGCCGAGCTCGACCCGGCCGCCAACGACAAGCGCGTCACCGAGGCGGACAGCGCCGAGATCCGCAACCTCGTCTTCAACGTCCGTGACGGCGCTCCGCTCGCGGACAAGAAGGTCCGTCAGGCCATCGCCTGGCTCATCGACCGGGGGCCGCTGGTCACCAAGGTCTACCGGAACACCGTCGAACCGCTCTACTCGCTGATCCCGCAGGGCTACATCGGGCACAGCACCCCCTTCTTCGACTCCTACCCGCAGTCGGACCCGAAGCGGGCCAGGGCGCTGATGGAGGAGGCCGGGGTGGATCTGCCGCTGCACATCACCTTCGCCCACCGCGACGACGACGCCAACAAGGAGGAGTCCACCGAGCTGGTGCGTCAGCTGGAGAAGGACGGGCTCTTCAAGGTCACGGAGAAGGCCGTGGAGTGGCAGGCCTTCCAGAAGGGTTATGCGGCCGGTGAGTACGACGCGTACACCGTGGGCTGGCTCCCCGACTACCCGGACTCCGACACCTTCAGCCAGCCGCTGGTCGGCAAGGACAACTCCCTCCACAACGGCTACACCAGCAAGAAGGTCGACGAGCTGATCTCGGCCACGCAGCAGTACAGCGACCGCGGCCGCACCTCGGCCGACTTCAAGAAGCTCCAGCAGGCGGTCGGCGAGGACGTACCGCTGGTCCCGCTGTGGCAGAAGAAGGACTACGTCGTCAGCAAGGAATCCGTGTCCGGGTCGCAGTACCTCTCCGACGGGACCGGTATCTGGCGCCTGTGGGAACTCAGCTGGATCTGAGGCACCGTACACGCGGCGCCCACGGGCGGGAGGGCGAACCCTCCCGCCCCGCGGCCGTCTCAGGGCGCTCAGGCGCTCAGCGTACGCGCGGTGTTGACCTGCGACATGACCCACGGGAAGGTCTCGGGGCCGGTCGCCGGGAGCATCGTCTGATGGTGCCGTCCGCCGCTGGTCACCGTGATCTGTACGAAGCCCGTCGTGCGCTTCTCCTTCATCAGGAGGAACAGCAGACCGATGAGGCAGAACAGCGCGAAGACGATCGCCAGCACGATGCCCACGGTCGGGATCTTCTCCTCCGTGCGTGACATGTCGGTCGCCGTCCACACCGCGCCCTTGAGCGGCAGCGTGCCGGACGGGGTCACGATGCCGTCGTTCATCACCGTGATGTCACCGAGCGAGAGCACCGGCACGCCGCCCTGCTGCGCAGGCAGGTCGAAGCCGGGCTGCGTCGGCGCACCCGCGCTGCCCGGATAGCCGTAGGCGGGGCCGGGCTGGGTCGCGGAACCGGGCAGCTGCTGCGGATAGCCGTACGCCGGAGGGGCGCCGGCGGCCGGGTAGCCGTAGCCCTGGCCGTCGGGCATCGTCGGCGAGTGCCCCGGCGGCTGCGGGCCCCACTTGTACGAGTCGTCCGCGTACGGATTCGGATCGCTCACGGCGTTCCCCGTTCTCCATCGAGCCGGCCGCTCCCGTGCCGTGCCGGACCGGGAGAGTCGAGCCGGTCACCGGCCCCGCATGACCGTACCGTCCCGGGGGCCCGGCGCACGAGGAGACCCCGCCTCCCGCACGGAGCGTGCGTGGGACGGGGTCTCCTTCGGGACGGTCGTCCGGGTCAGAAGCGCCGGGTGATCAGCGCGCGCTTCACTTCCTGGATCGCCTTGGTGACCTCGATGCCACGCGGGCAGGCGTCCGTGCAGTTGAACGTCGTGCGGCAACGCCACACGCCGTCACGGTCGTTGAGGATCTCCAGGCGCTGCTCACCGGCCTCGTCACGCGAGTCGAAGATGAAACGGTGCGCGTTGACGATCGCCGCCGGGCCGAAGTACTGGCCGTCGTTCCAGAACACCGGGCACGAGGACGTGCACGCGGCGCACAGGATGCACTTGGTGGTGTCGTCGAAGCGCTCGCGGTCCTCGGGGGACTGCAGACGCTCGCGGGTCGGCTCGTTCCCGTTGGTGACGAGGAAGGGCATGACGTCGCGGTAGGCCTGGAAGAACGGGTCCATGTCGACCACGAGGTCCTTGAGGACCGTGAGGCCCTTGATGGCCTCGACCGTGATCGGCTTCTCCGGGTTGATGTCCTTGATCAGCGTCTTGCAGGCGAGCCTGTTCTTGCCGTTGATCCGCATCGCGTCGGAGCCGCAGATGCCGTGCGCGCAGGAACGCCGGAAGGTCAGCGTGCCGTCCTGCTCCCACTTGATCTTGTGAAGGGCGTCGAGAACACGCTCCTTCGGGTCGATCGAGATCTGGAAGTCCTGCCACTGGGCCTCGTCGGAGACCTCCGGGTTGAAGCGGCGGATCCGGAACGTGGCCGTGATGTACGGGGTGTCGGCGAAGCCCGCCTCTGCCTTGTCGGTCTTGTCCAGGGTCGGGGTTGCCATCAGTACTTACGCTCCATCGGCTGGTAGCGGGTCGTGACGACCGGCTTGTAGTCGAGCCGGATCGACTCGGTGCCGTCGTCCGCGACCTCGCGGTACGCCATGGTGTGGCGCATGAAGTTGACGTCGTCGCGGTTCGGGAAGTCCTCGCGGTAGTGGCCGCCGCGCGACTCCTTGCGGGCCAGCGCGGAGGTCGCCATGACCTCCGCCAGATCGAGCAGGTTGCCCAGCTCGATGGCCTCCAGCAGGTCGGTGTTGAACCGCTTGCCCTTGTCCTGGATGGACACGTCGAGGTAGCGCGCCCGCAGCTCGGCGATCTTGTCGACGGCCGTCTTGATGGTCTGCTCGGTGCGGAACACCATCACATTGGCGTCCATGCACTCCTGGAGCTCCGTACGGAGCTCGGAGACCCGCTCGGTGCCCGTGGAGTCACGCAGCCGGTCGACCTGGTCCTGGACCAGCTGCGCCGGGTTCTCGGGAAGCTCGACGAAGTCGTTCTTCGCGGAGTACTCGGCGGCGGCGATGCCCGACCGGCGTCCGAAGACGTTGATGTCGAGCAGCGAGTTGGTGCCCAGGCGGTTGGCGCCGTGCACGGAGACACAGGCGACCTCGCCGGCGGCGTACAGGCCCGGGACGACGGTGGTGTTGTCGGCCAGCACCTCGCCCTCGACGTTGGTCGGGATGCCGCCCATGGCGTAGTGCGCGGTCGGCTGGATCGGGATCGGGTCCGTGTAGGGCTCGATGCCGAGGTACGTACGCGCGAACTCGGTGATGTCCGGGAGCTTGGCGTCCAGCTGCTCCGGCGGGAGGTGCGTGAGGTCGAGGTAGACGTGGTCGCCCTCGGGACCGCAGCCGCGGCCCTCACGGATCTCCGTGTAGATGGAGCGCGACACGACGTCACGGGACGCGAGGTCCTTCATGACGGGCGCGTACTTCTCCATGAAGCGCTCGCCGTCCTTGTTGCGGAGGATGCCGCCCTCACCACGGGCGCCCTCCGTCAGCAGGATGCCCATGCGCCAGATGCCGGTCGGGTGGAACTGGAAGAACTCCATGTCCTCCAGCGGCAGACCCCGGCGGTAGCAGGCGGCCTGGCCGTCACCGGTCAGGGTGTGGGCGTTCGACGTCACCTTGAAGAACTTGCCGGTGCCGCCCGAGGCGTAGATGACCGACTTCGCCTGGAAGACGTGGATCTCGCCGGTGGCCAGCTCGTAGGCGACGACGCCGGCGGACTTCTTGACGCCGTCCTCCTCGACGACCAGCTGGTCCAGGACGTAGAACTCGTTGAAGAACTCCACGCCCTCCTTGACACAGTTCTGGTAGAGCGTCTGGAGGATCATGTGGCCGGTGCGGTCGCCCGAGTAGCAGGCACGACGGACCGGGGCCTCACCGTGGTTGCGGGAGTGACCGCCGAAGCGCCGCTGGTCGATCTTGCCCTCGGGTGTACGGCCGAACGGCAGGCCCATCTTCTCCAGGTCGAGGACGGCGTCGATGGCCTCCTTCGCGAGGATCTCGGCGGCGTCCTGGTCGACCAGGTAGTCGCCACCCTTGATCGTGTCGAAGGTGTGCCACTCCCAGTTGTCCTCCTCCACATTGGCCAGCGCGGCGGCCATGCCGCCCTGCGCGGCGCCCGTGTGGGAGCGGGTGGGGTAGAGCTTCGTCAGCACGGCGGTGCGGCTGCGCTTGGTCGACTCGATGGCCGCGCGCATGCCGGCGCCGCCGGCGCCGACGATGACGGTGTCGTACTTGTGGATCTGCATGGTTTCCCTCTGGTCCCTCTGTCCCGGCGCCTAGCGGATGTTCGGGTCGAAGGTGAAGATCACCAGCGTGCCCAGCAGGACGGTGAACACCGTGGCGGTGTACAGGAGCATCTTCAGCCAGAACCGGGTGTTGTCCCGCTCGGCGTAGTCGTTGATGACCGTACGGAGGCCGTTGGCGCCGTGCAGCATGGCGAGCCACAGCATCGCCAGGTCCCAGACCTGCCAGAACGGCGAGGCCCAGCGGCCGGCCACGAAGGCGAAGCCGATCTTGGAGACGCCGCCGTCCAGCACCAGCTGGATCAGCAGGTGCCCGAGGACCAGGACGACCAGCACGATGCCCGACAGGCGCATGAAGAGCCAGGCGTACATCTCGAAATTGGTGCGCGAACCCTTGGGTGTCTTGCCCGTGCGCTTGCGCGGGGGCTCGATCACCGGGGCCGGGTTCTCGACGTCGAACAGGCTTACGCCCTCGACCTCGCCGATCGCGGAAGAAGGTGTCTCGGTGGACATCGGCCTCAGCTCCCGAATACTTCACGTACGGCGTGACCGAGGACGGGGTACAGGGCCCCGGCCATCAGCACGATCCAGATGCCCAGGACGGTCCAGAGCATCTGCTTCTGGTAGCGCGGGCCCTTGGCCCAGAAGTCCACGGCGACGATCCGGAGACCGTTCAGCGCGTGGAAGAGGATTGCGGCCACCAGGCCGTACTCGAGCAGCGCGACGATCGGTGTCTTGTAGGTGGCCACGACGTCGTCGTACGCCTCGGGGGAGACACGCACGAGGGCGGTGTCCAGGACGTGTACGAACAGGAAGAAGAAAATGAGGACACCGGTGACTCGATGAGCCACCCAGGACCACATGCCTTCCCGGCCGCGGTACAGCGTTCCAGCCGGCACGGAAGAACCCTCCGGGAGCGGGGATTGGGGTCGGCCGGCTTGACTGTCGGTCTGACCCGGCCGGGTACGGTCCACCGGCCCCGGCCATCGTAGCGACGCTTTGTCGGTTCGATGGCGGCGGGGCCTCCGGTGTGATCAAAGCGGCGGACAAACAGGCACGGACGGGCTACCGGCGGTCATATGCGACTGGGGTGAACGGGCCGGGCGCCCGGCCCGCCTCGGCCACCAGCTCGATGATGCGGCCCCGGGCGAGTCGTCGCATCTCCTCTGCGGTCAGGGAGCGCTCCTCGTCCGGTTCGTGCGCCAGCCGGGTGCGGATCGCGGCCAGTACCTGGTCGACGTGCCGGGAGGGGCGCATGCCGTCCAGGCAGATCACGAACGCGTGGCCGAACCTGCTCTCGTACGCGGCGTGGGCGGCGCGCAGTGCCAGGTGGGCGGCCCGGGGCGCGTCATGGTGCAGACAGGGGGCGTCCTCCGCTGCGAGCGCCTCGGCGAGGTCGGAGGGCGCGAGGTCGTATCCCGCCTCGTCGGAAGCGGCGAGCAGGGTGCTCAGGTCCGGATAGGGCCGGTGAGCGGCCAGTCGCTGGGCCCAGCGGCGGCTGCCGCAGCACTCCAGCAGGGCCGCCTCGGCCGGCTCCCGGGGCCAGGTGTTGAAGCGGTCCAGCGCGCTCGAGTGGGCACCGGGGCGTGGGCTCACCGACACTGGTTCCGGAACAGGGGCCCCTGCCGTGGCTTCCCGAAGGGCCGGGGCGGGGCCGCTGCTCTGGACGGGTACGGCCGTCCGCCCGGACTGCTGCGGAGGTTTCGGCAGGCCGGCGTGGGACTCGCTGGACCTGGACAGCGGGACTCCTCGAATGAAAGACATCTGTGACCCTGGAGAGGGGCCGGGGAGCGACGAGGTTGCTCGGGGCCGGAGTGAGGACTGGTTCTTATGTGCTGTCACGCTAGCGAGGCCCGGCAACGCGCAGCCGAAGGATGCGCGAAATTCACCCGGACGGGAGAGTTTCGGAACGCTTGATGGACGAACCTGCGGGGGAAATGCCCGACTTTCTCATCTTCTTTGAACTGTTTCTCCCCCGATCCGGAGGTTTCTGACCGATGTCGCCCTCACGCGCACCCCTGGTGGCAGGCGCCGCCGTCGCGGTCGCGGCCGCCGTCACGCTCACCGTCGTCGTCTGGCCCGAGGACTCGGGCCCCGGACGCCCGGAGAACGGCGCGTCCGCCCCGTCCGCCTCGCCGTCACCCAGCCGGAGCTATCCGCTCTCCACGACCCCGAGGACCGTACCCGCGGTACGGGAGCACACCGCCGCGCGCGGTCCCGGCTGGAAGCCCGCCAAGGACAGCACGGTCGTCGCGGCCGACCCCGAGCTCGCCGACGAGGCGAAGCTGCTCGCCAAGGAGCTGAAGATCAGCTACCGGGGCGAGAAGTCCCCGCGGTCCGGTGACGTCGCACTGTCGCTCGCCTCCTCGGGCAAGGGCGACCCCGAGTCGTACACCCTGAAGACCGAGAACAACCAGGTCACGATCAGCGGCCCCGGCGAGGCGGGTGTCTTCTACGGGACCCGCACCCTCAAGCAGTCGCTGAACGCCGACGACACCGTGCCCGAGGGCACGGTGCGCGACACGCCCGACCGGGCCCAGCGCGGGCTCAACCTCGACATCGCGCGCAAGTACTACACCGCGGGCTGGATCGAGGACCGGCTGCGCGAGATGGCCGACCTCAAACTCAACCAGCTCGGTCTGCACTTCTCCGACGACCAGGCCTTCCGGATCGAGTCCGACACCCACCCCGAGGTGGTCTCCGAGGAACACCTGACCAAGGCCGAGGTCCGCAGGATCGTAAAGCTCGCGCAGAGCCTCCACATCACGATCGTCGGCGAGATCGACTCGCCCGGACATCTGGGCGCGGTCCTCAAGGCCCACCCCGACCTGCAACTGCGCAACACACAGGGCGTCGCGCGCGAGGGTGCCATCGACATCTCGAAGGCGGAGTCGGCGAAGATCGTCGACGACCTGCTCGGTGAGTACGCGGAGCTCTTCCCCGGCAACTGGTTCCATGTCGGCGCCGACGAGTACCAGGCGCTGACCGTGAGCGATCCGGCCGCCTCCTACCCGCAGCTGGCCGGGGCCGCCCGTAAGAAGTACGGCGACGACGCGAGCGTCCAGGACCTGACGGAGGGCTGGCTGAACGACCGCGCCGCGGTCATCACCAAGGCCGAGAAGATCCCCAAGGCGTGGAACGACGGCTTCTTCAGCGGCGGGACCGTCAACGGCGACAAGGGCATCGAGGTGGAGTACTGGACGGGCAAGGAGATCGGTGCCCGGCCGCCCCAGGACTACCTCGCCGAGGGCCGCAAGGTGGTCAACCTCAACGACGAGTTCCTCTACTACGTGCTCGGCGAGCCCAACGACTTCACGTACCCGACGGGTGAGCGGATCTACGAGCAGTGGACCCCGTTCGTCCTGCGCGGGACCGAGCCGGTGGCGAAGCGGTACTCGAAGCAGATCCTGGGCGGCCGGTTCGCCGTCTGGGGCGACTTCCCCAACGCGCAGACGCAGGAACAGGTCGCGGCGGGGATCCGGATGCCGCTCAACGCGGTCTCCCAGAAGCTGTGGGACCCGCGCGAGCCGAAGCTCAGCTGGGCGCAGTTCAAGAAGCTCGCGGACGAGACGCGCTGAGCAAGCGCGCGGGTGGGACGCGCCGAGCGGTCCGCGCGGATTGACCCGTTTTCGCGCTTCTCCGTGGTCCCGGGCGGGAAGAATGACTGCCCGGACCGCGGGGGGAGCGCGACGTGGGTTTCTGGGGCTGCTATCTGGTGGGCCGCAGCGGCGAGCCGCTCATCGGCCATCCCGCGTTACGGGAGGCGCGCGAACTCCTGACGCTGCGTGAGTACCGCGCCGACGGCTGGCAGGTCTGGTCCCACCCCACCCAACCCTCGCTCGGCAGCATGACCGCGCTCGCCGAGGCCGCACGCGCGCCGGTCCTCCTCGGATTCGTCATGGACGGCGTCTGCGTGGCCGTCGAGGCGGCGGCGCCGTACAGCGGGTCCTGGTACGCCTGCCTCGGCAGGGCACCGATGGCGGTGCACCTCGGCCGGGAAGGGCCGACGACCGAGGACCTCTTCCTGCCTCCCGAGGACGCCGCCGCCCGCGCCGTCGGCTGGGCGGCGGAATCCGGCCGCGGAGTCCTCGAAGGGCCCCTGCTCGAACTGTTGCGGATCGAGGAGCCGGAGCTCTCCGCAGAGGAACTTTTCTTCGCTTTCCTGG
Organism: Streptomyces sp. NBC_01012; assembly: GCF_045162755.1. NCBI lineage: Bacteria > Bacillati > Actinomycetota > Actinomycetes > Kitasatosporales > Streptomycetaceae > Streptomyces > Streptomyces sp. NBC_01012. The sequence continues at coordinate 2,920,180 of NZ_CP108688.1, read as the reverse complement.
ACCGTCTGGGCATCGAGAGCCTGTCCGACTGAGTTCCGCTGTGCGGACCTGTGCCGGAAGAGTGACGCTTTTCAGCCATCCGACGCTGTACGCGGTAACGGGGAGCGGTGCGCTTCCCGACCACCGAGGAACGGTGAACCGATGGGGGAGGCGTCGATGAGTCTGCTGGAGCTGATCGCTCGTGCCGACGAGCAGGGTCTGGCGGCGAGCGGGGTCGCCTGTCTGGACCGCTGCCTTCCGCAGCCCGAGGACGGCGGTGCTCCGGAGCCCCTGCGTCCGCTCTGGGCGGGCTGCGGGAGCGGTGCCGAATGGGCCGCCAGGCTCGACACCGCGCACACGGCGCTGGAGAGCGCCGCGGCGAAGGACGCCACGACGGCCCGCATCAGGGTGCTGCTCGGCTCCGCACCCCGGGACTTCAGCGCGGAGCCGCTCCGCGCGTGGGCGGACGCCTGCTCGCTCCTCGCCCTCGACATCCACCGCGAGTGCGACTTCCCGACCGGTGACACCGACCGGACGGCCGAGAGCTTCCGGGCCGACGGCGCCTCGGGCGGCGGCCCGCTCGTCACCGGCGAGCTCCGGCGCCAGGCCGAGATCCTGGAGAGTCTCGCCGACACCGCCGGTGCCCCGGGCGGTGCGACGGGACTGCGCCGGGCCCTCGATCTGTCGACCGAGGGCCGGCGGGTGCTGCGCGCGGTGATGTCCCGCCGCGCCCGCGGCCTCGGCCGGTCCGGCGGAGAGCCCTCGCGGTGACCTGATTCCGGGACGGGGCGGGCCGGTCGGGCGGTGGTCACCTGGACACCGGCCGATGCGATGTCGCTTCTGAGCAATCAGATACCGAGCATTTTCGCTCTGTTGACATGATGACTTCTGCTCGCTTTACTCCATGCAACGCCAGATTCGAGCCATCTGGCGCCAGAGGTACGCCTAGCCGGTACAGGCCCGTTCGCGAGCCCCGAGTCCGGACAAAGTCGCCAGGAACCTGAGGTTCCGAGGCGGGGACGTACCCTCCCTCAGCTGGAGCTCAACGGATGAGCATGAAGCGTGTTCTCTCCCGTCGTTGTCTCGCCGCCGCCGCGGTGACCGCAACTGCTGTCGCCACCTCACTCCTCTACTCCGCCTCGGCCGGCGCCTCGTCGAACGCGGTCGCCCTCCCCCCGGCACACGCGGGCTTCGACTACCAGATCGGCGGGGAGTACGACCCCCCGAGCGGTGTCACCGTCGTCAGCCGGGACCACGAAGCGCCGCCCGCGCAGGGGCTGTACAACATCTGCTACGTGAACGCCTTCCAGACGCAGCCGGGCGAACTGGACGACTGGGACTCCGACCTGCTCCTCAAGGACGCCGACGGGAACAACGTCGTCGACGGCGAATGGGACGAAGTCCTGCTCGACATCAGCACCGAGGCCAAGCGCGTACGCATCGCCGAGAAGGTCAACGGCTGGATCGACGGCTGCGCGAGCAAGGGCTTCCAGGCCGTCGAGCCCGACAACTACGACACGTACACACGCTCCGACGACCTGCTGGACGACGCCCAGGCACAGGCGATGGTCAGGTTGCTGTCCTCCCACGCGCACGGCAAGGGCCTCGCCGTCGCGCAGAAGAACACCGCGGAGCTGGCCGGCAACGCCGCGGAGAACGGGCTCGACTTCGCCGTGGCCGAGGAATGCGGCCAGTGGGAGGAGTGCGGCACGTACCAGGAGGCGTTCGGCAACGAGGTCATCGTGATCGAGTACACCTCCGCGGGCCTGAAGACAGCCTGCGACGGCTGGGGTGACGAACTGAGCATCGTCCGTCGCGACAAGCTGGTCCGGCCCGATACGTCGAGCGGATACCTGCGCGAGACCTGCTGACCCGGCCCCGCGGTGGTCCGGTGCGTCCACGCCGACACGGGCGGGCGCACCGACCCCTGCGCGCCGCCGACTCGGGCGGGCACACCAGCGCTGTGCGCCGACATGGATGGGCGGGCGCACCGTCCCCCCATGCGCCGGCACGGCCGGAACACCGCCCTCCTCGCGGGCCTCGGGGCCATGCCCCCGCGCCCGCCCGCTCCTTCGAACAGCGCAGGGAGGCTCAGATGCCCGCAGGAGAGCACACCGTCACCGGGGCCGCGCGTCGTACGGTGCTGCGCCGTGGCGCAGGGCTCGCGCTCGGTGCCGCGGCGGCGGCGACGCTGCCCGGGTGCGCGACGGACACCGGGGGCGGTACCACCGCCGACGGCCGGACCGTGGTCGAGCTGTGGCACGGACAGACCGACACCGGCCGCGTGGCCATCGAGAAACTGGTCACGGAGTTCAACCGCACCCACCCGGCCATTCACGTCGACTCCGGCGGCGGCGTACTGGCCGACTCGATGCTCCAGAAGCTGACGGCGGCCCTGGCCTCCGGATCCTTTCCCGACATCGCCTATGTCTTCGGGTCGGATCTCGCCAACGTCGCGCACAGCCCGTCGGTGGTGGACCTCACCGACACCTTCCGCTCGGGCCCCCTCCCGTGGAACACCTACTGGGCGCCGGCCCGTGACGCCGTCACGCTGAACGGCCGTGTCCGGGCCGCTCCCGCGCTGATCGACACCCTTGCCGTCGTCTGCAACAAGAAGCTCTTCGCCGATGCCGGGGTCCCGCTGCCCGAAGCCGGCTGGACCTGGGAGGAGTTCACCGAAACGGCCGGACGCCTCACCGACAGGAGGCGCGGCTCCTTCGGCACCGGATGGCCCGGTGTGGGCGACGAGGACACCGTGTGGCGTCTGTGGCCGATGATCTGGGACCTGGGCGGTGACGTCATCGCCGAGGACGGGCGCGGCATCGGCTTCGCCGATGTCGGCGTGCGGGCCCTGGAGACCGTGGAGACACTCGCACGCGAGCGGAGCGTCTACGTCGACCCCAAGCCCGACAGCGAGCAGCTCTACCAGGTCTTCCACTCCGGCCGGATGGGCATGGTCGTCACCGGGCCGTGGGAGCTTCCCGACATCCGCCAGGCGAAGATCGATTACCACGTGGTGCCGCTGCCCAGCTACAGCCGTAGGCCTCTGACCATCTCGGGCCCCGACACCTGGATGGTCTTCGACAACGGCTCCGGGCGCTCCGATGCCGCACGAACCTTCCTGCGCTGGCTCAACCAGCCCGCCCAGGACGTGCGTTGGGACATCCAGGCGGGCAGTCTCCCGCTGACCGGTCGCACCCAGGCGCTGGCCGCCTGGGAGAAGCAGGAGGCAGACACGCCGGGACTGCGGGTGTTCACCCACGCCCTTCGGTCCGCGCGGGTCCGCCCCACACATCCCGCCTATCCGCAGATCTCCCAGGCGCTCGGACAGGCCGTCATCGCCGTACTGCTCGGTGCGGACACCCCGGCCAAGGCGCTGCGTCGATGCGCCGACGTGGCCAACGCCGCACTGCTGATCCCGCGTTGAGGAGCACAAGGATGCCGAGCCTGCCTGCCCCACTCACCCTCAGCGACCGCGACCGGCCCGCACCCGCGCTGCGCCGCAAACGCCGCCGTGAGTCGATGACCGCCTGGTCCTTCATCTCGCCCGCGATCCTGATCATCCTGGGGCTGAGCGTCGTCCCCGTCGTGTGGTCGCTGCTGCTGTCGTTCCAGGCCGACGACCTGGTCACACCCAGCCGCTGGGTAGGACTGCAGAACTACCACGCGCTGGTCGAGGACCCGCACTTCGGCCAGGCCGTCCGCAACACACTGCTCTACACGCTGATGTACGTGCCGCTGAGCATGGCACTCGGGCTGACGCTCGCCGTCGCGCTGAACCGGCGCATCCGTCTGGTCGGCCTCTACCGCACCCTGATCTTCGTGCCGTTCGTCATATCCGCGACGGCCCAGGGCGTGCTGTTCTCCTTCATCCTCGACCCGCAGTTCGGGGCCGCCAACTCGGTGCTGCACAGCCTGGGGCTCTCGGCGCAGGGGTTCCTGACCGACCCGGGCCAGGCGCTGTTGGTCCTGGTGGCGATCTCACTGTGGAGCGGCACCGGTTTCTGTGTCGTGATCTATCTCGCCGCCCTTCAGGACGTGCCGCTGTCCCTCATCGAGGCGGCGCGGCTGGACGGCGCGGGGCACTTCCAGATCCTGCGCCATGTCACCCTGCCCGCCCTCGGGCCCGTCAGCGTGTTCCTCGTGCTGTGGCAGACCATCGAGTCCTTGCAGGTCTTCGACCTGGTGTACGTGACGACGAAGGGCGGACCACTCGGCTCCACGACCGTGATCGTCTACTTCATCTGGGAACAGGCCTTCAAGAACTTCACCGCCGGTTACGGCGCTGCCGCCGCCTATGCGCTCGCCGTCGCCCTGCTGCTGATCGGTGTCGTCCTGCGGGTGGCCAGGAAACGGCAGAACCATCGCCTCGAAGGAGCCGTACGATGACGGCGCCCCGACGCCCGAGGCTGCCGTTCAGCGCCTGGCACCTCGCGCTTGCCCCGCTCGCCCTGCTGTTCGCGATCCCGCTGGTATGGCTGCTGCTGAGCTCGGTGATGAGCAACAGCGAGATCAACCGCTTCCCGCCCGCCCTGTGGCCCTCCGGCATCGATCTGGGCGGTTACCGGTACGTGCTCGGCAACGCCCTGTTCCCTCAGTGGTTCGCCAACTCGCTGATCGTGTCGGCCGTCACGGTCGTCTCCAACCTCGTGTTCGGCGCGCTCGGCGGTTACGCGTTCGCCCGCATGCGGTTCGGCGGCTCCCGCGTGCTGCTGGCGCTGATGCTCGCCACGATGACCGTGCCCTTCCAGCTCACGATGATCCCCACGTTCCTGGTCATGAAGCGGCTGGGGCTGATCGACACCCTCGGTGCACTGATCGTCCCCTCGCTCGTCACGCCGTTCGCCGTCTTCCTGCTGCGCCAGTTCTTCCTGTCCCTGCCCCGGGAGCTGGAGGAGGCCGCCTGGATCGACGGCTGTTCCCGGCTGACGGTGCTCCTGCGTATCGTCCTGCCGCTGTCCCGGCCGGCGCTGAGCACGGTGGCGGTCCTGACGTTCCTGACCACCTGGAACGACCTGACCTGGCCGCTGATCGCGATCAACCACGACACGCACTACACGCTCCAGCTCGGGCTGACCACCTTCCAGGGCACGCACCACACCCAGTGGGCCGCGGTCATGGCGGGCAACGTGATCACCATCCTGCCGGTCCTGCTCGCCTTCCTCCTCGCGCAGAAGTCCTTCATCCGGTCCATCACGTCGAGCGGGCTCAAGGGCTGAGCCGCCGTCGCTCCTCCTCGTCACGACCGATGGCACCCACGTCACCCATGACACCGACCCGGACACCGACCCGGACACCGACACCGCACCGACACCCACGGAAGCCTGATGCCCTCCACCTTCGACCTGCTGGTCATCGGGGACGCCAACCCCGACATCGTCCTCGGACCGCTCGACACACCACTCGCCTTCGGCCAACGTGAGCAGCTCGTCGATACGGGCCTGCTCACACTCGGCGGCTCCGGCGCGATCATGGCCTGCGGCGCCGCCAGGCTCGGCATGAAGGTCGCGTTCGCCGGCCGCGTCGGCGACGACGACGCCGGTCGCTACGTACGGAGCGTCCTCGACGCCAGGGGCGTCAACACCGACGCCCTGCGCCTCGATCCCGGCCTGCCGACCCCGCTCACCACGGTGCTGACCCGGGCCGGTGACCGGGCGATCCTCACCGCCCCCGGCACGCTGCACGCCACCACGGGCGACGACGTCCCCGAGGCGCTGCTCGCCGACTCCAGGCATGTGCACGCCGCCTCCTACTTCCTCATGCCCGCTCTCGCGGAGGCGCTGCCCGGGCTGATGCGGGTGGCGCGCCGCCACGGCGCCACCACCTCGCTCGACACCAACGACGACCCGTCCGGCACCTGGCGCGGCGACGCCCTCGACGCGGTACTTGCCGTCACCGACATCCTGCTGCCCAACGCCCAGGAGGCGATCGCCCTGGCCGGCCTCGCGACCGGTCCCGTCAACGGCCCCGCTGACGGCCCCGCTACCGGTCCCGTCCTGCTCGACGTGGCCGCGGCCCGGCTCGCCGCGCTCGGGCCGCTCGTGGTCGTCAAGAACGGCGCCGACGGCGCCCTCGTCCATGACGGCCGCAGCGTCCTGCGGACAGCCGGTGTCCCGGCCCGTCCGAAGGACACCGTCGGCGCGGGCGACAGCTTCGACGCCGGTTTCGTCACCGCGATCCTGAACGGCCTCGGCGCCACCGACGCCCTCGATCTCGCCGCCGCCTGCGGTGCGCTGTCCACCAGGGCCCACGGCGGCACCCCCGCACAACCCACCTGGGACGAGGCGCAGGCAGCCGTCGCCCGCAACGGAAAGAACCCCTCATGACCACCAAGATCGTATTCATCGGCGCAGGAAGCGTCGTCTTCACCCAGGGACTGCTGGCGGACATCTTCGCCTTCCCCGAACTCAGGGGCGTCCACATCGCGTTGCACGACATCGACGCCGAACGCCTCGACACCGCCGAGGGCGCGGCCCGCGCCATCGCCGTACGGACCGGAGCCTCCCCGAGGATCACCGCGCACGCCGAGCGCCGGGAGGCACTGGACGGCGCCGATTTCGTCATCAACATCGTCCAGGTGGGCATGGGCGAGGCGACCCGCACCGACTTCGAGATCCCGGCCCGCCACGGGGTGCGCCAGACCATCGGCGACACTCTCGGCATCGGTGGCATCTTCCGCGCGCTACGGACCTTCCCGCTGCTCAAGGCACTGGGCGAGGACATCGCCGCGGTGTGCCCCGATGCGTGGCTGCTCAACTACACCAACCCCATGGCGATGAACGTGCAGTACCTCGCCCAGGCCACCGGCCTCAAGCGCGTCGTGGGCCTGTGCCACTCGGTGTACTGGACCATGCACGACCTGGCGGAGCTGGTCGGCGTCCCCTTCGACGAGGTCGGCTACCAGGCCGCCGGCGTCAACCACCAGGCGTGGGTGCTGCGTTTCGAGCGCGACGGAACCGACCTGTACCCCCTGCTGGACGCCCGTATCGCGGAGGATCCCGAGCTGCGTCGGCGGGTCCGCGTCGACATGTACCGGCGCCTCGGCCACTATCCGACGGAGACCAGCGAGCACTCCTCCGAGTACGTGCCGTGGTACCTGGGCCACGCGAGCGAGGTGGAGCGGCTGCGGCTCCCCATCGGCGCCTACCTCGGCATCGTCGACGAGAACGTCGCCGAGTACGAGAAGACCCGCGCCGCACTCGCCTCCGGGGCCGAGCTGCCCGTCGAGGGCACCCTGGAGTACGCCCCGCAGATCATCCACAGCATCACCACCGGCACCCCGCGCGCCGTCTACGGCAACGTCCCCAACCACGGACTCATCGACAACCTGCCGGCCACCGGAACCGTCGAAGTGCCCTGCCTCGTCGACGCGATGGGCGTCCAGCCCACCCGGATCGGCTCCCTGCCCGCCCAGTGCGCCGCCCTGAACCGGCAGTACCTGAGCATGAACGACCTGGTCGTACGCGCCGCCCTGGAGGACGACCCGCGCTCCGTCAGGCAGGCGGCCATGGCCGACCCGGCCACCGGGGCCGTGCTGCCCGTCGAGCGCATCTGGGCCTTGTGCGACGACATGGTGCGCGCCCACGGCGAACTGCTCCAGCCGTCCCTGCGCGCCGTCCTCGGGAGCTGATCACGGCACAGGCTGCTTCCGCCTGGTCAGGAGGGGGACGACGACCGGGGCCGCCACCCCCCACAGGAGAGGCCCCGGCCGTCTTCCACGGGGCCGCGGAGCGACCCCGTACTCATCTCAGCGCCGCCGGTGCGTTTTCTGTCACACCGCGCTGTGTCAGGAGACGGTTGCGGGTTGTACAAGTCATGGACGGGGCACCGTCCGACCCCGTAGCGTGCTGAGGCACGCAGCGTGGCGCAGTAGTGGTGACCAGCTACGATTCGGATCAGCGGGGCGGGTTGAGGGAGTGCTGGGGGACGACGCGGAGCTGACCGCCGCGGTGCTCGCGGCGCAGGACGGGGACGAGGACGCCTTCCGGACTGTGTACCGCGCCGTGCACCCACGGCTGCTGGGCTACATACGGACGCTGGTCGGTGAACCGGACGCCGAGGACGTGGCGTCGGAGTCCTGGCTGCAGATAGCGCGTGACCTCGACCGGTTCAGCGGGGACGCCGACCGGTTCCGAGGCTGGGCGGCCAGGATCGCGCGCAACCGCTCGCTCGACCACATACGGATGCGGGGCAGGCGCCCCGCGATAGGCGGCGACGAGAGCGAACTGGCCGCTGAGCCCGCCGAGTCCGACACCGCCGGCGAGGCGCTGGAGTCGCTGGCCACCGGACGCACCATCTCCCTCATCGCCCAGCTTCCCCAGGACCAGGCCGAGGCGGTCGTGCTCCGGGTGGTGATCGGGCTCGACGCGAAGAGCGCGGCCAGGACGCTGGGCAAGCGGCCCGGCGCTGTGCGCACCGCGGCCCACCGGGGACTGAAGCGGCTGGCCGAGCTGGTGGGCGCCGACCACGGCCCGGAGGACGAAATTCCGGCGGCGGGCGCGGAGCTCGGCGCCGTACCCGCGCAACGCCCCGGCCGTCAGGGTTCGGTGGCGCCCGCCGGTGTGACGCATTCGCGTCCGTGGACGCAGAAGGACATGTGATGGCCGACGAGCAGCACGAGTGGCTTGATGCGGACGCGGCGGAGATGTTGCTCCGCGGCGAGCCCGTCGAACCCGTCGGCGATCGTGCCAGGAGCCGGGCCCGTCGGCTGGAGGCCGCGCTGAGCACGGTGCGGGATCCTGCCCCCGCCGCGGACGAACTGCCCGGTGAGGCCGCCGTACTGGCCGCCTTCCGGGAGGCGTCCCGAGGGGGGAAGCGCGCCGGGGCCGCGAGCCCCGTCGGGCTCGCGAGTGAGCAGGACGCCCGGCACACCGTACGGATCGGGGCGGCCCGCACGGCCATGCCCGGACGGCCGCGCTGGACCCGCCCGCTGCGTTACGGCCTCGCCGTGTCGCTCGCCGGGTGCGCGCTCGGTGGCGTGGCGGTCGCCGGGGGCACCGGCATGCTCCCCGCGCCGTTCGGCGGGAGCGGCTCGCCCGCGCCCGCCACGTCGGTATCGGCGTCCGCGTCCCCCGAGGAACTGGGCGTCGATCTGCCCGACGTCGGCGAGCCGGCCTCTCCGTCGCCCTCCGTCAGCCCGTCCGGTTCGCCCGGCAGAGCGAAGGCCCCGGAAACGCCGGAGGACGGCGAGGCCGGGAGCGACGGGCGGACCGGGCAGGACGGCGGGTCCGCGACGGACCGCGAGGACACCGGCGGCGACAGCACTACCGGTGGTGGCAGCCAGGACGGCACGGGGGGACGCGAGGCACCCCAGGGTTCCAGGGCCGAGGTGTACAAGAAGTCGGTCACGGCCTGCCGCTCCTTCCGGGATGACACCCTGGGCGAGGCGGAGGAGTCCAGGCTCCTCGGACTGGCCGGCGGGAAGCAGAACCTGAAGCGCTTCTGCGACCGCCTCATCGACGCGGAGGACGGTGAGGGGGGCGGTGATCACGGCCAGGGCCAGGACGACGACCGGAACACCGTCGGGGAGGGCGGCGGGAGCGGCGACGGCGAGTCCTCCCTTCCCCCCATCGGCTTCCTTCCGCCGACCGAGGAGAGCACGCCGGACGCGGGCACCGGGGACGGGACGGACGCGTCGAAGAGCCCGTCGCCCGCGCCCTCTCCTCTGCTCATAGCTGGCTGACCTGCGCAAACGCCTCAGCTGTAACGTTCTTCGGCGGTGCGGCGCAGTAATGAGTGCCGACTGGTCATCGGCCGCGCGACGAGCCGGGGTTCCCCCCGTACCTTCGGCTCCGCGCACCCGGCGCGGGTGGGACACGTTCCCCCGGTCCCGCCCGCGCCCCTTATTCGGTTGAACGCTCTACCAGTAAATGACGACCTTGTCGCCGTTCCGTACCTGGGCGTAGAGCGACGCGATCTTCCCCTCGTCCCGTACGTTCACACAGCCGTGCGAGGCGCCGTTGTAGCCGCGCGCCGCGAAGTCCGAGGAGTAGTGCACGGCCTGGCCGCCGCTGAAGAACATGGCGTACGGCATGGGGGAGTCGTAGAGCGTCGAGACATGGTGGCGGGACTTCCAGTACACCGAGAAGCTGCCGTCGCGGGTGGGCGTGTACTGCGAGCCGAACCGCACGTCCATCGACGAGACGACCTTGCCGTCGATCATCCAGGACAGCGTGCGGCTCTTCTTGCTGATGCACATCACCCGGCCCTTCATGCAGCGGGCGTCGGGCTTCGCGGCCTTCGGGGCGGGGGCCGGCGGGTCCAGCTCCTTCGCCGTCGGTTGCCGCGTCATGGCGAGCAGGCGCTCCCAGGTCACGGTGTCGGTCCGCCCCGTGCGGGACAGGCCCCGCTTGCCCTGGAAGGACTGCACGGATGCGACGGTCACCGTGCCGTAGTAGCCCGTGGGGCTCCGGTCGAAGTGGCCGATCTGGCGCAGCCGCGCCTGGAGCTCCCGCACCCGCTTGGTCCGGTCCCCGACGGACATCAGGGTGCTGGGCTGCGGGGAGGGCCGTGCGCTCGGTGTCCGCGTGTGGGTGGCCGACGGGGTAGCCCCGCCGCCCGGCTTGGCGTCGTCCGTGGGCTGCGCGGAGGTGGGCCGTGCGGAGGCGGGGCCCGCGGAGGACCCCGTGGGGGCCGCGGTGGGTTCCGCGGCCCCCACCGTCTCGATCTTGCAGCCCGTCGTCAGCGTGGCCAGCGCGACCACACCGGCGGCCGCCACCGCCGTCGTGCGCACTCCGCGCGCGTACCCGTTCGTCCGTATGCGTCTCATCCTCGGCCCCCTGGTTCGCGCCCGTGGTTCGCGCGTGGATATCTCATGAGACGGATTCCCGCGCTGCCCGGTTGCCGAATCCTGCGCATAGTGGGAGACCTACGCAGATCGAAGCGGGAGGCACAGCAGATGACGCGTGAGTCCGAGTCGGGGCTGCCCATCGAGCCGGTGTACGGGCCGGAGACGCTCGAAGGCTGGCGGCCCGAGGAGAAGCTGGGCGCCCCTGGTTCGTTCCCGTTCACGCGTGGTGTCTACCCCACGATGTACACGGGCAGACCCTGGACGATGCGGCAGTACGCGGGATTCGGCACCGCCACCGAGTCCAACGCCCGCTACAAGCAGCTGATCGCCAACGGCACGGCGGGTCTGTCCGTGGCCTTCGACCTGCCCACCCAGATGGGGCACGACTCGGACGCTCCCATCGCCTCCGGCGAGGTCGGCAAGGTCGGTGTGGCGATCGACTCCATCGACGACATGCGTGTCCTCTTCGACGGCATCCCGCTGGGCGAGGTCTCCACCTCGATGACCATCAACGCCCCCGCCGCGCTGCTCCTTCTCCTCTACCAGCTGGTCGCGGAGGAACAGGGCGTTCCGGCGGACCGGCTGACGGGCACCGTCCAGAACGACGTGCTGAAGGAGTACATCGCCAGGGGCACGTACATCTTCCCGCCGAAGCCCTCGCTGCGGCTGATCGCCGACATCTTCAAGTACTGCCGGGCCGAGATCCCCAGGTGGAACACCATCTCGATCTCCGGCTACCACATGGCCGAGGCGGGTGCGTCGCCCGCGCAGGAGATCGCCTTCACCCTGGCCGACGGCATCGAGTACGTCCGTACGGCCGTCGCGGCCGGCATGGATGTCGACGCCTTCGCGCCGCGGCTCTCCTTCTTCTTCGTGGCCCGTACGACGCTCCTCGAAGAGGTCGCCAAATTCCGTGCCGCCCGCCGGATCTGGGCGCGGGTGATGCGCGAGGAGTTCGGCGCGAAGAACCCCAAGTCCCTGATGCTGCGCTTCCACACCCAGACAGCGGGCGTCCAGCTCACCGCACAGCAGCCCGAGGTCAATCTGGTCCGGGTCGCCGTGCAGGGTCTTGGCGCGGTCCTGGGCGGCACGCAGTCGCTGCACACCAACTCCTTCGACGAGGCCATCGCCCTGCCGACGGACAAGTCGGCCCGCCTCGCCCTGCGGACCCAGCAGGTCCTGGCGTACGAGACGGATGTCACGGCGACGGTGGACCCCTTCGCCGGTTCGTACGTCGTCGAGAGGATGACCGACGACGTCGAGGCCGCGGCCCTGGAGCTGATGCTCAGGGTCGATGACATGGGCGGCGCGGTCGAGGCCATCGAACGCGGTTTCCAGAAGGGCGAGATCGAGCGCAGCGCCTATCGCATCGCGCAGGAGACGGACAGCGGCGAGCGCGTCGTCGTCGGGGTGAACCGCTTCCGCCTCGACGAGGAGGAGCCGTACGAACCGCTGCGGGTCGACCCGTCGATCGAGGACCGGCAGGCGGCCCGGCTGGCGCGACTGCGCGCGGAGCGGGACCAGGGGGCGGTGGACGCGGCGCTGGCGGAGCTGAGGACGGCGGCGGAGGGTACGGACAACGTGCTGTACCCGATGAAGGACGCCCTGCGGGCGCGGGCCACGGTGGGCGAGGTCTGCGACGCGCTGCGGGAGGTCTGGGGGGCGTACGTCCCGACCGACGCGTTCTGAGAGGCCGAAGGTCTGAAGTTCTGAGACGCCCAGGGCCGATCTGCCGCATTCTGGACCGCCCGGGCGGATTGTCGTAGCCGCGTGCGAGACTCCGTTCATGCTGGGTGTCACCGATCTTCCGACCTATCTCGCCGGCCTGGTGCTGATCATTCTGCTGCCGGGGCCGAATTCGCTGTACGTGCTGTCCGTAGGCGCCAGACGTGGTGTGCGCACGGGTTATGTGGCCGCCGCCGGAGTGTGGACCGGGGACACGATCCTGATGACGCTGTCCGCGCTGGGCGCCGCCTCCCTGCTGCAGACGACGCCTCTGCTCTTCGCCGTCGTCAAGTTCGCCGGCGCGGGCTATCTGACCTGGATGGCGATAGGGATGATGCGGTCGGCCCTGTCGATGTGGCGCGAGCGGCACCAGCACATGGCCGAGCTCACGGATGAGGACGGCGCGCCCGCCAAGGAGGCGGAACACCCCTTCCGGCGGGCGCTCGTGGTCAGCCTGTTCAATCCCAAGCTGATCCTTTTCCTCATCTCCTTCTTCGTGCAGTTCGTCGACCCGGGTTACGCCTATCCGGGGCTGTCCTTCCTGCTCCTGGGCACGCTGCTGCAGATCGGCAGCTTCCTCTACCTCTCGGCGCTCATATTCGGCGGCACCCGCCTGGCCGCCGCGTTCCGCCGCCGCAAGCGGCTGTCGGCGGGGGCCACTTCGGCGGCGGGTGTGCTGTTCCTCGGGTTCGCGGCGAAGCTGTCGTTCAGCAGCGTCTGAGCGTGGCGGCCGGTCAGCTGTGCCGACCAGGGGTGCCGGTCAGTGGTGCCAGGCCTTGCCGCCCACGTTGTGGATCATCCGCTGGAGGACCTTGAGCGCGGCGACGAACTCCTCGTCCGGGATGCCGGCGTGGATCTCGCCGCTCGCCCTGCTGACGCGTTCGAACGCCCTGGCGCGCAGTGCGTGTCCCTCGGCGGTCAGTCGCAGGCGGGCGGTGGGGTCCTCGGTGACCAGGCCCTGCGCGATGAGGGCGTCGATCTCGGGCTCCAGTGCGTCGCCGACGTTCAGATAGCCGCGGAGCATCGCGACCACTTCGGCGCGCGGACGGCCCCGTTCGTCCGCCTCGATGAGCTGGTTGAGGACCCACCAGGGGGGCTGGGTCAGGCCGTGTTCGGCCAGTGCGGCCCTGATGTGGGTCACGGTCGCTTCGTGGGCGGCCCAGCTCCAGTAGCCGATGGGCTGCCGTGCCAGTCCTGCGTCGTCGTGTGAGTAGTCCATGTCCTGGACCGTAGGACCTCAAGCAAGGTTGAGGTCAAGGCCGAGCCGTGCGGCGTATGCGGCGAGCCCTTCGGTGTTCTCGCCCGCCCAGCCGATGTAGCCGTCGGGCCGGATCAGGAAGAGGCCCTTGCCGTAGGTCTCGACCGCCTCCGTGCGGAAGGTCCGCAGCAGCGGTCCGTCGTGCGTGGGCAGTGCGGTGTCCGTGCCGACCGCGAGCAGCGTGAAGTGCGGCCCCCGGTAGACGTCGAAGAGCCGCCTGCCGTCGCCCGCGGGACCGTCCGGCGCGCGGTCGCCGGCCTCCAGGAGCCCTGCCCTGCCGGATGCCAGCGGGCCTTCGCGGTAGCCCAGGCCCAACTGCTGGGCCGCGGCACCGCGTTCCTGCTCGCCCCGGTGGATCCGGGTCGACAGGCCCAGCATCTCGGCGGCGATCGGGCGGCGCTCCTGCTCGTAGGTCTCCAGCAGGCCGGCGGGCGCGCCGTGCAGCAGTACCTGGCCGAGCTTCCAGCCGAGGTTGTAGGCGTCCTGGACGCTCGTGTTCAGGCCCTGGCCGCCGGCCGGGGAGTGGATGTGCGCCGCGTCGCCCGCGAGGAAGACCCGGCCCGAGCGGAAGCGGTCGGCCAGTGCGGCGCGCGGGCGGAAGTCCGAGGCCCAGCCCACCTCGGTGACGTCGTCGGCGCGCAGATGGGTGCGGGCCGCGACGAGCGCCCGTACGCCCTCCGGCGAGGTGTCGGGCTCCCCCTCCTTGAACTGGGCGAACAGCTGGAAGTCCGGGGTGCCGGGCAGTGGGCACAGTGCGGCGATGCCCGTGTCGCTCAGGAAGCCGTGCCAGTTGTCCCGGTCGAGTGCCCCCTCCGCCAGGCGTACGTCGGCCACCAGATTGGACGAGGGGTCGACGGTCTCGCCCTCCATCGTGATGCCGAGCGCCCGCCTGACGGTGGAGCGTCCGCCGTCGGCCGCGACCAGGTAGGAGGCGCGGACCTCGCCGGTGGTGAGCTGTGCGGTGACCCCGTCGGCGTCCTGCGACAGGCCCGTGAGCGCGGCGGAGAACAGGACGTCACCGCCCAGCTCGCGCAGCCGGGCGAGCAGGATCTCCTGGGTCCGCCACTGCGGCATCAGCCAGGGCTCGCCGTACGGCTCCGCCTCGGTGGGCGCCGCGCGGCGGAACATCTCGTACTCGCTCTGGCGCTCACCGTCCTTCCAGGCCAGCCCGACGGGGGCGGCCCCGCCGTGCTCCCGTACGGCGTCGCCCACCCCGAGGTCGTCGAGCACCTCCCTGGTGCGCGGCTGGATGCCCTTGCCGCGCGAGCCGGGGAAGAGCGCGGGTGCCCGCTCGACGAGGAGCACGCGCACCCCGCGCCGGGCGAGATCGCAGGCCAGCGCGAGACCGCTGGGGCCCGCGCCGGCGACCAGGACCTGAGTTTCCTTAACGCTGTTAAGTTCCATGGTTGGGAGTGTGCGCTTAACGCTGTTAAATTGTCAAGGTGGGTATGACGAAGATCGACCGGGCGCGTGTCGCCGACACCGCGCTGAGCCTGCTGAACGAGGTGGGCCTCGACGGGCTGAGCCTGCGCGCCATCGCCAAGGAGCTGGACGTCAAGGCGCCCGCGCTCTACTGGCACTTCAAGGACAAACAGGCACTGCTCGACGAGATGGCGACGGTGATGCACCGCCGGATGCTG
This sequence comes from Streptomyces sp. NBC_01012, assembly GCF_045162755.1. Classification (NCBI taxonomy): domain Bacteria; kingdom Bacillati; phylum Actinomycetota; class Actinomycetes; order Kitasatosporales; family Streptomycetaceae; genus Streptomyces; species Streptomyces sp. NBC_01012. The sequence continues at coordinate 2,904,789 of NZ_CP108688.1, read as the reverse complement.
GAGGGTGGGCTGCCGGGCCCCACGTCCCACACCTGGCAGCGGCAGATGGTCGCGTACCAGAGCGTCGTGCGCGCGGAGCTGCTGCGCTACCGCGACGGCGCCAGGGTCTACAGCGGCGCGAAGTTCACCGGCACCGAGTACGCCGACGGCCTGGAGGCGCACCTGCGCACCATGGTCGACGCGGGCTTCGAGCTGTGGCAGGCCGTGCGGGCGGGCACCACCGCCAACGCGTACACGATGGGCTTCGTCACCGAGGAGCAGGGTGTCCGGCCCATGCCCGACGAGCGGCGGGAAGGGTACGACATCGAGGAGCGGGCCGGACGCCTGGAGCGCTATCCGCTCGCGGCGGCGGCCGGGGCCGAGATCTTCGCCCACTACGACGAACGCTTCGAGGACGGGCTGTGGATCGTCGTCGCGGGAGTCGAGGCGCGGTACGGCGTGAAGTAGCACGGCGTGAAGCAGCACGGCGTGCGGCAGCACGGTGCGGCGCCCGGCCCTGCCCCCCGGTGTCCCGACCGGCGCGGGTCACCCGGGCGACGCCCAGAGTTCACCGTTCGTCGGGCCGGGAGACACCCACTCCTTCATCCACGTCCGTAGCGTGTGCGGACCAAGATCGAAGGCGAGGGCCCGCGTGCCGAAACTGTCCGTTGTCGTTCCGTTCCACAATGTCGGCGCCTACGCCGACACGACCCTGGGCAGCCTTGCCCGCAACGCGGGCCCGGACATCGAGTTCCTGCTGGTCGACGACTGCTCCACGGACGACACCCCGGCCATCGTCGACCGCTGGGCCGACAGACTCCCGCACGCCGAGGTCATCCGGCACGAGAAGAACGTGGGCATCGCCGCGGCCCGCAACAGCGGCATCGACGCGGCCCGGGGTGACTTCGTCACCTTCCTCGACGGCGACGACTGGTACGCCCCCGGCCACCTGGAGCGGCTGCTGCACGCCGCCGCCGAGCTCGACTGCGACTTCGCCCGCACCGACCACGTCCAGGCGACCGGGACCAGCCGGGTCGTCCGGCGCGCCCCCGCCCGGCTCCGTGACACCGTGCTCGACCCGCGCGAGGGCATCGCGTCCCCCGAGTGGGAGACCCTGGTCGACTACCCCTTCGTCTGGGCGGGCGTCTACCACCGGCGGCTCTTCGAGGACGGCGGCCACCGCTTCACCACCCGGCTGCGCACCGCCGAGGACCGGCTGTGGGTCTGGCAGCTGCACCTGCGGGCCCGCACCTGCGCGGCGCTGAGTCTGTACGGGGTCTTCTACCGCCGGGGTGTCACCACGTCCCTGACGCAGATCAAGGACTCCCGCCAGCTGGACTTCTTCCCCGCCTACGACGCGGTGATCGACGAGATCCGCGAGGACCCGGACGCGGAGCTCCTCCTCCCCAAGGCGGTCCGCACCTACTGCGCGATGATCGCCTTCCACAACGAGAAGGCCGACGCCTACGAACCCGCGACGTTCCGGCGTCTGCGCCAGGAGTCGGCAGCCGCGCTGCACCGTATGCCGCAGCAGGTGCTCGACCACACCCTGACGATGATGGACACCAGGCGCAGCACTCTGCTCAACCGCCTGCGTGACAAGCAGAAGGCCGCCTGACCCATGCCCACGCGCACCCAGATCTTCCAGGTCTCGACCCTGTACGGCGCCGCCACGCTCGCGGCGGCGCTGGACGCCGGCTGCTTCGGACCCGGGCAGGACAGCCACCGCATCCTGCTCGTCTCCAACAACGCGGCGGTCCCCGAAACCGCCCTCAGGCTCGACGAGATGCGCGGCTACGGGGACATCGCCGCCCGCTTCGACACGGTCGTCGACTGGAACGAAGCCATCAGCCCGCACCACCCCAGCGGCTGGGGCCCGCGCGCCGAGGAGACCGAACTCTGGCAGCGCGCCTTCCGGCTCGCCTGGGACATCGCCCCCGAAGCGCCCGTCGACCTCGCCGTCGAGTCCATCCAGGTCAACCCCGCCCGCGCGCTGGCCGCGATCTTCTCCGAGAGTGCCGTCCACGTCTACGCGGACGGCCTGATGAGCTACGGCCCGACCCGCAACAAGGTGCCACGGTCCATCGCCTGCCGCGTCCAGCGGGTGCTCCACCTCGACCTCGTACCCGGACTGCGCCCGCTGCTCCTCGCCGAGTCAGGCGTCGAGCCCGAGATCGTCCCGGACGACGCCTTCCGCAAGGTGCTCGGTGAGATCGCGGCGGCGGCGGACGGCGACCGGAAGCTCGCCGATGCGGAGGCCGGCGCCCCCACGGCCGTACTGCTCGGCCAGTACCTCGCCGCGCTGAACATCCTCACGGCCGAGGAGGAGGAGGACCTGCACCTGCGCATGCTGCGCGGTGCGGCGCGGGCCGGCCACACCTCCGTCCTCTTCAAGCCCCACCCCACCGCGCCGGCCCGCTACTCCCGGGCGCTGGACGACGCGGCGAGCGCCCTCGGGGTGCGGCTCACCACGCTGGACAGCCCGCTGTTGGCGGAGACGCTCTACGAGCGGTGCGCGCCCACGCTCGTCGTCGGCTGCTTCTCGACCGCGATGTTCACCGCCGCCGTGTACTACGGCATCCCGGTGGCCAGGGTCGGCACCCGCCTCGTCCTGGACCGCATCACTCCGTACGAGAACAGCAACCGCATCCCGCTCACCATCGTCGACCACCTCGTGCCCGACCTGGACGAGCAGGCGGGCGAGCCCGTGCCCGAACTCCCCTCCACGGCACCGGAATCCCTCGCGCCGCTGGTCAGGACGGTCGGCTACTGCATGCAGTCCGGGCTCCACCCCACGCTGCGCGCCGAGGCCGAGTCCTGGCTGCGCGACCACCTCGGCACCACCACCCAGCACTACTTCAAGCGGCGTCGCCTGCAGAAGCTCACCCTGCCCGGCGCCGGCCCGCGAGGAGCGGCGATCCGGCTGCGCCGCACCGTGCGGCGCACCCGCAGCAGCCTGGGCCTCTGACCCCCGAGCCGGGGCGCGCGCCCCGGCGGCCACTGATCACAGAACGGCGGAACGAGCATGGGCCAGACCTTCACGGGGCTGCTCAAGGCAGTCCGGGCGAGAACCGGGCAGGGCGGCACCGCACAACCGGGCCCCACGGCCGCCCTGCGCCTGTGCGGCGACTACCTCGCGGGCCTCACCGGGAGCGGCCCCCTGGGCGACGCCCGGCAGACCCGGCTCGTCGCCGCCATAGGGAGCCTCACCACGGCGACCGGCACGGAGGGCCTGTTCGACGCCCTGCTCCGCACCGGGCAGCGCGCCCTGGAAGCGGAAGGGGACGCGGAGACGCGCCTGGCCCTGGGCATCGCCATGGAGGCGACCGAGCTGCGGCCCAGGTCCAAGGGCGCCTGGCGGCTGCGCGGCGGGGCCCTCGACGCACTGGGCCGCCGCGACGAAGCGGCGCAGGCCTTCGAACGCCATCTGGAACTCCAGCAGAACCCGGCGGCGGCCGAGGACATCGCGCGCCGCATCACCACCCTCGAAGAACAGCGCGCCTGCCTGGACGAGGCCGCCGCCCTGCTCCCCGGCGAGGACGGCACCCGGCTGCGTGCCCTGCACAACGCCCCCGCCGGGCAGGCCCGTACCGACTTCGCCGAGACCGTACGCCGCCGGACCGCCGAGGGCGGCGGCACGGCGGACCCCGAGGTCCGTCGCCTCACCGCCCTGTACGCCGCCCACCGCCGGCTCCTGGACCGGGGCAGGATGGCCGACCCCCTGCTCGGTGGCGCCGAGCCCCTCGGGGTCGGCGCCCTGCGCCGCCTGGTCGACGGCCGTTCCGTCTGCCTGGTCTCCGGTGCGGCAAGGATCGCCGACGAGGAACGGGAACCCGGCAGCAGGCTCGGCAAGCTGATCGACGGATACGACCTGGTGGTGCGCTGCGACTCCCTCCCGGCCGCCGCCCCGCGCACCGACGTGCACGCGGTCACCCTGCGCGGTGACACGCCCTGGACGGGCCCCTCCTGGGACCGGCGCACCGGCACCCGGCTGGTCTTCGCCGACTCCCTGTCGCACTGGCGCCGTTCGCTGCGCTCCCGCCTGGTCACCGGCGCGCAGGACCACATCGGCGACGCCTCGCTGCGGCACCCCCTGGACGATCCGGCGCTGCTCGGCGAGGACGGCTGGGGTCCGAGGACCGGCACCGCGTTCACCGTCGTCAGGCTCCTGGACTTCCTGGACACCGCCGACCGCCTTGACCTCATCGGCTTCGGACTGCCGGGTCAGCTGCTGCCGCGCGAGCGGGACTGGGTCACGGCCCGCGCGACACACGAGGACGAGACCGAGATGAGGACCGCACTGCGATGAACCCCTCTGCCGAGCCCACCGACGACAGACGCCCAGGGCCCGACGCCCACCACGGCCGGACAGGCCCCACGGGTCCGGACCTCGCCGCCGACGACCGTCGCGCCGTCACCGGCAAGCGGAGGATCGCGTTCGCCGCGTACGCCGACGAGGAGAGGATGCCCGGCCTCCTGGTGCTGCTGCGCAGCCTCGCGCTCGCCGACCCCGCCGTCTGCGAGGACTTCCTCCTCCTGCACCCGGGACTTCCGGACTCCGCGCTCGACGCCGCCCGCCGGCTGCACCCGCGCCTCGTCCCGCGTATCGCGGACAGCCGCCTCGACGTCTTCCGGGCGACCGGCTACGACACCGTCATCGCGCTCGGCCCCGGCATGGTCGTCCTCGGCTCCCTCCAGCCGCTGCTGGCCCTGCGCACCGGGGTGGCCGCCGTGCCGCGGCCAGGACCCGGCGGCGGACGGACCGTGCGCGACGGCGGGCTGCTGGTCATCCAGCGCCAGGACGTGACGGACGCCGTGCTGGACGCGCTGGCCGAAGGCGGCGAGGACGCGGTCGACCGTGCGCTGGCCGATGCGGGAATCCTGGAACCGCTCGGCACCCGCTACGACTTCCCGGCCGGCCGGCTGTACGACGACACCCCCGTACCGGACAGCACCGTCGTCCTGCACTTCGCCGAGCATCTCGACCCCGGCGCTCCGGCGCGCGAGGCGCGTGAGCGCTTCGAACTGGACGACACGGCGTTCCGCGCCGCCTATTGCGCCCTGCGGGGCCCCAAACACCCCGAGCTGCTCCTGCACTGCGCCCTGCCGCTGCCCGAAGGGGGGCGTGCGCCGGTGGATCTGGTCCGGCAGGTCGCGGAGGTGTACCGGCAGCAGGGCCGCTACGACGAGGCCGTCACCCTGCTGACCGCCGCCGTGGCGGACCGCCCTGACGTGCCGCGCTGCCACGAGACGCTGGGCATCAGCCTGATGGCCCTGTCCCGCTACGAGGAGGCCGAGACGCACCTCCTCCTGGCCACCGTGTCACCGGACTTCGCGGCCCGCGCCTACGGCCAGCTGGCCCGGCTCGCCTGGCTGCTCGGCCGGACCTCACAGGCGCGGGCGTACGCCCTGGAAGGCCTCGACGCCGACGCCACCGACGGCAACTGCCGCGCCTGGTACGCCCGTACGAACAGTCTTGTGCAGGCGGAACCGGCTGGGGAACCGGCACCCGCCGCGGAACAGCTCGCCCATGTCGCCCTGTTCGCCGACGGGCAGGAGAACGCGGGCGACAAGGTGCTCCCCGAAGCCGTGCGCCAGTGCTTCGGATCCGACACGGGACCGGCCCGCTGGCACGAGCGGTCCGTGCATCTGCTGGTCGACGAACCCGGCCTGGAGGAGCTGAACGCCAGGCGCGGCATCGTCGTCGGCGGTGGCGGCCTCTTCCTCCCGGACACGGCGCCCAACAGCAACAGCGGCTGGCAGTGGAACATCGCCGACGACGTCCTGGCCCGGATCACCGCGCCGCTCGCCGTCTTCGCGGTCGGCTACAACGTCTTCGACGGCCAGCTCTACCGCCGGGAACGCTTCGCGGCGAGCCTGCGCGCCCTGGTCGGGAAGTCGTCCTTCTTCGGGCTGCGCAACCAGGGTTCGGTGGACCGGGTCAGGGAACTCCTGCCCGAGGAGCTGCGCGAGCGGGTGCGCTACCAGCCCTGCCCCACCACCGTGGCCCGCCACCTCGACCCCACCCTGGACGGCGACGGCGACGGCGACGGCGACGGCGACGGCAGCGGCAGCGGCAGCAGCGGCGACGACCGGGACGACACCGTGCTGATCAACTGCGCCTACGACCGCGCCGGTCTCCGCTTCGGCCACGACTACGGCCACTTCCTGGCCGAGACGGCCGCCGCCGTACGCGACATCGGCAAGCGGGCCGACGTGCGTTACGCCGCACATATGCCGGCCGACGAGAAGTTCGTGCACGACCTGCGCAGGGAACACGGCATCGCGCTCCCGGTGGAGCCGCTGTACCTGTTCAGCAACGACCGCATCCGTGAGCTCTACCGGCGTACGCGCCTGGTGATCGGGATGCGCGGGCACGCGGGAATGATCCCCTTCGGCTGCGGCACGCCCATCATCAGCCTGGTCTCGCACCCCAAACTCGCCTACTTCCTCTCGGACATCGACCGCCCCGACTGGGGCGTGTCCGTCCACGACAGGGCACTGGGCGCCCGCCTCGCCGAGCGTGCCGCGGCCGTGCTGGACGACCACCGGGCCGCCGTGGCCGATGTGCACGGCCGGCAGGAGCGCCTGTGGTCGGTCACCCGCGCCAACCTCACCGAGCTCCAGGACATCTTCGGCCTGCCGGTCCCGCACGTCCCGGGCCCCAGAACCGCCCAGCCGGCACGGGGACTTCACCTGCCCGACACCCGGACGAAGTGACTGTTCACCCGACCGGAGTTCACCCGCCCACCGCCCGCTTCTAGCCTGCGATGACTATGTCTTCCTCTGTTTACCCGGCCGGTTCACCCGCCCCCGTGCAGTCCCCCGACCCGGCCCCCGAACCCCGCCCGCGCCGCGAACACCGGTACGACATCGACCTGATCCGGCTGATCTGTTCCAGCGGTGTGATCCTCAGCCACACGGGCGGCGCCCTGCTGACCGCGGCGGGACGCGAGGCCTCGAACGGCCCCGGCGTCTACTGGGTGGGTCTGGTGGCGGACTCGATCGGCCGCTTCGCCGTGCCGCTGTACTTCACGATCGCCGGATGGGCCGTACTCGTCGGCGCCCCGGTCCGTGACGGCCGACAGCTGTGGCAGCGGATCGTACGGATCGTCGTGCCGCTCGGCGTATGGACGCTGCTCTACATCGCCTGGGGCCGGCTGCGCGACACCAACGACGGACCCGCGAGCAGGCTCGCCCTCGACGCGCTGTTCGCCTCGGTGCGCCCGGCGTACCACCTCTGGTACCTCTACGCCTATGTCCCCGTGATCATCGTCCTGGCGTTCGCCACCCTGGTGAAGTCGGGCAAGCGGCCCTGGGGCCTGGGCACCGCCCTGCTCGTCGTCGCGGCGGCCCCGACCCTGTTCGGCGACATCGCCCAGATCACGGGGCACGACCTGCCGCGCTTCGGGTGGAGCTTCGTCCCGTACCAGCTGGTCTACGCGGCCATGGGCGCCCTGCTCTACGCGCGCCCCGCCGGGGCGTTCGGCAGGCGGAACCTGTGGTGGCTGCTCCCGGCCGGTGTGCTCCTGGCCGGTGTCGTCGCCTATCAGCACGGGGTGCACTACGCGATCCCGAACGCGAACATCCTGGTCGCCCTGTTCAGCGCGGGTGTGCTGGTCTCCCTGCACCGGGTGCGGATCCCCGAGCGCCTGCGTCCGGTGCTGACGCGCCTGGCGGGCGCCGCGTTCGGCGCCTACATGATCCACGTACTGGTGCAGGAGACCCTCACCGACGCACTGGTCGACCCGGGCCTCTCGCTGCCGGTGGCCGCGGCCCTGGTCATCGGCGTCAGCGCCGCAACGGTCGCGCTGTCCTTCGGTGCGGCGCTCCTCTGGGACCGTCTGGGGCTGAAGCGGCTGCTGGGCTGAACAGACCGGGGATCAGCGGCGCTTCAGCGTCCGCGCCCGGCGTGCGATCCGGCGCAGTGTGGCGTTCCGGCGTACGAAGGCCAGGCGCGCGGGGACGACGCCGGGCAGGGCCAGGGAGCCGAGGCGGCGGCGCTTGAAGTAGCGCCAGGTACTGGCGTTCAGACGGGTCGACAGATAGCGCTCGGCGGCCGGCCGCAGGTCGGGGCGTACCCGTGGCTGCATGGCGAAGGCGACCGCCGGCAGCAGACCGCCGAGTGCGTCGGCCACCGAGTCCTCGGTCAGCGGTGCGTGGTCGGTCACGGCGGCGCGATCGGCCAGGTCGGACAGGTCGGGCAGGTCGGCCAGGTCGGGCAGCAGGGCGTCGACGATCGTGACGGGGATCCGCGCCGGGTTCTCGTAGGGCGAGAGGCGCTCCAGGAGCGTCCCGGTCCCGGCCCTGGCCACCGGCAGCCCGTAGTACGCGGCGGCGGTGAGCAGCGCCGTCGAGCAGGAGCCGACGACGAGCGCCGGGCGCAGCCGCTCGAAGAGGACCTCGGCGATGACCTGGCTGCCGGGCAGCCCGGCGTCCGCCACGGTCAGCTCGACACCGAGGCGTACGGCCTCCGCCCGCAGGGCAGGAAGGGCGGGCTCGGGGGAGCCGGGGTCGGGCCGGAGCACGAGGTGCGTGTGACCCAGGGCGGCCGTGCCGCGGATCATCCGCAGGTGCAGCTCCGTCCCGTCGGCCGCGGGAAGCGTCCCGGCGTCGGAGAGCAGCAGCAGTGCGGCCCCCTGCGGAGCCGGGTGTTCCGGTGCGGCAGCCGCCAGCTCACCGAAGACCCTCAGCAGGGCCGGAGCGGGCAGCGGGCGCGGTACGGCGTCGAATTCGCCCAGCAGCAGCGGTGCCAGGCCGGGCAGCAGGTCCGGGTGGATCAGCTGCCCGACCCGGGTGCCGATCAGCGGCGGGATCTTCTCCGCGGTCGGGCCGTAGCCGGTCAGCCCGTCCGTGTACACGCTCACCGGTCCGCCGGTGAAGATCTGGGCGACGGCCTGGGCGGGGCCGGTGTGCGGGGTCTCGACGACCAGCTCGACCTCCTCGTCGCCGAGGCCCCACGCGCGCCGCAGATGGCGCTCCCACAGGGGCACGTCGTCGGGGCGGGGTGTCCAGGCGCCCGGGTGCAGCGGGAAGACCGCGTCGTTCCACGAGCGCACCTCGTCGAACCGGTCCCGCAGCCCCGCGAATCCGGGCAACGCCTCGAACGGCGCCGCCGCCTCGGGAATCGCCGTGGTGTCGGAGAGCACCAGGACGCGACGCCCGGACGCGCCGGAGTCCTCTTTCGCGCCGGAGTCCTCGGGCCCGAAGAAGCCCGCATCGAGTGCCGCGGCGAGCACGGCCAGGCCCCGGAATCCGGAGGCGACAAAGATCTGTACGGTCACGCGGCAGCCGCTTTCTCGGTGACGGCGGGCCGGCGGCGCAGCCTGCGCAGCACGGTCGCCCGTTCGGTGTCCATGGAGTCCAGTACGTCGTCGAGCACGCGCCCCGGCATGTTCCTGAGCGCCGCCGATGCGAGCGATTTCAGGCTCCGGGCCACGGGCGGCTCGAATTTCTCCATGGACCCGATGTGATGGGAAATAACGGCGCAATAGGTCCGCACGGCTTTTGGCAACAGGACTTCCGCGTCCCGGTCGGTCGCGGTATCGGCCAGCACCTGGTCGTACGCCCGAATAAAATCGAGCTGGCGTTCGTCGCCGATCCTGGTGAGGGACGATGCGACGCCCCGCCGGTAGAAATGGCTCAGCGTTCCCAGGACGGCGAAGGATTCCGCCTCCCGGTGCAGCCGCCAGATCCACGGCCGGTCCTCGGCCGTGCGCAGCCCGTCGGTGAAGTGCAGGAGCCCCCGGTCCAGCAGGCTGCGGTGGTAGAGCCCCGCCCAGGCGTACGCGTAGTCCACCGAGGTGGTCCGGCCGACGGGCAGGATCGCGTCCCTGGGGTCGCTCACCACGTCGCGCAGCCCGTGCTGGACCCGGCGCACCGTGCGGGACGTGCCGGTGACCTGGACATGGTCCGTGCGTACGAACGCGCAGCCCAGGGCCTCGATCCGGGCGAGCAGCCGGGTGTAGTGACCGGGTGCGAGCCAGTCGTCGCCGTCCAGGAAGGCGATGTACTCGCCGCGTGCCGCGTCCAGACCGGTGTTGCGGGCGGTGGCGAGACCGGCGTTGCGCTCGTGCCGGTGCACCACCACTCCCTCGATGCCGTCCTGGGCCCGGCGCAGGAGATCCGCCGTCCCGTCGGTCGAGCAGTCGTCGACAAGGATGAATTCGAAGTCCTCGCGGGTATTGGACCGCAGGCTTCTGAGGGTGTCGGGCGCGTATGCCTGGACGTTGTAGAACGGCACGATGACGGAGAGCTTAACCACCCGCATCACGCTAGGGGTGACCCCGGCCTTTGCCTTGACCCCCGTCCGTACGGAAAGTGAACGGCAGGGGGCGGAAAAGTGAACCCGCCCGCATGCGGGCGCGATTCGCCCCTTTCCCGAGCGGAATCCCCAAGCGTCGACCGGCTGTTAACCATCTGTTGCCACCACGTTCGGCCGCGGATCGAAATGGCTTCCTAACTTTTACGACGTGCCCCCTCGTACCGATGACGCGGCTGCTCCCGCCGCCACCCCCGCAGCCGACCGTGCGGCCCTCCGCACAGTCGTGCTCGCCGACTCCGACACCCGGTGGAAATGGGGCGCGCTCACCGCGCGCCGCCTCTCCGGAGCCGAGGAGACCGGAGCCCCGGAGACCGGGACCCCGGAGACCGGCGCGGCCGGGCGCCCCGTCGAGATCAGCGGGCTGCTGCTGCGCGGCCGGGCCACCCCCACGCCCCGCCAGCTCGCCGAGGTCGGCGAGGTCGGGGTGGACGCCGACCGGGTGCGCGAGGTGACGGCAATCGAATTCCTGCACACGGTGCGGGACGAGCAGCCCGACATCGTCGTACTCGCCCTCGTCGGCGGCGCGGTCCAGGCCATGCTGCACGGCCTGGCCGCCCTCGACCTGCCCCGCAGGCCCGTCGTCGTCACCGGCTATGTCGGCGTCGTCTACGAGAAGCTCGCCGACGGACTCCTGCTGCGCCACGGCGCGGACATCGTCCTCGCCAACTCCCGCCATGACGCCGCGCGTTTCCGCGCCGTCTACGAAGGGGTCGGCGCCGACGCCTCCTCCGTCACCGAGGCGGCCCTGCCGTTCCTCGGCGGGGAACCGCACCGGGCCGAGGAAGGCCGCGACACCGTCGTGTTCGCCGCCCAGCCGTCCGTGCCGGCGTCCCGCGCCGAGCGCACGTACCTGCTGCGCAGGCTCGTCGAGCACGCCAGGCTGCACCCCTCCCGCGAGGTGCTGCTGAAGCTGCGCTCCAAGCCGGGCGAGCACACCACGCACATCGAGGAGCTGCCCTACCAGAAGCTCGCCGAGCGGCTCCCCGGCGGGCTGCCGCCCAACTTCCACCTCGTGTACGGGCACATGGGCGAGGTACTCGACCGCACCGACCTGCTGGTCACCGTTTCGTCGACCGCCGCGCTCGAGTCCCTGCACCGGCGGATCCCGACCGCGATCCTCTCCGACCTCGGCGTCCGCGAGGCCCTCGGCAACCACCACTTCATCGGCTCCGGGCTGATCACGTCCTGGGACCACCTCGACGGCGGCCGCCGCCCCGATCCCGACGAGGCCTGGGTCGCCGGCCAGGGCGTCGCCGCCGACGGAACGTACTCCGCGGCCTACGACACCGCACGCGCCCGGGTCGCCGCACTGCTCGACGCCGGGCCGCTTCCCCGCCTCGCCCCCTACTACACACCCGCCACCGCGCCCGGATACCTCCCCGGCATCCTCGCCCGCCACCACCTGGGCCCCGACGGCCACCCGCTGCCGGGTGCCGCCACCCCCAAGGAGACGGGCCGGGTCCGGGGCGCGGTCCGCGAGACCGTACGCAACGCGGCGCGCGGCGCCTACCGCCACGGCGTCCAGCGGGTCGCCCCCGTGATCCGGCGGATGGGCGAGCTGTGACCACCGATTCAGGAGCAACCATGACCCCGCCCTCCACCGTGCTCGCCGTGATCCCCGCCCGCGGCGGATCCAAGGGCGTGCCCGCGAAGAACCTCGCCCAGGTCGGCGGCGTACCCCTCGTCGCCCGCGCCGTCCGCGCCTGCCTCGCCTCGCCCGAGGTCACGGACGTCGTCGTCACCACCGACGACCCGGCCATCGGCGCCGCGGCCCGCTCCGCCGCCGAGGCACTGGGGGAGGAGTCCAGGCTGCACTGCGTGCAGCGCCCCGCCGCCATCGCCGGCGACACCGCCACCAGCGAGGACGCGGTCCTGCACGCCCTGCACACCTACGAGACGACGGCGCAGGGCCGGAAGGCCGACGTGGTGCTCCTGGTCCAGTGCACCAGCCCCTTCATCACCCGCGAGGACATCGACGGCGTCGCCACCGCGGTCAGCCGCGAAGGTGCCGACACCGCGGTCACCGTGGCCCCCTTCCACGGTTTCGTGTGGCGCGACGGCAGCGCGGTCGAGGACGACACGTACGGCGTCAACCACGACAAGGCCGTACGCCCCCGCAGGCAGGACCGACCCCAGGACTACCTGGAGACCGGCGCCGCCTACGCCATGGACGTCGAGGGCTTCCGCACCCACCGTCACCGCTTCTTCGGCCACACCGCGCTCGTCCCCACCGACCCCGCCCGGGTCCTGGAGATCGACGACCCGCACGACCTGGCCCGCGCCCGCGCACTCGCGCCGCTCCTCGACCCCTCCCCGTACCCCACCAGGGCGGATGTCGACGCCGTCGTCCTCGACTTCGACGGCACGCAGACCGACGACCGTGTCCTCATCGACTCCGACGGACGCGAGATCGTCTCCGTGCACCGGGGTGACGGCCTCGGCGTCGCCGCCCTGCGCAGGTCCGGCCTGCCGGTCCTGATCCTCTCCACGGAACAGAACCCGGTCGTCGCCGCCCGCGCACGCAAACTCCAGGTCCCCGTCCTGCACGGCATCGACCGCAAGGACCTGGCGCTCAAGCAGTGGTGCGAGGAGCAGTCCATCGCTCCCGACCGCGTGCTCTACGTCGGCAACGACGTCAACGACCTGGCGTGCTTCGGCCTGGCGGGCTGGCCCGTCGCCGTGGCGAGCGCCCACGACTCGGTACGCGCCGCCGCGCGCACCGTGACCACCCACCCCGGCGGCTCCGGCGCCATCCGCGAGATCGCGGCCTGGCTCCTGGGCCCCACCCTCTCCACCGCAACCCCCGACGTCCCCACCACGTAAGGAAGCACCACCATGAGCGACTCCTCCCGCCTGCGCACCTTCGGCACCCGCACCGCAGGTCCCGGCCACCCCGTCTACGTCACCGGTGAGATCGGCATCAACCACAACGGTGACCTCGAAAACGCCCTCGCCCTGATCGACGTGGCCGCCGAAGCCGGCTGCGACGCCGTCAAGTTCCAGAAGCGCACCCCGGAGATCTGCACCCCGCGCGACCAGTGGGACATCGAGCGCGACACCCCCTGGGGCCGGATGACGTACATCGACTACCGCCACCGCGTCGAGTTCGGCGAGGCCGAGTACACCGCCATCGCCGAGCACTGTGCCAAGCGCGGTATCGACTGGTTCGCCTCCCCGTGGGACAACGAGGCCGTCGCCTTTCTGGAGAAGTTCGACGTCCCCGCCTACAAGATCGCCTCCGCCTCGCTCACGGACGACGAGCTGCTCCGCACCGTGCGCGCCACAGGACGCACCGTCATCCTCTCCACCGGCATGTCGACGCCGAAGCAGATCCGGCACGCGGTCGAGGTGCTCGGCAGCGACAACATCCTGCTCTGCCACGCCACTTCGACGTACCCGGCGAAGGCCGAGGAGCTCAACCTGCGGGTCATCAACACCCTCCAGCAGGAGTACCCGAACGTCCCGATCGGCTACAGCGGCCATGAGACGGGCCTCCAGACGACCCTCGCCGCCGTCGCGCTCGGCGCCACGTTCGTCGAGCGCCACATCACCCTGGACCGCGCCATGTGGGGCTCCGACCAGGCGGCCTCCGTCGAGCCGCAGGGCCTCACGCGCCTCGTCCGCGACATCCGCACCATCGAGGCGTCGCTCGGTGACGGCGTCAAGAAGGTCTACGAGTCGGAGCTCGGCCCGATGAAGAAGCTCCGCCGGGTCGCGGGTGTCGTCGCCGAGTCCGAGAACGCGCCGGCCGCCGAGCCGGTCGCGGTCTGACGGGCCGACCGGTGAACCTCGCCTTCGTCGAGAGCCCGGTCCAGCTCCTGAACGTCCTGGAGTGGACCCACACCCGGGGAGGACCCGACACCACCACCGTCGTCGTCCTCCCCCCGGTCGACCCGATGTCGCGCGGACAGCTGCGCAGGATGGCGGAGCTGGCCCGCGACGAGGGCATCACCGTCCGCTGGCAGGAGGCGCGCGGGGAGACCGGCGCGCCTCTGAAGGCCCTGCGGGCGCTGACCGGCCTGATCCGCAAGGCCGACCGCATAGTCATCGGCGACCCCTTCTCCCGCTACGTGCAACTGCTCCTCACCCTGGTCCGCGTCCGCCGGATCACGGTCGTCGACGACGGCACGGCCACCATGGAGTTCATCGCCCAACTGGCGCGCGGGGAACGCCTGGTGCGCTGGCATCGCAGGGGCAGCACGGGCCCCCGCGAGCTGCTCCTGGCCCCGGTCACCACCGCGGCCCGCCGTAGCTTCACCCCCTCGGCCTCCCGCACGGTCGAGGTGTTCACCGCGATGCCGGTGGAGGCCCCCGACGGTGTCGAGGTCACGGCGAACACCTTCGCCTGGACCCGGGAGCGCTTCGGACCGCCCCTCATCACCAAGGGCGCCGACCTGGTCGGCACCTCCCTGGTGGAGACGGGCGTGGTCGACCCGGCCCCGTACGAGGAGGCGGTGACCACACTGGCTCGCACCCACGGCGCGACGCGGTACTTCGCCCACCGCAGGGAGACCGCGGACAAGCTCCACGCCCTGGAAGCCGCCACCGGCCTGGAGATAGTCCGCCCGGACCTCCCCCTGGAACTCATCGCCCGCAGAGGCCCCATCGGCCACACGGTCCTGAGCTTCCCCTCCACCGTGGTCCACACCCTCCCGCTGGCCCTGGCGGGCACGGGCGTGAAGGTCGCGGTGTGCAACATAGAGCCGGAGTGGCTCCGCGAGACGGCGTCGCCACGCGCCCAGGGCTTCCTGAGCGGCGTGACCGAGACGGCCAAGGACGTACAGCGGCTGGCACCTTGGAGGGCCGCGGCGGTCCCGGAGAGCTGATGCGGGGTGCTGGTCCCGCGAAGCGGGCGGGGAGGGGTCACCGGGCCGGGAGGGTGAACCCCTCGGGGGGCGACCACGAAATCCTTACCGGTCGGCGTTGCGCCAGACGGTCAGGTCTGCGAGGAGGAAGGCGCTCTCGGGCATCGCGGTCGACTTCGTCTGGATCACGTACAGCCCGATGTTGCCCTCGGCGTCCTTCATACAGATCTCGGAGCCGGCCGCCGTCGAGGCCAGTGGCCATCGGTGGCTCGTGGCGTCCTTGAGCATGAGACGGCACGCGGCGAGGGTGGTGCCGTGTGATCCGAACATCTGGACGAACACGGTCTGCTCGCCCTTCAGTTCGCAGCCGCTCGACTCGCAGCCGAAGCGGATGTCCCCCTTACGGCTCTTCAGCTGTGGCTCGGATTCCGCCAGGCTGAGCGAGTTCTTCGCGTCCAGCCACACCTGGGAGAAGTCCTCCGGCCGCGGATCCCGGGCCGCGCCCCCACCGCCCCCGCCCGCGCCCGCCGTGCCGCCCGCGCCCGCCGTGCCGTCCGCGCCCGCCGTGCCGTCCGCTCCGGCCGAGGCATCCGCGGGGGATCCGGTGGCGAGTCCGGGGACGGATTCCGACGGGTCCACCGCCGTTCCGGCGTCCGCCCCGGATGCGGATGCGGACGCGGACGTGGACGCCCTGCTGCCGGAGCCGGCGCCCCGGTCGCCGAACCGGTCCGCCGCGTCCATGAGCGTCCAGGCCAGCGCGACCACCATCAGCGCCCCTCCCGTCACCCCGGCCGCAGCGATCAGCGCGGTGCGCCGCCTGCGGGTCTTGCGCGGTTCCGGCGCGGGCACCGGCGGCTGCGGGAATCCCGGGACGGTGGGCGTGGGCACCGGGGGTATCGGGGGCTGCGGGTAGGCCGGGGTCGGCTCGGCCACCGGTGCCGGAACCACAGGCTCCGGCCCGGCGACCTCCCGCCACACGGCGGGCCCGCCACCCGCGTCGGCGTCCGCATCCGCCCCCAGCCGCTGCCGGCACCACTCCACGACCTCGGCGGGCGTGGCCCGATCCGCCGGATCGGCGGCCAGGCATCGGGCGAACAGCGGGCGCAACGACGCGGGCAGCAGGGACAGTTCGGGCTCGGAATGCACGATCCGGTACAGCACGCTGACAGCCGGACCCTCGCCGTACAGCGGCCTGCCCAGCGCGGCGAACGCCGCCGTCTGGCCGAGTGCGAAGACGTCGGTGGCGGCCGTGACGTCACCCCCGGACGCCTGTTCGGGGGCCATGAACGGAGGCGTACCGATCGTGCCCTCGGTCGCCGTGTACGAGGTGCCGTCGGCGGCCAGCGCGATACCGAAGTCGATCACCCGTGGGCCGTCGGCGGCCAGCAATACGTTCGACGGCTTCAGGTCCCGGTGCACGATGCCCTCCGCGTGGATGGCCTGCAACGCCTCGGCCACCCCCGCCATCAGCCACAGCACCGCGGCCACCGGCAGCGGCCCCTGCCGGGTCACCGCCTCCGTCAGCGAAGGCCCCGGCACGTACAGCGTGGCCAGCCACGGTGGTACGCCTTCCGCGTCGGCGTCGATCAACTCGGCGGTGTACGCCCCCCGCACCCGCCGGGCCGCCTTGATCTCCCGGCCGAACCGTCGCCGGAAGCCGGGGTCATCGGCCAGTTCGGGGCGTACGACCTTGAGCGCGACGGGCCGCCCACCCTGGGTGTGCGACAGATACACCCGCCCCATCCCACCGGCGCCCAGCCGCGCCGCGATCCGATAACCCCCCACCAGCGCCGGGTCATCGGCTTGAAGCGGCTCGAAGGCACCCATCGCACCCTTGGCACCCTTGGCATCCATCGCATGGCTCATCAGCCCGTAACCCCCCACGGTCATGCATTGGCCAACGACCGCAGCCTATGCGGGCCGTCGCCTCGCCGCCGCCCCGTCACCGGAAGGGGAGCCGGGCGCAGCGTCCAGGGGCTGGAGCAGGGGGCGCTTCGCGGCACGGCCGTCGCCGGATGACCGCCCGCGCAGTCGACGCCCGAGCCAGGGACCGAGGAAGGCGGCGGCCCAGCGCACCTCGGCCCCCGCGGCCTGCAGCCGCGAAGGAAGCTCCTGCGCCGGCAGGGGAAGCGTCCAGGCGTCGTCGCTTCCGGGCAGCTGGACGGCCTGGGCGATGGCAGCGGCGATCCGCTGGTGGCCGAGGGAGCTGGTGTGGAGCCGGTCCGTACTCCACAGCCGTGGATCGGCGGCGACGGGGTGCCGGTCGATCTCGGCGACCGCCACCCGGTCGGCCCAGCCGCGCAGGCAGGTCAGATACGGCCCGATCCGCTCGCCGCCGAGGAGGAACTCCTCCTCGGCCATGTCACCTCGGAGCTGCCGCAGGAGCCCGCCGAGAAGCTCGATCTTGCCCTCGGCCGCAGACGCCCGCTCTTCGAGCTGCTCGATCACCGACTCCGTACCGACGCGGTCCGCGAATACGGATGCGGGCCCCGGTGGGGTGGGGGTTACGGACGTTGATATCGGACAAAACGCCGGATCGCTTGTCCGTAACCTCCCCTGTGACTCGCCCCGGGGGGTTGGGGGGCGGTTCAGTTGCGTTGGATTCCGGCGAGCAGGATGTCTGCGAGCTTCTCGGCGTAGTCGTCGGCGTCGATGTGGGAGCGGCCGGTTCCGATGTATCCGAGCATCATGTCGATCGCGCCTTGGTAGGTGATGGCCATGACGCGGGTGTCGAAGTCGCGGAGACTGCCCTCGGCCTGGCCGCGCCGGAACAGTGTCTCCTGCGCCTGGTAGGTCTCCTCGTAGACCTCGAGTGTCAGGCGCGGAGTGCCGTCGGGATTCCGCAGGTTGTGGACGATGTGGTCGAGCGCGGTGAGTTCCCTCCGGTGGGTGACGCTCAAGGACGCGACGCCGCGCAGGGCTGAGCGAATGATGTCCGGGACGGGGTCGGTCAGGTCGAGCGAGTCTGCGATCCGGTCGCGGATGGTGGTCATCGTCGCCTTGGCCGTGGACTCCAACAGGTCGTCCTTGTCGGCGAAGTAGTGCCAGACCAGGCCCTTGGAAACGCGGGCCCGTTCGGCGACGCGGGTCAACGACAGGCCGCCGTAACCGCAGTCGGCGAGTTCCTCCACGGCCGCGGTCATGATCTGTGCCCGGCGTTGACTCTCGTCGAGCCGCTGCCGTCGCGTACCGGGTTTCGTGGTGGGTGAGGACGCAGGAGTCATACGTTCACTGTGGACTGTCCGTTCCCTCCGCGGCGACCGGCCGACGGCTCCGGTTCCGCCCCCGGCTCCGTTGAGCTCGGGCGGACAGGACCGCCAGGGCCAGCATCATCGCGGCGATGACGAGCATCTCCACGCGCATCCATACGGGAAAGGCGCCCGGCAGCGCGGCCTCGACGAGGTTCACGACCAGGAGGACGCATCCGATGACGGTGAGTGCGCGGAGGCCCGATGGGCTCCCTCTGAGCGCGGCACGCGTCCGCAGGGGCAGTACGACCGCGAACACGGCGACGATCACGGTGTGGCCCCATGCCTCCGAGGTCGCCAGACGCGGTGTCACCACGGCCAGGACCGCCAGCGCCGCCAGGGTGCCCAGGACCACCACCACGTAGCCGGCCACCAGCCGCTTCGCCCCTGTGAGTGACGGTGACACCGCTGGCAGGGCCGATCGTGTCGGTACGGGTTCCCCGGTCTTGTCCCTTCTTGCTTCTTCCCGGTTATTGACCATGCGGTCAACAGTACTCCTCCTGTTGACCGCGTAGTCAATAGGAAGAGGATCGATTACCTCGGCGCTCGGTGCTCGGGGCTTGATCTCCGCTGTCCGGGCTTCACGCTCGGGGCCGTTGCGGCCTCGCGTTGCCTCGCGTCGCGCTTGAGTCGGCGGAGCATACCCGCCGCAACCGGTCGTCACACCCCGCGCCGCCGATTTTTGTTGCGCTGAGCGGCTGAACTTTTGTTGATCTGTGGCCAGTTGTAGGTGCCAGGGGCCTACCCTTGACTGGGTGAACCAGTTGAAGTCCCGTGCGCCCCACGCCGAAGCCGTCCTGCCCGGCACCCTGTCCGACGACCTGCGTGCCGAGCTCATCGCCTTCCGCCGTGATCTGCACATGCACCCCGAGCTCGGTAACCAGGAGTTCCGTACCACCGCGGCCATCAAGGCCAGGCTGGAGAAGGCCGGTCTTGAGCCGCAGGTGCTGCCCGGTGGCACGGGGCTCGTCTGTGACGTGGGGGAGTGGGACGGCGTGACGCCGATGCTGGCGTTGCGGGGCGACATCGACGCGCTGCCGATCCCGGACACCAAGGCGGGCGTCTCCTACCGGTCCACCGTGCCCGACCGCGCCCACGCCTGCGGGCACGACGTGCACACCAGCTGTGTCCTGGGTGCCGGGCTCGTGCTGAGCGATCTGGACCGGCAGGGGCAGCTGCCCCGCCCGGTGCGGCTGCTGTTCCAGCCCGCCGAGGAGGTGCTCCCCGGCGGCGCGTCCGACGTGGTCGCGGCCGGGGTGCTGGAGGGCGTGGGGCGGATCATCGGGGTGCACTGCGACCCGAAGGTGGACGTGGGCAGAGTCGGGCTCCGTATCGGGGCGATCACTTCGGCCTGCGACCGGCTGGAGGTGTCGCTCGACGGCCCCGGCGGGCACACCGCCCGCCCGCACCTCACCACCGATCTGGTCACCGCCGCCGCCCGGGTGGCCACCGACGTGCCCGCGCTGCTCGCCCGCCGCGTCGACGCACGCGCGGGCCTCGCCCTGACCTGGGGTCGCCTCCAGACGGGCCACGCGCCGAACGTCATCCCGCAGCATGCCGAGCTGTCCGGCACCATCCGCTGCCTCGATCTGGAGAGCTGGCGTCAGGCGCCCGACCTGGTGCACGCGGCGATCGACGAGGTGGCCGGAATCCACCGGGCCAAGACGGTGATCGACTACGTACGCGGGGTGCCGCCCGTGGTGAACGAGGCCGAGACGATCGGCCTCCTCGACGCCGCGATGACCATCCGCCGCGGGTCGTATGCGATCGAGGACACGGAGCAGAGCCTGGGCGGCGAGGACTTCTCCTGGTATCTGGAGAAGATCCCCGGCGCCATGGCGAGGCTCGGCGTACGTACGCCGGGTGACACCCGTGGACTTGACCTGCACCGGGGCAACTTCGACGTGGACGAGGAAGCGATCACCGTCGGGGTCGAACTCTTCACGGCCGCCGCGCTGCTGGACGCCTGAGCGTGGCCGGCGGGGGAGGCGCCGGATGTGCGGCGCCGCCCCCGTTGTTACTTGCTGGTCATGGGTCGTGACCGGACAGGACATCTTCTGTTCGCGACGATCCGATAACGGCTTCCGTACGGGTCCTTATCTGACATCTACGCGCGTTACGATCGCCGCGAAACCAGCGCCGGAAGAGGCGCTTCGGTCAGGTTGAAGGAGCCTTCCCTTGCGCCGCGTATCCAAGATCGCTGCTGCGTGTACCGTTTCCGCGGCTCTCGCCTTCACTGCCACCGCGTGCGGTGAATCGTCCACCGAGAGCAGTGGTTCCGACAAGGACCAGATGAAGATCGGCATGGCCTACGACGTCGGCGGCCGTGGCGACAACTCGTTCAACGACTCCGCCGCCCGTGGCCTGGACAAGGCCAAGAAGGAGTTCGGCGCCGACACCAAGGAGCTCACCGCCAAGAGCGGCGAGACCCCGGCCGACCGTGAGCAGCGCCTCGCCTCGCTCGCCGAGGGTGGCTACAACCCGGTGATCGGCGTCGGTTTCGCCTACCAGCCGGCGCTCGAAAAGGTCGCCAAGGCGCACCCGGAGACCACCTTCGGCCTGATCGACTCGGTGTCCGAGACGAAGAACGTGGCGTCCATCGTCTTCACCGAGGAGCAGGGCTCCTACCTCGCGGGTGTCGCGGCGGCGCTGAAGTCCAAGGACGGCCAGGTCGGCTTCATCGGCGGTGTCGACCTTCCGCTGATCAAGAAGTTCGCGGCCGGCTTCCGACAGGGCGTGACGGAGACGGACCCGAAGGCCAAGGTCCAGATCCAGTACCTGTCCACCGGGTCGGACCTGTCCGGCTTCGGCAGCCCCGACAAGGGCGAGGCCGCCGCCAAGGGCATGCTGGACAAGGGCGCCGACGTGATCTTCGCCGCCGCCGGCGGCTCCGGCGCCGGCGCCATCGAGGCCGTGGCCGGCAAGAAGGGTGCCTGGTCCATCGGCGTCGACTCCGACCAGGCCAAGGACCCGGCCCTGTCGAAGTACGCCGACACGATCATGACGTCGGTCGTCAAGAACGTCGACAGCGGTGTCTATGACCTGGTGAAGTCCGTCAAGGACGGCAAGCCCCTCACGGGTACGCAGACTTACTCCCTGGCCGAGGACGGTGTCAGCCTGACCACCACGGGCAACCACCTCGACGACGTCCAGGCGAAGATCGACGAGGCGAAGAAGAAGATCGCCGACGGCACGATCAAGGTCAAGTCCACCACCTGACCGGTCCGTTGAAGTCGGGGTCCGCGGGCGTGGTTTCCACCGCGCCCGCGGACCCCGATTCACGTACACCTCCGGGCCGGGGCCCCACAGCGTGTGTCGGTATCGTGCTCCTGGTCCGCCACCTGTCGCCGGGTGGCCAACGATTCGGTGGCGCTACGCGCGTAGTGCCCGCCGAGCGCGGTATTTTTCGCCACCGGTCCCCGCGCTGTGTCCGAACATCGCCCGCCCTCCGCTCCTGCCAAGGAGAGTGCGCCATCAAAGCGTCCAGCAGTCCTCATGCCGTAGAGCTCCGCGGCATCACCAAACGATTCCCCGGCGTCGTGGCCAACCACGACATCGACATCACGGTGAGGCGTGGCACCGTCCACGCCCTTGTCGGTGAGAACGGCGCCGGCAAGTCCACCCTGATGAAGATCCTTTACGGGATGCAGAAGCCGGACGAGGGCACCATCTCCGTGGATGGTGACCAGGTCTCGTTCGGCAGCCCGGGCGACGCCATCGGCCGCGGCATCGGCATGGTGCACCAGCACTTCATGCTCGCCGACTACCTCACGGTCCTGGAGAACGTCGTCCTCGGCTCCGAGAAGCTGCACGGCATCGGGGACAGGGCGCGGGCGAAGATCAGGGAGATCTCCGACGCGTACGGCCTCGGGGTCCGCCCCGACGCCGCCGTCGAGGACCTCGGGGTCGCCGACCGTCAGCGGGTGGAGATCCTCAAGGTCCTCTACCGGGGCGCCCGTACGCTGATCCTCGACGAACCGACAGCGGTCCTCGTGCCGCAGGAGGTCGACGCGCTCTTCGACAACCTGCGTGAGCTGAAGGCCGAGGGCCTCACCGTCATCTTCATCTCCCACAAGCTGGGCGAGGTGCTGTCGGTCGCGGACGAGATCACCGTGATCCGGCGCGGCACGACGGTGGGCACCGCGGACCCCGCGCACACCACGAGCAAGCAGCTCGCCGAGCTGATGGTGGGCAGCGAACTCCCCTCGCCCGAGACCCGGGAGTCCACCGTCACCGATACGCCGATGCTCGGCGTGGACGACCTGCGGCTGACGGCCACCGACCCGGACGGTGTGGTGCGTGCCGTGCTCGACGGCATCACCTTCACCATCCACAAGGGCGAAGTGCTCGGCATCGCGGGCGTCGAGGGCAACGGCCAGTCCGAACTCGTCGACGCCATCATGGGTATGCGCACCCTCGACAAGGGCACGCTCACGCTCGACGGCGCCGACCTCTCCCGCACGGCCACACGCAAGCGCCGCGAGGACGGCATGGCCGTCATCCCCGAGGACCGGCACCGGCACGGCCTTCTCCTGGACGCACCGCTCTGGGAGAACCGCATGCTGGGCCATGTCACCGAGAAGCCCAACAGCAAGGGCCCCGTCCTCGACCTCAAGGCGGCGCGCGCCGACACCGAGCGCATCGTGCGCGAGTACGACGTCCGCACCCCCGGCATCGAGGTCACCGCGGCCTCGCTCTCCGGCGGCAACCAGCAGAAGCTGATCGTCGGCCGCGAGATGAGCCACCACCCGAAGCTGCTGATCGCCGCCCACCCCACCCGGGGCGTGGACGTCGGCGCACAGGCGCAGATCTGGGACCAGATCCGCGAAGCGCGCCGTGAAGGCCTCGCGGTCCTGCTGATCTCCGCGGACCTCGACGAGCTCATCGGGCTCTCGGACACGCTGCGCGTCATGTACCGCGGCCGCCTCGTGGCCGACGCCGACCCGGCGACCGTCACCCCCGAGGAGCTCGGCTCGGCGATGACCGGTGCGGCTGCCGGGCACCTGGAAGCGCCGGACACCACGGGCGGCGACGACACCGGGGCCGACAGCCCCGAAACCGGCCCCCGGGACGGGGGAGAGGACCGATGAAGAAGTTCGACAAGGAGCGGCTGCTCCTGGGGATCGCCGCCCCGCTGCTCGCCATCGTGGTCGCGTTCCTGGTGACCGCTCTGGTGCTCGCGGCCACCGGCAAGGAACCGTTCAGCGCCTTCGGCATCATGTTCGACTACGGGCTGAAGTCGGACAGCCAGGTCTACATCCTCAACAAGGGGACGACCTACTACCTCGCGGGTCTCGCGGTCGCCGTCGGCTTCCGTATGAACCTCTTCAACATCGGCGTCGACGGCCAGTACCGCCTCGCCGCCTTCTTCGCCGCCGCGCTCGGCGGTGCACTCACCCTGCCGGGCGCGCTCCAGATCCCGCTGATCATCCTCACCGCGATGATCGTCGGCGCGATGTGGGCCGGTATCGCCGGTCTCCTGAAGGTCACCCGCGGAGTCAGCGAGGTCGTCTCGACGATCATGCTGAACTCCATCGCGACGGCTGTCATCGGCTACCTCCTCCAGCAGGGCCGCCTCGGCCACCTCGACGAGGCCGGCACCAAGGTGTCCACCACCCCGATCCCGGAGTCCTCGCACTTCTTCGAGTTCCCGACCACCCCGACGCCCGTCTGGGGCTTCGTCGTGATCGCGGTCGTCGCCGGCTTCGCCTACTGGTTCACCCTCACCCGCACCCGGTTCGGCTTCGACCTCCGTACGGTCGGACAGTCCGGATCGGCAGCCGAGGCCAGCGGTGTCGACGTCAGGAAGATGGTCGTCACCTCCATGCTGATCTCCGGCGGTGTGGCCGGCCTGATCGGTATGCCGACGCTGCTCAACGACAGCTACGAGTACAGCGGCGACTTCCCGGTCGGCATCGGCTTCACCGGCATCGCCATCGCGCTGCTCGGCCGTAACCACCCCATCGGCATCGCACTCGGCGCGCTGCTCTGGGGCTTCCTGGAACGCGGCACGGGCAAGCTCGAATTCGAGGGCTACGACAAGGAGATCGTCGGCGTCATCCAGGGCGTCATCGTCCTCTGCGTCGTCATCGCCTACGAAGTCGTCCGCCGATTCGGCCTCAAGCGCCAGCAGAGCAGGGTCGGCGCGGAACTCGCCGCCAAGGCCGCACGTAACTCCGACCAGCAGGAGGTGTCGGCGTGACCGCCACGGCGACTTCCACCCCGCCCCCCGCGGCCCCCAAGGTCTCCGGCGGCAAGGGCGGCCGCACCCGCTTCAGCTTCCCCGTCGTCCTGCTGATCATCGCGGGTGCTCTGCTCGCGCTGTCCGCCGTACGGTCCATCACCGGGGCCCAGGACGTCACCTCGGCCGGGCAGATCAGCGCCGCCCTCGCCATGGCCGTACCGATCGGGCTCGCCGGTCTCGGCGGGCTCTGGTCCGAGCGGGCCGGCGTGGTCAACATCGGCCTCGAAGGCATGATGATCCTCGGCACCTTCTTCGGCGCCTGGGCCGGCTGGCAGACCGACCCCTGGATCGGTGTCCTGGCCGGAGTCGTCGGCGGCATGCTCGGCGGGCTGCTGCACGCCTTCGCGACCGTCACCTTCGGCGTCGACCACATCATCTCCGGCATCGCCATCAACATCCTGGCCCTCGGCTTCACGACGTACCTGGCCAAGCTCTGGTTCAACACCGGAGAGGCGTCCGAGAAGGGCGGCAGCCCGAAACAGTCGCCACCGGCCGACAGCATCACGCAGGTCACCGTCCCGGGGCTGTCCGGCTGGCTGCACTCGGTCGAGCAGCACCACTGGTTCTTCGTGTCCGACGTCGCCGGCATCCTCGGCGGACTCGTCACCCACGTCTCGCTGCTGACGCTGGTGGCCGTCGTGCTCTTCGCCGCCACGTTCTTCATCCTGTGGAAGACCTCGTTCGGCCTGCGACTGCGCTCCTGCGGGGAGAACCCCGTCGCCGCCGAGTCCCTGGGCGTCAACGTCTACCGCTACAAGTACATCGCCGTGATCGTCTCCGGAGGTCTGGCCGGTCTCGGTGGGGCCTTCCTCTCCCTCGTCACCTCGCACATCTACAACGAGGGCCAGACGGGCGGCCGCGGATACATCGGTCTCGCCGCGATGATCTTCGGTAACTGGCGGCCCGGTGGACTCGCCATGGGCGCAGGCCTGTTCGGCTTCGCCGACGCCCTCCAGCTGCGCAACGGCGGCGAGTCCGTCCATGCGCTGCTCCTGCTGCTCGTGGTGCTGCTCGCCGTACTGGCGGCCTGGAAGCTCTACCGCAAGAGCTTCGTGCCCGGAGTCATCAGCGCCGTCATCGCCGCCGCGGTGCTCGTCTGGTACCTCGCCACCGACACGGTGCCCACCGAGTTCGTCAGCGCCACCCCGTACGTCGTCACCCTGCTGGTGCTCTCGCTCTCCGCGCAGCGCCTGCGCATGCCGAAAGCCGACGGCATGCGCTACCGGAAGGGACAGGGCAAGTGACGGACAGCGCGGCCCCCGTCGACTGGGACGCACTGCGCGAGGCCGCCCGGGACGCGATGTCCCGGGCGTACGCCCCGTACTCGGGCTATCCGGTCGGCGTGGCGGCCCTCGTCGACGACGGTCGCATGATCACCGGATGCAACGTCGAGAACGCCTCGTACGGCGTCGGCCTGTGCGCCGAGTGCGGGCTCGTCTCCCAGCTGGCCGCCACCGGCGGTGGCCGGCTGACCCATTTCACCTGCGTCGACGGCACGGGCGCCGTGCTCGTGCCGTGCGGGCGGTGCCGGCAGCTGCTGTACGAGTTCGGCGGGCCGGGCCTCGTTCTGGAGACCCCGGACGGCTTCCGTACGCTCGACGAGATGCTGCCGCAGGCCTTCGGGCCGCAGCATCTGGGGTAGCAGCCCACCCGGGCTGGAGCCCACCTGGGCTGGAGCCCACCTGGGCTGGAGCCCACCTGGGCTGGAGCCCACCTGGGCTGGAAGCCCTCTCCTCCCTCCTCTTCACCCACCACCCGGCCGGAAGGACTCCCCACCCCTCATGGACGCCATCTCCGTCATCCGCACCAAGCGGGACCGCGGCGAGCTCAGCCCCGAGCAGATCGACTGGGTCATCGATGCGTACACCCGCGGCGAGGTCGCCGACGAGCAGATGTCCGCACTGGCCATGGCGATCCTGCTGAACGGCATGAACCGTACCGAGATCGCCCGCTGGACCGCCGCGATGATCGCCTCGGGCGAGCGGATGGACTTCGGCGCGCTCTCCCGCCCCACCACCGACAAGCACTCCACCGGTGGCGTAGGCGACAAGATCACGCTGCCGCTGGCCCCGCTGGTCGCCGCCTGCGGCGCCGCGGTGCCGCAGCTCAGCGGCCGGGGCCTCGGCCACACCGGCGGCACCCTCGACAAGCTGGAGTCCATCCCCGGCTGGCGCGCCCACCTCTCCAACGCCGAGATGCTCGACGTCCTGGACACCACGGGCGCGGTGATCTGCGCGGCCGGCGACGGCCTCGCCCCCGCCGACAAGAAGCTGTACGCGCTGCGCGACGTCACCGGCACCGTCGAGGCGATCCCGCTGATCGCCAGCTCGATCATGTCCAAGAAGATCGCCGAGGGCACCGGGGCGCTCGTCCTGGACGTCAAGGTCGGCTCCGGCGCCTTCATGAAGACGATCGAGGACGCCCGCGAACTGGCCTCCACCATGGTCGCGCTGGGCACCGACAGCGGCGTACGGACGGTGGCGTTGCTCACCGACATGGCGACCCCGCTCGGCCTGACCGCGGGCAACGCCCTCGAGGTGCGCGAGTCCGTCGAGGTGCTCGCCGGCGGGGGCCCGCAGGACGTCATCGACCTGACCCTCGCGCTGGCCCGCGAGATGCTCGACGCCGCCGGACTCAAGGACGCCGACCCGGAGAAGGCCCTCGCCGACGGCTCCGCCATGGACGTATGGCGCCGCATGATCTCCGCCCAGGGCGGCGACCCGGACGCCGAGCTCCCCGTCGCCCGCGAACAGCACGTGATCAGCGCCCCGTCCTCGGGCGTGCTGACCCGCCTCGACGCGTACGACATCGGCGTCGCCGCCTGGCGCCTCGGAGCGGGCCGCGCCCGCAAGGAGGACCCGGTGCAGGCGGGCGCGGGCGTCGAACTGCACGCCAAGCCCGGCGACACGGTGACCGAGGGACAGCCGCTGCTGACCCTGCACACGGACACCCCCGAGAAGTTCGGCTACGCCCTCGACGCGCTGCCCGGCTCCTACGACATCGCCCCCGCGGGCACCCCCTTCACCGCCACGCCGGTGGTGCGGGAACGTATCGCCTGACCTGGGGTTCTCCCTTCCGGGTGAACGGGACCTGTGGACTGCCACGGGTCCCGTTCGGCGTGCCGGACCCGGTCCCGGGCGACGCGCCGACACGCGGGGACCGCAAGCAGCGCACCCCCGCGCCGATGAATTTCGGGCGCCCTGCCGGTCTCTGTGGTGTGGATGCCTTGACGCCGAACGTCCTCGTCCTCACCGGTCGGATCACCCGCGCCGATGTGCCGGGCCTCTGCGCCCGGCTGGAGGCGCTGGTGAGCGGTGCTTCCAGCACTCCCGGCGCATCCAGCGCATCCAGCGCATCCAGCGCATCCGGCGCATCCGGCGCTTCCAGCACTCCCGGCGCATCCGGCACCTCGGGGACGGAGCGCGTCGTGGTGGACTGCGACGTGGGCGGTGTCGTGCACCCGGATCTGGCCGTGGTCGAGGCCGTCGCACGACTGGGTCTCGTCGCACGCCGGGTCGGGGGCGCCCAGCTGCGGCTGCGCAACGTCCCGGCCGAACTCGACGCGCTGCTCGGCCTGGTGGGGCTGACCGACGCGGTGGAAACCATCCGCAGGGCCCCCGAGTGACCGACCGCCTCCTCAGCCGGCGTCGGCCTCCAGATGGTCGGGGAGCCCGAACAGCGGGAACCAGCGCGGGGTGTCCAGGAAGCAGTGCATGCCCGTGATGGCACCGTCCGAGATGTCGATCACCTGCACCGCCCACGGCACGAAGCCCGGCCCGTCCGGATTCGGCTTGTAGTGCGCGAAGGCCGGTGTGCCGTTGGCCTCCGTCGCCACCAGCCGGGAGCCCGCACAGCCCGCGCCGATGCTGAGCATGAAGCCGGTGATGTCGTCGTGTCCCCGAAGCCAGAGATCGAACGGCGGCATGGTCATCACGGCGTCCTCATGGAGCAGCGCCGTCAGCGCCGCCATGTCGTACCCCTCGAACGCCGCCACATAGCGCTCAAGCAGCTTGCGCTGCTCGTCGTCCAGCGGATTGGCGGCGTCCGCTGCCGCGCTGTCCGCGTCCGTCTCCGACAAGGTCGCCCTCGCACGCTGCAAGGCGCTGTTGACCGAGGCGACCGAGGTGTCGAGCAGCTCGGCGACCTCGCTCGCCTTCCACGCCAGGACCTCGCGAAGGATCAGCACCGCACGCTGCTTGGGCGGGAGATGCTGGAGCGCGGCGACGAACGCGAGGCGCACCGACTCACGGGCCACGGCCGCCTCCGCCGGGTCGTCCATCGAGGGCAGGATGCGGCCGTCCGGCATCGGCTCCAGCCAGGTGTTCTCCGGAAGCGGATTCAGCGCGGCCTGGGCCAGCGGTGTCGGACCGGTCAGATCCACCGGCCTGGCCCGCTTGTTGCCCGCGTTCAGCATGTCCAGGCAGACGTTCGTCGCGATGCGGTACAGCCAGGAGCGCAGGGAGGAGCGGCCCTCGAACTTGTCGAAGCTGCGCCAGGCGCGCACCAGCGTGTCCTGGACCGCGTCCTCCGCCTCGAAGGCCGAGCCCAGCATCCGGTAGCAGTAACCGGTCAGCTCGACCCGGTGCCCTTCCAGGCGGCTGTCGATCTCCGCTGTCGCCGCTGTCCGATCACTCATCGCTTCACCCCTGTTGCGCTGTGACACCGCTCACTCAGCACTGTGGAAGCTACAGCAGGGCACTGACAACAGGGGACGGAAGCGGGAAAACCGCTGCTCAGGCGTCGGGCCGTGATCGGGGGGCGTCACGCGGCACCCGGAGCCGTCACGCGGCGCGGAGTCGCTCCGTCCGGGCCGCGCGGCTGCCGAACACGGTGATCGACAGGACGCCGAGGATCGCCAGGACGCCCAGCACGACCGTGCCGGCCCACCCCCCGGCGTGGAAGGCGACCGCGCCGAGCGTGCCGCCCGCGCTGGATCCCAGGTAGTACGCGGACTGGTAGAGCGCCGACGCCTGGGCGCGGCCCGACGTCGCCGTACGGCTCACCGATGACGAGGCGACCGCGTGCCCGGCGAAGAAACCGGCCGTGATCAGGACGAGGCCGGCCAGGACGGCGGTCAGCTGGTCGGCCAGCGACAGCAGCAGACCCGCGGCGGTCGTGGACACGGCCAGGTAGAGCGCGCCCCGGCGCCCCAGCCGGGCGACCAGTCGGCCCGCGGCGGCGGAGGAGACCGTACCGACGAGGTAGACCAGGAAGATCGAGCCGACGATGCCCTGGGGGAGGTTGAAGGGCTCCTCGACGAGGCGGTAGCCGATCACGGTGTACACCGCGCCGAACACCGTCATGAACAGGGCGCCGATCGCGTACAGCCTGCGCAGCAGCGGGTTGGCGAGGTGACCGGTGACGGTCTTCGCCAGGGCCTTCGGGTTGAGCGACGCGGGGCTGAAGTGCCGCGCCTTGGGGATCATGAAGTGGAAGACCGCGGCGCACACCACGGCCAGCAGCCCGATCGCGCCGAGCGCCACCCGCCAGCCCCACAGCTGGGCGACCCAGCCGGAGAGGATACGGCCGCTCATGCCGCCGATGCTGTTGCCCGCCACGAACAGTCCGATCGCGGCCACCAGCGCCTTGGGCCGTACCTCCTCGGCCAGATACGCCATCGCGGAGGCGGGCAGTCCTGCCAGTGCGGCGCCCTGGACCGCGCGCAGCGCGATCAGCCAGCCGAGCGACGGGGCGAAGGGCACGAGCAGCCCGATCACCACGGCGACCGACAGGGAGGCCGTCATCATCTGCCGCCGCCCGAAGCGCTCGGAGAGCGCACTCAGCGGCAGGACACACAGCGCCAGCGCACCCGTCGCAGCCGAGACCGTCCAGCTCGCCTGGCCGGCCGTCGCGCCGAAGGACGCGGAGACGGACGGCAGCAGGGCCTGAGTGGAGTAGAGGAGAGCGAAGGTCGCGATCCCCGCCGAGAAGAGCGCGAAGCTCATCCTGCGGTAGCCGGGACCACCGGGCGTGAGGCGGTCCGGGGAGACGGGGGTCGGGGAGACGGCGGCCGGGGACGAGGGGGACGGAGCGGCGGCGTCCAGCGCGATGGTGGACGCCTCGGTACTGGCAGGAGGCATGCGGCGAACGTAGCTCCGCACGATTTCATGCGTCCAATGCATGAAACCCTCATAATCGTTCCCATGGCGCATCAACGCAGCTCACAGCCGCAGCTGTCACCGAGCAGTTACGAAGAAGACATCCGGGCCGTGCTCGCGCCACGCCTCGCGTACTTCGAGGCGGTGGCGCGCCACGAGCATGTCACCCGGGCCGCGCACGAGCTCGGCGTCCCGCAGTCGACGCTGTCGCGGGCCATGGCCAGACTGGAACAGGACCTGGGCGTGGCCCTGTTCGCCCGCCGGGGCCGCACCGTCTCGCTCACCCCAGCGGGCCGCACGTTCCTCGGCTCCGCCGAACGCGCCCTGGCCGAGGTGGAGAAGGCCGCCGACTCGGTACGCGCCGACGCCGATCCCACGGCGGGCAAGGTCGCCTTCGGTTTCCTGCACACCATGGGATCCGAGACCGTGCCCGCCCTGATCCGCGCCTTCCGCGTCGACCACCCCCGGGTCCGCTTCCAACTCGTCCAGAACTACGGCGAGGCGATGATCGAGCGCCTGCGCGCGGGCGGCCTCGACCTCTGCCTCACCTCGCCCGTCCCCGACGCCCCGGACCTCGTGGCCCGGCGCCTGGACGAGCAGCGGCTGCGTCTGGTCGTCCCCGACGACCACAGCCTGGCGGGTCGCCGACGGATCCGCCTCGCCGAGGCCGCCGACGAAACCTTCGTCACTCTCGAACCCGGCTACGGACTGCGCCGGATCACGGACGACCTCTGCGCGGAGGCGGGCTTCACCCCGAGGGTCGCGTTCGAGGGCGAGGAGGCGGAGACCCTGCGCGGCCTGGTCGCGGCCGGGCTGGGAGTGGCCCTGCTGCCGCCGCCGGCGGTGGCACGGCCCGGGGTGGTCGAGCTGACGGTGACGGCGCCGCGCGCGGCCCGCGAGATCGGGGTCGCCTGGCTGGACGGCCACCCCGACACCCCGCCGGTCGCCGCCTTCAAGCACTTCCTGCTGTCACGCCGAGGCAGCCTGCTACCGGACTGACACCACCACGAGGCCCGACGACCGGCCCGGTACCCCGGTGCCTCGGCCCCTCGCCTCTCCTGCCCCAGGCCCGGTCAGTGCCGCAGCGACCGCCCGAACCCCGCCGCGAGCGGCATCCGCAGCCCCAGCGGCGGCGGAGCGGCGAACGCGTCCATCACCGGGCGGGCGTACGACCGGGCGAACAGCGAACCCCGTATGAAGTCCGCGGCCAGCGCCATCACTTCGGACCGGTGCTGACGCAACGCGTGCCCGTCCGAATGGACCTCGAAGCGACAGGTGTCCCGGTTGGACTTCTTGGCCCGCTCGGCCAGCCGGTAGGACAGCTCAGGATTGGTCCGCGCGTCGTTCGTACCGTGCACGATCAGGACCCGGCGCCCCGCCAGGTGCTTCACCGGTTCGGGCTCGCGCGACGCGTCCTCCTCCGGGATCCAGGGGGCCATCGCCAGCACGGAGTTGACGGCGCTGTGCCCGGCGCCCCGCAGTGCTGCCCGGCCGCCCATGCCGTGGCCGACCAGGCACACGGGGATGTCGCCGTATCGGCGTACGACCTCGTCGGCCGCCCAGAGTGCGTCGGCCGCCGGATCCGCGTCGGCGTTCCACCCCCGGGTGCGGTAGCGCACGACGTGCACCGCGAGCCCGTCGTCCTGGCCGGCGCGGGCCAGGTTCCGGGCGAACGGCAGCTGCGCCGCGTACGAAAGGGTGGAGGGACGGCGTCGGGAATCGGTCTCGCCGTCAGGGAGCAGCAGGACCACGCCGCTGACCTCGGGTGCTTCTCCGGCCGTGAGGACGGCCCGTCCCAGCCTGGCGGCAGGCAGGGGAAGTGCGCGCTGTGCCATGACAGAACAGTGTCAGAAGCACGGGTGTATTCCACCCGGCTTCGCGGTCACTGTTACGCATCGGCGCTGCGCATCGGCAGGCAGCGCTCTACGCGCGTAGGCGCTACAGTGCCCCAATGACGAGCCAGACCAGCCAGACCCCGAATGTCCCCGGCCCCGAGCAGATCCGCCGCGCGCCCAAGGTGCTCCTCCACGACCACCTCGACGGTGGCCTGCGCCCCGGCACCATCGTCGACCTGGCCCGTGAGCAGGGCTACGACGCCCTGCCCGAGACCGAGCCCGACAAGCTCGGCACCTGGTTCCGCGAGGCGGCCGACTCCGGTTCGCTGGAGCGCTACCTGGAGACGTTCGCCCATACCTGCGCCGTCATGCAGACCCGCGACGCGCTGTTCCGGGTGGCCATGGAGTGCGCCGAGGACCTCGCCGAGGACGGCGTCGTCTACGCCGAGGTGCGGTACGCGCCCGAGCAGCACCTCACCGAGGGTCTCTCCCTCGAAGAGGTCGTCGAGGCCGTCAACGAGGGCTTCCGCGAAGGTGAGCGCCGCGCCCACGCCGCCGGCCACCGCATCCGCGTTGGCGCCCTCCTCACAGCGATGCGGCACGCGGCCCGCGCCCTGGAGATCGCCGAGCTCGCCAACCGCTACCGCGATCTCGGCGTCGTCGGCTTCGACATCGCCGGCGCGGAGGCGGGCTACCCGCCCACCCGCCACCTGGACGCCTTCGAGTACCTCAAGCGGGAGAACAACCACTTCACCATCCACGCGGGCGAGGCCTTCGGGCTGCCGTCGATCTGGCAGGCCCTGCAGTGGTGCGGCGCCGACCGGCTCGGCCACGGCGTCCGCATCATCGACGACATCGAGATCGCCGACGACGGCAGCGTGACCCTCGGCCGCCTCGCCTCCTACGTCCGGGACAAGCGCATCCCGCTCGAGCTCTGCCCGACCTCCAACCTGCAGACCGGCGCCGCGGCCTCGTACGCGGAGCACCCGATCGGGCTGCTGCGGAGGCTGCATTTCCGCGCCACGGTGAATACGGACAACCGGCTGATGAGCGGGACGAGCATGAGCAAGGAATTCGAGCGACTGACCGAGACTTTCGGATACACGCTCGACGACATGCAGTGGTTCACCGTCAATGCGATGAAATCAGCGTTCATTCCTTTCGATGAACGTCTGGCGATGATCAACGACGTCGTGAAGCCCGGATACGCGGAGCTGAAGTCCGAGTGGCTCTTCCGTCAGACGGCCGTGACCAGCCTCTCTTCATCCCCTGCGGGCTGACAGAACGAAAAGCGAACCGGTCGGGGGCGCTATATCCCGGCCGTATCCCAGCCGTTTTACGTGTCCCGGCATGTTTGCGGGAGAGGCGCGCGGCTGACTACGTTGCAGAGCCGCTCACATCCCCTTCCCCAAGGATGAATTTCACATGAAGCAGTCTGCTGTCAGGACCCTCGGTGTCGCCGCTCTCGGCGCCGCTTTCGCCGCCGCGGGCGCGGGCAGTGCCTCCGCCGTCGCCGTGCCCGTCGACTCCCTGGCCGGCGCCCTGCCCGCCGGTGTCGCGCTCGACTCCGTCACCGACGCGCTGCCGGCCGTGCAGAAGGCGGCCGGCGGCGTGCTCGACCAGCAGCAGCGCGGCAGCAGCGACCTCTCGGCCCCCGGCACCAACCTGCTCGGCGGCCTCCCGGTCAACGGCCTCACCGGCGCCCTGCCGCCGCTCGGCGGCTGACCCCCCGCACGCACAGATGGGGCGCACTCCCGGACCGGGTGTGCGCCCCATCTGCGTACTCATGCCTGATCTCGGCGGTCACCAGGCCGTCGGCGTCGCGGCGCGGTTCTTCTCGGACGGCAGCAGGACCCACAGGGCCAGGTAGAGCACGAACTGAGGTCCGGGGAGCAGGCACGACAGCAGGAAGATGACGCGCATCGTCCCGGCGGATGTACCGAAACGCTGTGCCAGCGCCGCACACACTCCACCGAGCATGCGTCCTTCTCGGGGGCGTACAAGTCCGGCCATGGTGGGCTCCTTCGCGAACCGATTCGGGGAGCTGCTCCGTCGCGCTCCCGGTACTTCCATAGTGACTCCACCGGGTACGACGGGGCGTCGCTCTACGGTGCGATGCCGACCCTGGTAATCGTCGGGGTAGATCCCTGAGGGCTCTCATCCCGGAGCATCAGGCTCCCGTAACGGATCCGGGACAGGTCGCCGGCCCCCGCCCGGTTCCCCCTGCGCAGCCGTGACCGCGACAGCGGGACGACCAGCAGATGGGCCAGCGCGACGCCGACGGTGTTCAGCAGCATCGAGTCGACGTCGACGACCTGGCCGGGCACGCTCGTCTGCGCCAGCTCGATGGCCATCGAGATCAGCGCGCCGGCCGCGACCGTACGGGCCAGCGACGCCCAGGGGGACACGCGCAGCCTGCCGCCGGCCATCGGCAGCAGTATGCCCAGCGGCGCCAGCAGCAGCAGGCCCTTGCCGATGCGGCTGATCGCCTCGGCGGGACCCAGGGCGAGGTCCGCCCTGATGCCGGCGAGTGGCTGGAAGTTCGCGGCCGTCACCCAGGGCACGTCCAGCGGGCGCAGTGTCAGCCAGCAGACGAACAGAAGATGCACGAGGAGGAGGGCTACCCCCGCCGCGCGGAAGCGGATGACGGCCGGGCCGTCCGAACTGTGACGCACGTGCACCAAGACGCCACGACCGGCAGGATCGGTTCCGTCCGCCCCGGGGAACCCGCTGTGACCCCCGGCACGGGCGGCGGCGGGCCGTCGGGCGGGCCGCCGGCGGGTCGCTGGGGGGAGGTTAAGGACGTACGTAAGGGGTAAATCGGGCGGCCCGCCGTCCGTAACCACCCCGCCGTCCGTAACCACCCCGCGTCCGTGACCGCGCCGCCGCTGCCCGCGCCGCCGGTCGGCGCCCGGGGGGTCAGGAGAGTTCGACCGCGCCCAGGGTGGGGACCTCGCCGGGGAGGCTCTTCGTCTCCGACGTGCACAGGTAGGCGCGGGGGGCGTAATGGCCCGGGCCGCCCAGGAGCACCGAGCCGCCGGAGCCGATCGACTTGCTGTCGGCGTACGAGCACACCATCTGCGCGAGGGCCTCCGCCGGCAGGTCGTCCGGCTGCTCGCTGAGGCGCAACGTGCCGTCCGGGTCCCCCTTGCGCGCCTCGGTGACCCGCAGCCCCGCCGGGACGTCGGTGGTGAATCCGGCGCGCCGCTCGGCGGCGTCCGGTTCACGCTGCAACTGGCTCAGGAGCGCCTGCGCGACGAGGAGGGGACGGGAGCGGGAGTCGTCGACGTCGACCGTGCGCTCGACCGTCGCCAGCTGCGAGGCGCAGACCAGATAGACCCGCATGGAGACACTGCCCGCGGGGGGTACGGACGCCTCGGCCGACGTCGTCCGGCATGGCATCCGGGACGGCGCCGCCCCCGCGTCGACCGGTACCGAGGTGCTGCGGATGCCGCAGCCCGCGGCCAGCGCCGCGCAGGCCACGACGGCCGCCAGCGCGGCCCCGGCCCGGCGGCCCCCGGAGCGCGCTCCCGGCCCGGAGCCCGCGCCCGGACCGGCCGGTCGCGGTGTGCGGTACGCCCGCTCGCTGCGCGTCACTTGGCGTCGCCGCCCTTCTCGTTCCGGCCAGGGCCGTCGTCGTCGTCCTCGGGGGCGTCGGCCAGGCCTTTCGCGTCCCGGGGGAGGCGCAGCGTGAACACCGCGCCCTGGCCGTCCGGCAGGTTCGAGGCCGTGATGTCGCCGCCGTGGATGTGCGCGTTCTCCACCGCGATGGAGAGGCCGAGCCCGCTGCCGTCGGAGCGCGGGCGTGAGGCGCTCGCCTTGTAGAAGCGGTCGAAGACGTGGGGCAGGACCTCTTCCGGGATGCCGGGGCCGTGGTCGCGTACCTCGATGACCAGATCGTCCTCGTCGGTCCGTACGGACACCCGGACCGGCGACCCGCCGTGCTTGAGGGCGTTGCCGATCAGATTGGCCAGGATCACGTCGAGCCGGCGCGGATCGAGCCGCACCATGATGCCGCGCTCGGCGTCCAGATCGACCGCGTCCAGCCAGGCGCGGGCGTCGATGCAGGCGGTCACCTGGTCGGCGACATCGACCGTGTCCAGGACGAGGCGGGCCGTACCGGCGTCGAAGCGGGTCACCTCCATGAGGTTCTCGACGAGGTCGTTCAGCCGCCGGGTCTCGCTCACCACCAGGTGCACGGCCGGGGCGATCATCGGGTCCAGGCTGTCCGCCTCGTCCTCCAGCACCTCGGCGACGGCCGTGATCGCGGTCAGCGGGGTGCGCAGCTCGTGCGACATGTCGGCGACGAATCTGCGGCTCGACTGCTCGCGCGCGCTCATGTCCGCGACCTGTTTCTCCAGGGAGATCGCGGCCTTGTTGAACGTACGGGAGAGATCGGCGAGTTCGTCGGTGCCGGAGACCACGAGACGGGTGTCGAGCTTGCCCTCGCCGAGTTTCCGGGCCGCGTCGCCGAGCCGTTGCACCGGCCGCAGCACGGTCGTCGCGGAGGCCTGGGCGAGGAGCGCCGAGCCGACGAGGGCCAGGGCGGTGGCGATGCCCAGTGACCACGCCAGCGAGCTGAGGTCCTGACGTTCCTGGTCGAGCGACTTCAGCATGTAACCGGCCGGACCACCACCGATGATCTTCGTCCCGGCCACCAGGTACGGGGTGCCGCCCAGGGTCGTACGCTGCCAGAACAGGTGGTATTCGACGGTGTTGGCCGACGTCAGCGGCTGCTTCTTGTTCACCTGCTTCTGCAGCGAGGCGGGCACGTCGGCCTTCGTGAAGGAGTCCAGATCGGAGGACCCGGCGACGGGCTTGCCGTCACGGGCGCCGATCAGCAGCACGTGATAGCCGGGGCCGCTGCTGGCCATCTGCTCGGCGGCGTCCTGCAGATCGTCCGCCGTGGGCTGCAGGGGCAGCGAGGCCGCCCGGTTCTGCATCTGCCGGCGGAAGTCGCCGAGAGCCGTGTCCTGCGTACGCGTCAGGACGGCCTCGCGGTTGAGCCAGTACGCGATGCCCGAAGCGGACACCGCCGCCGTCAGAGCCACCAGCGCGAACACGATCAGCAGCCGGAGCCGCAGACTGGTCCAGCGAAGACCCGCGAGTATGGAACGCTTCGCGGAATCACTCACTGAGGCGTGTCCAGCCGGTAGCCCACACCCCGCACGGTACGGATCAGGGTCGGCGAGGACGGCACGTCCTCCACCTTCGCCCGCAGCCGCTGCACACAGGCGTCCACCAGCCGGGAGTCACCGAGGTAGTCGTGCTCCCAGACGAGGCGCAGCAACTGCTGCCGGGACAGCGCCTGCCCCGGGCGACGGCTCAGCTCCAGCAGGAGGCGCAGCTCGGTCGGCGTGAGTTGCAGATCCTCCCCGTTCTTCGTGACGGTCATCGCGGAACGGTCGATGACGACACTTCCGAACGTGGCCGAGTCCGTGGACTCTCTCTCACCACGGCGCAGGACCGCGCGGATACGGGCATCGAGCACCCGGCCCTGTACGGGTTTCACGACATAGTCGTCCGCGCCGGACTCCAGTCCCACCACGACGTCGATGTCGTCGTTGCGCGCGGTCAGCAGAATGATCGGCAGCTGGTCGGTACGCCGGATACGCCGGCACACCTCGAAACCGTCGATCCCGGGCAGCATCACATCCAGCACAACCAGGTCCGGCCGCTGCTCCCGGAGCAGCTCCAGGCCGTCCTCTCCCGTCGCCGCGGTGGCCACACGGTGGCCCTGGCGTGACAGCGAGAGTTCGAGGGCCGTGCGGATGGCGTCATCGTCCTCGATCAGCAACAGGAAAGGCACAGGGGCCATTCTGGCCCATGGCGGTGCCGGGTTTCGACAATCCCCCCGACTTGATCGCCCGACATGCCCTGTGACAGCCCTGTGACAGTCGGGGGACAGCGCCATGAAACTGCCCCGGCAAGCTCGTTGGCACAAGGAACGAACGGACTCCACCGATGGGGGGCGCCAGATGAACGCACTGCACAGCACCACCTCAAGCGCAGTTGTCACGCGCCTTCACGACGTCGGGCGGAGCCCGGAGAAGTCCCCGGCCGGGGGGCGGGGGCGTACACGTGGCGCAGGGCGTCAGCACACGTCGTACCTGACGATGGTTGACGTCGCCACGGGGGAAAACGGGGGAAGCGCGTACGGGGAGGTCTCGGGGGAGCGGAAGCCCCTCGTCGAGACGGAGGACGCCGAAGCGGTGTTCACCGCCTACGTCAAGGAGCGCCGCGCCTCCCTGTACGCGACCGCCTACCACCTGACCGGCGACCGGTTCGAGGCCGAGGATCTGCTGCAGAGCGCCCTCTTCTCGACGTACCGGGCGTGGGACAGGATCAGCGACAAGGCGGCCGTCGGCGGATACCTCCGCCGCACCATGACCAATCTGCACATCAGCGCCTGGCGCAGGCGCAAGCTGAACGAATACCCGACCGAGGAGCTCCCGGAGACGGTGAGCGACACGGACGCGATGCGTGGCACGGAACTGCGCGCGGTGCTCTGGCAGGCACTCGCACGGCTGCCCGAACTCCAGCGCACGATGCTGGTCCTCCGCTACTACGAGGGCCGCACGGACCCGGAGATCGCGTCCATCCTCGACATCAGTGTCGGCACGGTGAAGTCGAGCATCTGGCGGTCACTCCGCCGGCTGCGCGAGGACGAGGTCCTCAGCTTCGGCCGTGACGAGGAAGAGTCCTTCGGCGAGCTTGTGGCCTGAGGTCTACGGGGGAAACGGGACCACGGGGGAAACGGTCCCGGGGGTATGGGGGTACGGGGGAACACGGGGTACGGGGGGAGCACGGGGTACGGGGGAAAGGCCGCAGCTTCGGGGGAAGCGGCGGCACGGGGGTGATACGCAGCTGGGGCGGACGGGCCGGGGGGTCCCGTCCGCCCCAGCCGCGTTCGCCCGGGGAGAGCAGCCCCTGCTGACGAATGTCACGGCGGGCCCTCCGCGTGGCTCTTTCCAGTTCCTGCGAAAGAGGAGCTTGTTAGCCTGTGTCAACACGGGTGTTCGAAGGGGTGCAGGGGGACAAGTGAGCGGCCAGACAGGCGATCAGACTTCGACGTCTCCTCCTCCGGTGTACGGCCCCTTTGTGCCAGGTGCTGATCTGGTCTCCACTCCTGCCGAGAAGCGCGCTGCGGCCAACGTCATAGAGCAGCACCTCCAGGGTGACACCAAGACGGCGGGCGAGTGGGCACAGACGGAGACCTCGGCCGCAGTCAAGGAGTTCGCTGCCAAGGACGGCCAGGGGTGGATCACTTCACGTGCGCTCAAGAACGCGCACAAGACGTGGGGCGATCAGGTGAGGAACCTGTTGAACCGGCTCGCTACAGAGAAGGATGCACTGCGTGGTGCCCACGCGCCTCTGCACGGCACCGACACTCTGACCGGGGGGCAGATTCGCCCGCCCTCGCCGTTTGACGGCTACTGAGGCTGCGGCGCAGAGCATGAGCTGGCATTCCGGACAACGGGGGTAATGCATGCCTACATTTCACGAAATAATGACCACGGATCTATCCTCTCTGACTACCGCTGCGGACAAGTGGACCGAGATGGCTGCCGAGTTCCACAAACGTGAGGAGCGGTACGACAGCGAGGTTCGCGGTATCACGATGGGAGATACCTGGATCGGCCTGAGCGCGACCGCTGCCAACGCGATGTTCGGCATCACGCTCAACGAGTACAAGGCGGCCCAGGCGGAGGCGAAGGCGATGGCCTCGCTTCTGAGGGATGCCCACTCCCAGTTCGTGGACCTGAAGAGCAAGCTGCAGGTGGCGAAGGACGATGCGGTCAAGGCCGGAATGCTGGTGTCGGATACTGGTCGGGTCACGTTCGACTCGGCGAGCCTGAGTGAAAGCGCACGGATCGCGTACCAGCACGATCCGGATTATCAGAAGTCGGTGAGCGAGGATGTCAGCTCACGGCAGCAGAATATCAACCGTCTTGTCGCGGCCGTGACCGACGCGGACGCCGGTGTGGAGATCGCCCTGAAGGGCGTCGTGCAGGACAGCGACGCCCTGGATGGCACGATGAACGGCTTCAACGCCAAGCCCCTCGACGACATAGAGAAGTACGAGGTGCTCAACACCGAGGAGATCGCGAAGCGCATGATCGGGGGCGAGGATGTCTCCGAGGCTGAAATAGCGGAGTTTGCGCGGTCGATGAGGGACAACGGCGACGACCCGGCCTTCGCCAAGTCTTTCCTGGGCGAGCTGGGTGCCGATGGCACCGTCAAACTGAGTGACGTCCTGGCCGACCGCGAGCAGGATTCGGGATCTTCGAGCAAGCAGTACACGGAGCTGCTGGGGGGATTGGCCAACACGGTCGCGACGGCCACACATGTTCCCGGTTCGATGGCGGACGCGGCGCCGGGCTCCGCGAAGTTCCAGAGTTGGCTGGCCAGTGACGACGGTGCCTTCTATCGGCAGTTCTCGGCCGGGCTCAAAGAGGCCGGAGCCAAGAACTACGACTCGAATACCAACCCGCTGTACGGCTACCGCCCGTTCGTCGAGATGATGACGCACGCAGACGTCCCGTATGACGACCAGTTCCTTAATCAGCTCGGCGACGACATGATCGCTGCTGAGAAGAAGAACACGACGATGTTCGCGCAGTGGGGCGGCAACCACACCGAGGGTCGGGCCGACGCCCTCGACAGCCTCCTCGACGTGATGAGCAAGACCCCCGACGCCGCCACCGCCTTCTTCGATCCGGAGCAGGATCACGGGCAGTCACACCTGG
Source organism: Streptomyces sp. NBC_01012 (assembly GCF_045162755.1). Taxonomy (NCBI): domain Bacteria; kingdom Bacillati; phylum Actinomycetota; class Actinomycetes; order Kitasatosporales; family Streptomycetaceae; genus Streptomyces; species Streptomyces sp. NBC_01012. The sequence goes on along the minus strand of NZ_CP108688.1, from coordinate 2,863,506 downwards.
AATACCTGGTGGGCAGTGGGGAGAGAGCGCGGGAGTGGCCGCAGATGGCTGTCCCGGCCGGTTCCACGGTGGTGGTGCACGATGACCCGCTCAGCCGCCATGGCCTGGGGGCCGCACTGGAGGCGGGATCCACTGGGCACGCGCCGCTGGGGGACGGGCAGGACCCGTGGCCTGAGGCGAAACACAACGAGGCGCACGCCAGGGTGATGGCAGGCGTAGTGGCCGCGCTGGCGCCGAGTTCCGGCACCGACGCTTCGGTGCCGGAGGCGCTGCGAGAGCCCCTGGCGAATGCGCTGGGGGAGTATGCCAGTGACACGCACCAGGTCATGAAAAACGATGCTGACTACGTCAAGGCCGCCACTCACGGTTCTTTCACCAACGCTGAAGGTTCGCATCTCGCGGTGAACGTGCGTGACCTGGTCCAGGTGATGCGAGGTGTATCCGAGGACCCGGAGGCTTACGGGACGCTGCACAAAGCGGAGTCTCGCTACATCGACCTCGAGATGGAGCGTGTTCCGGACGGTGCGAGTCATACGGAGATGGCCCAACCGATTCGCGAGGGAGGTAATGCCCTCGGTGTCTTGACCGGGATCAGGGAGGATGTAATCAATGACAACCGCATGGACGAGTATGCCGAGGCCGACTGGAAGTCCAAGATGCTCTATCACGTTGTCGGCGGTGCGCTGACCCCCCTCCCAGGCATGGGAGATTTCGTGCAGCGGGGTGTGGACGTATGGGCGTCAGAGGTAGGCGGTGCCCTGAAGTCGGATGCGGATGCAACTGCCAATTCGGGCGTTGCTTCGGAGTTCCTCGAAACGAACCAACAGATGTCCCTTATGGTCGACGGCTGGGCAAAGGGCCGTTCGGACATTGATGCCTCCACTTCTGAGGGGAAAGCCGAGCTTTCCGGCCTCAGTCAGGACGTACATGAGGCGCACATAAGTGGTGCGGAAACAGCCAACAAGTACCTGTCGGATACGGCGAACTGAGCTTCCATGTCCTCTTCTTCCTCTGCCTCTGACGGGCATACCGCTCTAGTACAGGGTTTCAGGGGCCGTCCTCGATTTCTCGTTGTGGCCGTTCTGTTCGCCTGCCTCCTCGTCGCAGCCGGTGCCGTGTGGTTCGTGCGAACCTCTTCCGGGTCGGCTTCGTCGTGCGGGGTGTTGCAGGACGACGAGCGTGTGCAGAAGGCACTGGGCGACGACCGCTACGACGCGGGGATGTCGTGCGCCGAGCTGGGGGCGGCGGTGAAGGCTGTCACGGTCGGGGCGGAGCCGGGGGCGCATTCGCTGAGGCAGGCGCAGGCGATGAAGGATGTGCTCCTCGCGGTCGCCGACAGTCTTGATGAGACGGGTGGACGACTGGATCCCGAACTGCGGCTGCCGCTGGGGGAGATGCTCAGCGGCTATCGGGCGGACCTTCAGCAGATCATGGGGTTGACGCCCGTGGACTACGTGAGGCACGGGCCCGCGTCCAAGCCGGCGTGGGAGGACGACGAGGGCGGCGTCCACGTGTCGGTGAGCTGGAAGCCGGCACTGCTGCCCGTGGTCCGGGCGGTGTCCGAGGATCCCGGTGCCTATGCCGTGATCAGGGATGCGATGACGGGGCAGGCGGCGGACGGGCTCGCGGCGATGAAACCGGACAGCACGGGGGACATGTTGAGCGCGCCCCCGGCGCGCAGCTCCTGGGCCCTCGGCAGTCTCGACGGCGTCGCAGCCGACGTGGTCGGCGATCTCGAGCGGGAGCGCGGTCAGGAGTGGCAGACGGCCGTCCTTGATGCCTTGACGCCGACCGGCGGGGGAGGGAAGGGGGCCGCTGTTCCGGTTTTCTCCCGGGACGCGGAGGGGTATCTCGTAGCCCGGTGGCGCAGGCACCTGGCCGCGGAGGGGACCAAGTCCCTGGAGGCCCAGGGCGCGTCGATGTTCGGCGACTGGTGCGATGCCGTGGGGGTCACCGGGGCCGGGCGGGACACGGTGGCCGATCGGGCCGGACGTGGGCAGCGTACGGCCGGCCGTGAGGTTCTGGCGGACCTGGGCGACTGAGCGGTCGGGCCCACCTGGCCGTTCAGGAACATGAAAAACGCCGCACACGCGGCCAGGTGGATCAGCCGCGGGCCAAGGCCACGAGGAATCGTGTCTGCGCGTCGTCCCGGCTCGTGCGCATCCTGGGGGCCGCGGCGAGGATGGCGAGGGCTCGGCACCAGGCCAGGACTCGGCGAGGGGAGAGGCCGGGCACCAGTGTTGCCAGCTTCTCGATCCTCCGCTCCAGCGCTGCCAGGTCCGTAGCGCCGTCGAGTGCCCAGTCCACGGCGTCGAAGTCCGGGTCACCCCAGGCCGGCCTCGGGTCGATCGCCACCAGGCGCATTCCCGGGCTGGACAGCGCGTGGCCGAACATCAGGTTGCCGGACAGTACGTTGGCCGGGTGGAGATCGCCGTGTACGAGTCCGACGGGTCCGCTGTCCGCGAGTTCCAGGGCCGCCGTCCGGGCCTGAGCAGTCATGCGCAGGCATTCCGTGCGGGCCGCTGCCAGCCTGCGGGCGGTCAGGTCGAAGAGCGAGTCGATCCGGTGTGAGAGGGGCCGCAGTACCGAGTGCTGATCCGGTGCGGCGGGAGGGACCCGTAGGTCTCGTAGCAGTGCTGCGACCTCGGATACGTTCCGGGTGAGCTGCCGCGCCGGTACTCCCGGTTCCACGTTCTCCAGCAGCAGCGCCCCGGCTGCGAGGTCCGCTGCCAGCAGGTTGACGACCGACGGCGTGTCCGCCCAGGCCCGCAGGGCTTCGGCTTCCTCGCGGGCGATCGACGGGTCCGGAGTGAGCTTCAGCCAGACCGAGGAGACCGAGGCGCCGGTGTCGCGTCGTAGGCAGCGGAACACCCGTGAGGTGCCTCCGCCGCCCGTCGTGACGGGGGTCAGGTTCCAGCGGGCGGCGAGTTCGGTGACGAGAGCCGGCAACTCGTCACACCAGTCGAGTACTTCGGCCCCGAAACGCACCACGAGCCGGTTTCGGACCTCCGGTGCGACGCGGGCCACATCCGTCATGCCTGCCTACTCCGGGACCCGAGCCCCCACCGTCGCCCGTCTGCACCGGCCCGCCGCCGCGGCGGCCAGGCGGCCCAGGGCCTCCTGTTTGGCGCAGGGGTGGGCGCCCAGTGCCGTCTGGCGGGCCACGATGCGGCGTTCGGCGCGCATCAGGCGCCAGCCGCGGCGCAGCAGGAAAGGGACCGACTTGCGGCCCTCGCGGAGGTCCCGCAGCAGTCGGCGCCGGAAGGTCGTCGACGGTCGGCCGCGCAGGCACAGCGCGTCCGCGAGCAGGCCGAGCTCCTGGCAGCGTTCCACTATGTCCGCCGCGAAGATGCCCTCAGCGACGAAGAGCGGCGTGCGTTCGATGTCGAGCGTCTCGCGGCCCGTGCGTGAGCTGGTGGCGAGGTCGTACAGGGGAACGGACGTGCGACCCGTACGGCACAGCTCCGCGACGGCCGCGACCGCGCCGTCCGCGTCCCAGGACAGGGCCGAATCCCAGTCGATGTCCGTACTGCCGGTGACCCGGGGCAGTGTCGGATCGTTTCCCTCTTTGTAGAAGTCGTCCAGGCGGAGCACCGGGAGACCGCTGCGGGCCGCGAGGGACGACTTGCCGGAGCCGGACGGACCGGCGAGCAGCACGACGCGCGTGGGGATCGGTTGGGAACTCACAGGACAGAAGTGTGAGGCATTGACCCGCGTAGGGGATCCCCGGGAGGTCCTGTTGGTATCGAGCATCACACCTCAACTACTCTGCGCACACGAATGATTACCCGACACGTCCCGATCAGGTGGGAAAACATGGCACGTCATGCACTGTCCAAGTCCCGGCACCGCACCCTGCTGCGCACCGGTCTGACCCTCACCGCGCTGGGCGCGGCGCTCGGTGCGGGAGGTGCGGCGGCGGCCCAGGCGGCGCCGCTGCCCGCCCCGCCCGCGACCGGCGCGGACACCGCGACCGGAGCGGACGCCGCGGGCACCGAGGACGGCGCCCTGGCGTCCGTCGGTGACGCGGCGGAGCCCGCGCTGAACAGCGTGCTCGGCTACGGGATCGTGGGCGCGGTCAAGCCCGTGACCGAACTCCAGCTGGACCCGCTCGCCGGTACGGGCGTGGACCCCCTGGACAACGCGGTCGGCACCCAGATCGCGGACTTCAAGCCCGTGACCACGGCCCTGGTGACGGACCCGATCACCAGTGGTGCCGCGCTCGCCGATCTGCCCCTGGTCGGCGAGGTGACGGGCCTGATCACCGGCTGAACGGGCCGGAGGCATGCGTGTGGGGCCGCCCCGAGGCCGGGGCGGCCCCACACATGCGCGGTGCGTACGTCAGTACGAGGAGCCCGAGGCCCCCAGTGCGCCCGTCGGGTGCCAGACCGTCTTGGTCTCCAGGAAGGCCGTCAGCCGGTGCGTACCCGGATCGGCCGACCAGTCCTCGCCGTCCACAGCCTGTGGGCGGCGGACCCGCTTCAGGTTGTCCGCCGCCGCGGTCTCCAGTTCCTTGGCCAGTCCGGCGTCGGCCGCCCCCGTGAGGTCGATGGCGTTCACGTCCTGGTGGGACGCCAGCGGCGCCGCGAGCTCCGCCGTCTTCCCCGACAGGATGTTCACCACACCGCCGGGCAGGTCCGAGGTCGCCAGGACCTCGCCCAGCGAGAGGGCGGGCAGCGGCGCGTCGGCCGAGGCGACGACGATCGCCGTGTTGCCGGTCGCGATCACCGGGGCGATCACCGAGACCAGCCCGAGGAACGACGACTTCTGCGGCGCGAGAACCGCGACCACGCCCGTCGGCTCCGGGGTGGACAGGTTGAAGAACGGGCCCGCGACCGGATTCGCCCCGCCCACGACCTGGCCGATCTTGTCCGTCCAGCCCGCGTACCAGACCCAGCGGTCGATCGCCGCCTCCACGACGGCAGCGGCCCTGGACTTCGACAGCCCCTCGGCGTCCGCCACCTCTCGTACGAACTGCTCCCGGCGTCCCTCCAGCATCTCGGCGACGCGGTAGAGGATCTGCCCGCGGTTGTACGCGGTCGCGCCCGACCAGCCGCCGAACGCCTTACGCGCGGCCACGACCGCGTCCCGTGCGTCCTTGCGGGAGGACTGCGGCGCGTTCGCCAGCCACTTGCCCTTCGAGTCCGTCACCTCGTACACCCGGCCGCTCTCGGAGCGGGGGAACTTGCCCCCGACGTACAGCTTGTAGGTCTTGAAGACGCTGAGTCGCCCGTCAGACATCGAGGTAGGCCTCCAGACCGTGACGGCCGCCCTCGCGGCCGAAGCCCGACTCCTTGTAACCGCCGAACGGCGAGGTCGGGTCGAACTTGTTGAACGTGTTGGCCCACACGACGCCCGCACGGAGCTTGTTGGCCACCGCCAGGATGCGGGAGCCCTTCTCCGTCCAGATGCCCGCCGAGAGGCCGTACTGGCTGTTGTTGGCCTTCGCGACGGCCTCGTCCGGCGTACGGAAGGTGAGCACCGACAGCACCGGGCCGAAGATCTCGTCGCGGGCCACGGTGTGCGCCTGGGTGACGCCGGTGAAGAGCGTCGGCGCGAACCAGTAGCCGGCGGACGGCAGCTCGCACGGCGCCGACCACCGCTCGGCGCCCTCGGCCTCACCGGTCTCGACGAGCGCGCTGATCCGGGCGAGCTGCTCCGCGGAGTTGATCGCGCCGATGTCGGTGTTCTTGTCGAGCGGGTCGCCGAGCCTCAGCGTGGACAGCCGGCGCTTGAGGGCGTGCAGCACCTCGTCGTGCACGGACTCCTGTACGAGGAGCCGGGAGCCCGCGCAGCAGACCTGACCCTGGTTGAAGAAGATGCCGGTGACGATGCCCTCGACGGCCTGGTCGACCGGCGCGTCGTCGAAGACGATGTTGGCGCCCTTGCCGCCCAGCTCCAGCGTGGCCTTCTTGTCCGTACCCGCGATCTGCCGGGCGATGGCCTTGCCCACGGCGGTCGAACCGGTGAACGCGACCTTGTTCACATCCGGGTGCTCGACCAGCGCGGAGCCCGCGTCGCCGTATCCCGTCAGGATGTTGACGACACCCTTGGGCAGGCCCGCCTGGCGGCAGATGTCCGCGAAGAACAGCGCGGACAGCGGCGTCGTCTCCGCCGGCTTCAGCACCACCGTGTTGCCGGTGGCGAGCGCCGGGGCGATCTTCCAGGCCAGCATCAGCAGCGGGAAGTTCCACGGGATGATCTGACCGGCCACCCCCAGCGGGCGCGGGCTCGCCCCGGCGTTTCCGTCTGTCGTCCTCCGGCCGAACCCCGCGTGGTCCAGCTTGTCGGCCCAGCCCGCGTAGTAGAAGAAGTGCGCGGCGACCAGCGGGAGGTCCGCGTCGCGGGTCTCCTTGATCGGCTTGCCGTTGTCGAGGGTCTCCAGGACGGCCAGCTCACGCGAGCGCTCCTGGATGATCCGGGCGATCCGGAAGAGGTACTTGGCGCGCTCGGAGCCGGGCAGCGCCGACCACTTCTCGAACGCCCTGCGGGCCGCCTTCACTGCCCGGTCGACGTCCTCGGCGCCGGCCCGAGCGACCTCGGACAGCACTTCCTCGCTGCTCGGCGAGACGGTCTTGAAGACCTGGCCGTCGGCCGCGTCGGCGAACTCACCGTCGATGAACAGGCCGTACGAGGGCGCGATGTCGACGACGGAGCGCGACTCGGGTGCGGGCGCGTACGCGAACGCGGACGCCGACCCGGATGCCGACGCGGGTGCGTGTGCCTGTGCGGACGCCGACGCGTGTGCCGACGCCGACGCGGGTGCCGACGCGGACGCGGGTGCGGATTTCGATGCGGATGCCATGGCGTATCAGTCCACCGTCACGTAATCGGGGCCGGAGTAGCGGCCGGTGCTGAGCTTCTGGCGCTGCATCAGCAGGTCGTTCAGCAGGCTGGAGGCGCCGAAGCGGAACCAGTGGTTGTCCAGCCAGTCCTCGCCCGCCGTCTCGTTCACCAGGACGAGGAACTTGACCGCGTCCTTGGAGGTACGGATGCCGCCCGCGGGCTTCACACCGATCTGTACGCCCGTCTGCTCCCGGAAGTCGCGCACGGCCTCCAGCATCAGCAGCGTGTTCGCCGGGGTGGCGTTGGTGCCGACCTTGCCGGTCGAGGTCTTGATGAAGTCCGCCCCCGCCAGCATCCCGAGCCAGGAGGCCCGCCGGATGTTGTCGTACGTGGACAGCTCGCCGGTCTCGAAGATCACCTTCAGCCGCGCGGAGCCGCACTCGGCCTTCACGGCGACGATCTCCTCGTACACCTTCAGGTAGCGGCCGGACAGGAAGGCGCCGCGGTCGATCACCATGTCGATCTCGTCGGCCCCGGCCGCCACGGCGTCGCGTACGTCCGCCAGCTTGACGTCCAGCGCGGCACGCCCGGCGGGGAAGGCCGTCGCGACGGACGCCACCTTCACCCCGGACCCGGCCAGCGCGGCGACCGCGGTGGCCGCCATGTCGGGATAGACGCAGACGGCCGCGGTGCGTGGCGCCGTGCGGTCGGTCGGATCGGGGTTGACGGCCTTGGCGGCCAGCCCCCGGACCTTGCCCGGGGTGTCGGCGCCTTCCAGTGTCGTCAGGTCGATCATCGAGATGGCCAGATCGATGGCGTACGCCTTGGCTGTCGTCTTGATCGACCTGGTACCGAGAGAGGCGGCGCGCGCTTCGAGGCCGACGGTGTCGACGCCGGGCAGCCCGTGCAGGAAGCGGCGCAGCGCACTGTCGGACGCCGTCGCGTCGGCGAATGCGGGAGCAGTGGTGGGCATGGTCACCAGGTGAGCATATCTACGCGCGTAGCGACCTGTACAGGGGGCTCCCGGTTTCGACCCTGCCGCCCGGGACCGGCCCCGGGCGGCCGCCCCGCACCACCCCGCCCTGCCCCTTCAGGCAGAATCGGGGCCATGACGAGCCCCACGCCCCCCTCGCAGCCCACGTACGCCGACCGGACCTTCCGGTCCGGCGCCGGTCTGGTCAGCGGTGCGCTGCTGATCCTGCTGGTCGGCTGGATCGGCGGCGACGCGGTGGTTCAGGGCAAGGGGTGGGTGCCGTGGCTGGCGCTGGCCGCGCTGCTGATGGTGATCCCGCTGATCGTGGCGTTCACGCTGCGGCCCGCGGTGTTCGCCGACGAGGAGCGGATCCGGATCCGCAACCCGTTCCGCACGATCGTGCTGCCCTGGGCCGACGTCTCCACCGTGCGCGCCGCGTACTCCAGCGAGATCTTCACGCACGGCGGCGACAAGTACCAGCTGTGGGCGGTGCCCGTCTCCCTGCGCGAGCGCAAGCGCGCGGCCAGGAAGGCCACCCAGCAGGCGCACGACGACCCGTACGGCCGGACCTCCGTGCACGCCGACGTCCGCGACTCCGCCGGCCGCGCGGCAGCCGCCGACCAGACGGTCAGCGACCTGCGCGAGCTCGCCGAGCGCGCCGGCACCCGCGAGGAGCCGAGCACGACCACCGCGTCGGTGCGCTGGGCCTACGAGGTCATCGCACCGGCCGTCGTAGGCGCGGTCCTGCTAGCGGTCCTCCTGGCCCTCGCCTGAGGAGGCGCCAGGCCCCGGCCCGGGGGAGTTACGGACGCCGATACCGGACATATGGTGCCGCTGTCTGTCCTTAACCGTCCATGCCCTCGCGCCGGCTGCGACCGCCGGTAGCATCGGCATCATGAGTAGTAAGAAGTACTCGATCAGTCTGCCTGAGGAGCTCGCCGAAGCGGCGCGCGCCCACGTCGGACCCGGCGGCTTCTCTTCCTACGTTGCCGAGGCCCTCGAGCAGCGAGTCGCCATGGACAGGCTCCGGGAGATCGTCGCCGACTTCGGGACCGACAACGACGAGCTCACCCGCGAGGAGGTCGAGGCCGCCCGCGCGCTACTGCGTCATGACCACCGGCAGGCCGGCGGGGCCGCCGCCTGATGCCGGGCACGCTGCTGCTCGACAGCGAAGGCCTCTCGAAGCTCTACCGTAAGGACCGTGCCGTCGTGGCCCTGGTCCAAGCCGCTTCGGAGGAGGGTGTCCGCGTGGCTACGAGCGCCATGACCACCCTGGAGGCCGACTACGTGCGCATCCACGCCGCCCGCATCAAGTGGATCCTCTCCCGCGTCGACGTCCACGATGTCACCAAGGAGATCACCGACCGGGCCGCCGCCCTCCTGCGTACCCACCGTCTCCATGGTCACAAGTACGCCATCGACGCCGCCTTCGCGGTCATCGCTCGCACCGCACCGCAGCCGGTCACCGTCCTGACCTCCGACCCCGAGGACCTGACGCTCCTGTGCGGCTCCGCCGTGGAGGTCGTCAAGGTCTGAACCCCGGCCGCAGTCGTTACCGGCCGGGCCCGCCGCCGAGCGCGAGCAGTCCCGCGTCGGTCGGCTCGAAGCCGCAGGCGTCGAAGTAGAAGCCGTGCAGGTGGTCCTCGAAGTCGACGTGCAGCCACGCGCAGTCCGCCGCGCGGGCGCCTCGGGCGGCGGCGGAGACCAGCGCGGTGCCGATGCCGGCCCCGCGGTGGTCCTTGGCCACCATGGTGTCCAGGACGAAGGCGTGGGCGCCGCCGTCCCAGGCGACGTTGACGAAGCCGACGAGCCGGCCGTCCTGTCGCGCGCAGACCCATCCCAGGCTGTGGCGGTGGGTGCGGGCGAGCCAGTCGATGGGCGCGGGTGGGTGATCGAAGCTCTCCGCGTGGAGAGCGTTCACCGCTTCGTTGTCGAAGTCGCCTCGCCATTCATAGGTTGCCGCCACCGCCGCATCGTACGGCCTGTCAGATTCCCGCAGCCGTCGACAGGTCCCGCTTGATGTCCGCCAGCAGTTCGGTGGCCTTCGCACGGGCCGTGGGCAGCTCGGGCGCCGAGTCGACCGGGAGTACGACCTCCAGGTAGCACTTGAGCTTCGGTTCCGTGCCGCTCGGGCGGACGATCACCCTGGCCCCCGTGAGGTGGTAGCGCAGGCCGTCGGTGGGCGGCAGGGCGGCCGTGCCCTGCGAGAGGTCCTCCGCGGCGGTGACCGGGAGGCCCGCCAGCGTGGTCGGGGGCGTCTCGCGCAGGCGCCGCATGGCGTCCGCGATGACCGTCAGGTCCTCGACCCGGACCGAGAGCTGGTCCGTGGCGTGCAGGCCGTGCGCGAGCGCGAGGTCGTCGAGCAGGTCGAGGAGGGTGCGGCCCTTCTCCTTGAGTACGGAGGCGAGTTCGGCGATCAGGAGCGCTGCCGTGATGCCGTCCTTGTCGCGTACGCCGTCCGGGTCCACGCAGTAGCCGAGTGCCTCCTCGTAACCGTAGCGAAGGCCCTCGACGCGGGCGATCCACTTGAAGCCCGTCAGCGTCTCCTCGTGGCCGAGGCCCGCCCTGTCGGCGATCCGGCCGAGGAGGGAGGAGGAGACGATCGACTCGGCGAACACGCCGGTGGCGCCGCGGTCCACCAGGTGCGCCGCGAGCAGCGCGCCGACCTCGTCGCCGCGCAGCATCCGCCAGTCGCCGTCGGCCGACGCGTCCGGGACGGCGACCGCACAGCGGTCGGCGTCCGGGTCGTTGGCGATGATGAGGTCGGGGTTCGAGCGGCGCGCGGTGGCGAAGGCGAGGTCCATCGCGCCGGGCTCTTCCGGATTGGGGAAGGCGACGGTGGGGAACGCCGGGTCGGGGTCGGCCTGTTCGGCCACCAGCACGGGCTCGGGGAAGCCGGCCCGGGCGAAGGCCGCTGTGAGTACGGAGGTGCCCACGCCGTGCATCGCCGTGTAGACGGTGCGCGCGGTACGGGGAGAGCCTGGGTCGAGGACGGCGTCCGTACGGGCGAGGTAGGCGGCCAGGACCTCGTCGCCGAGGATCTCCCAGCCCGGGCCCGAGTCCGAGTCCGGGCCCGAGTCCGAGTCCGGGCGCGGTACGCCGGCGAGGGGGCCTACCGCCGCGATCTCGGTGGCGATCTCCACATCGGCGGGGGGCACGATCTGCGAGCCGTCGCCGAGGTAGACCTTGTAGCCGTTGTCGCGGGGTGGGTTGTGGCTGGCCGTGACCTCCACGCCGGCGACGGCGCCCAGATGCCTTATGGCGTACGCGAGTACGGGGGTGGGGAGAGGGCGGGGGAGTACGGCCGCGCGGAGGCCGGCGCCGGTCATCACGGCCGCGGTGTCGCGGGCGAAGTCGGCGGACTTGTAGCGGGCGTCGTAGCCGATGACGACGAGGCCGTCGGCGTTCCCCTGCGCCTTCAGATAGGCGGCCAGACCGGCGGCGGCGCGGATGACCACGGAGCGGTTCATGCGCATGGGGCCTGCGCCCATTTCGCCCCGGAGGCCCGCCGTGCCGAACTGGAGCGTGCCGGCGAAGCGGTCCGTGAGCGCGGGGAGGTCCTCGGCCTCGATGAGCCCGGCGAGCTCCGCGCGGGTCTCGGGGTCGGGGTCCTCGGCGAGCCAGGTCCTGGCCTGCGTGATGAGGTCCTGCTGCACGGTGTCCGCCTTTCTGCGGTGCGGTGCGGTGCGGGGTGCGGGATGCGGGGTGCTGGGATGGAGGTGAGGTGCTGCGCGGGGCTGTCGGGGGCTCTGCCCCCGGGCCCCCGCTCCTCAATCGCCGAAGGGGCTTGATTTCCGCCCCTGTAGCCGTACTTCTACGGCAGGGGGACAAAGGTCGGCCCCTCGAATCGGTGCCGGCGCCTCAGATCCGGTCCAGCACCCGGGCCAACAGGGCGCCCATGCGGGTGGCCGAGTCGCGGCCGGCCTGGAGGACCTCCTCGTGGTTGAGGGGTTCTCCGCTCAGGCCGGCGGCGAGATTCGTGACCAGGGAGATGCCCAGCACCTCCGCGCCCGCCTCGCGTGCCGCGATGGCCTCCAGGACGGTGGACATGCCGACCAGGTCGCCGCCCATGACGCGGACCATGCCGATCTCGGCCGGGGTCTCGTAGTGCGGGCCGGGGAACTGCACGTACACGCCCTCTTCGAGCGTCCCGTCGATCTCCTTGCACAGGGCGCGCAGCCGCGGTGAGTACAGGTCGGTCAGGTCGACGAAGTTCGCGCCCACGATCGGCGAGGCCGCCGTGAGGTTGATGTGGTCGCTGATGAGGACCGGCTGGCCGGGGCGCATGCCCTCACGCAGGCCGCCGCAGCCGTTCGTCAGGATGATCGTCCCGCAGCCCGCGGCGACCGCCGTACGGACGCCGTGTGCGACCGCGGCGACCCCTCGGCCCTCGTAGTAGTGCGTGCGGCCCAGGAAGACCAGGGCGCGCTTCTCCCCGATCCGGTACGAGCGGATCGTGCCGCCGTGGCCCTCCACGGCAGGGGCCGGGAATCCGGGCAGTGCGGTGACCGGGAACTCGGCCTCCGGGATGCCGAGCGCATCGCCGGCGGGGGCCCACCCGGAGCCCATCACGAGAGCGACGTCGTGGGTATCCGCGCCGGTCAGCTCGCGCAGGCGGGCGGCGGCGTCGGCGGCGGCGGCGTACGGGTCGCCCTGGATGTGGTCCGGAATAACAGATGCGTTCACGCGGACGAGGGTAACCGGTGATTCCCTACGCGCGTAGATGTGTCCGTGGAGAGTCTGGCCGGGTGTGTTCGTACTTTCGTACAAAGGGGGCCTGGGGTGCCGCTCAGCAGGGGCGCTTGCGGAGGTTCATCACGTAGTCGTGCGGTGCGCCGGCGGACTCGGCGGCGTCCGCGACCTCGCCCAGATAGCGCGCCGCGGGCAGCCCGCCCTCGTAGCCGTTGAGCACGTACATCCAGGCCGGTTCCTCGCCGTCCAACGTGTGCACCCGCACCCGCATGCGCCGGTAGATGTCGAGTCCGACACCCTCCCAGCGGTCCATGGAGTCCTCGTCCATCGGGGCCAGGTCGTACAGGGCGACGAACACCTGGGAACGGGGTGCCTCCACCACCGTGGCCAGCGCGCCCTCCCAGCCCATCTGCTCCCCGCCGAACGTCAGCCGCCAGCCGTTGAGCCAGCCCGTGCCGCGCAGCGGGGAGTGCGGTGCGCGGCGCGTCATCAGCCGCGCGTCGAGGTTGCCGGCGTACGCGGCGTAGAGCGACATGGGGTCGAGGGTACGGGAGGTGAGGGAAAGTGTGCCGGTTCCGGTGGGGAAGCCGCCCGGTCGTGGGAGGCGGCCGGGGGTGGTCCGCGGGGGCCGAGGCAGGGGGCGGGCCGTGGCCCGGCACGGTCCGTGCCCGTATGGAGGGCCCCGGGGCGAAGCAGCTTGGCGCGTGCGGGACAATGAATGACGTACTGCATACGCCGGGGCGATCCCCCGGACCCCCGGCCGGGGCGGCAGACGGCCGTGGGATGACACCACGCGAGGCGGACTTTTCGTGACCCGGATCGTGATCATCGGCGGCGGCCCCGGCGGCTACGAGGCGGCACTGGTCGGCGCCCAGCTCGGCGCGGAGGTGACCGTCGTCGACTGCGACGGCCTCGGCGGTGCGTCGGTGCTCACCGACTGCGTGCCCTCCAAGACCCTGATCGCGACGGCCGAGGTGATGACCACCTTCGACTCCTCCTACGAGGAACTCGGCATCATCGTCGCCGACGACACCCCGTACAAGGAGCAGGCCGCCCGGGTCGTCGGGGTCGACCTCGGCAAGGTCAACCGACGCGTCAAGCGTCTCGCGCTCGCCCAGTCCCACGACATCACCGCATCCGTCACGCGCGCGGGCGCCAGGGTCATGCGTGGCCGGGGCCGGCTCGAGGGCCTCCAGGCCGCCGACGGGTCGCGCCAGGTCGTGGTGACCGCCGCCGACGGCACCGAGGAGCGGCTCACCGCCGACGCGGTGCTGATCGCGACCGGCGGCCACCCCAGGGAGATCCCGGACGCCCTGCCCGACGGCGAGCGGATCCTGAACTGGACCCAGGTCTACGACCTGGACGAGCTCCCCGAGGAGCTCATCGTGGTCGGTTCCGGTGTGACGGGCGCCGAGTTCGCCGGCGCCTACCAGGCGCTCGGCTCACGCGTCACCCTCGTGTCCTCCCGTGACCGGGTGCTGCCGGGCGAGGACCCGGACGCCGCCGCCGTCCTGGAGGATGTCTTCCGGCGCCGCGGCATGAACGTCATGGCCCGCTCCCGCGCCCAGTCCGCCAAGCGCGTGGGCGACCGTGTCGAGGTCACGCTGGCCGACGGCCGTGTCATCTCCGGCAGTCACTGTCTGATGGCGGTCGGCGCGATCCCCAACACCGCGGGCATGGGCCTGGAGGAGTCAGGGGTCAGGCTGAAGGAGTCCGGGCACGTCAAGACGGACCGGGTCTCCCGCACCAGCGCCCCCGGTGTGTACGCCGCCGGGGACGTCACCGGCGTCTTCGCGCTGGCCTCGGTCGCGGCGATGCAGGGCCGGATCGCGATGTACCACTTCCTCGGTGACGCGGTGGCGCCGCTGAACCTGAAGACGGTCTCCGCGAACGTCTTCACCGACCCCGAGATCGCCACGGTCGGTTACAGCCAGGCCGATGTCGACTCCGGCAAGATCGACGCCCGTGTCGTGAAGTTGCCGCTGCTGCGCAACCCCCGCGCCAAGATGCAGGGCATCAGGGACGGCTTCGTCAAGATCCTCTGCCGGCCCGGTACCGGCATCGTGGTCGGCGGCTGTGTCGTCGCCCCGAGGGCCAGTGAGCTGATCCATCCGATCGCGCTCGCCGTCGACAACAGCCTGACGGTGGAGCAGATCGCCAACGCGTTCACGGTGTACCCGTCGCTGTCCGGCTCGATCGCAGAAGTGGCCCGGCAGTTGCACACGCGTAAGGCCGCCGGCGAGGCGTGACGGCGAGGTGTGACCGGCGCGGCGTGACCGGTGAGGTGTGACGGCGAGGCCCCCTATATCACTAGGGGGCCTCGCCCGTGTACAACTTCTGCTATTCGGCGCAAACTGCTGAAAAGTAACCTGCGGCCAGGTTACTGTCAGTTTCGTGTTCGCTGCAGAACGTCGTCAATTGATCCTCGAAATGGTGCGCGCCAACGGGGCGGTATCGCTCCGTGAGCTCGCTCGCGTCGTCCAGACCTCCGAAGTGACCGTACGGCGGGACGTGCGGGCACTGGAGGCAGAAGGACTCCTCGACCGCCGGCATGGCGGTGCGGTCTTGCCGGGCGGTTTTACGCGGGAGTCCGGCTTTCCGCAGAAATCCCATCTCTCCACCGCGGAGAAAACGGCCATCGCCGACCTGGCGGCCGGTCTGGTCGGTGAGGGCGAGGCCATCGTGGTCGGCGCCGGCACGACCACGCAGGAGCTGGCCCGCCGGCTCGCGCGGGTGCCAGGTCTGACCGTGGTCACCAACTCGCTGCTGGTCGCCCAGGCGTTGGCCCATGCCAACCGGGTGGAAGTCGTGATGACGGGTGGCACCCTGCGCGGGAGCAACTACGCGCTCGTCGGCAGCGGTGCCGAGCAGTCCCTCCAGGGGCTGCGGGTGAGCCGGGCCTTCCTCTCCGGGAGCGGGCTGACCGCGGAGCGCGGGCTGTCCACGTCCAACATGCTTTCCGCGAGCGTGGACCGGGCGCTGGTGCAGGCGGCTGCCGAGGTGGTGGTCCTCGCGGACCATACGAAGCTCGGCTCCGACACCATGTTCCAGACGGTTCCCACGGAGCTGATCACGCGTCTGGTGACGGACGAGCCGCCGGCTCACGACGAGCGGGCGGCCACGGAGCTCCAGGCCCTGGCCGACCAGGGTGTGGAGATCACCGTGGCGGGGCCGGGCGCGGAGTCCGGGCCCCCGGCCGGTGAATCCCTGCCGCAGGGACGGCAGACGCGGCCTGAGATGCCGCTGCCGGGTCAGCGGCGTACGCAGGGCGGTGGGCCCGGTGGTGGCGGGCCCGGAGCGCTCGGTCCGCAGCTGAGGAGCGCCGCCGCGCTGGCGGACGGGCCGGTGGGCGGCCGGGTCGCGGACCTGCGGCGCCGGTGAGCGGGTAGCGGGCGGCCCGGTGGAGGGCAGCCGGTGGCCGGGAGCCGGCGGGGCCGGCTCAGGTGGCCGGTCGGGTCTGTGTGGCTTGCGCGGTCTGTGTGGTCGACGTGGTCTGTGCGGGCGGCGTGGTCGCTTCGGCTGGTGCCGGCGGCCCGTCCTTGAGGCCCTGGAGCGTCAGCCGTAGCAGTCGGTCGGCCAGGGCGGGGTCGGCCGGGGTCTGTTCCGCGGCCAGCGCGATGGCGTTCGTCAGCTGCAGAAGGTCGTCGATCGACACGTCCGCCCGCACCGAGCCGCTCGACTGCGCTCGCGTCAGCAGCCGGTCCCCGGCCTGGCGCAGCAGCACATGACATGACGTCAGCGCCGAAGTCTCGTCCCCCGAGGCCGACATGAGGGCCTGGGCCAGCCCCCGGTACTCACCGGCGTGGCTGACGATCGCGCCCAGCCACTCCACCAGCGCCGTGCACGGCCGGTCGGCCGTCGCCAGCACGCGGGAACGGTCGAGCAGCGCGGCCAGGGCCTCCTGGAACACCGCGTTCATGAGGGCCTGACGGTTCGGGAAGTGCCGGTAGAGCGTGCCGATGCCGACGCCCGCCCGCCGGGCGACGTCCTCGAGTGAGGCGTCCGTGCCCTGGGCGGCGAAGGACGTACGGGCCTCACGCAGCAGCCGGTCGTAGTTGCGGCGCGCGTCGGCGCGCAACGGCCGGGCAGGTGTCGGTGCCGTGCCCATCGCCATCGCCCCTGTCCTCCTGGTGTCAGCCCCGTGCCACAAGGATGCCACCCCCGACACGCCCTGGGGGCCCGGCGACCGCCGGGCCCCCAGGGGCAGGAGAACATGCACCAGCTCCGTGCGCTGCTCAGTCCTTGATCTCGCAGATCGCGGCACCGGACGACACCGAGGTGCCGACCTCCGCCGCCAGGCCCTTCACCGTGCCGGAGCGGTGGGCGTTGAGGGGCTGCTCCATCTTCATGGCTTCGAGGACGACGACGAGGTCGCCTTCCTTGACCTCCTGGCCCTCCTCGACAGCGATCTTGACGATCGTGCCCTGCATCGGGGACGCGAGGGTGTCGCCGGAAGCGGCGGAGCCGGACTTCTTGGCGGCGCGGCGCTTGGGCTTCGCGCCGGCTGCCAGGCCGGTGCGGGCCAGGCTCATGCCCAGCGAGGACGGCAGGGAGACCTCCAGGCGCTTGCCGCCGACCTCGACGACGACGGTCTCGCGGCCGGACTCCTCGTCGGCGTCCGGGTCCGCCGGGACCGCGTACGGCTTGATGTCGTTGACGAACTCCGTCTCGATCCACCGGGTGTGGACCCGGAAGGGGTCGGCGGTGAACGCCGGGTCGGCCACGACCGCGCGGTGGAAGGGGATCGCGGTGGCCATGCCCTCGACGGTGAACTCGGCCAGCGCACGCCCGGCGCGCTGAAGTGCCTGCTCACGGGTCGCGCCGGTCACCACGAGCTTGGCCAGCAGCGAGTCCCACGCCGGGCCGATGACGCTGCCGGACTCGACCCCCGCGTCGAGCCGGACACCGGGGCCGGCGGGCGGGTCGAACAGGGTGACGGTGCCCGGGGCGGGCAGGAAGCCACGGCCCGGGTCCTCGCCGTTGATGCGGAACTCGAAGGAGTGCCCGCGCACGGCGGGGTCGCCGTAGCCGAGCTCCTCGCCGTCGGCGATGCGGAACATCTCGCGGACGAGGTCGAGGCCGGTGACCTCCTCGGTGACCGGGTGCTCGACCTGGAGCCGGGTGTTGACCTCCAGGAAGGAGATCGTGCCGTCCAGGCCGACGAGGAACTCGACCGTGCCGGCGCCGACGTAGCCGGCCTCCTTCAGGATCGCCTTCGACGCCGCGTACAGCTGGTCGTTCTGCGCCTGGGTCAGGAACGGCGCCGGGGCCTCCTCGACGAGCTTCTGGTGGCGGCGCTGGAGCGAGCAGTCACGCGTGGACACCACGACGACGTTGCCGTGGGTGTCGGCCAGGCACTGCGTCTCCACGTGCCGGGGCTTGTCGAGGTAGCGCTCCACGAAGCACTCCCCACGGCCGAACGCCGCCACGGCCTCGCGCACCGCGGAGTCGTACAGCTCCGGGATCTCCTCCAGCGTGCGCGCCACCTTCAGGCCGCGCCCGCCACCGCCGAACGCCGCCTTGATCGCGATCGGCAGGCCGTTCTTCTCGGCGAATTCCACGACCTCGGCCGAACCCGACACCGGGTCAGGTGTGCCGGCCACCAGCGGGGCGCCCGCGCGCTGCGCGATGTGACGCGCCGCGACCTTGTCGCCCAGGTCCCGGATGGCATGCGGCGGCGGCCCGATCCACGTCAGATCCGCGTCCAGCACGGCCTGCGCGAATTCTGCGTTCTCCGAAAGGAAGCCGTAGCCGGGGTGGACCGCGTCCGCCCCCGAATCCTTCGCGGCCTGCAGCACCTTGGCCATGTCCAGATAACTGGCGGCCGGGGTGTCACCGCCCAGAGCGAACGCCTCATCGGCCGCGCGCACATGCAGAGCATCCCGGTCCGGATCGGCGTAGACGGCTACGCTCCCGATCCCGGCATCCCGGCAAGCCCGAGCAACACGGACAGCGATTTCGCCACGGTTGGCGATGAGCACCTTGCGCACGATGACTCCCTCCTTGAGAACAAGCTGAGTTTAGGGACAACCGACACGGCCGTACGACCCGTCCCCAATAGTGAACTTGCCCACACGGAGTGTGATTCGAGGCTTGCTCGAGTCGCGAAATCCCTTGTCGCAATACGGTACGCCGGGATCGTCAACGGCACAGTAGCCACGAAGTGTGGCTCAAGTCTCTGTCCGTACGGTCAACGGCGCGCGGCGTTTCTTTGTGGAGTCCCTACGAACGGCCGAGGGAATCTTTGCCTCGGCATCGGGGTGGTGCGGGGGCCGTCCGGGCTGTGCGCGAACCCTTGTCCCCGGCATTACCGATTAGTAAGGTC
The DNA here is from genome assembly GCF_045162755.1 of Streptomyces sp. NBC_01012. NCBI lineage: Bacteria > Bacillati > Actinomycetota > Actinomycetes > Kitasatosporales > Streptomycetaceae > Streptomyces > Streptomyces sp. NBC_01012. The sequence goes on along the minus strand of NZ_CP108688.1, from coordinate 2,844,730 downwards.
CGCGCTGTATCGGACGTACTACGGGTAACAGGGGGTGGGTGCGGTGGTGCGCAGACCAGTGGCCTTCGTGACGGCGGTCGTGCTGTTCGCGGAAGCCGTGGGCATCGTGATCGTCAACGGCATCCTCGCGACGGTCGCCGACAACCAGAGCATGTCCCTGGCCGGGGTCGATCCGGACGCCATGGTGACCGGTGCGTGGGTGATGGGCGCGGTCTCCGGCGTCCTGCTGGTGCTCTGCGGGCTGATACCGCTCCTGGCGGGGATACGCGACCGGGCTCCGGGTCGCCCCGGCCGGATCGCCCTCATCGCCTGTGCGGTCGTCCACGGGGTGCTGGGCGCCCTGGCGGTGGGGCTGATCGGCTGGGCGGCCTTCGTGTTCCTGATGGTCGTCCTGGGGCTGATCGTGCTGACCCTGGTGGCCTTCGACCGGCGCGAACCGGAAGCGGTGAAGACCGGCACCGGGGCGGCTCCCGAGCCGGTGTGACGCCCGCGCGTCCGTGATGCGGGGCTGCGGGCGATGTGGGCGATGTGGGGGAGACGGTGCGTCAGACCCACAAGTCGGTGACGGATACGCCCAGTTCGCCGAGGAGCCGGCGCAGCAGCGGCAGTGAGAGCCCGATGACGTTGCCGTGGCTGCCCTCGATCGACTCGACGAACGGTGCCGAGCGGCCGTCCAGGGTGAACGCCCCGGCGACATGGAGCGGCTCGCCCGAGGCGACGTAGGCGGCCACCTCGGCGTCCGACGGCTCGCCGAACCTGACGACGGTGGACGCGGTCGCGGACGCCGTACGGCCGGTGGCCGTGTCGATGACGCTGTGCCCCGTCTGCAGGATGCCCGACCGGCCGCGCATGGACTTCCAGCGGGCGGTGGCCTCCTCGCTGTCGGCGGGCTTGCCGAGCGCCTCGCCGTCAAGATCGAGCACCGAGTCGCAGCCGATGACGAGCGCACCGGATGCCTCGGGGCGGGCCGCCACCGCGGCGGCCTTCGCCTCGGCCAGGACGAGCGCGAGCTCGCCCGGGGTCGGGGCGCTCAGCGCGTCCTCGTCCACACCGCTGACGATCACCTCGGGGGCGAAACCGGCCTGCCGCAGGAGGCCGAGACGGGCGGGGGAGGCGGAGGCGAGCACGAGTCGGCGCTGATCAGTCATGCCCGCCATCGTAAGGCGGGCCGGAAGAGGCCCCGGACGCCTCAGCCGTGCCTCAGCCGTGCCTCCGAGGGCGTCAGCCGCATCTCCGAGGGCCTCAGCGGGTGCCCAGCACGAACATCGCCACCACCATGGCCAGCGCGAGCAGCAGCCCCGCACGGCGCATCATGTCCTGGGCGTCGCGCAGTTCCTTCGGCGGCTTGTTCTCGGGGTCGGACCACAGCATGCGTCCGATGGTGCTCCGGAGACGGCCGCGGCGCCTGAGTACGCGTACTCAAGCGCCGCCCTGCCCACTCTCAGGCCGGCCAGTACGTCCGCGCCCACGACCTGGGCCCCGGCCGCAGTGTGCCCCGGCGGGCGATGCGCCCCGGGTCCGACCACTGCTCGGGCGGCAGCGGAGCCCCGGACGGCACGGCGGCCACCGCCGCCGCACGTGCCCGGACCACGGCGAGAGCCGCGGCGAGCTCCTCCGGGGTGGGATTACCCCGTACGACCTTGATCATGGTGACTCCCGGTGGGGTTGGAGGGGTGAGGGGGCTTCGGACCACCCCTAGAGGGGGATGTTGCCGTGCTTCTTCGGCGGCAGCGACTCACGCTTCGTACGGAGCTGGCGCAGGCCCTTCACCAGGTGCGCCCGGGTGTCGGACGGCATGATCACCGCGTCGACGTAGCCGCGCTCGGCCGCGACGTACGGATTGAGCAGGGCGTCCTCGTAGTCGGTCATCAGCTCGGCCCGGGTGGCCTCGGGGTCGGTGGCCGCCGCGATGGTCCTGCGGTGCAGGATGTTCACCGCGCCCTGGGCCCCCATCACCGCGACCTGTGCGGTCGGCCAGGCCAGGTTCAGGTCGGCGCCCAGGTGCTTGGACCCCATGACGTCGTACGCCCCGCCGAACGCCTTGCGCGTGATCACCGTGATCAGCGGGACGGTCGCCTCCGCGTACGCGTAGATCAGCTTGGCGCCGCGCCGGATGATGCCGCCGTACTCCTGATCCACGCCGGGCAGGAAGCCGGGCACGTCGACGAAGGTGATGACCGGCACGTTGAACGCGTCGCAGGTACGGACGAAGCGCGAGGCCTTCTCGCTCGCGTCGATGTCCAGACAGCCGGCCAGCTGCATCGGCTGGTTGGCGACGATGCCGACCGGGTAGCCCTCGACGCGTCCGAAGCCGGTGAGGATGTTCGGCGCGAACAGGGCCTGCGTCTCCAGGAACTCGCCGTCGTCCAGCACATGCTCGATGGCGGTGTGCATGTCGTACGGCTGGTTCGCCGAGTCCGGGATGAGGGTGTCGAGCTCGCGGTCCTCGTCCGTGGTCTCCAGGTCGGCCTCCTCGGGGAAGGCCGGCGCCTCCGAGAGGTTGTTCGACGGGAGGTAGGACAGCAGGGACTTGACGTACTCGATGGCGTCCTTCTCGTCGCCCGCCATGTGGTGGGCCACGCCGGACGTGGTGTTGTGCGTGCGGGCGCCGCCCAGCTCCTCGAAGCCGACGTCCTCACCGGTGACCGTCTTGATGACGTCGGGCCCTGTGATGAACATGTGCGAGGTCTGGTCGACCATGACCGTGAAGTCGGTGATCGCGGGGGAGTAGACCGCGCCGCCCGCGCAGGGGCCGACGATCAGGGAGATCTGCGGGACGACACCCGAGGCGTGCACATTGCGGCGGAAGATCTCCGCGAACAGCCCGAGGGCGGCCACACCCTCCTGGATGCGCGCGCCGCCGCCGTCGTTGATGCCGATCACCGGGCAGCCGGTCTTCATCGCGAAGTCCATGACCTTGACGATCTTCTCGCCGTAGACCTCGCCGAGCGAGCCGCCGAAGATCGTGAAGTCCTGCGAGTACACGCAGACGGGACGGCCGTCGACCGTGCCGTAACCGGTGACGACGCCGTCTCCGTACGGGCGGTTCTTCTCGATGCCGAAATTGGTGGACCTGTGCCGTGCGAACTCGTCGAGCTCCACGAAGGAACCCTCGTCGAGCAGGAGCTCGACCCGCTCCCGGGCGGTCAACTTGCCCTTGGCGTGCTGCTTCTCGACAGCGCGGGCGGAACCTGCGTGTGTGGCCTCTTCGATACGGTGCTGCAGGTCCGCGATCTTGCCCGCGGTGGTGTGGATGTCGCTCTGCGGCTCGGACATCGGGTGGCGGCTCCCTGCCTGGTCACGGGGACGGCTGGTACGTACATGCAGTTGTAGGGGTGCGGCGCTCATACGTGCTCGACGGCTACTGCCCCGTAGCGTATCGGCGCGGATACCGTTCGGCAGTGCGTCGTTTGCCACACCTAATGTGGGTTGCATGACACCTCCTGATGCGCCGCACAATCGCTGGTCGGACCTCGACAGGCCGCCCCTGAACGTCGCGGCGCTGCGCCGCGGGCTGCTGAAGCCCGACGGTCTGTGGACCTCGCTCGACATCGTCGACGCGACCGGCTCCACCAACTCCGACCTCGCGGCCCGTGCCGCCGAAGGCCGGTCGGCCGAGGGCGCGGTGCTGGTCGCGGAGGAGCAGACCGCGGGCCGTGGGCGGCTCGACCGGAGCTGGACGGCTCCGCCCCGTTCGGGCATCTTCCTGTCCGTCTACCTGACCCCGGGGGACGTGCCGGCCGAGCGGTGGGGGTGGCTTCCGCTGCTGGCCGGGGTCGCGGCCGCGACGGGCCTCGCGAAGGCCGCGGGCGTGGACATGGCGCTGAAATGGCCCAACGACCTCCTGGTGACGATCGCCGACACGGAGCGCAAGACCGGGGGCATCCTCGCCGAGCGTGCCGGGGACGGCGTCGTCATCGGCATCGGCCTCAACGTGTCGCTGCGCGCGGCCGAGCTGCCCGCCCCGCACGCCGGTTCGCTGGCGCTCGCGGGAGCCGTCTCCACCGACCGCGAGACTCTGCTCAGGGCGGTCCTGCGTTCACTGGAACAGTGGTACGGCCGGTGGCGCGACGCGAACGGCGACGCCGCCGAGAGCGGGCTCCAGGCGGCCTATGCGGCGGGCTGCGCCACGCTCGACCGGACGGTGCGGGCCGAGCTGCCCGGCGAGAGGACCCTCGTCGGCGAGGCCGTCGCGATCGACGGCGACGGACGGCTCGTGCTGGCCACGGCCGACGGGCTCCAGGAGCCCGTATCGGCCGGAGACATCGTCCACCTGCGCGGGGAGTCGGGAGGTCTCACCTGATCCGGTCGCCCCGCACGGACGGGTGATGTCACGTACGACGGTTCCGGAACCGCGCCACCGGGGACGTGAGCCAGGGCACACCTGCCGTATCGTTGAGGCGATCCAGCGACAGATCGGCAGGGCAGTGCGCAGGGAACGGGCAGGAGGCGGCCGGTGACCGTCGACGACACGAGTTCCGGGGACGACACCGACCCTTCGTCGGAACCCTCGGTCCATTCCTCACCCCACCACGAGGTCGACCACACCGCTGAACCGACCGACGACCCGCTCGCCATCCGGCTGGAATCGCTCATTCTGGGTGCCGACCGCCGCTACACGCCCTTCCAGGCGGCTAGGACGGCAGGGGTCTCCATGGACCTGGCGTCCCGTTTCTGGCGGGCGATGGGATTCGCCGACATCGGGCAGGCCAAGGCGCTGACCGAGGCCGACGTCCTGGCGCTGCGCCGTCTCGCGGGTCTGGTGGAGGCCGGGCTGCTCAGCGAGCCGATGGCGATCCAGGTGGCCAGGTCGACGGGGCAGACGACCGCCAGGCTCGCCGAGTGGCAGATCGACTCCTTCCTCGAGGGGCTGACCGAGCCGCCCGAGCCCGGGATGACCAGGACCGAGGTCACCTATCCGCTGGTCGAGCTGCTGCTGCCCGAGCTCCAGGAGTTCCTGGTCTACGTCTGGCGGCGCCAGCTCGCCGCGGCCACGGGCCGGGTGGTGCAGGCGGCGGACGACGAGGAGATGGTCGACCGGCGGTTCGCCGTGGGCTTCGCCGACCTGGTCGGCTTCACCCGGCTGACCCGGCGGCTGGAGGAGGAGGAGCTCGGCGAACTGGTCGAGGCCTTCGAGACGACCTCGGCGGACCTGGTCGCCGCGCACGGCGGGCGGCTCGTCAAGACCCTGGGCGACGAGGTCCTGTTCGCCGCGGACGACGCGGGCACCGCGGGCGAGATCGCGCTCAGGCTGGTCGAGGCGATGGCCCAGGACACGACGATGCCCGCGCTGCGGGTCGGCATCGCCTTCGGCACGGTCACCACACGCATGGGCGACGTGTTCGGTACGACGGTGAATCTCGCCAGCCGGCTCACCTCGATAGCGCCGAAGGACGCGGTGCTGGTCGACGGCGCGTTCGCCGCCGAGCTCATCAAGAACGGCGACGCCCCCGCGTCCGAGGCCGAGGAGACCGCCGCGGCGGCCGAGCGTGCCCGGCTGGCGGCCGAGGACGACCACGGCGTGGGCGAGGGGCCGCCGCCGTCGGCGTACCGCTTCGGGATGCAGCCGATGTGGCAGCGGCCGGTGCGCGGTCTCGGTGTGGTGGAGCCCTGGCTGCTGGCCCGGCGGGGCAAGCCCTCCACCTGACCGCGGGGTCGCACCTACTATTCCGGTAACGCTCGTTAACCGGAGGGGTGCTGAGTCATGGGTGACACGTCGGAGCAGAGGTTCGGGGATTTCGTCGTCGTACGGCGGCACGAGGGCCAGGAGCATGTAGCCGAGCTGGTGCTCGACCGGCCTCGGGCGATGAACGCCGTGAGCACCGGTATGGCGCGTTCCCTCGCCGATGCCTGCGCCGCGCTCGGCGCGGATCAGGGGGTGCGGGCGACCGTGCTCACCTCCAGCCATGAGCGGGCCTTCTGCGTGGGCGCGGACCTCAAGGAGCGGAACTCCTTCACCGACGCGGAGCTCGTGCGGCAGCGGCCCACGGCGAGGGCCGCCTACGCCGGGGTGCTCGAGCTCCCGATGCCGGTCGTCGCCGCCGTGCACGGCTACGCCTTGGGGGGCGGCTTCGAGCTCGCGCTGGCCTGCGACGTGATCGTGGCCGACCGTACGGCCGTGGTCGGGCTGCCCGAGGTGTCCGTCGGCGTCATCCCCGGCGGCGGCGGTACGCAGCTGCTGCCCCGCAGGGTCGGTGCGGCGCGCGCCGCCGAGCTGGTCTTCAGCGCCCGGCGGGTGGAGGCGGCCGAGGCGCGCGAGCTCGGCCTGGTCGACGAGCTGGTGGACGCGGGCCAGGACCGGGACGCGGCGCTGGCCCTGGGGGGCCGGATCGCGGCGAACTCTCCCGTGGGGCTCCGGGCGGCCAAGCGGGCTCTGCGACTCGGGCAGGGGCTCGATCTGCGGGCCGGTCTCGAGGTGGAGGACGCCGCCTGGCGTTCCGTGGCGTTCTCCGGGGACCGGGCCGAGGGGGTCGCCGCGTTCAACGAGAAGCGGAAGCCCAGCTGGCCCGGTGAGTGACCCCGGCCGACGGGAGCCAGGGAACGATCTGAAGATCATCAGCGCTGCCAACTGATCAAATCATCACAAACCTCCATAAGCTGGGGCGATGGGTGGTGATGATGCGCGGCTGCGCGCCGTGGTTGCGCTGGCACAGACGATGGCGGCGGCCTGCACCCCGCGCGAGTCCTGGCACGCCGCGGCGGTGGGGGCGTGCGAGGCGCTGGGAGGCAGCTTCGCCGCCCTCTCCGTGTGGGAGCGGGATCAGGGCAGGCTGCGCGTCCTGGTGAACGCGGGGGAGCGGGCCGAGGGGGAGGAAAAGTTCCCCGAGGCCGAGGCCTACCCCGTGCACCAGTTCCCGGAGATCACCGAGTTCCTGCACGAGCGCTGGGCGGGCGGCGGTGAGCCGGACGCCTGGGTGGAGACCGCCGACGGCGCCCCGGCAGCCGGGGCGCCGGCCCGGGGCGCGCGTCCCTACTGCCACCAGCGGGTCGCCGCGCTCCGCCGGCGTGGGCGGGGCTGTTGTGTGGTGGCGCCGATCGTGCTGCACGGCCGCGCCTGGGGCGAGCTCTATGTGGCCCGCCCCGCGGGGGTCCCGGTGTTCGGCCGGGACGACGCGGACTTCGCGACCGTGCTGGCCGCCGTCGTCGCGGCGGGCATCGCGCAGACCGAGCGTCTCGAGGAGGTCCGCAAGCTGGCCTTCACGGACCCGCTGACCGGCCTGGCGAACCGCAGGGCGGTGGATCTGCGTCTCGACGAGGCGGTGGACCGGCATCACGCGGACGGGGCAGTGGTCAGCCTGGTCGTCTGCGATCTGAACGGTCTCAAGGTGGTCAACGACACGCATGGCCACGCGGTCGGTGACCGTCTGCTGGAACGATTCGGCTCCGTGCTCTCGCTGTGCGGCGCGATGCTTCCCGGCGCCCTGGCCGCCCGCCTGGGCGGGGACGAGTTCTGTCTGCTGGCCGTCGGCCCCCCGGCGGACGACGTCGTCCGGGTGTCCGAGGAGCTCTGCGCGCGGGCCGTCGGTCTGGAGCTCGGTGACGGGGTGGCCTGCGGGGTTGCGTCCACCGGTGACGACATCGGCCCGGTCAGGTCCGCGCGCCGGCTCTTCCGGCTGGCCGACGCCGCCCAGTACCAGGCGAAGGCCGCGCACTCCAGGAGGCCGGTGGTCGCCGGGCGCGACGGTGAGGTGATCCGGCTCGCCGACTCCCCGCCCAGGTCGCCCCACGACCGCCGCAGGCTGCGTGGCAACCCGCCCGGGTGAGGTCGTAAGGGGTCAACCGCACGACCACTGATGACATGGCGGGTTTCAGTCCGTAGGCTTCTGAATATGGATATGCATACAGTCGTGGTGGGGACGTCCGGTACCACCGCCGATGACGTCGTCGCCGTGGCCCGCCAGGGCGCCCGTGTCGAGCTCTCCGCAGCCGCGGTCGACGCGCTCCGTGCCGCGCGGGAGACCGTCGACGCACTCGCCGCGAAGCCCGAGCCGGTCTACGGCGTCTCCACCGGCTTCGGAGCCCTGGCCAGCCGGCACATCAGCCCCGGTCTGCGGGCGCAGCTCCAGCGCAACATCGTCCGCTCGCACGCGGCGGGCATGGGCCCCCACGTGGAGCGCGAGGTGGTCCGTGCGCTGATGTTCCTGCGGCTGAAGACGCTCGCCTCAGGTCACACCGGCGTACGCCCCGAGGTCGCGCAGACCATCGCCGACGTGCTCAACGCGGGCATCACCCCCGTCGTCCACGAATACGGCTCGCTCGGCTGCTCCGGCGACCTCGCCCCGCTCTCGCACTGCGCCCTGACCCTGATGGGCGAGGGTGAGGCGGAGGGCCCCGACGGCATCGTGCGGCCCGCCGGTGAACTCCTCGCGGCGCACGGCATCACCCCCGTCGAGCTGCGCGAGAAGGAGGGCCTCGCCCTCCTCAACGGCACCGACGGCATGCTGGGCATGCTCGTGATGGCACTGGCCGACCTGAAGAACCTCTACACCAGCGCGGACATCACCGCCGCGCTCTCCCTGGAGGCCCTCCTCGGCACCGAACGGGTCCTCGCCCCCGAGCTGCACGCGATCCGCCCGCACCCCGGCCAGGGCGTCTCCGCCGACAACATGCTGCGGGTGCTCGCGGGGTCAGGGCTCACCGGCCACCATCAGGATGACGCGCCCCGGGTCCAGGACGCCTACTCCGTGCGCTGTGCACCCCAGGTCAACGGCGCCGGGCGCGACACCCTCACGCACGGGGAGCTCGTCGCCGCCCGTGAGCTGGCCTCGGCGGTGGACAACCCGGTCGTTCTCCCGGACGGAAGGGTCGAGTCCAACGGGAACTTCCACGGCGCGCCCGTCGCGTACGTCCTGGACTTCCTGGCGATCGTCGCCGCCGACCTCGGGTCGATCACCGAGCGCCGCACGGACCGGCTCCTGGACAAGAACCGCTCGCACGGACTGCCGCCGTTCCTCGCGGACGACGCGGGGGTCGACTCCGGGCTGATGATCGCGCAATACACCCAGGCCGCCCTGGTCAGCGAGCTGAAGCGGCTCGCGGCCCCGGCGTCCGTCGACTCGATCCCGTCCTCCGCGATGCAGGAGGACCACGTCTCCATGGGCTGGTCGGCCGCGCGGAAGCTGCGTACCGCCGTCACCGGCCTCGCGCGGATCGTGGCCGTCGAGCTCTACGCCGCCACGCGCGCCGTCGAACTGCGCGCCGCCCAGGGGCTGATCCCGGCACCCGCCTCGCAGGCCGCCATCGCGGCGCTGCGGGCCGCCGGGGTGCAGGGCCCCGGCCCCGACCGCTTCCTGGCCCCGGATCTGGACGCGGCCGACACCTTCGTACGGGAGGGGAAGCTGCTCGCGGCCGTCGAGTCGGTGACCGGGCCGCTGGCCTGAGCTGTCGCGTGCGAGTGCTGCCGCACGGCCTCATGGGGCGTGCGGCAGCACTCACGTAGCCCGGAAGCCGGAAGCCTCAGAAGCCGGTGTGCGGCGTGGTGCCCCGGCGCACCGAGTACACGACGAATCCCGCGCCTACGCACAGGGACGCCACGCCGCCGACCAGGTAGGGGGTCGTGTCGACGCCCGCCCCGGTGTCGGCGAGCTCCTCACCGGAGATGAACTCCCCCGTGGCGGAGGCCTGTCGGGCCGCGACGGGGGCGTCGGCGGACGAGCCGGCCGAAGCGCTCGGGGTGTCCGCGTCGTCGGTCGCGTTGGCGGAGGGGACGAACCAGAGAGCGCACAGCAGGGTGCCTGCCGCTGTGGTGGTCAGCAGCGTGCGACGAGCGATGGACACAGAATCGATCCCCTTGCGAAAACCATCAGTTGAGGGCCCCGTGGGCCGATGCTAAGCAAAGCAGCGGGTCGGAGGAAAGCCACCGGTCCAGGGAGCCTTACGCTCCGGCGTATGAGCACATCGAAGACACCCGCATTTGTTCGGCTTCGCGTGGAGATGGTCCTGGAGATCAGCGACGTGGACGCCCTGACCGGAACCGCGCTGGAGAGCATCGCCGCCGACTTCACCGCCTCCGGGGCGTCCGCCGACGACTCCACCGAGGAACGCACGCATGCCGAGGAGACGGTCAGGGAAGACGCAGCTGAGGCCCTCGCCTCGTTGCTCGACCCGTTCGACCTGGTCAGCGAGGTGCCCGGGGTCGAGCTCGCCCAGGCCTCCTGGAGCAGCGAGACGATCGACTACGACCCCGACGCCGAGGACTGGGCCGCCGACGAGGACGAGGCCGCCGACGAGGACGGGGACGTGGGCGAGGTGTACGACGGGATCGAGGACAATGAGACGGACGACGAAGAAGGCGGCGGGCATACGGAACGCTGACGGCCGCGGAGCACTCCTCGAAGACGGCGGGAACCACACCGGTCCGGGACGCGTCGATGAGTGGTGTTCCCCACATCCAGGACGGATGTGGAACGGAAGGCCCGGTCAAAGTGTTCTTAGGACATTGACGGGGAACCGCCGTCGGGCGGACCCGCCCGGGGATCTTGGGGAATCGGCAACGATGGAGAAGCGTGTGATGACGGACAGCAAGCGGCGCAGGGGCCTCGCGGCCGCGTCCGTACTGCTCGGCGGCGTGCTGGTGCTTTCGGCCTGTAACGACGACGGCGGTGGCGCGAGCGCCGACAGCTCAAAGACGTCACAGGCACAGGTGGACGAGGCGGCCGCCAAGGACACCTCCGAGGCGCAGATAACGATCGCGCCGAAGAACGGCGCGACGAACGCGAGCATCAACAACGCCGCGGTCGTCACCGTCGCCAAGGGCAAGCTGACCGAGGTCACCATGACCACGGCGGAGGGCGACGCCGTCGAGGGCACCCTCGCCGCCGACGGCTCCAGCTGGAAGCCCAGCGGTCAGCTGGAGCGTTCGACGACGTACAAGATCAGTGCCACGGCGGCCGACTCCGAGGGCCGTGAGGCGCACGGCAACAGCTCCTTCACCACGGTCTCGCCCGAGAACAGCTTCATCGGGAACTTCACCCCCGAGGACGGCTCCACCGTCGGCGTGGGCATGCCCGTCTCGATCAACTTCAACAAGGCGATCACGGACAAGAAGGCCGTCCAGGACGGCATCACCGTGACGTCCAGCAGCGGCCAGGAGGTCGTCGGCCACTGGTTCAACAACCAGCGCCTCGACCTGCGCCCCGAGGACTACTGGCAGGGCGGCTCCACCGTCACGCTGAAGCTCGCGCTGGACGGCGTCGAGGGCGCCGACGGCGTCGTCGGCGTGCAGCAGAAGACGGTCACCTTCAAGGTCGGCCGCAACCAGGTCTCGACCGTGGACGCCAAGGCGCACACCATGACGGTCACCAGGGACGGCAAGACGGTCAAGACGATCCCGATCTCGGCCGGCTCCTCCGACAACCCGACGTACAACGGCCAGATGGTGATCTCCGAGAAGTTCAAGGAGACCCGTATGGACGGCTCGACCGTCGGTTTCACGGACGACGACGGCAAGGGTGAGTACGACATCAAGGACGTGCCGCACGCCATGCGGCTCTCCACCTCGGGCACCTTCATCCACGGCAACTACTGGGGCGCCAAGTCGATCTTCGGCAGCGCGAACACCAGCCACGGCTGTGTCGGCCTGTCCGACACCAAGGGTGCGGACGACTCCGGCACGCCTGCCGCGTGGATGTACGAGAACTCGCTCATCGGCGACGTCGTCATCGTCAAGAACTCCCCGGACAAGACGATCTCCCCGGACAACGGCCTCAACGGCTGGAACATGAGCTGGTCGGAGTGGACGGCCGGCGCCGCCTGACCTGCTGAGCAGCACGCCCCTTCCCCTCCGAAGGCGGCGGCACCCGGATCCTTCCGGGCGCCGCCGCCTTCGGCGTGCACGGGGCGCCGTGTCAGGCGTACGAGCGGTGCCGCGTCCGGCGTATGAGGGGTGACGGCGTTCTCATCCCTCTCTCATCGGAGACTTAACTCTTCATCACACCGGCTCCATAATCTTCGCGCCATGTTCTTCACCTACCTCCGGCGCGAGCTGCGCCGCCGCAGAAAGGCGGCGCTCGTCGTCGCCTCGGGGCTCGCCCTCGGCATTGCGCTGGTCATCATCGTCAGTTCGGTCTCATCGGGCATGACCAAGGCCCAGGACAAGGTCCTCGAATCGCTGTACGGCCTCGGCACGGACATGACCGTGACCAAGGCCGCGGCCGCCCCGGGCTCCGGCTCGGGCAGCAACGAGCGGCCCAAGTTCGAATTTGACGCGAAGGACGACGACGACGCGACCCAGAGCACCGACCGGGTCATGGTCCAGGGCTTCCAGACGCTGGCATCGAGCACCGTCGACAAGGTCGGTGAGCAGGACGGGGTCGCGGACGCCGTCGGCGGGCTCAGCCTGACCGTCATGAAGGTCGACGGCCAGTTCAAGCGCGGCGAGTTCAAGCAGGACGAGGGCGCCACCTCCGAGGGCCGAGGCCCCGGTGGCGGCTCGGGCGGCGGCCAGCCGCAGGGTGAGGTCAGGGGCGGCGGCGCCTCGTTCGACGTCAACTCCTTCACCGTGTACGGCACCGATGTCACCCAGCAGGGTCTGGGCCCGCTGACCTCCTCCAAGATCACCAAGGGCCGTACCTTCAAGGCGTCCGAGACCGACGCCAAGGTCGCGGTCGTCGACTCCGCCTACGCCAAGGAGAAGGAGCTCGCGGTCGACAAGACCGTCACCATCTCCGGCACCACGTACAAGGTCATCGGCGTCTCCACCGCGGACAGCGGTGACGCGGCGGCCAACGTCTACATCCCGCTGAAGCAGGCGCAGACCGTCGCCGACTCCAAGGACAAGGTCACCACGGTCTACGTCCAGGCCGCCGACTCGCAGAAGATCGACACCGTCAAGGCCGCCATCCAGAAGAACATCACCGGCACGACGGTCACCACATCCGCCGACCTCGCCGACACGGTGTCCGGCTCTCTCTCCACCGCCTCCGACCTGGCCGCCGGCGTCGGCAAGTGGCTCTCCATCGCGGTCCTGATCGCGGCGTTCCTCGTCGCGGGCCTGCTGACCTCCTCCGCCGTCAGCCGCCGCGTGCGGGAGTTCGGCACCCTCAAGGCCCTGGGTTGGAAGAGCGGGCGCGTGACCCGCCAGGTCATCGGTGAAGCCCTCGTCAACGGTCTGATGGGCGGTGTGCTCGGTATCGCCGTCGGCGTCGCCGGAGCGTACGTCGTGACCGCCATCAGCCCCACCCTCAGCGCCCAGCTCGGCTCCACGGGCGGCGGCGGAGGCGGCGGCATGGGCGGCGGCGGTCCGATGGGCGGTGGCATGGGCGGCGGTGGCCGTCAGGCCGCCTCCAAGACCCTGGACATCGCGCTGACCGCGCCGGTCTCCCTCACCACGATCCTCGTCGCGGTCGGCCTCGCAGTGGCGGGCGGACTCATCGCCGGCGCCTTCGGCGGCTGGCGTGCCTCCCGGCTACGCCCCGCCGACGCGCTGCGCCGCGTCGCGTAGGGCGCGTCCCGAAAGCCCCGCCCCTCCCTCTTCGTACGTACAGCAGCAGGAGTCCACACGTGTACCAGCTCAAGGGCGTCACCAAGCGCTACATGCGCGGCAAGAACCCCGTCGACGCGCTCGCCGGTGTCGATCTGACCATCGAGGACGGCGGAAGGCTCGTCATCCAGGGCCCGACCGGCGGCGGCAAGTCCACCCTCCTGCAGATGCTCGGCGGTCTCGACCGGCCCACCTCGGGCACCGTCGAGCTCGACGGAGTCGATCTGGCCCGGCTCCCCGAGTCCCGGCTCACCAAGGTCAGGGCCGAGTCCATCGGATTCGTCTTCCAGAGCTTCAACCTGATCCCGACGCTCACCGCCCAGGAAAACGTCGAGACCGCCCTTGTCCCCCTCGGCCTGGGCGCGCGGACCCGCCGCGAACGGGCCGCCGAAGCGCTGGAGTCCGTGGGCCTCGGCGACCGCCCCACCCACCTGCCGAGCGAGATGTCCGGCGGCCAGCAGCAGCGCGTCGCGATAGCCAGGGCGCTGGTGAAGCGGCCGAAGGTGCTGCTCGCCGACGAACCGACCGGCAACCTCGACGAGTCCATGCGCGACGAGATCATGGACCTGCTCGACGGGCTGTGGAAGGAGCACGGGCTGACCTTCGTGATGGTCACCCACGACAGCTCACTCGCCCGCAAGGCGCCCCGGGTGGCGACCATCCGTAAGGGGAAGGTCACCGTGACGGAGAACGCCCCGGCCTGAACCCCGGCGCGGACCTCACGGCCGCCCTCCTCCGGCTGTGAGGTTCGCCACCCGCGCACCCGGGAGGCGCGGGTGGTGTGAGGTCCGTCAGCCCCGGCAGAAACGGGTGTTCGAGGACAGAAGGGCCCCTACCTGGGCGTACGGCCATGGCCACTATGTGGATGTCTCCGGAGCGGTGTGGCGTACCGCTGCGAGAATTGCACGGTGCAACGGTCCCCACGGGCCGGTGGCGCCCCCGGGGACGGGGGGCGCCGGCGCACAAGAGCCCACCCACGGAAGGTCTTGATCAGATGCCGGCCAGCTCCGATTCCCTCAGCCAGCGCACCTCCGAGAACCGTGTGATCGAGCCGCTCTACGCGGAGATCCTTCGGCGCAACCAGGGCGAGGGAGAGTTCCACCAGGCGGTGCGAGAGGTCCTCGAAACCCTGGGCCCCGTGCTGGCGAAGCGACCGGAGTTCGTCGACGCCCGCATCATCGAGCGCGTCTGCGAGCCCGAGCGCCAGCTCATCTTCCGGGTGCCGTGGTCGGACGACTCGGGCGACATCCACGTCAACCGCGGCTTCCGTGTCGAGTTCTCCAGCTCGCTCGGCCCGTACAAGGGCGGACTGCGCTTCCACCCGTCCGTCAACCTCGGCATCGTGAAGTTCCTCGGCTTCGAGCAGATCTTCAAGAACGCCCTCACCGGCATGCCGATCGGCGGCGGCAAGGGCGGCGCCGACTTCGACCCAAAGGGCCGCTCGGACGCCGAGATCATGCGGTTCTGCCAGTCGTTCATGACTGAACTCCACCGCCACCTGGGCGAGTACACCGACGTGCCCGCCGGTGACATCGGTGTCGGCGGCCGGGAGATCGGCTACCTCTTCGGCCAGTACAAGCGCATCACCAACCGCTACGAGTCCGGTGTCCTCACCGGCAAGGGCCTCGGCTGGGGCGGCGCCCTGGTGCGCACCGAGGCCACCGGCTACGGCTGTGTCCTGTTCACCGCCGAGATGCTGCGGGTGCGCGGCGAATCCCTCGAAGGCCAGCGCATCGCGGTCTCCGGCTCCGGCAACGTTGCCATCTACGCGATCGAGAAGGCCCAGCAGCTGGGCGCGACCGTCGTGACCTGCTCGGACTCCGGCGGCTACGTCGTGGACGAGAAGGGCATCGACCTCGCCCTGCTCAAGGAGATCAAGGAGGACGGCCGCGGCCGGATCTCCGAGTACGCCGAGCGGCGCGGCGGGCATGTGCGGTACGTCGAGGGCGCCGGCGTCTGGAGCGTCCCGGTGGACGTGGCGCTGCCCTGCGCCACCCAGAACGAACTCCACGAGGCCGACGCGCAGACCCTCGTACGCAACGGGGTCAAGGCGGTCGCCGAGGGTGCCAACATGCCCACCACCCCCGACGCGGTCCGCGTCTTCCAGGACGCGGGCGTCGCCTTCGCGCCCGGCAAGGCCGCCAACGCGGGCGGGGTGGCCACCAGCGCCCTGGAGATGCAGCAGAACGCCTCCCGCGACTCCTGGACCTTCGCCCACACGGAGGAGCGGCTGGCGGACATCATGCGCCACATCCACGAGTCCAGCTACACCACCGCCGAGCGCTACGGCAGCCCCGGCAACTACGTGGTCGGCGCGAACATCGCCGGCTTCGAGCTCGTCGCGGACGCGATGCTGGCCCAGGGCCTGATCTGACACCCCCGTGCCGTACGGCCCGGAGCCCGGGGCCCCGGGCCGTACGAGGGGCATGCGGTGGAAGCGCTGGTGTACGCAATCGCGCGTACACTTTCTCTTATGGCTGACACTGTGACCGTACGTGAGGTTCGCACCCACCTGGCCGAGGTCATCGACAGGGCGGAGGGCGGGCGGACGACCGTCGTGACCCGCAATGGCAAGCGGGTCGCCGCGCTCGTGCCCATAGAGGTGCTCGACGCCTTGGACGCCGCGGCTGACGAAATGGCCGCACGGGAAGCCGAAGCCCATCGTCAGGATCCGACGGTCAGCATGGCTGAACTCATCGCGGATCTGTTCGAGGGTGGAGACCGGCCCGAGTGAAGTACGCCTTTCGTTTCACGGCTCACGCTCAGCGCCAGCTCCGTTCGATCGACCGGCAGGACGCTCTGCGCATCCTGACCGCCATCACGCCTCTCGGGGACGACCCGTGGCGGGAGGGCGCGGACGTGAAGAAGCTGTCGGGCCACGAGGGCCTGTACCGGGTGCGCGCTGGAGACTTCCGTGTCGTGTACGAGATCCAGAACGAGGTTCTGGTCATCCTCGTCGACAGAAGTGACGTCTACCGGGGACTCTGAGGGCCGGCCCGGTAACCGCCGTTCTGCCGACAGCAGATCCGCCCGGCGAGGAAGGATTTCCCTTCCCGCGCCGGGCTGTCGGCTCCTACGCTCGGACGATGAGCAGCCACCCGCGGGACCACGCCCGCGTCATCCCCCTGCGCCCCGTCCCCGCCGACAGGGAGCCGCTCTGGCGGGACGTCGTCGGCGATGTCCTGCGCCGCGAGCGCAACGCCCAGGGACGGACGCTCAAGGACGTGGCCGATACCGCCCGCATCTCCATGCCCTACCTCTCCGAGATCGAGCGCGGCCGCAAGGAGGCGTCGTCCGAGGTGCTCGCCGCGGCGGCCCGCTCCCTCGGTCTCGGGCTGGCCGACGTACTGTCCCTGGCCCACCAGGAACTGACCCGGGCCGCCGGGACGGCCAGGACCGCACCGACCCGGGTCCCTACGGTCCAGGTGCGGCTGGCCGCCTGATCACTCCGAGGCTGCGGGCGCCGGGGCGATGCCCGTCGGGCAGGACCGGCCCCAGTTCGTCTCCGAAGGGGACTCCAGCGTGGCGCCCGTACCGCCGATGCCGCAGTAGCCGTCGGGGTTCTTGTCCAGGTACTGCTGGTGGTATCCCTCGGCCGGCCAGAAGGTGCGGCCATCGGCCGGGAGGATCTCCGTGGTGATCTCCTTGAAGCCCGCGCCGGTCAGCACCTGCTGGTACGCCTCGCGGGACGCGGCAGCGGCCTCCGCCTGCTCGGGGGAGTGGGTGTAGAGCGCCGAGCGGTACTGCGTACCCACGTCGTTGCCCTGGCGGAAGCCCTGGGTCGGGTTGTGGGACTCCCAGAAGACCTTCAGCAGGTCGGCGTAGCTCACGACCTTCGGGTCGAAGACGACGCGGACCGCCTCGGTGTGGCCGGTCAGACCCGAGCACGTCTCCTCGTACGAGGGATTCTCGGTGTAACCGCCCTGGTAGCCGACGAGCGTCGTCCAGACGCCCTCCGTCTGCCAGAACTTGCGCTCGGCGCCCCAGAAACAGCCCAGCGCGAAGTCGGCGACCTCCAGGCCCCGCGGGTACGGGCCGGACAGCGGGTTGCCGAGGACCGTGTGGCGGGACGGCACGGAGAATTCGGGGGTGGGGCGACCGCGCAGGGCCTCCTCCGGGGTGGGGAGCTGCGGGGTGCGGTGGGTCAGGAACATGCGGGGGCTCCTCCGGGGTCGGTGTTCGCTCCGTACAACGCCGCGGGGGCGCCGGGGATTCCGGGTCTCAGGCCGCGGGGGCCGGGGGCTCACGGCGCTGCTCGTCACCCTCACCGTGCCGGTCGGCGGGGCGCTCGTACGCAGCCATGTACGAGGCGGTCTTCCTGCGCGCCCGCAGCCAGAACCAGACGGCGAGCGCTATCAGGATCAGCGGGATCAGTCGTGCCATGGGTGTGCGGTCCAATCCGGAGATGGCGGGTTTGCCGGGTCAGTGGAGCAGCGTCGCGGGGCTGCCGCCGTTCGCCTCGTAACCGGCGACGGCCAGCGCCCGGTACACCGTGTACTCGGCGGCCGGGTCGGGATTCTGGATCCAGGGCAGCGCACCCACATGGCCGTCGATGTGGACGAACTGGTGCATCGCCTCCGACCAGCGTTCCATGCGGACCAGGAAGAGGACCAGCAGGTGCCGGACATGGGCGAGCACCGGGTCGTCCGCGCGGGCCGCGTGCACCGCGAACATCGCGCCCTCGACCGCCTTCGTCACGGCGAGGCCGCTGTAGAACCCCCGCACCAGATTGACCTCGGGCAGATGCTCGTACAGCGCGAACAGCGGCAGCGCGGCGAGCAGCGAGCCCTGCGGGGCGCGGGCGGCGGCCGCCGTCGCGAAGCGGTCGGCCTCCTCGCGGGAGCCGTGCCACTTCTCGCACCAGAAGTGCAGGGCCGCGATGTGCGCGCCCATGTGCGCGGGCGCACGGTCGATGATCTTCACCCAGAGCTGGTCGAACTCCTCGTGGGAGTAACCGAGGCCACGGGCCACGGCCAGCTCGACGATGTACGGCACGGGGTCGCCCGGGGCCAGCAGGGCCGCGTCCCCGCAGACCGTACGGGCCTCCTCCAGGATGATCCGGAAGTCGTCCGTGCCCACGGTGCCGGTGCGCCAGGCCTGCTGGACCAGGAACTCCGCGTGCACCGCCGCCCCGCCCGCGTCCTTCGGGGCATCGGCCCGCCACTCCCGCAGCCACGCCCCGCCGACGCCGGGCCGCTGGGCCAGTTCGAGGGACGCCGCGCCGGCGAACGCCTGCACCCGCTGCCAGCGGACCTCGCTCTCCTTGGGCGTACCCGCGAGCAGCTGGGACGCGGCGCGCCAGCTCCCGGTCCCCTGGACGACATCGAGGACGTCGAGCAGATCCTGGTCGGGCCCCGGCATCCGGATGTCCAGCTCCTCCTGGCGCGCGAAGCCGTAGGTGTCGGGGTCGGCGGCGTCGGGCGAACCGGGCGCGACCTGGCGGATACCGCCACGGCGTCGCAGCATGACGGGGCCGAGTACGGCGGCGAGCATGCACAGGGCGAGCAGGACCCAGAGAATCTCCATGCGGTCCATTGTCCCCGGACGGGCGGCCGCGCGGCGAGTGGCCTGTGACACCCCTCCCGACGAACTACGCTCGGGCCTCATGAGCGACCAGCACAGCTTCGAGACCCTTGCGATCCACGCCGGCAACACGGCGGATCCCCTCACCGGCGCCGTGGTCCCGCCGATCTACCAGGTGTCCACGTACAAGCAGGACGGTGTGGGCGGACTGCGCGGCGGTTACGAGTACAGCCGCAGCGCCAACCCGACCCGCACCGCACTGGAGGAGAACCTGGCGGCACTCGAGGGCGGCCGCCGCGGGCTCGCCTTCGCGTCGGGCCTCGCCGCGGAGGACTGCCTCCTGCGCACGCTGCTGACACCCGGCGACCACGTGGTCATCCCGAACGACGCCTACGGCGGCACGTTCCGGCTGTTCGCCAAGGTCGCGTCGCGCTGGGGCGTGGAGTTCTCGGTCGCCGACACCTCGGACGTGAGCGCGGTACGGGCGGCGCTCACCCCGCGTACCAAGGCGATCTGGGTGGAGACGCCGTCCAACCCGCTGCTCGGCATCACCGACATCGCGGCCGTCGCCGGAGTGGCCCGGCAGGCGGGCGTGCGCCTCGTCGTCGACAACACCTTCGCGAGCCCCTACCTCCAGCAGCCCCTCTCGCTCGGCGCCGATGTCGTCGTGCACTCCACCACCAAGTACATGGGCGGGCACTCGGACGTCGTCGGCGGCGCGCTCGTCGTCAGCGACCCGGAGCTGGCCGAGGAACTGGCGTACCACCAGAACGCGATGGGCGCCGTCGCCGGGCCGTTCGACGCGTGGCTGGTGCTGCGTGGCATCAAGACCCTCGCGGTCCGCATGGACCGTCACGACGAGAACGCCACCAAGGTCGCCGACCTGCTGACCCGGCACCCCAAGGTCACGCAGGTCCTCTACCCGGGGCTGCCCGATCACCCGGGCCACGAGATCGCCGCCAAGCAGATGAAGGCGTTCGGCGGGATGGTGTCGTTCCGGGTCACGGGCGGCGAGGAGGCGGCGGTCGAGGTCTGCGACCGTGCGAAGCTCTTCACGCTCGGGGAGTCGCTGGGCGGCGTCGAGTCGCTGCTCGAACACCCCGGCCGCATGACGCACGCCTCCGCCGCGGGTTCCCCGCTGGAGGTGCCGGCCGACCTGGTGCGGCTGTCCGTCGGCATCGAGAACTCCGACGACCTGCTGGCCGACCTCACGCAGGCCCTGGGCTGAGACCGGACCGGGCGGGCGGCCGGGGAGGGTTCCGGCCGCCCGGAAGGGTCAGCCCTCCGCTCCCGCCGGCTGGTGCGCCGCCTGGCGGGCCGCCAGCGCGGTGTTGAACCGGGTCAGCAGGGCGCAGAACGTGTCGCGCTCCTCCTCGGTCCACTCGCCGGTCACCTGCGACATCAGCTCACGCCGCGAGGCGCGGACCTCCTCCAGACGCGACTGGCCGCGCGGCGACAGCTGGAGCACGACGGCGCGCCCGTCCTCCGGGTGCGAAGTGCGCTTGACCAGACCGGTGTCGACGAGGGGCGCGACCTGCCGGGTCACGGTCGAGGAGTCGATCCCCATGCCCGAGGCCAGCGCCTTGACGCCCATGGGGCCTTCCACGTCGAGCCGGTTGAGCAGCAGATAGGCCGCCCTGTCCATCGAGTTGCGGACCTGGCCGACACCGCCGAGGCGGGTCTGCTCGGCACGCCGGGCGAAGACGGCCACCTGGTGCTGGAGTACGTCGAGGAGGTGGTCCGTTCCCGGATGTCCGGGGGCCGCGCCCCCGGAAGGAGACGCAGCAGTCGTCATGTCCTGAGGGGGCATGGCCGGGGGCTCTCTTCGTGCGGTGTCGGATGGGTGGGGGACAGAGTACGCGGCCACGGGGCAACGTGTACCAGCGCTGCACAAACCTGTGGACACCACCGCAGGCCGCCATGAGATGCGACGGCCCGGACGGCTCCGAGCTGCAAGACTTGCTGCCATGAGCTTCCGCACGCCAGGTCCCCACCCTCCGCTGATCCTCGACGACATCCGAGGGGCGCAGAAGATGCTGTCGGGGGTGGCCAGAACGACCGGCATGGAGGGGAGCCGTCATCTCAGCTCCCTCGTCGGAGCGCCGGTCCATTTCAAGTGCGAGAACCTCCAGCGCACCGGGTCGTTCAAACTGCGCGGCGCGTACGTGCGGATCGCCGGTCTCAGCCCCGTCGAACGGGCGGCCGGAGTGGTGGCCGCGAGCGCCGGAAACCATGCGCAGGGTGTCGCACTGGCCTCTTCGCTGCTCGGCGTACGCTCCACGGTCTTCATGCCCGTCGGCGCACCCCTGCCGAAGGTCGCGGCGACCCGGGAGTACGGCGCGGAGGTCAGGCTCCAGGGGCAGGTCGTCGACGAGACGCTCGCCGCGGCCCAGGAGTACGCCGAGGAGACCGGCGCCGTCTTCATCCACCCCTTCGACCACCCCGACATCATCGCGGGCCAGGGCACCGTGGGTCTGGAGATCCTCGAACAGTGCCCGGAGGTCCGTACCGTCGTCGTCGGGATCGGCGGGGGCGGTCTCGCCGCGGGAATCGCGGTCGCGGTGAAGGCCCTGCGCCCCGACGTCAAGGTCGTCGGGGTCCAGGCGGCCGGCGCCGCGGCCTTCCCGCCCTCGCTGTCCGCAGGGCACCCGATGGCGCTCGACGCGGTGCAGACCATGGCCGACGGGATCAAGGTGGGCCGCCCGGGGGACCTCACGTTCCCCCTGGTCCAGGAGCTGGTCGACGAGGTCCGTACGGTCACCGAGGACGAGCTCTCCAGCGCCCTGCTGCTGTGCCTGGAACGGGCCAAGATGGTCGTCGAGCCGGCCGGGGCCAGCCCGGTCGCGGCTCTGCTGAGCGACCCGAAGGGCTTCCGCGGGCCGGTTGTCGCCGTGCTGTCGGGCGGCAATGTGGACCCCCTGCTGATGCAGCGCATCCTGACGCACGGCATGGTCGCGGCCGGGCGCTACCTCAGCCTGCGGCTGCGGCTCACCGACCGCCCGGGTGCGCTGGCGGCGCTGCTGGCCACGCTGTCACTCGCCGACGCCAACGTGCTCGACATCAGCCACGTACGGACCGATCCCCGGCTGGGGCTCACCGAGGCCGAGGTGGAGCTCCACCTGGAGACCAAGGGCCCGGAGCACTGCGACGAGGTCGCCGCCACGCTGCGGTCCGCGGGCTATCTGATCCGGGTCTGACTCCGCGTCGGCTGCGCGGTGGATTCCTGGAAACTCGTTGTGTGTCGCGATGTATCGCGTTACGGTTCATCGCCGAACACTCCGGTGGGTTCCCGGCCCCGAGGGGCCCGGAACTCTACGATCCGCTCAGGAATTCACGCGAAAGCAACTGGGGGAATCACGAATGCCAGGCGCCATTCATGCCGAAGGCCTGGTGAAGACCTTCGGCGAAGTACGAGCACTGGACGGCGTCGATATCGACGTACCCGAAGGCACCGTCCTCGGCATGCTCGGGCCCAACGGTGCGGGTAAGACCACCGCCGTACGCGTCCTGACCACCCTGCTCCGGCCGGACAGCGGGCAGGCCGTGGTGGCGGGTATCGACGTCCTGAAGAATCCCGACGAGGTGCGCCGCTCGATCGGTCTCTCCGGCCAGTTCGCGGCCGTCGACGAATACCTCACGGGCCGCGAGAATCTCCAGATGGTCGGGCAGCTCTACCAGATGGGTGCACGCGACGCGAAGAAGCGGGCGGGGGAGCTCCTGGAGAAGTTCCACCTCGCCGACGCCGGTGACCGCACCGCGAAGACGTACTCCGGGGGCATGCGCCGCCGTCTCGACCTGGCGGCGGCGCTCGTCGTGTCCCCGCCGGTGATGTTCATGGACGAGCCCACCACCGGGCTCGATCCGCGCAACCGGCAGCAGCTGTGGGAGGTCATCGAGGAGCTCGTCGCCGGCGGTACGACGCTGCTGCTGACCACGCAGTATCTGGAGGAGGCCGACCACCTCGCCCATGACATCTGCGTCATCGACCACGGCAGGGTCATCGCCCGCGGCACGTCCGACCAGCTCAAGGCGCGCACCGGCGGTGAGCGCGTCGAGGTCGTCGTGCACCGGCCCGACGAGATCGGGCCGGCCCGCGAGGTGCTCGCCACGTACGGCAAGGGTGAGATCTCCGTCGCCGAACACACCCGCAAGCTGACCGTCCCGGTCACCGGCGGGGCCAAGCTGCTCGCCGAGGTCATCCGCGATCTCGACACCCACGGTGTGGAGATCGACGACATCGGTCTGCGCCGCCCCACCCTCGACGATGTCTTCATCTCGCTCACCGGCCACGCAGCCGAGCTGGGGAAGAACGGCGAGGACGCGGCGGCCGACGGCGCATCTGCCGAAGACGCACCCGCCGGGGACGCACCTGCCGGGGACGGATCGACGGAGGCCGTGCGCGGCCGGAAGGAGGACGGGCGGTGACCGCCATCACGGACGCGCCGAACCCGGCGCCGCTCAAGTCACGCGGGGCGATCAGCCGGTCGGTGGCCGACTCGCTGGTGGTCGCCCGGCGCAACCTGATCCGGATGATCAGGATCCCGGAGATGGTGATCTTCGGCCTCGTGCAACCGATCATGTTCGTGGTGCTGTTCACCTATGTCTTCGGCGGCTCCATCAAGGTCGGCAGCACCCTCTCGTCGGCGGACTACCGGGAGTTCCTGATGGCCGGGATCTTCGCCCAGACCGTCACCTTCGCCACCGCGGGGGCCGGAGCGGGCATCGCGGACGACATGCACAAGGGGCTGATCGACCGCTTCAGGTCGCTGCCGATGGCGAGGGGCGCCGTCCTGACCGGGCGTACCATCGCCGACCTCGTGCAGACCGCGCTGACCCTCGTCGTGCTCGCCGGTGTCGCGCTGATCATCGGCTGGCGCAGCCACGAGAACATCGGCAAGGTGATCTGCGGATTCCTGCTGCTGCTCCTGCTGGGATACGCGTTCTCCTGGATCGGGGCGCTGATCGGGCTGATCGTGCGGACACCCGAGGCGGCCACCTCGGGCGGGCTGATCTGGCTCTTCCCGCTGACGTTCATCTCGAACGCCTTCGTGGACGCCAACCAGATGCCGACGGTGCTGCGCCACATCGCGGAGTGGAACCCGTTCAGCGCGACCGTGCAGGCCTGCCGTGAGCTGTTCGGCAATCTGCCGCCGGGTTTCGTCACCCCGGACGCCTGGCCGATGCAGCACCCGATCCTCGCGTCGGTGATCTGGTCGGTCCTGATCGTCGTCGTGTTCCGGACGCTCGCTGTCCGCAAGTACCGTTCGGCAGTGACCTGATGACGGTGTGAAGTCGGCATGACGGTGTGAAGTCGACCGGCCGGGATCGTCGACCACTCCGGCCGGTCAGACGACCGGCTTCCGCCCGGCGGCCGATTCCGTGGTGAGCAGTGCGGTGATCTCCTCGGCGAGGTGCGGGCCGAGCTCACCCCAGCCGCTCTTGTAGCCGTAGACGCTGAGCAGGGTGCGGGCGTCGTAGTCGCCGTTCATGATCTCGATGTCCGTGGCCGTGATGAGTGCCGGGTGGGCGACACCGACGGCCGCCGAGATCTTCATCAGCTCCCGGCGCAGGGTGCGCAGGTAGGCCCCGGCCCTGGCGGCCTTCGACGGCGGGTCGATGCCGCGGGCCAGCCTCGGGTTCTGGGTGGCGATGCCGGTGGGGCAGGTGTCGGTGTGGCACTTCTGCGCCTGGATGCACCCGATCGACAGCATCGCCTCACGCGCCACGTTGATCATGTCGGCACCGAGGGCGAAGGCGACCGCGGCGTTCTCGGGCAGGCCGAGCTTGCCCGAGGCGATGAAGGTCAGGTCGTCGGTCAGACCCAGCTCGGCGAAGGTGCCGTAGACCCGGGAGAACCCCATCCGGAACGGTAGCGACACCGAGTCGGCGAAGGTCAGCGGCGCGGCCCCGGTGCCGCCCTCGCCGCCGTCGACGGTCACGAAGTCGACACCACGGTCACCGCGCGCCATGAGCGTGGCGAGCTCCTGCCAGAAGTCCATCTCGCCGACCGCGCTCTTGATCCCGACCGGCAGACCGGTCTCGGTGGCGATCAGTTCGACGAAGTCGAGCATCGAGTCGACGTCGCTGAACGCGGTGTGCCGCGAGGGGGAGGCGCAGTCCTCGCCGAGCGGAATGCCGCGGATCTCGGCGATCTCCGGTGTCACCTTCGCCCCGGGCAGCATCCCGCCGAGCCCCGGCTTGGCGCCCTGGGAGAGCTTGATCTCTATCGCCTTGACCGGGGCGCCGGCGACGACGTCCTTGAGCTTGTCGATGCTGAAGGTGCCGTCCTCGTTGCGGCAGCCGAAGTACGCCGTACCTATCTGCAGGATGAGGTCGCCGCCGTTGCGGTGGTACGGCGAGAGGCCGCCCTCGCCCGTGTTCTGCAGCGTGCCCGCCAGTGCCGCCCCCTCGTTGAGTGCGGTGACCGCCGCGCCGGAGAGCGATCCGAAGCTCATCGCCGAGATGTTCACGACGCTCGCAGGACGGAACGCCCGTGCGCGCCCGCGCGGCCCGCCCAGCACCTTGGCCGAGGGCAGGGTGGCCTGCGGGTCGTGCACATCGGGCAGCGCACCGGCGAACGTGCGCTGCTTCAGGTACGCGTGCCCCTGGATGTGCTCGACGTCGTTGTCGGTCCCGAAGCCGAAGTAGTTGTTCTCCTCCTTCGCGGACGCGTAGATCCAGGAGCGCTGGTCACGGCTGAAGGGGCGCTCCTCGTCGTTGGAGCTCACGATGTACTGGCGCAGTTCGGGCCCGATCGTCTCCAGCAGGTACCGGGCGTGTCCGATCACCGGAAAGTTCCTGAGCAACGCGTGCTTCTTCTGGACCAGGTCGCGGGCTGCCACCGCCGCGACTGCTGCTGCGGTGACCGCTGCGATGCTCCGGGCGCGCATGAACGTTCCTCTCGTCGGTGCTCGGCTCTGTCGCCGTGGGTGGATGCCATCGTGTCGGACGCCGGATGCGGGCACGACAGGGCCCCGGCCGCTCTGGGCGCCGGGGCCCTGTCGTGCGTGCTGTGCGGGTCAGCCGTTGTAGGGCTTCGCCGAGACGATCTTCACTGTGGCCGTCTTGCCGTTCGGCAGCTCGTACTCCGCCTCTTCGCCCATCCGCTTGCCGTTCACACCCGTGCCGAGCGGGGACTGCGGCGAGTAGGTCTCGATGTCGGCGCTCGCGTACTCGCGGGAGGCGAGCAGGAAGGTGACCGTGTCGTCGGGGTCGCCGTCGAAGGCGATGGTGACGACCATGCCGGGCTCGACCACGCCGTCGTCGGCAGGGGCTTCGCCGACCTTCGCGTGCTCCAGGAGCTGGGTCAGCTGACGGACCCGGAGCTCCATCTTGCCCTGCTCCTCCTTGGCCGCGTGGTACCCGCCGTTCTCGCGGAGGTCACCCTCCTCGCGGGCCGCCGCGATCTTGACGGAGATCTCCGTGCGCGCGGGACCAGACAGGTACTCCAGCTCTGCCTTCAGCTGGTTGTACGCCTCCGGCGTGAGCCAGGTGACGTTATCGCTGGTCTGGGTCACAGGGTGCTCCTCGTCGGTGCTGGGAATACAAAGCAACGCCCTACCCCAAGCATGCGCTGCCACGGGTGGGCGAAACAACGAGCTTAACAATTTCGCGAGAGAAGGGGGAGAAGGTAAAACCTCACATGCCCGTACGCGCAGGTCAGCACCGGAGCGTGGGCCTCATGGGCGGCGCGCGCGCCGGAGCGCGGTCAGCTGCCCGCCGTGCACCCCTGCAGTTCCACCGCGGTCGCCCTGGAGGTGGTGCGCAGGGTGACGACCTTGTCGATCCGGTCGGAGCGCTCGTCGAAGGGGAAGGCCGCCCGGCCGACCTCTGCGCCCTCCGTGCTCAGGGCGCGGAGCGTGCAGTGCCCGTCGGTGTCCCGGTCCTTGCGGACCTCCAGATGGGCCTCGGCGCGGGAGTCCGAGACGATCTTGGACTTGATGAGCTCGGCGCTGATGTCGTTGCCGGCCAGGGAGTCGTAACCGAACCAGCCGATCAGCGCGAGGAAGGCCACACCCAGCACCGAACCGATGATCTTCAGCTTGCGGTCCGCGCGCTGGTCCGGGGACCGGCCGTAGCGCCCTTCGGGCAAGGCCTCGCGCACCGCCGCCATGATCATTCCTTCCGTACCGGGGCTCGTGGAATTTTCCGCCCCCCGGTTCAGTCACTATAGAAGCCGACCATTGCGACCAATCACTGAGGACCGAGTCTTGACCGAGCAGCTGAGACTGATGGCCGTCCACGCCCACCCCGACGACGAGTCGAGCAAGGGCGCGGCCACCATGGCCAAGTACGTGTCCGAGGGGGTGGACGTCCTGGTCGTCACCTGCACAGGGGGCGAGCGGGGATCCATCCTCAACCCGAAGCTCCAGGGCGACGCGTACATCGAGGCGAACATCCACGAGGTGCGCAAGAAGGAGATGGACGAGGCCAGGGAGATCCTGGGCGTCAAGCAGGAGTGGCTCGGCTTCGTCGACTCGGGTCTGCCCGAGGGTGACCCGCTGCCCCCGCTGCCCGAGGGCTGCTTCGCGCTGGAGGAGGACGAGACGGCGGCGGGGCGCCTCGTCGCGAAGATCCGCGCGTTCCGCCCGCAGGTGATCACCACCTACGACGAGAACGGCGGATATCCGCACCCCGACCACATCAAGACCCACACGATCTCGATGCTCGCCTTCGACGGCGCGGGGGACGCCGAGAAGTTCCCCGAGGCGGAGTTCGGGCCGGTCTGGCAGCCGCAGAAGCTCTACTACAACCAGGGCTTCAACAAGGCGCGCACGCTCGCCCTGCACGAGGGGCTCCTCGCCCGTGGGCTGGAGTCCCCGTACGGCGACTGGCTGGCGCGCTGGAAGGAGTTCGGGCGCGCCGAGCGCACGCTGACCACGCACATCCCGTGTGACGACTTCTTCGAGATCCGGGACAAGGCGCTGGTCGCGCACGCCACGCAGATCGATCCGGACGGTGGCTGGTTCCGGGTGCCGATGGACGTCCAGCGGGAGATCTGGCCGACCGAGGAGTACGAGCTCGCGAAGTCTCTGGTCGATACCTCCCTCCCCGAGAGCGACCTCTTCGCGGGCATCCGCGACAATGCCTGATATGTACGCGACCCAGGCACTGACGCAGCTCGTTCCGCTCGCCGCCGACGACCTCGACACGAACAAGGTGACTCCCGGGGTCCTCGGTTTCCTCGTCTTCGCGGCCCTGGCCGTGGGGACGTGGTTCCTGAT
Organism: Streptomyces sp. NBC_01012; assembly: GCF_045162755.1. NCBI lineage: Bacteria > Bacillati > Actinomycetota > Actinomycetes > Kitasatosporales > Streptomycetaceae > Streptomyces > Streptomyces sp. NBC_01012. Next base: position 2,816,503 of record NZ_CP108688.1, on the reverse strand, counting down.
GAAGTCGATGAACCGCCACATGGGCAAGGTCGACTTCAAGGAGACCCCCGACCCGGCGGCGGAGCCGGAGCCCGAGGGCTCCGAGGAGAAGGCCGGCGCTCAGGGCAAGGGCTGACGCGGCGGGGCCACCACGCCTCCTCCCGCTCCGGGAGGGATGAGGTGGCCCGCGCCGCTGGTCAGGCCCGTCGGTGCGCGTCGTTGAGATAGCGCAGTACGGCCGCGACCCGGCGGTCCGTGCGGTCGGCGGGTGCCAGGTCCAGCTTGGCGAAGATACTCCGGATGTGCTTGTGGACGGCACCGTCCGTCACGACGAGCCGTTCGGCGATGGCCGCGTTGCCCAGGCCTTCCGCCATCAGCGCCAGGACATCACGCTCGCGCGGGCTGAGCCGGTCCAGATGGGCGTCGGGGCGGGTGCGCGCGAAGAGCTGTGCGACCACCTCGGGGTCGATGGCCGTACCGCCGTCCGCGACCCGGTCGAGCGCTTCGAGGAACTCCTCGACCCGGCCTACCCGCTCCTTGAGCAGATACCCGAGCCGTGCGCTGCCGTCGGCGAGCAGCTCGGTGGCGAAGGCCTGTTCCACATAGGCGGACAGGACGAGGACCGCGAGGTCCGGGCGACGGCGCCGCGCCTCCACGGCCGCCCTGATCCCCTCGTCGGTGTGGGTCGGAGGCATCCGGACGTCGACGATCGCCACGTCGGGCCGGTGCGCGTCCACCGCCTCCAGGAGGGCGTCCGGGGTGCCGGCGGTGGCCACGACGTCGAGTCCCTCCGCGCGCAGCAGCAGCGCGAGCCCCTCCCGTAGCAGCGGATCGTCCTCCGCGATCACAATCCGCATGGCAGTTCGGCCTCCAGTGTCGTGGGCCCGCCCGGTGGGCTGGCCAGGGTGAGTGTGCCGTCGAGTGCCTCGACGCGCTTACGGATGCCGGCCAGGCCGGATCCGCCGTGTTCGTCCGCTCCGCCGCGGCCGTCGTCGGTGATCCGCAGCCGCAGCAGGCCGTCGCGGTGGCGGACCGTGACGGTGGCGTGCCGGGCCCGGCTGTGCTTGGCGATGTTGGTCAGTGTCTCGGCCACCACGAAGTAGGCGGTCGCCTCGACGGACGCCGCGTACCGTCCGTCCACGTCGGCGTCGATCCGGCAGGGCACCGGGCAGCTGCTCGCGAGGCCCGAGAGCGCGTCGCTGAGACTCCGGTCGGCCAGCACCGGCGGGAGGATGCTGCGTACGACCGCGCGGAGTTCGGCGAGGGCCTGCTCGGCCGCGTCCTGCGCCCGTTCCAGGAGGGCGTCGGCGTCGGCTGGGCTGCGGGACACCGCGCGGCGGGACGCGCCGATCAGCACGTTGACGGCGACCATGCGGTTCTGGGTGCCGTCGTGCAGGGCGCGTTCGATGCGCCGCAGCTCGATGGCGTGCGCGTCGAGGGCGGCGGCCCGGGTCGCGGTGAGCTCGGCGACCCGTGTCACGAGATCGGTGCCCGGCGGCGGGGAGAGCAGCCGGCGACCCGGCCACGCCTGGAGCCAGGCCATGCCGGGGGCGACGCCCAGGATGACGGCGAACCAGCCGATCCCCAGAAGGCTGACGGCGAAGGCCCCCGGCCAGTCGTGGACGGTCCACAGGCCGATGGACGGGGTGGCCGCGGAGGCCGGTACGAGCTGCCACCACAGCGGGAACGCGGCGTCGGTCGCCGAGGTGAGGGGCAGCGTGAGACCGACGAGACCCAGGGCCGTCCCGAGGACGGCGTGCCAGGCCACCCAGCCCACCTCGCGCCGGGTGGCCGGGTCGGCGACGGCCTGACGCAGCCGGGTGGGTCCCGGAGCGGGCCCGACGATCTCGGGGCCCCACCGGGACAGCCGTTCGCGTTCGCGTTCGGTGACGGTGCGCAGTGCCCGCAGGGTGCCGGGCACCAGGAACAGGCCGACCCCGAAGAGGCAGGCGGCCGCGGTGAAAATCAGCCACAGCAGCATGATCAGGGCGAGGATCGCCGTACCCATGCCGCCGACGATGTGCTCGAAGGCGTCCAGCGCGGTGCGGGCACGTGCGAACACGTCCCAGGGGCGCGGCGGCTTCGGGGCTCCCGCCGGCCTGCCGTCCGCCCGGCCGTTCCCCGGTGAGGCGTCGTGCGTGGGCATCTCCACCTCCTGTGCGGCTCCACCTCCTGTGCCGCGCCACTATGGCATCCCGCGCGGGGCCTCCGACGCGTCGGGGACGCCTGGTACAGCCTGCTGTACCCCGGTTCTCCACCTGGCCGGATCGTCGCCCCCGCGCCGTCTCCGTAGCGTCTTGTCCGTGCCCAACTCCCCTTCGGACAAGGAGAATACGATGGCTGGATCCTCTCGCCTGCCGGTACGTCCCGTGCTGTGGCTGCTGCTGGTGATCGGCGCCGTGTGCAACGCGGTCACCTCGATGATGGGCGGGGCCGCCGTGGCCCTCTCCCTCGGCTTCGGGCTGGCCACGCTGGCCTGCGGTATCGCGCTCGTCGCGGACCACCGCCGGGCGAGGAAGGCATGAGGGCCACCGGTGTCCCGCCGCAGCGCGGCGGCTGGCGGGGCAGTATGCGCCGCCGCCCCCTGACCTGGTTCTTCTCGCTCGCGTTCGTGCTGAGCTGGGTGGCGTGGGTGCCGTACATCCTGTCCGGGAACGGGCAGGGCGTCGTGGACTTCACCTTCCCCGGCGGCGAAGGCGGCAGTCAGTTCCTCGGGGTCCTCCCGGGTGCCTACCTCGGTCCGATCCTGTCGGCGTTCATCGTCACCGCCGTCGCCGACGGGCGCCCCGGGCTCCGTGCCTGGGTGGGGCGGATGACCAACTGGCGGGTCGGCTGGCGCTGGTGGATCGGCGTCATCGTCGCCGTGCCCCTCGTGCTCGTCGTCACGCTGTACGCCCTGGGCGGCGAGAGCCCCGTCGTGCCCGGCGCCATGGTGCTCGCCGCCTTCCTGCCTGGCCTGTTCATCCAGATGATCACCACGGGTGTCGCCGAGGAGCCCGGCTGGCGCGACTTCGCGATGCCCCGGCTCCAGGGTGCCTACGGCCCGGTCGTCGGCACGCTGATCCTCGGCCCGCTGTGGGGCGTCTGGCACCTTCCGCTGTTCCTGACGGACTGGGGCGGCACGGACCTCGTCTGGTACACCCCGGTCGAGTTCGTGGCGACCACGGTCACCTTCAGCTTCGTCATGACGTGGATCTTCAACCACACCCGGCAGAGCCTGCTGCTGGCGATGCTGCTGCACACCGGCGTCAACAACTTCTTCTCGATCGCCTACTCGGACGTGTTCCCGTCGCTGGCCGACTCCTACGCGACGCACGCCTTCCTGGTCAGCTCCACCGTCGTGGCGGCCGTCCTGCTCGTCGCCACCCGTGGCCGGCTCGGGCTGCCGAAGGCCACGGCGACGGCCCCGGACGCCGGGCCGTACGTGCCGGTGTGACGCGGTGAGGTGCCGCGTGCGCACGGGCGGCCGACCCCGCGGCGGGCGGCCGCCCCCGGGGCCGGCCGCCCGTGGACACGGTCTACGGGCGTACGCCCACCGGCACCCCCATCACCTCGCGGGCGTGCCGGGACGGTGTCAGGCCGAGGTGCCAGGCCTGCCAGCCGTCCTCCAGGTCCACCCCGCGGTTCAGGACCACCCGGAAGGCCTCCGCGCAGTCCTCCAGCTTGGCGTCGCGCAGCGGATGGGAGGCCGCCAGCAGGTCTGCGAGCTCCTGCTGGGCCACCGCCGTGCCGACCTCGCTGCCGCCGGGGGACGCGTAGGGGAGCAGCGTGCACCGCAGGAACGCGGCCCAGTCCTTGCCCCTGGCATCGTCGTACGAAGCGAACAGGCTGACGGCATCGCCGCAGAGCTCCAGCGCCTGCGCGGCGCGGTTGTTCCCGCCGTCGATCAGGGCCAGCTCCAGACAGGTCCAGGCCTCGCCGTGCGCCACCCCGATGCGCCGGAAGTCGGCACGGGCGTCCACCAGGAGCTGCCGGGCGAAGCCCGAGTTACGCAGATTGCCGGTCTTCGCGGCCCGCTGGTCGCGGGTGACGCGCCCCGAGTGATGGCGGGCGCACGCCAGTCCGTACACGTCCCGCATCCGGGAGAACATCGTGCGGGCCCGCTCCAGCTCCCGTACGGCCTGGTCGGTGTCGCCGTCCTCCTCAAGGGCCTGCCCGAGGTAGTAGCGCGTCCATGCCTCGCCCCGGGCGTCCTCGTTGGCGCGGTGCCGGGAGAGCGCACCGCGCAGCTGCTCCACCGCTTCGGCCGTGCTGCCGGCGTCCGCGTCCATCAGCCGGGCGCGGGCCAGCTGGGTCAGGGCCCAGGCCTCACCGCGCTCGTCCCGGGTGCGGCCGTACAGGTCGAGTGCCGATGACAGCTCCTCCTCGGCCCTGGCCGGCTCGCCGAGGCGCAGACAGACCTGGCCGAGCTGGAAGTGCGACCAGGCCTCGCCGTGCAGCGACTCGCCCTCGCGGTGCAGGGCGAGCGCGGTGTCCAGCAGGGTCAGCGCCTCGGGCAGATTGGCCCGGTCGCGCTCGACGGCGGCCAGGGCGTGCAGCGACCAGGCGCGGTCCTCGGCCTGCTCGGCCGATGACTGGAGGGCGAGCGCCTCCCGCAGCCTGGCCGAGGCCTCGGTCAGATTGCCCTGGTGGTGCAGGGTGATGCCGAGCGAACAGAGGGCCAGTGCGGCGCCCGAGTCGTTCTGCGCCTCGCGGTAGAGACCGACGACCGAGGAGAGCGTGGTGCGCGCCTTGTCGAGCTCGCCGAGCTGGCGGGCGGCGATCCCCGTACGCCACTGGACCGACCGCTCCAGGAGCCCCTGGTCGACGGCCTGCGTCAACTCGCTGATCTCGCCCAGTCGGTAGAGGTCGCCGCGCAGCAGGCAGTAGTCGCACAGCGCGCCCAGCAGATGGAGCACCGCCCCCTGGTCGACGCCCTCGGCGTGCCGCAGGGCCGAGGTGATGAAGCTCGACTCGTCGTCCAGCCAGCGCAGGGCGGCGTCCAGCGAGCTGAAGCCGTGCGAGCCGAACTGGTTGGCGCGGGTGGACATCTTGCCGTCCACCATGCGGATCACCGCGTCGGCCAGTTCGCCGTAGTTGCGGATGAGGCGTTCCTGCGCGGCCGTACGGTCGGCGGCCGGCTCCTCGTCGAGCAGCCTGGCCAGCGCGAAGTCCCGTACGAGGTCGTGCAGTCGGTAGCGCGCGCCCCGCACATGGACCAGGAGCCCGGCCCCGGCGAGCGCCTCCAGCAGGCGTCCCGCCTCCTGCTCGTCCGAGGACAGCAGCGACGCGGCGGCGGCCGCCCCGAGGCTGGCACGTCCGGCCAGGGCGAGCCGCCGCAGCAGCCGGCGGCCCTGCTCGGACTGGTCGGTGTAGCGCAGCCACAGGGCACGCTCGACGGGCGCGACCGGGCCGTAGTCGCCTAGGGCCGCGGCGAGTTCGGCGCGGCTGCGGGCGCCGAGTGCGGAGCCCACGACACGCAGCGCGAGCGGCAGCCCGCCGCACAGCTCGACGACGGTGTCGGTCGACGGGTAGTCGTACGGGCCTGCCTCTTCGTCCAGGGCGGACTCGCGCAGCAGCTCCTCCGCGCCGGCCGCGTCCAGGCCGCCGACGGGCAGCTGGTGGACCCGGGCCGGGATGTCGTCGGGCAGTTCGAGCGGCTCGCGGGAGGTGACGAGCACCAGGCTGTCGGAGCGCTCGGGCACGAGCGTGCGGACCTGGGCGGCGTCGGTGGCGTCGTCCAGGACGATCGTGACGGGGGTGCCCGTCAGATGCTGGTGGTAGAGCTCGCTCAGGCGCCGCACCTGCTGCTCGGCGGACGCCCCCTCCCGGAAGAGGAGCTGCTCACGCGGTGCGCCCAGCCGGTTGAGCAGGTGCCGCAGGGCGTCCCGGGTCGGCAGCGGGGTGTCGCCGGAGACATCGCCCCGCAGATCGACCACGCACGCCCCCCTGAACTGGTCCTTGAGGGAATGCGCGGCCCGTACGGCGAGTGTGGTGCGCCCTGAGCCCGGTGCGCCGTGCAGAACGACGACGGTCGGCCTGGTCTCGGTCGCGGCGCGTGCGGCGTGCACCCACTGGGCGATCTGGGCGAGTTCACCACGACGGCCGGCGAACGGGCCGTCCGCGGCCGGGAGATGGCCGAAGGACTGTTCGAGGAGTGAGCGGGTGCGTGCGGCCGCGCTGCGGTCACCGCCGCGCAGCTGCGCCACCACGGAGGCGCCGGCCTTCTTCGGCGGCCGCCTCGACGCGGTCAGCATCCGCTGCTGGTCGAGGAACGGACGGATGCCGCGCACCTCGAGGGCCGTCAGCCATTCGAGTCGCAGCTGCTCAGGGCCGCCGGGCTGGTTGCGTTCGCCCGCCCTGCGGTGTGCGGCGGGCCAGTGCGACGCGGTCACCCGTGCCACCGTCGCCGTGGTCCCGGCGGCGGCGACGGCCACGCCCGCGCCCAGGGCGAGACCGGTCGCGGTGCCGAGCGCCAGGTCGGCGGCGAAGGCCGCGGCGGCGGCGACTCCTGTCACCAGCAGCGGGGTACCCAGGGTCGCTCTGCTGAACCGCGCCGACAGCGGCTGCTGGCCGGCCCCCGCCGCGTCGAGTGCCCTGGTGTAGGCGGCGTACTCCTCGGCCGCGCCGGCGGCCATGGTGGTGTCGAGCGCGCCCCGCGCCCGCGCCAGCAGCGCTCCGGTGTCCGTCCGGCCGCCCGAACGCCGTGCCTCTTCCTCCACGGCACGCACCAACAGCCTTTCGGCTTCCGCCCGATGGCTGTCCCGCATACGTCCCCCTCGTTGCGCACGTCGGCCGGTCGCGACCGGATCCCTTGTGTGGACCACCCAGTGTCCTGCGTACGGCCCGTCAGCGCGAGACAGCGCGGCGGTCAACCGTCGTTCTTCCGCCGGGAGTCCGGGGGAACACACCCGGGGGAAGTCTGCAAGACTGCGCGCCGTGAGCCCCACGCAAGGGTTCACGGAACGGTTCACGGGACGGATCCGGAGCGCAGGGAACATGAACGACAGTGGGAACGCCGGCAGGCCTCGGAGCGGGGCTTCTGCCGTCGGCCGGCACCGGGCCGAGGACGCCGGGGAAGGGCCTCCCGAGGCGCTGCCCGACGCCCTGCTGACGGCCGCGATACGCGACGACGGCGACGCAGGGGCGACCGCCGAGCTCCGCCGCCGCCACGCTCCGGCCGTCCTGATGTACGCCAGGAACTTCTGCCGTGACCCGCACACAGCGGAGGACCTCACCTCGGAGGCGTTCGCCCGCACCGTGCGGGCCGTACGCGACGGAAAGGGTCCGGCCGAGGCCTGGCGGCCCTATCTGCTGACCGTCGTGCGCCGCACCGCGGCCGACTGGGCGGACCAGGACCGCCGGGTGGACCTCACACCCGGCTTCGGGGCATGGCTGGACGCCGAGGCACGGCGGCGCGCGGGCGCGGGCCGGGCGAAGGCGGCGGCGGGCGCCGAGGACAGCGTGCTGCGTGCCGAGGACGGCGCCATGGTGGCGGCGGCCTTCCGCTCCCTGCCCGAGCGGTGGCGTGCGGTGCTCTGGCACCGCGTCGTGGAGGAGGAACCCACGGCATGGGTGGGGGACGTACTGGGCCTCACCCCCAGCGGGGTGGACTCACTGACCGCGGGTGCCAGGGAAGGGCTGCGGGAGGCGTATGCGGCCGCGCGGGGCGCCGCCGACGAGGAGCGCCGCGGGGCGGCCCGGGAGCTGACGGACCTCAACCAGCGGCTGCGTACGGTGCTTCCGGCGGCGGTGCTGCTGTTCGGCGGCCCGGCCTACCTGGAGGCCCGCGCGGCAGCCGTGGCGGCGTCGGGCGCCTCGGCGCCGGTCGGCGCGTCGGCCGGTGGCGGTGCTGCGGCGGGGGTGAAGGCCGGCGTGCTCGCCGTGGGCGCGGTGGCGCTGCTGCTCGGCGGCTGGGCGCTGTGGCCCGGCGGCGGGGAGGAACCCGGGGACCGCCCGGCACCGGCCGCGAGCGGCGCAGCGGCGGGTGTCGTGTCCCAGGCCTCGCTGTCTCCCTCGGGGACCGGGTCCCCGTCCGGGACCTCCGCGTCCTCCTCCTCGTCCGGCGGCGGCTCATCGGCGCCCCCGGCGTCCGCCCTGGGCGGGCCGAGCACCCTGCGGTTCGTGTCGACCGGCGGCTGCATGAGCATCCCCGCGGGCGCCGGTGCCGGGGCCAGGCCCGTGGAGGCCTCCTGCGACGGCGGCGAGCACCAGCGGTGGGTGCTGCTCGAACCGTACGAGGGCGACCGGGGGCGTACGCAGGTGCGTAACGAGGGAAGCGGGCTGTGCCTGACGCGTTCGGGCGGCACGGAGGACCACGCACCGGTGGAACAGCGGCCCTGCGACGCGGCGGAGAAGAACCAGCTCTGGAATCTGTGGACCGACACCACCGAGGGCCAGGCCGCTCTGCGGACCACCGACGGCACCCGGCATCTCGGCCTCGTGGACTGGGCGGAGGCGGACAAGGACGAGGACCACGGGGTGTCCGTGGGCACCACCCGGTACTACGACGGATCTGCGTCCATGAGGTTCCGCTTCGAGCCCGCGCTGCTCCCCGGGTGAAGCGGCCGGGGCGGAGAACCGCCCGCCCTAACCGGGCACTCCCGTGGGCTCGGTGAACTGAGCCCCGTACAGCCGTGCGTATGTGCCACCCGCGCTCACGAGGCTGTCGTGCGTGCCCTGTTCCACGACGGCACCGTTGTCCAGCACCAGGATGGTGTCCGCGTCGCGGATCGTGGAGAGCCGGTGCGCGATCACGAAGCTGGTGCGGCCCGCGCGCAGGCGTGCCATGGCGAGCTGGATCTGGAGTTCGGTGCGTGGGTCGATCTGGCTGGTCGCCTCGTCCAGGACCAGGACGGTCGGCTTCGCCAGGAAGGCGCGGGCGATGGTGATCAGCTGCCGGCCGCCGGCCGAGATGTCGGAGCTCTCCTCGTCCAGCACGGTGTCGTATCCCTCCGGCAGCGTGCGCACGAACCGGTCCACCTGTGTGGCCCGCGCGGCCTCGACGATGTCGTCCTGCGTGGCGTCCGGCGCCCCGTACGCGATGTTCTCCGCGACGGTGCCGCCGAAGAGCCAGGTGTCCTGGAGCACGGTGCCGATCCGGGAACGCAGGTGGGAGCGCGGCACGGTGCTGATGTCCGTACCGTCCAGCGTGATGCGACCGCTACGGACCTCGTGGAACCGCAGCAGCAGGTTGACGAGCGTGGTCTTGCCCGCCCCTGTGGGGCCGACGACGGCGACGGTACGACCGGGTGGGACGGTCAGGGTCAGGTCGTGGATGAGCGGTCGGTCCTCCGCGTAGCGGAAGGAGACCTGCTGGAATTCCACCCGCCCGACGCCCTCGCCGGCGGCCTTCCCGTCCGCTTGCCCCGACCTGGACAGCTTCTCGGTGTCCTCACGCCCCTCCGGGGGGTCCTGGCGCTCCTCAGGTGCGTCCAGAAGCTCGAAGACACGCTCGGCAGAGGCCGCGCCCGACTGCAGCAGGTTGGCCACGGAGGCCAGTTGGGAGAGCGGCTGGCCGAACTGTCGCGCGTACTGGACGAATGCCTGGACCTCGCCGATGGACAGCGTGCCGGAGACCACCCGGAGGGTGCCGATGACGGCCACCAGCACATAGGTGAGGTTGCTCAGGAGCGTCATGGCGGGCTGGATGGCGCCGGAGACGAACTGGGCCCTGACCCCGATCCGGCAGAGCTCGTCGTTGTGCCGGCGGAAGGCGGCCGCGGCCTCGCTCTGCCGCCCGAAGGCCCGTACCTGCGCCTGCGCCGTGTACATCTCCTCGATGTGCGAGTTGAGCGCCCCGGTGGTCTGCCACTGGCGGACGAACTGTGGCTGCGCGCGTTTGCCCAGCCGCGTCGCGATCCACCCGGACAACGGGACGGTGGCCAGGACGACCAGCGCCAGCAAGGGCGATATCCAGAACATCATCGCGAGGACGCCCACCAGTGTCAGCAAGGAGGTGAGGATCTGGCTGAGTGTCTGCTGGAGTGTCTGCTGGATGTTGTCGATGTCATTGGTCGCCCGGGACAGCAGATCGCCGCGGGACTGTCCCTCGAAGTGGCTCAGTGGCAGCCGTGACAGCTTCTCCTGGATGTCCCGGCGCAGCCGGAACGCCGCTCGTTGCACAAGAGCCGTCGCGGCCCGCGCCTGGACGAATCCGATGAGGGACACCCCCGCGTACGCGAGCAGGGCCCACAGCAGGACCGTTCCGACCGCGCCGAAGTCGATGGCTGTGCCGGGCACGAGGTGCAGTTTCTCGACCAGTGTCGCCAGGCCGTCGTTCCCGCTCCGGCGCAGGGCATCGCTCGCCTGGGCACGGGTCAGGCCCCCCGGCAGCCGGCTGCCGAGCATGCCCTTCACGATCAGGTCCGTCGCCCGACCGAGCAGCGCGGGACCGAGAACGGTCAGAGCGATTCCGGTGACGCCGCAGAGCACGGTGAGTACGAGCAGGGGGCGGTCCTGCCGCATGGTGCCCAGCAGCCGGGTCACGGAGCCGCGGAAGTCCGACAGACGCCCTCCGTCCCCGGCAGCGGCCGCCCCCCGGCTCTCCACGGCCGTCGCGCCGCGCTTCCTGGCCGTCACGCGGCCTCCTCCTCGGTGAGCTGGGAGAGCACGAGCTCCCGGTAGATCATGTCCGTCGCCATCAGAGCGGTGTGGGTGCCGCTGCCCACGACGCGTCCCTCGTCCAGTACGACGATGTGGTCCGCACCGCGGAAGGTGGTGGCGCGCTGGGTGACGAGCACGGTGGTTGCCGTGCCACGGTCCCGCGCGAGCGCCGTACGGAGGGCGAGCTCCGTCCCCTGGTCGAGCGCCGAGAAGGCGTCGTCGAAGAGGTGGATGTCCGGCTCGCCCACCAGAGCCCTGGCAATGGCGAGCCGCTGGCGCTGCCCACCGGAGAAGTTCGTGGCCGCCTGGGTGACCGGGGCGTCCAGACCCCCGGCAGCCGTGACGAACTCCGTCGCCTGGGCCGTCTCCAGGGCCCGCCACAGCTCCGCTTCGGTGGCGTCCGGCCGTCCATGACGAAGGTTCGAGCCGACCGTGCCCGCGAAGAGGTACGGCCGTTGCGGGACGTAGCCGATGGAGGCCGAGAGCACGTCGGGTGCCAGCGAGCGGACGTCCTCACCACCCACGAGCACCGTTCCGCTCGTCGCGTCGCTGAGTCTCAGGACCAGTTCGAGCAGGGTCGACTTCCCGCAGCCCATGGATCCCACGACCGCCGTGATCCGGCCCGGCCGCGCGGTCAGGGACACATCCGTCAGGACGGGCTTCTCGGCGCCCGGGTAGCGGTAGGTCACCGTGCGCAGTTCGACGTGGCCGCGCCGGCGCAGCCGCGTCACGGGGGAGGAGGGCGGAAGGACGCTGTTCTCGACCGTGAGCACCGCGCGTATGCGGTCGGCGGAGATCTCCGCACGGGGCAGCAGCATGAACACGGTCGTCGTCATCAGGACCGCGGTCAGAATCTGCGTCAGGTAGCTGAGGAAGGCCGTCAGCGCGCCGATCTCCATGTCGCCCTGGGCGATGCGGTGCCCACCGAACCAGACCACGGCGATGCTGGAGACGTTCACCACGAGCAGCACGGCGGGGAAGAGCAGGGAGAGCAGCCGGCCCGATCGGACGGCCACATCCGTCAGACCCGTGTTGGCCCGCGCGAACCGCTCCCGCTCGTGGTCGTCGCGGACGAAGGCCCGGATGACCCGCACCCCGGCGATCTGCTCGCGCAGGACCCGGGTGACGGCCTCCGTACGCTCCTGCATCTGGCGGAAGAGCGGGCGCATGCCGCGTACGAGCAGAGCGACGAGGAAGGCCAGGACCGGCACGAACACGAGCAGCAGTGAGGACAACGGGACGTCCTGCTGGAGGGCGAGGACGATCCCGCCCAGGCAGGTCACCGGTGCCACGACGGCCAGTGCGAACACCATCAGGACGAGCATCTGCACCTGCTGGACGTCGTTGGTGGTGCGCGTGATGAGCGAGGGCACGTCGAACCGGCGCAGTTCCCGCGAGGAGAACGACATCACGCGGTCGAAGACCGCCGCACGCAGGTCACGCCCGACCGCCATGGACGTCCGTGCGCTCCAGTAGGTCGCTCCCAGGGTGCAGCCGACCTGCGCCAGCGTCACCCCGACCATCAGGGCGCCCATCCGCAGTACATAGCCGCTGTCACCCCGGACCAGGCCGTTGTCTATGACCGAGGCGTTGAGTGTGGGCAGGCACAGGGTCGCTCCGGTCTGCAGCAGTTGCAGCAGCAGCAGAAGCATCACCTGCCTTCGGTACGGGCCTAGTCGGCTACGGAGGAGACGGAAGAGCACCTGGGCCTTCTCGGAGTTGCGGAGACAGAATGTGGCGGATGCGCGAGCCCGCCCGACTTCTGCTCACGAGGCGTCAGAAAAGCTCGGAGTAAGCGGGTTTCGGCAGCGCGCGGGAGTTCTCCTGTATAGCACCGGCGGGTCGCGGTGACCTGAGTGGCGGGTGGCAGTTGCCTGCCATTGCCCGTTGGCAGTCGGCTGCCAACGAAATGGCAGCCGACTGCCTCTCTCCGGGCTGGAGTTCCGGCTGTTCGGTCGTCATTGTTGATCGAGTTCAGAACGACATCGATCGACAGAAGGAAGACAGCTGGTGGAGGCCAGGGTTGTACCCGCTGACCTGGACAGTGTTCCTGAAGTTGACGCATTGCTGGAGCGTCTGGGGCTGGGGACGTTCGACCGTGACACGCTGGAGGCGGCGCCCGGCCGCAACGACGTGTGGAAGGGGCGGACACGGAGCGGCCGGCACATCTTCGCCAAGCGGCTCACGGGCCCCGGAGCCGGCCCGGCGGAGCGCCTGAGCAGGATGCTGGCCTTCGAGGAGTTCGGGGTCCGGATCCCGCAGGACGCGCTGGCCAGGCCGGAGTTGCTCGGCAGTGACGCCGAAGCGCGTGTGGTCGCCTTCACCTGTGTCGAGGACGCCGAATCCGGAGCCCGGATGATGGTGGACGAGGCCTTCGACGACGAGCTGGCGCATGCGACGGGACGAGCCGTCGCCCGGGTGCACGTCACCGACCCGCACGGTGTGGAACTGGAGACCGTCCCGCCCGTGCTGCCGAGCCCCAAGCTGCTCCGGGGAATCTCGGACGAGATGTTCCAGGAGTTCAGCTTCGGTCAGATGACCGTATGGGGTCTGTTGCAGGGGGACACGGCGCTGCGGGAAGGGCTGGAGAAATTGTTGGAGAGTGAGAAGGGCGCAGTGAAGGTGCCCAGTCACTGCGATCTCCGGCTGGATCAGATTCTTGTGTCCAACGGAACTCTGCACATCACGGACTGGGAGGAATTCCGCCTTGCGGACGCGGCGCGGGACATCGGGAGTTTCGCCGGTGAATGGCTGTACCGTGCCGTTCTCGACATTGTCACGGACCGCGGTGACAGCTCGTTCGTGGATTTCGATCTGACACACGAAGTGATCGTGGAACGAGGTGCGGCGAAGCTGGAGCGGCTGCGTCCCCGGGTGGAGAGTTTCTGGCGGGGGTACCGCGAGGTCCGCCCCTCGGCCGACGCGTCACTCGCGGTACGGGCCACCGCCTTCGCGGGCTGGCACGCGCTGGACCGGCTGATCGCGAGTGCGCAACGCAGCACACGGGTCTCCGGTATCGAACGCGCGGCGGCCGGAGTCGGCCGGGCCGCGCTGCTGGCCCCCGAGCGGTTCGCCGCGACGCTCGGTCTGGGAGGTGTCGCGTGATGACCGCAGGAGTCCGCACCCCGGCGCGCCCGGTGGAGGATGTGGCGCGATCGGTGGAGATCGCCGATGACCTCCGCACGGCCACCGTCGCCGGTCGTGAGATCGAGGCGGACAACCCGCGTGAGCTCCAGAGGCTGCTGGCTCTGGGCATCTACGAGGTGCTGCACGCGGGGTTGCCCGTCGAGCCCACCCCGGTCCCGTGGCACACCAGGGACGCCCGCTTCGAAGAGGAGCTGGCCGGCCGGGTTCCGCACCGGACCACGCGGGCGTCCGGACGGGTGTGCGCCGAACCGGAGGCGGACGACACCCGGGTGCTGCTGGAGCGCGAAGGGGTACGTGTCTGGACGCCTCTCGACCGGATCAGCGCCCCGGGACCGCTGGTCGAGGGAGTACGGGTGGCCCTGGACGTGCCGGCCGCCCGACCTGCCCTGTCACCCGGGTTCTTCCTCGTCGACGGCTCCCGGCCGGCATCGGGCGGCGGGGCCGTACTCAGGGTGTACGTACACGTCACCGACGCGGATCGGGCGGGAGAGGTCTGGGGGAGGGCCCTGGAATTCCTCGAGGAGCGCCAGGCGCACTACCGGGCGAAGGTGCTCTCGGTCCGCCGCCTGTACCCGCGGCGCGACGGCCTGGTGGTCTACCTCCGCAAGGACTCCTGGGAGTTGGCAGGCCCGCTCGCGGACGCCCTGTCGGGCACACCGGGGCTGGGCGTGGGTGTCTCGGCCTTCGCGCGGCCGCTCGCGGACGGAGTGGCCGTGGCCTGGGAACCCGCCGACTCCCGAAGCGGTATGCGCGGACTGAGCTTCGGTCAGCACCGTGCGGGGGTGCTCGCGCAGGCCCTGATCGAGCACCGCAAGGACGGGGGATCGCTGGCCGATGTGATCGTGGACCGCTTCACCGAGGCCGGCATCGACCCGGACGACCCGTCGGCGAACATCACGGCCCCGTAGGACCCGGGCGTGCCACCGGCCCGGGACGGTTGCAGGGAGAGGGCTCGACATCCCCTGCTTCCGCCCCGGTCCGGCTGGATCGCCTCCGCATACGGGGAATCAAGGAAAAACGAAACAAGGGGAAATCTGATGCAGAACGCCACCATGGAGCTGATCGCCGGTTACGGCACCTACGCCGACGCGACCGAGCTGGACGCCGCCGCCTCCGAGGCACCGGCCACCACGTTCGTCTGCGTCTCGGTGATCTCCGCCGAGAGCTCGGCCGCGTGTGCCGCCAGCGCCTCGGCCGCGGTGAGCGTGGTCACCTCCACCTTCGACAAGGGCTGCTGACCCCTTCTCGATCGGCAGACGCCTTCCGAACAACACACAAAACAGGAGCGCACAAAAAATGTCGCAGAATGCCACCACCATGGAGCTGATCTCCCACTACGGGGAGTACGTGTCGGCCGAGGGCCTGACCGTCGAGGCCACGGTCGACGCGCCGGCCACCACGCCGCTGTGCGTGCTGAGCGCCATCGAGAGCGCCGCCGCCAGCTTCGCCACGTCGCAGGCCGTCACCGCCACGGTCGACCACGGCTGCTGACGGGCTTCACGCCCCGAGGGCGTGAAGCCGAGCCGCAGCGGGTGCCGGGAGAGACGGCGCCCGCTGCGGCGGTCCGTGTGCCACGGTGCCGACCGGCAGCGCCCCGGGCCCCATCATGCCGTCCGGTTCGGCCGGTTCGGCCCTCCAGGAGACATACCTTGCCCGTACTTTCCGTTCTGGTCCCGTTCGTTCCGCACCGGCCGGAACATATCGTCCCGTACGCAGCGTATCTGCAGTGGAGCCCGGCGCACCGCCTCTGGCAGGGGCAGGGAACCCTGATCGACCCCTTCCAGTCGTTCTCCTACGCCGCCGCCGCGGGCTTCCGTGTACCGGTCGGCACCGGCGTCACACTGATGCCGCTGCGACACCCCTACGAGGCCGCCCTCCAGGCCCGTTCGCTGGCGGCGACCACCGGACACCCCGTGGTCGCGGGCTTCGGCCCCGGTGCCAGGACCTTCCAGCAGAGTCTGCTCGGATCCCCCTACCCCAGCCAGCTGACCGCGGTCAGGGAGTACGTGTCCGTGGTGCGGGGACTGCTCGAAGGCGAGCAGGGGACGGTACTCGACGGTGAGATCTACCGGGTGAACGGCGGACTGCACCCGCTGCCCGCACCCCCCGTGCAGATCGGGCTGGGAGTGCTGCGCCCCGGCATGGCCCGGGTGGCCGGCGAACTCGCCGACGTCGCCATCACCTGGCTCACACCCGCCGACTACGTACGACGGACGTTGCGGCCCGCACTCGCCGAAGGCGCCGAGACGGGGCGGCGTACGGCGCCCCAGGTCGTGTCCATGGTGCCGATGGCGATCCGCGGAGCGAAGCGGGACCCGGTGCGGCTCGCTCTCGCCAGCAACACCGGACACCTGCGGCTGCCGCACTACCAGGACATGCTGCGGAAGGCGGGAGTCGACACCGATCCGTCGGACCTGGAGTCCGGCGCCAAGGGTCTGCTGGACAGCGGGGCCTTCCTCTACGGAACCGTGCAGGAGCTCGCGGAGGCCATCCACCGCTACTGGGATTCCGGTGTGGACGAGGTGGTCGTCAACCTGTCCGGTGTGCACACGCTGTACGGGTCGCAGACCGCCCTCACCGAGCTCGACGAGATCATCCGTGAGGCCGCGCTGTGAGCACCGGAGCCACGCTTGCGCCGGGCGTACCGCCGCTCGGCATCTCGCGGCTGCTGGTGGTGGTCACCGGATCCGCTTCCGCGTCCAACATGCCTTTCTGGCTCACCTGGTTGGGCCAGGTGTACCCGGATCTGGAGACCAGGGTCGTCGTGACGCGCAGTGCGCAACGCTTCGTCACGCTGCAAGCACTCATGGACCACCGGTCCACCGATGTACGCACCGACACCTGGCCCGCCGACGAGCCCGGCGCCCTGCACGTCGAGTGGGCGGAGTGGGCCGAAGCCGTCCTCGTGTATCCGGCGACCTTCCACTTCCTGGCCCGCTGTGCGCTGGGACTGGCCGACAGCCCCGCGCTGCTCGCCATCCAGTGCTGCACCGTGCCGGTGGTGCTCGCGCCCGCCCTTCCCCCCGGAGGCTGGCAGAGCCCCGTGTGCGCGGGGCACGTCGCCGCCCTCGCCGGGCGCCCGAACACCGCCGTGGTCCCACCGGTGCCCGCCATGAGCCGCACCACGGGCCGCAAGGACGCCTGGGCCCCGGCCGTCCTTCCCGAGGCCGTACGGGAAATCGAGCGTCTGAGGGAACGCCAGGTCGGCGAGAGCCCGGAGCCGCACGACCCCGCAGGGGCGGCCCGACCGTGACCGACCGTGTCCTCGTCGCCGCGTACGGCACCGGCCTCCTGCGCACCGAGATCCGTCGTGGCGCGGCGGGAACCTGCCGGTGGCGTCGTACTCCGGGCCCGCTCGCGCCACGCCCCTTCGTGCCCGTACCCGCGCCGCACCTGCTCGCCGAGCTCCGGCGGCTCGGTGACCGGGACGCCGGCCCCGCATCCGCGGGGCGCCTGGTGACGGGCACACCGGACGGCGGTTCCCGCGTCTACGACGTGGACGGTGCGGAGTCGCTGGCCGCTCTGCTGCTGCGCGAGGGACCCGTACCCGCAGCTGAATCGGCGTTGCGCTCTGTGGGCCGTACGCTCGCCCGGCTGCACGCGCTGAAGCCAGGACCCGGTTTTCCCACCGCCCCCGCCCGTGGGGCCGAGCGGCTCCTGCGCCGGCTCACGGCCGACGGAGCCGGCACCGGACCAGATGCCGGCGCTCCGGGGCAGCGCACCGATGTGCTGCTCCGTGACCGGCTGGGGCCCCGCCGCTGGAGTGCGCTGCGGCGCTGGTGCGCGCTCACCGTCGAGGACCGGCGGTACCCGGTGCTGTCCCACGGCGCCCCCGGCCTCGGCTCGGCGGTGCCGGTGGCGGACGGTGACGGCACGGCCGGCGCCGAGCTGCTGACCGGCGAGGACCTGTGCCTGGCGCCCTGGTACCTGGATCTGGGCTGGGTCGCGGGGGAGTTGATCGAGCTCTGCTGGCAGTGCGGCGGCGACTTCGGGAAGTGGCAGGCGCTGCTGGACGCGCTGGAAGAGGGCTACGGGCGCGAGCCGGGCACCCCTTGGTCCCGCGCGGCCGCCGTACGGATCGCTCTGCATCTGCACGACTACGGCGCCTACGTGGCGGCACTTCCCGACGCCGAGGTACGGCGCTATGCCGACTTCCTGGCCTACCTCATCGATCTGTGACCGAGAACCAAGAACGACAGCGGGGAGCCGTGGCGATGCGCAGCGCGGGCAGGAAGCAGACGTGGACGTCCGCGGGCGACACAGCGGGCGCCGGGCCGCTCAGGGCCACTCTGTCCAACGGACTCCGGGTGCTCCTCGAGCCGCGCCCAGAGGCGGCCAGGGTCGCGCTCTGCGTCACGTACGGAGTGGGCTTCAGGTCGGAGCGCCCCGGCCAGGAGGGCCTGGCGCACCTCTTCGAGCACCTGATGTTCCGTGGCAGCGAAAGCCTGCCCGACGGGAAGTTCTTCGAGCACGTGCACCGCTTCGGCGGTGCGGCCAACGGAACGACGCACCAGGACTACACGGACTACTACCAGGTGGTCCCCTCGGCCGTTCTGGAACCCGCGCTGTTCGGCGAGGCCGACCGGATGCGGGCCCCCCGGTTCACCCCCGAGACACTCGGCGGGCAGCTGGCGGGCGTCGAGCAGGAGATCCGGGAACGGACGGTCGACACGCCGCTGGGCGGGTTTCCGTGGCCGCTCCTTCCCCGGGTGCTCTACCGCGAACCCGCGAACGCGCATGACGGGTTCGGCGACATCGAACGGCTCAGGCGGGTCGGCCTGGACGACTGCGCAGAGTTCTTCGACACGCACTACGCTCCGGGCAATGCCGTGCTCACCCTGGTCGGTGGCTTCGAACCTGACCGGGCGATGGCCCTGATCGAACGGCACTTCGGGGACATCCCGGCCCGTGGGCTGCCGGCCCGACCGGTGCTGGACGAGCCGCTGGACGGCGAGGACCGATGGCTGCGTTACACCGGGGCGGGCGTGCCGGGTACCGCGGTCGCCGTGGGCCACCCGCTGCTCGGCCCCGACCGTGACCTGGACGGCTATCTGGCGGCGATGGTCCTCGCCCGTGTCCTCGGCGGACGAGGCCCGCTGTCGGAACCGGGAGGGGCAGGCCCTGGCCTGTCGGCCAACGCCGGCTGTGGCTTCTTCGGACCGCTGGACGCCCGGGACCCGGACGCCTTCATCGTGGTGGGCTCGCTGCCGCACGGCGCGGACCCGGAGCGGTTCGCCGGGAACGTGCGGTCCGCCCTGGAGGAGCGTGCCGTGACCCGCCTTCCCGCTGCCGAGGTGACGGCGCACGCCCGCGGTCTCGGTGTGCGGCATCTGCGCACGCAGGCCGACCTGAGCGCCCGGAGCCGGAGCCTGGGGCGCTTCGAGCAGCTGTTTGACGATGTGAGCCTGCTGGACGAAACCCCGCGGCGCCTCTTTGAACTGACGCCGGACCGGATATCGGGTGCGGCGGCCTCCCTGGCCGGGGCGCGTCAAGGAGTGCTCGCCGTGGGGTCGTGGCCAGGAGAGGAGGGGCGCCCGGCCCCGCTCACCCATGGCGCACCGTCCCCCGCCGACCGTGGCCGCGGTGCGTACCGCAGCGCCGGGCAGCTCGCCAGGAGCCCGGAAGGGCCCAGGCCCGTGCCGGCGGCGGACCCGCAGCACCCGATGCCTGCGCGGGCCACGTACGACGAGGTGCTGCCGTCCGGGCTGCGTCTGCTGGCCGTCACCGACAGCCGTGGCGCCCCCGCGGAGATACGGCTCCGACTGAATCTGGGCGCCTTCGCGCTGACCGCGCCGCACGCGACCACCTCCCTGGTCCGGGCACTGGTCCGGGGCACGGGCGCGGACCGTTCGCTGCGGGAACTCGGCGGTGGACTCACGGTGAGGGTCACCGAGGACGGCCAGTGGCTGGAGGCGGCCGGGTACGCACCCGCCGAGGAACCCGAGGCTGCCCTCGGCCCCTTCGCCGCACTCGCGGTGCACCTGCGCACCGTCCTCGCAGAGGCCGACGGGAACGCGGACGCCGAGGGCGGCGCGGGTCGGGGCGCGGCCGTGTTCGGCCAGGACCTGGACAGGGAACTCTGGGCCGCGGCGGCGGATGTGCGGGATCCGGTGCCGCCAGGTCCGCGGGGCGGAAGCCTCGCCGTCGTCGCGGGGTGGACGGGGGCCCGAGTGGCGCGGGCGGTGCACCGGCTGTTCCCGGACGGCACGCAGGACAGCGACGGGCAGCCCACTGCCGCCGTCTGGCACACCGGCCGGCTGGTGCGGGTGAGGCAGCAGGAGACCGACGACGTACGGATTCTGCTCTGCCGGCCCGAGCCACCCGGGCACGAAGACGAGGCGGCCCGCTATCTCGCCACGGCATTGCTCGGGGGCTACTTCCGCGGCCGCCTCGGCCTGGCGGCCGGGGCTCAGGGCCTCGGAGTGAGCGAACTGTTCACCGGGCGGGACCTGTTCGTGGGCGCGCCCCGCGCCTGGATCCGGGCGCGGGTGCCGGGACAGCAGGCCGGGCTGCTGCTCAAGACCGTGCGGGCGGAGTGCGCCCGGCTGGGCGATGAGGTGCCCGCCGAGGCCGAGGTGGCACAGGCGGCGGAGTTCTGCGCGGGACAGCTGGCGTCCGTGTACGACTCCCCGTCGGCACTCGCCGATGCGCTCTCCCGGCTCGGCACGAGAGGCTGGACCGCCGCGGACACGATGGCCTTCCCCGAGCGGCTGCACGCCGTCGCCCCCGAGGACGTGTCACCTGCGGCAGGACGGCTGTTCGGGGCCGGTCCTTCCAGCGGTGTGCTGCTGGGGCGCGACGCTTACCTGGACTCCCTGTGAGAGAGGCCGTCGGAACCGGGCTCCGGAGCGGAGCCCGCCGCGCCGCCCCGGGTGGCCGCCCTGTCGACGATGGCCTGGAGGGCCGTGAGGTGTTCGGCCAGAGCGCGCCGCCCCTCCGGGCTGATCCTCAGCCAGGTGCGGGGACGCTTGCCGACGTAGCCCTTGCGCACGGTGAGGTATCCGGCGTCCTCCAGCGTCTTGACGATCTTGCTCAGGGAGGAGTCCGACAACGCGCACTCCTCCTTGACGGCGCGGAACTCCGCCTCGGAGCAGCCGGACAGGAAGGACAGCACGGTGAGCCGGGTCGGCTGGTGGATCAGCTCGTTGAGTACCGGGGCCGAGGAGCGCTCGGGGGGAGTGGGCATGCTCATTCCGCCTGTGCGGAAGGGGACGCGGCAGCCCGGTCCAGGACGCGTTCCCGGCTCAGCAGGCCCCAGTTCGTCAGCCCGACCCCGATGCCCACGGTGAGGAACAGGGCAGGCCGGCCGAAGGGGATGGCGAGCAGAACACCCAGTGCCACCGGGGTCAGATACAGCGCGAGGAGCTGCCCGCGGCCGAGGAAGCTGACCGTGGTCCTGATGATGCCCGGCCGGTGCTCGATCCGCTGGGTCAGCACGCACTGGAGGGCGATCAACAGGGCTCCCACCAGCTGGACCGCGGTGGTCGGCTTCCAGTCGTCCGACGGGAGCAGCCACGACACCCCGATGAGGGACAGGCCCACGAGGAGGAGCAGCCCGTTGGCGGGTGCGTACCAGCGGGGGAGTGGACGCCGGGGGCGCGCGGACGCCGCTCGGGCCTGCTCCGCCGTCCGCAGGGCCGCGGAAGCCTCGGCCGGACTGGGGCGTGGGGTCTGGGACATGGCATCTCCGTCCGTCGGTGGGTTGCTGACTCCCATACTGGCATGTACTTTCCTAGGAGGAAAGTACTTCCTGCCAAGACATGGATGTCGGAAGACATCGGAACAGAGGGCCGGCAGGAACCTCTCGACGCGACACGGGGAAAGCGGGGAGTAGTTGGTGGACGTTGACCACGTCATCCACGTCAGGGACCTCCGGATGAGCTACGGCCGACGGAGCATCCTGGACGGACTGGACCTGGACGTACACAGAGGCGAACTCTTCGGTCTGCTCGGTCCGAACGGCGCAGGCAAGACAACCACCATCGAGGTGCTGGAGGGACACCGCCGGCGTACGGCGGGCTCGGTGCGGGTCCTGGGCCGTGACCCGCAGCGGGACGACGCCGCATGGCGTGCCCGGATCGGTATCGTGCTGCAGTCGAGCCGGGACCACGGGAGGTGGCGGGTCGGTGAGCTGCTCGGCCACTTCGCCCGCTACTACGCGGATCCCTGGGACCCCGCCGAGCTGTTGCGGCGGGTCGGGCTCACGGCCCAGGCCGAGCAGTCGGCGTCCACGCTCTCCGGCGGTCAGCGGCGCCGCCTCGATGTGGCGCTGGGCATCGTCGGACGCCCCGAACTCCTCTTCCTGGACGAGCCCACCACGGGTTTTGACCCGGAAGCCCGCCGAGACTTCCATGACCTGTTGCGGGAGCTGCGTGACGAACGCGGCATGAGCATCGTGCTGACCACGCACGACATGACCGAGGCGCAGCAACTCGCCGACCGCATCGGTGTACTGCAGGCCGGCCGTGTCACCGCTCACGGCACTCTCGACGAGCTGACGGCCCACGCCCGCTCGCAGTCCGAGGTCACCTGGACAGTCGAGGGTATGCAGCAGCGGCAGCGCACCGCGGACCCCTCGGAGCTGGTCTGGCAACTGCACCAGAAGTTCGACGGACCGGTCCCCGGCCTCGAGGTACGCCGCCCGAGCCTGGAGGACGTCTACCTCGGGATGATCAGTGAAGGCCGCGCCCGTACCTCGGCGGACACCGCACACAAGGAGGCACAGTGACCCCCATCCGCCTCGGCCTCGCACGCGGCGCCCTGGAGCTGCGGCAGGCGGCCCGCAGCCGGAAGGACCTCTACAACTACCTGCTGCCGCCGGTGTTCTTCCTCGCCGTCGCCTATTGGCGCTCCGGGGACGGCGACACCCATGCCACCCAGCTGGTCCTCGCCGGAGGCATGGCCGCGACCATCTTCATGTTCGGCCTGCTGACAGTGCCCCAGGTCCTCTCCGGAGACAGGGAGGACGGCACGATGCTGCGCCTGCGCGGGATACCGGGGGCGGTGGCCGCGTACCTGGTGGGCAAGACCGTCTTCCTCCTGGCCGCGCTCGCCTGCTCCGAAGCGCTGCTGCTCGTGGGCGGCACCGTGCTGCTGGGCACCGACCCGCCGAACGGGGCCGGCCAGTGGATGACCCTCTGCTGGGTGCTGGCACTCGGCGTGGTGGCGGTGGTGCCGGCCGGAGCCGCCGTCGGGGCACTGCTGCCGGCCTCCCGGGAGGCGGTGGGCGTCTACATGCTGCCCATGACGGGCCTGATGGTGATCTCCGGGGCGTTCCTGCCGCTCGGGAACATGCCTGGCTGGCTCCAGCACACGGCTTCGGTGTTCCCGCTCCGGTGGATCGCCCAGGGGCTGCGCTCCGCGATGCTTCCGGAAAGCGCCCAGGCGCTGGAGGTCGAGGGCAGCTGGCAACTCCCGCTCACCGCGGGGGTGCTCGGCGCCTGGGCGGTCGCGGGCTTCCTGCTGGCCCCGGTGCTGCTGCGGCGGATGACCCTCAAGGAGTCCGGAAGCCGCCTGTCCGACCGGGACCGCAAGCGCATGACCAGGACCGCCTACTGAGCCCCCGGCGGCTGACGGTGGAACGGTACGGGCCCTCAGTCGCCCACGTATTCACGGGCCACGAGTGCGACTTCGGTACGACTGGTCACCCCGAGGTGCTCGTAGAGGCCCGCGACCCGGCGATGGAACGTGCGGATGGACACACCGAGTTCACGTGCCCGGGTGACGTCCTTGCCGGGGCGGAGCAGGAGTGCGAGCAGCTGCTTGTGACCGGGTGTGAGGGGCGTGGGCGGCGACGGCTCGGCGAAATCCGTGGCATGGGCCCACGCCGTACCGAACAGTCCGGTCACATTGCGCACGAGGCCGGGTTCCTGGGAGAGCAGCGCCTTGCGGTCGGGGGCGTCGGGGTGTTCCGAGAGGAGGACGGTCTGCTGGTCGCACACCAGCAGATTGCTCTCCAGCTCCTTCGCGATCCGCACCTCGGCGCCCTCCGCCGCGATACGGCGCAGGAACGACGTGGCCGCCGCGTCCTGAAGGCACGCGGAGGGGAAGAGATACCTGACACTCGCTCCCCTGCGTAGACAACTGAATGCCAGGTGCTGGTGCAGTTCGAAGTGTGCAGCCTGCATGCGGTCGACACGCAAGGCACCGAAAACATCGTGCCGAACGCCACGGGACATTTCATCCAGGCGAAGTCGGGCCGATTCGGGTTGCAGCACTTGATGCAGGCGATTGGGGGTACTTTGATAAGGTATGGCGTTGGAATTTTCCCTGAGTGGGCTGAGCATTAGATCCCCAGTGGAGTAAAAGTTCCCGATTACTCATCTACGCCACACAGCCCGTGTCCCGGTGAACCGGGCGGGCGGTGGTGCGAATTTGATCAGCTTGAACGGCATGTGAGGGAAGTGGCGATGTACTATCTGAAAATGGGTCGATCGGCCCCGAAGCCCGATCTCGGTCCGGTCAAGTCGGCTGTGCAGCAGGCATTGAACGACGCCTCCGAGGTCGAACGGCCCGGTCTGAACAAGGCCCTTGAGGTCATAGACACCCTGATCAGGGCAGACCAGGGCCCGGCCACCGTGGAGTGGGCCCGCACCACATTGGCTGTTGCCGGTATCGATCCGTTCGGCAAGGAGACCAAGGCGATTCAGGCACTCCGAGCCGCTCGTCCCGGAATCAAGATTCGTGAGGCCGGAATTCTGGTCCGCGAAGTGAGAGAGTCCGTCGACGGCCGCTGACCCGAAGAATGCCGCGGTTCGGCTCCTGGTTCTCGTGAAGGACGAGGATCAGGAGTCCCGACGACGCGCTGCTGGACAGTGCTGTGGCGCGCCGGATTCGGCTGCTTCGAATGTGACTGCTGTAGCGGCCGTGAGAACGGCGCACGGCGCAGAGCATAAGTGTCCTATGCGCCCTCCCCCGAGAGTGATGTGCAGACTGGTCAAGTCCTGTTGCGATCTGGTCACGACCTACCCTGACCGCGTAGTAACTCTATAGATACTGTGCAGATTTAATCAACTGTGAACCTGTAGCAGCCCGGTGCCGCAACGCGCGCCTTCCGCGCAAGCCGCGCATGCCGTACATGCCGTACAGGCGCGGCCCGGACAAGACGGTGCTCGCCGAACTCCGGGCGGCCGAAATGGAGTCGATCCCGGCCGGTGGCACGGGCAAGGTGCTCAAGCGCAGACTCCGCGAGGCGTATGCCGCCGCGGCCGTCGGTGAGACCGGATCTGCTCATCGCCGACGGCCCCTACGCCGAGCTGTACCGCCTACAGGCCCGGTACTTCGTCTGATCACACGCACCGGACCCCAGGGCGGTCGCTATCCCTTCGCGGGAGCCTCTCTGGGGTGCCGGGACACGATCCTTCCCCTGCCGTCCGCCATCAGGTACGAGGCGCCGTATTCGTCGCTGACGTACAGGGCGATGGCGGGCCCCTTGATCCCGGGGTCGTAGGTGAGGATCAGGTGACTGGGTTCGGCGTTCTTGATGCCGAGTTCGGTCCGGGCTCTGGGCCACAGGTCGTCCAGCAGGTCCCAGTCGAACGCGGCCATGTCGAGGGCGTCCGGTGCGCCGACCGTCCCGGCAGGGGTGCCGCCCTCGACCTTGTCGCCCCGGTAGTCGTAGCTGACCCGCACCTCGGGCCGGTCCTTGCGCTGGGCGCTGACCGAGACCAGGTAGCCGTGCGCGGTCACCTCCTGGACGACGGTGCCGCCGGTCTTCGTCTTCAGCGCGGCAACCGCCTCGCGCATGCCCTTCGGGGTGAGGAAGTAGCCGTCGGACCGGTGCTCCGGCGGGGCGGCGCCGGTAGCTGTCCCGGCCTTCTCCACGAGCCCCGGCAGGAAGCGCACCCCGGCACCGATCAGGGCCAGTACGACGGCCACCTGCACGAAGGCGAGGACCACGCGGCGGAGGCGGCGCCCTGCGGGAGGCGCTGTCGCGCCGGTGTCCTCCGGCGCGGCGTCGGAAGGCTCATCCGGGGCTGGTTCCGCGTCGGCCGGCTGTCCCGCATCGGGGCGGGGGACGGTCGCGGAGCGGGTCGGCAGATCGGCGTATCCGGGCGCGTCCGGCGCGGGCTCCGGCGCGCCGGTCTCCGTATCGGAGAGGGCATCGCCTGCCGTCCCCGCCTCCACCGCCGCGAGGAGCCGGTCAAGCCTCGCCGCGTCCGGGCGGGCGGCGGGGTCGCGGTCCAGGAGGGCGGTCAGCACCGGGGCGAACGCTCCGGCGCGGGTGGGCGGGGGCACGGACTCCTCCAGCACCGCGGTGAGGGTCGCCAGGACCGTGCCGCGACGCAGCGGGTGGGTGCCCTCCACCGCGACGTACAGCAGCATGCCGAGCGACCAGAGGTCGGACGCGGGGTCACCCTCCCGGCCGCGCAGCCGCTCAGGGGCGATGTACTCGGGCGAGCCGATCAGCGCGCCGCTCGTGGTCAGAGTGGACAGCTCGCCCAGCGCGGCGATCCCGAAGTCGGTGAGGACCGGGCTGCCGTCCTCCCGGATGAGCACGTTGGCCGGCTTCACGTCGCGGTGCAGGATGCCCGCCGAGTGCGCGGCGACCAGCCCGGACAGCACTCCCCGCCCCAGCCGGGCCGCCTCGGCCGGCAGCAGCGGTCCGCGCTCCAGTCGGTCGGCGAGCGAGCCGCCGGGCACCAACTCCATGACCAGCCACGGGAACTGAGGCTCATGACCGGTGACGATATGAAAGATGGTCACCACATGCGGATGTCGCAGCCGCGCAAGTGCCCGGGCCTCGCGCAGCACTCGTTCCCGCAGCACGGCAGCCTCCGCCGAGCCGTTCTCCGCGATCCTCGGATCGAGGGGGCGTACCTCCTTGAGTGCCACCTCGCGGTGCAACTCCGTGTCGCGTGCCCGCCACACGAGGCCCATGCCCCCACCACCGAGCCGCTCCAGCAACTCGAACCGCCCGTCGACGGCCCGCCCCGCCCCCTCCGTCACCATGCCGCCCACCCTACGAAAGCCCACGCTTGCCCGTCTCCCGCCGTTGACGCCGGGAAGCACCGCCGCGGTTGCGGTGAGAACCCGCCACGGGGGAGTCCGTGCGGTCCCCGTGCAGCCCAGCGTCGGCTGCGCCGCGTTGCGCGCAAGGGCTGGACCCCGGAGGCCGGGCGGACGTCGACGTCCGTGTCGGCGTTCCGGTCCGGGCCTGCGGCGGCGCCCTCGATGCCGGCGCACTGCTCATCGGACCAGGAGTCGTACTGCTCCGCACCGATCTGCGTATGCGTCCATGTGGGCGCCACCATCTCGGCGGTCATGGTGTCCCGCCCGCCCCGTTCGCGCCCCGCCCCTGTGGCGCGTTGGCGGGCGGGGGAGCGTGCGTAAGGATGGAGTCATGGCCAACCGACTTGAGCAGACCACCTCCCCCTATCTCCTCCAGCACGCCGACAACCCCGTCGACTGGTGGCCGTGGTCGCCCGAGGCGTTCGAGGAAGCCAGAAGGCGGAGCGTCCCGGTGCTGCTCAGCGTCGGCTACGCCGCGTGTCACTGGTGTCATGTGATGGCCCACGAGTCGTTCGAGGATCCGGTTGTCGCCGAGTACCTCAACGCGCACTTCGTGCCCGTGAAGGTCGACCGTGAGGAGCGGCCCGACGTCGACGCCGTGTACATGGAGGCCGTGCAGGCCGCGACCGGTCAGGGGGGCTGGCCGATGACCGTCTTCCTGACCGCCGATGCCGAACCCTTCTACTTCGGCACCTACTTCCCGCCCGAGCCCCGCCACGGCAGCCCCTCCTTCCAGCAGGTGCTCCAGGGGGTCGTGGCCGCGTGGACCGACCGGCGTGAGGAGGTCGCCGAGGTTGCCGGGCGGATCGTCCGTGATCTCGCGGGGCGTTCCCTGACCCCCGCCGAGGGGGGTCTGCCGGGTGAATCCGAGCTGGCGCAGGCCCTGTTGCGGCTGACCCGTGACTACGACGAGAAGCACGGCGGCTTCGGTGGTGCGCCCAAGTTCCCGCCGTCCATGGTCATCGAGTTCCTGCTGCGCCACCATGCCCGTACGGGGGCCGAGGGCGCCCTGCAGATGGCCGCCGACAGCTGTGCGGCCATGGCGCGCGGCGGGATCTACGATCAGCTCGGCGGCGGCTTCGCGCGCTATTCGGTGGACCGGGAGTGGGTCGTCCCGCACTTCGAGAAGATGCTCTACGACAACGCGCTGCTCTGCCGCGTCTATGCCCACCTCTGGCGGGCCACCGGTTCGGACCTGGCTCGCAGGGTGGCCCTGGAGACGGCGGACTTCATGGTCCGGGAGCTGCGGACCGCCGAGGGCGGCTTCGCCTCCGCGCTGGACGCCGACAGCGAGGACGCCCAGGGGCGTCATGTCGAGGGCGCGTACTACGTGTGGACGCCCGCGCAGCTGCGTGAGGTGCTGGGGGAGGAGGATGCCGCCTTCGCCGCCGGGTACTTCGGGGTGACCGATGAGGGCACTTTCGAGGAGGGTTCATCCGTGCTGCGGCTCGTGCGAGGGGGCGCGGACGGGGAGGCGGAGGGAGACGAGCGGGACGATGCCGCGCGGGCCGCCGCCGTGCGCGCCCGGCTGCTCGCCGCGCGTGAGCTGCGCGCACGGCCCGAGCGGGACGACAAGATCGTCGCCGCCTGGAACGGCCTGGCGATCGCCGCGCTGGCCGAGACCGGGGCGTACTTCGACCGCCCTGATCTGGTCGAGCGGGCCACCGAGGCCGCCGACCTGCTCGTGCGGGTGCACATGGGTGATGTCGCCCGGCTCTGCCGTACGTCGAAGGACGGCCGTGCGGGGGAGAACTCCGGGGTCCTGGAGGACTACGGCGATGTCGCCGAGGGGTTCCTCGCTCTCGCCTCCGTCACCGGCGAGGGCGCCTGGCTGGATTTCGCGGGCTTCCTGCTTGACATCGTGCTGGAGCACTTCACCGGCGACAACGGACAGATGTTCGATACCGCGGATGATGCGGAGCAGCTGATCCGCCGCCCCCAGGACCCCACCGACAGCGCGACCCCGGCCGGCTGGACCGCGGCTGCCGGTGCGCTGCTCTCGTACGCCGCGCACACCGGGTCGGAGCCGCACCGCACAGCCGCCGAGGGTGCCCTCGGGATCGTCGGGGCGCTGGGGCCGAAGGCTCCCCGGTTCATCGGCTGGGGGCTGGCCGTCGCCGAGGCGCTGCTGGACGGTCCGCGCGAGGTCGCGGTGGCCGGGCCGGTCGCCGGGGAGCTGCACCGCACGGCGTTGCTGGGGCGTGCGCCCGGCGCGGTCGTCGCGGCGGGCGAGGGGCCGGACGCGGGCACCGAGTTCCCGCTGCTGGTGGACCGGCCGCCGGTGGGCGGCGAGCCCACGGCGTACGTCTGCCGGCACTTCGTCTGCGACGCGCCCACGACGGACGTGACGGAGCTGGCGGTGAAGCTCGGCGGCTGACGGACGCGGGCCCTTCGCCGCACGCGGTCAGGTCACGTCAGGTCACTGCTGGTAGGCGACCAGGGAGATGCCGACGTAGTGCACGACGAACGCCGCCAGCGTCAGCGAGTGGAACACCTCGTGGAAGCCGAACCAGCGCGGTGACGGGTTCGGGCGCTTGAGGCCGTAGATGACGCCTCCCGCGCTGTAGAGGACTCCGCCGACGACGACCAGGACCAGCACGGCGATCCCGCCGGTGCGCATGAAGTCCGGCAGGAAGAACACCGCGGCCCAGCCCATGGCGATGTAGCACGGGGTGTAGAGCCAGCGCGGGGCGCCGACCCAGAACACCCGGAAGGCGATGCCGGCCGCCGCGGCGCCCCACACCGCCCACAGGAGCGGGCGGCTGGTGGACTCGGGCAGCAGGAGGAGCGTCAGCGGGGTGTAGGTGCCCGCGATGATCAGGAAGATGTTCGCGTGGTCCAGCCTGCGCAGGACGGCCTCACCACGCGGCCCCCAGGTGCCCCGGTGGTAGACCGCGCTCACCCCGAACAGCAGGCAGGCGCTGAGTATGTACACGGCGCAGGCGACGCGAGCCCGTGTGCTCTCGGACAGGACGATCAGCGTGATCCCGGCGATGAGTACCGCCGGGAACATTCCGGCGTGCAGCCAGCCCCGCATCCGTGGTTTGACCGGGACGGGTTCGGTGAGCGCGACGGGTCCGGACCCGGGGGCGGCAGAAGTCATATGGGCATGCTACCTACGCTCCCGTAACCCGAGCGGCCCTGCTCCTGCCAGTGGCCATGCTCACGTGTGCAGCCCCCTGGACATATGGGCGCGATGGCCGGATGATCGAATGAGCGCGGTCGGCACCGGATGAGCGCCAGGGGAAGTCAGTAGGAGTCAGCATCCGGGTCGCAGCCCCCACGGGGCCTGACAACACCACCTCTCTACAAGGAGCGATCGTGGCGCGAGACATCGCGGCTCCCCTCACTGTTCCCACTCGGCACCAGGAGCTCGCCTCCTGGGTGGACGAGATCGCCGCCCTCACCCAGCCGGACCGGGTGGTCTGGTGCGACGGCTCCGAGGCCGAGTACGAGCGCCTGTGCGAGGAGCTCGTCGCCAAGGGCACCTTCACCCGGCTCGACCCCGTCAAGCGCCCGAATTCGTACTACGCCGCCTCCGACCCGAGCGATGTCGCCCGCGTCGAGGACCGCACCTTCATCTGCTCCGAGAAGGAGGAGGACGCGGGCCCGACCAACCACTGGAAGGCCCCCGCCGAGATGCGGGACATCTTCACCGGCGAGAAGGGCGTCTTCCGCGGCTCCATGCGCGGGCGCACGATGTACGTCGTCCCGTTCTGCATGGGACCCGTGGGCTCCCCGCTCTCCGCGATCGGGGTGGAGATCACCGACTCCGCGTACGTCGCCGTCTCCATGCGCACGATGACGCGCATGGGCCAGGACGTCCTGGACGAGCTCGGCACCGACGGCTTCTTCGTCAAGGCCGTCCACACCCTCGGCGCCCCGCTGGCCGAAGGCCAGGAAGACGTGCCGTGGCCGTGCAACTCCACCAAGTACATCTCGCACTTCCCCGAGGACCGCGAGATCTGGTCGTACGGCTCCGGCTACGGCGGCAACGCCCTGCTCGGCAAGAAGTGCTACGCGCTGCGCATCGCCTCGGTGATGGCCAGGGACGAGGGCTGGCTCGCCGAGCACATGCTGATCCTCAAGCTGACTCCGCCGCGCGGTGCGTCGAAGTACGTCGCCGCCGCCTTCCCCAGTGCCTGCGGCAAGACCAACCTGGCCATGCTGGAGCCCACGATCTCCGGCTGGACCGTCGAGACCATCGGCGACGACATCGCCTGGATGCGGTTCGGTGACGACGGCCAGCTGTACGCCATCAACCCCGAGGCCGGCTTCTTCGGCGTCGCGCCCGGCACCGGCGAGCACACCAACGCCAACGCCATGAAGACCATGTGGGGCAACTCCGTCTTCACCAACGTCGCGCTCACCGACGACGGGGACGTCTGGTGGGAGGGCATGACCGAAGAGCTGCCCACGCACCTCACGGACTGGAAGGGCAACGACTGGACCCCCGAGTCCACCACACCCGCCGCCCACCCCAACGCCCGCTTCACCGTCCCGGCAGGCCAGTGCCCGATCATCGCGCCCGAGTGGGAGGACCCGAAGGGCGTGCCGATCTCGGCGATCCTCTTCGGCGGCCGCCGCGCCTCGGCCGTCCCGCTGGTCACGGAGTCCTTCACCTGGCAGCACGGTGTCTTCCTCGGGGCCAACGTCGCTTCCGAGAAGACCGCGGCCGCCGAGGGCAAGGTCGGCGAGCTGCGCCGCGACCCGTTCGCCATGCTGCCGTTCTGCGGCTACAACATGGGCGACTACATGAAGCACTGGGTCGAGGTCGGTGCCGACAAGGCCGACCAGTCGAAGCTCCCGAAGATCTACTACGTCAACTGGTTCCGCAAGAACGACGCGGGCAAGTTCGTGTGGCCCGGCTTCGGCGAGAACAGCCGTGTCCTGAAGTGGATCGTGGAGCGCCTGGAGGGCACGGCGGAGGGCGTCGAGACCCCGATCGGTGTCCTGCCGGCGAAGGGCTCCCTGGACACCGAGGGCCTCGAACTCTCCGACTCCGACCTCGACTTCCTCCTCACGGTGGACAAGGAGGTCTGGCGCGAGGAGGCCTCGCTGATCCCCGAGCACCTCAACACCTTCGGTGACCACACGCCGGAGGAACTGTGGGAGGAGTACCGCGCGCTGGTCCGGCGCCTGGGCTGAACCCGCGGTGGAGCAGCACCCGTGGTGGAGCAGCACCCGCGGCGGCCGGATCAGTGGCCGCCGCGGTCCTCCAGATAGCGGGTGTGGGTCTCCTGGCGCCGGGACTCCGCCTCCCGCAGCCCCGTGGCGAGCTCCTCCGCCTCCCTGTGCAGCAGTTCGAGCTGGCGCTCCAGATGCCGCTCGGGGGGCTCGGCGCCCGGGGTGATCCGGGTCCACCAGCGCGTCCGTACGAAGGTGTCGGCCGCCTCCGGGATGTCCTGGTGGACGGCGCGCGACAGGGCGTGTACGCCCTCGGGATCCGCGCCCAGGGCGTCCGAGACCCAGCCGGGGGCCAGCAGCCCGTCCAGCAGGTCCACCAGCTCCACCAGCCGGCCGGCAGCGGCCGGTGGCAGGTCCACCTCGGCCAGATAGGCACGCAGGGTCGCGAAGTCGGCGCGCAGTTCCTCCAGTTGGGTGGACACATCGGGAAAGTCGGGTACCGGGGGCCGGGCCGGCGGAGCGATCAGCGCGCCTGCCCCGTACAGCCCGGCGACCACGACGGGCCAGTACGCTCCCGCGAGCCCGGTGAAGGTCAGCGCGAGACCGGCCAGACCGCAGGCGCAGCCCGTGAGGTTCTTCGCCGACTCCAGATAGGCCGTCACCCTGCCGCGCCCTCTACTGGTAGCCACGGATCTCCTCGAAGGCCGCGTCCAGCGAACCAGGGCCCTTGTCCTTCGTCGCGTCGAAGAGCCGGCCGCCCGTCAGGTCCGCGATCCGGTCGAGCTCCGAGCGGTCGGAGTCGCCGAACACGATCGGGAAGACCGGGGTGCTCTGCCGGGCGCCGGGCAGACCCCGGTAGAAGGCGGTGAACTCGGCGGCCGTGTCACCCGTCGTGTTCTGGCCGTCCGTCATCAGGACGATCGAGGTGAACGCGGACTCCGTGTCCTTGCCGATACGGCCGTAGGCGTCCTTCAGGCTCGAATAGACCGCGGTGTCCCCACTGGCGGTCAGTGCCGCGGTGTCCGCCCTGATCGCCTTCAGCCCCGCTTCGGGGCCGGCCGGATCGACCGTGTGGGTGGTGACCCGCTTCACGGACGAGCCGAAGGACAGCAGCGTGACCTCCTCCCGCTCCCGGAAGTCCCCGGTCAGCCCGTCCAGCGCCTCCTTCAGCCGGCGCAGCCGGTCACCCTCCATGGACCCCGAGGTGTCCAGGACGTACACGGTGCGCGAGGGGCGGCGGAGCTTGTCGTCGTACGCGGCGAGCAGCCCGTCGGCGACCGACCGGGTGCCGGGGAAGGGGAGTTCGCGGCGCGCCTCGGCGGGCAGCGGTGGCGCGGGCGGCACGGAGGTGACCACGGGGCGCCGGTAGGTGTCCCGGGTCATGCGCTTCTGGGCGGCCGGGGTCCGCAGATAGGCGGTGAGGGCGCGTACGGAGTCACCGGCCTCAGGCGTTGCGCTCGTCAGCAGGCTCAGCGGATAGTCGGCGGACACCACCCCGTCGCGCGGGCGGATCACCGTCAGACCGGTGTGGCTGTCGCGGTTCAGGGAGTGCAGGACCGACTCGTAGTTGATCAGCGCGTCGACATCGCCCCGCCGGGTGTACGCGGTGGCCAGCCAGCCCGACGACCCCGAGGTCAGCCGCTGGCCCGAGAAGAACTCCTTGAGCTTCCCGGTCGCCGCGCGCACATCCGCGTCGGTGAGCGCGGCCTGCGCGCCGGACAGCGCGGAGGCCACCGAGATCAGCGCGGAGAAACCGGAGTTGGAGCGCACCGGGTCGGTCATCCCGTACGTCAGCTTGCCGTCGGCCACCGCCCGGTGGATCTGGGACCAGGTCACGGACTCCGGGTCCCAGCCAAGACGCTCCACCGCCTGCGGGCGTACGCCGATCGCCACCGGGGAGACCATCACCGGGGTCTGGGAGGTGACGCGCCGGCCGGCCTCGGGGCGCAGCCGAAGATAGTCGTCGGAGGACAGCCACACCGCGTCGTAGCGGCCGTCCGCCCGTCCCGACGCGATCAGTTCCACGGCGTCGAGCGTCCCGGTCCAGGTGGGCACCACCGTGATCCCGGTGTCCTTCCTGGCCTGCTCCAGCAGCGGATCGAGATCGGAGAGTTCACTGGAGGCCAGCACCCGGACGGTGCCCGGCCGGCGGGCCGCGTCACCGCCCCCGCCGCTGTCACCGCTGCCGCCGTCGCCGCCGGAGTCCGTCGAGCAGGCGGCGACGGGCACGAGCACGGCGGCCGCCAGCAGCGACGCCAGCGCCCGCGCGGCCCGGCGTCGGGCCCTCCTCAGCCGGGCCGCCGGGCTCGTCCGGGCCAGGGGCGTGGAGCTCGCCGGGGTCAGGGGTACGGCGCTCATCCGAGCCCACCGCCGTCGAGCCGGCCGGCGGACCTGCTGCGCTCCAAGTAGTCGTTGGCCTGCTGGAGTTCGGAGGTCAGCGACTCCACGGTCGCCGCCATCGACTCCGTCGCCTGCACCTTGTACGTGTCGATGGCGTCGAGCGTCCGGTAGATCTGCTGGAAGGCGGTGCTCAGCGTCTCCGCGCCGACCGCCGGCTCCGCTGCGATCCGCTGGATCTCGCCGCTCTGGGTGGCGAGCATCTCCGCGTTCCCCCGGATCAGGTCCTCGGTCGTGGAGCGCAGCACCTGGACCTGCTCGGTGACCTTGCGCTGACTCTCCAGCGCCGAGGCCAGCATCACGGCGATCCGCAGGGCGGAGACGGTGGTGGTGGCGGCCCGGTCGACGCCCTTGATCAGCTCCTCGTTGTTGCGGCGCACCACGTCCATCGCGAGGTACCCCTGGGCGCACACGGCGAGCTGGGTCAGCAGGTCCTGGTGTTTCTGCCGTACGGGGAAGAGGACGTCGGCCCGTAGCGCGTCGGCCTGGTCGGGGGCGGTGGCCTCCGCGTCGGCGATGCGCTGCTCCACCGCCTGGTCCAGGGCGTCGGTCAGTACGACGTACTCCTGGAGCTTGCCCATGGACTCCCAGAGCCGGGTGCGTTCGGTGTGCAGGCCGGCGTTGTCGCGGCGCAGTTCGTCCTGGCCGGAGCGGAGGGCGCCCACGATCCGGTTGAGCGTGGACCGGGAGGAGGCGTAGGACGCGACGTGGTCGCGCAGCCGGTTACCTCCGGGCAGCCGGGAGAGCAGTCGCCTGGCCCCCTTGCCGGGGGTGTCGCGGGGGTCGAGGTCCCCGACGGTGCGGCGCAGTTCGAGGAGCGAGGCGCCGACCCGCTGCTGGGCGTCGCCTTCGCCGGAAGCGCCGACGGAGAGCGAACGGACGGTGCGGTCCAGCATCCGGTTGGACTGCTGGGCCGCGGCCCTGATGTCGCTCTGCCCGAGTGCGGTGATCTCACCGATGCGGGTGGTGAACTCCGGGGAACGCGCGTCGAGTCCGGTGAGCCCGGCGACGTACTCGGTGGCCCGGCGGGTCATCTCGGTGCGTACGGCGTCGTCCACGGGGACGAGCCCTGCGGCCTGCTCCGTGCGTACGGGGGCGACGGGTTCGGGCGGGGTGAGGAGGAGCTGGGGGTCCTCCGGTTCCGGCGGGGTGAGCGGCGGTGTCTGCGGACTGGGCATGGGCGGTCTCCTGGAAGGCGTGGGCGGGTCAGCCGCGGGCCCGGTCGGCCATCGAGCGCAGCACATCGGCGGTGGGCACGGGGGCCTGGTGGACCCCGGTGAGCCGCTGGTCGATGAAGGCGGTGTGGGGCGCGGTGGCGGCGGTGAACTCGGCGGCCGCACCCTGGGGGCGGAAGCCGTGGCGTACCGCGAGCTCGCGCAGGCGCGGGTCGGTGGAGAGCAGCTCGCCGAGCTGCCGGCCCGGCTCGGTGAGCGGTACGACGGTGTGGTCGCTGGAGACCGTGGTGTCGGGATACAGGACGACGAGGTCGCCGGTCTCCTGCTTGTGCAGCAGCAGCGAGGCCACCTGCGACTCGTAGACGAGGACGAGCGGATTGCCGACCCCGCTGACGAAGTCGCGGAACGGCGCGTCGCTGCTGGTCATCTGGGTGCCCTGGACCTGGACGAGCTTGCGCATCAGGGGAGCGGTGCGGGTGACGGCCGCCGGGCCGTCGGCGACCCGGCCGCCGTCGGCGACGTAACTCGCCGCGGCGAGGAAGAGGGCGCCGGAGTTCGACGAGACGGGGTCGGTGCTGGTGACGAACACCGTTCCGCCGAGCTCGGCGTGCTGCTCGGAGCCCTTGAGCTGCTGCCAGGTCCTGTCGTCCTCCGCCGCCTCCAGATACGGCTTCATGAGCAGGCGCCCGCGCCCGGCCGGCTTCCCCCCTGACGTGGTCTCCAGAGTGGCGAGCCCGTTGTCCGCCAGGACCTGGGCGGCGGCCCGGTGGGCGACGATCACCAGCGGTGAGTAGAAGGGCCGCAGCGGGGAGCCGTTCGTCCGCGCGACGCTCTTCAGCTCGTCGGCCGGGGCCTTGGAGCCGGGAAAGGCGAAGTCGGCTCCTTCGAGGGCCTGTTGGTCCATGGCCCAGGAGCCGGACGTCTGTGTCTTCACGGTGAGGCCCTTGGCGGCGAAGGCCTTCACCACCTCGGGGTCGTCGAAGAACTCGGCCTTCTCCGACCCGATCACCCCACGCACGGTCTTCGTGGCCGTGTCACTGTCCCCGCTGTCGCGGCCCGCTACGACGGCTGTCACCACTCCGCCGATCAGCAGAACCGCGAGGACGATTCCTACGATGCGTCTCACGCAGGCAGCGTGCTCGCGGAAACCCACATTCCGCGCTTCGTCGGGTGGACGGCAGGTGAAGGGCTCATACCGGTACGCAACGGGAGGGGAACATGCACGAGCCGGGTGCGCTGGGCACCCGGCTCGTCGTGCGGCACCGGTCCACGCGTCTCCGGGACCCCGTGGGCTCGTCGTGCGGCACCGGTCCACGCGTCTTCGCGACCCGTGGACCGGTGCCGTCAGGGGGCGCCGACCAGGGCGGTCGGCGCGGACAGGGCGGCGGTGTGCGCGTCCATGGCCTCGGCCGCGAGGATCGCCACGGCGGTGTCGGCGCGGGACGCGGCCACCACGAGGACGCGGCCGGCGAGTGCGTGGGCGCGGCGGTGCAGATCCGCCACGGGGGCCTCGCTCCGTCCTGCGTGCCGGGCGGGCGGCGCGCCGCGCAGCCGGGCGACCTGGGCGGCGATGCGGTCGCCCATGACGGCGATGCCCAGCTCATCGGTGACGGCGAGCAGGGCCGCGAGATGCCCGGCGAGCTGGATGTCCAGCTCGTCCTCGCGGCTGCGGTGGGGGAAATCGGCGCTGTCGGCCGATGTGTGGACCGATTTGGTACGGATCGGCTCGTACATGGGATGGCCTCCTGCTATCGCGGTAGGCCCATCCTATCTTAGATTCAGTCTAAAGTTGTGTTGGATCCTGGAGGGGCCGGGAGGGGCCGGGAGATCCGGATCCCTCAGGGCTGGCTGTAGCCGTCCAGGAAGTTCCCGATCCGTGTCACCGCGTCGGTCAGGTCCTTGGCCGGCGGCAGCGTGACCACCCGGAAGTGATCAGGATCCGGCCAGTTGAAGCCCGTACCCTGCACCACCATGATCTTCTCGGCCCGCAGCAGGTCGAGGACCATCTGCCGGTCGTCCTTGATCTTGAAGACCTTGGGGTCGAGCTTCGGGAAGAGGTACAGCGCCCCCTTCGGCTTCACACAGGTCACCCCGGGGATCTGCGTCAGCAGGTCGTACGCCACGTCCCGCTGCTCCAGGATCCGCCCGCCGGGCAGCACCAGCTCGTTGATCGACTGCCGCCCGCCGAGCGCGGTGGCCACCGCGTGCTGCGCGGGCATGTTGGCGCACAGCCGCATGTTGGCCAGGATCGTCAGGCCCTCGATGTACGAGGAGGCGTGCGCCTTCGGGCCGCAGACCGCCATCCAGCCCGCGCGGTACCCCGCGATCCGGTAGTTCTTGGAGAGCCCGTTGAAGGTGAGCACCATCAGATCGGGGGCGATGGCGGCGGTGGGGGTGTGCGTCGCACCGTCGTAGAGGATGCGGTCGTAGATCTCGTCCGAGCAGACCACCAGGTTGTGGCGCCGGGCGATCTCCGTCAGCCCGCGCAGCATCTCGTCGTCGTAGACCGCG
Organism: Streptomyces sp. NBC_01012; assembly: GCF_045162755.1. Classification (NCBI taxonomy): domain Bacteria; kingdom Bacillati; phylum Actinomycetota; class Actinomycetes; order Kitasatosporales; family Streptomycetaceae; genus Streptomyces; species Streptomyces sp. NBC_01012. Next base: position 2,778,572 of record NZ_CP108688.1, on the reverse strand, counting down.
CCGGTCGGGTTGTTCGGGTTGATGATCACGATCGCCTTGGTGCGGTCGGTGATCTTACGCTCGATGTCCGCCAGGTCGGGCATCCAGTCGGCCTGCTCGTCGCACCGGTAGTGCACGGCCGTACCGCCGGACAACGAGACCGAGGCGGTCCACAGCGGGTAGTCGGGGGCGGGTACGAGCACCTCGTCACCGTCGTCGAGCAGCGCCTGCATCGACATCTGGATCAGCTCGGAGACGCCGTTGCCCAGGTAGATGTCCTCGACCCCGAGGTCGATCCCCTTGGTCTGGTAGTGCTGCATCACCGCGCGCCGCGCGGACAGCAGGCCCTTCGCGTCGCCGTAGCCGTGGGCGCCCGAGAGGTTGCGCAGGATGTCCTCGAGGATCTCCGGCGGGCACTCGAACCCGAACGCCGCGGGGTTGCCCGTGTTCAGCTTGAGGATGCGATGACCTGCGGCTTCGAGCCGCATAGCTTCCTCGAGCACGGGGCCGCGGATTTCGTAACAGACGCCGGAGAGCTTCGTGGACTGGATGACCTGCATGGCTGCGAGCTTACGACCGTGTTTCGAGTGGTGCGCCCAGGCCGGGCGCCGGTTGCTCCCTCCGGGGGTGCGCGCGGCCACGCCGGGTCTTCCATCGGCATGCCACCCCGGCCGCGGACCGTGGGAACGGCCGGTCGCGGCGGGGCCAGGGCTTGGAATGCGGGCGTGAGCGAGGAGGCCGGGTGAGATGCGTCACCGGGGGCGCCTGGGCGTCCGGCTCCCTGGGGCTCGGCCCGGAGGACCGGGGGACCACCCGGGGCCCGGCTCTCCGTGGCTCAGCCCGGCAGGACCGTGCCCTCCGGCATGCGTACGCCGAAGTCCTCGGCCAGCACCCGCAGCACCTCGGCGGAGTCGCTCAGCTCCCGCTCGTCGACCGAGCCGTCGTCGGCGGTGTACACCAGCGTCCGCCCGGACAGCGCCCGATGTACGCCCGGCAGGGTGCGCTGGGCGTACAGCGCCTGCCGGAACGGCGAGCGCGGGTTCGTCGCGATGTGCCAGTTGATGACGTCGTAGTCCGGAGCCTCGAAGGGCTCCAGGGTGAATTCGTACTGCGGCTCCCAGTAGCCGCCCTTGTCCGTCTGGAGCTCCCACATCTCCAGCGGCCCGTCGTGCGGGGCGTGCACGAGCCGGTGGCGGCGCGGGGTGTCGAGGAGCTCGGCGTCCACCACGAGCGGGATCGGCTCCACGAGCCCGCCGTTCGAGCCGAAGCCGACATCGGCCAGCCAGGGGGCGCGCTCACCCTCCACGTCCACCCGCATCAGCATGTGCGTACGGGGCCGGATGTCACCCGGGGCCGCGCCCACCACCACCCGCGCGGTCAGCAGCGTGACATGGAAGCCGAGCTGGGTCAGGGCGGCGGTGAGCAGGGTGTTGTGCTCGTAGCAGTACCCGCCGCGTTCACTGCGGACGAGCTTGCGCTCCAGGTCGGGCACCGCGAGGGACGGGGCGCTGCCGAGGAGGGGCTCCAGATTCTCGAACGGGATGCCCAGCAGATGAGCGCGGTGCACGGACCGCAGCACCTCCACGGTGGGGCGGCGCTCCCCGGACCAGCCGATGCGTGCGAAGTAGGCGTCGAGGTCGAGTGTCATGCTCCGACCCTAGGGGTGCGGCCGACCACATCGGTCGTGCACGGCCAGGTCGGTGGAGCATGCCTCGGCCGGGGCACGTCCTGGCCGGAGCGCGCGTGTCCGGGGGTGCGGAACAGTAGGCTGGGCCGAGCGGTGCTGACGAGCGTCATCGAAGGAGATGCACCATGACCGCCGAGATGGTGGCGCCCGCGTGGATGCATGTGCAGATCAGCGCGGAACAGTACGACTCCTGGTCCGAGGAGCAGTGCGCCGGCATCGAGATCGTGGACGGGATGGTCGTCGTGAGCCCGCGCGCGTCCAAGCGGCACAACCGCCTGGCCCGGATCCTGGCCAATGCCCTGGACGCCGCCGCCGGCTCCGACTGGAAGGCCGACACGGACTTCGATGTCCGTCTGCAGGACGTCCCCCTCACCAACCGCCGCCCCGACGTCGTCGTCTATCGTGCCGAAACCATCGACCTCACGCCCACTCGCCCCGAACACGTGCTCCTGGTCGTCGAGGTCGTGTCGCCCGGATCGGAGACCACTGACCGGATCGTGAAGGCGGACCAGTACGCCAAGGCCGGCATCCCCTTCTACTGGCGAGTGGAACAGCCCCCCACAGGTGTCCCGATCATCTACACCTACGTCCTGGACCCCGCCACCAAGGTCTACCGGGATGGCGAGATGTACACCGGCGTGATCAAGGTCGCCGCGCCCTTCTCCGCCACCGTGGACCTGGGAGCCATCTGACCGGACGGCCCGGTAGCCGCCCGCGCGGCCGGCTCAGGGGGTCGGCTGCGGCGGTTCGACGTGGGCCAGCCATGTGGTCAGCAGGGTCTCCAGCTGCGCGGCCTCGTCGGGGGACAGGGCGTCCAGGAGGCGGCGTTCGTTCTGCATGTGCGCGCCGAACGCCTGGTCGATCAGGTCGCGTCCCGCCGGGGTGAGCGCCACGACCCGCCCTCGGCCGTCGGCCGCCGAGCGGCGCCGGCTGACGAGCCCGTCCCGCTCCAGGCGGTCGATCCGCTTCGTCATCGCGCCCGTCGTGACCATGGTGTGAGCGGCGAGCTCGCCAGGGGCGCGTTCGTAGGGGGCACCCGCGCGCCGGAGCGCGGCGAGGACGTCGAACTCGCCCTCGCCCAGGCCGTGGCGGTGGTACACGGCGCACAACTGCTCGGTGAGCAGCGCGCCCAGCCGGTGCAGCCGGCCGATCACGGCCTGCGGGCGCACATCGAGATCCGGGCGCTCCCTGGCCCACTCGGCCTGGATGCGCGCCACGTGGTCGAGCGGTCGGTCCGGGGGACCGCTCGGCGGTTCTTCGGAGTGCTCCTGGTCCTGCATGACTTCCACTATAGCTTCCCGGGAAGGCATAATACCTTCCATGGAAGCCAATGTTCGCTGGGCGCTGGTCACGGCCATCGCACCCGTGGCCTGGGGCACGAACTACTTCGTCACGCATGAGTACCTGCCGGCCGGCGACCCGCTGTACGGCGCCGCGATCAGGGCGCTGCCCGCCGGGCTGCTCCTCCTCGCCGTACGCCGACGGCTGCCGCGCGGATCGTGGTGGTGGCGCAGCGCCGTGCTCGGGCTGCTCAACACGGGCGTCTTCTTCGCCCTCGTCTACATCGCCGCCCAGACGCTCCCCACCAGCCTGGCCTCGACCGTCATGGCGACCTCGCCGATGGTCATGATGATGATCGCCTGGGGACTGGTCGCGGAACGCCCGCATGTGCGGCATCTGGCCGGGGCGGCGATCGGCGCGGGGGGAGTGGCGCTCATGCTCCTCATGGGCGATGCGTCGGCCGCGCCGCTGGGGGTGGCCGCCTCGGTCGCGGCCATGCTCCTGTCGTCGCTCGGGTATGTCCTGGCCAAGCGGTGGGGCGGCGAGGTGGACGTACTCGCCTCGACCGCCTGGCAGTTGACCGCGGGAGGGCTGTTGCTGCTGCCGTTCGCGTGCCTCTTCGAGGGGGCGCCGCCCCGTCTGGACGGGCCCGCCCTGCTCGGCTTCGGTTACGTCTCCGTGGTGGCGACCGCCCTGGCCTTCGCCGCCTGGTTCGCGGGCCTGCGGCATCTGCCCGCCGCGACGGTGGGCCTGGTCGGCCTGCTCAACCCCGTGACCGGCGTTCTACTGGGCACGCTGATCGCGGGCGAGGTGCTCACGGTGCGGCAGTTCTGCGGGCTGGTTCTGGTGCTGGCCGGGGTCGTCCTCGGTAGGCCCGTGGTCCGGAAGGTCCGTAAGGGGCGTGCCGTAGGATCGGTGGGCTCGATGAGCTGATCCATCCGGCGGCTTGAATTCGCCCCTTGTGGGGTCACCCTTCATACGCAAACATGCGCATGTCAAAAACCGGAAGAACTCCGGTCACTGGCATATCTGGAGGGGACCCCCCACATGAACAAGCCTCTCGTCGGCGCACTTCTTTCTGTTCTGTTCCTCGGAGCAGGCATCGCACCCGCAACGGCGGCCACCGCGGCACCCGCGCCCGACACCACCGAAGTCCACACGAAGGCAGTCGATTTCGCCGGTACGGTCGCGCTCAGCAACTGTTCCGGCTCGGTCGTCCGGGCGCCGTCCTCGGGGGACGACGACCCTGCCCTCGTCATGTCCAACGGGCACTGCCTGGAATCCGGCTTCCCCGGCCCGGGTGAGGTCGTCCTCGACCAGGCGTCGAGCCGGACCTTCACGCTGCTGGACGGCGCGGGCACCGGCGTCGGCACGCTGCGTGCCGACAAGGTCGCGTACGGGACCATGACGGACACGGACGTCTCGCTGTACCAACTCACCAGCACCTACGCCGAGATCGAGAGCGACTACGGCATCGAGGCCCTGGAACTCGACGCCGCCCGCCCGACCGAGGGCACCGCCATCACCGTCGCCTCCGGCTACTGGAAGCGCACCTACAGCTGCGACATCGACGGCTTCGCCTACCAGCTCAAGGAAGGCTCCTGGACCTGGAAGGACTCCATCCGCTACACCCCGGCCTGCGAGACCATCGGCGGCACATCCGGCTCACCCGTGATCGACGACGCGACCGGGAAGGTGGTCGCCGTCAACAACACGGGTAACGAGGACGGCCAGGAGTGCACGGACAACAACCCGTGCGAGGTCGCCGAGGACGGCACCGTCACCGTCCGCGAGGGCACCAACTACGCCCAGCAGACGTACGGCATCGTGCCGTGCATCGGCGAAGGCAACAAGATCGACCTGAACCTGTCAGGCTGCGCACTCCCGAAGCCGTAAGGCAGCACAGGGGCGGCGGCCGGCGGTCTCAGACCGCTCCCCGGCCGCCGCCCCGCACCGCCCGGCCCGCCAGGGTGGAGGTGCGGGTGCCGTTCTCGATGACGAAGCGGCCGTCGATCAGGACGTGCGGGATGCCCACCGGCAGGGTGCGTGGTTCGTCGAAGGTCGAGCCGGCCGCCACCGTGGCCGGGTCGAAGAGGACCAGGTCCGCCCGGTAGCCCTCGCGGACCAGTCCGCGGTCCGGCAGGCGCAGACGGGCGGCCGGCCTGGAGGTCAGGTGGGCGACGCACTCCTCCAGCGAGAGGATGCCCAGCTCCCGTACGTAGCGGCCGAGGTACTGGGGGAACGTGCCGTAGGCGCGGGGGTGCGGCTTGTCGCCCTGGAGGATGCCGTCGCTGCCGCCGGTGTGCACCCGGTGGCGCATGATCTGCCGGACGTTCTCCTCGTGGCCGACGTGCTGGAGGATCGTCGTGCCCAACCGGTCGTCGAGGAGCACCCGCCGGGCCGTCACCCAGGGCTCCTCGCCGCGCAGCCGGGCTGACTCGGCGACCGTACGGCCGACGTGTTCGGCCAGGGCCGGGGAGCCGACGCCGGAGATCTCGATCGTGTCCCACTCGATCGGGACGCCGTGACAGCCGTCCGAGCCGATGACCTCCATATGGTGGCGGATCCGCTCGGCCGTGTCCTCGTCCGCCAGCCGGGCCGTGATCGACTCGGGCCCGCCCTCGCTCGCCCAGCTGGGCAGCATCGCCACGAGGGTCGTGCAGCCCGGGGTGTACGGATAGGTGTCGAGCGAGATGTCCGCGCCCGCCGCGAGGGCGTCGTCCAGGAGGGCGAGAAGCTCGGGGGCCTTGTCCTTGTTCACGCCGAAGTTCATGGTGGCGTGGGCGAGATGGAGCGCGCAGCCGGCGTCGCGGGTGAGCCGCACCATCTCCTCGTACGCGGCGAGGGCGCCCGCGCCGTACGAGCGGTGGTGGGGGCAGTAGTAGCCGTCGTGGGCGGCCACCACCCGGCACAGCTCGGTGAGTTCGGCGTCCTTCGCGTACATCCCGGGGGTGTACGTCAGTCCCGACGACATGCCGACCGCGCCCTCGGCCATGCCCTGGGCGACGAGCTCCTTCATCCGGTCCAGTTCGGCGGCGGTGGCGGGGCGGTCGTCCCAGCCGACGGCGAGCATCCGGACCGAGCCCTGCGGGATGAGGTAGGCGGCGTTGACGGCGATGCCCTGGCCGTCGAAGTTCCGGTCGAGGCGGTCCAGGTAGCCGCCGACGGTGCGCCAGTCGAAGTCGATGTCGCTGCCGTCGCCGTTCCATCCGGAGATGGCGCGACAGACCTCGGCGAGGGTGCGGTCGTCGGCGGGGGCGTACGACAGGCCGTCCTGGCCCAGGACTTCCAGGGTGACGCCCTGGGCGGCCTTCGCGCTGTGGTCCGGGTCGCGCAGCAGCGCGAGGTCGCTGTGCGCGTGCATGTCGATGAAGCCCGGCGCGAGTGCGAGGCCGTCGGCGTCCAGGGTGCGGGTGGCTGTGGGGCGGGGGCCGGTGCCCTCCTCGCGGATCTCGGTGATCCGGCCGTCCGTGACGCCGACGTCTGCGCGGTAGGAGGGGGCGCCGGTGCCGTCCACGACGGACGCGTTGCGCATGACCAGGTCCATGGTGTTGCTCGCCTTTCAGGAGTGTTCGTTCCCCGCCCCGCCCCTTCCCGGAACCGGGGGCTCTGCCCCCGGATCCCCGCGCCTCGAACGCCGGCGAGGCTGGTATTTCAGCCGGTCACGGGATCAGAAGAACGTGCGGACGTAGTCCGTGACCGTGCCGTCCGCCTCGACCAGCGGGATCAGCTGCCACTTGTCGAAGGAGGTGCAGGGGTGCGAGAGCCCCATGCCGACCCAGTCGCCGACCTCGAGATCCGCACCCGCCTCCGTCCGCACCCAGCCGTGCTGGTCGGAAAGACCGCTGACGGTGATGCCGGTGGCCGGGCGCACCGAGCCGTCGCGCGCGGAGCGCACGACCTGCGCCTCGGGGAGGTCCAGGTCGTAGGCGGCGTCGCGCTTGCCCGCGTTGACGAAGGCCTGCTCCGGGGTGGGCCGGGAGACGACCTGGGCCCAGAGGCGGAAGGCGGGCTGAAGGGCGCCCTCGTCGGGGATGCGGTTGAAGGGGGTGATGTGGCGGTAGTGGCCGTCGTCGTGGCTGACGTACGCGCCGGAGCGCAGCAGCTTCAGCGTGGGCCGGCTCAGCGCGGGTACCTGGGCGAAGACGTCGGCGACCGCGTCGAACCAGGCGCTGCCGCCCGCGCTGATCAGGATCTCCTCGCCGTCGGCGAGTGACGTGAAGCGGCCGGCCGCGTCGAAGTCCGCGGCCAGCGCGACGAGTCGGCGCAGCCATTCCCGTACGCGCTCGGGGGAGGCTTCCGGTACCTCGCCCTCGTAACCCGCGACGCCCACGAGGCGCAGGGTGGACGTGGCCGCCACCGCGTCGGCGACCGCCGCGCAGTCGGCCTCCGTACGGGCGCCGGTGCGGGCGCCGTAGCCCGCACCCAGCTCCACGACGACGTCCACGCGGCGCACGGCACCCGCCGCGCGCAGGGCCTCGTCCATCAGCTCGACACCGCGCACGGAGTCCACGTAACAGGCGAACGTGAAGCCGGGGTCGGCGTCCAGTTCGGCGGCCAGCCAGCGCAGCGCGACCGCGTCGACGAGCTCGTTGGCGAGGAAGATCCGCGGGATGCCGTAGGCGCGGTAGACCCTGGCCTGGTGGGGGACGGCGGCGGTGATGCCCCAGGCGCCGTACTCCAGCTGGCGGGCGAAGAGCTGCGGTGACATCGACGTCTTGCCGTGCGGCGCGAACGCCAGACCGTGCCGCTCCGCGTACGTCTCCAGCAGGGCGAGGTTGGCCTCGACGGACTCGGCGGACAGGGCCAGCACGGGGGTGGTGAAGCCACCGGTGAAGAGGTTGCGGCGCTCGGCCGCCAGCGCGCCCACGGTCAGTCCCTCCGCGTCGGGCGGCAGCGCCTTGAAGCGGTGGTCGACCCGCTCACCGGCGAGCGCCGCCACGGGCCGGGTCACGGACGGCGCCACGGATGGCGCGGCGGACTGTTCGGGGGACTGCTCGGCGGCCAAGGGGGCTCCTCGGGAAAGTCGCCGTTGCAACCTGTGCAACAGGCGTTGCGTATATCGCTCATGGCTGTCTAACATCCGAGCCGATGCCGGGTCAATGGTGAGCCCGGTGCCCCCGCAGCCGACCGCGCCGACCACGAGGAGCCCAGAGTGCCCGGATCCGCAGCCAGGACAGCCACCATGGACGTCGTCTGCCTCGGCGAGTCCATGGTGACGTTCCTGCCCTCGCAGCCGGGCAGCCTCGCCGACGTCCCCTCCTTCAGCCGCGGCATCGGAGGCGCCGAGTCCAACGTCGCCTGCGCGCTCGCCGCGGCCGGCCACCGGACGAAATGGGTCGGCAGGGTCGGCGCCGACGGCTTCGGCGACCACCTCGTCCAGGCGATCACCGGCTACGGCGTCGACACCTCGGCCGTCCGCCGCGACCCGGGCCGCCCCACCGGCATCTACTTCCGCACGGCGACGGACCGTGCCACCGACACCCACGAGGTGGCGTACTACCGGGCCGGTTCCGCGGCCTCCGCGATGTCCCCGGACAACATCCCGTACGAGGACCTCATCGCCACCCGCGTCCTGCACCTGTCCGGCATCACCGCCGCGCTCTCCGCCGACTGCCTGGCACTCCTCGACGACCTCACCGCCCCCCGCGAAGGCCGCCCCCTGATCTCCTTCGACGTCAACCACCGCCCCGGTCTCTGGCGCGAGGGCGAGCCGGGCCCCGAGGTCCTGCTCGGCCTCGCCCGCCGTTGCGACCTCGTCTTCGTCGGCGAGGACGAGGCCGAGGAGGCCTGGGGCGTCCACGGCGCCGAAGCGATCCGCGCGGCCCTGCCCGAGCCCGACGTCCTCGTCGTCAAGCGGGGTCCGGAGGGCGTCGTCGTCCACTCCCGCGGCGCCGACGGCCAGGACACCGTCACCGCCGTCCCCTCCCTGCGCGTCGACGTCGTCGCCGCGGTCGGAGCGGGCGACGCCTTCGCCGCCGGGTTCCTCTCCGCCACCCTCCGCGGCCTGTCCGTACGCGACCGGGCCCGGCACGGCCACCTCATGGCCGCCGCCGTCCTCACCGTCCCCGGCGACCTCACGGGCCCCCCGGCCCGCGCGTACGCCGACCGGCTCGCCGCCCTGGACGACGAGGCCTGGGGCACACTTCGTCTCGGCCCCGGCTGGACAGTCGTCCCCGGGGCGAACGAGGAGGTACGAGTCCCATGAGCCAGACCGTCGACCGTGCGCTGAGCATCCTGCCGCTGCTCGCCCAGGGCCCCGCCGACCTCGGCCAGGTCGCGGACCGGCTGGGCGTCCACAAGTCCACGGCGCTGCGCCTGCTCCGTACGCTGCACGAGCACGGGCTCGTCTACCGCCAGGAGGACCAGCGCTACCGCCTCGGCGCCCGGCTCTTCGCGCTCGCCCAGGAGGCCGTCGAGAACCTCGACGTACGGGAGATCGCCCACAGCCACCTCGTCGCGCTCAACGAACAGTGCGGGCACACCGTCCACCTCGCGGTGTACGAGGAGAACGAGGTCCTCTACATCGACAAGGTCGAGAGCCGCTACCCCGTGCGGATGTACTCACGGATCGGCAAACCCGTCGCGATCACCGTCGCCGCCGTCGCGAAGCTGCTCCTCGCCGACCTCGCCGAGCCCGAACGGCGCGCGATCGCCGAACGCCTCGACTACCCCATGTACACGTCCCGTTCGCTCCCGAACGCCGGCGCCTTCCTCAAGGAACTCGCCGTCGTACGCGAACAGGGCTGGGCCACCGATCTCGGAGGCCACGAGGAGTCCATCAACTGCGTCGGCGCCCCCATCAGGGGCGCGGACGGGCGGGTCGTCGCCGCCATGTCGGTGTCCGCACCGAACGTGGTCGTCACGGCCGAGGAACTCCTCACCCTGCTTCCCCTGGTGCGCCGCACCGCGGACGCCATCAGCCGGGAGTACTCCGGCACAGCCCCCACCAAGAAAGCCTGAAACCGCCATGACCGAGAAGACCGCCCTCACCCCCAGCACCCACACCACCCCGCCCGCCAAGTTCTCGCACGGCGTGCGGAAGGGAAACATCCTCCAGGTCGCCGGCCAGGTCGGCTTCCTGCCCGCCGTGGAGGGCCAGGCCCCCACCCCGGCAGGACCGACGCTCCGTGAGCAGACCCTCCAGACCTTCGCCAACGTCAAGGCGATCCTGGAGGAGGGCGGCGCGAGCTGGGACGACGTGATGATGATGCGCGTCTACCTCACGGACGTCGACCACTTCGCCGAGATGAACGCGATCTACAACGAGTACTTCGAGGAGCAGGGCCTGAAGGCCCCCGCGGCCGCACGTACGACGGTGTACGTCGGCCTGCCCAAGGGCCTGCTCATCGAGATCGACGCCCTCGCGGTCATCGGCTGACCACCCTCTGAACCACTGACCGCCACGGCACGGCGCCGCCCTCCCCGCACGGGGGCGCCGTGCCGCGCTCCCCCCTGCCCGAAGGGCCCCGTCACCAACGGAGTTGACCGCTCATGCTGCTCGCCGCCGCCCCCGCACCCGACGCGCCACCCCACACCGGTGGACTGCTCCTCCTGATCGGTGGAACCCCCGGTCTGCTGACCGTCGCCGCCCTCGGGATCGTGCTCCTGCTGTTCCTGATCATCAAAGCCAGGCTCCAGCCGTTCGTCGCCCTCCTCGCCGTATCCATAGCCGTCGGCCTGGGTGCCGGTCTCTCCGTCACCGAACTCTTCGGCACCGTCCAGAACTCGGCCGCCGTCTCGGTCATCGAATCCGGCATGGGCGGCATCCTCGGGCACGTCGCGATCATCATCGGCCTCGGCACGATGCTGGGCGCGATCCTGGAGGTCTCCGGCGGCGCCGAAGTCCTGAGCGCCCGCCTGCTGAACCTCTTCGGCGAGAAGCGCGCCCCGCTCGCCATGGGCCTCACCGGCCTCATCTTCGGCATCCCGGTCTTCTTCGACGTCGGCATCTTCGTCCTCGCACCGATCGTCTACGCCGCGGCCAAACGGTCCGGCAAGTCGATCATTCTCTACGCGATGCCGCTGCTGGCCGGGCTCTCCATGACCCACGCGTTCCTCCCGCCGCACCCCGGGCCGGTCGCCGCGGCGGGCCTCTTCCACGTCTCGCTCGGCTGGGTCATCCTGATGGGCGCCCTCGTCGGCATCCCGTCCGTACTCGCCGCCTGGGCGTACGCCGCCTGGATCGGCAAGCGCATCTTCGTCGACGTACCGCAGGACATGGTCGAAGCGGCCCAGGAGGCCAAGGCCGCGGTCGTCGCCGAACAGCATGCCGCGGGTGTCACCCCCCAGGAGCGGCCCGTCCCGCTCGGCACGGTCCTCGCGATCATCGGGACCCCGCTGATCCTCATCCTGGCCGCGACGTTCTCCTCCATCGCGCTGGACCCCTCGACGGGCCGCTCGGTCATCGAGTTCTTCGGCAACCCCTTCGTCGCCCTGACGATCGCCCTGCTCCTCGCCTACTACCTGCTGGGCATCAGGCGCGGCTGGTCCCGTAAGTCCCTCGAAGCCGTCTCCACGTCCTCGCTGAAGCCCGTCGGCAACATCCTGCTGGTCGTCGGCGCCGGCGGAATCTTCGGAGCGGTGCTGAAGGGCAGCGGCATCGCCGGCGCGCTCGCCGACACCTTCAACGACGTCGGCCTCCCGGTCATCCTGCTCGCCTGGCTGATCTCCGTCGTCCTGCGGGTCGCCCAGGGCTCGGCGACGGTCGCGATCGTCACCACCGCCGGCATCGTCGTTCCGCTCGTCGAGGGACAGGGCATGTCGCAGGCCCACCTCGCGCTGATCATCATGGCGATCTCGGCGGGCTCCATCTTCGCCTCGCACGTCAACGACGGCGGGTTCTGGATGGTCTCGAAGTACTTCGGCATCTCCGAGCGCGACACCCTCAAGACCTGGACGGTCCTGGAAACGGTCCTCTCGGTCGCCGGCTTCGTGGTCGCGGCGGCGCTGAGCCTGGTGATCTGACGCCCGCAGGTCCGGGCCGTGCCGTTTCCCCGCGGCACGGCCCGGAACGCCCCGTCCTCAGACCCACTTGACGCACAGCACCGTGCTGTTGTCGTCCACCTCCAGGGTCCAGTAGCGCTCCTGGTCGCTCCGGCTCTGCGAGCAGAATCCGGCAGGGTAGCTGGACTGGGCGCGCCAGCGGCCCGTGATCTGGAGGATGACGTCGTAGCCGCTGGGGACGGTGCCCGCGCCGCAACTCCACACCGTCATCAACTGGGCGTCCGTCAGCCGGTCGCCCTCGTGTTTGGAGACGAGGCACTGGCCCACGCGGAACTGACGTGTCACACAGAGCGTGGCGCTGAACTCCGAATCGGAACCCACGTGGGTCCAGGACGACTTTCCGGCGCCGGACGGACACTCGGAAGGACTGATGTCGTCGTCCGTCGAGGTCACCCTGAGGTAGGCGTCGGCGGCGTCGCAGCGCACGGTCTCGGGGGTGTCGGTCGACCAGTCGCCGTACCCGTCGTCGTAGGCGTTGAGACAGTCACCCGAGGCCACGTCGCCGAACGCCTCGTCGTCCTCGTCGGGAGTCGGCTCGGTCTCCGGTTCGGACGGCTCGGAGCCGGAGCCGGAGTCGGAGTCGGTGTCGGTGTCCGCGTCGGTGTCCTCGTCGTCCCCGTACTCGTCCTCGTCCCCGTACTCGTCCTCATCCGTGCCGGAGCCACTGTCCGTGTCGGCGCTCGCGCTGACGCTCGTGCTCGCTCCGCTGTGATCGCCCGTCCCGGTGCCGGACTTGTAGGCCTGCCAGCCGACGACCAGCGCGACGAAGACCAGCACGATCAGCCAGCCGACGGCGCCCGGCACCTTGCTGTCCACGGTGGTCGGCGCCCCGCTGTCCGAGGCGGACGCGTGTCCGGGCGTCGTCCTGGCGGCTCCGGGCGTCCTGGCCGCTCCGGTGCGGGATGCCGGGCCCGGCGTACGAGCCGCCCCGTCGGCCGGCGCCGACGCGGGTGACCCTCTGGCCACACGCCGCGCCAGGGCCTGTGCGGCCCTGGCGCGCGCGGCCTCCCTCTCGGCACGCTCCCGCTGGTCCCTCTCCACCTTCCTGCGCGCCACCTCGCTCCGATGCTCCGCCTCGCGCAGCCGCTCCCGGTCCTTCGTGTACACCCGGGTCGGATCCGGCGGCGGTACCACGCTCGTGACCTGGTCGACGGTGCCCCCCTCGGGATCGACGCCCCCGCCACCGGCGCCCCGCACCAGCTCACGCCCGTGACGCTCGTACGTCTCGATCAGATCCGTCCAGCGCTGCGGGAGCCACGGGCGACCGTCCTGCGACTCCGGGAGCCCGGCCAGTGATTCCTGGAACCGGGTGAGCATCTCGGCCGGCGCCGGCCGCTGCGTGGGGTCGACCGCCAGACAGGGGCGGATCAGCGTCGTCAACTCCTCGGGCAGCCCGTCGAGATCGAGCCGGCCCCGCTGCACCTGGGCCAGCAGGCCGAGCGTGTCGCTGTCGGCACGGTACGGAGGCCGACCGAGCGCCAGATGGAACAGGGTCGCGCCGAGCGAGTACACGTCCGACGCCTCGGTCGACGGCTCACCCCGCGCCTGCTCGGGTGAGGTGAAGGCGATCGTGCCCAGGGTGAGACTCGTACGGGTGATATCGCTGGCGTGCGAGATGCCGAAATCGATCACGCGGGGGCCGGGGAGCGGCAGCAGGACGTTCTGCGGCTTGAGATCCCGGTGGATGATGCCCTCGCCGTGCAGCGTGACCAGCGCCTCCGCCACGCCCGCCGCCAGCCACCGTACGGTGAAGGCGGGTAACACCCCTGCGGCACGCACCAGTTCGGCCAGGGAGGGGGCGGCTATGTAGTCGATCGCCATCCACGGCCGCTCCGCCCGAGGGTCCGCCTCCCGCACCCGCGCCGTGAACGCGCTGTCGATCCGCTGCGCCAGCCGCACCTCACGGGCGAAGCGCCGCCGGTCGACGTCGCTGACGACGCCCTCGGCGAGCAGGGTCTTCACAGCTGCCGGCTGCCCTTCACCGTCCCGGGCGAGGTAGATCCTCCCCATGCCACCCGACGCCAGTCTCCCGAGCAGCTCGTAGCTGCCGAGCGTCGCCGGATCGCCGTGCTCCAGCGGGTCGACGCGTGGGCCTGTCATGCCACTTCCCCCGTTCAGCGGCCTTCTGTCCAGCGGGTCAAGCGTCCCACGGGGAACCGGGCGGTGCACCACCCTCTCCTGTCACGGAACATCCACAGACGTACGCGAGTGGAGGGGGCATGACGGCCCTGTGCCCGCGCCCCCTTGTGCGATCCTTCGCCATGCGCTTCCTTGACCGGCATGGCGGAGACAAGTGAGACCACAGGTGCGGGGGAGCTGAGCTCCCGGCCGCGTAAGTCCAGTTGGCGCTACATCGGGCCCGGCATCGTCGTCGCGGCCACCGGCGTCGGAGCGGGAGATCTGGTCGCGACGCTCATCGCGGGCAGCAAATTCGGCTACACCCTCATGTGGGCGGCCGTGATCGGCTGCCTCGTCAAGATCTCCCTCGCGGAGGCGGTGGGCCGCTGGCATCTGGCGACGGGCCGCACGCTCTTCGACGGCTGGCGCACCCTCGGCGGGTGGACCACCGGCTACTTCGCGGTGTACGTCGTCGTCTGGGGCTTCGTGTACGGCGCGACGGCCATGTCGTCGAGCGCCCTGCCCGTCGTGGCGCTCTTCCCCGACGGTCCCGGCCTGAAGACCTGGGCGATCATCACCGGGCTGATCGGTCTGGTCTTCGTCTGGTTCAACCAGTACGCCGTCTTCGAGAAGGTCATGACGGTCCTGATCGGCGTGATGTTCGTCGTCGTGGTCTACGTCGCGATCCGGGTGGCGCCGGACATCGGCGCGTCCTTCGCCGGGCTGCTCCCCGTCCTGCCCGACGGATCGCTGATCTACACACTCGGACTGATCGGCGGGGTCGGCGGCACCATCACCATGGCGGCGTACGGGTACTGGGTGAACGCCAAGGGGTGGTCCAACACCGCCTGGATGAAGGTGATGCGGATCGACAACCGGGCCGCCTACATCACGACCGGCATCTTCGTCGTGGCGATGCTCGTCGTCGGGGCGGAGCTGCTGCACTCCTCGCAGATCGCCCTGACGAGCGGTGACCGGGGGCTGGTCGATCTCGGCAAGGTCCTGGAGGACCGCTTCGGTACGGGTACGGCGAAGCTGTTCCTGATCGGCTTCTTCGCGACGTCGTTCTCGTCGCTCATCGGTGTGTGGCACGGCGTGAGCCTGATGTTCGCCGACTTCGTGGAGCGGTTCAGGGGCGGCCGGGGCGGCGCCGACGTGGAGAGGGCGGGCAGCGAGACGGTCGGCCGGCAGGAGCGGTCCGTGCCCTTCCGCGCGTATCTGCTCTGGCTGACGTTCCCGCCGATGACGCTGCTGTGGCTGGACGAGCCCTTCGGGCTTGTCATCGGCTACGGGGTGCTGGGCGCGTTCTTCATGCCGTTCCTGGCGCTGACCCTGATCTGGCTGCTCAACTCCTCCCGTACGCCCAGGGAGTGGCGTAACGGCTGGCTCAGCAACGGGATGCTGGGCGCGGCGGGTCTGCTGTTCGTCGTGCTGTGCGTCCAGCAGGTGCGCGAACTGCCCTGGTGACATGACACGGGACGAACACAGCAGCGCCGCCGGGGGAGCGGCGGCGCTGCTGGTTCGTCGGCCCGAGGCGTGACCGGGTCACGGGGTGTGACCGGGTCGTGGGGGGTGTGCCCGGGTCACGGGGTGTCGATGACGGGTACGGCTACGGCTACGGCTACGGGAGTCCGTGGACGTGTGCGCCGACCGAGTCGGACCAGGCGTTGCCCGCGGCGGCGTCCCAGTTCGTCGACCAGGCCATCGCGCCGCGCAGCCCCGGGTAGGTGGTGTCGGGCTTGAACGAACCGCAGTTCGTGCCCTCGGTCAGGCAGTCCAGGGCCGCGTTCACGACAGCCGGCTCGACATAGCCGCTGCCGGCGCCGCTGGACGAGGCGGGGACACCGATGCCGACCTGGGACGGGTCGAGACCGCCCTCCAGCTGGATGCAGGCGAGCGCGGTGAGGAAGTCCACCGAGCCCTGCGAGTAGACGTTGCCGTCGCATCCCAGCATCGAACCGCTGTTGTAGTACTGCATGTTGACGACGGTCAGGATGTCCTTGATGTCGAGCGCCGTCTTGAAGTACTCGGCGGACGTCGACTGCATGTCGATGGTCTGCGGCGCCATGGTGATCACGAGGTCGGAGCCGACCTCCGACGACAGGGAGCGCAGCGCCTTCGTCATGTACGTGGAGTCGAGGCCGTTCTCCAGGTCGATGTCGACGCCGTTGAAGCCGTACTCCTGGATGAGGTCGGACAGAGAGTCGGCGAAGGCGGTCGCGGAGGCGTCGCTGTTGACGGCGACGGCCCCCTTCTCGCCGCCGACGGAGATGATGACGTTCTTGCCGTCGGCCTGCTTGGCCTTGATGTCGTCCTTGAACTGGTCGACGGTGTAGCCGCCGAGGCCCGCCGAGTCCAGGTTGAAGGTGACACCGCCGGGCGTGTCCGTGGCGTCCGCGAAGGCCACGGCGATGATGTCGTAGTTCTCGGGGACGTCGCCGAGCTTCTGGACGGTGGCACCGTTGTCGAAGTTCTGCCAGTAGCCCGTGACCGCGTGGGCGGGGACCGACGCGACACCCGCGCCCGCCGCCTCGCCGGCCTTCGCGGCCGTGTCGGTGTCGCCCGCCTGCGCGGTGGTGACGAGCCCGGTGACGCCGAGCGCCCCGGCCGCGACCGCGGCCACGATCCCGCCGACGAGAGGCCTGATCCGACGCCTTCTGTGCGTGCTGCTGCCTACGGAGTTTTCCACTTGCTGCCTCCGGTGGGGGGAGTTGGGGGATGCTTGCGGAAACGGTGGCCACCCGTTGGCCTGATAAACTGGTCCAGACCAATCAAGATGTCAAGACCTCTGGCGGTACGGATGTGCCGAGCGCGGTGCGCGCCGGCGTCGGGGGACCTCGCGGGACGGGCGCGTGCACACCTTCGGGTGACTCGGCCCGCGTGCCCGGAACGTGACGGAGCGGATATCGGGGGCGGTCCGGGAAAGCGGGCGGAATCGCCGACATCCGTTCTGACGTGGGCGGATTAATTCCGACGGTTTTCAAACCCGGACGGCCGGGGTAACTCTGTGCAGTGGTACAGGAGTTAACCGGTCTGCTTTTCGTCCGATTTCGTACGGAGGCGGAGCGAACGCGCGTGCAGTACGTCTTCGTACTGGGATCCGATATCTGTTCTCTGCCTGGTGTGACGTGGTTAAAGTGCTGGGCAGAAGCACGGGGGCAGAGTGATTGCGGCCGGAGTCGTCCCCGACCACGGCCGGAAGCGAACGGGGAAGTGCGTGCCGACCGCAATAGCAGTGACCAGCGCCGATCTCGTGCTACCGCCGACCGATCAGCAGACGCCCACCGCCGCCCTGCTCCAGGCGCCGGGAGAGCAGCCCCTCGATCTCGCGATCGGCGACATGAACCTGCTCCTGGAGCAGCACGGTCATGTGATCGCGGTCTACCCGTCGGGCATCAGCCCCGCCCATGAGCGCCGGCTGCACGCCATCCGCTCGGTCCTGGAGAGCGACCGCATCGCGTTGCTCAGGACCGACCTGCCGCCGCTGGGCGTGGCCGTACTCGTACGCCAGCTGCGCCAGCTCTCCATCTGCGACTTCAGCCCGGGAGTCGTCGCATCGGCGGCCCGGCTGCTCTCCCACTACATCCACGCCGGAGCCCTGCTCAACTCGGTGGCCAGGCTCGACCGGGTCCCCGTCAGCCTCAAGAGCCACGCCAAGTCCTGGGTGCCGGGCTCACAGTTCGCCGTGCTCGCGGGACCCAGCCCGCAGCTGGTCAAGATCGGGCCGACGGTCGAGCCGCCGTCCGGGCCCGCCTTCAGCAGTCATCTCCTGGTGGCCAAGGGGCAGTTGACATCCGAATGGGTGCAGCAGACCCTCGCCCCCGCCTGGGGGGTCCAAGCCGTTACGGAGTGCCCCCTGCCTTCCGGCTCGGCGCGTTGGTGGGGAACGGGGAAGCTGGTGGAATTTGCCTCCTTCCTCCCGGACATCTCCGTGATCTACCAGCTCGTTTCCTCCGTACGCAGGGAAAACTGCCACTGGTGCGGAATGGAGCTCATCGGCGACCGCTGCGGGTTCTGTTCCTCCCCGCTGGCGCCGTCGGAGAACCGAATGCTCTCCCCCGCTGTCCTGAGCCCCGGAGCGCCCGCGCCGCCGACCGCGTAGCTCCTCTCAGACACCGCGCATCCGTCTCTGTCCGCTGCTCCACGTATCCGATTCGAACGAGGTTGTCCGGCCCATGAACTCCCGCCAGCGCCGCGGCGTGATACTCCTGCTCCTCTCGGTCCTGTGCGCCTTCGCCGCATTCGCCGGGGTGCTCTCGGTCATCAGCGACGTCAACTCGAAGGTCGGCCCCGAGGTCGACGCCTACCGGCTGAAGACCGATGTGGCCCCGTACACGGCCCTGTCCGCCGGGCAGTTCGAGAAGGTCTCGATGCCCAAACGCTGGCTGTCCGGCAACGCTGTCACGAAGATCGACGAGATCGACGGCAAGATCGCCGTCACCGAGCTGCAGAAGGGCTCGCTGATGCAGAGCGACATGATGGTGCGGAGCCCCGAACTGCGGCCGGGTGAGCAGGAGATCGCCATCATGATCGACGCGGCGACGGGTGTGGCCGGCAAGATCCGGCCCAACGACAAGGTGAACATCTACGCCACGTTCACGGGCGAGCGGGAGGGCGAGGCCTCCCAGTCAAAGATCATCGTCTCCAACGCCAAGGTCCTCGACGTCGGCGAACTGACCGCCCTCGAACCGAGGAAGGAGGACCGGAACCAGGCGACCCAGGCGGTGCCGATCACCTTCGCCCTCAACACCCTCGACACCCAGCGCGTGGCCTACGCCGAGTCGTTCGCCCAGCACGTACGTCTCGCCCTGATCGCCCCGGGCAGCGACGGCACCATCCGCCCGGGCGACCGGACCTACACGCTCGACAACGACAAGTGAGGGCGGGATGACCATCAGAATCCTCCCGGCGGTCGGTGACGCCGACGCGGCCAGGTCAGTGACCACCCTGCTCAGCCAGCTCCCCGACGCGGAACCCGCGGCACCGGTGAGCGACTCCACACAGCTCATCGACACGCTCGCCCGTCTCGCGGGCGAGGCCGTCGACGAACTGCCCGAGGCCGTCCTGGTCCACGAGCGGATCGGCCCGGTGCCCGCCCTCGAACTCATCAGGGAGGTCTCCCTGCGGTTCCCCGCCGTGGGGGTCGTGCTGATCACCGCGGACGCGAGCCCCGTGCTCTTCGCCGCGGCGATGGACGCGGGGGCCCGGGGCCTGGTCACTCTCCCCCTGAGCTACGAGGAACTCGCCAACCGTGTCCAGGCCGCCGCCCAGTGGTCCACCGGCGTACGACGCCATCTCGGGTCGGGCGCCGATGTGTTCACCGGCCCCGGCGGCACCGTCGTCACCGTCACGGGGGCCAAGGGCGGGGTCGGCACGACCGTCACCGCCGTACAGCTCGCCCTGGCCGCACAGGCGTCCGGGCACGCCGCGGCGCTCGTGGACCTGGACCTCCAGGCCGGTGACATCGCCGCCTATCTCGACGTGCAGTTCCGGCGTTCCGTCGTCGACCTGGCGGCCATCACCGACATATCGCCCAGGGTGCTCTCCGACGCCGTGTTCTCGCACGACACGGGCCTCGCCCTGCTGCTGGCCCCGGGGGAGGGCGAGCGCGGCGAAGAGGTCAGCGACCGGTCCGCCCGCCAGATCGTCAGCGCCCTGCGCTCACGCTACGACGTCGTCGTCATCGACTGCGGAAGCCAGATGAACGGGGCCAACGCCGCGGCGATCGAGATGGCCGACACCGCAGTGCTGGTGACCACCCCGGACGTCGTCTCGGTGCGGGGCGCCAAGCGCATCATCCGGATGTGGGAACGGCTCCAGGTCCGCAAGGGCGAGGAGACGGTCTCCCTCGTCAACCGTTTCAACCGCAACACCGAGATCCAGCCCGCCCTGATCCAGCGGATCACCGGGACCCGGATGGCGGCCACGGCCGTACCCGCGAACTTCAAGGAGCTCCAGGGGGTGGTCGATTCGGGCCGAATGCACGAACTGGACCCACGCTCCACCGTGAAACAGGCCCTTTGGGCCCTGGCGGGTGAGCTCGGACTCGTGAAGCCTGGAAAGGGAACGGAGTCCCGCGGCGGCATGCTGCGGGGCGACCGGGGCTCGATCGGTGGCCGCAAGCGCAAGGGCGGCACGACCAGCGGGGGAGGCTGACAGTGATGCCAGGCAGCGGAGACGCGGGCCGGATACGCACACGGTTGCGCGCGCACGCGCGGGCACTGTCACCCGTGTCGGCACGGCCGGGAGGCGACCGTGGGCAGCTGAGTATCGAGTTCACCGGGATGGTGCCGATCATCCTGGTGACCCTGGTGCTGCTCTGGCAGGCCGTCCTGGTGGGTTACACGTTCACGCTGGCGAGCGGCGCGGCGGACGAGGGCGTACGCAAGGCGGTCGCCTCCGGCGCCTGGGACCGGCACAGCAGGTGCAGGGACGCCGTGTACGAGCGGCTCCCGAACGCCTGGGAGGGACCCGCGGACGTCAGTCGCTGCGGGTACGAGGAGAACGACATGGTGAAGGCCACCATCACCCTGAAGGCCCCCGTCCTGTTCCCGGGATTCGCCAGCCTCCCCATCCCCGTCAGGGCGACGGCCGGCGCGGCAGCGGAAGGGAAGTGACGCGACATGGCATCCGTACGGATTCCACTTCCACGAGCGGCCGGACGGAGACCGCGCGCCGGCTCGGACCGTGGCTCGACCGCCATCGAGTACCTCGGCTTCCTCCCGGTCCTCATCCTGATCGGCCTCGCGGGCATACAGCTCGGCCTCGTCGCCTACACCGCCCAGCAGGCCGGCACCGGAGCACGGGCCGCCGCCCGTACCGCCTCGCAGGACGGCCTGCGCGGGTCCTACGAACGCGTCGGCAAGGCGTCGATGACCGGCTGGGTGGCCCAGCGGTCCCGGATCGCCGCGCCGACAGGGGGCGAATCGGTCACGGTGAAGGTCACGGTCGACATCCCGGACGTCCTGCTCGGCCTGCTCGGTGACCGGACCGTCGAGAAGTCCGCCACCATGCCCCGCGACTAGCGCATCCCTTTTCACCCGAGGAGTACCACCCATGAGTCTGCGGGCACGCATCACCGCCCCCGAGGAGCGCGGAGGGGGACGGGAGGACGGCCACATGGTCGCCACCTACCGTGCCAAGCTCCTCGAGGAGATCGACCTCGCGGAGATGTCCTCGCTGGCCACCGCCGACCGCCGGGCCAGGCTGGAACGCGTACTGGGCCACATCATCAGCCGTGAGGGCCCGGTCCTCTCCACCCTCGAACGCTCCCAGCTGATCCGCCGGGTCGTCGACGAGGCACTCGGGCTCGGCGTCCTGGAGCCGCTCCTCGAAGACGCCTCCATCACGGAGATCATGGTCAACGGACCCGACCAGATCTACGTCGAACGAGCGGGCCGCGTCGAACAGCTCCCCCTGCGCTTCGCCAGTCACGAGCAGCTGATGCAGACGATCGAGCGCATCGTCTCCACCGTCAACCGGCGTGTGGACGAGGCCAATCCGATGGTCGACGCCCGCCTGCCCAGCGGCGAGCGCGTCAACGTCATCATCCCGCCGCTCGCGCTCACCGGCGCGACGCTCACCATCCGGCGCTTCCCCAGGTCCTTCACGCTCCAGGAGATGATCAGCTTCGGCTCACTGGACGAGCAGATACTGCTGCTGCTCGCCGGCCTCGTCCAGGCGAAGTTCAACGTGATCGTGTCCGGGGCCACCGGCACGGGCAAGACCACCCTCCTCAACGCGCTCTCCGGCCTCATCCCCGAGGGCGAGCGCATCGTCACCATCGAGGACTCCGCCGAACTCCAGCTCCAGCAGAAGCACGTGATCCGGCTGGAGTCACGCCCCGCCAACGTGGAGGGCAAGGGCGAGATCACCATCCGCGACCTGGTCCGCAACTCCCTGCGTATGCGCCCGGACCGCATCATCGTCGGTGAGGTCCGAGGCGGCGAGTCGCTCGACATGCTCCAGGCGATGTCGACCGGCCACGACGGTTCCCTGGCCACCGTCCACGCCAACAGCGCGGAGGACGCGCTGATGCGTCTCCAGACCCTCGCGTCGATGTCCGAGATCAAGATCCCCTTCGAGGCCCTGCACGACCAGATCAACAGCGCCGTCGACGTCATCGTCCAGCTGACCCGGCACGCGGACGGCTCCCGGCGCATCACCGAGCTCGCGGTACTCGACTCGCACGGGCGGGCCCCGTACAGGATCGTCACCGTCGCCCGGTTCGATGCCCGGCCGATGGACACCGACGGGCTGATCCACGGCGAGTTCCAGGCACTGCCCCTCCCGCGCCGTATCGCCGACCGGCTCCACATGGCCGGACAACCGATCCCCCAGGCCTTCGGAGTCGCACCGTCCGACGCGTACCTCGCCACCCGAGAAGCCGAATAGGTACCCCGACATGGACAACCTCGCACCGCTCACCATCGGCGTCACGCTGCTGTGCTGCGTACTCGGCGTCCTCGGCCTGCACGCCTACAACTCGGGCAAGGCCCAGCGCGAAGCCCTCGTCGACCGGCTCTCCTCCACCGGCCAGGTCGAGGGCGGCCCGCAGCGCCGCTTCCCCGGGCTCGACCGCCGGCTGCGCCGCACGGGACTGGGCAGGAGGATCGAGCGGAAGCTGGCGGCCACCGGCCTCGACGTCACCGCCGGCGAGTACTTCCTCTACGTCGTGGCGTCGGTCGTGGCCCTCTGGCTGATCGCCGCCTCCCTGCTGGCCTCGTTCTTCGGCCCGCTCGCCGGACTCGCCGGGATCTGGGCCGCCAACACCTTCCTGAACTGGCACCGCACCAAACGCACCGAGGCCTTCATCGGCCAGCTGCCCGAGATCTCCCGGGTACTGGCCAACGCCACCCAGGCCGGTCTCTCCCTGCGCACCGCCATCGCCATGGCCGCCGACGAACTGGAGGCGCCCGCGGGCGACGAACTCCGCATCGTCGCCGACCAGCTGGGCGTGGGCCGCACCCTCGACGACGCCCTGGACGAACTGGCGACCCGTCTGCCGTCCCGCGAGCTCGTCGTCCTCGTCGCCACCCTCATCCTGTCCAACCGGGCGGGCGGCCAGGTCGTCTCCTCGCTGCGCAACCTCACCATCACCCTGGAGGAGCGCAAGGAGACCCGGCGCGAGGTCCGCACCCAGCTCTCGCAGATCAACACCACCGCGTACGCCGTCCCGGCCATCGGCGTCGGAGCGATGCTCCTCGTCAACTCGATCCTCCCCGGAGCGCTCGACCGGATGACGGGATCGTTCCTCGGACAGACCGCCGTCATCATCTCGCTCGGCCTGTACACCGTCGGCTTCATCGCCATCCGCCGCATTTCGAAGATCGATATCTGAGGAGGGGACCGCTCGATATGGAACTGCTGCTCGCTCTCGTCGTCGGCCTCTGTGTGCTGGGCGTCTTCAAGGGCGTACGGATGTACCGCACCGAGGCGACCCTCCCCGGCGACCTCGCGCTCGCCCTGGAGGTGGGCTCGACCCGCACCACGGCCGTGGGCTCCGGCATCGACCGGCTCGGCATGCGCTGGGCGCCTCTGGTGCTCCGCCTGATGGGCCCGAAGAGGGTCAACGAGAAGCGCCGCAAGATCGACATGGCGGGCAACCCCGACGGCCTCACCGTCGACCGCTACGCCGCCCGCCGTGCCGTCTACAGCGCCCTCGGAGCCTTCGCCGCCTTCGCGATGCTCTCCAGCGGCCAGATCTTCATGGCCCTGCTGATGGTCGCGTTCGGCCTGTTCTGGGGCGAGGTCGGCATCTGGGCCGCCGTCCGCAAACGCCGGGACGACATCGACCGTACGCTCCCCGACTTCCTGGACGTCCTCGCCGTCGTCGTCTCCGCAGGACTCGGCTTCCGGCAGGCACTCGACCGGGTGTCGGAGAAGTACAAGGGCCCCTGGGCCGACGAACTGCGCATCACCCTGCGCCAGATGGACATGGGCGTCAGCCGCCGCCAGGCCTTCGACGAGCTGCGCAGACGCAACGACTCCGAGCAGGTCGCCATGTTCGTCACCGCGCTCCAGCAGGGTGAGGAGCTGGGCGCACCGATCGTCGACACCCTCATCGCCATCGCCAACGACATGCGCCGCACCGACGCGCAGAACGCCCGGCGCAAGGCGGCGAAGGCGGTCCCCAAGGCCACCCTGATGGTCACCACTTTCATGATCCCCGCGACCGTGCTCCTGATGGGCGCCGCCATGCTGCTCGGATCCGGTACCGACCTCGGGTCCCTGACGGGGGAATGAGCGGCCGGCCGATGACGATCTCCCTGCACCCGGGACCCGAGCCCACGGACCCCCGCCACACCCTGTCCACCCCGGTGGGCCCGGCACCCACGGTCTCCATCCAGGTCAACGCCCTCCAGGCGCTGGCCAGGCAGGTGTTCCTCTTCCGGCTCGCCATGATCGCCATCGGCACCCCGCAGGCCATCGACAACAGCGCCCCCGGCGTCGCGGGCTGGCTGGTGGGATCGGCCGTCCTCGTGACGTTCGTCGGCTCGTACGCCCTCTACCGCGACTGGGAACGCTTCGGGCCGCTCCTCGTGCGCCACCCGCTGCTCCTCGGCGTGGACACCGTCTTCGGCGCGCTGCTGCTGTTCACCGCCACCCCCGAGTCGACCCTCGGCTACGCCGTCGTCTGCACCCCGCTGCTCGCCGGACTGCTCTACGGCTGGCGTGCCGCCGGAATCTTCGCGGCTGTGCAGAGCCTCATCCTCGCCGCCGCCTACAGCGTCGACAACCGCCCCCAGTCGAGCCTGGCCGACGTGCTGCTCCTGCCCGGCTTCTGCATCCTGGCCGGCGCTGTCGGAGTGGCCCTGCGCAATCTGATGCTCCGCGTCGGCGCGGCCAGCCAGGCCCTGACCGAGACCCGGGCCCGGCTCGCCGTCAGCGAGGCCGTCGAGGGCGAACGCGGCCGGCTGGCCCGGGAGATGCACGACTCCGTTGCCAAGACCCTGCACGGCCTGGCCCTGGCCGCCGACGGCCTGGCCGGCTCCGCCGACCGCATGGACCCCCCGACCGTCAAACACCAGGCGGAGCTGGTGGCTCGCTCGGCCCGGCGGGCCGCCGCCGAGTCCCGCGAACTCCTCTCCGACCTGCGCCGCGAATCGGGGCTCGACGGGGGCGTGGACCTGATCACCGAACTCCGAACCAGGACCGATGACTTCAGCCGCCGCCACGGCGTGGAGGCGGTGTTCCGCAGCCCGGGCGACACCCCCGTACCGCCGGTCCCGCAGGTCGTCGCCAGACAGCTGCTCACCGTCGCCTCCGAAGCGATGGAGAACGCCAACCGGCACGCCCACCCCACCTACCTCATCGTCCTCGCCGGCATCAAGGGCGACGTCCTGCGCGTCAGCGTGTACGACGACGGGCAAGGACTTCCCAAGGGCACCACGCTCGACGACCTGCGAAGGGCCGGCCACTTCGGGCTCGTCGGCATGGTCGAACGCGCGGCCTCCATCGGCGCCCGTATCCGCATCGGCAGGGGCGAGGCGGCCAAGGGCACGGAGGTCCGCGTGGAACTCCCGACGGCCGCACTGTTCCAGGCCGGGGCGGACCCGTAACCGCTGCGGCGGCCCGGACACCGGCCGTAGCGCTCCACCGCTCCAGCACTCCCCGTGTTATTTCCGTCCCCACCCCCACGAGACCTGAGAGGAGGTCGCAGAATGTCGGATGACGTATCGCGCGCGTCGGGCCAGGACTGGTCGGCACAGAACCACGCCTCCCAGCACACGTCGTCGCACGGCGCCCCGCTCAGCACGGAACTCAGCTCCCCCGCATTCCCGGCCACCACCCACCTCCCGCCTTCGTCGCCCCAGGGCCCCGAGCCGATGCCCGCCTTCCCCGCAGCACCCGAGCGGCCTGCCCCCGGGCCCCTGCGGGTCGTCGTCGCGGACGACAACCCCGTCGTACGGGCAGGACTCGGGGTCCTGCTCAGCGGCCGCGCTGACATCGATGTCGTGGCAGAGGCGGCGGACGGACGCGAGGCCTACGACGCGGCGGTACGCCACCGCCCCGACGTCATCCTGCTCGACGTCCGGATGCCCGGGGTGGACGGCCTCTCCGCCCTGCCGCACCTGGTGCAGGTTGCACCCGTGATGATGCTGACGTACAGCCGCGAGAGCGACATCGTGCACGAGGCCCTGCGTCTGGGCGCGGGTGGCTATCTGGTGCACGGCGAGTTCACGGCGGACGAACTCGTGCAGGCCGTACGCGACACGAGGAGCGGCCGGGCCCCCTTCACCGCCACGGCGGCCAACGCACTGCTCACCCATATGCGCCAAGGGAGGGAGCACCGGCCGACGCAGCTCCCCGAGGGGCTCGGTGCGGCCCTGACACCGGACGTTTCCCCGGCCGGCCCCACCTCATCGGCCCAGCCTCCGGGCAACAACTCGTACGGCACGCGGGGCCCTTCGGGGGCGGGGGTGCAACGGGCCGGACATCTGCGAGGTCTTTCGCAACTGCAACCTGTTGTGGCACAGTCTTCGTCTGACAGAGAACCGAGCAGGCCCCAGGCGGCCAACAGACAGCAGTACGACCTGAGTTCGAGGGAGGCGGAGGTCATGGAGCTCATCTCGTCGGGCATGAGCAACCAGCAGATCGCCGCTACCTGTTTCATCAGCGAAAAGACCGTCAAGAACCACATCAACAGGATCTTCACCAAGCTGCGCAGCGGCAGCCGCAGCGAGGCGATTGCCCGCTGGCTCGGCACGGAGCCGGGCTCGGGACCTGCGACGAGGGGGACAGGCAGCCATGGCTGATCGGAGGAGGGGCCCCGAACCCGGGGCACGCACGGAGAGATGGGCCCAGCGCGCGTTTTGGGTCCGTCTTTGGGCCCTGGGACCCTCCGCCGGACAGACCGTCCAGCCGTACGTTTCTCATGTCACCAGCGGCACCGGCCAGGAGGAAGCCGGTAACACGGGTGCCACCAACGAGACTTACGCGTCGGCCGGCTCACGGTCGGCCGAACCCGGAGGGGAACATCATGAGCAACCTGATGCTGAAGGCTTCCGTCAATGCCAAGGTCTGGGCGAACACGTCTGTCCAGCGCATGAAGGCCCGGGCGGACCAGGGGCAGGGCGCTGTGGAGTACCTGGGCATCATCGTGGTGGTCGTGGCGATCATCGCGGCGCTCGTGACGACGAACATCGGCGAGACGATCGGGACCGCTATCACCGGGCAGATCAGCAAGATCACCGGTGGGGGCGAGGGCTGACAAAACAGACCCGCGAGTCAGGGCAGGCTTTCCCCATCTACATCATGGTGGTGGCGGGCCTGCTCTTCCTTGCGTTCGCCTACTTCGCCGTCGGCCAGGCGTCGATGAAGAAGAACGAGGCCCAGACCGCTGCGGACGCGGCGGCACTAGCGGCGGCCCAGGACGCTCGGGACGAGTGGTCATGGCCGGGAGCCTTCGACCTTGACGCATGGGACGACCTCCTGAGCGGCCGGGACATCGGAGCGGGATCATGCGCCGCCGGTGAGTGGCTCGCGTCGCAGAACGACGCCCACCAGGTCTCCTGCAACAGGGGTTTCTGGCCCGAGGCGTCCTACACCGTCAAGGTCAAGACTGACAAGACGGTCGGCGAATCGGTGATCACTAGTACGAAGACGACGAAGGCCGAGGCCACCGCACGAGCGGTGATCGAGCCCCGCTGCCGTATCGAAGAGGACACGCGTCCCACTCCGAGCGCCTCGGCGGAGGACGATGACGACACGGACGATGCCGAAGAGGAAAAGGCCTACAAAGTCGTCTGCGATGACGAAGACTTTGACATCGACCCGAAGCACATCGATCTCCTGCCGGACCTGGCAGACCTCTTCTCCGTCCACCTGGCCGATAAGTAGATGAACGTCACCGAAAGGAACACGCCAATGCGTGTAGCCATGACCCGGATTCGCTTCAAGGGAGTCGCTGTGGCGGCTGTTTCTGTAGCCATGGCTGTCGCGCTGACGGCATGCGGCGGCGACGACGGATCGGACAAGGCGGAGGGAAAGACCAAGGAGCCGTCCGCGTCCTCCGATGCCCGGAAGAGTGAGGCGCCCGGGCCTGAAGCAGAGGACGAAGGCCAGGTGCTTGCCACGATAAAGGGCAAGAACGGCGTAGAGGCCATTGTCAGCTCGGCTGAGCGTGAGTCCGGCGGATTTGTCACGGTCAAGGGGCGTGTGAAGAACGGATCGAAGCAGATTTGGGCCGCCGTCGGATGGCAAGGACTCGAGCAGGAAGTTGTGGGCAACGGCGCATCCATGGCCGGAGCGAGCTTGGTGGACAAGGCGGGAAAGAAGCGCTACCTAATTCTGCGTGACACCGACGGCCGGTGCCTCTGCACGAAGTTTGACGGCCTCCAGCCAGGCGGAGAGACCCCGTTCTTCGCCCAGTTCCCCGCCCCGCCGGCGGAGACCACCGAGGTCGACTTCCAGATTCCCACCATGCCCACCGCGACGATCAAGATCTCGGGGTGACGACCGCTATGCAGCCTTCCACCCCCACACCAGCCGCATCCCGAACCGCACTGCGACGCCGTATCGGCGTCTGCACCGCCGCTGCGGTGGTCCTCGGCACCTCGACTCTCTGGGGTGCCACCTCGGCCTCGGCGGACGACAACCCCACCGCCGTCCCGAGCGCCTCGCCGCCTGTCGAGGTCGACGCGAACTCACCCGGGCTGATGCTCGGGGACGGCGCAACCCTCGGAGATGTCCGCGTCCTCGACATCAAGTCCATCGTCGAGGACATGGGCGGCGAGGAGCGTCGCGAGGACACCAATGCCGACATCACTTTCGCCCTTCAGGCCGAGGTTCTCTTCGGTAAGGACAGCGCGAAGCTGAGCAGTGCGGCCAATGCCCGTATCGCCACCATCTCCGAGGAGATCAAGAAGCAGAACGCGACCAAGGTCCGCGTCTTCGGCTTCACCGACAACCTCGGTTCCTCGGCGCACGGCGACGTCCTCTCCAAGCAACGGGCCAATGCCGTGCAGGGGGTGCTCGCACCCAAGCTCCCGAGTGTCACCTTCGAGATTCGCGGCTACGGCGAGCAGTACCCGATCGCCGACAACGAAACCGAAGAGGGCCGTAAGAAGAACCGCCGCGTGGAGGTCTCCTTCCCCCGCTCCAACGACTCGTAGAGCAAAGCTGTTTGGCGCCCACCCCCAGTTCATCGGTCAAGGCCCGTGAACTGGGGGTGCGGAGCGGGAGCCGGTCTGTCCGAAGCCGGAGACCCGGGCTCTCGGCCTGGTGAGGGCACGAGGCCGGACAGGGCGCTCGTACGACCCCTATCGCGGCACGACGGCCGCGAATACGCCCCGTGCAGCCGTTCCGTCCGGCCAGGTCCATCCGGCGACGAGGCGGCCGGAGGCCCCCTGTGCGGCCTCCACCGACTGCAGGACGCGGTTGACCTGAACGTCGAGCCCGTCGC
The DNA here is from genome assembly GCF_045162755.1 of Streptomyces sp. NBC_01012. Taxonomy (NCBI): domain Bacteria; kingdom Bacillati; phylum Actinomycetota; class Actinomycetes; order Kitasatosporales; family Streptomycetaceae; genus Streptomyces; species Streptomyces sp. NBC_01012. The sequence continues at coordinate 2,749,095 of NZ_CP108688.1, read as the reverse complement.
CGGGGCCCGTTCCCTGCACGGTGACGGTCGGGTCAGGGGTGTCGCTCTCGCTCTGGTGCTGCGGCACAGCCACGCCTCTCAGGAGAGCACTCAACTGCGCCGTCACCACCGGGTCGTGGACGCCGTCGTAGATCCACCGGGTGCCGAGCACCCCGTGCTCGGAGGTTCCGATCAACGCCTCGCCGGGGGCGCCATGCAGCGGCGCACCCCGGTACCCCATCGGTACCAGATACGCCACCGGCCCCTGCGCGGCGGCATCCGCCACGACCATGATCTCGATGCCGACCGCGCCCTCCGGGTCGTCCAGACGGAACCCACCTGCCTTGACGAGTTCCGTCGCTTTCGGGTCGCCTACGAACCAGCTCTGCTTCGGGAGCCAGTCGCTGAGCAACTTCAGCTTGGTGGGTGTCATGGTGGTCCGATGGACAAAGGCCATGCGAGCTCCCTCACGGGTGGGTCCGGACCCGTCCTTCAACGGGATGCCGTTTAAAACTATAGGAAGCCGCATGCTTCCCCACGTACGACGAACTGGCCGTTTCCATCCGCCGGTTACGCGGAGCCGCCCGTCATTCGACCCGTCGTTCACCCCTCCCGTTCTCGAACGGCGTGGGTCTCGGCGAAGGGCAGGAGAAGCGCGGCGGTGCCTGGCGGGTCCTCCACGATGGGCGTGTGCCCGGAGCCGGGCAGCAGCTCGACCTCCGCGCCCGGGACGACGCGGTAGTCGGCTGCGGACGAGGGCCGCCATCTGAGGTCCGCGTCACCGAAGATCACCAGCAGCGGCTTACCGACGGCCGAAAGCCGGTCCGGGAGCGCACGCTCGTTCAGATAGGCGGTGGAGGCCCGCATCGCCGTCGTGATCGCGGTGATCCCGTGGAGGGGCAGGCCACGCAGCTCCTCGACGAGCTCTTGTGGCACGTCGTAGCCCGCACGGAACCCGGTGCTCGCGAACTGGCGGATCTGCTCGTCGGGCGGCGGCCACTGCTCGGGGCGGAACGCGGCGGGCCCCACTGCGATGAAGGCATCCATGCCTGGGCCGGTGTTGATGAGCGCGAGCGCGGTCACCAGCTCGGGCCGTTGCTCCGCGAGCGCGGTCGCGGCGTAGCCACCGCTGGAGTGGCCGACGACCACGGCGTGCTCGACGCCGAGCCGGTCCAGCACCGTGCCGATCCTGCGCCCCTGCTCCCGGGGCGCGTAATCGCCGTCGTCCGGCTCGGCCGAGCGGCCGTGGCCCGGCAGGTCGATCCGGATGACGCGGTGGAGCCCGGCCAGCAGCGGGACCAGGGCGTCCCACGAACGGCCCGAGGAGGCGGATCCATGGATGAGCAGGAGCACAGGGGCGTCGCGGGGGCCGTCCTGGCGAACGTAGATGTCGCCGTGCTCCAGGTCGATGACCGAGCCCTCGGAGGCTCGGGCTTCGTCGTTCGCACGGGGATGCTGGTGCCTGTCCGGAGAAGTCATGACTCCACTGTCGCCGCCGGTGCACACCGGTGGCTTGGACAAATGTTCCCTCCTCGGTCTGCCTAGGTAGCATTGAGTAATGGCGTCCACCACGAGTGAACGTGACCATCGCGACGACTCCGCCGCGTGGGATGTCGCACGCCCGCAGCGGCGCATCGGGCCGGCCGGCGTCGATATGGCGGGCTTCCGGGTTGCCACCTCGCCCGCCGGTGGCCTGCGGGTGGTGCCGCACCCGGCGGTGATGCTGATCCTTGACTTCGGGGCGATCCCGTCCACGGTGGAGGACGGCTCCGGACGGCGACATCGGGGCAGCCTTGTCGCGGGCCCCGGGTTCGGTTCCGGAGGCGGGGTCCGGGGGTGGGGCGAGCGTGCCGAGTGTGTGCAGGTGCGGCTGTCGCCCGTGGTCGCGGGCCCGATTCTGGGCGTATGCCCGGCCGATCTGGCCGGTTCTCCGGTGCCCCTCGACGAGGTGTGGGGCAAGGAGGTGTCACGGATCCGCGAGCAACTGAGCGAAACCCGCTCCTGGGACGACCGCTTCGCGATCGTGGCTGCGTTGCTCGCCCGCCGGCGTGAGGCCGCCCGCACACCGGCGGTGGACCCGGAGCTTGCCTGGGCCTGGAATCAGATCGTCGACGGCAGGGGGCTCGTCCGGGTCGACGACTTGGCGGCCGAGCTCGGCTGGAGCCGTAAGCGTCTGTGGTCCCGGTTCCACTCGCACCTCGGCATCCCACCGAAAGGCGCCGCGAAGCTGGTCCGCTTCGACCACGCCGTGCACCGTATGACCGCGGGAGAGCACGCGGCCCAGGTCGCGGCCGACAGCGGCTACTACGACCAGCCCCATCTGCACCGGGACGTCATGGCGTTCACCGGCAAGACTCCGGCGACCGTGCTGGGCGAGCCGTTCCTGACGGTGGACGACCGCGCGTGGCCGACCACGGAACACCGGGACGCACTCTCCGCCACCGCTGCTGCTGCCACGGTCACTGCCCTTCACTCCGGGTGGTGATCCGGGCTTCCGAAGTCGGGGCTCGTGAAGTCGGGGCTCGCGAAGTCGGGGCTGCTGTAGCGCGGGCGGGGGGCCGGGCCGTCGCTGGGGTCATCTCCCGGGCCGGAGAAGTTCGGCCGTCCGTAGCCGAGCCTCGGAACGCGGCGGACGGGCGGGGTGGACGCGTCCCAGTACGAGGCGCGCGTGCCGGGATCGGTGAGGGCATCCCGTAAGAAGGGAAGGATGCCGCGCTCCAGCAGGGCCTGGCTCCAGGCTTGCGCAGCCCAGTTCACGTGTTCCTCGCCCAGTCCGCTTCGGCGGGTGGTCTCCCTGGCGTAAGAGGGCTTGTCGCTCTTGACCGCGAGCACCTGGAGGGCCCCCCGGACAGGGGGGTGCCGGCGCCGATAAGCGAGCGTGGCCCGCCAGATGACGAGCAGGACCACAGTGAGGGCCCCGAACACCCACCCAGCGGTGAACAAGCTCCGGCTGAACTCCGAGGCGGAGGCGAACACTTCGAGGATGAACCCGATGAGGAGGAAGAAGACGGCAGCCGCTCCTGCGAGCAGGGGGGCGAGGACGGGGAAAGCGCTGAACGGACTGGCTTCGGGCAGATCGAGCGCCCCCAGGACCAGCGGTTCGCTCATGGCCCGAGGTCCATGGCGGGGCTTGGGCTTGGACCGCGCGGACGTACCTGCTGACCTCGAACCCGCTCCCGCCGCCGCAGCTCCCGCCGCCTGGGCCGACGGCACCTCCGGGCGTACGCGCAGACCCAGCAGCGCTGCCAGCAGACGGCGTCCGTAGGACATCGTGGCCCACCGCGACGGAGCGACGACATCTGCGTTCCGGTCGGCGCCAGGATGCCCGGCACCCAGGACGGCCACACCGAACCGCCGGCCCAGATCCGACCGCGCGCCCCGGTCGGTTGACTGCGGAACCGCAGCCGACCACGCCGCGTCCGAGGATTCATCCCGGGACGCCGACTCACGGACTTCGTCGCGGACCGCGACATAGTGCTGGTACTCGTCCGCTGCCGCCGCCGTGATGTCAGGGGCGGCGCCGAGCGCCATGGCGCGCAGCTGCTCCAGGCCGAGCCGTCGGCCCCCGGCGGCCGGCTCCGGGCGGTCGAGGACGATACGCAACGCCCGGTCGATGAGCCGCTCGTACTCGGGACGGTCCTCGTTCAACAGGAACGGATGGCTGTTCACAGCCCCTCCTCCCCGATCGTCGGGCCCTGCCGCCACCGTGGCGTGCCGAGGCCGTCGAAGCCGGGCCCCGCACCGTCGGCCGGTTCCGTGGGAACGGGAGTATCGCCCGGCCCCGTCGGATCCGGGAGCTGTGCCCGCACCGCCCCGGCCTCGCCGAGTGCGGGATCCTGCCTGCGGACGTTCGCGGTCGTTGCAGGCGGCCTGGAAGACGGCGCAGGGGACGACGCGGAGGACGACGCGGAGGACTGCGTGGGCGGTCCGGAGAGCGGAAGCGGGGCGGGGATGGAGGGCGGCAGATCCGGTTCGCGGGGTGCCACGGGGGGCGTGGGCTGCGGTGCGGGCGATGCCGGAGCCCTGGGCGCCGCGTCGGGCCGAGCACCGGGACGCGCGTGGGTCGTCGCTGCACCGGGCTGTGTGTCGGCCGTCCCGGCATCGGGCCGGGCGTCGGCCGTCGCGCCACCGGGCCGCGCGTCGGCCGTTATGACACCGGGAGCGCCTGTGGTGCCGGGACGGTCCGCACCGCCCAGGTCCCCGACACCGCGCGTGGAAGTCGAAGACTCCCCTGCGACCGCTGTTGTGTCTTCCGCCGCAACGGACACCCCGACCGGCTCCCGGACACCCGTCAGCGACTCGTTCACCGTCTGGATGCGGCTGAGTTGGGTGAGCAGCATGGGCGCCGACATGCCGACGACGAGCGTGGCGTACTCGCCGTCGATCTGGCCCGTGGTGCCGAACAGCACGGCCGCCCCGGCACCCATGGCGCTGTGGAGAACAGCCGCGACGATGTCGACGGCGGGATCGAAGTACGCGCGGAACCGCGGGGGAACATCGCCGGCCGTCCCCTCGACGGTCAACCGCCGATGGACCCGCCGATCGGCCTGCCACGACACGAACCGGGTGTAGAGGTCCAGCGCCCCACGCAGCAGACCACCCGCGGCCCCCAACAGAACTAACGTCGGGACGTCCACGATCTCCCCCCGGTGAAGGCGCTCAGGCCTGGCTGAGAATATCTGAACACCGCACGAGCGTAGAGCCGCACGCAGGCCCCGGGGTGGGGAACGAGCATGATCGGGCCATGATCGGGCCAACTTCCCCCTTTCGAGTGGGGCTTCGTGCATGGTGGCCCGGTACCGTGGGCCGACCGGTCTCGGTGCCGAGCCCCGCGCGAGCAGGGGCACCAGTGTCGGAGGGTAGGAGCGCGATGATGTCGAGGTCCGGAGGCGGTATCGCCGCCGGTACGGCAGCGCTCTGCGCCCTGCTGCTGCCCCTGCCTCTGCTCCTGTTCTCCCTGTCGGGCACCGCGACGGCGTCCCCGCGCCTGGACGACGCCCCGGCGGACGCAGCCTCGTACAAGCCGGCCGACGGAGCGGAACCCGTCACCGGCACGGAGTCGAGCGCGGACGGACCCGAGCTGGAGCGGGCGAAGATCTACTCGGACACCATCGGGCCCGGTCAGAAGAAGTACTACCGGGTCCGGCTGGACGACACCTCCAACGCGTTCATCTCCACCGTGGTCGCCCCACCCCCCGGCACCAAGAGCGGCATCCTCGACGGCATCCAGGTCTCCCTGACCTCGGCCAAGGGCACGCCGTGCAGTTCCAACCCGTCCGTCTACTTCGGGGGCGACACCACCCGCCCGCTCGCGGGCTACGCGTCACGGCGCATCGGCGGCGACAGCAGCCAGTGCCAGGACGCCGGTGACTATCTCTACACCGTCTCCTGGGCGGGCTCGCAGACAGCCGGCGCGGCCAAGTGGCCGATCGAGCTGACCTACATGGCAGAGCCCGGACTCAAGCCCGGCGCCGACGAACCCGAAGCGCCGACCGGCTGGAGCTCGAAGGCGCCGACCCCGAGCAGCGGCACCCCGCAGAAGGTGAGCGGCGGCACGGGGTTCAATGACGCCGCAGCCATCGGTGACGGCACCTGGAGGGACGACCTCGAACCGGGCGACAGCCGGTTCTACCGTGTGCCGGTCGCCTGGGGGCAGCAGCTGTTCCTCCGGGCCCAGCTGGCCAACACCACCTCGGACAGCTCGGTCTTCGCCGTCAACGGGCTGCGGCTCGCCCTGTACAACACGGCTCGCGGCCTCGTCGCCGACAAGAGCACGGGCTACCGGGGCGCCCCCGCCGGCACCGATCTCGGCACGGCCCCTGCCGCCTACGCGAACCGGTTCGCGAGCGGCGCGGAGGCGGAATCAGCGATGCGGTTCCAGGGCTGGTACTACGTCCAGGTGACCCTCGACCCCAAGGTCTCCGGCAGCGTCCCCATGACCCTGAACGTCAGCCTCCAGGGCGAGGCGCAACCGGGCCCGCCGTACGACGGCGATGCCGCAGCCGCAGGCTTCGGCCTCGACGGCGCGGGCCCCGGGGGCGGCGGAGCGGACCCCACGATGCGGACGATCGGCTTCGCCGGGATCGGCGCCGGCACGGTGCTGGTCCTCGGCCTGGGCGCCTGGCAGCTCGCGAGCCGTCGCAGGCGCCCGGCGGACGGCGGGGACGCGGGTACGGATGCGGCCTACAGCAGGTGATCGGCCTTGCCGGCCTTGATGTCGCGGATCATCTGCTGAAGGGACTCGCGGCTGTCGGTGAGGTAACGATCCTCCTGGCCGAGGACGGCGATGAACGCGTTGCCTTCGCTGTCCGTCCCGAGCCGGAAACAATTGTTTCCCTCGCCGCAGTAGGGATCTTCCCAGTTGATCTCGACCATGGTGAGGCTCCTCAGAGTTGACGTGCGACGGTGCGGATGAAGTCCCGTGACTCGGCGGTGCCCAGTGCCGCTCCCTCCATCCAGTCCAGGTGGGCTCGGTACTTGGTCAACTGCGCTTCAGCGTGCATGAATTCCGGACCGTGCGCGGAGTCCAACTGGGCCGTGTCCAGTTGCGGCACGACGCCGTGTGCGAAAAGAAGCGCGTGCCCCGCCCCCGGGAAGGCGCCTCCCTCCACCGGGATGACCCGCAGGTCGATGTTGTCGCGCTCCGACACCTCGCACAGATACCCGAGCTGGTCCCGAGTGACCTCCCGGCCGCCGAACTGCATCCGGAGCGCGGCCTCATGGATGAAGCCCACGTAGTCGACCGGGTCCGCGCGGGTGAGCACTTGCTGCCTGTCCAGGCGGTGGACCACGCGCAACTCAACCTCCAGCCGCGAGAGCGCGGGCAGTACAGCGCTGAACACCGCGCGTGCGTACGCATCGGTGTGCAGCAGGCCCGGAAGGTGGACGGTTTGGGCCGTCCGAATGCGCACGGCATTCCATTCGAGTTCGGCGATGTCGAGCAGGCCCGATGGCAGAGTGCCTCGGTACTGCTCCCACCAGCCCGGCTCGCGGCGCTCGGCCATGGCCACCAGTGCATCGACGTAACGGGCATCGGAGCATGCGTAGTTGCAGGCGAGCGTGCGGACGCGCTCAGGCGCCACCGGTCGGACACCGGCCTCCATGTTGGAGATCTTCGTCCTGTCGACGCCCAACAGGCCCGCCGCGTAGGCGGTTGTGGCCGCTGCGGCGGTGCGCATCTTTCGCAGCTCGGCGCCGAGGCGCCGTTGCCGCTCGGTGGGTGTGGAACTGCTCGGCATGGCCCTCTTCCTCCGCCAACGGTAGGCACAGTCTGCCGCTGAGGCGGAGACCGAGTCCACCCGTTCGGAGGCAATTGCCTCTGAAGCAGAGACACGTGTGCCGAGGCGTGGTTACTTTGAGCACGCACCGCACACACATCACGCTGCGCCGCCAGGCTGAAGCGCATCGCGCGGTCCTGTCCGTACCTCCTGCCCTGGGAGGGACAGGCCCGCGCCAGGGAGACAGGCCACAGCTCGGCCGCAGCAGCGGTGACCGCCAACCGGCCACGCGCTCAAGGGAGTCAGTCACCCATGCACCCACACCCGCACGCCCACCCTCAGCCCCACTTGGACTCGCCTCCAGTGCGGCAACCGGCACCGGCCGCCCTCTGCCCCGCGAGGTCACAACGCCCACCCTTGAGCCCCTTCAGCCCTCTGGGCTCCCTGAGCCCCCACCCGCACCGGGGGCTCATCCTCAGCCTCACACTGCCCGGCGACCCCCGCAGCGCGGCGGTCGGGCGGCACGCGGCCACCGCCGCGCTGCCCGCGTACGGGCTCCGCTCCCACGCCTGGCCGGTCACGCATGCCGTCACCGAACTCATCGCCGTCAACGCGGCGCTGACCCCAGGGCGCGAGCTCTACTTCTCGCTCCGCCACCGCGACAACGCCCTCCGCATCGTCGTCTGGGACCAGCACCCCCGCCACGCCGACCCGGACACCCGCGCCCTCTGCGAGGCCCGGCGCCGTACCGCCCTGTGGCTGCTGGCCGCCGTCGTCGACGACTGGGGCGGCGAGTGGGGCGTCAGCGAGGCCCGGCCACCCCAGCAGGGGGTGAAGTCCTGGGTCCTCCTCCCGCAGTGAGGCCAACAGGCTTCCCGCGCAGGAAGGCTCGGCTGACGTGCGCGCGGCGGCCCCATCCGTGCGGACGCGCAACCCCTCAAGCGCCCCGGGTGCCACCGAGACCGACGCCGCGCCGGGCGTGCAACGCGAGGCGGTAGGGGGTTAGGGACGCACAGACGTCTCGTATGTCCGTTATCGCCGTCCGTAAACCCCCGCCCGATCGGGCCAGATCCGGGCTACTTCTCGGGCTGGTGAGGGTCTTGCTGGTCGCGCCGTGCTGCCAGCTGCCCCAGCTGTCTCCGAGGACGCGGAGCCAGGCGTAGCCCGCGCACGACCCGTTGTTGCCCTTCGCGGTGATCGCCTTGGTCTTGCTGACCGTGCCGGAGTACGACGTGTTGCAGGTCCTCTGCCAGAGGATGAAATTGCCGTCATCGGTGATGACCGTGTCCGCTGATGCCGTGGTCGTGGTGAGCATCAAAGCCGCTGCGGCGGCGCCGAGCACTGTCGCGATGCGCTTGCGCATGATTTCTCCCGTTGGTGTGCCGTGCGTTGCTGGTTGCCGTCCCTCTCCCGGGAGTCCCGCAGCGGGACTCCCGGGCCGGGTCTCAGGCAGACGTTGGAAAGCACCGTGGACGGCCGGCAACGTACACGGTGCGCAGCCGCGGGGTGGCAACTGTTCACGGTGCACGGTCGACGATGTGCAACGCGTGGACCAGCTCGTGGGTGCCGGGGCTCGGTGGCAGGAGACTGCGTTTCAGGAGCTGTTCGGCGGTGCGCAGGTGAGCGCGAACGGTAGTGCGACTGATGTCGAGGTTCCGGGCTGTTCGCTGGGCATCGGTGCCGGCCTCGATCCAGGCGCGCAGGGTCTGGTGCACGGTGCGGTCCGCGCTGAGCAGCAGGGGCTGGAGGAAGGCGCGAGCCCAGGTGATGGCCGCCTCGGTGGACAGCAGGTTGTCCACCGAAGGCGTCGCTGCCGGCGCCGGCGTGGGCTTGCGCTTGGCCACGGCGTTGCCGGCCTTGCTGTCGGACAGCGGGAGGTCGGTGATTGCCAGGGCCAGAGCGAGCTCGGCGCGGCAGTGGGGGTCCCGCAGGTCGAGGTCGAGGGCGTCCTGGACACGTCTCAGATGCGCGGTGACGGTATTGCGACTGACGCCGAGCAGCTGCGCCACTCCGGAGCGGGGGAAGTGCAGGAAGAGGCTCGTGATGTCGAGGGTGAGTCGGGGAGCCGACCTGATCGGCTCCAGGAAGGCACGAGCCCAGGCGGCGGCCTGTTGATCAGGAAGCAGCACGGCCAGCGGTGGCTGGCCATGGTATTCGGCAACCCGCCCGGGCGTGTGGCGGGCGGCGGCCAGGGCATGGCGTGCTTGATCGTAGGCCCGCGCAGTGTTTTGCAAGGGTACGGGGGCGCTGATGCCCAAGGCGTAGTGCTGGTTGTCACGTACCAGCGCCCGTAGGGGGCCGGCCAGGCCGCCGTTCGCGCTGCCGCCGTCGTGCTCCCTGGGCAGCAGGCAGATGAGGTGGTCGTCGTAGACGGGGCAACGCACCATCAAGCCGCGACCGTGATACCCGGACGCATCCTGGTAGGCGTCGATGAGCCTCCCCCGGTCCGAGGGAGGGCAGCGCAGCAGGTGGATGCGCAGACGTTCGGCGTCCAGCAACGGTGGAACGGCACCGGCTGTCATGCGGCGGGCCAGCGTCAGCTCTCCGGTCATGAGGGCCATGAAGACCGCCAGGCGCAGACGCGCTGCCGCCTGCTGGTAACGGAGCGCGAGGCTGTCGGCCTGCCGGGCTCGTCGTGACACCTCGACCAGGGCTCCGACATGGGAGGCGAGTGCCAGCGACTCCCGCGTCAGCGGTAACGGGCTGCTCACCACCACCAGCACCGGACGCGGCGCGTGCCGACCCAGCGCTTCGCAACGCACATGAAGCGTGCCGACCTGCGTTGCTGCAGCGGCCAGTTGCCCGCTTGAAAGCTGTGTCAGTACCGATTGGATGTCGGCAAGGACGCCCGGCGAGAGCCGGGAGGTGGACGCCTCCACCTTGCTTGCGCGGTCGACCAGTGCGATCTCCGCGCTGAGCTGACGCCCCAACCAGTCGACCAGCCTCTGCACATCAGAATCGGCGTTCTGGCTGCTACGAAGCTTCAGCTGACGCAGTAACTCATCGAGTAGGTGAGGTGTTGGCACAGTCCGCCTCCGCCTTGTTCTCGGCGCCGCGACCGCGACCGCGACCGTGTCTGGCGTCGGGGAGGTTAGGCACACGGTCATTATCGTGCCGGACGGGCTCGTGGAGGTGAGAGCCAATACGGCCAGTCTCCGATGCGCCACCGGGCTCCGAGGCAAGCTCGACGCCATTGACGGTGACCATGATGCGCGGCGGACGGGCTGCCGACGGGGGTCAGTTGCTGCGGGGGACGTACATGATCACGGCCATGCCGGCGAGGCAGATCAACGCACCGATGATGTCGAAGCGGTCGGGCCGGTAGCCGTCGGCGACCATGCCCCAGGCGATCGACCCGGCGACGAAGATGCCGCCGTACGCGGCCAGGATGCGTCCGAAGTTGTCGTCACTCTGGAAGGTGGCGACGACGCCGTAGAGGCCCAGGGCGATCACGCCGGCGCCGACCCAGACCCACCCCTTGTGCTCGCGGAGGCCCTGCCAGACCAGCCAGGCCCCTCCGATCTCGAACAGGGCGGCGACGACGAACAGGGCGAAGGAACGGGCGACGAGCACAGCAGCAGTCTTTCCGGCAGGGGGCGTTGTGGCGTGGGGGAGTCAGGCGGCTGTGCCGAACAGGTCGGCGAGCAGTTCCGCGCTTTCGGCGGGCGCCCGGACCTCAAGGAGGAGGCGGGGGCCCACGAGGTGGAGGCGGAAGTCGAAGAAGGGGCAGCACTGTTGCTCGGAGGCCGCGAGCTCCGCGACCTCGCCGGCCCGGTCGGCGGGCAAGGTCAGGCGTATGCCGTCGGCGATGGCGGTTCGGTCGCCTCCGTCGAGGGCTCGGTGCCACTGCTCGGCCCGCTCGTCGACGGCGTCGGTGCCGGCCGCCCTCGTCGTCTGCTCGCCGCCCAGCGAGCAGACGACAGGGGCGGCGGCCCGCCAGAGCTCCTCCTCCTGCTCCTCCGCTGCTGCCTTGCGGCTGGTGCTGAGCCGCACATCGACAGGGGCGGCCACCGCCGCCGGTTGCGCCGTGAGGAAGCCGCACTCCGGGTCGCAACGGCCTGCGCGGGCGGGCAGTGCGTCGAGGTGTTCCAATGCGGCGTGCAGGGAGGCGGCGAACGCGGTCAGTTCCTCGACGCGCTGTTCGGCCTCGTCCAGGCGCGCCGCGACGCGGGGGCGCAGCTCGGCCCTCACCTCGTGGCAAGCGCCGCTCTCCCAGACGGTGAGCAGCTCGGCGATCTCGTCCAGCGGCAGGCCGAGGTGCTTGGCAGCGCCGATGAAGGCCAGCCGGTCCACGGCACCTTCGTCGTAGGACCGGTAGCCGGCCGGGGTCCGGTCGGCCGTCAGCAGGCCTGCGCCTTCGTAGAAGCGCAGGGTGGTGGCCGGAACACCGGTGCGTTCTGCCAGCTGGGAGATCCGCATGGTCGTCCTCATGCCTTCAACGTTAAACCTTCTACCCGACTCGAAGGTCAAGCCGCCCGGCGGAGATGGACCTGCACGGTTCTCCCGCGCTGCCCGGCATTCGTCACTGTCGTCGTTGCCGCTGGTGCGCGGCAGCCTTTGCCCTGCCAGGCGTCGCGGCCTTCCTTGATGGCCATGCCCGCGATGACCGGAGCTGCATTCAGGGGATCGTGAACAGTATGTCGGTGGTGTACGGGTCGGGAGCGAGGGGTGCAGTGGGGCGTTGAAGACGGGTGGGTGACCTGATTGTGGTGATTTGCGCGTCTCTAATCCCCCGTCGGGCGCGCCCTGGCACCCGTGCCGCGGTCGCCAGGGCGGCGCGGATCTCGGTGAGCATGCGGTCGGGGGTGCGGAACACCGTCGCGGCGGGGAAGCGGAGGATCAGCCGTACGCCGGGGCACGCGCTCAGCGCGTTGAACCGGTCCAGGTCGCGGCGGTGCGCCTCGCGGGTGCCGTGGTAGGCGAAGCCCTCGATCTCCACCGCCACGCCCTCCCGTACGAAGAGGAAGTCGGCCCGGATCCGGCGGCCGGCCGGTGTCAGCAGCTCTGCCTGGCTGACCGGGTGGAGGCCGGCGTCGTGCATCCGGAGGCGGGCCACTGTCTCTGCGGGCGAGGCGCTCTGCGGGTCGGCAAGTGCGAGCCACTTCTCGGCCCGTGGAGTGTGGCGGTGGCGGCCGTCGATACCGGCACCGACGTTCGCGCCCACACCGACACCGCCGCTGTCGCCGCCCGTCGCTGCTGCCGTAGCCGTAGCCGTCGCCCTCGCCGGCCCCGCTGCCCCGGGCCTGTGGGTGGGGTGTTGATGGGGGGTGGGGTGGTGTCGCCAGGCGTGTGGCCAGGCATGTGGCCAAGGTGTCGTGGGTGAGTAGGCGTGAGCGGCGGGTTCCGTTCACCGTGCGGGTGCTCAGCGCTGAGTCCACGGCGACCAGCGCTTCATTCCTCGGGCCGGAGAGGAGTAGGTCATGGAGGGTGCGTAGTGGGGTGGTGGTCCGGAATCCACGGCGGGTACAGGTGTCGGACGGGGTGAGGGGGAATCGGTGCACGATGAAGCCGTGGGGTCGGGTGGTGGGGGAGTCCTGGTCGGTGAACTCCACGGCCTCCCGGAGCAGTTCGATCTGGTGGAGTGAGGCTGCTCCACGGTGGCTGAGTACGAGCGTCGGATGCAGTATCTGTACGGCGCGGGCCTTCAGCCAAGGCGTCAGCTCCATGTCCGGTGCCGCCCAGGCCCCGCGCACGAGGTGCTGCCAGCCCTGTGCGTTGAGCGACCGGTGCAGGCGCCGTGGCGGCATGCCGGCCGCGATGGTTTCCCGGGTGAGCAGGATGCCTCGACGGGCGAAGTGCTGGAGTTCTTTCGTCATGGGGAGAGGATGCGCCGGGAGCTGGATTGCTGCACGGGCCTGTGGATAACTTCGGTTTTGCGGGAGTGCGGGCGGCGGATGTGGGGTGTGGGCTGCGCCACAACTGGTGTGCGGGGTGGGGGTCGTGTGGGCCGGGGGCTTACGGGTTACGCCTGCTCAGGCATGCTGCGAGGGGGTTGATGACCAGTGTGGATCTTGCGCTTGGTTGTCGAATGAGCACGTCCGGTAATTTTTTCTGACCGGGGATGAGTCCTATGGGCCCGGATTCGCTTGAGTGGGACCAAGAAGCCGACCAAGCCGCAGACGCCGGCAGTTGGTGCCCCCGCAACCAAGAGGAATCCCGTGAAGAGTGCTGTGCTGCCCACCAGAGCGCCGCGTGCCGGAGGTCCCCATGCGCGATGACCACCTTCGGGACCACCGGCGGGAGGGCCTTCGGGACCACCAACGGGGCGGCCTCCGGGACTACCAACGGGGCGGCCTCCGGGGCGAGATCCGTTACGAGGTCCGGGGCGGGGCTTACGCCGACGTCCGTGGGAGCGCACGTCCCTTGGGTGGCAGGAGGCGCGACGTGGACGAGCCCTTGGTGCTGCCGCTGGACTTCGAGGCGTTCGTCCTCAGTCATCAGCAGTTCTTCCATGCGTACGCGGAGCTCCACTGCGGCAGCAGGTCCGCCGCCGAGAGCGTCGTCCATGAGGTCTTCCTGGAGATCCACGCGGTATGGGACGGGTTGCTCCAGGAGGACGAGCTGGAGCGGCGGACCCTCGCGGTGCTGCACCGTCATGTCACACGGCGGCTGGCTCGGGAGGGCAGGGATCCGGCGTACATCATCAACGGGCCGATCGAACAGCATCTCCGGGCACTGCGAGGCGAGTTGGAACTCGCCGAAAGCCGTATCGGACTGTACGAGGCGATCTCCGAACTGCCCGTCCGGCAGTACACGGTGATCGTCCTTCGCTACCTCCTGGGCTATCCGACCAGCCGGATCGCCCGCTTCATGAGCCTGGACGACCGCACCGTGAACTACCACTGCCGCAGGGCGAAGGAACGCCTGAGCAGAAGAATGGGACTGCCCGTACGCACCACCCGGGTCAAGCAGGGAGATGAGGGAGGACAGTGACCGCAGCGACCAGCACCACGATCGACGACGCCCTGGAACGGGCACGCGTCACCGTCACGGACCCCACGGAATTCGACGTGGGTGCCGCACTGCGCCGGCTGGCATCCGACGCGGGCCGGTCCGCGCCGGCGACCGATACTGCCAGGGCCGCGCAGGCAGGGCACCGGCTGACCACGGTCTGCCGGTGGATGATCAACGCGCCGGGCGCGGCCGGGCACATCGACAGACTCGCCGTGCCGCTGCCGGAGACGACGTTCGACGTCGAGGGGGCCGCCGTCTTCGCGTGCCTGCTCCATCTGACGGGGCACCCTCACAGCGCCCAGTTCTGGTGGCAGCTCTCGGCCGGGGCGGGGCACCGGGTGTCCGCGTACTGCTTGCACCTTCATCACCTGTCCCTCGGGGAGAGCCGCGAGGCCGCGCACTGGCGGTACGAGGTCACCGACGCCCGCTCCGGCACCGAGAGCATCGATGACGTGCTGCTGGGGTGCCTGGAGACGGTCGCCACGTATGTACGGAAGAACGGCTCGGACGCCAGTACGCCGCCAACCGGGCTGCTGGAGATGGAGGTGGACCGGCTGGCGGGGGACGGCAGCAACCCCATACTGAGCCGCCCCGACCGCCGACTGGCCGATTGCCTACGCGACTTCACGAGCCGATGATGCGGGAGATCCGGGATGGGCGGCGTCCTCTTCGGCAGTGGGCTCACTCCCAGCGGCGGGCGGCGGCCGGCCACTTCGTGCGCGGGTTGTGCTACGGAGCGGGGCTGCTCACCACAAGCCTGGCCGGGCTCTGGATCCAGCAGTATCTGTGAAGTCGAAGTCCACTCAGGGCTCCGCTCCGGACTCCAGTCCGAGCTCCGCTATTTCACGGTGATCGAACTGACGAAGTCATCCAGGTCCGCCGAGCTCAGCGCGCCCTTCAGCGCGTTGATGCGGATCGCGAAGGGCACGTCCTCGGAGTCGACGCCGGCGACCACGACCCCCGTCATCCGGGTGCCCTTCGCCGGGGTCGAGTCCTCGCCCGTCGAGGTGAACTCGTAGTCGATCCTGCGTGCTTCACGGGCGCTCTCCTCGCCCGCGAGGCGAACGTCCCTGGTGTCCCCGCGGGTCGCTCCGAGGCCGATCCCCGCTCCCGCGGCGGCGGCCGCCTCACCGGCATCGCTGACACCCGTGGCGAAGTCCAGCTGCACCGAGACCATGCCGGTGCGCGTCCCCTTCTCCACCTTGAGCGCGACCGCGGCGTTGCCCTTGCCGCGCGCAGAGGCCGGCTGGGGGGCGTACCCCTCGTCCTTCGGGTAGCCGACGGACACGCTCCGCGTGTCGAGCGTGCCCCAGCCGTCCGGGACCGCCGCGGCGTCCGTATCGCCGCAGCCGCTGAGCAGCGTCAGGGTGAGGGCGGCGGTGACCGCGGCGGCGACCGCGCCTGACGCCCTGGACCTCGTCGACGTCATCGACCCTGTCGATCTCGTCGACTTCGCCGAGCCTGTCGACCTCGCCGATGTCATCGCCTGTTCCGCCCTTCCGTTGTTCCGGTCGTCCGTCACTGTGCGCAGTAGCTGTACGGGAGGTACACGCGCTTGCCGTCCTGCGGGGCCCCGAGGAACTGTGCGTCCGTCAGCGTCTGTTCCTTGTGTTCGCCGGAGATCGAGAAGCCGAGGCTCATGCCGAGCGAGACCTCGAAGCCGAACTCCTGGGCGTCCGAATCGCCGTGGTACCGCATCGTGCTGGACAGGCCGTCCTCGTACATCAGTTGCTCGAAGGGGTCGCTCCCGCTGGGCTTCTCCTCCGGAGAATGGTCGCCGAACATGTACTCGAAGGGGGCGGTGTTGTTGCCGGAGCCGTCGAGCCACTCCTCGGCGAGGGAGCGTTTCGCCTCGGTGGCCTCGTCGGTGTCCTCGCCGAAGACGACCGAGTTCGTCCGTACCTCGATGCCCGTCTCCCCTGAGGTGTCGGTGACGCTGCCCTTGCCGCCCCGCTTGTCCGAGCCCTTCTGGCCGTTGTCGGCGCCGATCTCGGCCTTGTCGGAGGTGGAGGTCTGCTCCACGGTCTGCGTCATGTCGATGCGGACGAGCTTGCCGGTCTTCTGGTCACGGGTGACGGTGACGGCCCCCGTACGGCTGTCCTTGGCGCCGGCCGTGCCGCCCAGCGGGCCCGCGTTGCCGCTCACCTTGCCCTCCAGGTCGAGCTTGGCGGTGTAGGTGTACGACTCGTTGCCGCTGATGTCGTCCTTGGTGATCGTCACCTCGGGCGAGAGTTTCGCCTTGCCGCCCAGCTTGGCTCCGAGTGCGTCTTCGTCGCCCGCCTTGATGGAGAGGCCGCCGTCCGCGTACGCGTTGATGCCCAGGGTCGAGTAGGAGATCTTCTTGTCGCCGATCTTCTTCTCGATGTCCTCTTTCTTCTCGGCCCACTTCATGCCGGAGTACCAGCCGCCGCCGTAGCCGCCGCTGTGCTTCATCGAGGTTTCCCACATCTTCATCTCCTCGATGTCGTCCCGCATCTTCTGGGCTTCCGCCTCGCTCTTGAACACCCAGGTGTCACCGTTGGTGATCTTGATGCCGCCGCCGATGTCGACGTCCGCCTTGCCCAGGCTGCCGAGCTTGACGCCCGGTGTGCTGGCGTTGACGCCTGCGGAGGCCGCGTCGGTGAACGTCATGTGGACGAGCTTGTCGTTCTCGTCGATCTTCCCGTCCTCGTTCACATCGGTGTCGGCCTGGGTGACCTTCTGCTGGAAGCCGTACTCCTCGCCCCATTCGAACCAGCCGATCTTGACCTTTCCGCCCGCCGTGTCGGAGACGCTGGAGAGCTGGCAGAGCTTGGGTTCGTAGTCGGCGTCGGTCTTCGGCTCCGCCGTGCCGTCCCCGCCCTTCGTGCAGCCGCCGCTCTCGCCGGTGAGCGAGGCGATGGCGCAGCGGATGCCGTTCCCGATCCGGCCGCCGAGCCCAGCCAGCGAGAGCGCGCCGATCAGTGCGGCCACCAGGACGATGACGCCCAGGTACTCGGTCGCCGTGGCCCCACCGTCGCGCCAGTCGTAGGACCGGTCGCGAGAACGGGAACGGGAGCGGTATTGAGAGTGGGACAGGGACTGCGACTGGGCGTACGTCGCGGGATACCCGGCGGCTGTGTCGTCGCCGTCCTCCGCCAGGCGGTCAAGGGCCAGCCCCACGGCGGCGCCCGTGACCACGGTGACCGCGGGCATCAGGACGCCCTCGCTGTCCACCACGTCCCGCGCCACGGCGTAGCCGTACGCCAGTCCGGCGACGGGGACGGCGAGTGAGCCGAGGAGATACAGGAAGCGGGAGGCGCGCTGGCGGGCGGGCAGGGTGCGGGCGGCCGCCAGGACCGTCAGGACGGTCACGGCGACGTTGGGCAGGTGCAGCAGCGCCAGCCGCCAGCCGAACGTTTCGAGCCGTTCGTCGGTGGCAAGGGTCTCGACGAGCGCACGGGCCATCAGGAGCGCGGTGAGGACGTAGACGAGGGCGCCGACCGCCCAGCTGCGGCTCAGTGGGAAGAACCAGCCGCCGCCCGGTCTCCCGCTGCCCGGTGGTGTACGGCTCGTGCCCCCGTCTTCCCATCCCCCGTCACCGTGCACGGTCTCACCCTCCTGCCGACATCTGCTGTGTTGGCTCCAGTGGGTGAATGTACGGGCGCGTCAGGCGTCCTGCCTGGGCCCTTGGTCCTAAAGGCGGGCCCAAAACGGGCGGCTGTCAGGCATGTGCGGGCATGCGGCGGGCTCCGTTCAGTACGGAGTCGTCTCCTCGCCTGTCACGGGGAGCCGTTGGAAGATTTCCAGCCTTGCCGCCCGCCGGTTCTGCTCGGTGGCCCGAACTCCTCGGCGCTGCCCCTCGGTGTCGCACTCGGTGCCGCGATCGGCCGAGGTCCGGCCTCCTCTGGCACCTGGGTACCCACAGGGCCTTTTTGGGTACGAAGAGCGAGGCTTTGGGCCTGCGGGCCCAAGACCGCGTCAACGCCCGGTAGTTAGCGTCGCCGGTATGACTGGTCGGGGGGTTGCGCGTCGGCGGGTGCGCCGCCGGCCGCGGTATGGGATGCCGCGGACCGGGGTGCGTCTGCTGGGGCTGCGACGCTCGCGTGGAGGACAGCGCGGTCAGGGCGCGATCGAGTACATCGGTCTGGTCATGGTCGTCGCGGCGATCGTCGGTGCGCTGGTCGCCACGGGGATCGGCGCGGAACTGTCCGAGAAGATCAGTGCGCAGGTCTGCCGGGTCACCGGCGGCGACGACTGCGGCGGCCGGAACCCCGGGGCACAGGGGGCCCCGGGGGACGGCCTGCCGCTGTCCGACGACGGGACCCCCAAGTCCGCGTCGCAGATCGACTACGACGCCGCGCTGAAGGAGCTTCAGGACGCGCAGAAGGCGGAGAAGACCAGCTCGGACAAGGCGCTGAAGGCGGCGAAGGAACTCGCCGAGATCCTGGCCGATGAGCTGGGGATCACCGACGCCCTGGACTGCATCACCGAGGGCGACATGGGCGCCTGCACGGAGACGCTGATCAATGTGCTGCTGAGCCTGATCGGGGGTGCGGTCGGGAAGCTCGCGGCGAAGTACGGGGCGCCGTGGAAGTGGAAGAAGGCCGTCAAGCTCATCAAGGCGCTCAAGAAGCACGGCGGTGACCTGTACGACGGGCTGAAGGGCCTGGTCAAGAACCGCAAGAAGGTCAAGGAAGCGGAGAAGGAGCTCGCCGGCGCGCGCAAGAAGCTCGACGCCGAGAAGAAGAAGCCGTCCAAGGAGGAGGGCAAGGGGGACGGGAAGGAGGACGGGAAGAGCGACGAACCCGAAGGCAAGCCCACCTCCTGCCCCGTCGGCCACAGCTTCCCGTCCGGAACGCCGGTGCTGGTCGCCGATGGGGAGCGGCGTCCCATCGAGTCCCTACGGGCCGGGGACGAAGTGCTCGCGACCGATCCGGTGCGTGGTGTCACCGAGGTGCGGCGCGTGACCGAGACCTTCACGACGTACGACGACAAGCAGTTCACCCAGCTGATCACCTCGGCGGGCCGGATCACCGCCACCGACACCCACCCCTTCTGGCTCACGGGAGGCGAAAGGGGCGGGCAATCCGCGCCGGGCTGGGTGGACGCCGGCGACATCGTGACCGGGGAACGGCTGCGGCTGCCCGGCGGCAGCTCGCTCCTGGTGACGGGGGTGTCCCGCCACACGGAGCGGCGGACCACGCACGACCTGACCGTCGAGGGCATCCACAGCTACTACGTGGGCGTGGGTGCGGCCGGCGCGCTGGTGCACAACAACGACTGCGAGTTCGAGACCGATCCGAGCGTCAGCGGCCCCGCCGCGGGCAAGAAGCTCAAGCCCCCGCATCCGCGGCACACCGTCACCGGCGCGAAGAACGGCATGGTGAAGGAGAAGAACACCGTCATCCTCAAGGGCAACGAGGCCGACATCCAGAGCGACATCAAGGGCATCGCGGAAGGCAAGGCGAAGCTCGTCGACAACGGCAGCGCCTATGAGATCAACGGGCGCAAGTACGGGGTCGAGGCGAACGGCCGAACCTTCCCGATCTCGGGCAAGGGCCTCGTGGAACTCGACAGGAACGAGTACGCGGCGCTCAAGGAGATCGCCAAGGCGGGCGGCAAGACCGATTCGCCCGCTTTGACAAGGAACCCCCGCTTTGCCGACCATCCAGAGGTGGTCGAGAAGGCCAAGAAGGTTTACGACGGGACATATTCGTGACGGCGTTCTACGACTTTCTGACCGTGCGCCGACCCGCGCCGCCCGCCATGGCCGCGGCTCTGGCCAGCCTGCTGGGGGTGGAGAACCGGTACGTGGACGTCGCCGACGAGGACACCGGGCAGACGGACGAGCGCGACTGGGATGCTCCGGTGCTCTGCACGCACCGTGCCGTGGCCGGAGACCTGGCCGCCTCCTGGGACATCTCCGTGTCGGACGCGGTACGCACGCCGCCGACCGAGGCCGATGCGGCGCTGAAGCTCGCGGTGCGGCTCGGTACGACGGTCCTGTACTCCGCGCGGGAACAGCCGCCCTCGGCGTACTGGGCGGCGGGCCCCGACGGCACGGTCGCACGGGCGAGGGTGCTGGAAGGCAGCGCGGACGGGGCAGTGGACGGCGCCCCTCCAGAGGACGTCTCAGGGGACGCCCCCGGGGACGCCCCAGGAGCCGCGTACGGGGACCCGTACGCGGCAGCGGACGACGACGGCCCTCCGGTCCTCGTGGTGGACCAGGTCGAGGCACCCATGAAGCAGCTCCCCGCGGCCCGGGTCGGGGTGATCGCCGAGATCCTCGATCAGGAGCGGGTGGAAACCCCGGTGGCCGACGCCTTCGCCGCCGCGACCGATCCGCACGGCGACGCCCCGCCCGCGGGCACGGTGAACCGCGCCCGCGAGGCGCTGTTGCTCTGGGAGCGGCTGGTGCGCCGGATCGACACCGGGTGGCCGCCGGACGGACGCTATCCCTTCGGGCTGTACATCGAGGATCTGCGCACCCGGGAACGCCTGAGCGCGCTGGCCGAGATCGCCGGAGCCGAACGCGAGCTGCTCGTCAGGGCCGTGGCGGAGCTCGACGAGCTGTTCCGGCGCGGCACCGAGGAGGACGCGGGTGCGCTGCTCGGGAGCCTCACCCGGTCGGGTTCGGCGGTCGCCGGACGGGGCTGGTGGTGGCACCGCCGCCCGGTGAAGCAGCCCTGGGACAGCTGACCGGTCTGATGTGAACGAAAGGCCCTGGTTGGGTCCCTGGGCCCAAGACGGGCTGCCGCCGTACCTCTAGCGTCTGCGCTGAAAGTGATCGACGCCCGTCCCGGCGCACCCCCACGGCGCCGGGCCGGGCCGCAAACGGAGGGTGACGGCGCGTGCCGACGGCTGAACAACTGGGGCTGACCGATGAGGAGTCCCGGCTCCTCCAGCAAGGGCTGATGGAGTGGTGCGGTCCGGCCCGCTGTACGGAGGAGTTCGCCGTGGCCATGGGATTCGACGGCGCCCAGGACCTGAGCCGCCGTTCCATGACGATCTGCGGCGACCTGGCCCAGCACGGGGAGCTGGCGGCCATGGACTGGGCGCGCGCCCTGATGGCGACCGAGCTGGCCTTCGTCAGCGAAGTGGTCGGCTCGGGGTACCAGTGGTCCACCACGACCGGCTGGCCCGACGACCACACCCTGCGTGTCCTGCGCTCGGCCCAGCTCAAGCTCATCCGCACCGTCGCCCCGCTGGTCGGCCGGGGGCTCGGCACCCGGGAACTCCCGCGCGTGGAGGTACTACGGGCCGGCGGAGCGCCGCCGCCCAGCCCGGCTTGGTGACCTGCGGGGCCACGGGCTCATAATCGGCCCCATGCCCGATCAGCAGACGCGTCCCCACCCGGCGACGCCCGACACCCCCACCACCCCCAGCACCACCCCCCGCATCAGGGCCCTGCTCACCGCCGCCGTGCCCGCCCTGGGTGCCTACGCGGCGGTCAGGGCCGTCGGGCTCCTCGTCTTCTGGGTGTCGGCGTCGGTCGCGGGGAAGGACGCCCCGCATCTGCTGGGCGGGCGCTGGGACTCCGTCTGGTACCAGCGGATCGCCGAGAACGGCTACGGGTGGAGCGTCACGCTCCCGGACGGCGGTGTCCACTCCGACCTGGCCTTCTTCCCGCTCCTGCCCGCCCTGGAGCGGGGCCTGGCCACGGTCACCCCGTTCACCGTGCAGGGCGCCGGGATCGCCGTCGCCTGGCTGGCGGGGCTCCTCGCGGCCTGGGGGATCTTCGCCGTCGGAGCGCGGCTGTACGGGCCACGGGCCGGGGTGTTGCTGGCCGCGCTGTGGGGGGCGTACCCGACGGCGTTCGTGCAGTCGATGGCGTACACCGAGACGCTGTTCACCGCGCTCGCAGCCTGGTCGCTGTACGCCGTGCTCAAGGACCGCTGGATCGCCGCCGGCGCGCTGTGCGTGCTCGCCGGGCTGACCAGGCCGTCGGCCGCCGCGCTCATCGCCGCGCTCGCGCTCACGGCCGCCGTCCTCCTCGTACGCCAGTGGCGGGCGGGCGACCGGCGTGGCCTGCTGCGCCGGAACGCGCGCATGCTGCTCGGGGTCTGCCTGGCACCGCTGGGATGGCTGGCCTACGTGGTGTTCGTCGCCGTACGGCAGGGCAGCCCCCTCGCCTACTTCGACGTCCAGGCGCAGTGGGGCAACAGCATCGACGGCGGCAGGGCGCTGGCCGTGTTCATCGCCGGTCTTCCGCTGCCCGCCGCGCTCGGGCTCTGCGCCGCTCTGGGGCTGCTGGGATGGCTGGTGTTCCTGTGTGTACGGCAGAGGCAGCCGCTGCCCGTGCTGGTCTACGGCGTCGCGGTCGTCGTCGTCTCGCTCGTCGGCTCCGGCTACTTCGGCTCCCGGCCGCGCCTGATGATGCCCGCCTTCCCCCTGCTGCTGCCCCCGGCCGTCGCGCTGGCCGGGCTGCGTACGACGGTGCGCACGGGCACGGTCGTCGCCGCGCTGGCCGTCGGCTCCGCCGCCTACGGTGCGTGGACGCTGCTGGGGCCGGGGCCGCCCTGAGTTGGGCCCAGGGGCCCACGCGCCGGGAACGCCCCGGTTGTTACCGTGCTGATCCGGTGTGCGGCGGTCAGGAGCGGTGAGCGATGAGGGTACGTACGACTGTCGTGGCGGCGAGCACGCTCGTCCTCTGCCTGGCGGCAGCCGGCTGCGGAGCGGACGACAGCGGGGGCGGCGACGGCAAGGCGGCCGGAGGCAAGGCCTCCGCCTCCTCGACACCGGCCGCCGACGGCACGCCCGATGCCACGCCCGACTCGACGACCGATTCCACGCCCGATGCCGCTTCCGAGCCCAGCAGCGACGGCAAGACCCTCAGCGAGGCCGAGCTCACCAACGTAGCCCTCGTCACGGACGAGGTGCCGGGTTACGAGATCGCGCCTCTGGAAGGCACCGACGACCGAGGCACGGAGAAGGCCGGGGACGAGGCCTGCCGGCCGATCGCCGCGATCATCAACGGTTCGCCCGAACCTGCCCCGGCCGCCACCGTCTTCCGTACGGCGATGGACACGACGGACGAGGGTGACGACGATCCGACCGTCGTCACCGAGATCCTCACCTCGCACCCGAAGGGCGGCGCCGAGGAGCTGCTGCGCTCGGTCCGCGAGGCCGTGCGGGCCTGTGCCGGCGGGTTCCGTACGACGAGCGACGAGGGGCCTTCCACCTACACCGGGGTCAAGAAGCTGCCGGCGGCCGATGTGGGCCAGGAGTCGTTCGCCTACCAGGTGACGGGCAGCCTGGAGGGGGAGAGGGTCCCGCTCGTCTTCCACCTCGTACGCACCGGATCGACGGTCGTCACCTTCTACGCGGCGAACTTCGTCGACGAGACCGTGCCGGAGATCCCCGCGAAGCTCGTCACCGCGCAGGCGGCGAACCTTCCGTAGCCGGTACGGAGACCCGCACCCGCGTCCCGGGCCGCAGGCCCCACCGCTCCATGGCCCCGGCCTCCGACTCCACCACATGGCGGGCGCGGAGCCTGGGCAGACCGAGCCGCCCCGGCCTCATCGTGCGGACCGCCAGCACCTCGAACTTCCGGTCCAGGTACGCCACATCGATGGTGAACCGCATCCGGAAGGTGTGCACACTCCCGCACGGAGTGATCAGCAGTGCGCCGTCCACGCCGTCGGCCCCGAGCAGCCCACGCGTCCGCGCCCGGTAGGACGCGGCGATCCGCAGCGGCACCTCCCGCGCCCCGGAGTCCGATCCGACCGTCAGTGTTCCGCTGCCGTTACGCCATTTCCCCATGGGAGCCGACCGTAGCCGCCGCACCCTGCGCGCGGGGCCCGAACGGTCCGCTCTGGGCCCCCGGGCCCAAGACCCCGTCGCGCGGCCGGTATTAGGGTCCTGTTGTGGACGCCACACTGATTGCGGTCGCCGCGCTCTGGGGCGCCGCCGCCGGACTGCTGCTGCCGCGCGCCGCGTACCGCTTCTCCGTGGAGCCCGACGAGGCCTGGAGGGACACCTGCCCGGCCGGGCACGCGCTCACGGGGCCGGCCCGGGGGTGGCTCGGCCCGGCCAGGTGCGCGGCGTGCGCCGTGGCCGTCCCCTCGCTCCCGGCCGGCGCCGCCGGGCAGGACCCGGCGCCTGTGCCGCGGGGCCGCTACGCCCCCGCCGTCCTCGCCCCGGTGGCCACCGTGCTCGCCTGCGTGGCCCTCGCCGCCACCACCGGGACGCGCCCCGAGGCCGTCGTCTGGCTGCTGCTGGCCCCCGTCGCCGTGCTCCTCGCCGCGATCGACCGGCGCGTCCACCGGCTCCCCGACACGCTGACGCTGCCCCTGGCCGCCGCCGTCGCCGTACTCCTGGGCGGCGCCGCGCTGTTGCCCGAGCCGGGCGGGTCCTGGATCTCCGCGCTGCTGGGCGGGGTGGCGCTGGGGGTCTTCTACCTCGTGCTCTTCCTGATCAACCCCAACGGCATGGGCTTCGGCGATGTGAAGCTGGCCCTCGCGCTGGGCGTGGCGCTCGGCTGGTACGGCTGGGCGGTGCTCTGTGTCGGCTGCTTCGTCGGGTTCCTCCTCGGCGCGCTGTACGGGGTCGGGCTGATGCTCATGGGGCGCGCGGGGCGCAAGACGGGCATCCCGTTCGGGCCGTTCATGATCGCCGGTGCGCTGGGGGGCCTGCTGTTCGGCGGCCTCGCCGCCTGAGATATCCGGTCGCGCCCGCCCGTGAGGGGCTGACACCCTTTCCCGTATGACCGGATCGTCCGCACCCTTCGTCCACTCGGCCTCCGACGAGCGCTTCGACACCCTCGTCGCTGAGGCCGACGCCGTTTCCGTGGAGGGCTGGGACTTCTCCTGGCTCGACGGGCGCGCCACCGAACAGCGGCCCTCCTGGGGGTACGCACGCGCCATGGCGGGCCGGCTGGCGCGCGCGGGGGCGGCGCTCGACATCCAGACCGGGGGAGGGGAGGTACTCGCCTCGGCGCCCGTGCCGGCGCCGCTCACCGTGGCGACCGAGTCCTGGTCGCCGAACGTCGCCCGCGCGGCCGAGCTGCTGCGCCCGCGGGGCATCGCCGTCGTCGTCGACTCCGACGAGCCGCCGCTGCCGTTCGCCGACGGGGCCTTCGACCTGGTCGTCAGCCGGCATCCGGTGACGACATGGTGGGAGGAGATCGCCCGGGTGCTGGCCCCGGGAGGCACGTACTTCTCCCAGCAGGTCGGCAGGGAGAGCGTGTTCGAGCTCGTCGAGTACTTCCTCGGGCCGCGGTCCGCCGATGAGCGCGGCGCCCGGGACCCGGGGCGCGCGCGGGAGGCCGCGGAGGCCGCCGGGCTCGATGTCATGGATCTGCGCGCCGAACGGCTGCGCGTCGAGTTCCATGACATCGGAGCCGTCGTCTACTTCCTGCGGAAGGTCATCTGGATGGTGCCCGGGTTCACCGTCGGCGCCCACCTCCCCCGACTGCGGGAACTCCACCGGCAGATCGAGGAGACGGGTCCTTTTGTCGCGCACAGCGCCCGCTTCCTGATCGAGGCGCGGAAGCCGGGACCTGGACACTCACCGGAGGCCCTACGCTGAGGTCGGCTTCACAGACCGCCGATGCAACGGGCCCGGCTGCCCCTCCGTCCTACCCATGAGTGGTGCGACCCTGGTGGTTGAGTGCACAACGAAGGAGCGGGTCATGTCGGTGGGAAGGGAAATGCCGGGCGAAGAGATCAGCCCGCCGGCCGGCCGGCCGCGCCACGGGAAGGCCGACTGGCTCACCGGCGCGCGGATCATCGCCGTCCACGGCCTGTTCTACCGGCCCGAGGGCCGAGCCGGAGAGCCGGAAGCCATCGAATTCGTCCTGGAGGGCGGGGAGTCGGTGCTGCTGACCTGTGCGTCCGGGCGCACGCTGGGCATCACCTCCGGAGCCTGGCCCGCCCTTCCCGACTGGTGTGTGCCCGCCGGTCAGTGGCAGTTCGAGCACCTGAGCCGGCTGCCTCCTCCTCCGTACGGCGGGGTGTGGACGGTCGTCGGCACGCAGGAGCGGCGCGAGGAGCACGGAGAGGTGCGCGAGGCGGTGATCCGGTGCGAGAACGGCGACTTCGTGATCACCGGCGGCGACACGCTGGCGATCCGCTTCGTATCCGGCTGAGCCTGCGCGGGTGGGGCCTTGGCGGGGCCCTGGCGGGCCGCGAGCCCCCGGTGAGCCTCTGGAAGTGTGCCCGCAGCGCAGTCCGCCGAATTCGGAGAGTGATTATTTCGTGGCGTGGCACGCAGCATCACTTACGAAGGGTTATGGTGGAAACCCCCCCCCTCGGGCCGGTCCGTAACCCCCCCCCACGGACCGGCCCGTTTTTTGTGCCCGGGGCCGGGAGGCGTCCGGGAGACCTCCGGGTGACCGTGCGTCAGCCGCGGTTGGCCCAGATGTTGGTGCTCGCGGTGTCCACGGCGAAGGTGTCGATCTCCTTCAGCTCGTCGGCGGTCAGCGCCGGAGCGGCGAGTGCCGCCACGTTCTCCTCCAGCTGCTTCACGCTCGACGCACCGATCAGGGCCGAGGTCATCCGCTCGTCCCGCAGCACCCAGTTGAGCGCCAGCTGCGCGAGGGACTGCCCCCGGCCCCGCGCGATGTCGTTCAGCCCGCGCAGCCGGCGCACCATCTCGTCGGAGAGCAGATCCGGATCCAGGGACTTGCCCTGGCTGGCGCGCGAGCCCTCGGGGATGCCCTTCAGATACTTGCCGGTGAGCAGCCCCTGGGCGAGCGGCGCGAAGGAGATGCAGCCCATGCCGGCCGTCTCCAGGGTGTCGAGCAGCCCGTCGGACTCCACCCAGCGGTTGACCATCGAATAGGACGGCTGGTGGATGAGGGCGGGCACCCCCATCTCCTTGAGGATCCGCGCCGCCTCCGCGGTCTGCGCCGCGTTGTAGGAGGACACACCCGCGTACAGCGCCTTGCCGCGGCTCACGGCGGAGGCGAGCGCGCCCATCGTCTCCTCGAGGGGCGTGTGGGGGTCGAAGCGGTGGGAGTAGAAGATGTCGACGTGGTCGAGGCCCGTCCGCCGCAGCGAGGCGTCGAGCGAGGACAGCAGGTACTTACGGGACCCCCACTCACCGTAGGGCCCCGGGTGCATCCGGTAGCCGGCCTTGGTGGAGACGAGGATCTCGTCCCGGTACGGGGCGAAGTCCTGGCGGAAGAGCTTGCCGAAATTCAGCTCGGCGGAGCCGGGCGGCGGGCCGTAGTTGTTGGCCAGGTCGAAGTGGGTCACCCCGAGGTCGAAGGCGCGGCGCAGGATGGCCCGCTGGGAGGCCAGGTCACGGTCGTCGCCGAAGTTGTGCCAGAGGCCGAGCGAGATGGCCGGCAGCAGGAGCCCGCTGCGGCCGGTGCGGCGGTACTCCATGGAGTCGTAGCGCGAGTCGTCGGCGAGGTAGGAGAGGGAATCAATCACTTTTACTCCTTATCACGGAGTTGTGACAGACCGGGTTGGGCCCCCGTGACGCCGCGGCAGTAATGTGGCGGCTTCGGGACATGCCGGTCCGCGGCGCGAGAGAGCGCCCTGCGGACCGCACGGTGATCCCCCCGGGGGACGGCCCCGGACCCCCGCGAGGGGGAGGACGGGACCGGGGCCCGTACGGAACCGAGAGGGTGAACTCAGTGAACTTGCGCGACCTGGTGTACGGGCTCTACGCACGCCGGGTGGGAGGCCGCCTGGATCACGACCAGGTGCCCAAGCACATCGGAGTCATCCTCGACGGCAACCGGCGATGGGCGAAGGCGTCCGGCGGCTCGGCCGTGGAAGGGCACCAGGCCGGGGCGGACAAGATCTCCGAGCTGCTCGGCTGGTGCAGCGAGACGGATGTCGAGGTCGTCACCCTCTGGCTCCTGTCGACGGACAATTTCGACCGGCCCGAGGTGGAGCTCATCCCGCTGCTCGGGATCATCGAGAACACCGTGCGCCAGCTGGCCTCCGACGGCCGGTGGCGCGTCCACCACGTCGGCACGCTCGATCTGCTGCCGTCCAGGACCCAGACCGTGCTCAAGGAGGCCGAGGAGGCCACGGCGGGCATCGACGGGATAATCGTCAATGTCGCCGTCGGCTACGGCGGGCGCCAGGAGATCGCGGACGCGGTCCGCTCCCTCCTGCTCGAGCACTCCTCCCGTGGCACGACCTTCGAGGAGCTCGCCGAGGTCGTCTCCACCGACCTGATCTCCGAGCACCTCTACACGCGCGGACAGCCCGACCCCGACCTCGTGATCCGTACGAGCGGGGAGCAGCGCCTTTCGGGCTTCATGCTCTGGCAGAGCGCCCATTCGGAGTACTACTTCTGCGAGGTCTTCTGGCCGGCCTTCCGCAAGGTCGACTTCCTGCGCGCCCTGCGTGACTACGCGGCGCGTCACCGGCGCTACGGGGCCTGACGAGCGGTCGCCGCGGGGCCTGACGCGCGGGCGGACGGGGACCCTTGTCGCAGGCAGGGGCATGGCTTCGGTTGTTCGAGGGAATACAGCTCTCAGGCGATGTCCGGTCAGTATCCAGGCGGACCTCGCAGCCAAGTGAGCGGCACCTTGCCCGCTCGCCCGGGAGGCCCTTTGCACACGAAGGACCGCACACCGTGCGGCCGACGCGGAGGGCCGGTGTTCGGCCCGCGCACGGGGCCCGAACCCGGTCCGTCCTCTTCCTTCGGGAAGTTCCGCGACCTCCGTCGCACTCCCCGACCTCGTCCGAGGGGGTACGTCCTTCCGTGGTGACCAGCATCAAGCGCCGCATGCCCGACAGGCGCACCTATGTTCTCGACACCAGCGTCCTGCTGGCCGACCCCAACGCCATGGCCCGGTTCGACGAGCACGAAGTGGTGCTGCCGATCGTCGTGGTCACGGAGCTGGAGGCCAAAAGGCACCATCCCGAGCTCGGATACTTCGCCCGGCAGGCCCTGCGCCTGCTGGACGACTTCCGCGTCCGGTACGGCCGGCTGGACGCCCCGATCCCGCTCGGGGATCTGGGCGGGACGCTCCGTGTCGAACTCAACCATTCCGACCCCGGCGTCCTGCCCGCCGGCTACCGGTTGGGGGACAACGACTCACGGATTCTCGCGGTCGCACGCAATCTGCAGGCCGAGGGGTACGACGTCACCGTCGTCTCCAAGGACCTGCCGCTCCGGATCAAGGCGTCATCGGTCGGCCTCCTCGCAGAGGAGTACCGCGCCGAGCTCGCCATCACCGACTCCGGCTGGACCGGGATGGCGGAGCTCACCCTCGCCGCCGAACAGATCGATCTGCTCTTCGGCGAGGAGACCCTCTACGTCCCCGAAGCCGCCGACTACCCCGTGCACACCGGTCTCGTCCTCCAGTCCGAGCGCGGCAAGGCGCTCGGCAGGGTCACGGCCGAGGGCAATGTGCGCCTCGTGCGGGGCGACCGGGAGGCCTTCGGGATCCACGGCCGCAGCGCCGAGCAGCGCATCGCGCTCGATCTGCTCCTCGACCAGGACGTCGGCATCGTGTCCATGGGCGGCCGGGCCGGCACGGGCAAGTCGGCGCTGGCGCTCTGCGCGGGCCTGGAGGCCGTCCTGGAGCGCCGGCAGCACAAGAAGGTGATGGTCTTCCGGCCGCTGTACGCGGTCGGCGGGCAGGAGCTCGGCTATCTTCCCGGCAGCGAGGCCGAGAAGATGAGCCCCTGGGCGCAGGCCGTCTTCGACACCCTGTCGGCGGTCGCCGGGCGCGAGATCATCGAAGAGGTGCTGGGGCGCGGGATGCTGGAGGTCCTGCCGCTCACCCACATCAGGGGCCGCTCGCTGCACGACGCGTTCGTGATCGTGGACGAGGCGCAGTCACTCGAGCGGAACGTCCTGCTGACCGTGCTGTCCCGTATCGGGGCGAATTCGCGGGTGGTGCTCACCCATGACGTCGCACAGCGGGACAACCTCAGGGTCGGCCGGTACGACGGAGTCGTCGCCGTGGTCGAGAAACTGAAGGGCCATCCGCTCTTCGCGCATGTGACGCTCACCCGTTCCGAGCGTTCGCACATCGCCGCGCTGGTGACCGAAATGCTGGAGGAAGGCCACATCTGACCGGTAACACCCCATAGATGCCGCCCGGCGAGCCAAGGAGCTTAGCCGGGCGGCATTGTGCTGCGCCGTCATTTCCGAAAAACACGTGCGCCAAACGGGGTGTGACCTTTAACACGCAACACAGAATTGCAACGTGCCGTGTCCGTCCGGCAGAGTCTTGCTTCCGTCAGGCCCCGCATACGGCACTTGGGCACCTCCAGAGGCGCCACGCACCACACAACTCAACAATCGCCGCCCGTATGCCGCCCGCGAGAACCACGCGGCGCTCCCGCAAGGGGGTGCCCACCGGGCCCGTGCCTCCCGTGACCCAAGCAGTAGGGAGGCCAGTGTCAGGGGCACGATTGCGCCCGCGAGGTCACCTAAGCGGGCGATGCTGGAAGGACACCGTGTGAGCCGGATCTCGGTCCGGGGGTTCGCCGTGGCATCCGCCACCGCCGTAACCACCGTAGGCGCCGTCGTAGGCGTTGCGTCGGGCAGCACTCCCGCTGCGGACGACAACAACTTCGAGGCGGCCGCAGCCGACACCACGCTGCTCGCAGACATCCCCGCGGGCCAGCAGGCCCAGGTTCAGACCGCTTCGCTGACGCAGCAGGCAGACGCACAGGCCTCCGCGGCCGATGCGGCGGCCAAGAAGTCCGCCGAGGAGACGGCCCGCATCCAGGCCGCCAAGGACGCCAAGTCGAAGAAGCAGGCGGCCGAGGACAAGCTCCAGGCCGAGCGGGATGCCAAGGACGCGGAGGAGCGCGCGAGCCGCGACTCCGTCCGGGACGCCACCTCGTTCGCGGCGCAGGGCTCCTACAGCGTGGCCGAAGTGCAGGCGATGGCCCGCCAGATGATCCCCGCCGACCAGTTCCAGTGCTTCAGCAACATCGTGAACCACGAGTCGAGCTGGAACTACCAGGCGTCCAACGCCTCCTCGGGCGCGTACGGTCTGGTGCAGGCGCTGCCGGGCTCCAAGATGTCGTCCGCGGGCGCCGACTGGCAGACCAACCCGGCCACACAGATCAAGTGGGGCCTCAGCTACATGGACGGCCGCTACGGCAGCCCGTGCGGTGCCTGGTCCTTCTGGCAGGCCAACAACTGGTACTAGAACCTACCGAGGTTCACGCTCAACTCCGGGAAGCCCCACACCGTCCTACGGTGCGGGGCTTCCCGTGTGTACGGTCGACCCCGACGACTCCGGGGCGTGCGCGGAGCGAATGGGGGAAGGGAAAGATCCATGTCGAAACTTCCGGGGTGGCTCGGCCGGCTGGGCGCCGAACTCACAGATATCGGGGCGCGCCTGGAAGAACGCCGCGCCGAGGACGAGCGTCGTGCCGAGGCCGACGCGGCCAAGAGCGTGTCCTCGTCGACGCTCTCCACCGTCGCCGCCGAACAGGTACCTCGCCCGCCCGACTACGCCCCTTCCGTGGGCGCCAGACCCGATCCGGTGGTCACCATCCCCTGGGGGATGCGTGTGGCGGCCGAGGCGGGCTGGCGGCTGCTGGTCCTGGCCGGCACCCTCTGGGTGCTCATGCGGATCATCAGCGCCGTCCAGCTGGTCGTCCTCGCGTTCGTCGCCGCTCTGCTGGTGACCGCGCTGCTCCAGCCGACCGTCGCTGCGCTGAAACGGTTCGGCCTGCCGCGCGGGCTGGCCACCGCCGTCACGGCGGTGCTCGGCTTCGTCATCATGGGCCTGGTCGGCTGGTTCGTCGTGTGGCAGGTGATGGACAACCTGGACACGCTCTCCGACAAGGTGCGCGACGGCATCGACGAGTTGAAGCGCTGGCTCCTGGACAGCCCCTTCCATGTCACCGAGCAGCAGATCAACGATGTCGCGAAGAACCTCAGCGACACGATCGGCACCAACACCGAGGAGATCACCTCCGCCGGACTCCAGGGCGTCACCGTGATGGTGGAGGTCCTCACCGGGATGCTGCTGGCGATGTTCTCGACGCTCTTCCTGCTCTACGACGGGAAGCGCATCTGGCAGTGGGTGCTCAAGCTGGTGCCCTCCCAGGCCCGTCCCGGCGTCGCGGGTGCGGGCCCGCGTGCCTGGCGGACGCTGACCGCCTATGTGCGGGGCACGGTGATCGTGGCCCTGATCGACGCGATCTTCATCGGCCTCGGGATCTACTTCCTCGATGTGCCGATGGCGGTCCCGCTCGCCGTCTTCATCTTCCTGTTCGCCTTCATCCCCCTGGTCGGCGCCGTGGTCTCCGGGGCACTGGCCGTGGTCGTCGCGCTCGTCACCCAGGGCGTGTTCACCGCGCTGATGGTGCTGATCGTGGTGCTCGCCGTGCAGCAGATCGAGGGGCACATCCTGCAGCCCTTCATCCTGGGCCGCGCCGTACGCGTCCATCCGCTGGCCGTGGTGCTGTCGGTCGCCGCCGGCGGCATGGTCGCGGGTATCGGTGGTGCGGTCGTCGCCGTGCCGCTGGTCGCGGTGACCAACACGGTGGTCGGCTATCTGCGTTCGTACGGACGGGACACCGCGGCGCTCACCGGCCCCGGTCCGCACGGTGCCACGGCGCTCTCGGCCCTGCCCCCGACCCCGCCGCCGTCGGACCGGCCCGCCGAGGGCCCGGCCGACAGGGACGTACCGCCGCACCCGGAGGACGAACCGGGAAAGTGACATAAGAAGGGCCCCGGGGACGGTCGGTCGTCCCCGGGGCCCTTCTCGTTCATGGGTGCTACTCGGCGAGGACGGCCTCGGAATCGAGGGTCACGCCGACCGCCTGGATCACCGAAGCGATCTTCACGGCCTCCTGAGTGGTCTCACGGTCCACGCCGGCCTTGCGCAGCACCTGCTCGTGGGAGTCCAGGCACTGGCCACAGCCGTTGATCGCGGAGACGGCGAGCGACCACAGCTCGAAGTCGATCTTCTCCACGCCGGGCTTGCCGATGACGTTCATCCGCAGACCCGCACGGAGGTTTCCGTACTCGGGGTCCGACAGCAGGTGCCGGGTGCGGTAGAAGACGTTGTTCATCGCCATGATGGCGGCCGCCGACTTCGCCGCGGTGTACGCATCGGCGGAGAGCGCGGCCCTGGCCTCCGGCTCCAGCTCGCGCAGCACCTTCGGCGAGCGCGAGGCGATCGCGCAGGCCAGGACGGTGCCCCACAGCTGCTGCTGGGGGAGCTCGCTGTTGCCGATGACCGAGCCGAGGTTCAGCTTCAGGTCCTTGGCGAAGTCCGGCAGGGCGGACTTGAGTTCATCGAGTGCCATGTCGGATCAGCTCACTCGCCCGAGAGGAGGGCGACCGGGTCGAGGGTGTTCTCGCCCTTGGTCCAGTTGCACGGGCAGAGCTCGTCGGTCTGCAGGGCGTCGAGGACCCGCAGGACCTCCTTGGGGTTACGGCCCACGGAACCGGCGGTCACCATCGTGAACTGGATCTCGTTGTTCTGGTCGACGATGAACACGGCGCGCTGCGCGAAGCCGTCCTCGCCCTCGATGCCCAGGTCACGCATGAGCTCGTGCTTCGAGTCGGCCAGCATCGGGAAGGGCAGGTCGGTCAGGTCCGGGTGGTCCTTGCGCCAGGCGTGGTGGACGAACTCGGAGTCACCGGAGAATCCGAGGATCTGCGCGTCACGGTCGGCGAACTCCTCGTTCAGCTTGCCGAAGGCGGCGATCTCGGTGGGGCACACGAAGGTGAAGTCCTTCGGCCATGCGAAGACGATCTTCCACTGGCCCTCGTAGGTCTTGTGGTTGATCTGCTCGAACTCGTTGCCGCTCTCCAGCGACACACAAGCGGTCAGGTCGAACTCGGGGAACTTGTCACCGACAGTGAGCACGCGCTCTCCTTGAAGCGTAGAAAATCCCTTTTTGGGGGCGTTCCTGGGGGTTGGACACCGCTCACCTTGGCACAGAGTGCATTGATCACGGAAATAGCTACACTCGGTCCGGATGATCGGAGGTGCCTATCAGTGGCGTATGTAAATCAGGCTATGAGGGTCAAACAGCCCAGCCTCGCGCAGCTGCGCGCCTTCGCGGCCGTGGCGGAGCATCTGCATTTCCGGGATGCGGCGGCGGCGATCGGGATGAGTCAGCCGGCACTCTCCGGAGCGGTGTCCGCGCTGGAGACGGCACTGGGTGTCCAGCTCATCGAGCGTACGACGCGCAAGGTGCTGCTCTCGCCCGCGGGGGAGCGTCTCGCGGTGCGGAGCAGGGCGGTGCTGGAGGCGCTGGGTGAGCTGATGCGGGAGGCCGAGGCGGTGCGTGCGCCGTTCACCGGGGTGCTCAGGCTCGGCGTCATCCCGACGGTCGCGCCGTATCTGCTGCCGGCCGCGCTCAGGTTGTTCCATGAGCGCTACCCGGACCTGGACCTCCAGGTCCACGAGGAGCAGACGTCCTCGCTGCTGGAGGGGCTCGGGTCCGGGCGGCTCGACCTGCTGCTGCTCGCCGTGCCGCTCGGCGTGCCGGGGGTCACGGAACTGCCGCTGTTCGACGAGGACTTCGTGCTCGTCATGGAGAAGAAGCACCCTCTCGCAGGGCGCACGGGGCTGCCGCGCGGGACGCTGCGCGACCTGCCGTTGCTGCTGCTCGACGAGGGGCACTGCCTGCGCGATCAGGCGCTCGACGTCTGCCGCGAGGCGGGACGCGTCCTGGGGACGCCGGTGACCACGACCGCGGCCGGGCTCTCCACGCTGGTCCAGCTCGTCGCCGGCGGGCTCGGGGTGACGCTGCTGCCGCGTACGGCGGTGCGGGTGGAGACCGGGCGCAACGAGGCGCTGGGCACCGGCTGTTTCCAGGACCCGGCGCCCTCGCGGCGGGTGGCGCTCGCCGTGCGGACGGGCTCGGCGCGGCAGGACGAGTTCGAGGAACTCGCCGCCGCGCTGCGGGAAGAGATGAGGACGCTGCCGGTGCGGGTGCTCGGCGAGGGGTGAGCGTGGCCCCGGCCGCACTCACCCCTCGCGGGCGTCATTCCGTACGCAGCCCGTCCGGGCGCATCAGGCGCCACAGCAGGGGCAGGGACAGCGCGGTCACGGCCACGATCAGCGCGCCGCCCGCCCCGGCCATCGGCAGGAACAGCCACCACCTGGTCACCGTCTTGTCCAGCATCCACGTCATGACGACGCCGAGCCCGACGCCGCCCGCTGTCGCGACCACGAGGCCGACGATCACCGGCACCGCGGTCTGCCAGAGCACCGACCAGCCGAGGGTGACGCGCTTGGTGCCGAAGGCGACGAGCACCGACAGCAGCCGCTTGCGCTCGCGGAGCTGCTCCAGCTGGGAGACCAGCATGGACGCGGCGATGAGCATCAGTGTCACCGCGGCGCCGAGCCGCAGGCCGGTCTGCACGCTGGCGTACTGGCGGTCGCGTGTCTGCGAGGTCAGGGTGGAGACCCGCATGGCCGGGTCGATCCCGGCGGCCGTGTTCCGTACGAGCTCGGCGGAGTCCTGCACGCTCTCGTCGACCTTGATCTGGGCGATCGTCTGGGCGTGGGGGACGACGCGGGGGTCGAGGGCGCCGACGGTCGCCAGGATCCCGGTGTGGTCGTCACCGTGCGGGTCCTCGGTCTCCATGACGGTCCTGGCGTCCGCCGGCAGGGTCCAGCGCACCGACTTGGCGCCGGGTGTGTACTCGACCTCGGAGTTGAGCTCGATCTCCTTGCCCTTGCGCGCCGCCGCGTCGACCCAGTCGTTCATCTCCTTGTCGCCGGAGTGGACGACGAACGTGTCGCCCTCCTCGCAGGAGTCGATCCTGGCGATTTCCTTCAGCGTCGCGCAGTCGCCGATGGTGAGTGAGGTGGTGGGCGTCATGTCGTCCGCGTCGTACTTCCCCGGCTTGATCACGTAGGCCTCGACGGTCCCGATGACGGCTTCCACCCCCTCGGTGGAACGGAACGCCTCGATCGTCCGGGCGGCGGCGTTCCCGTCGACCTTGTCCGATGTGGCGTAGAACTGGGCGCGCGTCGGGTCCTGTCCTGTCCTGTGCGTGAACTCGTCGCCGACGGCGGCGAACAGCATCTGGAGGGCG
The DNA here is from genome assembly GCF_045162755.1 of Streptomyces sp. NBC_01012. NCBI lineage: Bacteria > Bacillati > Actinomycetota > Actinomycetes > Kitasatosporales > Streptomycetaceae > Streptomyces > Streptomyces sp. NBC_01012. The sequence continues at coordinate 2,713,033 of NZ_CP108688.1, read as the reverse complement.
ACCGCCCCGGCGACGGCCACGGTGATGCCGCTGACCGCCCGCGACGCGGCCCCGCTGTTCAGCTGGAGGCGGCGGATGGCCAGCTGCCAGGACAGCGGGCCGCCGCTCAGCCGGTTCACGCACGCGTCCACCAGCCAGGGGAGCAGCAGCGCGAGCCCGAGCAGGATCAGCACGGCGCCCGCCGCGATGGGGTACGGGTTGACGGGGGTGAAGTCGTCCACCCGGCCGGTCAGTCCGAGGATCGCGAACCCGGCGGCCGGCATCAGCAGACGCCACCAGAGACGGCGCTTGCGCGCGCCGGAGTGGCGTACGACGCCCAGCGGCTCGATGGCGACCGAGCGCATGGCGACGAGGGTGACGACCACGGCGGACAGGGGCACCGCCACGGCGACCAGCACCACGAGCCAGGTGGCGGGCACCAGGTCGGACGGGAAGACGCTGCGGTCCCACAGCTGGACGTGACTGACGAATTGGCGGCCCAGGAGGAAGATCGCCACCCCGGCCAGCAGCCCGAGGAGTGAACCGAACAGCGCTTCGCCCGCGGCGATCCGGCGGGTCGAGCGGATGTCGGTGCCGACCAGCCGGAGGGCGGCGAGACGGCGGTCGCGGCGGTCACCGCCGAACCGTACGGCGGTCGCGATGAAGATCGCGACGGGTGCCAGCAGGACGACGCAGATCAGGATGACCAGGACGACGAGGACGGGCTGCATCGGCTCGTCCCTGGGCTCGCTCCCGTAGCCGGCCAGCCGGTGTCCGCCGTTCGCCATGGTCAGCGAGTCGCTGCCGAGGTAGAAGTACAGCTCGTTCGGGGAGAGCAGGCCCTCGTCGGCGATCGTCCCACTGATCCGGTACGGAAGCCGTTCCTTGAGGAGTTCGCCCTCGGACGATGCCAGCAGGTCCCGCAGCGCGGGGGAGACCACCATCTCCTGTGCGTCGGGGAAGTGGGACACCCCGGGCGGGAGAGCCGGGTGGGCGCCCTCCGCGCGCATCTGGTAGCCCCCGACCTCGCGGCCGCGGTACTCGGTCCCCGTGCTGATCCGCAGGACCGTGGTGTCCGACTTCGGCACGGTCGTGTCCAGCGAGGCCGGGGCCTCCTCACGGGCCTGGCTGCGGTGGTCGCGCTCGTCGAGCAGATGGGGGACGGACGAGGCGACCAGCAGCAGCGCCACGCCGAGCCCCACGCCGACGGCGGTGAGGGTGGTCCGTGCCCAGCCCTCACGTCCGCCGGCGACCGCGAAGCGTATGCCGAGGCCGAGGTCTCGCAGCCAGGTCATGCGACGTACTCCAGGTCCCGGCACCGGCCGTCGCGTACGACGATGTCGCGGTCCGAGTACGCGGCCACGCGTGCCTCGTGCGTCACGAGCACCACGGCCGTACCGGCTGTCCGGGCGGACTCGGTGAGCAGCTCCATGACCCGCTCGCCGTTGAGCGAGTCCAGTGCCCCCGTCGGTTCGTCGGCGAAGATCACCTTGGGGGAGGCGACCAGGGCGCGGGCCACGGCGACACGCTGGCCCTGGCCGCCGGAGACCTCACCGGGGCGCTGGCCGGCGACGTCCTCGACCTCGAGGCGCTGCATCCACTCCCGGGCGGTGCCTTCCGCCTCCTTGCGCTTGACGCCGTTGAGGCGCAGCGGCAGGGCGACGTTCTCCACGCAGCTCAGCTCGGGGACGAGCTGGCCGAACTGGAAGACGAAGCCGAAGTCGCTGCGGCGCAGGGCGCTGCGCTCGGAGTCGGGCATCGCGGAGAGTTCGCGGCCGCCGTAGGTGATGGTGCCGGAGTCGGGGGTGACGATTCCGGCGAGGCAGTGCAGCAGGGTCGACTTGCCGGATCCGGACGGTCCCATGACGGCGACGACCTCACCGGCGTGGACGGAGAAGGAGGCTCCGTCGAGCGCGGGGGTGGAGCCGTAGGTCATGTGGAGGTCGTGGGCGGCGAGCAGGGAGCCGGCCGGGGCGGGAGCGGTGGTGGCGGTCACGGGGCGACCACCTCGGCGAGCCGGCCGAGACGCGCGGAGGTCAGTTCCAGCCAGCGCAGATCGGCTTCCAGGTGGAACAGGGCGTGGTCGCAGATCAGCTGGTCGGCGAGATCGCCCTGGCGCTTGCGGTCGGTGAGGATGCGCATCAGGCGCAGGTGCTCCGAGCGTTGGGTGTCCAGGAGGTCGCCCGCGTCGCGTCCGGTGAGCAGGGCCAGGACGACCTTCGTGTAGAGGGTCGACTGGAGGTACGGCTCCGGCTTCTCCGGCTTCGCGAGCCAGCTGCTGACGTCGGTGATGCCGGCGTCGGTGATGGCGTAGCGCTTGCGCTCGGGGCCGCCGTCCGTCTCGACGCCGTCGACCTCGACGAGCCCGTTCTTCAGGAGACGGGACATGGTCGCGTAGACCTGGCCGTAGTGCAGGGGGCGATCGTGCCCGAACTTCTCGTCGAAGGCACGCTTGAGGTCGTAGCCGTGACGGGGGCCGGACTCCAGGAGCCCTAGGAGAGTGTGACCGATTGACATGGCCCGCACTGTACACGGTGTGTATACCTGCTGTGTATACGAGGCTCTGGGTGTGCGGTGGCGGCCTCGCCGCCAGGGGCTCCGCCCCCGGACCCCGGCGCCTCGATCGCCGGCGGGGCCTGATCTGCCGGCCTGGGTGCCCGGGTCTGCCGGTCGCCGCAGGTGTGCGCCCCCTGCGGCGGTTGGCCGCAGGGGGCGGAAATCACGGTCGATCGGACGGCGGCGGGGTCTTCGGGGGCCGCCCGCGGCGGGCGATCGGGCTCGTACCGCGCGGGAGGCGGCCCGCCTCCGCAAGCGCGCGCCGCAGCAGGAACTCGATCTGTGCGTTCGCGCTCCGCAGCTCATCCGCCGCCCAGCGGGCCAGCGCATCGTGCACCGCCGGGTCGAGCCGCAGCAGCATCTGCTTGCGGGCCGCGCTCTGCCGGACGGGCCGGGCGGGCGGCTCGGGAGGAGGGGCCGCGTCGTCGGTCACTGGTACAGGGAGCCCGTGTTCAGGACCGGCTGTGCCGCCCGGTCACCGCACAGGACCACCATCAGATTGCCGACCATCGCCGCCTTGCGCTCGGAGTCGAGCTCGACGATGTCCTGCTCCGCGATCCGGGTCAGCGCCATCTCGACCATGCCCACCGCGCCCTCGACGATCTGCTGGCGCGCGGCGACGACCGCCCCCGCCTGCTGCCGCTGGAGCATCGCCGAGGCGATCTCGGGGGCGTACGCGAGGTGGCTGAAGCGGGACTCGATGATGCGGACGCCCGCCGCCTGTACGCGTGCGGTGAGCTCGACCGCGAGCTTCTCGGTGATCTCCTCGGCGTTGCCCCGCAGCGAGAGCCCGCCCTCGTCGTGGGCGTCGTACGGGTACTCGATCGCGATGTGCCGGACGGCCGCCTCGGTCTGGGTGGCGACGAACTCCAGGAAGTCGTCGACCTCGAAGAGCGCCTGCGCGGTGTCCTCGACCTTCCAGACGACGATCGCCGCGAGCTCGATGGGGTTGCCGTAGGCGTCGTTGACCTTCAGCACGGCCGTCTCGTGGTTGCGGACCCGGGTGGAGATCTTGCGGCTGGAGGTGAGCGGGTTGATCCAGCGCAGGCCGTCGGAGCGGATCGTGCCGACGTAACGGCCGAAGAGCTGGATGACCCGGGCCTCGCCGGGAGCGACCATCTTCACACCGCTCATGCAGAAGAAGGACGCGATGGCCAGGAGCAGGCCGAGGATGAAGAGCGGGACACCGGCGCCGTTGTTGCCGTCGGAGCCGAGTACGCCGCCGATGATGCACAGCGCCACCCCGACGAACACCCCGATGACCGTCAGCAGCAGGCCGAGGCCGCCGGGGATGGAGTGGGCGGTCGTCTCCCTGACCTGGGGCGTCGGCATCTCGGGTGCGTCCGGGGTCAGTTCGGCGCCGGGGCCGGTGCTGCCGGGAAGGTCGTGCGGTGCGGACATGGGTCCCCCGTTTCCCACGGCTTGTCGCCGTGCTAGCAATGTGATTACACATTAACGCCTCTCGCAACCTTGTGCACCCCTCGCGAGTCGGTTCCTTGTGAAGCGGGTGCTGATTGTCACGTCCGGAAAAGACCGGATCGCTTGCCTTTTGTCCAGGCTCTCGGTGTTAGCTGGCAGGTCTGACCGGAGTGGTACGAGCAGAAGAACAGGAGCACCACAGCGATGGGTCGAGCGGATGAACGGCGAGCCCAGGGGCGGGGAGCACGCCGGGCCGCCGAGAAGGGCGGCATACGCCGGCTCTTCACCTGGCGGAAGATGCTGGGTACGTTCTTCGGTCTCTGCCTGCTCGTGATGGGCGCCTTCGTGGCCCTCTACGTGTACGTCGACGTGCCGGAGGCCAACGCCCAGGCCGAGAAGCAGAGCAACGTCTACAAGTACAGCGACGGCACACTCCTGGCCCGCAGCAACTCCGAGGTCAACCGCGAGAAGGTGGACCTCGAGGTCATACCCAAGAAGGTCCAGCACGCCTTCGTCGCCGCCGAGAACAAGTCCTTCTACCGGGACAAGGGCATCGACCTCAAGGGCACCACCCGCGGACTGCTGAACACGCTCACCGGCAAGGGCAAGCAGGGCGGCTCCACGATCACCCAGCAGTACGTGAAGAACTACTACCTCACGCAGGACCAGACGGTCAGCCGCAAGCTCAAGGAGCTGGTGATCTCGCTCAAGGTCGACCAGCGCACGAGTAAGGACGAGATCCTCGCCGGATACCTCAACACGGTCTACTACGGACGCGGTGCGAGCGGTATCCAGGCGGCGGCCCAGGCGTACTACGGCATCGACGCCAAGGACCTCTCCACCGCTCAGGGCGCTTATCTCGCCTCCGTACTCCAGGCCCCCAGCCAGTACGACTGGGCCAGCGCCACGCCCACCGGCAAGAAGCTCGTCAAGGCGCGCTGGGCCTACACGCTGGACAACATGGTCGAGGAGGGCTGGCTCGGCAAGGCCGAGCGGGACAAGCTGACCTTCCCCGCCCCCGGGGCGCCCAAGGCAGCTCCCGGCATGGAGGGCCAGACCGGCTATCTCGTCGAGGCGGCGAACGACGAGATGAAGCGGCAGGGCATCACCGAGGAGGAGCTGGACGCCGGCGGCTGGACGATCACCCTGAACATCGACAAGAAGCGGCAGAAGCAGCTGGAGAAGTCGGTCGACGACCGGCTGGAGAACCAGCTCGACCGCAAGGGCAACAAGGTCGACGCGACCGTCCAGGCCGGTGCCACGTCCGTCGACCCGAAGACCGGAAAGGTCGTCGCGCTGTACGGCGGCGTCGGGGCCACCGAGCACTGGTACAACAACGCCACCCGCCAGGACTACCAGCCGGCCTCCACCTTCAAGCCGCTGGTGCTCGCCTCGGCGCTGGAGAACGAGTCGACCACCCAGAACGGCGACCTGATCGGTCTGAACACGGTCTACGACGGCACCAGCAAGCGCCCGGTCGTCGGCAGCGACACCCCGTTCGCCCCGGAGAACGAGGACGACGTCAGCTACGCCAGCCCGACCGTCCAGACGGCGATGGACAAGTCGATCAACTCCGTCTTCGCGCAGATGGTCGTCGACGTCACCCCGAGCGCCGTGAAGAAGACCGCCCTCGACCTGGGCGTACCGGACAAGAACTTCCCCGAGCGGCCCGCGATCACCCTCGGCACCATGAACGCGTCGACCTGGGACATGGCCGGGGTGTACGCGACGCTCGACAACCACGGCAAGAAGGTCACACCGACCATCGTGAAGTCCGCCGAACACCGCGACCGCTCCATGGAGCCGGTGGACGGCACGGGCGCCCAGGTGGTCAGCCGGACCTCCGCCGACACCGTGACGAAGGCGCTGACCGAGGTCGTCGACGTCGGCTCGGGCAGCGCGGCCAACACCTCCGCCTACGATGCCGCGGGCAAGACGGGTACGTCGGAGAACAACAAGGCGGCGTGGTTCGCCGGCTACACCCCGGAGCTCACGACCGTCGTCGCCCTGTACGGGGAGTCGACCAAGGAGGGCGGCGGCCAGGTCAGCCTCACCGGCACGGCCAACTCCGGCCGGGCCAACGGTGGCGGTTTCCCCGCGAACATCTGGGCGGACTACACCCTGGGCGCCCTCGGCGGCGGTTCGGACGCGACCTTCGACCTGGAGGGCGTCGAGCGCGGGGAGACGCAGGTGACCGAGACGCCTTCGAACACCCCGTCCGAGACCGACGAGCCGTCGGAGACCCCGTCGGACGAGCCCGACGAACCCTCCGGGTCGCCCAGCGAGTCGCCCGGCGAGGAGTCGCCGCCCGTCGAGACGCCGAGCGGGAGCCCGACGGCGCCGACCGAGAGCCCGAGCACCACGAAGGACCCCGAGGACGGTGACTTCCCGCCCGGCGAGCGGCCGGGCGCCGAAGGCCTGCTGGGGCAGTAGCGACGGGCGGCGTAGCGACGGACGGCGTGACGACGGACGGCGTGACGACGGATGAGGGGCGGGTGCCGGCCGGCACCCGCCCCTCATCCCTTGCTGTCCGGTGTCAGCCGCCGTCCACCTTCGCCGCGACGCGGTCACCGATGCCCTGGTCCACATTGCGCCAGTACTGCACCGCGCGTTCCAGGACCGGCCTGCTCACGCCGTCCAGCAGGTGCCCGGAGATGTTGGAGACGAGCCGCTCGCGCGCCGCGTCGTCCATCACCTCACGCACCAGCGTGCCGGGCTGGCCCCAGTCGTCGTCCGCGCTGCGCAGCTTGTACGCCTCGTGGACCATCTCGCCCGCCGAGGCCCAGCCGGCCGGGTCGCCGAAGCGCTCGGTGTCCGCCGCGGGCCCGCCGTACGAGTTCGGCGCGTAGACCGCACCGGTGCGCGCCGGCTCGTACCGCATGGGTCCGTCCTTCGCGTACGAGTGGACGGGCGAACGCGGCCGGTTCGGCGGCAGCTGCAGATAGTTCGGGCCGATCCTGTACCGGTGGGTGTCCGGGTAGGAGAAGAGCCGGCCGAGCAGCATCTTGTCGGGCGAGGGGCCGATGCCGGGCACCATGTTCGACGGTTCGAACGACGCCTGCTCGATGTGGACGAAGAAGTCCTCGGGGTTCTTGTTCAGCGTCATCCGGCCGACCTCGATCAGCGGGTAGTCCCCCTGCGGCCACACCTTGGTCAGGTCGAACGGGTTGAACCGGTAGTCAGGCGCGTCGTCGAACGGCATGATCTGGACCTTCAGGGTCCAGCTCGGGTGGTCGCCGCGCTTGATCGACTCGAACAGGTCGCGGCGGTGGACGTCACCGTCGATGCCGGCCATGGCGTCGGCGTCGTCCTGGGTGTAGAAGTCGATGCCCTGGTCGGTCTTGAAGTGGTACTTCACCCAGAACCGCTCACCGCCCGCGTTCACCCACATGTAGGTGTGCGAGCTGTAGCCGTTCATGTTGCGGTAGGTCTTCGGGATGCCACGGTCGCCCATCAGCCAGGTGACCTGGTGGGCCGACTCCGGGGAGAGGGTCCAGAAGTCCCACTGCATGTCGTGGTCGCGCACCCCGTTGTCGGGGCGGCGCTTCTGGGAGCGGATGAAGTCCTGGAACTTCATCGGGTCGCGCACGAAGAAGACCGGCGTGTTGTTGCCGACCAGGTCGTAGTTCCCGTACTCCGTGTAGAACTTCAGTGCGAATCCGCGGGGGTCGCGCCAGGTGTCGGGCGAACCCTGCTCACCGGCGACCGTGGAGAAGCGGGCGAGCATCTCGGTGCGCTTGCCCGGCTGGAAGAGGTCCGCCTTGGTGAACTGGCTGACGTCGTTCGTCACTTCGAAGGTGCCGTAAGCACCGCTGCCCTTGGCGTGGACCACGCGTTCGGGGACCCGTTCACGGTTGAACTGGGCCATCTTCTCGATGAGGTAGTGGTCCTGGAGCAGGATGGGGCCGTCCGATCCGACGGTGAGCGAGTGTTCGTCGCTCTCCACCGGGATTCCGGCATTGTTCGTGGTGTACGGAACCTTCTGGGCTTCCTCGGTCACGAGCGTCCTCCCGTCGGGGTGGGGTATCGGTCAGGTCGCTTCGTTCACGACTGAAGTCAACTCCGCCGACGGGAGGTCGGCAACATGTGGTGGTTTCGGTGGGTTATCGGTGTCCCCGGGTCAGGGCGTGGACATCTCGAACCAGACCACTTTGCCCGTGGAGAGGCGGGTCGCCCCCCACCGCCGGGCCAGCCGGTTCACCAGGAACAGTCCGCGTCCGCCCTCGTCCGTCTCCCGGGCACGCCGCTGCCTGGGCAGCTGCGGGGAGTCGTCGCCGACCTCGCAGCGCAGGATGTCCGTACGCAGCAGCCGCAGCGTCACCGGCCGCTCCGCATAGCGCACGGCATTGGTCACCACCTCGCTGACCAGCAGCTCCATCTCGTCCGACAGGTCCTCCAGACCCCACCGGCTCAATGCTCTGCGGGCCAGCCTGCGGGCCCGGCCGGGAGCCGCGTCCTCCGGCTCGAGGAACCAGTACGCGACATCGCTCGGGGCGATCCCGTCGAACCGTGCGGCCAGCAGAGCGATGTCGTCGTCCCGGTCGCCGGGGCCGAGCATGTCCAGTACGTCGTCGCAGAGGGCTTCCAGCGGCGGCGAGTGGTCGGGCCCGGTCAGCTGGGCGGTCGCCGCCAGCCGCTCCCGCAGGATCTCGATGCCCGTCCAGACGTCCCGCATCCGGGACTCCACCAGGCCGTCCGTGTACAGCAGGAGCGTCGCCCCCGCCGGGGCGTCCAGCTCGACGGCCTCGAAATCGACCCCGCCGACCCCGATCGGCGCGCCCGGCGGCACCCGGAGCACCTCGGCACGGCCGCCCAGATGGAGCAGCACGGGCGGCGGATGGCCGGCGTTGGCGATGGTGATGCGGTGCGCGACAGGGTCGTACACCGCGTACAGGCAGGTCGCCATGCGGTCGCTGCCGAGCCGCTGCGCCTGATCGTCCAGATGGTGCAGGACCTCCTGCGGCGGCAGATCGAGCCCGGCCAGGGTCTGCGCGGTGGTGCGCAGCTGGCCCATGATCGCGGCGGACGTCATGGAGTGCCCCATGACGTCACCGACGACCAGCGCGACCCTGCTGCCGGGCAGCGGGATCGCGTCGTACCAGTCGCCGCCGACCCGGGCCGTCTCGGCGGCCGGCAGATAGCGCGAGGCCAGGCGTACCCCCGTGGGCTGGGGCAGCGAGTCGGGCAGCATGGTGCGCTGGAGCTCGTCGGCGATGTACGCCTCGCGGCCGTACAGCACGGCCTTGTCGATGCCCAGGGCGGTGTGCGTGGCCAGCTGGGCCGCGACCAGGAGATCGTCCGCCTCGAACGAGGGGCGGTCCGTGCCGCGCAGGAACACGGCGGCGCCGATCACCCGGCGGCGCCCGCGCAGCGGAGCCAGGATCGCGCGGTGCCCGGTCGGCACGGTCCGGCCGGTACCCAGCAGCTCGGGCAGGGCGACACGCGCCGCTGCGGAGTCCCCGAAGACGGGCCGCACCCCGCGCAGCACCTCGGCGAGCGCGCCGCCCGCCCGGATCTCGCACAGATCGGCGGCGGGCAGCAGTCCGGCCTGCGCGTCGGTGATGGGCAGCCGCAGCCGCTCGCCCTCGGGACCGGTCTCGCTCTCCTCGTCGGTCAGCCGCAGCCTGTCGGTACGCCGCAGCCGCAGCACGAAGGGGTTGACGGGCCGCTCGTCGCCCACGGGAAGCGGGTCGCGGAGGTAGACGAGTATGGCGTCGGAGAACGTGGGCACGCTCGCCCGGCACAGGCCCAGCACGATCTCGTCCAGGTCTATGCCCCGCGCGATCCGGCGGGTCGCGGCGCCGACGAACCGCAGGCGGTCGCCCTCGCGACGGGTGACCGTCTGTGTGTCGACGACGGGTGCGGGCGCGTCCGTACCGGGCGTGGGCTTGGGTACGGCTTTCGGCCCCGGGCCCTTCGCCTGGTGCGGAGCCGGAGAGGGACCGGGGATCGCGGCGGTGGCAGCGGCGCCCGGCGGCGTCTCCTCCTGCCGGGGCCGGGCGCGTTCCTGCTGCCGGGCGGCGAGGGGCTGCCGGCCTTCGTGGGAGGTGGGGTGCTCCGTCACGCGTGGGATTCCGTCCGTCCGGGCCGGTTGTATGAGGCAATCACCTCGTGGGGCGCCACTGTGCCCCGGCAAGAGCGGTGAGAACAACGGCTGTCACCGGATGCCCCGGGAAACCGGGCCGAAACCGTACGGCGGACAGGATGACCGGTATCGGGTCTTCCCGCGGCTGGGCAGCGGACAGCGAACATGTCTCCACCCCCTCGTAGTGGTTCGTGCGCATGAACCGTCCGGCTCTGTGGGCCGTGTGACTCATGCGGTGCGTGCGGTGACTGGTGGTCAGGCCCCCGGCCCTTCGGCCCGGTTGTGGCCTACCGGTCCGGTGGAGCGGGTCGTGGAGGGCGATCCTACGTTTGCCCCCCTGGGGTGCATCAAGGGTCTCACGGCCGGGTGGGGGCAGGGGTGCGGTCCCAGTCATCGGGCAGCGGCGGGACCTGCCAGCGGGGGTCCGGCCGCCAGTGCTCCCAGCCGTCGCTGAACGGCGAACCCCAGCGCTCGATCACCTCGACGGCCGCGAGACCCGCCTCGCGCACCCGCAGGGCGGTGGTCGCGTCCATCGCCCCGACGCGCTGCGCCTGGGCGAACTCGTCCTCGTCGAGCCACTCCCAGCTGTGGTCGGGGCGCACCGAGATGTCGAGGAAGTGGTCCTGCGAATCGACCCCGCCCGCCCAGCGTGACAGGGGCTCCTCCAAGTTGACGTACCAGTTGCGGAAGAGCCAGCCGCGGTCCCAGAACAGCCAGACCGACCAGGGATCACCCGGTCGGGCGAGCTTGAGGACACCCGAGCCGAACCACCGGGAGCGCACCGTGGTGCGCGGGCGTGTGTAGCGGGTGGCGAGCGGTTCGGCGTGCACCTGCGTGCCGTCGGCGAGCACCGGTCTCACGCACTCGGTGCCTGAGGCCATCCACACCGCCAGGAGCTCGTCGGTGTCCTGGACGACGGTGACCGGCCGGCAGATGTGGACCGTGGGCCCGCCGTCACCGGGTCTCGGGTTGTCCCGGTAACGCCAGAGGACCTGGTCACCAGCCGCCCAGTGCACGCCGTCCCCCGCGCCCGCCCCGGTGCCTGCTCCCGTACCCGCTTCCGTCGCTGTCATGAAGAGATCTTAGGGACGGCGCCCGGGGGGACCGAGCGTTGCAGGCCGCACCGGCCGGGTGTCACATGTCCGGGAGGGGCGGGCGGGGCATCAGGGGCGGCGCGTCAGGGGCGAGGCGTCAGAGGGCGGGGCGTCAGGGGTGGGTCATACGCAGCACGTCGAGGGCCTCGTCGAGCTGTTCCAGCGTCAGGTCGCCGCGCTCGACGTACCCTCCGGCCAGCACCGTCTCCCGGATCGTCGTGCCGTCGGCCAGGGACTTCTTGGCGACCTTCGCGGCCTGCTCGTAGCCGATGTACTTGTTCAGCGGGGTCACCACCGAGGGGGAGGACTCCGCGTACTGCCTGGCCCGCTCCACATGTGCCGTGATGCCGTCGACCGTCCGGTCGGCGAGCAGTCGCGAGGCGTTGGTGAGGAGCCGCACCGACTCCAGCAGGTTCTTCGCGATGACCGGAAGCATCACGTTGAGCTCGAAGTTTCCGGCGGCTCCCGCGGCGGCGACGGTGGCGTCGTTGCCCGTGACCTGGGCCGCGACCATCAGCACGGCCTCCGGGATGACCGGATTGACCTTCCCCGGCATGATCGAGGACCCGGGCTGCAGGTCGGGCAGACTGATCTCGGCGAGGCCCGTGCGGGGCCCCGAGGCCATCCAGCGCAGGTCGTTGGAGATCTTGGTGAGCGACACGCCGATGGTGCGGAGCTGGCCCGAGGCCTCGACGAGCCCGTCCCTTGCGCCCTGCGCCTCGAAGTGGTTCCTGGCCTCGGTGAGCGGCAGCCCGGTCGTGCGGGCGACCTCCGCGATCACCGCCGCGGAGAAGCCGGGCGGGGTGTTGATCCCGGTGCCCACCGCGGTGCCGCCCAGGGGGAGTTCGGCGAGGCGGGGGAGGGACGCGTGCAGCCGCTCGACGCCGTGCCGGATCTGCGCGGCGTAGCCGCCGAACTCCTGGCCCAGGGTGACGGGCGTGGCGTCCATCAGATGCGTACGGCCCGACTTCACGACCTCCGCGAATTCGGCTGATTTCCGCTCCAGGGCGGTGGCCAGGTGTTCGAGTGCCGGGATCAGGTCACCGGTGACCGCCGCGGTCGCGGCGATATGGATCGACGAAGGGAACACGTCGTTCGACGACTGGGACGCGTTGACGTGGTCGTTGGGGTGGACCTCGCGCCCGAGCCGCTCGGTGGCGAGCGTGGCCACGACCTCGTTGGTGTTCATGTTGGACGAAGTGCCGGAACCTGTCTGGAAAACGTCTACGGGGAAGTGCTCGTCCCAGCGCCCCGCCACCACCTCGGCCGCGGCCTCCTGGATCGCGTCCGCGATGTCGGGGTCCAGCACCTTCAGCTCGGCGTTGACCTTGGCAGCCGCGGCCTTGATCCTCGCCAGCGCCTCGATGTGGGCGCGCTCGATGCGCTGCCCGGAGACGGGGAAGTTCTCCACCGCGCGCTGTGTCTGTGCCCGCCACTTCGCATGGGCCGGCACTCTCACCTCGCCCATCGAGTCGTACTCGACGCGGTACTGCGTGTCCTCGGCCTCTTCGCCCATGGTGTTCATACCTCCTGCTGGAACGAGCGTGGTCCGGGTCCGCTCTATTCCCGCATACTTCCGGCAGATGTCCTGCCCCGGCCCGCCGGGGCAGGACGCGCGCGGTCAGCCGAGGCCGGGGCCGCGGACCGGGATGCTGGTGAAGGTCGGGGCGGGGGCGGGCTCGGTGAAGAAGTCGTTGCCCTTGTCGTCGACCACGATGAACGCGGGGAAGTCCTCGACCTCGATGCGCCAGACCGCCTCCATGCCGAGCTCCTCGTACTCGACGACCTCGACCTTCTTGATGCAGTCCTGCGCCAGGCGCGCGGCGGGGCCGCCGATCGAGCCGAGGTAGAAGCCGCCGTGCGCGTCACAGGCGTCGGTGACCTGCTTGGAGCGGTTGCCCTTGGCGAGCATCACCTTGGAGCCGCCCGCCGCCTGGAACTGCTCGACGTAGCTGTCCATACGGCCGGCCGTCGTCGGGCCGAAGGAACCGGAGGCGTAACCCTCGGGGGTCTTCGCCGGGCCCGCGTAGTAGACGGGGTGGTCCTTCAGGTACTGCGGCATCTCCTCGCCGGCGTCCAGCCGCTCCTTGATCTTGGCGTGCGCGATGTCGCGCGCCACGACCAGCGGGCCGGTCAGCGAGAGCCGGGTCTTGACCGGGTACTTGGTGAGCTCGGTGAGGATCTCGTCCATGGGCCGGTTGAGGTCGACCCGTACGACGTCGCCCTCGCTGTCCAGCTGCTCGTCGGTGGTGTCGGGGAGGAAGCGCGCCGGGTCCTTCTCCAGCTGTTCGAGGAACACACCTTCGGCGGTGATCTTCGCGGTGGCCTGGCGGTCGGCCGAGCAGGACACGGCGATGGCGACGGGCAGCGAGGCGCCGTGCCGGGGGAGGCGGACCACGCGCACGTCGTGGCAGAAGTACTTGCCGCCGAACTGGGCCCCGATGCCGATCTTCTGCGTCAGCTCGAAGACCTTCTGCTCCAGGTCCGTGTCCCGGAAGCCGTGGCCGGTGGGGGAGCCCTCGTCGGGCAGCTCGTCCAGGTAGTGGGCGGACGCGTACTTCGCGGTCTTGAGCGCGAACTCGGCCGACGTACCGCCGACGACGATCGCCAGGTGGTAGGGCGGGCAGGCCGCCGTACCCAGCGAACGGATCTTTTCCTCGAGGAACTTCATCATGGAGGCCTCGTTGAGGACGGCCTTCGTCTCCTGGTAGAGGAAGGACTTGTTGGCCGAGCCGCCGCCCTTCGCCATGAAGAGGAACTTGTACGCGCCGCCGTCGGTCGCGTACAGCTCGATCTGGGCCGGGAGGTTCGAGCCGGTGTTCTTCTCGTCCCACATGGTCAGCGGAGCCATCTGCGAGTAGCGCAGATTGAGCTTGGTGTAGGCGTCGAAGATGCCGTGCGACAGTGCCTCCTCGTCACCGCCATCGGTGAGGACGTTCTGCCCGCGCTTGCCCATGACGATCGCCGTGCCGGTGTCCTGGCACATCGGAAGGACGCCCGCGGCCGCGATGTTCGCGTTCTTCAGGAGGTCGAGCGCGACGAACTTGTCGTTGGACGAGGCCTCGGGGTCGTCCACGATGCGGCGCAGCTGGGTCAGGTGGGCGGGGCGCAGATAGTGCGAGATGTCGTGCATGGCCTCGGCGGCCAGGGTGCGCAGAGCCTCCGGAGCCACCTTGAGGAACGTACGGCCGTCGGCCTCGAAGGTCGAGACGCCGTCGGCGGTCACCAGCCGGTACGGCGTGGTGTCCTCTCCCAGGGGGAGCAGATCGGAGTACGCAAACTCTGGCATTACGGCCATTCCTCACTCGGCGACAGCGGCTGACCACCCTTGGACAGTGCATCCACCAGGGTAGAACCCCGCCGACGCGCCGGGCCTGTGAGGTAAGGCTCACCCCCCGAGAGCTTGATCAGGTGCGGCATCAGGTGTGGTGGATTCCGAGCAAGACCGGTGAGGTACTGGTCGCGATCTATCGCGTTTGGGTAGTCTGGTGCGGTGGACCTCGAAAAGCAGCCCCAGCAGCCCGTCGCTCCGGCCGGTCCCGCGCCCGCCGGAATCCGCGCTTCCGACGCGGACCGCGACCGGATCGCGGACATCCTGCGGGAGGCCATGGCCGAGGGTCGGCTGACCGCGGACGAGCATGCGGAGCGGGTCGACCTGGTCTACCGGGCCAAGACCGTCGGCGAGCTCGAACCTCTGATCAAGGATCTGCCGATGGCGGGAGGCGCTCCTCGGCCCGAGGCCTCGCCCTACAGCTACGGCCCTGAGCCGGCGGCCGGCCCCGCGGAGAACCTGGTGGCGGTCTTCAGCAGCTCGACGCGCAGGGGCCGTTGGCGCGTCGGCGGCCGTACGAACGCGTTCGCGCTCTTCGGCAGCGTGGAGATCGACCTGACCGAGGCGCTGTTCGGCCAGCGGCTGACGGTCATCAACGCGACGTCCATCTTCGGCAGCGTCGAGATCAAGGTGCCCGAGAACATCTCGCTGCGGGGCAGCGGGACAGGTATTTTCGGCAATTTCGAGGTCGACACACTGGAATCCGCAGACCCGGAAGCACCGGTGGTCGTGGTGAACGGCTACTCCGTGTTCGGGAACGTCGAGGCGAAACCCAAGCGTGGCAAGCTCATCACCAACCTCCACAAGCAGTTGCGCAAACACCTCGGCCGCTGACACCCGCGGGGCGGGGCCACGGCGAATTCCGGCCAGTGGGCGCCGGGGTGGCGGTCCAGGGGGCGGAAGGCGACGCCACTCAGTGCATAGGCGTGCGTACAGCGGGTAGGGAGTGCTGCATCGCCTCTCGCTCACGAAGCCGAAGCCGTCGTCAGGAGTGGACCGTGCTGCACATGCCGCATCAGCCCCTGCAGGTCGCCGCCGTGCCGCCCCAGCGCACACCCGCGCGGGAGGACCAGGCGGGGCCCTGGCACTCGGAGGCGGTGTGCCGCCGGGACGAAGCCGGGCTGTTCTTCGCCCCGTCGAAGGAGCCGACTGCTGCCCGGCTGTCCCGTGAGGAGGCCGCCAAACAGGTCTGCGCGAGGTGCCCGGTGATGGTGGAGTGCCGGGAACACGCGCTCGTGCAGCCCGAGCCCTACGGGGTGTGGGGTGGCCTCACCGCCGCCGAGCGCCGCGTGGTGCTCGCCCGGCGCCGCAGGCGGGACATGGAGCTCAAGGCCGCGGCCTCGACGGGGCGCATAGCCGGCTGAGCTGCCGCCCTCGTCCTCCTGGCTTCTTTGCTTCTCCGCTTGACTCGGTCCGAGTTCCCCCGACTTCACCTGACCTGGCTCGACTTCATCCGGCTTCATCCGACTTCGAGGACGGCTTTGCCGTGGAGCCGGCGGTCGAGCAGCAGCTGTACGGCCTCGGCGTGCCGGGTCCAGGGGCCGCGCCAGCTGATGCCCGGATCGAGGCGGCCCGCCGCCAGCTCTCCGGCCAACCAGGTCAGGTCCGTGGAGAAGTCGGTCGTGGGGTCGCCGAGGAGGAAGAAGGTACGGATCGACCTGTCGTGCCGTCCTTCGGCGCCCAGCAGGGCGTCCGGCGGAAGCACCACGTCGCTCTCGGAGGAGCGGCCCACGCTGAACAGGGTGCCGCCGGGCAGCAGGGAGGCGAAGGCGTCGACGAGGTGCTGTCCGCCGACGTTGTCCAGGACGGCTGACACCGGCTGCCGCACGGCGGCCGGATCCGGGTGCACCTCGTGGGCGCCGAGGGCCCTCAGTCCGTCCGCCTGTGCGGGGTTCCGGCTGATGGCGACGGAGTGCGCGCCCGCGCGGGCGGCCAGTTGGACGGCGTAGCGTCCCACCCCGCCGGAAGCGCCGGTGATCATCACGCGCCGGCCGAGCAGCGACCCCATCCGGCGCAGCACATGCAGGGCGCTCAGCCCGGCCACGGGAGCGGTGCTCAGGACCCCGGGGTCGGCGTCCTTCGGCGCGGTGCCGAGCAGGGTGGTGGGTGTGGCGCGCAGTTCGGCCCAGCCGGTCTCGCCGAGGGTGACGACCCTCTCTCCCTCGGCCGGGCCCGAGCCGTCGGCGGCTGCCTGGACGACCACGCCGGCCGCGTCCCAGCCGGGCACGGTGCCGTCCGGGAACTCCGGGTCGGTCGCCGTACGGACCTCGCCGAAGTTCAGCGAGACCGCCTCGACCCGCACGAGCGCCTCGTGGGGTGCGGGCCGCGGGTCGGGGACCTCCGTCAGTGACAGATGTCCGGGCGAGGCGTGGTCGACGACGAGTGCGCGCACGGGAGGTCCCTTCGTGGAGCGCGAATGGAAGTATGGAAGTGCCACAGTGTGGCGTTTGCTCCAGTAGAGCATATGCGCGTTCTCGGCGTGCTTGGTAGAGTCGATCGGGTGAGCAGCCCCGAACAGCCCGCCACGCTGCGCGAACGCAAGAAGCTGCGCACGCGTCACGCGTTGGCCGACACCGCCGTCACGCTCTTCGGTGAACGCGGATTCGACAGCACCCCGTTGGACGCGCTGCTGGAGGAGGTGGAGGTGTCCCGGCGGACCTTCTTCCGTAATTTCCGGTCGAAGGAGGATGTGGCGCACACCGCGGCCAAGGAGCTCTGGGGCGTCTATCTGGACGTGCTGGACGACATGGAGAGGACCGGGCCGCTGGCCGATGTCTTCCTCGACGCGATGCTGATCACGCTGGAGCGGATGGATGAGGACTGGTACCGGCGCTTCCCGCTCACCCTCCGGCTGATCGCCGGATCGCCGGCACTCGACGGGTACTCGCTGCGGCACTGCGCCGAGGTCCAGGCCGAGATCGCGGACCGGCTCGACATGGCGAACCGCTTCGAACTGCGGCTCCTCATCGAGTTCTTCGTGGCCGCCTGGCGCTGCACGCTGGACGAGTGGCTGCCCGACTGCGTACCGGGCGAACTGCCCGCGCTCCTGCGCCGGTCCTGGTCGTCCCTGGACTCCGCTCTCGCCCTGGAGGCCTGAGCGCGCGGCATGACGGTGGGGGCCGCCCTGCTTGGGCGGCCCCCACGGTCATGCGGTCATGCGGTCATGCGGTTACGCAGTCATGTGGTTGTGCAGGTATGGCGCCGGGACTACTTGGCGCGGTCGAAGTCGATCGCGCTGTAGGCGCGCAGCTTCGACAGCCGGTGCGTCGAGTCGATCCTGCGGATCGTGCCCGACTTGGACCGCATCACCAGGGACTCGGTGCTCGCCGTCTCCCCGCGGTACCGCACACCGCGCAGGAGTTCGCCGTCGGTGATCCCGGTGGCGACGAAGAAGACGTTGTCGCCGCGGACGAGGTCGTCCGTGGAGAGGACCCGGTCCAGGTCGTGTCCCGCGTCGAGCGCACGCTGCCGCTCGGCCTCGTCCTTGGGCCAGAGCTTGCCCTGGATGACACCGCCGAGGCACTTTATGGCGCAGGCCGAGATGATGCCTTCGGGAGTGCCTCCGATGCCCATGAGCAGGTCGACGCCCGTGCCCTCGCGGGCCGCCATGATCGACCCGGCCACGTCGCCGTCGGAGATGAACTTGATCCGGGCCCCGGTCTCCCGGATCTCCCGGACGACGTCGTCGTGCCGGGGCCGGTCCAGGATGACGACGGTGACGTCCTCCGGGGCCGAGCTCTTGGCCTTCGCCACCCGCCGGATGTTCACCGACACGGGCGCGTTGATGTCGACGAAGTCGGCGGCCTCGGGGCCGGTGACCAGCTTGTCCATGTAGAAGACGGCCGACGGGTCGAACATCGCGCCGTGATCCGCCGCCGCGAGTACGGCGATGGCGTTGGGCATGCCCTTGGCGTTGAGCGTGGTGCCGTCGATCGGGTCGACGGCGATGTCGACCTCGGCACCGGTGCCGTCGCCGACGCGCTCGCCGTTGAACAGCATGGGGGCTTCGTCCTTCTCACCCTCACCGATGACGACGATGCCGTTCATCGACACGGTGGAGACGAGCGTGCGCATGGCTTTCACGGCGGCGCCGTCGGCGCCGATCTTGTCGCCGCGGCCGACCCAGCGGCCGGCGGCCATGGCGGCGGCCTCGGTGACTCGCACCAACTCCAGGGCCAGGTTGCGGTCGGGGGCTTCGGGCGAGACCTCGAGCTGGGACGGCAGATGATGCTCGGACATCGGAGCGCACCTTTCTGTACGACGACGACCGGAAAGAGGGTGCTGTGACTCTATCGGTAGGTCGATAAAATGAGCAGACCGGGGCACGTATGAGCGGGTGCCCGCTGGCGGGGCCTCCGATGCCCCATGCCACCATTGAGTCCGTGGCAAGCAAGCGAGGCAAGCAGACCGTCCGGGACATGATCCTGTCGATGCTCGTGATCACCGCAGTGGCGGGCGTCGTCTACATCTTCATCCCGCACGACGACAAGGCCGACCCGGTCAAGGCCGTCGACTACCGGGTCGAGCTCGCGACGGCCCGTCGCGCCGCCCCGTACCCGGTGGCTGCCCCTGCCGGGCTGACGGAGGGCTGGAAGCCGACCTCCGTCTCGTACGAGGGGCGTAACGGTTCCGGGTGGCACCTGGGCTTCCTCGACCCGGACGAGAAGTACGTGGCCGTGGAGCAGTCGACTGCTCCGGCGAAGAAGTACGTGCCCCAGGTCAGCCAGCACGCCGAGAACACCGGGCGCACCCGCGAGGTCTCGGGCCAGGCCTGGGAGGTCTGGAAGGGCTCCAAGTACGACGCTCTGGTGCTGCATGCCGAGGGTGTGACGACGGTGGTCACGGGCTCGGCGCCCGCGGACCGGCTGGCGGAGATGGCGGGTGCGCTGAAGACGGCCTCCGCCGACGATGACGCCTCGGATGCCCCTGGTGCTGGTGCTGGTGCCGGTGTTGCTGGTGCGTCCGGCGCTCCTGCCGCTTCCTGATGACGGTGGGTTCCGTCCGCGCGTGAGACCGCGAGAGCCCCGCGACGCTCGGCGTCGCGGGGCTCTTTCGCTGCTGTTTCCGATTCCGGGATCCCCGGAGGGCGCGGGTCAGACGGTCGTGACGACCTCGTCGTAGGACAGGCGCGGCAGACGCGGGAACCAGGCGTCCTCGCCCGGCTTGCCGATGTTGACGGCCATGAGCAGCTTGTGGTCGCTGTCCAGGAACTCCTTCTCGATGCCCGCGGCGTCGAAGCCGGTCATCGGGCCGGCCGCGAGGCCGGCGGCGCGGACGCCGATGATGAAGTAGGCGGCCTGGAGGCCGGCGTTCAGGGCGGCGGACTGCTCGCGGACCGGGCGCTCGGAGAAGAACGCGTCCTTGGCCTGCGGGAAGTGCGGCATGAGCGCCGGGAGCTCCTCGTGGAACTCGTTGTCCGCGACGAGGAGTGCGACCAACGGGGCGGTGGAGGTCTTGGGCCGGTTGCCCTCGGCCATGTGCTTCAC
This sequence comes from Streptomyces sp. NBC_01012, assembly GCF_045162755.1. NCBI lineage: Bacteria > Bacillati > Actinomycetota > Actinomycetes > Kitasatosporales > Streptomycetaceae > Streptomyces > Streptomyces sp. NBC_01012. The sequence continues at coordinate 2,693,083 of NZ_CP108688.1, read as the reverse complement.
GAGGCGCTCGCGGCCCTCCGGCGTGCGGACCAGGACGACGCGCAGCGGCGACTGGTTGAACGCCGTGGGGCCGTACTTGACCAGGTCGTAGATCGCCTGGACCTGCTCGTCGGTCACCGGCTCGTCGGTGAACGTGTTGGCAGTGCGGGCCTCGCGGAAGAGGAGGTCCTGGGCGGCGGGGTCAAGAACGAGGGACATCAGGAGCGATACCTTCCGGGTGGAGCGGGTCAAGCGACACGATCACCGTAACCGAGGAATAGATTAAACTTCAACTAAATCCCTCCCGGAGTGACCCACCGCACAAACACCCCGAAGTCGCCGCCGGGGGTGGTCTGTGCGGACCCCTACTCAGGGGTGTCGCCGGCCTCCTCGGAGGGCTCTTCGGGGCGCGCCAGCGCCGCGTCCAGCCGGGCCCGCGCGCCCTCCAGCCAGTGCCGGCACACCTTCGCCAGCTCCTCGCCGCGCTCCCACAGGGCCAGCGACTCCTCCAGCGTCGTGCCGCCCGCCTCCAGGCGGCGTACGACCTCGATCAGCTCGTCCCGCGCCTGCTCGTACCCGAGCGTGCCCTTCGCGGCAGCCGTCGTCGTCCCGTCGTCCGTCATGCCGACCACCCTATGCGCGGGGTCCGACAAACCGGGCCGCCGCTCACTCCGCGACCCGTACCGTGAACTCGCCCTCCGAGACCCGCGCCCGCAGCTCCTCGCCCGACGCCCCGGCGTCCGCGGGGGAGCGCACCACGTGACCGTCCGGCCGCTGCAGGACCGCGTACCCCCGCTCCAGCGTCGCGGCGGGCGACAGCGCCACGACCCGGGCCCGGGTGTGCGAGAGCTCCGAGTCGGCGCGGTCCAGCAGATGCCCGAGCACCCTGCGGCTCCGCCCCACCAGCGCCTCGACCTCCGCTTCCCGCTCGTCCACCATCCGCTGCGGCCGCTCCATCGAAGACCTGCCCAGCGCGTGCGCCAGCCCGCGCTCCTCGCGGTCGATCAGCCCCCGCACGGTCCGCAGCGACCGGTCCCTGAGCTGCTGGACACGGTCCAGCTCCTCACCCACGTCCGGCACGACCTTCTTCGCCGCGTCCGTCGGCGTCGAGGCCCGCACATCGGCCACCAGGTCGAGCAGGGGCGAGTCCGGTTCGTGCCCGATGGCGGAGACCACCGGTGTGCGGCACGCGGCCACCGCCCGGATCAGCGCCTCGTCGGAGAACGGCAGCAGATCCTCGACGCTGCCGCCGCCGCGGGCGACGACGATCACGTCCACCTCCGGCAGCCCGTCCAGCTCCTGGACCGCCTCGACCACCTGGCTCACGGCGCGCACCCCCTGCACCGCGGTGTTACGCACCTCGAAACGCACCGCGGGCCAGCGCCGCCTGGCGTTCTCCAGCACATCGCGCTCCGCGGCCGACGCCCGCCCCGAGACCAGGCCGATCAGCTGCGGCAGGAAGGGCAGCGGCCGCTTGCGGTCCAGCGCGAAGAGCCCCTCGGCGGCCAGCGACTTCTTCAGCTGCTCCAGGCGCACCAGCAGCTCGCCGATGCCCACCGGCCGTATCTCCGTGGCCCGCAGGGACAGCTGCCCGCGCGGGGCGTACCACTCGGGCTTGGCGAGGACGACCACCCGCGCGCCCTCGGTCACCACGTCGGCGATCCGGTCGAAGACCTGCCGGAAGCAGGTCACGCTCACCGAGATGTCGTGCGACGGGTCGCGCAGCGTCAGGAACACCACCCCGGCGCCGGGCCGCCGCGACAGCTGGGTGATCTGCCCCTCGACCCAGACCGCGCCGAGCCGGTCGATCCACCCGCCGATCAGCCGCGAGACGTCGCCGACGGGCAGCGGGGCTTCCGGGGTCGTAGTGAGAGCCATACGGGCGAGCGTATCGGCCGCCAAGGACAATCAGGGCCTTTCGTTCCGGTCCCGTATGCCCGTATGCCCGTATGCCCGTGGACCTGCGAGCCCGCTGGCCCGCAGCCCCTTCCGGTCGCGCGGCCCGCCCTACCCCGCTCCATCCGGCCCCACCCCGGCCCGGTGTCCGGATCACCTGACCCGACGCCCCCACTGCACCGCGAGCACCACCAGCCCCACGCCCAGCCAGCACACGCCCACCAGCTGGGCGCTCGCCGTCGCCTCCACGATCACCGCGATCAGCACGCCCGCGCCCACCACAGGCATCAGCACATGGCGCCACCAGCTCGGCGGGCCCTCCATCCGGCGTACGGCGAACCACCCCACCACCGACGCGTGCAGCAGCACGAACGCCGTGAGCGCGCCGACGTCCACCACCGACACCAGATGGTCGAGACCGTCGTCGCGCCTGGCCGCCCATACCGCCGCCACCAGCGACAGCACCGCGGCCCCCGCGATGGCCACGCGCGGTACCCCGGACTTGGCGTCGACCCGGGACAGGATCGACGGCAGCCGCCGCTCCCTGGCCATCGCGAACACCAGACGGCCCGCCGCGGCCTGCCCGGCCAGCGCCGCGAACGCCGCGCCGATCGCCTTGCTGACGGCCACCAGGTCGTGCAGCCAGGTCCCTACCGAGGAGTCCACCGCGTCGTAGAAGGCCGACCCCTGCTTCACCGGATCCGCCGCCAGCTCCGCCGAAGTCACCGGCTCCAGCAGCGCCGCGAGGTACGACTGGACCACGAACAGCACCCCGGCGAGCACCAGGCAGAACAGCACCGCCCGTGCCACCTTCGCCGAGCCCCCCGTCACCTCCTCCGCGAACGACGCGATCGCGTCGAAGCCCAGATACGAGAGCACCGCGACGGACACCGCCCCCAGCACCGCGGTCGTCGAGAACCCGGAGTCCCCGGTGAGCGGCGTCAGCCAGCCGCGCTCCGCCCCGTCCCTGGCGAGCACCACCACCGCGGACACCACGAACACCAGCAGCACCACGATCTCCATCGCGAGCACCGCGAAGCCCACCCGGGCCGCGGCCCGTACGCCCCACAGGTTGAGCAGGGTCGTCACGACGACCGCGATGGCCGTCCACACCCACCTCGACACCTCGGGGACCAGCGCGTTCATCGCGATCCCGGAGAAGAGATAGGCGACGGCCGGGATGAGCAGGTAGTCGAGCATCGCCATCCAGCCGGCGATGAACCCAGGCCCCTCCCCGAGCCCCTTGCGGGCGTACGCGAAGACCGATCCGGCGAACGGCGCCACATGAACCATCTGGGCGTAACTGAACGCGGTGAAGGCCATCACCACGGTTGCCACGACATACACGAGCGCCACGGCACCGTCGGACTTGGCGTCCAGCGTGCCGAAGACTCCGACCGGGGCCATCGGTGCGATGAACAGCAGCCCGTAGACCACCAGGTCCCGGAACCCGAGTGTGCGCCGCAGCTTCCCCTCTTCTGTGCTGCTGCCCGCCATGAACCCTCCGTCGCTGGTTTGCGTAGGCATCAGTCTCGCGACCGCACCGGCCCGGCGCCTGTTCGACACGGCCTTACGATGGGACGCATGACTGCTACGCCCAGCCCGTCACCCGCCGCCGCCCCGAGTGGGGGCGCTACGCGCCGCAGTAACACCCGCCGCGTCCTGCTCGCCGCCCCCCGTGGCTACTGCGCGGGTGTGGACCGCGCCGTGATCGCCGTCGAGAAAGCACTGGAGCAGTACGGTGCCCCGGTCTACGTGCGGCACGAGATCGTCCACAACAAGTACGTCGTCCAGACCCTGGAGAAGAAGGGCGCGATCTTCGTCGACGTGACGGCGGAGGTGCCCGAGGGCTCCATCGTGATGTTCTCCGCGCACGGGGTCGCCCCGACCGTCCACGCGGAGGCCGCCGAGCGCAAGCTCGCCACGATCGACGCGACCTGCCCGCTGGTCACCAAGGTCCACAAGGAAGCCGTCCGCTACGCCAAGGAGGACTACGACATCCTCCTGATCGGCCACGAGGGCCACGAGGAAGTCATCGGCACGAGCGGTGAGGCGCCCGAGCACATCACGCTGGTGGACGGCCCCGACGACGTGGCGAACGTCGAGGTCCGCGATGACTCGAAGGTCGTCTGGCTGTCCCAGACCACGCTCTCCGTGGACGAGACGATGGAGACGGTCGGCGCGCTCAAGCAGAAGTTCCCGAACCTCCTCTCCCCGCCGAGCGACGACATCTGCTACGCCACGCAGAACCGCCAGGTCGCGGTGAAGAAGCTGGCGGAGGACGCCGAGCTGGTCATCGTCGTCGGCTCCAAGAACTCCTCCAACTCGATCCGTATGGTCGAGGTCGCCCTGGACGCCGGCGCGCCCGCCGCCCACCTGGTGGACTCCGCCGACGAGATCGACGAGGCCTGGCTGGAGGGCGTCACCACGGTCGGCCTCACCTCGGGCGCCTCGGTGCCAGACGTCCTGGTCGACGGCGTGCTGGAGTGGCTGGGCGAGCGGGACTACGCGGACGTGGAGACGGTGAAGACCGCGGACGAGTCGATCACCTTCTCGCTGCCCAAGGAGCTCAGGCGCGACCTGCGCGCCGAGGCCGCCGCGCTTTCCGCGGAGTGACACCGGCCACGGGGTGACCGGTCACCGGGTGACCGGTCACCGGGTGGCGGCCGGTCGCTCACCGGATTCCGCCCGGGTGGTGACCGGTCGCTCACCGGATCGCCCGTCCGGGGAGTGATCCTCGCCACCTGCCCGTACCGTGGGTGACATGGAGATCTTCGGTGTGGACATCGGCGGTTCGGGGATCAAGGGTGCGCCCGTGGACCTGGACCGCGGAGAGCTGGCGCAGGAGCGCCACAAGGTACTGACACCTCACCCGGCCACGCCCAAGAGCGTGGCCGACGGTGTGGCCGAGGTCGTCGGCCATTTCGACTGGCAGGGGCCGGTCGGCATCACGTTCCCCGGAGTCGTCACCGGCGGTATCACCAGGACCGCGGCGAACGTGGACAAGAAGTGGATCGACACGGATGCCAGGGAGCTGCTCAGCGACCGCATCGGGCAGCCCGTCACGATCCTCAACGACGCCGACGCGGCCGGTATCGCCGAGATGACCTTCGGCGCGGGCCGGGACCGCAAGGGCACGGTGATCATGCTGACGCTGGGTACGGGCATCGGCAGCGCGGTCTTCAGCGACGGGCAGCTGGTCCCCAACACCGAGCTCGGCCACCTGGAGCTGCACGGCCACGATGCGGAGAAGCGAGCCTCCACGAAGGCCAAGGAGGACGAGGACCTGAGCTGGCAGCACTGGGCGCACCGGGTGCAGAAGTACCTGGTCCACGTGGAGATGCTGTTCTCGCCCGAGCTCTTCATCATCGGCGGGGGCGTGAGCCGTAAGTCGGAGAAGTTCCTGCCGCTCATCGAACACGTACGGGCCGAGATGATCCCGGCCCAGCTGCAGAACAACGCGGGCATCGTCGGCGCGGCCATGGCGGCGGCGGGCAGGTAGCGCGAGGGGTCCCGCTACGCGCGGGGGCGGCGGGCGGCCCGTTCGGCCCGGTCGCGCGGGTCCGTCCGGTCGCCCCGGTCGGTCCTGTGCAGGTGCCGTTGCCGCTCCCGCATGTGCCGGACCTTGCGTACGGAGGCGATGAGGCCCGCGATGAGCGTGCCGCCGTACAGCCAGCCGGCATGGACGGCGAGCGCGGTCACGACGGCCATGGTCTGCCCGCCGATGCCCCCCGTGCCCCCGGCGACGGGCACCACGCCGATCGCGAAGGCGATGGGCACGATGATCGGGGCGGTCACCAGGTCGGCGGGCCGTACCCAGAGGCCGGTCAGGGCGCTGACGGGCAGGAACAACAGCCCGTACACGACCTCCGAACCGCCGAACAGCAACCGGTCCACGCAGGCCAGCAGGAACATGGCCAGTGCCGCGAAGAGCCCGGCGCCGATCCCGGTCAGCCGGGGGTTGGGGAATCTGCGCAGCGCCAGAACCACGGGCGCGACGCCGCCCGGCCGTGGACCTGGCCGAGGGGCCTTCGTCGGCGCCGGGGCGACCGCGACCGCCACCGGATAGCCACCCGCAGCCGTGACCTCACCGAGGCCGCCGGGCGGGGTGGGCTTGACCTGCGGGGGCTGCGTCCGCTGCGGGGTACGTGTCCTGTGCTGCTCCACCCCGACAACCTAGGTCGCCGGGTGCGCTCTTTCGGGTGTGGGACACGCGCTTTGGGTGACCTTGGCGTTGCGTTCGATCACGCAGGAGTGAAACACGACTGTTCGGCCCTGCCCGGCTCCCCCTCCACACAGCGTTCCGTACGCATGCTCCGTACCCGTGACGGGCCGCCCGCCCCCGCCCGTAAACTGGAGAATCGGTCCACTCCCGGCCCGCCCGCACAGCCCCCTCTCCTCACTTCAGGAAGTCGCCAAAGTGTCGCTCACGATCGGAATCGTCGGTCTGCCGAATGTCGGCAAGTCGACCCTGTTCAACGCCCTGACCAAGAACGACGTGCTGGCGGCCAACTACCCGTTCGCCACCATCGAGCCGAACGTCGGCGTAGTTGGCGTCCCCGACCCCCGCCTGGACAAGCTCGCCGAGATCTTCAGCTCGCAGAAGCTGCTCCCCGCCACGGTCGACTTCGTGGACATCGCGGGCATCGTGCGGGGCGCGAGCGAGGGCGAGGGCCTGGGCAACAAGTTCCTGGCGAACATCCGCGAGTCCGACGCGATCTGCCAGGTCATCCGGGCCTTCAAGGACGAGAACGTCGTCCATGTCGACGGCAAGGTCTCGCCCAAGGACGACATCGAGACGATCAACACCGAGCTGATCCTGGCCGACCTCCAGTCCGTCGAGAAGGCCGTCCCGCGCCTGACGAAGGAGGCCCGCCTCCAGAAGGAGAAGGTCGCGGTCCTCGCGGCCGTCGAGGAGGCCCAGAAGATCCTCGAAGCGGGCGACACCCTCTTCTCCCGGGGCATCACGGCCGGCACCGAGACGGGCCGCCTGCTGCACGAGCTGCACCTGCTGACGACGAAGCCCTTCCTCTACGTCTTCAACGTCGACGAGGACGAGCTGGTCGACGAGGACTTCAAGAACACACAGCGCGCCCTGGTCGCCCCGGCCGAGGCCATCTTCCTGAACGCCAAGATCGAGTCCGAGCTGATCGAGCTCGACGACGACGAGGCCCTCGAACTCCTCCAGTCCATGGGCCAGGAAGAGCCCGGCCTGGCCACCCTCGGCCGCGTCGGCTTCGACACCCTGGGCCTCCAGACCTACCTCACGGCAGGCCCGAAGGAAGCCCGCGCCTGGACGATCAAGAAGGGCGCCACGGCCCCGGAGGCGGCCGGTGTCATCCACACCGACTTCCAGAAGGGCTTCATCAAGGCGGAGATCGTCTCCTTCGAGGACCTGGTCGAAACCGGCTCGGTGGCGGAGGCCCGCGCCAAGGGCAAGGCGCGCATGGAGGGCAAGGACTATGTGATGCAGGACGGCGACGTGGTGGAGTTCCGCTTCAACGTGTAGAGGGTGACATGTCACCACGTCGCTGATGTGGTGGAGTTCAGGCCGAAGTTCACATGCCTGATGGGGCCGGGACGAGCTCGCCCCGGCCCTCTTGCGTGCCCATGGGCGGTTCCGCTCACCCGCCCCAGTACGGTTCGCTCGTCTCGCGGACGCGGCCGTCGTTTTCCAGGACCACGTAGCGGTCGAAGGCCCGGGCGAACCAGCGGTCGTGGGTGACGGCGAGGACGGTGCCCTCGAAGCGTTCGAGGGGGATCTCCAGGGCCTCCGCACTGTGCAGGTCCAGGTTGTCCGTGGGCTCGTCGAGCAGGAGCAGGGTGGAGCCCTGGAGTGCGAGGAGCGGGATCTGGAAGCGGGCCCGCCGGCCGCCGGAGAGGGAACCGAAGCTCTGGTCGGCGTGGTGCTGGAGTTCGTACCGGCGCAGGGCGGAGAGTGCCGCGCCCCGCTCGCGGCCCTCGCGGTCGCGGTCGCCCCGGCCCAGCACCTCGACCAGGGTACGGTCGTGGAGGTCGGGACCGGACTGGGTCTGGGCGAACCAGCCGGGCCGGATCCGGGCGCCGAGGACGGCGACGCGTTCACTGAAAAAATCTCCAGGTCGAACGGATCGGTCAGTCCTTCGCGTGATTCGCAGCGGACGGCACATTCCGGTGCGGCTGCCGCGCAGCGCCGGCTCCTCTCTGCCCGGGTCGACATCCTCGGGCTCGGCGGGGTGGGCGGGATCGTGGCCCAGCACCTGGTGGCCGCCGGGGTCCTCGCCGCCGACTCGCCGACTGACCTCCCCGGTACGGTGGCGCGCTGGGCAGCCGCGACTGGAACTTCCTTCTCCATGGGCCGTCGGCGTGGGCAGCGGCTTCTGGGGCCCGCTCGTAGACCCCGCCCGGGGAGACTGCTGGAGCTGCTTCGAACGGGCCCGGCGGGCGGTGCTCACCGCGGTGGAACGGGAGGTCGAGAACGGCTCGACGGAACCGGCGCCCTTCTCCTTCGGCCCGAGCAACACCACCGTGGCGGCCCTGCTCGCCCATGACATGATCCAGTACCTGTGGGGCAGGGAGTGTTCCACCTCCGGGCGTCGAGCGGCACTGGACTTCACGCGACAGCGCATCGCTCACACCGAAGAGAGCACGTGCACGTGTCAGATGACCTGAAGGCCGAACGTCCGGCCGGGGGCCCGGCCCAGAGCCCGCGGAAGACCGGGAAGCAGTCCTTCAAAGGCACCGGATTCCCGCGCCTTGGACCGGCGAGACCATCTCGCTCGCCGGGACCGAGATCACCTTCATGGCCATGGGCATCATCGCCGTGACCACCCTCGCCGCGACCCCTTGGCAGATGGGCGTCCTGGAGGCCGCGGAGTCCGCCGCCGTACTGCTCCTGGGGCTGGCGGCCGGGGTGTGGGCGGACTGGTACGAGCGCTGGCGCATCCTGCTCGTCGCCAACCTGGCGCGCAGCGTGCTGGTGCTGGCGATACCGGTGCTCTTCTGGCTCGACCTGCTCAGCATGGCGGTGCTGTACGTCGTCGTGTTCCTGGTGCACCCTGGCACGGCGGCCGAAGGCCCCGCCGTCGGCCGACCCAGCCGACGAGGACGGCGCCGGAGCCGGCTCCGGGGAATCCCGCCGGGCGCAGGTGGTCAGGGGACTGCGTGTCCTGCTGCCACGACGCCTACCAGCGGCCGATGGCGCTCGCCGCCGCGTACTTCAACATCTTCCACTCCATGTTCTTCGCGGTGAACGTCCTGTTCCTGCTGAAGGTCCTCGACTTCAGCCCCGGTCTGCTGGGCCTCACCAGCATGGCGGGCGGGGGCGCAGGACTGGTTGAGGCCTCCTGCACCCCCACCTCCTCACCCGGAGGCTCGGCCAGGGGCTCGCCGCGGTCCTCGTTCCGCTCTCGGCGGGCGCCGGCCGGGCGGCCGCCATCGTGCTGGTCTCCGTCTCGACCTTCGTCTACACCTTCGCCGTGGTGGTCAACCTCGTCATCAGCGACACGGTCAAGCAGACGCTCGTACCGGACCACCTACTCGGCCGGGTAACCGCATCGACCCGCTTTATCAGCTGGGACGTCCAGCCGGTCGGCGCGCTCCTCGGCGGCTGGCTCGGCACCCGGTTCGGCCTGGTCGAGGTGATGGTCACGGCCTCGGTCGGCCTGGTGGCCTCGGCGCTCTGGCCGCTCTTCAGCCCGGTCCGCACCCTGATCACCCTGCCCGGCGACGGCGACGGCGACGGCGACGGCGACGGCGACGGTGGTGAAGGGGGCGATGGCGAGCCCGAGAAGGGGCCGGTGCCGGACGAAGGCCGCGTCTGACGCGGCAGTCCCGCGACCGAACCATGGCAGGTAGCCGCACGTGCCCTTGAAACCCGACGTCATGCGGTCAGGGCACCGGATGTCGGAGCGGCGGTATTTACTGGGACATGAGCACAGCATGGTGAGGGCAGCCGTCAGGGGAGGGCACGTGCTGGAGAACTTGATCCAGAGCAGGGCTATGACCATCGAGGAGGTCTTTACGGGGCGCCGCTACCAACTGGATACATACCAGAGGGACTTCACCTGGAGTCGTACCGATGTGGGCCGCCTCGTCGCGGACCTGCGCAAGAAGTTCGTGAGCAACTGGCAGCTGGAACACGACCGCGAGCACGTCGCTCGATATCAGTCATACTTCCTCGGGCCGTACGTTTATCACGAAGAAGCGCCCGTCACCTATCTTGTGGACGGGCAGCAACGCATCACCACGCTGCACCTGATGCTGATCTACCTGCGCGAGCTGCTGCGGGCTCAGGAGCTCGACGGCGACGCCGACCGACTTGCCGGACTCATCCAGACCCGCAGGTTCGGACAGGCGGTTCACACTCTGGATATCCCGGAACGTCAACAATTTCTGAACGAGGTCTTCAAGGACAACGGCGACGCCTACTCCCTCCCTCAGAACGCCACGGGTGCTCTGCGTCGCCTGTGGGACGCCTCCAGGGTCTTCCAGGAGGAGTTCCCCGAGGACCTGCGCGGCGACGCGCTTCCCTACTTCGTCGACTGGCTCCTTGATGGTGTCTGCATGGTGGGCATCAGGGCCGCCACCTCGGAACAGGGCTGGGAGATCTATGAGTCGATGAATGATCGAGGTGTCCGCCTCGGTCCCATCGACCTCCTGAAGAGTTTTCTGCTGTCCCAAATCGACAATGATCCCGGAGGTGCCGACGTCATCTGGCGCCGTATGGTGTCCGAACTGGCCGGCATCGACGTGAATGCCCCCAGCGACTTCCTCAAGACCTACCTGATCGGTCGCTTCGCGAACGTTGGCGCGAGCGGGGAAACCGACGAGCTCTCCCCGGATGTCGAACGGATCAACGGCCCCTTCCACGCATGGGTCAAGGAAAATGCCCAGAACATCGGGCTGCGCCGCTCTTCGGATTACCGAAAGCTTATTGTCGACCTAGCGGAAAGCGCCACCCGGTACTGCACACTGGCCGCAGTCGTCAGCGGCTACGACTCGGAACTCAGCAGCATTTACTTCAACTCATACAATGGGATGTCGATCCAGGCCGCACCCATCCTCGCCGCCGTCGAGCAACGGGACGACTCCGTCGTGTTCAAGGAGAAGGCCAAGCTCGTCGCGAGTTACCTGGACCTCGTCTTCGCGCGCCGTCTCGTCAACGACCTTCCCTGCTCCGGAGTCCACCTCGATCGTGAGGCCGTCAGACTCGTCGGTCTCCTTCGCGGCGGCGTCAGCGCCAGCAGACTGCGCGAGATCCTTGCACGAGAAGTCAGTGCGCTTGACTACGATTTCACGGGCATGAAGGCCTACGGCCTGCGTTCCAACAACAGCCGCCAAGTGCGCTACCTCCTCGCCCGCCTCACCGGATTCGTCGAGACCGCATGCGAGCGCGGTGACGAGATGAGGAGCTACCTCGACAGTCGACGGCCCTTCGAAATCGAGCACATCTGGGCCAATCACTTCGACCGGTATCAGCCCGAGACAGGAACTCGCGCTGAGTTCGACTCCTACCGAAATCGTCTCGGGGCACTGCTCCTTCTCCGCAAGTCGGACAACGCCAGCTACCAGGACCTTCCCTATGAGAAAAAGGTCGAGTATTACCAGCGGCAGAACCACCTTGCCGGAGCACTGCACTCCAACCACCGGGAACGGAATTCGAGTTTCAACAAGTTCGTGAAAGCGCAGAAGCTAGACCGTCTGCTCCGGCCTTTCCCGAAGTTCGACAAGAAGGCGATCCGCGCTCGGCAGGACCTGTACCAGCGCCTGTGCGAAATTATCTGGGATCCGTCCGCCACATTCGGGAGCGTGGCGCGGCCGGTCCAGAGCCAGGACCGGTCGCGCACACGCACCCGGGCCAGGTACGACGTGGCTGTCACTGACCTCATTGCCAAGGGCGCGCTGCCCGCGCGGGCACGGCTTGTGGGCCGACGGCGGGGCGAGGAGTTTCGGGCCGAGGTCCTTCACGACGGCCGCATCCGAGTCGGCTCGGGCGAGACGTTCGGGTCCTTGTCGGCAGCGGGCGAGTTCGTCCTGCAGACGAAGTCCTGTCCGGGATGGAACTTCTGGCGTACCCGGATCGGTGATCTGGAGCTGCCGCTCGTCGAGGTCAGGCGCGAGGCCCTGGAGAAGGGGCTCGTCTGAGACCTGCCGAGGGAGGGCCGGTTCGCCCGGCTCTCCGGTTGCCGGCAGGCGCTGCGGCGCTCGGGCCGTCGTCGCCCGATGGCTTCTTGCGTAGATGGGGTCCGGCGAACACCACGGCTGACACCGGGGCGCCCGCCCGTGACCTGAGCGCTGTCGATCTTGTCGTGATCGCTTCCTTTACCGGTGTGGAGGGCTCAGTTCGACATAAGCTGAGAGGTCTTGTCACAGGGGAGGGCCGGATGCGGCCTGGTCGAGGAGCGGCAGCGGATGAGCGGGCAGGAACGGCGTCGTGAGCAAGTCCCGGAGCAGCTGAAGGCAGCGGCTCGGAAGTCGCCCAACTTCGGGCGGCTCTATGCGATGCAGCCCTTGTTGGCCATCTACGGCGCGCAGGCCGAGCAGTCCGTCTTCACCAACCCCAACGTCTCGTACGTCGCCTCCGGCCAGTTCGGCGAGTTGCTCGCCGCGGAGCTGGTGCAGCGGGCCGGGGTGCGCATCGAGGGAACCCGGCAGATCGACCGGCTGGCTGGGCTCCAGCGCGCCAGCCTGCTCCCCGGCCGCACCAGAGATGCCTTCGACACCCTCCGCCGTGGCCGCAACGACGCCGCGCACAACCATCTCTTCGACACCAGCAAGGCCCTCAAGGCCGTCGAACTCTGCTTCCAACTCGGCCAGTTCTTTTCCCGCGCCATCGACAACGTACGAGAGATCGCCGCGTTCGTACCGCCCCAGCTGCCGAGCGAGGTGCCGGGCGGATCCGCTGAGCTGGCCGAGCTTCGCGAGGCACTTGGCCACCACAAGCGCACCCTCGCCGAGTCTCAAACCCGCCTCAGCCAGGTCGGTGACCGGCTGGAGGCCGAGCGGCGTGGCCGGGAGGAGGCCGAGCGGCTGTCCGAGGCGGCCGAGCGGGCCCGTGCCGAGTCCGAGGCGGAGGTAGCCCGACACCGGGACGAAATCGAGCGGCTCCGGCGCGCCTACCAGGACCGTTATGACCAGGCGCGCCTCAAGCCCCGGCCGGTCACCGCCAATGCCCGTGAGGCGATCGTCGAGCGCGCTCAGAAGCCCGAGCCGCTCAACGAGGTGCAGGCCCGCGTCCGCATCGACGAGATGCTCACCCAGGCGGGCTGGACGGTCCAGAACTACGGCGACCTCAACCCGCTCGCCTCGCAGGGCGTCGCGGTCCGCGAGTTCACCCTGTCCACCGGCCGGGCCGACTACGTTCTCTACGTCGACGGCATGATCGTCGGCGTCATTGAGGCCAAGCGCGAGGGCACCGCCCTGGCCGGCGCCCTCGCGCAGAACGAGCGGTATGCGGGCGGCGTTCTCAAGGAACACTCCATGGCGGTCTGGCATGAGCAGGAACCGTTCGCCTTCCGCTACGCCACCACCGGCGCCGAGACGTTCTTCCTCAACCGCCTCGACCCGCACGCCCGCTCCCGCCCGGTCTTCGCCTTCCACCGCCCGGAGTCCTTCGCGGCCTGGATGAAGCGCGCCACCAAGCACCCGGACACCCCCACCTTCCGGGCCGCACTGCGCACCGCGCTGCCGGTGTTGGAGTCGCACGACCTGCGCACCGCGCAGGAAGAGGCGGTCGTCGGCTTGGAGAGTTCACTCGCCCAGGACAAGCCGCGCGCACTGATCCAGATGGCCACCGGCGCGGGTAAGACCTACACCGCGGTCACCGAGTCGTACCGACTGCTCAAGCATGCGCGTGCGCGCCGCATCCTCTTCCTCGTCGACCGCAACAACCTCGGCCGCCAGGCCAAGGCCGAGTTCGACCGCTACAAGGCGCCGGACGAGAACCGCAAGTTCACCGACCTCTACAACGTCGACTCGCTCGGCCGGTCCGGTCTCCAGGAGACGTCCTCCGTCGTCGTCTCCACCATCCAGCGGATGTACGCGCTCCTCAAGGGGGAGCCGCTGGAGGACACCACCGAGGCAGAGGACCGCGAGGACTCCTCCACCCTCGACGAGAACTACATGACCGATCGCCCTGTCACCGTCGAGTACAACCCGGCCGTCCCGATCGAGTCCTTCGACTTGATCGTCATCGACGAGTGCCACCGCTCCATCTACGGGCTGTGGCGCGGCGTCCTGGACTACTTCGACGCCCACCTGGTCGGCCTCACCGCCACCCCGACCCGGCAGACCAAGGGTTTCTTCGACGGCAACATGGTCTCCGAGTACACCTACGAACAGGCCGTCGCCGACGGCGTCAACGTCGACTTCGACGTGGTCACCATGGACTCCTCGATACGGGAGGACGGCGGCGCGAAGATCGACAAGGGGACGACGGTCCGTATTCGCGACCGCAAGACCCGCGCCCAGCGCTACGAAGAGCTGGACGAGGACTTCACGTACACGGTCGGCCAGATCGGCCGCACGGTGATCGCCGAGGACGAGATCCGGGCCGTTCTCACCGCGTACAAGAACAACTGGCAGCGCTGGTTCCCGGACCGGACCGAACTACCCAAGACGCTGGTCTTCGCGGCGAGCGACGACCACGCGGACGAAGTGCTCAAGCAGGTCAAGGAGGTCTTCGGACGCGGAGACGCTTTTGCCAAGAAGATCACTTACCGCTCCCGGGACAAGGGTGACGACCCCGAGCAGCTCGTCAATGACCTGCGGAATTCGCCGATGCTGCGAGTCGCCGTCACGGTCGACATGATCGCCACGGGTACGGACGTCAAGGCCCTGGAGTGTGTGATCTTCCTGCGGGCCGTTCGCAGCCCCGTCCTCTTCGAGCAGATGAAGGGACGCGGCGCCCGCACGATCGACGCCGACGACCTGAAGGCGGTCACCCCGGACCCGGCCGCCGACCTCGCCAAGGACCGTTTCGTCCTGATCGATGCGGTGGGCGTCACTGCCTCGCCGCTGGTCGACACCCGTCCGATGCTGCCTCCGGACGGCGGCAGTCTCAGCCTGGCCAAGCTGATGGACAAGGCGGGCAGCCGCTCGCTGACGGCCGAGCAGGCCGAGACGCTCGGGCGCCGGCTGGCCCGGCTCGACCGCAAGCTCACCAAGGAGGAACGGGAGCGGATCGAGCAGGCATCGGGTGGAGTGCCGCTGACGGACATGGTCCGGAAGATCACCAATGCGGTGGACGTCGACACCCAGGACCGGGCGTACCGGGAAGGCGGCGCGGACCGTGCACGGCGGCTGGTACACGACTCGGTCGAAACTCTGACCACTCACCCGGAACTGCGGAAGCTGATCATCGGCATCAAACAGCAGCACGACCTCACGTACGACGCGACGACCGAGGTCACGCTGAAGGTGAACGAGGTCCCGAGGGAGGAGCGGGCGGCGAAGGAGCTGGCGGAATGGCGCCAGCTCCTGGACAGCCGCAAGCGCGACGAGGCGGCAGCGGAGGCGATCGCCCTCCAGGTGATCCTCGGCAGCGGATCGCGGGTCCGGCCGCAAGAGGCGCGGGCCCACCTGAAGGAGCTGATGGCTTCTATTAAGGCGACCAAGCGGACCTGGACACCGAAGGTCATCTGGGACCACTACGAGCTGGTCGGCGAGGCGACCGAGTCGTTGTCGAAGACGGCCGGCCTGGGCGACCTCATGAACCTCGTCCGCTACACGCTCGGCGCGGACGACCAGCTTCGCCCGTACCGTACGGTGGTCGAGGAGCGTTTCGAAGGCTGGCTGCTGCGCCAGAGCCAGGCGGGTGCGGAATTCACGGATGACCAGCTGTGGTGGCTGCGCCGGATCAAGGACGCGATCGTGGTCGACCTGGGCATGGAGCGTGAGGACTTTGGCCACATGCCGTTCTCCGAAAAGGGCGGCGGCCCAGGTTTCGCGAATGCCTTCGGCGGCAGGAGCCAGGCGCTGGAACTATTGGATGAGTTGAATCGGGAATTGGCTTGAGTAAGGGTATGGGTGGGTTGCCGGAGGGGTGGGTAAGCACCACTCTGGACCAGGTCTGCGATGTCAATGGGGGAATCCAGAAGCAGGCGAAGCGGCGGCCGGTCGAGAACAAGTTCCCATTCCTGCGTGTGGCGAATGTTGGGCGCGGTACGCTGGATCTTGCCGAGGTTCATGAGGTTGAACTGTTCAAAGGGGAGATCGATCGATTTCGGCTGAAGGTCGGCGACTTGCTGGTCGTAGAGGGGAACGGTAGCCCTGATCAGATCGGGCGTGCGGCGACCTGGAAAGGTTCCATCTCTGATGCTGTGCATCAGAACCACCTGATCAGAGTTCGTCCTACGGCGGCTGTTAATGCCAAGTTCCTGGAACTCCTCTGGAACTCTCCTCTGATCAAAACGCAGCTGATGGATGTTGCCCAGTCATCGAGCGGCCTATACACGTTGAGTACGGCAAAACTCAAGCGGGTCCAGCTGGACCTGCCGCCGCTTGCCGAACAGCACCGCATCGTCGAGGCCCTCGAAGAGCAGCTCTCCCGGCTCGACGCGGCCGAGCACACCCTGCGCGTGGCACAAAAGCGGGTCGAGGTGTTGCGGAAATCTGTATTCACCTCGCTTGTTCCCGAAGGGCAACCCGAGGGTTGGACGGTCACGACGGTCGGGGCAGCCGGAACCGTCGAGTTGGGTCGAGCTCGGCATCCCGACTGGCATAACGGCCCTGAAATGCGCCCTTATCTGCGCGTGGCAAACGTCTTCGAGGACAGGATCGACACGTCCAGTGTCATGGAAATGGACTTTTCGGGAATCTTCGAGAAGTACAAGCTCCACGAGGGTGACATCCTCCTGAACGAGGGGCAGAGCCCGCACCTCGTGGGCCGCCCCGCGATGTATCGCGGAGTACCAGAGGACGTCGCTTTCACGAACAGTCTCCTGCGCTTTCAGGCAGGTCCTGGTGTGCTCCCCGACTGGGCGCTCATGGTGTTCCGCCGCCATCTCCACGCCCGACGGTTCATGCGTGAAGTGCGCATTACGACGAACATCGCCCACCTGTCGTCCAAGCGCCTGAAGGCCGTGGAGTTCTCCGTTCCCCCCCTGGAGACCCAGAAGGAACTTGTGCAGCGCTGCGACGAGTTGCTGTCCGGCGTTGAAGCCATGGCCCGCGAAATGGAGCAGGCTGGCCGTCGGGCTGAGACGTTGCGTTCGGCGCTTCTCCGTAAGGCATTCAACGGCAACCTGCTCCCGCAGGACCCCGCCGACGAGCCCGCCGCCACCCTCCTCGCCCGCATCGCCGCCGAGCGCGAGGCCGCCAAGCCCGCCCGCAAGGTCAAGCGTGCGTCCGCCGCCCCGCGTAAGACGGCCGCTTCGCGTAGCCGGTCTGCCTCCCGCGCCATCGCCGACACTCCCGCGGCTCCCGCTCCAACCCCCGCCCCCTCCGCCACCGTTCAGCAGGAGCTCTTCAAGTGACCGCCCTCGTCTCCACCCCAGACGACGTAAGCAGCCCCTCCTCTGAGGGCGTCCCTCTCACCGAGACTCCGAAGTCCAAGAAGGCCGCTGCGCAGACCAACACGCTGGTCGCGAAGCTCTGGAACTACTGCAACGTCCTCCGTGACAACGGCATGTCCACCATCGAGTACGTCGAGCAGCTCTCGTATCTCCTGTTCCTGAAGATGGTCGACGAGATCGAGAACGACGAGTGGGGTGGCCGCGACCTCAGCGACCTTGTGCCCGCTGACTACAACTGGAAGTCGCTGGTCAGCAGGCGCGGTCCCGAGCTCGAAGCGCACTACCGCGCCATCCTGGAGCACTTGGGCCGCAAGCCCCACACCACCATTGGCACGATCTTCGCCGACGCTCAGAACCGGATCACCAAGCCCGCGCTGCTCGAAAAGCTGGTCGTCGAGCTGATCGGCCGCGAGGAGTGGACGGTCACCGGCACCGACCTCAAGGGCGATGCCTACGAGGGCCTGCTTGCCAAGGGCGCCTCGGACACCAAGACCGGCGCCGGCCAGTACTTCACCCCGCGCGCGCTCATCGATGCCATGGTGGACGTCACCCGGCCGGGCCCGGACGACACCATCACCGACCCCGCCTGCGGTACCGGCGGCTTCCTGATCGCGGCCCACGCCTACGTCACCCGGCACCACGTCCGGGACATGGATATCGACGCCCGCAGGGCGTACGACAGCGGATCCAAGATCTGGGGCAACGAGCTGGTCACCGGCACCGCCCGCCTCGCCGCCATGAACATGCTCCTGCACGGCATCGGCAAGAGCGACGGCCCGAGCCTGATCGACGTCGGCGACGCGCTCGCTGAGAAGCCGAGCGGACAACACGCCTCCCTCGTCCTCGCCAACCCGCCCTTCGGGCGCAAGTCCGCGATCACCGTGATCGGCCAGGACGGCGAGGTGGAGAAGGAGGACGTCCAGTATGACCGTGACGACTTCACTGCCACCACGACCAACAAGCAGCTCAACTTCCTTCAGCACATCATGTCGTTGACGGCAGTCAACGGTCGGGCCGCCGTGGTCCTGCCGGACAATGTCCTCTTCGAGGGCGGCGCGGGTGAGAAGGTTCGCCGCAAGCTCCTCGACGAGTTCGACCTGCACACGATCCTGCGCCTGCCCACCGGTATCTTCTACGCGGGCGGTGTCAAGGCCAATGTCCTGTTCTTCGATAAGAGGCCCCCGCGCGCCGACGGCAAACCGCACACCGCCGTCACCTGGGTCTACGACTTCCGCACAGGCCAGCACTTCACCATGAAGCAGCGCCCGCTGACCCGGGCACACCTGGATGACTTCGTCGCCCGCTACAAGGCAGGTGAGCCCCTGACTGCCCGCGTCGCGGATGAGGACGAGAACGGTAGCTGGAAACGGTACTCCTACGAGGACTTGGTCGGGCGCGACAAGGTCAACCTCGACATCACGTGGATGAAGGACCCGGCCCTGGAGGACGCGGACAGCGATCTGGAGCCGGAGGTCATCGCTGAGGAGATCGTGCGCGATCTTCAGTCCGCCCTGGCCGAGTTCACGGCCATCGCGAAGTCCTTGGGCGCGGATGTTGATACACCGGAGGCCGAAGACGTCTGACGGTGACTGGAAGGCTGGCGTCACCGCGCTGGAGGGCTGCAGTGCCGAGTGCCTTGCAGCCCTCGGCTTTGTCGCACGGTTACTGTCGGCATTCCATCAGAGGTGGCGATGCCGAAGTCCCTACGATGCACTGGCTCGATGATGGAGCAGTCGCGACAGCCACCACGGCAGACATCTCTGGGCCGACCCAGCCACCTCTTTGGGCCAGTGCCAGCGGCGAAGCCTCCTACGCCGTCTCTGGCTCCGGTAGTGGCCTGGCCTCTGTGCTGATCGCCCAGAACGGGAGTGAAGCGCCGGATCCCGAGCTGAACCGATCGGATTGAGCCACAAACCGACCGTGTTCCGAAAAGCCGCTTGACCGACCTCTGCGCAGTACAGAGAACATGAGGAGTCCACGTTCCGGAGTTCTCCGTTCTCCCTACGCCTTACAGAGGTATGCATGGCCATCGCGCACCCCCAGACCCGTCAGTTCGAATCGTTCGTCACGAACTTGTCGTACGCGCGCAAGATGGTGCGAGCTGGGCAGGCGCTGGAGGTGCTCAGCCCCAAGGGCATCGACACTGCTGATTTCTACCGAGCCGCCTGGGCGCAGTCCATCGCTGCCCTCGAACACTGGGTACAGGAAGAGGTGCTGCGCCGCGTCGCCGAGGAAGCTGCCAAGGACCACCCGGACATGCCTCGCAAGCTCCGTGACTACCCGTTGCCGCTGCACTGCGTGGAGCAGGTGCAGCGGGGCGAGACGACCACAGCCGAGGTGGTCGCGGAGCGGGTGCGCCAGGACATCGCCCACCAGACCCTGCAGAACCCGGACGCCATCGCGAAGGTGATGGCGCTCGTCACCGATGTCAAGGTGTGGCGGGAGGCGGCCAAGTGGGTCAATCGGTGGAGCCAGTACCGGACTTCATACGACGACAAACGGCTGCGCGGTCAGTACGTCCTGCTGCTCCGCCGCCGAAACCAGATCGCACACGACGCGGATCTGATCGACGGGGACCTCAAGCAGCGCCGCCCGATTGGCGAGGCTGATGTCACGGATGCGCTGAACTGGATCGAGCGGATCGCGCTTGCGCTCGCATATGCGCTGGAGGGGGACGCGTCCAAGCCCCCAGCAGATCCGATTCCGGCCCCGGCTCAGACCGAGAATTCGGAAGCGCAGGTGGAGATCAACCAGGCGTTGAACGAATAATCGCGATCTCGATCCCCTGCGAATTCGTTTTCGGGTGCCTCAGCTGCGAAGGTGCGCGCTCTGAGCCCCCACGGGTCGAGTGGCTGATACGCAAGGCCGATCTGGCGGGCATGAGCCCTTGCCTTGCCGGATCCCCTCGCAGGCCGGTCGTAGGAGCTCAATGGTTGCTAGACGGTGCGGATGACCAGGGCGGGTTTGATGTCCTGGGCGTCGATGAGGGTGCGGATGACGTCCGGGTCTGAGGTCCAGATGATGGCGCCGAGGCTGGCTGCCATGGTCACGACGGTGGCGTCGACGATGTCGGAGGTGCCGGCCTTGCCGCAGAGGATGCCTGCGGTTTTGGCGGTTTCGAGGCCGACGGGTAGGACGTGGCAGCCGGCGAGGAACTTGCCGAGTCTGACCTGGCGGCGGGAGTCCCGCCATGCCTGGCTGACGACGACGGAGGGGACGTGGATGTCCCGTCCGTCGTCGAGGGCCAGGCTGTGTCGGGCCCACATGCGTCGGTCGTCGTTGTCGATGGCGATGAGTACCCCGGCGTCGTACAGGTAGGGGATGTTCACGCGGCCGAGGCTCCCGGATTGCTGAGGTATTCGGCGTCGGCGGCGGACAGATCCGCGCGGGCGGCGGCGAGCTCTTCCGGGGTGAAGGCGCCGTGCTCGGCCTGCCACTCCTGAATGACGGCCCGTCCGGCCCGCAGGCGCAGCTCGCGTTCGGCTGCTCCGGCGACGAGGCGAGAGAGCGGGATCCCTTCTTCCTCGGCGGCTCCGGCCAGGGCTTCGACCAGAGATTCGTCGAGAGTGATAGTCACCTTCTTGGTAGCCATACATCAACCATAGCGCGGTATGGCCTTCGAGGGCTGGTGCACGGATCGCATGCCGACAAGCGTGGAGGGCGTGAGCGCATCCAGCGAGGAGGGTCTCGCCAATCCGACGGCCCGCAGGACCGTGGGGAGGCTGGGTCCTCATTCGACGGAAAGAGGGGCTTGGCGGTGAAGTCCTCGCCCGTCCGTGAGGTGGCGGTGCACGGTTTTCGAGCACGGGTCGGGCAGGGGGTCGCGGGGGCTTGAGGTGGCGAGCGTCTTTCAGAGGTGCAAGAAGGACGTCCGGGACCGGAATTTTCCCTGTGATCGTCCGCGGTATCGGTATGGGTGGACGGTGAGGTACCGGGGAGCCGGGCGGTAGGCGCGGGCGTCAGCGGGAGAGGTCGTTTTGCCGTCGGGTGGGCGCGGATGGTGCGGACGCTTTCGCCGACAAGGGTCGAGAACGACAAGAAGACCAGCATTCGCTTTGATCCCGGGCGAGGGCTTGTGGCGTTGCGAGTCTGGGCTCAGGAGTGGCTGGAGAGACAGGTCGTCGGTGAGTCCACACGCCGCAACTACGAAGGGCTCATCCGTAACCATCTCGGGCCGCGCCTGGGACGGAAGACCAGGGCTTCGGCGTAGTTCGGTGTCGTCCGTTTTGATCATGTGAGGCCGAGGAGGGCGAGGGGTCGGGTGCGGTCTCTGGCTGTCCGGCGGAGGCCAGCGGCGATGTTGCGGATGCCGGCGAGGCGGAGGGCTCCGATCGCGAGGTTTCTGCAGGTGGCCATTGCTCGGGGTGCGTTTCCGGTCCGCAACTGGAGGCGTCCTCGGTGAAGGTGACGTCCCTGACGTGGTGCAGGGCCTCGACGGTCCAGTGTCCTCGGATCAGTCGGGTGAGTTGTTGAGCCGGGCCGGCCTGCTCGGCGGTGAGGCTGGTGACCGCGTAGACGGTCTTGAGGCTGGTCTTCCCGGTCCTGCGGTCCACGCGGCGGCGGACTACCTGGACGGCCTGGCGGGCTCCGGGGAAGAGCAGGTTGCTCACCGTGCAGACCTTCAACCGGCGGATCTCATGGCGGCCGTGACCGGTCGCACGGGTCCTGTCCTGCAGTGGGATCTGTGTCCAGGGAAGGGACTTGAGCTGCTGGCGGAGTTTCTTCGTGTTGCGCTTCACGATCACGATGTAGTGGGCCCGCCGGTCGAGCAGGTAGACGGCGTGGTCGTGCTGGGTATGCATCGCGTCGCTGGTGACGACCGTGCCGGCCCGGTCCTCGAGGGTGTCGAGCAGAGGCCGGAAGCGGGTGATCTCATTGGTCTTCTCACCGACGTCCATCTGGGCCAGGACCAGCGCGTTCACGTGGTCGCAGGCGGCCAGGAGGTGGATCTTCCGTCTCTGCGCGCGGGCAGCACCCCGCAGCGACTATCCGTCGACCGCAAGCCCTCGCAGCCCTTGCCCACTGCTCTGCCGGTCCGCGAGCCAGGCTCCGACCGTACGGTCCAGGGCGTCCGCGTCGATTCTGGCCAGCAGGCGCCGGATCGTGGATTCCGCGGGCCAGGATCGTTTCGGTACCAGCGGGTCGACGACCGTGCCGAGCCGTTCGAGCAGGGCCGACGGCGCGTCGGCCACCCATTCACCCACCGCGAGCAGGGACCTCGCTCCGGCGAGGACCGCGCAGGCCGTCAGGGCAAGGAGCGTCACGAGTGGATGACGCCCCTCCCGCGGATCACGCAGGTCCGGGGACCTGCGCGAGACGTTCCAGCAGATCCACAAGCTCGCTCCCGGACACTTCCGGATGCGGTCTGAGCTGGTCGAAGACAGGGGAGATCAGAGATGATGCGTCGGCAGGCACGGGCAGTCCAAGGTCACAGAGCGTAGAAAACTCCATGATCACGGACGTCCGTGCCTGCTCTGTATCGGACCCTGCCCAACACCACGAGACGTCAGCAACCGGACGTCAGCCGACTACGTTGAAGCCTTGGTGCCGACACCAGCAGAGGTGGATCTGATCGCT
Source organism: Streptomyces sp. NBC_01012 (assembly GCF_045162755.1). NCBI lineage: Bacteria > Bacillati > Actinomycetota > Actinomycetes > Kitasatosporales > Streptomycetaceae > Streptomyces > Streptomyces sp. NBC_01012. The sequence continues at coordinate 2,670,137 of NZ_CP108688.1, read as the reverse complement.
GAACACATCACGCCACAGTTCCGCCTCGCCGTCTACCTTCAGGCCGGCACTGGGCAGCGACCAAGCGAGGTCCTGGCCTTCTCCACCGAGTGCAGGCGACCTGGCTTCGTCAGGATCCGATGGCAGGTCAGTGCCAAGGCGCACCACGAAGACTGCCAGACACCCTTCGTCCCCCTGAAGCATCGGCTGGAGAAGGGGTGCCGAGACATCCCCACTGCCTTGTTCGTCGAGCAGGAGATCGAGGCTCATCTCCACAGGTGGAAGCCAGTGCGCGTGGTCTTCACCGGCCAGAAGGGTAGACGGATTCGACTTGAGGCCTTCTTCGCCCCGCGTCAGCCTGGCGCCGGGGTCATGCCGTCCATCGCGTCCTACGGCTACCAGTTCAAGAAGGCATGCCTCCTGGCCGGCCTGATCGATCTGGACGGCAAGGCCAAGTACACGCCTCGTAGCCTGCGCCACATCTTTGCCTCCAGCGCCCTGGCCAACGGCGTGACGATCTACGAGGTCTCGCGCTGATTGGGGCACCGTTCGGTCAAGACGACGGTCGATATCTACAGGCATCTGCTGCCCAGCGCGTGGGGGCGCTGCCGGGAAGTCTTGCAGCGCTCCATGCGGCACGTGGCCCCGGACCTAACGTCCCTGCCGTCAGGGGAGGCGAGCCCGAGTGCCGCCAACCGAGCTGTGTAGGCGCACGAGAGCTGGCTGGCCTGCGTGGTGTTGGGATGGAACGCCCGTGCTGGGATGACTGACCTCTCGTCACCTGTCGTCACCCCTGGTCATCCGTACCGTGCTGGGTTTGCGCCGGGACGCGGATGCGCCGCCGGTGCCAGGTTCCACTCTGATGGGGCGTCCCGAGACTACGAGCCGATCGTCGCAGGGAGCGCAGCCTGCCGTGCCCGGGTTCGTTCTTGCAAGCTTCCAATGTCTTGCAGAGTGGCCGCTCCTGCAACAAGGCCTTGATTCGTTCGCCGAGTACCAGGTCAGGGAGTACGTACAGGGTCTCGTCCAGGGTTGCTCGCCGATCGGAAAGCTGATCAACCAGTCCAGGTCGTGCTCCCGGCTCCGATCGATGCACCCTCGACGCGCTCCAGCATTTTGATACCATTTCTTACTCCCAATTGATATCGTTGTTGGGGCGCCGAGCTGTGAAGGAGACAACTGATGGCCAGGACCGTGATCGATCTGGACGAGGAGATCGTCGAGCAGGCGATGCGTGTGTATGGGGCGAGGACGAAGGCCGCCGCAGTGCGGGCGGCCATGGAGGAGGGGGTGAGGCTGCGGCTGCGCCGGGAGCTGTTCGATGCCATTGACGATGGCGAGTTTGATGACGTGTTTGCGGAGATCCGGTCGCAGACGGGGCCGCGGAACCCGGACGGCTCGCTTAAGCGCGAAGACGGGGCTTCGGCGGCGTGAAAGGGCGCTACCTCGTCGACAAGTCCGCGCTGGCCCGCCGGGGCAAACCGGCAGTGCGGGCGCGGCTGGATGTGCTGGACCGCGATGGACTCCTAGCAGTGTGTGCCCCGACCGAGTATGAGGTTCTGTACTCGGCGCGTGGAAAGCCCGAGGCGCTGCGCCTGCGTACACTGCTCCGTGGTTTCGACTACTTGCCCTGCAACGACGAGGAGTTCGAGCAGGCGCTCGCGATCCAGGCGCTGGCGCTGAACGCTGGCTTTCACCGGGCGTTGTCGCTGGCCGACGTCCTCATCGCGGCAACCGCAGAACGGCATGGGGCCACGGTCCTCCACTACGACGGCGACTTCGACATGATCGCCTCGGTGAGCGGGGTGCAAGCCGAGTGGGTCGTGGAGCCCGGCACCGCCGACTGACCGGGAACGCCGCATGCTGTGCCAGTGAGTGCCTCGATGGTCTGCATTTCCGCAGGTTAGAAGTTCCACTTCGATGTGTAGTCGATTTCCAGTCTAACCTCTGGTGCGAAGAAATAGGGAGATGCTGAATGGCTGATGTCACCTTTCTGAGTCAGGCTGAACCAGTCGATGAGTACGGTCGCGCTCTTTATGCGGTGTCGCGATCGATTCTGAGGGCCCACTTCGATGAGTTGTCGCAAGCGGATCTCGAAGACCTCAATTGCGATCGGGTGGACGTCACGTTTCGGCAGCTCGCTAAGCTCGCTCGCCTGCACCGTGACAAGGGATCGCGCGGAGATGGGTTTGAGTGGGCCGTTCACGAGGCGATTGTCGGCGGTGAGCCACGCGTTGTCGATCTGGTCAGCGAAGCTCTCAGGAAGGTGAGTCCTAGGTCATTCGCCGACTTGGACAGACCAACTTCCCTGATGTTCGGGCACGAGCGTGCACGCCATCTCGGGTTCACTGATGCTGTTGTCAACAATGCGAGTGGTGACGCGGTGTTGCTGCCTGACGGCTCAGGTCGCCCATTCGCATTTGGATCCTGGGTGCCGATCGCTGCTCGTGGCGTCGCCGCCGAGGCTCAGCTTCGGGACCGGATCAAAAAGGTGTGGAAGACTGATCTGTTCTTGAGTAGTGCTGAGAAGGCGCGGTTTGCCGCCGCTACCATCAAGAGTAATTGGCATCAACTCGAAGACGGTAACGGGCTCCGAGTCGCGATTGTCCCCCAGGCGATAGACCTTCCGGCGGGTTATCAGAGGTGGCAGAGTCTACACCTGGTCGCGCTACCAGACCCGGATGGCTTTATGGGCTTGTTTAACGATGCATACGAGGCGGTTGCCGAAGCGGTTCTGACGGTTGGTAGGCACGATCGTGCACCCTATTATTACAAGCCGAGTGCCAAGGCGCAGAGGATTCAGGCGCAACTTGAGAAGTATGGGAAGGTGAAGGTGGTCGACATTCTTGATTCCCTGAACGAAGCGGCGCAGCAGAACCTAATTTCCATCGATCGAAAGCTCATGTCGGTGGAAGCGCCTATGTGGCTCAATATCAACGAACAGCGCACGCCCATCATTGCGCCGAGACCGTCGTTCGAGAAGCTCGATTGATCTCGCAGCGACACGCCGGCGTCCTGTCTGCGGGAAGCCGAACCTCCCGTGGTGTGCTTGGCCACCGGGATATTCGTGAGTGGTGGATCCTGAGCGTCAAGGGTCAGGCGGACCCCTTCTTGCGGGTCCATCGAGGGGCACCTGCTGCCCAGCGCGTGGAGCCGTTGCAGGCAAGTGCGTCACGCCATGCGGCCACCCTCTCGACGAAGCGTCCCACCCCTCAAAGGGTGCGAGCCCGAGTGGTGACATGCAAGCTGCGTGGGAGTGCATGAGGGGCGCCCGGCCTGCATGGTGCTGGGATGGAGCGCCTGTGCTGGGATGGTGCTGGGATGGGATGAGGGCGCCCGTGCTGGGATTTGTGTGAGCGGGGCGCTGACCGAGCTGTGAAGGTAGTGCGGACGTGGCGCTTTTCCTACTCGTTTGACACAATCGGGGGCATGGCTGAGGCGACGTACAGCATCGGGGAAGGCCCGGCGACGCGGGTGAGCCTGTCGCTGCCGGAGGGGACCGCGGAGGCGATCCGGGCGCGGGTGGGCAAGCGGGAGTTCTCCGCGTTCGTCGCCGAGGCGGTCGAGCGTGAGCTGCGCGGGCAGGTCCTGGACGAGTACCTGGCGGACTACGAGAGTCGCAAGGGGCCGGTTTCCGAGCCGGCTCGCCAGCGGGCGCGGCAGGTCTTCGACGAGGTGTTCACCGAGGAGGCCGGGTGGCCCGCCGCAGGTTGAGTCACGAGGGGACGCTGGTCCTCGACAGCGAGGGACTCTCGAAGCTATTCGCCGACGACGAGCAGGTGGTGGCTCTGATCGCTGAGGCGCGCTCGCGCGGCATGGAGGTCGTGATCAGCGCGCTCACCATCATCGAAGCCGTCCACGCCCGTACGAACAAGTCCCGCCTGAACTGGGTGCTTTCCGGGATGCGGGTCGTCCCGGTCGGTGACGAGGAGGCGAGGGCGGCCTCGAAGTTGCTGATGAACGCAGGGTTGCACGGACACAAGTGCGCGATCGATGCGGCCGTTGCCGAGGCCGCGCTGCGACAGCACCGCCCCGTGGTCATGCTGACTTCCGATATTGACGACATGGCCAAGCTGTGCGGCGAGCGGGTCCGGCTCGTGGCGGTGTGATTTCCCCTGGTCCGGCTTCTGCCTCGACGGTTGATCAGCGAGTGGCGGTGGAGCTACCAGCATTCGGCGGATCACCGGTTTCGGTGCTGAGGCCCCGCGGGGCATGAAACGCAGTCGGCTGGAGGGGGTGTAGTCGAAGCGGGCGATGCGCATCCATGAAGACTTCTTGGCGTCGGCGAGTTCCTTGTCCGTGGGGATGTTCGCTGCGGTCCTGTTCTTGAAGGACGGGGAATCCGACGCTTTCGCCGTGGGCGGTGGCGGTGAAGTGCGGTGACGCCTTACGGCGCCGATGGGGCGGGCGCGCCTTGCGTGGTTCCGAGTGCTGCCTTGTGGCCTTGTGCTTCAGTGGCGGTGATGAGGAGATGGCTCCCAGTCGGCCGGGAAGCGAGCGCATGGGGGATGGCATCTCGCCCACTCTGGTGGCCCCTTCGGGGCTCCCGCCTGGAACCAGCGGATGCGTCGCTCGCGCGCGGTCCAAAGGCTACGCCGTGAAGAAGTCGGCGAGCGCGCGGCCGATCTGGGCAGGAGCATTCTCGGTGGGGATGTGATCCGCATCGGAGATACGGATGAGCGCGGTGTTCGGGATCTCCGAGTTGAACCGCTCGGCGAAGTCCACCGTCTCGTGGAGGTCGTCCTCGCCCCAGATGAGCAATTTGGGTGTGGTGGACCGCCGCAGCGCGGGGACGAGGTCCAGGGTGTAGCGGTTGTCGGCCGCGCCCGCCAGGGCCGTCCAGGAGCGGCGAACCCGCGCATCGGTCCATGGGTCCACGTAGTCCGCGATCAGCGGCTCGGTGGCGACACGGGCCAGCACCCTCGTCACGGCCTGCCGGCGGTTGGCGAGGACGTCCTCGGTGGCGTCCCCGCCCCGGAACCGGCCCACGTGAGGCGCGGGCCAGGAGTCGTAGAGCACAGAGTTGACCAAGGCGAATCGGGAGATGTCCAGCCGGTCGTGGGCGAGGAGGTGCTGGGCGACGGCGCCGCCGATGTCATGGCCCGCCACGGCGATCGACCCGGAGAGCTCCAGCGCGGACGCGAAGCGCGCCACCCAGTCCGCGAGGGCCGGGACCGTGGCTGTTTCCGGGGTGAGCTCGCCGCCCGAGCGCCCGAGTCCGGGGAGGTCGACCGCGATTGGCCGTAGCCCTGCCTCGGCGAGGTGGCCCAGCACCGGGAGCCAGACCCGGCTCCAGTACGTTCCGTGCAGCATCAGCACGGGTCGGCCGTCCTGCCGCCCGGCGGTCAGGTAGCTGGCGGTTTCGCCGTCGACCTGGACCGCGCTCCTGACCACTGCCGTTTCGGTGGTTTCACTCATGGGGCCACTGTGGCCGGAGCGGATCTCTCCCGCCGAGAGTCTGAAAAGACATCTGAGGGTACATTCTTGCCATGAGTCTTCACCGGGTGGTGGCCCTGCTCAATCCGCCGCAGTCGCCCTTCGAACTCGGCTGCGCTGCCGAGGTCTTCGGCACCGTCCTGCCGGATGTGCCTGCCCGCTACACCGTCCAGATCTGCGCCGAGCGCGCCGGACCGCTGCGGACCACCATCGGTTACTCGATGCTCGTCGACGCGGGGCTTTCGGCCCTGGAGGAGGCGGACACCGTGGTCGTCCCCGGCTGGCAGCCGCCCGGTGCGCCGGTGCCGCCGACCGTCATCGCGGCGCTGCGGGCCGTCCACCGGCGCGGGGCCAGGATCGTCGCCATCTGCACGGGGGCGTTCGTCCTCGCCGGGGCAGGACTGCTCGACGGCCGCCGCGCCAGCACCCACTGGCGCCACGCGGACCGGCTCGCCGCCACCTTCCCCCACATCGAGGTCGACCCTGACGTCCTCTACGTGGACCACGGCGACGTGGCCACCAGCGCCGGAACCGGCGCGGGCATCGACCTGTGCCTCCACCTGGTGCGCCGCGACCACGGCGCCGCCTACGCCGCACAGATCGCCCGGAACATGGTCCTGCCCCCACACCGGGAGGGCAGCCAACTCCAGTACGCCGCACAGCCCGCCCCTGCGCGGGCGGACGAGTCACTGGCGCCACTCCTTGAGTGGGTCGCGGCCCGCCTCGATTCTCCGCTGACCCTGGACCGGCTCGCCGAACGAGCCGGTCTTTCCAGCCGGACCCTCGCCCGGCGCTTCACCGAACAACTCGGCGTCAGCCCCGGGCAGTGGCTGCTCGGCCAACGCCTTGATGCAGCCCGGGCCTTGCTGGAGCAGAGCGACCTGCCGGTCGAGGCCGTCGCCACTCGCGTCGGCCTCACCTCGGCTGTCAACCTGCGCCGCCGCTTCCGGGCGCATCTGGGCACCACGCCGGGTGCTTACCGGCGCACCTTCAGCCAGACCAGGGCGGCTGCCTGACGGACGGTGTCTCAGTGCAGGGCGTCGAGCGCGGCGATGATGTCAGCCGGTTCGGCGCGCTTGTTGTAGTCGGTGGCAGCGGACCTGGCCCACCGCGGGATCCATGACCCCGAGGCGCATCGGGAGCAACATGTGGTCCTGCTGGGCAGGCTCACCGCGTCGCTGATCCAGGCGCACCGCTCGTTCGCGCCACCACCGCAGGTGGGATCAGGACGCGGGCCCGCTTGAGCCCCGCAGCCGCTCCGCGGACGTCTGTTCGGCGGCCAGGGCGCGGGTGTTCACACGAGCGTCCGGCCCCGGCGGGCGGATCACCTCCCGCGTTCCGCCCTGCGGAGGTCACTGCTCCTCTTGAGCCTTCGCTGCGCACGGAGTCCCTGGGAAACGGCCAGGGGAACGGCGCGGAGGGCGAGTCGGGGGAGGGCGTCGGCGATCCGGCTCTGGAGCCCCCGCCAGCGCGGGATGGTGGTGACCGGCCTGGGTGCGTCGAGGACGGCGGCCACCGTGGCGGCGACGTCCTCGGGCTGTAGCAGCTTTCCGGAGAAGGACAGCGCGGAGGCAGGGTCGTCGAGTTTGTCGTGGAGCATCGGGGTCCAGATGCCGTCCGGACAGACGCAGGAGATGTCGATGTTCTTGATTCCCGCGAGGCGGAGGTCGGCGAGGGTGCTCAGGCTGAAGCCGATCGCCGCGTGCTTCGATGCCGCGTACACCGCCTCACCGGGCACGAGGGTGATGCCCGCCAGAGAGACGATGTTCACGACGTGTCCGCCGCCGTGGCGTCGCATGGCGTCGATGGCGGCGACGGTGCCGTTGAGGGTGCCCAGCGCGTTGACCTCCAGCATCAGCCGGCGTGTCTCGGGGGACTGGTCCCAGGCGGGTCCGGTGGTCAGGACGCCGGCGTTGTTGACCCAGACGTCCAGGCGGCCGGTCCGTTCGAGGATGTCGTCGCGAGCCGCGTCGACAGCGGCGTGGTCGCGCACATCCAGTACGCGGGCTACGGCGCCCTCGCCGAGTTCGGCTGCGGTCCTGTGGGCGGCGGCTTCGTCGACATCGGTGACCAGGACAGTGTGGCCGCGCTCGACCAGGAGTCGGGCGATCAGTCGGCCGAGGCCGCGCCCCGCACCGGTGACGACGGCTCCGGCGGGATTCTCCGTGGCGCCGATGCGGGTGCGCGGGCTCATCGGAGGCCCGCCCTGATCTGACCGTAGGCGATGCCGCCGTGGGTGTAAGTGGGCACGACCGGCCAGAAACGTTTCCACCGCGCGAGTTCGGTGGAGGGCAGAATCTGCAGCCAGCGTGGGTCGTGTCGGCAGGGGTCGGCCAGCGTCTTCTCCTTGACCATGGAGTCGTACTGGTCCAGGGAGTCCTCAAGGGTGTTGGCGTTGGGGACGATCTCCCGGCCGAAGTTGCGGTGGTACTTGCGCACGCCGGGGATCCGGGACAGCTCGGGCTGCCAGTTGTCCAGGGAGATGCCGTTCTCCGACGAAACCCAGACGCCGTCCGGGGTGTTGACCACCAGCGAGTGGTTGCCGTCGGTGTGTCCGGGGGTCCAGAGCAGGGCGATGCCGGGGCCGAGTTCGATGTCGCCGTCGAAGGTCGCGAACTTGTCGGGGTCGACGCCGTCCAGGCCGCCGTCGACGTACCAGGCCCACTGCATCGGGTGCAGCGACTGCAGGGTGGCCAGTTCGCGGCTGTGCACGAGCATCCGCGCGTCGCCGAACAGGGCCCGGCGCGGACCGTTCTCCCCGTCGATGGTCTGTGACGACCCGAGGATCATCCTCGGGTCCTGCACGTGGAGGTGGTCGAAGGTGCAGAAGTCGATGTCGTCGGCGCTCAGGCCGACCTTGGACAGGACGTCGCCCGGTTCGTTGTAGTACTTCAGCACCACCCGCTCGGCCAGCCGGCCGCCGGGGATCCGGTTCATCAGCGCCTGCAGGTTGCGGTAGAAGGGCGCCTCGGCGGACCCGTCGGGGACGGTGGGCTCGAAGACCAGCGTGCGGGGGGTGCCGTCGAAGTCGTCGTACTGCACGACGATCATCCGGTTGATCATGGAGATCAGAGGCAGCGTCGGCACCGAGACCGCACCGTGGAAGGCGTAGGCGACCGGGTACGGCGCCGCCGCGATGTCCACGGACTTCACCGCTCTGACCTGGCCCTGCGCCTTGAACCGCACCTTGTATGCTGCCGCGGCCTCGCGGACCGCGCGCAACCGGTCCCCGCGCGGCCACACGTCGTGAACACCGTCGAACTCGGGTATCGGGCGGGCTCCGGTCCCGGCCAGCCCATCGGGCGCCTGCTTGTGCTGCACGATCCGTCACTCCTCGTCGAGTCGGGGGCTCAGGCCGGTCAGCATGCCCCTCGACGGCGCGCGGAACTTGTCTCAGTACGACAAGTTCCGGGTGCGGCGCGCCGGGCTCCGTACGGATCAGGTGCCACCCGCTCGCCGGAGCTCGCGCGGACTGACCCCGTACCAGCGGCGGACGGCGTGGGCCAGCGAGGACTGCTCCGCGAATCCCGTCAGTGCGGCGACCTGGCCGAGGGGCAGTTCCGTGCACGTGATCCACCGGTGCGCGGCCTCCCGCCGCACACCGCACAGGAGCGCGTCGAACGAGGTCCCCTCCTCGGCCAGCCGGCGCTGGAGAGTGCGGGGGTGGGTGCGCAGCAGGCGGGCCACGTTGTCCAGGCGGGGCGGGACCGTGCCGAGCGTTTCCGCCAGCGCGAGCCTGACCTTGGTGGCGACGGTATTGCCCGGGGCGCGGAAGTCCAGGGTCAAGTGGTCGAGGGCGATCCGGCGGATCGTCTCGTCCGCGCTGACGAAGTGCTCGTCGAGGAGGTGTCGCTCAACGCACAGGGCCCCGGTGGCTGCTCCGAACCGCACGTCGCGGCCGAAGAAGTCGACGTAGCGCCGCACGGGCGACACGGGTGCGTGGGGCAGTTCGATCGAGCGCAGACCGGTGAGCCCGCCGAGCAGCAGGGAGGAGACGTGGTGAAACAGGCCCAGTCCCAGCTCCATGGCCTGCGGCGAGTAGACGGACTCGCGCAGATCCTTGCGGTACGTCAGGGCGACCACCCCGCGGCGGCCCCGCGGATCGGGCGCGACGTCGATACTCAGCGCCGGACTGTGCACGAACATGAACCGCGACGCGCAGTCCAGGGCCTCGGCGACCGTCGAGGAGGACTCGATCGCCACCGCCAGCGGTCCCAGGACGCTCAGGTCCTGACGCTCGGCCAGCCTCAGTCCGAGGTCGGGGCAGGCCAACTGCTCGGCCGCCGCGTCGAGCATCCGGTCGTGGGCGGTGATGGACACGAGCCCCTCGTCGGACTCCAGCGGCTCACGAGGGATGCCGAAACGGGTGAGCAGCGCGTCGGCGTCACCGCCCAGCTCCCGGACCAGCGGTACGAAGCCCCGCAGGCTGGCGGCACGGATCATGGGCCCCATGCACGACATGGTAGGAGGCAGGAGGACCGGTTCCGATCCCCGGCGGGGCGGCGGAGGTGCCTTCGAGAACTCCGCCGTTGCCCTGGGCGATGTACCCGGGGACCGCGGGGGTGGCGGTGGTGACGGAGTCATGGTCGCCGGCGACGTGCGGGCCTTCGCCCGCCAGTACTGCGCCACCGGCAACGACTCGATCACGTACCGGCAGTACGACCTCCTCGGCCACTTCCCGGCAGCCGTTGCCTGGGCACCCGGAGCTGTCTCCTGGCTCGACGACCGGTTCGACGGCGACAGGGCACCGTCGGGCTGCGGTCACATCCCCGCCGGGAATTCCCTCGAACCGGAGAAGCCGATGGCGACCGCTCCCTGGGTATGGCCGTCTCCCTCCCGTCTGATGACCGCTTCGTGACGAGGCGGGGCGGCCGTCGGTTTTCCCTGTTCCCTGGGCGGCATGAACCCCTGTGCGTACTCCCGCAGACCCGGCCCCGGCCTCCGGACGGCCTCCGCCCTCGCTCTCGCCTCCGTGGGCGTACTCGGCCTCGTGGCCTGCGGCGGCGCCGCCGCGTCCGGTGATCAGGTTGTTCACGACGGCGTTGAGGAGCCCGCGCGCGCCGCTTCGCCGCACGGTAGCGGTGGCGGTAGCGGTGGCGGTGGCAGTGGCAAGGCTCCCGAGGTCATGTGGATGGGTGACTCCATCGCGGAGGCCCAAGCCCCCGCGCTCGGCGCGGCTCTCAGGGCGAGCGGCGGCGACTTCCTGTCGCTGGCGGCCACCGCCGGCGGGAACGTGGTCGGGAACGACGCCGCGAAGACCTGGAACATGCTCCCCGGAAAGCTCAAGTCCGTCAGGCCGCAGGTGTTCGCGTACCAGATCACAGCCTTCGACTGGGGCACGCCCGCTGAGCAGCGCGCCGCGTACGAGAGGCTGGCGAAGGCGGTCGGGGACGTGGGCGGCAGGCTCGTCATTGTCTCCACGCCACCGATCAGGCACAACGAGTTCCAGACGCCCCACAAGGCGGAGTTGAGGACGGCGCCGGACGCGGCGCGGGAAGTCAGCCGCAAGCATCCAGGCCAGGTGCGCTTCGTCGACTCGTCCCGGCTCTGGGGCGACGATCCCGGTGCCGGGAAGGCGCAGCGGAGCAAGGACGGCATCCACAACTGTCAGCAGGCCGCGGCCACCTTCGCGCAATGGTTCGGCAAACAGCTCGGCGAGCAGTACGGGTTCTCTCTCGCTCCGGCCGAACAGTGGGCCACCGGCTCCTGGACGGGCGACGGGTCGTACTCGGTCATCGGTTGCTCGTGATGGCCGGGCAGTGGCCGGGGCGTGGCGCCCGCCTTCTGGGGGGCGTCGTCCGGTCAGTCGGTGACGGGCACCGCGATGTTGTCCGGGCCGCAGCGAACGGTCCACGGGCTGTCGGAGCGGACGAGATTCTCATGGATGCGAATGTCGATCTGCGCGGGCCCCTCCGCGCCGGGTACCTCTGCGTGAGCGGCCGTGCACGCGATCTGGCTGATGGCGGTGACGTCGAGGTCACCGGAGCTGACGGACACGGGGACGAGGACATCCACGGCGTCGGTCGTGGCATTCGCGGTGAGCTGTCCACCCATGGGAGGGACCTGGCTGACGAGCCCGCGTTTGCGCTCGGCGGCGTCGGGGCCCTTCAGGAGGAGGTCCAGCGCGTGCTGCGGGCTGAGCGGGCGGCCCGTGAGCCGGGGCACGGACTGAATGCCGTACGGGCCGGAGAAGTAGAGGCGTGCGGAGCGGGCTTCGGTGCCCGCTCGCGGAACGCCGGAGGCAGGAGCGCCGGCGTCGACGGGCCCGGTCGGGCGGATGCCGCAGCCCACGGCGGCGGCTGTGAGCAGGACGACGACGGCGGAGTAGCCCAGGCCGCCACGGACCGAGTGGGACCGCACGGCGGGGCGGGGGGAGGTCTGACGGCAGGAGCCTGTCATGGCTGTTCCAGCGGGGCCGGGGTCAGGGTGAGGGTGAAGACGGCGCCCCCGTGAGGGGCGTTGGCGGCAGTGAGGGTGGCGCCGTGGAGGAAGGCGTTCTCGTGTGCGATGGCGAGGCCGAGGCCGCTGCCCTCCGAGCGGGTGCGGGCGCGGTCCGCCTTGTAGAAGCGCTCGAAGACGTGCGGGAGGACGTCGTCGGGAATGCCGGGTCCTTGATCGGTGACGGTGACGACCGTGTGACCGTCTCGGACGCGGGCGGCGAGAGTGACCGGGGGCCGTCCGTGGCGCAGCGCGTTGCCGATCAGATTGCCCAGGATGACATCGATGCGGCGGGGATCGACCCGTACGGGAAGCGGACCGTCGAGCTCGGTGCACACGCGGGGGTCATCGGCCCAGCCGCGGACCTGGAGGGTCTTGGCGACGAGGGTGCGCAGGTCCGTGTTCTCCAGGTGCAGGGGGGCCGCCTTGGCTTCGAAGCGGGACACCTCCATGAGGTCGTCGACCATGCGGGCCAGGGTGCGGGTCTCCGTGCTGATCAGGCGTACGGCATCGGCGGTGTCCTCGGGCAGGATCCCCGAGTCGGCGTCCTCGTCGAGGACCCCGGTGACGGCTGTCATCGCTGCGAGGGGGGTACGCAGTTCGTGGGCGACGTCGGAGGCGAACCGGCGGGCGCCGGCCTCCATGCGGCGCAGTTCGGAGTCGTCGCTCTCCAGCGTCGTGGCCATGGTGTTGAAGGAGCGCGTGAGGGAGGCGAGTTCGTCGCGCCCCTTGACATCGAGGCGAGTGGCCAGCTCTCCCGAGGCGATGCGCTCGGCACCCTCCTGTAGCCGGCGCACGGGGCGCAGCACGCGGGCGGCGGCGTACAGGGCGGGGAGCAGGGCGAGGGCGAGGGCGGGGACGGCGCCGGCCTGTGCGGCAGTGACCAGGGCGTCGATGTCGGCCTGGTCGTCGTCGAGAGAGAAGGAGACGTACACGGTGAGGCCTGAGAGCCCTCCGGGGCTCTGCTGTGAGGCGTCTTCACGGCCCGGATCCGGGGCGTAGGCGACGGGCATGCCGACCGCCAGCCAGGCCCGGGCGCCACGCTCGAAGCGCTGGTACGTCGCTCTGCCACTGCTCTCGACCTCGCGGCGCAGGCCGTCCGGCACCGCCGGCGCCGCGGAGGCCGAGACCATTTCGCCCTTCCGGTACGCGGCGGACGCGTGCCAGGGACGAGAGCCGCCGGCCCGGTCGAGCTGGAGGGTGAGACCGCGCATGGCCTGCGTCGTCGGGGGGAGGACGAGATCGGGGGCGAGGGAGTCGAGCTGGCTGCGCAGATCGGCCACGGCAGTGTCCTGAGTACGTTGCAGGATCGCTGAGCGGGCCTCGCGGAAGGTGAGCCCGGCAGTCAGCAGCGCGCCGAAAGCGGCGGCCAGCAGGAAGGCCACCACCAGACGTGCGCGGAGGCCGCGCGGGGCCCGGAGGCCGCGAGGTAGGGAAACCGCGGCTCCGGGAGACGTGCGGGACGTCACGACAGGGGCCCGAAGCGGTACCCGAAGCCTCGAACCGTCTGGACGTAGACGGGACGGCGGGGGTCGTCCTCGATCTTGGAGCGCAGTCGCTTCACGCAGGCGTCGACGAGGCGTACATCCCCGTAGAAGGAGTGCTCCCAGACCTGTTCCAGGAGCTGCTGGCGGCTGTAGACCTGACCCGAAGCGGCGCTCAGGAACAGCAGCAGCTTCAGCTCGGAGGGAGCGAGGGCAAGATCCTTGCCGTTCTTGGTGACGAGCAGGGAGGCTCGGTCCACGGCGAGACCCGCGAACTCCTCGGCCCCCAGGGGAGCGACACCCGTGTCCTGCGCGGGTGCGACGCGGCGCAGTACCGCCTTCATGCGGGCTTCGAGTATCTCTCCGCCGGCGGGCTTCACCACGTAGTCGTCCGCGCCCGCTTCCAGGCCGACGACCATGTCGAGTTCGTCGCCGCGCGCGGACAGGATGATGATGGGGACCTGCTTGGACTCACGGATGCGGCGGCACACTTCGAGCCCGCTCATCTGCGGCAGCATCAGATCGAGGAGGACCAGGTCGGGTCGGTAGCGCTCCAGGGCGAGCAGGCCCGTCTCGCCGCTGCCCGCGATCTCGGTGTCGTGGCCGCGCCGCTTCAGGGCGAGGGCGACGCCCTTCTGTACGGCGTGATCATCTTCGATGAGCAGGACTCGTGCCATGGTGGTGGCCCTTCCGGCGGAACACGGTTGAACGGGGCGGGACGGACTGGCGCTTGGGCGCTCCTGCCACCAGGGTGCACGAAGCATACGACGCGGCTTCTCCCGTACGGCGATGGAACGATGACGGCCCTGGGCCGACTGGGGCCGTCCTGCGATCCGTTCACCGGCTCGGGGCCGCCGCTCCCAGCCGACCACCGTCCGCGGGTCGCTCTCGCCGGCCCATGGAGGTCAGCCGTCGGTGAGCCGGGTGATGTCCACGGACCCGGCGCCCGCCCGGGGCTGGGGGATGACGGCCCAGAGGGCCACCAGCGCGACGAGCGTTGCGACGAGAGCCGCGGCTCCGGTCATGCCCTTGGCCCAGGGGGCGTGGAACCGTATCGGATCTTCCACCAGAGACTTGGAGAGCACCGCGGCTGCCACGGACACCGCGATGACGGTGGCGGTACGACTCCAGCCCGTCAGCCCGAGGCGGTCCTCGCTCAGCAACAGGAACACCGGCCAGTGCCACAGGTAGAGGCTGTAGGAGATCAGGCCCGCCCAGCGCAGCGGACGGGCCCCCAGTACACGCCCGAGGGGGGTGGCCGGGGCATGGGCCAGGAAGCCGACGAGCAGAGCGGCGGCCAAGGCGTGGGCGAACAGGCCTCCGTGGAAGAGCGAAGGCGACTTCTGTCCGTCGGCCAGCACCCAGTACGCGCCGATCCCGCACGCCAGGGCCAGGGCGGCCCGTCCCGCAGCCTTGGTGCCGAGGCGGGCGACCGGACGGGTGGCGGGCGGCGTGGCCGCCAGGGCGCCCAGGAGGAGAGAGAAGGCCCGGGTGTCGGTGCCTTCGTAGACGCGGGTGGTGTCCACCGGGTCGGCCAGGATGATCATGAGCAGCAGGGAGGCGAGGGCACCGGCGGCGGCCACCGCCGCGACGTTGCGCCCTGCGTGGCGGCCCCGGGCAACCAGGCACAGGGCCGCCGGCCACAGGAGGTAGAACTGCTCCTCGACCGCGATGCTCCACAGGTGGCTGAAGACGCGGGTATCGGCTGCGTCCCAGTAGCCGAGCTGGTCGGCGATGAAGTGCCAGTTGGCGAGGTTGGCGAGTACCCAGGGGGTGTCGTCGCGGGCGTGGCCCAGGAGCGCGGGCGGTCCGAAGGCCCACGCCAGAACGAGGGTCCCGGCGATGGTGACGGCGAGGGCGGGCAGCAGACGTCGGGCCCGCCGCCCCCAGAAGGCGAGGGGATCGATGCGCCCGTCCCGGGCGGCCGTCTCCTTCAGCAGGAGCCCGGTGATCAGGAACCCGGACAGCACGAAGAACAGGTCGACGCCCAGGAAGCCGCCGCCGAAGTGGCCGGCGTGGAAGAACAGGACGCCGAGGACGGCGAGGCCTCGCAGGCCGTCGAGGGGTGCGATGTGCCGCTTGGCCGTAGCGGGCGCCGTCGCTGTCGCCACAGCGGTACGGGCACGCCGACTGGTGGACGGGGGGACGCCGGACGAGGACGTACGCGAGGAGGACGGAACGGTGGACATCCGGATTCTTTCTGGAGGGTGGGCCCGGCGGTCGCGGACGGCAGGCGGCGTGCCCAGGCGGCTCGGGCCCGGGTCGCGGCGTGCCCAGGACACGGATGGCAGGCCGCTCAGGGTTACTTGCAGTGGAGCGGTCCGTAGACCTTGTCGCCCGTCCAGGGGCCGGTGGCCCACTGGTCGGCGGGTGCGGGCGTGTAGGAATACTGCTTGCCCAGCTCCTCGTCGAACCACTGGGCGAACGCGGCCGACCCCTGCTGGCAGGAGTGGATGCCGTCCTTGCTCCGCTGGGCCTTCGCCGCGGCGCTGTCGGTGCCCCACAGAGCGGAGGCGTCGAGGAAGTGAATCTTGTCCGGGTTCCGGGAGGCGACGTCCTGGGCCGAATCCGGGGCGGTCCTGATCGCCGCCTCGTTCGCCTTGTAGAAGTCGTCGATCTTGAAGGGAGGCGCGGAGACGAGGACGAGTTCGGCGCCCGTGCCGTTCACCGTCCTGGCCAGCTTCTTGTAGCCGGCCTTCTGCTCGGCGGGGGTGCCCCAGTCGTACGTGGTGATCTGGTAGGCGACCACGTCGGGCTTGAAGGAGCTCAGCTCCTTGGGAAGGCTCTCCCAGGTGGGAGCGGCGATCTCACCGATGACACCGCCGCCGCCGACAGCGGCCATCGACTTGAACTCCACGCCGTCGGCCTTCATCGCCGCACCCATCGCCGGAGCCTGGGCCGCGCTGATGGAGTCGCCCATCCACAGCAGCTTGGAGGGCTTCACGCTGTTCTCTGCGGTAGAGCCGGACACGGCGGGTGGCCCCTCGCCCAGGCCACCCGCACTCTTGGTGGCCTCGGCGCCCTGGCAGGCGGTGAGTCCGAACGCACCGAGAAGAGTGACCACTGCAATGTGCGCGGCAACCGTGGCCTTCTGTCGGCGCCCTGCGGGAACGCTCGTTTCGTTGTTCTTCATGTGCTCTACCAGAACGCACGAAACCGCTGGCCAGGCCTCTTGTCATCGCTCGGTCACACAGCAGGGGACGACTCGTCACATCCTGCGGGCAGTGCGGGCATGAAGGCCTTCGCGGTGGTCGTCTCTCTCACTTCTGCCTCGACGAGCACGGCCCGGCCACCGGCCACCGGCCACCGGCCACCGGCCACCGGCCACCGGCCGTCGAGCCAGCGGGTTGCGGCCTGCGGAACGCTTCGGGGTCGGAGCGGTCGTCCGCCCAGGCCACGATGCCGTCCTGGCGCATGAACAGAGGGCATCCGAGGTCGTTGCGCCGCCGACGGTCGGAGGGCCTGTCATCGCAGCGTCGGCGGGGAGCGCTGGTCCTCGGTCACTGCCACGAACATTGTGGTCGCGGTGCCGCCCGTCTCGGCGCGGTGTGGCTGTGGACCGTACGCCGCCGCCGTACCGTCAGCGCTTGATGGCCACGCCTGCCAGCAGACTGATCATGGCGTCCGTGATCTCCGGCTCGCCTGCGGCCGGTTCGGGGGCCCGCCAGCGGTGGCAGCAGCAGAGGGGCTCGATCAGGTCGAGGCCGTCGAAGAAGCGGCTTACGTCGCTGTGCGAGCGGAACTTCACCGGCGAGCCGGACTTCGTGTAGACCTCCGCGACCTTGTTCCAGGTGACGGGGTCGAAGTCGGGCGTGCAGTGCGTCATCGCGAGGGCGCTGCCGGCCGGGAGCGGGTCGAGCAGCCGGCGGACGATGGCGTAAGGGTCGTGCGGGTCGGTGATGAAGTGCATGAGCGCGTTGAGGGAGAGGGCGATGGGCTGGTCGAAGTCCAGGACCCCCGCGTCCTCCACGGCGCTCATCAGCGCGTCGGCGTCGGTGGCATCGGCCTGGACGTAGGCCGTGCGTCCCTGGGTCGTGCTGCGCATCAGGCGCTCGGCGTACTTGAGGACGAGCGGGTCGTTGTCCGCGTACACCACGCGCGCGTCGCTCGCCACGGACTGGGCGACCTGGTGCAGATTCGGCTCGGTCGGGATGCCCGTGCCGATGTCGAGCCACTGGCGGATGCCGTGCTCCTGCGCCAGGGCCCGGGTGGCCCGGTGCATGAACGCGCGGTTCTCGCGCGCGGTCACGTAGATGCCGGGGTGGGCCTGGGCCGCGACCAGGGCCGCGTCCTTGTCGATCTCGAAGTGGTCCTTGCCGCCGAGGAAGTAGTCGTACATCCGAGCCGAGTGCGCCTTGCTCGTGTCGAGATCCTGGCCGGCCTGCCTGGTGGTCATGTGCTTCCCTTCATATCTGTGTGTCGGCCCGCAGGCCAGGGACGGGACCGATGCCGTCGTCCCTTCCCCGCCGTCGGTTCACCCGGCGGCCAAGTGATCGGCCAGGCCTTCTTTGACCCCGCGGACGAACGCGGCCATCTCCTCCGGCGTGTAGATCAGCGCCGGCCCGGCCGGGTCGGTGGACTGCCGTACGGCCACCCGGCCGTCGGCGAGCTGCTTCGTCTCGACGCACTGACCGCCGTTCGGGCCGCTCCAGGGACGCTCCCAGCCCTGTTCCCCGAGATTGCGCGCCGGCATGCCGTTGTAGACGCCCTCGTCGGTCACCGTCATGAGTACTCCTTGCGCATGCGGTTCAGGAGCGCCTTGCTGTCCGCGGACGACGTCAGCAGCGACATGCGGGTATGTGCCTCCAGATGGGAGACGACGTCCGCGCGCTGGTCGAAATAGACCGAGGCGGACAGGAGTTCGCTGTAGACGACGTCCGGCAGTTCGGGTTCCTCGAACCGGAAATATGTGAACGGGGCGCACGCTCCGATGTGCGCACCCGCGGTGAAGGGCACGATGTCGAGACTGACGTGCGCGAGCTCAAGGACGTCCAGGAGCCGCTCGATCTGCTCCCGCATCACCTGAGGACTGCCCACCACCCGGTGCAGGACAGCTTCCTCCATGACCACCCACAGCGTGGGGGCGTCCTCGCGCTCCAGCAGGCTCTGGCGGCGCAGCCGCAGTTCGACACGGCGCGCCAGCTCCTCGTCGCTGCCGTTCGGGAGCCCGCCGCGCAGCGTCGCGTGTGCGTAGTCGTGGGTCTGGAGGAGGCCCGTGACGTACTGGGGTTCGTACGTGCGAAGAGTTCGGGCGCCCGCTTCGAGGCTGACATAGGCGGTGAACCAGCTGGGGACGGCGTCGCGGTAGGAGTGCCACCAGCCCGGCTTGTTGGCCTGCTCGGCCATATCGACGAACTCGTCGATCTCCTGGCGCTCGGCGCCGAAGGTCTCCAGCAGCTTCTCCGCGTAGAGAGGCTTCAGAGCGACCTCGGCCTTCTCCAGCCGTCGGATCGTCAAAGTGGTCACGCGCAGGGCCTTGGCCGCGTCCTCCAGCGAGGCACCGGCGTCTTGCCGCATCTCCTGAAGCCGACGGCCGAGGATCATGCGCAGGACTGTCGGCGCGCTCGTGCTCGAACGGGCCTCGCTCACGCCCAACCCTCCTGAAGGACCGTCAATACCGCCATTCTTACAGCCAATTGATGTATACGCCAGACTGATACCCGAGCTGCTGAAATTATCAGGGAGTCGGTTGCAGCGTGTGCCCGATCACGCGCATAGTGGAGGGGTGAGTGGTCACGTCACAGCTATGGCGCAGGATCCGGCCCGGGAGCGGGTGGGTGATGGACGATGCCGTCGTCGACTCCCACTGCCGGCCGGTTGCCCCGGCGCGCGCCTCTCACCGCTCGCGTTGCAGCACCGCATCCCCCCACCGCGCCCCGGGAGGCGCTGGAAGGCGACATCCGTGACTCTGTCCGCGCACTCGACCCCGGCCCCTCCCCCCGCCTTAGTCAGGACCGTGCCGCGACGGGAGCACTGGTTCGTGCTGCCCGCCCTGCGTACAAGCGCGAGATCGGCCCGGGACACCGTGCGTGACCGGCTCCGCGCGTGGAAGCTGTCCGGCGACACCTGCGGTGACGCGGCGCTGCTCGTCTCGGAGTTGACGACGAACGCCGTGCTGCACACCGGCACGGGTCACGTCCTGTGCGGCCTCACGCTGACCGGCGACGAGCGGCGGCTGCGTATCGAGGTCCACGACGAGGGCAGCGATCCGATCCCTCCGTCCGAGCGCCGTGCGGGCCTCGACGAGGAGTGTGGGCGCGGACTGTTCCTCGTCTCCCAACTCGCCCACAGCTGGGGCTCCGCGCGTTCGACGCGGTGCCAGGGCAAGGTCGTATGGGCGGAGTTGACGGCCGGTGCTTGAGGTGCCCGAGATGCCCATGACTCCGCGCGGGGACGCCGATGCCTCCGTCGTGCTGTACGTGTGCGCCGATCGGGCCAGGGCCGTGTCCGGGGGAGCCGCGCAGCGCGCACAGGCGGAAGGCCATGCGTTCGCCCGGGAGCGCGGGCTGACGATCGCCGAGGTCGTCACCGATACGTACGGCGAACCCGACCCGGCCCGGCGCACGGGGTGGCGGCGCGTGCGACAGCTGGCGCAGACCGGCCATGTCACCGAGGTGCTCGTCCGCTGGCCCAGTGCCATCGCCCCGGAGTCCGCGCGTGAACTCCGCCTCCGCGAGGCCGACTGGCTCCACGACCAGGGTGTGCGCCTCCGGTACACCTGGGCACCGCTGTCGTCCCGGGGCCGCAAGCCCCGCTGATCCCGCCCGGCCGTCGTTGTCTCCCGGGGCCGATAACCGTCGTTTCGGTATGGCTCACCAAAGGGCCGTGTATCGGTACGGCACCGCTCATAAAGCCCAGGAGAACTGCGCCGAAGGGCTCGATCGAGAGCCCGGCTAAACAATTGAGCGTAAATGCCCCGCCCATATGGCTTCTGTGTGCCGTGTGGTTAGATGGCGCCTGCGCGGCGACTCCGGTCGCCACTGAACGGGGGCTGGGGGCATGGTCTTGAGTGCGGCGGTCGGTGTTGCATATCGGTCGTCGGCGTCCGGCATTCGGATATGCCGAGCTCTTGACTTCCCGCTTCGGCTGCGGGCACCCGGTAATTCGGGACGTACTTCGGGCCGGTTCCGAAGCCCTTCGGATCAACAGCCGTTCGTGATGAGCGCATGACGTGACCATCGCAGGTTCTGTGCGCATTTATCAGGCGGAACTCAGCGTGGAGTCCCCCTAGCGTGCCACCGCGGCGATGTCGTTCGGTGACTGATCCCGTATGAGAATGCGGGACATGGCGAAGGTGGAGTGAATGTCAGAGATTACCTCAGTGTTCGCACGTGAAATCGTCGACAGCCGTGGGAACCCCACGGTCGAGGTGGATGTGCGCCTGGCCGACGGTTCCCTCGGAAGGGCCGCGGTACCGTCCGGCGCGTCGACGGGAACCCGGGAGGCCGTCGAACTCCGGGACTCCGACCCGGACCGTTTCCGCGGCAAGGGTGTCACCCGCGCGGTCGCCGCGGTGAACGGTGAGATCGCCGACGCGGTGAAGGGGCTGCCGGCCGAGTCGCAGTCGGCCGTCGACCGTCGAATGATCGAGCTCGACGGTACGGTGAACAAGGGGCGGCTCGGCGCCAACGCGACGCTCGGTGTGTCGCTGGCGGTCGCGAAGGCCGCGGCCGCGTCCCACGGGCTGCCGCTGTACCGCTATGTGGGCGGCACCTTCTCGCATGTCCTGCCCACGCCGATGATCAACATCATCAACGGCGGTGCCCACGCCGACAACGCCCTGGACTTCCAGGAGTTCATGATCGCGCCGGTGGGCGCGGCTTCCATGGCCGAGGCCGTTCGTATCGGGTCCGAGGTGTTCCACACCCTGCGTGACCTGCTCCGTGATGCCGGGCACAACACCAATGTCGGCGACGAGGGCGGCTTCGCGCCCAACCTTTCCACCGCGGACGAGGCGCTTTCCTTCATCGTCGAGGCGATCGAGAAGGCCGGTTACCAGCCGGGCACGGATGTCGCCCTGCTGCTGGACCCGGCCTCCTCCGAGTTCTACCGCGACGGCGCCTACCACTACGCGGGCGAGAACCGTGTCCGCTCGGTGACCGAACACGCCGATTACCTGGCCGATCTGGTGTCGCGATTCCCGATCGTGTCCATCGAGGACGGAATGGCCCAGGATGACTTCGAGGGCTGGAAGTACCTCACCGACGCCATCGGCGCACGGTGTCAGCTGGTCGGCGACGATGTCTTCTGCACCAATGTCCGGCTCCTCGAGGACGGGATCGGGCGGGGCATCGCGAATTCCATTCTCGTCAAGGTGAATCAGATCGGTACCCTGACGGAAATGCTGGACGCCGCGAACACGGCTTTCCGCGCCGGATACGCCGTGGTGATGTCGCACCGGTCGGGCGAGACCGAGGACACGACCATCGCGGATCTGGCGGTCGCTCTCAACTGCGGCCAGATCAAGACCGGTTCGCTGTCGCGGTCGGACCGTACGGCCAAGTACAACCAGCTGATCCGGATCGAGGAAGAGCTGGGATCCGACGCGGTCTACGGCGGGGCGACGTTCTTCAACGGCGCGTGCTGAAGAGGGGATTGCGCTGAAACAGCGTGCGCCGAAGTGGCTTGTGCTGAAACGGCGCTTGTGCTGAGCGGAGTTCTCGAAAGTCCTGAGCTCCGTCCGCTCCGCGCCGGGTGACCGGCGCGGAGCGCTCAGTTCCCGGCTGTGCGCTTGATGCGGAGGGCGGACACGAGGAAGAAGACGCCGCCGAGGAAGGCGTAACCGGCCAGATTGCTCAGGGTGGCGTCGTCCGCGCCCGCCTGCGCGACGAAGGACGAGCCGGCGAGGGTGGAGATGGCGCCACTGGCGATCATCGCCCACTGGCCGCCGAGCCGGCGCCGGAGCGACCCGACGACGAGCTGTACGAGGCCCGCGGTGACGGCCCAGGCGCCCCAGACGCGCAGGACCGCGGGGATGCCGGAGGTGGCGGCGACCGCGAGACCGATGGCGGTGAGGGTGCTGAGCGCGATGTTCACGTACAGGCCGCGCACCGGACCGCCGTTCGCGCGGGCGGACCTGGCGTCGACGACGGCGCAGGCCACGTCGAACAGCGGGTAGATCACCAGCAGTGCCGTGCTCAGCGGGCCCAGCGTGTCGGCGGTCGCGAACAGCAGGGCGGCCCATACGGCGGCGAACGCGAAGCGCAGGAAGTACAGCTTCCGCAGGGCGTCGGGGGCGGCCGTGGGGAGGGGGGCGATGCGGGTGGCGGAGGTGGTGTCGGTGGCGTTCATGGGGTGCCCTTCGGTCGGTGGTGTGTGTCGACGAAACGTGAGGGAGAACGTTCGGTCTACCCCTATCCAAAGGGTCGGGCGTGCGTCTGTCAAGACCGAACGTTCTCCCTCATGGGTTTGGTAGTCTTGGACCCATGAGTCGGGGCACAGGAGGCGGCAGCACGTCCGAGGCGCGAGCCAGGCTGCTCGGTACGGCGACACGGGTCTTCTACGCGGAGGGCATCCACTCCGTCGGCGTCGACCGGATCATCGCGGAGGCGCAGGTCACCCGGGCGACGCTGTACCGGCACTTCTCCGGCAAGGAGGAGCTCGTTCTCGCCTATCTCGACCAGGCCGACCAGGGGATCAGGGCGCAGGTCGCGGCCGCGCGCACGAGCGAGGCGTCGGCGGCCGACAAGATCCGTGCCGTAGGCCGGGCCCTGGCGGACGGCATCAGCTCGCCCGGGTTCCGGGGGTGCGCCTTCCTCAACGCGGTGGCCGAGTATCCCGACCCCGAGCACCCGGTCCACCAGGCCGTGCTGGCCCACCGGCAGTGGTTCCTGGACACCATGACCGAGCTGCTCGCACAGGCGGGCCACTCGCCCGCCGACGCGGCCGGCCGGCACTTCGTCATGCTGCGGGACGGTGCCATGGCGGCCGGCTGCCTCTTCGACCCGGAACTCGTCTGCGAAACCTTCCTCCAGGCCGTCGAGGGAATCCTCCAGAGGCGCCCCGCCTCTCCCTGACCTCGGCCGGTGACCCGTGCGCCATGACTGTGACCGTATGCAGCGTGAAGGTATGCGGGTGAACGGCGGCACCGGCGCAGCCATTAGGTAATGGGGGCAGCCCTTGGCTCAATCGCCGCGCTCCTTCGTCTGTCCGAAGGTATTCCACGCTCGCCTACGGCCCGTTGACCATCGTCGCCACCGAGGGCGTCGCGGAGGAGGAACAGGGCGTCGCCGGCGGTCTGCTGTACACGTCCTTCCAGTTCGGCGCCGCGCTCGGTCTGTCCTCCGCCACCACCGCGATCACCGCGGCGCCCCGAGTGGTGGCGGGACCCGCTCTGCCCCGTCCCGCCAGGGCCCGTCATCACCAGGGGACGGAGCCCTCGCGGTCGCGGTACCGGCCGGTCGGCCCGGGTGAGGTGGTCGCCAGCTCGATGATGGCGTCGGTGCCTTCCGTGACGGTCTGGGTGCCCTGGTGGCGGTTGAGGTCGGTGGCGGTGAAGCCTGGGTCGGCGAGGTTGAAGCGGATCCCGGGGATGGCCTTGGCGTACTGGGTGGTGATCATGTTGAGGGCGGCCTTGGACGGCGGGTACATCAGGTGAGGGAAGGACGACTCCTTCCGCTCGGGGTTCGTCATGACGGTCAGCGACCCGGAGCCGCTGGAGACCATCACCACCCGTGGGTCGTGTCCTGCGCGCAGCAGCGGCAGGAACGCGTGTGTCACGCGGACCGGGCCGAGGACATTGACGTCCAGGACCGGGACGAGGTGCTGCGCCGTGGTGTCCTCCGGGCCGACGAGCGGGCCGGTGATCCCGGCGTTGTTGATCAGGACGTCCAGCCGGTCGGTGCTCGCGCCCACGGTGCGTACGGCGGCGGCGACCGATTCGTCGGAGGTGACGTCCAGCGGGACGAAGGTGACGTCGGCGCCTTCGGCGGCGAGCTCCTCGCCCGCCCGGCGGCCCCTGGCCTCGTCACGTGCCCCGAGGAAGACCCGCCAGCCCAGTGCGCCCAGACGACGGGCCGCCTCCTTGCCGAGCCCCTTGTTGCCTCCGGTGATCAGGACGGTGGTGGTGCTGGAGTGGCTGTGTGATTCGCTCATGCCCCGACCATGGGCCCTGATCGGGAAGCTATCCAGAGAGGCCCGAGACTGGGAGCGGCCGTCCCTGGATACCCCTTCGGGGCGGGGAGACAATCGGCTCATGGACCGTCTCGAACTCGCCCGCGTCCTCAAGGCCGCGCGGGCACGCATCGCGCCCGATGAGGTCGGTCTTCCGGCGGGCCCGCGACGACGGGTGGCAGGCCTGCGGCGCGAAGAGGTGGCCCAGCTGGCCGGGCTGAGCGTCGACTACGTCGTCCGCCTGGAGCAGGGCCGGGGGCCGAGGCCGTCCGTCCAGGTGCTCACGGCACTGACCAGGGCGCTTCGGCTGGAGACCGACGAGCGCGACCAGGTCTTCCGCCTCGCGGGCAGCGCCCCGCCGCTCGCAGGCCGGGTCGAGATGTCGGTCAGGCCGAGCGTGCTGCGGCTGCTCCAGCGGCTGAACGACCTGCCGGCCCTCGTGCTGTCGGCCAGGGGCGATGTGCTGGCGCACAACTCGATGGCCGACGCGCTCCTCGGCGACCTGAGCCGCTGGCCCGAGCGGCGGCGCAACATCATCTGGCAGCGGTTCCTCGGCACCGTCGGCACCCGCGTGGCGCCCGGCCCCGATGAGGACGAGGCGACGGCGCGGCACGCCGTCGGGTCGCTGCGTACCGCGCTCTCCCGCTACCCGGACGACCCGGATCTGCGCGCGCTGGTCGATGAACTGCTCGCCGGCAGCGAGCGGTTCCGGCAGCTGTGGGAGGAGGGCGGCTCGGTGGTGCGGCGGTCGATGCACAAGACGGTCGACCACCCCGACCTCGGACCACTCGTCCTGGACTGCGACACCCTGCTGCTGCCGGACACCGACCAGTCGTTGATCGTCTACTCGGCGGCGGCCGGCACGCGTGAGGCGTCGGCGCTCGACGTCCTGCGCGTCATGGGCACCGAGCGGATGCGCGTGGACAGCGCCTGAGACACCCGTTCACCCCAGCTCCCGTCCCGGTCAGGAGGCCAGCTTGGCGGCGATGAGCTTGATGGCGCTCGCCTCGTCACCGCCGATGCGGTCCCAGTCGAGTCCCAAGGTCCCCACCGTGTCGCGGGCCAGCTCACCCTGGACCGGGTCCGTGCTCTGCGCGAACCGGTACAGCGCCGTCGCGTACTGCGTACGCTCACTGCGACCGGTCCTGCGCCAGAAAGCCAGAGTCTTGCCCAGGTGCCGGAAGGTGGAGTCCTCGGGCGCTTCGGTCGCGGTCTGCTCCCAGCGCTTGGCGATCGTCTGCCACGCCTTGTAGGAGGCGAGGGACAGCGCGACCGTCGCGGCCGCGGCGGCCAGTCCCCAGCCCACCGGTGTGGTCACGAGTATCGCGGCACCGGCGGTGGCACCGGCCGCGATGGCGATGGTGGAGATGAGGGTGGCGACTCCGGCGGACACACCCAGGGCCCCCGAGAGGGCGGTCACCATCTTCTTGTTGACGCCCCGGCTGTTCTTCCGGGTCGCGTACTGCTGGATCTGCCGCAGGGTGATCTGCTCGTCCCCGTCGCTCTCGCTCCGGGCGACCGCCGCCGCGACCTCGTTCAGGGCGTTCTTGATCGCCTCTTGGACCAGTTCGCGCTGGGCGGCCTCCTGGACGGCGGCCGTGTGTGCGCTGACGGCTTCCTGGAGCTGCTTCTCAAGATCCTCGTACGTGAGCACGAGGTCGCCCAGCAGATCGATCGTGGTGTCCGGGTACAGCCGCTCGTCCGCCGGCCGCGACTGGTCCTCGACCCGGGCCTTGTACTCGGCGTGCGCGGCCTCGAAGGCCTTGTCCAGCGCGTGTACCGATGCGAGGCGCGCCTCCACCTCCTCCTTGGCGGCCCGCAGCGCCACCGCCGGCTGCTGGTCCTGCCTGAGCATGAGAGCTTCGAGCTCCTTCACCCGCTTCCGGGCCTTGACCGCCTTGCGGATGTAGCGCCCGGTCTGAAGCGCGGCAACCGGCAGGCCGACGCCACCGCCACCGGAGAGCACCGCGTTGTAGGTGGCGGGTGCCTGACCGGCGAGATTCATCGCGCCACCCGCGGCGTTGGCCATGCCGCTCAACACGGTCCCGGCATTCTGTGCGCCGTCGGCGTCGGCGGCGCGCCGATCGCGCTTGAAGGCGTGCCGCTGTCCGCTGCCCTGCGGCGCCTGCTTGAGTCCCTGACGTGCGGCGATGCCGTCCCGGACGTTCCCGGGCAGTGCGGCGCCCGCCACCAGAGCGGTGGCCGCGGGGCCCGCGACGCCCACGTTGTAGGAGTCCGTGGTGCTGACGGACGGATCGATGAAATCTGCGCCGATGGTCGCGGTTGCGGCCGGGTTGGCCAGCTCGGAACCGAGCGCGAGCGTCTCGCCGCCGGTCCGGCCGCCGGCTGACACGGTGCCCCTGGCCTGAGCACCGCGCGACGGGTTCGCGGACGCCGTCCCCTGCTCCTCGGCACCCGCCCGCTGCACCGGGGTGCCGGTGCGGGCCGGCCGCGCGTCAGCCGTATGCCCAAGGGCGGAGGACACGGCGGCGTTCCCGGCGCGTCCCTGTAGCGCCAGCATGTCCCCCGGAGCCACCACGTCACCCCGCCGCGCCGCGACGGCGCCCGCGGCCCGGGTCCCCGAGACGGGCAGGCGCGCCTGCCGCACAGCACTCCTGTTGTCCCTCGACGCCCCGCTCTTTGCCCCGTTCGCCCGCACGCCGTCCCCTTGCCTCGATCGCCCTGGTGCCCAGAGGTTACGACCATATGATGTGACGGTGGTGCCCCGATGTACTTCTTGTCAGGGCAGAGTTTCCGGGACTTCGTGCGGTTGCCGCTTCGGGACGGCCCATTGCGTGCAGAACGCCCCCGGGGTCCTGCGGCAGGAGCCTGGCTCAGTTGCCGTAGACCGTGGAGCGATGCCCGACACGGATGACCCACACGACCAGTTCGCCGTTGTCGACGGTGTAGATGACGCGGTAGTCCCCGACTCGCAGCCGACGCCGCTCCGGCTGGGACACCAGCGCAGTGGTGTTGAAGCCGAACGGGTCGCATTCCAGTTCCGTCAGCTTGGTCAGGATGCGGAGCGCCGCGTCGCGTGGGACCTTGCGGAGCTCCGAGCGGGCCTCCGGGTGGAAGACGGTGCGGTACTCACTCACTGCGTGCCAGTGTCTCGCCCATGATGTCCTCGATGGGGATACCGGCCGACCGGCTCGCCATGCGGTCGTCGATGAGTCGGTTGATCTCGCGCTCTTCCCATTCCTGGTACTTGCGGAGCACCTCGATCGAGACGACTGCGGCGACCTCTTTTCCCCGCCGGGTGATGACGGTGGGGGTGTCGTCCCGATCAGCGCGCTCCACCACTTCCGCCAGGTGTGCACGGACATCGCGAATGGTCTCTATGGGCATCTGAGTCATGAGCTCAAATGTACCGGGTGTCCCTTGTGTACACAAGGGCGCAAAGTTTGTCGGGTGCCCGGCGTCGTGCTTCCGGAGGTCAGGGACGGACCGGAGTGCCGGGGCTGATGTCGTAGGCCTTCTGTACGAGGGCGGGGCGGCGGCCGTCGTTGAGCTGCCTGCCCCACTGGGCGTCGAGTTGCTCGCGGGCCTGCGGTTCCATCTCGGCCGGGAGGAGGTGCCGGTAGCGGCGGTCCTCGCCCAGGAGGACCTCGACGGTCCGTCGGTGGACCGGTTCGGGGTCGTACTGCTCGTGCGGGAAGGCGAGTGCGGAGTAGTCGTGGAGGCGGTCGGCGGGATCGTCGCGCCATTCCTTCCACGTCTCGAACATCGTGTCGTTGAAACCGGTGAGGAAGGGCCCCGGGTTGATCGTCGCCACCGTGATCCCGAACTCCGCGAGTTCCTGGTCGAGTGCGTCGGCGAACGCCTCCACCGCGTGCTTGGAGGCCGCGTACGCGCCGGTGAACGGGTCGACGGTGAGACCGGCGACCGAGGACATGAACACGATCCGCCCGCTGCGGCGGGCCGCCATCCGGCGCGCGATCCCCTGGGTGAGCAGGACGGGTCCGAGCACGTTCACCTCGAACTGGCGGCGCAGCCGGTCCTCGGGGATGTCGGCGGTCGCACCGCCCTCGGAGACGCCGGCGTTGTTGAGGAGGACCTCCACGTCCCAGGACCAGGCGCTCTCCCGGTCGCCCGGGTCGGTCACGTCCAGCTTCTCGACCCGTACCTCGACACCTCGTTCGCGGGCGGCGGCGCGTACCGAGCTGACCTGGGCGATGATCTCCACGCCCGCGATCACCTCGTGCCCGGCCGCGGCGAGCCGCAGCGCCACTTCCTTGCCGAAGCCGCTGCCCGCACCGGTGATGAGAATCGGTCCCGCCATGTCGTCACGCCTTCCGCGCAGGTGTTCAGGCTCCCGGGGCACCCGAGGGGCCGGCTCGTACTGCCGCACCCTATGCGCGGACGGCGGACAATTCGGTCACCCTCGTCGGCTTGTCGAGGGCGGCAGGGTGGCAGAGTGTCAGGGCGTCAGTTGCAGTTGATCCGTGCCCCGGTCTCCACGCTGTAGTTCGCCCACACCATCGCCTTACGGGTGTTGGGGCCGTAATCGCCGTCCGCCTTGACGCCCACCTTCTTCTGCACGGAGACGAGCGCCGACTCGGTGAGCTGCCCGTAGACCCCGTCCGTCGCCAGCTTGTATCCGTAGCAGGCGTTGAGGTTCTTCTGCAGGGCGGTGACCGCCGAGTTGCTCATCCCGCGGTCCAGCCAGCAGTCGCTGGTGTTGGCGGCGGCATAGGGCACGTACTTGTAGGAGGTGGGGTTGGTGACCTTGTTGTGGAGGGTCGCCGCGCGGGTGCACGGGCCGGTCGCGGCGGACGCGGACGGTGCGACGGCGAAGGCGCCGCCGATGAGGCCTGCCAGCAGGGCCCCCACGGTCATGGCTGATCTGGTGCGTACGTTCCGGATCCTGTTCAACGCTGCTCCACCTTCCAACTGCCGGGCCAAGAGCCCGAGTTCATGGGGTTCAGAAGTGCATGCCGTTACACGGTGACATCATGCCGTGTCTCGGGGCGGATCGGTGAGAGGTCATACACGTGCCGTGCCCAGTACGGCCCACACGGTCTTGCCCGGGGCGCCCTCCCGTGCGGTGACGCCCCACTCCTCGGCGAGGGCGGCGACCAGGACCAGCCCTCGTCCCGTCTCCTCGTCCGCGGACAGGCCGGTGGAGGCGACAGGCAACCGCTCGCCCCGGGTGTCGCTGACCTCCACCCGCAGCCGTCCCCCTCGCGCCCGGCTCAGCCGGAGCAGTGCGTCCCGGCCGGGTACCAGCCCGTGCGTCACCGCGTTGGCCGCCAGCTCCCCGACGACCAGGCTCACCGCGTCGTTCACCTCGGAGCCGTAGCGGTGCCCCCACCCGTGGACGCGGTGGGAGGCCAGCCGCCGGGCGAGGCGGGCGCCGCGTGGGGTGGAGGAGAAGCGGAGCTCGAAGGCGTCCGTGGGGTGCGGCGCGGTACGGCCTGAGGTCGTCATGGATCGAAGATCCCTCCCGAGCGCCGCTCTCACCAGCACCAACGGCCGTACAGAGACGGTCTGTCGGGGCTCTGCCGGATTCTGGCGGGGTGGTACGGACGCGCGCCGTCACCCGTGGGGCGGACATCCGGGCCGAAACGCCTCCCGGAGCCGCGCCCGGTCATAGCGTGCTGTCACTGTGTGCTGACCCAGGGAGTGAGGAAGCATGGACGTCGCCGTGGCCGGGGCCGTCGAAGGCTCGGCTGACCCGGGGAGCGGGTTCCTGCGCTGCTTCGGCCAACAGGTGAAGCTCCTGCGCGAGGCCGCGGGGCTCACCCAGGCGGAGCTCGGCGCCAGCGTCGGATACGGCGAGGCACACATCGCCTCGGTCGAGCAGGGGCGCCGCATCCCCAAGCCGGAGATGGTGGACGCGGTGGACCGGGTCCTGAGCGGGCACGGGGTGCTGGTCGCCATGAAGGGGGAGGTGGAGCGGGCGCGGTATCCGTCGTTCTTCCGGGAGTTCGTGCGGCTCGAAGCCGAGGCTCGCGAACTCCACGCGTACGACGCGCAGCTGGTGAACGGGCTTCTCCAGAGCGAGGAGTACGCCCGAGCTGTCTTCGCCATGTGGCGCCCCCTGCTCGACGAGGAAACCATCGAGCAGCGGCTGGCCGCCAGGCTGGACCGCCAGAAGATGCTCTCCAGGCGCCCGGCCCCGCTGCTCAGCTTCGTCATCGAGGAATCGGTCGTACGGCGGCCGCTCGGTGGCGCCGCCGTCCTGCACAGCCAGCTCGAACAGCTGTTGACCGTCGGTCATCAGCGACACGTCGAGATCCAGATCATGCCGACAGGCAGAGACGAACACGCGGGCTTGTCGGGGCCGTTCACATTGCTCCTCACCAAGGACCGGCGGAGGATGAGCTACGTGGAAGCGCAGAGCCAAGGGGTCGTGCGCTCTGAGCCCGCGAAGGTTCAGGCGCTGGAATCCACGTACGGCGTACTGCGTGCCCAGGCTCTGACTCCGAAGGAGTCGTTGGCGCGGATCGAGAAACTCTTGGGAGAGCTGTGAACGAAAATGCCGTCGGGGCAGCGGAGCTGCCCTGGATGAAGAGCAGTCACAGTGCCGGGGACGGCGGGCAGTGCGTGGAGGTGGCGGCTGAGGACACGTCCGTGTTCGTACGCGACTCCAAGCAGGCCGAAAGCCCCGTCCTGCGCGTCGGTGCGGGCCAGTGGGCGACATTCGTGCGGATGGCCGCGCGCGGCTGATGTGACACGGTGCGCATGGAACGCGGGTGGGGCCGGGCAACGGCTCCGCCCGCGTCTGTTTCCGTGCCTCTTCTTCCGTGCCTCTTCTTCCGTGCCTCTTCTTCCGTGCCGTTTCGCGACCACCGTCCGGGCGATGGACGGCACCGCGCTGACCGTAACCTCAGAAGCGTGGCTGCCGAGCGGAGCCGGCCGGATTTGAACCGGCGTCCTCGCGGTTTTGGAGACCGCGCGCGACGACCTCTGCGCTACGGCTCCGCCCGGCCCGCGATGTTAGCCCATCGCCCTCACCTACTCGCCTTCGGTGACGGTCAGTTCGCTCACCCCCGTCGGCTTCTCCGCGTCCGCCGAGTGCACCGTCAGCCTGATCCGGCGGGCCACGGCGCCCGGTTCGTACGGGCGCCAGGTGCGGCCGTCCAGGGAGGTCTCCAGGGTGTGGGAGGCCGGTGCGATGTCCGTCCAGCGGGGGGTGAGCGAGGCGATGCGGGTGACGTGGCGCAGGGGCACCGTCAGCGTGCCCGTCGCGCCGTCCGGTGACCAGGACGTCGCCGGGCTGCCGTCCACCGCGGCCTCGGCGTACAGCCCGGGGGCCTCGGAGTCGGCCGTGGCGGGGCGGCAGCGGGCCGCGTCGGACGTCGGGGTGAGGTCGGGGCGGCGGGTGGGGAGCGTGAGGGTGCCGGAGAGGCGGCGCGGGCCGGCCGGGGTGTGGACGGTGAAGGGCGCGCCGTCCGTCAGCCGGACCGTGGTCGTGCGCGGGCCGACGGCGATGTCGTACGTACGCCCCTGGTAACGCAGCCCCGTCAGCTCCACGCCCTCCCGGAGTTGCGGTGGCAGGAGCGGGTCGAGGCGTACGCCGTCCTCGCGCAGCCTGAGACCCGTCAGGCCGTGCGTGAAGACCTGGAGGAAGCCGCCCTTCCCGGTGAGGAAGTCCTCGGCAGGGAAGCCCGAGAGCGGGTCCTCGGCGCCGGACTTCTCCCCTTTGGCCTCGGAGAAGAGGTGGTACGGGCCGCGGACGAACGGGCGTACGGCCCGCTGGAGATACGTGTACGTGGCGCAGCCCGGCTCCCCGGTCGTGGCGGCGTCGATCGCATGCACCGAGTCGGTCATCGCGGGGCCGTCGGGGTCGGTGAGCGCGGCGTAGTGATCGAGGGTCGCGGCGGCGGCGCCCTCCTCCATCGGCCACTCCAGCGGGTAGACCAGGAGCACCGTGTCGGCCTGCTTGATGGTGGAGTCGTTGTAGCCGGCGTACTGGAGGAACACCTTGCGCTCGGCGTCGTACGGGATCCGCAGCTTGTCGGCGACCCGGGTCCAGCCGGCGGGTGCGGGGTGGCCGAGGAGCGCGGCTGCGCGGGTGGCGTTGCGCAGGGCGGTGGCGGCGACCGCGTTGGTGAAGACGCCGTCGTCGACGCCGTTGCTGTACTCGTCGGGGCCCGCGACGTTCTTCACCGAGTAGCTGCCGTCGGCGTTGGCCGTGGCGCGCGACTGCCAGAAGTCGGCGATGCCCTTGAGCAGCGGCCAGCCCCGGTCGGCCAGCCAGGTGCGGTCACCGGTGGCCAGGTAGTACTGCCAGACGGCGAGCGCGATGTCGCCCTGGAGGTGGTTCTGAGTGAGGCAGTGCGGCGGGTCCCAGCTCTGGCACTCGGAGTCCAGGCGCCCTTCGCTCGCGCTCGTCCAGGGGTAGAACAGCCCCTGGTAGCCCAGCTTTTCGGCGTTCGCGCGAGCGGCGGCGCGGGTGCGGTAGCGGTACTCGACGACGGAGCGTGCCAGCTCGGGGCGGGTGGCGAGCAGACCCGGGTACATCCAGGTCTCGGCGTCCCAGAAGATCATGCCCGCGTAGTTGTCGCTGGTCAGCCCGGCCGGGGCGATGCTGTCCGACGATCCGGTCCTGGTGTTGGCGAGCAGCCCGTACTGCGTGGCCCGCAGCCAGGCCTGCAGGTCCGGGCTGCCCGGCGTCCTCACGTCGGCGGCCCAGTCCCCGCGCCAGGCCGCCGCGTTGTCGGCGGCGACCCCGGACCAGCCGCGCCCGGCGGCGCGTTCGGCGGCGGCCGTGGCGGAGGCGAGCGGGTCGTGGGAGGTCAGCGAGGTGTCGACGCCCACGTACTTCTCGAAGGTGTACGAGCGGCCCGCCCTGACCCGGGTGGTGCGGGCGCCGTCGGTGCCGCGCTGGACGATCGCCCCCTCGGTGCCCGTACCGAGGGCCCGGAACGTGCCGTCGTCGGCGACCGTGACCCGGCGTGCCCCGCGCTCGTCCAGCCGGCCCGTCACCGTCGCGGTGCCGCTCCAGTGCGGGGTCATCCGCAGGCGTACGGCGCCGGTGTGGGCGTCGGAGCGGTCGGCCAGCACCTCGTAGGTGAGGTCGGTCGCACGGCCGTCGGCGGTGGTCCAGCGCAGGGAGGTGACGACGGTGCCGCAGCGCAGGTGGAGGGTCTGGCGGTAGTGGGAGACGCGGCCTGCGGGGGTGTCGGAGCCGTACGTCTCGGAGCCGACGCGCACATCGAGGGTGGTCCAGGACGGGAGCGCGGCGATCACCTCGCGGCCTTCGGCGAGGTCCTTGTCCCGGGCGTAGAGCCCGGAGACGAACGCGCCGTCGTAGCGCGGGGTGTAGAGGGGCCAGCCCGTCTTCTCACCGGTGGCGGCGTATCCGGCGCCGGCGGCGGGCACGCGGTGCCCCAGGTAGCCGTTGCCGATGTACGGGTCGTATCCCGCGGCCTCGCCGAAGGTGGTGGAGGCCGGTGCCCACGAGGCGTCGGAGCGGGCGTCCGACCCGCCGCACAGGGAGGACGGCGCGGGCCCGGCGGCGTAGGAGAGGGGCGGCAGGGGGAGGGTCAACGCGCCCGCGATCAACGGCGCGAGAAGAGAGATGCGCTTGGTTCTCACTCCCCGAAGGTAGGGAAGGGAGTGGCGCCGGTCCGGTAACGGCGCGCGGCACCCCATCAGGTATGCGCTGGTGGACGGGGAATCATCACTTCGAGTGAAACCTTGGCCTGTGCTTGCGGTACTCAACCGACGGTTGCGACTCTGTTGCTGTCTGTCAACCTGTTGGGAGTGGCCTGTGGCTTTCGGTGAGCAGCCCGCCTATCTGCGCGTGGCGAGCGATCTCAGGGAGAAGATCGTCAACGGTGCGCTGCCGCCCCATACGCGGCTGCCGTCGCAGGCCCGCATCCGTGAGGAGTACGGGGTCTCGGACACCGTCGCGCTGGAGGCACGCAAGGTGCTGATGGCCGAGGGGCTCGTCGAGGGCCGGTCCGGCTCGGGGACCTATGTGCGGGCGCGACCGGTCCTGCGCCCGATCGCACGCTCCGGCTACCGGCCGGAGGCGGGGGCCAGTCCGTTCCGTCAGGAACAGACGGCGGACGGGACGCAGGGGACCTGGGAGTCACGCAGCGAGCAGGAGGGCGCGAGCGCCGAGATCGCCGAGCGCCTCGGGGTCGAGCCGGACGACCGGGTGATGCGCACGCGGTACGTCTTCCGGGAGGCCGGCGAGCCGATGATGCTGTCCACGTCCTGGGAGCCCCTGGCCGTCACGGGGCGTACGCCGGTGATGCTGCCCGAGGAGGGTCCGCTGGGTGGCTGCGGGGTCGTCGAGCGCATGGCGGCGATCGACCTCGTCGTGGACAACGTGGTGGAGGAGATCGGCGCGCGCCCGGGGCTCGCGGAGGAGCTCCTCGCGCTCGGCGGGGTCCCCGGCCATGTCGTGATGGTGATCGGGCGTACGTACTACGCCTCGGGACTCGCGGTGGAGACCGCCGATGTGGTCGTCCCTGCCGATCGCTACCGGATCGCCTACCATCTGCCGGTCAAGTAGCCGCCGGGGCGGTCGTGGTGGCAGGCGGGGCGCCTGTGGTGACCGCTGGGAGCGACACCTTGTCCGCCCTCGTTGACGCGGAGTTGACGCCGTCGCTGCCGTCGTCGCCGACCTGGTCATCAACAAGCGGATCGGGCTGACCCCCCCCGCTACATCGAGTTCAAGCGTGCCGAGGTCTTCTCCACCTTCATCGCGGCCGGACCGGTGCTGATGCCGATGCCGGTCGTGCGGAGCCACTCCGGCTGAGGTCCTGGCAGGGCCGTCCGATGGCCGGAAGGGGGCGCATTCGAGGGAGTGCGCCCCCTTTGTTATGGCCGGATGCGTGTCTCTTTGTGCAAACATGCATCCGCTGAGTGAAGGTCAGGCGTACGCTCGGGCATATGCGTACTGCGGTTTCCTGGGGATCCTTAGAGACGTGCACGCCGGTGGGAAGAGGGGCGAAATGCTGGGGAGGGGCGTCATGACGGACAGTGGCGCCGTGCTCCCCTGGCTGGTCATCAGACAGGACGACAACGGCAACAGATATCGCGTCGGGCGCTATGCGACGCAGGCCGAGGCACAGAAGATCGCGGACGGTCTGGACCGTCATGGGCACAAGCAGCTCTACTGGGTGGAGCGAACGAGCCGGAGCGCGCGGTCCTAGATCGTGTTCGGTCCTGGGCCGTTGTTCGGTCCCGGGTCGGCAGTCCGGGTCGTCCGTGTGGGCGGGCGGCCCCGTGCGGCCGCCGCGGCGCCCCTCCGGAGCGAGCGAGTGAGAGCAGGACATGCCGGCATTGATCGACACGGTGGCGTGGGTGCGGGTGGAAGGCGGGAAGATCCTCTGCGCGCGGCCCCGGGGCAAGAGCGTCTTCTACATCCCCGGCGGAAAGCGGGAGGGCGCTGAGAGCGACCTGGAGACCCTGCTGCGCGAGGTCGAGGAGGAGCTGACGGTGGCTCTCCTGCCCGCCACCGTGGTGCATGTGGGGACGTACGAGGCCCAGGACGCGGGTCTGCCGGACGTCGCAGTCGTGCGGATGAGCTGCTACACCGGGGACTACCGGGGCACATTGGCCGCCAGCAGCGAGATCGAGGAGACGGCCTGGTTCTCCTACGCCGACCGGCCTCTGGTCCCGCCGGTCGACCAGCTGCTCTTCGACGACCTCAAGGCATCGGGCGAGCTGGACTGAGCGTGGGCACGGGCGGCTGACCGCGACCCTCACCGCCGTGATGCTGCTGGGCGCCTCCTTCTCTCCTGTCCGGAGGCCTCCCGTGGCAGGACGCGAGCGGGACGGCGGCGGTGGCGGCGGTGGCGGCGATGGCGGCGCCCCGCCGTACACCGTCCGCTGTCGCCGTCCTCGCCCGGTGCGACCGCACCAGCCGCGCACCCGTCCTGGTGCCCGCGCACCACGGGCCACGACGGGGCGTCGCACCCCTGAGTGTTGTACACACGTACGCCCGAAGAAGTACTGTCTGCGGTAATTCGCGCCCTGTATCGAGTCTGTGCTGATCAGGCCCTTCGGGCAGGGTGCGCCCCCGCTGCCGTCCCCGGGAAGTGATCGGCGTGACCGAGACCGAAGGTGATTGTGCCGAGTGGAGCTTTCCGGCGGTGCCGGGCTCCGTGCGCAGCGCCAGGCACGCGGTCCGTGACGCACTGCATCAATGGGCGTTCGACGTGGCGGTGGGTGACGTCGCCGTACTGCTCGTCAGCGAGCTGGTGACCAATTCCTTGCGCTATGCCTCCGGACCCATCGGCGTCCGGGTGAGGTGGCCGCATCCCGACGGTGAGAAGCCCGACAGGGGCGCCGACGGACGGGGTCTGCTGGTGGAAGTCTCCGATCCGCTTCCGGATCCGCCCACCGAACGTACGACCGGACCCGAGGACGAGAGCGGGCGTGGACTGCAGCTCGTGGCTTGTTCCGCGCGTAGCTGGGGCACCCGGCGCGGAAAGAGCGGCAAGACCGTGTGGTTCGAGCTCGCTCTGCCTGGTTAGGAGTGGGAGGGGACGCGGAGACGATCACCGGAGGCCCTCAGGACCTGGCTGAAAGGGACTGAGACCGTGCTGTGATCGTGAACGCCGTGCCGGTGAGGCCCGTAGTGCTGAATACTGCGGGCAGGACCGGTCCGGTGTGTGAGCTGGAGGGGACGGTCGCGTGAGCGAGATACCTGGGACGGCGGGCGACGTCATGTGGCAGAGCAGTCCGCCCGGCTCGATATATGACCACATCGGGGTCGCGTCGTTCTCGATCGGGCCCGACGGGCTGATCGAGCAGTGGAGCAGACGGGCCGCGAGTCTCTTCGGCATGGCCTCGGCCGAGGTCGTGGGCAAGGACCCGGTCGAGGCCTTCATGCCCGCCCAGCTGCGCCCGGATGCCCGCAGGCAGGTCGGCGAGATCCTGGACGGCAAGGAGTGGACGGGCATCGTCCCGTTCCGGATGCCGGGTGAGAACGCGGTCCGCGGACTCGCCGAGATCTATGTCATGCCGAGCGAGACGGAGACGGGTGAGCGCGCCGCGCTCTGTATCGCCGTCGATGTCGGAGCCCTGCGCCGCGTGGAGACCGACCTCGCCGCCTCGCAGGCGATTTTCGGCCAATCTCCCTTCGGCTTTGTCCTCTTCGGTACGGACTTCACCGTCGTACGGGCCAACAAGCGCTTCGCCACCGTCTTCGGCGGCGAGGCCGACGACCACCGGGGCCGCACGGTGGACGACTACCTGGCCCGCCCGGAGGCCGAACGCCTCACCGGCACGCTCAAGCGCGTCCTGGAGACCGGCGACTCCGTCACCGACCTCCAGCTCGTCGGCACCCCGCCCGGCACCACGGCCCGGCGCCACTGGTCCATGAACCTCTACCGGGT
The DNA here is from genome assembly GCF_045162755.1 of Streptomyces sp. NBC_01012. Classification (NCBI taxonomy): domain Bacteria; kingdom Bacillati; phylum Actinomycetota; class Actinomycetes; order Kitasatosporales; family Streptomycetaceae; genus Streptomyces; species Streptomyces sp. NBC_01012. Next base: position 2,632,381 of record NZ_CP108688.1, on the reverse strand, counting down.
GCACAGCGGGGGCGGGCGCCCCGTAGGTATCGCCGGGCTCGCCACCGATGTCACCCAACGGCACATCGCCGCCCGCGAGGCGGCCAGCGCCCGGCGCAACCTCGCCCTGCTCAACGAGGCCAGCGCACGCATCGGCAACTCCCTCGACCTGGAGACCACCGCAAGGGAGCTGCTCGACGTCGCCGTGCCCGGCTTCTGCGACCTCGCGACCGTCGACCTCTACCAGGGGCTGCTCACCGGTGAGGAGGCCTCGCCCGCCAGCTGGGGCAGGCACCACCAGGAGTCCGGCACCGGCTCGGCGGAGCTGCGCAGGGTCGCCCACGCCAGCGCCGTGTCCGACGCCCTGCCCGGGGTGTTGTCCGGCGGCGCGGGGAGTGGCGCGGAGGCCGAAGGGGACACCGGGCCGCCCGAGCTCGGCTCGGTGCACCGCTACCCGTTCCACTCGCCCTGCGCCGTCGCCCTGCGCACCGGCCGCGTCGAGGCCGTGCCCGGCGACGAACGCGGCTTCGTCCACTCCACCCTCGCCGTGCCGATGGTCGCGCACGACGTCGTCGTGGGCCTCGTGCAGTTCTCCCGTACCAAGGGCAGCGAGTCCTTCGGCGAGCGGGACCGGGCGCTGGCCACCGAGCTGGCCGCCCGCGCCGCGGTCTGTATCGACAACGCCCGCCTCTACCGCCGGGAGCACGAGCGGGCGCTCATCCTCCAGCGCAGCCTGCTCCCGCCCGGCGACCCGGAGGCGGCGGGCCTGGACATCGCCTGCCGCTACCTTCCCGGCAACACGGCCACGGAGGTCGGCGGCGACTGGTTCGACGTGATCGAACTCCCCGGTCACCGCACGGCCCTGGTCGTCGGCGACGTGATGGGCCGTGGGCTGCGGGCCGCCGTCGCCATGGGCGAACTGCGCACCGCCGTACGCACGCTGGCCCTCCTGGACCTGGAACCCGCCGAGGTGCTCTCCGCCCTCGACGAGGTGGCCCGAGGCCTCGGCACCCCGGGCGGCGGCGAGCGGAGCGACAGCTTCGGCGGGGGCGGAGGCTCCCAGTGGCCCTCGCGCGTCGCCCACAAGTCACGCGAGGCCGACCTCTCCGAGGTGTATCTGGCGACCTGCGTGTACGCGGTGTACGACCCGGTCACCCGGCGCTGCACCTTCGCCAACGCCGGTCATCTGCCCCCGGTGGTGGCCGAACCGGGCGAGCCTGCCCTGCTCCTCGACGTACCGCCGGGGATGCCGCTCGGCGTCGGCGGCGAACCCTTCGAGGAGGTCGAGGTGGAGCTCAAGGAGGGCGCCCTCCTCGCCCTGTACACCGATGGGCTCGTCGAGTCCAGGGACCATCCGCTCGACGAGGGCCTGGACGCCTTCAAGGAAGCACTCGCCGATCCCTCGCACCCGCTCGAAGACGTCTGCGACCACGTACTGAGCACGCTCGACACCCGGCACGGCGAGGACGACATCGCCCTGCTGATGGCCCGCATCCAGGGACTCGCCCCGGACGCGGTCGGCGACTGGCGGCTGCCGCGCGAGCTCCGCTCGGTGGCCCGCGCCCGTGAGCTGGCCCGTGAGCAGCTCACCGCCTGGGACCTGGACGACCTGGTGGACACCACCGAACTGCTCGTCAGTGAGCTCGTCACCAACGCCCTGCGCTACGGCGAGGGTGAGATCAGGCTCAGGCTGCTCCGTGACCGTACGCTCGTCTGCGAGGTGTGGGACGCGGGCCTCGTCCAGCCGAGGCGCCGGCGCGCACGCGACACCGACGAGGGCGGGCGCGGGCTGCAACTGGTCGGGCTGCTCAGCGCGGCCTGGGGCTCGCGGCGCACCCCGCGCGGCAAAACGGTCTGGTTCGAGCTCGCGCTGCCCGACGGCGCGCCCGCCCCCGAGCTCTCCGTGGAGCAGCTGCTGAGCATGTACTGACGGGTCGTACGCCCCTCATGGGGGCGGCCGGCCCCGGTCAGGAAGCGGACTTCAGGGCGGCGAGCCTGGCCTCGATCTCCGCGCTCTCGCCGAGGCTGTCCAGCTGCTCGAACTGGGAGTCGAGGGACGACGCGGCGAGCTCCTGCCTGCCCACCGCCCTCGCCTCCTCGCGCCGTACCTTCTCCTCGAAGCGGCCCAGGTCGGTCGTCGGGTCCATGACGTCGAGGCTCTTGACGGAGTCCATCATCCGGTTCTGCGCCCGCGCGGAAGCGGCGCGCGCGACCAGTTCGTCGCGTTTGGACGTCAGCTGGGAGAGCTTGTCCTTCATCTGGTCGAGCCCCGACTTCAGCTTCTCCACCACCACCGTCTGTGAGGCGATGGTGGGCTCCGCGGTCTGCGCCTCCTGCTCCGCCCGCAGCTGGCGCCCCAGTGCCACCTTGGCCAGGTTGTCGAACCGGTCGGCCTCGGCCCCCGACGACCCGGCGCGCAGCTCGTCGGCCTTCCTGCTCGCGGCGAGCGCCTTCTGGCCCCACTCCCTGGCCGCGTCGACATCCTCCCTGTGATCCTCCTCCAGCAGCCTGAGGTTGCCGATGGTGGCCGCCACCGCCTGCTCGGCCTCCGCGATGTTGTCGCTGTAGTCGCGGATCAGCTGGTCCAGCATCTTCTGCGGGTCCTCGGCCTGGTCGATCAGCGCGTTGATGTTGGCCCGTGCCAGCTGGGTGACGCGGCCGAGTACGGTCTGCTTGGACATGGCGCCTCTCACCTCTCCTAGTGCGAATCGTGCCTGCGCGTTGTGCTTGCGAGTCGTGCGCGTGAGCCGTGCTTGTGGATCGTGGCCGCGAGTCATGCGTGGGAACCGTGCGGGAACTCGCTGTGCGCCGGCCGGGCCTGCCCCCGCCGCCCGGCGTCAGAAGCGGCCACCGCCGCCCCGCCGGCCACGCGTCCCCCCGCCGCCGAAGCTGCCTGGCCCGCCGCCGAATCCGCCGCCTCGGGAACCTCCGCCGAACCCCCCGCCGAAACCGCCCCCGAGGCCCCCGCCCCGTCCGCCGCCGCCGAGCAGCCCGCCGAGGATGATGCCGCCCAGCACCGCGCCGCCCGCCCCGCCTCCGCCGCGCGGGCCTCCGAAGCCGCTCCGGTCGTGGTAGCCGCGTACGTCCTGCTCGGCCAGGCTCCGCGCCTGCGTGGCCAGCGCGTCCGCCTGCTGCGCCTCGGCCAGGGCGCCCTGCGGGTCGTCGCCGTCCGACAGTTGCCGGGCCGACTCCCAGCGCCGCTGAGCCTCCGCGAGCCGGGTGCGTGCCTGGCTGCCGACCGCACCCCGGTGGGTGGTGATGTAGTCGGCGGCGGCACCGATCGCCGACCGCGCCGTCAGCATCGCCTGGTCCAGCAGCGAACGCGCCCGCCCGCTGCCCTGCTCCCGCTCACGGGCCCCGGCCAGCGCCTCGTCCAGCGCCGCGTCGGCCTCCTCCACCCTGCGCAGCGCGTCGATGGGGTCGTACGGTCCCGGGTCCAGCTCCCCCCGCACATCACGGACCACCGACTCGGCGCGGGCGACCCGGCCCCGCAGGTCGGCCGTCGGCACGCCCTGCTGGGTGCCGTCGAGCAGTCCCCGCGCGTCGGCCAGGTCCGTCTCCGTCCCGGTAAGCGCGGCCGGCAGCTTGTCCGCGGCCTCGGCGAGCTCCCCGGATCGCCGGTCCACGGCGTCCACGAGGGTGGACACCTGCTTGATCGCCCCCTCGGCCGCCCTGACGTACACCGCGGCCTTGGAGTTGTCGCCGCTGTCCACCGCCTCCCGCGCCTGGTTGAGGGCTGAGGTGGTGAAGACCACCCGGTCCTTGGCCTGTTCGATGTCCCCGGCGGCGGGAGCGGCCGCCGACTCGGCGTACCGCTCCCGCATCGCGCCGAGCGCCGCATCCGATGCGTGGACGCGTGCGACCAGATCGCGGAACGTGCTCTCGGCGGTCGCCACGGCCTGCGGGGCGGTCCGTTCGAGGGAACGCAGCCGGTCGAAGTCCTCGGACACCGCGTCCAGCCGCCCGTTGGCGTCCCCGCACCGGCTGATGATCTCGTCGAGCATCCGGCGCCGTGTCGCGTCGTCCTCGGGAAAGGCGTCGTCCAGCTGCTGCCGCAGCCGGAAGGAAGCGGTCAGCTGGGACCTGGCGTGCTGGACGGCCTCGGCGAACGGGGCGGCGGCCTCCTCTCCGAACTGGGCCGTGGCGAAGCCGAGCTCCTCCTCGCTGGTGCGCACGGCGTCGTCCGTGTCGACCAGGTCCTCCTTCGCCCGCGCGTCCAGGTCGGGCAGCGGGACCGGTGCCTCGGCCGGTGCTCCGGCCCCGGCGCCCCAGCCGCCCGCCGCGGGAGCCGCCGGAGTCGTACGCGTGAGCGTGCGCCGTCTGCGCCGGGCGAAGGTGAGGGCGGCGACGGCGCCCGCGACGACGACCAGCGCCAGGGGCAGGATCAGACCGGCGGACGAGCCGCCGGGGCCGCCGGAACCGCTCCCGGGATCCGCGACGCCCGGGGTGACGGCCGGCGTCGGGACCGGGTCGCCCGAGAGCACAGCGGCGTAGCCGTCGGCGGCGCCGATCGCGGCTCCGGCCCAGTCGTTCTGCCGGAGAGCGGGCTCGATCGCCGTGTTCGCCACGTCCCGGAGCTGCGCGTCGGTGAGGTGTGATCCCTGGTCGACGGAGTAGGCGTACTGCCGGTCGTGCGTGGCCACGGCCAGCAGCACGTCGTCCTGGCCCAGGCCGTTGCGGTTCGCGGTCTCGTCGGCCCAGGTCTGCGCGTCACGGCCGGAGAAGTCACGGACGTACGCCACGAACAGCTGGACCCGATGCGCGTCGAACAAGCGGTCGAGGGCGGCTTCGGTCTGCCGCTCGCGGGCACCGAGCGCGTCCACCGTGTCGGTGACCTGTCCTTCACGCGACAGGGTGAGGGGGTCGTCGGCCCGGGCGACGCCCCGATCGCCCGGCAGGGCGACCCAGAGCACCGCTGCCAGGGCGGCGACGAGGACCCTGCCGGGTATCGAGGGCCGGGACATCCCGGTACGGCTCGCAGGCGGCGTCACATTTCGGAGGCTATGTCCGCCCACAGCCACCCGCGACCCGGCCGCCGGGAGGGCCGGCCACCGCGTCCACGACACGGCACAGCGAGGCACGGCGCGGCGCGACACGGCGCGACACGGCCGGAAGCCGTCGCCCGGTCAGGTGGCGACGGCTTCCGTACCGCTGGGACCGTTCGGGCGGTCCCCGCTGCTGGGCCGGTCCCAGCCGGCGGTGGCGGGGATCCGGCCGGTCTCAGCCGGCGGTGGTGCGGGGCAGCTCGCGGGAGCGGCCGAGGGAGCCCAGCCACTCGGCGGAGGGGCGCGCGGTCCGCTCGAAGGTCTCCCAGTCCACGCCGATCAGGCCGAAGGTCGGGGTGAAGGAGCCCCACTCGTAGTTGTCCAGGGCGCTCCAGGCCAGGTAGCCCTGGACGTTCAGCCCGTCCTCGATCGCGGCGGCCACCTCGTTCAGCGCGCCCGTGTAGTAGGCGACGCGGCGGGTGTCGTCGGAGGTCGCGATGCCGTTCTCCGTGACGATCAGCGGCACGTCGGCACCGACGACCTCGGCGGTGTGGCGCAGGGCGTACCCGACGGCGGCCGGGTAGTACTCCCACTGCGTGAGGGTGCGCTCGACGCCGTCGGACGTGGGGACCGGTCCTTCGGGGCCGATCTCCGTACGGGTGTAGGACTGGACGCCGATCCAGTCGTCGCCCCTGGCGGCCTCGATGAAGACGTCCTCGCGCGGGTGGCGGTAGGCGGCGGTGACGTCCTCGGCGCCGGGGCGCGCCTGGTAGACCTGGTTGGCGATGGTCCAGCCGACCTGGATGCCGGCGTCGAGCGCCCGGACCTCCTTCACGGCCGCGTGGTGCGCGGCGATGACGGCCTCGGTGGTCTCCTCGTCCGGGGTGGGCAGCCCGGCGGGCGGGAAGCCGATGTCGCCGCGCTTCGCCTGACCGGCCATCACGGCGATCATGTTCGGCTCGTTGATCGTGCAGACATGGCTGACGCCATCGGAGATCACCGGTGCGCAGGCAGCGACGTACCGGGCGAAGAGCTCGGTGGCGCCGTGCGCCGTCCAGCCGCCGCGCGCCTCGAACCACTGCGGCACGGTGAAGTGGTGCAGGGTGACCATGGGGCGCAGCCCGCGGGCGATGGCGCCCTCGACCATGCGACGGTAGTGGGCCAGCTCGGCCCGGGAGAACCGGCCTTCGAGGGGCTCGATACGCGCCCACTCGATGGAGAACCGGTAGTCGGTGAAGCCGAGCGAAGCCAGCAGGTCCATGTCCTCGGTCCAGCGGTGGTAGCTGTCGCAGGCGTCCAGGCTCGGCTCCTGGATGTGGGTGCCGGTGGAGTGCTCCTTGACCCACCAGTCGCTGTCGGTGTTGTTGCCCTCGATCTGGTGGGCGGCAGTGGAGGCGCCCCACAGGAAGCCTTCGGGGAACGGGACCGTCGTCGGGGTGTGCGTCATCGCGAAACGTCTTTCTCTTACGTGCTCTTACGTGAAGCCGAGGGGTACGGCCTCGTGCCTCGTGGATCTGCGGAGGGCGGCCGGGCTATTTCATGCCGGCGGTGGCGATGCCCTGGGTGAAGTGCCGCTGCAGGGCGATGAAGAGGATCAGCACCGGCAGGACGACCAGGAAGGCTCCGGCCATCAGCATGCCGTTGGAGCCGCCCGCCTTGTTGGGGTCGGTCGCGAAGGTGGCCAGCGCGACCGGGAGCGTGTATTTGTCCGGGTCGTTGGTCGCGATCAAGGGCCAGACGAAGTTGTTCCAGGAACCGAGGAAGGTGAAGATCGACAGCGTCGCGAGAGCGGGCTTCACCAGCGGCATGACGATCCGCCAGAAGATGTACCACTCACCCGCGCCGTCCATCCGGGCCGCTTCCAGCAGCTCGTCCGGGATCGACTGCATGAACTGCCGCATCAGGAAGACGCCGAACGCCCCGGCCGCGAAGGGCAGTACGAGACCGGCGTACGAGTCGATCAGCTTCATCTTGCTCATCAGCACGAACAGCGGCAGCAGCATCAGGTTGCCGGGCACCATCAGAGCACCCAGCACCACCCCGAAGATCTTGTTGCGGCCGACGAACCTCAGCTTGGCCAGCGCGTATCCGAGCATCGAGCAGAACACCAGGTTCGAGACGGTGACCAGCACCGCCACGATCACGGAGTTCATGAAGTAGAGCGGCAGATCCAGCTTGTCCAGCAGCTGCCGGAAGTTCTCCAGGGTCCACTCGGTGGGGATCCACACCGGGGGACTGGCGGAGAGCTCGCTCGTCGTCTTGAAGGACGACAGGGCCATCCACAGGAACGGCGCCGACATGATCAGCAGGCCCACCGAGAGCAGGACGTAGACCAGGGGACGCCTGAGGTTCCTGGACGTGCGCGTGGGTGCCGTCCGCAGGGCACCGGGTGCTTCGCCGACGGTCATTTGGTGTTGTCCTTCAGCAGTCGGAGCTGCAGCACCGTGATGCCCATGATCACCACGAAGAGCACGTACGCCATGGCGCTCGCGTAGCCCATGTGGAAGAAGTTGAAGCCCTCGCGGTACATGTTCAGCGACACGGTGAGCGTGGAGTCGGAGGGACCGCCCTGCGTCATCACGAACGGCTCCTCGAAGACGTTGAGATAGCCGATGGTCGTGATCACGGTGGCGTAGAGCAGGGTGGGCCGCAGCAGCGGAACCGTGATTCCGCGGAACTCCTGCCACATCCCCGCGCCGTCGAGCCGCGCGGCCTCCCTGACCTCGGTCGGGATGGCCTGGAGGCCCGCGATGAACAGCACCATGACCGTGCCGACGTTGCGCCAGACGGCCATCGCGATCATCGACGGCATGGCGAGCGCCTCGGAGCCCAGGAAGTCCGGTGCGGTGAGGCCCACTTCGGAGAAGAGGCCCGCGACGAGTCCGTCGCTCGGGTCGAGGACGAACCGCCACACCACGGCGACCGCCACGATCGTGGTGACCACCGGGGCGTAGAAACCGACCCGGAAGAAGGTCCTCGCCCGGTCGATGCCGTTGTTCAGCAGCACGGCGACGACCAGCCCGACGGCAATGGTCAGCGGGACGCCCACCACGACGAAGTACGCCGTGTTGAAGAGCGACTTGAGGAACTTCTCGTCGCCGAACAGCTGGACGTAGTTGTCGAAGCCGACGAAGTTCGCTTCCCAGGGACGCGTGACGTTACGCAGTCCGAAGTCCGTGAAACTCATCAGCAGTGTGGCGACGATGGGGAACGCCATGAAGACGGTGAACAGGACGAGGAACGGGGTGGAGAACAGCCACCCTGCCGCGTTCTGCACTCCCATCTTCGAGCGCTTGACGCGCTTCTGCTCATCCTGGCCCGCCCGGGGCGGGGGAGCCCCCGGGCCGTCCTTCACCTCGGCCTGCCGCGCGGCCCCTGCGGTCGTGGTGCCCATGGCTACTGCTTCACGAGGCCTTCGATCTCGGACTGCGCGGTCTTCAGCGCGTCCTCGGCGGAGGCCTTGCCCTGCGTCACCTTGGCGATCGCCTGGTCGACCTTGTCAGTGATCTCCGTCAGCGAGGCCGAGGACGGCGAGGACTTGGCGGTGTCCATCTGCTTTCTGAAGACCTGGAGGCTCGCGTCGTCGGCGAGCTTGCCGGAGTCCCAGGCCGCGGTGTTCGCGGGAAGGTCCTTGGTGCGCTCGTACCAGTCGGCCTGGCCCTCGGTGTCCGTGAGGTACTTGACGAAGGCCGTCGCCGCGGCCTTGTGCTCACTGTCCTTGGAGACCACCAGCGATGAGCCGCCCGCCATGGAGGCGGAGGTCTTGTCGGCGGGTACGGGGGCCACGGCCCACTTGCCCTTGATCTGCGGCTGGCCCTCGTCGAGGAGCGTGACGTGCCAGGGGCCGCCGAAGAACATGGGGACGCGGCCGTTGCCGAAGTCCTTCACGACGTCGTAACCGGGCTGCACCGACTTGTTGGAGAGGCCCTTGTCGAAGTACGCGCCGTACTCCTTCAGCGCGCTGACGGCCTCCGGGCTGTCGATGACCGCCTCGCCCTTGTCGTCGACGATCGCGCCGCCGGCGGAGTAGAGGAAGGGGTAGAAGTTCTGCACCGTGTCCAGACCGCTCGGCTGGATGGACAGGCCCCACCTGGTGCCGGCCTTCTTCTGGTACGCGGTCGCCAGGGCCCGCATCTCCTGCCAGTCGGCGGGCGCCTTGTCGACGCCGGCCTTCTTCGCCAGGTCGGTGCGGTAGTAGAGGACCCGGGTGTCGACGTACCACGGCACGCCGTACGCGGTGCCGTCCACCTCGCCCTGGTTCCAGCCGGCCGGGAAGAAGTCCTTCTTGTCGAAGGTCTTCGTGTCGACCGGCTCCAGGACGCCGAGCTCGGCGAACTCTCCCATGTAGCTGCCGCCCATCTGCGCCACGTCCGGCATGGTCCCGGCCGCGGCGGCGGAGACGAGCTTCTGGTGGGCGACGTCCCAGCCGACCGGGGTCACCTTCACGGTGACGTTGGGGTGGGCCTTCTCGTACACCTCGGCCACCTCGGCGAGCTTCTCGCCCTCGGCCCCCATGGCCCAGACGGTGAGCGTCTGCTTCGCGTCCGCGGCGACGTCGTCACCGCCGGAGCTGCCGCAGGCGGAGATGCCGAGGGCGAGCGCCACGGTGAGGGCGGCGGAGGCGGTTCTGGCGGTGCGGGACATGGAGGGCTCCTCCTCGAGCAATCCGAATGTATGCGCTGCCTGTAAGCGCATACATCACTCTGCGGCAGTTGTCCGGCAATCCGCAAGGGGGTGCTGGGTCACACTCGTGCAACGTGCTCGACACCTGAGGGGGCCCGGCGGTGGACCCGTGAGGTCCGACGCTGGAACCGTAAGCACACCGTTTGCGGATTTGAAGTGGATGTGACCGATTCCGCTTATTTGGCGGGATTGCGGGCTCCGGGGCGGCCTCGGCACGGGCGGACGGAGGCCTTACTGTCCTGGTCATGGCTTCGTTCGTGCACGACTTCCCCTTCGACCCCGCCTACGGCCGGACGCTGGACGAACTGCTGCGCATACCGGCGCCCGCGCCGCCCGAGGACTTCGCAGCCTTCTGGACGGCCCGGCACGGTGAGGCGCGCGCGGTCGACACGGCTCCCGAGGTCGGCCCGGCCGAGGAGGAGCGCGACGGGGTCCGGCTGCACGGCGTGACCTTCACGTCCGTCGGCGGCGTACGGCTCGGTGGCTGGCTCGCGCTGCCCGCCGGGGGCCCGGCGGAGCACGGCTTCGTGATCGGGCACGGGTACGGCGGCCGCCGGGCCACGGGGCCCGATGTGCCGCTGCCGCTGCCCAGGGCCGCCGCGATCCTGCCCTGCGTACGCGGCATGGGCTCCCGCGGCCTGCTGCCCGGCGTCCCGGACGAGGCCGCGGGGCACGTCCTGCACGGCATCGGATCGCGCGACACGTATGTCATCGGCGACTGCGTGGCCGACCTGTGGTGCGCGGCATCGGCGCTCCAGGAGCTGCTGCCCGAGCTCGCGGGGCCCGGCCGGCTCGGCTACCTCGGGGAGAGTTTCGGCGGCGGGCTCGGGGCTCTCGCGCTGCCCTGGGACGAACGGTTCGCCGCCGCGCAGCTCACCGTGCCGACGTTCGGGAACCATCCGCTGCGGCTGACCCTGCCCTGCGTCGGCAGCGGGGAGTCCGTACGCGCCCACCACCGCGAGCACCCCGGGGTGACGGAGGTGCTGGCGTACTTCGACGCGGCGACGGCCGCCGCGCGACTGGAGCGGCCGACGCTGGTGGCCGCGGCGCTGTTCGACCCGTCGGTACCGCCGCCGGGCCAGTTCGCCGTATACAACGCGCTGCCCGGCCACCGGGAGCTGATGGTGCTGCGGGCGGGGCACTTCGCGTACCCGCGGATCGTGGCGGAGAGCGCGGAACTGACCGCGCGCCGCGAGCGCTTCTTCGGGAGGTGGCTCGGGGGCGCGTGAGACGCCCGGGGCGACGTCGGTCAGGTGCAGCCGCAGCTCGCCCGGCGGGCCAGGGAGACCGGTAGCTCCAGGGACACCGGGTCGCGGCTCGGTTCTGCGAGGCGTTGCACCAGCAATTCCACCGCCTGCTCGCCCAGCTGCCGTATCGGCTGCCGCACCGTCGTGAGCGACGGGCGCACGATCCGGCTCAGCGGAATCCCGTCGAAGCCGGTCACGGCGAGGTCATCGGGCACCCGCACCCCCCGCCGCTCCAGCGCGCGCAGCGCTCCCACCGCCATCTGGTCGTTGGCGAAGAGCATCGCGTCGGGGCGTTCGGCGCCCCGGTCGAGCAGGGCCTCGGCGGCCCGGGCGCCCTCGGCCCGCGTCATCATCTGCGTCCGCAGGTCCGGTGCGTCAGGGACCGGCAGCCCGGCATCGCGGCAGGCGTCCCGGAAGCCGCCGAACCGGGCCTCGGCGTCGGGGGATTCGGGGTCACCGCCGACGAAGGCGAGCCGGCGCAGCCCGTGGTCCTCGATCAGATGCCGGGCCAGCTCCCGCTCTCCGGCGGCGTTCGCGACGACGATGTGGTCGAGGTGGTCGATCTCGCGCGGCCCCGCGAGCATCACGACCGGAAGCCGACGCGATATCACCTCGAGATCCTCGGTCGGCACGGTCTGTGCCAGCACGGCGAAGCCGTCCACCCGCCCCGCCACCTTCGCGACGAGGCTCTCGGGGCCGCCCTGGAGGGAGGCGGCGATCAGCAGGGCGTAGCCGTGGCGGCGGGCCGCCCGCTCCATCCCCCGGATGATCTGGTCGGAGTACAGCATGGCGGCGTCGTCGGCCCCGCTGCCCGGCTCGGCGTCGCTCTCCGCATCGGCTTCGGCGTCCGGGTCGGAGTAGTCGGGGAAACAGAGCCCGAGCACTCCGGTGGTGCGGCTGGCCAGTCCACGAGCGTTCCCGCTCGGCACATAGCCGAGCGCGCGGGCCGCCTCCAGCACCCTTTCGCGCGTCTGCGCGCGTACCGAGTCGGGGTTGCGGTAGACGCGGGAGACCGTGGCGATCGAGACGCCCGACCGTTCGGCGACGTCGTACACCGTGGGGGCGCTCACTCGACCGACCGTCCGCTTCTTCGTGCTTCTCCGTACACAGCACCCGCTGCTGCGGGTGGTGGCCCTCTTCTGACTCCTGAAAGCGCATTCACCCTAGAGCGCGGGTCCGGCGGCGGGCAACAGCGGCCCTGCCCGGCGAGCCTCGTCTCACCCGCACGGTCCGCCCCCGCCCGCTCTCCGCCGACTTTGCCGAACAATAGACAGGCTGCCTTGCAAGATGCCCTGTCCATCTTTAGCGTGGAGAACATGTCCGGAACGTCCGAGAACCCCGAGAGCGCGGCCCCGCAAGGCCCCGTCGACCCGACGGCCGAGCAGGTGGCGACGGATCTCGCGGCCGTGGTCGGCCGCCTGCTCAGGCGGCTGCGGAGCTCGTCGGCGGACAGTTTGCTCACCCCGTCCCAGCGCTCGGTCCTCGCCAGGCTCGAGGACGGCGGCCCGGCCACCACCGCGGCGCTTGCCAGGGCCGAGCTGGTGCGCCCCCAGTCGATGCGGCTCACCCTCGGCGCGCTGGAGAGCCAGGGATGCGTCACCCGCGCCCCCGACCCCACGGACGGCCGCAAGTCGGTCGTGTCGGTCACGGAGCGGGGGAGCGCCGTCCTGGCCTCGGTGCGGGCCGCCAAGCGTGGCTGGCTGGCCGACGCGATCACCGGTGAACTGGACGGAGCGGAACGCCGTACGCTCGCCGAGGCCGTCGATCTCATCGCCCGTCTGGTCGACAAGTGACCGATCGTGTGAGGGCCCTGCCCACCGGCGCACCGCCGGCGGAACCCGGGCCCGCGGCCCTGCCGACCGGACCTGGAGCAGGGCTCGGGCCCCGACCGGAACCGGAACCTGGACCAGGGCCAGGACCTCGGCCAGAGTCAGGGTCGGGGCCAGGACCAGGTACCGGTCCAGGGCCAGGACCCCGCCCCGGATTCAGCGCACGGCTCACCGCGCCACTGCTGATGGGCTCCCTGCTCAACCCGCTCAACACCACGATGATCTCCACGGCCCTGGTGTCCATCGGGCACACCTTCGCCATCGGCGCCGCCGACACCGCCTGGCTGATCTCCGTCCTCTACCTCGCCAGCGCCGTGGCCCAGCCGGTACTCGGCAAGCTCGCCGACACCCTCGGCCCGCGCCGGGTCTTCCTGGCCGGCCTGGTCGTCGTGGTGGTGTCCGGTCTTGTCGGCACGCTGGCCCCCGGTTTCGGCACGCTGATCGTCTCCCGGCTGCTCCTCGGCATCGGCACGTCGGCCGCCTACCCGGCGGCCATGGCCGTCCTGCGCGACGAGTCGCGACGGCTCGGCCGTCCCACCCCGCGCCCCGTACTCGCCAGGCTCTCCTTCGCCGCCCTGGGCAGCGCAGCCGTCGGCCCCGCGCTCGGAGGGCTGCTCGTGTCGGTCGTCGGCTGGCGCGGCATCTTCGCGGTCAACGTGCCGGTCGCACTGCTCGCCTTCGGAGCCGCGCTGCGCTGGGTCCCGGCCGACCCGCCGCGCGAGCGGGCCGCCGACGGAAGCGCGCCGAAACTCTCGCTCGACCCGCTGGGCATCGGCCTGTTCACCACCGCGCTGACGGTGCTGGTCTTCTTCCTGCTCGACCTCGCCCACCCGCAGTGGTGGCTGCTCGCACCCTTCGCGGTGCTGACAGTGGTCCTGGTGCGGTGGCAGCTGCGTACCCCGCGGCCGTTCATAGACATCAGGATGCTCGCGGGCAACGGCGCCCTGGCGCGTACGTACGCACGCCACGGCCTCAGCTATCTGCTGATCTACTGCGTCATGTACGGCTACACGCAGTGGCTGGAGGAGGCCCGGGGCTTCTCCTCGGGGCACGCCGGGCTGCTGATGCTGCCGATGTCGGTCACCGCGCTGGTCTGTTCGCTGGTCGGCGCCCGCACGAAGGGCCTGCGCGCCCCGCTCACGGTGGCCTGTCTTCTGCTCACCGTCGGCGCCGGAATCCTGGTGTTCCTCTCCGGTGACACCCCGCTTGCCGTCCTGCTGCTCGCCGGAGCGTGCTTCGGCGCCCCGCAGGGGCTCATCGGCACGAGCAACCAGGCGGCCGTCCAGGCCTACGCGCCCCCCGGGAACATCGGCGCCGCCGCCGGGCTCCAGCGCACCGCCCAGTACATCGGTGCCATCACGGCGTCCAGCCTGATCGCCCTCGCCTACGCCGACGCGGCGAGCGACTCGGGGCTGCACCTCATGGCGGCGGTCTCGGTCGTCCTGGCCGTCCTGCTGACCGTCCTGACCCTCACCGACCGCGCCCTGCGCGCACGTACCTGAACCCGTCCGAACCCCGAACCCGCACACGAACACCAACAGCACCACCGACAGCAACAAGGAGCACGCACATGACCGCCACCGTCCTGGACCCCCGGACCGCACTCGTCGTCGTCGACCTGCAGAAGGGCATCGTCGGCCTCCCGGCCGCCCACCCGACCGCGGACGTCGTCGCCCGCTCGGTGACACTCGCCGACGCCTTCCGCGCCAAGGACCTCCCGGTCTTCCTGGTCCGTGTGACAGGCGGGGCCCCCGGTCGTAACGAGGGCCGCGCCCCGGCGGGCAAGCCCGCGGCCGACTGGGCCGAGATCGTGCCCGAGCTCGGCCCGCTCGACAGCGACATCGTCATCACCAAGCAGCAGTGGGGCGCCTTCCACGGCACCGCGCTCGACCTTGAACTGCGCCGCCGCGGCATCACCCAGGTCGTGGTCACCGGAGTCGCCACCAGCATCGGCGTCGAGTCCACCGCACGCGCGGCGCACGAGCACGGCTACCACGTCACCGTCGCCACGGACGCCGTCACCGACATGGACGCCGAGGCCCACAACAACAGCATCGAGAAGATCTTCCCGAGGCTCGGCGAGACCGACACCACCGAGGCGATCGTCAAGCTCCTGGGCTGACCGCAGCCGGGCCGTCCCGGCGGCAGGGGCCGCACGGGTGACTTCTGTCGCCCCACCGGCCGTGTCTGCCTCCCTCCCGCGCGTGCAGGTGCTTTCAGTGGATAAGCGAATCAGTCTGATCAACAGCAAATGCCACCAGAAAGCATCATCCGGTCCATTCCGGTACGGGATGGACCGGGCCGGCCCCGGAGGTATCAGCCATGGCCCACGTCGGCGTCCCACGCGGGACGGCCCGAAAGCGCCGCTCGGTCGCGCTCCTGGCGACAGGTGTGCTCACGATCCCGGCGCTGGCGGGCTGCAGCTCGGACAGTGACGGACCCACCGCGGTGGCCGTCCCGCAGGACATCGCCCCGGTCTCCCGGGACCGGGTGGCCGACGGCTCCACCCTCAACTGGGCGATCGACGCGGTCCCCGCCACCCTCAACGCCTTCCAGGCCGACGCCGACCAGGCCACCAACCGCATCACCGGTGCCCTGCTGCCCTCCCTCTTCCCGCTGGACGCGCGAGGGGAGCCCAAGCTCAACCCCGACTATCTGGAGTCGGCGAAGGTCATCGAGCAGGAGCCCAGGCAGGTCGTCCTCTACAAGCTCAACCAGCAGGCCGTGTGGAGCGACGGCCGGGAGATCGGGGCGCCCGACTTCGTCGCCCAGTGGCGGGCCCTGAGCGGCAAGGACTCGGCCTTCTGGACCGCGCGCAACGCGGGCTACGAGCGGATCGAGAAGATCGAGCGCGGCAAGGACGACCTCCAGGTCCGGGTCACCTTCGCCAAGCCGTACGCGGACTGGCGCTCGCTCTTCTCGCCGCTGTACCCGAAGGAGGTGACCGGTTCGCCCGGCACCTTCAACGACGGCGCCAGGGCCACCCTGAAGAACACCGCGGGGCCGTTCAGGCTGCGCGGTGTCGACAAGGACAAGGGGACGGTCGTACTCGACCGGAACCCGCGCTGGTGGGGCAACGAGGCAAAGCTGAAGTCCCTGGTCTTCCGCGCCGTGGACCCCAAGGACCGCGCCGGCGCACTGACCGACGGCACGGTGGACGTCGCCGACATCGACGCCCCGACGGCGAACAGCGTCGTCCGGGCGGCCCGCTACAGCAGCGGGAACGGCTCGCCGCCCGCCCACGGCCCGGGAGCCGACATCACCCCGGCCGCGGCCCTGCGGTCCTGGGCCCTGGCCCACGGCTCGGACGAGGAAGCGGCCGAGGCGGCGCAGGCCGCACGCGACAAGAACCGGAAGGCCGTCGCGGTGTACGCCGCCGAGCAGAAGGCGCTGCGCGGTTTCGCCGTACGCAAGTCCCTGGAGCCCGCCTACACACAGCTCGCGCTGAACGGTGAGTCCGGGCCCCTCTCCGACGACCGGGTACGGCGTGCCATCGCCCGCACCCTGGACCGCCAGGAGCTCGCCGACGCGGTGCTGAAGCCGCTCGGCCTGCCCGCGCAGCCGCCCGGCAGCCACCTCGCCCTGGCCGGGCAGCCCGGGTACAAGGACGGCAGCGGTGCGCTCGGTGACCAGGACCCCAAGGAGGCGCAGGCCCTGCTGGCCGACGCCGGATGGACGCCGGGCGGCGCCCGCAAGGCCGCGGACACCAAGGCGGGCAGCGAGGCGGACAAGAAGGCCGACGAGGAGAAGGCCGAAGACGAGGACGGCAAGAAGGCCGACGACGAGAAGACCGAGGGCAAGGCGGCCGAGGAGAAGGCCGAGAAGAAGGCCGAGGAGAAGAAGGCGGCCGAGAAGAAGGACGCCGAGGAGGACGACAAGGCCTCGCGCGACGAGGGGCTGTACATCGTCGGCGACGACAAGCCGGGTGACCGCCCCGCCGACGGCGCCGGAGTCGTCAGCCAGGACAAGCCGGGCGGCGCAGCGGGCGCCTACGCCCCCGCCGGTACGCCCGCACCGGCCCCCGCCGCGGCCAAGCAGCGTCTCGGCAAGGCCGGCAAGCCGCTGACCCTCCGCTTCGTCCTGCCCTCGGGCCCCGGATCGCAGCCGCTGCGCGCCGTCGGGGAGAAGATCGCCGCGATGCTGGACTCGATCGGCATCAGCACGCAGATCACCAAGGTCGACGACGCGAGCTACTTCAAGGACCACATCGCCTCGGGCGACTACGACATGGCGCTGTACTCCTGGCCCGCCACCGCCTATCCGGCGACCGACGGCCGGCCGATCTTCGCCAAGCCCGAGCCCGCCACCGACGGCTCGCTGCTCGTCGAGCAGAACTACACCCGGGTCGGCTCGGACCACATCGACCAGTTGTTCGACCGAGCGGTCTCCGAGCTCGACGACAACGCCTCCAGGGACCTCCTGAAGCAGGCCGACGCCCGGATCTGGGCCGCGGCGGGATCGATTCCGCTGTATCAGAGGCCACAGTTGGTCGCCGTCGACAAGAAGCTGGCGAACATCGGTGCCTTCGGCTTCGCCGCACCCCGCTACGAGGACATCGGATTCACCGGGGCACAAGCGGCAGGTTCTCCCGCGAATCGGAAGAAGTAGCAGGTCAAAGCCATATTCAAAGCTCAGATACAGCTCAAGTCCCTTGCCCGCCGGAGCCCCGGCGGGCAAGGTGGTGTCTGCCCAGACCCGGGCCGCTCGTCCTCCCACACCCCCCTTGCCGTCCGGCCGCTCAGCGGCTTGACGATGGCGTAATACCGGTTGAATACCGGCCGAATCCTTGTCGCTTCCCCGCCCCGAGGATCGAGCCGGGAAGCCCCGGACCCATCGGGCCCGTACCATTGACCGAGCCGTGGCGTGCCGCCCGGCGGGCGTACGAGGACTCGAGACCGACTGAGACGCCTGATCCCACGATCCGAGAGAAGCGCAAGCCACCCATGCCCACGCGCCACGACATCCGTAACGTAGCCATCGTCGCCCACGTCGACCACGGCAAGACCACGCTGGTCGACGCCATGCTCAAGCAGGCGGGCGCCTTCGCCGCCCACGCCGCCGAGAACCTCGACGAACGCATGATGGACTCGAACGACCTGGAGCGTGAGAAGGGCATCACGATCCTGGCCAAGAACACGGCCGTGAAGTACCACCCGAAGGATGGCGGCGACGTCATCACCATCAACATCATCGACACCCCCGGCCACGCCGACTTCGGCGGCGAGGTCGAGCGCGGTCTGTCGATGGTGGACGCGGTCGTCCTGCTCGTGGACGCCTCCGAGGGGCCGCTCCCGCAGACCCGCTTCGTGCTCCGCAAGGCGCTCGACGCCAAGCTGCCGGTCATCCTCTGTGTCAACAAGACGGACCGTCCCGACTCCCGGATCGCCGAGATCGTCGACGAGACCTACGACCTCTTCCTGGACCTCGACGCCGACGAGGACCAGATCGAGTTCCCCATCGTCTACGCCTGCGCCCGTGACGGCGTCGCCTCGCTGACCAAGCCCGAGGACGGCACCGTCCCGCAGGACAGCGACAACCTGGAGCCCTTCTTCAGCACGATCCTCTCCGCGGTCCCCGCGCCCGAGTACGACGAGGACGCCCCGCTCCAGGCCCACGTCACCAACCTGGACGCCGACAACTTCCTCGGCCGTATCGCGCTGTGCCGCGTCGAGCAGGGCGAGCTGCGCAAGGGCCAGACGGTCACCTGGATCAAGCGCGACGGTACGCAGTCCAACGTGCGCATCACCGAGCTGCTGATGACGGAGGCGCTCACCCGTAAGCCCGCCGAGAAGGCGGGCCCCGGCGACATCTGCGCCATCGCCGGTATCCCGGACATCATGATCGGCGAGACCCTGGCCGACCCCGAGAACCCGATCGCGCTGCCGCTGATCACGGTGGACGAGCCGGCCATCTCGATGACCATCGGCGCCAACACCTCGCCGCTCGTCGGCAAGGGCGGCAAGGGCCACAAGGTCACCGCCCGGCAGATCAAGGACCGCCTGGACCGCGAGCTGATCGGTAACGTCTCGCTCCGTGTCCTGGACACCGAGCGCCCCGACGCCTGGGAGGTGCAGGGCCGTGGTGAGCTGGCGCTCGCCATCCTGGTCGAGCAGATGCGCCGCGAGGGCTTCGAGCTGACGGTCGGAAAGCCGGAGGTCGTCACCAAGCAGATCGAGGGCAAGACGCACGAGCCGATCGAGCGCATGACCATCGACTCCCCCGAGGAGCACCTCGGCGCCATCACGCAGCTGATGGCGACCCGTAAGGGCCGTATGGAGACGATGACGAACCACGGTTCGGGCTGGGTCCGCATGGAGTGGATCGTGCCCTCCCGCGGCCTCATCGGCTTCCGTACGGAGTTCCTGACCCAGACCCGTGGCACGGGTATCGCGCACTCCATCTTCGAGGGCCACGAGCCGTGGTTCGGTGACCTGCGCACCCGTCACAACGGCTCGCTGGTGGCGGACCGTGCGGGCGTCGTGACGCCGTTCGCGATGGTCAACCTCCAGGAGCGCGGTGTCATCTTCACGGAGGCCACCACCGAGGTCTACGAGGGCATGATCATCGGCGAGAACTCGCGCGCCGACGACATGGACGTGAACATCACCAAGGAGAAGAAGCTCACCAACATGCGTGCGGCGTCCGCGGACACCACGGAGAACGTGGTGCCGGCCCGCAAGCTGTCGCTGGAGCAGTCCCTGGAGTTCTGCCGTGACGACGAGTGCATCGAGGTGACCCCGGAGACCGTGCGTATCCGCAAGGTCGTCCTGGACCAGAAGCAGCGTGGCCGCACCGCCTCGCGCGCGAAGAACGGCTGACCTGGCGCGTACGGCCCGCCCGGGCACGCGAACGGCCAGAATGAGCCATTGACATGAGGCCTGGACCCCCGCAGACACTGTGGGGGTCCAGGCCTTTCGTCAACCGGTTATTCCGACCGAGGTGTCCGCATATCGTGCGTCGCTCTCCGGAACATGTGTTAACGGTCCGTTTCGGGGGTGTCTGTCTGGGATCACTTTGTCCGGATTTCGGGCAACCGTGGCCTGTCGATGTTGTCAAACCGAGACCCTTTAAGTGTGGTTTACAGCCCGGTGTTACTTAATAGTTGGCTCCATTGAGCTCGGGTCAATGGGTCGACGCACTGTGGGGAGTGCGGACTCACGAGCACACTCGGGGCACTGCGAACGATCGCCGTCAGGGGTGTCGGTGGATCTCTACAGTGCCCCTCTTGTAGTCAGAAGTGGACTCATGAGGAGGAAACCCATGCGCGGTGCCAAGAGCGCCAAGTGGGTCGCGGGAGCGGCAATCATCGCCCTGGCCGCGACCGCCTGTGGCGGGGGCGACAGTGACGACAACAGCGGCGCCTCGACGGAGAAGGGCAAGCCCGCGGGCTACGTCTCCGTCGACGTCGGCGAGCCGCAGAAGCCGCTGATCCCGGCCGACACCAACGAGTCGCTCGGCAGCTACGTGATCCAGGCGCTGTTCACCCAGCTGCTTGAGTTCGACGCCAAGGGCGAGATCGTCTACACGAACGCGGAGTCCGTGAAGTCGGACGACAACAAGACGTGGACGGTGAAGCTCAAGCCCGGCTGGAAGTTCCACGACGGCACCCCGGTCACGTCCGAGTCCTACATCAAGGCGTGGAACTGGTACGCCAACATCAAGAACAACCAGCAGAACGCCTTCTGGTTCGAGGACATCAAGGGTTACGAGGACGTCCACCCGGCCAAGGGTGACCCCAAGAGCCAGGAGATGTCCGGTCTGAAGGCCGTGGACGACACCACCTTCACGATCGAGCTCGACAAGCAGGTCCCGTACTTCGAGTACAAGCTCGGCTACTACACCTTCGCCCCGCTGCCCGAGGTGTTCTACAAGGACACCAAGGCCTTCGGTCAGGCGCCGGTCGGCAACGGCCCCTACGTCTTCGAGAAGTGGGACCACAAGAAGCTCATCCGCGTCAAGGCCAACCCTGACTACACGGGTCCGAACAAGGCCAAGAACAAGGGCATCCTGTTCAAGAACTACGCGACCGTCGAGGCCGCGTACCAGGACCTCCTCTCCGGCAACCTGGACATGATCCGCCAGATCGGCCCGAAGGACCTCCCGAAGTACAAGACGGACCTCGGCGACCGTACGATCGAGGAGCCCTACGCGGCCGTCCAGTCGATCGTCCCGACGTTCTACTCGAAGACCTTCAAGGACATCGACCCGAAGGTCATCCAGGGTCTGTCCATGGGTATCGACCGCGAGACGATCACCAAGACCGTCCTCAACGGCACCCGTGAGCCCTCCACCAGCTTCACGCCTCCGGGCGTCGCCGGTAACCAGAAGCTGGACACCGACGTGCTCACCTTCAACCCGGCCAAGGCCAAGAAGATGGTCAAGGACAACGGTGGCGTCCCGGGCAACAAGCTCTGGATCCAGTACAACGCCGACGGTGGCCACAAGGAGTGGGTGACCGCGGTCTGCGAGTCCATCCGCAACTCGACCGGGGTCGACTGCATCCCGGACGCCAAGCCGGACTTCCAGACCGACCTGGAAGCGCGTGACAACAACGAGGTCAAGTCGATGTACCGCGGCGGCTGGGTCGCCGACTACCCGCTGAACGTCAACTTCATGCGGGAGCTGTACGGCACCACGGCCGAGGCCAACAACGGACACTTCTCCGACAAGGACGTCGACGCCGCCTTCAAGAAGGGCGACAACGCCGACACCCTGGACGACTCGATCAAGGCGTACCAGGACGCGGAGAAGCTCCTCCTCGACAAGATGCCGGCGATCCCGCTCTGGGACTACAAGATCAACGGTGGCTACGGCAAGTCCGTCGACAACGTCGGGATCGACTACCGCGGCGACTACGTCATGACCGACGTGACCGTCAAGTAACACTCGCCTGAGGGCCCCCACTCGGCCATCAGCCGCCCACACAGGCAGTAGGTCCCGGGGGGCCGCTCTCCGTACCCGGAGAGCGGCCCTTCGGGCTGCTTTATCCCTTTCGGAGGCAAACATGGGGCGTTATGTCGCACGGCGACTGCTCCAGATGATCCCGGTCTTCCTCGGATCAACCTTGCTGGTCTTCGCCATGATGTACGCGCTGCCCGGCGACCCCGTGCGCGCGCTCGCGGGTGAACAGACCGTCGACCCGGCACAGATCGCGGCCATGAAGCAGAAGCTCGGCCTCGATCTGCCGCTGTGGCATCAGTACTGGAACTACCTCACCGGTCTCTTCCAGGGTGATTTCGGCACCCAGATCGCCAGCGGGCGACAGGTCTCCGACATCATCGCGGAGTCGTTCCCCATCACGGTCAGACTGGCGCTGTTCGCCTTCATCTTCACGGTCGTCGTCGGTATCACCATGGGCGTCTTCGCGGGGCTGAAGGCCGACACCTTCCGCGACCGCGGACTGCTCCTGCTGACGCTCGTCCTCATCTCGGTCCCGTCGTTCGTGCTCGGCTTCCTCGGCCAGTACTTCTTCGCCTTCCAGCTCGGCTGGGTCGATCCCAACGTGAGCGCGGAAGCGAACTGGAGCGAGTTGTTCCTGCCCGCTGTCGTCCTCGGGTCGCTGTCGCTCGCCTATGTGGCACGACTGACCCGTACGTCGGTGGCGGAGAACCTGCGCTCCGACTACATGCGCACCGCCGTCGCCAAGGGCCTGCCGCGACGCCGTATCGTGGGTATCCACCTGATGCGGAACTCGATGATCCCCGTGGTCACCTTCCTCGGCACCGACCTGGGTGCGCTGCTCGGCGGCGCGGTCATCACCGAGGGAATCTTCAACGTCAAGGGCATCGGCTTCACCGTCTTCGACGCCCTCAAGCACCGCGAGGGGGCCACCGTGGTCGGCATCGTGACGCTGATCGTCATCGTCTACCTCGTCACCAGCCTGCTCGTCGACCTGCTCTACGCGGTCCTGGACCCGAGGATCCGTTATGCCTGAGATGCTGAAGAAAACCACCGAGGCCGAGACCACCGAGGCGCCGGACGTGGTCCCCGCGACCCCGAGCGTCGGCAAGCCCCGCAGCCTGTGGTCGGACGCCTGGCACGACCTGCGGCGCAGCCCGCTGTTCGTCGTCTCGGCCGTCCTGATCTTCTTCCTGCTGGTGATGGCGATAGCCCCGAGCCTGTTCACCGGTGCGGACCCGCGGTACGCGGACCTGGCCCACCACTACCTGCAGAAGCCCAGGTGGGGGAACTTCTTCCAGGAGGACTGGTTCGGTTACGACGTCCAGGGCCGCTCGATCTACGCGCGTGTCGTCTACGGCGCCCGCTACTCGATCATGGTCGCCGTGATCGTCACCGTGCTCGTCACGGTCCTGGGCGCGGTCGTCGGCATGCTCGCCGGCTACTTCGGCGGCTGGGTCGACACGATCCTGTCCCGTGTCACCGACATCTTCTTCGGTGTGCCCTTCATCCTCGGCGCGATGGTCATCCTGACGTCGTTCGAGGAGCGTCACGTCTGGGTCGTCATCCTGTCGCTGGCCTTCCTCGGCTGGACCCAGATCGCCCGTGTCGCACGCGGCTCGGTCCTGACGATCAAGCAGGCGGACTACGTGGTGGCGGCCAAGGCGCTCGGCGCCTCGACCAGCCGCATCCTGCTCCGCCACATCCTGCCCAACGCGATGGCCCCGGTGATCGTGGTCGCCACCATCGCGCTCGGCGGCTACATCTCGGCCGAGGCCTCGCTGTCCTTCCTGGGCATCGGCCTCGCCGAACCGGCCGTGTCGTGGGGTGTCGACATCTCCTCCGGTCAGGAGCAGCTGCGTAACGCCGCGTTCGTCCTGATCATCCCGTCGGTCATGGTGTCGATCACCGTTCTGGCGTTCATCATGCTCGGCGATGCGGTGCGCAACGCCCTCGATCCCAAGCTGCGCTGAGGGAGGCGTACATGACCATCATCGACAAGACGGCGGATGTTCCTGCTCCGCGTGGTTCGAGCGACGAGAGCGGCCCGCTGCTCGAAGTCCGCGATCTGCACGTGGAGTTCCACACCCGCGACGGCGTCGTCAAGGCCGTCAACGGAGTCAACTACAGCGTCGGCGCGGGCGAGACCCTCGCCGTGCTCGGCGAGTCCGGCTCGGGCAAGTCCGTGACCGCCCAGGCGGTCATGGGCATCCTGGACATGCCTCCCGGCAGCATTCCGCAGGGCGAGATCCTCTTCCGCGGTCAGGACATGCTCAAGATGTCCAACGAGGAGCGCCGGCAGATCCGCGGCCAGAAGATCGCCATGATCTTCCAGGACGCGCTCTCCTCGCTGAACCCGGTCCTCTCCGTCGGGTACCAGCTCGGCGAGATGTTCCGTGTGCACCAGGGCCTGTCCCGCAAGGACGCCAAGGCCAAGGCCATCGAGCTGATGGACCGGGTGCGCATCCCGGCGGCCAAGGAGCGGGTCGGCGACTACCCGCACATGTTCTCCGGCGGTATGCGCCAGCGCATCATGATCGCGATGGCGCTGGCCCTTGAGCCCGACCTGATCATCGCGGACGAGCCCACCACCGCGCTCGACGTGACCGTCCAGGCCCAGGTGATGGACCTGCTCGCGGAGCTCCAGCGCGACTTCAACATGGGGCTGATCCTGATCACGCACGACCTCGGCGTGGTCGCCGACGTCGCCGACAAGATCGCCGTGATGTACGCGGGCCGGATCGTCGAGACCGCTCCGGTCCACGAGATCTACAAGCGCCCCGCGCACCCGTACACCAAGGGCCTGCTGGAGTCGATCCCGCGCCTGGACCAGAAGGGCCAGGAGCTCTACGCGATCAAGGGCCTGCCGCCCAACCTGCTGCACGTGCCGTCCGGCTGTGCTTTCAACCCGCGCTGCACGGTGGCGCAGGACATCTGCCGTACGGACATCCCGGCGCTGCGCCCGGTGACCGAGCAGGACGGCACCGAGCTGGTCGGCCGCGGCAGCGCCTGCCACTTCTGGAAGGAGACGATCCATGGCTGAGCTCGGCAAGGAGTCCGTGGACGCCACCCCGAACGTCACCGACGCGGAGACGGTCGACGCCGCCACCGAGTCGGAGGCCGTGGCCGCCCTGGACGCCCCGGTGTCCCAGGGTGAGCCGATCCTCCAGGTGCGCAACCTGGTCAAGCACTTCCCGCTGACCCAGGGCATCCTGTTCAAGAAGCAGGTCGGCGCGGTCAAGGCCGTGGACGGGATCTCGTTCGACCTCTACCAGGGCGAGACCCTCGGCATCGTGGGCGAGTCCGGCTGCGGCAAGTCCACGGTCGCCAAGCTCCTGATGACGCTGGAGCGGGCCACCGCGGGTGAGGTCTTCTACAAGGGCCAGGACATCACCAAGCTGTCCGGGCGTGCGCTGAAGGCCGTGCGCCGCAACATCCAGATGGTGTTCCAGGACCCGTACACCTCGCTGAACCCGCGTATGACGGTCGGCGACATCATCGGCGAGACCTTCGAGATCCACCCGGAGGCGGCCCCGAAGGGTGAGCGGCGGCGCAAGGTCCAGGACCTGCTGGACGTCGTCGGTCTGAACCCGGAGTACATCAACCGCTATCCGCACCAGTTCTCGGGCGGCCAGCGTCAGCGCATCGGGATCGCCCGCGGCCTCGCGCTCAACCCCGAGATCATCATCTGCGACGAGCCGGTCTCCGCGCTCGACGTGTCGGTGCAGGCGCAGGTCATCAACCTGATGGAGAAGCTCCAGGACGAGTTCAACCTCTCCTACCTCTTCATCGCGCACGACCTGTCGATCGTCCGGCACATCTCGGACCGGGTCGGTGTGATGTACCTGGGCAAGATGGCCGAGATCGGTTCCGACACGCAGATCTACGACCACCCGACGCACCCCTACACCCAGGCGCTGCTCTCGGCGGTCCCCGTCCCCGACCCGGACGCCCGTGACGGACGCGAGAGGATCATCCTCTCGGGTGACGTCCCCTCGCCGGCGAACCCGCCGTCGGGCTGCCGCTTCCGTACCCGGTGCTGGAAGGCCGAGGACAAGTGCGCCACGGAGATGCCACTGCTGGCGATCCCCGAGCGCTTCAAGACCTCGGACACGCCGGCCGCGCACGAGTCGGCGTGCCACTTCGCCGAGGAGCGCGACGTGGTGCACGCGGCGTAGCGCGTACAGCCCGAACCAGGACGCCCGGCCCCGAGAGGGGCCGGGCGTCCTGGCGTTCCTGGGCCGCGTACGGCGTAGGCCGACATGCGACGGAGTGTCATATGGGGTGATATGAGGCATTGAGCCACTCACGGGAACCCTAGGAGGCACTCCATGCGTGGAGCCACACAGGCCAGGTGGGCCGCATGCGCCGTCGCCGTCACCCTGGCGGCCACGGCCTGCGGCGGCGGGGACAGCGGTGGCGGCGGTGGATCCGACGGGATCGTGAGCTCGTCCTGGGGGGACCCGCAGAACCCGCTGGAGCCGGCGAACACCAACGAGGTGCAGGGCGGCAAGGTCCTCGACATGGTCTTCCGCGGACTCGTGCGGTACGACCCGAAGACCGGCGAGGCCAAGAACGAGATCGCCCAGAAGATCGAGTCCAAGGACTCGGAGAACTTCACCATCACGATCAAGGACAACTGGACCTTCAGCAACGGTGAGAAGGTCACCGCGAAGTCCTTCGTGGACGCCTGGAACTACGGCGCCGCACTGAAGAACAACCAGAAGAACGCCTACTTCTTCCAGTACATCGACGGATATGACAAGGTCCACCCCGAGTCGGGCAGTGCGTCCGCCGCCAGCCTCTCCGGCCTGAAGGTGGTCAACGACACGACCTTCACGGCCAAGCTGTCGCAGAAGTTCTCGCTCTGGCCCGACACCCTCGGCTACGCCGCTTTCGTGCCGCTGCCCAAGACCTTCTACAGCGACCACGACGCGTGGCTCTCCAAGCCCGTCGGCAACGGTCCCTACACCATCGACTCGTACGCCAAGGGCTCGTCGATGAACCTGCGCCGCTGGGACGACTACCCCGGCGCGGACAAGGCGCAGAACGGCGGCATCGACCTCAAGGTCTACACCGACAACAACACCGCCTACACCGACCTGACCGCGGGCAACCTCGACCTGGTCGACGACGTGCCCGCGTCGCAGCTCAAGAACGTCAAGGCGGACCTGGGCGACCGCTACATCAACACCCCCGCAGGCATCAACCAGACGATCGCCTTCCCGTTCTACGAGAAGGCCTGGGACACCCCCGACGCGGCCAAGGTCCGCCGTGGCCTGTCCATGGCGATCAACCGTGACCAGATCACCAACCAGATCTTCCAGAAGACGCGCACCCCCGCCAGCGACTGGACCTCGCCGGTACTCGGCGCGGACGGCGGGTTCAAGAAGGGGCTCTGCGGCTCCGCCTGCGATTACGACAAGGCGGAGGCCAAGAAGCTGATCGACGAGGGCGGCGGCATCCCCGGCGGCCAGCTCAAGATCTCGTACAACGCCGACACCGGCTCCCACAAGGAGTGGGTCGACGCGGTCTGCAACAGCATCAACAACGTCATGGGGAACAACAAGGCGTGTGTCGGCGGGCCCATCGGCACCTTCGCCGACTTCCGCAGCCAGGTCTCCACCCAGAAGCTGACCAGCTCCTGGCGCGCGGGCTGGCAGATGGACTACCCGCTGATCCAGAACTTCCTCCAGCCGCAGTACTACACGAACGCCTCGTCCAACGACGGCAAGTGGAGCAACAAGAAGTTCGACGACCTGGTCGACAAGGCCAACGCGGAGACGGACAAGGCCAAGGCCGTCAGCACCTTCCAGGACGCGGAGAAGGTCATGGCCGAGGAGATGCCCGCCATCCCGCTCTGGTACCAGAACGGCAGCGCCGGCTACTCCGACAGGGTCGAGAACGTCTCGCTGAACCCCTTCAGCGTCCCGGTGTACGACCAGATCAAGGTCAAGTGACCCGCTGAAGCCGGGTGGCCGGTGCGGCGCCCCGCACCGGCGACCCGGCTTTCCGGTCCTTCGGTCCTTCCGCCCCGACCCCGGGAGCCCTCATGGGACGTTATGTGATCCGGCGGCTGCTGCAGATGATCCCGGTCTTCTTCGGCACCACGCTGCTGATCTTCCTCATGGTGAACGTGATGGGCGACCCCATCGCGGGCCTCTGCGGTGACCGCCAGTGCGACCCCTCGACCGCCGCCCAGCTGCGCACCGAATTCGGCCTCGACAAGCCGGTCTGGCAGCAATACCTGCACTACATGGGCAATGTGTTCACCGGCGACTTCGGCACCGCGTTCAACGGTCAGAAGGTCACGGAGCTGATGGGCACCGCCTTCCCGATCACCATCCGGCTCACCATCATCGCCATCGTGTTCGAGATCGTCATCGGCATCAGCCTCGGCGTCGTCACCGGTCTGCGCCGCGGCCGGCCCGTCGACACCACGGTGCTCATCCTGACCCTGGTCGTCATCTCCGTGCCGACCTTCGTCACCGGCCTGCTCCTCCAGCTGCTGCTCGGTGTGGAGTGGGGCGTCATCAAGCCGTCCGTCTCCTCGGAGGCACCGGTGGACGAACTGATCCTGCCCGGGCTCGTCCTGGCCTCCGTCTCGCTGGCCTACGTCACCCGGCTCACCCGGACGTCGATCGCCGAGAACGCCCGCGCCGACTACGTCCGTACCGCCACGGCCAAGGGCCTCCCCAGACGCCGGGTCGTCGTACGGCACCTGCTGCGCAACTCCCTCATCCCCGTCGTCACCTTCATCGGTACGGACGTGGGCGCCCTGATGGGCGGGGCGATCGTCACCGAGCGCATCTTCAACATCCACGGCGTCGGCTACCAGCTCTACCAGGGCATCCTGCGGCAGAACTCCCAGACCGTCGTCGGCTTCGTCACCGTCCTTGTCCTCGTCTTCCTGGCCGCCAACCTGATCGTCGACCTCCTGTACGCCGTACTCGACCCGAGGATCCGCTATGCCTGAGCCGAAGCCGTGGGACGGGACGACGGGCAGCGGAGCGATCTCGGGCGCCGGTACCGGCGGGCCGATGGACCTCGCGGTGGACGAGGGCACCACCCTGGAGAAGGCACCGGGCGGCCCCGACGGCGCCGGGCCCACCGGCAAGCCGCGCAGCCTCTGGTCCGACGCCTGGCGCGACCTGCGCCGCAACCCGGTCTTCATCATCTCCGGGCTCGTCATCCTCTTCCTGGTGATCATCTCGATCTGGCCGTCGCTGATCGCCGACCAGGACCCCCTCAACTGCGACCTGGCCAAGGCCCAGGAGGGCTCCCAGCCAGGTCACCCCTTCGGCTTCGACGGACAGGGCTGCGACGTCTACACCCGCACCGTCTACGGCGCGCGTACCTCCGTGGCCGTCGGTGTCCTGTCCACCCTGGGCGTCTCGCTGCTCGGCGGTGTGCTGGGCGGCCTCGCGGGCTTCTTCGGCGGGGCGTGGGACGCGGTGCTCTCCCGCATCACGGACGTCTTCTTCGGCATCCCGGTGGTGCTCGGCGGACTGGTCTTCCTGTCGGTCGTCACCAGCTCCACCGTCTGGCCGGTGATCGGCTTCATCGTGCTGCTGGGCTGGCCGCAGATCGCGCGCATCGCCCGCGGCTCCGTCATCACCGCCAAACAGAACGACTACGTCCAGGCGGCCCGCGCACTGGGCGCGTCGAACTCGCGGATGATGCTCCGGCACATCATGCCCAACGCCATCGCCCCGGTGATCGTCGTGGCGACCATCGCCCTGGGGACGTACATCTCGCTGGAGGCGACCCTCTCGTATCTCGGCGTCGGCCTGAAACCGCCGGCCGTCTCCTGGGGCATCGACATCTCCGCCGCCTCCCAGTACGTCCGCAACGCGCCGCACATGCTGCTGTGGCCCGCAGGGGCGCTGGCCATCACCGTGCTCGCCTTCATCATGCTCGGCGACGCGGTGCGCGACGCCCTCGACCCCAAGCTGCGCTGAGGAGTCCGCCACCATGTTGCTCGAAGTGCGCGATCTGCATGTGGAGTTCCACACCCGGGAGGGCGTGGCCAAGGCCGTCAACGGGGTCAACTACTCCGTCGCCGAAGGGGAGACGCTCGCCGTACTCGGTGAGTCGGGCTCGGGGAAGTCGGTGACCGCCCAGGCGATCATGGGCATCCTGGACATGCCGCCCGGGAGGATCAGCGGGGGCGAGATCCTCTTCAAGGACCGCGATCTGCTGAAGCTCAGGGCCGAGGAGCGCCGCAGGATCCGGGGCCAGGAGATGGCCATGATCTTCCAGGACGCGCTGTCCTCGCTGAACCCCGTGCTGAGCGTCGGAGCCCAGCTCGGCGAGATGTTCGTCGTGCACCGCGGGATGTCACGGGGCGACGCCAGGGCCAAGGCCGTCGAGCTGATGGACCGGGTGCGCATCCCGGCCGCCAGGCAGCGGGTCGGCGACTACCCGCACCAGTTCTCCGGCGGTATGCGCCAGCGCATCATGATCGCCATGGCGCTGGCGCTGGAACCCTCCCTGATCATCGCCGACGAACCGACCACCGCGCTCGACGTGACCGTCCAGGCCCAGGTGATGGACCTGCTCGCCGAGTTGCAGCGCGAGCTCAACATGGGGCTGATCCTGATCACGCACGACCTCGGCGTGGTCGCGGACGTCGCAGACAAGATCGCCGTGATGTACGCGGGCCGGATCGTCGAGACCTCACCCGTCCACCCGATCTACCAGGCGCCCGCCCACCCGTACACCAAGGGCCTGCTGAGGTCGATCCCGCGCCTGGACCAGAAGGGCCAGGAGCTGTACGCGATCAAGGGCCTGCCGCCCAACCTGCTGCACATTCCGTCCGGCTGCGCCTTCCACCCGCGCTGCCCGCTGGCCCAGGACGTGTGCCGCACCGACGTGCCGCCGCTCTACACCGTGAACGAGGAGCGCCGGAGCGCCTGCCACTTCTGGAAGGAGACGCTCGATGCACGCTGACGAGACGGGCCACGGGGGAGGGGGCGGGGGCTCCACGCTCCAGGCCGTGGCGCCCGTACGCCCGTACGCCGGGGGCGACCCGATCCTGGAGGTGCGCGGGCTGGTCAAGCACTACCCGCTGACCCAGGGCATCCTCTTCAAGAAGCAGGTAGGCGCGGTCAAGGCCGTCGACGGCGTGGACTTCGACCTGGCCGCCGGCGAGACGCTCGGCATCGTGGGGGAGTCGGGCTGCGGGAAGTCGACCGTCGCCAAGATGCTGGTGCACCTGGAGCCGCCGACCGGGGGCGAGATCCGCTACAAGGGCGAGGACGTCACCAAGCTGTCCGGGCGTGCGCTGAAGGCCGTGCGCCGCAACATCCAGATGGTGTTCCAGGACCCGTACACCTCGCTGAACCCGCGGATGACGGTCGGCGACATCATCGGGGAGCCGTACGAGATTCATCCGGAGGTCGCGCCCAAGGGGAGCCGCAGGCAGCGGGTCCAGGACCTGCTGGACGTCGTCGGCCTGAACCCGGAGTACATCAACCGCTATCCGCACCAGTTCTCCGGCGGCCAGCGCCAGCGCATCGGGATCGCCCGCGGTCTCGCGCTCAACCCGGAGATCATCGTCGCCGACGAACCGGTCTCCGCGCTCGACGTGTCGGTGCAGGCCCAGGTCGTCAACCTGCTGGACAGGCTCCAGGCCGAATTCGACCTCAGCTTCCTGTTCATCGCGCACGACCTGTCGATCGTCCGGCACATCTCCGACCGGGTCGGGGTCATGTATCTGGGCCGGATCGTCGAGATCGGCACGGACGAGGAGATCTACGACCACCCGACGCATCCGTACACCCAGGCGCTGCTCTCAGCCGTACCGGTGCCCGACCCGACCGCACGTGAGCACCGTGAGCGGATCATCCTGCACGGTGACGTGCCCTCCCCCGCGAACATCCCGTCCGGCTGCCGCTTCCGTACCCGGTGCTGGAAGGCGCAGGAGCGGTGCGAGCTGGAGGTGCCGCTGCTGGCGGTACCCGCGGTCTTCCGGGACTCGGAGACCCCGGCCCGGCACGACTCGGCGTGCCACTTCGCCGAGGAGAAGCAGGTGGTGCCACCGGAGGACCAGCGCGGCGGGGGCGGCGAAGAGGGGGGCGAGGAGTGATGAGCGGGCCTCAGATCCGTTAACACAGAGGCAACTCGGCCGTCTCCACACCGATATACGAACGTCGCACCATGGTCAGCGTACGGCCGTGCGGGTGCCGTGAACCGGCCGGGGCGTTCATCACGTCGCCCCGGCCGGTTACCCGTTCCCCCCCCGTTTCCCAGGTCCTCTTGTCCATCGGCGGGCCGCGAGGGAGTATCCCTGAGGTGATACTCACACGGGGAGCCAGAATCACCGGAGCGGTGCTGTGCGCCGTGCTCGCGGCCCTGGTCGCGGCCTGGATCGTACGGGACGTCAGAGCACTCGGCGATCCGACGGACCTGCTGCGCTACTGGGCCGGCTACACGCGCGGATGGCCGAAGACGCTGCCCGCCACGCTGCTAGCCGATCCGGTGCTGTTCGTCGTCCTCGTCGCCGCCCTGATCGCGGCCCTGCGCTCCTCGGTCGCCGCGTCCACGCTGGTCGTCACCGGACTGGTCACGCTGGCCCTGCGGCTGCCCGGGGTGTGGACCATCGGCTCGTCGTGGATGGGTGAGCGGTACGGCGAGGAACTGCGCACCCGCGCACTCGTCGGCACCTTCGTCGCCCTGGCCGCCGGACTCGCGCTCGTCGTCATCGGGGCCGTGGGCCGCCGACAGCCCGAGGACTCCTACGAGCCGCGGCCCACCAGACCGGGCCAGGGCGCGGGCGTCACGGCCTTCCTGCTGCTCGGCGCTTCGGGCGCCGTCATGATCGCCTGGGAGATCCGTCAGCTCTTCACACTGCCGGACCAGCTCTATCCCGCCTGGTTCATCGGCGGGAAGGTCCTCACGATCGGACTGACCGCCACCCCGCCGGGCTGGAGCGGCGTGGCCATCGGGGTGACCTGCCTGGTGGTGGCCTGGACCGCGCTCTTCCGTGCCGTCCACGCCAGGCCGCTCGGCATGATCGTCGCAGGACTCCTGCTGGTCTCCGGCGGCTGCGGTATCGCCCGGATGGTCCACGACACATCGCTGGAACACTTCGGTGACGCGCCGTTCGAGCAGCAGCTCATCATGCTCACCTCGTTCCTCTTCGCCCTCGCGGGGGCCGTGACCCTCCCCGTCCTGGCGCGCAGAGGCTTCGAGCGGGTCGAAGGGCAGGGCGGGCAGGGGTACGGCGGCTACGGCTACCCACAGGCCGACACCCGGGGCTACGGCTATCCGCGGCCCGGAGCCGCCCCCGGCTTCGGGCCCCCGGGGAGCGGCGGCCCCGGCTACGGTTATCCGCAGAGCGGCGGCGGGCCGGGCTCCTCCCCGCCGCCCCCTGCCTCCCCGCCGCCCGGCTGGTGACGGCCGCTGTCAGGCCCTGGGCAGCCCCAGGGACCGCTTGAGGAAGTCCACCTGGAGCAGCAGCAGATTCTCGGCCACCTGTTCCTGCGGGGTCATGTGTGTCACCCCGCTCAGCGGCAGCACCTCGTGCGGGCGTCCGGCGGACAGCAGCGCGGAGGAGAGCCGCAGCGCGTGGGCGACCACCACGTTGTCGTCGGCCAGACCATGGACGAGCATCATCGGCCGGACCTCGTCGGCCGGCTCGGAGAGCCCCTCGTCGGTCACCAGCGAGTTGCGGGCGTACACCTCGGGCTGCCGGGTGGGGTCGCCGAGATAGCGCTCGGTGTAGTGGGTGTCGTACAGCCGCCAGTCCGTCACAGGGGCGCCGACCACGGCCGCGTGGAAGACGTCGGGGCGCCGCAGCACCGCGAGCGCCGAGAGGTAACCGCCGTACGACCAGCCGCGCATGGCCACCTTGGACAGATCGAGCGGGAAGCGTCCCGCCAGGGCGTGCAGAGCCTCGACCTGATCGTCGAGGGTGAGGGTGAGATCGTCCCGCACCGCCTTCTCCCAGCCGGGCGAACGGCCGGGGGCGCCCCGGCCGTCCGCGACGACCACGGCGAAACCGTGGTCGGCGAACCACTGGGACGTGAGGTGCGGATTGTGGGCGGCGACCACCCGGCGGCCGTGCGGACCGCCGTAGGGATCCATCAGGACCGGAAGCGGACCATCTGATTCCGAATATCCGGTGGGGAGCAGAACGGCGCACGGGATCCGCCGTGCGCCCCCCTCCGTCAGGTGAACCTTCGCGGTCAGGACCGGCTCCTGGGCGAGATTCGCCACGGTGGCGATCCGCTTGCCGTCGCGCAGCACGCGTACGGCCGTCCCGGGGTGCTCGAGGGACGCCGAGACCAGGACCGTCACACCGCCCGCGCGCACCGCCGAGTGGACCCCCGGGTCCTCGCTGACGCGCTCCACGCCCAGCTCGTTGACGCGGTAGACATGGCTCTGCCCCGTCTCCGGATCCGCCGCGCCTTCGCCCGCGGTGGCCTGCACCAGGATGTCCGAATCCCCGATGTCCAGCACCGCCTGGAGGTGCAGCCGGTCACCGGTCAGCGGCCGGTCACCGACCGAGAGCACCCGCGCGCCCCCCTCGTCGGCGATCCGGACGAGCCGCCCGTCGGGCGCCCAGGCGGGCACCCCGGCGAAGAGGTCGAGCCAGACCCCGTCCTCGTCGACATGCACCGTGCGGGTCGCGCCGGTCTCCGTGTCCACCGTCAGATACAGCTGGCTGCGCTGGTCACGGGCCTGCACCAGAAGCAGCGGCGCACCGTGCGACGACCAGTGCACCCGCGCCAGATAGGGGAAACGGGCCCGGTCCCAGACCACCTCGGTGCGGGAGCCGTCCAGGCCCATCACGAAGAGCCCCACCTCGGCGTTGGCCGTACCCGCCGCCGGATAGCCGACCTCGGCCGGCTTGCTCCCGGGGTGCGCGGGATCGGCGATCCACCACCGCTGTACGGCGCTGTCGTCGACCCGCGCGACCAACAGGCTCCGGGAGTCCGGCGACCACCAGAAACCGCGGTAGCGGCCCATCTCCTCGGCCGCGACGAACTCCGCGAGGCCGTACGAGACGTTCGCGTCCTCCGGCTCGGCGACCGGCCGGTCCCCGTCGCCGTCCGCCCCCACGACGCGCAGCGAGCCCCGGGCGGCGTAGGCGACGAGCCGGCCGTCGGGGGAGGGGCGGGGATCGATCACCGGGCCCGGTACCGGCAGGGCCCGTGCCGTGCCCGCCCTCAACTCGGCGACGTACGCCTTGCCGGAGAGCGCGAAGGCCGCCAACTCGGCCGCGTCGTCCACCGCGTAGCCCACGATGCCCGCCGAACCCTCCCTGGTCCGCTCGCGCCTGGCCCGCTCCTGCGGTGACAGCTTCTCCGTCGAACCGCCCAGCAGCGCGTCGGGGTCGGCCGCGATCCGCTCCTCGCCCGTCGATGTGTCCAGCACCAGGAGCCGGTTCGTCCGGTCGGTGCCCGATGCGGAACGCAGGAAGAGCACCCGCGTTCCATCCGGTGAGACGGTGAAGGCCCGGGGTGCGCCGAGAGTGAACCGCTGGGTCCGGGCGTGCTGGCGAGGAAAGGACAGCTTCTGCGAGGTCATGGCACCGAATCTAGTTGGCGACGGCCCCTCCGTGCGCCCCTCGTGCTGCTGTGCCCCGATCAATGCGTCGGCACGGATAGTTATGATCCGTAGCGCTCGGTGGGTAAGAACCTGCTGGCTCCATGTGTGCTGCCTGTCCCGACCGTACTGATGGAGGTGAACCGCCGTGGCACTCTCGATTTCGGCGGTGGTGCTGCTGGCGATCGTCGTCTTCCTGCTGATCCGGAAATCCGGACTGAAGGGCGGACACGCGGTGGTCTGCATGTTGCTCGGGTTCTACCTCGCGAGCTCGTCGATCGCCCCGACCATCTCGGAGGTGACGTCGAACGTGGCAGGCATGATCGGGGGAATCAAGTTCTGACGGCGCGCGCCGGGTGCCCCGGCCCCGTGGGGCGTTCGGCCCGCGGGGCGCCCTGCTCGTAGGGTGGTCCCCATGAAGGACCTCCCCGCCCGCCGTCTGCTCCTGGTGCACGCGCACCCCGACGACGAGTCGATCAACAACGGCGCCACCATGGCCAGGTACGCGGCCCAGGGCGCGCACGTCGCCCTGGTGACCTGCACCCTCGGCGAGGAGGGCGAGGTCATTCCGCCCGCCCTCGCGCATCTCGCCGCGGACCGGGACGGCGGGCTCGGTGACCACCGCGTCGGTGAACTCACCGCCGCGATGCGGGAGCTGGGGGTCACCGACCACCGGTTCCTGGGTGGCCCCGGCCGGTTCCGTGACTCCGGGATGATGGGCACCGAGCAGAATCACCGCCCCGGAGCCTTCTGGGCCGCCGACCTGGACGAGGCGGCCGGCCATCTGGTCGGGGTGATCCGCTCCCTGCGCCCCCAGGTCCTGATCACCTACGACCCCGACGGCGGCTACGGCCACCCCGACCACATCCAGGCGCACCGCGTCGCGATGCGCGCGGCGGACCTGGCCGCGGATCCCGCGTACGACCCGGCGGCCGGAGCCCCGCACACCGTCGCCAAGATCTACTGGAACCGGGTGCCACGCTCCGTGGCCGACGCGGCCTTCGCGCGGCTGCGGGAGACCGCCCCCGACGCCTTCCCCGGCATCGCGTCGACCGACGACGTACCCGGTGTCGTGGACGACGCGGAGATCACGACGGAGATCGACGGTTCGGCGTACGCCGCGGCGAAGACAGCCGCGATGCGGGCGCACGCCACCCAGATCGCCGTGGACGGCCCCTTCTTCGCTCTTTCGAACGACCTGGGTCAGCCGGTCTTCACCACCGAGTACTACGAGTTGGTACGGGGCGCCCCGGGCGGGGGCGGCGCGTTCCGTGAGCGCGACCTCTTCGACGGCGTGGCGGACGCACCCCTCGCACCGGGAGCGCAGGCATGAGCGGCAGCAAGCGGCAGCGCGCCGCGTCCGAGGCCCCGCGCACCAACGCCCCGCCCAGAAGCCCCGCGCCCATGGGTCTCGCCGCGCCCCCGAACCCCGCACGGATCCCGCTGTACCTGGGCCTCGCGGTGCTGGGCGCGTTCGTCGGTCTTGCGGGCACCCTCGTCCAGGCGGCGCTGTTCCCCGGAGGGCTGCTGCTCGCGCTCGCCGCGTCGGCCGGTCTCTTCTACGGCGGCCGGGTGCTGACCCGGACACAGCTCGGCGCGCTGGCACCGGCGGTGGGCTGGTTCATCGCCGTGGTCGTGCTGCTCGGCGGGCGACCCGAGGGCGACTACGTCTTCGGACAGGAGATCGGCCTGGCGCTCTTCATGCTCGGAGGGATGGCCGTCGCTGTGATCTGTGCCACGATGTCGCGGCTGCCGGATCCGGCCAACAGCACCGACGGGCCCGGCTCGTGATGTGCTGTATCCGCTCCCGGATTGCTCCTCCGCGCACGGGTAGGTGCATCCTTGTTCCCCCAGGGCGCGGAGAGTCTTACGGTGGCGGCCAGTATGGTGGTGCGCGCGCCGAGCCGTCCCCTGGCCTGCGGCACGGGGGAAGTACGGGCGGCGGAGCCAATCGGGAGAACCTGCTTTGAGTCGTGAAACTGACAGTTCGTCCTCCGGGCCCCAGGGGCGCGGAGGTGCCGCGTACCCGTCGGGTACGCCGCCGTACGGATCACGCCAGTATCCGTCGCTGCACCCGTCCCAGGACGGGCCGGAGGACACTCCGGAGCCTGCGGATCCGCCTCAGCCCGAGGAACCCAGAACCGAGACGACGCTGACGACGCGTATCCGGATCAACATCCCGGGCTCGCGTCCGATCCCGCCTGTCGTGATGCGTACGCCGATGAGCGACACCGACCCGTCAGGCGACCGCCAGGACGCCGAGCGCACCGGCAGCACCCCCAGGCCCGGCGCACCCGCGCCGTCGGCCGGCGGGGCATCCGCCGCGGGCCAGGACACGCGTGACAGTGCCCCGGCGGCCGAGGCGCCGGCCGAGAAGCCGGCCAGGGAGAAGAGCGGCAGCGACTGGTTCGCCCCGCGCAAGGCCCCGACCCCGCCCCCCGCACCCGGTGCGGGCGCCGCCCCGTCGGCCCCGGGCCCCGGTGCGCCGGGACAGGGCCCCAGGCCCGGTCAGGGTCCCGGCCCGCGCCCCGGCGGCGGTCCTGCCGGTCCTGCACAGCCCCGCACGGATTCGCCGTACTTCTCGGAGGGCCCGAAGCCGCCCGGCGGCGGTGCGCCCCGGCGCAGCGCCCTCGACGACCTCGACGCAGGTCCGCCGTCCGGGCCCGACCCGGCCCTGCGACCGCCCGGCGGCCCGGGGCCCTCCGGACCCACCACGGGCCCCGCCACCGGAAGTTCGTCCCTGACGCCGGACCTCGACCGGCTCACCGGCCGGACGGGCGGGGCCGGTCAGGCTGCTCCCGGCGGCCCGTCGGGGCCTCGTCCCGGCGGACCTGGGGGCCCTGGCGGCCCCGGCGGCGTACCCCCGAGGATGTCGGACGACACCGCGATCCTGACGCCGCAGGCTCCCGCCCCGGCCCCTGGGCCGGGCGGCCATGTCTCGGGTGACACGCTCACCAGCGGTATCCCCGTCATCCCGGGCGAGCCCCGCGCGCCGTTCCCCGGCGGGCCCGGCACGACCCGCCCGCCCGAGGGGCCCATGGGTCCCAAGGGCGGCGGACCGGCGGACTCGGACGCCCCGGCGCCCGCCCCCGCTCCGAAGCCGGCACCGCCGGCGAAGAAGGGCCGCTCCAAGCCGGTCCTGCTGGGCGTGGCCGTCGTGGTGCTCCTCGGTGTCGCCTACGGCGCGGGCCTGCTGATGAACCACTCCGAGGTGCCCAAGGGCACCACCGTGCTCGGCGTCGACATCGGCGGCGGCACGAAGGAGGAGGCGGTGACCAAGCTCGACGCCACCCTCGGCAAGCGCGCCCGCACGCCGCTGCGGCTGTCCGTGGACGGCAAGGAGGAGAAGCTCGCCCCCGAGAAGGCCGGCCTCACCCTGGACAGCCAGGAGACCGTCCGTGGCGCCGCGGGCAGCGACTACAACCCGGTCTCGGTGATCGGCTCCCTGTTCGGCGGGGCGCGCCCCGCCGACCCGGTGATCCCGGTCGACGAGGAGAAGCTCGGAGTCGCGCTGACCGACCTCGCGGGCGTCGAGGGCTCGTCCAACGACGGCACGATCAAGTTCGAGCC
Source organism: Streptomyces sp. NBC_01012 (assembly GCF_045162755.1). NCBI lineage: Bacteria > Bacillati > Actinomycetota > Actinomycetes > Kitasatosporales > Streptomycetaceae > Streptomyces > Streptomyces sp. NBC_01012. The sequence goes on along the minus strand of NZ_CP108688.1, from coordinate 2,593,636 downwards.
GAACAAGGCCGTGCCCGTCCCCGGGAAGGCGGGGAAGTCGATCGACGTCAACAAGTCGATGATCTCCGTCCGCGACGCCTACCGCGCGCAGGTGCAGACCGACAAGGTGTCCGTCGTCGAACTGCCGGTGGCCGAGACCGAACCCACCATCACCCAGGCCGAACTCGACCGGGCGATGAAGGAGTTCGCCGAGCCCGCGATGTCCGGCCTGGTCACCATCAAGGCCGGGCCCAAGCAGATCGACTTCGGACCCGCGAAGTCCCTGCCGCAGATCCTGTCCATGAAGCCGGTCGACGGCAAGCTGGTCCCCGTCTACGACAGGGAAGCCATCGACACCCTGCTGGACGGTGTCTTCGACGGCATCATGATCACCAAGGGCGACGGGAAGCAGCACGAGGTCAGCGCCACCGATGTGGCGCAGGCCATGCAGGGCGCCCTGCTCGGCAAGACGCCGGCGGAGCGCACCGTCGCGATCGACCTCGGCGGCGAGGGCTGACCGGCCGCGACACAGCCGTGCCGCCGCCCCTGTCCGGAGTTCCGGGCAGGGGCGACGCCGCATCCGGGGCATGACATCTGTCATCCCGGACGGGTGATCCGCGCCCCTGCCGACCGGGCACCCCGCTCCGGCAGGCTGGACGTATGCCAACAACAGCCGCCGCACCCACCACGGCGAAAACCGCCGTGGTGAGCTTCGACCATGTCAGCAAGGCGTACGGAGCCGTACGCGCCGTCGACGGACTGACCCTCGACCTGCACCCCGGCGAGACGGTGGCGCTGCTCGGCCCCAACGGTGCCGGGAAGTCCTCCACCCTGGACCTGCTCCTGGGGCTGCGCACCGCCGACTCCGGTGAGGTCCGGCTCTTCGGCATGTCGCCGCAGGAGGCCATCGCGGAGGGCCACGTCGGGGCCATGCTGCAGTCCGGCGGCCTGATGGAGGACGTCACCGTCAAGGAACTCGTCAGGCTCGCCTGCGACCTGCACCCGAGGGCCTACCCGGTCGACCAGGTGGTGGAGCGCGCGGGGCTGACCCAGATCGCCGACCGCCTGGTCAACAAGCTCTCCGGCGGCCAGGAACAGCGCGTGCGCTTCGCGCTCGCCACCGCCGGGGCCAACGACCTGATCGTGCTGGACGAGCCGACCACCGGCATGGACGTCACCGCGCGGAAGGCCTTCTGGGCCACCATGCGCGAACAGGCCGACGCGGGCCGTACGGTCCTGTTCGCCACCCACTACCTCGAGGAGGCCGACGCCATCGCGGACCGTGTCCTGGTCCTCCACAAGGGCCGTGTACTCGCCGACGGCACCGCCGCCGAGATCAAGGCGAAGGCGGGAGCCCGCCGGATCTCCTTCGAGCTGGACGGACCGGTCGACGAGGTCGCGCTGCGCGCCCTGCCGTCCCTGTCCACCCTCGACGTCAGCGGCCGCCGGGTCCGTATCCAGTCCTACGACGCGGACGCGACCGTCCACGCGCTCTACGGCCTCGGCCTCTACCCGCGCGAGATCGAGGTCGCCGGACTCGGCCTGGAACAGGCCTTCGTCGCCATCACCGAGGCCGAGGAGGCCAGGACCGCATGAGGAACTACTTCTCCTGGAGCCTCACCAGGCTCGAAGTGCTCAGGACCCTGCGGAACAAGAAGTTCATGTTCTTCTCGGTCATCTACCCGTCGGCGATCTATCTGCTGATCTCCGGAACCCAGAACACCACCGACACGGTCCCGGGCTCCGAGCTGACCCTCCAGGCCTTCTTCATGGTCTCGATGGCCTCCTTCGGCGCCCTGACCGCCGTCCTCATGGGCAACAGCGAACGCATCGCCAAGGAGCGGGAGAAGGGCTGGGTCCGTCAGCTCCGCCTCACCGCCCTGCCGGGCCGCGGCTACGTCCTGTCGAAGATCGCGGGCGCCGGCATCGTCACGCTGCCCTGCATCGTGGTCGTGTTCCTCGTCGCCGCCGGCGTCAAGGGCGTACGGCTCGACGCCTGGCAGTGGCTGGCGCTGACCGGTCTCATCTGGGCCGGTTCCCTGGTCTTCGCCGCACTCGGGGTCGCCATCGGATACGTCGCCAGCGGTGACGCGGTCCGCCCGATCACCATGATCATCTACTTCGGCCTCTCCATCCTCGGAGGGCTGTGGATGCCCACCGCGACGTTCCCCGACTGGCTCCAGAAGATCTCCGAGTGGCTGCCGACCCACGCGTACGCTGCTCTCGGCCAGTCCGTGGAGATGGGCGGCTCGCCGCACGCCAAGGACGTCGCGGTCCTCTGCGCCTACTTCGTGCTCTTCGCGGGCGGCGCGGCCTGGCTCTATCGGAAGGACACCTTGAAGGCGTGAGCGACGACGAGACGCCGCTGGGCATCGGGCGCCCGCCGCAGGGCCGCCGCCAGTTCACCATGAAGCTGCTGTGGATCGGCATCTGGCTGGCGTTCATGAGCGCCCCCGTCACGGACGTGGTCAGCGGGGACCACACCGTCACGACCCGGGTGCTCGGCGGGACCGGCCTGCTGGTGTTCGTCGCGGTGTACCTGGTCCTCGTCTTCCGGCACACGTCGAAGGCCCTGGCCCGCCCGCGCGTGCTCTGGACGATCACCTTCCTCGCGGCTCTCGCCCTCGCCCTCGTCGTGATGCTCGGCACACCCTGGCTGGTGCTGTTCGTCTACGTCTCGGTGTCGGTGGGGGCGACCCTGCCGCTGCGGATCGCCGCCTGGCTGATCCCGGCGGCCACCGCGGTGATGGTGGTGACCGGCCTGATCGCCGGCCACGCCCGCGAGATCATCACGGCGCTGGCCTTCCCGGCGCTGCTCGGCGGGTTCGCGATGTCCGGGGTGCGGCAGATGATCCGTACGACGATCCAGCTGCGCGAGGCCCGCGCGACCGTCGCCCAGCTCGCCGCCAACGAGGAGCGGCTGCGGCTGGCCCGCGATCTGCACGACCTGCTGGGGCACTCGCTCTCGCTGATCACGCTCAAGAGCGAACTGGCGGGCCGGATGCTCCCGGGGCAGCCCGAACGGGCCGCGGAGCAGGTGGCGGACATCGAGCGGGTGAGCCGCCAGGCCCTGACCGACGTACGCGGCGCGGTCAGCGGCTACCGCAGGCCGACCCTCCCCGGCGAGCTGGCGGGGGCCCGTACGGCACTCGCCGCCGCCGGTATCACCGCCGATGTCCCGGCCGAGGTCCCCGAGGACATCACGGACGGCATCCCCGAGAAGCAGGAGGAGGTGCTCGCCTGGGGGCTGCGGGAAGCCGTCACCAACGTCGTACGCCACAGCGGCGCCCATCGCTGCACGGTCGCCCTCACCTCGCACCAGACCCTCGGAGGCCCGGTCCTGGAGCTCGCCGTCACCGACGACGGCCGGGGCGCGGCGGGCACCCAGCCGGGCAACGGGCTCACCGGCATCGCCGAGCGCCTCGCCACGGTCGACGGCACCCTGGCCACCGGACCTGCGGGCGGCGGCCCCGGCAAGGGCTTCGCCCTCACTCTCCGTGTCCCGGCCGGTTCCGCCCTAGGTGTATTGATCACGAGCGTTGTTGACACTCAGTGGGTCTTGAACATGACGAAGACCTCCAGTGTGGTGGGAGCTGTCTAGGAACTCACCGCACGGAGGTCTTCGTGTCCCACCGTAATGCCCGGCTGACCGTTTTCGGTAGGCGCCTGCTGGTCGAGCGGGTCTGCTCGGGCCGCCCGGTCGCCCATGTCGCAGCCGAGATGGGCATATCGCGGGCCACGGCCCACAAATGGATGCGGCGGTGGCGGGCCGAAGGCGAGGTTGGCCTGCACGACCGCTCCAGCAGCCCACTCACGACACCGCACCGGACTCCGGCCGCCATCGAGGCGCAGGTCTGCGACCTGCGGCGGTCCCGCAAACTGGGACCGGCCAGGATCGGCCCGATCCTGGGCCTCCCGGCCTCGACGGTCCACCGGATCCTGACCCGCCAGGGACTCCATCGGCTGGCCTGGCTCGACCGGCCGACCGGCACGGTGATCCGCCGCTACGAACGTGAACGGCCCGGCGAACTCATCCACGTCGACGTCAAAAAGCTCGGCCGGATCCCCGACGGCGGCGGCCACAAGGTCCTGGGCCGCCAGGCCGGCCGGGCCACCCGCAGCCAGATGGGCTTCGACTACGTCCACTCCGCCGTGGACGACCACTCCCGCCTGGCCTACAGCGAGATCCACCCGGACGAGAAAGTCGCGACCTGCGCGGGCTTCCTCACCCGCGCGGCCGCCTTCTTCCACAGTCAGGGCATCACCCGCATCGAACGAGTCCTCACGGACAACGCCTGGGCCTACCGCAAGGGCCTGGCCTGGAAGGCCGCCCTGGCCGAACTCGGCGCGACCAGCAAACTCACCCGCCCCTACCGGCCCCAGACCAACGGCAAAGTCGAACGCTTCAACCGCACCCTCGCCGACGAATGGGCCTACCAACGGCCCTACACGTCAAATGACGAACGGACCACAGCCCTGGCAGACTTCCTCCACACCTACAACCACCACCGCTGCCACACCGCACTCGGAGGCCAACCCCCGATCAGCCGAGTGAACAACGCTGCGGGTCAATACACCTAGGATCCGGAGAATGAGCATGATCAGACTTCTCCTGGCCGAGGACCAGTCCATGGTGCGCGAGGCGCTGGCGGCGCTGCTCGGCCTCGAACCCGACATCGAGGTGGTGGCCCAGGCCGCCCGCGGTGACGAGGTGGTCGCCGCGGCGCGCGAGCACGCCGTCGACGTCGCGCTCCTCGACATCGAGATGCCGGGCATGAACGGGATCGAGGCCGCGGCGGAACTGCGCCGGGAGCTCCCCGACATCAAGATCGTCGTGGTCACCACCTTCGGCCGCCCCGGCTATCTGCGCCGCGCCATGGAGTCGGGCGCGGACGCCTTCCTGGTCAAGGACGCACCGTCCGCCCAACTCGCCGACGCCGTACGCAAGGTGCTCGGGGGCGAACGGGTCATCGACCCCGCGCTGGCCGCTGCCGCCCTCGCGGAAGGGACGAACCCGCTGACCGGCCGTGAGCGCGATGTCCTGCGTGCGGCGGCGGGCGGAGCGACGAACGCGGAGATCGCCGCCGAGCTGATGCTCTCCCACGGGACGGTGCGCAACTACCTGTCCACGGCGATCCAGAAGATGGCCGCGCGCAACCGCGCGGAGGCCGTCAGAACCGCCGGCGACAAGGGCTGGCTCTGACGGCTCCCGACACACGGAGGACCCGGCCGCAGCAGCGGCCGGGTCCTCCTCCTTCGTGATCCCCGGGCAGATGCCCTAGGGGAAGGACACCACCTGTGAGGGGATGGTGTCCTCACCGGACGTGGGGGATCCGATGTCGTTGATGACGTGCTCGTACTGCCCCTTGCCGCCCAGGGACACCACGAGCAGGTCGTGGAACTTCACTCCGGAATTCACCGGAGCCTGGAACCCGTGCTGCTGGCGGATGCTGGGGTCGACGTTGAAGAAGCAGTAGCTGCCCATGCCCCAGCCCTCGTGGGTGGTGACGGAGTCGTCGACCTTGTAGGCGGCGTAGCCCTTGATGTCGCCGTTCTGGATGGCGTCCTGGTTCGGGGCGTCGTACGCCTTCTCGTTCTGGAAGAAGATCGTCTTGCCGTTCTCGCCGGACCAGCGCACGTCGTACTTGTTGAAGTGCTCGACGAACAGGCCGGTCGCCAGGACGTTGTCACCGTTGACCTGGAGGCCGTAGTCGGACCGGTTGGTCTCCCAGCCGACCCCGTCGCCGTGGTCGGCGCGCCACAGCCAGGTGTGGTCGATGATCGTGTCGTTGCTGTTGACCACCATGCCGGTGGTGGCCTTGCCGGCCCCTGCCCCGCCGACCCGGACGAACACGTCCTGGAGTGACGTCGGGTTGTCCGAGTGGCTCGCGGACGCGCCCTCGGGGCCGACCTCGACCAGCGTGTCGGAGTTGGTCGTCCCGGCATCGATGAGCAGGCCGGCGACCTTCACGCCGTCCACGTCACCGACCTTGAGCGCGGTGACCCCGTTGTCCGGGATGATCGTGGCCAGACCCAGACCGAGCGCCACGGTGTCGGCGCGGTCGATGTTGATCGTCTCGTCGACGTGGTAGACACCCGGGGTGAACAGCAGGTGCAGGCCCTGGTCCACGGCCGCGTTGATGGTCTCGGCGGTCGCGCCCGGCTTCACCACATAGAACTGGTCCAGCGAGATCGACTCGCCCTCCGGCGTGCCGTTGCCCCATGAAGTGCCCCGCGCGTTGGTGCGCTTGGCGGGGACGAACACCTTGTAGTCGTCGCCGTCCAGGTACAGGAACGGCTTCTCGCGCGAGACCGGGGTGTTGTCCAGCGTGGTGTACGGAGGCTCGGGGAAGCTCTGCGCGGGTGCGCCCTCGACGCCGGAGAACGTCATGTTCCAGACGCCGTTGCCCCAGCCGCCGACGGAGCTGTCACGGGTGTACCACTGCTGCTGCGAGTACGGACCCACCTCGCCGTCGATCTTGCTGTCGGCGATGTAGCCGCCACTGGCCCAGCCGTAGCCGTCGGGTGCCAGGTTGAGGCCACCCTTGACGTGCATACGGCGGAAGGGGGCGGCCTGGGAGACGGCCCAGCGGTCGGTGCCGCTGACCGGGTTGAGCGCCAGGTTCTCGGCCGAACGCCAGAAGTTCTGCGTGGCGTTGCCGTCGAACCAGCCCGCGTCGACCGTGACATCGCCGTTGAAGGTGGTGTCGTCGGGGTTCAGACCGAGGCCGGCGATGGAGGTGTAGAAGCCGATCTGGGCGTTGATGTTGTCGTACGTGCCCGGCTTGAACATCAGCGCATAGCGGTCTTCGCCGAACTGGTTCGATTCCTGCTTCTTGAAGACCTCGTCGACCTTGCCCTGGATGTCGGGGGTCGAGGGGTCGAAGACCATCACGTTGGGGCCGAGGTCACCTCCGCCGGGCAGCTCAGCGGCCTCGTCGCCGAACGCCGCCTGGGCGGTGGGGAAGGCCATCAGCATCGATACGGCGAGCGCGGCGAGACCGACCACCTTGGAGCGGCGGTGCCTGCGGGGAGCTATGGGGGGCGCGGAACTGGTGGGGGGAGCTTGCATGGATGACGTCTCCTGGGTCGTGGGTCGGGTGCACGACTGAATTTCACGAGAGGCCGGAGAGCGCTCTCTAGTCTCGCTGATGTAACAGGCGTCGCCCTGGACACGTCAAGAGGTGTGACGTCGGGAGCCGCGGTTGATTCCCGTAACGGCAACAAATGGCGTCGACGGTAAGGCAATTGGGATGCTTTGCGTACAGACAGGGGGACCGGGTGAGTTCAGAGGATGACCACGGGGGTGGGGGCGCGGGCGCTGGTGCCGTGGCAGGAGGCTAGTTCAGCAGTGCCCTCGCCGCCCGGGCGCGGTGGCGGATGGCCTCGGCAGCCGTCGGCTCGACCCGGTCGACGATCTCCGCGTACGCGTCCATCTCCGCCGCCCCGCGCAGGAACTCCCCGCGCTGCACGAGGAGCTGAGCCCGCTCGTAGCGGAGCCTGGCCGGGTGCGAGGGCAGCAGCAGGGAGAGGTCGAGCGCCCACAGCGCCACGTCCGTACGCTCCGGACGGGCCGCCGCCCATGCCCGGACGTTGTTCAGGATCCGCAGCATCGTCTCCAGCGGCCGCGCGGGCACGGGTGGGGGCGCCGGCGCTCCGGTCGTCCCCGTGACCATCAGCTCCGCGTCCTCGCCGCTGAGCGGCGCGCCGCCCGCGAAGGGGTCCGCCAGCACCCGCTCGGCCGGGTCGCCGAAGCCGACCACGTAATGCCCCGGGAGCGCCAGTCCGTACACGGGCGCTCCCGCTCTGCGCGCCACCTCGATCCAGACCACCGACAGCAGGATGGGCAGGCCCCTGCGGCGGCGCAGGACCTGCTGGAGCACGGATGACTCCAGCCGCTGGTAGTCCGCCGAGGAGCCCGCGAAACCGCAGCGCTCGCCCAGCAGTTCGGCGAGCGCCGACGCCCATACGCGGGGTCCCCTGGCTCCGTAGGGGAGGAGGCCGGCCAGCCGGTCCAGCTCGATCTGCGCCGCGTCGATGCCGTACGGATCGGCGTCCCCGGGCGGGACGGGGCCGGTCTCGGCGCCCAGCAGCAGACAGAGCAGCGCGAGGTCGGGCCGCTCGGCGCGCGCCTCGTCGGCGAACAGCCGCCGTCGCCCGGCCGTGCCGGGATCCTCGTCGCTCATGGGTGACTCATCCCCTGCTGCCCGCGCTACGCGGGCCGGAAGTGGTGGTAGCTGTGGTGGAGGGCGAAGCCCATGCCGTCGTACAGCGCGCGTGCCCCCTCGTTGTCCGTCTCCACCTGGAGCCATGCGGCCGACGCGCCCTCGTCCAGCGCCGTGCGGGCCAGCGCGGTCATCACCGCCGTGGCGAGACCCCGGCGCCGGTACTCGGGGCCCACCTCGACGGCCATGAACCCCGCCCAGCGCCCGTCCACCACACAGCGGCCGATCGCGGCGGGCGGTGCCCCCGCCGGGCCGTCGCCCGGCACGGTGGCGAACCACACCGAAGGGCCGCTGCCCAGCACCTCCAGCACATGGGGCCCCGGGGTCTCGAAGCGCTGGTACCGGGAGAGCCAGGCGTCGTCCGGCTCCCGGGTCAGCCGTACGGCGGAGATGTCCACGTCACGGTCACCGACCGGTGCCAGGGCCGCGATCCGCACCTCGGCCGTCACCTCGCGCCGCCACCCGTGCTCCTCGAGATCCGCGCAGAGCGCCTCCTGGGCGTCCTCGGCGCCGGTGCCGGTCTGGATGTACGGGGGCAGATCCCGCTCTCCGTACCAGCGGCGCACCCGCGCGAGCGCATCGCCGAGCGGGAGGCCCGGATCGCCGAGCGGCAGCACGGAGTTGGCGCGGCGGGTGAATCCGCCGGCCGCGCGCAGCCGCCAGTCGCCGAGGAGTTCGCTCTCCACGGGCTGCCAGGCGCGCGCGGCCGTCCGCGTGAGTTCACCGAAGGAGGCGGCGGGACCGCGGCGGCGTGCGGGGGCCGGGGGCACGACCTTGCCCGCCACCAGTGCCGATTCCGGGATACGGACGCTCTGGCCGCTCTTCGTTGTGACGGAGAGCACTTCATCGTCCCACGATGTGAGAACCCCGACCGTGTCGGTGAACTTCGCGCCCTCGCCCGGCACGTCGGCGACTCGCCGCACGGATACGCGTTTCCCCACGTCAGCAGGTGTCATGCGAACCTCTAGCCGTCCGCCGATGGTGAATTCCACAGCTCTGTCCGCCCCTCCTGTTCGGATCGTGCCCCGGAACGGAGATACTAGGGGCGGGCATCGACGACGCCGCGCTCCCGCGCGAGAGCCAACGCCCTACCGAGGAGGAACGACAGCGTGACCTACGTCATCGCGCAGCCTTGTGTCGACGTAAAGGACAAGGCCTGCATCGAAGAGTGCCCCGTCGACTGCATCTACGAGGGCTCCAGGTCCTTGTACATCCATCCGGACGAATGCGTCGACTGTGGAGCCTGTGAACCGGTGTGCCCGGTCGAGGCCATCTTCTACGAGGACGACACCCCGGAGGAGTGGAAGGACTACTACAAGGCGAACGTCGAGTTCTTCGACGACCTCGGCTCACCGGGCGGCGCCTCCAAGCTGGGCCTCATCGAGCGCGACCACGCGTTCATCGCCGCGCTGCCGCCGCAGAACCAGTAAGCGCACGAGCGCCGCGTGGTCCCGTACGGCTTGTGACCGTGCGGGACCGAGGTGTTTTCCGGCTGCCACGCCCCGTATGAGAAAGCAGAGTTCCGTGTCCGCAGCAGTTCCCGTCTCCTCCCGTCTCCCGGTCTTCCCCTGGGACAAGCTGGCGCCCTACAAGGCGACGGCCGTGGCCCATCCGGACGGCCTCGTGGACCTGTCGGTCGGTACGCCCGTCGACGCGGTGCCCGAGCTGATCCAGCAGGCGCTGACGGACGCGTCGGACAGCCCCGGCTACCCGACGGTGTGGGGCACCGAGGAGCTGCGTGACGCGCTGGCGGGCTGGGTGGAGCGCAGGCTCGGCGCCAGGGCCGTGGCCCATGAGAACGTGCTGCCGGTCGTCGGCTCCAAGGAGCTGGTGGCCTGGCTGCCGACCCAGCTGGGTCTCGGCGCGGGCGACAAGGTCGCCCATCCCCGGCTCGCCTACCCGACGTACGAGGTCGGGGCGCGGCTCTGCGGCGCGGAGCCCGTGGCCTACGACGACCCGACGGAGCTGGACCCCGCGGGCCTGAAGCTCCTCTGGCTCAACTCCCCGTCCAACCCGACGGGCCGGGTCCTGCCGAAGGACGAGCTGACCCGGATCGTGGCCTGGGCGCGCGAGCACGGGGTGCTGGTCTTCAGCGACGAGTGCTACCTGGAGCTGGGCTGGGAGGCCGAGCCCGTCTCCGTGCTCCACGAGGACGTCTGCGGTGGTACGTACGAGGGGATCGTCGCCGTCCACTCGCTCTCCAAGCGCTCCAACCTCGCCGGCTACCGCGCGGCCTTCATCGCGGGGGACGCGTCCGTACTCGGCGAGCTGCTCCAGATCCGTAAGCACGGCGGGATGATGACACCGGCCCCGGTCCAGGCGGCGACGGTCGCGGCGCTGGGCGACGACGCGCACGTGGAGCAGCAGCGGGCGCGTTACGCGCGCCGGCGCACGGTGCTGCGGGCGGCGCTCGAGGCCCATGGCTTCCGGATCGAGCACAGCGAGGCGAGCCTCTACCTCTGGGCCACGCGCGACGAGCCCTGCTGGCAGACCGTGGCGCATCTGGCGGAGCTCGGCATCCTGGTCGCCCCGGGCGACTTCTACGGTCCCGCCGGTGACCACTTCGTACGGGTGGCCCTGACAGCCACGGACGAGCGGGTGGACGCGGCGGTCAAGCGGCTGGCCTAGGGCCTGTCCGACCATTCCCGTCTGCCTCGCGAAGGCTGCGCGAGGTTGCGCGAAGGGGGCCCCGGGAGTGCGCACTCCCGAGGCCCCCTTCGCGCACACGTGGTGCGTGTTCCGGCGTGGATCAGCCGAGGGGCAGGCCCTTGGTGGGGAGGGTGTCGTCGGTCAGCTCGCCGTCGGCCAGGGTGCCGGCCTTCTCCAGGGTCTGGCCGGCGGCGGGAAGGGCCGTGCCGACCACCTTGCCGCCGGTCTCGTTCGCCACCTGGGAGCCCTGCTTCGACGTGGAGTCCAGCGTGCTGCTGAGTCCGGCACCGTCGAGCTGGGTGAGGCCGCCGAGCGCGGGGGTCTGCGGGAGTCCCGCGGCACCGGCGGCGCCGGCCGCGCCGACCACGGGGGCCGCAGCGGCGATCAGCAGCGCGGCACGGGCGATCCGGCGGGTCAGGGGGAGGGACATGATGCTCCTTCGGCGGGACGTCAACGGGTTCTCGGCGGATGTGGAATCCGCCTGTCCGGTGAATCGGACGCACTGAACAACCGGTCAGGGGGCGGGGAAGGTTGCGGGGCATCAAGGCAAAGACTGAGTAATGCGTCGGATAATCCGCAACGGAGGAACCCGGGCGAACAGTGCATTCGACGGCCACCTGATGAACCGTCACTTCCGGCCGTACGCAAGGGAATCCCTCCGCGCCGCGAGGTCGGTCGAGCGGTTGTGGAAGGGGGCGCCCGGCGGACCCCGAACGGCCCGTACGGATGACGGGGCGCACTGCTGAGCGAACCGCATTCGGCCCAGGCCGGCACCCCGCGCGGCGCCGGCGGTGGACGGGAGGGCAGCACCGGGACCGGGACGCGGGTCGCTTAGGCTCGTGGCCATGGATGGACACACGCTTGACCTCGCCCTGGACGGCCCGGAGCTCACCGCCCGGCTGGTCGACTTCCCGTCGGTCAGCGGGCAGGAGAAGGACCTCGCCGACGCCATCGAGGCGGCCCTGCGCCCGCTGCCGCACCTGACCGTCGACCGCCACGGCAACAACATCGTGGCCAGGACGCAGCTGGGCCGTGCCGAGCGTGTCGTGCTGGCGGGGCACATCGACACCGTCCCGATCGCGGACAACGTGCCGTCCAGGCTCGACGACGACGGGGTGCTGTGGGGCTGCGGCACCTCCGACATGAAGTCGGGCGTCGCCGTCCAGCTGCGCATCGCGGCGACGGTGCCCGACCCCAACCGCGACCTCACGTTCATCTTCTACGACAACGAAGAGGTCGCCGCCCACCTCAACGGCCTCGGACACGTGGCCGAGGCGCACCCCGAGTGGCTCGACGCGGACTTCGCCGTACTCCTGGAGGGCTCCAACGGCGAGGTGGAGGGCGGCTGCCAGGGCACGCTCCGGGTCCATCTGCGCTTCGAGGGCGAGCGCTCGCACTCCGCACGCGGCTGGATGGGGTCCAACGCGGTCCACGCCGCCGCTCCCGCGCTGGCCAAGCTGGCCGCGTACGAGCCGCGCCGCCCGGTCATCGACGGTCTTGAGTACCGCGAAGGCCTCAACGCCGTGGGCATCGAGGGCGGCGTCGCCACCAACGTCATCCCGGACGCCTGCACCGTGGTCGTCAACTACCGCTACGCCCCGGACATCACGGCCGAGCAGGCGGAGGCGCACGTCCAGGAGGTCTTCGCCGACTGCGGTGTGGCCGAGTTCGTCGTGGACGACCACACGGGCGCCGCGATGCCCGGCCTCTCGCACCCTGCCGCCAAGGCGTTCATGGACGCGGTCGGCGGCGTCGCGCGGCCCAAGTTCGGCTGGACCGACGTGTCCCGTTTCGGCTCCCTGGGCATCCCGGCGGTGAACTACGGACCGGGCGACCCGCTGTTCGCACACAAGCGCGACGAGCATGTGCGGGTCGAAAGGATCACGCACTGCGAGGAGCGCCTCCGCTCCTGGCTCACCAGCTGACCCACGGCATTCCCCTGCGTGTAACCTCCGCCGATCTAGGCTTGGGCGATACACGCACATCGCAGGTCGGCGGAGGGAGCAGGTCATGGGCAACCCGGAGGACGCACGGATCCCCGAGGGCGCGCAGATTCCCGAGGGTGCGGTGAAGCCCGAGGAGCAGCGACTGGGGCCGGTTCTGCGCCGCAGGGACCAGGTCCAGCCGGGCACGACCGATCAGCGGCTGCTGGATTCGGAGGGCGACTCGGAGTGGGTCCACACCGACCCCTGGCGGGTCATGCGGATCCAGTCCGAGTTCGTGGAGGGATTCGGCGCGCTGGCGGAGCTGCCGAGCGCCATCAGCGTCTTCGGCTCGGCCCGCACGCCGGCGGACGGACCGGACTACGAGGCAGGCGTACAGATCGGCAAGGCGCTCGTCGAGGCGGGGTTCGCCGTCATCACGGGTGGCGGGCCCGGGGCCATGGAGGCCGCGAACAAGGGTGCCAGGGACGCCAAGGGCGTCTCCGTCGGACTCGGCATCGAGCTGCCCTTCGAGTCGGGGCTGAATCCACATGTCGACATCGGCGTCAACTTCCGGTACTTCTTCGTCCGCAAGACGATGTTCGTGAAGTACGCCCAGGGCTTCGTCGTGCTGCCCGGTGGCCTCGGCACCCTCGACGAGCTTTTCGAGGCGCTGACCCTGGTGCAGACGGGCAAGGTGACGCGCTTCCCGATCGTCCTGTTCGGCACGGCGTACTGGGGCGGTCTCGTGGACTGGCTGCGGGACACGGTGGTCGCGGGGGGCAAGGCGTCCGAGCGTGACCTGATGCTGTTCCACGTCACGGACGACGTGGACGAGGCGGTCCGGCTGGTCACCAAGGAAGTCGGCCGGTAGCCGGGGCGGTGCGCGGCGGTGCGGCCCAGGGTCTTTCGCCCGGATCGGCGAAGGGCCCTACGCCAGGCCCCGTCGCGCGACCGAGGGCGGCCGGTGGCCCGCGATGGACGCCACCATGTCCAGGACCTGCCGGGTCTCGGCCACCTCGTGCACCCGGTACACCTGCGCGCCCAGCCAAGCCGACACGGCCGTCGTCGCGAGCGTCCCGATCACGCGTTCCTTGACCGGCTTGTCGAGCGTCTCGCCGACGAAGTCCTTGTTGGAGAGCGAGACCAGTACGGGCCAGCCCGTGGCCGTCATCTCCTCCAGCCGACGCGTGGCCTCCAGCGAGTGCCGGGTGTTCTTCCCGAAGTCGTGCCCCGGGTCGATCATGATCCCGTCCGGCCTGACCCCGAGCTCCACGGCCCGCTCCGCGAGACCCAGGGTCACCCGCAGGATGTCCGCCATCACATCGTCGTAGGCGACCCGGTGCGGCCGGGTACGGGGCTCCGCGCCGCCCGCGTGCGTGCACACGAGCCCCGCTCCGTACCGCGCGGCCACCTCCGCCAGCTTCGGGTCGACGCCGCCCCAGGCGTCGTTCAGCAGGTCGGCCCCGGCCTCGCAGACCGCCTCACCCACGTCGTGCCGCCAGGTGTCCACGCTGATCACGACGTCCGGGTGGCGCCGGCGCACCTCGGCGACGAAACCGACCGTGCGGCGTGCCTCCTCCCGCGCCGTCACCTCCTCGCCGGGGCCGGCCTTCACCCCGCCGATGTCGATGATCGCGGCGCCCTCCGCCACGGCCTGCTCGACCCGGGAGAGCGCGGGCTCGTCGCGGAACGTCGCCCCCTGGTCGTAGAAGGAATCGGGGGTCCGGTTCACGATCGCCATGATCACCGGCTCGCGCGGCCCGAACTCCCGCCGCCCCAGCCTGAGCGCATCGCTTCGCATCCCTGCATTTCCTCCCTGGTAGCCCTTTGGCCCGCCTGCGACCCTTGGGGTCTTTCGTCTGGATCAGGCCGGGCTCGCGGGGTCCGGCACGCACATCTGCGGCGTTGTCGTCAATCAACAACGCTCCGCGTTGCCTCAATCCTCCGCCTTGCAGCTGCACGCACCGGACCCCGCTCCCTGATCCGGCCTGATCCAGACGAAAGACCCTAACTGTCGGTCCCGCATGGCACGATCTGACCCGGACAGGTATTCCGTTCCCCAGGAGATGCGCGTGTTCTGGTTCTTGCTGCTCACGATGGTCGTGGTCGTGGCCGCGGTCACGCTCGCGGTGGTCGGTGGAGGCAAAAGCGCGGTGCTGCAGGACGTCGAGCCCGAGCGGCTCACCGACCCGCTGCCCCTCGAGCGCCCCGTCGGCCGCGCCGATGTCGAGGCCATGCGGCTGCCCCTTGCCGTGCGCGGCTACCGCATGACGGACGTGGACGAGGCGCTCGGCAGACTCGGGGCGGAGCTCGCCGAGCGTGACGCCCACATCGCCGAGCTGGAATCGGCGCTCGCCGGGGCCCAGGCCACCGCGGTGAACGGCCCCGACCTGCTCAAGCGGCCCGAAGGACCGGCCGCAGCGGACGGTCCGCAGGACGAGGAGGGCGGGCGTTGAGCGGCGCCGAGCCCGCGGCGGACGGGCGGCTGCGCTGCCCCTGGGGCCTGTCCACGGAGGACTACCTCGCCTACCACGACACCGAGTGGGGCCGCCCCGTACACGGTGACGACGCGCTCTTCGAGCGGCTCTGCCTGGAGGCGTTCCAGTCGGGCCTGTCCTGGCTGACGATCCTGCGCCGCCGCGAGGGCTTCCGCAGCGCGTTCGCCGGATTCAAGATCTCCGCCGTCGCGGAGTTCACCGACGCCGACAAGCAACGCCTCCTCGCCGACGCCGGGATCATCCGCAACCGCGCGAAGATCGACGCCACCCTCGCCAACGCCAAGGTGCTGGCGGGCTGGGGCGAGGGCGAGCTGGACGCGCTCATCTGGTCCCACACACCCGACCCGGCCACGCGGCCGGCCCCGAGGACCCTCGCCGACGTACCGGCGATCACCCCCGAGTCGGCCGCGCTGGCCAAGGATCTGAAGAAGCGCTCGATCCGCTTCGTCGGCCCCACGACCGCGTACGCGCTGATGCAGGCATGCGGCCTCGTCGACGACCACCTGGCCGACTGCGTGGCCCGGCGCGAAGGCGCGTAGGCCCGCAGGCCCGGCTGCCGGGAGCCCGCCGGCCGCAGCGCCCTACCTGCCGAGATACTTCGGCCGCTGCTTGGCGAGGAATGCCTCGACCGCGATCGTGTGGTCCTGCGACGCGCCCGCCCTCGTCTGGAGTTCGTCCTCCTTCTCCAGGGTCTCGGCGAGCGAGTGCCCGGCGCCGTACGCCAGGGACGCCTTCAGGGCCGCGTACGCCACCGTCGGCCCGTCGGCCAGGGCGCGGGCGACCGTGTGCGCCTCCTTCGCCAGGTCGGCCGCGGGCACCACCTTGTTCGCGATGCCCAGCTCGTACGCCTCCTGGGCGGAGAGGGAGCGCGGGAAGAACAGCAGGTCTGCGGCGCGGCTCCCGCCGATCAGCCGGGGCAGGGTCCAGGAGACGCCCGAGTCCGCCGACAGCGCGACCCCGGCGAACGAGGTGTTGAAGGAGGCGGTGTCGGCGACCACGCGGTAGTCGGCGGCGAGCGCGAATCCGAAACCGGCTCCTGCGGCGACCCCGTTGACCCCCGCGACCACGGGCTTCTCCATCTCGGTGAGGGCGCGGACGATCGGGTTGTAGTGCTCCCGCACCGTGCTCAGGGCGTTGCCGCCCTCCGGCTCGCGCGCCTCGGCGAGCTTCGCGACGTGCTCCTTGAGGTCCTGGCCGACACAGAAGGCGCGCCCGGTGGCGGTGAGCAGAACCGCCCGCACCGCCGGGTCGTCAGCGACCGCCCGGAGGGAGTCGCGGAGTGCGGCCTTGGCGGCGGTGTTCATGGCGTTCATCGCGTCGGGACGATTGATCGTGATCGTCGCGAGCCCGTCGCTCACGTCCGTGAGCACCGTGTCAGCCGTGTCGGCCATTGCGGGGTCTCCTTCTGGGGTCCGGCAGCCTGTCCTGTCCAGGCAAGCATGGCGGACTCCAGGTGCCCCGGACATGTGCCGGGTCATGTGACCTGCGTCTAACGATTGGACCTCGGCTGAGGGCCGACGGTGGCGCAGTATCGCAGCCGGATCGCCGAATTAGGTGGTTTTGAGAGAGCGCGTTGTGCAAGCGATGCCGACCGATGTTGGTCATCGGGGTCTCTGATGCGGGATAATGCGGAGGAAGCATTGTGTTCGACGCCGGTGAGGCAGCGCCTGTCATGGGGCCGCCGGCTGCGATGAGCTGGTTTCAGGAAGGGGAACGAGCATGGCGGCCATGAAGCCGCGGACGGGCGACGGCCCGCTCGAGGTGACAAAGGAGGGGCGGGGCATCGTCATGCGCGTTCCGCTCGAAGGCGGCGGTCGGCTTGTCGTCGAGCTGACTCCGGACGAGGCCGATGCACTCGGTGACGCTCTCAAGAAGGTCGTCGGCTGAGGCGGAGGCGCCCACACTTCACTGCTGCCCCGGCACGGACCCCGTGCCGGGGCAGAGTCGTGTCGGGATCCGGGTGAGGGTGAGGCTCGGGCCGAGAGGGCCGAGAGGGCCGATGGACGGGGGGTCAGCCGCGCCGTACGGCGCACAGCAGGCCGTCGCCCACCGGCAGCAGCGTCGCCATGAGCTCCTGGCTCTCGCGCACGGCCCGCAGCAGTTCACGCAGGCGCAGCACCTCGGCCGGCTGCGCCGCCGAGTCGATCGTGCGGCCGTCGGCGAAGACGCCCTCGAAGCAGACCAGGCCGCCGGGCCGCAGCAGGCGCAACGATTCGGCGAGGCAGTCGAGGCTCTCCAGCCGGTCGCCGTCGCAGAAGACGAGGTCGTATCCGCCGTCCGCGAGCCGCGGCAGGACGTCGAGGGCGCGCCCCGGGATGAAACGGGCCCGGTTCGTGGCGAAGCCGGCCGCGCGGAAGGCCTCACGGGCGAACTGCTGGCGCTCGGGTTCCGGGTCGACGGTGGTCAGGACGCCGTCAGGGCGCATGCCCTGCAACAGATAGATTCCGGACACGCCCGTCCCGGTGCCGATCTCGGCCACCGCCTTGGCGTCCGCGGTGGCGGCGAGCAGGCGCAGTGCCGCACCGGTGCCCGACGACACCGGGCGCAGCCCTGAGTCCTGGGCCCGGTCCCGGGCCCAGAGCAGAGCTTCTTCCTCGGCGACAAAGGCGTCGGCGAATGCCCAGCTCGTCTGCCGGTTGGCGGTAATGACCCTCTCCTGTCCCCGTAGTTGGCGCAACGGTGACTGTATCCGCTGGACCCGGGAACCCGCAGATGGGACCGGGCGTTATGAAGGGGCGGAGGAGAACACATGGACCGGACCCTGCGGCCGGGCCCGGAATGTGCCTCTTGCTCCCGGGGACACCGGGACACCAGCAGGTAAAAAGGCTTATCCGGAGCTAACGGGCGAGGTGGCTATGGTAGGGGCTCCACTGGACACCACCAGAGCCGATAGGGGAGGTGCGGCTGCGCCTGTGGATCGGAGGGGTGCGCTGCGGCGCTTCCTCAGGTCGGCGGGTGAGCCGAAATCCGTGACCAACATTGCTGACCGTTCTTCCAACGATTCCGCACCGACCGCGACCTTCGCCTCAGATGCGGAATCCCAGGCGTGGACCCCGCCCTCATGGGAAGAGATCGTCAGCACGCACAGCGCCCGTGTGTACCGCCTCGCCTACCGGCTGACGGGAAACCAGCACGACGCCGAGGACCTCACCCAGGAAGTCTTCGTCCGCGTCTTCAGGTCGCTGTCGACCTACACGCCCGGCACTTTCGAGGGCTGGCTGCACAGGATCACGACGAATCTCTTCCTGGACATGGTCCGCCGCAAGCAGCGGATCCGTTTCGACTCCCTCGGGGACGACGCGGCGGAGCGGCTGCCGAGCCGTGAGCCGTCCCCGCAGCAGGTCTTCAACGACACACACTTCGACGCGGACGTGCAGCAGGCGCTGGACACCCTCGCGCCCGAGTTCCGTGCCGCGGTCGTCCTGTGCGACATCGAAGGCCTCTCCTACGAGGAGATCGCCGCCACCCTCGGCGTCAAGCTCGGGACGGTGCGCAGCCGCATCCACCGTGGCCGCTCCCACCTGCGCAAGGCGCTCAAGCACCGTTCGCCCGAGGCCCGAGCCGAGCAGCGTCTCCTGGCGGACGCGGTCCTGGCAGGGGAGGGCGGCGCGGCGTGAGTGGCACAGGCCCCACCCCCGCGGAGCAGCATCTGGGGGACCGGCTCGCCGCGCTTGTCGACGGTGAGCTCAAACACGACGCCCGGGAGCGGGTGCTCGCCCATCTGGCGACATGTGCCAGATGCAAGGCCGAGGCCGACGCCCAGCGGCGGCTGAAGAGCGCTTTCGCGACCTCCGCCGCACCTTCGCCGTCCGAGGGGTTCCTCGCCCGCCTCCAGGGTCTCCCCGGGGGCCCCAGCAGTGGGGACGACGGCCCGGACGACGGCGTCAACGGTCATCGGCGCTTCGGTGACGGAGTCTTCCCCGTGCTTCAGCCCGGCGGGCCCGCGGACTCCGCGCGCTCACCCCTGGGCGGTTTCGGCTATCTCCCCACGGCCCACGGCTCGACCGCCGTACTGCCCGGCGGATCGTCCGGCACGGGTTTCCGCATCCATGACGTGAGCCGGGAAGCCGAGCGTTCCCCCTGGCGTGCCCGGCGCTTCGCGTTCGTCGCGGCCAGCGCGGTCTCGCTCGCGGCCATCGCGCTCGGAGGTTCGCTCCCGCTCGACCACACCACCGAGGCACCGCTCAGCGCCGAAGGCGCGGGCACCAGCACGACCCCGCTCGACGCCGACGAGCGGACCGGCAGCGCCAGTGCGGCGGCCAGCCGCAGCGGTGGCGGTGCCCTCGCCGCCGGAGTGGGCCAGGACGTCAGGCCGAGCGCCGCGCCGTTCTCCTCCGCCCAGCCGGCCTCTGCGCCCTCGCTGCTGAGCAACTCGGCGCTCACCGGGGGCACGTTCGCCTTCCCCGTGCTGAATGTGGCCGTGCCGCCACTGATACGCCCGACCGACGCGGGCCCGCTGTACTCCACCGCCTTCGGCGCGGACCCGGAGCCCTCCGCTTCGGCCTCGGCCGCGGCCTCCACGCCGTCGCCGCACGACCGCGCGATGCCGCTCACGCCCCTGCGCTGACACCACGAGGACACCGCACCGGGCCGGGAGCCTGCGCGCGGATTCGCAAACCTGGTTGAATTCCGGGAGGAACGCCTCTGTGGGGCGTGCAAGGGCCAGTTGCGGGGAGAGCATGGACGACGGGAAGCCCAGCGGGCCGAAGACGAAGTGGTGGAGCCGTCCCTCGACGGAGCGGAGCCACCCGGCCGGACCGGAGGACGCCGTACCCACGGCAGCCGGAGAGCCGCCCGCACCCGTGACCGCGTCCGACCCGGTCGCCGGGACGACGGACGGCGACTACACGCCCGCACCCCCTGACCCCGCCCCCGCCGCCGAGCCGCCGGCGCACCGTACGCAGCCGCTGCACGCGCCCGACGAGTACAGCACCCCGCCCTACGGCGGTCCCGGGCCATGGGCGCCCGCGCCGCCCGTGCAGCGCCCGGTGCCGACCCCGGCCCAGGGGACTCCCGTACCGCCGCCGTACTCCGGGACCAGTGGGCACGGCCTCGCGGCAGCCCCGCCGCCGCCCCCGCACACCGTGCCGCAACAGCCCACACCGCCGCCCCCGCCCACGCAGACGGCCCCAGGGCCCCAGCAGCCCTCCCAATGGCTGCGGTACGACCCCTGGGGTACGCCCCAGCAGCCGTTGAGCCACCCGGGCCCCGGCCAGGGGACCGAAGCCGGGGCGCGCGGAGGCCGCCGAGGGTCGTTGTTCCTCGGGGCGGTGCTGCTCGCACTCGTGGCCGGCGGGATCGGTGGCGGAATCGGTTCGTACATCGAGCGCAACGGCGGTCTGACCACGGTCGAACTGCCCCAGGCCGGCCGGGACAGCGGCGGCCGGGCACCCGACAGCGTCGCCGGGATCGCCGCCAGCGCCCTGCCCGGCGTGGTCACCCTGCGCGTGAACGGCACCGCCGAATCCGGTACGGGCACCGGCTTCGTGCTCGACGACAAGGGCCACATCCTCACCAACAACCATGTGGTCGCCCCCGCGGGCTCCACCGGCGAGATCACCGTCACCTTCAGCAGCGGGGAGAGCGTGCCCGCCGAGCTCGTCGGCAAGGACAGCGGATACGACCTGGCCGTCGTCAAGGTCAACGGCGTCTCGGGGCTCAAGCCGCTGCCCCTGGGGAACTCCGACAACGTGCAGGTGGGCGACCCGGTGGTGGCCATCGGCGCACCCTTCGACCTGTCCAACACGGTCACCTCCGGCATCATCAGCGCCAAGCAGCGGCCCATCACCGCGGGCGGCGAGAAGGGCGACGGCAGCGACGTCAGCTACGTCGACGCCCTCCAGACCGACGCGCCGATCAATCCGGGCAATTCCGGCGGCCCCCTGGTCGACTCCGAGGCCCGCGCCATCGGCATCAACAGCGCCATCCGCGCCGCCGACAGCGGATCCGCTCTCGACGGCAGCCAGTCCGGCTCCATCGGCCTCGGCTTCGCGATACCGATCAACCAGGGCAAGCGGGTCGCCGAGGAACTGATCAACACGGGCAAGGCCACCCACCCCGTGATCGGCGTCACGCTGGACATGGAGTTCACCGGCGACGGGGCCAAGGTCGGCGGCGAGGGAGCCGGCGGCGCGGCGGCGGTGACCAAGGGCGGCCCGGCCGACAAGGCCGGCATCAGGTCGGGCGACATCATCACCGAGGTGGAGGGCCAGCGTGTACACAGCGGCGAGGAACTGATCATCAAGATCCGCGCCCACCGGCCGGGTGACCGGCTCGGGCTCGTCCTGACCCGCGGTGGTAAAGACCTGTCCATGACTTTGACGCTGGGTTCGGCAAGCGGCACCTGACGGCCACCGGCAGGTACCGCGCGGACAGCTCCGCCGGGTACCGTGGAGCCGGTCCGGGCCCCTGATGACCTGGCGGCGGAAACTCACGGAGACCACGCAGAGAACACGAGGAGCAGCAAGGTGTTCAATGACATAGGCGCACTCGAGCTGCTGACGCTCGTGGTTCTCGCCGTGCTCGTATTCGGCCCGGAGAAGCTGCCGAAGGTCATCCAGGACGTCACGCGCACCATCCGTAAGATCCGTGAGTTCTCGGACAGTGCCAAGGAAGACATCCGCTCGGAGCTCGGACCCCAGTTCAAGGACTTCGAGTTCGAGGACCTCAACCCCAAGACGTTCGTCCGTAAGCAGCTGATGGACGGCAACGACGACCTGGGGCTCAAGGAGATCCGCGAGAGCTTCGACCTGCGCAAGGAGATGGCCGAGGTCACCGACGCGGTGAACGGCCGCGAGAGCGCCTCGGCCGTCGCGGCGGCGGATGTCGCCCCCGCCGCCGTGGAGGGGGCCCCCGCGGCCAAGCCGGACCTTCTCAAGAAGCCCGCGCAGCCGGTCAAGGACGAGCGCCCGCCCTTCGACGCAGACGCCACCTGAGACCCGTCAATCCCGACTCGTCCGGAGGGTATGGCTATTCTCCATCTGTCCGGTTGCGAGTTGCCCATGCCCACGGGGGGAGGGCCGCTCCGGATCAGTGACAGATCGAGGAGGCGGCCGGGCAGATGGAGACGACGAGTCGGGAGGGGGCGGACGATGCGCCCAACGCAGTCACCGCAGAAGGGGTGCAGGCGCCCCGGCGTTCTGTCGACGGCTATCTCAAGGCGCCGTTCCCCTGGTACGGGCTGGACGAGGCCTTCACGGGGCAGCGCTGGCTGATGCACGTCACCGCAGCCGCGGACGACACGGTGCACCACGGTTCCACCGGGCACGGCGAGGAGCCCGTCGTACGGGCCGACGCGGGTGCGGAGAGGGCGCGTTTCGCGGTCGTCGTGACCGTGGGCAGCAGCCCCGTGCGGGACAGCGACGACGGTACGGGGGTGCTGGACGCCACCACGGTCTCGTCGGCGGCCTGGCTGGCGGGCTCGGGCCTGCTGGAATCCACCTGGCCCCCGCAGATGGACCACACCCTGCGCGGCGAATGGCTGAACCAGCAGACCGAAATCGCGTTCGAGCTGGCGGACGATCTCGACCAGGAGCCCTGGTCGACGCTGTCCCTCCCGGTGGACGGCGTGCCGGTGGACTTCCACTACCGCGAGTCCGAGTTCGGCTGGGTGCTCGCGGGCTCGGCCCCCGAGGGGGTGCACATCGGCGCGTACGGGCGCGGGATGAGCGCCTACGGCCTGGGATTCGCGGTGATCGGCGACATCGCCTCGTACGAGCACTGAGCGAGGGGCCCGGGCACCACGCCCGGGCTCCACGCACAAGGGTGGGGCGGCCCCTCCGGAGGCCGCTCCACCCTTGTGCGTGCTTCAGAACTTGTTGCGCGGGGTGAGCCCCAGCGACATGCCCGACAGACCGCGCTGACGGCCGCTCAGCTTCTCGGCGACGGAACGCAGCGCGGAGCCGGCGGGGGAGTCCGGGTCGGACAGGACGATGGGCTTGCCCTCGTCGCCGCCCTCACGCAGCCGTACGTCGATCGGGACGGAGCCCAGGACCGGCACCTCGGCGCCGACCGTCTGCGTCAGCCCGTCGGCGACCCTCTGCCCGCCGCCCGAACCGAACACGTCGACGATCTCGTCGCAGTGCGGGCACGGCATGCCCGACATGTTCTCGACGACACCGACGATCTTCTGGTGGGTCTGCACGGCGATGGACCCGGCCCGCTCGGCCACCTCGGCGGCGGCCTGCTGCGGGGTCGTGACGACCAGGATCTCGGCGTTCGGGACGAGCTGCGCCACGGAGATCGCGATGTCACCCGTGCCGGGCGGCAGGTCGAGCAGCAGGACGTCCAGGTCGCCCCAGTACACATCGGCGAGGAACTGCTGCAAGGCGCGGTGCAGCATGGGACCGCGCCACACCACCGGGGCGTTCCCCGGGGTGAACATGCCGATGGAGATCACCTTCACGCCGTGCGAGGACGGCGGCATGATCATGTTCTCGACCTGGGTGGGCTTGGCGTCCGTGCCGAGCATCCGGGGCACGCTGTGCCCGTAGATGTCCGCGTCGACCACGCCGACCTTGAGGCCGTCCGCCGCCATCGCCGCCGCGAGGTTCACCGTCACCGAGGACTTGCCGACGCCGCCCTTGCCGGACGCGACCGCGTAGACGCGGGTCAGCGAGCCGGGCTTGGCGAACGGCACCTCCCGCTCCGCCGTGCCGCCGCGCAGCGAGGAGGCGAGCTCCTTGCGCTGCTCGTCGCTCATCACGTCGAGCGTGACCTCGACCCGTGACACACCTTCGACGCGGGCCACCGCGTCGGTGACGTTCTTGGTGATCGTCTCGCGCATCGGGCAGCCGGAAACCGTGAGATACACGGTGACAGCGACTACACCGTCAGGATCGATCTCGACCGACTTCACCATGCCCAGCTCGGTGATCGGGCGGTGGATCTCCGGGTCGTTCACTGTCGCCAGTGCTTCGCGCACCGCGTCTTCCGTAGCCATACCGACGAGGATACGGCGCTGCGGGCTACGCGCGGGTAGCCCCCTAGCGGTCTCCTTCGTCACTCTCGGGCCGCCCGAGGATCCGGCGCTCCTCCATGTCCTTCACCATGGCCTCCAGCTCCGAGCGGATCCAGTCACGCGTGGCGACCTCCCCGAGGCCCATCCGGAGCGCGGCGATCTCCCGGCTGAGGTATTCCGTGTCCGCGATCGAGCGCTCGTTCTGCTTGCGGTCCTGCTCGTGGGTGACCCGGTCGCGGTCGTCCTGGCGGTTCTGCGCGAGGAGGATCAGCGGGGCCGCGTACGAGGCCTGGAGGGACAGGGCCAGGGTCAGGAAGATGAACGGGTACTCGTCGAACCGGACTTCCTTCGGCGCGATGATGTTCCACGCCACCCACAGGATGATGATCAGGGTCATCCAGACGATGAACCGCCCGGTGCCCAGGAAGCGGGCGATGCGCTCGGAGAACCGGCCGAACGCCTCGGGGTCGTACTCGGGCAGCAGCCGGCGCCGTGGAGCCCGTGGCTGGTCGAGCCGGGACCGCGGCGGGCGCACGATGCCCGACGCACCCGTCGCCACCGCCCTCGCGCGGTCGTCAGCCGGCACCGGTGATCTCCTCCTCGCCCTGGAAGTCGGTCTCGCGCCAGTCGTCCGGCAGCAGGTGGTCCAGTACGTCGTCGACCGTCACCGCACCCAGCAGCGAGCCGCTCTCGTCCACCACCGGTGCCGAGACCAGGTTGTACGCCGCCAGATAGCTGGTCACGGCGGGCAGCTCGGTGTCCGGCGGCAGGGGAACCAGATCACTGTCGACGATCGAGCTGACCAGGGTGAACGGTGGATCCCGCAGCAGCCGCTGGAAGTGCACGGTGCCCAGATACTTCCCGGTGGGGGTCTCGTCCGGCGACCGGCACACGTACACCTGGGCGGCCAGCGCGGGGGAGAGGTCCTGCTGGCGGACCCTGGCCAGCGCGTCAGCGACGGTCGCGTCGGGCCGCAGGATGATCGGCTCGGTCGTCATCAGCCCGCCGGCGGTCCGCTCCTCGTACGAGAGCAGACGCCGCACATCGGCCGCGTCGTCCGGCCGCATCAGGGCCAGCAGCCGTTCCTTGTCCGCCTCGGGCAGCTCCGCGAGCAGGTCGGCAGCGTCGTCCGGGTCCATCGCCTCCAGGACGTCCGCGGCGCGGTCCTCCTCCAGCTCGCCGATGATCTCCACCTGGTCGTCACCAGGGAGCTCCTCCAGGACGTCGGCGAGCCGGTCGTCGTCCAGGGCGGCGGCGACCTCGGCGCGGCGCTTCGGCGTCAGATGGTGCATGGCGTTGGCGACATCGGTGGGGCGCAGCCGTTCGAAGGTCGCCACCAGGTTCTCGGCGCCCTGCCCCTGCTCCTCCAGCGAGAAGCCGCTGATCGCCGACCACTCCACGGTCAGAGTCTCGCCCTTGCGGCGCAGGGCCCCGCCGCGCCCCTTGCGTACGAAGAACTTGTCGATCTCCCAGTCGCGGCGGGCCGGGAGCTGCTGGATGGCGACGTCGAGCACGGTCACCTCCTCGTCCGTCTCCTTGAGGCGGACCCGCCGGTCGAGGAACTCGCCGAGGACCAGTCGCTCGGTCGGGCGCTGCTCGAAGCGCCGCATGTTGACCACGCCCGTGGTGATGACCTGGCCCGACTCGACGCCCGTCACCCGGGTCATCGGCAGGAAGATGCGCCGCCGGCTCACGACCTCGACGACCATGCCGAGCAGCCGTGGCGGCCTCCCGCCGACCCGGAGCATCGCCACCAGGTCGCGGACCCGGCCGACCTGGTCACCGTTCGGGTCGAACACCGGTACGCCGGTGAGGTGCGAGACGAAGACCCGGGGCGTGACTGCCGCCATCCTGTGCGCCTCCCTCTGTCCCTCACATCCTCCTTTGCCATGATCAGGCTAGCCCGTACCGGTCCGTGACGCTCTCATGGGCCGTCCGTACGGAGCTCTGCCGAACGGCGTACGCGGCACGGGTACGCTGCCGTCTGCCAACCCCCGACACACAGACGAGAGGCAGTGCGCCGTGACCTCTTCCGCCCCGGCCGTCCGGGCCCGCCGCCGGACCGCTTTCGCCGTGGTGCTCTGCGCGGGGCTGACCGTCGCACTCACGGCCTGCGCGGGCGACGACCCGGACGAGGGCACCAACGGCGTGGGCAAGCTGACGGCAGCACAGATCGAGAAGAGGACGCGGGCCGCCGCCGATGGCGCGGACGCCGTGCGGCTCACCGGCAAGCTGGTCAGCAAGGGCGGGACGTACGCCCTGGACATGCAGCTCAGCAGCAAGGGCGGCATGGGCTCGGTCACCTCGAAGAAGAACACGTTCGCGCTGCTGAGGGTCGGTGACGAGCTCTTCCTCAAGGCCGACGCGGGCTTCTGGAAGGCCGAGAAGGCCGACGACAGGAGCGACCAGGCCGCCGACAAGCTCGACGGCAAGTACGTGAAGGTCCCCGAGGACGACCCCGCCTACAAGCAGCTGCGCGGTTTCACGGAGAAGAAGACGCTGCTCGACGGCATGCTGACGCTGCACGGGAAGGTCGACAAGGGCGACCGGGACACGATCGGCGGGGTGCGCACCGTGCAGATCCTGGGCGGAAAGGGTGAGGGGGGCGCACTGGACGTCTCCCTCAAGGGCACCCCGTACCCCCTGCGGGTGGCACGCGGTGGCGGTGGCGGGACCGTCACCCTGGCCGACTGGGGCAAGACCTTCCCGCTGGAGGCGCCGGCCGAGAAGGCCACCGTCGACTACGGCGGCGAGCTGCCCAGGTCCTCCGGCTGACGCAGCCGGTCAACGCCTCCCGCGGCGCTTCAGCAGCAGCCGGGGGAGCGCGGGCGGTGCCGTCTGCCGGGTGGTCGCCCCGGTGGGCAGCGGCGGCGCGGCCTGCGAGGTCCCCGGCAGATCCGTACGGGATTCACCGGGTGTCAGCCGTACGATCCGGCATTCACGCGCCCAGCGCTCCGTCATCAGGTCGGCGTCCGGGGCGTTCAGCCGCTTGCCCCTGAGCTCGCCGACCGCCGCCTCCCAGGCCTCGGAGTGCGGATCGAGCACCTCGACGGCGGCGGACCAGACCACGAGCCTGCCGCCCTTGTCCTTGCTGCGCACGGTCACCTCGGCGACCGCACCGGCGTCGACACCGGGGGGCAGCGGCTGCTCCCCGGGGCCGTCCCCGACGAGCACGGCCGCACCCTCGTGCCACACGTGCCACAGCGCCCGGGAGGGGCCGGTGCCCCGCACCCAGATCAGGCCGGACTTCTTGGTGGCCTCCTCGACGAGAGCCCGGGACAGCAACACGTCAGCAGCAGTCATGGGCTGAACTGTATTAGAGCCAGCCGTTGCGCTTGAGCGTGCGGTGGATGGAGAAGCAGACGGCGCCGATGAGCGCCAGCACCATCGGATAGCCGTACGTCCACTTGAGTTCGGGCATGTGCTTGAAGTTCATGCCGTACACCCCGCAGATCATCGTCGGTACGGCGATGATCGCCGCCCAGGACGTGATCTTGCGCATGTCCTCGTTCTGCGTGACGGTCGCCTGCGCCAGATTGGCCTGGAGGATCGAGTTGAGCAGCTCGTCGAAGCCGATGACCTCTTCGTGCACCCGGGCCAGGTGGTCGGCCACATCGCGGAAGTACTTCTGGATGTCGGGGTCGATCAGCCGCATGGGGCGCTCGCTCAGCAGCTGCATCGGCCGCAGCAGCGGCGACACGGCGCGCTTGAACTCCAGCACCTCGCGCTTCAGCTGGTAGATCCGGCCCGCGTCGGACCCGCGCGAGCCGCCCTTCGACGGGGTGGAGAACACATCGATCTCCACCTCGTCGATGTCGTCCTGCACCGAGGCCGCCACCGCGATGTAGCCGTCGACGACATGGTCGGCGATCGAGTGCAGCACCGCGGAGGGACCCTTGGCGAGCAGTTCGGGGTCCTCCTGGAGCCGGTGGCGCAGGGCGCGCAGCGAGCCCTGTCCGCCGTGCCGGACGGTGATCACGAAGTCCCGGCCGGTGAAGCACATCACCTCACCGGTCTCGACGACCTCGCTGGTCGCGGTCAGTTCGGCGTGCTCGACGTAGTGGATCGTCTTGAAGACGGTGAACAGCGTGTCGTCGTACCGCTCCAGCTTGGGCCGCTGATGGGCGTGGACCGCGTCCTCGACGGCCAGCGGGTGGAGGCCGAACTCCCGGGCGATACCGGCGAACTCCTCCTCGGTCGGCTCGTGCAGACCGATCCAGGCGAAGCCGCCCTCCTCACGCACGCGCAGGATCGCCTCGCGCGGGGTCAGGCCGGTGGCCTCGGTGAGCCTGCGCCCGTCCCGGTAGACGGCGCAGTCGACGACGGCGCTGGAGGCGGACGGGTCACGCGTGGCGTCGTAGCTGTTGTACGGGGTGTTGCTCTTGCGCTGGGACGGGCGCACGGCGGCGCGCAGGTCACGGATCATCGACATGGCTGGCTCCTCTTCACGGAGGGCCGTCGGTGGGCGCGTGGAACAGCCCGGAATGGGGACGTGTGCTCACGTCCGCAAAGCGGGCGGCACCGCACGGGCACGGTGACGGCGTTCGCTACAGACAGGCAAAAACGCGGAGCTCTTCCGGTGCGCGAACTGCCGTGGTGACAGCCGGGAAGGGCGTCAGAGCACAGAAGGAAGGCATCCCACGGAAGGGCGGTTGGTACTGCACGGTCGACTTGGATCCACCGCAGCCCCACCTCCTCCGGCCGGTCCCCCGTGGGGGATCACGTGTTGCCAGGACTGAGAGCGACGCTTCTGCGTGCTGTCCCGGCCGACGCCTCAGGCTACCAGCCAGGTGAGGGGCCAATCCCTTCCTTTGCCCGTTCGGGGCGCGTTCTATGCTCGCGGCATGGGAGAAATTCTTGATCTGGCCGAGGCCCGGCTGCGTACGGCGCTGGGCGAGCCGGACGCACGTGCCGATGTGACGTTCCTCGGCACGGACCGTATCGAGGTGCTCCGCTTCATCGACGGAGACGTGGTGCGCTACGCCACGCTCGGCATGTCGGCGCAGCCGATGGCCGATCCGACCTCGCCGCTCGCCGACCCGGTGAAGGGACCGCGCGCCGAGCTGGTCCTGTCCGTGCGGGCCGGGCTCGCCGACACCGACCAGGTGCTGCGGCCCCTCGCGGTCCTGGCGGCCTCCCCGCAGGTCGAGGGGCTGATCGTGGCCCCGGGGGCGTCACTGGACCTCGGGCAGCCGCTGTGGACGGGGGCGCCCTTCAGCTCGGTCCTGGTCGCCGAGCCGGGCGGCCTGGTCGAGGACCTGGAGCTGGACGCCCCGATGGAGCCGGTACGTTTTCTGCCGCTGCTGCCGATGACGCACAACGAGGCGGCCTGGAAGCGGGTCAGGGGGGCGCAGGAGCTGCAGGAGCGCTGGCTCACGCAGGGCACCGACCTGCGCGATCCCCTGCGTGCGTCCGTGGCGCTCGACTGACGGCGCGCCGCTGACCGCTTCCGGGCCGGCCGTCAGTCGGCGAAGACGGTGACGCCGTCCTCCGTGGCGTGACGCGGTTCCAGCTCCTGTGCCTCGTGGGTCAGCGCGGCGCGCCGGACCCGGACAACCGCGGCGCCGACCAGGGCCGCGACGGCGGCGACGACGAACGGCATGTGGATGTCGCTCCACTCCTCGATCTTCGGGGCGAGATAGGGAGCGGCAGCCGCGGCGAACCAGCGGACGAAGTTGTAACCGGCGCTCGCCACCGGGCGCGGCGCGTCCGAGACGCCGAGGGCCAGTTCGGTGTAGACGGTGTTGTTCATGCCGATGAAGGCACCCGAGACGATGGTGCAGACGATGGCCGTCGTGTGGTTGCCGTACCCCAGGACCAGCAGGTCGGCGGCGAGCAGCACCAGGGAGCCGCCGACCACCTTCAGCGAGCCGAAGCGCCGCTGGAGGCGCGGGGCGACGAGCACCGAGAAGACGGCGAGCAGCAGGCCCCAGGCGAAGAACACCGCGCCCGAGCGGTACGGCGACATGTCGAGCACGAAGGGCGTGAAGGCCAGGATCGTGAAGAACGCGTAGTTGTAGAAGAACGCCGACGTCGCGACCGAGGCGAGACCGCCGTGGCCGAGCGCCCTGACCGGGTCGAGCAGTGAGGTCTTCCTGGCCGGCTTGGGCTGCTCCTTGAGGAACGCGGTGATGCAGAGGAAGCCGATCGCCATCAGGGCGGCGGTGCCGAAGAACGGATAGCGCCAGCTGGCGTCACCGAGCAGGGCGCCGACCAGAGGCCCGCAGGCCATGCCGAGGCCGAGCGCCGACTCGTACAGCAGGATCGCCGCCGCGCTGCCTCCGGCGGCCGCGCCGACGATCACCGCGAGGGCGGTGGAGACGAACAGGGCGTTGCCCAGGCCCCAGCCCGCCCGGAAGCCGACCAGCTCGGCGACGGACGACGACGTGCCGGAGAGCGCGGCGAAGACGACGACCAGCGCCAGGCCGGCCAGCAGCGTCCTGCGTCCGCCGATGCGGCTGGAGACGAAGCCGGTCACGAGCATCGCGACGGCGGTGATCAGGAAGTACGAGGTGAAGAGCAGGGACACCTGGCTGGGTGTGGCGTCGAGCCCCTTGGCGATGGACGGCAGGATCGGGTCCACAAGACCGATCCCCATGAAGGCCACGACCGAGGCGCCCGCCGTGGCCCAGACGGCCTTCGGCTGACGCAGGAGGCTCGTCGCTCCCTCGTCGAACGGATCCTCTCCCTGCATGGTTCTCTCGCTCTCCACTAGATCGTTGTGTTATGCACAGAATAAGTTAGCCACGCTAATAAGTGCAACTAGCATCTATCTCCTCCGGTGGGAGCCGCGCTGCGGACGGGTGATCGTCCTTGACGCGGCGACGGCCGGAGAGGACCGTTGGACGGTATGAGGGGCGAACCCAGTTGCCCGAAGTGCGGTGGCCGGGTCAGGGCGCCCGGCCTTTTCGCCGATGCCTGGCAGTGCTCGGCGCACGGCCAGGTGCACCCGATGCAGCCGGTGGTCCCACCCAGCGTCGAGGCGCTCGGAGTGGTGGTGCACCGCTCCGAGGTGCCGGTGTGGATGCCCTGGCCGCTCCCGGTGGGCTGGCTGTTCACGGGCGCGGCGTACGCGGGCGACGACCGCAGCGGCGGCCGTGCCACCGTTGTCGCGTGCTCGGGTCCCGGGCCGCTCGGAGGCATGGGGGAGCTGCTGCTCGTCGCCGAGGAGCTCGGCGTCGGGCTCGGCGCGCGCTACGCCGGCATCGACGGTCCCGACCCCGGATCCGGCCTGAGCATCGACACGGCCCCGGACGCCAAGGTGATCGCGGCGGGGCACCCCACGGCTCTCTGGCACGTCAGGAACGCCCCCGCCGACCGGGCGGTCTTCGCCGGTGAGGCACGCGGCCTGTGGCTCTGGGCGATCGTCTGGCCCGAGCAGTCCGGGCTCCTGATGTACGACGAGCTGGTGCTGACCGACCTGCGCGAGGCGGGCGGCGAAGTGGACCTGCTGCCCTGCGGGGCGCTCACCCCCCGGCTGCTCACACCGCCCTGATCCGGGCCGGGCGGCAGGCGTCCTGAGGGGTGATGTCCGGCGGTTATCCTTGAGCGTCCCCTGTCCGCCCGCGAGCCCCGGAGTACGTCGTGCGCATCGATCTGCACACCCACTCCACCGCTTCGGACGGCACGGACACCCCCGCCGAGCTGGTGGCCAACGCCGCGGCTGCGGGCCTCGACGTCGTCGCCCTGACCGACCACGACACGGTGCGGGGCCACGCGGAGGCGACAGCCGCCCTCCCCGAGGGCCTGACGCTCGTCACGGGCGCCGAGCTCTCCTGTCGCGTCGACGGCATCGGCCTGCACATGCTGGCCTACCTCTTCGATCCCGCCGAGCCCGATTTCGCCCGTGAGCGTGAGCTCGTCCGTGACGACCGGGTGCCCCGGGCGCAGGCCATGGTCGGCAAGCTCCAGGAGCTGGGCGTCCCGGTCAGCTGGGAGCAGGTCGCACGCATCGCGGGCGACGGCTCGGTCGGCCGCCCGCATGTCGCGACCGCGCTCGTGGAGCTCGGCGTCGTCGGATCGGTCTCCGACGCCTTCACCCCGGCCTGGCTGGGCGACGGCGGACGCGCCTACGCGGACAAGCACGAGCTCGACCCCTTCGACGCGATCCGGCTGGTCAAGGCCGCGGGCGGCGTCACCGTCTTCGCCCACCCGCTCGCCGTCAAGCGCGGCGAGGTCGTCCCGGAGTCCGTGATCGCGCGGCTGGCCGCCGCCGGGCTCGACGGCGTCGAGGTCGACCACATGGACCACGACGAGCCCACCAGGGCCAGGCTGCGGGGGCTCGCCGCCGAGCTGGGGCTGCTGCCCACCGGGTCGAGCGACTACCACGGCTCGCGCAAGACCGTCCGGCTCGGGGAGTACACCACCGACCCCGAGATCTACGGCGAGATCACCCGGCGCGCCACGGGAGCCTTCCCCGTGCCGGGCGCCGGCGGACCCGCTCCCGCGTAACGGGCCTTCGTCCGCCCCCTCCTCTTCACCCCTGCGCGCCCGGCCGTCCCGCTGACGGGCCGGCGCGCACCTCCTCCTGTTCGGCCCACTCTTCTCCCGCAAGGCTCACCGTGTTCGACATCGCTGTCTTCGGATCCCTTTTTCTCACCCTTTTTGTGATTATGGATCCGCCCGGAATCACCCCGATCTTCCTGGCCCTCACTGCGGGCCGCCCCGCCAAGACGCAGCGCAGGATGGCCTTGCAGGCCGTCACCGTGGCGTTCGGCGTGATCGCCGTCTTCGGACTGCTCGGCCGGCAGATCCTCGACTACCTGCATGTCTCCGTACCCGCGCTGATGATCGCGGGCGGACTCCTCCTGCTGCTCATCGCGCTGGACCTGCTCACCGGCAAGACGGACGAGCCGACGCAGACCAAGGACGTCAACGTGGCCCTCGTGCCGCTCGGCATGCCGCTGCTCGCGGGGCCGGGAGCGATCGTCTCGGTGATCCTCGCGGTGCAGCACGCCGACGGTGTGAGCGGCCGGCTCTCCGTCTGGTCGGCGATCCTCGCCATGCACATCGTGCTCTGGCTGACCATGCGGTACTCGCTGCTGATCATCCGGGTGATCAAGGAGGGCGGCGTGGTCCTGGTGACCCGGCTCGCCGGAATGATGCTCTCGGCCATCGCCGTGCAGCAGATCATCAACGGCGTCACCCAGGTCATCCAGAACTCCTGAGGCCGTCGAGGCCCCGGACGCGGCCCGGACCGCACAGCGCCCCCGCACGGGCCTTCCGTGCGGGGGCGCTTCATCTCTTCAGCTCGTCATCCGCTCGAAACCAGCGACGCCAAGCAATGCAAGGTGTTACGAAGCCGACGTGTCGGCCGGCCGGATGTAGATGCGCTGGCCCATTGCCGCGGCCTGCTGCACGATCCGGTTGACGGAGGCGGCGTCCACGACGGTGCTGTCCACGGCGGTACCGTCGACATCGTCGAGTCGCATGATCTCGAAGCGCATAGGGCTTCCCTTCGTCTGATCCTCCTGCTGGAGAACTACTGGGAGGACGGGCTTGCCGTCCGCAAGGATGGGGAGCACAAGGCATCTGCCTGTCTCGCGCTCCTCAGAGGGTTTCAACGGCTTGCCCTGCACAAACATTCCCTACGCTAAGGAAATTTTTTGGATGTCTAAGTACCCGTCGGTAATCAGCTATGCGCGGACAATGAGGTCCGTATGAGTCCGGACACATGGACGGACGAGGCGCCGGGCATCCGGGAGCAGCTGGACCGCACCAACGAGCTGCTCACGCGTGTGCTCGCCGAGGTGTCGAAGACCCCCTCCACCCACGCGATCTTCGTGGACGCGGGGTACGTCTACGCGGCGGCCGGGCTGCTCGTCACCGGCACCGAGGACCGCCGGTCCTTCGACCTGGACGCGGAAGGGATGATCGAGGCCTTCATCGACAAGGCCCGCACGATCTTCGCGGACAGCAGGCTGCTGCGCGTGTACTGGTACGACGGGGCGAGGCGCCGGATCCACACCGTCGAGCAGCAGTCCATCGCCGAACTCCCCGACGTCAAGGTCAGGCTGGGGAACCTCAACGCCAACAACCAGCAGAAGGGCGTCGACTCACTCATCCGCACCGACCTGGAGTCGCTCGCCAGGCACCGTGCCATCAGCGACGCGGCACTCGTCGGCGGTGACGAGGACCTCGTGTCGGCCGTCGAGGCCGCCCAGGGCTACGGCGCCCGTGTCCACCTCTGGGGCATCGAGGCGGGCGAGGGCCGCAACCAGGCCGAGCCGCTGCTCTGGGAGGTCGACAGCCAGCGCACCTTCGACCTCGACTTCTGCCGCCCGTACGTGACACGGCGTTCCGTCACGATGTACGAGGACGACAGCCCGACGCCGGCGCGCGACGACGTCCGCTTCGTCGGTGCGCAGATCGCCGCGGGATGGCTCTCGTCACGCGGCCGTGACGCCCTCGCCGATCTGCTGCCGGGTCACCCCTATCTGCCGGGTTCCGTCGACCAGGACCTGCTCGTCGAGGCCGAGCGCCTCCTCCAGCACTCGCTGCGCGGCCATGCCCATCTGCGCCGGGCGCTGCGCGACGGCTTCTGGCAGCACCTCCAGGCGCAGTACTGACGGACCGGGACGCGGAGGCAGGCGTGGATCCGGAGGCCGGCGCGCGTCAGGCGCGGTTTCGGATCTCGTTCCAGAACGCGACGAGGGCCGCCGCGGTCTCCTTGGGCCTCGCCGTGTTGGGTGAGTGCTCGGCACCCTCGATCACGGTGCGCCGGGCGCCGAGGCGCCTGGCCATGTCGTCGAACAGCGGCACGGGCCAGACGTCGTCGCGCTCGCCCGAGA
Source organism: Streptomyces sp. NBC_01012 (assembly GCF_045162755.1). Classification (NCBI taxonomy): domain Bacteria; kingdom Bacillati; phylum Actinomycetota; class Actinomycetes; order Kitasatosporales; family Streptomycetaceae; genus Streptomyces; species Streptomyces sp. NBC_01012. The sequence continues at coordinate 2,558,611 of NZ_CP108688.1, read as the reverse complement.
TCACATGCACGGGCAGGGACAGCGCGGCCAGCTCGTCGACCCGGTCCGGCTCCGACGAGAGCTGCGCGCCGGTGGCGATCAGCTGGGCCGGGTCGTGGCGCAGCCAGCGCCGGCGCATGTCCTCGCCGCCGCCGGTGTCCGCGTCCTCGGGCGGGTCCATCGCGCGCATCAGCCGCCAGACCTCGTCCATGCTCCAGCGGCCCAGCGCGTCGCTGAGCAGCCGTGCCTTCTGCTGCTGGGCGGGGTCGATCTCGGCGGGGCCGGAGGACATCAGGGTCAGCGAGCGGAAGGGCGCCGGGTCCAGCAGCACCGCCGCACGGGCGATCTGGCCGCCCAGGGAGTGCCCCAGCAGATGGACGCCGCCGGGCGGCACGCCATCGGCGGCGGCTGCCTGGGCCAGTACATCACGGGCCAACTCGACCTGTGCGTAAGGGGTTTCGTGCCCCCCGGGATGTTCCCCGGCCCCGGTCTCGTACTGCCCTCTGCCGTCCACGGACAGCACCCGGAAGCTGGCCCCGGTGAGGGGTTCGAGCAGCGCGATGAAGTCCTCCTTGCTGCCGGTGTACCCGGGCAGCAGAAGGGCGGTGGAGTGTGCGCCGGCCGGCGGTGCGGCGTCCAGTACGGCGAAGTCCCCGCGCTCGGTACGCAGTACGCGGGCACGGGCACAGGGGGGCGGGGTGAAGGTGGGCGGCCTGCTCATGGGCCCGAGACTATCGCCGCTGTCCCGGACACGCCCGGACAGCCGTACAGCGGTCCCGGAGCGCCGTACGGCCCCGGCCCCCGCAGCGCGGGAACCGGGGCCGTACGGCAGTGACCGCGGCCGGGATCAGCCCTCGGTCGTCGTCCCCTCGGCGGACACCGACGCGCGGGAACGGCGCCTGCGCGGCTTCGCCGGTGCCGCATCGCCGTCCGTCGCGGTCCCGCTCACCACGGCGCTCTCCGCCTTGTCCGCGACCGTGGCGCGCGACCGACGACGGCGCGGCTTGGTCTCCGCCGCGTCCTCGGCGGTCGCCGTGACGGCCACCGTCTCGGACTTCGGCTTGGCGGCGGCGCGCGTACGGCGGCGCGGCTTGGTCTCGGACACCGGCTCGGAGGCCGGAGCGATCTGGAAGTCGACCTCGTCGGCCGGCTTCACGACCCGGGTGCGGCGGCGCGGCCTGGTGGCCACGGGCTCCGTCACGGGCGCGGTGACGGCCACCGTCTGGAAGTCCACCACGGGCGCGGCGGCGGCAGCGGACTGCGCGGCGACCGGCTGCGTGGTGGGCTGCGTGCTCGTGGTACGCGCACGGCGACGGCGCGGCTTCGGGTCCGCGGCCGGCTCGGCCTCGGCCACCGGTGCGGCCTCGACGACCGGCGCCTGCCCGGCGGCCTGGGTCCCGGCCACGGCCACCGCCGCCTCCGTCACGGCCTCGGGGGCGAGGGCACGCGTACGGCGCCGACGGCGCGGGGTGCGCGGCTCGGCCGCGTCCTCACCGGCCGCCTCACCTGCGGGCGCGGGCACCGTGGTGGCGGCGGACTCGTCGAGGACGCTGCCGCTCCGGGTGCGCCGACGCTGACGCGGGGTGCGCGGCGCGCGCTCCTCGCGGGGAGCCGGGGCGGAGGCGGCGGACTTGCGGCCACGGCCACCGGTCTCGCCGAGATCCTCGACCTCCTCCGCGCGCAGGCCCGCACGGGTCCGCTCGGTGCGCGGCAGGACACCCTTGGTGCCGGCCGGGATGCGGAGCTCCTCGTACAGGTGGGGGGACGTGGAGTACGTCTCCGGCGGGTCCGGGAAGTCCAGGTCCAGAGCCTTGTTGATCAGCTGCCAGCGCGGGATGTCGTCCCAGTCGACCAGCGTGATCGCGATGCCCTTGGCACCCGCGCGCCCGGTACGCCCGATGCGGTGGAGGTAGGTCTTCTCGTCCTCCGGCGACTGGTAGTTGATGACATGGGTCACACCCTCGACGTCGATGCCGCGCGCGGCGACATCGGTGCAGACGAGGACGTCCACCTTGCCGTTGCGGAAGGCGCGCAGCGCCTGCTCACGCGCTCCCTGGCCGAGGTCGCCGTGGACCGCGCCGGACGCGAAGCCGCGCTTCTCCAGCTGGTCGGCGATGTCGGCGGCCGTCCGCTTCGTACGGCAGAAGATCATCGCCAGTCCGCGGCCCTCGGCCTGCAGGATGCGGGAGACCATCTCCGGCTTGTCCATGTTGTGCGCGCGGTAGACGTGCTGCGCGGTGTTCTTGACGGTCGTGCCCTCGTCGTCGGGCGAGGTGGCGTTGATGTGCGTCGGCTGGGACATGTAGCGGCGCGCGAGGCTGATGACGGCACCGGGCATGGTGGCCGAGAACAGCATCGTCTGGCGCTTCGCCGGCAGCATGGTGATGATGCGCTCGACGTCGGGCAGGAAGCCCAGGTCGAGCATCTCGTCGGCCTCGTCGAGGACGAGGACACGGATGTGCGAGAGGTCCAGCTTGCGCTGGCCCGCCAGGTCGAGCAGCCGGCCGGGGGTGCCGACGACCACGTCGACGCCCTTCTTGAGGGCCTCGACCTGGGGCTCGTAGGCCCGGCCGCCGTAGATGGCGAGAACGCGGACGTTACGCACCTTGCCGGCGGTCAGCAGGTCGTTGGTGACCTGCTGGCAGAGCTCACGGGTGGGCACGACGATCAGGGCCTGCGGTGCGTCCGTCAGCTTCTCGGGCGCGGCGCGGCCGGACTCGACGTCGGCGGGGACGGTCACACGCTCCAGGAGCGGAAGACCGAAGCCGAGCGTCTTGCCCGTGCCGGTCTTGGCCTGGCCGATGACATCGGAGCCGGAGAGCGCCACGGGGAGCGTCATCTCCTGGATGGGGAAGGGGGACGTGATGCCGACCGCCTCAAGGGCTTCGGCCGTCTCGGTGAGGATTCCGAGTTCGCGGAACGTAGTCAGGGTGCTGCCTCTTCTGTGAGACGCGGCCCGAGGCGAACGCTGGGGGTCGTACCGTGCCGGGGTTGGTCATCCGGCTGGGTGGGCCGGGTGGCGCGGGACCACTGCCGTCGCTCGAGCGCTCGTGCCGCTGAGGGGGCCCCTCATCTGCGGTCGTACGTGGTGTACGGCCGACCGGAGGGCTGTCGGGTCGGAGCCGATCGGGCCTCCGACCGGGCATCCTCATTCAAGGTCGCGCTCCTGGCACAGCAAAATGCTCAGTAAGCGCAATACCACTGTACCCCGGATTTGCGCATGCGTGTTGGGCGAATTCATCGGAACGGTGTGATGTCTCCCGCTGACCGGGCCCTTCCGTACCGTTCCGGGCGGGCTATTCTGCGCTTCATGGAGACGCCTGACAACGCCACTGAAGTATCCGACGAAGCGCCCGCACCGACCGGAATCGCCGCTCAGGACTGGGCCACCGCGTCCGTCGAACCGCAGTACCGCGCCGCTGTCGTGGATCTGCTCGGCGCGCTCGCCTACGGGGAACTGGCGGCCTTCGAGCGGCTCGCCGAGGACGCGAAACTCGCGCCGACACTCGGCGACAAAGCGGCACTGGCGAAGATGGCGTCCGCCGAATTCCACCATTTCGAGCAGCTGACCGACCGGCTCACCTCCGTCGACGAGGATCCGACCGTCGCCATGGAGCCGTTCGCCAAGGCGCTGGACGACTTCCACCGCCAGACGGCCCCGTCGGACTGGCTGGAAGGCCTGGTCAAGGCGTACGTCGGCGACTCGATCGCCAGTGACTTCTACCGGGAGATCGCCGCCCGCCTCGACACCGACACCCGCTCCCTCGTCCTGTCCGTGCTCGACGACACGGGGCACGGGAACTTCGCGGTCGAGAAGGTCAGGGCCGCGATCGAGGCCGACCCCCGCCTCGGCGGCCGGCTCGCCCTGTGGGCGCGCAGGCTGATGGGCGAGGCGCTCTCGCAGGCGCAGCGGGTGGTCGCGGACCGCGACGCGCTGTCCACGATGCTCGTGGGCGGCGTGGCGGACGGCTTCGACCTGGCCGAGGTCGGCAGGATGTTCTCCCGGATCACCGAGGCGCACACCAAGCGGATGGCCACGCTCGGTCTCGCGGCCTGATCCGCCTCGGCCGGGTGCTCCTACTGGGCCGCCGCTGATCGCACCGGGCGGCTGCCGCGCGGGCGGATCAGCAGCGACAGGGTCACCGCTCCGACCAGCAGGGCACCGGTGGGCGTGGCCAGGACATGGCCCGAGCCCAGCGTCGAATGCGTCAGATACGCGCCGAAGAGGGCACCGAGGCCACCCGTGACGAACACCACGCGGGAGGACGGGAGCCGGCCGGGCAGGAAGCGGAGCACGACCCAGGACAGGGCGAGTCCGAGCACGACGGAGCTGATGGATTCCCAGAGCACTGAGGGGTCACCTCGCTTGATGGCGCGGAGGTCGGTCGGTCGTAGGCCGTCCTACCCCTGGCCACCGGGATACAACCCTCCACGGCCGTTGTGAACCCCACCGAGGGAAGGGCCCTGAGCCGATCCGGAGCAGGTCCTCAGTGGATCCGGCGGAGAAAAGATGGAGGCCCGGCGGAATCATCCGCCGGGCCTCCGCCTCTGCTGCCGTGTCGCGCGGGCTACAGCGCGCCGAATCCCACCCGCCGGGTGTTGGGCTCGCCGATCTCCACATAGGCGATCCGATCGGCCGGCACCAGGACCTTGCGGCCCTTGTCGTCCGTGAGGCTGAGCAGCTGCGCCTTGCCGTTGAGCGCCTCGCCGACCGCGCTCTCGACTTCTTCGGCGGAAAGTCCGCTCTCCAGAACGATCTCGCGGGGCGTGTGCTGCACCCCGATCTTGACCTCCACGGCTATGTCCCTCCGACGGTCCGTCTCTGCGCGGTGAACCGCGCCGTACGCAGCACACATTAGCCCGGTGAAGGGACGGACCACGGGTGGACCGGCAACGCCCGCAGCGAACACCGGCCACGGTTCACACCGGGCTCAGTGCTGATCGGCACCGTGCAGCGGGAATCCGGCGATGCCCCGCCAGGCCAGCGACGTCAGCAGCTGCACGGCGGAGTCGCGCGGAATGCCGGACGGGCTGGAGAGCCAGTAGCGCGCCACGACCTGGGAGACTCCGCCCAGGCCGACCGCCAGCAGCATCGACTCGTCCTTGGACAGGCCCGTGTCACCGGCGATGACGTCGGAGATGGCCTCGGCGCACTGCAACGAGACCCGGTCGACGCGCTCGCGCACCGCGGGCTCGTTGGTCAGGTCGGACTCGAAGACCAGACGGAAGGCGCCGCCCTCGTCCTCCACGTACGCGAAGTAGGCGTCCATCGTCGCCTCGACGCGCAGCTTGTTGTCCGTGGTCGACGCGAGCGCCGTGCGGACGGCCTGGAGCAGTGACTCGCAGTGCTGGTCGAGCAGCGCGAGGTAGAGCTCCAGCTTGCCGGGGAAGTGCTGGTAGAGCACCGGCTTGCTGACGCCGGCCCGCTCGGCGATGTCGTCCATCGCCGCGGAGTGGTAGCCCTGGGCGACGAAGACCTCCTGCGCGGCGCCCAGCAGCTGATTGCGTCGGGCACGGCGGGGCAGCCGGGTGCCCCGCGGGCGCGCCGCCTCTGTCTGCTCGATGGCTGTCACGCCGCCTCCCAAATTCGTGTTCGAACACAGTCGTACCGTGCACGCTGCGCCGTGGGTCCATCGTACTTTTGGGTAACCCGCGTGTGCGCGGCGCGAACGCAGAATTTCACGGACCGGACGGCTGCGGTAGCCACAGATACGTAGGCCCATGCCGCAAAGCGGTGCGTTTTACCGGTAATCGTCCTCATCCTGTGTGACAACGCGGGCTTGTTCCGCCGCATCCGCCTCGTTCGCGGCCTCGCGGTCGACGTCGGTGAGGGGTTCGTCGCGTTCCGGCCGGACGGCGGCCTTCTGTTCGGCGGTGTCGGCTTCGGGGGCTTCGGGGTCCGGTTCGTCCGGCTGCGGGTCCTCGAAGGTCTCCGGGTCGGTCGGGTCGACCGTCATGGTGACTCCCTTCCCTGTCTCTTGAAGCCTAGGAGCAACCCCCCGAGGACGCTACGCGGTCTGTGACGGCGAACACATGAACCACCGCGTGATCGTCTCGTAACATTGCCGCATGTCTTCGACCGAGCTGCCCGGTATCCCCGCCGCCGCTGCCGCTGTGGCACCCACGGTCAGTGCCGTCCGGGTCGCGGAGGGGGAGACGCTGCGCTCCGTCGCGCTGCCTGGCCTCACCCTGACCGTCCGTTCCCGTCCGGCGGAGACGGCGGCGCCCGCCCCCGCGCTCTTCGTGCACGGCCTGGGCGGCTCCTCCCAGAACTGGTCGGCCCTGATGCCGCTGCTGGCGGACACGCTCGACAGCGAGGCGGTCGATCTGCCCGGCTTCGGGGACTCCCCGCCGCCGGACGACGGCAACTACTCCGTCTCCGGGCACGCCAGGGCGGTGATCCGGCTGCTGGACGCGGGCGGGCGCGGTCCCGTTCACCTTTTCGGGAACTCCCTGGGCGGCGCCGTTGTCACCCGGGTCGCGGCCGCCAGGCCCGATCTGGTGCGCACGCTGACGCTGATCTCCCCTGCCCTGCCCGAGATCCGGGTGCAGCGGTCCGCCGTACCGACCGCCCTGCTCGCACTGCCGGGCGTCGCATCGCTGTTCGCCCGTCTCACCCATGAGTGGACCGCGGAACAGCGCACCCGTGGCGCCATGGCACTCTGTTACGGCGATCCGGCACGTATCTCCGACGAAGCCTTCCGTCACGCGGTGGCCGAGATGGAGCGCCGGCTTGAACTGCCGTACTTCTGGGACGCCATGACGCGCTCGGCACGGGGCATCGTGGATGCCTACACGCTGGGGGGACAGCACGGGCTGTGGCGCCAGGCCGAGCGGGTGCTCGCGCCGACCCAGCTGGTGTACGGCGGACGGGACAGGCTCGTCTCGTACCGGATGGCACGCAGGGCGTCCGCGGCCTTCCGCGACTCGCGCCTGCTGACACTGCCCGACGCCGGGCACGTGGCGATGATGGAGTACCCGGAGGCGGTCGCCCAGGCGTTCCGGGAACTGCTCGACGAACGCGGCGGGAGCTGATCCGGGGCGTGGGACGACACAGCCGAAAGGGCCCGGGGCCCACCCGGCGCGACACCGGCACAGCGACCGGCACCGGTACGGAGCGCGGCACCGGCCGGCGTGGCCGGGACCCCGCCGCACCACCACCGCCGCGCGACGGCCAGGGCCCCTTCGGCGGCGCCCCGCAGGTCCGCGGCGGGCACCCCGAGCAGCGTGAGCCGGGCGGTGGCTGGGGTACAGGGCCGCAACCGCGCTACGACGCCGGGCGGGACCCGGCAGGTCCTGGCGCCCAGGAGCTCTTCCGCGCCAGGCAGGCTGCCGCCATGGCGCGGCAGCAGGCGGCGCAGCAGGCGATGGCCGAGCGGCGTACGGCCGGGCCGCAGACCGGCAGCCCCCCCCTGATACCGGGCCCGCGCAGGGAGTTCCTGGAGGCGTTCGACACCGAGCCCTCGCGTCCCGCACCCCCGGTTCCGCCCCAGGACACGGGCCCGACCTCCCAGGAGCCCGGCGAACCCGACGGACCCCTGGAGAGCGCCCCGGACGGGGAGGCCGCCCGGCCCAAGGGCGGCAAGGGCCGTGCCTTCACCGGGATCGCGGCCGCCGCGGTGACCACGGTCCTCGCGGTCGTGGTGGCCGGCCAGGTGGCGCGGGACTCCGGGAGCGCGGCGGACGGTTCGGGGAGTGTCGGGGTCGACCGGCAGGACGGCGACGACGCCTCACGCTCCGCGGGCAGACCGGCTCCGGTGCCGACGAAGGAGCAGGTGGCCGAACCCCCGTCGTACGCGCAGAAGATGGCCACGGCCTATCCGCTGGCACCGGACCTGAAGGGGGCGGGGAAGTTCGAGGCGGTGCGGGGGCTGGCCAAGGCGCCGGGCAAGGGGCACAAGTACCGGTACCGCATCGATGTCGAGAAGGGACTCGGCCTCGAGACCGCGCTGTTCGCCGAGGCCGTGCAGAAGACCCTGAACGACGACCGCAGCTGGGCGCACAACGGCGCCATGACCTTCGAGCGGATCTCCTCGGGTCAGCCCGACTTCGTGATCACCCTCGCGAGTCCCGGCACCACGGCCGTCTGGTGCGAGAAGTCCGGCCTGGACACCACCGAGGACAACGTGTCCTGCGACTCCGCCGCCACCGACCGCGTGATGATCAACGCCTACCGCTGGGCGCAGGGTGCCTCGACCTTCGGTCCCGACAAGATGCTGATCTACCGTCAGATGCTGATCAACCACGAGGTCGGCCACCGGCTGGGGCACAACCATGTGAGCTGCCGCACTCCCGGTGCGCTGGCGCCCGTGATGCAGCAACAGACCAAGACCCTCGACCTGGACGGCATCAAGTGCCGCCCCAATCCATGGGTGTATCCCGGAAATTGAACCGGAGCCGAACCGGCTCCGGGGTCGTTCTGTCCGCATCGCGGGACGGCCGTCTCAGGGCGCGTTGACATCGGGGGAGTGGGGCGGCCATATTTCTCCGCATGTCACGCAGCCCCGCATTCTCCGAGCGCGCCGCCCTTGAGCTGGCCCTCTTCGGTGTGACCGGGCACTGCGTAGCCGACGTTCTCTGTCGCTGACGCCTGCCCGCGTGCGCGTCGGCCCCTGAGGAGCCCTTTCCCGGCTCCTCGGCCCGTCTTCCCGCCGCGCCCGGGCGTTCTCCGTCCGCAGGCGCGGCACCTCGGTATCCGGTCCCCTCCCCGTCCACGGGCGGGACCCGCAGCGCCCCGGGCGGACCCGTCCCCTCCCCCGCCGCAGCACACCGAGAGGTCATCTTCCGATGAGTCAGCCGTCCGTCATATCGCGCCGCGTGGCAACCACCGCCGCTGTCAGTCTCGCCCTGGTCGCCGGCCTCGCGGCCTGCGCGGGACCCCAGGACAACGGGGGAGACGGCGGCGGCTCCGACGCCTCGGCGAAGCCGCGGAAGGGCGGCACCCTCACGGTCCTCAACAGCACCCCGCAGGAGGACTTCGACCCCGGACGGCTCTACACCTCCGGCGGCGGCAACGTCCCCTCCCTGGTCTTCCGTACGCTCACCACCCGCAACCGTGAGAACGGCGAGGCGGGCGCCGAGGTCGTCCCCGACCTGGCCACCGACCTGGGCACGCCCAGCAAGGACGCCACCGTCTGGACGTACACGCTCAAGGACGGGCTGAAGTACGAGGACGGCTCCGCGATCACCAGCGCGGACATCAAGTACGGCATCGAGCGGTCCTTCGCCCCCGAACTCTCAGGCGGCGCGCCCTATCTGCGTGACTGGCTGATCGGCGGGGCCGACTACCAGGGCCCGTACAAGGACAAGAAGGGCCTCGCCTCCATCGAGGTGCCGGACGAGAAGACCATCGTCTTCCATCTGAACAAGCCCGAGGGCGAATTCCCCTACCTCGCCACCCAGACCCAGACCACCCCGGTCCCGAAGGCCAAGGACACCGGCACCAAGTACGAAGAGCACCCCGTCTCCTCAGGCCCCTACAAGGTCGTCTCGAACGAGAACGACGGCGAGCGGCTCGTCCTGGAGCGCAACCCGCACTGGTCGGCGAAGACCGACGAGGAGCGGAAGGCCTACCCGGACAAGATCGACGTACGCTCCGGTCTGGACTCCGCCGTCATCAACCAGCGGCTCTCCGCGTCGCAGGGCGTCGACGCCGCCGCCGTCACGACCGACACCAACCTCGGCCCGGCCGAACTCGCCAAGGTCTCCGGCGACAAGAAGCTCGCGGCCCGCGTCGGCACCGGGCACTTCGGCTACACGAACTACATCGCCTTCAACCCGAAGGTGAAGCCCTTCGACGACCCGAAGGTGCGCCAGGCCATCGCCTACGCCGTCGACCGCTCGTCCGTGGTCAACGCGGCAGGCGGCTCCTCGCTCGCCGAGCCGGCCACCACCTACCTGCCGAACCAGAAGTCCTTCGGCTACAAGGACTACGACCACTTCCCCGCGGGCGAGACGGGCAACGCCGCGAAGGCCAAGGAGCTGCTGAAGGAGGCCGGCCACCCCAACGGCCTGAAGATCACCCTCACGCACTCCAACGACAAGGACTTCGAGACCAGCCCGGAGATCGCCACGGCGCTCCAGGCCGCCCTCAAGAAGGCGGGCATCACCGTCGAGCTCAAGGGACTCGAGCACAACGACTACGCCGACACCATCCACAGCGCGACCAAGGAGCCGGGCTTCTTCCTCGCGCACTGGGGCGCCGACTGGCCCTCCGGAGGCCCCTTCCTCGCGCCGATCTTCGACGGCCGCCAGATCGTCAAGGGCGGTGCGAACTTCAACACCGGCTTCCTGGACGACCCGTCGGTCAACAAGGAGATCGACGCGATCAACAAGCTCACCGACCTGGACGCCGCGGCCGAGCGCTGGGGCGCTCTCGACCAGAAGATCGGCGAGCAGGCGCTGACGGTGCCGCTCTTCCACCCGGTCTACAAGCGGCTCGTCGGCCAGGACGTCAAGAACGTGGTCATCAGTGACTGGACCGGCGTTCTCGACGTCTCCCAGATCGCGGTCAAGTAGGACGGTCCAGCATGTCGGAAGCACTTCTGGTCCAGGAGGCGGGAGCGGCGACCGCCGCCGCTCCCGCCTCGGGGGCCCGGCAGTTCTGGCAGCGGCTGCGCGCACAGCGCGCGGCCGCCGTCGCGGCCGCCGTGGTCCTCCTGCTCTTCCTGGCCGCGCTCGGCGCGCCCCTGCTCGCCGCGCTCGCGGGACAGGACCCGGACACCTACCACCCCGACCTCGTCGACTCGGCGGCCGGCGGGGTCCCCATCGGCTCCTTCGGCGGGATCGGCGCCGACCACTGGCTCGGCGTCGAACCGCAGACCGGCCGCGACCTCTTCGCCCGCATCGTCTACGGGGCCAGGGTGTCGCTCGGCGTGGCCGTCGCGGCCACCGTCCTCCAAGTGGCCATCGGCGTCGCCGTGGGACTCGCCGCAGCGCTCGGCAGGCGCTGGGTCGACCAGATCCTCAGCCGGATCACCGACATCAACGTCGCCCTGCCGCTCATGGTCATCGCACTCGCGCTGCTGGCGATCGTGCCGGCCTCCTTCCCCAGGCCCGTCCTGATCGCGCTGGTCATCGGCGGCATCAACTGGGCCGGCACATCGAAGATCGTGCGTGCCCAGGCGCTCGCACTGAAGTCCCTCGACTTCGTCGAGGCCGCCAGGCTGGCGGGCCGAGGACGGTGGAGCATCGCCCGCCGCGAACTGCTGCCCTCACTCGCCGCGCCCGTCATCACCTACGCCGCGCTGCTCTTCCCCGTGAACATCACCGTGGAGGCGGCCCTGTCCTTCCTCGGCGTCGGCATCAAGCCGCCCACTCCGTCCTGGGGACAGATGCTCACCGAGGCCGACACCTGGTACCAGTCGGCCCCCACCTACCTCCTGCTGCCCGCCGGGCTGCTCTTCGTCACGGTGCTCGCCCTGACCGTCCTCGGTGAGGGCGTCCGTACGGCACTCGACCCACGGGCGGCCTCCCGGCTGCGGGTCGGCACCGGACGCAAGGCGCGCAGGGAACGTACGAAGGAGCAGGCGGCATGACCGGATTCCTGCTGCGGCGCCTCGGCGGCGCCGTCTTCGTGCTCCTCTCCCTGACCGTCATCCTGTACGCGGTCTTCTACGTCGCCCCCGGCGACGTCGCCCAGATCGCCTGCGGACCGCGCTGCTCACCCGCCCAGGTCGCCCAGGTGACCGAGCAGCTCAGGCTCGACGACCCCGTGTACACGCAGTACTGGCACTTCCTCCAGGGCATCGTCGCGGGACGGGACTTCTCCACCGGCACGGCCACGGAGCACTGCTCGGCGCCCTGCCTCGGGGTCTCCTACCAGAGCGACCAGCAGGTCATGAAGCTGATCCTGACCAAGCTGCCGGTGACCGGCTCGCTCGTCATCGGCGCGTTCGTCCTGTGGATCCTGCTCGGCGTCGGCACGGGAGTGCTGTCCGCCTGGCGCCGGGGCCGGATCACCGAGCGGGTCCTCACCTGGCTGACCCTGGCCGGCACGGCCACGCCGGTCTTCGTCATCGGGCTGCTGCTCATCATTATTTTCTGCTCCACGCTCCGGTGGCTGCCCTCGCCCACCTATGTGCCGTTCACCGAGAATCCCGAGCAGTGGGCCTGGGGACTCCTGCTGCCCTGGGTGTCCCTGGCGCTCATCGAGTCCGCCAAGTACGCCCGACTGACCAGGAGCTCCATGCTGGAGACACTCGCCGATGACCATGTGCGCACCTTTCGCGCGTACGGCGTCGGTGAGCCCGCCATCATGGGGCGGCACGCCCTGCGCGGTGCGCTCGCCCCCGTGATCGCGCTGAGCGCACTGGACTTCGGCTCCATGTTCGGCGGCGCCGTGCTGACCGAGTCGCTCTTCGGGATCCCGGGCATCGGGCGCGAACTCGTCCACGCGGTCAAGGTCGTCGACCTGCCCGTGGTGGTCGGCATGGTGCTCGTCACCGGATTCTTCGTGGTGCTCGCCAATGCCGTCGCCGACATGCTGTACGCGCTGGCCGATCGACGGGTGGTTCTGTCATGACAACTCCGCTGGTCCAGGTCGAGGACCTCGTCGTCGACTTCGGAACCGTCCGTGCGGTGGACGGGCTCTCCTTCACCCTGGAGGCGGGTGCCGCCCTCGGCGTCGTCGGCGAGTCGGGCTCGGGCAAGAGCGCCTCCGCGTCCGCGCTGCTCGGGCTGCACCGGGACACCGGTGCCCGGGTCACCGGGACCGTCCGTGTCGCCGGCACGGACGTGGGCGCGGCGGACGACGCGGAACTGCGGGCCCTGCGGGGCGCGAAGGCCGCGATGGTCTTCCAGGACCCGCTCTCCTCGCTCGACCCTTACTACACGGTCGGCGACCAGATCGCCGAGGTGTACCGGGTGCACAACTCCGGCTCCCGGCGGGCCGCTCGGGCCCGGGCCGTCGAGGTCCTCGACCGGGTGGGCATCCCCGACGCGGCCCGCCGCGCCAGGTCGAGGCCGCACGAGTTCTCCGGCGGGATGCGCCAGCGGGCGCTCATCGCCATGGCCCTGGCCTGCGAACCCCGGCTGATCGTCGCGGACGAGCCGACCACCGCACTCGACGTCACCGTGCAGGCGCAGATCCTGGACCTGCTGCACGACCTGCGCAGTGAGACGGGCATGGGGCTGCTGCTGGTCACCCATGACGTGGGCGTCGCGGCGGAGAGCGTGGACGACATCCTGGTGATGCGGCACGGCCGCGCGGTGGAGCGCGGCCCGGTCGCCGATGTGCTGGGCGCTCCCCGGCAGCCGTACACCAGGGAGCTCCTGGCGTCGGTCCCCAGGATCGACGGGAAGCGGGCCGCGGTGCCCGGTCCGAGGACCGTGACCCCGGACACCGGACCGCTCATCGAGGCCGAGGGGCTGCGGCGTGAGTTCGGCCGTGGCGCCGGCCGTGTCACCGCGGTGGACGGGGTGTCCCTCACCGTCCACGCCGGAGACACCCTCGGCATCGTGGGGGAGAGCGGCAGCGGCAAGACGACGCTCGGGCGGATGCTCGTGCGGCTGACCGATCCGACGTCAGGACGGCTGCGGTACGCGGGCAAGGAGATCGGCTCGCTGTCGGAGAGGGACCTGCGTCCCTTCCGCCGCGAGCTCCAGATGGTCTTCCAGGACCCCGTCGCCTCGCTCAACCCGCGCCGCTCGATCGGTGAGTCCGTGGCCGATCCGCTCCGTGCCGCGGGAGAGAACGACGAGGGGCGGATCCAGGACCGGGTGCGCGAACTGCTGGAGAGGGTCGGGCTCGACGCAGGCCGGTACGCGCGCTATCCGCACGAGTTCAGCGGTGGTCAGCGGCAGCGGATCGGCATCGCGCGTGCGCTGGCGGCCGAGCCGAAGCTGATCGTGTGCGACGAGCCGGTCTCCGCGCTCGACGTCACGACCCAGGCCCAGGTGATCGCGCTCCTCGCCGAGCTCCAGAGCGAGCTCGGCATCGGACTCGTCTTCATCGCCCACGACCTCGCGGTCGTACGGCAGGTCAGCGACCGGGTGGCGGTGATGCGGCACGGCCGGATCGTCGAACAGGGCACCGTCGACGAGGTGTACGGATCCCCCCAGGACCCGTACACGAAGCAGCTCCTGGCGGCGGTCCCCGCCCTCGACCCCGCACAGGCCGCGGCACGCCGTGCGGCCCGCTCGGAGCTGGCCGCAGCCTGACTCTGTGTCACCGAACGCTCGCTTATCGCAACAGAACGCGACCCGAGTGGGAAAGTTACGCCGGTTCACCCCTTTCGGTGGTGCGACGGACAACCGTCCGTCGCACCACCGGTGTGTCCGCATACGGTCGTCCCGCTGTGACCCGCTGATCAACGGCGGGTGTCGACAAGGGAGATCGGGGGTGTGCTCGTGCGGATCGGACTCCTCACGGACGGTGGTTACCCGTATGCGAACGGTGAGTCCAGACTCTGGTGCGACCGTCTGGTGCGCGGTCTTCCCCAGCACGAGTTCGACCTCTTCGCGCTCAGCCGCTCCGCCGACCAGGAACAGCAGGGCTGGGTCAGACTCCCCGACCGGGTCGAGCGGGTGCGGACCGCGCCGCTGTGGACCCACGACGAGGACGTCCGGCACACCGGCGCCAGGACCAGAGGTCTGACGGGCCGCATCGCGACCGGCCTGGGGCGCGCGTACGGACGGCGGGACCGACGGCGCTTCACGGCGCACATGACGGCGCTCGTCGGCGCGGTCTGCGCCGGCCCCGAGTCCGCAGCCGAGGCCGACGGCACCGAGGCCGGAGCGGCGACCGGGCTCTTCACCGACGGCCTCTACGGCCTCGCCGAACTGGCCCGGGAGCGCGGGGGACTGCACAGCGCCCTGCGCTCCGAGACGACCGTACGCATCGTGGAGGCCGCCTGCCGCGCGCCCGGCACCGGACGGACCGTCCACAGCGCCACCGTCCCCGATTACCTCTCCTTCGTGGCCGAGCTGGAGCGCACCCTGCGCCCCCTCTCCCTCGACTGGTACGACGAGGACGGACTCGGCGCGGTCGACCTCTGCCATGCGGCGTCCGGCGGTGCGGCCGCTCTGCCGGGGCTCCTGGCCAAACGCTTCTTCGGTGTACCGCTTCTGGTGACGGAGCACGGTGTGCCGTTGCGGTCCCACTACCTGGCGGCGCCCGAGGCGCCGCTCGGTGCGCCGGTGCGCGCCCTGCTGGCCAACTTCCACGGGCTGCTCGCCTCCGAGATCTACCGGCAGGCCTCGCTGATCACCCCGGGCAACACCCATGTCCGCCGCTGGCAGGAGCGCTTCGGCGCAGACCGGAGCAAGGTGCGCACGGTCTACCCCGGCATGGAGGCGGAGCGGTTCGCAGCCGTGGGGGAGTGCGACGACGACGGGGGCCCCGGCACGCTGGTGTGGATCGGGCGCATCGAGCCCGCCAAGGACCTGATCGCCCTGCTCCACGCCTTCGCCGAGGTGCTCAGGGCCGAGCCGGACGCCCGGCTGCGGATCTTCGGCGCGCCGGTCCAGGGGGCCGAGGGCGAGGCCTATCTCGCCCACTGCAAGGCGCTGGCAGCCCAGCTCTTCCCCGACGAGGCCGCCGACGCGCACGCGGTCGGCGACAACCCGGTCACCTTCGAGGAGATCGGCGGACCCGAGGTACCCGACCTCGCGGAGGCCTACGCCGCCGGCGGCGTGGTCGTGCTCTCCAGCGTCGTCGAGGGCTTTCCCATCAGCCTGGTCGAAGCGATGTTCTGCGGCCGGGCGACCGTCTCGACGGATGTGGGCGCCGTGGTCGAAGTCGTCGGCGGTACAGGCCTGGTGGTGCCCCCGCGCAATCCGCGGGCGCTCGCCGACGCCTGTGTCGCGCTCCTGTGCGACCCGGAGCGCCGTGCGCGCCTGGGCGCGGCGGCGCGCGCCAGGGCGCTCGAACTCTTCACCGTCGAGCAGAACCTCACGGCATTTCGCGGCATTTACCTGGACCTGGTCGGCCACGCCCCGTCCCGCTGGGCGACGCCGCCCGGCCCCGAGGATCAGGCAGGCCGCCCCCGCCCCTTCGCCACACCCCCGGAGGCCCATGTGCTGGGTGCCCTGCCTCCCGAGCGGATCGCGGCGGTGCTGCCCGCGGGAGCGGCGTCCGGGCCCGCCGTCGGTGCCTCCCGGGTGCCGACCTGGGCGGTCGGCGCGGAGGGAGTGTGCGCGGGCGCACGCGGGGCGGGGGACGGCGATGCATGACGACGACATCAGCGGCCACGACCACGCACATGACCACGGAGGAGTTCAGATGGGCGGACCGAACGGCGCCCCGGCCCCGGATGGTGCCCCTGCCCTGGATGACACCCCCGCCCCGGACGGCATCGGCGGTGAGCAGGCGGACGAGGGTGGCGGAGCGGCGGACGAGGGTGGCGGAGCGGTCCGCTCCGCCGTCAGGGCGCCGGAGATCGCCTATCACCCCGCCCGCCGGTCCGTGGCCAGGCGCGGTCCGGCCGATCCCGTGAAGGTGCTGATGCACCGGCACCGTGACCTCTGCGAGCGCGCCGTCGACCCGCTGGAGATCGCCGCCGGCCTGGAGGCGCACGGGCTGACCGACCGGACCGCCGCGCGCTACCGGCACCGCGACGTCTTCTCCCTCGCGGAGGAGCTCTACGCCCGCGTCCCCGGCACGAGCAGGCCCGTACCCCGCGCCCCCGCCCCCGACCCCGACCCGGGCAAGGAGGCGACCGGCTGGGCGCTCCCCGCGCTGCTGCCCGGCGCTGCCTGTCTCGCGACCGCCGGCGCCCTCAGGGTCACCGAAGGGGTGCTCGGCGGCGAGGCCAGGTTCGCGGTGACCGCGGTCGGGGCGCTGCTCGTCGTGCTCGGGCTCCGGCTCGCCCTGCGCTCGGGCCCGCTGCGCGCCCCGGAGGCCGTCGGCGGCGTCACCCTCTACGTCTGCTGGCTCCTCGGCTACACCGTGTACGGCGACGACCTGCTCACCCAGGTCATCAGCGGCGGGCCCGACGGCCGCTGGACCGCGGCACCCGCCCCGCTCCTCGGGCTGGCGCTCGCCCTGGCCCCCGCGGCCTGGTGCGCCCGGCTGTTCTCCGTGCACGCGCGCCGCCGGCTCGCCGGATCCCATGGCCTCTCGGACTTCGGCGCCGGCGTGCGCCCCCTGCTCTACGGTGTGGTCGCGCTCTTCCTGTGCGCGCTCACCGCGCTGCTGTTCCTCGCCGCACTCGGACACCCGAACTCCCTCGGACACCCGGGCGCTTCCGGACAACCCGGCGCTCTCGGACACCCCGGCGTGGACGGCGCCGGCCTGGTGGCCCCCGCCGCCCTCGGAGCGCTGCTCTTCCTGGCCCGTCTGCTGGCCGTCCACGGCTTCCCCGAACCCGCCGCCACCGGACTCGCCGCCGCCTGCGCCGTCGAAGTGGCGGCACCCTTCCTCGTACTCGCCGGACGGCTGCCCGGCCTCGGTCTCGTGGCCCGGCCGGTCGACGCCCTCTACGCCGCCGCAGGACCCGGCGGCGTACCGATCCTCGCCTGCGGTGTCGCCGCGTTCGGACTGCTGGTCCACGCCTCGGTCACCCTCACCCGGGCATCCGCCCACGCCACGGCCTAGGCCTGCCACGGCCCAAGTCCGGGGTGACGTTCGCCCCACCCCCGCGGAGCCGACGCCGCGGGTCTCCCGTACCGCACACCACCTTCCCCAAGGAGACACCGGACATGACCCCCCAATTCCCCGCACCGGCAGCACGCCGTCGGCACCGAGGGGGCGCGCGATGAGGGTTCTGCTGCTCGGAGCGAACGGATTCCTCGGACGCTTCGTCGCCGACCGTCTGCTCGCCGACCCCGCCGTGCACCTCACGGCGCTCGGCCGTGGCGACGACGCCGACGTGCGCTTCGACCTCGCGGGCGGCAGCCCAGGAGCGCTCACCCGCTTCCTGGACGCCGTCCACCCCGGGGTCGTCGTCAACTGCGCGGGTGCCACCCGTGGCGGTGCCCGGGACCTGACCCGCCACAACACCGTCGCCGTGGCCACCGTCTGCGAGGCCATGCGCCGCAGCGGGTGCAGCCCCCGGCTCGTCCAGGTCGGCTGCGCATCCGAGTACGGGCCCTCGCAGCCCGGCTCGTCCACGGCCGAGGACGCGGTGCCCCGGCCGGGAGGCCCGTACGGCGTCAGCAAGCTCGCCGCCACCGAGCTGGTCCTCGGCTCCGGTCTCGACGCGGTCGTCCTGCGGGTCTTCTCGCCGGTGGGACCCGGCACCCCGGCCGGCTCCCCGCTCGGCCGGCTCGCCGAGACCGTGCGCCGCGCCATGCAGACCGGCGACCCCGAGCTCAAGCTCAGCGGCCTCGGGGTGCAGCGGGACTTCGTCGACGTGCGGGACGTGGCGCGCGCCGTGCACGCCGCCTCGCTCTCCGCCGCGCAGGGCGTCGTCAACATCGGAACCGGCCGGGCCGTACGGCTGCGTGACGCCGCCGCGGTCCTCGCCAGGGTCGCGGGCTACTCCGGGGCGCTCCATGAGCTCGACACCCCGCCCGGCAGGCTCCCCATCGGCGCCCCCCGCGCCTCCGCGGAGTCCGTGGTGGAGCACCTCGCGGCGACCCCGTCCCCCTACCCCGACGGTTGCGGCGCCTGGCAGCAGGCCGATGTGCGCACCGCCAGGGACCGGCTCGGCTGGCGTCCCCGGATCAATCTGGAGGAGTCACTCGCCGATATCTGGATGGAGGCGGCATGCCGTATCTGACCCGTACGGGCTCCACCCTGCGGACCGGCGGCGCGGAACAGGTCGGCGTCGGTGTGCCCGGATACGCCCACCCGCTGCTCGCGCCCGCCGAATGGGCCGGACTCAGCCGGCCGGGCACGCCGCTGCACTGGGCCGTCCTCAACATCGACAACGGGCCGGGCGCCCGGCCCGACCCGCACTGTCTCGAAGCGGCCGGCCGGCTGCGCAACGCCCGCGAGCGGGCCCTGCGCGGAGAGGCGCCCGAGGACTCCGTCCGTGCCTCGGGCGGCAGACTGCTGGGCCACCTCGACCTGGCCTTCGGCAGCCGCTCCTTCGGCGAGCTGATCGCCGACGCCCGGTCCTACCTCGGCTGGTACCGCGTCGGAGGCTTCTATCTGGACCGCTGCCCGGTCGGGCGTGACGCGCTCCCGTCGGTCCGCAGGCTGACCAGCACCCTCTCCGCCCTCCTGGCCGACAGCGACAGCGCGGACGAGGAGGGCGGGCGACTGGTCCTGGGCCATGACACCCACCCGCACCCCGGTTACGCCGAGGCCGCCGACCAGCTGGTCACCTTCCGGGGGCCCTGGGCCGACTACCGCTGGTCCCAGGTCGCCGAGTGGACGGCGGCCTACGAGCCGGGCCGCTTCGCGCACTTCGTGCACGGCGTCCCGCGCACCCACCTGGAGGAGGCCATGCGCATCGCCCGTTGGCAGGGCGCGGGCACGATCTTCTTCACGGACCGGGACGGCACGAGCCGCGACGGCACGGACCGGGACGGCGTCAAAGGGCAAACCGACCCATTCGCGGCACTGCCCAGCTACTGGGACGAATTCGTCTCGCGGATCGGACCTGGTATCTCGGAATGAGGGGCGGCGTGGCAGTGTTACGGAAGAACAACCGTACGTAGATGAAGTACGTAGAAACCGACCACCTGCATTGTTGAGGTTCCTGTGTCGCTGCCACCCCTGGTCGAGCCGGCTGCCGAGCTCACCGTCGATGAGGTCCGCAGGTACTCCCGCCACCTGATCATCCCGGATGTCGGGATGGACGGACAGAAGCGGCTGAAGAACGCGAAGGTGCTCTGTGTGGGAGCCGGGGGCCTCGGCTCTCCGGGTCTGATGTACATGGCCGCGGCCGGTGTCGGCACGCTCGGCATCGTGGAGTTCGACGAGGTCGACGAGTCGAACCTGCAGCGCCAGGTCATCCACAGCCAGGCCGACATCGGCAAGTCCAAGGCGCTGTCGGCCAAGGAGACCGTCCAGGGGATCAACCCCCTGGTGAACGTGGTCCTTCACGAGGAGCGGCTCGAAGCCGACAACGTGATGGACATCTTCGCCCAGTACGACCTGATCGTGGACGGCACGGACAACTTCGCCACCCGCTATCTCGTCAACGACGCCGCGGTCCTGCTGAACAAGCCGTACGTCTGGGGCTCGATCTACCGCTTCGACGGCCAGGCATCCGTGTTCTGGTCCGAGCACGGCCCCTGCTACCGCTGCCTCTACCCGGAGCCGCCGCCCCCCGGCATGGTTCCCTCCTGCGCCGAGGGCGGTGTCCTGGGCGTGCTCTGCGCGTCCATCGGCTCCATCCAGGTCAACGAGGCCATCAAGCTGCTCGCCGGTATCGGTGACCCGCTGGTCGGCCGTCTGATGATCTACGACGCGCTGGAGATGCAGTACCGCCAGGTCAAGGTCCGCAAGGACCCCGACTGCGCGGTCTGCGGCGAGAACCCCACCGTCACCGAGCTCATCGACTACGAGGCCTTCTGCGGCGTCGTGTCCGAGGAGGCCCAGGAGGCGGCGGCCGGTTCCACGATCACTCCCAAGCAGCTCAAGGAGTGGATCGACGGCGACGAGAAGATCGAGATCATCGACGTCCGCGAGCCCAACGAGTACGAGATCGTCGCGATCCCGGGCTCCCGGCTGGTCCCGAAGAACGAGTTCCTGATGGGCAACGCCCTCCAGGATCTTCCGCAGGACAGGCGCATCGTCCTGAACTGCAAGACCGGCGTCCGCAGCGCCGAGGTCCTCGCGGTCCTCAAGTCGGCGGGCTTCGCCGACGCGGTGCATGTCGGTGGCGGCGTCATCGGCTGGGTCAACCAGATCGAGCCCGAGAAGCCGGTCTACTAGGGCGCGAGACACGCCTCAGGGCGCGGGACACGGTCCTGGCGCACGACCTACGGAAGGGCCGGTCCCCGCGGGGACCGGCCCTTCCGCGTGCCCGGATGTCAGGAGCAGGTGCGCCCGTCCGAGGGGACCTTGCCCTCCAGCAGATAGCCGTCCACGGCCTTCTGCACACAGGTGCTGCCGCCGTTGTACGCCCCGTGGCCCTCACCCTTGTACGTGAGCTCGACCCCGACGCCCTTGCCGAGCTCGGTGGCCATCGCCTTCGCGCCGGCGTACGGCGTCGCCGGGTCTCCGGTGTTGCCGATGACCAGGATCGGCGCGGAGCCCGGCGCGCTGACGTCCGGGGTGTCCCAGGCGCCCGCGACGGGCCAGCCGGTGCAGGACATCAGCCCCCAGCCCAGGTAGTCGCCGAACACCGGGGAGGCCTTGCGGAATCGGGGAAGCGCCTTCCTGGTCTGCTCCAGGGTGAACCGCTGCTTGGAGTCCGCGCAGCTGATGGCGGTGTTCGCGGCATTCGAATTGTCGTAATGCCCGTCCTCGGAGCGGCCGTTCAGCGAGTCGGCGAGCGCGAGGAGCAGTCCGCCCTTCTTGCCGTCGGCCTCGTCAAGACCCTGTTCGAGCAGCGGCCAGGTCTCCTTGGAGTAGAGGGCCGACGCGATACCCGTGGTGGCCTGGGTCTCGGTCAATTCCCGGTCACCGAGCCCGGGGACCGGCTTCTTCTCCAGCTTGGCCAGGAGCGCGGTGATCCAGTCCTGCACCTCCTTCGATGTGGCCCCGGGGAGCTTGCAGTCGTCGCGCTCGGCACAGTCGGCGGTGAAGTTGTCCAGGGCGTGCTGGAAGCCCTCGGCCTGGCCGAGCGCGGACTCCAGGGAGTTCTGCGTCGGGTCGACGACCGCGTCCAGGACGGCACGGCCGACGGTCTTCGGGAACAGATGCGCGTAGACACCGCCCAGTTCGGTGCCGTACGAGATCCCGAAGTAGTGGAGCTTGTCGTCACCGAGCACCTTGCGCAGCAGGTCCATGTCCCGGGCCGCGTTCGTCGTGCCGACGTAGGCCAGTTCGTCCCCGGAGTTCTTCTCGCAGTCCGCGATGTAGGACTTCTGGTCATCGACGAACGCCTTCTCCTCCTCCGCGTCGTCCGGGGTGCCGTCCAGCTCGTAACGCTTGTCCAGCGTGCTGTCGTCCGAGCACTCGACGCCCTCGCTGCGGCCGACCCCGCGCGGGTCGAAGCTGACCAGGTCGTAGCGCGTGCGGAGCCCGTCGTAGTCGGGGCCGAAGGACGGCAGCGCGGCGACACCCGAGCCGCCGGGACCACCGAAGTTGAAAATCAGCGAACCGATGCGCCGGTCCTTGTCCTTGGCCGCGGCGCGGATGAGGGCCAGCTCGATGGTGTCGCCCTCCGGGTCCCCGTAGTCGAGGGGGACGTCCATGAAGGAGCACTCCCACTTCGTCCCGCCCGGCAGCGGGGACGGGGACGTGCCGCTGCCCTGCGCGCGGCTCGGCGCCGGACAGGGTTTCCAGTCGAGCTTCTGCGATGACAGCTCTTCGGCCGTCGCCGTGGGGGACGCCGTCGACGCGGTCGACGGCCTCGCCTTCTCCGTACCTCCGTCGTCACCGTCATCCGAACAGGCGGCCAGGGGCAGCAGCACGGTGGCGGTGGCGACGAGGGCAGCGGCACGCAGAGCGGGGGAGGTCCTCATGAACCCATCGTGCGGCGGGGCACGGGGGATCGCGCGGGGCGCGGTCCATGCGAGTGGCGCGCCCCCGCGCGTGCGTGTTTCTAGAGCTCACCCTTACGGGTCAGCTGGTTGAAGCAGATCCAGCCGGGGAGCACCGGCAGCCACAGGGTCATCACGCGGTAGAGCAGCACGGCCGGTGCCGCGACCTCCTTCGGCAGACCCACCGCGATCAGACCCAGCGTCAGCGCGCCCTCGACCGCGCCCATGCCGCCGGGGGTGGGGGCCGCGGACCCGAGGGCGTTACCCGCGAGGAAGACCACCGCGATGCTGGCGTAGGAGAGCTGGGGGACATCGGGGCCGCTGAACGCGCGGATCGACGCGTCGAGGCACAGCACGAAGAGGCCGGTCAGCAGCAGCATGCCGCCGATGCCGGTGACCAGCTTCTGCGGGCGCTGCACCACGTCCAGCATGCGGGGGACGACACCGGCGAACAGCGACCTGACCCTGGTGACGACGAACTTCCGCAGGAACGGGATCGCCGTCACCACCAGCACCAGCACGGCGACCGTGAGCAGGCCCGCGATGACCGTCCTCGACGGGGTGAGCGAGTCCGGGGTCTTCTCCGTGCCGGTCAGGTATCCGAAGAGGGCGAGCAGCAGGATGTGGGCGCCGAGGCCGAACAGCTGGGAGGCGCCCACACTCGCGACGGCGAGCCCGGGGCGCACTCCGGCGCGTTGCAGGAAGCGCGTGTTCAGGGCCACACCGCCGACCGCGGCCGGTGCCACGATCTTCACGAACGACCCGGCGACCTGCGCCAGCACGGTCTTCCCGAAGGACACCCGCTCGGGCACGAAGCCGAGCAGGCTCATCGCGGCGGCGACGTAGCTCAGGGCCGAGAAGCCCAGCGCCGCCGCCACCCAGCCCCACTCGGCCTCCTCCACGACCGTGCCGAAGTCGGCCTGGGTGATCTGCGAGATCACGAAGTAGGCGGCGATCGAACCCGCGATGAAGCTGAGGAGCGTACGCGGCTTGATGCGCTCGAGACGGACCGGTTCCACCGGCGCCTGCGGCCTGATCAGCAGCACCTGGCGGCGGATCTGGGCCAGCATGTCCTCCTCGCGGGCCTCTTCCAGGGCATCGTCCATCGCCCGCTTCTCGGCCTGCTTCTCCGTGCGCAGCGACTTGCGGACGGCCTTGCGGTCGCCGGTCGTCGAGCCCTGCGCCTCCGCCTTGCTCTGCTTCGACGCGTGGGTCGCCTCCAGCACCGCCTCACGCTCGCGCTGCGAACGCTCCCGGGCGAGCCTGCGCAGCGTCGCCCGGGTGGAGCGGCTCAGCGCGATCGGCTGGAGCAGCGGCAGACAGTCGGCGACCGCGTCGGGCCCGAGCACCGCGAGCGCCCCGGCGACGGCGCGCTCGGCGCCCACCCGCAGACCGGTGGTGGTGAGCAGCTGGGCGACGTCCATACGCAGGATCAGGTCACCGGCGGCGATCTCGCCGCCCCGCAGATCGGTGACGAACACCGTGCCCCGGCCGTCCACCAGGATGGCGTCCCCGGTGAGCCTGCGGTGCGCGATCCGCCGCGACTGGAGCGCCTGCACCTGACGCCAGGCGCCCTGCACCAGGTCGTCGGTGATCTCCTCGTCCTCCATCGCGTCCAGAGAGCGCCCGCCGATGTGCTCGTACACGAGCATCACGGCGTCGGGGCCGAGCTCGGACGTGGCGATCAGCTTGGGCGCGTTGGCCCCGGCGGCGATCGC
Organism: Streptomyces sp. NBC_01012; assembly: GCF_045162755.1. Lineage (NCBI taxonomy): Bacteria > Bacillati > Actinomycetota > Actinomycetes > Kitasatosporales > Streptomycetaceae > Streptomyces > Streptomyces sp. NBC_01012. Next base: position 2,534,429 of record NZ_CP108688.1, on the reverse strand, counting down.
GGCGTACGCGAGGAGCGCCTCCTGCTCCAGGGCCTGGCGCAGGGAGAGGATGGAGCGGCGCTGGGTGATGCTGCGCAGGGTGAGCCTGCGCCACACCCGGTAGAAGAACCCCTGGGCCTGCTGCTCCCTGTCGACGACCGTGACGTCCAGCGGTGGCCCGTCCTCCAGGGTGACCAGATAGCGCCGGCCCCGGTCGTTCTGGTCGATGTTGTCGGGAGCGTCCTCGGTGCGCATCGCGGCGACCGGGCGGAAGCCGACGTGCCGCAGACCGGCCATCAGGTGCTGGCCCGTCGGGCGGACGTTGGGCGATCCGACCGCGTACAGCGTGCCGTACGCCACCGTCCAGCCGATCAGCACGGTGAGGACGATCGAGAACGGGGTGGTGTAGCCGCCGACCAGCATCGCGAAGGCGTCCAGGAGCAGCACCACCCACAGGACGACCCGCCAGCGGGGTCTGCGGGCCATCCCGACCGCCGTCATGTAGGCGATGACGGGAGCGAGATATCCGTGCACGGGGTCGGTGAGCGCGTCCCCGGGCTGGGGCTGTGTCAGGGCGTCCCGGATCGTCCCGGACGCGGACTTGGCGACCCAGAGGTCGGCGGCCAGCGTCACCCCGTGCGCCAGCACGGCGGCGAGCACCCCGTCCGCGATCCGCAGCCCGTCGCGCTTCACCAGACGCTCGATCGCGAAGGCGACCGGCACGAGGAGCACGGCGATGCTGGACACCAGACCCGCGAGCTTGATCAGCAGGTCGGGCGCCTGGTCGGTGCCCTTGGAGATGTCGTCCTCGAGGCCCGTGGTGGTCCCCTGGGCGAACGCGGCGATGGAGAACAGCAGAACGATCGCGAGGACCCCGATGAGGAGCCGCAGCAGATCCGACGGGCGGTGGACCCGGGCGGGCAGCAGGGGCTCGTCGCCGGACACCCGGTCCGTCAGGGCGGTGTCGGCCGACGCGAGTGTCGAGCCCGCCAGGTGCTCGTCCGGAGGCCCTGATGCCTCATCGGGACCTGGCGCGTCCGGGCGCGGCTCGGCGTCGGAGGAGCCCGCCGCCTTCGGTGGCTGCACGCCCTGCTCCTTAGCCTCAGACGAATCTTCGTCTTCTCGTATCACCGGTCACCGCCCGCATGATGGTGGCACGGCCTGCAGACAGAGGGGGGCATCAGGGTGCATTGCGGGGGCGCGATGCGCAACATTCCCGCTTCGTTCCCGTGTGCACGTTGTGTGACCGGGAGGACGGCGCGCGGGCCCTGTTGTCGGTGGCGTACGGCAGGATGGGGCGGATGAGCGAAGACCGGACGAGCGGTGGCGGGACCGGGGACGGCCCCGTGACCGCCGAGCTGCCCCTCTACGCCGAGCGGGTCCTTGATGTGGCGGACCTGATCCCGCCCGGCCGCGTCATGACGTACGGCGATGTCGCGGAGTGGCTCGGTGACGGCGGGCCGAGACAGGTCGGCCGGGCGATGGCGCTGTACGGCTCCGCGGTGCCCTGGTGGCGTGTCGTGCGCGCCGACGGGACGCTGCTGCCCGGCCATGAGCTGCGGGCTCTCGGCCACTACCGCGAGGAGGGCACACCGCTGAGAGCGGCCCCACGCGAGGCGGAGGGGCACGTCCCGCGTCTCGACATGAAGCGCGCCAGATGGGACGGCACGACCGGTGGCCAGGGCGACGAAGCTCACAGCTGACACCTTCGGCACCTTTGACACCTTCCGCCGTCGCGCCCGGCCGGGACGGCCGCCCGGCAGGTGCGGGGGCGCACCGCAGGGCCGCCGGCACCGTGTGACGAGCGACGCGGCCGACAGCCGGATGTACGCCCCGCCGCTGGCGTAGCGTCGTCCACACGCGGCACGCTCCGCTCCCTCATCCGTTTCCGTCACGACCGGCGCAGACCGAGTACACCCCCCAGGACCGGCGATCCACGTGAGCTCCTCCTCCACCACCCGGAACAGCCCGCACCGTCAGGCACGGCGGCGGGCCCCGGGCGCGTACCGCCTGGTGCGCACGCCACCCGGTTCCGTGGACCCCCCTCTCCTGGACGCACCGCAGCGCGCGGTGGTTGACCACGGTGACGGCCCGCTGCTGGTCCTGGCCGGACCCGGCACGGGCAAGACCACGACGCTGGTCGAGACGGTCGCCCGGCGGGTGGCGCGCGGCACCGATCCCGCCCGCATCCTCGTCCTCACCTTCAGCCGCAAGGCGGCGGTCGAACTGCGTGACCGGATGGCGGCGCGGCTCGGTGGCCTCCGGGGCCCGCAGGCCACCACCTTCCACTCGTACTGCTACGCCCTGGTCCGCGCCCACCAGGACGCCGACCTCTTCGCCGATCCGCTGCGTCTGCTCTCCGGGCCCGAGCAGGACGTCACCGTCCGGGAACTCCTCGCCGGTCAGCTCGGCCTCGAACGGGACGGTCTCGCCCATGTCCGCTGGCCGGACGAGCTGCGGGCGTGCCTGACGACCAGGGGCTTCGCCGACGAGGTGCGCGCGGTGCTGGCCCGCAGCCGTGAGCTGGGCCTCGGCCCGGACGCGCTGGCCGCCTTCGCCCGCCGCACAGGACGCCCCGACTGGAGCGCCGCCGCCCAGTTCCTCGCCGAGTACCTGGACGTGCTCGACGCACAGGGGGTCCTCGACTACGCCGAGCTCGTCCACCGGGCGGTCCTGCTCGCCGAGCGCCCCGAGGTGGCGGCGTCGCTGGCCGGGAGCTACGACGTGGTGCTCGTCGACGAATACCAGGACACGGACCCCGCCCAGGTGCGGCTGCTGCACGCGCTGGCCGGGAACCGGGGCGCGGGCCCTGGCATGGGTGGGGGTCCTGGCACCAGCGGGGGCCCTGGCACGGGCGGGGGCCCTGGCGCCGGCGCGGGCGGGAGTCCTGGCGTCGGCGCGGGCGTGGCCTCCGGTGCGGGGGGCGGCCGGACGCTGATCGCCTTCGGCGACCCCGACCAGTCCATCTACGCCTTCCGTGGTGCCGATGTGAACGGCATCCTCGACTTCCCGGACACCTTCCGCCGTGCCGACGGCGCGCCCGCCCCCGTCGGGGTCCTCACCACCTCACGCCGCTCAGGCGCGCGGCTGCTCGCGGCCACCCGGCTGCTCACCCGGCGGATGCCGCTCCCCCGGCTGCCCTCGGCCAAGGTCCGCGCCCACCGCGAGCTGTCCGCCGTGCGCGAGGGCGGCCGTGTCGAGGCGTACACCTACCCGACGCCCTCCACCGAGCTGGAGAACATCGCCGACCTGCTCCGGCGCGCACATCTCGAAGAGGGCGTGCCCTGGCGGGACATGGCGGTCCTCGTGCGCGCCGGCGGACGCTCGATCCCCGCCGTGCGCCGGGCGCTCACCTCAGCCGGAGTACCCCTTGAGGTGGACGGCGACGATCTCCCCCTGCGCCACGAGCCGGCGGTCGCCCCGCTCCTGACCGCCCTGCGCACCGTCGCCGGCGCGGCGCTCGAGGCGGGCGGACTCGACACCGAGACCGCACTCGCCCTCCTCTCCTCACCCCTCGGCTCCATGGACGCCGCCGATCTGCGCCGTCTCGGCCGGGCCCTGCGCGACGACGAGCGGGCCGCGGGGAACCGCCTGCCCCCGCCGTCCGGGGAACTGCTGGCCCAGGCGCTCGCCGAACCCGAGCGTCTGGCCACCCACGACCCGGCGTACGCCCGCGGAGCGCAGCGGCTCGGCGCGCTCCTGCGCACGGCCCGTGAACTCCTGGAGGGCGGAGGCACCGCCGAGGAGGCCCTGTGGACCCTGTGGAACGGCACCCCCTGGCCCGGCCGTCTGGAGCGGGCGGCACTGCGCGGCGGTCCCGGCGGACGCAACGCCGACCGGGACCTCGACGCCGTATGCGCCCTCTTCGACACCGCGGCACGCGCCGAGGAGCGCACCGGAGGGCGGGGCGCGCTCAACTTCCTGGAGGAGGTCGACGCCCAGGACATCGCCGCCGACACCCTGTCCCGCCGCGCCGTACGCCCCGACGCCGTACGCCTGATGACCGCGCACCGCTCCAAGGGCCTGGAATGGCGCCTGGTGGTCGTCGCCGAGGTGCAGGAGGGTCTCTGGCCCGACCTGCGCCGTCGGGGATCGCTCCTGGAGGCGGACCGGATCGGGCGCGACGGTCTGGCCGAACCGCTCACCCCCGGGGCGCTCCTGGCCGAGGAACGCCGTCTGTTCTACGTGGCCGTGACCCGGGCACGTGAACGCCTGATCGTCACCGCCGTCAAGGCGCCCGCCGACGACGGCGACCAGCCCTCCCGCTTCCTCACCGAGCTCGGGAGGGAACCCAGGGACGTCACCGGACGCCCCCGCCGCCCGCTCGCGGTGGCCTCGCTCGTCGCCGAGCTCCGGGCCACGACCGTCGACCCGGCCGCGTCGGACGCCCTGCGCGACGCCGCCGCGCACCGGCTCGCCCGGCTCGCCGCGCTCACCGACGAGGAGGGCCGGCCGCTCGTGCCGGCCGCCCACCCGTACCGCTGGTGGGGGCTCGACGAACCGACCCGCTCCGAGATCCCGCTGCGCGACCGTGACCACCCCGTCGCGCTCTCCGGGAGCGCGCTCGACCAGCTCGCCAACACCTGCGCTCTCCAGTGGTTCCTGGGACGCGAGGTCAGGGCGGACGCCCCGGCGACGGCGGCCCAGGGCTTCGGCAACGTGGTCCACGTGCTCGCCGACGAGGTCGCGTCCGGACGCACCGCGGCCGACCTGGACGTCCTGATGGAGCGCCTGGACTCCGTGTGGGACGGTCTGGTCTTCGACGCCCCCTGGAAGTCGCGGCAGGAGAAGGACCAGGCGCGCGCCGCCCTGGAACGCTTCCTGCGCTGGCACGTCATGGACCGCGCGGGCCGCACCCCCACCGCCACCGAACACGACTTCGACGTCACCCTTGAGGCGGGCGAGTACGCCGTACGCATCAGGGGCTCCATGGACCGGGTCGAGCAGGACACCGAGGGGCGGGCGTACGTCGTCGACTTCAAGACGGGCAAGGGAGCGCCGACCAAGGCCGAGGTGGCCTCCCACCCCCAGCTCGCCGTCTACCAGCTGGCGGTCAGGGAAGGCGCCGTCGACGAGGCCTTCGACGGCCGCCGGCCCGAAGCCGGCGGAGCCGAGCTCGTACAGCTGCGGCAGCCCGCCCCGAAGCAGGAGGGCGGCGACACCCTCCCCAAGGTGCAGGCGCAGGAAGCCCTTTCCGGTGCGTGGGTCTCCGACCTGTTGGCCACGGCGGCCGGCCGGGTCCTGGACGAACGCTTCACCCCCACGACCGGAGCGCACTGCACCCACTGCGCCTTCAAGGCGTCGTGCAGCGCGCAGCCCGAGGGCCGGCAGATCATCGAATGATCTTCCTGGTGGATTCCGTGCGGGACGGCGTTGTCGGTGCGGCCGGTTAGCCTCTGTGGAGTGTCCCCCCGTATCACCGACCCCGAGCAGCTCAAGGAGCTCCTGGGGATCCCCTTCACCCCGGAGCAGACGGCCTGCATCACCGCGCCGCCCGTCCCGCAGGTGATCGTGGCCGGAGCGGGCTCGGGGAAGACCACGGTGATGGCCGCCCGGGTCGTCTGGCTGGTCGGGACCGGGCAGGTCGCCCCGGAGCAGGTCCTCGGCCTGACCTTCACGAACAAGGCGGCCGGTGAGCTCGCCGAGCGGGTCCGCAGGGCCCTGATCGCAGCCGGGGTCACCGACCCGGACGTCATCGACCCCGACAATCCCCCGGGCGAACCCGGCATCTCGACCTACCACGCGTTCGCCGGCCGGCTCCTGACCGACCACGGCCTGCGGATCGGCCTCGAACCCACCACCCGGCTCCTCGCCGACGCCACCCGCTACCAGCTCGCCGCCCGGGTACTGCGCGAGGCCCCCGGCCCCTACCCCGCGCTGACCCGGTCCTTCCCCACCCTCGTCAGCGATCTGCTGGCCCTGGACGCCGAGCTCGCCGAACACCTCGTACGCCCCGAGGAGCTCGCCGGGCACGACACCGCTCTCCTGAAGGACCTGGAGACGGCCCGGCTCACCAACGCCGAGCTGCGCAAGATCCCCGAGACGTCCGAGGCCCGCCGCGAACTCCTCGAACTGACCGTGCGCTACCGCGCGGCCAAGCGCAGCCGGGACCTCCTCGACTTCGGCGACCAGATCGCACTCTCCGCCGAGCTGGCCCTCACCAGGCCCGAGGTCGGCGCCATCCTCCGCGACGAGTTCCGTGTCGTCCTGCTCGACGAGTACCAGGACACCTCCGTGGCCCAGCGTCTGCTCCTGGCCGCACTGTTCGGAGGCGGAGGCGGAGGCGGAGGCGGGGGAGCCGAGGGAGGCGGGGGAGCCGGGGGAGGCGACCACGGCGCGGCGGGCCATGCCGTCACCGCCGTGGGCGACCCCTGCCAGGCGATCTACGGCTGGCGCGGTGCGTCCGTGGCCAACCTCGACGACTTCCCGCAGCATTTCCCGCAGGCCGACGGGACCCCTGCCACCCGCTACTCCCTCAGCGAGAACCGCCGCAGCGGCGGGCGTCTCCTCCACCTCGCCAACGGCCTCGCCGAACCGCTGCGTGCCATGCACGAGGGAGTGGAGGCGCTGCGCCCCGCACCAGGAGCCGAGCGGGACGGCACGGTCCGCTGCGCCCTCCTGCGCACCCATGCCGAGGAGATCGACTGGCTCGGCGACTCGCTGGCCCACCTCGTACGGACCGGGACCCCGCCGGGCGAGATCGCCGTCCTGTGCCGCACCACCGGCGACTTCCCCCGGATCCAGGCCGCCCTCGTCGCCCGGGACATCCCGGTCGAGGTCGTCGGCCTGTCCGGGCTGCTGCACCTCCCCGAGGTCGCCGACCTCGTCGCCGTCTGCGAGGTCCTCCAGGACCCCGGGGCCAACGCATCGCTGGTCCGGCTGCTCACCGGGCCGCGCTGGCGCATCGGGCCCAGGGACCTCGCGCTCCTGGGACGCCGCGCCCGCCTCCTCGTCCACCGTTCCGTCCCGGGCGACGACGCCGACCCCGACCAGCGTCTGGCCGACGCGGTCGAGGGCACCGACCCGGCCGAGGTGATCTCGCTCGCCGACGCCCTCGACACCTTCCTGGAGTCCGGCGGGGCCGAGGACGACCAGCTGCCCTTCTCCGCCGAGGCCCGCGTCCGCTTCGCCCGCCTCGCCACCGAACTCCGTGAGCTCCGCCGCTCGCTGGCCGACCCCCTCATGGACGTACTGCACCGCGTCCTCGCGACGACCGGCCTCGAAGTGGAACTCTCCGCATCGCCGCACGCCCTGGCCGCACGCCGCCGCGAGACCCTCGCCAACTTCCTGGACGTCGCTGCCGGCTTCGCCACGGTCGACGGGGAGGCGAGCCTGCTTGCCTTCCTCGGCTTCCTGCGCACCGCGGCGCAGTACGAGAAGGGTCTGGACAATGCCCTGCCGGGCGGCGAGAACACTGTGAAGGTCCTCACCGCCCACAAGTCCAAGGGCCTGGAGTGGGACGTCGTCGCAGTACCCGGCCTCGTCGGCGGCCAGTTCCCCAGCACCCGCTCCCGGGAGGCGTGGACCTCGCAGTCCCAGGTCCTCCCGCACGCCCTGCGCGGTGACGCGGCCACGCTGCCCGCGCTCGGGTCCTTCGACGCCAAGGGCCTGAAGGCCTTCAAGGAGGAGATGAAGGGGCATCAGCACACCGAGGAACTCCGCCTCGGCTACGTCACCTTCACCCGCCCCCGCACCCTGCTGCTCGGCTCCGGCCACTGGTGGGGCCCGTCCCAGAAGAAGCCCCGCGGCCCGTCCGCCTTCCTGGACGCGCTGTACGAGCACTGCGCGGAGGGGTACGGCGAGATCGAGGTCTGGGCGGACGAGCCCGGCGAGGACGAGGAGAATCCGGAGCTCCAGGAACAGGACGCCGACCAGGCCTGGCCGCTCCCGCTGGACGACACCGCCATGGCCCGCCGCCGCGCCGCCCGGGACACGGTGCTGGCACACCTGGAGACGCTGGCGGCCACACCCGTACCCGATGCGCACGACGAGGAGGCGCCGCTGTACGACGTGGCGTACGCGGACGAGGCGCCGCCGTACGACGAGGTGTACGGCGACGAGGAGGCACCGTACGACGAGGAGGCGCCGTACGACGAGGCGGAAGCCCCCTACGACGACCCGTTCCCCGGCGGTGACCCCGGCCCGTTCCCCGAGGGCGGACCGGGCCCCGGCGACGTACCGCCGGAGGTGCCCGCAGCGCACGTACCCGCAGCCCGGGGCCCTGCGGACGCCGGTCTCACGCCGGAGGAGTCCCGCGCCCTCGCCTCCTGGGACCGTGATCTCGACGCCCTGGCCGGTGAGCTGCGCCGCGCCCGTGCGGCCGTGCGCGACGTCGTCGTACCCGCGACGCTCTCCGCGACCCAGCTCCTGCACCTGGCCGACGACCCCGACGGCTTCGCGCGGGAGCTCGCGCGCCCCATGCCCCGCCCCCCGCAGCCCTCCGCGCGCCGGGGCACCCGCTTCCACGCCTGGGTGGAGTCCCGCTTCGAGGAGCTGCCGCTGCCCATGCTCGGCCCGGACGAGCTCCCCGGGGGCCACGGGAGCGACGCGGAGATCGCCGACGAGCGTGACCTCGCGGAGCTCAAGGAGGCCTTCGAACGCACGGCGTACGCCCGGCGCACTCCGTACCGCGTCGAGACCCCCTTCCAGATCACGCTCGGCGGCCGGGTGATCCGCGGCCGGATCGACGCGGTCTACCGCACGGGTGACACGTACGAGATCGTCGACTGGAAGACCGGCCGGCACGGCACCGCCGACCCGCTCCAGCTCGCCGTCTACCGCCTGGCCTGGGCGGAACTCCACGGCCTGCCGCCGGAGGCGGTCATCGCGACCTTCCTCTACATACGGACCGGGGAGACGTCCCGCCCCACCGGGCTGCCCGGCCGGGAGGAGCTGGAGAGGCTCCTGCTGGACGAGCCACCTCCTCGGGGCCGATAGGCTCATAAGCATGAGCGACACCCCGGACAGCGCCGTCCGTACGTACACCGAGCAGCACCGCGCGGCCTTCCTCGGCGACCTCGCCGAGTGGCTGCGCATCCCGTCGGTGTCCGCGCAGCCGGAGCACGACGGGGACGTGCGGCGCAGCGCCGAGTGGCTGTCGGCCAAGCTTGCCGGGACCGGATTCCCGGTCACCGAGATCTGGGAGACACCCGGCGCCCCGGCGGTCTTCGCCGAATGGCCGTCCGACGACCCCGACGCGCCCGTCGTCCTGGTCTACGGCCACCACGACGTGCAGCCCGCGGCCGTCGAGGACGGCTGGAGCACCGACCCGTTCGACCCGGTGATCCGCGACGGCAGGATGTACGGACGGGGCGCCGCCGACGACAAGGGCCAGGTGCTCTTCCACACACTCGGTGTCCGCGCCCACCTCGCCGTGACCGGCCGCACGACCCCCGCCGTACACCTCAAGCTCCTGATCGAGGGCGAGGAGGAGTCCGGTTCGCCGCACTTCCGCGCGCTGGCCGAGGAGCGGGCCGCACGCATCGCGGCAGATGTCGTGATCGTCTCCGACACCGGCATGTGGGACGAGAACACCCCCACCGTCTGCACCGGCATGCGCGGCCTCGCGGAGTGCGAGATCGAGCTGTGGGGTCCCGACCAGGAGATCCACTCCGGCTCCTTCGGTGGCGCGGTGCCGAACCCGGCGACCGCCATCGCCCGTCTCGTCGCCGCTCTCCACGACACGGAGGGCAGGGTCGCGGTCCCCGGCTTCTACGACGGAGTCACCGAACTCACCGCGGCCGAACGCGCCCTCTTCGCCGAGCTGCCCTTCGACGAGGACACCTGGCTGCGGACGGCGGCCTCGCACGCCGCATCGGGCGAGGCCGGCTACTCCACCCTGGAGCGGGTCTGGGCCCGCCCCACGGCCGAGGTCAACGGCATCGGCGGCGGTTACCAGGGCGCGGGCAGCAAGACGGTCATCCCCTCGTCCGCCCTGGTGAAGCTGAGCTTCCGGCTGGTCGACGGCCAGGAGCCCGAGCGGATCCAGGAAGCGGTCCGCACCTGGGCCGAGGCCAGGATCCCCGCCGGTGTCCGCCACCGGATCACCTTCGCGCCCGCCACCAGCCCCTGTCTGACCCCGCTGGACCACCCCGCCCTCCAGGCGGTGGCCCGCGCCATGGGAACGGCCTTCGGGACGAAGATCCTCTTCACCCGCGAAGGGGGCTCGGGCCCCGCCGCCGACCTGCGGGACGTGCTCGGCGCACCCGTCCTCTTCCTGGGCATCTCCGTACCGTCCGACGGCTGGCACGGTCCCGACGAGAAGGTCGAGCTCGACCTCCTTGTCAAAGGCGCGGAGACCACCGCCCATCTGTGGGGCGAGCTGGCCGACGCCGCACCGAATCGCTGAATCGCTGAATCTCTGAACGCCCGATCCACCCCCGGGGGAGTAGGAAGCACCTGTGAGCACCTTCGACAACGCCACCGCAGACCGCCCGATCGGTCTCACCGCGCCCAGCGGCATCGACCGCGCCGCGCACCACCGGCTCGACGAGGCCTGGCTCGCCGCGGCCTGGAGCCACCCGACGACCAGGGTCTTCGTCGTCTCCGGGGGGCAGGCGCTCATCGACGACACCCCCGACGGCGGCACCGAGCTCGTCATGACGCCCGCCTTCGAGGCGCCCGTCACCGAGACCCACCGCTACTTCCTGGGCACCGACGAGGACGGCGTACGCTACTTCGCGCTCCAGAAGGACTCGCTGCCCGGCCGCATGGACCAGTCCGCACGGCCCGCCGGGCTGCGTGAGGCCGGGATGCTGCTCGGCCCGCGCGACGCCGGGCTGATGGTCCACGCGGTGGCTCTGGAGAACTGGCAGCGGCTGCACCGCTTCTGCTCACGCTGCGGCGAGCGCACCGTCATCGCGGCGGCCGGACACATCCGCCGCTGCCAGGCCTGCGGCGCCGAGCACTACCCCCGCACCGACCCCGCGGTCATCATGCTGGTCACGGACGATCAGGACCGCGCCCTGCTCGGCCGCCAGGTGCACTGGCCCGAGGGCCGCTTCTCGACCCTCGCCGGCTTCGTCGAGCCGGGGGAGTCGATCGAGCAGTCCGTGGCCCGCGAGGTGTTCGAGGAGGCCGGGGTCGTCATCGGCGAGGTCGAGTACATCGCCAGCCAGCCCTGGCCGTTCCCCTCCAGCCTGATGCTCGGCTTCATGGCGCGTGCCACGTCGTCCGAGATCAATGTGGACGGTGAGGAGATCGAGGAGGCCCGCTGGTTCTCCCGCGAGGAGCTCACGGCGGCCTTCGACTCGGGTGAGGTGCTGCCCCCGTTCGGCGTCTCGATCGCGGCACGCCTGATCGAGCTCTGGTACGGCAAGCCGCTCCCGAAGCCCGGCACCATCGGCTGACGGGCCCGCGGCATCGTGCGCACGACGCCGTGCGCACGCACGACGGCCCCGGAGCAACTCTCTGCTCCGGGGCCGCTGTCGTCCGCCCTGGTGTCAGGCGCCGCCTCGTCGGCGTATGCCCGCGTGTCCGGCGCCTCGGTGTCCGGTGCCTCGGTGTCAGGCGCCGATCTTCTGCTTGACCTGGGCCAGCGAGGGGTTGGTCAGCGTCGAACCGTCGGGGAAAAGCACGGTCGGCACCGTCTGGTTCCCCCCGTTCGCCTTCTCCACGAAGGCCGCCGAGTCCGCGTCGTGCTCGATGTTGACCTCGGTGTACGCGATGCCCTCGCGGTCCATCTGCCCCTTGAGCCGGCGGCAGTAGCCGCACCACGTGGTGCTGTACATCGTCACAGTGCCCGGCATGTCGTCGGCGCTCCTCATGTCTTGTCCGTCTCGCTGACTGTCGGGGCCGCACGCACGCGCACGTCCCGCATGGAGGGAACGTACGAGACCTGACCGCCATTCCCGGCCCCCTCACCGGTACGACGAACGCCACCCCCTGTGGACAACCGCCTCGGTGGCCCCTCGCGACCTGGCAGCATGGCAGGGTGACAGCAGCAACGCATTCCACCCTCTTCCCACAGGTCCCCGACTCCGCGGACGCCGTGCTGGACGGGCTCGACCCGGAGCAGCGCGAGGTCGCGCTGGCCCTCGGCGGACCCGTGTGCGTGCTGGCCGGAGCGGGCACGGGCAAGACGCGGGCGATCACGCACCGCATCGCCTACGGGGTGCGTGCCGGCATCCTCCAGCCGACGACCGTGCTCGCCGTCACCTTCACCAACCGGGCGGCCGGGGAGATGCGGGGCAGGCTCCGTCAGCTCGGTGCGACCGGTGTGCAGGCCAGGACCTTCCACTCGGCGGCCCTGCGCCAGTTGCAGTACTTCTGGCCCAGAGCGGTCGGGGGCGAGCTTCCGCGGCTGGTGGAGCGCAAGGTCCAGCTGGTCGCCGAGGCCGCGGCCCGCTGCGGGATCCGGCTCGACCGCAACGAGCTGCGGGACACCACCAGCGAGATCGAGTGGGCCAAGGTCACCCAGACCGTGCCCGCCGACTACCCGGCCGCGGTCGCCAAGACCCAGCGGGACGTCCCGCGCGATCCGGCCGAGCTCTCCCAGATCTACGCGATGTACGAGCAGCTGAAGCGTGACCGGTCGGTGATCGACTTCGAGGACGTGCTGCTGCTGACCGTCGGCATCCTCCAGGACCGCCGCGACATCGCGGAGCATGTGCGCGGCCAGTACCAGCACTTCGTCGTCGACGAGTACCAGGACGTCAGCCCGCTCCAGCAGCGGCTGCTCGATCTGTGGCTGGGCGACCGGGACGATCTCTGTGTCGTCGGCGACGCCGGTCAGACGATCTACTCCTTCACCGGTGCCACCCCGGACCATCTGCTGAATTTCCGTACCCGCCATCCCGACGCGACGGTGGTCAAGCTGGTCCGTGACTACCGCTCCACACCTCAGGTCGTCCATCTGGCCAACGGCCTGCTGAGCCAGGCCAGGGGCAAGGCGTCCGAACACCGGCTCGAGCTGGTATCGCAGCGGGACAAGGGCCCCGAACCCCTCTACACGGAGTACCCGGACGAGCCGGCGGAGGCCGAGGGCACCGCACGGCGGATCCGCGACCTGATCGCCGCGGGAGTCCCGGCCGGTGAGATCGCCGTGCTGTACCGCGTCAACTCCCAGTCCGAGGTCTATGAGCAGGCACTCGCGGACGCGGGCGTGCCCTACCAGCTGCGTGGCGCGGAGCGCTTCTTCGACCGGCCCGAGGTGCGGGAGGCGGGCGTCGCCCTGCGCGGTGCCGCCCGCGCCGGGGGCAACGACCCACTGCTCGACGGCGCCGACGACCTGCCCTCCGAGGTGCGGGCTGTGCTCTCCACGAAGGGCTGGAACTCCAAGCCGCCGGCCGGCTCGGGGGCGGTGCGGGACCGCTGGGAGTCGCTCGCCGCGCTGGTGCGGCTGGCCGAGGACTTCGAACAGGCCAGGCCGGGCGCGACGCTCTCGGCCCTCGTGGCCGAGCTCGACGAGCGGGCCGCCGCCCAGCACGCGCCGACGGTCCAGGGCGTCACCCTGGCGTCGCTGCACTCGGCGAAGGGCCTGGAGTGGGATGCCGCGTTCCTCGTGGGGCTGACCGAGGGCATGATGCCGATCGCCTACGCCAAGACGGACGAGCAGGTCGAGGAGGAGCGCCGGCTGCTCTACGTCGGTGTCACCCGGGCCCGTTTTCATCTCTCGCTGTCCTGGGCGCTGTCCAGGTCGCCGGGCGGCCGTGGAAACCGCCGGGCCACCCGCTTCCTGAACGGGCTGCGGCCCGGTTCGGCCGCGCTCGGCACGCGGGGCGGTACCGGAGGGGCCGGCGGCATCGACCGGGGCTCCCGTGCGGGCGTGGGCGGTGCGGGGGCGGAGAGGCCTGTCAGGGCGGGCCGTAGAGGCCCGGTGCGGTGCAGGGTCTGCGGCAGGACGCTCACCGAGGCAGGCGAGATGAAGCTGATGCGCTGCGAGGACTGTCCCTCGGACATGGACGAGGGGCTGTACGAGCGGCTGCGGGAGTGGCGCGCCGACCGGGCGAAGGAGATCAGCCAGCCCGCGTACTGCGTCTTCACCGACAAGACCCTGATGGCGATCGCCGAGGCCGCGCCGGGCAGCGAGGGTGAGCTGGTCGTCATCCCCGGTGTCGGCAACCGGAAGCTGACCAGGTTCGGGGCCGATGTGCTGGCCATCTGCGCAGGCCGGACGGTGGGTGAGGAGCTGGAGGGCGGCGACGGCGAGGTGTGAGAAAAACTCGTCGAAAAAATAGTTTGCGCCCGCAGCAGTCATCACCATAGGTTCTTAACCACGGGAACAGCGACTTCTCTGAAGCCCTGACTCCGTGCTGTACTTATCCGAATACCGCAGGATCGGCCCCGGCCGGTCCCTTGAGACGCCGAGAGGAGGCGATTGTCGTGATCAGCATCATCAACACCATCAAAATGACCGATCCGTCGGTCGTCTCCACCTGCTCGCTCGGCCTGACCCGCTCCCCGGAGCTCTCGCTTCCTGGCACCGGTGTGTCCGGCATCTCCGCGATCAGCCCGCTGTCTGCGGCGAGCCTGCCCGTGCGAGAGCGCAATGAGCGACCGACCGAGGCGCCGGAAGCAGCAGCAGTAGCGAAGGGACGGGCCTCGGCCTATGCCTTTGCGGCAGCCGCAGCCGGTGCCGGAGCCCAGAAGCAGACGACGCAGCACCACCACACGATGTGGGCCTTCCGTGGGCCTGAACCCTGGAGTGATCCAGCCTGATCCATATCAGGCCGGCGCCTTCAGGGCCGCGGAACCCCACTCGGGATCCGCGGCCCTTTTGTTTTGTCCGAACGGATGAGACGAGACGAAGGAGCCTCGGGACAGCAGGACCTGGTACCAGCCGCCGACCGGCCAACAGGCCGGCACGACCAGACGAGGACAACACCACCGTGCAACTCGAGACGCACGCCCCGTCCGTACCGCCTTCCGACACGATCTCCCCGCCCGGCCTCACGGAGGACTCCACCTTGATCCCCCTCACCGCGCTCACCGCGCTCGACGACGCCATCGAAAACCTCGGCGTACCCGTCCCGTGCCGTTCCTACGACCCGGAGGTCTTCTTCGCCGAGTCCCCGGCCGACGTCGAATACGCCAAGTCCCTCTGCCGGACCTGTCCGCTGATCGAGGCCTGCCTCGCCGGCGCGAAGGAGAGGCGTGAGCCGTGGGGCGTCTGGGGTGGCGAGCTCTTCGTGCAGGGCGTCGTGGTCGCCCGCAAGAGGCCGCGTGGCCGTCCCCGTAAGCACCCGGTCGTCGCGGCGTGACCGCCGCCCTGGGGGTCATGTCCCCCACACGAACGAAGCGCATCGGAACCATCGACCGTCCCCAGACCCATGACCCCCGGAATCAGGCACCCATGACCACCACCACGAGGGAGCCTGTCGGCTCCGCCACCCCGGACGTCACCATCATCGGCGCGAACGACTCGCGTCAGAACAGGACCCGCGAGATGCAACTCATCCCAGAAGCCTTGGCCCGTGCTCATATGCACGACCGCCTGAGGGAGGCCGACGACGCTCGTCAGGCCGGCCGTCTGGTGGCCGCCAGGCGGATGCAGCGCCGTGCGGAGCGCGCCTCGATGCGCGCCCGCCGGGCGCTCGCCATGGCCGTCATGCACTGACAGCCCAGGCACGGCACCCGCTGTACGCAGCACCCGCAGCACCCGCAGTACGCAGCACCAGTAGTCAGTACGCAGCACCACGGCTGCCGGGCCACCGCTCGGCCCATCGGGCAGCCGACCTCCCCAACCAGCGGGGCCGGCCGGGCAGGCCGGCCCCGCAGTGCGTGCGCGCCGCGCGCCGGGCTCCGGGCGGCGTTATCGTCGCGAGGTGGACGAGGAGACTCATCACCCCGCGAAACCGGTCGCCGATCGTCTGGTGTGTGCCCGCTGCGGCACCACCGCGACATCGGACCCGCCACCTCCTACGTGGCTCTGCTCCGTGGAGAACGGCAGCCGCCAGTACTTCTGCGAGGACTGCGCGCGCACCCACATCAGAGCGATCGAGAGCAGACTCGACTCCGCCTGGTGGTGACCGGCAGGCTGGTGGTGACCGGTAGGTCTGCGGCGCTCCTACACCTCGACCGCCGCGGCCTCCTCCGCGCTGTCCTGCGCACCGTCCCGCTCGCCGTCCTCGGCCGGTTCGCACTCCTCCTCCAGGAGGAAACCCGGTAGCCAGGACTCCAGTTCGTCACGCAGACGGACGGTCGCGCCCAGCTGGCAGAGCACCCCGATCGTGCTCAGCGTCACGCGGTGTATCAGCAGATAGGACGGCGGCAGATTCAGCTGCTTCCCCATCTGATGCGCCGGGGAGCGCGGATCAGCGATCCGGGCCGCCTGGCTGCGCAGCCAGGAGCGGGTGAAGGTGAACTCGTCCACCTGCGCCGGCTCGATGATGGGCAGCAGATAGCCGAGCACGGCGTCCGGATCGAGCTCGATGGACTCCTTGACGAAGCCCGCCTCGCGCAACATCGCGTACACGGCCTCGGCGTCCCCGTCGAGCGTCATCCGCAGCGCGTCACCGATGATCCCCGGCAGACCGCCGGGAAGCCGGTCCACCGTGCCGAAGTCCAGCACCCCCAGACGCCAGGGCGTCTCGTCGTCGGGGCCGTCCGGGTCATCGGCGGTCATGCCGTCCACCGGGGGCAGCAGCCGGAAGTTACCCGGATGCGGGTCCGCGTGCAGCAGACCGGTGCGGGCCGGACCCGAGAACAGGAAACGCGCCAGCAGCTGGCCCGCGCGGTCCCGCTGCCGCGTCGTGCCGTCGGCGATCACCTCCGACAGCGGGATTCCGTCGATCCACTCCGTGACCAGTACCTGCTCGGACTGATGCACCACCTGGGGGATCACGACATCGGCATCGTCCTCGAACTCCGCCGCGTGCTCCTGCTGGGCCTGGGCCTCCAGGCCGTAGTCCAGCTCTTCCGACACCCGGTCGCGCAGCTCCGTGATGAGCGGCTTGATGTCCATCCCGGGCACCAGCGGCCCCAGGAGCCGCGCGAAGCGGCTGAGTTGGGTGAGATCCGACAGCAACGCCTCACCGGCGCCCGGATACTGCACCTTCACGGCGACATCGCGCCCGTCGTGCCACACGGCGCGGTGGACCTGCCCGATCGAGGCCGCGGCGGACGGCCGGTCGTCGAACTCGATGAACAGCTCCCGCCAGTCATCGCCGAGCTGTTCCTCCAGCACCCCGTGGACCGTGGTGGTCGGCATCGGTGGCGCCGCCTCCTGCAGCTTGGTCAGCGCCGCTCGGTAGGGGCCCGCGACATCCTCGGGCAGCGCGGATTCGAAGACGGACAGCGCCTGTCCGAGCTTCATCGCACCGCCCTTCAGCTCACCGAGGACCTTGAAGAGCTGGTCCGCCGTGCGCTGCTGGACCTCACGCGCCACCATCTCGGCGGGCTTCCCGCCGATCCGCTTGCCCAGACCCCAGGTGGCACGGCCGGCGAAGCCGAGCGGCAGGGCTGCCAGCTTCGCGGTACGGGTGACCGCCTTCCGGGGAAGATCAGACATGTGCCCCTCCAGTTCCCAGACTGCCGTGCGGCGTGAGTATCCGGCTCAGCTCCGTCGGCGACGGTCACCCGGCCATTGTGTCGTGCGTGGCGCCGGCCGCGGGGGTGAGCTCCACCTCAGTGTGCCCGGCGGCACCGCAGAGGCACTCGAGGTGCGGATCCAGCCGCTCCGGCCGCCAGTCCAGCATCGGCATGGCGGCCTCCCACCGTGCCCCCGTGCTGGACGGCAGCTCTCCGTCGAGGAACGACAGCGCGTGGGCCGCGGCCAGGCCCGCCACCGCGGTCGCCAGGCCCAGGTCGCAGGCCTGCACCCAGGTACGCCGCCCCGACCTCCACTGCGCGAGCATCCGAGGCCACTGCGGGTCGGCCTCCGTGCGGTGCAGTGCCAGGCAGCCGGCGCAGCCGGTGCCTCCCGGCAGCACCAACGGCCCGACCACTCCGGTGGCTTCGATCACCCCCGCATAGAGATGGGGCGTGCCCGAGGAGATCCATGGCGCCGCGGTGTCCGGGTCGGGGGCGTAGACGGAGAGGCCGTCCCTGGGTGCCACCACGATCAGGGACAGGGCGGGTTCGCCGTTCGCCGGGGGCCTGCCCGTCCCGCCGCTCGATCGTGGAGGGCCGACCACCGCGGATCTGCGCACCAGCTGCCGGGCCGCCGTGTCCCGGCGCTCTCCGACCGCTGACGCCGGGAGGCCGCCAGGGGCGACGTCCCAGGGTTCGGTACGGCCCCCGTCGAGCACCTCGACCTGGCCGACCCCCGACCCCGACAGGACCGCGGCGATCGTCGCGCCGACCCTGCCGGCTCCGCGCACCTGGACCCGCATCGCGCGCCGGGCCGCGAGCCTGCGCAGTCCGCTGCCGGGTGTCGGATGGACCACGGAGAGCGCGGCGGCGTCGGAGCGCTGGCGCTCCAGGGTCTCGGCCCGTCGGCGTAAGGCGTCGGCCTCCGGGCCGCCCGCGTCCGGATCGTCCAGCAGACCGGCCTCCGTGAGGCGCGACACGAGAATGTCCACATGCCGGTCCGACAGGTCCAGAGCTCTGGCCTCCTCGCGGAGCAGCGGAAGCCCGCGTGTTCCGTCGAGCAGTTCCAGAAAGCTGCCTGTGGCGATATCCAACGGTCCCAGCGTTACCGCGTGTGCGGGCGTCACGCCGAATTGCACGGTGTTCCGCCCCCGCCAGGCACGGCGCAGCGCGGGCTTCAGCATCGGATGCATGACTTCTCCCAGGTCGATGTCGGGGGCTCCGTTGCCAGAATGCAACGTGGCGGCGAAACGGGCGGAAAGTTATCCACAGGCAGGGGCATTAGTCGTTCAAATGGTGCATGTCGAGAAGTGGATCAACGCCGGTCCGTCGGGGAGGCGGGACTTACCGTGCTGTCAGCGGGTAACGTCGTGACGTGCCCGCCGACTCCTCACCTGGTCTCACCGGGGAGACCCCTGCGCGTGGCGCCGGACGTCGGCAGACCGGCTCAGCCGCCCAGCAGCCCCGTGCGTCGGCGACGAGCGCGGTCGAGGTCCGCAGGAGCACCCGGCGCAGCCGGACGGTCTCCGCGTACCGGGAGGGCGACCGCACCATCGTGCTCATCCCCGCCAGGATGTCGAAGGACGAGGAGCAGCGCTGGGTCGGCGTGATGCTGGACAAGCTCGCCGCGCAGGAGAGCAAACACGTCATCGGTGACACCGAGCTGGCCGACCGCGCGGAGCGGCTCTCCGGTCAGTATCTCGACGGCCGTGCGCGGCCGGCCTCCGTGCGCTGGGTGACCAATCAGAACACCCGCTGGGGCTCCTGCACTCCGGCCGAGGGCAGCATCCGGCTCTCGCACCGGCTTCAGGGGATGCCGGAGTACGTGCTCGACTACGTCCTGCTGCACGAGTTGGCCCATCTGCTGGTCCCCGGTCACGGGCCGCGTTTCTGGCGGCTCCTGGAGGCGTACCCCCGTACCGAGCGTGCGCGGGGTTACCTCGAAGGAGTGGTGGCGGCCGACCGGCTTCCGCATCTGCCCGCCGCCCGCGAGGAGTGACCTCGCCGCTTCTGTACCGGGTCTGTACCGGCTTGGCTCGATGTCGTGGTTTGCGGTTAGCCTGACGCGATGCATTCACCTTCGGGATGGGGGACGGTCGTTACGCATGGCCAGGGAATTTCAGCGCGGCCACAAGGCCAAGGTCAGTGATCTCACGTCAGGGACGGATCTGTACGTAGGTGTGCAGATCGCGGGCCCCGGCCTGACGTTCGACATCAGCTGCTTCGGTCTCGACGCCAATGAGCAGCTCTCCGACGACCGGTATTTCATCTTCTTCAACCAGCCGAAATCACCTGAGGAGTCCATTCAGCTTCTCGGTGCCCAGGCAGGCGACACAGAATCGTTCCGCGTCACCCTCGACCGCATTCCGGCGAACATCCACAAGCTGTCGTTCACCGCGACCGTCGACGGTGCGGGGCAGATGTCGCAGGTCGGCCCCGGATACATCCGGATCGTGGCCGGTGGCGAGGAAGTGGTGAGGTACGCCTTCACCGGCTCGGAGTTCACCACCGAGCGCGCGGTCATGCTCGGCGACTTCTATCTCAAGGACGTCTGGCGGTTCGCCGCGATCGGACAGGGCTTCGACGGCGGACTCGAAGCGCTGCTCAAGAACTTCGGCGGGGAGGTCGCCGAGGAGGCACCCGCCGCACCGCCGCAGGGTGCCGTTCCCTCGTTCGCGCCACCCGCCCAGGCCTCCGCGCCTCCCGCCTTCGGTGCTCCGGCCGCTGCGCCCCAGCCGCCGCAGCCCGCACCGGCGTTCGGGTCTCCGGCCGCGCCGGCTCCCGCGCCGCAGCAGCCGTCGATACACGCCGCGCCGACCATCGCGGCCCCCCTGGCACAGCCGCCGGCTCCGCAGGCACCGGCACCCTCGCCGTACGGACAGCCCCCGCAGCAGCCGCAGTTCGGCCAGGTCCCGGGCCAAGGAGCCCCGCCCGCCCCACCGCCGCCCTACGGCCAGCAGGCGCCGCCCGCCCCGCCCTTCGGCCAGCAGCCCCCGGCCGCCCCGGCGTTCGGCCAGCAGCCCCCCGGAATGCAGCCAGGTATGCCGCAAGGCGTGCCCCAGGGCGTTCCCGCGGGCGGCGCAGGCCTGCAGGCCGCCCTGCAGCTCTACAAGGAGACGGCCACCGGGCAGCGCTGGACCTCGCAGAACGCGAAGCTCATGCGCGTCGACCTGACGATGGGCGACGGTGCCCCCGTCCTGGCCCGTCAGGGCAGCATGGTGATGTACCAGGGCAAGGTCGACTTCGGCTACAAGGGCGCCGGTTTCGCGGGCCGCATGGTCGGCAACGCCACGGGCCAGGAGATGCAGCTGATGCGCTGCACCGGCCGTGGCCAGGTCTTCCTCGCCGAGGATGGGACCCATCTGCATCCCATCGAACTGCAGGGAGACGGCATCTGCGTCTCCGCGGAGAACGTCCTCGCCTTCGACGAATCCCTGCAGTACGAGGTGCGCAGGATCGAAGGGCACGGGATCCCGGGCGGCGCCCTGTTCACGATGCTGTTCCAGGGCACCGGCACCATCGTCGTCAAGACCCACGGCGTGCCGGTCGTCCTACCGGTCACGCCGACCACCTTCGCCGACTGCAACGCCGTGGTGGCCTGGTCGGCTGCGTCCCAGGTGATCATCTCCAGCCAGGTCCGGCTGCGCCGCAACGCGTACCCGGGGCACAGCGGGGAGACCGTGAACCTCCAGTTCCGGGGAGCCCCCGGGAACTTCATCGTCGTACAGCCCTACGAGGTCTGAGGGAGCCCGTCATGAATCAGCAGCTCGCGGGCTTCGCCCCGACCCCTGTCACGGCCCGCATGGAGAACCACGGCAGCACCATGCTCAAGGTCGCCATGGCCACCGGCCAGGACCTCTACGCGCGCACCGGCTCGATGGTGGCCTACGAGGGCTTCATCCAGTACGAACCCAACCCGCCCGCCGTCCGCAGCATCGCCGCCCAGTGGATCACCGGCGAGGGCGCACCGCTGATGAAGTGCTCCGGGGACGGACTGCTCTACCTCGCCGACTACGGCGCCGACGTCGTCGTCATCAACCTCGACAACGACGCGCTCTCGGTCAACGGCACCAATCTCCTGGCGTTCGACAGTCACCTCACCTGGGGTGTGGAGCGGGTCAAGGGCATGGCGAAGTTCGCAGGCCAGGGCCTGTGGAACATCGGGATCCAGGGCACGGGATGGGTCGCCATCACCTCGCGCGGCACACCGATCGTCGTCGACTGCGGCCGGGGCGAGGACGAGACCTATGTCGACCCCGACGCCCTCGTCGCCTGGTCCCCGAACCTCAAGGTGAAGGGCAAGCGCAGCTTCAAGGCGGGCTCGCTCATCGGGCGCGGCAGCGGAGAGGCGTACCAGATGGCCTTCTCGGGCCAGGGCATCGTCGTCGTCCAGCCGAGCGAGGACAGTACCGACCGCCTGCGGATCCGGAACTGAGCGGGGGGAGAAACACATCATGCAGAGTCCGCTTTTCAGCTACACCGAACAGCAGTCGCAGGACCGCTACACCGTCCAGAATCCGCAGCTCCTGCGGGTCGCGCTGGGCGGCCACGACGACGTCCTGGCCCGCAAGGGCGCCATGGTCGCCTACCAGGGACTCATCGAGTTCGACGGGGAGTACCAGTCGCACGGCCAGCGCCAGGCCCGCAGGAGCACCGGTGAGGGCCTCGACCTCATGCGCTGCTCGGGGCAGGGCACGGTCTATCTGGCCAACCTCGCGCAGTACATCCATGTGGTGGACGTCGACCACGAGGGCATGACGGTCGACAGCGCCTATGTGCTCGCGCTGGACTCCTCGCTGCACACCGAGGTCATCGCGGTGGACAGCCAGTACGGGGTCTCCGGCACCGGCAAGTACCAGCTCAACATCACGGGGGACGGCAAGGTCGCCCTGATGACCTCCGGCCGGCCGCTGTCGATCCAGGTCACCCCCGACAAGTACGTCAACGCCGACGCCGACGCGATCGTCGCCTGGTCGAGCGGGCTGCGGGTGCAGATGCAGGCCCAGACCCACTCGTCCGGCGTCTTCCGGCGCCGTGGCAACACGGGGGAGGGCTGGGAGCTGAGCTTCCTCGGCCAGGGCTTCGCCCTCGTCCAGCCGAGCGAGGTGCTGCCGCCGCAGAGCGCCCAGATCGGCTCGGGGGTCGCGGCCCAGTTCGGTATGGGGCAGCAGGGTGCGCACGGCCAGAACCAGAACAACGCCTGGAACTGACCGAGCCGCCCCCGCCCGAGCCGGGTCGCCTGCTCGGATCGCGCGCGGGCGGGCGTGAGGAGCGGTCTCCCACGGGGAGCCGCCCCTCACGCCCGCCGATCGTCCTGGAGGCCGCCCTGATCCAGCCGTGCGCGGGCGCCCGTGAGGAGTCGCCCGACCGAGGCGTCCGCCACCCCCGCCACCTCGTCGTAGGGGAACCAGCGCAGATCGAGCGACTCGTCACTGATGCGCTCCACAGCCCCGGCCGATGCCGTCGCCGCGTACTGCACATCGAGGTGCCAGTGGCAGGGCGTCGGAATGGGATGACGGTCGAGCCGCACGGGCCCGCCCGGCAGCAGGGTGAGCCCGGGGATCCCCGACTCCTCCGTGGCCTCGCGCAGGGCCGCCGCCGCCAGGGTGGTGTCCCCGGGCTCGCAGTGCCCGCCCATCTGAAGCCACATCCGCAGCTTCCTGTGCAGCGTCAGCAGGACCCTGCCGCGCTCGGGGTCGATCACCAGCGCGCTGGCGGTCAGATGCCCTGCCCCGCACGCCTTCCACATGCCGTCGGGGTGCTCGGCCAGATGGGTCAGATACGTCCGGCTCAGCTCGGCCTGGGCCGCGTCGCCGTCGTAGCTCCTGAGTACCGAGATCGCGTCGTCGTACAGGCTCACCGGCCGGAGTCGTCCTTGCCGTCGCCCTTCAGGCCCTCCGGGCCGTCGTCGTCGCCGGGCTCCTTCTCGCTCCGCTCCTCGGCGGCGGGCTTCCGCGGGCCCTCCGCCGCCTCGCCGAGCATCTTGTCCAGCTCGGAGAAGTCCAGCTGCTCGTGGTGGACGAAGCCGTCCGGGTCGTCCAGGTCCCTGGCCGTCGGCAGCATGTCCGGGTGCTCCCAGAGGCCGTCACGCCCGTCGACACCCCGGGCGTCCGTGAGCGAGGCCCACAGCCGGGAGGCGTCGCGCAGCCGGCGCGGCCGCAGCTGGAGCCCGATGAGCGTGGCGAAGGTCTGCTCGGCGGGACCGCCGGAGGCACGGCGCCTGCGCATCGTCTCGCGCAGGGCGTCGGCCGAGGTCAGCCGGGACTGCGCGGCCTCGTGCACCACCGCGTCCACCCAGCCCTCGACGAGGGCGAGAGCGGTCTCCAGACGGGCCAGCGACGCCTTCTGCTCCGGGGTGTCCTCCGGCTGGAACATGCCCTGCTGAAGAGCGTCCTGAAGCTGCTCGGGCTGCGAGGGGTCGAACTGCCCGACGACGTCCTCCAGCTTGCTGGTGTCGACCTTGATGCCGCGCGCATAGGCCTCGACCGCGCCGAACAGATGCGAGCGCAGCCACGGGACGTGGGCGAAGAGCCGCTGGTGGGCCGCCTCGCGCAGCGCCAGATACAGCCGCACCTCGTCCTGCGGCACGCTCAGGTCCTTGCCGAACCGCTCGACGTTCAGCGGGAGCAGCGCGGCCTTGCCGGCCGGTGCGAGCGGCAGGCCGATGTCGGTCGAGCCGACGACCTCACCGGCGAGCGTGCCGACGGCCTGGCCGATCTGCTGGCCGAACATGGCGCCGCCCATGGACCGCATCATGCCGATCAGCGGGCCCGCCATGGCCTGCATCTCCTCCGGCAGCACATCGCCCATGGCCAGGCCGACACGCTCGGCCACCGGGTCCACCAGCTGCTGCCACGCGGGCAGCGAGGCCTCGACCCACTCGGCGCGGCTCCACGCCACCGTCGAGACGGAGCCCGAGGGCAGCGAGGTCACACCGTCCAGCCAGAGGTCGGCGAGACGCAGCGCCTCGTCGACGGAGGCCCGCTCCGCGGGTCCGACGCTCGCGTCCTTGCTGCCGTCCGTGGTGCCCTGCGACACCGTCTGGCGGGCGATCTGCTTGGCCATGTCCCAGTTGACCGGGCCGCCCTCGTAGCTCAGCATCTGGCCGAGCTGCTGGAAGGCCGCACCCAGGTCGTTCGGGTTCATCGAACCGAACATCGCCGCGAACGGATTGTCCCCGCCCGCGCCCTGCCCGAAGCCGAACGGGTTCGCCGGCCCGCCCGAGCCCTGCCCACCACCGGTGGGGTCCTTCTTCTTGCCCTCGTCGCCGTCGTCCGGCTCCTCCGGCGGAAGGCCGAATCCGAATGGGGTGTCACTCACGGGTTTCCTCGGCTCGTAGGGCCGCCGGCTGGAACCGACGGCGGCTGCCCGACATCACCATCCAGCGTAGACACCGAAGCCCGCTCGGGCCCTCAGTGCTCCGCCGGCTCCCGGCCTGCGGCAGGATGGACGCCACCTGGTACGTACGCGTCATTCGGGTACGTACTGAAGACAACCGCTGGAGACGCCCGGTGAGTTCCCCAGATCCGCAGGTTCGCGCAGCGCGAAACCTGGCCGACCCCTCGCCCGAAAGCAAGCCCACGAAAAATTCTGCCCGAAGTCGCGGCCCCGTCGTCGCGGTCACCGGTGCCGCGAGCGGCGTCGGTGAGCTGCTCACCGCGCATCTCGCCGCATCCGACCGGATCAAGCAGGTCATCGCCATAGACGAACGCAGGGGGGACGTCTCCGAGGCGACATGGCACATCCTGGACGTGCGGGACCCCGCCATCGCCGAGAAGCTGCGCGGCGCGGACGTCGTCGTCCACCTGGCGCTCGACCTCGACCTGGAGACCGACCCCGCCGCCCGTACCGCGTACAACGTGCGCGGTACCCAGACCGTGCTGACGGCCGCGGCTGCCGTGGGCGTCCACCGGGTCGTGCTGTGCACATCGGCGATGGTCTACGGCGCTCTGCCCGACAACGACATCCCGCTCTCCGAGGACGCGGAACTGCGGGCCACCGCCGAGGCCACCGGTGTCGGCGACCTGCTGGAGATCGAACGGCTCGGCCGCCGCGCACCCCGCGCCCACCCCGGCCTCAACGTCACGGTCGTGCGTCCCACCGTCCTGGTCGGGGGTACGGACACGGCGCTCACCCGGTACTTCGAGTCGCCCAGGCTGCTGGTCGTCGCAGGCTCCCGCCCCGCCTGGCAGTTCTGCCACGTCGACGACCTGGTCAGCGCCCTGGAGTACGCGGCTCTCGAACAGATCGAGGGGGAGTTCGCGGTCGGCTGCGACGGCTGGCTCGAACAGGAGGAGGTGGAGGAGCTCTCCGGGGTGCGCCGGATGGAGCTGCCCTCCGCCGTCGCCCTCGGTGCGGCGGCCAGGCTGCACCGGATCGGCCTCACACCGTCACCGGCGGGCGACCTCGCCTACACGATGCACCCCTGGGTGGTCAGTGTGAGCAGGCTGCACGACGCGGGATGGCGCCCCCGCTGGACCAACGAGGAGGTCCTGGCGGCGCTCCTGGAAGAGGTGGAAGGGCGCCACACGGTCGCCGGCCGGCGACTGGGACGCAAGGACGCCACGGCGGCGGGTGCGGCGGGTGCGACCGTGGCGCTGCTCGGCACCGCGGCGCTCGTACGGCGGGCCCGCAAGGCGCGCCGGCGCTTCTAGCGGGACCGCGTTCGGGCCACTGCCTGGTAGAAGGCTCCAAGCCGACCCGTGAGGCACCGGTCGAAACCGCTATTCCGGGGAGCGCGCGGCGTGCGGCACGATGGCCCCATGGCACGCACCAACGATCACCCCGGCGAGCACGCGACCCAGGACCCCATCCGGCTGCTGGACATCCGCGACACGCCGCTGTCCGTCGACGAGATCTTCCGCGCGGTCGGCGACGACTCCGCGGGAGGCACGTCGCTCTTCGTCGGCACGGTGCGCGATCACGACGGGGGACAGGACGTCGGCGCCCTCGCGTACTCCTGTCACCCGACGGCCGGCGACGAGCTGCGCAGGGTGGCCGAGAAGGTCGTCGCGGAGTACCCGGTGCGGGCGCTGGCCGCCGTCCACCGGGTGGGTGAACTGTCCGTGGGCGATCTGGCAGTGGTCGTCGCCGTGTCCTGCGCCCATCGGGGTGAGGCCTTCGCGGCCTGCCGCAAGCTGATCGACGACCTCAAGCGCGAGGTCCCGATCTGGAAGCACCAGCGTTTCTCCGACGGCACGGAGGAATGGGTCGGCGCCTGCTGAGCGCAAACCGTCCCCAGGGGCATCAGCCCCGATTTGCGTAACCGCACCCCTGCCGTGAGCGTTGGTCATCCAGGTGGTTAATCTGCTGATCGTCAGTTGCGGTCGCTCATGGGGTAGGGAGGTCGTGATGGCAGCACTCGCGTGGCTGTTGATTCCACTTATAGCTGCTCTCGGTGCGGCGATATGGGGAGGGTGGGCAGCCCGTAACCGAACGATCGGCGACGGTACCGAACTCGCCGGCTACGCCAGGTTCCGTGAAGCGATGGAGAAGTCGCACTCCGGTTCCGAGGCGGTCTGAGACCCGAGCAGCTGTACGCGGTTGCCAACACCGCAACGCGACCGCTCCCCGTGGAACACGGTCCACGCAGCGAGCGAATCCGCGACGCCTCCCGGTCATTCCGGACCTTTCCGCCCGTCCGCCTCCCCGTACGGACCGGCCCCGACGGTGCACTGACAGGCTGTTCCCGTACTGTCGTTCCATGCCACGCCGCACCGCGACGATGCTCGCCTCCACCCTCATCCTGATCGCGCTGCTCTGCGCGGGCGTGCTGATCCGCGTGCCGTATTCGGAGATGTCACCCGGCCCGACCGTGAACACGCTCGGCGACGCCCGTGGCGAGCCGGTCCTGCACATCAGCGGCCACAAGACGTATCCGACGTCCGGCAACCTCAACATGACGACGGTGCGCGTCACGGGCGCGGACTACGACATGAACATCGTCGAGGCCGTCTACGGCTGGCTTGCCCACGACAGTGTGGTCGTCCCCCACAACACGCTCTACCCGGACGGCAAGACCGAGGAGCAGTCGACCCAGGAGAACGCCGAGGAGTTCAGCCAGTCCCAGGAGAGCGCGAAGGTCGCCGCCCTGAAGGAGCTGAAGATCCCCGTCACCTCGCGTGTGGTGGTCTCCACGGTCGTCAAGGACAGCGCCGCCGAGGGTGTGCTGCACGCAGGCGATGTGATCGAGGCGGTCGACGGCACGGCGGTGAAGCAGCCGGAGGACGTCGCCAAGCTCGTCACGAAGCACACGCCGGGCGAGGACGTCGTCTTCACGGTGATCCCGGCCAAGACCGCTGCCGCAGCCGAGAAGGCGGGCAAGGAGCCCAAGGGCTCCCGCGACATCACCCTCACCACGCGCAAGGCTCCCGCGGACCCCGCGAACGGCACCGGTGAGCGGGCCATCGTGGGGATCCAGGCAGGGACGGACCACACGTTCCCGTTCGAGATCGACATCAAGCTGGCCGATGTCGGCGGCCCGAGCGCCGGGCTGATGTTCTCGCTCGGCATCATCGACAAGCTGACGCCCGGAAAGCTGACGGGCGGAAAGTTCATCGCCGGCACCGGCACCATCGACGACAACGGCACGGTGGGTCCCATCGGCGGGATCAACATGAAGCTGGTCGGCGCGCGCGACGAAGGCGCCAGGTACTTCCTGACCCCGGACGAGAACTGCGCCGCCGCGGCGTCCGACACGCCGAGCGGCCTCACCCTCGTGAGGGTGAAGACGCTCGCCGACGCCAAGAAGTCCCTGGAGAAGATCCGTACGGGGGACACGGCCGGCCTGCCGAGCTGCTCGAAGAGCTGAGGCGGCCGGCCCCCGCCGGGAAACTCAGGACTCGAAGGTGGCCGCGAGCGCCTCGGCCAGCCCGGGAACCAGTCCCGCGCCGGTCAGGACCTCGGTCGGGGAGTCCTTCTCCCGCAGGCGCACCGCGGAGTCCCGTGTCCCGTCCCGCAGCACCGCCACGGTCATCCGCACCTCCTGCCGGTCGGGATGCTCGGCGACCCACTTGGTCAGCTGTTCGTCGGTCAGCCCTTCGGGTACGGACGCCTCCGCCGACGGAGGCAGCATCAGCCGCTCGACCGTCATGGCGCAGCCGGCCACGGCATCGGGCCAGGCGATCGTCGCGAGGAACTCGTCCAGCGCGGTGCCCGCAGGGAGCTCCTCCTGCTCGACAGGGGTGAGGGTGGCGGTCGGGGACGCGGTGTCGTCGAGGCCGAGCTGAGCGGCGAGGCCCGGCTCCTGGGCGCGCAGCCGGGCGGTGTCGACCAGGGCGAACAGCCTGGCCGGCTGGTCCCAGCCGAGACCTGCGGCATAGGCGTCGATTTCGAGGACGGCGACGGTCAGTGGACTCGCGGCCATCGGAGGGCCTGAGGGGGAAACGTTGGGCATGCCTAATATCCTGCCTCCTTGTGCCCCGGGAACGGGAACTAGGTAAAGCCTCAGTAAGTTGCATAGGTGGGCTCTACGATCGCTGGGCCCGCTCCACACGACCGCGAACTTCGAGGTGCGCACGTTGGCTTTCCAGATGCCGGACCGCGGCGGAGGCCCGACCGGGCCACGGATCAGAGTCGGCCGCCCGTCCCGGCGCGTCCGTACCCTGCTCATGACTTTGGGCGTCCTGGCGGTTCTCGCCATGGCGTTCGTCATGTTCGCGGGGTTCTGGACGGACTGGCTCTGGTACAGGTCGGTTGATTATTCGTCCGTCTTCACCACCACCCTGTGGACCAAGATCGGGCTGTTCCTCGTCTTCGGACTGCTGATGGCCGTGGTCATCGGTGTGAACATCTGGCTCGCGCACCGGCTCAGGCCGCCGCTGAGCGCGATGTCGCTGGAGCAGCAGAGCCTGGACCGCTACCGGATGAGTGTCGCCCCGTACAAGAAGTGGGTGCTGCTCGCGGTCACCGCGCTCATCGGGCTGATCGCCGGCGCCTCCGCGTCGGGCCAGTGGCGTACATGGCTGATGTATGTCAACGGCGTGCCGTTCGGCCAGAAGGACCCCCAGTTCAAGCTGGACGTCTCCTTCTACGCCTTCGACCTGCCGTGGTACCGCTTCATGCTCGGATTCGGCTTCGCCGCCGTGGTGCTGTCGCTGATCGCGGCGGCGCTGACCCACTACCTCTACGGCGGACTGCGGGTCACGAGCCCCGGTGCACGGGCCACGGGCGCGGCCACCGGACATCTCTCCGTGCTCCTCGGCGTCTTCGTCACGCTGAAGGCCGTGGCGTACTGGCTCGACCGGTACGGCCTGGCCGTGAAGTCCAGCGACTTCAAGGCCACGGACAACTGGACCGGCCTGCGGTACGTCGATGCCAACGCCTATCTGCCGGCGAAGACGATCCTGTTCTGCATCGCCGTCATCTGCGCGGTGCTCTTCTTCGCGACGCTCTGGCGGCGCACCTGGCAGCTGCCGGTGATCGGCTTCGGCCTGATGGTGCTCTCGGCGATCCTGATCGGCGGCCTCTACCCGGCGATCGTGCAGAAGTTCCAGGTCCAGCCGAACGAGCAGGCCAAGGAAGCGCCGTTCATCCAGAAGAACATCGACGCGACGCGTGACGCCTACGACATCGACGACGCCAAGGTCGACGACTACGCGGGCACCAGCA
This sequence comes from Streptomyces sp. NBC_01012, assembly GCF_045162755.1. Classification (NCBI taxonomy): domain Bacteria; kingdom Bacillati; phylum Actinomycetota; class Actinomycetes; order Kitasatosporales; family Streptomycetaceae; genus Streptomyces; species Streptomyces sp. NBC_01012. The sequence goes on along the minus strand of NZ_CP108688.1, from coordinate 2,504,372 downwards.
AGTCCGACGACAGCACCAAGCTGAGGGCGAGCGCCGACTCCGCCGCCAGCTACCGCGTGATGGACCCGAACGTCGTCTCGCCCGCGTTCCAGCAGCTCCAGCAGAAGAGGAACTACTACCAGTTCCCCAAGACGCTGGACGTCGACCGCTACAAGGGCGAGGACGGCAAGGAGCAGGACACCGTCATCGGCCTGCGCGAGCTGAACCTCCAGGGCCTCCCCAAGCGGAACTGGATCAACGACCACTTCACGTACACCCACGGCTACGGCGTCATCGCGGCCCGGGGCACCACGACGGGCACCAACCCGTCGGGATCCCCCGACTTCACGGAGTCGGGCCTGCCCACCTCCGGTGAACTGGGCAAGTACGAGCAGCGGGTCTACTACGGCGAGAAGACCGAGCAGTACTCCATCGTCGGCGGGCCCCAGAAGGAGCTCGACTACGAGGAGGACGGCGAGAAGACCACCAGTTACAAGGGCGACAGCGGCGTCAGCCTCTCCAACGCCTTCAACCGGGCGGCCTACGCCGTGTCGTTCAGCGAGCCGCAGATCCTTTACTCCGGAGCCATCGGTGACGGTTCGCGGATCCTCTACAACCGCACGCCCAAGGAGCGCGTCGAGGCGGTGGCCCCCTGGCTGACCATCGACGGCGACGCCTATCCGGCGGTCGTGGGCGGCCGGATCCAGTGGGTCGTCGACGCCTACACCACGACCAACGGCTATCCGTACGCCTCGCGTACGACGCTCGGTGACACCACGGCCGACTCGCTGACCACCAACCAGCGCGCGGTCGTCGCCCAGCAGAACCAGGTCAACTACATCCGGAACTCCGTGAAGGCCACCGTCGACGCGTACGACGGCAAGGTCAAGCTCTACGAATGGGACACCGAGGATCCGGTGCTCAAGACGTGGCGCAAGGCGTTCCCCGGCACGGTGGAGTCACGGGCCGACATCCCGAAGGACCTCATGGACCACCTGCGGTACCCGCAGGATCTGTTCAAGGTCCAGCGTGAGCTGCTGACGCGGTACCACGTCGAGAACCCCGCGCAGTTCTACAGCGGCAGTGACGCCTGGCAGGTGCCGGACGACCCGACGAACAAGGAACCAGGGTCGGTTCCGCCGTACTACCTGAGCATGAAGATGCCGGACCAGGACGCGCAGAAGTTCTCCCTGACCACGACCTTCACCCCCAAGGGGCGCCCGAACCTGGGTGCGTTCATGGCCGTGGACGCGGACGCGGCCAGCAAGGACTACGGCACGATCAGACTCCTGAGAGTCACCAGTACGGTCAAGGGACCTGGCCAGGTACAGAGTGAGCTCAACGGTAACGACGACGTCGCCGAGTTCGTGAGAAACCTCAAGGGCACGGACTCGGACATCGAGTACGGCAATCTGCTGACCGTGCCACTCGACGGAGGCTTCCTCTACATCGAACCGGTCTATACGCGCGGTGGCACGCAGAACTACCCGCTGCTGCGCAAGGTGGCCGCCTCGTACGGGTCGAAGATCGTCTTCGAGAACAATCTCGGGGACGCGCTCAACGAGGTCTTCGGGGTCGACTCCGATACGACCACGCCACCGACGGAACCGGATGAACCGGGCGACACCACGGAGCCGCCGGCCACCGGGGACGCCGCGCTGAAGAAGGCCATCGCGGACGCCCAGAAGGCGTACACGGCGGGCGAGGCGGCGCTCAAGGAGCAGGACTGGGAGGCCTACGGCAAGGCCCAGACGGATCTGCAGGAAGCCCTCGAGCGGGCAGCGGCGGCCCAGAAGAAGGGATCCGGCGGCTCGTCGGGAACCGAGGGCGCAACGAAGCCGGAGGGCGACGACCAGGGCAGTTGAGAAAGTTCGACCCCGCGCCGTGATAGTGTTTCAACACAACGGCGCGGGGTGGAGCAGCTCGGTAGCTCGCTGGGCTCATAACCCAGAGGTCGCAGGTTCAAATCCTGTCCCCGCTACTAGAAGGTGAAGGCCCGGATCCTATGGGATCCGGGCCTTCGTCGTGCCACGAGGCTTTTCTCAAGTTGTCGGAGTGAAGTGCGGTTCGCGGGGCACGAGTTGGACTCATTCGTGTTTCACTTGTCTCTCTGTGGGCATGTCGACAAAACGCCGAAGTGACTTCACTGGTCGCGGTATACCAGGTGTACGCGGGTTGCAGGTGGTGCGACGATGGTATTTATGGGGGACAGGGCAACTCTGTTGGAGACAGGGCGGTTTGTGCAGCGAAGCGGCCGGACGGCGGATAACGTGGCAGATGCGGCATTCGCCGCTGCCCTGGCCGGGACCGCTGACCTCGCCGACGGCGCCCACGAGGCCGACGTCTTCACCGCGGGCATCGACGGCACGGCCGACGCCGCCGCGGGAGCCGATGCGACCGATGACGCGTACGCCCCCGGGAACACCGATGCGGCAGGCTCGGAAGACACCGCGGACACCACGGATACCACGGACACTTCGGACACTGCGGATACGGCCGACACCACGGACGCCACGGATCACGCCGATGAGGCCGAGGCGCGGCACCGGCGTGCCGCGGAAGCCGGTGACACGGCGTCGATGAGTGTGCTGGGCGCCCTCCTGCTGCGTCGCGGCGACCTGGACGGCGCCGAGGTGCACCTGCGCGCGGCCACCGCCGAGGGCGACCGGGCGGCGGCCAACAACCTCGGCGTACTCCTCCACCAGAAGGGATACGCGGACGAGGCGGCCGGTTGGTGGCGCATCGCCGCTGTCGCCGGATCCGCCGCGGCCGCGCACGCCCTCGGCCGCCACTTCCGGGAGCGGGGCGACGAGCCCGGCGCCGAGTACTGGCTGTGCCAGTCCGCCGAGCAGGGGCACGCGCTGGGCGCGTACGCACTGGCCGATCTGCTGGAGCACCGTGGTGACCCGGGCGCCGAGCGCTGGCTGCGGGCTGCCGCCGAGCAGGGGCACCGGGAGGCCGCGTACCGCCTGGCGCGCACGATCGAGCGCAACGCCGTCGGTGACGCGCACGACGCCTTCGGCCTCGGCCGTGTGGTGAGCGAGGACCGCGCGCGGCTCGGCACGGGTGCGCCGGCGAAGCCGGACAGCCCCGTCGCCGGTCCCGACTCCGGACGTGTCGGCGAGGCCGAGCAGTGGTTCCGCCAGGCCGCGGCGCGCGGTCACCGCCGTGCGGCCCTGCACCTCGGCGCCATCCTCGAACAGCGCGGCGAGCTGAAGGAGGCAGGCCGCTGGTATCTCACCGCGGCCAAGGACGGCGAACCGCGGGCGGCCTGTGCCCTCGGCTTCCTGCTGCGCGACGCGGGCGACGTGGAGAGCGCGGCCGTGTGGTGGCTGCGTGCCGCCCAGGACGGCGACGGGAACGCCGCCAACGCCCTGGGGGCCCTGCACGCGGCCAGGGGCGAGCAGCAGACGGCCGAGCGCTGGTACCGCGCCGCCACGGACGCGGGCGATGTCAACGGGGCGTACAACCTCGGTCTGCTCTGCGCCGCCCAGGACCGGATCCCGCAGGCCGAGCAGTGGTACCGCAGGGCCGCCTACGCAGGGCACCGTGAGGCGGCCAACGCGCTGGCCGTGCTGCTGCTCCAGGCCGGGGACGCGACCGGGGCCGAGCCCTGGTTCTCCAAGGCCGCGGAGGCGGGCAGTGTGGACGCCGCCTTCAATCTCGGCATCCTGCACGCCGGACGCGACGAGGACCGCACGGCGCTCGGCTGGTACGAGCGGGCGGCGGCGGCCGGGCACACCGATGCCGCGCTCCAGGTCGGCATGGCCCTGCTGCGCGACGGCGACGAGCGGGAGGCCGAGCGCCATCTGCGGTGCGCCGCGGGCGGCGGCAGCGCCGAGGCCGCCTTCCGGCTCGCGGGCGTCCTCGACCTGCGCCAGCCGGCGCCCGGGCCTCCCGCGCTGGGAGAGGCGATGCCGGAGAAGACCGAGTGCGAGGAGTGGTACGAGCGGGCGGCCGAGCAGGGCCACCGCCGCGCCCAGGTCAGGGCGGGGATGCTCGCGGCAGCGCGCGGTGACATGGCGAGCGCGGCGCGCTGGTACCGCGAGGCCGCCGAGTCGGGCAGCCGCAACGGGGCCTTCAACCTGGGTCTGCTCCTCGCCCGTGAGGGCAGCGAGCGTGAGGCGGCCCTGTGGTGGAGCCGCGCGGCCAACGACGGGCACGGCCGAGCCGCCCTGCGCCTCGCGCTGCTCTCCGCGCGCAGGGGCGAGCTGGCCGAGGGGCAGCGCTGGTGTGCCCGTGCCGTGGAGCTCGGGCCGGCGGAGGTCGCCGAGCGGGCGGCGCGGCTGCTGGAGGCGCTGCACCAGGAGCTCACCGCGTGACCAGGGCCGGCCGGTCCACGGGCGGGCCGGCCCGTGGGCCGGCCCAGGGGCAGGCCGCTGCGCCGAGAGGTAGGCCGGCCAGGGCGTCCGGGTGTCCGGCGAATGAATTTGCTCCGGCCGGTGCGGGTACCGTAGAGTTGCAATCACAACGGCGCGGGGTGGAGCAGCTCGGTAGCTCGCTGGGCTCATAACCCAGAGGTCGCAGGTTCAAATCCTGTCCCCGCTACTGAAGACAGAGGCCCGGATCCTTTCGAGGATCCGGGCCTCTGTCGTATGCCCGCGCAAATATCGCCCGCCCCGAAGCCGTGGGCGCAGAGGCCTGCGACGTAGGGGGCGGGTGCGGCCTCAGGCCGTGGCGGCGCAGTTCGGACAGATGCCGCGGTAGGTCACCTCGACCTCCGACACGGCGAAGCCGAAGCGCTCGTCGTCCGGCAGGTCCGCCAGTGGATTGCCGGAGGGGTGGACGTCCCTGATCGCTCCGCAGCGCCCGCACACCAGGTGGTGGTGGGGGCGGTGGGCGTTCGGGTCGTACCGCTTCGCCCGGCGGTCGGTGGTGACCTCGATGACCTCCCCGAGGGACACCATCTCGCCCAGCGTGTTGTACACGGTCGCGCGGGAGATCTCGGGCAGCCGGTCGACGGCCCTCGCGTGGACCTCGTCCGCCGTGAGATGCACATGGTCCCCTTCGAGAACCTCAGCCACCACGCGCCGCTGTGCCGTCATGCGCCAGCCGCGTCCACGAAGTCGTTCCAGGAGGTCACTCATGGGCCCAGCCTAACAGTGGAGGGGCCCGAGTCCCGAGTCGGTGTGACTTTAGATGCCAGCTTGACTTGGACTAAGTCCATTGTAGGATCGGTGACGAACTGGCCAGGACAGGCCCCGGTCGTGCACACGGCCGAGAACACACCGCACGGGAAAGACGCTGTGCGGAACATGACGCAGGAGGCGCGCGTGACCCAGGGACCGCTCACCACGGAGGCCGGCGCTCCGGTGGCCGACAATCAGAACAGCGAGACCGCTGGCCCGGGTGGACCGGTTCTCGTGCAGGACCAGGCGCTCATGGAGAAGCTCGCCCACTTCAACCGTGAGCGCATCCCGGAGCGCGTCGTCCATGCCCGCGGCGCCGGTGCCTACGGCACCTTCACGCTGACCCGGGACGTCTCGCGCTGGACCCGGGCGAAGTTCCTCTCGCAGGTCGGCAAGCAGACCGAGACCTTCCTGCGCTTCTCCACCGTGGCGGGCAACCTCGGCTCGGCCGACGCCGCGCGTGACCCCCGCGGCTGGGCGCTGAAGTTCTACACCGAAGAGGGCAACTACGACCTCGTCGGCAACAACACCCCGGTGTTCTTCATCAGGGACGCCATCAAGTTCCCCGACTTCATCCACACCCAGAAGCGCGACCCGTACACCGGATCGCAGGAGGCGGACAACGTCTGGGACTTCTGGGGCCTGTCGCCCGAGTCCACGCACCAGGTGACCTGGCTCTTCGGTGACCGCGGCATTCCGGCCTCGTACCGGCACATGGACGGCTTCGGCTCGCACACCTTCCAGTGGAACAACGAGGCCGGCGAGGTCTTCTGGGTCAAGTACCACTTCAAGACCGACCAGGGCATCAAGAACCTCACCGCCGACGAGGCCGCCCGCCTCTCCGGGGTGGACCCGGACAGCCACCAGCGCGACCTGCGCGAGTCCATCGAGCGCGGTGACTTCCCGACCTGGACGGTGCAGGTCCAGATCATGCCGGCGGCGGAGGCGGCCACGTACCGCTTCAACCCGTTCGACCTGACCAAGGTGTGGCCGCACGCGGACTACCCGCCGATCGAGATCGGCAAGCTGGAGCTCAACCGCAACCCGGACAACGTCTTCGCCGAGGTCGAGCAGTCGATCTTCAGCCCGTCGCACTTCGTGCCCGGCATCGGCCCGTCCCCCGACAAGATGCTCCAGGGCCGTCTCTTCGCGTACGGCGACGCCCACCGCTACCGCGTCGGCATCAACGCCGACCATCTGCCGGTGAACCGCCCGCACGCCACCGAGGCGCGTACCCACAGCCGTGACGGCTACCTCTACGACGGCCGTCACAAGGGTGCGAAGAACTACGAGCCCAACAGCTTCGGCGGTCCCGTCCAGACGGACCGGCCGCTCTGGGAGCCCGTCCCGGTCACCGGCAGCACCGGCGATCACGCGACGCCGGCCCACGCCGAGGACAACGACTTCGTGCAGGCCGGCAACCTCTACCGGCTGATGACGGAGGAGGAGAAGGTCCGGCTGATCGACAACCTCTCCGGATTCATCTCCAAGGTCTCGCGCGACGACATCGCCGAGCGCGCGATCGACAACTTCCGTCAGGCCGACGGAGACTTCGGCAAGCGGCTGGAAGCCGCGGTCCAGGCCCTGCGCGGCTAGTCCAGGCCAGGCGCTTGCCGTAGGTGGCGGGCCGGATTCCGGGAGGTCCCTCTCCCGTGAATCCGGCCCGCCGTTCTGTCGGTCAGACGGTCGTCTCTGTCGGTCGGACGGTCATCCCGGCGCGCGGGCGCCGCACCGGTGCCCAGCACCTGATGATGTCGCGCACCGAGACGACGCCCACGGGGCCGTCGCCGTCCAGCACGATCAGATGGCGGAAACCGCCGTGCGTCATGGCGCCGGCGGCCTGCTCCAGGGTCCAGGCGGGAGAGGCGAAGACGACATCGGTGGTGGTGTGGGTGGACGCGGTCTCGGTGTCGGGATCGAGCCCCGCGCCGAGGGCGTCGAGGATGTCCCGCTCGGTGATGATGCCGAGACCACAGGTGTCCGGGTCGTGGACGACAGCTGCTCCGACCCGGCGCGCCGACATCAGCCGGGCCGCCTGACGGAGCGTGTGGGCCGGGCCGATGCTGAGGACCAGGGTGCTCATGGCGTCACGGACAAGCATGCGGGGAGCCACCTCCTTGGCGAAGTGATCTGCGAGAGCCTCTTCGTGAGGCGATTCACAAGTTCACAAGTGGGGGGACTTTCAGAGTCGCACCCGAGGAGGGGCTCAACAAGAGGGGGGATGCCTTCGAACTTCAGTACCGTTGGTTGAGGTAGCCGAGCAGCTCGTCGTGGAGCAGACCGTTGGACGCGGCCGCGTTGCCGCCGCCCGGCCCCGGGACCCCGTCGAGGCTGGTGAAGAGGCCGCCCGCCTCCTGGACGATGATCGCGTTCGCCGCCATGTCCCAGAGGGAGAGCTCGGGCTCCGCACAGATGTCCACGGATCCCTCGGCGACCATCATGTACGGCCAGAAGTCGCCGTAACCGCGCGTGCGCCAGACGGCCCGCGTCAGATCCATGAAGCCGTCCAGGCGTCCCTGCTCCTCCCAGCCGGTCATCGAGGCGTAGGCGAAGGAGGAGTCCGCGATCCGCTCGACCTTCGACACCCGCAGCCGGGTCGCGGACGTCAGGCTGCGGCCTGAGAAGGCGCCGGCGCCCTTGGCCGCCCACCAGCGTCGGTTCAGCGCGGGTGCCGACACGACGCCGACCACCGGCTGGAAGCCGTTCTCGCCGGCCTCCATCAACGAGATCAGGGTCGCCCATACGGGGACACCCCGTACGTAGTTCTTGGTGCCGTCGATCGGGTCGACGACCCAGCGCCGCGGGCCGGTGCCCTCGACGCCGTACTCCTCGCCCAGGATCGCGTCGCGTGGACGTGCCCGGTGCAGATGCCCACGGATCAGCTCCTCCGCGTTCTTGTCGGCCTCGCTCACCGGGGTCATGTCCGGCTTGGTCTCGACCTTGAGGTCCAGAGCCTTGAAGCGGTCCATCGTCGCCGCGTCGGCGGCGTCCGCCAGGACGTGGGCCAGGCGCAGATCATCGTGGTAGTCGGGCATGCCGTCACAGTATCCACCGCCACCCGCCCGGGCTACACGGCCCCGCTCCCGCGGTGCGCGGACCCTTGACAGTGTCCCCGGGCGCGTCGAATCTGACCGGCAGGTCCCCGGCGTGGGAGGCGACGATGCCAACGGCGCGAGAAGCACTGCTGGACTCCGCACATACGGCGCTCCGCGCCCGGCCCTGGACGGCCGTGCGCATGGTCGACGTGGCGGCCGGCGCCGGGTTCTCCCGGCAGACCCTCTACAACGAGTTCGGGAGCAAGGACGGTCTGGCCCGCGCACTGATCCGGCGCGCGGCCGACGGCTATCTGGCCGGCGTGGAACGGACACTCGTCGCCGACCGCACCCGAGGGGACGGGCCGGCGGAGCTCGCCCGCTGGACGGTCCGGGCAGCCCGCTCGAACGTCCTGGTCAAGGCCCTGCTCACGGGCGTCTGGGGCGAGCACCTGCCCGGACCGGGAGCGTGGCCCCCCGCCGGTGGGTACGCGGGTGCGGCGCTGCCCACGCCCGCCGAGCTGCTCATGCTGGTGCGGGACAGGGCCGTGGCCGCGCTGGGTGAAGGGCCGTCGCCGCGCGACCCCGCGGAGCTGGAGCTGATCTGCGAGATCGCGCTCAGACTCGCCCTCTCCTACGCCCTGGTGCCCGCGGGGCCCGTGCCCGGCCCCGGGCTCACTGCGCCGAGCCGGACAGCTGCAGACCGATCACGCCGACGATCACCAGCGAGATCGACACCAGCTTGAGCGTGGAGACCACGTCGTCGAGGAAGACCATCCCGTAGATCGCCGTCCCCGCAGCTCCGATGCCCGTCCACACCGCGTACGCCGGACCGACGTCGAGCTTCTTGAGGGCCAGGGTCAGCAGACCGAAGCTGCCGAGGGCGAACGCACAGAAGGCGACCGTCGGCCAGAGCCGGGTGAATCCGTGCGAAAGCTTCAGACACACGGCGAAGCCGGTCTCCAGCAGTCCGGCGACCACGACCAGCAACCACGCCATCGTCAGGTGCCTCCCCGTAGGTGATGCTTCGTTGCGCTTGCGCGATTATGCCCTTACCAGGCGCGGGGAAGCGCAAACGTGCGTGTTCGGCGGTGGCGTTGCGCCGTCGTGCCTCAGTCTCCCTCGCGCCGCTCGCGGGTGGCGAGCAGCCGTCGCAGCGAGTCGAGCCGCGCCGGATCGGCGTGCCCGTCGGCGACCCACGCGTCCAGGGCGCACTCCGGCTCCTGACCGTCGTGCGTGCAGCCGCGCGGACAGTTCTCCGTGCCGGGCTGCAGATCGGGAAAGGCGTTGATGACGCGTGAGGGGTCGACGTGGTGCAGCCCGAACGACCGCACGCCCGGGGTGTCGACCACCCAGCCGCGGCCGTCGGGCAGCGGCAGGGCGAGCGCCGACGTGGTGGTGTGCCGGCCGCGCCCGGTGACGGCGTTGACCAGCCCGGTCGTACGCCGCCGGTCCTTCGGCACCAGGGCGTTGACCAGCGTCGTCTTGCCGACCCCGGAGTGTCCGACGAAGGCGGTCACGCGGTCGTTCAGCAGCTCCCGCACCCGGTCGGCGGCGTCCCCGTTCTCCAGCTCGTCGCGGCTGGTCACGATGTAGGGGACACCCAGCGGGGTGTACGCCTTCAGCAGTTGGTCGGCCGGGGCGAGGTCGGACTTGGTCAGCACCAGGAACGGGGTGAGCCCGCCGTCGTACGCCGCGACCAGACAGCGGTCGATCATGCGGGGGCGCGGTTCGGGGTCGGCGAGCGCGGTGACGATGGCCAGCTGGTCGGCGTTGGCGACGACCACCCGCTCGAACGGGTCGTCGTCGTCCGCCGTGCGGCGCAGCACCGACGTACGTGCCCCGATCCGCACGATGCGCGCGAGGGTGTCCTTGTCGCCTGAGAGGTCGCCCACCAGGGAGACCCGGTCGCCCACCACGGCGGCCTTGCGGCCCAGTTCACGTGCCTTCATGGCCGTGACCGCACGGTCGTCGACCAGACAGGTGAGCCTGCCCCGGTCGACGGTGAGGACCATGCCGTCCTGGGCGTCCTCGTGCTTGGGGCGTGTGTGGGTACGGGGCCGGTTGCCCTTGGGGTTGGGGCGGACGCGGATGTCGTCCTCGTCGGGGTTCTTCCCGTAACGGCGCATGCGCTCAGACCCCGCGCCGGCCGACCGGGGTGCCGGGCGCACCGGCCGATACGCCGACGGCACCGGAGGGTTCCCCGAGCATGCCGGTCCACATGTCGGCGAAGTCCGGCAGGGTCTTGGCCGTCGTGCCGATGTTCTCGATCTCCACCCCGGCCACGGCGAGGCCGATGATCGCGCCCGCGGTCGCCATCCGGTGGTCGTCGTACGTGTGGAAGGTGCCGCCGTGCAGCGGTCGGGGCTCGATGTGCAGACCGTCGGCGGTCTCCGTGACGTCGCCCCCGAGCCCGTTGATCTCCTTGGTGAGCGCCGCGAGCCGGTCCGTCTCGTGCAGCCGCAGGTGGGCGACGCCGCTCAGGGTGGACGGGGAGTCGGCGAGGGCGGCGAGTGCCGCGATGCCCGGGGTCAGCTCACCGACCTCGCTCAGGTCGACGTCGATGCCGTGGACCGAGCCCGAACCCCTGAACGTGAGGCCGTGTTCGGTCAGCTCGCACGCGCCACCCATTGCGGTGAAGATCTCGCGCAGCGCGTCACCCGGCTGGGTGGTCCGCACCGGCCAGTCGGGGATGGTGACCCGGCCGCCGGTCACCAGTGCGGCGGCCAGGAACGGCTGGGCGTTGGACAGGTCGGGCTCGACGGTCAGATCGCGGCCCAGCAGGGCGGAGGGGGAGACCCGCCAGACATCGGGCTCGCCGCCCGACTCCGGCTCGTCGACCTGGGCGCCGACCGAGCGAAGCATGTCGACGGTCATCCGGATGTGCGGCATCGAGGGCAGCGCCGAGCCGGTGTGGCGGACCTCCACGCCCTGGTTGAACCGGGGCGCCGAGAGCAGCAGCGCGGAGACGAACTGGGAGGACGAGGAGGCGTCGATGGACACCGGGCCGCCGTCCAGCGCGCCCGCGCCGTGCACGGTCAGCGGCAGTGTTCCCCGTCCGTCGTCGTCGATCCGGGCGCCCAGCGACTTGAGCGCTCCGATCACGCCGTGCAGGGGCCGCTCGTAGGACCGCGGGTCCCCGTCGAAGTGGACGGGGCCGTCCGCGAGGCAGGCCACGGGCGGCAGGAACCGCATCACCGTGCCCGCGTTGCCCACGTCCACCCGGGCAGGACCGTGCAGACCCGCGGGGATGACCCGCCAGGCCTCGCCCGAGCCGTCCGGCCCCACGCCCTCCTCGATACCGACGCCCATCGCGCGGAGCGCCTGGGCCATCAGCAGGGTGTCGCGGGAGCGCAGCGGGCGGCGCAGCCAGCCCGGCTCGGAGGACAGCGAGGCGAGGACCAGAGCGCGATTGGTGACCGACTTCGATCCGGGCACGGTGACGGTCGCGTCGACGGCCCCGGTCGCTCGGGGGGCGGGCCAGAGGGCAGGGTGCACGGAACTATCGGTCATGGGCCTTACTTTAGTGGCTCAGCGCAAACCTAGATCCTCAACAAATGGTACGAAACCGGCACGTAATACAAGGGTGGTAGGGGCGCCCGTCCGCCCTCTCCCGCCGGCCCGTTCTCACAGCCCGAGGAGCCAGCGCCCTCCGCCGATCAGCGAGCAGAGCGACACCGCGTGGAAGAGGAAGAGCCATATCGGCGCCGGTGCGTGCGTCAGCCGGGCCAGCTGGTCCGCGTCGGAGTCGGAGGCACCGCCGTAGCGGCGCTTGGACTGCAGCTCGAAGGCCGGGCGCACGCCGCCGAGCAGCAGGAACCAGACCGCGGTGTACGCGAACGCCGACTGGACGTCGGACGAGGTCAGCCAGGACACCAGCAGGAAGGTCGTACCCGTGAGGATGACCGTCAGCGCCCCGTACAGATTGCGGATCATCACCAGCATCACCGCCAGGAGCGCGGTCGCCAGCCACAGGAACAGCGTGATCCGGCCGTTGGTCAGCAGCCAGGCGCCGCCGAGCCCCAGCAGCGGTGGTGCCGTGTAGCCGGACGCGGCGGTGAGGATCATGCCGATGCCGGTGGGCTTGCCCCGGCTGACGGTGAGGCCGCTGGTGTCCGAGTGCAGCCGGATACCGGACAGCTGCCGCCCGGTGAGCAGGGCCACCAGGCCGTGCCCGCCCTCGTGCGCGATGGTGATCGCATTGCGGGAGAGCCTCCATATGAGGTTCGGCACCACCGCGACGAGCGCCGCGGCGGCCGTGACGACCACCAGCCACTGCTCAGGGGCGGGCTGGGTTCCGAATACGCGATCCCAGAGATCGCCGAGGTCGGTGCTGTCCATGGTGCGGGCGGCTCCTTGCGGGTGCTCGAGCAGGTCTTGAGGGATCGGCGTCCACTCGACCGGCGGGTCGTGGCAGTGTGGCACTTATGTGCGGACGGTATGCAGCGAGCCGACGGCCGGAAGATCTGACCGGGCTCTTCGGTGTGGAGAAGTGGGAACCGACGGAGACCTTGGAGCCCGACTGGAATGTCGCGCCGACCAAGGAGGTCTACGCCGTGCTGGACCGTCCTGTGAAGGACGCCGAGGACCAGCGGCCGGTTCGCCAGTTGCGTGCCTTGAAATGGGGGCTCGTGCCGTCCTGGTCGAAGACGCCCGAGGGCGGCGCCCGGATGATCAACGCCCGCGCGGAGACCGTCCACGAGAAGCCGTCCTTCCGCCGCCCCTTCGTGTCGAGGCGCTGCATCCTTCCGGCCGACGGCTACTACGAGTGGGTCACCGGGGCCGACGAGCGGCAGCTGGAGGAGAAGGGGAAGAAGAAGCGGCCCCGCAAGCAGCCGTACTTCGTGACACCCGCCGACGGCTCCGTCTTCGCCATGGCCGGTCTGTACGAGTTCTGGCGCGACCGGACCCTTCCCGGCGACCATCCGGCGGCCTGGTGGGTGACCTGCTCGGTGATCACCACGGAGGCGGAGACGACTCCGCTCGCCGTCGCCCCCGCCGACGGGCCCGCCTCGCTCTCCGACATCCACCCCCGGATGCCTCTGATGCTGCCCCCGGACCGCTGGGACGACTGGCTCGACCCGTCGCACACCGACATCGAGGAGCTGAAGGCACTGCTGGAGCCGCCCCCCGGCGGACTGATGCGCGCCTATCCCGTGCCCACCGCCGTCAGCAACGTCCGTAACAACGGCCCCGAACTTCTGGAGGAGCTCGCCGCGCCTGAGGTGAGCACGCTCTTCTGACCCGGCAGGATGGGTGCGATGAGCCGTACAGCAGCGACAGCGCGCAGGACAGAGAGTGTCGGCACGGACGCCGGAGAGGCCAGGATCACCTGGTACCCCGCGAAGGGCGCCCGTCTGGTGCTCGCCGTCAGCCATGGCGCGGGAGGCGGTATCGAGGCCCGTGACCTCCAGGCCCTGGCCGCAGCGCTCCCGGGCCACCGGGTGACCGTGGCGCTGGTGGAGCAGCCCTGGCGGGTGGCCGGGAAGAAGCTGGCGCCGGCGCCGCGGACCCTGGACACCGGCTGGCGTGGGCTGTGGCCGGCGCTGACGGCCCCCGGGCTTCCCGTCGTCGCCGGGGGACGCAGCGCGGGGGCGCGGGTGGCCTGCCGTACGGCCGCGGAGCTCGGCGCCCGCGCGGTGCTCGCCCTGAGCTTCCCCCTTCATCCCCCGGGCAGGCCGGAGAAGTCCCGCGCGGACGAGCTGCTCGGCGCGGGCGTCCCCACGCTCGTGGTGCAGGGCGGCCGCGACCCGTTCGGGCGGCCGGAGGAGTTCCCGCCGGGGGAGCACGGGCTCGTCGAGGTGCCGTACGCGGATCATGGCTTCGCCGTACCGAAGAAGGCACCGCTGACCGTGGATCAGGCCATGGACCTCCTCGCGGGCGCGGTGGCCGAGTGGCTGGACGGGCTCTCCTGACCACGTTGTCCCGCTCACACTCCCGGCGACCCGCACAGGCCCGGGAATGCGCCGTGGGAGGCGGCTGTTGTGGCTGATGTCGGTACAACGCCGATGTCGGTATGCCGCCGGTGGCGGTAAGCCCGGTCGTACGTGGAGAGGGAGTCCGTCGCATGGGTTCGACCATCTGCCCGAGCCGCTCGAACGCCGCAGGACTGGAGTGGACGGTCCTTCACGCGGCCAGGAGCACTCCGGCGCGCGCCCCGGGCGGAGCCGATCGACAGCCCGCTCAGAAGCAAGGTCGACTATTCTCCGAGGCGAGCGGGTCCGGTTTCGGCTCCGCGACAGCGTTGGAGGAGGTGGGTCCGGTCACAGGGACCGACACAGGGACCGACGACGGCCGTGCGCAGGAGACGACCGCCGAGCGCAACGCGCGCTTCGAGCGGGACGCCCTCGGATATCTGGACCAGATGTATTCGGCCGCGCTGCGCATGACGCGCAACCCCGCGGATGCCGAGGACCTGGTCCAGGAGACCTATGCCAAGGCGTACGGCTCCTTCCACCAGTTCCGTGAGGGCACCAACCTCAAGGCGTGGATGTACCGCATCCTCACCAACACCTTCATCAACTCGTACCGCAAGAAGCAGCGCGAACCCCAGCGGAGTGCCGCCGAGGAGATCGAGGACTGGCAGCTGGCGCGTGCGGAGTCGCACATGTCGACCGGTCTGCGCTCGGCGGAGTCCCAGGCCCTCGACCACCTTCCGGACTCCGATGTGAAGTCCGCCCTGCAGTCGATCCCCGAAGAGTTCCGCATCGCCGTGTATCTCGCCGATGTAGAGGGCTTTGCCTACAAGGAGATCGCGGACATCATGGGGACACCCATCGGTACGGTGATGTCCCGGCTGCACCGGGGACGCCGCCAGCTGCGCGGCATGCTCGAGGACTACGCGCGCGAGCGCGGGCTCGTCCCGGCCGGAGCCGGTGAGTCGGACGACAGGAAAGGCTCGGCCTCATGAGCTGCGGAGAGCCGCACGAGACGGACTGCTCAGAGGTTCTCGATCATCTCTACGAGTTTCTCGACCATGAGATGCCCGAGGGCGACTGCACCAAGTTCGAGGTGCACTTCGAGGAGTGCTCCCCGTGCCTGGAGAAGTACGGCCTCGAACAGGCCGTGAAGAAGCTGGTCAAGCGCTGCTGCGGGCAGGACGACGTCCCGGCCGACCTGCGCTCGAAGGTGATGGGGCGGATCGACCTGATCCGTTCCGGGCACGCCGTGCCCGAGCAGGACGTGGCCGTGGGCGGCGCCGACCGTCCGGCCGCCGCCGCGGAGTGACGGCTCCCGCTGCTCCGCGCGCCTGACGCTGAACCCCGGTCATGTCACCCGAATGTGCTAATCCGGCCCGTTCGGGCCCTGCCCCACCTCCAACTCGCTAGCCTGGCGCCGTCATTGACCAGGCTGGGGGCGGGCGGTACGGGTGAGGGGCACACCGGGGGCGGCGCGCCTCCACATCCTGTGCGCGGTGGTCTGTGCCGCGCTCTGCGCCCTTCCCGCACTGTCCCCCGGGGCCGACACGCCCTGGGGCACGCTCGGCCTGCTGGCCGCGCTCCACACCGCCTGTGAACTCCCGGGCCGCTGCCGTGTCTTCGGCAGCTCGGTGCCGATCAGTGCCGGATCGTTCTTTCCCCTGCTGCTCGCGGCTGCCTTCCTGCTGCCGCCGTCCGCCGCGGTCCTGGTCGCCGTACCCGGTGCCCTCGCGGGCCGGGTGGAGCGGCCGCCCGCCGCGGCGCGCCGTGTCTGGCGGGCCGCTCAGCTCGCCCTGACCGTGGGCGCCGCCTCCTGGACGTACGGCTTCCTGGGCGGGCCCGCCACGCTCGGCGGTTCATCGGCGGGCGCGGGACCCGACCTTCCGTACGCCCTCCTGCCGGCCTGCGCGACCGCGCTGGTCTTCAGCCTGGTGCTGGCCGCGCTGGACGGCGGAATCCTCGTCACGGCCGAGCGCGTGGCGGTCGGGCACGCCTGGCGCGGACTGCCGGCCCGCTCGGTCGGGCCGCACCTGGTGCACGCGCTGGCCGGGCTGATGATGGCCGTCCTGTGGCACAGCTCCTACGGGCCGCTGTCCGCACTGGTCGTCCTGCTGCCCATGTACATCTCCTGCTGGGGCTTCGCGCAGTACCACCGCCAGCACGCCGCCCACCGTGCCACCATCAGGGCGCTCGTCCAGGCCGTCGACATCAAGGACGGCTACACCCGGGGACACAGCGAGCGGGTGGGCCGCGCCTCCGAGCTGATCGCCCGGGAACTGGGCATGGAGGAGGAGCGGATGGAAGCCCTCCGCTTCGCCGGCATCCTGCACGACGTCGGCAAGCTCGGCGTCCCGACCCGGGTGCTGCGCAAGGACGGTCCGCTCACCCCCGAGGAGCGCCGCGTCATCGAGCTGCATCCCGAGTACGGCCACGAGATCGTCCGGGGCATCGGCTTCCTGGACGAGGCACGCGCCGCGATCCTGCACCACCACGAAAGGCTCGACGGCAGCGGCTATCCGTACGGCCTCGTCGGGGACCGGATCCCCGAGTTCGCCCGGGTCGTCGCCGTCGCCGACGCCTTCGACGCCATGACATCGACGCGCTCCTACCGGCGCGGCCGGCCCGTCCCGGCGGCCGTCGACGAACTGAGGCGCTGCGCCGGAAGTCAGTTCGACCCCCGCATGGTCCGTGCGCTGGCGCGCGCCCTGGACCGGCACGGCTGGTCCGCCGCGGCCAACACGGTCACGTCGGACGAGGGGCCGGCGGGGCTGCCCGGACAGCGGACGGGGGCACGGCCGCCCGTCGCCGGGTCGCCCGAGCGGCCGGGACAGCACCGGTGACCCCGGCCCACCCGCCGGCGACGGCCCTCGCGGTCCGCGGCGCCGCACTGGTCCTCGCGCTCGTCGCGCTCGGGCACACCCTGTGGAACGGTGTCGTCGAGCCCGGCCACGCCCTCGCGTTCGGGGTGCTGATCACCGTCGGGGAGCTGGCCCGCTGGGGCGCCCTGCCCGACGAGCGTGAGCCCGCACCGCTCGGGGCGGCCGGATCACTCGCATACGCCCTGCTCGGGCGCAGTGCGGGAGAGGAGACGTCGCACGGTGTGCTCCAGGTGGTCACCGTCGTCGTCGCCGCGCAGCTCCTCGCCTCCGTGCCCCACATGGCGCGGGGCAGCGGCCCGGGGCCCGACCAGGCGGCCCGCCGGGTGCTGGCCGTGGGCTTCGCCGCCGTGTGCTTCCAGCCGCTGCACCACGCGGGCCGGACGGACCGCTGGTTCGGCGAGGGACCGTACTTCGCGCTCTTCCTGCTCGTGCTGCTCGTCCTGACCGCCCTCTGCGACGCGGTACTGACCGCCCTCACCGCCGGGACATCCCGGCCGTACGGGCCGCAGCTGCGCGACGAGCTCCGTGCGCTCAGCGGCATCGGTTCGGCGGTCTGCGCGACCGGTGCGGTGATGGCGCTCGGGGTCGCCGTCGCGGGGCTGTGGGCGCTGCCCGTCCTGTGTGTGCCGCTGCTGCTCACCCAGGTGTCGTTCCGCAGATACGCCGCCGTGCGTACGACGTACCGGCAGACCATCGCCTCGCTGGCCCGGTCCACGGAGATCGCCGGCTACACCCCGCACGGGCACGCGCGCAGGGTGGCCGGGCTCTCGACGGCCGTCGGGCGCGAGCTGGGGCTCACAGGGCCCGAGCTGACCGTGCTGGAGTACGCGGCGCTGATGCATGACATCGGGCAGCTCTCGCTCGTCGACCCGGTGGCCGACGGGGCGACCGTCGTCCTCCCGGCGACCGAGCAGCGCAGGATCGCGCTGCTCGGAGGCGCGGTGGTCCGGCAGACCGGGGTGGACCCCGCGGTCGCCGTGGTGGTGGAGCAGCAGGCGGATCCGTACCGGGAACAGCAGACGGCCGCGCGAATCGTCCGGACGGTCAACGCGTACGACGACCTGTGCGGGGAAGGCGTGAAGGGGTCCCTGGGCGCTCTGGAGCAGCTCAGGCTCGGCACCGGCCTCGACTACCAGCCACAGGTGGTGGAAGCACTGGCCAGAGTCCTGGCGCGGGGCGGTCTGACCCCGGTCGGTACTGGGTAACCCATGGGTAATGAGCGAGCGTCCGGCCGGGCATGGTTGGATGCGAAGAGAGCGGAAAACGAGGGTGTCCAGTCGGGACAGGCGGGAATCGTGAGGATCTTCGGGAAGGTACGGCATCGGCCGTCCGCCTCATGGCGGCAGGCCACGGACCGCGCGTTCACGCTGATCGGCGACGGCCGGTACGAGGACGCGGGGGCGCTGCTGACGCGCGCGGCGGACCTGGAGCCCTGGCTCTCCGAGTCCTGGTTCAACCTCGCGCTGCTGCACAAGTTCCGGCACGACTGGGAACAGGCGAGGGCCGCGGGACTGCGTGCGGTCGCCCTGCTCGACCGGGAGTCCGGCGCCCCGGACTGGTGGAACGTCGGCATCGCCGCCACCGCGCTCCAGGACTGGCCGCTGGCGCGCCGGGCCTGGCAGGCCTACGGGCTGCGGGTGCCGGGCAGCGGTCAGCACAACGCGGCGGCCAACAGCGAGCCCACGGGCATGGACCTGGGCAGCGCCGCCGTGCGGCTCTCGCCCGAGGGTGAGGCCGAGGTCGTCTGGGGACGCAGGCTCGATCCGGCGCGGATCGAGGTGCTGTCGATCCCGCTGCCGTCCTCGGGGCGCCGCTGGGGCGAGGTCGTCCTGCACGACGGGGTGCCGAACGGCGAGCGGATCACCGCGGCCGGGCCGTCCTACCCGGTCTTCGACGAGATCGAGCTGTGGGCGCCCTCCCCGGTCCCCACCTGGGTGGTCCTTCTGGAGGCCGCCACCGAGGCCGACCGGGACGCGCTGGAGCGGCTCGCATCCGATGCCGGCTTCGCCGCCGAGGACTGGTCGTCCTCCGTGCGGCTGCTCTGCCGTGCGTGTTCGGAGAGCCGGATGGAGAGCGACGAGGGCGACGGCGCGCACCAGGACCCGCACGATCACAGCGAGCCGGGCCACCCCGGGCCCCTGGGACACCGCACCGCGGGTGCCCTCTGGGTACCGGAGCGTGAGTGCGGCATAGCGGCACCGGCCGGGCTGGTGCGCGGTCTGCTGGACGGCTGGGTGGCGGACAGCCCGGACAGCCGTGAGTGGCGGGATCTGGAAGAAGTCTGCTGACCGGTGCCCGTAGGCTGTACGCGCACCGTTTCCGGTGCGGGTATTTCACGGGTTCAGGGTTGCAGGAAGGCGAACGGCGGACATGTCGCAGCAGGAGACGGACGAGCAGACCGGTGTGGACGACGAGGGATACCTCGTGGACACCGAGGACTGTGAGGCGCGCGAGGAGGCGCACCGGGAGCGCGGCACGTCCCGCCCCATCACGGTGGTCGGCAATCCGGTCCTGCACAAGGAGTGCAGGGACGTCACGGAGTTCGACGACGAGCTCGCGCGGCTGATCGACGACATGTTCGCCAGCCAGCGGACCGCGCAGGGCGTGGGCCTGGCCGCCAACCAGATCGGCGTGGACCGCAAGGTCTTCGTCTACGACTGCCCGGACGACGACGGAGTGCGGCACGTCGGAGCGATCTGCAACCCGGTGCTCGAGGAGCTCGCGCCGGAGCAGCGCAACCTCGACGACTCCAACGAGGGCTGCCTCTCCGTGCCCACGGCGTACGCCGCGCTCGCCCGCCCCGACTACGCATCCGTGCGCGGCCAGGACGCCCGGGGCAACGCGGTGCGGGTGCGGGGCAGCGGTTACTTCGCCCGCTGCCTCCAGCACGAGACGGACCATCTGTACGGCTACCTCTACATCGACCGGCTCTCGAAGCGGGACCGCAAGGACGCGCTGCGGCAGATGGCCGAGGGCGAGCCGCGCTACGAGGTCGTCCCGAACGACTGAGCGTCCGCCTGCCGATGACAGGGCCCGCCGGATTCCCGGTGCGGCCCTGTCTGCGTCCCGGCAGGCCGGGGCGCGCGGAGAAATTCGTCAACAGGCGTTCTTTCAGGCGTAGTTGACGCGGGTAGATACCTTCCGACAGGGTCGCTCCGACAGCTCACTCCACAGCTCTCACTCCACGACAGGGGGACCTGATGTCTCGACGTGTCCTACGTGCACTGCTCGGATTTGTCATGATCATGGCTGTGTGTGTCGGTGGTGGTCTGGCCACCGCGGGCACCGCCCAGGCCGACGGCTGTTACACCTGGTCCCGGACCCTCAAGGAAGGGATGAAGGGCAGCGACGTCACCCAGCTTCAGATCAGAGTGTCGGGCTACCCGGGCTACAACGCCGTCCTGGCCATCGACGGCTCCTACGGCCCCGCCACCAAGGCCGCGGTCAAGCGCTTCCAGTCCGCGTACGGCCTCGCCTCCGACGGTGTCGCCGGGCCGGACACGCAGTCGAAGCTCTACGCCCTCCAGGACAACGACTGCACCCCGATCCACTTCACCTATCCGGAGCTCAACAAGTGCAACAGCACCTGGGCCGGCGGAAAGGTCGCGGCCGGTACCGCGAAGGCGAACGCGCTCAGCAGCATGTGGAAGCTGGAGGCGATGCGGCATGCGCTCGGTGACAAGTCCATCCGTGTCACCAGCGGATTCCGGTCCGTCTCCTGCAACTCCTCGGTCGGCGGAGCGTCCAACAGCCGCCACATGTACGGTGACGCCGTCGACCTCGGCGTCTCGCCCCACTCGCTGTGCACCATGGCCAAGCAGGCCCGTAACCACGGGTTCAACGGGATCCTCGGCCCGGGCTACCCCGGCCACAGCGACCACGTCCATGTGAACCAGGGCCCGAACCACCACTGGGACGCCTCGCAGTGCGGCGTCTGACCGCACACCTCGTCCGACCGCCGGCTCTCCGCCCGGCCCGCTCCGTCACGCCGCCTCGGTCACACCGTCCGGTCCGCGGAAGGTGCGGCGGTAGGCGTTCGGAGTGGTGCCGAGCGACCGTACGAACTGATGGCGCAGCGCCGCGGCGTTGCCGAAGCCCGTCCGGCTCGCGACCGTGTCCATGGTCTCGTCCGAGGTCTCCAGCAGGTGCTGCGCCAGCAGTACGCGTTGCCTGAGCAGCCAGCGGTACGGCGTGGTGCCGGTCTCCTGCTGGAAGCGGCGGGCGAAGGTCCGGGGCGACATGTGTGTCTGGGCGGCCAGCTGTTCGACGGTCATCTCCTGGTCGAGATGGCGTTCCATCCAGGCGAGGGTGTCTCCGACCGTGTCGCACCGGGTGCGGGGGAGCGGGCGCTTGATGTACTGCGCCTGCCCTCCGTCCCGGTGCGGGGGGACCACCATGCGGCGCGCGATGGTGTTCGCGACGGCGGGGCCGTGCGCCTGGCGGACCAGGTGCAGGGCTGCGTCGATGCCCGCGGCGGTGCCGGCCGATGTGATGACAGGGCCGTCGTCCACGTAGAGCACGTCCGGTTCCACACGGGCCCTCGGGAAGCGGCGGGACAGCTCGTCGGCATGCTGCCAGTGGGTGGTGCAACGGCGGCCGTCGAGCAACCCGGCCGCACCGAGGACGTAGGCGCCGGAACAGACGCTCAGCACCCGCGCACCGCGCTCCACGGCCCGGCGCAGGGCATCCAGGACCTCCTCGGGGTACGACCGCTCCATGAAGTGGCTCCCCGCCGGTACGGCGATGAGGTCGGCCTCCTCCAGACGGTCCAGACCGTAGGGGGTGCTGATGGTGAAGCCGGCGTGTGTCCGGAGGACCGGACCTTCGGCCGACACCACCGCGAAGTCAAGGACCGGCAGCCCCTCGTCGGACCGGTCGAGTCCGAACACCTCGCACAGGACGCCGAGTTCGAAGGGGTGGACCTCGTCGAGCAGCAGAGTGGCGACGTTTTGCAGCATGAGGTCAGTGTGGCAGCAATTCGAGGGTCCCTGACAGTCCTGCCACTGCCGGAATCCTGGCGCACGGACGACAGTGGAGCCATGAACACATTCCTGAGCTACCTGTCCATAGTCGTACTTCTCACCCTCATCCTGCTGCCCACCCTGGTCGGGTTCGCACGGGAGCGCCGGATCGACCGCGAGCTGCGGGAGGCGGAACGGCGAGGGGAGTCCGCGCCCCCGGAAACGGCGGGCGCCGCGCAGCCGGTCACGGCCACGCGGCGCCCCTACGTCAGGTCCTGGGCCAGGATCTAGAACTCGTCGTCGAAGCCGACCGAGCCCTCCACCGCCACCTGGTAGGCGGAGGGACGGCGCTCGAAGAAGTTCGTCAGCTCCTGGACCCCCTGGAGCTCCATGAACGAGAACGGGTTCTCGGAACCGTAGAGCGCGGGGAAGCCGAGCCGGGTGAGCCGCTGGTCGGCGACGCACTCCAGATACTGGCGCATCGACTCGGTGTTCATCCCCGGCAGACCCTCGCCGCACAGATCGCGGCCGAACTGCAGCTCCGCCTCGACGGCCTCCTTCAGCATGTCGGTGACCTGCTGCTGAAGGGCGTCGTCGAAGAGTTCCGGCTCCTCCTTGCGGACGGTGTCCACGACCTCGAAGGCGAAGTTCATGTGCATCGTCTCGTCACGGAACACCCAGTTGGTACCCGTGGCGAGACCGTGCAGCAGACCGCGCGAGCGGAACCAGTACACGTACGCGAAAGCGCCGTAGAAGAACAGCCCCTCGATGCACGCGGCGAAGCAGATCAGGTTGAGCAGGAAGCGCCGGCGGTCGGCCTTCGTCTCCAGCCGGTCGATCGTCTCGACCGAGTCCATCCAGCGGAAGCAGAACTGCGCCTTCTCGCGGATGGAGGGGATCTCCTCGACCGCGTCGAAGGCCGCCGCGCGGTCCTCGGGATCGGGCAGATAGGTGTCGAGCAGCGTCAGATAGAACTGGACGTGCACGGCCTCCTCGAACAGCTGACGCGACAGATAGAGCCGCGCCTCCGGCGAGTTGATGTGCTTGTACAGCGTCAGCACCAGGTTGTTGGAGACGATCGAGTCCCCCGTCGCGAAGAACGCGACCAGCCGGCCGATCATGTGCTGCTCACCGGGCGAGAGCTTGGCGAGGTCGGCGACGTCGGAGTGCAGGTCGACCTCCTCCACCGTCCAGGTGTTCTTGATCGCGTCCCGGTAGCGCTCGTAGAAGTCCGGGTAGCGCATGGGACGCAGGGTCAGTTCGAAGCCCGGGTCGAGCAGGTTCTTCGAAGCAGGGTGGGCGGTGCGAAGCGCCGACGTCGAGGGGCGGTGGTCGGGCGACGGGTGGGCGGAGCTCATTACTGGCAGGCCTCGCAGGACTCGGGGTTTTCGAGGGAGCAGGCGACCGCGTCCGCTTCGGGAGCGGCGGCCTGCTGTACGGGAACAGTGGCGGTGGCTGTCTTCCCGGCCGCCGCGCGGGCGATCCGGGTCGCCGGGCGCGACCGCAGGTAGTACGTCGTCTTCAGCCCCTGCTTCCAGGCGTACGCGTACATCGAGGAGAGCTTGCCGATCGTCGGCGTCTCCAGGAACAGGTTCAGCGACTGGCTCTGGTCGAGGAACGGCGTACGGGCCGCCGCCATGTCGATCAGACCGCGCTGCGGGATCTCCCAGGCCGTCCGGTACAGCGCCCGTACGTCCTCGGGGATCCAGCCGAAGCCCTGCACGGAACCGCTGGCCTCGCGCAGCGCCTCACGGGTACGTGCGTCCCAGACGCCGAGCCTCTTCAGCTCGTCGACCAGATAGGCGTTGACCTGGAGGAACTCCCCGCTGAGCGTCTCGCGCTTGAAGAGGTTGGAGACCTGCGGCTCGATGCACTCGTACACACCGGCGATCGAAGCGATGGTGGCGGTGGGAGCGATGGCCAGCAGCAGGGAGTTGCGCATGCCGCTCTTCGCGATCCGGGCCCGCAGGGCGTCCCAGCGCTCCGGCCAGTTCAGCTCGGTGGCGTAGTGGTCGGGGTGCAGCACACCGCGGGCGGCACGGGTCTCGGACCAGGCGGGCAGCGGGCCCCTGGGGGTCCCCCCTGCACCGGAGCCTGTCGAAGGTGCTTGGGGGAGCTCGGCCAGCTCGCAGGACGCCTCGTAGGCGGCCAGCATGATCCGCTCGGAGATCCGCGTGGACAGCGTGCGTGCCTCGGGGGAGTCGAACGGCAGGCGCAGCTGGAAGAAGACGTCCTGGAGGCCCATCGCGCCCAGACCCACCGGGCGCCAGCGGGCGTTGGAGCGGCCGGCCTGCTCGGTCGGGTAGAAGTTGATGTCCACCACGCGGTCCAGGAAGGTCACCGCCGTGCGCACGGTGGCGTCGAGCCGCTCCCAGTCGATGGAGCCGTCGGCGACGAACGCGCCCAGGTTGACCGAACCCAGGTTGCAGACGGCCGTCTCGCCGTCGTCGGTGACTTCGAGGATCTCCGTGCAGAGATTCGAGGAGTGAACGACGCGGCCCGGCTCGGCGGTCTGGTTCGCCGTGCGGTTGGACGCGTCCTTGAACGTCATCCAGCCCTGCCCGGTCTGCGCGAGCGTCCGCATCATCCTGCCGTACAGCTCGCGCGCCGGGATCGTCCTGCGGGCCAGGCCCTTGGCCTCGGCGGCGCGGTAGGCGGCGTCGAACGCGTCGCCCCAGAGGTCCACGAGCTCGGGGGCGTCGGCCGGGGAGAACAGCGACCACTCCGTGTCCGCGTCGACACGGCGCATGAACTCGTCCGGGATCCAGTGCGCCAGATTGAGGTTGTGCGTACGCCGCTGGTCCTCGCCGGTGTTGTCACGCAGTTCGAGGAACTCCTCGATGTCCGCGTGCCAGGTCTCCAGATAGACGGCGGCTGCGCCCTTGCGGCGGCCGCCCTGGTTGACCGCGGCCACCGAGGCGTCCAGCGTCTTCAGGAACGGCACGATGCCGTTGGAGTGCCCGTTCGTGCCACGGATGAGTGAACCCCGGGCGCGGATACGGGAGTACGAGAGTCCGATGCCGCCCGCGTGCTTGGACAGCCGTGCCACCTGGTGGTAGCGGTCGTAGATCGAGTCCAGCTCGTCCTTGGGCGAGTCCAGCAGATAGCAGGAGGACATCTGCGGGTGGCGGGTGCCGGAGTTGAAGAGGGTGGGGGACGAGGGCAGATAGTCCAGCCGGTTCATCAGGCCGTACAGCGCGGCCACTTCCTCCAGCGCGCGCTCGGAGTTGTCGTCGGCGAGCCCGGCCGCGACGCGCAGCATGAAGTGCTGGGGGGTCTCGACGACCTCACGGGTGAGCGGGTGGCGCAGCAGATAGCGGCTGTGCAGCGTCCGCAGACCGAAGTAGCCGAAGCGGTCGTCGGCACCGTCGGCGAGTGCCTGGTCGACCAGCGTGTCGAGGGCGGCGGAGTGCAGCGTGACGAACTCGGCCGTACGGTCCGCGATCAGGCCCTCGCGGTGTCCGACGGCGACCGACGCGGAGAAGGAGACGGCGCCCTGTCCCGCGGCCTCGTCCGCGATGGCCCGGGTGAGGAGCCGGGCGGCGAGCCGCGAGTAGGCGGGGTCCTCGGAGATCAGGCCGGCGGCGGCCTCGGTGGCCAGCGAGCGCAGCTCGGCCTCGTCCGACCGGGCGTTGCGGCCGCGCAGTGCGGCGGCGGCCACCCGTCCGGGGTCGGTGTCGGGCAGATCGGCGGTGAGGCCGGTCAGGGTCCGCAGCAGTGCGGTCCCGGGCGCGTCGGTCGTGCGGCCCTCGGATTCCGTGACTGAAACCGGGTCGGCTGGCGCGATGGTCACTGGGGCTATCCCTCGCTCGGCTCAGGGCCTGCGGGAGCGGGGCAGCCGGGCAGGGCCGCGCCCGGAAGACAGGGCGGCACGGCGCACGGCGTCCACCTGCCCTCCGCGGGGCCCGGACGTCTCGGCGCCCGGTTCGGTCGAGCCGGGCGCACTGTCGACAGGTCTTCGGACTTCGGGCACGCGCAATGCGCACCGATCACACCGTTGCGGGACAGTTCCGGATTCGCACCGGATTCCCCTGCGGCGACAGCGAGGTCGAGCATACATGTGGGGGCTGCCGATTGAAGAAGCCCCCACATCTTGTGTCGTGGCGGGTTCAGAGCTCCAGGCGGAATGTCAGGAGTTCCAGGCCGGGCAGGGGGAACCAGTCCCGCTCCGGAGTGCGTACGAAGCCGAGGCGACGGTAGATCCGGTGGGCGCCCAGCATGGCCGACTGCGTGGAAAGGACGATCCCACGCAGCCCTCCGGCGGCCCGCGCCCGCTCTATGCAGGCCCGTACGAGCGTCTCGCCCGTCCCTCGGCCACGGGCGCCGGGCGAGACCGCCAGCATGCGGAATTCGGCCTCGTCCCCGGTGGCGATGTCCGACCAGGGGCTGCCGGGCGCGACGTAGGTGACGCCGCCCAGCAGCCGGCCGTCGGTGTCCACCGCGACCAGCACCTCGGCCTCGGCGGCCCGGCGCTCCACGGCACGCAGCTGTTCCAGATAGGGATCGTCGGCGCCGAAGTCCAGGAGCCCGTCATCGAGGTACGCCTGGGCGGTGATCTCCCCCAGATCCGCGAACTCGGCCGTCCGTACCGGTCTGATCGAAAGGTCCATGGACGGCAGTGTGCCGCAGCCGCCGGGAAGGGCGCCCCCGTTTTTCGCACCTCGTCCCGGCAGGGCGAGGCCCTGCCGGGACGAGGTGGAGCGAGCGGCGCGCGGGGGTCAGTGACCGCCGGGGGAGCCTGCCGTGGCCGGCGGCAGCTCGGCCTTGACGCCGGGGTCGCCCACGTCCGCCGTGTAGTCGGACGGGGCGGTCTCGTCCACGCCGGCCGGTGCCTTCACCGCGTTCAGGACGAACGTCAGCACGATCGTGACGATCACGTTCAGCACGAACGCCGTGAGGCCGATGTAGCCGATCTCACCGATTCCGGGGATCTCCTCCGACGAGCCGCCGAAGTGTTTCTGGGTGGGGCTGGCGACGCCGTACGCGGCCACCGTGCCGTAGACCATGCCGACCGCCCAGCCGGCGATCAGGGCCCAGCGGTGGAACCACCGGGTGAACAGACCGCCCACCAGGGCCGGCATCGTCTGGAGGATCCAGATGCCGCCCAGCAGCTGGAAGTTGATTGCGACCGTCTTGTCCATGGTGAGGACGAAGGCGAGCGCGCCGACCTTGACCAGCAGCGAGACCAGCTTGGAGACCTTGGTCTCCTGGGCCGGTGTCGCGTCCGGTTTGAGGAAGTCCTTGTAGATGTTGCGGGTGAAGAGGTTCGCCGCGGCGATCGACATGATCGCGGCCGGCACCAGGGCACCGATCCCGATCGCGGCGAAGGCCACACCGGCGAACCAGTCGGGGAACATGTTCTCGAACAGCTGCGGGATGGCGAGCTGGCCGTTGTCCACCTTGATGCCGGCGGCGATCGCCATGAAGCCGAGGAGGGCCAGCAGGCCCAGCATCAGCGAGTACAGCGGCAGGATCGTGGTGTTGCGCCGGATCACCTCACGGCTGCGGCTGGAGAGCGTGGCCGTGATCGAGTGCGGATACATGAAGAGCGCCAGCGCCGAGCCCAGCGCCAGGGTGGCGTAGCCCCACTGGCCCATCTCGCCGGGAACCAGCGCACCACGTGGCTGGCCCGTCGTCTGGTCCTTCTGGGCGAACGCCTCGCTCGCCTTGGAGAAGATCTCGTCGAACCCGCCGAGCTTGATCGGGATGTAGATGATCGCCACGGCGATGACCAGATAGATCAGGCCGTCCTTGACGAACGCGATGAGCGCGGGCGCGCGCAGCCCCGACGAGTAGGTGTACGCGGCGAGCACGGCGAACGCGATCAGCAGCGGCAGGTCCTTGACGAACCAGTGCGTGGTCTCACCGCCGCCGACGCCCATCACGTCCAGCACGGCCTGGATGCCGACCAGTTGCAGCGCGATGTACGGCATCGTGGCGAGGATGCCGGTGATGGCGACCGCCAGCGAGAGGCCCCTCGATCCGAAGCGGCCCCGGACGAAGTCCGAGGTGGTGACGTAGCCGTGCTTGTGCGACACCGACCACAGGCGGGGCAGGAAGGTGAAGATCAGCGGGTAGACGAGGATCGTGTACGGGACGGCGAAGAAGCCCGCCGCGCCCGCCGCGTAGATCGCCGCGGGGACCGCCACGAAGGTGTAGGCCGTGTAGAGGTCACCACCGAGCAGGAACCAGGTGACCCAGGTGCCGAACGAGCGTCCGCCCAGGCCCCATTCGTCGAGGCTGGCCTCGTTCTCGGCCTTGCGCCAGCGCGCGGCCATGAAACCGATGACCGTGACGGCCACGAAGAAGAAGATGAATACGGCGAGTGCGATGCCGTTCACGCCGTCGTTCATGCTGACGCACCCCCCTTGCGGGCGCGCTGGTCACGCTGCCACAGCTTGTACGCGGTCATCGTGAGAGCGGTGGAGATGAGCACCCAGAGCATCTGGTACCAGTAGAAGAACGGGATGCCGATGAAGGTCGGTTCGACCTTCGCGTACGAGCTGACCCAGAGCATCGCGACGAAGGGGGCGATCAGACAGAGGCCGATGACCACTCTGATGGGTGTCACCGTCGGTGCTGTCGGTGTTGCCGGTGGGTTGGCATCGGTTTCTTCTGGCATGTGGCGACTCCGTCCCCTCGCTGATCACCTGTGCAACGCGCAGGAAATCTAAGCGAGGATTCCGGGCATCGTCACCCCCTGTCCGCATTTCGGTCTCGCAACGGTTGAGGCCGCCGGGAACAACGATTCCCGGCGGCCCGAAGCGTCTCAGTCCGTGGGACGCTTCAGACGGGCCACGAACTTGTACCGGTCGCCCCGGTACACCGAGCGCACCCACTCCACAGGTTCACCCTCACCGTCGACCGAATGGCGGGACAGCATGAGCATCGGAAGGCCGACGTCCGTGCCGAGCAGGCCCGCCTCACGCGGCGTGGCGAGCGAGGTCTCGATGGTCTCCTCCGCCTCGGCGAGCCGGACGTCGTACACCTCGGACAGCGCGGTGTAGAGCGAGGTGTACTTCACCAGCGAACGCCGCAGGGCGGGGAAGCGCTTGGCCGACAGATGGGTGGTCTCGATGGCCATCGGTTCGCCGCTGGCGAGCCGGAGCCGCTCGATCCTCAGCACCCGGCCGCCGGTTGTGATGTCCAGCAGCTCGGCGAGCGTGTCGTCGGCCGTGACATAGCCGATGTCCAGCAGCTGGGAGGTGGGTTCCAGCCCCTGGGCGCGCATGTCCTCGGTGTACGAGGTGAGTTGCAGGGCCTGGGAGACCTTCGGCTTGGCCACGAAGGTGCCCTTGCCCTGGATGCGTTCCAGCCGGCCCTCGACCACCAGCTCCTGGAGCGCCTGACGCACCGTGGTGCGCGAGGTGTCGAACTCGGCGGCCAGGGTCCGCTCGGGCGGCACCGGGGTGCCGGGCGGCATGGTGTCCGTCATGTCGAGGAGATGGCGCTTGAGCCGGTAGTACTTCGGCACGCGTGCCGTGCGCGCACCCGTGCCGGTCTTGCTCGTGCTGCTGCCCCCGTCGGCACCCATGGCCCGCCTTCCCGACTGCTGCGTTGCTGCCGTCACCGGCTCCTCCGTCTGTCGCGGCTCACATGGTGGCACGGTCCGGTCACGGGTCGTCGCCCTCCCTCAGGTGTCGGTCCTGTAACGGACGCGAGTGCACTTCTTATACACCCTTGACACCCCTAAAGGTCTAGGCCAAGCTCCCCGTACTGGTCTAAACCATTAAAGACCAGGTCCCAGCCCCAGCAGTACTACTCGTCGGTGTCTTCGCGGTGGGCGGGGGGTTGCAGCACCCTGAGGAGGGTTTGGCGTGAAGCGCAAGCTCATCGCGGCGATCGGCGTCGCGGGCATGATGGTCAGCATGGCGGCGTGTGGCTCCGACGACGGCGGCAGCGACAGCAAGAAGTCCGGACCGGACAGCTACAAGGGGGAGACCCTGACCGTCTGGGCCATGGACGGCTCGACGCCCGATCAGTGGCAGAAGGACCTCACCGCCGCGTTCGAGAAGAAGACCGGCGCGAAGGTCAAGTTCGAGGTCCAGCAGTGGAACGGTATCCAGCAGAAGCTGACGACCGCCCTGTCGGAGGAGAACCCGCCGGACGTCTTCGAGATCGGCAACACCCAGACCGCGGCGTACGCCAAGACCGGTGGCCTCGCCGAGCTCGGTGACCTCAAGTCGGAGATCGGCACCGACTGGGCCGAGAACCTCAACGAGGCCTCCGTGGTCGACGGCAAGCAGTACGCCGCCCCGTGGTACTTCGCCAACCGCGTCGTCCTCTACAACAAGAAGGTCTTCGCGGACGCCGGCGTCACCGAAACCCCCAAGACCCGTGACGAGTTCTTCGACGCGCTCGACAAGATCAAGGCCAAGGGCAAGGCCGAGCCGCTCTACCTGCCCGGCCAGAACTGGTACTTCTTCGACGGCCTCACCATCGGCAAGGACGCCGACCTCGTGAAGAAGGACGGGGACAAGTGGGTCTCCAACCTCGCCGACCCGAAGATCGGCGAGGCGATGGACCTGTACAAGCAGTACCAGTCCTACTCCAAGGCCCCCAAGGACAAGGACGAGGCGACGCCGCAGCAGGCGGACGTCTTCGCCAAGGGCAAGACCGGCGCGTTCATCGGCATGGGCTGGGAGGCCGGCACCGCGATCAAGGCCAACCCGGCCATCGAGAAGGACATCGGCTACTTCACCATTCCGGGTGACACCGCCGAGAAGCCCGAGGGTGTCTTCCTCGGCGGCTCCAACCTCGCGGTCGCCGAGGGCAGCGCGAAGCAGGACCTCGCCAAGGAGTTCCTGAAGCTCGCGCTCTCCGACACGTTCGAGGGACAGCTCGCCAAGCTGAACGGCGTCATCCCCAACAAGGAGTCGCTGAACTCCAACCTGACCGGCAACGAGGTCGCCGAGGCCGCCGCGCCCTCGGCGAAGGTCGGCGGCACCACGCCGCTGATCCCCGAGTGGGCCGCGGTCGAGAACGCGCCGAACCCGGTCAAGACCTTCATGACGGCGGTCCTGAACGGCAAGTCGAACGCCGAGGCCGCCAAGCAGGTCGAGGAAGAGTTCAACAAGCGCCTCGCACAGAAGCAGTAAGGCAGCCGGCCCCGGGCCGTGTCCGTGAAAGTCCCGGACACGGCCCGGGGCCGAAACGCCGGGGGCCGGACTCCATGACGGAATCACGGAGTCCGCCCCCGGCCGTGTCCCATGGTGCCGAGAAAGAGATGGCGAGCATGACCGTGCAGACCGAACGGCCGCCCTCCGGTCCGACGGAGACAGTGAAGCGGGCCGGTGCCGGCCCCGGCAGATCCCGGACAGGCGGCAGACCGGCCGCACTCGCCCCGTATCTGCTGCTGCTCGCTCCCGTGGCCGCGACCCTCGTGTTCCTGGGCTGGCCGGTGGTCAAGAACACCGTGCTGTCGTTCCAGAACCTCAACATGAGGCAGCTGATCCAGCACCTCACCGAGTGGAACGGGATCGACAACTACAAGGAGGTCCTCGGCAACGACGACTTCTGGAACGTCACTGTCCGGTCGATCGTCTTCGCGGGCACCAACGTCGTCCTGATCATGGTGCTCGGCACCCTGACCGGTCTGCTCCTCGCCCGGCTCGGCAAGCGCATGCGCGTGACGCTGCTCATCGGCCTCGTCCTCGCCTGGGCCATGCCGGTCATCGCCGCGACCACCGTCTACCAGTGGCTGTTCGCCTCGCGGTTCGGTGTCGTCAACTGGGTGCTGGACAAGATCGGTTTCCACTCCATGGCGGAGTACAACTGGACCGGCAGCCAGGCCTCCACCTTCTTCGTGATCACCGTGCTGATCGTCTGGCAGTCGATCCCGTTCGTCGCGATCAATCTCTACGCCGCCACGACGACCATCCCGAAGGAGCTGTACGAGGCCGCCGCGCTCGACGGCGCGGGCTCCTGGAAGAGCTTCACCTCGGTCACCATGCCGTTCCTGAAGCCCTTCCTGTTCGCCACGACGTTCCTCGAGGTCATCTGGGTCTTCAAGGCCTTCGCGCAGGTCTTCGCGATCAACGAGGGCGGTCCCGACCGGCTCACCGAGATCCTCCCCGTGTACGCCTACATCGAGGGCATCGGCAACCAGCACTACGGCATGGGCTCCGCCATCGCGCTGCTCACGATCCTCATCCTGCTGGCCCTGACCTTCTACTACCTCAGGATCGTCTCCAAGCAAGAGGAGGACGAGCTGTGAAGCGCTCGGCTTCGTCCAGGTTCAGCCGCATCTGGCCCAACGCCACGGCCGTACTGCTGGTCATCTGCTTCGTCTTCCCCGTGTACTGGATGTTCGCGACGGCCTTCAAGCCGACGCCCGACATCGTCTCCGAGAACCCGGTCTGGTTCCCGACGAACGTCACGTTCGAGCACTTCAAGACCGCGGTCGACGCCGAGAACTTCTGGACGATGGTCCGGAACTCGCTCACGGTCACCGTGCTCGCCGTGGCGTTCTCCCTCGTCCTGGCGCTCGCGGGATCGTTCGCCCTCGCCCGGATGCGCTTCAAGGGCCGGCGCGGATTCATCATCGGCTTCATGGTCGCGCAGATGGCGCCCTGGGAAGTCATGGTCATCGCGATCTACTTCATCGTCCGCGACGCGGACATGCTCAACAGCCTGATCCCGCTGACGCTCTTCTACATGGTGATGATCCTGCCCTTCACCATCCTGACGCTGCGCGGCTTCGTCTCCGCGGTGCCCAAGGAGCTGGAGGAGTCGGCCATGGTCGACGGCTGCACCCGGCCCCAGGCCTTCGTGAAGGTCATCCTCCCGCTGCTCGCGCCGGGCCTGATGTCCACCTCGCTGTTCGGCTTCATCACCGCCTGGAACGAATTCCCGCTGGTCCTGGTGCTCAACAAGCAGGCCGAGGCGCAGACCCTGCCCCTGTGGCTCTCGCAGTTCCAGAGCCAGTTCGGTGACGACTGGGGCGCGACGATGGCCGCGTCCTCGATCTTCGCCATCCCGATCCTCGTCCTCTTCGTCTTCCTGCAGCGCAAGGCCGTCAGCGGTCTCACCGATGGCGCAGTGAAGGGATAACACGGCCATGAGCACCCTCGTATCCACCACGGACACCGTCACCCGCGACGCCCTCGCGGTTCTCCAGCCCGGCTTCACGGGCACGACCGCTCCCGACTGGCTCCTGCGCAGGGTCGGCGAAGGCCTGGCCTCCGTCGGACTGTTCGGCCGGAACATTCACTCGCCCGAGCAGCTCGCCGCGCTGACCGCCCGGCTGCGCGCCGAGCGGGACGACGTACTCGTCGCGATCGACGAGGAGGGCGGGGACGTCACCCGGCTCGAGGTCCGCAGCGGCTCGTCCTTCCCCGGCAACCTCGCGCTCGGCTCCGTCGACGACACGGACCTGACGAGGGCCGTCGCCCGGGAGCTCGGCCGCAGGCTGGCCGAGTGCGGGGTCAGCCTCAACTGGGCGCCCTCGGCGGACGTCAACTCGAACCCGGGCAATCCGGTCATCGGCGTACGCTCCTTCGGCGCCGACACCGAGCTCGTGGCCCGGCACACCGCCGCGTACGTCGAGGGCCTCCAGGCCGCCGGTGTCGCCGCCTGCACCAAGCACTTCCCCGGTCACGGGGACACGGCGGTCGACTCGCACCACTCGCTGCCCCGCATCGATGTGGACCTGGACACGCTGCACGCCCGTGAGCTGGTGCCCTTCCGCGCGGCCATCGCGGCGGGTTCCAAATCAGTGATGAGTGCACATATCCTGCTTCCCGCACTCGACCCGACCCGGCCCGCGACCCTGAGCCCCCAGATCCTCACCGGTCTGCTGCGCCAGGAGCTGGGCTACGACGGGCTGATCGTCACCGACGGCATGGAGATGGACGCCATCGCCGGCACGTACGGCATCGAGCGCGGATCGGTCCTCGCCATCGCGGCGGGCGCCGACGCCATCTGCGTCGGCGGTGGGCTGTCCGACGAGGACACCGTGCTGCGGCTGCGCGACGCGTTGGTGACCGCGGTGCGGACCGGTCAACTGCCCGAGGAGCGGCTGGCCGACGCGGCCGCACGTGTACGGGCCCTCGCGTCATGGACGCAGGGGGCCAGGGGGGCTGCCCCGGAGCCGGGCGCGGATGTGCAGGAGGGGACCGCGCCCGGCTCCGGTGCCGACGTCGGTCTTGTCGCCGCCCGCCGTGCCGTCACGCTCACGGGATCCGGCGAGCCGCTGGACGGGCCGGCGTACGTCGCGGCGTTCACCCCGGTCGCCAACATCGCGGTCGGTGACGAGACCCCGTGGGGCGTCGCGGCCGAGCTGGCCCGGATACTGCCCGGCACCGGGACGGGCACCTACGGCACTGCGAGCGAGGCACCGGCAGCCGAGGCGCTGAGGGCGGCGGGGGAGCGGCGGATCGTCGCCGTCGTCCGCGACGTCCACCGGCACGCGTGGATGGGCGAGGCGCTGGACGCCCTGCTGGCGGCGCGTCCCGACACGGTCGTGGTCGAGATGGGCCTGCCGGACGCGCCGCCCCGGGGCGCCCTCCACGTCGCCACGCACGGCGCCGCGCGGGTGTGCGGTGTCGCGGCGGCGGAGGCGATCACGGGCACGGCCCCCTGAGAGCCCTCGGGTCCTGAACAGGCGAGACGTGAGGGCCGGGTCACCTTCCGCGGGTGACCCGGCCCTCACGCGTGCGTACCGTACGGGGCCTACAGGCCCTGCCACTGCGGCTTCGCCGCGTAGGTGGCGCGGAAGTAGTCCGCCAGCTTCAGCCTGGACGCCGCCGCCTCGTCGACCACCACCGTGGCGTGCGGGTGCAGCTGGAGCGCCGAGGCCGGCACGACCGAGGCGACAGGTCCCTCGACCGTCCGTGCGACCGCGTCCGCCTTGCCCTCGCCGGTGGCCAGCAGGATCGGGTGGCGGGACTCCAGGATGGTGCCGATGCCCTGGGTGATGACGTGGCGGGGCACCTGCTCGATGGCGTCGTCGAAGAAGCGCGCGTTGTCGATCCGGGTCTGCTCGGTCAGCGTCTTGATGCGGGTGCGCGAGGCGAGGGAGGAGCACGGCTCGTTGAAGCCGATGTGCCCGTCGGTGCCGATGCCGAGCAGCTGGAGGTCCACCCCGCCCGCCTCGGAGAGGGCCTTGTCGTACTCCTCGCAGGCCGCCTGTACGTCCTCGGCGGCGCCGTCCGGGCCCATGAAGGACTTCTCGGACAGGCCGAGCGGCTCGATGACCTCGCGCAGCACGACCGAGCGGTACGACTCGGGGTGTCCGGCGGGCAGTCCGACGTACTCGTCGAGCTGGCAGATGCGGGTGCGCGACGCGTCCACGGCGCCGGAGCGCACCTTCGCGGTGAGGGCCTGATAGATGGGCAGCGGGGTCGATCCTGTGGCCACGCCGAGCAGGGCGTCGGGCTTGCGGCTCAGCAGGGCCGCGATGGCCTCCGCGATCAGTTCGCCGCCTGTCGTGGCGTCCGGGACGATGACAACTTCCACGCTGTGCCTGCCGATCTGAAGAGTGGCGTCATGTGGTATAGACCAATCTGATGCCCCAATCTAGCAGAACGCCATGGCCCGGAGGTGAACCGTCCACGGCTGCGTCACTGCTTGTCGCCCTGTCGGCGGACGGGCTCCGTCCGCGGGGGGAACGCCCCCGGAAACACCCGCGGGCCGCGGCGCCAGGACGGGACCCTCAGCCCGTCCGGCACCGCAGCCCGGAGCTATGGGCCCGCCTCTCGGCAGGCCCTGCCTGGCCGGCGGTGTGCGGTGCCTCCGGCCACTGGAGGCACCGGCGCAGTCAGGGCAGAGAGCGCCGGTACCTCGTTCCGCCCTCCTGTGCGGGGAGGGCGGAGGTCTGTTCGTACGGCAGGGGTCAGGTCCGACCGTAGCGCCCCCGCATGGTGCATTGTGGACTAGACCAATAGACCGTGTCCATCCATGTGCGCGGACATTCTCCTGCCATGACCCGCGCTCCCACAGTGTCACGTATCCATGGGCCGTTCGGTTCGGATCCACCTCGTCTTCACAGGTACGCTCGCGTCTGTGCCCTCCATGAACGACCTTGTCCGCCAGCACACAGCCCTGAGTGACACCGACCTCGAGTGGCTCCATCTGCTGGTCTCGGAGTGGCAACTGCTCTCCGACCTGTCCTTCGCCGACCTCGTCCTGTGGGTGCCCACCCGCGACGGGACCCGCTATGTCTCCGTCGCGCAGATGCGGCCCAACACCGGCCCCACCTCCTATCAGGACGACATGGTCGGCCACCTCGTGCCGCGCGGCCGCCGGCCGCTGCTCGACGCCGCCCTCGACGAGGGTCGCATCGTGCGTGAGGGTGATCCGGAGTGGCGTGAGGAGGTGCCCGTCCGGGTCGAGTCGATCCCCGTACGCAGGGAGGGCCGGATCCTCGGGGTCATCGCCCGCAACACCAACCTGCTCACCGTGCGCACGCCGTCCAGGCTGGAGCTCACCTACCTCCAGTCCGCCTCCGACCTGGCCCAGATGATCGCCGCCGGGTCCTTCCCCTTCCCCGGCCAGCAGGTCGACATGGACGCGTCGCCGCGCGTCGGCGACGGGCTGATCAGGCTCGACGCCGACGGGGTCGTGCAGTACGCCAGCCCCAACGGCCTCTCCGCCTATCACCGGCTCGGCCTGGCCTCGGACCTCGTGGGCCACAACCTCGGCGCGACGACCGCCGAACTCGCACCCTCGCGCGGCCCGGTGGACGAGGCCCTGGTCAAGGTGGCGAGCGGGTACGCGCCCCGGGAGTTCGAGGTCGAGGGCGCCGGTGGGGTCATCCAGCTGCGCGCCATTCCGCTCAAGCCCAAGGGCGTACGCATCGGTTCGCTGGTGCTGCTGCGTGACGTCACGGAACTGCGCCGCCGTGAGCGGGAATTGATCACCAAGGACGCCACCATCCGGGAGATCCATCACCGGGTGAAGAACAACCTCCAGACCGTGGCAGCCCTGTTGAGGCTCCAGGCACGCCGGATGGACTCCGAGCGGGGCCGTGAGGCGCTCAACGAGGCGGTGCGGCGCGTCGGTTCGATCGCCATCGTCCATGAGACGCTGTCCCAGAATCTGGACGAGCGGGTCGAGTTCGACGAGATCGCCGACCGGGTGATCGCGATGGTGGCCGAGATCTCACCCGGGAAGGTCATCTGCCGGCGCACGGGACGCTTCGGGATCCTCGACGCGGAAGTGGCCACTCCGCTCTCGATGGTGCTCACCGAAGTCCTGCAGAACGCCCTGGAACACGCCTTCACCGTGGCCGAGTCGGGCACGGTCGAGGTGTCGGCGTCGCGTGGCGGCTCACCTGTCGACGGCCGGCTGCTGATCACCGTGACGGACGACGGGCGCGGGCTGCCCGAGGGATTCGACCCCCAACGGGCCGGGAATCTCGGGCTCCAGATCGTGCGGACCCTGGTGGAGGGTGAACTGAGCGGCACCTTCGGCATGGTCCCCGCGCCGGTGCGCGGCACACAGGTGGTGCTCGACATCCCCGTGCCGGCCGACAAGTAGCGGGCCCCGCACAGCAGTAGGCCCCGCACAGCAGTAGGCCCCGCACAGCAGTAGGCCCGGACCGTGGTGACGGTCCGGGCCTACTGCGTGGTGCTCACGGTGCGATGCGCTTCGGGGGTACTGCGCGCTGCGACTCGAAGGCGGGGCTGTGCGTACGCTCTGTACGCGCCGCCTGGCTGAGGCTCGTGGTGCGGTGGCGTCGGTCAGGCGCTGGCGTTACGCGCCCGGTTGCGAGCGGCGCGGCGCTTCATTGCGCGGCGCTCGTCCTCGCTGAGGCCACCCCAGACGCCGGAGTCCTGGCCGGACTCGAGCGCCCACTGCAGGCACTGCTCCATGACGGGGCAGCGACGGCAGACGGCCTTGGCTTCCTCGATCTGCAGCAGCGCAGGACCGGTGTTGCCGATGGGGAAGAACAGCTCGGGGTCTTCCTCACGACAAACGGCGTTGTGACGCCAGTCCATGGCTGCTACCTCTCCTTGGTATTACATGCTGGTGCTTGTGAATGTGAACGCTTTCACGAATCCCCCCGCAGACGAAGGTCCGACGTCCAGATGAACTGGATGTGGTCCTGTTGTGGTGAGGAGGGGTTCTGGCTCTCAGTGGAGGCCGGTGTTCCGGGCCGTCCCGATCGCCATGAAGAGATTCCCAAACCTCGACGACGGATACAACCCCTTCTGGAAAGTTTTTTTTGATTCCTCGGTGTCGACTAGGTCACAGCCGTACTTCTAAGGGGTGGGGGCCAGCCCAAACGTTCGAGTTAAAGGACTTTCGCCGCTTCCACTCACACAATCACACGCAGTGCACGGCGTACGCCTGTGAACGTCACGCTCGTGCGCAGCCCCAGGTGGTCACCGTCCATCTGGAAAGGCAGTGGAGCCTTTGAATGCAAGGTGAAGTCTGTGAGGTCGTGCAGGGACACGGCGTGCTTGCCGTGAGGGCCCTTCTCCGGGCTCGAAGTGAGCAGCTGGGTGGCGTACCGGGTCACCGCCGGGGTGGAGAGACGCTTGAGGCCGAGGATGTCCAGGGCGCTGTCGAAGGAGGCCTTCGGAGAGGCGTATATCGGACGGTTCCCCAGGTAGGTCCAGGGTGCGGTGTTGCAGATTATCGACAGCGCGAGGTCGGTGACCGGGTCCTGGCCGGGAACCTCCAGGGTGATCCGGCCGTTGCGCCGGTGCGGGTCGTCCATGAACTGCCTGAGCACCTGGCGCACGTACAGCGCATGGGTCGACCGCTTGCCGCGCTCGCGCTGCTGTTCGACCCGACCGATGACGCCCGCGTCGAAACCGAGTCCGGCGCAGAAGGTGAACCACCGGCCGGGGACCGCTTCGTCCGCCGTGCCCGGGGTGCCGGCCGCCAGACCGAGGCCCACCGTGCGCTCGCTGCGGGCCGCGAGCGCGTCGAGGATGGCGCCCGTCGCCTCCACGGCGTCGTTGGGGACGCCCAGGGCGCGGGCGAACACATTGGTGGAACCGCCGGGGACCACGGCGAGGCTCGGCAGCCCCTCGGGGTCGGGGCCGTTGTGCAGGAGTCCGTTGACCACCTCGTTGACCGTGCCGTCGCCTCCGAGGGCGACCACCAGGTCGATGTCGTCGGAGTCGGCGGCGCGCCGCCCCAGGTCACGGGCGTGCCCGCGGTACTCGGTGGTCACGGCGTCCAGCTTCATCTCGCTGGCCAGCGCGTGAATCAGCACGTCACGAACCCGCGCACTGGTAGTGGTGGCAGCTGGGTTGACCACGAGAAGTGCGCGCATGCCCGCCAGGGTACCTACCGCGCGGTACCGCCCTGAAGTCCCGATCCACCGGGTCCACGCCCGCTCACGCAGTGTGACGAGCCGCCCCTGGGGTGACCCGTCAGGACCCGGCTTCGCGTCCGGGCATCCGGGATGCGAATCTGAAAGGCGTGAGCACTCAGCAGAACGCGCCCTCTCCGTCGCCGTCGGCCGGCCAGGAGAAGCCGGGCCGGATCGCCGCACTGGCCGTACTCAACGCGCTCGAAGGCGCCGCTCTCGTCGTCGGCGGGATCTACATGCTGGCCGTCGGACTGTTCGGCCGGCCCGACAGCATGCAGCAGGCCGAGATGGGCGGACTCACACTGGTCGCGCTCGGCCTGATCCCGCTGTTCGCCGCCCGCGGGCTGCTGCGGCGGCGCAGCTGGAGCCGTGGCCCCGCGCTCATCACCCAGCTCATGGCGCTGCCGGTGGCCTGGACACTGCTGCGGTCCCAGGGCGCCCTGATCCCGGCGGGCATCGTCCTCGCGGCGGTCGCCGTCACGTCGCTCGTGCTGCTGTTCGACCCCACGACGCCGGCGGCGCTGGGCATCCGCCGGGGGCCGCGCACGACCCCCGACGCCTGAACCCGGTCCGCCGGGGCCTGCTCGTGCGGGGCCGGTCGGGCCCTGTTCGTACGGGACCCGTCGGGCCTGCTCGTACGCGACCCGTCGGGCCTGCTACTCCTCGACGAGCAGCCGCTCGCGCAGCTGGGCGAGCGTGCGGGCGAGGAGGCGGGAGACGTGCATCTGGGAGATGCCGACCTCCTGCGCGATCTGCGACTGCGTCATGTTGCCGAAGAAACGAAGCAGCAGGATCCGCTTCTCGCGGGGCGGGAGGTCCTCCAGCAGCGGCTTGAGCGACTCCCGGTACTCGACGCCCTCCAGCGCCTCGTCCTCCGAGCCCAGGGTGTCCGCGACCGCGGGCGACTCGTCGTCCGTGTCCGGGACGTCGAGCGAGAGGGTGCTGTAGGCGTTGGCCGATTCCAGCCCCTCCAGGACCTCCTCCTCCGAGATGCCCAGGCGCTCCGCCAGCTCGTGCACGGTGGGGGAGCGGCCGTGCTGCTGGGAGAGCTCGGCGGTGGCCGTGGTCAGGGAGAGCCGCAGCTCCTGGAGGCGCCGCGGGACCCGCACCGCCCAGCCCTTGTCCCGGAAGTGCCGCTTGATCTCGCCGACGACCGTGGGGGTCGCGTACGTCGAGAACTCGACACCGCGGTCCGGGTCGAACCGGTCCACGGACTTGATCAGGCCGATGGTGGCGACCTGCGTCAGATCGTCCAGCGGCTCACCGCGGTTGCGGAATCTGCGGGCCAGGTGCTCCACGAGCGGCAGATGCATCCGCACCAGCCGGTTGCGCAGCTCGGCCTTCTCCACCGAGCCTTCGGGAAGCTCCCGCAGCTCGATGAAGAGCGCCCGTGCGCCGCTGCGGTCATGTGGATCGTGGTGTCCGTGCTCGCTCATCCGGCCCGCCCGCTCCGCCTGTGACTGCTCCGCCGCGGCGGGGCGCTCCTGGGCGCCGTCGCCGTCCGCCCCGCCTTCCGGGTGCGGCCGGGCCTGCTGCTCCGGGAGGGCTGCCGGGCGCACCGGCCCCGACCGGATCGTCTCGTCCCGCACAGGACCGTCCCCGTTCCCGTCGCTCACGCCGGCCCGGGTCCCGCGCCGCGCTGTTTGTAGAGGCTGATGCTGACCGTACGGTCGTCGGCGACCGTGGATTCGACCTTGCCCGCCAGCGCGGAGAGCACCGTCCAGGCGAAGGTGTCGCGCTCGGGGGCGCGGCCGTCCGTCGTGGGGGCCGAAACGGTCACATCGAGGGAATCGCCGACGAGTCGGAAGACGCAGCTGAGGACGGAGCCCGGCACGGCCTGCTGGAGCAGGATCGCGCAGGCCTCGTCGACCGCGATGCGAAGATCCTCGATCTCGTCGAGAGTGAAGTCCAAGCGCGCTGCGAGACCGGCCGTGGCCGTACGCAGCACCGACAGGTAGGCACCCGCAGCGGGCAGCCGGACCTCTACGAAGTCCTGGTTCCCGGGCTCGCCTGCGATCTGGGACACCCTCACCTCCAAGGTGGCACACACTCGTTCGAGGGCTCCGGGACGCGTGCCCGGGGCCATACGGTCCGTCGTCGGTTCTCTGGTTCGGCGACGCTGTCGCGACCCATGATGCCGTGTCGCCGAGACCGCGACCCGCTGATTACTCATGGTAAGCATATGAGTACACACAGTGGCTAGTGGTCTGCGGCGGTCAATTGCGAAGAACCGGCGCCGGTTTGACGTACCCAGGCGTCAGACGATCGAACCGTCCACGAAGCACCATCGCCAGCTCTCGGCGCAATCGAAGCTGCGCATCACCGGATGGCCGGTCGCCTCGAAGTGTGCCGTGGCGTGCTTCAGCAGCGAGGAATCGCAGCACCCCACATGCCCGCAGACGAGGCAGAGCCGCAGCTGCACGAAGTGTGTGCCGGCCTCGAGACACTCCACGCAGGTGTCGCTGAGCGGGGCGGGTTCGGGGCGCGGCAGTCCGGATACGTGAAGGCACTCACTCATGATGGCCACGTTACGACCGGGCGAGGTCGTTGTGTCGGATGCGGGACGCCGGATGTGAGGACGCGAGATGGACGCATTGCCGCTGGTGGCACTCGTCGCGGCAAGTGCGGCGGTCGCCGGTGCCGCCCGCCGCACACCGGTGCCTCCGCCGCTGCTGCTGGTCGCGGCCGGCCTGCTGGCCGCCTATCTGCCGGGCGTGCCGAGCTACACGCTGGACGCGCACATCGTGCTGCCGCTGCTCCTGCCGCCGCTGCTGTACACGGCCGCGGTCGACAGCTCGTACCTCGACCTGCGGGCCAATCTGCGGCCGGTCGCGCTGCTCTCCGTCGGGTACGTCCTCTTCGCGACGGTCGCCGTGGGGTGGCTCGCCCATTTCCTCGTGCCGGACCTGCCGCTCACCGCCGCACTGGTGCTCGGTGCGGTGGTCGCCCCGCCGGACGCCGTCACGGCCGCCGCGATCGCCCGCAGGGTCGGGCTGCCCACCCGGGTCACCACGATCCTCCAGGGCGAGTCCCTGGTGAACGACGCCACCGCGATCACCGCCTTCAAGGTGGCCCTGGCCGCAGCGGTCGGCGAGGGCATGAGCTGGGGCGCGGGGGTCGGCGAATTCCTGCTGGCGTCCGTCGGGGGCATCGGCGTCGGTCTGGTGCTGATGGTGCCCCTGCACTGGCTGCGTACCCACCTCAGGGAGGCGTTGCTCCAGAACACCCTGTCGCTGCTGATCCCTTTCGCCGCCTATGCGGCGGCGGAGCGGGTGCACGCGTCCGGAGTGCTCGCCGTGGTCGTCGTCGCGCTCTATCTGGGGCACCGTTCCTGGCAGGTCGACTTCGCCACACGGCTCCAGGAGGCGGCCGTCTGGAAGATGATCGCGTTCGTCCTGGAGTCCGCCGTCTTCGCGCTCATCGGGCTGCAGCTGCCCTTCGTGCTCAGAGGGCTCGGCTCGTACGGCGTCGCCGAGGCCTTCGGCTACGCGGTCCTCGTGTTCGTGGCGGTGGTCGTGGTGCGCTTCGTCTGGGTGTACCCGGCGAGCTACCTGCCACCGCTGCTCTCCAAGCGCATCAGGAAGCGCGAGGGGCCGACGCCCTGGAGTTCGCCCCTGATCGTCGGCTGGGCCGGGATGAGGGGCGTCGTCTCGCTGGCCATCGCCTTCTCCATCCCGATGGTCACGCACGACGGGGATGCCTTTCCGGCGCGCAACCTGGTGCTGTTCCTGACCTTCACCACCGTCATCGGCACGCTGGTCGTGCAGGGACTGAGCCTGCCCCTCCTGGTGCGTGTGCTGAAGCTGCCGAGGCGCAGCGAGCGCGACGGGACACTGGCCGAGGCACAGGCGCAGAACGAGGCGTCCACGGCCGCGGACGCCGCCCTCGACGCGTTGCTCGCCGACCCGCGCAACGCGTTGCCCGACCCGCTGCTCCAGCGGCTCCGCGCCGTCATGGAGCGGCGCCGCAACGCGGTGTGGGAGAGGCTCGGCGCGGCCAACCCGGTCACCGGGGAGTCGGCGGACGAGACCTACCGGCGCCTCGCGCGCGACATGATCGCGGCCGAGCGGGAGGTCTTCGTACGTCTCAGGGACGAGCGGCGGATCGACGACGAGATGCTGCGCGCCCTGCTGCGGCGGCTCGACCTGGAGGAGGCCGCCGCCTACCGGGAGTCGGACGGCGCGTGACCCTGCCGCCGGCGGCTCATGACGGCTCGGGGCGGCCGGTGATCACCGCGGTGACCGTGG
Organism: Streptomyces sp. NBC_01012; assembly: GCF_045162755.1. Lineage (NCBI taxonomy): Bacteria > Bacillati > Actinomycetota > Actinomycetes > Kitasatosporales > Streptomycetaceae > Streptomyces > Streptomyces sp. NBC_01012. The sequence goes on along the minus strand of NZ_CP108688.1, from coordinate 2,460,958 downwards.
ACCCCGGTGCGAAGGCACCCTCGCCGGCCAGCACGGTCAGCCCGTACAGGAGCTTGGCCACGTAGAGCCGCTCGACGGGCAGCCCGTGGCGGTCCTCGAAGTCGTCGGCGAAGGCGTGCAGCTCCGGTGTGGTGCGGGCGTATCCGCCGAAGTGGAAGCGTTCGTCCAGGGACCACCGCCCGGCCGGGCCGCCGAAGGCCTCCCGCTGGAGGTCGCGTACCGCCGCTCCCAGGAACCCGCCGCGCAGGACGGGGACGCCCAGGGCGCGCTGCCCCTCGCCGAGCCCCGCGGCCAGCCCGGCGAGGGTGCCGCCCGTGCCGCAGGCGACCGCCACCGTGCCGGTCCGGCCACGCAGTTCACGGCCGAGCTCTGTGCAGCCCTGTGCGGCGAGTGCGTTGCTGCCGCCCTCCGGGACGACCAGGCACTCCCCGAAGAGGCTCAGCAGGCCGTCCAGGGTGTCGGGGGAGGCCTTCGCGCGGTAGGTCGCCCGGTCCACGAAGTGCAGACGCATGCCGTCGGCCGCGCACCGGGCGAGTGACGGGTTCAGCGGGCGCCCCGCCAGCTCGTCGCCGCGTACGACACCGACGGTGGGGAAGCCCAGCAGACGTCCGGCGGCGGCCGTCGCCCTGAGGTGGTTCGAGTAGGCCCCGCCGAAGGTCAGCACCGTACGTCCGGCGGAGGCACGGAGGTTGGGGGCGAGTTTGCGCCACTTGTTGCCCGGCAGGTCCGGGTGGATCAGGTCGTCGCGCTTGAGCAGCAGCGTCACGCCGTGCCGCGAGAAGCGCTCGTCCTCGGCCGGCCGCAGGGGTGAAGGGAGCACCGGCCGCAGCCGGGAGAGGTCAAGCTCTTCGCCGGTCATGCCCTCATTGTGTGCTGTCCGGACAGCACACCCGTCGGGTGCCGGGCTACTTCAGCCGGTCACGGACACGGCCCCGCATACCGGGCATCGAGAGGCCGTGCGGATCGATCTTGCCGGGCTGCCACTCCAGATGCCCGATCACCGAGGGTGCCTCCCACCCGTGGAAGCGGCAGACCGCGGCTGCCGCCGCCTCGATGGCTTCGCGCTGGACGGCGGGCCAGGGGTCCTCCCCGTCGCCGAGGTTCTCGCACTCGAAGCCGTAGAAGTGCCGGTTCCCGTCGGTGACGGCCTCGTCGACCGCAGGGAGCCGTTTCTCGGCGATGACGGAGCGCAGGACGTCGCCGTCGCCGAGACCGGCGTGGTTGGTGCGGCCGTAGCCGACCAGATGGACCCGGCCGTCCTTGGCGATGACACCGTGGCAGAGCGGGCCGGGCAGATCCGCGCGGCCGTCACGGCAGATCTCGACGGTGCGGTCGGTGCCCCTCGTCGCGGTGTGGTGCAGCATCACACCGTGCACCGGTCCCCAGGGGCCCTTGTGGTTGCGGGTGTGGGTGCTCCAGTCGCCGACCTGGACGACGGTGAGCCCCTCGTTCTTGAGGGCCTTGATGAAGTTGCTGGCGGACATGGGTGAGGACATGGCCGACTCCTTCGCTGGCAGGGGAGCGTGTCCGTACAGCGCTTGTACCGGAACACGAGGCTCCGGCAAACCTGTACGGACCCTGTTCGCCTGGTGTGCGATTCGATCCGGACAGTCAGTCCTGGGCGAGCCACAGGTCAGGGCCGAACACCTCGTAGTGGATGTCGGCCGACGCCACTCCCTTCGCCAGCAGCTGTGACCGTACGGCGCGCATGAAGGGGAGCGGGCCGCAGAGATAGGCCTGGGTGCCGGGGGCGACCGGAAGGGTGCCCAGGTCGACCGTGCCGGTGCGGTCGGCGGGATGGCCGGGCTCCGGGGTCTCGTACCAGAAGTGCGCCGAGGCGTCGGGGAGCTTTCCGGTGAGCGCCTCGTGGTCCGTGCGCAGCGCGTGGGCGGCGGGCGAGCGGTCGCCGTGCACCACGGTGACGGGTGAGCTGTGCCCCTCCTGCGCCAGGTGCTCCAGCATCGACAGGATCGGGGTGCAGCCGATACCGGCCGAGGCGAGGAGCAGCGGGACGTCGGCACCGTCGAGCACCAGATCGCCGTACGGCGCCGAGACACGCAGCCGGTCGCCCTCGCGCAGCCGTGCGTGCAGGTGCGCGGAGACCTCGCCCTCCGGACCCGTCCCACCGTGTACCCGTTTGACCGAGAAGGTGCGCAGGTCCGCTCCGGGCGCTCCGGTGAGGCTGTACTGGCGTATCTGCCTGGCGCCGTCGGGGAGTTCCACCTGTACGGAGACGTACTGTCCTGGCCGGAAGGCGGGAGCGGGCGCGCCGTCGGACGGGACGAGCCGGAAGGTGGCCACGTCGGCGGTGTCCTCCGTGCGGGAGACGACCGTCCACTCGCGCCAGACGTCGCCTGCCGTCACGCCCCGCTCCGCGTAGAGCCGTTCCTCGATCGCGATGAGGGCGTTGGCCATCAGCCAGTAGACCTCGTCCCAGGCGGCGGCGACCTCCGGGGTGACGGCGTCGCCCAGCACCTCGGCGATGGCGGCGAACAGGTGGGTGTGCACGATCTCGTACTGCGGGGCGGTGATGCCCAGGGAGGCGTGCTTGTTGGCGATGCGGCCCAGCATCACGTCCGGCCGGATGTCCGGGTGCTCGACGAGCTGGGTGGCGAAGGCGGCGATCGACCCGGCGAGCGCCCTGCGCTGGGTGCCGGAGGCCTGGTTGCCCCGGTTGAACAGGTCCCGGAGGAGCTCGGGGTGGGCCTCGAACAGCTTCCGGTAGAAGAGGTCCGCGATGTCCCCGATGGCCGCCCCCACGGCGGGGAGGGTGGCTCGGACGGTGGCGGTCGATGTCTCGGAGAGCATCGGTTGACTCCTCGGATGTGAGGGCGACCGCGGTGCGGTCGCCGGTTAACTGGCATCTGAGATGCATATTTTGGAACGGCATGAACCGCCCGGCACGCGCGGGGCGTGCGTGGGGGTGGGCGCGGGCGGATCAGCCGGGAGCGGGGCGGCCGCGGCTGATGCCGATCAGCAGCGGGCCGGTGGGGGAGGCGACGAGATCGCTGACCGTGAGCGGGTCGAGCGAGGCGTAGAACGCCTCCTCGGCCCGGCGCAGCGCGGAGCGGAGCACGCAGGCGGAACGCAGGGGGCACGGGGTGCCGCCCTCGCACTCGACCACCTCGGCCGGTCCCTCCAGCTGCCTCACCAGGGTGCCGATCGAGGCCGAGTGTCCGGCGGTGGTGAGGGAGAGCCCTCCGCCCCGGCCGCGCCGTGCGTCGACCAGGCCGAGGTGCTGGAGGCGGGCGACGACCTTCGCCGCGTGGGTGTACGGCACCTGCATGGTGGCCGCCACCTCGCGGGTGGTCGGCGGGTCCTCGTCCTGCGCCGTGACGGTCAGGCGCATGAGCACCCGGAGCGCCACATCGGTGAATCTCGTCAGCCGCATGACGGCAGGTTATTTAAGTTGCATCTGAGATGCAACTTAGGGTGCCCGTTACGTCCGTCACCGGCCGCGTCATCATGGAAGGGTGCGGCCTCGCGACGGATGCGGGGTACGCGTGGGCGAGAGAGGTGGTCAGCGGCCGTGCCGAAGCCGAACGCAGCCGACGGAATGCCGGCGGACAAGGTCATCACCGACCCGGACAGTCTGGGCCGCTACGCGCACGACGAGGCGGAGTGGGCCCCTGCGGGGCTGCCCCTGGCCGTCGTGCGGCCCCAGGACACCGAAGAGGTGCGGGCCGTCGTCGCGTACTGCGTCGAGCACCGGATCCCGGTGATCCCGCGCGGCGCGGGCACGGGCCTTTCGGGCGGGGCCAACGCGGTGGACGGCGCCGTGGTCCTCTCCTTCGAGGACATGAACCGGATCCTGCGCATCGACCCGGTGGAGCGGATCGCCGTCGTCCAGCCGGGCGTCGTCAACGATGATCTGCGTGCCGCGTGTGCCGAGCAGGGCCTCTGGTACCCGCCGGACCCCGCGAGTTCGCCCTGGTCGACCATCGGCGGCAACACGGCCACCAACGCCGGAGGCATGTGCTGCGTCAAGTACGGGGTGACCCGTGACTACGTGCTCGGGCTCGAAGCGGTCAACGGTCTCGGTGAAACCGTGCGGGTCGGCAGGCAGACCGCGAAGGGTGTCGCCGGCTACGACCTGTGCGGTCTGTTCGTGGGCTCCGAGGGCACCCTCGGCGTGATCACCGAGATCACCGTGAAGCTGCGTGGCGCGCGGCCCGCCGAGCGCACGGTGGCGGGCTTCTTCGACTCGGTCGTCGCCGCGGGGGACGCGGTGAGCCGGGTGACCGCCGCCGGCATCGTGCCCTCGGCGCTCGAACTCCTCGACCGGCACTGCCTGAAGGCCGTCGACGAGTGGAAGAACATGGGTCTTTCCTCGGACGCGGACGCGATCCTGCTCGGCCGTGTGGACACCCCGGGCGCGGCGGGCGATGCCGAGGCCGAGGCGATACGGGCCTGTTTCGCGGAGGCCGGCGCGGCCTGGGCCGAGGTCTCCACCGACCAGGCGGAGGCGGACGCGCTGTTCCAGGCCCGCCGGCTCGCCTATCCCGCGCTGGAGCGGCTGGGGCCCGTACTCACCGAGGACGTGGTCGTGCCGCGGTCCCTGGTGCCGCGGATGCTGGCGCGCATCGAGGAGATCGCCGGCGCGCACGACGTCCTCATCGCCAACATCGCCCACGCCGGGGACGGGAACCTCCACCCTCTGATCATCACCGACCCCGGCGACGACGCGGCCAGGGCACGCGCCCAGCTCGCCTTCGAGGACATCCTCGACGCGGCGATCTCCTTCGGCGGCACGGTCACCGGTGAACACGGCGTCGGGCTCCTGAAGATGGGCGGCATGGACCGCGAGGTGGGCCCGGTCAACCTCGCCATGCAGCGTGCGGTCAAGGCGGCCCTCGACCCCCACGGCATCCTCAACCCGGGCAAGGTCGTCGTATCGGGAGCGCCGCTGGCGCACTGACAGCTCCCCCTACCGCAAGGGCTCGCTGAGCTCGACGGCACGCAGAGCAGCTGCGAGCGCCCGCTCGTCGCCGATGTCCAGGGCCGTGTCGGTCAGCTTGATGACGTGCTCGTCCCCGTGCGCCAGGGCCCGTTCGACGACCTCGTCGGCCGTGATCCGCCCCGGCGGTACGTACGCCACCGGGGCGTCCGGCGCGTACATGGCGGTCACCGCCGCGGAGGCCGTCCAGGCGGCCTGGAGACTCGGCACCCACAGGGCGCGCGGCAGTGCGGGGAGGGTGCGCAGGACGGCGTTGGGGGCGGTGGCGGCGTGGACCAGCATCGTCTCCTCGCCATGGCCGTGCGTGGCGTACCGGTGGGTGGCCGCCCTGACCAGTTCGGTGAGCCGGCGCCGCGCATCGGCCGGGTCGGTGACGCCGGTGGCCCACACCGGCAGACTCCTGACGCCGTCGAGCCTGGCGGGGAAGCCGCCCGTCCGTCCGACGACGGGCTCCACGGCGTCGAGGGCCGCTTCGGCGCTTTCGGCGCCGGGCACGGGGACGAGTCCCGTGACGGGACGGTGGCGGGCCGCCCAGTAGCCGAGGCCGTGGGCGAGTTCGGTCAGCCGCGGTTCGGTGGCATCGCCCGCGAGGAGCGTGCGTACGGCATGACCCACGCGGATCACGGGGTGCGTCGATCCGCCGTACATGCCGGGCAGGAGGCGGGGCCACCACAGGGTGAGCACCTCGCGCCAGGGGTGCTCGGCGAGCTCGCGGCCGAAGTATCCGATCCAGTCGGCCGCGCGGCGCGGGTCGCCCAAGGCCTCGTGCCAGTCGGCGTCCGTGACCGGCGCGACGTGGTCCGGGAACTCCTCGAGCCTGGACGCGTAGACGTCGAGCCAGCGGTGCACGGCTGCCGCCTGGCCGCGGGCGGCGAGGGCTTCGACGGCCATCGGCGCGTGGTTGGTGAGCCGGCCGAGCCGCTCGGGACCCGAGGTGTGCAGCCGCTGGAGTGCCTCGTCGAGGGTGCCTGTCGTATCCATGGTGAGAACGCTAGGCAGCTGTGCGCGGCGGTGTAACGGGCGGAAGTACCAGGCGGCGGACGGAAGTCCCGGACGGCGGGCGGGCTGAAGTGCTAGGTCGGAAGGCGTGGTTGCGCCCGGGCGCGGGCAACGTTCCCGTCCGCGGCCCGATTAGTCACACTCTTTTGTGTAATAGCGCGTCGTGTCCCTCAGCTGGAAGTCTGCTTCTCGCAGGTCAGCCCATGATCGAGAGGATGTCGGATGTCCGTTGGTGAAGAGGTTCGCGACACGCAGCCGCCGCAGCAGAGTCTCGGCACAGCGGCTGCGCGGAACCTCGCGACGACGACCAAGTCCGCCCCGCAGATGCAGGAGATCACCTCGCGGTGGCTGCTGCGCATGCTGCCCTGGGTGCAGGTGCAGGGCGGCACATACCGGGTGAACCGGCGGCTGAGCTACTCGGTCGGGGACGGCAGGGTGACCTTCGTCCAGACCGGTGACCGGGTCGCGGTCATCCCCGCCGAGCTCGGCGAACTCCCCGCCCTGCGCGACTTCGGCGACGAGGAGGTCCTGACCGAGCTGGCGCGCAGGTGCGAACAACGCGATGTCGCGGCCGGCGAGGTGCTCGCCCAGTCGGGCGACGCGGCCGACCGGGTCCATCTGCTGGCCCACGGCAGGATCGAGAAGATCGGTACCGGGCCCTACGGCGACGAGACGGTCCTCGGAGTCCTCGCCGACGGCTCGTACTTCGGCGACCAGGTCCTGGTCGACGCCGACGCGACCTGGGACTACACGGCCCGTGCGGTGACCGCCTGCACACTCCTGACCCTCCGCCGGTCGGACGTGCTCAATCTCGCGGCCCGCGCGGACTCGCTCCGCGACCATCTCGCCGGGCTGCTCGCCATCCCGCAGCAGCGGACCAACCACTACGGCGAGGCGGAGATCGACCTGTCCGCGGGACATGTGGGGGAGAGCGTCGTCCCGCACACGTACGTCGACTACGAGTCGGCGCCCCGTGAATACGAACTGAGCGTCGCCCAGACCGTGCTGAAGGTCCACAGCAGGGTCGCCGACCTCTACAACCAGCCGATGAACCAGACCGAGCAGCAGTTGAGGCTCACCGTCGAGGCGCTGCGCGAGCGCCAGGAACACGAGCTCATCAACAACCGGGAGTTCGGCCTCCTCAACAACTGCGACTACGGACAGCGGCTCCAGCCGCACGACGGGGTGCCCAGCCCCGACGACATGGACGAACTCCTGTCGAGGCGGCGTGGATCGAAGCTGTTCCTCGCCCATCCGCGCGCCATCGCCGCGTTCGGCCGCGAGTGCAACAAGCGCGGCCTGGTGCCGGAGAGTGTGGAGGTCGGGGGACACCATGTACCGGCGTGGCGCGGGGTGCCGATCTTCCCGTCGAACAAGATCCCGGTGACCGACGCCCGCACCACATCGATCATCTGCATGAGGACCGGTGAGGCGGAACAGGGCGTCGTCGGGCTCCAGCAGACCGGCATCCCCGACGAGCTGGAGCCGAGCCTCTCGGTCCGCTTCATGGGCATCGACGAGCAGGCGATCATCTCCTACCTGGTCACCGCGTACTACTCCGCCGCGATCCTGGTCCCGGACGCCCTCGGTGTCCTGGAGAACGTGGAGGTGAGCCGCTGGCGGTGACGCGCTCCCCGGGGCTCGGGCGGCGGCAGGGCGCGTTGCGAGACGCTCCCCGGCCCCCGCCGCCCGGCCCCGGCAGGCCGAGGCCGCGACCAAGGCGCCCCGTGGCGCCCGGAAGGAGTCACCGTGACCATGACCGGTACGGATGCCGCGATGGAGGAGCACAAGGCCGCCGCGCTCCTGGAGCACACCCGTAACGCCGTCGACCCGCACCTCAGAGCGGCCGTCGAGACCCTGCCCGGGGCGATCCGCCGGGTCGTCCTCTACCACTTCGGCTGGCAGAACGCCGACGGCACTCCCGCCTCCGGGCAGGCCGGCAAGGCCATCAGGCCGGCGCTCGTGCTGGCCGCCGCCCGTGCGCTGGGCGGGGACCCGGAGACGGCGATGCGGGCGGCGGTCGCCGTCGAGCTCGCGCACAACTTCACCCTGCTCCACGACGACGTCATCGACGGGGACACCACCCGACGGCACCGGCCCACGGCCTGGGCGGTGTTCGGCGTGCCCGACGCCGTCATCACCGGTGACGCCATGCTCTCCCTCGCCATGAGACTGCTGGCGGACGACCCGCACCCGGCGTCCGCAGAGGCCGCGGTGCGGCTCTCCAGCTGTGTCATCGAGCTCTGCGCCGGACAACAGGCGGACTGCGCCCTTGAGGACCGCGGCCCCGACGACGTCACGCTCGACGAGTGCTTGGCCATGGCCATGGCCAAGACCGGAGCCCTGCTCGGCTGCGCCTGCGCCCTCGGCGCGCTCTACGCCGGAGCGGGGGAACACGCGGTCCGCGCCATGGACGGCTTCGGCCGGGAGGCGGGTCTCGCCTTCCAGCTCATCGACGACCTGATCGGTATCTGGGGTGACACGTCCCGCACGGGCAAACCGGTGGGGGCGGATCTGACCGCCCACAAGAAGTCCCTTCCAGTCGTCGCGGCGCTCACCTCGGACACCCCGGCCGCCGCCGAGCTCGCCGCGCTCTACCAGGGCGCCATGGAGACGACGGGGGAGGTGAGAAGCGCCGCCGACGCGGTCGACCGGGCCGGTGGGCGTGACTGGGCCCAGTCCGCGGCCGCGGACCGGATGGCCAGGGCCGTCCACCATCTGTCCCGCGCGGTGCCCGCGTCGGCCGGCGCCGGAGATCTGCTGGCCCTGGCCGAATTCGTCACTCGCAGAACCCACTGAAACAGGGCCGCCCGTGACCCGCCCCGAGGTTCAACTCTAGGATTCCGTCCGTCGGTTGGGACCAAGGACCAACTCCACGGGATGAAGAGGGCGGTGCCGGTCATGGGCGTACGAGTGCGGCAGGCTGACCAGCGGGACAGGGACCGGATCGTACGGATCCTGGAGGAGGCGTTCCACCACGATCCGGTGAGCAGCTGGATCTTTCCCGACGAGGACCACCGGCGCGCGGTGCACGGGAAGTTCCTCGGTGTCTTCGCCGACGTCGCGCTGGACAACGGCCGGGTGGACCTCCTGGAGGACGGCGCGGCGACGGCCCTGTGGCTCTCCGTTCCGGCGGGCGCGCCGGAGGGCGAGGACGACACCCCCGCGCTCATGCGGGAGACCGCGGACCCGGACAACGAACGGGCCGAGCTGGTGGGGAGACTGACCGGCGCCGTCCATCCCCATGACCGCGCCCACGCGTATCTGCTGATGATCGGCGTCTCCCCGGAGCGCCAGGGGGAGGGGATCGGTGAAGCACTGATGAGAGGGGTCCTGGAGCAGTGCGACCGGGAGGGAACCCCCGCCTATCTGGAGGCCAGCAGCCCGCGCAGCCGCGGACTCTACGAGCGTCTCGGTTTCACCTTCATGGGGCGGACCGTCGACCTTCCCGGCGGCCCGCCGATGTGGCCCATGTGGCGTGAGCCCCAGGTCTGATGACGGGGGTCGGCCGCCCGTGACGCCGAAGGGGAGGGCGCCGAGGGGAGGACGCGGGGGCACGGCTACAGTCCCTGCTCATGACAGATGAGTCGTGGGCAGGCTGGTACCGGGATCGCGAGGGTTCCGAGGCGGTCATTCTCACCACGGACGGGCAGCAACTCCGTATCCGCGTCCGGGGCACGGACTTCGAGGGCGAGAGCTTCGACCGTCTGGCCCCCGTGGCGGGTCCCCCGGTCGCGGACGGGCTGTTCGCCCTGGTGGACGGGGTACTCGACGACTGCGTCCTGGAGTGGGACCTCCCGCTCCCCGTACTCGTCTCCGGCACGGTCCGCCACACCACGCTCAGCTGCCTGCTGTCCCTGCGCAGGGCGGACCCGGATCTCTTCCTGGCGCTCCATCTGGACGGGGCGGTGTACGAGTCGAACCGTGCCGAGGGTGACTTCGCCGCCGCGCTGGCCACGATCCAGCGCATCCTGCCCCCGGACATACATCTGCAGACCTGCATAGCCTGCGCCTTCTCCGACTACTTCCCGGCCCCGGTCCGCGGTCTGTCCGGCGGGCTCGCCTGCTTCCGCGGCGCGAAGGACGCCTACCGCGATGTGGCGGGCGGGGACGATGTCGCCGGCCTCTGGGACCGGCGCACCGGATTCGTCCAGGAGATATGGAGCTGCCGGGAGTTCGAACCCCGTCCGGCGCACGGCGCGGGCACGGGGCACCGGGGTGCCTTCCCGCTCGAACTCGCCTGAGGCCGCGCGGCCCCGAGGCCGAGGGGCCGCCCCGCCCATGCGGAACGGCCCCGTCGCACGACGTGACGCGTCCCGGCACGCGTGTGTCAGGACACGCGTGCCGGGACGTGCGTGTCAGGACGTGGCGTTGGCGAGCGCGGCCACCAGGCCGTTCTGCCAGAGGGAGTCCACCCGCGAGCTCTCGGCGGCGTTCGGGTAAGCGTTCGTGCAGGACGGGCCGGGGCCGCCGCCCGACATGAGCTCGCTGCACGGGCCTTCGTAGTGGTCCGGAAGCCCCAGCACATGCCCGGTCTCGTGAGTGGTCACCCGGGTCGAGTCGTACTGCTGGTTCTGGGCGTAATCGAGGAACACGTATCCGCTGCCGTGTCCGTCCGTGCTCGCGTACGAGCCCCGGGCGTCGTTGCCCTCGCGGTAGTCGAAGTCCGCGTTCGACCCCTCCTGCAGCTTGACGCTGCTGACCGAGCTGTTCCAGATGCTGGCGGAGCTGGCTATCTGGCTCCGGAAGGTGGGGGCGTTGGAGGCGTTGTAGACCACGGTGACCGCCTGGGCGCCCGGGTGCGCGGCTCGCTTCTCGGCGACCGACTTCATGACGGCGTCGAAGAAGGCCTTGTTCGACGCGGCGTTCTCGGCCGACCCGGCGTAGGCGGCGTAGCCGGCCTCCGCCGTGGTCACCGGAGCGGTGGGAGCGTGGGACGGGGCGGCGGCGACCGCGGGGGTGGCGCCGAGCGCGGCGACGAGGCCGAGGCCGGCCACGGCTGACATGACAGCTGTCCTGGGGTGACGCATGGGGGGTGGTCTCCTACCTGTCCGAAGAACCCCGTCCGGAGGCCGGACGGGGAACGGGTGGGGGGGTACGGACAGAGTGTCGGGCCGACCGGGGCCGGAGCGGATGATGTCAACAGCCGATAGCTCCGCCTTATCGCCCGCACAGGGAGCACACAGAATCAGCACGTGCCGCTCGCCCCGACACCCCCTGAATCGGCCCGGTTGATGGCGGTTGGGGCATCTGGTGCTCGGCGTACGAACAGCCATACGCTCGCCGTCATGGAGCTCGAGGTGAGACACCTCAGGGCGCTCTGCGCCATCGCCGACACGGGCAGCCTGCACCAGGCCGCGCGGCGGCTCGGCGTCAGCCAGCCCTCGCTGACGACCCAGCTCCAACGCATCGAGAAGACCATGGGCGCGGAACTGTTCCGCCGCGAGAGGACCGGCTGCCGGCCGACCGTCCTGGGACGCGCGGTCCTCAGCCGCGCCCGTCCTCTGGTGGACGGCATGTCAGCCCTGATCGGTGCCGCGACGGCGGAGGCCGAGGCGGCCAGAGCCGGCGGCCCGCGTCTGCGTATCGGGTCCACCGCGAGCCGCGTCATCGGCGGCTGGCTCCGCGGACTGCGGGTGCGGCTGTCCGGAACCGACATCTCGCTCCGGGTGGATGTCTCGGCCAAGGCGTTGCTGGGCGCGGTGGCGGCCGGCCGGCTCGACGTGGCCTTCGTGCACGAGGTGGAGGGCTTTCCGCTCGCCGTCCCTGACGGACTGACCCAGCGGGTACTCGTGGAGCGGGAACCGCAGTTCATCTCCCTGGCTCGGGACCATCCGGCAGCCGGACGACCGGTGGTGGACCTCGACGACCTCGCAGGTGACCGGTGGATGGTCGACCCCTCGGTGGACGGCGAATGGGACGGCGTGCGCCGGGTGCTCGGGGCCGCGGGCCTCGACCCGCCCGTCCTGCACGGCGACTACCTCACCGCCGCGTCCCTGGTCGTCCTCGGCGAGGCCGTCGCCCCGTGCCAGCCGACCTCGGGCCCACGCGAGGACATGGCGATCCGCCCGCTGCGCGGTGACCCGCTGGCGGTGCGACTGCTGCTGGTCTCCCGTCCTGGCGCGCACACCGACGCGGTGTACGAGGAGCTGGAGGCGGCGTACCGGGACGCGGCACGGCGGGCCGAGGCGTACCACCGATGGCTGCTGCACCACCGCAGTCCGCTGGCCCACCTGTCATGAGGGGCGGGAAGCGCGGCCACGGCGACGCGGCCCCGCCTCGGAACATGGGCAAGCCTCGGCCCATGTGCCGACCTCGGCACCTGGGCCCGGGCAGCTCCGCACGGCGCCCGGCCCCGACGCGCGGGCCGGATAGCTCCGTACGGCGCCCGGGAGCCCTTAGCGTGGTCCGGTGACCGAACAACTGCTGCACCTCACCGAGGAGCCTCTGTGGGAGGCCGCCCGCCGAGCGGGGGCGTACGAGATGTCCACCAGGGGCCGCACCCTGCGGGAGGAGGGGTTCATCCACTGCTCCCTGCCCCACCAGCTCCCCGCTGTGGCCCGGGCGTTGTACGGGCCCGGGGACGGCGATGGCCTGGTGGTCCTGGTCATCGACACCGGCCGGCTCCCCGCGCCCGTCCGGTACGAGGCCATGGCGCCAGGCGGCGAGGAGTTCCCCCACATCTATGGACCGTTGCCGACGAGCGCGGTGGTCGATGCGCGCCCCTGGGCGGAATACGCCGGACGCTCGATGGACGAGGGAGGCGGGGCCCGATGATCAGCCCACTCGTCGCGGTGACCGGTGCGAGCGGTGCGGTCGGCGGCCGGGTGGCCGCGCGGCTGGCCAGGACCGGGGTCCCCGTACGCCTTCTCGGCCGTGACCCGTCCCGACTGCCCCGGCTCATCGGCACCGACCCCGCGCCCCCCGCCGACTACGCCGACGGCGCGGCCATGCTGCGCGCCCTCGACGGCGCGCACACCCTCTTCCTCGTCTCGGCGCACGAGAGCCCGGACCGGGTGTCGGCCCAGATCACCGCGGTGGACTCCGCACTGGCCGCCGGCGTCGAACGCATCGTGTACGTGTCGTTCCTCGGCGCCGCGCCCGACGCGACGTTCACCTTCGCACGCGACCACTGGCACACCGAGGCGCACATCCGGATGACCGGCGCACGCCACACCTTTCTGCGGGACAGCTGGTATCTCGGGGGAATCCCGGCGATGACGGGCGCCGACGGCGTCCTGCGCGGCCCCGGCGGCGACGGGCGGGTCTCGGCCGTCTCGCACGACGACATCGCGGACTCCGCGTCAGCGGTGCTGCTCGACGAGTCGGACGCCCACGACGGCGCGACGTACGACCTCACCGGCCCGGAGGCGTTCACCCTGGCGGATGCGGCCGCCGAGCTGAGCCGACGCACCGGCCGCGCGATCCGGTACGAGGCCGAGACGCCGCAGGAGGCCTACGCATCGCGCGCCCACTACGGCGCCGAGGACTGGGAGGTGGAGGGCTGGGTCACCTCGTACGAGGCGATCGCGGCGGGAGAGCTGGCCACGGTCTCGGACGCCGTCCACACGCTCACCGGCCGCCCGCCGCAGAACCTGGCGGCCTACCTCCAGCAGAACCCGGACAGCTACAGACATCTGCTGCCGGGCTCCTAGGTGTTCGTCGGGGACGCTCGGACCGTGCGGATCGAGACGTCCGCGTCACTCGGCATGGTGGTAGACGATCTGCCAGTTGCCGGCGATGACCTTGAGGAGCATGGTCTGGTGCCGGCGGCCCCGTGCCGTCTCGGCCTCGGCGGAGCACAGTGCCTCCCAACGCCCGGTACCGACGAGCCACTCGACCTCCGACCATGACACCAATCCGGCCTCGGACGCCGTGGCGGCATAGGCTTCCCTGCCCCGAGCCGCGCTCCCCGCCAGCCAGATACTGGCATCACGGTCGACCAACCCGGTGAGGAGTTCGCCCGTTCCTTCACGGAGTGCCTGTCGGTAAGCGTCGAGAAAGGTGCCGAGCTCGTGAGAGGTCTCCTCGGCCGCGTCGATGGTGATCCGCTCGCCCTGCGCGATGGACCGCAGTGCGATGTCGCACCCGCGCTCGAAGTCCTGGTAGCAGGACGGATCGTCGGAGTGGTTCACGAAGCGCGCCGGCGCAGGGTAGAGGTAGCGGCGGCCCCCGTAGCTGTGTACGAAGATGTCCATGCCGGCAGGCAGGGCCAGGTACGCAGCCTCATCGAGTGGCTCGAGCTGGTAGGAAAGGACGACTTCGCCAACTGCGAAGTCGCGCGCGGCGTAGACGCCGGTACCAGCAAGGTCACCGGGGCCAAGAGTCACATCGTCCACAGCGCCATACCCTAGTGACACGCGTCCGCCGTCATCACGCTGCGGATCTACGCGCACCCGCCGCCGGGCGAAGACGACCGCACCCGGCCCGCGGGGGACGCCGGATTCGGCGGCCCGCGGACCGGGTGCGGTCGAGTGGCCGGCGCGGCCCGCGACAACCACGGGCACGACGGCTCGGCCCTCGGTCAGGCCTTCTTGGTCTCCCAGAAGATCGTGTCGATCTGGGCGATCAGGTCCAGAGCCTTCTGGCCCGTGGCCGGGTCGTTCGAGCCCTTGGCCGCGGAGAGCGCCTTCAGGGTGTCGTTGACCAGCTGGTGCAGCTCCGGGTACTTCTCGAAGTGCGGGGGCTTGAAGTAGTCGCTCCAGAGCACCGAGACGTGGTGCTTCGCGAGCTCGGCACGCTGTTCCTTGATCAGAACGGCGCGGGTGCGGAAGTCCGCGTCCTCATTGGCCTGGTACTTCTCCTGGACGGCCTTGACGGACTCGGCCTCGATGCGGGCCTGGGCCGGGTCGTACACGCCGCAGGGCAGGTCGCAGTGGGCGCTGACCTTCACCTTGGGGGCAAACAGGCGGGAAAGCATGGAGCTGTCCTTCCTCGTGATCGTCTTCTCAGGTGGGACATTACTCCGTGGGAAGCCGCTTTTTGCCGCTGCCCCCTGGGGCTTAGGCCAAAAGTCCGGGGTGAAGATGGGACCGGTGGCCGAAAATACGGAGCGGTGCGCGCAGCCGTTGTACTGGAGGATGGACCGGGAGGTGCCACAGATGCCGGAACCAGCACAGGAGCCGTGGAGCGGGCGGGCGGCGCGTAAGCCGTTCCACGTGGTGGAGGTGACGGGGCCGTCGATGGTGCCCACGCTCTACCACGGGGACTGGCTGCTCGTGCAGCGCGGGGCGCCGGTGCGCCCCGGGGACGTGGTGATCCTGCGTCACCCGCTCCAGCAGGACCTGCTGATCGTCAAGCGGGCCGTCGAGCGACGCGGCGGCGGATGGTGGGTGCTGGGTGACAACTCGTACGCGGGCGGGGACAGCACGGACTACGGGACGGTGCCCGAGGAGCTCGTGCTGGCCCGGGTGCGGGCCCGCTACCGGCCGCTGAGGAAGGATCAGCGGTCGGTGCTCGGGCTGCTGGGCTGGGCGGTGTCCGCGGTGCGGCGCGTCTCCCCGGAGCGGTCGGCCGCCAGGCGCTTGCGGGCGCGGTAGGCCGCCACGTTGGCGCGGGTCGCGCAGCGGTCGGAGCAGTAGCGCCGCGAGCGGTTGGTCGAGGTGTCGAGGTAGGCGTTGCGGCACGGAGCGGCCTCGCACAGGCCGAGCCGGTCCACGCCGTGCGTGGTGAGGTGGAAGGCGAGGCCCATCGCGGCGATGGCGGCGAAGCCGGCCGTCGCGTTCGACGGATGATCGGCCAGGTGCATGTGCCAGTCCGGTTTGCCGTCCTCGTCCCGGGTGTCGTGCCCGGAGATCTGCGGGCTGACCGGGAACTCCAGCAGCAGCGAGTTGAGCAGGTCGACCGCGAGCGTCTCGTCGCCGCCGTCCGCCGCCTCGAACACCGCGCGCAGCCGGCCTCGTACGGAACGGAAACGCGTCACGTCGGCGTCCGTGGCGCGCCGGGCGGCCTGGCCGTTGGCGCCGAACAGCTCGCGCACGCACTCGACGCTGGTGAGGGAGTCCTTGTTACGGGCCGGCTCCTCGGTGTTGACCAGACGCACGGCGTAATCCGAGTAATAGGCCAGTTCCACTTGTAGTCCTTACGGCGTCGGTCTATGGTCGCTGTGTCGACCAGTGTAATGGTCGATTGCGAACACTGGGTATTACGTGGAGGGTGACATGGCGGAGGCGGCTACGGGTACCGACTGGCAGTCCTGGCAGCAGAGCTGGGACCGTCAGCAGGAGTGGTACATGCCGGACCGCGAGGAGCGGTTCCGGGTGATGCTGGACATGGTAGAGGCCGTCGTGGGGCCCGAACCGAGGGTGCTGGACCTGGCGTGCGGCACGGGCAGTATCACGGACCGCCTCCTCAAGCGGTTCCCGGGAGCCTCCAGTACGGGTGTCGACCTGGACCCCGCGCTGCTCGCCATCGCGCGCGGCACCTTCGAAGGGGACGACCGGGCCACCTTCGTCACCGCCGATCTGAAGGACGCCGCCTGGACCGATCGGCTCCCGTACGCGTCGTACGACGCCGTGCTCACCGCCACCGCCCTGCACTGGCTGCACAGCGAGCCGCTCGCCGCCCTGTACGGGCAGGTCGCCGGAGTGGTCAGGGACGGCGGGGTCTTCATGAACGCGGACCACATGATCGACACCGACACCCCGCGCATCAACGCCGCCGAACGCGCCCACCGGCACGCGGCCATGGACCGGGCCAAGGCCGCCGGGGCCGTGGACTGGCGCGAGTGGTGGGACCTGATGGCGAAGGACCCGGTGCTCGCGGAGCCCACCGCCCAGCGGTTCGCGATCTACGGCGAGCACGCGGACGGCGACATGCCCTCCGTCCACTGGCACGCCCGCACCCTCCGCGAGGCCGGCTTCGGCGAGGCCCGCGCGGTCTGGGCCTCGCCGTCGGACAGCCTGGTGCTCGCGGTGAAATAAGGCGCCGACGGCAGTGGGGAGGGCGATACGGACCACCCCGGTCCGCACCGCCCTCCCCACCGCCGTCCGGGACGGGGCCTCCACCGTCCGTGACCGCGTTACAGCACCTTCGACAGGAAGGACTTCGTCCGGTCGTGCTGCGGGTCCGTCAGGACGTCGCGCGGGTGGCCGGACTCGACCACGACTCCGTCGTCCATGAAGACCAGCGCATCGCCGACCTCGCGGGCGAAGCCCATCTCATGGGTGACGACGATCATCGTCATGCCGTCCTCCGCGAGGCCGCGCATGACGTCCAGGACATCGCCCACCAGCTCGGGGTCGAGGGCCGACGTCGGCTCGTCGAAGAGCATCAGCTTCGGCTCCATGGCCAGGGCGCGGGCGATCGCCACGCGCTGCTGCTGTCCGCCGGAGAGCTGGGACGGATAGCTCCGCGCCTTGTCGGACAGGCCCACCCGGTCGAGGAGCCGCTCGGCGCGGGCCCGGGCGACGGCCTTGGCCTCGCCCTTGACCTGGATCGGGGCCTCCATGACGTTCTCCAGAGCCGTCATGTGCGGGAACAGGTTGAAGCGCTGGAAGACCATGCCGATGTCCCGGCGCTGCAGGGCGACCTCGCTGTCCTTGAGCTCGTAGAGCTTGTCGCCCTTCTGCCGGTAGCCGACCAGGTCCCCGTCGACGTACAGCCGCCCGGCGTTGATCTGCTCCAGGTGGTTGATGCACCGCAGGAACGTCGACTTGCCGGAGCCCGAGGGGCCGATCAGACAGAAGACCTCGCGCGGGGCGACCTCCAGGTCGATGCCCTTGAGGATGTGTGCGGGGCCGAAGGACTTGTGGACGCCCTCGGCCTTCACCATGGCGGTCATGCGGAAACACCTCCCGAGGGGCGGTTGTTGAAGGAGGCGAGATTGGCCTTGATCCGCTGGAACGGCGTGAGCGGCAGACTCCGCAGCGAGCCCCGGGCGAAGCGACGCTCCAGGTAGTACTGCCCCACGCTGAACACGCTGGTCATCACGATGTACCAGATCGAGGCGACGAAGAGCATCTCCATCACCGCGTAACTGGTCGAGCCGATCTGCGAGGTGGAGCGCAGCAGCTCGTTGTAGGTGACCGCGTAGACCAGGGACGAGGTCTTCAGCATGTTGATGAACTCGTTGCCGGTCGGCGGGATGATCACCCGCAGGGCCTGCGGGAGCACCACCCGGCGCATCGTCTTCGCCTGGGTCATGCCGAGCGCGTGCGAGGCCTCGGTCTGGCCCTCGTCCACCGACTGGATGCCCGCCCGGACGATCTCCGCCATGTACGCGGCCTCGTTGAGGGCGAGCCCCAGCAGGGCGCACATGAACGGGGTCATCACATCGGTCATCTCGTCCTTGTAGATGAACGGGATGTTGAGGATCGGGAAGATCAGCGCCAGGTTGAACCAGAGCAGCAGCTGGACGTAGACCGGGGTGCCGCGGAAGAACCAGATGTACAGCCACGCGACCCAGCTGGTCACCGGGTTACCGGAGAGCCGCATGACGGCGAGCACCACGCCGAGGATCACGCCGACGGCCATGGAGAGCACGCTGATCATCAGCGTACGGCCCGCCCCCGCGAGGACGGTGTCGTCGAACAGCTTGTCCCGGACGGCGTGCCACTGGACGTCGCCCTGTGAGAAGGCGAAGACCAGGACGCCGATCAGGGCGATGACGACCACGCCGCTGATCCAGCGGCCGTAGTGCCGTACGGGTATCGCCTTGATGGCCTCGGGTGCGGTGGTGGTGGCCGCGGGGACGGGTGCGGCCGTGGCCGACGGGCCCCCGGGCACCTTCGCGAACTTGTCAGTCACGGTGACTGCCCTTCGATGGTGCGCCGGTCACTTGCCGCCGTTGATGACGGCCTTGTCGATCGCTCCGGTGCCGGCACCCCACTTGTCGAGCACCTTCTTGTAGGAGCCGTCCGCGATGATCGCGTCCACGGCCTCCTTGAGCACGTCACGCAGTTCGGTGTTGTCCTTGTTCACGGCGATGCCGAACGGACCGGCGTCGACCTGCTCGCCGACGACCTCGAAGTCCTTGCCGTTGTTGGCCTTACGGGCCAGGTCCAGGGCCACCGGATAGTCGTTGACACCGGCGACGGCGCCACCGGCCTTCACCCGGGTCTGGGCCTCGGTGTCGTTCTCGAAGGACTGGATCTTGACGGCCTTCTTGCCGGCTTCCGTGCAGGCCTTGGACTGCTTGTTCAGCGCCTTCTCGTACGTGGTGCCGCGCTGCACCGCAGCGGACTTTCCGCACAGGTCCTCGATGGACTTGATGCCCTCGGGGTTGCCCTTCTTGGTGTAGACCGCGGTACCGGCGAGGAAGTAGTCGACGAAGTCGACGCCCTTGCCGAGCTTCTTGCCCTTGTCGTCCAGGCCCTGCTGGCGCTGCACGGTGTCCGTGATGGACGACATGGCGATGTCGTGGCGGCCCGTGTTGAGCGCGGTGATCAGGCCGTCGAAGGAGCCGGAGGTGAAGGTGAACTTCACACCCAGCTGCTTGCCGAGCGCCTGGGCGATGTCGGGGTCGACACCGATGATCTCGCCGTTCTCGGAGGACTCCATCGGGGCGTACTCGGCGTTCGTGCCGACCTTGATGACACCGGACTTCCGGTACTTCTCCGGAAGCTTGTCGAAGAGCGGGGCGCTGTTCCCGGCGGTGTCCTCGCCGGGCTTCGTCGAATCGCTGTCGCTGTCGGTCTGGTCGCCGCAGGCGGTCAGCAGCAGGGTGCCGGCGACCGCGACTGCGCAGACCGCGGCAATCCGGGACTTCGCGGTCGTACGACAGAGGGTGCTTGCGGTCATGATCGGAATCCTCCGGCGGTGAGGGAATGCTGGCCAGGTGGGTACGCACGCACCTTCGAGTGTCGCCACCTCGTGTGATTAGGGCATCTTGCCATTCGGACGCGCCCAATCAGGGGGCTGGCCATGTCAAAATCGGGTAACGGGCGACCCCCGAACCTCAACGGACCGGCATGGCAAGGCCGGACCATCTGCAGGAAAGTGCGTGTCCCTCCGGAGGATCTCCGGTGCGTCTCGACCAACGGACGACCTTTGTGACTCTTAGTGGACTTGTCCAGATATTCGGTCATGCGTCACGTCACCGAGTCGATACCGACTCGTAAGAGCCCAGGTGCGTCCGGTAAGAAAGACCTTTACACCCCTCATCCGGGGCTCAGGGCGCGTGTGCGGCGCGCCCGCGCGTATGTGTCTCCCCGGCCGGAGCGGTCCAACCGCTCGGCGCCGGGAACGTACGCGGTGCCCGCCCACCCCTCCTCAACCAGGAGTGGCCACCCTCAACTGATGAAGACTTTAAGGGGTCAATACCATGGCAGCGGAGATCGTCAATCCTCGCAGCGACAGCAAGACGCACGGCACGGCCGATGCGGCAGGACCGATCGGTGCGGACGAGCCCTTCGATCAGGCTTTCGCCCTTCACCGCGGCGGGAAGATGGCCGTGCAGGCCACCGTCCCGATCCGTGACAAGGACGACCTGTCCCTCGCGTACACGCCCGGTGTGGCGAAGGTGTGCAGCGCCATCGCCGAACAGCCCGAGCTCGTGCACGACTACACCTGGAAGTCGCAGGTCGTCGCCGTCGTGACGGACGGCACGGCCGTCCTCGGCCTGGGGGACATCGGTCCCGAGGCCTCCCTCCCGGTGATGGAGGGCAAGGCGATTCTCTTCAAGCAGTTCGGCGGGGTCGACGCGGTGCCGATCGCGCTCGCGACGACCGATGCGGACGAGATCGTCGACACCGTCGTGCGCCTGGCGCCGTCCTTCGGCGGTGTGAACCTGGAGGACATCTCGGCGCCCCGGTGCTTCGAGATCGAGCGCAAGCTCCAGGAGCGGCTGGACATCCCCGTCTTCCACGACGACCAGCACGGCACGGCCGTGGTGACCCTCGCGGCCCTGCGCAACGCGGCGAAGCTGTCCGGGCGGACGCTCGGTGAGCTGCGCGGCGTGATCTCCGGCGCCGGCGCGGCGGGTGTGGCCATCGCGAAGTTCCTGCTGGAGGCGGGCATCGGTGATGTCGCCGTGGCCGACCGCAAGGGCGTCGTCAGCGCCGACCGCGCCGACCTCACGGCCGTCAAGCGTGAGCTGGCGGAACTGACGAACCGGGCCGGCATCACCGGCTCGCTGGAGAAGGCGCTGGCCGGCGCGGACGTCTTCATCGGAGTCTCCGGCGGTACGGTCCCCGAGGCCGCGGTGGCGTCCATGGCGCCCGGTGCGTTCGTGTTCGCCATGGCCAACCCGAACCCCGAGGTCCACCCCGATGTCGCGCACAAGTACGCGGCCGTGGTGGCGACCGGGCGGTCGGACTACCCGAACCAGATCAACAACGTGCTGGCGTTCCCCGGGATCTTCGCGGGCGCGCTCCAGGTGCGGGCATCGCGGATCTCCGAGGGCATGAAGATCGCCGCGGCGAACGCGCTGGCGGACGTCGTCGGTGACGAGCTGGCCGCGGACTACGTGATCCCGTCGCCGTTCGACGAGCGGGTCGCTCCCGCGGTCACCGCGGCGGTGGCGGCGGCCGCCCGGGCGGAGGGGATCGCGCGGCGCTGACGCGGTGCCGCGTGCCGGTGTGCGGTGCGGGACGCGGGAGTGGGGGTGGGGGTGCGGGGTCCGCTGTGCGGGGCCTGCTCCCCACCCTGCCCCCTCCCTGAACCGGGGCTCCGCCCCGGACCCCGGCCCTCGAACGCCGGGGGGCCGGGGCGGCCCGCGGGCCGGCGCGGTGCGCGTCACACTCTCGGACGGTTACCTCACGTCGCGTCACGGCCTATCGTCGTGGCCATGTTCGCCGCCTATGCCGCACGCATCGACCGTGACCAGCCCCTCGACGGACTTGAGCTGGGCGAACGCCCCTCGCCCGGGAGCCGTCCCGGATGGACCACCGTCCAGGTCAGGGCCGCGTCGCTCAACCACCACGACCTCTGGTCCCTGCGTGGGGTGGGCCTCGCCGAGGACAAGCTGCCCATGATCCTCGGCTGCGATGCCGCGGGCATCGACCAGGACGGCAACGAGGTCGTCCTGCACTCCGTCATCGGCCAGACCGGCCACGGCGTCGGCCCGGACGAGCCGCGGTCCATCCTCACCGAGCGCTATCAGGGCACCTTCGCCGAGCAGGTCACCGTGCCCAGCTGGAATGTGCTGCCCAAGCCGAAGGAACTCACCTTCGAGCAGGCCGCCTGTCTGCCGACCGCCTGGCTGACGGCGTATCGGATGCTGTTCACCAACGCCGGTGTGCGGCCCGGGGACTCCGTGCTCGTGCAGGGCGCGGGAGGCGGTGTGGCCACCGCGGCGATCGTGCTCGGCAAGGCCGCCGGGCTCCGGATGTTCGCCACCAGCCGTGACGAGGCCAAGCGGAAGCGGGCCGTCGAACTGGGGGCCGTCGAGGCCTACGAGCCCGGTGCGCGGCTGCCGAAGCGTGTCGACGCCGTCATCGAGACCGTCGGAGCGGCGACCTGGTCCCACTCGGTCAAGTCACTGCGGCCCGGCGGCACCCTGGTGATCTCGGGTGCCACCAGCGGCGACCGGCCCTCGCACGCCGAACTGACCCGGATCTTCTTCCTGGAACTCAAGATCGTCGGATCCACGATGGGCTCCAAGGACGAGCTGGAGGACCTCCTCTCCTTCTGCGCGGCCACCGGTGTGCGGCCCGTGATCGACGAGACCCTGCCGCTGGACCGGGCCCGCGAGGGCTTCGAGCGTCTCGCCGCCGGGGATCTGTTCGGGAAGATCGTGCTCACCACGGCGTGAAGCGGCCGGTGAGGGAACTGCATACGCCCGAAGGGCTGTTGCTGAGGCCCTGGCGGTCCGAGGACGCCCCCGTGGTGCTCAGCGCCTTCGGGCCCGAGGAGATGGCACGCCAGGCGGGCCGGTCCGTCACGAGCGTCGCCGAGGCGCTGGAATGGATCGCAGCCCGTGAGAGGGAGCGGGCGGCGGGCAGCGCGTACACCTGGGCGGTCCTCCGCGACGGCGCTCCGCTCGGCTCGGTGGCCGTGGCGGCGGTGAACCACGTCCACGACACCGGCTGGGTCTCCTACTGGACCGTCGAGACGGCACGCGGGACAGGAATCGCTGTCGGGGGCGTACGGGCCCTGGCCCGCTGGGCCTTCGGCGAACTGGATCTCTACCGGCTGGAGCTCGGGCACCGGACGAACAACCCGGCCTCCTGCGCGGTGGCGGTGCGGGCCGGCTTCGCCCCCGAGGGCATCGACCGGAAGAAGCTCCGCTACGGGGACGTCCGGTACGACGTGGAGCGTCACGCCCGCCTCGCCACCGACCCCCTCAACGACGGTTGACAGGGGCCGAGTGACAGGCGAGTTGAGACCGGACAGGCGGCCGTCCGGGCCGAGGATTCTCCGGCCGGACGCTCGCCTGGGGGATCAGGGCGGGGCCGTCAGGGTGTGTCCGGGTCGGTGGTCTTCTTCAGCTTGTCGACCGGTGTACGCAGCAGCGCCTCGATCTGTGTCGCGGCGGAGGCCAGGTGGTAGCGCGCCTCCGAGAGCTGATCATCGGTGACGCCGTGGTCCCGGGCAGCGTCACGGATGTCGTCGCGGAAGCGGTCCAGCAGGCGGTCCAGGTCGCGAACCGGGTCGCCGGTGGACGCGGCGTCGGCGGCCCATTCGATGTCCGGCTCACCGGGTGCGGGGCGGCTGTACACGGGCCAGGTGCCCGTCCTGGCGAAGTTGCCCAGCTGGCCCGTGATCTCCGCCAGTCCGTCGCGCACCCCTGTGGGCCAGTCGCCCCGCGCGAAGTGCTCCTGTACCTGACGCGCGGCGTTCTGCATCTGCTCCCGGGCCCTCTCGTGAGCTTCCTTGGCCTGGCGGCGGGCCTGTGCGGCCTCCTCGCGGGCTCTGCGGGACTCGTCCTTCGCCCGCCGGGCCTGCTCCTTCCACTCGTGCTTGGCCTTGCGCAGCTCTTCCTTCGCCGAGCGCCAGGCCTCCTTGTCCCCGATGCCGGCGTCCCAGCCGCCCTTGCCGCCCGTGGTGTGGCGGGACTCGGAGGCCGCCGCGCGCATCTCGCTGCGGAGCTGGCCGGCCGCGCCGCGCACGTCGTCACGGATCTCGGCGGCCAGCTCGGAGACCGACTCGCGGATCTCCAGCTCCAGATCGGCCAGTTCGCCGCCGCGGCCCGCGAGCTCGGCCCGCCCGGCGTCGGTGATGGAGTAGACCTTGCGGCCGCCTTCGGTGGCGTGGGTGACGAGGCCCTCCGCCTCCAGCTTGGCCAGCCGCGGATACACCGTGCCCGCCGAGGGGGCGTAGAGCCCCTGGAAGCGCTCCTCCAGAAGCCGGATCACCTCATATCCATGGCGGGGTGCCTCGTCCAGCAGCTTGAGGAGATACAGGCGCAGGCGGCCATGGGCGAATACGGGGGCCATCTCAGAGCACCTTTCCGGTCGGCTCGGCATCGTACGCGTGGTCCTGGGCGGGTGGTCGGCGCAAGAGCGCGATCGAACCCGAGACGGTGGTCGCCTTCAGCTTCCCCGTGCCCGCGCCCAGTGTGCCGGTGATCTTCTTCGCGCCCCACTGGCCACCCACACGCAGGTCCTCGAAGGCATTGGAGACCGTGCCGCTCGCGGTGTTCGCCTCCACCTCGGCGTCCGCCGGATGCGGAAGCCGGATGGCGATCTCGCCGGAGACCGAGACCAGCCTGATGTCCGTCGGCTTCGGCGAGGTGTCGAGATCGAGCACCATGTGCCCGGTGACCGACTCGGCCCTGACCGAGGTGCCGGCGCCCTCGACGACCGTCAGATCACCCGACACGGACTGGAAGCGCAGGTCACCGGTGACATTCTGGGCCTCGAGGCCGCCGGACACGGTCTCGGCCCGGACGACACCGGAGAGGCCCACCAGGGTGCTGTCGCCCGAGATGCCCCGCAGCTCGGTGCGTCCCTGGATCCCCGAGACCACGGCATCGGCTCCGATGGCCCCTACCTCCACCGCCGCGCCGGCCGGTACGGCCACCGAGACGGTGGCGCTGCGGCGCGGACTGCGCCGGTCGAGCCAGGTGAGCAGGCCCTGCCACGGCAGATCCTCGTAGGCGACGGTGAGGACGCCGCCCTCCAGGGTCACGACCAGCGGCGGTCCCTCGATCGCGGACACCTCAAGACGGGCGGTCGGTTCATCGGTGCCGACGACATTGATCATGCCGTCGACGATGCGCACATTGAGTGCTGTCACGGGCTCGTCGAAGGTGAGCTTCTGAGGCTCGGCGACGGTCCACGTCGACTCGGGCATGGGTCTGACCTCCCACTGGGTGGCGTGACGCAACATATCGCGTCTTCTTGAGAACACGATATATCGCGGATGGGAGAAGTCAAGAAGAATCGAATGGATGCCCAGGGGGTGGGGTGGCGGCGGGGTGAGGGGGCGCGGATCGTAAATGGGTCATATCTGGGTGAATTGCCTTAGCGTGAGAGGCATGACCGCGACATCCGTGGGCGCCCTGCTCCTCTGCCGGGCCGACCCCGAGACCGTACGGCCCGTGGCCCATCTTCTGCAGGAGCGCATGCTGCTCGTGCCCGCCGGGGACGGCTGGAGCGTGCTCGTACCCGAGGGGAAGCCCTGGCGGTCCACAGGCTCCGCCGACGGTACGGCCGAGCCCGTGGACCGGGTCGTCGGAGGCTGGGCCACCGCCCTCGCCGTGGGCTCCACCTGGCCGGTGCTCGCCCTGTGGTGGGACGGCGACCGGTCCGGCTACACGCTCGCCTCGGGCTTCCGCCGCCCCGTCGGCTACATCTGGCTCGCCGACGGCACCCCCGCCGCCGAGGAGGAGGCCATGCGGACGTCCGCCATCCGGCTGGGCCTCGACCCGGTCCTGGACGTTCAGGAGCTGGAGGCGCTCACCCGCGACGACCCGGACGCGGACGGAGACGCCAGGCTGCGCGGACTGCTCACGGTGCTCACCCGGACCGGGGTGGAGATGCCGCCGGGGCTCACCCCGGGCGAGCCCGCCGACCGGCTGCGTTCGGTGGCCGGCATCCATCCGGAGGCGGAGCAGGTCGAATGGGCCGGCTGGCGCGATGCGGTGCGTGTGGAACTCGACGCCGTCGAGAGCGGCAGCCTCGGCCCCTGGGTACTCGGCCCGAGGGCCCGCGTGGTGGCATCGGCACAGGTCGCCGCAGGCCTGCCGCTGACCCTGTGGGGCGCGCGCAGGCGCAGTGCCGGCTGGATCACCGCCGGTCTTGTCCTGCTCGTGCAGGGCGTGCTGGGGCTCGCGTACAACCGGTTCAGGGACAACCGGTTCAAGGACAACCGGTTCAAGGACAACCGGTTCAGGGACAACGGGCGGTGACTACTCGTCCTCGTCGTCGTCCAGCCGGGCCAGCCAGGTCGCGAGGCGCTCGACGGGGACCTCGAAGTCGGGGTTGAGGTCGACGAACGTACGGAGCTGCTCGGAGAGCCACTCGAAGGTGACCTCCTCCTCGCCGCGCCGCTTCTCCAGTTCCTCGATGCCACGGTCCGTGAAGTACATGCGACCAGAATAACGACCAGGACAACGAGGCCCGGAAGCCGGATGGCCCGGCCCCGCGAGATGCTCGCGAAAGCCGGGCCGTCCGGTGCTGTACAGCCGCTGATCAGGCCTCGAAGACCTCGGCGACCAGCTGTGCCTGCTCGGCCTGGTGGCGCTTGGCCGAGCCGACAGCAGGGGACGAGCCGTGCGGACGCGAGATGCGGCGCAGACGCTCACCGTGCGGGACGTCCGAACCGACGGCCAGGTCCAGGTGGTCGATCAGGTTGAGCGCGATGAACGGCCAGGCACCCTGGTTCGCCGGCTCCTCCTGGGCCCAGAGGTACTTCTCGGCGTTCGGGTACTTGGCGATCTCGGCCTGGATCTCCGCACCCGGCAGCGGGTACAGACGCTCGAGCCGGATGATCGCCGTCTCGTTGTCACCGCGCTTCTCGCGCTCCGCGTCCAGGTCGTAGTAGAGCTTGCCGGAGACGAAGACGACCTTGCGGACGTCCTCGGCCTTGACCGAGTCGTCGCCGATGACCGGACGGAAGCCGCCCGTGGTGAACTCCTCCACCTTCGACGCCGCCGCCTTGAGGCGGAGCATCGACTTCGGCGTGAAGACGATCAGCGGCTTGTGGTGCGGGTTGTGCACCTGCCACCGCAGAAGGTGGAAGTAGTTGGAGGGGAGGGTCGGCATCGCGACCGTCATGTTGTCCTGCGCGCACATCTGCAGGAAACGCTCCGGGCGGGCGGACGAGTGGTCCGGGCCCTGGCCCTCGTAGCCGTGGGGGAGGAGCAGGGTGACGCCGGACGTCTGGCCCCACTTCTGCTCGGCCGAGGAGATGAACTCGTCCACGACGGTCTGCGCGCCGTTGACGAAGTCACCGAACTGGGCCTCCCAGATGACCAGGGACTCCGGACGGGCCAGCGAGTAGCCGTACTCGAAGCCCATCGCCGCGTACTCGCTGAGCAGCGAGTCGTAGACGTTGTAACGGGCCTGGTCGTCGGAGAGGTAGAGCAGCGGGGTGTAGTCCTCGCCGGTCTTCTGGTCGACGAGAACGGCGTGACGCTGGCCGAACGTGCCACGGCGGGTGTCCTGGCCGGCGAGCCGGACCGGGGTGCCCTCCATGAGCAGCGAGCCGATGGCCAGGGTCTCGCCCATGCCCCAGTCGATCGTGCCGTTCTCCACGGAGGCGGCGCGGCGCTGCATCTGCGGCAGGAGGCGCGGGTGGACGGTGATCCCGTCGGGGATGTTCACCTGCGACTCGGCGACCAGCTTCACGACCTCCGAGGACACCGCGGTGGTCACGGCGACCGGGAACTCGGCCTGGACGTCCGGGACGTGCGGCTGGGCCGGCGCCGATGTGGCCTCACGGACCTCGGCGAACACCTTCTCCAGCTGGCCCTGGAAGTCCTGGAGCGCCTGCTCCGCCTCTTCCAGCGTGATGTCGCCGCGACCGATGAGGGACTCGGTGTAGAGCTTGCGCACCGAGCGCTTCTTGTCGATCAGGGTGTACATCTGCGGGTTGGTGAACTCCGGGTTGTCGCCCTCGTTGTGACCGCGGCGGCGGTAGCAGATGAGGTCGATGACGACGTCCTTGTTGAACGTCTGCCGGTACTCGAAGGCGAGGCGCGCGACACGCACCACGGCCTCCGGGTCGTCGCCGTTGACATGGATGATCGGCGCCTCGATCATGCGGGCCACGTCCGTGGCGTACATCGAGGAGCGCGAGGACTCGGGGGCGGCGGTGAAGCCGACCTGGTTGTTGATCACCACGTGCACGGTGCCGCCGGTGCGGTAGCCGCGCAGCTGCGACATGTTGAGCGTCTCGGCGACGACGCCCTGGCCCGCGAAGGCCGCGTCGCCGTGGAGCGCGACGGGCAGGACCGTGAAGTCCGTACCGCCCTTGTTGATGATGTCCTGCTTGGCGCGGGCGATGCCCTCCAGGACCGGGTCGACCGCCTCCAGGTGCGAGGGGTTGGCGGCCAGCGAGACCTTGATCTGCTCGCCGTCCAGACCGGTGAAGGTGCCCTCGGCGCCCAGGTGGTACTTGACGTCACCGGAGCCGTGCATCGACCGGGGGTCGAGATTGCCCTCGAACTCGCGGAAGATCTGTGCGTACGACTTGCCGACGATGTTCGCCAGGACGTTCAGCCGGCCGCGGTGGGCCATGCCGATGACGACCTCGTCCAGGCGCGACTCGGCGGCGGAGTCGATGACCGCGTCGAGCAGCGGGATGACGGACTCGCCGCCCTCCAGCGAGAAGCGCTTCTGGCCGACGTACTTGGTCTGCAGGAACGTCTCGAACGCCTCGGCGGCGTTGAGGCGGCGCAGGATCCGCAGCTGCTCCTCGCGCTCCGGGGCCGGACGCGGACGCTCCACCCGGTCCTGGAGCCACTTGCGCTCCTTCGGCTCCTGGATGTGCATGAACTCGATGCCGGTGGTGCGGCAGTACGACTCACGCAGGACGCCGAGGATGTCGCGGAGCTTCATCATCGTCTTGCCGGCGAAGCCGCCGACCGCGAAGTCCCGCTCCAGGTCCCACAGGGTGAGGCCGTGCTCGGTGATGTCCAGGTCGGGGTGCTTGCGCTGGCGGTACTCCAGCGGGTCGGTGTCGGCCATGACGTGGCCGCGGACCCGGTAGGAGTGGATCAGCTCGAAGACCCGCGCGGCCTTGGTGACGTCGTCGTCGTGCGAGGCGTCGATGTCCTTGAGCCAGCGGACCGGCTCGTAGGGGATGCGGAGCGCCTTGAAGATCTCGTCGTAGAAGTCGTTCTCGCCGAGCAGCAGCTGGGACAGGACACGGAGGAACTCGCCGGACGCGGCGCCCTGGATGACCCGGTGGTCGTACGTCGAGGTCAGGGTCATGACCTTCGAGATACCGAGCTTGTTCAGGGTGTCCTGCGAGGTGCCCTGGAACTCCGCCGGGTAGTCCATCGCGCCGACGCCCATGATGAGGCCCTGTCCGGGCATCAGGCGGGGCACCGAGTGGACGGTGCCGATGCCGCCGGGGTTGGTCAGCGAGGCGGTGACACCGGAGAAGTCGTCCATGCCGAGCTTGCCGACGCGGGCACGGCGGACGATGTCCTCGTAGGCCTGCCAGAACTCGAAGAAGTTGAGCGTCTCGGCCTTCTTGATGGCCGCGACGACCAGCTGGCGGTCGCCGTTCGGCTTCACCAGGTCGATGGCCAGACCGAGGTTGACGTGCTCGGGCTTGACGAGGGTCGGCTTGCCGTCCTTCACCGCGAAGGAGTGGTTCATCGACGGCATGGCCTTGAGGGCCTGCACCATCGCGTACCCGATGAGGTGCGTGAACGAGATCTTCCCGCCGCGCGCGCGCTTCAGGTGGTTGTTGATGACGATGCGGTTGTCGAAGAGCAGCTTCACCGGCACGGCGCGGACCGACGTGGCCGTCGGGAGCTCCAGGGAGGCGTTCATGTTCTTCGCGACGGCGGCCGAGGGGCCGCGCAGCGTCACGTACTCCGGGCCTGCGGGGGCCTCGGCCGTGGCGTCCGCCTTGGCGGCGGGGGCAGGGGCCGCCTTCGCCGGAGCGGCCTTGGCGGGGGCGGCCGGAGCCTTCGCGGGAGCTGCCGGAGCGGCCGCCGCGGGCTTGGCCGGGGCGGCCGGGGGCGCGGCCGGTGCGGCGGCCGTGGTCCTGGCCGGAGCGGTGTTGTTCACGGTGTTCGCGGCGGTGGTGGCCGGGGCCGGGGTCACCGCTCCCGCGGTTGCGGGTACGGGCTTGTCCGCCGTGCCGGATGTGCCCGGCTTGTAGTCGGCGAAGAAGTCCCACCAGGCGCGGTCGACCGAATTCGGGTCCTGGAGGTACTGCTGGTAGATCTCGTCGACTAGCCACTCATTGGGGCCGAAAGCAGCGGCCGGGTTGGACCCGGATCCTGCTTCTTGTTCGGTCGAGATGCTCGAGTTACTGGGGGACTGAGACGACACGGCGGCAACCGCCCTCTTCCGCTTCACAAGGTGATGGACAGCGGAAATCAAGGCTACGCCTCCCGAGCCGTAACGTGCAGGCCGGGCCGGTCTTCGTCGTGCACATCACATCTGAAGCCGGGTTTCGGCGCATGAAATGGCGGGAAACAAGCAGGGTTCCACTGCCCTTCGGGTACGCGAGGCCCGTACTGAGGCCCCTTGGACCGTATCTCTTTCCCGGCCGGGAGGGAGAACGGGGCCCTCCGCTTCGAACACGGCGTCAACCGTGGATCTGTGAGCTCCCCGGAAGGGTGACCTGAATTCGGCAGCCACGGGTGGATTCGGCCACCCCGATGCGGCCGCCGTGCAGATCCACCGCCCAGCGGGCGATGGCCAGCCCGAGACCCGTGCCGCCGTCGGACCCGGGGCCGTGCGGGGAGGGCGCCTGGCCGCGGTTGAAGCGCTCGAAGACCCGGTGGCGCTCTGCCTCGGGGATACCGGGCCCTTCGTCGATGACCTCGAGCTCCAGCGAATCGGGGTGGTCCCCGCGCCGCGCCATGACGGTGACCCGCCCGTGCGGCGGGCTGTGCTTGACGGCGTTGTCGATCAGATTGGCGACCACCTGGTGCAGGCGTTCCGCGTCCGCGTAGGCCGTCAGCTCGGGCGGTGACACGTCGAGGACGAGATGGACATCGGTACGGGAGTGGTTGCCCGACCCCGAGGAGAGCCGGCGCTGCGAGGCGGCGAGGTTGGCCTCCTTGAGCACACCCGACAGATACGGCCAGACCTCGAAGCGGCGCGCCTTGAGCGCCACCACACCGTTGTCCAGCCGGGAGAGGTCCAGCAGGGTCTCCACCAGCCGGCCCAGGCGTTCGGTCTGCTTCAGCGCCGTACGCATCGTCTCGGGATCCGCGGTGGACACCCCGTCCACCACGTTCTCCAGGACGGCCCTCAGCGCCGCGATCGGTGTGCGCAGCTCGTGCGAGACGTTGGCCACCAGCTCCTTGCGGTGCCGGTCCTCCGCCTCCAGATCGTCCGTCATGCGGTTGATCGTCTGCGCCAGGTCACCGAGCTCGTCGCGCCGTCCGGCGCCGCTGACCCGCCGGGTGTAGTCGCCGTGCGAGATCGACCGTGCCACGGCGCGCATCTCGTCCAGCGGTGCGGTCAGACCGTGGGCCACGAACTGGGTGATCAGCAGGGTGGCGATCACCGAGAAGACCGTGATGAAGCGGAATTCGGTCCTGGTGCGCAGGGCGACGATCAGCAGTCCGGTCGTGATGAACACGGAGACCACCACGAGCGTGCCCAGCTTGGCCTTGATGGAGAACGGCCGCAGTCCTGAGCCGGGCCAGGTCATGGCGCGGGGGTCTCCAGGGCGTAGCCGACGCCGTGCACGGTACGGATCCGCTCGGCGCCGATCTTCCGGCGCAGGGCCTTGATGTGGCTGTCGACCGTACGGGTGCCCGAGGCGTCGGCCCAGTCCCAGACCTCGGCCAGCAGCTGCTCCCTGGACAGCACCGCGCGGGGTGTGTTGGCCAGACAGACCAGCAGGTCGAACTCGGTCGGGGTGAGGTGGACGTCGTCGGCGCGCACCCGGACACGGCGCTGCGCGTGGTCGATCTCCAGCTCGCCGAGGCGCAGGATGCCGCTGCGCGGTGTCACCGCGGCCAGGGCGGCCCGCTCGACGCGGCGCAGCAGGACGTGCACCCGCGCGGCCAGCTCCCGCATGGAGAACGGCTTGGTCATGTAGTCGTCGGCGCCGACGCCGAGTCCGACCAGCATGTCGGTCTCGTCGTCGCGTGCGGTGAGCATCAGCACCGGCACAGGGCGCTGGGCCTGCACCCGGCGGCAGACCTCCAGGCCGTCGAAGCCGGGAAGCATGATGTCGAGCACCATCAGGTCGGGCTGCCAGGCCTCGGCCGCGTCGACGGCCGCCGGGCCGTCCAGCGCGGTCTGCACCAGGAAGCCCTCGGCCCGCAGCCGCGCGGAAATGGCGTCGACGATCGTCGCGTCGTCCTCTACCACCAGCACCCGGCGCTGAGCCCCGGGGGTGGCCGCGACGCCGTTGTGGGTGGTGTGTGTCTGTTCCATCGCCCCGCCCCTGCCCGTTCTCGCGGGGGCCATTCCCCCGGAGGCACGGTTATCGCTTGTGGTTTTCGTCGGTGATCCCTTGTGCCGGTCAGAGCGTAAAGGCAGAAGGCGCCTCTCGGCTACGCAGGGTGTTGTCCGTCGTGAAGGTGTTACCCACGGGAAAGGGGGCGGATCGGCGGACCTGCGCCGCCGAATCCATGATGGGGCAGGGATGTGGACACCCGGTGAGGGTTCAGTCGTCCCTGAGTGCGAGATGGACCACGTCCGGAACACCTCGGGCAACGGCTACTTCTTCGGTCGTTACTGCGTGGAATCCGGCATTCCGCAAGGCGTGGTCGAACGCGGGGGACGGCTGTGCGGACCATACGGCGAGGACTCCGCCGGGCGTCAGACGCGCCCGGCAGGCCGCCAGTCCTGCGGGTGAGTAGAGGTTTCCGTTGTCCTCGGTGACGGTCCAGTCGGGGCCGTTGTCGATGTCCAGGCACAGCGCGTCGTAACGCTCCGTGGTCGTACGGAGGTGGTCGACGAGGTCCGTGCGGAGGATCTCGGTGCGGGAGTCGGCGAGTGCGGCCCCGGAGATCCGGGCGAGCGGCCCGTCGAGGTGCCAGTCGACGATGGCCTGCTCCCGCTCGACGACCGCGATCCGTCCCCAGCGCGGCTCGGTGGCCGCCCGTACCAGCGAGAAGCCGACACCGAGCCCGCCGATCAGCACCGACAGGTCGGGGCGCCCGGCGGGCAGGGTGGCGAGCGCCGCGTCGATGAGCAGCCGCTCGGAACGTCCGTCGGAGGTGTCCATCAGGAAGCAGCCGTTGGCGATGATCTCGAAGTCGTCGCCGCGCTCGCGCAGGACGACTTCGCCGAACGGCCCTTCGCGCCGGTCCAGGACGACGGGGCGGTGGGCGTCTGTGGCGGGCGTCATGGGCGCGTTCTCCGGTCTCCGGGCAGGCGTCGGTTCACTCGTGCAACGGTCCATTTTGCCCGGGGCCGGTCCTGCGGGCCAGCCGGTTGTCCGGGTCTCCGGGAATGGGCGGGCCCCACGCGGCGCTGGCGTAGGGACGGCAGGTCGTGCGCGGCTGATCGCTGAGAGCGAACACAGGGCGGGGAACATCTCACGGCTCACAAGCATTGAGTCCATATAGCTCAACTTGCCTGCCGAAGGGGAGATCATGACTGCTGAGTCGAATGCATCGAAGGCGTTCACGCCCGTCGACCTGCCCGTGCTGCCGCTCGACGACGAGGTCGTGCTGCCCGGCATGGTGGTGCCGCTCGACCTGTCGGATGCCGAGGTGCGCGCCGCCGTGGAAGCCGCCCAGGCCGTCGCACGGCCGGGAGGCGGCAAGCCCGAGGTGCTGCTCGTGCCGCGTATCGACGGGAATCACGCCGGGACCGGTGTCCTGGGAACCGTCGAGCAGGTCGGGCGGCTCTCGGACGGGGACCCGGGCGCACTGATCCGGGCCCGTGACCGGGTGCGGATCGGCGCGGGCACCAGTGGGCCCGGCAACGCGCTGTGGGTGGAGGGCACCCGGATCGACGTATCCCTGCCCGATCCCCTCCCCGGCTCCGTCGCCGAGCTCGCCAAGGAGTACAAGGCCCTCGCGACCAGCTGGCTGAAGAAGCGCGGTGCCTGGCAGGTCGTGGACCGTGTCCAGCAGATCGATGACATCTCCGCGCTCGCCGACAACTCCGGGTACTCGCCCTTCCTGACCGTTGCCCAGAAGATCCAGCTGCTGGAGACCGCCGACGCGGTCACCCGGCTGAAGCTCGCCGTCCAGTGGCTCGGTGAACACCTCGCCGAGCAGGATGTGGCCGAGTCCATCGCCAAGGACGTCCAGGAGGGCGTCGACAAGCAGCAGCGCGAATTCCTGCTGCGGCGTCAGCTCGACGCCGTACGCAAGGAGCTCACCGAGCTCAACGGTGACCCGGAGGACGAGTCCGACGACTACCGGGCCCGTGTCGAGGCCGCCGACCTCCCCGGGCACGTCCGTGAGGCCGCGCTCAAGGAGGTCGAGAAGCTGGAGCGTGCCTCCGACCAGAGCCCCGAGGGCTCCTGGATCAGGACCTGGCTGGACACCGTCCTCGAACTCCCCTGGACCGAGCGGACCGAGGACGCGTACGACATCAAGGGCGCCCAGGAGATCCTGGACGCCGAGCACGCCGGTCTCCAGGACGTGAAGGAACGCATCACCGAGTACCTCGCGGTGCGCAAGCGGCGTGCCGACCGTGGCCTCGGCGTCGTCGGCGGCCGGCGCGGCGGTGCCGTCCTGGCGCTGGTCGGACCGCCTGGTGTCGGCAAGACCTCGCTCGGCGAGTCCGTCGCGCACGCCATGGGGCGCAAGTTCGTCCGGGTCGCGCTCGGCGGCGTCCGGGACGAGGCCGAGATCAGGGGTCACCGGCGTACGTACGTCGGCGCGCTGCCCGGCCGGATCGTACGGGCGATCAAGGAGGCCGGCTCGATGAACCCGGTCGTCCTGCTCGACGAGATCGACAAGGTCGGCTCGGACTTCCGGGGCGACCCGGCGGCCGCCCTGCTCGAAGTCCTCGACCCGGCGCAGAACCACACCTTCCGCGACCACTACCTGGAGGTCGAACTCGACCTCAGCGACGTGGTGTTCCTGGCCACGGCCAATGTCCTCGAAGCCATCCCCGAGGCCCTGCTCGACCGCATGGAGCTGGTCACGCTCGACGGCTACACCGAGGACGAGAAGGTCGTCATCGCCCGGGACCACCTGCTCCCGCGCCAGCTGGAGCGGGCCGGTCTGGAGAAGGAGGAGGTCGGCCTCGACGAGTCCGCGCTGCGCAAGCTGGCCGGCGAGTACACCCGGGAGGCCGGGGTGCGGAATCTGGAGCGGGCGGTCGGGCGGCTGCTCCGCAAGGTCGCGGCCCAGCACGAACTGGGCGACCGGGAACTGCCGTTCACGGTGACCGACGCCGACCTCAGGGGCCTGATCGGCCGGCCGCACCACGTGCCCGAGTCCGCCCAGGACCCGGCCGAGCGCCGCACCGCGGTGCCGGGTGTGGCCACCGGACTCGCGGTGACGGGGGCGGGCGGCGACGTGCTGTTCGTCGAGGCGTCGCTGGCCGACCCCGAGACCGGG
The DNA here is from genome assembly GCF_045162755.1 of Streptomyces sp. NBC_01012. Lineage (NCBI taxonomy): Bacteria > Bacillati > Actinomycetota > Actinomycetes > Kitasatosporales > Streptomycetaceae > Streptomyces > Streptomyces sp. NBC_01012. Next base: position 2,425,499 of record NZ_CP108688.1, on the reverse strand, counting down.
GCGTCCGGACTCACCCTGACCGGTCAGCTCGGTGATGTGATGAAGGAGTCCGCGCAGATCGCCCTCAGCTTCCTGCGGTCGCACGGTGCGGAGCTGGAGCTGCCGGTCGCCGACCTCAAGGACCGGGGCGCGCACATCCACTTCCCGGCGGGCGCGGTCCCGAAGGACGGCCCGAGCGCCGGCATCACGATGACGACGGCGCTGGCCTCCCTGCTCTCGGGGCGGCTGGTCAGGACGGACGTCGCGATGACCGGTGAGGTGTCGCTGACCGGGCGGGTGCTGCCGATCGGCGGGCTGAAGCAGAAGCTGCTGGCCGCGCACCGGGCGGGCATCACGACCGTGGTGATCCCCAAGCGCAACGAGGCCGACCTGGACGACGTCCCGGCCGAGGTCCTCGACACGCTGGAGGTCCACCCGGTCAACGATGTCCGTCAGGTGCTGGAGATCGCGCTCGCCCCGGCGTCGGTGCGCGACAGGATCCCGGCCGCCGCGTAGGCGTCATGCTGTGACGGGCGTGACATCACGCCGACGGCCGGTCACGGTCGGCCCGCTCTCCCCCGGAGGGCGGGCCGACGCGTGTGCGGGGCGGGTCAGGGGCGGTGGACCGTGCCGGGCTCGGGCTCCGCGGGAGCCATCAGCCGGGGGACCGTCACCAGGGTGCGGCCCTCCTTCCGCAGGACGTCGACGAAGCCCGGAGTCGTGGTCTGCATCGAGCAGCCGCTCAGCACGAGTGTGAGCACCGTCACCAGAGCGGCGGCCAACCGCTTGGCCGAGCGGAGTGCGGTGCTCCTGCGAAATACTGGCCGAGCTGCGGCGACGGCCGGAGTTGGAAGAAACTTTCAACGGCAGGAACGCGTATGAGGGGTGCTGACGTGCACGGGAGCGTAGGCGGCGATGAACCCGGTGCAGCGGCCGGAAGTGGTGTTGACCATGAATTCCTCGCTCTGGAGCGAGAGTTGGCGGTCTTTCTGCGCCGGGCCAGGGCCAATTCCGGGGAGATGGCGCGCGAGGTCCATCCGGACCTGGAGGCCGCGGCCTACGGCCTCCTCGTACGGCTGGAGTCGGCCGGACGCCAGCGCGCCACCGACCTCGCCGGCTACTTCGGCGTGGGCAAGGCGACCATGAGCCGCCAGCTCAGGGCCCTGGAAGGGCTCGGCCTGGTGGCGCGGGAGACCGACCCGGCCGACGGCCGCGCCTCGCTCGTGCACCTCACCGACGAGGGTCTGGCGCGCTTCCGCAGTGTCCGTGACGCCCGCCGCGGCCGTTACGCCCGCAAGCTCGCCGACTGGAACCGTGCCGAGGTCGCCGAACTGGCGCGACTGCTCCACCACTTGAACGAGCGCGCCGAGGACTGAGGCTCCCGGAGGGAGGCGGGGGAGCTCGAAGCGGGGGCTGTCAGAGCGTCACCAGCACCGCTGTCGCGTCGTCATGCGTCTTGCCGTGCCGCAGGTGTACGCGCTCCGTGTCGGCCCGCTCCAGCTCCCGTACGCGGTCGATGAGCCCCTGCGGCCCCTCCTTGCGGAGCACGCCCAGGGTGGCCGTCCAGTCGCCTTCCCGGAACTTCTCCGTCCAGCGGCTGGCCCCGTCCGTCAGCGCCGCCAGCGCCCTGACCCCGCCTCTCGGGGTCTCGCCGGTGACGGCGCGTGAGGACACCCGGGGGTCGGCCGCCGCGGTGAAGAAGCCGCCCTCCTTGTTCCGGAAACGGGCGTCCGCGATCTCGTCCGAGGCGAGCGAACCGGGCGGCAGCCGGTCGATCCGGTCGTCGAGCAGCGGCCGGACCGTGCCGTCGGGCGCCTCGACGAGCAGGGCCGAGTCGGAGAGCACCAGGTGCTCGACCCGCTCGTCGTCCCAACGTGCCAGGATCACCGTCGCCTGAGGCGTGCGCGGGTGAGAAAGGTCACACAGTCGGACGTGTGACGCGGCGGTGCGTCGGATGGACTCCGAAAGGATGTCGGCCAGGGTCAGATCCCGCCGCGAAGCGGACAGTTCGGCCAGGGCGCCGCCCAGCCGTGCGGTGAACCAGGGAACCGAGTGCACGCAGCCGTCGCTGCCCGGAGGTGGCGTGACGCCGTCGAGCAGGACGAGGGCGCCGCCCTGGCCTGCCGCGGGGGCGACGGCCGACGCCCAGTCCTCGTTGGGGCGTTCGGGGCTGCCGGGCTCGGTGGCGAGTTCGATACGCATCGGATCAGTCTGCCCGATGCCTTCACCGGCCCCGCGCGAACCGGTTCTCCCGCCGTACCAGCAGGTCAGATGACCACCGTTGGCGGAATCCGGGGCTCCGCGCATATGCGGGCGGGCATACTGCCAAAGGCTGGCCCGAAGTTCCACCCGGTGGCCCGTGCATGGCCTGCCGCGCCCGTGGGGAGACTTGTTCGCCAACTCCGGAGTGATGTTCACTCCTTCGAGTGGCGGAGCGGTTGATGCACGGCCCCCTCTCAAAAGCACTGGAATGGTCAGAAGCCGTACGGCGCACCAGGGCGGGGTTCCCCTTCACGTGACCGTGCGTCACCTCTGCTTCAAGGGCGGACGAGTCAAGATTGCGAGCACCGGTGCAGAAGAAGCGGCCTCGGAGCAAGGACAGCACGCGTGAGGAGTCCGAGGCGATGCCTCAGGCAGCGGGTGCCTCCAAGCGGACCGTGCGGGTACGCAGCCGGCTCGTCGCCGGCGTCGCCGTCGTGGGGATCACCGTCATCGCGGCAGGTGCCCCGGCGGCCCTGAGCGCCTCGTCCGATCTCAACGAGTCCCAGCGGCTGGTCACGCTCGCCGAGCTGAACCAGCAGGCGGTCACCCTCGCGCACGCGCTCGCGGACGAGCGGGACGAGGTCACCACCTACATCGCGGGCGGCCGTAAGGACGACGGGGACGCCACCACGGCCCCCGCGGCCCGTGTCGACCAGCAGGTGGACGAGATCGAGGGCGCCGCCCCCGCGGCGCTGCGCCGGGACCTCGCCGTCCTTCCCTCGCTGCGCAGGACCGCCCTCACGGGCAAGGGCTCGGCGATGGAGGCGTACCAGGCGTACTCCGAGGTGATCGCCAAGCTGCACGGCATCGCCGACGAGCTCGCCGAGAAGACCCCGCCGCGCGCCGCCGACGCCTCCCGCGCCCCGCTCGCACTCGGCGGCGCGGTGGAGCAGGCCTCGGCGACCAAGGGGCTGATCCTGGCCGCGCTCGCCGTGCCGGGAACCAAGCCTCAGCAGCAGCAGATCGACCCGATCACCGGCCTGCCGATCCAGACCCAGGCCGACGGCGACAGCGACGACGACCGCAACCGTGACGAACTGAGCGCGGCGGCCCAGCAGGCGAGGGTGCGTGAGCTCGCCTCGCTCGCCGAGTTCGACCAGGCGGCCGGTTCCTCCGCCCGCGACCGGCTCGCCTCCACGGTCACCGGCCCCGAGGTCGCCGGCGCGGAGAAGTACCTCACCCGGTTCACCGACCGCCCCGAGCTCTCCGAGTCCGACCGGGCGGCCGACCCCAAGAAGGTCGAGGCGGCACTCTCCGCCCGGGTCGACCGCATGCGCGGAGTCGAGTCCGCGCTCGGCACCGCACAGGTCAAGCGTCTTGAGGGGCTGCGCGACGACGACGTCACCGCGCTGGAGCTGCGCCTCGCCCTGCTCGGCGGCTGTCTGCTGATCGCCGTCGGCGTCTCCACCGCCGTCGCCCGCACCCTCACCCAGCCGCTCGCCGTGCTGCGGATCGGGGCGGCCCGTATCGCCGCCGAGCCCGAGACCGCCGAGCCGGTCCGCTACACCGGGCGCAACGACGAGTTCGCCCAGGTCGTACGGTCCATCAACGCCCTGCACGGCAAGCTGCACGGAATGCGGCAGGACATCACGGGGCGGGTCGGCGGCCTTCAGGCCGAGCACGGCGAACTGGTCGCGGACCGGGAGGCCCTCACGCGTGAGCGGGCCGAGCTCCAGACCGGGGTCAAGGAGCTCACCGGGCAGCTGGAGCGGCTGCGGAACACCGTCCACCACACCTTCGTGAATCTGTCGCTGCGCACGCTGGGTCTGGTCGAGCGCCAGCTCGCCGTCATCGAGGGCATGGAGGAGCGCGAGCAGGACCCCGAGCGCCTCGCCACGCTCTTCAAGCTGGACCACATGGCCACCGTCATGCGGCGCCACAGCGAGAACATGCTGGTGCTCGCGGGGACCGACCACAACCAGGGGCACGCGGGCCCGATCCCGCTCGTCGACGTACTGCGCGCCGCGGTCAGCGAGATCGAGCGGTACGAGCGGGTCACCATCCAGTCCCTGCCGCCGCACGCCCAGGTCGCGGGCTTCGCCGCCGACGACCTGAGCCACCTGGTCGCCGAACTCGTGGAGAACGCGACCTCCTTCTCCCCGCCCGACTCCCATGTCGAGCTCTCCGGCTGGCTGCTGGAGACCGGGGAGGTGATGCTCTCCGTGCAGGACGAGGGCATCGGCATGTCGGCGGTCCGGATGAGCGAACTCAATGCCAGGCTGGCCGACCCGGCGTCCTTCGAGGCGGGCGAACAGGCCGCGGACGGGGCCGGGCTGGGTCTTCAGGTGACCTCGCTGCTGGCGGCCCGCCACGGCGTACGGGTGCAGTTGCGCGAGCAGAAGGGGAGCGGGGTGACCGCGGTCGTCGTCCTTCCGCAGGCGCTGCTGCCCAAGGCGCCGCCCGCTGTCACCCCGCCGCCCGTGCCGCTGCCGGGGGACGCGCCCACGCTCAATCTTCCGGGTTCGGTCGCCGAGGCCAACTCCAACGCCCTGCCGCCCCGTTCGGCCGCCCAGACCGGCGATCCGCTGATCGAGGCCGCCGAGCGGACCCTGCGCGAGCAGGCCCCGGAGCACGCGACACCGGCCGCCGAGCCCGAGCCCGTGGAGCCCGCAGCCGCGGAGCACACGGCCCCCGAGCCCGTGGTGGCCGCCCCGGCACCCACGCCCGAGCCCGCGGCGCCTGCCGCCGGGCCCGAGGAGTCCGCGGAGTCCGGGCCCACGGAGTCCGAGGCCGAGACCACCCTGCAGGTACGGCTGCCCGCGCAGCCGGACGCGCCCAGCCCGGACGCACCGAGCCAGGACACACCGAGCCAGGACACACCGAGCCCGGACGCGCCCAGCCCGTACGCCATCGGGCCCGACCGCCATGAGCGCGCCGCCGACACGAACCCCGTGCCGGCGCCCGCGCCCGCCCCGGCCGCCGACGCCCTTCCCGGCCCCCGGCAGCCGCTGACCGGACTCGGCGAGGAGGTGCCCGACCCGGCGCCCTCGCCCGAGCGCCTCACGGACAAGGGGCTGCCCAAGCGCACCCCGAAGATCGCCGCGCCGCCGTCCGCCCCGGTCGCCGAGCGCAAGGGCAGCCTGGACAAGGAAGCCCTGCGCCGCAGACTCGGCGGGTTCCACCAGGGAGCGAAGGACGGCCGCCGCGATGTCGAGGCGGAGATCGCCGAGACGGGGCCGGAAACCGACCATGACCGTACCGACGGTCGCATCGATGAGACGGGGGACACAGTCGAGGAGGCACGCAGTTGACTGCGCCCAGCACATTCGGGCTGAGTTCCGAGGCCCGTAACCTTCACTGGTTGCTGAGCAATCTCGTGGAGGAGGTGCCAGGGGTCCACTCGGTCACCGTCGTCTCGTCCGACGGACTGATGCTGCTCTCCTCGGACCCCGGTCTCGCGAAGGGCGGGGCCGGAGGACGGCAGACCGGCCCCCGGGGTTCCAGCGCCGATCTCGCCACCATCGTCTCCGGCATCGGGTCCCTCACGATCGGCGCCGCCAAGCTGATGGACGGCGGCGGCGTCAAGCAGACGATGGTCGCGATGGACGAGGGCAGTGTCTTCGTCATGTCGATCAGCGACGGTTCCCTGCTCGGTGTGCACGCCACCCCCGACTGCGACATGAGCGTCATCGCCTACCACATGGCGCTCTTCGTCGGCCGAGCCGGACACGTACTCACCCCCGAACTCCGCAGCGAGCTGCGCAAATCGATGGAGAGCGCCCAGTGACGTCAGCTGCCGAACCCGTACGAAAACTCCCCGTCAGGGGCGCCGACCGCAAGGCGGCACGGGTCCGTCCGTACTCCCTCACCGGTGGCCGTACCCGCTTCGGCCACGTCCTGCTCGTCGAGACGTTCGTCGCCGCGCTGGACGCCTCCGAGGAGCGCCGGGAGCTCACGAACGGCAATCTCGCCACGCGTGTCATGCCGGAGCTCCAGGCCATCGTGGAGCTCTGCCGCCGCATGCGTACGGTCGCGGAGATCTCCGCCCTGCTGAAGATGCCGCTCGGTGTGGTCCGGGTGCTGCTCAGCGACTTGGCCGACCAGGGAAAGATCCGCGTCTACGGGACCGGTCACGGCACCGGACAGCCCGACCGCGCGCTGCTCGAAAGGGTACTCAATGGACTCCGCCGTCTCTGAGGCGCCGCTCTTCACTCCGCGTCAGCGGGGGCCGCAGGACGGGCCCGACGAGACGGTGCAGGACTGGCAGCTCGACCACACCCGCGCGCCGATCGCGACCAAGATCGTGGTCGCGGGCGGATTCGGCGTGGGCAAGACCACTTTCGTCAGCTCGGTCTCCGAGATCACCCCGTTGCAGACCGAAGCCCTGATGACGCGGGCCAGTGAGGGGACCGACGACCTCTCCGCCACGCCCGACAAGGTCACCACGACCGTCGCGATGGACTACGGCCGGCTCACCCTGAGCGACGACCTCGTCCTGTACATCTTCGGGACGCCCGGTCAGCAGCGCTTCTGGTTCATGTGGGACGACCTGGTGCGCGGTGCGATCGGTGCGGTCGTCCTGGCGGACACCCGCCGCCTCGCCGACTGCTTCGCCGCCCTCGACTACTTCGAGAGCTGCGGCCTTCCCTACGTCGTCGCCGTCAACCACTTCGAGGGAACCACGGGCTACGAGGAGGCCGATGTCAGGGAGGCGCTGACGATATCTCCGCACGTGCCTGTCGTGGTCATGGATGCGCGTAGGAGGATCACCGTCGTCGAGTCGCTGCTCGCCCTGGTGGGCCACGCCCTCGACGTCGCCCCCGAATAACGACGGACGCAACGGAGAACCGTGATGCGGAAGATACTCATAGTCGGGGCCGGCCAGTCCGGTCTCCAACTGGCTCTCGGACTTCAGTCCCAGGGCTACGAAGTCACCCTGATGTCCAACCGCACCGCGGACGAGATCCGGTCGGGCCGGGTCATGTCGACGCAGTGCATGTTCCACACGGCTCTCCAGCACGAGCGCGACCTCCAGCTCAACTTCTGGGAGTCGCAGGCCCCACGGATCGAGGGCCTCGGTGCCTCCGTCGCGGGCCCCGACTCCTCGCGGGTCATCGACTGGGTCGGCAAGCTGGACGGCATCGCCCAGTCCGTCGACCAGCGGGTGAAGATGGCCGGCTGGATGGAGACGTTCGCCCAGCGCGGCGGGCAGCTTGTCATCCATGGTGCGGCCGTCTCGGACCTGGACTACTTCTCACGTACGTACGACCTGGTGATGGTCTCCGCCGGCAAGGGCGAGCTCGTCTCCATGTTCGACCGGGACGCGACCCGTTCGCCGTACGACGCCCCGCAGCGGGCGCTGGCCGTCGCCTATGTCCACGGCCTCGGCCCGCGCCCGGAGCACCCGGAGTTCGACGCGGTGCGGTGCAACCTGGTCCCGGGTGTCGGAGAGCTCTTCGTCATGCCGACCCTGACGATGTCGGGCCGCGCGGACATCCTGTTCCTGGAGGGCATCCCCGGCGGCCCGCTCGACGCCTTCCAGGGCATCAAGGACCCCTCGGAGCACCTGGCCAAGACGCTGGAGCTCATGGAGCGTCACATCCCGTGGGAGTACGCACGCGCCACCAACGTCGAGCTGACCGACGCCAACGCCACGCTGGCCGGCCGTTACGCCCCGACCGTACGCAAGCCCGTCGGCCGGCTGCCCGGCGGCGGTCTGGTCCTGGGCGTGGGGGACGTGGTCGTCGCCAACGACCCGGTCACCGGGCAGGGTTCCAACACCGCGTCCAAGTGCGCGCATTCCTACCTCCACTCGATCCTGGAGCACGGCGACCGGCCGTTCGACGAGGAGTGGATGCAGGCCACGTTCGATCGGCACTGGGAGAACACCCAGCACGTCGTGAAGTGGACGAACGCGATGCTCGCGCCGCCGCCCGAGCACGTGCTGAACCTGATCGGCGCGGCGGGTCAGCTCCAGCCGGCCGCCGACCGGTTCGCCAACGGGTTCAACGACCCTGCGGACTTCGAGAACTTCTTCTACGAGCCGGAGAAGACGAACGCCTACCTCGCGGAGCTCTCGGGCGCGCAGGGCTGACATCCGAACGAAGACCGGGCCGTCACGCCCGTCACGAGGGTGTGACGGCCGGGGCTCTCAGGTGCCCGGTGTCCGGTGTCCGGTGTCCGGTGTCAGTCGGCCTGGGCGTCGAAGCCGGTGTCGGCACCCGAGGTGGCGCCCTCGGGCAGTTCCGGCAGGGTGTACGCGCTGAGCGGTTCGCCGGCCGGGTCCGGGCGTACGGCCCCCAGCAGCGGGTTCGAGGCCAGCGGCGAGACCTTCACGGTGGCGCCAGGCCTGGGGGCCTGCACGACGAGGCCGTTGCCGATGTAGAGCGCCACATGGGTGGCCTTGGGGAAGTAGACCACCAGGTCGCCCGGGCGCAGTGAGGCGACCGGCACCTTCGGCAGCTGCCGCCACTGTTCCTGCGAGGTGCGCGGGATGTCCCGGCCGGCGGCCGACCAGGCCTGCGAGGTGAGTCCGGAGCAGTCGTACGACTCGGGGCCCTCCGCGCCCCACACATACGGTTTGCCGATCTGCTCGATGGCGTAGCTGACGGCCTCACTGCCCTGCTCGGTCGGCGGGCGTACGGAGCTGAGCGCCCCGGACGCGGTGAGCGCGCCCTGGGCGGCTCCGATGTTCTTCTCCTCCAGCTCCGACAGCGCGGCGAGCTGTTCGGCCGACAGCGAGGCCAGCATCGCCTCGATGCCCTTCAGCTGGGACTGCACGGAGTCGCGCTGCTTCTTCTGTCGTTCGGTCAGCACCCGTTGGCGTTCCTGCGCCTCCCGGGACCTGGCCTCCAGGGCCTCGGCTCGCTTCTCCGCGCCGGTCAGCCGGTCCACCGTGGCCGATCTGCCGGCCTGCGCGTGCTCGATGACATGGCTCTGCTCCAGGGCGCGGGCCGGATCGTCCGCCAGCAGCAGCTGCATGTACGCGGAGAAGCCGGTGCGCCCCTGGTACTGGGCACGGGCCAGCTGTCCCGCGTCCCGGCGGCCGGTGTCCAGCGCGGCCCTGGCCTTGGCCAGTTCGGCGCGCACCTTCCTGGCCTCGGCGGTCCGCTTCTTCAGCTCCTCCTCGGTGCCCTTGTAGAGCTCGCCGGACTCCTCGGCCTTCCGGTAGAGCGTCTGGAGCTGCTTGAGGAGTCCGGCGACGCTCTGCGGCGCCCCGGCCGCCGGGGCGGGCGCCGGCTCGGGCCCCGCCGGCTCGGCGACTGCGGGGGAGGCGGCGACGACCGCGGCGAGGGCCGCGGTGCAGAGGGTGCGCGCGAACCTGCGTGACACGACATCACCTCCGGTGACAGGGGCGAGTCCTATTAATCGGACTACCCCACAAGTGCTCGGATCTCGTCCATCCGGTCACTCGGTGTCGGGTGATGCAAGGACCGCCCGGCGTGCCGTCCGGGGGTTGCCCCGAACGGTGGACGCCCGGACGTCACTCGGCGGGGAAGGCGTAGAAGGCCCGCTCCCGCTGGACGACGGCGGTCTTCCCGGTGGCCAGCACCCGGTAGGGCGCGCTGACCGTGGTGCCCTTCGGGGCCTGGGCGCCGATGTCCTGGAACTTCCACAGCCGGCGCCCGTCCGCCGCGGCGAACGCGGTCACCTGCGAGGCGTCCGCTGCGAGCAGCGTCTTCCCGCCCGCGCTCAGCGTGAGCGCGGGGGCGTCGCCGCCCAGCGGCACTTCGGTGGAACGCCGCCAGAGCACCTTCCCCGACGCCCGCTCGACCGCGCCGACCTCCTGGTTGCGGTTGGTGGTGTGGAGCCGGGCGCCGGCCGGGAGTGGTGTGCCGAAGACGGAGGACTCGGTGCCGTTCAGCGTCCAGACCGGCTTGCCGGTGTCCGTCTCGAAGGCCTGGAGGTCGTCGCCCACCGCGCCGTACAGCTGACCCTCCGCGTCGCCGGCCGCCGCGCCGTCCGGTGCGACCGCGCCGAACTCACGCTCCCAGAGCAGCTTGCCCGTCGTGCGGTCGAAGCAGCGGAAGGTGGCCTTGCCCTTGGCGGCCTTGGTGTCGGCGGGGGTGAGGGTGTCGGCGTCCTGGCGCACGACGACGCCCTCGTCCATGACGGCGGTCAGCCGGTAGGCCGGGGTGCCGGGGCTCCGGCCCTCGGGTACGGAGACGCGCCAGAGCTCCTTGCGCAGCACGACGTCGTACGCGAAGAAGTACGCCTTGACGGCCTGCGTGTCCTTCCCCTGCTTCTTGCCCTTCTTCGGCTTGGGCGCCTTCACGGTGACGGTGTGGGAGCCGGTGAACCAGAGGACGTTCCCCGACCGGCCGGTGAGCGGGGCCACCTTCATGTTCGGTACGTCGTCGAACTGGTCCACGAAGCGCACCCGGTGCGCGATCTTCCCGTCCTTCGGCGACAGCCAGAGGAATTCGGTCGGGCTGGCCAGGAAGCAGAGACCCGCTCCGGCCGTCAGGACGGCCTGCGCCCCGGCGGCGTCGGCACGCTCCCAGATCTTCCGCCCCGTCCGCAGGTCGACGCCGGTCGCCCCTGCCGTGTCCGTCAGCACGAGCAGCTTGTCCTGCCAGACGCCCGCGGTGAGCGGGGCAGGCGCGGAGGCCGGGTGGGTGTAGATCCACCGGGGGTCCGGCGCCCGGCCGGGGACGGTGGGGCCGGGCTCGGCGGCCGGCTTGTCGTCGGCGGCCGCGTCGGAGCCGTCGGAGCCGAGGAGAGCGACGGCGCCGCCGCCCAGCACGAGGCCCGCCGCCCCGGCGCCTACGGCCGTGAACAGCGCGCGCCGGCTGGTGACCTGGGCGGCGACGGCGCGCGGCGCGGAGTCCGGTGCGCCGGCCGGGGCCCCGGCAGGCAGGGCCGCGGGGAGCGCCGCGGGCAGTGCCGCGGGCAGTGCCTGGGGGAGCGCGGGGGACGTAACGGGTGCGGCGGGTGAGGCCTGCGGGGCGGCTGCCGTGACCGGATGGACGTACGGGTAGGGCTGTGCGGGTGCGGGTGCGGGTGGCGGTTGCGGTGCGGCGCCGGTCGCCTCCTGGGGGAGGGCCAGCTGGGCCGTCACCCGGTCGGACCGCGGTGCTCGCGCCCCTGCCGGGAGGAAGCGCGTGGTGCGGCTGTCCTCCCCGATGTCACCGCTGCCGCTGCCGCTGCCGCTGCTGCCGTCGCTGTCCTGGGCCGGGTCCGCCGGAGCCTCGTCCCGGACCGCGTCCGCCGGGTCCGCCGCCTCGACCCGCTGGTCCTCCGGCGGCTCCAGCGCCCGCGCCCGTGCCGTCTGGTCGGTCACCGCTGCTGACAACGGCTCAGGGAGCCAGCCGCCCTTGGCGAGGCCCGCCGCGCCCTCCAGTGCCAGTTCGGCCGCGACCGAGCCCGCGCCGGGCCGGTCGTCCGGGTCCTTGGCCAGACAGCGCGCGATCAGCGCGCGCAACTCATCGGGTACGGCGCCGAGTTCCGCGGAACCATGGGCGATGCGCTCCGCCGCCTCCTCCGCGGGCCCGTCGGCGAGCGGGGTGGCTCCGGTCGCCGCGTACGCCAGCAGCAGGCCCAGGACGAACAGATCGGAGGCCGGGCCCACTTCCTTGCCCTCGACCTGCTCGGGGGTGAGATACCCGAGCCGTACGGACAGCTGGCCGCCCTCCCTGGCCTCGGCGGAGGCGGCCGCGCCCAGGGGGCCGAACGCGGTCAGCCGGGGGCCGTCCTCGGCCAGCAGCACCGTCTCCGGCGCGAGGCCCTGGAGCACGGCTCCGGTGGCGTGCACCCGGGAGAGCGTCTCGGCCAGGCCTGCGCCCAGTATCCGTACGGCACGCTCGGGCAGCGGACCCGCGATGCCGATCGCATCGGCGAGCGTCACCGCGGGCACGTACGCCGTGGCGGTCCACAGGCCGTCCTCGTCGTCCTGCGGGTCGAGCGGCGGCTGCACCCAGCCCCCCGCCAGCCGGTCCGCGGTGCGGGCCTCGGACCTGAAGCGGCGCCGGAAGGCGGGTACGGAGGCGAGGGCGGGCCGGGCGGCCGTCACCACGGTGAGCGCGTCGCGGTCCTCGCCCCTGGCCAGGTAGTGCACGGCGCTCGCGCTCTCGCGGAAGCGCGCCAGCGTGGTGTACGGGCCGAAGTGGCGTGGATCGTCCTGACGCAGCGCCTCCATGGCGCACCCCCCTTGTGACCGTGCCCTCGGCACCTGACCGCCGATCTTACGGGCGTCGCCCCGCACACCGCTCAGGACCCGCTGCGGGGTTTCGTCCAGGGCCACTTGGGGGTGGAGCGCTCACGGCCTTCGGGGGCGTACTCGTACACCCAGCCGCGCTGCAGCCCGAGGCGTTTCGAATAGCCCGCCGGTGCGCGCCGGTAGGCGTACACGGTGGCGGGGCCGCCGTCGGCGTCCGGCACCGGGACCTCGTACCACTTGGGCGGATGGCCGGTCGGTCCGAGCAGTACGGGCAGCACCCGGCCGTCGAGGGGGCCGCCGCGGAAGGGCGTGTTCTCGCTTCTCACCAGGCCAGTCTGACGCAGGGCCGGGGCATGGGCCTCAGTCCGGCGGCAGCAGATGTGCCGCCCGGCCCACCACCGGGATGATCCGCGTCGCGAGCCGCCCGGCCGGACCTTCGGCGGTCTCCTGGCTCAGCAGGTCCGCCACCACGGTCTCGGTCTCCTCGTCCGACGCGGCCGTCACCGCGAGCAGGGCCATCAGATGGTCGACCAGCCAGTCCCGCAGGTTCGACGCCGCCGGCCGCTTGTCCTCGTCCAGCCAGATCAGGGATGCCGCCTCCACGGACGCGATCCAGGTACGCACCATCATGCTCAGGCGTGGTCCGGCGGGCTCCTGGCCCTGTCGGCCGCTCCGGCCCAGGTGGAGCAGGATCTGGTCGGCCGCTGCCCTGCGTACGCCGTCCACGATCGTGGTCGTGCGCGAGGTCTCGGCGACGCTGCCGCCGCGCAGCAGGGCGCTGAAGCCGGCGTCGTGCTGGTCGACGAAGCCGAGGTAGCGGTCGAGGACCCGGCCGACGCGCTCGGTGGGCAGGCCTACGGGCGGTTCGGCGAAGCAGCGCGTCAGCTGCTCGGCGGCCGACCCGAGTGCGGCCTCGTACAACTGCTGCCTGCCGCCGGGGAAGTAGCGGTAGACGAGCGGGCGCGAGACGCCGGCCGCGACCGCCACCTCGTCGATCGACACATCGTCCGGAGCCCGGTGTGCGAAGAGGGTGAGCGCCGCGCCCAGCAGTTGGGTGCGGCGCTCCTCGACACCGAGCCGACGGTAGGCGCGGGCCGGCGGTGCTGCGGGCACGGATGACGTCATACTCCGAAGCCTAAGCGCTGCCCCGCGCAGCGGCCTCAGGCCAGCAGGCCCGAGCTCTTCCACAGCCTGCGGCCCACGCCGTTGAGCACGCCGATGTCGTCGAAGAAATCCGTGAGCCTCTTCGCTCCCGTCTGCATGACCTCCGCCCGGTGTCCGCTCGCCCTCACCTGGGCGACGGCCTCGTGGCGGTCAAGGCCCACGTTCGCGTACACCTGCGGATTCACGAAGCAGACCGAGAAGACGCGGGCCGCCTCACCGCAGTTGAGCCGGGTCAGCCTGCGCTCCCAGGGCGGTGCCGTCACCATCTGGCGGCGCAGCTCCTCGCGTGCGTAGCGCACATGCCGGGCCTCCTCGACGACATGGATGCGGGTCACCCCGCGTACGAGCGACTGGACGCGCTCGTCGGGGAAGGTGAGCCGCTGCATCCAGTCCAGGATCTCCTCGCCGAGCAGGGTGGCTGCGAAGGAACCGGGGGTGGTGGAGATGGTCTTCAGCACCCGCGCCAGGTTGTGGTAGCGCCGGGGGACCGGATATGCGGGCCCCCCGCCCCAGTCGATCATGCGGGCGAACATCATGGAGTGCCGGCACTCGTCGGCTATCTCGGTGAGGGCGTAGCGGACGTGCTTGCTGGTCACGGACTTGTCGTAGATGTGCCGGACGAGCAGCTGCATCAGGATGATCTCGAACCAGATCCCCAGCGAGGCCAGCGACGCCGCCTCGTGGCGGGACAGGTCCATCCGCTGCTCCTCGGACATCGTCCGCCACAGCGGGGTGTCGTAGAGGGAGACCAGCTCCGGCGGCCAGAACCACTTGCCGTCCTCGACGCCCGCGTCCCAGTCGAGGTCGGTGTCCGGGTCGAAGGAGTGCTTGGCCGATGCCTCCAGCAGGCGGGCCGCGACCTGTTCGCGGTCCTTGAGCGGGCCGAGCGCGTCGCGCAGCACCCGGAGGGACTCGTCGGTCACTGTCGTCATGGCTGAAGGCCCTTCGCGGAGGGGTTACCGGCGGTCAAGTTTCCGCTCATGATTTATGAGACTGCCTGTCAGCAAGGCAGTCAATCCCCCGTGCGCGACTTGTTGACCGCGTGTCTACCAACGTGTGAACCTGCCAACTGACGTCAGCACCACGGAACGCACCATCCTCGCCGGGCGAAGGAGCCCTCCGTGTCGACACACGACCTCTACACCACCCCGCCGGCCACGCCGACATGGCAGGTCCCTGCCACGGGCGCGGCCCGCTTCAGCTGGGACTACGACGACGGCCGCGAACGCCTCCTTGCCCTCTACCAGAAGGGCAAGGACAAGCAGTGGGACGGCAACAAGCGCATCGACTGGAGCCTGGAGGTCGATCCCGCGGACCCCCTCGGCACCCCCGACGAGGCGCTGACCCTCCACGGCACCCCGCACTGGGCGAAGATGACCGAACGGGACCGGGGCGAACTGCGCAAGCACTACACCTCCTGGCAGTTCAGCCAGTTCCTCCACGGTGAGCAGGGCGCCATGGTTTGCGCCGCCCGGATCGTGGAGTCGGTCCCCGACCTGGACGCGAAGTTCTACTCCGCGACCCAGACCATGGACGAGGCGCGGCACGCGGAGATCTACGGGCGCTTCCTGCACGAGAAGATCGGGATGCTCTACCCGGTCAACGACAACCTCCAGGGGCTGCTGGGCGACACCCTGCGCGACTCCCGCTGGGACATGCCCTATCTCGGGATGCAGGTCCTCATCGAGGGGCTGGCGCTCGCCGCGTTCGGCATGATCCGTGACACCACGACCAGGCCGCTGCCCAAACAGATCCTCGCCTACGTCATGCAGGACGAGGCCCGGCATGTGGCCTTCGGGCGGATGGCGCTGCGCGACTACTACAAGCAGCTGAGCGACGCCGAACTGCGCGAGCGCGAGGAGTTCGTCATCGAGGGCTGCTACCTGATGCGCGACCGGCTCAGCGGCGTCGAGGTCCTGGAGAACTTCGGCATCGGCAAGCAGGAGGCCAAGGAGCTCTCCGAACACTCGGAGTACCTCCAGCTCTTCCGCAAGCTGCTCTTCAGCCGGATCGTCCCCTGCGTCAAGGACATCGGCCTCTGGGGCGAACGGCTCCAGAAGGCGTACGTCGACATGGGCGTCTTCGAACTGGGCAACTCGAATCTGGACCTGCTGATGGCCCAGGACGAGGAGATAGCCGAACAGCTGGACCGTGACCGCTTCGCGGTGGAGGAGCAGGAGCGGGTCGCGGAGGTCGCGGATGCGATAGCGGAGGGCGGCGGGTCATGAGACCCGGCTCACTTCGGAGGGCGTTCGCCTGCCGAGGGTGGGGCCGTTCTGATTGCATGCCCGACACGGAGCGGCGAGGAGCGCGCACGACGAGGGCGAGCGGGGCCAGGTGTGACCATGACCGACCACTGGGGCTGGGTGCATATCCACGGTGCCACCGTGCAGTTCAGCGCACGCACCTACCCGACCTCCGAGGAGGCGCGGGCCGGGCTGCAGGACCACCTGGACGACCGGGCGGATGAGGCGGCCCAGCAGCTGCGGGATCTGCCCGTCCACGCGGTGCCGAGCACCGGTGTGCACCTTCCAGGACACACCTGGCGCGTCCAGACGAGCCACGAGGTCCGCATCTTCACCGGTGACGGCTACCGCACCTACCGGCGTCCCTCCGAGCCCCCGTCGCCGGAGCCCACGCGCGCCGCGCCCGCGAAGGAGCGGCGGGTGTCGATGATGACCGAGTCCCTGCTCCTCCGGCGTGTCCAGGTGGTGGGCGGCCTCATCATGCTCGGCGGCGTCGGAGCGGCCTTCAGCGGCAACTTCGAGGGCGACCGGGGGGCAACCCTGCTCCTCTTCCCCCTCGGGGTGCTCCTTCTCGTCTCGCCGGTGATCCTCGACCTGACGGGGCTGCGCCCGTGGTGGAAGCGGCGGGGGCGCTGACCCGAGGTCCTGGTACTCAAGCCGTTGACCAGGACGTACGCCGAAGTCCGGCTGGAGTGCTAGGAACGGATCCGGTCCGCGGGCGCGGTCCAGCCGGTGGAGCGGATCCACTCGGTCAGGTCCCAGGTGGTCGGTACGATCGCCTTCACCGCTGCGAGGTCCGACGGGGATTCGGGCGCCTCGGCGAACTGGCGGAACATCGCCTTGTCGAGGTCGTTGCCGAGGACGCTCAGCGGCAGGGCCTCGTAGCGTGACGGCAGCCCGGCGCGCGCGCCGAACGCGGCGGCGATCTGGGGGCCCGTCGGCTCGTCGCCGAAGACCTCGATGGCTCCGCCGGGCACGTCCACGGTGTCGAGCAGGATCGCGGCGGCGACCTGGCCGATATCCTTGATCGAGATCATCTTCAGGGCGATGTCGTTCGGCAGCGGCAGCCTCAGCACGATCGTTCCGTCCTCCAGGCTCGGCGCCATCACGCTCGCGAAGTTCTCCATGAAGGCGGTCGGGCGAACCATCGTGGCCCTCAGGCCGGAACGCCTCAGGTGTTCCTCGATCCGGTGTTTCGAGTCGTGGTGCGGCACGCCCGTTTCGCGATCCGCTCCGAAGACCGAGTTGAACACGACGTGCGGCACGCGCGCTGCGGCCGCCGCATCGACGAGGGCGGTGCCCACTCGGACCTCCTCCTCGATCTCCTCCAGGCTGTTCGCCTCCGGGGTCATGAAGTAGAACGCGTCGACCGCCTCCAGCGCGGCGACCGTTGACGCCGGATCGTCGATCCGGACGGTCGCCGGCTCGACGCCCCGGGCGGCCAGTGCCTGCGCTCGATCGGACTCGGGGGTGCGGACGAGGGCCCGCACCCGCGCTCCTCGGGCCAGGAGTGCGTCGACGGTCGCCCCGCCCTGTTGTCCCGTCGCACCGAAGACCGCGATCGCACCGCTTTCCCGCGTGACCATGACGTCACCTCTCGCTAGGGCATGCCGTGAACCCTGGTTAGTTCATGGCGTGAACAACACTAGTTCACGCCATGAACTGATGCAAGGTATGGGGGTGCCAAGGAGGGCTGCGCGGTATGTCAGGACGGGGTGGACGCCGAGACGCTCGACGTGTCCACGACGGCGGTGGCCAGGCGTTCGAGCTCGCGCTGGTCGTCGGCGTCGAGGTTCTCCGCGACATCGGGCAGGCGCCTGGTGGTCTCGGCGAACACCGCCTCGGCGAGCACCTTTCCCGTGGGCGTCACGCCGAGCATGATGACCCGCCGGTCCTGCTCCGAACTCGCTCGGCTGACCAGGTGGCGTCGCTCGGTGCGATCGACGAGCTGGCTCAGCGCGTTCTTGGTCATACCGAGCGAGGTGGCGAGGTACGCCATCTGCCGCGGCTCGTCCTTGATCGCGCACAACAGTGTGGCCTGCAAGGAGGTCAGGTCGTGCTCGGCGCAGATCTGCGCGTACCTCCGCTGGATCAGGACCGAGAGCCAGAAGAGCTTGTCGCCGTAGTCCACGCCCGCCGCCCCTCGTCCGGTGCCGAACGTCCAGTCTACCGACGCCGAGAAGCGACACTTCACCCGCTATGGCAGTCTACGGCCGGAATGCTAGTCGTTCTTCTCGGGGAGCTCGACGGTCCTGCCGTTCTTGTCGACGGTCCGGGTCTGCCAGTACGTGTACCACGTGTCGTCCACGTGCTTCGGAACCTTGCCCTCCGGGTAGCGGGCGTAGCCCTTGGGCGGCTCCTCGTCGTCGGACGCGCACGCGCTGCCGGCGCTGCCCACCCGCAGAACCGGGTATTCGTCGCCCCCGCACACAGCGTCCTGCGTCGAGCAGGCGGAGGTGAACAGGGTGACCGTGACGCCCGCGAGGGCGAGCCCGAGCGTGGTGCGGAGTCGGCTGGTCGTGCGCATGGTGGGGCTCCCTCTGGTGCGTGGCTGACAGCGCCAAGCCTGCCGTGGGCCGGAGGGGAGGAGCGTGAGCACGCGTACTCATATCCGGTGTGCGTACCTGTGCGCGGGCGGTGGACGCGAACTCCCCACCGGGCCAGGAGGTCAGCCGCCGTCCTCCAGCGCCGCCTCCATCACCGCCCGCGCGATCGGGGCCGCGTTGCCGCCGCCGCTGACGTCGGCCCGGTCGGCTGCCGCGTCCTCCACGACCACCGCGACGGCGACCGCCGGGCGGCCGGAGTCCGGTGACTGGGCCCAGGCGATGAACCAGGCGTACGGCGTACCGGAGTTGTCGACCCCGTGCTGCGCGGTGCCCGTCTTGCCGCCGACCGTCACGCCGTCGATGGCCGCGTTCGTGCCGGTGCCGTCCTCCACGACGTCGGTCATCATCCGCTGGAGCTGCCGGGCCGTCTCCGGGTCCATGGCCCGGCGGTACGAGTCCGAGCCCTGCCGCCGGACCGTGTCCCCGTCGTCGGTGGTCACCCGGTCCACCAGATGCGGGCGCTTCAGCTCGCCGCCGTTCGCCACCGCCGAGGCCACCATCGCCATCTGGAGCGGGGTCGCCGTCGTGTCGAACTGGCCGATCGAGGACTGGGCCAGCTGGTCGTCGCTCATGTCCGAGTCGAAATTGCTGCGGGCCACCCCGGAGGGGATCGTGAGGCCGTCGTCGTTGAAACCGAATCTGCCCACCGCCTCCAGCATCCCGTCCAGCCCCACCTCGACACCGAGATGGGCCATCACCGTGTTGCAGGAGACCCGGATCGCGTCCGCGAGGGACGCCTTCGCGCAGCCGCGTGACTCGTCGGGCAGGGTGGTCGAGGTGCCGGGCAGCACGTACGGGGACGGGGTGTCCGTCTCCTCGTCCGGATCGGTGACCACCCCCGAGTCCAGCGCGGCCGCCGCCGTCACGATCTTGAAGGCTGAACCGGGCGGATACGTCTGCCGGATCGCCCGGTTGAGCATCGGCCGGCTCCGCGCGCGGTTGAGCCGCGCCCACGCGTCCGTGACGGAGGAGCCGGTGCCGGAGAGGAGCTCGGGGTCGTACGAGGGGGAGGAGACCAGCGCCAGGATCCGGCCCGACGAGGGGTCGAGGGCGGCGACCGCGCCGCGCCTGCCGTCCAGGCCCTCGTACGCCGCGCGCTGCATCGAGTCCTTGATGGTGGTGACGACATCGCCGCCCGGCTGTCTGCTGCGGGTGATGTCCCCCCACAGTGGGAGCGGGGCCAGGATCGGTGCGGTGCCGGTCAGGACGGCGTCCTCGGCGTTCTCCAGCAGCGAGGTGCCGTACGTCTGGGAGGCGTAGCCGGTCACCGGCGCGTACAGCGGGCCGTGGCGGTAGGTGCGCTCGTACGCGAGCTGCTGCCCCGTGTCCTTCGAACCGGTGACGGGCTCGTCGCCGACCAGGATGTTGCCCCGGGGCTGGTCGTAACGGTCGATGGTGGTGCGGCGGTTGGCGGAGCTGGTCGTGAGCTCATGGGCCTCGAAGAGCTGGACCCGGGCGGCGTTCGCCAGCAGGGCGAGGAGCAGGAGCAGGCAGAAGCCCGCGGCGTGGCGGATCTGGCGGGTCACGGGCGCTCCTCGGCCGGTGCGGTGCCCGTATCGGGGTCGGGGGTACGGGCCACGTCGCTGACCCTGATGAGCAGCGCCACGATGATCCAGTTGGTGACCACGGACGACCCGCCCTGGGCGAGGAAGGGCATCGCCATCCCCGTCAGCGGGATCAGCCCCATCACCCCGCCCGCGATCACGAACACCTGGAGCGCCAGGATCGAGGCCAGGCCGACCGACAGGAGCCGCCCGAAGGGGTCGCGCAGGGCCAGACCCGCACGGAAACCACGGGCCACCAGCAGCGCGTACAGCAGGAAGACCGCGGTGAGTCCGGCCAGCCCGAGCTCCTCGCCCGCGGTGGCCAGGATGAAGTCGGACTTGGCGGCGAAGCCGATGAGGATCGAGTGGCCGAGCCCGAGACCGGTGCCGAGCATGCCGCCCGTCGCGAACGCGAAGAGCGACTGGGCGAGCTGGCTCGGCCCCTTGCCCGCGTTGATCGTGGCGTACGGATCGAGCCAGTCCTCCACCCTGCTGTGCACATGGGGTTCGAACGAGCCGACCACGAAGGCGCCTGCCGCGGCGAGGAGCAGACCGACGGCGATCCACCCCGTCCTGCCGGTGGCGACGTAGAGCAGGATCACGAAGAGGCCGAAGAACAGCAGCGAGGTGCCCAGGTCCCGTTCGAGGACGAGGACGCAGACGCTGAGCAGCCAGATCGCGACGATGGGGCCCAGTACCCGGCCGGTGGGGAACTGGAGCTTCCAGATCCTGCGCCCGGTGTACGCGAGTGCGTTGCGGTTCGCCGCGAGGTAGGCGGCGAAGAACACGGCGAGCAGGATCTTGGCGAACTCCCCTGGCTGGAAGGAGAATCCGCCGAGTCTGATCCAGATCTTGGCCCCGTTCACCGCGGGGAAGAAGATCGGCACGATCATCAGGACGAGGGCAGCGGCGACCGACAGATAGGCGTAGCGCTGGAGCACCCGGTGATCACGCAGGAAGACCACCACCGCGATGAAGAAGGCGACCCCGAGCGTGGACCAGATCAGCTGTGTGGTCGCCGCCCGGTCGTTCGGGGTCTCCAGGTCGAGCCGGTAGATCAGGACCAGCCCAAGACCGTTGAGCAGGACGGCGATGGGCAGCAGCAGCGGATCGGCGAACGGCGCGCGGAAGCGGACCGCGAGATGGGCGAGCAGGGCGAGGAGCCCGAGCCCGGCGCCGTAACCCGCGACGTCGGGGGGGACGGCGTCGTTCCGGGCGAGTCCGACGGCGGCGTAGCCGTAGACGGAGATCAGCACGGCCCCGATGAGGAGCGAGAGCTCGACCCCGCGCCGCTTGGGCAGGCGTAGCTCGGGCGGGCGTGCCTCCGCCGTCGTTGCGGTCATGCCCCGCAACGTAGCAAGAGGCGGGTCCTATTTCCCTTATGTCAGCTTCGTGGCACCGTCCGCCCGGGACTCTGCCACGCCCTCAACCGTGCTGCCGCTGCTGCGCGGCGCCGTACGGGTTGCCGTCCTGCCCGCCCTGGGCCTGCGCGAGCAGCTGGTCGGCGTGCTCCTTCGGTATCTGCCGCTCCCCGCCGCAGAAGGTGCACTGCGTCGCGTACTTCGTGGAGAACGGGAACAGCGGCACGAAGAACAGGGTGAACTTGGTGACCCGCTTACGCAGGGTGTGCGCGGCCGGATTGCCGCACCAGCCGCACACCATGGTCAGGACCGCCAGTTGGTAGAGGTAGCCGCGCGTGCCGAAAATAATCATGCTGTGGTTCCTTTTCCCGTGTCTCCCGGAAGCGCCCGCCGGCAGAGCGCCAGCAGCTTCTCGTCCGCATGAGTGTCGTGACCGCCGTACGCGCCGTCCACCGCGTTGTGGCGGCGTACGGAGAGGAGTTCGGCACGCAGTACCTGTGCCGCGTCCGACCCTGCACCAGCCGGGCCCATCCGCGCCAGACATTCCGCGACCCGGACTCTGACATGACGGTTCTTCTCCCATGCGGTCAGCAGCACGGGCACGGCCTCGCCCGTGCGCCCCGAGATCTCCCAGAGGGCGATCGCGGCGTCGACCCGGAGCCAGAGCTCGTCGTGCGCCAGCAGGGCCCGCAGCCTCGGCGTCACCGCCGCGGCCCGGCTCCCGAGACCGCCCAGCGCGCTCACCGCCGTCCGGCAGTCGTTCACCTGCTCGGTCCGCATCCCCTCGGCGAGCACCGGCAGCACCGTGGCCGCGTCGCCCGTGACCGCCCACAGGGCCTGGGCCGCCTCCGTGGCCTCCGCCGTCCCCGGCCGCAGGATCAGCCGCCGCAGCTCGGGAACGGCACAGTGGGCGGCAGGCCCGAACGACCCCAGCGCCCGCAGGGCGGCCGTACGCAGCCACTCGCCCCGGTACTCGGGCGCCCCCCGCAGCACCCGCAGCACCTCGGGAGCGGCCTCACCCGCGCGCAGCGCCGTCAGCCCGGCGAGCAGCGGGCTCGCCCGGTCGAACGCGCCCTCGTCCAGGCCGACCTCGCCGAGCCTGCGCCGGAGCGTCCCCGCGAGCGGGGCCGCCGCGTCACCGAGGCAGCGGATCGCGAACCCCACGTCGTGCGGCACCTCGGGGCGCTCCAGGGCCGCCGCCAGCGCGGGCAGCGCCCTGGGATCGCCCAGCCTGGTCAGCGCCTTCACCGCCGAGCCCAGGCCCGGCGGCCCGCTCGGCCACTCCTTGACCCACGACCCGGGGTCCGACTCCACCCGCCAGGCCAGCGCGTCGGCCGCCGGGGCCGCCAGGTCGAACAGCTCCTCCAGCACCTGCGCCGCGGCCTCGGCGAGCCGGGGCTCAGGATCGGCGAGCTGTGCGCCGACCAGCCGCACCAGGCCCTCGTAGGAACCGCGCCAGGACCGCATCAGGCCGCCGCTCAGCCGCACGGCGTCGATGCGCTGCCAGGGGTCGGGGCTGCACAGCTGGTCGGCCAGCAGCGCCGTACGCTCCTCCACCCGGTCGTCGAGGCCGGCGTGCAGCGTCCGCAGCAGGTCGGCGGCCCACGGGGTGCCGCGGCCGGCGGACTCGTCGGCCGCCAGCTCCCGCAGCCTGCCCACCGGCGCCGGCGACGCGGCCCGACCCGTCCCCGCACCGTCACCACCGGGCGCGTGCGCGGCGGGCGGCTCCGGCCTGCCGGTCCGGGAGCGCAGCTCCCGCAGCAGGCCCGACACCACCCGTACGACATCACCGGGCAGCGCGTCCGGGGCGCAGCGGGCCAGCTGCGCGAGGGCCGCCAGCCGCAGGCCCGGCGGATACGCCTCGGCGGCCAGCCTGCTCAGCCAGTCGGCCGCCCGGTCCGCCAGCGGCCGGTGGCGGAGGGCGATCCGGCCCGCCGCCTCGACCAGTGCGAGCCGCACCTCGTCGTCGGCCTCCACCGGCAGCCGCTCCCGCAGCAGTGCGAGCACCCTGCCCGGCCTGCCGTGCAGGCTGGCCAGGGCCAGCGGCGCGGCGAGCCGTACGCCCGGGTCCTCGTCGGCGACCAGCTCGAAGAAGACCGCGGAACCGGCGGACACGGCGGCCGCGGCCATCGCGTAGTTCGCCACGCCCTCGATCTCGTCCTCGTCCAGCTCGCTCTCGTCGTCCTCGTCCAGATCGATGCCGCCGATGCTGGTGAGCAGCTCGACGATGCCGCCCCGGTCGCGTATCCCAGGATCCACGGCCAGCTCGAAGAGGAACGGTATGCAGGCGAGCGTGCACGCGTACACATCGCCCTGGTGGTGCACCGCGCCGTACATCCCGTCGAGCGCGCTCTCCCGCTCCGCCGGATCGGCGGACGCGAGTCCGTACAGAAGCCCCGGCACATCGCCGGCCGGGCCGTAGGCATGCTCCATCGAGGCCCAGTCGACCTCGTCGATCCCCGTGAACACGCCACACCCTCCCCGTGTTTCGGCCCGACCGGCGCATGAGGGTGGGTCGGGCTCGTCTCCGCGCGGCCACAACCGTGCCCGCGAAGCAGTGTCTGCGCAGAGTGTGCACCACGGCCACGACAATCCACCCGCCACATGCGGCCTTTCCTCGCCGTGGACGCGATGGCTGTGACCGGGCTGTGCGGGCCCTGTATTCTCCGCCCGGCTCAGGCCCCGGGCAGGGGGCGCGCCTGTCCGGGATCGGTCAGCGGGGCGAGCAGATCTCCGTGCCGCTCGAGCCGTGCGGCCATGTCACCGGCGAGGAAGCGAAGGTCGTCCGGTGTTGCGCACGCCTCGACCTCGTCCCAGGTGACGGGTGCGGAGACGGCCGGACCGCTCTTCGCCCGCAGGGTGTACGGGGCCGCGGTGGTCTTCGCGGCGGCGTTCTGGCTGAAATCCACGAACACCTTCCCGGGGCGCAGCGAGCGCGTCATCCGGTGGACGGCCAGCTCGGGCAGCGCCTCCTGGGCCTGGACGGCCAGCCCCTTCGCATAGGCCGTCACCTCATCGGACGGGGTGGGCTCCAGGGGGACGAGGAGATGCAGCCCCTTGGATCCCGAGGTCTTGCCGTACGAGGACAGCCCGTCGGCCGCCAGCCGCTCCCGCAGCCACAGGGCGACCGCACAGCAGTCCACGACGCTCGCGGGCGGCCCCGGGTCCAGGTCGAACACCATCCGGTCGGCCACGGCCGGGGAGTCCTGCCGCCACTGGTGGGTGTGGAACTCCACCACCAGATTCGCCGCCCACATCAGCGACGGGAGGTCCTGGACGAGCACCTGCCGGGCGTCGGGATCGTCGCTGCGGGGGACCGGGGCCGTGCGCACCCAGTCGGGTGTACCGGGCGGCGGATTCTTGGTGAAGAAGCGCAGCCCCTCCGGGCCGTCCGGGTACCGCAGGAAGGACAGCGGGCGGTCGCGCAGATGCGGCAGCATCACGCCCGCCGCCGTGGCCGCGTAGTAGTGCAGCACCTCGCCCTTGGTCGTACCGGTGGCCGGATACAGCACCTTGTCGAGATTGCTGAGCGCCAGGCGCCGCCCCTCCACCTCTGTGATCGGCGTCATACGATAAGAATCACACGAAATCGCATCATTGCGGCTGTGGCGGGCGTAAGGGGTGAACGGTGAGGTCCATCTGGAACGGCTCGATCTCGTTCGGACTGGTCAGCATTCCGGTCAAGCTCATGAACGCCACCGAGAACCACTCGATCTCCTTCCGGCAGATCCACACCGAGGACGGTGGCCGGATCCGCTACCGCAAGGTCTGCGAGCTGGACGAGGAGGAGGTGCCCGCCTCCGAGACGGTCAAGGCGTACGAGGACGCCGACGGCACGGTGATCCCCGTGACCGACGAGGACCTGGCCTCGCTGCCGCTCCCCACCGCCAAGACGATCGAGATCGAGGGGTTCGTGCCGGCCTCCGCGATCGACCCCCTTCAGCTGGATTCGGCGTACTACCTCTCGGCCAACGGCGTGCCGGCCGCCAAGCCGTACGCCCTGCTGCGTGAGGCGCTCAGACGCAGCGGAAAGGTCGCCGTCGCGAAGTACGCGCTGCGGGGGCGGGAGCGGCTCGGCATGCTGCGGGTGGCCGACGACGTGATCGCGATGCACGGCCTGCTGTGGCCGGACGAGATCCGGGCCCCCGAGGGCGTCGCCCCCGAAGCCGGGGTCAAGGTCCGCGACGCGGAGCTGGACCTGGCGGACGCGCTGATGAACACACTCGGCGACGCCGACATGGACGCGCTCCACGACGACTACCGCGAGGCGGTCGAGGAACTGGTCGCGGCGAAGGCGGCCGGCGAACCGGTGGCGGAGGAGGAGGCCGAGGAGCCCGAGGGCAAGGTGATCGACCTGATGGCGGCGCTGGAGAGCAGCGTGCGGGCGGCGAAGGAGTCCCACGGCGGGCACGGGGGAGAGGTCGCCGACGTCCACCCCATCGGGAAGAAGAAGGCCGGGGCATCGGCGAAGAAGGCGGCACAGGACAAGGCCGCACCGGACAAGGCCGCGCAGAAGAAGGCGCCCACCGAGAAGACCGCCGCGAAGAAGGCCCCCGCCGGGAAGGCCGCGCAATCGGCTCCCGCGAAGAGGACGGCGGCCAAAAGGGCCGCGCCCGAGAAGGCCGAAACCAAGAAGCCCGCGGCGAAGAAGACCGCTGCGAAAAAGCCCGCGGCGAAGAAGACCGGGGCGAAGAAGAGCTCCGGGGGCACACGGAAGCGCACCTCGGCCTGATGTGTGCCGCGCGCCCCCGGGCGTGCCCGGTGTCGCAACCGGCCGCCCCGCAGTAGGGTGCGGACTGCCGCGACTGGCGCGTACCCCGCACGGGGTGCTCCGTGGAAACGACCACGAGGGAGCGGCACTCCCCGGGCGCGCCCGGGGCGTCATCGCCGGAGGGCCGTCCGCCTGGGCATTCCGGGTCCATGTCGCCCGCGTGCGACCGACCCGGGAGGAAACCCGTGGCCGTACAGCCGATCGATGCAGGCCGTCCCGCTCCGACCCGTACCGCTCCGAACCGCCCCGCCCTCGCGGCGGCCGATCCGGAGCTCGCCGCCCTGGTGGACGCCGAGGAGCGGCTCCAGGCGGACACCCTGCGCCTGATCCCCAGTGAGAACTACGTCTCCGCCGCCGTGCTCGAGGCATCGGGCACCGTCCTGCAGAACAAGTACTCCGAGGGCTACCCCGGCAAGCGCTACTACGAGGGCCAGCAGGTCATCGACCAGGTGGAGACCCTCGCCGTCGAGCGGGCCAAGGCGCTGTTCCGGATGGACCACGCCAATGTCCAGCCCTACTCCGGGTCCCCGGCCAACCTCGCCGTCTATCTGGCGTTCCTGGAGCCCGGAGACAGCGTCCTCGGGATGGCGCTGCCGATGGGCGGACACCTCACCCACGGCTGGGGTGTCTCGGCCACCGGCACATGGTTCCGGGGCCTGCGATACGGAGTGCGGCGCGACACCGGGCGCGTCGACCTCGACGAGGTGCGCGACCTGGCACGGGCCGAGCGGCCCAAGCTGATCTTCTGCGGCGGCACCGCCGTGCCCCGGACGATCGACTTCGAGGGGTTCGCCGAGATCGCGCGTGAGGTCGGCGCGGTGCTGGTGGCCGATGTCGCCCATATCGCGGGACTGATCGCCGGCGGCGCGCACCCCTCGCCCGCCCCCCACGCCGACGTGGTGTCCACCACCACCCACAAGACCCTGCGCGGACCGCGTGGCGCGATGCTGCTGACCACGGCCGAGCACGCCAAGACCATCGACCGCGCCGTGTTCCCCGGTCTCCAGGGCGGCCCGCACAACCAGACCACCGCCGCCATCGCGGTGGCGCTCAAGGAGGCGGCGGAGCCCGACTTCGCCGCGTACGCCCACCAGGTCGTCGCCAACGCCCGTGCGCTGGGCGATGAGCTGGCGGCACGTGGCTTCGACCTCGTCTCCGGCGGTACGGACAACCATCTGCTGCTGGCCGACCTCACGAGCAAGGGTGTCTCCGGGAAGATCGCGGCGAAGGCCCTCGACCGGGCCGGGATCGTCGTCAACCACAACACCGTCCCCTACGACCCCCGTAAGCCCTTCGACCCGTCCGGGATCCGTATCGGCACCCCCGCCCTGACTTCGAGGGGCATCGGGGCCGCCGAGATGGGGACGGTCGCACAGTGGATCGGTCTTGTGGTCGATGCCGCTCGTACAGGTGATGAATCGACCGTTTCCAAGGTCAGGGAAGAAGTGCGGACCATGATGGAGGCGTATCCGGCGCCGGGACTCCTGCCGGCCTGACCGGGAAGCCGGAGCGGCCCGCGATGCCGGAGCAGCCCGGGGCACACAGGGTCCGGACCGCTCCGGAACGCCGGGCTCCCGACCCCGCGCGCCCGCTCTGCGCCCTGTGCGGGAGCCGGACCGCCGTACAGGCTGGGAGAGCAAGGATGGCCGGGGGTGCGAACAGAGGGGGCACGATGCAGGATCTCAAGGTCACGTCATGGCAGCTCTTCGGGCACGACCGGCTCTATGTGAATCTGCCGGACGGCACCGCGATCGGATGGGCGGACAGGGGCAGCGGCACGATCACGGTCCTGCACCCGCGCTACCGCGACGCGGTGACCGACGCACTCGCACGCCAGGTCCCCGACCTGCCGGCCCTCGTCGACGCGGAGGCCCCGGCCGGACACCCCGCCCATGCGGCGCCGCCGCCGGTCCCGCGGATCCCGCCGATGCGGGGGATGCGGAAGCGGGGTGCGGGGCAGAGGGAGACGGCCTTACGGCAGCCGGTGCCGGAGCGCGATCCCGAGCCCGTACGGGAGGCGGCGCCTGCGCCCGGACCGGTGGTGGCCGCGCCGCAGCGGGCGCCCGTACCGGAAGCGGAGGCCGAGACGGAGGCGGGGACGAAGGCGATCGGACCGGATCCGGTCGAGGCCGGGGCCCCGGCCCCGGCTGATGCTCCCGCCCCCGCCCCGGTCCCGCCCGAGCCTCCGGCGGCCGGGACCGGACCGCGGCGGCGGCCCGCCGTGCTGCCCGCGCTGACCGCCGCGAGCGACCTCGCGTCGCGGCGGCCGGGAGCCGCGCTCCGGGAGCAGCTCGGCGAGGGCGGGACCGGGGCGCTCGTACGGGCGGCCACCGGGGCGCTGCGCCGGCACAAGGACGCGGACCCGCGGCGCGGCGCCCTCTCGGGTGAGCGGCGGGTCGGGGCCGAGCTCAAGCGGCTGACCCGGCACGGCTGGCGGGTCCTGCACTCCGTGCCCCTGCCGGACGCCACGGAGATCGGGCATCTGCTCATCGGGCCGGGCGGGGTGTTCGTGGTGAGCACCGAGTACCGCACCGGTACCTCGGCACGGGTCGCCGACGACACGCTGCGCATCGACGACGGCGAACCGCAGCCGTACGCGCTCGACGGCAGGCCGGAGGCCCGGCGGGCCAGGGCGGCGCTGGAGGCGTACTGCGCCTTCGACGTGCCCGTGCAGACCGTGCTGGTGTTCACCGGTGTCACCGAGCTGGAGGTGGTCGCCACCCCGGCCGGTGTCCGGGTCTGCCGGGAGCGCCAGGTGTCCGCCCTCGCTCCGCTGACAGGCGTGTTCACCCTCACCCAGGTGGAGCGCGTCTACGACGTCGCGCGCAACGGGGAGGCCTGGCTGGACGCGTGACCCCGGGACACGGCCGGTAGATTTCCCGGTGCTGCCGCAAGTGCCGCGGCAGCACCGCCGCCGCACCACCGCCGCACCGACGTCGTGCGCGTACCGTGCCGTCGAAGGGGAAGACACCGTGAAACTCCGCTGTGCCGTGCTCGACGACTACCAGTCAGTGGCCTCCACCGCCGCCGACTGGTCGCCCGTCTCCGACGCCGTCGACGTGGTCAGCTTCGCGGAGCACTGTGCGACCGAGGACGAACTCGTCGCGCGCCTGGCCGAGTTCGACATCGTCGTCACCCTCAGGGAGCGGGTGCCGTTTCCCGCGACGCTGATCGAGCGGCTGCCACGGCTCCGGCTGCTCGTCGCCTCCGGCATGCGCAACACCTCCATCGACTACGCCGCCGCCGAGCGCCACGGCGTCACCGTCTGCGGCACCGCGAGCACGGTGACGCCGCCCGTCGAGCTGACCTGGGCGCTGCTGCTCGGACTGGCCCGTGGCATCGTCACCGAGAGCAACTCCGTCCGGGACGGCGGCCGCTGGCAGTCCACCGTCGGGGCCGATCTGCACGGACGCCGGCTCGGCATCCTCGGGCTCGGGAAGATCGGCGGCAGGGTCGCCACGGTGGCCCGCGCCTTCGGCATGGACGTGGTGGCCTGGAGCCAGAATCTGACCCGGGAGCGGGCCGACGAGGCCGGTGCGCGCCTCGCCGCGTCCAAGGAGGAGCTCCTGGAGACCAGCGACTTCGTCACCGTCCACCTGGCGCTCAGCGACCGCACCCGTGGACTGCTCGGCGCCGAGGAACTCGGTCTCATGCGGCCCGGCAGCTATCTGGTCAACACCTCGCGGGCCGCGATCGTCGACCAGGACGCGCTGCTCGATGTGCTGCACCGGGGTGCCATCGCGGGGGCGGGCG
The DNA here is from genome assembly GCF_045162755.1 of Streptomyces sp. NBC_01012. NCBI lineage: Bacteria > Bacillati > Actinomycetota > Actinomycetes > Kitasatosporales > Streptomycetaceae > Streptomyces > Streptomyces sp. NBC_01012. The sequence goes on along the minus strand of NZ_CP108688.1, from coordinate 2,395,714 downwards.
TCGATGTGTTCGACGTCGAGCCGCTTCCGACCGACCATCCGATGCGGAGCGCGCCGCGCCTGTTGGCCACACCTCACCTGGGCTATGTGTCGGGGGCCAACTACGCGGCGTACTACGGGGACGCGGTCGAGGACATCAGGGCCTACCTCGACGGGCAGCCGGTCCGGCTGCTCGGCTGACGCCACGCGCCGCCCTGGAGCAGGGAGCGAGCGCGTCTCCAGTGGCACTGCAGCCGCGCCCGGCAGCCTGGTGGGGACGGCGGCAGCCATGGGGGCGGCCGTCGCGAAGGGAGTTGCCATGTCTCAGCCCGTCGGGACCCTCCGCCCGCAGGTCACCGGTGACCTGTATGCCGAGGTGCAGACCTTCTACGCGCAGCAGATGCGACGGGTCGACGCCCTCGACATCGAGGGCTTCGCCGCCACGTTCACGGAGGACGGCGAGGTGGTGCACGCGGGCGGCCAGCGGCAGAGCGGCCAGGCGGAGATGATCGCCGGGATGCGCGCCAACCTGCCCCGCTACCAGGACATCGCCGTGCGCCACTGGTTCGGCCATCTGCTCATCGAGTCCGACCCGGCGGACGAGGACACGCTGCGGGTCTCGTACTACACGCTGGTCACCCAGACCGACCGGGAGGGGAAGGTCGCCTTCCAGCCGACCTTCACCGTCGACGACGTACTGGTCCGCCGCGACGGCCGGCTGCTGACCCGGTCCCGTGTCATCCACCGTGACAGCCCGGTCGCTCCGGCCGCCTCCTGAACACCGCATCCGGCGCATGGATGAGGGGCCCTTCGCGAAGGGCCCCTCATCCATGCGCCGGATGCCGGTCCGGCATGCCGTCAGTCGATGCCACGGCAGATGTGCGGCTCGCTCCCGTCGTCGTCGAGATCCCCGGCCAGCAGCAGGGGGACCCAGCCGGGTGCCTCGTCCAGGGGTGGGGGTGGCAGTTCCACCGTGACACGGTCCAGCAGCATCGTCTCCATTGACGACTCCTCCTTCGGTTGCGCGGGTTGCGCGAAAATCCAGGCGCGCGGTCAGGCGTGGCAGGCCGGCGGCCCCCCGTGGAAGGCGACCATCTCCTTGAAGGACGCCGCCACATCGATGCGGTCGCCCGGGGCGAGGCCTTCGAGCTCCGCGTACGCGCGATGCAGGTTGCCCACCAGCCGTTCGGAGTCCAGGAGCCCGGCGAACGCGCCGATGTCCGCCTCACGCGCGGCCCGCAGCGGGCTCGCACCGCGCCGCAGACCGTCCTCGGCCAGCCCCTGGAGCAGCCGGAGATACGCCTCCGTCGCGTCGATCAGCTCCGGGCCGCCGACCGGGCCGTGCCCGGCGACCACCACCGCGGGCCGCAGCGCGCGCAGTCGCTCCAGGGCCCGCAGTGAACCGGTGACCGACCCCATCAGGATGTACGGGGTCACACCCGACCAGACGACGTCACCGGTGAACAGGACCCGACGCTCCGGCACCCAGGCCACGACGTCGTTCGCCGTGTGCGCGGGCCCCACATGGAGGAGCTCGGTGCGCGGCCCGTCGCCGTGCAGGGTGAGCTCGTCCCTGAAGGTGAGCGTGGGGAGTGTCAGCGGGGTCTCGCCCCACTCCACGTCCGGCCACAGCTGGCGCAGCCCGAGGCCCGCCTCCTCGGTGTCGGACCGGGTCCCCGCGTGGGCCACGATCACCGCGTGCGGTGCGAACTGGCCGTTGCCGAAGGTGTGGTCGCCGTGGAAGTGCGTGTTGACGACGTAGTCGGGTCCTTCGGGCACGATCCGGGCGACCTCCTCCTTCAGTCGCCGGGTACGGGACTCCGTCGCCGCCGTGTCCACCAGGACGGAGCGGCCACCGCCGGCGACGAGGCCCGCGTTGTTGAGGCACCAGCCGCCCTCCGGCTGGACGAAGGCGTACACGTCGTCGGCGACCGGGACCAGCGATCCCGGCGGCGCCACCCGGGGGGCCTGGGCCGTCGTCACTTGCCGTCCTCCTCGGTGGCGGAGCTCAGCCGGCCGAAGCTGCCCCGGTGGAAGAGGAGCGGGTCGGGGGCGGACAGCCCGCCGGACAGGGCGACCACCCTGCCGATGAGGAGCGTGTGGTCCCCCGCGGCGTACTCCGCGTCCAGGACGCACTCGACATACGTCTCGGCGTCGGGCAGCACGGCGTTTCCCGTGAGACCCTCCTCGGCGGCCAGCCGCAGCATCGCCGCCCTGCCCTCCGAGCGGTCGGGGCGGCAGAAGTGCTGTGCCAGGTCGCGCTGCGCCTCGCTCAGGATGTTCACCGCGAAGCTCCCGGCGCGCGAGATCCGCGGCCGCATCCGGCCGTCGGCCTTCACGGACACCAGGATCAGCATCGGGTCGAGCGACACCGAGGTCAGGCTGTTGAGCGTCATCACGATGGTGTCGTCGCCGCTTCCCTGCGTGAGCAGGGTGACGCCCGTGGGGAATCTGCCCATCGCGGTACGGAAGGTTGCGGCGTCGGGTGCGGCCAGCAGTGCGCCGGCGGTCACAGCAGGCATGTCAGTAACTCCGATTCAGTAGTTGCCGAGGCCGCCGCAGACGTTCAGCGCCTGGGCGGTGATCGACGCGGCGGTGTCCGATGCCAGGTAACCGACCAGGCCGGCCACCTCTTCGGGGGTGGAGTAACGGCCCAGCGGGATCTTCGCGTTGAACTTTTCCTGGATCGCCTGCTCGCTCACGCCGTAGTGGCCCGCGTAGCCCTGGCGGACGCGCTGCGCCATCGGCGTCTCGACATAGCCGGGGCAGACGGCGTTCACGGTGATCCCGGTCGGGGCGAGCTCCTTGCCCACGGCCTTGGTGAAGCCGATCACCCCGTGCTTGGAGGCCGAGTAGGGCGCGGCGAGTTCGACGCCCTGCTTCCCGCCGGTGGACGCGATGTTGATGATCCGGCCCCAGTCGCCGTCCCGCATCAGGCCGGCCTTGAGGACCTCACGGGTGACCCGGAAGGTGCCGTTCAGATTGGTCTCGATGACGTCGTCCCAGAGGGCGTCCTCGATCTCGGCCGTCACACCGCCGCCGCCCCGGCCCGCGTTGTTGACCAGGATGTCGATCCGCCCGTACTCGGCGACCGCGGCCCGTACGGCCTCCCGGATCTGTTCCGGGGACGTCACGTCGCACACCGTGCCGGCCACTTCGAGGCCCTCCTCGCGGAGCTGCTTGACCACGGTGCGCACGCTCTCGGCGCTGCGCGCCACACCGAACACCGCGACCCCCTGCCGGGCGAGCAGCTCGGTCACGGCCAGGCCGATCCCGCTGGTCGCACCGGTCACGAAGGCCACTCGTCGTACCGCGTCTGTCATCGTGCTCTCCCCATCGCTCGTGCCGGTCCTGTCCGGAGGCTCGACGGTGGGCCCGTGTCCTTGCGGGTTTCTCGCGCGCCGGTCGACTCGGGGTGGAGCCACGCCCCTCAAGGCGGACTCGACACCGGGCCTAGCGCGAGGGGGCAGCGTGAACGCCATTCGATGTGGCGACCGGGCGGACACCCGGCTGGAGCGAGGAGGCCCCCGTGCCCGAGCAGACGCAGATCCTGCCCGACGTCAGGAAGTCGGTGACCGTGGCGGCGACGCCCGATCAGTGCTTCAAGATCTTCACCGAGCGCCCCGCGGACTGGTGGCCGCCGAGCCACATCCTGGTGCGCAAGGAGCGTGCGGGACTGGCCTTCGAAGGAGGCGTGGGCGGGCGCTACTACGAGTGGGACGTCGAAGGAACCGAGATCGCCTGGGGCCGGGTCCTCGAGTGGGAGCCGGGCCGCCGTGTCGCCATGACCTGGCGGATCGACCCCAACTGGCAGTCCATCCCCACGGACGAGGGCGCGAGCCGGATCGAGGTGGACTTCGAGGCCGTCGACGCGGGCCACACCAAGGTGTCGCTCGCCCACGTCAAGCTGGACCAGCACGGCCCGGGGGCCGAGCGGATCTTCAAGGCCCTGGACGGTCCGAGCCCGGGGGAGACGCTGGAGCGCTTCGCCCAGGCCGTCGCCAACGGCGCCGGGGCCTGAGCCACGACCGGCGGCCGTTCACGACCGAGCGACCGGGCGACCGAGCGCCCGGGTATCCCGAGCACATGGCGGCCGCGCTCCTGGTGAGCGCGGCCGCCGCGGGCGGTCTCGGCGAGGGGCACGCGTGACAGCGGTTCCGGCCGGCGTACGACGGCGGGAGGGGGCGTCCGGGACATCCCGGGCGCCCCCCACGTTCCGGTCTCAGGCGTGGACGGACAGCCTTTCCCGGGTGGTGCTCGACGGTGCGGCGGTCGGGGTGCGGGGGAGTCTCCTGAGGTCGAAGTCCGGCTGCCGGACGGTCTCGGGAGACAGATCGGTGCCGGCCGTGAGCAGCCGCCGGGCGATGCCGTGATCGGCGGGCCGGTTCATCGACTCGACGCCGATCAGACGGCCGTCGCGGAAGCAGAGGACGGAGAACTTCCCCTCGGCGCGGTCGCCGAGGGTGACCGTCTCGTCGTGGCCCGTCGTCAGACCCGCGATCTGTAGCCGCAGCGCGTACTGCTCGGACCAGAACCACGGCACGGCGGTGTACGCGTAGGGCTCGCCGCAGATCGCCGCGGCCACGCACTTGGCCTGGTCGCAGGCGTTCTGGACGGACTCCACCCGGAGATGGCGGCCCGCGTGCGGACTGGGGAAGCGCGCGCAGTCACCGAGGGCGAAGATGTCCGGGTCACTGGTGCGCAGCTGCTCGTCCACGACGATGCCGTCACCGACCAGCAGGTCGGCGGCGAGGGCCAGTTCGGTGTTCGGCAGGACGCCGACGCCGACCACGACGAGGTCCGCGGCGATCCGCTCGCCGCCGCCCAGCTCCATGACCGCGACCCGGCCCTCGCCGTCGCCGATGAGCGTGGTCACCTCGCGGCCGAGCAGGACGCGTACGCCTCGCTCGCGGTGCTCGGCGACGAGCCGGTCCGACACCGTGGGGGTGAGCGCGCGGGCCAGGGCCCGGGGCTGCGCCTCCACCACCGTCACGTCGTGGCCGAGGCCGCGGGCTGTCGCCGCCACCTCCAGGCCGATGAAACCGGCACCGACCACGACGAGGCTGAGGGGCGGCCCGCCGAGCCGCAGCCGCAGGTCATCGGCGTCGGCCAGGCTCCGCAGCGACAGCACCCCGGTCAGCGAGGAGCCGGGCACGGGCAGGGTGCGGGGCCGGGACCCCGTCGCCAGGACCAGGTTGTCGTACGGCAGCCGCAGCCCGGACTCCAGAAGGACGGTGCGCCGTTCGCGGTCGACGCAGGCCACCCGGTCACCGGCCAGCAGCTCGATGTCCTGGTCGGCGTAGAACGACGGGGGCCGCAGCGCGATGTCCTCGGCCGGCACCGTGCCCGCCAGATAACCCTTCGACAACGGAGGCCGATGGGCGGGCCCGGGCCGTTCGTCGCCGACGAGCGTGATCAGGTCCCGGAAGCCGCGGCCACGCAGGGCGCGGGCCGTCTCGAACCCCGCCTGGCCCGCGCCGACCACGACGACCGCGTGCGCGGCCATCAGCTCTGCGCCTCGGGCAGGTGCACCAGCAGCCCGTCGATCTCGTCACCGACGGGCAACTGGCAGCTCAGCCGGCTGAACTCGGTGCGCTCGCTGGCGGTGCCGTACAGCACGTCGTCCTCGACGGGGTCCATCTCGGGCAGTGGCAGCGTGTTCGCCTCGTCGATGTACACATGGCACGTGCCGCACTGGGCGGAGCCGCCGCACTGGGCCTCGATGCCGTCGACGTTGTTGAGCTTCGCACCACGCATGACCGTGTTGGGAGCCTCGACGTCGACGACGGTGACGGTACCGTTCGGATGCTTATAGGTGATCTTGGCCATGGCGAGCTCTCCTCGTGGAATGTCGGCCGGCCGGGCGGGAGTACGGCACCGGACTCTGGGGCACCTCCCTGCAGTCCCGGTGGAGGGCATCTCGACCGCGCGGCCCCGCTGCCATGCGCGGTGGACCGGCACTCCACCGCGCGTCGACACGCGGTCCGGCGGCGGTCGATCGCGAGGGCCCAGCGTGCCCGCATGACTGTGACCGATCGTCTGCGACAGACGCCCGCCCCGCCCGGCAGGCCCGCCCCCAGGACCGGGCTGGTGCTCGTCGCCTGCTGTCTGGGCCAGTTCATGAACGTGCTCGACGCCTCGGTGGTGAACGTGGCGCTGCCCGTCATCGCCGGGGACCTGGACTTCGACCGGCACAACCTCCAGCTCGTCAACAACGCCTACACCGTGGTGGTCTGCGGCTTCCTGCTGCTGGGCGGACGGCTCGCGGACCTGTTCGGCCAGCGCAGGATCTTCCTCTGCGGAGTCGCCCTGTTCACACTCGCCAGCGCGGTCGGGGGAATGGCCGAAGCCCCGGGGACGCTGATCCTGGCCCGCGCCTTCCAGGGGCTCGGGGCCGCGGTGATGGCGCCCGCCACGCTCACCGTGCTCGGCACGACCTTCACCGAACCGGGCGCACGGGCACGGGCCTACGGATGGTGGAGCGCCGTCTCCGGGACGGCCGGGGCGATCGGTGTGCTGGTCGGCGGGGTGATCACCGAGTGGTTCTCCTGGCGGTGGATCTTCCTGGTCAACGTCCCCATCGGGATCGCCCTGCTCGTCGCCGTCCGCTGGGTGGTGCCGGAGACCCGGCCGCAGGGCGAGGGCCGCGCCCACCGCCGCCTCGACCTGCCCGGTGCCGTCACGGTCACACTCGGGCTGATGAGTACCGTGTACGGGGTCTCGGAGTCGCACGTGCACGGCTGGGGTTCCGCACGCGTGCTCGTACCGGTGCTCGCCGGTGCCGCGCTGCTCGGCTTCTTCCTGGTGATCCAGGCACGGTTCGCCCGGCACCCCTTGGTGCCGCTCGGCGTCTTCCGTAACCGCTCCGTGGCCGCCGCCAACCTCGTCGCCTTCTTCGGCATCGCCGCGCTGTTCAGCACCTTCTACTTCTTCACGCTGCTGCTCCAACAGGTGCTCGGCTACAGCCCGTTGGTCACCGGCCTGAGCTATCTCCCCCTGTCCCTGGGCATGGCGCTCGGCGGCTGGGGCATCGCCTCCGTCGTCCCCCGCACCGGGCCGCGCCCGATCCTGCTCGGCGGCCTCGGACTGTCCGCCGCCGCACTGTTCTGGCTCGCCCGGCTGGACGTCGGCGCCACGTTCACCGTGGACGTACTGGGCCCCGCCGTGCTGCTCGGCTTCGGCATGGGCGCCGTGCTCAACGCCACGACGAACGCCGCCACCGCCGGACTCCCCGCCGAGCAGGCCGGGCTGGCCTCCGGGCTCCTCAACACCACCCGCCAACTCGGGAGCGCGGCCGGCCTGGTGACCCTGGCCGCCCTGTCCGCGGCCCGCGTCGACGCCCGCGTCGCCGCGGGGGCGGACACCACCGACGCCCTCGCCTCCGGCTACGTACTGGCGCTCACCTGGGCGGCCCTGTTCGCCGTCGCCGGACTGGTGGCAGCCCTGTTCGTGCCGGTCCGGGAGGGGCCCAGGACCTGACGGAGCGCCGTCTCGCGTCGCCGGCGGTCCGATGGTCCGAGGCCCTCGGGTCACCTGAGAGCCCCGAGGGCTCTCCCGGTCCCGAGACCTGAGAGGCGCACCATGGCTGTTTCCTCCGAGCGGGCTCCCTCGTGGAGGCGGAAAAACACCCCCGCTCCCGTCGCATCGTCGTACGCGCACGGTCCATCACCGCTCGAGCCTTTCTCCGGCCCGTCGTCCGACCGTGAGGGAAGTATCCGGACAGCGGCCGGCAGGCGCCGGCGCACACAGGACAAGGGAGGGGCGATGGCCGAGCAGAGCTTCCAGCTCTACGACACGACCCTGCGCGACGGCACTCAGCAGGAAGGCATGGTGCTCACGGTCGAGGACAAGCTCGCCGTCGCACGAAGGCTCGACGACCTCGGCGTGGGCTTCATCGAGGGAGGCTGGCCGGGGGCCGTGCCGAAGGACACCGAGTTCTTCCGCCGTGCCCGCACCGAACTCGGCCTGAAGAACGCGGTGCTCGCCGCGTTCGGCGCCACCCGCAGGCCCGGCGTACCCGCGCCCCTGGACCCTCAGGTGCGCGCCCTGCTGGAGGCGGAGACCCCGGTGGTGACCCTGGTCGCCAAGAGCCACACGGGTCATGTGCGCAATGCCCTGCGCACCACGCTCGCCGAGAACCTCTCCATGATCAGCGGGACGGTGCGCCACCTGGTGCACGCCGGCCGGCGGGTGTTCGTCGACGCCGAACACTACTTCGACGGCTACCAGCTCAACCGCGAGTACGCGCTGGCCGTGGTCCGCGCCGCGGCGGAGGCAGGCGCCGAGACCGTCGTACTCTGCGACACCAACGGCGGCTCACTGCCGGACGAGGTGCGGTCCGTCGTCGCCGAGACACTCGCCCTGACCGGGGTGCAGCTGGGCATCCACTGCCACAACGACACCGGCTGCGCCGTCGCCAACACCATGGCGGCGGTGGACGCCGGAGCGGTCCAGGCGCAGGGCACCGCACACGGCTACGGAGAACGGTGCGGCAACGCCGACCTGTTCACCGTCACCGCGAACCTCGTGCTCAAGCGGGGCCGCGAGGTCATCCCGCTGGAGAAGCTGCGCGGGCTGGCCGTGACCGGCCGTGCCGTCGCCGAGCTCACCCAGGTGGGCGGCGACGTGGCCGCTCCGTACATCGGCGGCTCGGCCTTCACGCACAAGGCGGGACTGCACGCCTCCGCCCTGCGGGTCGACCCCGACCTCTACCAGCACACCACCCCTGAGCTGGTCGGCAACAGCATGCGCACCCTCGTCTCCGACATGGGCGGGCGCTCCTCGATCGAGCTCAAGGCGCGCGAACTGGGCTACGACCTGGCGGCGGGCTCCGACGAGGTGGCCCGCGCCGCGACGCGGGTGAAGGAGCTGGAGAACAGCGGTTACAGCTTCGAGTCCGCTGACGCCTCCTTCGAGCTGCTGCTGCGCGAGGAGCTGGCCGACGACCCCGTGCCCCGCCCCTTCGAGGTCGAGTCCTGGTCCGTCGGGGTGTTCGGGGTGCGGGGCGGCGAGGTCCGCACGGAGGCCACCGTACGGCTCCTGGTCGGCGGTCGCCCCGTCACCGCGACCGGCCAGGGCAACGGCCCCGTCAACGCGCTGGACACCGCGCTGCACACGGCCCTCGACCCCTGCTTCCCGGCCCTGGCCCGCCTCGAACTGGTGGACTACCGGGTGCGGGTGCTCAGCGGGGAGACGGGCAGCGGCGCCGCCGCCCGGGTGCTCGTCTCCTACCGGGACGGCGAGCGCCGCTGGGGCACCGTCGGCGTGGACGGCAACTCGACCGCGGCCAGCTGGCAGGCGCTCCTGGACGCCGTCCACTACGTCCTGCTCGACGGACCGCCGGGACGGGTCCACGACACCCCGCCGATGGCCGCGGCCGCAACGGGCTGACCTCACTTTCCTTGGAGTGACAGTGCGTCTGGAAGACGTCTACATACGGGGGACCTCCACACGGCTTCCCTCCCGCATCCCGGTGGCCGAAGCGGTCACGTCCGGGGCGTGCCCGCCCCGGGTGGCCGCGGGCGCCGGCATGGAGTCGGTGGCGTACTCGCCCCACGAGTCGGCTGCCGAGATGGCCGCGACCGCCGCACGGACCGCCCTTCGGCGGGCCGGCATCCACGGCGGCGATGTCGATCTGCTGCTGCACGCCGACACCTACCACCAGGGCCAGGACCTGTGGCCCGTCGCCTCCTACATCCAGCGCGAGGCCCTCGGCAACTCCTGCCAGGCCATCGAGATCCGGCAGATGTCCAACGGCGGCCTGGCCGCACTCGATCTGGCCTCCGCCTACCTCACCGCGGGACACGGCCACGGTGAAGCGCTGCTCACCACCGCCGACCGGTTCTGCGCCCCCGGCATCGACCGCTGGAACACCGACCCCGGCACCCCGTACGCGGACGGCGCGACCTCGCTCGTGCTCTCCCGGCGCGGCGGCTTCGCCCGGCTCGTCTCGCTCGCGACGCACGCGGACCCCGAGCTGGAACCGCTGCACCGCGGCGACGACCCGTTCACCACGGCGCCGTTCGGACACCGCATGCCCGTGGACTTCGAGGCCGCGAAGCGGTCCTTCGTGGGCCGCACCGGAATCTCGTACGCCGTCACCCGGGCGCACAGCGGCCAGCAGACGGCCATCAAGCAGGCGCTGGCCGACGCCGGCAGTGAACTCGCGGACGCCGACTGGGTGGTGCTGCCGCACTTCGGGCAACGCCGCCTGAACTCCATCTACTACAAGCCGTTCGGCATCGATCCCGCCCGCACCACCTGGGACTTCAGCCGCACGGTCGGACACCTCGGCGCGGGCGACCAGTTCGCGGGCCTCGACCATCTGATGGTCTCGGGCCGGGCGGCGCCGGGCGACCGGTGCGTCCTGATCAGCGTCGGCGCCGGATACAGCTGGGGCTGCGCCGTCGTGGACATCCTCGAACGCCCCGACTGGCGCGAGGCGTAGCCGGGTCCACCGGTTCTCCAGTCCCGCTCCACCACTTCATGTCAGCCTTGTGATCCGCCTTGCTGCGGACTGTCGAAGGGAAGGTCTGCCGTGGCGCCGACCGCTACGTCCGAAACCGAAGCACTCCATGTCACGGAGCACGCCGTCACCGTGGGAGCGTCACCCGACGTCGTCTACGCGCTGGTGGCCGATGTCGCCGAGTGGCCCCAGGTGTTCGGCCCGACCGTGCACGTCGAGGTGCTGGAGGAGGCTCCCGCCGGAGGCGGCGAGCAGCTCCTGCGCATCTGGGCCGTCGCCGGTGACAAGGTCCGCACCTGGACCTCGCGCCGTGTCCTGGACCCGGCCGCCCGCACCATCTCCTTCCGGCAGGTCGTCACGGCCGCACCCGTCGCCTCGATGGGAGGCGAGTGGCGCGTCCAGGAGCTGGAGGACGGCTCCAGCCGGGTCACCCTCCTGCACGACTACCGGGCCGTCGACGGGGACCCGGCCGCGGAGGAGCTGATCGAGAGCGCCGTCGACACCAACAGCCGCTCCGAGCTCCTCGCACTCAAGAACACCGCCGAGCTGGGTGACGCCCGCGAGGAACTCCACTTCACCTTCAGCGACTCCGAGACCGTGTTCGGGGCGGCCGGTGACGTGTTCGCCTTCCTGGACCGCGCCGATCTGTGGCCCGAGCGGCTGCCGCACGTGGCACGGCTCGACCTCACCGAGGACGAGCCGGGCATCCAGCACATGGACATGGACACCCGCAGCCCGGACGGCTCCACGCACAACACCACCTCGGTCCGGGTCTGCTTCGAGGACCGTGACGTCATCGTCTACAAGCAGCTCCGGGTGCCCGTCGCCATGGCCGGCCACACCGGCCGCTGGGTGATCGAGTCACTCGGTGACGGCACGGTCAGGGCCACCTCGTGGCACACCGTGACCCTGGACCCCGCGGGCGTACGCACCGCGCTCGGGCCCGAAGCCACCCTCGCCGAGGCACGCGCGCTGGTGCGCAGGTCCCTCGGTACCAACAGCTCCACCACTTTGCGTCATGCCAAGCAGTTCGCGGAGGAAGCGCGTGCACAGTCGTAGTCAGGACACACCCGTCACCGTGGTCAACCGATTCGAGGTGAAGGGCGACACCGGGAAGTTCGAGCGCGAGTTCCGGGATCACTCCCAGTACCTGCGCAGACGCGAGGACTTCGACTTCCTGGTGACCGTCCAGCTCGTCGAGCGTCCCGAGGTCTTCGTGCACTTCGGACACTGGCGGACCATGCGGGGCTTCCTGAACACCGTCCACGACGCCACCTTCCAGGCCCACGTCACACAGCTCGGCCCGATGGCCGACACCGAGGTGGACCAGGCGGTCAGCGTGGCGCGGGAACTGAACGAGAGCGCCGTGGTCGGTGCGGAGAACGTGGTCCTGACCCGGGCCCGTATCCATCGCGACCCGGCGCGCTTCGAACAGCGCTTCGCCGAGACGGACGAGCACTTCGGGCGGCTCGGCGGCTTCGGGGGCAGCGATCTGCTTCGCTCCACCCTGCGCCCCGACGTGTACACCGGCATCCGGTGGTGGCGGGACGCCGACGCCTGCGAACGCGCCCTGGCCGACAGCGGACACCGGGCGCTGACCCGGCAGATGCGCGAGCTCGCCGACGTCGAGGTGGAACGCACCCGGCACATCGCCTACGAACGCGTCCTGGGCTGACACCCCCGCGCCGCAGCCGCTCCACCCACGCCGGAGCCGAGGGCCACCAGGTCCTCGGCTCCGGCGCGTCCCGGGCGCGAGCCCGCTTCGAGCAGGTGGGAGCAGGCTGTCGGCATGGCGAATCCGATGCGCATCACCGTGCTCCGCGGCCGGCCCGACGAGGCCGAGCTCGCAGCTGTGACCGCCGTACTGCTCGCCCTGGTCCGCCGCTCGGGCGAACCGGACGAGAAGACCCGGGCGGCCTACGCCGGATGGACCGTCAAACGTGGCGGCTACCGGCACCCGGTCACCTGGACCGCACCGTGAAGCGGAATCCGCCGTACATCCACGGGCGAGGCAGGGGTCCCCTCAAGGGCGCACCCCTGCCTTGCCCACAGCAGAGCCAGCCGTGGCCCGTCCCCGGGGACTGCGCCGCGACACGGGAGGGGGAGGCGTGAGAGGGCACCGGACTTTTACGGAACACTTGCAGGCCCAGGCCGCCGAGACGCCGGACCGGGAGGCGCTGATCCTTCTCACCGAGCGCGACGGCGGTCTGAGCCCGCGGACCATCGCGTACGCGGAACTCGACCGCTCGGCCCGCGCCCTGGCTGCGGTCCTGCGCCGTCATGTGGAACCGGGGGACCGGGTGCTGATCGCGGACCCCTCACGCGAACGGTTCGTCATCGGCTTCCTCGCCTGTCTGTACGCGGGAGCCGTCGCCGTGCCCGTCGCGCCGCCCGGTGGCCGCGGCCACCACGACGACCGCATCGCCGGCATCGTCAAGGAGGCGGCCGCCGTCTGCGTGCTCACCTCCACCGACGAGGCGGCCGAGGTCTCCCAGCTGCTCGCCCGCACCGGACACGGCGGCGTCGTCTGTCTCCTGTCCGACGGGCCCGCAGCCGCAGCTCCGGCGGCCGGTGACCCCGAGCCGTGGCAGCCCTTCGTGCCCGAACCGGACACGGTCGCCTACCTCCAGTACACCTCGGGCTCCACCCGCGACCCGCGCGGTGTGACCGTCACCCACCGGGGCCTGCTCGCCAACCAGCGGGCCGTCCAGGAGGCACTCGGGACCCGGCCCGGCATCCGGATGGGCGGCTGGCTGCCGCTCCACCACGACATGGGACTCGTCGGCCAGCTGCTGCACGCCCTGTGGCTCGGCGGAACCGCCGTACTGATGTCGCCGGCCGCGTTCGTCAAGCGTCCCGCGAACTGGCTGGAGGCCATCTCGCGGTACGGGCTGACGGCCAGTGGCGGCCCGGACTTCGCGTACGAGCTGTGCGTGCGCAGGGTCAACGACTCGCAGCTCGCCGCCCTCGACCTGTCCCGCTGGGAGGTCGCGGTCAACGGCGGCGAGCCCATCGACCCGGCCACCCTCACGGCGTTCGCCGAGCGCTTCGCCCCGGCCGGGCTGCGGCCCGGCTCCCTCGCGCCCTGCTACGGCCTCGCCGAGGCGACCCTCCTGGTGTCCGGCACCCGCACCGCACCGCCCGCCGCCACCCGCACCTTCGACGTGGCAGCGCTGGAGGCCGGCCGGCTCAGCGACCCGGACGGTCCGGGCCGCACCCTCGTGCACTGCGGTCCCGCCGCATCCGCCGAGCTGCGCATCGTCGATCCGGAGACCCGCCGTGAGCTGCCCGACCGCCGGATCGGGGAGATCTGGGTCCGCGGCGAGAGCGTGGGGCCCGGCTACTGGGCCCGCCCCGCCGAGACCGCGGCGGCCTTCGACTGCCGTATCGAGGGCGGTGGGGGCGGCTACCTCCGCACCGGTGACCTCGGCGCCCTCGACGACGGTCTGCTGTACATCACCGGCCGGCTCAAGGACATGATCGTCATCGCCGGACGCAACCTCTACCCGCAGGACCTGGAGCGCACGGCGCAGCAGGTCAGCGGCCTCTTCGGGGCCGCCACCGCCTTCGCGGTGCCCGGCGCGCGCGAACGCGTCGTCATCGTCCAGGAGCTGCGTGCCCGCAGCAGGTACGACATCGACCTGGCGGCCCTCGCGACGGCCGTCCAGCAACGCCTGAGCGAGGAGTACGAGATCCGTACCGCGGGAGTGCTGCTCGTACGGCCCGGCACCGTACGCCGGACGACGAGCGGCAAGGTGGAGCGGGCGGCCATGCGCCGGCTGTTCCTGCGAGGTGAGCTCACCCCGCTGCACCAGAGGATCGAGCCGGAGGTCGAGCTGCTGCTCGCGACGGGGAGGCAGCGATGACCACGGCGGAGGAGCGGATCGACACCCTGGAGACGGCGTTCGGTCCGCTCGACGACCCCGCGAACCCGCTCGGCACCGCCGCCCTGCTCGCCGCCGACGCGAAGGGCGAGATGCTGCCCGACGCCGAACAGGTCCTGGACACCTTCGACCTCAACGCCGAGTTCGTGCCCGCCGACGTGGGCGGCCGGCTGGAGCGGATGGACGTACTCGGCCGGGTCCTGCGCCCCGTCTTCCGCCGGGACGCGTCCCTCGGCTTCGGCTACGGGCTCAACTGCTTCTTCGCCACCACACCCGTATGGACGGCGGGCGACCCGGAACAGCGCACGTACGCCGCCCGGCTGCTCCTCGGCGGCCGGCGCGTCGCCGTCGCCCGCCACGAGGTGGCCCACGGGAACGACTTCGTGCGCGACGAGTTCACCGCGCGCGTCGTCCCCGGCGGCCTGGTGCTCGACGGCAGCAAGTCCGCCATCGCCAACGCCTCGCGCGCCACCGGACTCGTCGTCTTCGCCCGCACGGAGGGCACCGCACGCGGACGCAGCCACACCGTGCTGCTCCTCGACCGCGACGAGCTGCCCGCCGAGCGGGTCGAGGACCTCGCCCGCACCACCACCACGGGCATGCGCAGCGCGGAGTTCGGCGGCCTGCGGATCACCGAGTGCCCGGTGCCCGACAGCGCCGTGCTCGGCGCGATCGGCGACGGCTACGAACTGTCGCTGCGCTCCTCGCTCCTCATCCGCGGACTGATCCCCTCCATCGTGCTGGCCGGCGCCGACACCGCGCTGCGCACCGTCGTGCGCTTCGCCGACCGGCCCAGGGACGACGGCCGTTCCTCCCTGGAAGTGCGGCATGTGCGCGATGTGCTCACCGGCGGCTTCCTCGACCTGCTGGTCATCGACTGCCTGGCCCTGGTCGCGACCAGGGCGCTGCACCTGCTGCCCCGGCAGATGAGCGCCTACGCGGCGGCCGCCGCCTATCTGGCGCCCAAGCTGGTGGCCGAGAGCATGGACGAGATGTCCTCGGTGCTGGGTGAGGAAACGTTCGCTCAGGACGGTGCGTACGGAATGTTCCAGAAGCAGCGCCGCGACCTGCCGGTCACCTCGCTGGGCCACGCGGGCAGCGCCGGGCGGCAGGTCAGCATCCTGCCCCAGCTGCCCTACTTCGCACGGCACGCCTGGTTCGCGGATCCCGAGCCGCCCCCGGGACTCTTCCGGCCGCACGAGGCGCTGCCCGCGCTCGACCTGTCCCAGCCCGTCCTGCTCGGTGACGGCGACCCGCTCGCGGCGACCCTGGTCGCCTGCACGGATCTGCTCGAAGCGGCGGGCGGCCCCGGCCAGGAGCGGGAGGGCGGCCCCACCCTGCGCTTCCTGGCGCGCGCGCTCACGGGGGAGCTCGTCGATCTGAAGAAGGCGTTCGAGAAGGTGCCGCAGGGCGACCGGGAGGCCCTCTCCAGCCCGTACAGCTTCGGCCTCGCCGACCGCTACACCCTGGTGCTCGCCGGGGCGGCCACGCTCGGCGTGTGGCGCGAACAGCGGAACGCGCCCGCCGACCGAGTCGACTCCTTCCTGGCCGCCCCCGCCTGGGCCACCGCGGTGCTGTACCGGCTGGTCAGACGGCTCGGGCTGCCGCTGCCCGACCGCCCGGCCGACTGCGAGCGCCTCGTGCTCGACGAGGTCATGGCCAGGCTGCACAACCGCCGCAGCTACGACCTCTACGGCTCACCGCTCGCCTGAAGGCCCCGCGGCCATCCCCCGAACCCCCGACCGCCCCCGGGCGCCCCCCGCCCCAGAGCCCGACAGGGAGCAGACTCATGCAGGACCAACCGCCCCGCGCCCAGGACGACTTCGCCGTGGCCCACCGCGAGTGGCTCAGCGAACGGATCGCGCACTACATCGGCCGCCCGGTCGAGGAGACCGTCTCGCTGGCCGAGGAAGGACTCGACTCGGTCGCCGCCCTCAGCCTCTACGGCGACATCGAGGAGGAGTTCGGCCCGATCGTCGAGCCCGACGACATCTGGGCCTACCCCACCGTGCGGCAGCTCGCCGGCCTCCTCGCGATGCGGGACGTGGCCCAGGGCGAGAGCCGGATCCGCGCCGCGTTCGTCTTCACCGGCCAGGGCTCCCAGCACCCTGGGATGACCTCCGGGCTCTATCTGAACTCCACCGGCTACCGCGCCTTCCTCGACGAGGCCGACGCAGCGATCATGCCGTGGACCAAGCAGTCCGTCGTGAAGCTGATCCTCGCCGACGACCCCGCCGTCCACCGCACCGCGCTGACCCAGCCCGCTCTGTTCGCCGTCGAGTACGCCCTGGCCAGGACCCTGGAGGAGGCGGGGGTGCGCCCGGTGGCCGTACTGGGCCACGGCATCGGGGAGTTCGCGGCCGCCACCGTCGCCGGGGCGCTCACCCTGGCCGACGCCGCGAAGCTCGTGTCGATGCGCGGCGCCTTCATGCAGTACCTGCCGCCGGGCGGCGGCATGATGGCTGTCTGCGTCACCCCGTACGAGGCCGCCGAACTCGTCGCCGCCGAACCCGCCGTGGGCATCAGCGCCATCAACGCCGCGAAGGCGATCGTGCTGTCGGGCGACCGTGCCGCCCTGGAGCGCATCGAGGCCCGGCTCGCCGAGCGCGGCATCCGCTGCCGTCATCTGGCCGTGTCGCACGCCTTCCACTCCCCGCTGATGGCGCCCGTGGTGCCCAAGTTCGAGGCGATCGTCCGACGGATGCCGGGCGGCGCCGCCCGGGTGCCGTTCTACTCGACGGTGTACGGACGGCTGGCCACCGAGCCGCTCTACGCCCCGTACTGGACCGAACAGATCACCGCACCCGTCCGCTTCGCCGACGCCGCACGCAGCCTGCTCGCACAGCAGGCGCCCACCCATGTCGTCGAGATCGGGCCCCAGGCCGTCCTCACGCCGTATCTGCGGCGGATGGGCGGGGGACCACGCGGTCCCGTCTGCCTGCCCGTGTGCCAGGGGCCCGCGAGCGATGCCGTCGATCTGGCAGGGGTGATCTCCGCCCTCGACGCGGGGCCGCTGGCGGCTGCCCTCTCCGGAGCCTGAGGTGGGGGCGCGGGTCGGGCGCCCGCTGCCCGCCGAAGGCCCCGGCGGCCCCTGGGGCGCCATCCACGGCGAACTGGACCGCACCGGCAGCGTCGTGATGCACGCGACGATGCCGGCCTGGCAACCGCGCGGCGGCACCGAGGCCGAGCTGCGCCGGCAGCTGGGACGCGACTGGCGCCGCTACGAGACCCTCTCCATGCCCCGGATGCGCGAGAGGTTCGTCGCCTCCCGGCTGTTCCTGCGGCACGCCGCGGCCGCGGTCCTGCGCACCGGGCCCGACCTGGTGGATCTGGCCTACCAGCCGGGCGGGCGGCCCTATGTGCGCGGCTGCGACCAGATCGACGTCAGCCTCAGTCACACCGAGGAGATGATGGTCGTCGGCATCACCCGCAGGGGACGCATCGGCGTCGATGTGGAGCGCGCCGACCGCCGGCTCGCGCACACCGGCTCCGAACGCCAGGCGTGCACCCCGTACGAGAAGGAGCTGCTCGACGCCGGCGGGGACGGTGCGCGCAACGACACCATGGTGCGGCTGTGGACGCTCAAGGAGGCGTACAGCAAGGCGCTGGGCCAGGGACTGCGCTTCCGCTTCACCGAATTCGGCTTCGCGCTCGACGGTGAAGGGGGCGGTGACGACGGACCGCGCCTCGTCCGTCCGGACGGCTCGCCCGCCCCCGGCTCGGAGTGGCAGTTCGGCACGTTCCGGGCGGGCGAGGGCTACGTCGTGAGCGTCGCGGTCTGCGACACCGGGTTCGGGGAGCTGGCCGATCTGTCGGTCGGCACCACCCTGGACGACGGCATGCTCGACACGCTCCTCGGCGCACCCGGTGCGGTCGGGGGACCTCCTCGGGCGCCGTCAGGGGAGCCAGCCGGCTTCCTCGGCGATCCGGATCGCGTCGATGCGGTTGCGCGCGCTGAGCTTGCCGACGATGGCCGTCAGGTAGTTACGGACGGTGCCCTTGGACAGGTACAGACAGCCGGCGATCTCGGCGGCGTCGGCGCCGCGGGCGGCGAGGCGTAACACCTCCAGCTCCCTGGGGGACAGCGGGTTCTCCGGGGAGTCCCAGGCGGTCAGCGCGAGCTGAGGGTCCACGACCCGGCGTCCGGTGGCCACCGACCGTACGGCGAGGGCGAGCTGGTCCGGCGGCGAGTCCTTGAGCAGGAAGCCCGACACATGGGCGGTCAGGGCGCGCCGTAAGGTACCCGGACGTCCGAGGCTGGTCAGGATCAGGGTGCGGCAGCTGGGCAGTTGCTCATGGAGCTCGGCTGCCGCGGTCAACCCGTCGATGCCCGGCAGATCGATGTCGATCACCGCCACGTCCGGCTTGGACATCAACGCCGTTTCCACGATCGTGTCCCCGCGGTCCACGGCGGCCACCACATGAAGATCCGGCTCCAGCTGGAGCAGTGCCACCAGCGCGCCACGGATCATGTGGACATCCTCGGCAAGGAGGATTCTCACGGACAACATCATTACCCCCGGTCAGATGTGTGAAGTCAGGCTACAGCGGATCTCTCCGGGGGCACGGGCCCGAGCACGAGCAGCTCGTCCTGCTGGTTCTGGGGCCGGATCGGCGCCCAGACCTCCAGATGGAACCGGCCGTCGCCCTGAAGTCCCGCGGTGAGACCGCCGCCTATCGCGGTGAACCGCGTCCGCAGGTTGTCCAGCCCGCTTCCGCCGCCGGACCGCGCGGAGAAGGCGTCGGCCTGTACGTGCGGGTGGTCGTTGGTCAGGCCGAGACGGACCGTTTCTTCGTCCAGCTCAGCCTTGATGCTGCAGCTCTGGACCCCGCTGTGGCGCAGAATGTTGGTCACCCCTTCGCGTAGTGCGGTGGCGAGCACGGTGTCGACGACCGGATGCAGCCGGCCGCACTCCACCGTGACATCCGCCCTGACGTCCGCGGCGGCGAGCACGGTCCCCGCCGACTCGGCCTCCTCGGACAGCGACATGTCGCGGTACCCGCTGGACACCAGCCGTACGTCGGCCAGTGCCTGGCGCGCGACCCGCAGGACCGACGCGGTCTCCTCGCGCGCCTTGTCCGGACGGCTGCTGATCAGACGCTGGATCAGTTCCCCCTTGAGTGTGATGGCGGAGAGGCTGTAGCCGAGCAGATCGTGCAGATCCCGGGCGAACCGCAGCCGTTCCTGTGTCACGGCCATCCGGGCCAGTTCCTCCCGGGTGGAGTGGACCTCGTGCACCAGGTCGGTGAGGCGGGTCAGGCCGTAGATCACGAGACCGGTCAGGATGCCGGAGATGGTGAAGTACAGCACCAGGTCGATCGTCGCCCCGGCCAGCAGGTTGTAGGCGGGGATGAAGGCGATCAGCACCCCGTAGCTCGGCCAGGCGTAGCGCGCCGGCAAGGTGAGCAGCAGCGAGGCGGCGAGCGGTCCCTGCATGCTGCCCCAGTTGGTGCTGAACCAGACGAGCGGCGCGAAGGTGAGCACCGCCTGCACGCTCAGGATGAGCACTTTCCAGCCGGTCGGCCAATGGCGGGCTTGCGGTGAGGAGACGGCCAGCTGTACGCCGAACACCGCCAGGACCAGCCCGACACAGACGACGAGTTCGGTCGTCCCGGGGTGGGTCCGCACCACGTTGAGCACCGTCATGGTGCCGTAGCAGCAGAGCGCCACCACGATGATCGCGCGGGCCAGCCGGGGGGCAGGCGCATAGGACCGGGGTGAAAACGGAACAATGTTCCGTGTCGGCATCGCCGCCTCCTTGCCATGGGTCAACAGTGGCGGACGCATGCTATGTCTTCACGTTGTCCGTGAGCCAGCAGATGGGGAGGGCCGCCCGGATTCAGACGAACAGCGGTACAGGGTTGATTTGTTCGTATGGGACCGGGTGCTCGAGTCGTCCAAGTTTCACAGGTATGTCGAACAAACGGCCCGGTGCGAAACGCGCCCAGAAGTGCCGCATCCCCGGAATGATCACCTTCGCTACGGGAAGTCCCACGTCGGGCCGGGTCTGGTCCAGCACGAGCATATCCATGCCGTGCTCACGTACGAGGGTTTCGGCCAACTCGACGTCCTCGCGCAGGTCTCCCCGGGCGGTGAAGGAATAGCAGCCGGGGGTGCGTGGGGTTTCGGCTGGATCTGCCCTGAGGTATGGCTGATTTTCCACCGTCGCACCGTGCCACCAGGAGCTCAGGTCCCGGTCCGCGGTGAGAAGTTCGGGGGAGCCCGCCTCCGGAGGCAGCAGCTGGGCCATCTCCGTGACCGCTCTGCGCAGCGCCAGCCGGGGATCGAAATGAGCCCCGAATCCGAAGGAGATCCCCTCGGCCGCCCCATCGGTGCGCCGGGACATCGCGGCCATCACGGGGATGCCGAAATCGGCGGTGAGATCGAGGACCCAGATGTCCCGGTGCAGCCGTGCGTACGCCTGCCGGGTTCCGGCCAGCCAGGGTTCGTCGAAGGCGTCGAGGTCGACGGCGGGCTGCCGTGTGCGGTTGTACCACCACAGGGCGACGGCGTCCCGCTCGACCACCTCCAGGAAGCCCTGGACGACGGCGTCCTCCGGACTGCTGCCCGCCGCGTTGCCGTTGGAGTCGGCCCACGGGGCGGCCGGCACGCCCTTCGGCCCCGGGCCGAAATAGAGCATGGAGGTGGGCAGCAGCCGCTGGGCGCCCGAGGTGAGCGACCAGACCGGCGTCCAGTCGGCCGGCGCCTTCGGATCGAACGGCGGCGGTACCTGCTGGAAGCGGGAGTGCGCGGCGTTCCAGCCGGCCCGCTCACGGAACTGCCGGTCGGCGAACAGCTGACAGGAATTGGGGTGCAGCGCGGCGTCCCCGAGCCCGGCCAGGGTGCCGCGCACCGTGGGCTCATCGCCCTGCCGGCTGCCGCAGTAACGTTCCAGCGCCTCGCACAGGGCGCCGACCTCGGCCTCCTGCGGCGTCGTCCCCTTGCCGCCGCTCTGGCCACGCAGCCCGCCGCGCAGCCCGGCCAGTGAACGGCTGTCGCCGAGAGCCATGTTGCGCCCGGCGACATACCGGTTGAGGCCCTCGGGAGAACCGGGAGCCGGGCGGAGCCCCGAGACGATGCCGGTGACCGGATCGGCCAGGTGCCGGTAGCGCTTCAGCACCGTTTCCGCGCTCAGCGCCCGGTCGTTGCCCCCCACCGTGTGCAGCTTCGGACTCGACCTCGGCACGAACGGCCGGCGTACCCGCTCGGCGACGAGCCCCGGATCCCCGCACGCCGGGCACTGCGGGCGGCGGCTCACCGGATGCCGGCTGGTGTCCAGGGTGCGGGTGTCCAGCGTGCAGACGGCCTGCTGGCCCTCGTAACGCATGCCGGCCGCCCACTTCGCGGCCTCCAGCACCGCCGTGTGCAGCCCGATGGCCCGCACGGTGGCGAACGACGCCTCGGGAACCTGGACCGTGCCCGCGAGCCCGAGGGCGTGCAGGACCGGTGCCCGGGAGGCCCGGTGGCCGCGCAGCCGGTGCGCCAGACACTCCCAGCAGGCACCCTGCGGGGACCCGAACACCGGGCCCACCCAGGTCTCCGCCCCGCTGGGCTTGGCGAGCAGCCAGGCCCGGCCCGACTCCCGGTGCCCGGCGTCGACCTCGGCGAGCCGGGGGTCCAGATAGTCGTCGCACAGGACGAGCGAGAGAGCCGGGGGTCCCTCGTCGTCCGCCCCGGCCAGCCGCAGCCCGGCGGCCAGGCACTCCGCCCTGGCCGCCTCGGGGTCCGCCCGGCCGAGGACCACGACATCCACCGGCGTCGTACGGAACGACGCGGAGGCGCTGGGACCGCCGACGCCGGCGTACTCCCAGTACGCCTCCGTGCAGGCGTCGGCGGCCGGGTCGTGATAGCCGATCAGACCGGCCCGGGCGAGCTCCGCGATCATGCGGGCCGCGGTGGCGGGCGACATCGCCGCCGTCGCGTCCGCCAGCACACCCGTCAGGGTACGTGTGCCGTCCAGCAGGGCCGCGAGCTCCTGAACCTCACGCCCCTGCAGGGCAGTCGTCCCCTGGTCCGAGAGGAGGTAGACGGCGTCCCCATCGATCGCCTCCACCCGCAGATGTCTCTTGAACCCCACGGGCAGCTCCGTGCCCGTCCCCCCGGTCATGGTCATGCAAGCGCCGCCCCGGCCTCTTCCCCGGGCAGGGGCGTCATGCCGGTGGCGCACCCGTAGAGCGTGATGGTGCCCGGCCGGTCCAGGTGGTCGATGACCAGGTCCCGCCCCGTGAAGCCGGGCGTGGTGTTCTTGTGGACGTCCCCGAACACCGGCTCCATCGCGGGCAGACCGAACTCCGCGAGCACGGAGACGGGGTCGCTCGTGTAACGCTGCGCCAGCTCGGGCTCCAGACCGGCGCGCGCCGTCAGCAGCGCGAGCCGGTGATCGGACGGGAGCGGCTGGGCGGCTGTGCCGGCCTTGGCTTCGTGTGCGGAAGTGCGCAGGGTGACGTTCATGGTGTTTCCCCCTCAGAGTCCGTGATACGAGACCGAATGCGTTTTCCGTCGTTCCCTCGTTTTCCGAGTGCCAGGATTCTGCGTCCAGCCGCGCCGCACAGCACAGTGCGAGGCTCACCACCGGGCCATGACATTTTCATGTGCGCCCTCGTGACCACCTCACTGGGACTCGAACATCGCAGGTGTCAGGCTCGGCCCAGACTCCACACGTTCCTGCCGGCCCGCATCGGGCCGGACGGGGGGAGCACCAAGAAGGAGGGCGTACTCATGGAGATCAAAGTACTGGGACCACTGACAGCCCGTGAGAACGGGGTGTCCGTCGTGCCCACCGCGGCCAAGCCCCGCCAGATCCTGGCCCTGCTGGCCCTGCAGTCCGACCGGGTCGTGCCCGTGGCGACGCTGATGGAGGAGATCTGGGGTGAGGACATCCCGCGCAGCGCGGCCACCACCCTGCAGACCTACATCCTCCAGCTCCGCCGCAAGATCGCGGCCGCGCTCGACGGGGACCCGTCCCGTCAGGCCAAGGACGTCCTGGTCACCCAGCACGGCGGCTATCTGCTCCAGGTGCAGCCCGGCCAGGTGGACGCCCATGAGTTCGGCCAGCTCACCGCATCCGGGCGGGCCGCGCACGAGGCCGGCGACCACTACGCGGCCTCCGACCTGCTGGGCCGGGCCCTCAAGATGTGGCAGGGCTCCGCACTCGTCGACGTACGCGTCGGCACCGTGCTGGAGCTGGAGGTGCTCCGCATGGAGGAGGACCGGATGGCCGCCCTGGAGCGGCGCATAGACGCCGACCTCATCATCGGCCGGCACACGGAGATCGTGCCCGAACTGCGGGTCCTGGTCGCCAGGCACCCGATGCACGAGAACTTCTGCGCCCAGCTGATGACCGCACTGCACCGCTCGGGCGGCGCCTGGCGGGCACTGGAGGCCTACCAGCGGCTGCGTGTGACGCTGGTCGAAGAGCTCGGACTTGAGCCATCGGCCCGGCTGCAACGCCTCCACCAGGCCGTTCTCTCCGCCGACCCGGCACTGGACCTGCCCGTCCCGGCCTCCGGCTGAGCTCGGGGCCGGGGCCTGGGCGCCAGGTTCCCGCCGGAGCTCTCCAGCACGTCTCGAGCCGGCGTTCCTACGTTCGGCCGATGACGATCCTTGACGACCTGACGGCCGCACAGGCCGCACCTGCCACACCGGTCGCCGCCACCGCACCGGCCACCACCGCACCGGCCGCGCCCGACCTGCGGCGCTCCGCCGCCGAACTGCGCCGGCTCAAGGAAGAAGTGAGCCGGGGCCCGGACCCCGCGGCGACCCGGCGGCAGCACGAGAAGAACAAACTCACCGCCCACGAACGGTTGGAACTCCTCTTCGACGAGGACACGTTCACCGAGATCGAGCCGCTGCGCCGGCACCGGGCATCGGGCTTCGGCCTCGAAGCGCGCAAACCGCACGGCGACGGGGTCGTGATCGGCTGGGGGCTTGTCCACGGCAGGACGGTGTTCGCCTACGCGCACGACTTCCGTGTCTTCGCCGGCGCCCTGGGCGAGGCGCACGCCGCGAAGGTGCACAAGGTGATGGACCTCGCAGAGGCCGCCGGAGCACCACTGGTGAGCCTCAACGACGGGGCGGGCGCCCGCATTCAGGAGGGCGTCACGGCGCTTGCGGGCTACGGCGGGATCTTCCGCCGCAACGTCGCCGCCTCCGGGGTCATCCCGCAGATCAGTGTGATGCTCGGCCCGTGCGCCGGGGGAGCGGCTTACTCGCCGGCGCTCACCGACTACGTCTTCATGGTCCGGGACTCCGCGCAGATGTTCATCACGGGACCCGACGTCGTACAGGCGGTGACGGGCGAGAAGATCACCCACAACGGCCTGGGCGGCGCCGATGTGCACGCGAGCGTCTCCGGCGTCAGCCACTTCGCGTACGACGACGAGGCGACCTGCCTGGAGGACGTACGGTTCCTCATCGCGCTCCTGCCGTCCAACAACCGGGAGATGCCCCCCGCGGTGGCCTCCGACGACCCCGCCGACCGGCGCACCGACGCCCTCACGGACCTGGTGCCCGCCGACCCGGGGCGCAGCTACGACATCCGGGCGGTGATCGAGGAGCTCGTCGACGACGGGGAGACCTTCGAGGTCCACGAGGCGTGGGCGCCCAACATCGTGTGCACGCTCGCCCGTCTCGACGGCCACCCGGTGGGCATCGTCGCCAACCAGCCGGCGGCCCTGGCCGGGGTGCTGGACATCCATGCCAGCGAGAAGGCCGCCCGCTTCGTCTCGACGTGCGACTCCTTCAACATCCCGCTGGTCACCCTCGTCGACGTGCCCGGCTTCCTGCCCGGTGTCGACCAGGAGCACGACGGCATCATCCGGCACGGCGCCAAGCTCCTGTACGCGTACTGCAACGCCACCGTGCCACGCATCTCCCTCGTGCTGCGCAAGGCCTACGGAGGCGCGTACATCGTCATGGACTCCCGGTCCATCGGCGCCGACCTGGCCTTCGCCTGGCCGACCAACGAGATCGCCGTGATGGGGGCGGAGGGCGCGGCCAACGTCATCTTCCGCCGGGAGATCGCCGCGTCCGACGACCCGGAGGCGCTGCGGGCGCAGCGCATCGACGAGTACAGGACCGAGCTGATGCACCCCTACTACGCGGCCGAACGCGGCCTCGTGGACGACGTCATCGACCCGGGGGACACCCGGCGCGTCCTGATCCGTTCCCTGGCCATGCTGCGCTCCAAGCATGCCGAAGTGCCCTCCCGTAAGCACGGGAATATCCCCACATAGCGGGGTGATTCCACAGATCCACGCGCACACGAGTCCCGGTCTAGGGCACGGACGTTCCATGGCTTCACCGGGAAAGGCGGCCCGCCACGAACGAGCGGCCGACCGGTCCGGCCGGCCGGGGAGGTTCCCAACCCCGAACCGCCCCGGCCGCCGATTACCGCTTCATCGATCGACCATCTCATCGATTCACCGCCTCAGATCAGCAGTGCACGGACGAAGGGATCGACAGTGACCCCCACAGTGCCAACCGGCAGGTGCGCAGAGCCGCACCAGGCCCCGTCGAAGGCCAGGTAGACCATGCGCAGAGTCGCCATCACCGGCCTGGGCGTCGTGGCCCCCGGTGGGGTCGGTGTCAAGGAGTACTGGAACCTCCTCACGGCGGGCCGCACCGCCACCCGGAGAATCTCCTTCTACGACCCCTCACCGTTCCGTTCGCAGGTCGCCGCCGAGTGCGACTTCGACCCCAGGGCCGCCGGACTCTCCCACCAGGAGATCCGCAGACTCGACCGGGCCTCCCAGTTCGCGGTGGTCTCCACCAGGGAAGCACTCGCCGACAGCGGCCTCGACCTCTCCTCCGCCGACCCGGGCCGCATCGGCACCGCGGTGGGCAGCGCGGTCGGCTGCACCACCAGCCTGGAACGCGAGTACGCGGTCGTCAGCGACGGCGGCCGCAAGTGGAACGTGGACCACGAGTACGCCGTACCCGAGCTGTACCGGCACTTCGTACCCAGCTCCATCGCCGCCGAAGTCGGCCTGGCGGCGGGCGCGGAGGGCCCGGCAGCGGTCGTCTCCACCGGATGCACCTCCGGCCTCGACTCGCTCGGCCACGCGGTGGAACTCATCCGCGAAGGCACCACCGACATCATGATCGCCGGTGCCACCGAGGCCCCGATCTCGCCGATCACCTCGGCCTGCTTCGACGCCATCCACGCCACCACACCCCGCAACGACACCCCGGAGAGCTCCTGCCGGCCCTTCGACCTGACCCGCAGCGGACTCGTGCTCGGCGAGGGCGCGGCGATCCTGGTCCTGGAGGAGCTGGAGAGCGCACGGGCGCGCGGCGCCCACATCTACGCCGAGATCGCGGGCTTCGCCTCCCGCTGCAACGCCTTCCACATGACGGGACTCAAGCCGGAGGGGCTCGAAATGGCCGAGGCCATCGACGCGGCCCTCGCCGAGTCCCGGCTCGCTCCCGACAGCGTCGACTACATCAACGCACACGGCTCGGGCACCAAGATGAACGACCGCCACGAGACCGGTGCCTTCAAGCGCAGCCTCGGGGAGCACGCGTACCGCACCCCGATCAGCTCCATCAAGTCGATGATCGGGCACTCGCTCGGCGCCATCGGCTCCCTGGAGATCGCCGCCTGCGCCCTCGCGATGGAGCACAGCCTGCTGCCGCCCACCGCGAACCTCCACGAGCCCGACCCGGAGCTCGACCTCGACTACATCCCGCTGACCGCCCGCGAGAAGAAGACCGACGTGGTCCT
Organism: Streptomyces sp. NBC_01012; assembly: GCF_045162755.1. Lineage (NCBI taxonomy): Bacteria > Bacillati > Actinomycetota > Actinomycetes > Kitasatosporales > Streptomycetaceae > Streptomyces > Streptomyces sp. NBC_01012. Next base: position 2,368,662 of record NZ_CP108688.1, on the reverse strand, counting down.
CAGCGTGGGCAGCGGCTTCGGCGGATTCCAGAGCGCCATGGTGCTGGCCCGCCCGGAGAGGAGCACCGTATGACCACCGCAGTGGTGACCGGCCTGGGCATCACCGCCCCCAACGGCCTGGGAACCGAGGGCTACTGGAAGGCCACCCTGGCCGGCGAGTCCGGCCTCGGCCCCGTCACCCGCTTCGACGCCGCCCAGTACCCCTCCCGGATCGCCGGGGAGGTCGGCGACTACGTCGCCGAGGACCACATCCCCAGCAGGCTGATGCCGCAGACCGACCACATGACGCGCCTCGCGCTGACCGCCGCCGACTGGGCGCTGGCCGACGGGGGCATCGACACCGCCGAACTGCCGCAGTACGGCATCGGCGTGGTGACCGCGGCCTCGGGCGGAGCCGTCGAGTTCGGCCAGCGGGAACTGCAGAACCTCTGGAGCAAGGGCAAGGAGTACGTCAGCGCCTACCAGTCGTTCGCCTGGTTCTACGCCGTCAACACCGGTCAGATCTCCATCCGGCACAAGCTCCGCGGACCCAGCGGTGTGCTGCTCACCGAACAGGCCGGCGGCATCGACGCCCTCGGCCACGCACGCCGCCACATCCGCAAGGGCTTCCCCGCCGTCATCTCCGGCGGCGTCGACGCGGCCATCTGCCCCTGGGGCTGGGTCCCGCAGATCGCCTCCGGCCTGATGAGCACCGTCGACGACCCGGCCCGCGCCTATCTGCCCTTCTCCGAGGACGCCGGCGGATACGTACCGGGCGAGGGCGGCGCGATCCTCCTCGTCGAGGACGCCGAATCGGCCGGCGCCCGCGGGGCCACGGTCTACGGCGAGATCGCCGGATACGCGGCCACCCTCGACCCCGCCCCCGGCACAGGCAGGCCGCCGGGCCTGCGCAGGGCCGCCGAGAACGCCATCGAGGACGCCGGGATCACCGCGGCCGACATCGACGTCGTCTTTGCCGACGCCGCCGGCGTACCCGACCTCGACCGGGCGGAGGCGCAGGCCATCACCGGGCTCTTCGGTGCGAACGGGGTCCCCGTCACCGCCCCCAAGACCATGACGGGACGGCTGCTCGCCGGGGGCGCCGCCCTCGACGCGGCGACCGCACTGCTCGCCCTGCGCGACGGAGTCATCCCGCCCACCGTCAACGTCGGCGCCGCCGCCGCTGACCACACCATCGACCTGGTGACCGAGGCACGCGAGGCCGGGCTGCGCAACGCCCTGGTCCTCGCACGCGGCCACGGCGGCTTCAACGCCGCACTCGTCGTACGCCGTCACGGCTGAAAAGCCGCCGCACACCGGTACCCATCCGTACCCGCACACACCGAACAACCACTCACAGCCCAACCGAGAGGACGGCACCGACCATGAGCACCACGACCGCCACAGTGACCCTGGCCGACCTGACCCGCATGCTGCGCGAGAGCGCCGGCGAGGAGGAGGGCATCGACCTCGACGGTGACGTCATCGACACCCCGTTCATGGAGCTCGGCTACGACTCCCTCGCCCTGCTCCAGGTCATCGGGCAGATACAGCGCGAGTACGGCATCGAGATCCCCGACGACGCCGTCGTGGACGCCGAGACCCCGGGCGCCCTCCTCGCCCTCATCAACTCCGGCCAGGCGCCCGCCGCCTGAGCCGGCCCCGCACGGCCGCCCCGTCTTCCGTCCCCCGGGGCGGGGCGGCCGTCAGGGACCCCCGCACGGAACCACCTTCATCCCGAGGAGGGAACCATGTCGCTCACCAACCGGAGTGCGGTGGTCCGCCGGCTGATCGTCAGCCCAGGCTCCGCGCCCCAGCAGCACGCACGGGCCTCGGCCGCCGGGGTCTCGGCGGTGCTGCGCGCCTTCGGCCGCCCTCCCGAGGACCTGCCGGCCCGTACCGTCGTCCTCCTCGGCGCGGCCGTACTCGAACCGGGCATCAGGCCCGAGCACGAAGGCTTCACCGTCCGCACCGCCTCCACTCCCGGCCGGGCGCTGCGGCAGGCCCACCGTGAACTCCACGAGGGAACAGCCGACCTCGCCCTCGTCGCGGGCTTCGGTGAACCCGACCCCCAGACCATCACCGTGTACGCGGTCAAACGCGCCGCCGAAGCGGTGGCCGAGGGCGACGCGGTCCTCGGCGTACTCGACATCACCGACCCGCTCACCGGCCCGCTCACCGACCCGCTCATCGATCCCCCCACCGGCCCCCTCGCCGCCTCCCTCCCCGACTCCTCGGGTGAGGACAAGGCCCCGCCGCTGCGACCGCTGCACCAGGCCCCGCGCGGCACCGACCCGGACCGCCACCGCCTCATCCTCTGGTCGGGCCGCAACGCCGAGGACGAGGAACGGGTACGCGGCGAACTCCTGCCCATGCTCAGCGGGGTGCACCGCGAGATCTTCCCCGCCCTGCCGACCGCGGTACCGTGCGGGACCGCCCCCGGCCCGGTGCGCGGCGCGGCCGTCTCCGTCTCCGCCCTCGCCTCCCGCGCCGTGCACAAGGCCCGCACCGCCGACGCCTCGCGCCCACGGCCCATCGCCCTGCTCTTCCCCGGCCAGGGCTCCCAGCACGCCGGGATGGCCGCCGGCCTCTACCGCACCGAACCCGTCTTCACGGCGGCGGTCGACGCGGCCCTCTCCCACATGGGCGGCGAAGGTCCCCGTATCCGCGCCGACTGGCTCGACCCCGCGCGTGCGTCCATCGACATCGACGACGTACGCCGGGCCCAGCCGCTCCTGTTCGCGATCGACTACGCGCTCGGCCGTCTCGTACTCAGCTGGGGTGTCCGCCCCACGGCCTTCCTCGGCCACAGCGCGGGGGAGCTCGTCGCCGCGACGTTCGCCGGAGTCGTATCCCTGCGCGACGCGGCCCGGATGGTGCAGGCCCGGGTCCGGGAGGCCGTGAAGATACCGGCCGGCGGCATGCTCGCGGTCGCGGCGAGCGAGGAACAGCTGCTCCCGTATCTGACCGAGGACGTGGGCATCGCGGCCGTCAACGCCAACCAGCAGGTGATGCTGGCCGGTTCGAAGGGCCCGCTCACCGAGGTCGCCGCCCGCCTCAAGGCCGACAGGCACACCGTCGTCACGGTGCCCGCGACCAGCCCCTTCCACTCCCCGGCGATGGCCCCCGCATCCGACGCGGTGGAGGTCGCCTACCGCGACATCCCGCTCCGGGCGCCCCGGCTCCCCCTCTACTCCGGCTACACCGGAACGCTGATGAGCCCCGACGAGGCACGCAGCCCGCGCTTCTGGGCCCGCCAGATCACCGACACGGTCTACTTCCGCAACGCCCTGGACGAGCTGCTGGCCGCCGACGACGTCCTGCTCATCGAGGCGGGCCCCCGTCAGACTCTCACCGCCTTCGCCCGCAGGCACCGCTCGATCCGCCTGGGCGCCGGCGCCGTGACCCCGCTCCTCCCGGCCCGCGCGGGTACTCCCGAGGCCGACCGCCAGTCCGTGCTCACCGCGGCGGCCCGCATCTGGACCGGGGGCCACGACCTGGACCTGAACGCGGTCGCCAGGCTGTGGACCTGGGGCGAGGAGGAGCCGTCCACCGCCGGCACCGACGCTCCCCGTGTCCAGGCAGAGGCGGAGGCACAGCTCGCATGAAGTACGTGACGAGAGCCCTGCGCGAGATCTACCTCTCGCTGACCTCGGCGGGCTGGGTCTGGCTGGGACTCCCCATGATGGGGCCACCGCTGCCGATGGCCGAGACCCGCCTGAAGGAACCCCCTGCCGGCCACCCGGAACGGCTCTGCGCCGATGTCCCGCTGACCAGCACGGAACGCGCGCTGCAAAGACAACTCGTGCCATCGACCGGGGAGCGGGAGTGAATCGGGGAGCGGGAGTGAAAGAGATCCGCCGTCTGGATCGGGTGATCATCCGTTTTGCGGGTGATTCGGGTGATGGTATGCAGTTGACGGGTGACCGGTTCACGTCGGAGACGGCGTCGTTCGGGAATGATCTGTCGACGTTGCCGAACTTCCCGGCCGAGATCCGGGCGCCTGCGGGTACGTTGCCGGGTGTGTCGTCGTTCCAGCTGCATTTCGCGGACCATGACATCCTGACTCCGGGCGACGCGCCGAATGTGCTGGTCGCGATGAATCCCGCCGCGCTGAAGGCGAATATCGCCGATGTGCCACGCGGTGCGGACATCATCGTGAACACCGACGAATTCACGAAACGCCCGATGGCGAAAGTCGGCTACACCCAGTCTCCGCTGGACGACGGGTCGCTGGAGGCGTTCAATGTCCATCCGGTGCCGCTGACGACGCTGACGATCGAGGCGCTGAAGGAGTTCGGGCTTTCCCGTAAGGAAGCCGAACGCTCGAAGAACATGTTCGCGCTCGGTCTGCTGTCCTGGATGTACAACCGTCCGACCGAGGGCACGGAAACATTCCTGCGGTCGAAGTTCGCGAAGAAACCCGATATCGCCGAGGCGAACGTGGCGGCGTTCCGGGCGGGCTGGAATTTCGGCGAGACCACGGAAGACTTCGCTGTCTCCTACGAGGTCGCTCCGGCATCCCGGGCGTTTCCGACGGGCACCTACCGCAACATCTCCGGAAACCTCGCCTTGTCCTACGGGCTGATCGCGGCGGGCCGGCTGGCGGACCTGCCGGTGTATCTGGGCTCGTATCCGATCACTCCCGCATCGGACATCCTCCACGAACTGAGCAGGCACAAGAACTTCGGTGTGCGCACGTTCCAGGCGGAGGACGAGATCGCGGGCATCGGCGCGGCTCTGGGGGCCGCGTTCGGCGGCTCGCTCGGCGTGACCACGACCTCGGGGCCCGGGGTGGCCCTGAAGTCGGAAACGATCGGCCTGGCGGTGTCCCTGGAGCTGCCGCTGCTGATCATCGACATCCAGCGGGGCGGGCCCTCGACGGGGCTGCCGACGAAGACGGAGCAGGCGGACCTGCTCCAGGCCATGTACGGGCGTAACGGTGAGGCGCCGGTACCGGTCGTGGCACCGAAAACCCCCGCCGACTGCTTCGACGCCGCCCTGGATGCCGCCCGCATCGCATTGACGTACCGCACCCCGGTGTTCCTGCTCTCCGACGGGTATCTGGCCAATGGTTCGGAGCCGTGGCGGATTCCGGAGACCGACAGTCTCCCGGACCTACGGACCCAGTTCGCGACCGGCCCCAACCACGAACTCGCCGATGGCACCGCGGTGTTCTGGCCCTACAAACGCGACCCGCAGACCCTGGCCCGCCCCTGGGCGGTACCCGGAACACCCGGTCTGGAACACCGGATCGGCGGGATCGAGAAGCAGGACGGCACCGGGAACATCTCCTACGACCCGGCCAACCACGACTTCATGGTCCGCACCCGCCAGGCCAAGATCGACAACATTGTGGTCCCGGACGTGGAGGTCGACGACCCGGCGAACGCCCGCACCCTGGTCCTGGGCTGGGGCTCCACCTACGGCCCCATCACCGCAGCCGTCCGCCGACTACGCGCGGCCGGGGAGACGATCGCCCAGGCCCACCTGCGCCACCTCAACCCCTTCCCCGGCAACCTGGGCGAGGTACTCAAGCGCTACGACAAGGTCGTCATCCCCGAGATGAACCTCGGCCAGCTGGCCACCCTCATCCGCGCCAAGTATCTGGTCGACGCCCAAAGCTACAACCAGGTCAACGGCATGCCCTTCAAGGCCGAGCAACTCGCCACCGCCCTCAAGGAGACCATCGATGTCGAGTGAGGTCCTGTCGCTCGTGCCGAAGAGCGAAGCTCCCCTGAGCGCACGTGATTTCAAGTCCGACCAGGAGGTGCGCTGGTGCCCCGGCTGCGGCGACTACGCCGTCCTGGCCGCCGTCCAGGGCTTCATGCCCGAACTCGGCCTCGCCAAGGAGAACATCACCTTCGTCTCCGGCATCGGCTGCTCCTCCCGCTTCCCCTACTACATGAACACCTACGGGATGCACTCCATCCACGGCCGCGCCCCCTCCATCGCCACCGGCCTGGCCACCTCCCGCCGCGACCTGTCCGTCTGGGTCGTCACCGGCGACGGCGACGCCCTCTCCATCGGCGGAAACCACCTCATCCACGCCCTGCGCCGCAACGTCAACCTCAAGATCCTCCTCTTCAACAACAGGATCTACGGCCTCACCAAAGGCCAGTACAGCCCCACCTCCGAACTCGGCAAAATCACCAAATCCACCCCCATGGGCTCACTCGACGCCCCCTTCAACCCCCTCTCCCTCGTCCTCGGAGCCGAAGCCACCTTCGTCGCCCGCACCATCGACTCCGACCGCAAACACCTCACCAGCGTCCTGCGCGCCGCAGCCGACCACCCCGGCACCGCACTCGTGGAGATCTACCAGAACTGCAACATCTTCAACGACGGCGCCTTCGAAGCCCTCAAGGACAAGGACCAGGCCCAAGAAGCGGTCATCCGCCTCGAACACGGCCAGCCCATCCGTTTCGGCACCGACCACACCAAAGGCATCACCCGCGACACCTTGACCGGAGACCTCTCCATCGTCACCGTCACCGAAGACAACCAGTCCGACATCCTCATCCACGACGCCCACAACCCCAGCCCCACCACCGCCTTCGCCCTCACCCGCCTCGCCGATGCCAACACCCTCACCCACACCCCCATCGGCATCCTGCGCAGCGTCCAACGCCCCGTCTACGACACCCTCATGGCCGACCAACTCGACACCGCCATCGAACAGAACGGCAAGGGCGAACTGGACATGCTCCTCGCCGGCAAGGACACCTGGACCGTGGTCGGCTGACGGCAGAAAAACCACAGGCCCGACCGAATGCCTGTGCGGTAGGTTTCTGTCACTCGAAGGGGGCGAAGTGACAAAGCTCAACCAGATCATCGCCGTGGAGAAGGGTGTCAAGAGCAAGTCGCTCCAGGACATCACCGCGGCCCACCACAAGGTGCAGAAGCCGGCACTCCTGGCAGGCATCTCGCGGACGTACCAGCCGAAGGACGAAGAGGGCGAGCAGCTGCCGCCCGAGTCCACGCGGGTGCAGATCAAGGCCGAGGAGGCGCTGCGTGAGATGTCCGCGTCGCTGACCCGGCTGTTCGACGTGACCGCGACGAAGGACTGGGCCAACTGCGAGGCCCGCGCGGACGTCACCGTCGACGGACACGTGGTCGTCCGCGAAGTCCCGGTCAGCTACCTGCTCTTCCTGGAGAAGCAGCTCACCGACCTCCACACCTTCGTGAAGAAGCTCCCGGTCCTGGACGCGTCCGAGTCCTGGTCGCTGGACCCGTCCACGGACTGGTGGAAGACGGACCCGGTCCGCACCATCCGGACGAAGAAGGTCCCGCGTAACCACGTCAAGGCCGAGGCGACCGACAAGCACCCGGCGCAGGTCGACGTCTACTACGAGGACGTGCCCATCGGGTACTGGACCACGGTGAAGTTCTCCGGTGCGCTTCCGGCGCGACGGGTGAACGAGCTGCTGGAGCGCGTCGAGAAGCTTCAGCACGCGGTGAAGTTCGCCCGCGAGGAGGCCAACGGCGCCGAGGTCACCGACCAGCGGGTCGGAGACGCGGTGTTCGGCTACCTGTTCGGCTAGGGTCGGACGAGCGCAAGGCGGCACATCCCAAGAACGCCCCCGCGCCAATGTCGTGGGGGCTGCGCACCCTGCACGAGACGGAATTGAGGTCCGCCCCGTGTGATGAGCGCAAGCTGAAACTGACGTTCAGCCTGAAGACGCGGTAACGGTGGAGGTTCGAGTCCTCCCCCCGGCACCACCTGCCGGGGTGGCCCAACATGGCAGAGGCAGCCGCGATCAATCTCAGACTCTCGCTCCAGCTTCAGTATCGCCGCCGATTGCCAGATCGACCGAGTACGGATGACCACCGTTGAATGCTGGTTCGAATCCGGCCTGCGCCTCTCCGTGGCGCGGTAGTTCAAAGGCAGAACGCGACGGTATGACGACTGATCCGCACTCTTAAACGGCGCTGGCAAGCGCAATTGGGTGGCAACCCCAGGGGCCCGGGAGCTGGATACGACTCCCGGGCTCCGCCATGCTCTCCTACGGCTCTACCGACCCGGCGCCCTCGCCCCCCTGCATCTGGAGAAGGGCCTTACGGACGGGAGGCGGTTCGATATGTCTGGAACGTGCGTCCGTAAGTCCCCAGCAGGTGCGGGCTGGGGTGGTGACGTGGCCGGGCACGGGTGCTCCAGTGGGTGGCTCAGGATTCCCGCAGTTTGCCGTATCGGAATCCGAAGCTCTTGTTCAGACGATTCGGCTGGTGAACCGCACGCGTTCACCAAGCGCCGCGCTCGCTCCTTCCACATCTGCCATCCGTGCTGAGAGCGTGGCCCCGGCCAGTCGAGAAGGAAGAGCTGCGCTGAACTTCAGCCCGTTGAGGGCTCGGGGATCCATGGAGGGAAGACACAGGCGTTTCCCAGCGCCGGCTTTCGTCTGATTCCAACGCCAAGGCAACCGCGTCCCGCTTGAACTCGGCCGTGTACCGCTTACTCATGTTGGTCTTCGCGCTCACTACCTGTGACTGCTTCCTCCGGGACCATCCGTCCCAGTATCAAGCTGTCCAGCTCGCAGGGGGAACCTCAGTGACCGCCTCGGCGAGCTTCAGGATGAAGTCGGAGGTGGAGATAGACGTCTTGATGCCGATGACGTCGCGAAGGAGGGGGCTGTGCCCGGCCTCTGCCGCCCGCCGCGGCAGGCTAGGGAGCCTCGCTCGCAGGAGGGGGAGTCACGGACGGTTCGATGGTCGCCCGGACGTAGATCCGCGTGCTGCCGGGTGTGAACTCGTGGGCGAAGAGGTCGACGCAGCGTTGGAGGTACTTGCCCTCCGGGGTCGCGAGGTCGTCCGGGCACAGGCTGACCTCCCGGAGCCCGTGGACGAGCGTCTCCGGCTCGGGCAGGCCGAGGTGGCCGAAGGCAGCCGCAGGGCGGTAGTCCTTCTCCTCGGGATGGAGGTTCTCGATCATCTTCGTGCCGCTACGGATGAGCCGGCTGGTGTAGGTCTCCGCCTCGTCGCCCGGGAGGACGAAGGACAGCAGGCCGGTGTCGTAACGCTCCCCGACCTTGTAACCCGCCCGACGGTCCGATGCCGCGTCCGGGATGCGAATACCCATCTGGTCGCCCATCCAGGCAGGCGTAGCTTCGTCTTCCCAGCAGCAGGTCATCTCCTTGTCCATCAAGTCCGAGGAGACCTTCTCCGTGACGCAGGAGACCACACCGATCGTGCCGGCGGCGCAGGCGAGAAGAACTGACAGGACGATGACTGCGACAGGCATGCGACGGCGGCGTACGGGTGGCTCACCGGCAGCGGTCTTGCTGGAGCTGTTCATCGGTCCTCTATCGCGCTTCCTGCTGCTCACGACCTGGATCCGTTCGGTCGCCCTCGCGCCCGGGCTCGTCCGGCTGAGGCAATGGGTCCTGGGTCGGGGCGGATCTGCCCAGATCGTAGTGCTTGACGGAGCTACTGCCCGCCATATCGAACTCCTGGGCAATGCCCGTGGTGTGGAGGCGGGCCATCCGGCCATCTGGAATGTTCATGTCGCCACCCCCGGGGATGCCGATGGTCACTCCCTTGTCCTCGTCCCAGTTGTAGCGGTCCCAGGCGTTGGCCTGATAGTCGAGGCCGACCTGGGGTCGGCCACTCGCATCGGGGACCACGGTGACAACTCCGGTCACATTCGACCTGGTGGAACCGACTGCGAAGAACCAGTTCTCGTCGGCGTCCTTGCTGAAACTGAAGTCACGGTTATTGGTCTCCACCGGCATCGCGACTGGCTGTCCTCCATTGCGCTTGAACTCGGCGAGGGCCTGATCGCGCCACATGTCCTGCTCTTCCCTGATGCTCTTCTCGATATGAGTGCGGAAGCCGGGAACGTCCGACATCATCTTGTCGACGGGTAGCTCCATGTCCGTTCCGCTGTTCCCCAGGTAATGCGCCATGTGCCGGGCGGCGTCGTTGTCGCCCTTCCAGTCGGCGGCCTCGGCGATCAGGTTCATCTTCTCCCGGGTCCTGCGCTCCTCAGCTCCCGGCTCCTCGGCGCCATGAGGGCCGGAACCCCGGTCGGGAGCGACTCGCTTGACCGTCGGAGCGAGCAGCCCCGCCGCGAGGAGGTCGCCCTTGTGCCCGCTCCACAGTTCCGCACGGGCCTGCGGGCTCAGTGACGTCCAGAGCCGCCGTAGCTCTGCGCGCTGCGCCGTGTTCGTGTCGTCACCGAGCGAGGCCAGTTTCATGGCACGGGGCAGCTGGTCCTCGTCCAGTGAGGTGTAGGTGGCGTGCCCCGCGTTGTGCGGGTCGCCGCCGTGGCTTCTCTTCAGGGCCCGGGTGATGGCCGCGTCGATTTCCGCCGCGTGCGCCACAAGCCCGGTGAGCGTGTCGGCGTACCACTGGATCAGGTCCTTGGTGCGCTGGGATGTCCCGTCGACGCCACAGAACGCCTCCGTGACCTTCACCGTGCCCTTGGGGCCATCTGTCACCAGCAGCCCCGGATCAGGGTCCGCGGCCCGTGCGGGATCGCCCTTACGGGCTTCCGCGGTCAGCTCCCTGGCTCGCTTCTGGACGTGTGTCAGCTCGCCATGGGCATCCTTGAGGACAGCCACGATGCTCTGTGCCTCCAGGTGGAGATCCGCGACCTCCTTGGCCGTCTTGCGGACGAAGTCCTTCGTGACAGCGGCATTCAGACCGGCCCAGTCAGCCCCGTCGGACAACTGCAGGAGACCGCTGTAGACCTCGGTGGCCAGCTTCTCCAGCCCGGCCGCTGTCGACGTCCAGTCATCGGCCGCCGCATCCAGTTTGCCCAGATCTACTTCGATGAGATCTGTGTACGAGAACGCCCCCATGATTTCCGGCCCCGCTCACTTCACGTACTTCAGCAGCTCCGACACCGGCACGGGCGAACCGTCTCTTCCCACGAGGGAGGCGGCGATCTGCACCTCGTCGTCGGCGTGGGCCTTCTTCGAGTAGTCCAGGTGATTGGAGATATGGGCGCACATCTGCAGGACCGTCTTCACCTGCGAAGTCCAGACCTCGAGCGTGGTGTACAGCTCTCCACCCGCGCTGAAGTTCCGTCCCTGCAACTCGGCCGCGGCCCGGGCGGTCGTCCCCGCGCCGGCCTTGTCGATCCCGGCACCCGCGATGTCGGCACGCTTCTGCAGCTCACCGTGGATCCGGAAGGCCTCGTTGCCGACCGCGCCCAGGTCGTCCTGATGAACGACGAGGTCGCCATTGGCCCCGGACCCCGCACTGCCCGACTGGGGTCCGGCTGTATTGAGGCTCATCTGCGTGGACCGCCGGTCCTGTGCGTCGGCCTTGAGCTGTGCCCACTCGTCGTCGAACGTCATGAGTCCCCCGGCTCCGATCGATGTCAACGCATCACCCTAACAACGAGCTTGCCGGGCAATCGTCCGGATTTTCGGTGTTGGCCGGTAGTGGGGGGTGATGCCGATGGCAGGCCCGGCAAGGTCCCGGAACCGCCTGTGCGTGACTGCGTGGATGCCCGAGGTCAGAGCAGCTCGCTGACGAACGTGTGCCAGGCGTCGTGGCCGAAGGCGAGGACGGGGCCGGTAGGGCGCTTGCTGTCGCGGACGGGGACGGGGACGGGGACGAGGTGAGGGGGTTGGGGGCGACCTCGACGCACTCCCCCTGGCCACCGCTGTAGGCCATGTGGGCCTGACCTGTACGTCGCACCCTGAGGGCCGGGGCATCAGCCGCCTGCCGGGCGCCTCCCTCGACGCGTGGCAGGAGCGGGGCGCCAGGCGCGCAGATCCTCGTCGGGCAGGCCGTGCTCACCCTGCTGGGTGGCGCGGTAACCGGCGAAGAACGCGGCGGGGGTACTGCCGTACAGCGGGTCGAACTCGCTGTGCCACTGGTCGAGCCAGGGCTGTAGTTCCAGCAGACCCGCGAGGAGCGGTGTCATCTCCTTTGTGGACAGCCCGGACTCGTTGGTGAAGTACGTCGTCAGAGCCTGGGCCTACTCCCGGTGGTCCCAGCCCATCCACCCGAACAGGCGCTCGATCATTCCGATGGCTCGGGACGTCTCGATGACGTCGATACGCCTCTGGACAACGGCTTTGTAGGCGGCCGGCACCCGAGGGCGGGCTTGACCGCCTCGGCGGGGCGGCACACAATGCGGGACATGACCCTGTACTCGCTGACCACCGTCGCCCTGCGGATGACGGGGCCTTGCGGCGAGTGCGCTCCGCGGTCCACCACCTGTCTGCGCCGCCGCGGCCGTATCGGCTCGCCGCCGGCGTGTGCCTGCGTTCACCCGCGCTGACCGGACGTCAGTAACCCGGCTGCCTTCCAGCCGGTGTTGTCTCTCTCCGGCCTCTCACAACCGATGGGTCCACCGTGTCGCGCGCCTGTCTGCCCGGCAGGCGCGCGGCGTGGGCGTGAATGACCCACCACCTCATCGCGCCGCCGGAGGCCTCGGCCGCTGTCGCGGGTCCCAGCCTGTTCCTTCGGGCACCCGGGCCCGCCTGTCCGGGCCCCACGGCGGCTCGCTCTCCTGCAAGGAGGAACCGTATGACCACCACCGCCACCACCGCCCAACGCCCCACCGTCACCCGGCCCGTCCTGCGCGAGGCGCGCATACCGGAGGACGGCCTGTACGAAGGGCACCGCGTCCTGGAACGGCTGCCGGCCGGTACGACCGCGCGCCCGTACACCCTCTTCGACGTCGTTCCCCAGGCCCGTACGATCGGCGCGGAGATCCAGGGCCTCGACCTCGCCCGGCCCTTGGAGCCGGCCCTGCGTGAAGAGCTGAACCGTGCCCTGCTGGAGTGGAAGGTGCTCTTCTTCCGGGGGCAGAACCTCACCTCCGCAGCCCAGCGCGATTTCGCACGGCACTGGGGCGAGCTCGAAGTCAACCCGCTGCTGGCCACGGGGGACAGTGAGGACGTCGTGCGCTTCGACAAGGCGGAGGGGGCACCGAAGACGTTCGAGAACGTCTGGCACACCGATGTCACCTTCCGCGAGCGTCCCGCTCTCGGCGCCGTCCTGCAACTGCGCGAGGTACCACCGCTGGGCGGCGACACCATGTGGGCCGACATGGCCGCCGCGTACGACAACCTGCCGCAGGAGGTGAAGGACCGTATCGACGGGGCGAGCGCCGTCCACGACTTCATCCCAGGGTTCGCACGCTTCTACACGCCCGAGCAACTCGCCCCCCACCAGGAGGCGTTCCCGCCGGTCGAGCATCCGGTGGTGCGCACGCACCCGGAGTCGGGGCGGCGGATGCTGTTCGTGAACACCTCATTCACGACCCGGATCGTCGGGATCGACCGGGCGGAGAGCGACCGTCTGCTGCGCTTCCTCTTCCAGCAGGCGCACGTCCCCGAGTACCAGGTGCGGTTCCGCTGGCAGCCGGGCGACGTGGCCTTCTGGGACAACCGGGCGACCCAGCACTACGCCGTGAACGACTACGCCCCGCACCCGAGGGTCGCCGAGCGGGTCGCCATCGCGGGGGACCGCCCCTTCTGAGAAGCGGACGGTGGCGGGCCGTGAACGGCGCCCGCCACCGTACGTCCCGGATCAGGGGGAGAGCGGCGCCATCTTGTCGACCACGCCCGGATTCTTGTTGATCCACTTCTCCACGGCCGCCTCCTCATGGCCGGTGCCCGCGTCCTGGATGGCCGCCTCCAGGTCCCCGAGCTGCTCCTCGGACATGTGCCAGTCCTTGAGCCAGCCGTGGAACTCGGGGAACTTCTCCGGGAACGACTTGTGGCCGAGCGAGCGGATCTCGTTCACCTCGCCCCACAACTTCTTGGGGTCATCGAGCTTGGTCAACTCGTACTTGCTGTAGGCCCAGTGCGGCGACCACAGGACGACCGCCACCGGTTCGCGTTTCCGCAGCGAACGCTGCAGCTCCAGGATCATGCTGGGGGAGCTGCCGTCGGTGACCTTGTACTCCTTGTCGAGCCCGTAGCCGGGCAGCACCTCGTTCTTGAGCAGGTTCATCTCGCCCGTTCCGGGCTCGATGCCGATGATCCTGCCGCCGAACTCCTTCGACCTGCCCTTCAGGTCCTCCATCGACTTGATGCCCTTGACATAGCTGGGCACCGTCACTTCCAGCGTGGTTTCGTCGTACCACGGACCGATGTCGACCAGATCGTCCTTGTACTTGTCCCAGTACTGCTTCTGGCCGTTGGGAAGCCAGGCGTCGAACTCCACGTCGACCTGGCCGCCGGCCATCGCGGTGAACATCGACCCGACGTCGTACTGGTGGATGCTGGGCTTGTATCCGCGCCGCTCCAGAACGTTCTTCCACAGGTAGGTGGTAGCAACGTCCTCGTCCCACGGGAAGTAGCCGATGCTGGGAGCCGCGCCTGCTTCCTTCCCCCGGTCCTTCTCGTCCACCTCCCGGCCGTCGTCGTCCGGGCCGGATGCGATCTGCAGACCGCCGGCGAGCAGTGCGAGAACCAGCACGCCTATCCCCGCGAACGCCGTGTTGGGCCTCCACTGCAGGACCTTGCCCGCACGGAGGGCGGCCGCCTTGGCCAGCGCACGGCGGCCGAGAGGTGAGATGCGCTGATTCAGCGCGCCGGTCATACGGTCGAGATACATGGCGAGGATGACCACCGCGAGACCCGCCTCGAAGCCGAGGCCGATGTCCACCGAGCTGATGGCCTCGAAGACGACGGTACCCAGACCGTCGGCGCCGACCATGCCCGCGATGACCACCATGGACAGGGAGAGCATGATGATCTGGTTGACGCCGGCCATGATGGTCGGCAGGGCCAGCGGCAGCTGTACGCGCAGCAGAATGGCACGTGGAGCGGCTCCGAACGCGTCCGCGGCCTCCACGACCTCCTCATCCACCTGCCGGATACCGAGCTCCGTCATCCGGATGCCGGGCGGCATCGCGAAGATGATGGTGGCGACGATGCCCGGCACCACGCCCACCCCGAAGAAGGTGATGCCGGGTACCAGGTAGACGAAGGCCGGCATCGTCTGCATGAAGTCGAGAACGGGCCGAAGGGTCGAGCTCACCGACTTGTTGCGGGCCGCCCAGACGCCGAGCGGTACAGCGATCACCATGGTGACCGTGGCCGCCACGACGAGGAGCGACAGCGTCTGCATCGCCTTTTCCCACAACTCGATCGAGTTGATCAGGAAGAAGCCGGCGGACGCGAGGACGGCTGCCACCAGGCCCCGCAGCCACCAGGCGATCAGCGCGAGGATCGCCCCCATCACCAGGGCGTCGGGGCCCGACATGACGAAGTACACGGCGTCGTACAAGCCTTGGCCGACGGAGTGCAGGGAGTCGAAGAGCCAGGGGAGTCGATCTTCCAGGAAATCGACGGCACTGTTGACGCCGGAACCTATTTCGAGTCTGATCACGGCTTTTCCGCCTTCGTCGCACCGGAGTCCGCGATGCGGCCCCTGATGCTCATCGGTCGCCCGGCTCCCTCGCCGAAGGCCCTGTACTTGCCTTGGGGCTCTGCTGTCAGCCTGGTCACGTGTACCTTTCGCGTCGACCTGAGACCCGGCGAAGAGACATGGCGCCGCCCAGCCCCTCGGCGGTACGGGACATGCGGATGCGCGCGGCGTGTTGCCGTAGCGGCGCCCCGGCCGGGCGGTCATGTGTCCTGGCAGCCGGGTCCTGGCATGCTGCCGTGCCATCCGCGCCGGCCGCCCGAAGGGCGTCCGCGCCCGGACAGGGTGATTCGGGCTGCGACTACCCCGTGATCAGGGAGACAAACGGGGTGGCGGAGAGCTTTCGTTCGGACGAGTACGCCGGTGAGTGCGCCGGTGAGCACGCCGATGCGTGTGCTGATGCGTGTGGCGGTGCGTGCGTTCGTGGAACGCACGCGTTCGCGGCCCTCGGCTGTTGCCTCCTGAATCTGCGTAATCCCTGGTCATCGACCGGCTCAGCGCCAGGCCTCCAGCAACTCCGCCGGTCCGTACGCCGCGTCCAGCGCGCCGCAGTCGGTCCCGCTGCGCGACACCGCGACCACCGGCACGGGTTCCGGTGTCAACGCGGCCCGGTGGCGGTGCAGCGCGGCCAGGTCGTGACGGTCGAAGGGGGAGTTCTCCAGCCACTTCACCGAGCCGACGAACAGCAGTTCCTTGGCGATCGGGGCCCGGTCCGCGCCTACGAGGTCGATCTCCACGTCATTCGTACGTGTCCAGTAGCCGCCGATCGCGGGGGCGGCCGGAAGGCCGGCGTTCGGCAGGAGGCGGGCCAGGGCCTCCCGGACCAGGGGCTCGACGGCCCGGCCGCGCCAGCTGGTCCAGTTGTCCTTGATGCGGGTCAGCGTCAGGTCGCCGCGGCCCCGTTCGATCTCAGGGAGGGCCGGGCCGAGCAGTTTCAGCCAGAAGCGCAGGTATGGGTCCGCGACGCGGTAGCGCCGGTCCTTCGACGGCCGGGTGGACAGCGGCAGTTCGGCGGCGACGATGCGCTTCTCCGTGAGGGCGGTCAGCGACCGTTGCAGGGAGGCGCCGGACAGCCCGCCGGCGGCACGGGCGATGTTGGAGAACGTCCGCTCGCCGCTGCCGATCGCGGACAGCACCGCACGGGCCTGCAACTCCTTGGGGAACTCGGCGGCGAGTGAGCGCTCCGCCGAGACCAGCAGGGCGGACACCGGATCGCTGAGGGCCTCCGCAAGGAAGTCCCAGAGACCCGCTCCGTGCGTCCATTCCGTGCAGATGAGCGGCAGACCGCCGGTGACCAGGGCGGCGTCGAAGGCGGACGCGGCGTCGAGGTCGAGCATCCTGCCGACCTCGGCCGGGTTCAGCGGTCCGAGGACCATCTCGCGTCCGCGCTGGTGGAACGGGCGGCCGTAGCTGTTCAGGGCCTCCATCATCGACAGGTCGGAGCCGATCAGGACCAGGAGTACCGGCTTGGTCTCCAGCACCCGGTCCCAGGCCCGCTGGAGCGTCCCTTCGAAGGCGCCGTCCGTATCCATCAGATAGGGCAGCTCGTCCAGGACGACGATGCTCACCCGGTCGTGGGGCAGGGCGGCCGCCAGCACATCGAACGCGGCGTCCCAGCTCGCCGGCCGGGCTCCGGACAGAACTCCGGCCAGCGGCAGGGTCGAGGCCTCGGCGTCCCGGGCCAGCCGTTGGAGATCCGCCTCGGGGGACGCCCCGGTGGCGGCGTAGAAGAGGAAAGGTGCGCCGGAGCGCTCGGCGAAGCGCTCGACCAGCCTGGACTTGCCCACGCGTCGGCGCCCCCGCAGCATCACGCAGCGGCCCGGACGCTCGCCGCCTGCTCCGGCCGCGACCTTGCCCAGTTCACGCTCGAGCGTGGCCAGCTCGGCCTGCCGGCCCACGAAATCCGCCATGCGCAGCCTCCAGTGACGCAGGACACGAACAATGATGTTACTAACATCGATGATAGTAATGCTCTCGTGGCGCGCAACGACAAAGGGTCGGAACCAGTGAGAACTGGTTCCGACCCTCTGTGCTTGGCGCTTCGTCCGGCCTGCGGTGTGACCACGCTGTCCGAACTGAAGTGCCCCCGGCAGGATTCGAACCTGCGCACCCGGCTCCGGAGGCCGATGCTCTATCCCCTGAGCTACGGGGGCGATATCGCTGCGCTTGGCGGCGACGAGTGAAACCCTACCAGCTCCGACGGGGTGTCCGGGAACAGGTATTTCCGCGTCGTAGCGCCCGCCGCGGGGCCGACGTACGCCACTCCTCCGGGGACGGAAGTGGGCAAAACCCGGACGCAGCTCCTCCGCTCGACCTACTCTCGAAGAGTGTCAGGGGCGTACGGCCGCGTGCTTGTTGTGGACGACAACAAGGTCATCCGGCAGCTGATCAGGGTCAATCTCGAGCTGGAGGGCTTCGAGGTCGTGACCGCGGCCGACGGCGTCGAGTGCCTGGACCTGGTTCACGAGGTCCGCCCGGATGTGGTCACCCTCGATGTGGTGATGCCCCGGCTCGACGGGATACAGACCGCCGCCCGGCTGCGCGCCGATCCCAGGACCGAGCGTCTGCCCGTCGCGGTCATCAGCGCGTGCACGCCGTACGAGGTGGACTCGGGCGTGGCCGCCGGGGTCGACGCGTTCCTGGCGAAACCCTTCGATCCGAGGGAGCTGGTGCGCATGGTGCGCCGGCTCGCGCGGCGAGGGGAGGCTCCCGTCCCGCTCGACGGCAGGCGCGGCGCGGGGACGGCCGGGAGCGCGACCGGCTGAGGGTGCGACCGGCTGAGAGTGCGACCGGCTGAGAGTGCGGGAGTGGCCGGACCGGAGCGCGACCGGCTGACGCCGAGCGCACCGTCGGCCGTACGTACGACCGGCTGACGCCGAGCGCGTGGCCGTCGGCGGCGTGGTCGGGCCGGGCGCTGCCCGTATGGCGAAACCGGTTGGCGAAGTGCCCCCCTTCCTCCCATACGCTTGTGCCGTGACCCCCGCCGATCTCTCCAGGACCGTGCTGCACGCTGTGCGCCGCGCGGTCGACGAGGACGCCTTGCGCGCGCCGGTGCCCGCGCGCGTGCGGGTGGAGCGGACCCGGCCGGGCGGCAGCGGCGACTACGCCTGCGCGGTCGCGCTCCAGCTCGCAGGGCCCGCCGCGCTCCCGGCGCGCGAGGTCGCCGCGCTGCTGCGGGACCGGGTCGCCGGGGTGCCGGGGATCGGGCGGGTCGAGATCACCGGGCCCGGGTTTCTGAACTTCACGCTCGACGCCGCGACCGGTGCCGACGCCCGTGCCGCCCGCGTCCGCGAGGTCCGCGCGCTGGGGATGCGGTACGGGCGGGTGGCCACCGACGCCGGGCGCCTCCACCGCCTCCACCACCCCCGCGAGGTCAGGGCCGCCGTCGTGGCCCAGGGCGCGGCGCGCCTCCTGCGTACCCAGGGCGGTCAGGTGCTGGTCGGCTGCACCGGGGAGCCCGACCCCCGCTGGGAGGAGCTCCGGGTGCGGGTCGGCGTGCGGTACGGGGACGAGGAGAGCGCCGGGATCCGGCCCGTGCCCGCCGGCGTGACCGCCGGGGCGCTGCTGGACCGCCTCGGGCGTGATGCCGCGCTCTGGGGGATGCAGCGGCCGGCGGCCCACGACCGCGCACCCCTGGGGGACGACCTCCTCGTACAGGGGGAGGCCAACGCCCTGTTCCAGGTCCGCTACGCCTACGCCCGCACCCGCGCGCTCACCCGCGAGGCCGAGCGGCTCGGCTTCACCGCCGCGTACGACGAGGGCGCCGACGTCGACGCGCCCGCGCTGCACGCGGCGCTCGCCGACTACCCCGGTGTGCTCGCCGCCGCCGCCCGCCACCACGCGCCCGACCGCGTCGCCCGGTTCCTCGAGACCGCGGCGGACGCCTGCCTCGCCTTCCACGCCACGACCTCGCCGCTCCCCGTCGGCGACGAGAAACCCTCGGCCGCCCACCGCTCACGGCTGGCCCTTGCCGAAGCCGCCGGGACGGTGCTGGCCGGCGGCCTGTTCGTGCTCGGCATCAGCGCGCCCCCCCACCTCTGACGAGAGACTTGAGAGAGCAGAGCAGAACGATGAGCCGATCCGCACACCCCGCAGGGCCCCGCCACGCCGACGTCCTCCCCGAGGGTCACTACTCCGCCCCGGCCACCGACCTCAACGAGCTGGACCCCAAGGTCTGGTCCCGTACCGTCGCCCGCGACGCGGACGGTGCGCTCACCGTCGGCGGGATCGAAGTCGCCCGGCTGGCCGAGGAGTTCGGAACCCCGGCGTACTTCATCGACGAGTCCGACTTCCGGGCGCGCTGCCGCGCCTGGTCGGACGCCTTCGGGGCGGACGCCGATGTCTTCTACGCAGGCAAGGCCTTCCTGTCGCGCGCCGTGGTGCGCTGGCTCAGGGAGGAGGGGCTCAACCTCGACGTGTGCTCGGGCGGTGAGCTGGCCACCGCGCTGGACGCGGGGATGCCCGCCGAGAACATCGCCTTCCACGGCAACAACAAGACCGTCGCCGAGATCGAGCGGGCCGTCGACGCGGGCGTCGGGCGGATCGTCCTCGACTCCTTCCAGGAGATCGTCCGTGTCTCGCACATCGCTCAGCGGCGCGGCGTACGCCAGCGCGTGCAGATCCGTGTCACGGTCGGCGTCGAGGCCCACACCCACGAGTTCATCGCCACCGCCCACGAGGACCAGAAGTTCGGCATCGCGCTGGCGGACGGACAGGCCGCCGAGGCGGTCCGCAGGGCGCTCACCCTGGACGGGCTCGAACTCATCGGCATCCACTCGCACATCGGCTCGCAGATCTTCGACATGGCCGGCTTCGAGGTCTCCGCGCGGCGTGTCGTGCAGCTGCTGGCCGAGATCCGCGACGAGCACGGTGTGGAGCTCCCCGAGATCGACCTCGGCGGCGGCCTCGGGATCGCGTACACCTCCGAGGACGACCCCAGCGAGCCGCACGAGATCGCCAAGGCGCTCAGCGACATCGTGACCCGCGAGTGCGAGTCGGCAGGTCTGCGCACCCCGCGCATCTCCGTCGAGCCCGGCCGGGCGATCGTCGGCCCCACCGCGTTCACGCTGTACGAGGTCGGCACCATCAAGCCCCTGGAGGGCCTGCGGACGTACGTGAGCGTCGACGGCGGGATGTCGGACAACATCCGCACCGCCCTGTACGACGCCGAGTACAGCGTCGCGCTCGTCTCCCGCACCTCCGAGGCCGAGCCCATGCTCGTACGCGTCGTCGGCAAGCACTGCGAGAGCGGTGACATCGTGGTCAAGGACGCGTTCCTGCCGTCCGACCTGGCCCCCGGCGACCTGATCGCGGTCCCCGCCACCGGCGCGTACTGCCGCTCCATGGCGAGCAACTACAACCACGCCCTGCGCCCGCCCGTCGTCGCCGTGCGTGACGGACAGGCCCGGGTCATCGTCCGGCGTGAGACGGAGGACGATCTCCTGCGTCTCGATGTCGGCTGATGAAATTCACATCTCAAAATCCGGACGGGTGGCAGGAAACCCCCGTCCGGTGAGTGAGACTGGTCCACACATCAGAAGTATGAGAAACGAGGTCGGATGATGCGTACGCGTCCGCTGAAGGTGGCGCTGCTGGGCTGTGGAGTGGTCGGCTCAGAGGTGGCGCGCATCATGACGACGCACGCCGACGACCTCGCCGCGCGCATCGGCGCGCCGGTCGAGCTCGCCGGTGTCGCCGTCCGCCGGCCCTCCAAGGTCCGGGAGGGCATCGACCCCGCGCTGATCACCACCGATGCGACCGCCCTGGTCAAACGGGGCGACATCGACGTCGTCATCGAGGTCATCGGTGGCATCGAGCCCGCCCGGACGCTCATCACGACCGCCTTCGAGCACGGCGCGGGCGTCGTGTCGGCCAACAAGGCGCTGCTCGCCGAGGACGGATCCGCGCTGCACGCCGCCGCGGAGAAGAACGGCAGGGACCTCTACTACGAGGCGGCCGTGGCCGGCGCCATCCCGCTCGTACGGCCGCTGCGCGAGTCCCTCGCGGGGGACAAGGTCAACCGGGTCCTCGGCATCGTCAACGGCACGACCAACTTCATCCTCGACCGGATGGCCACCAGCGGAGCCGGATACTCCGAGGCGCTCGACGAGGCCACCGCCCTCGGGTACGCCGAGGCCGACCCGACCGCCGACGTCGAGGGCTTCGACGCCGCGGCGAAGGCCGCGATCCTCGCCGGGATCGCCTTCCACACCCGGGTGAGGATCGGCGAGGTGTACCGCGAGGGCCTCACCGAGGTCACCGCCGCCGACATCGCTTCCGCCCGGCGCATGGGCTGCACGGTCAAGCTCCTGGCCATCTGCGAGCGCGCCGCCGACGGGCGGTCCGTCACCGCCAGGGTGCACCCCGCGATGATCCCGCTCAGCCATCCGCTCGCCTCCGTCCGCGAGGCGTACAACGCGGTGTTCGTCGAGTCCGAGGCGGCCGGGCAGCTGATGTTCTACGGCCCCGGCGCCGGCGGCGCACCCACCGCGTCCGCGGTGCTCGGCGACCTGGTCGCCGTGTGCCGCAACATCATCGGAGGCACCACGGGCCCCGGTGAGTCCGCCTACACGCGTCTGCCGGTCAGCCCCATGGGCGAGGTCGTCACGCGCTACCACATCAGTCTTGACGTGGCCGACAAACCTGGCGTACTCGCCCAGGTCGCGACGGTCTTCGCCGAACAGGGCGTATCGATCGACACGGTCCGACAGCAGAGCCGGCCGGACAGTCAGGAAACCGGCGGCGAGGCTTCGCTCGTCGTCGTCACCCACCGCGCGTCCGACGCCGCCCTCTCCGGGACCGTCGAGGCGCTGCGCAAGCTGGACACCGTGCGCGGTGTCGCCAGCATCATGCGTGTTGAAGGGGAGTAAGGACCCATGACCAGCAAGGGCACCCACCAGTGGCGCGGCATCATCGAGGAGTACCGGGACCGCCTTCCGGTCACGGCCACGACGCCGGTCGTCACGCTCCGTGAGGGCGGTACGCCGCTCGTTCCGGCGCAGGTCCTCTCCGAGCGCACGGGCTGCGAGGTGCACCTCAAGGTCGAGGGCGCCAACCCCACCGGGTCGTTCAAGGACCGCGGCATGACCATGGCGATCACCCGGGCCAAGGAGGAGGGTGCGCAGGCCGTCATCTGCGCCTCCACGGGCAACACCTCCGCCTCCGCCGCCGCGTACGCCGTGCGCGCCGGCATGGTCTGCGCCGTCCTCGTGCCGCAGGGCAAGATCGCGCTCGGCAAGATGGGTCAGGCGCTCGTCCACGGCGCGAAGATCCTCCAGGTCGACGGCAACTTCGACGACTGCCTGACCCTGGCCCGCAGCCTTTCTGACAACTACCCGGTGGCGCTGGTCAATTCGGTCAACCCGGTCCGGATCGAGGGCCAGAAGACGGCCGCGTTCGAGATCGTCGACGCGCTCGGCGACGCCCCCGACATCCATGTCCTGCCGGTGGGCAACGCGGGCAACATCACGGCCTACTGGAAGGGCTACAAGGAGTACGCCGTCGACAGCGTCTCCACGCACACCCCGCGCATGTGGGGCTTCCAGGCGTCCGGTTCCGCGCCGATCGTGCGTGGCGAGATCGTCAAGGACCCGGCGACCATCGCAACCGCGATCCGGATCGGCAACCCGGCGTCCTGGCAGTTCGCCCTGGACGCACGGGACGAGTCGGGCGGTTTCATCAATGATGTGACAGACCGTCAGATCCTGTCCGCCTACCGCCTGCTGGCCTCCCAGGAGGGCGTTTTCGTCGAGCCCGCATCGGCGGCATCGGTGGCAGGCCTGCTCAAGGCGGTGGACGAGGGCAAGGTCGACCCCGGCCAGAAGATCGTCTGCACCGTCACGGGCAACGGCCTCAAGGACCCCGACTGGGCCGTGGCGGGTGCCCCCCAGCCGGTCACCGTCCCGGTCGACGCGGCAGCCGCCGCCGAGAAGCTGGGCCTCGCGCAGGCCTGACCCGAACGACGGGCTCCGGGGCCTTACCGCCCCGGCCCGGGGCCTTCCCGCCCCAGCTCAACCGCCCTTTCGGGGCAGAGAGCGCATGGGAGGTGTGCGACACGCATCGTGCGCCTCCTGTGCGCCCTATGTCGCCACAGAACCTTCCTTCGATAAGCTGTACTCGACCCGCCCCGCCGCATCCGCCGCGGTGCAGCAGCCGTCGTGACTGCCGGGCCCCCCGTCCCCCCGCGCAGCGGCACCCCACGCACATCGAAGTACCCTGCACCACATCCCCGCCGCCGTACAGGAAGAGTCGTCCAACCGATGGCCGGTCCCGCGTTCCGAGCCGCCGCCGTCCGGGTGCGCGTCCCCGCAACCAGCGCCAATCTGGGCCCGGGTTTCGACGCCCTCGGGCTCTCGCTGGGGCTCTACGACGACGTCGTCGTCCGGGTCGCCGATTCCGGGCTGCACATCGACATCGCAGGTGAGGGCGCCGAGACGCTGCCCCGCGACGAGAACCACCTGCTCGTACGCGCGTTGCGCACGGCCTTCGACCTGCTCGGCGGGCAGCCGCGCGGCCTGGAGATCGTCTGCGCCAACCGCATTCCGCACGGCCGCGGCCTCGGGTCGTCGTCCGCCGCGATCTGCGCCGGGATCGTCGCCGCACGCGCCGTGACGACGGGCGGCGAGGCCCGTCTCGACGACGCCGCGCTCCTGGAGTTGGCGACCGAGATCGAGGGTCACCCCGACAACGTCGCGGCCTGTCTGCTCGGCGGATTCACCCTCGCCTGGATGGACGGCGGAGCCGCCAGGGCGATCCGGATGGACCCCGCGGCCTCCGTCGTGCCGGTGGTCTTCGTCCCGGCCACCCCGGTGCTCACCGAAACCGCCCGTGGCCTTCTGCCGCGCACCGTCCCCCATGTGGACGCCGCGGCCAACGCCGGCCGTGCCGCGCTGCTCGTCGAGGCCCTGACCAGGCGCCCCGACCTGCTGCTCGATGCCACGGAGGACCGGATCCACCAGGAATACCGGGGTCCCGCGATGCCGCAGAGCGTGGAGCTGGTCAACCGGCTGCGCGCCGACGGCGTCCCTGCTGTCATCTCCGGGGCGGGGCCGACCGTGCTCGCGCTGACGGAGGAAGGCTCGGCGGACAAGGTCGCCGGGCTGGCGGGTGAGGGCTGGGCCGCGAACCGGCTCACTCTCGACGCCACGGGTGCGAGTGTCCTGCCGCTTGCCGCGTAGTCCCACGTGATTGCCGGTGCATGAGAGGGGGAATGTTTGTTGGAGCCGGTAGTGTTAACCTCAAGTCAGCAATGGACGTCTTCGTGGCGCGTTGCTTCGTGTCCCCCTCCGGGACCACCACTCTTCCGGGAGCCTCCCCGACTGCCTGAGCAGCCTGCCTGAGCTTTCGAGCACGCTCCGGAACCGGCACGACACCCTCTTGCTCGTCCAGGAGTGGGCCGAGCAGGGGGATCTCGCGCCGGAACCCCGCACATTCGTCTCTCCGCCGTACCCGGCGGACCACCGCCCCGGCAAGGTCCGCGATCGACACGATCAACAGACCGCAGTCGGACAGCACAACCGGTCGCCGAGCCAGAAGGCCGACGTCCGCTCCAGGGAAGGACCCTTCGTGAGCGACACCACCGATCTGATGGGCGCCACTGCCGACAAGAGCGTCGACAGCCCCGCGCCCGCCGAAGGTGCTGCCTCTGGCACCACCTCACGGCGCCGCCGCTCCGGCACCGGCCTCGAGGGCATGGTCCTGGCCGAGCTGCAGCAGGTCGCGTCCGGCCTCGGCATCAGGGGGACTGCGCGGATGCGCAAGAGCCAGCTGATCGAGGTCATCAAGGAGGCGCAGGCCGGAGGTTCCTCCGCGCCCGCCCCCAAGGCCGCCGCATCCGCCGGTACGGACGCCGGGAGCAAGCCGAAGCGCCGCGCCACGTCCAAGACGCGCACCGGTGACGAGAGCGCAGCCGCTCCGGCCACCGACAAGGCCGCCGACCAGCAGCAGATCGACATCCCCGGTCAGCCGGCCAGTGACGACCAGCCGACGAACGAGCGCCGCCGTCGCAGGGCCACCGCACAGGCGGGCAGCCCCGACACCAAGGCGGAGCAGCCCACGTCCGAGTCCAAGAGCGAGCCCAAGGGCGACTCCAAGGCGGACGCCGAGCCGAAGGCGAAGTCCGAGCCCAGGCACGAGGGCCGTAACGAGGGCCGTCAGGACCGCGGCGACGAGCGCGACGGGACGAAGGGCGAGGCCAAGGCCGAGTCCGCCGCCGACACGGCCGAGGGCCGTCGCGGCGACCGTCAGGACGGCCGGCGTGACCGTGGTGACCGCCGTGACCGCCAGCGTGACCGGCGCGGCGGCGGCAAGGGTGACGACCAGGGCCAGCAGGGCGGCGGACGCCGTCAGGGCCAGCAGGGCGGCGGCCAGAACCAGGGCGGCGGCCAGCAGCAGGACGACGGTTACGACGACGAGGGCGGCCGTCGCGGCCGCCGGGGCCGTTACCGCGACCGCCGTGGCCGTCGGGGCCGCGACGACTTCGCGACCGACGTCCAGGTGGCCGACGACGACGTCCTGATCCCCGTCGCCGGCATCCTCGACATCCTCGACAACTACGCGTTCATCCGGACCTCCGGCTACCTGCCCGGACCGAACGACGTGTACGTCTCGCTCGCCCAGGTCCGCAAGAACGGCCTGCGCAAGGGCGACCACGTCACCGGTGCGGTGCGCCAGCCCAAGGACGGCGAGCGCCGCGAGAAGTTCAACGCGCTGGTCCGTCTCGACTCCGTCAACGGCATGGCGCCCGAGACCGGCCGCGGCCGTCCCGAGTTCCAGAAGCTGACGCCGCTCTACCCGCAGGACCGGCTCCGTCTGGAGACCGACTCCAACGTCCTGACCACCCGGATCATCGACCTGGTCGCACCGATCGGCAAGGGCCAGCGAGGCCTGATCGTGGCCCCGCCGAAGACCGGTAAGACCATGATCCTCCAGGCCATCGCCAACGCGATCACGGTCAACAGCCCCGAGTGCCACCTGATGGTCGTCCTGGTCGACGAGCGTCCGGAAGAGGTCACCGACATGCAGCGGTCGGTGAAGGGCGAGGTCATCTCCTCGACCTTCGACCGTCCCGCCGAGGACCACACCACGGTCGCCGAGCTCGCCATCGAGCGCGCGAAGCGCCTGGTGGAGCTGGGCCACGACGTGGTGGTCCTGCTGGACTCGATCACCCGTCTGGGCCGCGCCTACAACCTGGCGGCACCGGCCTCGGGCCGCATCCTGTCCGGTGGTGTCGACTCGACCGCGCTGTACCCGCCGAAGCGCTTCTTCGGCGCGGCGCGCAACATCGAGGACGGCGGCTCGCTGACCATCCTGGCCACCGCGCTCGTCGAGACCGGCTCGCGCATGGACGAGGTGATCTTCGAGGAGTTCAAGGGCACCGGCAACATGGAGCTCAAGCTCGACCGGAAGCTCTCGGACAAGCGCATCTTCCCGGCGGTGGACGTCGACGCGTCCAGCACCCGTAAGGAAGAGATCCTGCTCGGCACCGACGAGTTGGCCGTGGTCTGGAAGCTGCGCCGGGTGCTCCACGCGCTCGACCAGCAGCAGGCGATCGAGCTGCTGCTCGACCGGATGAAGAAGACCCAGTCCAACGCGGAGTTCCTGCTCCAGATCCAGAAGACGACGCCGGGCAACGGCAACGACTGACCGCCCTTCCCGGCCGCAGAGATCCGCCCCGTCACACGCGTGACGGGGCGGATCTCCGCGTATGGCCCTCATAAGGACCGCGACGGGCGCATCGGAGACCTTTGCCACACGGGCGTGGCCGGTAACGGGCCGGCGCGGATCCCGTACGACCGGCCGAATTGCCTGGTGAGCACCGGATTCCCGGCCCGTTCGACCGCCCCTCCTGAGGCTCCCGTCGCCGGACGGGGGCCTCAGGTCGCTGTGCAACGCTTCTCGCTGCTCCGGTCGTCCTACCGAGTGACGCCGGATCGCGCCCGTGCACCACGGCAGGGGGTGACAGCGAGCAGCGAAAGAGGGAGCCGTATGAGCGAGCAGAGCAGGAGCACAGGCCGAATACGGGGCTCCGGCAGCCGCCGGAGGAAACCGTCACGCGGCCGCCGGGTGAAGAAGATCGCCCTGTGCTGCGCCGCCGCCCTGGTGGTCATCGGGGGATCCGGGCTCGGTTACGCCTACTTCACGCTCAACGGGAACCTGAAGGGCGTGGACATCGACGCCGCTCTGGGCACCGACCGCCCCGACGACGTGGACAACGGGTCGCAGGACATCCTGGTGCTGGGATCGGACTCACGCTCCGGCGCCAACTCCCGGTACGGCGCCGACGAGGGCTCGGCGCGCGCGGACACCGCGATGGTCGTCCACGTCGACGAGGGCCACAAGGCGGCGAGCGTGGTCTCGATCCCGCGGGACACCCTCGTCGACCGCCCGGCCTGCGCGAGCGGCACCGGTGGCGGACAGGTCGGCGCCGAGCAGGAGGCGATGTTCAACTCGGCGTACGCCGTCGGCGGGCCGGCCTGCGCGGTGAAGACCGTAGAGGCCATGTCCGGGATCCGCATGGACCACTACGTCGAGGTCGACTTCACCGGCTTCAAGAAGCTCATCGACGAGCTCGGCGGTGTCGAGCTCACCACCTCGCAGGCGATCGACGACCCGGACAGCCACCTCACGCTGAAGCCCGGCACGCACACCCTCACCGGTGAGCAGTCGCTCGGCCTGGTCCGCACGCGCCACAGCGTCGGCGACGGCAGTGACCTCGGCCGTATCCAGCTCCAGCAGGCGTTCGTCAAGGCGCTGATGGACCAGACGAAGAGCGTCGGGGTGTTCTCGAACCCGAAGACCCTCTTCGGGCTCGCCGACACCGCGACCAAGGCCGTCACCACCGACTCCGAGCTGGCCTCCGTCAAGAAGCTCACCGGCTTCGCGAACGGGCTCAAGGGCCTCGGCTCGAAGAACGTCGACATGGTGACCCTGCCCGTGGAGTACGACCCCGACGACCCGAACCGCGTGCTGCCCCAGGAGAAGGCCGACCAGCAGGTGTGGACGGCGCTGGAGCACGACAAGGCCATCCCGGCGTCCGCCACCGCGCAGTCGGCCGGCGACAAGGGCGGGGCGGGCAAGGTCGTGCGGTGACCGGGGCGGGCAGGACCGTGCGGTAACGGCACATTCCGTGACTCCCCGCTCGCGGACCGTTCCCCTTTCGCGCGGGAATACACCCGGCCGGGTTCTCGTTTTGGGAGATACGGCCGGTCCTGGCAGACTGGTACGTCGGCCCCGGTTCACGGACGCGCAATCCGCGCGAACGACCCGGTGCCCTCCCGAATCTAGGAGACACCTTGAAGCGCGACATTCACCCCGAGTACTTCGAGACCCAGGTCAGCTGCACCTGCGGTGCCTCGTTCACCACCCGGACCACTCTGGAAGGCGGCGCCATCCGCGCCGACGTCTGCTCCGAGTGCCACCCGTTCTACACGGGCAAGCAGAAGATCCTCGACACCGGCGGCCGTGTGGCGCGCTTCGAGGCCCGCTTCGGCAAGGCTGCCGGCTCCGCCAGCAAGTAGCGAGCCACTGCGCCGGTTCCCGACGCCCTCCAACGGGGCGTCGGGGCCGGCGTTTTTCCGGCTGTGCGGCCCCGACGCCCCCTCGGGGCGCGACACCGGCGCACACCGTCCAGCAGGCCCGCAGACGTATGACGCAGGAAGCAGGAGCCCGAAGATGTTCGAGGCGGTCGAGGAACTGATCGGCGAGCACGCCGATCTCGAGAACAAGCTCGCCGACCCGTCGGTCCACGCCGACCAGGCCAACGCGCGGAAGCTCAACAAGCGCTACGCGGAGCTGACCCCGATCGTCTCCGCCTACCGGTCCTGGAAGCAGACCGGCGACGACATCGAGACCGCCCGCGAATTCGCCGCCGACGACCCGGACTTCGCCGCCGAGGTCAAGGTCCTGGAGAAGCAGCGTGAGGACATCACGGAGAAGCTCCGCCTTCTCCTCGTCCCGCGTGACCCCAGCGACGACAAGGACGTGCTCCTGGAGATCAAGGCGGGCGCGGGCGGCGACGAGTCGGCCCTCTTCGCCGGCGATCTGCTGCGGATGTATCTGCGCTACGCCGAGCGCGTCGGCTGGAAGACCGAGATCATCGACTCCACCGAGTCCGAGCTCGGCGGCTTCAAGGACGTCCAGGTCGCCGTGAAGACCAAGGGCGGCAACGGCGCCACCGAGCCGGGCCAGGGCGTCTGGGCCCGGATGAAGTACGAGGGTGGGGTGCACCGGGTGCAGCGCGTGCCCTCCACCGAGTCGCAGGGCCGTATCCACACCTCGGCCGCCGGTGTCCTCGTCACGCCCGAGGCGGAGGAGGTCGACGTCGAGATCCACGCCAACGACCTGCGTATCGACGTCTATCGCTCGTCGGGCCCCGGCGGCCAGTCCGTCAACACCACGGACTCCGCCGTGCGGATCACCCACCTGCCGACCGGTGTCGTCGCTTCCTGCCAGAACGAGAAGAGCCAGCTCCAGAACAAGGAGCAGGCCATGCGCATCCTGCGGTCCCGGCTGCTGGCCGCGGCCCAGGAGGCGGCCGAGCAGGAAGCCTCCGACGTACGCCGCAGCCAGGTGCGCACCGTGGACCGTTCCGAGAAGATCCGGACGTACAACTTCCCGGAAAACCGGATCTCGGACCACCGCGTCGGCTTCAAGGCGTACAACTTGGACCAGGTGCTCGACGGGGACCTCGACTCCGTCATCCAGGCCTGCGTGGACGCGGACTCCGCCGCCAAGCTCGCCGCCGCATAAGCCGTCAAGCCCCACAGCCCCGCCCCGCTCGTGAACCCGTACGGAGAACCGCGATGAACCTGCTGCTCGCCGAGGTGGCCCAGGCCACCCAGCGGCTGGCCGACGCCGGTGTCCCCTCACCGCGATTCGACGCCGAGGAACTCGCCGCGTTCGTGCACGGTGTCAAGCGGGGCGAGCTGCACAACGTGCCGGACGCCGACTTCGACGCGCGCTACTGGGAGACGATCGCCCGGCGCGAGGCCCGTGAGCCGCTCCAGCACATCACCGGGCGCACCTTCTTCCGTTATCTGGAACTCCAGGTCGGCCCCGGTGTCTTCGTCCCGCGCCCGGAGACCGAGTCGGTCGTCGGCTGGGCGATAGACGCGGTCCGCGCGATGGACGTCGTCGAACCGCTGATCGTCGACCTCTGCACCGGATCGGGCGCCATCGCGCTCGCCATGGCGCAGGAGGTGCCGCGTTCGCGTGTGCACGCCGTGGAGCTGTCCGAGGACGCCCTGAGGTGGACGCGGAAGAACGCCGAGGGGTCCAGGGTCACCGTCCACCGCGGCGACGCGCTGAGCGCCCTTCCCGAGCTCGACGGACAGGTCGACCTCGTCATCTCCAACCCGCCCTACATCCCGCTCACCGAGTGGGAGTACGTGGCGCCCGAGGCCCGCGACCACGACCCGCAGATGGCGCTGTTCTCCGGCGAGGACGGACTCGACACCATCCGCGGCATCGAACGCACCGCGCACCGGCTGCTCCGCCCCGGCGGGCTCGTCGTCATCGAGCACGCCGACACCCAGGGCGGCCAGGTGCCCTGGATCTTCACCGAGGAACGGGGCTGGGCGGACGCGGCCGACCACCCCGACCTGAACAAGCGCCCCCGGTTCGCCACGGCCCGTAAGGCCATGCCGTGACCGACGGTGCGTCGCAACCGCACGACCCCTATCCGTCCCACCCGTACATGTCCGAGGAGGCCGGCTGATGGCACGGCGATACGACTGCAACGACGCGACCGACCGTACGACCGGCCTGCGTGAAGCCGCGTCCGCCGTCCGCCGCGGCGAACTGGTCGTGCTGCCCACCGACACCGTGTACGGGATCGGTGCGGACGCCTTCAGCTCGGAGGGCATCGCCGATCTGCTCGACGCCAAGGGCCGTGGACGCAACATGCCGACCCCGGTCCTGATCGGCTCCCCGAACACCCTGCACGGCCTGGTCACAGACTTCTCCGAGCAGGCCTGGGAGCTCGTCGACGCGTTCTGGCCCGGCGCCCTCACCCTCGTCGCCAAGCACCAGCCGTCCCTCCAGTGGGACCTCGGCGACACCCGTGGCACCGTCGCCGTCCGGATGCCCCTGCACCCGGTCGCCATCGAGCTCCTCACGGAGGTCGGCCCGATGGGAGTCTCCAGTGCCAATCTCACCGGACACCCCTCGCCGGAGACCTGTGACGCCGCCCAGGAGATGCTCGGCGACAGTGTCTCCGTCTACCTCGACGGCGGCCCGACCCCCGGGATCGTCCCGTCGTCGATCGTCGACGTCACCGGCAAGACCCCCGTACTGCTGCGGGCAGGCGCACTCTCGGTCGAGGAACTCCGCAAGGTGGTACCCGACCTCGAGGTGGCCAATTGACCGCCCCTGAGGGGCGTGGCATAGCGGGGCAGTACGACACTTTCCGCATCCTCCACGTCAGCACCGGCAATGTCTGCCGCTCGCCCATCACCGAGCGGCTGACCCGCCACGCCCTCGTGGACCGCCTCGGGGATCCGCTCAGCGGCGGGCTCATCGTGGAGAGCGCGGGCACCTGGGGACACGAGGGCGCACCCATGGAGGCGAACGCCGAGGTCGTCCTCGCCGACTTCGGCGCCGACGCCACCGGCTTCGTCGGCCGTGAGCTGCTCGACGAGCACGTGATCCGTGCCGATCTGGTGCTCACCGCCACCCGCGACCACCGTGCCCAGGTGATCTCCATGGGCCACTCGGCGGGCCTGCGGACCTTCACGCTCAAGGAGTTCACCCGGCTGGTGCGGGCCATAGACCCCGCGACGCTGCCCGACGCCCGCGAGGAGGGCGTCGTCGAGCGGGCCCGCGCGCTGGTGCGTGCCGCGGCGGCCCTGCGCGGCTGGCTGCTGGCCCCCACGGCGGACGCGGACGAGGTCTACGACCCGTACGGCGCCCCGATCACGTTCTTCCGCTCCATCGGCGACGAGATCAGCCAGGCGCTCGATCCCGTCATGACGGCCCTGACCGGGGTACGCGCCCCGCACTGAGGCGGGGACCGGCCCGGAGCCGTCCGGGCCGGCAGGGGAGCGTGGAACCGTCACCCGTGGCTCGGTGTCCTTGCTCATGAGACTAGGGTGTGGGGCTGAGATGGTCGGCGAATTCTGTGGGGCAGCCCGTGCGTGATTACCTGCTGACGCTCTGTGTCACGGCAGCGGTTACCTATCTGCTGACCGGACCGGTGCGGAAGTTCGCCATCGCGGTCGGGGCGATGCCCGCGATCCGTGCGCGTGACGTACACCGGGAACCGACACCGCGGCTCGGTGGCATCGCCATGTTCGGCGGGCTGTGCGCGGGGCTGATCGTCGCGGACCACCTGTTCAATCTGAACGGTGTCTTCGAACTCTCCAACGAGCCCAGGGCGCTGCTGTCCGGCGCCGCGCTGATCTGGCTGATCGGCGTCCTGGACGACAAGTTCGAGATCGACGCGCTGATCAAGCTCGGCGGGCAGATGATCGCCGCGGCCGTCATGGTCATCCAGGGTCTGACGATCCTGTGGCTGCCCATCCCCGGTGTCGGCACGGTCGCGCTCACCCAGTGGCAGGGCACCCTGCTCACGGTCGCGCTGGTCGTGATCACCATCAACGCGGTCAACTTCGTCGACGGCCTCGACGGCCTCGCCTCCGGCATGGTGTGCATCGCCGCCGCGGCGTTCTTCCTGTACACCTACCGCCTCTGGTACGGGTACGGCATCGAGGCCGCCGCCCCCGCGACGCTCTTCGCCGCGATCCTGATGGGCATGTGCCTCGGCTTCCTGCCGCACAACATGCACCCCGCCCGGATCTTCATGGGCGACTCCGGATCGATGCTGATCGGGCTGGTGCTGGCCGCCGGCGCCATCTCCGTCACCGGCCAGGTCGACCCGGACGCGATGAAGCTCTTCGAGGGCAGCGAGCGGCAGGCGACCCACGCGATGCTGCCGGTCTTCATCCCGCTGCTGCTGCCGCTGACGATCATCGCCATTCCCGCCGCCGACCTGGTCCTCGCGATCGTCAGGCGCACCTGGAACGGGAAGTCGCCGTTCGCCGCCGACCGCGGCCATCTGCACCACCGGCTGCTGGAGATCGGGCACTCGCACAGCAGGTCCGTCCTGATCATGTACTTCTGGTCGGCGCTGATCGCCTTCGGCGCCGTCGGCTACTCCGTCCACTCCGCGTCGCTCTGGATCGTGCTGGTGATCGTGGGACTGAGCGCCGTGGGCCTCGTCCTGCTGCTCATGCCGCGCTTCACCCCGCGCGCCCCGCGCTGGGCCGAGGGCTTCGTGCCGCCTCGCTACCGGCGCCGTGCGCAGGGGGAATCCGCCGGCGACACGGACGACGAGGGGGGCGCCGAAGGCTCCCCGCACGGTCAACAGGGGCCCGAGGGCTCCCGGACGGCCTCGTCGGGCTCCGACTGCCCCCCGGTGTCCGTGGGTGTCTCCGGCGTCAACGGAGCGACCGCGATCGGCCCCCGTTCGCGCTTCACGGACCGGGACCGTGCCGATTCACCGCGTTGACCCGAGGGCACAGACATCCCCATACCAGACAATGCGTCGTGATGTTCTGCACACACGAGCGAGGTAACCCTCTGGTGTGACAGCTGGCACACTTTCGAGTAAAGACCTCATCAAATAGTTTGTGATACCGTTCACGAAGCCCGGTGAGGAGGCCGAAGGACCTGAGTAGCACGGTCTTTTGGCCCGCAGCATCGACTCGGACCGGGCCTACGCTCGTCCCTGACGATCACTGCCCACCCCCTGCAACGCGGAGTAACCGCCATGCCGTCCAACGACGCCCGGACTCTCCTCCACACCGCCGTGCCCACCGCTGCCGTCGGTGTGATCACCGTCGCCGTCAGTGCCGCGGTCGCGGGCGGCAAGGGGGCGATCGGCGCTGCGGCCGGGACGCTGGTGGTCATCCTCTTCATGGGGCTCGGGCTCGGCGTCCTGCAGCGCACGGCAAGGTCGTTGCCGCACCTGTTCCAGTCGATGGGACTGCTGCTGTACACGACCGAACTGCTGCTGCTCTTCGTCTTCGTCGCCGCGTTCAAGAACACGACGCTGTTCAACCCCCGTGCCTTCGCCGCCGCGGTCATGGTCGCCACCCTGACCTGGGTCGCGGCGCAGATCCGGGTGCACATGAAGACCAAGATTCTTTACGTCGAACCGGACTCGTCCGCAGCCAAGACCCCCGAGAACATGGGGTCTTCGACGTGAGGGGTAGGGCCGGGATAAGCGTGCGTTCGAGACCCTGCTATCGTCCGGTTCCAACTGCGGCACTGCGGACGCGGGCACCAAGATCGGCGCCTGTTTCATCGCGAGGCGTCATGCCTGAGCCGCCCCCCATCCGTAACACCAGTCCAGTGCCGACCAGCGGCTGCTTGCCGCGCCGACACAACGAGGTTGCCGTACCTATGCGCCACGCTGAAGGAGCCCGCGGTGAGTGCTGACCCGACAACGGTGCTCGCCTTCGAGACCGACTGCCACATCTTCAGTGGATGTGGCTTCCCGGCTCCTGGCCTGCACTCCTTTGTTTTCGAGCCGATGTTCACCGTCGGCGGCGTCGAGATCAACAAGCCGATGCTGCTGGCGGTCCTGAGCACCGTTGTCGTCGTCGGCTTCTTCTGGGCCGCTTTCAACAAGCCGAAGCTGGTGCCCGGAAAGCTCCAGATGGTCGCGGAGATGGGTTACGACTTCATCCGCACCGGTGTGGTGTACGAGACGCTCGGCAAGCGTGAGGGCAAGAAGTACGTGCCCCTCATGGTCTCGCTGTTCTTCTTCATCTGGATCATGAACCTCTGGGCGATCATCCCGCTCGCCCAGTTCCCGGTGGTCTCGGTCATCGGATTCCCGGTGGCGCTGGCCGCGATCGTGTACATCCTCTGGGTCAGCCTGACCTTCAAGCGGCACGGTTTCGTCGGCGGCTGGAAGAACATCTCCGGCTACGACCCGTCGATCGGCCCGGCTCTTCCCTTCGTCATGCTCATCGAGATCATGTCGAACCTGCTGATCCGGCCGTTCACCCACGCCGTGCGACTCTTCGCCAACATGTTCGCCGGCCACGTGCTGCTCCTGATCTTCACGATCGCCAGCTGGTACCTGCTCAGCGGCATCGGCATCGCATACGCCGGTGTCTCGTTCGTGATGACCATCCTGATGACGGCCTTCGAGCTCTTCATCCAGGCGCTGCAGGCCTATGTGTTCGTCCTTCTGGCCTGCAACTACATTCAGGGCGCGCTCGCCAAGGAGCACTGACCCAGCCCAGTACCACCCCCGATAGTCGTCCGGTGGCCAACCCCCACCGGTTCTGAAAGAGAAGGAAGAAACGGCATGTCCGCTCTTGAGACCCTCGCCGCCGTCAACATCACGGGCAACCTCGGTTCCATCGGCTACGGCCTCGCCGCGATCGGCCCCGGCGTCGGCGTCGGCATCATCTTCGGTAACGGCACCCAGGCGCTGGCCCGTCAGCCCGAGGCCGCCGGTCTGATCCGCTCGAACCAGATCCTCGGCTTCGTGCTCTGTGAGGCGCTCGCCCTGATCGGTCTCGTCATGCCCTTCGTCTACCCGGTCGACTAAGTCGCGGCTTTCCGACTGCCCTATGCGACGAAAGGCATTGATGTGAACGCCCTACAGCTGGCGGCCGAGGAAGAGATC
Source organism: Streptomyces sp. NBC_01012 (assembly GCF_045162755.1). NCBI lineage: Bacteria > Bacillati > Actinomycetota > Actinomycetes > Kitasatosporales > Streptomycetaceae > Streptomyces > Streptomyces sp. NBC_01012. The sequence continues at coordinate 2,332,706 of NZ_CP108688.1, read as the reverse complement.
CAGAACCCGCTGATTCCGGCGGTCCCCGAGATCATCATCGGCCTGATCGCCTTCGCCATCGTCTTCGGTTTCCTCGCCAAGAAGCTCCTCCCGAACATCAACAAGGTTCTGGAAGAGCGCCGCGAGGCCATCGAGGGCGGGATCGAGAAGGCCGACGCGGCCCAGACCGAGGCCCAGAGCGTTCTTGAGCAGTACAAGGCTCAGCTCGCCGAAGCCCGGCACGAGGCCGCCCGTCTGCGCCAGGAGGCGCAGGAGCAGGGTGCCGTCATCATCCAGGAGATGAGGGCGGAAGGTCAGCGGCAGCGCGAGGAGATCATCGCCGCCGGCCACACCCAGATCGAGGCCGACCGCAAGGCCGCGGCGTCCGCGCTGCGTCAGGACGTGGGCACCCTCGCCACCGCCCTGGCCGGCAAGCTCGTCGGCGAGTCCCTCGAGGACCACGCCCGGCAGAGCGGCACCGTCGACCGGTTCCTCGACGAGCTCGAGGCGAAGGCCGAGGCCGTCCGATGAACGGAGCGAGCCGCGAGGCGCTGGCCGCCGCACGCGAGCGTCTCGACGCACTGACCGACTCCACGTCGGTCGACGCGGCGAAGCTCGCCGAGGAGCTGGCAGCCGTCACCGCGCTGCTCCACCGCGAGGTATCGCTGCGCCGGGTCCTCACCGACCCGTCGCAGGGCGCCGAGGCCAAGGCCGAGCTGGCCGGACGACTGCTGAGCGGGCAGGTGGGCGGCGAAGTCGTCGACCTGGTCTCCGGCATGGTCCGTTCCCGCTGGTCGCAGTCGCGTGACCTGGTGGACTCGGTCGAGGAACTGGCGAACACCGCGGACCTCACCGCGGCTCAGCGCGCCGGTGCGCTCGACGACGTCGAGGACGAGCTGTTCCGGTTCGGCCGGATCATCGGCTCCGACGTCGCCCTGCGCTCCGCACTGACCGACCGGAAGGCCACGGCCACCGCCAAGGGCGCGCTGCTCCGCAGCCTGCTCGGCGGAAAGGCCCAGCCCGTCACCGAGCGCGTGGTCTCGCGCCTCGTGACGCAGCCCCGAGGACGTAGCCTGGAAGCGGGACTCGACTCCCTGTCCAGGCTCGCCGCGGAGCGCCGGGACCGCATGGTCGCCGTCGTCACCTCGGCGGTGCCGCTGTCGGATCGGCAGAAGCAGCGCCTCGGCGCCGCTCTGGCGAAGATCTACGGCCGGCAGATGCACCTGAACCTGGACGTGGACCCCGAGGTCCTCGGCGGGATCTCGGTGCGCGTCGGTGACGAGGTCATCAACGGCACGATCGCGGAGCGCCTCGACGAGGTCACCCGCAGGATGGCCGGCTGACAGCGCGCAGCGCCCGCACAGCACCAACTGAACGAGCAAGAATTGCGGCCCGGTTGGGCCGTGCAGAAATTGCAGAAGATTCCTGGGGGTCGCCCCCAGACCCCTTTGAGAAACTTCGGGCCCAACAAGGAGAGCAGGGAACCCCAGATGGCGGAGCTTACGATCCGGCCGGAGGAGATCCGGGACGCACTGGATAACTTTGTCCAGTCGTACCAGCCGGACGCGGCCTCGCGCGAGGAGGTCGGAACGGTCAGCGTTGCCGGCGACGGCATCGCGAAGGTGGAGGGCCTGCCCTCCGCCATGGCGAACGAGCTGCTGAAGTTCGAGGACGGAACCCTCGGTCTCGCCCTCAACCTCGAGGAGCGCGAGATCGGTGCGATCGTCCTCGGCGAGTTCAGCGGAATCGAGGAGGGCCAGCCGGTGCAGCGCACCGGTGAGGTGCTCTCGGTCGGCGTCGGCGAGGGCTACCTCGGCCGCGTCGTCGACCCGCTCGGCAACCCGATCGACGGTCTCGGCGAGATCGCGACCGAAGGCCGTCGCGCCCTTGAGCTGCAGGCCCCTGGCGTCATGGTCCGTAAGTCGGTGCACGAGCCGATGCAGACCGGCTACAAGGCCGTCGACGCCATGGTGCCGATCGGCCGGGGCCAGCGTCAGCTGATCATCGGCGACCGTCAGACGGGTAAGACCGCGCTGGCCGTCGACACGATCATCAACCAGCGTGACAACTGGCGCTCGGGCGACGTGAACAAGCAGGTGCGCTGCATCTACGTCGCCGTCGGTCAGAAGGGCTCCACCATCGCCTCCGTGCGCGGTGCCCTCGAAGAGGCCGGCGCGCTCGAGTACACGACCATCGTCGCCGCCCCGGCGTCCGACCCGGCCGGCTTCAAGTACCTGGCGCCGTACACCGGTTCGGCCATCGGCCAGCACTGGATGTACGACGGCAAGCACGTCCTCATCATCTTCGACGACCTCTCGAAGCAGGCCGACGCCTACCGCGCCGTGTCGCTTCTGCTGCGCCGTCCGCCGGGCCGTGAGGCCTACCCGGGCGACGTCTTCTACCTGCACTCGCGTCTGCTGGAGCGCTGCGCCAAGCTCTCCGACGACCTGGGCGCCGGTTCGATGACGGGTCTCCCGATCGTCGAGACCAAGGCGAACGACGTGTCGGCGTTCATTCCGACCAACGTCATCTCCATCACCGACGGCCAGTGCTTCCTGGAGTCCGACCTGTTCAACGCGGGTCAGCGTCCGGCGCTCAACGTCGGTATCTCGGTCTCCCGAGTCGGTGGCTCCGCCCAGCACAAGGCCATGAAGCAGGTCTCCGGCCGACTGCGTGTGGACCTCGCCCAGTTCCGTGAGCTGGAGGCGTTCGCCGCCTTCGGTTCCGACCTGGACGCGGCATCCAAGGCGTCGCTCGAGCGCGGTAAGCGCATGGTCGAGCTGCTGAAGCAGCCGCAGTACGCGCCGTTCCCGATGGAGGAGCAGGTCGTCTCCGTCTGGGCCGGCACCACGGGCAAGATGGACGACGTCCCGGTCGGAGACATCCGCCGCTTCGAGACCGAGCTGCTGGAGTTCCTGCGCCGTGAGCGCAAGGACCTCCTGACCAGCATCGCCGAGGGCGGCAAGATGTCCGACGACACGCTGCAGTCGATCGCCGACGCGATCGCCGCCTTCAAGCAGCAGTTCGAGACCTCGGACGGCAAGCTCCTGGGCGAGGGCTGATCGATGGGCGCTCAGCTTCGCGTTTACAAGCGCCGCATCCAAGCCGTCACCGCGACCAAGAAGATCACCAAGGCGATGGAGATGATCGCCGCCTCGCGCATCGTCAAGGCGCAGCGCAAGGTGACGGCGTCGATGCCGTACGCGACCGAGCTCACCCGTGCGGTGACCGCGGTCGCGACCGGCTCGAACACCAACCACCCGCTCACCACCGAGGTCGAGTCCCCGGCCCGGGCGGCGGTCCTGCTCCTCACGAGCGACCGCGGTCTGGCCGGCGGCTACTCCTCCAACGCCATCAAGGCGGCGGAGCGGCTGCGGGAGCAGCTGGCGGCGGAGGGCAAGGAGGTCGACACGTACATCGTCGGCCGCAAGGGCGTCGCGTACTACGGCTTCCGGGAGCGCAAGGTCTCGGAATCGTGGACGGGCTTCACCGACAGCCCCGAGTACTCGGATGCCAAGAAGATCGCCGAGCCCCTGATCGCGTCCATCCAGAAGGACACGGCCGAGGGCGGCGTCGACGAGCTGCACATCGTCTTCACCGAGTTCGTGTCGATGATGACGCAGAACGCGGTCGACGGCCGGATGCTGCCGCTGTCGCTCGACAAGGTCCAGGAAGAGAGCACAGCGAAGGACGAGATCCTTCCGCTGTTCGACTTCGAGCCGTCGGCCGAGGACGTCCTCGACGCCCTTCTGCCGCGCTACGTCGAGAGCCGTATCTACAACGCACTGCTGCAGGCCGCCGCTTCCGAGCACGCCGCCCGACGCCGTGCGATGAAGTCGGCGACCGACAACGCCGGGGATCTGATCAAGAGCCTCTCCCGGCTTGCCAACGCGGCCCGACAGGCCGAAATCACCCAGGAAATCAGCGAGATCGTCGGCGGTGCAGGTGCGCTGGCCGACGCGTCCGCGGGGAGTGACAAGTAATGACGACGACAGTTGAGACGGCCGCTGCCACGGGCCGCGTCGCCCGGGTCATCGGCCCGGTCGTCGACGTGGAGTTCCCCGTCGACGCGATGCCGGAGATCTACAACGCCCTGCACGTCGAGGTCGACGACCCGGCCGAGGCCGGCGCTCGTAAGACGCTGACCCTCGAGGTCGCCCAGCACCTGGGTGACGGCGTGGTCCGCGCGATCTCGATGCAGCCCACCGACGGTGTGGTCCGCCAGGCCGCGGTGACCGACACCGGCACGGGCATCACGGTGCCCGTCGGTGACGTCACCAAGGGCAAGGTGTTCAACACCCTCGGCCAGATCCTGAACGAGCCGGAGGCCGAGGCGCAGATCACCGAGCGCTGGCCGATCCACCGCAAGGCCCCGGCCTTCGACCAGCTCGAGTCCAAGACCGAGATGTTCGAGACCGGCCTGAAGGTCGTCGACCTGCTGACCCCGTACGTCAAGGGCGGCAAGATCGGTCTGTTCGGTGGTGCGGGCGTCGGCAAGACGGTCCTCATCCAGGAAATGATCATGCGTGTGGCGAAGCTGCACGACGGTGTGTCGGTGTTCGCCGGTGTCGGCGAGCGCACCCGTGAGGGCAACGACCTCATCGACGAGATGACCGACTCGGGCGTCCTGGAGAAGACCGCGCTGGTCTTCGGCCAGATGGACGAGCCGCCGGGCACCCGTCTGCGGGTCGCGCTGTCCGCCCTGACCATGGCGGAGTACTTCCGCGATGTGCAGAAGCAGGACGTGCTGCTCTTCATCGACAACATCTTCCGCTTCACGCAGGCCGGTTCCGAGGTCTCCACGCTGCTCGGCCGCATGCCGTCCGCGGTGGGTTACCAGCCGACCCTGGCCGACGAGATGGGTGTGCTCCAGGAGCGCATCACCTCGACGCGTGGTCACTCGATCACCTCGATGCAGGCGATCTACGTCCCCGCGGACGACCTGACCGACCCGGCCCCGGCCACCACGTTCGCCCACCTCGACGCGACGACGGTTCTCTCCCGTCCGATCTCCGAGAAGGGCATCTACCCGGCCGTGGACCCGCTGGACTCCACGTCCCGCATCCTGGACCCGCGCTACATCGCGCAGGCCCACTACGACACGGCCAGCCGTGTCAAGGGGATCCTTCAGAAGTACAAGGACCTCCAGGACATCATCGCGATCCTCGGTATCGACGAGCTGGGCGAGGAGGACAAGCTCGTCGTCCACCGTGCCCGTCGCGTCGAGCGCTTCCTGTCGCAGAACACCCACGCCGCCAAGCAGTTCACCGGCCTGGACGGTTCGGACGTGCCGCTCGACGAGTCGATCGCCGCGTTCAACGCGATCTGTGACGGGGAGTACGACCACTTCCCCGAGCAGGCGTTCTTCATGTGCGGTGGCATCGAGGACCTGAAGGCCAACGCCAAGGAGCTCGGCGTCTCCTGAGCCTCCGGCTCACCGAGGGGGGTGGGTGTGTCCCGCCCCCCTCACCACGCCCCGTAGAATTGAACCGACACCCGGCACGACCGCCGGGTGGTGACCCGAGGAGCCACCCTTGGCTGCTGAGCTGCATGTCGAGCTGGTCGCCGCGGACCGCAGTGTCTGGTCCGGCGAGGCCACCCTCGTTGTCGCACGTACCACGTCCGGCGACATCGGCGTCATGCCCGGTCACCAGCCGCTCCTGGGTGTGCTGGAATCGGGCCCCGTGACGATCCGTACGAGCGACGGCGCGACCGTGGTCGCCGCTGTGCACGGCGGTTTCATCTCGTTCGCGGACAACAAGCTCTCGCTGCTGGCGGAGATCGCTGAGCTTGCTGACGAGATCGATGTCCAGCGCGCCGAGCGTGCGCTGGAGCGTGCGAAGTCGGACACGGACGCGGGCGCCGAGAGGCGTGCCGACGTGCGACTGCGTGCGGTGGCGGCGCACTGAGCGTCCCCACGAGGAGTTTTTTACTCAGCCGCGGCCCGAGCTGGAGCAATCCAGACCGTGTCGCGGCTGAGGCGATGCAGGTGCGGTTTGGTTCGGCTGGGTTCGGTATCCGTTAATCGACGATGCGAGGAGGTCGGTGGAGATGGTCCTCGCTCTGTGGGTTGGCGGTCTGGTCGTCGTACTGGTCGCGGTGGGTCTGTTCGTCTTCGGCCTCCGCAGGCGGCTGATCCAGCGGTCCGGCGGAACCTTCGACTGCAGCCTGCGCTGGGATGTGTCGGATGAGCCCGACCCGTCCGGCAAGGGCTGGGTGTACGGGGTCGCGCGGTACAGCGGTGACCGCGTCGACTGGTTCCGGGTCTTCTCCTACTCGCCCCGCCCGCGCCGCGGTCTTGAGCGCTCCGCCATCGAGGTGGTCGCGCGCCGGCTGCCCGAGGGTGAGGAGGAGCTGGCGCTCCTGTCCGATTCCGTCGTGCTCGGCTGTCTCCACCGGGGGACGCGCCTGGAGCTGGCGATGAGCGAGGACGCCCTGACCGGCTTCCTCGCCTGGCTGGAGGCGGCACCGCCCGGCCAGCGAGTCAATGTGGCTTAGAAAAGGCGCTCGCTGGTTGGGGGTCCCCCGGACGAAGTCTGGGGGAGAGCCAATGTGGCTTAGAAAAGGCGCTTGCTGGTTGGGGGTCCCCCCGGACGGAGTCCGGGGGAGGGTGAACCTCGCCTGATGTAGGAGAGCATGCGAAAGCCGGGGAGACAGGGGGCGGACCTGTCTCCCCGGCGCTTTCGGGGTTGCGGCTGCCTCGTCGCCGCTAGTTGAGGCCGCTGTCCATCGCGCTCACGAGCTCACCGTTCGCGGTGTCTCCGCTGAACTCCCAGAAGAACGCCCCGCCGAGGTCCTGGCTGTTCGCCCAGGCCATCTTCGAGGTGATCGTCGCCGGGGTGTCGTAGCTCCACCAGTTGGTGCCGCAGTGGGCGTAGGCGGTGCCGGCGACCGTGCCGGTGGCCGGGCAGCTGTTCTTCAGGACCTTGTAGTCCTCGATGCCCGCCTCGTACGTCCCCGGGGCAGCCCCGGTCGCCGTGCCGCCGGGTTCCGCCTGGGTGACGCCGGTCCAGCCGCGCCCGTAGAAGCCGATGCCGAGCAGCAGCTTCGATGCGGGGACGCCCTTGGCCTTCAGCTTGGCGATGGCCGCAGCCGAGTTGAAGCCGTCCAGCGGGATGCCGTCGTACGCGTTCAGCGGGGAGTGCGGAGCCGTCGGACCCTGGGCGTCCCAGGCGCCGAAGAAGTCGTACGTCATCACGTTGTACCAGTCCAGGTGCGCCGAGGCACCGGCGTAGTCGGCGGCGTCGATCTTGCCGCCCTCCGAGCCGTCCGCGGTGATCGCGGCGGTGACCAGGTTGTCCGAGCCGAATTTCGTGCGCAGCGCCGAGGAGAGGTTCTTCAGCGCGTCGGCTCCGCTGGTGTCGCAGGTGAGACCACAGGCGTTGGGGTACTCCCAGTCGATGTCGATGCCGTCGAAGACATCGGCCCAGCGGGGGTCCTCGACCAGGTCGTAGCAGGACTGGGCGAAGGCGGCGGGGTTCTGTGCGGCCTCACCGAATCCGCCGGACCAGGTCCAGCCGCCGAAGGACCAGAGGACCTTGATGTGCGGGTACTGCGCCTTGAGTTTGCGCAGCTGGTTGAAGTTGCCGCGCAGCGGCTGGTCCCAGGTGTCGGCGACACCGTCGACCGCCTGGTCGGCGGTGTAGGCCTTGTCGTAGTCGGCGTAGGCGTCACCGATGGTGCACTTGCCGCCCTGGACGTTGCCGAACGCGTAGTTGATGTGGGTGATCTTCTCGGCGGAGCCGGAGGTCACGAGGTTCTTGACGTGGTAGTTGCGGTCGTAGACGCCCCACTCGGTGAAGTAGCCGAGGTTGACCTTGTCGCCGGTGCCGGGCCCGGGGCCCGGGTCGGTGGTGCCGGTGGTGCGGACGGCCACCGGGGCGCTGACCGGGCCGGTCTGGTCGGCGGTGTCACGGGCCCGCACGGTGTACGAGTAGTCGGTGCCCTTGGCGAGGCCGGTGTCGCTGTACGTCGTGGTGGTGACCGTGGCGACCTTGGCGCCGTCCCGCAGGACGTCGTAGTTCTTGACGCCGTTGTCGTCGGTGGCGGCGCTCCAGCTGAGCTTCGCCGAGGTGTCGGTGATGTCGCTCGCGGTGGGGGTGCCGGGCGCCGATGGCGGGTTGTCGCCGGGGACGCTGCCGCCGCCGTCACAGGAGGCACCGTTCAGCGTGCATCCGGTGGGGGAGCCGGTGCCGGTGCCGTTGAAGCCGAAGCTGACGCTGGCTCCCGGGGCGACCGTACCGTTCCAGCCGAGGTTCTTGGCGGTCCAGTGGTTTCCGGATCCCGTGACGTCGGCGTCCCAGGCGGAGCCGACCGCGGTGCCGGAGGGGAAGTCCCACTCGACGGTCCAGGAGGAGAGTGCGGTGGTGCCGGTGTTCGTGACCGTCCAGCCGCCCTCGAAGCCGGTGCCCCAGTCGGACTTCTGGACATAGGTGGCGGTCGCCGAGGTCGCCGCCTCGGCGGGGGAGGCCAGGCCCACCATCGCGGCCAGGGGAAGCAGCAGCGCGGTGAGGCCCGCGAGGAGTCTGGATCTGCTGGCTGTTGTTCCGTGTCTCCGTCTGAGCCGGGTGAGGCGTACGGGGGTGTCAGTGCTCAACGGTGCTCCTCGGGTGAGGTCCGGCAATCGGGATGATCCGTCAAACCCTGCGTCGCCCTGAGCCCGCTGTGTTCTGACGCGTACTCACCGCAGTGTGTCCGGTGAGATTAGGAAGGTCTGTACCAATCGTCAAGAGGTCTGGACCAAAGACCCGTTCCGGAGATCAGAGCCGCAACTCCCGTGCGAGCACCGCCGCTTGGACCCTGCTGCGCAGATCCAGCTTCCCCAGCACCCTGCTGACGTGCGTCTTCACCGTCGCCTCCGCCATTCGGAGCCGGACGGCGATCTCCGCGTTCGACAGCCCCTCACCGAGACAGCCCAGCACCTCCCGCTCCCTGCGCGTCAGCGTGTCCAGCGCCTCGGGACCCGGCCCGCCCGCCCTGCGCGGGGCGGTGGCCCCCGCGAACTCCTCGATCAGCCGCCGCGTGACAGCCGGGGCGATCAGGCCCTCGCCGCGCGCCACCGTGCGTACGGCGTCGAGCAGATCCGCCGCGTCGGTGTTCTTCAGCAGGAAGCCCGACGCCCCGGCGCGCAGCGCGCCGAAGACGTACTCGTCCAGGTCGAAGGTGGTCAGCACCAGCACGTCCGCCAGCCGCTCCGCCACCACCTGCCGGGTCGCGGACACCCCGTCGAGCCGGGGCATCTGCACATCCATCAGCACCAGATCCGGACGCAGTTCACGGGCCAGGTGTACGGCGGCCTCACCGTCGGGCGCCTCGCCGACGACCTCGATGTCCGGCGCACTTCCCAGGATCAGCACGAGTCCCGCGCGTACCGCCGACTGGTCCTCCGCGACCAGTACCCGGATCGTCATGTCCGCCATGTCCCTTCCTCGACGGGCAGTTGAGCCCGCACCAGCCAGATCTTCGCGCCGTCGCCCCGGGGTTCAGGACCCGCCTCGATGGACCCGCCCAACAGCGCCACCCGTTCCCGCATCCCCACCAGACCGGCGCCCGAACCGGGCGCGCGCGGTCCGGGACGGTCGCCGAACGCACTGCTCACCTCCACCGTCAGCACCTCGTCCGACCGTCCGACACGGACCGTCACCCGGCCGGGCGCCGCGTGCTTCAGCGCGTTCGTCAGCGCCTCCTGGACGATGCGGTACGCCGCCAGCTCCACCGGTGCGGGCAGCGGCGGCCCGGACTCCTCGCGGCTGTCCTGGAGGGTGACCGTGAGCCCGCTGGACGCGGAGTTCGCTCCGGCCTGCCCGACGAGGGCGTCCAGGGAGGCGAGGGTCGGGGCCGCGCTCGGCGGCTCCGCCGCGCCGCCTTCCCTCAGCAGCCCGATCAGCCGCCGCATCTCGGCCAGCCCGTCGACACTGTTCTGCCGGATCACCCCGAGGGCGTCCCTGGATGTGTTCGGGTCGTCGATGGAGAGCGCGGCGGTGGAGTGGATGGCGATGGCGGAGAGATGGTTGGCGACCATGTCGTGCAGCTCGCGGGCCATCCGGGAGCGCTCGGCGGTCACCGCCTGCACCCGGTCCATCTCGGCCAGCAGCGCGGTCTGGTCGGCGCGCAGCCGGGCCGCGTCCGCGGCCACGCGGTGGTTGCGGACGCTGACCCCGGTGAGGGCGGGCACGAAGGAGACCAGCCCGGTCACCACACCGAACAACAGCGCCTCGGGTCTGCGGAACCAGGCGAGTGTCCCGAGGGTCGCGGCGACGGTGACCAGGAACGTGGACACCGGGATCCGCCGGGCGGCGGCCGGGGTCCCGTAGACGACGGCCGCGTACATCAGGTCGGTGTACATCAGGACGGTCGCCAGGCTGCCCGTCGTGAACTGGTCGGCGACCAGCATGAGCGTCCCGAGGGCCACCGCGGTCTGCGGCCGGTTCCGGCGCAGCAGCTCCAGGCCCGCCGTGACCGCGAGGGGCAGGAGAGCGACCCAGTGGGCGCCGAACGCCCGGCCGTTCTGGGTGTGCAGCCCGGCGCCCCAGAGCGCCAGTCCGCCGGCCAGCCCGACCACCGCGATCAGTACGTCGTGGCGGTGCGGTCGCAGTGAGGTGAACACGGATCCATCCAACACGGCGCCCGCCGGCCTCACGTCCTCATGCCGGGTGAGGCGCCGGTACATCGAAGTATGCAGTCACGTTTCGTCACTGCTGACGACGATCCGGCGGCGCCCGGCGGGGAGCCTGGAAGGGACCGGAAAGGGAAAAGTGCCGTGATCGTCACACTGATCGTGCTCTGCGAGGTCGGATTCTGGGTCCTGCTGGCCGTCGGGCTCGCCCTGCGGTACCTCGCGAAGAAGCCGGGACCTGCTGTCGCCGTCCTGCTCTGCGAACCGCTGCTGGAGGTCGTGCTCCTGGTGGTGACGGCCATCGACCTGAAGAACGGCGCCGAACCCGACTGGAAGCACGGACTGGCCGCCGTCTACATCGGCTTCACCGTGGGGCTCGGCCACTCCACCATCAAGTGGGTCGACGCCAGGGTCGCCCACCGCTTCGCGGGCGGCCCGCCGCCGGAGAAGCCCCCGAAGTACGGGATGGCGCGGGCCGCCCACGAGTGGCGTGTCGCGGCCCGCTGGACCGTGGCGGCCGTGACCGCCATGGCCCTGCTCCAGGCGGCGATCTGGTACGTCGGCGGTGACGGGGACACCGGCTCGCTGCGGATGTGGCAGCAGAAGATGCTGTGGGTGATCGGGATCAACCTGGTCATCGGCGTGGGCTACACGGTGTTCCCCAAGCGGGAGCCCAGGAGCGGGGTCGGCGCGGGACGCTGACTCAGCGTTCGCCGCCCGGCACCCACAGCACGTCCCCGACCTCCTTGTTCGCCGTCCTGGCCAGGATGAACAGGAGGTCGGAGAGGCGGTTGAGATAGGTCGCGGTCAGCTCGTTCATCACCTCGCCGTGCACCTCGAGCGCCGCCCAGGTGGACCGCTCGGCGCGGCGCACCACCGTGCAGGCCTGGTGCAGCAGCGCCGCCCCCGGGGTACCGCCGGGGAGGATGAAGCTGCGGAGCTTCTCCAGCTCCTCCAGGAAGGTGTCGCAGTCCGCCTCCAGCTTGTCGATGTAGGACTGCTCCACCCGCAGCGGCGGGTACTGCGGATTCTCCGCCACCGGCGTGGACAGGTCCGCGCCCACGTCGAAGAGGTCGTTCTGGACCCGGACGAGGACCTTCACGACGTCCTCGGAGAGATTCCCCAGCGCGACGGCCGTGCCGATGACGGCGTTGGCCTCGTTGGCGTCGGCGTAGGCCGAGATCCGCAGATCGGTCTTGGCGGTCCGGCTCATGTCGCCGAGGGCGGTGGTGCCCTTGTCGCCGGTACGGGTGTAGATGCGCGTCAGATTGACCATGCGGCCACAGTAGTTAGGCTCCGGCGCTCCGGAAGACACGCGTGCCGGCCGTCACGGCCAGAAGGGCGAACGCGAGCGCCATCAGCACCCCGTACAGCATGTGCGCCGTGGCGTACGAGCCGACGTACGCGTCCCGCACCGCGTCCACCAGGTAGCGGAACGGTGTGAAGTGCGACAGGACGTCCAGCCACGCGGGGCCGAGCGTCATCGGCAGCATCAGGCCGGAGAGCAGCATGGCCGGCATGGTCAGCGAGTTGATCACCGGCCCGAACTCCTGCGGCGTACGCACCTTCATGGCCAGGGCGTACGACAGGGAGGCCAGCGAGACCGTCAGCAGGCCGACGAACGCGAAGCCGATGAGCACCCCGGGCAGGGGCGCCCGCAGCCCCATGACCAGCGCCGTGAGCACCAGGAGCACGGCCTGGAACATGAAGAGCAGGGCGTCCCGCAGCACCCGGCCCAGCAGGAGCGCCAGCCGGCTGACGGGGGTGACGCGCATCCGCTCGACCACCCCGGTGCCCTTCTCGATGATGATCGAGAAACCCGCGAACGAGGCACCGAACAAGGCGAGTTGCAGCAGCAGTCCGGGCACCAGGACCTGCCAGGAGTCACCGGAGGAGCCGAGCGGGAGGCTGGTGAGGAGCGGGCCGAAGAAGAGCAGATAGAGCAGCGGCATCAGGATCCCGAAGAAGATCTGGAACCGGGAGCGCAGGGTCTGGCGGACATACCGGCCGAAGACCAGCGAGGTGTCGTGGAGAAGCATGGGACGTCCTAAACGGTGGCGGGTGCGGCCTCGGCGGCGGCCGGGGTCCGCCCGGTGATCGCGAGGAAGGTCTCGTGGAGCGAGGCGTCGGGCGAGCCGGCGTGCCCGGTCTTCAGCGCGGCGGGCGTGCCTTCGGCGACGACCAGGCCGCCGTCGATGATGACCAGCCGGTCCGCCAGGGAGTCGGCCTCGTCGAGGTAGTGGGTGGTGAGCACGACCGTGGTGCCGAAGTCGTCCCGCAGCCCCCGGACCAGGTCCCACAGGTCCTCCCTGCTGCCCGGGTCGAGCCCGGTGGTCGGCTCGTCGAGGAAGAGCACGGCGGGGCGGTGCGTCAGGCCCATCGCGATGTCGAGCCGGCGGCGCTGGCCGCCGGAGAGAGCGGCCGTCCTGCGGTCGAGCAGGTCGCCCAGGCCCAGGTGCGAGGCCAGTTCGGCGGCCCGCGCGACGGCGTCCGCCTTGCTCAGCCGGTACAGCCGCCCCTGGGTGACCAGCTCCTCCCGCACGGTGATGTGCGGGTCCACCCCGCCGGACTGGGCGACGTAACCGCACTTCTCGCGGACCCCCGCCGGGTCGGCGGTCAGGTCGTGTCCTGCGACGGTGGCCGCGCCGCCGGTGGGGACGAGCAGCGTGGTCAGCATCCGCAGGGTGGTGGTCTTGCCCGCGCCGTTCGGTCCGAGGAGTCCGACGATCTCGCCGGGCATGACGGCCAGATCGACCGAGCGCACCGCGTGGACCGGTCCGGCCTTGGTCATGAAGGTCCGGGCGAGCCCGGACGTACTGATGATTGGCATGGTGACCACAAAAACAGAGCGACTTAAAAATTGCAATCCCTCCAAAAATTCAGCGACACCAGCGGAGTCGTACGATGGGCGCATGGCAGAGGGACTGAGGGAGCGGAAGAAGCGCCGGACGCGGCAGCATCTGTCGGACGTGGCCACCGGGCTCTTCGTGGAGCGGGGCTTCGACGCGGTCACGATCGCCGAGATCGCCGAGGCCGCCGATGTTTCGGTGAACACGGTGTACAACTACTTCCCGGCCAAGGAGGACCTCTTCCTGGACCGCAGCAGTGGCGTCATCGACCGGCTCTCGCGTTACGTACGGGGCCGCGACGCGGGGGAGTCCGCCGCCGACGCCGTCCTGCGTGAACTGCGGATCCAGGTGGAGGGTGTCTCGCCGACCGTCGGACTCATCGCCGGGTACGCGAGCTTCATGCGGGTCATCGAAGGAGCCGACACCCTCAAGGCCCGTCTCTGGCACATCGGGCAGGAGGCCCAGCTCCGTCTGGAGGCGACCTTGCGCGAGGAGGCGGGGGCGGGTCCGGACGACTGGGCTCCGGTGCTGGTGGCCGGTCAGCTCTCCTGGGTGCACAGCACGCTCATGGCGTACGTCGGCGGCGAGATGGTCGCCGGCCGCGGGACGGACGAGGTCTCGCGCGACGCGCTCGTCCTGCTCGACGACATGGAGGACCTCCTCGGCGGGAAGGTCCTCAACTACGCCCGACGCGCCGCCGCGTGACGCCGGGCGATGTGATGTCCGTCATGTGAGACGTGACGCGCATCTCTTCAGGGCCGTAACGGCCCTCACGGGTACTAACCTCCGCCGGAGAGCATGCGAACAACCGAGAAGCATTGGGGTGCGAACGTGGCCAGGAAGCTCGCCGTCATCGGCGCCGGACTCATGGGGTCCGGTATCGCGCAGGTCTCCGCCCAGGCGGGCTGGGACGTCGTGCTGCGTGACGTCACCGACGAGGCCCTGGCCCGTGGACGCGGTGGTATCGAGGCCAGCTACGGCAAGTTCGTCGCCAAGGGCAAGCTGGAGGCGGCCGACGCCGAAGCCGCGCTCGCCCGGATCACCACGACCACCGACCTCGACGCCGTGGCCGACGCGGACGTCGTCGTCGAGGCGGTCTTCGAGAAGCTCGACATCAAGCACGAGATCTTCCGGACCCTCGACAAGCTCGTACGCCCGGACGCCGTCCTCGCCTCCAACACCTCCGCCATCCCGATCACCAAGATCGCGGCCGTGACGGAGCACCCGGAGCGGGTCGTCGGGGTGCACTTCTTCTCGCCGGTGCCGATGATGCAACTGGTCGAGCTGGTGCGCGGTTACAAGACCAGCGACGAAACGCTGGCCACCGCACGGGAGTTCGCCGAGTCGGTGGGCAAGACCTGTATCGTCGTCAACCGCGACGTCGCGGGCTTCGTCACCACCCGTCTGATCTCGGCCCTGGTCGTCGAGGCGGCCAAGCTCTACGAGTCGGGTGTCGCCTCGGCCGAGGACATCGACACCGCGTGCAAGCTGGGCTTCGGACACGCTATGGGCCCGCTCGCCACGGCCGACATGACCGGGGTGGACATCCTCCTGCACGCGACGGGCAACATCTACACCGAGTCCCAGGACGAGAAGTTCGCCGCTCCTGAACTGATGCGCCGGATGGTCGACGCAGGTGACATCGGGCGCAAGAGCGGGCAGGGCTTCTACACCTACTGATCATTTCCGGGTCCCCGGCTGTCCGATGTGCCGTCGGTCGAGGCCGGGGCCCCGGGATCCGACGCCGTCCGGCGCGCGGATCCAGCGGGTACCGCCGGACCTGCTTCACCCCTCGGGGTGAATTCGGTATCGGTTCGCTTACAGACGGCAACTTCCCTGTCGCTGCGGCAGTCAGTTGTGGCAGGGACAGAAAGAGAAACACGGACAGACAGACCTTGCTGCGGAGTACATCCGGGGAGCGCATATGCACATCAGGGGCGACCACGCCGAGCTGGTCGTCGGGGGCCGCCTCGACGTCCGAAGCGCGGCGGACGCCCGTACGGTTCTGCACTCGGCCGTCGACGACGGAGCCGGCGACCTCGTGCTGAACCTGACCGAACTCGACTCGTGGGACGCCACGGGACTCGGCGTCATCATGGGCGCGCACCGAAGAGCCGGCCGGGCGGGCCGGCGGCTCGTGCTGCGCGGCGTACCGCCGCAGATGCAGCGCCTGCTGGTGGCGACGAGACTGCACAGGATCCTGGCCATCGAGGGCGGAATCGCCGCGGACTCCCTGCCACGCGTCTGAGCGCCCTCCCCGATCCTCACGAGAATGTGATGTCGAGGGCCGCACGGCCCCCCGCCGAGTCGTAGATACTGTGCGAAGGTTTAGGGTTCGGCCGTCTGCCGATCGACGACTGGACCCACTGGCGGACACCGGACCGGGAGCGACAGCGCGGCGTGCGCGGCCGGAGGGGGCAACAGCGCACTGCGCGTCTGGGGGACTGTGACGATGGACCCGACCAATCGGGGACCGGAAGACTACGGCCATGGCACCGGCCGTCCCGGCGAGGACGCCGGAAGGCGGCGGCAGTCGCGTGACCCGCTGATGCCCGACCTCGGGCATCAGACGCCGCAGGCACGCACGGTGCAGCTGATATCGGGCGACTTCCTGCTCACCGTCAATCCGGTCGACGGCAGCGAGATCGAGCCCTGCCGGCCGGGGGAGCGGCCCGCCGCGCCCGTACGGCGCACCGCCGCCCAGCGCGTGGAGCGCGAGCGTGCCGCCGCGCCGCCCGTCCCTCCGGGTCCCCCCGCGCCGCAGATGCCCCTGCTGGAGCGCGGCGAGGAGCGCGAGCGGCTGGTGCGGCTGCTGGCCCGGGGGCGCTCGGTGTGCCTCACCGGGCCGGGGGGCTCCGGCCGTACGGCTCTTCTGGACGCCGTCGCAGCCGACTGCGCCACCCTCGCCCCGGACGGAGTCGTACGGCTCTCGGGCTACAAGCGGACCGCGACCGAGCTGCTGTACGGACTCTTCGAGGCCGTCTGCAGCGCCCCGCTGCACCGCCCCGACCGTGAAGGGCTCCTCGCGCTCGTCCGGGGCATCGGCGCGGTCGTCGTCGTCGACGACCTGGAACTCGGCGGCGCCGCGCTCCAGGAGCTGCTCGACGCCACCCCCGAGTGCGCGTTCCTGCTGGCCGTGACCCCCGAGGTGTCCGCGCCGGGTGCCGAGGCCAACCTCGAAGAGGTCTTCCTCACCGGTCTCGGCCGGGGCGCCTCCATCGAGCTGATGGAACACGTCGTGGAGCGCACGCTCACCGACGAGGAGGCGAACTGGGCCGGAGACCTCTGGTTCGAGTCCGAAGGGCTGCCGCTGCGCTTCGTCCAGGCGGGCGCCCTGCTGCGCCAGCGCGACGACCTGCGCGCCGGCCAGGAGGAGTTCGACGGCAACGAGGACGATCCCGCCGACGCCCCCTTCGGCCCGGCCGAGCCCGCCGGCACCCCGCTGCCCAGCCTCGGCGAGGGCGCGGCGCCCGCAGCCCTGCTCGCCTCCCGGCTCAGCGAGTCCGCCCGTGAGACCCTGCGCTTCGCCGTCGCGCTCGGCGGCGAGGTGCCGCACCAGGCGCATCTGCCGGCGCTCGTGGGGGACACCCACGCCGACGCCGCCCTGGGCGAGCTGGCCCTCAGCGGCCTGCTCTCCCCGGCGGGCTCCCGCTACCGGCTGGCCGCCGGGGCGCTGGCCCAGCTGGAGGCGAGCGGATACGACGAGAGCGCGGAGGCGCACGCCCGCAGCGCCGCCCAGCACTACGCCTGGTGGGCGGGGCATCCCTCCGTCACCCCGGAGCGCGCGGTCGCCGAGGCGGACGCCCTTCTGGCCTCGATGACCCGGCTCATCCCCGGCGAGACCGCTGGACAGGCCAGCGTGGCCGTCCTGCTGGCCCGTAGCGCCGCTCCCGGCTTCGCGGCGGGGATGCAGTGGGGCGCCTGGGAGAAGACCCTCAGGGCCGGCCAGGAGGCCGCGCGGATCGCCGGTGAGGTGGCGGAAGAGGCGTACTTCCACCACGAGTTGGGCGTCCTCGCCCTGTGCACCGGTCATCTGGACCGGGCCAGGGCCGAACTGGAGGCGTCCATCGGCATGCGCGGGGCGCTCGCCGACAAGCCGGGCGCGGTGGCCGGACGCCGGGCGCTCGCCCTGGTCGCCGACCTCTCCGGCGAACCCGTGCACAGCGCCATGGCGGGCGAGGAGCCCGGCCTGCGGCACGACGCGGCGGTCTCACCGCCCGGCGGCACCCCGGCGGCCAAGCCCCTCTTCCCCCGGACCGAGGCCTCCGCGACCCTGGTCACCCGTCAGTCCCCGTCACCCGCGTCCGCGTCCGAGGGGCGCCTGGGGGTGCTCAGGGGCGCCAGACGCAATCTCGTCGCGGTGGGCGCGGGCGCGCTGCTCGCGGCCGTCCTCGGCACCGTGGTGACCCTGGGGGCCACCTCGGGCAGCGAGGACCCGGACGGGCAGAACGTCACGACCGAACAGTCGGCGGACGAGGACGACAACGACAACGGCCTGCCCGCGGACGAGCCGGCCGACGACCCGGCCACCGGTGCGAGCGAGGACGACCGTTCGGGAACGCCGTCGGCGTCCTCCAGCGGTTCGCCGTCCACGAGCGACAGCCCGTCCCCCGAGACCTCGGACCCGGGTACGAAGCCGGGGACGAACACGCCGTCCAGCGAGGGCCCCAGCAGCGACGACCCGCCGACGCACAGCCCGTCGCCGACGAAGAAGCCGACGAAGACGCCCACCACCGGACCCACCGAGTCCGACTCGCCGAGCGAGACCCCGAGCGACACGCCCACCACGTCGCCCGACCCGACGGAGACCACCACGGAGCCGGACACCTCCAACTCGGCGAGCGGCCCGGTGGAGACCGTCGGCGCTTCGGCGACGGAGAGCCCCGCCGAAGCGCCGACGGTGGCCTGAGGGCTGTCCCGGACGAAAACGCCGTACGGTCCCGGAAAGCGGGTCCGTACGGCGATCGGGGCGGAACGGCGCCCCGGGTCAGAACAGCCGGAGTTTGTCGTCCTCGATGCCGCGCATCGCGTCGTAGTCGAGCACCAGACACCCGATGCCACGATCCGTCGCCAGCACTCGGGCCTGCGGCTTGATCTCCTGCGCCGCGAACACGCCCCGCACCGGCGCCAGATGCGGGTCACGGTTGAGCAGCTCCAGATAGCGGGTCAGCTGCTCCACACCGTCGATGTCACCCCGCCGCTTCAACTCCACGGCCACCGTCGCACCGTCCGCGTCCCGGCACAGGATGTCGACCGGGCCGATCGCGGTCGGGTACTCGCGACGGATCAGGGTGTAGCCCTCGCCCATCGTCTCGATGCGGTCGGCGAGCAGCTCCTGGAGGTGCGCCTCCACACCGTCCTTGATGAGTCCGGGATCGACACCCAGCTCATGGGAGGAGTCGTGAAGGATCTCCTCCATGGTGATGATCAGTTTCTCGCCCGCTTTGTTCACCACGGTCCAGACGCCCTCGCTGTCGTCGGCGCCCTCCTTCAGGGTGCACGGCGGGGACATCCAGTTGAGGGGTTTGTACGCCCGGTCGTCGGCGTGGATCGAGACGCTGCCGTCCGCCTTCACCAGGATCAGACGGGGGGCGGAGGGCAGGTGGGCAGTGAGCCGGCCCGCGTAGTCGACGGAGCAACGGGCGATGACGAGACGCATGGTCGGCAACGCTACTCGACGATCCGTGGTCCACGCGATTCCCGCCCCCGGTCCTGTTGACCCGCGCAGGACGGCGAGCTGGCTTGCCCCTCTTTGCGACCGTTCGATTTTGGCCGGTTGTGGTCCCAATCTCCTGGTGCGGCCCGGACTGCGCGCTTACCGTGGAAGCAGGAGGTCGCCGTCTGTGTACGCAGCGTCGCCATCCTGCCCTGCCCGTAAGGCCCCGGCCACCTGTCGGGGTCGCGAGAGGAGAACCCATGTCGCTCGACGTCTCACCGGCGCTGTTGGAACAGGCCGAGCGAGGCGAGGTCGACGAAGCCGACTTCGTCGACTGCGTCCGGACCTCCCTGCCCTACGCATGGGAGATGATCAGCTCCCTGGTGGCCCAGTTGAAGGTGGACGGCGGAGAATTCGCCGACAACCAGACGCCCCCGCCGGACGAGCAGGCACGTGGTCAGCTGCTGCGTGCGCTCGCGAGTGATGCGATACGCGGCGCGCTGCAGCGGCACTTCGGAGTGCGTCTGGCATTCCAGAACTGCCACCGCGTCGCGGTGTTCCCGCTGGATGCCTCGGTCGACGACCGGCTGGCCCGATTCACCTCGGTGAGGGGGCAACTGCTCAACCAGTCGCCCGAACTGCGGGACTGCTGAACGTCTCTGCTGCCGCTTCGGGCCGCGGGAGGTGCAACTGGCCCCGGGGCGGCAGCTCCCCCCACCAGGGAACACCAGGGTGAACCGGTCACTCCAGGAGCGGCAGCACTTCCCTGCCCAGCCGCTCGACATTCGTCTCCGTCGCCGCGAGATCGCCCGACCCCTCGACCATGAGGGCGAAGCGGGTGATGCCCGTGCGCTCCGCCGTGGCCGCCAGCCGGTCGGCGGCGAAGCGAGGCGTGCCCACCGGATGCAGGCCGCAGAGGAACTCCGTGTACGCGACGGGGTCGCGCATCACCCGGTGCCGGCCGTCGACCGTCACATGGGCGTCGAGCCCCTGCCGCAGCCACCCCGGCATCGTCTTCACCAGTGTCTCCACGGCGTCCGCCGTCCCGTCGGCGATCTGGGCCACCCCTGCGGACACATGTGCTACCCGCTCGGCGATCTCCGTCGGCTGACCGGCCTCGCGGGCGGCCGAGCGCCACAGAGCGACCATGCCGGCCTTCTCCTCGTCGCCGCAGTGCATGCCGAGGAGCATCGGCAAACCCTTTTCACCGGCGAGTTTCACGCTTTTCGGCGACGTGCAGGCGACGATCACCTCGGGGCTCTTCGGACCGTCCCCGATGAGCTCGTCGGTGCGGGGCACCACGGCCACCTCACGGAAGCCGAACCGCTCCCCGCACCCCGCCACCCGGGGCTTGTCCAGCCAGTCCAGCAGCAGCTCCAGAGCCTCGGGAAAGCCCCGCTCGTACGCCCCGAGCCCGCCGCCGAACACCTCCAGGTCGACCCAGGGACCGCCGCGCCCCACCCCGAGGGAGAAGCGCCCGCCGCTGGTCAGATGCAGCAGGGCTGCCTGCTCACCGAGCATCACCGGGTGCTGGTTCGGCAGGACGCTCACCGCCGTGCCGACGCGGATCCTGCGGGTGCGGCCGAGCAGCAGGGCGGCCAGCGTCGTGGCGGACGGGCACACCCCGTACGGCACGAAATGGTGCTCCGCCAGCCAGACGGAGTCGAGCCCGGACCCCTCCGCGACCTCGGCGGAGCGGACGGCCCGGTGCAGGGCCTCACCCTGTCCCTGGCCCGGGAACTGAGCTGCCAGAACGAACGTTCCTACGCGCATCGCCTTGTGCCTCCTTACGGCCGACGCGGCTTTCCCTCCACCGGCAACAACGTCTGACACGTGCCAAAGGCACGGTCCACGGCGAAGTTGTTGCGATTTTCCGGTAACCCACCCGCCACGCAAGTGCTCATCCGTCACTCCCGACACAGGCCGTACGCGGGTGCCTCTAGGCTGGTCGGAACAGTCTGCCCGTGCCCGCCCCGTGAGGTGTCCCGTGTCCCCGCGCCGCAACCGCCCCCGAGGCGGCGAGAGTCCTACCGGCAACGCACGAGAGGCGGCGGAGCGGTACGGCGGGGGAGGGGCCACCGAGAGCTGGCAGGGCGAGGAGTGGTCGGTGCGCCCGGTGAGCGGCGCGAGCGCGGCGGGCAAGCGCTACCGCTGCCCCGGCTGCGACCAGGAGATCCCCTCCGGGGTTCCGCATCTCGTCGCCTGGCCCGAGTTCGGCGGGGTCGACGACCGCAGGCACTGGCACAAGGCCTGCTGGAACGCGAAGGACCGCCGCACCACACGGGTGCAGCGGTCCAGGAACGCCCCACGCTACTGAGCCGCGAGGCCGTCGCGACGGCTCAGACGTCCCGCCGGTCCAGCGACAGCAGGGCGCCGGCCATGACCACCACGGTCACACCGGCGATGATGAACAGCGGCTGCCAGCCGGTCGGGCCCGACGTGGTCATCGCCACCCCGTACAGCGCGCCGATCTGGTTGGGGATCGAGTACTCGAACAGAGCCTGCTGCGCCCCGGCCAGCGATCGCGTGGACATGAACATCGCCAGCACGAGGGGCAGCAGCACCACCGCGATCATGACCGTGATGGCGCCCGCCGAGTGCCGGACGAGGGTGCCGAGCGCCAGCGACAGCAGCCCCAGCGTCGCGAGGTAGAGGCCGATGCCCACCGTGGAGCGCACCCAGTACCCGGTCTCGGGTGTGCCCCCGTCCAGGATGGCCGTCTGCAGGACGCCGACGATCCCGGTGGTCACGGTGGTGATCGTGAAGGTGAGCAGGAAGAAGACGACCGACTTCGCGGCCAGCACCCGTGACCGGCTCGGGCACGCGGTCAGCGTCGTACGGATCATTCCCGTGCCGTACTCGGACGAGATCGTCAGCACACCGAGGGTGATCACGCAGATCGTCGCGGGCAGCACGCCGAAGAAGCCGATGCTGAGCACCGGGGTGTCTTCCAGGGGCGCGTCCGACGCGTCCACGGCCAGCGCGACCAGCAGTCCGATGCCGACCAGGAGCACGATCATCACACCGAGCGTCCACATCGTGGAGCGCACGGAGCGGATCTTCGTCCACTCCGAGGCGATCGCGTCACCGAGGCCGGGGGTGCGCACGGGGATGGGCGAGGCGTACAGGCCGGGCAGGACGTCCTGGTCCTGCCGAGGCTCCGGGGGAGTCCGGTGCGCCTGGGACGGCGGCATCGTCATCGGGTGTCCTCACTGCTCCTGCGCTCGGTGCGGTCCGTGGTGGGCGCGGGCGCCTGCCCGGCTTCCGGCGCGCCGGCCCGCGGCCCGTGCCCCGGGGGCGGCGGGGCGTACCAGCCCTGCTGCGGGACCGGGGGAGGGGGCCCGGCCGCTTCACCGTACTGCCCGTCACCTGGCAGTTCGAAGGGCGGTGGCGGCGGCTGGAGCCCTTCCTTGGCGTCCGCCGTCGAGCGGTAGTCCACGGCGCTCTGCGTCATCCGCATGTACGCCTCCTCCAGCGAAGCCTGGTGCGGGGAGAGCTCCCACAGCCGTACGTCGGCGGCATGGGCCAGATCGCTGATGCGGGGGAGCGGCAGCCCCGTGACGCGCAGGGCGCCGCCGGGCTCCGTCATGACCCCGCCGCCCGCCTCCGTCAGTGAGGCCGTCAGCTTCTCCCGGTCCTCCGGCCGGTCCGCGGGCACCCGCACCCGTGCGAAGTCGGCGGAGTTCGCGGAGATGAACTCCTTGACGCTCATGTCGGAGAGCAGCTGCCCACGCCCGATCACGATCAGATGGTCGGCGGTGAGTGCCATCTCACTCATCAGATGGCTGGAGACGAAGACAGTGCGGCCCTCGGACGCGAGCTGCTTCATCAGATTGCGCACCCAGAGGATGCCCTCGGGGTCGAGCCCGTTGACCGGCTCGTCGAAGAGCAGCACCTGAGGGTCGCCGAGCAGTGCCGCCGCGATCCCGAGCCGCTGCCCCATCCCCAGGGAGTAGCCGCTGGAGCGCTTCTTGGCGACGTCCTGGAGCCCGACGACACCGAGGACCTCGTCCACCCGGGCCGCCGGGATGCCCGCCAGCTGGGCCAGGGACAGCAGGTGGTTACGGGCGCTGCGCCCGCCGTGCACGGCCTTGGCGTCGAGCAGCGCCCCGACCTGGCGCGGGGCGTTGGGCAGGCTCCGGAAGGCATGACCGCCGATCGTGACATGCCCGGAGGTGGGCCGGTCGAGGCCGAGCATCATACGCATGGTGGTGGACTTGCCCGATCCGTTGGGACCGAGGAATCCCGTGACGGCGCCGGGCCGCACCTGGAAGGAAAGGTTGTGCACGGCCGTCCTCGCGCCGAAGCGCTTGGTCAGGCCGACTGCCTCGATCATTCTCCAGCCCCATCGACGTCATTCCTGTCGGGGCCCGGGCCGCGGCCGCACGCCCCCGTAAGAGTAAGGAGGATAACCAGCCGTGCATGGTTCCGGCCAAGCCGTCGTACGGAGCGTCGGCGCCTTCCCGCCCTCTCAGGCGTCCCGCTTCTTCAGCACGAGGTAGGCGCCGAGCAGGGATGCCACCACCCACAGTGCCATGATCCCCATCCCGGCCCACGGCCCGTACGGTCCCGGGTCGCTGTTCATCGCGTCGGGGACCACCTGCATGATCTTGGAGCCGGCCTGGTCGGGGAAGTAGCGTGCCACGCTCTTGGCGCCCGGGACCGCCGTCAGGATCTGCGAGACCAGGAAGAAGAACGGCATCAGGATGCCGAGCGACAGCATGGAGCTGCGCAGCATCGTGGCGACGCCCATGGAGAAGACCGCGATCAGGCCCATGTAGAGGCCGCCGCCGAAGACCGCGCGCAGCACGTTCTCCGCGCCGATGTCGGTGCCGTGGTCGCCGAGGAGCGCCTGGCCGAGGAAGAAGGTCACGAAGCTGGTGGCCAGGCCCACCACCAGTGCCAGGACCCCCGCCACCGCGATCTTGCTGAAGAGGAACGCCCCGCGCTTCGGCACGGCCGAGAGCGAGGCCCTGATCATGCCGGAGCTGTACTCCGTGCCCACCACCAGGACACCGAAGACGACCATCGCGAGCTGCCCGAGGATCATTCCGGAGAAGCTCACGTACGTCGGGTCGAAGGTGGCCCGCTCGGCGGTGGAGAGATCGTCGAACTGGCTCTTCAGCAGCGCGCTCAGCGCCGCGCCCATGGCGACGGTGACGACGAACGCCGAGATCAGCGTCCAGGTGGTCGACGAGACCGTACGGATCTTGGTCCATTCGGAATTCAGGACCGCGGGTACCGATGTCATCGCCGTCACACCCCGTTCGTGCGGTCGCCGGCCGCGCCGCCGCCGGTCTGTTGCTGGTTCCACTGGTCGCCCCAGTGCGGTCCCACCGGTGGTGGCGGTGCGCCACCGGTGTCGGAGTGCGCGTGGTACTCCACGGAGCCCGCCGTCATCTGCATGAAGGCCTCCTCCAGGGAGGCCCGCTGGGCACTGAGCTCGTGCAGCACGATCCCGTCCCGGCCGGCGAGCTCACCGAGCCGCTCCGGGGCCTGGCCGTCGATCTCCAGGGTGCCGTTACCCGACTCCACCGCGACGATGCCCTCCGCGTGCAGCAGGTCGCGCAGACGCTCCTGCTCGGGGGAGCGCATCCGCACGAAGCTGCGGGAGTTCTCGTGGATGAAGTCGGCCATCGAGGTGTCGGCGAGCAGCCTGCCCTGTCCGATGACGATCAGATGATCGGCGGTCAGGGCCATCTCGCTCATCAGGTGCGAGGAGACGAAGATCGTCCGGCCCTCCGAGGCGAGGGTCTTCATCAGATTCCTGATCCAGTGGATGCCCTCCGGGTCGAGACCGTTGACCGGTTCGTCGAACATCAGGATCTCGGGGTCGCCGAGCAGCGCCGCCGCGATCCCCAGCCGCTGCCCCATGCCGAGCGAGAAGCCCTTGGACTTCCGCTTCGCCACCGCGCTCAGACCGACGGTGTCCAGGACGTGGGAGACGCGGCTCGCCGGGATGCGGTTGCTCTGGGCGAGACACAGGAGGTTGTTGTACGCGCTGCGCCCGCCGTGCATGGACTTGGCGTCCAGCAGCGCCCCGATGTGCTTGAGCGGCTCCTGGAGGTCGCGGTAGTGGCGGCCGTCGATCCGCACCGAGCCGCTGGTCGGGTTGTCGAGGTCGAGCATCATCCGCATCGTCGTGGACTTGCCCGCCCCGTTCGGGCCGAGGAAACCCGTCACCATGCCCGGCCTGACCCGGCATGACAAATGGTCGACGGCAACCTTGTTACCGAAGCGTTTGGTGAGGCCGTCGAGCTCGATCATGCGCTTACGCTAGAACGCTCGCGCGCCCGGCGCCACCACAAAGGCGGAACCGGGCGCGCGAAGGGGTACGGACGATGTACGTACCGTGGCTCAGCGGGTCTGCTGGGCGGGGACGCCGGGGGCTGCGGAGTCCTCCTCCGCCGGGGAACCGGCGGCGGCGACCGCGGCACCCGTCAGCGTCGCCAGCATCTCGCGGACGTTGGTCAGCTGGGCGTTGATCGAGTCGCGGCGGTTGGTGAGCGCCGCCAGCTCGCGCTCCGACTCGCTGCGGATCCGGTCGGCCTTGGCGTTGGCGTCCGCCACGATGTCCTCGGCCTGACGCTGGGCCGTCTCCACCGTCTGACGGGCCCGGCGCTCGGCGTCCGTACGCAGCTTCTCGGCCTCCAGGCGGAGCTGCTCCGCCCGGTGCTCGATCTCGGCGAGACGCTTCTCGGCCTTCGCCTGACGGGACGCGAGGTCACGCTCGGACTGCTCACGGCGCTTGGCGAGGTTCGTCTCGAAGTCCGTGGCGGCCTGGGCGGCCTTGGCCCGGGTCTCCTCGAAGAGCGCGTCCGCCTCCTCGCGCTTCTGCTGGGCGTCCTTCTGGGCGTCCGAGCGCAGCGCGCTCGCTTCGCCCTTGGCCTTCTCGACGATACGGACACCGTCGTCCTCGGCCTTCGCCTTGCGCTCGGCGGCGAACGTCTCCGCGTCGTTGCGCACCTGCTGGGCGGCCGACTCGGCCAGCTCACGGTGCTGCTCGGCCGCGCGGCGGGCCTCCTCACGCAGGTCCTTCGCCTCCTCCTCGGCGAGGCGGAGGATCTTCTCCACGCGGGCGCCGAGGCCGGCGTACGACGGCTCGGCGTCGTTGACCTGGGCCTGGGCGTTCTGCGTTTCGAGGTGGAGTTCCTCGATGCGCTTTTCCAGAGAGGTGATACGGGCGAGGGCGCTGTCACGGTCGGCGACGAGTTTGGTAATGCGGTCGTCCACCTGACCGCGGTCGTATCCACGTCGCACGAGCTCGAAGCCGAAGGGGGAGGAAGGGTCGCTCATGGGGTTCCTGTCGAATGAGACCGGTGAGGTGTTAGAGGGAATCCTAGGGGCCGAAGCGGCGTGTCAGCGTGAAGATGCCGCTTTGGTATGGAGAATGACACCCCTTTTGAGTGGCTGACCCCCGGAAGTGCTTGCGACTCGGAGGTTTGAATGTTCATGGCGAGGTCTGTGTACGGCTATCCGTCCGACGCCTTGCCGCCCGACCGGGTACCGGCTGACGCGCCCGCCTTGACGCCCCCCGCACCGCCACCGGCGGCCTTGCCCGCACCCCCACCGGCGGCCTTGCCCGCTCCGCCCGGGGTCTCGAAGGACTCCAACGCCTCCAGAACATCCTGGACACGGGAGATCTCCGTATTGATGTCCTCGCGTCTGCGGACCAGCAGATCCAGCTCCCGACGGCCCTCGTCGACCATCTGCTCCGCCTCGGCCTCGGCATCGGCACGCAGCTTCTCGGCCACCCGGGTCAGCTCGGCCTTCTTGGTCTCGGCCTCCTTGAGGAGCGACTCGGCGCGCTTCACGGCGGCGATACGGACCTTGCTCGCCTCCGAATTCGCTTCCGCCAGCAGCTCCTTGGCCTTGGCCTCCGCCTCGGCCCGCTGCTCGGTGGCCGCCTTCATCAGCTTGTCGACGCGCTCGCCCGCCGTCTTCATCTGCTCGGAGGTCTCGCTCCTGGCGCGCTCGTGCAGCGCCTCGATCTCGCTCTCGATCCGCACCCTGAGCTCCTCCGCACGCTCCCGGGTCGCGGTGGCGTCCCGGCGGGCGCCGACGAGCAGCTCGTCCGCGTCCGTACGGGCCCGCTCCACCAGGGAGTTGCCCTCGACCGTGGCCTCCGAGGTGATCCGGACGGCCTCGTTGCGCGCGGCGCCGACCATGCTGTCGGACTGCTGCTCGGCCTCGGTGGCGGCGCGCAGCGCCTCCTCCTGGGCCTTGTTGATGAGCTGGTCGGCCTGCTCGGCGGCGTCGGCGCGGCGTTTCGCCGCGGACTCGCGCGCCTCGTCGAGCAGCCGGTCCGCCTCCTGGCGCGCCTCGGCGCGCAACTGCTCGGCCGCGGCCTCCGCGTCGGCGCGTACCTTCTCCGACTCCTCGCGGGTGCGGGCCGCGTGCTCCTGGGCCGAGCCGACGGTCTGTGCCGCCTCGGCGCGCAGCCGCTCCGCCTCGTCGGTCGCCTCCGACACGAAGCGCTCCGACTGCTCGGTGGCCTCGGCGCGGATCCGCTCGCTCTCGGTGGTCGCCTCGGCCATGAGCCGGTCGGCCTGCGCGGCGGCCTCGGAACGGATCCGGTTGGCGTCCTCACGGGCCTCGCCACGGGCACGCGAGGCGTCCTGCTCCGCCGACGCGAGGGCGTCCGACGCCTCCGTACGGACGCGCTGGCTGTACTCCGAGGTGTCCGAGCGCAGCTTCTCCGACTCGGTGATGGCCTCGGACACGGTCCGCTCGGCCAGGGTCTTGGCGGCCTCCGCCTCCTCGTGCGCGACCTGACGGACACGGTTGGCGTCCTCGGTGGCCCGCTCGCGCTCGGCGTAGGCGTCGGCCCTGACCCGGTCCGCCTCCTCCTGCGCCTCGGTCCTCGTCCGCTCCGCCGCGTGCTCGGCGGCGGACCGCAGGCCGGTGATCTCCTCCTCGGCCTGCTCCTGGAGCCCGGAGACGGAGTCGCGCACCTGCTGGGCGGTCTGCTCGGCCGCCGACACCAGCTCGGCGGCCCGTGTCTCCGCCTCCTCGACCAGCCGCTCGGCCTCGGCCTGGGCACCCTCGACCCGCTTGCGGGCCGAGGCGAGGAGCTCCTCGCTCTGCTCGCGGGCGCGCTCGCGCTCCTGCTCCGCCTCGGCGCGCGCCGAGCCGAGCGTCTCCTCGGCGGTACGGCGCCGGCGGTTGGCCTCCTCCTGGGCGGCGGCCAGTGCCTCGGCCGCCTCGGTGCCGACCCGCTCCGCGGCTGCCGCCGCCTCCGAACGGACCCGGTCGGCGCTCTCCTGCGCCTCGTTCTTCAGCCGCTCCGCCTCGGCCGCGGCCTCGGTGCGCAGCCTGACGGCCACGGTCTCGCC
This sequence comes from Streptomyces sp. NBC_01012, assembly GCF_045162755.1. Classification (NCBI taxonomy): domain Bacteria; kingdom Bacillati; phylum Actinomycetota; class Actinomycetes; order Kitasatosporales; family Streptomycetaceae; genus Streptomyces; species Streptomyces sp. NBC_01012. The sequence continues at coordinate 2,304,272 of NZ_CP108688.1, read as the reverse complement.
CTCGGCGCGGGACTGCGCGGCGTCCGCCGCGGCCTCGGTGCGCAGGCTCTCGGCCTCCGTCGTGGCCTGCTCCTGGAGCGCCCGGATCCGCTCGGCCGCCTCCGAGCGCAGCCGCTCGGACTCCTCGCTCGTCTCGCGGCGGATCCGCTCCGCCTCCGTACGCGCCTCGCCGAGCGCCTCCTCCGCCGCGGTGACCCGGGTCTCCGCCTCGGTGTGCAGCCGGGTCAGCTCGTCGGCCGCCTCGGCCTTGCGCTCCTCTATCCCGCGCTCGTTCTCCTCGCGCAGCTCCTCGGCCGCCTTCTCGGCTGCCGAGGTCAGCGCCGCGGCCTGCTCCTCGGCGTCGGCGCGCAGCTTCTCCGCCTCGGCACGGCTGCGCTCCAGCGCCTCCTCGGCCTGCTTGCGCAGGGTGGCGGCACGCTCGGCCGCCTCCGTCCTGACGCGCTCACTCTCGGCGGCGGCGGAGGTCCGCAGCTCCTCGGCGTCGGACTTGGCCTCGGTGAGCAGCTCCTCGGCGGTGCGGGCGCCCTCCTCCAGCTGCTGGACGGCCTCCCTGCGGGCCTCGCCGCGGATCCGCTCGCCCTCGGCCACGGCCTCGGAGCGCAGCTGCTCGGCCTCGCCGCGGAGCCGGCGGGCCTCCTCCTGCAGCTCGACGGTCTTGGCCCGGTACTCCTTGGTGTCGTCCTTGGCCGCGCCCTTGAGCTGGTCGGCCTGCTCGGCGGCCTCGCCGCGCAGCTTCTCCGCCTCGGCCTCGGCCTCACGGCGGATCCGGTCGGCCTCCTCACCGGCGGCCCTGGTGGTCGACCTGGCGTCCTCCGACGCCTTGGTCAGGACCTCCTCGGCGCTCCTGGCCGCCTTCGCGAGCTGGGCCGCGGCGTCCTCGGCGGCCACGGTGCGGGCCTTCTCGGCCGCCTCGGCGACGACACGCTCGGCCTCGGCCCGGGCGTCGACGAGCGCCTGCTCGGCCTCTTCCTTGAGCGTCTCGGCCTGCTTCGTGGCCTCGCCGACCAGACGGGCGATCTCGGACTTGGCCGTACGGGTGCGCTGCTCGTTCTGCGACTCGGCGCCGGCCAGCCGCTTGACCGCGGCCTCCTTCGCGTCGGCGAGTACCTTCTCGGCCTCGAGACGGGCCTCGCGCAGGCGGGTCTCGGCCTCCTGCACGCGCTGCTCGGCGGTGCGGTTCAGCTCCGCGGTCCGCTGCCGGGTCTCCTCGGTCTCCGATGTGGCCGCCGAGCGCAGTTGCTCGGCGTGGCTGGTCGCCTCCTGGGCCTGCGTGGACGCGGCGTCGAGCAGCCGCTCGGCGTCCCTGCGGGCGCGCAGCAGCGCGGCCTCGGCCTCCGCACGGGCCGACTCGGCCTCGGAGTTGACGCGCCGGCGGGTCTCGTCGGCGAGCCGGGCGGCCTCGGCGCGCGCGTCGGCCAGCGACTGCTCCGCCTCGGTGCGTGACTCGTCCAGGAGCCGGCGCGCCTGGGACTCGGTCCTGGCCCGCAGCTGCTCGGCCCAGGCGACGTTCTCGTTGACGTGGGACTCGACGGTCTGACGGCGCTCCGCCAGCTCCTGGTCGAGCTGCTGGCGCCGTTGCACGGCCTCGGTGTGCAACTCGGCCTGGAGCCTGGCCTGGTGCTCCGCGTGCTCCTGAAGGATCCGCTGCGTCTGCGCCCTGGCCTCGCGCAGCTCGCGCTCGGCGTCCGTGCGCAGCTGGTCGGCCTGGACCTGGGCGTTACGCAGCATCTGTTCGGCCTGGTAGCCGATGTCCGCGCTGTCGTGGGCGGGACGGGTGGCCAGACTGCGCCGTGCCTCGTGCAGCTTGGCGCGCAAGACCTCGACCTGGTAACCGAGGTCCTCGGCGTGCTGGACTGCCTTCTCCCGGTCGGTCGTCAGCCGGTCCATCTCGGCTTCGAACCGCGAGAGATGGTCGTCGTCAGCTCGGTGGCTCTGCTGGCTCTCGTAGCCCCGCACTGCGCGGTCCCATCCTTCCCCAAGCTCTCAACTCTGTTCGAGCGGGGGATACCCCAACCCAAGCTCTCCACTCTGTTCGAGCGGAGAGACCCCAAACCTGGTCGCAATTCTCCATACGAGGACCGCCCGCCGGCGAGCGGTCCCCCGGGGAATGGTGACAGATCAAAGGTGGGGACGCGGCACGGCCCCGACCCGGCCCCGGCCCGGAACCGCCCACTCTACCGGGCCGGGTATGCGTCAGGTCAGTGCTCCGTCGCCGAGGTGACCAGTTCGGTCAGCACGCCGTGGCAGTCCTTGGGGTGGAGGAAGGTGATCCGGGAGCCCATCGAACCGGTCCTGGGCTCGTCGTACAGCACCCGTACGCCCTTTTCACGGATGTCCGCGGCGTCCCCGTCGACGTCCGCCGTCCCGAACGCGATGTGGTGCACGCCCTCACCGTTCTTTTCCAGCCACTTGCCGACCGCGGAGTCCTCCCGGGTCGGCTCCAGCAGCTGGAGGTACGAAGCCCCGCCGTCCGAGGTGCCGTTGATCTTCAGCATGGCTTCCCGTACACCCTGCTCCTCGTTGATCTCGGTGTGGTGCACCTCGAAGCCGTACGTCGCGCGGTAGAACTCCACCGTCCTGTCGAGGTCGAAGCAGGCGATTCCGATGTGGTCGATTCGCGTCAGCATGGAACCAGTGCAGCGCCCCCGGGATGGTTACGCAACGTGCGCGCGATCACACCGACTGCCGGATGACTGGGGACGTACTGCTCAGTACATTCAAGTAAACCCTCGTTCACTTCCAATCCAAGGGGCTGCGCCTCATGCCAGGAACGACCGGAACCACCTCAGTGATCGTCGCGGGCGCGCGGACGCCCATGGGCCGTCTTCTCGGCTCGCTGAAGAGCTTCTCCGGAGCCGACCTCGGAGGTGTCGCCATCAAGGCGGCGCTGGACCGGGCCGGGATCGGCGGGGACCAGGTCGAGTACGTGATCATGGGCCAGGTGCTCCAGGCCGGGGCAGGGCAGATCCCGGCACGCCAGGCCGCGGTCAAGGCCGGCATCCCGCTGAACGTCCCCGCGCTCACCGTCAACAAGGTCTGTCTCTCGGGACTCGACGCCATCGCGCTGGCCGACCAGCTCATCCGCGCGGGCGAGTTCGACGTCGTGGTGGCCGGCGGCCAGGAGTCCATGACCAACGCCCCGCATCTGCTCCCGAAGTCCCGCGAGGGATACAAGTACGGCGCGATCGAGCTGCTCGACTCCATGGCGCACGACGGCCTGACCGACGCCTACGAGAACATCCCGATGGGTGAGTCCACCGAGAAGCACAACACCCGTCTGGGCCTGGCCCGCGCCGAGCAGGACGAGATCGGGGCCCTGTCCCACCAGCGCGCCGCCGCCGCCCGGAAGAACGGCATCTTCGAGGCCGAGATCACCCCGGTGGAGATCCCGCAGCGCAAGGGCGACCCGGTCCTCTTCTCCCAGGACGAGGGCATCCGTGCCGAGACGACCGCCGAGTCCCTGGGCAAGCTGCGCCCCGCCTTCACCAAGGACGGCACGATCACCGCGGGTACCTCCTCGCAGATCTCCGACGGTGCCGCGGCCGTCGTCGTCATGAGCAAGGCCAGGGCCGAGGAGCTCGGCCTGGAGTGGATCGCCGAGATCGGCTCCCACGGCAATGTGGCGGGCCCGGACAACTCGCTCCAGTCGCAGCCGTCCAACGCCATCCGGCACGCCCTGAAGAAGGAGGGCATCGGCGTGGAGGACCTCGACCTCATCGAGATCAACGAGGCCTTCGCGGCCGTCGCGGTCCAGTCGATGAAGGACCTCGGCGTCACCTCCGACAAGGTGAACGTGAACGGCGGTGCCATCGCGCTCGGCCACCCCATCGGGATGTCGGGCGCCCGGGTGGTGCTGCACCTGGCGCTGGAGCTGAAGCGGCGCGGCGGCGGCACCGGGGCGGCGGCGCTGTGCGGCGGCGGTGGTCAGGGCGATGCGTTGATCATCCGCGTACCGGGCAAGTAGTACGTCGTACGAGCGAGTGAGCGAGGAGGCCGAGCGTGAAGGTGGACGTCCCCACCCTGGTCGAGCAGGCGCGTGAGGGCAGGCCGCGTGCGGTGGCCCGGCTCATCTCCCTGGTGGAGGGCGCCTCGCCGCAGTTGCGTGAGGTGATGGCCGCCCTGGCACCGCTGGCCGGCCACGCCTATGTCGTCGGCCTGACCGGATCGCCGGGTGTCGGCAAGTCCACCTCGACCTCGGCGCTGGTCTCCGCCTACCGCAAGGCCGGCAAGCGTGTCGGGGTGCTGGCCGTCGACCCGTCGTCGCCGTTCTCCGGGGGCGCGCTCCTCGGCGACCGGGTCCGGATGTCGGACCACGCGTCCGACCCGGGCGTCTACATCCGCTCGATGGCCACCCGAGGCCACCTGGGCGGCCTCGCCTGGTCGGCGCCCCAGGCGATCCGGGTGCTGGACGCGGCGGGCTGCGACGTGATCCTCGTGGAGACGGTGGGGGTCGGCCAGTCGGAGGTGGAGATCGCCTCCCAGGCCGACACCTCCGTCGTCCTCCTCGCCCCCGGCATGGGCGATGGTATCCAGGCGGCGAAGGCCGGGATCCTGGAGATCGGCGATGTGTACGTGGTGAACAAGGCGGACCGGGACGGCGCCGACGCCACCGCGCGCGAGCTCAACCACATGCTGGGCCTCGGGGAGTCCCGGGGGCCCGGCGACTGGCGGCCACCGATCGTCAAGACGGTCGCCGCCCGTGGGCAGGGCCTCGACGAGGTCGTCGAGGCCCTGGAGAAGCACCGGGCGTGGATGGAGGAGCACGGCGTGCTGGCCCAGCGGCGTACGGCGCGTGCGGCCCGCGAGGTCGAGACGATCGCCGTCACCGCGCTCCGCGAGAAGATCGCCGATCTGCACGGCGACCGCAGGCTGGAGGCGCTGGCGGAACGGATCGTGGCCGGGGGTCTCGACCCGTACGCGGCGGCGGACGAGCTGGTCGCGGGACTCACCGGCGGAAGCTGACGGCTCCCGGGCGGCGTGCGGGCCGCCCGGGGCCGCCGGGCATGCCCGCGCGCTGTGCGGGAGCCGTCAGTTGTCGTCTCCGCCGCCGTGGTTCCCGGACACCTCGGCCGTCTGGGCGTCCACGTCCAGCTCGTGGTTGCCGCCGTCCTTGCCCTTGACGACGACGTCCCAGACCAGCGTGTTCTCGTCGGCGTCGAGGTCCACGGACGTCACCGTGCCGGGCTGGGCCTTGCGTGCGGCCTCCACCGCGTCGATCACCGAGACGGAGCTCGAACCGGGCACCGGGCGGCGGTTGTTGGCGTCGCCGCGGTCGGACAGTACCTTCGCGTCGTCCGCGTCGATCTTCACGTCGTGCCAGACCTTGTCGGAGCCGTACACATCGAGCTTCCAGACCAGCGTGTTCGCGTCGTTCTCCAGCTCCGCCTCGGTCACCCGGCCCGGGACGGCCTTCAGCGCGGCGGCCACGGCGTCGTCGACGGTCACCGAGTCGCTCGTCACCGGGACGGGGGCCGAGTCGCCGCGGCCGCTGTCGTTGTCGTTGTCGCCGCCGTTCCCGTCGTTGCACCCGGCCAGGCCGCCGATGAGTACGGCTGCGGTGAGGGCGACGACGGCGATGTTGCGCTGCATGAGGAGCTCCCCGAGGATCTGCGGTCCGATGGGGTACACACTGCCCCACCGATGCTGAACGCAGCCTGAAGTCAACTGAAGTCGTCTTCAGGTTGTCTTTGGGAGGCTGTCCCCATGCGCCTGTTGATCGTGGAGGACGAGAAGCGTCTTGCGGTGTCCCTGGCCAGGGGACTCACCGCCGAGGGCTTCGCCGTGGATGTCGTGCACGACGGCCTCGAAGGGCTGTACCGGGCCCGCGAGGGCGTCCACGATCTTGTGGTCCTGGACATCATGCTGCCCGGCATGAACGGCTACCGGGTCTGTGCCGAGCTGCGCGCCGCGGGCCACGACGTGCCGATCCTGATGCTGACCGCCAAGGACGGGGAGTACGACGAGGCCGAGGGCCTCGACACCGGCGCCGACGACTATCTGACCAAGCCGTTCTCGTACGTCGTACTCGTCGCCCGGGTGCGGGCGTTACTGCGTCGCCGGGGCAGCAGCGCCCCGTCGCCGGTGCTCACCGTGGGCACCCTGCGGGTCGAGACCGCCGCCCGTCGGGTCCACCGTGAGGACGACGAAGTCACCCTCACGAACAAGGAGTTCGCCGTACTCGAACAGCTCGCGCTGCGGGCGGGTGAGGTGGTCAGCAAGGCCGACATCCTGGAGCACGTCTGGGACTTCGCCTACGACGGCGACCCGAACATCGTCGAGGTCTACATCAGCGCCCTGCGCCGGAAACTCGGCGCGGACTCCATCAGCACGGTGCGCGGCGCCGGCTACCGCCTGGAGTCGTCGTGAGGTCGGTACGGGCCCGAGCCGCCCTGGGCGCGGCCCTGGTCGTCACCGTGGCCCTGGTGGCCGCCGGGCTCGTCGTGCTCCAGGTGCTGCGTGACAACCTGACGGACCGGGCCGGTCTCGAGGCGGAGGTCGTGGCGCGCGAGGTGGCCGGGCAGGTCGCCCTGGATGTGCCGTACGAGGATCTCGACCTGAGCGACGAGGACGTCCATCCGGTCCAGGTGACCGACGAGGAAGAGCACGTGCTGTTCGTCTCGGAGGGCCTTGAGGCCATTTCGGGGACCGCCACGTCGGACGTCGCCCCGGGGTCCTCGGGGTCGGAGCCGGCCGGGAGCCCCGACGACGACGCGGACCGCGGCGGCCACGGCGGCGACGGCGGTGACGGCGGTGACGGCGGTGACGGCGACGACACGGACCGCGGCGAAGTCTCCTCCGACGAACCCGACTTCAGCAACGGCAGCGCCACCGTCGAGGGCGATACGGCCGACTTCCGCTTCGCCGCCGTCGAGGCAGTCACCCGGGCCGGCCTCCCGGTGATCGTCCATGCGGGCGCCCCGCTCGCCGCCGAACAGGAGGCCGTGGGCTCCGTACGCACCACCATGCTGACCGGGCTGCCCTTCCTGCTGTTCGTCGTCGCGGGGGTCACCTGGCTGGTGACCCGGCGCGCGCTGCGCCCGGTCGAGGGCATCAGACGGGAGCTGGCCGCGATCACCGCGTCCGAGGATCTGGGGCGGCGGGTGCCCGAGCCCGACTCACGGGACGAGATCGCGTGGCTGGCCCGCACGACCAACGAGACCCTCACCGTCCTGGAGGCCTCCGTCGACCGGCAGCGGCGCTTCGTCGCCGACGCCTCGCACGAGCTGCGCAGCCCCATCGCCTCGCTCCGTATCCAGCTGGAGGTGGGGGACGCCCACCCGGAGCTGCTGGACGTGCCGGGCGCGGTCGCCGACACCGTACGGTTGCAGGCGCTGGCCGCCGACCTGCTGCTGCTCGCCCGGCTCGACGCGGGAGAGCGGGCGGGGCGTACGGCGGTCGACCTGGGAGCGCTGGTCCGGGAGGCGGTCTCCAAGCGAGCGGCGGACCGGATCGGTCCCGAGGTGTCGGTGGCGGACACCGGGGCGCTCGACGTCATGGGCTCGCGCGGTCAGCTGGCCCGGGTCGTCGGCAATCTGCTGGACAACGCCCAGCGCCACGCGGAGTGTTCGGTCGCCGTCTCGGTGCGGGCCGACCGCGGCGACGTACTGGTGGAGGTCACCGACGACGGGGCGGGCGTGCCCGAGGCCGAACAGGACCGGATCTTCGAGCGCTTCGTACGCCTGGACGACGCCCGCAGCCGGGACGACGGCGGGGCCGGGCTCGGCCTGGCCATCGCCCGTGATGTGGCCTCCCGGCACGGCGGCACACTCACGGTCGGCGAAGGGCCGGGCGGCGGCGCGCGGTTCACCCTGCGGCTGCCGGGAGCGGCGGCCGCAGGGTGAAGCACGCAGGCCCTACGGCTTGCCGCGCCGGCCGCGCAGATGCTCCGCGATCGGGGTGAGCGCCGCGTGCAGCTGTCCGAGCTCCTCGGGGGAGAGCAGATCCATGAAGTGCCTGCGCACCGACTCGACATGGTGCGGAGCGACCTTGCGCATCGTCTCGCCGCCCACGTCGGTGAGGACCGCGAACAGCCCGCGCCGGTCGGACTCGCAGTTCTCGCGGCGGACCAGGCCGGCGTTCTCCATGCGGGTGATCTGGTGCGAGAGCCGGCTCTTGGACTGCAGGGTGGCGGCGGCCAGGTCGCTCATCCGCATGCGCTGGTCCTCCGACTCCGAGAGGTTGACCAGGATCTCGTAGTCGTTCATGGTCAGGCCGAACGGCTGAAGGTCCTTCTCCAACTGATGCGTCAGCAGCCTGCTGACGTCCAGGTGGGTGCGCCAGGCGCACTGCTCCGCATCGGTAAGCCAGCGGGTGGCCGTCTCGGTCTCCATGTATGGATTCTACCTAAGATGTTGAAAGCCGGACGAATTCTGCCGATGTGACCCCGCGCACGCGCCTGCCGGACGTCACACTCCGCAGACTACCGTTCACAGCCCGGAGCGGCGCCGCAGGTCCCCGGCTACCGGGGCGGACGGTGTTGACCGCCGCCGGGCACACCCGCCTCGTGCGGGACCGCGCCCGTGGCCTGGTCGGGCAGCAGCGTCTCGGTCGACTGGAGCAGCACCGTCCCCGCCCCGACGAACTCGAACTGGTGCTCCTCCCCGGAGGTGCCGCCGATCCCGGTCAGCGAGCGCAGCCCGCCGAGCACGCCCCTCATGTAGCCGTGGTCGTAGTGGTGGCACGGCGACGGGCAGTCGGCCCACCCCACCAGCGCCTGTGGGTCCACCCGCAGCGGCGGCTCCATGAAGACCACGGGACCGTTGGACGCGGCGACGAACTTCCCCGTCCCGATCAGCGTCAGGAAGCCCGGCACGATCGACTGCTTCAGCGCCAGCGTCGGCTGGAAGGCCAGCAGATTGCCGGAGCGGATCGTCAGATTGCCGTCGTCCAGGTCGAAGGAGTTCACATCGAAGGCCCGGTCGGCCAGCAGCATCTTGCCGCTGCCCTCGGCCACCACCCAGTCGCTCGCGTGCAGCGGTGAGTGGAAGCTCGAACGGATCAGCCCCTCGAAGTGGCCGTGCCCGATGCCGTTGAACGCGATCTGCCCGTAGTAGGCGATCATCTTGCCCTTCTGCAGGAACCACTGGCTCCCCTTGAGCTCCACGCAGAAGGTGTACGAATCGACGCTGTCGTCGGACGGCAGCGTCATCGGGTCGTAGATCACCGGTGTGCTCACAGCTTCTCCTCCGACGCCTGGACGTACACCGCTCCGTTGCCGCTGAGCTCCAGCTGGAACGCCTCACCCGAACCGCGGCCCACCATCTCGCGCCAGCCGAGCGCGGTGGAGAGCTTGTTGGTCACGTCCCCGTGGTGGGCGACGTAGGCCTGCGGGTCCACGTGCACCGGCCGGCCCGGCGCGATCGGGAGCTCGATCACCCCGCCGTGCGCCATCACGGCGACCGCGCCGTGCCCCTTGAGCGTCGTCGTGAACAGCCCCTGCCCGGTCACCTGGCCGCGCACCATGCCCATCACCCCGCCCTGCGAGCCCATGAACATGGTGCCCTGCTGGAGGGTCCCGTCGAAGGCCAGCAGCCGGTCGGCCTCCACGTAGAGGGTGTCGCCGGACAGATTGATCACCTGGATGTGATGGCCACCGTGGCCGAACATCACGGTGCCGTTCCCCTCGACCGTCATCAGCGGGGTCGCCTCGTTCGTCACCCGCCGGCCGATCATCGACCCCAGGCCGCCCTGTCCGCCCTGGATGTTCGGGGTGAACGAGACATCACCGCGGTACGCGAGCATCGCGCCCCGCTGGCTGTACATCGTCCGGCCGGGCTCCACCACCGCCTCGACCATCCGGGAGTTGATCTCGCGGAACGGCATCAGACATCGCCCCCGATGGTGTTCCGCTCGCTGGGCTGCACATAGACCAGGCCGTCGCCCTCGAAGCGGATCTGGAAGGACTCGCCCGCGCCCTCACCCATGAACGTGCGGAAGTTCACCCCGGACTGGAAGTGCTGCTGGAGTCTGCCCTGATGGGCGATGTAGGCGCCGGGGTCGACGTTCAACGGGTACTGCGGAGACACGCGCAGCACCACGGCGGAGCCGTCCGACATGATCGCCGCCTGCCCGGTGCCCTCGACGGTCGTGGTGAACAGCCCGTTGCCGCTCGCCCCGCCGCGGAGCCCCGTGAAGGTGGTGCCGGTGCGCAGCCCGGCGTCGGTGGCCAGCAGATTGCTCGCCTCGACGTACAGCTTGTCGCCGTGCAGCGAGACGAGGTTGATCTCGCTCGCCCGGTCGGCGAAATAGCAGGTGCCCTGCCCCTTCACCTCCATCATCACCATCCGTTCGCCGGCCAGCCGGCGGGTCACGATGCCGCGCAGACCCTCACCGCCGCCGGTCATCTTCTTGAACGTCATCCGGCCCTCGTACGCGACCATCGAGCCGTTCTTCGCCTTGACGGCGTCACCCGTCAGGTCGACGGAGAGCATCTTGCTGCCTTGGAGTCGGAACATCGCCACGGTGCGACGTTAGCCGCAGACGCGTCCCGCGCACAGGGCCCGGCGGCCCGACCCCCTGCCCGGGGGACCCCGGAGCGATGCCACAATGGCAGTGCTTGTGCCCGCGTTCACAAGCCGTTACGCCCCCTCCCACCGAAGGTGCCCTCGTGGACATCAAGACCGCTTCCGCCCTGCACCGGCTGCGCCTCATCTCGCTTCCCGAGGCGCTGTCCTTCCCGGCGCTGATCCTGTTCGGCTCGGTGCTCAGCCGGGTCTCGGACATCGACTTCCTGATGATGCCGCTCGGCATGCTGCACGGCATCCTCTTCACGATCTACCTGGTGTTCCTGCTGGACGTGTGGTCCAAGGCCAAGTGGCCGTTCAAGCGCGTCGCGCTGTTCTTCCTCCTGGCGGTCCTGCCCTTCGGCGGTCTCTACGGCGAGAAGCTGCTCAAGAGGTACGAGAGCGACGGCGTCATCGCCGCCCGTGCCCGCGCCGAGGGGACGGTCAGCGCATGATCGTCGCCTTCTCCGTCAGCCCCCTGGGCGTCGGCGAGGACGTCGGTGAGTACGTCGCCGACGCCGTCCGTGTCGTCCGTGAGTCCGGGCTGCCCAACCGCACCGACGCGATGTTCACCTCCGTCGAGGGGGAGTGGGACGAGGTCATGGACGTCGTGAAGCGCGCCGTCGCCGCTGTCGAGGCCCGCGCGGGCCGGGTCTCCCTGGTGCTGAAGGCCGACATCAGGCCCGGCGTCACCGACGGTCTGACCTCCAAGGTCGAGACGGTGGAGCGTCACCTGGCGGGCTGACCGCCCACACCCGTGAAGAGCCCCGCCCGAAGAGCCCCCGCCCGCGGGGGCTCTTGCCGTTCGGGCGAAGAACGCCCCTCGGTCGGACCTGCCGGGTCGACAGGTGGTCCCGCCTCCCCTTCTGTGGGGACATGCGGGAACACCGGCATATCCGACCATGGGAGGCGTGATGCCGTCGGAGGGTCACGACAGCCGCAGCCGTCTCGCGGGTCCGCTCGCGAAGCCGCCGGCGACGCGGTACCGGGTGCGGTTCCGCCGCCCCCGGCGCACCGAGAGGTACCGAATACGAGCGGTCCTCCTGATGGCACTCGCCCCCGCGGTCGCCGGACTGCTGCTGCTCCATGTGCTGTGGCCCAGCCACTGGCCCGTGCGCGGTGACGGCCGGCGTTGGCTGGTGCTCGCCGACTCCCTGGCGCTGGTCTCCGTCGGCGTGATCGAACTGTTCGTGCTCGTCGGTGTGGCCGCCGTCGCCCACGCCGTGTGCGTGGCCAGGGACCCGGTGCCGGTGACGCCCGAGCCCGGCACGGCACTCGCCTTCCTGCTCACGTACGTGCCGGGCGCGGAACCCCTCACCGCGGTGCGGGCCGCATTGGAAGGTGCCGCACGGGTGCGGCACCCCGGACCGCTGGACGTCTGGCTGCTCGACGAGGCAGACGACCCGGAGGCCAGGATGCTCTGCGCCGAGCTGGGCGTGCACCACTTCACCCGCCTCGGGGTGCCCGAGTGGAACCGGGACGAGGGCCCGCACGAGGCCGGGACGAGGCACGGCAACCACAACGCCTGGCTCGCCAAGCACGGTGACGCCTACGACCTCGTCGCCCGCGTGGACACCGGCGGGATCCCCCGGCCGGGCTTCCTGGAGCGGACGACGGGCTACTTCCGCGATCCGGACATCGCCTTCGTCGTCGGCCCGCCGCTCCACTCGGGCGGCGCGCCCGCGGGCAGGCGGACGGCCCGTGGCCTTCTGCACGCCCTCGGTCAGCGGGCGGGCAACCGCTACGGTGCGCCCGTGCTGGCCGGCACCGCCCACGTCGTACGGGTCGCCGCCCTGCGCCAGGCCGGCGGATTCCACGATTCCGTCACCGGCGACATCGCCACCGGCTTCGAGATCCACCGCCTGCGCAACCCGCTGACCGGAGAGCACTGGCGCTCCGTCCACACCCCGGACGCCCCCGCGGCCAGGACGGACGGGCCCGCCCGGCCGCTGCGCCGGGCCCGGGGCACGTACGAGACGCTGACGCGGCAGTACGCGACGGCGCTGTTCCGGGTGGAGCCGGGACGGGCCGCCGGCTACACGCTGGCGCTGGTCCGCCGCCCGCTGGTGGCCGCGACCTGCCTGTTCGGCGTGCTCAGCTGTCTGCTGGTCTTCACCCAGGCCGACATGCGCGTCTGGGCGTACGCGGCCCTGGCGACCGCCCTCGCGCCCGCCGTGGTGCGGTCCTTCGCGCTGCTGCGTGGGCGCGGGGCGCGGGAGGCTCCCGCGCTCGGTGCCCCCGCGCTCAGTGCTCCTGCGCGGCCAGCGCCATCCCGAGCGGGGTGCGCTCGTACAGCACCTGATGCCCGTACCGCCGCGAGATGAGCAGGCCCGCCGCGCGCAGCGCCGACAGATGGGCGGACACGGAGGACGGGGCGAGCGAGAGCCGGTGCGCCAGCGCGCTCGTGCCGGCCGGTTCCCCGAGTGCGCACAGCACATCGGCGCGGGCCCTTCCCAGCAGCCGGGCGAGCGCGTCCGGCGTCCGGTCGCCGGACTCCGTCCACAGCCCGCCGATGCCGCGCGCGGGGTAGATCACGGCGGGCTGCCAGGGAGGTTCGTAGCCCCCGACCACATCCGGCCAGACGAAGACGCTGGGTATCAGGACGAGGCCCTGCCCGCCCAGGACCCGGCTGTGGTTCCCGCTGGTGCCGGCCACCGTCAGGGTGGAGTCCGCCCAGAGCAGCCGTGGGCTGATCTCGCCCAGCAGCCGTTCGAAGCCCACCTCGGCGAGGCGGCGCGAGTGGTAGGCGATGTCCGCCTCCAGCAGGGCGCGCAGCCGGGGCCAGTGCGGTGCGACCATCACCTCCCAGGCGCGCTCCAGCAGGTCGGCCAGTTCCTGGACCGCCCGGTCGGGGTCGGCCAGCATCCGCCGTCCCGCGGGGGAGCGGAGGCCGCCCGGGGTGTCGGCGAGCGCGAGCGCGATGTCGTCACGGGCGGTCGCCGGATCCGTCGCGCGTACGACCTCGATCTCCTCGGCGAAGGTGGCGAGCGGCCCGAGCGGCGGCGGGCAGATGAAGTCCGGGTTGTGGCCGCGGTCCGGCATCAGCAGCCACAGCGGAGTGAGGTCGAGTCCTGCGGCGCCCTCCCTGATCCGCCGTAGCCAGGGCAGGTGGTAGCCGTGCCGTGCGGGGCGGTGGAGTGTGCGTACGGCCTCCTGCGTCTCGAAGAGCGGGGAGAGCGCGAAGCGGCAGCGGAGCAGGTCGCTCTCGTCGAAGTGCAGATGGAAGGGCATGGGGCGACGCCAACTTTCGGTGTGAGCCGAAAGTCTACGGACGGGCGGGGCCGTTCGGCCAAGCTGCGTCCATGCCGAGCGACACCACCATCCCGGCGGGTACACCCCGCGAAGAGCCCGCCGCCGATGCGGCTGCCCGGCTCCTGCCCCCGGAGCACGCCTCCTCGTCCGACCCGGGCCCGGCCCCGGGGGCGGGCCCCCCGTCCGGCGGATACCGTGCGGTGTTCGCCGTACGGGAGTTCCGCGCGGTCTTCGCCGCACATCTGCTCTCCCTGCTCGGGGTGACCGTCAGCGAGCTGGCCCTCACCCTGCTCGTCTACGACCTCACCGGCTCACCCCTGCTGTCCGCCCTCACCTTCGCGCTCGGCTTCCTCCCGTACATCGTCGGCGGCACGCTCCTCGCCGGGGCCGCCGACCGCTACCCCGCCCGCCGTGTCCTCGTCACCTGCGACCTGATCTGCGCCGGCTGCGTCGCCGTGATGGTGTTCCCGGGCACCCCGGTCGGCTGGCTGCTGGCCCTGCGCTGTGCGGTGGCCGCGGTCGCCCCCGTCTTCACCGGGACACGGACGGCCGCACTCACCGACATCCTCGGGGACGGCGACCTCTACGTGCTCGGACGCTCGCTGCTGCGCCTGGTGTCGCAGAGCGCCATGCTCATCGGCTTCGGCGCGGGCGGGGTGCTGCTCACCGTGCTGTCCCCGCGCGGGGCGATCACCATCACCGTGGTGACGTTTCTCTGCTCGGCGGCGCTGCTGCGCCTGGGCACCCTGGACCGCCCGGCCCGCGCGACGGGTGGCGCCCGCGGCGCGCTGATCGGGGAGTCGCTCGCCGGGACCAGGGCCGTACTCGGCGACCGCCGGATCCTGGGGCTGCTGCTGCTCTTCTGGGTGCCGGCCTTCTTCGTGGTCGCCCCCGAGGCGCTCGCGGCGCCCTACGCGGACGCGATCGGCGCCGGCCCCGCCGCGGTGGGGCTGCTGATGTGCGCGATGGCCGTCGGCCACATCGGCGCCGAGCTGTACGTCGGCACCGCGCTCGGCCCGCGTGCCCGCTCCCGGATCGTGCTGCCGGTCGCCGCCCTCGGCCTGCTGCCCCTCCTGTTGTACGCGTTCCGCCCGGGGACGGCCCTGGCCGTCGGCGCCCTCCTGCTGGCCGGGGCGGGGGCGGCGTACGTCATCGGGCTCGACCAGTGGTTCGTCGAGGCGGTCCCCGAGCATCTGCGGGGGCGGGCCATGACCCTGCTCACCGCGGGACTGATGACGTTCCAGGGGATCGGTATGGCCCTCGCGGGGCTGGCCGCGGAGTTCCTTCCGGTGCACCAGGTCGTCGCGTACGCGGGAGTGCTCGGCACGGTCTGCACGGTTCTGCTCGCCCTGGAGGTGCATGGAACACGTGTCCGGTACCGAAGTACGAGACGGGGCTGACCGTCATGTGACCAGTGGGTAAGGTCGTGGCCGTGCCGAAGCCGCTCAGCCTCCCCTTCGACCCCATCGCCCGCGCAGAGGAACTCTGGCACCGGCGCTGGGGCCCGGTGCCCTCCATGGGCGCGATCACCTCGATCATGCGTGCGCAGCAGATCCTGCTCGCCGAGGTGGACGCGGTGGTGAAACCGTACGGGCTGACGTTCGCCCGCTACGAGGCGTTGGTCCTGCTGACCTTCTCGCAGGCCGGCGAGCTGCCGATGTCCAAGATCGGCGAGCGTCTGATGGTGCACCCCACCTCCGTGACGAACACCGTCGACCGGCTGGTGCGCTCGGGGCTCGTCGACAAGCGCCCCAACCCCAACGACGGGCGCGGAACCCTCGCCTCCATCACGGACAAGGGCCGTGAGGTCGTCGAGGCCGCCAGCCAGGACCTGATGGCGATGGACTTCGGGCTCGGGGCGTACGACGACGAGGAGTGCGCAGAGATCTTCGCGATGCTGCGCCCGCTGCGGGTGGCCGCCCAGGACTTCGACGACGCGTAGGGCTTCCCGTGAGGGGCAGGGCGCCGCAAGATCGCCCCGGCTGCCCGGCTACGCTCGATGCCATGAAACGCAGTGTGCTGACCCGCTACCGGGTGATGGCCTATGTCACCGCCGTGATGCTGTTGATCCTGTGTGTCTCCATGGTCTTCAAGTACGGCTTCGACACCGGTGAGGGTGTGACGCTCGTCGTCTCGCAGATCCACGGTGTCCTCTACATCATCTACCTGATCTTCGCCTTCGACCTCGGTTCCAAGGCGAAGTGGCCGGTCGGCAAGCTGCTCTGGGTGCTGATCTCCGGCACGATCCCGACGGCCGCGTTCTTCGTCGAGCGCAAGGTGGTCCGGGAGGTCGAGCCGCTCGTCACCGAGGGCTCCCCGCAGGCCGTCAAGGCCTGATCCGGGCAGCACCCGACCGCCCCGCGCGAAGCGCAGGGCGGTTTGCCGTCGACATTTACTAGGACGTCCTAGTAAATTTGAAGCATGGACGCATCTGCGATCGAGGAAGGCCGCCGCCGCTGGCAGGCCCGTTACGACAAGGCCCGCAAGCGTGACGCGGACTTCACCACGCTCTCCGGTGACCCGGTGGAGCCCGTGTACGGGCCCCGCCCCGGCGACACGTACGAGGGCTTCGAACGGATCGGCTGGCCGGGCGAGTACCCCTTCACCCGGGGACTCCACCCCACCGGCTACCGGGGCCGCAGCTGGACCATCCGCCAGTTCGCCGGCTTCGGCAACGCCCGGCAGACCAACGAGCGGTACAAGACCATCCTGGCCAACGGCGGGGGCGGGCTCAGCGTCGCCTTCGACATGCCGACCCTGATGGGCCGGGACTCCGACGATCCCCGCTCACTCGGCGAGGTCGGCCACTGCGGCGTCGCCATCGACTCCGCCGCCGACATGGAGGTGCTGTTCCAGGACATCCCGCTGGGCGACGTCACCACCTCGATGACGATCAGCGGGCCCGCCGTCCCCGTCTTCTGCATGTACCTGGTCGCCGCCGAGCGCCAGGGCATCGATCCGGGTGTGCTCAACGGCACGCTCCAGACCGACATCTTCAAGGAGTACATCGCGCAGAAGGAGTGGCTCTTCCAGCCCGAGCCCCATCTGCGCCTCATCGGCGACCTGATGGAGCACTGCGCGCGCGACATCCCCGCGTACAAACCGCTGTCGGTCTCCGGCTACCACATCCGCGAGGCCGGGGCCACGGCCGCGCAGGAGCTCGCCTACACCCTCGCCGACGGCTTCGGATACGTGGAGCTCGGGCTCTCCCGCGGCATGGACGTCGACACCTTCGCCCCCGGGCTCTCCTTCTTCTTCGACGCGCACCTCGACTTCTTCGAGGAGATCGCCAAATTCCGTGCCGCCCGCCGGATCTGGGCGCGCTGGATGAAGGAGACGTACGGCGCGAAGACCGACAAGGCCCAGTGGCTCCGCTTCCACACCCAGACCGCCGGTGTCTCGCTGACCGCCCAGCAGCCGTACAACAACGTCGTACGCACCGCCGTGGAGGCGCTGTCCGCCGTCCTCGGCGGCACCAACTCCCTGCACACCAACGCCCTGGACGAGACCCTCGCCCTGCCCTCCGAGCAGGCCGCCGAGATCGCGCTGCGCACCCAGCAGGTGCTCATGGAGGAGACCGGCGTCGCCAATGTCGCGGACCCGCTGGGCGGTTCGTGGTACGTCGAGCAGCTCACCGACCGCATCGAGGCCGACGCCGAGAAGATCTTCGAGCAGATCAGGGAGCGCGGCACCCGGGCGCACACCGACGGCAAGCACCCCATCGGGCCCATGACCTCCGGCATCCTGCGCGGGATCGAGGACGGCTGGTTCACCGGTGAGACGGCCGAATCCGCCTTCCGCTACCAGCAGTCGCTGGAGAAGGGCGAGAAGCGGGTCGTCGGCGTCAACGTCCACCACGGTTCGGTCACCGGTGACCTGGAGATCCTGCGGGTCAGTCACGAGGTCGAGCGTGAGCAGGTGCGTGAGCTCACCGGCCGCAAGGCGGGCCGCGAGGACGCGAAGGTGCGGGGCGCGCTGGACGCGATGCTGGCCGCGGCGCGCGACGGATCGAACATGATCGGCCCGATGCTGGAGGCCGTACGGGCGGAGGCGACGCTCGGCGAGATCTGCGGGGTGCTGCGCGACGAGTGGGGCGTCTACACGGAGCCGCCGGGCTTCTGAGGCTGCTCGTCCTGGGCGGAGGCCGCTCCCAGGCCCAGGAGCAGCAGCAGGGTGAAGCGCCTGGCCCAGTCGGCGTCGACGGGCTCGGCGCTCACCAGCGCGCGGTGCACCACCGCGCCGGCGATCACGTCGAAGACCAGGTCCGCGGTGCGGGCCGCCACCACCGCGTCCGGTTCGGTGGGCAGTTCGCCGCGCTCCTGCGCACGCTCGCTCCCCTGGAGGACGAGGTGCTTCTGCCGGGCCACGATGGAGTCGCGTATGCGGTCCCGCAGGGCCTCGTCCCGCGTCGACTCGGCGACCACGGCCATCAGCGCCGTCTTGGTCTCGGGGCGCTCCAGCAGGGCCGCGAACTGGAGGACGACGGCCTCCACATCGGCCGCGAGGCTGCCGAGATCGGGCAGTTCGAGCTCGTCGAAGAGGACGGCGACCGCGTCCACCACCAGCTCGTTCTTGCCTGCCCAGCGGCGGTAGAGCGTCGTCTTGGCGACCCCCGCGCGCGTCGCCACATCGCCCATCGTCAGCTTCGACCAGCCGAGGTCGACCAGTGAGGCGCGGGTCGCCTCCAGGATCGCGGCATCCGCTTCGGCACTGCGGGGACGTCCGGACCTGGAGGGTCCGGTGGGGCTGCGGCTCAGCATGCGGCGACCATACCGGCCAGTAAGTAGTGCTGACCGGTCCTGGGGCTCGTGAGACAGATCACCGCGCACTCTTGCCTCGCAGGGGGTCCTGGCAGTTACGCTACGGGTCGTAGCGTAAGGATCGACGGATCTTCCGTCGCCCACGCCACACTGATCGACAGCCATAGGCGCCGGGTGGGGACCCGGTGCCGATCTCGGGGTTTTTCAGGGCCCCAGGGCCGCTTCCGTCCGCCCGCCGCGCACACCGGCGTGGCTGTGGACGGAAGCGGTTCGCGGATCGCTTTCCGGAACAGTGCGCACAGGGGGGAGGATGTACGTATGCAGCCTAGGAACATGTCCATGAGCGGCGTCGTCGACCTCGCCGCTGTGAAGGCGGCCGGCGACGCCAAGGCGAAGGCGGAGCAGGCCCGCGCGGAGTCCGCCCGACAGGGGGGAAGCGGTGCCGTGGCACCCGCCTCGCTGGTGATCGACGTCGATGAGGCCGGCTTCGAGGCCGAGGTCCTCCAGCGCTCCTCCGAAGTCCCCGTCGTGATCGACTTCTGGGCCGAGTGGTGCGAGCCGTGCAAGCAGCTCAGCCCGCTCCTCGAGCGCCTCGCCGCCGAGTACAACGGCCGTTTCGTCCTGGCCAAGGTCGATGTCGACGCCAACCAGATGCTGATGCAGCAGTTCGGGGTCCAGGGCATCCCCGCGGTCTTCGCCGTGGTGGCCGGACAGGCGCTTCCGCTCTTCCAGGGCGCGGCCCCCGAGAACCAGATCCGCCAGACGCTGGACCAGCTGATCCAGGTCGGCGAGGAGCGGTTCGGCCTCACCGGGATCGTCGTCGACCCCGATGCGGGTGCCGAGGGCGCGGAGAGCGCCCCGGCCGAGGTGCCCGCGGGGCCCTACGACGCACAGCTGGAAGCCGCCGCCCAGGCGCTCGACGCCAATGACTTCGACGGCGCCGTCAAGGCGTACAAGCGCGTCCTGGCCGACGACCCGCTGAACACCGAGGCGAAGCTGGGCCTCGCCCAGGCCGAGCTGCTGGGCCGTGTCTCCGGCCTCGACCCCCAGCGGGTCCGCACGGACGCGGCGGAGAAGCCGGCCGACCCCGCGGCGCAGCTGGCGGCCGCGGACCTGGACCTCGTGGGCGGCCATGTGGAGGACGCCTTCGGCCGGCTCGTCGAGACCGTCCGCCGCAATGTCGGCGACGACCGTGACACCGTCCGGGTGCGGCTCCTGGAGCTCTTCGAGGTGATCGGCCCCGACGATCCGCGGGTCGCCGCCGCACGGACCGCCCTGGCGCGCGTCTTGTTCTGATGTGACAACACGGCCGTGGAGCCCACCGGGCACCACGGCCGTTTTCGCGGGCGAACGCCGGGAAACACCTCTGCTTTACCAAAACTTGATAAAAGTACGCGCTGTTACTCGTAGTAAATCGTCTACGGAGGTCTGTCCGGTTTCGGGCTGTAATCCCGCCGTTCGCACGTCCCGCCGGGGCCACCCTGTGTGGCCGTGCGGTGCCCGCCTGTCGCATCCTGGTTATCGTGCCGTTACTAGCCGGTAACGACCCCCCTTGTGTCACGGCCGCGAATGCACCACGATCGGCCACGCTCGGTCCAATACCCGCCAGCCCGACGGCCAGTCGGCGCAGGTGGGCTTCTTGGGTCCCCACCGGGTGGTCGGCGGCAGTGGCGCCGATCGCGGACAGGGGGGTTCCTGCCCTGGCAGGGCCTGTCCGAACCGGTTGCGCAGACGCGCGGCCAGTGGTTGTCGCTCGGGGGTGATCGCCGGTGATTCGGATGCGGTACGCGCCTCCGGTCAGGGCGCTCTCCTTCCCGAGGACGTAGCACTTCTCCCATCCCAGGACGGGCACCATGCCCGTACCGGAGATGTACGTCCGAGAAGGAGGAAATTTATGAGTTCGCAGGTTCGCGGTGGCACAAGATGGAAGCGTTTCGCTCTGGTCATGGTGCCGAGCGTCGTCGCGACCGCCGCAGTCGGCGTCGGCCTCGCGCAGGGTGCGCTCGCCGCGTCGTTCAGCGTCTCCGGCCAGAGCTTCAAGGTCAGCACCGACAAGCTCGTCGGTAAGGACTTCGTCCAGTACGGCAGCGTCGCTGTCGGCAAGGACCTCGACGGCAAGGACGCGGCGCACCCGGTCGCGGTCTCCGGCTTCAGCAGCGCGACGATCACCAACATGTGCCAGTCGGTGGTCACGCCTGACCTTCCCTTCGGTCTCGGCAGCGTCAGCCTGCAGCTGAAGGCCGGTACCGACCCGAAGAAGCCCGTCGAGGCGACGAACCTGTACCTCGACGTCGCTCAGCTCGACGCGGACGCGTACTTCGAGAACATCGACATCGGCGTCGCCGCCGGTTCGGTCGGGAAGCCCGGCATCCAGTCCGGTACCGAGAAGTCCGTCAACCCGAACGGCTTCTCGCAGCGTGCCGACACGGCCACGCTGTCCAACGTGGAGCAGACGGCGTGGGCCACCACGGCCGGCACCTTCAAGCTCAGCAACCTGAGCCTGAAGCTGCACAAGGGCGTCAAGGAGTGCTTCTAGCACTCGCCCGGGTGGCCGGAGCCTCGTGAGGGCCTCCGGCTGCCCACCCCTTCTCTTCTCACAGCAGTACCGGTTCCAGGGAGCTGTTTTCCATGAGCCCCGAGTCCACAGGGCAGAACGAGCACTACCTCACCGTCTACCGGCGGGGATTCCGCACCTGGCGGGGTAACCGGCCGTTCTGGGCGGGACTGTTCACCATTTTGGGTGGTCTACCCATCGCGTACTTCCCGTACGCCAACATGCACCTCGGCAACATGACGATCGCGATGTCCACCACCGCGGGTGCGGGGTCGCTGATCATCGGGGTCCTGCTCATCACGCTGGGCCTGACGATGTGGTTCCACCACATCGTGCGGGTGTTCGCCGGTATCGCCGCGATCCTGCTCGCGCTCATCTCCATCCCCGTCGCCAACATAGGCGGCTTCATCATCGGCTTCCTGTTCTCCCTCCTCGGCGGGGCGCTCTCGGTCTCCTGGGCTCCGGCCGAGGCGACGGCGGCACCGGTCCCGGAGGACGCTGAGGCCCACAGGACGGCCGACGACGCCGCCGAGGTGCCTGAGCCCCGCCGGGAGTCCCAGGACACGGCTGAGGCCCCGCGGAGGCCCCTGCTGTTCAAGGCGGCGGTGGAGGCCGACGGTGGGAGGCATCGTGCGGGGTGACGACGGGCAGATGAACGACCTCGGCCCGGAGGACATTCCGGGGCGGGGCGGGCGCCGCCACGCGGCACCCAGGAAGTCGCTCCTGACGAAGCTGCACATGCCCGCGGGCAAGAAGGCGTTCGCGCTCGCCGCGATGCCGACGGCCGTCTTCGTGGGCATGGGGCTCACCCCCAAGCTGGCCATGGCCGACGACAGCCAGGACATCCCCTTCGCGCCCGGGCCCTGTGTGACCCGCTCCGACGAGCCGTCCGAGTCGCAGGATCCGAGCCCGAGTGCCACGCCGTCCGAGGACGGCAAGGACGACAAGGCCAAGGACGACAAGGACACCGAGGCCGACAAGAAGAAGGACGACGGGGCCACCACCCCGAAGCCCTCCACGAGTGCGAGCGCCGACGCGGACAAGTCCAAGGACTCCAAGGACTCCAAGGAGTCCTCCGACGACAAGGCCGCATCGTCGGCCACCCCCGCGCCCACCGAGTCGAAGAACCCCCTCGACCCGCTGGGTGTCGGTGACGCGCTCAAGGACCTCCTGGGCGGCGGCAAGGACAAGGACAAGGAGACGGCCGAGCCGTCCCCCAGCGCCAGTGCCACCACCGAGACCCCGAAGCCGTCGGAGAGCGCCACCACCAAGCCCGCGAAGAAGGCCACGGACGCGGTGAAGGGCACGGTCGACAAGACCACCGACGCCATCCGTGACGCCGCGGGGAAGGCGGGCGAGGAGGTCGAGGAGCTCGACGACGACGTCAAGGGCCTCGACCCGGTGAAGGACGAGGACATCCCGGACGGCGCCAAGGAGCGCTTCCCCTGCCCGACCGCCGACCCCGAGGCGCTCGCCGCGGCCGACCTGGAGCAGGGCGTCCCGCTGCTCCCGGACGACCCGTGGACGCTGGAGACGTCGAAGCTCACGCTCACCGGGCTCGACTACGCGGGCATCGTCGAGGTGAAGACGTACAACGGCTCGGTCAAGAAGGTGCTGAAGTTCACCGCCGACACCGTCGACATCAAGGACCTTCACCAGCTGACGAAGGGCCCGGCCGGCTCCACCGGCCATGTCAAGGCGGAGGAGGGCTCCACCTCCACGATCCGCAACGGCACGGTGACGATGTACACGGAGGAGCTGAAGGGCAACCTCTTCGGCCTCATCCCCGTCACCTTCAGCCCGGAGACCCCGCCGCCGCTGAATGTGCCGTTCGCCTTCTTCACCAACGCCACGGTGAAGCAGGCGGGCCAGTTCGGCGGATCGCTCAAGGTCCCCGGACTGCAGAACTACTTCACCGGCGGCAACAGCTAGGACCCGTCAGGGAGCCGCACAAGGACTGTGGCCCGCACCCCCGTTGTCCGGGGGTGCGGGCCACAGTCCTTGTGCGGGGCGCCGCCGCGTCAGGCGCGCTCGCCGCTCAGGTGGTGCACCCGGACCATGTTGGTGGTGCCGGGGACGCCGGGAGGGGAGCCGGCCGTGATGACCATCGTGTCGCCGTCGCTGTAGCGGTTCAGCTTCAGCAGCTCGGCGTCCACCAGGTCGACCATGGCGTCCGTGTTGTCCACGTGCGGCACGACGGAGGACTCGACGCCCCAGCTCAGCGCGAGCTGGTTGCGGGTGGACTCCTCCGTGGTGAAGGCCAGGATCGGCTGCGCTGTGCGGTAGCGGGACAGACGGCGGGCGGTGTCACCGGACTTGGTGAAGGCCACCAGCGCCTTGCCGTCCAGGAAGTCCGCGATCTCGCAGGCCGCGCGGGCCACCGAACCGCCCTGCGTACGGGGCTTCTTGCCCGGGACGAGCGGCTGGAGGCCCTTGGACAGGAGCTCCTCCTCGGCGGCGACGACGATCTTCGCCATCGTCTTGACCGTCTCGATCGGGTACGCGCCGACGGAGGACTCGGCCGACAGCATGACCGCGTCCGCGCCGTCCAGGATCGCGTTGGCGACGTCGGACGCCTCGGCGCGGGTCGGCCGGGAGTTGGTGATCATCGACTCCATCATCTGGGTCGCCACGATCACCGGCTTGGCGTTGCGGCGGCACAGCTCGATGAGGCGCTTCTGCACCATCGGGACCTTTTCGAGCGGATACTCGACGGCGAGGTCACCACGGGCGACCATCACACCGTCGAAGGCGGCGACGATGCCCTCCATGTGCTCGACGGCCTGCGGCTTCTCGACCTTGGCGACGACGGGGACCCGGCGGCCCTCCTCGTCCATCACCTTGTGGACGTCCTTGATGTCCTCGGCGTCCCGCACGAAGGACAGCGCGACCAGGTCGCAGCCCATCCGCAGGGCGAACCGCAGGTCCTCGACGTCCTTCTCGGACAGCGCGGGGACGTTGACCGCCGCACCGGGGAGGTTGATCCCCTTGTGGTCGGAGATGACACCGCCCTCGATGACGATGCTGGTCACCCGGGGGCCGTCGACGGAGACGACCTTCAGCTCGACGTTGCCGTCGTTGATCAGGATCGGGTCACCCTTGGCGACGTCGCCGGGCAGCCCCTTGTAGGTGGTGCCGCAGACCGACTTGTCCCCGGGGACGTCCTCGGCCGTGATGACGAACTCGTCCCCGCGGACCAGCTCGACCGGACCCTCGGCGAACTTTCCGAGACGGATCTTGGGACCCTGGAGGTCGGCGAGTACACCGACGGCACGTCCGGTCTCGGTCGCGGCCTTGCGGACACGGTCGTAACGGCCTTGGTGCTCCTCGTGGGAACCGTGACTGAAGTTGAATCGGGCCACGCTCATGCCGGCCTCGATCAGAGCGACGAGCTGCTCATGGGAGTCGACGGCGGGACCGAGGGTGCAGACGATTTTGGAACGGCGCATGAGGCGGATCCTATCGGTTTGTTTCACTGCGGAATATTCCGTCTGGTGGAAGATACAAAAGGGCGCGGGTCCGCTCAGTTGTGGACCAGGTCGAAGGTCTGGCCGGCGATCTCCAGCTCCTCGTCCGTGGGTACGACGGCGACCGCCACCCGCGCGTCATCGGGTGAGATCAGCCGGGGTTCACCGGACCGTACGGCGTTGCGTCCGGCGTCCACGGCCAGGCCGAAAGCCTCGAGACCCGCGAGCGCAGCCTCCCGCACCGGGGCCGAGTTCTCCCCGACCCCCGCCGTGAACACCACGGCGTCCACCCGGCCGAGGACCGCCGAATAGGCGCCGATGTACTTCCTCAGTCGGTGGATGTAGATGTCGAACGCGAGAGCGGCACGCTCGTCGCCCTCGTCCACCCGGCGCCGGATCTCGCGCATGTCGTTGTCGCCGCAGAGGCCGACGAGACCGCTCCTCTTGTTCAGCAGGGCGTCGATCTCGTCCGTCGACATGCCCGCCACCCGCTTCAGGTGGAAGGTGACGGCCGGATCGATGTCCCCGGAGCGCGTCCCCATGACCAGACCCTCCAGGGGGGTCAGCCCCATCGACGTCTCCACGCACCGGCCGCCCGCCACCGCCGATGCCGAGGCCCCGTTGCCCAGGTGCAGCACGATCACGTTCACATCGGCCACCGGGCGGCCCAGCAGCTCGGCCGTCCGGCGCGAGACGTAGGCGTGCGAGGTGCCGTGGAAGCCGTAGCGGCGGATGCGGTGCGCGTCGGCGGTCTCGACATCGATCGCGTAGCGCGCCGCGTACTCCGGCATCGTCGTGTGGAACGCCGTGTCGAAGACCGCGACCTGCGGAAGGTCGGGGCGCAGCGCCCGCGCCGTACGGATCCCGGTGATGTTCGCCGGGTTGTGCAGCGGGGCCACCGGGACGAGTCGCTCGATTTCCTTCAGCACCTCGTCGGTGATCACGGTGGGCTCGCTGAACTTCAGCCCGCCGTGCACCACCCGGTGGCCGATCGCGGCGAGTTCGGGGGAGTCGAGGCCGAGGCCGTCGGCCGCCAGCTCGTCGGCCGCGGCCTTCAGCGCCTGGTCGTGGTCGGCGATCCGGCCGGTGCGCTCGCGCGTCCCGCCGCCCTCGGGGGTGTGGGCCAGCCGGGAGGTCGACTCGCCGATCCGCTCGACGAGACCGGTCGCCAGCCGGGACCGGTCGCGCATGTCCAGCAGCTGGTACTTCACCGACGAGGAGCCGGAATTGAGGACGAGCACCCGGCTCGCCGTCGCCTCGGTGGTGGTCCGGTGGGTGGTGGACAACTCGTTCACTCCTCGCCCTGCGCCTGGATCGCGGTGATGGCCACGGTATTGACGATGTCCTGCACCAGGGCGCCCCGCGACAGGTCGTTGACCGGCTTGCGCAGCCCCTGGAGGACCGGCCCGACCGCGACGGCGCCCGCCGACCGCTGGACCGCCTTGTAGGTGTTGTTGCCGGTGTTGAGGTCGGGGAAGACCAGCACGGTCGCCCGGCCCGCCACCTGCGACGTCGGCAGCTTCGTGGCCGCGACGGTCGGCTCGACCGCGGCGTCGTACTGGATCGGGCCCTCGATGCTCAGGTCCGGTCGCGATGCGCGTACCCGCTCCGTGGCCTCCCGCACCTTGTCGACGTCCGCCCCGCTGCCCGAGGTGCCCGTCGAGTACGACAGCATCGCGATCCGCGGTTCCACACCGAAGCGTGCCGCCGTGACCGATGACTGCACCGCGATGTCCGCGAGCTGCTCGGCGTCCGGGTCCGGATTGACCGCGCAGTCGCCGTAGACCAGGACCTTGTCCGCGAGGCACATGAAGAACACCGAGGAGACGATCGAAGCGGCCGGCTTCGTCTTGATGATCTCGAACGCGGGCCGGATCGTCGCCGCCGTGGAGTGCACCGAGCCGGAGACCATGCCGTCGGCCAGGCCCTCCTGGACCATCAGGGTGCCGAAGTAGTTGACGTCCGCGACCACGTCGTACGCCAGCTCCACCGTCACCCCCCGGTGCGCGCGCAGCTCGGCGTACCGCTCGGCGAAGCTCTGGCGCAGCTCCGAGGTCCGGGGATCGACGATCTGGGTCTCGGCGAGGTCGATGCCCAGGTCCGCGGACTTCTTGCGGATGACGTCGGTGTCCCCGAGCAGGGTCAGGTCGCAGACATCACGGCGCAGCAGCACATCGGCGGCGCGCAGGACGCGCTCCTCGGTGCCCTCGGGCAGGACGACCCGGCGCCGGTCCGAGCGCGCCTGTTCGAGCAGTTCGTGCTCGAACATCATCGGCGTGACCCGGCCGCTGCGGGCCACCGAGACGCGCTCCAGCAGGGCTGCGGTGTCCACATGGCGCTCGAAGAGACCGAGAGCGGTCTCCGCCTTGCGGGGCGTCGCCGCGTTCAACTTGCCTTCGAGGGCGAAGAGCTCACCCGCCGTGGGAAAGGATCCGCCGGTCACCGCGACGACCGGGGTACCCGGTGCGAGCCGGGCGGCCAGCCGGAGTATCTCCTCGCCGGGCCGCTCGTTCAGGGTGAGCAGGACGCCGGCGATGGGCGGGGTGCCCGCGCTGTGCGCGGCGAGCGAACCGATGACCAGGTCCGCGCGGTCGCCCGGGGTGACGACCATGCAGCCCGGGGTCAGTGCCTTCAGGAGGTTCGGCAGCATGGCGCCGCCGAACACGAAGTCCAGCGCGTCCCTGGCCAGGCCTGAGTCGTCGCCGAGCAGGACCGTTCCGCCCAGGGCCGTGGTGACCTGGGCGACCGTGGGCGCGGAGAGCGCGGGGTCGTCCGGCAGCACGGAACAGGGGACCGGCAGCTGCGCCCTCAGGCGCTCGGCGATCTCCTGGCGGTCCTCGGACGCCACCCGGTTCACGATCATCGCCAGGACGTCGCAGCCGAGGCCGGCGTACGCCCGGTAGGCGTTGCGCGTCTCGGCCCGTACGGACTCGGCGTCCTGGTCCTGGCCGCCGACCACGGCGATCACCGATGCGCCGAACTCGTTGGCGAGCCGCGCGTTCAGCGCCAGCTCGTCGGGGAGCTGGGTCGCGGCGAAGTCGCTGCCGAGCACCAGCACCACCTCGTAGTCGCGGGCCACCCGGTGGAAGCGCTCGACGAGCAGCGAGACCAGTTCGTCGGTACCCTTCTCGGCCTGTACCGCGGAGGCCTCCTGGTAGTCCAGGCCGAAGACCGTCTCCGCGCTCTGCGAGAGCCGGTAGCGGGCGCGCAGCAGCTCGAACAGCCGGTCGGGACCGTCGTGGACGAGTGGCCGGAAGACACCCACCCGGTCGACCTGACGCGTCAGTAGCTCCATGACTCCCAGATCGACGACCTGGCGGCCGTCTCCCCGGTCGATCCCGGTCACGTACACACTGCGCGCCACGCGTGGTCTCCCGTCCTGTTTGGCTGGCATTGTCCTCTTGACGATACCTACGGGGGCAGGTGAGCCGCCCGCCGGGCACGGCACCCGGTGCGGACCCGCTCCCGGCCCCGCGCGGGTCCCGAGATCGACGTGGGACAATCGTCGTGGCTCACGGTACGGGGGTTTCGCGACAGGTCCCCCGGAACGCATGGCACTAGCGAGCAGGAGACAGAGCAGGATGCGCATCGGAATTCTCACCGCAGGCGGCGACTGCCCAGGCCTGAACGCTGTGATCCGTTCGGTCGTGCACCGTGCCGTGGTGGGGCACGGCGATGAGGTCATCGGCTTCGAGGACGGCTTCAAGGGGCTGCTCGACGGCCATTTCCGGCCTCTCGACCTCAACGCCGTCAGCGGCATCCTGGCCCGCGGTGGCACGATCCTCGGCTCTGCCCGGCTGGAGCGTGACCGGCTGCGCGAGGCCGCCGAGAACTGCGAGGAACTGTCCCGCCGTTACGGCATCGACGCGCTGATCCCGATCGGCGGCGAGGGCACGCTGACCGCGGCCCGCATGCTGTCCGACGCCGGAATGCCCGTCGTCGGCGTCCCGAAGACCATCGACAACGACATCTCCGCCACCGACAGGACCTTCGGCTTCGACACCGCGGTCGGCGTCGCGACCGAGGCCATAGACCGGCTGAAGACCACCGCCGAATCCCACCAGCGGGTCATGGTCGTCGAGGTCATGGGCCGTCACGCGGGCTGGATCGCCCTGGAGTCCGGCATGGCGGGCGGCGCCCACGGCATCTGCCTGCCCGAGCGCCGCTTCCAGGTCGACGACCTGGTCAAGATGGTCGAGGAACGCTTCGCGCGCGGCAAGAAGTTCGCCGTCATCTGTGTCGCCGAGGGTGCCCACCCGGCCGAGGGCTCCATGCCGTACGCCAAGGGCGAGATCGACCAGTTCGGACACGAGCGCTTCAAGGGCATCGGCAACCGCCTCGCCGTCGAGCTGGAACTGCGCCTCGGCAAGGAGGCCAGGCCGGTCATCCTCGGCCATGTGCAGCGCGGCGGCACACCGACGGCGTACGACCGCGTGCTGGCGACCCGCTTCGGGTGGAACGCCGTGGAGGCCGTCCACCGCGGCGACTTCGGCCGGATGACGGCGCTGCGCGGGACCGAGATAGTGATGGCCCCGCTCGCGGACGCCGTGACCCGTCTGAAGACCGTCCCCAGCGACCGGATGTACGAGGCCGAGTCGGTCTTCTGAGCCCGGGCGCGGGCCCCGGGTCTTCCGAGTCTCAGATCCCCGCCGTCCGCCAGAACTCCTCGACCACCCGGTCCAGGAACTCCCGCCCCGCGTCGCCGGCCGTCCCCGGCCGGTCGCGGCTCGTCGTGTTCCAGCTCAGCGTCGACACCATCAGGGACTGGTAGTCGGCGTGCAGCTGCTCCAGCACGTTCTGGAGGAGGATCCGGTCCAGCGGCACGAGCTTGTCCACCGGCCGTACGTAGGCCTGCCAGCGGGTCGTGACCGCCCGGGTCAGCAGGTCCGCCAGTTCCTCGTTCCGGCCGGTCGCCGTCAGGAACTGCGCCGCCGACATGTCCAGCGCCTCGCAGAGTGCCACCGCCTGGCGCTCGTTGCCGCGCCAGCGGCCCGTCTCCTCGGTCCGCTGGTACGCGGCGGCCGTCATCCCGAGGGTCCGCGCCAGGTCGTCCACCGCGATGTCCCGGGCCAGCCGGTGCTCGCGCAACGTGCTCGCGGCGGACAGGAGTTCACCCGGCGCGCACCACAACACACCGGCCAGCGCCCTCAGTTCGCGTTCGCCCGGCAGGGCCGTGCCACGCTCCCAGGCCATCACGGTCTCTGCCGTGATCCGAAGTCCGTACTGCGCGCCGAGGCCGTACGCAACATGTCCGGGAGCCATTCCCAGAGCCTCACGGAGGCGGCGTGCGGCGGGGGCGTTGAAGGGAGGGGTGGGGTGCACGGCCCCACCGTAGAAGCCCGCGAACGGCCTGGCTACAGGCTGTTCCTATTACTTCACCCTTCGTATGATCCTCCTACGGTGGCCTCGGCCGCGGAGCCCCCGCATATCAGCGGGTTTCGGCCACCCAGTGGTAGTGCAGCTCGGGCCGGCCGACCTGACCGTAGCTCGGCCTGCGCACGCCCCGGCCCACCGTCACCAGGTGCTCCAGATAGCGGCGGGCGGTGATCCTGGAGATCCCCAGTTCCTCCCCGGCGACCGCCGCCGTCAACCCGTCCTGTGCCTCCCGCAGGGCCCGGGTGACCGCCTCCAGCGTCGGCCCGCTCAGCCCCTTCGGCAGGGTGGCCGGATCCGCGACCCGCAGCGCGCCCAGCGCACGGTCCACCTCCTCCTGGCCGCTCGCTTCGCCCGCAGCCGCCCGGAACTCGGCGTAGCGCACGAGCCGGTCCCTGAGCGTGGGATAGGTGAACGGCTTCAGCACGTACTGCACG
This sequence comes from Streptomyces sp. NBC_01012, assembly GCF_045162755.1. Classification (NCBI taxonomy): domain Bacteria; kingdom Bacillati; phylum Actinomycetota; class Actinomycetes; order Kitasatosporales; family Streptomycetaceae; genus Streptomyces; species Streptomyces sp. NBC_01012. Next base: position 2,273,927 of record NZ_CP108688.1, on the reverse strand, counting down.
ACGCCGAGCGAGACGCCCTCCCGCACCACCGCCAGATCGCGCGCCGACGTCACCGCGATGACGTCCGCCCCGTGCCCGGCGGCCCGCAGCGAACGCAGCAGCTGCAAACCGTGCCCGTCCGGGAGGTACAGATCGAGCAGCAGCAGATCCACCTCCGTCCGCTCCAGCGCCCGCGCGGCCTCGGTCCGTGAGTGGGCGACGGCGGCGACCTCGAAACCCGGCACCCGGTTCACGTACAGCTGATGGGCGTCAGCCGCCACCGGATCGTCCTCCACGACCAGCACCCTGATCACGGTGCCACCACCTCACTCCCCGCCGTACGGCCGGTGAGCGGGAGCCGCACGGTGAACTCGGCGCCGCCCTCCGCGGCCCGGCCCAGGGTCACCGTCCCGCCGTTGCGGTGGACCGCCTGCCGTACGAGCGTCAGGCCGAGGCCGCGGCCCGTGCCGTGGGTCGTCCAGCCGCGCCGGAACACCTCGTCCGCGTCGCCCTCGCCGATCCCGGCGCCGGTGTCCGCCACCCGCAGCAGCAGCTCGCCCGACTCCGTACGCGCGGTCACCGTGACCAGGGCCCGCGTCGCGGCGCGCTGTGCGGGGACGCCCGCGCCACCCGTCGCGGCCTCCGATGCCGCGTCCACCGCGTTGTCGATCAGATTGCCGAGGATCGTCACCAGGTCGCGGGGTGCGGGCGAGGACGGCAGCGCCCCGTCGTCGATCACACTGTCGTCGGCGAGCACCAGCTCCACCCCCCGCTCGTTGGCCTGCGCCGCCTTGCCGAGCAGCAGGGCCGCGAGCACCGGCTCACCGACCGCGCCCACCACCCGGTCGGTGAGGGCCTGCGCCAGCTCCAGCTCCGCCGTCGCGAAATCCACCGCCTCCTGGGCCCGGCCGAGCTCGATCAGCGACACCACCGTGTGCAGCCGGTTCGCCGCCTCGTGCGCCTGCGAACGCAGCGCCTGCGTGAAACCGCGCTCCGAGTCGAGCTCACCCGACAGCGCCTGCAGCTCCGTGTGGTCCCGCAGCGTCACCACCGTGCCGCGCCGCTCGCCGCCGACCACCGGGCTGGTGTTGACCACGATCACCCGGTCCGCGGTCAGATGGACCTCGTCCACCCGTGGCTCCGACGCCAGGAGTGCCCCGGTCAGCGGCGCGGGCAGCGCCAGCTCGTCCACCCGGCGCCCGACGGACCCCGGCGTCAGCCCCAGCAGCTCCCGGCCCGCGTCGTTGACCAGGGCGACCCGGCGCTGCCCGTCCAGCATCAGCAGGCCCTCGCGCACCGCGTGCAGCGTGGCCTCGTGATACGTGTGCATCCGGCTCAGCTCCCTGGCGTTCATCCCGTGCGTGTGCCGCCGCAGCCTGGCATTGATCACGTACGTGCCGAGCGCGCCGATCGCCAGGGCCGCGCCCGCCGCGGTCCCCAGGGCGCCGAGCTGCTCGCGTACCTGCGTGGACACCCGCTGGACGGTGATGCCCGCGCTGACCAGGCCGACGATCCTGTCGCCGTCGCGGACCGGCGTGACCACCCGTATCGAGGGTCCGAGCGTGCCGGCGTAGGTCTCCTCGAACGTCTCGCCGAGCAGCGCGCCCTCGGTGTGCCCGATGAAGGCCCGGCCGATCTGGGTCGGGTCGGGATGGGTCCAGCGGACCCCCTGCGGATTCATGATCGTGACGAACGCGATCCCGGTCTCCTCACGGACCCGCTCCGCGTACGGCTGGAGTACGGAAGACGGGTCCGGGGTACGGATCGCCTCCCGCACCGACGGCGATTCGGCCATCGCGAGCGCGACGGCCCGCACCTGACGAACCGCGGTCGTCTCCGCCTGGGAGCGGCCCGAGGCGTACGCGAAGAAGGCGCATCCGGCCACGACCGCGGCCACGAGCAGGGCCTGCATCACGAACAGCTGGCCGGCCAGGCTGCGGGGGAGGGCACGGGACAGACGCATGTCTCACAGTCTGCCTGGCGGGGAGCACGGGCCCAAGGTGGCTCGAAAAGGCGCGTGAACGATATGAACGCAAGGGTGACGGCCGTCACAGGGAAGTGGATAGTCACCGGAGCCCCCAGGGACGGGGAGCCGCACATACCCCGAGGAGACCCCCGTGGCAGAGAACGCCGCACGACGGGACCGCACGCACTATCTGTATCTGGCCGTGATCGCCGCCGTGGTGCTGGGCATCACGGTGGGCCTCGCGGTGCCGGACTTCGCCGTGGAGCTCAAGCCGATCGGCACCGGATTCGTCAACCTGATCAAGATGATGATCTCGCCGATCATCTTCTGCACGATCGTGCTGGGGGTCGGATCCGTACGCAAGGCCGCCAAGGTCGGCGCCGTCGGCGGTCTGGCCCTCGGCTACTTCCTGGTGATGTCGACCGTCGCGCTGGCCATCGGCCTCGTCGTCGGCAACATCCTGGAGCCCGGCTCCACCCTCCACATCACGGAGGCGACGCGCGCCGTGGGTGAGGCGCAGGTCTCGGGGGACAGCGAGTCCACCACGGACTTCCTGCTCGGCATCATCCCCACGACCATCGTGTCGGCCTTCACCGCCGGCGAGGTCCTCCAGACCCTGCTCATCGCCCTGCTCGCCGGCTTCGCACTCCAGGCCCTGGGTTCGGCGGGCGAGCCGGTCCTGCGGGGCATCAGCCACATCCAGCGCCTCGTCTTCCGCATCCTCGCCATGATCATGTGGGCGGCCCCGGTCGGCGCCTTCGGTGCGATGGCGGCAGTGGTCGGCGAGACCGGCGTGGACGCGCTGAAGTCGCTCGCGGTCATCATGATCGGCTTCTACGTCACCTGTGCGCTCTTCGTCTTCCTGATCCTGGGGGCGATCCTGCGCGTGGTGTCCGGGGTCAACATCTTCCTGCTGCTGAAGTACCTGGGCCGTGAGTTCCTGCTGATCCTCTCCACCTCCTCGTCCGAGTCGGCGCTGCCGCGGCTGATCGCGAAGATGGAGCACGTGGGTGTCAGCAAGCCCGTCGTCGGCATCACCGTGCCGACCGGCTACTCCTTCAACCTCGACGGCACCGCGATCTACCTCACGATGGCCTCGCTGTTCATCGCCAACGCCACGGGCGACCCGCTGAGCATCGGGGAGCAGGTCTCGCTGCTGGTGTTCATGGTGATCGCCTCCAAGGGCGCGGCGGGCGTCACCGGTGCAGGTCTCGCCACCCTCGCGGGCGGACTCCAGTCGCACCGCCCCGAACTGGTCGACGGCGTCGGCCTGATCGTCGGCATCGACCGCTTCATGAGCGAGGCCCGCGCCCTGACGAACTTCGCGGGCAACGCGGTGGCCACCATCCTCGTCGGCACCTGGACCAAGGAGATCGACCGGGCCCGGGTGGACCAGGTCCTCTCCGGCGCGCTCCCGTTCGACGAGAAGATGATCACTGAGGAGAGCGACGCGGAGCAGGTCCCGGAACAGCGGGACGGGGACGAGGAGAAGCCCTCGCTGGCCAAGGCGTAACACCTGGAGGGGAGTACCCGCCCCTCAGCCCGACCGATACCGGGCCCCACGGCAGTGTGCCGCCGCCCGCTCCGACAGGGAGCGGCGGCACACCTTGCCCGTGGGGCCCAGCGGCATGGCCGGGACGTGCAGAAGACGCTCGGGCAGCTTGCGTGACTCAAGGCCGCGGCGCACCAGGAAGCCGGCCAGATCGGCCAGGGAGGGTGCGGGCGCGCCGGGAACCGGCCGGACACAGGCGCAGAGCCGCTCGCCGAGATCCGGATCGGGCACCGGCACACACACCGCCTCGGCCACGGCCGGATGGTGGGCGAGCTCCCGCTCCACCTCGGCGGGGCTGATGTTGTGCCCGCCGCGGATCACGACATCCTTCAGCCGGCCCAGGACGAACAGCCTTCCGTCCGCGTCGATCCGCCCGAGGTCACCGGTGCGCACCCAGCCGTCGGCGCTCCGGTAGCGCGTGTCCAGCCCGGCGTCCGCGACGTAACACAGCGGCGTCATCGGGCCCCTGGCCTGGATCTCCCCGACGGCACCCGCGGGCAACGGGTGATCACCGGGAGCGGTGATCCGGATCAGGGCGACCGCGGGATCCGGGATCCCCGCGTACTCCTCCTCGGCCCCGGGCGACCAGACCGTGTGGCAGTTGACGCCGTCCGAGGAGCCGTAGACCTTCAACACGGGCCGCCCGAAGCGCCGTACGCAGGCCAGGGCCGTGCTGTGCGGCAGCGCCGCACCGCTGGACACCAGCGCCCGCAGGCCGGTGAAGTCCTCACCGGGCGCGGGGGCGGTCTCGGCGAGCCGCCGCAGCATCGTCGGCACCCCGAAGACATGCGTGGGCCGGTGGACGCCGAGCGCCGCCGACGTCCCGCGCACCGAGAACGACGGCGGGACGACGAGCGTGCCGCCGAGCGCGGCGACGGTGACAATGCCGCACGAGCCGAAGGAGGAGCCCAGCGGAGCGAGGACGAGATGACGACGGGGCTCCGCACCCGGCGCGAGCGCCCGGACGTACGCGGCCCGGCCCCCTCCCATCGCCTCGTGGGAGTAGGCCACCATCTTGGGCGCCGCCTCGGTGCCGGACGAGACCAGGACACGGGCCGGCGCCGCCGGATCCACCGGGCCGGGGTGCCAGGGTCGGCCGGGGCCCCTGCCGAGCGGGCGGGTGCCGGGCAGGCCGGGCAGCGGGCTGAACAGCACCTCGATGTCCGGGAGTCGCTCGGCCACCGCGACATCGTCAGGTTCCGTGAACACGGCGGCCCGCGCGCGGGAGGCGCCCAGGAGCGCCAGGGTGTCCCGGCTGCCGCCGCCCGGCGGGTACGGCAGGGCGACCGCGCCGATCGCGTACACGGCGAGTTCGGCGGCGACCGCGTCCCGGCCTCCGGGGAGCCGCAGCGCCACCACGTCCCCCGAGCGGAGGCCCGCATCGGTGAACACCGCGCAGATACGGCGGACCTCGGCGTCCAGAGCCGCGTAGGTGAGGCCGCCACCCGCCGGCTCGCCGGTCTCCACGACCGCCTGCCGGGTGGGATGGAGCCGCACACGGAGGCGGAAGAGGGAGTAGAGGTCGCGGCCCGGAGAGAGCCCCCGCCCGGCCCAGGCACGGCGGTCCGCGCGGGGCACACGGTCGGGGAACGCCACCCCGTTGCGGGAGGTCCAGGGCGCCCGCGCAGCCGTCCCCGCCATCGTCGGCGCGCCCGTCACGAGAACGTCCACGGGCTGCGGACCGTCGCGTACCCGCCCGGCGGGGCCGGATCCACGGCGTACCGGAAGCCGGGGTCGTCCGGGAGGGTGCCCAGATCGGTACGGACCTCGGTGGCGGCGGCACCGGCGAGGCCGAGCCGCTCCAGCCACCAGCCGGTGGTGCGGTGGCCGAAGCGCGCGGCCACGGCGCTTGGGTCCGGCGCGCCGAGGCCGGTGATCCGGGCGAGCAGAGGGAGATCGGCCCGGATCCGCTCGCCCAGGCACAGATAGCCGTCGGCCGTGCGTACCGGAGTCTCCAACGGCGACCGGGCCCCGCGCCGCACGGCCGGGCGAGGCACCAGGCCCGCGGCCGACAGCAGCGAGGACTCGGCACGCACCCCGTGCCCCCGGAGGGCGCCCAGCAGCAGCCCCGCCACCACCGCATGGGCGCAGAGGAGGCCGCCGAGCACATCGGTCAGCGTCATCAGGGAGGGCGCGGGAATCTCCCCGGCCGGACGCAGAGCCGCGGCCAGACCGCTGCGGGCCTGGGCGAGGTAGTCGGTGCCGATCGGGGTCTCTCCTGGCGGCCAGGCGTCGCCGAAGCCCGAGGCCCCGGCATGCACGAGGCCGGGCCTGACCCGCCACAGGTCCTCCGCGTCGAGACCCAGGCGCTCGGCCCGGCCCGGCGCCCAGTTGTGCAGGAACACATCGGCTCCCGCGACGAGTTCACGCACGGCGGCGTGCCCAGCCGCCGTACGCGGGTCGGCCTCGACGACCCGCTTCCCGGAGTTCAGCGCCGAGTGGCGCACCGAACAGCCACCAGCGAGCGGCGGCAGCCCGCGCATCGGATCGCCGCCAGGAGGCTCGACGCCGATCACCTCGGCACCCAGCAGCCGCAGGACATGACCGGCGAGCGGACCCTGCACCCGGCGCGTCGACTCCACTACCCGTACGCCCGCCAGGGGCAGGACGGCGGGCGTACGGACCGGGGCCGGCACCGGCACGTACGGCGGCCCCGGGGTGAGGCGCACCGGTGCGACGGACAGCACCGGGGCGGGGCTGTCCGTCAGCGGGACGAGGCTGACACCGCAGGACGCCGCGGCCTCCCGGAGGGACCCGAGCGGCGTGGCGCGAGCCGCTGTCCGCACCTCATCGGGCAGGGCGCACACGGCCGTGGCGAACCGCTGCTGGAAGGCCCCCCAGCCGCGTCCCGCGAGCCGGGCGGGGACACCGAGCCGCTGCCAGAACTCCCGCCACGCGTCGGGGTCGAGGGTCTCGATCTCGAAGGCGGTGCCCTCGGCGGAGACCAGCGTCGCTCCACCGCGCCCGGCCGGTTCGGCGCCGTACGGGCCCTCCGCCCCGTGCCGGCCTTTCGCGCCGTACGGGCCCTCCGCGCCGTCGGCGGGGGCCGTGGCGGCGGCGAGGTACTGGCCGAGCGCGAGCAGGGCCCCTTGCGCGGCCGAGGTCCGCACCTCGCTCAGGCCGTGTCCCCGGTGCCGGGCGAGCAGGACCGCACAGACACCCAGGGCGCCGAGCACCCCCGCGGCGGTGGCGGCGTAGTCCACCCCGAGCGGGAGCGGCCGGCCGCCTGCCCTCCCGTGGACGTGCATGATCCCGCAGGCAGCCTGGACCGCGTCCTCGTCGGCGAGCGGCGCGGTGACCGGCCCGGCCCAGTCCGCCGTCAGGCGTACGTCCCGGACGGCGCCGGGCGGGACGACCCCGTCGGTCGCCCCGCGCAGCAGACGGGCCGTCACCCCGGCCGTCGTCGCGGGCATCACAGGGGTGGAGGTGCTCACAGGTCCGCACTCCCGGGGCGCCGGCCCTGTGTCGAGTACAGGACGCTGCTGGCCGCACGGAAGCCCGGGTCCCTCATGATCTCCCGCACCCGGTCGAGCTGGCGGTCCGTCAGCCCCTGGGCCAGCAGCTTCTCCCGCAGATGGTGGGTGTGGTGGAGCTGGAGCTGAAGGCTGGGGGAGCCCGCGTGGCGCACCTCGATGTGCGGGTGCACATCGACCTCGACCAGGCCGGCCTCCCGCAGCGCCTCCGGCACCCGCCTTCCCCAGTGCGGGTCACCTCCGCCGGCCCGCATGGCGGCGGACTTGGCCTCCAGGAAGGCGGTGTAGAGCTTCTCGGCATCCGGGTCGGGCGAGAGGAGCGGGGGTTCGTACGAGGTGTCGAACTCATCGATCTGGAGCACCCCGCCGGGCCGCAGGGCACGGACCAACGTGCGGAGCACGCTGCGCCGTTCGGGCAGGTGCTGGAGGACGAGACGGGCCACGACGAGGTCGTAGCGGTCCTCGGGGAGCCGGTCGTGCACGAGGTCGTGCGCCCGCACCTCCAGCTGCGGGGCGGGGGAGATGTGGCGGGGGTCCACATCGGTCGCCAGGACCGAGCCACCGGGGCCGACGCGCCCCGCCAGCCAGTGAGCCACGCTGCCGCCGCCCGCGCCGACCTCCAGGCAGTGCCAGCCGGGGCCGACCCCGGTGGCGGCCAGCCGGGGCAGGGTGACCGGGTCGTAGGCAGCCGCGAGGCAGCGGTGCTGTTCCGTGCTGTGCGGGGTGGCGTTGTCGAAGACGTACCCCCCGGTGGGCTCGGTGGGCTCGGTGGCCGTCGGGTGCGGCACGGTGGGAGTCCTTCGGTGCGAGAGGGGTGAGAGAGGTGGGAGGGGTGAGAGAGGTGGGAGGGGTGAGGGGAAGGAGGACGGACGGGGCCCGTCAGGTCCAGCGGCCGGTGCCGCAGGTGCCCGCGTCCCCGGTGAGCTGCTCCAGCAGGGCGGAGCGCCGCACCTTCCCGGTGCCGGTGCGCGGCACCTCGTCCCAGGTGAGGACGGTCGGCTCGGCGAGCGGGAGGCCGGCCGCCGCGGTGTCCCAACGGGCAGGATCGAGCTGTCCGTCGGGGGTGACGACGACGGGGATCGGGTCCTTGCCGTCCGGGCGGCCGAGGACGACACACTCCAGCGCCTCGGGCAGCCGCACCTCGAGCAGGTCCTCCGTCTCCAGGCAGCTGAGCCCGCCGGGGCTGTCGACCTCGCGGTCCAGGAGGCGCACGCTGCCGTCGCGGCGCAGCACCCCGAGGTCGCCGGTGTTCCACCACCCGTCGTGGTGCTTGTCGGCCCAGCGGTCCTCCTCGCCGACGTAACCGAGCGCGAGGGCGGCGGTTCTGGCCTGCAGCAGCCCCGTACTGCCGCGGGGCAGCGGCATGCGGGTACGGGGATCGACCACACGCAGCCGGGTCTTGAACGGGATGGGGCGGCCCAGGTCCCGGGCGGTGGAACGGGCGGCGTCGGTGGCCGTACGCGTGTGGAAGCGGAAGGTCAGCGGCCCGGTCTCGGTCTGGCCCCAGCCCTGCATCCACACGGGGCGCGTACGCCTGCTGGCATGCAGATAGGCGCGGAGCGTGGGCGGGTGGACCGCGTCGTAGGTGCTGATGTAGAGGCGGACCCGGCGGAAGGGGTTGTCGAGCCGGCGGGTGAGGCCCTGGAAGCGGACGTAGACGCTCGGCAGGGCCTCGACGATGGTCGGGGGATGCGCGCGCAGCAGCGGATCGACCGCGTCAGGGGCGGCGCCGGAGAGCAGGACCACGGCCTCGGGGGCGCGTGAGAAGGCCACCGCCGTCCAGCAGAAGGTGCGCCCATGGGCGTACGAGCCCGCGTGCAGCAGGGTGTCGCCGCGACGGACGCCGATGCCGGGGTAGGGAACCGCCTCGAAGCGGGCGAGCTTACGGATGATCGTGCGCGTGGAGTGGGTGACGAGCTTGGGTACCCCGGTGGTGCCCGAGGTGTGGTTGATGACGAGCGGCTCGTCGTCATGGCGGGCGCGGTGCACCGGGGGTCCGGGCTCGATGTCCGCGAGCGGGCGGACACCCGGGGCACCGACACCGGGGGCATCGGCGCCCCGGGCTTCGGCGCCCGGAGCTTCGACATCCCGGGCTTCGGCGCCCACGGTGAGGCAGATGCCGGCCAGGGCGGCCGGATCGGTGCCCGCGGCCCGGCAGCGCTCCAGTACGGCGGCCGAGGTGATGAGCACCGTGGGCCTGAGCCTGGTGAGCAGGGCGGCGAGGACCGCCGGGTCGAGCGCGGCGGAGAGCTGGGCGGGCACGGCACCGGCGCGGACGGCGGCGCAGGCGAGGAGGTCGTAGTCCCAGTGGTTCTCCTTGACGACCGCCACCCGGTCCCCACGCCCGGCCCCGGCTGCGGCGAGCCGGGCGGCGGTGGTGGCGACCAGGGTGGCCAGCTCGGGGACGGTCCACCGGGTGCCACCGTCGGGTGCGAGGTCGAAGGGCCGGTCGAGGTGGACGACGGTGGCGTGCCCCCGGGCCGCGGCCTCGTCGAAGAGCAGCCCCATGTCGGACGGCTTCACCCGGCCACCGCCGGCAGCTGCGCGGGGCGCGGGGCAGGGGTACCGAGCCGGCTGAGGACACGCGATGCGGCGATGCCGCCGGAGCGCACCGCGCCCTCGGACGCGGGACGCAGCATGACCCAGTCGCCCGCGTACTCGATGGCGCGCACGGGGCGCGCGGCGAAGCGCTCGCGCAGGTGCAGGGCGCGTGGCGTGGCCTCGGGCAGGGCGTGCGGGAACGCGTGCACGAAGGTGCGGAGGGTGGCGGCGCCGAGCCCCGGCACATAGCGCTCGGCGGCTGCGAGCAGCCGGGCCGCCGTCTCCTCGTGCGGGCTGTCCAGCAGCTCGGGCACCGTCCCGGGAGCGGCCATCAGGGTCAACAGCCCCTTGCCGTGCGGGGCGCGGCCCGGGTGTTTGACGTGGTCGGCGATGACGGCGGTCAGGACGTTCTCCTCGACGGCGGGGGTGAGCAGCAGATACAGGGGCCGGCCGGCAGCGGTGGGTGCCAGGGGCCGGTCCAGCAGACAGCTGACCTTGAGCGCGGAGCTGAAGGTGCAGGCGTCGATGAACGCGCGTTCATCGGGCGGCGCCTGGGGGCGGAGGGCGGCGGCGACAGGGGCGGGTACGGCGAGCACGGCGGCCCGCGCGGTGATCTCCCCGTCCGCGAAGCGCACCACGGCACGGCCGTTCCCCTCGACGACCTCGTGCGCGGTCCTGCCGGTCTCGACGTCCACGGTGCCGGCGAGCCGCCGGGCCAGCAGGTCCATGCCGTCGCGGTAGGTGCGCCAGCCGGACGGCGGACCGACCTCGGCGAGCATGCTCAGCATCGGGGCCGCGGTGGAGCGGGTGGTGTCCCAGCCGAAGCAGCATTCCGCCAGCGGTTGGAGCAGGTAGTCGTGGAGGTCCGGGTGGTAACGCCCGGCCAGTTCACGGATGGTGGCCGCGCCGGCCGGGGTGCTCTCGGGTCGGTCACCGTCGTAGGCGCCGGGCCGGCTCGCGGTCCGCCCCAGCAGCCTGGCCAGGTCGAGCCTGGCCCGCGGCCCGAGCCCGGCGCCCGCCCCGAGCAGGGCTCCTGGCCCTGCGACCCCCGGGCGGGCCCGGCCGTTGCGCCAGACGGCGATGCCGCCGCAGATGCGGGGGATGTCGGTGCGGGGGACACCGAGGCGGTCGAGCAACTCCCAGGTGGCGCGGTAGCCGTGGGAGGGGACCTGCTCGGCCCCCTGGTCGACGGTCCAGCCTTCGTGCCGGAAGGACCGCATCCGGCCGCCCACTTCGGCATGGCTCTCGAAGACGCGTACGGAGAGTCCGGCGCGGCTCAGTTCATGTGCGGCGGTGAGGCCGGCCGGACCCGCGCCGATCACGGCGACATCCAGGTCGTGGCTCATGAGGCCCCTGCTCCGACGAGCAGGTTCGTCACGATGAGAAGGACGACGCTCAGCCGGTGCACGAGGAAGCCGGTGCGGCGGGCGACCATGACGTTTCCGCCCCGGAAGCCGGTCACGTACTGCCGGAGTCTGAGGCACCCGGCCGGGAGCATGACCAGGGCGAACCACCAGGGTGCGATGCCGGTGACGGAGGCCACGACGCTGATCAGGTACTCGCCGGCTGACAGGACCCCGACGAAGGCGGCGTTGCCACGGGGGGAGACGAGGGCGGCGACGGTGGGGCGCCCGACGGCGCGGTCACCATCGACGTCGTTGGTGTTGGAGTACACCCCGAACATGAGCGGCCCGAAGCCGAAGAGCAGCCCCTGCACCAGGAGGAAGCCGGTGTACTGCCCGGTCAGCAGCCCGTAGGGGGCGAGGACCAGGACCAGCCCCAGGGCGACGAGGAACGCCTCCTGGAAGCCGTGGTAGCTGATCTTCAGGCCGTAGGAGTACTGGAGGGAGACGACGTAGAGGGCGGCCAGCAGCACGATCGCCCACAGCGGCCGGTGCGGGGCGACGGCGACGGTGAGCGCCCAGACGGCCGCGCCGGCCACGGCGCAGGTCCAGGCGAAGCGGAGCGCCTCGCGCTCCGTGAGAGTCCCCGCGACGAGCGGCTTGCGCAGCTTGTTGCGCAGCGGATGGTCGGGGCCGTAGTTGGCGAGGTCGCTGCCGTCCCGGTAACCCGTCACATCGTCCAGCGCGACCATGGCCATGATCACGAGGACCTGGCCGAGGAGGAGGAGCGACAGCGTCCCCAAGGCGCGGCCGGTCAGTCCGGAGAGCGGCAGCAGGACGGCTGCCAGGACGACCGGGGCGCTCAGGTAGTAGTCGAAGACGTCGAGCTTGCCCAGTCTCCGGTAACTCTGCAGCTTGCCCTCGGGGCAGGGCGCGGCGGGTACGGCTCCCGCTTCGGCTGCGACGTTCTGTGTCATCGTTCCTCGGTCCTTCGTGTGGTTCATGTCGTTCGTGCCTGGTATGCCGTGGCGCGAGCGGGACGAGCCGTGGCTCAGCGCCCGTCCGCGAAGGAGCTGACGCTGTCGGCGATGTGCTCCACCTGGGCGTCGGTCAGGAGGTGGTGCACGGGGATCGCGAGGATGCGCGCGGAGGCGGCCTCGGCCCGTGGCCATGTCTCGCCCGGGCGGGCGTACCGGGCGAAGGCCGACTGCGCGGGCAGCGGCTGGGGGTAGTAGACGTGGGTCTCCACACCGGCGCCCGTGAGATGGGCGCGCAGGGCGTCGCGTTCCTCGGCGAGCAGGCAGTAGACGTAGTGGCAGCGGCCGTCACGGCCCGGGGGAGGCGCGAGGATCCCGTGGTCCGCGAGCGGGGCGAAGCGCTCGGTGTAGTGCGCGGCGATGGCGGCCCTGCGCTCCAGCCTGGCCGGGAAGCCGTCGAAGCGGTGGAGCTGGAAGGCTGCCTGTACCTCGTCGAAGCGGCTGTTCCTGCCGACGACATGGTGGACGAAGCGTTGCCGGCCGTCCTGCCCGTGGTTGCGCAGCATCCTGAGCCTGCGGGCGAGTTCGGCGTCGTGGGTGACGATCGCACCGCCCTCGCCCGGCATCCCGCAGGACTTCACCTGGACGAAGGAGTAGACCCCGGCGTCGCCCCAGAGCCCTGCCGGCGTGGAGCCGAGGACGGCTCCCTGGGCGACGGCGGAGTCCTCGACGAGCCGCAGTCCGTGGCGGCGGGCGAGCGCGCGGAAGCGGGGCATGTCGGCCATGACGGAGAACATGTGCGCGGGCATCAGGGCCTTGGTCCTGGGCGTGATGCACCGCTCCATGGCGTCCGGGTCGGCGACCATCGTGTGTGGCTCGATGTCGGCGAAGACCGGGACGGCCCCGATGTTGATGACGGAGGCGGCGAGCGGGGCGCACCCGAAGGCGGGGACCACCACCTCGTCGCCCGGGCCGATGTCCATGGCGGTGAGGACGAGTTCGAGCGCCGAGGTGCCGCTGCCGCACAGCACGACATCGGTGGCGCCAAGGGATTCACGCAGCACCCGCTCGAACTCCTGGGTGCGGTGGCCGAGGATGAAGCGCTGCGAGGGGTCGAGCGCGACCTCGCGCACGAGGTCCAGCAGGGCCCTGCGGTCGGTCTCGAAGAGATGGGGCGGGAAGAAGGGGATGGGGGCGGCGGTCGCGACCACGGCGCTGCGGGTGGGTGCGGTCACCTCAGGCGCCCGCCTTTCTCTTCCTCGGCCGCGGCGTGCGCGCGGTCCTGGGCCGGAGCCTGCGCACGCGCCTGCGCGCGGTCCTGGGCACCCGCGCGGGGCGCGTAGAAGTCCGCCACGGCGGCGCAGACCCGGTCGGCCTCCTCGATCGTGAGGTCAGGGTGGAGCGGCAGTGCCACGGCCTGCCCGGCCGCCCGCTCGGCGTGCGGGAAATCGCCCGGCCGGTGGCCCAGGGAGGCGAAGGCCGGCTGGTGCGGCAGAGGCACCGGGTAGTAGACCTCCGTGCCGATGTCCTGCCGTTCGAGATGGGCGACGAGGGCGTCGCGGCGCTCGGCCTCGATCAGATAGACGTAGAAGACGTCCCGGTCCCCGTCCTCGGCCCTGGCGGTGGAGCGCGGCAGCCGCAGGACGCCGGGGACGTGGCGCAGTCGTTCGGTGTAGTGGGCGGCGAGGACGGCGCGGCGGGCGATGTCGCTCTCCAGGGTCGTCAACCGTGCCAGGAGCACGGCCGCCTGCACGTCGTCCATCTTGCTGTTGGTGCCGACCCAGCTGCTCCCGGTCGAGATCGCGGGGAAGTCGTCGAGCGTCGGTCCGGACCGGCCGTGGTGGCGCAGCGCGCCGACTGCACGGGCCAGCTCCGGGTCGTCGGTGAGCACGGCCCCCGCGTCACCCAGGGCGCCGAGCGTCTTGCTCGGGAAGAAGGAGAGTACCCCGCCCGCTCCGTACAGACCCGCGTGCCGTCCCTCCCGGCGCATGCCGATCGCCTCGGCGCTGTCCTCCACGACCGTCAGCCCGTGCGCCTCGGCCACGGCCCCGATGGCTGCCATGTCGGCGGTCCGGTGGAAGAGGTGCGCGGGCATCACGAAGCGACAGGCCGGGGTGATCGCGGCGGCCAGTGCGCGTGGATCCATGGCGTAGGTGACGGGGTCGATGTCGACGAATCTCGGAGTGCCCCCCGCGAGGACGACGGACGACGCCGTGGCGAAGAAGGAGTAGGCGGGCACCAGCACTTCGTCACCCGGCCGAAGACCGCACGCCCGCAGCAGCAGAATCAGCGCATCGGTCCCGCTGTTCACCCCGATGGCGAACCGGGCTCCGGTGTAGGCGGAAAGCGCCTCTTCCCATTCGCTCACCTGGGCGCCGTGGGAGAATTTTCCGTTGTCGAACACGCGCTCAAGGTTCTGTTCGACCACAGGCCACAGCCGGCGAAATGCGCGGGCCTGGGAGAAGAACGGCACCCCTGGTGACGGAGGTTCGGGGGCTTCCTGATTGGTTAATTCCTGGACAGTTAATTCCCGTACTTCCTGAGCGGGTGTCACGCCCACATCCACAAGGCCGCTGACCTCGGGCTCGTAACCCATGGTGAACCCTCCCCGATCTTCTCCCTGTACGAACACATACTCGCTCACGCACGTCCATGACGACAAGAAAAACAATCCTCTTCACACGTTGTAGTGCATATCCCTGGCCTGGCTTGACTCTGCTTCGGCCGGGCGGAAAGGGTTCAAGGGTCCAGGAATTCCCCATGCCGAAATCGCCACCACCCTTGAGGAGCCCACGTGTTGCAGCCCCTGGTGATAGGACTCGGCCGCTCGGGAGCCGGACTGCACCTGAAGGCGTTGCGGGAGCTGGCGCGTTCACCGGGCTTCCGTATCGGCCCGGTGATCGGCTGCGACCCGTACCCCGACACCGCGCGCGACCTGTCTGGAGTCACCCTCACCACGTCACCGGCCGAGGCCCTGCGCGCGCTGGGCGACCCGGCCTCCGTCGTGGCGCATGTGTGCACACCGCCGCAGAGCCGCTTGCCGCTGCTGCGCGAGCTGGCCGGTCACGGGGTGCGCAGGATGCTGGTCGAGAAACCCCTCGCTCTGTCGGCCGCCGAACTCGACGCGTTGCGGGAGCTGCGAAGGCACGCCGGTCTGCGCATCGCCGTCGTCACCCACTGGCTGGCATCGGAGCTGACCGCCAGGCTCACCCGCCTGGTGACCGGCCGGCTGTACGGCCCCCTGCTGGCCATCACCGTGGAACAGCACAAGCCCCGCTTCACGAAGTCGCTCACCACGTCCGCCCACCACAGCGCCCTGGAGGTGGAGATCCCGCACGCGCTCGCCCTCGTCGTCCATCTTGCGGGCCCGGCCCGTGTGCTGCGCGCCCACTGCGCGGACCTGCGCGTCGGCAGGCAGCGGCGCCCGGACCTCGGCGGCGCGGAGCTGACCCTGCACCACGACAACGGCGTGCGTACGGCGATCCGTTCGGATCTCACCGCGCCCGTGCGGCGACGCAGCGCCGTCCTCGAATTCCGGGACGCCGAGGTCACCGCGCACTTCCCGGTCGGCGAGGACGACGACCACGCCCAGCTCGTACTGCCCGGCGGTGAACGGCAGATCTTCCGCGACGACGCGTTCCTGGCCCTCTTCCGCACCGCGTACGGGCCCCTGACCGACGGTTCGCCGGCCTTGGACTTCACCGTCGCGGCCGAGGCCGCCCGGCTGCTCTGCGAGGCACGGGCACCCGGCTCCACGGAGCGGGTGACGGCATGACGGTCCGGCCCACGCACCCGCACGTGCTGGCGGGGATCGGCGACGAGGCAGCGCCGTCCCTGGAGGGCCAGTTGTCAGCCGTCCTGGCCCTCGGCTGGGGGGCCGTCGAGCTCCGCTCGCTGGACGGCGTCCCGCTCGCCGACGTACCCACCGCCCGGATCCGCGCCACGGCCCGCCGGCTGGCCGACGCCGAGGTCCGGGTGATCGCCCTCGCCTCCCGTATCGGCAACTGGGCCCGCCCCGTGACCGGTGACTTCGGCCTCGATCTCGACGAACTGCGGGTCATGGAGGAGTGCGCGCTCCTGCTCGACTGCCCACGCGTCAGAGTCATGTCGTACCCCAACGACGGTCTGCCGGAGCGCGAATGGGGCGAGCGGGCGGTCGAGCGCCTGGGCCTGCTGGCCGGCCGGGCCGAGGCGGCGGGTCTCACCCTGCTCCACGAGAACTGCGCGGGCTGGGCCGGCTCCGACGCAGGCCGCACCCTGGACCTGCTGACCGAGGTGAACAGCCCCGCCCTGAAGGTGCTCTTCGACACCGGCAACGGCGTCCCGCACGGATACCGCGCCGCGGACCTGCTGGTCCCCCTGCTCCCGTACGTCGAGCACGTGCACATCAAGGACGCCGTACGCCGGCCCGACGGCACCACGGCGTACGTACTGCCGGGCGACGGGGAGGCCGAAGTGGCGCACTGCCTGCGGAGCCTCACCGCCGCCGGCTACACCGGCCCGCTCTCGCTCGAACCCCACCTGGCGCTGCGTCCGCACGAGGGCCCCCGGCAGCCGGGCGAGGGCGCGACGGACCTCTTCGTCCGGGCGGGCCGCCGGCTGGAAGGGCTCCTGACCGGCCTCACCGCGCCGGAGCCGCAGGGCGCCGCCCCATGACCCCGCCCGGCTGTCCTCCTGCCCCGCCCGGCGGTCCTCTGCTCGACGGAGCCGATCACCACCTGCTCCTCGACCTGCTCACCCTGTACACGGCCGGCCCCCTGGAGGGCGGCACCGCACCGGGGGCGATCCGCTCCGCCCAGCGGCTCTACGCGCGGGCGGCCGACCGGGCCGGAATGCGGGTCGTACGCCATGCCCCGCCCGACCCGGGCTGGCTGGACCGGTCCGCGGTGCCCGCGGTGGTGCGCCGGGCGGCCGAGGCCGACCCCGGATTCCTCGCCGCCCAGCCCAGCCTGCTGCTGCGCCTGGGACCCGTGCTGCCCCGCTCCCGCACGGTCATGTTCAACGTCCACCTCGACACGGTGGCCGGAGCCGAACCCGTGCGGTTCACCGGCGCCCGCTTCCACGGCCGGGGCGCCGTCGACGCCAAGGGACCGGCCGTCGCGCTGCTCGCCGGGATCCGGGCGGCGGCAGCCGCCCGGCCCGAGCTGGGCCGGGACGTGGGCGTCCTGGTGCAGGCGGTCGCCGGGGAGGAGGGCGGCGCGATGGGCACGTACGGCACCCGGCCGCTGCTCGCGGACGGCCACTACGGGCGGCTCAACGTCTTCTGCGAACCCACAGGGCTGCGTTCGCTGCCCCGCTCCACGGCCTCGATGACCGCCCGGATCACCGTGGACGGCGAGGACGCGATCGACGACCGCCCCGAGGCAGGACACAACGCGAGCGTCCTGCTGGGACACCTCGCCCAGCACCTGGGCCACCGGCTCGACGGCGCAGTACCCGGCACCCGGGTCTGCGTAGCCGGGCTGCACACCGGCGAGCTCCACAACCGTGTCTACGGCAGCGGAACGCTGCTGCTCAACCTCTCGTACGGCCACGAGGAGCACGGTCGCCGGCTCGCCGACGCGCTCACCGAAGCGCTCGGGGAAGGCCTGGCCTCGTTCACCGAACGCTTCGCGCGGACAGCCGCGTTCGCGCGTACGGCCAAGGACGCGGAAGCACTCGTAAGGCTCCGCTGGGACAAGCGCGACCTGCCCGCGCTGTACGACGCCGACCCCTGGGCCGAGACCCTGCTCGCCGACGCCGGCGCGGAACAGGCCCCCGCGGAAGACCCCGGCTTCACCTGCGACGCCCTCTGGGCCGGCGGACTGCCCGGGGCCTTCACCACGGTGCTCGGCCCCGGCTCGCTGGACGCCAACCACGCCCACGCGCAGGGCGAGTTCATCGACCTCGACGACCTGGAGGAGTTCGCGCGCGTCGTCGCCCGGCTCCTCGGTGCGTTCGCCGACCGGCCCGCACCCCCGCTCCCCTCCGGGGAAGACCTCTGCCAGAAAGGCGGAACCACCGCGTGACGACCACCATCCCCCGACCCGAGGCGCCCCAGGCCCTCGTCGGCCACGCACGGCTGCTGGACGCCGTCACCGGCCTCTTCGCCCGCCGGGGGCTGCCCATGGCCAGGGCCCGTACGGCGGCCGAGGCACTCTGCCACGGCGACCTCGCCGGATTTCCCTCCCACGGTCTTTTCAACCTGGAGCGGCTCTATCTGCCGCTGCTGGATTCCGGGCGCTGTGACCCGCGCGCCGAGCCGGTGACGGTGAACGACCTGGGGGCCTGCGCCGTCGTGGACCACCGCCGTGCGCTCGGCCTGTGGGCGGCGGCCGAGGCGATGGACGATGCGGTGAACCGCGCGCGGAGCCATGGCATCGGCCTCGTCTCCGTGCGGGGAGGGACGCACTTCGGCTGCGCCGGCTTCCACGCGGCCAGGGCAGCCGCCGCCGGGATGGTGGGCGTCGTGGCGGCCAACTGCGGCGGCCAGCGGCTGGTCCCCGCCCCGGGCGGCGGCCTCCCGCTGCTGGGCACCAACCCGCTGAGCGTGGCCGCGCCCGCCCTGCCCGGCCGTCCCTACGTCCTCGACATGAGCACCACGGTGGTGCCCACCGGGCGGCTACGGCTCGCCGAACGCGAGGGCGCTCAGGTCCCGGAGGGCTGGCTGGAGGACGGGCGCGGCGCGTCCGTCACCGACCCCGGCGCGTACGACAGGGGCGAGGCCCGGCTGCGCTGGCTCGGCGGGGAATCCGGGACGGGCGCGTACAAGGGCTTCGGCCTGGGCCTCGCGGTCGAGGTACTGGCCGCCGGCCTGTCCGGAAGTGCCACAGGACCCGCCCCCGAGGCGCTGGCGGGGGACGGCGCCGCGCAAGGGGTGGACGACGGCGTGGGCTTCCTGATGCTCGCCGTGGACGCCGGGCGGCTGCGCCCCGGCGGGGACTTCACCGAGGCGATGCGGGACCTGTTCGGGACGGTCGCCGACTGCCCCCCGGCCCCGGGTGCGGACGGTGAGGCGCGATACCCCGGCTGGTGGGAGGCGGAGCGCGCGGCGCACCGACGACGCGAGGGCGTCCCGCTTCCCACCGGCCTGTACGAGGAGCTGACGACGCTGGGGCTCTTCGACAGCAACGCGACCACGGGTCACCCGACCACGGGTCACGCGACCGCCGGGTCCGCCACCGGGGAGGAGGCCCGATGAAGGACACCCGCGCCGCCCTCGGCGTGATCGGTCTGGGAGCGATCTCCCGTTACTACCTGGCCGCCCTGGAGCACTCCCCGCACTGGCGGCTCGCCGCGGTGTGCGACGCCCGCCCCGATGCGCTGCGGGAGCGTGGCGGCGGGGCGCCCGGCTGGAGCGACGCCGAGGCCATGGTGCGGGATGCCGGCCTCGACGGGGTGGTCGTCGCCGTCCCGAACGACGCGCACGCCGAGGTGTGCCGGGCTGCCCTGGCGGCCGGCCTCCCGGTCTGCGTGGAGAAGCCGCTGGCCCTGACGGCGGCCCAGGGCCGCGAACTCGTCGCCCTGGCCGGGCGGTCGGAGACACCGCTGCTCACCGCCTTCCACCGCCGCCACAACGACGCCTTCCGGGCGCTGCGGGCGGCCGTGGCCGAGGCGGATTCCCCCGCGCACCGGGTGCGGGTGCGCTATCTGGAGCGCATCGAGGAGCACACGGGCGGCGAGTCCTGGTATCTGGAACCGGAGCGCTGCGGGGGCGGATGCGTCGCCGACAACGGGCCCAACGCCTTCGACCTCGTACGGCAGTTGGTGGGCGATGTCACTCCCGTCGAGTCCCTGATCGGCCGGGACTCGGCGGGGGTGGACCGCAGCGCCCGGGTGGACCTGCGGTCGGCCACCGGGGCAGTGGCGGAGGTGCTGCTCGACTGGTCGTACGCCGGGGAGCAGAAGGACGTCACGGTCACCCTGGCGGACGGCCGCACCCTGCACGCGGACCTCCTCGCGGCCCACCCCGGCTTCAAGGGCTCGCTGTGGCACGAGTACGAGGGCGTACTCGCGGAGTTCGCCGCGCTGCGGGCCGGTGGTGGCTCAGGGGAGGGCGCGTCCGGCGGCCTGGCATGCCTGGACCTGGTGGAGACGGCGTACGCCCAGGAGAAGGCGGCCGCACTGTCGGTCGCCGCCCCGGCGGCGGCCGGCACATGAGGAACACGGCGGAGGACGGCCCCAAGAGGGCGGTGCGGGCCACGCTGGTGAAGGTGCTGCTGCACCGGCGTACGGACCGTGGGATGACCCTGCTGGAGTGGGCGAGCCGCTGTGTGCGGCGGGGCGAGGTCCATGAGCTGGTGGTGACCGACCAGTGGGACCCGCGCCCGGGGGCCCGGATCGACCGGGTCGGCTTCCTCGGCTTCGCGGAGATGGAGTGCGGCGGGGTGGTGGACCGGGGTGACTCCCTGTCCATCGACGGAACCGAACACGGGACGGTGCTCGGCTTCGACGGCTGCCACCTGCCCAACCACTACAACATCCTCATCCACGCCCCCCACCTGCTGACCGGCGCCTCACTCGGCCTGAGCCCGGAACTTCCGGTGACCTTCCGCCAGGGCCCGGCGGACGAACCGGCCTGAGCGGAGCATGCGAAAGGGGGCCGGCGGTCGTCGACCACCGGCCCCTCCGAGCGGTGCTGGATCAGCCCAGCAGCTCGATGTCGAGGCGGCCGTAGTGGTACTCACGCACCACGCGCAGCAGTTCGTCCTCGCTCAGCACACCGTCGCCGTTCGCGTCGACCTTGCGCAGGACCTCGTCGGCCTGGCCGGCCGGCAGGCCGATCGCGACCAGCCACGTCGAGAACTCCTTGCCGTCGAGCACGCCGTCGCCGTTGGCGTCGGAAAGCTGGACGAGGGACTTCACGACCGGGCCGAGCGCCCGGTTGAACGCGGCCTCGCCCTCGCTGAACAGCAGCTGCTCGGTGGCGCGCAGGAAGCCCTCCTCGGAGATCCCGCCCTGGGCGGAACCGCTCTGCTCAGCGAGGTGGGTGTAGAGGGCCTCGAAGGCGTCGCGCAGCCCCTGCACCTCGGGGGCGTTCTCCGCCTTTCCGAAGCCCTGGGCGATCCGGGCGGCTTCCTGGCGGAAGTCGCTGAGCTCAAGGAGGCCGTTGCCGTCGACGTCCCAGCGGGCGAAACGCTTACGCAGACGCTCGTTGGCCAGGGCAGTGCTCATGAATGTTCTCCTCAATTCGTTACGGGTGATGCGGACAAGTGATGCGTCTGGCGCACCAGGCCCCATGGATCCGGCGGACCGGAACCGCGGGGCCGCACGCGCCGCGGAGGGCGCGCGAGCTGGGGGAGAGGCCGCCCACCGGCCTTTCGAGGACGGGGGCGAGGCGGGACGGGAGGGGGAGGGGGAGGGCGTCAGAGCGTGGTGACGAACCTGCCGGTGACGGCGCCCCGGGTGTCGAGCAGGGGCCGGTCGAGGCGCCCGAGCGCCCCGAGGTCGTAACAGGCGTGAGGCTGGAGGAGGATGACGAGGTCGGCGGACGTCAGCGCCTCGTCCAGACCGGTCGCCCGGGGCAGCGCCGTGCCACCCACATGGAAACGGTCCACATACGGGTCGTGGTAGGTGACCAGGGCGCCCGACTCGGCCAGCACCGTCGCGACGCCCCGCGCCGGGGTCTCGCGAATGTCCGCCACATCGGGTTTGTAGGTGACCCCCAGGAGCAGCACCCGGGCGCCGTCGCGCCGGACGCCGTGCTCGTCCAGGAGGCCGAGTGCGCGTCGGGCCACATGCCCCGGCATGGCGTCGACCACCTGGCGGGCGGCATCGAGCAGTCGGAAGGAGAAGCCCTGACGTTCGGCCTCGGCGGCCAGATAGCGGGGATCGACCGGGATGCAGTGGCCGCCGACACCGGGGCCGGGCACGAACCGGCCGAACCCGAAGGGCTTCGTCCCCGCGCAGTGCAGGACGTCCCACACGTCGATGCCGCTCTGCCGGCAGTAGAGCGCCACCTCGTCGACGAGAGCGATGTTGACGTATCGGTAGGTGTTCTCCAGGAGTTTCGCCATCTCCGCCTCCCGGGTGCCTTTCGCGAGGACGATGTCCTTCACGAATGGCGAGTAGAAGGCGACGGCCCGTCTCGCACAGTCGGTCGTGTACCCGCTGACAATTTTCGGAGTGTTCTCCACTCCCCATTTTCTGTTTCCCGGGTCGATGCGCTGCGGGGAATAAGCGAGAGCGAAATCCTGGCCCGCGACGAGCCCGCTGCCCTTTTCCAGGAGCGGTCTCACGACCTCCTCGGTCGTCCCGGGATAACTGGTCGATTCCAGCACCACGAGGGTGCCGGGACCGATCCTCGTGGCCACCTCACTCGTGGCGGCCTCGACCTGTGCGAGATCGGGACCGCCGTCGGCTACGAGCCCGGTGGGGACACAGAGGACCACGGTGCGGGCGCCGCACACGATCTCCGGGTCGGTGCTCGCCCGGAAGTCCTGGCCGAGCATCGCCGTGACATCGGCGTCGCTCACTCCGCCCACGTGCGAGCGCCCCGCGCCGAGTCCGGATGCGACCCGAGCGCTGACATCGAGGCCCAGGACACGAAGACCGGCGGCCGACGCACTGCGCGCCAGCGGCAGGCCGACATGGCCGAGTCCGACGACCACCAGGTCGGCGGGCCCCTCGGCAGGAGGCGCCATGACCTGCTGAGGCACCTGCCCGGACGCCGGCAGGGGCCCGGACGCCGGCAGGGGCCCGCGCCGACTTACCTTCACCTCCGCCATCAGCCGGAGAAGCTGCCGCTGCCGGGGGCGACGTGGGCCCCGTGTCCCGGCTGGACGGTGAGTCCCGGGGTGAGGCAGAAGGGATCCCCGTACACCGTCACGGGCCGCTCGCTGCGGTTGACGAGCACATGCGCGTCGGCGGGGAGCTTGTGGCAGCCACGGGGGCCGGCGTACGTGGTCAGCGGCGCCACCTCGGTACGGAAGACAGTGACCTCACCGGTATCCGCGGGTGCGGCCGAAGCCGTCGGCGCGAATGCGGTGAGAAGTCCCGCAGCGGCGAGAACGACTGCGGTCCCGAAGCGGTGCAATGTTCAACTCAATTCTGTGGTGCATGCGATGTAAAAGCGCACGCGGAGAACTCGCGGACACAGATCATTCTGTGGCCTTTCTCAGGGCTTGATCACCAAGGGCCGGGATATGCACCTGTACGGGTGACGGAATTCGATAAGAAGATCGATGGTGCACGGAGGGTTTCCTGGCGCGGCCCGCCGCCTCTCCCCTCCCCTCCCTTCCCTTCTCCTCCCCTCTCTCCTCCTCTTGCCTTGACGCCCACGTAAAGGATTACTGTCGGGGCATGCGAATCGGGGAACTGGCCGAACGCGCCGGCACGACGACACGGACGCTCCGGTACTACGAGTCACGGGGCCTGCTTCAGGCGCGCCGCGCGGAGAACGGCTACCGCACGTACGAGGAGAGCGATCTGCGGCTGATCCAGCAGATCCGCACCCTCCAGGACTTCGGTTTCGACCTGGAGGAGACCCGTCCCTTCGTCGACTGCCTGCGCGCCGGCCACCCGGCAGGCGACGCCTGCCCGGCCTCGCTGGCCGTCTACCGACGCAAGCTCGGCGAACTGGACTCGCTCATCGGCCAGTTGCAGTCGGTCCGTGCGGAGGTGGGCGCCCAGCTGGCCCGCGCCGAACTGGAGGCGACCGCCGAGCTGCCGGGCGGCCCCGAGCCCCGATGCGAACTGAACGAACCGAACTGGAAGGACGAGACCCGATGATCCACGCAGAAGGCGTAGCCGAGGTCACCGACACGACGTTCGACGCGGAGGTGCTGGAGGCAGGGCTGCCGGTCCTGGTCGAGTTCACCGCCGACTGGTGCGGCCCCTGCCGCCAGCTCGCGCCGGTGCTCAGCGCGATCGCCAAGGAGGAGGCCGACCGCATCAAGATCGTCCAGATCGACGTGGACCACAACCCGGGCATCACCAGCCGCTACGCGGTGCTGTCGATGCCGACGCTGATGGTCTTCCGGGACGGCGAACCGGTGAAGTCGATGGTGGGCGCCCGCCCGAAGCGCCGCCTCCTCCAGGACCTGGAGGAGGTACTTCCGGCGGTGGTCCGAGTCGGCCCGCCCGCCCCTCCTGTGGGGAGTTGAGGACACCCTGGTGGGGTGTATGTCGCTTTTGATGGTCCGTAACCTCCCCTCCGCAGTACGACCCCGGCCGCCGGCTGCGCGCTTGTCCCCCATGAGAGCCACTCGGATGTCCACCGGAGGGTGATGTCCGGCGTGCCCCCCGCTTCCTAGTGTTCCCGGCAGTACAGCGGCCACCGGGCCGCAGGCCGTGGAAGAGGGAAGACATGTCGCGTACATCGCTGCCGGGCACTCAACGACTGAAGGGCCTGTTCTCGCAGACGCCGATCCCGGGTACCCCGACCTCCCTCGTCCCGGCGCGCCGGGTGCTGCCGCCGGGGGTGCGGCTGGCGCTCATGGCGGTGCTGTTCCTCCTCGTCATAGCGCTCGCGTCCGGGGTGCGGTCCATCGCCGGGCACCAGCCGGTCCTCGCCGTTCTGGCCGGAGCCGTGGTCGCGGTGGGCGGCCTGGCGGCCTACGCGGCGGCCGTACGGGCCCTGGAACAGCGCGCCGTGTCCGAGCTGGACCTCGCGAGGGCGGTTCCGGAGCTGCGGACCGGCGGACTCGTCGGGGTCGGCCTCTTCACCGCCACGCTCACCCTGATCGCCGTCTTCGGTACGTACGCTCCGGAGTCCGGCGGCTCGATCGGCGGGATGCTGGCCGTCCTGGGGATGATGGCGGGAGTCGCCGTCACGGAGGAAGTGCTGTTCCGGGGGGTCGTCTTCCGGCTGGTCGAGGAACTCACCGGCACGCGCTTCGCACTGGCCCTGTCGGCCGTGCTCTTCGGCGCCCTCCACCTGGTCAACGAGGGGGCCACGGTCTGGGGCGCCCTCGCGATCGGGATCGAGGGCGGTCTGCTGACGGCCGCCGCCTACGCGGCCACGCGCTCGCTGTGGATGCCGATCGGTATCCACTGGGGCTGGAACTTCATCAGCGGGGGCGTCTTCGGCGCCACGGTCTCCGGCGACGACACGACCCCCGTGGGCCTGGTCCGTGGAGTCTTCTCGGGCCCCAGCGCGATCACGGGAGGCGGCTTCGGACCGGAGGCCGGCATCTTCTCCGTCCTGGTGTGCTCCGTCGCCACGTTCCTGTTCCTGCGTACCGCCCGGCGCCGTGGACGCCTCTACGGCCGCGGTCACTTCCGCGCCGCCCGAGTCGCCGGTACGGAGTCCACGACCTCCTGAACCAGGTCCGGCACGTGTCGTGGCCCGCTTCAGCCCCGCACGGTGACCAGGCCCACCCGGTGGGCGTACACGACCGCCTGCACGCGGTCACGCAGGTCCAGCTTGGTCAGGATGCGCGACACGTACGTCTTGACCGTCTCGCGGCTGATGAACATCCGGTCGGCGATCTCGGCGTTCGACAGCCCTTCGGCGATGAGCTTGAGCACCTCGGTCTCCCGTGGGGCCAGGTCGGGCAGCGGTGGTGGCGCGGCGGGCTCGGGGGCCGCATCGCCGGGGAGGATCCGGTCGGCGAACCTGCCGACCAGGCGACGGGTGACGGCGGGCGCCAGCAGGGATTCGCCCGTGGCGACCGTACGGACCCCGTGCACCAGGTCGCGCGGCGGCGAGTCCTTCAGCAGGAACCCGCTCGCGCCGGCCCGCAGTGCCTCGTACACGTACGCGTCGAGGTTGAAGGTCGTGACCACCAGGACCTTCACCGGGTCGGGGACGTCGGGGCCCGCCAGCAGGCGGGTCGCCCCGATCCCGTCCAGTAGTGGCATCCGGACATCCATGACCACCACGTCCGGGCGCAGCCGTTGCGCGGCCTCCACGGCCGCACGTCCGTCGGCGGCCTCTCCCACGACCTCCAGGTCCGGCTGGGCGGAGAAGATGGTGACGTAGCCGGCCCGCACGAGTGCCTGGTCCTCGCAGACCAGGACCCTGATCGGCGTCTCGGGCCCGGCCCCCGTCGTCCGTATCCCCTCACCAGTCCCGGTCATGTGCTCCTCCTGCGGGAAACGGCCTGCTCACCGGACGGAACGACCGGGATGCGGGCGCTGACGGCGAAGCTGCCGTCCGGGCGGGCGTCGGTCAGCAGTTCGCCGCCGAACACCCCTACCCGCTCACGCAGCCCGATCAGTCCGTGCCCGCCGCCCCGGCCCAGGGGTCTGACCGCGGCGGGCGTGGCGGGGGCCGCGGCAGTGGAGGAGGCTCCCTCGGTGGTCACCTCGACCTCGATGTCGTCGCGCGTGTGGTGGATGGTGACCAGCGTCCTGCGGCCCGGTGCGTGCTTGAGTGCATTGGTCAGGGACTCCTGCACCACGCGGTACGCGGCGAGACCGACGCCCGACGCGGTCGGTGGCTGTTCGCCCGTCTGCGTCAGTTCCACGGGCTGGCCGGCCGCCCGGACCTTCTCGACCAGGTCGTTCAGCCGCGCCGTGTCGTCGGACGCGGTGGCATGGGACGTGGCCTCGACGGACTTCGCATGCTGGGAGAGTGTCGGATCGTCGGACGCGTTCAGCAGGCCCAGCAGATGCTGGAGGTCGGTCAGTGCCTGCCGCCCGGAGTCGCTGATCGCGCCGAGTCCGGTGGCGACCCGGTCCGGGGCGTCGGCGAGCAGGAACTGGGCCGCGTCCGCCTGCACCGTCATCGCGGTGACGTGGTGGGTCACGACATCGTGCAACTCCCGCGCGATGCGGGCTCGTTCACGGGTCATCGCCGCCTCCACGCTGAGGCGCCGCCGCTCCTCCTCGCCCGCCTGCCGGGCCCGTACGGCTCGCCCGGCCGCCCAGCAGCAGATCAGCGCGAGGGGGATGAGGAGGAAGTCGGACGCGTGCAGGGGTGAGCCCCTGTGGTGCAGCCCGAGGGCGAAGAGCACGTAGAGACCGGCGGCACCGGCCGCCACCAGCGCGAGGCGGGCGCCGTCGGCCACCCTGCCGTGCGCCCCGGCGCTGTACAGGGCGATGTACAGCCCCACGCTGGCGAACGACGCCGGGTAGGCGGCCAGTTGGTGCACAGCGAAGGCCCCCGCCACGAGCGCGAGGCACCACCCGGGCCACCGTCGGCGCGCGACCAGCGGCAGCCACAGGAGCAGGGTCACCAGGACACCGGGCACGTCGTACGGGCGCTTCGCCAGGTCCCCGAACTCCGCGCCCAGCGGCGTCATCGCCGGTGCGAACGCCAGGGGTGCCACTACGGCGGTGAACACACCGTCCCGTACGAGCACGTCCAGCGCGTTCCAGCGCGCCACCGCACCGCGAACGCCCTTCACCGGCCTTGACGTCATAGCTTCGAACACGCTGCGAGCCTAGCCTCCCGGCGGGGCCCCGATGTGCCCGGGCGAACACGCTCACGCCTGCCGGTGCTCGACTGCGGTGCTATGTGCCGCACCCCATGGCACGTAGTCCTTCGGGACGGTAGGCCGTGGCGAACTTCTCGAGCTGGGTGCGCTGTTCGCGGGCTCGGTCCGGGGAAACGGACAGGGTGATGTCGAGCACGAAGTTGCTCTTGCTGCCGCGCTTGGGGCACGGGCTCATCGACACGTACCTGCCGTCGGCTATCACGGCGTTACCCGATGTCCCGGACTGCTGTGGATAGGGGCCCACAGGGATCTCTTTCTGGACGTTGAAGTAGTTCTGGTCCCGGACTTCATCCACGTACAGCGTCCTGGATCCGTTCACGGACACGACACAGCGCGAGTTCATCGGATCCCCTATCGACTCCTGCTTGGCCTTGATCTCGCCGCTGGGCAGCAGCGATCTCAGCAGCTCCGGGTCGACCGTGCGGCCGCACAGGGCCTTGGGCGTGATGTCGTCGGCGGTGGGGTCCGCGCCGCACGCCGTCAGCCCCGCCAGGAGGGCTGCGGCGATACCGAGAGCGGGCGCGGCGCGGCGCGTCGTGCGCCGGGGTGCGGTGGTCATGGAGGAGCTGTACCTTCTGTCCGGTCGGTGATGCTGTACGTCTGCGACGTCAGCCGGCCGTCCACCCTCCGTCCACGGCCAGTGCCGAACCCGTGGCGAAGGAGGCGCGGTCGCTGCACAGCCACAGAGCCGCCTGGGCGATCTCGACGGGATCCGCCATGCGCTTCTGCATCTGCCTCGAGATGAACGCTGCCTCCAACTCAGGGTACGCCTCGACGGCTTGGCTGATCATGTCCGAGCGAGTGGTGCCGACGACGAGGGAGTTGATGCGGATGTTGTGCTCCGCGTACTCGGCCGCCGCCGCCCTGGTCATCCCGAGCACCGCGTGCTTCGCCGCGACGTAGGGGACGGGGGCCCCGGTGGCACCCACGGCGGCGGTGCTGGACGTGTTGACGATCGCGCCCTTCCCCGCTGCGAGCATCACCGGGATCTGTGAACGAAGGCAGTTCCAGGTGCCGTTGACGTTGACGGCCATCGAGCGGTCGAAGATCGCCTGGTCGAGCTCATGCAGGGGAGACAGATCCGCGCCGGAGAACCCGGCGTTGTTGAAGGCCGCGTCCAGTGCCCCGAAGTGCTCCACGGCCGCGTCCACGGCGTGCTGTACGTCCTGGGCGACCGATACATCGCCCGTGCTGATCGCCGCCCGGCCACCCGAATCGTTGATCTCCTCGGCCAGTTGCTTCAGCACGTCCTCGCGGCGCGCCATCAGAAGGACGGCCGCACCCTCGGCGGCGAAGAGCCGGGCTGCCGCCTCCCCGATACCGCTCGACGCACCCGTGATCATGACGCTCTTGCCGGCCAGCATTCCCTTGGTGTCACTCATGCGGTGAGTCAACTCCCTGATCCGCTCAAGAGATAGCCCTCAGAACGTGTCCGGGCGGTCCGGGGGGCGGTGTTCGCGGAAGTGTCACGCCGTCAGGGCTGGTCGCCCACGAGGGCGATCGCACGCGTCTCGGGGACGCCCAGCATCAGCAGGCTGGAGATCGTCGCCGCTCGGGCACCAAGGGGCGGCCCGTCCGACAGGTCGCTGTCGGCGATGGCGAACACGACGCCGTAGGCGATCTGGCTCAGGGCGGCTGCCGGCAGGTGTTGTGCGAAAACGGCGCTGTCCTGGCCGCGTTTCACCAGGTCGCCGAGGAGCTCGTCGAGTGGGCCGAGCAGGCTGTGGATCGCCTCGCCGTACTCGCCCCGGCGCAGCGCCAGCAGCACTCGGTAACGGTGCGTCACCGGCCAGAGGCGGGTGATGAATTCGGCCCACGTCGCGTCCGCTTCGGCACCGGAGGCGTTGACTTCCGTGAGCACGGCCGTCATCTCGGTAACCGCTCGTTCCGTGAGCGTGCGAACCAGGTCGAGGCGCGAGGGGAAATGGCCGTAGACGGTGCGGCGGACGACGCCGGCGGTGGAGGCGATGTCGCCCATCCCGGCGTCGGGGTTCTCCCCCAGCACATCGAGGGCGACGTCGAGGATGCGATTGCGCGTCTCGTTCATCGAGCGCGTGCGGGGGGACTCGGTGGGCACGACACCATTGTTGCACACCCCTGTGCAGTGAAGTAGATTGCACACCCATGTGCAACGGGGAGTTGCGCAACGGAGAGTTGTGCTGTGCTTCGAAGACCAGGAGAAGATGGCGATGACCGCACCGACGCCGCCGGCCTCGACCCATGTCCGCCCGTTCACCGTCTCGATCCCGGATTCGGAGATCGACGACCTGAAGCAGCGACTGGCCAGGACCCGGTGGCCGGACCCGGAAACGGTGGGCGACTGGTCGCAAGGGGTTCGCGTGGAGAACGCCAGGTCGCTGGTCGACCACTGGGAGCGCGGCTACGAGTGGCGGCGGTTCGAGTCCGAACTCAATCGCTTCCCTCAGTTCCTGACCGAGATCGATGGTCTTGACATCCATTTCATCCATGTCAGGTCCAAGAACCCCGACGCGATGCCGCTGATACTCACGCATGGATGGCCGGGCTCGATCGTTGAGTTCCTGAAGCTGATCGGCCCGCTGACCGATCCGGTCTCCTTCGGAGGGGACGCCGCCGATTCGTTCGACGTCGTCGTCCCGTCGCTCCCGGGGTTCGGGTTCTCCCAGAAGCCCACGGAGACCGGGTGGACCGTATCGCGCATCGCAAGCGCGTGGGCGGAGCTGATGAAGCGTCTCGGCTACACGAGATGGGCCGCGCAAGGCGGCGACTGGGGCGCCGTCGTCACCACCGCACTCGGGGCCATGAAACCTGAGGGGCTGCTCGGAATTCATCTGAACACCCAGTACGCCTTTCCCGCGCGGATACCCGACACCCTGTCGCCCGAACAGCGCTACGCCGTGGAGACCCTGGCCCTCTACGACGGTGATCTCGGTGGGTCGAACCACCTTCAGCGCACGAAGCCGGAGACGGTCGGTTTCGCCCTGGCGGACTCTCCCGCCGGCCAGGCGGCCTGGATCTACGAGAAGTTCCAGTCCAAGACCGACAACCACGGGCTCGCCGAGGACGTCCTCAGCATGGACGACATGCTCGACGCGATATCCCTCCACTGGTTCACCAACAGCGCGGCGTCGTCCGGCCGCATCTACTGGGAGAACAGATCGGGCACCCTCGCAGGCCCGAAGCTGACGCTTCCGGTCGCGGTGACCGTCTTCCCGAAGGACATCCCGCGCCTGCCACGCAGCTGGATCGAGGACACCTACAGCAATCTGATCCACTACGGCGAGGCCGACAAGGGCGGGCACTTCGCGGCCTTGGAACAGCCCGGGATCCTGGTCGGCGAAATCCGCACAGGCCTGCGCACCCTGCGTTCCTGACGCCGACGCGCGAGCGGCGGAGGAGCACACGCGGCC
Source organism: Streptomyces sp. NBC_01012 (assembly GCF_045162755.1). Classification (NCBI taxonomy): domain Bacteria; kingdom Bacillati; phylum Actinomycetota; class Actinomycetes; order Kitasatosporales; family Streptomycetaceae; genus Streptomyces; species Streptomyces sp. NBC_01012. The sequence continues at coordinate 2,243,345 of NZ_CP108688.1, read as the reverse complement.
CGTGTCCACGAAGTGCTGTGTGCCTCCTCAACATCGCGGAAACACTGATGTACGGTCCACTCGCATGCGAACCCGACCTGTACTCGCGTGGACCTCAGCCGTGACCGCGGCGTTCGCGGTCGCGGCCGCTGCCGGCCCCGTGGCCGCCGCCGCCCCGGCCGCCCCGGAGTCCGTGACGCCGAAGGCCCACTGTCCTCAACTCTCCGACGAACTCACCTGGTACGGCGACAACCGCGCCCGGTTGCAGCGCGTGATCGACGAGCGCGGCACCTGCCACGGCAAGGGCGGACCGCGCCCGGTCGCGGCGTTCGACTGGGACAACACCATCACCAAGAACGACGTCACCGACGCCACCATCAGCTGGTCCCTGCGGCACGACAAGATCCTGCGGCCCGCGCGCTGGAAGGACACCAGCAAGTGGCTGACCGACACCGGTGAGAAGGCCCTGACCAAGGCCTGCGGTACCGACGGCGAGGTGGGGGCGCCCCTGCCCACCTCGACCAACGACCGCTGCGCCGACGAGATCCTCCAGATCCGGGAGGACGGCACCACGATGAGCGGTGAGGCCGCCTTCGCGGGGGAGTGGAACCACCGGCGCACCGTCCCGCAGTACGCGTGGGTGCCCCAGCTGTTCGCCGGGCACACTGTCCCCGAGCTGCGCGCGTACACGGCCGCCGCCCGTAAGGAGGCACTCGCCGCGCCTGTCGGTGCGACCCGCACCGTCGGCACCCACGTGCTCCCCGCCTACGTCCGTTACTACGAGCAGCAGCGCGACCTCGTCGGTACGCTCCGGAAGGCCGGCTTCGACGTCTGGATCGTCTCGGCGGGCTCCGAGCCGGTCACCGAGGTCTGGTCGCGTGGCATCGGCATCGACCGCGCGCACACCGTCGCCATCCGCTCCGTGCTCGACCGCAAGGGCCGCATCACGACCCGCAACGAGGGCTGCGGCGGGGTGGGCGTCACCCAGGGCGAGGCCATCCCGTACATCGACGGCAAGCGGTGCTGGATCAACCAGGAGATCTTCGGGATCCATGGCCCGGCCGCCTGGAGCAAGCAGGCCCCGCACCGGCGGATCGCGCTCGGCGGCGGTGACGCCGACACCGACGTGACGTTCGTCGGCGACGCCACCGGCGCGCACCTCGTGCTCAACCGCAACAAGAACGAGGTGATGTGCCGCGCCTACGACAACGCCGACGGCCGCTGGGTCGTGAACCCCATGTTCATCGAGCCGCTGCCCCGCAAGGACACCCCCTACCCCTGCGCGACGGCCGCCTACAACGAACCCGAAGGCGGCTTCGGCCCCGTACTGCGCCGCGACGGCAGCGTCGTACCGGACCAACAGGACACGGTGTACTGACCGGCTCCACCGGCCGGGTCCCGGGAATCATCCCGAGACCCGGCGTGCCTACTTGGTGCACCCCATGGCGCGTAGCCCTTCCGGTTCGTAGGCGGTGGCGAACTTCTCCAACTGGGAGCGCTTCTTGCGGGCCTGGTCGAGAGGAATGGACAGAGTGACCCTGAGGATGTAGTTGCTCTTGCTGCCACGTTTGGGACACGGACTCAGCGAAACGTACGCATCGTCGGTTATTGCCGCGTTCCCCGTCCCGGACGGTTGCGGATCGCGGTCGGTGGAGTTCTTCTCCAGATCCTTCAGTACATCGAAGTAATTCTGGTCCCTGTACTCCACCATGGTCAGGGCTCTGGATCCGTCCACGGATACGACACAGTTCGACTTCTTCGGATCCCCGACCGACTCCTGCTCGGCCTTGACCTTCTCCCCGCTCGGCAGCAGCGGCTTCAGCAGGTCGGGGTCGACGGTGCGGTCGCACAGGGCTTCGGGGGTCGCGGAGCCGGTGGAGTCCGTGCATGCCGTGAGCCCTGTGAAACCCGTCAGGAGGGCCGCTACGACGACGAGACCGGTTGAGGCACGGCGTGTGGCGTGCCGAGGTGCGGTGATCACTCCGGGTCACCCGCTATGCGGTTGGCGGTGCTGTTTCCGTTGAACGCCGAATTCCCGCTGACGCCCTCGCGCATGTACTCATTTCCTTCCTGGGACAGCTTGTGGTCGGGATTGACCGACGACCACTCTTCTCCCAAGGCCGCCAGATAGGTCTGCCTGGAGTCGAAGGTCTCACTGACGTCGATTTTCGCCTCGTCGTCGATTCGGTTCTGCTCCTCGAGCTGCCACGCGTACGCTGCCGAGTCCACCCCGCGCTGGACGGCGTCGCCCACGACAGGGATGAAGTTCGCGACTCCGCCCACTGCGTGATAGCCCCACTTGGCAGGCCAGGACGGGTCGTCCTTGTCGGTCACGATCGCGTGATAGCGAGCCGATTCCATGAAGCCGACGGACTGTCCCGCTCTCTGCAGTTCCTCCTCGGGGTCGCCTTGGTGCTCGGCGTGGAAGTCGGCGATGATCGCCTGGTTCAGGCCCTCCGTCAACATGCCGTAGGCGTCCTGGTCGCGGGAGACCTGTGTCGATACTTCGAGCAGCTGCTCGTAGTCCAGCGGGGTGCCGTGCTTGTTCAGCGAGCTCGCCGTCTGGTGCACTTCGTCGCCGTAGTTCCCCAGGAGGGCGGCCATGTCGTCGCGGAGCTCCGGCGGGAAATCGTCTCCCTTGCCGGAGAGTCGACTCAACGCGCCTTCCAGAACCTCGTGTTGGGCGTCGGTGTGCTCGTACGAGGTGACGACGTTCGGCTGGTCCGGGTTCAGGCCGGTGCCCGCCGCCAGGAGGGCCTTGCCCAGCGCGTCCCGTGACTGCACCGTCCCGTCGCCCTTGCCGAAGGGGTCGTCCTCGTCGTAGAAGGCGCGGTCCTTCAGGAGGTAGTCCGCCATGTCATCGTTGTTGAAGAGTTCCGTGGCGAATTCAGGGTTGTGGGACGTGGCCGTGAGGAAGCCGGACATCGGGTCGCTGCCCGGTTCGCCGAAGTCGCCGTCCGCTCCCTTGCTGGTGTAGTCGAGCTGTGCGGCGACGCCGGGGTTGCCCCAGTAGTCCTTCGGGTCGAAGGGTTCCTTCTCCTTCTCGAAGGAGCGCAGTGCGTTGCCGTAGTCGTTGAGGAAGCCCTTGTCGAAGGACCCCTTGACCATCAGATTGCTCATGATCTGGAAGCCGTACGGCTTGACCATGAGGCCCTCGTGGCCGTACTGCTTGCTGCCCGCCGCGATCATGTCCTTCTTCCACGCCTCCATCTCGGGGGTGTGGCTGTGCGTCGCGTTGGCCAGGGACATGCTGAGGTTCTGCTGCACATCGCCCAGGAGCTTGGCCCGCTCGCCGTCGGGCACGTCGCCATGGCCGGGGTCGGCGAGGTCGCGCCAGAGCTGGAGGGTGCCGTCGGCGCGCAGGCCGGTGGCGAAGGTCTCGGTGAAGCCGGGGTTGTCGCGCTGGTTCTTGAGCATCTCGTCGAACCTGCGGAGCTTGTCGTCGTCCCAGTCCTCGACGTGCCCCTTGGCGATCTCCTTGCGCCAGTACTCGGCGTCCGCCTTGCCCTGCTGAGCGTCGGCCTGCTTGAGGCTGTCGGGGCCCTTCTCGGTGAAGTCGTGAGCGTCCTTCGCGAGTTTGCGCAGGGCGCGCGCGGCGATCCGGTCGGTCTCCGTCGCCTCCCACAGGATGCGGGTGATCCGGCGCTGAGCAACACCGAGTTCGTCCTCGGTCGGGGTGTGGATGTCGCCGTCGCCCGCCGCCGCACCGGAGGGCACGGACGCCCTGACCGTGCCGTTGCCGTTCACGCCGATGTTGCTCTTCGCGAGGCTGTCGATGGCCGTGCGCAGGTCTTGTTTATGCTTCGTGAAGTCGGTGTGCGCGTCCCGCAGGATTCCCAGGACACTCTTCGCCTCTTCGGCGGCATCGCTGAACTGTTTCGCCGTCTTCGTCACGAACTCTCGGGTGATGGTGGCGTTTTCGCCCTTCCAGTCCGCCGCGTTCGCCTGCTGTTCCAGGGTGCTCGCGCTGACTGAGCCGTTGCCGCCGGTAGCAAGGGTGTTCAGACGCCCCTGCATCGTTTCCCACTCCGACACGGCTGTGCCGAGCGTGCCGAGACGGAGGCTGGTCAGCTCGTCGACCGTCATCGTTTCCGTTGCCATGTGAAGTTCGGCCCCCCGGGTCTGCCGTCGCCGTGCTGCGGGCATCGGACGTGTCCGCAGCCCTTAACGTACTTGGTCGGCCGCGGCGTCGTCATGCCGCGTTCTGCGGAGCATTCCCGTTCCGTTGTGCGACCCCGGGATCGGGCAGGGCACACCGTCCCCGAGCTGCGCGCGTACACGGAGGCCGCCCGTGAGGAGGCACTCGCCGCGCCTGTCGGTGCGACCCGCACCGTCGGCACCCACGTGCTTCCGGCCTACGTCCGTTACTACGAGCAGCAGCGCGACCTCGTCGGTACGCTCCGGAAGGCCGGCTTCGACGTCTGGATCGTCTCGGCGGGCTCGGAGCCGGTCACCGAGGTCTGGTCGCGTGGCATCGGCATCGACCGCGCGCACACCGTCGCCATCCGCTCCGTGCTCGACCGCGAGGGCCGCATCATGACCCGCAACGAGGGCTGCGACGGGGTACAACGAACCCGAAGGCGGCTTCGGCCCCGTACTGCGCCGCGACGGCAGCGTCGTACCGGACCAACAGGACACGGTGTACTGACGGCCGGCAGGGCAACGGCCGGGCCGTCGTCGGCCAGACACCGTCGTAAGTCGGTCAAAGGCACCGCAGTCCCCCGCGACGGATGGCGGGCTTCACTAGCGTGAGGCCCGCCATCGCTTCATCAGCGGCACACCGATCGCAGGGGGACACATCATGGAATCGCGTGCAGGCAGAGCCTTACCCAGGGCGCTCGGCGTCCTCGTGGCCGCACTGGCCGTCATACTCGGGCTGACCGCGCAGGCGGGCGCGGCCCCGGCCGGCGGGGTGTCGGCGTCAGGACTGACCGGCCTGACGTTCACCTCGGTCAACAGCGGCCGCAACCTCGACGTGCAGAACGGCAACACGGGCGACGGGGTCTTCGTCGTCACCAACGCGGCGCCGGGCTACCACCAGCAGTGGACGGCCGACGTCCAGGCCGACGGTGCGTTCCGGCTCGTCAACGACGACACCGGCAAGTGTCTGGCCACGGGCCTTCCGCTCGCGCAGCGGGCCTGCGCCGGAACGGCAGCTCAGCGCTGGTACTTCCAGCCCGTCGCCGGTGCCGAGAACACCTTCATGATCCGCAACGCCGGTGACAACAAGTGCGTCGACGTCGTCCTCGCGGCCCAGAACGACGACGCGTGGACCCAGACCTACGACTGCAACGGCAGCAAGGCCCAGCAGTGGAGCATCCCCGCCTCGGCCACCGCGGACGCGTTCGACGCCGCCGTGGACTACGCCTCCAAGCGCTGCCAGAAGGACGAGGCGACCTGCTCCTGGACGAAGGGCACCCAGGCCCCGGCAGAGCCGCTGCCCGTGCAGTGCGTCTCGCCCGTCTGGTACAACGGCACCGCGGCCTCGGTGCCGTGGACGTTCTCACTGTCCACCGAGCACGGCTGGTCCAGCGAGATCAGCGTCTCCTTCGAGTCGAGCCTCACCGTGGGCGATCCGAGCCCCGTTCAGACGAAGATCGCTCTCACCACCACGGGCAAGGTCACCTACAGCCTCAGCGAGACCCTCGGCAACAGCCTGGAGATCGCCGTGCCGTCCGGCCACTACGGTTGGGTGGCGCTCTCGGAGCTGGCGACGAAGGTGACCGGTGACTGGACCTTCGACGCGAACGGCTACCCGTGGCAGGCGCACGACACCGTCACCGTGCCACTGACCAGCGACGACCAGGGTCACGCCAGCGTCTACCTGGCGAAGACCGGGCCGGAGTTCACGACCTGCGGCGGCTGATCCGCCGGGGCCCGCACCGCGTACACATGGGGGGTGATGTTCGATCATCGTCGACGGTGAGACCGGTCTGTGGCGCCGCGGATCGGCTGCGAGGCGGGGCTCGGAGTGAGGTTACGGACCGTGCACCGCCCCGAAAGCCGAGGTCGCGGGAGGTGCACGTGTCCGTAACCTCCCTTCGACCGGGCCTCCCGGCGCCCCGGGGCCCGCGCCACGGGTTCGTGGTGCGGGCCCCGGCGCAGCCGCTGTGCGGTCAGGCCGGGCGCAGCCACACCGTCGCCAGGGGTGGGAGCGTCAGGGTGATGCTGGTGTCGCGGCCGTGCGCCGCGACCGACTCCGGCTTCAGCGGTTCCTCGTTGCGTACGTCGCTGCCGCCGTAGCGCGCCGCGTCCGTGTTGAGGACCTCGACCCAGGCCTCGGGTCCTTCCGGCACGCCGATGCGGTAGTCCTGGCGGACCACCGGGGAGAAGTGCGAGACCGCGATCAGCGGTGAGCCGTCCGCGTCGTAGCGCACGAACGAGAACGCGTTGTCCTCGGCCGCCCCGCCGTCGATCCAGGAGAAGCCGCCCGGGTCGGTGTCCCGCTGCCAGAGCGCGGGCAGCGCGTTGTACACGGCGTTGAGGTCCGTGACCAGGTTGCGTACGCCGCGGTGGTCGCCGGAGGCCTCGTACGTCTCGTCCAGCAGCCACCAGTCCGGGCCGTGTCCCTCCGACCACTCCGCGCCCTGAGCGAACTCCTGGCCCATGAACAGGAGTTGTTTGCCCGGGTGGGCCCACATCCAGCCCAGGTAGGCACGGTGGTTCGCGCGCCGCTGCCACCAGTCGCCGGGCATCTTGCTGACCAGTGCCTGCTTGCCGTGCACCACCTCGTCGTGCGAGATGGGCAGCACGTAGTTCTCGCTGTACGCGTACACCATCGAGAAGGTCATCTCGTTGTGGTGGTACCTGCGGTGGATCGGCTCCTTGGAGACGTACACCAGCGAGTCGTGCATCCAGCCCATGTTCCACTTCAGGCCGAAGCCCAGGCCGCCGTGGTCCGTGGCGCGGGTGACGCCGTCCCAGGCGGTGGACTCCTCGGCCATCGTGACGACACCGGGGTTACGGCGGTAGACCGTCGCGTTCATCTCCTGGAGGAAGCTGACCGCGTCCAGGTTCTCCCGGCCCCCGAACTCGTTCGGCGACCACTGGCCGTCCTCGCGGGAGTAGTCGAGGTAGAGCATGGAGGCGACCGCGTCGACGCGCAGCCCGTCGATGTGGAACTCCTCGCACCAGTAAGTGGCGTTGGAGACAAGGAAGTTACGGACCTCCTTGCGGCCGTAGTCGAACTCCAGGGTGCCCCAGTCCGGGTGGGCGGCCCGGTTCGGGTCGGAGTGCTCGTACAGCGGGCGGCCGTCGAACTCGGCGAGTGCCCAGTCGTCGCGCGGGAAGTGCGCGGGCACCCAGTCCATCAGGACGCCGATGCCGGCCGCGTGCAGCGCGTCGACCAGGAAACGGAAGTCGTCCGGGGTGCCCATGCGGGACGTCGGCGCGTAGAAGCCGGTGACCTGGTAGCCCCAGGAGCCGCCGAAGGGATGCTCGGACACCGGCATCAGCTCGACGTGGGTGAAGCCGAGCTCCTTGACGTACGCGGGGAGTTGGGCCGCGAGCTGGCGGTAGCCGAGGCCGGGGCGCCAGGAGGCGAGGTGGATCTCGTAGACGGAGAACGGGGACTCGTGGACCGGGCGGTCACCGCGGTGGGCCATCCAGTCCGCGTCCTGCCACACATGGTGCGAGGCCGTGACCACCGAGGCGGTGGCCGGTGGCACCTCGGTGCGCCGGGCCATCGGGTCGGCCCGCTGGGTGTGCGACCCGTCGGGCCGGCAGATGTCGTACTTGTAGACGGCACCCTCGCCGACGCCGGGGAGGAAGACCTCCCACACGCCGGTGGATCCGAGCGAGCGCATGGGGGAGGCCGTGCCGTCCCAGTAGTTGAAGTCGCCCATGACACGGACACCGCGCGCGTTCGGCGCCCAGACGGTGAAGCGGGTGCCCGGCACCCCCTGGTGCTCCATCGGCTGCGCGCCGAGTGCCTTCCAGAGCTCCTCGTGCCGTCCCTCGCCGATCAGATGCAGATCGAGTTCGCCGGTGGCGGGCAGGAAGCGGTACGGGTCCTCCACCTCGATCGTGGCGTCGTCGTAGGTGACCTGGAGGCGGTACGCGGCCGGCACGGCGGGCAGTGCCAGGACCCCGGAGAAGAAACCGTCGCCGTCGCTCTGCAACTCGGCCCGCTCGCCCCCGTCCGGCACCACGGTCACCGAGCGCGCGAAGGGGCGCAGGGTCCGGAAGAGGACGCCGCCCGCCGCCGGGTGCGCGCCCAGGACGCCGTGCGGGTCGTGGTGCTCACCGGCCAGCAGCCGGCCCCGGTCCGCGTCGTCCAGGACGGTGGCGGGCAGGACGTTCTTGCTGCCTCCGCCGCGCCTGGGGCGGGGCGGGGTCCCGGAGGCCGGGGCAGCGGCGGCCGTCTTCCTGGCCCGGGCGCGCTTGGCCGGCGCCGGGGGCGTGTCGGCGGGCGCCTCCGAGGGCGTTTCGGCGGGGACGGGCGCCGCGGCGGCGGTGGTGACCTCGGTGGTCACCGGCTTGGCCGTGGACGGGACCTCGATGGGATCGGACGGCTTGCGGGACGGCTTGCGGGCGGTCACGGAGACTGCCTCCTAGAAAGGCTGGAAGGGAGGGGGAGTGGTGGCGGGAGGGGAGGTCACGCGGGTGTGCCGGCGGCCAGGCGCTGGATGGCGGCCATCGGGACCGGCAGCCAGTCGGGGCGGTTACGGGCCTCGTAGAGCACCTCGTACACCGCCTTGTCGGTCTCGTGGGCGCGCAGCAGTTCCGGTTCGGCGCGTGGATCGGTGCCCGCCGCGCGGGCGTAGCCCTCGCAGTACGCGGCGCGGCAGCGGGCCGCCCACTCGGGGTTCCAGGGGTGGTGGGAGCGGGCGGCGTAGTCGAAGGACCGCAGCATTCCGGCGACATCACGCACCGTCGGCTGCGGTGCGCGCCGCTCGGGCAGCGGCCGGGCGGGTTCGCCCTCGAAGTCGATCAGTGACCAGAAGCCGTCGTCCCCCCGCAGGGTCTGGCCGAGGTGCAGATCCCCGTGGACCCGCTGCGCCGCCCAGCCGCACCCCGTGTCCCCGAGTGCCGCGACCGCGTCGAAGGCGGCGCGCAGCCCCGGTACGTACGGGACGAGGGCCGGGACGGCCTGGGCGGCGGCTTCGAGACGCTCCACCATCCCGGCCACCAGGTCCCTGGTCCGGTCGTGGGCCAGCGGTGGTGTCGGCAGTGCGGCGGCGAGCGCCGTGTGCACCTCGGCGGTGGCGCGGCCGAGCGCGTGCGCCTCGGTCACGAAGTCCTGCCCGGCGGCCAGTGCCGCGAGGGCCAGCTGCCAGCCGTCCTGGGCGCCGCGCAGGAACGGCTGCAGCACGCCGAGCGTGAGCGGCTGCGGGGTCGTCGTCGTCTCGAACCAGGCCACCGGCGCGGGCACCCGGCCGCAGCCCTCGCGGCCGAGGGCGAGCGGCAGTTCGAGATCGGGGTTGGTGCCGGGGAAGACCCTGCGGAAGATCTTCAGGATGAGCGCGTCACCGTAGACCAGTGAGGAGTTGGACTGCTCGGTCTCCAGGACGCGCGGGGTGAGGCCCGACGGGATCGGCTCGGCCCGGTCGAAGCGGAGGGGGCCGAGGGGGCCGGGCGTACGGAATCGTTCCAGCAGCAGGTCGGCGACGCGTGGGTCGTGCAGCCCCTCGTACAGCGTGCGGCCGGCCAGCGGCCCCTCCGTGACCGGGCCGATGCGTGCGCCGGCCAGGCGCGGGGGCAGCGTGGTGCGCACGCCGAGCAGCAGTTGGTAGCAGTCCCCGTGGGACTGCGTGGGGTGGCCGCCCGCCTGGTGCACCCGTACGAGCAGATGCAGCAGCCCCGGGGCCGTACCCGTGCTGTCGATCGGCAGTATTTCGGTGGCCGAGACCAGCGAGAAGCCGGTGACGGGCTGCCCCTTGCCGGCGAACCAGCGCTGTCGGGGCACCCACTCGTGGAGCAGCGGGGCGAGCGACGGCAGCAGGGCGGTGGTGCCCGTGATGCTCGGCGGATGTCGTTGTGTCGTCTTTCTCGATGTTGTGCTCTTCGCCAGGGCGACTCGAGTGGATGCAGCCTCCGACATGGCATCGCGTCCTTTCCCCGGGCACACCACAGGATGCGAAGAGTGTCCCGGATTGCGGCAATGGCTGTCCGGCTGTGCGGGACGTGTCGGGTGAGGAAAAGTCCAAATGGACTCGATTAATGCGCGATCAATACTCGATCAAGGCTCGGTCAATGAGCCATAAAGTGCATGGAAGGGTCGGGAAGAGACAGGAACTGCTCGATTTGGGGAGAGAGTGCCCTGTGCGGGGCGGCGGAAACCGCCCCGCGGGTGGCGCCCCCGTGGTGAGGCGCCGTCAGCCGGTCGTCACCGGAGTCAGCTGACCGGAGCGTCCTTCCGCAGTCGGAACCAGTAGAAGCCGTGCCCCGCGAGCGTCAGCAGGTAGGGCAGCTGACCGACGGCCGGGAAGCGCACCCCGCCGATCAGCTCCACCGGATGACGCCCCTCGTAGGCCCGCAGATCCAGCTCCGTCGGCTGCGGGAACCGCGAGAAGTTGTGGACGCACAGCACGAGGTCGTCCTTGTACTCCCGGGCGAACGCCAGCACCGCCGGGTTCGACGACGGCAGCTCGGTGTACGAACCGAGGCCGAACGCCGGATTCTGCTTACGGATCTCGATCATCCGCCGCGTCCAGTGCAGCAGCGACGACGGCGAGGCCATCGCCGCCTCGACGTTGGTGACCTGGTAGCCGTAGACCGGGTCCATGATCGTGGGGAGGTAGAGCCGCCCCGGATCGCTGGAGGAGAAACCGGCGTTGCGGTCGGGCGTCCACTGCATGGGGGTGCGTACGGCGTCGCGGTCGCCGAGCCAGATGTTGTCGCCCATCCCGATCTCGTCCCCGTAGTAGAGGATCGGGGACCCGGGCAGGGACATGAGCAGTGCCGTGAACAGCTCGATCTGGTTGCGGTCGTTGTCCAGGAGCGGAGCCAGGCGACGGCGGATGCCGATGTTGGCCCGCATCCGCGGATCCTTGGCGTACTCCGCGTACATGTAGTCGCGCTCTTCGTCCGTGACCATTTCGAGCGTGAGCTCGTCGTGGTTGCGCAGGAAGATGCCCCACTGGCAGCCGGAAGGGATCGCCGGGGTCTTCGCCAGGACTTCCGAGACCGGGTAACGGCTCTCACGCCGTACGGCCATGAAGATGCGGGGCATCACCGGGAAGTGGAACGCCATGTGGCACTCGTCGCCGCCGGCCGGGTAGTCGCCGAAGTAGTCGACGACGTCCTCGGGCCACTGGTTGGCCTCGGCCAGCAGCACCGTGTCCGGGTAGTTGGCGTCGATCTCCTTGCGGACCCGCTTGAGGAAGCCGTGGGTCTCGGGGAGGTTCTCGCAGTTGGTTCCCTCGCGCTGGTAGAGGTAGGGCACGGCGTCGACGCGGAAGCCGTCGATGCCGAGGTCCAGCCAGAAGCGCAGGGCCGAGATGATCTCCTCCTGCACCGCCGGGTTCTCGTAGTTGAGATCCGGCTGGTGCGAGAAGAAGCGGTGCCAGTAGTACTGCTTGCGGACCGGGTCGAAGGTCCAGTTGGACGTCTCCGTGTCGACGAAGATGATCCGGGCGTCCGGGAACTGCTTGTCGTCGTCGGCCCAGATGTAGTAGTCGCCGTACGGCCCGTCCGGGTCGGTGCGGGACTGCTGGAACCAGTCGTGCTGATCGCTCGTGTGGTTCATGACGAAGTCGATGATCACGCGCATTCCGCGCTGGTGCGCCGCGTCGACGAACTCCACGAAGTCGGCGAGGTCGCCGAACTCGGGCAGCACGGCCGTGTAGTCGGAGACGTCGTAACCACCGTCGCGCAGCGGCGACTTGAAGAACGGTGGCAGCCACAGGCAGTCGACGCCCAGCCACTGCAGATAGTCCAGCTTGGCGGTGAGGCCCTTGAGGTCACCGACGCCGTCCCCGTTCGAGTCCTGGAAGGACCGGACGAGTACCTCGTAGAAGACGGCGCGCTTGAACCAGTCGGGATCGCGGTCCTTGGCGGGAGTGTCCTCGAACAGGTCGTGGACAGGCTCATTGACGATCATGGTGTGGGTGACCCTCCGGTCGGCGGGGACGGTCGCAGGACGGCGATGTGCGCGGGTGTCACACCCGGTTCCAGACGCACATAGAAGGCCCTGCCCCAGTGATAGGTGTCGCCGGTGAGCTCGTCGCGCACCGGCACGCTCTCGTGCCAGTCGAGGCCGAGACGCGGCATGTCCAACGAGACCGTGGCCTCCTGGGTGTGGTGAGGGTCGAGGTTGACGACCACCAGGACGGTGTCCGGGCCCGAGCGCTTGCTGTACGCGATCAGTGCCTCGTTGTCGACCGGGTGGAAGTGCACGTCGCGCAGTTGCTGAAGTGCCGGATGGCGACGGCGGATCCGGTTGAGAGAGGTGATCAGGGGAGCGAGCGAGCGGCCCTCACGTTCCGCCGACTCCCAGTCCCTGGGCCTGAGTTGGTACTTCTCGGAGTCCTGGTACTCCTCGCTCCCGGGATGCACCGGGGTGTTCTCGTACAGCTCGAACCCCGCGTACACGCCCCAGGAGGGGGACAGCGTCGCGGCCAGCACGGCCCGGGCTCCGAAGGCGGGACGGCCGCCCTCCTGGAGGTACCCGGGAAGAATGTCGGGCGTGTTCACGAAGAAGTTGGGCCGCATGTACGAGGCGCTCTCGCCCGAAAGCTCCGTGACGTACTCGGTGAGTTCCTGCTTCGTGTTACGCCAGGTGAAGTAGGTGTAGGACTGCTGGAAGCCGACCGCGGCCAGCGTGCGCATCATCGCGGGGCGGGTGAAGGCCTCCGCCAGGAAGATCACATCCGGGTCGGTGCGGTTGATGTCGGCGATCACCTTCTCCCAGAAGACCACCGGCTTGGTGTGCGGATTGTCGACGCGGAAGATCCGTACGCCGTGCTCCATCCAGAACCGCAGGATCCGCACGGTCTCCGCGACGATCCCCGGCAGGTCCTTGTCGAACGCGATCGGGTAGATGTCCTGGTACTTCTTGGGCGGGTTCTCGGCGTAGGCCACGGTCCCGTCCGCGCGGTGATGGAACCACTCCGGATGCTCACTCACCCAGGGGTGGTCGGGGGAGCACTGGAGCGCGAAGTCCAGCGCGATCTCCATCCGCAGTGTCCTGGCCGTCGCCACGAAGTGGTCGAAGTCCTCCAGGGTGCCGAGATCAGGGTGGACGGCGTCGTGCCCGCCGTCGGCCGAACCGATCGCCCAGGGCACACCCGGGTCGTCGGCGCCGGGAGTGAGGCTGTTGTTGGCACCCTTGCGATGGGTGGTGCCGATGGGGTGGACCGGGGGGAGATAGACGACGTCGAACCCCATCGCCGCGACGGCGGGAAGCCGCTCGGCGGCGGTACGGAAGGTGCCGCTGATCATCCGGGGGGCGGGCGGCGGGAGCTCCGCCGTGACCGTGGCGGGCGCCTTCTTCCGGGCCGCCGCGGTCTTCGCCGTCTTCGTGGCCCGCGGTTTCCTGGCCGGCTTCGGAGGCTCCACCGGCTCCGGGCGCGCCCCCTCGGAGCGCGGGAACAGCTCGTACCAGGAGCCGTACAGGGCGCGCCGGCGCTCGACGTTCAGCGGCAGCGGCCGGGACGCGGTGACCAGCTCGCGCAGGGGGTGGCGGCCGAGCGCCTCGTCCACCTCCGCCGTCAGCGCCGCCGCCAGCCGGGCGGCCGCGGGGCGGCTCGTGTCGCGCAGCGCGTCGACGGCGGCCAGCACGGCCTCGCGCCCGTCCTTCTTGGGCACGCCCTCGGCGGCGCGGGCGTACAGCTCGGCCCCCTCGTCGAGCACCAGCGCGGTGTCGATGCCCGCCGGGATCTTGATCCGCGCGTGCGAGCGCCAGGTGGTGACCGGGTCGCTCCACGCCTCGACGGTGTAGGTCCAGTGGCCTTCCGATCCCGGTGTGACATCGGCGCCCCACCGGTCGGTGCCCGGGGCGAGCTCACGCATCGGCGTCCAGGGGCCGGGTCGTCCGTTCGGGTCGCACAGGACGACGTTGGCGGCCACGGCGTCATGGCCCTCGCGGAACACGGTGGCGCTGACCTCGAAGGTCTCGCCCGCGACGGCTTTGGCGGGCCGTCTGCCGCAGTCGACGAGCGGACGGACGTCCAGGACGGGAATGCGACCGATCATGGAATCACCTGGGGGTCGGAGCTCGGCATGCACGGCGAGCGACATGGGCGTGAAGGGCTGACCGCGCGCGCCGCGATGGTGGGGGTGCGTCCTTTGTAGCTGCTCGGTCATGGGCTGGCGGGCTGTGGGCATGGCCGCTCCTGTGCGCGTTCACTCGAATGGCACTCGAATGGCAGGTGCGTGGGGGATTCGTACTCCGGCCGGGGCACCTGGGATGTGCGACGCGGGAGTGTCACCGGGGTGTCACCGGGAGCCTTCCCACCGATTTCGGGCGGCCAACCCGGTGGTGTGTTAACTCCTGGGTGCATCAGGCGCACGCGCCGTGGGCCGCACGCCGGTCCGTAGGCCGACGAGCGGGCACCCCCGAAGCCTTCCCTGCGGTGCCGGGTGCCACAAGTCCGTGCGCGGAGGGGAAATCAGCCATATCGCCCGTGACAGACGAGGACGAAACTGGCGCATCTGGCCCAGGGGACCACAGGGCCCACAGGGGCCGGAGATACCGGCGGGACCGGGGCGGCAGGACGGTTCCAGGAGCCGGCGGAGAGAGGGCGCGCGCGGTGCGGCGCCGGGACAGGGGCGGGCGGACCGCTCCGCGCCGGACCCACTGAGCCGGTCGCGCGCCGTGGTCGCGTACGGCGGCACGCCGCTACCGTCGAGGGTGACGGAGAGGGCGCCCACCGTCGTGCGTCCCCTCGGATCCGCAGGTCCCCTGTAAAGGTGGGATACGTGAAGGCCATTCGTCGATTCACCGTGCGTCCCGTCCTCCCCGAACCCCTGCAACCGCTCAGCGACCTCGCACGCAACCTGCGCTGGTCCTGGCACACCGAGACCCAGCAGCTCTTCCAGGCGGCCGACCCGGAGGGCTGGCGGCCCGCGGACGCCGACCCCGTGCGGCTGCTCGGTGCCGTCTCCGCGGCGCGCCTCACCGAGCTCGCCGGGGACCAGCACTTCATGCGCCGGCTCACCGAGGTGTCCGATGACCTCCGGGAGTACCTCGGCGGTCCGAGGTGGTATCAGAACCAGCTGTCCCAGGGCGCGGAGCTCCCCGCGGCCATCGCCTACTTCTCACCCGAATTCGGGGTCACCGCGGCCCTGCCCCAGTACTCGGGCGGCCTCGGCATCCTGGCCGGTGACCATCTGAAGGCCGCCAGCGACCTCGGCGTACCGCTCATCGGGGTCGGTCTGCTCTACCGGCACGGCTACTTCCGCCAGAGCCTGTCCCGGGACGGCTGGCAGCAGGAGCACTACCCCGTGCTCGACCCCAACGAGCTGCCGCTCACCCTCCTGCGGGAGGCCGACGGCACCCCCAGCAGGGTGGTGCTCGCCCTGCCCGGAGGCCGCTCGCTCCACGCCTCGATCTGGCAGGCCCGGGTCGGGCGTGTCCCCCTGCTGCTCCTCGACTCCGACGTCGAGGAGAACGCGCCCGGCGAACGCGACGTCACCGACCGGCTCTACGGCGGCGGCAGCGACCACCGGCTGCTCCAGGAGATGCTGCTCGGCATCGGCGGGGTGCGCGCCGTGCGCACCTACTGCCGGCTGACCGGGCACGCGGTGCCCGAGGTGTTCCACACCAACGAGGGGCACGCCGGGTTCCTCGGTCTCGAACGGATCCAGGAGCTCTCCGAGACCGGTCTGGACTTCGACGCCGCCCTGGAGGTCGTGCGGTCGGGCACGGTGTTCACCACCCACACCCCGGTGCCCGCCGGGATAGACCGGTTCGAACGCCAGCTCGTGGCCCGTCATTTCGGTGACGACGGCGAGCTGCCCGGTCTCGGCGTGGAGCGCATCCTGCGCCTCGGGCAGGAGACCTATCCCGGCGGTGAGCCCGAGCTCTTCAACATGGCGGTGATGGGGCTGCGGCTCGCCCAGCGCGCCAACGGGGTCTCGAGCCTGCACGGCGCGGTGAGCCGGGAGATGTTCTCCGGGCTGTGGCCGGGATTCGACCCCTCCGAGGTGCCGATCACCTCGGTGACCAACGGGGTGCACGCCCCGACCTGGGTCGCCCCCGAGGTGCTCCGGCTCGGCGCCGGAAAGTTCGGCTCCGAACGCACGGAGAACGCACTCGCCGGGGCCGAGGTCGAGGAGCGGACCGGCGCGGACGGCGGGGCGGCGGGCACGCCCCGGCGCTGGGACGCCGTGACCGCCGTCGGCGACCGGGAGATCTGGGAGCTGCGCAGAGGACTGCGCGAGCAGCTCGTCACCGAGGTACGCAAACGCCTCTACGCCTCCTGGCGCAGGCGCGGCGCCGGCACCGCCGAGCTGGGCTGGATCGACGATGTGCTCGACCCGGACGTGCTGACCATCGGCTTCGCCCGCCGGGTGCCCTCGTACAAGCGGCTGACGCTGATGCTGCACGACCGTGACCGGCTCCGTGACCTGCTGCTCCACCCGACGCACCCCATTCAGATCGTCGTCGCGGGCAAGGCGCACCCCGCCGACGACGGCGGCAAGCGGCTGGTGCAGGAGCTGGTGCGGTTCTCCGACGACCCCCGGGTGCGTCATCGCATCGTCTTCCTGCCCGACTACGGCATGGGGATGGCGCAGAAGCTCTACCCGGGCTGCGATGTCTGGCTCAACAATCCGCTGCGTCCCCTGGAGGCCTGCGGCACCAGCGGGATGAAGGCCGCGCTCAACGGCTGCCTCAACCTCTCCGTGCGCGACGGCTGGTGGGACGAGTGGTTCGAGCCCGACTTCGGCTGGGCGATCCCGACCGCCGACGGCTCCGCCACCGACGAGGAGCGGCGCGACGAGCTGGAGGCCGGCGCCCTCTACGCGCTGATCGAGGACCGGGTCGCCCCCCGCTTCTACGACCGCAACGCCGACGACCTGCCCGAGCGGTGGATCGAGATGGTCCGCCGCACGCTGGTCACCCTGGGCCCCAAGGTCCTCGCGGGCCGGATGGTGCGTGAGTACGTCGAGCGGCTCTACGCCCCGGCGGCGCACTCCAGGCGGGCGCTGGAGCCGGCCGCTGCCCGTGACCTCGCGGAGTGGAAGACCAGGATCCGTGCGGCCTGGCCGCAGGTGGCGGTCGACCATGTGGAGGCGACGGCCGACACGGTCGTCGGTGGCTCCGCCGAGCTGGGGTCCACCCTGGCGCTCCGGGTCAGGATCGCCCTGGGCGGCCTCGACCCCGAGGACGTGGAGGTACAGGTGGTCGCGGGGCGCGTCGACTCGGGGGACGCGATCGCCGAGCCGCAGACGTTCCCGCTGAAGCCGGCGGGCGGTCACGACCTGGAGGACCGCTGGCTGTACGAGGGCCCGCTCGCCCTCGACCGTACGGGCCCCTACGGCTACACCGTGCGTGTCCTGCCCTCCCACCCCCGGCTCGCGTCGGGCGCGGAACTGGGCCTGGTCGCTGTGCCGAACGCGGCCACGGGCGAGGGCGGCGGAGTGCTCCTGCGCTGACGCGTCCCGTCCAGGGTGGGCCCGGCGTGTCCCCGCGCCGGGCCCACCCGCGCGTCCGCCTGTCCGTCTGTCCGTCTGTCCGTCCGGCGCGGACGGGCGGGGGTGTTTTCGCCGTGATCTCGCTAACATGACAGCCCGGCCGGTGTGGCCTCCCGGCC
Organism: Streptomyces sp. NBC_01012; assembly: GCF_045162755.1. Taxonomy (NCBI): domain Bacteria; kingdom Bacillati; phylum Actinomycetota; class Actinomycetes; order Kitasatosporales; family Streptomycetaceae; genus Streptomyces; species Streptomyces sp. NBC_01012. Next base: position 2,225,667 of record NZ_CP108688.1, on the reverse strand, counting down.
ACCGACGTGACAGCGATGCGTCCCACCGGGCGCGAGTGGAGGTCAGCACGGTGAACGGCGGCGGAGGCCGAGCGAGACGCCTGACCCGTCGGTTGGCCGCCCAGCACGGCACCTCACGGCAGCTGTACGTCCGCCGCCCGGAACCCGCGGGCCCTTCGCGGGGCGACCGCTTCACCACCGCCGCCCGGATGCGGTGGCTGCACGCCGCGAGCACCCGGATCGGCACCACGCTCGACCTGGAGCGGACGGCCCAGGAGCTCGCCGCGTTCAGTGTCCCGCGGCTGGCCGACGGTGCCGCCGTCGACCTGCTGGAGTCCGTGCTGCGCGGCGAGGAGGGCGAGCGTGTCACCGGGGCGGCGGTGCCCGTCACCCGTGCCATGGCGGTGCGTTCCATCGACACGCTGGACGAACTCGAACCCGCCCCGGTGGGCGAGGTGGTCGACCGCACCGCACTGCGCGAGACGCTGCTGACCACCGAGTGCCTGCGCAACGGACGGCCCGTCCTGGTCAGCCGGATGACCGACGAGGACTACGACCGTGTCACACCGACGCCGAGCGCGGCCGACGCGATGCGCCGTCAGGGCGTCCACAGCTACCTGGCCGTGCCACTGGTCGCCCGTGGTGTCCTGCTGGGCTCGGCCGACTTCGTACGCGCGGGTGACAGCCCGCCGTTCAACCGCGCCGATCTGGACCTCGCGGGACAGCTGGCCGCCATAGCGGCCGTGTTCATGGACAACGCCCGGCTCTACGGGCGCGAGCGCGAGCATGTCGTCTCGCTCCAGCGCACCCTGCTCCCGCGCGCCACCCCGCACACCCCCGGCCTGCGGGTGCACGCCCACTACGCGCCGGCCGTCGACGCGCACGGGGTGGGCGGCGACTGGTACGACGTGGTGGCGCTCCCCGCCGGGCGTACGGCACTGGTCGTCGGCGACGTCACCGGCCACGGGCTGCCCGCCGCCGCCACGATGGGCAGGCTGCGGGCCGTCGCCCGTACGCTGATGATGCTGGACATCGCGCCCGACCGGCTGCTCGCCCGGCTCGACCTGGCCACTCGGGACCTGGAGGACGACCAGGTCGCCACGTGTCTGTGCGCGGTCTACGACCCGGCGGACTCCAGCTACACCATCGCCAGCGCGGGTCACCCGCCGCCGCTGCTGGTGGAGGCGGACGGCACCACCCGCTATCCGGAGATGCCGGTCGGAGCGCCGCTGGGCGCCGGGGTCATCCCCTACGACCCGCTGAGGCTGCGCGGCCCGGCCGGTGGCCGGCTCGTCCTCTACACCGACGGCCTGATCAAGACCCGCACCGACGACGTGGACGTCCAACTGGAGTCACTGCGCGCCTCCGTGGCCTCGATGACGCCCGAGGAGCTCGACGCGGGCGGTCCGCTGACCCGGCCGAGGCAGGACGACGGCCGCTTCGACGAGGCGGTGTTGCTGGTGGCCGGGGGCCATGAGCTGTCCCCCGAGGTGGAGTTGCAGGAGTGGGACCTGCCCACCGAAGGCAACCCCGCCTCCACCGCGCGCAACCTCGTCACGGAGCAGCTCACGCGGTGGGACCTGGCCGAACTCGCCGATGTGACGGAGCTGGTGGTCAGCGAACTGGTCGGCAACGCCCTGCGCTACGGCGGTGGCCCGGGCCGCCTCCGGCTGCTGCGCGACGAGCGGCTCCAGGTGGAGCTGGCCGACACCGGGCCCGACCTGCCGCAGATCCAGCACGCCGACGTCAGTGACGAGGGGGGCCGGGGGCTCCAGCTCATCAACCTGCTGTGCCGCAGTTGGGGTTCGTGCCGCACGGCGACCGGGAAGATCGTCTGGGCCGAGCAGATCATCCCCGGCCGGGGCGCGAACCCGTCGGGCTGACGCGTTGAGCGGCGCCGGGAGGGGACTGCCTCCCGGCGCCGCGCTGTGTCACCGCTGTTGTGCGGAGGGTGTCGCCGTCGGACGCGAGCCCACGGCGATGCCCGCCCAGGCGTCGGCGACCGCGGTGTACTCGGCGCTCGTGGTGCCGTACAGCTCACCGGCCACGGCGAGGGTGCCGGTGCGGGCCGCCGCGTAGTTGGTGGTGGAGGTGAACTTCGTGGTGAGCGCCTTGAACCAGATCTGCAGCGCCTTGTCCCGGCCGATGCCGGTCACCGGAAGGCCGTCGGCCGTCGGGGAGTCGTAGGCCACCCCGTTGACGGTCTTGGCGCCGCTGCCCTCGGAGAGCAGGTAGAAGAAGTGGTTGGCCGGGCCCGACGAGTAGTGGACGTCGATGTTGCCGATCCCGGAGTACCAGGAGTCCTTGGACGCGCCGTCCCTGCTCGGCTTGTCCTGGTAACGCAGCGGCGTACCGTCGCCGTTGATGTCGATCTTCTCGCCGATCAGGTAGTCGCCCGGGTCCTCGGCGGTGTCGGAGTAGAACTCCACGCCCGTCGCGAAGATGTCCGATGTGGCCTCGTTGAGCCCGCCCGACTCGCCGCTGTAGTTGAGCCCCGCGGTGTGGGAGGTGACTCCGTGCGACATCTCGTGGGCCGCCACGTCGAGCGAGGTCAGCGGGGCCGCGTTGCGGCTGCCGTCGCCGTAGGTCATGCAGAAGCAGCTGTCGGTCCAGAAGGCGTTGACGTAGCTGTTGCCGTAGTGGACGCGGGAGTACGCGCCGACACCGTCGCCCCTGATGCCGGTGCGGCCCATGACGTTCTTGTAGAAGTCCCAGGTCTCCGCGGCCCCGTAGTGGGCGTCGGCGGCGGCCGTCTCGGGGTTCGACGCGGTGCCGTCGCCCCAGACGTCGTCGGTGCCGGAGAACAGGGTGCCGGTGCCGGACGTCCCGTTCCTGAGGTTGTACGTCTTGTGGCCACCGCGCGTCGTGTCGGTGAGGTTGTACGAGCTGCCCGAGCCCGAGGTGTCCAGGGTGACCTGGCCGTTGTACTGGGTGTTGCCGATGCCGTTCTCGACGGCCTGCCACGTGTAGAGCTCGGCGCCCGATGTGGCGTCCGTGATGACGTGCAGCTCGTTCGGGGTGCCGTCGTGCTGGAGGCCGCCGACGACGGTCTCGTAGGCGAGCTGCGGGGTTCCGCTCGCCGCCCAGACGACCTTGCGCGGGGCCTTGCTCGCCTCGGTGCTCTTCGAGCCGTCGGCCCGGGCGGCGCCGAGCGCCTGCTTCTCGGCGGTGGCCGGCGCGATGTCCGCCGTCGTGCCGACCGCCTTCAGCTGGGCCCCGGTCGCCTTCGACGCCTTGGTGACGGCCTTCGTCGTGCCGGACTTCGACTCGGCCACGACCAGGTCGCCGCCGAGGACGGGGAGACCGTCCAGGGTGCGCTCGTAGCGGGTGTGCGTGGTGCCGTCGACGTCCTTGACGACATCGCGGACGACGAGCTTCTCCGTTGCGCCGAGCCCGAGTTCACCGGCGGTGGCCGCCTTGGTGGCGTCCGCCTCACGGAGCAGTTCGGCACGCTGGGAGGGGGAGAGCTTCGCGGGGAGCGCGCCGGGGTCGGCGCCCTTCACCGCTGCCGCGGGGGCGGCGCTCGCGGCTTCGGGGGCGGCCGTTGCGGCACCGCCCTGCATTCCGACGGCGAGGAGGGCGGCTGCGGCTATCAGAGCGCCGGTCGCGGTGGCACGACGGCTGGAGGTGGGTCTCACGCGGGCTCCTTCTGCGAGGGGGGGGCGACGGTCTGCCGGGTGAGCGGACCGGGCGGAGCAGGCGGTGCGTGGAACGGGGGAAGAGTGTCAGCCGGAGCGGGTGTATGTCAGGACCGCGTCAACAGATTGGCCGGAACTCGTCCGGTGCCCGAAGGGGTGTGTTCGTTAAGCGGACGTTTCGCCGCGTGTCATCTCCGTGGCGCCCTCGATCGTCACGCCGGCCGTTCTCCGTGCGCCGCAGGGCAGAGAGGGGTTTCCGTCGGTATCCCTCGCATCCGAGGTGCGTGCGGGGAAGCGAAGGGGACCACGTGCTGAGACGGCGCGCAACTGTGGCCAGTTACGCGCCGTCCCGGATCTGCGGGGGAGTTGGTCATCCCCGCGCACTTCGGCGGGGCGGGTGCCGTGGAGGTCGGGCGAGAGGGCGGCGGATTCACCCTCCGGCGATGGGCGGCCTACGGCGCGCGGTAGCGGCGCATGCGGGGATCCCGCACCCGACCTCCTCGGGCCAGGAGCGGGATCCCGGACCCGGCCCTCAGGCCAGGCTCTCCCGCCATGTGCGGTGCAGGCCGGCGAACCGGCCCGTGCCGCCGATGAGTTCGGCCGGGACACCGTCCTCCACGATCCGGCCGTGCTCCATCACCAGGACCCGGTCCGCGATCTCCACCGTCGACAGCCGGTGCGCGATGACGACCGCGGTGCGGCCGTGCAGCACCGTGTCCATCGCCCGCTGCACCGCCCGCTCACCTGGGATGTCCAGCGAGCTGGTGGCCTCGTCGAGGATCAGCACCGCCGGGTCCGCGAGCAACGCCCGTGCGAACGCCACGAGCTGACGCTGTCCCGCGGAGATCCGGCCGCCCCGCTTACGGACATCCGTGTCGTATCCGTCGGGCAGGGAGCTGATGAAGTCGTGCGCCCCGATGGCCTTGGCCGCGTGCTCGATCTCCTCGGGCGTGGCATCGGGACGGCCGATCGCGATGTTCTCGGCGATCGTCCCGGAGAACAGGAACGCCTCCTGGGTCACCATGACCACGCCCCTGCGCAGCTCGGCCGTCGCCAGGTCGCGCAGATCGGTGCCGTCCAGGAGGACCCGGCCGTCGGTCGGGTCGTAGAAGCGGGCCAGCAGCTTGGCCAGCGTCGACTTGCCCGCACCCGTCGAGCCGACCACGGCCACCGTCCGTCCCGCCGGGATCGTCAGATCGAAGCGCGGCAGGACCTCGCCGCCCGTGCGGTAGGCGAACCGCACCCCGTCGAACGTGACCTCGCGGCCCGGGTGCTCACCGGTGAGCACGGGCAGTTCCTTCGGAGCGACGGGCTCGGGCACCGTGGGCGTCTGCGCGAGCAGGCCCGCGATCTTCTCCAGCGAAGCCGCCGCCGACTGATAGGAGTTCAGGAACATCGCGAGCCGGTCGATCGGGTCGTACAGCCGCCGCAGATACAGCACCGCCGCGGCCAGGACACCGAGCGCCAGCGTGTCCGACGCCACCCGGTAAGCACCCCACAGCACCATCGCGGCCACCGCCGTGTTGGCCATGAGCCGGGAGCCGACGACGTAACGGGCCATCTCCAGCAGCGCATCGCCGTTCGTGCGCTCATGGCGGTGGTTGAACACCGCGAAGTCCGCGTCGTTGGCCCGCTCCCTGCGGAAGGCCTGCACGGGACGGATGCCGTTCATCGTCTCGGCGAACTTCACGATGACGGTGGCGATGGCCGATGAGCGCGCCGAGTACGCCTTGGCCGCCCGGCGCCGGTAGTTCCGCACGAGCAGATACAGCGGGACGAAGGAGGCCACGGCGATGGAGCCGATGCCGAGGTCGAGCCAGAGCAGCATCAGGGAGATCGACACGAACGAGAGGACCACCCCGATGAGTTCCTGGAGGCCCTCGCTCAGCAGCTCGCGCAGCGACTCCACATCCGTGGTCGAGCGGGAGATCAGCCGGCCCGAGGTGTAGCGCTCGTGGAAGTCGACGCTCAGCGCCTGCGCATGACGGAAGATACGGCCGCGCAGATCGAGCAGCACGTCCTGGTTGATCCGGGCGGCGGCCCGGATGAAGGCGTACTGGAGGGCCCCGGCGCCGACCGAGCATGCCGCGTATCCGATGCCGACGGCGGCCAGCGGACCGTAGTCGTGGTCCCGGAAGGCGGGCACCCCGCTGTCGATGGCGTACGCGACGAGCAGCGGCCCCGCCTGCACCGCGGCCTGCTGGACGAGCAGCAGGAGGGTGGCCACGACCACCCTGGTCCGCAGCGGTGCGAGCAGGGAGGCCAGCAGGATCCGGGTGGCGCCCCGGGGCGCGGGCAGGGCGTCGGCGTCGAAGACGTCATCGCCGTCCGGAGCCCGGCCGGGTCCGGCCCCGGCGAGGTCGTCGTCGGCGAGTGCGGGTCCGTCGGCAGTCGTACTGGTCATCGGGTGCTGCCCTCCTCGGGGACGAGAACACCGGAGTCATCGGCGCCCGACATCAGCCAGGCGTACTCGGCGTGGGTGCGCAGGAGTTCCTGATGGGTGCCCACGGCGCTGATCCGGCCCTCGGACAGCAGCGCCACCCGGTCCGCGAGCATCACCGTGGACGGCCGGTGGGCGACGACCAGGGCCGTCGTCTCCGCCAGCACACGCCGCAGAGCCGCCTCCACCAGCGTCTCCGTGTGCACGTCCAGGGCGGAGAGCGGGTCGTCGAGCACCAGGAAGCGCGGTGTACCGACGACGGCGCGGGCCAGCGCGAGGCGCTGCCGCTGACCGCCGGACAGGCTCAGCCCCTGCTCGCCCACCTGGGTGCCGACACCCTGCGGCAGGTCGTGCACGAAGTCGGCCTGTGCGACCGAAAGCGCCCGGTGGAGCTCCCCTTCGCTCGCGTCCTCCGCGCCCATCAGCACGTTCTCCCCGACGGTCGCCGAGAAGAGGGTGGGTTCCTCGAAGGCCACCGACACCAGCTCGCGCAGCCGGGAGCGCTCCATGGTGGCGATGTCCTCGCCGTCCAGCAGGATCCGGCCACCGGTGGCCTCGTGCAGCCGGGGGACGAGCGCCGTCAGCGTCGTCTTCCCCGATCCGGTCGCGCCCACCAGGGCCATCGTCTCGCCCGGACGGATCCGCAGATCGATCCGGGCGAGCGCGGGGGGTGAGCCGGGACCGGCGTCCGGGTAGCGGAACTCCACCCCTTCGAAGACGAGGCCCCGCCCGGCACCGTCGGCGCCCTCACCTGGCGTCCCGGGCTCGGGTTCCGGCTCCTCCGCGACGTCCATCACCTCGAAGAAGCGGTCGGCCGCCGTCGCCGACTCCTGGCTCATCGCCAGCAGGAAGCCGATCGACTCGACCGGCCAGCGCAGCGCCAGCGCCGTCGAGAGGAACGCGACGAGGGTGCCCGCGGACAGATCGCCGTCCGCGACCTGGATCGTGCCGAGCACCAGCGCGGCGCCGATCGCCAGCTCCGGGATGGCCGTGATCAGCGCCCAGATCCCCGCTAGCAGCCGTGCCTTGCCGAGCTCCGTGGAGCGCAGCCGCTGCACGAGCGCGCGGAAGGCCAGCGCCTGGCTGCGGTTACGGCCGAAGCCCTTGACGATCCGGATGCCTAGCACGCTCTCCTCGACGACCGTCGTCAGATCGCCGACCTGGTCCTGGGCCTTGCGCGCCACCAGCGAGTACTTCGTCTCGAAGAGGGAGCACAGGATCATCAGGGGGACGGCGGGCGTGAGCAGCACCAGACCGAGCGACCAGTCCTGGCCGAACAGGATGATGAAGCCGACGAGGATCGTCGTGCCGTTGACCAGGAGGAACGTCAGCGGGAAGGCCAGGAACATCCGCAGCAGCATCAGATCCGTGGTCCCGCGCGAGAGCAGCTGCCCGGAGGGCCAGCGGTCGTGGAACGCCACCGGCAGCCGCTGGAGATGGCGGTAGAGGTCGGCGCGCATCGATGCCTCGACGCCGGCCAGCGGTCTGGCCACGAGCCAGCGCCGCAGCCCGAAGAGACCGGCCTCGACGATCCCGAGCAGCAGCAGGTAGAGAGCCCCCAGCCAGACCCCGCCCGGATCACGGTCCGCGACGGGCCCGTCGACCATCCACTTCAGGATCAGCGGGATCACCAGGGCGAGACAGGACGCGAGCACCGCCACGAGGGCGGCACTGATCCAGCGCACACGCACCGGTCTGACATAGGGCCACAGGCGCAGGAGGGAGCGCACGGCGGACCGGTCCGTGGGCTCTGCAGGTTGTTCGGGCATCAGGACCGAGCCTATGGTTCACCACTGACATCGCTCACGTGGTTTTCCGGTCTTACCACCTCACCCGCGAGCGTTACTCCGCCACCCGGAGCAGCAGCACCGACCTGCCCTCCACCGTGAGTTCCGTGCCGCCCCTGTGGAGCGTGCCGGGCGCGGTGGACTGCTCGTCCCGCGCGGTGTCCAGGACCAGTTCGTAGGCCTGGGCCCAGGGCGGGCCGGGGAGCTGGAATCCGCAGGGCCCCTGGTCCGCGTGCAGCACCGCGAGGAAGCTGTCGTCGGTGATCTGCCCGCCCCGGGCGTCCCGGCCAGGGATGTCGCGCCCGGAGAGATAGAGCCCGAGCGTCGCGGCAGGCGCGTACCAGTCGCCCTCCGTCATCTCCGCGCCCTGTGCGGTGAACCAGGCGAGATCCCGCAGGCCGTCCGGGGCCTGCGGGGTCCCGGAGAAGAAGGCGCGGCGGCGCAGCACGGGGTGGCGGTGGCGCAGGGCGAGCACCCGGGCGGTCAGCTCGGTCAGCTCCCGCCACCTGGGCTCGTCGAGGAGTGACCAGTCCAGCCAGCTGATCTCGTTGTCCTGGCAGTAGGCGTTGTTGTTGCCGCCCTGCGTACGTCCCATCTCGTCGCCCGCCACCAGCATCGGCACCCCGGTCGACAGGAGCAGTGTCGTCAGGAGGTTGCGCAGCTGCTTCAGGCGCAGGGCGTTGACGGCGGGGTCGTCGGTCTCGCCCTCGGCGCCGCCGTTCCAGGCACGGTTGTCGTTCGTGCCGTCGCGGTTGTCCTCGCCGTTGTCCTCGTTGTGCTTGTTCTCGTAGCTGACGAGGTCGCGCAGGGTGAAGCCGTCGTGCGCGGTGACGAAGTTGACCGAGGCGTACGGCCGCCTGCCGCCCCAGGCGTACAGATCGCTCGATCCGGTGAGCCGGTAGCCGATGTCGCGTACGTCGGGCAGGGCGCCGCGCCAGAAGTCGCGTACGGCGTCCCGGTAGCGGTCGTTCCACTCGGTCCACAGCGGAGGGAAGGCGCCCACCTGGTAGCCGCCGTTGCCGACGTCCCACGGTTCGGCGATCAGCTTGACCCGGCGCAGCACGGGGTCCTGGGCGATCACCGCGAGGAAGGGGGAGAGCATGTCGACGTCGTGCATCGAGCGGGCGAGCGCGGCTGCCAGGTCGAAGCGGAAGCCGTCGACGCCCATCTCGGTCACCCAGTAGCGCAGGGAGTCCGTGATCAGCCGCAGGACCTGCGGCTGGACGACGTGCAGGGTGTTGCCGCAGCCGGTGTAGTCGGCGTAGCGGCGGGCGTCCTGCTGGAGGCGGTAGTAGCCGCGGTTGTCGATGCCGCGCAGGGAGAGCATCGGGCCGAGCTCGCCGGCCTCCGCCGTGTGGTTGTAGACCACGTCGAGGATCACCTCGATCCCGGCGTCGTGCAGGGCGCGCACCATCTGCTTGAACTCGCCGACCTGCCGGCCGGCCGTGCCGCTCGCCGCGTAGTCCGCGTGCGGCGCGAAGTAGCCGATGGAGTTGTAGCCCCAGTAGTTGTGCAGTCCGCGCCGCAGCAGATGGTCCTCGTGGGCGAACTGGTGGACGGGGAGCAGCTCCACGGCCGTCACACCGAGCCGCTTGAGGTGGCCGACGGCCGCGGGGTGGGCGAGCCCGGCGTACGTGCCGCGCAGCTCGGGCGGGATGTCGGGGTGGAGCTTGGTGAAGCCGCGTACGTGCAGTTCGTAGATGACCGTGTCCGCCCACGGGGTCTTCGGCCTGCGGTCCTCCACCCACGGGTCGTCGTCGTGCACGACGACGGCCTTGGGGACGTACGGCGCGGAGTCCCGGTCGTCGCGCACGGTGTCGGCGACATGCTGCTCGGGCCAGTCCCTCACATGGCCGTACACCTCGGGCGGCAGGGTGAACGATCCGTCCACCGCGCGGGCGTACGGGTCGAGGAGCAGCTTCGCGGCATTCCAGCGGGCCCCCGTCCAGGGGTCCCAGCGGCCGTGCACCCGGTAGCCGTACCGCTGTCCGGCACCCACCCCGGGGACGAAGCCGTGCCAGATCTCATGGGTCAGCTCGGTCAGCGGGAGCCGGGTCTCGGTGCCCCGCTCGTCGAAGAGGCAGAGCTCGACGGCCTCGGCACCACCCGCCCAGAGGGCGAAATTGGTGCCCGCGACCCCGTCGGGCCCGACCCGGAAGCGTGCGCCCAACGGCATCGGTGCACCCGGCCATACGGGTGGTTCGTCCGGTTCGCGCTTCGGGGCCGGCCGGGCAACCACCACCTGCCCCGTCGCACGCGGAGTTTCCTCCTGCTCGGCTGTGCTCGACACCTCTCAGCCTCCTGCGGCTCGTAGGAGCGGCCACCCGGCAGAAGGAGTGAGCGGCGTCCCGGCCGCGGCCTCCCTGGCGGTGTCCTCCCTCTGTTCTGCCCACCGGTGGCCCCGCCCTCACGTTTCCCCCGGGCGGTCACGTCGTTGGGGGGAGCGTGAACCACGTAGCGAAGAGAGCACGGGCGGGTTCGGCCGCCGTGCTGACATGGGCAGGACTGTTCACCGTGCTGGTCCTACTGACGGGCTGCACCGATGCGACGTCGTTCTTCGGGGACGACCGCTCTCCCGGGGACGCCATCCGGATCACACCCAAGGACGGTGCCGCGAACGTCGGCGCCGACAGTCCGCTCGGGGTGGAGGTCCCCGACGGGCACATCGAGCGGGTGAAGGTGACCCGGATGGAGGACGCGGAAGAGCAGGAGGTACCGGGCCGGATCGCGAAGGACGGCCGTTCGTGGGCTCCCCGGGACGCCGGATACCGGCTCGGGCTGGCCGGGAAGTACAGCGTGGAGGCCGTCGCCGTCGACGGTGACGGCCATCGATCGGCCCGCAACACCTCCTTCACCACGCTGGTGCCCAAGGACCGCTTCATCGGCTACTTCAAGCCGGAGAACCGGTCCACCGTGGGTACCGGCATGATCATCTCCTTCGACTTCAACCGTCCCGTCACCCACCGGGACGCGGTCGAGAAGGCCATCAGGATCACCACGGATCCCGAGGTCGAAGTGGTGGGCCACTGGTTCGGCAAGGACCGGCTGGACTTCCGCCCCGAGAAGTACTGGGAGCCGGGCACCGAGGTCACCGTCGATGTGGGGCTGCGCGATGTGGAGGGCGCGCCCGGGGTGTACGGGAGCCAGCAGAAGAAGGTGACCTTCCAGGTGGGCCGCTCCCAGACGTCCGTGGTGGACGCGCGGGCGCACACCATGGAGGTACGCCGCGACGGCGAGACCGTCAGCACGGTGCCGATCACCGCGGGCGCCGAGAAGACGACCACGTACAACGGGAAGATGGTGGTCTCCGAGCTGCACGACATGACCCGGATGAACGGTGACACCGTCGGCTTCGGCGGTGAGTACGACATCAAGGACGTGCCCCATGCGATCCGGCTGACGAAGTCGGGCACCTTCCTGCACGGCAACTACTGGGAGTCCCCCGACATCTTCGGCTCGGAGAACACCAGTCACGGCTGTATCGGGCTGCGCGACGTGAAGGGAGGAAGCTCGGACACCCCGGCGGGCTGGTTCTTCGAGCGGACGCTCGTGGGCGATGTGGTCGAGGTGGTCAACTCCACGGACGGGACCGTCGCCGCCGACAACGGCCTCTCCGGGTGGAACGTCGGCTGGCCGCAGTGGACGGCGGGCTCCGCCCTGCGCTGATCACCGGTCCGACCAGGGCAGGTCCCGGAGGCGCACCCTCCGGGACCACCCGGCGGCGGACCCGGACGACTTGGGACCGAACGGTGACATTCCGGGGGGAGTCTCCCCATCTGCGGTGTGATTGTCTTACGTCCAGCGTGCATGTACAGCGCGCGGGAGTGCGGGCCATGGCGGGGCCAGGCCGTGCGAGGGGAGACGACCACATTGAACGGGCAGCCGATATCGGGGGCATGGGCCGACGCGGGCGGGGAACGGCGCGGGCGAGGTGCCCGGGGCCTTCTCGCACTGGCACTTGGCGCGCTGCTGTTGCTGGCGACCGCGTGCGGAGGCAGCGGGAACGCCGCCGACAAGAACGGTGACAAGCCGGGCGCGAAGACCGACGACACCAGCGCCTCGCAGGCGGTGGTGACCGTCGCGCCCAAGGACGGCGCCGACGGCGTCGCGACCAGCGGGGCACTGAAGGTCTCGGCGGCCAAGGGCAGGCTGAGCACGGTGAAGGTCGCGGACCCCAAGGGCAAGGACGTCGCGGGCAAGGTGGCGAAGGACGGGCTGACCTGGGTGCCCGACCGCCACCTGGCCGCCGCGACCAAGTACACGGTGCACGCGGTCGCCAAGGACGAGGACGGCCGGGAGTCGGCCAAGGACACCAGCTTCACGACACTCGTCCCGCAGAACACCTTCATCGGCCAGTACACGCCCGAGGACGGTTCCACCGTCGGCGTGGGCATGCCCGTGTCGATCCACTTCACCCGCGGCATCACCGACCCCGAAGCCGTCGAGAAGGCGGTCACCGTGACGGCCGACCCCGCTGTGGAGATCGAGCCCCACTGGTTCGGCAACGACCGCCTGGACTTCCGCCCCGAGGACTACTGGGCGGCGGGCACGAAGGTGACCCTGCGCCTCGACCTCGACGGCGTCGAGGGACGGCCCGGGGTCTACGGCAAGCAGGCCAAGACCGTGAAGTTCACCGTCGGCCGCAGCCAGGTCTCCACCGTCGACGCGCGCTCGCACCGGATGAAGGTGGTCCGTGACGGCAAGCAGATCAAGGACATCCCGATCTCCGCGGGCGCCCCGGCCACGACCACGTACAACGGCAAGATGGTCATCAGCGAGAAGCTCAAGGTGACCCGGATGAACGGCGACACGGTCGGCTTCGGCGGTGAGTACGACATCAAGGACGTGCCGCACGCGATGCGTCTGTCGGCATCGGGCACCTTCATCCACGGCAACTACTGGGGCGGCTCGGGCATCTTCGGCACGACGAACACCAGCCACGGCTGTGTCGGCCTGCGGGACGCGCGTGGTGCGGGGGACAGCGGGACGCCCGCCGCCTGGTTCTTCGACCACTCCCTGATCGGCGACGTGGTCGTCGTGAAGAACTCCGACGACAAGGTGATCCAGCCGGACAACGGCCTCAACGGCTGGAACATGGACTGGTCGGAGTGGATCAAGTAACTCCCTCCGCCCCGCGGATGTGAAACGGGCCCGGTGCTGCTTGGGTTCTAACGGTCCTCGCAACACCCTCGATCTGTGGGAGTTGCGAGGACCGTGGGCGTTGAGCGGGTTGATCTTGCGGGGTTGAGAAAGCGTTTCCTTGTTCGGCTGGATGTCGTGGGGAGCGTGACGGCAGCGGCGGCCGAGCTGGGCGTGAACCGGAACACAGCGTTCGGCTGGGCCCGGAAAGCCGGTCGTGGGTCGGTGCGCCTGCCGCGACGCGATCCACGGCGCGACGAGTACGAGCGACTGAGGGCCAAGGGGGTTGCGCAGTCAGCGGCGGCCAGGCGGGTCGGGGTGAACGAGCGCACGGCCAGGGACTGGGACCAGGGCGTCAGGAAGAGTGCCATGACACGGACCTACGCCGATGGCCGCCGAGTCGATTACGCGGCGGGAACCGTCACGATGGGCTCTGTGATCACGGCATCGGCAGGTCTGGCGGCTCTGGAGAAGCAACTGCATCCGAGGTATCTGAGGCTGACCGAGCGCGAGCAGATCCGCGACCTTCGGGCCTCGGGTCACTCGTTGCGGGCGATCGGACGCGCTTTGGGACGGCCGGCCAGCACGGTCAAGCGAGAGATCGACGCCAACTCCGGCCCCGGCGGCTACCAGCCCTATGCGGCCCACCGGGCGGCGGCCGCACGCAGGCCCCGGCCCAAGGGCCGCAAGCTGCTGCGCGAGGGCCGGTTGCGCTCCTTCGTCCAGGACGGGCTGCGCAGACGGTGGTCACCCGAGCAGATCTGCCACGCTTTGGTCCAGGAGCATCCCGAGGACCGGAGCATGCGGGTGAGCGTGGAAACGATCTACCAGGCACTGTATTTCCAGGCCCGTGGCGGGCTGAAGCGGGAAGTGCAGGCCGCGATACGCAGCGGCCGCACCCGCCGCAAACCCCACCGCGACCCCGCCGCACGCACGCCGCGATTCACCGACCCGATGGTGATGATCAGCGAACGCCCTGCTGATATCGAGGACCGGGCGGTGCCCGGTCACTGGGAAGGCGACCTGATCATCGGCACGAACAGTCGCTCCGCGATCGCGACCCTGGTCGAGCGGACCACCCGCTACACCATGCTGGTCCACCTGCCCGGCGGAGCCCACGACGCCGAGACCGTCCGTGACGGCCTGGTGCGCACCGTCCAGACCCTGCCCGCGCACCTGCGCGGCTCCCTGACCTGGGACCAGGGCAGCGAGATGGCACGGCACAAGCAGTTCACCCTGGCCACCGGCATGCCCGTCTATTTCTGCGACCCGGCCTCGCCCTGGCAACGCGGCTCGAACGAGAACACCAACGGACTCCTGCGCCAGTACTTCCCCAAAGGCACCGACCTGAGCGTCCACAGCCCCGAAGACCTCGAACACGTCGCCCAGGAACTCAACGGCCGCCCACGCAAGACGCTCGGCTGGGCAAACCCAGCCGAGCGTCTACGTGATCTACTCACCACCTAAAACCAGGTGGCGTTGCGAGGACCCCTGGAACCCAAGCTGTGACCAACGGCACCGGGCCCGCCCGCGTTAGCGACGGTTAACCTGCCTCCCATGACCGTAACCCTCGAAGTACACGACAACGTCGGCACCATCCGTCTCGACCGGCCGCCCATGAACGCCCTGGACTCCGCCGTCCAGGACCGGCTGCGCGAGCTCGCCGACGAGGCGGCCCTGCGGGACGACGTGCGCGCGGTGATCCTCTACGGCGGCGAGAAGGTGTTCGCGGCGGGCGCGGACATCAAGGAGATGCAGGTGATGGACCATGCCGCGATGGTCGTGCGCTCCAGGGCCCTGCAGGAGTCCTTCACGGCCGTCGCGCGCATCCCCAAGCCCGTGGTCGCGGCCGTCACCGGCTATGCCCTGGGCGGTGGCTGCGAGCTGGCCCTCTGTGCGGACTTCAGGGTCGCCGGGGACAACGCGAAGCTCGGCCAGCCGGAGATCCTGCTGGGGCTGATCCCCGGCGCGGGCGGCACCCAGCGGCTGGCCCGTCTCGTGGGCCCGTCCAAGGCCAAGGACCTGATCTTCACGGGCCGTCAGGTGAAGGCGGACGAGGCTCTGGCGATCGGTCTCGTGGACCGGGTGGTGCCGGCGGCCGAGGTCTACGAGCAGGCCCACGCCTGGGCCGCCCGGCTGGCCCGGGGGCCCGCGCTGGCGCTGCGTGCCGCCAAGGAGGCGGTGGACGCGGGGCTCGAGACGGACATCGACACCGGGCTCACCGTCGAACGGTCCTTGTTCGCAGGTCTGTTCGCCACCGAGGACCGCGAGCGCGGCATGCGCAGCTTCGTGGAGGAGGGGCCGGGCAAGGCCGAGTTCCTCTGACCGAGCGTGAGTTGCGTACACGGACGCGCACGTTCATCCGTGCGGGCGGATTAGCTGAACCTTAAGCCAACCTTAAGGCTCGGCGTCCGCCCCTCCTGTGTAATTACCCGGCGTCTTGGCGTCGCCGCAGGTGGATGGGGCTGAACAAGGGGCTGTTCTGCCTCTGGCATATGCCGGAGAACCAGCCCGGAATGACTGGTTCCGGTAGAGGGATTCACCGGAACGGTCACGGAGAGCGTTCTGTGCCTCCATGATGGTGAGCATGGCGGGCCTCGATGGTGTGGAACAGCCGCGACCGCGCAGCGGCGCGACAGCGGCGCGCTTGACGACTGCCGTCGAAGACGAACAGGCGTTCAAGGCGCTGGAGTTGTTCGGAAATCCGACGGAGGGCGAAGTCCGGCTACCCTCCCGTCCCGAGTCCGCGGCGACCGCTCGCCGGATCACCTCGTGCGTGATGCTGCGCCAGTGGCAGCTTCCCCCGCAGACCGCCGAATACGGAGTGCTACTGGTCTCCGAGCTGGTGGGCAACGCGGTGCGGCACACCGGGGCACGGATCTTCGGTCTGCGGATGCTGCGCCGCCGGGGCTGGGTCCGTATCGAGGTGCGTGACCCGTCGCGCGGACTGCCGTGTCTGATGCCCGTCCGTGCGATGGACGTCAGCGGCCGGGGGCTCTTCCTGGTCGACAAGCTCTCCGACCGGTGGGGCGTGGATCTCCTGCCGCGCGGGAAGACCACCTGGTTCGAGATGCGCACCACCGACCGCTGACACGCAGAAGCCCCCGGTTCGCCTGGGTGTGGCGCGTCGGGGGCTTCTGAGGGGGCCGTGGAATGGGGGGTGTGTCCACGGCCGCGCGGGGGACCTGGCTCGGGTCGGAGGAGGTCGTGGCCTCGACTATGGCAGACGGGCGACCTCGGATCCAAAGCCGCAAAACGGTCATGACGTCCCAAAAGCGCCCATTCTATCAATCAATCGTAGGTGGGATGGGTCACGTACCTGGCATTTCCCGCTGATTCACCGGCTTCGTCGGGTGATTCATCGATCCGGATAGGTGGCCTCGAACGAGGCCCGGAACAGGGTCTGGACCTCGTCGGCACCGAGGCCCTCGGTGCGTGCCTGGTGCAGCCATTCGTTCAGCGCGGTGCGCAGCGGCCACTCCGGGCCCGATCCCGGTTCGGCGAGCGTGCGGGTGATGAAGGTCCCCGCCCCCTGGCGCACCTCGGCGAGCCCCGCCCGCTCCAGCTCCCGGTAGGCCTTGAGCGTCGTGTTCGGATTCACCTTGGTGGTCGCGGCGACCTGCGCCGCGGTGGGCAGCCGGTCGCCCTCCTCCAACGCGCCCATCCGCAGCGCCTGCTCGACCTGACGGACGATCTGTAGGTACGTCGCCACTCCGCTGCGCCGGTCGATGCGGAACACGACCACGGACATCACCTTCCGCTCGATGCGTGACATTTTACGTACAGGGCGGCCTCGGCCCTACAGGGGGCGACGGGTGGCCCACCACAGGGCGAACGCGGTCAGGATCGCGGTGCCCGCCAGCAGGAGAGCTGCGCCGGTCCACTGCATGGTCACCATCTGGTCGTAGTCCAGGTACTCGAAGACGTCGTTGACGATGCCCTTCTCCTTGATGCACGCGTCGGTGGCCTTCTCGGTCGCCTCGGCGCACGAGCCCCATCCGTACAGGTGACCGTCGGCGCTGCCGACCCAGCGGTCCACCTCGTACGCGTCGTCGAAGCGGGCGGGGAGAGGGCTGTCCAGCGGATACGTGAACGTGCGCGTGGTGCCCAGGAGGGTGCGGTACATGCCCCAGGCGGTCTGCGTCACCACGCAGAAGACGAAGGTGACGACCATGGAGGCCAGGACCCGGCGCAGCAGGATGCCGATCGTGAAACCGGCCGCGGTGAGGAACAGGCCGAGTGCGGGCAGGACGGGGCCCGTGGTGTCGAAGGCCGACGCGTCCATCCAGCTGCTGGAGAGCAGCGCGTGGTGGGGGCGCCACCACCAGGTGAAGACGGCGGAGAGCACCGAGCAGGACACCAGGGTGATCAGCAGGCACCAGCCGAGCTTCGCGACGAGCCAGCGGCGGCGTGTCACGGACTGTGTGGTGACGAGCTGTACGGTGCCCTGCTCCTGATCGGCGGCGATCAGCGGGGCGCCGAGGAAGACGGCGAGCACGCCGGGCAGCAGGGTCAGCAGTGCGGTGAGCCGGCTGTAGCTCTCGCCCACGACGGGCAGCGGCGGGGACTTCTCCGGCCAGCCGGCGGCTGCCAGTACGTCGTTCAGCTGGGCGCGCTGGTACACGATCCAGAGGGTGCCCAGCGCGGTCAGGGCGAGGACGCAGATCAGCGTGGCCCGGTGCTGCCGCAGGACCAGCCAGGTCAGCCCGCGCAGTATCCGCGGACGTGTGCTGCGTGCGGTCGGTGCGGGTGGGTCGGTCAGGGTGGTGCTCATGCGGTCCTGCTCCCCTCGGTCCCGGTCCGCGCGCCGGGTGTGTACAACGCGGGTGCTTCCGGTGAGCGCAGATGCGCGAGCAGTACTTCCTCCAGGCTGGGCTCGGTCACCTGCCAGGTGCCGGACAGCGGGCCGTCGAGCCGCACCATGGCCTGGAACTGCCGCCCCGACACCCGCTGTTCGATCACCGTGTGGCGGGTGAGAGCGGTGGGAAGGCCGCCGTCCTCGGCCAGCCCGGTCACCAGGGCGTGTGCGGGGACCAGTGCGTCGGCGTCACCGGCCATCCGGATCCGGCCGTCGGCGACCACCAGCAGGTAGTCGCACATGTCCTCCAGCTCGGCCAGGATGTGGGAGGACATCACCACCGTGGTGCCGCGTTCGACGGCCTCGGCCATCAGCAGCGTGGCCATCTCGTCGCGGGCCAGCGGGTCGAGATCCGCCATCGGCTCGTCGAGCAGCAGCAGATCCGGGCGCTTGCCGAAGGCCAGCGCGAGGGCGACCCGGGTGCGCTGACCGCCGGAGAGCGTCCCGACCGTCGCGTTCATCGGTACGTCGCCCGAGCGCACGATCCGCTCCGCGGCCGCCGCGTCCCAGGAGGGGTTGAGCTCACCGCCGATCCGCAGGGTCTCCGTCACGGTGAACCGCTTGAACATCGGCTTGTCCTGCCCGAGGAAGGCGAACCTCGGCATCACCCCGGGGTCGCCCACGGGCACCCCGAACACGCGTAGTTCGCCCTGCGTCGCCCCCAGTTGACGGGAGGCCAGGCCCAACAGGGTGCTCTTGCCCGCCCCGTTGGGCCCGACCAGGCCGCAGATCCGGCCGGCCGGCAGCCGGAAGGTGCAGTCCTGAAGGGCCCAGCCGCGCCGGTAACGCTTGCCGAGACCGTCGGCCTCCAGGGCCCAGGTGCCCGGATTGCCGCCCGGGTCGCTCGTCCCCACCACACGCCTCACCTCAATTCCATTAGTCAATTAATGGAATCATGGTTGTTTGGGAGTGTGCCTGTCAAGCACGCTCCGGCAGGGCGGCGAGTCCCTCCATCGGCGCGGCCGCCCAACAGCAGTGGTCATGACCACCGGCGTAGACGTCGAGCGAGGCGTCGAAGCCCCTGGCCGCCATGAGCGTGCGCGGCTTGCGCAGGTCGTCGAGCATCACGCCCTCGTTGGAGCCGACCGTCATACGGATGGAGGTACCGCCGACCGGTGCGGCGGCGGCCTGCTCGTGGAGCCAGGTGTCGCTCGCGCCGGTGTGCGCGGACGGCCGTGAGGTCATGCCGGGACGCCACCAGGTGGACGTGCACGAGGCGCCGAAGGGGTGAAGACCGACGGGGGCAGCGGCGCGGCCCGGAGGGTGGGTCGTGTCAGGAGGCCCTGTGGCGATACGCACCCGGCCTCCCTGGTCACTCTCCTGCGAGGCGCGCGTACTCCCCCTGGAAGAAGACCAGGGGGCGGAGGGCGCGGGCGACCGCCAGGTCGAGCACGCGGCCCAGGACGAAAAGGTGGTCGCCCGCCGGGACGACGTCCGCCACCTCGCACTCGATCCATGCGGCGACGTTGTCGAGTATCGGGGCGCCCGTGGCTGACCGCCGCCAGGCGAGCCGGTCGAACTTGTCGCCCCCGCTGGTCGCGAACACCGAGGACAGGTCCGCCTGGTGCTCCGCGAGTACGTTGGCCACGAAGGTGCCGGCTCGTTCGATACGGGGCCAGCTGGTGGAGGTCACACCGGGGAAGAAGCCGATCATGGGTGGGTCCAGGGACACCGATGCGAAGGACCCCACGGTCAGGCCGACCGGCTCGTCCCCGGCCATGGCCGAGACGGCCACCACACCGGTCGGAAAGTGCCCGAGCACCCGGCGGAAGTACGCCGAGTCGAAGGCGGGGGCATCCGGACGAGTCGCCATCGTTCTCCTCATGAGAAGGTAACCACCGCACAGACGCACGACAGTTGATCGCTCATATGGAAATCGTAGGAGCTGATCCGGTCGGTGGAGAGGGCGAGTATGTGCCGGTTGCCGTTCACCTGGGAGCGGCACCACCACGCAGGCGTTCCGTAGGTGTTGGTGCTGGCCATATGACGTTTGCGAACTGGTTCGGGCCCGCCTCCCGGTGAATCATTGAGGCCATGTCAGGGATGACCAGGCCCGGGTCGGGTTTCCGGCGCACGAGCGTGACGCGGCTGTCCTCTTCCGCCCCGTTCCCGGGCGCACAGGGGCCACGCGTCCGCCCGGCCGCCGCGTCCGCGTCCCGGTCACCGGTGCTCCGGCCGGATATCCCCCCGTCACGACCGACCCCTTGAATCGATTCGTGGAAGGAACCCCCACCATGCGCGCTGTCGGCATCGAAGAGTTCGGCGAACCCGAAGTGCTGAAGGTCATCGACCGTCCGCTGCCCGTGCCAGGCCCGGAGCAGGTCCGCATCCGGGTCACCGCCGCCGGGGTCAACCCCACCGACCTGCTGCTGCGCGCAGGGGACCTGGCCGCTGCCGCGGCCGGGCAGGAGCCTCCCCACATCCCCGGTATGGATGCCTCCGGAGTGGTCGACGCCGTCGGTTACGGGGTCGACCTCGCGGTCGATGAACCGGTCATGGCGTTCGTGAACCCCTTCCATCCCACCGGCGGGGCCCAGGCGGAATACGTCGTGGTGCCTCGCGAGCAGGTCGTCGCCGCGCCCAGGGGCCTCGACCTCCGTGACGTCGCCGGCCTGCCCATGAACGGTCTCACCGCGCACCTCGCCCTCTCCCTGCTCGGCCTGTCCGAAGGGGCGACCCTGGCCGTCACGGGGGCGGCGGGCGCGCTGGGCGGGTACGTGGTGCAACTCGCCAAGTACCGCGGGCTCCGGGTCGTCGCCGACGCCGCCGACCGCGACCGGGATCTGATCCGGGGGCTCGGCGCCGACGTGGTCGTCCCGCGCGCCGCCGACTCCGCCGATCTCGCCGCCGCCTACCGTGCCGCGGTCCCCGAGGGGGCCGACGGAGTCGTCGACGCCGCCATCGTGGGGGCCGACGCCCTGGGCGTGGTGAAGGACGGGGGCGGCTTCGTCAAGTGCCGCCCCTTCGAGCTTGCCTCCGAGCGCGACATCGTCGTCCAGGGGGTGGTGGTGATGACGCATCCCGCCAAGCGCTCCGCCCTGGAGGAGATCTCCGCCCTGGCGGAGAAGGGTGTGCTGACCCTGCGCACCGCCGACGTACTCGCTCCCGAGCGCGCTGCCGAAGCCCATCGACGCTTGGAGGCGGGCGGCGTACGGGGGCGTCTGATCCTCGCCTTCTGACAGCCGATCCCGGTGACCCGGACTGGTTCTTCGCGCGTGGAGGGTGGCTTTCGTGAGTAGCGGTGTGGCATTGGGCCAGGAGGAGACCCGGAACGTCAGAGACGCCGACAGGGAGCGACGGGCCGCGCTGCGCCACTTCCTCAGATCCCGCCGCGCCCGGCTCTCGCCCGGTGACGTCGGGCTGAGGGCGGGCGGGCGGCGTAACACGCCGGGCCTCCGGCGCGAAGAGGTCGCCGTGCTGGCCGGGGTGAGCGCCACCTGGTACACGTGGCTCGAACAGGGCAGGGATATCAAGGTGTCCGAGGACGTGCTCGAAGCGGTCAGCAAGGCGCTCGACCTGGACCGCACCGAGCGAGCCCATCTGTATCTGCTGGCCGGGATGAATCCGCCGGCCGCCAGGCAGGAGATGTCCCCGGAGGAGCTGTGCCGGCTCCGGCTCGCCGTCGAGGTGTGGCAGCCCGCTCCGGCCTTCGTGGTCGACCGGTACTGGAACGTCCTGGCGAGCAACGCACCCGCACGCGCACTCCTCGGCGTTCAGGAAGCGGGCTCCAACTACCTCTGGTCGTTCTTCACCGATGGCCACAACAGGAGCCGCTACCCCCACTGGCTGGACGTGGGGAGCCGTCTGGTCGGCCAGTTCCGGGTCCAGGCGGTGCGGTTCCTCGATGATCCGAACTTCGAGCATCTGGCGCGGAGGCTGTGTTCGGCGAGCAAGGACTTCGACCGGCTGTGGGCGCGCCACGAGACCCGGGACACCGGGATCGCGACGGTCGAGGTGCGGCCCGCACCCGGCCGCAGGGCCGCCTTCCACCACGTCGTCATGGGCCTTCACCAGAGGTCCGAACCGCTGCTCATGCTCTACCTGCCGGCCCAGATCGCCGGTGACCGGGTCGGCTGACCGGGCCGGGTGGGACCGACCGGGACGGGTGACCCGCGCGGGACGCCGCCGGGCATCCGAGCGGGGCCGGGCGTGCCCGCTACTGGCCCGCCTCGTGGCGGGCTGCGGCGATGATCGCGTCGAGCAGGCCGGGAAGGGCCCGGTCCAGGTCGGTCCGGCGCAGGGAGTTCGTCTTCACCGTGCCCTCGTACTCCTGTCGGAGGATGCCGGCCCGTCGCAGCACCTTGAAGTGGTGGGTGCTGGTGGAGCGCGTGACGTTGATGTCGAAGGTCCCGCACGCCATACCGCTCTCGGCGTCGGCGAGTTGGCGCACGATGGTGCGTCGTACCGGGTCGGTCAGCGCGTCCAGCACGCCTTGGAGGGCGATGTCCTC
This sequence comes from Streptomyces sp. NBC_01012, assembly GCF_045162755.1. Lineage (NCBI taxonomy): Bacteria > Bacillati > Actinomycetota > Actinomycetes > Kitasatosporales > Streptomycetaceae > Streptomyces > Streptomyces sp. NBC_01012. The sequence continues at coordinate 2,203,376 of NZ_CP108688.1, read as the reverse complement.
GGCTGCGAGGTGATCGGTGATGCGTTCGGTCTGCGCGGTCACGTGAACTCTGCCTCCTTGCGTTCCGGCGCGGCGCCTTCATCCTACGACAGCGGTCATATGATGATGGGCGTCAAATTTGACCGTCATCGTCATAGTGGCTTCAATGGGCACAGGGAAGATCCCTGGCCGCGGTCGTCGGTGGTGCGGTCGTTCAGCGCTCAGCGAGCCTCCCGGAGGAGACAACGATGCCCAGTGCCGAGCCCCGAGCAGTGCAGCTGACAGGTGAGGCGGCGCCGCCTCCACGGGAAGCGTCCCCCGGTCTGCGGCTGACCGCCCTGGCCACCGGTTTCGTCATGGCAGCCCTGGACGTGACCGTCATCAACGTCGCCGGCTCGGCGATCCAGGAGCAGCTGAACGCCTCGCTGCCGGAACTCACCTGGATCGTCGACAGCTACGTCCTGGTGTTCAGTTCGCTGCTGCTGCTGGCCGGTGGCCTGGCGAACCGCCTCGGGGCGAAGAACGTCTACCTGTGGGGCATGGCGGTCTTCTTCGTCGCCTCCCTCGGCTGCGCGCTGGCACCGGACGCGGGCCTTCTCATCGCCGCGCGCCTCCTCCAGGGCGTGGGAGCGGCACTCTTCATGCCGAGCTCGCTGTCCCTGCTGGTGTTCTCGTTTCCGGATAAGCGGCAGCGCACCCGCATGCTGGGCCTCTGGTCGGCGATCGTGGCCACCTCCGCCGGCCTCGGCCCGACCGTCGGCGGCCTGCTGGTCAGCGCGTTCGGCTGGCAGAGCATCTTCATCCTCAACCTGCCCATCGGCATCGTCGGGATGCTGCTGACCAAGCGCTACATCGTGGCGACCGAGGTGCGCCCCACCAAGCTGGCCGTGCCCGGCCACGTCCTGTGGATCGTGGCGCTGGCCGCCCTGAGCTTCGCGCTGATCGAGGGGCCCCGGCTCGGCTGGGGAGCCGGCGAGATGCTGGTGGCGTACGCCGTCCTGGTGGTCGCCGCCCTGTTGCTGGTGGTGCGCGAGCGGCGTGCGGCCAACCTGGTCATGCCGTGGAGCCTGTTCAAGCGTCCGCGGTTCGCCGGAGCGAACCTGGTCGGCTTCCTGTTCAACCTCGCGCTGTACGGCAGCATGTTCATGCTGAGTCTGTATCTTCAGCATGCCAGGGGGTCCAGTCCTTTCCGGGCCGGGCTCGAACTGCTGCCGATGACCATCTGGTTCCCGCTGGCCAACATCGTCTACTCGCGGATCTCCGCGCGCTTCTCCAACGGGGCGCTGCTGACGGTCTTCCTGCTGGTCGCCGGGATCGCGTCGCTGACCATGGTCACCGTCTCCTCGGAAACGCCCTACTGGGTGCTGGCGGTGGCCGTGGGCCTCGCCAACATCGGCGCGGGCATCATCTCCCCCGGGATGACGGCCGCCCTGGTGGACGCCGCCGGTGCCGAGCACACCAACGTGGCGGGGTCCGTGCTGAACGCCAACCGTCAGATCGGCACCCTGGTGGGCATCGCCGCGATGGGCGTGGTCCTCGGCACCGCCTCGGACTGGGACCGCGGGCCGGCGTTGTGCTTCGCGGTGGTCGGTGTCGCGTACCTCGTCGCCGCCGCCGGCGCCTGGCTGCTGATCGCCCGCGGGGAACACCGTGAGGAGGCGGCCCTCGCCACCGCCTGAACGTCCGGTCGACCGGACGCCCCGAAACTCCACCGTCGGCGTTGTCCGTCGCCGACGCCGCTGCCGCACCGGGCGATGTTCGCCGGGTGCGGCGGCGGCGTTCACGGACGGCTGCTCAGCCGGCGCCGGCGCCGCGCGGCCGTGCCCCGTGGTCGGGCAGCGTGAGCTTGCCGCCGAACAAGTCGCGGTTCTCCTGGTACCACCGCGCGGACTCGGCCAGCGGGCGCGCCGAACCGGTGAAGTGAGGTGCCACGTAGCGGGCGAGCAGGTCGTAACTGCGCCTGGTCTGCTCCGGACCGGCCCAGTCCTGCAGGTACACCAGGAGGGTGCCGAAGCCGCCGGTCTCCTCCTGCATGCGCTGGATGCCCGCCACGCAGTCCTCGACCGAGCCCACGATGGCGCTGCCGGCCTCGATGGCCGCCTCGATGGCGTTCTCCGGATCGACGCCGGGGATGGTCACGTCGAGCCCGCGCAGATCGCCCCAGTACTCGTGGGCCCAGCGCTGGTAGCCGGCCCGTACGTCTTCGATGGCCTGGGCGCGCGTCTCGGCCACGTGGATCGGCAGGGTGATCCGCCAGTTCCGGCGGTCGACGGTCCTGCGGTGCTCCGCGGCGGCCTCCTCGGCGTAGCTCCACTGCGTCTTCATGTCCGGCGGCCGGTGACCGGGACGTGAGACCCCGAACGAGACGGTGCTGATGCCGAGTTGTCCCGACAGCCGCACACTGTGCGGCGAGGCGACGCTCGCGGCGGCTATCTCCACCTTGCCGCCGCGGTAGGGCTCCAGCTGGAGCTTGGCGTCCTGCAGGGTGAACCACGGGGTCTTCCTGGTGACCGGCTGGTCCCCGTGGAGGAGTTCCACGACAGCCTCCAGGGACTCGCTGAACATGCGGCGCATCTCACCCCACTCACGGCCGAGCATGTGCGCGTCCACCGGGCTGCTGCCGGCCCCGACCCCGAGGATGAAGCGACCGCGGGTCAGATGGTCGAGGTGCAGGGCGCGGCCGGCCACCATGAACGGGTGGTGGTAGGGCAGCGTCATCACGCCGGTGGCCAGCTTGATCTGGCGTGTACGCGCGGCGGCGGCGGCCACGAACAGATCGGGGAACCCGATGCTGTTCCAGCCCAGCGAATGGTGTTCGCCGATCCAGAATTCGTCGTAGTCGAGCCGGTCGAACAGCTCGATCATTTCGAGGTCCCGCTCGAACTGGAGAGTGGGATCTTCGCCGAGCGGGTGGAACGGTGCCAGAAACGCGCCGAATTTGAGTCGTTCCGGATACATCGCATCCCCTGTCTGTCTCGGATGGGTCGACACCTGAACGAATATAGGTCGCGGCCGGGGGCCGAGAGGGGAGCCCGTTTCTCCTATGGGCCGTACCACCAGAACCCTTGACACGGGTACCGACGCACTCTGGAGCACCGCATTCCGATCCCCTAGCGTGGGCGGGGCTGCCGGCAGGATTCCGGCAGGTTCCCGCACTTTCCTTGTTGATGGCATTCCATAGTGGGTGGAGCAGACATATGCGTCTGGGCTTCGGTCTTCCGACGTTCGGTCCGGCGGCCAACGAGGTGAACGGCATCGCCCGGTTCGCCGCCGACGCGGAGAAAATCGGCGCGACCAGTCTCTGGGTAGGCGACCGGCTGTTGACGCCGGTGGATCCGGTGGTCGGCTACTCACCGGGCTCCACGGCCATTCCGGAGGAATTCCGGGTGGCGGCGGACCCGTTGACCGCGCTGGCGGTCGCGGCGGCGGCCACCGACGAGGTCCGCCTGGGCAGCAGCGGCATCAACGCACCGTGGTACCCGCCCGCGCTGCTGGCCCGCGCGCTGGCCAGTATCGACGTGGCCAGCGGCGGCCGGCTCGTCGCCGGGTTCGGCACCGGCTGGTCACCGGAGGAGTACGAGGCCGCAGGGGTGCCGTTCGAAGGGCGCGGCGCGCGGCTCGACGAGCTGCTGGACGTGCTGGTGGCCTGGTGGACGGCCAACCCCGTGAGCCACCGGGGGCCGCTGTTCACGATCCCGGCCGGTCATGTGGAGCTGAAACCGGTGCAGCGGCCCCGTCCTCCGGTCTACCTCGGTGCGTTCGGGCCCCGGGCGCTGCGGCGCGTCGGAGAGCGGGCCGACGGGTGGATGCCGGTGTGGTGGGCGCCCGAGGCCTTTCCCGTGGCGCAGCTCACCCAGGGATGGGCGACCGTACGGGAGGCGGCCGAGGGAGCGGGGCGCGACCCGGGCACGATCAGCATGATCCTCCGGGTCAACGTGGCTGCCGGCACCCAGGTGGAGGTGGTCGCCGAGGAGGTGTTGAAGGTGCGTTCGGTGCTGCCGGTGGAGGAGGCCTTCGTCGACTTCACCTTCGCGGCCTCCAGCGTCGGCCACACCCTCGACCTGGCCGGCAACCTGCTGGACCGCGTCTCGGCGGAGTGAGACGGGGAGCGCCGGTGCGCCCGGTGCCGACAGTGACGTAGGGCGCGGCCGGCCGGTCCCGGGCCACGAGTGGACCCGGGTGCCGGCGGTTCACGCTGCCGCCGGCACCCGGGATCCGTCGTCGGCCAGGATCTGCTGGTGGAGTTCGTGCAGCGCGCGGCAGGGCGCGATGCCCAGCTCACGGTCGAGCAGGGAGCGCACCCGCTGGAAGACCTGGAGGGCGTCGGCCCGCCGGTCGGAGCGGTACAGGGCGAGCATCAGCTGCCGGTGGAACGCCTCGATCAGCGGGTGCCTGTTCACCAGCGCGTACAGCGGCCCCACCAGTTCGCGGTGGCGTCCCATCATCAGGTCGGCCTCGTTTCCCCACTCGACGCACTCCAGCCGGGTCTCCTCCGCCCAGGTGGCGAACTCGTCCACGATGGGGCCGCCGCGCAGCTCGCCGAGTACCGTGCCGCGCCACAGCGCGAGCGCCCGGTGGCAGGCCACGGACGCCTCCTGGTAGCGGCCGACGCGGAACGCGGACCGGCCCTGCCGGGCGAAGCGCTGGAACTCGTGCGCGTCCAGACTTCCGTCGCCGAGTTCCAGGACGTAGCCGGGGAACCGGGTGACGATCGGGCTGTGGTCCTGGTCCACGCGGCCCAGCAGTTTGCGCAGCTGCGAGATGTAGACGTGCAGGGTGGCCGTGGCACGGCGGGGTGGTCCTTCCCCCCATATCTCGATGCGCATCTGGTCCATGGAGACGACGTCCTCGGAACGCACCGCCAAGGCCGCGAGCAGGGACTCCATCTTCGGTGCCGTGACCGTGAACATGTCTTGGCCGTCGGTGATACGCAGGCTTCCCAGGATCTCGAATCGCACGATGGTGCCTTCCTCGTGGGGGAGATCCGACGAGGCTCGGCACTGCACCGGGCCGGTGCGCTCGTCGGGGCAATAGGGTGCGGCAGACCATTGCCTCGGGGCGGCCCTTGCGCGCCGGCCGTCTCGGGGGCGAATCAACGTCGTGTGCCGTGCTGTACCCGCGGAACTCTTTTAGCCTCTCAGTAACGCGACCTACGTGCGTCAGTAGAAATACGTACGGCCATGAGGCCGGCCAGCTCCGCCCGGGAACCGATCTCCAGCTTCCGGTAGATGCGGGCGAGGTGGACCTCGATCGTGCGGGGGCTCACCCGCAGTTTCTCGGCGACCTCGCGGGTGCGCCGCCCCGTGCCGACCAGGCGCGCCACCTCCAACTCGCGGCGTGTCAGGGACGCGAGGTCGGCGTCCTGCCCCGCCGGAGAGGACGGAGCCAAGGCCCGGTCGGCCTCCTGGGAGTCCTCAGGGAAGCCGCCCGACGGTGGCTGGGCGAAGAGCGCCATGTGCCACTGATCGGCCAGCTCCCGTGCGGCGGACCACAGTTCCCTGGCCTCCTCCAACCGCCGGCCTGAACTCGCGGCCTCGGCGGAACGTACCGCCGCGCGCAGGCTCTGGAGTCTCAACTGCGCCCCGTCGAAGAGGCGCTCGGCCTTCCGGTAGGCGATGATCGCTGCGGTCCAGTCGTTCTGCTGGGAGAGTGCGTGGCCGCGGGCGAAGAGGGCGTAGGCCCGGGAGTGCGGCAGCGGGCAGTCCTCCATCACCCGGGAAGCGCGCTCGGCCCAGATCGCGGCACGGGCGCCGCTGGAGGCGGAGGCCAGGGCGAGCAGTTCGTAGGCCCGGGCCCGCCGCGGGGGGTTCAGCGCGCCGAAGTCGGGCGCGCCCTGATCGAGCAGCAGGTCGAGACAGCGTTCCTGGCGGCCCTGGAGGAGGAGGGTTTCGGCGATCGTCAGCACGGCCAGGGAATGCCAGGAGTCGTGCCAGTGGTGCAGGACCCGCAGTGCTTCCTCCGTACGGGCCGAGGCGCGGCTGCTGCCCGGCGGTTCTCCGTAGGTGACCGCGAGTGCCTCCTGGGCCATCGCGTACGCCCGCAGCCGGTCCGCGCCGAGGTGTCCGGCCAGGTCCGCGGCTTCGGCGGCCGAGCGCAGCGCGCCCTCCAGCCGTCCCTGACGCAGCTGAGCCTCGGCGAGCCCCCCGTACAGTGCGGGGAGCATGGCATCGGGGTAGTGGCCCGCCGAGACGGCGAGGCCACGGGCGTAGCGGGATTCGGCCTCCTGCGGTCGTCCCAGTGCCAGGGCGCATGCTCCGAGCAGCGCGAAGTACTCGGTGTGCAGGCGAAGTTCGCTGTCGGGCAGCTCGTCCATCTGCCGCACGGCGGCGTCGTAGGCGGCCAGGGCACCCGCCGTGCGACCGGCGGTCATTTCGGCGAGTGCGTGCAGCGACAGCGCGCCGGCCAGCGTGGTCGCCCGGCCACCGGTGCGTGCCAGCCGGAGAGCCGCGGAGGCGTGGGTGGCCAGTTCGCCGTCGCTGCACAGGGAGGACAGGATGCCTCGAAAGACCGTCAGCCGGGCGAGCAGATCCGTGTCCGCGGCGGATCCGACCCGGGCGAGTTCCGTACGCAGCAACGCGTCGGCCTCGGCGAAACGTCCGTGCAGGCACTCCACCAGCACGCAGATGCGTATCACGGCGTGACGGGCCTCGTCCGGCCGTACCCCGGCGTCGTGGGCCAGCAGGTGCAGCGATGCCTCGTCGTCGAGGAGGCCGGCGGCCTGGAACGCCCGGGCCAGGGGCGGGATCAGGCCGAGGAGCCGACCCGGTGAGCGGTCGCCCGGGGCGAGGCCGCGCAGCGCGAGCAGCAGCCAGCGTATGGCGTCCTCGGGGGCGCTGAGCGTCGTCTCCTTGCCGGCCAGGGCCAGGGTCTCCAGGTCCTCCGGCGTGAAGGCGCCGGTGGACAGCTCGATGTGCACGGCGCGCTCGGCCGCGGACGCGGCGCGGCGGTTGAGGACGGCCAGCGCCCTGCGGTGGGCCTGCCGGCGCCGGCAGCGGTCCGTCCGCTCGTGCGTCAGCGCGCGCAACACCGGCTGGCGGAAGACGAACTGGGTGGCGGAGTGGGGCAGTGGGCGCAGGATGTCGAGCCGGACCAGCCCGGAGACCGCCGCGCACACCTGGTCGAAGGGGAGCTCGCACACGTCGGCCAGTTCCTCGCGGGTGAAGCGGTCGCCCAGCGCGGCCGCGCACTCGGCCACCAGGCGTTCGACGGGGTCGAGCGACTCCAGCTCCGCGGCGAGCGGGGCGAGCGGGCCGGTGACCAGATCGGCGGTGAGGGAGGAGCGCAGTGGTGCCGCTTCGCCGAGCACCAGCAGATCCAGGATGTTTCCCTGGCTCTCCTGGTACGCCGACCGCAGCCAGCCGGTGTCGGGTCGTACGTTCAGCAGGCGGGCAGCCTGTTCCGGGTCGATCGGCCCCAGCGCCACACGGGCCACACGGCCCTGTTCGGCACCGTAGGCGAGGGTGCCGAGCAGCGACGGGTCGGCCTGCCGGGACCGCTGGGCGATGACGACGAGGACGGGAGCCCCGAGCGGTCGGCGCACCAGGTGGTCGACGAGTTCCAGGGCCTTCGGATCTGCCCGGTGGAAGTCGTCGAGCACCAGCAGCAGCCCCTCGCCCGCGGCGTCGGCCAGCAGCGCGTGCACCGCGCGGGAGAACGGGAGCGGCGGGGGAGGGGCGACCGCGTGATCCCGGGGGACGCACAGGTGCGTCCGGATCAGCTCGGCGTGGACCGGATCGAGCCGGGCCAGAGCCCGGGGCGTCAGCAGGTCGCCGAGAGCTCGGGTGAAGACCCCGAAGGCGTCCTGTTCCGTGGGCTGGCAGCGGCCGTCGAGCACCCGGACTCCCTGGGTCTCTGCCGCCGCCATCAGGAGGGACAGCAGCCGGGTCTTTCCGGACCCGGGGTCCCCGTGCAACTCGACGACGCCGCCCCGGTCTTCGCCGATGCCCCGGAGCGCTTGCAGCAGTCGCAGTGATTCATCGCAGCGCACCGATGTCTTCCGTGCGGTATTCGTGGTGGCCAATAATGATCCCACAATGACTGAAACCTTTCCCCCGTACCGGGCGATCTTTTCCAAGACCGCTGTCGTCGCACACCCGTCAGAATTTGCGGGACGGTCTCAAGCTAACCACCGCTGTCCGAATGGCGGGGAAGAATTCAGGGGCACAGACAATACACAGCGTGCGAAATGGGTATGTCCTGACCGTATTTCTTGACCAGTTCTTGGTATCTGACAGGTGGACGAAGCACTGCATTTACACGTCCGAGATCCAGGACCGCTCGGCGGCCCCGGAGCGCCCCGCGGCGGCGACCTGGAGCAGCCGCGAGATCACCCGCAATGTGGCCTCCGGGAACTCCCGGTGGAAGAAGTGGCCGCCCGGCACGGTGTGCACCTCGAAGCCGCCCGTGGTGTGCCGTGCCCACTCCCGGGCCTGCGCGGGCAGGAGGAGGGGATCGTGTTCAGCCGCCAGCACCCGTATCGGTACGGGCAGCGGAACGACGGGACGACGCGGATGGCTGTGCGCCAGGCCCAGGTCGTCCCGCAGCCGGTCGACGCACCGGAGGAACCACTGCGGGTGCCCCGAGGCATGTGTGGGGGCCCCTCCCAGTTCTTCCATCCACGCGCCGAGTTCGGAGTCGGAGGCGGTCCGCGGGGCCACGGCGGTGCGCGGCAGGTGCGGCGGTGCGCAGGCGCCCACCATCAGAACTTCCGGTGGGCGCCGGCCCGTCGTCACCCGTCGTCGGGTCAGCTCGTGCGCGATCAGGCCGCCCAGACTGTGCCCGTACACCGCGTGGTGCTGGTCCAGCAGGGGGTCGAGCTGCTCGTCGAGCTCGTCCAGCAGGCGGCCGAAGTCCCGGAACCGAGGCTCACGCACCCGGCGTTCCCGCCCGGGCAGCTGTACGGGTATCACGGTGACGTCCGGTCCGAGCCCGGCCTGCCAGGGGGCGAAGGAGGAGGCGGCGCCGCCCGCGTGATGGAAGCACAGCAGTCGGATCGAGGTGCTGTCGGGCAGCGGTTGGTTCGGCAGCAGGCAGGACGGGACGGTTCCGGAGGCGGGGCCATGGACGGTGGTCATGAGTTCAGCCCTCCCAGGCTCTGTGGCCGCCGGGCGGATTCAGCGGGCCCGACGCACTCGACGACTTCCGGCGAACCGGAGAACGGAGAGGGGGAGCGGGGGGCGAGGAGGTGACGCCGAACCGCCGCGCTGCCCGGCGTCGCGTCGCCGGTCGCGTCATCGTCGAGGGGCTGTCTAAAGGCGTTCTAACGGCGGCGCGCTCCGGGGCGCTTCGGCGGTGGGACGTCACGCGGAACTCACACGCGACCCGCCGCGTGGTACTCGCCCCCGCCGCCGCCCGGCCCGGTCCGAAACGCAGGATCCGCATGATGCGGACGAGAAGCCCTAAGCCGCACTTTAGCCCGCAGCGAGAGACTGGCTGCGGGCTTGCGAGTCATCGGCACCATGATGGCCACCCGCGAGCCGGAGCTCGGCCCGGACCTGTGACGACGGCACGGTGCGCTCTGCCGCCGCGCGAGGGCGGAGCGCCTCAAGTCCCTATCTGACAAACGGAGTCGGGGCCCGCACGAGGGCGTGTAACTCCTGTCACGTACCACGCGTGGCCGGGATCCAGGTGCGTAAGGTGGCATATATCTCAGCGTCTATGGGTGGACAAGGGGGCGGAGGGCCATGCCGACTGGCCGTCAGTTAAAGGAAATCGGACAGTTCTTGAAAGCTCGTCGAGCGGAGGTGAACCCCACCGAGGTGGGTCTGCCGCGAGCGGGTGTGCGCAGGACGCCGGGCCTGCGCCGTGAGGAAGTGGCGCTCCTGGCGGGCGTGGGAGTGTCCTGGTACACCTGGATCGAGCAGGGCAGGGCCGAGAACGTGTCCGCCGAGGTGCTCGGCGCCATCTCCCGGGTTCTCAGCCTCGACGACACCCAGCGGCAGTACGTATGGAGGCTCGCCGGCCTGGGCTCGTCCCACTTCGCACTCTCGTCCCAGCCGGACGGGGAGGCCTTCGCGCCCTTCGTCGACAACTGGCTGCCCAACCCGGCCTACATCGCCGACCGGATGTGGAACGTGGTGGTGGCGAACACCGCCGCCTGCGAACTGCTGGCTCTGGGATCCGGTTGCGGCAACCTGATGGAGGACTTCTTCCTCAACCCGCAGACGCGCACCCGGTACGCGGAGTGGGAGCAGGACGCCGCGACGATGGTGGCGCGGTTCCGCGCGCACACCGCGAACCACTCCGGCGACCGGCTGCTGGAGGCGATGGTGGACCGGCTGCTCGCGCGCAGCGACCAGTTCGCGAAGCTGTGGAGTGCGCAGGAGGTCCGCGAGGACTCCTGCGGCATCGACCTCCTCCAGCATCCGCACGCCGGTGAGCTGTCACTGCGGCGGACGACGCTGGACTTCACCCCGAGGCTGGGCCTGCGGCTCACCGTGTTCATGGCCGTCCCCGGCACCCGGGCGGAGCGCGCCCTGCCGCTGCTCACCCTGTCGCGGGACGTGACAAGCACAGCGGCCTGAGTGCAGGGTCGCCCCGCCGGTCCGGCGGGGCGACCCTGCACCCGCCTTCTCGACTTCCTCCTTGCCCTTCTCTCTGCCGAAAGTGCCTCAGCCATGTCTGCTGTACTGCCGCTGGAGCGGCTGACCCGTCCCTCGCCGCTGCGTTCGCTCACCTTCGGAGACTGGCGGTTGACCCATGTTCCGGACGGACTGGTCCAGTTGAGGCCCGAGGGCTGGTTCACCGGCCTGGGCCCGGACGACCTCGCCGGGCTGGCCCCCTACCGGGGCCCGGACGGTTCGCTGGTCGCCTCGGTGGGGGGCCTGCTGGTCGAGCACCAGGGCCGCTCCCTGCTGATCGACGCTGGATTCGGCCCGCGACGTCTGGCGGCGGCGCAGACGCATCCCGCGCTCGGCACGCTGGCGGGTGGTGACCTGATCGACCAGCTGCGTACTGCCGGGGTTCCCGCGGAAGCCGTGGACACGGTCGCCTTCACGCACCTGCACGACGATCACGTCGGCTGGGTGCAGGCGGCCGACGGAGCCCACTTCGCGGGTGCCACCTCCCTCGTGATGTCCACCGCCGAGTGGCGGGACCGGGGCAGCCTGCTGCCGGCGGGGCTCGCCGACCGGGTACGGACGCCCGCCGATGGCGGCGAGGTGTTTCCCGGCGTCACGCTGCGGGAGTGGCCAGGGCACACCAGCGGTCACGCGGGGTACGTGGTGGAGGTGGCCGACGAGGGGACCGGGGACGACGGCGTCCGCCGGTTCCTGGTGCTCGGGGACGTGCTGCACTCTCCCGCGCAGACGGCACACCCCGAGTGGCAGGTCTTCTTCGACGGCGAGGGCGAGGAGGCGGTCCGCACGCGCCGGGCCGTGCTGGAGGAGGCCGCCCGGCCCGGCACCGTCTGCTACGCCGGGCACTTCGCCGACGTGGTCTTCGGCCGGGTGGAGGCCACGGGCGACGGGTACGTCTGGCAGTCAGTGGAGTGAGCCCGGGGCCGTCCCGCAGGTCGTCGCGCACCCGCCGGGGGGCGCGGCGCGGGACGGCCCACACGTGCGGGGAAGAGCCGATCGAGCGGCCGGCGGGCCGGGGCACCACATGTCCCGGCCCGTCGTGCGTGCCGGGACATGTGGCGCCCCGGGCCGAGCCTGTTGGGGGGACCAATATGTTGAGCGCGCACTGTTTGGTGAGGAGGATCGCCGTGAGGCTTCTGCCCATGCCGAAGACACACTCCACAGAACTGTCCATGACAGGGAAGCAGAAGACGATCCTCGTCGTCCTGCTGGGCGCGCAGTTCATGTTCGCCGTCGACTTCTCCATCCTCACGGTGGCGCTGCCGGAGATCGGGTCGGACCTCGGGTTCGGGCTCGACAGCCTCCAGTGGATCTCCACCGCCTTCGCCCTGACCGCCGCGGGCTTCATGCTTCTCTTCGGACGCATCGGCGACCTGATCGGCCGGAAGAAGCTCTTCCTCGTCGGCATGGCTCTGCTGACGGTCTCCTCGCTGCTCGGCGGCCTGGCCACCAGTCCCGAACTGTTGATCGTGGCCCGGGTGTTGCAGGGTCTCGCCACTGCCATCGTCACGCCTTCGGGCATGGCGCTGATCACCACCAGCTTCCCGGAAGGCCCGCTGCGAACCAAGGCGCTCGGGCTGAACGGGGCGCTGCTCTCCCTCGGGTTCGCCGGCGGCGCGATCCTCGGCGGTGTGCTCACCGACCTGCTCTCCTGGCGCTGGGACTTCTTCATCAACGTCCCGGTCGGCGTCGCCCTGTTCATCGGCGGCGTGCTGGTGATCAGCAACTCCGTTGCCGAGGACCGTCCCAAGCTGGACATCCCCGGTTCGATCACCGTCACCGCGGGCCTGCTCGCCTTCGTGTACGGCATCACCAGCGCCGAGCGCGAGGGCTGGGACTCCGCGCAGACCTGGGCCATGCTGCTGGTCGCCGCCGTGCTCCTGGCCTCCTTCTACATGATCGAGCTGAAGGCCGCCGCGCCGCTCGCCCCGGTGCGCGTCCTGAAGGCCAACTCCGTCAAGTGGGGCAACCTTGGCGGGCTGATCACCTTCTCCATGGAGTCCGCGCTGTCCTTCCTGCTCACCCTCTACCTGCAGCAGGTGCTGAACCTCACCCCGTTCCAGACCGGTCTGATGTTCGGCTTCCTGGGACTCGGCGCGTTCATCGGTGGCACCTTCGCATCGAAGATCATCGCCCGTACCGGCGCCAAGGGCGGTCTTGTCCTCGGTCTGGCCGTGCAGGGTGTCATGACCGGTGTGCTGTTCTGGCTGAGTGAGGACAAGTCCGCGGGCATCGCCGCCGTCCTGTTCACCACGTTCGTCGGCGGATTCGGCCACGTCCTGGCGATCGTCTCCTACACCGTCGTCTCCACCTCCGGCATCGAGGACCGCGAGCAGGGCCTGGCCACCGGTCTGGCCGCGATGACCCAGCAGATCGGTTTCACGCTCGGCATCCCGGTGATGTCGGCGGTGGCCGCCTCGCAGTACGGGGATCTGGACGACGGCGTCGCCTCCGTCGCCGGGGTCCTGGACGGCACCACCTTCGGCATCCTCGTCGACGGCCTGGTGGTCCTCGCCGGAGCCCTCGTCATCAGCCTCCTGCTCCGCAGGGCGAAGCCCGCCGCGTCCGCAGGGGTGACCACGACCGACGACTCGGCGGAGCCCAGCCTCACGGCAGCTCCGTAACCGGTGCCGCGCCCGGCCGGTCCACCCGGGCGCGGGGCCCACGCCCCGTACCCGTCCGGCCCGGCGCCCGTACCGAGCGCAGGAACCGAGCACACCGCCCGACGTCACGTCCCGAGCACGAGAGCCGAGCACACGACCCGAGCACAGGAAGGAACCCGATGCCTGCTCAGTCCGCCTCGTCCGTTCTGCCCGTCGCCTCCCCCTACCTTCCGGACATCTCCGACTACCTGGGCGCGCCCGAACGCCGCTTCTTCGGCGAGGGGTACAAACGCTCCCGGCATCGCCTCACCGATTTCCACGTACCGGAGCCGGACGGTGCGGTCGCAGAGGTTCCCCGGCTGGCAGCCACCGCGCAGGTCGAGTATCCGAGCGACTGGTCCCGCAAGGGCGACACCGACCAGCGGCCGCATCTCTCCACCGTCGACGTCCTGCTGCTCGGGGCCCAGCTCACCGAGGCCCTGCTCACGAGCCACCTGGGGCTGACCGAGTGGGAGCTCGCCACCGTCTGGCTCGCCCGGGTCCGCATCAAGGCCGGGAACCGGCCGGTGGAGGACGACCTGGCCGGCTTCCCGGTCTCCGCGCAGACAGCCGGCCGGCTGTCCTCCCCCCGGCCCGGCCGCGCGCGGACCGCCGTCGAGGCCACCGTGGGCACCCTGCGCGTCCGACTGGAGGCCGACCACCCGGATGTCCCTCCGGGCGTACGAGCCCGCACCGCGCCCGTCGTCCGTGACGGCGGTTACGGCGACACCCGCCGACTCGGTGTCCAGCGCGTCGAGAGCGTGCAGGTCCGGCCCGGCAGCAGCGTCGCCACCGCGGACATCCGGCTCACCGGCGGGCCGGAAGGCACGCTCGGCGGCATGGAGGGCGAGCAGCAGCCGTCCGTGCACCTGGTGGACGCGTTCGTGACGGCCCTCCAGATCGGGCAGGTACTGCTCTACGAGCTGGACCAGGTCCCCCGCGCGGACTCCGACACCCTGTGGATGCGCAGCACTCTGCTGGAGGCGATCACGCCGCACCGGCCGCGCGCAGCCGCCGACGGCGGACCGCTGCCCATGCGGGCGGAGCTGCGGGATTCCGTCCTGCTCAACAACCGCCTCGGCGAGACCTGGCGCCGGGCGGACATCGCCGCGCAGCTCGCCGACATCTCCGTGGTCTGCTCGGTGGTCCACCGGCTTCCGCGGTCCTCGTCCTGAACCTCCTCACGACTTACGGCGTTCGCGCACCGGAGCCGAGCGCCTCGATCATCACGGGAGACATCACATGAAGCTCGCCATCGCAGGTACCTACTCCGTCGGCAAGACCCTGACCACGATGGCCGTCTCGCATCTGGTCGGCCTGCCGCGTTCGTCGGCCAAGACCATGCGGGAGCTGCTGCCCATCTCCATCCCCGGCAAGACGCTGGAGGAGTGCACCCCGCCGGAGCTGATCATGCTGATCATGCGGCGCAACCAGGAGCGCGCGGTCAACGAGTCCCAGCTGCCCGACGGTTTCGTCTCCGACGGATCGTCCCTGCACGAGTGGGCGTACGGCACCGTCCGTGTGCTGGTCGGCATCAACCCCAACGAGTCGGTGAACCTGGACAGCATCGAGGTCACCGAGGAGATCGGCTTCTACGGCAAGGTCCTGGAGCAGATGGCGGTGCCCGCCAAGCAGCACGCCCGTGCCACCTACGACTCCTTCGTCCACCTGCCCATCGAGTTCCCGCTGGTCCCGGACGGCCACCGCCCGGTCAACGAGCGCTTCCGGTCACTCGCGGACGAGCTGATGCTCAGGACCCTGGACGAGCTGAACATCCCGTACCACACGGTGGGCGGCTCCATACCCGAGCGCCTCCAGATGATCATCGACATCTACGGCTTCAAGCCCGTGGTGAGCATCGACGAGGCGATCGAGCTGGCCCAGGCGGAGTACGCGCTCATCGACACGAGTTCGGAGCTCGTCCGCGCCGCCGGCTGAACCCCGGCGGCCCGCCACGGCCCGCGTCCCCGAGTACCCGTACCGGAGACCAGAACCACCACAGCGAGGACACACACAGAACCATCCAGAAGAAATCGGGGGAGATCCATGCCGCACGCAGTCCTGCGCGGTCTCGGCACACATCTGCCGTCCGGACGAGTCACCAACGCCGAACTCGCCAACCGTTTCGACACCTCCGACGAGTGGATCACCACCCGTACCGGAATCCGGGAACGGTACTGGGCTCCGCCCGGCCAGTCGACCGGTGACCTGGCCACCGAGGCGGGCCGCGCGGCCCTGAAGTCCGCCGGACTCGGCGAAGGAGCCGAGGTCGGTCTTCTCGTCGTCGCCACCACCACACCCGACCATCCCTGCCCCGCCACCGCGCCCGACGTCGCCGCGCGGCTGGGGCTCGGGCACACCGCGGCCTACGACATCGCCGCCGTGTGCTCCGGATTCGTCTACGCCCTCGAAGCCGCCGCCAACGCCATCGTGGCGGGCCGGGTCGAGCGGGCGCTCGTCATCGGTGCCGAGACCTACTCGACCATCCTCAGCCCGAACGACCGCACCACATCGGTGATCTTCGGTGACGGAGCCGGCGCCGTCGTGCTGAGCCGGGGCACCGAAGAGGAGCGGGGCCGGCTGCTCGGCTTCGACCTGGGCAGCGACGGCACCGGCAAGGACCTCATCAGGATCCCTGCGGGCGGCTCCCGACAGCGCTCCAGCGACGTGCCCGTGGCCGCCGACGACCACTACTTCTCCATGCAGGGCAAGAAGGTGTTCGCCCATGCGGTCCGCCGCATGGCGGAGTCCTCGCTCGCCCTGCTGGGGAACGTCGGCTGGAGCACGGACGAGGTGGAGTACCTGGTCGGCCACCAGGCCAATCTCCGGATCCTCCGGTCCGTGGCGAAGCAGATCGGCCTCGAAGCCGAGCGGGCCGTCACCAACATCGACAAGGTCGGAAATACCTCTGCCGCATCCATTCCCCTGGCTCTCGCCGACGCGGTGGCGGAGGGGAAGTTCAAGACCGGTGACCGCCTGTTGCTCACCGCCTTCGGCGGCGGCCTGACCTGGGGTTCCGCCGCCCTGACCTGGCCGGACATCGTCCCGGTCTGATTCCGGCGTCCCAGGTACGGCGCGAGTGCCCACCACACGCCCGCGCACCGCTTTCCCACACGCACCGGTGTCGTTGCGCGTCCCGCGTGGCCCTTCGCGCACCGATTCCGCTGCGCGCCCTTCGTGGCCCCTCGCGCGCACCACTGCCGCTGCGCGCGCGTACCGCGTGCGTTCCCCGGGCCGTCCCACAGCTCACGCGCCGCACCCCACAAACGGCCGAACTCCGTGGAAACCCCGCGCACTCGGCACGGGAACCGTGCACCACACCGCCCCGAACCTCCGGAGAGGAAACACAGTTCCATGAGCAACTCCGTCACTTCTGCCTCCGCCGCCTCCTTCGCCGACGTGGTCCTGGCCCTCCTCGTCGACAAGTACGAGGCGCCGGCCGAAACCACCACCGTCGACACGGATTTCGAAAGCATCGGCTTCGATTCGCTCATCCTCGTCGAGGTCGCCGTGGACCTCAGCCGCCAGTACGGCGTGGAGGTCGCCGACGACGAGCTCCATGAGGCCGGTACCGCTCTCGGGGTCGCCGAGCTGCTGGTGGTGAAGGGCGCCGCCGCCTGACCTCGGGGTCCTCTCGTCCGCCCCCTACGCCCGCAGCGCGGCCGGCCCCGGCCAGGGCCGGCCGCGCACCTCCTCCGGGATGGCTCCGACATGACCTCTGCCGATCACCGATCCGCCGCGTTCTTCGACGTCGACGACACTCTGACCCGCGGCACCGCGATCTTCCGCTTTCTCGTCTACTGGTACGCGGCCCGTGGCCGGCCCCCGCACGAGGCCGTGCACGCCCGCCAGCGCCTGAAGGCCATGACGATGGCCGGGGTCAGCCGTGAGGAGACGAACCGGGCCTACTTCCGGCTGCTGACAGGAGCGCCCGCCGTCGAGATCACGAGACTCGCCGAGGCGTGGTTCCTCGCCGAGGTGGCCGGGGGCGGCTTCTTCCACGAACCCGTCCTGGAAGCGTTGCGGGCCCACCGCAGGGACGGTCACCGAGTCGTACTGGTCTCCGGTTCGTTCCCCGCCGTGCTGCTGCCCCTCGCGGAGCACATCGGTGCACATCACCTGCTGTGCACCGAGCCCGAGATCGATCCGGTCTCGCGCCTGTACACCGGCAGGCTGCCCGATCGCCCGCACCAGCCGATGATCGGCGATGCCAAGTCGGCGGCCGTACGGGAACTGGCCGCCGTCCACCGCATCGACCTGGCCTCCTCCATCGCCTACGGGGACCACGTCTCCGACGCGCCCATGCTCGCCCTGACCGACCGCGCCGTGATCGTCGGTGACGACCCGCACCTGCGCCGCCTCGCGGCCCACCACGGGTGGCACCGGCTACCGAAGGCGCCTTCGTCCCTCGCCGTACCCCTGCCCGAACCGAATCCCACCCCACCAGGAGCACTGTTGTGAGGATCGCCCTCGTCGGCGCCTACGGAGCCGGCAAGACCACCCTGATCAGCGCCGCCACGGCGCGCGTCGGGCTGCCCGCCGCACACGGCACTCCCATGCGGGACCCGGTGGGCAGCCGCCGGCCCACCTCGTTGGAGGAGGCCACCGAGCCCGAGCTGGTCCAACTCGTCGTACGCCGTCACGCCGAGCGGCTCCTGGCCGAGGCCGCGTACCCGAAAGGGTTTCTCTCGGACGGCTCGCTCCTGCACGAGTGGATCTACGCGACGGTCCGGCTCGCGGTCGGTCTCCACCCCGGCGCCGGCCAGGACGTGCGGGACGTGGTGGCCGGCGTGGGCGACGGCGACCCCTACCGCACCGTGCTCGACCATCTGGGCCGCGAGTTCCTGCACCGCGCGCTCACCTCGTACGACGTCTTCGTCCACCTCCCCGTCGAGTTCCCCCTGCACGACGGCACACCGCCCGTCGCCGAGCACTTCCGCGCCCTCTCGGACCGCCTTCTCCTGGACACCCTCCACGCGGCGGGCGCCCCCGTCCGTACGGTCTCCGGTCCCCTCGACGACCGTCTGGCCGCCCTGGTGGCCCTCACCGGTGCGTGAAGGGGACACCACAGGGGCCTACGGAGCCGAGGGAGGGACCACAGCACGGAAAGGTGAAGAAGTGCTGTTCAGGGCCCGCTTCCCTAGCACTCGATGATGTTCACCGCGAGCCCGCCGCGCGCCGTCTCCTTGTACTTGACGCTCATGTCCGCGCCCGTCTCCTTCATGGTCTTGATGACCTTGTCCAGGGAGACCTTGTGGCTGCCGTCGCCGCGCAGTGCCATCCTCGCCGCAGTGACCGCCTTGACCGCCGCCATGCCGTTGCGTTCGATGCACGGGATCTGGACGAGGCCGCCGACCGGGTCGCAGGTCAGGCCCAGGTTGTGCTCCATGCCGATCTCGGCGGCGTTCTCGACCTGCTCGGGGGAGCCGCCCAGGACCTCCGCGAGGGCGCCCGCCGCCATGGAGCAGGCGGAGCCGACCTCGCCCTGGCAGCCGACCTCGGCGCCCGAGATGGAAGCGTTCTCCTTGAAGAGCATGCCGATGGCGCCGGCGGCCAGCAGGAAGCGGACGACGCTGTCCTCCTTCTCGGCCTCGGTGCAGCCGCCCGCGGCGAAGGTCGTCCAGTAGTGCAGGACGGCCGGGATGATGCCGGCGGCGCCGTTGGTGGGGGCGGTGACGACGCGGCCGCCGGCGGCGTTCTCCTCGTTGACGGCCATCGCGTAGAGGGTGATCCACTCCATCGCGTGCGTCTGGGGGTCGCCCTCGGCGCGCAGCTGCCTGGCCGAGTTCGCGGCGCGGCGGCGGACCTTCAGGCCGCCGGGCAGGATGCCCTCGCGGGACATGCCGCGCGCGATGCAGGCCTCCATGACGCGCCAGATCTCCAGCAGCCCGGCCCGGATCTCGCCCTCGGTGCGCCAGGCCCGCTCGTTCTCCAGCATCAGGGACGAGATGGACAGGCCGGTCTCCTGGGCGAGCCGCAGCAGCTCGTCGCCGGTGCGGAAGGGGTGCTTCAGGGCGGTGTCGTCCGGGACGATCGGGTCCTCGCCGGCCACGGCGTCCTCGTCGACGACGAAGCCGCCGCCCACCGAGTAGTACGTCTTCTCCAGGAGCGGGGCGCCGTCGCGGTCGTACGCGATGACCGTCATCCCGTTGGCGTGGTAGGGCAGGGCCTTGCGCCGGTGCAGCACCAGCTGCTCGTCGGCGTCGAAGGGGATCTCGTGCATGCCCAGCAGATTGATGCGCCCCGAGTCCCGGATCTCCTGGACGCGCGCGTCGGCGCCCTCGACGTCGACCGTGCGGGGCGACTCGCCCTCCAGGCCGAGCAGGACTGCCTTCGGGGTGCCGTGGCCGTGACCGGTCGCGCCGAGCGAGCCGTACAGCTCGGCGTGTATCGAGGCGGTGTGGGCCAGCAGGCCCTCGTTCTTGAGGCGGCGGGCGAACATACGGGCCGCGCGCATCGGGCCGACCGTGTGGGAGCTGGACGGGCCGATACCGACCGAGAAGAGGTCGAAGACCGAGAGGGCCACGGGAGTACTCCTAAGGCGTTGGTGGACGTCGTTGTCCGCCGGGTGGTGCGGGGGACGGGCCTGATGGGCCCGTGAGCGCGGGGCAAAGGGGTGGGGGCACCGGGCTCACTGTGTTCAGTGTGCGCGGTGCCCCCACCCTGTGTGCAAATTGCGGGTGACTACTTGATGCCGGGGTAGAGCGGGAACTTCTCGGCCAGCGCGATCACGCGGGCCTTGAGGTCGTCCGCGTCGTACGCGGGCTTCAGCGCGGACGCGATGATCTCGGCGACCTCGGTGAAGTCCTCGGCCTGGAAGCCACGGGTGGCCAGCGCCGGCGTACCGATCCGCAGACCCGAGGTGACCATCGGGGGGCGCGGGTCGTTCGGGATGGCGTTCCGGTTGACCGTGATGCCCAGCTCGTGGAGCCGGTCCTCGGCCTGCCGGCCGTCCAGCTCGGAGTTACGCAGGTCGACCAGGACCAGGTGGACGTCCGTGCCGCCGGAGAGGACGGACACGCCCACCTCGGTGACGTCCGGCTGCACCAGGCGCTCGGCGAGGATGCGGGCGCCGTCCAGGGTGCGCTGCTGGCGCTCCTTGAACTCCTCGGTCGCCGCGACCTTGAAGGAGACGGCCTTGGCCGCGATCACGTGCTCCAGCGGGCCACCCTGCTGACCGGGGAAGACCGCCGAGTTGATCTTCTTGGCGAGCTCCTGGGTGGAGAGGATCACACCGCCGCGCGGACCGCCGAGGGTCTTGTGCGTGGTGGTCGTGACGACGTGGGCGTGCGGCACCGGGTTGGGGTGCAGGCCCGCGGCGACCAGGCCCGCGAAGTGCGCCATGTCGACCATCAGGTACGCGCCGACCTCGTCCGCGATGCGGCGGAACGCGGCGAAGTCCAGCTGACGCGGGTAGGCGGACCAGCCGGCCACGATGAGCTTCGGCTTCGACTCCTTGGCGAGGCGCTCGACCTCGGCCATGTCCACGACGCCGGTGTCGTCGACGTGGTACGGGACCACGTTGTAGAGCTTGCCGGAGAAGTTGATCTTCATGCCGTGGGTCAGGTGACCGCCGTGGGCCAGATTGAGGCCCATGATCGTGTCGCCAGGCTTCAGCAGCGCGAACATCGCGGCGGCGTTGGCCTGCGCACCCGAGTGCGGCTGGACGTTCGCGGCCTCGGCGCCGAAGAGCGCCTTGATGCGGTCGATCGCGATCTGCTCGACCACGTCGACGTGCTCGCAGCCGCCGTAGTAGCGGCGGCCGGGGTAGCCCTCGGCGTACTTGTTGGTGAGGACGGAGCCCTGCGCCTCCATGACCGCGACCGGAGCGAAGTTCTCCGAGGCGATCATCTCGAGGGTGGACTGCTGACGGTGGAGCTCGGCGTCGACGGCGGCGGCGACGTCCGGGTCCAGCTCGTGGAGGGAGGAGTTGAGAAGCGACATCAGTTAAGTCCCTAAGGTCTCAGTTGCCGGAGAACGCGGTGTACTCGTCGGCGGAGAGAAGGTCGTTCGGCTCCTCCGCGACGCGCACCTTGAACAGCCAGCCGCCCTCGAAGGGAGCGGAGTTCACCAGCGACGGGTCGTCCACGACGTCCTGGTTCGCCGCGGTCACCTCGCCGGTCACCGGCGAGTACAGGTCGCTGACCGACTTGGTCGACTCCAGCTCTCCGCAGGTCTCGCCCGCGGTCACCGTGTCACCGACCTCGGGGAGCTGGGCGAAGACGACGTCACCGAGCGCGTTGGCCGCGAACTCGGTGATGCCGACCGTGGCCACGCCGTCCTCGAGGGCCGACAGCCACTCGTGCTCCTTGCTGAACCGCAGCTGCTGGGGGTTGCTCATGACCTGAATTCTCCTGTACGCGGGGGAGTGCTGATGAACGATGGTCTTACGGTGTGAGACAGGACTGCGTCACGTGCGCTGCGCGCGCCGCGTCACTTACGGCGCTTGTAGAAGGGCAGCGCCACGACCTCGTACGGCTCGTGCGTGCCCCGGATGTCGACCGCGACACCCTCGGTGCCGGGTGCGGCGTGCGCCGCGTCCACGTACGCCATGGCGATCGGCTTGCCCAGGGTGGGCGACGGCGCGCCGGAGGTCACCTCGCCGATGACCTCGCCGCCCGCGACGACCGGGTAGCCGGCGCGCGGCACCCGGCGGCCGTCGGCGATCAGGCCGACGAGCTTGCGGGGCGGGGCGGCCTCGGCCCGCTCGGCGGCGGCGGACAGTGCGTCGCGGCCGACGAAGTCACCCTCCTTCTCGAACTTCACGACCCTGCCGAGGCCCGCGTCGAAGGGGGTCAGCGCGGTGGTCAGCTCGTGCCCGTACAGCGGCATGCCGGCCTCCAGGCGGAGCGTGTCGCGGCAGGAGAGCCCACAGGGGATCAGCCCGTACGGTGCGCCGGCCTCCGTCAGGGCCTTCCACAGCTGCTCGGCGTGGGCCGGGTCCACGAAGAGCTCGAAGCCGTCCTCACCGGTGTAGCCCGTACGGGCGATGAGGGCGGGGACACCGGCGACCGTTCCGGGGAGTCCGGCGTAGTACTTCAGTCCGTCCAGGTCGGCGTCGGTGACCGACTTCAGTACGGCGGGGGAGTCGGGTCCCTGGACGGCGAGCAGCGCGTACGCCTCACGGTCGTCGCGCACCTCGGCGTCGAAGCCCCCGGCGCGTTCGGTGAGGGTGTCCAGGACGAGCTGGGCGTTGCCCGCGTTGGCGACGACCATGTATTCGGCGTCCGCCAGGCGGTAGACGATCAGGTCGTCCAGGATCCCGCCGTCCGCCGCGACGATCATCGTGTAGCGGGCCCGGCCGACGCCGACGGTGGCGATGTTGCCGACCAGCGCGTAGCTCAGGAAGGCCGCCGCCTGCGGACCCGTGACCGTGATCTCACCCATGTGCGAGAGGTCGAACAGGCCGGCCCCGCCGCGTACGGCGTTGTGCTCGTCGCGCTCACTGGCGTACCGCAGCGGCATGTCCCAGCCGGCGAAATCGGTCATGGTCGCGCCCAGGGAACGGTGCAGGGCCTGAATAGGGCTTTGGCGCGCAGCGCCTTCAGGCAGGGTGGTGGCGGGCGACGGGAGGGCGGTGCGGCGGGGGGCGCTCGGGGCAGTGCTCATGGGCATGACTCCAGGGCATGACGACAGGGGATGGTTCCCTCCCCATCTGTCATCGGAACCTGAGAGGTTCGCCGAGAGCCCCTGGAAGGGTCCGGCTTGCACCTTGGGTGGAGCCGCGGAGCGGCCCGCTTTTCAGATCTGCCTCATCCACGCGGTACGGGGCCTGAGAGATTCAAGGGAGGAACTTGCTCCTTCGGCGCCCGGCGCACACGGTGTCCGGGACTCTCCCGCGCGGATTCAAACGGCCGGTATGCAGTTGGCGGGGTCATCATCGCACGCGTTGGGCAAGATTGCCTTTTCTTTACACTTCACGGGTAGCGCGGTGGGCGACTCGGCAGGGGGACGGCGATGACGTTGCGGGGCCATGCGGCGACCGAGGGGGCGTTACCCGGTGCGCCGCCCGGTGCGCTGCCCCACCCACGGCCCGGCGCGGCCCCGCCGGCGCCCGCGGTGCGTGATCTGCGGGGCGGGGGCCGCGGCGGGCCGGGCGCCCTCGACTTCGCCGCGGGTGACGTGGTGGTGGTCTCGGGGCTGCCCGGCAGCGGGAAGTCGACACTCATCCGCCGGGCGGTCAGGGGGCACGCGGTCGACTCGCAGGACGCCAGGGACCGCTGGGCGGCCGTCCTGCCCTGGTTCGTCCCGTACGCCCTCTACCGCCCCCTGGTGCGCGCCGCGCACTTCGCCGGACTGCGGCGGCGCCTGCGCTCGGGTGCGTCCGTCGTCGTGCACGACTGCGGCACGCAGCCCTGGGTGCGGCGCTGGCTGGTGCGTGAGGCCCGGCGCCGGGGTGGCGAGCTGCATCTCGTCCTGCTCGACGTCGCCCCGGGGGTGGCCAGGCAGGGGCAGCGGGAGCGGGGGCGGCGGGTGTCCGGATACGCCTTCGCCCGCCACCGGCGGGCGTTCGCCCGGCTGTTGCGCGACACGGAGACCGGACTGCTCCCGCCGGGGTGCGCCTCGGCGGTGCTGCTCGACCGGGAGGCGGCCTCGGGGATCGGCCGGATCTCGTTCCCCCGGGCGCGGCTCCCACAGGGGTAGGTCCCGTGAAGCCGGCGCCGGCGGGGAGCGCTTCCCGGTGGCTCCCGGGGGATCACCGCGGGCGTCACTGTTCGCATACGCACTGTTCGCATACGCACAGTTCGCATGCGTCCGGCGGGCCGTCCGGTATCTGGACGGTGCGGTGGACCGGAGCGTCGCGCCCGCCGGCGACGCCCCCCACGCGCGGCGGACCGTCTAAGGTTTCAGCCGCACCACAAGGCGAGAAAGGGACACAGACACCGTGGACATTCCGGCTCAGGCCCAGGCCCCGTCGCATCCGTCGCAGGGGTGGCCGGCCAACGAGCTCGAAGAAGTGCTCAGCGCCTCCATCGGCGTGCCGGGGGCGGGCGGCAGGCTCGTCGAGGTGCTCGGCCGCAGCCAGGTCTGGGTGCCCCTGCCGAACGGCGGAGGGCCGGACAGCATCGGTCTCGACCTGCCCACGGTCGACATCGACGGCGGAGCGTACGTCCCCGTGTTCAGCTCCGAGGCACAGTTCCTCCAGTGCGTCGGCTCCCATCTCTCCTTCACCGTCGCGCCCGCGCGTGAGTTCGCGCGTGGGCTGCCCCCGCAGCTCGGTGTCGCGGTCAACCCCGGTGGTGCCGTCGGGGTCCCCCTGCCGCCGGCCGCCGTCGCGGAGCTCTGCCGGGCCGGACGCACCCCGCTCGACGGCCCCGCGAGCGGCGGCCGGGTGCGGATGTACGAGCCGGACTGGAAGGAGGACCCCGTGGACTTCCTCTCCGCGGTGTCCGCCGAATTCCAGGCGACCGGCGTGGTGAACACCGCGCGCCGGGCGCTGGCCAGCATCGAGGGTGAGAGCCCCGTGCTGTTCGTCGGCGTCGAGTCGCCCACCGTGTGGGAATCCGCGGCGCAGAGCGCCCCGCTGGACGCCCTGGGCCGTGCGCTGGGCCGGGTCCAGGTGCCCTGGCCCGTCAATCTGGTCCTGCTCGACGCCGCGCAGGACCCGGTCGGCGACTGGATGCTGGAGAAGGTGCGCCCGTTCTACCGGCGCGACGCGTACTGAGACGCGTACTGAGCGGAAGTCCACGGCGGCTGATGGCGTCAAGCCCGTGTCGGGGGTGACGCCTAAGCTGTTGGACGACGACGAGGCGGAACGAAGAGGGGCGGGACCCAGGGTGAGTGCGTCAGGCACCGCGGCGGCCGGGCAGCTGGAGCACATGCTTCGACAGGTGACCCCGGGGCGCCTCGACGCGTACGAGGCGCTGCTGCGGTCCCTGGCGGACGGCCAGGTCTGGATGCTGCTCTGGCACGGCACCGCCGGTTCCCCCGACGCCCAGTACGGCAACATGGAGGTCCAGGGGCTGGGTTACGCCCCCTGCGTGACCTCCGCCCAGGAGCTCTCGGCCAGCGGCTGGAACAGGGCCCACGAGGTGACCACGGGCCGCGACATCGCCCGCTCCCTCTTTCCCGACCGCTGGGGCATCTGGCTCAACCCGCACGCCCCGGGCGGTGGCGTCGGCATCCCCTGGCTCGACCTGCGCCGCATCGCGACCGGCCTCGACCGGATGCCCGCCGGGCCGCTGCGGCTCTCCGAACCCGCCATCGAACTCCCGCAGTTCTACGCCCTGCTGACGCAGAACGCCCACCGCACCTCCGCGGTCCGCGCGCTGCGCCGGGCCTGGGTGCAGCCGGCGCTCGGTGCCCCGTACCTCGCGATCGGGCTCGACCTCTACGACACCGGCAGGCCCTCGGTCGACGCGGTCCGCGTGATGATGCAGCAGTCGATCGGCGTGGTCCCCGACGGGCTGCCCGTCTCGACGGTCTCGCTGTCCGACGAGTACGACCCGGTCGCGATGTGGCTCAACGCGAACTCCCGGCCGTTCTACGACCGCGAGGCACACGCCCCCGCACCGGCCGCCCCCGGTTACGGCTATCCGCCCGCCGCGGGCCCCGCTCCCCACGCATACTGAGAAGGCGTCAGCGGGCGCGGGGGCGTGCGGGTCATTGGTGCCTGTTCAACGCTGTTGCGCCGCATGTCCGTTATCGCGGATTAGTGACCGAGAGATCCGCTGAACAAGCATGACTGTCCGGATAACGGAAGCCCTCTGGCAGCATCACGTTTGAGCAAACATTCCCCGTCAGGTCTGGCGGGTGATCGCAAAGTGGCTGAAGACTCCACACAGCAGGTGGTCCATGCCCTTCGCACCCCTTTTCCAAACTGGGTTCGTTCGGCCGCAGCGCCACCACACGCACATGTCATACGAGCCGCTACAGCGGCGGTCACAGGCCGGCCACCGCCGGCCGAGAGGGGTCTCCAGCGCAATGACGGCACCGATCGAGACCACCGGGGCGGACGCGCTGCCCGAAACGGTGCTGGAAGGCGCCGGGCGCAAGGAGATCGAGGGACGTTCGCTCGGCCGCATCGCCTGGACGCGCTTCAAGCGGGACAAGGGCGCGATGGCCGGTGGCATCGTTGTCGTGCTGCTGATCCTCGTCGCGGTGCTGTCCAAGCCGCTCCAGTCGCTCCTCGGGCTCGACCCCAACGGCTTCAACCAGAGCCTGGTCGACCCCGTCATGCTCGCGCCCAAGGGTTCCCTCGGCGGGATGAGCTGGGACCACCCCCTCGGCGTCGAACCGCAGACCGGGCGCGACATCCTGGCGCGCATCCTCGAAGGCTCCTGGGTCTCCCTCGTCGTCGCCGTCGGCTCCACGCTGCTCTCCGTCGTCATCGGCGTCGTCATGGGCGTCGTGGCCGGCTTCTACGGCGGCTGGGTGGACAGCTTCATCAGCCGGCTGATGGACACCTTCCTCGCCTTCCCTCTGCTGCTCTTCGCGATCTCCATATCCGCCTCCCTGCAGGGCAACGCCTTCGGGATGGAAGGACTCACGCTGCGGATCGCGGTCCTGATCTTCGTGATCGGCTTCTTCAGCTGGCCCTACATCGGGCGCATCGTCCGTGCGCAGACCCTCTCGCTGCGCGAGCGGGAGTTCGTCGAGGCCGCCCGGTCGCTGGGCGCCCGCGGCCCGTTCATCCTCTTCCGGGAACTGCTGCCGAACCTGATCGCGCCGATCCTCGTCTACGCGACGCTGCTGATCCCCACGAACATCCTCTTCGAGGCCTCCCTGTCCTTCCTCGGCGTGGGTATCGCGCCGCCGCAGGCGTCCTGGGGCGGCATGCTCACGCAGGCGGTCGACCTCTACGAGGTGGACCCGATGTTCATGGTCATCCCCGGCATGGCGATCTTCATCACCGTGCTGGCCTTCAATCTGCTGGGGGACGGGCTGCGTGACGCACTCGACCCTCGTGGCAAGTAATCGCGGCAGTGCCGCACCGGACTAGCGAGGGGGCTTTCCTCAGCATGCAGACCAGAAAGACAGCATCGGCCATAGCCGTGGCCGTGGCGGTGTCGCTCGGCGCATCGGCGTGCAGCGGCAGCGACTCCGGCAGTGACGGCAGCGGCGGCGGGGGCAACGCCAAGGCCGACGCGGGTCTCACCAGCATCGTCAACGCGACCGACAAGAAGGGCGGGACGCTGACGCTGGAGCACTCCAGCGGCGCCGACTCCCTGGACCCGGGCAACACGTACTACGGCTGGGTGCAGAACTTCTCCCGCCTGTACGCCCGTTCCCTGGTGACCTTCAAGCCGGCCGCCGGCAAGGAAGGCCTGGAGGTCGTTCCCGACCTCGCCACCGACCTGGGCAAGGCCAGCGAGGACGCCAAGACCTGGACGTACACGCTCCGCAAGGGCATCAAGTTCGACGACGGCACCGAGATCACCTCGAAGGACGTCAAGTACGCCGTCGAGCGCTCCAACTTCGCGCCGGAGGCCCTGTCCAACGGCCCCACGTACTTCAAGGCCTACCTCGCGGACGCCGACAAGTACAAGGGTCCCTACAAGGACAAGTCCGAGGAGGGTCTCAAGTCCATCGAGACCCCGGACGACCAGACGATCGTCTTCCACCTGAAGAAGCCGTTCGCGGACATGGACTACCTCGCGGCGTTCTCGCAGACGGCCCCGATCCAGAAGAAGGCCGACACGGGCGCCAGCTACGTCCAGAAGATGGTCTCCTCGGGCCCGTACAAGGTCTCGTCGTACGACGAGAGCAAGGGCATCACGCTGGTCCGCAACCCCGAGTGGGACGCGAAGACCGACCCGATCCGTAAGGCGCTGTCCGACAAGGTCGAGCTCAAGTTCAACGTCAACGCCACCACGATCGACGACCACCTGCTGAACGACGCGATCACCGTGGGCGCCGAGGGCACGGGTCTGCAGTCCAAGACCCAGCCCAAGGTCCTGGCCAAGGCCGCCGAGAAGGCGAAGACGGACAACCCGTACGCCGGCGCCCTCCAGTACCTGGCGCTGAACGTCAACGTGAAGCCGTTCGACAACGCCGAGTGCCGCAAGGCCGTCCAGTACGCGGTCGACAAGCAGAGCATGATCGACTCGATCGGTGGCTCGGTCAAGGGTGACCCGGCGTCCACGGTCATCCCGCCGACCGTCGCCGGTTACAAGAAGTTCGACCTGTACCCGACCGAGGGCAGCAAGGGTGACGTCGCCAAGGCGAAGGAGCACCTGACCAAGTGCGGTAAGCCCAAGGGCTTCAAGACCACGCTGACCGCTCGCTCGGACCGTCCTGACGAGATCACCGCCGCCACGCAGCTCCAGGGCAGCCTGAAGGCGATCGGCATCACCGCCGACATCAAGCAGTTCCCGGCCGACAAGTACTTCACGGACTTCGCGGGTGTGCCCGAGTGGGTCCACAAGAACAACGCGGGCATGATGATGATGGCCTGGGGCGCCGACTGGCCGACCGGCTTCGGCTTCCTCGACCAGATCGTGAACGGATCGGCCATCAAGCCCTCCGGCGGCACGAACCTGATGGAGCTCGACGAGAAGCCCATCAACGACCTGCTCGTCAAGGGCATCGGCACCGTCGACACCACGGAGCGCAACGCCACGTGGGGCGAGGTCGACCAGAAGGTCATGGAGAACGCCTCGGTCGTTCCCCTCTTCTACCGCAAGAACCTGCTCTACCGCCCGGAGTCCGCACGGAACGTCACGGTCGCGAACTCCTACCTCGGCATGTACGACTACGTGCTGATGTCGTCCGCAAAGTAACACCTGTCAACGACAGCATCCCCTGAAAGGCAGGTGAAGGCGCCGGGCCGGCGGGCTTACCCCGTCCGCCCGCCCGGCGCCGCACGGCTGTGGCTGCGTACATCATCCGACGCGTATTCGCCGCGGTGTTGCTGCTGCTGGTGGTCAGCGCAGTCACGTTCGCGATCTTCTTCCTGGTGCCCCGCCTCGGCGGGCAGACCCTCGACTCCATGGCCGCCCAGTACGTCGGGAAGAGCCCCGACCCCGACGTCATCGCCGCGGTCAAGAAGAACCTGGGGCTCGACCAGCCCCTGTACATCCAGTACTGGGACTTCATCAAGGGCATCGTCGTCGGCGCCGACTACAAGTTCGGCCCCGACCCCGTCACCTGCAACGCCCCGTGCTTCGGCTACTCCTTCAAGACCCACACCGAGATCTGGCCCCAGCTCGTCGACCGTGTCCCGGTCACGCTGTCGCTGGCCGTCGGTGCGGCCGTCCTGTGGGTCGTCTCCGGTGTCGCGGTCGGTGTCCTCTCCGCGCTGAAGCGGGGCTCGATCTTCGACCGGCTCTCCATGGGCGTCGCCCTCGCCGGTGTCTCGCTGCCGATGTTCTTCACCGGTCTCGTCGTCCTGGCGCTGTTCGGCAACGGGGAGTACGTACCGTTCGCCGACAACCCCGTCCAGTGGGCGAGCAGTCTGGTGCTGCCCTGGTGCACGCTCGCCCTGCTGTACTCCGCGCTCTACGCCCGGCTCACCCGGGCCGGGATGCTGGAGACGATGGGCGAGGACTACATCAGAACCGCGCGGGCCAAGGGCCTGGCGGAACGCAAGGTGGTCGTCAAGCACGGCCTGCGCTCCGCCCTGACCCCGCTCGTGACCATCTTCGGCATGGACTTCGCGCTGCTGCTGGGCGGCGCGGTCATCACCGAACGGGTCTTCTCCTTCCAGGGGCTCGGTGCCTTCGCCATCCAGGGCGTGACCACCGCCGACCTGCCCAAGGTGATGGGCGTGACCCTGGTCGCGGCCTTCTTCATCGTCATCTGCAACCTGCTGGTGGACCTCGTGTACGCCGCGATCGACCCCCGGGTGAGGCTCTCATGAGCGACGCAATCAAGAAGGACTCCCCGGCGGCGGACGCCGTTCCGGCCCCGAGGTCCGGCGACGGCACCGACGGCGGTGGTGACGGCGGCGGCGACAAGGAATTCCTCTCCGTACGCAACCTCAGCGTCCACTTCGACACCGACGACGGCCTGGTCAAGTCCGTCGACGGCGTCAGCTTCGACCTGAAGGCCGGCCAGACCCTCGGTATCGTCGGCGAGTCCGGCTCAGGCAAGTCCGTGACCTCACTGGGGATCATGGGCCTGCACACCTCGGACCGCGCGCGGATCGGCGGTGAGATCTGGCTCGACGGCGAGGAGCTCATCGGCGCCGGGACCGAGCGGGTACGCAGGCTGCGCGGCCAGAAGATGGCCATGATCTTCCAGGACCCGCTGTCCGCCCTGCACCCGTACTACAGCATCGGCGCGCAGATCGTGGAGGCCCACCGGGTCCACAACAAGGTCGACAAGAAGACCGCGAAGAAGCGCGCGGTCGAGATGCTCGACCGCGTAGGCATCCCCGAGCCGCACCGCCGTTACGAGGACTACCCGCACCAGTTCTCCGGCGGTATGCGCCAGCGCGCGATGATCGCGATGGCCCTGGTCAACAACCCCCAGCTGCTGATCGCCGACGAGCCGACGACCGCACTCGACGTCACCGTCCAGGCGCAGATCCTCGACCTCATCCGCGATCTGCAGAAGGAGTTCGGCTCCGCGGTCGTCATGATCACCCACGACCTCGGTGTGGTTGCCGAGATCGCGGACAACCTGCTCGTGATGTACGCGGGACGCTGCATCGAGCGCGGCAGCGCCGAGAAGGTCTTCTACGAGCCCCAGCACCCCTACACCTGGGGCCTGCTCGGCTCGATGCCGCGCATCGACCGGGAGCAGACCGAGCGGCTCATCCCGGTCAAGGGCTCTCCGCCCAGCCTCATCAACGTCCCGTCGGGCTGTGCCTTCCACCCGCGCTGCCCGTACGCCGACGTCCCGCCGGACAACCTCACCCGCACCGAGCGCCCGGAGCTGCAACAGGTCAGCGACGGGCACTACTCCGCGTGCCACATGTCGCGTGAGCAGCGCGACCGGATCTGGACCGAAGAGATTGCGCCGAAGCTGTGACTGATCGAGCTGTGACTGATCGAGACAAGAAGACTCCCGCGTCTCCCGCGGCCGGGTCGGACGGGTCCGAGCCGCTCCTCAAGGTCGACGGCCTGGTCAAGCACTTCCCGATCACCAAGGGCGTGCTGAAGCGCAAGGTCGGTGCGGTCCAGGCCGTGGACGGGCTCACCTTCGACGTGCGCCCCGGGGAGACCCTGGGCGTCGTCGGCGAGTCGGGCTGCGGCAAGTCGACCATGGGCCGTCTGGTGACCCGGCTCCTGGAGCCGACCGGTGGCAAGGTCGAGTTCCAGGGCCGTGACATCACGCATATGTCCGCCGGACGGCTGCGGCCGATGCGCCGTGACATCCAGATGATCTTCCAGGACCCCTACGGCTCGCTGAACCCGCGCCACACCGTGGGCGGGATCGTCGGGACCCCCTTCAGGCTCCAGGGCGTCAAGCCCGAGGACGGCGTGAAGGCCGAGGTCCAGCGGCTGCTGGAACTGGTGGGGCTCAACCCCGAGCACTACAACCGCTATCCGCACGAGTTCTCCGGCGGCCAGCGTCAGCGCATCGGTATCGCGCGTGCGCTCGCACTGAAGCCGAAGCTGGTCGTCGCGGACGAGCCGGTCTCGGCGCTGGACGTGTCGATCCAGGCGCAGGTGGTGAACCTGCTGGACGACCTCCAGGACGAGCTCGGGCTCACCTACATGATCATCGCGCACGACCTGTCGGTCATCCGCCATGTGTCCGACCGTATCGCCGTGATGTACCTCGGCAAGATCGTCGAGCTCGCGGACCGTGCGTCGCTGTACGAGGCGCCCATGCACCCGTACACCAAGGCGCTGATGTCCGCGGTGCCCGTGCCCGACCCGCGCCGGCGCGGTGCGAAGAGCGACCGCATCCTGCTCAAGGGCGACGTGCCGTCGCCGATCGCGCCGCCGAGCGGCTGCCGGTTCCACACCCGGTGCTGGAAGGCGACGCAGATCTGCGGGACGACCGAGCCGCCGCTGCTCCAGCTGAAGTCCGGGCACCAGGTGGCGTGCCACCACCCGGAGAACGGCGAGGACCTGGCCCCGGGGGACGCGCCGCTCGTGGCGGACGTCATCACGGTGAAGCCGGCGGAGCCGGAGGCGGCCCCGGAGCCCGCGGCGACCGAGGAGCCTGCCGAGCCTGCCGCGACGGAGGAGCCCGCCGAGCCCGCCGCGACGGAGGAGCCCGCCGAGGCCGCCCCGGAGGAGCCCGCCGAGCCCGCTCAGGACAGTGCGTCCGACAGCGATGCCGGGGACACCGGGGACACCAAGGACGCGGCGGAGGACGCGGAGGACAAGCCGAAGACGTAGGACCGGCACAATTGACCGGTGCTCAACGAACTCTTCACCCCCTCCGTCCAGCATGCGCTCGACATCGTCGGAATCTTCGTCTTCGCGATCTCGGGCGCCCTGCTCGCCGTACGCAAGAACTTCGATGTCTTCGGCATCGCGGTACTCGCCGAGGTGACAGCGCTGGGCGGAGGGATCTTCCGTGATGTGATCATCGGCGCGATCCCGCCGGCCGCCTTCACGGATCTCGGCTACTTCGTGACCCCGCCGATCGCCGCGGGCCTGGTCTTCTTCCTGCACCCGCACGTGGAGCGGATCCAGGTCGGCGTCAATGTCTTCGACGCGGCGGGGCTCGGCCTCTTCTGCGTATCCGGCACGATCAAGGCGTACGAGTACGGCCTCGGCCTCACCTCGTCCGCCGCCCTGGGCCTGGCCACCGCGGTCGGCGGTGGTGTGCTGCGCGACGTGCTGGCCAACGAGGTGCCCTCGCTGCTGCGCTGGGACCGCGACCTGTACGCCGTACCCGCGATCGTCGGCGCCGTCATGGTGGCGCTCTGCATCCGCTTCGACGTGCTCGACGCCTACACCAGCGGCGCCGCCGCGCTCACCGCGTTCGTCCTGCGGCTGCTGGCCTTGCGCTTCCACTGGCGGGCCCCGCGTGCCTACAACAGGCGCTCGGCGAGGGCGGAGGAGAACCCGGCCGTCATCTGAAGGCAAAGGAAAAGCTACCGCTCAGTAATACGATCGGTGTAGCGTGAATTCCATGGCACAGGCAGCAACGCAGGAGTCGCGCGCGGTACGGGCGACCATCGGTGACAGCGAGTTCGACCGTGACACCGCAGTCACACTCCGGGAGGAAGGCGTCTACGACGCGGAGCTCTCCGCGGGGTGGACGATCATCCACGCGGTCAACGGCGGCTATCTGCTCGCGATGCTCGGCCGGGCGCTCGGCGACGCGCTCCCGCACTCCGACCCCTTCTCCGTCTCCGCGCACTACCTCACGGCCTCCGTCCCGGGGCCCGCCGTGATCCGTACGCAGGTCGTCCGCACCGGCCGTACGCTCTCCACCGGCGAGGCCTCGCTCCACCAGTTCGCCGAGGACGGCACGGAGGTCGAGCGCATCCGGGTACTGGCCACCTACGGCCGGCTGGACAGCCTGAGCGACGAGGTCCGTACGTCGGCCGAGCCGCCCGCCATCCCGCCCCTGGAGCAGTGCCTCGGCACGAGCGACGGGGCGCCCTCGATCCCGGGCAGCTCCGCCATCACCGAGCGGCTGGACATCAAGCTGGACCCGGCGACGGTCGGCTGGGCCGTCGGAGCGCCGTCGGGCAAGGGCGAGATGCGCGGCTGGTTCGCCCTCGCCGACGGCCGCGACGCGGACCCGCTCTCACTGCTGCTCGCCGTGGACGCGCTGCCGCCGACCTCGTTCGAGCTGGGGCTGAAGGGCTGGACGCCCACCATCGAGCTCACCACGCACATCCGCAGCCGTCCGGCCCCAGGACCGCTGCGTGTCTCCATCACCACCCGTAACCTGGCCGGCGGCTTCCTGGAGGAGGACGCGGACGTCTGGGACAGCGCGGGCCGTCTCGTCGCCCAGTCCCGTCAGCTGGCCCGCGCGCCGCGTGACTGAGTCCCGTGACCGACTCCCGTGGCTGAGCGCCGTGACCTGGCCCGGCGGGCGCGTCCCGTCATGATGGTGCGGTGAAGTCCGACCGGCTCCTGTCCATCCTGCTGCTGCTCCAGACCCGTGGCCTGGTCCCCGCCGGTGAGCTGGCCGAGCGCCTCGAAGTCTCCGTACGCACCATCTACCGGGACGTCGACGCGCTCTCCGCCGCCGGGGTACCGGTCTACACGGAGCGTGGGCGCAACGGCGGGATCGCGCTGCTGCCGGGCTTCAGGACCGACGTCACCGGGCTCACGGCCGACGAGGCGCGCGCCCTGTTCGTCCTCGCCGCGCAGGGCGCCCACGCGGCGCTCGGCCTCGACGAGGCGCTCGGGTCCGCGCTGCGCAAGGTGATGGCCGCGCTGCCCGCCCCCCACCGGCCCGCCGCCGAACAGACCAGCCGTCGCATCCTGGTGGACCCGGTCCGCTGGATGAAGGGGCCCGAGGCCGCCGTCGACGTGGCCGAGCTGCACGACGCGGTCTTCGCCGACCGGCGGCTGCTGCTCCACTACCGGCACAGCGGCACGGACACCCCGCGCGTCTACACCGTCGACCCGTACGGCCTCGTGGTGAAGGCGGGCGTCTGGTATCTGACCGCCGACCTGGACGGCGCACCCCGGCTCTTCCGCGCGGACCGCGTGCGGCGTGCGGTCATCGGCGAGGAGCCCGTGGTGCGCAGGCCCGGTGTGGAGCCCGCCGACGTATGGGAGGAGCTGCGCAGGCAGGTCGAGGACCGGCCGGGGGACGTACGGCTCCGGGTCCGTGTGCACCGCTCACGCCTCGACCTCTTCGTACGCCTCCACACGGGGGTGCTGACCGGCCGGCCCGAGCCGGAACCGGCGTCGGCGGGGGAGTGGCTGCTGGCCGAGCTCGCCGTGCCCGAGGTCGCCTGGGCGCGCTCCCTGCTCTCCTTCGGCCCGAACCTCGAAGTGCTCTCGCCCCCGCGGGCGCGCCGCGTGCTCGCCGAGGCCGCGGCCGCGGTCACGGAGCTGTACGCAGAAAACGGGTGAGGGCCGCGGTGAGTTCGGCGGGGGCGTCCTCCTGTACGAGGTGCCCCGCCCCGTCGATCAGCCGCAGCTCGGCGCCCGGGACCAGCCCGGCCAGCTCATGGCCCCTGGCGGCCGGGATCCAGGTGTCATCGGTGCCCCAGCAGACCAGGACGGGAAGATCCAACTCCCCGTAGCGGTGCTGGATCTCATCGGTGAACCGCTGGTCGTTCTGGCTGATCTGCCGGTAGAAAGCGGGCTGCCCGGCCTCGGTGCACCAGGGGGCGACGAGCCTGTCCAGCACCGCCGGGTGCAGGCCACGGTGGCTCGCCGATCCGACGTACTCGGTCACCAGCGCCCGGTGCAGATCGGGCGGCAGCTCACCGAAGACCTCGGCGCTGCCGCCGAGCAGCCGGTAGGCCGGCGAGCCCCAGGGGGCCAGCGCCACCGGGTCGACGAGGGCCAGGCGCCGGTAGCGGGCGTCGTGCAGGAGATGGGCGCGCAGGGCGACACAGCCGCCGAAGTCATGGGCGACCACGGCCGGTTCGCCGAGTCCCCAGTGACCGAGCAGCTCGGTGAGCACCAGGGCCTGGGCGCGGAGCGACACGTCCTGGCCCTCGTACTGCGCGGAGGCGCCGTAGCCCGGCAGGTCCCACACGTACACCCGGTGGTCCTGCGCCAGCGCCCGGGCGATGCCGCGCCAGACGTACGAGGAGAAGGGCGTGCCGTGCACCAGCACCACAGGAGGGGCCTGCTCGGGGCCGAGCACGTCCCAACGCACCTCGCCCGAGGAGCTGATGAAGGTCCGGTCCAGGGTCCAGTCGCTCATGACGCCGACTCTACGACGTCCCGTCCAGCCAGTGCGCCCTGCCCAGCGTGACCAGGCGGAGCCGACGCCGGGCGACCCGGATGACCTCCTGTTCACCCTCGGGGCCCGCGTCCAGCAGCGCCGACGTGGTGAGCACCATGTGGTCGACGTACAGCCCGCCCAGCATCAGGAGGTCCTCCTGCTCCCAGTCGGCCGAACCGGACTCCTCGCCGAGCGCCAGGGCGACCTCCTCGGCGAAGCCGTTCAGCTGGGCGGCGATGGCCTCGCGCACCTCGCCGACGCCGCCGTGCTGCTCGCGGGCGATGAAGCGGAAGTGGGCGGGCTGCGCCTGTACATGACGAACTATCAGGGTGACGCTGCGGTCGAGCCGCTCCTCGCTGTCCCCCGTGGCGGTGAGGATCGCGCCGATCATGCCGTGCAGGCTGCCCAGCGCCTCCTCGACGAGGGCGACACCCAGGGCGGCGGTGTCGTCGAAGTGCCGGTAGAAGGCGGTCGGGGTCACCCCCACGGCCCGGGTCACCTCACGCAGGCCCAGGCTGCTCAGGCTCTGGTGCTCCAGCAGCTCCAGTGCCGCGTCGAGCAGCGCCTGGCGGGTCCTCAGCTTCTGGGCCTGGCGGATGCCGGGGGCGGTGTGACTCATGCCATTCAGTAAACAACCGTTCTCCGAGTCTTGGAAGGGGTGGAGGGTCTAGACTCGGGAGTCAGTGAACAGTCGTACTCTCAAAGCTCGCAGAAAGGCCGGACATGTTCGTCCTCGTCGCCGCGCTGCTCCTGCTGGGGGTTGTCCTCGGAGCGGTCGCACACCTCCCGCTCGCCGTGACCCTGACCGCAGCGGCCGTGATCGGCCTCTGGCTGGTGGTCTTCGGCGCCCGTGAACGCCTCGCCCGCCGCACCCGCTGACGAAGGAGCCGCATCATGGCACTCACCACGACTCGCACCACCACCACCACCGACGCCGCCGACGTGACCGCCCCCGAGCGCGAGGTCCGCTCCGTCACGAAGGAGGCCGACGGGCTCGCCGTCGCCTCGTTCGTGCTCGGGCTGCTCGGCCTCCTCGTGATGAACATCCTGCTGGGGCCCGTCGCCATCGTCATGGCGCTCGTCGCCCTCGCCCGCTCCACCGCCCGCCGTGGCCGCGCCCTGCTCGGGCTGACCCTCGGCGTCGCCGACCTCGTCGTCCTGGCCGTCCTGGTCACGGGCAACGGCACCGTCTCCTGGAGCCTGTGAATTTCCGGGGCGAGTCTCTTGAATGTGCTTCCGCTCCCTGTGTCGACTCGTCAGACTGCCCTGGTACGGAAATGGGTGTCACGGGGGAGACGTTGCAGGCGTGTTGGACCTGACAGGCAGCGGAGCCAAGCCGCTGGGACCGGACGATCCGGTACAGATCGGTGGGATTCCCCTCGCGGGCCGGCTCGGCGCCGGCGGGATGGGCCGTGTGTACCTCGGCGTCCACGAGGAGCGGTACGTCGCCGTCAAGCAGGTGCTGCCCGCCATCGCGGGTGAGGACCAGGACTTCGTCCGCCGCTTCGGCCACGAGCTCGACAATCTTGCCCGGTTACCGGCGGAGGCGACCGCACCCCTGATCGCCAGCGACCGCGACGCGCGGCCGCCCTGGCTGGCCACCGCGTACGTCCCCGGGCTCACCCTGAGCGAGGCCCTCAGGCTGCACGAGGGCCCCCTGCCCGCCGACACGCTGTGGCTGCTGCTGCGCGAGGCCGCCGCGGGTCTGGTGGCCGTGCACGAGCTGGACATGGTGCACCGGGACCTCAAGCCGTCCAACGTCATGCTGACCGTCGACGGCGCCACGGTCATCGATTTCGGCGTGGCCCGCGCCACGGAGCAGAGCCAGCTGACCATGAGCGGCATGGTGGTCGGCACACCGGCGTACATGGCCCCCGAGCAAGCCACCATGCAAAGGGACTTGACCGGCGCGGCCGATGTGTTCGCCCTGGCGTCGGTCATCGCCTACGCGGCCAGCGGCAGCCCGCCCTTCGGCGAGGAGTCCGGGCACGCCGTCCTGTACCGCATCGTGCACGAAGCGCCCGACCTGGACGTCGTGCGGGAGCTGGACCCCGGGCTGGCCGATGTCCTCGCCGAGTGCCTCGCCAAGGACCCGGGGGCGCGCCCCACGGCGGCCGAGCTGCTGCGGCGCGCCGAGGATCACGGGCCGTTCACGGCCCCTCTGTGGCCGGAGTCGATCAGCGGGAGCCTCGCCGAGAAGGCCGCCTTCGCGGCGGACGTCCAGGAGATCGAGCTGCCACCTCCCGTGTCCGTGGAGACCCGGGATCTCGGGCTGAAGGCCCGCCCGAAGTTCCGTGAGCGCCGGCGGCGTACCCGCGTCACCCTCGTCGCCGTTCCGCTCGTCGTGGCCGTGGGCGGCGCGACGCTGGCCGTCCAGCTCCTGCCCGGTGTCCTCGGGCCCGGCGACGACGCGGCCGCCGGACCTGCCGTCTCCGGCACGGCCTCCGCCGCGCCGACGGCGCCCGGGTCGGACGCGGACACGTCGTCCTCCGCGTCACCCTCTTCTTCGTCGAAGGACAAGGAGAAGAAGAAGGAGGAGGACGGGGAGGACGACGGCAAGGACGAAGGGAAGGACGGGGGCTCGGCCCCCGCCCCGGGATCCGGTGACTCCGGGGGAGACGCCCAGGGCGGTTCCGGAGGCTCCTCGGGGGCCGGCAACGGCGGTGGAAGCTCCTCCGAAGGCTCCGGCGCGTCAGACGGGCCGAGCGGATCCGGCGGATCGAAGGGTTCCGGCGCGTCCGACGGCGGCTCCGACGGAGGGTCGACCACACCCTCCGGAACGCATCGCTACCGTAACGGCAACAACAACAAGTGCCTCATCGCCGTCTACGGGAGTTCCGACGCCGGCGACTGCTCGGACCCGAGCGCCACCTGGACCGTCCGGACCGTGTCCGGGGGGAGCTTCGAACTCGTCAACAAGCAGACCGGGCGGTGCCTGTCCGCGAACATGATCGGCCAGGCCGTCTTCACCGAGGCGTGCGACGAGGCCGGCGCACGCCGCTGGCGCGCGGGGTCGAAGGGCAGCATCGTGAGCGTCTCCAACGGCGGCTGCCTCGACCTGGGCCTCGGCAGTGGCATCGCGGCGAACACCTGCGGCGGCGAGGCCTCGCAACGCTGGACGGCCCTGTGACGCCGCTCTCATGAGCGGTCCCGGCACCGGGGGACGAGGCACCGGTGCCGGGCGCCCTGCACCGAGCCGCACCACGGGCTCGTAGAATCGTCACCACCATGGCTTACCTCGACCACGCCGCGACCACGCCGATGCTTCCGGAGGCGATCGCGGCGATGACCACGCAGCTCGCCGTCACCGGCAACGCGTCCTCACTGCACGCTGCCGGGCGCCGGGCCCGCCGTACCGTCGAGGAGTCCAGAGAAACCCTCGCCGACGCCCTCGGGGCACGCCCCAGCGAGGTGGTCCTGACCTCCGGCGGCACCGAGGCCGACAACCTCGCCGTGAAGGGCATCTACTGGGCCCGCCGCGACGCCGATCCCCGGCGCACCCGGGTGCTCGCCAGCCCGGTGGAGCACCACGCCGTACTCGACGCGGTGGACTGGCTCGCCGAGCACGAGGGCGCCACCGTCGAATACCTCCCGGTCGACGCGTACGGGAGGGTGCACCCCGACGCCCTGCGTGAGGCGCTCGTCCGCGACCCCGACGATGTCGCCCTGATCACCGTGATGTGGGCCAACAACGAGATCGGCACCATCATGCCGGTCGGTGAACTCACCGAGGTGGCACGGGAATTCGGTGTCCCCATGCACGCCGACGCGGTACAGGCGTTCGGGCAGCTCGACGTCGACTTCGCCGGGTCGGGGCTGGCCGCCATGACGGTCAGCGCGCACAAGATCGGCGGCCCCTTCGGCATCGGCGCGCTGCTGCTCGGCCGCGACCAGACCCCTGTGCCCGTCCTGCACGGCGGCGGACAGGAGCGGCATGTGCGCTCCGGCACGCTCGACGTACCCGCCGTGGCCGCGTTCGCCGCGGCCGGACGGCATGCCGCCGACGGACGTGAGCGCTTCGCCCGCGAGATCGGCGCACTGAGGGACGAGCTCGTCGACGCCGTCCTCAAGGCCGTCCCCGACGCCATCCTGGGCGGCGACCCGGCCCCCGGCGGGCGGTTGCCGGCCAACGCCCACTTCACCTTTCCCGGCTGCGAGGGTGACTCCCTGCTGCTGCTGCTCGACGCCCAGGGCATCGAATGCTCCACCGGATCCGCGTGCACCGCGGGCATCGCCCAGCCCAGCCATGTGCTGCTGGCCACCGGAACCGACCCCGCACTGGCGCGAGGGACCCTGCGCTTCTCGCTCGGCCACACCTCGACCGGGCAGGACGTGGAGGACCTCGCCCGCGCGATCGGCCCCGCCGTCGAACGCGCCAGGACCGCGGGACTCAGCTAGGGCCTGGCCCGCGCGGGACTCAGCTGGCCCGCGCGCTGTCGGTGGACGCCGCGCGCACCAGCTTCATGTAGCGGGGCCAGTCCCAGTTCGGCCCGGGATCGATGTGGTCCGTGCCCGGCACCTCCACGTGCCCGATGATGTGCTCGCGGTCCACGGGGATCGAGTACCGCTTGCATATCGCCGCCGTCAGCTTCGCCGATGCCTCGTACATCTTCTTCGTGAAGTCCTGGGGGCGGTCGATGAAGCCCTCGTGCTCGATGCCCACACTGCGTTCGTTGTACGAGCGGTTGCCCGCGTGGTACGCCACGTCCAGCTCGCGGATCATCTGCGTCACCTGGCCGTCCTTGCCGACGACGTAGTGCGAGGCCGCCTTGTGCGCCGGGTCCTGGAAGACGTTGACCGCGCTCTCGAAACTGCCCTGCGTGACATGGATGATCACCCGGTCCACGGCGTAGTCGTCGGGGCGGTCGGCCCGCCGCCAGTTCGCCGTGGAGGCCGCGACCCAGGTCGCCGGCGCGTAGTCCCGCGCGCCCTCGTCCCGCGCCCTGTCCACGCCGGGCAGCCGCCACCAGACATGCCGGATCTTGTCCGCGGCCACAGCGGCTGTGCCGACCGCGGCGGCTCCTCCCCCGATCAGCAGTGAGCGCCGACTGATGCCGTGGCCGGATCCCTTCCCCGGCGTCCCGGCACTCCCGTTGTTCCCCATGTGATCCTCAACGCGTATCCGCGAGCATTCGGTTCCCGATGCCCCGTACCCTGGAGAGGCTATGACTCAGACCTCCCAGCGCCCCCTCCGTGTGCTCGCCGCCATGTCCGGCGGAGTCGACTCCGCCGTCGCGGCGGCGCGAGCCGCCGAGGCAGGCCACGACGTGACCGGTGTGCACCTCGCCCTCTCCGCGAACCCGCAGTCCTTCCGTACGGGTGCGCGTGGCTGTTGCACCATCGAGGACTCCCGGGACGCCCGCCGCGCGGCGGACGTCATCGGCATCCCGTTCTACGTCTGGGACCTGGCGGAACGCTTCCGCGAGGACGTCGTGGACGACTTCGTCGCGGAGTACGAGGCCGGGCGTACCCCCAACCCCTGCCTGCGCTGCAACGAGAAGATCAAATTCGCCGCGCTCCTCGACAAGGCGCTCGCGCTCGGCTTCGACGCCGTCTGCACCGGCCACTACGCCACCGTCGTACCGGCCGACGACGGCGGCCGGGAGCTGCACCGCGCCTCGGACATGGCCAAGGACCAGAGCTACGTGCTCGGGGTCCTGGACGAGAAGCAGCTCGCCCACGCGATGTTCCCGCTGGGCGACACCCTCACCACCAAGGACGAGATCCGCGCCGAGGCCGAGCGCAGGG
This sequence comes from Streptomyces sp. NBC_01012, assembly GCF_045162755.1. Classification (NCBI taxonomy): domain Bacteria; kingdom Bacillati; phylum Actinomycetota; class Actinomycetes; order Kitasatosporales; family Streptomycetaceae; genus Streptomyces; species Streptomyces sp. NBC_01012. Next base: position 2,161,714 of record NZ_CP108688.1, on the reverse strand, counting down.
GCCTGGCGGTCGCCAAGAAGCCCGACAGCCACGACATCTGCTTCATCGCGGACGGCGACACCCAGGGCTTCCTGGCCGGGCGCCTCGGCGGCCCCGCCGAGGGCGACATCCTCGACGAGTCGGGTACCAAGGTCGGCACCCACGAGGGCGCCTTCGGCTTCACCATCGGCCAGCGCAAGGGCCTGCGCATCGGCCACCCCGCCCCGGACGGCAAGCCGCGCTACGTCCTGGACATCTCCCCGGTGAACAACACGGTCACGGTCGGCCCGGTCGAAGCCCTCGACGTCACCGCCCTGACCGCGATCAGGCCCCGCTGGTGCGGCACCGCACCCACCGGACCGGGTACGTACACCGCGCAGCTCCGCGCCCACGGCGGCGAGACCGAGGTGACGGCGGAGCTGACCGACGGCACCCTGTCCGTCACCTTCACCGAACCGGTCCGTGGCGTGGCGCCCGGCCAGGCGGTCGTGCTGTACGACGGCACCCGGGTCGTCGGGTCCGCCACGATCGCGACGACGGAGAGCAGGGAGAGGGCCTCGGCCGCCCGCTGAGCGGACGTCCGGGACGGCCGGGTCGCTCCCCTGCGGCGACCCGGCCGGCCCGGCGGCCCCTGGCCTACGGGAGCCTCAGGAGGCCGCCGTGGGCAGGAACGAATCGCGGGCGAAGAAGTCCAGCAGGACCGGCGCGATGGCGTGCGGCGCCAGGTCGCGGGTCTGGCCCGTCAGGGCGCGGTGCCGGGCCCGGGGGAGGGCCGCCGCGAGGGTGAGCGTCGTCTCCCAGGCCCGCTCGGTGCTCGAACCACCGGTCACCACCAGGGTGCGGGCGGTGACCGATGCGAGCCTTGCGGTGGGGATCGAGCCGTCGCCCAGCAGGGCGTCGTCGTACGCCAGGGTGTGGGCCATCGCTTCGAGGTCCGACCACAGAGGGGCCAGGCGCATGCGGGCGATCGTCCCCTCCGGGACCCCGGTCCTGGACAGGAACAGCTCGACGGCCCCGCCCCGGTCGCCTGCTGTCAGGAGCCGGTGCAGCAGCGCCGAGCAGCGGGACTTGTGCAGCAGGCCGTCGACGCCGGGGGAGTACGGCGGTTCGTAGACCGCCAGCAGATCCACGGGCAGCCCCGCCGCCTGCGCCTCCAGGGCCAGCGCCCCGCCCGACAGCATGCCGAACAGCGAGACGCGCTCACCCGCCGTCGCCGCCACCGCCGCCAGGTCCTCGATCTCCAGGCGGGGCGCGTACGGCCCGCCGTCGCCGCTCGCCCCACGGCCCCTGCGGTCGTAGGTGACCACCGTGAAGCGCGGGGCCAGCAGGGCGGCGAGCGGCGCCCCGTCGGCCGCGGTGCTCAGGGCACCGCCGACGAGGATCACCGGCGGCCCGTCACCGTGGCGGCGGTACGCGATCGACGTGCCGTCACGGGAGAGAGTCTTGTCCATGTGAAGGTGGACTGCCGGGCCCCGCGGAACTCATCGCCCGCGCGGAGAAATCTTTTTGACGGGCTGTCGGTGGATGCTCCAACGGCTGTCAGTCGGGGACGACGTCCGTCGCGTAGAAGCAGTAGTGGTCCCTGATCGCGGCGACGTCCTCCTTGGGCTCCGGATAGGCCCAGACGAGGTCCGCCGCACCGGGCAGCGACCAGTACGACGCGTCACCCTTGAACGGGCAGTGCGTACGGGTGTCCGACGCCGTCAGCAGCTCGGTGCGGACGTCCTCGGGCGGCAGGTAGTAGCGGTCGGGGCAGCCCGTCTCGCGCAGCACCAGCGGCCGGCGGCTCTCGGCGAGCACCTGCCCGTCGCTCACCGCGCGCACATGCACGTCCTCGGGGGTGACGGTGATGGTGTGTCCTGTGGTGGATGTCATATGTGGTTCAGCCGCGCGGGAGCCCGGTTTCTTCCCGTGCCGGAGGTCCGCCGTACGGTGTCCGCATGAACATCTGCGTCTTCCTCTCCGCCGCCGACCTCGACGACCGCTACACCGTGCCCGCCCGTGAGTTCGCCGAGCTGCTGGGCAGGGGCGGACACACCCTGGTCTGGGGCGGATCGGAGAGCGGGCTGATGAAGGTCGTCGCCGACGGCGTCCAGGAGTCCGGCGGGCGGCTCGTCGGGGTGTCGGTGGACTTCCTCGCGGCGAAGGCGCGGAGAGACGCCGACGAGATGGTGATAGCCAAGGACCTCGCCGAGCGCAAGGCGCTGCTCCTGGAGAAGTCCGACGCGATCGTGATCATGGTCGGCGGTACGGGCACGCTCGACGAGGCGACCGAGATCCTGGAGCTGAAGAAGCACGGCAAGCACACCAAGCCCGTGGTCCTGCTGAACACCGCCGGCTTCTACGACGGTCTGCACCAGCAGTTCCGGCGCATGGAGGACGAGGGCTTCCTGCCGCTCCCGCTGACCGAGCTGGTCTTCTTCGCCGAGGAAGGCATCGGGGCGCTGGCCTACCTGGAGGAGTCGGCCGGCCTGCGGTGATGCGAGCGTGAGCCCACGGTGGTGCGAGCGTGAGGCCGCCGTGATGCGAGCATGAGGGCATGCCTACTCATCTCATCACCGGCGCCGGCTCCGGCATCGGAGCGGCCGTCACTCGCCGTCTGCTGGAGCGCGGCGACGAACTCCTGCTGCTGGCCCGCGACGCCGGACGCGCCAAGGAGCTGGCCGCGCTCCACCCCGGGGCCCGGACGCTCGTCGGGGACCTCGGCAACCCCGACCGGCTGTCCTGGGCGTTCGGGCAGCAGTCGATGCCCGAACGCCTGGACTCGCTGCTGCACATCGCGGGCGTCGTCGAGCTCGGCAGCGTCGGTGACCTCACTCCCAAGGCCTGGCACTTCCAGCTCAACGCCAACCTGGTCTCCCCGGCCGAGCTGACCCGGCTGCTGCTGCCGCAGCTGCGCGTCACCCAGGGCCACGTCGTCTTCGTGAACTCAGGGGCGGGGCTCTCGGCGAACGCCGGATGGAGCGCGTACGCGGCGAGCAAGCACGGGCTCAAGGCACTCGCGGACTCGCTGCGCCACGAGGAGCACGGCAACGGGGTCAGGGTCACCTCCGTCTACCCGGGCCGCACCGCCAGCCCGATGCAGGCCAAGGTCCACCAGCAGGAGGGCAAGGAGTACGACGCCGCGCGCTGGATGGACCCGGAGTCGGTGGCCACCACACTCCTGCTCGCGCTCGACCTGCCCAGGGACGCCGAGGTCAACGACCTCACGGTCCGCCCGGGCCGCTGAGGGAGGGTGCCCCCCGGGCTGCCCGTAGGCTTTCCGCGTGAGCGAGAAGAGCGGGTTCAGCGCCATTGCAGCCACCGGGATCGGGTCCATGCCGGGGGGAGACGCCCGGGAGGCGGCGAAAACCGTCACCGGGTCCTTCGCCGACGGCCAGGGCATGCCGTATCTGGCGGAGCTGCCCGCGCGTGGCCCCGGCGCGGACATGACCGGGCGGACCGTCGGCCTGCTCGTCGAGATGTACGGCCATGTCGAGCCCAGCGGCTGGCGGATCAGCGACCGCCCGGGCCGCGACACCCGCAGGGCCCGCTCCTGGCTCGGCGAGGACCTCGACGCGCTGGAGGAGTTCACCCAGGGCTACGAGGGGCTCGTCAAGGTCCAGGCCGTCGGGCCCTGGACCCTGGCCGCGTCGCTGGAACTGCGGGGCGGCGAGGCCATGCTGGGCGACCCCGGTGCCTGCCGTGACCTGGCGGGCTCGCTGGCCGAGGGGCTGCGCTCCCATCTCGCCGAGGTACGGCGCAGGGTCCCCGGCGCCGAGATCGTGCTCCAGCTGGACGAACCGTCCCTGACGGCCGTGCTCCAGGGGCGGGTCAGGTCGGCCAGCGGCTACCGCACCTACCGCGCCGTGGATCGCCAGCTCGTCGAGGGCACGCTCCGCGAGGTGCTCGCGGTGAACGGCGACGGACCCACCGCCGTCCACTCCTGCGCCCCCGAGGTGCCGTTCGGCCTGCTGCGCCGCGCCGGGGCCGACGCGGTCTCCTTCGACTTCTCCCTTCTCACCGAGCGTGAGGAGGAGGCGATCGGCGAAGCCGTCGAAGCCGGAACCCAGCTCTTCCTCGGTGTCATCCCCGGTCTCGACGCGGCCTCGACCGCATTGTCCGACCCGGGCGGTAGCGTCATGGAGGTCAGGACGTTGTGGAGCAGGCTGGGGCTGCGACCGGGGACTCTCGCCGAGTCCGTGGTGATCACCCCGTCCTGCGGGCTGGCGGGAGCGTCGCCCGCGTACGCGCGCGCCGCGCTCGCCCACTGCGCCCGGGCCGCGAGGTCGCTCGCGGACAACCCTGAGTAGCGGGACGGCCTGAGCAGCGGGCCGAGGAGTCGACGGGAGGAACAGGCGATGGCCGGCGAACAGCAGGCGCGGCAGCTGACCGGTGTGCCGGTGGAGGTGCGGGAACGGCACGCACTGCTCGCCGAGCAGATCGAGGAGCACCGCTTCCGGTATTACGTCAAGGACCAGCCGGTCGTCGACGACGCCGAGTTCGACCGGCTGATGCGCGCCCTGGAGGCCATCGAGGACGAGCACCCCGAGCTGCGCACCCCGGACTCACCTACCCAGAAGGTCGCGGGCCCCTACACCACGGAATTCACCTCCGTCGAGCACCGCGAGCGCCTGCTCTCCCTGGACAACGCCTTCGACGACCTGGAGCTGGCCGCCTGGGCCGAGCGCGTGGCCAGGGACGTGGGCAGCGGCGGGTACCACTTCCTGTGTGAGCTCAAGGTGGACGGTCTAGCCGTCAACCTCACCTACGAGCACGGCAGGCTGACCCGCGCGGCCACCAGGGGCGACGGACGCACAGGCGAGGACATCACCCCCAACGTCCGCACGATCGCCGAGATCCCGCTCCGCCTCAAGGGCGACCGGGTCCCGGAGCTCGTCGAGATCCGGGGCGAGGTCTTCTTCCCCATGGAGGCCTTCGAAGGGCTCAACGCCCGGCTCGTCGAGGCCGGCGACAAGCCCTTCGCCAACCCGCGCAACGCGGCGGCCGGATCGCTGCGGCAGAAGGACCCGAAGGTCACCGCCACCCGCCCGCTCCACATGGTGGTGCACGGCATCGGCGCCCGTGAGGGCTTCGACATCGACCGGCTCTCCCAGGCCTACGACCTGCTGAGGGAGTGGGGCCTGCCGACCGCCAAGCACAACAAGGTGGTCGGATCCCTCGACGAGGCACGGGAGTTCATCGCCTGGTTCGGCGAGAACCGCCAGTCCGTCGAGCACGAGATCGACGGCGTCGTCATCAAGCTCGACGAGATCCCGCTCCAGGGCCGGCTGGGCTCCACCTCGCGAGCGCCGCGCTGGGCCATCGCCTGGAAGTACGCGCCGCAGGAGGTCAACACCAAGCTCGTCAACATCCGGGTCGGCGTCGGACGCACCGGCCGGGTCACTCCGTACGCCCAGGTCGAGCCGGTCGAGGTGGCGGGCTCGGAGGTCGAGTTCGCCACCCTGCACAACCAGAACGTCGTGAAGGCCAAGGGCGTCCTCATCGGCGACACGGTGGTGCTGCGCAAGGCGGGTGACGTCATCCCCGAGATCCTCGGCCCCGTCGTCGATCTGCGCGACGGCAGCGAGCGGGAGTTCGTCATGCCGTCCGAGTGCCCCGAGTGCGGGACGGCGCTGCGCCCCATGAAGGAGGGCGACATCGACCTCCGCTGCCCCAACGCCCGCTCCTGCCCTGCCCAGTTGCGGGAGCGCCTGGCGTATCTCGCGGGCCGTAAGTGCCTGGACATCGACCACTTCGGCTATGTGGCCGCCGCGGCCCTGACCAAGCCGCTGGAGCCCGCGGAGCCACCCCTGGTGGACGAGGGGGACCTCTTCGGCCTCACGGTCGAGCAGCTGCTGCCGATCAGGGCGTACGTCCTGGACCCGGACAGCGGGCTGCCCAAGCGCGACCCGAAAACGGGCGAGGAGAAGATCGCCACGGTCTTCGCCAACCAGCAGGGCGAGCCGAAGAAGAACGCCGTCGGGATGCTCGACGGCATCGCCGCGGCCCGGCAGGCCCCGCTCGCCCGGATCCTCACCGGGCTCTCCATCCGGCACGTGGGGCCGGTGGCCGCCGTCGAGCTGGCCAGACAGTTCCGCTCCGTCGACCGCATCGACGAGGCGACCGAGGAGGAGCTGGCAGCGGCGGACGGGGTGGGGCCCATCATCGCCGCCTCGGTCAAGCAGTGGTTCGCCGAGGACTGGCACCGCGAGATCCTGCGCAAATGGCGGGAGGCCGGGGTCCGGATGGAGGACGAGAGCGTGGGCGCGGACGAGGGGCCCAGGCCGCTGGAAGGACTCACCGTCGTCGTCACCGGCACCCTGGCCACGCACACCAGGGACGGCGCCAAGGACGCGCTCCAGAGCCGTGGGGCGAAGGTCACCGGATCTGTCTCGAAGAAGACCTCCTTCGTGGTGGTCGGAGACAACCCGGGATCGAAGTACGACAAGGCGATGCAGCTGAAGGTGCCCGTCCTCGACGAGGAGGGCTTCGCCGTGCTCCTCGGCGAGGGTCCTGACGCGGCCAGGGAAGCCGCTGTCCCCGCCGAAGCGTGACCGAGGGCCGCTGCTGGAGTCGCGATCGAGGCGCGATCGAGACAGGGGTGACGCGTGGTCACGGACGGGCGGGGGAAGTAGACGGACAAGGCGGACAGCGAAGGGCCGGGAGGCCTGGTCGGCCCGCCCGGCTCACCCGTTCGGTGCTTACCAGACAGTCAGGAACGTGGGACCGCATTCGGGCAAGACCTGCAGAGCGCTGCCCGCGAGGGCCCTCATCGGCCTACTGTTGACTGAGCACCTGCCGTGCCCGGCCGCGTGGTGGGAATCGGGTCGTGGTGGCATGGGGGCGGGGGCCACCGCGGGACATCGGCACCGCCGGCTGTGAGAGGGACGGAATGAAACCGACCGAGAGCGCCGCACCGGTGTCGCGTCTGCAAGGTTTCGTGGGCCTCACGTCCAAAGTGGGGGCGGTCGTCGTGGCGGTCGCCGCTGTGCTGCTCGCGGCCGGCTTCTACCGCACGATCCACGACGGACGTGCGCTCTTCCCCGCCGGCACCGCGGGCTGGTCGCTCGCCGTCCTCACGGGAATCATCGTCGGGCACCTGGTCGCGCTCGGGCGCGACCGCTGGTGGGGCGGCACCGGTTCCGGCGCCGCCCTCACCCTCTCCGTCCTGCTGCTCTACGGCTGGGTCGCCGCCGGCCTGGTCAGCCTCGTCGTCGTGGTGCTCGTCGGGGTGGCCAGACGCCACAGATGGTGGCAGGGGCTGCTGCACGGGGCGGTGGACATCCTCGGCATCGGCGCGGCCGCGCTGGTCCTGTCCGCCTTCAGCGAGGTGCCGAGCGTCGAGACGCCCTGGCGGCCACTCCACTGGGGCATCGGCGCCGTACCGGAAGTGCTGCTCGCCGCCGGCACGTATCTCCTCGTCACCCGCGTCCTGCTCTGGTACGCCAGGGCGTCCCAGACCGGCGGGCTGCCGACGGTCGCCCGCACCGCGCTGCTGCGCCAGGGGCTCGTCGCGGTCGCGCTGCTCGGTATCGCCCCGCTGATCTGCGTGGTGGCATCGGCCAAGCCGGTGCTGCTGCCGCTCTTCGCCGTCCCGCTGATCGCCCTGGACTCCACGCTCTGGATCGCCCGCGCACGGGCCGAGGAGCAGCTGCGGGACCCGCTCACCGGCTTGCCCAACCGGCAGTGGCTCCTGGAGAGGACCTGGACGGCGCTGGAGGAGGCCGACGGCACCGGCACCAGGACCGCCCTCGTCCTCATCGACCTCGACCGCTTCCGTGCCGTCAACGACACCCTCGGCCATCTCGCCGGGGACCGGCTCCTCCTCCAGATAGCGGACCGGTTGCGGCTCGCCCTGCCACGCGGTGCGGAGGCCGCCCGGCTGGGCGGCGACGAATTCGCCGTGCTGCTGCCGGCCGTGGACTCGACGACCATCGCCCAGCGCGTCGCCCGCCATCTCGTCGCCGAACTCTCCTCCTCCCTCGACCTGGACGGGCTCACCCTGGTGCTGGAGGCGAGCGCGGGGGTCGCCGTCCACCCCGACCACGCGCTCGACGCCGAAGGGCTCCTCAGACGGGCGGACGTGGCCATGTACCAGGCCAAGCGTGACCGCACGGGCGTGGAGGTCTACGAGTCCAAGCGCGACAGCAACACCCCGGACCGGCTCGGGCTGCTGGGCGATCTGCGCCGTGCACTCGACGCCCACGAGGTGGAGCTCCACTACCAGCCCAAGGTCCGCTTCGACGGGCAGGTGGCCGGCCTCGAAGCACTCGTACGCTGGGTGCACCCGGAGCGCGGGCGGGTCCCCCCGGACGAGTTCATCGCCATCGCCGAGTCCTCAGGGCTGATGCCCCACCTCACCGAATACGTCCTGGAGACCGCGCTGGCCCAGGTGGCCAGGTGGCGGAAGCAGGGGCTGTTCGTCCCCGTCGCGGTCAACGTCTCGCCGCGCGACGTCCACACCCCCGGCTTCGCGGGCAGCGTCGCCGCACGGCTCGCCAGGCACGGGGTCCCGGCCGGTGCGCTCCAGCTGGAGATAACCGAGCACGTCCTGCTGGAGGACCCCCAGCGGGCCGCCGACACCCTGGCCGGCCTCACGGGGCACGGCGTGAAGATGTCCCTCGACGACTTCGGCACCGGCTACTCCTCCCTCGTCCATCTGCGGAAGCTGCCGGTGAGCGAGCTCAAGATCGACCGCTCGTTCGTCGCGCGGCTGGCCGTGGACAACGAGGACGCCGAGATCGTCCGCTGCACCATCGACCTGGCCCACTCGCTCGGGCTGATCGTCGTCGCCGAGGGCGTCGAGGACGACGAGACCTGGGAGCGGCTGCGGGACCTGCGCTGCGACGCGGTGCAGGGGTGGCTCGTCGCCGCCGCGATGCCTCCGCAGGAGACGACGGCCTGGCTGCGGGCACGGGGCGAGCACGGGTGGCGACGCCCGTCGGAGCGGGAGGCCGCTCCCGCGCAGGCGGCGGCTCCCGAACCGGCGCCCAGGGCCGCCGGGCGCGCGCTGAACTCCGGCCCGGCGACGGCCTGACGGAGCGGACGGGAGGCTCCGAAGGCGGTGTGTCCGTCGGCGTGTCCCGCGACCCCATAGGATTGGGCCAAAACCACACACCAAACCCTGAGGATCGCTGCATGCCTGGCATCACGCGCGAGGAGGTCGCCCACCTCGCCCGGCTGGCGCGTCTGGAGCTGAAGGGCGAAGAGCTCGAGCACTTCGCCGGCCAGCTCGACGACATCATCGGCGCGGTCGCCCGCGTCTCCGAGGTCGCCGACCAAGACGTACCGCCGACCTCCCACCCGCTGCCGCTGACCAACGTCATGCGCGCGGACGAGGTCCGTCCGTCGCTCACCCCCGAGCAGGCGCTCTCCGGCGCCCCGGCCCAGGAGCAGCAGCGTTTCAAGGTGCCGCAGATCCTGGGGGAGGACTAACAGCCATGACGGACATCAGCACCATCACCAAGCTCACCGCGGCCGAGATCGCCGCGAGGATCGCCTCCGGCGAGCTGACGGCCGTCGAGGTCACCGAGGCCCACCTGGCCCGGATCGAGGCCATCGACGAGAAGGTCCACGCCTTCCTGCACATCGACCGTGAGGGCGCGCTCGCGCAGGCCCGCGCCGTCGACGCCAAGCGCGAGGCGGGCGAGAAGCTCGGCCCGCTGGCCGGCGTCCCGCTCGCGCTCAAGGACATCTTCACCACGCAGGACATGCCGACCACCGTCGGTTCGAAGATCCTCGAGGGCTGGGTCCCGCCGTACGACGCGACGCTCACGAAGAAGCTGAAGGCGGCCGACGTCGTCATCCTCGGCAAGACCAACATGGACGAGTTCGCCATGGGGTCCTCCACCGAGAACAGCGCCTACGGCCCGACCGGCAACCCCTGGGACCTCACCCGTATCCCGGGCGGCTCCGGCGGCGGCTCGTCCGCCGCGCTGGCCTCCTTCGAGGCGGCGCTCGCCATCGGCACGGACACCGGCGGCTCCATCCGTCAGCCCGCGGCCGTCACCGGCACCGTCGGCGTCAAGCCCACCTACGGCGGCGTCTCCCGCTACGGCATGGTCGCCTTCTCGTCCTCCCTCGACCAGGGCGGCCCCTGCGCCCGTACGGTCCTGGACGCGGCGCTGCTCCACGAGGCGATCGGCGGCCACGACCCGATGGACTCCACGTCCATCGACGCACCGGTCCCGCCGGTCGTCGAGGCCGCCCGCAACGGCTCGGTGCGGGGCATGCGCGTCGGTGTGGTCAAGCAGTTCTCCGGCGAGGGCTACCAGGCCGGTGTCGTCCAGCGCTTCGAGGAGTCGGTGGAGCTGCTGAAGTCGCTCGGCGCCACCGTCGTCGAGCTGGACTGCCCCTCCTTCGACCTCGCCCTTTCGGCGTACTACCTGATCGCGCCGTCCGAGTGTTCCTCGAACCTGGCGCGCTTCGACGCCATGCGCTACGGCCTGCGCGTCGGCGACGACGGCACCCGCTCCGCCGAGGACGTCACCGCGCTCACCCGCGAGGCCGGCTTCGGCGACGAGGTCAAGCGCCGCATCATCCTCGGCACGTACGCGCTCAGCTCCGGCTACTACGACGCGTACTACGGCTCGGCCCAGAAGGTCCGCACCCTCATCACCCAGGACTTCGAGAAGGCCTTCGAGCAGGTGGATGTCATCGTCTCGCCGACGACGCCCACCACCGCCTTCCCGATCGGCGAGCGCGCCGACGACCCGATGGCGATGTACCTCGCGGACCTGTGCACCATTCCGACCAACCTCGCCGGCAATTCCGCCATGTCGCTGCCCTGCGGCCTGGCCCCGGAGGACGGCCTGCCGGTCGGACTGCAGATCATCGCCCCCGCAATGAAGGACGACCGGCTGTACAAGGTCGGAGCCGCCGTCGAGGCCGCCTTCGTGGAAAGGTGGGGGCACCCGCTGCTCGAGGAGGCTCCGTCGCTATGAGTGCCATGGCTAAGAAGGCCAAGAACTTCAAGAAGTCCAAGACCGGCGCGTACGTGTCCATGGGTACCACCGCCTTCGGCGCGCTCAGCGTCTACAAGCAGGTGAAGATGGCCCGCCAGGAGAACGACACCCTGCGGCTGATCGACGCCGCCGTATCCGCCGCCGCGATCGTGACCGGACTCGCGATCCTCTACCGCGAGCTCAAGCGTCTCGGCGACGACGACGTCCTGCTGGGCTGAGAGGGAAAGTTTTCAGTGACTGTCATCGACCTGGAGTCGTACGAGGACGCCCTCGCGACGTACGACCCCGTCATGGGCCTCGAGGTCCATGTCGAGCTGGGCACCAAGACCAAGATGTTCTGCGGCTGCTCCACGGAGCTCAAGCAGGACGCCAACTCGCAGACCTGCCCGGTCTGCCTCGGGCTGCCGGGCGCGCTCCCGGTCGTCAACGAGATCGGCGTCGAGTCCGCCATCAAGATCGGGCTCGCGCTGAACTGCGAGATCGCCGAGTGGTGCCGGTTCGCCCGGAAGAACTACTTCTATCCGGACATGCCGAAGAACTTCCAGACCTCCCAGTACGACGAGCCGATCGCCTACGACGGCTATCTGGACGTCCAGCTGGAGGACGGGGAGATCTTCCGCGTGCAGATCGAGCGCGCGCACATGGAGGAGGACACCGGCAAGTCGACGCACGTCGGCGGTGCCACCGGCCGTATCCACGGTGCCTCGCACTCGCTGCTCGACTACAACCGCGCGGGCATCCCCCTCATCGAGATCGTCACCAAGCCGATCGAGGGGGCCGGCGCACGCGCCCCGGAGGTCGCCAGGGCGTACGTCGCCGAGCTCCGCGAGCTCATCAAGGCGCTCGGTGTCTCGGAGGCCCGCATGGAGATGGGCCAGATGCGCTGCGACGTCAACCTGTCGCTGCGCCCCAACGGCACCGAGAAGTTCGGCACGCGCTCCGAGACGAAGAACGTCAACTCGCTGCGCTCCGTCGAGCGTGCCGCCCGCTTCGAGGTCCAGCGGCACGCCGCCGTGCTGAACTCCGGCGGGACGATCGTGCAGGAGACCCGGCACTTCCACGAGGAGGACGGCTCCACCACGGCCGGCCGCATCAAGGACAACGCCGAGGACTACCGCTACTTCCCCGAGCCGGACCTGGTGCCGGTCGCCCCTTCCCGCGCCTGGGTCGAGGAGCTCCGCAAGGCGCTTCCCGAGCTGCCCCGGCTGCGCCGCAAGCGGCTGAAGGAGGAGTGGGGTGTCAACGACCACGACATGCAGTCCATCCTCAACGCGGGCGCGGTCGACCTGATCGTCGCCACGACCGACGTGGGCGCCCCGTCCGACCAGGCCCGCAAGTGGTGGATGGGCGAGCTCGCCCGTAACGCCAACGAGACCGGCCGCAGCCTGGACGAGCTGCCGGTCACCCCGGTGCAGGTCGCCCGGGTGGCGGAGCTCGTCGCCTCGGGCGATCTCAACGACAAGCTGGCGCGCCAGGTGCTCGAAGGCGTGCTCGCGGGTGAGGGCGACCCCGACACCGTCGTCGAGAAGCGCGGTCTGAAGGTCGTCTCCGACGAGGGCGCCCTGGGCACCGCGGTCGACGAGGCCATCGCGGGCAACGCGGCCATCGCCGACAAGATCCGCGGCGGCAAGGTCGCCGCCGCCGGTGCGCTGGTGGGCGCCGTCATGAAGGCCACCCGTGGCCAGGCGGACGCGGCGCGCGTGCGTGAGCTGATCCTGGAGAAGCTCGGCGTCGAGGGCTGATCCCCGGCACGCCCTGGGGGCGGTGCACCCGTTTTTCACCGGGTGCGCCGCCCCCTTCTCGTTGCCTCAGGACACCGGCGGCCGGCCTGTGGGGGCCGTTCACCGCCAGGCCGTACGGCGGTCTTCCCGTCGCCACCCGGCGTGACTAGCTTCCAGGCGTACACACGTATCAGGGAGGCTCAACTTGACGACGGACATGTCACGGCGGCGGCTCTTCGCGCTCGGGGGCGGCGCCCTCGGCGCCGCGGCGGCGGGATCGTTCCTGCCCCCGTCGCTCCAGGCGGCCATCGCCGCACAGCCCGCGGCCGAGCGGTCCGGCGGCGCCGGTCTCGACGCCATCGAGCACGTGGTGATCCTCATGCAGGAGAACCGCTCCTTCGACCACTACTTCGGGACGCTGCGCGGCGTACGCGGCTTCGGCGACCGCAACGCGATCGAGCTCCCCTCCGGCAGGCCCGTCTTCGAACAGCCGGGGCCGCCGGGCACCACCGTGCTGCCCTTCCCCGTGCGCGGGGCGGCGGCGGCCCAGAAGGAGAACCTCCAGTACATCGACGCCCTCGACCACTCGTGGAGCGGTGGCGCCGAGGCCTGGGCCGACGGCCGGATGGACGGCTGGGTCACCGCGAAGACCGCCGCGACCATGGCGTACTACGACCGCGACGACATCCCGCTGCACTACGAACTCGCCGACACCTTCACGGTCTGCGACGCCTACCACTCCTCGATCCACAGCTCCACCAGCCCGAACCGCAACCACCTCTGGAGCGGCAGGACGGGCTACGAACCGGGCGGCGACCGGGCCGTGGGCAACGACGCGTACGACGAGGGCACCCACCCCGGATACGACTGGGGCACCTACGCGGAGCGGCTGGAGAAGGCCGGGCGGAGCTGGCGGACGTACACCGAGTGGGAGAACTTCACCGACAACCAGATCGAGTTCTTCGCCACCTTCAAGGCCGTCGCCCGCAAGGCGCTGGCGAGGACCGGCGGACACACGTACATGGAGTCCTTCTACGCCACGGTGCGCGACGCGGACGACGACGCCGAGCGCCAGCGGCTCCTCGGCCTGCTCGACGAGGGGGTCGCCGAGCTGACGGAGGCCGAGCGCAGCCTGTTCGAGCGGGCGCTGCGCCGTGTGGAGACGGGCACCCTCGCGGACGAGTTCGCCGCGGACGTGGCGGCGGGGACCCTGCCCGAGGTCTCCTACCTCGTCCCCTCGGCGGTCGACTCCGAGCATCCGAGCGTCTCGTCGCCGGTGCACAGCGCCACGATCGTCTACAAGGTCCTGGACGCGCTCGGCAGGCACCCCGATGTGTGGCGGCGCACCGTCGTCCTCATCAACTACGACGAGAACGACGGCTTCTTCGACCATGTGCCGCCGCCGGTGCCTCCCGCGGAGGTGACCGAGGAACACTGGCAGGGCAAGCCCACCGGCCTGGGGATGCGGGTGCCGCTGCTGGTCGTCTCCCCGTGGTCGGTCGGCGGATACGTCTGCTCCGAGGTCTTCGACCACACCTCCGTGATCCGCCTGCTGGAGCGCTGGACCGGGGTGCGGGAGCCCAACATCGGCGCCTGGCGACGTCAGGTCACCGGCGACCTCACCTCCGCCTTCGACTTCACCCGCGCACGACGCCGCCCCGAGACGGCGCCCCCGGGCGCGATCCCGCCGTTCGGCGGACGCTGGCAGCCGAAGCCGCCGTCCGACCAGCACATGCCCGTCCAGGAGGCCGGCGTGCGCCCGGCCAGGCCGCTGCCCTACCAGCCCGACGTCCAGGCGAAGCACGTGGACGGCGGGCTGCGGCTGGACCTCAGCAACACCGGGAGCTCATCCGCGCACTTCGCGCTCCACCCCTACGCACAGGAGTTCCCCGCCCCGCGGCACCGCGACGTCAAGGGCACCGCACACTGGACCGTGCCGCTGAAGGGCGACGGCTACCGCTTCACGGTCACCGGACCGAACGGCTTCCGGCGGGAGTTCGAGGGAGCGGCCGACGGCGCCGCCGAACTCTCCTCGCACCTCGACGCCCACGAGCGGGACGTGCATCTCACGCTGCGCAACAACGGCACGCGGACACTGACCTTCACCGTGCGGCCCCTCGGATACGTCGACGAGGACGACCTGCGGGACTGGACCCGCACGGTCAAGGTCAAGCCGGGGCGCAGCCGTACGGTCGTGCACTCGGCCGCGGACGCACACGGCTGGTACGACCTCGCGGTGACGGCCGAAGAGGCGGGCTCTTTCCGGCGCCGGCTGATGGGCCACATGGAGAACGGCAGGGCGAGCGTCTCCGGGTGACCCGAGCCGTGGCCACAGGACCGCGTGGCGCCGCGTGCGAGGATCCCGGGGAGCGCACCGGCGCTCGACGGGGCCTTCCGGGACGGGACGCCCCGGCGTCACGAAACCGAGGAGAGCCACTGTGTTCACGGTGTCACTGGGGGACGACGGGGCGGAGCTCCGCCCGATCGAGCCCTGGCAGGCGGAGGAGTTCCTGGCCCACATGGACCGGGCGCGCGCCCTGGTCGACCCCTGGATCCCCTTCGCCGCGGCGGCCACGGACCTCACGTCCGCACGCGAGCTGCTCCAGCGGTACGCCGACAAGCAGGCGGCCGACACCGGACGGCTCTACGGCATCTGGCTGGACGGCACGCTGGTCGGCGGGGTCCTGTTCCGGATATTCGAGGCCGGGACAGGCAACTGCGAGATCGGCTGCTGGCTGGAGGCCGCAGCCGAGGGCCGGGGGCTGGTCACCCGCGCGTCACGGAAGCTGATCGACTGGGCCGTCCACGTCCGTGGCATGCACCGCGTGGAGTGGATCGCCTCCTCGGCCAACCAGCGCAGCGTCGCGGTGGCCGAGCGGCTCGGGATGACCCGTGAAGGCGTCCTGCGCGAGGCCTATCCGTACCGCGGCAAGCGTCACGACGAGGAGATCTGGGCCGTCCTCGCACCCGAATGGCGTAAGCGGACGGCCTGAGGACGCCGGTGTTAAGGAGGTTCTCATACGGGGCACCTAGCGTGCGGCGCATGAACACCTCCCCCACCACCGAGACCACCGACGACACCGAGGAGAAGACGGCGGCCGACGGGACCGCCGCACCGGAGCCGACGAAGACGGCCGAGGCGACGGAAGACGCCGCTCCGGACGAGGTGGCGCCCGGCGTGACCGCGTCGGACGTCACCGCCATGGACGTGGCCGTGACGGACGCCGCCGCCGCGGGCGACCTGGAGCCCGACCCCTACGACGAGGCGGAGGCCGCCGAGGCGGCGGGCGCCGGCATCGGAGCGACGGCGATCGTGGCCGCCGCGCTCGGCGTCATCTCGCTCGCGGGTGCCTGGACCGGCCGCGTCGCCGGCGAGCGCGAGACGCTGATCGGCCAGATCAAGACCTCGGGCGGCGGAAGCGCCGCCCAGCAGGTCTCCGAGATCTACGGCGACGCCTGGCACACCACCGCCTTCGTGAACGGGATCTTCGCGCTGCTGGCGCTGCTCGTCGGCGTCTTCGTCCTGGTGCGTCCGGCCTTCGGTCCTCCCGCGGTACGCCCGCAGGCGGGCTGGATCCGCTCCGTCGCCATGGCGGGCGTCGCACTCGGGGTCATCGGCCTGCTGATCTCCGTGGGCATGTACCTCGACCTCTTCGTCTCCCTCCCCTCCGCACCCGGGAGCTGAGGACCCCGGTGCCGGGCGGTCCGTCGGACCGTCGGACCTCTAAGGCATCCGTCACCCGGGCCTAAGGCCCCCCACCCGCAGAGATGCGGAACTCGCCCGATGTGGCGGCATCCCCTGGCGGACGACAGTGGGGGTACGGCAGGAAGCCGTGCCCCCACTGTCCGTTCCACCAGGGAGAAGACCATGTACGAGTACGAACTCCACCGGATCGCCGTCGCCGAACTGATCCGCAGGGCCGACGAGCAGCGCACCGTACGCCGGGCCGTACTGGCCCGTCGCGACGCCCGACGCGCAGGACGCGATGACAGCGAGGGGCGGGTGCGCAAGAACCGGAGCTGGTTCGTCCGCGCCGCGTAGCGATGGGCGCCCGAAAATCGGTCGCCGGAGTGTCGTACGCGTATGCGATGCTCGGCGACGTGGAGACCAACACCGTCAGCCCCGTCTTCGTCGGCCGAGCCGGTGAACTCGCCGCGCTCACCGAGTCGCTCGCCCGCGCCGCCGCCGGGGAACCGCAGGCGCTGCTCCTCGGCGGCGAGGCGGGGGTCGGCAAGACCCGGCTGGCCGAGGAGTTCGTCACGGCGGCCTGCGGCCGGGGCGCCGTCGTGGGCGTCGGCGGCTGCGTGGAGATCGGGGCCGACGGCCTGCCCTACGCACCCTTCGCGGCGGCCCTCCGCGCGCTGCGAAGGGCGCTGCCCGACGAGTTGACCGAGGCACTGGCCGGCCAGGAGGGCGAGCTCGCCAGGCTCCTGCCCGAGCTCGGTGAGGCCGACCGCGCCCCGGACGACGAACACGGCACGGCCCGGCTGTTCGAGCTCGCCGCCCGCCTGCTGGAGCGCGTCTCCGCCTCGCGTACGGTCGTCCTCGTCCTGGAGGACCTGCACTGGGCCGACGCCTCCACGCGCCATCTGCTCGCCTACCTCTTCCGCACCCTGCGCAGCGGCCGGCTCGTCGTGATCGGCACCTACCGCGCCGACGACGTCCACCGCCGCCACCCCCTGCGCCCGCTCCTCGCCGAGCTCGACCGGCTCCGCACCGTCCGCCGGATCGAGCTCGACCGCTTCAGCCGCGCCGAGGTCGGCCGGCAGCTCACCGGGATCCTCGCGATGGTCCCCGACTCCGCACTGGTCGACGACATCTTCGACCGCTCCGACGGCAACGCGTTCTTCGTCGAGGAGCTCGCCCGCAGCGTGGAGTGCTGCGGTGACAGTTCCGGGCTCTCCGACTCCCTCCGCGACCTCCTCCTGGTCCGTGTCGAGACGCTGCCCGACGACGCACAGCGGATCGCCCGGATCATCGCCGAGGGCGGCTCCACGGTCGAGCACCTCCTCCTCGCCGCCGTCGCCGGCCTCACCGACGACGGCCTCGACGAAGCACTGCGGGCGGCGGTCGGCGCCAACCTCCTGCTGCCCGCCCCCGACACCGACGGATACCGCTTCCGGCACTCCCTGGTCCGCGAGGCCGTCAGCGACGACCTGCTGCCCGGCGAACGCACCCGCCTCAACCGCCGTTACGCCGAAGCGCTGGAGGCCGACCCCTCGCTCGTACGCGCCGACGAGCGCGCCGCGCGCCTCGCCAGCTACTGGTACGCCGCGCACGACCCGGTCAAGGCGCTGCCCGCCGTGCTCCAGGCGGCCGTCGCGGCCAGGCGCCGCTACGCGTACAGCGAGCAACTGAGGCTGCTGGAGCGGGCCATGGAGCTCTGGGACGACGTCCCCGAGGAGGTACGCGCCACCCTGCGGCCGCTCGACCACGCCGAGGCCTACCCGGGGTGCGGCTGCGAGCCGGGGGCGGATCCGCTGCGCTACCTCGATCTGATGGCCGAGGCCACGGTGTCCGCCCGGTTCGGCGGCGACCGCGAACGCGCCCTGACCCTCGCGAAGAAGGCCCTGCGCATCCTGGACGGCGACAGCGACCCGCTGCGCGCCGCGTGGTTCTGGGTGCAGCGCTCCCTGCTGGTGCAGAGCCTCTCCAGGGCCGACGGCTGGGAGGAGCTCGCCACCGCCGAGGACCTGGTGCGGGGTCTTCAGCCGTCCGCCGTGCACGCCGACGTCCTGGCGTCCGTCGCGAGCTGGGGCGCCCTGCACACGCCGGGACCCGCGACGCTGGTCGCCGCCGACCGGGCCGTGGAGTACGCCAGGCTCGTCGGCGAGGAGTCCATCGAGCTGCACGCCAGACTCACCCGCGGCTGGCTCACGATCGAGTCGGGCGACATCGAGGAGGGCGTCGCCGAGATGTACGCCGTCCGGGACCGGGCCGAGGAGCTGCATCTGGTCGGCGTCATGAGCCGGGCCGCCGTCAATCTGCCCTCCTCGCTCGAATCCTCCGGCCGCTCCCTGGAGGCGGTGGCGGTGGCCGACCACGGCATCGCGATCTGCCACAGCCACGGGGTCCCCGAGTCCGAGGCCTGGACACGCGCCAACCAGGCCCAGTCGTACTTCTCGCTGGGGCGCTGGGAGGAGAGCCGGGCGGCGGCCGAGGCAGCGGCCCCGCTGGCCAGATCCCGTAAGTCGAACGGCCTGGTGGCCGCGCGACTGGCGGACCTGGCCCTGGCCTGCGGCGACTTCGACGAGGCCGAGCGGCAACTGGCCCTGAACCGCCGTCACCTGGGCCACGACCCGCAGCCGCAGCATCTGATCTGCCCGGTCCGCCACTCCATGGTCCTCGCGGCCCAGCAGGGCAGGATCCCGGACGCCAGGGCGGCGTTCGAGGCACAGTCCGAGATCGGCCTGCCGCCGGGCACCCAGCGGTACTCCCTGCCCCTGCTCCACGCCGCCGCTGTGATCGAGGCCGACGCACGCGGGCTGCCCGCCACGGAGCCCGGACGGCCCGCGGTCCTGGCGCGGATCAGGAGCCACCTCAAGAGACTGCCGATGCTGGTGCCCGTCTGGGCGGCCTACGGTGTGCTGATCGAGGCGGAGCTGGCGCGCGCGGAGGGCGCGGACACCCCGGACCACTGGTGCAGGGCCGCCACCGCCTTCGCGCCGCTCCAGCGCCCCTACGAGCTGGCCCGGATCCGGCGCCACTGGGCGGAGGCGATCCTTGCCTCGTCGGGTGACCGGGGGCCCGCGGCGGGACTCCTGCGCGACGCCCACGCGGTGGCGGTACGCCTCGGGGCGCGTCCGCTCGTGGAGAGCGTCGAGCTGCTGGCCGGCCGGGCCCGTATCGCGCTCACCGCGCCGGGCGGGACGAGCGGGGACGACACCGCGCATCCCGTCGAGGCGGACCCCGCGGTCAACGCCATCGAGTCGTTCGGGCTGACCTCGCGGGAGCAGGAGGTGCACCGGCTGGTCGCGGCGGGATACACCAACCGCAGGATCGCGGAGGAGCTGTACATCTCGCCGAAGACCGCCAGCGTGCACGTGTCCAACATCCTGGCGAAGCTGAGCGTCTCCAGCCGTGGCGAGGCGGCCGCGCTGGCGCACCGCTTCCGGCTGTACACGGCGGCGAGCTGAGACCGGGCCCCGCCGCCGGCCTCGACCGCGGCTCTCAACCGCCGGCCGGGTCGGCCCCGTCGGCCCCGGGCCGGTCGTCTCCCGGCCCGTCGGCCCCGGACCGGTCGTCGTCGGACCGGTCGTCGTCGTCCTCCGGCGTCGGGCGGCGGAGCGTCACCTTGCCTGATGTGAGGTCTATCGGGCCCCGCGCCGGGTCGCCGATGCCCAGGTCCACCCGGCTCAGTTCCAGCCGTTTCTGTTCCTCCGTCGTGTGCTTACGGCCCGGCGCGAAGAGCTCCTCGAAGAAGTTGAACACCCTGACCGTGCTCCCTCCGCCGCCCCGCTACCGCACCTTCAGGAGCAGGATCCTGTCGTCGCCCGACTTCGCGGTGCCTCGGCCGTCCGTGTTGCTCGTGACCAGCCAGAGCTTGTCGCCACCCGCGGCGAGCACCGTGCGCAGACGGCCGTACTTCCCCTCGAAGAACGCCTGGGGGGCGGCCAGAGGTTCCCCGGCCGCCTTGCCGGACAACGGGATCCGCCAGAGCCGCTCGCCCCGCAGCCCCGCCATCCAGACCGACCCCTCGGAGTACGCGATGCCGCTCGGGGAGGCCTCGGAGGTCTTCCACTGGGCCACCGGGTCGACAAAACCCGACTTCCCCTTCTTGCCCTCGACATCGGGCCAGCCGTAGTTCTTGCCCGGCTCGATCAGATTCAGCTCGTCCCAGGTGTCCTGGCCGAATTCCGACGCCCAGAGCCGCTTACCGCCGTCCCAGGCGAGGCCCTGCACATTGCGGTGCCCGTACGAATAGACCACCGAGTCGGCCTCGGGATTGCCGTGCACCGGCTCACCGTCGGGCGTCATCCGGAGGATCTTGCCCGACAGGGACTCCTTGTCCTGGGCGAGTCCGGTCTCACCCGTCTCGCCCGTGCCCGCGTACAGCATCCGGTCGGGTCCGAACGCGATCCGCCCGCCGTTGTGGATGGCGCCCTTCGGGATGCCCCGCAGGATGGTGTCCGGCGCCCCCAGCTGCTCGCCCGCGGGCTTCTTCTCGTCGTACTGGAGGCGGGCGATGCGGTTGTCGGACTCGGTGGTGAAGTACGCGTAGACCAGGTGGTCCGCGCCGAAGGTCGGGGCCACGGCGAGCCCGAGCAGACCTCCCTCACCCGAGGGAGCCACCCCGGGCACCGAGCCCAGCAGGGTCTTCTTGCCGCTCTTCCCGTCGATCCGGGTGATGGTCGCGTCGTCACGCGAGCCGACCAGCAGGTCACCGCCGGGCAGCGCCGCGAGGCCCCAGGGCGAGGCGAGGCGGTCCGTGAGCGTCCTCACCACCTCGGCCGAGCCCTTGGCCGGTGGCGGGTCCGCCGACGGGCTCGCCGACGCCGACGCGCCGGATGTGGCGCTCGCCGAGGGGGAGGACGCGCCGTCACCGCCCGCCTGTCCTCCGTCGGACGAGCAGGCGGTCAGCAGGAGGGAGGCCGAGGCGAGCAGGGCCAGCACCCCCTTGCGCAGGGCGGGAGTTCGCACAGCACCGATCCTTTCGACGGTCACACGCCTACTTACTGTGCCCCAAGCATCCGGTACTTCTCCCGCCGTCGGGCCACACCGCGCCCCGTGTGGCGGCCGGTCTCAGTCCCAGGAGCCGCGGGCCCCCGGCAGACCGGCCACCTCGGCCAGGTCCCGGTCCGTCAGCACCAGGTCCGCGGCGCCCGCGTTCTCCACGGCCCACTCCTCCCGTTTCGCGCCCGGCACCGGCACCACATGGCGGCCCTGCCGCAGCACCCAGGCCAGAGCCACCTGCGCCGGAGTGGCGCCGTGCCGTTCGGCGACCCTGCGAAGACCCGCCACGACCGGCTGGTTGGCCGCCATCATCTCCGCGGTGAAGCGGGGGTGCCTGGCCCGTGGGTCGTCCGGCTCGAAACCCTGGCCGGGCTTGAGCGTGCCCGTGAGATAGCCGCTGCCCAGCGGCATCGCGGCCAGCACACCCACGCCCCGGGCCGCGCACCACGGCAGCAGGTCGTCCAGCGCCCGGGGCGACCACACGGAGAGCTCGGCCTGGACCGCGCTGACGGGAAAGACCTGCTGCATCCGCTCCAGTTGCCGGATGGTCCCGTCGTGCATCCGCGCGCCCGGCCCCCGGCCCGCCCTGGCCCCCACCGCGCACAGCCCGAGCGCCCGCACCTTGCCGGCCGTCACCAGGTCCGCCATCGCGCCCCAGGTCTCCTCGACCGGCACCTCGGGATCCGCCCGGTGCAGCTGGTAGAGATCGATCACATCGGTCTGGAGCCGGCGCAGCGAGGCGTCGCAGGCCCGGCGCACATAGCCGGGGCGCCCGTTGGCCACGATGTGCTGATCGCCCACCAGCAGACCGCACTTGGTGGAGAGGAACGCCTCGGACCTGCGGCCCTTGAGCGCCCTCCCGACGAGCAGCTCGTTGGTGAAGGGCCCGTACATGTCAGCGGTGTCGAGCAGTTGGACGCCCGCGTCCAGCGCGGCGTGCACGGTCCGCACCGAGCGGTCACCGCGCTGCTGCGACGTGCTGTAGCCCCAGCTCATCGGCATACAGCCCAGCCCGACCGCACCCACGGCGAGCGCCGCCGCACCGATAGTCCTGCGCTCCAACTCCCCGAACCCTCCCTCGGTCCCATGATCACGGGACCCACAGCACCCCAAAGTAACCTCTACGGTCCCGCGCCCTTCGCATAGCCTCCTGACCATGACTTCTACATCTGCCACCGACGTATGGCTGCCGTTCGCGGCCGATGAGATCGACGGCCTCCCCGAGGGTCTCAACTACCGTTTCTGGGACGGCGGCCGGGAGTACCCGGCGGACCCTTCCGACTGCGCGTTCTACGTGGTTCCGTACATGAGGGGGCCGGAGGTCGCGGTCCGTCCGCTCGACGGGATGCGGGCCGTCCAGGTCGTCCAGACCCTCTCCGCCGGCATCGACCATGTGGAGCCGGGACTCGGCCTGCTGCCCGCAGGGGTGCGGCTGTGCAACGCCAAGGGCGTGCACGAGGCCTCGACGGCCGAGCTCGCACTGGCCCTGGTCCTCGCCTCGCTGCGGGGGTTCCCCGGCTTCGTGCGGGGTCAGGAGAAGGAGGAGTGGCTGTCCGGTTTCTATCCGGCACTCGCTGACAAGTCCGTCCTCGTGGTGGGTTACGGATCGATCGGCTCGGCCATCGAGGACCGGCTCGAACCCTTCGAGTGCGCGCGGGTGGTGCGCGTCGCGCGCTCCGCGCGGACAACCGCGCGCGGCCCCGTACACGCGATCGACGAGCTTCCCGCCCTGCTCCCCGAAGCAGACGTCGTCATCCTGTCCACCCTGCTGAACCCGTCCACACAAGGGCTGGTGGGCCCCGCCTTCCTCGCCGCGATGCGGGACGGCGCCCTGCTCGTGAACGTCGCACGGGGTGCCGTGGTCGACACCGACGCCCTGCTGTCCGAACTCGAGTCCGGGCGGCTGCGTGCCGCGCTCGATGTGACCGACCCCGAACCGCTGCCCGCCGGGCATCCTCTCTGGCATGCTCCCCACACACTGATCTCTCCCCATGTGGGCGGGAGCACCTCCGCGTTCCTGCCGCGGGCCAAGCGACTTCTGGCCGGACAGCTCACCCGGTTCGCCGCGGGGGAGCCGCTCGGCAACCTCGTGCTCACCACCGGCTGAGCACGCTTCGAAGCCGCGCGGCCGCACTACGTTCCGAGAACACCCCAGGTGGTGACGGAGAGTAGAGAAGGTATGTCCCTGAGTGACGACTCTGGTGTATCGTCCCCAGGAGGGCTGCGCCGTGGCAGGGGCGGCGCCGGGGAGGAAGCGGAACGCGAGGGGGCGACGGGCGATGTTCGGCCAGTGGAGAGACAGTTCGACGCGGCGGGGCGGTCAGGAGAGGCGGCGGGCAGCGGCGAGGGCGCCGGGGGCCGCCCGTGGAGCCCTCCGGTGAGCGCCCCAGGTGCCATGCTCTCCCGGCAACAGGCCACCTCCGGAAGGGCCACCTCCGGGCGGACCGTCGGCCTGCGCTCCCAGATCGTCCTGGGCACCGTCTGCGCCGGATACGCGGTGGGGGCGGCGCTCGGCTGGGGATCACCCCGAGTCGCCCTGTTCATGGGTGACTTCGGCCTCAGCGTCGCCGCCCTGATCGCCGCGGTGTCCTGCTTCCGCTACGCACGCGCCGGCGGGAGCCGTTTCCGGCCCGCCTGGCTCCTCTTCTCGCTCTCCTCGGCCATGGCGGCCGGAGGCAACGCGATCTGGGGGTGGTACGAGGTGGTGCTGGGGAGCTCGGTGCCCAGCCCCTCCCTCGCCGACCTCTTCTTCCTCTGCTTCGCGCCGCCGGCCATCGTCGGGCTGCTCGTCCTGGCCAAGCGGCCCGTCACACGGGCGGGGTGGGTCTGTCTGGTGCTGGACGCCTGGCTGATCGGCGGCTCCCTGCTGACGCTCTCCTGGAGCCTGGCACTGGCCCACGCCGCCCATGTCGCCAACGCCGCGGGCGAGAGCGTGGCCAGGGCGGCGCTCTCGCTGGCCTACCCGCTGCTCGACATCGTGCTGGTCTCCATGGTCCTCGCGCTGCACTTCCGCCGGGTCAACGTCAACCGCTCCGCGGTGAACACCGCCATCGCGGGCCTCGCCATGACCGTGCTGTGCGACGCCCTGTTCACGGCGCCGCTGCTGCGCTCGGCCTACCAGTCGGGCCAACTCCTGGACGCGGGCTGGTTCGCAGGCTCCCTGCTCCTCGCCTACGCCACCTGGGGCGCGCGCGCACGTCGCCACCAGGACAACGCTGTCGAGGCCCCCTGTCCCGAGCCGCGGGCCGCGAGCCGACCGATCGCCGGGTCCCTCGCCGCGCTCACGCCCTACCTCGCCGCCGCGGTCTGCACCCTGGGCATCCTGTACAACGTCGTGGAGGGCCGCAGGGTCGACCGGGTCGTCGTCCTCACCGGCTGCACGGTGGTGTTCGCCCTCGTCATCCGCCAGGCGATCATGCTCCTCGACAACGTCGCGCTCACCCAGGAACTCGCCCAGAAGGAGAACCACTTCCGCTCCCTGGTGCAGGGATCGAGCGACGTCATCATGATCGCCGAGCCCAGTGGAGTGCTCCGCTACGTGAGTCCCGCGGCTGCCGGGGTCTACCGGCGCGAAGCCGAGGACCTCGTCGGCGCGGAGCTGTCGTCGATCATCCACCCCGACGACCTCGGGGGAGTGGTCCACGAGCTGCGGCGCTTCCTCGCCGCGCCGGTCCGGGAGGAGCCCACCACCCGGATCGAGTGCCGCTTCGGATCGGGCACGGGTGACTGGCTCCACGTCGAGTCCACCGTCAACCGCCACGAGGGCGGCCTGCTGCTCAACAGCCGCGATGTGACCGAGCGGGTCAGGCTGCAGGCACAGCTCCAGCACAACGCCGAACACGACCCGCTCACCGACCTGCCCAACCGCGCCCTGTTCACCACCCGGGTCGGCCAGGCGCTCGGCGGCCGCAGGGCGGGTGACCCGGGCACCGCCGTGCTCTTCATCGACCTGGACGGCTTCAAGGCGGTCAACGACTCCATCGGCCACCAGGCGGGCGACGAGCTCCTGATCCAGGCCGCACGCCGCCTCCAGGAGTCCGTACGCGCCTCGGACACCGCCGCACGCCTCGGGGGCGACGAGTTCGCCGCGCTCATCGTCGGCGACGGCATTCGCGATCAGGCCGCCAGGGAGTGCCAGGTCCACGAGATCGCCGACCGGCTGCGCCTCAGGCTCTCCCAGCCCTACCGGATCGGCACCGGCGAGGTCCGGGTGGCCGCCTCCATCGGGGTCGCCTTCGCCGAGGCCTCCATCACGCCCAAGGACCTCATGCGCAACGCCGACCTTGCCATGTACCGCGCGAAGGCGAGCGGCAAGGACCGGGTCGAGCTGTACGCCCCCCAGATGCAGGCGGACGTCGTGCGGCGCTCCGAGCTCGCCGCACGGCTCCGCACGGCTCTGCGCGA
The DNA here is from genome assembly GCF_045162755.1 of Streptomyces sp. NBC_01012. Lineage (NCBI taxonomy): Bacteria > Bacillati > Actinomycetota > Actinomycetes > Kitasatosporales > Streptomycetaceae > Streptomyces > Streptomyces sp. NBC_01012. The sequence goes on along the minus strand of NZ_CP108688.1, from coordinate 2,135,990 downwards.
GGGCGAGTTCGCCCTGCTCCACCAGCCCGTCGTCCATCTCGCCAGCGGCACGGTCGCCGCTGTCGCCGCCCAGGCCCGCTGGCGCTCCGCACAGGGCCTCCTCTTCACCCCCGCCGAATTCCTCCGCGTCTCCGAGGGCAGCGACCGTGCCGCCGAGCTCGGCACCTGGCTGCTGGAGGAGGCCGTCGAGCAGGCCGCCGACCGGTCGAGGGCCGGGCATCCGGTCTCCGTCTCCGTGCGGGTGTCGGCCGCCAGGCTGCTGGACCAGGCCCTGCCCCCGAGGTCCGTCGAGGCGCTCCTCACCCGGCACGGGCTGCCCTCCGGCGCCCTGATGATCGAGGTCGCCGACCATCACCCGCGGATCTCCCTCGACGAGCTGGAACGCCGGCTGGTCGCCCTGCGCCGTCTCGGGGTCCGGATCGCACTCGACGGCTTCGGCAGCGGGTACGCCGCGGTCAACGCCCTGCGCAGGCTCCCCGTCGACGTACTGAAGCTGGACCGGTGCCTGGTGGAGGGTGTCGTCGAGTCGGCACGGCTGCACAAGATCACCAGCGGGCTGCTGCGGATCGCCGGGGACCTGGGGATGCAGTCCGTGGCCGACGGGGTGGACGTGCCCGAACAGGTGCGCGCCCTGCGTGCCATGGGGTGCACGCACGGGCAGGGGATGGCCTTCGCGGGACCTCTCGACGAATACCGTCTGCGGCGCACGCTGATCAGGGGGAAGTACCCCCTCCCGGGCATCGCCCCGGCCGCTCGGCCGGTGCTCGCGGGTGGCGTGATCCCGCTCCAGGGCCGCTCACATGATGAGACTCCCGTCCCACCCACTTGACACCATGCGCGTGCCGGAGAGAGGGTCAATGCCATGCGCACCCGAATTCTCGTACTTGGAAAGCGCGTCGGCTGAAGCAGGGTCACTCATGGACACCCTGCAGACCGCACCGGCGCGCTCCCCTCGCTTGCCTCACGGCACGAGGGGTTTTTTGTTGCACCGGGGCCTCCCAAAACCCCACAAAAACACCGCATAAACCCTCAGCTTCGAGAAGAGAATGCCGATGACCGAGCAGGCCACCGGGGCCCAGCACCCGCAGCCGCGGGCCCGTACCGGCGGACCGTCCCCCGCCTCCGTCGACCACGTCACGGGCGCGCAGTCCCTCATCCGTTCTCTCGAGGAAGTCGGGGCCGACACGGTATTCGGTCTGCCCGGCGGCTGCATCCTTCCGGCGTACGACCCGCTGATGGACTCCACCCGGGTCCGCCACATCCTGGTCCGCCACGAACAGGGCGCGGGTCACGCGGCCACCGGTTACGCGCAGGCCACCGGCAAGGTCGGCGTCTGCATGGTCACCTCGGGCCCCGGTGCCACCAACCTGGTCACCCCGATCGCCGACGCGGCGATGGACTCCGTGCCCATGGTGGCGATCACCGGCCAGGTGGCGTCGAAGGCCATCGGCACGGACGCCTTCCAGGAAGCCGACATCTGCGGCATCACCATGCCGATCACCAAGCACAACTTCCTGGTCACCCGCGCCGAGGACATCGCGCACACGATCGCCGAGGCCTTCCACATCGCCTCCACCGGCCGCCCGGGGCCGGTCCTGGTCGACATCGCCAAGGACGCCCTGGAGTCGAGGACCACCTTCAGCTGGCCGCCGACGATGGACCTGCCCGGCTACCGCCCGGTCACCAAGCCGCACGCCAAGCAGATCCGCGAGGCCGCCAAGCTGATCACCCAGGCCAAGCGCCCGGTGCTGTACGTCGGCGGCGGCGTCATGAAGGCCGGCGCCACCGCCGAGCTGAAGGTCCTGGCAGAGCTCACCGGAGCGCCCGTCACCACCACCCTGATGGCGCTCGGCTCCTTCCCCGACAGCCACCCGCTGCACGTGGGAATGCCCGGCATGCACGGTTCGGTCACCGCCGTCACCGCGCTGCAGAAGGCCGACCTGATCGTCGCGCTCGGGGCCAGGTTCGACGACCGCGTCACCGGCAAGCTGTCCAGCTTCGCCCCGTACGCCAAGATCGTCCACGCGGACATCGACCCGGCCGAGATCGGCAAGAACCGCGCCGCCGACGTCCCGATCGTCGGTGACGCCCGCGAGGTCATCGCCGACCTTGTCCAGGCGGTCCAGAGCGAGCACACCGAGGGCAACACCGGTGACTATGCCGCCTGGTGGAAGGACCTCAACCGCTGGCGCGAGACCTACCCGGTCGGCTACGACCTGCCGGAGGACGGCAGCCTCTCGCCGCAGCAGGTCATCCAGCGCATCGGCGAACTCGCCCCTGAGGGCACGGTCTTCGCCGCGGGTGTCGGCCAGCACCAGATGTGGGCCTCGCACTTCATCCAGTACGAACAGCCCTCCACCTGGCTCAACTCAGGCGGCGCCGGGACCATGGGCTACGCGGTCCCGGCCGCGATGGGCGCCAAGGCCGGCATGCCCGAGCGTGCGGTCTGGGCGATCGACGGCGACGGCTGCTTCCAGATGACCAACCAGGAACTCACCACCTGCGCGCTCAACAACATCCCGATCAAGGTCGCCATCATCAACAACGGCGCGCTCGGGATGGTCCGTCAGTGGCAGACCCTGTTCTACAACCAGCGGTACTCCAACACTGTGCTGCACTCCGGCGCGGACAGCGACGGCGTCCCCGCCAAGGGGACCCGCGTGCCGGACTTCGTCAAGCTGTCCGAGGCCATGGGCTGCTACGCGATCCGCTGCGAGGACCCGGCCGACCTGGACAAGGTCATCGCCGAGGCCAACGCGATCAACGACCGCCCGGTCGTCGTCGACTTCATCGTCCACGAGGACGCCATGGTCTGGCCGATGGTCGCCGCCGGCACCTCCAACGACGAGGTCATGGCAGCGCGCGGCGTCCGCCCCGACTTCGGCGACAACGAAGACGACTGAGAGACAGAGAGAGACCGACTCCATGTCCACCAAGCACACGCTCTCCGTCCTGGTCGAGAACAAGCCCGGTGTCCTCGCCCGGATCACGGCTCTGTTCTCCCGGCGCGGCTTCAATATCGACTCGCTCGCGGTCGGTACCACCGAACATCCCGACATCTCACGCATCACCATCGTCGTGAATGTCGAGGGTCTGCCCCTGGAACAGGTGACCAAGCAGCTCAACAAGCTGGTCAACGTCCTGAAGATCGTCGAACTCGAGCCCGCCGCCGCGATCCAGCGGGAGCTCGTCCTGGTGAAGGTCCGCGCGGACAACGAGACCCGCTCCCAGATCGTCGAGATCGTCCAGCTGTTCCGCGCCAAGACCGTGGACGTCTCCCCGGAGGCCGTCACGATCGAGGCGACAGGGGGCGCCGAGAAGCTGGAGGCCATGCTCAAGATGCTGGAGCAGTTCGGCATCAAGGAGCTCGTCCAGTCCGGCACCATCGCCATAGGGCGCGGCGCGCGCTCGATCACCGACCGTTCTCTGCGCGCACTCGACCGCACGGCGTAATCCTTCACGTGCCGCCTCGCCGCTCGGATGGCGAGACCCGGCAACGTACCCCACGCACCCCGCCGTACGGTGGGACGCAACACCTGCACACCAAGGAGAAGACCCAGTGGCCGAGCTGTTCTACGACGACGATGCCGACCTGTCCATCATCCAGGGCCGCAAGGTCGCGGTCCTTGGTTACGGCAGCCAGGGCCACGCCCACGCGCTGTCGCTGCGTGACTCGGGTGTCGACGTCCGTGTCGGTCTGCACGAGGGCTCGAAGTCCAAGGCCAAGGCCGAGGAGCAGGGCCTGCGCGTCGTGACCCCGTCCGAGGCCGCGGCCGAGGCCGACGTCATCATGATCCTCGTCCCCGACCCGATCCAGGCCCAGGTCTACGAGGAGTCCGTCAAGGACAACCTCAAGGACGGCGACGCCCTGTTCTTCGGCCACGGCCTGAACATCCGCTTCGACTTCATCAAGCCGCCGGCCAACGTCGACGTCTGCATGGTCGCCCCGAAGGGCCCGGGACACCTCGTCCGCCGCCAGTACGAAGAGGGCCGCGGCGTGCCGTGCATCGTGGCCGTCGAGCAGAACCCGAGCGGCAAGGGCCTGGAGCTCGCCCTCTCCTACGCGAAGGGCATCGGCGGTACCCGCGCCGGCGTCATCAAGACGACCTTCACCGAGGAGACCGAGACCGACCTGTTCGGTGAGCAGGCCGTTCTCTGCGGTGGCACCGCCGCTCTGGTCAAGGCCGGTTTCGAGACGCTGACCGAGGCCGGTTACCAGCCGGAGATCGCGTACTTCGAGTGCCTCCACGAGCTGAAGCTCATCGTCGACCTCATGTACGAGGGCGGCCTGGAGAAGATGCGCTGGTCCATCTCGGAGACCGCCGAGTGGGGCGACTACGTCACCGGCCCGCGCATCATCACGGACGCCACCAAGGCCGAGATGAAGAAGGTTCTGGGCGAGATCCAGGACGGCACCTTCGCCAAGGCGTGGATGGCCGAGTACCACAACGGTCTGCCCAAGTACAACGAGTACAAGAAGGCCGACAGCGAGTCCCTGCTGGAGACCACAGGCAAGGAGCTCCGCAAGCTCATGAGCTGGGTCGACAACGAGGACGCCTGAGTTCTCGCCGGGGGGCAGGTCCGCACGGGCCTGCCCCCCGGCGCACGGCCGGCCTCACACCCCGTGTCACTGCGGGGAGAGGTGGTGGCGGGGAGGCGGCACCGCACGTCGGTGCGGACCGTCCATCCCGTGCGGGTGATCCTTCCACCGGAGCGCGTCATGTGCCCGGCCGCATGACTACACTCTCACCAACACATACACGCGTCAGGGCCCACAGTGTCGTGCGTCTTCCACGCGGCTAGCCCCTCCACGCCTGCGGCCGTCGGGACGGCCGTCCGCACTGGACTTGTGAGGACTCACGTGAGCTCGAAACCTGTCGTACTCATCGCCGAAGAGCTGTCGCCCGCCACGGTCGACGCACTGGGGCCGGACTTCGAGATCCGGCACTGCAACGGCGCGGACCGCGCCGAGCTCCTCCCCGCGATCGCCGACGTCGACGCGATCCTGGTGCGCTCCGCCACCAAGGTCGACGCCGAGGCCATCGCCGCGGCGAAGCAGCTCAAGGTCGTCGCCCGCGCGGGAGTCGGCCTGGACAACGTCGATGTCTCCTCGGCCACCAAGGCCGGCGTGATGGTCGTCAACGCCCCCACGTCGAACATCGTCACCGCCGCCGAGCTGGCCTGCGGTCTGCTCGTCGCCACCGCGCGCAACATCCCGCAGGCCAACACCGCCCTGAAGAACGGCGAGTGGAAGCGCTCCAAGTACACGGGTGTCGAGCTCAGCGAGAAGACCCTCGGCGTCGTCGGCCTCGGCCGCATCGGTGTGCTGGTCGCGCAGCGCATGTCGGCCTTCGGGATGAAGATCGTCGCGTACGACCCCTATGTGCAGCCCGCGCGCGCCGCGCAGATGGGCGTCAAGCTCCTCACCCTCGACGAGCTGCTCGAGGTCTCCGACTTCATCACGGTGCACCTGCCCAAGACCCCCGAGACGCTCGGCCTGATCGGCGACGACGCGCTGCACAAGGTCAAGCCCTCGGTGCGCATCGTCAACGCCGCGCGTGGCGGCATCGTCGACGAGGAGGCGCTCGCCTCCGCGCTCAAGGAGGGCCGGGTCGCCGGTGCCGGCCTCGACGTGTACACCAAGGAGCCCTGCACGGACTCCCCGCTGTTCCAGTTCGACCAGGTCGTCTGCACCCCGCACCTCGGTGCCTCCACCGACGAGGCGCAGGAGAAGGCGGGCATCGCCGTCGCCAAGTCCGTCCGTCTGGCACTCGCCGGTGAGCTCGTCCCCGACGCGGTCAACGTCCAGGGCGGCGTCATCGCCGAGGACGTACGCCCCGGGCTGCCACTCGCCGAGAAGCTGGGCCGGATCTTCACCGCGCTCGCGGGCGAGGTCGCGGCCCGTCTCGACGTCGAGGTCTACGGCGAGATCACCCAGCACGATGTGAAGGTGCTCGAACTCTCCGCGCTCAAGGGCGTCTTCGAGGACGTCGTCGACGAGACCGTCAGCTACGTCAACGCCCCGCTCTTCGCGCAGGAGCGCGGTGTCGAGGTCCGCCTCACCACCAGCTCCGAGTCGCCCGACCACCGCAACGTGGTCACGGTCCGCGGTGTCCTGTCGAGCGGCGAGGAGGTTTCGGTCTCCGGCACGCTGGCCGGCCCCAAGCACCTCCGGAAGATCGTCGCGATCGGCGAGCACGATGTCGACCTGGCGCTCGCCGACCACATGGTCGTCCTGCGTTACGAGGACCGTCCCGGCGTCGTCGGCGCGGTCGGCAAGATCCTCGGCGAGGCCGGTCTGAACATCGCCGGTATGCAGGTCTCGCGGCAGGACGCGGGCGGCGAGGCGCTGGTCGTCCTCACCGTCGACGACACCATCCCGCAGTCCGTGCTCAACGAGATCTCCGAGGAGATCGGTGCGGCGTCGGCGCGCTCGGTGAACCTCACCGACTGACCGTCCCTCTCACGTACGACCGCGCCCGGTGGACGGACTTCGCTCCGTCCACCGGGCGCGGTCGTACGTGCGCGCAGGGCGGTGCGCCATCAGCTCGCGCACAACCGGCCCAATGCCGACCGGCTTCCGTCGTCCGCGGCGCGGTAGATCACCAGGAGCTGGTCCGGGTCCTGGAGCGGCTTGAGCACTTCGAAGAGCAGTGAGATGTCCCCGACCTCAGGGTGCCGCATCAGCTTCTCCCCGCGGCTGTTCGCCTTGACGTCTCCCTCGGCCCACAACCGCGCGAACCGCTCGTCACGGCCGGTGAATTCGGAGATGAGGCCGAGCAGCACCTGGTCCTCCGGATGCGCGGCCCAGGCGGCGCGCAGATGGGCGATTCCGTCCCGCACGACGCGTTCGCGGTCGACATAGAACTCTCGCGTCTCCGGATGTGCCAGGCACAGCCACATCGAATTGCGCTCCCAAGGCGGCAGCGTCCCGAAATCCAGCAGCAGCCTCGCCATTTCGCCGTTCCAGGCGAGGATGTCGTAACGGTGGTTCATCAGCATGGCCGGAAGCGGCGACAGGTCGGTGACCAGCTGAGCCAGCGGTTGCGCCGCAGCGGTCGCGGGCCGTTCGGCGTCGCGGGGGCGCCGGCCGGCCAGATCGAAGAGATAGGCGCGTTCGTCGGGGACCAGACGCAGCGCCCTGGCCAGCGCCTCCACCACGTCCGCCGACGGTCGCAGCCCACGGGCCTGTTCCAGCCGCACGACGTAGTCGATGCTGACCCCGGCCAGTTCGGCGACCTCCTCGCGCCGCAGCCCCGGGGTCCGCCTGGTCTGCCGACGTGTCGGCAGACCGAAATCGCGCGGGTCGAGGCGTTCGCGACGGGTCCGCAGAAACGCGGCCAGCTCCTGTGTCCTGTCCACGGTGCGGGTCGTCATGTTCGGTCCAACAGCCAGGGTGGGAGTGCTGTTCCCAGGAAGTTCTCTCCCTTATCCCCGGCTCGCGGCGGTCACAGACTCGGTGCCGACAACGGATCACAGGCACAGGAGGCCACCATGTCGCTCACCCTTGACACCTACCGGCTGCTGGGCCGCTCCGGGCTGCGGGTCTCACCCCTGGCCCTGGGCGCGGCCACCTTCGGCACCGAGTGGGGCTGGGGCGCCGAGCCGGACGAGGCGCGCAAGCTGTTCGACCTCTACGTCGAGCGCGGTGGCAATTTCATCGACACCGCCAGCACCTACACCAACGGCAGCTCCGAGCGCCTGCTGGGTGAATTCACCCGCGAGAACCGCGAGAGCCTCGTACTCGCGACGAAGTACACGACACTGCGCCGGCCCGGCGATCCGAATTCCGGGGGCCCTCAGCGCAAGAGCCTGTTCGCCTCGGTGGAAGCCAGTCTGCGGCAGTTGAACACGGACTACATCGATCTGCTCTATCTGCACGTGTGGGACCGCACGACGCCGGTCGAGGAGATCCTGCGCGGGATGGACGATCTGGTGCGGCAGGGCAAGGTCCTGTACGTCGCGATCTGCAACACCCCGGCCTGGCAGGTGTCGCGCATGCAGACGATCGCCGACCTGCGGGGCTGGTCACCGCTGGTCGCGTTGCAGATCGAGTACAACCTGATCGAGCGCACCGGGGAGCGTGACCTGATCCCCATGGCACGCGAGATGGGTCTGGGAGTCGTCCCCTTCTCACCGCTGGCCGGCGGGGTGCTCACCGGCAAGTACAGCCGCGACGACCTGACCGCGTCGGGCGTCGGCGACAGCACCCGCAAGAGCCTCACCATCGCCACCGGCGCGCTCACCGGGCGCAACTTCGACATCGCGGACGTCGTGAAGGAGGTCGCGGCGGAGCTGGGCCGTACACCCGCCCAGGTCGGGCTGGCCTGGACCCTGCGGAATCCGGGTGTGACGGCACCGGTGATCGGCGCCCGCACCCCGGCGCAGCTGGAGGACAATCTGGGCGCCCTCGATGTCGACTTCACCGCGGCCCAGCTGGCCCGCCTCGACCGGGTCGGCGCGATCGAGCTCGGGTTCCCGCACGATCTGCTCGCGGGCGACGCGATGCGCGAGGTGACCCGCGGCGACATGAGGATCGAGGCCCGCCGCTGACCGGTGCCCCACGCTCCGGGCAACGAGTTCAGGGCTCCGGGCTACGGCCTCACAGCCGGGCCTGCTTCAGCGCCATGTGCAGCAGCAGCCGGTCCTCGCCGTCGTTCAGGTCGAGTCCGGTGAGCTGCTGGATCCGGGCGAGCCGGTAGTAGAGCGTCTGGCGGTGGATGCCCAGCTCTGCGGCCGTACGGCCGGCCTGGCCCGCGCGGTCGAGGAACACCTCGGCGGTGCGGGCCAGTTCCGCGTGGGGCGGGGTCAGCAGGGGCCGGACGGCACGGTCCGGCGCGGTGTCCGCCGAGCCGGGGAGGGCGGCCAGCAGCCGGTACGGGCCGATGGCCGACCAGTCGGCGACCGGGCCGAAGCGGGACTCCGCCGAGGCCGCGCGGGCGGCCGACAGGGCCTCGTGCCAGGAGTCGGCCAGCTCCGCCAGGCCCCGGCGGGCGGCGGCGATCCCCCCGGTCGCCGCGGGCCCGGTGGCCGAGCGCAGCCGCTCGGCCGCCGTGGTCGCCGGGTCGAGCGCCTCGGGGGAGCGCAGCCGGATCAGGCCCGCCAGTGCCTGGCCGCCGGCCACGGGCGCCGTGGCGAGTGCCGCCGCCGAGGGCACCGTACGCACGGAAGGGGTCTCGCCGGGCCACGGGGTCACGCACACCACCGTGTGCAGCCCGTCCGCGTCGGCCCCCAGGGCGTCGTGCAGCGCGGCCACCGCCATGTCGCGCTGCCAGCCGCGCCCGGCGACGAGCACCGCCCCGAACTCCCGGGACAGGTCGGCGCCGGCCCGCTGCTCGTCGGCGAGCAGGGCCCCGATCCTGGCGGCCACGTCCATCGCCGAGGTCAGCTGCCCTTCGGTCGGTCCGGGGTCCGCGTCCAGCAGCCACACGTAGCCCAGGACGACACCCCCATGGCGTACCGGGAGGCAGATGCGGTCCCGGAACACCCCGGCCTCCGGGGCGGCCGGGATACGGACAGGCCCCGTCGCCCGGGTGATACCGAAGCCCTCGAACCAGGCGCGGACCGCGGGGGTGGAGCGCCGGGTGAGGATCGAACGCGTACGGACGGGGTCCATGGCCGTGTCGTCGTCGCTGTCGTGGGCTCCGAAGGCGACCAGGCCGAAATCGCGGTTCTCCAGGGTCGCGGGGGCGCTGAGCAGCGCGGAGATCTCGTCGACCAGCTCCTGGTAATCGCCCTTCACCCGGCCATTCTCGCACTCCTTCAGACATATGTCTGAGATCCAGTACACGGATGCGTGACAGCTGTCGATGGCAGGGGGGTGCGGGGGTCCCTAGATTTCACCTTGGTTCTCCGTGCCGTCCCGGTCTGTTCATATGCGTACTGGTCCGGCCTCGTTCGTACTCCGTGGAGGTGCCCCGTGCTGGGTCCCGTGATTCTCGCCGCGTCACGCAGCGACAAGATGCGTCGCTTCGTCTCCGCGGCGCCCGGCACCAAGCAGGTCGTCGACCGCTTCATCGCGGGGGAGGGTGTCGACCAGGTCGTCCCCGTCATCCGGGACGCGGCCGCCAAGGGCCTGGAGGTCACCCTGGACGTCGTGGGTGAGGACATCACCACCCCCGAGCAGGCCGCCGCCGCCCGTGACGCCTATCTGGAGCTCATCGGCCGGCTGAAGGAGCTCGGGCTCGGGACCCGGGCCGAGATGTCCGTCAAGCTCTCGATGTTCGGCCAGTCGCTGGACAACGGCCACGAGCTGGCCCTGGCCAACGTCCGCACCGTCGTCGAGGCCGCCGCCGCGATCGGCACCACGGTCACCCTGGACGCCGAGGACCACACGACCCTCGACTCGATGTTCGCCATCCACGAGGAGCTGCGGAAGGACTTCCCACAGACCGGCTGTGTGATCCAGTCCTATCTGTTCCGCACCGAGGCCGACGCCCGCCGCCTCGCCGCCGCGGGCAGCCGGGTCCGCCTGGTGAAGGGCGCCTACAAGGAGCCCGCCTCCGTCGCCCACCAGAGCAAGCCGGAGATCGACAAGGCCTACGTCCGCATCCTGAGGACACTGATGCTGGGCGAGGGCTATCCGATGATCGGCTCCCACGATCCCCGTCTCATCGCCATAGGCCAGGAGCTCGCACGCCAGGCCGGGCGCAAACTGGACGAGTACGAGTTCCAGATGCTGTACGGCATCCGCAGCGAGGAGCACATCCGGCTCGCGGCCGAGGGCCACCGGATGCGCGTCTACACGGCGTACGGCACCGACTGGTACGGATACTTCATGCGCCGCCTCGCGGAGAAGCCGGCCAACCTCCTCTTCTTCGCCCGCTCGGTCGCCACCAAGGGCTGAGGCCCACGACAGTCTCCGGCCCGCCCGGCCGACCACCCACCTCGATCAAGGAGACAAGGCACTCATGGACGCTGTCACCCAGGTCCCCGCGCCGGTCAACGAGCCGGTCCACTCCTACGCCCCCGGCACCCCCGAGCGAGCCCGCCTGGAGGCGAAGCTCAAGGAGCTCAGCCAGAACCCCATCGACCTGCCGATGACCATCGGCGGCGAGAAGCGTATGGGCGGCGGTGAGCGTGTCGACGTCGTGCAGCCGCACAACCACCAGGCCGTCATCGGCACCTTCGCCGGTGCCACCGAGCAGGACGCCCAGGACGCCGTCGACGCGGCCCTCGCCGCCGCTCCGGCCTGGCGTGCGATGTCCTTCGACGACCGCGCCGCCATCATCCTGCGCGCGGCCGAGCTGCTGTCGGGCCCCTGGCGCGAGACGCTGGCCGCCTCCACGATGCTCGGCCAGGGCAAGACCGCGCAGCAGGCCGAGATCGACTGTCCCTGCGAGCTCATCGACTTCTGGCGCTTCAACGTGCACTACGCGCGCCAGATCCTCGCCGAGCAGCCGCCGGCGAACTCTCCCGGTGTGTGGAACCGCATGGACCACCGCCCGCTCGAAGGCTTCGTCTACGCGATCACGCCGTTCAACTTCTCGGCCATCGCCGGCAACCTGCCCACCGCGCCCGCCCTCATGGGCAACGTCGTGGTGTGGAAGCCGTCCCCGACGCAGACCCACGCCGCCGTGCTGCTGATGCAGCTCCTGGAGGAGGCCGGGCTGCCCAAGGGCGTCATCAACCTGGTCACCGGAGACGGCATCGCCGTCTCCGAGGTCGCGCTGAACCACCGCGACCTGGCCGGCGTCCACTTCACCGGCTCGACCCCCACCTTCCAGCACCTGTGGAAGACGGTCGGCAACAACATCGCCAACTACCGCACCTACCCGCGGCTCGTCGGCGAGACCGGTGGCAAGGACTTCGTCGTCGCCCACCCGAGCGCCGACCGCGCCGTCCTGAAGACCGCGCTGACCCGCGGCTCCTTCGAGTACCAGGGCCAGAAGTGCTCGGCCTCCTCCCGTGCGTACGTCCCGGCCTCCCTCTGGAACTCCGGTTTCAAGGAGGAGTTCGCGGCCGAGGTCGACTCCATCACCATGGGCGACGTCACCGACCTGTCGCACTTCATGGGCGCCGTCATCGACGAGCGGTCCTTCGCGAAGAACAAGGCAGCGATCGACCGCGCCGCCGCCGACCCGACGTGCACGGTCATCGCCGGCGGTACGTACGACGACTCCGTCGGCTACTTCGTCCGCCCGACCGTCATCGTGTGCGACGACCCGGCCAACGAGGTCTTCACCACCGAGTACTTCGGCCCGATCCTCGCCGTGCACGTCTACGAGGACGAGAAGTACGACGCCATGCTGGAGCAGATGGAGTCGGTGTCGGACTACGCGCTGACCGGCGCGGTCATCTCCAACGACCGTGCGGCCGCCGCGTACACGATGGACAAGCTCCGCTACGCCGCGGGCAACTTCTACATCAACGACAAGTCGACCGGTGCCGTAGTCGGCCAGCAGCCCTTCGGCGGCGGCCGTGGCTCCGGCACCAACGACAAGGCGGGCGCCCCGCAGAACCTGCAGCGCTGGACGCTGACCCGCGCCATCAAGGAGACGCTGGTCCCGCCGACCGACTACACCTACCCGCACCAGGGCTGAGAGGCCACTCCGGGGCTGAGACGCCCCTGAGACGCCCCCCCCGCACTCCGCCTCCCGACCGGCTCCCCCCCCGCCGGCCGGGAGGCGGTTTCCATGTCCGACGGCAGGGGGTCCGTGTCAGCCCTTCACGGTGAAGCCGACCCGCAGGAGGGCGTCGTCCGACGAGGACGGGCCGACGAGCAGCTCGAAGGCGCCGGGCTCGACGACCCGCCGGCCGGCCGCGTCCACGAGGGTGCACTCGGAGACCGGCAGCTCCAGCGGCACCTCGCGCGACTCACCCGGGGCGAGTGCCACCTGCCGGTAGGCCTTGAGCTCCTTCTCGGCCCAGGTCACGGACGTCACGGTGTCGCTGATGTACACCTGCACGGTCTCCAGGGCCGGCCGCTCACCGGTGTTGTGCACGGTGACGCGGGCCCGCAGCGTGTCGCCCTCCCCGACGCTCTCCGTGAGGACCTCGAGACCGGAGTAGGTGACGGTGGTGTAGCTCAGGCCCTCGCCGAACACGAAAGCGGGACGCTGGGTGAGGTCGGCGTACCGGGAGCCGTGCTGCCCGCGGATCTGGTTGTAGTACGTCGGCTGCTGACCCGCGTGCCGGGCGAAGGAGAGGGGCAGCCGGCCCGTCGGCTCGACGAGGCCCATCAGGACCTCGGCCACCGCCCGGCCGCCCTCCATGCCCGGGTTGAAGGCGTGCAGGACCGCGGCTGCGCCCAGCGCGGAGGGCGGCAGCACCAGAGGCTTCGAGCTGATGACCACGACGACGAGCGGCTTGCCGGTCGCGGCCAGCGCGTCGAGCAGCGCCACCTGGTCGCCGAAGAGCTCCAGGGTCGCGGTCGAGCGTCCCTCACCGACCAGCTCGATGCGGTCGCCCACCACGGCGACGACGTGGTCCGCGGCCTCGGCGGCGGCGACGGCCTCGGCGATCAGGGCCTCGGACGGCTCGGCCGGTACGACGATGTCGGGACGGGGCTGCCCGTCGGGGAAGAACGCACCCTCCGGGTCAGGACCCACGGAGAGGATCTCGGCGCCACGCGCGTAGCTGATGTCCCAGTCGGCCGGGGCGTGGTCGCGGAAGCCGTCCAGGACCGTACGGATCATGGAGCGTGGCTGGCCGTCGGGGAGCCAGTCCACCTGGCCCGACGAGCCCGCCCAGTCGCCCAGTTGGGTCTGGGCGTCGTCCGCGTTCGGCCCGATGACCGCGACCTTACGGGGGCCGGGGGCCCCGGTGGCCCGCCCGTCGTCGCCCACGGTCAGGCCGCCTGCCAGCGGCAGGGTGCCGTCGTTGGTCAGCAGCACCAGCGAGCGCCGGGCCGCCTCCAGATTCAGTGCGGCGTGGGCGGCGCCGCCGATGATCTCGGCCTGGCGGCCGGCGTCGGGGCGGCGCGGGTTCTCGAACAGGCCGAGCTCGAACTTGAGCGTCAGGACACGGCGCACGGCCGCGTCGATCTCGGCCTCGCCCAGCGTGCCGTTGCCGACGGCTTCGAGGGCGCCGTCGAAGAACCCCTCGGTCGCCATCACCATGTCGTTGCCCGCGCGGACCGCCGCGGCGGCGGCCTGCGCGTAGTCGGCGTACACCTTCTGCTCCCACACCATGCGGCCGACGTTGTCCCAGTCGGTCACCAGCGTCCCGGTGTAGCCCCACTCCTCGCGCAGCACCTCGTTGAGCAGCCAGTCGTTCACCGTGATCGGCACCCCGTCCATGGACTGGTAGCCGAGCATGAACGTCCGGCAGCCCTCCCTGGCGACCCGCTCGAACGGAGGCAGGAACCAGGACCGCAGCTTGCGCCGCGAGATGTCCGCCTCGCTGGCGTCCCGGCCGCCCTGCGTCTCGGAGTAGCCCGCGAAGTGCTTGGCCGAGGCCAGGACCGCGGTCGGGTCGGCCAGACCGTCGCCCTGGTAACCGCGCACCATCGCGGACGCCAGCTCCCCGATCAGATGGGGGTCCTCGCCGAACGTCTCGCTGACCCGGCCCCAGCGCAGGTCCCGGGTGATGCAGAGGACCGGCGAGAACGTCCAGTGCACGCCGGTCGCCGCGACCTCGACCGCGGTGGCCCGCGCGATGCGCTCCACCAGCTCCGCGTCCCAGGTGGCGGCCATGCCGAGCTGGGTGGGGTAGATCGTGGCGCCCTCCCAGAAGGAGTGCCCGTGGATGCAGTCCTCCGCGACCAGCAGAGGAATGCGCAGCCGGGACCGGTCGGTCAGCTCAGCGGCCTCCAGGACCCGCTCGGGCGAGGTGTGCAGGATCGACCCCACGTGCAGGTCCTCGACGAAGTGCCGCACGCCTTCCTTGGCGTTCAGCTGGAGCATCTGGCCGACCTTCTCGGGCAGCGTCATGCGCCCGAGCAGATCGTCGACGCGCTCGCTGACGGGGAGTGCGGGGTCGAGATAGGGCAGGGAGGGGGCCACGGGGGGTCCTTTCGCAACACGGTTCCCCTTCACCATAGAGTCAATCCCGACCACCTGGTAGGTATCTTTGGGCCGAATCTCCGGTGATCGGCTCCTCCGGAGGCACGCATGGGAACTGGACGCACCGAAGCGCCGGGCCGGCCGAAGCCCGCGGACCTGGGGAGTGGCGAGTGACAGCCGAGGTACGGCGCGGCTACGCGAAGGGCCGTGCGAAGCGGCACGAGATCCTCGAACAGGCCATGTCCCTGTTCGGCGAGGCCGGTTACCGGGGTGCGTCCCTGCGGGTCATCGCCACCCGCAGCGGCATCTCGCACACCGGCCTGCTGCACCACTTCCCGACCAAGGAGGCGCTGCTGCTCGCCGTGCTCGAGCACCGCGACGACGTGGACGACGCCTGGCTCTCGCGCGGCGGCCCCGTGGGCGTGGAACTCCTGCGGAGGTTTGTCGAGCTGGCCGCACTGAACGCCGCGCGGCGGGGGATCGTCGAACTGTTCTCGGTGGTCTCCGCCGAGGCCACGGCCGCCGACCACCCCGCCCACGGCTACTTCGTACGCCGCTACGAGAACTCCGTCGCAGGAGCGGTGCTCGCCTACGAAGAGGCGCGCGTCGAGGGCGCGCTGCGTGCCGGCATCGATCCGGGTGACGCGGGCCGGCAGCTGATCGCCCTGATGGACGGGCTCCAGGTGCAGTGGCTGCTCGGCGACGGCGCCACGGACATGGCGGGCGTCCTGCGCGCACATGTCGAGGCACAGCTCACCGTGCGCCTCTGAGGAGGCCGCGACCGGCCCCGATGCACACTCCGCTCGCGCCGCCGTCTCAGATAGTAGGAAGTCCGAGTATCTGTAGAGACAGAAGGGCCGAGCTGTCCTAACTTTGTAGAAGCCGAACGAATCGCTGATCCGGCGACCGGCGTGTGTGAGCGTGCCCCGAGCAGGTAATCCCTGCGGCATTCGCTCCCCGCCCCCGTAGGCGCCTCGAAATCCACGCGATCTCAAGGAGTCGATCCCCCATGGCCGAGACCACCGCACGCCGCCGTGTCCGACACACCTCGCACTCCGCCGAGTCGGAGCGCAAGAACGCCGCCGCAGCCCTGCAACGCGCCCTCGACCGCCGGGACAACGGTGGCTCGACGGGCCACTGAGGTCCCGCACCCCGCCTTCTGACGCCCACCCCTCACGCGTCCTTCACTGTCCGCATCGTGGACGCCGCGTGTCATGGGGTGGGACGGAGCGCTAGAGTGCCTCCATGTCTCGCAGCATCGATCTCGCAGTGATCCCCGGCGACGGTATCGGCCAGGAGGTCGTCACCCAGGGCCTCAAGGTTCTCAACGCTGTTCTCCCGCAGGATGTGAAGCTGGAGACCACGAAGTACGACCTGGGCGCCCAGCGATGGCACCGCACCGGTGAGACCCTTCCCGACGCGGAGCTCGAAGCCCTCAAGGGCCACGACGCCATCCTGCTCGGCGCCATCGGCGACCCGTCCGTGCCGTCGGGTGTGCTGGAGCGCGGGCTGCTGCTGAAGCTGCGCTTCGCCTTCGACCACTTCATCAACCTGCGGCCGTCGAAGCTCTTCCCGAACACCGCGACCCCGCTCGCCGGCCGCCCCGAGATCGACTTCGTCGTCGTCCGTGAGGGCACCGAGGGCCCGTACACGGGCAACGGCGGTTCGCTGCGCACGGGCACGGAGCACGAGGTCGCCACCGAGGTCAGCGTCAACACCGCGTACGGCGTCGAGCGCGTCGTGCGCGACGCCTTCGCGCGTGCCGCGGCCCGCCCGCGCAAGAAGCTGACGCTGGTCCACAAGAACAACGTCCTCGTGCACGCCGGCCACCTGTGGAAGAACACCTTCGACAAGGTCGCGGCCGAGTACCCCGAGGTCAGCACCGACTACCTGCACGTCGACGCCGCGACGATCTTCTTCGTCACCCAGCCGGAGCGCTTCGACGTCATCGTCACCGACAACCTCTTCGGTGACATCCTCACCGACCTGGCCGCAGCCGTGACCGGCGGCATCGGCCTGGCCGCGTCCGGCAACATCAACCCGACGGGCGCCTTCCCGTCCATGTTCGAGCCGGTGCACGGCACCGCGCCCGACATCGCGGGCCAGGGCAAGGCCGACCCGACGGCCACGATCCTCTCCGTCGCCCTCCTGCTGCGCCACCTCGGCTACGAGGCCGAGGCCGTGCGCATCGAGGATGCCGTCTCCGCCGACCTCGCGGAGCGTGACGGAAAGCACGCACGTACCACCGACGAGATCGGCGACGCGCTCGCGGTACGCGTAGCGAGCTGACCCGACGTCTCCACTTCGAAGCCGCCGGGTCGCAACCGCACCCGGCGGCTTCACCTTGCGGTCTCCGGGTGCCACCATCGACCACGGACCGCGTTCTCGCGTCGCGCACAGCGTCACCGTGAACATCACCGCAATCGCATCATTTCGTGCAGAGCCGCCCCCGGGAGATAATCGAACGCGGGGCCGCGGCTCGCGGTAGAGCTCGGACGTCCTACTACCCGCACGGCGACCGCCGTGCGGAGCGGGCGTGAGCGCGGTCCATCAGACGACAAGACCGTGAAGGACACGCACTCATGACGACGCCCACGATCGAGCTCAAGCCCTCCTCGCACCCGCTGTCCGACGCGGAGCGCGAGGCCGCCCTGGCCAACCCCGGATTCGGCCGGCACTTCACCGATCACATGGTGACGATCAGCTGGACCGAGGGCCGCGGATGGCACGACGCGCAGCTCGTGCCGTACGGTCCGCTGTCGCTCGACCCGGCCAACATGACGCTGCACTACGCGCAGGAGATCTTCGAGGGGCTCAAGGCCTACCGGCAGCCCGACGGCACGGTGGCCACCTTCCGCCCCGAGGCCAACGCGGCCCGCTTCCAGCGGTCCGCCGCCCGGCTCGCGATGCCCGAGCTGCCCGTCGAGACCTTCATCGAGGCCTGTGACGTGCTGGTCCAGCAGGACCAGGCCTGGGTCCCGCCGCACGGTGGCGAGGAGTCCCTCTACCTGCGCCCGTTCATGATCGCCGCAGAGGTGGGCCTCGGTGTCCGGCCGGCCAACGAGTACCTCTTCATCGTCATCGCCTCGCCCGCCGGCGCCTACTTCCCCGGCGGGGTGAAGCCGGTCTCGATCTGGCTGTCCCAGGACCGGGTGCGCGCCGTCCCCGGCGGTGTCGGCGACGCCAAGACCGGCGGCAACTACGCGGCCTCCCTCCTCGCCCAGGCGGAGGCGGCCGAGCAGGGCTGCGACCAGGTCGCCTACCTCGACGCCGTCGAGCACAAGTGGGTCGAGGAACTCGGCGGCATGAACCTCTACTTCGTGTACGGGCAGGAGGACGGCGGCAAGCGGATCGTCACCCCGTCCCTCAGCGGCTCGCTGCTCGCCGGTGTCACCCGTGACTCCCTGCTCACCGTGGCCCGTGACCTCGGCTACGCCTCCGAGGAGGGCCGGGTCTCCATCGACCAGTGGCGCGGGGACACCGAGAACGGCACCCTCACCGAGGTCTTCGCCTGCGGCACCGCCGCCGTCATCACGCCTGTCGGCACCGTGAAGTCCGCGGACGGCGAGTGGACCCAGGGCGACGGCACCCCGGGCGAGGTCACCCTCAAGCTGCGCGAGCGTCTGCTGGACATCCAGCGCGGCGTCGCGAAGGACACCCACGGCTGGATGCACGAGCTCGGCTAGTCGGTGCCGGGTCCACCGGTCGTACCTCCCGGTACGACCGGTGGACCGTGGATCCCGTGCGACGGACATCACGCCCGCATCCTGAGACACCCCGGGACCCCGGGGCCCCGCTGTGCCAGACTGCGGGGGTGTCCTCGTTCGCCATGATTATCGGCAGCAGGCGCGCCGGTCCGCAGTGACCGTCCCGTATCACCACGTACGGAACGGGCACCGTGCCCCAGACCCGCGCGCAGACCTCTCGCACCCGCGAGGGGTTTTTTCGTTTTCCGGCCCACACCACGGCCGGGACGAGGCACGCGAGAGGATGGGGGCAAGTGGAGCCGATTCGTCCGGATCCGCTCACCCGACAGGAGTCAGATCAGCATGACCACAGAGGCCCCGGCCCCCGATGACACCTTCCATGTCTTCGACACCACCCTGCGCGACGGCGCGCAGCGTGAAGGCATCAACCTGACGGTCGCGGACAAGCTGACCATCGCCCGGCATCTGGACGACTTCGGAGTGGGCTTCATCGAGGGCGGCTGGCCCGGCGCCAACCCCCGCGACACCGAGTTCTTCGCCCGCGCCCAGCAGGAGATCGACTTCGAGCACGCCCAGCTCGTCGCGTTCGGCGCCACCCGCAGGGCCGGCGGCAGGGCCGCCGACGACCCGCAGGTCCAGGCGCTCCTGGACTCGGGCGCCCCGGTGATCACGCTGGTCGCCAAGTCCCACGACCGCCATGTGGAACTGGCTCTGCGCACCACCCTGGACGAGAACCTGGAGATGGTCCGCGACACCGTCACCCATCTCCGCGAGCAGGGCCGCCGGGTCTTCGTCGACTGCGAGCACTTCTTCGACGGCTACCGCGCCAACCACGAGTACGCCAAGGCGGTCGTACGCACCGCCCATGAGGCCGGCGCCGATGTCGTCATCCTCTGCGACACCAACGGCGGGATGCTCCCCGCCCAGGTCCAGGCCGTCGTCTCCACCGTCATCGCCGACACCGGCGCGCGGCTCGGCATCCACGCCCAGGACGACACGGGCTGCGCCGTGGCCAACACCCTGGCCGCCGTGGACGCGGGCGCCACGCATGTGCAGTGCACCGCCAACGGCTACGGCGAGCGGGTCGGCAACGCCAACCTCTTCCCCGTCGTCGCCGCGCTGGAACTCAAGTACGGCAAGACCGTCCTGCACGAGGGCGCGCTCGCCGAGATGACCCGTATCTCCCACGCCATCGCCGAGGTCGTCAACCTCACGCCCTCCACCCACCAGCCGTACGTCGGGGTCTCCGCCTTCGCGCACAAGGCCGGGCTGCACGCCTCCGCCATCAAGATCGACCCGGACCTCTACCAGCACATCGACCCCGAACGCGTCGGCAACACCATGCGGATGCTGGTGTCCGACATGGCGGGCCGCGCCTCCATCGAGCTCAAGGGCAAGGAGCTCGGCATCGACCTGGGGGGCGACCGCGCACTCGTCCAGCGGGTCGTGGAGCGGGTCAAGGAGCGCGAGCTCAAGGGCTACACCTACGAGGCCGCCGACGCCTCCTTCGAACTGCTGCTGCGCGCCGAGGTCGACGGCAGGCCCCGGCGGTACTTCCGCGTCGAGTCCTGGCGGGCCATCGTCGAGGACCGCCCCGACGGCACCCACGCCAACGAGGCGACCGTGAAGCTCTGGGCCAAGGGCGAGCGCATCGTCGCCACCGCCGAGGGCAACGGGCCGGTCAACGCCCTGGACCGGGCGCTGCGCGTCGGCCTGGAGCGGATCTACCCCCAGCTCGCCAAGCTGGAGCTGATCGACTACAAGGTCCGCATCCTGGAAGGCCGCACCGGTACCGAGTCCACCACCAGGGTCCTGGTCACCACGGGTGACGGATCAGGGGACTGGTCGACCGTCGGCGTGGCCGAGAACGTCATCGCCGCGTCCTGGCAGGCACTTGAGGACGCGTACACCTACGGACTGCTGCGGGCCGGCGTCGAGCCGACGGACTGACACGGGACCCTGCCGGGGCCGCGCCTTCGGGCCGACGGCTCCGGCGCGGGGGCCGCCGCGGAAGACGGCGCGAGGGACTCCGTCGGCGTAAGTGAAACTGCCCTTACGTGCCCGCGTCAAGAGCCTGGTGCGTTCAAGAGATGAACGAAAGGGCTTGCGGACCTGCCGCGAAAATGGGTACGGACCAATGTTGGCGTGAAGTATTGACGCCTCTGTTCCGGCGGGGTTAACTCCAGCCGCAACGCCGGTACCGGTTCCGGGACCGGTTGCGGAACCGGTACCGAAGCCTCGGCACACCGCCCTGTCCTGCCTTGTCCCTGGAGGCCCCGTTGCGTGTCACCATCGCCGATGTCGCCCGCGAGGCCGGCGTCAGCAAGACGACCGTCTCACGGGTCATCAACTTCAAGGGTGAGGTGGACGGTTCGACGGCCGCGCGGGTTCGTGGAGTGATCGCGGAGCTCGGCTACGTCCCCAGCTCGGGCGCTGTCGGTCTGGCACGCGGCAGCAGCCGCACGGTCGGCATGCTGGTGCCCTCGCTCACCTGGCCGTGGATGGGCGAACTGCTCCAGGGGGTCGTCGACACGGTCGAGGCCGCCGACTACGGGCTGCTGCTCTTCACCTGCAACCGCGGTGCGGAGTCCGTCGAGCGCTTCACCACCCAGGTGTCGGCGCGCGCCTTCGACGGGCTCGTCGTCGTCGAACCCGAGAACACGCTCGAACAGCTCACCGCGCTGCACCGGTCCGGTCTGCCGATCGTCCTGATCGACGACAGGGGCCACCATCCGGAATTCCCCTCCGTCGTGACCACCAATCACGAGGGAGGCGCGTCCGCCGCCCGCCATCTGCGGGCCGCCGGCCGCACCAGACCCATGGTCGTCACCGGCCCCGGCCACTTCGGCTGCGTCCAGGAACGGCTCGCGGGCTTCCGTACGGTCCTGCCCACCGAGCTGGTCGTGCACGGGGACTTCACCGAACGCCGCGGGCGACTCGCCGTGGAGGAACACCTCGCGGCGGGAACGGAGTTCGACTCGGTCTTCGCCCACAACGACATCACCGCTGCCGGGGTCCTGCGCGCGCTGCGAGCCGCCGGCCGTCGTGTGCCCGACGACATCGCGGTGGTCGGCTTCGACGACATCCCGATGGCCGAGCACACCGAACCTCCGCTGACCACCGTGCACCAGCCCACGCGGCAGATGGGCGAGGCTGCGGCCCGCCTGCTGCTCTCCCACCTCGGCGGCACCGCCGTACCGGACGGACCGGTCGTGCTGCCCACCGAACTGGTCGTGCGCCACTCGGCGCCGTAACGGACCCGGCCCGGCCCCGCCGGTACGCGTCCGTACCCCCGAGCATTCCCAGACCCCGCAGTCTTCCCAGACCCGCAGTCCTCCTGGAGTCGCCATGTCCGTACGTCGCCGTCACACTCTGAGAGCGCTCTCAGTCGCCACAGCCGTGGTCGCGCTCGCCGCCGGCTGCTCGTCCGCCAACTCGGGTAACAAGGGGGGCGGCGGAGCCGGTGCCTCCGGTGTGCTGACCCTCGGCAAGCCCGACGGGCCGCAGACGAACAACAGCAACCCGTTCCTCGCGACCTCGGCGGCCGCCACCCTCGGCTACCGCGTCATGATCTACGAGCCGCTGGCGATGCCCAACGAGATCCGGCCCTCGGACAAGGCCGACCCATGGCTGGCGACCGCCTGGGACTGGGAGGCGAACTTCACCAAGGTCACCTTCACGCTCGACGAGCGGGCCAAGTGGGCCGACGGCAAGGCGCTGACCGCCGAGGACGTGGCCTACACCTTCGAGCTCCTGAAGAAGCACCCGGCGCTCAACAAGGACGGCATCCCCTTCGACGGCATCGCGGTCGAGGGCGACAAGGTCGTCCTGACCTTCAAGGACTCCCAGTTCGTCAACCAGAACAAGATCACCTCGACCTTCGTGGTGCCCAAGCACATCTGGGAGAAGGTCGACAACCCCGAGACCTGGCCCAACCGCACCCCGGTCGGCTCCGGCCCGTACAAGCTGAAGACGTTCACCCCGCAGACCACCACCCTGTCCGCCACGCCCACCTACTGGAAGGGCGAGACCAAGGTCAAAAAGCTGCGCTACACCACGTACAACGACAACAGCGCCGCGACCACCGCCCTGGCGAACGGCAAGCTGGAGTGGTCGTTCGTCTTCATGCCGAACTACAAGCAGCTGTACGTCGCCAAGGACCCGAAGAACCACAAGCTCTGGTTCCCCTCCGGGCTCGGCATCCACGGCCTGTGGTTCAACACCGCCCGCAAGCCGTTCGACAACCCGGCCCTGCGCAAGGCGATGGCCATGGTCATCGACCGCAAGGCGATCCATGTGCAGGCGCAGGCGACCCTCTACCCGGAGATCACCAGCCCGACCGGAATCCCGCTGCCCGCCGGCAAGGAGTTCCTGGCCCCCGAGTACAAGAACGCCACCACGGCGCCCGACGTGGACGGCGCCAAGGCGGTGCTCAAGGACGCCGGCTTCAAGCTCAGCGGCGGCGTCCTGAAGGACCCGAGCGGCAAGCCGGTGGAGCTGACCTTCACCGACCCGGCCGGCTGGAACGACTACATCACCGGGCTCTCCATCATCAAGGACAACATCAAGCAGCTCGGGATCACGGCCAAGGTCAAGACCCAGACCGCCGAGGCCTGGGGCAACGACGTCGCCACCGGCAACTTCGACGCCACCCTGCACTGGACCAACAGCGGTGCCACGCCGTACGACATGTACCAGAACATCATGGACGAGGCGATCTACCAGCCCATCGGCAAGTCCTCGCAGACGGGCAACTTCGGCCGGTTCAAGAACCCCGAGGCGACCGCCGCGCTGAAGGAGTACGCCAACGCCGCGGATGACACCACGCGCACCAAGGCGATGAACACACTCCAGAAGATCATGGTCGAGCAGGCGCCCCTCATCCCGACCGCCGCGGCCCCGATCGGCGCCGAGTACTCCACGAAGAACTGGGTGGGCTGGCCGACCGAGAAGGACCAGTACGCAGCCCCGCAGCACACCCAGCCGGACGCGCTGGAAGTAGTGCTGAACCTGAAGCCCGCCAAGTAGTCACGGGGAAGAACCGACCATGACCACCGAACAGTCCGCAGACGTGCGCACCGAGACCGATGTGGTGCTCGAAGCACGCGGAGTCACCAAGCACTTCCCCGTACGGCGCACCGTCGGCGACCTCGTCGCCCGCAGGCGCCGTAGCGTCCACGCCGTCGACGACGTCTCGCTGAAGCTCAGGCGCGGCACCGTCACGGCCCTGGTGGGGGAGTCCGGCTCCGGAAAGTCCACCGTCGCACGGCTGCTCGCCCAGCTCTACCCGCTCACCGCGGGCGAGATCGACCTGGGCGGCACGGCGGTGAAGGCCGGGCGTGGCCGGTCCTTCCGCAGATACGTCAAGCAGGTCCAGCTGATCTTCCAGGACCCGTTCGCCTCCCTCAACCCGGTGCACACCGTGCGCTACCACCTGACCCGCGCCCTGAAGATCCACGGCCGGGCGGGGAGCGGGGAGACGGAACTGGAGACGAATCTGGCCGCTCTGCTCGAACGCGTCCAGCTGACTCCTCCTCATCAGTACCTGGACAAGTTCCCGCACGAGCTGTCGGGCGGGCAGCGCCAGCGCGTCGCCATCGCGCGTGCGCTCGGCGCCGACCCGCAGGTCCTGCTCGCCGACGAACCGGTCTCGATGCTCGACGTGTCGATCCGGCTCGGCGTCCTCAACCTGCTCCGCGACCTCAAGGAGCGGCTGCACCTCGCGATCCTCTACATCACCCATGACATCGCGTCCGCCCGCTACTTCGCGGACACGACCCTGGTGATGTACGCGGGCCGGATCGTGGAGGGCGGGGACAGCGAGACCGTCACCCAGCACCCCGCACACCCCTACACCCAGCTGCTGATCGCCTCCGCGCCCGACCCCGACCGGGTGGCGGACGAGGAGGAGCAGGAGGAGACCGGAAGCGGCGAGCCGCCCTCGCTGATCGCCCCGCCGGACGGCTGCCGCTTCCACCCCCGCTGCCCGAAGGCCATGGAGCGCTGCCGCACCGAACTGCCGCCGCGCTTCGACCTGGCGGACGGCCAGTGGGCCGCCTGCTGGCTGTACGACGGCACGACCGCCGAGGGAGCAGCGAAGTGAAGTACATCCTTCAGCGGATCGCCTTCTACGCGGTCACCGCGTGGGCCGCCATCACCATCAACTTCCTGATCCCGCGCCTGATGCCGGGCGACCCCGTCGAGGCTCTGATGAGCCGCTACCAGGGGCAGCTCGACACCTCCGCCATCGCCTCGCTGCAGGCGCTGTTCGGGCTCGACGAGAACGCGTCCATCTGGTCGCAGTACACCGGCTACTGGTCGCACCTGCTCGACGGTGACCTCGGGCTGTCCTTCACCTTCTTCCCGACCCCGGTCGGCGAGGTGATCGCCCAGTCGCTGCCCTGGACGCTCGCGCTGGTCGGCATCACCACCCTGATCAGCTTCCTGCTCGGCACCGGCATCGGCGTCTACAGCGGCTGGCGGCGCGGCTCCTGGCTGGACGGGCTGCTGCCCGTGACCACGTTCATCTCCGCCATCCCGTACTTCTGGCTCGGCCTCATCGCCATCGCGCTGTTCGCGGTGAAGTGGCAGATCTTCCCGGCCGCCGGAGGGTACGACAACTCCCTGGTCCCGGCCTTCGACTGGCCGTTCGTCTCCAGCGCGCTCTACCACGGGGTGCTGCCGGGCGTGACGATCGTGCTCAGCGCCATCGCCGGCTGGATCCTCGGCATGCGCAACATGATGGTGACCGTCTCCTCCGAGGACTACGTCATGGTCGCGCAGGCCAAGGGCCTGTCCGAGCGGCGCGTGATGTTCTCCTACGCCGCGCGCAACGCCGTCCTGCCCAACATCTCCGGCTTCGCCCTCTCGCTGGGCTTCATCGTCGGCGGAACCCTGCTGGTCGAGATGGTCTTCTCCTACCCGGGCATCGGCTACCAGCTCTTCCAGGCCGTCGGGGCCAAGGACTACCCGCTGATGCAGGGCGTCTTCCTGATCATCACGCTCTCGGTCCTCGCCGCGAACCTGCTGGCCGACATGGCCTACGCCCTTCTCGACCCGCGCACCCGCAAGGAGGCCTGACGGATATGTCTGTCACCGGCACCGACGTGGTCGTCACCGACGCCGCGCCCGCCCCGACCCGGGCCAGGTTCCGCTTCCTGCGCGGCGGGAAGACCCGCACCGGGCTGCTCATCCTCGCGTTCTTCGTGGTCCTCGCCGTCGCGGGCCCCTGGCTCGCGCCGTACGACCCGGACGCGATGAGCGACCAGCTGCTGCAACCGCCGTCCGGCGACCACCTGTTCGGTACGACGCAGACCGGGCAGGACGTCCTCTCGCAGATCCTGGTCGGCACCCGCGGTGTGCTGTTCGTCGGATTCCTCGCGGGCATCCTCGCGACCGCGCTGTCCGTGCTCATCGGGGTCAGCGCGGGGTTCCTCGGCGGAGCCGCCGACGAGCTCCTGTCCATGCTCTCCAACGTCTTCCTGGTCATCCCGGGACTGCCGCTGATCATCATCATCGCGAGCTTCGTCGAGGACACCGGGGACCTGCTGATCGCCGCGGTCATCGCCCTCACCTCCTGGGCCTGGGGCGCCCGCGTCCTGCGCGCCCAGACGCTGTCCCTCAGGCGCCGCGACTACGTGGAGGCGGCCCGCGCCACCGGCGAATCCACCTGGCGGGTCATCCTCTTCGAGGTCATGCCGAACCTCACCGCCGTCATCGCGTCCGGCTTCGTCGGCACCGTCATCTTCGCCGTCCTCTCGGAGATCACGCTCGCCTTCATCGGCGTCGCGGACATCTCCCACTGGAACTGGGGCACCGTGCTCTTCTGGGCCCAGTCCAACCAGGCCCTGGCCCAGGGCGCCTGGTGGTGGTTCGTCCCGGCCGGCCTGTGCATCGCCCTGCTGGGCACCGCCCTCGCACTGATCAACTTCGGCATCGACGAGTTCGTCAATCCGCGGCTGCGCACCGCGACCGGCGCCTCGCGGAAGGTCAAGATGCGGGTCGGCTTCACCCCGGTCGCCCGTACGGGAACCCCCGCGCCGTCCGGCACCTCCACGCCGTCCGGCACCTCCTCGCCGCCCGGCAGCCCGAAGCCGTCCGGCACCTCCGAGTCGCCCGGCAGCCCGAAGCCGTCCGACGGCCCCGATGCGCCCGGCAGCCCCGGGACGTCCGGAAAGCCCAGCAAGGAGCACAGCGCATGACCGCCGAGCCGATCCTCACCATCAGCGGCCTGAACGTCGACTACGGCACCGGTGCGACCGGCGTCCACGCCCTCCGGGACATCGACCTCACCCTGAACCGCGGCGAAGTCCTCGGCCTCGCGGGGGAGTCGGGGTCGGGCAAGTCCACGCTGGCGTACGCGGTCACCCGGCTGCTCTCCCCGCCCGGGGTGATCACCGGCGGCGACGTCCACTACCACCGGCCGGGTGCCGAGCCCGTCGACATCCTCTCCCTCACCCCGGACGAGCTGCGCGCCTTCCGCTGGCAGGAGCTGTCGATCGTGTTCCAGGGGGCGATGAACTCGCTGAACCCGGTGCACACCGTCCACAGCCAGCTCACCGACGTACTCAAGGCGCACCGCCCCGACATGCGCCAGGCCGAACGCACCGCCCGCGCGGAGGAGCTGCTCAGCCTGGTCGGCATATCCGCCGACCGCCTCGCGGCCTTCCCGCACCAGCTGTCCGGCGGCATGCGCCAGCGCGTGATGATCGCGATGGCGCTCGCGCTGGAACCCGAGATCGTCATCATGGACGAACCCACCACCGCACTCGATGTGGTGATGCAGCGTCAGATTCTGCGCAGGCTCGTCGAGCTCAGGGAGCAACTCTCCTTCTCCGTCGTGTTCATCACGCACGACATCTCCCTGCTGATCGAATTCTCCGACCGCATCGCCATCATGTACGGCGGCCGGATCGTGGAGCAGGCGGGTGCCGCCGAGATCTACCGCGACGCCCGCCACCCCTACAGCGACGGTCTGCTGCACTCCTTCCCCGCGCTGCACGGCCCCAGGCGCGAGCTCACCGGCATCCCGGGCTCGCCCCCGCACCTCTCGGCCATGCCCACCGGCTGCGCCTTCCACCCCCGCTGCGGCAAGGCCTTCGAGCCGTGCGCCGAGCGGGTGCCGGTCCTCGCCGCGCCGGAAGCCGGCCAGGACCGTGAGGTCGCCTGCTGGCTGCACCACGACTGACCGACCAAGCCTCTGCCACGCCCCACAGGAAACCCGGAGTTACGGAGACCCATGAACCTCGTCACGCCCCGCAGCAGCCTGCAGCCCGCCGCCGTCCAGGGACTCCCTGCCGACTTCCGCTGGGGCGTGGCCACTTCCTCGTACCAGATCGAGGGCGCCGTCCTGGAGGACGGCCGCACCCCGTCCATCTGGGACACCTTCTGCCGGGTCCCGGGCGCCGTCCACAACGGGGAGCACGGCGATGTCGCCTGCGACCACTACCACCGGATGCCCCAGGACGTGGAGCTGATCGCGGGCCTCGGGGTCGACACCTACCGCTTCTCGCTCGCCTGGCCACGCATCCAGCCGGGCGGCCGGGGTCCGGGCAACGCCAAGGGCCTGGACTTCTACAAGCGGCTGGTCGACGAGCTCCAGGCCAAGGGCGTCACCCCCTGGATCACCCTGTACCACTGGGACCTGCCCCAGGAGCTGGAGGACGCGGGCGGCTGGCCGGCCCGGGACACCGCACACCGCTTCGCGGACTACGCCATGCTCGCCTACGAGGCGCTCGGCGACCGGGTCGAGCACTGGACGACCCTGAACGAGCCGTGGTGCTCGGCGATGCTCGGTTACGCCTACGGGGCACACGCGCCCGGCCGCACCGACCTGGGCGACGCCATGGGCGCCGTCCACCACCTGCTGCTCGGCCACGGAATCGCCGCCCGGCAGATGCGCGAGGCGGCGGGCGGCAACCCGCTGGAGCTCGGCATCACCCTCAATCTCGGTACCGCAACCCCGGAGACCGACAGCGAGGCCGACCGCGAGGCCTGCCGCCGGGCCGACGGCATGGGCACCCGGCTCTACCTCGACCCGATCGTCCACGGCAGATACCCGCAGGACGTCGTCGACGACCTCGAAGCCCAGGGCATCGCACTGCCGGTGCGGGACGGCGACCTGGCAGCCATCGCCACCCCCCTGGACGTCCTCGGCGTCAACTTCTACCGGGGCGCCCTGTTCTCCGGAGTCACCGAGGACGGTTCGCCGACCGACACCGACGGCCTGCCCGTCGTACGCGGCGTGGAGCGTGACCTGCCCAGGACCGCCATGGACTGGGAGATCACCCCGGCCGAGCTCACCGAGCTGCTGGTGCGGCTCCAGCGCGACTACGCGCTGCCGACCGTCATCACGGAGAACGGGGCCGCCTTCGACGACACCGTCGCCGCCGACGGGTCCGTGCCCGACACCGACCGCACCGCCTACCTCGCCGACCACATCGCGGCCGTGTCCGAGGCCCGCGCACAGGGCGCCGACGTCCGCGGCTACTTCGCCTGGTCGCTGTTGGACAACTTCGAATGGGCCTACGGCTACGACAAGCGGTTCGGCATCGTGCGCGTCGACTACGACACGCAGGAGCGGACGCTCAAGGACAGCGCGAAGTGGTACCGCGACACGATCCGCCTCACCCGGGACGCCCCCCAGGACGGCGGCTCCGTGTAACAGCATGCGAGTGACCCCGGCCGGGCGACGCGCTCGTCGCCCGGCCGGGTTACTTTCGGAGTATGAGGAAGAGGCTGTTCGCTCCCCTGTGGGCCTGTCTGCTGCTGATCCTCTCGGCGGCCGTGCTGGCGACGGGCCCCGCTGCCCAGGCCGCCCCGTCCGCTCCCTCCGCCCCGTCCTCCGTGGACGACGTGGCCCGCGCCCTGCGCCAGGGCCCCGTGTACGTGGACCCGGCGGCGTCGGGTCAGCTCTCGGCCTCCCAGGAGGCCGCCCTGGAGAAGAAGATCAAGGACGCCGACAAGCCGGTCTTCGTGGCCGTGCTGCCCGCGACGTCCGCGTACCCGCCCGACAACCTCCTGCAGAATCTGCGCACCGACACCGGAGTCACCGGCGTCTACGCGGTCCGCCTCGGCGACGGCTTCGACGCCGGCGCCGACCCGCAGGTGATGCCGACCCGGGCCGTCCAGAACCTCGCCACCGCGGTGAAGGCGCCCGGCACGGGCGACGACGCGGCGACCCAGCTCAACGCCTTCGTCGACCGCGCCGTCGCACAGGCCAAGGGCAGCGCCCCGGCCTCCTGGTCCGGCGGCGGGGCGGGCGACGGTTCGAGCGACGGCGCGCCGGTGGCCGGTCTGGTCGTCCTCGGCGGCGTGGTCCTGCTCGGCGGAGGCACCGCCCTGGCGGTCGCCCGGCGCAGCAGGAAGCGCAAGGAGGAGGAAGAGCAGGCGTCCCTGGAGAAGCTCAGGGTCGTGGTCGACGAGGACATCACCGCGTACGGCGAGACCCTGGACCGGCTGGACTTCCACCCGGGCGAGAAGGGCGCCGACGACGCGATGCGCATCGACTACGAGCGCGCGCTCGACTCCTACGAGGACGCCAAGTCCCGCATGGGCAACGCCCGCCACCCCTCCGACGTACGCGGGGTCACCCAGGCCCTGGAGGACGGCCGCTTCTCCCTCGCCGTCCTCGATGCCCGCCGGAAGGGCCAGAAGCTCCCGGCCCGCCGCCCGCCCTGCTTCTTCGACCCACGCCATGGACCGGCCGTCGCGGACGTCCTGTGGACACCGTCCGGCGGCTCGGCCCGTGAGGTCCCGGTCTGCGGTGCCGACGAGGTCAGGCTGCGCGAGGGACACGATCCGATGAGCCGCACCGTCGACGTCGGCGACGGCCGGCGCCGCCCCTACTGGGAGGCGGGCCCCGCCTACGGCCCCTGGGCCGGCGGATACTTCGGCGGCGGTCTGCTCCCCGGTCTGCTGGTCGGCACCATGCTCGGCTCGATGCTCTCCACCCCGGCGTACGCGGCGGAGTACGGCGGCGGTGACTTCGGCGCGGGCGGCGGCTGGGGCGGCGGCGATGTCTCAGGGTCCGACTTCGACTCCTCCGGCTTCGGAGGCGGCGGCTTCGGCGACGGCGGCGGCTTCGGCGACGGCGGTGGTTTCGGAGGAGGCGGCGGCTTCGACGGCGGAGGCTTCTGAGGAGGCGCCGAGGCTTCGACAGCGGAGGTTTCCGAGGGCTCGCCGCCCGCGGTCAGGCCTTCCCGGCCGCGTTCTCCCAGCTGTCCGGAGCCCACAGGCCCGAGCGCTTCAGCGACGCCGGGCAGTGCAGATAGATCTCGTCGATCTCCACGACCAGGGCCAGGTCGGGGCGCCTGCCCTTCACCGCCATCGCGTCGAAGAACGGCGCGTCCGTCAGGATGCGGGCGCGGCCGTTGATCCGCAGGACGGTCATCACACCCGGGAGCAGATAGAGCAGGCCGACGTGCGGGTTGGACAGGATGTTGTGGAAGCTGTCGCCACGCCGGTTGCCCGGCAGATCGGGCAGCGCCAGCGTCCGGGTGTCCAGGACGCGGGTGAAGCCCGGCGCCCCGCCGCGCGGAGAGGTGTCGCAGTTGCCGTCGGCGTCGGAGGTCGAGACGGCGCAGAACGGCGCACGGGCCAGGAGATCCAGGTCCGCCTCGGTGAGCTCGTCGTGGACCTTGTCGATGACGAGCGGCCACGGCGTCCCGAGGATCTCCCGCAGCTCGTCCGCCGACCGCAGCTCCACCGCTCCGGCCAGCGGATCCGCCCCGGCCGGCGAGCCGCCGCCGGAGGGGAGCGCGTCGACGGTGACGGCCACGGGCGCGGCGTTCGACAAGGGGTTCTCCGTACCTTGTGGGGACTCACAGCCTACCGCTGACCTGGCACACTGTTAGGCTAACCTTACTTATGCTCGCGGGTGCGCCCCGTCCCGGGGGCGACAAGCAAGGGTGAGGAACAGTGCGCAACCGCATGTCGCCGCCCCGGGTGCACCGGCTGTGAGCGGCTCGGTCCTCCAGGGAGCGCGGGAACAGAAGGCCAGGGCCCCCGAGCGGCGCAGCACCCGCAGCCGCCCCGTGCTGGCCGCCGGGCTGCTCGCCGCCCTGGCCGTTCTTCTGCTGACGGTCCTGGCGAGCCTCGCGATCGGCTCAGGGGACGTGGCCCTCGGCGACGTACTGAACGGTGTCTTCGACCCGGACCTCGGGGTCAAGGGCCAGCTCATCGTCCAGGAGGTCCGCATACCCCGCACCGTGGCCGGGCTGCTGGCCGGTGCGGCCCTCGGCCTCGCGGGCACGGTGATGCAGGGTGTCGCCCGTAACCCGCTCGCCGATCCCCAGCTCCTCGGCATCAACGCGGGCGCCTCCGTGGCCGTGGTGTGCTCGATCACCTTTTTCGGATTCACCCTGGTCACGCAGTACATCTGGTTCGGCTTCCTCGGCGCGCTCCTCGCCGCCCTCCTCGTGTACGGCGTCGGCTCGCTCGGCCGTGAGGGCGCCACCCCGGTGAAGCTCGCCCTGGCGGGCGCGGCGACCAGCGCCGTGCTCACCTCCCTGACCAGCGTGGTCCTCCTCCAGGACCGCGACGGCTACGACCGCTACCGCTTCTGGCAGCTCGGCGCGCTCACCGCCCGGGACACGGACGTGCTGTGGCAGGCGTCCCCGTTCATCGCGGCCGGAGCCGTCCTCGCGCTGCTGCTCGGCCCGCAGCTCAACGCCCTCTCCCTCGGCGACGACCTGGCCCGCGGCCTCGGCCAGCGGGTCGGTGTCGCACGGCTGGTCTCGGCCCTCGCCGTGGTGCTGCTGTGCGGCGCGGCCACCGTCGTGGCCGGCCCGATCGGCTTCGTCGGCCTCGCCGTGCCGCACGCCGCCCGGCTCATCACAGGACCCGACTACCGCTGGGTGCTGCCGTACAGCATGGTGCTCGCCCCGGTCATGCTGCTCGTCGCCGACATCGTCGGCCGGGTCATCGCCCCGCCCGGAGAGGTCCAGGTGGGCGTGGTCACCGCCGCGATCGGCTGCGTCCCCTTCATCTGGCTCGTCCGGCGCAGGAAGCAGGTGGAACTGTGACCGCGACCCGCCTCCAGTACAAGCCCGGCAGCACCCCGGACACCGAAACCGCCCGCGTCGCCGACGCCGTACGCACGGTGCGACGCGTCCGCAGCCGTGGACTCCGGCGCTCCGTGCTGGTGGCGGCCGGTCTGCTGGTCGCCGTGGTGGCGGTGTTCGCACTCTCGCTCTGCGTCGGCGACATGGTGATGCCGCTCGGCAAGGTCGTGGACACCCTGCTCGGCGGGGGCGACGGCGGTTCGCAGTTCGTCGTCCTGGAACTCCGCCTGCCCCGCGCCCTGCTCGCGCTCCTCGTCGGCATCGGCTTCGGGCTCTCGGGGGCCGTCTTCCAGTCCGTCCTGCGCAACCCGCTGGCCGCTCCCGACATCATCGGCATCAGCGCGGGCGCGAGCGCCGTCGCCGTGACCGCTTCGCTGCTCTTCCAGGTCAGCGGCCTCGCTCTGTCCGGGAGCGCCCTGGCCGGGTCGCTGGCGGCCGGTGCTGCCATCTATCTGCTCGCCTGGCGCCAGGGCGTCGTCGGCCAGCGCCTCGTGCTGGTCGGCGTGGGCTTCGGCACCGGGCTGAGCAGCGTCGTCTGGTACGTGATGGCCCGCTCGGACACCGCCGACGCGCAGGAGGCCTACCTCTGGCTGGCCGGCACCCTCAACGGCCGCTCCTGGAACCAGGCGTGGCCCCTGCTGAGCGCCCTCGCCGTGCTCGTGCCGCTCACCGTCCTCGCCTCCCGCACCCTGGGCCCCCTCCAGCTCGGCGACGACGCGGCGGCCGGCCTCGGCGCCCGTGTCGAGCCCGGCCGGCTCGCCCTGCTCGGCTGCGCGACCGCACTCGCCGGAGTCGCGACCGCGGCGGCGGGCCCGGTCGGCTTCGTGGCCTTCGTCTCCGCGCCGATCGCCCGCCGCCTGGTCCCCGGCCGGGGCGCCGCCCTGCCGCACGCGGCGCTGACCGGCGCCCTGATCGTCCTGGTCGCCGACTTCGCCGCCCAGCACGCGCTGCCCTCGGTCCAGCTGCCGGTGGGCGCGGTGACCAGCATCATCGGCGCCCCGTACCTGCTGCTGCTCCTGGCCCGCGCCAACCGAGGAGGCAGCGGTGGCTGACCCGCACACGTACGACACCGCACACGTACGACACCAAGGAAAGGCGTGGTCGCGTCGTGGCTGAGCACACTCTTCGAGCCCAGGACGTCCGCCTCGGCTACGGCGACCGGGAGATCGTCTCCGGCCTCACGGTCGGCGTACCGCCCGGCCGCATCACGGTCATCGTCGGCCCCAACGCCTGCGGCAAGTCGACCCTGCTGCGGGCGATGGCGCGGCTGCTCGCCCCCTCGGACGGCGCCGTCCTGCTGGACGGCCGGAGCATCCAGGAGATGCCGACGAAGGAGGTCGCCGCCGTGCTGGGCATCCTCCCGCAGAGCCCGTCCGCACCGGAGGGGATCACGGTCTCCGACCTCGTCGGGCGCGGCCGCTACCCGCACCAGGGCTGGTTCCGGCGCTGGGGCCCCGAGGACGACGAGGCGGTCGCCCGGGCACTGCTCTCGACCAGCACCCTGGAGCTCGCCGACCGCCCGGTGGACGAACTCTCGGGCGGGCAGCGCCAGCGGGTGTGGATCGCGATGGCACTTTCGCAGCGCACCGACATCCTGCTGCTGGACGAGCCGACGACCTTCCTCGACGCCAGCCACCAGCTGGACGTCCTGGACCTGCTGACCGACCTCAACCACGAGAACGGCGTCACCATGGTGGCGGTGCTGCACGACCTGAATCTGGCCTGCCGCTACGCCGACCACATGATCGCCATGAGGGACGGCCGGATCGTCGCGGAGGGCCGGCCCTCCGACATCGTGACGGAGTCCCTGGTCAGCGAGGTGTTCGGGATGCGCTGCTCGGTGATGGAGGATCCGGCGTCGGCCACTCCGATGGTCGTACCGCTGGGCCGCCACCATGTACGCGGCCCTTCGGCCAGCCCCGCGCCATGATGATCCATAAGGTTAGGCTAGCCTAATCGTCATGAACGATTCCGCTCCACGCTCCCGCTCCCGTCGTACCCGCCGCACCCCGGTCCTGATGGCCGGCGCCGTCGCGGCCCTCCTGGTGGGCCTCGCCGCCTGCGGCTCATCCGACGAGGACACAGGCTCCGACTCCGCTTCCTCCTCGGGCGGGGCGGCCAAGGGTGCCTTCCCCGCGAAGGTCGCGACGAAGTTCGGTGAGATCACCGTCGACAAGGCGCCCAAGCGCATCCTCGCGCTCGGCTGGGGCGACGCCGAGACGGTTCTCGCGCTCGGCGGGCAGCCGGTCGGCGCGAGCGACTGGCTGGCCTTCGGCGGCGAGGGCGTCGGACCGTGGGCCAAGGGCATGTACGACAAGAGCCCGCAGATGATCGGCACGCTGGAGCCCGAGTACGAGAAGATCGCCTCCCTCCAGCCCGACCTGATCCTCGACACCAAGTCCAGCGGGGACAAGACGCGTTACGACACCCTGAGCAAGATCGCCCCGACCGTGGGTGTGCCAAAGGGCGGAGACCAGTACAAGGTCTCGTGGGAGAAGCAGACCCAGATGGTCGCCGCGGCCATGGGCGTCCCCGAGAAGGGGAAGAAGCTGATCGCGCAGACCGAGACCAAGTTCGCCGAGGCCGCGAAGGCCCACCCCGAGTTCAAGGGCAGCACGGTCACGCTCGGCTCCCGCACCTCCGAGGGCTACGGCGCCTACGTCTCGGGCACCGGCCGCGTCGACTTCGTCGAGCGCCTCGGCTTCAAGAACAACCCGGCCGTCGAGGCCAAGGCGGGCGACGGCTTCTCGATCTCCGTCTCCAAGGAGAACCTCGACCTCCTCGACGCCGACCTGACGGTCATGGCCCCCATCGGCATCCCGGCCACCGACATCAGCAACGACCCGCTGTACAAGGCGGTCCCGTCGGTGAAGGCCGGCCACTCCCTCGTCTTCGACGACAAGGTCATCAGCTCGGCGTTCGCCACCGACTCGATCCTGTCAACCGGCTACGCCATCGACAAGGTCGTCCCGCTCTTCGCGGAGAAGATGAAGTAACCGCATCCCCGGCCCCGTGGGATGAAGCCCGGCTTCAGGCGGCTGCCCGGGCTGCGAGCCGTTCGGCGATGGTGCGGGGCTCGCGGCCGAGCAGTTCGGCCAGCAGCGGGCTCGCTTCGGTGAAGTAACCGGCGCGGGCGGCCTGGTACCAGGTGAGCATGAGCCGGGCCATCTGCTCCGGGGCGCCGGCCGCGACCTGGTCGGCGACCCACTGTTCGTCGTCCAGGACGATGCGCTCAACGGGGCGACCGATGAGATCGGAGGCGATCTCGGCGACCGCGCCGAAGGTGACGGCGTTCGGCGCGGTGAGGTCGACGTGGCCGTCGAAGGAGCGGTCACCGGCGAGAACGACCGCGGTGGCCTCGGCCACGTCGGCACGGTCGGTGTACGGGACGGGGCCGTCCTGCGGCCGGGCGATCACACCGGTCCGCTGCCACGGGCCGAGCACCTGGTCAAGCGGACCGTAGGCGCCGTTGCGCAGCGCGGTCCAGGCGACGCCCGAGTCGGCGAGGATCGCCTCGGTTGCGATGTGGATGTCCGACGGCCGGTACGGGTTGCCGGGGACGGCGCCCTGTTGGCTGGTGTAGAGGACGCGCCGGGCGCCGACCGCGACGGCGGCCTCGACGGCATTGCGGTGCAGGCTGACCATGTCGGCCTCCGGATCGTTGCCGGATACCAGAAGGACCCGCTCGGCACCGGCGAACGAGCCACGCAGCGTGGCCGGATCTTCGTAGGCACCCTGCCGCACACGCACGCCGCGGTCGGCGAAGTGCTGCGCCTTGGCGGTGTCGCGGACGCTGACGCCGATCCGGTCGGCGGGTACGCGCTTGAGGAGGTGCTCGACGATGGTGCCGCCCAGCCCACCGGTGGCTCCGGTGACAACGATCATGCTCTTGTCCTCTCGGTTCCCTATCGGTTCCATAAATTGACCACCCTGGTCAGTTTCATTCCTGGACACGACCGTAGGTAAACTGACCTGGACAGTCAAGTTGTTCCGGCAGGCAGGGAGAGACAGTGAGCGCGGTGCCTTCGGGATCCCGGTTGCGCGCCGACGCCCGGCGTAATTCCGAACAGATCCGCTCCGCCGCGATCGGCGCCTTCCAGGGGCAGGGCCTCACGGTGCCGCTGGAGGGTGTCGCCAAGGCGGCAGGGGTGAGCAAGGCCACGATCTTCAACCGGTTCGGCGGGCGGATCGGCCTCATCGAAGCCGTCATCGAAGAGCTCGTGACGCGCGAGCTCTTCGCCGTCATCGACCACGCTCGGGCCATGGATGACGTGGGTGGGCGGATCACGTACTACCTCACCGCACTCCGCGACCTCCAGTACCGCCAGCCCGCCTTCAACGACGTGCTGCTACAGACGTACCCGCAGTCGCGGCAGCTGATGGAGATCTGCCGGGTCGGAAGCGAGGCCAACGAGGAGCTCGTCACGGCGGCGCAAGCCGTTGGTGCACTACGGCCGGAGTTCACGGCCGACGACCTGCACGCACTCGTCGTGGACAACGCCCTCGCGCTCAAACACGGCGAGCGCCCTCCCCGGGCCGACTACGACCGCCGCACGACGTACCTCCTGGACGGAATCCAAAGACGCCCACCCACCTCCGACGGCTAGCCGCCCCCCGCCCCCCGGCCGTCCCCCGCGTGGGAGGGAAGTTACGGACCCGCCCACGGGCGTAATGTCCGTTTTCCGCGTCCTCAACCCCCGCTTACGGCTCGGCCGGAGCGGCGGGGTGTTCGCCCCGCCGCTCCGGCCGGTTGCCGGTGTTGCCGGTGTTGTCCGTCAGCAGTCGACGGGGGCGGAGCCGACGGTCACGTCGTCGAACCACAGGGTGTCGTCGCCGGTCGCGTAGCTCTCCCAACCCAGTCGCAGAGCGGTGGGCCGGGGCGGGGTGGTGTTGACGAGCCACTGCTGATCGATGTCGGGCGTGGGGTCAC
This sequence comes from Streptomyces sp. NBC_01012, assembly GCF_045162755.1. Classification (NCBI taxonomy): domain Bacteria; kingdom Bacillati; phylum Actinomycetota; class Actinomycetes; order Kitasatosporales; family Streptomycetaceae; genus Streptomyces; species Streptomyces sp. NBC_01012. The sequence goes on along the minus strand of NZ_CP108688.1, from coordinate 2,098,345 downwards.
CGTCGGCGTGCAGACCCGGGACCAGCTCGTCGTCGAGCCAGGTGTCCAGGGCGGGGGCCGTGGTGTCGATCGCGAAGCGCAGGCACTGCCAGGTGTCCGTCGGCAGGGGTGTGCTCAGCGCGACACCGGCCGGGCTCTGGGCGGGGAGTGTGGCGTCGTCGCTCTCCCGGTTCCACTGCAACGCGCCGTTCTGGCCGCCGACGCGCAGGCTGCGGCCGTCCTGGGATGCGTCGGGCATGGAGACGAAGGCGACGTGGTCGGGCGGGAGGGCGGTGGTGTGCCGCACCCACATGCGTACGTACATCACAGGACCGGCCGATGACAGGTCCGCGGAGGCGGCGACGAAGGCGTGGTTGCAGTAGCCGGCGTGGCCGTCGATCCGCAGTGAACGGCTGCCGCTGTGTGCGACCTCGCTGTCGACAGCGGCTGTGCCGGTGCCCTCGCAGTCGGGCGCGGTGAACTGCCAGTCGCCGGACGGGGCGGGACCGGCCTGGTCCTCGAAGTCCGAGCAGATCAGCGCGCTGCCGCACTCCGCGGCGGTGGCGGTACCGGTGGCGGCGGGGAGGGTCGGCGGCTCCGCGCTGCTCGCGGTCGTTGCCGTGAAGCCGGATGTCAGCAGTACCGCGGCCGTGAGGGCAGCCGCCCATGGGCGGCGCGGTAAGCGTGGGAGAGGGGGGAGGGGGATGGGCACGTGTGCCTCCGGGTGTGGGGGTGTGTGGGGTTTGTGGGGTGTGGGGTGGCTTGCGGTTGGTCTCGGGTCAGCTGGTGGAGAAGCTGTCCGGGGTGCTGATCCGGTTCTTGAGCAGCTGGCCGGACTCGGTCAGCACGCCGTCGCTGCTGTAGTCGCCGCCGGCGCAGGTGCCGGGCTGGAACGCCGCACTGCCCTCGGGGGCATCGGAGTACGTCCAGTTCGCGTAGCTGATCTTCAGCTGGTCGAGCAGGTCGAGCCAGGCGTTGGTGCTCCCCTGGTCCACGTCCCCGTCGCCGGTGGCCTTCACTGTGCCGAACTCGGTGACGAACAGCGGAAGCTGCGAGGCGGCGCGGCTCACGGTCTCGCGGTAGGCGTCCGTGTGGCTCGCGGCGTAGAAGTGGAACGCGTACATGAGGTTGGTGGCGTCGACAGGATTGTTGACGACCTCGCTCTCGTCGGAGCCGTCCGAGACCCCCAGCGAGGACCAGCCGCGGGTGCCCACGATGACGACCGCGTCCGGGTCGGCGGCCCGGATCACCGGGATGACCTGCTCGGCGTAGTCCTTGATGGCCGACCAGCTCACGCCGTTGGGCTCATTGGCGATCTCGTAGATCACGTTGTTCTTGTCGGCGTTGCGGGCGGCGACCGACGCGAAGAACGTCTTCGCGTTGTCGATGTTGAAGTTGGGGTCGCCGGGGGTGAGGGTGTGGAAGTCGATCAGGGAGTACAGACCACGGGCCTCGGCCGCGTCGACGAGGTCGTTCACCTGGTTGGTGAAGCCCTCCGGGTCGGTCTCGTAGCCGTCCTCCTGTACGTACATGGCGACGCGCAGCAGGTCCGACTTCCAGTCGTTCGCCAACGCGTCCAGGGACGCGTCGTTGTAGCACTCGCTGAACCACTGGATGCCGTGCGTGCTCATGCCCCGGAGCTGAATGGGGTTGTCGTGCTCGTTGCACAGGTTCACGCCGCAGACGTGAAGCTGGCCGTTGATGTCGACGGGGGTGCCGTCGGCGGCGGATGCCGAGGCTTGGGTGGAGAGCGATGCTGCCGTGAGGCAGAGAATCGTCGCGCAGGTCGCCAGCAAGGCGCGTAGGTGTTTCATGCGTCCTCCTCGTGCTCGTGCGAAAGCGGAATCGGTGCGAGGGCAGGGGAGTGCGGATGGTGGGAGCGCTCCCATGGGCCATCGGGTCGAGACCGTACACGGCGTGCCGACGCGCGTACAGAGATACGGCAGGGTTCGGCGGGAGAGGAGTGGTGAGGAGTGGTGGGGGGAGTGGTGCGCCTCGCTTCCATATCTCTGCCGGTGTCTGGCTCCTGCCCGTGGGCAGGCTACCCAGGGCATCTCGATCAGTCCCTGGATAAATTGATGCAGGCGGTCAACCCCTGTTACCGGTAAGGGAGATGGTGCGCGACGGATATGGATGCGTGTGCCCTGTAATGGTGACCGAAAGTCGCTGCCGACCCCTCACGCCGAGCCTGCTTCGCAGCGGGGATCCTGTCCGGTCGTACTCTGCGCCCGGGGCTTCGGGAGGAGTCGCAACGTAGGAGACCGCATGACCACAGAACAGACCATTTCTCTGCTCTTCGGCCTCGCCGTGATGGTGATCCTGGCGCGGATGCTCGGTGCGCTGGCCCGGCGTCTTGGCCAGCCGGCCGTGATCGGTGAGGTCCTTGCGGGTATCGCGCTGGGTCCGACGCTCCTGGACGGGGCGATCTCCGACGCCCTCTTTCCGGCCTCCACCCGTCCCCTGCTCAGCGCCCTGGCCGCGGTGGGGGTGGCGGTCTTCATGTTCATCGTCGGGCTGGAGTGGGACGCGGCCATGATCCGGGGCAGCGGGCCCATCGCACCCAGCGTCTCGCTCAGCTCCATCGTCCTGCCTTTCGGCCTGGGCGCGCTCCTCGCTCTCTATCTGCTGGACAGTCATGGCACAGGCAATGACCTGGCGTTCGTTCTCTTCATGGGCATCGCCATGTCCATCACCGCATTCCCGGTGCTGGCCCGAATCCTGACCGACCGAGGCATGGCCCGTACCCCTCTGGGAGTGGTGGCGCTGGCCTGCGCCTCCATCGACGACGTCCTGGCCTGGTCGCTGCTCGCCGCCGTGGTCGCCATCAGCGGCTCCGCGGGTGCCGACCAGTGGCACATCCTGCTCGCCGTTCCCTACCTGCTGGCCATGCTCTTCGTCGTGCGCCCGTTCCTGCGCCGGGCAGCGGAACGCCGTGCCGGGCTCGGGATCACGCCTGCCATCCTCGCCTTCGTGCTCGCCGGACTGCTGCTGTCTGCGGCTGCCACCGAATGGCTGGGCCTGCACTACATCTTCGGGGCGTTCCTCTTCGGCGTCGTGCTCCCCCGCGCAGGCACCGAGCGGCTTCGGCGTGACGTGCATGAACGCCTGGGCGACATGAGCGGCACCCTGCTCCTGCCGATCTTCTTCCTGGTCGCCGGCCTCAAGGTCGACCTGTCCGGAGTCGGCATCGGAGGACTCGGCGATCTCGGGCTGATCCTCCTGGTGGCCGTCGGCGGGAAGTTCCTGGGGGCGTACGCCGCCGCCCGCCTCAACCGGATGCCCCTACGGCAGTCGGCCGCGCTGGCCACCCTCATGAACACCCGAGGCCTCACCGAACTCATTGTGCTGAACGTGGGCCTCCAACTCGGCTTCCTGGGGCAGGACCTCTACTCGCTCATGGTCGTCATGGCCGTGGTCACGACAGCCATGGCGGGGCCGCTGCTGACCCGGCTCCTGGGGCGTCCCGCTGCCCGGGACGCCGAGGATCCGGACGACGTCGCGGACGTCTATCTCCTCAAACCCGTCAAGGCCACAGCCGACCGTGCGCAAGGCCCTGCCGCCTAGCGGGCCGCCACGCCCGGCGGGCCGGTGGCTCGGGGGCGTGGGCGCGGTAGCTCAGGCGCCGGCGCGGACGAACGCGGCCCAAGCGGCCGGGGGGACGGTGAGGACCGGGCCGTCGGTGACCTTGGAGTCGCGGATGTGTACGGCGGAGGGGTGGGCGGCGACCTCTACGCAGTTGCCGCCCTGGTCGCTGCTGTAGCTGGACTTGCGCCACTCGTAGGCGACCTCGATGCAGTCGCCGCCCTGGTCGCTGCTGTAGCTGGACTTGAACCACGAGAGATCCGTGCCGTGTACTGCGCGAGTCATGACTCTCCAAGCAGGTCGTCCAGTAGGCGCGCGCTGTTCTCGACGGAAAGCGCCTGCGAACGCAGCATCCCATATTTCTGTTGGAGGACACTGACGGTATCCGGATCGTCGTGCAGCACGCTGGTCAGTTGGGCCTCCACATAGGCCAAGTGATCGTGATCGGGCGTCTCCAGCAGAACCATCGGGCCCGCGAGACCAGCGTGTTTGGGGAGTCGCATGGGCATGATCTGCAGTCCGAGGAAGGGGAGTTCCATGCTCTGCCGCAGGTGCTGGATCTGCGCGCGGCCCATGGTGGAGTCTCCGATTTCGCTCCGCAGAATGCCCTCCTCCAGGATGAAGTGGAGCATCGGCCGTGGTCTGCGGTCGAGAAGTTTCTGCCGGTCGAGCCGGGCCGCGACCCACTCCTCCCGCTGCTCCTCTTCGAGTGGCGGATAGAGGCAGGAGAAGACGAAGCGCGCGTACTCCTCGGTCTGGAGGAGTCCAGGCACGACCTGAGTCTGGTACGACAGCAGCGTCACCGCCTCCTGCTCGTACTCAACGAAGTCCTGCGCGAACGCCGGGAACCGCTCCCTCTGCGGCACCTTCGCCACCGCGACCCGCAACACCCCCTTGGTTTCGAGCAGTTCGTCCAGCTGCGACGCGAAGTCCGCCTGGAGGGGCCTGCGCCCCTGTTCGATCGAGGCGATCGTGTCCTCGCCCACGCAGAACCGGTCGGCCAGTGAGGTCTGGGTGTGGCCGGCCGCGCGGCGGAACGCGGCGAGCTGGGCGCCGATCACATGCCAGGACGTGACCCGCTTGTTCCTCTTTGCCGAGTGCATGAAGTGCCTCTCCCCGTACGCGAACCCCGCCGGAACCGTCAGGGGTCGTACAAACGCGGTGTACGACCCGTCGCGGTGACCCACAGTAGCGACGTCCTGTGACAGTCGTCCTGTGAACGAATCAACACAACTCCCCGCCTTTCGTGAGGCGTTCTACCGCCGTGAGCGCAGGTCCGTGCCCCTCGTGCGCCAGTTCGTCCGTGAGGCGCTGCTCGACTGGATGTGCGAGGTGGACGTCGATGACGTGCTGCTCTGTGTGAGCGAACTCGCGACCAACGCGCTGGTCCATGGAGTCCCGCCCGGGAGGGGCTTTCGTGTGCAGCTCACCTGGGGCGGCGTGCTCCGGATCGAGGTGCACGACAGTGGCGGCGGCGTGGTCCCGGAGGGGGCGCCCGCCCGCTCCCTGTCTCCCGACGCGGAGGGTGGGCGGGGGCTCGCGCTGGTCGGGGCGCTCGCCGATGCGTGGGGGGTGGGGGAGCGGGACCCTGGGAAGATCGTGTGGTGCGAGTTTGCTGGTTCGGCAAGCGGGTTTGTCGAAAAAGCCTCCCGCGCGCACCATCTCCGGTAACAGGAGGTGTTCCGCATGAGTGAGAAGAACCAGCGGTACGACGTCGTGGTGATCGGTGGTGGAGCCGCCGGGCTGAGCGGGGCGCTCGCCCTGGCGCGGGCGCGGCGTTCCGTGCTCGTGATCGACGCGGGCAGCCCGCGCAACGCGCCGGCGTCCCATGTCCACAACTACCTGGGCAGGGAGGGCACCCCGCCCTCCGAGCTGCTGGCCATCGGCCGGGCCGAGGCGGCGGACTACGGCGCCGAGGTGGTCAGGGGCGAGGTCGTCTCGGCGGAGAAGGTGGCCGACGGGTTCCGGGTCGTACGGGAGGACGGGAGCGTCCTCCGGGCGCGTCGGCTGCTCGTGACCACCGGGATCGTCGACGAGCTGCCGGCCGTGGAGGGCCTGGCCGAGCGCTGGGGCAACGAGGTGCTGCACTGCCCGTACTGCCACGGCTGGGAGGTGCGGGACATGCCGGTCGGTGTTCTGGCGGCCAGTCCCATGGCCGTGCATCAGGCGCTGCTCTGGCGGCAGTGGACCGACGATGTGGTGCTGTTCCGTGATGGCCGGCCCGATTTCAGCGACGAGGAGTACGAGCGGCTGGCCGCTCGGGGTATCGCCGTGGTGGACGGCGAGGTCGCCGCGCTGGAGGTGGCGGACGACCGGCTCACCGGGGTGCGGCTGGCCGGGGGCACGGTGATCCCGCGCGAGGCGGTCGTGGTCCAGCCGCGCTTCACCGCGCGGTCGGCGGTCCTGGAGGGCCTCGGCCTGCGGCCCACCGAACTCACGGTGGGTGAGCATGTCGTCGGTTCGTACATCGAGTCCGATGCTGCGGGAGCGACCGCCGTGCCCGGGGTGTGGGTGGCCGGTAACGTCGCCGATCCCATGGGACAGGTCATCGGCGCGTCGGCCGCCGGGCTGAAGGCGGCTTCGGTGATCAACATGGACCTCGTCACCGACGACACCGACCGCGCGGTGGAGGCCCGCCGCGCGCCCTTCTCGGCCGAGGCCGAGCGCCAGGTCACCGAGCGTGTGCTCGGGGACCGCCGTCACGGACTTCAGGAGACACGATGACCACCGACAGCACCCGTACCGACGCCGAGATGTGGGACGACCGCTACCGCGAGAGCGACCGGATCTGGAGCGGAAACCCCAACGTCGTCCTGGTCAGGGAGGTGGAGGGCGTCGAGCCGGGACGCGCCCTCGACCTCGGGTGCGGCGAGGGCGCGGACGCGGTCTGGCTCGCACGGTCCGGCTGGCGGGTCACCGCCACCGACATCTCGCGCGTCGCCCTGGAGCGGGCGGAGGTCCATGCGGCCGACGCGGGGGTCGCGGACCGGGTCGACTGGCAGTGGCACGACCTGGGGGCCTCGTTCCCCGAGGGGGAGTACGACCTGGTCTCCGCCCAGTTCCTGCACTCGATGGGGGACCTGCCCCGCGAGCAGATCCTGCGCCGGGCCGCCGAGGCCGTCGCGCCCGGCGGCGTACTCCTGATCGTCGGGCACGCGGGCTTCCCGTCCTGGGAGCACGACCACGCGGACATGCACCTGCCCACGACGGACGAGGTGCTGGCATCCCTCGAACTGCCGGAAGGGGAGTGGGAGGTGCTGCTCAGCGAGGAGCACGAACGCATCCAGAACGACCCTGACGGCAACCCCACCACCCGCACGGACAACGCACTGAAGCTCCGCCGCGGAGTGCGGTGACCGGAGGGCGCTCGGATCGTTAACGGAAACGTACTTCTGAGAAGTACGTTTCCGTAACCGTACGTAGTGAGTGGTGGTGGACCCGTATGGACAGCCGTCCCCGCGCCTTTGCCAAGCCGGCCGACATGTTCGACCGGAACTGGGAGTGGAGTGAGCTGACCGCGTTCGCCACCGATCCAGGGCCCGAGGCGACGCTGGCCGTCGTGTCGGGCCGGCGGAGGCAGGGCAAGTCCTTTCTGCTCGACTCGCTGGCCCGAGCCGCCGGTGGCTTCTACTTCTGCGCGTACGAGGCGACCGAAGCGGAGTCCTTGCGCCGCTTCGGAGAGGAGTTGGGGCACTACACCGGGGCTGCTGCTCCGCTGCGCTTCGATCGCTGGGAGGAGTGCATCGACGCGCTGCTCGCGCTGGGTCGGGAGGGTCCCGTGCCGGTGGTGCTCGACGAGTTTCCCTATCTCGCCCGCTCCACTCCGTCCCTCCCCTCCATCGTCCAGGTCGCCTACGGTCCGCGTCGGCCCGAGCGGCTGGAGTCCCGTACGCGCCTGCTCCTGTGCGGCAGTTCCCTGGGGTTCATGGGCGGGCTGCTGAGCGGGACATCGCCGCTGCGGGGGAGGGCGAGCCTCGAACTCGTCGTGCACCCGCTCGACTTCCGGCAGGCCGCCGCCTTCTGGGGCATCGAGGATCCGCGCCTCGCGCTGCTCGTCCACAGCGTGGTGGGCGGTACGCCCGCCTATCGCAGGGAGTTCGTGCGTGAGGACGTCCCTGCCGGGATGGCCGACTTCGACGCCTGGGTGTGCCGGACGGCTCTGTCGCCCCGGTCCCCGCTGTACCGGGAAGCGAGGTATCTGCTGGCCGACGAGTCCGATCTGCGGGACCGGGCGCTCTACCACTCGGTGCTCGCCGCGCTGGCTTCCGGCAATGCCACGGCCGGCGGGATCGCCGGCTGCCTCGGCCGGCCCGCCGGTGATCTCACCCATCCCCTCACGGTGCTCCGGGACTGTGGTCTGGTACGGCGGGAAGTGGACGCCTTCCGCAGGAACCGCAGCGTCTACCGCATCGGTGAGCCGCTGATCGCGTTCGACCATGTGGTGTCGAGGACGACGCGGGCCCTGCTGGACCGAGGGCTGTCGGGGCAGGTCTGGGAGAGTTCGAGGGCCCGGTTCCGCTCGGCAGTCGTCGGTCCGCACTTCGAGCAGATCTGCCGGGAGTGGGTGTCGCACTTCGCGTCGCCGGAGACGTTCGGCGGCATGCCGATCGAGGTGTCGTACGGCACGGTCGCCGACCCGACGTCGCGTACGAGCCATGAGGTCGATGTGGTGGTAAGGGGCGCGGTCGGCCAGGACAACGGTGTGCTTCTGTCGCTCGGCGAGGCGAAGTGGGACCAGGTCATGGGGGAGGGGCACCTGGAGCGGCTGCGGCAGATCAAGGCGCTGCTCGCCGGGAGGGGTGTCGACACCACCGCGGTGCGGCTCGCCTGCTACAGCGGCGCCGGATTCACCGAGACCCTGCACGCTGCGGCGGCTGCCGGAGAAGTCGTCCTGGTCGACCTGCGACGGCTGTACGAGGGGGAGTGACAGGGCCCCGGCCGAGCGCCCGCCGTCTTTCCGGGAGGAGAGGCCGGCGGGCGCGCTCGGGGCAGGGGCTGGTGCCAGGGGTCAGGACTGCGGGGCGGCCTTGATCGCGGAGATGTCGAAGTTCAGCTTGATCTTGTCGCCGACCAGTACGCCGCCGGTCTCCAGCGCCGCGTTGTAGGTCAGGCCCCAGTCGGAGCGCAGGATCTCGGCGGTGCCCTCGAAGCCGACGCGCTGGTTGCCGTAGGGGTCGGTGGCGGTGCCGTTGAAGTCCAGGTCGATGGAGAGCGGGCGGGTGACGTCCTTGATCGTGAGGTCGCCGGTGATGCGGTAGCTCTCGCCGCCGAGCTGCTCGGCCGAAGTGGAGCGGAACGTCATCAGCGGGAACGTCTCGGCGTCGAAGAAGTCGCCGCTGACCAGGTGGCCGTCGCGGTCGGCGATGCCGGTGTCCACGCTCGCGATCTTGACGTCGATGGAGGCTGTGGAGGCGGCGGGGTCCGTGCCGTCCAGCGCGAGGGTGCCCTCGTGCTCGCCGAAGGAGCCCCGCACGTTGGTGACCATGGCGTGGCGCACGGTGAAGCCGATGCTGCTGTGCGCCGGGTCGATCGTGTAAGTGCCGGTCAGGGCGGCGAGCGCCGGGTCCACGGCGGCGGTGGCGGTGGTGGACGGGGCGTCGTTGTTCTTGCGGTTGAACAGAGCCATGGCTCCTCCTCGGGGATGTTGGTTTAACCTTCAACGACTTCGACTCTAGGCCTCTTTTGTTCAAACTTCAACATCTGGTCCATGGTCATCCCGGGTTCCGCCGAAAGGGGTATGTGAACCCCTGGCGGACGCGCGTAGAGCTGGGGCACTATCTTCCTGCCATCAATTGTCATGAGCAGGAGGACTCCCCCCATGCAGACCCGTCCCCGACTCCGCTCCGCACTCGCCGCTCTCGCCCTCGTGCTCGGCGCGCTCTTCGCGCCCGGCGTCGGCATCCTGGGCGGTGGCGCCACCGAGGCGCACGCCGCCACCAAGCTGACCCACTCCGAGGCGACCTCGCGCTTCACCTCGTCCGGTGTCACCTGGTCGTCATCGGGTGGCTGTTCCGACCGGAACGTCTCCACCTGCACGTCCTTCGACCAGCTGAACCTGGCCAGTGCCCAGGGCGCCCAGACCCTGAAGAGCGCCACGGGCTGCGCGCTCAACATCACCGGGGGCACCGAGACCGGGCACGCCGACGGCACGTACTCGCACTGGAACGGCTACAAGCTGGACTTCGGCAAGAGCACCTGCCTGACGAACTACGTGACGGGCGTGTTCACCTACATCGGGCAGCGCGGCGACGGCGCCGCGCAGTACCAGTCCGGCTCCGGCAACATCTACGCGGACGAGGGCAACCACTGGGACGTGACGTACTACAACTGCGGCGGCTGCTGACCGGTCAGGGGCAGAGGGCGGGCAGGACGCCGTCGCCGAGTACGCCGGCGCGGTCGACGGCGATCCGGCCCTCCTTCACCACGGCCAGGATGTGGGCGGACTCGCCCAGGGACGCGATGTCGGACAGGGGATCGACGTCCGTGACCACGAGATCGGCCGCCCTGCCCGCCACCAGGGTGCCGGTGACCTCGTCGACACCGCACAGCCGCGCGGCATCCCCCGTCGCCGCCACGATCGCCTCCATGGGGGTCAGGCCCGCGATGTCCACGAGCAGCCCCAGCTCCTGGAGGTTGCGGCCGTGTCCGACCGCCAGGCCGCTGTCGGTGCCCATCGCCATCCTGACTCCGGCCGACGCCGACCTGGCCACCGACTCCTGGGCGATCCGGTGCCAGCGCACCCCCTTCTCGTACGCCGACGGTGACGTGCGCGCCGGGTCCAGGTCCTGGGTCGTCTCCAGCAGTGTGGGCACCAGGTACTGGCCCCGCGCCACCATCTCCGCCCGCAGCTCGTCGTCCAGCGCGTAGCCGTGCTCGATGCTGGTCACACCGCCGTGGACGGCGGCCTCGATGCCGGGCCGTCCGATGGCGTGTGCGGCGACCGGCAGGCCGCCGTAGGCCTGGGCCTCCTCGACCGCCGCCCGGATCATCTCGGGGCGCAGCCCCAGCCACTCTGGCCGGTCGTGCGGGGAGGTCACGCCGCCGCTGCTGGCGAGCTTGACGCAGTCGGCGCCCGCGGCGACCAGGTCACGGACCCGGGCGCGCATGTCGTCGACGGAACCGACCAGGCTGCGCGGGCTCTCGGGGAAGGTCACCGCCACGGCGAGTCCGTCGATCCCTCCGGCGAGGGTGAAGTCGGCGTGGCCCGCCCGCTGGCTGATCATGGTCACCGAGACCAGCAGCCGGGGTCCGGGGATCCTCCGCTCCGCCACGGCCTGCCGGAAGCCCGCGTCCAGGCCCATCAGGTCCCGGGCGGTCGTCACCCCGTTCTCCAGGGTGACGCGCAACCGGTCCAGGACCTTCAGGGTCCGGTAGCTCGGCAGTTCGAGGAGGCCTTGCAGGGGATTGCCCGCAGGGCCCGGCAGGGCGAAGTGCACATGGGTGTCGATGAAGCCGGGGCACACCGTCCGGCCGCCCAGGTCCAGGCGCGTCGGCGGGCCGAGGTCCACGGGCAGCTGTGCGGCGGGGCCGGCCCAGCGGATGACGGACCCCTCGATCAGCAGTGCCGCGTCCGGTACGGGGGCGCTGCCGGTGCCGTCGATCAGGCGCAGACCGTGGAGGAGAACCGGACGGCCGGAGTCGCCGGAGTCGCCGGCCGGTGTTTCGTGAGGGGAGGGCATCTTGCCACGTTCCGCCGAGTGCGCCGCCGGTGCAGGCCTGACGGGGCCGTACGGGTGGAGGCCCGGCGTGGAGGACTCGGCCCTGGGTGACGCGGCCCGGAGGACGCGGCTGTGCCCGCCCGCCGGGAAGGTCGGCGGGCGGGCACAGGCATCACGGGGAGGAACGGGGGCGGGGAAGGGTCAGGAGCCCACGCTCACCGTGAAGCGCCGCGGGTTTCCGTCGTGGGCCGCACCCGACACGTCGGGCTCGCCGTCCGGGCGTACGTCGTCGTACGGGAAGGCGTAGCCGATCGGCGAGTTCGCGTGGACGACGCGCGACCAGTGGTTGGTCACCGCTTCCTTGTAGTAGTCGTCCACCGACGTGCCGTTCGGCTGGCTGGGGTGGCTCAGCATGATCGAGCGGTTGAAGCCCGCCGCGAGCCTGGCCAGCAGGGCCTTCTTGTCGTCCGAGTCGGCCGGGTCGTTCGTGAAGGGACCGTGGTTGCAGGTGAAGATGTCCTTCGACGTCGGCTTGACGAACGTGTGGCCGCCGTCGAAGGTCAGCGTGTCGCCGCTGACCCGGCCCGTCAGGGTGCCGCGGCCGCCCTGGAGGTCGATCTTCAGGTCGGTGGAGCTGTACTTCTCCCAGACCTCGTCGATCTGCGCGGTGAACAGATCGCGGAACGGCATCTCGTCCGGGCGGTCGAAGAACGGCGCCATGAGGTTCTGCGGCGAGATGACCCGCAGGACCTCCCCGTTGTCACCCCGGGTGATCAGCTCGTCCCAGGGCTGGCCGTCGGCGGCGGCCTGGGCCGTGAGGTCGTCGGCGATGCGCTGGACCGCGCCGTCCGGGAGAGGGGCCACGGTATGGCTCTCGTCGCCGTCCAGGGTCAGCCCGATCGGCAGGGCCGTCACCAGGTCGACGTAGCTGATGTTCGCGTACAGCTGCTCGGGATTGAAGGTGAACTCGCAGAACGACCAGGTCCTGCCGTAGTTCGGGTCGGTGGGCGTCGCGAAGGCCGGCTCGACCAGGGACGGGCCCGGGTTGACGTAGAAGTCCAGCTTGTCGTCGCGTACGAAGTAGACCCTCGCCCCGTACATCTGGGGCAGGGTCAGGACGACCGGGTCGCCGCCCGCGGCGTTCAGCGGGATGGCGCAGTCCACGGGCAGCGGGGTCTGCGCCTCGGCGGGGGACTCCGGGTGGTAGACGCTGCCGTCGGGCCGCAGCAGCACCCAGGCGTCCGTGCCCTGCTCGTGGCCGGTGACGTACGCGTGCACCGTGCCGGGCAACGAGCGGTTCTCCAGGGCCAGTTCGCAGGTCGCGGCGGCTGCCGACGTACGCGGGCTCAGGGAGCTGCCCCAGAGGGGGTAGGTGAGCGCGGTCGCGGAGGCGGCGGCGCCCGTCAGGAACATTCTGCGCGAAATCACGAAGGAACTCCCGAGGTGTGGGGGGTGGCAGACAGGGGACAGGAGTGGTGCGGGGAGGTGGAGCGGTGGGGCTGCCTGCGGTGCGACCACTCTCGCGATGCCTCCGGTGGGCGTCAAGAGTTAGGACTGAGAGCGCTCTCAAGAAACCACTGTTCTTCACAACTCGACGCCGCCCGGCGACGTTTGGCCACGCCTGGTCGATCATCGGGAGCGTGGAGTGAACAGGTAGTGAACGCGACGGCGAACGGTGGTCCGGCCATATGCGGGTACGGTCTTCCTGACTCCCGGGCCGGGGAGCCTCCGGGGCCATTTGCGGCGCCCCCGGGTCGCCCGCCCCGGTGGATCCGCGGCGTGGCGCGCGGAGCGCCGTGTGGCCGGGGCCACACTCTCCGCTTTGTTGGAGACCTACAACGCACACGCCCCTGGAGCTGGCAGATGGGATGCATGGTGCCCGGCTTCTGTCAGGTGCCACCAGGAAACCGGGCAGGAGACTGTCCGGTGTTGACGGCAGATTTGCGCGCCCGGGTTCGTAGGGTCGACGTATGACCGTTGTGGACGAAATCCCGGGCGAGCCGAGCGACACGCGTGGCCGGGTGGCCGAACTGCTGGCGCTGCGCGAGCAGGCCCGGCGTGGACCGAGCGACCGGGCGACCGAGGCACAGCACGCCAAGGGCAAGCTGACGGCACGGGAGCGCATCGAGCTGCTGCTGGACGAGGGATCGTTCAAGGAGGTCGAGCAGCTGCGCAGGCACCGGGCGACCGGTTTCGGCCTGGAGGCCAAGAAGCCGTACACCGACGGTGTCATCACCGGCTGGGGCACGGTCGACGGCCGGACGGTCTTCGTCTACGCGCACGACTTCCGGATCTTCGGCGGGGCGCTGGGCGAGGCGCACGCCACGAAGATCCACAAGATCATGGACATGGCCATCTCGGCCGGTGCCCCGCTGGTCTCGCTGAACGACGGCGCCGGCGCCCGTATCCAGGAGGGCGTCAGCGCGCTCGCCGGATACGGCGGGATCTTCCAGCGCAACACCCGGGCCTCCGGTGTCATCCCGCAGATCAGCGTGATGCTCGGCCCGTGCGCGGGCGGCGCGGCCTACAGCCCCGCCCTCACCGACTTCGTGTTCATGGTCCGCGAGACCTCGCAGATGTTCATCACAGGCCCTGACGTCGTCAAGGCGGTCACCGGCGAGGAGATCACCCAGAACGGCCTCGGCGGCGCCGATGTGCACGCCGAGACCTCGGGCGTCGCGCACTTCGCGTACGACGACGAGGAGACCTGCATCGCCGAGGTCCGCTATCTGATCGGGCTGCTCCCGTCGAACAACCGGGAGAACCCGCCCGTCGTGCCGAGCGACGACCCGGCCGACCGGCGCGGCGACGTCCTGCTCGACCTGGTCCCGGCCGACGGCAACCGCCCGTACGACATGCACAAGGTCATCGAGGAGCTCGTCGACGACGGCGACTTCCTGGAGGTCCACGAGCGCTGGGCCCGCAACATCGTCTGTGCCCTGGCCCGGCTCGACGGCCAGGTCGTCGGCATCGTGGCCAACCAGCCGCAGGCGCTGGCCGGTGTGCTGGACATCGAGGCGTCCGAGAAGGCCGCGCGATTCGTCCAGATGTGTGATGCCTTCAACATCCCCATCGTCACTCTCCTGGACGTACCCGGCTTCCTCCCCGGCGTCGATCAGGAGCACGGTGGGATCATTCGGCACGGCGCGAAGCTGCTCTACGCGTACTGCAACGCCACCGTGCCGAGGATCTCGCTGATCCTGCGCAAGGCCTACGGAGGCGCGTACATCGTCATGGACAGCCAGTCCATCGGCGCCGACCTCACCTACGCGTGGCCCACCAACGAGATCGCCGTGATGGGCGCCGAGGGCGCCGCCAACGTCATCTTCCGCCGTCAGATCGCCGACGCCGAGGACCCCGAAGCCATGCGGGCCCGCATGGTCAAGGAGTACAAGGCCGAGCTGATGCACCCCTACTACGCGGCCGAGCGCGGCCTGGTCGACGACGTCATCGACCCCGCCGAGACGCGCGAGGTACTGATCGCCTCGCTCGCCATGCTCCGCAACAAGCACGCCGACCTGCCGTCCCGCAAGCACGGCAACCCTCCGCAGTAGTCGCGGCCGCTGCGGCGACCCCGCCCGCGTACCGCGACCCATCTGCCCACGAAGACGGAGACATCCATGAGCGTCACCCCCGCCGATTCAGTTCTGCGTGTCGAGAAGGGCCAGGCCGGCCCCGAGGAGCTCGCCGCCATCACCGCGGTGCTGCTCGCCCGTGCGGCGGCCAGGACCGACGAGCCCGCCCACCGAGGCCGCAGCACCGCCGGATGGCGCCGACTGGAGCGCACCCCGGGATTCCGTGCCCCGCACAGCTGGCAGGGCTGACAGCGGCCGCACAGGCCGCTCCAAGGCCCACCAGGCCCGGCACGACGAAGGCCCCGTACTCCTCCGCCGAGGAATACGGGGCCTTCGCCGTGCGGCCGGGATGCGGCCGGGAAGTCAGCGCAGCCGGGCCATGAGTGCGTGCTCGACCAGGGTGATCAGGCCGCTCTTGGCGTCGGCGCGGTGCCGTGCGTCCGTGGTGAGGATCGGGGTGTCCGGCCCGATCTGGAGTGCTTCGCGTACTTCGTCGGGTGTGTAGGGCTGGTGTCCGTCGAAGCCGTTGAGGGCGATGACGAAGGGGAGGCCGCTGTTCTCGAAGTAGTCGACGGCGGGGAAGCAGTCGGCGAGGCGGCGGGTGTCGACGAGGACGACGGCGCCGATGGCGCCGCGGACCAGGTCGTCCCACATGAACCAGAAGCGGTCCTGTCCGGGGGTGCCGAACAGGTAGAGGATCAGGTCCTGGTCCAGGGTGATGCGTCCGAAGTCCATGGCCACCGTGGTGGTGGTCTTGTCCCCGGTGTGTGTCAGGTCGTCGATGCCCGCGGACGCGGACGTCATCACGGCTTCGGTGCGCAGCGGATTGATCTCCGAAACGGCACCGACAAACGTGGTCTTACCCACGCCGAAGCCCCCTGCCACCACGATCTTCGCCGAGGTAGTGGAGCGGGCCGCTCCGCCGCTAGAGCTTGCGAAGTCCACTGAGCACCCTTTCGAGCAGTGTCACATCTGGTTGGCCGCCGGCGGTCTCGTCGCCGCCGGGCTGATGGATAGCGACGAGTCCGGCCTCGGCCAGGTCGGCGACGAGGATCCGGGCAACGCCGAGGGGGATCGAGAGCAGGGCCGACACCTCGGCCACCGACTTGATCTCGATGCAGAGCCGGCAGATCCGCTGGTGCTCGGGCAGCTGCCCTTGCAGCCTGGCGGGATCTGCCGTGGTGCTGACCAGCGCCTCGATGGCGAGCTGGTACCGCGGCCGGGTCCTGCCGCCGGTCATGGCGTACGGACGGACCAGCGGGTTGTGCGCCGCGGGCTTGGCGGGCTGAGGGGCCTGCCGCTGCACGGGCTGGATGCGGGACGGCGGTGCCTCGTACCGCTGCGGCGGCTGGTGCTGCTGAGGCGGCTGCTGGTGATGAGGCTGCTGCGGCCACCCCGGGCCCGGCTGCTGCGGTGGCTGCTGCTGCCAACCGCCCTGCTGGGGCTGCTGGTAGGGCTGATACGGCTGGTAGGGCTCTTGCGGGCCCTGTCTGCCGGTCATGGAGGGGTTGTCGAAACGGTTGTCACCCTGCTCACCCGGAACCCGCTGACCGCCCTGGTACGGGTGTCCGCCTGTGGGTGCTGCCACGTTTCCTCCTCCGCCTGCGTTCGCCGTCCAGTGGTATCGCGACACCGCACCCTATGGCGCGGTGACGAGAAACGCACTGTCTGTCTATTAGTTAAGAAGACTTCCCTGGAGTTCGGCGCGGAGATCCGGGGTAAGGACACTTCCTGCACGGTCCACGAGAAGTGCCATTTCATACCCAACCAGGCCGATGTCGGCGTCCGGATGGGCAAGAACAGCGAGTGAAGATCCGTCAGAGATGGACATGATGAAGAGGAATCCTCGCTCCATCTCCACAACGGTCTGATTCACGGCGCCGCCTTCGAAGATCCGTGAAGCTCCCGCGGTGAGCGACGTCAGACCGGAGGCGACAGCCGCCAGCTGATCGGCGCGGTCGCGCGGGAAACCTTCGGACATCGCCAGCAGGAGTCCGTCGGCGGAGACCACCACCGTGTGCGACACCCCGGGGGTGTTGTCCACGAAGTTGGTGATCAACCAGTTGAGATTCTGCGCCGCCTGGCTCATCGGGCTCACACTAACGCTCCTGGTTGTAGGTATTACTTGTGTCCGACCCCGCGGTGCGTCCCCGCAGGACACCCCGGCGCAGGTTGCTCAACCTGCCCCGTACGTCCTCGGGTGCGCGGGAGACCTGTGGGCCGCCCTGCTGGGTCTGCTCCGCCGTGCCCTCGACCAGATTGGCCTTGGGCACGCGCCGGGGGAGTCCGGAAGGAGTGATCCCGCCCGCCTTCGGATCCCGGAGCTGCTCGGCCCGCTCCCAGCGCTCGTCGTTCGCCGAGCGCCAGTCGTCGGGGCTCTCCCCTTCGACCGGCTCCGCCTGCTGCTGCGGCTCTTCCTGCTGAGCCTGCGGCTGCTCCCGCTGCTCGGGCGCGGCGGGCCGGTCGTTTCCGCGACCGGTGGGCTGCCAGTGCTGCTGGCCCGCACCGCGCCGCGGGAGACCCGCGTCGGTCAGGTCGTGACCGGGGTTCGGGGTGGGCCCGGGGCGCTCGAAGCCTACGCGTTCCCGGGTCTGCGCGGGAGAGCTCGCGGCAGCCTCCGCCTCGGGCTGCGCCACGGGCTCGAAGGCCCCCTGGTAGCCGCCCTGTCCAGCCCAGTCGCCCTGGTGGGAGGGGCTGTCCTGCGAAGCGAAGGAGTCGGTGTACTGCTCCTGCCCGCCGTCCGGTGCGGCGTACGCGGCCTCCGTGTAACCGTTCCGGCCGTTCTGCTGCGGGTCCTGGTAGCCGTTCCCCGCGGCGTACGGGTCGTAGCCGCCTTCGTAACCGGGCTGCGTGAACTCCTGCTGGTCAGGGGCGAACTGCTCGGGGGCGTACTGCTGCTGCGCCTGCTCCTGGCCGAACTGCTGCTCCTGGCCGTACTGCTGCTCGGGCGCGTACTGCCCCTGGGCGTAGTCCTGCCGCTGTGCCGCGGCTTCCTCCTGGAACGCCGGACGCTCGCCGCCCGCCTGTGCCTCCAGCGCGGCCCGCCGCTCCTCACGCATGAGCGAACGGTTCACCGGGTCCAGCTGCGGGGAGTCCGCCACCGAGGTGTCGTACCGGGAGTCGTCGAAGCCGAGCTCCGCCGCCGTGCGCATCGGGAGCTGCTGCGGCATCGGGTCGAACGCCGGCTGTTGCTGCTGTTCGGGCATGATCGAGGAGACGGTGAAGTCGTCCTGCGCGATCCCCTCGCCACCGCCACCGTGGGTGATCGCGTCGGGCAGCATGACCAGCGACGTCGTGCCCGCCTGCTCGCCCGAGGGGCGCAGCTGGACGCGGATGCCGTGCCGGTCGGCCAGCCGGCCGACCACGAACAGGCCCATCCGCTGGGACACCGCGGCGTCCACGGTCGGCGGGTTGGCCAGCTTGTGGTTGATGTCCGCGAAGTCCTCGGCGGTGAGACCGATGCCCTTGTCGTGGATCTCGATCATGACGCGGCCGTCGGGCAGCCGGGTCGCGGTGACCCGCACCTTGGTCTGCGGCGAGGAGAACGTGGTGGCGTTCTCCAGCAGCTCGGCCAGCAGGTGCACGAGGTCGGTCACGGACTGGCCGTGGATGTCGGTCTCCGGCACCCCGGTGAGCTCGATGCGCTCGTAGGACTCCACCTCGGAGGAGGCGGCCCGCAGCACGTCGACCAGCGGCACCGGCTGGTTCCAGCGGCGGCCGGGCTCCTCGCCCGCGAGGACGAGGAGGTTCTCGCCGTTACGGCGCATACGTGTGGCCAGGTGGTCCAGCTTGAAGAGGCTCTCCAGCTGGTCCGGGTCGGCCTCGTTGTTCTCCAGGTCGGTGATGAGGGTCAGCTGGCCCTCGATGAGCGACTGGTTGCGGCGCGAGAGGTTGGTGAAGATCGCGTTGACGTTGCCCCGCAGCATGGCCTGCTCGGCGGCGAGCCGGACGGCCTCGCGGTGCACCTGGTCGAAGGCGCGGGCGACCTCGCCGATCTCGTCCTGGCTGTTGATCGGGATCGGCTGCACCCGGGTGTCCACCCGGCCGGGCTCGGTCCGCGACAGCTGGTCGACCAGCATCGGCAGCCGCTGCTCGGCGATGCCGAAGGCGGCCGTACGCAGCCGGCGCATCGAGCGGCTCATCTGGCGGGCCATGAGACCGGCGATGACGAAGGCCGCCAGCAGCGAGACGATCACGATCGCCGCGTTGGTGATGGCGTCGTTCCTGGCGTCGGTCGAGATCGCGGCGGCCTCGGCCACGGCCTTGTCGACCAGCTCGTTCTCGACGGTCGTGTAACCGTCGAACTTCGCGGTGGCCGCGGCCATCCAGGTCTCGGGGGTGATGCCCTTGGCCTTGAGCTCGTCGGGCTGCTTGCCCTGGCCGATCTGCTGGGCCATGCCGTCGAAGACGGAACCGTCGACGCTCGGCGGCGTCACGAAGGGCTTGCCCGAGGCCTTGGCCTGCGCCTTGGCGTCCTTGAGCTGCTCGGCACCCTCGGCGGCCTTGCCGGCCATGACCTCCTTGAGGCGGGCCGCGTCGGCCTCCGTACCACCGGAGACGAACTCACCGAGGGCGATCTGCTCCAGGTAGTTGTACGAGCTGAAGGCCGTCACCTGGCCGTTGAAGTTGCGCTCCTCCTGGCTCGGGCGCACCAGCAGATGCGTGCCGATCGAGCGCTGAAGCGATTCTGCTGCCTTGGCCAGCTCGATGGCGTACACGGTGCGGCCGTAGCTGGTGATGTTGCCGGTACCCAGGCCGAGCTCGTTGGAGAACTCCATCAGCGAGTGCTGGACCGAGGTGTAGCCCTCTTCCGTCTTCACCGGGTCCATGGCCTCGGCGTAGGCGGACTTACGCAGATCGGGGAGGAGAGGCTCCTCCGCCTTGAACAGCTTCAGACGGCGGTGGAGGCCCGCCTTGTCCGGCATGTTCTCCACGGCGGCGTCGAACTTCGCCGCGGCGGCGTCCGTGGTGGCCCGCACCTTCTCCACCTCGGCGGCGGTGCGTTCGTTGGACAGCAGAGGTACGGCGGTGAGGTCGCGCTCGTTCAGCAGTGCCTGTCCGTACGCCGCGGCGGCGCGGACGACGAGGGCTGTCTTCTCGGCCTCCTGGGCCTCGTTCCAGGTGTCGATCGACCCCTTCACCTGGAAGCCGCCCATGACCAGACCGACGAGGGCGGGGATCAGGAGGATCGCGTTCAGCCGGGTGGGCACCCGCCAGTTCCGCGGGGACAGCCGACTGGTGCTGCCACCTGCGGGTTCCGCCTCGGACGACGTGTCCGCGGGCGGGGGCAGCGCGGCGCGCGGCGGGGTGAAGTTGCCCCGCTCCGGCTGGGCCGCGGAGCCCTCGTTGCTTCGCCTCACTCGACCAACAACCTCTCGGCGTCGGCACCTACGTTGTGCCGGATTATCGTTCAGGGGCTGTACTACTAGGTAGTTCGAGGCATTGCAGCACGCGGACGGGTCGCGTTCCAAACAGTCGGAATGCGTGATTCCGGCTGTGACTCACGACAGATAAAACGGGCATAAAGAGCGAGCCCCGCCAAAAGGCGAGGCTCGTATGAGCGCAGCGATACCGAGCGTGTGCGTCGGGTATCGATGCGCCTTCAATTCTCTTTCGAAACGTTATGAACGCGGGGACGGATCGTGTCGGACGACACAGACCGCCCCCGCGTGACTACAACAACTTCCGTAGATCGCTACCGACTTACGGCTACTTCAGCCGGGCCATGAGTGCGTGCTCGACCAGGGTGATCAGGCCGCTCTTGGCGTCGGCGCGGTGCCGTGCGTCCGTCGTGATGATCGGGGCGTCGGGCCCGATCTGGAGTGCTTCGCGTACTTCGTCCGGTGTGTAGGGCTGGTGTCCGTCGAAGCCGTTGAGGGCGATGACGAAGGGGAGGCCGCTGTTCTCGAAGTAGTCGACGGCGGGGAAGCAGTCGGCGAGGCGGCGGGTGTCGACGAGGACGACGGCGCCGATGGCGCCGCGGACCAGGTCGTCCCACATGAACCAGAAGCGGTCCTGTCCGGGGGTGCCGAACAGGTAGAGGATCAGGTCCTGGTCCAGGGTGATGCGTCCGAAGTCCATGGCCACCGTGGTGGTGGTCTTGTCCCCGGTGTGTGTCAGGTCGTCGATGCCCGCGGACGCGGACGTCATCACGGCTTCGGTGCGCAGCGGATTGATCTCCGAAACGGCACCGACAAACGTGGTCTTACCGACGCCGAAGCCTCCTGCCACCACGATCTTCGCCGAAGTGGTGGCGCGGGCCGTACCGCCACTAGAGCTTGCGAAGTCCACTGAGCACCCTTTCGAGCAGTGTCACATCCGGCGCGCCGCCGGCCTCTCCGTTGCCCGGCTGGTGGATGGCCACCATGCCGGCTTCCGCCAGGTCCGCCACGAGGATCCTGGCCACGCCCAGGGGCATGGACAGCAGGGCCGAGACCTCGGCCACCGACTTGACCTCGCGGCACAGGTGGCAGATCCGCTGGTGCTCGGGGAGCAGCGTCCCGAGGTGGGCGGGGTCCGCTGTGGTGCTGACCAGTGCCTCTATCGCGAGCTGATAGCGCGGCCGGGTCCTGCCGCCGGTCATGGCGTAGGGACGGACCAACGGCTGGTCGCCTTCACCGTCGTACGACGCGTGATGCAGTGCGCCGTACGGATCGGGTGAGGCGGGTGGCGGGGTCATAAATCCTCCGGGCGTGACAGCAGGGTGTCGGCTTGCCGTCTGAAGGTGGCCGGTAAGGGGCTGTGTCGGCCGGACGGGTGAGGGTTTTGAGTAGTACCTGGGGGGATCGCGTCAAGTGTCTGCCGCATGGCCGTCTAGTGCAGCAGACTTCCTTGTAGTTCGGCACGGAGGTCAGGGGTGAGGACGGTCCCCGCACGGTCGACGAGGAGTGCCATCTCGTACCCGACCAGACCGATGTCCGCGTCCGGGTGGGCAAGGACGGCGAGTGACGAACCGTCGGAGATGGACATGAGGAAGAGGAAACCTCTCTCCATCTCCACAACCGTCTGGCTCACGGCGCCGCCTTCGAAGATCCGTGAGGCTCCCGCTGTGAGCGACGTCAGACCGGAGGCGACAGCCGCCAGCTGATCGGCGCGGTCGCGCGGGAAACCTTCGGACATCGCCAGCAGCAGGCCATCCGCTGAGACCACCACCGTGTGGGACACCCCTGGGGTGTTGTCCACGAAGTTGGTGATCAGCCAGTTCAGATTCTGCGCGGCCTGACTCATGGGGCTCAACTAACGCTCCTGCTGGTGAGTGGGGCCGAGTTGGAAACTGCCGGTAGACGAGCCTGTGTTGGCCTGTCGTCCCTGCTGGATGCCCCGGCGGAGATTGGTCAGACGGCCGCGTACGTCATCCGGCGCACGCGAAACCTGAGGTCCGGACTGATGATTCTGCTGCTGAGCAGTGCCCGGCACCAAATTGGCACGTGGGACACGGCGGGGCAGTCCGGAAGTCGTGATACCGCCGGCGGCGGGCTTCTTCGCCCGTTCCGCCTGGCGTACGAGGTCGTCGTTGGGTGAGGCGCGCCAGGAACTGGTGACGCCGGTGTCGGCCGCACCACGCCTGGGCATGGGCGGCGGAGGTATGTCGGCGGGCTGGGGAGCGGCCGGCGCCGGCGGCTCCGCGGCGGGCGGCTGCTGGCCACCCTGCTGCGGTCCGTGGAACCAGTTCGTCTCCAGCGTGTCGTACAGCGGTGTACGTCCGTCACCGGGACCGGCCGGCGGCAGCGGTGCGCCGAAGTCGGCGTTGTCGTCGCGGCGCGGTTCGGGAGCCTGCGAGCGCTGCTGGTTGCCGAAGGCGTCGTCCTGCGGCGGGCGCTGCCCACCGAAGCCGTCGTCCTGCGGGCGCTGCTGGTTGCCGAAGGCGTCGTCCTGCGGGCGCTGGTTGCCGAAGCCCTGGTCGCCCTGCGGGGCCGGGGCGCGGAAGCCCTGGTCCTGCTGCGGCGGGTTGCCGAAGCCCTGGTCCTGCCGGGGCTGGTCACCGAAGAACTGGTCGCCCTGTGACATCGGGGCGTTGAAGTCCGGGCGGGCGAACTGCGCGGTGCTCGCCGGGTCCTGTGCCTGCGGTGCCTGCGGTGCGGAGTAGTCGGGACGGGCGAACTCCGAGGTGGAGCCGGGGCCCTGGCGGTCGTCCATCGGCGGACGCTGGTTCGGCGGGCTGAACTGCTGGTTCGGCGCCGAGGTGCCGGGCCGGGCGAACCGACCGGTGTCGTGCTCCTCGTGACCACGCGGGGAGTCCGGCTGCGTACGCCGGGGAGCACCCTGCTCCTCGACACCCCAGCTCGTGCTCTGCGGACGCTGGGGCTGCGGGTTGCCGCCGGGCAGCTCGGCCCTGGGTCCGCCCACGGGCGGCAGCTGGCGGCCGGGGCCACCGGGTGCGCCGGGACCACCGGGACCACCGGAACCGCCGGGCTGCTGCGGGCCGCCCTGGCCGAGCTGTGCCTGCTGGGGCTGCGGAGTCTGCCGTGAGGGCGGTCCGGAGTGGCCGAAGAGGTTGGGCCGGCCCGAGTCCGCACCGCCCGAGGGGTCCTGCGGGGGGCGTGCGCCGGGGCGGGCACCACCGGCGAAGGCACCGGCGAGGCCGCCGCCCTGACGCGGCGGAGGAGCGTCCTGGCCGCCACGGGTGGGCAGCCCGGGGTTCTGCCGGCCGGGCCCCTGGCCCTGCTGCGGTCCGACATCGCGCGAGGGCAGCGCGGCCCGGGGGGACGAACCCGCACCCACCTGGCCACGCGGGGCGCCCGATGCAAGACCCTTGGCGGGAGCCTGCGCGGGGCCTGCGAGTCCGGGACGCTGACCGCCGCCTGCGGGAGCACCCGCACCGGCGAGGAGCCCACCGGGAGCACCGGCCTGCGGGCCCTGCTTCGAGGGCTGCTGCTGCTTGCCGCCGTGCGCGACCTCCATGGGCAGCATGACCAGCGCGGTCGTGCCGCCGGAGTCGGAGGGCCGCAGCTGGATACGGATGCCGTGACGCAGGGACAGCCGGCCGACCACGAACAGACCCATGCGGCGGGAGACCGAGACGTCCACGGTGGGCGGCGACGCGAGCCGCTCGTTGATCGCGGCCAGATCCTCGGGGGAGAGACCGATACCCGTGTCGTGGATCTCGACGAGCACACGGCCGTCGGGCAGCGCGTGACCCGTGACCCGGACCTTCGTCTGCGGCGAGGAGAACGACGTGGCGTTCTCCAGCAGCTCGGCGAGCAGGTGCACGAGGTCGTTGACGACGCGTCCCGCGACCTCGGTGGCGGGCACGGCGGCCAGTTCGATGCGCTCGTACTGCTCCACCTCGGAGGCGGCGGCACGGAGCACGTCGACCAGCGGCACGGGCCGGGTCCACCGGCGGCCGGGCTCCTCACCCGCGAGGACGAGGAGGTTCTCACCGTTACGGCGCATACGGGTCGCGAGGTGGTCGAGCTTGAAGAGCGAGGACAGCTGGTCCGGGTCGGCCTCGCGGGACTCCAGTTCGGAGATGAGCGAGAGCTGGCGCTGGATCAGACCCTGGCTGCGGCGCGAGAGGTTGGTGAACATCGCGTTGACGTTGCCTCGCAGCAGCGCCTGCTCGGCGGCCAGTCGGACCGCCTCACGGTGCACGTCGTCGAAGGCCGCGGCCACCTGGCCGATCTCGTCCCTGGAGTGCACACCGACCGACTCGACGGAGGTGTCGACGTCCTGCGGGTCCGTCTCGGAGAGCTGCTTGACGAGCTCGGGCAGCCGGTCCTGGGCGACCCGGGTCGCGGTCTCCTGGAGCCGCCGCAGCGAGCGGATCATGGACCGGGCCACGACGAAGGCGCCGACCAGCGACACCCCGAGGACGATCAGGATCATCGCACCGTTGAGGATCGCCTCGCGCTGCGACTCCTCCTTGAGCTCGCGGGCCTTGCTCTCCATCTCACCGAGGAGCGTCTCCTCGATGGTCTTCATGGCCTGGATCTTGGTCGAGCTCTGGTCGTACCAGTCCATGTACGTGCGGGCCTTGCCGGCGCCCTCCATGCCCAGCGGGCTGTCGAGCACCTTCTTGGCGTACATGTCGGCGGCGGTGATCTCGGGATTGCCGCTGTCCAGCGGTGCCAGCAGCTCGGTGGAGCTCCTCCCGGTGGACTCGTAGGTCGTCTCGAAGGTCTTGAGGGTCGAGCTCGCCTTGCTGAGCGCGTTGCGCCCGTACGCCTGGTCGTTGTCGTTCAGGTGCGTCTCGTTGCTGTCGCCGCCCGGCAGTGCCGCGGCGATGATGGCGCGCTCGACGGAGGCGTACTCCTTCGAGGACGAGAAGGCGGCCAGCGCACGCGTCCGCTTGATCATCTCCGGGTTGCTGGTGGCCTGCGCCATGTCCTGCGAAAGGCTCAGCAGCGAGGTGATCAGCTGGCTGTACTGGTCGATCGTGTTGAGACTCGGGCTCTCGCCCGCGTACGCGTCCTTACGGATGCTGGTGATGGCGCCCAGCTGGTTGCCGATCTGGCTGACGCTCGAGTGGATGCTGTCCAGAGCGGCGTCGCCGGGAGTGTTGCCGATCTGGTCGGTCGCCTCGAAGAAGGCGTCCCTGGCGCGGTCGGTGCGCTCCCGGGGCTGGGTGACCTTGTAGTCGGTGGCCTTCACGCCGTTGGACAGCGGGCCCGCCGACTTGTCGCGCTCGTCCTGGAGCGCGGTGGCGAGCGCGGTCGCCTTCTTGGTCATCTGGCTGAGCAGCTGCATGTGCTCCAGCTGGGCCATGTCGTTCATGGACTCGTTGATCCGCAGCCCGCCCAGTGTGGTCGCCGCGACCACGGGGAGGGCGAGCAGGGAGACCAGACGCGTACTGATGCGCCAGTTGCGCAGTGCGATGCGCGAGCCCGCGGTGGTGGGGCCGGCCGGCTTGAGGGGCGGTGTGGTGTCCTCGCCGCCGGAGCCCGCCGTCGTGCCGCCGGTGCTCGACGTCCCGGGGCGCTGCGCGCGGTCGCCGCCGTCACCCGCCGCGCCGGGATTCTGGGCGTGCTGGGTCGAGGAACCGCGGTCGTTTCCGCCGCGCGGTTCCTGATCCGCCGGAGTTTCCCCTCGGCCCTGGCGGGGCTGGGGCGACCCCATGCCATCCCTCTTGAAACGTCCCTGCACTAGCGTCGCAACCTCTGGACCAGGCGTCCCCCCGCGCATGGCGCGACGGGACGGTGTCGGCGTCGTGGGGCACTGGACGCGCCCCATGGTGGTCGTGAGTGACCGGCGTACTTCCCCCTCCCGCCGCCACTCGGCGCTGCGTTGCGCCCCTGCGCGTTGGGCCTGAAACCCGCGGCGGTGCGTGGAATTCCAGCACAGTGGAGGATCTCCAACAAGGCCCGCGTACCGGGCTGTGACCTGGATGACACGGTGTGATGGCTCTGTAACAAGGCGTGGAGCGTGTTCACGGTCAAAGTGGGCGATTACGGGTGAGTTCCGCGCGGGGGCCGGGTGTCCCAGACGCCATGATCGGGAGCGGAATGGTGGATTCAGCCCCGTATTGTCTGCTTTGTATCCCATGGTCAACTGCCTGCAATGGGCGTTTTGTCGTCAACTGCGTGAGCAAACTCACATCATGATCGCGGTCTTGTTCCGGCCGGGGCGGGGAATCGGATGTTTAGCCTGGCGCTTTACAGGGATAGCGAATCCGACAACCGGCGCACCTCAGGGCAGCGCCCCAGCGGCAAGGACGCAGACGGCAGATGAAGACGACGACGACGTTCCGCAACATCGCCAACCCCCGGCGCACCACGCTCGCGCACCTCGACGACGCGGGAGCACTGGAGACGCCGGAGCAGCAGGAGCACAGCGTCGACCTGCCCAACCGGACCGCCAACCCGCGCCGCACCATCCTCATGGAAGCCCCGGCCACCCCCGTGGCGTGACGCGCTGCGAGCCCCTCTCGCCGCGCGGGCGTCCCGCCCGGCGAGGCGCTAGCCTGGAGCGTCAGTCTTCAGCCAGCCAGCAAGTGAGGGGCGACAGCATCCCGTGCGCATCGCCAGGTTCTCCATCGACGGCAATGTCGCCTTCGGCGCGGTCGAGGGCGACAGCCCCGACAGCCTCGTGCTCGACATCATCAAGGGCATCCCGTACAGCGACTTCGAGCTCTCCGGGACCAAGGTCCCGCTGAAGAAGGTACGGCTGCTGCCGCCGGTGCTTCCCAACAAGGTCGTGGCCATCGGCCGCAACTACGCGGAACACGCCGCCGAGTTGGGCAACGATGTCCCGGATGTGCCCGTCGCCTTCTTCAAGCCCACCACCTCGGTGATCGGCTCCGGCGACGCCATCGAGTACCCCTCCTTCTCCGAGGAGCTGCACCACGAGGCCGAGCTGGCCGTGGTGATCGGCCGCATGTGCCGGGAGGTCCCGCGCGAGCGCGTCAAGGACGTCATCTTCGGCTACACCTGCGCCAACGACGTCACGGCGCGTGACGCCCAGCGGCGCGAGAGCCAGTGGGCCCGGGCGAAGGGCTTCGACACCTCCTGCCCGCTCGGCCCCTGGGTGGAGACCGACGTCGACCCCGGTAACCTGGCCATCCAGGCCACGGTCAACGGCGAACAACGCCAGCTCGGCCGGACGGGCGACATGATCCGCTCCGTCGAGGACCTGGTCGTCCACATCACGGAAGCCATGACGCTGCTGCCGGGCGATGTGATCCTCACCGGAACCCCCGCAGGGGTCGGACCCCTGAACGTCGGCGACGAGGTCGCCGTCACCATCGAAGGCATCGGCACTCTCACCAACAAGGTGATCAAGCGTGGTTAACGGCTCGGTCCGTGTACGTTTCTGTCCCTCCCCGACCGGCAACCCCCACGTGGGCCTGGTCAGGACAGCCCTCTTCAACTGGGCCTTCGCCCGGCACCACCAGGGCACCCTGGTCTTCCGTATCGAGGACACCGACGCCGCCCGTGACTCCGAGGAGTCCTACGAGCAACTGCTCGACTCGATGCGCTGGCTCGGCCTCGACTGGGACGAGGGCCCCGAGGTCGGCGGGCCGCACGCCCCGTACCGCCAGTCGCAGCGGATGGACCTCTACAAGGACGTGGCCCACAAGCTCCTGGACGCCGGACACGCCTACCCCTGCTACTGCACCACCGAGGAGCTCGACGCCCGCCGCGACGCCGCCCGAGCGGCCGGCAAGCCCTCGGGCTACGACGGCCACTGCCGCGACCTGAGCGCCGAGCAGAAGGCGGCGTACGAGGCCGAGGGCCGCACCTCGATCGTCCGCTTCCGGATGCCCGACGAGGCGATCACCTTCACCGACCTGGTCCGCGGAGACATCACGGTCCAGCCGGAGAACGTCCCGGACTACGGCATCGTCCGTGCCAACGGTGCTCCCCTCTACACACTCGTCAACCCGGTCGACGACGCCCTGATGGAGATCACCCACGTCCTGCGCGGCGAGGACCTGCTCTCCTCCACTCCGCGGCAGATCGCCCTCTACCGGGCGCTCACCGAGCTGGGCATCGCCAAGGACACCCCGGCCTTCGGCCACCTCCCGTACGTGATGGGGGAGGGCAACAAGAAGCTCTCCAAGCGCGACCCGCAGGCCTCGCTCAACCTCTACCGCGAGCGTGGCTTCCTGCCCGAGGGGCTGCTCAACTACCTCTCGCTGCTCGGCTGGTCGATCGCCGAGGACCGCGACATCTTCGGCCGCGACGAGCTGGTGGCCGCGTTCGACATCGGCGACGTCAACGCCAACCCGGCCCGCTTCGACCTGAAGAAGGCCGAGCACATCAACGCCGAGCACCTGCGCATGCTCGATGTGAAGACCTTCACCGAGGCGTGCGGCCCCTGGCTGAAGGCACCCTTCGCCCCCTGGGCGCCCGAGGCCTTCGACGCGGAGCAGTTCGCCGAGATCGCCCCGCACGCCCAGACCCGTGTGACGGTTCTCTCGGACATCACGGCCAACGTCGACTTCCTCTTCCTGGACGAGCCGGTCGAGGACGAGGCGTCCTGGAACAAGGCCATGAAGGCGGGGTCCGACGCCCTCCTGGTCACGGCCCGTGCCGAGCTGACCGCCGCCGAGTGGAACGCCGAGGCGCTCAAGACGGCCGTCCTCACCGCCGGTGAGAAGCACGGCCTGAAGCTCGGCAAGGCGCAGGCCCCGGTCCGTGTCGCCGTCACCGGCCGGACGATCGGTCTGCCGCTCTTCGAGTCCCTGGAGATCCTGGGCCGCGAGAAGACGATCGCCCGCATCGACGCCGCGCTGGCGAAGCTCGCCGCGTAGGGAGCGTTCCGTACGACGGGGTGGCCGCCCGAGCAGGGGCGGTCACCCCGTCGGCATGAGGCGGATGTGCCGGTAATCTGGCCGGCATGCCGATCCGAGCGGTTCTCTGGGACATCGACGACACGCTCTTCGACTACTCCGGAGCCGACCGTGTCGGCATGCACCGGCATCTGGCTGGCGAGGGCCTGCCCGAGGGGTACGACTCCGTCACCCACGCCCTCGATGTGTGGAAAGCGGTCACCGACGCGCAGTGGGCGCGGTTCGCAGCCGGGGAGCTCGACTTCCAGGGGCAGCGACGCGAGCGTGTACGCGCGTTCCTGGGGCGGCGGCTGAGCGACGCCGAGGCCGACGAGTGGTTCGGCAGGCACGTCGCGCACTACGAGGCCGCGTGGGCGCTCTTCCCGGACGCCGCGCCCGTCCTGGACCTGCTGGCCGGGAGCTTCCGGCAGGCGGTCCTGTCGAACTCCACCATCCACAACCAGGACCGCAAGCTGCGGACACTGGGTGTGCGGGACCACTTCGAGGCCGTGGTGTGCGCCGTGGAGATAGGGGTCGCCAAGCCCGCTGCGGCGGCCTTCCACGCCGCCTGCGAGGCCCTGGCCATCGCTCCGCACGAGGTGGCGTACGTCGGCAACGAGCCCGACATCGACGCCGCGGGTGCGGTGGCCGCCGGACTTACTGGGATCTGGCTGGACCGTACCGGGCAGGGCGGGCGTCCCGAGCTCGTGCGGATCATGGGTCTTGACGAGCTTCCCGGCCTGCTGGCGGGCGATACCCGTTTTGGAGCGCCGGACACCTTCAGGTAATGTTCTTCCTGCGCCGCCCGAGCGGGCCGAAAGATCCGGCCGGGAAGCGCAGACAGAAATAGAGCCCCCAGGGGTTGTGTTTCAGTGGGCTATGGTGTAATTGGCAACACTACGGTTTCTGGTACCGTCATTCTAGGTTCGAGTCCTGGTAGCCCAGCGCAAGACCGAAGTAACAAGCCCCCGTTGTGTAGCGGCCTAGCACGCTGCCCTCTCACGGCAGTAGCGCCGGTTCGAATCCGGTCGGGGGTACAGATCCATCCCGCGAGAACGGGGTCGCACCCACTTTCTCGCGGTGACAACACCCGGTTATCGCCGGGTGGGATCGCCAGGGCCCCCGTTGTGTAGCGGCCTAGCACGCTGCCCTCTCACGGCAGTAGCGCCGGTTCGAATCCGGTCGGGGGTACTTGTCACACCATGGGCTATGGTGTAATCGGCAACACTACGGTTTCTGGTACCGTCATTCTAGGTTCGAGTCCTGGTAGCCCAGCGCAAGACCGAAGTAACAAGCCCCCGTTGTGTAGCGGCCTAGCACGCTGCCCTCTCACGGCAGTAGCGCCGGTTCGAATCCGGTCGGGGGTACAACACAGTAGTAGCGAAAGGCCCTTCACCTCGGTGGAGGGCCTTTCGCATGGGTCCTCGTGGGCTCTCATTCGATCCCGTACCGCTGTACGGATTCCTCCGCCTGGGCGAGTCTGCGCAGCGACGCCAGTAGCGGCTCGTACAGCACGGCCGATGCCACAGCGGCCTCCACCTGCTCGTCCTCCGTGGGGAACTCCTCCAGCGCGTCCAGATCCTGCACGGCCACCTTGCGCATGAGGCGGGCCTGTTGGGCGAGATACCTCGTGTCGCAGGGGTAGCCGAGACGGACGAGCGTGGCCAGCGAGGCGACCAAGGAGCGGTGTGCGGGCGAGAGTTCGCCGAGCTCCAGGGCCGTCGTCCAGCCCAGTTCCGTGAAGAGCCGGGCGACTTCGGCGCGCGCGGTGGCGGTCTCCGGGGCGTCCTCGTCGGGCTCGGGGCCGTGCGGCAGCGCCCAGAGGGAGGCGCCCAGTCTGATCGTGCGGCCCAGCGACGCGTCGTCGACATGTGTCAGCACCTCGCGGGCCGTCGCCACCGGCAGACGCCCGACCTGGAGGAGCGCCCGCACCAGACGCAGTCGGCGCAGATGGCCCTCGTCGTAGTCGGCCTGTGTCGCGGTGACCCGGGCGCCGGCGGGAAGCAGCCTCTCGCGCAGGTAGTACTTGATCGTCGCGGTGGAGACACCGCTCTGCTCGCTGAGTTCCGACAGCCGCATCCTCTGTGCCTTCCCTTGCGCCGCCCCGTTGGGCGGTGCCACTATCCCACCATTGGATAGTTGAGCTATCCAATCCTGAGTGCTCCGACCTGCGACGAGGGCGGTACTCCATGTTCGCGAAGATCAATCCAGGCAGGACGACCGCGGCGGCGGAGGGTGATGCCGTCGTCCTGCTGATCGGGATGCGCATCAACCACTTCTGGGGTGTGCACCACTGGCTGCCCGTCTTCGCGGCGATGCCGCGGATGCTGCGGGAGTTGGGCAAGGACCCGGACCGTGGACTGCTCGGGTACACCCTGCTGTCCGGCTCACCCCGGACGTACTACGTGGTCCAGTACTGGGAGTCGAAGGAGAAGCTGTACGCCTACGCCGCCGCTCCCGACATGTTCCACCGCAGGGCCTGGGCGATGATGAACCGCAAGGAGAAGAAGTCCCGGCAGCATGTGGGGCTGTGGCACGAGAGCTACGTCGTGCCCGAGGGTTCGTACGAATCGATCTACGCCGATATGCCGGCCTACGGCCTTGCGGCGGCGACGGGTGTGCTGCCGATCGAGAAGAGGGGACGCGGGGCGGCGGACCGCTTCGCGCACCGCTCGTCCGGGAAGGGGACACCTGAGGGTTCCGGGGAGTCGGCACCGGAAGAAGGGGGCCGCCACGGCGTTGGGGCGGCCTCGGGGGAGGGAGCAGCGGGGCGGTGAGCCGACTTCGGGCGGCTGCGGGCGCCGTTCCGTGCGGTACGGGGGTGAACCCGTGCGGTGCGGGGTTCAGCCCGTGCGGCGCAGGGCCTCGCTCAGCCGCGCTGCCGAGTCGATGATGGCCTGGGCGTGCATCCTGCCGGGGTGGCGGGTGAGGCGCTCGATCGGCCCGGACACGGACACCGCGGCGACCACCCGGTTCGACGGCCCGCGGACCGGGGCCGAGACGGAGGCCACGCCGGGCTCGCGCTCGCCGATCGACTGGGCCCAGCCCCGTCGGCGTACGCCGGAGAGTGCCGTGGCGGTGAAGCGGGCCCCTTGCAGGCCCCGGTGCAGGCGCTCCGGTTCCTCCCAGGCCATCAGGATCTGCGCGGAGGAGCCGGCCTTCATCGTGAGCGTCGAGCCGACCGGTACGGTGTCCCGCAGTCCGGACAGCCGCTCCGCCGCCGCCACGCAGATCCGCATGTCGCCCTGCCGGCGGTAGAGCTGCGCGCTCTCGCCGGTGATGTCGCGCAGATGCGTGAGTACGGGTCCGGCCGTCGCCAGGAGCCGGTCCTCGCCGGCCGCGGCGGCGAGCTCCGAGAGCCGGGGACCGAGAATGAACCGGCCCTGCATATCCCTTGCCACCATGCGGTGGTGTTCGAGTGCCACGGCCAGTCGATGTGCCGTGGGCCGTGCGAGCCCTGTCGCTGCGACCAGCCCGGCGAGGGTGGCCGGACCGGACTCCAGGGCGCTCAATACCAGAGCTGCCTTGTCGAGAACGCCGACGCCGCTAGAGTTGTCCATACGACGATACTCGCGTCTCACTCTGTGAAACGCAAGTTCAATTTTCCACGGAAGTTGCGAACCTGTACGTGCGGCCCCGCAACGGCCCGCAGCCACCGCCCCGCTCGGGGGTCCGGACGGCGGCACCCGAATCTCTAGTTGGGCCGGCGAGGATGCCGGCCGGAGGGAAAGCGATGGGTAGGACACTCGCGGAGAAGGTCTGGGACGACCATGTCGTCCGGCGCGCCGATGGCGAGCCCGACCTTCTCTTCATCGATCTGCACCTGCTGCACGAGGTGACCAGCCCGCAGGCGTTCGACGGTCTGCGCCAGGCCGGCCGGCCGGTGCGGCGACTCGACCTCACCATCGCCACCGAGGACCACAACACCCCGACCCTCGACATCGACAAGCCGATCGCCGACCCGGTCTCCCGCGCCCAGCTGGAGACCCTGCGCAAGAACTGCGCGGAGTTCGGCGTCCGGCTGCACCCGCTGGGAGATGTCGAGCAGGGCGTCGTGCACGTGGTCGGCCCGCAGCTCGGCCTGACCCAGCCCGGCGCCACGGTGGTCTGCGGTGACTCCCACACCTCCACCCACGGCGCCTTCGGTGCGCTGGCCTTCGGCATCGGCACCAGCCAGGTCGAGCACGTCCTGGCCACCCAGACCCTGCCGATGGCCCGCCCCAGGACGATGGCGATCACGGTCGAGGGTGAACTCCCCGACAGCGTGACCGCCAAGGACCTCATCCTGGCCATCATCGCCCGGATCGGCACCGGCGGCGGCCAGGGCTACATCATCGAGTACCGCGGCTCCGCCATCGAGAAGCTCTCGATGGAGGCCCGGATGACCATCTGCAACATGTCGATCGAGGCCGGCGCCCGCGCGGGCATGATCGCCCCCGACGAGACCACCTTCGCTTATCTGCGGGGCCGTGACCACGCCCCCCGTGGCGAGGACTGGGACGCGGCGGTGGAGTACTGGAAGACGCTGCGCACCGACGACGACGCCGTCTTCGACGCCGAGGTGGTCATCGACGGCGCCGCACTCGCGCCGTTCGTCACCTGGGGCACCAACCCCGGCCAGGGCGCGCCCCTGTCGGCCGATGTCCCCGACCCCGCTTCGTACGAGGACGCCTCGGAGCGCCACGCCGCCGAAAAGGCCCTGGAGTACATGGGGTTGACCGCGGGACAGCCGCTGCGCGAGATCAGCGTGGACACCGTGTTCGTAGGTTCCTGCACCAACGGCCGCATCGAGGATCTGCGCAACGCCGCCACGATCATCGGCGGCCGCAAAGTCGCCGACGGCGTACGGATGCTGGTCGTCCCCGGCTCCGTACGGGTCGCCCTGCAGGCTGTCGAGGAGGGCCTGGACAAGGTCTTCACCGCGGCGGGTGCCGAATGGCGGCACGCGGGCTGCTCGATGTGCCTCGGCATGAACCCCGACCAGCTGGCCCCCGGCGAGCGCTCCGCCTCCACCTCGAACCGGAACTTCGAGGGCAGGCAGGGCAAGGGTGGCCGCACCCACCTGGTCTCCCCGCAGGTCGCCGCCGCCACCGCGGTGCTGGGCCATCTGGCCTCGCCCGCCGATCTGTCCGACGTCCGTACGCCCGCCGGAGTCTGAGAGTCATGGAAGCATTCACCGCACACACCGGCCGGGCCGTCCCGCTGCGCCGCAGCAACGTCGACACCGACCAGATCATCCCCGCGCACTGGCTGAAGAAGGTCACCCGCGACGGCTTCGAGGACGGGCTCTTCGAGGCCTGGCGCAAGGACGAGAACTTCGTCCTCAACCGCCCCGAGCGCAAGGGCGCCTCGGTGCTGGTCGCCGGACCCGACTTCGGCACCGGCTCCTCGCGTGAGCACGCGGTCTGGGCCCTCCAGAACTTCGGCTTCAAGGCCGTCATCTCGCCCCGTTTCGCCGACATCTTCCGCGGCAACTCCCTGAAGAACGGTCTGTTGACCGTGGTGCTCGACCAGGAGGTCGTCGACCGGCTCTGGGAGCTCACCGAGGCCGACCCCACGGCCGAGGTGACCGTCGATCTGGAGAAGCGCCAGGTTCTCGCGGAGGGAATCACGGCCGACTTCGAGCTCGACGAGAACGCCCGCTGGCGACTGCTGAACGGGCTGGACGACATCAGTCTCACTCTTCAGAACGAAGCGGACATTGTGACTTATGAGGCGGCCAGGCCGTCTCACAAGCCCCGTACAATTGACGCCTGAGCAGCGCTTTTCCCGAACTGCGCCCCCTGCCATCCGGCAGGGGGCGCAGTCGCTTGTTGAGACCCCCTCGGGCGACAACTCGCCCCAGATGGCACAATCGGTGCATGGAACGCGACAGCCAACTCGAGCTCTATGGCCAAGTCGCCGACCGATTGAAAGAAGCACACGCAAAGGTGCGCGCGCTGCAAGTCCCGGAGAGCGTACGGATGGCGCTCTCCCGGAAGCTGCTGGTCGTCACGGCCGCGGCTAAGCACGATCTCCCGGGCGCGGCAAGGCGTCTGGACCGGTTGATGAAGGACCTCGACGAGGGCCGATTCCCCGAAGGTGACTGACTCTGTGGACGGCGCAGCGGTCGACTTCGTTGCGGCACTAGGGTGATTAGCCCGTTTCGTGTTTGATTTGCGGTATATATCTGCCTAACGTGCGAAAAAGCCTGAACAGTTTCGTTCCGGCAATGTCTCCGAAGGGGAAGACGTGAACAAGGCGCAGCTCGTAGAAGCGATTGCCGACAAGGTCGGCGGCCGTCAGCAGGCCGCAGACGCTGTCGACGTGGTACTCGACGCGATCGTCCGTGCGGTCGTCGCGGGAGACCGTGTCTCGGTCACGGGCTTCGGCTCGTTCGAGAAGGTCGACCGCCCCGCCCGTTACGCCCGCAACCCGCAGACGGGCGAGCGGGTGCGGGTCAAGAAGACCTCCGTGCCGCGTTTCCGCGCGGGACAGGGCTTCAAGGACCTGGTGAGCGGCTCCAAGAAGCTCCCCAAGAACGACGTGGCCGTGAAGAAGGCCCCCAAGGGCAGCCTCTCGGGCGGTTCTTCCACCCGTACGACGGCGAAGGCGGCAGCGAAGAAGGCCACCGCGAAGAAGGCCACGGCGCGCAAGACCACGGCGGCCGCGAAGAAGGCGACCCCCGCGAAGAAGACCACGGCCAAGAAGACCACCGCCACGGCCAAGAAGACCACGGCGGCGGCGAAGAAGTCGGCCCCGGCGAAGAAGACGGCCACCAAGAAGACCGTCGCCGCCAAGACGGCGCCCGCCAAGAAGACCACGGCGAAGAAGGCGCCCGCGAAGAAGACCACGGCACGCAAGACCACCGCCAAGAAGGTCACCGCACGCAAGAAGTGAGACCGGGCACCGCTCGCTCTCATACACGCGCCGGGCCGGGCTCCCCTCGGGGAGCCCGGCCCGCGGGCTGTTCGGGGCTGCTCAGAGCGTCTGCAGCGTCACCAGCGTGATCCGCAGCGAGGCACCCTCGCCCTCGGTCTCGATCCGCACCCGCTGCCCCGGACGCAGCAGCCTCAGCCCACCCGCGTCGAACGCGGGCGCGTCGAAGTCCACCGGGGTGCCGTCGTCGAGGAGCACACTGCCGGTGCGGGTCTCGGAGTCGTACGTGAACGAGGTCGCCTGCATGAGCGGCAGCCTATCGGTCCACGACAGGGGCCACCGGGGCCGTCAGCGCGGCGGTGAACCGCCCCACCCCCAGCACCAGCGCGGCCCTCAGATCGACGCCCGTGTCCACGTCCCCGCGGACCGAAGCGATGTCGGGCAGCGA
The DNA here is from genome assembly GCF_045162755.1 of Streptomyces sp. NBC_01012. NCBI lineage: Bacteria > Bacillati > Actinomycetota > Actinomycetes > Kitasatosporales > Streptomycetaceae > Streptomyces > Streptomyces sp. NBC_01012. The sequence goes on along the minus strand of NZ_CP108688.1, from coordinate 2,062,036 downwards.
GACCTCCACGGCGCCGGACGCCAGATGCCGCGCCCGCGACGCCCCGCCGAAGGCCGGACGCAATTCGGCCCCCGGTGTCGCGGAAAGAAATGTGGTGCCGATTCCCTGTGCGTCGGGGACAAAAGCGCGGGGAAAAGCGGCAGAGAATTCGAGCACCCGAGCCAATTCGTCCGGACGCAGCGCGGGCAGATCCGCGTTGAGCACGGCCACCGCAGCACCCCCGCGCCGTGCCCGCACGGCACGCGCGCCGTGCTCCATCGCGGCGTCGAGCCCGGCCGCCGGGGTGTCGGCCACGGTCCGCGCCCCGAGCGCGGCCAGCGCGGCCCCGGCCACCGGGTCGTCCGTGACTACCACCACATCGCGCACGGCGGGACAGGCCAGCGCCGCCGACACGGTGTCCTGTGCGAACGCCAGCGCCAGGCGCGGACGGAGAGCCCCGCCCACCGCCCGGCCCAGCCTGCTCTTGGCCCGTGCGAGCGGTTTCAGCGGGACGACCAGGGACCAGGGGCCGGTCGGGTCGGTGTTCGTGGCGATCTCCCCCTCCGTACGCATCAGCCCTTATTCTCGCCTGCCGGTACGACAACCCGGAGGTCCGCCCCCACCGGCGAGGCGTACGGTGTTCTCCACACAGCAGGGGCCCAGGGGCGGGGCAGCACCGTCCCGAGCCCCGCAGCAGATCGGTTCCTAGAGAAAGGCCCCCGAGTGCCCCGCCGCAGAATCGGCTTCTGGTACCGCCTGGCGGCGGTGATCGCAAAACCGCCCCTGGTGGTTCTGTTCAAGCGGGACTGGCGGGGAATGGAACACATTCCGGCCGACGGCGGATTCATCACCGCGGTCAATCACAACTCGTATCTGGACCCACTGTCCTACGGGCATTTCCAGTACAACACCGGACGCGTGCCGAGGCTGCTCGCCAAGGCCGGACTGTTCAGGACGCCGTTCGTCGGAATGATCCTCCGGGGTACGGGGCAGATCCCCGTCTACCGCGAGACGACCAACGCGCTCGATGCCTTCCGCGCCGCCGTCGACGCCATCGAGCGGGGCGAGTGTGTCGCCTTCTATCCCGAGGGCACGCTCACCCGCGACCCCGACATGTGGCCGATGGCCGGCAAGACCGGCGCCGCCCGGGTCGCGCTGATGACCAAGGTCCCGGTCATCCCCGTCGCCCAGTGGGGCGCCAACCTCGCGATGCCGCCCTACGCCAAGGAGAAGAAGTTCCGGCTGTTCCCCCGCAAGACCCTGCGGGTGCAGGCCGGTCCGCCGGTCGACCTCTCCGGCTACTACGGCCTCGAACCGACGCCCGACGTCCTGCGCAGGGCGACCGAGACCATCATGGCCGCGGTCACCGCCCAGCTGGAGGAGGTACGCGGTGAGAAGGCCCCCGCGGAGCCTTACGATCACCGCAAGGCCCGCGCTGAACAGCGGCGCAAGGCAGAGGGAAAGGGAACCACGTGACGCACCCCGCGAAGGTGGCCGTCTTCGGAACCGGCTCATGGGGTACGGCGTTCGCCATGATCCTCGCCGACGCCGGCTGCGAGGTCACCCTCTGGGCCCGTCGCGCCGAGGTGGCCGAGGCCGTCAACACCACCCGCACCAACCCGGGGTACCTGCCGGGCGTCGAACTCCCCGACTCGGTCCGTGCCACGACCGACCCCGCCGAGGCGCTGCGCGGCGCCGACTTCGCCGTCCTCGTGGTGCCCTCGCAGACCCTGCGCGCCAACCTCGCGGACTGGGCGAGGCATCTGGAGCCCGGCACGGTGCTCGTCTCCCTGATGAAGGGCGTCGAACTCGGCACCGCGAAGCGGATGAGTGAGGTCATCGAGGACGTCACCGGGGTCACCAGGGACCGTATCGCTGTCATCACGGGGCCCAACCTTGCCAAGGAGATCGCCGAACGCCGTCCCGCCGCGGGCGTCGTCGCCTGCTCGGACGAGGACGTCGCCCGGCGCCTCCAGGCCGCCTGCCACACCCCGTACTTCCGGCCGTACACCAACACCGACGTGGTCGGCTGCGAGCTCGGCGGCGCCGTGAAGAACGTCATCGGCCTCGCCGTGGGCATCGCCGACGGCATGGGCCTCGGTGACAACGCGAAGGGCTCCCTCATCACCCGCGGCCTCGCCGAGACCACCCGGCTGGGACTCGCCATGGGCGCCGACCCGCTGACCTTCTCCGGACTGGCCGGCCTCGGGGACCTGGTGGCGACCTGCTCGTCGCCGCTCTCGCGCAACCACACCTTCGGCACCAACCTCGGGCGGGGGATGACGCTCCAGGAGACCGTCGCCGTCACCAGCCAGACGGCGGAGGGCGTCAAGTCCTGCGAATCGGTGCTCGATCTGGCACGCAGGCACGGGGTCGACATGCCCATCACCGAGACCGTCTTCGGCATCGTCCACGAGGGCAAGCAGCCGATGGTGGCGCTCAAGGAGCTGATGTCGCGCAGCGCCAAGCCCGAGCGACGCTGACTCGAGCCCTACCAGCAGGTACGCTCGTCGCGATATGAGCAGCCAGAACCTCCCCCAGAGCCCTGAGAGCCCCCTGAGCTCCGAGCGGAGCTCCGAACCGGGCCGCAAGCCGCGTGTGGCCGTCGTGTTCGGCGGCCGTAGCTCCGAGCACGGCATCTCGGTCGTCACGGCCGGTGCCATCATGAGCGCCATCGACCGGACGAAGTACGACGTCCTGCCGATCGGCATCACCAGGGACGGGCGTTGGGCCCTCACGTCCGACGACCCGGCCCGCATGGCCATCACGGACCGGCGGGTCCCCGACGTGGAGCAGCTGGCCGACTCGGCGCAGGGCGCCGTGACGCTGTCCGTCGACCCGGGCAACCGTGACGTCGTGGTGAGCGAACCCGGTTCGGTGCCCACGGTCCTGGGCGAGGTCGACGTCGTCTTCCCCATGCTGCACGGCCCCTACGGCGAGGACGGCACGCTCCAGGGGCTCCTGGAGCTCTCCGGTGTGCCCTACGTCGGCGCGGGTGTGCTGTCCTCGGCCGTCGGCCAGGACAAGGAGTACATGAAGCGGGTGTTCACCTCCTTCGGGCTGCCGGTCGGCCCGTACGAGGTCGTCCGCCCCCGGGAGTGGGAGTCGGACCGGCCGGCCGCCCGCAAGCGCATCATGGAGTTCGCCGCCGAACACGGCTGGCCGCTCTTCGTGAAGCCCGCCCGTGGTGGATCGTCGATGGGCATCACCAAGGTCGACGACGCCTCCGGGCTCGACGAGGCGATCTGGGAGGCCCGCAGGCACGACCCCAAGTTCCTCGTGGAGTCCCTGCTGAGCGGCCGGGAGATCGAGTGCGGCGTGCTGGAGTTCGAGGACGGACCGCGCGCCAGCGTGCCCGCGGAGATCCCGCCCGTCACCGCCCACGACTTCTACGACTTCGAGGCCAAGTACATCGACTCGGCGGCGGGACTGGTGCCCGCGCCGCTCACCGACGAGCAGACCGCCGAGGTGCGCAGGCTCGCCGTCGAGGCGTTCGAGGCGGCCTCCTGCGAGGGCCTCGTACGCGCGGACTTCTTCCTCACCGAGGACGGCTCCTTCGTCATCAACGAGATCAACACCATGCCGGGCTTCACACCGATCTCCATGTTCCCCCGCATGTGGCAGGCGAGCGGGGTGGAGTACCCGGAGCTGGTGGACCGGCTGATCACGGCCGCGCTGAACCGCTCCACCGGCCTGCGCTGACCTCTGCCGGCGGCTGTCCCGCGCGGGGGCAGCCCGCGGAGGCCGTCCGCGGTCCCTCAGACGCTGTCCGGGACCGTCTTCTTCACGGGTGCGGCGAACGCCGACAACGGGGTGATGTCATGGGCGTAGTCCGTCCCGAGCGTCACCTCGACATACGCCTTGCGGTAGGTGGTCGTGAACCTGGGCCCCGCGTCGTCGGACTGCTCCAGCAGCCAGTTGACGCCGTCCGCGTCGACGGCCTTCGACTGGGAATCGTCCATCCTCGCGGGCCGGGGGACACCGCAGCGCAGTACGATCGCCCCGTTCCCCCAGCCGGCGGTCAGGTCCGAATCCGGTGAGGGGTCACTCCGTTCCAGATCGTCGACGGTCTCCGGCAGCTCCTCGTGCAGTTTCCCGCAGTACCCGGCTGCCTCGGACGACGGCGTGGGAACCGCCACCGAGGGCTGCGAACCACCGGCGGAACAGCCCGCCACGGCCAGGAGGCCCAGGGCGGCGGACGGAGCGAGCAGACGGGATCGGGGGGACCGGCGGGCGATGTGAGTCACCGGACCAGCGTAGAGGGGGGTCAGAGGTGGACGACCGGGCAGGTCAGGGTACGCGTGATGCCGTCCACCTGCTGGACCTTGGCGACCACCATCCGGCCGAGCGCGTCCACGGTGTCGGCCTGCGCGCGCACCACCACGTCGTAGGGGCCTGTGACGTCCTCTGCCTGGATCACTCCCGGGAGCTTCGCGATGGTCTCGGCGACGGTCGACGCCTTGCCCACCTCGGTCTGGATAAGGATGTACGCCTGTACCACGGAACCTCCAGGGCGGCCACGAGGATCATGTGGGGGAAAGGGACGCCACGTTATCGCGTCGCGCGGGGCCGATGGGAGACCTACGGGCCGGTTGACGCCCTCAGCGTGGCGTACGCACCACAGAAGTTGACGTATCTCTTGACGGTACCGACAGCGGTTGGGGCTCGCGACCGCAAGCCCACCGGTGCCGGCCGCCGACCGCTGAAGCAGCCCGGACAGGTGTCCGGTGCGATAGATGAGAGGTGAGACTCGGTGAAGGGAACCGTGGGCGAGTTGGGGGAGTTCGGGCTCATCAGAGAGCTCACCTCCCGGCTCACCACCACTCCGGCGGTACGGCTGGGACCCGGCGACGACGCCGCGGTCGTGGCCGCTCCCGACCGCAGGGTCGTGGCCAGTACGGACATCCTGCTGGAGGGCCGGCACTTCCGCCGCGACTGGTCGACGGCGTACGACGTCGGCCGTAAGGCCGCCGCCCAGAATCTCGCCGACATCGCGGCCATGGGCGCCGTGCCCACGGCGCTGCTGCTCGGCCTCGTCGTACCGGCGGACCTGCCGGTCACCTGGGCCGCCGAGCTGATGGACGGACTGCGCGACGAGTGCCAGGTCGCCGGGGCCGCGGTGGTCGGGGGTGACGTCGTCGGCGGCGACACCATCACCGTCTCGATCACCGCACTCGGCGACCTGCGCAACCACGAGCCCGTCACCCGGTCAGGAGCACGGCCCGGCGACGTCGTGGCCGTCACCGGATGGCTCGGCTGGTCCGCGGCCGGATTCGCCGTGCTCTCCCGGGGGTTCCGCTCACCGCGCGCCTTCGTCGAGGCGCACCGGCGCCCCGAGCCGCCCTACCACGCGGGCCCCGCGGCGGCCGGGCTCGGCGCCACGGCCATGACCGACGTCAGCGACGGACTCGTCGCCGACCTCGGGCACATCGCCGAGGCCAGCAAGGTCCGTATCGACCTGCGCTCCGGGCTGATCGACATCCCCTCGCAGATGTCCGACATCGGGCAGGCCGTCGGGGTCGACCCGCTCCAGTGGGTGCTGACCGGGGGAGAGGACCACGCGATCGTGGCGACGTTCCCCACCGACGTGAAGCTCCCCGCCCGCTGGAAGGTCATCGGAGAGGTGCTCAACCCTTCCGCGCTGCCCCAGGTGACCGTCGACGGGGCGCCCTGGACGAGCAAGGGCGGCTGGGACCATTTCGGATCCATCGAGGACGCCCAGTAGATTCGGATCCTTCGGGCGGGCCCAGTAGATTCCGGGGTATGAGCGCACCCGCCCCGATACCGCCCCGTGTCCTCACCGTCGCCGGATCCGACTCCGGCGGCGGTGCGGGCATCCAGGCCGACCTGAAGACGATGCTCGCCCTCGGCACCCACGGAATGAGCGTGCTGACCGCGGTGACCGCCCAGAACTCGTTGGGCGTGCAGGGCGCCTGGGACCTGCCGGCGGACGCCGTACGCGCCCAGTACCGCAGCGTCGTCGACGACATCGGCGTCCAGGCGGTGAAGACCGGCATGCTGTCGTCGGCCCTGCTCGTCGACACCGTCGCCGAACTGCTCGCGGGGACCGGCGCACCCGTCGTCGTCGACCCGGTCGGGGTCTCCAAGCACGGGGACGCACTGCTCGCCGCCGAGGCCCTCGACTCCGTACGCACGCAGCTGCTGCCCGTCGCCACGGTCGCCACCCCGAATCTCGACGAGGTGGCACAGCTCACGGGCATCACCGTCACCGACGAGGCGGGGATGCGCCGGGCCGCCGCCGGGATCCTCGACCACGGACCGCGCTGGGCGCTGATCAAGGGCGGTCATCTGCCCGGCGAGGCCGTGGACCTGCTGACGGACGGCTCCGATGAGCACTGGCTGCGCGCCCCGAGGCTGGACAACCGGCACACCCACGGCACGGGCTGCACCCTGGCCTCCGCCATCGCCTGCGGACTCGCCCGCGGCCAGGACGTCCCGGCCGCCGTGCGGGGCGCGAAGGAGTACGTCACCGGCGCCATCCGGGGCGGCTTCGCGCTGGGAGGCGGGATCGGCCCCGTCGACCACGGCTGGCAGGCGCGCACCGGGCGCTGAGCCCCCGGCGGAGCACAGCAAAAAGCCGGTCCACCGAGGTGGACCGGCTTTTTGGGCAACCGGAAGGCTGCGCTACGACGGGAACGTCAGCGCGCGACCTTGCCGGCCTTGATGCACGAGGTGCAGACGTTGAGCCGCTTCGGCGTCCGACCGACCACTGCACGCACGCGCTGGATGTTGGGATTCCAGCGACGGGACGTACGGCGGTGCGAGTGCGAAATGCTGTTGCCGAAGCTCGGCCCCTTGCCGCAAACGTCGCAGTTGGCAGCCACGGGTCACTCCAAAGACTTCAGATGCACTTACAGTGAATTCCGGCGCGCCGGAATCATTTTACTGAAGTGGCGGTACCGGAGGAATGGCCCGACTTTCATCGGGCAACCGAAGCAGCATACAACGGCTGCGTCGGAGATACGAAACTACCACGGCTCCCCGTGCACTCCGTCCCGCACCTGCACCGTCCCGGCCCGCACACGAGGGCTACCCTGCGGTGCAGCCAGCCCCCCACGGCCGCCCCAAGGAGGACCAACGGTGCCGCAGAGCCCCGACGATCTCGACGCCGTCGCGGTGCGCACCTGGTGCTCACTGGCCCTGGAGGCCCTGGGACGTGAGCGTGCGGCCATCGACGCCATCAACGTCTATCCCGTCGCCGACGGGGACACCGGCACCAACCTCTACCTCACCGTCGAGTCCGCTGCCGCGGCCGTCGAAGCGGTCTTCGCCGCCCATGAGACCGGCACCACCGTGCCCGCGCACGCCGACGCCGTGCGGGCCATGGCCCACGGCGCGCTGATCGGCGCCCGGGGCAACTCGGGGACCATCCTGGCCCAGCTGCTGCGCGGCATGGCCGCGGTGCTCTCCGACTCGGGCGACGCCCCCCACCTGCGAACCGCGCTGGCCGATGCGGCCGAGGCGGCCAGGCTGGCCGTCGCCCACCCCGTCGAGGGCACGGTGCTCACCGTCGCCACCGCGGCCGCCGAAGCGGCCGGGACCACGGACGAGGGCGCGAGCCTCGTGGCCGTGGCCGACGCGGCGTACGAAGGCGCACGCGCGGCCCTGGCGGCGACCCCGGGCCAGCTCGCCGTCCTCGGGCGGGCCGGCGTCGTCGACGCGGGCGGCCAGGGGCTGGTCGCCGTGCTGGGCGCCCTGCTGGAAGCGGTCGGCGGGCGCGTCCCGGAGCGCGCGGTCCGCCCCGCCCCCGACGTCCTGCCCCTGACCGGCGACTGCGCGGACCCCGGCCGGAGCAGCGGTCCCGCCTTCGAGGTCATCTATCTGCTGGAGGCCCGCGACGACGCGGTGGCCCGGCTGCGCAGCCGGCTGGACGCCCTGGGGGACTCCCTGGTCGTGGTCGGCGGCGACGGCCTGTGGAACGTCCACGTCCATGTCGACGACGCGGGGGCGGCCGTCGAGGCCGGGGTCGAGGCGGGCCGGCCCTACCGGATCCGCATCACCCACTTCGCCGCCGACCGGGGCTCGGCCCCCCGTGAGCCCGCACAGCGTGCGGTCGTCGTGGTCGTACCGGGCGACGGGCTCTCCGGCCTGTGCGCCGAGGCCGGGGCGACCACCGTGCTGGCGCGCCCCGGAGAGCCGCCCGCCAGCGGCGAACTCGTCGACGCCATCCGCCGGGCCCACGCCCGCGAGGTGGTCCTCCTGCCGAACGACGCGGCGCTGCGTCACACCGCAGCCGCGGCCGCCGAACAGGCCAGGGGCGAAGGCATCCGCGTCGCCCTGGTCCCCACCCGCGCCGCGGTCCAGGGCATCGCCGCGCTCGCCGTCCACGAGCCCGGCCGCAGCTTCGACGAGGACGTCGTCGCGATGACCTCGGCGGCCGGCGCCACCCGATACGCCGAACTCGCCGTCGCCGAGCGGCAGTCGTGGACCATGGCGGGCATCTGCCAGGCCGGTGACATCCTCGGCCTGATCGACGGGGACGTCGCCGTCATCGGTGAGGACGTACCCGCCACCGCCCGTACCGTCCTGGACCGGATGCTGTCGGCCGGCGGCGAACTCGTCACCCTGGTCCTCGGCGAGGACGTGTCCGATGCCCTGGCCGACGAGCTGAGCGCCCATGTCAGGGAGGGCTACCTCGCCGTCGACACGGTCGTCTACCGGGGCGGCCACCAGACGGCACCCCTGCTGATCGGCGTCGAGTGACGCGGTGTCCCGCGACATCTGTCAGTGGCGTGGTGTGCAATGGACCGCGTGTCCGCTTTCGATGAACCCCTCAAGAAGCTGCTCGGCGGAGCCACCGCGAAGGTGATGGCCGAACACCTCGACCTGCACACGGTCGGTGATCTGCTGCACCACTACCCCCGGCGCTACGAGGAGCGTGGCCGCCTCACGGCCCTCACCGACCTGCCGCTGGACGAGCATGTGACGGTCGTCGCACAGGTCGCGGACGCGCGGATCATGATGTTCAACAACGGCCGCGGCAAGCGTCTGGAGGTCACCCTCACCGACGGCAGCGGCCGGCTCCAGCTGGTCTTCTTCGGCCATGGTGTCCACAAGCCGCACAAGGAGCTCCTGCCGGGCCGCCGGGCGATGTTCGCGGGCAAGGCCTCCGTCTTCAACCGGAAGATGCAGCTCGCGCACCCCACGTACCAGCTCCTCGACGCGAGGGACGACGACGACCCGGCCGAGGTGACCCAGGCCGTCGACGCCTTCGCGGGACAGCTGCTGCCGATCTACCCCGCCTGCAAGCAGCTCGACTCCTGGCGGATCGCCAAGGCCGTCGACACGGTCCTGCCCAGCGCCCAGGAGGCGGTCGACCCGCTGCCCCCCGCACTGCGCGAGGGACGTGGATTCGTCCCGCTGCCCGAGGCGCTGCTCAGGATCCACCGCCCGCAGACCAAGGCGGACATCGCGGCGGCACGGGACCGGTTGCGCTGGGACGAGGCCTTCGTCCTCCAGGTCGCGCTCGCCCGCCGCCGTTATGCCGACACCCAGCTCCCCGCGGTGGCCCGCGGCCCCGTCCAGGACGGACTGCTCGACGCCTTCGACGCCACGCTGCCCTTCACCCTCACCGACGGCCAGCGGAAGGTCACCGAGGAGATCTTCGGCGCCCTGGCGACGGAACACCCCATGCACCGGCTGCTCCAGGGCGAGGTCGGCTCGGGCAAGACACTGGTCGCGCTGCGGGCCATGCTCAGGGTCGTCGACGCGGGCGGCCAGGCGGCGATGCTCGCACCCACCGAGGTGCTGGCCCAGCAGCACCACAGGTCCATCACCGAGATGATGGGCGAGCTGGCCGAAGGCGGGATGCTCGGGGGTTCCGACTCCGGGACGAAGGTCGTGCTGCTCACCGGCTCCATGGGCACGGCGGCCCGCAGGCAGGCGCTGCTCGACCTGGTCACGGGCGAGGCCGGGATCGTCATCGGCACCCACGCGCTGATCGAGGACAAGGTCCAGTTCCACGACCTGGGCCTGGTCGTCGTCGACGAACAGCACCGCTTCGGCGTGGAACAGCGTGACGCGCTGCGCTCCAAGGGGAAGCAGCCGCCCCATCTGCTGGTCATGACGGCCACACCCATTCCCCGTACGGTCGCGATGACCGTCTTCGGGGATCTGGAGACCTCCGTGCTCGACCAACTCCCCGCCGGCCGTTCCCCGATCGCCAGCCATGTCGTCCCCGCCAAGGACAAGCCCCACTTCCTCAGCCGCGCCTGGGAACGCGTCCGCGAGGAGGTGGAGAACGGCCACCAGGCCTACGTCGTGTGCCCCCGGATCGGCGACGACGCGGAGGAGACCGGGAAGAAGGGGAAGAAGGCGGCGCCCGAGGACGACGCGGAGAAGCGGCCGCCGCTCGCCGTGCTTGACATCGCCGAACAGCTCGCGAAGGGCCCCCTGACGGGTCTGCGCGTCGAGGTGCTCCACGGCAGGATGGCGCCGGACGACAAGGACGACGTCATGCGCCGGTTCGCCGCGGGCCAGGTCGACGTCCTGGTCGCCACCACCGTCATCGAGGTCGGGGTGAACGTCCCCAACGCCACCGCGATGGTGATCATGGACGCCGACCGCTTCGGGGTCTCCCAGCTGCACCAGCTCCGCGGCCGCGTCGGGCGCGGCAGCGCCCCCGGTCTCTGCCTGCTGGTCAGCGAGGCCCACGAGGCGAGCCCCGCCCGGGCCAGGCTCTCCGCGGTCGCCGCCACCCTCGACGGCTTCGAGCTCTCCCGCATCGACCTCGAACAGCGGCGCGAGGGCGACGTGCTCGGCCAGGCCCAGTCCGGTGTCCGCTCCTCCCTGCGGGTGCTCAGCGTCATCGACGACGAGGAGGTCATCGCCGCGGCCCGCGAGGAGGCCGTCCGCGTCGTCGCGGACGACCCCGGGCTCGACGGGCTGCCCGAGCTGCGCACCGCGCTGGACGCCCTGCTCGACAAGGACAGGGAGGAGTACCTCGACAAGGGCTGACCGGGCGGATCGCGGGCGACGCCATATCGTGGGAGCACGGCGCACGTCCCGTCCTGTGCGCCGCCCGCGACCCGAGGAACGAAGAGCCCATGACCCGCGTGATCGCAGGCGTGGCCGGCGGACGCCGCCTGGCCGTCCCGCCAGGCACCGGCACCCGCCCCACATCCGACCGTGCGCGCGAGGGGCTGTTCTCCACCTGGGAGGCGCTCCTGGGCACGCTCGACGGCGTCCGTGTCGCCGATCTCTACGCGGGTTCCGGAGCCATCGGCCTGGAGGCGCTCTCGCGCGGAGCCGCCCACGCGCTGTTCGTGGAGGCCGACGCCAAGGCCGCGCGCACCGTCCGCGACAACATCCGCACCCTCGGCCTGCCGGGCGCCGAATTCCGTACGGGCAAAGCCGAACAGATCGTGACGGGACCGGCGCCGGCGGATCCGTACGACGTGGTTTTCCTCGATCCGCCGTACGTCGTCACCGACGACGATCTTCGGGAGATTCTGCTCACACTCCGTGCTCAGGGGTGGCTCACGGACGATGCTCTCGTCACGGTGGAACGGAGCACCAGGGGCGGGCAATTCAACTGGCCCGACGGATTCGACCCACAGCGGGCCCGTCGCTACGGCGAAGCCACGTTTTGGTACGGTCGCGCCGCCTCTACGTGCGAAGACGCACGATGACCGCACCGGAGAGCGAGGGAACCACGTTGCGCCGCGCCGTCTGTCCGGGGTCGTTCGACCCCATCACCAACGGACATCTCGACATCATCGGACGAGCCTCGAAGCTGTACGACGTCGTGCACGTCGCCGTGATGATCAACCAGTCCAAGAAGGGGCTGTTCACCGTCGACGAGCGGATCGAGCTGATCCGCGAGGTCACGGCCGACTTCGGCAACGTGGAGGTCGAGGCCTTCCACGGCCTGCTGGTCGACTTCTGCAAGCAGCGCGACATCCCGGCGATCGTGAAGGGCCTGCGGGCCGTGAGCGACTTCGACTACGAGCTGCAGATGGCCCAGATGAACAACGGTCTCTCGGGCGTCGAGACGCTCTTCGTGCCGACGAACCCGACCTACAGTTTCCTGTCGTCCTCCCTGGTCAAGGAGGTCGCGACCTGGGGCGGCGACGTGGCGCACCTGCTGCCGCCGACGGTCCACGAGGCACTCGTGAAGCGTCTCGGCGAGAAGTGATGCGCTGACTGTCCGTCACCAGGTGTCGGACGGGAGGCGACTGGCCTTACAGTCGTCCCGTCCGTCTCCAACAGCAGCAGAGAGTGGCGAGCACACGGTGGACGTGCAGAAGAAGCTCGACGAGATCGTCGAAACGGTCGGGAACGCCCGCTCCATGCCCATGTCGGCGTCCTGCGTGGTCAACCGGGCCGAACTGCTCGCGATGCTCGATGAGGTGCGCGAGGCCCTGCCCGGCTCGCTGGCACACGCCGAGGAGCTCATCGGCGGCCGTGAGCAGCTCGTCGAGCAGGCCAGGCAGGAGGCCGAGCGGATCATCGAGTCCGCCCGAGCCGAGCGCGGCTCGCTGATCTCCGGCACCGAGATCGCCCAGCGGTCCCAGGCCGAGGCCGACCGGATCCTGTCCGAGGCCCGCAGGGAGGCCGACGAGGTCCGCGGCGAGGCCGACGAGTACGTCGACAGCAAGCTCGCCAACTTCGAGGTCGTCCTCACCAAGACCATCGGTTCCGTCGACCGTGGCCGCGAGAAGCTCCTGGGCCGCAGCGAGGGCATCGACGAGCAGGGTTACGAGGACCCCGACTTCGCCGAGGCGCCGGAGCGCAGCACCGACCCCGAGACGCTCCGCCGGCGCGCCGACGACTACGTCGACACCAAGTTCGGCGCCTTCGAGGCCGTGCTCGTCAAGACCCTGGAGGCCGTCGGCCGGGGCCGTCAGAAGCTGCTCGGCCGGGTCGCGACCGATGAGCTCGGCGCGCACATGGCAGCCCAGGACGCCGCCGGCGGGCAGCACACCAGCGACGCCGACCACTGGGCCGGCCTCGCCGACACCGCCACCCCTGAACCGCACCGGAGCCCCCAGCAGCCCTCGTACGCGGAGCCCGCGCAGCAGGACTACGCGGAGCCGGTGCAGCAGGACTACGCGCCGGTCGCCGGCTACCAGGACCCCGCACAGACCGGCTTCCCGGTCCAGGGACAGCCCGAGCCGCAGTACGCGCAGTCGTACGGCTATCAGGACCCGCAGCAGCTCCAGGCCGACCCCTACGCCGGCTACCAGCAGCAGCCCGACGCGTACGGCGCCTACCAGCAGCAGACGTACGACCCGAACCAGCAGCAGGAGTACTGGCCGCAGCAGGGCCAGATCCCCGCGCAGCAGGGCCAGGGCGCGCTCGACGAGACCAGCCTCTTCGACACCGGCATGATCGACCTGGAACAGCTCCGCCGCTACGAACAGGGCCGCTGACCGGAGCGGGAGAACCGGATTGGGAGCTGGGCGGTACGTCCAGTATCCTGGCTCCTCGGTCGCGTGTATGTCCGCGATCCCGGCTGCCCTCTTTCCGTCAGGACAGGAGCGGCCCTCCCGTAAACCGCACCACGCACATGATCTCGAAAGCAGGAGAAGCCCTGAACGGCCATCTCGATCACCGCAGCCCTCTCGTGTTCGATACGCGCGAGCTGGGCCGGCGTCCTGGTGCCATGAAGCGGCTGACCCGCACGGTGGAAGCTCCCGGTTCGCCGGTCCTCGGTATCGACGGGGTCATCGGCGTGCGGGAGAAGGCGCCCGTGGCGCTGGACCTCCGTCTCGAATCGGTCATGGAAGGGGTGCTTGTCACAGGCACCGCCCGTGCGACGGCCGAGGGGGAGTGCGTAAGGTGTCTGGAGCCGCTGGCCATCGAGGTCGAGGCGGACTTCCAGGAGATGTTCTCGTACCCTGACGCCGATGACCGGAACCGCAGCAGGACTGCGGACCCGGTCGACGACGCCGAGGACGACGAGGACAGGTTCTTTCTCGAGGACGACTCGTTCGATCTCGAGCCTGTGCTGCGTGACGCGGTGGTGCTCGCACTGCCGCTGCAGCCGGTGTGCAAGGAGACCTGCGCCGGTCTGTGTTCCGAATGCGGAATCAGGCTGGACGAGAATCCGGACCACCACCACGATGCCGTCGACATCCGTTGGGCGGCACTGCAAGGACTCGCCGACACCGTTCAGGACGGCGAGAAGGACAACATGGGCGGCGCCGCACCCGGCGTCGACGAGAAGCAGGAGAAGTAGCCGTGGCTGTTCCGAAGCGGAAGATGTCGCGCAGCAACACGCGCCACCGCCGGTCGCAGTGGAAGGCTGCGGTCCCCACCCTGGTTTCGTGTGAGCGTTGCCAGGAGCCGAAGCTCCAGCACATTGCGTGCCCGAGCTGCGGCACCTATAACAAGCGCCAGGTCCTCGAGGTCTGAGCGGCTGGTGAGAGGCCCGATGTCTGAGTTGTCCAGCTCCAAGAAGCAGACAGACAACATCAACACAGCCTCGTCCCACACGCTTCTGGAAGGGCGGCTCGGGTATCACCTCGAGTCCGCCCTTCTGGTGCGTGCGCTGACCCATCGCTCGTACGCGTACGAGAACGGCGGTCTGCCCACCAACGAGCGGCTGGAGTTCCTCGGGGACTCGGTGCTCGGCCTGGTGGTCACGGACACGCTGTACCGCACCCACCCCGACCTGCCCGAAGGCCAGCTGGCCAAGTTGCGGGCCGCGGTGGTCAATTCGCGTGCGCTTGCGGAAGTGGGCCGCGGCCTCGAACTCGGTTCCTTCATCCGGCTCGGCCGTGGTGAAGAGGGCACGGGTGGCCGGGACAAGGCTTCCATCCTCGCCGACACCCTTGAAGCGGTGATCGGCGCCGTCTATCTCGACCAGGGCCTCGGCGCGGCCTCGGAGCTGGTCCACCGGCTCTTCGACCCGCTGATCGACAGGTCCTCCAACCTCGGAGCCGGCCTGGACTGGAAGACCAGTCTCCAGGAGCTCACCGCGAGCGAGAGCCTCGGAGTCCCCGAGTACCTCGTCACGGAGACCGGCCCCGATCACGAGAAGACCTTTACTGCTGCAGCTCGCGTCGGTGGTGTCTCGTACGGCACCGGCACCGGTCGCAGCAAGAAGGAAGCGGAGCAGCAGGCGGCGGAGTCCGCCTGGCGTGAGATCAGCGCCGCCGCGGAAGCACGGGAGGCTGGGGCCGAGGCCGCAGCCGGCGGAGGGACCGCCGACGTCCCTGCCGACCCGTCGCCGAATTCGGACGCCGCTCCGGCCTGAACCGTCCGAGAGCCCCCCGGTGCCCCGCGCACCGGGGGGCTCTCGCTGTCTTCCCCCCTGTGCCGAAGGAGTCACCGTGCCCGAACTGCCCGAGGTCGAAGTCGTGCGGCGGGGTCTGGAGCGCTGGACCGCGGGCCGCACCGTCGAGGACGTCGAGGTACTGCACCCACGTGCCGTCCGCCGGCACCTCGCGGGCGGCCAGGACTTCGCGGCCCGCCTGCGTGGTCTGCGCTTCGGCACGGCGATGCGCCGCGGCAAGTACCTCTGGGTCCCCCTCGACGAGGCGGACTCCTCGCTCCTGGGCCATCTCGGCATGAGCGGTCAGCTGCTCGTGCAGCCCGAGGATGCCGTCGACGAGAAGCACCTGAGGATCCGGGTCCGCTTCGACGACGCGCTCGGCACCGAGCTGCGCTTCGTCGACCAGCGGACCTTCGGCGGTCTCTCGCTGCACGGGAACACCCCCGACGGCCTGCCCGATGTCATCGCGCACATCGCGCGCGACCCCCTGGACCCGGCCTTCGACGACACCGCCTTCCATCTGGCGCTGCGTCTGCGGCGTACGACGGTCAAGCGCGCCCTGCTCGACCAGTCCCTGATCAGCGGAGTCGGCAACATCTACGCCGACGAGGCGCTCTGGCGCAGCCGGCTGCACTACGAGCGGCCGACCGCGACCCTGACCCGCCCCAGGACCGCGGAGCTGCTCGGCCATGTCCGGGACGTGATGCGTGAGGCCCTGGACCAGGGCGGCACCAGCTTCGACAGCCTGTACGTCAATGTGAACGGCCAGTCCGGCTACTTCGACCGCTCGCTGGACGCCTACGGACGCGAGGACGAACCCTGCCACCGTTGCGGCACGCCGATCCGCCGGCGGCCGTGGATGAACCGCTCCAGCTACTTCTGCCCGCGCTGTCAGCGGCCGCCGCGCCTCTCCTGACTCGACTCCTGACGTGTCTCAGAGCGGCTGGAGCCGCCTGCGCAGGAGGCAGAACTCGTTGCCCTCCGGGTCGGCCAGGACGTGCCAGCCCTCGTTGCCGCTCTGGCCCACGTCGGCCCGCCTGGCGCCGAGCGCGAGCAGCCGCTCCAGCTCGGCGTCCTGATCGCGGTCGGTGGCGTTGACATCGATGTGCAGCGGCAGCTTCCCGGCGCGGGGGGCGCTGCTGGGGCTGAGGACCAGGGTGGGCTGCGGGCCGCCGAAGCCGGCGTCGGGCGGCCCGATCTCGATGCTCCCGTCGTCCTCCCGGCCGATTTCCGTGTAGCCGAGCACCTCGCTCCAGAACGCGGCGAGCCGCTCGGGATCGGCGACGTCGATGACCAGTTCACTGATGCGGCATGCCATGCCCGTCAGTGTACGAAGAGGTGTTCGGACGGCCGGGGATTTCTCAGAAGCCGAAGTCCTGTGTCCACCAGGGGCCGCCGGAGCCGAGGTGGACCCCCACGCCGAGCGTCTTGTAGTCGCAGTTGAGTATGTTCGCGCGGTGGCCTTCGCTGTTCATCCAGGCGTCCATCACGGCCTGCGCGTCCGCCTGGCCCCTGGCTATGTTCTCGCCGCCGAGGCCCTCGACACCGGCTGCCTCGGCGCGGTCCCAGGGTGTCGCCCCGTCGGGGTCGGTGTGGCCGAAGAAGTCACGGGCCGCCATGTCCTCGCTGAAGTCCTGGGCGAGCGCGGTCAGCGAGCTGCTCCTGGTGACCGGGCTGCAGCCGACCTTCGCGCGCTCCTGGTTGACCAGGTCGAGCACCGCGGCCTGCGCGGTCGTGGCGGACGGGCTCGGCGAAGCGGTGGCCGTGCGGCTCGGGCTTGAGGAGGGGGACTTCGAAGCGGTCGGGGCCTTGGCCGTCGGGCTGGAGGAGGTCTTCTTCGGCTGCGCCGCGGGCGCCTTCGTACGCTCCGGTGTCCTGGTCGCCGTCTTCGACGCGCCGGCGGACGGCTTCTCGCTCGTCCTGCTCGGGCTCGCCGAAGGGGAGTCGGAGGACTTCGACGCGGATTTCGACGGCCCGGCTGAGCGGCCGGAACCTCGGTCCGCCTCGTCCGAAGCGGAGGCCGAGGTGCGGCTGGTCGGTTCGGCGGACGCGTCGCCCTGGGTCAGCAGATCGGGAGCTCCGCCCGCGTGCACCTGGTCGGCGGCCCCGCCGTCGCTGATGCTGTAGCTGTCGCCACCGGGCAGCAGGCCCGAGGCCACGGCGACCGCGCCGACGGCCACGGCCGCGGACACGCCGAGAAGCCCCGCACGCACGGGCATCCCGGTGCGCTTCTTGCGGCGTGCGCCCCGCTGTCCGTCCCGCGCGTCCGCCGTGTGCTGCTCAGGGGCGGGGGCCGCGCCTGCGCGTCGATGCCGTCCCATGCGCTGTGCCTTCCTCGTGCTCCGGGCGTCGTGCCGACGTCACCGTATTCAAGATCAAACTCACCCGTTCGGGTGAGGCTATTGCGAGGGGACCTTACGCCATGGCGGATTGGGGCGACGTGCTCGTTGAACAATTGGCCGGTTAGCGTTCGGGCATGAACGAAGACGCACGACTCGTCGTCTGGGTACGCGGTCGAGTACAGCAAGTAGGGTTCCGCTGGTTCACCAGGGAGAATGCTCTGGGGATCGGAAAGCTCACCGGCTTCGCCCTCAATCTCGACGACGGCCGGGTGCAGGTGGTCGCCGAAGGGCCGCGTGAGAATTGCCACCGCCTGCTCGACTGGCTCGCCTCCGACGACACACCCGGCCGCGTGGATGGCGTGACTGAGATCTGGGACACCCCGCGCGGTGGATACGAGGGATTCGCGATCCGCTGACACGGCCGGAGACATCCGGGTCGGATCCGCTCCGCGCATGAGGCGTGGCGGACGGTCGACGGAGGGCGCGCGAGAACCCCGCACCCGAAATGACCTGCGGATAAGGCCGGCATTCGGACATGGTTGCCAAGACGCGCACCTCGTGCCAGGCTGCGGGATTGACGAAGATCTCCACGCCCTTCGGGACCCGCAGGAGAGTCGCGCCGTGTGATCGTCGAGCCGCGCGCCCCCGGGACACCCGGCCCCCTGGCGTGTGATCGTGTTGACCGTCAAACTTTTTGGTGAGACGCTGAAAACCCCGCGCACCTTAGCTGTTCGGCAGAGCTGGTGACAGCAGAACAGCAGTGAATACAGAAGCACTGCCGAGCACCGCGGGTGCGATTCCCTCACGACCCACACCGCATCGGTCGGTCGCTCAGTGTGGAGGACCATCCATCATGGCAAAGGCGCTTCTCGGTTACGTCGGCGGTTCCGATCCGCGACTCCTCGCCGAGATGCGACGGCTTCAGAAGCGTGTTCAGGACCTGGAATCCGAGCTCGTACGGATCCAGGACGAGAACGACGCGCTCAACGCCGCCGCTCAGCACCAGGAGTCGCTGCTCGACAGCATCGACATCGACGTACCCCAGGCGGAGCCCGCGCTGACCTGACCCCAGGGCCCTGCCAGGGCCGGCGGGGCCAACACGCCAGCCGCTCGGGACACCCACCACGACTGCACAGCTGCACCGTGCAGGATTTACAAGGGACGCTTCGGCGTCCCTTCTTTCTTTCCCCCCGGGCCGTCGCCTGCCTTATCGCTCTTCGCTTACCGTCTGATGTGCCCTGCACCTTCATCAGCGAAACCGAGAGTGAAAGGTAGAGTCCGGCGGCGTGCACCTCAAGGCCCTGACCCTCCGTGGTTTCAAATCGTTCGCATCCGCCACGACCCTGCGGTTCGAACCGGGGATCACCTGTGTTGTCGGCCCCAACGGGTCGGGTAAATCCAATGTGGTGGACGCGCTCTCCTGGGTCATGGGTGAACAGGGAGCCAAATCCCTGCGCGGCGGCAAGATGGAAGACGTGATCTTCGCCGGAACCACGGGAAGGCCGCCTCTGGGGCGTGCGGAAGTGTCGCTGACCATCGACAATTCCGACGGTGCGCTGCCCATCGACTACGCCGAAGTCACGATCACCCGGATCATGTTCCGCAACGGCGGCAGCGAATACCAGATCAATGGCGACACCTGCCGGCTGCTCGACATCCAGGAACTCCTCTCGGACTCCGGTATCGGACGCGAGATGCACGTCATCGTGGGCCAGGGCCGTCTCGATTCGGTCCTGCACGCCGATCCGACGGGGCGCCGCGCCTTCATCGAGGAGGCGGCCGGTGTGCTCAAGCACCGTAAGCGCAAGGAGAAGGCGCTGCGGAAGCTGGAGGCGATGGGGGCCAACCTCGCCCGCGTCCAGGACCTCACCGACGAACTGCGGCGCCAGCTCAAGCCGCTGGGCAGGCAGGCGGCCGTGGCCCGCCGGGCCGCCGTGATCCAGGCCGATCTGCGGGACGCCCGGCTGCGGCTGCTCGCCGACGACCTGGTGCGGCTGCGCGAGGCGCTGCGCGGCGAGATCGCCGACGAGGCGGCACTCAAACGCCGCCGGGAGGCGGCGGAGGCCGACCTCAGGGCGGCGCTCGCGCGCGAGGCCGACCTGGAGGACGAGGTGCGCAGGCTGGCGCCACGGCTCCAGCGGGCCCAGCAGACCTGGTACGAACTCTCCCAGCTCGCCGAACGCGTCCGGGGCACGATCTCGCTCGCCGACGCCCGGGTGAAGAGCGCCACCGCCGTACCCGATGAGGAGCGGCGGGGGCGTGACCCCGAGGACATGGAGCGCGAGGCGGCCCGGATCCGCGAGCAGGAGGCGGAGCTGACGGCTGCGCTCGAAGCGGCCGAGCACGCCCTGGAGGACACCACCGCGCACCGCGCCGACCTGGAGCGGGAGTTGGCCTCGGAGGAGCGCAGGCTCAGGGACGCGGCCCGGGCCATCGCCGACCGGCGCGAAGGGCTCGCCCGGCTCAACGGACAGGTCAACGCGGCCCGCAGCCGGGCCGGTTCGGCGCAGGCCGAGATCGACCGGCTGGCCGCGGCGCGGGACGAGGCACAGGAGCGCGCGGTCACGGCCCAGGAGGAGTACGAGCAGCTCAAGGCCGAGGTCGAGGGTCTTGACGCGGGGGACGCCGAGCTGGCGGACCGCCACGAGGCGGCCAAGCGGGAGCTCGCCGGGGCGGAGGCGGACCTGAGCGCGGCGCGCGAGGCGCTCACCGGAGCGGAACGCAGCCGCGCGGCGGTCTCCGCACGGCGCGAGGCGCTGGCGCTCGGCCTCCGGCGCAAGGACGGCACCGGGGCGCTGCTCGGCGCGGGCGACCGGCTCTCCGGGCTGCTCGGACCGGTCGCCGAGCTGCTCACGGTGGCCCCGGGGCACGAGGTGGCGGTGGCCGCCGCACTGGGCGCGGCCGCCGACGCCGTCGCGGTGACGGATCCCGGCACGGCGGCGGACGCGATCCGCCTGCTGCGCAAGCAGGACGCGGGGCGCGCGGCACTGGTGACGGGAGGAACAGGAGGCGGGCAGGTACCCGCGCAGGGCACGGAGCCGCAGGCCGAGCCCGGCCCCGGGCCCGCGGGCCGGCTCCCTGGGCAGGCATCGGGACAGCCCGCGGGGCAGGCACCAGGACCGGAGCCCGGCGCCACGGCCGGCGCCGAGCACGGTAAGGCGGCGACCCCGCCCCTCGTCACCGGGGAGTGCGCCGCGCCCACCGTCGCCGGTCTGGTGCGGGGCCCCGCCGAACTGATGGTCGCCGTGCGGCGGCTGGTGCGCGACATGGTCGTCGTGGGGACCCTGGAGGACGCCGAGGAACTGGTCGCCGCCCACCCCGGGCTGGCCGCCGTCACCGCCGACGGCGATGTGCTGGGCGCCCACTTCGCCCAGGGTGGTTCCGCCGGCGCGCCCAGCTTGCTGGAGGTCCAGGCCTCCGTCGACGAGGCCGCCGCCGAACTGGCCGAGCTCGACGTGCGCTGCGAGGAGCTGGCCTCGGCCCAGCGCGCCGCCGCGGTACGCCGCAGCGAGGGCGCGGCCCTGGTGGAGGAGCTGGGGGAGCGGCGCAGGGCAGGTGAGCGGGAGAAGTCCCAGGTGGCGCAGCGGCTCGGGCGGCTGGCCGGGCAGGCCCGTGGGGCCGCGGGGGAGGCCGAGCGGACGACCGCTTCGGCGGCCAGGGCCCAGGAGGCGCTGGAGCGCGCCACCGAGGAGGCCGAGGAGCTCGCGGAACGGCTGCTGGTCGCCGAGGAGACCCCGGTCGACGAGGAGCCCGACACCTCCGTACGCGACCGGCTCGCCGCCGACGGTGCCAACGCACGCCAGACCGAGATGGAGGCCCGCCTCCAGGCGCGTACCCATGAGGAACGGGTCAAGGCGCTCGCCGGGCGGGCCGACGCGCTCGACCGCGGGGCCAGGGCCGAGCGCGAGGCGCGTGCCCGTGCCGAGCAGCGGCGCGCCAGGCTGCGCCACGAGGCCGCCGTGGCCACGGCCGTGGCGTCGGGCGCGCGGCAACTGCTCGCCCATGTCGAGGTCTCGGTCGTACGGGCGGACGAGGAGCGCCGCCGTGCCGAGGCGGCGAAGGCCGAGCGCGAGCGGGATCTGACGGCCGAACGCGGACGCGGCCGTGATCTGAAGACCGAGCTCGACCGGCTCACCGACTCGGTGCACAGGGGCGAGGTGCTCGGGGCCGAGAAGCGGCTGAGGATAGAGCAGGTGGAGGCCAAGGCGCTGGAGGAGTTCGGCGTCGAGCCGGCAGGGCTGGCCGCCGAGTACGGGCCTGACCAGCTGGTGCCCCCGTCCCCCGCGGCGGAGGGTGAGGAGCTGCCGGCGGACCCTGAGCATCCGCGCAATCAGCCGAAGCCGTTCGTCAGGGGCGAGCAGGAGAAGCGGCTGAAGGCGGCCGAACGGGCGTACCAGCAACTCGGGAAGGTGAATCCTCTCGCCCTCGAGGAGTTCTCGGCGCTGGAGGAGCGGCACAAGTTCCTCTCCGAGCAGCTGGAGGACCTGAAGAAGACGCGTGCCGACCTGATGCAGGTGATCAAGGAGGTCGACGAGCGGGTGGAGCAGGTGTTCACGGAGGCGTTCCGGGACACCGCACGCGAGTTCGAGGGAGTGTTCTCCCGGCTCTTCCCGGGCGGCGAGGGCCGTCTCATCCTCACCGACCCGGACAACATGCTGACGACCGGTCTGGACGTCGAGGCCAGGCCGCCGGGCAAGAAGGTCAAGCGGCTCTCCCTGCTGTCCGGCGGCGAGCGGTCCCTCACCGCCGTCGCCCTGCTGGTCTCCATCTTCAAGGCCAGGCCGAGTCCCTTCTATGTCATGGACGAGGTGGAGGCGGCGCTCGACGACACCAATCTGCAGCGCCTGATCCGGCTCATGGAGGAGCTCCAGGAGAGCTCCCAGCTCATCGTCATCACGCACCAGAAGCGGACGATGGAGGTCGCCGACGCGCTCTACGGAGTCTCGATGCAGGGCGACGGCGTCTCCAAGGTGATCAGCCAGCGGCTGCGCTGAGTCCCGCGTACCGCGGCTGATGGGTGGTCACACCCGTCCCGTCCGGGCTCCGGTCCTCAAGTGGTGGCCGCAGGGAAGTTGTGCGCCACTGGGAGGGCTCATCCCCCACACCTGACGTCGGCGGCCAGGTAAGAGGAGTTCATGTGACCAGCACGGCGAACGGACCGGAGTCCGGAGCGCGGGAGGCCCACCCGGACCATCTCGGCCATGTCATCTTCATCACCGCGGCCGCGGCGATGGGCGGCTTCCTCTTCGGCTACGACAGCTCCGTCATCAACGGGGCCGTGGAAGCCATCCGCCACCGCTACGACATCGGGTCGGGGACGCTCGCACAGGTGATCGCCATCGCGCTGATCGGCTGTGCGATCGGTGCGGCCACCGCCGGACGGATCGCCGACCGGATCGGCCGTATCCGCTGCATGCAGATCGCCTCGGTGCTCTTCACCGCCAGCGCCATCGGATCCGCGCTGCCGTTCGCCCTCTGGGACCTCGCCATGTGGCGGATCATCGGCGGCTTCGCGATCGGCATGGCCTCGGTCATCGGCCCCGCCTACATCGCCGAGGTCTCGCCGCCCGCCTACCGAGGCCGGCTCGGCTCCTTCCAGCAGGCCGCCATCGTCGTCGGCATCGCCATCTCGCAGCTGGTCAACTACGGGATCCTGCAGATCGCCGACGGCGACCAGCGCGGCAAGATCGCCGGCCTGGAGGCCTGGCAGTGGATGCTCGGCGTGATGGTCCTGCCGGCCATTCTGTACGGGCTGCTGTCCTTCGCGATCCCCGAGTCGCCGCGCTTCCTGCTCTCCATCGGCAAGCGGGAGCGCGCCCGGAAGATCCTGGAAGAGGTCGAGGGCAAGAACGTCGACCTCGACCGGCGCGTGGAAGAGATCGAGACGGCCATGCGCCGTGAGCACAAGTCCAAGTTCAGCGATCTGTTCGGGAGCCGCTTCGGCTTCCTGCCGATCGTCTGGGTCGGTATCGGGCTGTCGGTCTTCCAGCAGCTCGTCGGCATCAATGTCGCCTTCTACTACTCGGCGACGCTGTGGCAGTCCGTGGGCATCGACCCGACCGACTCGTTCTTCTACTCGTTCACCACGTCGATCATCAACATCATCGGCACCGTGATCGCCATGGTCCTGGTGGACCGGGTCGGCCGCAGGCCGCTCGCGCTCATCGGATCCACCGGCATGGCCATCGCCCTGGCGTTCGAGGCCTGGGCCTTCTCGGCGGACCTGGTCGACGGCAAACTGCCCACCACCCAGGGCACTGTGGCCCTGATCGCGGCCCATGTCTTCGTGCTCTTCTTCGCACTGTCCTGGGGTGTCGTGGTCTGGGTGTTCCTCGGCGAGATGTTCCCGAACCGGATCCGCGCCGCCGCGCTGGGTGTTGCCGCGTCCGCGCAGTGGATCGCCAACTGGGCCATCACCGCGAGCTTCCCGAGTCTGGCCGACTGGAACCTCTCGGACACCTACATCATCTACACCTGCTTCGCCGTGCTCTCCATCCCCTTCGTGATCCTGTTCGTGAAGGAGACCAAGGGCAAGGCGCTGGAGGAGATGGGCTGACGCCCGCCGCCTCCCCGCCCGTCGGGCGCGGCAGCACCGCGTACGCCCCTGCGGCGACCAGGATCGTGGCCGCCCAGCCGAGCCCGTGGTGCCCGATCCAGGAGGTGGCGAGCGGGCCGGTGAACCACTCCACGTCGGTGAACAGCAGCCCCGTCGCGAGTGCCACCGCCCAGGCGCCCATGGCCGGCCGGCTGAAACCCCGGGTGTACCAGTAGCCGCTGCCGGGAGAGGTGTCCATGAGGGCCACGGGGTCGTACGTACGGCCCCGGAGCATGTCCATGCCGAAGACCCCGATCCAGGCGGAGAACGTCACACCGAGCAGGGTCAGGAACGAGAGGAAGGTGCCGATGAAATTCCTCGCCACCAGCATCAGCGTGCCGCCGAGCAGCAGACTGATCGTCGCGTTCACGCCCACGGCCCAGGCGCGGGGGATCGCGAAGCCGAGCGTCTGCGCGGTGAATCCCGCGGAGTACATCGACATCGCGTTGATCAGCACCATGCCGACGACGGCGAGCAGGAGATAGGGCACGGCGATCCACCGGGGCAGCAGGTCACCGATGAAGGCCACGGGGTTCTTCGTGACGGCCAGGTGGGGTGAGCTCACCGCCATCACCGCACCCATCATCACCATCGGTAACACCGTGACCAGCGCTCCGCCCACGGCCGCGCCGACCATCGCCCGGCCGGAAGCGGAGCGCGGCAGATAGCGGGCGAAGTCCGGGGCCGAGGGAACCCAGCTGATGCCACCGGCCGCCAGCGGCGCGATCCCCGCGATCAGCATCGCGGCCGTGCCCGGCGGCCTGGCGAGGACGGTCCCCCACGGGGCCGAGGCGATCAGATCGGCCAGGACCAGGACACTCGCGACCCCGAAGAGCAGGACGGAGATCCGGGAGGACAGCCGCAGCGCCCTGATCCCGATCCCCGACACGAGGAAGCCGGCGGCGACGAAGGCCGCCAGCATCACCAGGGCCAGTGTCCCGGTACGTCTGACGTCGAAGAGCAGATCGAGTACGGCCAGCAACGCGTAGGAGCCGGTGACCGCGTTCACCGTCTCCCAGCCCCAGCGGGCCACCCAGAGCAGGGCTCCCGGGAAGAGATTGCCGCGCTGTCCGAAAACCGCCCTCGACAGCGCCATGCCCGGCGCCCCGCCCTGCCTCCCGGCGATCGACACCAGACCGACAAGGCCGAACGAGACCACGGAGGCCGTGGCCGCCACGACCAGCACCTGCCAGAAATTCAGCCTGTTGAAGACGGTGAGCCCGGCTCCCACGGTCAGCAGCAGCACCGTCATGTTGGCCGTCACCCAGGTGGGAAACAGGGTGCGGACCCGACCGGTGCGCTCGGCGTCGGGGACGGGTTCCAGGCCGCGGTTCTCCACGGGCAGCAGCGTACCTTTACCCCCAAACGTGGCATACCGACCCAGCGGCCGACACCCTCCGCTCCTCGCAGCCGCGCCAGACCTCGGCCGTGGCCGATACTGGACGCGTTATGGAAATCGTCATCCTTGCTGTAGTCATCGCCCTGGTCGCGGTCGGCCTGATCAGCGGGCTCGTGGTCAGCAGCCGCAAGAAGAAGCAGCTGCCGCCCGAGGCCCCGTCGAGCACGCCGACCCTCACTCCTCCCGCCGAGCCGAAGGTCGGCGATGAGGCCGAGACGCCGCGCGACGAAGCGCGGCGCACCATCGAGGAGGTCGGTCTCCCCGGGACCCCGGTCGGGGAGGAGCCGGTCGTCCTCGAACCGGAGACCCCTGAGCTCGAAGTCCCCGAACCCACCGCCGGCCGCCTGGTGCGGCTGCGCGCCCGGCTCGCCCGTTCGCAGAACTCCCTGGGCAAGGGGCTGCTCACGCTCCTGTCCCGCGACAACCTCGACGAGGACACCTGGGAGGAGATCGAGGACACCCTCCTCACCGCCGATGTCGGCGTCGCCCCCACCCAGGAGCTGGTGGAGCGGCTCAGGGAGCGGGTCCGTGTACTCGGTACCCGTACGCCCGACGAGCTGCGCACCCTGCTCCGCGAGGAACTCGTCACCCTGCTCGGCCCCGACTTCGACCGCACGGTCAGGACGGAGGGCGGCGAGGAGACGCCCGGCGTCGTGATGGTCGTCGGGGTCAACGGCACCGGCAAGACGACCACGACGGGCAAGCTCGCCCGGGTGCTCGTCGCCGACGGCCGCAGTGTCCTGCTCGGCGCGGCGGACACCTTCCGCGCCGCCGCGGCCGACCAGCTCCAGACCTGGGGCGAGCGCGTCGGCGCGCGTACGGTGCGCGGTCCCGAGGGCGGCGACCCCGCGTCGATCGCCTTCGACGCGGTGAAGGAGGGCATCGCCGAGGGCGCCGACGCGGTGCTCATCGACACCGCGGGCCGGCTGCACACCAAGACCGGGCTGATGGACGAGCTCGGCAAGGTCAAGCGGGTCGTCGAGAAGCACGGGCCGCTCGACGAGGTGCTGCTCGTCCTGGACGCCACGACCGGGCAGAACGGTCTCGTCCAGGCCCGGGTCTTCGCCGAGGTGGTCGACATCACCGGCATCGTCCTCACCAAGCTGGACGGCACGGCCAAGGGCGGCATCGTGGTCGCGGTCCAGCGTGAGCTGGGCGTCCCCGTGAAGCTCATCGGCCTCGGAGAGGGGCCGGACGACCTGGCCCCGTTCGAGCCCGGCGCCTTCGTCGACGCGCTGATCGGCGACTGACCGCACGCACCCCGAGCACGCGCGAAGGGCGGTGGACCCGAGAGGGGTTCACCGCCCTTCGGCGCTCACCACCGGTGGCATATGTAGGCGAGGGTGCCCAGCAGCAGCCGCGCCTGCGGGGGAGCGGCGGCGGTGTCCGGCACCGGCGCCCGCAGCCAGCGCACCGGGCCGAGGCCTCCGAGGTCCGACGGCGGGGCGGTGACGTACCCCCCGCTGCCCAGGGCCCGCAGGTCCAGGTCCGCGTCGTCCCAGCCCATCCGGTACAGCAGTCCTGGCAGCCCCGCAGCGGCGCCCGGCGCGACGAAGAACTGCGTACGGCCGGACGGCGTCACCGTCACGGGCCCCAGCGGCAGCCCCATCCGCTCCATCCGCACCAGCGCGCGACGGCCGGCGGCCTCGGCGACGTCCAGTACGTCGAAGGAGCGGCCGGTGGGGAGCAGCATCGAGGCGCCCGGTACCTCGGCCCAGGCGTCGGTGGCCGTGCCGAGCGTGGCGCCGGGCGGCACCTCGCGGGCGAAGTCCAGCGGATGCGCGCCGGGGGCGGCGCACCCGGTGTCGCCGCACGAGCAGACGCCTGCCGAGGCACGGGCGCCCGGAGCCACCGCCCAGCCCCAGAGTGCCGTGTACTCGGCCACCGCGGTCGCCCCGGCCGGGCGCCCGCGGCGCCGCGTGCCTGACCGCATCTCCCGGATGCCGCCGATCGTGAAGCCCATGCACCCTCCAACGGGTCCGACTCACCGGTGGTTACGACCCGGAGCACCGGTACGCCCTCCGTGCGCCGCGGATCCGCCGGCGCACGGGGTGGCGACGCAGGGGGTACATGGTGAACCGCACGCCCCTGAATGCTTCAGTCCGCCTACTGCCGATCACGGCCTGTCAAGTGAATCGCGGACTGCGCCGAACGGGTTCATCCGAAGGGGTGGCGAATGGTGGCGTTTCTGCAACGGCCCTCGCCGCAGCGGTGATCGTAGGATTACTGTGGGTGCCCGAAGCTGCAATTGCACCTGCAGTTGAGTATGCCTCGGGCAAACCGCCGATCTGTTCGATGGTGGACAACGCGGGTACGGGAAGCGGCGGGGCGCGGCATTCTGATAGAGGTTCGCGCGACAGATTTCAGCGGGATGGGGGCGTTCCAGTGAGTGGCAGCGGCGCAGGCGAGACGAATGCCGGGAAGCGCCCCAACGGGCAACTGGGTTCGTGGTTCGTGCGGAGCGGCTGGTCCAAGGGCGAGCTCGCCCGCCAGGTGAACCGGCGCGCCCGCCAGCTGGGTGCCCACCACATCAGCACCGACACCTCCCGGGTGCGCCGCTGGCTCGACGGCGAACAGCCCCGCGAACCCATCCCGCGCATCCTCTCCGAGCTGCTCTCCGAGCGGTTCGGCACCGTCGTCTCCGTCGAGGACCTCGGACTGCGCACCGCCCATCAGGCGCCCTCGGTGGCGGGGGTCGACCTGCCCTGGGCCGGCCCGCAGACCGTCGCGCTGCTCAGCGAGTTCTCCCGCAGCGACCTCATGCTCGCCCGGCGCGGCTTCCTCGGCAGCTCCCTCGCCCTGGCCGCGGGCCCCACCCTCATCGAGCCCATGCAGCGCTGGCTGGTGCCCGTCGCCCGCCCTGGGGAGCCCGAGACCGCGCAGCCGGCCGCGGGCAGCCGCTCCTCGCGGCTCTCGGGTCCTGAGCTCGACCTGCTGGAGTCCACCACCGCGATGTTCCGCCAGTGGGACGCCCAGTGCGGCGGCGGGCTGCGCCGCAAGGCCGTCGTCGGCCAGCTCCACGAGGTCACCGACCTGCTCCAGGAGCCGCAGACCGGAGCCACCGCCGGGCGGCTGTTCCGCTGCGCGGCCGAACTGGCCGAGCTCGCGGGCTGGATGAGCTACGACGTGGGTCTCCAGCCCACCGCCCAGAAGTACTTCGTGCTCGCCCTGCACGCCTCCAAGGAGGCCGGCGACAAGCCGCTGGGTTCGTACATCCTCTCCAGCATGAGCCGCCAGATGATCCACCTCGGCCGGCCGGACGACGCGCTCGAACTCATCCATCTCGCCCAGTACGGCAGTCGAGACTGCGCCACCTCGCGGACCCAGGCCATGCTGTATGCGATGGAGGCGCGCGCCTACGCCAACATGGGCCAGCCGAGCAAGTGCAAGCGGGCGGTCCGGATGGCCGAGGACACCTTCGCCGACGCCCTCGCCGACGACGAGCCCGAGCCCGACTGGATCCGCTTCTTCTCCCATGCCGAGCTGCACGGGGAGAACGCCCACTCCTACCGTGACCTGGCCTATGTCGCGGGCCGCAGCCCCACCTACGCCTCGCTCGCCGAGCCCGTCATGGCCCGCGCGGTCGAGCTCTTCGGCGAGGACGACGAGCACCAGAGGTCCTACGCGCTCAATCTGATCGGCATGGCCACCGTGCACCTCATCAAGCGCGAGCCCGAGGAGTCGACGGTCCTCGCCACCAGGGCTCTGAGGATCGCCAAGAAGGTCAGGTCGGAGCGCGTCAACACCAGGCTCCGCAAGACCGTCGACACCGCTACCAGGGACTTCGGGGACGTTCCCGAGGTCGCCCAGCTCACCGATCTGCTCTCCGAGCAGCTCCCGGAGACCGCCGAAGCGGTCTGACCGGCACCACCGCCACCGGCCACGACGGCCGCCCCGTACCACCCGACTCGGCTCCCCCATTGCCAGGTCAGCGGGTCGCCGTCGTGGCCGGTTCATGTCCCCGGGCGCCCCGGCCGCGCCGTATGCGGCGCAGGCAGCATGGTAGGCAGCGCACCGGGTCCGACACCCGTGGTTCATGGCGACGTAACACGTACAGCTCCTTCGTCACTGCGGTGAAACATCGTGCGGCATCCGTGGAAACCGCGCTGCGCGAATCTCATGGCGCATAACCGGCCCGCACCTTTTCACCGTGGTCCCGCACCCCCGCACGTGGCCGCACCGACGACGAGGAGACGCCGATGCCCCCAGGCATCACGACGCTTGCCGCAGACGCCCCGCAGCTGTCTGCCGCCAACACAGGGTTCATGCTCATCTGCTCCGCGCTGGTGATGCTCATGACCCCGGGTCTGGCCTTCTTCTACGGAGGCATGGTCCGCGTCAAGAGCACTCTGAACATGCTGATGATGAGCTTCATCAGCCTCGGGATCGTCACGATCCTGTGGGTGCTCTACGGATTCAGCCTCGCCTTCGGCACCGATGCCGGTTCCGTCATCGGCTGGAGCTCGGACTTCGTCGGTCTCGGCGGGATCGGCATCACCGAGCTCTGGGACGGCACCACCATCCCGGTGTACGTCTTCGCGGTCTTCCAGCTGATGTTCGCCGTGCTCACCCCGGCCCTCATCAGCGGCGCACTCGCCGACCGCGTCAAGTTCACCTCCTGGGCCCTGTTCATCACCCTCTGGGTCACCGTCGTCTACTTCCCGGTCGCGCACTGGGTCTGGGGCGCCGGCGGCTGGCTCTACGAGCTGGGTGTCATCGACTTCGCCGGCGGTACGGCCGTCCACATCAACGCCGGTGCCGCCGCCCTCGGCGTGATCCTCGTCATCGGCAAGCGGATCGGCTTCAAGAAGGACCCGATGCGGCCGCACAGCCTGCCGCTCGTCATGCTCGGCGCAGCCCTCCTGTGGTTCGGCTGGTTCGGCTTCAACGCCGGCTCGTGGCTCGGCAACGACGACGGTGTCGGCGCCGTCATGTTCCTCAACACACAGGTCGCCACCGGTGCCGCGGTCCTCGGCTGGCTCGCCTACGAGAAGATCCGCCACGGCTCCTTCACCACCCTCGGTGCCGCGTCCGGCGCCGTCGCGGGCCTCGTCGCCATCACCCCGGCGGGCGGCTCGGTCAGCCCGCTCGGAGCCATCGCCGTCGGTGTGATCGCCGGTGTACTCTGCGCCATGGCCGTCGGCCTCAAGTACAGGTTCGGCTACGACGACTCCCTGGACGTCGTCGGCGTCCACCTCGTCGGCGGTGTGATCGGCTCGCTCCTCGTCGGCTTCTTCGCCACCGGCGGTGTGCAGTCCGACGCCAAGGGCCTGTTCTACGGCGGCGGACCCGACCAGCTCGGCAAGCAGGCCGTCGGTGTCTTCGCGGTGCTCGCCTACTCCCTGGTGGTCTCCGCGGCCCTCGCGTTCGTCCTCGACAGGACGATCGGGATGCGGGTCGGCGAGGACGACGAGATCTCCGGCATCGACCAGGTCGAACACGCCGAGACCGCGTACGACTTCAGCGGTGCGGGCGGCGGCTCCGCCCCCCGTACCACGGCCCAGGCCGCAGGCTCGGCAGCGGCGACGACGAACAAGAAGGTGGACGCATGAAGCTCATCACCGCAGTCGTGAAGCCACACAGGCTGGACGAGATCAAGGAGGCCCTCCAGGCCTTCGGAGTCCAGGGCCTCACGGTCACGGAAGCCAGCGGTTACGGGCGTCAGCGCGGACACACCGAGGTCTACCGCGGCGCCGAGTACACCGTCGACCTCGTACCGAAGATCCGTATCGAGGTCCTCGTCGAGGACGAGGACGCCGAACAGCTCGTCGACGTGGTCGTCAAGGCCGCCAGGACCGGCAAGATCGGCGACGGGAAGGTCTGGAGCGTCCCGGTCGAGACCGCGATCCGCGTACGGACCGGCGAACGCGGACCCGACGCACTCTGACCGGGCGGTTCCCGTGAACGGAAAGGCAGCTGGGTGACGAGCACCGAAGTGACCACAGGACCCGATGACTCGGGACCCAGCGGCTATGCGGCGGCCCGGCTGCGTCTGCTCCATGACGAGACGCGGTCCGGGCCGCCGCGCCGTGCCGCCCTGGCCCGGCTCACCGACGACTGGCTCGGCGGGCTGTTCACCGCCGCCGCCGAGCACGCGGGGGTGCGCGGCGCGGCCCTCGTCGCCGTCGGCGGATACGGGCGGGGCGAGCTCTCCCCGCGCAGCGACCTCGACCTGGTGCTCCTGCACGACGGGACCGCGGACGCCGGAGCGGTCGCTGCCCTCGCCGACCGCGTCTGGTACCCGGTCTGGGACCTCGGCCTCGCCCTCGACCACTCCGTACGCACCCCCGGCGAGGCCCGCAGGACGGCGGGGGAGGACCTCAAGGTCCAGCTCGGACTGCTCGACGCGCGTCCCGTGGCCGGGGACCTCGGCCTTGTCGCCGGGCTGCGGACCGCGATCCTCGCCGACTGGCGCAACCAGGCCCCCAAGCGCCTCCCCGCCCTCGACGAGCTCTGCCGCGAGCGGGCCGAACGCATGGGCGAGCTCCAGTTCCTCCTGGAACCCGACCTCAAGGAGGCCCGAGGCGGTCTGCGTGACGCCGGCGCCCTGCGTGCCGTCGCCGCCTCCTGGGTCGCGGACGCCCCCCGCGAAGGCCTCGCCGAGGCCCGCCGGACGCTCCTCGACGCCCGCGACGCGCTCCACCTCACCACCGGCCGGGCCACCGACCGCCTCGCCCTCCAGGAACAGGACCAGGTCGCCGGCGCACTCGGCCTCCTGGACGCCGACACCCTGCTGCGCCAGGTGTACGAGGCCGCCAGGACCGTCTCCTACGCCACCGACGTCACCTGGCGCGAGGTCAACCGCGTCCTGCGGGCCCGCTCCGTACGGCCACGGCTGCGGACGATCCTCGGCGGCGCCAAGGCGGCACCGGAACGCACCCCGCTCGCCGACGGCGTCGTCGAGGCCGACGGCGAGGTCGTCCTCGCGCGCACCGCCCGCCCCGAACGCGACCCGGTGCTCACCCTCAGGGCCGCCGCCGCTGCCGCCGAGGCAGGACTGCCGCTCTCCCGTCATCTCGTACGCCATCTGGGCACCGAGGCCCAGCCGCTCCCCGTGCCGTGGCCCGCCCAGGCCCGCGAGGAGCTCATCACCCTGCTCGGCGCGGGCGAGTCCACCGTCGGGGTGTGGGAGGCGCTCGAGTCGGAAGGCATCGTCACCGGTCTGCTGCCGGACTGGGAGCGGGTCCACTGCCGGCCCCAGCGCAACCCCGTGCACACCTGGACCGTCGACCGGCACCTCGTCGAGACGGCCGTACGAGCCTCCCACCTCACCCGCCGCGTCGGCCGCCCCGACCTGCTCCTGATCGCCGCGCTGCTCCACGACATCGGCAAGGGATGGCCGGGGGACCACTCCGTCGCCGGCGAGGTCATCGCCCGCGACATGGCCGCCCGCATCGGCTTCGACCAGCAGGACGTGGGCGTCGTCGCCACGCTCGTACGCCACCACCTGCTGCTCGTCGAGACCGCCACCCGGCGCGACCTCGACGACCCCGCGACCGTCCGCTCCGTCGCCACCGCCGTGGGCAACGCCTCCACCCTGGAGCTCCTGCACGCGCTCACCGAGGCCGACGCGCTGGCCACAGGACCGGCGGCCTGGAGCGCCTGGCGGGCCTCCCTCGTCGCCGACCTGGTCACACGCGTCGCCGCGCTGCTGGCGGGCGAGGAGCCCCCTGAGCCGGAGCCGCTCGCGCCCAGCGCCGAACAGGAGCGCCTGGCCGTCGAGGCTCTGCGCACCGGCGAGCCCGTCCTGTCCCTGCACACCAGGGCCGAGCCGGCCGCCGAGGACGGCGGGCCCGAACCCGTCGGGGCCGAACTCCTCATCGCGCTGCCCGACCGCCCCGGCGTCCTGCCCGCCGTCGCAGGCGTGCTCGCCCTGCACCGCCTCACCGTGCGCGCCGCCGATCTGCGCGCCGTCGAACTCCCCACCGAGCTGGGCGAATCCGCCGGTCTGCTGGTCCTCAGCTGGCGGGTCGCCGCCGAGTACGGCTCGCTCCCGCAGGCCGCCCGGCTGCGCTCCGACCTCGTACGCGCCCTGGACGGCTCCCTCGACATCCGGGCCAGGCTCGCCGAACGCGAGGCGGCCTATCCGCGGCGGCGCGGGGTGAAGGCCCCGCCCCCCAGGGTGAGCGTCGCCGCGGCCGGCTCCCGACTGGCCACCGTGATCGAGGTACGCGCCCAGGACGCCCCCGGGCTGCTGCACCGGATCGGCCGGGCGCTGGAGCGGAGCGAGGTACGCGTGCGCAGCGCCCATGTCTCCACGCTGGGGGCGAACGCGGTGGATGCCTTCTACGTCACGGACCGTGCCGGTGAACCACTGGCTCCCGAGCGGGCCGCCGAGGTGGCGGGGGAGGTCGAGAAGGCGCTGGGCTGAGCTCCTTGCCCCGGCCCCTTCGTCACGAGAAACGGGCGAGGGCTTTGCGTTCTCCGGGGTCCGGATACCCTGGAGAACGACTGACCTGCCACGCCCCCGACCCTGAGGACCGACGAGCGCCGTGTTCGATACTCTCTCCGACCGCCTTAGCGCGACTTTCAAGAACCTCAGGGGCAAGGGCCGCTTGTCCGAGGCGGACATCGACGCCACGGCTCGCGAGATCCGTATCGCCCTGCTCGAAGCGGATGTCGCCCTCCCCGTCGTTCGCGCGTTCATCGCCAACATCAAGGAGCGGGCGCGCGGTGCCGAGGTCTCCCAGGCCCTGAACCCGGCCCAGCAAGTCGTCAAGATCGTCAACGAGGAGCTCGTCTCCATCCTCGGCGGCGAGACCCGGCGGCTGCGGTTCGCCAAGACCGCGCCCACCGTGATCATGCTCGCCGGCCTCCAGGGTGCCGGTAAGACGACCCTCGCCGGAAAGCTCGGCCTCTGGCTCAAGAGCCAGGGTCACTCCCCGCTGCTCGTGGCCTGCGACCTCCAGCGCCCCAACGCCGTCAACCAGCTGAGCGTCGTCGCCGACCGCGCGGGTGTCGCGGTGTACGCGCCGGAGCCGGGCAACGGCGTGGGTGACCCGGTCGCGGTCGCCAAGGACTCCATCGAGTTCGCCAGGTCCAAGGTCCACGACATCGTGATCGTCGACACCGCCGGGCGTCTCGGCATCGACGAGGAGCTGATGCGGCAGGCCGCGGACATCCGCGACGCCGTCAGCCCCGACGAGATCCTCTTCGTCGTCGACGCGATGATCGGTCAGGACGCGGTCAACACCGCCGAGGCCTTCCGCGACGGCGTCGGTTTCGACGGCGTGGTGCTCTCCAAGCTCGACGGTGACGCCCGTGGTGGTGCCGCCCTGTCGATCGCCCACGTCACGGGCAAGCAGATCATGTTCGCGTCGAACGGTGAGAAGCTCGAGGACTTCGACGCCTTCCACCCCGACCGCATGGCCTCCCGCATCCTCGACATGGGTGACCTGCTCACCCTGATCGAGCAGGCGGAGAAGACCTTCAGCCAGGAAGAGGCCGCCAAGATGGCCTCCAAGCTGGCGTCGAGCAAGGGCAAGGACTTCACGCTCGACGACTTCCTGGCGCAGATGGAGCAGGTCCGCAAGATGGGCTCCATCTCCAAGCTGCTCGGGATGCTGCCCGGCATGGGGCAGATCAAGGACCAGATCAACAACATCGACGAGCGCGATGTCGACCGCATGGCCGCGATCATCAAGTCGATGACGCCCAAGGAGCGCGCCGAGCCGACGATCATCAACGGCTCGCGCCGTGCCCGTATCGCCAAGGGTTCGGGTTCCGAGGTCTCCGCGGTCAAGGGCCTCGTCGAGCGGTTCTTCGAGGCCCGCAAGATGATGTCCAAGATGGCCCAGGGCGGCGGCATGCCCGGGATGCCGGGGATGCCCGGCTCGGGCGGCGGCCCCGGCCGTCAGAAGAAGCAGGTCAAGCAGGCCAAGGGCAAGCGCAAGAGCGGCAACCCGATGAAGCGCAAGGCCGAGGAGCAGGCGGCAGCGGCCCGCCGCGAGCAGGCCGCGCAGGGCGGCGCGTTCAACCTGCCCGCCCAGGACGAGAAGAACTTCGAGCTGCCTGACGAGTTCAAGAAGTTCATGGGCTGACGAGCGGACGGGCACACGCACGAAGGGGCGCCCCGGCGGGCGTCAGGCCACGCACACCAGGTAGCGGAAGACGTTCGGCATCCATACCGTGCCGTCGGGCCGCAGATGTGGATGGAGAGCCTCCGCCACTTCCTTCTCCACCTGGGTGCGGTCCGTCGCCCGTATCGCCGTGTCGAACAGGCCGGTCGACAGCAGGCCGCGCACCGCGCTGTCCACGTCCGCGTAACCGAAGGGGCAGGACACCCGGCCCGAGCCGTCCGGCTTGAGCCCGGCGCGCGCCGCGACCTCCTCCAGCTCGTCCCGGGGCGTGGGCCGCCAGCCGCTCCCGGAACGCTCGGCGCGCGCCGACTCCGTGAGCCGGGCGGCCACCCTCAGCACCGGGGCCGTGGCGCACCGCTCCGGCGGCCCCCAGCCGGCCAGCACCACGGTGGCCCCCCGCACGGCCAGCGGCACGGCGGCGGCCAGTGCGGGCGCGAGCCCGTCGGAGTCCCCGGCGGCGCAGCCGATCGGCTGGAAGGCGGTCAGCAGGTTGTACGGAGCCTCGCCCTCGGGGGAGGCCGCCGCGACACTGCCGAAGAGCCTCGCCCGCGGATCCGTACGGCCGGGGTCCGCTTCCTCGTCGGCGCACAGGCGCGCGCGGGCCAGGGCGAGCCGTTCGTGGTCGGTGTCGACGCCGGTGACACGCGCCCCGCGCGAGGCCGCGATCAGCAGGGCGAGCCCGGAACCGCAGCCGAGGGAGAGCATGCGCGTACCGCCCGCGACTTCGAGGCGCTCGTACACCGCCTCGTACAGCGGTGCCAGCATGCGCTCCTGGATCTCGGCCCAGTCGCGGGCACGGGAACCGGCGTCCACCGGGGCGGACGAATCCGCGTACCTGTGGTGCCGGACGAGCGTAGGTGTCATGGAATGCGCCCCAATCCGCCGTGAGGTCGGTCGTGCCCGAGTCAGGTCCCCCATGTCCATGTGCTGTGTGTGCGCGCCCACAGCCCCCGTATGTCAGAGAACTCCGCATCGGCGGTCCCGTCCAGAGGCCGGACGGGGTGGGATCGTATTCCTCACAGTCTCACCCGACGCGCGGGACGCAGCATGTCGAGCGCCCCGGCCGGGGCCAGGACCGGTGCGAGGCCGCGGCTCCGTGCCGGGTACTGTCGCTCGCGGGGTGGCCGTCCACGCCGGTGCGTACGTGTTGCTACGTACCACCTTGGTGCGAGCTGTGAGACTTCTCCGCTGATCTGCGCACCCGCCCTCGTCCGGACGCATCAACGGCAACTGACTGGTACGTGCAAATTATTTGGGATGCCCCGGAATAGGAACACCGGGGCACTCAGGCTCGTTGACACGACGTGAGCACGACACCACCTGTACTTGCCGCAGAGCTGGCACAGGCGTGGGCCGACATTCAGCGGTACCACCCCGAGCTGCCCGATCTTGCCGCGCCAGAGTCCCTGATCGGAGAGTCCTCGTCCGCCTGTGGCGCCGAGCTCTCCTTCGAACGGCTGCTCCATGAGGCAGTCCACGGCATCGCCGCCGCGAGAGGTGTCCGGGACACCTCACGCGCCGGCCGCTACCACAACCGACGCTTCCTCGCGATCGCCGAGGAGCTGGGCCTCGATCATGCCGAGGAGCCCCACCCCAGCAGCGGATTCTCGCTGGTGACGCTGAATCCCGAGGCCAAACGCAGATACCGCCCGACGACGGAACGGCTGCAGCGTGCGCTCAAGGCGCACACCGTGGCCACCGCGGCGGACACCAAGCGGTCGTTCCGCGGTCCCGCCGCGCGGCACGGCTCGTCCGGAGGAGGGGTGCGGGTGAAGGCCGTCTGCGACTGCGGGCGCAACGTCCGCGTCGTTCCCTCCGTCCTCGCCCAGGCGCCGATCGTCTGCGGCGGATGCGGAAAGCCCTTCCGGATCCCGGAAGGGGCGGTCGTGGTGGGGTGACCCGGTGTGGTGTGGCACAATGGTCAGCTGTACTCGACAGTCGCACAGGACCCCTCTCTCCTCCGGCTGACGCGTCCATCGGGCACCCGAGTACCGCAACCCCACGTGGCATCTTTTGTGCCCAACCACGTCATAGACCAGGAGACACCACTCCCGTGGCAGTCAAGATCAAGCTGAAGCGTCTGGGCAAGATCCGTTCGCCTCACTACCGCATCATCGTCGCCGACTCCCGTGTCCGCCGTGACGGCCGGGCCATCGAGGAGATCGGCCTGTACCACCCGGTGCAGAACCCCTCGCGCATCGAGGTCAACGCGGAGCGCGCGCAGTACTGGCTGTCCGTCGGCGCCCAGCCGACCGAGCCGGTCCTCGCGATCCTGAAGCTCACCGGTGACTGGCAGGCCCACAAGGGTCTCCCGGCCCCCGCGCCGCTTCTGCAGCCGGAGCCCAAGGCTGACAAGCGCGCCCTGTTCGAGGCCCTGGCCACGGACGGCGACGAGGCCAAGGGTGAGGCCATCACCCAGAAGGCCAAGAAGTCGGACAAGAAGGCGGACGAGGCGGCTGACGCTGCCGCGTCCACCGAGTCGACCGAGGCCTGAGCGTGCTCGAGGAGGCTCTTGAGCACCTCGTGAAGGGCATCGTCGACAACCCCGACGATGTGCAGGTCGCCTCGCGTGACCTGCGCCGTGGGCGCGTGCTGGAGGTCCGGGTCCATCCCGACGACCTCGGCAAGGTGATCGGCCGCAACGGCCGCACCGCGCGCGCTCTGCGTACCGTCGTGGGTGCCATCGGCGGTCGTGGGATCCGTGTCGACCTCGTCGATGTGGACCAGGTTCGCTGAAAGAGTTGAACACCGGCCGGGGCCGGGGAGGGCTTTCGAGCCCTCCCCGGCCTTTGTCGTCCGTACATGACAGCCTCCTCAAGGGCTGACAGCCTCCTCAAGTCGAAGATCACCGGGAGAAGTAGCGTGCAGTTGGTAGTTGCGCGGATCGGTCGCGCCCATGGCATCAAGGGCGAGGTCACCGTCGAGGTGCGCACCGACGAGCCCGAACTCAGGCTCGGGCCGGGGGCCGTGCTGGCCACCGAGCCCGCCCACGCCGGGCCGCTGACGATCGAGACCGGCCGGGTGCACAGCGGCAGGCTGCTGCTGCGGTTCGAGGGCGTACGCGACCGTACGGGCGCCGAGGCGCTGCGCAACACCCTGCTGATCGCCGAGGTCGACCCCGCGGAGCTGCCCGAGGACCCCGAGGAGTTCTACGACCACCAGCTGATGGACCTCGACGTCGTCCTCGCGGACGGCACCGAGATCGGCCGGATCACCGAGATCTCACATCTGCCGTCGCAGGACCTGTTCATCGTGGAACGGCCGGACGGCAGCGAGGTCATGATCCCGTTCGTCGAGGAGATCGTCGAGGAGATCGACCTGGAGGAGCAGCGGGCCGTCATCACGCCGCCGCCCGGCCTGATCGACGAGAGCGAGGCCGTGGTGGCCTCCGCGCGTGACTCCGCCGATGCCGATGCCGATGCCGATGCCGATGCCGATGCCGATGCCGATGCGGATACCGATGCGGATGGGGACGCGGGCGCGGCTGCCGGCGACGGTGGGAAGGGCGAGGCGTGATGCGGCTCGACGTCGTCACGATCTTCCCCGAGTACCTGGAGCCCCTGAACGTCTCGCTCGTCGGCAAGGCGCGCGCCCGGGGCCGTCTCGACGTGCGTGTCCACGATCTGCGGGACTGGACCCACGACCGGCACAACACGGTGGACGACACCCCTTACGGCGGCGGCCCCGGCATGGTCATGAAGACCGAGCCCTGGGGCGAGGCACTCGACGACGCGCTGGCCGACGGTTACGAGGCCGGGGCCGGCTCCCCGGTGCTCGTGGTGCCCACCCCCAGTGGCCGGCCCTTCACCCAGGAGCTGGCCGTCGAGCTCTCGGAACAGCCGTGGCTGATTTTCACCCCCGCCCGTTACGAGGGCATCGACCGCAGGGTGACCGATGAGTACGCGACCCGGATGCGGGTCATCGAGGTGTCCATCGGCGACTACGTACTCGCGGGAGGGGAGGCCGCCGTACTCGTGATTACCGAGGCCGTGGCACGACTGCTGCCCGGTGTGCTCGGCAACGCCGAGTCGCACCGCGACGACTCCTTCGCGCCTGGGGCCATGGCGGACCTGCTGGAGGGCCCGGTCTACACGAAGCCCCCCGAGTGGCGCGGGCGCGGCATTCCCGAGGTGCTGCTCAGCGGCCACCATGGCCGGATCGCGCGCTGGCGACGGGACGAGGCGTTCCGCCGTACCGCTCTGCACAGGCCCGATCTCATCGAGCGCTGCGAGGCGTCGGGGTTCGACAAGAAGGACCGCGAGATGCTCTCCATCCTCGGCTGGTTCCCGGCGCCCGACGGGCGATTTTGGCGCAGGCCCGAGGCCGTGGAAGAATAGGCCCGCTGTACGTCCGGCGCGCGCCCCTGCCACAGGGGGACAGACGCCCGCCCGAGGTGACCAGCATCCGAACTTCGAACTTCACTCCCGCCGATGACCTGTGGCATCGGCGAAGAAAGCAGACAAGATGACTTCCCTGCTCGATGGCGTCAACGCCGCCTCGCTCCGTACCGACCTCCCGGCGTTCCGCCCCGGTGACACCGTCAACGTCCACGTGCGCGTGATCGAGGGCAGCCGCTCCCGTATCCAGCAGTTCAAGGGCATCGTCATCCGCCGCCAGGGCTCGGGCGTCAGCGAGACCTTCACGGTCCGCAAGGTCTCCTTCAGCGTCGGCGTCGAGCGCACCTTCCCGGTGCACAGCCCGATCTTCGAGAAGATCGAGCTCGTCACCCGCGGTGACGTCCGTCGCGCCAAGCTGTACTTCCTCCGTGAGCTCCGCGGCAAGGCCGCGAAGATCAAGGAGAAGCGCGACCGCTGAGTCACCTCCGGCGTCCACGACATGGCCGGATAGGATTCGGCCCCGATGGACACGGAAGCAGCACAGCACATGGAGCGCGATCGTTCCTCCGGCCCCGCAGACGGGACGGAGGAGGGGTCGCGCTCCACGCATGTCCGAGGCCGGTTGTCCGCTGTGGGGCCCTGGGGGCGTGCCGCCCTCCTGGGCGTGCTCTGCACCGTCGCGCTGCTGCTTCTCAGCGCGTTCGTGCTGCAGCCCTTCCTCATTCCCAGTGGCTCGATGCGGCCCACTCTGCGCGTCGGGGACCGGGTCCTCGTCAACAAACTGGCGTACCGTTTCGGCTCGGAGCCCCGGCGCGGCGACGTGGTGGTCTTCGACGGCACCGGATCCTTCGTACAGGAGACGGAGTCAGGGGAGAACGCCGTCGGTGAGCTGGTGCACACAGTGGCCGCGTCCCTGGGCCTGGCCGAACCCGCCGGGTCCGACTTCGTGAAGCGGGTGGTGGGCGTGGGGGGAGACCGTGTGGTCTGCTGCGACAAGCGGGGGAGGCTCGAGGTGAACGGCGCTCCGGTGGACGAGGAGTATCTGTACCCGGGGGATCATCCGTCCGACGTGGCCTTCGACATCGTGGTGCCCGACGGCAGGCTGTGGGTGATGGGCGACCACCGGAGCAGCTCCCGGGACTCCAGGGACCACCTGGGGCAGCCCGGGGGCGGCATGGTGCCCGTCGAGCAG
This sequence comes from Streptomyces sp. NBC_01012, assembly GCF_045162755.1. Taxonomy (NCBI): domain Bacteria; kingdom Bacillati; phylum Actinomycetota; class Actinomycetes; order Kitasatosporales; family Streptomycetaceae; genus Streptomyces; species Streptomyces sp. NBC_01012. The sequence goes on along the minus strand of NZ_CP108688.1, from coordinate 2,020,872 downwards.
GTCGTCGGACGGGTCGACTGGCTCGGCTGGCCGCTCGGCCGGATCGGCTCCCTGGAGGGCACCGACGCCTTCACCGGCATACGGCCGGCGGACGCGGACCATGGGTAACCGGGGGCGCAGGCGCGGAGCACCGGACTCCGGCCCGCCACAGCCCACAGGGCAGGGGCCGGCCACGGGCCGCTCACTGCCCACGCGGGCGGAGCGCCGCAAGCTCGCCCGTAAGGTGAAACGCCGCCGACGCCGGTCCGCGATCAAGGAGATACCCCTCCTCGTCCTGGTGGCGCTGCTGATCGCGCTCGTTCTCAAGACCTTTCTCGTCCAGGCCTTCGTGATTCCCTCCGGGTCGATGGAGCAGACCATCCGGATCGGTGACCGGGTGCTGGTGGACAAGCTGACCCCCTGGTTCGGGTCCGAGCCGCAGCGCGGCGACGTCGTGGTCTTCAAGGACCCGGGCGGCTGGCTCCAGCAGGAGACCGGCGACACCGACGACCCGCCGGCCGGCGTCAAACAGATCAAGCAACTGCTGACCTTCATCGGACTGCTGCCCTCGGCGGACGAGCAGGATCTGATCAAGCGTGTGGTGGCCGTCGGAGGCGACACCGTGAAGTGCTGCGGCACCGACGGCAGGATCACGGTCAACGGCGTGGCGCTCGACGAGCCGTATCTGAATCCCGGCGATGTGCCCTCCACTCTCAAATTCGAGGTAAAGGTTCCGCAGGGCCGCATCTTCGTGATGGGCGACCACAGGTCGAATTCCGCGGACTCCCGCTTCCATCTCGACAAGCCGGGAAAGGGCACGGTCTCGGTGGACGAGGTCGTGGGACGGGCCGTGGTGATCGCCTGGCCGTTCGACCACTGGACCAGGCTGAAGGAGCCCGGAACGTATGCCTCCGTCCCCGCGGGGAGCGTCGGCGCGACGGCCGCGGAAGCCCCGTCGAATAGTGTGTCCTCCCAGGACCTCAACCAGGATCTCAACGGAATGGTCCTGCTCCCGACCCCTGCGGAACTCCCGCTCGTTATGGGAGTGGTGGGCCTGCACCGAATCGGTCGCAGGCGGTGGCACGGAGTGAGGAGTGGATGTGGGGGATTTGGCGGTCGGCGCACGATCCGGACACGAGGAACCCGAGGACCGGCCTTCGAGCGACGAGGTCCCGGTGGAGGCGGAGAGTGACGGCGAGTCCCCGGACGGTGGCAGCACTGCGGTGAAGAAGCCACGTTCCTTCTGGAAGGAGCTGCCGCTCCTCATCGGTATCGCGCTCATTCTCGCGCTGCTGATCAAGACGTTCCTCGTGCAGGCCTTCTCGATCCCGTCGGACTCCATGCAGAACACCCTGCAGCGGGGTGACCGGGTCCTGGTCGACAAGCTGACACCGTGGTTCGGCTCGGAGCCGGAGCGCGGTGAGGTCGTGGTCTTCCACGACCCGGGCGGCTGGCTGGAGGACACCGCGACGCCCGAGCCCAACGCGGTGCAGAAGTTCCTGAGCTTCATCGGGCTGATGCCGTCCGCCGAGGAGAAGGACCTGATCAAGAGGGTCATCGCGGTCGGCGGCGACACCGTCGAGTGCAAGAAGAACGGCCCGGTCACGGTCAACGGCAAGGCGCTGGACGACAAGTCGTTCATCTTCGAGGGCAACAGCGCCTGCGACGACGAACCGTTCGGGCCGATCCATGTGCCCAAGGGGCGTATCTGGGTGATGGGCGACCACCGGCAGAATTCGCTGGACTCCCGTTACCACCAGGAGCTGCCGGGGCACGGCACGGTCTCCACCGACGAGGTCGTCGGCCGGGCCGTGGTCGTGGTCTGGCCCGTCAACCGCTGGGCGACCCTTCCGGTGCCTGGCACGTTCGACCAGTCCGGTCTGAACGCCGCAGCCACGGCCGCGGTGCCGGGAGCACTGGGTGTAGCCGGTGCGCTGCCCCTCGTGTTCTGGCGTCGCCGCAGGCTGACCCGCGGGCATACCGCCGGGTAGGGTGCCGACTCGGATCAGCGATTGTCGATCTCCGATGGGGGAGCGCTGGGATGAGTGGATCAGGACGTCATGACGGCCGCGGCCGGCTCGGCACCACGCTGTCGAACCTGGCCGTGGCCGTCGGCTGTGTGCTCTTCCTCGGCGGATTCGCCTGGGGAGCGGTGGTGTACAAGCCGTACACCGTGCCGACCGACTCGATGACACCGACGGTGAACGCCGGTGACCGGGTCCTCGCGGAGCGGATAACGGGCGACGACGTGCGACGTGGGGACGTGGTCGTCTTCACCGACTCGGCATGGGGCGATGTGCCCATGGTGAAGCGGGTCGTCGGCGTGGGCGGCGACAAGGTCGCCTGCTGCGACAAGGAGGGCAGGCTCACCCTCAACGGCAAGCCCATCGAGGAACCGTATCTGCGGGCGGACGGCGCGTCGCCGTTCGCCTCGCTGGGCGGCGGGTCCACGGCCTCCGTCCAGAAGTTCACGGCCGATGTGCCCAAGGGCCAGCTCTTCCTCCTCGGGGACGAGCGCAGCACCTCCATGGACTCCCGCGTCCATCTGGAGGACCCGGGTCAGGGCTCGGTGCCCCGCAGCGCCGTCCAGGCCCGGGTGGACGCCATCGCCTGGCCCATGAACGGCATGATCGGCCGGCCCGACGCCTTCGCGGCGCTGCCGGGCGGCGTGTCGTCCGAAGGGCCGCTGCCGCTCCAGGTCGGGGTCCTCGTGGTGGGAGTGGTGCTCATCGTGGGCGGAGCCGCCTACGGCCCGCTGGCGGCACGCTCCGCGCGGCGGGGCGGCCAGGGGAGCAACGGGCAGAGGGCGGCCGCCGGTGTCCGCTGAGACGGACGGGGCGGCAGGCGCGGCCGGGGCCGCTGGGGCTACCGGGGCCACTGGGGCGACCGGGGCGGCCGGGGCGACCGAGAGCCGCAAGGTCGCTCGTGTGGTGCTCCTGGACCCGGACGACCGGATCCTCCTGCTGCACGGCTTCGAGCCCGAGGATCCGGCCGACAGGTGGTGGTTCACGCCCGGCGGGGGTTTGGAGGGCGACGAGACCCGCGAGGAGGCCGCTCTGCGTGAGCTGGCCGAGGAAACCGGGATCACGGATGTCTCGCTCGGTCCGCTGCTGTGGACGAGGATCTGCTCCTTCCCGTTCGACGGGCGGCGCTGGGACCAGGACGAGTGGTACTTCCTGGCCCGTACGTCGCAGACGGCGACCGATCAGGGAGGCCTCACCGAGCTGGAGCTGCGCAGTGTCGCCGGTCTGAGGTGGTGGACTTCCGCCGAACTTCTCGCCACGCGTGAGACGGTGTATCCGACCAGGCTCGCCGGGCTGCTGCGCACGCTGCTCGACGAGGGTCCCCCGAGTGCGCCGCTGGTTCTCGCCCCCGAAATCGTCTAATCGGCCAGGGGTCGGAAGGGCTGACGCACAATAGGGGGACGCACGGCTGAAGGGGAACATGCCATGAGTGCCGAGGACCTCGAGAAGTACGAGACCGAGATGGAGCTGAAGCTCTACCGGGAGTACCGCGATGTCGTCGGTCTGTTCAAATATGTGATCGAGACCGAACGGCGCTTCTACCTCACCAACGACTACGAGATGCAGGTGCACTCGGTCCAGGGTGAGGTTTTCTTCGAGGTTTCCATGGCGGATGCGTGGGTCTGGGACATGTACAGGCCCGCTCGGTTCGTCAAGCAGGTCCGTGTGTTGACGTTCAAGGACGTGAACATCGAAGAGCTCAACAAGAGTGACCTCGAACTCCCGGGCGGTTGAGCCCTGGATAGCTGACCCCGACGCTTCGGTTCACTCGTCCGGGTGGCCAGGATGTTCACATCGGACTGGTTGTCCACCAAGATCCAATAGATCGGCCGGGGCGCGTCACAGTCGGTGCCGGAGGTGGTGCCGATATGAACGCACGGGGGGCACTCGGGCGGTACGGCGAGGATCTGGCGGCGCGGCTGCTGGCCGAAGCCGGAATGACTGTGCTGGAGCGCAACTGGCGGTGCCGCGCAGGAGAGATCGACATCGTCGCGCGGGACGGCGACGCACTGGTCGTCTGTGAGGTGAAGACGCGCAGGGCGGGCGTCTTCGAGCATCCCATGGAGGCCGTCACGGCGGTCAAGGCCGACCGGCTGCGCAGACTCGCCGAGACCTGGCTCGACCGGCACGGCGGGCCGCCGCCCGGCGGGGTCCGGATCGATCTCATCGGCGTGCTCATGCCCAGGCGCGGCGCACCGGTCGCCGAGCATGTGCGGGGCGTGGCCTGATGGGGTTCGCACGGGCGTGCTCGGTGGCGCTGGTCGGCGTCGAGGGTGTGGTGGTGGAGGTCCAGGCCGATCTGGAACCGGGCGTGGCAGCGTTCACGCTGGTCGGCCTGCCGGACAAGAGCCTGGTGGAGAGCAGGGACCGGGTCAGGGCCGCGGTCGTCAACTCCGGGGCTGAGTGGCCGCAGAAGAAGCTCACGGTGGGGCTGTCCCCCGCCTCCGTGCCCAAGAGTGGTTCGGGCTTCGATCTCGCCGTGGCGTGCGCGGTGCTCGGCGCCGCGGAGCGGATCGACCCGGCCGCCGTCGCGGATGTGGTGATGATCGGGGAGCTCGGCCTCGACGGCAGGGTCCGGCCGGTGCGCGGGGTGCTGCCCGCGGTGCTCGCGGCGGCGGAGGCGGGATACCGCCAGGTCGTCGTCCCGGAGCAGACCGCGGGGGAGGCCGCCCTGGTGCCGGGCGTATCGGTCCTCGGTGTGCGCAGCCTGCGCCAGCTGATCGCTGTCCTCGGCGACGAACCCGTGCCCGATGAGCCGGCTCCGGGCCCGGGCCGCCCCGACGCGATGCTCGCCGGACTCATGGTGCCCGGAGCGGGCCTCGGCACGGGTCTGGCCCCGCTGTCGGCCGACGGGGCGGCTCAGCGGCTCGACCTGGCCGATGTCGCGGGCCAGGGCCGGGCGCGCAAGGCCCTGGAGGTGGCCGCGGCGGGCGGGCACCATCTGCTGCTGTCCGGGCCGCCCGGGGCGGGGAAGACCATGCTGGCCGAGCGGATCACGGCGATCCTGCCGCCGCTCTCGCGGCAGGAGTCCCTCGAAGTGACGGCGGTGCACTCGGTCGCGGGCATCCTCCCGCCCGGCGAGCCCCTGATCAGCAGCGCGCCGTACTGCGCGCCGCACCACTCGGCGACGATGCAGTCGCTCGTGGGCGGGGGCAACGGCCTGCCGAGGCCGGGAGCGGTGTCCCTGGCGCACCGGGGCGTCCTCTTCCTCGACGAGGCTCCGGAGTTCTCCGGGCGGGCCCTCGACGCGCTGCGCCAGCCCCTGGAGTCCGGACATGTGGTGGTCGCGCGGGCGGCCGGGGTCGTCCGGCTGCCCGCGCGCTTCCTGATGGTCCTGGCCGCGAATCCCTGCCCGTGCGGGCGGCACACCCTGGCGGGTGCGGGCTGCGAATGTCCGCCGTCGGCGGTCCGCCGCTATCAGGCCCGGCTGTCGGGGCCGCTGCTCGACCGGGTGGATCTGCGGGTCGAGGTCGAGCCGGTCGCACGGGCCGACCTGATGGGCGGCGGCGGCCGAGGGGAGTCGTCGGCCGAGGTGGCCGCCCGGGTGCGGGAGGCCAGGAAGCGTGCGGCCGAGCGGCTCGCCGGCACACCCTGGGCGACCAACAGCGAAGTCCCCGGGCATGAGCTGAGGACCAGGCTGGTCGCCGCTCCCGGCGCGCTGATGGCCGCCGAGCGGGACATGGAGCGGGGGATTCTCACGGCCCGCGGGCTCGACCGGGTCCTGCGCGTGGCATGGACCGTGGCGGACCTGAGAGCCGCAGACCGCCCGGACGCCTCGGACATCGCGATGGCTCTGGAGCTGCGGACCGGCATCCAGCGGGGGGTCCCGATGCAGGCGGGTGCGCGATGACGGCCCCGCCGCCCCACGCCGAGCGGGAGCGGCTGGCGCGCGCCGCCCTGACCCGGGTGTTCGAGCCCGGGGACGAGCGCGGTGGCCGGTGGATCCGTGAGCTCGGGCCCGTCGAGCTGATGCGGCGTCTCACCGGCCCGGACGGACCTGCGCGGGCGCTCGGGGGAATGACGGCGGCCCGTCTCGCCGGCTACCGGCTGCGGGCGTCGAGCGCGGCCCCCGCGAGGGATCTGGCGGACATGGCCGCGATCGGTGGACGGTTCGTCTGCCCCGGTGACCGGGAGTGGCCGAGCCAGCTCGACGACCTGGGCGACGGGCGGCCGATCGGGCTCTGGGCGCGCGGCGGGCCCGACCTGCGTCTGTGGGCACTGCGCTCGGTGGCCCTGGTCGGCGCCCGGGCCTGCACGCCCTACGGGGCGCACATGGCGGCGACGCTCGCCGGCGGACTGGCCGAGCGAGGCTGGGTGGTGGTCTCCGGTGCTGCCTTCGGTGTGGACGGAGCCGCCCATCGTGGGGCGTTGGCCGCGGGCGGGGCGACCATGGCGGTGCTGGCCTGCGGGGTGGACGTGGCCTATCCGCGGGGGCACGCGGAGCTGATCGGGCGCATCGCGGAACAGGGCATGGTCGTGGGCGAGCTGCCGCCCTCGGACCACCCGACACGCAGCAGATTCATCCTGCGGAACCGGGTGATCGCGGCCCTCACCCGGGGCACCGTGGTGGTGGAGGCCGAATACCGCAGCGGCTCGCTGGTCACCGCGAGGAGCGCGCAGCGGCTGGGCCGCTTCACGATGGGGGTGCCCGGCCCCGCCACCAGCGGGCTGTCGGCCGGCGTCCATGAACTCCTGCGCGGTGAGGGGGTCCTGGTCACCGACGCCGCCGAGATCTGTGAACTGGTGGGGGAGATGGGCGAACTGGCCCCGGCCAGAAGGGGTCCCGTCCTGCCCAGGGATCTCCTCGACGCCGGCGCCGCGCGGGTGCTGGACGCGCTGCCGGGGACGGGCGTCGTGGACGGTCGTGACGTGGCCCGGAGCGCCGGAGCGTCGACGGATGAAGTGCTCGGGCGGTTGTACGAACTCCACTCACTGGGGTTCGTCGAACGCGAGGGCGACGGATGGCGGTTGACGCCGGGACGGACACGCAATGGGGACGCGCGGCGAGGCGGTACTTGACCCGGAGCATTCGGGTGAAAAGGTGATGCGGAAGACCCCGGCGGCACCCGGCCAGGCCTTCGGGGACGCTGCGAGCGGTGGCGGTCGGCCCTGTCGGCTTCCTCCGACGGCGGGGAAACGACGAGAGATTTGGAGCGCGACAGCACCGCACGGTTCCCTTGTCCTGAGCGCACCGCGACACCGCGGTCACGCTACGCTCACAAGGTTTCCGCCCGAGAGACACGTCCCAGCACTTCACAGCAGAACGGCTCAAGGCACCACATGCCCCAGCACACCTCCGGGTCTGACCGCGCGGCAGTACCACCGGCTGCGCGTGGCACTGTGCGTCCTCCCGCCCCCTCCTCGCTCGACGAGTTGTGGCGTTCGTACAAGACCACCGGCGACGGGAGGCTGCGGGAGCAACTGATCCTGCACTACTCGCCCCTGGTGAAGTACGTCGCCGGCCGGGTCAGCGTGGGGCTGCCGTCCAATGTGGAGCAGGCGGACTTCGTGTCGTCCGGGGTCTTCGGGCTGATCGACGCCATCGAGAAGTTCGACGTCGAGCGGGCCATCAAGTTCGAGACCTACGCGATCACCAGGATCCGCGGGGCGATGATCGACGAACTCCGTGCGCTGGACTGGATCCCACGCTCCGTGCGGCAGAAGGCGCGCAACGTCGAGCGCGCCTACGCCACGCTGGAGGCGCAGCTGCGGCGTACCCCGTCGGAGGCCGAGGTCGCCGCGGAGATGGGCGTGGCCCTGGAAGAACTGCACGCTGTTTTCAGCCAGTTGTCCCTGGCCAATGTGGTGGCGCTGGAGGAGCTGCTGCATGTCGGCGGTGAGGGCGGCGACCGGCTGAGTCTGATGGACACGCTGGAGGACACCGCGGCCGACAACCCGGTCGAGGTCGCCGAGGACCGCGAGCTCAGACGGCTGCTCGCCCGCGCCATCAACACCCTCCCCGATCGGGAGAAGACCGTGGTCACGCTCTACTACTACGAGGGCCTCACCCTCGCCGAGATCGGCAATGTCCTCGGGGTCACCGAGAGCAGGGTCAGCCAGATCCACACCAAGTCCGTGCTGCAACTGCGGGCGAAGCTGGCCGACGCCGGACGCTGAACCGGAGCGGCTTCGGCCACCCGGACACGGACGCGGGCCTCCTTTCCGACCGGTGCCGCCGTAGAGTGGAGGGGTGCCCAGGATTCGAGCGGCCTCCGTGGCCGAGCACCGGACCATGCAGCGCGGCGCCCTCCTGGACGCCGCGCGCTCCCTGCTGTCCGAGGGTGGTACGGAGGCGCTGACCTTCCCCGCCCTCGCCGAGCGCACGGGCCTCGCCAGGTCCTCCGTCTACGAGTACTTCCGCTCCCGCGCGGCCGTCGTCGAGGAGCTCTGCGCCGTCGACTTCCCCGTCTGGGCCGCCGAGGTCGAGAACGCGATGCAGCGCGCCGGTACGCCCGAGGCGAAGATCGAGGCCTATGTCCGCCGGCAGCTCGATCTGGTCGGAGACCGGCGGCACCGCGCTGTCGTGGCCATCTCCGCGAGCGAGCTGGACGCGGGCGCCCGGGAGAAGATCCGCGCCGCGCACGGCGGTCTGATCGCCATGATCGTCGAGGCCCTTGTCGACCTGGGCCACACCGAGCCGAGGCTGGCGGCCATGCTGCTGCAGGGCTCCGTGGACGCGGCGGTCCGCAGGATCGAGCTGGGCGCGGCCGAGGAGCCGGGCATTGTGGCGGACACGGCCGTGGCCATGGTCCTGCGCGGTGTGCGGGGCTGAGCCCGCGCCCTGCCCGCATCGGGGAGCGGCACACCGAACACCGGCAGCAGCCTGGAGGGGCCCCGTCGCAGCAGGGACGGCGGAAGCAGCGACAGCGGATCCAGATAGACGTCCCCGCGCCGCAGCCCCCAGTGCAGACAGCCCGAGGCGCAGTGGGACGGCCCGGGCCCGGTCACACCCACCACCTGCCCCGCGGCCACCTCGTCGCCCTCGGCGACCCGCGCCCGCACCGGCTCGTACGTGAAGCGCAGCGGTGGATCCCCGCTCCCCGCCACATCGACGGAGAGCACCCCGCGCCCGGCCACCGGTCCCGCGAAGGCGACCCGGCCGGGGGCGGCCGCCCGCACCGGGGTGCCCGGTGGGGCGGCGAGGTCGACCCCGCGGTGGCCGGGGCCGTAGGGACCTTCGGGCGGCTCCCAGCCCCGCACGACCAGGGGCCGGCCCGAGAGCGGCCAGACGCGGTCACCGCCGGGCGGCGTCCCCGGCGGAGCTCCCGTCGCCGGGGACACCGCCCGGGCGGAGGCAGCTCCCAGCAGGACTGGGAGCAGGACGGCCAGGAGTGCGGCGGTCGGCAGCGTGGCGGTCGTTCCAGGTGGGCGGCGCATGACGCAACGATCTCCTCGCAGGCCCGTTCCGCGGGGATCATGGTCCGGATCTGTGGACGACGGACGGGTTGTGGACATCGCCGTCACCCCGCACCTTGCGGGTCCCGTACACTTCTTCTGGCGATCCGGGTCACCGGGTCGACTTCGCACGCCCCGCCACCACCCCCTCTGCGGACGGTGGCCGCGCTCCTCGGTCCCTTGTGGCACGGCGCGTCGGGGCGTCAGGCGCGACAGCAATCCTGCGGTCGCGACAACCGAGTACCTCAAGGAGTACGGCCATGGCCGTCGTCACGATGCGGGAGCTGCTGGAAAGCGGCGTCCACTTCGGTCACCAGACCCGTCGCTGGAACCCGAAGATGAAGCGCTTCATCTTCACCGAGCGCAACGGCATCTACATCATCGACCTGCTCCAGTCGCTGTCGTACATCGACCGCGCCTACGAGTTCGTCAAGGAGACCGTCGCCCACGGCGGCTCCATCATGTTCGTGGGTACGAAGAAGCAGGCCCAGGAGGCCATCGCCGAGCAGGCGACGCGCGTCGGCATGCCGTACGTCAACCAGCGTTGGCTCGGTGGCATGCTCACCAACTTCTCCACCGTCTACAAGCGCCTTCAGCGTCTGAAGGAGCTCGAGCTCATCGACTTCGAGGACGTGGCCGCCTCCGGCCTCACCAAGAAGGAGCTCCTGGTCCTCTCGCGCGAGAAGGCCAAGCTGGAGAAGACCCTCGGTGGTATCCGCGAGATGCAGAAGGTGCCGAGCGCCGTCTGGATCGTCGACACCAAGAAGGAGCACATCGCCGTCGGTGAGGCGCGCAAGCTCCACATCCCGGTCGTCGCGATCCTCGACACCAACTGCGACCCCGACGAGGTCGACTACAAGATTCCGGGCAACGACGACGCGATCCGCTCCGTCACCCTGCTCACCCGCGTGATCGCCGACGCCGTCGCCGAGGGCCTCATCGCCCGTTCCGGTGCCGCCACCGGTGACTCGAAGCCGGGCGAGAAGGCCGCCGGCGAGCCCCTCGCCGAGTGGGAGCGTGACCTGCTCGCGGGCGACAAGAAGGCCGACGCCGAGGGCGCCGCCGAGGTCCAGTCCTCCGCCGAGACGGAGAAGGCCGCCGACGCCGAGCCGGCCGCCGCCGCCGACGCGCAGGCCGCCGAGAAGGCCGAGGCCCCCGCCGCGGAGGCCCCGGCCGCCGAGGCGCCGGCCAAGGACGAGCAGGCCTGACACCCGTCAGTCACGGCTGAATGACGGCGGGGGCCGGTGCACGGCACCGCCCCCGCCGTTCACCCGTAGATCTTTCAGACTTCGAGAGAGAAACAGACTCATGGCGAACTACACCGCCGCTGACGTCAAGAAGCTCCGCGAGCTCACCGGCGCCGGCATGATGGACTGCAAGAAGGCGCTCGACGAGGCCGACGGCAACGTCGACGCCGCCGTCGAGGCGCTCCGCATCAAGGGCCAGAAGGGCGTCGCCAAGCGCGAGGGCCGTTCCGCCGAGAACGGCGCCGTCGTCTCCCTCGTCTCCGAGGACAAGACGTCCGGCGTCCTGGTCGAGCTGAAGTGCGAGACGGACTTCGTCGCCAAGGGTGACAAGTTCCAGGCCGTCGCCAACACGCTCGCCGCCCACGTCGCCGCGACCTCCCCGGCCGACATCGAGGCGCTTCTCTCCTCCGAGATCGAGCCCGGCAAGACCGTCCAGGCGTACGTCGACGAGGCCAACGCCAACCTCGGCGAGAAGATCGTCCTGGACCGCTTCGCGCAGTTCAAGGGCGAGTTCGTCTCCGTGTACATGCACCGCACCATGCCCGACCTGCCGCCGCAGATCGGTGTGCTGGTCGAGCTGGACAAGGCCGACGCCGAGCTGGCCAAGGGCCTCGCGCAGCACATCGCCGCCTTCGCCCCGAAGTACCTCTCCCGCGAGGACGTCCCCGCCGAGGTCGTCGAGGCCGAGCGCCGCGTCGCCGAGGAGACCACGCGCGCCGAGGGCAAGCCCGAGGCCGCGCTCCCGAAGATCGTCGAGGGTCGCGTCAACGGCTTCTTCAAGGAGGCCACCCTCCTCGGCCAGCCGTACGCCCTGGACAACAAGAAGTCCGTTCAGAAGGTCCTGGACGAGGCCGGTGTCGCCCTGAAGCGCTTCACGCGTATCAAGGTCGGCATCTGAGTCCGTCCGCGAACAACGGTGGACCCGATAGGGTCTGGTGCAGTCGACGGCCGCACTCAGCCGGACGACCGCAGATCTGACGAGGAGGCCATTGCCGCGAGGGACAGCAGACCCGACGGCAATGGCCTTCTTCGTATGTGCACGAGGAGAATCTCCATGAACAAGGGCGCGGACGCCACACAGGGTGACCACAAGCGCGACAACGGTACGATTTCAGGCCGTTTCATGCTCAAGCTGTCCGGCGAGGCCTTCGCCGGTGGCGGAGGCCTCGGAGTCGACCCCGACGTCGTGCACGCCATCGCCCGCGAGATCGCCGCGGTCGTACGCGACGGAGCGGAGATCGCGGTCGTCATCGGCGGCGGTAACTTCTTCCGTGGCGCCGAGCTCCAGCAGCGCGGCATGGACCGGGCGCGGTCCGACTACATGGGCATGCTCGGCACCGTCATGAACTGCCTGGCGCTGCAGGACTTCCTGGAGAAGGAAGGCATCGACTCACGCGTCCAGACCGCCATCACCATGGGTCAGGTCGCGGAGCCGTACATCCCGCTCCGCGCCGTGCGGCACATGGAGAAGGGGCGCGTCGTGATCTTCGGTGCCGGCATGGGGATGCCGTACTTCTCCACCGACACGACCGCGGCCCAGCGCGCCCTGGAGATCGACGCCGAGGCGCTGTTGATGGGGAAGAACGGCGTGGACGGGGTCTACGACTCCGACCCGAAGGCCAACCCCGACGCGGTGAAGTTCGACGCCCTGGAGTACGGCGAGGTGATCGCCAGGGACCTCAAGGTCGCCGATGCCACCGCCATCACGCTCTGCCGTGACAACCAGCTCCCCATCCTCGTCTTCGAACTGACCCTGGAGGGCAATATCGCCCGCGCGGTCAAGGGTGAGAAGATCGGCACACTGGTGAGCGACCGGAGCACCCGGGTCTGACGGCCCAGAAGATGGACAACGGCCTGCCGGTCGGACACCGTGCAGGTGAGGACGCGACGCAGGATCCGCAGGACCCGACGATGCCGGGTCCGCTCAAGACACGCAGGAGCACGTGGTGATCGAAGAAATCCTCCTCGAGGCCGAGGAGAAGATGGAGAAGGCCGTCGTGGTCGCGAAAGAGGACTTCGCCGCGATCCGTACCGGCCGTGCGCACCCGGCGATGTTCAACAAGATCGTCGCCGACTACTACGGCGCGCTGACCCCGATCAACCAGCTCGCCTCGTTCTCGGTTCCCGAGCCGCGCATGGCGGTGGTGACCCCGTTCGACAAGACCGCTCTGCGCAACATCGAGCAGGCGATCCGTGACTCCGACCTCGGAGTCAACCCGAGCAACGACGGCAACATCATCCGTGTGACGTTCCCGGAGCTCACGCAGGACCGTCGCAAGGAGTACATCAAGGTCGCCAAGAACAAGGCCGAGGACTCCAAGATCTCGATCCGCTCCGTCCGCCGCAAGGCCAAGGAGTCGCTCGACAAGCTCGTCAAGGACAAGGAGTCCGGCGAGGACGAGGTCCGCCGTGCGGAGAAGGAGCTCGACGACACCACCGCGAAGTACGTCGCGCAGGTGGACGAGCTGCTCAAGCACAAGGAAGCCGAGCTGCTCGAAGTCTGATGAACGACTCTTCCTGGGGCGCCCCGCAGGGACCCGGCTACGGGGCCGCACCCGAGATGGGGCGCGCTCCGGCGGGTCCTGCCTACGATGTGCACGGCGCCCAGCAGACTCGGCCCATGCCCATCGTGCCGGACGCTCCCGACGCAGGTAGAGACGCTGACGACCGCGACGACCGGAGGGGGGACGCCGCGCGCATCAGCGGCCCCCTGTTCCGTGACGAGAAGCCGCAGGAGCCCATGTCCACCCCGCCGCCGTCCACCCCGCCGCCCAAGAAGCGTGCGGGGCGTGATCTGCGCGCCGCCATAGGGGTCGGTGTCGGCCTCGGCGCTCTGGTCGTCGGCTCCCTCTTCATCGTCAAGGCCGTCTTCGTCGGTGTGATCGTGCTGGCGGTGGTGGTCGGGCTCTGGGAGCTCACCTCCCGGCTCAAGGAGCGCAAGGGCATCAACGCCCCGCTGGTGCCCCTCGCCGTCGGTGGCGCCGCGATGGTGGTCGCCGGCTATGTACGGGAGGCCGAAGGGGCCTGGGTCGCGATGGCGCTCACGGCCCTCGCGGTGCTCGTCTGGCGGATGACGGAGCCCCCGGAGGGCTACCTCAAGGACGTCACGGCGGGTGTCTTCGCCGTGTTCTACGTCCCGTTCCTGGCCACGTTCGTCGCGATGATGCTCACCGCGCACGACGGCGCCTGGCGGGTGCTGACCTTCCTCCTGCTGACCGTGGTCAGCGACACCGGCGCGTACGCCGTCGGCTGGCGCTTCGGTACGCACAAGCTGGCACCCCGCATCAGCCCCGGGAAGACCCGCGAGGGCCTGATCGGCGCGGTCACCTTCGCGATGGTCGCCGGCGCCCTGTGCATGGAGTTCCTGATCGACGACGGGAGCTGGTGGCAGGGTCTGCTGATGGGCCTCGCCGTCGCCGCCAGCGCCACGCTGGGGGACCTCGGCGAGTCCATGATCAAGCGGGACCTCGGGATCAAGGACATGGGCACGCTGCTGCCCGGCCACGGCGGCATCATGGACCGGCTCGACTCGCTCCTGCCGAGCGCCCCGGTCGTATGGCTGCTGCTCGTGCTGTTCGTCGGATCCGGCTGATCACGCCCTGAGGGGCCTGCCCGCTCGGCCGGTCCTCGGGGCGGGTCCTCGGGGCCGGTCGGACTTACTCGTACGTCTGCGACACTGGAAGAACCATGCCTAAGCCCGGAGAACTCCAGTTTGTCGCGCCCCGTGGAGCCAAGCGGCCGCCGCGGCACCTCGCCGACCTCACACCCGACGAGCGCAAGGAAGCAGTCGCCGCGACCGGCGAGAAGCCCTTCCGTGCCAAGCAGCTGTCACAGCACTACTTCACGCGGTACGCCCACGACCCGGCGGAGTGGACCAACATTCCGGCGGCGTCGCGGGACAAGCTCGCCGAGGCGATGTTCCCCGACCTGATGTCGGTGATGCGCCACATCAGCTGCGACGACGACACCACCCGTAAGACGCTGTGGAAGCTGCACGACGGCACGCTCGTCGAGTCCGTCCTCATGCGGTATCCGGACCGGGTGACCATGTGCATCTCGTCCCAGGCGGGCTGCGGGATGAACTGCCCGTTCTGCGCGACCGGGCAGGCGGGACTCGACCGCAACCTGTCGACGGCCGAGATCGTGCACCAGATCGTGGACGGCATGCGCGCCCTGCGCGACGGCGAGGTACCCGGCGGCCCCGCGCGGCTGTCCAACATCGTCTTCATGGGCATGGGCGAGCCGCTGGCCAACTACAAGCGCGTGGTTGGGGCCATCCGCCGGCTGACGGACCCCGAGCCGGACGGCCTGGGGCTCTCGCAGCGCGGGATCACCGTGTCCACGGTGGGCCTGGTCCCGGCGATGCTGCGCTTCGCCGACGAGGGCTTCAAGTGCCGTCTCGCGGTCTCCCTGCACGCCCCGGACGACGAGCTGCGCGACACCCTGGTGCCCGTGAACACCCGCTGGAAGGTCCGCGAGGTCCTGGACGCCGCGTGGGAGTACTCGGAGAAGTCCGGCCGCCGTATCTCCATCGAGTACGCGCTGATCCGCGACATCAACGACCAGGCCTGGCGCGGCGACCGGCTCGGCCGGCTGCTCAAGGGCAAGCGGGTGCACGTCAACCTCATCCCGCTGAACCCGACCCCGGGCTCCAAGTGGACCGCGTCACGGCCCGAGGACGAGAAGGCGTTCGTGGAGGCCATCGCCGCCCATGGTGTGCCGGTCACCGTCCGCGACACCCGCGGCCAGGAGATCGACGGGGCCTGCGGGCAGCTGGCGGCGGCCGAGCGCTGAGGCGGTCCGGGCGTACGTGATCCGGCCGGTCCGGCGTGATCCGGCCGGTGTAGCCTGGCCCGGAAATCAACTTCATATTCCGACAGGGGAGCGCCACAGCGCTGAGAGTGCGGCACCGAGTACAGGTCGGCCGCAGACCCTCTGAACCTCGCCCGGGTCATTCCGGGTAGGAAGTTCGGACCTTACTCAAGCTGTTGCGCCCTGCCCGCTCACCGAGCGGGCGGGGCCGCGTCTCTTCCTGGTCACCTCCAGGAGGAAAACACCATGAACACCACGACGAAGTACGCGGCGACGGCGCTCGCCGCCGCCCTCGGCGTCAGCACACTAGCGGGCTGCGGCGGCTCCGACGGCAAGGCCTCCGGCGACACGGGGGCCGGCTCCAGGACCGTCACGCTCGTCAGCCATGACTCGTTCAACGCCTCGGACGCCGTCCTGAAGGCGTTCACGAAGGAGACCGGTTACACGGTCAAGGTGCTCAAGAGCGGGGACGCCGGTGCGGCGCTCAACCAGGAGATCCTGACCAAGGGCTCCCCGCGCGGCGATGTGTTCTTCGGCGCCGACAACACCCTGCTCTCCCGCGCCCTGGACAACGACCTCTTCACGCCGTACGAGGCGAAGGGCCTCGACCGGGTCGACACCGGCACCCAGCTCGACGCGGACAAGCACCGCGTCACGCCCGTCGACACCGGCGACATCTGCGTCAACTACGACAAGAAGTACTTCGACGACAAGAAGCTCGACCCGCCGAAGACCTTCGGCGACCTGCTGAAGCCCGCGTACAAGAACCTGCTGGTCACCGAGAACGCCGCGACGTCGTCGCCCGGACTCGCCTTCCTCCTCGGCACGGTCGCCACCCAGGGTGAGAGCGGCTACCAGGACTACTGGAAGAAGCTGAAGAGCAACGGCGTCAAGGTCGTCGACGGCTGGGAGCAGGCCTACAACGAGGAGTTCTCCGGCTCCGCAGGCGGCAAGAAGGCCAAGGCCGACCGGCCGCTCGTCGTCTCGTACGCCTCCAGCCCGCCCGTCGAGGTGGAGTACGCCGATCCGAAGCCGACCGAGGCCCCGACCGGCGTCGCCACCGGCACCTGCTTCCGCCAGATCGAGTTCGCCGGTCTGCTGGACGGCGCGAAGAACGAGGCGGGCGGAAAGGCGCTGCTGGACTTCCTGATCAGCAAGCGTTTCCAGGAGGACATGCCGCTGAACATGTTCGTGAACCCGGTGGTGAAGGACGCGAAGCTGCCGAAGCTCTTCACGGAGTTCGGAGCGACCGTCGACAAGCCGGCGACCGTGTCCCCCGAGAAGATCGCCAAGAACCGTGAGCAGTGGGTCCAGTCATGGTCCTCGCTCGTCGTGAAGTAGCCGCGCGGCCCGCTCGCCGGGGAAACGCGGGGCGCGGGAACGCACGCGGGAACGCGGTGCGGCTCGGCCTCATGGCCGTGCCCGTCGCGTTCTTCGGCCTGTTCTTCGCCTACCCGGTCGTCTCGATCGTCGGCCGGGGGCTGAAGTCCGGAGGCGACTGGCAGTTCGGCCGGATCGGCGCGGTGCTGGGCCGGTCCGACATCCTCGACGTCCTCTGGTTCACCACCTGGCAGGCCCTCGCGTCGACCGTGCTCACCCTGCTGATCGCACTGCCGGGCGCCTATGTGTTCGCCCGCTTCGAGTTCCCCGGCAAACAGCTCCTGCGGGCCGTCGTGACCGTGCCGTTCGTCCTGCCGACCGTCGTCGTGGGTACGGCGTTCCTGGCGCTGCTGGGACGCGGCGGGTTCCTCGACGAGCTCTGGGGCGTCAGGCTCGACACGACCGTGTGGGCCATCCTGCTCGCCCATGTGTTCTTCAACTACGCGGTCGTCGTACGGACCGTCGGCGGCCTGTGGTCCCAGCTCGACCCCCGCCAGGAGGAGGCCGCCCGGGTGCTCGGGGCCGGCCGCATCGCCGCCTGGCGGCGAGTGACGCTGCCCGCGCTGGCGCCCGCCGTCGCCGCGGCGGCTCTGATGGTGTTCCTCTTCACCTTCACCTCCTTCGGTGTCGTCCAGATCCTCGGTGGCCCGTCCTACTCCACGCTGGAGGTGGAGATCTACCGGCAGACCGCCCAGCTGCTGGACCTGCCGACGGCCGCCGTGCTGACCCTGGTGCAGTTCGCCGCGGTCGGAGGGATCCTCGCCGTCCACGCCTGGACCGTACGGCGACGGGAGACGGCCCTGAAGCTCGTCGACCCGGCGCAGACCGCACGGCCGCCCCGCGGCGCCGGCCAGCGGGCGCTGCTCGGCGGCGTACTGCTGACCGTGCTGCTCCTCATCCTGGTGCCGCTCGGGGTGCTGGTGGAACGCTCGCTGGACACCCCGGGCGGCTACGGATTCGACTTCTACCGCGCCCTGCGGTCCGCCGGTGCCAACGGCTCCACGTTCCTGGTCCCGCCGCTCGACGCCATCGGCAACTCCCTGCGCTACGCGCTGGTCGCGACCCTCATCGCCCTGGTGATCGGGGGCCTCGCGGCCGCCGCGCTGACAAGGCGGGCGGGCAGGCTGGTGCGTGGCTTCGACGCCCTGCTGATGCTGCCGCTCGGGGTGTCGGCGGTCACCGTCGGCTTCGGCTTCCTCATCACGCTTGACAAGCCGCCGCTCGACCTGCGTACGTCATGGATCCTCGTGCCGCTCGCACAGGCACTGGTGGGCGTCCCCTTCGTCGTACGGACCATGCTTCCCGTCCTGCGCGCGGTCGACGAGCGGCTGCGGGAGGCCGCCGCGGTGCTCGGGGCCTCGCCCCTGCGGGCCTGGCGTGAGGTCGATCTGCCGCTGGTGCGGCGGGCGGTGCTGGTCGCCGCGGGATTCGCCTTCGCGGTGTCGCTCGGTGAGTTCGGCGCGACCGTGTTCATCGCACGCCCCGACAACCCCACCCTGCCGGTCGCCGTCGCCAGGCTGCTGGGGCGTTCCGGTGAGCTCAACTACGGCCAGGCGATGGCCCTCAGCACGATTCTGATGCTCGTCTGCGCGGTGTCGCTGCTCCTGCTCGAACGTATCCGCACCGACCGATCCGGGGAGTTCTAGAGATGCTGGCAGTGGAGTCGGCGACGGTCAGGTTCGGGAAACGGACCGCGCTGGACGCGGTGGACCTGGATGTCGAGGACCACGAGATCGTGTGTGTGCTGGGGCCGAGCGGCAGCGGCAAGTCGACGCTGCTGCGGGCCGTGGCCGGGCTCCAGCCCCTGGACGGCGGGCGGGTGTTCCTGGACGGCGCCGACCAGGCGTCCCTGCCCGTGCACCGGCGCGGGCTCGGCCTGATGTTCCAGGACCACCAGCTGTTCCCGCACCGGGACGTCGGCGCCAATGTCGCCTTCGGACTGCGGATGCACGGCGTCCCGCGCGCCGAGCGCGACCGCAGGGCCGGTGAACTCCTGGACCTGGTCGGTCTGCCGGGGGCCGAGCGGCGGGCCGTCGCCGCACTGTCCGGCGGCGAACAGCAGCGGGTCGCGCTCGCCCGCGCCCTGGCACCGCGCCCCAAGCTGCTGATGCTGGACGAACCCCTGGGGCAGCTGGACCGGAGCCTGCGCGAACGGCTCGTCGTCGAACTGCGCACCCTCTTCGGCCGGCTGGGCACGACGGTGCTCGCCGTCACCCATGACCAGGGTGAGGCCTTCGCGCTCGCCGACCGGGTCGTGGTCATGCGGGACGGCCGCATCGCCCAGGCCGGCACCCCGCTGGAGGTCTGGCAGCACCCCGCTTCGGCGTTCGTCGCCCGCTTCCTCGGCTTCGACAACCTGGTGGACGCCACGGTGACGGGCACGGCCGCCGACACCGTCTGGGGCAAGGTGCCGGTGCCCGACGACTCGCCCCAGGGCGCGTGCGAGCTGCTGGTGCGGCCGGGCGGGGTCCGGATCGGCGGTCCGAAGGACGGCCTGCGCTGCACCGTGGGCGTACGCACCTTCCGCGGCCACCATGTCACCGTCGTCCTGCACCCGGCCGACGCCCCGCCCCTGGAGGCGGAGTGCGGTCTGCGGGACACCCCGGAGGAGGGGGCCGACGTCGGCGTGACGTTCGACCCGGCCGAGACGGTGGTCCTCCCACCAGCCCTGCCCTGACGGCCCTGACCGGGCCGCCCCGCCCCGGCCGTGACGGCACCGCCCGCTCTGCCCCGGCCCGGACGGCGTGCTCAGTGCCGGTGGTTCTCCCGGCCCGCGACCACCAGGCCCAGCTCGTACGCCAGGATCACCGCCTGGGCCCTGTCCCGGAGCCCCATCTTCGCGAAGAGCCGGTTGATGTGGGTCTTGACCGTGTGATCCGTGATGGCGAGCCGGTCCGCTATGTCGGTGTTCGACAGACCGCGGGCGATGAGGACGAGTACCTCCGCCTCGCGGGCGGTGAGCCCCTCCACACCGGGATGCGGCCCCGTCCCGGGCCGGTGCCGCACGAACTCCGCGATCAGCCGTTGCGTCACCTCGGGGGCCAGCAGCGCACGGCCGTCCGCCACGACCCGCACGGCGTGCAGCAGTTCGGCGAACGTCGCGTCCTTGAGGAGGAACCCGCCGGCCCCGGCCGCCAGGGCGTCGTAGACGTACTCGTCGAGGCCGAACGTCGTCAGCATCAGCGCCCTGGTGCTTCCGCCGGACGCCGCGACGATCTCGCGCGCCGCCTCGATGCCGTTGACCCCCGGCATCCGTATGTCCAGCAGCACCAGGTCGGGGGAGAGCTCGGCCGCTCTGCGGATGGCCTCGGCCCCGTCCTCCGCCTCGGCCACCACCTCGATGTCGGGCTGGGTGTTGAGCAGTCCGACGAAACCGGTCCGCACGACCGCCTGGTCGTCGGCGACGAGCACTCTGATCACCACGGGAGTTCCGCCTCCACGGGACCGTCGTCACTGACCCGGACGGACAGGACGCCCGGCCGGTAGCCGATCTCCACCAGGGTGTGCGCTCCGGGGGCGTGACGGCGCGCGTTGGTCAGGGCCTCCTGGACGATCCGGTACGCCGACAGCTCCCAGGACGCGGGGAGTTCCGTCCGCTCGCCGATGACACGCAGCTCGGCGGAGCCCCCCACGGCACGGTGCTGCTCCACGAGGTCCTCAAGACCCGCCAGCGACGGCTGCGGACTCCGCAGCGCCGCCGTCGAGGTGCCCGCCCGCAGCACACCGAGCAGCCGGCGCAGCTCCGCCATCGAGGAACGGGCGGTCCCGGCTATCTGCTGGAAGGCGTCGGCGGCCGGCCCGGGCAGCTCCGCCGTCGTGTACGTGGCGCTCTCGGCCTGCACCGCGATCATGGACACCGAGTGGGCGATCATGTCGTGCAACTCCCTGGCGATGGTCGCTCTCTCCGTCTCGGCCGCCTGACGGCGCTCCATCATGAGAAGCCTGGACTGCGCTGCCGCCCGCTCGTGGCGGGTCTCCTCCCGGGAGCGCACCGCGTCCCCCATGCTCACCGCGCCCAGGATCACCACGGTCAGCACCAGCGTCTCCGCGTAGAGACCCAGGCTGAAGCGGTCACTGCCCTGGAGCACCGGCAGACCGGGCGACCCGTCGCGCGTCCAGCGGTCGATGTGCACGAGATTCACGGTGAGCGACGCGAGCGCCCCGCAGATCACCAGCAGCGCGGGGTGCTGCACCCGGTGGCGCCCCAGGGTGTAGCTGCCCATGAGCGTGCCGACGACCGTCGCGTACGCCATGTTGCCGTCGGTTCCGAAGCTGAGCAGCGCCGCACCGACGGTCAGGAACCCGACGGCAGGGTGGGCACGCCGCCACATCAGGGACAGGGTGCACACCAGCACGCCGAGCGCCGTGATCACCGAACCCGGCACGAGGGCCAGCTCCACGACCGCGACCGCGGTCAGGACGCCGCCCGTCAGCCGGGGATACGCGGGCGTGGCCGTCCAGCGGCGCAGTCGCCACCGCACACGTCCGGTCAGGGTGGGCCCCGGGTCAGGGGTCGTGCTGTTCATGGGGGCGATTCTTCTGCAGGAGGGGCCCGGACGGCATCGGAGCGCGGGTGGATATCCGGGAGCGGTGTCATGCCACGGGTTGACGGAGAGGACCGAATCCTGGTGTGACGCGCTGTGACCTGGGCCTTTCTAGCCTCGGTTCCATGAGCAGACCAGCGGTTCTCAGCGCCCCCGTCAGGGAGCACAGCCGGGCGGTGGCGGGCCGGGCGTGGACGGGCACCTTCATGGGCGGTACGGGGTGGTGGGCCGGCTGCGCGCTCGCGGCCCTCGCCCTCGCGTGCCTCTCCACGCTCACCCCGCACCGGGTGTGGGGCGCGTCGGCTGCGGCCGGATACACGGCGGCGGCGCTGCTGTCCGCGCGGGGCGGCGGAGCCCGGAATTCCACCGCGCGTGCGGTGGCGGCGGCCGGAGCCGTGGCGCTGCCGTTGCTGGTACTTCTCGTCGCGGGGCGGGCGCAGTTGGAGGTCGAGGTGATCTCGCGCTCCGCCTCTCTGCTGCTGTCCACCGGCAGCCCGTATCTGCCGCATCCCGTCGGGAGCGCGGACTTCAACCCGTACCTGCCGGGCATGTCCGTGTTCGGGATCCCTGACGCCCTGTCGGGTGGCGGCCCGTTCACCGACCCACGGCTGTGGACGGGGGCGGCGTTCCTCGGCGCGCTGGCACTCTCCGCGCGCCGGCTGCCGCTGCTGTGGATCGCGGCCTGTCCGGTCGTCGCGTTGCCGCTCGCCGTCGGCGGGGTCGACCTGCCCGTCGTCGGTCTGATGTGCCTGGGGCTCGCGGCGGCGGGGCGCGGTGAGGCGGGCCGCGCGGGGCTCGTACTGGGCCTCGCGGCGGCACTCAAATGGACGGCGTGGCCGGCGCTGCCGGTGGCCCTGGCCCTGCTGGTGGTCCTGAGCCGCAGAAAGGGGGAGCCTCACCGCCTCGGCGCTCGGGCCGCGCTGCGCTGCGGTGCGACGGCCCTGGCGGCAGCGGCCCTGCTCGTCCTGCCGGCCGCCCTGTGCGACGCGGGGGCCTTCGCCACCCATGCCGTCGCCTTCCCCCTCGGCCTGACCGACACGGTGTCCGCAGCGGCGAGTCCCTTCCCCGGCCACCTCGTCGCGGAGCATCTGCCCGCTGGCCGTGGTGTGGCGCTCGTCCTGCTCGCGGCGGGCGCGCTCGCGATGGTCGTGTCCCTGTTCGTGCATCCTCCGGCGACCGCGTCCGCCGCCGCGTTGCGGCTCGCGCTCGGACTGCTCGTGGCCATCGCGTTCATACCCGCCAGCCGGTTCGGCTACCTCGTGTACCCGCTGGTCCTCGCGGTGTGGGCGGCACATGTGGCGCCCGGCCGGGGCGCACGGGAGGTCTCCCGATGACCCGCACTCTCGTCATCACGAACGACTTCCCGCCGCGTCAGGGAGGCATCGAGACCTTCGTCCACGCGATGACCAGTCGCTTCCCCACCGACTCCGTCGTCGTGTACACCTCCGCCGAGCCGGGGGCCGCCGGCCATGACGCGACCCTGCCCTACCCGGTGATCCGCGACCCCGCCAGGACCCTGCTGCCGACCGCGCGCGTCGCCGCACGCGCTGTGGCGCTCGCCCGCCACCACCGCTGCGACAGCGTGTGGTTCGGGGCCGCCGCACCGCTCGGTCTGATGGCGGACCGGCTGCGCCGGGATGCGGGGGCGCGCCGGATCGTCGCCACCACGCACGGACACGAGGTGTGGTGGGCCAGAACACCGGGCACGCGCGCACTCCTTCGCCGGACAGGGGACAGGACCGACACCGTCACCTACCTCGGCGCGGCCACGCGCGCACCGATCGCCGCCGCGCTCGGACCGGCCGCGGCGAGCCGAATGGTGCGTCTGGTGCCAGGCGTCGACAGCGACGCGTTCCGTGTCCCGCCCGGATCCGGCGGTGACCCCGGAGGCATCCGGGCGCGGTACGGGCTCGGCGAGCGGCCCTTGATCCTCTGCGCCGCCAGGCTCGTCCCCCGCAAGGGGCAGGACATGCTGATCCGCGCGCTGCCCGCGGTGCGGCGCGCCGTACCAGGGGCCGTGCTCCTGCTGGTCGGGGACGGCCCCTACGAACGCGCCCTGCGGCGCCTGGCCGGGACCACCGGTGCCGAGGGATCCGTGATCCTCGCGGGCGGGCAGCCGCATGCCGCCATGCCCGCATTCTTCGCCGCGGCCGATGTCTTCGCGATGCCGTGCCGCACCCGAAGAGCGGGCCTGGAGGTGGAGGGGCTCGGCATCGTCTTCCTGGAGGCCGCCGCCGCCGGACTGCCCGTCGTCGCCGGGGACTCGGGCGGGGCGCCCGACGCCGTACGCGACGGGGAGACGGGCCACGTCGTCGACGGCCGTGACGTGCCCGCGATCGCTTCGCTGCTCGTCGGACTCCTGAGGGACGGCGCGAGGGCCGCGGCCATGGGCGAGCGTGGACGGGAGTGGGTCCGCACCCGGTGGGGCTGGGACAGGACGTACGACCGGCTGGCGACGCTTCTCGACGTGTGAACCGCCGAGAGCTGTCACCCCGTCAGCGGCAGCGCCGCCAGCTCGGCGATGGCCCAGGTCAGCGGTGCGAAGACGGCCAGCAGCACCAGCGCCCGCAGGGTGGCGGCCCGGCGCAGTGCGGAGGCGGGGGCGCCGAGCCGCAGCAGGGTCCCGGCCGTACGCGCGCGTGCCTGCCTGGCCTCGAGCGCGGTGGTCAGCAGGGTCGCCACGGTGCAGCCGAGTACGAGTACGGCGCCGAGCGCGGTGAGCGGGCCGAAGGGGCGCTCACCGCCGGTGTAGAGCACGGAGCCCGCGAGCACCCCGGAGAGCACCGCGCACACGATGCCCAGCGGGCGGCCGATGCGGCATGCCTCGTCCATCAGGACCCGGCCGGCCAGCAGGCGTACGGCCCCCGGGCGCACCGCCTGGAGCAGCCGTCCGCACAGATGGGTGAGGCCGGGCCCCGCCATGGCCAGACCGATCGCGGTGAGCGTCCAGCCCACGAGCACGGCGCCCGGGGTGGAGTCGAGCCGGCCCGGCAGCGGGAACGGTTCGCCGGCCGAGCCCCGGCTCGTGTACGCCTCGACCGCCAGTCCGGCCGCGGTGAGCGCGACGCCCCAGGGCAGCCCCTTCGGTACCGGGGAGGGCGCGAGCTCCTCCTCCGACTCCTGGGTCTCGGACGGTGCGACCGGCCTGGAGCGCAGCGCGAGTCCGCCGGCCGCGGAGGAGGCCAGCGGCGCCACGGCCAGCAGCGTGAGCGCCGCGGCGAGGGGCAGCGGGGTGCCGGCGCCCAGGAACTCGGCCGCTTCGCCGTCGAACGGCAGCCCGGTCAGATCGCCGCGCAGATGCAGGAAGAAGAGCAGCGCCACCACCGAGCCCAGCGTGGTGGACACCGCCGTCGAGATCGCCGCCAGTGCGGAGAGACGGGCGGGGCCGAGGCCGGCGGCGAACAGCCCGGGCCGTGGGCGGGTGCTCGGGTCCGTACGCGCGACCGCCACCGCGAACTGGACGGTCGCGGCGAGCGGTACGGCGCACCACAGCAGCCGCAGCACGGATTCCGACGCGCGCGCCGGGTGCCCGGAGGCGTACCCCAGGGTGCACAGGAGCAGGAAGCCGACCCCGGCCGACGCGGCGGCGAGCAGCAGACGCCGCATCAGGACCAGGGGGTGCGAGCCGCGGGTCAGACGGAGAGCGAGCACGCCGAGCGGCCTTCCGTATCGGACGCGGCGGGCAGGGAGACGTTGGTGACGCGGCGGCCGTCCAGCATGCCGATCACACGGTCGGCGAGTGTGGCGACCTCCGCGTCGTGGGTGGCGATCACGACGGTGATGCCGTGGGACCTGGCCGCTGTGGTGAGGGTGCGCAGAAGTTGTGTGCGCTCGGCGTGGCGCAGCGTCGCGGTCGGCTCGTCCGCGAAGATCACGGAGGGCGAGGCGGCCAGCGCACGGGCGACGGAGATCCGCTGGCGCTGGGCCTGGAGCAGGGTGTGCGGCCGTCTCCTGGCGAGCGGGCCGATGTCCAGGCGCTCCAGCCACTCGGTGGCGGCCTTCTTCGCCGCCCGGTGCGAGACGCCCCGCAGCAGCAGCGGCAGGGCGGTGTTCTCCCAGGTGCTGAGCTCGGGCACGAGCTGCGGCTCTGCCGCGATCCAGCCGAATCTGTCCCGGCGGAGCTGCTCGCGCAGGCGGGGGCCCATGGTGTGCACGGGCACGCTGTTGAACCAGACCTCGCCCTGCTCGGGCACCAGCTGCCCGGAGAGGCAGTGCAGCAGCGTCGTCTTACCGCTGCCGCGAGGACCGGTGACGGCGAGGATCTCGCCGTCGCGGACACCGAGGGAGACACCGCCGAGCCCCGGCGATCCGTTGTGGGAGTGATGCAGGGAACGTGCCCAGATCACGTCGTTGTCGGGCGGGGCCACCATGGCGTACACCTCGGTTCGGATCAGTTGTCCCGTCCCCCGCACGGGGGGGATGAAGGGGGGACGCATACAACGAAAAAGAGGCTGATCGGTCACTCGGCACGCTAGGCAGCTGGGGCGGGGTGTCGGGACAGTACGCGGCCCGGATGCCCCCCTTCTCACTCGAACGGGTGCATCCGGGCCGCGTCGGCGCCGTATGAAATGACTGGCTGACCCTGCCGGCGGTGGTCGCGGGCTCCGGTCAGAGCTTCGCCCACGCCTCCGTGAGGACACCGCGCAGGATGCCCTCGATCTCGTCGAAGGTCGACTGGTCGGAGATGAGCGGCGGCGCGAGCTGGACGACCGGGTCGCCGCGGTCGTCGGCCCGGCAGTAGAGGCCGTTCTCGTACAGCGCCCCCGAGAGGAAGCCGTACAGGACGCGCTCGGTCTCCTCGTCGGTGAAGGTCTCCTTGGTGGCCTTGTCCTTCACCAGCTCGATGCCGTAGAAGAAGCCGTTGCCGCGTACGTCGCCGACGATCGGCAGGTCGTGCAGCTTCCGCAGCGTCGTCAGGAACGCGTTCTCGTTGTCCAGGACGTGCTGGTTGAGGCCCTCGCGCTCGAAGATGTCGAGGTTGGCGAGAGCGACCGCGGCGGAGACCGGGTGGCCGCCGAAGGTGTAGCCGTGCAGGAAGGTGTTGTCGCCCTCGTAGAACGGCGCGGCCAGCCGGTCGGAGACGACACAGGCGCCGATGGGGGAGTAGCCCGATGTCATGCCCTTGGCGCAGGTGATCATGTCCGGTACGTAGCCGAACTTGTCGCAGGCGAACATCGTGCCGAGGCGGCCGAACGCGCAGATGACCTCGTCGGAGACGAGCAGCACGTCGTGCCGGTCGCAGATCTCGCGCACGCGCTGGAAGTAGCCGGGCGGCGGCGGGAAACAGCCGCCGGCGTTCTGCACCGGCTCCAGGAAGACCGCGGCGACGGTGTCCGCGCCCTCGAAGAGGATCTCCTGCTCGATCTGGTCGGCGGCCCAGCGGCCGAAGGCCTCGGGGTCGTCACCATGGAGGGGGGCGCGGTAGATGTTGGTGTTCGGCACCTTGTGCGCACCGGGGACCAGCGGCTCGAAGGGCGCCTTGAGGCCCGGCAGGCCGGTGATGGACAGCGCGCCCTGGGGGGTGCCGTGGTAGGCGACGGCGCGTGAGATGACCTTGTACTTCGTAGGCTTGCCCGTGAGCTTGAAGTACTGCTTGGCCAGCTTCCAGGCCGTCTCCACGGCCTCGCCGCCGCCGGTGGTGAAGAAGACCTTGTTGAGGTCGCCGGGAGCGTGGTGGGCGAGGCGCTCGGCGAGCTCGACCGCGTTGGGGTGGGCGTAGGACCACACCGGGAAGAACGCCAGCTGCTGCGCCTGCTTGTACGCCGTTTCGGCCAGCTCGTGACGGCCGTGTCCGGCGTTGACGACGAACAGTCCTGAGAGGCCGTCGAGGTAGCGCTTGCCCTGGTCGTCGTAGATGTAGGTGCCCTCGCCACGCACGATGGTGGGGACGGGCGCGTTCTCGTAGTCCGACATGCGGGTGAAGTGCATCCACAGGTGGTCGTACGCGGTGCGGCTGAGGTCCTTGCTCACGGCTATCGGGTTCCCCACATGTAGGTCTGCTTCTTGAGCTTGAGGTAGACGAAGCTTTCGGTGGAGCGCACTCCGGGAATGGCCCGGATGCGTTTGTTGATCGTCTCCAGCAGGTGGTCGTCGTCCTCGCAGACGATCTCCACCATGAGGTCGAAGGAGCCCGCGGTCATCACCACGTACTCGCACTCGTCCATGGCCGACAGGGCCTCGGCCACGGGGTCGAGGTCGCCCTCGACATTGATGCCGACCATCGCCTGGCGCCGCAGTCCCACGGTGAGCGGGTCGGTGACGGCGACGATCTGCATCACGCCCTGGTCGAGCAGCTTCTGGACCCGCTGGCGCACAGCGGCTTCGGAAAGGCCGACGGCCTTGCCGATCGCCGCGTACGGCCGGCGGCCGTCCTCCTGGAGCTGCTCGATGATCGCGAGGGAGACGGCATCGACCGCTGGTGCCGATCCGTTCCCGTTCCTGGAGTCTGCGCTACGACTGGCCACACCCCCACTCTGCACCGCGCCTCGACTGTCTGGCAAGCCCGAATCGATGAAATTCGTTGTCTGAGAGCCTAGATCTCACTGAATCCGAAGTTCTCGGCGGGTGGGTATGTCGAAAGCGTCACCCGACGGGCTAGTGTGGGTGTCTCACCCATCGGACAGCTGACAGGAGGGGTGGTTGTGACCACCGAGGTGCGCCGTCTGCGCAACTACATCGACGGAGAGTTCCGGGACGCCGCGGACGGGCGGACCATCGATGTGGTCAACCCGGTGACGGAAGAGGTCTACGCGACCTCCCCGCTCTCCGGGCAGGCCGATGTCGACGCCGCCATGGAGGCCGCGGCCGCCGCGTTCCCCGGCTGGCGTGACCTCACGCCCGCCGAGCGCCAGAAGGCACTGCTGAAGATCGCGGACGCCTTCGAGGAGCGGGCCGAGGACCTGATCGCGGCGGAGTCGGAGAACACCGGCAAGCCGCTGGGGCTCACCCGTACCGAGGAGATCCCGCCCGCGGTCGACCAGATCCGCTTCTTCGCGGGTGCCGCCCGGCTGCTCGAAGGCCGCTCGGCCGGGGAGTACATGGAGGGCCTCACCTCCATCGTCCGCCGCGAGCCGGTGGGCGTCTGCGCCCAGGTCGCGCCGTGGAACTACCCGCTGATGATGGCCGTGTGGAAGTTCGCCCCCGCGCTCGCCGCGGGCAACACCGTCGTCATCAAACCGTCCGACACCACTCCGGCGTCGACCGTGCTCATCGCCGAGATCATCGGGCAGATCCTGCCCAAGGGCGTGTTCAACGTCCTGTGCGGCGACCGCGAGACCGGCCGTGCGATGGTCGAGCACCCCACCCCGGCGATGGCCTCCATCACCGGCTCGGTGCGGGCCGGTACACAGGTCGCCGCGTCCGCGGCCAAGGACCTCAAGCGGGTCCACCTGGAGCTGGGCGGCAAGGCCCCCGTCGTGGTGTTCGAGGACGCCGACATCGCCAAGGCCGTCGAGGACATCTCCGTCGCGGGTTACTTCAACGCGGGCCAGGACTGCACGGCCGCGACCCGTGTGGTGGTCCACGAGTCCGTCCACGACGAGTTCGTCACCGCGCTCGCCAAGGCGGCGGCCGACACGAAGACCGGTCTGCCGGACGACGAGGACGTGCTGTACGGCCCGCTCAACAACGCCGCCCAGCTGGCGCAGGTCAGCGGCTTCATCGAGCGGCTCCCCGCGCACGCCAAGGTCGAGGCCGGCGGTCACCGGGTCGGCGACAAGGGCTACTTCTACGCACCCACCGTCGTGTCGGGGCTGCGGCAGGACGACGAGATCATCCAGCACGAGGTCTTCGGGCCCGTCATCACCGTCCAGCCCTTCACGGACGAGGCTCAGGCCGTCGAGTACGCCAACGGTGTCGAGTACGCCCTGGCCTCCTCGGTGTGGACCAAGAACCACTCCCGCGCGATGCGGATGTCCAAGAAGCTCGACTTCGGCTGTGTGTGGATCAACACCCACATTCCGCTCGTCGCCGAGATGCCGCACGGCGGGTTCAAGAAGTCCGGCTACGGCAAGGACCTCTCCGCGTACGGCTTCGAGGACTACACCCGGATCAAGCACGTCATGACCTCGCTCGACGACTGACCCGAGCACAGCGATCACCACGGCCCCGGGAGCTCGGGCGAATTTCGAGCCCCGGGGCCGTCCCGCGTCCCCGGGCGCCGTGCGCGACATGGTGTGCGGGCCTGGGCGCCCGCGCCGGACGGTTGGTCCATTGTCCGCCGACGTGGCGGAGCGGCATCCTGCGCGGGTGCGCTCGATTCAGGACCACCTCATGTCCCGTCGTTCCCTGCTACGCGCCCTCGGTGCGGGAGCGGCCGGTGCCGCCCTGGCCGGCTGCGGTGTCCCCGCCGCCTATGTGCGGCCCGGGGACCGCTCGGGCCCCGACCGCTCGGACAGCGAGCGCTCCCTGCACTTCGCCAACTGGCCGCTCTACATCGACACCGGCGACGGCCGACGACCCGCTGATCTTCCCGGACGACGCCATGGGCAAGCGGCTGGCGATCGCCCGCGACATCAGCGCCGACGAGCGCACCGGGTTCGCCAAGAAGTGGAACTCCGTCGTCGGCCTGTGAGGCACCGCCCCTGACGCCGATGGCCAGGGCTTTCGCCCGGCACATCCGCCCCACCCGGCCCCCGGCTGCCTACCACTTGATTGTTTCGCGCGGCTGTCAAAGATTTGCATTATTCGCGCGACATCTTGTGTTCATGTGTGCGCGATGCTTCAGTGTCAGCGCTTCCTCTTTCCCCCCACCTCCCCCACCGGGAAGCGCGGTCCTACAAGAACTGGAGTGTCATGCGCACGTCATCTGCCACGCGCAGTTCGTACATCCTTGCCGTCGCGGTCGCCCTCGTGGGCACGGTCGTCGGCGTCACCGGTCAGGCCTCCGCTCAGCAGACGCAGCAGACCCAGCAGACCCAGCAGACCCAGCAGACCCAACAGCCCCAGCAGGCCACGCGGGCCGACGCCGCGGGAGCCACGCTTCCCTTCACCTCCACCGAGGCGGAGTCCGCCTCCACCACAGGACAGAAGATCGGCCCCGACCACACCCAGGGCACCCTCGCCTCCGAGGCGTCGGGCCGCCAGGCGGTGCGCCTGGACAGCGGGCAGAGCGTGGAGTTCACCCTCGACGCGGCGGCCAACGCCGTGAACGTCGCCTACAACGTGCCCGACGGGCAGAGCGGTTCACTCGCCGTCTACGTCAACGGCACGAAGATCGACGCGTCCCTGGCCGTCACCTCCCAGTACAGCTACGTCGACACCCCCTGGATCGCCGGAGCCGAGACCCATCACCTCTTCGACAACGCACGTCTCCTCCTCGGCCAGGACCTGGCCGCGGGCGACACGGTGAAGCTGGAGGCCGCCTCCACCGAGGTCACCGTCGACGTCGCCGACTTCGAACAGGTCGACGCGCCCGCCACCGCACCGTCGGGCGCGGTCTCCGTCGTCGACAAGGGCGCCGACCCCACCGGACAGCAGGACTCCACGCAGGCCTTCCGCGACGCGATCACCGAGGCCAAGGCCACCGGCGGCACGGTGTGGATCCCGGCAGGCGACTTCGCCGTGAACTCGGAGCTCAGCGGCGTCGAGAACGTGACGATCCAGGGCGCGGGCAGCTGGCACTCGGTCGTGCACGCCTCGCGCTTCATCAACCAGACCGGCACCGCGGGCAAGGCCGTCATCAAGGACTTCGCGGTCATCGGCGAGGTCACCGAGCGCGTCGACAGCAACCCGGACAACTTCGTCAACGGATCGCTCGGCCCGGACTCCCAGGTCAGCGGCATGTGGTTGCAGCACCTCAAGGTCGGCCTCTGGCTGACCGGCAACAACGACAACCTGATCGTCGAGAACAACCGGATCCTCGACACCACGGCGGACGGCCTGAACCTCAACGGCAGCGCCAAGGGCGTGCAGGTGCGTAACAACTTCCTGCGCAACCAGGGCGACGACTCACTCGCCATGTGGTCGCTGAACGCCGCCGACACCGACTCCACCTTCGCTAACAACACCATCTCCCAGCCCAACCTGGCGAACGGCATCGCGATCTACGGCGGCACCGACATCACCGTCAAGGACAACCTGATCAGCGACACCAACGCACTCGGCAGCGGCATCGCGATCTCCAACCAGAAGTTCGCCGACCCGTTCTTCCCGCTCGCCGGCACCATCACGGTGTCCGGGAACACCCTCGTACGCACCGGGGCGATCAACCCCAACTGGGACCACCCGATGGGCGCGCTGCGCGTGGACGCGTACGACAGTGCCATCGAGGCGAACGTGGAGATCACCGACACCACCGTCAAGGACAGCCCCTACAGCGTCTTCGAGTTCGTCTCGGGCGGTGGCACCGGCCAGGCCGTCAAGAACGTCACCGTCGACGGGGCCGCGGTCGACGGGGTCGGCACGGTCGTCGTGCAGGCCGAGACACCCGGCGAGGTGGCGGTGTCGAACGTCACCGCCACCGAGGTCGGTGCGTCCGGTGTCTACAACTGCCCCTTCCCCGAGGGCTCGGGCACTTTCACGCTCACCGACGGCGGCGGCAACTCCGGCTGGGACAGCACCTGGGACGACTGCGAGGCCTGGCCCGAGCCGAAGAACAGCGGGAACTGACAGCGACCGTACGCACCCCACACCGAGAGGAACACCGTGACAAGGAGAGACCGGAGCAGGCGGGGCATCGCCGTCACGCTCGGCGCCGCACTGACGGCCGCCTGGCTGCTGCCGACCGCCGCACACGCCGCACCGGCGGTACCCGAAACATCCGTCGCAGCGGCCGACCGGGGCGCCGCGACCCCGTACACCGAGTACGAGGCGGAGGACGGCACCTACGACGGCACCCTGCTGGAGTCCGACGCCACACGCACCTTCGGGCACACCAACTTCGCCACCGAGTCCTCGGGCCGCACGTCGGTACGCCTCGATTCCACCGGCCAGTACGTGGAGTTCACCTCGACCGTCTCCACCAACTCCATCGTCGTCCGCAACTCCATACCCGACGCACCGGGCGGAGGCGGCCAGGAGAAGACGCTGAGCCTCTACGCCGACGGCACCTTCGTGCAGAAGCTGGACCTGTCGTCCAAGCACAGCTGGCTCTACGGCAGCACGGACGATCCGGAAGGCCTGACGAACACCCCCGGCGGTGACGCGCGACGGCTGTTCGACGAGTCGCACGCACTGCTCGACGAGACCTACCCCGAGGGCACCACCTTCCGGCTCCAGCAGGACGCCGATGACGACGCCGCGTACTACGTCGTCGACCTGGTCGACCTGGAGCAGGTCGCGCCGCCGGCGAGCAAGCCCGACGCGTGCACCTCGATCACCGAGTACGGCGCCGTCCCCGACGACGGGAAGGACGACACGGACGCGATCCAGGAGGCCGTCACCGCCGATCAGAACGGCGAGATCGACTGTGTGTGGATCCCGGCCGGGCAGTGGCGCCAGGAGCAGAAGATCCTCACCGACGACCCGCAGGACCGCGGGGAGTACAACCAGGTCGGGATCAGCGATGTCACGATCCGCGGCGCCGGTATGTGGCACTCGCAGCTGTACTCCCTGACCCCGCCGCAGGACGCGGGCGGCATCAACCACCCGCACGAGGGCAACTTCGGCTTCGACATCGACGACAACACCCAGATCTCGGACATCGCGATCTTCGGCTCCGGCACCATCAGGGGCGGCGACGGGAACGCCGAGGGCGGCGTCGGTCTCAACGGCCGCTTCGGCGAGAACACCAGGATCAGCAACGTCTGGATCGAGCACGCCAACGTCGGCACCTGGGTCGGCCGCGACTACAGCAACATCCCGGAGCTGTGGGGACCCGGTGACGGACTCGAATTCAGCGGGATGCGCATCCGCAACACCTACGCGGACGGCATCAACTTCACCAACGGCACCCGCAACTCCTCCGTCACCGACTCGTCCTTCCGCAACACAGGGGACGACTCGCTGGCGGTGTGGGCCAGCAAGTACGTCAAGGACCCCGCGGTGGACGTCGGCCACGACAACACCTTCAGCAACAACACGATCCAGCTGCCCTGGCGGGCCAACGGCATCGCGGTGTACGGCGGTTACGGCAACAAGATCGAGAACAACCTGGTGTCCGACACCATGAACTACCCCGGCATCATGCTGGCCACCGACCACGACCCGGTGCCCTTCTCCGGGGAGACGCTGATCGCGAACAACGGGCTGTCCCGCACCGGCGGGGCGTTCTGGAACGAGGACCAGGAGTTCGGCGCGATCACCCTGTTCGCGCAGGGCTCCGACATCCCCGGCGTCACGATCCGTGACACCGACATCCAGGACTCCACGTACGACGGCATCCAGTTCAAGACCGGCGGGGGTGAGATGCCGGACGTCGACATCAGCAATGTGACGATCTCCGGGTCGCCCAACGGGTCCGGCATCCTCGCCATGGGCGGCGCGCGGGGCAGTGCGACGCTCACCGATGTGACGATCAGCGGCTCGCGTGACGGGGACGTCCTCGTCGAGCCCGGTTCACAGTTCGTGATCAACGAGTAGGGACGGAGGAGCCCGCTTCCACCGGGCCGCCGCTCCACCGGGCCGCCCGGATCCGTGTCCCGGATCCGGGCGGCCCTCACGTTCGCTCCTCAGCGCTTGCGGCCCACCGCCCCGAACTGGGCCACCTCGGGCGTCCTGCTCGCCGCCGCGCCCGCCCGCCAGCGGGAGCAGGACACGATGCCGGGCTCCAGGACGACCAGCCCGTCGAGGAGCGAAGCGACCTCGGAACGGCTGCGCGCGGTGATCGGCGGGGTGGCGTTCTCGTTCCAGAAGCGCATCGCGGCCTCGTTGCCCTCGCCGCCCAGTTCAAGGGTGGGATGCGTGAGCACCAGATGGCTGCCGGACGGCAGGGCGTCCATCAGCCGCGTCACGATGCCCCGCGCCTCGTCCGTGTCCAGGACGAAGTTGAGGATGCCCAGCATCATCACCGCGACCGGGCGCTCCAGGTCCAGGGTCCTTCCGGCCGCGCGCAGGATCCGCTCGGGATCGCGGGCGTCGGCCTCGATGTACTCGGTCGCGCCCTCGGGCGAGCTGCTGAGCAGGGAGCGGGCGTGGGCCAGGACGATCGGGTCGTTGTCGACGTAGACGACCCGCGCGTCGGGCGCGGTGTGCTGGGCGACCTCGTGGGTGTTCTCCGCGGTCGGCAGTCCGGTGCCTATGTCCAGGAACTGGCCGATGCCCGCGTCACCGGCCAGATGACGCACCACCCGGCCCAGGAACGCCCGGTCGGCACGTGCCACTTCGCCGATGCTCGGATACATGCCGGTGACCCGGTCGCCCACCACACGGTCGACGGGGTAGTGGTCGCCGCCGCCCAGCCAGTAGTTCCACACCCGGGCGTTGTGGGCGATGTCGGCACGGACACGGGCGGGTGCGGTACGGGGACCGGGCTCGGTCACGTCTGCTCCTGGGATCACGGACGGTACGGACCGCCCATGATGCCGGAAGGATCAACGGGCGCCCACGGGTGAGGAGTTGGCCAACTGGGCCCGGAGCGCGTCGATCCGGTTGGTGGTGATCGAGTCGGTGCCGCAGGCGAGGAGCCGGCGCATGGTGCGCCGGGTGTCCGCCGTCCAGGCGGACACCAGCAGCCCGTCGGAGTGGACACGGTCGGCCAGCTCACGGCTCAGCAGCCCGAAGCGGTAGTTCAGCCAGCGCGGACGCACCGCTTCGAGCAGCACCGGGCGCGGGGGCGCGAGCGTCGTCCAGGTCAGCGCGATCTCGGCGGAGGGATCGGCCGCGCGTACCTTCAGCATCGCGTGCGTGTCGGCGCAGTAGTACACCCGCTCGCCCGCCCCGCACTCCCGCACCACCCCGACGGTCTCCCGTACGCAGGTGTCGCTCGCGCCGGGCAGATCGACCATGACCCGCCGGTCGCCGGCGGCGGACAGCGCGTCACGCAGGGTCGGCACCCCGCCGCCGGTCCGCTCCAGCAGCTCCCGGTGGTCCAGCCGGTCGATGCGTACGTCGTGGCCCCACAGGCGTTCCAGCGTGGAGTCGTGGAGCAGCACGGGCACCCTGTCCCGGGTGAGACGGACATCCATCTCGACCGCGTCCGCCCCCCGGTCCACGGCGGACCGGATCGAGGGAAGGGTGTTCTCGCGGGCGCGGTACGGGTCGCCGCGGTGCGCCACGGCGGTGACAGTGATGGTCATGAGGCCATTGTGACCGTCGGAGTCACCGGCCGGGAGCCTCCAGCCAGTTCGTCGTGTACGTGTCGATCTCGGCGGCCAGCTTCCGCTTGCCCGCCGGGTCGAGGAAGGAGGCCTCCACGGCGTTCTTCGCCAGACCGGCCACTCCACGCTCGTCCAGGCCCAGCAGCCGGGCCGCCACCGCGTACTCGTTGTTGAGGTCGGTGCCGAACATGGGCGGGTCGTCGCTGTTGACCGTGACCAGGACGCCTGCCTCGACCATCTCCCTTATCGGGTGGCGCTCGATGTCCGCGACCGCCCGGGTGGCGATGTTCGACGTGGGGCAGACCTCCAGCGCGATGCGGTGCTCGGCGAGATGGTCCAGCAGCTTCGGATCCTGGGTGGAGCTGGTGCCGTGGCCGATGCGCTCCGCACGCAGCGCGGTGAGCGCGTCCCAGACGGTCCCGGGGCCGGTGGTCTCCCCGGCGTGCGGGACGGAGTGCAGGCCCTCGGCGATCGCGCGGTCGAAGTAGGGCTTGAACTGCGGGCGGTCCACCCCGACCTCGGGCCCGCCCAGGCCGAAGGAGACCAGGCCCTCGGGCCGCAGGTCGACCGCGAGCCGGGTCGTCTCCTCGGCGGCCTCCAGGCCGGCCTCGCCCGGGATGTCGAAGCACCAGCGCAGGACGGTGCCGAGCTCGGCCTCCGCCGCCTTGCGGGCGTCCTCTATGGCTTCCATGAAGCCCTGCTCCGGGATGCCGCGGCGGGTCGAGCTGAACGGGGTGACGGTCAGCTCCGCGTACCGGATGTTCTGCCGTGCCATGTCCCGGGCGACCTCGAAGGTCAGCAGCCGCACGTCCTCGGGGGTGCGGACCAGGTCCACCACCGAGAGATAGACGTCGATGAAGTGCCCGAAGTCGGTGAAGGTGAAGAAGTCCGACAGTGCCTCCGGGTCCGTGGGGACCTTGGAGTCGGGGTGATGGGCGGCCAGTTCGGCCACGATGCGCGGTGAGGCCGACCCGACGTGGTGGACGTGGAGCTCGGCCTTGGGCAGCCCCGCGATGAAGGGGCGCGGATCGTTCATCGGATACTCCCGGATCTCTGTTCTCGGCCGGGTGTCACCGGCTGCACCGATCATCGTAGGCGGGGGCTCTGACGTCGGGTGCCGGGCCGTAGCATGGCGGGACCACGATGGGGGAGGCCCATGTCAGACAACACACAGCAGCCCGGGGGCGAGGACGCGCGGCGCGACCCTTGGGCTCCGCCGGACACCAGGGCCGACCTCGGCAAGAAGCCCGCCGACGCGGCTCCGCCGGCCGTGCACAACCAGCCCACGGTCACATCCATGCCGAGCGCCGACGGGGGCACCGGGCCGATACCAGGACCCGCCGGGTCCTTCGGCCCGCAGGAACCCCCGGTACCGGCGCCGCCGGTCGGCCCGAACGGCCCCGGACAGCAGGGGCAGTACGGCTATCCGACCCCGCCCGCCGCGCCGTCGGCGCCGTACGGCTACCCGGCGGCACCCGCCGCGCCGTCGGCGTCCTACGGCTACCCGGGATACCCGGGCTACGGCGGCCAGCAGCCTTGGGGCCCGGCACCGGCGAACGGGCTGGGGATCACGGCGATGGTCCTCGGGATCATCGCGGTGGCCGGCTTCTGCATGTGGGGCTTCGGCATCATCCTGGGCATCCTCGCCCTGATCTTCGGCATCGTCGGCCGGGGCCGCGCCAGGCGCGGCGAGGCGACCAACCCGGGCATGGCGCTCTCCGGGATCATCCTGGGATCGATCTCGATCGTCATCAGCGCGATCTTCCTGGGATTCCTGATCTGGGCCGTCGCCAACGACGATTCGAGCAGTCGCTACGACTACAACGACCCGTACTCCACATCACTGGTCGTCGGCACCTCCCGCTGAACCGCGGTGGACGAACGCCCGTGGACGGGCCGGGGGAAGCGTGCCCCGGGCCCGGCCGCGGGCCGTGTCACCCCGCGCGCAGCCGTGTACGCGCCTCCATGAGCGCGAAGCCCAGCAGATTCAGCCCCCGCCAGGACGCGGGATTCGCGGTCCGCGGATCGTCCTTGGCGAGTCCGATGCCCCATATCCGGTCCACCGGGCTGGCCTCGACGAGCACGCGCTCACCCGTACCCAGCAGATACGTCCGCAGCGCCGGGTCCTGACCGAACTTGTGCACGCTGCCCTCGACGACCAGACCGAACCGCTCCCGCGCCCACACGGCGTCGTCGAAGCCCCTGACCTGCCGGCCCACCCTCTTCGCCGCCGCCGGACTGCCCGCCGCCACGGCCGCTGCCTCCGCCTCGGCGTCCCCGAAGAGCCGCGCCTTGCCGGCCATCATCCAGTGCTCGGCCGATGCGTACCTCACCGATCCGACCGTGAACGGCGCGGGCCACCACTGACTGAGGCAGCTCTCCCCGAGCCTGCCGTCGCGGCGGGGCCGATGCCCCCAGAACGGTAGGTACTTCACCCTTTCCCCACGGGCCGCGCGTGCCCGCAGGGCTTCCATGTGCTCCTGTCCCATGGCAGCCGAGTCTGGCATCCGCCACTGACAGCCGGTACAGGGTTTTCCGTCACCACGAGACACTCCGTCGACAGATTCCGTCGCGTAACCAAAAGGAAACAACGGAATCCCTTGTTGGTGGCGGTGTCCTCTGTCAGGATCGGCCTTCAATTCCAGAAGTGGCTACGCCGCCCCAGGACACGGGGCAGCGGAGGAGTACGTCATGGGCAACGGATTCCAGCTGCAGGACCGCTTCGCCGGAGGCGCGCAGTACATCGGCGGACGGCTGTGCCCCGGCACCTCGGGACTGCACCAAGACGTGGTGGACCCGGCGACGGGCCGCACGGTCCACCGCTACGAACGCGCGGGCACCGACGACGTCGACGCCGCCGTGGCCGCCGCCCGGGAGGCGTTCCCCGGCTGGTCGGGACTGACCCCGGCCGAACGGTCCGACGCCCTGCACCGCTTCGCCGCCGTACTCGCGGGCCGGGCCGACGACCTCGCGTACGCCGAATCCCTGCAGTGCGGAAAGCCCCTCAAGCTCACCACCGGGTTCGACGTCCCGGGCACCATCGACAACGTCTCCTTCTTCGCGGGCGCCGCCCGTCAGCTGGAAGGGAAGTCGGCCGGAGAGTACAGCGGCGACCACACCTCCTACGTGCGCCGTGAGGCACTCGGCGTCATCGGCTCGGTCGCCCCCTGGAACTACCCGCTCCAGATGGCCGCCTGGAAGATCCTCCCGGCCGTCGCCGCGGGCAACACCATCGTGCTGAAGCCCGCCGAGATCACCCCGCTGACCTCGCTGATGTTCGCGCAGGCGGCCACGGAGGCCGGCATCCCCGACGGCGTCGTCAACATCGTCTCCGGGGCGGGGCAGGACGCGGGCGAGCACCTCGTGAGCCACCCCGACGTCGTGATGACCTCCTTCACCGGATCGACCGCCGTCGGCAAGCGGGTCGCCGCGCTCGCCACATCGACCGTCAAGCGCCTGCACCTGGAGCTCGGCGGCAAGGCCCCCTTCCTCGTGTTCGACGACGCCGATCCGGAGGCCGCGATCCACGGGGCGGTCGCGGGAGCGCTCATCAACACCGGCCAGGACTGCACGGCCGCCACCCGTGCCTACGTCCAGCGCCCCCTCTTCGACGCGTTCGTGAGCGGGGTCGCCGCCCTGATGGAGAGCGTCAGGCTCGGTGACCCCTTCGCCCCCTGGACGGACCTCGGCCCGCTGGTCAGCCGTCAGCAGCGCGAACGGGTCGCCGCGATCGTCGACCGGGCCCGCGCCCACGCCACGGTCGTCACCGGCGGCGAGGCCCCCGGCGGCGCACTCGCCGACGGCGCCTACTACCGGCCGACCCTGATCACCGGCGCCGCCCAGGACAGCGAGATCGTCAGCACCGAGATCTTCGGCCCCGTCCTGGTCGTGCTGCCCTTCGACACCGACGACGAGGGAATCCGTCTCGCCAACGACACCCCGTACGGACTGGCCGCCTCCGCGTGGAGCACCGGTCTGTACCGGGCCAACCGCGCCACCCGTGAACTCAGGGCGGGCTGCGTGTGGATCAACGACCACATCCCGATCATCAGCGAGATGCCGCACGGCGGATACCGGGCCAGCGGCTTCGGCAAGGACATGTCGTCGTACTCCTTCGAGGAGTACACACAGGTCAAGCACGTCATGTACGACAACACCGCGGTGGCGAGGAAGGACTGGCACCGCACCGTCTTCGGGGACCGATAGCAGCGGGCCGCCGGCCGGCGGCCCCACCCACCCGGAAGGGCACATGCGTATGGAGCAGTACGAGCCCGAGCGCCTCTCCGCGCCGCAGCTGGCCGCCATGAGGCGCAGCCTCACCAACGGCAGGGGTGCGCTCACCCGCCGTTCGCTTCTGAGGGCGTCGGGCACGGGATCCCTCGCGCTCGGCGGCCTCGGGGCGCTGAGCGCCTGCGGTATCCCGCCCGCCCAGCGGGAAGGGGACGCCGCGGCGGCCTCCGACGACCACTCGGCGCAGGAGAAGCGGATCAGCTTCTCCAACTGGACCGAGTACATGGACGTCGGCGACGACGGGAAGAGCCGCCCCACCCTGGAGGCGTTCACGAAACGCACCGGGATCACGGTCAAGTACACCGAGGACATCAACGACAACGTCGAGTTCTTCGGGAAGGTCAAGCCACAGCTCGCCGCGGGCCAGGACACCGGCCGCGACCTCGTCATCGTGACGGACTGGCTGGCCGCACGCATCATCCGGCTCGGCTGGGCGCAGAAGCTCGACCCCACCAACCTCCCGCACGCCTTCGCGAATCTGTCGGCCCAGTTCCGCAGGCCCGACTGGGACCCCGGACGGGCCTACTCCTATCCGTGGAGCGGCATCCCGACCATCATCGCCTACAACGAGAAGGCGACCGGCGGCCGGAAGGTCGACTCCGTCACCCAGCTCCTCGACGACCCGAAGCTCAAGGGGAAGGTCTCCTTCCTCTCCGAGATGCGCGACTCGGTCGGTATGACGCTCCTCGACATGGGCAAGGACCCCGGGTCCTTCACCGACGCCGACTTCGACGCGGCCGTCGGACGGATGCAGAAGGGCGTCGCCACCCAGCAGATACGCCGCTTCACCGGCAACGACTACACCGCGGACCTGAGCAAGGGGGACATCGCGGCCTGTGTGGCCTGGGCGGGCGACATCATCCAGCTCCAGAACGACAATCCGGCGATCAAGTTCTCGATCCCCTCCGCCGGTTACATCACCTCGAGCGACAACATGCTGGTCCCGGCCGGAGCACGGCACAGGGCGAACGCCGAGAAGCTCATGGACTACTACTACGAGCCCCCGGTCGCGGCCGAGCTGGCCGCCTACATCAACTACGTCTGCCCGGTGGACGGGGTCGCCGGCGAACTGGCGAAGATCGACGCGTCGATGGCGTCGAACACGCTGATCCTCCCCGACAGGGCGATGGTCGCGAAGTCGCGGGCCTTCCGCTCCCTCAGCCCCGACGAAGAGACGGCGTACGAGGCGAAGTTCGCCAAGCTCATCGGCGCCTGACCCGCACGCAGGACGCGGAAGGCCCTCCTCTCCAGATCACCCCCGACACCCCTGGGACCGCGACCCATGACACAGCAGCAGACAGAGGGCGGCGATGTCCGTCTCACCGGGATCAGCAAGACCTACGGCTCCTTCACCGCAGTGCACCCCCTCGATCTGACCGTCCCCCGGGGCTCCTTCTTCGCCCTGCTCGGCGCGTCCGGCTGCGGCAAGACCACCACCCTGCGCATGATCGCGGGCCTGGAGGACGCCACCACCGGCACCGTCTCGCTCGGCGGCCGTGACATCACGGGCCTGCCCCCGTACAAACGGCCCGTCAACACCGTCTTCCAGAGCTACGCGCTCTTCCCGCACCTCGACGTCACCGAGAACATCGCCTTCGGGCTCCGCCGCCGCGGCATCAAGTCCGTGACGAAGCAGGTCGGCGAGATGCTGGACCTCGTCCAGCTCGGCGACTTCGCCCGGCGCAAGCCGCACCAGCTCTCCGGCGGCCAGCAGCAGCGTGTCGCCGTGGCACGCGCGCTCATCAACCACCCGCAGGTCCTGCTGCTCGACGAGCCCCTGGGCGCCCTCGACCTCAAGCTGCGCCGCCAGATGCAGCTCGAACTCAAGCGGATCCAGACCGAGGTCGGCATCACCTTCGTCCATGTCACCCACGACCAGGAGGAGGCCATGACCATGGCCGACACCGTCGCGGTGATGAACGGCGGCAGGGTCGAACAACTCGGCGCGCCCGCCGACCTCTACGAGAACCCGGCGACCACCTTCGTGGCGAACTTCCTCGGCACCTCCAACCTCATCGAGGGGGAGGTCGTCCCCTCGGGGGCGGGCACGGGCGCCGGCACGGATGTCGTCGTCGCGGCCGGCGGCGGGAAGCTCAGGCTGCCCGGCGGGCGATGTCCCTCCCCTGCCCGGGGCGGCGGGAAGCTGCTCGTGGGCGTCCGGCCCGAGAAGATCTCCCTCGCGCACAGCGACGACGCGGCGGCGATACCGGGCGGCCGCAACCGGGTCACAGGACGCATCACCGACTCCAGCTTCATCGGCGTCTCCACGCAGTACGTCGTCGAGAGCCCGGCGGGCACCGCGCTCCAGGTCTACGAGCAGAACATCGAACGCGACGGCCGGCTCGTGCCCGGCGCCGATGTCGTCCTGCACTGGAACCCCGAGCACACCTTCGGACTCGACGCCGCCCAGTCCATCGACGCGGGTGTGGCCTCGGCCGCGGGGGCGGACGGCCAGGAGGAGGCGGCGTGAGCGTCACCGACGCGCCGCCGGCGCACCCCGCCGAAGCCGAGATCCGTAAGCCCTCAGTCCGCAGGCGGCTCGTGCCCTACTGGCTGCTGCTCCCCGGCATCCTGTGGCTGGTCGTCTTCTTCGCGCTGCCGATGGTCTACCAGGCGTCGACCTCCGTACAGACCGGATCCCTGGAGAAGGGCTTCGAGGTCACCTGGCACTTCCGGACGTACTGGGACGCCTTCGCCGACTACTACCCGCAGTTCATCAGGTCCCTGCTGTACGCGGGCACCGCCACCCTCCTGTGCCTGCTGCTCGGCTACCCGCTCGCGTATCTCATCGCCTTCAAGGCGGGCCGCTGGCGCAATCTGGTGCTCGTGCTGGTCATCGCGCCGTTCTTCACCAGCTTCCTGATCAGGACGCTGGCCTGGAAGACGATCCTCGCGGACGGCGGCGCGGTCGTCGACGCGCTGAACACCCTGCATGTCCTGGACGTCACCGCCTGGCTCGGCTGGACCGAGAACAACCGCATCCTGGCCACACCGATGGCCGTCGTCTGCGGTCTGACGTACAACTTCCTGCCGTTCATGATCCTTCCGCTCTACACCTCGCTGGAACGCATC
This sequence comes from Streptomyces sp. NBC_01012, assembly GCF_045162755.1. Taxonomy (NCBI): domain Bacteria; kingdom Bacillati; phylum Actinomycetota; class Actinomycetes; order Kitasatosporales; family Streptomycetaceae; genus Streptomyces; species Streptomyces sp. NBC_01012. The sequence goes on along the minus strand of NZ_CP108688.1, from coordinate 1,977,934 downwards.
GACGGCCGGCTGCACGAGGCCGCGGGCGATCTGTACGCCACCCCCGCCACCACCTTCCGCAAGGTGACGCTGCCGCTGTCCATGCCGGGCGTCGTCTCCGGCACCCTGCTGACCTTCATCCCGGCCAGCGGCGACTACGTCAACGCGGAACTCCTCGGCTCCACCGACACCAAGATGGTCGGCAGCGTCATCCAGACCCAGTTCCTGCGGGTCCTGGACTACCCGACGGCCGCCGCGCTCTCGTTCATCCTCATGGCGGTCGTCCTGCTCGTGGTCACCGTCTACATCCGCCGCTCCGGGACGGAGGACCTGGTCTGATGTCCGTACTGCGTATGCTCCGCCGGAACCTGGTGGTGATCGCGGGCCTGGGGACCCTCGCCTACCTGATCCTGCCGAACGTCGTGGTGATGGTCTTCTCCTTCAACCGGCCCAGGGGACGCTTCAACTACGCCTGGCAGGAGTTCTCCCTGGACGCCTGGAAGGACCCCTGCGGCGTCGCCGACCTCTGCGGCTCGCTCTCCCTCTCGCTGCGGATCGCGGTCTGGGCGACCGTCGGCGCGACCGTGCTCGGCACGATGATCGCCTTCGCGCTGGTCCGTTACCGCTTCAGGGCCCGAGGGGCGATCAACTCGCTGATCTTCCTCCCGATGGCGATGCCCGAGGTCGTCATGGCGGCCTCGCTGCTCACACTCTTCCTCAACATGGGCGCCGAGCTCGGCTTCTGGACCATCCTGATCGCCCACATCATGTTCTGCCTCAGCTTCGTGGTGACCGCCGTCAAGGCGCGCGTGATGTCGATGGACCCGAGGCTGGAGGAGGCCGCCCGCGATCTGTACGCGGGCCCGGTGCAGACCTTCGTCCGGGTGACCCTCCCGATCGCCGCCCCGGGAATCGCCGCGGGAGCGCTGCTCGCCTTCGCGCTCTCCTTCGACGATTTCATCATCACCAATTTCAACGCGGGCTCCACGGTGACGTTCCCCATGTTCGTATGGGGATCGGCGCAGCGTGGAACACCTGTGCAGATCAACGTCATCGGCACGGCCATGTTCGTCATCGCCGTGACGGTGGTTCTCGCCGGACAGCTCATCGCCAACCGGCGCAGGAGCAACGCGGGACATCGATGAACCGAAGGAGTTGGAAACCATGGCACCGGATGCCATGCGTACCGCCGCACAGTCACTCTCCGAGGCGCGCCCCCTGTCCTACTGGCTCGACGATCCGGGAAGGCCGGGTGCCCGCCCCGCGCTGACCGGCGACGAGCACTGTGACCTCCTGGTCGTCGGCGGCGGCTACAGCGGACTGTGGACCGCGCTGATCGCCAAGGAGCGTGACCCGGGGCGCGATGTCGTGCTCATCGAGGGCGACGAGGTGGGCTGGGCCGCGTCGGGGCGCAACGGCGGATTCTGCGCGGCCTCGCTCACCCACGGCCTGGCCAACGGGCTTGAGCGCTGGCCGGACGAGATCGGGAAGCTGGAGGAGCTGGGCGCGCGCAACCTCGATGCCATCGAGGCCGCCGTCACCCGCTACGCCATCGACTGCGACTTCGAGCGCACCGGCGAGATCGATGTGGCCACCCAGCCCCACCAGCTCGAAGAGCTGCGGGAGTGGCAGCGCAGGACCGAGGAGCTCGGCCTCGGGGGGACGGAGCTCCTCGACCGGGAGCAGGTGCGCGCCGAAGTCGACTCACCGACATTCCTGGGCGGGCTGCTGGACCGGCACGGCGTCGCCATGCTGCATCCGGCGAAGCTCGCCTGGGGCCTGAAAGAGGCCTGCGCCGGCCTCGGCGTACGGATCCACGAGCACACCCGCGGCCTCGAACTCGCCCGGTCGGGCGCCGGAATGGCCGTGCGCACCCCGTACGGCAGGGTGTTCGCCCGTGACGTCGCCCTCGGCACGAACGTCTTCCCCTCGCTGGTGCGGCGGGTGCGCCCGTACACGGTCCCGGTGTACGACTACGCGCTGATGACGGAGCCCCTGGGCGCGGATCAGCTCGCCTCGATCGGCTGGCACAACCGTCAGGGACTGGGGGACAGCGCCAACCAGTTCCACTATTTCCGGCTCTCCGCCGACAACCGGATCCTGTGGGGCGGATATGACGCCGTCTATCCGTACGGAGGCCGGCTGAATTCCTCGCTCGACCAGCGTCCCGAGACCTTTCTGAAGCTCGCCCGCCATTTCTTCACGTGCTTTCCCCAGCTCTCCGGTGTGCGTTTCAGCCACGCCTGGGGCGGGGCGATCGACACCTGCTCCCGTTTCTCCGCGTTCTTCGGTACGGCCCACCGCGGCCGGGTCGCGTACGCCGCCGGATACACGGGTCTGGGCGTCGGGGCCACCCGCTTCGGGGCCGAGGTCATGCTCGACCTGCTCTCGGGCCGGGAGACCGGGCGGACCGCTCTGCGGATGGTCCGCTCCAAGCCGGTGCCCTTTCCGCCCGAGCCGTTCGCCTGGACCGGGATCGAGCTCACCAAAAGGTCCATGGCGCGGGCGGACAGCCATGGAGGCCACCGCGATCTGTGGCTGCGGACCATGGACCGGCTGGGGCTCGGCTTCGACAGCTGAGCCGGCCGCAGCGCTGAGCCCGGGTGACCCAGCTCACCATCGATCGGTGACGGAACCCGCGTCATGATGCGCGGCCCGCCCGCTCTCTCCCGTACACGCACCGGCAGGACCCCCTGCCGGTGCCCAGGAGGGGGAGGCAGCCCATGACCGGCACGGGGGCAAAGGCCGCGGTCGCTTGGCTCGTATCGGTGGCACCGGATCCCAGGGCCTGCCGGAGGGAATGGGAGCGCGATCCGCAGGGGATGGCGCTCCTGCCCGCCGGAAAACGCTGGGACGTGCTGATCGTTCCGGGGGATCTCGGCTATACCGCACTCGATGTGCTGACCCGGCTGCTCGACAGGCCGGGGCCCGTTCTCGCGGACTTCGGTGACTCCCGGATGGGGTTCTTCGTGCCCCCGGGCACAGCGGCCCGCTGGATCGGGACAGGAATCCGCGGCGTCGGCGAGGGGGCGTGGATCGTCGTCCCGCTGCCGGGCAGCACCGTGGGCGCAGTGCGATGGCTGATCCCGCCGGACGGTTCGGGCACGCTCACCGACGCGAGCGTCCTGGAGCTCGCCCTGCACGAGGCGGCGGCGGCCCGGGGCGCACGTGGTGGCCGGGGGTGAGGTGCCGCCAGAGGTCTTGACAACCCGATTGGTCTGGACCATGTTGTGCGCACCGTTCAATTCCCCCCTGCACGGAGGCTGTTGTGGAACGTACCGGATCGCGCACCGGACCGACCGCCCGCTTGTCGGGTCCCCTGGCCGTCCTCACGGCCGCCCTGCTCGCCGCCGGCGCTCTGACCGCGACGGCACCGGCGGCCCTGGCCGGCGACACCACGGCCACCGCCGCAACGGTGGCCACGGACGCCGCGGACGCGGGGCTCCCCGACCACGCCCTCGTCGGCTATCTGCACTCCAGCTTCGCCAACGGCTCCGGCTACACACGGATGGCGGACGTCCCCGACTCCTGGGACGTCATCGACCTCGCCTTCGGCGAACCGACGTCCGTCACCTCCGGCGACATCCGCTTCTCCCTCTGCCCCGTGGCCGAGTGCCCCGACGTGGAGAGCGAGGAGGAGTTCAAGGCCGCCATCAAGGAGAAGCAGGCCGCGGGGAAGAAGGTGCTGATCTCGATCGGCGGCGAGAAGGGCCAGGTGCAGCTCGCGTCGGCCGAGGCACGCGACGCCTTCGTCTCCTCCGTCAGCGAGATCATCGACACCTACGGACTCGACGGCCTCGACATCGACTTCGAGGGCCACTCGCTCTCGCTCGACACGGACGACACCGACTTCCGCAACCCGACGACCCCCGTCATCGTCAACCTCATCTCCGCGGTGAAGTCCCTCAAGGCCAAGTACGGCGACGACTTCGTCCTCACCATGGCCCCCGAGACCTTCTTCGTGCAGCTCGGCCACCAGTACTACGGAGCGGGCCCCTGGGGCGGCCAGGACCCGCGCGCCGGCGCCTATCTGCCCGTCATCCACGCCCTGCGCGACGACCTCACCCTGCTGCACGTCCAGGACTACAACTCGGGCTCGATCATGGGCCTGGACGGCCAGTACCACTCGATGGGCGGCGCCGACTTCCACATCGCCATGACCGACATGCTGCTCACCGGCTTCCCCGTTGCGGGTGACGAGACCCAGGTCTTCCCGGCGCTGCGTCCCGAGCAGGTCGCCTTCGGCCTGCCGGCCTCCACCCAGGCGGGCAACGGCCACACCCCGCCCGCCGAGGTCACCAAGGCGCTGAACTGCCTGACGAAGAAGACCGACTGCGGCTCGTACGAGACCCACGGCACCTGGCCGGAGCTGCGCGGTCTGATGACCTGGTCCATCAACTGGGACCGGTTCTCCGACTGGGAGTTCTCGAAGAACTTCGACGCCTACTTCGGGCGCTGAGCGCTCGTCACGGCCGCCCACAGGGCGAGCAGCACGAGACCGCCGACGCACCAGCCGGCTACCACGTCCAGCGGCCAGTGGTAGCCGCGCAGCAACAGACCGACGCTCGTCGCCGCCGTCAGCAGGACGGCGGCGGCGGGCGTCACCCATGAGCGCACCCGTGACCGCTTCGGACACCGGGCCAGGAGCAGGGCGGCAGCCCCGTACGCCACCATCGCCGTGGTCGTGTGCCCCGACGGGTAGTAGCCCGTCGCCTCGGTCAGCGGTCCCTGGCGGTCCGTCCACAGCTTCAGCGGGACGACGAGTGCCGGTACCGCGGCCATGGCAGCCACCGCGTACACCGCCGCACGTCCGGCGCGACGGAACCAGGCGACGACGACCGCGCACGCCAGCACGGGAACGGCGACCTGCATGTTGCCGAGATCGGCGAACAGCTCCGCGAGCCGGGTGGGTCCGCTGCCCGCCAGCTCCAGGCCGAGGCGCTCGTCGGGGCCGAGCAGCGGCCCGTCGGCCAGCACCTGCCAGGTGATCACGAGGAGAAGTACCAGCAGCGCACAGGCCGTGGGAACGAGAAGAACCGGCCACCGGGGAACAGGGGGGATTGTTCCGAGGTGGCCGGTCGGATCGGTTTGCCGCGCGCCCCGGGGGGTGTGGGGCGAGCGGCCATCCGATCGGTGAGGAGTCCCGGAGCCCGAAGCTCCAGCGTTGTGCGCGATGGCACGGCCGGTACGAAGCTGGGGGAGCCCCGTCCCGGCATCACCCGCAGTCTCCTGCGGGCGGGGGGTTTCTCTCATCTGGGAAGACCGTACGTCAGAGGAAGGAGGCACCGGAAGTGGCAACGGTATCCCCCCATGGCCCTCCCACACTCTCTTCACACGCCTCCACCCGGGCGCCGGTTCTCGCCGTCGACGACGGCCACGGCGACGCTGCCGACGCCCAGGTCATCCGTACGCCTCAGAGCCGCGCGAACGCCTGCTCGATGATGTCCAGGCCCTCGTTCAGCAGGTCGTCGCCGATGACGAGCGGCGGCAGGAAGCGCAGGACGTTGCCGTAGGTGCCGCAGGTCAGCACCAGCAGGCCCTCGGCGTGACAGGCCTTGGCCAGCGCCCCGGCGGTGGCGGCGTCGGGCTCCTTGGTGCCCGGCTTCACCAGCTCGATCGCGATCATGGCGCCCCGGCCGCGGATGTCCCCGATGGCCCCGCCGTTCGGGAGCTTCGACCGCATCTCGGCGAGGCGGCCCTTCATGACCTCCTCGATCCGCTTCGCCTTCCCGTTCAGGTCCAGCTCGCGCATCGTCTCGATGGCGCCGAGCGCACCCGCGCAGGCCACCGGGTTCCCGCCGTACGTCCCGCCGAGTCCGCCGGCGTGCGCGGCGTCCATGATCTCGGCGCGGCCCGTCACCGCGGAGAGCGGGAGTCCGCCGGCGATGCCCTTGGCCGTGGTGATCAGGTCGGGCACGATGCCCTCGTCCTCGCAGGCGAACCACTGCCCCGTGCGGCAGAAGCCGGACTGGATCTCGTCCGCGACGAAGACGATGCCGTTCTCCTTCGCGAACCGCGCGATGGCCGGCAGGAAGCCCTTGGCCGGTTCGATGAAGCCGCCCTCGCCGAGCACCGGCTCGATGATGACCGCGGCGACGTTCTCCGCGCCGATCTGCTTGGTGATCTGGTCGATGGCCTGCGCGGACGCCTCGGCCCCCGCGTTCTCGGCGCCGGTCGGCCAGCGGTAGCCGTACGCCACCGGCACGCGGTACACCTCGGGCGCGAACGGGCCGAAGCCCTGCTTGTACGGCATGTTCTTCGCCGTCATGCCCATCGTGAGGTTGGTGCGGCCGTGGTAGCCGTGGTCGAAGACGACGACCGCGGTGCGCCCGGTGTAGGAACGGGCGATCTTCACCGCGTTCTCGACGGCCTCGGCGCCCGAGTTGAACAGCGCAGACTTCTTCGCGTGGTCGCCGGGTGTCAGCTCGGCGAGCTGCTCACAGACCTCGACGTACCCCTCGTACGGCGTGACCATGAAACAGGTGTGGGTGAAGTCGGCGAGCTGCGCCGACGCACGGCGTACGACTGCTTCGGCGGAGGCGCCCACCGTGGTCACGGCGATACCGGAACCGAAGTCGATCAGCCGGTTGCCGTCCACGTCCTCGATGATTCCGCCGCCCGCCCGAGCGGCGAAGACCGGCAGCGTGGACCCCACACCCGCGGCGACCGCCGCGACACGGCGGGCCTGCAGCTCGGCCGACTTCGGGCCGGGGATGGCGGTGACGAGGCGGCGCTCCTGCGGGATGTCGGACATGCGGGGCTCCTGGGGGTGTTTCGGACGCTTCTGTTTCTGCAGGCTAGAGGCGGGTGCGGGCGCCGGTCATGCTCCGATCGGGAGTGCTGGGGCCGTGTCGTTGTCCGTGGCGGACAGAAGGCACCGCGGGGTGCCCGGATGACTCCCGGCAGGGTCATGCGCCCACATGGCTGAACTCCCCGTGCACGGGCACTAGATTGGCCGGTGCAGAAGGCGGGACCTGGCTGGTCAGGGGGCAGCGGTTCATGGACACCGAAGGCACGTACGACGCACGGGGCACGGGCGCGGACCGGGTGCCACGGCCCGCGGGGCCGCCCCCGGCCGCGCCACCGCCCCCCACGTCACCACCCCCCGGGTATGCCCCGCACCCCAGGCGCCCGCCGACGGAGGACACCGGCGTCGAGGCATGGCTGCGCACCCCGCGCCCCGCCGAGGAACCGGGCGTCTGGCGCTACGGCTACACCCCGCGCCCGCCCGAGAAGCCCGAGGGGGTGTCCGACCGCTCGCTGCTGGTCGGCGTGCTCATCTCCGTACTCAGCGGACTGCTCCTGTGGTCCCTGTGGCGCAACGGGTACATCCCCTACCGGCTGGTCCCGGTGAAGCTGTTCACCCCGGGGGACTGGTGGTACGCCGGTACGTTCGGCGGGCCCAGGACCATCGAGGGCGCCGACGCCCTCACCGTCTACGAGGCCGTCCTCTTCGGGCTCCTCGTCTACGGCTGCGGGCGTCTGGGCAACTGGTCCGAGATCTTCCGGCGGCATGTCGCGGGCCGTGGGCAGCCCTTCCTCGGCCTGGCCACCGTCGCCGCCGGGGCCGTCGCCGAGCTCCTCGTGTGGAAGGACGCCGTGCCGCTCGTACGGCCGGTCCTGATCCTCGTCGCCTCGGTCGCCGGCGGCGAGATCTACCAGAGCCAGGCCGTCGTCAACGTGATCTACGCCCTGATCGCCGCCGGGGTGCTCTGGCCGTTCGCCCGACTCGGCCACTGGCGCCGACTCCTCGCGGGCCGGTTCGGCAAGGACACGGCCACGACGCCCGCGGCCCCCTCCACGCCCCCGGACGCCCCCGCCGCCGAACAGTGGCCCGAACTCCGCGCGGCAGGACGGACCGACGCCGCCGAGACCCTCACCGCCGAGGTGCGCACCGGCCGTATGAACGACGTCGACGTCGCGCGTCTGCGCCACGCCTGGAGCGTCGGCCAGGGGCACCCGGAGCGCATCGCCGCGCTCACCGAAGCCGTACTGCGCACCGGCGGCGCCGCTGCCCTCCACCCCTCGGGCGCCAGGGACCTGCCGCACCGCACCGCCCGGCACGACCTGCTGACCGGCCAGGTGCGGCTCGGCAGCTGCGCGGACGACCCGCACAACCCGTACGCACGGCGCGGCTCGGGCCTCGCCCTGGAACCCGCGCTGCTCGGTACCTCGCTGCTGGCGGTCGGTCCGCCGGGCGCGGGCAAGTCCGCCCGGCTGGTGAGGCCGGTCGTCGAGTCGCTCGCCCTTCAGGCGCTCGCCGGCCGGGCCGCGGTGCTCGCCGTCGGCGGCGCCGGGGGCGAACTCGGCACGGACGACACGTTCGACGTGGTGGTGCGGATCGGCGACCCGGCCTCCGCGCACGACTTCGACCTGTACGGCGGTACGACCGACCCGGACGAGGCCGCGAGCGTGCTCGCCGAGGGCCTGGTGGGCGATGTGACCGACCTGGACAGCAGGCGCGCCGCCACCGTGCTCGCCCAGCTGCTGGGCCCCTACCGAGCCGTACACGGGCACTTCCCCGGGGTGCCCGCCCTCCGGGAACTCCTGGACGGCGACCTCGCCGCACTCGACGCGCTGCGCGAGGCGCTCGCCGCGGGCGGCCATCAGGCGTTGCTGCGCGAGCTGGAGGCCCGCACCCGGCAGACGGCCGGATCCGGGGACCCCGGGCCGGTGCTCGCCGACCGGATCGCCCTTCTGGACCGCCCCGCCTTCGCACCGTTCTTCGCCACCGGGCAGGAATCCAGGCCCTTCTCGCTGCGTTCCGTCGAACACCTGCCGCTCCGGGTCAGGATCGAGCTGCCCGAGCGGGCGCACGCAGAGGCGTCGCGGCTGCTCACCCGGCTCGTCCTCGCCCAGTTCACGGCGATCGCCGCCGCCCGCACCGAACGGTCGCTCTTCATGTGCCTCGTCCTGGACGACGCCACACACACCGTCACCCCCCACACCGTCCGGGGTGTGCGACGGCTGCGGTCGGTCAACGCCGGAGTCCTCCTGACGCTGCGCACCGTCGACGACGTCCCCGAGGGGCTGCACACCGCACTGCTCGGCGCGGTCGGCTGCTGCATGGCCTTCAGCGGGGTCACCACCTGGGACGGCAAGCACTTCGCCGAGGCCTGGGGCAAGGAGTGGGTGGAGACCCGCGAGGTCGCCCAGCACGCGGTCTTCGCCGACCAGCCGTTCACCCGCGCCCTGCACGGCCTGCGCAAGCTCGTCACCGGCAAGGCCGTCACGAGGGACGCCGTGACGGTGCGGCGGGTCGAGAGAGAGCGCTGGTCCGCCTCGGAGCTGGCGTACGAGCTGCCCCCCGGCCACGCGGTCCTGTCCCTGACCACCGTGCGCGGCGAGCACGCCCCGCCGCTGCTCGTCCGGCTCGACGGCTGACCGGGAGGTCACGACCTGGTGCGCGACGCAGAGCGGATCAGGCCGTTACGGCGAATCTGCCGCCCTGGCACAATTGACGCCGACCGCCTGTACGGTGCGGAGCATTCGGGCCGCGCGTGCGGGGCGGCGTCAATCGAGCCGCCCGCACAGGCGGTGCCATCGACTCCCAGAGGTCCGTCGGCCCCATGCCTCCTACTCTCGCCTCGCTCGTCCAGCACTCGGCGCTCAAGCTCACCGTCCGGGCCGGCGCCGACCGGCTCGGCACGCCCGTGCGATGGGCGCACGCCAGCGAGCTCGCCGACCCCGTCCCGTACATGGACGGCGGCGAGCTGCTCCTCGTCACCGCGACCAACCTCGACGCCCGGGACCCGGGGACGATGCGCCGGTACGTACAGCGGCTGGCGGGGGCGGGAATCGCGGGGCTCGGCTTCGCCGTGGGCGTCACCTACGACGAGATCCCGCCCGCGCTCGTGGACGCCGCCGAGGAAGCGGGGCTGCCGCTCCTCGAAGTGCCCCGGCGCACACCGTTCCTCGCCATCAGCAAGGCCGTGTCCGCGGCCATCGCCGCCGACCAGTACCGCTCGGTCACCGCGGGCTTCGACGCCCAGCGGGAGCTGACCCGGGCCGCGGTCGCGGGGGACGGCCCCGCGGAGCTGCTCACCCGGCTCGCCGTGCACATCGACGGATGGGCCGCGCTCTACGACGCGTCGGGTGCCGTCGTCGCCGCCGCACCCGACTGGGCGGCACGCCGCGCCGCGCGGCTCGGCCCCGAGGTGGAGCGGCTCAGGGACCGCCCCGCCCCGGCCAGCGTGGTCGTCGGCGACAGCGAGGGCGACGACCGGGTGGAGCTCCAGTCCCTGGGTACCGGACGCGGCAACCGCGGCGCGCTGGCCGTCGGTACGGGCGCCGCGCTCGGCACGGCCGAGCGCTACGCGGTGCACTCCGCGGTCGCCCTGCTGACCCTGACCACGGCCAGGTCCCGCGCGCTCCAGGGCGCGGAGCAGCGCCTGGGTGCCGCCGTCCTGCGTATGCTGCTGGCGGGGGAGTCCGTCCACGCACGGGCGGTCGCCGGTGACCTGTACGGCGGGCTGCTCGACGCCCCCTTCCGGCTGCTGATCGCCGAGTCGCCCGCGCCCGAGGGGACGGAGCTGCTCGCCGGGGTACTGGAGGCCGCCGCCTCCCGGTCGGGCGAGAACCTCCTGATGGTGCCCGACGGCGAGCGCCTCGTGGTGCTGGCCGAGGACGCCGGCGCCGCCGTGGCGGCCGGCGTGGCCCACGCCCGGGCCATGGACGGCCTCACGGGGCGTGAGGCGGGTGACGGCGAAGGGGCCGGTGTGGTCGTCGGCATGTCCGCCCCCTCGGGCCCGATCGCCGTCTCCGCCGCGTACAAGCAGGCCGAACAGGCACTCTCCGTCGCCCGCCGCAAGGGCAGGACCATGGTCGAGCACGAGGAGCTCGCCAACGGCTCCGTCCTGCCGCTGCTGGCAGACGACGCCGTACGGGCCTTCGCGGACGGGATGCTGCGACCGCTGCGGGAACACGACGCGAAGGGCCGGGGCGATCTGGTCGCCTCCCTGCGCGCCTGGCTGTCCCGGCACGGCCAGTGGGACGCCGCCGCGGCCGACCTGGGCGTCCACCGTCACACCCTGCGCTACCGGATGCGCCGGGTGGAGGAGATCCTGGGCCGCTCGCTCGACGACCCGGACGTCCGGATGGAGCTGTGGCTGGCCCTCAAGGCGACGGCCGCCTCCACGGGGACGCCGTAGCCGCCCCGGCCACGACAAACCGTCGCATCGGGCCTGGGCTCCACTCCACGGTGGACAAGCCTCATCCGGGCGGCGCCGCCCTACGGTGGGGCCGACGGGTGCCCGCGCGGCGCCCGGCGATCGTCGTTCACCACCCCCGAAGGGCCGGAACCGCCATGACTTCCACCCACGCCTTCTGGCTGGCAGGCCGGCAGGCCACCGGCGAGGACAGCTTCGACGTCACCAGTCCCTGGGACGGCCGCCTCGTCGGGACGGTCGCCGTGCCGACCGACGCCCAGACCGAAGAGGCCGTCGCCGCCGCGTACGCCGTGCGCGACGAGTTCGCCGCGACCCCGGCGCACGTACGGGCAGGCGCCCTCGACCACGTCGTACGCCGGCTCACCGAGCGCACCGAGGAGATCGCCCAGCTGATCTCCGCCGAGAACGGCAAGCCCATCAAGTGGGCCCGCGGCGAGGTCGGCCGTGCCGTCTCGGTCTTCCGGTTCGCGGCCGAGGAGGCCCGCCGCTTCAACGGCGGCGACGCCCAGCGGCTGGACACCGACGCGGGCGGCACCGGCCGCCTCGGGCTGACCCGGCGCTTCCCGCGCGGTCCCGTCCTCGGTATCGCGCCCTTCAACTTCCCGCTCAACCTGAGCGCCCACAAGGTCGCCCCGGCCATCGCCGTCGGTGCCCCGATCATCCTGAAGCCCGCCCCGGCCACCCCGATCTCGTCCCTGATCCTCGGCGAACTGCTGGCCGAGACGGACCTCCCGGCCGGCTCCTGGTCCGTGCTGACCGTGCCCAACGACAGGATGCCCGCCCTGGTCGAGGACGAGCGGCTGCCGGTGATCTCCTTCACCGGCTCCGGCCCGGTCGGCTACGCGATCATGGAGTCGGTGCCGCGCAAGCACTGCACCCTGGAGCTCGGCGGGAACGGCGCCGCGGTCGTCCTCGGCGACTGGTCCTCCGAGGAGGACCTGGACCGGGCCGCGACCCGCATCGCGACCTTCTCCAACTACCAGGGCGGCCAGTCCTGCATCTCGGTGCAGCGCGTCATCGCCGACGCCTCCGTGTACGACCGGCTCGTCCCGAAGATCGTCGCGGCCGTCGAGGCCCTGGTGACCGGCGACCCCTCCGACGCGGCCACCGACGTCGGCCCGCTGGTCAGCGAGGACGCCGCCCGCCGCGTCGAGTCCTGGGTCGACGAGGCCGTCGGCGCCGGAGCCACCCTGCTGACGGGCGGCAAGCGCGACGGCGCCACGTACGCCCCGACGGTCCTCACCGACCTCCCCGGCACCACGACCATTGCCCGCGAGGAGGTCTTCGGCCCGGTCCTGTACATCCAGCGGACCGAGGGCGAGGCGGAGGCCTTCGCCGCCGTCAACGACTCCAGGTACGGGCTCCAGGCGGGCGTCTTCACCCACGACCTGCAGACCGCCTTCCGCGCGCACCGCGCCCTCGAGGTGGGCGGTGTGGTCATCGGCGACGTGCCCTCCTACCGGGCCGACCAGATGCCGTACGGCGGCGCCAAGCAGTCCGGAGTGGGCCGCGAGGGCGTCCGCTACGCCATGGACGACTACACCTACGAGCGGGTGCTGGTCCTCACCGGCCTGGCCCTGTAGCCCGTACATCCGCCACGGACCGGCCGGAGCCCGCCGCACGGGGGCTCCGGCCGGTTCCGTGTGCCCTGGGGAGCCCCTCGCACCGGTGGTGGGCCGTGCGTGGATCGGGTAGATACGGACAGGTGGTACCTATCGGCACGCGTACGGCACGATCCATACCCCGACTCGCGGCGAGGTGAGCTCCTCATGTCCGCCCCATCCGACACCCCCCAGGCCCCCAAGGTCACCGAGCGCGAAGCGCGGCAGGTGGCAGAGGCCGCCCGTGAACAGGACTGGCGCAAGCCGAGCTTCGCCAAGGAACTCTTCCTCGGACGCTTCCGGCTGGACCTGATCCACCCCCACCCCCTGCCGGCCCCGGACGACGTACGGCGCGGCGAGGCCTTCCTCGCCCGGCTTCGCGCGTTCTGCGAGACCCGGGTCGACGGTGCGCTCATCGAGCGCGAGGCCAGGATCCCCGACGACGTGGTCAACGGCCTCAAGGAGCTCGGCGCCCTCGGCATGAAGATCGAGACCAAGTACGGCGGTCTCGGACTGACCCAGGTCTACTACAACAAGGCGCTCGCGCTGGCCGGTTCGGCGAGCCCCTCCATCGGCGCGCTGCTCTCCGCCCACCAGTCGATCGGTGTACCGCAGCCGCTGAAGATGTTCGGCACCCAGGAGCAGAAGGACACCTTCCTGCCCCGCCTCGCGCGGACGGACATCTCCGCCTTCCTCCTCACCGAGCCCGACGTCGGCTCCGACCCCGCCCGGCTCGCCACGACGGCCGTACCCGACGGGGACGACGACTACGTCCTGGACGGGGTGAAGCTCTGGACGACCAACGGCGTTGTCGCCGACCTGCTGGTCGTCATGGCCAGGGTCTCCGCATCCGAAGGACACAAGGGCGGCATCACCGCCTTCGTCGTCGAGGCCGACTCACCCGGCATCACCGTGGAGCACCGCAACTCCTTCATGGGGCTGCGCGGCATCGAGAACGGCGTCACCCGCTTCCACCAGGTCCGCGTCCCCGCGGCCCACCGGATCGGACCCGAGGGCGCCGGCCTCAAGATCGCCCTCACCACGCTCAACACCGGGCGCCTCTCGCTGCCCGCCATGTGCGTCGGCGTCGGGAAGTGGTCCCTGAAGATCGCCCGTGAGTGGTCGGCGGTCCGTGAGCAGTGGGGCAGGCCTGTCGCCAGGCACGAGGCGGTGGGCGCGAAGATCTCCTTCATCGCCGCCACCACCTTCGCCCTCGAAGCGGTCGTGGACCTCTCCTCGCAGATGGCCGACGAGAGCCGTAACGACATCCGTATCGAGGCCGCGCTCGCGAAGCTGTACGGCTCCGAGATGGGCTGGCTGATCTCCGACGAACTCGTCCAGATCCGAGGCGGACGCGGCTTCGAGACCGCGGCCTCGCTGGCGGCCCGCGGCGAACGCGCCGTCCCCGCCGAGCAGATGCTCCGCGACATGCGGATCAACCGGATCTTCGAGGGCTCCACGGAGATCATGCACCTGCTGATCGCCCGTGAGGCCGTCGACGCCCACCTCAAGGTCGCCGGCGACATCATCGACCCCGACAAGCCGCTCTCCGACAAGGCGAAGGCGGGCGCCAACGCCGCCGGGTTCTACGCCCGCTGGCTCCCCAAGCTGGTCAGCGGACCCGGGCAACTGCCCAATGCCTACGGCGACTTCCGCGTCCCCGGACACCCCGACCTCTCCGCCCACCTGCGGTACGTCGAGCGCGCGTCCCGCAAGCTCGCCCGCTCCACCTTCTACGCGATGTCCCGCTGGCAGGGCCGGATGGAGACCAAGCAGGGCTTCCTCGGCCGGATCGTCGACATCGGCGCGGAACTCTTCGCGATGAGCGCCGCCTGTGTCAGGGCCGAGCACCTGCGGGCCGACGACGACCACGGCCGCGAGGCGTACCAGCTCGCCGACGTGTTCTGCCGGCAGTCCCGTATCCGGGTGGAGGAGCTCTTCGCCCGGCTCTGGACCAACACGGACGCCATCGACAGGCGCGTCGTCGACGGAGTGCTCGCCGGCACCTACACCTGGCTGGAGGAGGGGGTCATCGACCCCAGCGGCGACGGCCCCTGGATCGCCGACGCCACCCCCGGCCCGGCCACCGGGGAGAACGTCCACCGTCCCATCCGCTGAAGCAGTACCCCGCGGGGCGCGTCCACTGCCTGGACGCGCCCCGCGAACACGCCCGCCGCAGGGCAAAATCGTCGCCCGTGACCGTCATCGACATCCCCGGATCCAAGTCCGTCACCGCCCGCGCCCTGTTCCTGGCCGCCGCGGCGGACGGCACCACCACCCTCCTGCGCCCCCTGCACTCCGACGACACCGAGGGGTTCACCGAGGGACTGGCCGGCCTCGGATACGGGGTGAGGCGCGAGCCGGACCGATGGCACATCGAGGGGCGCCCGTCCGGACCCGCGAGGGACGCCGATGTCCACTGCCGCGACGGGGCCACCACCGCCCGCTTCCTGCCGACGCTCGCCGCCGCCGCGGCCTCCGGGACGTACCGCTTCGACGCCTCCGCACAGATGCGCCGCCGCCCCCTCGCGCCCCTCACCGAGGCGCTCCGCACCCTCGGGGTCGACCTGCGCCACGAAGGAGCCGACGGCCACCACCCGCTCACCGTCGTGGCATCCGGCGTCAAGGGCGGCGAACTGACCCTCGACGCGGGGGAGTCGTCGCAGTACCTCACCGCGCTGCTCATGCTCGGCCCGCTCACCGCCGAAGGCCTCCGGATCGACGTCACGGAGCTCGTCTCGGCGCCGTACATCGAGATCACCCTCGCGATGATGCGCAGCTTCGGCGTCGAGGTCGCCCGGGAGGGGAACACCTTCACCGTCCCTCCCGGCGGCTACCGCGCCACCACGTACCCCGTCGAGCCCGACGCGTCCACGGCCTCGTACTTCTTCGCGGCGGCGGCCCTCACCGGGCACGAGGTCACCGTCCCCGGACTCGGCACGGACGCGCTCCAGGGCGACCTGCGCTTCACCGAGGTGCTGCGGGGGATGGGCGCCGAGGTCATCACCACGGCCGACGCCACCACCGTGCGATCCTCGGGCCGGCTCTCCGGTCTGACGGTCAACATGCGTGACATCTCCGACACGATGCCGACCCTCGCCGCCATCGCGCCGTACGCCACCTCACCGGTGCGCATCGAGGACGTCGCCAACACCCGGGTGAAGGAGTGCGACCGGCTGGAGGCCTGCGCGGAGAACCTGCGGAACATGGGGATCACCGTGCACACCGGACCCGACTGGATCGAGATCCACCCCGGCACCCCGCGCCCCACCGAGATCGCCACCCACGGCGACCACCGCATCGTGATGTCGTTCGCCGTCGCCGGACTGCGCGCGCCCGGCATGAGCTACGACGACCCCGGCTGCGTACGGAAGACCTTCCCCGGCTTCCACGAGGCGTTCGCCGACTTCGTGGCGAGGACCGCGCAGCCCTGAGAAGGCGGCCCTGAAAAGCCCGTGCGCCCCGCGCGGGGGCGCACTACGGTCGCCCGCATGATGTCCCGCGACGCAGTCCTGTCCGTCCTCACGCTGCTGCGCGAGGCCGGCGCCGACGTGGTGATCGCCGGAGGCTGGGGCATCGACGCCCTGCTCGGCGAGGAGACCCGCGAGCACCGTGACCTCGACATCCTGCACCGGCGTGAGCAGGAGGGCGCAGTCGTGGCGGCACTGGAGGCCGCCGGATACACCGAGACACTGGACCGGCGCCCCGTCCGCTTCGTGCTGAGCCACCCCGCTGGGCCCGAAATCGACCTGCACCCCCTGGTGTTCGCCGCCGACGGGTCCGCCGTCCAGTCCTCTCTCGACCCCGGGGAACCCTTCCGCTACCCGGCCTCCTGCTTCGTCACGGGCACCATCGGGGCGACCACCGTGCGCTGCATCTCCGCCGAACAGCAGGCGCTGTTCCACCAGGGCTACGAACCCGCCGAGCGTGATGTGGCGGACATGCGGCGGCTGAGTGAGAGATTCGGCCTCGACACATCCCTCTGACCCCGGATGTTGCACGATCGAGTCCGACGAACGGGGCGCACTGTCACGGCGCACAGCGGATGCGGCAACAATGGGGGCCATGAGCGACAGCCCCGCACCCCTCGCCGATCCGCATCTCGTCTTCGACGCTACGGACGGCCGCCGGGATCTGGTGATCCTCGGCTCCACCGGGTCCATCGGTACCCAGGCCATCGACCTGGTCCTGCGCAACCCCGCCCGCTTCCGCGTCACCGCGCTCTCCGCCGCGGGCGGCAGGGTCCAGCTCCTCGCCGAGCAGGCACGGCAGCTGCGCGTACGCACGGTCGCGGTGGCCGACGGGGACAAGGTGCCCGCGCTCCGCGAGGCGCTGCGTGAGGCCTACGGGGCGGGGGAGCCGCTCCCGGAGATCCTGGCAGGACCCGACGCCGCCACGGAACTCGCCGCGAG
Source organism: Streptomyces sp. NBC_01012 (assembly GCF_045162755.1). NCBI lineage: Bacteria > Bacillati > Actinomycetota > Actinomycetes > Kitasatosporales > Streptomycetaceae > Streptomyces > Streptomyces sp. NBC_01012. The sequence goes on along the minus strand of NZ_CP108688.1, from coordinate 1,960,774 downwards.
CGACTGCCACACCGTGCTGAACGGGATCACCGGCTCCATCGGCCTGGCCCCCACACTCGCCGCGCTGAAGGCGGGCCGCACCCTCGCCCTGGCGAACAAGGAGTCGCTGATCGTCGGCGGCCCGCTGGTCAAGGCGCTGGCGGCCCCCGGACAGATCATCCCGGTCGACTCCGAGCACGCCGCGCTCTTCCAGGGCCTCGCCGCGGGCAAGCGCGCCGATGTCCGCAAGCTCGTCGTCACCGCGTCCGGCGGTCCGTTCCGCGGGCGTACGCGTGCCGAGCTGGCCGGTGTGACCCGGGAACAGGCGCTGGCGCACCCGACCTGGGCCATGGGCCCGGTCATCACGGTCAACTCCGCGACCCTGGTCAACAAGGGGCTCGAGGTCATCGAGGCGCATCTGCTCTACGACATCCCCTTCGAGCGGATCGAGGTCGTGGTCCACCCCCAGTCGTACGTGCACTCGATGGTGGAGTACACCGACGGCTCCACCCTCGCGCAGGCCACCCCGCCCGACATGAGCGGCCCCATCGCCATCGGTCTCGGCTGGCCCGAGCGGGTCCCGGACGCGGCCCCGGCCTTCGACTGGACGAAGGCCTCCAGCTGGGAGTTCTTCCCGCTCGACACCGAGGCGTTCCCGTCCGTCGGGCTCGCCAGGCACGTGGGCGCCCTGGGCGGCACGGCACCCGCGGTCTTCAACGCGGCCAACGAGGAGTGCGTGGACGCGTTCCTGGCAGGACGGCTGCCTTTCAACGGCATCATGGATACGGTCACGGCGGTGGTGGCCGAACACGGCACCCCCGTCACGGGAACTTCGCTGACGGTCGCGGACGTCCTCGATGCGGAGACCTGGGCACGGTCCAGGGCCCGGGAACTCTCGGCGGCAGCGACAGCGGAGGCGCACGTATGAGCATGACGACGATCCTGATGACGGTTCTCGGTATCGCCGTCTTCGTCGTGGGGCTGCTGTTCTCGATCGCCTGGCACGAGCTGGGCCATCTCTCGACGGCCAAGCTCTTCGGCATCCGCGTTCCGCAGTACATGGTCGGCTTCGGGCCGACCATCTGGTCGCGCAAGAAGGGCGACACCGAGTACGGCTTCAAGGCCATCCCCGCGGGCGGCTACATCCGCATGATCGGCATGTTCCCGCCGGGGCCCGACGGCCGGATCGAGGCGCGCTCCACATCGCCGTGGCGCGGCATGATCGAGGACGCCAGGTCCGCCGCGTTCGAAGAGCTCGAACCGGGCGACGAATCGCGCCTCTTCTACACGCGCAAGCCGTGGAAGCGCGTCATCGTGATGTTCGCGGGACCCTTCATGAACCTGGTCCTGGCCGTTGCGATCTTCATGGGCGTCGCCATGACCTTCGGCTTCCAGACCCAGACCACCGAGGTCGCGGGCGTCCAGCAGTGCGTGATCGCACAGAGCGAGAACCGCGACACCTGCAAGACGTCCGACCCGGTCTCGCCGGCCAAGGCGGCGGGTCTGGAGGAGGGCGACACCATCGTCGCCTTCAACGGCCAGAAGATCGACGACTGGGCCACGCTCTCGGACAAGATCCGCCAGACCATCGGCCCCGCCACCATCACCGTGCGGCGTGACGGCCAGGAACAGACCCTGAACGCCGTCCTGAAGAAGAACGCCGTCGCCAAGAAGGACGGCCACGGCGAGGTCGTCCCCGACCAGTACATCAGCGCCGGATACCTCGGCTTCGCCGCCAAGACGGAGATCCTGCCGCTCTCCTTCGGCGACTCGGTCGTCCGCATGGGCGACATGATCGAGAACGGCGTCGACTCGATCATCGCCCTGCCCGGCAAGATCCCCGACCTCTGGAACGCGGCGTTCAGCGACGGCGAGCGAGGCGACGACTCACCGGTCGGCGTGGTCGGCGCGGCCAGGATCGGCGGCGAGGTGATGAACCTCGACATCCCGGCCCAGAACCAGATCGCGATGATGCTGTTCCTGCTGGCCGGCTTCAACCTCTCGCTGTTCCTGTTCAACATGCTGCCCCTGCTCCCGCTGGACGGCGGGCACATCGCGGGTGCGCTCTGGGAGGCCCTGCGCCGCAACGCGGCCAGGGTCTTCAGGCGGCCCGACCCCGGCCCGTTCGATGTGGCGAAGCTCATGCCCGTCGCCTACGTGGTCGCGGGGGTCTTCATCTGCTTCACGCTGCTGGTGCTGGTCGCCGACATCGTGAACCCGGTGAAGATCACCTGATCAACCCGGGCGTCCTACGGGTGGCGGCCGGTCGTACAGAGGATGCACGGCTGCCGCCCATCGGGCGGTTTCGACGGCACGGGTGCCGCCCGTTCTCCTCCGGTGCCGTAACCTCGATCCCTGGAGCCCGCAGTTCTCGGGACCTCGATCCACACTGATCCACACCTTGGGGATGCTCAGCGCATGACTGCGATTTCTCTCGGAATGCCGGACGTTCCGACCAAGCTCGCCGACCGACGGGTCAGCCGCCAGATCCAGGTCGGCTCCGTGGCGGTCGGTGGTGACGCCCCTGTGTCGGTGCAGTCGATGACGACGACGCGTACGTCGGACATCGGTGCGACGTTGCAGCAGATCGCTGAGTTGACGGCGTCGGGCTGTCAGATCGTGCGGGTGGCGTGTCCTACGCAGGATGACGCGGACGCGTTGGCGACGATCGCGAAGAAGTCGCAGATTCCGGTGATCGCGGATATTCATTTCCAGCCGAAGTATGTGTTCGCGGCGATCGACGCGGGGTGTGCGGCGGTCCGGGTGAATCCGGGGAACATCAAGCAGTTCGACGACAAGGTCAAGGAGATCGCCAGGGCGGCGAGTGATGCGGGTACGCCGATCCGTATCGGGGTGAACGCGGGTTCGCTGGATGCGCGGTTGCTGAAGAAGTACGGGAAGGCGACGCCGGAGGCTCTGGTGGAGTCGGCGCTGTGGGAGGCGTCGTTGTTCGAGGAGCACGGGTTCCGGGACATCAAGATCTCGGTGAAGCACAACGATCCGGTCGTGATGGTGAACGCGTACCGGCAGCTGGCTGCGCAGTCGGATTATCCGTTGCATCTGGGTGTGACGGAGGCGGGTCCGGCGTTCCAGGGGACGATCAAGTCCGCTGTGGCGTTCGGGGCGTTGCTTTCGGAGGGGATCGGGGACACGATCCGGGTCTCGTTGTCGGCTCCGCCGGCGGAGGAGGTCAAGGTCGGGCTTCAGATCCTGGAGTCGTTGAATCTGAAGCAGCGTCGTCTGGAGATCGTGTCGTGTCCGTCGTGCGGGCGTGCGCAGGTGGATGTGTACAAGCTCGCGGACCAGGTCAGTGCGGGTCTTGAGGGCATGGAGGTCCCACTGCGTGTCGCGGTGATGGGCTGTGTCGTCAACGGTCCCGGTGAGGCGCGTGAGGCCGATCTGGGTGTGGCCTCGGGCAATGGCAAGGGGCAGATCTTCGTGAAGGGTGAGGTCATCAAGACCGTCCCCGAGTCGAAGATCGTGGAGACCCTCATCGAGGAAGCCATGAAGATCGCGGAACAGATGGAGCAGGACGGCATCGCCTCGGGCGAACCCCAGGTCTCCATCGCCGGCTGACCACCCGCCTCCCGTGCCCCGCAGGCCCCGCCCTGCGGGGCACAGCCATGTATTCCGCACATCGGCCTTCCCGCCCGGAGCGGCACCCCACAGCCTTGTTCGGTACAGTGCGGACATCAGTAGACCGTTTGGTGAGGCCCCAGTGTTGACGCAGACCACTACCCGGGTCCTCGACCCCGGCGAGCTCCCCGCCGCGCTCACCATCCTTGAGAGTGCCCCCGTCGAGAACGCCTTCGTGACGTCCCGCGTCCACGTCGCCGGACTCGACCCATGGCGTCTCGGCGGCGAGATGTGGGGCTGGTACGCCGACGGCCGACTGCGCTCCCTCTGCTACTCCGGGGCCAATCTCGTCCCCATCTGCGCCACCCCCGAGGCCGTCAGGGCCTTCGCCGACCGCGCCCGGCGGGCCGGCCGCCGATGTTCCTCGATCGTCGGCCCCGCAGGCCCCACGGCCCAGCTGTGGCGCCTGCTCGAACCCAGCTGGGGCCCCGCCCGCGAGGTCCGGCCCAACCAGCCGCTCATGGTGACGGACCGGCCATCGGACGAGATCGCGGCCGACCCGTTCGTACGCAGGGTCCGCAAGGAGGAGATGGACGTCCTCATGCCCGCCTGCGTCGCCATGTTCACCGAGGAGGTCGGCATCTCCCCGCTGGCCGGCGACGGCGGGCTCCTCTACCAGGCGCGGGTCGCCGAGCTGATCACCACAGGCCGCTCCTTCGCGCGCATAGAGGACGGCAAGGTCCTCTTCAAGGCCGAGATCGGCGCGGCCACCCCCCGCGCCTGCCAGATCCAGGGCGTCTGGGTCTCCCCGGAGGCCCGGGGCCGCGGACTCTCCGAGACGGGCATGGCGGCCGTCCTGCGCCACGCGCTCAGCGATGTGGCACCCGTCGTCAGCCTGTACGTGAACGACTACAACACCCCCGCGCGCAAGGCCTACAGCCGCGTCGGCTTCCGTGAGACGGGCGCCTTCATGAGCGTGCTGTTCTGACCGGACGGCACGGCGCGTAAGGTTCCGGCATGGCAGCAGCAACCCCCTCGTCCTCCTGGGGCTCCGGGACCCCCGACACCGTGGTCGGACCGGTCGACCTCGCCGACCGAGTCGACGAGGCACTGGCCGTGCAGGCCCTCGCCTTCGGCCTCTCCCAGGACGAGATCGACGTACGACGCCACATCGTGCTGCGGCACCTCGACCACCCGCAGGCACGCGCACTCGGCGCGACCGCCGCCGACGGACGGCTCGTCGGCTTCGTCTACGGGCTGCCGAACGACCGGACCCACTGGTGGTCCTCCGTCGTCGAACCGTATCTGCGCGCCACCGGGTCCGACGGCTGGCTCGACGACTCGTTCGTGATCACCGAACTCCACGTCCACCCGGACTTCCAGCAGCGCGGCATCGGCCGGAGGCTGATCACCGGCATCACGGACGCCGTCGACCTGCCCCGTTCGATTCTCTCCGCGATCGACACCGAGAGCCCCGCGCGCGGGCTCTACCGAGCCCTGGGCTACCAAGACCTCGCCCGGCAGGTGCTCTTCCCGAGCGCCCCCAAGCCGTACGCGGTGATGGGCGCGCCGCTCCCGCTGCGCCGCGGCTGAGCGGCCGCCGGGGAATCGATTTCCGCCCGCACGGGCCGCCCGGCTAACCTCGGGCCCACCACCCTTGCGAGCAGGAGTTCATCATGGCCCAGGTCCAGCGCATGTCCCGATTGATGATCAAGACACTGCGCGACGACCCGGCGGACGCCGAGACGCTCAACCACAAGCTCCTCGTCCGCGCCGGTTACGTACGCCGCACCGCGGCCGGTATCTGGTCCTGGCTGCCGCTCGGCAAGAAGGTCCTGGAGAACATCACCCGCGTCGTCCGCGAGGAGATGGACGCCATCGGCGGCCAGGAGGTCCTGCTCCCCGCCCTGCTGCCCAAGGAGCCGTACGAGGCGAGCGGCCGGTACGACGAGTACGGCGACCTGCTGTTCCGTCTCAACGACCGCAAGGGTGCCGACTACCTCCTCGGCCCCACCCACGAGGAGATCTTCACCCAGGTCGTCAAGGACATGTGCTCGTCCTACAAGGACCTGCCCGTGATCCTCTACCAGATCCAGACCAAGTACCGCGACGAGGCCCGCCCCCGCGCCGGTGTGCTGCGTGGGCGTGAGTTCCAGATGAAGGACTCGTACTCCTTCGACACCACCGACGAAGGCCTGGCCGAGGCGTACCGGCTGCACCGCGGCGCGTACATCCGGATCTTCGAGCGCCTCGGCCTCGACCACCGCATCGTCTCCGCCGTCTCCGGCGCCATGGGCGGCTCCGCGTCCGAGGAGTTCCTCGCCCCCGCGCCCGCCGGCGAGGACACCTTCGTCGACTGCCCGAACTGCGACTACGCCGCCAACACCGAGGCCGTGACCTTCAAGGCCACCACGGCCGACGCCTCGACGGCCGGACCGGTCGAGGAGCTGGACACCCCCGACACCCCCACCATCGAGTCCCTCGCCGCCCACCTCGGCGTCCCGGCCTCCGCCACCCTGAAGAACCTCCTGGTCAAGGTCGACGGCGAGATCGTGGCCGTGGGTGTGCCCGGTGACCGTGAGGTCGACCTCGGCAAGCTCGGCGAGCACCTCGCCCCCGCCGTCGTCGAGCTCGTCACCGCCGAGGACTTCGTCGGCCGCACCGACCTGGTACGCGGCTACGTCGGCCCGCAGGGCCTGGAGAAGGTCCGCTACATCGCCGACCCCCGCGTCGCCGCCGGCACCGCCTGGATCACGGGCGCCAACAAGGAGGGCAAGCACGCGAGGAACGTCGTCGCGGGCCGCGACTTCGAGATCGACGACCACCTCGACGTCGTCGTCGTCGAGGCCGGCGACCCCTGCCCCAACTGCGGCACCGGCCTCCAGGTGGACCGCGCCATCGAGATCGGCCACATCTTCCAGCTCGGCCGCAAGTACGCCGACATCTTCTCCCTCGACGTCCTCGGCCAGCAGGGCAAGCCGGTCCGCGTGACCATGGGCTCGTACGGCATCGGCGTCTCCCGCGCGGTGGCCGCACTCGCCGAGCAGACCGCCGACGACAAGGGCCTGTGCTGGCCCCGCGAGATCGCCCCGGCCGATGTGCACGTCGTCGCGGCGGGCAAGGCGCTCCAGACCGAACTGGCCCTCGACGTCTCGGAGAAGCTGGGCGCGGCCGGACTGCGCGTCCTGGTCGACGACCGCCCCGGCATCTCGCCCGGTGTGAAGTTCACCGACTCCGAGCTCATCGGCGTCCCGAAGATCCTGGTCGCAGGCCGCCGCTCGGCCGAGGGCGTCCTGGAGCTGAAGGACCGCCGCACGGGCGAGCGCGAGGAGCTCACCGTCGACGAGGCGATCGCCCGCCTGACCGACCAGGGCTGATCCGACCCGACCCATGAACAGGGGGCCCCGCGCACCGCGCGGGGCCCCCTGTCGTGCGTGTCGGCCGGTCAGAGCCAGCCCGCGAACTCCAGCGACAGCTCGCCGTCCTGCGTGCGCCCCGCCGTCAGCGCCCGGGTGCCGGACTCGACGGCCCGGAACAGCGTCCAGCCGCGCAGCCGCGCCTGGTCCAGCTCCAGCGACTCGGCGAGCTTCTTGACCCGGCGACGGGCCGTCACCGCACCGCCCGGCGATGCGATCAGATCCTCGACCCGGTCACGCACCAGCCGCGCCAGGTCGTACGCCCGCTCCCCGGTGAGCGGCTCGGGTCCGACCGCGAGCCAGGGCGCACGCTCACCCGAAAGGACCTTGCTCTGCCGGAAGTTGCCGTGCAGCAGGAAGCTCTCGGGGGAGTCCTGGACCAGCTCGTCGCGGGCCGCGAGGGCCGCGGAGACCAGCGGCTCCAGTACCGGGTCCCGCACGGCGGCGGCCCGCATGGGCTCCGCCTGCCTGCCGGTGCGTTCGGTGACCGTCTCGAAGGCGTGGCCGGCCGGGGGCTCGACCCAGAGCCGCCGCACCGTGCCCGCGGCCTCCAGCAGAGCCTTCGCCTCGGGCAGGGAGCGCAGGGACACCTCGTGGTGCAGCCGTTCCAGCAGGAGGGCGTCCCCGGTCGCCCCGGCGGCGTCCTGGGGCTCCAGGAGCTCGACGGCGCCCCAGCCCTTCCAGTGGGCGAGCGCGGCCCACTCGAGCGCGGGAGCGGCCCCTTCGGGCGCGATCTTCAGCACGGCGGGTGTGCCGTCGGCCCGGTGCACGAGGAGGACCAGGCTGCTGCGCCCGCCGGGAGCGCACACCCGGTCCACGGAGACCGTGTGCGCGGACAGCGCGTCGTCGGTGAGCGAGGGGAGCCGGCCGAGCCACTCGGCCGCGGCCGCGTCCCCGTACGTCTCGCCGAGCGCTCGCACCAGACGCTGCGGCGGTTCGAAACCCATACGTGCCTTGTTCCCTTTCGGAGCGTGCGTGCTCGGTCGCCCGGTGCGTGGCACCCGTGTGCTCAGTGCGTGAGACCCGTGGCCCCTGCCTCCGCCGTGTTCTGCGGCGGGGAGGCCTTCTCGGCGAGCCCAGGAAAGGCTACGCCCGTGCCGCGCCAGCGCACCGCGCGCACCGCGGCCTCCCGCAGCGCGCCCGCGGCGTCCTGCCGCAGCGAGCCGTCCGCGGCCCGTACGAGATCGGAGTAGACCCCCGCGACCCGGTCCTCGATGACGGCGGCGAGCCGCATCGCGGACGCCGGATCCCGCACCGCGAAGGGCAGGTCGTACGCCGCGTGCGCCGCCACGGGCGTACCGCCCAGGTCACGCACCTTCCGCGCGAGGGTGTCCCGGCGGGCCCGGTGGGCGTCGGAGGCCGCCGCCGCGTCGCTGCGGCGGCCGCCCTCCAGACGTCCTCCCAGGGCGCCGTATCCGTACACCGCGGCGTGCTCGGCGGCCAGTGCCGCCTGTGCGGCCCGCAGGCTCTTCTTCGTGCCGGCCTTCCCGGCCGGCTGTGTCATGCCGGTCATTCCGAGGTCTCCTTGGCCAGTTCGGTCAGCAGATACGCGTGGGCGGCGCCGGCCGCGGCGATCGAGGCCAGCAGCCTCGCCAGTTCCGGTTCGGCGGTCAGCAGCGCCGTGGCGCGGCCGTCCGCCACCCGGCGTTCCTCGGCCGCGAGTTCCTTCAGCGCGGTCCGCGCGTCGGCGGCGGACGGCGAAGGACGGACCGCCGAAGGCGTGGGGGAGGGCGAGCCGCTCGCGGCCTTCGTGGGTCCGCCCAGCGCCGCGAGGTGTTCCCGTACCGCCGCCTCCAGCGGAGCGATCCCCGGTTTCGTCACCGGGTGGTCCGCGGCGACCTGTGCGTAGCGGGCCAGCAGCGAGGCGCTGTCACGGGCGGCCGAAGCCCGCAGTGCCGTGACCGCCCGGAGCGATGCGGCGTCGGCGTCCGTACCCCCGGGGCCACTTCCGGTCCCGGACCCGTCCCCACAGCTCGTCAGCAGCGCACCCACGGCGAAGGCTCCCGTAGCGGTGAGCGCACCCCTGCGCGTCGTCCCCGTGCGGTGCACTTGTCTCCTTCAGCCTGGTTTTTGACAGTTTCTGACCTGAAGTGATCACCGGGGGTGAGCGTACCCGCGGCCGGGCGGGAGGCGGACGGCAACACCCCTGCGGACCGGATACCCTTTGACCTGACACGCGACGATCCCCACAACAGCACACGCGGCCGAGGAGTCACCCGGATGAGCACCACCCAGAGCGACAGGCTGCGCGAACTGCTGGAGCCGCTCGTCAGCGCCAAGGAGCTGGACCTCGAGGAGATCGAGGTGTCCAAGGCGGGCCGCCGCAGGGTGCTGAGGGTCGTCGTGGATTCCGAGGACGGCGTGGAGCTCGACGCCTGCGCGGAGCTGAGCAGGGACATCTCGCAGACGCTGGACGACACCGACGCCATGGGCGAGGGCGAGTACGTCCTCGAAGTGAGCTCTCCGGGCGCCGACCGCCCGTTGACCGAGCACCGCCACTACGTACGCGCCACCGGCCGGCTGGCCAGGATCACTCTGAGTGAGGGCGGCGAGCTGGTGGCCCGCATCCTCGGTGTGGACGACGAGGGACTCGATCTGGAAGTGCCGGGCGTGAAGGGCCGCAAGCCCACCGCGCGGCGCCTCGCCTTCGACGAGATCGCCAAGGCGCGCGTGGAGATCGAATTCAACCGCAAGGACAAGAAGGAAGAGGAGGCGTAGCCGTGGACATCGATGTGAAGCTTCTGAAGGGCTTGGCGCAGGACAAGGAGATCCCCTTCGACGTGCTCGTCGGGGCGATCGAGTCGGCCCTCCTCATCGCGTACCACCGCACCGAGGGCAGCCACCGCCGTGCGCGCGTCGAGCTGGACGCGGGCGGCCATGTCACGGTGTGGGCGAAGGACGACCCGGCCGAGCTCGACGAGGGCCAGGAGCCCGAGGAGTTCGACGACACGCCGTCCGGCTTCGGGCGTATCGCCGCGACCACCGCCAAGCAGGTCATCCTGCAGCGGCTGCGCGACGCCGAGGACGACCGGACGTTCGGCGAGTACGCGGGCCACGAGGGTGACGTCGTCACGGGTCTGGTCCAGCAGGGCAAGGACCCGAAGAACGTCCTGGTCGACATCGGCAAGCTGGAAGCGATCCTGCCCGTGCAGGAGCAGGTGCCGGGCGAGGAGTACACCCACGGCCTCCGGCTGCGTACGTACGTCGTACGGGTGGCCAAGGGCGTGCGCGGCCCGTCGGTGACGCTCTCGCGCACCCACCCGAACCTCGTGAAGAAGCTCTTCGCGCTGGAGGTTCCGGAGATCGCGGACGGCTCGGTCGTCATCGAGGCCATCGCCCGTGAGGCCGGCCACCGCACCAAGATGGCAGTCCGCTCCACCCGGGCCGGTCTCAACCCGAAGGGCGCCTGTATCGGCCCGATGGGCAGCCGGGTGCGCAACGTCATGGCCGAGCTGCACGGCGAGAAGATCGACATCGTCGACTGGTCGGACGACCCGGCCGAGATGGTCGCCAACGCGCTGTCACCCGCACGGGTGAGCAAGGTCGAGGTCGTGGACCTCGGGACGCGCTCCGCCCGGGTGACCGTGCCCGACTACCAGCTGTCGCTGGCGATCGGCAAGGAGGGGCAGAACGCCCGTCTGGCCGCCCGGCTCACCGGCTGGCGCATCGACATCCGCCCGGACACCGAGACCGACGCCGAGCGGGACGTCGCCGACCGTGAGCGCGCCGAGCGCGCCCGGGAGCGTTCCGAGCGCGGCTGACCTGCTCCCGAGGAATAGATCGAGGCGCCATGCCGCTGAGATCACGACAACATCCGTTCGATTTTTGCCCCCCATGGGTGAGGTCGATGCGGGGAGGTAGACTTAAACGTGTCTGGCCGGACGCACGCCCGCGCTTGCCCTGAGCGAACCTGTGTGGGATGCCGGGAGCGAGCGGTCAAGAGCGAGCTGCTGCGCATCGTGGTGGACGAGGGAGAAGTTGTCCCTGATCCACGCGGTACGCTGCCCGGCCGGGGTGCGTACGTACACCCCGTCCCTGTCTGTCTCGACCTGGCGGTCCGCCGCCGGGCATTCCCCCGGGCCTTCAAGGCCAAGGGGCCGTTCGATTCCGCTGCGGTGCGGCGGTTCGTCGAGCGGGTGACACCGTAGGAGAAAGTGAACGGCACGGGTCCCCGTGCGGTCAGGTACCTCGCGAGTTGGAAGTAGGTCGAGATTGCGATGAGCACTCGATGAGTACGCGATGAGTACGCCCATGAAGTAGCGACGGTCCGGCGGTAACCCGGACCTAAAAGGAGCGAAGTGGCTAAGGTCCGGGTATACGAACTCGCCAAGGAGTTCGGCGTGGAGAGCAAGGTCGTCATGGCCAAGCTCCAAGAACTCGGTGAATTCGTCCGTTCGGCGTCCTCGACGATCGAGGCGCCGGTTGTACGCAAATTGACTGACGCACTGCAGGGTCCCGGCGGCAACGCCGGCAAGCCCGCAGCGAAGCCTGGCGCGCCTCGTAAGGCCGCCCCCTCGAAGCCCGCGGCGCCGTCTCCGGCCTCCGCGGCACGTCCCGCTGCCCCGAAGCCCGGCGCCCCGGCCCCCAAGCCGGCCGCCGCGGAGACTCCGGCGAGCAGCACCCCCGCGGCGCCGTCCGCACCCTCTGCGCCGTCCGCTCCGTCGGGGGGACCCCGTCCGGGCCCCAGGCCCGCGCCGAAGCCCGCCCCGGTCACTCCGGTGCCCGCCGCGGAGTTCTCGGCTCCGGCTCCGGCCCAGCAGCCGGCCGCGCCGCAGCAGCCCGCCGCACCCCAGCAGGCCCCGCGTCCCACGGGTGCCACCCCTGGGCCGCGTCCCGCGCGTCCGGCTCCGGCCGGCGGTCAGCGCGACGGTGGTCAGCGTGACGGCGGCCGTGGTGGCGAGCGTGGCGGCGACCGCCCCGCGCGTCCCGCGGGCCAGGGCGCCCCGCGCCCCGGCGGCGCGCGTCCGTCCGGACCCCGTCCGGGCAACAACCCCTTCACCTCAGGCGGTTCCACCGGCATGGCGCGCCCCCAGGCGCCCCGTCCCGGCGGTGCCCCGCGCCCCGGCGGCGGTCAGGAGCGCCCCGGCGCCCCGCGCCCCCAGGGTGGTCCCGGTGGCGCCCCGCGTCCCCAGGGCCAGGGTGGTGCACGTCCCTCCCCGAGCGGCATGCCCCGTCCGCAGGCTCCCCGTCCGGGCGGTGCCCCCTCGGGCAACCGTCCGAACCCCGGCATGATGCCGCAGCGTCCCGCCGCGGGCCCGCGTCCCGGTGGTGGCCCCGGCGGTGGCCGTGGTCCCGGCGGCGGCGGTCGCCCGGGTGGCGGCGGCGGTCGTCCCGGTGGCGGCGGCTTCGCCGGCCGTCCGGCCGGTCCCGGTGGTGGCGGCGGCGGTTTCGCCGGCCGTCCCGGCGGTCCCGGTGGTGGCGGCGCAGGTCGTCCCGGCGGTGGCGGTGGCTTCGGCGGCCGTCCCGGCTTCGGTGGACGTCCCGGCGGCCCGGGTGCCCGTGGTGGCACACAGGGTGCGTTCGGCCGTCCCGGCGGTCCCGCGCGTCGTGGCCGCAAGTCGAAGCGGCAGAGGCGCCAGGAGTACGAGTCGATGCAGGCCCCGTCGGTGGGCGGCGTCATGCTGCCCCGCGGCAACGGGCAGGCCGTCCGGCTGTCCCGCGGTGCTTCCCTCACGGACTTCGCGGAGAAGATCAACGCGAACCCGGCGTCGCTCGTCGGCGTGATGATGAACCTCGGCGAGATGGTCACGGCCACGCAGTCGGTCCCCGACGAGACGCTGAAGCTGCTCGCGGACGAGATGAACTTCGTCCTCGAGATCGTCAGCCCGGAGGAGGAGGACCGCGAGCTGCTCGAGTCCTTCGACATCGAGTTCGGTGAGGACGAGGGCGGCGAAGAGGCCCTGGTCTCCCGTCCGCCGGTCGTGACCGTCATGGGTCACGTCGACCACGGTAAGACCCGGCTGCTGGACGCGATCCGTAAGACGAACGTCGTCGCGGGCGAGGCCGGCGGTATCACGCAGCACATCGGTGCGTACCAGGTCGGTGCCGAGGTCAACGGCGAGGACCGCAGGATCACCTTCATCGACACCCCGGGTCACGAGGCGTTCACCGCCATGCGTGCACGTGGTGCGAAGTCCACCGACATCGCGATCCTCGTGGTGGCGGCGAACGACGGTGTGATGCCCCAGACGATCGAGGCGCTGAACCACGCCAAGGCGGCCGAGGTGCCGATCGTGGTCGCGGTCAACAAGATCGACGTCGAGGGTGCCGACCCGACCAAGGTGCGCGGTCAGCTCACCGAGTTCGGTCTGGTGGCCGAGGAGTACGGCGGCGACACGATGTTCGTCGACATCTCCGCCAAGCAGGGCCTCAACATCGAGTCCCTCCTGGAGGCCGTCGTCCTCACCGCCGACGCCTCGCTCGACCTGCGGGCCAACCCGGAGCAGGACGCGCAGGGCATTGCGATCGAGTCCCACCTCGACCGCGGCCGCGGTGCCGTCTCGACCGTCCTGGTCCAGCGCGGAACGCTGCGCATCGGTGACACGGTGGTTGTCGGCGACGCGTACGGCCGTGTCCGGGCGATGCTCGACGACAACGGTCAGAACGTCCAGGAAGCGGGTCCCTCGACCCCCGTCCTGGTCCTGGGTCTCACCAACGTCCCGGGTGCCGGCGACAACCTCCTGGTCGTCGACGAGGACCGTACGGCCCGTCAGATCGCCGAGAAGCGTGCCGCCCGTGAGCGCAACGCCAACTTCGCCCGCAAGGGCGTCAGGTTCTCCCTGGAGAACCTGGACGAGGCGCTCAAGGCCGGTCTGGTCCAGGAGCTCAACCTCATCATCAAGGGCGACGCGTCCGGTTCGGTGGAGGCTCTCGAGTCCTCGCTGCTCCAGCTCGACGTCGGTGAAGAGGTCGACATCCGGATCCTGCACCGCGGTGTGGGTGCGGTCACCGAGTCGGACATCAACCTGGCGACCGGCTCCGACGCCATCGTGATCGGCTTCAACGTGCGCGCCGCGGGGCGTGCCGAGCAGATGGCCGAGCGCGAGGGCGTGGACGTCCGGTACTACTCGGTCATCTACCAGGCGATCGAAGAGATCGAAGCGGCCCTCAAGGGCATGCTCAAGCCGGAGTACGAAGAGGTCGAGCTCGGCACGGCGGAGATCCGCGAGATCTTCCGCTCGTCCAAGCTGGGCAACATCGCCGGTGTGCTGGTCCGCTCCGGCGAGGTCAAGCGCAACACCAAGGCGCGCCTGCTGCGCGATGGCAAGGTCATCGCGGAGAACCTCAACATCTCCGGTCTGCGCCGCTTCAAGGACGACGTCACCGAGATCCGCGAAGGCTTCGAGGGCGGTATCAACCTCGGAAACTTCAACGACATCAAGATCGACGACGTCATCGCGACGTACGAGATGCGCGAGAAGCCGCGAGGCTGATCAACGGGATTGCCCGGGGGGAGACCCCCGGGTCCTCCTGCACGGTCGGGGCCGGTCGACGGGTCGTATTTCCGTCGATCGGCCCCGGCTGTTGCGTGTACGGTTCGGGTGTCTCCGCCGAGTGAGGGCGGGGCACGGCTGTGCCGGCCCGGGGGCATCCCCGGGCACCCGAACCCGAACCGGCGGGATATCCGGACACACATGTACGTGGGGACGCTGTCCTTCGATCTGCTCCTCGGCGACGTACGGTCGCTGAAGGAGAAACGCTCCGTCGTCCGCCCGATCGTCGCCGAGATCCACCGCAAGTTCGGGGTGAGCGTGGCGGAGACGGACGGCCAGGACCTCTACCGCAGGGCCAGGATCGGCGTTGCCGTGGTCTCCGGGGACACCGGACACCTCACCGACGTACTCGACCGGTGCGAGCGCATGATCGCGGGCCGGCCCGAAGTGGAGCTGCTGTCCGTACGACGGCGGCTGCACAACGACGAAGACGATTGAGCACGTTCAGATAGGAGACGGACCAGTGGCCGACAACGCGCGGGCGAAGAAGCTGGCAGACCTCATCCAGGTGGTGGTCGCCGAGAAACTGCAGCGCGGTATCAAGGACCCGCGTCTGGGCACGCACGTGACCATCACGGACACCCGCGTCACCGGCGACCTGCGGGAGGCCACGGTCTTCTACACGGTCTACGGCGACGACGAGGAGCGGGCCAGCGCGGCCGCGGGCCTGGAGAGCGCCAAGGGCATCCTGCGCTCGGCGGTCGGCGCGGCGGCGGGGACGAAGTTCACCCCGACGCTGGCCTTCGTGGCCGACGCCCTGCCGGACAACGCCAAGGCGATCGAGGACCTGCTCGACCGGGCACGTGCCTCGGACGCCAAGGTCCGCGAGGCGTCCTCCGGTGCCACCTACGCCGGAGGCGCGGACCCGTACCGCAAGCCGGAGAACGAGAACGACGAGGACTCGCCTTCCGCATGACGCAGAACAAGCAGGACAAGCAGGACAAGCAGAACGAGCAGCAGAAGCGGGAGAAGACGCCGGACGGACTTGTCATCGTCGACAAGCCGTCCGGCTTCACTTCGCACGACGTCGTCGCCAAGATGCGCGGCATCGCCCGCACCCGGCGGGTCGGCCACGCCGGCACGCTGGACCCGATGGCGACCGGGGTCCTCGTCCTCGGCGTCGAGAGGGCGACCAAGCTGCTCGGTCATCTCGCGCTGACCGAGAAGGAGTACCTGGGGACCGTCCGGCTGGGCCAGGACACCGTCACCGATGACGCGGAGGGCGAGATCACCTCGTCCACCGACGCCTCGGGGGTCACCCGGGAGGGCATCGACGCCGGGGTCGCCGCGCTGAGCGGCGCGATCATGCAGGTGCCGTCCAAGGTCAGCGCCATCAAGATCGACGGCAAGCGGTCCTACGCCCGGGTGCGCGGCGGCGAGGAGTTCGAGATCCCGGCGCGTCCGGTGACCATCTCGTCCTTCCAGGTCCACGACGTCCGTGAGGCGGTCGCCGATGACGGCACCCCGGTGGTCGACCTGGTCGTCTCCGTCGTCTGCTCGTCGGGTACGTACATCCGCGCCCTGGCCCGCGACCTCGGTGCCGGGCTCGGCGTCGGCGGGCATCTGACCGCGCTGCGGCGCACCCGGGTCGGACCGTACGGCCTGGACGCGGCACGGACCCTCGACCAGCACCAGGAGGAGCTGACCGTGATGCCGGTGGCCGAGGCGGCCGCGTCGGCCTTCCCGCGCTGGGACGTGGACGACAGGCGCGCCAAGCTGCTGCTCAACGGCGTACGTCTCGACATGCCGGAGTATCCGCCGGGGCCGGTCGGCGTCTTCGGGCCCGACGGGGCGTTCCTCGTGCTCGTCGAGGAACAGAAGGGCAAGGCCAAGAGCCTCGCCGTCTTCGCCTGAGGCCTCCCGGCGGCCCAGACCCATCGTGGAGCGGGCAGCTCCCCCTCCGGCGCGTGCCCGCTCCACGATTCCCCTCCCCCTGAACATCTCTGTCCATCCGGACACGCCGATTCACCCCAATGGACGGGCGCTCGGAGTGACCGGGGGGTGCGAGGGGGGCGCTTTCGCCCCGCGCGTTACCGGTGCCGATCATCCGGGACCTAACGTCGGACCATGGGCAGCGGGGACCGGTCGAAACTTGTGAGTATCTGCGATGAGGCAGGCCGCCCGCGGGGAACCGGATTCGTCGCGGACGACCGGGGCACGGTCGTCACCAGCCATCAGGCCGTCGCGCGCTCCGCGCCCCTGACGCTGCGCTCCGCCGACGGCCGCAGCTGCCCCGTCGGCCCCGACGACATCACCGCGCTGCCCGCTCTGGGCCTCGCCCTGCTGCACACCGGCGACCCCGCGGCCCTGGGGGTGGAGCCGCTCCCCGTCGCCGTACGCGAGCAGATCGGCACGGGCGCCTATGTGCGGATCGCCGCCCATGGCTGGCGCGAGGCGCGGGTGCTGGGGACCACCCCCGCGACCTACACCGAGGGGGGACGCGACCACCCCGTCGGCGAGGCGCTGGAGCTCGCGCTCGGCACGGACGGGCGCGACGCGCTGCGCTCCGGCGGCGGGGCCGTCGGCGGACCGGTGACCGACCCGCTCACCGGGGCCGTCCTCGGCGTGCTCTCGACCGCGCTGAGCGCCGGGCGCGAGACCGCCGGACTCGCGGTACCGCTGGCCGTCCAGGACGCCCCCGCCCCGCTGGCCGAGGTGCTCCGGCGCAACGCGAGCGGCGTCCCCGGGTACGGCCGCGACCTCAACCTCGCCGGGGCGCTGCAGCTGACCGCCACCTCGCTCGGCCACGCCGACAGCCGGCCCTGCGGCACGGAGGCCGTCGAACGCCCCCACACCAGCGCGGAGTTCACGGCCTTCGAGGCGGGTACGGGTCCGGTGCTCGGGCTGGTGGGCGCCCCGGGGACCGGCCGCACCACGGAGCTCGCCGCCCTGGCCGCCCGCCGTGCCCGCGGGCCTGTGCCCGCCCTGACGCTCTGGCTGCGCGGAGCCGATCTGCTGGCCGACGACACCTCGGTCACCGACGCGATGACCAGGGCGCTGCGACGCTCGGGGCGGATCCTCACCGCTGCCGGGGCCAGGGGCGACATGGCGACCGCGACCCCCGAGCGGGTGGCCCGACTCGCCGCGGCCTCGGGGAACCCGCTCCTGGTCGTCGTGGACGGCCCCGAGGAGATGCCGCCGCTGCTGGCCCACCGGCTTCCCGGGTGGACCGCGGCGACGGCCGAGTGGCTGCCGGCCCACGATGTGCGGATGGCCGTCGCCTGCCGCCCCGAGCACTGGGAGACCGCCGGCGCGCTGTACCCGCCGGGCGCCCTGCACCGTCCGGAGCACCCGGCCGGCGGACTGCCGCCCGCCGTGCGGCTCGGTGACCTCACGGCGGAGCAGGCCGAGCGGGCGGCCGAGCGGTACGACATCCCGCCAGGCGCGCTCGCGCCCGGCCACGACCGGCATCCCCTCACGCTGCGCCTGCTGGCCGAGGTGCGCGCCGCGCTGCCCCCCGACGTGCCGGGCAGGCCCGGCACGGAAGAGGTCTTCGCCGCCCATCTGGACCTCACCTGCCTCCGGATCGCGGTCCGTATCGGGGCACAGGCCGAACCCACGCTCCGGGGCACGGCGGTGCGCAGGCTCGCGGCGAAGGTGGCCGGTCAGGTCCACGAGGCGGCCAGACGCTGCCTCGGCCCCGGGCAGGGCGAGCTGGACCGGGCCTCGTTCGAGGAGATCTTCCCCTGGCGCACCGGCTGGGCCTCGGCCGCGCTCACCGAGGGCCTGCTGGTCCCGGCGGGCGCGGGATACCGCTTCGGCCACGAGGAGCTCGGCGACTGGGTGCAGGGCGCACACCTCGACCTGGACGCCGCGCTGTACTCGCTGGTCCACCGCCGGCACGGCGCGTCCACGGATCCCGAACCCGCCCCGCGTGACCCGGCCGAACCCCGCAATCTCCCGGTGCCGCGCCACCGCATCGGCCCGGTGCTCCAGGCGATGCTGCTGCTGGAGCGGCGCCAGGGGCACGCGGCGCTGGCCCACCGGATGGCGGACCTCATCGAGGCGATGGACCGCCTGCCGCACGGCCCCGGGACTGACGAGGCCCTCACCGACGCCGGCTGGTGGGCGGCCCGTCTGCTCCGGGAGAGCCTGCTCAGGGTGCCCGACGCCCGGCCCTGCATCGGGGTGCTGCGCGTGCTCGCCGGGCGGATCACCCGGCGCTCCCTGTCCGGAGGCCGGGCCGCGCTCGGTCCCTACGCCGAATTCGGGCCCTGGTTCTGGCGCCGGATCCGGCTGCCCGAGGACGACCGGATCGACCTCCTGCGCCGCCTCCTGCCCGCCGACGGCGCCCCCCGCGCGGACGGTGGCGAGCGCTATCTGGACGCCGTGTCCCTGCGCCTCGCCACCCACCCCAGGACCGTCCAGCCGCTGCTGTGCCGCTGGTTCACCGACGAGAGCCCGCTGCCCGCGGGGGACGGCCCGCCGATGCGGCTCACCGTGGCCGCCGCCGCGCAGGCCCTCCTGTACGCCCGCCGGGACCTCGCCGTCGACGACCTGACCGAGGCGCTCGTCGACACCGTCCACCCGCGCGCCGCCGAACTGCTCACCACCCTCGCCGAGGACGATCCCACCGCCCTGTGCCGGGCCGTCGACCGGTGGGCGCGCGACGACGAGCGGCCCGAGCGCCGGGCCGCAGCCGCCGTCCACTCCGCGCTCGCCGCCGCCAGACCCCTCCGCGCCTCCGACCGTGCCCTGCTGCGCGGCGCGGCACTCACCCTGCTGGCCCGGCCGGACGACACGGCCCTGCACGCCCGGGCGCTCACCGTCCTCGTACGGGACCCGGACACCGGTGGCCGCCATCTGCCCGCGGCCCTGCGGCTCTTCGCGGCGGGGGACCCCCGGCTGCCGCTCGCCCTGCTCACCGAGGTGTTCCCCGAGCACCCCGAGCCGGTCCTCGAGGCGCTGCGCGCCCGTCTGTCGCTGCCCGGGGAGGCCGCCGCCGGTGTCCTGCGCGGGCTCGCGGCCCTGGACTCGCCCGCCCTGGCGCTGCACGCCCCCGGTCTCGTACGCCGCTACATCGACAGCCGTGACCGCCCGGGGGAGGACGCGGGGGAGCAGACCGCCGCCTATGTCGACCTCAGGCTGGAGCACAGCCCCGCCGCCCGCGCGCTCCTGCTGCCCCTCGTCACCGGGCTGCTGCGGGACCGCCCCGCGCCACCGCCGGTACGCGCCGCGCTGGCCCAGGTGCTCGCCGCCCGGGGGAGCGCGGCCTCACGGCCGCTGCGGGCCGAGCTGCTGGAGGTCCTGCTGGAGTTCGAGCAGGAGACAGGGCAGGACCCGCAGGTCCTCGAAGCCCTGCTGCGGGCTGCCGCCGAGGGCTCCGGCAGCCGCCCCGAAGCCCGTACCCGCGCCCTGGTGCACCGCACGGGGATGCTTCTCGTACGGACAGCCGAAGGGGCGGCACGCTTCGACCGTGGCCTGATCGAACTCGCCCGGGACGTGCCCGGATTCGCGGCCCTCGTCACCCGGTGGCTGGCGGACGCCCCGCAGGAGTGGGCCGCCCTGGTGGGCCCCGGTGCCCGGCGGACGATGGAGGAGCCCGACGGTTCGGCGCCCGGGATCCCGGTGCCGATGCAGGCCGTGGAACGCGAGCATGGCAGTCTTAGACCTGCGTAATGGACATACACACGTACACAGGTTCGGGCGAGGAGCGGTCACAGTGCACTGCTGGCGTGGTTTGGAGGACATCCCTGAGGGCTGGGGGCGCAGTGTCGTCACCATCGGCTCCTACGACGGGGTGCACCGCGGACACCAGCTGATCATCGGCCGTGCCGTGGAGCGGGCGCGCGAGCTGGGCGTACCCTCCGTCGTCGTCACCTTCGACCCGCACCCCAGCGAGGTCGTCCGCCCCGGCACCCATCCGCCGCTGCTCGCCCCGCACCAGAGGCGCGCCGAGCTGATGGCGGGACTGGGGGTGGACGCGGTGCTGATCCTGCCGTTCACCGCCGAGTTCTCGAAGCTCTCGCCCGTGGACTTCGTCGAGAAGGTGCTCGTCGACAGGCTGCACGCGAAGCTCGTCATCGAAGGCCCGAACTTCCGTTTCGGACACCGGGCCGCCGGCAATGTCACCTTCCTCGCCGAGCTCGGTCCGACCCATGACTTCCAGGTCGAGGTCATCGACCTCTATGTGACCGGTGACGCGGGCGGCGGCGAGCCGTTCTCCTCCACGCTCACCCGCCGGCTGATCGCCGAGGGTGACGTCGAGGGGGCGGCGGAGATCCTCGGCCGTCCGCACCGTGTCGAAGGCGTCGTGGTGCGCGGCGCGCAGCGGGGCCGCGAGCTCGGCTTCCCCACAGCGAACGTGGAGACCCTGCCGCACACCGCGATCCCCGCCGACGGCGTCTACGCCGGCTGGCTCACGGTGAACGGCGAGGCGATGCCCGCGGCGATCTCCGTGGGCACCAACCCGCAGTTCGACGGCACCGAGCGCACCGTCGAGGCGTACGCGATCGACCGTGTCGGCCTCGACCTCTACGGGCTGCACGTGGCCGTGGACTTCCTCGCCTACGTACGCGGCATGCTGAAGTTCGACTCGATCGACGACCTGCTCCTGGCGATGGCCGCCGATGTGAAGCGGTCCAGCGAACTGATCGCGGCGCACACGGAGGCCTGACGCCTTCCTGTGGTGCGGGCGCCCGCCCCGGGGCATGGTCGGGGGCAGGAGCCGTCGAGCCGGGAGGACGTCCACACATGCGCGAACTGCTGTCGGAACTGCGCGACTGGCACACCGCCGGTACCCCCTTCGCCCTGGCCACCGTCGTCGCCGTACGGGGAAGCGCGCCGCGTGACCCCGGCGCCGTCATGGCGGTGACCGCCACGGGCGCGGTGGCGGGCAGCGTCTCCGGCGGGTGCGTGGAGAGCGATGTGTACGAGACCGCCACCGAGACGCTCACCACGGGCCGTACACAGCTGCGGACCTACGGCATCAGCGACGACGAGGCCTTCGGCACCGGACTGACCTGCGGCGGCACGATCGACGTCCTGGTCCGGCCCTTCGTGGACGCGGCCGACCGGGACGCGCTGCGGGAGCTCGTCGACACCATCGCCGCCGGGGAACCCGTCGCGCTCGCCACCGTGGTGTCCGGAGCCGCGCCGGCCGGCGCCCGGCTGATGGTCCTGGCCGACCGCGTCGGCGGATCGCTCGGCGACGCGGGTCTCGACGCGGCCGTCACCGACGACGCACGCGGGCTGCTCGCCCAGGGAGCGACCGCCGGCACCCGGTACGGCGCGCACGGCGAGCGCCGCATGCAGGACGTCACCGTCTTCGTCCAGACCTATGCCCCCGCGCCCCGCATGCTCGTCTTCGGCGCCATCGACCACGCGGCGGCCACGGCGAGGATCGGGACCTTCCTCGGCTACCGGGTGACGGTGTGCGACGCCCGCCCGGCCTTCGCCACCCGTGAGCGCTTCCCCACGGCCGACGAGGTCGTCTGCGCCTGGCCGCACACCTACCTCGAATCGACCCCGGTGGACGCCCGCACCGTCCTGTGCGTCCTGACCCACGACCCGAAGTTCGATGTGCCGCTGCTCGCCGCCGCGCTGCGCACACCCGCCGCGTACATCGGTGTCATGGGCAGCAGACGCACCCACGCCGACCGGGTCGCCCGGCTGCGGGAGGCGGGGGTGGACGAGGCGGAACTGACCCGCCTCGCCTCACCCGTCGGCCTCGACCTCGGAGCCCGTACGCCGGAGGAGACGGCCGTCTCCATCGCCGCCGAGATCATCCAGCACCGCTGGGGCGGCACGGGCCGCCCGCTGGGCGAGCTGGCAGGAACGATCCACCACCCCGGCCCCTAGGGTCTGTCGTCAAACTGCCGACAGACCCTAGGACAGCCCTCAGGCTGTCACCTGCTCCGCCGCCGCCCAGTGGCACGCGACCTGGGTGCTGCCGCCCCCGCCCAGCACAGGCAGCTCCTTCGTACGGCAGGCATCCGCGACACCCGCGCGCTCCGCCTCACCCGAGGCCAGGACCTGGCACCGGACATGGAAGCGGCAGCCGGACGGGACCTTCGAGGGGTCCGGCGGCTCGCCCGCAAGCAGCACAGGATCGCCGTCCGCCTCCGGCAGCACGGACAGCAGCGCCCGGGTGTACGGGTGCCGGGGCGCCGTCAGGATCTGCTCGACGTCACCCGTCTCCACGATCCGGCCGAGATACATCACCGCCACCCGGTCCGCGATGTTCCACGCGAGCCCCAGGTCATGCGTCACCACCAGGGCCGACAGGCCCAGTTCGGTACGCAGCCGCAGCAGCAGGGCCAGGATCTCGCCGCGCACCGAGGCGTCCAGCGAGGCCACGGGCTCGTCCGCGACGATCAGCTCGGGTTCCAGGACCAACGCGCCCGCGATCACGACCCGCTGGCGCTGACCGCCGGACAGCTCGTGCGGATACCGCAGGAAGAAGCGCTCCGGAGGCCGCAGCCCCGCGCGCGCCATCGCCCCGGCCACGGCCTCCCGCTCGTCGCCCGCGTAACCGTGGATGCGCAGACCCTCCGCCACCGCGTCGTACACCGTGTGGCGCGGGTTGAGGGAGCCGCTGGGGTCCTGGAGCACCAGCTGCACCCGCTTGCGGTACGCCTTGAGCGCCCGGCCCGTGTAGTCGAGCGGCTCGCCGCCGAACGTGACACGGCCGGCCGTGGGCGGCACCAGGCCCAGCAGTGACCGTGCCAGTGTCGTCTTCCCGCAGCCCGATTCACCGACCAGGGCGACGATCTCACCGGGACGGATGTCGAGGTCGACCCCGTCGACGGCCCGCGCGGTCGCCGCCCCGCGCCGGCCGGGGAACGCGACCTCAAGTGCCTCGGCGCTGAGCAGCGGGGCCGGGGGAGTGGTCGTCATGAGGTGCTCCTCGCTTCCTCGGTACCGCCGTGCGGATCGGCCGGGGCGGTCGCTTCGGGTTCCACCAGCACACAGGCGGCCCGCCGGGAGCGCCCGGCCGGCCGCAGCTCCTGGTCCTCGGTGGCGCAGGAGTCGAGCGCGGCCGTGCAGCGCGGATGGAACGTACAGCCCGACGGCAGCGCCGAGGGGTCCGGGGGGTCGCCGGGCAGGCCGCGCGGCGCGTGGCGCGACGCGAGGTCCCCGATACGGGGGAACGCGGCCGAGAGCGCGCTGCTGTAGGGGTGCCTGGCGCCCTCGTACACCTGCTTGGCGGGGCCCTCCTCGACGATCCGGCCGGCGTACATCACCGACAGCCGGTCGCAGGTGTCGGAGAGCACCGCCAGATCGTGGCTGATCATGATCAGGCCGAGGTCCTGCTCGCTGACGAGCTGTTCGATCAGCCGCAGGATCTGCGCCTGGATCATCACGTCGAGCGCGGTGGTGGGCTCGTCCGCGATGATCAGCCGTGGGTCGCAGGCCAGGGCCATGGCGATCATCACGCGCTGACGCTGACCGCCGGACAGCTCGTGCGGATAGGCGTCCGCACGGGCGGCCGGCAGACCGACCTGTTCCAGCAGCTCACCCGCGCGGCCGCGTGCGGCGGCCGGGGTCGTCCTGCTGTGCAGCAGGATCGGTTCGGCGATCTGGTCCCCGATGCGGTGCACGGCGTTCAGCGAGTGCATCGCGCCCTGGAAGACGATCGAGGCCCCCGCCCAGCGCACGGCGCGCAGCCGGCCCCACTTCATGGTGAGGATGTCCTCGCCGTCCAGCAGGATCTCGCCGCTCAGGGACGCGGACGCGGGCAGCAGCCGCAGCAGGGCGAGTGCCAGCGTCGACTTGCCGCAGCCTGACTCCCCGGCGATGCCCAGCTTCTGGCCGGCCTCGACCTTCAGATCGACGCCCCGTACGGCGGGGACGGCCGAGGCCCCGCTGCCGTAGGTGACATGCAGATTCCGGACGTCGAGCAACGGCTGCCCGGTCTCCGGCTTCGGAACGCTCTCGGTCTTCACGGCGGTCAACGGGACACCCCCAGCTTGGGGTTGAGCACGGACTCGATGGTGCGGCCGCACAGCGTGAACGCGAGTGCGACGACCGCGATGGCGAGTCCGGGCGGAGCGAGATACCACCAGTTGCCGGAGCTGACAGCCCCGGCCTCACGGGCGTCCTGGAGGAGCCCGCCCCAGGAGACGATCGTGGGATCGCCCAGCCCGAGGAAGGCGAGGGTCGCCTCGGTGAGGATGGCGGTGGAGATCACCAGCGTGGTCTGCGCGAGCACCAGGGGCATCACGTTGGGCAGCACATGGCGGGACATGATGTGGCCGTGTCCGCCCCCGAGCGCCTTGGACCGCTCGATGTACGGACGCGACTCCACGGACAGAGTCTGCGCACGCACCAGGCGCGCGGTCGTCGGCCACGTCGTCACGCCGATGGCGAGGATCGTCGTCCACAGGGACCGCGAGAGCACGGTGGCCAGCGCGATGGCGAGCACCAGCGTCGGCATCACCAGGAACCAGTCCGTGATCCGCATGATGACGGTGCCGTACCAGCCCTTGAAGTGGCCGGCCGTGATGCCCACCAGGGTCCCGATGGCCACCGAGAGGAACGCGGCGAGCAGCCCCACGGTCAGCGAGACCCGTGTCCCCCACACCAGAAGGGCGAGCAGGCTGCGGCCGAACTGGTCGGTGCCCAGGGGGAACTCCGCACTCGGTGCCTCCAGCGGGCCGCCCGGTGCGGCGGTGACGCTCTGCGAGTCCGCGCCCACCAGCAGCGGGGCGGCCAGCGCGGTCAGGGCGATCAGCGCGAGCACGGCCAGGCCCACGAGGCCGGTCCGGTGTCCGCGGTACTGGCGCCAGAAGCGGGCCGCGGCCTGCCGCCGGCGGGCCCAGGTCAGCGCGCGCGGGCCGATGGCGGGCGCGGCGTCGGTCGTGGTCGTCATCGGCCCACCCGGGGATCGAGGAGCGGATAGATCACATCGGCGAGCGTGTTCATCAGGATCACCGCGGCGGCGAAGATGAAGAACAGCGCCTGCACCAGTGGCAGATCGGGCACGCTCAGCGCCTGGTAGAAGAGCCCGCCGAGGCCGGGCCAGGAGAACACCGTCTCCACCAGGATGGCACCGGCCACCGTGTTGCCCAGATTGACGAAGAGCAGCGTCACCGTGGGCAGCATCGCGTTCGGAACGGCGTGCCTGCGGCGTACGAGGTCGTCGCGGAGCCCCTTCGCACGGGCCGTCGTCAGATAGTCGCTGCCCATCTCGTCGAGCAGCGACGACCGCATCACCAGCAGGGTGCGCGCGTACTCCACGGCGACGAGGGTGACGACCGGCAGCACGAGGTGGTGGGCCACGTCGATGACATGGGCGAAGCCGCTCTCGCCGCCGGACTCCATGCCTCCCGTCGGGAAGAGACCGGGAACGGGCCCGAAACCGACCGACAGCGTGATGATCAGGAGCAGCCCGAGCCAGAAGGAGGGCACCGAGTACAGCGTCAGCGCGAAGGCCGTGTGGAAGCGGTCGCCCGCCGAGCCGTTGCGCCAGGCGGACCTGGCGCCCAGCCAGATCCCGATCGCCGTGTAGATCACGAACGCGGTGCCGGTGAGCAACAGCGTCGCGGGCAGCGCCTCCGCGATCTTGTCCATGACGGGCGCGTGGAACTGGTACGACGTGCCGAAGTCCCCGGTCAGGGCCTTGCCACAGTATTCGGTGAACTGCTGCCAGAGCGGCAGGTCCAGACCGAATTCCTTACGCATCGCAGCGATCTGCTCGGTCGACACCTGCCGGCCGCCGGTCATGTGCTTGACCGGGTCGCCGGGGATCAGCCGGAACAGGAAGAAGCTGGTGACGAGCACGGCGAACAGCGAGACGGCCGCACCGGCCAGCTTGCCCGCCGCATAGCGGAGATACGCGGTCGTGCTGCGGGCACGAGGACTGCGGGCCGACGGCCCGGCCGGAGCCGGACCGTCGGTCTGCACAGCGTCCACGCCCGCCGCGCCCTGCCCGAGCGCGGGAGTGCTTTCTGTGCTCATGGACTATTCACGGTCTTCCGCGGTGGAACGACGACGCATGGCGAACAGCAGCCCGCCACCGGCGAGGACGACTACAGCGATTCCGACACCGATGAGGACTCCGGTGGAGCTGCCGCTGTCGCCGGACGAACCGTCCGACGCACCGGCGGCCGGGACCGCCGACCACCAGCTCCAGTAACCGTCCTGACCGTAGATGTTGCCCGCGTCCGACGGCATCGTCGTGAGGGACTCGATCTGGTCGGTGCGGTAGGCCTCGACGGCATTGGGGTACGCCATGACATTCATGTACCCCGTGTCGTACAGCCGCGACTCCATCTGCTTCACGAGGTCGGCCCGTTTGGCGGGGTCGTATTCGGCCAGCTGCTTCGCGTACAGCTCGTCGTACTGCTTGTCGCACATGAAGTTGTCGGTCGCCGCCGTCTGCTTCGCCTTGGTCGGGAGCGCGGCGCAGGTGTGGATCGACATGACGAAGTCGGGGTCCGGGTTGACGGACCAGCCGTCGAAGGCGAGGTCGTACTCACCGGCGAACCAGGGGTCGGAGACGTTGTCGCGACAGTCGACCTTGAGACCGATGCCGAGCTCGCCCCACCACTCCTTGAGGTACTTGCCGACCGCCTTGTCGTTGGGGTCCGTGGCGTGGCACAGGATGCGCAGGTCGAGCGGCTTGCCGTCCTTGCCGGTCCGCTTGCCCGAGCCGTCCTTCTTGTACCCCGCCTCGTCGAGGAGGGCGCCGGCCTTCGCCGGGTCGTAGTCGACCTTCTGCCCGGCCTGCGGCTCCCAGAAGTACGAGTCGAAGCGCGGCGGGATGTAGCCCGCGCCCTCCACGGCGTACCCCTGGAAGACCTTGTCGATGATGGTGGAGCGGTCCACGGACATGAACAGCGCCTTACGGACCTTCTCGTCCTGAAGCGCGGGGTTCGCGTCGCCGAACTTCTTGCCGTCCTTGGTCCGCGAACCCGGGTTGACGGCCAGCGCGTAGAAGCGGCGCCCCGGGGCGTCGTTCACCTTGATGTTCTCCGCCGACTTCAGCGAGGCGGCCTGGGCGGGGGTCAGGCTGGGGCTTCCGGCGACGAAGGAAACTTCACCCTTTCGGAGGGCGGCGACCGCCGCGTCCTGGTCCTTGTAGTAGCGGAAGACGATCTCGTCGAACTTGGGCGAGCCCCGCCAGAAGTCCTTGTTGGCCTTCAGCTTCACATAGCTGTCGACCTTGTAGTCCGTCAGGATGAAGGGCCCGTTGCCGACGACCGGGAACTTCGTGTCGTTGTTGAACTTCGAGAGGTCGCCGGCCTTCTCCCAGACGTGCTTGGGGACGATCGGGATGTCCAGCGCCGTCATCGTGGCCTGAGGCTTCTTCAGCTCTATGACCAGCTTGTCCGCGCTGGGTGCCGTCACCTTCTTGAAGTTGGAGACGAAACTGCCGTTGGCGGTGGCCGCACCCTCGTCGGTCATCATCTTGTTGAAGGTCCACGCCGCGTCCTCGGCGGTGGCCTGCTCCCCGTCCGACCACTTCGAGTCGGACCGGATGGTGTACGTCCAGGTCAGCTTGTCCGCCGAGGTCTCCCACTCCTTGGCGAGCCCGGGGATCGCGTGGTTGTCCTTGGCGTCGTAGTTGGTCAGGAAGTCATACATCAGCCGGCTGACGCTGGTGGAGACCAGCCGCTGCGCGAGGAACGGGCTCAGGGAGTCGACGCTCTGCGCGACCGCGACCGTGAGGGTCGACTTGCCGTCGGCCGCCTGCGCCTGAGGGGCGGGGCCGAACGGGTTTCCGGGGACGACCGAACCGGCGGCCAGCGCCAGGGCGGCGGCTCCGGAGGCGAGAAGAACGCGCAGACGGCCGCGTGGGCGGGAGGAGCGTGGTGAGATTCTTGTGACCATGGACGTGGACCTCGCGTCATGACTCGCATGGTGAAGGCGGGCAGATCTCTGGTTCGCCAGTTGGTGAAGCGAAGGTTTATCAGCGGCGGTCGAGTCGCGTCAACGGTCCGCCAAACCGCGTGTGGTCTGCGGGAATACGACGAGGGCCCGCACCGTGCGAACGGTGCGGGCCCTCATTGGTTTAGACCTCTTTGGCCTTGCTGCTGCGTGACGACTGGCTCACTGCCGTCTCATCGCCGCCTCATTGCTGAGGCGCCGGCGGCGGCTGCGGGGGGTGCTGTTGCCATCCCGCGGGCGGAACGGGGCCCTGCAGTCCGGGCCCTCCGGACTGATGTGCCTGGCCATCGTGTTGCGCGGGCGGTGCGGGCGGTCCCGCCTGACCGCCGCCGGGCTGAGCCTGGGCGGGCGGCGGCTGCTGCTGCCAGCTGTTGTCCTGCGCACCGGGACCCGGGGGCGGCGGGTAGCCCTGCTGCGGCGCGGCGGCCTGCTGGGGCGGCTGCTGCTGCCCGCCGTAGGGCTGCTGCGGCGGATACGGCTGCTGCGGTTGTCCCGGATACGGCTGTCCCGGGTACGGCTGTCCGGGATACGGCTGGCCCGGGTACGGCTGACCGGGCTGCTGCGGTGCGTACGGCTGCTGACCGGGCATCGGCTGGCCGGGCGCCTGCTGGCCCGGCATCGGCGGGGCGAACTGCGGCGGCGGACTCCCGCCCTCCGCCGTCCACAGCCCCTGCTGCTGCTGGGCCCGCTGGAAGTCCTCCGCGACGAGCGCGGAGAGATTGAAATAGGCCTCGCGGGTCTTCGGGCGCATCATGTCGAGGTCCACCTCGGCGCCCGCCGACAGATGCTCGTCGAACGGCACGACCACGACACCGCGGCAGCGGGTCTCGAAGTGCTGCACGATGTCGTCGATCTTGATCATCTTCCCGGTCTCGCGGACACCGGAGATGACGGTCAGGGAGCGCTGCACCAAGTCCGCGTACCCGTGCGCCGACAGCCAGTCCAGCGTGGTGGACGCGCTGGAGGCGCCGTCGACGGACGGCGTCGAGATGATGATCAACTGGTCGGCGAGGTCCAGCACCCCACGCATCGCGCTGTAGAGCAGGCCGGTGCCCGAGTCGGTGAGGATGATCGGGTACTGCTTGCCCAGGATGTCGATCGCCCGGCGGTAGTCCTCGTCGTTGAACGTCGTGGAGACCGCCGGGTCCACGTCGTTGGCGAGGATCTCCAGACCGGAGGGCGCCTGCGAGGTGAACCGGCGGATGTCCATGTACGAGTTGAGGTACGGGATCGCCTGGACCAGGTCGCGGATGGTCGCCCCGGTCTCCCGGCGCACCCGCCGGCCCAGCGTGCCGGCGTCCGGGTTGGCGTCGATGGCGAGGATCTTGTCCTGCCGCTCGGTGGCCAGGGTCGAACCGAGCGCCGTGGTGGTCGTGGTCTTGCCGACGCCGCCCTTGAGGCTGATGACCGCGATCCGGTAGCAGGAAAGCACCGGCGTACGGATCAGCTCCAGCTTGCGCTGCCGCTCGGCCTCCTCCTTCTTCCCGCCCAGCTTGAAGCGGGAGGCGCCGGACGGGTTGCGGCTGCTCTTGGCCTTCTGCTTGCCGCGTACCAGGCGGTCGGACGACAGCTCCACGGCGGCGGTGTAGCCCAGCGGGGCGCCCGGTACGGAGCGCTCGCGCTGGTCATGGGTGACCGGCGTCGGCCAGGCTGACCCGGTGCGCGGGTCGACGGGCGGGGCCTGGGGCGCGGGCTGCTGCTGGTAGGCCTCGGGCTGTTGCTGTTGCTGCTGGGCGGGCAGGTTCGGCGTGCCGGGGGCCGGCTGCTGGGGGACCTGCGGGGGCAGCGGAGCTCCCGGCTGCGGCTGTGCGGGGTACTGCGGGGGCTGTCCGGCCTGGGGAGCCGGGAACCCGTAACCACCCTGGGGCTGGGGCTGGGGCTGGGGCTGGGGCTGGGGCTGCGCGGCCGGCGGCAGCTGAGGAGTGCCCTGAGCCGGGAACGGCTGCTGCGGTGCCTGCTGTGCTGCCTGCTGCGGGAAGCCGTAACCGCCCTGCGGGGCGGGCGCGTTGGGCTGTACCGGCGGCTGGGGCGCCGCAGGGGAGGGCTGCGCGGGCGGGGGCGTCCCCGGAGGTGTCTGCGGGAATCCGTAGCCGCCTGCCGCCCCGGCGGGCGGAGCGGGCTGCTGTGCGGGCCACTGGGGCGCGGGTTGCGGAGCGCCGGGCTGTGGCGCGGCCGGCTGGAAGGCGGGCGGCAGCGGGGGCAGGGCGCCCTGCGCGGGCGGCGCCGGCGACCAGGGGGCGGGCATGTTCGACGGCGGGGCGGCCTGGGGCGTACCGGCAGGCGGTGCTTCGGCGGGCGGTGCGTCGGAAGGTGACGCGCCATCGAACGGTGTACCCGCCGGCGGTGTGTCCTGGGGCTCCGCGTCGGTCACGGAGTCGTCCGTGGACTCGTCGGCCTGCTGGTCGGCCTGCTCGTCGTCCGCCTCCGGGGCGCCGGTCCCGGCCGCGTGCTCTCGGTCCTCGCGGGACTCCTCGGCCCCCCGGGACGCCGGGGCATTCCCCTGCTCGTCCGTATCTGTATCCGCATCCGCGTCCTCATCCACATCGGCACCGATCCGACCGGCCGGATCCGTGCCATCGGGATCGGAGGAGGCGGCGGAAGATGCGAACTCGGGGGACTCAGGTGACTTGGGGGACTCGGAGGACTCAAGGGAGTCGGGACCTTCGGGTGAATCGGCGGAACCGGACACCGTGGACGCGGCATCGCTGCCGGTGTCGGCGCCCCCGCCCGCCTTGGCCGCCTCGCGCTCGGCGATCTCCCGCTTCAGCGAGGCCGGAGAGAAGCGCATGGTGGCGCCGCTCTCCACATCACCGCCCCCGAACGGATCGGCCGCGCCACCCGTGGAGCCGGACTCGTCCGAGCCCGTCGCAGGGAAAGCCGGAGCCGATGCCGGGGGAGTGGGCTGATAGGAAGGTGAGGGCGGCTCCGACGAGGCGGCGGACGCCGCTTCGGAGGACGCTTCGGACGGCGCGGCCGGAGCCGGAGGCCGCCCCGGCTCGAATCCGCCGGAAGCCGGCAGCCCCGGTACGGACACCGGCGCCCCCTGCGGCGGCGGAGGCGGTGCCAGGTGTGACCCTGTTCCTCCCGAGGAGTCGCCCGACGCGTTCTGCGTGTACCAGGCGGGAGGGGTGTAGTCGATGGTGAACTCACCCGTCATCTCGGCGGGATCCGCGTCGGACGACTCGTCGACGGGTGTGTTCCATCCCCCGCTGATCTCGTCCCGATCGCCGTTCACTTTGCCTCCTGGTGTGGTCGAGCACCCTTGTGCCGTGGTGGGTGGGGGCGACCGTTCCCGTTTTGTCCGGTCCGCCCGGCTCTCCCCCTTGTCGACGCGCAGTGCCTGCCCGCAGGTTCCTCTGCCGCGCCTACACCCACCCTAATCGCCATGGGGCGGACTACGGCAGGGCGTATCGCTCACCGGCAACTGCCCCTGGGATCGGCTGCGGCCCAGGGGCAGGCCGAGTGCGGCAGAACGTAAGGGAACGGGCGAATTGTCGTGCACGGGGACGTGCCGGAACACGGAGAAGGGGCGGCCGTCCCCGACAGCCGCCCCCACGTCGTGCCTGGTAACACCGCGCCAATAGCACCGTGCCGGCCAGGTCATGCCGCGCAGGTCGGATCACACCGCGCGGTCAGGGCTTACCGTACGGTCAAGTCACACCGCGCGGTCAGGTCTCACCGTACGGTCGCCCTACTTGAGGTCGAACTCACCGTCCCGCGCGCCCAGCACGAACGCGCGCCATTCGGCCTCCGTGTAACGCAGCACGGTCTCCGGATCCAGCGACGAACGCATGGCGACCGCGCCCCCCGGAAGGTGGGCGATCTCGACCCGCTCCTCGACCTGCTCGGTACCGGGTGCGCTCAGCCACTCCACATCCGAGATGTCGAGAGCGTAGAGCTCGTCCTTCTCCTGCTGGGTGCCCATACGCACTTCCCTTCGGTCGAACTGTGTCGTTCCCCCGTAATGATCCAGAAAAGCGGCGGGTCAGGGGCGCGAACGAGACAGGTTTCAGTCCATCCTGCGCGCGGTGCCCAGCAATCCGGTCTCCACGTCCGTCGCGCCGGTCATCACCCAGTGACGCTCACGGCCCGCGACCCACAGCGTGACACCGTCGGCCAGAGTGGGCAGGGCCTCGCTCTCGGCCCGAGCGAGCCCCAGGATCCGGCCGATCTGCTCGGCCTCACCCGGCGACACCCGCTGTACTCCCACGAGCGTCGCCGCCCGCATCAACCGGGGTGCCACGGGGCTCAGATAGGGCAGCAGCGTCAGCACCGACTGCCACGGCGACGACA
This sequence comes from Streptomyces sp. NBC_01012, assembly GCF_045162755.1. Classification (NCBI taxonomy): domain Bacteria; kingdom Bacillati; phylum Actinomycetota; class Actinomycetes; order Kitasatosporales; family Streptomycetaceae; genus Streptomyces; species Streptomyces sp. NBC_01012. Next base: position 1,928,184 of record NZ_CP108688.1, on the reverse strand, counting down.
CCACCCGGCCACGGGGCGGACGCATGCCGCAGTCGCGCACCACCACCACCGGGCTGCCCACGGTCGCGCCGGTCGGCGGGACCCGGCCCACGTCATGGAGCGAGATGCACTCGAGACCGGCGCCCGCGGCCTGCGCCAGCGTCGTCCACGCCTGGGTGCGGCCCGTCTCGACCGCGACCCGCGCCCCCGTACCGGCAGCGCGCAGCGCCAGGACCTGTGCGGTCCACAGGCCGCCGATCAACAGGACGTCGTACGGCGCCGGCCGGTGGAACCCGATCATCTGCGGGCGCCCCTCGGCGTCGTCGCCGATGATCACCCCGTCGTCCCCCACCGGCAGCGACAGCGCGCCCAGATGGTCGGCCGCCAGGGTGTGGCCGGCATGACGTGGACCCAGCAGTCCCCGCCTCGGAGCGATGGACTTCGTCACTGCGCGCCTCCCAGCGGGAGCGTGGCCAGGACACCCGGCAGCTGCTCGCGGTCCAGTCGTACGAGACTGACCTCCGCGTGCCGGGCGGCCTGCTCCAACGTCCTGCGTACCCCGACGAGTTCGGTGTCCGAGCCGCCCGTGATCCGTACATGGCCGCGCACGGACATATGCCCCTGGTGTGCGCCGCGGCGCACCGTCAGGCTGAACGTCGTCGCGTACGCGGGCACCGACGTCAGCAGGGCGACCAGCCTCGGCAGCGGGGTCGCTCCCCGGCCCAGCTCGGGCCAGCGGTCCACGGCGTACGTGGTGTGCCAGCGGTCGTCGCAGCGCCAGACCCGCGTCGTCTCCGTCGTCCGCCGCTGAGGCGCGGCGTCCTGGCGTCCGGCGCGTGCCGACAGGATGGGGTTGGCACAGGCGGACGTCGCCACGGCGGAGTTCACCTCATCCTGGTCCAGCACCGAGGCCCGGAACCCCGCACCGGTGATCCGGCTCGCCACATGGTCCGCGACCCGCACCAGGCACCGCTGGGCTCCGCCTATCCCGCCACCGCGGGCCTCCACCGCCTCCCGGCACAGCTCCGGGTCCAGCTTCACCGCCACCCACGTCATCCGCAGTGCGGGTGCCCCGGTGCGGTCCTGGAGAGGGGCGTACGAGAGCCGGGCCACCGACCGCTCCGGCAGATGCGGCGCAGGGGCGGGCCGTACCTGCTGCACGAGCTGCGCGGACTCCAGCACGATGTCGTCCACCGCGAGCGCGTCGCCCAGGAGCGACAGCGGAAGCGCCCGGGCGCCCATGGCCCGGCGGAGCGACTCACCGCTCGCCTCGACCCGTACGACAGCGGTCAGGAACGTACCGTCCCCGATCATGCCCACCGTGCGGCGGGCGCCGTCCACATAGATGTAAGGAGCGAACCCCGGGACGTTCTCCGTCACCGGAGCCAGCTGCGGCTCCGTCTCGGCGGGCGGCGCCACGGCGGTCCGCCTGCGACGGCGGAGCGACGACACGGTCGACAGCCAGTCCTGCACGGCCCTGCCCCGGCGGCGTACCACCGCGAGAAGGACCAGCAGACAGGCGATCACGCCGGCGGGAATCATCCAGGCGCCGCCGAGCGCGGCTCCCACCAGGGCCACTGCCAGGGCCGCTTCGACGAGAACCAGGCGCCGCAGCGCGGGCCCGACCCGGCCGGTCCTGGAGATCGAATGGAGCGTGGCCGCCGCGGGGGTGCCCATCGGCTGAAGGGGGGCTCCCGCGTCCGGCCCGTTGCTGCGTTGCCGCCGGGAAGGGCCGGGCGTTCGCCGGCTGGCCCGCCCCGTGCGCTCCCCCGTCGCTGCAGCCATCGCCGCGTTGCCCCCTCGTGTCCGTATTCACCGTTTTTTACACGGGCGTTGATCGGGCGATCACCCTACCTGAGCGGTGAGAGCCAAGTGCCAACAGGCATAGTAGGGGTCCCCGGTCGACGGCAGCGGTCCACCGCGGGTGTGGGAACCTGGTCGCCCACTGGGGAGAAGGGGCAGCGCGCACATGGCATCACGGCGGGACGAACTCAATGCCTACACCTTCGCGAAGCGGAGGTTGGTCGCACAGTTCCTGCAGCCCCACCCGTCCGGCTCGGAGGAGGGCGCGCCGCGACCGCTGCGCGCGGTGGTACCCGGAGCGATCGTCGGCGTGGTCGTCCTGGCGGTGTTCGGCGCCTGGGGGATGTTCAAGCCGGTGGCACCGGACAAGTGGGACACCCCGTACGAGAACGTCATCATCGCCAGCAAGTCCACCACCCGCTATGTGGTGTTGAACACCGACGGCAAGAACCAGCTCCACCCCGTGCTCAACATGACCAGCGCCAAACTGCTCCTCGATCCGGACAAGGGCACCGTCGTCAACGTCGACGAATCGGTCCTCGACAACGGCAAGATCCCTCATGGTGCGACGCTCGGCATCCCGTACGCCCCCGACCGCCTGCCGGACGCCAAGGAGGCGGCCGCCGCCAAGCGCTGGGCGGTGTGCGAGCAGCCCGGCGAGGGCGGCAGGGCCATCCAGAAGGCGGCGTTCGTCCTCGCGGAGCGCGAGCAGGGCAAGACCGAGGGCGCGAGCAAGCTGCGGGGCGGCGACGTGATGTACGTCGAGGGCCCGGACAAGACGCGCTACATCGTGGACGCCACGGGCACCGCGTACGAGGTGGAGAAGGACGAACTGCTGCTGCGCACCCTGGTCGGCCCGGACCGTGACCCCCAGCGGGTGTCCGCCGACTGGCTGGAGACCCTGCACAAGGGAGACCCGGTCAGCATCCCGGAGATCGAGGGAACCCCGGGTGCGGATGCGGGCGTTCCGGGGGCGCTGTCGTCCGGGGCCGACAAGGTGGGCATGATCCTCGCCGCGACCTCCGGCACCGGGACCCAGCAGTACGTGGTGCTCCAGGGCAGGGTCGCCCCGGTGTCCGACTTCGTCGCCAAGCTCCTGCTGAGCAGCAGCGCCCTGGTCCCGCTCGACCAGGGCGGCAAGGCGCAGAACGTCAGCGCCGGAGCGTTCGAGCCCGGCAAGCCGTTCGGGCAGGAGCTGAACTGGCCGACGAGCGAGGCGACGCCCGTCAACTCCGCGAGCGCGACGAGCGGCAGCCGCAACACCGTGTGCAACGTCCTGCGCGGAGTCTCGGAGAAGGACGGCTCCGGCACGCTGAGCACCTGGGCCGGCACCGGCTTCCCCGCCACCCTCCCCACCGGCTCCAGCAGCGCCTACGTCACTCCCGGATCCGGCCTGCTCTTCCGCCAGTTCAAGGGGTCGAGCCCCGACTCGGGACCGCAGTTCCTGGTCACCGACACCGGACTGCGCTACGCCATGCAGTCCAACGGCGACAGCGCGGAGGACGACTCCGGAATCGGTGAGTCCGGGACGCAGAAGGAGAAGGACGCGAGCCGGCAGGAGGCCCAGCAGGCGCAGAACCGTCTCGGGTACAAGGACGTCACCCCCACGCCGATTCCCGCCGCCTGGTCCGCCTTCCTGCCGACCGGCCCCCGTCTGTCGACCGGGGCGGCCCGCCAGCCGCAGGGTTCGTGAGGAGCGACCACGTGACCACCACGCGCTCCTCTCGCCATCCTCATGGCCGCCGCCTCCTGACGGCTGCGGCGGCAACGGCTGTTCTGCTGGTCACGCTGCCGGTGATGCCCGCTGCCGCTGACGACTCCACCCAGTGCACCTTCCCCTCGAAGAAGTACGCGGGCAGGCCCTGGTCACTTCAACGCGTGCTGATGGACGAACTGTGGGAGCAGTCCACCGGCAAGGGCGTACGGGTGGCGGTCATCGACACGGGTGTCGACGTCAAGAACCCTCAGCTCACGAAGGCAGTGGACACCGGGAGTGGTCGCAACTACCTGCCGAAGAACCTCAAGGACGAGAACGGCAACAAGGTCGAGCGCGGCAAGGAGAACGGCACCACGGACGTGGTCGGCCACGGCACCAAGGTCGCGGGCATCATCGCGGCACGCAAGGCGGGCGGCACCGGTTTCACCGGCCTCGCTCCCGACGCCACGATCATCCCGATCCAGCAGAACGACGCCGAGGGCCACGGCACGGCGGAGACGCTGGCATCGGCCATCCACTACGCGGCCAACGACGCGCACGCGGACGTCATCAACATCTCCCAGGACACGGCGAACGCGGTGAAGCCCGCCGCCGTGCTGCAACAGGAGGTGAACGCCGCGCTGGCCAAGAACATCGTGGTCGTCGCCTCGGCGGGCAACGACGGGCTGGGAGGAAACGTCAAGGAGACCTACCCGGCCTCCTTCGACGGTGTCCTGGCCGTCGCCTCCGCGGACCGCAACAACGAACGCGCGGCCTTCTCCCAGTCGGGCGACTTCGTGGGCGTCGCGGCCCCCGGCGTGGACATGATCTCCACGGTGCCCGGCGGTGGACACTGCTCGGACAACGGCACCAGCTTCTCCGCGCCGTACGTCGCGGGAGTGGCCGCCCTCATCAAGGCCAAGCACAAGGACTGGACGCAGAAGCAAATCGTCGCCCAGATCGAGCAGACGGCGGAGCGTTCGATCGCCGGCCACGACCACCTGGTCGGCTGGGGCGTCGTGGACCCCGTACGTGCCCTGACCGAGGACGACAAACCCATCGAGAAACCGGTGGCACACGAGGGTGTGAGCAAAGGCACGGCACCGGTCCCGGCCGCACTCCCCCTGGGTGAGACAGCGGACGAGCGTAACGCCAGGCTTGCGACCTACGTCGTGGTGGGCGGGGGAGTGCTGGTCGCCGCCATAGCCGGTGCGGCGGTGGCCGTACGCGACAGGCAACGACGGCTGGGACGCTCCTCGGGCGGCGCCTGACGGCCGGGAAGTCACGTGATGGACAAGACGGTTGGTCCTGTCAGTGGCATTGGCTAGAGTGATGGTATGGGGTCAGTGCTGTTCGGGTGAGTGCGATAGCAACGCTGAACGGCCTGAGCAAACGGGGAAACGGGGAAGGGCAGCAACGTGGGCAAAGGAACAGGGGATCTCCAGCGCGGCGTAGGTGCCTTGGAGAAGTTCCAGAAGAGCGTGAACGCGTTGCTGGCAGACCTTGAGAGTTCACCGGCAGGCAAGTCGAAGGTCGCGGCTCAGACGGTGTCGCGCAACGCCTTCAGCGGCCAGAACGCGTCCTTCGCGGAAGCGGACGGGCTCTACGTCCAGTACAACCGCGTCCACGAGTCACTCGTCACGCTGTCGAAGTCGCTGGGCGAGCAGATCGAATACCTGAGCCTGGGCGTGCACGCGGCGGCGGTCGGCTTCGACAACGTGGACGAGGACACCCGGCGGCGGTTCTACGAGATCCAGGCGCACATGGACGCGGAGCGTGAGAAGGCACGGGGCGAGAACCACGGCAAGTCCGAGCAGCCGCGTTTCGACGAAAAGACTGGCTCTGCTTACGACGACTTGGGTGATAGCTGATGAGCGACGACCAGCCGGAACTGACTCCTGCGGAACAGCGGCAGGAGGACGAGGGGCGAGTCCAGGGGCAGTTGGTTGTCACCGACATGAGCCGCCAGATGCAAGCCGTGATGGAGACATTCGGCTTCGGGGGCTCTGGCTCCTCGGGGCGTACGTCCTTCGAGGGCCATCAGCTCAACGCGTTGATCGATCTGATCGAGAGCTCCAAGCCGGAGGACCTCGAAGACGCGGGTCAGGCACTGCTCAAGGCCAGGACCTCGATCAACGACGCGGCAAAGGAACTGGGCGACTTCATCAAGGACGTCGAATGGGAGGGCGAATCCGGAGTCGCCTTCCGCGAGTGGGGCAACGGCTTGGTCGCCCATGCCGAGAAGCTGGGTGAGTTCGCGCAGACGGCCGGTACGCAGATCACCGTGGCGGGGACAGGCCTCGCGTCGGTCCGGAGCTCTCTCCCACCCCGGGACAGCCGACTCATCCGTAAGGGCCCGGACGATATCGCGAGCCCGGCGCGGATCGAGACGAACCCGGAGTACGCGGCGGCGGTGAAGGTCGAGAAGGACCGCCAAGAGGCCATCAACCAGGCCAATCGGCTGGCTTCGTACTACGCGGTGTCGGAGGAGCTGCTGGCGGCGCAGGAGCCGCCGCGGTTCGACAAGAAGCTTGATGTTGCGATGCCGCGGCCGACGAGCAGCGTCGGTGAGCGGCCCCCCGTAGTTGGGCACGGGGCGGAAGGTCCTGGATCATCTGGCCACGTGGACCCTGGAGGCGTAACCCATCACTCGGTGAGCAACAGCCAGGCTGATGCCGGAGGCCACGGCTATGAGGCACCCGTAACGGTGACACCTGTCCCCGACGACAGTACGTCGGTAGTCATCGACAGTGTCGCCACACCAGCACCCTCGGTGACCACCCCCAATTCACCTCCTGTAACTCCGACCACAGGCCCCACAGCGCCGGGGGGAGGCTGGACGCCATCCGGGTCTCCAGGTCCCGTCAACCCCATGACGAGTTTTTCGCGAGGGCTTCAGGGAACAACCAACGCTCCCAGGACCATCAGCCAGACCGGTAACGGCAGCACCCGATCGGGCGGCGGCCCTGCGGCGAACAGTCGCACCCAACCCCCCATGGGGCGCCCCGCGCCCACGCAGGGAGGATCATCCTCGGGAACCACCGGACGCGGAGGAGGCGGGGGGCAGAGCCCTCACGCCGGCCGTTCAGGTATTACGGGCGGCAGGCCGACGCCAACAAACCGTGCAGGCGCTCAGGGAGCCACCGGCCCACGTGCCGGCCGAGGCGGCATCGTGGGCGGGACACCGCAGAAGGCCGTTCCTGGGGCGGGTACGTCCGGGGGAGCGCGTGGGGTCCCCCGGGGCAAGGTGATCGGAACAGGCGGCGTGAACAATGCGTCTCGTCCCACGGGGCGAGGCACCCCTAGCACCAACGGAGTGGTTGGCACACCCCGTGGAGGCGCCGTGCGCCCGGGTGCGGGAGGTAAGGGTTTCACCTCCGGGGGTGCAGGTCTTGTGCGTGGCCCTGCGGGTCGCAAGGACTCCGGAGATGAGGATCAGGACGACGGCACGCAGCGCCCCGACTACCTGACGGAGGACAGGGAGACGTGGGAGGCCGGCCGACGCGGATCCGCACCGCCGGTCATCGAGTAGGCACACGGAAGGTTCGGAAGTCAGGATGACAGCAGGAATGGGCCAGCCCCGGAAGCGTCGTGTGCCTCTCAGGTGGAGAGGACGCCTGCTCAGCACGATGGCTGTGGCTGCTGCCTGGACCGTGGGATTTGTAGGGGTTACTCCCACTGCGGTCGCTGTGGAAGCGCAGTCGAAGCAGTGGTATCTCGAACCCATGCATGCCGAGGAGATGTGGAAGACGACCACAGGTGAAGGCATCAAGGTTGCTGTCATTGACACCGGGGTCAATCCAACCACGCCGTCCCTCAAGGGGCAGGTACTCAAGGGGTACGACGCCACAGGGGCAGACGGCGACGAGTACGACGACTACGACGGCCACGGCACGACGATGGCTGAGCTTATTGCTGGAACCGGCGAGGGCGGGGGCCTGAAGGGTCTCGCGCCAGGTGCGAGGGTAATCCCGATGCGGATCACCGACACGAAGTTTCAGAATGAGCATTCAGTAAATGCGGATGATACTGAAGATGCGATCCGTGCTGCGGCAGATAGTGATGCGCAGATCATCAGTATGTCGTTTGCTAGCGATTTCCCAGGCAGGGGAGAGCGAGACGCTGTCAAATACGCCGAGAGTAAGGGGAAACTCTTCTTCGCAGGTGTGGGGAACAACGCGAAAAAGGGAAACAAGGATCAGTATCCTGCTGCGTACCCACAGGTAGTCGGCGTCGCGGCCACGGACAGCAGTGGTGCAGCTTCGGCCTACTCCCAACATGGGAAAATTGTCGACATTGCGGCCCCTGGTGACGGTATTCCGCTGTGGTGCGACTCCAAGTTTCAGGACTACTGCGAATCTGAAGGCGGCACCAGCCAAGCCACGGCGATCACGTCAGCAGCCGCTGCCCTGATCTGGTCGGCCCACCCGGAATGGACCGCTAACCAGGTCCTCAATCTCCTCTTCGACACGGCCGGGCGAGGCGACTGGGAAAAGGGGACACTGAGCAACTACCTCGGTCACGGCGTCATCCGCCCGGCGGTCAACATCCTCAAGGGCACGGGGGACCCCGGAGACCCGGACGTCAGCCCCCTCACCGGTGAGAAGACGTCCGGATCCACTGCCTCGCCCGCCGCATCCGCATCAGCTTCGTCACAGCCTGAGAAGAAGGACAAGGCCGACGACGCCGCTATGGCAGGCTCAAGCGCGGAGAAGGACGGCGACAGCCAACTGGGTCTGATCCTCGGAGGGGTGGCCATAGTGCTGGTCCTCGGCATCGGCGCCTTCGCGCTCGTCCGCAAGCGCCGTAGCGTCTGACAGGCCGAAGTTCCTCACATATACCTCCCGGCGGGAACGTCGGACCGAACAACAGCACCAGGAAGGAAGCCAGCACCATGGCAGCAGATCAGAAGCTTTCAGATGACATGCTCATCAAGCTGGAGAACGAACTCGGCCAGCGGTTCGACTCTGTGAAGAGCCAGCTGAAGACGCTGCAGGCCACGATCGACAGCCTGGAAGGCGCCTGGAAGGGCATTGGGGCCAACGCCTTCAATGTCAAGCAGGACGAACTCAACAAGCGGATGGGCCACATGGCCACCCGGCTGGTCAACTTCCAGGAAGCCATCAAGGCGGCGCGGACCATCTCGGGCAACAACGAGGACGAGATCAGGCAGGCGCTCCAGGGGGTGGACGTCGTCCCCGGTCACTCGACCGGCTCCGAGGCCAGGACGTCGGCGATCAACAACCTCTGAACGTTGCTGTTCCCGTACCGCGTACGGGCCATGACACCGAACTAGATTGAACTGGAGGACCATATGTCGACCAACGACGGCACGATGGTTGTCACTTACGCGAGCCTGGAGCTGGCCGCCGGTGACATCGACCGGCAGAGCAAGCGGCTCGACGAAGACCTTGCGGCCATCAAGCGGATGGTTGCCAGTGCTTCCGAGCTCTGGCAGGGCGAGGCCAAGTCGGCGTACGACCACGCGCAGGCCGGCTGGGACCGCGACGCCAAGGGGATCCACGCCGCCCTGGGCGAGATCTCCCGCAAGGTGCGCGACGCCAGCACGTCCTACCACGCCGGTGACAAGCGGGCGAGGGCCAACTTCGACTAGGACGCACGCGCCGACGAACAACCGGGTCAGGGTGGGCACGCACGGGAGGTGCCCACCCTGACCTTTGTCATGGCGCGGTCGTGGGACCGAACAGGTGGAGGAAGGCCTGTCCACGCCCCCTGTGGAGAGGCAGCGGCGAGCGCAAGGAGCCCCACTCGCCGTGGAGTTCGACCAGGACACCCCGTACCGCCGTTTTCTTGCCCACCACCATCCCCTCCGGGCCATGACGTGCCCAGCAGGGCCGAACCGTCCGGCTGGTGCCCACCCCGACGACGGTGTAGCTGGCTCCACCATCGATACGGGGTGCAGGGGGTTCGAGTCTCTCCCCGGCGACCACCTACGGTGAAGCTGCCAACAAGGGGAAGGCAAGGAAATGACCACGCAATGGGGAGAGTTCGCGGCCACGGTGGGCACGCGGGCAACGGCCATGAGGCTGGACTCCGTCACTAAAACGTACGGCAAGGGAGACGGTGCCGTCACCGCGTTGCGGGGGATCTCCCTGGACGTTCCACGCGGTACGTTCACCGCTGTCATGGGCCCGTCGGGTTCAGGCAAGAGCACGTTCCTGCACTGCATCGCCGGGCTCGACCAGCCGACCTCCGGCCGCGTCTTCCTGGGTGACACCGAGCTGTCCGCCCTGAAGGAGGCGGAGCTGACCGCAGTCCGCCGGGAACGGATCGGCTACGTCTTCCAGGCCTACAACCTCATGTCGGCGCTGACGGTCAAGCAGAACATCACCCTCGTCGCGCGGCTGGCCGACAAGATCGTGGACGAGGCGTGGCTGAGCGAGATGCTGACCCGGGTGGGGATGCACGAACACGTCGACCGCCTGCCCAACCAGCTCTCCGGCGGTCAGCAGCAACGTGTCGCGATCGCCCGTGCTCTGGCGACGCGCCCGGACGCGCTGCTGGCGGACGAGCCGACCGGCGCGCTGGACACCCGCACCAGCCAGGACGTCCTCAGGCTGTTCCGGCAGATCGTGGACGAGATAGGCCAGACCGTGCTGATGGTGACGCACGACCCGGTCGCCGCCTCCTACGCCGACACGGTGCTCTTCCTCGCCGACGGCCAGCTGGCCGGCCAACTGGACCGGCCCTCACCGTCCGAGGTCGCGGAGCGCATGACGCGCCTCGGCAACTGGTAGGGGGCGTCCGTGTTCGACATCGCATGGAGCACCATCAAGAACCGCAAGGGCGGTTTCATCGCGGCCTTCATCGCCGTGATCTGTGGCTCGGCCGTCATCACCGCCTGTGGCGTGCTGTTCACGTCAGGGCTGCTCTCGGGCGTCGCCCCTGAGCGGTACGCCGCTGCGACCGTGATGGTCGGCGGCCGGCAGACCAAGGACGTCAAGGAGAACTTCGACCCGTACTACGCCGAGCGCGTCACCGTTCCGGCCTCGGTGGCCGAGCAAATCTCACGCGTCGACGGCGTCGACAAGGTCGTCCGCGACCACTCCGTCGAAATGAGCCTGCAGAAGGACGACGGCAGCGCACGCGGCGAGCCCCTGCCACTGGAACACCCCCTTTACGGCCACGGCTGGTCGTCAGCCGCTCTGGGCCCCTTCGAGCTGACTGAGGGCAGCAGCAAGCCGGGCAGCGCCGGGGAGACGGTGCTGGACGCCGGCCTCGCCCGTACGGCAGGGCTGAAGGTCGGGGACACCGCGCAGCTCTCGGTCGGGACCACACCGCGCGTCTACAAGGTCGTCGGCCTGGTCGACACGCCCGCCAACGGCCTGGACCGGCAGTCGGCCGCGTTCTTCACGGACGCACAGGCCGAGCACCTCTCCCAGCGTCCCGATCAGTTGACGGCGATCGGCGTCCTGGGCGAGGACGGCGCCGACGCGGGCGATCTCGCGGGGAAGATCGAGGATGCCGTCAGCGGCACCGAGGTCGTCACCTACACCGGTGACGCGATCGGAGACCTGGAATTCCTGGACGTCGGCCAGTCCCGCGGCTTCCTGGTTCTGCTGTCCGCCTCGTTCGGAGGCACGGCGCTCGGCGTGGTCGTCTTCGTCGTCTCCTCGACCCTCGGTCTGGTCATCCACCAGCGCCGTCGCGAACTGGCCGTGCTGCGTGCCATCGCGGCGACGCCCCGTCAGGTGCACAAGCTGATCGGCAGCGAGGTGCTGCTGGTGGCGTCCGTCGGTGCGGTGCTGGGCGCGGTGCCGGGCTTCCTGGTGGCCGGGCTGCTGCGGGACGCCTTCGCGGACATCGGCGTACTGCCGTCCGACTTCGACCTGTCCCTCAACCCGCTGCCGGCCGTGGCCGCTGTGCTGCTGTCCGTACTGGGCGCGCTGCTGGCCGGGTTCATCGCGGCCTTCCGGATCGCCAAGACCAAGCCGATCGAGGCGCTGAGCCAGTCCCAGGTGGAACAGGGCGAGCTGGGCCGTACCCGCAAGGGCGTCGGAGTGGGCCTGCTCGCGCTGGGCCTGGTGACGTCGATCGTGCTGCCGGTGCTGATCCCGGGACAGCTGGCGATCGCAGGGGCCGGCGGGTCGCTCGTGCTGCTCATGGTGGGCAGCGCGTTGATCAGCCCCGTCCTGGTGCGGACGACGACCCGTGTGCTGACGCCGCTGCTCATGCGCTCCCGGGTGAGCGGCTATCTGGCCGCGGCCAACAGCAGCGCGAACGCCCGCAGGCTCAGCAGCGCGGTCGTGCCCCTGGCACTGGGTACGGCGATGGCGCTGATGCAGCTCTCGATGCTGAACACGGTCGAGGCGACGGCGCAGGACCAGGCGGCGACCGGTGTCGTCTCCGACTACGTGATCACCAGTGGGACCACGGGCCTGTCCACCGACCTGGCGCAGAAGGTCCGCGCCGTCGACGGTGTCGGGACCGTCACACCGGTGGCCCGCTCGCAGGTGATCATCACCTACGTCGAGATCGACAAGCCGGTCTCCAACCCCTTCGGTGCCCAGGGCCTGGAGCCGCGCGACCTGGACCGCACCCTCGACCTGGACGTGCGCGAGGGCAGCATGGACCAGCTCCGGGGAGACACGGTGGCGCTCAGCCGGATCGCCGCCGATACCGCGCGGCTGGAGGTCGGTGACACCGCCGACGTGGACCTCGGCGACGGCACCCACAAGGACCTCAAGGTCGTCGCCCTCTACGGCAAGGGCCTGGGCTTCGGCGACGTGACCCTGCCGCACGGCATGCTGACCGAGCACACCGCGCACCAGCAGGATTCCGCCCTGCTGGTCAGCGCCGCCGACGACAGTTCGGGCGGGCAGGTGGAGGCCGGGCTGCGGAAGCTGGCCGAGGCCACCCCCGGCGTCGGGGTGCAGAGCCCGCAGGAGTTCGGGGCCATGGAGCAGGGGCAGTTCACCCAGCAGTCCTGGACGAGCCTGATCGCCAACGCGCTGCTGATTCTCTACGTCCTCATCGCCGTGGTGAACACTCTGGTCATGGCGACGACGGGCCGGAGCCGCGAGTTCGGCATGCTGCGGCTGTTCGGCACCAGCAAGCAGCAGACGCGGCGAATGATGTTTCTGGAGTCCTGGGTCGTGATCCTCACCGCCGTCGTCGTCGGCATCGCCATCGCCGTCCCGCCGAGCGTGGGCGCCGCGCTGGGCACCACGGGCCAGCCGATCCCGTACATCCAACCGCTGGTCGCGGGCGGCATCGTGGTCTTCGTCGCCCTGCTGGGGTGGCTGTCGATCAGCCTGCCGACCCGCTCGGCACTGCGGGGCCGCCCCATCGACGCGGTGTACGCGGGTGAGTGAGTGAACGGAGTGACCGCCCGCGGTAAACCGCCGGCGGTCACCGCCGTCTCAACGGTGGATCCCTTGCCGGACGTTCCGCACAGGGGATCAGCAAGCTGCCGATCGGCGAGACCCGCCGGCACAGGTCGTACCCGGCCGGGCCCTACCGGTCCTCCACCAGGTCCCACCACCAGGCGATGCTGGCGATCGGCAGCGGCTGGTCCGCTTCCCGCTCCTGGAAGGGCGAAACGGCGCTGCCGGCGGGCAGGTCGGCCGGATTCTCCGGATTGACGTAGCGATTCGTCGTCAGGGACCAGTCGTAGTCGGCGCGGATCCAGGAGTCGCAGTCCGTGATCCAGCGATGGAGTTCAGGACCGGCGTCCCGCAGGATCTGGTCGCGGAGGCGGAGATACAGCGCCATGGCACGGGTGTGCATCATGGCGGTCTCGCTGACCGCCTCGTCGAGTGAGCAGTTCCGCTCGTACGCGATCAGGTCGACGATGTTGCCGTATCCCTCCTGGCTGCGTTCGCGCTCCTTGTGGTAGGAGACCAGGTCGTTGGACCAGCCGATGATCGAGGCGAAGACCTCGACGAACCCGCGGATGTCGGGGCGTTCGTAGTCGGACGCGGGGAGGTCGTAGCCATGGATGATCTCGCTGAGGGTCGAGAAGATCTTGACCCCGGAGGAGTCGAGCCGAACCGCCAGGTGGTCGGAGAGGGTGGGTATCCGTCCCTCGGCACTGTTGGCGGCCATCCAGATCTGGCCCTGGAGGTAGGTGCGGAAGCTGGCTGACCAGCGGGCGGTCTGTACGGGCGTGGTCAGGTCGTCGAGTCGCAGACGTAATTCACGCAGCGCCGCGCTGTAGTTGTCGTCGGTCGGAGCGGCCCAGGGGACCTCGACGATGCGCTGGAGCTTGGTGACGATGAGCAGGGTGGCGTCCGGGGATGCGGCGACCGGCCCTTCGTCGCAGAACTCGTCGTCGAAGGCGAAGAGCCACATCAGGAAGTCCGAGGTCCACTGCAACGCCGCCAGGCGTCCGGAGGGGGCGCCGCGGCTGGTTATCTCGCCCACGGAGATCCGTGTCAGCCGATCGCGTTGCTCTTGGTCGGAGTAGAGGCCGAATCGGTCCAACCAGGCGGCCGAGCCTTCGTCGATCTCGCGCCAACCGGGATGGATCCCGGACGGGAGCGGAACCCAAAGCTGAGGGATCTTCGGCGCTGGAGCTGGCGAGGTCATCTACCGCCCTTTCGCATGTACTTTTCAATGCCTCTGAGATCCGGAAGTTAGCAAGGTGTAGGGGGAACGGGTACAGCCGTTTCCAGCCTGGTTGGCTCGCGGAGGCTGTCGCCTCCAGCGAGGGGGCAGGGTTCTGGCTGGGTTTCCGGCGCTCGTGAGACGTGCGTAAGCGGTTGATCACGCACCGTTTGCGGTTGATCGGTTCCGGCGTGGAGTTGGCCCGAAAGTGCCTCTTGCCAGTTCAGGATTCATCAATTTCGCGCATACGAAAGGGCCCTCGGCGCTCTGCGGAGTGGCACGCGCCCAGGTGATCGCCCTTCAGGGGGAACCGGACCGGCGAGCATGGGCCGGCCGACGAGGACCTGTGCCCCGCGAACCACTCCGGCCAAGCGTGAACACGGCGGCACGCCGTACCTGTCGAGCGCGAGGTGGCACATCTCACCAGCACGTACAAGGACGGTGCGGGGACGACGAGCCGGGCGGCAGCGAAGTTGCAGGGCCGGAACCTCTGCGCGGGCCGCCGGGCCGCCGCGCTGACCGGGCAGGCTTGAACGCCGCAGTCAGAAGGAATTCGTCCGCGAAACGGTTGAGGAGATCGCCGATCTGCATCTGGAAGCGCGGAGCATCTGAAGCAGAGCCAGGGCGGCGACCCCGCAAGGCGGGCCCCGCCCCCCGCCCCCCGCCCCCGCAAGCCGAAGCGGGCGGCAACAGTGGCGCGGATGGATCCGCCTGCCTGTCGCCGCCCGCCCGGTACTGCCGTCGTACGTCTACCTCTCCCCGTCCATCAGCCCCGACTGCACCAGCGGATTCCCGCGGCGCCTCGTGACGAACACCCCGCGCCCCGGTGGCATCGGGCGCGGCCGTACGTTGCCGAGGATGTCGCCCTCGATGGGGTCGCCCGAGAGCATTAGGCCCTGTGCGCCCAGCTCCAGGATGCGCTGCATGAAGGGCTCGTACAGGGCGCGGCTCGCGCCCGCCGTGCTGCGGGCGATGATGAACCGTACGCCGACGTCACGCGAGAACGGCAGCATCTCCGTCAGCTTCGCCAGCGGGTTCCCGCTGGACGTCGAGACCAGGTCGTAGTCGTCGACCACCACGAACACCGACGGGCCGCTCCACCAGCTGCGTTCGCGCAGCTCCTGGGCCGTGACCTCGGACGACGGGGTGCGGCGCTTCATCAGGTCGTACATCGCGTCCGCGTGGTGCTCCATGTTGTTGGACATGGGCACGTACTCGGCCAGGTGCGTCGCCGGGGTGACGTCCAGCAGCGCTCGCCGGTTGTCGATGACGAAGAACTTGGCCTCGCTCCCGTCGTACCGCTCGGTGAGCTGCTTGATGAGCAGGCGCAGCAGGTTGGACTTGCCGGACTCGCTCTCGCCGAACACCAGGAAGAACGGGTCCCGGTCGAAGTCCAGGTAGACCGGCTCCAGGTTGTTCTCGTCGATCCCGAACGCGATGCCCCGATCCCTCTGCGCGTAGCCGGCCGGCAGCTCGTGCGCCGGGAGCTGACGCGGCAGCAGTCGCACCGCCGGGGCCGGCGCCGCTGTCCAGTGCCGGGCGACCTCCTGGTTCATGGCGGCCGTGGCCTCGGAGAGGTCGCTGTCGGACTTGATGCCGTCGATCCGCGGCACCGCGGCCATGAAGTGCAGCTTCTCCGGGGTGAGACCGCGTCCGGGGACGCCCGCGGGCACGTTGACCGCGGACTTGCGGTCCAGCTCGGAGTCCATGACGTCACCGAGCCGCAACTCCAGCCGGTTCATCAGGTGGTCCTTGAGGTTGGCCCTGACCTCCATGGAGCGTGACGCGGTGACGATCAGGTGGATGCCGTAGCCGAGGCCGCGCTGTGCGATGTCCACGGCGGCCGGTTCCAGGGCCTCGTAGTCCGTGCGGAAGTTGCCCCAGCCGTCGATGAGCAGGAAGACGTCACCCCACGGCTGGTCCGTCACCGAGATCTCGCCGCGCGCCCTGAGCCTGCGGTAGGTGGCGATGGAGTCGATGCCCGCGCTGCGGAAGTACTCCTCGCGGCGCGTCATGACCCCGTACACCTCGGCGACCGTACGACGTACCCGCTCGGGGTCGAGACGGGAGGCGACCCCGCCGACATGGGGCAGCCCGGAGACGGAGGCCATGCCGCCACCGCCGAAGTCCAGGCCGTAGAACTGGACCTCCTGGGGTGTGTGGGTGAGAGCGAAGCCCGCGATGAGCGTGCGCAGCAGCGTCGACTTGCCCGACTGCGGGCCACCGGTGATCTGCATGTGGCCCGCCGCGCCGGAGAAGTCCCGGTACAGCGTGTCGCGGCGCTGCTCGTACGGCTTGTCGACCACACCCAGCGGTACGACGAGCCGTCCCGCGCCCTCGAACCCCGGCTGCGTCAGCCCGCGGCCCTCCACCGCGGACAGCCCCGGCAGGATCTCGTCCAGCGACGGCGGATTGTCCAGCGGGGGCAGCCACACCTGGTGCGCGGAGGCCCCCCGGCCCTCGAGCCGGCGCACGATCACATCGAGCACCGTGTCGGCCAGGGCGTCGTCCTCGGACTTACGGGCGTCGGGCACGCCCGCCTGGGCCTCCGGCTGCACGTAGCGCACCGGCACCGGAGCCGCCGTGAAGACCACGGGCCTGCGGTCCACCGGCAGGGGCCCGGAGGACACGGTGGGCTCGGCGCCCGAGCGGTACACCCCGGAGACGTACGCGGCCTTGAAGCGCACCATCTCGTCCGTGCCGTACTTCAGATAGCCGGAGCCGGGAACATTGGGCAGGTGGTAGGCGTCGGGCACGCCCAGCGCCGACCTGGACTCGCCCGCGGAGAACGTCCGCAGACCGATCCGGTACGAGAGATAGGTCTCCAGGCCGCGCAGCCGCCCCTCCTCCAGGCGCTGCGAGGCCAGCAGGAGATGGACGCCCAGCGAACGGCCGATACGCCCGATCTGCACGAACATCTCGATGAAGTCCGGCTTGGCCGTGAGCAGTTCGCTGAACTCGTCGATGACCAGGACGAGGGAGGGGATGGGCTGAAGGGGCGCACCCGCGGCGCGCGCCTTCTCGTAGTCGTGGATGTTGGCGTAGTTGCCGGCGTCGCGCAGCATCTCCTGGCGGCGGTTGAGCTCCCCGCTGATGGAGTCGCCCATGCGGTCCACCAGCGTCAGGTCGTCCGCGAGGTTGGTGATCACCGCGGCCACGTGCGGCATCTGCGCCATGCCGGCGAAGGTGGCGCCGCCCTTGAAGTCGGCGAGGACGAAGTTCAGCGTCTCCGATGTATGGGTGACGGCCAGGCCGAGCACGAGCGTACGGAGCAGTTCGGACTTGCCGGAACCGGTGGCGCCGACGCACAGGCCGTGCGGCCCCATGCCCTCCTGCGCTGCCTCCTTGAGGTCCAGCATCACGGGGGCGCCGTCCTCACCGACGCCGATCGGGACCCGGAGCCGCTCGGCCTGCGAGCGGGCCCGCCAGGTCCGGCTGACGTCGACCGATGCGGCGTCACCGAGATTCAGCAGGTCCGTGAACTCCAGGTTGGCGAGCAGCGGTTCGTCGTCGTCCCCGCCCGAGGCCACGTGGAGGGGGGCAAGCTGCCGTGCCAGGGCCTCCGCGGCCTCGAGGCTCAGCAGGTCGGGAAGGCCGTCGTACACCAGGCCGTGGCCCGACTCCAGCTGGAGCGAGCGGGGGTCCACCACGATGGAGAGGCCGCCGCGCGCCCCGGTGACCTCGCCGCCGACGATCTCGACGACCGAGACGCCCTGGAGGCCCTCCGCCGATGCGAGCGCGGACGTCGCCGGTACGGACTGGCCGTCGAGCACGACCACGACGTGCGGCTGGTCGAGGATGGGCTGGCCGCCGGGCTGGAAGCGGGGGCGTCCGTCGAGGCGGCCCGCGAGCAGTTCCTCCAGCTCGGCGACGCTCGTGGTGATCAGACGCCGGCTGCCGGCGCCGTCGATGGCGCCGGGCACCTGGACGTGCGGGAGCCACTTCGTCCACTCCCAGCGCGGAGCGGCCTCGCGGCCGGTCGCGACGGCGATGATCAGATCCTCGGGGGAGTGCAGCGAGGCGAGCGCCCCGACCATCGCGCGGGCCGTGGCACGCGCGGACTCCGCGTCGCCGCTGATCGTCAGGTGGTAGAAGGCGCGGAGCGAGACCGCCATCGGCAGCCCGTCCAGCGTGCTGTGCGTCGTCAGGAACTGCTGCATGGCCCCCGCGGTCAGCGGTTCCAGCTCGTCGACCGGCGCGGTGTCGGGCACGACGAGCGGCGTGGCGAGCTCCTGGCTGCCCAGCCCGATCCGTACGTGCGCGAAGTCCGCGTCCCCGACGCGGCGCTCCCACACCCGGCTGCCCTCGGCGACGAGCGCCCACAGCTGCTCGGGGGACGGGTGGAGGTAGAACTGCGCGTCACGCTGCTGCCTTGCGGTCCTCAGCACGGCCCGCCGGGTCTGCGTCAGGTACTTCAGATAGTCGCGCCGCATGTCCGCCAGCTGACCCTGGGTGCCGCGCCGGAAGCGGATGACCATCGAGATCGCCATCGCGACCGTCGACGCGATCATGATCATGCCCATGATCCGCATGATCGGGTTCGGCGTCATGAAGAAGAAGACGACGGAGCCACCCATGCCGAGCATCGGCAGCAGCTGCATCATCACGCCCTCCTGCTGCCCTCGGGGCAACTCCGGAGGAGGTTGCAACTGCACCTGCTCGCCCGGAATCTCGGCGGGGAGGGCCCGCGGTGGGCGCTTGACGACAATCTGGCTCACAGCTCACCAATTCCCTTGCCGGACGGAACTGTTCCTATCGGCGCCCCCGTGGCGACGGGCTCCGTCCGCGGGAGGATCCTACTGGCGTACCCGGCGACCGTACCCGGCGACCCGAGGGCGGTAGGGTGTCGCGACGCGTGTACGCATCCGCTAACTACCGCAAAAAAACGGGTCATTCGGGACGCTGCGGAAGCCCGTGATCCAGGGGTGCGTGCCACGGGAGGTCCAGGAGAATCATGAGGGGGAGCAGCACGTGACTACGACGGCCCAAACGGCGGCCACCGGATCAGGCCGGCCGGGTCCCGGAGTACCCGCCGGCAACGCGACCGGCTTCTGCCGCGTCACGGTCGTCGCGCCCGACAGCCGCGTCGACGTGGCGCTGCCCGAGGACATCCCCGTCGCCGACCTCTACCCGGAGATCCTCCGGCTGTCGGGACAGAGCCCCGCCCAGGACGCCCCGGTCGGCTATCACCTGGTGCGCCGTGACGGCACCGTGCTCGACAGCGGGCGCACGCTGGCAGGCCAGCGCATCCTCGACGGCGAGCTGCTGTCCCTGCGGCCCTTCGCCGAGTCGCTGCCCCCCGCGGTCTTCGACGACGTATCCGACGCCGTGGCCACCGCCGTCGCCCGGGACCGCACCCTCTGGGGCGACGGCCTCATGCGCTCGGCCGGCCTCTTCGGCGGTTCGGTCCTGCTGGCCCTGCTGAGCTTCGTGCTGTGGACCTCCGACATCCGGCACGACATGCACGGGCTGCCGGGCATCCTGGCCGCCGTCACCGCCCTGCTCCTTCTCGCGCTCGCGTGTGTACGCGCGCGTGTCTACGCGGACCGCGGGTCGTCCATCGCGCTCGGGATCGGCGCCCTCACCAGCACCGCGGTCGCCGGCGCCGGGCTGCTGCCCCTCAGCGCGGGGCAGGGCATCGGCAGGCTCCAGTTCCTGCTCGCCTGCGCCGCCGTGCTGGTGGCATCGGTGATCCTCATGATCGCGGCGCCCGAGGGCGACGGCACCTTCGTCGCGTTCGTGTTCGCCTCCGCCATCGGCGTACTGGTCACCTTCATCGCGATCATGACCGGCATGGCCCCGGCCGAGACCGCCGCCGTGTGCGCGCCGCTCTCCGTGGGCCTCCTCGCCTTCCTCCCCGGACTCTCCACCCGCTTCGCCCGCCTCCCGATCGGCTTCGAGCCGCCCCGCACCACCGTCGGTGACTACGGCACGTCCGAGCCGGCCCCGCAGGGCCCCGTCGACGCCGACCGGATCACCGCCCAGGCGCGGCGCGGCCACGAACTGCTCCTCGGCCTGGTCGGCGGATGCGCCCTGGTCGCCGTGGGCGCCGCGGCGGTGCTCGGCTTCTCCGACAGCGTCTGGGGCCAGCTGCTGGCTCTCGCCACCGGCGCCGCGATGCTGATGCGCGCCCATCTGTTCCGCTACACCGCGCAGGTCGGCTGCGCCCTGGGGGCCGGCCTCGCCGCGCTCGTGCTCCTCGGCCTCGGGCTCTCGCTCAACCCGCCGGTCGAGCTGTTCCGGGACGCGCTCATGGGCGACAGCGCGGGACTCGACATCCGTACGATCTGGCTCACCGCCGCGGTCGCCGGTGTCGCAGCGCTGATCACCGCCATCGGGCTGATCGTGCCGCGCAAGGGAGTCACCCCGTTCTGGGGACGCTTCCTGGAGGTCGCCGAGGCCGCCGTGCTCCTGACGCTGCTGCCGCTCTGCCTCGCCGTTTTCGACGTCTACCACTCGATCCGGGCCCTCACCAGCTGACGCCCGTCGGGGGCGCTCCGAACGACTGGTACTCTGACCAGTGGCCGTTTGTGTACGCGTCCCCGGATCATCCTGGGGGCTGCGCTCATCGGACCTTCGCCTCCGAGTCATGGAAGCTCCCCTGAGATCAAGACCAGGGGCACTCGTGGGCGCATCGAACATCAAGAGGAGTACGCGTGCCGCTCGACGCCGCTACGAAGAAGCAGATCATGTCCGAGTTCGCCCAGAAGGAGGGTGACACCGGATCCCCCGAGGTCCAGGTCGCCATGCTCTCCCGCCGGATCTCGGACCTGACGGAGCACCTCAAGACGCACAAGCACGACCACCACTCCCGCCGGGGTCTGCTGATCCTCGTCGGCCAGCGCCGCCGTCTTCTGCAGTACCTGGCCAAGAAGGACATTCAGCGCTTCCGTGCGCTCGTCGACCGCCTCGGCATCCGCCGTGGTGCGGCCGGCGGCGCCAAGTAAGGACGCTGTGGGAGGGAGCGGCACCCCGATTCCAGGGGGCCGCTCCCTTTGCTGTACGTGTACGTGCGTGACCCGGGCAGTGCTCAGTAACCTGGACGCACGACAACAGAACGAGGAGAAGCGCCCCACGGCCGCCGCCGGTCCTCGGTAGTGGCCCCCGGGACAACGCCCGGGAGCTTCGATCGAAGACCGGCCCGCACACAGGGTGCGCTTCTCCGCACCGTCCTCCGCCACACGGGCGGCAGGACGAAAGACGACGAGTATGGAGAAATCACTAGTGGAGAACGAGACCCACTACGCCGAGGCCGTTATCGACAACGGAACCTTCGGCACCCGCACCATCCGCTTCGAGACGGGCCGCCTGGCCAAGCAGGCCGCAGGCTCCGCCGTCGCGTACCTGGACGACGACACCATGGTGCTGTCGGCCACCAGCGCCTCCAAGCGCCCCAAGGACCAGCTCGACTTCTTCCCCCTCACGGTGGACGTCGAGGAGCGGCAGTACGCGGCCGGCAAGATCCCCGGCTCCTTCTTCCGCCGGGAGGGCCGCCCCTCCGAGGACGCGATCCTCACCTGCCGCCTGATCGACCGCCCGCTGCGCCCCTCCTTCAAGAAGGGCCTGCGCAACGAGATCCAGATCGTCGAGACGATCATGGCGCTCAACCCCGACCACCTGTACGACGTGGTCGCGATCAACGCCGCCTCCGCCTCCACGATCCTGGCGGGCCTGCCCTTCTCCGGCCCGATCGGCGCCACCCGCGTCGCCCTGATCAAGGGCCAGTGGGTCGCCTTCCCGACGCACACCGAGCTCGAGGACGCCGTCTTCGACATGGTCGTCGCCGGTCGCGTCCTCGAGGACGGCGACGTCGCGATCATGATGGTCGAGGCCGAGGCCACCGAGAAGACCATCCAGCTCGTCAAGGACGGCGCCGAGGCCCCGACCGAAGAGGTCGTCGCCGCCGGTCTCGAAGCGGCGAAGCCCTTCATCAAGTCGCTCTGCAAGGCCCAGTCGGACCTCGCCGCCAAGGCCGCCAAGCCCACCGGCGAGTTCCCGGTCTTCCTCGACTACCAGGACGACGTCCTGGAGGCGCTCTCCAAGGCCGTCAGCACCGAGCTCGCCAAGGCGCTCACCATCGCCGGCAAGCAGGAGCGCGAGGCGGAGCTGGACCGCATCAAGGAGATCGCCGGCGAGAAGCTGCTCCCGGCCTTCGAGGGCCGCGAGAAGGAGATCTCCGGTGCCTACCGCGCGCTGACCAAGAAGCTGGTCCGCGAGCGCGTCATCAAGGACAAGGTCCGCATCGACGGCCGTGGCGTCACGGACATCCGTACGCTCGCCGCCGAGGTCGAGGCCATCCCGCGCGTGCACGGCTCGGCGCTGTTCGAGCGTGGCGAGACCCAGATCCTGGGCGTCACCACCCTCAACATGCTCCGCATGGAGCAGCAGCTGGACACCCTCTCCCCGGTGACCCGCAAGCGCTACATGCACAACTACAACTTCCCGCCGTACTCCGTCGGTGAGACCGGCCGCGTGGGTTCGCCCAAGCGCCGCGAGATCGGCCACGGGGCGCTCGCCGAGCGCGCCATCGTGCCGGTGCTGCCGACGCGCGAGGAGTTCCCCTACGCGATCCGCCAGGTCTCCGAGGCGCTGGGCTCCAACGGCTCGACGTCCATGGGCTCGGTCTGCGCCTCCACCATGTCCCTGCTGAACGCCGGTGTGCCCCTCAAGGCCGCCGTCGCCGGTATCGCCATGGGCCTGATCTCGCAGGAGATCGACGGCAAGACCCACTACGTCGCCCTCACCGACATCCTCGGTGCGGAGGACGCCTTCGGCGACATGGACTTCAAGGTCGCCGGCACGAAGCAGTTCGTGACCGCGCTCCAGCTCGACACCAAGCTCGACGGCATCCCCGCCTCGGTCCTGGCCGCCGCGCTGAAGCAGGCCCGTGACGCGCGCCTCCACATCCTCGACGTGATGAACGAGGCCATCGACGTCCCGGACGAGATGTCCCCCAACGCCCCGCGGATCATCACCGTCAAGATCCCGGTGGACAAGATCGGTGAGGTCATCGGCCCGAAGGGCAAGATGATCAACCAGATCCAGGAGGACACCGGCGCCGACATCACGATCGAGGACGACGGCACCATCTACATCGGTGCCCAGCAGGGCTCGCAGGCCGAGGCCGCCCGCGCCACGATCAACGCCATCGCCAACCCGACCATGCCGGAGGTCGGCGAGCGTTACCTGGGTACGGTCGTCAAGACCACCACCTTCGGTGCGTTCGTCTCCCTGATGCCCGGCAAGGACGGTCTGCTGCACATCTCGCAGATCCGCAAGCTCGCCGGTGGCAAGCGCGTGGAGAACGTCGAGGACGTGCTCGGCGTCGGCGCCAAGGTCCAGGTCGAGATCGCGGAGATCGACTCCCGCGGCAAGCTCTCCCTCATCCCCGTGATCGAGGGCGAGGAAGACGAGAAGAAGGACGACGCCGCCAAGTGACGTCCCGTAGTTCCGTGACGACGGCCCGCCCCTCATCGAAGGGGCGGGCCGTCGCCCGTACCCAAACGCTTCTCAAGGGCAGCAACGGCATCGGAACCGTCCGCCGTACCGTCCTCCCCGGCGGTCTCCGGGTCGTCACCGAGACACTGCCCTCCGTACGCTCCGCCACCTTCGGGATATGGGCCAACGTCGGTTCACGCGACGAGACACCCACCCTGAACGGCGCGACGCACTACCTCGAACACCTCCTCTTCAAGGGCACGGCCAAGCGCAGCGCCCTCGACATCTCGTCCGCGATCGACGCGGTCGGCGGCGAGATGAACGCCTTCACGGCGAAGGAGTACACCTGCTACTACGCGCGGGTCCTGGACACTGACCTCCCGCTGGCCATCGATGTCGTCTGCGACATGCTGACCGGCTCCCTGATCACCCCCGAGGACGTCGACGCCGAGCGCGGTGTCATCCTCGAGGAGATCGCGATGACGGAGGACGACCCGGGCGACTGTGTGCACGATCTGTTCGCGCACACCATGCTCGGCGACACCCCGATCGGCCGCCCGGTCCTCGGCACCGTCGACACGATCAACGCGCTGAACCGGGGCCAGATCTCCCGCTTCTACAAGAAGCACTACGACCCCACGCATCTGGTCGTCGCCGCCGCGGGCAACGTCGACCACGCCACGGTCGTACGACAGGTCCGCAGGGCGTTCGAGCGCGCCGGCGCGCTGGACCGCACCGACGCCGTGCCCACGGAACCCCGCCAGGGCTCCCGCACACTGCGTGCCACGGGCCGCGTCGACCTGCTGAACCGCAAGACCGAGCAGGCCCATGTCATCCTCGGCATGCCCGGCCTCGCCAGGACCGACGAGCGCCGCTGGGCACTCGGCGTCCTGAACACCGCGCTGGGCGGCGGCATGAGCTCCCGCCTCTTCCAGGAGGTACGGGAGAAGCGCGGCCTCGCCTACAGCGTCTACTCGTACACCTCGAGCTTCGCCGACTGCGGCCTCTTCGGTGTGTACGCGGGCTGTCGGCCGAGCCAGGTGCACGACGTCCTCAAGATCTGCCGCGACGAGCTCGACCGGGTGGCGACGGACGGTCTCGGCGCCGATGAGATCGGCCGCGCCGTCGGCCAGCTCGCCGGATCCACCGTCCTCGGCCTGGAGGACACGGGCGCCCTGATGAACCGTATCGGCAAGAGCGAGCTCTGCTGGGGCGAGCAGATGTCCGTGGATGACATGCTGGCGAAGATCGCGGCGGTCACCCCGGACGAGGTCAGGGCGGTCGCCGCCGACGTCCTCGGACAGCGGCCCTCGCTCTCGGTCATCGGCGCGCTGAAGGACAAGCAGGCGGACCGCCTCCAGGAAGCCGTCTCCTGACCACCCGTACCACTCGTAAGGAAAAGAGCACATGAGCAAGTTGCGCGTGGCCGTTCTCGGAGCCAAGGGACGCATCGGGTCCGAAGCGGTGCGGGCCGTGGAGGCCGCCGACGACATGGAGCTGGTGGCCGCGCTCGGCCGCGGCGACTCGCTGGAGGCCCTTGAGACCGGCGGTGCCCAAGTGGTCGTCGAGCTGACCACACCCGCGTCGGTGATGGACAACCTCGACTTCTGTGTCCGCCGCGGCATCCACGCCGTCGTCGGCACCACGGGCTGGACCGACGAACGGCTCGCGCAGCTGAACACCTGGCTCGCCGGCTCCCCGGAGACCGGTGTGCTCATCGCGCCGAACTTCTCCATCGGCGCGGTCCTCACGATGAAGTTCGCGGAGAAGGCCGCCCGCTACTTCGAGTCGGTGGAGGTCATCGAGCTCCACCACCCGAACAAGGCGGACGCCCCCTCCGGCACCGCCACCCGCACCGCCCAGCTCATCGCCGCCGCCCGCGAGAAGGCCGGAGCCGCGCCGCAGCCCGACGCCACCGCCACCGCACTCGACGGGGCCCGCGGCGCGGACGTCGACGGGGTCCCGGTCCACTCGGTCCGGCTCCGCGGCCTCCTCGCCCACCAGGAGGTCCTGCTGGGCGGCGAGGGCGAGACCCTCACCCTGCGCCATGACTCACTGCACCACAGCAGCTTCATGCCGGGCATCCTGCTCGGCACCCGACGCGTGGTCACCACTCCCGGCCTCACCTTCGGCCTGGAACACTTCCTCGACCTGAACTGACTGGGCCCACCCCATGCGCGCAAAGCTCACCTACGTCGTCACCGCCGCCGTCCTGGTCTTCTACTTCGTCCTGGCCGGCAGCCGAGGAGTGCTGCTCATCCGGCACGGCACACTGCTCACGGTCACCTTCGGCGTGGCGGTACTGATCCTGCCGGTGATCGGCGTCTGGTTCCTCTGGAAGAACACCCAGTTCGTGCGCAGGGCCAACGCCCTGGCCGCCGAACTGGACGCGGAGGACGGCCTTCCCGTCGACGAGCTGGTGCGCACGCCCTCCGGACGCATCGACCGTGACTCCGCCGACGCCGTGTTCGCGCGGCGCCGGGAGGAGACCGAGGACAGCCCGGACGACTGGCGCTGCTGGTTCCGCCTCGCGGTCGCCTACCAGGACGCGAGGGACACCCCTCGCGCCCGTAAGGCGATGCAGCGCGCCATCGCCCTCCACATGAACAAGCCGGTACGCGCCTGAGTGGCGCCGTACCGGCTTGTGGGGTGTGGCTGCGGCCCCTGGGGGCCTGGCTGCGGACCCCTGGGGGCCCATGCCGTCAGCTCCGGCGGTATTCGTCGGCCCAGGCCTCGATGGAGTCCGTGGCACGCTCGAACGCCTCGGCGCGGGACAGGAAGTCCGCGTTGTGGTCGGTGACCAGCGGGGCCAGCTGCTCGCCGCCCCTGCGCACCACGACCAGGGCCTGTCCCTGGACGGTGCGTGGGAAACCGAGCCACTTCACCGGCTGCTGCACCGTGCGGACCACCGCGGTGTCCCGCCACCGCAGGGTGGTCGTACGGAAGAAGCCCACCCTGCGCACGCCGTGCCGGCTCACCCAGGCACCGACCCGAAGCAGCCGCAGCGCTCCGGCGATCACCAGGGCGGCGAGCACGAAACACACGGTGGCACCGGACAGGGACCCGGCGAACGTGATGATCATCGCGGCCAGCAGGACGAAGGACGCCAGCAGCAGCAGAGTGGCTGCCGCCGCGACCCGCCACGGGCCGGGGCGGTAGGGCCGCCGCCAGCTGTCGTGGTCGTCGAACGGCAGCGCGATGTCCTCTGCGCCCGCGTCGAATGCGCGGTCGGCCGTCAGGAAGGGCAGGGGCACGACTGATCCTCACTCACAAGCACGCTCGATTGCTGTGCCCGGTGAGGCTACCGAGCAGCCCCGCGGCCGACCACCCCAGGGGGCCCGTACGGGTCAGCGGTGCTGCGAGGCCTCGGACGTCTGGCTGTGCGCGGGCGTCCGCTCGGTGTCGAGAGCGGGCAGACCGAAGAGCAGCGAACCGGCGAAGCCGGCGACCAGGGTCAGGCCCAGGAGCGAATGAGCGGCCAGCTGGGAGCGGCTGGCGCGACGACGGGGAGGGGGAGTGACATTACTGCGGAATCGGTCGGCCTCGGCAACGAACGAGAACGGGACGGACTCACGCCGGCGGAACATGAGGAAGCTCTCCTTGAACTCTGTGACGGGTGCTGCTAATGAGTCAGACGTACGAGGAGCCCGATCCGTGCCCCGAATCGCCGAACCCGTCCAGATTTTCCCACCGACTTCCCATCGACCTCCCATGGCTTCCCACCGGCTTTCCCGCCGACAGGGGGCCGGTCCCGTGGCCCGTAGAGTGGACGCCGCCCGAGCGACGCCATTGGAAGGACCCGTCGGTGACCGACACTCCCGAGCCCACGAAGGCTCATTTCCGCAGCGACGTCACCGTCGACCTGGTGAAATCCGCCGCCGGCGATTCCGATGTGCTGTTCGCCGCCCGTGTGTCGACGGCGGGGGAGCAGTCCCTCGAAGAGGTCGCGAAGGACCCGGAGCGCTCGAAGGGGCTCATCAACTATCTGATGCGGGACCGGCACGGCAGCCCGTTCGAGCACAACTCGATGACCTTCTTCATCAGCGCCCCGATCTTCGTGTTCCGCGAGTTCATGCGGCACCGCGTGGGCTGGTCGTACAACGAGGAATCGGGCCGCTACAGGCAGCTCGAACCGGTCTTCTACGTCCCGGGGGAGTCCCGCAAGCTCATCCAGCAGGGCCGCCCGGGCAAGTACGAATTCGTCGAGGGGACCCCGGAGCAGCACCGGGTCACCAGCCGCGCCATGGAGGACTCCTACCGCCAGGCGTACGACGCCTACCAGGAGATGCTCGCCGCCGGAGTCGCCCGCGAGGTCGCCCGCTCGGTGCTCCCCGTCGGCCTGTTCTCCTCGATGTACGCCACCTGCAACGCCCGCTCGCTGATGCACTTCCTGGGACTGCGTACGCAGCACGAGCTGGCCAAGGTCCCGTCCTTCCCACAGCGCGAGATCGAAATGGTCGGCGAACAGATGGAAGACCACTGGCGGCGCCTGATGCCGCTCACTCATGCCGCCTTCAACAAAAACGGACGGGTAGCCCCGTAGGCGGTGTCCGTATTGCGACGTTTCGTGAAGTTCATCTAGGCTGATCAAACGGACCCGGCACTGCCTGAACCCCCGAGCAGGCAGTGCCGGGCTCCTCTTCCTCGTCCCCCCGAGGGGCCACAGCGCTCCGAGCAACGAGTAGCGTGTTACCCATGGCTCCGATCTCCACTCCGCAGACCCCCTTCGGGAGGGTCCTCACCGCTATGGTCACGCCGTTCACGGCGGACGGCGCACTCGACCTCGACGGTGCCCAGCGGCTCGCCACCCATCTGGTGGACGCAGGCAACGACGGCCTGATCATCAACGGCACCACCGGTGAGTCGCCGACCACCAGCGACGCGGAGAAAGACCAGCTCGTACGGGCTGTGCTGGAAGCCGTAGGAGACCGGGCCCTCGTCATCGCAGGCATCGGGACCAACGACACCCGGCACAGCGTCGAGCTGGCCCGCACCGCCGAGCGCACCGGCGCCCACGGCCTCCTCGCGGTCACGCCGTACTACAACAAGCCGCCGCAGGAGGGCCTCCTGCGGCACTTCGGCGCCATCGCGGACTCCACGGAACTCCCGGTCATGCTGTACGACATTCCGGGCCGCAGCGGTGTGCCGATCGACACGGAGACGCTCGTACGACTCGCCGAGCACCCCAGGATCGTCGCCAACAAGGACGCCAAGGGAGACCTGGGCCGCTCCAGCTGGGCCATCGCCCAGTCGGGCCTCGCCTGGTACTCGGGTGACGACATGCTCAACCTCCCCCTGCTGTCGGTCGGCGCCGTCGGATTCGTCTCCGTCGTCGGCCATGTCGTCACCCCGGAGCTGCGCGCGCTCATCGAGGCCCACCTCGGCGGCGACGTACAGAAGGCGACGGAGATCCACCAGAAGCTGCTCCCGGTCTTCACGGGGATGTTCCGCACCCAGGGCGTGATCACCACCAAGGCCGCGCTCACCCTCCAGGGCCTGCCCGCCGGCCCGCTGCGCCTCCCTCTGGTGGAACTCACCGCACAGGAGACGGCCCAGCTCAAGATCGATCTGGCTGCCGGTGGGGTACAGCTCTAACCACGGACTTCACAACTGAATACGCGAGGACACTCGCGACGGAAACACCACCTGACAACAGCAAGTGCACGATCGACATGCGCGCCACGTGCCCTCAGCGGTACGTGGCGCGCGTGGTAAGGAGAGTCTTTTGAGTCATCCGCATCCTGAACTCGGTACCCCGCCGAAGCTGCCGAAGGGCGCCCTGCGGGTCACCCCGCTGGGCGGCCTGGGCGAGATCGGCCGCAACATGACGGTCTTCGAGTACGGCGGCCGCCTGCTCATCGTCGACTGCGGTGTGCTCTTCCCGGAGGAGGAGCAGCCCGGCATCGACCTGATCCTCCCGGACTTCACCACCATCCGGGACCGCCTGGACGACATCGAGGGCATCGTCCTCACGCACGGCCACGAGGACCACATCGGGGGTGTCCCGTATCTGCTCCGGCTGAAGCCGGACATCCCCCTCATCGGCTCCAAGCTGACCCTCGCGCTCATCGAGGCGAAGCTCCAGGAGCACCGGATCCGTCCCTACACCCTCGAGGTGGCCGAGGGGCAGCGCGAGCGCATCGGCGGGTTCGACTGCGAGTTCGTCGCGGTCAACCACTCCATCCCGGACGCACTCGCCGTCGCCATCCGCACCCCTGCGGGCATGGCCGTGGCAACCGGTGACTTCAAGATGGACCAGCTCCCGCTGGACGGCCGTCTCACCGACCTGCACGCCTTCGCCAGGCTGAGCGAGGAAGGCATCGACCTTCTCCTCTCCGACTCGACGAACGCCGAGGTCCCGGGATTCGTCCCGCCGGAGCGGGACATCTCCAACGTCCTGCGGACGGTGTTCGCCAACGCGCAGAAGCGCATCATCGTGGCCAGCTTCGCCAGCCACGTCCACCGCATCCAGCAGATCCTGGACGCCGCCCACGAGTACGGCCGGCGGGTGGCCTTCGTCGGACGCTCCATGGTCCGCAACATGGGCATCGCCCGCGATCTGGGCTACCTGAAGGTGCCCGCAGGACTGGTCGTCGACGTCAAGACCCTCGACGATCTGCCCGACGACGAGGTCGTGCTGGTCTGCACGGGCTCGCAGGGCGAGCCGATGGCAGCCCTCTCCCGTATGGCCAACCGTGACCACCAGATCCGGATCGTTCCGGGCGACACGGTGATCCTGGCGTCGTCGCTGATCCCGGGCAACGAGAACGCGGTCTACCGCGTGATCAACGGCCTGACCCGCTGGGGCGCGCACGTCGTCCACAAGGGCAACGCCAAGGTCCATGTCTCGGGCCACGCCTCGGCCGGCGAGCTGCTGTACTTCTACAACATCTGCAAGCCGAAGAACCTGATGCCGGTGCACGGCGAATGGCGCCACCTCAGGGCCAACGCCGAACTCGGTGCGCTGACCGGCGTGCCGAAGGACCACATCGTCATCGCCGAGGACGGCGTGGTCGTCGACCTCATCGACGGCAAGGCGAAGATCGTCGGCAAGGTCCAGGCCGGTTACGTGTACGTCGACGGCCTCTCGGTCGGCGATGTCACGGAGACCTCGCTCAAGGACCGCCGCATCCTCGGTGACGAGGGCATCATCTCGGTCTTCATCGTGGTCGACAGCTCCTCCGGCAAGATCGTGGGCGGGCCCCATATCCAGGCCCGCGGCTCAGGCATCGATGACGGTGCGTTCACCGCGGTGGTGCCCAAGGTCGAGGACGCGCTCAACAAGTCGGCGCAGGACGGCGTGATGGAGCCGCACCAGCTCCAGCAGCTGGTCCGGCGCACGGTGGGCAAGTGGGTGTCGGACACCTACCGCCGGCGTCCGATGATCCTTCCGGTCGTCGTCGAGGTCTGACGTACGCGCGGCCGCTGGGCCGCCAACCAGGAGCGGGGCGCCCCGATTTGCATCGGGGCGCCCCGCTCCAGTACGTTTGCCATTCCGCCCGAACGGGAAGCCCTCCGCGCACATGTGCGCCGGGAGCCCTTCGAGGAGGCGGGAAATCCGGCTCAGAATCTCTGATAAAGTCGGGTCCGCCGAAGGGCAAAGGCCACTCCACAGGCCGCTGGAATCAAATTCGGACCGGAAACGGAACGAAAAGAGTCTGGTAAAGTTGGAAACGCCGAAAGGGAAACGCGAAAGCGAAGAACTGGACGCGAAACAGTGAGATCCCGCTTCGGCCGGGAATCGGACACGAAAGAGTCTGATAGAGTCGGAAACGCAAGAACACGAAGGGAAGCGCCCGGAGGGGCCCGGTGAAACGGGACCGAAGGAAGCGTCCGTTCCTTGAGAACTCAACAGCGTGCCAAAAGTCAACGCCAGATATGTTGATACCCCGGCCTGCTTCGGCAGGTTGGTGGTTCCTTTGAAAAGTCCTACCGGTCCTTCGGGTCGGGTAGGCAACAACAGCGAGGACGCTGTGAACGACCGGTCTTATTCCGACTTGGTTGTTCCGCTCTCGTGTTGTGATCCCGATTACGGGAAAACATTCACGGAGAGTTTGATCCTGGCTCAGGACGAACGCTGGCGGCGTGCTTAACACATGCAAGTCGAACGATGAAGCCTTTCGGGGTGGATTAGTGGCGAACGGGTGAGTAACACGTGGGCAATCTGCCCTTCACTCTGGGACAAGCCCTGGAAACGGGGTCTAATACCGGATAACACTCTGTCCCGCATGGGACGGGGTTAAAAGCTCCGGCGGTGAAGGATGAGCCCGCGGCCTATCAGCTTGTTGGTGGGGTGATGGCCTACCAAGGCGACGACGGGTAGCCGGCCTGAGAGGGCGACCGGCCACACTGGGACTGAGACACGGCCCAGACTCCTACGGGAGGCAGCAGTGGGGAATATTGCACAATGGGCGAAAGCCTGATGCAGCGACGCCGCGTGAGGGATGACGGCCTTCGGGTTGTAAACCTCTTTCAGCAGGGAAGAAGCGAAAGTGACGGTACCTGCAGAAGAAGCGCCGGCTAACTACGTGCCAGCAGCCGCGGTAATACGTAGGGCGCAAGCGTTGTCCGGAATTATTGGGCGTAAAGAGCTCGTAGGCGGCTTGTCACGTCGGATGTGAAAGCCCGGGGCTTAACCCCGGGTCTGCATTCGATACGGGCTAGCTAGAGTGTGGTAGGGGAGATCGGAATTCCTGGTGTAGCGGTGAAATGCGCAGATATCAGGAGGAACACCGGTGGCGAAGGCGGATCTCTGGGCCATTACTGACGCTGAGGAGCGAAAGCGTGGGGAGCGAACAGGATTAGATACCCTGGTAGTCCACGCCGTAAACGTTGGGAACTAGGTGTTGGCGACATTCCACGTCGTCGGTGCCGCAGCTAACGCATTAAGTTCCCCGCCTGGGGAGTACGGCCGCAAGGCTAAAACTCAAAGGAATTGACGGGGGCCCGCACAAGCAGCGGAGCATGTGGCTTAATTCGACGCAACGCGAAGAACCTTACCAAGGCTTGACATATACCGGAAAGCATCAGAGATGGTGCCCCCCTTGTGGTCGGTATACAGGTGGTGCATGGCTGTCGTCAGCTCGTGTCGTGAGATGTTGGGTTAAGTCCCGCAACGAGCGCAACCCTTGTTCTGTGTTGCCAGCATGCCCTTCGGGGTGATGGGGACTCACAGGAGACTGCCGGGGTCAACTCGGAGGAAGGTGGGGACGACGTCAAGTCATCATGCCCCTTATGTCTTGGGCTGCACACGTGCTACAATGGCCGGTACAATGAGCTGCGATGCCGCGAGGCGGAGCGAATCTCAAAAAGCCGGTCTCAGTTCGGATTGGGGTCTGCAACTCGACCCCATGAAGTCGGAGTTGCTAGTAATCGCAGATCAGCATTGCTGCGGTGAATACGTTCCCGGGCCTTGTACACACCGCCCGTCACGTCACGAAAGTCGGTAACACCCGAAGCCGGTGGCCCAACCCCTTGTGGGAGGGAGCTGTCGAAGGTGGGACTGGCGATTGGGACGAAGTCGTAACAAGGTAGCCGTACCGGAAGGTGCGGCTGGATCACCTCCTTTCTAAGGAGCATCTAGGTTCCTTTCGGGGAATCCAGAGACCATTTCGTCGGCAAATGTTCGACGGTGGTTGCTCATGGGTGGAACGTTGACTATTCGGCGCGACAGGTTGTTTTCACTAGTACTGCTTCGGCGTGGAACGTGAGGGTGATCGGTCGGGTCGGGCACGCTGTTGGGTATCTGAAGGTATGGCCGTAAGGCTGCCTTTGGTTGCCGGCCCCAGTGAACTCGCCTGTAAGGGTGGGGTGGTGGGTGGCTGGTCGTTGTTTGAGAACTGCACAGTGGACGCGAGCATCTGTGGCCAAGTTTTTAAGGGCGCACGGTGGATGCCTTGGCACCAGGAACCGATGAAGGACGTGGGAGGCCACGATAGTCCCCGGGGAGCTGTCAACCAAGCTTTGATCCGGGGGTTTCCGAATGGGGAAACCCGGCAGTCGTCATGGGCTGTCACCCGCTGCTGAACACATAGGCAGTGTGGAGGGAACGAGGGGAAGTGAAACATCTCAGTACCCTCAGGAAGAGAAAACAACCGTGATTCCGGGAGTAGTGGCGAGCGAAACTGGATGAGGCCAAACCGTATGCGTGTGATACCCGGCAGGGGTTGCGCATGCGGGGTTGTGGGATCTCTTTTTCATAGTCTGCCGGCTGTGAGACGAGTCAGAAACCGTTGATGTAGGCGAAGGACATGCGAAAGGTCCGGCGTAGAGGGTAAGACCCCCGTAGCTGAAACATCAGCGGCTCGTTTGAGAGACACCCAAGTAGCACGGGGCCCGAGAAATCCCGTGTGAATCTGGCGGGACCACCCGCTAAGCCTAAATATTCCCTGGTGACCGATAGCGGATAGTACCGTGAGGGAATGGTGAAAAGTACCGCGGGAGCGGAGTGAAATAGTACCTGAAACCGTGTGCCTACAAGCCGTGGGAGCGTCGCTGTGTGTGCTTGCACATGCAGTCGTGACTGCGTGCCTTTTGAAGAATGAGCCTGCGAGTTAGCGGTGTGTAGCGAGGTTAACCCGTGTGGGGAAGCCGTAGCGAAAGCGAGTCCGAATAGGGCGTTTGAGTTGCACGCTCTAGACCCGAAGCGGAGTGATCTAGCCATGGGCAGGTTGAAGCGGAGGTAAGACTTCGTGGAGGACCGAACCCACCAGGGTTGAAAACCTGGGGGATGACCTGTGGTTAGGGGTGAAAGGCCAATCAAACTCCGTGATAGCTGGTTCTCCCCGAAATGCATTTAGGTGCAGCGTCGTGTGTTTCTTGCCGGAGGTAGAGCACTGGATAGGCGATGGGCCCTACCGGGTTACTGACCTTAGCCAAACTCCGAATGCCGGTAAGTGAGAGCGCGGCAGTGAGACTGTGGGGGATAAGCTCCATGGTCGAGAGGGAAACAGCCCAGAGCATCGACTAAGGCCCCTAAGCGTACGCTAAGTGGGAAAGGATGTGGAGTCGCAGAGACAACCAGGAGGTTGGCTTAGAAGCAGCCATCCTTGAAAGAGTGCGTAATAGCTCACTGGTCAAGTGATTCCGCGCCGACAATGTAGCGGGGCTCAAGCGTACCGCCGAAGTCGTGTCATTCACACATATAGGGCCAACGCCTGTGTGGATGGGTAGGGGAGCGTCGTGTGCCGGGTGAAGCAGCCGTGGAAGCGAGTTGTGGACGGTTCACGAGTGAGAATGCAGGCATGAGTAGCGATACACACGTGAGAAACGTGTGCGCCGATTGACTAAGGGTTCCTGGGTCAAGCTGATCTGCCCAGGGTAAGTCGGGACCTAAGGCGAGGCCGACAGGCGTAGTCGATGGACAACCGGTTGATATTCCGGTACCCGCTTTGAAACGCCCAGTACTGAATCAGGCGATGCTAAGTCCGTGAAGCCGGCCTGATCTCTTCGGAGTTGAGGGTAGTGGTGGAGCCGATGAACCAGACTTGTAGTAGGTAAGCGATGGGGTGACGCAGGAAGGTAGTCCAGCCCGGGCGGTGGTTGTCCCGGGGTAAGGGTGTAGGACGCACGGTAGGTAAATCCGTCGTGCATATAGTCTGAGACCTGATGCCGAGCCGATTGTGGTGAAGTGGATGATCCTATGCTGTCGAGAAAAGCCTCTAGCGAGTTTCATGGCGGCCCGTACCCTAAACCGACTCAGGTAGTCAGGTAGAGAATACCGAGGCGTTCGGGTGAACTATGGTTAAGGAACTCGGCAAAATGCCCCCGTAACTTCGGGAGAAGGGGGGCCATTTCTGGTGATCCGATTTACTCGGTGAGCTGGGGGTGGCCGCAGAGACCAGCGAGAAGCGACTGTTTACTAAAAACACAGGTCCGTGCGAAGCCGTAAGGCGATGTATACGGACTGACGCCTGCCCGGTGCTGGAACGTTAAGGGGACCGGTTAGTGCACTTTCGGGTGTGCGAAGCTGAGAACTTAAGCGCCAGTAAACGGCGGTGGTAACTATAACCATCCTAAGGTAGCGAAATTCCTTGTCGGGTAAGTTCCGACCTGCACGAATGGCGTAACGACTTCTCGACTGTCTCAACCATAGGCCCGGTGAAATTGCACTACGAGTAAAGATGCTCGTTTCGCGCAGCAGGACGGAAAGACCCCGGGACCTTTACTATAGTTTGATATTGGTGTTCGGTTCGGCTTGTGTAGGATAGGTGGGAGACTTTGAAGCGGCCACGCCAGTGGTTGTGGAGTCGTCGTTGAAATACCACTCTGGTCGTGCTGGATGTCTAACCTGGGTCCGTGATCCGGATCAGGGACAGTGTCTGATGGGTAGTTTAACTGGGGCGGTTGCCTCCTAAAGAGTAACGGAGGCGCCCAAAGGTTCCCTCAGCCTGGTTGGCAATCAGGTGTTGAGTGTAAGTGCACAAGGGAGCTTGACTGTGAGACCGACGGGTCGAGCAGGGACGAAAGTCGGGACTAGTGATCCGGCAGTGGCTTGTGGAAGCGCTGTCGCTCAACGGATAAAAGGTACCCCGGGGATAACAGGCTGATCTTCCCCAAGAGTCCATATCGACGGGATGGTTTGGCACCTCGATGTCGGCTCGTCGCATCCTGGGGCTGGAGTCGGTCCCAAGGGTTGGGCTGTTCGCCCATTAAAGCGGTACGCGAGCTGGGTTTAGAACGTCGTGAGACAGTTCGGTCCCTATCCGCTGTGCGCGTAGGAATATTGAGAAGGGCTGTCCCTAGTACGAGAGGACCGGGACGGACGAACCTCTGGTGTGCCAGTTGTTCTGCCAAGGGCATGGCTGGTTGGCTACGTTCGGAAAGGATAACCGCTGAAAGCATCTAAGCGGGAAGCCTGCTTCGAGATGAGTGTTCCCACCACCTTGAGTGGTTAAGGCTCCCAGTAGACGACTGGGTTGATAGGCCAGATGTGGAAGCCCGGTAACGGGTGGAGCTGACTGGTACTAATAGGCCGAGGGCTTGTCCTCAGTTGCTCGCGTCCACTGTGTTGGTTCTGAAATAACGAACGGCCGTGTTTTTGTCCGGTGTTGGTTAATTTCATAGTGTTTCGGTGGTCATTGCGTTAGGGAAACGCCCGGTTACATTCCGAACCCGGAAGCTAAGCCTTTCAGCGCCGATGGTACTGCAGGGGGGACCCTGTGGGAGAGTAGGACGCCGCCGAACTATTATTGCGGACTAGCCCCGTGCCCTTGTGGCACGGGGCTTTTCTGCGTTCGGATGGGAGACACATGCCCATCCGTGGCCGGCGGTTTTGTGATTACCCCCGTGTTCGGGGTATGCTCTATCTCGTTGCCGCAAGGCAGCAGGCCCCAATAGCTCAGTCGGTAGAGCGTCTCCATGGTAAGGAGAAGGTCTGCGGTTCGATTCCGCATTGGGGCTCAGCACGGAGAAAGGCCCCCGCCACTGGCGGGGGCCTTTGTCATGTGTGCGTATCCGCTCGCTGCAACGTCCGTCAGAGGGTCTGCGGCTCCGGGACGCGCATGGCCAGGATGGCCATGTCGTCGGACGCGGGCTCAGCCGCGAAGCGCTCGACGGCCCGCAGGATGCGCCCGGCCACCGCGCCGGCCGTCAGGCCCGTGCACACGGCCAGGACATCGGCCAGGCCGTCGTCGCCCAGCATGCGGGTGCCCTCACGGCGTTCGGTCACTCCGTCGGTGACGCACAGGAGCACATCGCCGGGCTCCAAGGTGACCTCCTGCTCGAAGAGTTCGAGGTCCTCGATGACGCCGAGCAGCGGCTGCGGTTCGGCCGCAGCTTCCACGGAGCCGTCCTGGCGCAGACGCAGAGGCAGCGGATGGCCGGCGCAGACCACCTTCAGGAGGGCGCTGCCGTCCTCCTGGGGCCACAACTCCCCGTAGAGCAGCGTGAGGAAGCGGCTGCGCGCGCCCTCGTCCAGGATGGCGGCGTTGAGACGCTCCAGCACCGCGGGGCCGCTGAAGCCCTCGCGGGCCAGCAGGCGCAGGGCGTGACGGGCGAGGCCGGTGACGGCTGCCGCCTCGGGGCCCGTACCGCAGACGTCACCGATGGCGAAGCCGTAGGCGCCGTCGCGGATGGGGAACACGTCGTAGAAGTCGCCACCGACCTCGTTGC
Organism: Streptomyces sp. NBC_01012; assembly: GCF_045162755.1. Lineage (NCBI taxonomy): Bacteria > Bacillati > Actinomycetota > Actinomycetes > Kitasatosporales > Streptomycetaceae > Streptomyces > Streptomyces sp. NBC_01012. Next base: position 1,890,587 of record NZ_CP108688.1, on the reverse strand, counting down.
CCTCGCCCGCAGCACGGTAGATGACCTCGATCTCGACGTTCGGCACATCGGGCAGGCCGGGCGGGAGCAGGCTGCGCTGGAGCGACTGGCTGATGGCCATGCGCTCCGAGTACAGACGGGCGTTGTCGAGGGCCAGGGCGGCCCGTCGTGACAGGTCCTCGGCCAGCTCCAGGATCTCCTGGCGGAAGTGCTCGTCGGACGGCTTGCCGAGCGTCAGCATGCCGATCACACGGTTCCTCGCCACCAGTGGCAGGACCACCGTCTCGCCTCCGACGGCGGCCGCCGTGGCCAGCGTCGTACGGGTGGCCGCCCCCATACTCAGAGGCGCGTCCCTGCTCAGGGTGCGTGTGGAGGTGCGCAGGGCGGCCTGGTGGCCGGCTTCCGTAGGCGCCGCCCACAGGCGGGCACCAGGGGCCGGGACGGGGTCGGGCGGGGCGATGGAGGAGAGCAGCGCCTTGAGGCCGTCGATGCGTTCCTCGTCCTCGTGGAGCACGTAGGACAGATACGGCTCCGAGGACTGGTCCGCGATCGTGTAGACGGCGCACCAGGTGGCCAGCGTGGGCACGGTCATCTGTGCCATCAGCGCGAGGGTCTGGTCCCTGTCCAGGGTGCCGGCCAGCAGATCGGACGCCTCGACGAGGAAGGACAGCGAGCCGCGGCGCAGGCGTTCGAGCTCGCCCAGCCTGGCCGACTCCACAGCCAGCGCGATGCGGTCAGCGGCGAACTGCAGCCGCAGGGCCTCCTCGTTGGAGTACCTCCCGGCTGCCTCGGCCGCGACCCCGAGGGATCCGGTGAGGCGGCCCTCGACCTTGAGCGGGACCGTGACGACCGAACGCATCCCGGTGTCGACGAGCAGCGGTACGGCGCCCGGGACGACGGTGAGGTCCTCGTGGACGGCGGGCATACGGGCGGAGCCGTAGCGGCCCGTGCCGGCCTCGACAGGGACCCGTGCGAAGCGCTGGCGGGCCGACGGGAGGCCGGTGGTCGCACGGACCTCGAGCTCGGTCTCGTCATCGGTGGCCAGCAGCAGGAAGGCGGCATCGGCGTCCAGCATGTCGCGGGCGCGCTCGACCGTGCGTTGCAGCAGTCCGTCGAGGTCGTCGGGGGCGGGGGAGCCGATGAAGACCTCGAAGGGGTCCGTACTGCGATTTTCGGCCGAAGTGTCGGTCACGGGGGCGCGCACCGGCGTCTGCAGCACGGCACGTTCGTCATCGCGTACGAGGAGGCAGACCGTGGAGGGCTCGCCGTCGGGATCGCGGACTCTGAGGTGCGAGGCGTACACGGGGATGACACGGCCGTCGGCGCCGCGGATGCCGTAGCTGCCCTCCCAGCGGGAGAGCTGGAGCGCGTCGGCGATGCCGGTGTTGGTGCCCGGGGTGTGCGGCCACGCCACGAAGTCGGTGAGCTGCTTGCCGTCGACCTGGTCCGCGGCGTACCCGAAGAGGAAGGACGCGTCTTCGTTCCACGAGGCGATGGAGCCCGAGCCGTCGATCTGGACGACCGCCACCCGTACGCGTTGCTCAGCGACCGGCAGGAGCGCGGTGGGCAGGACCGGGCTCGCCGAGCGGATGCCCACGGGACGTTCGGGAAGGTCCAGCTGGAACCAGACGTGCTTGTGCGTCGGGGTGTACTCGACTCCCCAGCGGGAAGCGAGCGCCGCACAGAGGAGCAGGCCACGGCCGCCCTCGCGGTCCGGGCTGCCGAAGTCGAGTCCTGAGCTCTGGAGCGGGACCTCCCGCTCCGGGTAGTGGTCGGAGACCTCGACGCGTACGCCGTCCTCGGTGCGCAGGCAGAGCACATCGGCCGCCGTGCCCGCATGCACGACCGCATTGGTCACCAGTTCACTGGTAAGGACGACGGCGTCGTCAACGACGTCGGTGTAACCCCACCCCTGAAGGGTGTCACGGACGAACGCGCGGGCGGTCGCGACCGAGCGTCCGACCGGATCGAAGGTGGCAGCCGCGCGCGCGGTGATCACAGCACTCCCCATATGGTGTCTCGTCGCTTCCCCGAGTCCTGTGCCCGTATGTCGCCGCTTCGATTCGTCTGCCAGGCTAGACGTTCGCCCGGCGTCCCGGGTACACGAGGGCAGACTTGGGTACACAGGGCATCCGACGGCAGTGCGCCGTGCGCACAACTATGGGCCCCCCGGTGAGGGAAATGGGACGAGAGTGAGACCTTCCTCGCCCTCCCGTTCCGGCCTGGTACGTTTCAACGATTTGACGACCGCATAGTCACCCGTTGACGGTGTGCTGTGGCGGTGAGCCAAAGTGGAAGTGGGCAAGCTTCCGATAACGGCCCGAGCGATACGGTCAACCCCTGCGGGAGGGACACGGTGGAGTCTGGCGTGGCGGCGCGGGGTTCAGGAACGCGCACAAAAGGCGGGCAGTCCGTGAAAAAGCAGCGCAACGGGACCATCGACGTGGACGCGGCAGCTCTGAACAGACTGCTCGCGGCCCTCGTGGCGATGCGTGACGGCAACTTCCGCAGGCGGCTCACCGTCTCGGGTGACGGCGTACTCACGGAGATCGCCGCCGTCTTCAACGAGGTCGCCGACCGCAATCTCCATCTGACCGGCGAGCTCGCCCGTGTGCGGCGCATGGTCGGGCGTGAGGGGAAACTCACCGAGCGTCTGGAGACCGGCGCCTGCGAGGGCTCCTGGGCGGCCGCGATCGATGCCTCCAACGAGCTCGTCGACGATCTGGCGCGACCCGTGTCCGAGGTCGGCCGGGTACTCTCCGCGGTCGCCGACGGTGATCTCGAGCAGCGGATGGAACTGCGCACGCACGCGGTGGACGAGACCGTACGTCCGCTTCGCGGTGAGTTCCTCAAGGTCGCCCGCACCGTCAACAACCTGGTCGACCAGCTGTCCGCGTTCACCGAGCAGGTGACGCGCGTCGCGGTCGAGGTGGGCACCGAGGGCAAGCTGGGCGGGCAGGCCCAGGTACGCGGTATGTCCGGGTCCTGGAAGGACCTCACGGACTCCGTCAACACCATGGCCTACCGGCTGACCGCACAGGTGCGCGACATCGCCCTGGTGACGACAGCTGTCGCCAAGGGGGACCTGTCACGCAAGGTCACCGTCCATGTGGCCGGTGAGATGCTCCAGCTGAAGAACACCGTCAACACGATGGTGGACCAGCTGTCGTCGTTCTCCTCCGAGGTGACCCGGGTGGCCCGTGAGGTGGGCACCGAGGGTGAACTGGGCGGGCAGGCGACGGTGCCCGGGGTGGCGGGGGTCTGGAAGGACCTCACGGACTCCGTCAACACGATGGCGGGGAACCTGACGTCGCAGGTGCGTGGCATCGCCGAGGTGACGACAGCCGTTGCCAACGGCGACCTGACCCAGAAGGTCACGGTGAGCGCCCGCGGTGAGGTCGCACAGCTCGCCGAGACGATCAACCAGATGACCGAGACGCTGCGCACCTTCGCGGACGAAGTGACACGTGTGGCCAGCGAGGTCGGTGGCGAGGGGCTGCTCGGCGGCCAGGCCCAGGTGCCGGGTGCGGCGGGCACCTGGAAGGACCTCACCGACTCGGTGAACACGGTCTTCCGTAACCTGACGACCCAGGTGCGTGACATCGCACAGGTGACCACGGCGGTGGCCAGCGGTGACATGACGCAGAAGGTCACGGTCGACGTGGCCGGTGAGATGCTGGAGCTGAAGAACACCGTCAACACGATGGTCGACCAGCTCCAGGCCTTCGGTTCGGAGGTGACCCGGGTCGCCCGGGAGGTCGGTGTCGAGGGCCGTCTCGGTGGTCAGGCCGAGGTGCCGGGGGCGGCGGGGACGTGGAAGGACCTCACCGACTCGGTGAACACCGCCTTCCGCAACCTCACCGGCCAGGTGCGTGACATCGCGCAGGTGACCACGGCCGTCGCCAACGGTGACCTGTCGCAGAAGGTCACCGTCGATGTGGCCGGTGAGATGCTGGAGCTGAAGAACACCGTCAACACGATGGTGGCGCAGCTGTCGTCGTTCGCCGACCAGGTGACGCGGATGGCGCGGGACGTGGGCACGGAGGGCCGCCTCGGCGGTCAGGCGCGCGTGGACGGCGTCTCGGGTACGTGGAAGGAGCTCACGGACTCCGTCAACTTCATGGCGGGGAACCTGACCTCCCAGGTGCGCCAGATCGCGCAGGTGACCACGGCGGTGGCCCGGGGCGACCTGTCGCAGAAGATCGACGTGGACGCGCGGGGCGAGATCCTCGAGCTGAAGAACACCATCAACACGATGGTCGACCAGCTCTCCGCCTTCGCGGAGCAGGTGACCCGGGTGGCCCGCGAGGTGGGCACGGACGGGCGGCTCGGCGGGCAGGCCCAGGTGCCGGGTGTGGCCGGTGTGTGGCGCGATCTGACCGACTCGGTGAACGGCATGGCGGGGAACCTCACCGCTCAGGTCCGTAACATCGCGCAGGTCGCCACGGCCGTGGCGCGCGGTGACCTGTCGCAGAAGATCGACGTGGACGCGCGGGGCGAGATCCTCGAGCTGAAGAACACCCTCAACACGATGGTCGACCAGCTGTCGAACTTCGCCGAGCAGGTGACCCGGGTCGCCCGTGAGGTGGGTACGGAGGGCATCCTCGGCGGTCAGGCCGAGGTGCAGGGTGTGTCCGGTACGTGGAAGGACCTCACCCAGTCCGTCAACGGCATGGCGAACAACCTGACCCTTCAGGTCCGCAACATCGCCGAGGTCACCACAGCGGTCGCCAAGGGCGACCTCTCCAAGAAGATCACCGTCGACGCCAAGGGCGAGATCCTCGAACTGGTCACCACCGTCAACACGATGGTCGACCAGCTGATGAACTTCGGTGACGAGGTGTCCCGCGTCGCCCGTGAGGTCGGCACCGAGGGCATCCTCGGTGGCCAGGCGCGCGTGCGTGGTGCCACGGGCATCTGGAAGGACCTCAGCGAGAACGTCAACCTGATGGCCAACAACCTGACCAGCCAGGTGCGCAACATCTCCAGGGTCTCCTCCGCCGTCGCCAACGGTGACCTGACGAAGAAGGTCACCGTCGAGGCGAGGGGCGAGGTCGCCGAACTCGCCGACACCGTCAACACCATGGTGACGACCCTGTCCTCCTTCGCCGACGAGGTGACCAGGGTGGCCCGCGAGGTGGGCACCGAGGGCGAGCTGGGCGGCCAGGCGCGCGTACCGGGCGTCTCCGGTACCTGGAAGGACCTCACCGAGTCCGTGAACTCGATGGCGTCCAACCTGACCGGCCAGGTGCGCCAGATCGCCACGGTCACCACGGCCATCGCCAAGGGTGATCTCACCAAGAAGATCGACATCGATGCGCGCGGCGAGATCCTTGAGCTGAAGAACACCATCAACACGATGGTCGACCAGCTCTCCTCCTTCGCCGAGCAGGTGACCCGGGTGGCCCGCGAGGTGGGCACCGAAGGGCAGCTGGGCGGCCAGGCCCGGGTGCGGGACGTCGACGGGACCTGGCGCGACCTCACCGAGTCGGTGAACGAGATGGCAGGGAACCTGACCCGTCAGGTGCGCGCCATCGCGGCCGTCGCCACCGCGGTGACCCGCGGCGATCTCAACCTCAAGATCGACGTGGACGCGGCCGGCGAGATCCAGGTGCTCCAGGACAACATCAATACGATGATCGCGAATCTGCGCGACACCACCCTGGCCAACAAGGAGCAGGACTGGCTCAAGGGCAACCTCGCCCGGATCTCCGGTCTGATGCAGGGCCGTCGCGATCTCGACGACGTCGCCTCGCTGATCATGAGCGAGCTGACCCCGGTCGTCTCCGCGCAGCACGGTGCGTTCTTCCTGGCGATGACCACGGGGGAGGGCGACGAGGTCGGGTCCGACGGCGGCAGGGAGAGCTCGTACGAGCTGCGGATGCGCGGGAGTTACGGCTACTCGGCCGGTTCCATGCCGACCTCCTTCCGGCCCGGTGAGACCCTCATCGGCACGGCGGCCGAGGAGAAGCGGACGATCCAGGTGGACAACGTGCCGCCGGGCTATCTGAAGATCTCCTCCGGGCTCGGCGAGGCACCGCCGGCGCATGTGATCGTGCTCCCGGTGCTCTTCGAGGGCCAGGTGCTGGGCGTCATCGAGCTGGCGTCGTTCCAGCCGTTCACACACATCCAGCGGGACTTCCTCAACCAGCTCGCCGAGATGATCGCCACGAGCGTCAACACGATCAGCGTCAACACCAAGACCGAGAAGCTCCTCGAACAGTCCCAGGAGCTCACCGAGCAACTGCGCGACCGCTCGCAGGAGCTGGAGAACCGGCAGAAGGCGCTCCAGGCCTCCAACGCGGAGCTGGAGGAGAAGGCGGAGCTGCTGGCCCAGCAGAACCGCGACATCGAGGTGAAGAACACCGAGATCGAGGAGGCGCGCCAGGTCCTGGAGGAGCGTGCCGAGCAGCTCGCCGTCTCGATGCGCTACAAGTCCGAGTTCCTGGCGAACATGTCGCACGAGCTGCGTACGCCGCTCAACTCGCTGCTCATCCTGGCCAAGCTGCTCGCGGACAACGCCGAGGGCAATCTCTCGCCGAAGCAGGTGGAGTTCGCCGAGACGATCCACGGGGCGGGTTCGGACCTGCTCCAGCTGATCAACGACATCCTCGACCTGTCGAAGGTCGAGGCGGGCAAGATGGACGTCAGTCCGACCCGGATCGCGCTGGTGCAGCTGGTCGACTACGTGGAGGCGACGTTCCGGCCGCTCACCGCGGAGAAGGGGCTCGACTTCTCCGTACGGGTGTCGCCCGAGCTCCCCGCCACGCTGCACACGGACGAGCAGCGCCTGCTCCAGGTCCTGCGCAACCTCCTGTCCAACGCGGTGAAGTTCACCGACAGCGGCGCCGTGGAGCTTGTCATCAGGCCGGCCGGTGCCGATGTGCCGAACGCCATCAGGGAGCACCTGCTGGAGGCCGGCTCGCTGCGTGACGCCGACGGCGACCTGATCGCCTTCTCCGTCACCGACACCGGAATCGGGATCGCCTCCAGCAAGATGCTGGTGATCTTCGAGGCGTTCAAGCAGGCGGACGGCACGACGAGCCGTAAGTACGGGGGGACCGGCCTCGGCCTCTCCATCAGCCGTGAGATCGCCCGTCTGCTGGGCGGGGAGATCCACGCGGCGAGCGAGCCGGGACGTGGTTCGACCTTCACGCTGTACCTGCCTCTGCACCCGAGCGAGCTGCCTCCGCAGGGCTATCCCCAGATGGGTCCTGGCCCCATCGAGGTCCACGCGGGTTCCGCCGAGGGCGCCCTGCACCTGGAGGCGGCGCAGGACTCCGGGGCCGAGCAGCCCCTCGGCGACCCGGCCAACTCCGCAGGGGTGTTCAGGCGCCGGCGCAAGGCCCTGGGCGGAGCCGCACAGCGCCCCGCGCTGGCGAACGGCAGGTCCGAGGACGAGGGCGCGTCAGGGGAGTGGGTGCAGAGCCCGCAGGAGGAGCCCGAGCCCCGCCGGACGTTCCGCTTCCACGCGGAGAAGGTGCTGATCGTCGACGACGACATCCGTAACGTCTTCGCGCTCACCAGCGTGCTGGAGCAGCACGGACTCTCGGTGCTGTACGCGGAGAACGGGCGCGAGGGCATCGAAGTCCTGGAGCAGCATGATGATGTGACCATCGTGCTGATGGACATCATGATGCCCGAGATGGACGGTTACGCGACGACGACGGCGATCCGGCGCATGCCGCAGTTCGCGGGGCTGCCGATCGTCGCACTGACCGCGAAGGCCATGAAGGGTGACCGTGAGAAGGCGATCGAGTGCGGAGCCTCCGACTACGTCACCAAGCCTGTCGATTCCGACCATCTTCTGTCGGTGATGGAGAAGTGGATGCGCGGAGAGTGACCGGGCGGCGAGCAGTTCACCGGAATCCACCGGCCGACTCTGTGCGGACGGGTGTGAGTGAGTGGATTCCGGGGAACCTTCTGGTCTTCGACCGCGTTTTCGTTATGTGCACAGTGACATCGCGGTGACAGGGTGTGGTGACGGGCGGGGTGCGGCTACCATGACCGGCACAAGGACGGACGGCGTAAGGGAGTCGTCCCCTGGGGCGGCACCCGGTGCGATGCCGGGGCGAGGAGGGCGGGCCATGGTGCAGAAGGCCAAGATCCTCCTGGTCGATGACCGGCCGGAGAATCTGCTGGCGCTGGAGGCCATCCTCTCTGCGCTCGATCAGACACTGGTACGGGCATCGTCAGGGGAGGAAGCGCTCAAGGCGCTGCTCACGGACGATTTCGCGGTTATTCTGCTGGACGTACAGATGCCCGGCATGGACGGATTCGAGACGGCCGCACACATCAAGCGGCGGGAGCGGACCCGGGACATCCCGATCATCTTCCTGACCGCGATCAACCACGGTCCGCACCACACGTTCCGTGGCTATGCGGCGGGTGCGGTGGACTACATCTCGAAGCCGTTCGACCCCTGGGTGCTGCGCGCCAAGGTCTCGGTCTTCGTCGAGCTGTACATGAAGAACTGCCAGCTGCGTGAGCAGGCGGCACTGCTGCGTCTCCAGCTCGAAGGCGGGGCCCAGCAGGGAGCCGACGAGAAGGAACCGGCCGGTCTGCTCGCCGAGCTCTCGGCGCGGCTCGCCGCGGTCGAGGAGCAGGCGGAGGCGCTCTCCAAGCAGTTGGACGACGAATCGGCGGACGCGGCGGCCGTGGCCACGGCCGCGCATCTCGAGCGGAAGCTCACCGGACTGCGCCGCGCGCTCGACGCGCTGGAGCCCGGTGCGGGGGGCTCCCCGGCGCCCCTGCCCTCGCAGAGCTGACCTCCCCGGCGACTGATGGTGCGTCAGTTGAGCGCCCCCGCAGGGGCGACACGGACGGGTGAAGCCGTGGGCACACGTGTCCACGGGCGCCGACACCGGTAACCTCAGTCACATGGCCTCACGTACGTCCGGCAAGGGTTCCCTGGGTACGGCGGGCACCGCGAAGCGTGCCGGTCGTACCCAGGGACCGGCGAAGAAAGCCGCGCCCGCAAAGAAGGCGGCGGCGAAGAAGACGACGCCCGCCAAAAAGGCACCGGCCAAGAAGGCGGCGGCGAAGAAACCCGCACCCAAGCCCGCGCCGTCCCCCACGGGGGGCGTGTACCGGCTCGTGCGCGCCCTCTGGCTGGGTACCGCGCACGGCGTCGGGGCGGTGTTCCGCTCCATAGGGCGCGGCGCGAAGGGACTTGACCCGGCCCACCGCAAGGACGGACTCGCCCTGCTGCTTCTGGGGCTCGCGCTGATCGTGGCTGCGGGCACCTGGTCGCATCTGCGGGGCCCTGTCGGCGATCTCGTCGAGATGCTCGTGACCGGTGCGTTCGGGCGGCTCGATCTGCTCGTGCCGATACTGCTGGGCGCCGTCGCCGTGCGGCTGATCCTCTATCCGGAGAAGCCCGAGGCCAACGGCCGTATCGTCATCGGGCTCTCCGCGCTCGTCATCGGTGTGCTCGGCCAGGTCCACATCGCCTGCGGATCGCCGGGCCGTCAGGACGGGACCGACGCCATGCAGGACGCGGGCGGTCTGATCGGCTGGGCCGCCTCCCAGCCGCTGGTCTTCATGATGGGCGAGGTGCTCGCCGTCCCGCTGCTCCTGCTGCTGACGGTCTTCGGACTCCTGGTCGTCACCGCGACCCCGGTCAACGCCATCCCCCGCCGGCTGCGGCAGCTCGGCGTCAGGCTCGGCATCGTCGACCCGGAGTACGTACCGGGCGAGGAGGACGAGAGCGACGACGAGCGATACGAGGAGCAGTGGCGCGAGGCGCTGCCCGAGCGCTCGCGGCGGTCCTCGGCACGGCGCCAGGAGCCGGACGGGGTGTACGACCCGGACCAGGCCGAGGGCGAGGCGCTGTCCAAGCGGCGCCGGTCGCGCAAGCCGTCCGCGCAGCCCGCGATGAACCGCTCCATGGACGCCGTGGACGTCGCGGCGGCCGCGGCAGCCGCGCTCGACGGCGCGGTGCTCAACGGCATGCCCCCCTCGCCGGTCGTCGCCGATCTGACCCAGGGCGTCTCCACCGACCGGGACCGGGAGCGGTCCGGCAGCACTCCGGTCCCCGGTGCGAGGTCGGCACAGAAGGCACCGTCCGACGACGGCCGGGCCGAGAAGAGTTCCTCGTCCTCGGGCGACGGCGTGCCCGATCTGACGAAGCCCGCCCCCGAGCGGTCCGAGCCGCTGCCCGCCCGTGCCGAGCAGCTGCAGCTCTCCGGCGACATCACCTACTCGCTGCCGTCGCTCGACCTGCTGGAGCGCGGAGGTCCCGGCAAGACGCGCAGCGCGGCCAACGACGCGGTCGTCGCGTCATTGACCACCGTCTTCACGGAGTTCAAGGTCGACGCGTCCGTCACCGGCTTCACCCGCGGCCCGACCGTCACGCGGTACGAGGTGGAACTCGGGCCGGCGGTCAAGGTCGAACGCATCACCGCCCTCACCAAGAACATCGCGTACGCCGTCGCGAGCCCGGACGTCCGGATCATCTCCCCGATCCCCGGCAAGTCCGCCGTCGGCATCGAAATCCCCAACTCCGACCGGGAGATGGTCAACCTCGGCGACGTCCTGCGCCTCGCGGACGCGGCCGAGGACGATCACCCCATGCTGGTCGCGCTCGGCAAGAACGTCGAGGGCGGCTACGAGATGGCCAACCTGGCCAACATGCCGCACGTCCTGGTCGCCGGTGCGACCGGTTCCGGCAAGTCCTCCTGCATCAACTGCCTGATCACCTCGGTCATGGTGCGGGCGACGCCGGAGGACGTACGGATGGTGCTCGTCGACCCGAAGCGCGTCGAGCTCACCGCCTACGAGGGCATCCCGCACCTCATCACCCCCATCATCACCAACCCGAAGAAGGCCGCCGAGGCGCTCCAGTGGGTCGTGCGCGAGATGGACCTGCGCTACGACGACCTCGCGGCCTACGGCTTCCGGCACATCGACGACTTCAACCACGCGGTACGCACGGGCAAGGCCAAGACGCCCGAGGGGAGCGAGCGGGAGCTCTCGCCCTACCCGTATCTGCTGGTCATCGTCGACGAGCTGGCGGACCTCATGATGGTGGCCCCGCGCGACGTCGAGGACTCCATCGTCCGTATCACCCAGCTGGCACGCGCCGCCGGTATCCACCTGGTGCTGGCCACGCAGCGGCCCTCGGTCGATGTCGTGACCGGTCTGATCAAGGCGAACGTGCCCTCCAGGCTCGCCTTCGCGACCTCGTCGCTCGCCGACAGCCGGGTCATCCTCGATCAGCCCGGCGCCGAGAAGCTCATCGGTAAGGGCGACGGCCTGTTCCTGCCGATGGGGGCGAACAAGCCGACCCGTATGCAGGGGGCCTTCGTCACGGAGGGCGAGGTCGCGGCCGTCGTCCAGCACTGCAAGGATCAGATGGCGCCGGTCTTCCGCGAGGACGTCGTGGTCGGCACCAAGCAGAAGAAGGAGATCGACGAGGACATCGGCGACGACCTCGATCTGCTCTGTCAGGCGGCCGAGCTGGTCGTGTCGACCCAGTTCGGATCGACATCGATGCTCCAGCGCAAGCTGCGGGTCGGCTTCGCGAAGGCGGGCCGGCTGATGGACCTGATGGAGTCGCGCAACGTCGTGGGCCCCAGCGAGGGCTCCAAGGCACGCGATGTCCTGGTGAAACCCGACGAGCTCGACGGAGTGTTGGCCGTCATTCGTGGGGAAACCGCTCCGTAGGAGCGTTGCGGGCAACCGTTTCGCCCGGTCGTACGTCAAGTTGAAGGGAGGAGTAGCGGGATGATCCGCCCCGTCCTCCGTCCTGTGTCCTGCCCGAGGGGTTTCCCGGCGAACCCGATGGCGTACAAAGTCGTCGCTCCCGGTTGCCCCACCCTTTCGTACCACCCCTAGACTGAACATCCAGCAGGTGGCTCACGCTCGAAAGGCGCCCCCGTGTCCATCGGCAACTCCCCCGAAGACGACCGGCCTTCGATCGGTCGCGCGCTTCAGCAGGCTCGTATCGCCGCAGGTCTGACGGTCGAGGAAGTCAGCAGCTCCACCCGGGTGCGCATCCCCATCGTGCACGCGATCGAGGAGGACGACTTCTCCCGCTGCGGCGGCGACGTCTACGCCCGCGGCCACATCCGTATGCTCGCCCGCGCCGTCCGGCTGGACCCCGATCCGCTGATCGAGGAGTTCGACGCCGAGCACGGCGGCCGTCCCGCGCCCACACCCGCGGCCCCGCTGTTCGAGGCGGAACGTATCCGCTCCGAACCCCGCCGGCCCAACTGGACCGCTGCCATGGTGGCCGCGATCGTCGCCGTGGTCGGCTTCGTCGGCTTCACGCTCTTCAGCGGCGACGACGAGGGTTCGGGCTCGACGCAGGTCGCCGAGGGCTCGACCCCCGACAAGGCCACGGCCAAGCCCACCCCGACCAAGCCCGCCGACCCCAAGCCCGCTCCCTCCGAAAGCGCCATCGCCGCGGCTCCCCGGGACAAGGTGACGGTCAGGATCAGCGCCAACTCGGGCAAGAGCTGGATCTCCGCCAAGGACCACAACGGACGGGTGCTCTTCGACGGTCTGCTGGCCGAGGGTGACTCCAAGACCTTCCAGGACAAGGAGCGCGTCGACCTCGTCCTCGGGGACGCCGGGGCGATCGAGCTCTTCGTGAACGGCAAGCAGGTCGAAGACCAGTTTGAATCGGGTCAGGTCGAGCGGCTTTCGTACACCAAGGGTGACCCCGAGGTCGGCTGACCTCTCCACTCTTCCCGCGGTGAGTGCCCGGCAGGTGCTGGGCACTCACCGTTCTCGTTTTCCGCCCCTTCACCGACTGTTCGGTCACTCCGCGTAGCAGTGAACCCTGCACGGCAGGAGGACTGCCGGGACAAAGTAGTCTTGAGTCCATGCCCGAACGCCGTACCGTCGCCCTTGTCACTCTTGGCTGCGCCCGTAACGAGGTGGACTCGGAGGAGCTCGCAGGCCGCTTGGCAGCGGACGGCTGGGAGCTCGTCGAGAACGCCACGGACGCGGATGTCGCCGTGGTCAACACCTGTGGGTTCGTCGAAGCTGCCAAGAAGGACTCCGTCGACGCCCTGCTCGAAGCCAACGATCTGAAGGATCACGGCAGAACCCAGGCCGTCGTGGCCGTCGGCTGCATGGCCGAGCGCTACGGCAAGGACCTTGCCGAGGCGCTGCCCGAAGCGGACGGGGTGCTCGGCTTCGACGACTACACCGACATCTCCGACCGCCTGCAGACCATCCTCAACGGCGGCATCCACGCCTCCCACACCCCGCGCGACCGGCGCAAGCTGCTGCCGATCAGCCCGGCCGAGCGCCAGGACACAGCCGTCGCGCTCCCCGGGCACGCCCAGGAGATCACACCGGCCCCCGCGGACCTGCCGGAAGGCATCGCGCCGGTCTCCGGGCCGCGGGCGCCGCTGCGCCGGAGGCTGGGCACCAGCCCGGTGGCCTCGGTGAAGCTCGCGTCGGGCTGTGACCGGCGCTGCTCGTTCTGCGCCATCCCCTCCTTCCGCGGCTCGTTCATCTCACGGCGCCCGTCCGACGTACTCGGTGAGACCCGCTGGCTCGCCGGCCAGGGCGTCAAGGAGGTCATGCTGGTCTCCGAGAACAACACCTCGTACGGCAAGGACCTCGGTGACATCAGGCTGCTGGAGACCCTGCTGCCCGAGCTCGCCGACGTCGACGGGATCGAGCGGATCCGCGTCAGCTATCTGCAGCCCGCCGAGATGCGGCCGGGCCTGATCGACGTACTCACCTCGACGCCGAAGGTCGCCCCGTACTTCGACCTCTCCTTCCAGCACTCCGCCCCCGGCGTGCTGCGCGCGATGCGCAGATTCGGTGACACGGACCGTTTCCTCGAACTGCTGGACACCATTCGATCGAAGGCGCCGCAGGCCGGTGCGCGATCGAACTTCATCGTGGGGTTCCCCGGTGAGACGGAGGCCGACCTCGCCGAGCTGGAACGCTTCCTCACCGGCGCACGCCTGGACGCCATCGGGGTCTTCGGCTACTCCGACGAGGACGGCACCGAGGCGGTCGGTTACGAGAACAAGCTGGACGCCGATGTCATCGCCGAGCGCCTCGCGCACATCTCGCAGCTCGCCGAGGAGCTGACCTCGCAGCGTGCCGAGGAGCGGGTCGGCGAAACCCTCCAGGTCCTCGTCGAGTCGGTGGAGTCCGAGGAGGACGGACCCGTGGCGGTGGGCCGGGCCGCCCACCAGGCGCCGGAAACGGACGGCCAGGTCGTCTTCACCGCACGCGAGGGGCTCGTGCCGGGCCGTATGGTCGAAGCGAAGGCAGTGGGCACCGAGGGAGTGGACCTCGTGGCCGAACACCACGAGCTCGCGGAGGCGGCCAGATGACGGGAGCCCCGGCATCCGCGGCAGGCGGCTCCGGCGCGACGCCGGCGCCCCGCGGCGGCAAGCTGGGCGCGGCGGCCGTCAACCAGGCCGGTCTGTGGAACATCGCGAACATCCTCACGATGGCGCGGCTGCTGCTCGTCCCCGGTTTCGTCATGCTGCTCCTGCACGACGGCGGCTACGACCCGGTCTGGCGTTCCTTCGCCTGGGCGGCCTTCGCCGTCGCGATGATCACCGATGTGTTCGACGGCCATCTGGCACGCGCGTACAACCTGGTCACCGACTTCGGGAAGATCGCCGACCCGATCGCGGACAAGGCGATCATGGGTGCGGCGCTGATCTGCCTCTCCTGGCTCGGGGATCTGCCCTGGTGGATCACCGGCGTGATCCTCTTCCGTGAGCTCGGCATCACGCTCATGCGTTTCTGGGTCATCAGGCACTCGGTGATCCCCGCCAGCCGGGGCGGGAAGATGAAGACCCTGGCCCAGGGCGTCGCCGTCGGCATGTACGTCCTGGCGCTGACGGGCCCCCTGGCGACCATGCGCTTCTGGGTGATGATGGTGGCCGTCGTCCTGACGGTCGTCACCGGCCTCGACTACGTACGCCAGGCCGTCGTGCTGCGCCGCCGCGGGATCGAGGCGGAGCGGGCCGCTGCCGCCATGGAGGCGGCCGGGGAGAGCGCGGCCGGCACCCGGAGCGCAGCGGAGGCCGAGCGGTGACGTCCGCGGCCCCGCAGGTCCTGCGGCAGCTTCAGGGGCGCGGTCAGACGCTCGCGGTCGCCGAGTCCCTCACCGGCGGTCTGGTGGCCGCCGAGCTCACCTCCGTCCCCGGGGCCTCGAAGTGCTTCCGCGGGTCCGTCACGGCGTATGCCACGTCTCTGAAGCGGGATGTGCTGGGTGTCGACGCCGCGCTGCTGGACGGTCGCGGCGCGGTGGACCCGGATGTCGCCCTGGAGATGGCCGCAGGTGTACGCCGGGTGCTGGGCGCGGACTGGGGCATCTCGACCACCGGGGTCGCCGGGCCCGAGCCGCAGGACGGCAGACCCGTCGGAACGGTCTTCATAGCCGTTTCGGGGCCGGGGGGTGTACAGAAAGTGGCCGAGCTGAGGTTGAACGGCGGGAGGGCGGACATCCGTAAGGAGAGTGTGCGGAGCCTGCTCCACCTGCTCTCCGGCGAACTCGGTGAAAATGCGAGGACACAGGATACGGAACAGAACGGGGGGAATTGATGTTTGCAGCCCTGAGTGAACACGACATCGCTCCCCGCACGGCCGCAGCGCAAGGCGGTACGGTGGGGCGTGAAGGATACGGCTACGCGGTCCGAGGAGGGAGCCACCGATGATTCTGCTCCGTCGCCTGCTTGGTGACGTGCTGCGTCGGCAGCGCCAGCGCCAAGGCCGTACTCTGCGCGAAGTCTCCTCGTCCGCCCGAGTCTCGCTCGGCTATCTCTCCGAGGTGGAGCGGGGGCAGAAGGAGGCGTCCTCCGAGCTGCTCTCCGCCATTTGCGACGCGTTGGACGTACGGATGTCCGAGCTCATGCGTGAAGTGAGCGATGAGCTGTCGCTGGCCGAGCTGGCCGAGTCGGCAGCAGCCAGTGATGCAGTGCCTGTGCCGGTACGCCCGATGCTCAATTCCGTCTCTGTCGCGTCGGTCGCCGGCGTTCCGACGGGACGGGTGACCATCAAGGCGCCCGCAGAAGCGGTGGATGTCGTCGCCGCCTGACCGCACGGTCCATGGTGAACGAAAGCCCCGGCCGGCCCCGAGAGGGGCCGGCCGGGGCTTTCGCGTATCCGGTGTGTGCGAGCCCGTTCGCGGGGCAGGCGGGGGGTGAGGCCGAAGGGCAATTCCCCGGAACAGCACTCGGATGCCCCTTTAGGGTCATATGTGACATTGTGGACAGATGGTAAGGCGAACAAGCTAGACGAACAGCAATCTGAACGGAGAAGTGCATGTCTGTCGTGAAGAGCGCCTTGTCCGATACGGATCGCAAGGCCGTCGGAGACGCGCTGCAAGGTGCGCTGGTCGATCTGATCGACCTCTCGCTGGTGGCCAAGCAGGTCCACTGGAACGTGGTCGGCCCGCGCTTCCGCTCCGTGCACCTTCAGCTCGACGAGGTCGTCGACACGGCGCGGCAGCACTCGGACACGGTGGCGGAGAGGGCTTCCGCGGTCGGCGTCAACCCGGACGGCCGGTCCCGGACGCTCGCGAAGACGACGGCGATCGATTCCGTGCCCGACGGCTGGATCAAGGACGTCGAGGCGGTGAAGGTGCTCGTCGACGCGCTCCGTGTGGTCATCGACCGCATGCGGGAGCGGATCGAGGCGACCGACGAACCCGATCCCGTCAGTCAGGACATCCTGATCACGCTCACCGCGGATCTCGAGAAGCACGCCTGGATGTTCCAGGCGGAAAGCGCCTGAAGCCGAACTCGTACCCCCTCGCACCCGAGGAAGGAATCACCGTGACGGACAAGAGCGCCATGGACAAGCTCAAGGGCAAGGCCAAGGAAGCGACCGGCAAGGTCACCGGCGACCGCCGCAAGGAGACCGAGGGCAAGTCCGACCAGGCCAAGGCCAAGGCGGAGGACACGCTGGGCGCCGCGGGCGATCGCGCGAAGGGACTCAAGGATTCCCTCACCGACGACGACAAGTAGAAGTCGATCCTCCACCGGTGCCCCGCGGATCCCGTCCGCGGGGCACCGGCATGCCCGGGGCAGCCGCGGGATGCAGTCGGCGCCGACCCGGGAGAAACTGCGGGAGAGGCCGGAAGGCCGCCGGAATCGCTGTGGTTCCGCTTGCGCCGTGTGCACGCCTGGTCGTGCACCGATGCGCCCTCCCGCCAGGAGATCGTGCCGTACTAGCGTCGGCCGGAGGAGGCAGCCATGGTGCGGCGATGGGTGCCGGCGCTCGTCCTCGGTGGCGTGTGGTGGTGGGCGGTGCTGCGGCTGCTTCTTGAGCCCAGGCACACCGGACTGGTCGAGGGCGCGGTGGCGGCCGGGGGATGGGGGCTGAGCCTTCTGCCCGTCCATGTGGCGTCCACGGTGCGGAGTGAGCGCGCTGTGGGTGGTCCCGGCTTGGGCGGTCGTGACCTGGACGGTCGTGACCCGGACGGTCCTGACCCGGACCGCAGGGACATATCCTCCTAGCGATCACGGGACGGGGACCGGTCCGGTCTGGCAGTGCGGACACCAGTAGGCGGGACGGTTGTCACGGTCCGCCACCCGGACGGTCGTGCGACAGCGCAGGCAGGGGCGCCCGGCCCGCCCGTAGACGAAGAGACGCTCCCGCGTGCGGCCCCGGGACAGGGCGGGGGTCGCGCCGGTCGTGGTCCTCATCGGACGGTCGCGATTGGCCGCCAGGAGCTGTTCGGCCGTGCTGACCAGACGTGCCGGGGTCCTCGGGGGCAGCTCGCCGACCGGAAGCCAGGGCGTCGCACGGGCCATGAAGCAGAGCTCGCACATATAGACATTGCCGATACCGGCCAGATTGCGCTGGTCCAGTAGCGCGTCCCCGACCGGGCGCCCCGGGTCGGCGAGCAGATGACGCAGAGCGATGTCCGGGTCCCAGTCCGGACCCAGCAGATCGGGCCCCAGGTGCCCCACGACCTGCCCCTCGTCCACGGTGCGCAGCAGTTCGAGCACGGGCAGTCGATAGCCGACGGCGGTGTGCTCAGCGGTGGCGAGCACGGCGCGGATCTGGTGGCCGGGCCCGCCCCGCCAGCGTTCTCCGGCGTCGTACACACGCCAGGCACCCTCCATGCGCAGATGGCTGTGAAGAGTGAGGCCGTCCTGGAAGCGGGTCAGCAGGTGCTTGCCGCGTGCCGTGACGCCCAGGACCGTCCGGCCGGACAGATCGGCCGTGGCGAAGCGGGGGACCCGCAGGTCGCCGACCGTGAGCACCTGGCCGGCGAGTGCCGCGTCGAGACGCCGGGCGGTCTGCAGGACCGTGTCACCTTCGGGCATGCGTCCATGATGCGCCGACCGTGCCGCGCGGGGGTCCCCGGCTCGCGCCGAAGCCGGTCGTGCTCAGGCGCGCAGCCGCAGGCCTCTCGGAGTGGCGAGGAAGCCGGCCGCCTCCAGGGTGCGGCCCAGCGGGGAGGTGAGGGAGGAAGCGCCGTTCGTACGCTCCACCGTGATCGTGCCCAGCGTCCCCGCGCGGGCGGCCGAGGCGAGGGCCCCGGCCGCGGCGTGGAGCGCCGGGTCGGCGGGGTCCGTGGGCCATGCGAGGAGGGACTTGCCGCCACGCTCCATGTAGAGCGTCAGCTCGCCGTCCACGAGGACCACGAGCGCACCCGCCTTGCGGCCCGGCTTGTGTCCCGCGCCGTCCGGCGACTCGGGCCAGGGCAGGGCGGCGCCGTACGCGTTGGCGGGGTCGGCCGCCGCGAGGACCAGCGCGCGGGGAGCGGCGCCCGGGTCCGCGCGGTCGCGCGCGGTGGACACCGCGCGGAGCCGGTCCACGGCGCCGTCCATGGCGAACTGGGCCGCTCCCAGCCCCTCGACGACATAACCACGGCGGGCCTGCCCGCTGTCCTCGAACGCGGCAAGGATCCGGTAGACCGCCGAGAACCCGCCCTCGACGCCCTCGGCCTGCACCGCGCCACGCGTCACCACACCGTGGCGGTCCAGGAGCGTCCTGGCCAGGGCATGCGCGCGATGGGTCGGCTCGGGCTCGGGCGGTGGCAGCAGCGACCAGCGTCCGGACACCGTCGGCGGACCGGTGCGGGACGCGGGACGGGCGGCCGCGGTCAGCGTCCCGTAACGGCCGCGTGGCACATTGCGCCGTGCGCGATGGGCGGTGGAGCCCGCCGTACGCCCCGATCCGAGGAGCGAACGCAGGGGCGCGAGCGTGTCATTGGTGAGGCGGCCCGACCAGACCAGATCCCAGAGGGCTTCGGCCAGCTGCGGATCGGTGCAGTCCGGATGGGTGGTGGCACGGACCTGATCGGCGATCTGCCGGAAGAAGAGCCCGAACCCACCGGAGAGCACGGTCAGAACCGACTCGTGCAACGCGGTCTCCTCCAGCGGGAGGGGCGGCGGGAGGAGCAGCGGCGCGCTGTCGGCGAGATGGACGGAGAGCCAGCCGTCCTTTCCCGGGAGGGCGCCCGCGCCCGCCCAGACGACCTCGCCTGTGGTCGTCAGCTCGTCGAGCATGGCGGGGGTGTAGCCCGCGACCCTGCTCGGCAGGATCAGCTTCTCCAGGGCGGACGCGGGGACGGGGGCGCCCTGCAACTGCTCGATGGCGCGGGCCAGTCCGTCGATGCCTCGCAGACTGTTGTCGCCGACGTGCTGCCACTGGGGGAGGAAGCCGGCCAGCGCGGTCGGCGGAACGGGCTCCAGCTCCTGGCGGAGCGAGGCCAGCGAACGACGGCGCAGCCTGCGCAGGACCGTGGCATCGCACCACTCCTGGCCGATGCCGGCGGGGTGGAACTCGCCCTGGACGACGCGGCCCGAAGCGGCGAGCCGCTGCAGCGCCCCGTCCGTGACGGCGGTGCCCAGGCCGAAACGGCTCGCCGCCTGCGTCGTGGTGAACGGGCCGTGCGTACGGGCGAACCGGGCGAGGAGGTCGCCGAGCGGATCCTTGACCGGCTCGGTGAACGCCTCGGGGACTCCCACCGGAAGCGCGGTGCCGAGCGCGTCCCGCAGCCGGCCCGCGTCCTCGACAGCCGCCCGGTGAGCCGTTCCGCCGATGCGGACCTGGATGGCGCGCCGGGACGCCTCAAGCTCCGCCGCCCATCCGCTCCGCGCGCCGCGCTCCGCCAGCTCGGCGTCGGTGAGGGGGCCGAGCACCCGCAGCAGATCGGCGACCCCCTCGACATCCTTGATCTTCCTGTCGTCGGTCAGCCACTGGAGCTCCCGCTCCAGCTCGCCCAGGACGTCGGCGTCCAGCAGCTCCCGCAGCTCCGCCTGGCCGAGCAGCTCGGCCAGGAGATGGGAGTCGAGCGAGAGCGCAGCCGCCCGCCGCTCGGCGAGGGGCGAGTCACCCTCGTACAGGAACTGCGCGACATAGCCGAAGAGGAGGGAACGGGCGAACGGTGACGGCTCGGGCGTCGTCACCTCGACCAGACGGATACGGCGCGACTCCAGGTCGCCCATCAGCTCGGTGAGACCCGGGACGTCGAAGACGTCCTGAAGGCACTCGCGGACCGCTTCGAGGACGATCGGGAACGAGCCGAACTCGGAGGCCACCTGGAGCAGCTGGGAGGCGCGCTGGCGCTGCTGCCACAGAGGGGTGCGCTTTCCCGGGCTGCGTCTGGGCAGCAGCAGCGCACGCGCGGCGCATTCACGGAACCGGGAGGCGAACAGGGCGGATCCGCCGACCTGTTCGGTGACGACCTGGCCGATCTCGCTCCTGTCGAACACCACGTCGGTGGCTCCGACGGGCGGCTGCTCGCTGTCGTACCCGGTGGCGGGGAACACCGGGCCGGGCTCGCCGCGCGCCGGTCCGCCTCCGGCCTCGCCCGGGGCGTCCGCCTGGACCGGATCGAAGTCGAGGAGGTCCAGACCCATCAGATCGGCGTCGGGCAGCCGCAGCACGATGCCGTCGTCCGCGTGCATGACCTGTGCGTCCATGCCGTACCGCTCGCCGAGCCGGGCGGACAGGGCCAGGGCCCACGGGGCGTGCACCTGGGCGCCGAACGGTGAATGCACCACGACGCGCCAGTCACCCAGCTCGTCACGGAACCTCTCGACCAGGATGGTCCGGTCGTCGGGGACGTGGCCGCAGGCCCGGCGCTGCTCGTCGAGGTAGGACAGAATGTTGTCGGCGGCCCAGGCGTCGAGCCCCGCGGCGAGCAGCCGGAGTCTGGCGTCCTCGGTGGACAGCCCGCCGATCTCGCGGAGGAACGCACCCAGCGCACGGCCCAGCTCCAGCGGCCGGCCCAGCTGGTCGCCCTTCCAGAACGGCAGCCTGCCGGGGACCCCGGGGGCGGGCGAGACCAGGACCCGGTCCCGGGTGATGTCCTCGATCCGCCAGGATGTGGTGCCCAGGGTGAAGACATCACCTGCCCGGGACTCGTAGACCATCTCCTCGTCCAGCTCGCCGACGCGTCCGCCGCCCTTCTTCGGGTCGGCGCCCGCCAGGAAGACGCCGAAGAGCCCGCGGTCGGGAATGGTGCCCCCCGAGGTGACGGCGAGCCGCTGGGCGCCGGGGCGGCCCGTGACCGTGCCGGTGACGCGGTCCCACACCACGCGGGGGCGCAGCTCCGCGAACGCGTCGGACGGATAGCGCCCGGCGAGCATGTCGAGCACGGAGGTGAACGCCGATTCCGGGAGCGCGGCGAAGGGGGCCGCCCGGCGGGCGAGGGCCAGCAGGTCGTCCGCCTGCCAGCTGTCGAGCGCCACCGTGGCGACGATCTGCTGGGCGAGGACGTCCAGAGGGTTGGACGGGATCCGCAGCGCCTCGATGGCGCCCTCACGCATCCGCTCGGTGACGACGGCGGCCTGCACCAGATCACCCCGGTACTTGGGGAAGACCACCCCGGTGGACACGGCGCCGACCTGGTGCCCGGCGCGCCCCACCCGCTGCAGTCCCGATGCCACGGACGGCGGCGACTCGACCTGGATCACCAGGTCGACCGCGCCCATGTCGATCCCCAGCTCCAGGCTGGAGGTGGCGACCACGGCAGGCAGCCGGCCCGCCTTGAGGTCCTCCTCGACCTGGGAGCGCTGCTCCTTGGACACCGAGCCGTGGTGCGCACGGGCCAGGACCGCCGGTGCACCCTTGGCGGCCCCGGACTGGGCCATGATCTCGGCGGGGGAGTGGGCCTCGGGCAGGGGCCGGCCCGCCCCCGGATCCTCCTCGAAGGCGCTGCCGGTCGCCCGCTCGTGGGCGATCTCGTTCAGCCGGTTGCACAGGCGCTCCGCCAGCCGCCGGGAATTGGCGAAGACGATCGTGGAGCGGTGTGCCTGGACGAGATCGGCGATCCGCTCCTCGACATGGGGCCAGATCGACGGCTTCTCCGCCTGGCCGCCCTCGTCGCCCGTGGCGGGGGAGCCGCTCAGCTCGCCCAGATCCTCCACCGGAACCACGACGGAGAGGTCGAACTCCTTGGTGGAGCGTGGCTGGACGATCTCCACCTTCCGCTGCGGCGACAGGAACCGGGCGACCTCGTCGACCGGGCGGACCGTCGCCGACAGCCCGATACGCCGCGCGGGCCTCGGCAGCAGCTCGTCCAGACGCTCCAGCGACAGCGCGAGGTGGGCACCGCGCTTGGTGCCCGCGACGGCATGCACCTCGTCCACGATCACCGTCTCGATCCCGGCGAGCGCGTCCCTGGTCGACGACGTGAGCATCAGGAACAGGGACTCGGGGGTGGTGATCAGGATGTCCGGGGGCTTCGTCGCCATCGAACGGCGCTCGGCCGGCGGGGTGTCGCCGGAACGGATCCCCACCCGGATCTCCGGCTCCGGCAGGCCCAGGCGCACCGACTCCTGACGGATCCCGGTCAGCGGAGAACGGAGATTCCGTTCCACGTCCACCGCGAGGGCCTTCATCGGTGACACGTACAGCACCCGGCAGCGCTTCTTCGTCTCGGCGGGCGGCGGCACGGCCGCCAGCCGGTCCAGGGAGGCGAGGAAGGCGGCGAGTGTCTTGCCCGAACCGGTCGGAGCGACGACCAGCACGTCCGAACCCTCGCCGATGGCCCGCCAGGCGCCCTCCTGGGCCGAGGTGGGCGCGTCGAAGGCGCCCGCGAACCAGCTACGGGTCGCGGGCGAGAACGAATCGAGTGCGGAACCTGCCATGACCCCCATCGTGCACCCCGCCACTGACAACGGCCGGTGGAGATGCCGCCCGCCCGCATTCCCGGACTTCGGCCACCCGCCCGGACCTGCGAGAATACGAGCATGACCGAGCCCGGGACGACACAGGAATGGGCGAGGCACTGGCAGTACGCGGAGCTGCCCGACCTGCATCTGCTGCGGGCCCGGTACGTTCGCCACACCTTTCCCCGCCACAGCCACGAGGGCTACGTCATCGCCACGATCACCGGCGGGGTCGAGGACGTCGGACTCCCCGACGGCACCATGCACGCAGGACCCGGCACCGTGATCATGATCAATCCGGAGGTGCCGCACACCGCACGCGCCGGGGTGCCCGAGGGATGGGTGTACGCCACGCTCTATCCGTCGGCCCAGGTGGTCAACGACATCGCGGCCGAGCTGACGGATCTGCGCGGCACCGTCGGCTTCGCCGAGACCGGCGTGCCCGACCCGTACGCAGCCCGGCTGATCACCGAGGTCCACCGGGCGGCGGAGGAGGGCAACGCCCTGGCCGCCGACAGCGTCCTGCGCGTCCTGGTCGCCCGGCTGCTCGACCGCCACGGCGACGTGCTGCCGGGCAGGGCCTCGCGCTTCGCCGGTGCCCGTGATGCCGCACGTGCGCGGAACGCGCTGGAGGAGCGGATGGCGCGGCCGCCCACCCTGGAAGCGCTCGCCGCCGAGCTGGGCACCAGTCCGTTCGCGCTGCTGCGCGCCTTCAAGAAGGAGTACGGGATGCCCCCGCACACCTGGCTCACCGACGCCCGGGTCCGCCGTGCGCGGCGCATGCTCGACACGGGGACCGCGCCCGCGGAGGCCGCCGCTGCCGTCGGCTTCACCGACCAGCCCCATCTCAACCGTCATTTCACCCGGATCGTGGGAGTGCCTCCGGGCGCCTACCGGCGTGAGCGCGCAGGAATGTACAAGACCGGCAGGGATCTTTCCCCGTAGCGTTCCGGGCGTGGCAGAACAGACAGCATCCCTGCGCGAGAAGCCGGACAGCGCCGTCGTCCGGGACGCACTCGGCGTGGGCACAGCGGTAGGTCTCTCCGGGTTCGCCTTCGGCGTGACCTCGGCGGGCTCAGGACTGAGCCTTCTCCAGACCTGCGCGCTGAGCCTCCTCGTCTTCACCGGCGCCTCCCAGTTCGCTCTCGTGGGCGCTCTCGCGGTGGGCGGCAACCCCTACACCGCGGCGGCCGGAGCGTTCTTCCTGGGCATCCGCAACGCCTTCTACGGACTGCGGCTTTCGCAGCTCCTCGCCCTGCCGCGCGCCCTGCGTCCCCTCGCCGCCCAATGGGTCATCGACGAGACGACCGCCGTCACCCTGCCCCAGCCCACCAGGCGTGCCGCGCGTATCGGCTTCACCGTCACGGGGCTCACGCTCTACGTCCTGTGGAACCTGACCACGCTGGTCGGCGCACTCGGGGCTGAGGCGCTCGGCGACACCGACGCCTGGGGTCTCGACGCCGCCGGTCCCGCCGTGTTCCTCGCCCTGCTCGCGCCGATGCTGAAGAGCACCACGGAGCGTGTCACCGCGGGGCTCGCTGTCGTGCTGGTGCTGGGACTCCTGCCGGTGCTGCCGGCGGGCGCGCCCGTACTCGTGTCGGCGCTGGCGGCTCCGCTCGTCCTCTTCCTCAAGGGCAGAGGCAGGGGCGCGGAGGACGACGGGACCGACATCGGACGCACGACGCCCGGGGAGGGCCGATGAACATCTGGATCGCCATCGGGCTCACCGCCGTGGGCTGCTATCTCGCCAAGCTCCTGGGTCTCCTGGTGCCCGCGGGAGCTCTGGAGCGCCCCTTGGTGCAACGGCTCTCCGCGCTGGTGCCTGTGGCGCTGCTCGCAGCCCTCACCGCACAGCAGACCTTCGCCGACGGACAGCAGCTGGTGCTGGACGCCAGAGCGGCAGGGCTCGCAGCCGCCGCGCTCGCCCTCGTCCTGCGGGCTCCCTTCCTCGTCGTCGTCGGCACCGCCGTCGTGGTCACAGCGGTCGCGCGCGCCCTGTTCTGAAGGGGACGGACGGATCAGCGCAGGGCCCGGCCGTACGCCCGGAGCGTCTGCAACGCCTTCAGCGTCACGATCGGACGGCCCTCCAGGGCCGTCCCCGGTGCCCACTGCCGCCAGTTGACCGGCCAGCCGCCGTCCTCCTCCTGTTCGGACGCCAGATGATCCAGGGACCTCTCCAGCTCCCCGTCGCTGAACCACCGACGGGCGAGCGACCCCGGCGTACGGGCGTAGTCGTAAGGGAAGTGATGTTCCTCGGGGGCGTAGCCGGCGGCCACCGGGTACTCCGCGCGGCGCCGAGGATCGAGCACCACCAGTCGCTGGTCGCGCACGAGTCGCCCCAGCCGGTCGGCGGCCGATTCGGCGCGTCCGCGGTCGGGAACACCGTCCAGGAAGGCGACGGCCGCCTCGATCTCGTACGGATGGGACTGCTCAAGGGCGTCGACGGCGGCCCAGCAGAAGTCGGTGGCCCGGAACAGCCAGGCGTGCCAGACCTGATTCCGGTGCAGCAGCCCGACCACCGGGCCCGTCGCCAGCAGTTCGGCGGGCGGGTCGTCGACGACGGGGATGAAGGGCGCCGCGGGGTAGCCGCGCTGGGAGGGGTGGAGTGCGGGCAGCGCGCCCTCCTTGGTGGACACGTCCGTCAGATAGCGGCAGATCCGCTCCACCCGTGGACCTTCGCAGCGGCCGATCGAGTCGAGAACGCTCAGCGCGTGAGCGGTGTGCAGCGGTTGACTCACGGGCCCGCGAAGATCGGGTTCGAGCGCGTGGCCGTAACCACCGTCCTCGTTCCGGTAGGCGGTGAGCGCGATCTCGACGGTGTCCGCGCTCCCCTCCAGGAAGAGATGGGCGAACCGCCGCTGTTCGAGAACGCGTGCGGTGAGCCAGACGAACTGCTCGGCGCGGGCGAGGGGATGTGCTCCGGTTCCAGCCATGGACCGACCGTAGAGGGGAAACTGCCGCCGGCAGGGCCCTCCCGGTCCGGCTGCACTCATAGGAGCGGGATACTGGGGGCATGCGGTTGACGATTTTCTGGGAACGGATGGCGGATCACTTCGGCGAGACGTACGCCGACTCCTTCGCACGCGATCACGTCATGGCGGAGCTCGGCGGCCGTACGGTGCACGAGGCCCTGGCCGCGGGCTGGGAGGCCAAGGACGTCTGGCGCGGGGTCTGCTCGGCGATGGGCGTGCCCGCGGACAAGCGCTGAGCCGGCCGGCAGCGCCCACCAGCACCCCGCATCACCTGCGCCGCACCCGTCCCACCGTCGCCCGTGCGGCCCCTGCCGGGCCGGGCGGTCGACTGTCACCGCGGTGAGCGAGACTTGTCGCGTGGCACCCACAGAAGAGACCGCGCAGATCCAGACGCCCGCTCCGCCGAATCCGCCGCCCGGCACCGGCCCCGCCCGCATGCCCGCCTGGCTGCCACGCGCGATGGTCATGGCGCTGGCGCTCTTCGGGTGCTACCAGCTGGGGAGCTGGGCCTTCCACCAGCTCATCGGGCTGTTGATCAACATCCTCATCTCCTTCTTCCTGGCGCTGGCCGTCGAGCCGGCGGTCAGCCGCATGGCCGACCACGGGGTGCGCCGGGGGCTCGCCACCTTCCTGGTCTTCCTCGCGGTGCTGGTCGCCGGGATCGGCTTCGTCTTCCTGCTCGGCTCGATGCTCGCCGGCCAGATCGTCGACATGGTCGAGGAGTTCCCCAAGTACCTCGACTCGGTGATCAACTGGGTCAACCAGACCTTCCACACGGAGCTCTCCCGGGTCCAGGTGCAGGACAGCCTGCTGCACTCCGACTGGCTCCAGAAATACGTGCAGAACAGTGCGACCGGGGTGCTGGACGTCTCCACCACCGTGCTCGGCGGGATGTTCCGGCTCTTGATGATCTTCCTGTTCTCCTTCTACTTCGCGGCCGACGGACCCAGGCTGCGGCGCGCGCTGTGCTCGGTGCTGCCGCCCTCCCGGCAGACCGAGGTGCTGCGCGCCTGGGAGATCGCGGTCGACAAGACCGGTGGCTACATCTACTCGCGCGGACTGATGGCGCTGATCTCCGGCGTGGCGCACTACGTCCTGCTGGTGGCACTCGGCGTGCCCTACGCACCGGCACTCGCGGTCTGGGTCGGTCTCGTCTCGCAGTTCATCCCCACCATCGGCACGTATCTGGCGGGTGCGCTGCCCATGCTGATCGCCTTCACCGTCGACCCGTGGTACGCGCTGTGGGTCCTCGGTTTCGTCGTGGTCTACCAGCAGTTCGAGAACTACATGCTGCAACCGAAGCTCACCGCCAGGACGGTCGACATCCATCCCGCCGTCGCCTTCGGCTCGGTGGTCGCGGGCACCGCGCTGATGGGTGCGGTCGGGGCACTGATCGCCATTCCCGCGGTCGCGACGCTCCAGGCCTTCCTGGGCGCCTACGTGAAGCGCTACGACGTGACGGACGATCCGAGGGTGCAGGGCGGCCGTCGCTGGAGCCGTGGTGAACCGGTGCTGTCGAGGATCAGGCGGGCCGTGTCGGGCGGCGGGGACGACGTGGGCCGGGCCGGCGACGCAGGCCCGACGGCTCACTGACCTCTTCTATGCCGGCCGTCGCGAGCCACTACGCTCGGCCGTGCCGGACCGGCGCGGTGCGCTTGACAGTGAAATCGAACATCCATTCTCATGGGATTCCGGCCGGGTTTTGCCGGTCCGGCTGTGGAGTTGTCCACAGGCCGGGAGGACGTCGAGGCCCATTGTCAGTGGCAGGGGTTAGCGTCTGTGACGTGAAGCGATCGACTCAAGCAAATCGGGTGGAACCCATGGCAGGAACCGACCGCGAGAAGGCGCTGGACGCCGCACTCGCACAGATTGAACGGCAATTCGGCAAGGGCGCGGTGATGCGCCTCGGTGAGCGGCCGAACGAACCGGTCGAGGTGATCCCCACCGGATCCACCGCACTCGACGTCGCGCTCGGCGTCGGCGGGCTGCCGCGCGGCCGTGTGGTGGAGGTGTACGGACCGGAGTCCTCCGGTAAGACGACGCTGACGCTGCACGCCGTGGCGAACGCGCAGAAGCTCGGCGGCTCGGTGGCGTTCATCGACGCGGAGCACGCCCTCGACCCCGAGTACGCGAAGAAGCTCGGCGTCGACATCGACAACCTCATCCTGTCGCAGCCGGACAACGGCGAGCAGGCGCTCGAGATCGTGGACATGCTCGTCCGCTCCGGCGCGCTCGACCTGATCGTCATCGACTCCGTCGCGGCCCTGGTGCCCCGTGCGGAGATCGAGGGCGAGATGGGTGACTCGCACGTGGGTCTGCAGGCGCGTCTGATGAGCCAGGCGCTGCGGAAGATCACCAGTGCGCTCAACCAGTCGAAGACCACGGCGATCTTCATCAACCAGCTGCGCGAGAAGATCGGCGTGATGTTCGGTTCGCCGGAGACCACGACCGGTGGCCGGGCGCTGAAGTTCTACGCCTCGGTGCGGCTGGACATCCGCCGGATCGAGACGCTGAAGGACGGCACCGACGCGGTGGGCAACCGCACCCGCGTCAAGGTCGTCAAGAACAAGGTGGCGCCGCCGTTCAAGCAGGCCGAGTTCGACATCCTCTACGGCCAGGGCATCAGCCGTGAGGGCGGTCTGATCGACATGGGCGTGGAGCACGGCTTCGTCCGCAAGGCCGGCGCCTGGTACACGTACGAGGGTGACCAGCTCGGCCAGGGCAAGGAGAACTCCCGCAACTTCCTCAAGGACAACCCCGACCTGGCCAACGAGATCGAGAAGAAGATCCTCGACAAGCTCGGCGTCGGTGTCCGTGCCGAGGACGCCGCGGCGGAGCCCGCTGCCGATGCGGCGGTCACCGCGGGTGCACCGGCTGATGCGGCGGCCAAGTCGGTACCGGCTCCCGCGACCAAGGCCAAGCCTGCCAAGGCCGCGGCGGCCAAGAGCTAGGGCCAGGGCATGACGCGTCGCACGGAGTGGCCGGGTGCTGACACGAGCGCGGACCCCGGTCCCGAGTACGCCGCAGAACCGTCCGGGGGGCCCCCGGAGCCCGGTCGGGGGGCCGGGTTCGGCGAGGGGGCGGGGCGTCGCTCCCGCTCCCGTACCAGAAGCAGCGGTTCCCCTTCCTCGTCGAGGGCCGAGAAGGGGGAACCGCGAGACCCGGTCGAGCAGGCGCGCAACATCTGCCTCAGGCTGCTGACCGGCACTCCGCGCACCCGGAAGCAGCTGGCCGACGCACTGCGCAAGCGGGAGATCCCCGACGAGGCCGCGGAAGAGGTGCTCTCGCGGTTCGAGGATGTGGGGCTCATCGACGACGCGGCGTTCGCGGACGCCTGGGTTGAGTCCCGGCACCACGGCAGAGGGCTCGCCCGGCGGGCCCTCGTGCGGGAGCTGCGCACCAAGGGGGTGGACCCGACGGTGATCGACGAGGCGGTCGGGCAGCTCGACCCCGAACAGGAGGAGGAGACCGCCAGGGAGCTCGTCGCGCGAAAGCTCCGCGCCACCCGGGGGCTGGACCGCGACAAGCGCCTGCGCCGACTGGCGGGCATGCTCGCGCGCAAGGGGTACGGCGAGGGGATGGCCCTGCGCGTGGTGCGTCAGGCGATCGAGGCCGAGGGGGAGGACACGGAGGGACTGGACGAGCCGTTCTGACCGGGGGCCGGGGGCGTCCGGACAGGCCGACGCTTCGGGGCCCCGGCCGAACCCGGTCCGCGAGGCCGTGAAGGCGCGGGGCAGGCGGGCGAGGAACCGGGCCAGAGGCGGCGGTTGCTTCTCGAGGGCCGGGGGCTGCGAAGATCCAGACCATGACCGCGGAGCCGGCCGTGCCACCAGGGAGGGCAACCGTGAGGTTCCAACGTCCTGCGTAGCTGATGAGCGCACGGCGGTCGAGGACGTTTTCCGCAGCAGCGCGAAAAAGCTCTCCATGGCCGCGTTGTCGCCTGCGGCACCGGCTCTCCCATCGATCCGATCGTGCTGTGACGTGCGAGAACGGACACGAAATTCGGTGAGCGAAATTGCGCCCCGCGGTCGGAATGCACGATGCATCCGGCGACCTGGCCGCGACGGGCCGCGACGGATTCAAGGCCCTCACCGAGAGACCGGACTTCATCCAGGTGTCGATCGAGTAGCCCACGATGCGGCCCGAGTACACGCCCTTGGCAGGGCGTCGAACTCGTCGTCATCAAGGAACTCCTCGGCCACGCCCACGTCGGCGTCACCGCTACCGTCTACGCCCATGTCTGATTCCGGTTGTGGTGAGTGCGGTGCACACCGGACGTGGTACCGAATGCGCGAGGTGCGGCCTGACCGCGCCGTACTGTCCATGCCTGATCGGGCGCGGCGCGCTCGGCGTCGTCCGGTTCAGCGGTGCGCGGGACGTCGCCGGAGGAGTCCCCGAGCTCGTCGGGACGCTGGGACGCTGGGGCGGTAAACCGGGCAAGGGCCGTGATCGCTTGTGTGTGGGCGGAGCCCCCGTTGATCATGTCGTGCGGGTCGGTCCCGCACGGTGGGTTCCGGTGAGCAGAGCTTCGGCATGCTTACGGAAAGCGGTGACCAGACGGCCGCGGTCGCCGGAACGCGTGGCGAGTACGACCTGGCTCGGTTCGACTCCGCGCAACGGGACGGTGGTGAGGCTGGGATGCAGGCCGGTCGCGTGGTCCAGGGGCGGCCCGATGGCCACGGCCTGCCCGGCGGCGATGAGTTCGTGTTTGTCCTCAAGGGCTTCGACCAGGGGGCCGTCGGGCGCGGGCCGCCCGTCGGGCCGGGGATCGAGCCGCCAGTAGGCGTTCAGCGACGGGTCGGACTGGCGTACGTGGGGGATCGGCTCGTCGGTGATGTCGCCGAGGGTGACCGACTCCTCGCCGGCCAGACGGTGGTCCCGGGGCACGACCAGTACGCGCGGTTCGTCGTAGAGGACGGTGACGCGCAGCTGGTCGGTGGGGAACGGCAGGCGCGTCACCACCGCGTCGACGCGGTGCTCCAGCAGCGCGCCGCGCGAGTCGTTCCAGGCGAGCAGGCGGGTGTGGACCTCGGCATCGGGATTGCGGTCGAGCAGGGCGCGCACGGCCGGAGTGATGACCAGCCCCTTCGTGTAGCCGATGGTGACGCTGCTGGGCCGGGCCGCGGCCCGAGTGCGGGCCATCGCCTCGACCGCGGTGCGCAGCAGCCCCTGGGCCCGGGGCAGGAAAACCTCGCCGGCCTCGCTGAGCCGGGTGCCGCGCGTGGTGCGGTCGAGCAGGCGGACGCCCACTTGCTGTTCGAGGCGGCGGATCTGCCGGCTCAGCGACGGCTGGGTGGTGTGCAGCGCTTCGGCGGCACGGCCGAAGTGCTGGTACTCGGCGACCACCGTGAAGCACTGCACCAGCCGAAGGTCGAGGTCCACGGGTGCGGGGAAGCGTTCGGACATCACCCCACTCTAGCCTGGCCTTATACGCATCCTGTATTACATGTTCCGGAACAATCATTGGACTGCGCGCTCGTCGCGGCCGCACCGTGGTCACCATGACATCGGACCGCGTGACACCGTTTCGTATCGACATTCCGGACAGTGCCCTGGAGGATCTGAAGGACCGGCTCCACCGGGTACGCCTTGCCGGCCGGGAGACAGCGCCGGACAACAGCCAGGGGGTGCAGCGAGAGCGCCTCGAGGGGCTGCTGGAGTACTGGGCCACCGGGTACGACTGGCGCGATCTGGAGCGGCGGCTCAACGAGCTGGGCCAGTTCCGCACGACCATCGACGGTCTCGGCCTCCACTTCATGCACGTACGCTCACCCCGCCCCGACGCCACCCCCCTGTTGCTGCTGCACGGATGGCCGGGCTCGTTCCTGGAGTTCCTCAAGACCGTCGCTCCGCTCACCGAGCACGGCTTCCACCTCGTCGTCCCCTCGATGCCCGGCTACGGCTTCTCCGACCAACCCGCCTCGACAGGCTGGGACCCGGACCGGATCGCCCGCGCGTACGGCGTGCTTATGCGACGCCTCGGCCATGACTCCTACCTGGCCCAGGGAGGCGACTGGGGCGGTGTCGTCGCGACCCGCATGGGGGCGCAGCGCCTGGCGGGCCTGCGTGCGATCCACGTCAACTTCCCCGAGTTCCTCGCCGCACCACCGGTCGGCGACGCCCCGGCCCCTGAGGAGAAGGCCGCACTCGAACAGGGCAGCCGCTTCTTCGCCGTCCATTCCGGATACCACGTGGTGCAGCGCACCCGGCCGCAGACCATCGGCTACGCCCTGACCGACTCCCCGGCCGGGCAGGCCGCCTGGATCTACGAGAAGCTCCTCGACTGGACCTGGCCCGACGCCCTCACCCCCGACGAGATCCTCGACCACATCTCCCTGTACTGGTTCACCGGCACCGCTGCTTCCTCTGCCCGCCTGTACTGGGAGTACGCCCGGCAGCCGCTCGTTCCGAGCGAGCTGGACCTTCCCGTCGGGGTCAGCGTCTTCCCGGACGAACTGACCCGTACCCCGCGCATCTGGGCCGAGCGCGCCTATCGCGACCTGCGCTACTTCAACGACGACATCCCCGCGGGCGGCCACTTCGCCGCCCTGGAGCAGCCCGAGCTGTTCGTCGAGGAGATCGTCAAGTTCGCGCGGACGGTGGCCGCGTGATGACGATCGGGATCAGTGGGGGCACGGACGGCAGCGGGCGTGGGGACCGGGCCGTGGCCGTCCGGACCGACGGGGTCAAGGCCGAGCCCGGCGCCCGGTTCCAGCGCCCCAGGCGTACGGAGACCGCCGACGGCCCGGCATCCGACTCCGCGCCGACCTGCCTCAGCCGTTTCCCGCTCAGTCACGGCCTGCTCAGCCACGGCCTGCTCAGTCACGGCCCGGCCGGCCTGCTCGGCCGCACTGTCGATCCGGTCGTGCTCGACTTCGGCGGCGCAGGGCGTTTCGAGACCGCCGTCAAGGAGATCCCGGACCGGCAGGCATCCTCCCTCGCCGACGCACAACGCCTCCACGACCGCACCCGGGAGGTGCTTGCCCGATGAAATGGGTCAGCTACCGCTCCGCGGACGGCTCCACGCGCTGCGGCGTGATGCGCGACAACGAGATCCACGCCGTGGGCACGGGCCTGTTGGAGCTGCTGCGCGCCGAAGGCGGGCTGGACGCCGCCGCAACCAGGAAACCGACCGAGATCGTCGAGCCGGCCACCGTCAACCTGCTGGCACCGATACCGGTTCCCCCGGCGGTCCGGGACTTCGCCGCGTTCGAACGTCACATCAGGAACGCGGGTAAGGCAGCCGTCGGCGACGACAGGGTCAGCCCGGTCTGGTACGAGTATCCGCTCTTCTATTTCTCCAACCCGGCGGCGATCAAGGGACCGCACGACGCTGTCGCCATCGCCCCGGGCGCTCAGTTGTGGGACTACGAGGTCGAGGTCGCTGCGGTGATCGCCGGGGACTGCTCGAACCTCGACGCCGCCACGGCGGAGCATCACATCGCCGGCTACCTGGTCTACTGCGACTGGAGCGCACGCGACATCTCCGCGAGCGAGATGGGGTTCGTGTACGGCCCGTCCAAGAGCAAGGACGCCTCGACCAGCCTTGGCCCGTTCCTCGTCACCCCCGACGAACTGGAGCCCTACCGCTCGGGTCGGGGCTATGCGTTGCGGATGGACGGGTACGTCAACGATGAGCATTACGGCGGCGGAAGCTGGGACGAGATCCACTGGTCGTTCGGCGAGATGCTGGCGCACGCGTCGCGCGGCACCTCGCTGCGAGCCGGTGACATCATCGCCAGCGGCCCTGTGGGCACCGGCTGCATCCAGGAGTTGTCCGGCCGCCGCCCCTACCTGGCACCGGGAGACACGGTCCGGATCGAAGTGCAGGAACTCGGCGCGATCTCCGCACGGATCACCGCGCCAGAGCCGTCCTGACGTACCGGACGCACCAAGAACGACCTTGATCATTCCACTTGCCGGGAGACCACGATGCATTTCGCCAGCACCTTCGCTCGCGCCGACAGGGATCTGAGCGCCGTCCGCGAGGTCAGCCTCACCATCAACGCGACCCACCTTTTCGTCTACTTCATCCCCGAGGCACCGGAAGAGGCCGCCAAGCTGGGCGTGACCGAGTACGCACCGGCGTACTTCGCGTTCCGGTCAGCCCCTATGGGCGCAGTCCCATGGCAGGTCACGCTCGCAGTCTTCTACAACTTCAGCCCGCGGTCGGTGCAGGCCATGGCAGGCGTCTGGGACACAGCGTCGCCACAGGAATGGCAGGCCGCTCGCTTCACAGCCGTCGACCGTGCGTTGCAGCGCGTCGGCGTGAGCCTCACCGCCGATCAGATCGCCGAGGCGCGATCGCTGATCGACCCGGTCGTCGCGAGCGCCGACTACGCCGGGAAGGCGATGGCTGCCTCCAACGCCTCGGTCCTTCTCCCGGCCGATCCGCTCGTCGCGCTGTGGCAGCAGATCACGGTGCTGCGCGAGTGGCGCGGCGACGCGCATTTCACCGTGCTCGCCGCCAACGGCATCGGGCCGTGTGACTGCAACGTGCTGCAAACCGCGACAGGTCACTTCCCGGAAGCGATCGCGCGTGCCACCCGGCTGTGGGACGACGAAGAGGTGGCCGCGGCAACGACACGCCTCGTTGCTCGCGGCTGGCTCGACGCCGACGGCACCGCTACCGATGCCGGCATCACGGCGCGCGAGCAGATCGAGGTCGAGACCGACGAGCACTGCGCGGCGCTGTGGACGCCGATCGGCGACGCCGACGTCCGTCGCCTCACCTCGCTCATCAGGCCGATGCACGACGCGTTCACCGCAGCCGGGACATACCCCTTCCGCGTGGAGACGGGAGACACGCGGCCCGTCGGCCCGGAGGCCGCCAGGTAGGCCTCGTCCTCGCGCAGCCGTGACGAACTGACATGCAGCGCAGGGTGGCGCTGGGGGCTGGACCGGGAGCGAGGCCGACGGTACAGCGATCAGCGGTAGCAGTGATTTCCCCTGTCGGACAACCGACACACCTGACGGATCGCCAGGGTGGTGCCGCAGCACATGCCGGATCTACTGCGGAGGCCACCCGGCCCATCATGTGGGCCGGGACGATTGCCTGCCGCGGGACGGGCCGAGCACCATCGTGGCGCCCATGCCGGCTCCGCAGACGGCCTCGACTGCGGCTGCTGGTCGCCAGTGGCGCGGCCAAGCTCGCACGCATGGACGGCGCCACCTACCCGGCCGCTCTCACCCGAGCCGCCGCTGCCTTTGCCGCGGTGGTCACCCTGGCCGCCGCGGCGGCGGGAGCCTTCGCCTCCGTCCTGTCCTGAACCGGCTGACGCGTGTTCGCCCCGGGCTCGCACCTGGGCGTATCCAGCGTCGGCGGAGAACTCGGCACCGTTGACGCAGCTCTAGGCATCCGAGGCGAGGAACGTCGTGACGACGGCTATCTCCTCGCGCTCGGCGAGCAGGCCGAGGGGGACGGCGCCTTCGGCTTCCTTGAGTATCTCGGGCGGAACCAGCTCCAGCAGCCCAGCGGTGCCTGTGCCGCCCGAGGATATGACGTCGACGCGGAAGCCGTGTGCGCGCGGTCTGAGGGCCCATCCGCGGGCGAGGTTGCGTACGGCGGCCTTCGACCGGCGTGCAAGGTGGAGACCGTTCTGACCGGATGGCCTGCGGACATGGGGCAGGGGGCCGAAGGCTGCCGATGCCGGTCCGTGCTGATCGGTGGAGTGTGAGGAGCTCAGTGGCCTGCCATCGACGCCCGGCGGATCGTGGCGTCGATCAGGGCCAGTGCGTCGGCGGCCGTGCGGCCGGGGTGCCGGTTCCAGGGGCCGATCAGACCGGTCCAGCCCTGTGAGCGCAGCTCGGTGATGAGCCAGGCCCCGGCGCGGTCGACGGTGTCCAGCGATCCGTAGCCGAGCCGGTGGGCGGTCAGCATCGCTCCGCAGAGGCAGCGCGCACCACGGGCGTTGCGCAGCCGGTAGGGGGTGTTCTGCCATCCCCACTCGGTCAGGATCTGCCGGGCGTGGCCCAGATGCGTGGACGGGCGCACATCCGGCTGTCCGATGCGGCGCCACGCATGCAGACGCTCGGGCAGCGCGGCGCCGAGGCGCCCGGGAAGCGGGCGCTCGCGTGGCGGGCGCGGGGCCAGCGTCCGCAGGGAGTCCTCGATGAGCCTGTCGACGGGCACGGACAGCAGGTCCCGCCAAGCGGCCGGAGGGGCGGGCCGCGTTTCGTGACCGGGGACGGATGTCGCCGGTGCGGGCACCGGCTCCTGGGCGGTCTGCTCCCAGCCTGTGACGATGCGCTGCCAGGCGTCGGTGTCATGGAGCCGGGCGGCCTGTGTGTCGAGCTGGTCCGGGGTGAGCTGAGCGGTTTCCATCGGCGCGACATCTCCGTACATTCCGGTCCTCGGTGATGAGGTGAATGTCCGTCGTGCGCGAGGATTGCTCCACCGGAGAGCAGCGTTCGAGTGGGCAGGAGCGCCATTCGGTCCTGCGAGCTGCGAGCAGACGAATGACCGGTGACAGCGTCACCGGTCATCTCAGTCGACGGGGGCCGGGGCGGGGGCCGGGTGCTCCGGTCAGGGGGTGACCGGGAGGCCGGCCGCGCGCCACGCCTGGAAGCCGCCGGTCAGATCCGTGGCCCGGTGCAGCCCCAGCTGTCGCAGGGAGGAGACCGCGAGACTGGAGGCGTAACCCTCGTTGCAGATCACCACGACCCGCAGATCATGGCTCACCGCCTCCTCGGCGCGGTGGCTTCCCTGCGGATCGAGCCGCCACTCCAGCTCGTTGCGCTCGACCACCAGAGCCCCTGGGATCAGGCCGTCCTTCTCGCGCAGCGCCGCGTAACGGATGTCGACCAGCAGCGCGCCCTCGGCGGCCGCTGCCGCCGCCTCCTCGGGCCCCACCCGCTCGTAACCGGCGCGTACCCGGTCGAGCAGTTCGTCGATGCCCACCGGCTTCTGCCGGTCCTGGCCCCCTTCGCTCACTGCCAGTCCTCCGGGCGCTCGGTCTGCTCCAGGCGCAGCACCGCGCCCGTACGGCTGTAGCGGCGGATCTGCGGCAGGGGCGGGTAGTAGGCGTGCACCGACACGGCGTGCTCATCGCCGGACTCGTTGAGCACCTCGTGGACATGGTGCCGGCCGAAGGCCCTGCCCTGGCCGGTCGCCAGCTGCCGTTCCCGGTCGATGCCCTCGCTCAGTTCGAGGGTCTTCCAGCCGTCGGTGGGCAGCCGGGCGGCCAGCGAGTGTTCCTTGAGCGCGCCCGCGGCGACGGTGAACGCCCCGGTCGACTCGGCGTGGTCGTGCCAGCCCGTGCCGGTGCCGGGAGGCCAGCCGATCAGCCACGCCTCGCTGCCGCCGGGACCCTCGAGCCGCAGCCAGGTGCGCCCCTCGGGGTCGAGTGGGAGTGAGCCGACGAGCGCGGCGTCCTGCGCGGTCCGGCGGACGAAGGCCAGCAGTTCCGCCGCGGTCGGGGCCGGTGCGGGGGCCTGGGCCAGGGCGTCCGCACCGGCGGTGGCCGGAGCATTCACGTCGGCGGTGGCCAGGAGCGCCGGGTCCGTCTCGACGGCGGAAGCGGATGCGGACACGGGCGTGGGCAGGGTGGGGAATGATGCAGACACAGGGACCGTCCTGAGAAGTTCGCGTGGAAGCACAGCCGTGCGCGCAACAGCACGACGTGCGATGAGAGGCGATTCAGCAGGACGGGCGACACACGCAGCCCGCATAGCGGACGAGGTCCATATGGACCCTCCGCCACAGGCGCACATCGGTGTCGGTCATGATCTGGAGTACACCATGTGCGCCTGCGGCGGTCAATTGACGTCCGCGGTCCGGTCGGAGCTCGTGGTGGTGCGGTCCTGGCCGCCGTGCGCCGTGTCCGCGCCACCCCCGCGCGCTGTGTCTGCCGCCGCGAGCAGCTCGGCGGGGCGTACACCGTTGAAGGCCGCGACGAGATGCCCGTCCGGCCTGACCAGCAGCACCGTGTGCGCGGTGGCTCCCGGATAGCTCTCGGTCACCAGCAGCTCGGCGTTCACGGGGAGGGCCTCCACCGCGTCGACGAGCCGGGGCATGACCCCGGCGGTCAGCCAGTGTCGTCTGTCCCACACGCCCGTGCCCGGTGCGACCAGGATCACCAGCAGCGGCCCCAGACCCAGCCGGTCGCGCAGCCGCACGGTGTTCCCGTCAGGCGCCGTCACCCGCACATCGGCGACGGGCGCCCCGGGTGCCGTCCCCACCGACGCATGAGCCTCGGCGCGTCGAGGTGCAAGGGGGGAGTGGGCGTACGCGGGGGGCGCGCCCAGTGGCCCGCACCCCAGATGACCGTCGGCCAGCAAGGTGTCGTGACCCCGCGCCGAGCCCGGTACGAGCGTCCGGAGACCGCCGCCGCCCCGCAGTATCGGCAGTGACTGGTCGGCGGCGCGCAGTCGGGCCGCGACGGCCGCCCTGCGCTCGGCCTGGTAGCTGTCGAGCAGCAGCTCGGAGGCGCTCTGATGCCAGGCCTGGGCCAGCTTCCAGGCCAGGTTCTCGGCGTCCCGCAGCCCCTCGTCCAGGCCCTGGGTGCCGAGCGCGCCCAGCAGGTGCGCGGCGTCGCCGGCGAGGAAGGCGCGCCTGGACCGCCAGCGCCTGGCCAGCCGGTGGTGCAGGGTGTACACGCCCGTGTCGAGCAGTTCGTACGCCGGAGTCTCGCCGCACCAGCCTTCGAGGGTGTCGCGGATCCTGGTGATCAGCGCGTCGGGAGTGACGAGCTCGCCGCGCGGTGGAAGGAGCCAGTCCAGCCGCCACACGTCGTCGGGCAGCGGTCGCGCGGTGATCTCGGAACCGCCGGTGCGCCAGGGCGGAGCCCGGTGGAGCACCGCCTCTCCAGGCCAGGGGAGTTGGGCACGGAGCGCGGCTACGGCGTGCCGCTCGACCGCCGTGCGGCCCGGGAACCTGATGTCCAGGAGCTTGCGTACGGTGGAGCGCGCGCCGTCGCAGCCCACCAGATAACTCCCGCGCCACCAGGTCGATCCGGGCTCCCGGGTGTGCACCGTGATCCCGTGCGCGTCCTGTTCCAGGGTGTCGACCCTGCTGAACGGCACCATGGTGACCAGGTCCTGCGCGGCGACCGCGGCCCGCAGACCGCCGGCCAGCGCGTGCTGCGGCAGATGGACGGGTGCGGGCAGCGGGACGGTGCCCGCCTCCTCGCCCAGAGGTACGGCCCGTACCAGTTGCTTACGCCGCACGGACCGCCAGCCGGCCCACCGCAGCCCCGCGTCGTGGAGCGTCGAACAGCCCAGCCGTGCCACGAGGTCCGCGGTGTCCTCGCGCAGCACGACGGTACGGGCGGGGCGCGGTTCGTCCCTGCCGGGACCTTCGTCGAGCAGGACGGACGGCACTCCCTGAGCCGCGAGGGCGAGCGACAGCGCCAGCCCGACCGGCCCGGCGCCGACGACGATCACCGGGTCCACGGTGTGAGCCATTCGGCGCTGGTGGGAGTGGCTGCGGAGGTTGTCGATGCGGAGGGGGAACCAGGGGGTGCGGCGGCGGTGGTTCGGGGCGCGATCACAGAACGAATGCAACCCACTGCCGCTGCTTGCGTCAAGCGACAGTGGACGGGAGGCCCGCGTTGCCGCCCCACGCAACCCGTGCGGCCTCCGAAACCCCGGACAGCCCGCCGGTGTACCGACGGGCTGTCCTGAGCGGGATGCGAAGAGGCGACGAGCGGTCCGTCAGCCCTTCTTGCCGGTCCCCTCGTCGGCGTCGGCGTCGGGTCCGACTGCCGGGTCCTCGGCGGGAGGGACCGTCAGACCGCCGGCGGGGATGGCTCCCGGGGTCTCGGCGGCCGTGGCCACCGCGATCCCCGTCTTGGCCCGCCTGCCGCGCTTCTCGATCCAGGTGGCGAGTGCCGACAGGAGCAGACACATCGCCACATAGATCGTGCCGATGACGGCGATCGTCGAGACGTACGCGTACTGGCCGTTGACCTGGGTGTTGGCGGCGATCAGGCGCGCCGTCTGGAGCAGCTCCGGGTACAGGATGATGAAGCCGAGCGAGGTGTCCTTGAGGGTCACCACCAGCTGGCTGATGATCGTCGGCAGCATGGCGCGGACCGCCTGCGGCATCAGCACGCTGACCATGACCTGGGTCTTGCTCATTCCGAGGGCGTAGGCCGCCTCGCTCTGGCCCTTGGGCACGGAGTTGATGCCCGCGCGCAGCACCTCGGCCTGGACACTGCCGTTGTAGATGGAGAGTCCGAGCGCCAGGGCCCACATCGAGTAGTCGGTGAGGAAGCCGACCCAGATGGCGTAGATGGTGATCAGCAGCGGGATCGAGCGGAAGAGCTCGATGAAGGTGGTGGCGGCCCAGCGGACCGGCTTGTGATCGGAGAGCCGGCCGACGGCCAGCACGACTCCGAAGATCAGCGAGCCGATCGCCGCCAGGCCGAAGGCCTTGAGCGTGGCGAGCACGCCGTCGGCGATGTTCTGCCGGATGCCCGAGTAGTTGAAGATGTCCCACATCTCGGGGGCGAGATGCCCCTTGTCGGCCAGTCGCATCAGGCCGACCGAGATCAGGGCGATGATGGCGAGGCTTCCGACCACCGCGTAGATCCGGTTACGGGTGGCCGCCTTGGGGCCGGGGGCGTCGTAGAGAACGCTGGCACTCATCGGGCGACCTCCATGCGGCGCTCCAGCAGCCGGAACAGACCGCTGATGACAAACGTGATGACCAGGTAGCCGAGTGCCACCCAGATGAAGATCGGTCCGATCGCGTAGCCCCGGTCGCTCATCAGCTTCTGCCACCCGAAGAGTTCGCTGACGCTGAAGGCGCCGGCGATCGCCGAGTTCTTCGTGAGCGCGATGAAGATGCTGCTCAGTGGCGGGATGACGATCCTCGTCGCCTGGGGGAAGATCACGATGCGCAGGGTCTGCGTGAACGTCATGCCGATGGAG
This sequence comes from Streptomyces sp. NBC_01012, assembly GCF_045162755.1. NCBI lineage: Bacteria > Bacillati > Actinomycetota > Actinomycetes > Kitasatosporales > Streptomycetaceae > Streptomyces > Streptomyces sp. NBC_01012. Next base: position 1,849,696 of record NZ_CP108688.1, on the reverse strand, counting down.
CGTGCGGCCTCGGCCTGCCCCAGTGGGACGGTGTTGATGCCCGAGCGGACCGCCTCGCACACGAAGGACGAGGTGTAGAAGCCGACGGCCAGCGAGCCGAGCAGGAAGGGGCTCATGCCCGGGAAGAAGATCTCCGGCACCACGAAGAAGAAGATCAGGAACAGAAGCGTCAGCGGGGTGTTGCGCAGCAGGGTCACCCAGGCGGTGCCGAAGAAGCGCAGCGGCGGCACGGGGGACACCCGGCAGCCGGCGATGGCGATGCCCAGGACCAGGGCGATGACCGAACTGATGACGGTGATCGACACAGTGCCTATGAAGCCGTCGCGGAATTCCGGGAAGTTGTCGAGCAATACGTTCATGGGGTCTCCGCGTCGGCGGTCAGCGGCATCAGGGCAGGGGAAGGGCGCCCCGTACGCCGCTGCGCCCGATGGGCGGCGACGTACGGGACGCTTCACTCACGTGTGCGGCGTCAGTGACAGAACGTCGGTGACGGGCTGCGTCAGTGACAGGGTGTCGGCGACAGGACGTCAGCGACGGGGCTGCGTCAGTAGCGCTCGATGGCCGGCGGCTCGATGTAGTCCGAGCCGGACAGGCCGAGGGTCGCCTCGTAGATCTTCTTGTACGTGCCGTCCTCGGTGTGGGTCTCCAGCGACTTGTCGATCGCCTCGCGGAGCACCTTGTCGCTCTTGTTCAGACCGATGCCGTAGGGCTCGTCGGTGAAGGGCTTGCCGACGACCCTGAGCTTGCCGGAGTTGGCGGCGGCGTATCCCTTGAGGATCGCGTCGTCGGTGGTGACCGCGTCGATCTGCTTGGTCAGGAGCTGCTGCACGCAGTCCGAGTACTTGGCCAGCTCGACGACCTTCGCGCCGTACTCGGGCTTCTTGATCTCCTGGAGCGGGGTGGAACCCACGATCGAGCAGACCTTCTTGTCCTTCACCGACTCCTTGCCGGTGATGGAGGTGTCGTCCTGACGCACCAGCAGGTCCGCGCCGGCCTTGTAGTACGGGCCCGCGAAGCCGACCTGCTTCTTGCGCTCGTCGTTGATCGTGTAGGTGCCGACCATGAAGTCGACCTGACCCTTGGCGATGGCCGTCTCACGGATGCCGGAGTCGACGGTCTTCCACTCGATCTGCTTGTCCGTGAAGCCGAGGTCGGCCGCGATCATACGGGCGATCTCGATGTCGAAACCGGAGCGCTCCTTGGTCGACTGGTCCTCGAAGCCGAGGTACGGCTGGTCGGCCTTGGCACCGATGACCAGCTTGCCGCGCTTCTTCGCCTCCTTGAAGACCGGCGAGTCCAGGTCGACATCGGTCGCGACCGTGTACTTCGGCAGCTCGGGCGCCTCCGACGAACCGGGCTTGACGCCCGACGGCTTGTCGCCGGCGGAGCCCTCCTTGCCGCCGCACGCGGTGGCGGTCAGGGCGAGCACAGCGATGGCCGCAACAGCGGCCGACTTACGGAGCTTCATGTCAACAATCCTTGTGTCGTAGGTCGTCGGTAGTCAGTGGTGAAGAATCTTCGACAGGAAGTCCTTGGCCCGGTCGCTGCGCGGATTGCTGAAGAACTGATCGGGAGTCGCCTCCTCGACGATCTTCCCGTCCGCCATGAAGACCACACGGTTGGCGGCCGAGCGGGCAAAGCCCATCTCGTGGGTGACGACGACCATGGTCATCCCCTCGCGGGCCAGCTGCTGCATGACCTCGAGCACCTCGTTGATCATCTCCGGGTCGAGCGCCGACGTGGGCTCGTCGAAGAGCATCACCTTGGGGTCCATCGCCAGCGCACGCGCGATGGCGACGCGCTGCTGCTGGCCGCCCGAGAGCTGCGCCGGGTACTTGTCCGCCTGGACGCCGACGCCCACGCGGTCGAGCAGGCTCCTGGCCTTCTCCTCGGCGGTCTTCTTGTCCGTTCCGCGGACCTTGACCTGGCCCAGCATCACGTTCTCGAGCACCGTCTTGTGCGCGAAGAGATTGAACGACTGGAAGACCATGCCGACATCGGCACGCAGCCTCGCCAGCTCCTTGCCCTCCTGGGGCAGTGGCTTGCCGTCGATCGCGATCGCGCCCGAGTCGATCGTCTCCAAGCGGTTGATCGTGCGGCACAGCGTGGACTTCCCGGACCCGGAGGGCCCGATGACTACGACGACCTCGCCGCGGGCGATGGTCAGATCGATGTCCTGGAGCACATGCAGCGCGCCGAAGTGCTTGTTGACGTCGCTCAGTACGACAAGGTCACCACCCGCAGGTGCGGCATCCTCGGCGGCCTTGGTCACTGAAACTCCGCTCATCGGCTTCTTGCTCCGTCCTCCTCGGTTAGGCAAGGACCCTAGTGACGCAGTGCTACCAGCGTCATTACATCTGAGCGGAAATTGAGCATAACGATCCGGCCGCAACCGGACACACGGCGTGAAGGGGACGTCACGGGGCACCCGGCGGCGTACCGGGTGGGTAACGGAAACCTGGTGGTAACCGGCGGGGACTTGACTGGCGTACCTGTCATCGGCGTGGATGCCCTGGTACGGGAATCACATGAATCGCCGCGGTACGGGAAGATTCGTCGGGCGGAACACCGGTGGATCGTCACGCACGGTTCCCGGCCGTCGCGAAGAACGTGGCTCGGCCACGGGATGACGCCGAAAGGCACGGAAAGGGGGGGCATGAGACTGCTGCTCGTCGAGGACGACGACCACGTTGCCGCTGCCCTGTCCGCCGTGCTCTCACGTCACGGCTTCCAGGTCGTGCACGCCCGCAGCGGCGAGGAGGCCCTGCAGGCCCTGCTGCCGGCCGACAAGGAGCCCTTCGGGGTCGTCCTCCTGGACCTCGGGCTGCCCGACCAGGACGGCTACGAGGTGTGCGGGAAGATCCGCAAGCGTTCGGCGATCCCGGTGATCATGGTGACCGCGCGGGCCGATGTCCGCTCCAGGATCCACGGCCTCAACCTCGGCGCCGACGACTACGTCGTGAAGCCGTACGACACCGGTGAGCTCCTCGCCCGTATCCATGCCGTCGCCCGGCGCAGGAACGCCGGTGAGGACACCGGTCCGACGCCGCTCGCCGCCCTGCGGATCGGCCCGGTCCACATCGAGCTGCCCACCCGCAGGGTCAGTGTCGACGGCCAGGAGGTCCAGCTCACCCGCAAGGAGTTCGACCTTCTCGCGCTGCTCGCGCAGCGCCCCGGGGTGGTCTTCCGCCGGGAGCAGATCATCAGCGAGGTGTGGCGGACCAGCTGGGAGGGGACAGGACGCACCCTGGAGGTGCACGTCGCCTCGCTGCGCTCCAAGCTGCGGCTGCCCGCTCTGGTCGAGACCGTGCGAGGAGTCGGCTACCGGCTCGTCCCGCCGCCGGCCTGAGGACGTACGCCCCCGTGCGCACCCGTCTGCTCCCCCTGCTCATCATCCTGATGGCAGCCGTGCTCCTCGCCCTGGGCTTCCCGTTGGCCGTCCGGGTGGCCGCCGCCGAACAGCAGCGGGTCGTCATCGACCGGATCGACGACACGGCGCGCTTCGGCGCGCTGGCCCAGTTCGTCGACGAACCCCTCGTCGGCACCGACGAACGGCAGCGGATACTCCAGACCGAACTCGAGGCCTACCACTCGGTGTACGGGATCCGCGCCGGAGTCTTCTACCGCGACGACACGGCGCTCGCGAAGGCGCCCGGCTCCTGGTCCCTGCCCGCCGACGGGGAGGGCAGAGCGGCCTTCGAGGAGGCCCTGCTCGGCCGCCGCTCCCACGACCCCTCCCAGGTCTGGCCCTGGCAGGACGACCGGATCGTCGTCGCGTCCCCGGTCGTACGCGACGGTGACGTGGTCGCCGTCGTCGTGACCGACTCGCCCACCGGCGACATGCGGTCCAGGACGGTGCGCGGCTGGCTGCTCATCGCCATCGGCGAGGCGGCCGCCCTGCTGGTGGCGGTCGGCGCCGCGTTCCGTCTCACCGGATGGGTCCTGCTGCCCGTACGGGTCCTGGACGCGGCCACCCATGACATCGCGAGCGGCCGGATGAGGTCGCGGGTCGCCGCGTCCGGCGGGCCGCCCGAACTCAGACGGCTCGCCCGCTCGTTCAACGAGATGGCCGACAACGTCGAGGACGTGCTGGAGCAGCAGCGCGCCTTCGTCGCCGACGCCTCGCACCAGTTGCGCAACCCGCTGGCCGCGCTGCTGCTCCGCATCGAGCTCCTCGCCCTCGAACTGCCCGACGGCAACGAGGAGGTCGCCTCGGTCCGCACGGAGGGCAAGCGCCTCGCCCAGGTGCTCGACGACCTCCTCGACCTGGCGCTGGCCGAGCACACGGAGGCCGATCTCCGGCTCACCGACATCGCCGCGCTCGCCGCGGAACGCGTCGCCTCATGGCGTCCGCTGGCCGAGGAGAGGGGCGTACGGCTCGTCCTGGACGGGGTGCCCGCCGTGACCGGCTGGGCCGATCCGATCGCCCTGTCCAGCGCGCTGGACGCCATCATCGACAACGGCCTCAAGTTCACCCCCGAAGGCCAGGAGGTCCGGGTCACCGCCGGGTCGGAAGGCGAGGGCGTCACGGTCGTCGTCGCCGACCGGGGGCCAGGTCTGACGGAACAGGAACTGGAGCGCATCGGCGACCGCTTCTGGCGCAGCGGGCGGCACCAGAACGTCAAGGGATCCGGTCTCGGACTGTCCATCTCGCGTGCCCTGCTCGCGGCGGGAGGGGGATCGCTCCGCTACGAGACGCATCCGCCGCACGGCCTGCGGGTGACGGTCACCGTGCCGCGCAACCCTCCGCACACATGAGTCAGGGCTTGGCCGAGCGGTAGTAGCGCCTGGCGCCCTCGTGCAGGGGCAGCGGATCGGTGTAGATGGCCGTCCGCAGATCCACCAGCTGCGCGGAGTGCACCTCACGGCCGATCCGGTCCCGGCTGTCGATCACGGTCCGGGTGAACGCCTCGGTCGTCAGCGGATCCGTACGGTCCGTGGTGATCAGCAGATTGGAGACGGCGACCGTCTTCACCGCGTCACCCTGTGCGTGACGGTAGGCGTCGGCCGGCATCACCGCGGAGCGGTAGTAGCGTGTGGACCCGCCGACGGCCTGGAGCTCGGTCACCAGCGCGTCCTCCAACGGCACCAGCCGGATCGCGAACTTCTTCGAGAGATCCTGCACGGCGCCCGTGGGCAGCCCCCCGGACCAGAAGAAGGCGTCCAGCCGCCCGTCCGCCAGCCTCTCCGGCATCGTGTCGATCCCGGCCCCGACAGGAGTGATGTCCGCCTCCGGATCGACGCCCGCCGCCTTCATCAGCCGGTCGGCGACGAGAAGCACGCCCGAACCCTGCTGCCCCACACCCACCCGCTTGCCCCGCAGATCGGAGACCCTGCGGATCGTGGAGTCGCTGGGCACGACCAGCTGGATGTAGTCGTCGTACAGCCGGACGCAGCCACGCAGCCGGCCCGCGCCGGGCTTGCCGCTCTGCAGATACGTGGCGACGGCGTCGGCGGTGGCGATGGTGAAGTCGGCCTTGCCCGTGGCGACGCGTTCGATGTTCTGCTGCGAGCCCTCGCTCGTCTGCAGGTGTATCGACACCTTGGGCATGTCCTTGTCCAGCGCGCCCTCCAGCCGCTGGCCGTAGCGCTGGTAGACCCCGCTGCGTACGCCGGTGGAGAACGTGAGCGAACCGCTCGGCTCCGCCTTCCCGATCGGGAGCACCCACCACAGCAGCAGTCCGAGCACGACCAGGAGGGCGGCGCCCCCCTGAAGGGTGCGTCGCCGGCCGAACCGGGACAGTACGTGCTGCATGGCGCGATCCTGCCAGCCCGCACACCGCCCTGGCCAGGCCGGAACGTGGGCACCGGCTCCGCCGGCGGGAGAACCGGCGGCGGGGGGACCGGCGTCACCGCCTACCCTTGTCCCATGACCAGCGGCAACCGGAGCGAAGCAGTGGACGTCCAGAAGAGCTACGAGGTGCGCACCTACGGGTGCCAGATGAACGTCCACGACTCCGAACGCTTGTCGGGGCTGCTGGAGGGCGCCGGATACGTACGCGCCCCCGAGGGCTCCGACGGTGATGCCGATGTCGTCGTGTTCAACACCTGCGCCGTGCGTGAGAACGCCGACAACAAGCTCTACGGCAACCTCGGCCGCCTCGCCCCCATGAAGACGAAGCGTCCCGGGATGCAGATCGCCGTCGGCGGCTGTCTGGCACAGAAGGACCGCGACACCATCGTGCGGCGTGCCCCCTGGGTGGACGTCGTCTTCGGCACGCACAACATCGGCAAGCTGCCGGTGCTGCTGGAGCGGGCCAGGGTCCAGGAGGAGGCGCAGGTCGAGATCGCCGAGTCCCTGGAGGCGTTCCCCTCGACGCTGCCCACCCGCCGTGAGTCCGCCTACGCCGCGTGGGTGTCGATCTCCGTGGGCTGCAACAACACCTGCACCTTCTGCATCGTCCCCGCCCTGCGTGGCAAGGAGAAGGACCGCCGCACCGGCGACATCCTGGCGGAGATCGAGGCCCTGGTCGCCGAGGGGGTCAGCGAGATCACGCTGCTCGGGCAGAACGTGAACGCCTACGGTTCCGACATCGGTGACCGGGAGGCGTTCTCCAAGCTGCTGCGGGCCTGCGGCACGATCGAGGGCCTGGAGCGCGTCCGCTTCACCTCGCCCCACCCCCGCGACTTCACCGACGACGTGATCGCGGCGATGGCCGAGACGCCGAACGTGATGCCGCAGCTCCACATGCCGATGCAGTCAGGATCGGACACGATCCTCAAGGCCATGCGCCGCTCCTACCGTCAGGAGCGCTTCCTCGGGATCATCGAGAAGGTGCGCGCCGCCATGCCGGACGCCGCCATCTCCACCGACATCATCGTCGGCTTCCCCGGGGAGACCGAGGAGGACTTCGAGCAGACCATGCACGCCGTGCGCGAGGCCCGCTTCGCGAACGCCTTCACCTTCCAGTACTCCAAGCGCCCCGGGACCCCGGCCGCGGACATGGAGGGACAGATCCCCAAGGAGGTCGTCCAGGAGCGCTACATGCGCCTGTCCGCCCTCCAGGAGGAGATCTCCTGGGACGAGAACAAGAAGCAGGTCGGCCGCACCCTGGACGTCATGGTCGCCGAGGGCGAGGGCCGCAAGGACGGCGCCACGCACCGGCTCTCCGGGCGTGCTCCCGACAACCGCCTGGTCCACTTCACCAAGCCGTCCCAGGACGTACGCCCCGGGGACGTCGTGACGGTCGAGATCAGCTACGCCGCCCCGCACCACCTGCTCGCCGAGGGCACACCCCTGGGCGTCCGGCGCACCCGTTCGGGAGACGCCTGGGAGAAGCGCAACGCGGCTCCCGCCGAACGCCCCGCCGGAGTCATGCTGGGGCTGCCCGGGATCGGGGCGCCCGCCCCGCTGCCCGCGGCCGCCACCCCGGGATGCGGCTGCGACTGAGGACGGCCGGGCCGATTACGCTGACCGGCATGCTTGTCGCCGCAGCCGTCTGCCCCTGCCCGCCGGTCCTGGTCCCCGAGGTGGCTGCGGGAGCCGCGCCCGAGCTCGACGCCGCACGCAGCGCGTGCCTCGACGCGGTGGGCGTGCTCGCCGCCGCGCAGCCGGATCTGCTGATCGTGGCCGGCCCCGCGGGACCGGACGACCGCGGGCTGTTCCCGTCGGGGTCGACAGGCTCCTTCGGCGGCTTCGGTGTCGACCTGACCGTGCGGCTGGGGCAGGCACCCACCGGCTCTCCCGCACCCGCACGCCCGCTCCCCGCGTCCCTCGCCGTCGGCGCCTGGCTGCTGGAGCGCCGCGGGTGGGACGGTGCCGGGGCGGAGGGGCTGGGCGTGGGGGAGCCGCTCGCCGCCGACCGGTGCCTGCGGGCAGGAGCGGACCTGGCGGCCCGGGCGGAGCGGGTGGCCCTGCTGGTGATGGGCGACGGCAGTGCCTGTCGTACGGTCAAGTCGCCCGGCTATCTGGACGAGCGGGCGGCGGACTTCGACGCGGCGGCCGCCCGGGCGCTGGGCAGCGCGGATGTGGCGGCGCTGAGCGCCCTGGACGAGTCGCTCGCGTACGAGCTGAAGGCGGCAGGACGGGCGCCCTGGCAGGTGCTCGCGGGCGCGGCCGAGGGTGCGGGTCTCGGCGGCCGACTGCTGTACGAGGATGCCCCGTACGGCGTGGGGTACCTCGTCGCCGCCTGGTCATGACCCGGCGGTCGGCCGTCGGCGCCCTTCACCGGCGCGTCCACGCCCTTCACCGGCACGGCTGAGGGCCGCGGAGCCACTTCGCTCCACGGCCCTCGATCGCGCCGGGACCGGGTCAGGACGCCGGCGGCGGCGGAGTGCCGCCCTCGTCCTTCTGGCCCAGGCGGTCGACCGCCTCCTTGGCCTTCTGCGTGCCGGACTCGATCTTCTCGCTGTACTTGCCCTTGGTCTTCTCGTCGACCGTGCGGGCAGCCTTGTCGAGGCCCTGCTCGATCTTGCCCCCGTGCTGCTGCGCGAGGTCGCCGACCTTGTCCTTGGCCGGGGCCAGCTTGGTCTTCAGGTTGTCCAGGAAACCCATGGGTCACCTTCCGTGCTGGGGGACTGTGATGACATTTTACTCGTCGGCGAGCGAACTCTCCTCCGGTCGGAGCGCACGTCGAAGTTTGGGAGACTGTCCCGGTGAGAAGACCAGCTCCCACCCCCCGTGTCATCACCGTCGTCGGTCCCACCGCGGCCGGAAAGTCCGATCTTGGGGTGTTTCTCGCCCAGCAGCTCGGTGGCGAGGTGGTCAACGCCGACTCCATGCAGCTCTACCGGGGCATGGACATCGGCACGGCCAAGCTGACTCCTCCCGAGCGGGCCGACGTCCCGCACCACCTCCTGGACATCTGGGAGGTCACCGAGGCGGCGAGCGTCGCCGAGTACCAGCGTCTCGCCCGCACCGAGATCGACCGGCTGCTGGCCGAAGGAAGGACTCCCGTCCTGGTGGGCGGGTCGGGTCTCTATGTGAAGGGCGCGATCGACGCCCTCGAATTCCCGGGAACCGACCCCCGGGTACGCGCCCGGCTCGAACAGGAGCTGACGGAGCACGGCTCGGGCGTCCTGCACGCCAGGCTCGCCGCCGCCGACCCGGAGGCCGCCCGCGCCATCCTGGCCGGGAACGGCCGCCGTATCGTCCGCGCCCTCGAGGTCATCGAGATCACGGGCAAGCCCTTCACGGCCAACCTCCCGAGCGGCGAGGCGGTCTACGACGCCGTGCAGATCGGTGTGGACGTCGAACGCCCCGAACTCGACGAACGCATCCGTACCCGGGTGGACCGAATGTGGGAGGCCGGGCTCGTGGACGAGGTACGCGGCCTGGAGGACCGGGGGCTGCGCGAGGGGCGTACCGCATCGCGTGCGCTCGGCTACCAGCAGGTGCTCGCGGCGCTCGCCGGGGAGTGCACCGAGGACGAGGCGCGCGTGGAGACCGTACGCGCCACCAAACGCTTCGCACGCCGCCAGGATTCATGGTTCCGGCGTGACCCGCGCGTCCGGTGGCTGAGCGGCGCGCAGGAACAGCGGGGAGAACTCCCGCGCCGGGCGCTGGAGCTGGTCGAACGAGCGGTGACAGCCTGATCGCCGTCCCCTGGGTCCACCGGGTCTCAGGGGGTGAGGCGACGCACCGTACCGCTGCCACGCATCACGCGGGACAGCCCGAGGGCGGCCGTGCGCACCGCGGGTGCCAGCTGGGCGGGACGGAACCGGGGCGTACGCGCGGCCTGGGCTTCCTTGGCCCGTACCGGCCACCCGGGTGCCCTGCCCGCAACTCGTCGCGCTGCCGCGCTGCCCGGCCCGCCGGCGTGCGCGGAGGCATCGAAAACGTGTGGCCCCTCGCCGGGGACGGCGGCAAGCTTCAGCAAGATCATGTCATGAGCTCTTCGGAATGAGACACAACATATATCGATCTTGAATATACCGTTCCGAACCGCTGTAATCGATAAGGCGCCTTGCTGTGCCGTCGGGCGACTCGCAATATTCTCCGAATCTTATTACTTCGTGAGTGGCGAAAAAGCTTGAGCAGCCGACTCTCCTGGCGCTTTCGGTGAAATCTTCATTGGTGAGAGCATTCGAATCCGCCCTGATGCAGTCTCCCACTTCTGCGGAGAATGGATCCGGGTCGTTCGAAAAATAGGCCTGATACTGTCGAACAATCTGCGGTGTCACCAGTATCGCGGCCGCCAGTAATGCGGCGGAAGAGATGAGGGCGATAACCGACACGCGGGACAGTGGAGGGCGCGGAACGGTTGCCCCGGGGTTGCCGACGGCCGCGATCACGCTCCTGGCCCTCGCGGTCCTGCCCGCGGGACGGTGCACAGCCAGTAATGTGCCGCCGGCCGGAGAGGTGATCACTGTGTCGCCCCGGACCGATGAGACCTCAAGCAGCGGCTCGCCCTTCGCGACCACGTCTCCCACTTGCTTGTGCCAGCGAAGGACGGTCGCCTTCCGTGCGCCGGAGGTCTCCCCTGGAAGCCACGGCAGGGTTATCGAAGCAGGGCCGGCGTCCGTCTTGTACCGGACAGTTGCCTGAATCGACCGGGAACCCGGAGTGGCGATTTCGGGGGTACCTTCCTCGACGGGTGACGAGGGCTGGGGGATGGTCTGGGCGGTCAGGTATGCGGTCCTTGCCACCTGCTCTTCGATCATTTCGGTGACTTTGACCGGAAGACGCAGTCCGGGGTATCCGGCGAGCGCGGCGCAGCGGTCCAGAACCTCGGTGACGCCGGGCCGGTCGTCCGGGTCCTTGGCAAGGCCCGCGCGGACCAGTGTGGCGAGCTCCTCGGGAATGCCGGGGAGATCGGGTTCGTCGTGGACGACGCGGTAGACGACAGCTTCGGTCGGGCCTTCTCCGAAGGGGCCTCGCCCGGTGGCGGCGTAGGCAAGGACCGCAGCGAGGCAGAAGACGTCGCTGGCCGGCCCGATCTCCCGGCCCCGGATCTGCTCGGGAGACATGAAGGCCGGAGTGCCGATCGCAGCCGTCTGTGTGAGGTGTGAGCCGGCATCGAGTGCGCGGGCGATGCCGAAGTCGATGATGCGAGGCCCGTCCCCCGCGAGGATCACGTTCCCGGGCTTCAGATCGCGGTGGACCAGATCACAGACGTGAATCGCCTTCAGCCCCTCGGCGAGGCCCGCTCCCAGTACCGCGACGGCGTCGGTGGCCAGCGGGCCGCATGCCACGATCGCTTCACGCAGGGTCGGACCAGGAATATAGGAGGTGACCAGCCATGGCGGGGTGGCCTCGGTGTCCGCGTCCACCACTTGCGCGGTGTAGAAACCCCCGACGCGTCGAGCGGCTTGTACCTCCCGGGCAAACCGTTGGCGGAATTGCACATCCTCCGCGAGTTCCGGCCGCACGAGCTTGACCGCGACATCCCGTCCGCCACGAGAACGCCCCAGGAACACCTGGCCCATCCCTCCAGCACCCAGGCGGGCCAGCAGGCGATACGGCCCCACCGCACGTGGGTCGGCAGGCAAGAGCTCTCTCATCGGACACGGCCCCCATTAATGACACGGCGGACTGCTATCGCCAGATGCTCGCAGAGAAACCCCTGCGTGAGGAAGCGCGATGGTCTGTCACCACTCGCACAAATAGCGTGGCGCCCGTGGGAGTTGGGGTGGCACGTGCAGGGCTTGAAGGAGCTCCCGATGCCCCGCGCAAGCTTGTTCGACATGATCGAGATGGTTCCTTCCACGGGCCGCACGTCACCGGCCAATTCGGCGCTGACCTGGGGCTGTCGCTGCCCCTCTGCCGACTCGTCGGCCAGCAGGGGGCGTCCGACCCGCGGGCCCCTGAAGCGGGGCTGTAACAGCCTGATCACGTGATGGCATCGGGAAGCTCCGCCCGTCATTTCGGCAGCCTGGGCCGTGCCATCATCGAGCATCGATCGACCAGTGGAGTCCGAGTTGGGAGGGCGCGTGGCGATGGAGGCCGGCCCTCGCGACACAGACAGAGACGTACCGGATACGCAGCACGAGGCAGGACGCCTGAGCCCTGACGGGCCGGACGAGCACGAGGTGGGCCCCGAGGTCGAGGTCGAGCTCCGCCCCGCCCGTCGGCTGCGGATCTGGCAGCTCGCACCGATCGTCGGGCTCGCGGGGGTGGGTTCCCTGATGTTCGCCTTCCCGCTCGCCTTCGAGTTCGGCGGCGGCGGTGCCGTCGTGGCCATGCTGGGACTGCTGATCAGCTGCTGCGCCGCGGGCTGGGGCATGATGGCCGCCCGCCGCGTCGGTCACACCTGGCCCGGTCTGCCGACCAGGGGATCGAACGAGCGCCCCGACTGGCGCGTGATCGGGCTGTACGTCGCCGTGTGCGCCGCGCTGGTGGCCCTGGCCGTGTGGCGCGTGGCCCGTCTCCGCTCCTGAGCCTGCGGCCCGGCGGGGCCCCGGGTTTCGCGGGGCCCGGGTGTGGGCTCGTACAGTTGCACCGTGAGCACTTCGCAGATCACCTTCCTCAAGGGCCACGGCACGGAGAACGACTTCGTGATCGTTCCGGACCCGGACAACGCCCTCGACCTGTCGGTCTCCGTCGTCGCCCGGCTCTGCGACCGCCGGGCGGGCATCGGTGGCGACGGGCTGCTGCACGTCGTGCGGTCCGCGGCGCACCCGGAGGCACTGGCCATGGCCGGGCAGGCCGAGTGGTTCATGGACTACCGCAACGCGGACGGTTCGATCGCCGAGATGTGCGGCAACGGCGTGCGGGTGTTCGCCCGCCACCTGCGGCGCGCCGGACTCGTCGACGAGGGTGATCTGGCCGTCGCGACCCGGGGCGGGGTCAAGCGGGTGCACATCGCCAAGGACGGCGACATCACGGTCTCCATGGGGCGGGCCGAGCTTCCCGGGGACGGCGTCACGGTCACCGTGGACGGCCGCAGCTGGGAGGCCCGTAACGTCAACATGGGCAATCCGCACGCCGTCGCGTTCGTCGAGGACCTCGCCCACGCCGGAGAGCTCCGCTCCGTACCGCCGTTCAGCCCGCAGTCCGTCTATCCCGACGGGGTCAACATCGAGTTCGTCGTGGACCGCGGGCCCCGGCACGTCGCCATGCGCGTCCACGAGCGCGGTTCCGGCGAGACCCGGTCCTGCGGCACGGGCGCCTGTGCGGTCGCGGTCGCCGCGGCCCGCAGGGACGGTGCGGACCCGGCCGAGACCGGTGCCCCGGCGACGTACACCGTGGACCTGCCCGGCGGCACCCTGGTGATCACCGAGTACCCGGACGGCGGGATCGACATGACAGGGCCCGCGGTGATCGTCGCCGAGGGCGTGATCGACCCCTCCTGGCTCGAAACGATGATCGGTTAGAGCTTCGCTCGAATGGGTGATCCGTTTCACGCTGGGCGAGAGCTGTACTGCGCCACGTGGTGGGGTCGATAGCATCAAGCACCGGCCCGGGGGTGTATCCGCACCCACCGCCGGTCGACGTTGCCGGAGGTCCCCATGAGCGCAGAGGCCACCAATCCAGGTGCTCCCCTTCGCAAGCGCGGTCGTCCACGGATCGATCTGCGCAGGCTGGGCCGAGTCGCCCTGCTCGGGCCGGTCTCCCGTGACCGGCTGCCCGATGCCATCGGGCATGTCGCGGAGGCCCATCGCGCGCACTATCCGGACGCCGACCTCGCCATTCTGCGCAAGGCCTACGTCCTGGCCGAGACCTCCCATCGCGGCCAGATGCGCAAGAGCGGTGAGCCCTACATCACCCACCCGCTGGCGGTGACCCTGATCCTCGCCGAACTCGGCGCGGAGACGACGACACTGACGGCCTCGCTCCTCCACGACACGGTCGAGGACACCGAGGTGACCCTCGACCAGGTGCGCAAGGAGTTCGGCCACGAGGTCTGCTTCCTGGTCGACGGCGTCACCAAGCTGGAGAAGGTCGACTACGGGGCCGCCGCCGAGCCGGAGACCTTCCGCAAGATGCTCGTCGCCACCGGGAACGACGTCCGTGTCATGTCGATCAAGCTCGCCGACCGGTTGCACAACATGCGGACACTCGGCGTGATGCGCCCCGAGAAGCAGGCCAGGATCGCCAAGGTCACCAGGGACGTGCTCATCCCGCTCGCCGAACGCCTCGGCGTGCAGGCACTCAAGACGGAGCTCGAAGACCTCGTCTTCGCGATCCTGCACCCGGACGAGTACGAGCGCACACAGAACCTCATCTCCGCCTGGGACGGCGCGGAGGACCCGCTCACGGAGATCGCCGACGGTGTCAGGGCGACCCTGCGGGAAGCCGGTATCAGCGCCGAAGTGCTCATCAGACCGCGCCACTTCGTCTCGGTCCACCGGGTGAGGGTCAAACGCGGCGAGATGCGCGGCACCGACTTCGGACGGCTGCTGGTGCTGGTCGGGGAGGACGCCGACTGCTACGCGGTCCTGGGGGAGCTGCACACCTGTTTCACCCCGGTCATCTCCGAGTTCAAGGACTTCATCGCGACTCCCAAGTTCAACCTCTACCAGTCGCTGCACACGGCGGTCGTCGGACCCGAGGGCGCGGTCACCGAAGTCCTGATCCGCACACACCGGATGCACAAGGTCGCCGAAGCGGGTGTCGTCGCCCTCGGTAACCCGTACACCCAGGACGGCACCAACGCCGCCCACCAGACCGAACCCGCCGACGGCGAGCGCGCCGACCCGACCAGGCCCGGCTGGCTCTCCCGCCTCCTGGACTGGCAGGAATCGGCGACGGACCCCGACACGTTCTGGGCCACGCTCCGCGCCGACCTCGCGCAGGACCGTGAGGTCACGGTCTTCCGTACCGACGGCGGCACGTTCGGGCTGCCCGCGGGCGCCAGCTGCGTCGACGCCGCCTACGCGGAGTACGGCGACGACGCGCACGGCTGTATCGGGGCCCGTGTCAACGGCCGGCTCGCCACGCTGAGCACCGTCCTGCACGACGGTGACACCGTGCAGCTGCTGCTCGCCCAGGACGCCTCGTCCGGGCCGTCCCCGGAGTGGCTGGACCACACGCGCACCCCTGCCGCCCGGATCGCGATCACGGCATGGCTCGATGCCCACCCGGACGGCGTACAGGGACCCAGCCGGAGCAGGACCGACGCACCGAGGCCCCAGGACCGGCCCGCCGACGGTGTGCCGGACAGCAGGGAGCGGCCCGCCGGTGGCGCCCCGACCGTCGCCGTCGACACGCCTGGCGCCCCGGTGCGTCTCGCCGGCTGCTGCACCCCCGTACCGCCCGACCGCATCATCGGCTTCACGGTGCGCGGCGGTGCCGTCACCGTCCACCGCGAGGAGTGCCCCGCGGTGGCCCGGATGCGGGCGGGTGGCCGGGCAGTCGTCGGGGCACGCTGGAACGCCCCGGACGACCGGAGCGGCACCCCCGACTACCGGGTCACCCTCGTCGCCGAGTCCTTCGGGCGCCCACGGCTCCTCGCCGACCTCACCGAAGCCATCGCCACCGCGGACGCGGCCATCGTCTCGGCGACCGTCGAGCCGCCCACCGAACAGCGCGTCCGGCACACCTACACGTTGCAGCTGCCCGACGCCGCAGGGCTGCCCGTCCTCATGCGGGCCATGCGCGACGTACCCGGCGTGTACGACGTGAGCCGCGCCCAGCAGCCCGCCGCCATGGGCTGACCGCAGGCCCGTCCTCCGCCGCTTCCTGCCGCCCCGTTCGGGTGGTGCGGCGCGCGCCACCCCCGTGGGAACGGCGCGCGCTGATAGCCGTAGTCCATGCCGCTCACCTCCCGCCGACTGCGTGCCGCCCTGCTGGCCACCGCATCGGTCACCCTTGTCGCCGCGACCCTTCCCGCCCCCGAACCGCTCGGCATCGGCGACCGTCTGTTCCCTCATCTGGGCAACCCGGGCTACGACGTGCTGTCGTACGACATCGCACTCGTCTACAAGGGCAGGAACACCGAGCCCCTCGACGCCGTGACCACCATCGACGCGCGGACCACCGCACCCCTGGAACGGATCAACCTCGACTTCGCCCGGGGCACCGTCCGGTCCGTCGAGGTCAACGGGCGGGACACGGAGTTCGCCACCGCGGGGGAGGACCTGGTCGTCGACGCGCCCTCCGGGCTCCCCGCGGGGGTGCCGCTGCGGATCACCGTCCGGCACACGAGCGACCCCTCGGGGGACCAGTCCGTGGGCGGCTGGGTCAGGACCGCCGACGGTCTCGCGATGGCCAACCAGGCCGACGCCGCACACCGGGTGTTTCCCAGCAACGACCACCCCGCCGACAAGGCGTACTTCACCTTCAGGGTGACCGCGCCGAAGGACCTCACGGTCGTGGCGGGCGGCCTTCCCACCGGGAAACAGGACCATGCGGGCACGACCACCTGGACCTACCGGAGCGGACACCCGATGGCGACGGAACTCGCCCAGGTGTCCATCGGCCGTTCCGCCGTGCGGCGCCGTACAGGACCGGGCGGACTGCCCGTACGCGACGTGGTCCCCGCGGCCGACCGGGAGAAGCTGGAGCCCTGGCTGAAGAAGACCCCGGCGCAGCTGGACTGGATGGAGAAGCAGGTCGGCCCGTACCCGTTCGAGACGTACGGACTCCTGGTCGCCGACACCCGTACGGGTTTCGAGCTGGAGACACAGACCCTCTCGCTCTTCGAACGCTCCCTGTTCACCGGGACCGGATATCCGGAGTGGTACGTCGAATCGGTCATGGTGCACGAGCTCGCCCACCAGTGGTTCGGCGACAGTGTCTCCCCCGGGTCCTGGTCCGACCTGTGGCTCAACGAGGGGCACGCCACCTGGTACGAGGCCCGCTACGCCGAAGAACACGCGAAGAAGCCGATGGAGCGCCGGATGCGTGAGGCCTACGCCGCCTCCGACAGCTGGCGCGCAGCGGGCGGTCCGCCGGCCCGTCCCGACGTACCCACCCCCGACCACAAGATCAGCCTCTTCAGACCGATCGTGTACGACGGCAGCGCGCTCGTCCTGTACGCGCTGCGCGAGGAGATCGGCGAGGCCGCCTTCGACCGCCTGGAGCGGACCTGGGTGCGCGCCCACCGGAACGGATCGGCGACCACCCGCCAGTTCACCGCCCTGGCGTCGAGGATCGCGGGACAGGACCTGACGGGGTTCTTCGACGGATGGCTCTACGGGAAGAAGACCCCGCCGATGCCGGGACATCCGGACTGGCGCAGCGGGACGCCACGGAGCGCCACGGCCGGAAAGGGCCCGGCGAGGGCGACGAAACCCGAGTGACGACCCCGGCGGGGACATGCCACTATCGACGCGTCGGCACAGCGGCTGGCCGGTGGAACCCTTCCAGGGGAATCTTCCGGCAGGGTCACGCGTTGTGACTGACGTATCGGACTTCTATCGACGTAAGGATCCAATGACCTCCTCTTCCTCCCTTCCCCAGGACGCGCAGGACGCGCGGAGCGCCACGGAAGACAACTCCGGGAGCCTCACCGAGGGCCTCCGGGCCGACGCCCTGATGGAAGAGGACGTCGCCTGGAGCCACGAGATCGACGGAGAGCGGGACGGCGACCAGCTGGACCGTTCCGACCGTGCGGCCCTGCGCCGTGTGGCCGGCCTCTCCACCGAGCTCGAGGACGTCACCGAGGTCGAGTACCGGCAGCTGCGCCTGGAGCGCGTGGTGCTCGTCGGTGTCTGGACATCGGGGACCGTCCATGACGCGGAGATCTCCCTCGCCGAGCTCGCGGCTCTCGCCGAGACGGCCGGTGCCGAGGTGCTCGACGCCGTGTTCCAGCGGCGCGACAAGCCGGACCCGGCCACCTACATCGGCTCGGGCAAGGCGCTGGAGCTCCGCGACATCGTTCTCGAATCCGGGGCCGACACCGTCGTGTGCGACGGTGAGCTCAGCCCCGGCCAGCTGATCCACCTGGAAGACGTCGTCAAGGTCAAGGTGGTCGACAGGACCGCCCTGATCCTCGACATCTTCGCCCAGCACGCCAAGTCCCGTGAGGGCAAGGCGCAGGTCTCGCTGGCACAGATGCAGTACATGCTGCCGCGGCTGCGCGGCTGGGGTCAGTCCCTGTCCCGGCAGATGGGCGGCGGCGGTTCCAGCGGTGGTGGCGGCATGGCCACCCGTGGTCCCGGTGAGACCAAGATCGAGACGGACCGGCGCCGGATCCGCGAGAAGATGGCGAAGATGCGCCGTGAGATCGCGGAGATGAAGACCGGCCGGGAGATCAAGCGCCAGGAGCGCAAGCGCAACAAGGTGCCGTCGGTGGCGATCGCCGGATACACCAACGCCGGCAAGTCCTCGCTGCTCAACCGGCTCACCGGCGCGGGTGTGCTCGTCGAGAACGCCCTGTTCGCGACCCTCGACCCGACCGTCCGCCGGGCCGAGACGCCGAGCGGCCGGCTCTACACCCTGGCCGACACCGTCGGCTTCGTGCGCCACCTTCCCCACCACCTGGTCGAGGCGTTCCGCTCCACCATGGAGGAGGTCGGCGAATCCGACCTGATCCTGCATGTGGTGGACGGCTCCCACCCGGTGCCGGAGGAGCAGCTCGCCGCCGTGCGCGAGGTGATCCGGGACGTCGGCGCGGTCGACGTGCCCGAGATCGTCGTGGTCAACAAGGCGGACGCGGCCGACCCGCTCGTGCTCCAGCGCCTGCTGCGCACCGAGAAGCACGCCATCGCGGTGTCGGCGCGTACCGGCGCCGGTATCGACGAGCTGCTCGCGCTCATCGACGCCGAGCTGCCGCGGCCGTCCGTGGAGATCGAGGCACTCGTGCCCTACATCCAGGGGGCGCTCGTCTCCCGGGTGCATGCCGAGGGCGAGGTGATCTCCGAGGAGCACACGCCGGAGGGCACACTGCTCAAGGCGCGGGTCCACGAGGAACTGGCGGCCGAGCTCGCCGTCTTCGTGCCGGTGGCTCACTGATCCGTCGGTCCACCGGTCCGTCGGTCCACCGGTCCGTCGGTCCACCGGTCCGTCGGTCCACCGACCAGGTGAGGACGCACACGGCGGAAGGCCGGGCTCCCCCTTCGCAGGGGAGCCCGGCCTTCCGCCGTGTGCGGGTCGGGTCCTACTGGCCCGCGTACTTCTTGCTGACGGCCTCGTAGACACCCTTGGCCTCGTCGCCCAGGCGGGGACCGGCCAGCCAGCCGGCCGTCACCGGGCCGATGGAGGTGTTGGAGACCAGTGCCGGCTTACCGTCCTGGCCCTTCGCGACCCAGCCGCCACCGGAGGAGCCGCCGGTCATCGTGCACCCGATGCGGTACATCGTCGGCTGCTTCTCGAAGACGGTGAGGCGGCCAGGCTGATCGGTGCACTGGAGCGCCTTCTGGCCGTCGTACGGCGGGGCCGCCGGGTAGCCGGTCGCCGTCATGCTGTCGATCTCGGGCACCGCCGGCGCGTTGAACTCCACGGGCAGTGCCGAACCGACGGTCTCCTCCAGGGACTTGCCCGTCGAGCCCTTCTCCGGAGCGACCTGCAGCACCGCGAAGTCGTACGGAGCGCCCTGACCGCCGGTCGCCGCGCCCTGGTTGATCCACTCGTCGGAGGTCTGCGCCCACTGGCCCCACCACACGCCGTACGGAGCGATCTCCTCCTTGGAGGCGTTCTGCAGCTCGGCCGTCGACTTCCCGCTGTCGTTGTACGAGGGGACGAACGCGATGTTGCGGTACCAGCCGCCGTTCTTGCCCGCGTGCACACAGTGCCCGGCGGTCCACACCATGTTGGACTTGCCCGGGTGGGCCGGGTCCTGCACCACGGTCGCCGAGCAGACCATCGAACCCTCGGGGCCGTCGAACAGGAGCTTGCCGGACTCCGGCGCACTGTCGTGGTACGGCGTCCCCAGGTCCGCCGCGTCGACGGGTGCGGGGGTCGGGTCGGTCACGCCCTCGTCGCCGGAGATGTCGTTGTCGACGGGGTTCTCCGGGGGCTTCTCGGCGTCCCGCATCCGGTCCGGGTCCCAGAGGTCCTCGATGATGGGGTTGACGTAGTCCTTGGCCTCACGCAGCCACTTGTCCTTGTCCCAGTTCTTCCACTCGCCGTTCCTCCACTTGTCGAGGTCGATCCCGTGCTCCTTGAGCCGGTCCTTGAGGTCGTCCGGGATCGCGACCTTCCCGTCGGAGGACTGACCGGTGGAACTGCTCGGCTCACTGATCGCGCCGTCGTCCTCGGGCCCGCAGGCCGAGGCGGTGAGCGTCAGGACAGCGGCAACGGCGGCCGCTGCGAACACCCGGGGGGCGCGACGGGCGCTCCCCCCGCGGCGAGTGGTATCGATCGGGCGCATGGGTCGCATCTGGTGATCCCCCTGGGACTTCGTCACTGACTTCGGTACCGCACTGCGGACTTGGTGTGCGCGGCACGGCCCTGCGGGCCGCGGCGTACCCCATCGGAGCGGCGGCTCCGTCCCGAGTGCGGCCCCTACTATGCCGGTGCCGATGGGGACGGTGCGCGGCAGGGCCACGGTTCCGCCTGCGCAAGGATCTTCCGATTTACCCGTGATCTCCCGCGTTCCGCGTCGTTGGTACGTGCGGAGGACACCCGGACAGCGTTCATCGGCGCGGTTCGCCCACGGAAAGCCGTGGTGAGGTGCAACGCAACTGTTACCGCAGGAGGACCGAACAGCCGTGGCCGTGACCGAACCAGCTCCGGTGTCACATCCCCCTGCGCACGAAGGGATCCTGCGGCGGCAGGCGTTGCGTGAGTCCGCCGCCCGTACGTATGCCCGCTCCCTGCCGATCGTGCCCGTACGCGCGCGGGGCATGACCATCGAGGGCGCGGACGGCAGGCGCTACCTCGACTGTCTGTCAGGTGCGGGCACGCTGGCCCTCGGGCACAACCACCCTGTCGTGCTCGAAGCCATCAGGAAGGTCATCGACTCAGGGGCGCCGCTGCATGTGCTCGATCTCGCCACGCCCGTCAAGGACGCCTTCACGACCGAGCTGTTCGCCACCCTGCCCCGAGAGCTGGCCGACAACGCCCGCATCCAGTTCTGCGGCCCGGCGGGTACGGATGCCGTCGAGGCGGCGTTCAAGCTGGTCCGCGCGGCGAGCGGACGCAGCGGACTCCTGGCCTTCACCGGGGCGTACCACGGGATGACCGCCGGCGCGCTGGCCGCCTCCGGCGGTGCGCCGGACGTCGGGGTGACTCGGCTGCCGTTCCCCCAGAACTACCGCTGTCCCTTCGGAGCCGGCGGGGAGCGGGGCGCGGACATCGCCGCCCACTGGACGCGGTACCTCCTGGACGACCCCAAGAGCGGTGTACCCGCTCCCGCCGCCATGATCCTGGAGCCGGTGCAGGGCGAGGGCGGGGTCAATCCCGCCCCGGACGGCTGGATGCGCAGGATGCGGGAGATCACCCAGGAGCGCTCCATCGCCCTCATCGCGGACGAGGTGCAGACCGGGGTCGGCAGGACCGGCACTTTCTGGGCGGTCGAGCACAGCGGTATCGTGCCTGACGTGATGGTGCTCTCGAAAGCCATCGGTGGCTCGCTGCCTCTCGCGGTGATCGTCTACCGTGCCGAGCTCGACCTCTGGCAACCGGGTGCCCACGCGGGCACCTTCCGGGGCAACCAGCTCGCCATGGCGGCCGGCGCCGCCACTCTCGCCCACGTGCGGGAGAACCAACTCGCCGAACGCGCGGGGACACTGGGCGCGCGCATGCTCGCCAGGCTCCAGGCGCTCGGCGCCGACCATCCCAGCATCGGCGACGTCCGCGGCCGCGGTCTGATGCTCGGCATCGAACTCGTCGATCCCGAGGCCGATCCGCTCACCGTCACCGCGGAGAACGGCTCCGCCCCGCCACCCGATCCCGCCCTCGCCGCCGCGGTGCAGCAGGAGTGTCTGCGCCGCGGCCTCATCGTCGAACTCGGCGGACGCCACAGCGCCGTGGTGCGGCTGCTCCCTCCCCTCACTCTCACCGACGAACAGGCGACCGCGGTCGTCGACCGCCTCGCCGACGCTCTGAGAGCGGCCGAGCGCTCTCCGTACCGCCGGGCCGTTGCCGGGCCGACCCGCTGACCCCGGACCCCTCACAAGGAAGACCGCCGTGAACCCCACCCCTGCGCCCGAGGCCGACGGCCCCCTCACCAGCCAGCAGCGAGGACAGGACCTGCCGGAGGGCCCTCTCGCCGTCGAGTCGACGACCGTGCCGCGCCAGAAGGCCGGTCCGGACGGAACCCTGCGTACCGGGACCGACCCGCACACGGGCGCCGTCCCCGCCGACCGCCCGGGCCACACCGCCCAGGACCCGCTGGACCATCCGGACCCGCTGCGGGCCTCGGACGCGGCGGGTACGGAGAATCTGCTGCGCTGCTGGACCAGGGAGAACGACCTGCCGCGCCCGCAGGGCAACATCCTGCGCATCGCGCTCCCCGCGAGCGGCACCGCCCTGCTCGTCCCCGTCGCCCACTGGTCGGCGACCGGCTGGCACCGCTTCGGGACACCGCGTCTGGAGAGCGCACCCGAGGGCGCCCCGGGTGCCGACGCCGTCACGGTGGCCGCGCTGCTGAGCCGTGAGAGCGAGCGGAACACCGGAGTCGACCTGGTGGCCAGGGTGGCCGACTCCGTACGGCACACGGCGGTCTTCATCGACGACCGGCGCCGCACCCCCGCCGCCTCGCCCGAGGCCGACCTCTTCCTCACCGCCGAGCAGTCACTCGTCCTCGGCCACCCCCTGCACCCCACGCCCAAGAGCCGCGAAGGTCTCTCCGAGTCCGAGGCGCTCCTCTACTCACCCGAACTGCGCGGCTCCTTCCCGCTCCACTGGATGGCCGTGGACCGTTCCCTGCTGGCCACGGAGTCGACGTGGACGAGGGCCGGCAGGCCGGTCTCCGCCGAGGCGCTCCTGGCGCCCCACGCCGAAGGGCTGAGCCTCCCCGAGGGGACCACGCCCCTCCCGCTGCACCCCTGGCAGGCCGCGGAGGTCCTGCGCCGTCCCGAGGTCGCCGCCCTGTACGAGAAGGGACTCCTGCACGACCTCGGTCCGCACGGCGAGCACTGGTACCCCACCTCGTCCGTCCGTACCGTGCACCGCCCCGGCTCCGACCTCATGCTCAAGCTGTCCCTGGGCGTACGCATCACCAACTCGCGCCGGGAGAACCTCCGTAAGGAGCTCCACCGCGGAGCCGAGGTCCACCGGCTGCTGCGCACCGGCCTCGCCGACCGGTGGCGGGAGGCACACCCGGGCTTCGACATCGTCCGGGACCCCGCCTGGCTGGCCGTCGACCGGCCGGACGGCAGCCCCGTCCCCGGCCTCGACGTGATGCTCCGCCACAATCCGTTCGGCCCGGCCGACGACGCGGTGTGCATCGCCGGCCTCACCGCCCCCCGCCCCTGGCCCGGCCGCCCCGGCACGCACTCGCGGCTCGCCGACACCGTGTCCTCGCTGGCCGCCCGCACGGGCAGGACCACCGGTGCGGTGTCCGCCGAGTGGTTCCTGCGCTACCTGGACCGTGTGGTCCTCCCCGTCCTCTGGCTCGACGCCCACGCGGGGGTCGCCCTGGAGGCCCACCAGCAGAACACGCTCGTACTCCTCGACGCGGACGGCTGGCCCGTCGGCGGCAGGTACCGCGACAACCAGGGCTACTACTTCCGTGAGTCCCACCGGGCCGCACTCGAAGGCCGGCTCCCGGGCATCGGCGCCATCAGCGACACCTTCGTCGCCGACAGCGTCACCGACGAGCGGCTCGCCTACTACCTCGGCATCAACAACGTGTTCGGGCTGATCGGCGCCTTCGGCGCCCAGCGGCTCGCCGACGAACAGCTGCTCCTCGCAGCGTTCCGCCGCTTCCTGGAGGGTGCGGCGGGGCTGGGCTCCTCGCTCCCCTCCTACCTCCTGGAGACCGACAAGCTCCGCTGCAAGGCCAATCTGCTGACCCGGATGCACGGACTGGACGAGCTCGTCGGGCCGGTCGACACCCAGTCCGTGTACGTCACCATCGCCAATCCGCTCCGCAGCGACGAGGCCTGACCGTCTGGACCCACGAGAGGAGAGCGTCACGGTGCATCAAGCCGATGCCCACCCCGATGCCGGTGCCGTCCCGCCCGACGCCACCGGCACCGAGGACACCCTGGAGCTACGGCTCACCGAGGAGCTCCTCGCGTTGCTCGGTGACAGTCCGCCGACGGTCACCGACGCATCCGCCCTCGTGGGCGACCCCGGCGCGTGGAGTCCGGTCACCACGCCCGCCGGGGTGTTCCAGCTCGTCGCGGTGGAGCCCACGCGCGACCTGGGCGTCATCAGCCGCTGGATGAACGATCCGGCAGTCGCCGCCTTCTGGGAGCTCTCCGGACCCGAGAAGGTCACCGCGGCGCACCTGAGCCGGCAGCTCGCGGGCGACGGACGCAGCGTCCCCTGCCTCGGCATCCTCGACGGCAGGCCCATGAGCTACTGGGAGATCTACCGCGCCGATCTCGACCCGCTGGCCCGTCACTACCCCGCACGCCCCCACGACCTGGGTGTCCATCTCCTCATCGGGGGAGTGGGCAACCGAGGACGGGGCATCGGGACCGTCCTGCTCAGTGCCGTCTCCGACCTCGTACTCGACAACCGGCCGCTCTGCGGACGTGTCGTGGCGGAGCCGGACCTGCGCAACACCCCGTCCGTTTCCGCTTTCCTGAGCGCCGGTTTCCGGTTCTGCGCGGAAGTGGACCTGCCCGACAAGCGGGCCGCCCTGATGGTCCGCGACCGAGCCCACCGCGACCGCCTGTGAACAACATGCCGCACAGCACAGCCCGCTCGAACCCCATCGGTCCCACCCGGAGGAGTCCCCGTGCCGACATATCCTGCGAGCCACCAGCCGGCGAAGCCCCATGCGCCGCTCGACACCCCGGAACTCAACCGGATCGTCTGGGACCGGGTGGCGGTGAGACTGCTCGCCAAGATGCTCGGTGAGTTCGCCTACGAGGAAGTCATCGAGCCCGTGCCCCGAAGGGAAGGCGGCGAGGGGCGGAGCGGTGACCACACCCTGACGCTCGACGACGGCGCGACCCTGAGCTTCCACGCCCGGCGGGGTGTCTACGGCAGCTGGTGCGTCGACCCCGAGACGATCCGTGAGGGCGGCGCCGGGAACACGACCACCGACGGCACTCCCTTCCGCGACCCGCTGCGCTTCCTCGCCCGTGGCCGCCGTCTCCTCGGCCTCGACGGCGCCACGCTCGGCCACCTCATCCGTGAGCTCACCGCCACACTGACGGCCGACGCCCGGCTCGACCACACCGCACTGCGCGCGGGGCAGCTCGCCGAGCTCCCGTACGCCGAGCTCGAAGGCCACCAGACAGGACATCCCTGGCTCGTGGCGAACAAGGGCCGCCTCGGATTCTCCGCCGCCGACGCCGCCCGCTTCACACCGGAAGCCCGCTCCGCCACCGCACTGCCCTGGATCGCCGTCAGCACCCGGATAGCGAGCTACCGAGGAGTGGGCACTGTCGCCACCCCCGGTGACCTCTACGACCAGGAACTCGACCAGGGCGTCCGGGATTCCTTCGCCGCGCTTCTGAGCGCCCGGGGCCTGGACCCCGCCGACTTCCTGTTCCTCCCCGTGCATCCATGGCAGTGGGACGAATGGATCGTGCCGCTCTTCGCCCCCGCCATCGCCGACGGGGAGATCGTGCCCCTGCACGCCGACGACGACCTCCGGCTGCCGCAGCAGTCGATCCGCACCTTCACCAATGTGGACCGGCCCGACCGGCACACGGTCAAGCTGCCCCTGTCGATTCTCAACACCCTCGTCTACCGGGGCCTGCCGACCGAACGCACCCTCGCCGCCCCGGCCGTCACCGCCTGGGTCCAGGGCCTGTGCGAAGGCGATCCGTTCCTCCGTGACACCTGCGGTGTCATCCTGCTCGGTGAGGTCGCTTCGGTGTCCGTCGAGCACCCGCTGTACGACCACCTCCCCGAGTCTCCCTACCAGTTCAAGGAGATCCTCGGAGCGATCTGGCGGGAGCCGCTCCAGCCCCGGCTCGCCCCCGGCGAACGCGCTCGTACGCTGGCCTCGCTGCTGCACACGGACCCCGAGGGCCGTTCCTTCACCGCCGAGCTCGTCGTCCGCTCGGGACTGACCCCGGCCGTCTGGCTGACCCGGCTGTTCACCGCGCTGATGCCCCCGCTGCTGCACTTCCTGTACCGCTACGGCACGGTGTTCTCCCCGCACGGCGAGAACGCCATCGTCGTCTTCGACGAGAACGACGTCCCGGTACGGCTCGCGATCAAGGACTTCGTCGACGACGTGAACGTCAGTGCCCGGCCGCTGCCCGAGCACGCGACCATGCCCACGCACGTCAGGGACGTCCTGCTCACGGAGGATCCCTCCTTCCTCACCCAGTTCATCCACTCGGGACTCTTCGTGGGTGTCTTCCGCTATCTGTCACCCCTGTGCGAGGAACAACTGGACCTACCTGAGGGTGAATTCTGGTCACTCCTCCGTGCCGAGATCCTCAGGCACCACGCCCGGTTCCCCGAGCTCAAGGAGCGGTTCGAGATCTTCGACATGCTGACGCCGACGATCGAGCGCCTGTGCCTGAACCGCAACCGTCTGCATCTGGACGGCTACCGGGACCGGCCGCAGCGACCGCACGCCGCCGTCCACGGCACCGTCCCCAACCCGCTCCACCCCTCCGCGTGAGTCCGGGACGGACCGCTGCTGTCGGTGGGGCGCCGTAGGGTGGACGCGCTATGACGAAGCCATCTCTCCCCGAGCTCCTCCATGCCGCCGTCACCGCCGTCGGCGGCACGGAACGCCCCGGCCAGGTCTCCATGGCCGAGGCCGTCGCCGAGGCTGTGGACGACAACGCCCATCTGCTCGTCCAGGCCGGCACCGGCACGGGCAAGTCCCTCGGCTACCTGGTGCCGGCGCTGGCCCACGGCGAGCGGGTCGTGGTGGCCACCGCGACGCTGGCCCTCCAGCGCCAGCTGGTGGAGCGGGACCTTCCGCGCACGGTCGACGCGCTGCACCCGCTGCTGCGCCGACGGCCGCAGTTCGCGATGCTCAAGGGCCGGTCGAACTACCTCTGCCTGCACCGGCTCCACGAGGGGGCGCCGCAGGACGAGGAGGAGGGGCTCTTCGACCAGTTCGAGGCGGCGGCTCCGTCCAGCAAGCTGGGCCAGGACCTGCTGCGGCTGAGGGACTGGTCGGACGAGACGGAGACCGGCGACCGGGACGACCTGACGCCGGGAGTCTCGGACCGTGCCTGGTCCCAGATCTCCGTCTCCTCGCGCGAGTGCCTCGGCGCCACCAAGTGCGCGTACGGCGCCGAGTGCTTCGCCGAGGCGGCCCGGGAGAGGGCCAAGCTCGCCGATGTCGTCGTCACCAACCACGCCCTCCTCGCGATCGACGCGATCGAGGGCGCCCCGGTGCTCCCCAAGCACGAGGTGCTCATCGTCGACGAGGCCCATGAGCTGGTCTCCCGGGTCACCGGGGTGGCCACCGGGGAGCTCACCCCCGGCCAGGTGAACCGTGCGGTGCGTCGTGCGGCCAAGCTGGTCAACGAGAAGGCGGCCGACGCCCTGCTGACCGCCTCGGAGGGATTCGAGAGGGTCATGGAGCTGGCGCTCCCGGGTCGCCTCGAAGAGGTGCCGGAGGACCTCGGCTACGCGCTGATGGCCCTGCGCGACGCCGCGCGTACGGTGATCTCGGCCCTCGGCGGCACCCGGGACAAGTCCGTCCAGGACGAGGACGCGGTGCGCAAGCAGGCCATGGCGTCGGTGGAGTCCATCCACAACGTCGCGGAGCGCATCACCCAGGGCTCCGAGTACGACGTCGTCTGGTACGAGCGGCACGACCGCTTCGGGGCGTCCGTCCGGATCGCGCCGCTGTCCGTGTCCGGGCTGCTGCGCGAGAGGCTCTTCGCCGACCGCTCGGTGGTGCTGACCTCCGCCACGCTCAAGCTCGGCGGCGACTTCAACGGCGTGGGGGCATCGCTGGGACTCGCGCCCGAGGGCACGGCGGGCGACGACATCCCGCAGTGGAAGGGCCTCGACGTCGGCTCGCCCTTCGACTACCCGAAGCAGGGCATCCTCTACGTCGCCCGGCACCTGGCCACGCCCGGCAGGGAAGGGTCCCGCACCGACATGCTCGACGAGCTGGCGGAGCTGGTGGAGGCCGCGGGCGGTCGCACGCTCGGCCTGTTCTCGTCCATGCGGGCGGCCCAGGCGGCAGCCGAGGAGCTGCGTGGACGACAGGACAAGCCGGTCCTGCTCCAGGGCGAGGAGACGCTCGGGGAGCTCATCAAGAATTTCGCGGCGGACCCGGAGACCTGTCTGTTCGGGACGCTGTCCCTCTGGCAGGGCGTCGACGTCCCGGGGCCGAGCTGTCAGCTCGTGATCATGGACCGGATTCCGTTCCCCCGGCCCGACGACCCGCTGATGAGCGCCCGGCAGAAGGCGGTCGAGGACGCCGGCGGCAACGGCTTCATGGCGGTGGCGGCGACCCACGCCGCGCTGCTGATGGCGCAGGGCGCGGGCCGACTGGTCCGGGCCATGGGCGACAAGGGTGTGGTCGCGGTGCTCGACCCCCGGCTGGCCAACGCCCGGTACGGCAGCTATCTGCGCGCTTCGCTGCCCGACTTCTGGTACACCACGGACCGCAACCAGGCGCGGCGCTCGCTCGCGGCCATCGACGCGGCGGCCAGGACCGCGCAGTGAGCCGAGGGCGGCTGCCAGGACCGACCGCACGGTGAGTGGAGGGCCACGCGGACGCGTCAGGGCCCCGGGATCGGCGCAGGGATCCCGGGGCCCAGTCCGAACCGGCGGAGGTCACACCCGCCGCAGCACCGCCACGACCTTGCCCAGGATCGTCGCCTCGTCACCGGGAATCGGCTGGTAGGCGGAGTTGTGCGGGAGGAGCCACACATGGCCGTCCTCGCGCTTGAACCGCTTGACCGTGGCCTCGCCGTCCAGCATGGCTGCCACGATGTCGCCGTTCTCCGCGACCGGCTGGCGGCGCACCGTGACCCAGTCCCCGTCCATGATCGCTGCCTCGATCATCGAGTCACCGACGACCTTCAGCACGAAGAGCTCGCCGTCACCGACGAGCTGGCGGGGGAGCGGGAAGACGTCCTCGACGGACTCCTCGGCGAGGATCGGCCCGCCGGCGGCGATCCGGCCGACCAGCGGGACGTACGAAGCGGCGGGCTTCCCCGTGGTGTCGGTCGGCTGGGTGCTGGGCTGGTCCGAGCCCCGCACCTCGTAGGCCCGCGGCCTGTGAGGGTCGCGGCGCAGGAAGCCCTTACGCTCCAGAGCCATCAGCTGGTGGGCGACGGAAGAGGTGCTGGACAGCCCCACGGCCTGACCGATCTCGCGCATCGACGGGGGGTAGCCCCGGCGCTGCACCGAATCCCGGATCACCTCGATCACACGCCGCTGCCGGTCCGTGAGCCCGGAGCTGTCCGCCCGGATTCCTGGAGGGCGGCCGGGCAAGGAGCGCCCGGCTCGGGTGGGCTCGGGCCCCTCCGCGTTCATGACTGAGTCATTCATGGCATGCACCGGCTCAAGTCGGCTCTGGGAGCGGTGGTCCTGGGCAGTGATGGTGGCACTGTCTGCGGTGGTGGTCACGTCGGCCCCTCTCGAATGGTCTCCCTAGTTAGGCAACGGTAGTAGCTTTCGAAAGGTTGCGCCAAACACACGTTCGAGTGAAAAACAAATAAAGGCCTACCGCGTGCTTGCCGAGAGGTGTATGAGCCTTGTGCGACGGACCGGAATCGAGCCCCGTTCCCCGGGTCACGCTAGCGTTCCGCCGGTCCCTTCCGGCGTGCGGGGTGGAGGTTCCGGGCGGTCCGCCGCCCTGCTCCCGGGCGCCGCACGGGTTCGCCCCCGCGAGCGGACCCGGCGGGGCCCTGGTGTCGCGCCTCCCGTAGCCTCTTGCCGGGCCGTAGGCTGCCCGCGGCTCCGGGAAACGCGCGACACGCGCGGGGGGTAGGGGTGGAGCAAAACCCTAGATGTAG
Source organism: Streptomyces sp. NBC_01012 (assembly GCF_045162755.1). Taxonomy (NCBI): domain Bacteria; kingdom Bacillati; phylum Actinomycetota; class Actinomycetes; order Kitasatosporales; family Streptomycetaceae; genus Streptomyces; species Streptomyces sp. NBC_01012. The sequence goes on along the minus strand of NZ_CP108688.1, from coordinate 1,819,909 downwards.
TGGTTGCATTGCTGTCGCCGCCCACAAGTAGTGGTCCCCGGTCCCTCGGAGCCGAGTTCATCGCCTATGCTGGTGACTGTCCTCAGGGGGCCCGAACAGGGCACGGAGGGCTATTCAGTCGTGCTGTGAAGGAGGGTTCGGAGACATGCACTGCCCCTTCTGCAGGCACCCCGACAGTCGGGTCGTGGACAGTCGCACGACGGACGACGGGACGTCGATCCGACGGCGCCGCCAGTGCCCCGACTGCTCCCGTCGCTTCACGACGGTGGAGACCTGCTCGCTGATGGTGGTCAAGCGCAGTGGCGTGACCGAGCCCTTCAGTCGCACCAAGGTCATCTCAGGGGTCCGTAAGGCCTGCCAGGGCCGTCCGGTCACCGAGGACGCCCTGGCGAAGCTCGGCCAGCGGGTCGAGGAGGCCGTGCGGGCCACGGGGAGCGCCGAGCTGACGACGCACGACGTGGGTCTGGCCATACTCGGCCCCTTGCAGGAGCTCGACCTCGTGGCGTACCTGCGTTTCGCGTCGGTGTACCGCGCGTTCGACTCACTCGAAGACTTCGAGACCGCCATCGCGGAGCTCCGCGAGGAGCGGCCCGGTGCAGAACCATGCGGGAGCGGCGAGACCCTCGAGGTCCCCGAGCCCGCCGCAGTCGCCGCTGATTGATCACGGAGCCGGCCGGCAGGACGGCGGAGCCGGCGGCAGGCGGCACCAGACCTGTTCCGAGACGCCGTGCGCGGCGTCAGGAGCATCAGACACACACTGTGCCCTGGGAAGAACTGGGCACTTCAGGGCGTTTTTGCCCACATATGGGAGGCGGCATGACAGAGACGGCGAGCGGCCCGGCACGAGGTTCCCGCACCAAGGGAGCCAAGTCGACTGCGACCAAGCAGGGCCTGCGCATCGAGCGCATCCACACGACGCCTGGCGTGCATCCGTACGACGAGGTCGCGTGGGAGCGCCGTGACGTCGTCATGACCAACTGGCGCGACGGCTCGGTCAATTTCGAGCAGCGTGGCGTCGAGTTCCCCGACTTCTGGTCGGTGAACGCGGTCAACATCGTCACCAGCAAGTACTTCCGGGGGGCTGTCGGCACGCCGCAGCGCGAGACCGGTCTGCGGCAGCTGATCGACCGGATCGTGAAGACGTACCGGAAGGCCGGCGAGGACAACAGCTACTTCGCTTCCCCCGGTGACGCCGAGATCTTCGAGCACGAGCTGGCGTACGCCCTCCTGCACCAGATCTTCAGCTTCAACTCCCCGGTGTGGTTCAACGTCGGAACGCCCCAGCCGCAGCAGGTCTCGGCCTGCTTCATCCTGGCCGTCGACGACTCCATGGAGTCGATCCTCGACTGGTACAAGGAAGAGGGCATGATCTTCAAGGGCGGCTCGGGCGCAGGCCTGAACCTGTCCCGTATCCGCTCCTCCAAGGAACTGCTCTCCTCCGGCGGCAACGCCTCGGGACCCGTCTCCTTCATGCGGGGCGCCGACGCCTCCGCCGGAACGATCAAGTCCGGTGGCGCCACCCGCCGCGCGGCCAAGATGGTCATCCTCGACGTCGACCACCCCGACATCGAGAACTTCATCGAGACCAAGGTGAAGGAGGAGGAGAAGATCCGCGCCCTGCGCGACGCGGGCTTCGACATGGACCTGGGCGGCGACGACATCACGTCCGTCCAGTACCAGAACGCCAACAACTCGGTCCGTGTGAACGACGAGTTCATGAAGGCCGTCGAGGCCGGCGGGAAGTTCGGGCTGCGCGCCCGGATGACCGGTGACGTCATCGAAGAGGTCGAGGCCAAGTCCCTCTTCCGCAAGATGGCGGAGGCCGCGTGGGCCTGCGCGGACCCCGGCATCCAGTACGACGACACCATCAACAAGTGGCACACCTGCCCGGAGTCCGGCCGCATCAACGGCTCGAACCCCTGCAGCGAGTACATGCACCTGGACAACACCTCGTGCAACCTGGCCTCGCTGAACCTGATGAAGTTCCTCAAGGACGACGGCGAGGGCCACCAGTCCTTCCAGGCCGAGCGGTTCGCCAAGGTCGTCGAGCTGGTCATCACCGCGATGGACATCTCGATCTGCTTCGCGGACTTCCCGACCCAGAAGATCGGCGAGAACACCCGCGCCTACCGTCAGCTGGGCATCGGCTACGCCAACCTGGGCGCCCTGCTGATGGCCACCGGGCACGCGTACGACAGCGACGGCGGCCGTGCGCTCGCCGGAGCCATCACCTCGCTGATGACCGGCACGTCCTACCGGCGCTCCGCCGAGCTCGCCGCGGTCGTCGGCCCGTACGACGGCTACGCCCGCAACGCGGCCCCGCACCAGCGCGTCATGAAGCAGCACTCGGACGCCAACGCCGCGGCCGTCCACGTCGACGACCTGGACTCGCCGGTCTGGGCCGCCGCCACGGAGGCCTGGCAGGACGTGATCCGCCTCGGCGCGAAGAACGGTTTCCGTAACGCCCAGGCGTCGGTCATCGCCCCGACCGGCACCATCGGTCTCGCGATGTCCTGCGACACCACCGGCCTCGAGCCCGACCTCGCGCTGGTCAAGTTCAAGAAGCTCGTCGGCGGCGGCTCGATGCAGATCGTCAACGGCACGGTTCCGCAGGCCCTGCGCCGTCTCGGCTACCAGCCGGAGCAGATCGAGGCGATCGTCGCCCACATCGCCGACAACGGCAATGTGGTCGACGCCCCCGGCCTCAAGACCGAGCACTACGAGGTCTTCGACTGCGCCATGGGCGAGCGTTCCATCTCGGCCATGGGCCACGTCCGGATGATGGCGGCCATCCAGCCGTGGATCTCCGGCGCGCTGTCCAAGACGGTGAACCTGCCGGAGACGGCCACCGTCGAGGACGTCGAGGAGGTCTACTTCGAGGCCTGGAAGATGGGCGTCAAGGCGCTCGCGATCTACCGCGACAACTGCAAGGTCGGCCAGCCCCTCTCCACCAAGAAGTGGGAGGAGAAGAAGGCCGAGGTGACCGAGAAGACCGAGGACACCATCCGCGCCGCGGTCGAGAAGGTCGTCGAGTACCGCCCGGTCCGCAAGCGTCTGCCCAAGGGCCGTCCCGGCATCACCACCTCGTTCACGGTGGGCGGCGCCGAGGGCTACATGACCGCCAACTCCTACCCGGACGACGGTCTCGGTGAGGTCTTCCTGAAGATGTCCAAGCAGGGTTCCACCCTCGCGGGCATGATGGACGCCTTCTCGATCGCGGTCTCCGTCGGTCTGCAGTACGGCGTGCCGCTGGAGACCTACGTCTCCAAGTTCACCAACATGCGCTTCGAGCCGGCCGGTATGACGGACGACCCCGACGTGCGGATGGCTCAGTCGATCGTCGACTACATCTTCCGCCGCCTGGCGCTCGACTTCCTGCCGTTCGAGACGCGCTCCGCGCTCGGCATCCACTCGGCCGAGGAGCGTCAGCGCCACCTCGACACCGGTTCGTACGAGCCGGCGTTCGGGGACGAGGAGCTCGGTGCGGAGAGCCTGGTGCAGTCCGCTCCCGCGCAGACCCAGCCGCTGAAGGCGGTCGCGTCGCCCGAGGAGAGCCCTGCGGAGAAGCCGGCCCCGAAGGCCGCGCACACCTCGGCCGAGCTGGTCGAGATGCAGCTCGGCATCAGCGCGGACGCGCCGCTGTGCTTCTCGTGCGGTACGAAGATGCAGCGGGCCGGATCCTGCTACATCTGCGAGGGCTGCGGCTCGACCAGCGGGTGCAGCTGAAACTGGGCGGAATTGCGTCGGATGCAACATACGGCGTAGCTGAACCCGAAGCGTGATCTCTGTGAGGGAGGGGCGTCGGCCCTGGGCTGGCGCCCCTCCCTTCTGCGGTCGGTACACCACGACTGCGTTCCGGGAACGCGCGTCGCGCCAAAGGCGCGAGAAGATCGTTCCGGGGGTGCAAGCTCCCTGGAATGACGAACGCCCAGCCTTGTGGGAGGCCGGGCGATCGTTGCAGTCAGGAACGTTGTGTCCTGCGCGGTGTAGGAGCCTGCATGACATCACGTCCTGGTCTGCGATGCAAAAGCAACCAGGAAGGGAGTGATGAACATGGCGAACAAGCGTCAGACCAGCAAGAAGGTCGCCTCGAAGGCCAGCAAGCTGCTGAACAGCCCGAAGGCAACCCCGGCGCAGAAGTCCGTGGCGGCCAGCGCGCTGTCGCAGACGAAGACCGGCAAGACCAAGAAGAAGTGATACCTGGCCGCCCCGGGCCTACACCCGGGGCGGCCGGCCCTGTTTCTGCTGGTCAGGCGTGTCGCCGTAACCGATTCAACGATGTTGCGTTGAATGCAACGTGACTAAAGCGGCTGAATTGGCTGGATCGGCACGTCTGCTACTCGTCGACGGTGTGGTGCACCTTGACCCCGCCCCAGCGATGTTCGCGGCGATGCTGGATGGGTGGGCGACGCAGCAGAGGGCCCGCTTCCTGAAGGCGGACACGATCAAGGCGAGGATCGATCTCGTACGACGATTCGCACATTTCACCGGGCAGTACCCCTGGCAGTGGCAGGCCCAGGAGGCGGAGGAGTTCATCAGTCATCTCCGGTCTGGTCCGCGGCCGGTGATGGTGTCGACGGCCCGGGGATACCAGAACGGACTCCGGCTGTTCATGGAGTACGTCACGGATGCGCGGTACTCCTGGCCAGCGGTATGCCAAGAGCGGTTCGACGCATCCCCCACCCAAATCCTGCACGAATGGAACACGGTTGCGCACGCTTCAGAATACGAGGGGAACCCAGGCCGGCGGCCGTTGACGTACGACGAAGTGCAATCGCTGCTGGACGCTGCGGACGCAAGAGTCGAGGAGATCCGAGCTCGCCGCCGGAAGGGGGCGGCAGCTGCCATGCGGGACGCCACACTGCTCAAGACCGTATACGCCTTCGGTCTCCGTCGAAGGGAAGCCTGGGGGCTGGACGTTGTTGACCTGCGGAGAAATCCGAGAGCCGCTGACTACGGCGCCTACGGGGCGTTGTTCGTCCGCTTCGGCAAGTCATCACGCGGCGGACAGCCCAAGCGCCGGACTGTACTCACCGTCCCCGAAATGGACTGGATTGTTCCCGTGCTTCAGCAGTGGGTGTCGGAGGCGCGTCCACTCCTTTCGCCGGGAAGTCACCCTGCGCTTTGGGTGACTGAACGCCGGGGCCGACTTTCCTGGCGAGGTATCAACGAAGCCTTCGAACAGGCTCGGAATGATGCTGGACTTCCCGAAGCGCTCGACCTGCACTCCCTCCGGCACTCGTATGTAACGCACTTGGTCGAGTTCGGCTACCCCGAGAAATTTGTGCAAGACCAGGTTGGGCATTCCTATGCTTCCACCACCGCGATTTACACAGGAGTCTCCGACGAGTTCCGCAATCGCTTAGTGCAACAATCGTTGCAGCGGCGGCACGCATCACTCTGGGAGTCGCAGCAATGATCAAAAAGATGGGCTATCGCTGGCACCTACGTCAGATCATGGCAAAGCAAGGCATGTTCCAGACCAGCGACCTGGTGCCGTTGCTCGCGGAGCGCGGTGTGCATCTGTCTCGCGAGCAGGTGTACCGCCTGGTCACTCAGCCGCCGCAACGCTTGTCCATGGACACGCTCGCAGCCTTGTGCGACATTCTTGGCTGCGGTGTTCAGGAGCTGATCGAAGTGACCACCGTTGAGCAATCGGTACGCAAGACCGGCACCGGGCCGTCGAGCGGCACCAGCGCACCTCCTCAACCACGACGGGCCTCGATTCGGCGCCCGGACTTCTCGTGAAACGCCATGAGCGCCTGGGCGAGGTTGTTGCCCTCCTTGCCCCGCAACTACCTTCACTGTCATTGTCTGAGCTGCGTGCAGTCGTAGACCGAGTCGCGCCAGAAAAGGCTCTGTACTGGCTACAGGAACACGTTGTCGAGCACTCTGACGCCTTGACCAGTGGCAGCGCGAAGCTACCTATGGCCATGTTCCGGCTGCTAACGGAACTGGAGTCCGCAGGGTGCACAGAAGTGGTCGTCCCGCCATGCGCCAGCTGTGAAAAGCGCCGAGTGCTTCGCCTCACCAACGGCGAAGGAGCACGCATCTGTCAGATGTGCAAAGCCCGCGCGACCGCACTTCCGTGCAGTCGCTGCGGGAAGACCGCACCAGTCAACGCCCGAGACGCCGGCGGTGCCATCTGCCGGAACTGCTACGGCAGCGACCCCGCACGGCATGAGGCGTGCACGGTCTGCGGGCGCGCGCGCCGAGTGGTGAACCGCGGCCCGGATGGGAAGCCCTTTTGTGAGGGCTGCTATTCCCGGCCTAAACGGAAATGCGTCCGGTGTGGTGATACGCGGCCCGTTAAAGCAAACACTACGTCTGGCCCTGTGTGCTCCAGTTGCTACGTTCATCCTCAGCGCTTGTGTGGTTCCTGCGGCCGTATACGTCGCATCAAGACCCGTGCGCGAGATGGACATCCGGACCTTTGTGGCAACTGCGATCCAGGCCCGACCATGACGTGCTCTTCCTGCGGGCGCGAACGTCCTTGCCTCCGTGTCACGACTGATACCCCGGTCTGTCGGAGCTGTCGAGACCGGCCGCAGCGGACGTGCGCACGGTGCGCTCGCCAGAGGCCGACAACAGCATGGTGGCCCATGGGTCCTGTCTGTGACGGTTGCTACCGCCACATCTGCGTGAACCCAGCTGAGTGTGTCATGTGCGGCGAACGACGTCCGCTGATCGGCATCGACGAACAGCAGCGCCAAGTCTGTGGCCCCTGTGTAGGCGTTGATCTGACCTATCCCTGTTCCACATGCGGCAACGCAGGCGATATTTATAGGAATGGAGAGTGTGCGCGATGTGTTCTCCGGGATCAGCTGAATGAGCAATTTGGCCCCACTGAAGGTACGCCGCTCCAGCCTCTCATCAGTGCTCTCGCCGCAGTAGAAAAACCGCGCTCGGTCTTGCTCTGGATGCGGAGGGGGAATAGCGGAGCAGCCATGCTGCGGGACCTTCTCATCTCGGGATACTCGGTAACACACGAACTGCTCGACACGTTCCCGGGCCGTCAGGCGGCAGTTCACTTAAGGCAGTTGCTCGTCCATGTCGCTGTTCTCCCGGAGCGGGACGAACACGTGGCAGGAATGGAACGCTGGCTGCAGAACTACTTGACCACCGTCGCAACCCAGCGCCGGAGTATCCTTCAGCCCTATGCGCAATGGGTTGTACTACGGCGAGTTCGACACCAGGCTAGCGCCAGAGGTAACACGACTTCCACCATCAAGTACGCCCGCACGCAAGTCTCCGTGGCTCACGCATTTCTGGAGTGGATCGAAGGGCAGGGGCTCTCCTTGGCGGATGTTCGGCAGCCACATTTGGACCAGTGGCTTGCTGCCGGCGCGAGCACACAGTGCAACCTGCGTGACTTCCTGCGATGGGCTCGGCGGTGCCGTCTCATCTCCGACCTTCACGTCCCCTGGCGGCCCGATGGGGAGCCCTCCAATTTCCTGGACGAGGACGAGCATCTGGCCTTGCTCCACCGATGCGTTCATGACTCTGGCCTGCCGCTGGACGTTCGGTCAGCGGGGGCCCTGACGCTGCTCTACGGCATGCCCGTAACTCGCATCGCTCAACTGGTGCATCAGGACATCCAGGTCCGCGAGGGCAACGCCTATATTCAGATGGGCAGCCACCCGCTGCTGCTGCCGCCCGCACTGGCCAGACTGCTCAACGAGCAGATGGAAAAGGCGACATCGCGGTCCCTCGTGGGGCGCCTAACTCCCAGAGCCGTTAGCTGGATCTTCCCAGGAGCTCTCGCTGGCCGTCCCATTGAGGGCCCCAAGCTCTCAGGGCGACTGCTGCGACACGGGATCGACGTCCGCGCCTCTCGCAACACTGCGCTGATGGCATTGGCCTCAGACCTGCCTGCACCGATCCTGAGCGAGATGTTAGGCATCCACATCAACACAGCCGTCGAGTGGGTTGGTCATGTGAAACGGGACTGGGCCGTCTACCTGGCTGCGCGGGGAGGGGGATGACGACCTCGACATCCTCAGCCAGGGGAATAGTGGACGTCGAGAATAGGTGCCCCGCCGCCAGGATTCTGGGCACCGCTGAGGCATAGGTTGCCTGGTCAGGGCGGTGGAGTCGGTCTTGAGGCTCCACCGCCTTCGGCGCATGTGACGCCTGGCTGTTGTGTTTGATGCAGCGTGCCGCCGCGTCGAGGGCTTGTCGCTGCGATCGCTGTCATGGCATTCTCCGGGGCATGATCAAGAGAATCGAGTCCCCCGTCCGCCGATGAGCGAGACGACCGGGGTAGGACTGCCCGGATCACCGACAACACTGTTCGACCATGCCCTCCGGCTGCATCAGCTGACTCCGGGGGAGCCGCTTCATCGCGACGGGGAGCCGTACCCCGACGACGGGGCGCACCGTCACCGGAAAGGCCCGCGAACACCTCAGGACCGGCACTCGGTCGGCAAGAACGCGGCGTTCATCCTCGATGCACATTTCGCGCGGGCCTCTGCCCTTCCGGATGCGTTGGCCGATGCCTTCCACGACGTCTACATCCCAATCCACCCCAACGAGCACATCGCCGCTGCAGCCGAGAAGGCGGACAGAGAGCGCGTTCGCCAAACGGGCCGCTGGCTGGTGCGACAAGGCACCGACCGATGCTCGGTCACCGTGGGACTGGCCCTGCTCGCTGCCGTGGGAACAGCCGATGACATCCCGTTGATTCAAACGATCGGACTGCTCTCCAACCGCTTCGGGCCACTGGCGGCGCATGCTTTCGAGAGTCGGCCAGGAGGAGTGGAGGCCCTGCTCTGGCTTGCCGAGCGAGTCACCGGCTGGGGACGCGTCTATGTCGTCGAAGCTCTCTGCAGACTCGACGACCCGGCTGCCCGACCATGGCTGCTTCGCAGGGCCTGCGACGGCGACTTCCTCAACGGATACTTCGCCGGCAAGGTCGCCACAGTCGCCAGACTCCATGAGGCGCTTGCAGACCTTGGTACCGACAGCGAGATGGTCGACCACATCGGTCGACTGCTCCATCTGATGAGCGACTGCGGGGGAATGGGGCTTACCCTCGCTCACTACCCCCATTCGAGAGCGGTTCTAGAAGCTCATGCTCGCCATGTGGGTTCGCTCAGCCCGACGAACGAGCGCTACTTCACGATCGCGGTGCTCACTCAACACCTGACCACGGAGCCTCCCGAGGCTGCGGGGTGCACTGCGACTCAGCAGGAAGCGCTCCGAGACACGTACCTCGAAGTCCTCGACCGAGAAGAGTGGACCGAGACGGCACGCGCCGGGTTCACTGCGGATGACAACCGGATGCGGTGGCTCGCCGACCACCGGGCGCCACAGCTGAGGCTGCGTGCGTTCCCCGATCGAGAGTCGGATACCGAGGAATAGCGCACGTCAGGAATAAGTGCTCTCCGCCAGTACACCGTTCATCGGGTGTGATCTCTGAGTGAGGTCCGAGTGAGGGGCGCCGGCCCAGGGCGGTTTCCAGGGCCGGCGCCCCTCACTCAACGCCTTTCTCAGCGGCTCCCCATCGCGGCGGCGAACGAATCGGGATCACCGTCGAAGCCGCGGACCACCTCGTTGAAGCCCCAGGACCCCGAGGAGTCCCGGATGAATTCGGCGACGACCGCGGCGGTGTTGCCGGCCACCGAGGAGAAGTCGTCCTCCGCCAGATTCGTATAGCCCTCGCGGATCTGCACACCCGTCTGTTCGACCTGACCGAAGGTCTTGTGGCCGTCGCGCTGCTGGATGGCCACGCCGACCACGACCCTGGCGTACGCGTCCGACAACCGGTCCAGTTCGAGCGTCATGACCTCGTCGAAGCCGAAGCCCTGCCCCGTCCGGCTGTCCCGGTCCAGCGTGATCGTCCCGTCCGGTGACCTGCTGTCGAAGTGCACGAGATAGACGGGACTGCCGTAAGGCTCTTCCGTCGAGTAGGTGGCGGCGATGATGTCCAGGTCGTTGTCGGGCTCACCGACGTCACTGGGATCCCACTTGACCCTCACTTCGACCTTCTCGATGTCCTTCTTGGGGGTGCTCACCGGACATGCCTCCTCGCTTCGGGACCGACGGACCGTTTGCCCTCCTCAGATCATCTCCGCAACTGTCCGTGGATCCAACCGCGTTGAGGACATACATCGCATTCGGGCCAGTGGGCTGGCCGGAGTTGTACGTGGCCGGCGACGGCCGGTCCCCGGGCGGTCCTGCGCGTGACCCGCGCCGCGCCCGGCGCCGTAGGATGGCGCGGTGCTGGTCAAGTGGATTCGCTGCACCGTGGTGGACCGCCACGGTTTCGAGCGGGGGCAGCGGAAGTGGGCGGCGCTGCTCGGGGAGCCCGGATTCCGGAGTCAGAGCGGTGGGTGGAGCCGGGGGCAGCCCGAGGTCGCCCATGTGTTCGCGTTCTGGGAGAACCGGGTCTTCTACGACTCCTTCATGGCCCGAGGCCATGACCGGATGGCCGCGGCCCAGTCAGGCATGTACAAGGACATGCAGGTCAAGCTCTTCGAGTACCGCTTCGACGTGAAGACCGGCTTTGTGCCGGATTTCACCGACGCCGACGTGGTCAGGGTCGCGCACAGCCAGGTGCACGAGGACCGTGTCGAGCACTTCTCGCTCATGCAGCAACGGGTGTGGAACCCGGCCATGGCGGGGTCGCCCGGGATGCTGCGTGGGGTCTGCGGAGAGGCTCCGGGGCATGAGTTCCTGGTGCTGTCCATGTGGCAGTCGAGCGCCGAACGGGGCAAGTACCGGCCCGAGGGTGTCGCCCGGCTCTCGGCCCGGGCGGAGACCGAGAGGGACGTCGAGTCGCTCACGGGTGACGTGGTGCGTCTCGAACCCTCGTGGACGGTCTGACCCGCACCGCTGCGGCCGTCTCCTTGGTCACACATACGCCCGATGGGGCCCGCACAATTGCTCGAACGCGCCCGACGGCATCTAGGGTCTGTACATGGCACGACCGCAACGCATCGTTCTCGTCCGGCACGGTGAATCCGAGGGCAATGCCGACGACACGGTCTACGAACGCGAGCCCGACCACGCGCTCAGGCTCACCGCGAAGGGCCTGCGTCAGGCGCGGTCGACGGGTTCCCGGCTCCGCGGGATGTTCGGCGACGAGCACGTCAGCGTCTATGTCTCGCCCTACCGGCGCACCCACGAGACCCTGAGGGCCTTCGCTCTCGAAGCGGAGCACGTACGCGTCAGGGAGGAGCCCCGGCTGCGCGAGCAGGACTGGGGCAACTGGCAGGACCGCGGCGACGTGAGGCTGCAGAAGGCCTACCGGGACGCGTACGGGCACTTCTTCTACCGCTTCGCGCAGGGTGAGTCCGGGGCCGATGTGTACGACCGGGTCGACGCCTTCCTGGAGAGCCTGCACCGCAGCTTCGAGGACCCCGACCACCCGCCGAACGTCCTGCTGGTCACCCACGGGCTGACCATGAGGCTCTTCTGCATGCGCTGGTTCCACTGGTCGGTGGCGGAGTTCGAGTCGCTGTCCAATCCTGGTAACGGCGAATCCAGGACGCTTCTGCTCGGTGAGGACGGCCGCTACACGCTCGACCGGCCCTTCGAGCAGTGGCGTACCCCTGAGCCGTACGGCATCACCGGATAGAGTGGAGGGGCGATGACCGCTGACTCCGCTTCCGACCGTTTCGAACGCGCTCTGGGCAGCCTGCGTGGACTGTCCGTGGGAGACGCCCTCGGCTCCCAGTTCTTCGTCCCGGCCCAGTACCCCCTGCTCAAGAGCCGTGAGCTGCCGCCCGGCGACTGGCAGTGGACCGACGACACCGAGATGGCCTGCTCCGTGCTCGCCGTGCTGGCCGCGCACGACCGTATCGACCAGGACGCCCTCGCCCACTCCTTCGCCCTGCACCATGACTTCGACCGGGGCTACGGGCCCGCGGTCAACCGGCTGCTGAGGCTCGTGCGGGAGGGCGGCGACTGGCGGGAGCTGGCATCCGGGCTCTTCCAGGGCCAGGGCTCCTGGGGGAACGGTTCGGCGATGCGTATCGCGCCGCTGGGCGCCTGGTACGCACACGATCCGGAGCAGGCGACCCACCAGGCCGAGATCTCCTCGTACACCACCCATCAGCACCGTGAGGCCGTCGTGGGGGCCATGGCCGTCGCGGCGGCGGCGGCCCTCGCCGCGGCGCCGGGCGGCCCGCCGAAGCCGGAGGAGCTGATCGACGGCGTCGTCGCTCTCGTGCCGCGCAGCGCCGTCGGCGCCGGGCTGCGCAGGGCGCGCGACATGCTCGACTACGGGGACGCGGGGACGGTCGCCGCGGTGCTCGGCAACGGCCGCCGGACGAGCGCGCACGACACGGTGCCGTTCGCCCTCTGGTCGGCGGCGCGCAGCCTCGGCGACTTCGAACAGGCCTTCTGGGCGACGGCACAGGCGGGCGGCGATGTCGACACCACCTGCGCCATCGTCGGTGGAATCGTCGCCGCGACGCGGGCCGGTGCCCCTCCGGCCGACTGGTCGGCCCGGACGGAAGAGCTGCCCGACTGGGTCCCTTCCGCCCCGGCGCGCCGCTGACCGACCGCACAGGCGCGGGCGTGGCAGGTCCACTGTCACGGTCCTGCCACAGCGTCGGACGAGGCAGGCCGAGTAAGCCGGGCCCCCCTTACCCTTTCGGCCACGCCGCCCTCATCGATCTTGGTGGGCGTGCGCCTAGAGAAGCCGGGGCCTTCGTGCCGCGATGTGCCGTGCGAGCGGACCCCGGTCGGGGAGGGGTCCCATGTCCGATCGTTCGTCCGATGCGCCTGCCGGGTCCGATGCGTCTGCCGAGTCCGGTGGTTCCGCCGGGTCCGACGCGTCTGCCGGGTCCGGTGCGTCTGCCGCGCCCGCCGCGGCCGGCCCGCCGAAGACATCACCTGAGCCATCACCCGAGACCGCACCCGGGATGCCGCCCGGGGCCGACGTATGGAAGCGCCCCGGACGGCATGAGCCGATCGGTCTGCTGACGCAACTACGGCCGCCGCCCCCGCCCGCGATCGGGCCGGCGACACTGGGAGCGGTCTTCGCCACGGCCCTGCTCGGTGCCCTGCTGCTCGCCGACGGCCTGGGCCCCAACCTGCTGATCGTGGCCGTGCCCGCCGCCTTGGGCGCCTTCTTCGCCGCACGCTCGGCCGGACGCGTGCTGCGGCCCTGGACCGCCGTCTGGGCGGTCGGCGGTCTGGGGCTCCTGGTGATCCCCGCGCTCCGTGACGCGGGGTGGCCGGTCTTCCTCGCCGTGGTGTCGGCCATCGCCCTCGGCTCGCTGGCCCTGCACGGAAGCCGCAGCTGGCCGGGTGTGTTCTTCGGATCGCTCGGGCTGTTCCCCTCGATCGCGGTCGGGGTGCGCTGGGGGTGGCGCGGGGTGCGCGACCGTACGGACGACTCCCGCGGCCGGATACGCACCGTGGTGCGCAGTGCGGCGGTGGCCGTCGTCCTGCTCGTCGTGTTCGGTGCCCTCTTCGCCTCGGCGGACGCGGCCTTCGCCGACCTGCTGGGCAGCCTCACCCCTGATGCGTCGGTCGGTGACAGCCCGTGGCGCCTGTTCCTCTTCGCCGTGGGCCTCGCGGGAGCGCTCGCGGCCGCGTACAGCGCCGCGGCGCCGGTGCGCTGGGACCACATCGCGGTCCGTCCGGGCAGAGCCAGGAACAGAGCGGAGTGGGCTCTTCCGCTGATCGTGCTCAATCTGCTCTTCGCCGCCTTCGTCGCGCTCCAGCTCGTCGTTCTCCTCGGTGGGTACGACAAGGTGCTGAAGGAGACGGGGCTGACGCACGCCGAGTACGCCCGGCAGGGCTTCTGGCAGCTCCTGTGTGCCACCGTGCTCATCCTGCTCGTCGTCGCCCTCGCCCTGCGCTGGGCCCCGCGGGGCGGGCCGCGCGACCGGACCCTGGTGCGGGGCGTTCTCGGCGCCCTGTGCGTCCTCACGCTGGTCGTCGTGGCCTCGGCGCTGCGCCGCATGGATCTCTACGTGGACGCCTTCGGGCTGACCCGGCTGCGGATCTCCGTGGCCGCGGTGGAGCTCTGGCTCGGGGTGGTGCTGATACTCGTCCTGGTCGCGGGCGTCCTCGGCGCCAGGCTGCTGCCGCGGGCCATCGCCGCGAGTGCGGCCGTCGGTGTGCTGGCCTTCGGGCTGATCTCGCCGGACGGGCTGATCGCCCAGCAGAACGTCGAGCGCTACCGCAGCGACCGCACGATCGACCTCGACTACCTCAAGAGGCTCTCGGCGGACGCCGTACCGGCCCTGGACAAGCTGCCGGAACCGCTGAGGTCCTGTGTCCTGGAGAACTTCCAGCGCGACCTCTCCCGCCTGGACACCCCGTGGTACGCGACCAGTTGGGGCGAAGTCCGGGCCAGGGACATCCTGGAGGAGCGTCCCGCCGACAGCGACACGACCGACTGCTACGGCCTCGGGACGGAGTCCGACCGGCGGGACGGGCAGGGGGAGGAACGCTCCGGCGACGCGTACTGAACGGCGCCGCCCCGCCGCCCCGGGGCATGTCGGGTGCCCTCGACGTGCCCCGGGGTGTTCTTGCCGTGTCCATCGGCGTAACCTGGCAGGCGCCATGCCGTACGAACCACCCACGCACACCGTCGAGCGCTCCTTGCGCGCCACGTCCGGTGCCAGGACCGTCGCAGGTGTCGACGAGGTCGGACGCGGAGCGTGGGCCGGTCCCGTCACCGTGTGCGCGGCCGTCACCGGACTTCGCAGACCCCCTGAGGGCCTCACCGACTCCAAGCTGATCAGCCCCAAGCGCCGGGCGGAACTCGCCCCGATGCTCGAAAAGTGGGTCACGGCCTACGGGCTGGGCCACGCGTCACCCCTGGAGATCGACGACCTCGGCATGACCGCGGCACTCCGTCTCGCTGCCGTCAGGGCGCTCGACGCGCTGCCGGTGCGACCGGACGCCGTGATCCTCGACGGCAAGCACGACTACCTCGGAACGCCCTGGAACGTCCGTACCGTGATCAAGGGCGACCAGTCCTGCATCGCCGTGGCCGCGGCCTCGGTGATCGCCAAGGTCCGCCGGGACACGATGATGGCCGAACTGGGCGCGGACACGGGGCAGTACGCAGACTTCGCCTTCGGCGCGAACGCCGGGTACCCGTCACCGGTGCACCGGGCCGCGCTGGAGGAGCGGGGGCCTACGCCGCACCACCGTCTCAGCTGGGCCTACCTCGACGCGCTGCCCAAGTGGCAGCACCTGAAGAAGGTCCGATTCTCCGCCGAGGCGGCGGCACTGGAAAGCGGGGGCCAGCTCGGCTTCGATTTCTGATCGCACAGGCGCACCCAGCCGCCGACGTGTTCGCGTCGGCTGTGAAAGACAACCATTCATGCCTCTCATCCCCGAGGAGCCTCAGATTCCCGAGAGCGCCCAGGGTCCCCGCGTCACTCCGGCCGCCGGCCGCACCGCGCCGACCCCTCGACCCGTACCCGGTCCGCGTTCCGCGGCCACCCCGCGTCCCGGAAGCCCCGGCCGCGGCCCCGCGAGGCCCGCGCCCCCGGCGCCGCGCCCGCACCCCACGTCCGCGTCTCCCTCGGCCGCCGCTCCGGCTCCCGCGGGACCGAAGCCGTCGCAGGAGCGCCTGGCGGCACAGTTCCAGCTGATTCCGGCTCCGGACGGCGGCGCCGTCGACGCCGCCGACGAGGCGGTGGACCTGCTGCTCGACTCCGGGCGTGCACCCGGCGACATCCTGGTGCTCACCACCGGCGAACAGCACGCCTGGGCCGCTCACGAGCTCTCCTTCGGAGAGACCGCGTACTGGGCGCAGCACGATGCGGGTGACGACGTCTTCTTCGCCCGCACGGCGGACATCGGCCGCTGCGCGACCCGCTCCGTGGTGGTCGTCGCGGTCAACGGCGACCTCGACGCCACCGCTGCTCGCGCGCTGTCCGACGTGCGTGAGCGCGCCGGCGCGCTGCTGATCGTGTGCGGAGACCCGCAGAGGATCAACTCGGCTCTCGGCGCGGGAGTCTGAGCCGCACCGAGTCGTACGTCGTGGGTCCCGGCCGTCCGTGAGGGCGTCCGGGGCCCACGTCCCGTCTCAGCGGGCGGCGCCGCGCCGCAGTGCCTCGGCCGCCCCGCCACCCGAGCTCAGCGGAACGGGGTCGTGTTCGGCGGAGGTGTCCGCCAGCGCGGACGGTCTTGACAGCAGCGTCGGTCTCCGGCCGCCCCTGCCCTCGCCGAGTACCTGCCAGCCTCCGCGCGTCAGGGTGATGTAGGCCCCGCAGCGCAGACCGTGCAGTGTGCAGGCGTCCCGCAGGCCCCACATCCATGCTCCGTCCTCCTCCGTCCAGCGCTCGTCGCCCTCGCGGCAGTAGAGCAGGACCGCGGTACGGACCGGGGTACGGCGGCGGAGATCATGAGGGATCACCCTGCGCAGATGTGCCAGCAGGGCGTTGCGGAACTCCCAGCCGTCCGTGGCCACGGCGGGCCGCCGGGCGAACGAGGCGCTGGCCGTGAGCCGTTCCTCATGGTCGAGTACGGCGACGACAGCGGTGGCCGGAGTCGGCCGGTGTCGTGCGTGGAGGCCGCTGACGACCTCGCGTGGACTGCGCAGCAGGGGTATGCCCGCCGCGGCCCACTCGGCCGGTTCGAGCATTCTGGCGACGTGGTTGACGGAGTCCGCGGACGCCGACCGTGAAGTGGCGGCGGACGGAGCGAATCCGAAGGTCACGGTCCTCCCTTCGCTACGCGCCCACGGTGCGGGCAGGGTCGGGTGAGGGCGCGCCGCGGCACAGCCCTTCCGGGCCCGCGAAGAGACCGTGCGGGGAGCGACTCCAATTCTTCCTGGCGTATCGGCAGGCGGCAACGAGCAATTGGCGCAGCTGACGGGTATCTGACGGAATGACACGGATATCCCTGCCCGTTCGGTGGCCAACGAAGCCATTCGGGGACCCTGGACCGCGAGGACCAGCGGAAACATGCACCGCGCTCGGCGGATTCGCCGATTGTCGGTGCCATCGGGTTGCATGGGGGCATGGACAACCTGGAGCTCCGTACCGAAGCCGATACCGTCCTCGCCGAGCTGGTCGGCGCCCCGGTGGGCGCGGCACGGCTGCGGGAGGACCAGTGGCAGGCGGTGGCGGCCCTGGTCGAGGAGCGTCGCCGTGCGCTGGTGGTCCAGCGGACGGGGTGGGGGAAGTCGGCTGTGTACTTCGTGGCCACCGCCCTGCTGCGCCGGCGCGGCTCAGGCCCCACGGTGATCATCTCGCCTCTGCTGGCGCTGATGCGTAACCAGGTGGAGGCGGCGGCGAGGGCCGGGATCCAGGCGCGCACCATCAACTCGGCCAACCCCGAGGAGTGGGAAACGATCTACGGAGAGGTGGAGCGCGGTGAGACCGACGTCCTCCTCGTGAGCCCGGAGCGTCTCAATTCGGTCGATTTCCGTGACCAGGTGCTCCCGAGGCTCGCGGCCACGACCGGACTGCTGGTGGTCGACGAGGCGCACTGCATCTCCGACTGGGGACACGACTTCCGCCCCGACTACCGCCGGCTCCGGGCGATGCTGGCCGAGCTGCCCGCCGGCGTGCCCGTGCTGGCCACGACGGCGACGGCCAACGCGCGCGTGACGGCGGACGTGGCGGAGCAGCTGGGCACCGGTGCGGGCGAGGCGCTGGTGCTGCGCGGGCCGTTGGAGAGGGAGAGCCTGCGGCTCGGTGTGGTCCGGCTGCCGGATGCCGCGCACCGGCTGGCCTGGCTCGCCGAGCATCTGGGCGACCTGCAGGGCTCGGGGATCATCTACACCCTGACGGTCGCGGCGGCCGAGGAGGCCACGGCCTTCCTGCGCCGGCACGGTTTCCGGGTGGCCTCGTACACGGGCAAGACGGAGAACGCCGACCGGCTGCAGGCCGAGGTCGATCTCCAGGAGAACCGCGTGAAGGCGCTGGTCGCCACCTCCGCGCTGGGCATGGGCTACGACAAGCCGGACCTGGGCTTCGTGGTGCACCTGGGCTCGCCGTCCTCACCCATCGCCTACTACCAGCAGGTGGGGCGTGCGGGACGCGGGGTCGAACACGCCGATGTGCTGCTGCTGCCGGGCAAGGAGGACGAGGCCATCTGGCGTTACTTCGCCGATACGGCGTTCCCGCCCGAAGCACAGGTCCGCCAGACCCTCTCGGCGCTCGCCGGTGCGGGCCGGCCGCTGTCGGTGCCGGCCCTGGAGGCGGCGGTGGACCTTCGGCGCGGCCGGCTGGAGTCGATGCTGAAGGTGCTGGACGTCGACGGCGCGGTCAAGAGGGTGAAGGGCGGCTGGACGGCCACGGGAGCCGAGTGGGTCTACGAGGGCGAGCGGTACGCGTGGGTCGCCAAGCAGCGTGCGGCGGAGCAGCAGGCCATGCGCGACTACGCGAGCACGTCCGGGTGCCGGATGGAGTTCCTGCGGCAGCAGCTGGACGACGAGGGGGCAGCCCCGTGCGGTCGCTGCGACAACTGCGCGGGAGCCTGGGCCGACTCCTCCGTCTCAGCGGAGGGACTGACGGGGGCCGCGAAGGAGCTGGACCGCCCGGGGATCGAGGTCGAGCCGCGCCGTATGTGGCCGACGGGGATGCCCGCGCTGGGCATCGAGCTCAAGGGCCGCATCCCGGCCAAGGACCAGTGCTCCACGGGGCGTGCGCTCGGGCGGCTCTCCGACATCGGCTGGGGGAACCGGCTGCGCCCGCTGCTGGCGGAGAACGCGCCCGACGGGCCCGTCCCCGACGACGTCCTCCAGGCCGCCGTGTCGGTCCTCGCCGACTGGGCGCGCTCCCCGGGCGGCTGGGCGTCGAAGGCGGCGGACGCCGGCGCACGGCCGGTGGGAGTCGTCGCCGTGCCGTCCCTGACCCGCCCGCAGCTGGTCGATTCCCTTGCCCGGGGGATCGCGGCCACCGGCCGTCTCCCTTTCCTGGGAGCCCTGACGCACACCGGGCCCAACGGCACGCACGCGGCGCGCCGCAGCAACTCCGCGCAGCGCCTCAAGGCGCTCTCCGATGCCTTCACCGTCTCCGAGGAGCTGGCCGACGCCCTGGCCGGCTCTCCCGGGCCTGTCCTGCTCGTGGACGACTGCACCGACTCCGGCTGGACCCTCGCCGTGGCCGCCCGCCTGCTCCGTCAGGCAGGCAGCGACCAGGTGCTCCCGCTGGTGCTGGCAACGGCGGGCTGAGCGGGCGCGAGGGGTACGGCACCCGGGCCGGGCAGGACGCCCGGACGAGCGCGCCGAACGGCTGAAAGAGGCTCATACCCCCATGTAACCCGACGCCTTCGGCACACGGCGAGCAACGGGCCGTACCTGTGGACAAGTTATCCACAGGGGGTCGCGGAAATCGGCGGAGCGCGGGACGGTCGTGCCATGAACAAGCACGACGAAAACGCCGGACCGTCCGGGGTCCAGCAGGTCACCCTGCGCGGTCCCGCCGAACTTGCCGACGCCCTTCCGTACCTGATGGGCTTCCATCCGAACGACAGCGTGGTCATGGTGGCGCTGCACGGTGGCCGGGGCCGCTTCGGCGGCCGGCTCAGGCTGGGCATCCCGCCCGAGCCGCAGGAGTGGGCGCCCGTCGCCGACCAGTTGGCGCGATCCCTGATCGCGGGAAGCGAGAGGCGTGAATCCAGGCCTGACGCGATCCTGGTGTTCCTCTGCCAGGACCCGGCCGAGGGGGAGAGCGCTCCGCAGACGATGGAGCGGCTGAGGCCGCTCGCACAGCGCCTGCGCACGGCCTGCGGGGCGCTCGACGTCCCGGTGCTCGAAGCGCTCTGCATCTCCGACGGCCGCTACTGGTCCTACTGCTGCCCGGACGACCGCTGCTGTCCGCCCGAGGGCAGTCCGCTGGCACTCCCGGGCACCACGGTGATGGCGGCCGCCGCCGCGTACGCCGGTGTCCAGGTGCAGGGGTCGCTGCGGGACATGGAGGCGCGGCTCATGCCGTGGGAACGGGCCGCCGCACAGGAGCAGGAGCGGGCTCTGGACTCGGCGGGTGCCGTCCTGGTGTCCCGCATCCTCGACGTCGGCGGACGCGCTGAGGTGGCGGGAGAGACTCTGGCGCTCGCACATGCCCTTATGGAGCGCCTGGGGGCCGCATCGGCCTCCGGATCCGCAGGGACGGACAGCGGCGACGACGGTCTGATCACGCCCGACGAGGCTGCGGCTGTGATCCTGGGCCTCCAGGACCGCGAGACCAGGGACCGGGCCGCCGAGTGGATGGAGGGCCCGGAGGCCGGGACCGCGCTGCGGCTGTGGCGCTCCCTCGCCCGCCGGTGCGTCGGCGCCTACGTGGAACACGCCGCGGCGCCGCTCACGCTGGCCGGCTGGGTCTCCTGGTCCACGGGTGACGAGGCGGGAGCCAGAGTGGCACTCGGGCTCGCGCTGCGAGCCGACCCCGACTACACGTTCGCCCAACTGCTGCACCAGGCGTGCAACCAGGGCCTGGATCCGGAAACGCTGCGCAGCTGCCTCCGAGGGGAGCGCACGCTGCGCGACGGCGAGGGCGCCCCTCAGGAACACGAAGAGCGTCGAGCGGAGCGACGGACCGAGCCACGGCCCCCGCGTGCCCCGGCCGCACGGCGCAAGCGGAAGGCTGCGGAGCGGCCGTCGCCCGGTACCGCTTCCCGGCCTGGACCTGCCGTGAGCCGGGGCCGGGCCCGTGACACGCGGCGGCTGGGGCACCGTGGCGCCGGGAGCCGCGACTGACCGGCCGTGCCCCGGCGTGGAACCGGTGTTGCGAAGGGTGTGTTTATCGTCAGGAAGACGACTATGATTTCGGCATGCCGCGCTACGACCCGTCGACCTTCCCGCCCTTCGCTGTCACCGTCGACCTGGTTGTCCTCACGGTGCGACGTCACGCCCTCTGCGCGCTGGTGGTACGCCGTGGCGAATCGCCGTTCCAGGGGCGCTGGGCACTGCCCGGTGGATTCGTCAGGGCCGATGAGGATCTGGGAGCGGCTGCAGCGCGTGAACTCGTCGAGGAGACCGGGCTCTGCGCACACGACCCGTCGACCCCCGCCGCCGGAAACGGCGCCCATCTCGAACAGCTCGCCACCTATGGTGACCCGGGCCGCGATCCCCGGATGCGGGTCGTCAGCGTCGCCCACCTCGCGCTGGCGCCCGACCTTCCGGCGCCCCGTGCGGGCGGCGACGCGAACAGTGCCCGCTGGGCGTCGGTCGAGGACCTGCTGGGACCCGGGGGCAGCTTCGCCCGCGACGGGGAGCAGGCCGCTTCACTGGCCTTCGATCACGCGAGGATTCTCGACGACGGGGTGGAGCGGGCCCGCTCGAAGATCGAATACTCCTCGCTCGCCACGGCGTTCTGCCCGCCGGAGTTCACGGTCGGCGAGCTGCGCAGGGTGTACGAGGCGGTGTGGGGCGTGGTGCTCGACCCCCGGAACTTCCACCGCAAGGTCACGGGCACGCCCGGCTTCCTGGTGCCGTCCGGAGGGACGACCACGCGGCAGGGGGGCCGACCCGCGCAGCTGTTCCGGGCCGGTGCGGCGACGGTGCTCAACCCCCCGATGCTGAGGCCGGAGGTCTGACCCCGCGCCCGTCCGCGTTCCTGCCCGCCGGGCGGGTCGGCGTCGAGCGCGCCTGCGGAACGCCCATAGATCCACCGATGCGCAAAAAGTCTGAAATGTCGCGTTATCTTGCTGGGGTACCCCACCCTGCCGCCGAGCGGTCTCACCCTCAGCGAGAGAAGCGATGCTCCAGGCCATCGGACTCACCACCACTCCCCGCCGCGACCGTCCGCCCGTCGTGGACGACCTGACCTTCGAAGCGCCGCCCGGCAGCGTCACCGCGCTGCTCGGCGCTCCGGGCTCCGGCAAGACCACTGCCCTTCGTCTGATGCTCGAACTCGAAGCGGGCAGAGGCGTCACCTACTTCAAGGGCCGCCCCCTGCACTGCATCGGCCATCCGGCCCGCGAGGTCGGCGTGCTGCTCGGCGATGTGCCGGGGCACCCGGCGCGCACCGCGCGCGGTCAGCTCCGCATGCTCTGCGCCGCAGCGGGGGTCCCCGCGTCCCGGGCCGACGAACTGCTCGAGGTCGTCGGCCTCGCGGGGCTGGGTGACCAGCGCATCGGAACCCTCTCGGCCGGCATGGACCGGCGGCTCGGCCTCGCCTCGGCGCTGCTGGGTGACCCCCACACGCTCGTACTCGACGAGCCGACCGAGGGCCTTTCGCCGCGTGAGAGGAGCTGGCTCCACGGTCTGCTCCGCGCACACGCGGCCGAGGGCGGCACGGTCCTGCACACGACGTGCGACC
Source organism: Streptomyces sp. NBC_01012 (assembly GCF_045162755.1). Taxonomy (NCBI): domain Bacteria; kingdom Bacillati; phylum Actinomycetota; class Actinomycetes; order Kitasatosporales; family Streptomycetaceae; genus Streptomyces; species Streptomyces sp. NBC_01012. Next base: position 1,797,719 of record NZ_CP108688.1, on the reverse strand, counting down.
CCAAGGAGGCCGCCCGCGCGGCGGATCGTGTGGTCACCATCGACGAGGGGCGCCTCGTCGCGGACCAGGACGTCGCGGACTTCTCCCGTACCCGTCTGCGGCCGCGGGTCGCCGTGCGGACCCCGCACGCGGCCCGGCTGGCCGCGGTGGTCAGCCGCGAGGCCCGCGCCGCCCAGCGCTCCGTCGAGGTGGTCGCCGAGGACGGCAGCCGGCTGTCGGTGTACGGCAGCAGTTGCGCGGAGATCGGGGACACGGCGTACCGCCATGGCCTCCCCGTCCATCAACTCGCGGACGAGACCGGGGACGCCGGCCCGGTGGCCGCTCCGGCCAGGGGTTCGGCGGACGGGCCGGTGAGAGCCGTCCTGCCGGGCCCCGCCTCGGCCGTGGCGATCTCCGAGCTGCCCCCGCCGATCCCCGTACGGCCCGCTCGCGGTCCGCTCCGACCCCTGCGCTACGAGCTGCGCCGCCTCTTCGGTGTCAGGACAACCGCCTTGATCATGGCGGCCGTTCTGGTCGTCTCGCCGGCTCTGTCCGTGCTGCTGGCCCGCTCAGGAGGGATGCCGCTGCCGCATCTCCTGGTCGCCTGGCCGGACCTGCTGCCGCTTCCCCCCGCCGCGTTCGCCGCCGGGCTGCTGGGTGCTCTCTCCTTCGGCGACGAGTTCCGCTACCCGGCGCTCGCAGCGGGGCGGGGGACGGTCCCTCGCCGCCTCGGCCTCCTGCTCGCCAAGCTGGTGGTCTCGGCGGGCGTCGCGTTGCTGCTCGCCGTCTCCTCCGTGCTGGCGGGCGCATGGGCCCTGCGCCTCGTGTACGGCGGTGACTTGGTGACAGTCCCGGCGAACGGACCTCAGCTCGCCGTGAGTTGGGTGGGTCTGTCGGTCGGGTGCGCCTGGGCGGGGCTGCTGGGGGCCGGAGTGTTCAGGCTGGCCGTCGCCGGAGTGGCGGCCGTACTGGCGGTTCCGGTTCTTGTCGTACCGCTCATGCAGAAGCTCCTGGTGGTTCCGTCCGCCCGTTCGATCGCCGGACTGCCGGGGCGGCTGCGTGAACTGAGCGGTGCGCAGTGGCCGTACGAGACGGACCGTTGGGCCATGGCCGCCGTGCGGGTGGTGGCCCAGCCAGTGGGCCTGGCGCTTTCCTTGTCGTTGTCTGCCCTGATCTGCGCGTATGTGTTCACCAGCCTTCGCGGGAGAGCCCGTTGGTGATCATGTGGCCTCGTGCTCGACGGTCAGGGGCGGGCAACTCTCTTGAAAAGACATGATTTCTACCGATAACGCGTCAATTGAGGGGCGGGTGCCGATCACCCTTTCGTGTGCTTTTCAGCAAAGACCTCAAGGGTCGGGTGAGCCGCGCCGACAAAGGATGCGTGAGTACCCTTGCGCACACCATGATGACCGCCGCCCGCTCCGCCGACTCCGGCCTCGCCGGTCCGGGCGAACTCGACCGTTACCCGTACACGGAGGTGCCGGCCGGCGAGCGCGCCGCACTCCGTTCCTGGGGTGGCGCCGAATCCGAACTGGGGCGGGCGAGCCGACGTGGCACGGCCAGTCGTGGCCGTGGACTTCACGGCCAACTGGTCCAGCAGCTGGGCCAGATGATTGTTTCCGGTGACCTCGGTGCCGACCGTCCGCTCGTCCCCGAGGAGATCGGACAGCGATTCGAGGTCTCCCGCACCGTTGTGAGGGAGTCCCTGCGCGTTCTCGAGGCCAAGGGCCTGGTCAGTGCCCGGCCCAACGTGGGCACCCGGGTCCGCCCGGTGAGCGACTGGAATCTGCTGGATCCCGACATCATCGAATGGCGTGCCTTCGGCCCGCAGCGTGATGACCAGCGCCGCGAGCTGGACGATCTCCGGTGGACCATCGAGCCGCTCGCCGCCCGGCTGGCCGCAGGCCATGGGCGCGACGACATCCAGCAGCGCCTCGGCGACATGATCGAGATCATGGGGCACGCGATGGGGCAGGGGGACGCCGTGACGTTCTCCCGGGCCGATGCGGAGTTCCACGCCCTGCTGATCCAGGCGGCGGGCAACCGCATGCTCGAACACCTCTCGGGCATCGTGTCGGCCGCCCTGCATGTCTCCGGCGGCCCCGTCACCGGCTGTGACCGGCCCGCCGAGGCGTCCCTCGGGCACCACGCGCGGATCGTGGAGGCCCTCGCGTCGGGCGATTCCGCCGGCGCCGAGGCCGCGATGCGGCAGCTGTTGGTCGGCCACACCGACGGCGAGCGGGTGGTTCCCGCGCCTCGCGAGCACTGAACACAGCAGGTCGGGGTATGCGGACCGTGTGCCGCCGGACCCTCGCGGTTCGGCGGCGTGTTTATACGGAGATGTGACCTCTGGCGCTGTTTGTCGCGAATGAGGTGTGACTGGGGCCACGCGAATTGGGCGTAACACTCCTCGAAACAGTGCGATGACCTAAGAGGTGACCGCCGCGGAAGGAATACAGCAGCCACACAGTGCGCTGTGCAGTTCTGAGGCCAAACCCGCGCCGTCGGCAACATCCCCAGCCGACGGTCGTCGGCTCCAGCCCTCTCCAGGGCAGGGCCGGAAGCCGTTTCCATCGTTCCGAGAGGTTGTTCGTGTCGGCCAGCACATCCCGTACGCTCCCGCCGGAGATCGCCGAGTCCGAGTCTGTGATGGCGCTCATCGAGCGGGGAAAGGCTGATGGGCAGATCGCCGGCGATGACGTGCGTCGGGCCTTCGAGGCTGACCAGATTCCGCCAACCCAGTGGAAGAATGTTCTGCGCAGCCTCAACCAGATCCTCGAGGAAGAGGGTGTGACGCTGATGGTCAGTGCCGCGGAGTCGCCGAAGCGCGCCCGCAAGAGCGTCGCAGCGAAGAGCCCGGTCAAGCGCACCGCCACCAAGACCGTCGCGGCCAAGACGGCCGTGACGCGGACCGTCGCGGCATCTGCCGCCCCGGCGGCCGAGAGCGCGGACGTGGTGGCCGAGGACGCTGCCGTCGCCGCTCCTGCGAAGAAGGCGGCAGCCAAGAAGACGGTTGCCAAGAAGACCGCCGCGAAGAAGACCGCGGTCAAGAAGACGGCCGCGAAGAAGACCGGCAAGCAGGACGACGAACTGCTCGACGGTGACGAGGCGGTCGAGGAAGTCAAGGCCGGCAAGGGCGAGGAAGAGGAGGGCGAGGGCGAGAACAAGGGCTTCGTCCTCTCCGACGACGACGAGGACGACGCGCCCGCGCAGCAGGTCGCCGTCGCCGGCGCAACGGCCGACCCGGTCAAGGACTACCTCAAGCAGATCGGTAAGGTCCCCCTCCTCAACGCCGAGCAGGAGGTCGAGCTCGCCAAGCGCATCGAGGCCGGCCTCTTCGCCGAGGACAAGCTCGCGAACTCCGACAAGCTCGCGCCGAAGCTCAAGCGCGAGCTGGAGATCATCGCCGAGGACGGCCGCCGGGCCAAGAACCACCTGCTGGAGGCCAACCTCCGCCTCGTGGTCTCGCTGGCCAAGCGTTACACCGGTCGCGGCATGCTCTTCCTGGACCTCATCCAGGAGGGCAACCTCGGTCTGATCCGCGCGGTCGAGAAGTTCGACTACACCAAGGGCTACAAGTTCTCCACGTACGCCACCTGGTGGATCCGCCAGGCGATCACCCGCGCCATGGCCGACCAGGCCCGCACCATCCGTATCCCGGTGCACATGGTCGAGGTCATCAACAAGCTCGCCAGGGTGCAGCGCCAGATGCTCCAGGACCTGGGCCGTGAGCCCACCCCGGAGGAGCTGGCCAAGGAGCTCGACATGACCCCCGAGAAGGTCATCGAGGTCCAGAAGTACGGTCGTGAGCCGATTTCCCTCCACACCCCGCTGGGTGAGGACGGGGACAGCGAGTTCGGAGACCTCATCGAGGACTCCGAGGCGGTCGTGCCGGCGGACGCGGTGAGCTTCACGCTGCTCCAGGAGCAGCTGCACTCCGTGCTCGACACGCTCTCCGAGCGTGAGGCGGGCGTCGTCTCGATGCGTTTCGGTCTCACCGACGGCCAGCCGAAGACGCTGGACGAGATCGGCAAGGTCTACGGGGTGACGCGTGAGCGCATCCGTCAGATCGAGTCCAAGACGATGTCGAAGCTGCGTCACCCGTCGCGTTCGCAGGTCCTGCGCGACTACCTCGACTAGATCGCGGACAGACATGGGCCGGGGCCCGGAACCTGAACAGGTTCCGGGCCCCGGCCCATGTCTGTCCGCGTGCGGGCGGCACCGGGGCGGATGACGCTGAGTGGGCACTGTTCACCTCGGCGTCAGGAGCCTTCATGCCCCGCGTTCTCGTCCGTGTCCTTCCCGTCGCCCTCACCCTGGCGGCCGCTGCGGCGGTGATACCCCTCGGGCCACCGGCCCCCGCCGTCGCGGACAGCATCATCGTCGGAGGGAGGCCGGCGGCCGTCGCGGACAGCCCGTGGGCCGTGGCCCTGTCGAGCCGTGACCGGTTCGGAGGAACCCGTGCGGGTCAGTTCTGCGGCGGGGTGGCGATCGCGCCCACCAAGGTGATCACGGCCGCGCACTGCCTCGGCGAGGACGTCCTGGGGGCGCCGGCCTCCGAGGTGGGGGACCTGCGGATCATCGCCGGACGGGACCAGCTGAGCGGACCGGGCGGCCAGGAGGTCCCCGTGCGGTCGACGTGGGTCAATCCCGGCTACGACCCGCGGACGAACTCCGCCGACCTGGCGGTGCTCACTCTGGCCGGGACCCTGCCGGAGGACAGCGTCATCCCGATGGCCGGGGAGGGGAACAAGGCATACGAACCGGGCACCGATGCCACGGTGTACGGCTGGGGGGACACGACCGGGTCGGGCGCCTACGCCGCCGAGCTGCGGGCCGCACCGGTGAGCGTACTGCCGGACAGCGACTGCGCCCGGGCGTATCCCGGCGGCACACGGGGCGCTTACGACGCCTCGTCGATGCTCTGCGCCGGTGACACGGCCGGTGGGCGGGATGCCTGCCAGGGAGACAGCGGAGGGCCGCTGGTGGCCCGTGGGCGCCTCATAGGGCTGGTCTCCTGGGGCAGCGGCTGCGGGAACCCGGACAGCCCCGGGGTGTACACGCGTGTGTCCGCCGCGATCCGGTGGATGGCCGACCGGAGCTGACGGCGGAGGAGGACGCCTCGCGTCCGAGCTCATGAGAACGGGCGGCTTTCCCCTCGGGAAGGCCGCCCGTCGGCCGGTCCGGGACCGTACCCATGGCTCGTCGTGGATGCGAGGTGTCAGTGCTCCTCGTCGGCGGCACTGGCCTGGACGGCAGTGAGCCGATCTGTCTCATCCTGTATTTCCGCGGCGATCTTCTTGAGTTCCGGCTCGAACTTGCGCCCGTGGTGGGCACAGAAGAGCAGTTCACCGCCGCTGATGAGGACGACGCGCAGATATGCCTGGGCGCCGCAACGGTCACAGCGGTCTGCTGCGGTCAGCGGGCTCGCGGGGGTCAGAACAGTAGTCACGTCGCCTCTTCTCTAGCTCGACGAGCTGTCGTACCAGGGTCAACATCCAACCAGGCCGAAAACGTTCCCGCTCGTGGCATTTCTTCGAAACTTCTTCTCGGGATGGCTGTCTGTTGACGGTTGGCGGCGAATGTGCCGTATTGCGTAGCGCTACGGTTTCGCGTTGCTTGTGTGGGCCGGTCCGCCGGCTGGCTTGCCGGTTGTTCATGAGGACGTGCCCGGAGCCTAAATGGTTCATGCCTCGATGGGAACGTGATGTGCGAGTCACTCCAAGGAATGATCGAACGCGTATGCGAGGCTGGACTAGCATAAGGATTCCCCCTGGGTGGCGTTACAACCGCTCTACCAGGCCTCTGTAGGCTCTCAGCGGCTACCGAGGCCGAGCCCGATACCCACCGGGCCCCCGATCGAAATTCAGCGAGGAGCGAACCGCGTGACCGCCGATTCCGTGCCGTCCACTGCGCTGCTGACCGGAGCAGACGGCGCAGACAAGGACAGCTCCAACTACACCGCGCGGCACCTTCTCGTCCTGGAGGGGCTCGAGGCGGTCCGTAAGCGCCCCGGGATGTACATCGGGTCCACGGACAGCCGGGGACTGCTGCACTGCCTCTGGGAGATCATCGACAACTCGGTCGACGAGGCTCTCGGCGGCTACTGCGACACCATCGAGGTCATCCTCCACGACGACTCCTCCGTCGAGGTCCGCGACAACGGCCGGGGCATCCCGGTCGATGTGGAGCCCAAGACAGGGCTCTCCGGCATCGAGGTCGTCATGACCAAGCTGCACGCCGGCGGAAAGTTCGGCGGCGGGTCCTACTCGGCGTCGGGCGGCCTGCACGGCGTCGGCGCCTCCGTGGTGAACGCGCTCTCGGCCCGGCTGGACGTCGAGGTCGACCGCAACGGCACCACGCACTCCATCAGCTTCCGGCGCGGTGTCCCGGGCATCTTCACCGAGCAGGGGCCCGACAGCCCCTTCGACCCCGCCAACGGCCTCCGCAAGAGCAAGCGCATCCCCAAGACGCGTACGGGTACCCGTACGCGGTACTGGGCCGACCGCCAGATCTTCCTCAAGGACGCGAAGCTCAGCCTGGAGACGCTGTACCAGCGGGCACGCCAGACCGCGTTCCTCGTGCCCGGTCTCACCATCGTCGTACGTGACGAGCGGGGCCTGGACGGCGAGGGGAAGACCGAGGAGACGTTCCACTACGACGGCGGGATCAGCGAGTTCTGCGAGTACCTCGCGCAGGACAAGGCCGTCTGCGACGTCCAGCGTCTGAGCGGCACGGGGACGTTCAAGGAGACGGTGCCGGTTCTCGACGACCGCGGGCACATGACGGCGACCGAGGTCACCCGTGAGCTGGGCGTCGACATCGCCCTGCGCTGGGGTACCGGCTACGACACGACCCTCAGGTCCTTCGTCAACATCATCGCCACCCCCAAGGGCGGCACCCACGTCAGCGGCTTCGAGCGCTCGCTCACGAAGACCGTGAACGAGGTCCTGCGGTCCGCCAAGCTGCTACGGGTCGCCGAGGACGACATCGTCAAGGACGACGCCCTGGAAGGCCTGACCGCGGTCGTCACCGTGCGGCTCGCGGAGCCGCAGTTCGAAGGGCAGACCAAGGAGGTGCTCGGCACCTCGGCGGCCAACCGGATCGTGTCCAATGTGGTCGCCAAGGAGCTCAAGGCGTTCCTGACGTCCACGAAGCGCGACGCCAAGGCCCAGGCCAGGGCGGTGCTGGAGAAGGCGGTGGCGGCCGCGCGCACCCGGATCGCCGCCCGCCAGCACAAGGACGCGCAGCGCCGCAAGACCGCGCTGGAGTCCTCCTCGCTGCCCGCGAAGCTCGCGGACTGCCGGAGCGACGACGTGGAGCGCAGTGAGCTCTTCATCGTGGAGGGCGACTCGGCCCTCGGTACCGCGAAGCTTGCCCGGAACAGCGAGTTCCAGGCACTGCTGCCGATCCGAGGGAAGATCCTCAACGTCCAGAAGTCGTCCGTCTCGGACATGCTCAAGAACGCCGAGTGCGGTGCCATCATCCAGGTCATAGGAGCAGGGTCGGGGCGGACCTTCGACATCGACGCCGCGCGCTACGGCAAGGTGATCATGATGACGGACGCCGACGTCGACGGTTCGCACATCCGCACCCTGCTGCTCACGCTCTTCCAGCGCTACATGCGGCCGATGGTCGAGGCGGGGCGGGTCTTCGCGGCCGTGCCGCCGCTGCACCGGATCGAGCTCGTCCAGCCCAAGAAGGGCCAGGAGAAGTACATCTACACCTACTCGGACAACGAGCTCCGGCAGACCCTGCTGGAGCTGCAGCGCAAGAACGTCCGGTTCAAGGACTCGATCCAGCGGTACAAGGGCCTCGGTGAGATGGACGCGGACCAGCTCGCGGAGACCACGATGGACCCGCGCCACCGCACGCTGCGCAGGATCAACATCGGCGACCTGGAGTCCTCCGAGCAGATCTTCGATCTGCTGATGGGGAACGAGGTCGCGCCGCGTAAGGAGTTCATCACCAGCTCCGCGGCCACCCTGGACCGCTCGCGCATCGACGTCTGACGCTCCACCCGTGGGTGGAGACCCTTTTCCACCCACGGTCAGCCCCTGGGCCGATCCCATGATCCCCGCGCCTCCGTAGCGTCGAAGACATCGGATCCACACGCCTTCGGAGGCTGTCATGACAGAGCTCGTCAACGTTTCGGTGACCGTCGCGGTTGTCGCGCTCGTCGTCGTGCGCCAGTTCTCGGCCCAGCGGGTCGGCGGCGGGAAGCGATGGTGGGCGCTGCCTGTGGTCCTGTGCGTCATCGCCCTTCGCGGCGACGACGTCCTCGATCCCCATCACGAAACCCTGTCGGCGGGGCTGCTCGGCGTGGGCCTCGTGGTGGGACTGGTCACCGGCGCGGGATGGGGCTGGACCGCCCGGTTGTGGCAGGAGCCGGACGAGTCCTTCTGGAGCCGGGGCACCAAGGCCACCCTCTTCGTCTGGGCGGGAGGGATCGGGCTGCGGGTCTTGCTGGCGTTGACCGCTGTCCTCCTCGGTGTGCACCAGGGGACGGCGTCCCTGCTCGTGTCCCTCGCGGCGATGCTGTTCGCCCGTAGCGGTGTGCTGGCCCTGCGGGCCGGGGGCATACGCGAGCAGTACGGTGTCACCGCAGGGTTTCCGGCCGGCGGCACGCCGTCGGAGGCCGGATCGGCCTGGTCGAAGGGCGGGGCGTGAACCGCAGGACGTGGACCAGTTGGCCTTCCAAGGAGGCCCTCACCCCGACGCCCCGCACCCGGGCACGGGCCATGATCGGCCGGTTCGTCTGGACGGCGGTCTTCGCCGGATTCCTCTGGGACGCCTTCAGGGACGGGCGCTTCGCCCTCTGGCAGGTGGCCGTCGGCCTGGCGGTGACGGTGGGCTGCGCGGTGGCCGGCCGAGCGTTCTTCGTGACGACCAGAGGGCACCGGCTCGGGCCTTCACTCGGGCTGATGGTGCTGCTCATCGCTGTGGCGTTCATGGCTCGCGAGATGGGTGGCGGCGCACTCGCCGTCGCGCTGTGGTGCGGGTGCGCCGTGGTCGCGATGGAGCGGCTCCCGCTGTTCGCGGCCGTGCCGCTCACCGCGGTGGCGCTCATCGCGTACGCCGTGGTCAAGGGCGACGGCTGGCCGACGACCGTGATCACCACGGGCAGTCTGTGCCTGGGCGGGTATGTGCTGAGGCTCGACGCCGAGGCCCGGGGCAGCTCGCAGCGTCTCCTCGCCCAGGAGCGGGCCGCGAGGGAGGCGGAGGCCGGGACCGCCGCGCTCGCCGAGAGATCCAGGATCGCCCGTGAGATCCACGATGTGCTCGCGCACAGCCTCTCCGCCCAGCTGGTGCACCTGGAAGCGGCCCGGCTGCTGATCGAACGGGAGTCTCCCGCGGAATTCCGCGACCAGGTGCTGGAGAGAGTGGTGGCGGCCCGCTCCATGGCGCTCGACGGCCTCACGGAGACGCGTCAGGCGCTCTCGGCGCTGCGCGGGGAGATGACGCCGGTGGAGGACTTCCTGCGGCAGCTGGTGGCCGGTCAGCCGGCCGAGGTGGCGGTGGCGGGGGAGCGCAGGGAGCTGACCGCGGAAGCCTCGCAGACGGTGCGCAGGGTGGCGCAGGAGGCGCTGACCAACACCCGCAAGCACGCTCCGGGGGCGGTCGTCTCGGTCCGGCTCGAGTACCAGCCGGACGCGGTCGCCCTGGAGGTCCGGGACTCCGGCGGGCGCCGCCCGGCGGGCGAGCTCGCTGTCAGTGGCTCCGGATACGGTCTTGTGGGGATGCGGGAGCGCGCCGAGCTGCTCGGCGGGACGCTGCGGGCAGGGCCGGACGAGGAGGGGTTCGTGGTGAATCTGCGGGTGCCCGCGTGAGTGCGCGGGTGGTGGTCGCCGATGACCAGTCGGTGGTGCGTGAGGGCATCGTCATGCTGCTGGGGCTGCTCCCCGGTATCGAGGTGGTCGGGGCGGCGAAGGACGGCGACGACGCGGTCGCACTGGTCGCCGAGACCGACCCCGACGTGGTCCTGATGGATCTGCGGATGCCCCGCTGCGACGGTGTCGAGGCCACGCGCAGGATCCGCAGCGAGTACCCCCGCACCCAGGTGGTGGTTCTCACGACCTTCGAGGACGACGATTCGCTGTTCACCGCGTTGCGGGCGGGTGCGCGTGGCTATCTGACCAAGGACGCCGGGGGTGAGGAGATCGCGCAAGCCGTCGAGGCTGTGATCTCCGGCGAGGCGGGCCTCTCGCCGAAGGTGCAGAGCAGGCTGCTGGCGCGGGTCACCGCCCAGCCCGCCGAGGCCGGGGCCGACGTCGGGGCACCGCCGTCGCCTGAGCTGCCCGACGGGCTCACGCCCCGGGAGGCCGAGGTGCTGGTCCTCATCGCGGACGGGCTGTCCAACGCCGAGATCGCGCGGGCGCTGCACATCTCCCGGGCCACGGTGAAGACCCACATCAACAATCTCTTCGCCAAGACCGGGGCGCGCGACAGGACCGGAGCCGTGCGCTATGCGTACCAACGGGGGCTCGCGCACCCACCTGGCACTTCCGTCACCTGAAAAGGTGAAGCAGAGCGAATGAACTGCCCGGGATCTTCCTGATCTGCCCATTCTTGGCTACGCGGCTGAGAAGGCGCGTGGACAAGGGAGTTGTCGGTGGAGAAGGAAGCAGGACCGGACGCGGCAGCGATGCGGCTCGTCGACCCGTGGGACGAGGCGCCGGCCTCCGCGTGGGGCGAGCCGGGCGGTGCGGGGGCCGAGGTGCCCGACCAGCGGTTCCGGCCGGTGGAGCGTCGCGGCGACAGTGCGGCCGAGATCTATCTGGAGGTGCAGAGCAGTCCGGCATTCCGCGAAGTGCGCCGTCGCTACCGGCGGTTCGTGGTCCCCGCGACGCTCGCCTTCCTGCTCTGGTACCTCGGCTATGTCATCGTCGCCACCACCGCGCACGACCTGATGGCGCGTCCCGTCGTCGGCGCGCTCAACGTGGCCATGGTGGCGGGACTCGGCCAGTTCCTCACCACCTTCGCCCTCACCTGGGCCTATGCCCGGCATGCGCGTCTGCACCGCGACCGGGCGGCGCTGGAACTGCGCTGGGACACCCAGGAGATGACCAGAGGGGCCGACCGGTGAGGGGCGACCATCAGACACTGGCGCTGCTGCTGTTCAGCGTGTTCATCGCCGTGACGCTCGGCATCACCACCTGGGTCAGCCGCAACAGGCAGGGGTCGGCCGAGGAGTTCTACGCCGGCGGACGGCTGTTCTCCCCCATGGAGAACGGATTCGCCATCGCCGGTGACTACATGTCCGCCGCCTCCTTCCTCGGCATCTCGGGGCTGATCGCCCTGTTCGGTTACGACGGCATGCTCTACTCTGTCGGATTCCTCGTCGCCTGGCTCGTGGTGCTGCTCCTCGTCGCCGAACTCGTACGCAACTGCGGACGGTTCACGCTCGCCGACGTGGTCGCCGCCCGGATGGCGGAGCGCCCGGTGCGTACGGCGGTGGGCACCTCCTCCGTCACCGTCTCGGTGCTCTATCTGGTGGCCCAGATGGTCGGCGCCGGGAGCCTCGTCGCACTGCTGCTCGGGGGTACGAGCGACACCGCCCGGTCCTGGACCGTGGTCGGGGTGGGCGCCCTCATGGTGATCTATGTGTCGCTCGGCGGTATGCGCGCCACGACCTGGATCCAGATCGTCAAGGCGGTCCTGCTGATGGGCGGCGCCGTCGCGCTCACCGTGCTCGTCCTTCTCCACTTCCACGGCGACTTCAACGCCCTGCTCAACTCGGCGGCCGAACGCAGCGGAAACGGGCGGGACTTCCTGTCTCCCGGACTGCGGTACGGCGGGAGCTGGACGGCGCGTTTCGACTTCATCAGCCTCGGCGTGGCGCTCGTCCTCGGCACGGCCGGACTGCCGCACATCCTCTCGCGCTTCTACACCGTCCCCACGGCCCGTGCGGCCCGGCGTTCGGTCGTCTGGTCCATCGGGCTCATCGGCAGCTTCTATCTGATGACCATCGTGCTCGGGTTCGGAGCCGCCGCGCTCGTCGGATCCGCGGATGTCCGGGCGTCCAACGCCTCGGGGAACACGGCGGTTCCGCTCCTGGCGCTCGTCCTGGGAGGTGGCGAGGGCTCCACGGGAGGCACCGTGCTCTTCGCCGTCGTGGCGGCCATCGCCTTCGCCACGATCCTCGCTGTCGTCGCCGGTATCACTCTCGCCTCGTCCGCCTCGGTGGCCCACGACCTCTACGCCTCGTTCCGGAGGGCGGGTGCCAAGCAGCGGAGCGAGGTCGGCGTGGCCAGGGTGGCCGCGGCGGGCATCGGAGTGGTGGCCATCGCCCTCAGCCTCCTGGCCCAGAATCTGAACGTCGCGTTTCTCGTGGGGCTCGCCTTCGCGGTCGCGGCCTCCGCCAACCTCCCGGTGCTGCTCTACTCGTTGTTCTGGCGGAACTTCACCACCAGGGGAGCGGTCTGGGCCGTCTACGGCGGGCTGGTCCCCGCCGTCCTGCTCGTCGTTCTCTCGCCGGTCGTCTCGGGGAGCCCCTCCTCGCTCTTCCCCGGCGTGGACCTCGCGCTCTTCCCTCTGGAGAACCCGGGACTGGTGTCGGTCCCGGCGGGCTTCCTGGCCGGCTGGATCGGCACGGTCACCTCACCCCAGCCGCCGGACCTGGCCAAGCACGCGGAGACGGAGGTCCGGTCGCTCACCGGGGCGGGCGCGGCGTAGCGGGGGCGGCTGCGCAGGCGGGGCGGTGCGGACGAGGCGGGCGCAGGCGGGGCGGGGTGGGCGGACCGGTGGTCGGTCGAATCAGGGCTCTTGCCCTCCCGCTCGGCTCTTGCCCTCCCGCTCTCCATCTGTGAGCGTTGTACGGACTTCCGCACCCACGCAATCTTTTTGCGTTTCTTGCGCTAATCTTGCGTTCATGACGCGACGACTTGCTCAGGTTGCCCAGAAGGTAGGAGTCAGCGAGGCCACGGTCAGCCGCGTGCTGAACGGCAAGCCCGGCGTCTCGGACGCCACGAGGCAGGCCGTCCTCTCGGCCCTGGACGTGCTCGGTTACGAGCGTCCGACCCAGCTGCGCGGAGAGCGCGCCCGGCTGGTCGGACTGGTCCTGCCCGAGCTGCAGAACCCGATCTTCCCGGCGTTCGCCGAGGTGGTCGGGGGCGCGCTCGCCCAGCAGGGGCTGACGCCCGTGCTCTGCACGCAGACCAAGGGCGGGGTCTCCGAGGCCGACTACGTCGAGCTCCTGCTCCAGCAGCAGGTGTCAGGAGTCGTGTTCGCCGGTGGGCTGTACGCCCAGGCCGACGCCCCCCACGACCACTACAAGGTGCTCGCCGACCGCAGGATCCCGGTCGTCCTGATCAACGCCGCAATCGCCCGTCTCGGATTCCCCGGGGTCTCGTGCGACGACTCGGTCGCCGTCGAGCAGGCCTGGCGTCATCTCGTCTCGCTGGGCCACGAGCGGATCGGGTTCGTCCTGGGCCCGGCCGACCACGTGCCCTCGCAGCGCAAGCTCGCCGCGGCCCGCGCCCTGGCCGCCCGGTCGGGGGCCGGTGTGCCGGACGAGTGGGTCGCCCGCGCGATGTTCTCGCTGGAGGGCGGCCAGGCCGCCGCCACGCGGCTGCTCGACGAAGGGGTCACCGGCATCATCTGCGCGAGCGACCCGCTGGCCCTCGGCGCGGTGCGTGCCGCGCGTCGGCGCGAGCTGTCGGTCCCCGGGGACGTCTCCGTCGTCGGCTACGACGACTCGGCGTTCATGAACTGCACCGAGCCGCCGCTGACCACGGTGCGTCAGCCGATCGAAGCGATGGGCAGGGCCGCGGTCGAACTGCTCTCGGTGCAGATCGGTGGGCGTACCGTGCCGTCCGACGAGCTTCTCTTCGAGCCGGAGCTGGTCGTCCGCGGATCCACCGCCCGACCGCCCAGGGCGGAGGCCCGGTGAGAATTTCCGTCGGCTGTAGCTAATTTGCATGCTCCGGCAGCGGCTGGGGTGGACGCGGGCCGGTGTACTGCCCGCTGGGCCGCATCCGCAGTGGTCGTTCCGTGTACTCCTCCATCGCGTGGGCGATCCAGCCCGCCGTGCGGGACACCGCGAACACCGTCTCGCCCGTCTCGGCGGGCATGTCGTAGCTGACCGAGAAGACGGCCAGAGCCAGGTCGACATTGGCGTGCAGAGGCGTGTGTCGCGCGGTGGTCGCCACCACGTCACGCGCCGCCGCCATCGCGGGAGCCGCCTGCGGCAGTCCGTCCAGCAGCGCGAACAGGGCGACGGCCCGCGGATCCTCGCCCGTGTAGAGGCGGTGGCCGAGCCCCGGCACCCGTCGGCCGGTGCGCAGGTGGTCGGCGACGACCGGGGCGGCGCCGCCCCGGTCCAGCACCTCGGACAGCATGCGGTGCGCCAGCCCGCTCGCGGCGCCGTGCAGCGGGCCCTCCAGCACACCGAGGCCCGCGGAGACGACGGCGTACGGGTGCGCATGGGCCGAAGCGGCGACACGGGCCGCCAGCGTCGAGGCCGCGAGATCATGGTCGGCCAGCAGCGCCAGAGCGGTGTCGAGCACAGCCACTGATGCCTCGTCCGGCGCCCTGGCGGTGAGTTTCGGCCACAGCTGCGCAGCGAGAGCGCCACCGCCCGCTTCCGGGTCCACGACGTCCGGCCGCCCGGGCTCCCCGGCTGTCGGCAGCGCGCCCACCAGGGTGGGAATCAGGCTGCGTGCGCTGTTCAGCACCCCCTCGGGGGAGAGGTCGAACCTCAGAGGGTCGGCCGACGCGGCCGCGGCGACAGCGGCTCGCAGCCGGTCTGTCGAGCTGCTGTGACGCGGCATCGCGGCCGCCGTGCGCCGGGCCGCCGCGAGGGGCTCGTGCGCCGCGGTGAAGCGGGTGCCGGGGTGGAGCTCGCCGGTCCAGATCCACTCGGCGACCTCCTCGTAGCCGTAACGGAGGGCGAGCTCGGTGGCGTCGACGCCTCGGTAGAAGTAGCGGTCGGGCTCGATGAGCGTGATGCCGGTACGGAAGACCAGGTCACCCGTCGTGGACGGTGACGGCTCCCTGCGCCCGGTCCGGCGGGCCAGGGCGTCGATCTCGGCGGCGTCGAACGTGCTGCCGCGACCGCCGGGGGTCCGCCTGCTGGCGAGCTGCCCCCTGCTCACATACGCGTACACGGTCTCGGGCTTCACCCCGAGGCGTTCGGCCGCCTCCCGGGTGGTGAGCCTGCCGGCCGCCTCTTCGGGCCGCGCGTTCTGCGTGCCGGGTCCGTGCGCCGAGTCATGCGTCATGGCGCCAACCGTATCCACATCCATATCCATGGACGGCGGATCACCTTCACGGAGGCTATGCATTGATTCAATCAATATTGACAACCAATTAGTCAAGCATAGACAGTCGAATCAATGTTCATCTCAGGTGGAGGAGAGACCGCCATGCCTGCCTCGCCCATGGAAACCGCCCCGCTCGACGTGCCCCGGGGCCTCGCCGGTGTGTTCGTCACGGACACCGCGCTCGGAGACGTGCGCGGACGCGAGGGCTTCTACCACTACCGTCAGTACTCGGCGATCGAGCTGACGGAGAACCGCAGCTTCGAGGACGTCTGGTATCTGATGGTCCACGGTGACCTGCCCGACCGGGCGGCGAGCGACGGCTTCACCGCCCGCACCGCCGGTCTGCGCCGGCTGCCCGCCGAGGTGCGGGAGGCACTGCCCTCCATCGCCCGGGCCTGTGTGCTCTCCGGGCCGCTGGCAGGGCTGCGCACCGCGCTCTCACTGTTCGGGGCCTCGGCCGGATTCCGCCCGGTGTACGACATCGACGCCGACCGCCGCCGCGAGGACGCGCTCGCCGCATGCGCCGCTGTGCCCACCGTGCTGACCGCTCTCCACCGCCTCGGCCAGGGCCTGGAGCCGGTCGAACCGCGTGACGACCTGCCGTTCGCCGCGAACTACCTGTACATGCTCACCGGTGAGGAGCCGGACGCCGACCGGGCCGCGGCCGTCGAGCGGTACCTCGTCTCCACCATCGACCACGGCTTCAACGCCTCCACGTTCACCGCCAGGGTGATCGCCTCCACCGGCGCCGACATCGCCGCCTGCCTCGGCGGAGCCGTCGGCGCGCTCTCCGGTCCGCTGCACGGCGGCGCGCCCAGCCGGGCCCTGGACACCCTGGACGCCATCGGTACCCCGGAGCGGATCGACAGCTGGATCCGCGGACGGGTCGTCGCGGGGGAGCGGATCATGGGGTTCGGGCACCCCGTCTACCGCACCGAGGACCCCCGCTCACGCATGCTCCGCTCGGTGGCGCAGAGCTTCGGCGGCCCGCTCGTCGACTTCGCGGTGGAGGTGGAACGCCAGGTGGAGGCGATCCTCGCCGAGCTCAAGCCCGGACGCGAGCTGCACACGAACGTGGAGTTCTACGCAGGCGTCGTCATGGAGCTCTGCGGACTGCCGAGGGAGATGTTCACGCCCACCTTCTGTGCCGCGCGCATGGTCGGCTGGAGCGCCAATATCCTGGAGCAGGCGGAGGATTCGAAGATCATCCGCCCGGCGGCACGCTATGCCGGACCGCCGCCCCCGCAGCCCGTACCGGCGCTCTGACCGACCCGAGGAAGGCCCCGTTGACCCCGACCCCCGCCCCGCAGATCCCGGTCGTCGTCCTGGCGGGCTTCCTCGGATCAGGCAAGACGACGCTGCTCAACCATCTGCTCCGCAACCGGGCGGGGAACCGGATCGGCGTCGTCGTCAATGACTTCGGGGCCATCGAGATCGACGCCATGACCGTGTCGGGCCAGGTCGGTTCGACGGTCTCGCTGGGCAACGGCTGTCTGTGCTGCGCCGTCGACACGAGCGAACTCGACAGCTACCTGGAGACGCTGACGGCACCGGCCGCCCGCCTCGATGTGATCGTCATCGAGGCGAGCGGTCTCGCCGAGCCTCAGGAGCTCGTACGGATGCTGCTGGCCAGCGACAACCCGCACATCAGGTACGGGGGCCTGGTGGAGGTCGTCGACGCGGCCGAATTCCCCGCCACCCGGGAGCGCCACCCCGAGATCGACCGCCATCTCGCGGTCGCCGACCTGATCGTCCTGAACAAGACCGACCGGGTCGGGGACGCGGAACTGCGGGCCGTGCGGGAGGTGGCCGGCACGGCGGGTGGCAGGGCCGCGGTCATCCACTCCACGTACGGCAGGATCGACCCGGAGCTGCTCTTCGACCCGGTGCTCAGGCCCGACGAGGACGACACGTTCCGCCAGTTGACGTTCGAGGACCTGCTCCCCGAGGCCGACCGCACGCACGAGGAACATCTGCACACGGCGTACGAGAGCGTCTCCTTCACGGCCGACGTGCCGCTCAGCCCCCGCCGCTTCATGGCGTTCCTCGACTCCAGGCCCCCGGGCCTCTACCGGATCAAGGGATTCGCCGACTTCGGTGCGGGTGACCCCGCCAACCGGTACGTCGTGCACGCCGTCGGCCGGTTCCTGAGCTTCGTGCCGCAGCGCTGGGACCGCGCAGAAGCGCGACGGACCCAGCTCGTGCTGATCGGTTCCGGCATCGACGCCGAAGCGCTGCACAAGGAGCTCGACGGCTGCCGCGACGCGGTGCGGAACCCGTCGCAGGACCCGGTGCGTAACTCCTCGCAGGACCCGGTGCGGGACACAGGCCACCACGACGCCGCGCAGGACGCCGCCGACGAGCTGGAACGCAGCATGTGGGGCGTCCTGCGGTACGTGCGGCAGCCGGACGACGACGAGGCCTGAGCCCCTCGCCGTCCGGCCGGTGTCCGCGTCCTACAGCGGTCCGGCGATCACCGCCACCGGGCTCGTCAGCGGGGTGCCCGAACCGTCACGGCGCGGATCGGGGGCCGGCAGCTGGGCCGGTGCGCCGTTCTTCTGGGACGCACGTGCCGGGGTCCCGCCCGCCCAGGCGAACACCAGGACGTCCTCCCCCTTGAGGAAGCGCTGGCAGCGCACCCCGCCCGTCGCCCTGCCCTTGCGCGGGTACTGGTCGAAGGGAGTGAGCTTCCATGTCCGCTCGGAGTCGTCCAGCGTGCCGTGCGACCCGGCGACCGTGAACACCGCGGCATCCGCGGAGGGATCAACCGCGCCGAACGAGAGAACGGTGGCGTCCGGGGAGAGCTTGACGCCCGCCATGCCGCCCGCCGCGCGCCCCTGCGGACGCACCGCCGAGGCCGGATAGCGCAGCAGCTGCGCGTCGGACGTGATGAACACCAGGTCCTCCTCGCCCGTACGCAACTGCGTGGCGCCGACGATCCGGTCACCGTCCTTCAGCGAGATGACCTCCAACTCGTCCTTGTTGGGCGGGTAGTCGGGCACCACGCGCTTCACCACCCCCTGCAGGGTGCCGATGGCAAGCCCCTGCGCCTCCTCGTCCAGGGTGGTGAGACAGATCAGCTCCTCGTCCGCCTCCAGCGTCAGGAACTCCGAGATCTGGGCACCGCCCGACAGGTTCGGAGCGGCGTGGGTGTCCGGCAGCTGCGGCAGGTCGATCACCGAGAGCCGGAGCAGGCGTCCGCCGGACGTCACCGCGCCCACCTCGCCGCGTGCCGTCGCGGGTACGGCCGAGACGATCGCGTCGTGCTTCGTGCGCTTGGTGTCCTCGGACTGGGTGAGAGGCTCGGCGTTGGCCGTACGGGCCAGGAGTCCGGTCGACGAGAGCAGCACCTGGCACGGGTCGTCGGCGACCTCCAGCGGCACGGCGGCGATCTGCGAGCCCGCCGACTCCAGCAGCACCGTACGCCGCTCCGTGCCGAACTTCTTGGCCACCGCGGCGAGTTCCGACGAGACCAGCTTGCGGAGCTCGGCGTCGGACTCCAGGATCGCGGTCAGCTGGGCGATCTCCTCGGTGAGCTTGTCGCGCTCGGACTCCAGCTCGATCCTGTCGAAGCGGGTGAGCCGGCGCAGCGGGGTGTCCAGGATGTACTGGGTCTGGATCTCGCTCAGCGAGAAACGCTCCATCAGGCGCTCCTTCGCCTGCGCCGAGTTGTCGCTGTCCCGGATGAGGCGGATGACCTCGTCGATGTCGAGCAGGGCCACGAGGAGCCCCTCGACCAGGTGCAGCCGGTTGCGGCGCTTGGTCCTGCGGAACTCGCTGCGCCGGCGCACCACATCGAAGCGGTGGTCGAGATAGACCTCGAGGAGCTCCTTGAGCCCCAGGGTGAGCGGCTGTCCGTCGACCAGCGCGACGTTGTTGATGCCGAAGGACTCCTCCATCGGCGTCAGCTTGTAGAGCTGCTCCAGCACGGCCTCCGGCACGAAGCCGTTCTTGACCTCGATCACCAGACGCAGACCGTGCGCCCGGTCGGTGAGGTCCTTGACGTCGGCGATGCCCTGGAGCTTCTTCGAGCCGACCAGGTCCTTGATCTTGGCGATCACCTTCTCCGGACCGACGGTGAACGGCAGTTCGGTGACGACGAGACCCTTGCGGCGGGCCGTGACGTTCTCTATGGCGACCGTGGCGCGGATCTTGAAGGTCCCGCGCCCGGCGGCGTAGGCGTCCTTGATGCCGCCGAGGCCGACGATCCGGCCGCCGGTCGGCAGATCGGGGCCGGGGACGAAGCGCATCAGCGTGTCGAGGTCGGCGCCCGGGTGCCTGATGAGGTGGCGGGCGGCGGCGATGACCTCGCCGAGATTGTGCGGGGGCATGTTGGTGGCCATGCCGACCGCGATCCCGGAAGCGCCGTTGACCAGGAGATTCGGATACGCCGCCGGGAGGACGACCGGCTCCTGCTCCTGGCCGTCGTAGTTCGACTGGAAATCGACGGTCTCCTCGTCGATCGACTCCGTCATGAGTGACGTGGCGTCGGCCATCCGGCACTCGGTGTACCGCATGGCGGCCGGTGGGTCGTCGTTGCCCAGGGAGCCGAAGTTGCCGTGCCCGTCGACGAGGGGCAGGCGCATCGAGAACGGTTGTGCCATGCGCACCAGTGCGTCATAGATCGACGCGTCGCCGTGCGGGTGCAGTTTGCCCATCACCTCGCCGACGACACGGGCGCACTTCACATACCCACGGTCGGGGCGCAGTCCCATCTCGTTCATCTGGGACACGATGCGGCGGTGCACCGGCTTCATGCCGTCGCGGGCGTCGGGCAGCGCCCTGGAGTAGATCACCGAGTACGCGTACTCGAGGAAGGAGCCCTGCATTTCGTCGACGACGTCGATGTCGAGGATCTTCTCCTCGAAGTCGTCCGGCGGCGGGGTTTTCGTGCTGCGGCGGGCCATCGCGGCTGCGACTCCTTCACAGATTCGGGCGGGCAACCTCAGGTTCTGACGCCGACCATTGTGGACCGCCGTACTGACAACGCCGACCTCGACCCGTCCGAAGCGGTCCACAGAGCCTCGACGGAGCCCCGTCGACGGCGGAGTCCAAGACAACATTCACCCGGCGGGAACTTCGCCAGGTACCCGTGCGCCTGCCTAGAGTGGCAGGTCCGGCAGGAAAACCTGTACCGATCGAAGGGACGTACATGCCCATGGGTCACACGGCCACAGCCCAGGCCGGCTCCGGCGGCTTGACGGCGACCGAGCACCGTCTGGCCAATGGCCTGCGCGTGGTGCTCTCCGAGGACCATCTGACCCCCGTCGCCGCGGTCTGCCTCTGGTACGACGTCGGCTCGCGCCACGAGGTCAAGGGGCGCACGGGCCTGGCTCACCTTTTCGAGCACCTGATGTTCCAGGGCTCGGGCCAGGTCAAGGGGAACGGGCACTTCGAGCTCGTGCAGGGAGCCGGCGGTTCCCTGAACGGCACGACCAGCTTCGAGCGCACCAACTACTTCGAGACGATGCCCACGCACCAGCTGGAGCTCGCCCTGTGGCTCGAGGCCGACCGGATGGGCTCACTGCTCGCCGCGCTCGACGAGGAGTCCATGGAGAACCAGCGGGACGTCGTGAAGAACGAGCGACGCCAGCGCTACGACAACGTCCCGTACGGCACGGCCTTCGAGAAGCTCACCGCCCTCGCCTACCCGGAGGGCCACCCGTACCACCACACGCCGATCGGTTCGATGGCCGACCTGGACGCGGCGACGCTGGCGGACGCACAGGCGTTCTTCCGCACGTACTACGCGCCGAACAACGCGGTGCTCTCCGTGGTCGGGGACATCGACCCGGAGCAGACGCTCGCCTGGATCGAGAAGTACTTCGGCTCCATCCCGTCCCACGACGGCAAGCAGCCGCCGCGCGACGGCACCCTGCCGGGCACCATCGGCGAACAGCTGCGCGAAGTGGTCCAGGAGGAGGTTCCCGCGCGTGCGCTGATGGCCGCCTACCGGCTTCCGCACGACGGCACGCGCGAGTGCGACGCCGCTGACCTGGCGCTGACGGTGCTGGGTGGCGGCGAGTCGTCCCGCCTGCACAACCGGCTGGTGCGCCGCGACCGTACGGCGGTGGCCGCGGGGTTCGGGCTGCTCAGGCTGGCCGGCGCGCCCTCGCTCGGCTGGCTGGACGTCAAGACGTCCGGGGGCGTCGAGGTGCCGCAGATCGAGGCGGCCGTCGACGAGGAGCTGAACCGCTTCGCCGAAGAGGGCCCCACGCCCGAGGAGATGGAGCGCGCCCAGGCGCAGCTGGAGCGCGAGTGGCTGGACCGTCTCGGCACGGTCGCCGGCCGCGCGGACGAACTCTGCCGGTACGCCGTCCTGTTCGGCGACCCGCAGCTCGCCCTGACCGCGGTGGGCCGGGTGCTCGACGTGACGGCCGACGAGGTCAAGGCCGCCGCCAGGGCACACCTGCGCCCCGACAACCGTGCGGTCCTGGTCTACGAGCCGGTCGAACCGGCCGATGAGACAGAGGGCACCGACGCGCCCGAAGGGGCCGACAAGTGACCGACGCCGCCGTGACTGGAGTAGCGATGGAGTACCACCCGCAGCCGACCGCAGGCGAGGCCAGGCCCTGGGCCTTCCCCGCGCCCGAGCGCGGCGCCCTGCCCAACGGGCTGACCGTGCTGCGCTGTCACCGTCCCGGCCAGCAGGTCGTCGCCGTGGAGATCTTCCTCGACGCCCCGCTGGACGCCGAGCCCGACGGCCTCGACGGAGTGGCCACGATCATGGCGCGCGCGCTGTCCGAGGGCACGGACAAGCACTCCGCGGAGGAGTTCGCCGCCGAACTCGAGCGGTGCGGCGCCACGCTCGACGCACACGCCGACCACCCGGGCGTCCGCGTCTCCCTCGAGGTCCCGGTCTCCCGGCTGACCAAGGCACTCGGCCTGGTCGCCGAGGCCCTGCGGGCCCCCGCCTTCGCGGAGAGCGAGGTCGAGCGTCTGGTGGGCAACCGCCTCGACGAGATCCCGCACGAGCAGGCCAACCCGGCCCGGCGGGCCGCCAAGCAGCTCTCCAAGGAGCTCTTCCCCGCCACGGCGCGGATGTCGCGTCCGCGTCTGGGCACGGAGGAGACGGTCGGGCGGATCGACGCCGCGGCCGTACGCGCCTTCTACGACGCCCATGTGCGTCCGTCCACGGCGACGGCGGTCGTCGTCGGTGACCTCACCGGGGTCGACCTGGACGCGCTGCTCGCCGAGACCCTCGGTGACTGGTCGGGCAACGCGGGCCAGGCCAGGCCCGTGCCTCCGATCACCGCGGACGACACCGGCCGTGTGGTCATCGTGGACCGCCCAGGAGCCGTCCAGACGCAGCTGCTGATCGGCCGTATCGGCGCGGACCGGCACGACAGCGTGTGGCCGGCCCAGGTGCTCGGCACGTACTGCCTGGGAGGCACCCTCACCTCCCGGCTCGACCGCGTGCTGCGTGAGGAGAAGGGCTACACCTACGGTGTCCGGGCCTTCGGGCAGGTGCTGCGCTCGACGGCGCCCGGCTCCTCGTCCGGGACCACGGGCGCGGCGATGCTCGCGATCAGCGGCTCCGTCGACACGGAGTCCACCGGGCCCGCGCTCGACGACCTCTGGAAGGTCCTGCGCACCCTGGCGGCCGAGGGACTCACCGACGCCGAGCGTGAGACGGCCGTGCAGAACCTCGTGGGCGTCGCCCCGCTGAAGTACGAGACGGCGGCCTCCGTCGCAAGCACCCTGGCCGACCAGGTGGAGCAGCACCTCCCGGACGACTACCAGGCCGAGCTGTACGCACGCCTGGCCGGCACCGGCACGGTCGAGGCGACCGCCGCCGTGGTCAACGCCTTCCCGGTCGACCGGCTGGTCACCGTCCTGGTCGGGGACGCCGCGCAGATCGCCGAGCCCGTGAAGGCACTCGGCATCGGCGAGGTGTCGGTCGTCAGCGGCTGACGGAACAGGACATGCAGGACCCCGGCGGGTGGTTTCCGCCGGGGTCCTGTTGTTTGTCCGATGTGCAGAGAAATGCCGTTTTCATCCTGTGTGATGTGCGACAAAAGGCCCTTTTCGTTTGGCGGCGTGAAGCGGCCCGCTCTAGCGTCGGCCCGGCTGTCCGCCGGACGAATGCCGCATCCGCGGCGCCGGGCAGCCATCGCCGAGTCCCCGTCAGGCGCGAGCCTGGGGAGCCGGGGACCCATGAAGTCCCTGGGGTTAATCGGATCTCTGCGCCTCGTCGGAGGCCTGGAGGCCCGTAGGAGACCTTCCTGCTCCGAACCCTCCCCCAGTGCCTGAACGGCCTGGGGTTACCCCCACCGCTAACCCGGTAGGCGAGAAGGAAGGAAAGGACCCAGCCCCTCCATGGCGTTCATCCGTGCCACCGGGAAGCACCGTGCCCCGAGCCGCCTGACGCGCAGGAGCGCCAAGGTCGCCGGCGTCGCCGCCCTGGCCACCACCGGCGTCATCGGCGCCACCGCCTCCCCGGCTCTCGCGGCCGACTCCCAGGCCGTCACCGGTACCGGTCTGACCCAGACCGCCGCCCTCGACGCCACCCTCGCCGACCAGATCGCCGCCCAGGCGAAGGTCCAGCAACACCAGGCCGACGTCGCCGCGAAGGCCGCCGCCGAAGCGAAGGCCAAGGCCAAGGCCAAGGCGGAGGCCAGGCGCAAGGCCGAGGCCCGCGCCAAGGAGGTCGCCGAGGAGAAGGCGCGCGCCGCCCGCGCCGCCGAGCGTGCCCGGCGGGGCGCCTTCCACCTGCCGGTCGCCGGCTCGCACGTCACCACCGGATACAAGTCGGGCGGCGCGCTCTGGTCCTCCGGCACGCACTCCGGCGTGGACTTCCAGGCCGCGTCCGGCACCTCCGTGGTCGCCGTCGGCGCCGGCACGGTCGTCGAGGCCGGCTGGGGCGGCGCGTACGGCAACAACATCGTGCTCAAGATGAAGGACGGCACGTACACCCAGTACGGCCACCTCTCCTCGATCGGCGTCTTCGTCGGTCAGAGCATCGGCTCGGGCGAGCAGATCGGCCTCTCCGGCTCGACCGGCAACTCCACCGGGCCGCACCTGCACTTCGAGGCCAGGACCACCCCCGCCTACGGCTCGGACATGGACCCCGTCGCCTACCTCCGCGCCCACGGCGTCCAGGTCTGACCCCACCCCGCCCCTCCTCACGGGGCGCGTGCCGCACTCGTCGCCGAGTGTCTCGACGGCCAAAAGATATCCATGGATTCCACCCCGCCATCGGAAATTCTGGCTGATTGCAATAGAGTCACAGAACAGGCGTCGATCGGCCGCGTTTCGCGGTGATTAAGGCGGAGGTTCGGACATGCGTATTCCCGCGCATTCGGTATGCACGGCAATCCGTGACGACATCGTCTCCGGTGTCTTCGAACGGGGCAGCCGCCTCACCGAAGAGGTGCTCGCGCGTCGCTACGGCGTCTCGCGTGTGCCCGTGCGCGAGGCGCTGCGCACCCTGGAGTCCGAGGGGTTCGTCGTCACCCGCAGGCACGCCGGCGCCTGTGTCGCCGAGCCGACCGGGCAGGAGGCCGCCGACCTCCTGGAGATCCGCATGCTCCTGGAACCCCTCGGCGCCGCACGCGCGGCCCAGCGCCGCACCGAGGCGCATCTCAAGGTGCTCCGCGGCCTGGTCAAGCTGGGGCAGGAGCGCGTACGCCGGGGGGAGGGCGAGGACCTGCGCGCCCTGGGCGGCTGGTTCCACGAGACGCTGGCGCAGGCCTCGGGAAGCCCCGCGCTCATCGCGCTGCTCACCCAGCTCCGGCACAAGATCGCCTGGATGTACGCCGTCGAGCAGCCGCCGGCCCCCGCGGACTCCTGGGCCGAGCACGGCGCCCTCGTCGACGCGGTGGCGCGCCGTGACGCGGAGCGGGCCAGGGCGCTCGCCGTCCAGCACGCGGAGCGGGCCACCGCGGCGCATCGGCTGCGGCGTACGCCGGGGCAGGCGACGGGCGCGCGGACGGCCGGGCAGGCGACGGGCGTGCGGACTGCGCGTGCGGCCGGGGTGAGGACTTCGCAACACCCCGTCAACATCGCAGGATCCCGCCATTAACAAAAGCGCCGTATACAAAGAGAGTAATTATCGCAGGGCTTTCTTTCTGCTGCCCTGATCCATGTTTTAACGAGCGCTGTGTGCGTTGTCGTGGAATACAGAAAGGCCGCGGCTCCCGGTGGGGTGCCGCGGCCTTTCCGCAGAAAAACTCCGCTTCGAAGCGACCGGAGTCAGACGGTCTCCGGGAGCTCCTCGAGCCCCTCGGCGACCAGCTTCGCCAGGCGGTCGAGGGCGGCCTCGGCGTTGTCCGCCTCGGACGCGAGCACGATCTCCTCGCCACCCTGGGCACCCAGGCCGAGCACCGCGAGCATGGAGGCGGCGTTCACCGGGTTGCCGTCGGCCTTGGCGATCGTCACGGGGACGCCGGAGGCCGTGGCGGCACGGACGAAGATGGAAGCGGGGCGGGCGTGCAGGCCCTCGGCCCAACCGACGTTGACGCGGCGCTCAGCCATGGTTCTGCCCTTCACGAATCTATGGGTTGTCTAGACCAGTCTCTCATGCAGTGCGTACTGCTGTGCCCGCGACCGTCCGCCGTGCCCGCCACCGTCGTCGGCCGCTCACCGCCCGTCGGCACCCTCAGCGTGCCCCTGCCGAGGTCTCGCCGCGACCGGTGCCCCGGGTCGTAGTCTTGGCCCATGGAGCCCACTCCGGAGCAGAGTCCGCCTCACGTGTATCCCGACCACTGGGAGGCGGACGTGGTGCTCCGCGACGGCGGCACCGCGCGCATCAGGCCGATCACCACGGACGATGCCGAACGGCTGGTCAGCTTCTACGAGCAGGTGTCCGACGAGTCGAAGTACTACCGCTTCTTCGCCCCGTACCCGCGTCTGTCCGCCCGGGACGTGCACCGCTTCACCCATCACGACTACGTCGACCGGGTGGGACTTGCCGTCACGGTCGGCGGCGAGTTCATCGCCACCGTCCGCTACGACCGGATCGACACGCAGGGCAGGCCCGCCTCCGCCCCGGCGGACGAGGCCGAGGTCGCCTTCCTCGTGCAGGATGCCCATCAGGGCCGTGGAGTGGCGTCCGCCCTTCTCGAACACATCGCGGCGGTGGCACGGGAGCGGGGCATCCGTCGCTTCGCCGCAGAGGTGCTGCCCGCCAACAACAAGATGATCAAGGTGTTCCGGGATGCGGGGTTCACCCAGCAGCGCAGCTTCGAGGACGGCTCCGTCCACCTCACCCTCGACCTGGAACCCACGGCCAAGTCCCTCGCCGTCCAGCGCGCCCGTGAACAGCGGGCCGAAGCGCGGTCCGTCCAGCGGCTGCTGGCCCCCGGGTCCGTCGCGGTCGTCGGCGTCGGCCGGGCGCCCGGCGGAGTGGGCCGGACCGTGCTGCGCAACCTCCTCGGCTCCGGCTTCACCGGACACGCGTACGCGGTGAACACGTCGTTCGCCCCGGACACCGGCGCGGTCGAAGGGGCGCCCGCCCACCGCTCCGTGGGCGAGATCGGCGAGCAGGTCGACCTCGCGGTCGTCGCCGTCCCCGCCGACCGGGTACCCGAGGTCGTCGCCGACTGCGGGGAACACGGGGTCCAGGGCCTGGTCGTGCTGTCCGCCGGCTACGCGGAGCGCGGCGCCGAAGGCAGGGAACGGCAGCGGGAGCTGGTCCGTCAGGCGCGCTCGTACGGCATGCGGATCATCGGCCCGAACGCCTTCGGCATCATCAACACCTCCGAGGCGGTCCGCCTCAACGCCTCCCTCGCCCCCGAGTCGCCCGAGGCAGGCCGCATCGGGCTCTTCACCCAGTCGGGCGCCATCGGGATCGCCCTCCTGTC
This sequence comes from Streptomyces sp. NBC_01012, assembly GCF_045162755.1. Taxonomy (NCBI): domain Bacteria; kingdom Bacillati; phylum Actinomycetota; class Actinomycetes; order Kitasatosporales; family Streptomycetaceae; genus Streptomyces; species Streptomyces sp. NBC_01012. The sequence continues at coordinate 1,770,673 of NZ_CP108688.1, read as the reverse complement.
GGGCCTGCACCGCAGGGGTGCGGGGCTGTCGTCGTTCATCTCCGCGGGCAACCGTGCCGATGTCTCCGGCAACGACTTCCTGCAGTACTGGTACGAGGACCAGGACACCGATGTCGCCCTGCTGTACCTCGAATCACTCGGCAATCCGCGCAAGTTCACCCGGCTCGCCCGCCGGACGGCCGCAGTGAAGCCGGTGGTCGTGGTGAAGGGCGCCCGGCACAGTGGTTCCAACCCGCAGGGGCACGCCGTGCCCGTCAGCCGTATCCCCGACGCGACGGTCTCCGCGCTGATGCGTCAGGCGGGCGTGATCCGTGTCGACACCGTGACGGAGATGGTCGACGTCGGCCTGCTCCTCGCGGGCCAGCCCCTGCCCGACGGTCCCCGGGTGGCGATCCTGGGCAACTCGGAGTCGCTCGGTCTCCTCACCTACGACGCCTGCCTGGCGGAGGGGCTGCGCCCGCGCCCGCCCCGCGACCTCACCACGGTGGCGAGCCCGCAGGACTTCCGGGACGCCCTGGCCGAGGCGCTCGCCGACGGCGCCTGCGACGCCGTGGTCGTGACCGCGATCCCGTGGGTGGGGGAGAACGGCGAGGCGGAGACCGGCGAGGGCGAGGTCCTGGGGGCCGCGCTGCGCGAGGCGGTGGCCGGTGGCCCGGCCAAGCCGGTGGCGGTGGTCCATGTGGAGATGGGCGGCCTGGCGGGAGCCCTCGCCGCCGCCACGGGCACGGCCACGGGGCCAGGGCCAGGGCCAGGGTCCGGAGCCGCGTCCCGGCCGGCCGCGTCCGCCACCGCCCCGGATCCGCAGCCGCCCGGCGCCTCCGCGTCCGGCGCCTCCGCGTCCGGCGTCCGGGCCCCCGGGGAATCGGTGCCCGGATCCCGGACCCCCGGCATCTCCGCACCGGGCGCCCAGCCCCCCGGCGGATCGGCACCCGGCGCCCAACCCCCCGGCGCACCCCGGCCCGGCGCGCCCGCCTCGGTCGGCGAGCCCCCGGTCGGCGCCCCCGCACCCGACGCGTCCGGTGCGTCCCGCGCCCCCGCAGGCCCCTCAGGTCCCGCAGACCCCGCGACCCCCGGGCCCTCCGCCGGGCGGATCCCCGCCTACCCCGCCGCCGAGCGAGCCGTACGCGCGCTCGCCGAGGCAGTGAAGTACGCCCAGTGGCGGCGCCAGGCGGCCACCCCCGGCAAGGTGCCCGAATTCCTGGACGACACCATCGACGAGCACGGCACCGCCGCACTGATCGAGACACTGCTCGGCCCGACCCCCGACCCCCGTGGCCGCCCGCTCACCCACGACGAGGCACGCGAGCTGCTCGCCCGCTACGGCGTCACCGTCCGGCCGGCGCTCCCGGCCCCTGACCCCGAGGCAGCCGTCGCCGCCGCGGCGAAGCTCGGCTACCCGGTGGCGCTCAAGACCACCGCGCCCCACCTCCGGCACCGCGCCGACCTCGGTGGTGTCCGGCTCGACCTCTCCGGCGAGCACGCCCTGCGCCGTGCGTACGACGAACTGACCGGTCTGCTCGGCGCGCCCGCCGAACTACGGCCCGTCGTCCAGGCCATGGCACCCAGGGGCGTCGACACCGTCGTCAGGGCGTCCATCGACGCGGCGGCCGGTGCCGTCCTCTCCTTCGGCCTGGCCGGCGCGCCCTCCGAACTGCTGGGCGACACGGCCCACCGGCTCGTGCCCGCCACCGACCGCGACGCGGCCGAACTGATCCGCTCCATCAAGGCGGCCCCGGTGCTGTTCGGCTGGCGCGGCTCCGCGCCGACGGACACCGCGGCGCTCGAAGAGCTCCTGCTGCGGGTGTCCCGGCTGGTCGACGACCATCCCGAGGTGGTCTCGGTCACCCTGGAACCCGTGGTCGTCGCCACGCACGGACTGACGGTGCTCGGGGCGAGCGTCCGGCTCGCACCGCCGCCGGCCCGCAACGATCTCGGCCCCCGCCGGCTCCCCAGCTACTGACCGCCCGGAGACCCGTGCAGGGCGTCCCCGGCAGCCACCGGCCCCCCGTAGGATGGTCCCCATGGCAAAGACCGGTACGACGACCCAGGGGCTGCGCACGGCGATCGAGCGCAGCGGCTACTACCCGGCCCTCGTGGCCGAGGCGGTGGAGGCCGCCGTCGGCGGAGAGCCGGTCGCTTCGTATCTGGTGCACCAGGAGACCACCTTCGACTCCAACGAGGTCCGCCGCCATGTCACGGTCCTCGTCCTGACGGACACCCGCTTCATCGTCAGCCACACCGATGAGCAGGCCGCCGACACCAGCTCCCCGACGCCGTACGCCACGACGTCCACCGAGTCGGTCAAGCTCGACCGGATCTCGTCCGTCGTGGTCAGCCGTGTCGTCGCCAACCCCGAGAAGTACGTGCCCGGCACGCTGCCGCGCGAGGTCGTCCTCACCATCGGCTGGGGCGCCGTCTCCCGCATCGACCTGGAGCCCGCGGCCTGCGGCGACCCCAACTGCGAGGCGGACCACGGCTACACCGGCAGCTCCACCGCCGACGACCTGAGCCTCCGCGTCAGCGAGGCCGGGGACGGCCTGGACACCGTGCGCCAGACCCTCGCCTTCGCCCAGTCGCTCTCCGAGGCCACGGCCGCGACCGCGGCGACCGGCCGCTGATGGTCCAGCCCGCCTGGCAGGACCCCGTTCTGCTCGCTCCCGAGACCGCGCCCGTTCCCGAGTACGGCAGTGGCTCGCTCGCCGATCTGCTGCCGACGCTCGTCGCCGGCCAGGGCGTACCCGGCTTCGACGCGGTGATCCCGGAGCTCACCCCCGCCGACCGGAACTGCGTCTTCCTGATCGACGGACTCGGCTGGGAGCAGATCAGGGCCCACCCGGACGAGGCGCCCTTCCTGTACTCCCTGCTCCCCACCTCCCGGGGCGGCACGGGCCGGCCGATCACCTCGGGGTTCCCGGCGACCACGGCGACCTCGCTCGCCTCCGTCGGTACGGGCCTGCCCCCCGGCGAGCACGGTCTTCCCGGCTACACGGTGCGCAACCCCGGTACGGGCGCGCTCATGAACCAGCTCCGCTGGAAGCCGTGGACCGACCTCAAGGCCTGGCAGCCGTACCCGACGGTCTTCCAGCTCGCCGACGCGGCCGGTGTGCGCACGGCTCAGGTCTCCGCCCCGGGCTTCGAGCAGACCCCCCTGACCAAGGTGGCCCTCAGCGGCGGTTCCTTCCTCGGCCGGCTCACGGGCGAGGAGCGGATGGACCTCGCGGCCGAGCGGCTCGCCGCGGGTGACCGGTCCCTCGTCTACACGTACTACAGCGAGGTCGACGGCCAGGGGCACCGCTTCGGCGTCGGCTCCGACGCCTGGCGGGGCCAGCTGATGTACGTCGACGGGCTCGCCCGGCGCCTCGCCGAGCAGCTGCCGCCCCGCACGGCGCTCTACATCACCGCCGACCACGGCATGATCGACATCCCGTTCGACGAGCACTCACGGATCGACTTCGACGAGGACTGGGAGCTGGGCGCCGGTGTCGCCCTGCTGGGCGGCGAGGGCAGGGCCCGCCATGTGTACGCGGTCCCCGGTGCCGAGGCCGACGTGCTGACCGTCTGGCGCGAGGTGCTCGGCGAGCAGTTCTGGGTGGCGAGCCGTGACGAGGCCGTCGCGGCGGGCTGGTTCGGCCCGCGGATCGACGAGCGGGTGTACGGCAGGATCGGCGACGTGGTGGCGGCCGCCCACGACGACGTGGTGATCACCGCGTCGGCCAAGGAGCCCCACGAGTCCGCGATGGTGGGGATGCACGGCTCGCTCACCCCCCTGGAACAGCTGGTCCCGCTCCTCGAAGTACGCTCGTAGCCGGCCTTCTCCCGCCCCTGCTCCCCGCACCCACCTCCGAAAGGCGCGCACCCTCCGATGCCCGAGCTCGTGTTCTTCTCCGGGACGATGGACTGCGGGAAGAGCACACTGGCTCTCCAGATCGGACACAACCGCTCGGCCCGGGGGCTCCAGGGCGTGATCTTCACCAGGGACGACCGGGCGGGTGAGGGGAAGCTGTCCTCGCGACTCGGCCTGGTCACGGAGGCCGTCGAGGTGGTCGCCGGGATGGACCTGTACGCGTATCTGGTCGCTCAGCTGACCAAGGGCGGCAGGGTCGACTACGTGATCGTGGACGAGGCGCAGTTCATGGCTCCGGCCCAGATCGATCAACTGGCTCGCGTCGTGGACGACTTGGACATGGACGTCTTCGCTTTCGGTATCACGACGGACTTCCGCACGAAACTCTTTCCCGGTTCGCAGCGACTGATCGAGCTGGCCGACCGGATCGAGCAGCTTCAGGTCGAAGCTCTCTGCTGGTGCGGAGCCCGTGCCACCCACAACGCGCGGACCATGGATGGCGAGATGGTCATCGAGGGGGCGCAGGTCGCGGTCGGTGATGTGAACCGGCCGCTGGGTGAGGCCTGTTACGAGGTTCTCTGCCGCCGTCATCACCGGCGCCGTGTGACTGCTGCGTCCGCCCGCACGGGTGCGCTGTCGCCGGATGTTCTGCCCGTGTCATCCGCTTGATGCCTGGGGCGACATCGCGTCGTGCGATGTGGTGCAGCGCCGCACACGTACGCGACCGATGCCGCGGTTGCGACGTCTCCCACGTCACCTGCCGTCGTGGCGGGACCACCGGTCCGCGCCGTGGCGGCGAGACACTGCCCGCCCGCTCTCTCCCGGCTCCCTCCAAGGCATCCTCTACTTCGAGGCGGACATCCATCCCGCGGCCCTCGACGGTCATGGAGACGCCATGCTCTGGCTCCGTGTCGCCCCGGGCGGTGTCCGCGGCGCCCTGACGCCCGCACCCGGTGGGGAGACCGGGTGCGGGCGTCTTCATTAGTTGACGGCACGTCATCACACTGAAGCCGGCGCGCTGTCGCCGTCGTTTCCCTGCTTGCTCGCTACTCGCTGCTCGTTACTGCGAGACCCGCACGTAGTCGATCAGCATCTGCTGCGGGAAGACGCTCGAGTCGTCCGGGGCTCCGGGCCAGTCGCCGCCCACCGCGTTGTTGAGGATGATGTAGAACGGGTGGTCGTAGACCCAGGGGCCCTGGGTGGCCTCCACCGTCTCCTTGTCCGCCGTGAAGAACTCGTTGCCGTCCACGGAGAACGTCATGTGGTCGGCGTCCCAGTCGACGGCGTAGACGTGGAAGTCCGATGCGAAGTCGCTGCCGGCCACGGTGTACGGAGATCCGTAGCCGCCACCGCCGTTGTAGGCGGGCGCGTGCAGCGTGGAGTACACGGAGTCCGCGACGCTGCCGACGTGCTCCATGATGTCGATCTCACCCGAGTTCGGCCACGGGGTGCCCTCGTTGAAGTTGGATCCGAGCATCCAGAACGCCGGCCACAGGCCCTGCGTGCCGCTCACTTTGATCCGGGCCTCGACATGGCCGTAGGCGAAGTTCAGTGACTTCGAGGTGTTGATACGGCCCGAGGTGTACGAGCCGTCGGCCTCCCTCCTGGCTTCGATGACGAGATTGCCCTCGCCGTCCATGGTGGTGTTGTCGCCGTCGGTGTATTCCTCCAGCTCACCGTTCTCGCCCCGGCCGGTGTCCTGGAACCACTTGGCGGTGTCGGGCTTGCTGCCGGCCGGGCCGTCGAACTCGTCGCTCCACACCAGCTGCGGCGGGTCGTTGGGCGCCGGCGGCGCGGCGGGCGGCGGGGTCGGGTCGCCGCCGGTGCCGTAGACGTCGAAGCCCCACAGCGAGTATCCGTAGCCGTTGCTGCGCGCGGTGCCGTACATCCGCACGTAGCGGCCGTCACCCTCGATGTCCAGGGTCTCCTTGAACCCCTTGCCGGCGGTCGTGGAGTAGATGCTGGTCCAGTCGTTGCCGTCGGGCGACGTCTGGATCTCGTAGGACGTCGCGTACGCCGGGTCCCACTGCAGCACGACCTGCGTGATGTGCGCGGTGGCCCCCAGGTCGACGCTGATCCAGCCGGGGTCGACCCAGCCGTCGCTGTCGCTGGTGGCCCAGCGGGTGGCAGGGTCGTGGTCGAACGCCTTGGCCGGGGTGCAGCCGACGCAACTGTTGGCGTCCTGGTACGTCGAGGCCGTGCCGGGCTTGTCGTACGACAGCAGGGTGGAGTCCGCGGCCTTGGCGGGGGTGTTGCCGTTCAGGGCGAGAGCCAGGCTCGCGAGGACAGCGACGACCACGGCCAGAACCAGGGATCTTCTGCCGTTGGTCACCGGGAGGGATGAACTGCTCTGCATGGCGTCTCCTAGTTGGTCGCCAAAATCTCCGAGAGAGCGCTCTCTCGGTGACCAGATGATTGCGGCGTTGTTGCTGACACGTCAAGAAGTTGAACGCGATTCACCGGAACCCGCACGGCGTGCCGCGGCACGACGTCAACCGTTGAAGAGCGCGATCGGGCGCTGTCCCCCTGGAGAGCTACGTGGTTGTGTCCACCGCAGGGTGACGACCCGTCAACCCCCGAATTCATAGAGTTCTGTCAGTCGCACTTCCGGAGTGTCCCGTCCTCCGCACCCTGTCCCGCCCACGCTTCCTGGAGTTCCCCCCATGGTCCGCACCCTCGTCAAGTCCATCGCCGTCATCGCTGTCTGCTGCGTCGTGGGCGGTGTGGGGCTTGTCGCCTACGAGGAGTACGTCAAGGACGACTCCACCTCGGCCGGGAAGGGCTCCCTGGGGGACCCGTTCACCGGGACCAAGAAGCTCTCCGTCGGGGGCAGTTCGGTGAACGTCTCCTGCTCCGGCGACGGGTCGGGGAGCGGCCCGCTGGTCATGCTGATGGCGGGTGGGGGAGACGGGCTGGACACGATGGCTCCGCTCCAGAAGAGTCTGAGCGGCAAGGCCCGGGTCTGCTCCTACGACCGGCTCGGCGAGGGCAAGAGCGACAAGCCGAAGGGTATGCAGGGCATCAACGACAGTGGTGAGATCCTCACCTCGGTGCTCGACCGGCTCGCCGGCGACCGTCCCGTCGTGCTGGCGGGCCACTCGCTGGGCGGCTACATCGCCGCGCGCTACGCCCCCGACCACAAGGACCGGATCAAGGGCCTGGTCCTGATGGACGCCACCATTCCCACGCTGACCGCCGATGTCTCGAAGGTGATCCCGGAAGACGCCACCGGGATCGGTGGCCAGCTGCGTGAGCAGACGATCGGGGTCAACGAGGGGCAGAACCCGGAGAAGTACGTCATCGCCGATGGCGAGGTCCACTCCGCCGGTGACATTCCCGTCGAGATACTCAGGCACGAATCCCAGTACGCCCAGGTCCCGGAGTACGAGACGGCCCTCGAGAAGATGTGGGCCGACGGGCAGAAGGAGTGGCTCGCCATCTCCGGCCGCAGCACGCTCAGCATGGCCCCCAAGACCGGCCACTACATCCACACCGACCGCCCCGACCTCGCGCTCAAGGCGATCCAGAAGGTCACGGCCGAGGTCACCGACCAGCAGAAGTAGCCCGGACGGTACGCCCCGGACGGTACGTGGGCCCGGCTCTCTCCCTTGGGTTCTAGAGATCGTCGCAACACCCCAGTTCAGGGGATGCGATGGATTTCAAGATCCGGGACAGGTCCGTCATCCAGGGGCGCCGTTCCTTGTCCGAGGAGCGGCGCTTCTACCTTCAGCTCATGCAGCAGGGCGTGAGCAACAAAGAGGCGTGCCGGGCCGTCGGCATCAACGAGAAGACCGGACGGCGCTGGCGTAACGGCCGCGCCCCGTCCGGCGGGCATGTCGGGGCGCCACCGATCAACACGGTGGCGCCCCCGCCTGGTCCCTCGCGGTATCTGCGGGAAAGCGACCGGATCCACATCGCCGACCGGCTGCGGGAGAAGGCGACGATCCGGGCGATCGCGTCCGAACTCGGCCGCAGCCCGTCCACGGTCAGCCGGGAGATCCGCCGCAACCGGCATCCGGGCAACGGCCAGTACCGGCCGCACGCAGCCCAGGCCCGCGCCGATGCCCGCCGGCCCCGCCCCAAGCCCGGGAAGATCGGCCAGAACCCCAGACTGCGGGACTTCATCCAGGACCACCTGCACATTCGGTGGAGCCCTGAACAGATCTGCCAGGCTCTGCGGGCACAGTTCCCCCAGCAGCCGGAGATGCACGTGGTCCACGAGACCGTCTACCAGGCCCTTTACGTCCAGGGCCGGGGCGAACTACGCCGCGAGCTGGCCCGCGCTCTGCGCACGGGCCGCGCCCGACGCAAACCCCGCCGCCAGGCCCAGCAGCGCCGGCCACGGTTCGCCACCCCGATGGTCATGATCAGCGAACGACCTGCGGAGGCGGAGGACCGAGCCGTCCCCGGCCACTGGGAGGGCGACCTCATCATCGGCAAGGACGGGAAGTCGGCCATCGGCACCCTGGTCGAGCGCGCCACCCGCTACGTCATGCTCCTGCATCTGCCCGGCGACCACGGCGCCGAAAGCGTCCGGGACGCGCTGGTCTCCACGGTCCAGACCCTGCCCGCTCACCTGCGACGATCGTTGACCTGGGACCAGGGAAGCGAGATGGGCAGCCACGGCTCCTTCACCATCGCCACCCAGGTCCCGGTCTACTTCTGCGACCCCGCCAGCCCCTGGCAACGAGGCTCGAACGAAAACACCAACGGCCTGCTCCGTCAGTACTTCCCCAAGGGCACCGACCTCGCCGCCCACCCCCGCGAACACCTCGACGCCGTCGCCGCTGAACTGAACGGCCGCCCACGCAAAACGCTCGGCTGGGAAACCCCAGCCGAGCGCCTGCATAAACTGATCGCCGTCTGATCAAACCAGCCACGTGTTGCGACGATCCCTAGAAACCGCCCTCCCGAACCGGGCCCCGTTCGTGCGCCGCACTGTGAACTCCGCATGTACGGAGCCCGTTTCGCCGCCCGGCGGGGGTACCTTCGTCCACGTGCCCGAGAAGACGTCCCACGGCTTACGCCTGATCATCGGCCTGCGCCTGATCCAGGACCTACGGCCGCGTCCCGCGCTGCGCCGGCTCCACGCCCTGCCCCCGGGCGCGGCCCGGTCGCGTTGATCACGCCGGCGGATCCGGCCGCGCGGACCGGCCGTGGCCCGGTGGAGTCCGACCGGCGCAGGCGTTCCGCCTTCGACGTCGGCACCGGGGTCGGCTCGCTCGCGGGTGGCCCGCTGCTCTCCGCCGGCGGCCCGTCCGCCCTCTTCCCGGCGACCGCGGCCGCACTGGCCGCCTTGCTGCTCCTCCCCTCGGCACGACGCCCCCGACGCGACGCCCTCGGAACGACGTCCCCGACACGACGTCCCCGGCACTCGGATGAAGGGACATGACCGGAATGCACGGACCGTATGTCACGCCCTTTTCCATTCGGGACGGCGTGGCACTCGTCGGTAACTCCACATCGATGTCCATGAGTTGTTATTCTCGGAGCATGCGGATAGGCGTAAATGTTCCTAACTTCGGCCCAGGCGCGACCCCGGACAATCTTGCCCGGTGGGCCGAAACAGTGGAAGGTCTCGGCTTTGACCTGTTGATGGTCTCCGACCATGTCGTGATCACATCGGATGTCGCCGAGCAGTATCCCGCCCCGTTCTACGAGCCGTTCACCACGCTCGCCTGGCTGGCCGGAATCACGACCAGGATCCAGCTGGGCACCACGGTTCTCATCCTGCCCTACCGGCACCCCCTGCTGACCGCCCGAATGGCGGCCAACCTGCATGAACTCTCCGGCGGACGGCTTATTCTCGGGGTCGGTGTCGGCTGGGCGCGGGAGGAATTCGAGGCGCTGGGAGTCCCCTTCGAAAAGCGCGGCGCACTGACCGACGAACACCTTCGGGAACTACGCACCGCATGGGACGACGAAGCCGACTACCGGAGCGGGCAGATTCCGATCTGGGTCGGCGGCAACAGCGATGTCGCAATGCGTCGGGCGGCGCGTCTCGGTATGCCATGGCATCCACTGCGTTTCACACTGCCCTGGTTCCTTGAGGCGGTCGACCGCCTCAAGGATATTGCGGCCGAACTTGAGAGGCCGGTGCCCGATCTGGTGCCGCGCATCACTTTGCGGCTCATGGAAAAGCCCGTTGTCCACCCGGACCGCCGTGCCGGCGAAGGCACCATCGAGCAGATCTTCGACGACATCGAGCAGTTGCGCCTCGCCGGTGCGGAAACCGTGCTGCTCGACCCCTACAACGGTGACCCGGAAGAGACCCTCAGGCCCGAGTCGGCCTGGCAGGCCCTGGCCACCGTGGCCGCGCACCGGGCGCACCGATACCCCACAGAGACGGAGTGACAGTGGCCGACGACGACCTTCCCGAGGGAGACGGCGGTCGCGCCGCAGGCGTCACCGAAGCCGACCTGGCCTATCTGCGCCGCTGCGTGGAACTCGCGGCCGAGGCGGTGGACGCCGGCGACCGGCCGTTCGGCTCCGTACTCGTCGACGCGGACGGCAAGATCCTGGCCGAGGACCGCAACCGCGAGTCCACCACGGGTGACCCGACCAAGCACCCCGAGTTCGAACTCGCCCGCTGGGCCGCCACCCATCTGAGCCCCGAGGAGCGGGCCGCGGCGACCGTCTACACCTCGGGTGAGCACTGCCCGATGTGCGCGGCCGCGCACGGGTGGGTCGGACTCGGCCGCATCGTGTACGCGAGCTCGTCCCAGCAGGCCCGGGACTGGAAGGCGGAATGGGGCGCGCCCACCACCTCGCCCCTGAGCCCGCTGTCCATCCGGGACGTGGTCCCGGCCCAGGAGACGGCCGGCCCCGTTCCCGAACTCGCCGCCCAGATCAAGGCGTTGGCCCTCCGCGCCCGTACGGCGAGCTGACAGGGAGAGCTCCGGGGCCCGGCAGCGGATGTTCTCAGCGCGGCCGAGACGTCGGTGCGTCCCACGATCCACAGCGGGATCCCGATACTCAGCAGGTTCATGTACATCGTGAGGATCGCGTTGATCCCGGCGAAGAACGCATGTGCCCGTCTTCTCCGAACAGGACGCGAAGACATCGCGCGCCGACGGCGGGGCGTGACGCAGCGGGGTGGCCCGAGGTCAGCTGCCGGGCGGCCGCACGATCGTGAACACCGCACCCTCGGGGTCCGCCACCGTGGCCAGCCGCCCGCTGGAACCCTCCCTCGGCGGCTGGAGCACATGCCCGCCGAGCTCCACGACGCGTGCCGCCGCCTCATCCGTGTCGGCGACCTGGAAGTACGTCATCCAGTGGGGGCCGCGGTCACGCGGCAGGGCGTGCCCCACGCCGTGCAGGGCGGCCACCGGGCGGCCCTGGATGTGCAGGGTCTGGTAGTCGAAGTCGGCGGAGACGACGGCCTCGGTCTCGAACCCGAACACCGCCTGGTAGAACTTGGCGACCGAGGCGGTCTCCCGGGTCAGGAGCTCGTTCCACACGGGAGTGCCCGGTGTGCCCGCGAGAGCCGCACCGAGGTGCTCGGCGGGCTGCCAGGCACCGAAGACGGCACCGGTCGGGTCGGACGCCACCAGGAGGCGGCCCGCGTTCCCGGCGACGAGGGGGCCGACGGCCACCGTTCCGCCGCAGGAGCGGATCGACTCCGCGGTGGCATCCGCGTTCTGGGTGGCGAAATAGGTCGTCCAGGCGATCGGGAGGTGCCGGTCGGGCGGCAGCTGACCGATACCGGCCACTTCCTTGCCGCACAGCAACGCCCGGACATACGGCCCCAGCTGCTCGGGTCCGGGCCGGAACTCCCAGCCGAACAACTGGCTGTAGAAGTCCTCGGTGGCGGTCAGACCGTGCACGATAAGACTCACCCAGCACGGTGCTCCAGGCAGGCGCCGGGTGGCAGCCTCGGTCATCTTCTCTCTCCTCGCACCTTCGGGTGGCCGTACGGGGGCGGAGCCCGCACGGTGTCCGGCGGTACGGATACGAGTGCGTACGCTCCGTGCAGATGCTCGCACCACTGAGGCCCGCAGGCACCCCGGCCGCGCCGCGTTTTCCGGCTTCCCATCAGGCCGAAGACCGTTTTGATGGGGTACATCCACTTAGCGGATACGTCACCGGTCGGGCCGCCGCTGCGCGAGGATGGCATCCATGAAGCCCATCATCACCGCATCCGAATACGTGAGCGAGTCGGCGGGGCCGCGTCCGCCGGTCCTCCTGGACGTCCGCTGGCAGCTCGGCGGGCCGGACGGCCGCACCGCATACGAGGCAGGGCACATCCCCGGGGCCGTGTTCGTCGACCTCGAATCCGAGCTCTCGGGACCGGCCGGCAGCGGCGGCCGTCACCCGCTGCCCGACCCGGAGGCCTTCGGGGCCGTCATGCGCCGGGCGGGCGTCGGCCAGGACACGCCCGTGGTGGCTTACGACGGCGCCCAGGGCTGGGCGGCGGCCCGAGCATGGTGGCTGCTGCGCTGGACCGGGCACGACGACGTCCGGGTGCTGGACGGCGGCCTCGCCGCATGGACGGGCGAGCTGACCACCAGCGTCCCGGAGCCCGCCCAGGGCGACTTCAGGCCCCGGCCGGGCGCGCTCGCCCTCCTCGACGCCGACGGGGCCGCGAAACTCGCCCGCTCCGGTCTGCTGCTCGACGCCCGGGCGGCAGAGCGCTACCGGGGGGAGGTGGAGCCGATCGACCGCGTCGGCGGCCACATCCCCGGGGCGGTGTCCGCCCCGACCACGCAGAACGTCGGCGAGGACGGGCGCTTCCTGCCCGCGGCCTCGCTCGCCTCCCGCTTCTCCGCCCTGGGCGCCGACGCGGGCACCCAGGTCGGCGTCTACTGCGGCTCGGGCGTCTCGGCCGCCCAGGAGGTGCTGGCGCTGGAGCTCGCGGGACACCCGGCCGCCCTGTACGCGGGGTCCTGGTCGGAGTGGACGGCGGACACCTCCAGGCCCGTCGCCACGGGCCCGGACCCGGACTGACGCGACAGAGCGAGGGCCCGTACGCGGCTGCGTACAGGCCCTCCTCGTGTCACAGGTGCCGGGCTTTCCCTCAGTCCTGCTTCTTCCGGCGGGTACCGAAGACGATCTCGTCCCAGCTCGGCACCGCGGCTCTGCGGCCCGGACGCACGCCGTCCGCTTCGGCCTGGCGGTCCGTCGTCCCGGTCAGCCGGTCGCGGTGACCTGCCACCGCGCGCGGCATCAGCACATCGGCGTAGGCAGAACCCGCACCGGCGGACGCCGCCGCGGCCGGGGGCTCGTCGGCCTCGGGCTCCTGCTGCGGCGCGGGCTCGATCGCGGGCGGCTCGGGCTGCGAAGGACGCTCAGGGACGACCATGTCGCCACGGAAGCTCGGCACCGCCTCCAGCAGGCTGGTCAGCGAATCGCGCTCGCCCGCCGACACACCGCTGACGCGCTCCTCCGGCTCCGGCGCCGGGGGAGCGGGGCGCTCGGTCTGCCGGTCGAGCGCGCGGTCCAGGGGCCGGTCGCGCGGCAGCCGTGCGATCCGGGGCACGAACGGGAAGCTCGGCTCGGGAGCCGCGACATCGTCGGTCTCACCGATCAGCGAACGCGCCTCTTCGTCCAGCGCCTGTACGAGCCGCCGCGGCGGGTCGTACGTCCAGCTCGCGGCGTGCGGTTCACCGGCGACGCGGTAGACGAGGAGGACCTCCCAGGTGCCGTCGTCCCGGCGCCAGGAGTCCCACTGGACGGTTTCCCGATCGGCTCCGCGCAGCAGCAGCCGCTCCTGCACCGCCTCGCCGAGCTGGGGTCCGGTGTTCTCACCGGGACGGCGCACAGGAGTCTTCCGGGCGCGCTCGGCCATGAACGCACGCTCCGCGAGCACCGGGCCCTCGAAGCGGCGCACCCGGTCCACCGGGATGCCGGCGAACTGGGCGACCTCCTCGGCGGAGGCGCCGGCGCGTATACGCGCCTGGATGTCACGCGGGCGGAGATGGCTCTCCACCTCGATCTCGATCTGGCCGAGCCGAGCGCGGTCGTTGCGCACGGCGGCACGCAGCCGCTCATCGATCGGAAGCGTGTACTCCGTGCTGTCCGCAGCTTTGAGCACCAGTCGTGTGCCGTCGTTTGAGACGGCCACGACACGCAGTTCGGGCATGGGAACCTCCCGGGTGGTGCCTGCCGACGTCACGTGCGTCGCTGCTTCCGCTAGTCGAGTGTGACCTGCCCGGCTTCAGCCTGCCACAACCTTGCCAAGTTACCCGCGTGTCGGGCGTTGGCCCTGGAACGCCACGATGACACGGTCACTGTTCGCGACGTGCAGCGACCGGGGGGTCACTCCATGCAGCGGGCGTCCGTGCGATGCCGCGGCGCCGCCGGTTCGAGTGCCGTCCTTCGGCCCCCTCCCGTCAGTCCCGGATACCCATGTGGGAGTCCGGCCCCAGGGCTCGCCACAGTACTCCATTCGGGCCACCGGGGTGGACCGGCGCGCCGCCGAAGTTCTCACCGGGTACGGGAGTTGGGTCGTCCCGATGCCCGCGACGCGTTAGCTGCTTCACACAATCTCCAGAATCGGAACCATCTAGTTCGCTCAAATGTCCTTTCCTGGTGCAAGGTGGGGTAGTTGTCTAGCAGGGGCTGATCATGGTTCAGAAGCCGCAGAATGATGCGGAACGCAAAGAAAGGCGCATAGATCTGAGCCTCCCGCAGGTCGCGGGCAGTGCGGTCGCGGCAGTCGCGGCGGCGGTCATGGCCTCGCAGCTCGGTGTGTACGGAACCATCGCCGGCGCCGGCGTGATGAGCGTGGTCGCCACCTGCGGCGGCTCGGTCTTCCAGCACTTCTTCCGTCGTACCGGGGAACAGATCCGCGAGGTCACCGTCCAGGTGAAGAGCCCGGCCGGCCGCCAGGTGAGCGTCCGGACGAGGGAGACGCCTCTCGGATCGCACCAGCCGCACCAGCCGCACCAGCCGCACCAGCCGCACCAGCCGCAGGACGACGCGACGCGGGTCCTGCGCGAGGTCGGCGTCGAGGACGACGCCACGCGGATCCTGCGCACGGCGGGGTCCGGCACCGACCGCACCACGCTGCTCGGACAGGTCCGGCCGGGCGAAGCGCGTCCGGGCGGCAAGGATCCGGGAGCCCCGCCGGACCCGCGTCCGGGCGACGTGCTCATGGACGACTCCTACTCCGACGCCCGTACGCACGGCACCCGCGTCCGCGGCTGGAAGCGGTCGGCCCTCGCGGCCACCGGGGTCTTCGTCCTGTCGATGGCCGGCATCACCGTGTACGAAATGGTCTCCGGGCACGACCTCGGGGGCAACGGAGGCACGACCATCGGCTCCGTCGTGAGCGGCGAGCGCCACGGGGGCACGACCACACCCTCACCCTCGGACAGCACGGACCGGAAGGACGACGGCAGCGACGGGGACCAGAAGGACGACGGGGGCGTGCCCGGCGGCGGGGCCACGACCTCGCCCGGTACCGACGAGGGCACGGGACACAGCACCGGACCCGACCCCACGGCCACCGACGGCGCGGTCACCGGCCCCACCCCCACGCCCTCGGCATCCGGCGGTGGCACGACGCCGGACACCACCGCCCCGACCACTCCGGGCGACGCGGCCACCACACCGGCCGCACCGGACCCGACCGGTGCGGGCGACGCCCAGGAACGCCAGGGCGGGGCGGCCGAGTCCGGAACCGACGGGTGAGCCTCCCCGACGGCGTACGCGAAGGCCCGGGGGCTCAGTCCCCGAGCACGCGGCGCAGGTAGTCGTTGGCGAAGAGCCGGTCGGGGTCGAGGCGGTCGCGTACGGCGGTGAACTCTCCGAAGCGGGGATACACCCCGGCCAGATAGCCGGAGTCCCGGGTGTGGATCTTGCCCCAGTGCGGGCGGCCGGCGTAGCCCGTCATGATCCGCTCGACGGCCGTGAAGTACGCCTGGTGCGGTGTGCCCCGGTACATGTGCACCGCGATGTACGCGCTCTCCCGGCCCGAGGCCGTGGAGAGCGCGATGTCGTCCGCGGGCGCCGTACGGACCTCCACCGGGAAGCTGATGCGCAGCGGCGAGCGCTGCACCATGGCCTTGACCTCGCGCAGGGCCTCGACCACGGTCTCGCGCGGCAGGGCGTACTCCATCTCGACGAAGCGCACCCGCCTCGGGCTGGTGAAGACCTTGTACGGGATGTCGGTGTACGTACGGGCCGACAGGGCGCGGCTGGAGATCCTGGCGAGGGACGGGATGGCCCCGGGGACCGTACGGCCGAGCAGACAGGCGGCCTGGAAGACGCCGTTGGACAGGAGCTCGTCCTCGATCCAGCCGCTGACCCGCCCGGGCGGAGCGGCGGGGCCCGCGCTGCGGTTGTTGCGCTTGGTGTTGCAGTTACCGGTGTGCGGGAACCAGTAGAACTCGAAGTGCTCGTTCTCCGTGACCAGCTGATCGAAGTCGGCCGTGACCCGGTCGAAGGGCATCGGCTCCTCGCGGGCCGTCAGCAGGAAGACCGGCTCCACCGCGAACGTGACCGCCGTGACCACACCGAGCGCCCCCAGGCCGATCCGGGCCGCCGCGAAGACGTCCGGGTGCTCGTCGGCCGAGCAGCGCAGCACCGTCCCGTCGGCCGTGACCAGCTCGAGCGCGCGGATCTGCGCGGAGACCGACGCAGAGTCGCGGCCGGTGCCGTGGGTGCCCGTCGAGGTGGCCCCCGCGACCGTCTGCTCCATGATGTCGCCCATGTTGGTGAGGGAGAGCCCCTCCCGTGCGAGCACGGCGTTGAGCCGCTTCAGCGGGGTGCCGGCCTCGACCGTGACGGTCATCGCCCGGCGGTCGATGTCACGGATGCCGGTGAGCAGATCCGGGCGTATGAGGACCCCGTCGGTCGCCGCTGTCGCGGTGAACGAGTGGCCGGTACCGGCCGGCTTGACCCTGAGGCCGTCCTCCGACGCTCTGCGGACCACCTCGGCGAGCTCGTCGACCGAGGCGGGTGACTCCACACGTGTCGGCCGGGCGGTGACGTTGCCCGCCCAGTTGCGCCAGGTGTGCGCCGTCCGTGCGTAGGTGTCGGTCATCTTCCGCGCGCCTCCCGCCACGGCCGGGAAGGCAGGATCCCGGCCAGTTGGAGGGGGATCTTACTCACGGCCTCCTGGGCAGTAACCCAGGGAGTGGTCCGCGAGCACGAGGTGGCAGGATCGGGGGCATGTCCGATCTGCGTGATCCCGCTCCCTACGACGCCCTGCTGCTGCTCTCCTTCGGCGGTCCCGAAGGCCCCGACGACGTGGTCCCGTTCCTGGCGAACGTGACGCGCGGCCGGGGCATCCCCGAAGAACGGCTCAAGGAGGTCGGCAAGCACTACTTCCTCTTCGGCGGCGTGAGCCCGATCAACGCGCAGAACAGGGCGCTGCTGGACGCGCTGCGCAAGGACTTCGCCGAGCACGGCCTCGACATCCCGGTGTATTGGGGCAACCGCAACTGGGCCCCGTACCTCACCGACACCCTCCGCCGGATGATCACGGACGGCCACCGCCGGATCGCCGTGCTCGCCACCAGCGCCTACGCCTCGTACTCCGGCTGCCGTCAGTACCGGGAGAATCTCGCCGATTCGCTGTCCGCCCTGGAGGCGGAGGGGCTCCCGGTGCCCCGGGTGGACAAGCTGCGGCACTACTTCAACCACCCCGGCTTCGTACGGCCCATGGTCGACGGCGTGCTGGCGTCGCTGGCCGAGCTGCCCGAGGACGTCAGGGCGGGTGCGCACCTCGCGTTCAGCACGCACTCCATCCCGACCTCGGCCGCCGACACCTCTGGGCCGGTGGAGACGCACGGCGAAGGCGGCTCCTACGTGGCCGAGCACCTGGACGTAGCCCGGCTGATCACCGAGGCCGTGCGCGAGGAGACGGGCGTCGACCACCCGTGGCAGCTCGTCTACCAGTCGCGCAGCGGCGCCCCGCACATCCCGTGGCTGGAGCCCGACATCTGCGACCACCTGGAGACGCTCCACGGCGACGGTGTCCCCGCGGTCGTCATGGCCCCCATCGGCTTCGTCTCGGACCACATGGAGGTGCTGTACGACCTCGACACCGAGGCCACGGCCAAGGCCGCCGAGCTCGGACTGCCGGTGCGCCGATCGGCGACGGTGGGTGCCGACCCGCGGTTCGCCGCCGCGGTGCGCGAGCTCCTGCTGGAGCGGGCCGCCGCCGAGCAGGACCGCCCGGTCGCCCCGTGCGCCCTGGGCGCGCTCGGTGCCTCCCACGACCTCTGTCCGGTGGGCTGCTGTCCGGCCAGGGTCGCCAAGCCCGCCGCCGCGGGAGCGGACAGCCCGTACTAGTGCCGCGGCACGCAATCCGTTCCGGCCGTCGACCAGCGGTTTCCGGCCCCGTGAACCACCTCTGGAGCGTTGTGACCGACCCCCTCCTGTCCGAACTCCTCGACCTCGCCCTGGAGGCGGCCCGCCGGGCGGGCGCGCTGCTGCGTGACGGCCGTCCCGCCGACCTCGGGGTGGCCGCGACCAAGTCCAGCCCGATCGATGTCGTCACCGAGATGGACATCCGGGCGGAGAAGCTCATCACCGGCTATCTCTCGGAGCAGCGCCCCGCCGACGGCTTCCTCGGCGAGGAGGGCGCCAGCGTCGAGGGCACCAGCGGCATCCGGTGGGTCATCGACCCGCTCGACGGCACGGTGAACTATCTCTACGGTCTGCCGACCTGGTCCGTCTCCATCGCCGCCGAGCGCGACGGCGAGCGGGTCGTCGGTGTGGTCGAGGCCCCGATGCGGCGCGAGACGTTCCACGCGGTGCTCGGCGGCGGCGCGTACGGGAACGGCGACGCGCTGCGCTGCCGCCCCACCGCCCCTCTCGACCAGGCGCTGGTGTCGACCGGGTTCAACTACGTCACCGAGGTCCGCACCCACCAGGCCGCCGTGGCCCAGCAGCTGATTCCGCGGCTGCGTGACATCAGGCGCGGGGGTTCGGCCGCCGTCGACCTCTGCGACCTGGCGGCGGGCCGCCTCGACGGGTACTACGAGCGGGGACTGCACCCCTGGGACGTCGCGGCCGGCGATCTCATCGCCAGGGAGGCGGGCGCCCTCACCGGAGGACGGCCCGGAAGGCCCGCGGACGGAGACCTGACGGTCGCGGCGACCCCCGGAGTCTTCGAGCCGTTGCAGGCGATCCTCGACGAGCTGGGCGCCTGGCACGACTGACGTCAGTCCTCCCGGGGCCGCCGTGGTCCCAGGAGGCCCGTCGGCACGAGAAGAGGGCCCCGGAGAGCCTTGACGGCTTCCGGGGCCCTCCCATGGCGGCTCAGACGCTCGTGGCGCTGATTTCCACTCCGTGCTCGGCGGCGAGGCGGTGCAGGTCGTCCAGCTCTCCCTGCTCGACATCCGCGAGGAAGTCGTCACCCGTCTCGCGAGCCCTCGTGAGGTCGGACTCGGTGGTCTTGATTCGTTGCAGCAGACCTGCGGTGAAAGCGTCCATGAAGCGCCCCCTCGTCGTGGGTCGGTGGCACGGGGGTGTGCCCGGTGGTTCTCCGGCCGGGGGGCCGGAGCGCGGTTGGTCACGCAGCCCTCCGATCACGCAGTCCCTCTGGATGCAGGACGGGCTGTGGTACGCCACATGCAGGGCGTGATCGCGGGGTGTGAGAGCGTCCTCCCCGGCGTCGGCCCGCGAGAAACCTCAACTGGCCCAGGAATCCGTTCAATTCCCTGGAGCGGCGGACCGTGACGCGCCGTCTTACCGCCGGTTTATGCGCGTTACGGGCAGGATGGACGCGCACAGTCGGTGCGCTGACGTGCGACGAGCGGCCGGAACGAGGGCCGCTCGCCGATTTTTTCTCGAAGATCTACGGAAGGACTACGCCGTGCGCGTACTCGTCGTCGAGGACGAGCAGCTGCTCGCCGATGCGGTGGCGACCGGGCTCCGCCGGGAGGCCATGGCCGTCGACGTCGTGTACGACGGGGCGGCGGCCCTGGAGCGGGTCGGGGTGAACGACTACGACGTCGTCGTGCTGGACCGGGACCTCCCGGTGGTGCACGGCGACGACGTCTGCCGCAGGATCGTCGAGCTCGGCATGCCCACCCGGGTGCTCATGCTGACCGCGTCCGGCGATGTCAGCGACCGGGTCGAGGGCCTCGAGCTCGGTGCGGACGACTACCTGCCCAAGCCCTTCGCCTTCAGCGAGCTGACGGCGCGGGTGCGCGCCCTGGGGCGGCGTACGACCGTGGCGCTGCCCCCCGTCCTGGAGCGGGCCGGCATCAAGCTCGACCCGAACCGCCGCGAGGTCTTCCGGGACGACCAGGAGATCCAGCTGGCTCCGAAGGAGTTCGCCGTCCTCGAGGTCCTGATGCGCAGCGAGGGCGCGGTCGTCTCGGCCGAGCAGCTGCTGGAGAAGGCATGGGACGAGAACACCGACCCCTTCACCAACGTGGTGCGGGTGACGGTCATGACCCTGCGCCGCAAGCTCGGTGAGCCGCCCGTCATCGTCACCGTCCCCGGCTCCGGATACCGGATCTGAGGGCATGATGGCAGCTTCCCCGTCCCCCACGAGGACACCCCCGAAGCCGACCTGGGAACCCAAGGCCCAGGAGTCCCCGTACCCCTGGCTGCGGCCGACCATCCGCATACGGCTCACCCTGCTGTACGGCGGCATGTTCCTGATCGCGGGCATCCTGCTGCTGTCGATCATCTACATGCTGGCGGCCCAGGCCCTGCACGACGCGGGCGGCCCGGCCTTCCAGGTCTCCGGCACGAACGTCCAGATCTCCAGCGACACCTGTCCGCAGCTCGGCTCGGCCCAGAACAACGGCCAGCTGAACGAGGCGATCAAGAACTGCACCGCCGCCCAGCGCCAGCACGCGCTCGACTCCCTCCTGAACAGGGCGCTGCTGGCCCTCGTCGGCCTCAGTGTCATCGCCTTCGCCTTCGGCTACGCCATGGCGGGCCGCGTCCTGTCCCCGCTGGGCCGGATCACCCGCACCGCCCGCAGGGTGGCCGGGACGGACCTGTCCCGCCGGATCGAGCTGGACGGCCCCGACGACGAGCTGAAGGAGCTCGCCGACACCTTCGACGAGATGCTGGACCGCCTGGAGCGCGCCTTCACCGCCCAGCAGCGCTTCGTGGGGAACGCCTCGCACGAGCTGCGCACGCCCCTCGCGATCAACCGCACGCTCCTGGAGGTCCATCTCTCCGATCCGGAGGCCTCACCCGAGCTCCATCAGCTCGGCAAGACGCTCCTGGCCACGAACGAGCGAAGCGAACAACTGGTCGAAGGGTTGTTGTTGCTGGCCCGCAGCGACAACCAGATCGTCGAGCGCAAGCCGGTGGATCTGGCCGAGGTCGCCGATCGCGCCATCGACCAGACCAGGGCCGAGGCGGCGGCGAACGGGGTCGAGGTGCGTGGCGAGCGGAGCCAGGCGGTCGTCCAGGGCAACGGGGTGCTCCTGGAGCGGATCGCGCTGAACCTCGTGCAGAACGCCGTGCGCTACAACGTGGCGGAGGGCGGCTGGGTCGAGGCCACCACCGAGCTCCAGCACGGTCAGGCGCTCCTGACCGTCTCCAACACCGGTCCCGTGGTGCCCGCCTACGAGATCGACAACCTCTTCGAGCCGTTCAGACGGCTGCGTACGGAGCGCACGGGCAGCGACAAGGGCGTGGGGCTCGGCCTGTCGATCGCGCGATCCGTCGCGCGGGCCCACGGAGGCCGTATCATCGCGGAGCCCCGCGAGGGTGGTGGTCTCGTGATGCGCGTCACCCTTCCGGTCTGAGACGCTTCACGGTGTGAAGCCGCATTGGATCGCTCTGTTCGCTTTGGGCGGAATTTTCGAGCCTCGCTCCCGTTCTGTCCCTGTGTGATCGATCACAGGAGCGATTTCGGGGCTCTCCACTCTCCGTGATCACAATTCTGCACGAAAGCCTGGAAACGTCCGGGTTTCCGGGGTGCGATATCACGGGAAGTACACGGGGTGGCGCCCGTGAACTGCAGCAATCGGACCGTGTACGGTCCCCATCGCCACCCAAGCTGATCGCTCATGAGGGATCCGGTTGGGTGTCGATTGAGTAACAGACCTTGATGTGAGGCAAAATCTCCGCCTCGGGTCGGGCACAAGTCCGGCCTCTCACGCGTTACGTGCGCTGAGACACCGCAGACACCCATGAGGGGGAGAGCGACATGGCAACGGATTACGACACCCCACGAAAGACCGACGACGACGTCGATCAGGACAGCCTCGAAGAGCTCAAGGCTCGTCGGAGCGACAAGACGGCATCCGCCGTCGACGTGGACGAGTTCGACGCGGCAGAAGGACTGGAGCTCCCCGGAGCCGACCTGTCCAACGAAGAGCTCGCCGTGCGGGTCCTGCCCAAGCAGGCCGACGAGTTCACGTGCATGAGCTGCTTCCTCGTGCACCACAGGAGCCAGCTGGCACGCGAGAAGAACGGCCAGCCCATCTGCCGCGACTGCGACTGAGGGCCTCCGGCCGTGGCAGGCGACACACCGTTCCGGAAGCGGCGCTTGCGGCGCACGAAGTCGTCGGAGGCACATCAGGGCGGCACAGGCCCGGCGGAGGGCGAGAGCCCCACTGCCGCGCACCAGGCCGCCCTGCCTGCCTCTCCCGGCACACCTGACGACGAGCGAGGCCGTCCGGCCTCGCTCGAAGCCGTGAGGGCGGCGGATTCCTCACCCGCGCCCACGCAGGACGGACCGGCAGGGTCCCCGAAGGACTCCGGTCGCCTGCACACACTGAAACGAGGCGTGAGCAGGAGCAAGGACGGCGCCTTAGCCGTGGTCGGCATGGTGGCCGACCGCATCATCGACATGGCGCCCCGTGTCCCCGTGCGGGACCTCGCCACCCTGCGCGCGCAATTCCCGGAGCTGGGCCCCGAAGAGCTTGCCGACAAGCTCGTCGCGGGCGCCCGCAAGGCCACCGCCACCGTCGGCGCGGGCATCGGGGCGGCGGCGATGATGCCCGTACCGCCCGCCATGCTCGCCGAGCTGGCGACCGAGATCACCGGAGTGGCCGCCGTCGAGATGAAGCTCGTCGCCGAGCTCCACGAGGTCTACGGCCGCAGACCGCCGGGCAATATCGGCCAGCGCAGCGGCGCGTATCTGACGGCATGGACGGAAGAGCGCGGCATCGACGTCTCACGCCCCACCACGCTCAACGCGGCGCTCGGCGGGCAGATGAAGCGCGAACTGCGCCAGCAGATCATGAAGCGCACCGCGCGCGACCTGCCGAATCTCATCCCGTTCATGATCGGTGCCGCCGTCGGCGCACTGATGAACCGACGGGACACCGGAAGGCTCGCCGACCGGGTCAGGAAGGACCTGCGACAGCGGCAGATCCCCTGGGACCGCCTCCCCGAGCTTCCCCCGCTCGAACAGCCCGCGCGGCCCGCCGAGGAGCTCCCCGAGGGCCTGGACGACCCGGGCCGCTGACCCCCGGGGTGCTTTTCTCCCCGGATCGGGCAGGCGCCGGATCAGGCAGGTACGGGCGCGAGAGCCGCCACCAGAGCCTGCGGCTCCCTGGTCGACAGATAGACGTACGGCGTCGGGTCCGCCGGATCCGTGACCTTCACCCGCACCGCCGTCGGGATGTAGCTGCGCAGCAGCATGAACGCCCGGGGATCCGCCTTGTACGAACGCCAGGCGCGTGCCTCGTCCCCGTCCAGCACCTCGGCGTCACCGAGCGCCTCCAGGGGGATCCGGGCATCGCCCGCGACGAGGGAGCCCGCCACGACCCGGATGCGCGCGGAGCCGTACGAGCTCACGCCCACGCACGCCGCGGCCGTGCCCGCGACCAGGCCGCCGAGCATCGGAACGGCGCCCAGCGGCAGGAACATCAGCGCGCACGCGACGCCGAGCCCGAATGCGATGAGCCACCACGAACGGGGCGCGGTGAGACGTTCGTCGAAGGGGGGTGCGGAAGGCTGCATGAAGGCAAGCTTGGCACGGCGTGCCCCGGGATCGGCCGCGCGGGTAAGGTCTGCGGCTGTGAGTGGAACATCTGCACGCCTGACGCCCCCGCCCGGAGCGGCGAAGCCCGTCCGCCATCCCGACGCTCCCGCACCGGGTGAGCTCCTCGGGTCGCACTACGAACACTGTTTCGGCTGCGGTGGCGGACAGCCGCACGGACTGCATCTGCGGACGACGGCCGGCGAAGGCGTGAGAGTCACCGCCGAATTCACCGTGAAACCCGCCCACCAGGGCGCTCCCGGACTCGCGCACGGCGGTGTGCTGGCCACGGCGATGGACGAGACGCTCGGCGCGCTGAGCTGGCTGCTGCGGGTGATCGCGGTGACCGGCCGGCTGGAGACCGACTACGTCCTGCCGGTGCCGGTGGACACGGTGCTCTTCCTGGCCGCCGAGGTCACCGCCGTGAAGGGCAGAAAGATCTACAGCCGTGCGACGGCACGCATAGGCAGCCCGGAAGGGCCCGTCGCGGTCCGTGCCGAGGCCCTCTTCATCGAGGTCAAGGTGGACCACTTCATCGACAACGGGCGGCCGGAGGAGATCCGGGCCGCGATGTCCGACTCCGACCAGGTCAGGCGCGCCCGCGCCTTCGAGGTGAACCCCTGATGCGCCACCCCGTCGACGTACTCATCCGCCGGGTCGACCCGGACGTGCCGATTCCCGGTTACGGGCACCCGGGCGACGCCGGGGCCGATCTGGTCACCACCGAGGCCGCCGATCTCGCCCCCGGCGAGCGGGTGACGCTGCCCACCGGGGTGTCGATCGCGCTGCCCGACGGCTACGCGGCCTTCGTGCACCCCCGTTCGGGCCTCGCGGCCCGCTGTGGAGTGGCCCTGGTGAACGCACCGGGGACGGTCGATGCCGGGTACCGTGGAGAGATCAAGGTCATCGTGGTCAATCTCGACCCACGCGAGACCGTGAGATTCGAACGGTTCGACCGGATTGCCCAACTGGTCGTCCAGCAGGTCGAGAAGGTGCGCTTCCACGAGGTGACGGAACTCCCCGGCTCGGCGCGGGCCGAAGGGGGCTTCGGATCCACCGGCGGTCACGCCGCAGTGGACGGCGTCACGGGCGGTAACACCCAGGGTGGGAACAGCTACGCTTCGGTCGTATCCGACCGGGAAGGACATTGACGTGTTCGGACGTCGCAAGAACAGTGGTTCCGCCGAGGACACGGCGGACGAAGCGCGCGAGGCCGAGCAGGTCGCCGACGAGCTCGACGACACCGCGGCCGAGGACGGCCCGCGCCGCACGAACCTTCCGCCGGCCCCCCGCCCCGACGGGCCGTGGGACATCTCCGAGGTCTCCCAGCCCGCCGAGGGCCGCGTCGACCTGGGCGGCATCTTCGTGCCCGGGGTCGAGGGCATGGAGCTTCGCGTGGAGGTCGCCGGTGACGCGATCGTCGCCGCCACCGTCGTGCTGCGCGACAGCGCGGTCCAGCTCCAGGCCTTCGCCGCTCCCAAGAAGGAGGGCATCTGGGGTGAGGTGCGCGAGGAGATCGCCTCGGGCATCACCCAGCAGGGCGGGATCATCGACGAGGTCGAGGGCCCGCTCGGCTGGGAGCTGCGCGCCCAGGTCCCCGTACAGCTTCCGGACGGGAAGAACGGCGTACAGCTGGTGCGCTTCGTCGGTGTCGACGGACCGCGCTGGTTCCTGCGCGGAGTGATCTCCGGTCAGGGCGCGGTGCAGCCGGAGACCGCGGGCCTGCTGGAGACGATCTTCCGGGACACCGTCGTCGTGCGCGGTGACGGCCCGATGGCCCCGCGTGACCCGGTCGTCCTCAAGCTCCCCAACGACGCGCAGATGGTGCCCGAGGGCGTGCAGCAGGAGGACCAGGAGAGCTCGAAGTTCTCCGGCGGCATGGGCCAGCTCCAGCGTGGGCCCGAGATCACCGAGGTGCGCTGAGGCGCACGACGGCTCGCACGAGGCCGGTGGGCCGCACCCTGCACGGGGTGCGGCCCACCGGCCTTTGCACGGGTCCGTCAGGGGCGCGTATCGGGGGCGTACGGGCGACGTCAAGGGGTGGTCCGGGGGCGTAGGGAAGCCGTCAACGCGGGCGGCGTGTGCCGTGTGCGGGGGTTTGCTCAGGAGGTCCCCGAAACCGACCTCACCCAGGAGCACACGATGGCCGACCTGGCCTTCGTCGTCACCACGATCGCGGTGTTCGCGCTGGTGGCACTCGTCGCCCGGGGGGTGACCAAGCTGTGACCGCCGAGAACATCGTCGGCCTCGTCGTGGCCGTCGCCCTGCTGGGCTACCTCGTCCTCGCCCTCCTCCGCCCGGAGAGGTTCTGAGCGCCGACATGAGCCCCGTCCTCGCCGGTGCCCTCCAGATGCTCGCGCTCGTCGCGGCACTGGCACTGGCCCACCGTCCGCTCGGCGACCACATGGCCCGGGTCTACTCCTCGACGCGACACCTGCGGATCGAGAAGTGGATCTACCGGGCCATCGGCGCCGACCCCGCCACCGAGATGCGGTGGCCCGCCTATCTGCGCGGCGTCCTCGCCTTCTCCGCGGTCGGCGTCCTGTTCCTCTACCTCCTCCAGCGGCTCCAGGGCTCGCTGCCCGGCTCGCTCGGCTTCGCCTCGATCGATCCCGACCAGGCGTTCAACACGGCGGCCTCGTTCGTCGCCAACACCAACTGGCAGTCGTACTACGGCGAGCAGGCCATGGGCCACGTCGTGCAGACCGGCGGCCTCGCGGTGCAGAACTTCGTCTCGGCCGCGGTCGGCATGGCCGTCGCCGTGGCGCTCGTACGGGGCTTCGCCCGGTCCCGTACGGGCGCACTCGGCAACTTCTGGTCCGACCTGGTGCGCGGCACCGTGCGCATCCTGCTGCCGGTCTCCGTCGTGGGCGCACTCGTCCTGGTCGCCACGGGTGTCATCCAGAACTTCTCCGGCATCCACGAGGTCGGGCAGTTCGGCGGTGGCACCCAGCAGTGGAACGGCGGCGCGGTCGCCTCCCAGGAGGCCATCAAGGAGCTCGGCACCAACGGCGGCGGCTACTTCAACGCCAATTCCGCCCACCCCTTCGAGAATCCCGACGGGCTGTCCAACCTCTTCGAGGTCTTCCTGATCCTGCTCATCCCCTCCGCGATGACCCGGACGTTCGGTCGCATGGTGGGCTCCCTGAAGCAGGGGTACGCGATCCTCGCGACCATGGCCGCGATCTGGCTGGGCTTCACCGCCCTGATGATGTGGACCGAGTTCGGTCACCACGGGCCGGCCTTCGACCTCGCGGGCGGGGCCACGGAGGGCAAGGAGACCCGCTTCGGCATCGCCGGGTCGTCGATCTTCGCGGTGGCCACCACCCTGACGTCGACGGGCGCGGTGAACTCCTTCCACTCCTCGTACACGGGCCTCGGCGGGGGCATCGCCATGCTCGGCATGCAACTCGGCGAGATCGCCCCCGGAGGGGTCGGCTCAGGCCTCTACGGCATGCTGATCATGGCGGTCGTCGCCG
Source organism: Streptomyces sp. NBC_01012 (assembly GCF_045162755.1). Classification (NCBI taxonomy): domain Bacteria; kingdom Bacillati; phylum Actinomycetota; class Actinomycetes; order Kitasatosporales; family Streptomycetaceae; genus Streptomyces; species Streptomyces sp. NBC_01012. The sequence goes on along the minus strand of NZ_CP108688.1, from coordinate 1,743,492 downwards.
TGTTCCTCGCAGGGCTGATGGTGGGCCGTACCCCCGAGTACCTGGGCAAGAGGATCGGCACCCGGGAGATCAAGCTCGCGGCCTGCTACATCCTGATCACCCCGGCCCTGGTGCTCGGCTTCACCGCCGCGGCGCTGGCCCTGCCCACCCCGGGCGACTCCATGACCAACACCGGGGCGCACGGCTTCTCCGAGATCCTCTACGCCTACACCTCGGGCGCCAACAACAACGGCTCCGCCTTCGCCGGCCTGAACGCGGACACCCAGTGGTTCAACACCACCCTCGGGGTCGTGATGCTGCTGGGCCGGTTCCTGCCCATGGTGTTCGTCCTCGCGCTGGCGGGATCGCTGGCCCGGCAGAGCCCCGTACCCGCGACCGCGGGGACCCTCGGCACGCAGAAACCGCTCTTCAGCGGGCTGCTGCTCGCCACCGTCATGATCGTCACCGGTCTGACCTACTTCCCGGCCCTCGCCCTCGGGCCGCTGGCGGAAGGGCTGGCGTCATGAACGCCCTGCCGAGATCCGCGAAGTCTTCGAAGCGAGAGGACCCGATGTCCGCCGTCACCCACGCACCCCGCCGCACCCAGGACGCACCCACCGGGCGGCCCGCCGGCGGCCTCTTCGACCCCGCCCAGCTGGTCAGGTCCCTGCCCGACGCGCTACGCAAGCTCGACCCCCGGAGCATGGCCAGGTCCCCGGTGATGTTCGTGGTGCTCGTCGGGTCCGTGCTCACCACCGTTCTGGCGGTCCTGGACCCGACGGACGGATTCGGCTGGGCGATCACCGCCTGGCTGTGGCTGACCACGCTCTTCGCCAATCTCGCCGAGGCCGTGGCCGAGGGCCGGGGCAAGGCCCAGGCGGACACCCTGCGCAAGGCGCGGACCGGCACCGTCGCCCGGCGCGTCGTCGGCCCGAACGAGGAACGCGTGCCCGGCACCGAGCTGCGCGTCGGTGACCTGGTGGTCTGTGAGGCCGGTGACCTCGTCCCCGGCGACGGCGACGTCGTCGACGGGGTGGCGAGCGTCGACGAATCGGCGATCACCGGGGAGTCCGCCCCGGTGATCCGGGAGTCGGGCGGCGACCGCAGCGCCGTCACCGGCGGCACGAAGGTGCTCTCGGACCGGATCGTCGTCAAGATCACCGCGAGGCCCGGCGAGACGTTCATCGACCGGATGATCGGCCTGGTGGAGGGGGCGGCCCGGCAGAAGACGCCCAACGAGATCGCGCTCAACATCCTGCTGGCGTCCCTCACCGTCGTCTTCCTGCTCGCGGTCGTGACCCTCCAGCCGTTCTCGGTCCACGCGGGCAGCCGGCAGTCGATGACCGTGCTGACCGCCTTGCTGGTCTGTCTCATCCCGACGACGATCGGCGCCCTGCTGTCCGCGATCGGCATCGCCGGCATGGACCGGCTGGTGCAGCGCAACGTGCTCGCCATGTCGGGCCGGGCCGTCGAGGCCGCGGGCGACGTCTCCACGCTGCTGCTCGACAAGACGGGCACGATCACCGTGGGCAGCCGGCAGGCCGCCGAGTTCCTGCCCGTCGACGGCGTCACCGAGGGGGATCTCGCCGCAGCCGCCAGGCTCTCGTCGCTGGTCGACGAGACGCCCGAGGGCCGCTCGGTCGTGGCACTGGCGGAGGAGCTCCACGGTCCGCGCATACGCGAGGAGGACGAAGCGGAGCTGTCCGGCGCGACATGGGTGGAGTTCACCGCGCAGACCCGGATGTCCGGCGTGGACCTCGCCGGCCGCCGGGTGCGTAAGGGAGCGGCCGGTTCCGTCATCGCCTGGGTCACCGGGCAGGGCGGCACCGTGCCTGCCGACGCCGGGGCGCTGACCGGCCTGATCGCCGAGGCGGGCGGCACACCCCTGCTGGTCGCCGTCCAGGAGGGCGCGGGCGCCCGGGTACTCGGGGCGATCCACCTCAAGGACGTCGTCAAGCCCGGGATGCGCGAACGGTTCGCGGAGCTGCGGCGCATGGGCATCCGTACGGTCATGATCACCGGGGACAACCCGCTGACGGCGAAAGCCATCGCCGACGAGGCCGGGGTCGACGACTTCCTCGCCGAGGCGACGCCCGAGGACAAGATGGCCCTCATCAGGCGGGAGCAGGCCGGCGGCAGGCTCGTCGCCATGACAGGGGACGGCACCAACGACGCCCCCGCCCTCGCCCAGGCGGACGTCGGGGTCGCCATGAACACCGGCACCTCGGCCGCCAAGGAGGCCGGGAACATGGTGGACCTGGACTCCGACCCCACCAAGCTCATCGAGATCGTCGCCATCGGCAAGCAGCTGCTGATCACCCGGGGTGCCCTCACCACGTTCTCGGTCGCCAACGACGTCGCGAAGTACTTCGCGATCATCCCCGCGATGTTCGCCGCCGTGTATCCGGGCCTGGACAAGCTCAACATCATGGACCTGTCCTCGCCCCGGACCGCGATCCTCTCGGCGGTGATCTTCAACGCGCTGATCATCGTCGCGCTGGTCCCGCTCGCGCTGCGCGGGGTGCGCTACCGGCCGGCCGGCGCCGACCTGATGCTCCGGCGCAACCTCACCGTCTACGGGCTCGGCGGACTCGTCGCCCCGTTCGTCGGGATCAAGCTCATCGACCTCGCCCTCTCCCTCGTCCCCGGACTGCGCTGAAACCGGAGCGTGCACACAGCCATGAACACTTCCGCGGGCACCACCGCCCGACTCCTCGGAGCGGGGCTCCGCGCCCTGCTCGTCCTCACCGCCCTGTGCGGGGTGCTCTACCCGCTCGCCGTCACCGGCGTCGCCCAGGCGGTCCTCCCCGGCAAGGCCAACGGCTCCGAGGTCACCGTCGACGGCCGGGTCGTCGGCTCACGGCTCATCGGCCAGCGCTACGACCTGCCGGCGAAGGAGGGCCAGGAGACCCCGGAGCCGGACCTCACCTGGTTCCAGCCCCGCCCCTCGAACGGCCTCGGCACCAACAGCGTCAACACCCGGTACGCCTTGATCCTCTCCGGAGCGACCAACCTGTCCGGGGACAACGAGGAGCTGATCCGCCAGGTCACCGACGCCAAGGCGGCCGTCGTCGCCGACAACTCCGTACCCGGCCACCCGGTGGACCCCGCCGACGTGCCGCCCGACGCCGTCACCTCATCCGGCTCCGGCCTCGACCCCCACATCTCACCGGCGTACGCCGCACTCCAGGTCCGCCGCGTCGCCGAGCACGACGGACTGCCGGTCCAGCGGGTCGCGGAGCTGGTCAGGGACCACACCGAAGGCCGGATCCTCGGCTTCGTGGGGGAGCCCCGGGTCAACGTCCTCGCCCTCAACACCGCGCTGAGCGAGCTGCTGGAGGAGGACACGGCACCCTGATCCCTCCCGGGCGGGGCCCGCAGGAACAGACGGCCCCGCCCGGATCCTCCGCCCCTGGGGGCATTGCCCCACCGGCCCCGGCATGCACATACTGGCCGCGGCCGAGGAGCGGTGCGTGCGCCGGCGCACGCACGGAGCGGTACGCGCGACGCGTACGCACGGGGGAGAGCGATGACACAGCACACCGGTGGGCAGAGCGGCACGGCCGTGGCCGACGGCCCCCTCGACGGGCCCATGATCCGGGTCGACGACCTGCACCGCTCGTACGGCACCGGGGCGGCGGCCGTGCACGCCCTGCGCGGGGTGTCCTTCGAGGTCCCGCGCGGCGAGCTCATCGCGCTGAAGGGCCGCTCCGGCTCCGGCAAGACCACCCTGCTCAACCTCGTCGGCGGGCTCGACGCACCGGACAGCGGCCGGATCACCGTCGGTGGCACCGACCTCTCGGGGCTCGCTGAGGACGGGCTGCTGGAGCTGCGCAGGGACCGGATCGGCTTCATCTTCCAGTCCTTCGGCCTGATCCCGATCCTGACCGCGGCGGAGAACATCGGCGTACCCATGCGGCTGTCCAGGACCGACCCGCACGAGCGCGAGGAGCGGGTGGCGCTGCTGCTCTCCCTGGTGGGCCTCGGTGACCACGCCCAGCAGCGGCCCGGGGAGCTCTCCGGCGGCCAGCAGCAGCGCGTCGCCATCGCCCGCGCCCTGGCCAACCGGCCGGCCCTCCTGATCGCCGACGAGCCCACCGGGCAGCTCGACGCGGAGACGGGGCTCGCGGTCATGCAGCTGCTGCGCGCCGTCGTACGCAGCGAGGGCGTCACCGTGCTCGTCGCCACCCACGACCCGCAGCTGCTCGGCTTCGCCGACCGGGTGCTGGAACTCAGCGACGGGCACATCGTCGAACACGGGTGAGCGGGAGCGGCTGACCGGGCGGGAGGTCCGTCCCCGGCGGTCCTGCCCCGCAGTCCGTGCCCGGCCACCCCATCGTCCGTGCCCGCCCGCGTCAGAATTCCGTCAATACGGACCCTGCGGACACCGCCCGGGGCGGTGCCCCGCACCCCGCCGGGGTAGCTTCGACCAGGACCGTCGCATCGGCGACGGCCGCCCGGAAGAAGACAATGGGGCCCATGGCACGCGGCAAGCTACGGATCTACCTGGGTGCGGCACCCGGCGTCGGCAAGACCTACGCGATGCTGTCCGAGGCCCACCGCCGGGTGGAGCGGGGCACGGACTGCGTCGTCGCGTTCGTCGAGCACCACGGCCGGCCGCGCACCGAGGCGTTCCTGCACGGCCTGGAGCAGATACGCCGGCGCGACATCGAGTACCGCTCGCGGGTCTTCGCCGAGATGGACGTCGACGCGGTCCTGGAGAGGGCGCCGGCCGTCGCACTCGTCGACGAGCTCGCCCACACCAATGTGCCCGGCTCCCGCAACGCCAAGCGCTGGCAGGACGTCGAGGAGCTCCTCAAGGCCGGCATAGACGTGGTCTCCACCGTCAACATCCAGCACCTGGAGTCCCTCGGCGACGTCGTGGAGTCGATCACCGGGGTGCGGCAGCAGGAGACACTCCCCGACGAGGTCGCCCGGCGGGCCGACCAGATCGAGCTTGTCGACATGTCGCCCCAGGCTCTGCGCCGCCGCATGGCCCACGGCAACATCTACCAGTCCGACAAGGTCGACGCGGCCCTGTCCAACTACTTCCGCCCCGGCAACCTCACCGCCCTGCGCGAGCTGGCACTCCTCTGGGTCGCCGACCGCGTCGACGAGTACCTCCAGCAGTACCGGGGCGAACACGACATCAGCGCCCCCTGGCAGGCCCGCGAGCGCATCGTCGTCGGACTGACCGGCGGCCCCGAGGGCCGTACGCTCATCCGCCGGGCGTCCCGGATGGCCGCCAAGGGGTCCGGCAGCGAGATCCTCGCGGTGTACATCGCCCGCAGCGACGGGCTGACCTCCGCCTCGCCCAAGGAGCTCGCCGTCCAGCGCACCCTCGTGGAGGACCTCGGAGGCACGTTCCACCACGTCATCGGCGACGACATACCCTTCGCGCTCCTGGCGTTCGCGCGGGGCGTCAACGCCACCCAGATCGTCCTCGGCTCAAGCCGCCGGAAGACCTGGCAGTACGTCTACGGCCCCGGGGTGGGCGCCACCGTCGCCCGGGAGTCCGGCCCTGACCTGGACGTGCACATCGTCACGCACGAGGAGATCGCCAAGGGGCGCGGGCTGCCCATCGCGCGTGGGGCCAGACTCAGCACCACCCGGATCATCTCGGGGTGGCTGGCAGGGGTGGGCGGACCGGCCCTGCTGACCCTGCTCCTGCACGGCCTGGAGAACGGGCCGGGGCTCGCCAACGACGTCCTGCTCTTCCTCTTCCTGACCGTCTCCGCCGCCCTCCTGGGAGGGCTGGCCCCGGCGCTGGCGTCCGCGGCTGCGGGCTCCTTCTTCCTGAACTACTGGTTCACGCCGCCCACCCACACCCTGACCGTCCAGGACCCCGAGAACTTCGTCGCCATCGTGATCTTCTTCGCGGTCGCGGTGGCGGTCGCGTCCGTGGTCGACCTGGCCGCCCGCCGCACCCATCAGGCGGCGCGGCTGCGCGCCGAGTCGGAGATCCTCTCCACCCTCGCCGGCAGCGTCCTGCGGGGCGAGACGGCTCTGGACGCCCTGCTGGGCAGGGTGCGCGAGACCTTCGGCATGGAGTCGGTCGCCCTCCTGGAGCGCCAGAGCGATGTCGAGCCCTGGACCTGCGCAGGATCCGTCGGCCCCGCCCCGGTGGCCCGGCCCGACGACGCGGACGTGGACATGCCCGTCGGCGACCACATGGCGCTGGCACTCTCCGGCCGTGTGCTCCCCGCGGAGGACCGCCGGGTCCTCGGCGCCTTCGCCGCGCAGGCCGCCGTGGTGCTCGACCGGCAGCGTCTGGTGGGGGAGGCGGAGGCGGCCCGTCGGCTGGCCGAGGGCAACCGGATCAGGACCGCGCTGCTCGCCGCCGTCAGCCACGACCTGCGCACCCCGCTGGCCGCCATCAAGGCCGCGGTGAGCTCCCTGCGGTCCGACGACGTGTCCTGGTCCGAGGCCGACGAGGCGGAGCTCCTCGCGGCCATCGAGGACGGCGCCGACCGTCTGGACCACCTGGTCGGCAATCTGCTCGACATGTCACGCCTGCACACCGGCACCGTGACCCCGCTGATCCGCGAGCTCGACCTCGACGAGGTCGTGCCGATGGCACTCGGCGGCGTACCGGAGGGCAGCGTCGACCTGGACATACCCGAGACGCTGCCCATGGTCGCCGTCGACCCCGGGCTGCTGGAGCGTGCCGTCGCCAACATCGTCGAGAACGCCGTCAAGTACAGCCCAGGCCGGGAACGCGTCACCGTCGCAGCCAGCGCCCTGGGCGAACGCGTCGAGCTACGGGTGGCCGACCGGGGCAGGGGAGTGCCCGACGAGGGCAAGGAGACGATATTCGAGCCGTTCCAGCGGTACGGTGACGCGCCGCGGGGCGCCGGGGTCGGGCTCGGACTCGCCGTCGCCCGCGGTTTCGTGGAGGCCATGGGCGGCACGCTGGACGCCGAGGACACCCCCGGCGGCGGCCTCACCATGGTCCTCCGGCTCACCGCGGCCCCGGGACAGGTGCGGGCCGGCCCCGTGCCGCCCGCGGAGGTCACCCCATGAGATCCCCGAGGCGCACAGCCGCCCCCCACACCCACTCCGGAAAGGCAGGCCCGCGATGACCCGGGTGCTCGTGGTCGACGACGAGCCGCAGATCGTGCGCGCCCTCGTGATCAACCTGAAGGCGCGCAGATACGAGGTGGACGCGGCACCCGACGGGGCGACCGCCCTGCGGCTCGCGGCGGCCCGCCATCCGGACGTCGTCGTCCTCGACCTCGGGCTGCCCGACATGGACGGCGTCGAGGTGATCAGAGGACTCCGCGGCTGGACCAGGGTGCCGATCCTGGTGCTCTCCGCCCGCCACACCTCCGACGAGAAGGTCGAGGCCCTGGACGCGGGGGCCGACGACTACGTCACGAAGCCGTTCGGCATGGACGAGCTCCTGGCCCGGCTGCGAGCCGCCGTACGCCGGGCCGAACCGGTCGGCCAGGACGCGGGCGACGACCTGGTGACCGTCGAGACCGAGGGGTTCACCGTCGACCTGGCGGCGAAGAAGGTCCACCGTGAGGGCCGTGACGTACGGCTCACGCCCACCGAGTGGCACCTCCTGGAGGTCCTCGTACGCAACGCCGGGCGGCTCGTCAGCCAGAAGCAGCTGCTGCAGGAGGTCTGGGGGCCCTCGTACGGTACCGAGACCAACTATCTGCGGGTCTACATGGCGCAGCTGCGCCGCAAGCTCGAAGCGGATCCCTCGCACCCCAGGCACTTCGTGACCGAGCCCGGCATGGGCTACCGCTTCGAGCACGGACGGCCGCTTCCCGAGTGATCCCGGGGGCGCCGCTGGTCACTCGTCCGGGTGACACCCGTCCGGGACCGCCTCCCGTACCCGAGACCGGTACCCTTCGGGTATGAGCGCTGTTCCCCGACCCGAGAAGTCAGGCAGGACTTCGAGGCCGTCCGGCCGCTTCCGCCGCATACTCGACCGGCTGTCCAGCTCCCAGGAGGACCTCGAGTCCGAGGAGCTGCGGGAGGACACGCAGGCATCGGGCTGCACGCGCATTTCCGAGTGCTCGGACCGCCAGATCGTCAAGGTCACTGGTACCTTGCGGACCGTCACCCTGCGTCCGCGCGCCGGAGTGCCCGCCCTGGAGGCGGAGCTCTTCGACGGCACCGCGCCGCTCGACGTGGTCTGGCTGGGCCGGCGTTCCATCGTCGGCATCGAGCCGGGCCGCAAGCTCATCGCATCGGGCCGTGTAGCCATGAGTCACGGGCGCCGGGTGCTGTTCAACCCCAAATACGAACTCCGACCGCTCGGCAAGGAGTAGCCGGTGACGTCTCTCGACAAGCCGACGTCCGAAACGGACCAGCCCCACCGCACCGACCAGCAGGACGCCGACGCGAAGGCGGTCACGGAAGCCGCGCTCTTCGAGGCCTTCGGCGGCGTGCGCGGCATGGTGGAGACAGTCCTGCCCGGGCTGCTCTTCGTCACGATCTTCACCATCAACAAGGACCTGAAGGCCTCGGCCATCGCCGCCCTGGCGATCTCGCTGGTCCTCGTCGTCGTACGACTGATCCGCAGGGACACCGTCAAGCACGCCTTCAGCGGCGTCTTCGGGGTGGGCTTCGGCGTGGTCTTCGCGATGATGACGGGCAACGCCAAGGACTTCTATCTGCCGGGCATGCTCTACACGCTCGGACTCGCCCTCGCGTACCTCGTCACGACGCTGGCCGGGGTGCCGCTGATCGGGCTGATCCTCGGCCCGGTCTTCAAGGAGAACCTCTCCTGGCGCACCAGGAACCCCGGCCGCAAGAAGGCGTACGCCAAGGCCAGTTACGCCTGGGGTCTGATCCTGCTCGCCAAGTGCGCGATCCTCTTCCCGCTGTACTGGTGGGCCGACACCGCCCAGCTCGGCTGGGTCCTCGTCTCGCTCAAGATCCCGCCGTTCCTGCTCGCGGTGTATCTGACCTGGGTCTTCCTCGCCAAGGCGCCGCCGCCCATCGATGTCTTCGCCGAGATGGAGGCGGAGGAGGAGGCCGAGAAGGCCCGTAAGGCCGCAGAGAACACCCTGGCCCCCGGGCTCGCCCAGGCCGAACAGGACCTCCTGGCACCGGGGCCCGCCGATGCCGAGCGTGACACCGGAAGCAGAGGGCAGCACCGCCGGCCCTGACTCCGGCGTCTGCCCAGCCGCACATGTGAGGGGCCCGGACCGTACGGCGGTCCGGGCCCCTCACACGGTGCTCGGCCGGCCTCAGTCGCCCGCCGGCTCGCGGCGCACCGACAGCAGGTCCTCCAGCTGCTCCTCGCGCGCCTGCGCGGCCACGAACAGCAGCTCGTCACCGGCCTCCAGGGCCTCGTCGGGGCTCGGCGTCAGCACACGCGTGCCGCGGATGATCGTGACGAGCGAGGTGTCGTCGGGCCAGGCCACCTCGCTCACCCGGGTGCCTGCCAGCGCCGACTCCGGGGGCAGCGTCAGCTCGACCAGGTTGGCGTCGCCGTGGCTGAAGCGCAGCAGCCGGACCAGATCACCGACGCTCACCGCCTCCTCGACCAGGGCTGACATCAGACGCGGCGTGGAGACGGCGACATCGACGCCCCAGGACTCGTTGAACAGCCACTCGTTCTTCGGGTTGTTCACCCGGGCCACGACCCTCGGCACCCCGTACTCGGTCTTCGCGAGCAGCGACACGACCAGGTTGACCTTGTCGTCCCCCGTCGCCGCGATCACGACGTTGCACCGCTGGAGCGCCGCCTCGTCGAGCGAGGTGATCTCGCAGGCGTCCGCCAGGAGCCACTCGGCCATCGGGACGCGTTCCACCGAGATGGCGGTCGGCGCCTTGTCGATCAGCAGTACCTCGTGCCCGTTCTCCAGGAGCTCGGCCGCGATGGAACGGCCCACCGCACCGGCCCCGGCAATCGCGACGCGCATCAGTGACCGCCCTCCTCGGGACCTTCGGCAAAGGCCTCCTCGACCTTCGCGATCTCGTCCGTACGCATCATCACGTGGACCAGGTCGCCCTCCTGCAGAACCGTCTGCGACGTGGGCAGTATGGCCTCACCCAACCGGGTGAGGAAGGCGACACGGACGCCCGTCTCCTCCTGCAGCGTGCTGATCTTGTGCCCGATCCAGGACGGGGTGGTGTGCACCTCGGCGAGCTGCACACCCCCGCTCGGGTCGCGCCACAACGGCTCCGCGCCGGCCGGCAGCAGCCGCCGCAGCATCTGGTCCGCCGTCCAGCGGACCGTGGCGACCGTGGGGATACCCAGGCGTTGGTAGACCTCGGCGCGCCGCGGGTCGTAGATACGCGCGGCGACGTTCTCGATGCCGAACATCTCGCGGGCCACCCGGGCGGCGATGATGTTGGAGTTGTCGCCGCTGCTGACGGCCGCGAACGCCCCGGCCTCCTCGATCCCCGCCTCACGCAGCGTGTCCTGGTCGAAGCCGACCCCGCTGACCCGCCTGCCGCCGAATCCGGAACCGAGGCGACGGAACGCCGTGGGGTCCTGATCGATCACGGCGACCGTGTGCCCCTGCTGCTCCAGGGTCTGCGCGAGGGCGGCTCCGACGCGCCCGCAGCCCATGATGACGATGTGCACCTCGCGCCTACCTCGCCGTCCTGGTCGTCCGGATGACCTGCGAAAACACCCTGCTCACACTTCTCTCTCAGCTTGCGGGGCAAAACGATGGGGCAACCACCTTCGGCGTTGCCCGTGGATGAGCTTATGCGGCGACACCCGCACTGCCTCATCCGAGTGTGCGTATCCCACGGGCCGGAGAGCAAAAGGGGGCGTCCGGGCCGGCGCAGCGAGCCGGCTTCCGAGCCGTGGAAGGTGGACGCCGGAGGGCCGCGGCCCGCCCGCGCCGCAAGGATTTCGTCAAGGATTCCATGGACTTTTCCGGTGAGGGCGGGTAATTATGAAGGTTTTCGGCCCGCCGAGGGGGTGGTGCTTCGGGCGACGTGTCCCGGCAACGCTTACGATCCTCACCGTGTCCAAACTGACCGACGTGCCCAAACGGATCCTGATCGGCCGGGCGCTGCGCAGCGACAAGCTCGGGGAGACGCTTCTCCCCAAGCGCATCGCGCTTCCCGTCTTCGCGTCCGACCCGCTGTCCTCCGTCGCGTACGCACCCGGCGAAGTGCTCCTCGTGCTGTCCATCGCGGGCGTGTCGGCGTACCACTTCAGCCCGTGGATCGCGGTCGCGGTCGTGGTCCTCATGTTCACCGTCGTCGCCTCGTACCGGCAGAACGTACGCGCCTACCCGAGCGGAGGCGGCGACTACGAGGTCGCCACCACCAACCTCGGCCCGAAGGCCGGTCTGACCGTCGCCAGCGCCCTTCTCGTCGACTACGTCCTCACCGTCGCCGTGTCGATCTCCTCGGGCGTGGAGAACCTCGGCTCCGCCATCCCCTTCGTCGTCGAGCACAAGACGGCCTGTGCCATCGGGGCCATCGTGCTGCTGACCCTGATGAACCTGCGCGGCGTCAAGGAGTCCGGGAAGCTCTTCGCCATCCCGACCTATCTGTTCGTGGCCGGGGTCTTCCTGATGATCCTCTGGGGTGCGTTCCGGGGGCTGGCACTCGGCGACACCATGCACGCGCCCACCTCGGAGTACGAGATCAAGCCCGAGCACCAGGGGCTCGCCGGCTTCGCCCTCGTCTTCCTGCTGCTGCGCGCCTTCTCCTCCGGCTGCGCGGCCCTCACCGGTGTCGAGGCGATCAGCAACGGCGTCCCCGCCTTCCGTAAGCCGAAGAGCAAGAACGCCGCGAACACCCTCGCGGCGATGGGCCTGCTGGCTGTCACCATGTTCTGCGGCATCATCGCCCTGGCCATGGCCACCGATGTGAAGATGGCCGAGAACCCCGCGCGGGACCTGATCCACAACGGCGCCGCTGTCGGTCCGGGCTTCACCCAGGACCCGGTCATCTCCCAGGTCGCGGCCGCGGTCTTCGGGGAGGGGACGTTCCTCTTCGTCTTCCTGGCGGCAGCCACCGCCCTCGTGCTCTTCCTCGCCGCGAACACCGCGTACAACGGTTTCCCGCTGCTCGGCTCGATCCTCGCCCAGGACCGCTATCTGCCCCGCCAGCTGCACACCCGCGGCGACCGGCTCGCGTTCTCCAACGGCATCGTGCTGCTCGCCGGGGCCGCCGCCCTGCTCGTCTGGATCTACGGGGCCGACACGACCCGGCTCATCCAGCTCTACATCGTCGGAGTCTTCGTCTCCTTCACGCTCAGCCAGACCGGCATGGTGCGGCACTGGAACCGCCATCTGCGTACCGAGAGGGACCCGGCCGTACGCCGGCACATGATCCGCTCCCGGGCGATCAACACCTTCGGCGCCTTCTTCACCGGCCTGGTCCTGGTCGTCGTCCTGGCCACCAAATTCACCCACGGTGCCTGGGTCGCGCTGCTCGGCATGGTGATCTTCTTCGGCACGATGACCGCGATCCGCAAGCACTACGACGGGATCACCGAGGAGATCGCCGCCCCCGACGTCCTCCCGTCCGACGAGCTCATGCGGCCCTCACGGGTCCACTCGATCGTCCTGGTCTCCAAGCTCCACCGGCCCACGCTGCGCGCACTGGCGTACGCCAAGCTGGTGCGCTCGGACCAGCTGGAGGCGCTGTCCATCAGCGTCGACGCGGAGGAGACCAAGGCGCTCAGGCAGGACTGGGAGCGGCGCGGCATCGACATCCCGCTGAAGATCCTCGACTCGCCCTACCGCGAGGTGACCCGGCCGGTCATCGAGTACGTCAAGAGCCTGCGCAAGGACCGCCCGCGCGATGTGATCAGCGTGTACATCCCGGAGTACGTGGTCGGCCACTGGTACGAACACGTACTGCACAACCAGAGCGCGCTGCGGCTCAAGGGCCGGCTCCTGTTCACCCCGGGCGTGATGGTGACCTCGGTGCCGTACCAGCTGGAGTCCTCCGAGGCCGCGAAGGTGCGGGCCAGGAGACGCGCGAACTGGCACGCGCCAGGAACGGTACGGCGCGGGCCCGTGGAGCGGCGGCACAAGGACGCGGGCCACAGGGGCGGCGGCCACGGGGGCTGACCTGGGGGCTGGCCCCGGGGGCTGATCCGGGGCTCCTCCCGTGGTGAGCGTCCGGCTTCGGCCCACGTAGACTGGTGGGCTGGCAGCCACCGGCGGCAAAACGTCCCTCCACCCTCTCCACCACTCCCCGTTCTCTTCCCTTTCTCTTCCCCTTTTTCCTGATCTCTGGAGCCACCCCCTCATGCAGAACGAATCCACGTCGTCGCAGACCGGGGAGTCCCTGATCGGTCAGGAGTACGAGGTCGAGGTCGGCCCCGTCGCCCACGGCGGCCACTGCATCGCCCGCACGCCCGAGGGCCAGGTGCTCTTCGTGCGGCACACCCTCCCCGGCGAGAAGGTCATCGCCCGCGTCACCGAGGGCGAGAGCGACTCGCGCTTCCTGCGCGCCGACGCGGTCACGGTCGTCGAGGCCTCCAAGGACCGGGTCCAGGCCCCGTGTCCGTACGCCGGACCCGGCAAGTGCGGCGGCTGCGACTGGCAGCACGCCAAGCCCGGCGCCCAGCGCCGGCTCAAGGGCGAAGTGATCACCGAGCAGCTCCAGCGCCTCGCGGGCCTCACGCCCGAGGAGGCCGGCTGGGACGGCACGGTCATGCCCGCCGAGGGCGACAAGCTTCCGCCGGGCGAGGTCCCGGCCTGGCGCACCCGCGTCCAGTACGCGATCGACGCGGACGGCCTGGTCGGACTGCGCAAGCACCGCTCGCACGAGGTCCAGCCGATCGATCACTGCCTGATCGCGGCCCCCGGTGTCTCCGAACTCGGCATCGAGAAGCAGGACTGGCCGCAGATGGCCACGGTGGAGGCGATCTCCGCCACCGGCTCCCACGACCGCCAGGTCATCCTGACCCCGCGCGAGGGCGGCCGCCTGCCGCTCGTCGAGCTGGACAAGCCGGTCTCGGTACTCCGCGTCGACGAGAAGGACGGCGGGGTCCACCGCGTCCACGGCCGCGCCTTCGTCCGCGAGCGCGCCGACGACCGCACGTACCGCGTCGGCTCCGGCGGCTTCTGGCAGGTCCACCCGCAGGCGGCCGACACCCTGGTCCGCGCGGTCATGCAGGGCCTGCTGCCCCGCAAGAACGACATGGCGCTCGACCTCTACTGCGGCGTCGGCCTGTTCGCCGGTGCCATCGGCCAGCGCATCGGCGAGAAGGGCGCGGTCCTGGGCATCGAGTCCGGCAAGCGCGCGGTCGAGGACGCCCGGCACAACCTGAAGGACCTGGACCGGGTCCGCATCGAACACGGCAAGGTCGACCAGGTCCTGCCGCGCACGGGCATCACGGAGTGCGACCTGATCGTCCTGGACCCGCCCCGCGCGGGCGCCGGCAAGGCAACGGTCAAGCACCTGGCCTCGCTGGGAGCGCGCAGGATCGCATACGTGGCCTGCGACCCGGCCGCCCTCGCGCGCGACCTGGCGTACTTCAAGGACGGCGGCTACAAGGTCCGGACACTGCGGGCGTTCGACCTGTTCCCGATGACGCATCATGTGGAGTGCGTTGCCATCCTCGAACCGGTCGCGAAGGGCTCCTGACCTGCGGTTTCTCGCGTGCGCATTATGTGCGCTGTGGGCGTTACGGGCGATATCTTGACGTTGAAATGACGCTCGTTCTGATGGGGAGTCAGGCTCCTTGCCGGGCAGGTCGGACCCTGTCAAGGTGGCGAGCATCGATGGGGCGCCAAGGAGAGGCGACGCTGAGCGCAGACCCCGCGCTCGTGGACGTACGACCCGGACCGCTGCCGGAACGCCGGGCTCTGCGAGGACGTCGTCTTCTCGACCAAGCCGGAACTGGCCCGGGTGATGATCGAACGGTTTTTGGACGCCGGGCACCGCGTCGGCCGGGTCAACGGGGACGAGGTCTACGGCGGCAACCCGAAACTACGGGCGGCCCTGGAGGAACGCGAGATTGGCTATGTCCTCGCGGTGGCCTGCTCGGCCGAAGTGCCCACCGGCGCGGGTATCTTCCGCGTGGATGCCCTGGCGCGGAAGGGCCGAAGCGAGCCTGGCAGAAGCTGTCGGTCGGGCCTGGCGCGAAGGGACAGCGGTTCTACGACTGGGCCGTCATTGGCCTCGCCGAAGCGGGACCTGGCCACCACCAGCTCCTGATCCGCCGTAACCCCACCACCGGCGAACTCGCCTACTACCGGTGTCGCTCCGCCGCCCCGGCGTCCCTTCCCACCCTGGTCAAGGTCGCAGGTTCCAGATGGCGGGTGGAGGAGACATTCCAGAGCGAGAAGGGGCTGGCCGGACTGGATGAGCACCAGGTCCGCCGCTACCCCTCCTGGGCCCGCTGGGTCACCCTCGCGATGCTGGCCTATGCCTTCCTCGCCGTCGTCCGCGCCGACGAACACGCACACCGACCCGCACTGGACGACCTGATCCCGTTGACCTGCAGCGAGATCCAGCGCCTGTTCGTCACTGTCGCTGTCCGACCCGATCACGGCCGGCCCACCGGCCCACCGGCTCGCCTGGTCCGTCTGGCGACGCCGCCACCAGGCACGATCAAGAGCCAGTCATTACCGGCGACAAGCCACATCCCAGGCATGAAGATCACGATCTGCAGCTGGAGTACCAGGCTGCGCCGTGCTTCATCGGCCCTGATCCAACCCGCCTGCTTGGCACTCGCCCACTACGTATCCGCGAACCCCTTGCGGATCGCAGCTGCGTATTGCCCCTCATGCAGCAGCTGGGTGGCGGGCGTGCCCTGCGGACTCGCGGATTCCCTACCCGGTTCGCCTCCGCGGCTGCTCAGGGCTTTTTGGCGACTGCCCCGTACATGGCGATGTCGTTGCCGTTGATGCCGTTCTGTTCAGGGCCGGGGCGCCAGGAGTGCACCTGGGTGACCCCCGGCTCCTGCAGTTCCAGGCCGTCGAAGAGCGAGGTGGCGGTGGCGAGTTCGCGCAGGACGAAGGGCATGCCTTGCTGGCGGTATTCCTGGGCGACTCGGTTGACCTCCTCGGGTGCGAAGTCTGCGGTGCCGATGGTCATGGCCAGGTAGCTGCCGGACGGCAGTGGATCCAGCAGCTTGGCGATCAGACGCCGGTCGTCGGGCGGCAGGATGAAGTGCATGATGCCGATCACCATGAGGCCGACGGGCCGGCTCAGGTCGATCAGCTCCTGGAACTCGGGGCTGTCCAGGATGGCGTCGGGGTCGTGCATGTTCGCGTCCACGTAGGCGGTCGCGCCCTCGGGTGAACTCTGCAGGAGGGCGCGGGCGTGAGCGAGGACGATGGGATCGTTGTCGACGTAGACCACGTGGGATTCCGGACCCACTTCCTGCACGATCTCGTGCAGGTTAGGCGACGTCGGCAGGCCGGTTCCGATGTCGAGGAACTGGCGGATGCCCCGTTCCTCTGCCAGGAAGCGGGCGGCTCGGTGCATGAACCGGCGGTTTTCCAGCATGTGCACGGGCAGGGCGGGCCAGTGCCGGGCCATGGCGTCGCCCGCTTCCGCATCCACAAGGTAGTGGTCTTTGCCGCCCAGGATGTAGTCGTACACCCGGGCGGAGTGGGCGCGTGTGGTTGCCAGTCCGTCCTGACGGTCGTTCGGCGTGTTCATGCAGAGCCTCTTTCGTCCGGGACGGGCCTTCTCGACGGTATAGAGGCACTGTTCCGGGTGCAAGCGATGAGGTGCTGGGTAAGGGGGGTCATGAGTCCGGCCGGGCTTGCAGGGCGATGATGGCGATGTCGTCTCGGCGGTGGTGAAGAGGTGGGAGAAGGCCGCGGATCAGGGAGCGCAGCGGAGGGCTTCGGCGGGCCAGCGCGTCGGTGCGTTCACGCAGCCTTCTGAGGTTGTCGCCGATGTCCGTGTCCGGCGTCTCCACCAGCCCGTCGGTGTAGAACACCAGGGTGTCGCCCTCAAGCAGGTCTGCGTAGAGGGTGGCGCGGGTGGGGCTGTCGGTGACGCACAGGGGCGGGTCCGGGGCTGTGAGGTCGTTCAGATACCGCGATGGCGCGTCCGCCGGGATCAGCAGGGGCGGCGGGTGCCCGGCGTTGGACAGGGCGATGTACCAGCCGCCGTGTGTCCGGCGGCGCAGGACCGCGTGTACCGCCGTGACCATCGCCGGGCTGTCGAGCGCCTGCACGATGCGGTCGAGACGGCTCAGTGTGACCGCAGGACTGGCGGCCGGGCCGCTGTCGTACGCGAGTCCCCGCAGGATGCTGTTGACCCGTGCCATCGCCATGGCCGCGTCGAGGTCGTGCCCCGCGATATCGCCGATGGACAGGGCGAGGGCGTCGGCGGAGAGCCGGACGGCGTCGTACCAGTCCCCGCCGACCTCCGCCGCCGAGTCCGCCGGATGGTAGAGCGCGGTGATCGTGAGACCGTCGATGGACGGCGGGGCCGCCAGGAACGACTGCTGCAGCGCAAGCGCCTTGCCACGGATGCTCTGCAACTCCATCGTCCGGCGCAGCGGCCCACTCATCTGCTGAAAGAGGTCCCGCAGCAGCGAGAGGTCGGCCTCGTCCGGGGGCGGGTTGCCCCGACAGGTTGCGATCGTCGCCAGCGCGACGGTCCGACCGTCCACCACCACGGGCACCAACGCCACGCCAGTCGCCCCGGCCTCCCGCAGCCACCGCACCGAAACGTCCGAGAGCCCGTCCCCGGGAGGCCCGTCAGGGGGGAAGGCCAACAGGCTGGCCTCCTGGCTCTCGATCGCTCGCTGGGCGATCGGGCCCAGCACAAAATCGGCGTCGAGCGGGGGCAGGGAAGGCAGCCCGGGGGCGATCCCCACAAGCTCCGGCGACCTTGCGGCCGGTGCGTCGGCGGGCCGCACACCGGCCTCGACGCCGTCCACGAGACGGAAGATGGCCACCGCATCAGCGAGCTCGGGCACCACGGCTGCGGCCGTCGTCAGAAAAGCCTCCGAAAGATCGCGGGCCGCGGGCACCGCCGCCATACGAGCCAGCAACTTCTCCCGCATACGACCGCGCCAGTGTTCCTCCGCGTCGGTGGCCGTTCCGACAAACTCCACCTCACCGTCCTCGTCGACAACGGGCGCAGCGATGATTTTGACGTGGCGGAAGCGGTCGACGGCACCGTCGAGCCGCACCCTGACGATCGTATCGAGAGGGGACCGCTGCTGCGTGGCCCTGCGCCACGCCCGCTGGAACCAGTCCCGGTCCTTGGGATGCACGGCATCCATCCACGAGGTATCAGTGCCGGGAGCCCACAGCTTCTCGGCGATCCCGCCTCCGGACAACACGGTGACGACACCGCCGGGCGACATCACCCACACCGACTGCGGCACGGCTCCCATGAGCGCCTGGTACCGCCTGAGGAGACGCTCCTCGTTCACGGCCGTCCCCTCCGTCGCCGGGCCGACGGGCCCGAGGGCCGGGCCGGCGGCACGGTACCGCCTGCGGCCTGCCCTGAGCGCCTCCGCCCGTCCCACTCTCCACCCGGCGCCAGTGGATCATCACCACTCATGCTCCGATAGTCCCTCGCATCCCGCACATCAGCACACCCAGGCGCTCCGCGCGACCACCGAGCCTTGCGGCGGCCGACGGCGCCGCGGTACGTACCGTCGGCCGCAGAGTGCACTCGCACGGGGAGCCGGCCGGCCTCTGGAGTCAGCGGAACGGGGCCAGCGGAGACAACTGGTCGTGCCGGCTTCGTCTGGCCCGAGTGGGCGGGGTGAGCTGTCAACCGCGACGCTCGTTCGACGCTCCGGGCGCACTCACGCTGTGCGGGGGAGCTGGAGAAGTGGCTCTGACCTGGTCTTTTCCATGACGTGCTCAGGTCGACATCTTTACGATGACGCATCATGTGGAGTGCGTCGCCATCCTTGAGCCCGTCACGAAGAGCTCCTGACCTGCGATTTTAAAGGCCGGTGTACCCGTGTGAGCCGCGTGACCTGACCGAGTCTGCCGGGTGCGCGGTCGGCCGTACGAGCCACCGTGGCCGAGTCCCGCCCTACCTGGGGTTCCGTTCATCTGATGCCATGTCTGGACAGCGGTGGGACGGCATCGGCGAAGGGGCGTCGTGGGCACATCTACGCGGTGGAAGGGGCCCAGCGGGGGCAGATGGAATTCCGCAGCGAGACGTCTGGCGCGGTGGGATGACGATTCGCGCAATGCGGACCAGCGGCTGGACGAGATCGCAGCGGATCACTTACGTGCGCTGCATGAGACGCTCCGTGACGACCGGTCGGCATTCGGCCTGTACGACACTGCCTGTGCGGCTGGTGAACGGCTCGCCGCAGCCCTGGGATCCTTGGCCGTGCAAGGTGCACGGTCGGAGGACGAACTCATCGCCCGTCTTGTCCCGGAAGTCGGCGGTGGCGGGGGCACGCTGGCTGACTCCGCGGTGCGAAGGGGAGTGGCGGAGGCCGTCCGCGATCTTCGAGGCCGACATCCCGAGATGGACGACGCCATGGAGGCGGCATCAGGAGGGGCCGGCTTCGCCTGGGACATACTCTGCGATCTCTATCAAGTGTTCTTCGCCGACATGGTGGGGGAATTTCTCCGGTCTGCTGTCGCCGAGCACGTGAAACTGGCCGTGCCGGCGCTCCTCGCCACCGATCCGGAGGGCAGGATTGCGGACTGGGTCGCGGAGAAGCTGGTGGATCTGGTGCCGAACCCGTGTGAGGAGTCCGGCGAGGCAGCGGAACTCGCGAAGGCCGTGGACACCGCTCAATCAGCCGTAGGTGCTGTGGATGATCCCTCCACCGTGCTGCCCAAGGTTGCCGAGGGGTTGGTTCCGAAGGCTGTTGGCAGGGTGCTCGGGTTGATCACTGATGAAGCCATCGGCGAAGGGGGAGCCGCAGCATGACGTCGTCCGAGCAATTTCTGTGGTGGCGCGGCCATCACCGGGACCGGTCCCCCGATGACCGCTGGACGGATATCGGGGAGGACGCTTTCCAGGAGGACGAGCACCGCACTCATGGCCGCCACCGTCTGCCCGGTCCGGTTCCCGAATGGGCTGAGGATCTCCTCCGGATCGCCCGGGCCGCGTTCATCGCGGACAAGTACGTACGCCGGGCGCGAGCGGGGGACCGGTGGACGCGGCACATCCACCTTTCCGTGCCTGTCACGGAGTACGAGCGATGGCGCAGCGAGGCGGTCCACCACCAGCTTGCCGGGCTGCTCCAGATCCTCACGGGGGATCTGTGGAATATGGAGTTTCGCCCGCTCACGGGCCATCAGGTCAACGACGCGATGGTTTTCCCCGACGCTCCGCGCGCATCGGAAGTCGCTTTGTTCTCCGGAGGCTTGGACTCCATCAGCTGGGCGGCAGCGCGCTCGCGCTCTGCCGACTCGCGTCCACTTCTTCTGGTGATGTTTCGCGAGATCGGACTGCTGCGCCTGCAGAAGCGGGTGTACAAGGCCGTCGAGGAACTGTCCGCGTCACGACCGGTGACGCTGCTGCAGATGAGTCAGACTCCGAGGGGTGACGGATCGGGGCTCAGGCTGGAAACCTCTTCCCGCACCCGCGGCTTGTTGTATGCGGCAGGTGCGATACGTGCCGCCGCCGCGCATGGCGTGGCCACCGTCCACATCCCTGAGAACGGCCAGCTTGCTCTCAACCCGCCTTTGACCCCGGCACGCTCGGCTGCCTGCTCCACGCGCTCGGTTCACCCGCGGACGCTTTCTCACCTGAACGCCGTGGTGGGCGCTGTTGGCGAGGGCAGCGGCGCCGTGAGTGTGATCAATCCCTGGGCGCAGCTGACAAAGGGCGAGGTGTGCGCGAGGGGCAGAGATGCCGGTCTCGCACGGTCCGACCTGGAAGCCACACTGAGCTGTGGCAAGCCGCCCACCCGGCGGAGCGGCGGGCCGCCCATCGCCAACTGCGGTGTCTGCTTCCCCTGTCTGGTGCGTCGTTCCGGTCTGCTTCATGCCCATGGCGCCGATGCCACTCAGTACGAGACGGACCCTTGGGCCATCGATCCCCGCTCCGTCCGGGGCACGGACTGGCGTGCCCTGCAGCGGTGGCTGCTCGGCCGGTACACGCTTACGGACGTGCTGACCGATACTCCGCTGCCGCCGGGTACGGACCCAGTGGCGGCGTTTGACTTGATCGAGCGTGGAAGGGGCGAACTGGTCCGGCTGCTGGCGCCAAGAGAGCCCAGCTGTCAAGCAGATCAGAAGCCGTCAATGACAGTGTTGGCGTGAAATGCCTCGGGAGGCTCCATGAAGAAGGGAGCCATCGCGCTGGAGAACTTGACGAAAGCCTCGGTCTTCGCGAACACCTCGGTGTGGTAGTCCACCGACTCCCACTGTACGCAGAGCAGAATGACGCCTTCCTTGTCGATGGCTCGGAGCAATTTGGCGTCGAGGCAGCCCTTTTCCTCATCGAGGAGCGGCAGGTGCGATCGGACCGCGGCCTCGAACTCTTCCTCCTTTCCCTGCGGAACCACTGCCCGAACGATCTCCCAGACAGCCATACGTTCTCCTTGTGAGTCGATTTCTGCTTGCGTCCAGTTCAGTTGTTCAGCGCGTCATGGCTGGGAAGCGGCGTTGCCGTGAAGATGTGTGCGGGGTCGTAGAGCTCCTTGGCCGCGACGAGGCGGGCGGCGTGGGAGCCGTAGGCGTGCGCGACCTGTTCCTTCTGGTCCGGCAGCAGGAAGTTGGGGTACCCCCCTGGTACGGCAAAGGCGGCGAGGGCGTTGCTGACGCCGTCGGCCCAGGCCCGGTAGGCGGCCGGATCCTCATCGGCCCCGCGGCCCGCGGAGATTTCGACGGCCAGATGGCTGCTACGCAGGCCGAAGGCGCTGTCGTCGGCGCCTGTCCGGGTGGCGACGCCGTGGAACTGGCGCAGTCCGATTCCTGCTCCTGGGCCGGGGCGGCTCTCCGCCCAGCCGGTCAGGAGGTCGGTCACCTCGGTGGTGAGCTCGGCGATGTTGCGGGTGCGCAGATCCCAGTGCATCCCTGTGGGGACACTCTGGTCGAACTGTCCCCACAGGTCTTTCTGGGTGGTGGCGGCGACGCTGTTGGCGAGCGGTGTACCGAGGCGCATGGCCTGGGCCATGGCGGCGTCGGCGTGCCGTGGGTCACCGGACCAGACCGGCACGACGACCAGGCACGGCCCGACACCGGGGGCTACGGTCATCTCGAGCAGGAGAGTGAGCCCGTCGGGCGCCTCGGCGATGAGTTCCGCGAAACGCGACAGGACGGTCGACGCCTCCTGCCAGGGGAACACCACCATGCCGCCGACGAGCCCGCGATCGGGGTGAAGACGCACGCGCAAGGAGGTGACCACGCCGAAGTTCCCGCCGCCGCCTCGCAAGGCCCAGAGCAGTTCGGGGTCGTCCTCGGTCGACACGAGCCGGCCGTCGGCGAGTACGACCTCTGCTGCGAGCAGGTTGTCGGCGGCCAGTCCGGCCGTGCCGAGCAGCGGACCGTAGCCCCCACCGAGAGTGAGGCCGGCCATACCTACGGCGCCGGCGGTGCCCGCGGCGACGTTCATGCCGTAGGGACCGGCAGCCGCGATGACATCACCGACGCGCCCTCCTCCCCCGAGGACAGCGGCATCGCCTTCCACCTGTACGCCACGCATACTGCCGAGATCGATCACCAGTCCGCCGCGAAGCGCACGTCCGGCCCAGTCGTGCCCTCCTCCGCGCACGGAGATGCTTACACCGGACTCCCTTGCCGACGTGACAGCGGCAGCGGTCTCCGCTCCGGTGCGGGGCCGTACGACCAGGGCCGGTCGGGAGTGCACCGCACCGTTCCACAGTGTCGTCGTCCCGGCATACGACGGATCACCCGGATGGGAAAGGCGGTCTGCGTTCAGCCGCTCGCCCAGGCGGCGGGCGAGTTCGGCGATCGGTTGCGCGGACGACATGGTCCTCCTTCACGACTGTCCGGCGGTCAGAATCGGCGGACTCCGGAACTGGGCGGACTCCGGAACTAGGCGGCCACCGGTTCGAACGCCACGTCCAGGAAGTCGAAACCGCGCAACCCGTTGTTGATCACCGGCCTGGATTCCAGGATCTCGAAGCGGGCGACCCGGTCGGCGAGCCGCTCCAGGAGCGCGCTCATCTCCAGCCTGGCCAGGTTCATCCCGACACACACGTGCTCGCCGCGCCCGAAGGCGAGGTGGTCCGACGGGCGACGGGTGATGTCGAAACGCGTCGGGTCCGGGTAGTGCCGGTCGTCGCGGTTGGCGGAGGCGTAGAGCAGCGCGACCCGGGAGTCGGCGGGCAGTTCGACGCCGCCGATCTCATGGTCCTCGGTGAGCGAGCGGCTGAACTGGGGCACCGGTGACTCGAGGCGCAACGTTTCGTTGATCGCGTGCGGAATCAGCGATCGGTCATCACGCAGCAGGTCCCACTGGTCAGGGTGTCGGGCGAACAGCGCCACCATGTTGGCGATGGCGAGAATCGTCGTGTCCAGACTCGGAGTGACGTAGTCGAGCATCATCATCGGACACTTGTCGGACGAGATCTCGCCACGGTCGGCAGCCTCGTAGAGCTGTGCCGCCCAGCCGTCGGGATCGATCCTCCCCGGCACGGCGTCGTTCATGGCGAAGGACATGAACTCCTCGACCACGGGCCCCGCCGCGGCGGCACGCTCGTCGGCGGGGCCCTGGGTGTTCCAGATGGCGGCGGCCCATTCGAGCATCTTCTCCCGTCCGTGTTCCGGGAGGCCGACCAGATCCGACACCACGGTCATGGGGAGGTACTCCGCCAGCTCGGTGACGACATCGCACCGGCCCTGGTCGACCACCCGCTCGACGACCTGGTCGGCCTCGGTCTCGAGGCGCGGAGTGACCTCA
Source organism: Streptomyces sp. NBC_01012 (assembly GCF_045162755.1). Lineage (NCBI taxonomy): Bacteria > Bacillati > Actinomycetota > Actinomycetes > Kitasatosporales > Streptomycetaceae > Streptomyces > Streptomyces sp. NBC_01012. The sequence continues at coordinate 1,719,792 of NZ_CP108688.1, read as the reverse complement.
CGCATCCGGTCCGCCCGCAGTGGCCGTCCCAGCACCGTTCGCATCGCCGTGTGCTCGGGGGGATCGCTGCACAGCGTGATCCCCTCGAGCTGGGCGTTCACATCGCGGTCCACGAACACACCGCGTGCCGACGAGAACGTCTCCCAGTCCATCAAGGCGGCGCGCACCTCGTCGTAGCGCGGCAACGCGTACATGCCGTAGCGGGACAGATGCACCACCGGCCCCAGTGCTCTCAGCTCGTCATAGATGGCATAGGGGTCGACACGCGCGGAATCGGTGTAGAGATCGATGTCACTGACAGGTATGCCGGGCAACGGTCCTCCAAAGGACGGGTGCGACGGGGTACTGCTCGGACAAAGTCACTGCTGCCCCGAAGTGCCAAGAGTGAACGGGCGCCCGCCAGGGGTTACAGGACAGCCCTTGGGTGCACCGCAGGGCGATCGACGCGCCGAGCACGGTCAGCGCATGGCCGGGTGGACAGCTTGTGCGTGGATCAGGCACCCATCGGCAGGTGGCGACGGCTCAGTTGTGGTTCTCGTCGATGGTGACGGCGATGCCATGCTCGACCTTGACGACGACGTCGACACTGTTCTCGGCGGCGGCCTCGAGCTCGTCCTCGGTGCACTGCTTGATCTGTTCACGATCGCCGCAGATCAAGCCGGCTCCGTTGATGACGGTCTCGGTGGAGGTGACGAACGCCCGCTCGCCCTCGTCATTGACGACGGAGTACTTTCCCGGGGCCAGATTCGCGAGCTTGCCACTCCACAGGCCGGACGTCTTGTCGGCACCATCGCCGCCGGAGTGGTCCTCGACGACGCTGACGGCGACGCCGTCCTTGAGCTCGACCGTGGCGGAGACTCCGTCCTTGGCCGCGGCCTCGAGTTCGTCCTCGCTGCACGGCGTGGCGGCCTGGCCGGCCGCGTCCCCGCAGATCGTTCCGGCACCCTGGATGTCGGTGTCCGTGGAGGTGAAGAACTGCTGCTCGGTGTCCTTGAGATCGGAGACGGTGTACTTACCGGGGGCGAGATACGAAACCGTGCCGAACCAGGTACCGGTCACCTTCTTGCCACCGGACTTGCTCCCAGCCGTGCTGTCGGTCTGTACCTCGCTGCCGCCGGAGCCCTTGTCGTCACTGCCGGACGTCCCCTTCGCCCCCGAGTCCGAAGCCGAGGAGTTGGAGGTGCTGCTCGCCTTCCCGTCGCCGGAGTCACCGTCCTGACAGGACGTCAGGAGCGCGGTTGTCGCCATCAGAGCGGCGGCGGTGAGGACGGTCTTGCGGTGGCTGCGAAGCATGTGGGGTCTCCCCGTGAGCGTTGCTGATGTGCGGCCGGTCGGCTGAACGCGCGACTCGGCTGTGCGGTCGGTTGATCAACACCCTGCCTTCCGCGGTGATCGCGAGGAAAGGCCAGTTACAAGGTGATGACACCCCTGACGAGTTCGCGGGACAGCGGGCACCAAAAGGGCACAACCTTCTCCATGGGGGCACACCCCCACCGGGCCCAGGGCACTCACGCGCCGGCAGGACCGCAGGTCATCGACCCGTACCGGCCTCCCCTCCGGCGAAAGCTCAGCCCCGCAGCCCGTAGAAGCGGATCGGGGAGTTCGGCCGGAAGCCGATACGCGGATACACGGGTGCCCCGGCCTCCGTCGCGTGCAGAGTGGCACGGGTCAGCCCTGTCGCACGCGCGCCCTCGTGAAGGGCCTTCCTCGTAACGGCTTCGCCGTAGCCCCGGCGCTGCCACGCGTGGTCCGTGGCAACGAACGCGACGAAGAGGCGGCCCTCGGCTGCCACCGCTGCGGCGCACGCCACCGGGACACCGTCGCGCAGGCCGAGATAGGCGTGCATGTCCTGCTTCCAGAGTGTGGAGCCGACGAGCCCGTCGCGGCCGTCGTCCAGGTCGAAGCCGTAGGCGCGTGAGTTGAGGTCCGCGTAGGCGGTCAGCTGGTCGTCGGAGCGGACACGCGCGAACGTCAGGTCGGGGTGGACCGGATCGGGAACCGGAAGCAGGTCGCCTGCCATGCCGGTTCCTGGGAAGGCGAGTTGGAGGCCCGCCCGGTCGGCGGCGTCGTCCAGCGCCGCCCGTGCCCCGTCGTCCAGCAGGTCTTCGAAGAGCCAGAGGAAGCCGGGTTGCCGCTTGGCGCGCATGATGTCCGCGGCCTGGGCCAGACGCCGTTCCGCGAGTGGCGCGTCGGCCTTCACGTCGGTCAGCGTGACGCAGTTCCAGAAAGCGAAACGGCAGTCCACCCAGCGGACGGCGATGCCCGGAAGGTCACGTACGTCTGCCCCCGGGTCGCGGTCGAGTACCAGTGCCCGCCAGACCGTGGCGAGCTGCTCCATCGATTCCGTCGAGTCCGCGAGATCCTTCATCGAAACTCCTCACACAGGCGCCTGCGCAGAATGGTGTCGAGGGGTCAACGAGTCGGAGTGGCATGAGGATTCGGCGCCGAAGCGTCCTACTCCGGGTCGGGGCGCCGCCGTACGTGTCATCGCCGGCCGGCCTTCTCCTGCGTGCACGTCTCCTTCGGCAGTGCGCGCAGGGTGGTCCGGGCCTTCAGGAGCATTTCCTCGTACTCGGCCTCCGGGTCGGAGTCGAGGACGATGGCGCCCCCTGCGCCGATGGTCAGTTCGCCGTCGTGGCGGACGGCGGTACGGATGGTGATGCTCAGGTCCGCCGTGCCCGTGTAGCCGACGAAGCCGATGGCACCGGAGTAGACACCTCGGGCCTCGCCCTCCAGGCCGTCGATGATCTCCATGGTGCGCAGTTTCGGCGCCCCCGTCATGGACCCGCCGGGGAAGCAGGCCCGGACCGCGTCCACGGCCGAACTGCCCTTGCGCAGGGTGCCGGTGACGGTGGAGACGAGTTGGTGCACGGTGGCGTAGGACTCCACCGCCATGAGCGAGGGGACGGTGACGGTGCCGATCTCGCAGATCTGCCCGAGATCGTTGCGGAGCAGGTCCACGATCATCAGGTTCTCGGCCCGCGTCTTGGGGTCCGTGCGCAGCGCGCGACGCGTGGCCTCGTCGGTGTCCGGGTCCGGGTGCCTGGGCGCGGTCCCCTTGATCGGCTTGGCCTCCACCGTACGGGCGGCGTCCACCTTGAGGAACCGCTCGGGTGAGGAGCTGAACACCGCGAGGCCGCCGAGGCGCAGGAGCGCCGCGTAGGGGGCGGGGTTGAGCCGCCGCAGGCGCCGGTAGTAGGCGAGGTCGTCGGCCGGCGCGGGCAGGCGCAGGTTGGTGGTGAGGCAGATCTCGTAGCTCACGCCCTCGCGCAGCCTGCGGTCGCACTCCTGGATGTCCGCGAGGTACTGCGCGCGTGGGCGGGCCAGCCATGCCGAGGCGTCGTGCTGCTCGGGGGACGGCGGGGGCGAGGTGTCTGTGTGCGCGGCGGGGAGTTCGGCCAGGGCCGGGACGACCGTTCCGATCCACTTCTGGGCGGCGTCGGTGTCCTGCTGCTCGCAGACGGCGACGACGTACGTGCGGTTCTCGGCATGGTCCACGGCGACGAAGCGGTCCGCCTGGAGCCACACCGCGTCCGGGGTCCTCGACCGGTGGGCGCGCCGTCCGCCGAGGTCGGCCTTCAGCTCGTAGCCGAAGTAGCCGACGTAACCGCCGGTGAAGTCGAAGGGCAGCTCCCCGGCCCCCTCGACCACACGGCCGGTGCGGCGGTCGAGTGCGTCGAAGATGCTGCCGTCCTCCCGGCGAGAGGCGCCGTCGGGGTGGTCCACGTCGGTGTGGTCGTCCTCGACGCGGTAGCTCAGCATCTCCGCGTCCGGCTCCTCGGCGGCGCCGAAGAACGAGAAGCGGGCCAGACCGGGTTCCACGTGCGAGCTGTCGAGCCAGAAGGCGCGGGTGCTCGTCCCGTACAGCGACAGGTACGCGGCCTCCGCGTCCACGGCCCGGTCCAGGACGTCGTACTCGGCGCGCAGCCGCGGCAGGGGTGACGTATCCGATGCCACGTCAGACGTCGTGTCCGGTACGGAGAGAGGTACGGCCCCGGACCTGCCCTCGTACGGACCCGTGTCCCCGTCGCGCCCTGCCAGCGCCAGGTCCCGGAAGTTGGCCACCAGGCGGGCGCCGTGCTCCGTGCAGATCGACTCCGGGTGGAACTGCACGCCCCACCAGGGCCGTTCGCGGTGGGCCAGGCCCATGAGCACGCCGTCCTCGGCGCGCGCGGTGACCTCCAGGTGCGCGGGCACGGGTTCGGCGACGCTCAGCGAGTGGTAGCGCACGGCGGTGAAGTCCTGCGGGACGCCGGCGAAGAGGCCCGTGCCGCTGTGCCGGATCGTGGACAGATGGCCGTGCCTGGGCTCCGGCGCCGGTGTGACGGGCGCGCCTGCCAGCAGACCCACGCCCTGGTGTCCCAGGCACACCCCCAGGACCGGCAGCCCCGAGTTCTCCAGGACCTCGCGGGAACGGCCGAAGTCGCGGGGGACGGCCGGGTGGCCGGGGCCGGGGGAGATGACCGCCGCGTCGAAGTCCTGCGGGTCGAACCGGTCCCGGTCATCGGCGTCGTTGCGTACGACGACGGGGGCGACGCCGTACACCTTCGCCAGCAACTGGTACAGGTTGTACGTGTAGGAGTCGTAGTTGTCGATGAGCAGGACGCGCATGGTCAGCACCTTGGGTGGGGTGGCGGTCAGGGGGTTCGGGTCGACACCGTTGACCAGTCGAAGGGGAGGGTGTCCAGGACGTCCAGCTCTTGGCAGAGCTGCCGCAACCCGCTGAAGTCCTGGAGGAGCCGTTTGCCGCCGGAGGCACTGCTGACGTCCCGGAGCATCTCCTCGCCCCCCTCCACACCGAGCAGGTCCAGGATCCTCGCCCAGGTGGTGAAGTCGTGTGCGGCGAAGGCCTCCATCCCGTCGGCCAGCGCGGCGAGGAAGTAGTCGCGCCGGCCGGGGGAGAAGTGCCTCCACGCCTCCTGGGCGAGGGTGTCCGCGATCGAGGCGTGGCAGTACTCGTCGCGGTTGTGCAGGACGGCCGTCATACGGTTCACGGGCTGGATCTCGTGGTTCGCGGCGACGAGGTCCAGGTGGGCGTTGACCGAGATCTCCGCGACCGTGGTGAAGGCGAGCGACACCAGGGCCCGCTCCTCGTCGGTCCCGGCCGTGGCGATCCGGTGTGCCTGCCTGCGTGCCTTGTAGGCGAGAGGCAGCGCCGTCTCCGGCATCCGCCAGCCGCGTTTGCGGCGCGTCACGGCACTCGCGTTCAGGTGCATCAGTGTGTGGTACTGCTCGTCGACCATGGCCTGGGTGACCGCGAGCGTCATGGACTCGCTGTCGATGCCCGTGTCGAAGACGTCCCGCGCGACCAGGGCGAAGCCCGGGTTCACCACATGCTGCTCGATGTCCATGATGTTCTTGTTGAACGAGATCCAGCCCCACGCGAGAATCTGGGCCCGCATCCCGTCGTCCAGCGCGAGGTAGGTGGGGTGCTCGCGGAACGGCAGCAGGGCCTCGGGGAAGTCCGGCCGGTCCAGCTCGAAGACGTCGTCCAGGTTCGGTTCCTCCTGCTTGACCGTGGCGCGCCGGTGCCAGTTGCCCGCGAGCCTGCTGAGGACGGCGTTCTCCACGGCGTCGTGCGGGTCGTGTTCCGGGAGCGAGCGCAGCCGTCGCGCGACGGTGGACGCGCCGGAATCCGCCTCATCGGGTATGTCGTTCATGGTGACCTCGGTCCAGGTCAGAGCAGGCTCGGGCAGGAGTGGTTGAGGAGCTCGAAGTCCGTGGGACAGCGGTCGTACGGCAGCGCGGTGTGCCGGCCGGTGTGTCCTCCGGTGTGCCTACGCATCACGGTCGTCCAGGAATTTCCGGAGCGTCTGGACATCGGACGGTTCCAGGGTGATCCCGAAGATCTCCTCGGGAGCGGAAAGCAGCTCGTCCTTGTCGAGTTCCCGGAAGGTCGCCGGCGCCGAGGGGCGTATCTCCGTGAGTGTGCTGCCGGCGAGCAGATGCCTCACCCCGGGCTGTGTGCGCTGGAGAACCATTTGGTGGTTGAACGGTGAGCGCGGATGTGTGAGACAGAAGTGGTTGAGGATCTCGAAGTCCGAGGGATGGCGCACGTCCGTGGTGAAGCCGTAGAGCTCCGCCGGTCCGTCCGGCCGCAGGAACCGCAGCACGTGCTCACCGGACGGCTCCCGTACGAGATCGAACGACCCGTTGCCGTCCAGCCGCGCGTTCTCCGCGAGCCGGATCGGTTCGTGCGGTCCGTAGGCACCGAAACTCACGTCGTGGATCCAGCGTTCACCGTCGAGCTCGACACACAGGGCCACGTGCAGGGCGGGCCCGAACTTGTTCCCGGTGCGGATCCGCGTCCGGCCGGCGAATGCCGTGAACGTGAACCCGATGCGGTCGAGCACGGCCGCCATCAGCACGACCTGCTCCAGACACCAGCCACCGCGGCCCTGTCGCACGATCTTGTCCTGGACGCTGTCCAGGTCGAGCGGTACCGAGGTGCGGCCGAACAGCGCGTCGAGGTTGTCGAAGGCGATCGCGTCGACGTGGGCGGTGTGCAGGCCCCGCAGTGTGGGGAGGTCGCACGCCACGTCGCCCCGGTAGCCCACGCGGGCCAGATAGGCGTCCAGGTCGACGCCGGGGCCCTGCCACATCGAATCGGTCATGCGTAGCTCACCCTTCATGTGAACTGCCCGGCGACCATGGCCGCGAGAATGAGCCAGCCGAAGCTGGTGTTGGAGACGAAGGCGTCCCAGCACGATTTCGGGTCGTCCAGGTCCACACGGACGATCAGCGAAAACAGAAAGACTGCCGCGAGCGCGACGATCAGATAGAACGCCCACCCCATCGACGTCCGGGAGCCGGCCAGCAGCACGCCGCCGACACTGATCGCGGCGAAGAGCGTCAGCCACGCCTTGGTGGCCCCGCCGAACAGCAGAGCGGAGGACTTGACACCGATCTGGCGGTCGTACTCCTTGTCCTGATGGGAGTAGATCGCATCGTGAATCATGGTCCAGAAGGCTCCACCGGCGTACAGGCCGTACACCGCGAGCGAGTAGTCGGCGCTTCCGGTCGCCGCCGTCCAGCCGATCAGCGCGTAGACACTCATCACCAGCGCCAGGAACGCCGAGGGCCAGAAGAAGATGCGCTTCATGTAGGGGTACGCGACGATCAGCGGGTACGAGGCCGCCGCGACCAGGGACGTCTCCACGTTCACCAGCGCCAGGACCAGGAGCGCGACCACGGCCTGTGCGGCGGCGAACAGGAGCGCGTTCCCGACGCCGACCGTCCCCGACGCGACAGGGCGCGACACGGTACGGGCGACCCTGGCGTCGACTTCCTTGTCGATCACGTCGTTGACCGCGCAGGCGGCGCCGCGCACCAGCACCGCGGCGACAGCGAGGAGCACCACCGTCAGCGGGTCAGGTCGTTGCCCGGACGCGAGGGCGACAGCCCACAGCCCCGGGAGCAGGTAAAGCACGTACCCCGTGGGCCGGTCCAGCCGCATCAACAAGAGATACGCGCGGATCGAGGTGGGGCTCTTCGCGACTACGCCACTGGATATTCCGTGCAGCATCAGGATCCAATCACCATGTCACCGGAAGTTGGATCAACCCGCCGATCAGCGTGTTGAGGCGCAGCCTCAGCTCCTCCGTACCGACAGCGAGACGCAGGGTCGGGAATCGCGCGACGAGCTGGGTGAGTACCGCCTGCAGCTGCATCCGGGCCAGCGTCGCGCCCACGCAGTGGTGCGCACCGTGCCCGAACGCGAGACTGCCCGTGGTGTCGCGAGTGACGTCGACACGGTCGGGGCAGGCGAAGGCCTTCTCGTCGTGGTTGGCCGCGATGATGTTCAACAGCACGAAGTCGCCGGTACGGATCGTGACCCCGTCGATCTCGAAGTCCGTCAGCGCGTATCGCGGCATGCCGCCGTTGTGCGGATTGGGCATCGACATCCGCAGGGTTTCCTCGACCGCGCCGGGGATGAGATCCGGGTCGCGCAGCAGTGCCTGCCACTGCTCGGGGTCGGCCAGCAACAGCGACACACAGGTGCCGATCCGGGCCACGGTGGTCTCGTAACCACCGAACAGCAACAACGCCGTCAGCCCGATGACCTCGTTGTCCTTGATCCCCTCGGTCGCGCAGATCCTGGAGATCGCGTCATCGCCCGGGTTTCGCCGTTTGTCGGCGACGAGTTGCTTGCAGTAGGCGAACAACTCACCCAGCCCCTGCTTGGACCTGACCGGGTCGCCCACGTTGGCCGCGTCCTGGGTCCAGCCGCCGAACCGGTCCTTGTCCTCCTGGGGCACGCCCAGCCACTCGCACATCACCTGGATCGGCAGCGACAGCGCCAACGCCTCGCGCAGGTCCACCGGTTGCTGTCGGCCGGCCACCTGGTCCAGGAGCTGCCCGGTCACTTCTTCGACGTAGGGCCGCAGTGCCCGCATCCGCTCGGGTGAGAAATGCGGCTCCAACAGTGCCCGCAACCGGCCGTGGTCGGTGGCGAAGTCGCCCAGCAGGCCGTCGAGAACGGCGGAACCGCTGTCCTTCGCCGCAGCCTCCGGATCCGGATTCGAACGGCCGAGCCGGTCGTCGTCGAGCAACTGCCTCACCCAGGTATGACCGGTGACCAGCCACGCCTCGTGGCCTTCGGCAGTCCGAACCCGGTGGACCGCGCCCCGGGACTGGAGCGTGCGCAGCTCTGGCGCGAGGTGCAGCACATTCGTCTGCGCGAAAGGTAATTGGGCTGGGGTACTCACTGACGGCCTCCGCCGGAATCGAGGGTTCGGACCACGGTGCCGAAGACCGTCACGACGTCAGTTCGGTGTATGCGGACGAAGCCGCTGTGCTGGATATGTTGCGCATATATCCTCGCAATGTGAGCCCGGGGAGACGCGCCGGAATTTACGTGATCGTTCTGATTGTCATCCTGGTGCGCTGGGCCGGGTGTGTCAACGATTGGGCGTGCGCACCTTCGGGTTTAGGAAAAACCCCAAAGAATTCGATGCAGGGCCGGATCGGGACTACTCTGTGGATTGGTGGCCGCTGGGCTGCGCCCAAGGTCACACGCGCGTACGACAGTTGAGCCGTCGAGCGGTGTGTGCCTTCTCCGCGCACGGCAACTCCCTCGCAGGTGCAGCGGAACAGGTACGCACGCGGGCGCGTGCGGTCGGCCATGCCGAGGTCGCTGAACAGCTCCGAGGCCGAGCGATATCACACAACATCACTGATCATTGCCGGGAATGACTCACGGAAAGCTTGAGAGGCGGAATGGCGATGTCCATTGATTCGGGGCAATTGCGTGAGGAAAGGCCGTTCGATCCGTACGGCGCGCACCGTGACGACCCGTATTCATTTCTGGCCGGCACCGGCGAGACGGAACCGATGTTCTACGCCCCACTGCTCGACGCCTGGTGCGTCACCCGGCGCGAGGACATGGTTGCCGTGCTGCGGGACGACCGGAACTTCTCGGCGCGCGACCACAATCCCCGCCCCGCGGTCGCGTTGCCCGACGACGTGAGCCACATGCTGCGCACATGGCGCGGTGCTGATGCGCTGGCCGTCGGCTCGCTCGACCCTCCCGAGCACACCAGGATCAGGGAAGTACTCAATGTCGGGTTCACGCCGGCCAGGGTGAGAGCGTTCGAACCCACGATCCGCTCGATCGCCACCGAGCTCGTCGAACGGGTCGCGGTCATGGAGGAGTTCGACTTCATCACGGACTTCGCGGTGCCGTACTCCCTGGAGGTGATCGGCCGGCGCCTCGGGATACCGGACGAGTACCTCGACCGCTGCCGCACGTGGTCCGAGCAACGCATCGAACTCATGATGGTCCGAGGCCAGGCCGATGTGGAGGGATTGCGTGAATACGCCCGCGGGCTCATGGAATTCGGAGCGTTCGCCCGGTCACTCGTGCAGGAGCGGCTCGCCTCGCCGCAGGACGACCTGATCAGCGAGCTGCTCCACGAGGGCAAGGCCGGGCGCACGCTCACCGCCGACGAGGCCTCCGTCATGATCCCCACGCTGATCTTCGCGGGACACATGACCTGTGCCGAGGCGCTCGGCACCATCCTCTTCCAGCAGTTTCAGACGCCCGGCGGCTGGGCCGAGGTGGCCGACGGGACGATCTCCACACGGGACCTCGTCGAGGAGGGGCTGCGGTTCGACAGCCCGCTCGCCGGCATGTACCGGACCGCGGTCAATGACGTCGTGGTCGGCGGCGTCCGTCTGGCAGCCGGGAGCCGACTGCTGCTGCTGTACGGAGCGGCCGGCCGGGACAGCCAGGCCTCCGCCTGTCCTGCCGCGTTCAGTCCGGGCAGCGGGTCCGCCTCGCATCTTGCGTTCGGGCACGGAATCCACTTCTGCCTCGGAGCCGGATTCGCCCGCGCGGAACTGGAGATCGCGATACAGGCCCTCGCCGGCAGGATGCCAGGTCTGACGGCGGCCCCTGGGCCGCTGCCGCGTCACCGGCCGGTGTTTCCGCTCCGGGCGCTGACCGAGTTGCGGGTGCGGCAGGAGTGACACGCGCTCCACGCAGCAGGACGGGATGAAACCAGCGAGGCCCCCGAGCTGTTGATGGAGATGCCGGACATCTCGATCAACAGCTCGGGGGCCTCGACGGTCGTGGTGGTGGTGGTTTACGGACCGTCGAACGCCATAGGACGCACGGGGCCCGGGGGGCGGCGCTCGCGCTCGGGCCAGGGAGGCGCCCAGGCGGGTACCGGGGGCAGGCGGGGTCAGGCGCGGACGGCGGTCACGAAGAGGTAGCCGCTCTCCGGGACGGATCCGAACTTACGCATGAACTCAAGCAGCGAGGCGGCCTGTTGCTCGCCGACCAGTTCGGCCAGGTCGTCGCGGACGGTCTCCACGGCGTCGGCCATGAGCCCAAGAGTGCGGATGACGTTGTCCGTGATGTCGGTGATCTCCACGTCGACGAAACCGTTCTCGGCCAGCGCCGTCCGGTATTCGTCCACAGTGCCCAAGGAGCGCACTCCGTAGTGCTCGACGACGTGGTCCAGGACCACGCGTCCCTCAGGGCTGATCGGGTCCCGCTGGATGACGTCCGCGACGGCGAAGCGGCCGCCGGGGCGCAGGACACGGGCGGCCTCGGAGATCACCTGGCCGCGGTCGGGCATGTGCCACATCGACTCGAACGCCCAGGCCGCGTCGAACGATCCGTCCGGGAAGGGCATGTCCATCGCGTCCCCGAACTGGAACGTGGCCCGGTCGGCGAGCCCGGCCTCAGCCGCGAGTTTCGTGGCGTCCGCCACCTGGATCCGGCTGACGGTGATGCCCACCACGTCCACGTCGGAGGTGCGGATGAGCCGCTGCGCCGGGTATCCGATGCCACAGCCGATGTCCAGGACCCGCTGGCCGGGCTGCGCGGCGAGACCCGAGATCATCAGATCGGTCAGACGGTCCGTGGCCTTCTCCACGGAGCTGTCGTCCGCGTCGTTCTCCCAGTAGCCGTAGTGGATATTGGGGCCCCACGCGGAACCGTAGATCCGGCCGAACCCGTCGTACACGTTGAGGACATCGCTGTGGGCGGGAGACTGGTCGAGCGTCATGAAGAACTCCGTATCCGTGTGAAGGTCGCAGGAGACGGCGGGAAGCCGGCGGCGGTTCAGCTCCACCGGCCGGCGGTGAGCCCGCGCAGGATCGTGCCGGTACGCCACCGCGCCCCTGCCCGCCGTCTCCAGAGGCTCTCGTCGTGCGTGGTGACTCACAGCCCCGGCTTACGTGCCGGCTTTCGGCGTGGTTACTCGTTCCGTTGCTTACTTGAGCTCGAAGCGCAGGAAACCCAGTCGCACGCCCCCGGCCTGCCATTCGGTGCCGAGTGCCTGGTTCGCCAGCAGAGATATCCGCAGCTGCCTGCGGTCGACCGGTGAGAGGCTGCTGTCACTTTCCAGCGCCGCCTTCGTCCAGGCGGCACTCTCCTCCCAGAACGGCGCGGTCTCCGATGTGGCGTCCACGTCATCGACCAGTTCAAAGCCCGCGGCCTCCGCGGCCTTTACGTAGTCGAGCACCGTAGCCGGTTTTGTGTAGAAGTATTCGGCCCACACATCGGCGCCGTGAGGGCGTGTGATGAACACTTCCTCGATGCACACACTCGCGCCCGGTCGAAGCACGCGCGCCAGACGCTCGAACCAGAGAGGTCGGTCGAAGTATCCGCTGCTCTCGATCGCCACTGCCGCGTCATAGGGGGCGCCGTCCAGGGGCAGCCGCTTCGCATCGCTGACCAGCGTGCGGACCCTTGCGTCCACACCGCATTCCCGCGCGAACCCTTCGACCACCGGCGCGTGTTCCGGCGCGTTGGTGACCGCCGTGACATCGGCGCCGTATTCCTGCGCCCAGAAGAGCGAGCCGCCGCCGAGACCGCAGCCGACGTCCAGGATCCTGCCTGAGAGCCGCTGCTCAGCGCCCCAGATCTTGGCCGCGTACCGCAGCAGGCCCTCTTGATGAAGCCGTATGCTGGCGCGAATGTCATCCGGCGTCACATCATCGGCACGCAGCGGTGCTTCGGAGGACGGGTAGTGACCTACGTGGTAGTGAATCCTGGGGCCGGGCCCGTATTTGCGAATGAGCCGGGCTGTTTTGTCGTCGTAGTACTGGCCAACTATTTTCACCTCATCCTGAGGGTCCAGCGCTGTTTGAGGTGAACTTGTAAGCTCATCCAGATTCGACACGGGTCACTCCTCCAGGGCTGGGATTCCGACGACGTCGGTGAACGGCCTGTTTGGATGTCACGCTGCGCTCGCCAGGAGTTCCTCGTCAGGAGTTCTGTGAAGGTGCCTGTTCCGGAATCCTGAGTGATACCGAAATCGAGGAGCAGCTATCGGTTTCCATCCTGGAGGGCACCCCTGGTCGTGTCAACGACGTGCTGTGCGCATATCGCGGGTTTAGGAGAAACCCTAAAGAAGGCTGCGCAGGACCGGGTTCGAGACTATTCTGCGGATTGGTCGGTACCCGCTGGGCGGTACCCAAATCGGTCCGGTGCGCAGATCCGCGCTCTTGTCGAGCGAGCCAAGACCATGGAGGCCAAGCGCTAATCCGCAGCTTCCCAGGCGATGCGGGGAGGCCAGGCATCTGTCCGTAGAATCTGGAGGACGAACGCCCTCGAAACCAATGCGACACGATTCGGTGCCTGAAGCTTGTCGGACATGACGTGGATGTGGTAATCGATGGTCTTCGAGCTCAGGTACAGCTCTCTCGAGAGGCGGCCGCTGGTGAAGCCGGCCGCAACACCTTCCAGGATTCTGACCTGGATCGAGCTGGGAAGCCAGTCACCGACCGGCTGGGACACTTCGCAGCCATTCTGATCAATATCCATGGCACGCATCCATTCGTTACGCCCGGCTGTGCTGTGTCCTTCGAAATGACCTGGTGTGCGCCGGGCCGCGGCCCTGGCGCATGACTGAATTATTTCGGATTTCCCGGTGTGGAATCGTCCACGACGACCCACCCCAGGGCGGTCGGTCCCTGGGCCGGGCTTCCGGTGTGATTCGCCGGACAACCGCACGTCCGTGTCCGGAATTCCATCGCATGGGGGAGGCGGGGGAGCAATTCCATCGCACGGGGGTGGGGTAGAAGGCGAAGAGGTGCCATGACACGTGTACGGCGGTATCTGGGCGCCCGGCATCATCGCAGGTCGTCCGGGGTTCCTTTCCGGAATTCGACTAGCTGCCGGAATCAGCCCTACCGGATGTGAGTCTCTGTGAGCTGTCCCAGTCATGTCAACGACATGCGGTCAGCCTGGCGGAATCTATGTCCAGCAATCGGGCGTGCGGTCGGGGGGTGCGAATCACCGTGAATTCCTGCCCGATGATCATGATTTAGTCTAGCTTGGGTGTTTTAGGTGGGATATCATTTCCATCCGGGATTCGCTGGTATGTATCCACGGGGCGGTGTGGGTAGGCGGTCCGCGCGGTGTCAGGCTTGTGTTGGAGCAGCCGGCTCCTTCCGTCGCCATGTCGTGTACGTATGGAGTTGCGGGACGTTCAAGCGGAAAGCAGGCTGACAGGAGGTCCGTTCGGGCACCCCTGTGCCCGAACAGGGGGGTCTCTCCCCCAGGGGTGGCTGGAATTGTGTGTCCGGTCCTGCTCACCCGCGTGGGCCCGTTGCCGGATGCCTCGCCACCGGTCAGCTCACGCCGTCCGCGCCCCACCGGCCGCCGTGCGCCGAGGAACTCATGGCCCATGGGGTGAGATGTGTCGGTGGGTCCCAGCGACGTGTGGGGCCACAGATCGCTGTCGCACACGCAGGAGCGCCGGTCGCTGATCCGGAACTTCGTCCCGACGAAGAGCTCCTTGCCGGGCACGGCCGAGGGCGGCCCGTGAGGGCGCGACGACGGCCACGACAGCCGGGACCGACACGGTGGGTAGGGCGGCGGAGCCGGTGAGGCCAGGGCGACGTGGACCACTGACATCCGGCTCGGACGCGGGAACCTCACCGGAGCTCCTGACTCCGTACTCCACGCTCTCGCGCGCACTCCGGCTGGACGGGGCCGAACGTACCCGCCTCTACGACTCCGCCCGCGCGGCGACATCGGCTGGCCACCGGCCCACGGTGACCGCGACACGCGTACGGGCGCCCCACGGCAAGGTGCTCACCGATCTGATCGGGAGCTGACGACCAGGAGTGACGACTTCGCCCGCATGTGGGCCCGCCACGACTGGGCCCGCCACGACGTGAAGTTCCACCGCCCCGGCCGCCAAGAGCCTCCATCACCCACTGGTCGGTGATGGAGGCTCTCGACTACGAGGCGAGAATCTGCCGGCCGGCCCAGGACTGCGCCTCAATGTGGAGGAGACCGTCGGCAGGGCGTCGGGCCGCGGTGGTCGTCAGGCCAGGCCGCTGCGGAGGGCGTTGACGCGTTGCGCCCCCGCGTCGAAGGCTGCCCCGTCGAGAGTGCCTGCCGCCAAGGCGTCGCGCAGCGCGGCCACCGCGTCGTCACCCTGGTCGAAGTCGCGGGCCGAGCACAGGATCAGGTCCATGCCTGCCTCGGCAGCCAGCACGGCTCGCTTCGCCACGCTGCCGTAGTCCTGGAGCGCCCCGGCCTCCAGGGCATCGGTGATGGTCACGCCCTTGAAGCCGAGCCGGTCGCGCAACTCGCCGACCACGGTCGGGGACAGGCCGGCGGGCAGAGCGGCGTCCAGCGCCGGGTAGACGGCCCAGGAGAGCATGACCAGCTTCGTCCCGGCGGAGATCGCCGCCCGGTACGGCACCTCGTCGACGCTGCGCAGGGTGGCCGCGGACGTGGTGAGGGTGACCGGCCCCAGGTCGGTGTTCTGGCTTGCCGAGGCGGGACCGAGGCCGGGGTAGTGCTTGGCTGTGGCCGCCACCCCTGCGTCCTGCTGCCCGGTGATGAACGCCGAGCCGCAGGCGCTGACCGAGCTCGGGTCCTTGCTGTACGACCGCTCGTACTGGTCGGTGAAGTCACCGGCGGTGCGGTAGACATCGAGCACCGGCGCCAGGTTGACGTTCATGCCGACGCCGCCGAGGTTCAGGCCCGCGCCGGTGCCGGTGTACGTGGCCTGGCCCTCCGGGTCGGTCGAGGCGCCGACGTCCTTGGCGGACGCCACCGGCTCACCGGGCAGCCGGCGCACCATGCCGCCCTCCTGGTCGGTCATCAGGAGCAGTGGGGCCTTGACGGGGGCGGACGCGTTCGCCTCGTTCATCTGCTGGATCACGCCCTCGATCTGGCTCAGGCTCTCGATGTTCTCCCCGAAGAAGATCACCCCGGCTGCGTGGCCCTCGCTGATCGCGTCCAGCAGTTTGGCCGGGGGCGTGAGTCCCGGGTAGGAGTAGATGACGCGCTGTCCCGCGCGTTGCGTCGGGGTCAGGGCGGCCGACGGGGACCGGCCCGTTTCGGGAGGCCGTACGGCAGCGGCCGTCCGGTCCGCCGTTCCGAGGCCGCCGACCAGGACCGCCGTTCCGGCGAGCAGAGCGCCGCGCCTGCTGAGGGGTTGCTTTGCTGCCGAGCTCATACTTCTCTCTCCTTCGCGAACTTCCGTTGTGCCGACCTGAGTTGCCGGAGGGCGAGCGGGGCGCACCCCCTGGCGGAGCGGATCCGGACGGCCCGCTCCGCCAGGGGAGCCGATCACCAGGTGCCCGAGGCCGTCATCAGGGGGTGTTGTTGGCCAGGGCGAGCAGACGCGAGCGGTCGCCGTTGAAGCGGTCACGGTCAACGTTTCCGGATACGCCGCTCACGGAGCCCGTGGAGGAGTACTGCCAGACGGTCCAGGCCGGGAATCCGCTCGGGATGGTCGGGCTGCCCGAGGTCCAGTGGGCGACCCACAGCGGGCTCTTGGCGGACATGCCGCTCCAGCCGCCGGTGCAGGAGTTCCACCAGCTCGGGCTGGTGTAGATCACCACGTCGCGGCCGGTCCTGGCCTTGTAGGTGTTGTAGAAGTCGAGGATCCACGACTGCATCGCCGCGGCCGACTTGCCGTAGCAGCTGCCTTCGATGTCCAGCACGCCGGGCAGTGTGAGGTTGTCGCGGGACCAGGCGCCGCCGCTGTCGGCGAAGAAGTTCGCCTGCGCCGCACCGGACGAGGCGTCGGGACGCGCGAAGTGGTACGCGCCCCGGATCACGCCGGCGTTGTAGGCGTTGAGGTAGTTGGTGCTGAAGGTCGGGTCCTTGTACGTGGTGCCCTCGGTCGCCTTCATCCAGGCGAACTCGATCCCGGCGTTCCGGACCGAGCTCCAGTTGATCGAACCCTGGTAGTGGGAGATGTCGACACCCTCGGGGTTCGCTCTGAGGCTCGGGCCCGCCGAGTCGTCGAGGTTTAACTCCCGCGTGTCCGGCACGAAGTCCTTGCTGTCCTGGACGTAGCCGACGCCCATGTACCCCTGGCCCAGGGGTACGGGGTTGTCGGACGGCAGCGGCGCCGACGACGCGGTGCCTGCCGTCATGCCGAGCATCAGCGCCGCACTCGCGCCGACGGCACCGATCACAGTGAGTCCCCGCCTGGGGGCCTTCGCTGAAAGAATTCGGGAGAACAAGTTTTCCTCCTATTAATCTGAGGGTGAGACGGAGTTGTGCTGGCGATGCTTCGGAGCGGTTGCTCCATCCGCGCCCGAATTGGGATGTGCGCGATGAGCGGAAAAAGTCAGGGGCCCGTCGGTGGAACTCCTGGGCCATCCGGCAGACACGAGCAGCAACTCTGCGAGCGGCAACGGCCGGTGGAGATCACCACGGCACCGTCCGTCCTGGAACTCGCTGACGGCGCACGTATCCTGGTGACGGACCTGGTGGCGGTGGCTGCGCCCGAAGGGCACACCCGCCGCGCTCGTTGTTCCCGCTGTCGGCAACATCACCTCCCCGGCGCGTCTCGTCGTGGGAACTCAGGTGCCGCTTTCCCATTTCGATCTACGCGCGTCGCTTGATGCGGACACGTCATGGTGCATGAAAATACGCGCGCGGTAAAGAGGCTCCGGATCCGTTAGAGGTCCAGACCAATGTTCACTTCGGTGAGCTGCAGAAACGGAAATTGCTCTGCCGGAAGTTTTAGAAATGGAAACAATGGCGCCCTTGGATTCCCGGAGGCGGCAGACGCCCGCGTATACGCACCGACGGGCCCGCCTCGGGGAGCGTCAGGAAGCGCTCAGGGGGCGTCAGGAGCCGTCAGGAGGCGGCGGAGGGGAGAGGGGGACCGATCGGGTTGCGTGGTGGGCGAGCCGAGGTCCGGGGGCACGTTCCGCACGTGATTCGCGCTCGTGCGAGCGAACTCGTCGCTTCCGACGGCCCGTTCCGATCGCCCGACGGAATTGCCCACGTGGTGCCTGTTCCGCCGGGCGATCGGTGGCCATGAGGTCGGTCGCTGTCCACTGCGGCCGTGCGGCGCCCCGGGCACCGCGCGAAGCGTCGCCCGGGGCGAGCGTCACATCTTCGGTGCCTGTTCGATAAACGTGTCCAGCACCCCGTCGGCCACCTTGACCGGGCCCTGCGGCCGGGTCGTGTCCGGGATGGTGGTGAATGCGGCGGCCTGCTCGGCCAGGTCGGCGGCCCTGGCGAAGTCCGCATCCCCGCTGCCCGAGTGCAGTTGGGCCCGCAGTCCGTCCAGGGTGGCGTTCAGGGCGTCGCCCCACACGTCGAGGGAGTCGAGCCAGGGCTTGGTCTGCGCCAGGAAAGCAGGGTCCGCCACACCGGCGCGTATCTGCTCGGGCGCTCCGGCCAGTACCTCGGCATAGGTGGCGAGCTTGCGCAGCGCGGCCTTGCGCTGGGCGGGGGAGTCGCTGTTCCAGGCCTCGGTGAAGTCCGCCAGCCGCGCGTTCAGTTCGGGTGCCTGTGGCTGCCAGTTCGTGTCGCCGAAGGTCGGCGCGAGATGTTCGGTGTCGAAGAAGGCCAGCAGGGCCCGTGCGGTGGCCGGGTCACCGTCGGCCAGGTAGTCGGCGGCCGCGCGCCAGGTGCGATCGGGGTCGTAGTCCTCGTCGTTCCAGGCGAACGACGCTCCGCCGAACAGTGCGACCTTGCTCGCCGCGGCCTGGTTCATCGGGTTGAGCACGATGCCGCTCAGCGCCTCGTGCAGTCCGGCCTCGCGCTTGTCGTACGGGGCCATCAGCAGCCGGCCGGTCGTCTGGCCGTAGTCGTTGACCGGATAGTTGTCCCAGAGGAACACCTTGCGCCCCCACACAGCCGAGGCGGCCCGGGCGTCCTCCAGACTGATCGAAGGGGGCACGACGGCTGTGCCCGTCCACTGCACGACCACCTTGGGGTCCAGCTGCTCGCGCAGCACGGACTTGTAGGCGGAGTCGGCCGTGTCGGAGTACTCCGTGGGCACGAACTGCAGCGGCTCGGCGTCCGCGTGGGCGTCGATGAAGTCGTGCTGTACGGCGTTGAGCAGGTCGGCCTGGGCCTGTCCCGCGCCGGCCTTGCCCGGGGCGCCGTACTTCTCCTGGTCGGCGTCGCAGTTCCACTCGGTGTAGCTGATGTCGTCCAGCGCCACGTAGAAGCTGCGGGCGCCCTGCTCGTAGAGGGTGCCCAGCTTCTCCTCGAGAGCGTTCACATCATCGGGGTCGCTGTAGCAGACGGACAGGCCTGGGGAGAGCGCGTAGGTGAAGTCGACGTGATGGGCGGTGGCCTGATCGATCAGTTCACGCAGGTCCGCGAGCTTGTCGGCGGGGTAGGGCTCACGCCACTCCTCCCGCAGATACGTGTCGTCCTTCGGTGTGTAGATGTAGGTGTTGGCCTTGATGTCGCCGTAGAAGGCGAGCTGGTCGAGCCGGTCGCTGTGTGACCAGGGTGCGCCGTAGAAGCCCTCGATGCTGCCGCGAAGGGGCATCGCCGGGTGGTCGGTGACCGATACGGACGCCAGGCTGTGCTTTCCGGTCACCAGCTGCCGCAGTGTTTGGGCCGCGTAGTAGATGCCGTCCCCGTCGTTGCCCGCGAGGACGACGCTGTCGCCCCGGGAAGCGAGTGAGTAGCCCTCCGCTGCCAGGGTGTCAGGGACGGTGCCGCCTGCGGCGCGCAGGGCGTCGGCCACCGACCGGTCCTTGATGGAACCGGCCACGACGGTCAGCCTCGCTCCATGGCCGCGCGAGGCCGCTGTCGCGTCCCTGCCCCCGGCTCTGCTCGTGGTGAGGTGGCGGGCCCCGGCCGAGGTCAGTGCCCGCTCGATGACATCGGTGCTCGCTGCGTCGACGTCGTCGCCGAGGACGAGGTGCACCCGCTCCGGGACACGGAGGTCGGGCCCGGCCGACGTCATGTGCTGCGGGGTGGGGGTGACGACGGGCGGAGCCGTCGAGGCTGAGGCGCCGGGCGAGGGCGATGGCGCGGTGGTGGCCGGCTCGCCGGCCGCGTGGGCGGGAACGGAGAGCGTGCCGAGGGCCAGCAGGGCGACGGCGCCGAGAAGCGGGAGCCGGGGGACGCGGGGAAGACAGTACGGATGGCTTTTGGGCATACGGATCACTGCACCTCCACGGAAGTGGACCACCACGTACAGGTGGTGGAGTGGTCTAAACCACCACTGGTCGGCGACGGTGTCAAGATCGCGCACCGGAAAGGTGCGGCGGCGATCCGTCGCGGTGCCGGTCGGGTCGGGTGATGCCGTCCATCAGCAGATCGAGCAGGCGCTCGGCCTGTGCTCGTTGGCCGGGGGCTCCGCCGACGAGGGTGACACCCGCCAGACCCATGAGGATGTCGGGGGACGGTACATCCGCGCGGATCACGCCTTGGGCGACGCCGGCCAGGCGGAACTGCTCGACCGCGCCGGTCAGTTGGTCGCGTGTCCGTGAACTCAGCCGCTCGTCGCCCCGCAGGAGGGTGCTGAGCGTGTCGGCCATGCCGTGCTTGGTGGCGATGTAGTCGAGGACGTGGGACATCCAGGCCCGGAGTGCCAGATCGGCGGGCAGCTCGTGAAGGAGACCTGGGGCCTCGGCGGCGAGGCGGGAGGTCTCGTAGCGGTAGGTGGCGTCGACGAGTTGTTCACGGGTCGGGAAGCGCCGGTACAGCGTGCCGATCCCGACGCCCGCGTCCTTGGCGATCTGCTTGAGGGTCGCATCGGCGCCGTCCCGGGCAAAGGCCGCTGCGGCCGCGACGAGCAGCTTGTCCTCGTTGGCCCGGGCGTCGGCGCGGGCCGGTCTGTCGGGTGTATCGGTCATGTCGGGTGCATCGGGCATGGGTGCTCCTCTTCGGCTTGCTATCCGGAGTCGGCTCCGCTTACCGTGGAGGGCAAGCGGAGCCGACTCCGCTTGTCGGAACGGTAGCAGGCGCTCGCCCCCGTTCCGGCCTGCAGCCGCGTCCATGGAAGGGCGGTCCACGCCATGCGATACCGCACGCTGGGAAGTACTGGAGTCCAGGTCAGCACGCTGTGCCTGGGTTCGATGATGTTCGGGGCATGGGGGAACCGCGACCACGACGACTCGATCGGCATCATCCGCGCGGCGCTCGACGCCGGCGTCAACATCATCGACACGGCCGATGTGTACGCGGATGGAGAGTCCGAACGCATCGTCGGGAAGGCCGTCGCCGGTCGGCGCGACGACGTCGTCCTGGCCACCAAGGTGTCGAGCCCGATGGGCCCGGGACCCAACGAGCGCGGCGCGTCACGGCGTTGGATCATCCGCGCCTGCGAGGCGAGCCTGCACCGCCTGGGGACCGATCACATCGACCTCTACCAGGTGCACCGGCCCGATCCCGACACCGACATCGACGAGACACTGGGGGCGCTCTCCGATCTCGTCCGTGCGGGCAAGATCCGCTACGCGGGATCCTCGACCTTCGCCCCTTCCTCGATCGTGCAGGCGCAGTGGACCGCGGAGCGACGGCAGCGCGAGCGGTTCGTCTGCGAACAGCCGCCCTACTCGCTGCTCGTCCGGGGCGTCGAGGCCGATGTGCTGCCCACCTGTGAGGCGTACCGGATGGGTGTACTCGCGTGGAGCCCGCTGGCCGGTGGCTGGCTGTCGGGCCGCTGGCGCCGCGACGCGACGGGTCCGTCCAGCCATCGCACGCGGACCATGCCCTTCCGTACCACGCTCTCGCACTACGACCTGGACGTGCCGGGCAACCAGGCCAAGCTCGATGCCGCCACCGAACTGGCCCGGATCGCCGACGAAGCGGGGCTGACGCTGGTCCAGCTGGCGCTGGCCTTCGTGACGACGCACCCCGCGGTCTCCGCGGCGATCATCGGTCCCCGTACCGCCGAGCACCTGCGCGGTCAGCTGGACGCCGCCGATGTCGTCCTGGAACCCGATGTGCTGGACCGTATCGACCGCGTCGTGGCACCCGGCACCGACCTCAACCCCGACGATGCCGGTTACGGTGCGGCCGTCCTCGCCGACCCGGCGCGTCGCCGCGCCGCCGTCCGGTGAATCCCGCGCGGCCCCTGGTTCCGCCGGTTCCGCCGGTTCCGCGGGTTCCGCCAGTTCCGCGGGGGCCGGGGGCCGTCGCTCGAGTTGTCCGGTGTCCCCGCTCAGTCGACCAGCAGCACGAGCTTCCCCCGTACGCGGCCTTCCTCGCCGACGCGGTGTGCCTCGACGATGTCGGCGAGCGGGAACGTCCGGACGGCGGGGGGTATGAAGCGTCCGGCCTCGATCAGTGGGCCGATCTCATCGAGCACGTACAGCGCGCGGCCCGTGTCGCCGCGACTGAACCTCACCCCGTGCTCCTGCGCGCCCGTGAAGTCGGCGATCGTCAGAACCTTCGCCGGGGTGCCCGCGAGCTCGATGAGCTCGGGCAGTACGCCGCTGCCGGCGACATCCAGCGCCAGGTCGGTGCCGCCGGGAGCCAGCGCGCGGACTCGCTCGGCCATGCCGTCCCCGTAGGAGACGGGTTCGGCTCCGAGTGAGCGCAGGTACGCATGGTTGGCCGGCCCTGCGGTGCCGATCACCCGTGCCCCGCGTGCCACGGCGAGCTGGACCGCGGCGCTGCCGATGCTCCCCGAGGCGCCGTTGACCAGGAGCGTGTCGCCTGTCCCCGCACCGAGCTGGTCCAGAGCGCGCGCGGCCGTCTCAACGGTGGATGGCAGAGCGGCGGCTGTGGCGAAGTCGAGCGAGGGCGGGATGGGTACGTAGTGGTCCAGCACCGCCGATTCGGCCTGGGTGGCGCCCTCGCCGGAGAGGCCGAACACGCGGTCGCCGACGGCGACGCCCGACACGCCCTCGCCGAGTTCGTCGACGACGCCCGACGCCTCGTGGCCGAGGGTCTGCGGAAGCTCCTGGTCCATCAGCCCCTGGCGCTTCTTCCAGTCGCTGGCGTTGACGCCGGCCGCGCGCACCGCGATCCGGACCTGGCCGGGTCCGGGGTGCGGATCCGGGAGATCCGCGATGTCCAGGACATCGGGGCTTCCGAACCTGCTGAATCGCGCTGCTTTCATCGTTCGCTCCGGTCTCCGACCTGGGGTTCAGGTGCCACGGGCCCGGCGGCGCCGGGTTCGTCTTCATCGCTTCGTGCCTCCATCACAGCAGAGGGCACTGACAACGGGGACCGCCGCCATTCTTGCGTCATGTCGCTAAGTGACATATTGTCGTTTGAGGACGTACGAAGGAAGGGTGGTGGCACCGGCGCATGATGACGACCAAGCGAAGCGCAGGGGGGATGAGTGAGCAGCGCCGTGTGCGGTTGCGGCTGGAGATCTCCCGGGAGGCGGCGCGCCTGTTCTGGGAGCAGGGCGTGGCTGCCACGAGCGGTGACCGGATCGCCGAGGCGGTGGGGCTCTCGACGCGGACCATCTGGCGGCACTTCCGCAGCAAGGAGAGCTGCGCCGAGCCGATCGTCATGCAGGGCGCCGTCACCCTGATGACAGTGCTGCGCGACTGGCCCCGGGCACGCTCCCTCGAGGAACACCTGGCCACGGAACTGGTCGAGCCCGGCCATCGGACGCCGCCCGTCGACCTGGCCGACGAGATGCTCGCGATGAAGATGATCCGGCTCGCCGACACCGAGCCGGCGCTCCGTACGGCGTGGTTGATGGCTTGCGACCAGGTCGAACGACAGATGTGCGGGATCATCGGCGACCGCATGGGTGATCGCATCGGTCGTCCGGAGGACGACCTCGACGTCCGTATGCATGCGGCGGCCACCGCGTCGGTCGTGCGCGTGCTGGATGAGTACATCGGCAGCGCGCTCCTCGCCGACGCCGACCTCACGGAGTTCACCGACGTGGTGGCACTGGCCCGGCGTTACGCCCACGTGATCCGCACGGCCACCGGCGGAGTCGTCGGCGACCCCGTCGCCTGAGGCCGGCCGATGCGCCGAACGCCGGCCGACCGATACCCGGCCCCCGACACCGTACAGACCGCACCACTCACGGGATTGATCTGAATCATGACTGAACCTGTCCGTCCCACCCACTCGACCATCGATCACGAGCAGCCGGAAGTGCGCACGAACCGTAGGGCGAAGCAGACGCCGCTGGAGCAGATGGGTGGCGCATCGGGGCTGGTCTACACGATGCTGCCGATCGTCGCCTTCGTGCTCGCCAACGCCTCCCTCGGGCTGACATCCGCCATAGGCACCGCCATCGGGGTCGCACTGGCGCTGTCCGTGCTGCGCCTGGTGCGCAAGGAACCGGTCCAGCCCGCACTCTCCGGCCTGTTCGGTGTCGCGGTCGCCTCGTTCGTCGCCTGGAAGACCGGATCGGCCAAGGGCTTCTTCCTTCTGGGTATCTGGTCGAACCTCCTCTTCGGTGGGCTCTTCCTCCTCTCGGTCCTCGTGCGACGGCCCCTGGCGGGCATTGTCTGGGGCGCGCTCAACGGCACCGGAACGGCCTGGCTGAGGGACAAGCCCTCACGGCGCTACTACGACATCGCCACGCTCACCCTCACAGGGGTCTTCGCGGCCAGGTTCCTCGTCCAGCAGTGGCTGTACGAGGAGGACGCCACGGGCTGGCTCGCCTTCGCGAAGATCGCGATGGGCTACCCGCTGCTTGCCCTGGCCCTCCTGGTGGTCCTGTGGGCAGCACGGAGCGCGGGCAAGCGACTGAAGGCACAGGGCGTTTCCACGCCTTCCGTGCGTACGGCCACCCTCACCACGACCTCGGAGGACAAGTAGTCATGCGACTGACCCTGCCCCAGCGCCTGTACCTGGTCTGCTACACCGTGGACAAAGGGAAGTTCGAGCTCTCCAACCTCCAGGGGCGCGGTCAGCTCCTGCGTGCCGGCACGCTGACCGAGCTGGCCGTCGCCGGGCTGATCGGCACCGAGGGAGGGAAGGTCGTACGCCGTGCCGCCGTCGCGCCGCAGGGCGATGCCTTCCTCGCCGAGGTGTGGCGCGAGCTGCCCGAGAGCCCGAAGCGCTGGCTCTCGTACGTGCACAACAAGGCTCACCGGGCCGAAAAGCCCATCCGTGACCAGCTTGCCGACGCGGGTGCGATCACAGTCCGGCACGAGAAGAAGCTGGGAATGCTCGGCGTGGACCGGGTCGTCGTCAACGATCCCGAGCAGGTGCTCGCCCTGCAGCGGACGGTACGCGACGTCGTGCTCGGAGGCTCCCCTCCGGACGCGGTCCCCATGGACGAGCTGACCATGGCGGTGCTGGCGGCCGAAGTCGAGACGAGCAGCGTGTTCACGGGCAAGGAACGCCGGGCGCACCAGCAGGAGTTCAAGGCGCTCGCCGAGCGCTACGACGCCGCCGTGCCCGGCCTGCGTAAGGCGCTGCGTGACTCGTACCTGTCGAGCAGAGCGGTCGGCGGAGGCTGGGGCGCGTGAGCGCGGGCGGCACCGGACGGCTGGCGAAGCTGGCCACGGGGCTTCTCCTCGGTTCGATGCGGTCAATACGGTCAATACGGCCGATGCCGTCGATGCGGCCGGTGCACCCCTGTCAGGCGTGTCAGGCAGGCCCCGTGGGGGCTCAGGCGTCGGCTGCGTCCAGGCGGGCGAGCGTGTGGATGATGCGCTCGTCGATGTCTTCCGGCCAGGGGAAGGCCCGGGTCACGGCGCGCTGGTGCGCGAGCCCGTGCATACCCAGCCAGAGCGCGACCGCGTCGGTGGAGGGGTCGGTGCTGGCGGAGTATCCCGCGGCTGCGCAGTCGCCGAGGGCGTCGACGAGGATCTGCATGGTCTCCATGCCGAGTGTCGCCATGTCCTCCTTGGTCACGGAGCTCTCGCCCAGGTCCGGCATCCAGAGCCCGCCGAACATCGTGCGGTAGCGCTCGGGGTGCAGCCGGGCGAAGTCGAGATAGGTGTGGCACACGGCGTACAGGCGTTGCCGTGGATCGTCGCCCGTCCTTTCCAGGGCGGAGCGCAGGTCGTTCCCCAGCCCGGTGAACTCCTGGCGCACGACCGCGAGCATGATGGCCGGCTGGTCGGGGAAGTGCGGGTAGATCGACGGGGCGGCGATCCCGACCCGGCGGGCGACCGACCGCAGGGTGATGGCACGCTCGTCGCCGGCCTCGTCGAGCAGCTCCACCGCGGCGGCGACGATGTCGTCGCGCAGGCGGCCACCCTCGCCCCGACGGTTACGCCTGCGCGTCGGTCCGGGTGTGGCCGATGCGGCTTTTTCAGTGTGTTCCATGCTGTCACCTTACACGCGAAAGTATATTGAAGCACCCTCTTGCGTGCTTCGGTTAACGCTTGTAGCTTTACGGCTGTAAGTAATGAAGGAGTGTGAGGCTCGGATGCCTGAGGGGTGGTCAAGTGCCTGAGATTGTGGACATCGGTCGTGACCCGGTGGCGTCCCGGCGGGTCGCCCGTCCGCGCAACCGTCGAGGTGAGGGCGTCCGGCTGCGCGCCGAGATCCTGGCCGCCGCGACCGGTCTGCTCGATCGCGACGACGGCGGGGATGTGACCCTGCGCGCAGTGGCGCGAGCGGTGGGGATCGCCGCGCCGTCGATCTATCCGCACTTCCCCGACCGGCCTGCCCTCGTGCTCGCCGTCGTCCGTGAAGCCTTCTCCGAACTGTCCGGCAGACTCGTGGCCGCCGTGGAGGATGCCGGCGACGTCGAACGGGGCTTGTATGCCGCCTGTTACGCGTATCTCGACTTCGCCGCTGCCCATCCCGGTCGCTACCGCGCCATGTACGGCGGGCTCCGGAACCCCGTCGTCGTCGACGATCTGGCCCGCCTCGGTGCGCGGACCCCGCGCCTCTTCGCCGGAGTTCTCGCCGACTGTGTCGCTGCCGGGCGCTCGAACAGTACGGACCCGTCCGCCGACGCGGTCGCGCTCTGGCTGGGTCTGCATGGACTCGCGCATCAGCTCACCGTCTCTCATGCCTATCCCTGGCCGGACGATTTCGTGCGGCGCTTCGTCGCCCCCCTGTCCCGTACCTTTCCGTCGTCCACGGCCTCCGACGTGTCCGATGGCAGCCACTGTCATCGGTTGCTATCCTGATGACAGTGACTGCTGTCAATCGGATTTTCGTACCGCCTGTCGAAAACCGTCGGTACAAGGAGGTCGTTTCACATGCGTGTTTTCGTCACAGGGGCATCGGGCTGGATCGGCTCGGCTGTCGTCCCCGACCTCATCGGAGCAGGGCATCAGGTGGTCGGGCTGGCCCGTTCGGACGCCTCCGCCGACGCCCTGACCGCCGAAGGGGCCACGGTGGTCCGCGGCAGCCTCGGTGATCTCGGTGCCCTGCGCAGTGCGTCCGCCGCGGCGGACGGGGTGATCCACCTCGCGTTCAATCACGAGCTCGCGTTCGCGGGCGGGGATTTCAAGGGCGCAGCGGACGCGGACCGTCGTGCTGTCGAGGCGATGGGTGAGGCGCTGACCGGCTCGGACAAGCCGTTCGTGGTGGCCTCGGGGACGCCCGCCGAGCCCGGGCGCGTGGCGACCGAGCGCGACGGACACGAGATCCCGCCGGGCGCGGCCGATGATCCGGCGCTCGCTGGTCCAACGGCCCGGATCGCCACCGCGGAATGGGCGCTCGCGCTCGCCTCCCGTGGTGTGCGTTCGTCCGTGGTGCGCCTGCCGCGGACGAACCACGGGGAAGGGGACAAGGGCTTCGTCGCGAACCTGGTCGGCACCGCCAGGGACAAGGGAGTATCGGGTTACTACGGCGACGGGACCAACCGCTGGCCCGCCGTCCACCGTCTGGATTCCGCGCACATGTTCCGCGTCGCACTGGAGGGGGCCCCGGCAGGGTCCACCCTGCACGCCGTCGCCGACGAGGGCGTGCCCCTCCGCGACATCGCCGAGGCCATCGGCCGGAATCTGAACGTGCCCACTGCCTCCGTACCGCCGGAGGACGCCCCCGAGCACTTCGGCTGGCTGACCATGGTGCTCTCCGCCGATCAGCCGGCCTCCAGCGCGGTGACCCGCGAGCTGATGGGGTGGCAGCCGACACAGCCGGGGCTCATCGAGGATCTCGACGCGGGCCACTACTTCCGCATCCCGTCCGTCTGAGCCGAGCGACGAAGGACGAACGCCGAACGCCGAACAGTGAGTAGCGAACGCCGAACAGACAGGGCGGGACGTCCGCCTCGGACCGAGTCCCGTCCGGCGGTCGAGCAGCTCGCGGACGATGTCGGGACGGCCCGCGTGGCGTGCGGTCGTCTCTATCGGCGGTCGGCCCCAGGTGTATTGATCACGAGCGTTGTTGACACTGGGCAGGTCTTGAACATGACGAAGACCTCCGGTGTGGTGGGAGCTGTCCAGGAACTCACCGCACGGCGGTCTTCGTGTCCCACCGTAATGCCCGGCTGACCGTTTTCGGTAGGCGCCTGCCGGTCGAGCGGGTCTGCTCGGGTCGGCCGGTCGCCCATGTCGCAGCCGAGATGGGCATATCGCGGGCCACGGCCCACAAGTGGATGCGGCGGTGGCGGGCCGAAGGCGAGGTTGGCTAGCCGATCCTCACCACCCGCGCCCACGCCGGTGGCCCGTCCGGGACGTACTCCGGATCGGACTCGTCGTAGGACGAGCGTCCCGAGTGGCGGCCGAACAGACCCACCACCGTCCGGCAGGGCGGGCGCCGGGACGGCCACGGTGTCTGGCCGTCGGTCAGCATCACCACGACGTCCGGGCGCGGGCGGGATTCCAGGGCGCGGGAGAAGCCCGTACGCAGGTCGGTTCCGCCGCCGCCCACCAGCTCGACGCCCTCCGTACCGCCGCACAGGGGGCTGACCCGGCCGGCCGCCGCGTCGCACGGCAGTACGCCGACGAGGTCGCGGCGGCTGCCCACGGCCCGTGAGATCGCCGCCACTTCGAGCAGCGCGCTGCCCAGCTCCGCGTCGCTGACCGAGCCCGAGGTGTCGATCACCACGACGACCCGTGTCGGCCTGTGCCGCAGGCTCGGCAGTACGGCGCCGGGGACCGCCGCCGAACGGCGCGCCGGCCTGCCGTACACGTAGTCATCGCCCGTGCCCGGCGCGGATGCCGCCGCTCGCACCGCGGCTCCGAGCAACTCCCGCCAGGGCTGTGGCGGGTGGAACGCCTCCTCGGCCCAGCGCCGCCAGCCGGCCGGCGCGTTCCCCGGGCGGCCGACGATTCCCTGAGCCACCCGGAAGCGGACCGCGTCCCGTTCCTGCGTGCTGAGGCCGTGGGCCCCGTCAGGGCCCAGGTCCCATGCGCGCGGGAGGCCGTCCGCGCCGCTGCCGCACTCCAGCCACGCCAGGTGGGCGGTGTGCGGCCCGAGCCGGAACTGCTGGAGGTAGTCCTCCATCAACTCACCGTCCCGCAGCCCCAGAAGCTCCGGGCGGACGGCTCCCTCGGGTGTCACCAGCCCCTCGCCGAAGATGTCGTCGTTGATCTCGCAGTCGGCCGCGATGTTCATCCGCAACCGCTCCGCAGGCCCGGTCAGCGCATGCCGGTCCGCGTACCGGTCGCTGCGTCCGTGGTGGTCACGCAGCAGGTGGGACACCTCGTGGACCCAGACGCCGGCCAACTCCTCCACGGGCGTACGGTCCACGAAGGCCGGTGACACGTAGCAACGCCAGTACGGATCGACCGCCATCGTCGGTACGGAGCGGGACTCCACGGGGTGCAGGGCGAACAGGGCCGTCGCCAGGTACGGGCGTACGCGCACCGCCTGAAGACGGGCCGCGAAGAGCTTCCCGGTGTCCAGGGTGCTCTCGGGGGCCTCGGGGACCTTGCGGGCCTCAGGGGCCTTTCGGGTCTCGTGGGGGAGCGGCGTCCTGCCGCGGGTGGGCTCGTTCACCGGCCCGCCCGTGTGGCGTCGATGGCCCGGACCTTCGCGCGGTCGGCCCGCCGGGAGACGGCCACGGCCCCGGTGAGCCCTTCGATGGACTGCGGTACCTCCCAGTCGTCCCGGCGCAGGGTCGCCAGCGTCGTCGCCGGGACGACCAACAGGTCCGGGGCCCCCGTCTCCGCCGCTCTCGCCAGCAGCGCCCAGGCCGCGTCCCACCGGTCCTTCCCAGGACGTGAGCGGACAGCGGCGACCACCGCGTCCAGCGCCGCCTGGCGCAGGTCGCCGCGGACCGGCAGCTCCGCGCTCCCGGGATCGGCCAGCAGGTCCTCCGGATCGGGCAGATCCATCCTGTCGACGTGGGCCAGGAACTCCAGCCCGGGTCCGTCCCCCACGGTCCCCCTGACCAGCATGGACAGGACGTCGCGTGACGCACCGGCCGCAGTCGCGAAGGCGGTCAGACGCAGCGCCATGTCCCAGCTGCGCGGTGACGGCCACGCACCACCGCGTCCGGCCTCGCCCGAGGGCAGCCGGTGAACGAGAGCGGGCCGTACGCCCAGCAGCCCGCACACCGCGCGACGCGCGAACGCCACGGCCTCGGGCAGCCGTTCGGCGTCGAGCATCGGCAGCGTGGCCCGCGGCCAGACTCCACCCAGGCCCCGCACCACGACGTCGGCGTCGTGGGTCCACTGCAGGTGCACGAACCGGTTGGCGAGCGGCGGACTCAACTCCCAGCCATCGGCCGCCGAGGACCGGGGGTTGGCGGCGGCCACGATCCGTACTCCAGGCGGCAGCCGCAGGGCGCCGACCCGCCGTTCGAGCACGAGGCGCAGCAGAGCCGCCTGCACGGCAGGAGGGGCGGTGGACAGCTCGTCGAGGAAGAGCAGCCCGCGGCCCACCCGCACCAGCCGGACCGCCCAGTCCGGCGGTGCCATCGGGACGCCGTTCGACGACGGGTCGTCCCCGATGACAGGAAGGCCGGAGAAGTCCGATGGCTCGTGCACGCTGGCGATCACCGTGGTCAGCGGCAGGTCCAGGGTGCCGGCGAGCTGGGTGAGCGCGGCCGTCTTGCCGATGCCGGGCTCGCCCCACAGCAGCACCGGCAGATCCGCCGCCACGGCCAGGGTCAGCGCCTCCAGTTGTGGGTCCGGGCGTGGGGCGGTGGTGGTGTCGCGCAGCAGGGCGAGCAGTGCGCCGGACACATCGATCCGGGAGTCCGGGCGCGAGGAGGCAGGGGCGGAGTCCTGCGGCTGCGGGGCTGCCAGGGGGGTTTCGTCGAGCGGGGGGTACGTGGACATGCGGCATCACCTGTGGGGTCGTCGAAGGCGGTCGTCGGGCGTCCGGTCGCCCGGTCGCCCGGTCGGTCGGGCGCCCGGTCGGTCAGGCGTCCGGTGCGTGGGCGCGCGAGGGGCTACGTACGGAGCGGGCCCGAGGTCAGTGGCCGGCAGCGTGCCGGGGCCTGGTGCGGTGGGTGGCGGGCCGGGAAGGCGGTACGGGCGGCTCACGGCCTGGGCCGGGCCCGGTCAGCCCCGCCCTGAACAGGCCGTGTTCGACCCGCTGCCGGGCGGCTTCGAGCAGCGCGTCGCGCAGATCGCCGTCCCGGAGCCGCGCCCCGGCACCGAGCACGCTCTCGACCCTGGCCAGCGCACCCACCGAATCCCCGTGGGCCAGCTGTTCACGGACATCGGTGATCCAGTCCGGCCTGCGGTGCGTCGCGTCGATGGCCTGAAGGCAGGGGAGAGGTGTGCCGGTGAGCGCGGCGAGCAGTTCCTCCCGCCGGAGCTCGACGGGGTCGTGGTCGAGCGCCACCAACACCCCGTCCACCGGGGCGATCCGGTGCCGTGCGCCCCGGCAGTCGACGACGCGCGCCGCGGCAGGGGCTCCGACGTCCGCCCCGTGGACGACGGACATGGTCCGCGCTCCTGTGGGCACCAGGGCAGCGGCGACCAGAGGGTGCAGCCCGTCGGATGCGATCCAACCGCCACGCAGCAGCTCCAGATCGGGCAGCACCCAGGTGGCGGCATCGGGCAGCACGGGAAGTCCGGCACAGGCACCCGCGCGTACGACTTCGGCCGACAGCACCTCGGGGGAGCGGTCTGCGTCCACGGAAGCACCCGGGGACGTCCGCACGCGCAGGAGGAGACGGCGTCGGGCCCCCAGCCGCACCGCGACACGGCCCCCTTCGGCCTGCCCCCGCGCTCCCAGCAGCAGCGCCGCCTCGGCGGCCCACCGGTCGACCGCGTAAGGTCCCGAGTCCGGCAGGGAGGATGCCCACTGCGGTACGGAAGGTCCCGACGGTCCCGACGGTCCGGAAGGGCCATCAGGTCCGTCTGCCCCGGCGCGCACGCGGAGTTCGCCGCTGCGGCCGGCGTCCCAGAGATGGCGGTGCAGATCGAGACGGAAACGCCGGTCGGGTGTCCGGTAGCCGGGTGGCCATGCCTCACGCCCGTACCCGTCCCACAGCGCGAGGCTGATCCGCTGTCCGCCCTCCGCCCACGCGGGAGCCGTGCGCGCGACCAGACGCACAGGGCGGGTGCGCCCGGGCTCGTCGTACCGCACGAGCGTCACGGACGTGCCGGGCCGGAGAAAACCATCCGGTGCGGTCCTGGGCATGTGCCAACGCAGCAGGTCGGGCGCTAGCCGGCGGAGGTCCGCCCGGAGGCGGGAGGCCAAGCCCTTGCCGTACAGCCGTCCGACGGTACGGAGGTCGAGATCGACGTCGAATCCGGCGGCGGCACACGCGCCCGCCCAGTCGCCGGCGGTACGCCGGGCCGTCGCGGTCTCGATCATGAGGGGCGGCACGGCGATCTCGCGCACGCGCAGCCAGAAGGAAAGGCGGGAATCCTCGAACGCGGTTCCGATGAGCATCAGCACTCACCTTGCGCGGACGGGACCCCCAATCTGTCAACACATCGAAGAGTCATCGGCGGGAGCGTAGTCCGGACTCCGTACGGATGGCCACACCTTTTTCCGAACGGGGTCCTTCGACCCACCGTGTGCCCCAACTGCCTGTGGAAATACGGCGGTTGCCGTGAAGGCTCCGTCTGTCCCGAACGGGCCCAGTAGATGTCATGAACCTTGTCAACTTGCCGCCGGGCGCTCTAGGGTCACCGGCAGAAAGCGCTTTCCCCTCCTGGGTCCCGTCCGGTGGAGGCGTGTGTGGCGACGGCTGTCGCGACGCATGCGCCATGAGCCGCCACCGGTCCGGCGCAGGCGCAGCACCCGCACAACCGGCCGACGAGGGCTGTCCGGTGACGACCGGCAGTCTTCGGAGGTCCGCCGTTGCGACCGCGGCGACACCCAGCACGTGAAGACGAATGGGGACACGAACATGAGACGACCAGTCGCACTGCGACTCAACGCCGCGCTGGCCACTCTGGCCCTGGCGGCCGCGACCGGTGTGGTGCTGTCGATGCCCGAGGCGTCGGCCGCGACCGGCAGTGCCACCGGCTTCGCGACTCAGAACGGCGGGACCACCGGCGGGGCCGGCGGGGAGACGGTGCGGGCCTCCACAGGCACCGAGATTCACGAAGCCCTGTGCGGTCGCGCCGACAGCAGTACTCCGATCACCATCGAGGTCGAGGGCACCATCAACCACGGCAACACCTCGAAGGTGTCGGGCGACAGCTGCAACACCGCCGACAGCGTGATCGAGCTCAAGCAGATCAGCAACGTCACGCTCGTCGGTGTCGGCAGTGGCGCTGTCTTCGATCAACTGGGCATCCACGTCCGCGATTCCAGCAACATCATCATCCAGAACGTGACCGTCAAGAACGTCAAGAAGTCCGGCTCGCCCACGTCCAACGGCGGTGACGCCATCGGCATGGAGAGCAACGTCCGTAACGTCTGGGTCGACCACACCACCCTGGAGGCGTCGGGCGGTGAGTCGGAAGGGTTCGACGGACTCTTCGACCTGAAGAACAACACCCAGTACGTCACGCTGTCCTACAGCACCCTGCGCAACTCGGGCCGTGGTGGCCTCGTCGGGTCCAGTGAGTCCGACGTGTCGAACGGCTACATCAGCTACCACCACAACCTGTACGAGAACATCGACTCGCGCGCACCCCTGCTGCGCGGCGGCATCGCGCACATCTACAACAACCACTACGTCAACCTCACCAAGTCCGGCATCAACTCCCGGGCCGGCGCGCGTGCCAAGGTGGACAACAATTACTTCGAGGACTCCAAGGACGTCCTGGGCACGTTCTACACGGACGCGGCCGGGTACTGGCAGGTCAGCGGCAACACCTTCGACAACGTCACCTGGTCCACGCCCGGTAGTGACAACAACCCCGCCGGACCTGACCCGGAGTCCAACACCACCGTCAGCATCCCCTACTCCTACAGCCTCGACGACGCGAGCTGCGTGCCGAGCATCGTGGAGGAGACGGCCGGCGCCGACAAGGGCCTGAAGGTTTCGGACGGCAGCTGCTAGGACCTCTCGTCCGGATCATGCCGGGCTCACGCCCGCCCGGGAGCAGGGGCCGTCGCATCCGACGGCCCCTGCTCTCCGTGCACCCCGGGGCAGGGGCGGGTCGCCCGTCCCGGCCCCGGCGGGGACGATGGCTGTGTACGGGCCTGCGGTGGAACCGGCGGGCCGGAGCCGTCGCCCCCGCAGGGGCCGGCCGCCCGTCCCTCCACCGGCCGGCGCCGACTCGTGAGAGGAACCCATGATGACCAGCACAGACACCGCCTCCTCGGCGTCCGGGCCGATCTGGTCGAGGAAGATCTTCGACGGCTCGTGGCGCGTCGCGGGCGGCGGTACCGCCGAGGTGATCGCCCCCGCGACGGGTGAGGTCGTCGCGACCGTGGGCGCCGCCACGGCCGAGGACGTCGACACCTCGGTCGCCACGGCGAGGACGGCGCAGCGCGCCTGGGCGAAGCTCAGCTACGCCGAGCGGGCCCAGGTCTTCATCGACGCGTCCGCCCTGCTCACCAGGGACCCGGACCGCATCGTGCGGTGGCTCGTCCCGGAGGCCGGTTCCGGACAGGGCAAGGCGCGGTTCGAGGTCGGTCTGCTCGTCTCGGAGCTCAACGAGGCCGCCGCTCTGACCTCGGAGCCCTACGGCGAGCTGCTGCGGAGCTCCAAGCCCCGCCTCTCCGCCGTACGTCGCGTCCCGCTGGGCGTCGTGGGGGTCATCAGTCCGTTCAACTTCCCGGCCATCCTCGCCCTGCGTTCGGTGGCACCGGCGCTGGCAGCGGGCAACGCGGTGGTCCTCAAGCCCGATCCGCGCACCCCGGTGTCCGGCGGGCTCGCCCTTGCCGAGCTGCTGGCCGAGGCCGGGCTGCCCGCCGGGCTGCTGCATGTTCTGCCGGGCGGATCCGACGTGGGCGAGGCCCTGGTCGCCCATCCGGACGTGCCCTGCATCTCGTTCACCGGCTCCACCCCTGCGGGCCGCGCCATCGGTACGGCCGCCGCCCCTCTGCTGAAGAAGGTCCATCTGGAGCTGGGCGGCAACAACGCCCTCCTGGTCCTGCCGGACGCCGACCTGGACGCCGCGGCCTCGGCCGGTGCCTGGGGATCCTTCCTGCACCAGGGGCAGATCTGCATGACCGCCGGGCGGCATCTGGTGCACGCCTCCCAGGCCGCCGAGTACGCCGCGAAGCTCGCCGGCAAGGCCGACGCCCTTCCGGTCGGTGACCCCACCGACCCGGCCAATCCGCTCGGCCCGGTCATCGACGAGCGGCAGCGCGACAGGATCCACTCGATCGTCACGCGCACCGTCGAGCAGGGTGCCGAACTCGCCGCCGGCGGCACCTACGACGGTCTGTTCTACCGGCCCACCGTCCTGACCGGCGTCCCTCTGGATTCCCCGGCGTTCGCCGAAGAGGTGTTCGGCCCGGTCGCTCCTGTCGTCGCGTACGAGACCGTCGACGAGGCGATCGACCTCATCAACGCCTCCGAGTACGGACTGTCCGTGTCGATCCTGACGGGCAACGCCTTCGCCGCGTGGGAGCTCGCCGACCGGATCGACTCCGGTGCGGTGCACATCAACGACCAGACGGTGGACGACGAGGCGGTCGCCCCCTTCGGCGGCACCAAGGCATCCGGGACAGGGGGCCGCTTCGGGGGCAGGGCGAGTCTGGACACCTTCTCCGAGATGCAGTGGATCACCGCGCAGGCCGACATCGAGCGCTATCCGTTCTGAAGCGTCCGG
This sequence comes from Streptomyces sp. NBC_01012, assembly GCF_045162755.1. Lineage (NCBI taxonomy): Bacteria > Bacillati > Actinomycetota > Actinomycetes > Kitasatosporales > Streptomycetaceae > Streptomyces > Streptomyces sp. NBC_01012. The sequence continues at coordinate 1,684,167 of NZ_CP108688.1, read as the reverse complement.
CTGAACCGTCCGGCGTGGCCGCCGCCCCCTACCGTTCACAGGCCGGCCACGCATCGGCCGGGCGCACACCCATTGACCGGGTCGCGTTCACACGTCTAATCTCCGTTCTCATACATGTACATCATCTGCGTATGGAGATGAGACGTGAGTCAGCCCGCCATCACCCACTTCGCCGTCTATCCCGTCGCGGGCCGCGACTGCATGGAGCTCAACCTCTCCGGCGCCCACGGCCCCTTCTTCACCCGCAACATCGTCGTCCTCAAGGACTCCGAAGGCCGTACCGGGCTGGGGGAGGTGCCCGGAGGCGAGGCGATCACCCGGACACTGCGGGATGCCGAGCCGCTGGTCGTCGGGGCGAAGGTGGGCGATTACAAGCGCGTGCTGCGCGAGATCGGGAGCCGGTTCTCGGACCGCGACTCGGGCGGGCGCGGCGCCCAGACCTTCGACCTGCGGACCACCGTGCACGCGGTCACCGCCGTCGAGTCGGCCCTGCTCGACCTGCTGGGCCAGCACCTCGACGTACCGGTCGCGGCGCTGCTGGGCGACGGGCAGCAGCGGGACTCCGTGCGCGTGCTGGGCTATCTCTTCCACGTCGGCGATCCCGACCGCACCGACCTCGAGTACGTCCGCGAACCGGGCGCCGACGTCGAGTGGCACCGCATCCGGCACGAGGAGGCACTCACCCCCGATGCGATCGTCCGCCAGGCCGAGGCCGCCCACGACCTCTACGGCTTCCAGGACTTCAAGCTCAAGGGTGGGGTCCTGCCCGGTGCCGAGGAGGTCCGGGCCGTACGCGCGCTGAAGGACCGCTTTCCCGGGGCGCGGATCACCCTGGACCCGAACGGCGCCTGGTCCCTGCGCGAGGCGGTCGAGCTGTGCGCCCCGCTGGTGGACACCCTCGCGTACGCCGAAGACCCCTGCGGGGCCGAGGACGGCTACTCGGGGCGCGAGATCCTCGCCGAGTTCCGCCGCGCCACGGGTCTGCCGACCGCGACCAACATGATCGCCACCGACTGGCGCCAGCTGACCCACGCGCTGGCCCTCCAGTCGGTGTCCATACCGCTGGCCGACCCGCACTTCTGGACCATGCAGGGGTCCGTGCGCGTGGCCCAGCTGTGCGATGCGATGGGTCTGACCTGGGGCTGCCACTCCAACAACCACTTCGACATCTCACTGGCGATGATCACGCACTGCGGTGCCGCAGCCCCGGGCGCGTACAACGCCCTGGACACGCACTGGATCTGGCAGGAGGGCCTTGAGCGGCTCACCGTCGACCCGCCGCGCATCACCGACGGCGAGATCGCCGTGCCCGACGCCCCCGGCCTGGGCGTCGAGCTCGACATGGACCGCCTGCTCGCGGCCCATGAGCTCTACCGGAAGCGGGCGCTGGGGGCGCGGGACGACGCCGAGGCCATGCGGTACCTCGTGCCGGGCTGGACGTTCGACGCCAAGCGGCCCTGCCTGGTGCGGTAGGGCCCCTCAGCGGGGTCGGCGGCTCGTCCGCACGCTCCACCTGCCTTCGAAGCGGCTGAGGTGGACCGGGTGGTCGAAACACTTGCTGATCTGATCGCTGGTCAGCACCTCGTCGACGGGGCCCGCCGCCAGGCACCGACCGTCACGCAGCAGCATCGCGTGCGTCGTACCCGGCGGGAGCTCCTCCAGATGGTGCGTGACCAGGACCGAGGCGAGCTTCGGTGAGCTCTGCTGAAGTGTGTCGATCCGCTCGATCAGCTGCTCACGTCCTGCTACGTCCAGCCCTGTCGCCGGTTCGTCCAGGAGCAGCAGCTGTGGCCGGGGCATGAGTGCCCGCGCGATCAGGGCACGCCCCCGCTCACCCTGCGACAGGGTCGGCCAACGTGCCTCGCGACGCCCGGCCAGGCCGAGCAGACCGGTGAGGGTGTCGGCCAGCTCCACCTGTTCGGGCATGGGCCTCCAGCGCGGCAGGGGCTCGATGCTGTTGGTCAGGCCCGTCAGGACGACGTCCCGGACCTTCAGCGGCGAGCGCAGCGCGTGGCGCGGGTCGACATGGCCGACGTACGTACGCAGCTGACGCAGATCGACCCGGCCCAGCTGATGTCCGAGGACCTCCACCGTGCCGCGGGTGGGGTGCGCGAGCGCTCCGAGGAGGCTGAGCAGCGTGCTCTTGCCGGCGCCGTTCGAGCCGAGCAGCGCCCAGTGCTCGCCGGCTCGTACGGTCAGGGACACCTCGCTCAGGATGTGGCTTCCGTCGCGCACGAGGTCGACGTCGCGGACGCGCAGTACAGGGGGTGTTTCGGTCATCATCGGGGTTGTGCTCCTGCACGGTTGACGGCGGCCATGACGGCGTGGACGGAGGCGGCCAGGACCGAGGTGTCCCAGCCGGATCCCCAGCAAGTGACCCCGTCCGTACGGCACTGTGCGTAGGCGACGGCCGGGCTGCCGGGGCCGGTGGTGGTGGAGTGTTCGGCGTAGCTCAGGACATCGACCGTGACACCCGCCGAACGCAATGCGTCCGTCAGGGCGGACAGCGGGCCGTTTCCGGTGCCGCGGCAGGAGCGGACGTGCCCGGCGGCGCGCAGTTCGCAGGTGAACGCGTGCTCGCCGGGGCCGGTTTCCGAAGTGCTCCAGGACTCCAGTGTCAGGGGGCCGTCGTGGGCGGGGGCGAGGTAGGTGGCGCGGAAGAGGTCCCACAGCTCCTTGTGGGAGAGCTCGCGCCCGGTGTCGTCCGTGACGTGCTGCACCGTGCGCGGGAAGTCCGGGCGCATCGCCCGCGGCAGGTCGAGCCCGTGGTGCGTGCGGAGCAGATGGGCGATTCCTCCCTTGCCGGACTGGGAGTTGATGCGGATGACCTCCTCGTACGTACGGCCGACGTCACCCGGGTCGATCGGCAGGTACGGCACCTCCCAGGGGGCTTCCCCCGGGCTCGTCCCGGACTCGGCGGCCCGCTGCGCGTGGTGAGCCATGCCCTTGGCGATGGCGTCCTGGTGGGTGCCCGAGAACGCGGTGTGGACGAGCTCGCCCCCGTAGGGGTGCCGGGGGTGGACCGGGAGCCGGTTGCAGTGCTCCACGACGTCGCGGACCGTGTCGATGTCGGAGAAGTCGATCATCGGATCGATGCCCTGCGCGTACAGATTGAGGGCCAGCGTCACGAGGTCGACGTTACCCGTGCGCTCGCCGTTGCCGAACAGACAGCCCTCCACCCTCTGAGCGCCCGCCAGCACGGCGAGCTCGGCGCAGGCGACGCCGGTACCGCGATCGTTGTGGGGGTGCACGGAGAGGATCACGGAATCGCGGCGCGCCAGGTGGCGGTGCATGTACTCGATCTGGTCGGCGTACACGGTGGGGGTGGCGATCTCCACGGTCGCCGGCAGGTTGTGGATCACCGGGCGGTCCAAACTCGCCTCCCAGAGCTCGGTGAGACCGTCGCAGATCTCCAGGACGAAGTCCGGTTCGGTGAGGTTGAAGACCTCGGGCGAGAACTCGAACCGGATGTCCGCACCCGGTCGTTCCTCCGCCCGTCGCAACAGATGCGTCGCCGCCTTGTGGATCATCGTCCGCACCTCGGCGCGCGAGCGCCCCAGGACGACGTCCCGCCACACGGGTGCGGTGGCGGTGTAGAGGTGCACGAGAGTGCGGGGGAGGCCTGCCACGGAGTCGACGGTCCGGTCGATCAGGTCCTGACGCGCCGGGGTGAACACGGAGATCGTCACGTCGTCGGGCACCGCACCACTCTGTGCGAGGTGACGGACGAAGTCGAAGTTGGTCCGGCTGGCGGACGGATAACCGACCTCGATCTCCTTGAAGCCCATGGTGACCAGCAGATCGAACAGGCGGCGCTTGCGCTCGGTGTCCATGGGCTCGGCCAGCGCCTGATTGCCGTCCCGCAGGTCGACCGGCACCCACAGGGGGGCTCGTTCGAGCCGGCGCGAGGGCCAGGTGCGGCCCGTCAGGGGCAGTGCCACCCGGTCGTGGGCGGAGCGGTAGCGGTGGTGCGGCATCGCGCTCGGGCGCTGGGGGTTCCACGGCGGTGCGTCCGCAGGGAGGGCGCCGGACGGCGTGCGCAGAGTGGGAAACGCCGTGGGCCCGGAGGCGGCAGGAGAGCCCGGGGGCGCCGGGATATCTGAGGGCGCCGGGGTGTCTGTAGGCACAGGGGTGCCTGAGGGCGCCGGGGCGCTTGAGGAGAGACTCATCGCGAAGAAACGCTTTCGGTCGGCCGTGGAGCGACCGGCACAGCCCGGCACCCGCTGCGGGGGGCCGGTCGGTCGTGTCAGGCCCCGCAGCGGCGGACGAGGAGAAGGAGCTCGTTCAGCGGCATGCCGGGTACAGTAGCTTCAACAAACTCCTCAGACAACCTGAGGTGTGATCGGGAAGTGACTCATATGCCGCTGGGACCCCTGAGGCCATCGCCCCTGGTCGAGCAGGCCGCCGAGCATCTGCGCGAGCAGATCACCGGAGGCGCCTGGCCCGTGGGGACGAAACTCCCCGGCGAGACGACACTCGCCGCGGACCTCGGAGTCGGGCGTTCCACGGTCCGTGAAGCGCTGCGCGCACTCGCCGGGGCGGGGCTGGTGCAGGCGCGACAAGGGGCGGGTGTCTTCGTCATCGCAGCCGAGCCCGTGGAGGACTGGGCCACGCGGTTGCGCCGTGCGGCCGTCACCGACGTCTACGAGGTCCGGGTCGGCATCGAGGTCGAAGCCGCGCGACTGGCCGCGCGGCGGCGGACGGAGGGTGACCTCGTCGGTATCGCCAGGGCCCTGGCCGGACGCCGTGCCGCCGCGAGCGCCGGCGACACGGAGTTCGTCGACGCGGACATCGCCCTGCACGCCGCTGTAGTGGCGGCCGCACACAACCCTGTGCTCTCCGCGCTGTTCACCGATTTCGTCCCCACGTTGCGCAAGGGGCTGATCGACATGCTCGAACTGCTGAGCCTGCGCTCCGGGGATCCGAACCACGGTGACGAAGAGCATGCCGCGCTGGTGGACGCCGTCCTGCGGGGGGACGGCGAGGCAGCCGGCCGTGTGCTGCGCGAGGAACTGGAACAGACGCTGGCCCGCCTCGCCTCGCTGTAGCGCGGGACCCGGCGGGCCGTGACCGGGCGGGCGGCGACCGCTCGTACATACCCCCTGGGGGTATCTGCGATCACGCACCTCCGAAACTTGCCACTTATACGGGTGGGGGGTATACCTGGCCATAGGAAGAGATACCCTTGAGGGGTATACGGGCATACAAGGTCCTGTACGGACGAGGAGCGGGGAAATGACTCCAGCCACTCCCGGTGCCACCCGGGTCGAGCTCGCGATCGGCGGCATGACCTGCGCGTCGTGCGCGGCGCGGGTCGAGAAGAAGCTCAACCGTATGGATGGCGTGGAGGCCACGGTCAACTACGCGACGGAGAAGGCCAGGGTCGACTTCGCCGAGGACATCTCCGTCGACGATCTGATCGCCACGGTCGAGGCCACGGGCTACACCGCCCGGCCGCCCGCGCCGCCCCGGCCCGAGCCCGGCACCACCGGCGCACCCACCGGCGACCACGGTGAGGACGAGCGCGCCGACGAAGAGCTGCGGCCCTTGCGTCAGCGGCTCGTGACCGCTGTCCTGCTCGCCGCGCCGGTCATCGCGATGGCGATGATCCCGGCCCTTCAGTTCGAGTACTGGCAGTGGCTCTCCCTCACGCTGGCCGCCCCCGTCGTCACGTACGCGGCCTGGCCCTTCCACCGCGCCGCCTGGACCAATGCCCGGCACGGCGCGGCCACCATGGACACGCTGATCTCGGTCGGCACATCGGCCGCGTTCCTGTGGTCACTGTGGGCGCTCTTCTTCGGAACGGCGGGGATGCCGGGCATGACGCATCCCTTCGAATTCACGATCTCCCGCAGCGACGGAGCGGGGAACATCTATCTGGAGGCCGCCGCCGGTGTCACGGCCTTCATCCTGGCCGGCCGGTATTTCGAGGCCCGCTCGAAGCGCAGGGCGGGCGCGGCCCTCAGGGCGCTCATGGAGCTCGGCGCCAAGGAAGTCACCGTGCTGCGTGACGGCCGCGAGATCACCCTGCCGACCGCCGGTCTGAACGTGGGGGACCGCTTCCTGGTCCGCCCCGGCGAGAAGATCGCCACGGACGGGACAGTGGTCGAGGGCTCCTCGGCGGTCGACGTCTCGATGCTCACCGGTGAGTCGGTGCCCGTCGAGGTCTCCGCCGGGGACTCCGTCACCGGGGCGACCCTCAACGCGGGCGGCCGTCTGGTCGTCGAGGCCACCAGGGTCGGCGCCGACACCCAGCTGGCCCGGATGGCCAGGCTCGTCGAGGAGGCCCAGAACGGCAAGGCCGCCGCACAGCGCCTGGCCGACAGGATCTCGGCGGTGTTCGTGCCGGTCGTCATCGGGCTTTCGCTCGCGACGCTCGGCTTCTGGCTCGGTTCGGGCGCCGGACTCACGACGGCCTTCACCGCGGCCGTCGCCGTACTGATCATCGCCTGCCCCTGCGCCCTGGGCCTCGCCACGCCCACCGCGCTGATGGTCGGCACCGGACGAGGTGCCCAGCTCGGCATCCTGATCAAGGGGCCGGAGGTCCTGGAGACCACCCGCCGCGTCGACACGATCCTCCTCGACAAGACCGGCACCGTCACCACAGGCCGTATGGCGCTGCTGAAGGTCCACGCCGCAGGGGCCACGGATGAGGCCGAGGTGCTGCGCCTCGCCGGCGCACTGGAGCACTCCTCCGAACATCCGATCGCCCGGGCCGTGGCCGAAGGCGCCGCCGCGAAGGTCGGCGCGCTGCCTGCCCCCGAGGACTTCGTCAACGTTCCGGGGCTCGGTGTCCAGGGCGTCGTCGAGGGCCACGCGGTCCTCGTCGGCCGCGAGAAGCTGCTGGGCGAGTGGTCCATCGAGCTTCCCGAAGAGCTCAGGTACGCCAAGGAGTCGGCCGAGGAGGAGGGGCGGACCGTGATCGCGGTGGCCTGGGACGGCGAGGCGCGCGCGGTCCTGGAGGTCGCCGACGCGGTCAAGGAGACCAGCGAGGAAGCGGTCCGGCGGCTGCGCGCCCTCGGGCTGACCCCCGTCCTGCTGACCGGCGACAACAAGGCGGTCGCCGCGTCTGTCGCGTCCGAGGTCGGTATCGAAGAGGTCATCGCCGAGGTCATGCCTCAGGACAAGGTCGAGGCCGTACGGAAGCTCCAGGCGGAAGGGCGCAGCGTCGCCATGGTCGGCGACGGGGTCAACGACGCCGCGGCGCTCGCCCAGGCCGACCTGGGTCTGTCCATGGGGACGGGCACGGATGCCGCCATCGAGGCCGGTGACCTGACACTCGTACGCGGTGACCTGCGGGTGGCCGCCGACGCGATCCGGCTCTCCCGCAGGACGCTTGGCACGATCCGCTCGAATCTGTTCTGGGCCTTCGCCTACAACGTGGCGGCCATCCCGCTCGCCGCGGCCGGTCTGCTCAGCCCCATGATCGCCGGAGCGGCCATGGCCTTCTCCTCGGTCTTCGTCGTCGGCAACAGCCTCCGGCTGCGGGGTTTCCGCGCCGCCGACTGAGGCGGGGACGGTGAGCGGGTAGGTTCGGAAGATGTGGCCACCTTGCTGATCGTCCATCACACCCCCTCGCCCAACTGTCAGGCCCTGCTCGAAGCAGTGGTCTCCGGCGCGACGACGGAGGGCATCGAAGGTGTCCGGGTCGTGCGGCGGGCGGCGCTCTCCGCCACGGCGTCCGATGTGCTGGAGGCCGACGGCTATCTGCTCGGCACACCGGCGAACCTCGGGTACATGTCCGGCGCTCTGAAGCACTTCTTCGACCAGGTCTACTACCCGTGCCTGGACGAGACGTCGGGCCGTTCCTTCGGTTACTACGTGCACGGCGGCAGTGATGTCACCGGCGCCGTACGGGGCATCGAGACGATCACGACGGGCCTCGGTTGGCGCCGCGCGGCCGACGCCGTGACCGTCACCGGGGAGCCGGGCAAGGCCGACACCGAGGCGTGCTGGGAACTGGGGGCCGCCGTCGCCGCCGGGCTGATGGACTGACGGGTGTGTGTGGGCCGGCCGGCGAGCGGCGGGCGCCGCGTCAGGTGCGGTCGATGTGTACGTTGGTCGACTTCACGCGGGCGGTGGCCTGCATGCCGACCTCGAGTCCCAGCTCCTCCACGGCCTCCCGGGTCAGCAGCGAGACGAGCCGGTGCGGGCCGGCCTGGATCTCGACCTGGGCGGCCACATCACCCAGCTTCACCGCGGTGACGATGCCGGGGAAGGCGTTGCGCGCCGAGGTGTAGGGGGCCGGTTCCTCGCCCGGTCCTGTCTGGGCGACCTCGGTGGAGAACGCGGCCAGATCGCCGCCGTCGATGAGGCGGCGCCCGCTCTCGTCGCGATGGGTCCTGACCCGCCCGGCATCGGCCCAGCGACGGGCGGTGTCCGGGCTCACGCCGAGAAGACGCGCCGCCTGCCCGATGGTGTAGGTCTGCATGTGCCGCATGATAGACATTAATCTCTTGCATTTGCAAGGTTTATTGTCCATTTTCCTTGCAGGTACTGCCTGCTGGTCAACTCTTCCGAATGCGCCGGGTGCGGCTGTCCGCCTCGGTGCCTTTGCGCCAATTCCAGGTAGACGCCGGAGTCGTACCGCCCGGCTCCCGGCCGCATCGGGCCGTGCCGGACGGCTGGGAGCGGAGGTGGATCTTCCGCCGTCCGCACTCCGATCGTGGCAGGTGGGACGGGGTCCGCGGTGGCTCGGAGGGCCTCCTGCGGTGGCCCTGCACCCATCTCGGCCATCTTTAAATCAGTCGCTTGACCGACTCGCCGGTGCTGGATTCTCCTGGACGCTCCGGGACGCCCTCGACCGAGGAGATGTCGGATGGAACGGATGGTGCGGACCGAACAGGTCGGCGGGACCAGGGAACTGATCCTGAACGCGGCGGAACGACTGTTCGCCGAGCGAGGCGTCTACGCGGTGTCCAACCGCCGGGTCAGCGAGGCCGCACAACAGGGCAACAACGCGGCGGTCGGTTATCACTTCGGCACGAAGGCCGACCTGGTGCGCGCCATCGCCCGCAAGCACAGCCGGCAGATCGAGGAGGCCCGCGCCCGTCTCCTGGCCGGAGTCGAAGACCCCACAAACATAGGGGAGTGGGTGGGCTGCCTGGTGCGGCCCACCACCGAACACCTGGCCGGACTCGGCAGCCCCACCTGGTTCGCGCGGTTCTGCGCCCAGGCCATGACCGATCCGGCGCTGCGGGACATCATGGCCGAGGAGTCGCTGGCCTGTCCGCCCACGCTGCAGGTGCTCGAAGGGCTGAACCGCTGCCTGCCCGACTTGCCTGCCGACGTCCACGTGGAGCGCGCCGTCATGTCGCGCAACCTGATCATCCACACCTGTGCGGAGCGTGAACGCGCACTCGCCGACAACTCCTCGACCCCTCGCGCGAACTGGCATGACACCGCCACCGGTCTGATAGACGCCGTCGTCGGGCTCTGGACGGCACCCGTCACGGCCTGCCGCTGACGCCGCCCCGCCTGGCTCGTCCCCCACCGCACGACGAAGTGAGGAACCGATGACCACCACCAGTACCGCACACACGGACGGTGCGCCCGTGCCCTCTGCTGTGGAATTCCCGATGGACAGGGCGGCGGGCTGCCCCTTCGACCCGCCGCCCGGCCTGAAGGCCGAGCAGGAACAGGGGCCGCTCAGGAAGGCCCGCCTGTGGGACGGGAGCACACCATGGCTGGTGACGCGTTACGCGGATCAGCGCACCCTCCTCTCCGACCCGAGGGTCAGCGCCGACATCACCCGGCCCGGTTATCCCGCTCAGGCGCCGCTCAGAGGGGTCGGCTTCAGCTTCATCCTGATGGATGATCCCGAACACGCGCGGCAGCGGCGGATGGTGACAGCTCCGTTCACGATCAAGCGGGTCGAGGCGATGCGCCCCGCGGTCCAGAAGATCGTGGACGGGCTGATCGACACCATGCTGTCCGGGCCGCCGAGGGCCGATCTCGTCCAGGCGTTCGCCCTCCCGGTTCCCTCGCTCGTCATCTGTGAACTGCTCGGAGTGCCCTACGCCGACCATGACTTCTTCCAGGAGAACAGCGGCACCCTCATCCGGCGCACAGCGGATCCCGAGGTGCGGGCCGCGGCCCACGGCAATCTGATCGGTTATCTGGACGAGCTGATGGGGCACAAGATCGCCCGTCCCGCGGACGACCTCCTGTCAGGGCTCGGCACCCGGGTGGGGGCCGAGGAGCTGTCCCGCCGGGAAGCGGCGGAGATGGGCGTACTCCTGCTGCTCGCCGGTCACGAGACCACCGCGAACATGATCGCCCTGGGCACCCTCGCGCTGCTCGAACACCCCGACCAGCTCGCCCTGCTGCGCGAGACCGAGGACCCCAAGGTGGTCGCCGGCGCCGTCGAGGAGCTGTTGCGCTATCTCAACATCACTCACACCGGGCGTCGCCGCGTTGCTCTGGAGGACATCGAGATCGCCGGCGAGGTCATCCGGGCGGGTGAGGGGATCATCGTGCCGAACGACATCGGCAACCGTGACCCCGAGGTCTTCGCCGATCCTGACCGTCTGGACCTCACGCGCGACGCACGGCGTCATGTGGCCTTCGGCTTCGGCGTCCATCAGTGCGTCGGCCAGCCGCTGGCCCGGCTGGAGCTCCAGGTCGTCTACAGCACCCTGTACCGCCGTATCCCCACCCTGCGCCTGGACGCCCGCATCGAGGACCTCCCCTTCAAGCACGACGGGTCGGTCTACGGCGTCCACGAACTGCCCGTGGCGTGGTGATCCCTGGCCGCCGCACCCGACGCACAACGACACCGACGACGAAGGAGTGCTCATGAAAGTGACCCTCGACCAGGACAAGTGCGTGGCATCCGGGCAGTGCGTGGTCGCCGCCGATGACGTGTTCGACCAGGACGACGACGGCATCGCCGTCCTGCTGGACCCCGCACCGGCCCCGGCCCGGGCCGACGACGTCCAGCAGGCCGCGGCCGTCTGCCCGGCGCTGGCCATCCGGATCGAGGGCTGACACCGGGCGCACAACAGAAGCGGTCCGGCGCGTTGTCGCGCCGGACCGCTTTTCGTCGTGGCTGCTTCGTGCGGCGGCCGCCCTTCGGGGCGGCCGGCTTCCCGTGGCGGCCGACGGCGCGTATGCCCCGGCCGCCGCTGCCTCCTCCTCTCAGTGCGGCTTCCAGCTGAGCTTGCCTCCGCCCACCCACCGGACGGTCGCGGGGTCGTCGAGGTCATCGACCGTGATGCCGGCCGCGGCGGCTGCGATGAGCACGTCCGTCATGGCCGTGGCGCTTCCGACCACCTCGCCGTCGATCTCCACGACCCGGAAGGGCGGATCCCCGGGCTGAACGGGCAGGACGGTGATCCGAGGGGCCGAGGGGTGAGGGCTTTGCGTCATAGGCGGATCGGTTCCACGCGAACGCTCTCGGTATGCCCGAAGGCGTCATTCATGAGTCGTATGCCCGTTTTGAGCCGCTTTTTGGAATTGATCCCGTAATCCATAAAAGGCCATTTCGTGTGACCTGAGGCCTTCGCTCGGGCGCAAATCGCCCGAATCGGACTCAGTGACCAGGGTCACCTTATGTGCCCCGGACGCAGGAGCGCGGCGGTCGGTTCCCTTCTGTGCCAAGAGGAATGGGCGGCGCTGTGTGGGGTGGATTACATGAATTCCCGAGAATCGATCTTGCGAATGAATTGTGATCACCGCACCAGGCTTGTTCCTTTCCCTATTTCTCGCCTACGGTCGCCATCACTCCGGGCGGAACGCCGAATCCTGCCGCCGTCCGGTTACCCGACCACTTCTCGTACGGCAGGAGCGGGGGACCCAAGTAAGCGCCGATCCGGTTTCCGGAGCGGCTCGGGGTGAAGTCGCATTCGTATGCGGCCGGGCATCTCCAGCCCGAACCCGACAGCTCACTTCGTAGGCGACGGAGAGGAATTCAGCATGCCCGAAATCGCTAAGCACCGTCGTTCCAGGACCAGTTCGCTCACCCGCGGCATCATCGCCGTGAGCACGGGCGGAGCCGCTCTGGCCCTCCCCGTGATCGGTGCGACCGGCGCCTTCGCCGCCCCGGCACAGCCGACCGCCGTGGAAAAGGCGGCGACGTCGACTGCCGTGAACGGCAAGGGAATTGCAGCGAAGAAGTCCGAGTCCGCCACGTATTCCGTGATCTTGGGTGACACCCTTGCGAAGATCGCCCGCGAGCATTCCGTGAGCGGTGGCTGGAAGGCGCTGTACGAGGAGAACCAGAAGGCTGTCGGCGGAAACCCCGACCTGATTCACCCCGGTCTGAAGCTGACCATTGGTGCCAAGGCCGAGAACAAGTCATCCGACAAGGCGGACAAGGCCCCCAAGGCCGAATCCAAGGCCTCTGCTTCGTCCGACCGTGCCGAGCAGAGCGCTGACCGCGCCGACCGCTCGGAGCGTACGAGCACCAACCTCGCCGCGGAGGGCACGCCCGCCGCCGAGCCGGTCTCGTACACCGACGACCTCGACGGCTGGATCAAGGAGTCGCTCGCCGTCATGGCCGAGCACGGCATCCCCGGCAGCTACGAGGGCATCCACCGCAACATCATCCGCGAGTCGGCGGGCAACCCCCAGGCCATCAACAACTGGGACTCGAACGCCGCTGCGGGCATCCCGTCCAAGGGCCTGCTGCAGGTCATCGACCCGACCTTCCAGGCGTACCACGTGGACGGTACGTCGATGGACAGCTACGACCCGGTCGCCAACATCACGGCCGCGTGCAACTACGCAGCGGACAGGTACGGCTCGATCGACAACGTCTTCGGGGCCTACTGAGTCCTGCTGAGGCGGGACCGCTGGCGCACGGGTGTGTGACAGAGGGACAGAAGTGACGGGTGGTGCGGGTTCGGCGGAGCCCGCACCACCCGTCGTCCGTTTTCCGGTGCCTGCCGGGTCCGGGTGCTCCGTACGGCGGTGTCACGGCCGGGCCGCGACCCGCCGACAGGCCGGGCGGGGCCCGGTTGACTGGTCTCGTACAGGTTCGTCGTCCATACTGCCCGCCGTGGAGCAGCGCATAGATTCGAACACCAAGCCAGAGTTCGCCGCGGGCACTGACCCGGCGTACATCCCCGGCCTGACGGCCCCTGCCCCCGCGCGGACGGAGGCGGAGCCGGAAGCCGAGGAGGGGACGTCCCAGCGGCTTGAGGAGACGACAGGGGAGGCTGAGGGGACCGGAGAGGCCGCGGTCTCGGACGCGCTCGCCACGGAGGCGGCTGACGGATCCGTGGACGGTTCCGGGGCGGACGACGGCGACGCGAGCAAGGACAGCGTCAAGAGCCAGGACAGCGACACGAGCCGAGACGGCGACACGAGCCAGGCAGGCGACGCGGCCACGGAGGGTTCAGCTGCCTCGTCGGACGACGAGGCAGCCACTGAGGCTGAGTCCGAGTCCGAGGCGTCGCGCGGAGGTGCCGATGGCGAGGACGGCCCCGTCTTCGAGGTCAGCGACCGGCGCGGATCCATCAGAGTGGACGCCGAAGGTGTCCGCTTCCGGCTCGACGACCAGGAGGCGGAGTTCGACTGGGCCGAGATCGGCGCGGTCGAGGTCAAGACCGGCCGCTTCGGACGCCGGTTCACCGTGACGGTCCACCTGTCGAGCCGCCGCTGGTTCAACGCCGAGGTCGAGGCCGGGGCCCGGAGCGACCTCAAGGTGTGGACGGCCGAGCTCGACGAGGCGCTGGACGCCCACTTCGAAGAGGAGGCCTGACCTCCACGCTCACCCCACCGCGCACCGGGCCGCTCGTATCGGCCCGGTGCGCGGCGTGTCGTGACGGCGTTCGGACCCCTCGGCCGCGTCCAGCGCCACCGACCGGTCAGATGGCGCGGCAGGCCCAGCGGACCCCGGCCGCAAGCACCTGCTCCCGCAGCCCCGCGGCCGACACGTAAGCGGCATCGATTTTCAGCCATGCTCGGTGGGTAGCCGGCCCGATCCGGTTCTGTCGCGGCTGTGTGGGTATCCGTGGCGTGGCCCGTTCCTGACGGTCGAAATCCCGTACATCAGGTGGAAAATCTCCTGTGGGCCCGATGTGCGGCAACCTCGGACGGTCACCGACCGGCGAGGGCTGGCCCGAGGTAGGGGCGATTTTGCGTCACCGGGAGCGCATATTGGCCGAGTTCGAACGCGTGCCCGGATCGAGGTCGGCATAATCGCCCCATGTCGATCACGGGTGGGGACATCGTCGACCTCGGTAGGGGCCTGTATGCCTGGCTACCGCCGAAACGGGGCTGGGGCCTGGCCAACTGCGGTCTCCTCGTGGCACCGCGCGGCGCGCTGTGGATCGACACCCCCTACGACACGCTGCTGGCCGGACAGTTCTTGGTGGAGAGCCAGAAGCGGCTGCCCGACGGGGTGAGCGTCGACCGTGTGATCGTCACCCACGCCAACGGTGACCACTTCTGGGGTGCGGGAGTGCTCCCCGATGCGGAGATCATCGCGACCCGCGAGGCGCTGGAGCACATCCACTACGACCCGACCCCGCAGCAACAGCACGCGCTGGTGGCCGGAAGTGATCCCTCCACCCCCCTCGGTGCGTACCTCGGCCGTCACTTCGGTGGCTTCGACTGGTCGGGCACCGAGGCTGTGCGGCCGACGACCTACTTCACCGGTGAGCTCGAACTGACCCTGGGGGAGTACGCGGTCCAGCTGTCGTCCCTGCCGCCCGCGCACACGGCGGGCGACCTGATGGTGTATCTGCCCGCGCAGCGCACCGTGTTCAGCGGAGACGTCATCTTCTCCTCGTCCCCGCAGCAGCCCGGGGACCATCCCGTGCACTGGGCGGGCCCCCTGAGCAATGTGATCGATGCCTGCGAGCGCGTCCTGGCCACCGGCGCCGAGGTGATCGTGCCGGGCCACGGACCGGTGCTCGATCCCGCCGGGGTGCGCGAGCACATGGCCTACCTCGCATACGTACGGGAGCGCGCCCACACCCTCCACGCGGCAGGGGTGCCCTCCGCCGAGGCGGCCCGCCGGGTGATCACCGAGGGCCGCTACCCTGCGCTCGGCCTGCCCGAACGACTCGTGGTGACCATCGGGAGCGAGTACCGCCATCTGGACGGGGGCTCGGAACTCCCCGGTGTTCTCCAGGTGATGGCCGACGTGGCCGCGGTCGCCCATGAGGTCGGGGAGCCGGCGTGACGGCCCTCCGGCACGACAGCCGGACACCCCGCAGCCGAACGGGCGGCAGGCCGTCCCCGACAACAGAGACGCGGTGACGCCGTGGTGGCATGGATCGTGGCCCTGATCGCCGTAGCAGTGGCGATATGGTCGGCCACACGCGCGTTTCAGGCCGGGCGGGACGCGTACGGGGCATCGGCGCACGCCGAGCTGGCAGAGCGTCAGGCCAGGGCGGCAGAGGCGCGCACCCTCGCCCTCACCGAGGAGATCCGCCAGCTGGCCAGGAAGCGGATACCTGCCGCGGCCGCCGCGCTCTCCCACCGGGCGGCACCCGTCCCGGGCCTGCGGGAGGCCGCCGAGATCGAGGGCGACGCGGCCCGACTGCTGACCGAGGCCGTACAGGCCGCGCGCACCGCGGTCCTGGAGGAGCGCGGACGCGTCGACGCGGCAGCGCGGTCGGCCATGCGCGGCACCTCGGCCAAGATCCAGTCGCTGCTCAACCAGTCGCAGCATCTGCTGCACGAGCTCCAGCACGAGTACGACGACCCGCGGATCCTCCAGCTCGACTTCCGTAACGAACTGGCGTTGCGCCGCACCCAGGCCACGGCCGTGCTCTGCGACGCCTGGCCCGGCCTCGCCCGGCAGAACTCCTCGCTCGTCGAGGTCGTGCTCGGAGCCCAGTCACGGGTCGCGGGGTACGAGCGGATCAAGGTCTCCAACCATCTGCGCCAGGAGCGGCTCGCGCTGGTCGCCCGGGCCGCGGAACCCCTCGCCATCGCGCTCGCCGAGCTGATGGCCAACGCGACGGCGTACTCGCACCCGGACACCGAGGTCCCGGTGACGGTCCAGCAGACCGCCGGGCGCGGCGCCCTGATCCTCGTCGACGACGCCGGGATCGGCATGGACGACGACGCGCTGAAGCGGGCACACGCGCTCCTGTCGGGCCCCTCCGAAGTGCTGCTCACGGAGCTGGGGGACCCGCCGCAGACCGGCTTCGCTGTGGTCGGTCGGCTCATCGCGCGCTACGGCTTCAGCTGCCACATCGAGCCGTCGCCGTACGGGGGGATGCGCACGATGCTGCGGATTCCGGCGCATCTGCTGACCGTGATCGACGACGACCGCACCCTGTCCGTGCTCGCGCCGAAGCCGGTGCTCGCGCGGCCGGCCGGAGCCGGGGCCGGAGCTGCCGCGATCCCGTCGCCCGCCAGGGGGGAACCCGCTGCCCCGACCGCGCCCGCCGCGCCGCAGCCGACGCCGACTGCACCCGAACCCGCTTCGGCCGCGGCGGCTCCGGCTGCTCCCGAGGCCGCGCCGGCCACTCCCGAGGCGGCACCTGCAACGCCCGAACCGGCAATGCCTGAACCGGCAACGCCCGCGACCGCAACGCCCGCACCCGCAACGCCCGAGACCGAGACCGCCGCCGCGGAAACGGCGCGTCCGGCGGGGCTGCCCACCCGGCGGCGTCGAGCCCGCAGGACGGCCTCCCCCCAGAGCCCGCCGCCGGCCGGGCAGCGGCCGGCGCAGGAGCCGGTGACCCGTACACCCGAACAGGCCGGGGCTGCCTGGACCGCCCTCCAGCAAGGCACCCTCAGCGGCAGGGAGGCGCTCGCGCCCCCGGCGCCCCCAGTACACCCATCGGACGACCAAGGAGACGACGAGACGTGAGCACCACCCCCACCGCCGGTGATCTCGCCTGGGTGCTGACTCCCCTGCTGGAGCTGCCCGGCGTACAGCACGCAGTGGTCGCCACCGGCGACGGTCTCGTCGAGGGCGCCTCGCCCGGCCTGGACCGGGCGTCCGCCGAGCGCGTCGCCGCGATGACGGCCACCCTGCACGCGGCCGCCCGCGCCTTCACCACAGCCTTCACCGAGGCCGATTCGCCGAGTCTGGCCCAGACGGTCGTGGAGTCCGATCTGGGTTACGCGGTCGTCGTCCCGGCGGGCAGGAACACCACTCTGGCTCTGTTCGCGGCGCCCGACGCGCATCTGGGGAACATCGCCTACCAGATGCAGGTGCAGGTCACCGCGCTGACCAGGGCCATGCACGCCCCCACCCGCCAACCGGACGCTGCCACCCGGCCATGACCCCAGGCCCAGGCCGCCGCCTGATTCCCGCCTACCTGGTCACCGGTGGCCGCTCCACACCCACCGGTCCCGCGCTCGACCGGCTCGCCGTGCTCATCCGTACGGACTCCGAGCTGCCGCAGGACACCGGCTCGGAACAGCGCAGGCTGTGTGAGCTCCTGAAGCCGGGAGCCCTCACCGTCGTCGAGTGCGCTGCCCATCTGGACCTTCCGGTCAGCGCCACGGTCTTCCTGGCCACGGATCTCGTGGCCGCAGGACATCTGCACGCTCGACCACCGATCCCCAGTGCCGGTGAGATCGACCGGTCGCTCGTCGAGAGGCTGCTCGTTGGACTCCGTTCCCTCCACTGACCGGGGCGGCATCGGCTATCTGCCGAGTGCCGCCGAGACCCTGATGAAACTCGTCGTCACGGGTCCCTTCGGCGTGGGCAAGACGACCCTGATCCGTACGCTGTCGGAAATCCCGACCCTGCACACGGAAGAGGCGATGACGCAGTCCAGTACGGGACTCGACGACACCGCCGGACTTCCGGAGAAGACCACGACCACGGTCGCCATCGACTTCGGGCGGCTGACCGTCCAGGACGACCTGGTGCTCTACATGTTCGGCACGCCCGGACAGGAGCGCTTCTTCCCCTTGTGGGAGGACATCGCGCGCGGTGCGCTCGGCGCCCTGATCATGGTGGACACCCGCCGGCTCGAGGACTCCTTCGCCGTCATGGACATGGTGGAGGAACAAGGGCTTCCGTACGCCGTCGCCGTGAACCGCTTCCCCGATGCCCCCGCCCACGCGGACGAGGTCCTGCGCAAGCACCTCGACCTCGATCCCCGCACCCCGCTGGTGCAGTGCGACGCCCGCGAACGCCGGGGCAGCATCGACGCCCTGATCGCCCTCGCCGAGCACGCGCTGACCTGCCTGCCCGCGCCCCAGGAATCGTCATGACCCCTCCCGTGACCGGCACTTCCCCCGATACCGTCCCCTCGCTCCGCGAACCCCTCGCGCTGTACGGCGCCGACTTCGCCGCCGATCCGCACGGCCACTACCGCAGGCTGCGGGACCAGGGGCCGTTGGCCAGGGTGCGCATCGCCCCGGACGTGGACGCGCTGCTGGTCACCGACTACCACGCGGCCGTCGACCTGCTGCGGGACACCGAGACCTTCACCAAGGACCCGCGCGCCTGGCAGGAGGGCGTCCCCGCAGACTCGTCGGTTCTGCCCGTGCTCGGATACCGTCCCGCCGCGCTCTTCACCGACGGCGCCGTCCACGCCCGCTACCGCGATGCCATCAACGACACCCTGGCCCGGATCGAACCCCACCTGCTGCGTGCGGAGGTCGCCCAGGTCGCGCAGCGCCTCATCGCGGAGTTCTCGGCCACCGGCACCGGTGACCTCATCTCCCAGTACGCCCGCAGGCTCCCGTTGCACGTCTTCACCTCCGCGTTCGGCGTGGCCCCCCAGGACACCGAGCGAGTGGTCCGCGGTACCGGCGCGATGTTGGACTCGGCCCAGGACGCGACAGCGGCGTACGAGGACCTGGTCGGCGTCGTCAGCGCGCTCGTCTCCGCGCGGCGGCGGAGCCCGGGCCGTGACCTCACCACATACCTGCTGGCACATCCGGCCGGGCTCGACGACAACGAGGTCGTGCGTCAGATCACGCTCATCATGAGCTCGGGCCACGAGCCCACGACCAATCTGATCGGCAACGCCCTGCTACGCATGCTCAGCGACACCGGGTACGGGGGCTCCCTGCACGGCGGCGCGACAACCGCGCACGAGGCGGTCGACGACGTACTCTGGCGCGATCCACCGCTGGCCAACATGGGGGCCCACTTCCCGCGTCACGACACGGAGTTCCACGGGGTCCCGTTGCGCGCAGGGCAGCTGGTGCTGGTCTCCTTCGCCGCCGCCAACACCCAGTCGCCGCCCTCCGGCTCGGACCCCGCCGCGCGCTCCGGTGACGGTGCTCACCTGGCGTGGTCGGCGGGGCCGCACCGCTGTCCCGCGAAGCAGCCCGCCCTGCTGATGGCGATGACCGCGATCGAACAGCTCACCAGTCAGCTCTGCGATCTGGAACTCGCCGTCGAGCCCGGCGCGCTGGTCTGGCGGCCGGGCCCCTTCCATCGTGCTCCGGCGCATCTCCCGGTCCGTTTCACACCGCTCGGCACACTCCCCGAGCAGGACGGAGCGGACGCTCCGGACGTCGCCGATCACGTTCCGAACCGTGTCGGTGGTACGCCGAACGGGTGAGGGGCGAGAGAATTGCCCGATGAACAGCGAGCGCAGCCGGCGCACAGCCAACCGGCATACGGACGGGGTGGTTCTGTGAGCAGGTACGACAGGTACGACAGATACGACGCCACCGACGAACAGTGGGAAGGGCTCGCCCAGGTCGTACCCCTGAGGGGCCGTGACGAATGGCCGTCCCGGGTCGATCACAGGACCGTCCCGGAACAGCGGGAGTCGGCCGAGCAGCGGCGCATGGTCGTGCTGAGGGTGCAGGTGTTCGCGGACGCACGGGAGGTGGCCGAGTACCTGGTGGCCCAGATCCCGGTTCTGCTGGATCTGACCGGCGCGGAGACCGATGTGGCCAAGCGGATCCTGGACTTCAGCAGTGGCGTGGTCTTCGGTCTCGGCAGCGGGATGCACCGGGTGGACCGCAATGTCTTCCTGCTCGCGCCGGTCGGCATGGAGGTCGAGGGGGTCACCCCCGCGGGCGTACCTCAATCGTAGGAAGGTGGTGCGGGCGGAACGGTTCGCCGCTTCAGGGCGTGCGTACCGTCCGCTCATGACTGTGACCTCCACCTTCCCGGGAGCGGCGGCCCCCGTGCCGTCCGGGCCGTACGGGCCGTACGGCGCGGACCACCCCGCCCGCCCGGACCGCCCTGCCCGCCCCGTCCGCCCGTTCGTCAGTGAGCTCCGGCTCGCCGCCTTCGCCGCGCACCGCCGTACCGTCATCCCGCTCGGGCCGCTCACCCTGCTCGCCGGAGGCAGCGGCAGCGGAAAGTCGACCGCCCTGCGCGGGTACGAGGCGCTCGCGCGGCTGGCCGCCGGTGATCGGCTGGAGGACGTCTTCCCCGACCCGGCGGCTCTGGTTCCCGAAGGGGCCGGCGCCGACGGGCAGGGGCGGCGCGGCTTCAGGATCGGCTGCACGGTGGAGGGCCCGGCCGGCCCGGTGAGACTGGATATCGCCGTGCAGGCCGAGCCCGCGCTCCGTATCGTCGGCGAGCGGCTGACCGACTGCGGCGAGACCCTGCTCAGCACGGCGCTGCGGGATCCCCGGCGCTCCTCCGTGCAGGCCGGCTGGTACACCGCTGGGGCGGTGCCCGTGACGCGTGCCCCCTTCCCCGACGACCGGCTCGGTACGGCGCTGCTGCCGTTGCGGGTCGCCGGGACGACTGACGGGCAGCTCAGGGTGCTGGCCGCCGCCGAGCAGGTGGTGGTCGCCCTGCGGTCGGCGTTCGTCTGCGATCCACAGCCTCGGCTGATGCGGGAGCCGGTGGCCGCCGGCGAGGGGCAGCTGAACCGGTACTGCGACAACCTCGCCGATCTCCTGCGCCGTACCCGGGGCCGGTGCGCACAGCGGTACGCCCGGCTGGTCGCCGTCGCGGACGCCGGGTGTGCGCGACGGGTGACGGGGCTGACCGTGGAGCGGCTGAAGGACGGCAGAGTGCGGGCCCTGGCCGGCCGGGGCCCGGGACGCAGCACACCCGTCGGCGCTCTCGGTGACGGTGAACTTCGCTGTCTCGCCCATGCGTTCGTGCTGCTGACCGGCCCTGATGTGCTGGTGGCGGACCCTGCGGCGGAGGTGCCGTCGGCCATGCAGGCCTTCACCGTCCTGGCCGACGGGTTCGACCGGAGCCTGGACACGCGCCAGACCGCGGTGCTGCTGTCGCTGGCGTCATCGGTCTGCGCGAACGGGCAGGTGCGTCTGCTGGGGACGGTCGGTGAGGCGGCCGCGGCGGTGGCCCGGGAGACGGCCGGTGCGGGAGTGGTAGACCTGGCACCGTGACGGAACTGGATGTGGCACAACTGCAACGACGACTGGCCGACTTCGCGGAGGCACGGGCCTGGGGGCCGTACCACACCCCCAAGAATCTGAGCGCCGCGCTGAGTGTGGAGGCCTCCGAACTCCTGGAGATCTTCCAGTGGCTGACGCCGGAACAGTCGGCGAGGGTCATGGAGGACCCCGATTCGGCGTTCCGTGTCACCGACGAGGTGGCCGACGTCCTGGCGTATCTGCTGCAGTTCTGCGAGGTCCTGGGAATCGACGCTCTGGGGGCCCTGGCCGCCAAGATCGACCGCAACGAGACGCGTTTTCCGGCATCGAACGGCACGAAAGTGACAGAGCGTCACTCTCTTGAGTGATCGACTTGTTAACAATCGACTTCCTGTCCACAGATTTCCGATTTCCTCTGGCTTTCGTGTGCCGTGACCCTCACTGTGGGTAATGAAGAGGTGAGTGGGTTCTTCAACACGAGTGATCTCGGTGACGGGGGAGCGGCATGGAAGCGGAGCGACTGATCGCGGCGGGCCGGAGCGCGCTGGCGGGCAGCAGGGGAGTGTCGGCGGTCATGGCGGAGGCATGGCAGGCCCAGGCGCTCGCCAGAGCGGTCGGCGGGCAGCTCGCGAGGTCCGGACCGGCGGAGTTACGGACGGAGGCGCGCGGGCTCAGCGAGACCTGCGCCCTGGGCAGCGCGGTGCTCGACCATCCGCTGGTTCCGGCCGGAGGTGTGCGGGCGTCGCGGCTCACAGAAGTGGACCATGTGCCCAGGGCGTTGGCCGCTCTCCTGCTGCTCCTCGGGGAGGCGGGCATCGCGCTGGTGGGTGTCGCCTGCGGCACGGAGGAGGGAGGGCTCTACTGGCAGTGCATCGAGGCGATAGACGCCGTCGACGAGTCGGTGGACCGGGTGCAGGGGATGCTGAGGCTGCTTGCCGAGCAGGAGCGTGAGCACGAACAGGAGTTGGAGCGGGAGCGTGACGGCCCCTTCGGCGTGATACACGGCCCGGCCGGCTTCGTCGCGGGCCAGCCGTGAGCGGCGGGCGCGCGACGCGTGCCGTGGGCGTGCGTCTGCGTCTGCGCCGTGCGTAGTGCCCCGGGTGTTCGGCGGAGAGAGCGGGGAAAGGGGGCGCAGGGGCCTCGAAGGTGCAGGATGGAGGCATGGATCTTCGAATCTTCACCGAGCCCCAGCAAGGGGCGAGCTACGACACCCTGCTCACCGTCGCCAAGGCCACCGAGGACCTCGGCTTCGATGCCTTCTACCGATCCGACCACTATCTGCGCATGGGCTCCGGGGACGGTCTGCCCGGCCCGACCGACGCCTGGATCACTCTGGCCGGGCTGGCCCGCGAGACCAAGCGGATCCGCCTCGGCACGCTGATGACCGCGGGCACCTTCCGTCTGCCCGGGGTGCTGGCCATCCAGGTCGCCCAGGTCGACCAGATGTCCGGCGGCCGGGTCGAGCTGGGCCTCGGCGCCGGCTGGTTCGAGGAGGAGCACAAGGCATACGGCATCCCGTTCCCGAAGGAGAAGTTCGGCCGGCTGGAGGAGCAGCTGGCGATCGTCACGGGGCTGTGGGAGACCGAGACAGGCAAGACGTTCAGCTACGACGGGACGTACTACCAGCTCACCGACTCGCCGGCGCTGCCGAAGCCCGCCCAGACGAAGGTGCCGGTCCTGATCGGCGGCCACGGAGCGGTCCGTACCCCGCGCCTGGCCGCACGGTACGCGGACGAGTTCAACATCCCCTTCGCGTCGATCGAGGACACCGAGCGGCAGTTCGGCCGGGTCAGGGACGCCGCTGCCGCGGCCGGGCGGGCCCCTGACGACCTGGTGTATTCCAACGCCCTTGTGGTGTGTGTCGGGAAGGACGACGCGGAGGTGGCGCGGCGCGCGTCCGTCATCGGAAGGGAGGTCGAGGAGATCAAGGCGAACGGGCTGGCGGGCTCACCCGACGAGGTGGTCGACAAGATCGGCCGGTACGCCGCGATCGGCTCGTCGCGGATCTATCTCCAGGTGCTCGACCTCCACGACCTGGACCATCTGGAACTGATCGCGTCGCAGGTCCAGTCCCAGCTGGGCTGACAGCCGACGGCCGCCCAAGCCGGTGGTCGCTGACACCTGGCGGCCGCCGAAGCCGGTGGACATCGGTAACAGGCGCACCTGGCAGCGGGCGGACCCCGGCAGCGGGCGGACCCCGGTACCAGGCGGACCCCGGTACCAGGCGCCCCCCGGTAGCAGGCGGACATCGTCTGCCGACAGGAAGGAGCAGCTGTGCACTCTGCCCGGACAGCGGACGCGGACGGCGCGCCCGGCCGTACGCTCGGCGAAGCGCTCGCCGAGGGGACCGTTCTGCTGGACGGGGGTCTCTCCAACCAACTGGAGGCGCAGGGCTGCGATCTGTCCGACGCGCTGTGGTCGGCCCGGCTGCTGAGCGACGCGCCCCAGCAGATCGAGGCCGCTCACACGGCCTATGCGCGGGCAGGTGCACAGGTGCTCATCACCGCCAGCTACCAGGCCACCTTCGAAGGGTTCGCCAGGCGCGGGACCGGGCGGGCACGGGCGTCGGAGCTGATGGCCGCGAGCGTCGAGGCGGCGCGCAGGGCGGGTGCGGTGACGGGCCGGGAGTCGTGGGTCGCCGCCTCGGTCGGACCGTACGGGGCGATGCTCGCGGACGGCAGCGAGTACCGGGGCCGGTACGGACTCACCGTCCGGGAGCTGGAGCGCTTCCACCGGCCCCGGGCGGAGACACTGGCCGGGGCCGGGACCGATGTGATGGCCCTGGAGACGGTGCCGGACATCGACGAGGCCGAGGCGCTGCTGCGGGTGGCCGAGGGGATCGGGGTGCCGGTCTGGCTCTCGTACAGCGTGGCGGGCGACCTGACCAGGGCCGGGCAGCCTCTGACGGAGGCGTTCGCGCTCGCCGCCGGTGTCGACCAGGTGGTGGCCGTCGGGGTCAACTGCTGTGATCCCGCCGACGTCGGCCGGGCGGTGGAGGTGGCGGCGGCGGTCAGCGGCAAACCGGTGGTCGTCTATCCGAACAGTGGGGAGAAGTGGGACGCGGACGGCCGGGCCTGGACGGGGCGCGGCACCTTCGAGCCGGGCAGGGTGCGGGACTGGCAGCGGGCGGGCGCACGGCTGGTCGGTGGCTGCTGTCGGGTCGGCCCGTCCGAAATCGCGGCACTGGCGGACCAGCTGGAGGCGGCCGGGGCGTGAAAATGCCTGGTGGGGGACAGGTCACCGGACCATACTCGGACGCGTGTTCATGACTATCAGTACGACCGGCACTTCTGAGCGTCCCGCCACCGATCTCGGTTATCTGCTGCACAAGCATCCCGACAAGGCGCAGGCGTTCTCCACGGCGCACGGCACCGCGCACGTCTTCTACCCGGAGGCGTCCGTGGAGCGCTGTACCGCGGCTCTGCTGCTCGAGGTGGATCCGGTGGCGCTGGTGAGGCGCGGCAAGGGCAAGGGCCGGGGCGGAGCCCCCGACGCGGCACTCGCGCAGTACGTCAACGACCGGCCGTACGCGGCGTCGTCCCTGCTCTCGGTCGCGATGACGACGGTGTTCAAGTCCGCGCTGAACGGGGCGTGCAGGGCGATGCCCGAGCGGGCCGCGGAAGCCCTGCCGCTGCGGATCGAAGTGCCCGCGCTGCCCGCGCGCGGTGGGGCGGAGCTGGTGCACAAGCTCTTCGCGCCGCTCGGCTGGACACGGGTGGACGCCGTGGCCGTACCGCTGGACGAGCAGTTCCCGGAGTGGGGCGACTCGCGCTACGTACGGCTGGTGCTGGAGGGGGAGTTGCGGCTCGCGGACGCCCTGCGGCAGCTGTATGTGCTGTTCCCGGTGCTCGACGACGCCAAGCACTACTGGGTCGCACCCGACGAGGTGGACAAGCTGCTCCGGGCCGGTGAGGGCTGGCTCGCGGGCCACCCGGAGCAGAAGCTGATCACCAGCCGCTATCTCTCCCGGCGCTGGGGTCTCACCCGGCAGGCGATGGAGCGGCTGGAGCTGGTCAGGCTGGCGGAGTCGGACGATCTGGAGGTGGAGAGCCTGGACAACGCGGTCGACGAGACCACCGACACGGAGGAGAAGCCGGTGCCGCTCGCCGAGCAGCGCCGCGAAGCCATCCTGGAGGCGCTGCGCTCAGCCGGGGCGGCCCGGGTGCTCGACCTCGGCTGTGGGCAGGGCCAGTTGGTACAGGCGCTGCTCAAGGATGTGCGCTACACGGAGATCGTCGGGGTCGATGTGTCGATGCGTGCGCTGACCGTGGCCGCACGCCGGCTGAAGCTGGACCGGATGGGCGAGCGGCAGGCCGGCCGGGTCACCCTCCGCCAGGGCGCGCTCACCTACACCGACAAGCAGCTCAAGGGATACGACGCCGCCGTGCTCAGCGAGGTGATCGAGCACCTCGACCTGGAGCGGCTGCCCGCCCTCGAGTACGCGGTGTTCGGCTCCGCGCGGCCGCGCACCGTGCTGGTGACGACGCCCAACGTCGAGTACAACGTCCGCTGGGAGACCCTTCCCGCCGGGCACGCACGCCACGGCGACCACCGCTTCGAGTGGACCAGGGAGGAGTTCCGGGACTGGGCGGGGCAGGTGGCAGGGCGCCACGGTTACACGGTGGCGTTCGAGCCGGTGGGCCCCGAAGACCCCGAAGTGGGGCCTCCCACACAGCTGGCCGTGTTCACGATGACCACGGCCCAGGAGACGACGAAGGAGGCGAAGGCCGCATGACCAGCAGTCCCATGACCAGTGGTCCCACGACCGGTGCCCCGCGCACGCTGCCGGTGACCGACCTGTCCCTCGTCGTCCTCGTCGGCGCCACCGGGTCGGGCAAGTCCACCTTCGCCCGCAAGCACTTCAAGCCCACCGAGATCGTCTCATCGGACTTCTGCCGTGGCCTCGTCGCCGACGACGAGAACGACCAGAGCGCCAGCGGTGACGCCTTCGACGTGCTCCACTACATCGCCGGCAAGCGCCTCGCCGCCGGCCGCCTCACCGTCGTCGACGCCACCAATGTGCAGCAGGAGAGCCGCAAGCAGCTCGTCCAGCTGGCCCGGCAGTACGACGTGCTGCCCATCGCCGTCGTGCTCGACCTGCCGGAAGAGGTCTGCCAGGCACGCAACGCCACCCGCCCCGACCGCGCCGGCATGCCCCGCCACGTCGTGCAGCGCCACCGCCGTGAGCTGCGCCGCTCGCTGCGCGGTCTGGAGCGCGAGGGCTTTCGCAAGGTCCACATCCTGCGCACCGAGGAGGAGGCCGACACGGCCGAAGTCGTCCTGGAACGCCGCTACAACGACCTCCGGCACCTCACGGGCCCGTTCGACATCATCGGCGACATCCACGGCTGCCGCTCCGAGCTGGACACCCTGCTCGCCAAGCTGGGCTACAAGGACGGTGTCCACCCCGAGGGCAGGACCGCCGTGTTCGTGGGCGACCTCGTCGACCGTGGCCCCGACAGCCCCGGGGTGCTGCGTCGCGTCATGTCCATGGTCGAGTCGGGGGACGCGCTGTGCGTGCCGGGCAACCACGAGAACAAGCTGGGCCGCTATCTCAAGGGGCGCAAGGTCCAGCACAGTCACGGTCTCGCCGAGACCGTCGAGCAGCTGGAGCGGGAGGACGTCGAGCACCCCGAGTTCCGCAAGCGGGTCGCCGAGTTCATCGACGGGCTGGTCAGCCACTACGTCCTGGACGGGGGCAGGCTCGTCGTCTGCCACGCGGGACTCCCCGAGAAGTACCACGGGCGCACATCAGGCCGGGTCCGTTCGCACGCGCTGTACGGGGACACGACCGGCGAGACCGATGAGTTCGGCCTGCCCGTGCGCTACCCGTGGGCCGAGGACTACCGAGGCAGTGCCGCGGTGGTCTACGGCCACACACCGGTGCCCGTCACCTCCTGGGTGAACAACACCCTCTGCCTGGACACCGGGGCGGTCTTCGGCGGGAGGATGACCGCGCTGCGCTGGCCGGAGCGCGAGATCGTCGACGTACCGGCCGAGCGCGTCTGGTACGAGCCGGTGAAGCCGCTGACCACCGAGGCACCCGGCGGCCGGGAGGGCCGGCCGCTCGACCTCGCCGATGTGCAGGGCCGTCGCATCGTGGAGACCCGGCACCTGGGCAGGGTCGCGGTGCGCGAGGAGAACGCGGCGGCGGCGCTCGAAGTCATGAGCCGCTTCGCGATCGACCCGAGGCTCCTGACCTACCTGCCGCCGACCATGGCCCCGACCGCGACCTCGCAGGTGGAGGGATTCCTCGAGCACCCCACGGAGGCCTTCGCGCAGTACCGCGCGGACGGTGTCACCAAGGTCGTCTGCGAGGAGAAGCACATGGGGTCGCGGGCGGTGGCGCTGGTCTGCCGCGACGCCGACGCCGCCCGCGAGCGGTTCGGTACCGACCATGTCACCGGCGCCCTGCACACCCGCACCGGGCGGCCGTTCCTGGACGACACGGCGCTCACCGAGACCGTCATCGGCCGTCTTCGGGCCGCCGTCACCGCCGCCGGACTCTGGGAGGAGTGGGACACCGACTGGGTGGTGCTCGACACCGAGCTGATGCCCTGGTCCCTGAAGGCGGCCGGGCTGCTGCGCTCGCAGTACGCGGCGGTGGGCGCGGCCGCGGGCGCGGCCCTGCCCGTGGCCGGCGGCGCCCTGGCCGCGGCGGCTGCCCGCGGTGTCGATGTCGGCGCCCTGGCCGGCCGCGGCCGGGAGCGCGCCGAGAACGCCGCCGCTTTCACGGAGGCGTACCGCCGCTACTGCTGGAGCACCGAGGGGCTCGACGGCGTCCGGATCGCGCCGTTCCAGATCCTCGCGGTGCAGGGCCGCTCGCTCGCGGCCGTGCCGCACGACGAGCAGCTGGCATGGCTGGACCGGCTCGTCGAGCACGACCCGACGGGCCTGCTCCAGGTCACCCGGCGCCTGGTCGTCGACACGGGTGACGAGGCCTCCGTGCGCTCCGGCATCGACTGGTGGCTGGAGATGACCGGCCGCGGGGGCGAGGGCATGGTCGTCAAGCCGCTCGGCGCCCTCGTCCGGGACGCGAAGGGCAGACTGCTCCAGCCGGGCGTCAAGGTACGGGGCCGCGAGTATCTGCGGATCATCTACGGCCCCGAGTACACCCGGCCGGAGAATCTGGAGCGGCTGCGTTCGCGGTTCCTCGGCCACAAGCGGTCGCTGGCCCTGCGGGAGTACGCCCTCGGTCTGGAGGCGCTCGACCGACTGGCGGAGGGGGAGCCGCTGTGGCGGATCCACGAGGCGGTCTTCGCGGTCCTCGCCCTGGAGTCGGAGCCCGT
The DNA here is from genome assembly GCF_045162755.1 of Streptomyces sp. NBC_01012. NCBI lineage: Bacteria > Bacillati > Actinomycetota > Actinomycetes > Kitasatosporales > Streptomycetaceae > Streptomyces > Streptomyces sp. NBC_01012. Next base: position 1,655,686 of record NZ_CP108688.1, on the reverse strand, counting down.
CGACCCGCGGCTCTGAGGGCCCTCCCGGAATCCGGTGGCGGTTCGCAGGGTGAACGGCGCCCCGCGCGGTGAGGATGAGGGCATGGGATTCCATGTCGATTCCGAGGCCGGGCGGCTGCGCCGCGTCATCCTGCACCGCCCCGATCTGGAGCTGAAGCGGCTCACCCCGAGGAACAAGGACGCGCTCCTGTTCGACGACGTGCTCTGGGTGCGCCGCGCCAGGGAGGAGCACGACAGTTTCGCCGATGTGCTGCGCGACCGGGGCGTGGAGGTGCATCTCTTCGGCGAGCTGCTCCGGGAGTCCCTGGACATCCCGGTGGCGCGGCGGCTGGTCCTGGACCGGGTCTTCGCGGAGAAGGAGTACGGCCCGCTCGCCACCGAGCATCTGCGCGCCGCCTTCGACGAGCTGCCGGCCGCCGAGCTGGCCGAGGCCCTGGTCGGGGGTATGACGAAGCGGGAGTTCCTGGAGCGGCACGGCGAGCCGACCTCCGTCCGCTTCCATGTGATGGATCTGGACGACTTCCTGCTCAGCCCCCTGCCCAACCACATCTTCACCCGCGACACCTCCGCCTGGATCTACGACGGGGTGTCCATCAACGCCATGCGCTGGCCGGCCAGACAGCGCGAGACCGTGCACTTCGAGGCGATCTACCGGCACCACCCCCTGTTCACCGGACCCGAGGCCGGCGTCTTCCACCACTGGTCGCAGGGCCAGGACGACTACCCGTCCACCATCGAGGGCGGCGACGTCCTGGTCATCGGCCGGGGCGCCGTCCTGATCGGGATGAGCGAACGCACCACCCCCCAGGCCGTGGAGATGCTGGCCAGAGGGCTCTTCGACGCCGGGTCCGCCCGGACGATCGTGGCGCTCGACATGCCCAAGCGCCGTGCGTTCATGCACCTGGACACCGTGATGACGATGGTCGACGGCGACACCTTCACCAAGTACGCCGGGCTCGGCATGCTGCGCTCCTACACGATCGAGCCGGGCGCCGGCCCACGTGAGCTGAAGGTCACCGACCACCCGCCCGAGCACATGCACCGGGCCATCGCCGCCGCGCTCGGCCTGGACACGATCCGGGTGCTCACCGCCACCCAGGACGTGCACGCCGCCGAGCGTGAGCAGTGGGACGACGGCTGCAACGTGCTGGCCGTGGAGCCCGGCGTCGTCATCGCGTACGAGCGCAACGCCACCACCAACACCTATCTGCGCAAGGAAGGCATCGAGGTCGTCGAGATCCGGGGCAGCGAGCTGGGACGGGGCCGGGGCGGGCCCCGTTGCATGAGCTGCCCGGTGGTGCGCGACCCCGTGTGAGGCACCCCGTGCGAGGCGCCGCATACCCCTGTATAGCAATACGGTCTCTCGTATACACTTCCAGGATAGTCGTCCGCATGCCCCCAGTCCGACCCAGGAGCAGTCACCATGGCCATAGACCTCACAGGCCGCCATTTCCTCAAGGAGCTGGACTTCACGGCCGAGGAGTTCCGCGGCCTGATCGCTCTGTCCGCCGAGCTCAAGGCTGCGAAGAAGGCGGGCGACGAGGTGCAGCGGCTGCGCGGCCGGAACATCGCGCTGATCTTCGAGAAGACCTCGACGCGTACCCGTTGCGCCTTCGAGGTGGCCGCCGCCGACCAGGGCGCCTCCACGACGTATCTCGATCCGTCCGGCTCGCAGATGGGACACAAGGAGTCGGTCAAGGACACCGCCCGTGTGCTCGGCCGGATGTACGACGGCATCGAGTACCGGGGTGACAGCCAGCAGGTCGTCGAGGAGCTGGCGGCGTACGGCGGTGTGCCCGTCTTCAACGGTCTCACCGACGACTGGCACCCTACCCAGATGCTCGCCGACGTCCTGACCATGACCGAGCACGGCGGGAAGCCCCTGGAGGAGCTCACCTTCGCCTATCTGGGCGACGCCCGCTTCAACATGGGCAACTCCTACCTGATCACCGGCGCCCTGCTCGGCATGGACGTCCGGATCGTCGCGCCCACCGCCTACTGGCCGGTGCGGGAGGTCGTGGACCGGGCCCGCGAGCTCGCGGAGTCCAGCGGCGCGCGCATCACCCTCACCGAGGATGTCGCCGAGGGCGTCCTGGGTGCCGACTTCGTCGTCACCGACGTCTGGGTCTCCATGGGTGAGCCCAAGGAGGTCTGGGACGAGCGCATCGGCGCCCTCGCGCCGTACGCGGTGACCATGGACGTCCTGCGCGCCACGGGCAACGCCGACGTGAAGTTCCTGCACTGTCTGCCCGCCTTCCACGACCTCGGTACGAAGGTGGGCAGGGAGATCCACGACCGGCACGGTCTGTCGGAGCTGGAGGTCACCGACGAGGTCTTCGAGTCCTCGCACTCCGTCGTCTTCGACGAGGCCGAGAACCGGATGCACACGATCAAGGCGGTCCTCGTCGCGACGCTGGCAGGCGACGCGCACGGCGTGTGATCATCCGCGCATGAGCAGGTCCGTATGAGCAGGTCCGTATGAACATGCACCCGATTGGGTGAACATGCGGTCACATGGCTACTATGGTGCCACTTGGTGGGGTTCGGGCTCGCACGCCCGAACCCCTTTTCCATGTGCCCGGTCCGGAGCGCATGCCAGGTGCGAGCCCCCCCCCACAGGCTCAGTCCCCCGCACCGCCAGAGAAGAGACCCCGTCCCCCCATGACCCCCGCCTCCTCCACCCCGCACAGCCCTGCCCGTAGGGCCGGAGCGCGCATCAAGAGCCCCGCCCTGCTGCTCGCCGAGTCGGGCGCCGACCTGGAAGGACACGGTCTGCGGCGCACCATGGGGCTGTTCCAGCTGGTGTGCTTCGGCGTCGGGGCGATCGTCGGCACAGGGATCTTCGTCGGGCTGTCCGACAGCGTCGCAGAAGCGGGCCCCGCCGTCGTGGTCTCCTTCGTCCTCGCCGCTGTGACCTGCATCTTCACCGCCTTCTCCTTCGCGGAGCTCGGCGGTGCCATCCCGGTCTCCGGCAGCTCCTACTCCTTCGCCTACGCCACGCTCGGGGAGCGGGTCGCCTTCCTCGTCGGCTGGTGCCTGCTGCTGGAGTACGGCGTATCGGTCTCAGCCGTGGCGGTCGGCTGGAGCCAGTACGTCAACGAGCTGCTGGACAGCCTCATCGGCTGGAACCTCCCCGAGGCACTGTCCTCCGGGCCCGGCGACGGCGGCGTGATCAACCTGCCCGCGGTCATCGTGGTCATGATGGCGGCCACCCTGCTCGTGCGCGGCATCCGGGAGAGTGCCGGTGCCACGGCGGCGATGGCGGTCCTGAAGATCGGCATCCTGATCGCGTTCTGCGCGATCGCCTTCACCGCGTTCAAGGACGGGCACCTCTCGCCGTTCGCCCCCCAGGGCATGGCCGGGGTCACCGCCGGTGCGTCGGTGGCGTTCTTCTCGTACATCGGCTTCGACGCCATCACCACCGCGGGCGAAGAGGTCAGGAACCCACGCCGGAACATCCCGATAGCGATCATGATCTGCATCGGCCTGGTCACGCTGCTCTACTGCGCGGTCGCACTCGGCGCCATCGGCGCGCTGGGCGCGGACGCCGTGTCCGACAAGCCGGCCGCGCTCTCGCTGGTCGTGGACCAGGTCACCGGGTCGAGCATCGGCGGCGGGATCATCGCCTTCGGCGCGGTCGTCGCCATCGCGTCCGTCGTCCTCGCGGTGATGTACGGCCAGACCCGCATCCTGATGTCGATGTCCCGCGACGGACTGGTGCCCCGGGTCTTCGAGCGGGTGTCGCCGAAGACCCGTACGCCGGTCGCCAACACCTGGATCGTGGCCGTCGTCTTCGCGGTCCCCGCGGCGTTCTCGTCCCTCGGCGTCGTCGTGAACCTGACGACCATCGGCACGCTCGCCACCATGGCGGTGGTCAATGTCGCCGTCATCGCGCTGCGCCGCCGCGACCCGGAGCTGAAGCGTTCCTTCCGGGTGCCGCTCTACCCCGTCAGCCCGATTCTGGGCGTCGGCTTCTGTCTCTACCTGATGTACGGGACGGGCTGGACGACCTGGCTGCAGTTCGTCGTCTTCCTCGCGGTGGGCGCCCTGGTGTACGCGGGATACGGCCGCAGCCGCTCCCGGCTCGTCAGCCCCGGGCGGACGCAGGGCCCGACGGAAGGGTGAACCAGACCGCCTTGCCCTGCTCCGTGGTGCGGTGACCGCAGGCCGAGCTCAGCGCGCGGATCAGGAGCAGCCCCCGGCCGTGCTCCTGCCACGGGTCCGGCGTGCTGCCGGGCAGCAGACGGGACAGGTTCCCCGGTGGCCCCGGGTCATGGTCATGGACCTCCACCTGGCAGCCGGACGCCAGAAGCTCGACCACCAGCTCGATGGGCCCCGAGCCGTCGGTGTGCTCCACGGCGTTCGCGACCAGCTCCGCGGTCAGCAGCTCGGCGGTGTCGCTGTCCGCGGGGGCGTCGAGTTCCGCCAGCGCCGTACGGATGAGGGCGCGGGCGATGGGAACGGCGGCCGTGGAGTGCGGCAGGGCGATTCGCCAGGAGGGGGGCTGCGGCTGGGGCGCAGGGACGTCGGGCGGCAAGGCGGGTTTTCCGTTCGGGAGCGGGACACCGGCGGGGGACCAGCGCTCCGGGCGGGCTGCGCCCGGGGCGGCGTCCTCCGTCACCGGAGGGTACGGGGGTCTGTACCAGGACTTCCTGCGCTCAACCATACGAAGCGCGACGCCGCAGACATAGAGGCGGTCGGCCGGAGCGAAGGGGACCTTCGCCATAGGTTCGCACTATCGCGTACTCCTGACGACAGTCACAGATCGGTGATAGCTTCGTAGGGCATCAGCATCGGCCCGACGGCTGGAGGGGACCCTTCCATGAGCCCGTTCACCGGCTCCGCCCCGCGCACGGAGCGCTGGGAGCATCTGCGTCTGACGATCGACGACGGGGTGGCGACCGTCACGCTCGCCCGCCCCGAGAAGCTCAACGCACTCACCTTCGGCGCCTACGCCGACCTGCGCGACCTCCTCGCCGAGCTCTCCCGTGAAGGCTCCGTGCGGGCCCTCGTGCTCGCCGGTGAGGGGCGCGGATTCTGTTCGGGAGGTGACGTCGACGCGATCATCGGCGCGACCCTCGCGATGGACACCGCGCAGCTCCTGGACTTCAACCGGATGACCGGACAGGTCGTACGCGCTCTGCGGGAGTGCCCGTTCCCCGTGGTCGCCGCCGTCCACGGGGTGGCCGCCGGAGCGGGGGCGGTCCTCGCCCTGGCCGCCGACGTCCGCGTCGCCGACCCGTCCGCCCGCTTCGCCTTCCTCTTCACCGCCGTCGGCCTGTCCGGCGGCGACATGGGCGCCGCCTACCTGCTGCCCCGTGTCGTCGGACTCGGCCACGCCACCCGGATCCTCATGCTCGGCGAACCCGTCCGCGCACCCGAGGCCGAGCGCATCGGACTGATCAGCGAGCTCACCGGCGAGGGGGAGGCCGGCAACCGGGCCGCCGCTCTGGCCAGGAGGCTGGCCGACGGCCCCGCCCTCGCGCTCGCCCGGACGAAGGCACTGCTCACCGCCGAGCTCGACATGCCGCTCGCCGCGGCCGTGGACATGGACGCCGCCACCCAGGCCCTCCTGATGCACGGGGACGACTACGCCGAGTTCCACGCCGCATTCACCGAGAAGCGGCCACCGAAGTGGCAGGGCAGGTAGCGCGATGTCCTCCTCCGGCACGAGGTCCAGCACGAGGTCCGGCACGAGGCGCATCGCGGTCGTCGGAGGCGGTCCCGGCGGGCTCTACGCCGCCGCCCTCCTGAAGCGGCTGGATCCCGGCCGCGAGATCACCGTGTGGGAGCGCAACGCCCCCGACGACACCTTCGGCTTCGGCGTGGTCCTCTCCGACGAGACGCTCGGCGGCATCGAGCACGCCGACCCCGTCGTGTACCGGGCGCTGAGCGAGGCGTTCGTGCGCTGGGACACCATCGACGTCGTGCACCGGGGCGCCACTCTGACCTCGGGCGGCCACGGTTTCGCGGCGCTGGGCCGCCGTACGCTGCTGCGGATCCTGCACGAGCGCTGCGCGTCCCTCGGCGTACGGCTCCGCTTCAAAACCGCGGCACCGCCCGCCGCCGAGCTCGCCGCCCACCACGACCTGGTCATCGCGGCCGACGGGGTGCACAGCGCCACCCGTGAGGCCCACGCCCATCACTTCCGCCCCACGGTCACCGAGCACCGCAACCGCTACATCTGGCTCGCCGCCGACTTCGCGTTCGACTCCTTCCGCTTCGAGATCGCCGAGACCGAGTACGGCGTGATGCAGCTGCACGCCTATCCCTTTGACGCCTGGGCCTCCACCGTCATCGTGGAGATGCGCGAAGAGGTCTGGCGGGCCGCCGGCCTGGACGCCCGCGACACCGCCGGGTCGGCCGAACTCTGCGCCGAGGTGTTCGCCGAGGCTCTCGGCGGGAGGCCGCTGCGCTCCAACAAGTCCTCCTGGCTCACCTTCGCCACCGTCTCCAACGCGCACTGGTCGCACGGCCGCACGGTTCTCATCGGCGACGCCGCCCACACCGCGCACTTCTCCATCGGCTCCGGCACCAAGCTCGCCGTCGAGGACGCCCTCGCCCTGGCCGCCTGCATCGAGGAACAGCCCGACCTGCCCACCGCCCTCGCGGCGTACGAGGCCGAGCGCCGCCCCGTCGTCCTGTCCACCCAGCGCGCCGCGGCGGCCAGCCTGCGCTGGTTCGAGGAACTCCCGCAGTACGTGGACCAGCCACCCCTGCGGTTCGCCTTCAACCTCCTCACCCGCAGCCGCCGCGTCACCCATGACAATCTGAGGCTGCGCGACCCCGGCTTCACGGGCGCGGTCGAGGACGAGTTCGGCTGTCCGCCCGACACCCCGCCGATGTTCACCCCGCTGCGGCTGCGCGGCCTCGAACTCCGTAACCGTGTCGTCGTCTCGCCCATGGACATGTACTCCGCGGCCGACGGGACCCCGGGGGACTTCCACCTGGTCCACCTCGGCGCCAGGGCGCTCGGCGGCGCCGGTCTCGTCATGACCGAGATGGTCTGCGTGAGCCCCGACGGCCGCATCACGCCCGGCTGCGCCGGCCTGTGGAGCGACGGACAGGCCGATGCCTGGGCCAGGATCACGCGCTTCGTCCATGACGCAGCCCCCGGCGCCGCGATCGGCGTCCAGCTGGGCCACTCCGGCCGCAAGGGTTCCACCCGGCTGATGTGGGACGGTATCGACCAGCCGCTGGAGGAGGGCAACTGGCCGGTCAGCGCCGCCTCGCCCCTCCCGTACGAGCAAGGCGTCAGCCAGATCCCGCAGGAGCTGGACCGGGCCGGGATGGACGCGGTCAGGGACCGCTTCACCGAGGCCGCCCTACGGGCCGCCCGCAGCGGATTCGACCTTCTCGAACTGCACTGCGCCCATGGCTACCTGCTCTCCGGCTTCCTCTCCCCGCTCACCAACCTGCGCACCGACGCCTACGGCGGGCCCCTGGAGAACCGGCTCCGCTTCCCTCTGGAGGTCTTCGACGCGATCCGCGCCGTATGGCCCGACGACCGGCCCATGACCGTACGGATCTCCGCCACGGACTGGGCCCGGGGCGGTACGAGCGACGAGGACGCCGTGGCGGCCGCCCGCGCCTTCGCCGCGCACGGCGCGGACGCCATCGACGTCTCCACCGGCCAGGTCGTCCCCGAGGAGCGCCCCGAGTACGGCCGCTCCTACCAGACCCCGTACGCCGACCGGATCCGGAACGCCCTGGATGTGCCCGTCATCGCGGTGGGCGCCATCTCCTCCTGGGACGACGTCAATTCGCTGCTGCTCGCGGGCCGTGCCGACCTCTGCGCCCTGGCCCGCCCCCATCTGTACGACCCGCACTGGACCCTGCACGCGGCGGCCGAGCAGGGCTACACGGGACCGGGCGTCTCCTGGCCGCTGCCGTACCGCGCGGGCAGCCGCACCCCGCCGACGGGCCGCACCGACGGCCCCAGACCCCGGCTCACGCTCGGCCCGCCGCCGGACTCCCCGGCCGTCACTCCGGATCCGCGGTGATCAACAGGCGGTCGGAGACGGCCTCGTAGCCGATGCGCCGGTACACGCCGTTGCTCGTCGGATGCGCCAGATCCGCGAAGAGCAGCACCTCCCGGGCACCCTCCTCCCGGGCCACGCGGCTGACTTCCGCCGTCACCGCCGCCGCGTAGCCCCGGCCCCGGTGCTCGGGCGGGGTGTAGACGACCGAGACCCGCACCGTGTCCGCGATCCTGCGCGAGACGCCCGCCGTCGCCACCGGCAGCCCGTCCGCCTCCCAGAGCGTGAAGCCGCCGTGTGCGGTGCGCTCGTCCACGATCCGCTCCGCCCGGTCGCCCGACTGCCCGGTCTCGTCGCCGAAGGCACGGATCCAGCCGACCAGCAGCGCCCGGTCGGCCGGGGTCGCGGTCCTGGGCGCGCCCGCGGGAGCCGGCGAGGGCGGTGTCAGCGTGCCCAGCCGGTACAGCCGGTGCTCCTCGTCGACACGGTGGTTCGGCCAACGGGCCGCCAGGGCCAGGGCGGTGTCGCGGTCCGCGTTGACACCGGGCAGTGGCAGCGCCTCGGCCAGCGGTCCGAGCGCCGCCTGCTCCACCGTGCCGAGGATCGGCACGAAGGGCGGTGTGCGCACCAGGGCGCCGGCCACCTCGCCGTCCGCCCCGCGCCACCAGCCCAGCACCGGCGGCTGCGCGCCGTAGGCATCGGGCCCGCTCGACCGCAGGGTGGCGGTGACCGTCAGGAGCAGGGTGTTCTCGACGGGCCGGGCGGCCAGGGATGCTCCGGCCGCGTCCAGGAAGGCGTCCACATCATCGGTGAAGGTCCAGGGCATGCCTCATCCTGTCGGGCGCACGGCCTCCGCGCATCACGATTTCGGCGGGAGGCTCAGGGAGCCTCAGGGAGGCTCAGGGGCTCTCGCGGACGAACCTGGCGCCGGCGTCCCGCAGTCGGCCGTGCAGCAGCCCGAACACCTCCGCCGCACGTCCGCCCGGCCAGTCCTTGGGCAGCAGTTCCTCGGGCAGCCCCGGGTCCGCGTACGGCAGTTGCCGCCAGGAGTCCAGTGCGCGGAGGTAGTCGCGGTAGGCCTCCTCCGGATCCGGCGTCCCCGCGTCGGCCCGCGCCTCCCAGGACCGCAGCACCGGCTCCTGCTGCTCCAGGAAGTCCAGGTGGAGCCCGGCGATGGCCTCCAGGTCCCACCAGCGCGCCACGGCCTCCTTCGTCGCGGCGAAGCCGAGGTGCTCCCCGCGGAACAGATCGACGTACGGGGCGAGTCCGAGCCGCTCCAGCGTGTGCCGCGTCTCCTCGTACAGCCCGGCGGGCGCGATCCACACCCCGGGCGCCGCCGTCCCGAAGCCGAGCCGGCCGAGCCGGGAGCGCAACAGATGGCGCTTGTGGCGCTCGGCTTCCGGCACCGAGAAGACGGCGAGCACCCAGCCGTCGCCCGGCAGCGGCGCGGGCCGCCGGTAGATCCGCCGGTCGCCGTCGTCCAGCAGCTGACGGGCGTCGTCCGACAGGGCGTACCCGGCGGCCCCGTCCGCCGTACGGGCCGGGGTGAGCAGCCCGCGGCGCTTGAGGCGGGAGACGGACGAGCGCGCCGAAGGGGCGTCGACACCGACCACGTGCAGCAGCCGGATCAGCTCGGACACCGCCAGCGGCGCGTTGCCGGGGCGACGGCCGTACGCGCCGTAGAGGCTGACGATCAGGGAACGGGGGGTGTACTCGGCCACGTGATCACTCTAGAGCGGTGCCGCGCAGCAGGAAACGCTGGAGCTTTCCCGTCGCCGTCCTCGGGAGCGCGGGAAGGAACTCGAAGGCGCGCGGGCACTTGTGCGGCGCGAGTTCGGCCTTCATGTGCGTGCGCAGGGCGTCGGCCGAAAGACCGGCGCCCTCGCGTGGCACGACGTACGCCGCCACGATCTGCCCGCGCAGCTCGTCGGCCCGGCCGACCACCGCGGCCTCCAGCACGTCGGGGTGGCGCAGAAGGGCCTCCTCGACCTCGGGGCCCGCGATGTTGTACCCGGCGGAGATGATCATGTCGTCGGCGCGGGCGACATAGCGGAAGTAGCCGTCGGGCTCGCGGACGTAGGTGTCGCCGGTGATGTTCCAGCCGTGGCGTACGTACACCCGCTGACGTTCGTCGGAGAGGTAGCGGCAGCCGACCGGGCCGCGTACGGCCAGCAGGCCGGGCTCTCCGTCGGGCAGCTCCTGGCCGTCCTCGTCCACCACGCGCGCCTGCCAGCCGGGCACCGGGACTCCGGTGGTGCCGGGCCGGATGGCCTCGTCGGCCGCGGAGATGAAGATGTGCAGCAGTTCGGTGGCCCCGATGCCGTTGATGATGCGCAGCCCCGTCCGCTCGTACCAGGACCGCCAGGTCGCGGCCGGGAGGTTCTCGCCGGCCGAGACACAGCGGCGCAGCGCGGACAGGTCGTGGCCGTCGAGCGCGTCGAGCATCACGCGGTACGCGGTCGGCGCGGTGAACAGCACGGAGACGTGGTGGGCCGCGAGCGCGGGCAGCAGCTGCTTGGGGCCGGCCTGTTCCAGCAGCAGGGCGCTGGCGCCGGCCCGCAGGGGGAAGACGACGAGGCCGCCGAGCCCGAAGGTGAAGCCGAGCGGCGGACTGCCCGTGAATACGTCGTCGGGGTGCGGCCGCAGGACGTGGCGGGCGAAGGTGTCGGCGACGGCCAGCACATCGCGGTGGGCGTGCATACAGCCCTTGGGCCGACCTGTGGTGCCCGAGGTGAAGGCGATGAGCGCGATGTCGTCGGCGGCGGTGTCCACCGCGGGGCAGGGCCCGGACCGCGCTGCGGCGAGCGCCGTCAGGTCGTCGGGGGAGTCGCTTCCGTAGGTCGTGATGCGCAGGCCGGGCACCTCGGCCCCGGCCAGGTCGTCGACCGATCTCGCGTCGCACAGGGCGTGGCGGACGCGGGCGAGGGAGCAGATCGTCGCGAGCTCGGACGCGCGCTGCCGGTCAAGCACCGTCACGGCGATGGCGCCCGCCTTCATCACGGCGAGCCAGCAGGCCGCGAGCCAGGGCGTGGTGGGGCCGCGCAGCAGCACCCGGTTGCCGGGGACGACACCCAGGTCGTGGTGGAGCACCTGGGCGATCCGGTCCACCCGGTCCCGCAGCTCGCCGTAGCTCCAGACGTCGCCGTCGGCGCCGCGGAAGGCGGGGCGGTCGGGGCCGAAGCGGTCGGCGGTGCGGTCGAGCAGCTCGTATCCGCAGTTCAGCCGGTCGGGGTAGGCCAGTTCGGGAAGGTCGAAGACCAGCTCGGGCCAGTCGTCGGCGGACGGGAGATGGTCGCGCGCGAAGGTGTCGGTGTGCGCGCTCTCGGTACCGGTCGGCTTCATGAAGCATCGCCCCCCTAGGGGCTTTCGAGCGTATCGTTCGAGTGACGGTAGTCAACAGTCCGCGATAAGTCGTGACAAGAGAGGCGCCGGTATGACGGCATTCTCCCTCGATCCCGGTCGATCCGCCTGGTGCGACGAGCTGTACACACTCGCCCGCGACGAGCTGCGTCCCCTCGCCGACAAGGGCGAGCCCGGCCACGTCAACCGTCCGCTCGTCGAGGCCCTCGGGAGACTGGGGCTACTCGACCGGCTCCTCGGCTCGGGCGCGCTCGATCTCTGCCTGCTGCGCGAATCGCTGGCGCGCGGCTGCACCGAGGCGGAGACCGCGCTCGCGCTCCAGGGCCTCGGATCAGGCCCGGTCCGCACGGCGGGCACCGAGGCCCAGCGCGCGCGATGGCTCCCCGAGGTGCGCGCGGGCCGCGCCGTCGCGGCCTTCGCGCTCAGTGAGCCGGGAGCGGGGTCCGACGCTGCGGCGCTCGCACTCGCCGCACGGCCCGCGCCCGACGGGAACGGCTGGCGCCTCAGCGGCGAGAAGTGCTGGATCTCCAACGCCCCCGAGGCCGACTTCTACACCGTCTTCGCGCGCACGGGCGAGAGCGCGGGAGCCCGTGGCGTCACCGCGTTCCTCGTTCCCGCCGACCGCCAGGGGCTCACCGGGGAGCCCCTGGAGATGCTCTCCCCGCACCCCATCGGGGCGCTGGACTTCGACGGCGTACCGGTGACGGCCGATGATGTGCTCGGCGAGCCGGGCCGGGGGTTCCGGGTCGCCATGGACACCCTGAACCTCTTCCGGCCCAGCGTCGGGGCGTTCGCCGTGGGCATGGCGCGCGCCGCGCTCGACGCGACACTGGAACACACGGCCCACCGCACCGCCTTCGGAGCCCCGCTCAGCGATTTGCAGGCCGTCTCGCACCAGGTCGCCGAGATGGCCACCCGCACCGAGGCGGCCCGGCTCCTGGTGTACGCGGCGGCGGCAGCCCATGACGCGGGTGAGCCCGGCGTGCCCCGGCGCGCGGCGATGGCCAAGCTGTACGCCACCGAGACCGCGCAGTACGTCGTGGACGCGGCCGTCCAGCTGCACGGCGCCCGCGCGTTGCGCCGGGGCCATCTGCTCGAACATCTGTACAGAGAGGTCCGTGCGCCCCGGATCTACGAGGGCGCCACCGAGGTACAGCGCACCATCATCGCCAAGGAGCTGTACGCGACAGCGACACAGGAGCCGCCCGCATGAATCCGCTCACCCGCGTCAACCCCGCCGGACTCGCCCCGCCCACCGGCTTCTCGCACGCCGTCACGGCCACCGGCGGCCGGCTGGTCTTCCTGGCCGGCCAGACGGCGCTGGACGGCGAGGGGAAGGTCGTCGGCACCACCCTGCCGGAGCAGTTCGAGACCGCCCTGGGCAATCTGTTCACCGCCCTGCGCGCCGCGGGCGGCGCCCCGCCGGCTCTCGCCAGGGTCACCGTCTACGCCACCGATGTGGCCGACTACCGCGCCCACGCCGCCGAACTGGGCAGGATCTGGCGGAGGCTGGCGGGACGCGAGTATCCGGCCATGGCCGTCATCGGAGCGGTCAGACTCTGGGACGAACAGGCGCTGGTCGAGATCGACGGCATCGCCGTGCTGGACTGACCCGGACCCGGACCCGGACCCGGACCCGGCCCCGGACCCCGGACCCGGCCCTGACGTCAGTACGGCTCGACCAGCGCGTGGGCGGCGCCCGGCATCCCGGTCTTCAGGAGCTCGTCCTCCTCCGGCGTCGTCGCGGTGCCCGTCTCCTCCTTGAGGATCGCGCGCGAGAGGTTCTGCACGAACATCGCGCGGGAACGGCGGCGCTCCTCCCATGCCGCGATGCCCGCCGCGACGTCCTCCTCCGCGTCCAGCGACCGGGCCAGGACCAACGCGTCCTCCACCGCCATCGCCGCGCCCTGCGCGAGGTTCGGGGTGCTCGCGTGTGCGGCGTCACCGGCGATGACGACCCGGCCGACATGCCAGGGCGCGTCCACGGTGACCTGCGAGATGCGCGAGTACACGACGCCGTCCGCCGTGTTCACCGAGGCCAGCGCCTCGGCGACCGGCCCGCCGAACCCGGCGAGACGCTCGCGCAGCTGCTCGTGCGCCCGTGCGGGGTCGGGCCGGAAGTCCGGCTCCTCGGCCGTCACGGCGGCCAGATACATCAGCTCGTCCGTGATCGGGGTGAGCAGCGCCTTCGTGGAGGTCCGGCCCGCGCTCACCACGACGCCCCGGATCTCGGGCAGCCGGTCCACGGTGACCCGCCAGTTGGCGAAGCCCGTGTACTCGGGGGTGAAGCGATCGCCGTACAGCCTGGTCCGCAGCGGGGAGCCGATGCCGTCGAAACCGACGACCAGGTCCCAGCGGGCACGCGAGCCGTCGGACAGGGTCACCTCGACACCGGCACCGTCGTCGGCCAGCGCGTCGATCGTCGTACCGAAGCGGATCGGGACGCCGGCGGCGACGGCGGCGGTGCCCAGCACCTGGGCCAGGGCGGGGCGTGGGATGCCGTTGCTCGCGGGGACGCCGTCCATACGGGGCTGAGGGATCTTGGCGAGCGTGGCGCCGGCCTGGTCGCAGATGGTCAGCACCTCCCACTCGAAGCCGGCCGCCAGGCAGGCGTCGAGCACCCCGATCTCACGCATGACGTGCAGGGCGTTGGACGGCTGGATGATGCCGACGCCGAGTGCGTCCAGCTCGTCCCGGAGTTCGACGACCTCGACCGTGTGCCCGCTCCCGGCGAGTGCGACGGCCAGGGTGAGCCCGCCGATGCCGCCGCCGTGGACCAGTACGCGCAGCGGTTCTGCCATCTCGGACATCTCCAGGAGGGGTGTGTGGCGCGCATGAGTGGCAAGGCGCCGTTCAGTGACCGGACAAATACGTTGAGGGCGTGGGCACATGAATATTAGTCACACCGCTGGCGGCCGACATGGGCCGTAACCAGCGTGCAGGGGGCTGCGCGGCGCGCCGTACGGGTGAACAAGGGCAGGGGATATATCTGTATTCAGTGCCCTTTGTTCCGGATTGCCTGTCGTGATCGCGCTCATCCTCTGCCACTTCGTGCTGGCGGCGTGCTCGGTGCCGCTCGTACGACGGCTCGGCAGGTACGCCTTCGTCGTGCTCGCGCTGCCCCCCGCAGCCACCACGGTGTGGGCCGTCACCGAGTGGGGTGCGACGTCGGACGGCCGGGCGGTCACCTGGTCCTGGGAGTGGATCGGCACGTACGACGTGTCGGTCGCCCTGCGTCTGGACGCGCTCGCCGAGCTGATGGTGCTGCTCGCGGCCGGGGTGGGCATGCTCGTCCTGCTGTACTGCGCCTCCTACTTCACCGACGCCTCGCCCCAACTGGCCTCCTTCGCTGGGAATCTGCTGGCCTTCGCCGGCGCCATGCTCGCCCTCGTCCTCGCCGACGACCTGATCTCCCTCTATGTGTTCTGGGAACTGACCACCGTCTTCTCCTACCTGTTGATCGGGCACACCAGCGAACGCAAGAAGAACCGCCGCTCCGCCCTCCAGGCCCTGACGGTCACCACCCTCGGCGGACTCGCGATGCTGGTCGGCTTCCTGATCCTTGGTCAGGCGGCCGGCACCTACCGGATCTCCACGATCGTCGCCGATCCGCCCGAGCCGACCGCCGCCGTGTCCGTGGCCGTCGTCCTCGTGCTGTGCGGGGCCCTGTCCAAGTCGGCGATCTGGCCGTTCAGCCTCTGGCTGCCGAACGCCATGGCGGCGCCCACCCCCGTCAGCGCCTACCTGCACGCCGCGGCCATGGTCAAGGCCGGTGTCTACCTGGTGGCGCGGCTCGCCCCCGCCTTCGCCGACGTGCCCGTCTGGCGTCCCGTCGTCCTCGTGCTGGGCGGAGCGACGATGCTCCTCGGGGGCTGGCGCGCCCTGCGTCTCAACGACCTGAAGCTCGTACTCGCCTACGGCACCGTCAGCCAGCTCGGCTTCCTCACGGTGCTCGCCGGTGCGGGCAACCGCAACGCCGCGCTCGCCGCCGTCGCGATGATCCTGGGCCATGCCCTGTTCAAGGCCGCGCTGTTCCTCGTCATCGGCATCGTGGACCACGCGGCCGGCACGCGTGACCTGCGCAGACTCTCCGGTCTCGGCCGCACCACGCCCTACGTCCACGCGGTCGCGGTGCTCGCCGCCGCCTCGATGGCGGCTCTGCCTCCCCTCCTCGGTTTCGCCGCCAAGGAGGCCGCCTTCGACGCGCTGCTGCACGGCGACGCCGCCGACCGCTGGATGCTGGCCGTCGCGGTCATCGGCTCCGTGCTGACCGTCGCCTACACCCTGCGTTTCATGTGGGGAGCGTTCGCCCGCAAGCCGGGTGTCGCCGTCACCCCCGTCCACCGCGTCGGTGCCGCCATCCTGGCGCCGCCCGCGGTCCTCGCCCTCGCCGGGCTCGTACTCGGCCCGGGAGTCGGATGGACGGACCATCTGTTCGCCGCGTACGCCGACGGCTTCCCCGCCCCCGCGCACCCCTTCCACCTCGCCCTCTGGCACGGCTTCGGGACGGTTCTGCTGCTGTCCGCCGTCACCTGGGCGGGCGGCGCCGTGCTCTTCATGGGCCGTACGACGGTCACCCGGCTCTCCCGGCGGGTTGCCTGGCCGACCGCGGACAGCGTCTTCGGGCACCTCCTGCTCGGCCTGGAACGTGTCGCGCTCCAGGTCACCGGCTTCGTCCAGCGAGGCTCGCTCTCCGGCTACCTGGCCATCACCCTGATGGTGATGCTGTTCGGCCAGCTGGCCGTCCTGGTCATGGACCGCCCCTGGGAGGAAGCCGTCGCACCCCGGGTGTGGGACGTCCCGCTCCAGGGCGCGGTGGCCGTGCTGACCTGCGTGGCCGCGCTCACCTGTCTGACCGTCAGCCGCCGGATGAAGGCCGTCGTCCTGGCGGGACTGACCGGCTACGGGACCGCGGTGCTCTTCGTCGTGCAGGGCGCGCCCGACCTGGCACTCACCCAGTTCTGCGTCGAGACGGTGTCGATGATCGTGTTCGTCCTGGTTCTGCGTCGGATGCCGGTGCGTTTCGAGGAGTCGATCGGCACCTGGCGGCGGGCGCTGCGGATCCCCGTGGCGCTGGCCGCGGCGGCGACCGTCGGTGTCGCCGTCTGGGTGGCCGGCGGCTCCCGCGTCGCCGAACCCGCGGGCGCCGCGATGGTCGAGGAGGTCGCCCATCACGGTCTCAAGGACGTGGTGGCCACCATCCTGGTCGATCTGCGTGCCTGGGACACGATGGGGGAGTCCGCGGTACTCGCGGCGGCGGCGATCGGGGTCACCAGCCTCATCTACCTGCACCGGCGCGGTGAGACGGCCCTGAGCAGGGACGAACTACAGGGCGAGACGGCCTGGGCGCTGTCGGGCCGACGGCTCGCCGGCCTGCCGCAGAGCGGCGACGACACCGCACCCGAACGCAGCTGGCTGGCGGCCGGATCCACCCTCGCGCCCGAGCACCGGTCCATCGTCTTCGAGGTGGTGGCCCGGCTGCTCTTCCACCCCATCCTCGTGCTCTCCCTGTATCTGCTGTTCTGCGCGGAGAACATGCCGGGGGGCGGCTTCGTCGGCGGACTCGTGGCGGGCCTCGGCCTCATCACCCGCTATCTGGCGGGCGGCAGATTCGAGCTCGCCGAGGCCGCGCCGCTGCAACCGGGGCTCTTCACCGGACTCGGACTGTTCGTGTCCACCGGAGTCGCCCTGGGCGGCCTCGCCGACGGGACGGTGCTGCACGCCTGGACCTATCACGGGCATCTGCCCGTGCTGGGCGACTACCACCTGGGCACAGCGGTCCTCTTCGACTTCGGTGTCTATCTGCTGGTCCTCGGCGTGGTCCTGGACATCGTGCGGGCGCTGGGCGCCAAGGTCGACCGCCAGATCGAGCGCGCTGCGGGCGCACTGTCCCCCGCGCCGGACACCGGGAAGGGGGAGCGGCGATGAACATGAGCGCCTCGCTCATCGCCACATCCGTCGTACTCTGCGCGGTCGGCGGCATGCTGATGCTCACCCGGCCGCTCACCCGCATCCTGCTCGGCGCGGTGATCGCGAGCAACGGCATCAATCTGCTGGTCCTCTCCTCGACCGGGAAGGCGGGCGCGGCACCCCTGCTCTACGGGGTGCCGCTGCGACGCGTCACCGACCCGCTGCCCCAGGCCATCGCCCTCACCGCCATCGTCATCACGCTCGCCACCACCGCGTTCCTGCTGGCCATGGCCTACCGCAGCTACCAGCTCACCGGCACGGACGAGGTCCACGACGACCTGGAGGACCGGCGTATCTTCCTGCGCGCCGAAGTGCTGGGGGAGCGGGCCGAACTCCGGCAGGAGTACAGGTCGGGGCCCCGCCCCACACGGCAGGAGCGTGCGCACTACCGCGAGGAACACCGCAGGCTGCGGGCCAGGCTGCGCGCCGACCGTGCCCTCCAGGCACGGGGCCGGGACGCCGGCGGAGACCTGTGGAACGACGTGCTGGGAGCCGATCCGGAGGACTACGAGCACGACGAGCCGATCCGGAGGAGCACATGAACGACAAGGACGACCGAGGAGGCACCGGATGAACGCCCTCGTCCCGCTGCCGGTGCTGCTGCCGCTCTGCGCCACCGGGGTGAGCCTCGCCTTCGGCACACGGCTCGCGCGCTTCCAGCGCTTCATCAGCGTCGCCGTCCTCACCGCCGTACTCGGACTCTCGGTGTCGCTGATGATCGCCGCCGACCGCCAGGGACCCCTGTCCGTCCATCTCGGCGACTTCGCCCCGCCGCTGGGCATCACGCTGGTCGCCGACCGGCTCTCCGGGCTGATGCTGACCGTCTCATCGGCGGTCACCCTCGCCGTCCTGGTCTACTCGCTCGGCCAGGGCATGGCGGACCGCGACCAGGAGACACCCGTCGCCGTCTTCCACCCCGCCTATCTGATCCTGGTCGGCGGGGTCTCCCTCACCTTCATCGCGGGTGACCTCGTCAACCTCTACGTCGGCTTCGAGATCATGCTGGTCGCCAGCTTCGTCCTGCTGACGCTCGGTGGAACAGGCCCCCGGATCCGGTCCGGCTCCACCTACGTGATCATTTCGCTGTTCTCGTCGATGCTGTTCCTCACGGGGATCGCCATGACCTACGCCGCCGCCGGCACGGCCAACCTCGCGCAGCTGGCGGTCCGGCTGCCCGAACTACCCCTCGGTGTGCAGACGCTGATCCAGGCCATGCTCCTCACCGTCTTCGCCATCAAGGCCGCCGTGTTCCCGCTCGCCGCCTGGCTCCCCGACTCCTACCCGACGGCGCCCGCGCCCGTCACCGCGGTCTTCGCCGGCCTGCTGACGAAGGTCGGCGTCTACTGCATGCTGCGGACGGAGACCCTGCTCTTCCCCGGCAACCGGCTCGGTGACCTGCTCATGGCCGTCGCCCTCGCGTCGATGATCGTGGGCATCCTCGGGGCGGTCGCCCAGACCGACCTGAAGCGGCTGTTCTCCTTCACCCTCATCAGCCACATCGGTTACATGGTCTTCGGCATCGGCCTCGCCACCCGTGCGTCGTACGGCGGTGCCATCTTCTACGTCGCCCACCACATCACCGTCCAGACCACCCTCTTCCTGGTGGCGGGACTCATCGAACGCCGGGGCGGCACCAACGAGCTGACCCGGATCGGAGGGCTGGCCAGATCGGCTCCGCTGCTCGCGGTCCTCTTCTTCATCCCCGCGATGAACTTCGCCGGGATCCCGCCGTTCTCCGGCTTCATCGGGAAACTCGGGCTCATGCGGGCCGGCGTCTCCGACGGCGGGGTCTGGGCCTGGATCCTCGTCGTGGGCGCGACCGTGACGAGCCTGCTCACCCTGTATGTGATGGCCAAGATCTGGAATCTGGCCTTCTGGCGTACCGAGCCACCCGGCCAGGCCGCCTACGGAACCGTCCTGGAGACGGCCGACGACAGCGAGGACGACGACACCGACGCCGGACCCGACCGTATCCCCGGCACGGGCGACGAAGGGGTGGGGCCCGTACCCGCGGGCCAGACCCTGGCCGCCACCCTTCAGGGCCGGGTCGTCACCACCACGGTCCGCCCGCCCACGGCGATGACGGCGGCGACCGCGGCCGCTGTCGCACTCGGTCTCGCCTTCACCGTCCTGGCCGGCCCGCTGGCGGCGTTCACCGACCGGTCCGCAGCCGAACTCATCGCGCGCAGCCCCTATGTGGAGGAGGTGCTCGGCCGGTGAGGCGCCTGATCACCCTGTCGTACCACAACCCCGAACTGCCCCCCTTCAGCATTCAGTTCGCCGGCCGCAGACGGCGGGTGCTCGACCTTCCGCTGATCGCCTGGCTCACCCTGATCTGGGTCCTGCTGTGGTCCACCCTGACCTGGGCCAATGTCGTCACCGGCGCGGTCGTCGCGGTGGCGGTCTGCCTGGCGTTCCCGCTGCCGCAGGTCGATCTGGGGCTGAGGCTGCACCCCTGGGGCGTCCTCCGGCTCGCCGGATATCTGCTCTACGACATGTACACCTCGGGTGTGAAGGTGACCCGGCAGATCTTCGCCGGCCACCCGCACCGGCCCGCCGTCATCGGCGTCCCGCTGCGGTGCCGCAGCGACCTGATGCTCGCCGCGACCGCCGTCTCCGTGTCGAACCTGCCGGGCGGCTCCGTCGTCGAGGTACGCAGAGCGACCGCCACGCTCTTCCTGCATGTCCTGGACGCGGACCGACCGGAGGAGCTGGAGGCCGCCCGCCACTCCGTCTGGAAGCTGGAGGAGCTGACGGTACGGGCGTTCGGCACCAGGGAAGAGATCGACCGGGTGTCCGAGCCACCGCCGGCCGGCGGACCAGGCATCGAGGAGGAGCGGACATGAGCGGCCCCGAGACGGTCGACCGTGTGCTCATGACCGCAGCCGTCGTGCTCGTCGTCGTGGCGGTGGCACTGCTGCTCTTCAGGATCAGCCGCGGGCCCTCCATGCTGGACCGGGCCATCTGCCTCGATGTCTTCGCGGCGGTGGTCATCGCGGGCCTGGGCGCCAAGTCCGCCTTCGCCCGGGACTCGTTCTACTTCCCGATCATGCTGGTGCTGGCGTTCCTCGGCTTCACCGGATCGGTCGGCATCGCGCGCTTCATCGCCGTACGCGACCGACCGCTGTCGCGCCGGAGGGCCGCGGGGAAGGAGGGGGAGCGATGAACGTCCTGCGTCAGGTCGCGGACACCGCCGGGGCGGCATGTGTGTTCCTCGGCGCGGCGATCTGCCTCCTCGGGGTCGTCGGCATGCTCAAGCTGCCCGACGTCCTCTCGCGCAGCCACGCCGCAACCAAGCCGCAGACTCTCGGGCTGCTGGTGGTGCTCGCCGGGGTCGCGCTGAGGCTGCACAGCGTGATGGACCTGGCGACGCTGGCCCTCATCGGCTTCTTCCAGCTGCTGACCGGCCCGGTGGCATCCCACCTCGTGGCGCGGTCGGCGTACCGGACGGGGCAGGTCGAGCGCGCCGACCTCCTGTTCGACGACCTGGATGCGCAGCTGACCGAGCCGGGGCAGGAGGACGGCCAGGGCCGGCACGGGGACAGCCCCTAAAGTGGGGGCATGGAACCGCTATCCGAGGAACAGACCGGCCGGCTCGTCGCGATCGTGATGGATCTGGCCAGGGAGGGCCGGACGGAGGAGCTCCTGGAGTTCCTGGACCACGGGCTGCCGGCCGATGTCCAGGACCAGGACGGCAACACGGCCCTCATGCTCGCCGCGTACCACGGGCGGGCGGAGACGGTGCGGGCACTGGTGGAACGCGGCGCCGATGTCGACCTGCGGAACGCCCGGGACCAGTCGCCGGTGGCGGGCGCCCTGTTCAAGGGCGAGGACGCGATCGTCACGGCGCTGGTCGCCGCGGGCGCCGACCTGGACGCCGGCACGCCCAGCGCGCGGGCCACGGCCGAGATGTTCGGGCGGACGGCCCTGCTGACCTAGGGTGTGTCGTCACCGCACAGAGGCCCCGGGCGACGAGATGTCACCCGGGGCCCCTCGTGTCACGGTCGCTCGGACCTACTTGGCGGCCTTCAGCGCCTCGATGGCCTTGCGGACACCCTCGCCGTAGGCCGGGTCGGCCTGCGTGCAGTGGTGGATGTGACGCTCGATGGTGGCCTGCGAGGCACCGTCGATGGCCCGCGCGGTGTTGCCGAACAGGGCGTCCTGCTCCTCCGGGGTCATCTGCCGGAACAGATTGCCCGGCTGCTCGAAGTAGTTGTCGTCGTCCTCGCGGTAGTCGAACCGGTCGGCCGCGGCACCGTCGAGCGCCAGACCGGGCTCGGCGAACTGCGGCTGCTCCGCCCAGCGGCCGTAGCTGTTCGGGGTGTAACCGGGGGTGGCGCCCTGGTTGCCGTCCACTCGCAGCTGGCCGTCGCGGTGGTAGGTGTTGACGTTCTTCGCACCGCGGGGCTGGTTCACCGGGATCTGGTGGTGGTTGACCCCGACGCGGTAGCGCGCGGCGTCACCGTAGGAGAACAGCCGGCCCTGGAGCATGCGGTCGGGCGAGGCACCCACACCGGGAACGAAGTTGGCCGGGGTGAAGGCGGCCTGCTCCACGTCGGCGAAGTAGTTCTCCGGGTTGCGGTTGAGCTCGAACTCGCCGACCTCGATGAGCGGGTAGTCCTTCTTGGACCAGACCTTGGTGAGGTCGAACGGGTGGTAGCGGTACGACGCGGCGTCCGCCTCCGGCATGACCTGGATGTAGAAGGTCCACTTCGGGTTGTCGCCGCGCTCGATGGCGTCGAACAGGTCCGCCTGCGAGGACTCGCGGTCAGCGGCGACGACCGCCGCCGCCTCCTCGTCGGTCAGGTTCTTGATGCCCTGCTGCGTACGGAAGTGGAACTTCACCCAGAAGCGCTCGTCGCTCTCGTTGATGAACGAGTACGTGTGGGATCCGAAGCCGTGCATGTGGCGGTAGCCGTCGGGGATACCGCGGTCCGACATCACGATCGTGATCTGGTGCAGGGCCTCGGGAAGGTTGGTCCAGAAGTCCCAGTTGTTCTCCGCCGACCGCAGGTTGGTGCGGGGGTCGCGCTTCACGGCGCGGTTCAGGTCGGGGAAGTGGTGGGGGTCGCGGTGGAAGAAGACCGGCGTGTTGTTGCCGACGACGTCCCAGTTGCCCTCCTCCGTGTAGAAGCGGAGGGCGAAACCGCGGATGTCACGCTCCGCGTCGGCCGCGCCGCGCTCACCGGCGACGGTCGAGAAACGGGCGAAGAGCTCCGTCTCCTTGCCGACCTCGGAGAAGAGGGCGGCCTTGGAGTAGCGGGTGATGTCCTGCGTCACCTTGAAGGTGCCGAAGGCACCGGATCCCTTGGCGTGCATACGACGTTCGGGGATGACCTCACGGCTGAAGTGGGCCAGTTTCTCCAGGAACCAGACGTCCTGGAGCAGCATCGGGCCACGCGGGCCGGCGGTGACAGCGTTCTCGTTGTCCGCGACCGGTGCGCCGGCGGCAGTGGTCAACGGCTTCGTGTTCTCAGAAATTGTCCTGCTCCTCCGTGTGGAAACTTCAGTGCACCGACTTACGGGTCCTGCCGGCCACGATCGGTGCGGCATCCGGGGCAGAGGCCCCAGTACGTCACCTCCACGTGGTCGATGGCGAACCCGTGATCCTGGGGCGCCTCAAGAGGCGGAGAGCCGTGCGGGACATCGACATCGGCGATCGTGCCGCACGAGCGGCAGACCACGTGCTGATGGTTGTCCCTGGACTGTCCTTCGTACCGTGCCGGGGAATTCGGCAGGTCGATCCGTCGCGCCAGCCCGGCGTCGACGAGGGTCTTGAGTACGTCGTAGACGGCTTGGGTCGAGACCGTGCCGATGCGTGTGCGTACCAGGCTGAGGAGGGTACTGACATCGGAGTGCGGGGCCTCGTGGACCGCCGAGAGCACGGCGACCCTGGGACGGGTCACCCGCAATGACGCTCCGCGCAGGAGGGTCCTGGCCTCGGTTTCGATCACCTACGCAGTGAACCACTTTTCTGGAATGATTCCAATCAGTGTGGCCGGCATTCTGCGATGGGCCCGTCGCCCCGCAGGTCGTGGCGCACCGCGCCGCCGGACGCGATGTCCGATTCCCGCCAGCACGAGTACGCGCGATGCCGCACTCTTGAAGCATGAGCAGCGACGACAGCAGGTACGAGGCGGTGAGCAGCCGCGACGCCCGGTTCGACGGTGAGTTCTTCTTCGCCGTGTCCACGACCGGGATCTACTGCCGTCCGAGCTGCCCCGCCACCACACCCAAGCGCCGCAACGTCATGTTCTTCCCCACCGCTGCCGCCGCCCAGAGCGGCGGGTTCCGCGCCTGCCGGCGCTGCCGCCCCGACGCGGTGCCGGGCTCGGCCGACTGGAACGCGCGCGCCGACCTGGTGGGCCGGGCGATGCGGCTGATCGGCGACGGGGTCGTCGACCGCGAGGGCGTCGCGGGGCTGGCCGCGCGCCTCGGCTACAGCGCCCGCCAGGTGCAGCGCCAGCTGAACGCCGAGGTCGGCGCGGGCCCCATCGCGCTGGCCCGCGCCCAGCGGGCCCACACCGCACGGGTCCTGTTGCAGACGACCACGATGCAGGCCGCCGAGATCGCCTTCGCCGCGGGCTTCGCCAGCGTGCGGCAGTTCAACGACACGGTCCGGGAGGTCTACGCGCTCACCCCGGGCGAGCTGCGCACCAGCAGGCCCGGCCGGTCCTCACGCTTCGGCTCCGTCGGCATCGCCGACGGGGGCGGGGGAGTGCCGCTGCGGCTCGCCCACCGGGGCCCGTACGCGGCGGCCGGGATCTTCGACCACCTCGCCGCCCGCGCCCTCACCGGCATCGAGGAGATGGTCGGCGAGCGGGGCGGGCGTACCTATCGGCGCACCCTGCGTCTGCCGCACGGCACCGGCATCGCCGAGGTCCGCGAGCGGACCGGCGACGGCTGGCTGGAGTGCCGGCTGCACCTGGGCGATCTGCGCGATCTGACGACCGCCACCCAACGGATGCGCCGGCTCTTCGACCTGGACGCCGACCCCTACGCGGTCGGTGAACGCCTGGGAGCGGACCCCGCACTGGCCCCGCTCGTCGCCCGTACGCCGGGACTGCGGGCCCCCGGCGCCGCCGACGTGCACGAACTGGCCGTACGCGCGGTCATCGGGCAACAGGTTTCCCGCTCCGCGGGGCGCCGGCTCGGCAGCGCGCTGGTGACCGCCTACGGAGTCCCCCTCCAGGTGCCCAGCGGCGGCCTCACCCGTACGTTCCCCGACCCCGGCGACCTCGCCGACGCGGGCCTCGCGGAGCTGGGGACGACCGACTCGCGGCGCGCCACCCTGCGCGCCCTCGCCACGGCCCTGGCGGACGGCAGGATCGGGCTCGGCCCCGGCGCCGACCGCGACCTGGCCGAGAAGGAGCTCCTGGGCCTGTCAGGCGTCGATCCCTGGACGGCCGGCTACATCCGTATGCGGGCGCTGGGCGACCCCGACGTACTGCTCGCCGACGATCCGGCCGTGCGGAGGGCCGTGCGGCACGCGGGCGACGCGGGGGCCTGGCGCCCCTGGCGTACGTACGCCGTGCACCACCTCTGGAACGCCGACGCGATGTCCGAATCCCGCTAGCACGAACACGGAAGGTCCATCATGACGACGACGATGCTCCACACGACGATCGACAGCCCGCTCGGTGAGCTGCTGCTGGTGGGCGAGGAGTCGGCCACCGCCCCGGGCGGCACCGCCCTCGCCTCACTCTCGGTACCCGGCCAGAAGGGCGGCGCGACGGTCCAGGACGGCTGGACCGAGAGCGCGGATGCCTTCACCGTGATCGCCGCCGAGCTGCGCGCGTACTTCGAGGGGAGCCTGACCGGCTTCGGTATCGAGTACGCCGAAGGCCGCGGCACCGACTTCCAGCGGCGTGTGTGGAAGGCGCTGGACGCCATCCCGTACGGGACGACGGTCGGTTACGGCGAGATCGCCGCACGGATCGGTGCCTCGCGCGCGGCCGTGCGCGCGGTCGGTACCGCGATCGGCGCGAACCCGCTGCTGGTCGTGCGCCCCTGCCACCGTGTGATCGGCGCGAGCGGCGCCCTGACGGGATACGCGGGCGGCCTCGACCGGAAGAGGCAGCTCCTGGACCTGGAGAGCCACCACCCGGCCTGATCCCGGCCCAGTGTTTTCAGCGGGGGCCGAGAGCCGGGGTGCGGGCGCTACGGGACGAAGACCAGGCGCTCGCCGGTCTGCTCGGTCCACGCCTGCGCGATCCCGGCCAGCGGTACGGCCCGGGCACGGACGTCGAGTGCGCCCTCGGTGACCGCCGCGGCCAGCTCCGGCAGCTCCGCGACGAAGTCACGGGGCGGGACCGAGCCGATCCCGCTGCCCAGGATCCGCATACGCGCCGCGCGCAGCGCCACGGAGGGGACCGGGGCGGTCGCGCCGGCCATGGAACCGATCTGGATCCAGGTCAGGGGGGCGGAGCGGTCGGCCCGTGCGGTCAGCATCGGCAGCATGGCGCCGGCGGCGGGTTCGCCCCACACGAAGTCGAGGACGACATCGACGTCGGCCGCGGCCCCGGCCTCGTCGAAGGTGATCGTCCGGTCGGCGCCGAGTACCTCCAGGGCCTTGAAGCGGGTGGTGTCCCGGCCTGCGGCGATGACCTGCGCGGCACCGAACCGCTTCGCGATCTGGATCGCCATCCGGCCGGCGTTGCCCGTGGCCCCCAGGATGAGGACGCGCTGACCTTCCTGGAAGGCGATGCGGCGGCGCAGCGCGACCCAGGAGGACAGGCCCGGGTTCATCGCGGCGGCGATGCGGACCGGGTCGGCGTCGTCCGGCAGGAGCACACTGCGGCGTACGTCGATCACCGTGCGCTCGGCGAACGTGCCGAACCGTGTGTCGTCCAGGACCGCGTAGCGAAGGCGGCCCGCCGCGTCGCGCACGACGCCGTCGGCGCCGGGCACGAGCGGGAAGTCGCCGGTGCTGGAGTAGTGCGTGCCGTTCGCCTTCGCCCGGGTCAGGTGGTGCAGGCCGGCGGCGAGGACTTCCACCACCATGGCGTGCTCGCCCGTGGCGACGGGATCGGGGTGCTCGCGGTAGGCCGGCGGAGCGTCGAACGAGGTGATGACCGCAGCGTGCATGAGGGACTCCCGATGGATTCGTTTGCATTGCCAACTGAATTGAGAATGGTTGGTAATGCAAACGATGTCAAGTAGGGTGGGGCGCATGACCACCGACGACTCGACGGACGCCCTGCTGGACGGACTCGTCCGCAGCGCGTTCCAGATCATGGGGGTGCTCACCCGCATCGGCGCCGAGCACGACCTGTCCCTCACCCAGCTGCGCGTGCTCGGGATCGTCCGCGACCGGCGCCCCCGCATGAGCGACCTCGCGGCCTTCCTGGGGCTGGACAAGTCGACCCTCTCCGGTCTCATCGACCGTGCCGAGCGCCGGGGACTGCTGGCGCGGGCGGCGAACCCGGACGACAGGCGCGTCGTCGACGTCCTCATCACCGACGCCGGACGCGAACTCACCGCACGGCTGAACCAGGAGATCAGGGAAGCCCTGGCGCCGGCGACGGGCCGACTCGATCCGGCGCAGCGTCAGCAGCTCGCCCGGCTCATCGAACCCGTTCTCACCCCGGCCCTGCCGGTCGCTCCGCGGCCGACCGCCCGGCCCTGAGGACGGCCGCTCCGATCCGCCCGTGTCTCTCCTCTCTCCGATGCTCTCCGCACCTCTCCGAGCCGCGTTGTCAGTGGGCGCGCGTAGGTTCAGTTGTGTTCCGCCGATCCGGCGGGAACAACCCCTCAGCTGTGCATTGGAGATGGCGCGTTGTCCGATTGGGAGAGGTCGAGCACGGCCCGGGTGGTCACACCCGCGAGGCCGCGCAAGCTCGCCAAGGTCCCGTTCGTCGAGCTGGCCGACGGGCGTCTGCAGGGTGTGGTGTCCAGCGGCTCCGACATCGGCCGGGTCTATGTCTCGTCCGTGGCCACGGCGACCTTCGCGTTCGCCTGCAGCACCAACAACAACCGGCCCTGCGGAGGTGCGCGCGGCTCGTTCTGCAACCACATCGGCGCCCTGGTCAACGAGGCGGTCCTGCAGTACGGCGCCGAGCGCGTCGTCCGGTACCTGAAGGCGGAGGTCCCGGAGGGTGAGGTGGACGGGGCCGCGCTGGCCTCGGCCATGCGGAGCACCCGCCCCCAGCCGGACGCGGCGAAGGCAGCGGCGTCCGTCTTCAGCCGGTTCCTGCGACACCTCGCCTATCTCGAACACGGCCCGGTCACCGCGCCGTTGCCCGACATGCAGTTCTTCCCGCCGACCCGGGCGGTGGCGTGATGCGCGCGGGCCTGCTCACCGAGCCCGTCGACGGGCTGGACGAAGCCCTGGACGCCGTCGACGCCTTCGACCGGGCGCTCGTCGCCGGGCTGCTCAGGCCCCAGCACGTGGAGGCCGGGGGACCGACCGTGCTCGCGGGGGCCGTGGCGGGGACACCGCTGGCCGCCAGGGTCGCCGAAGCGGCGGAGAAGGCCGCTGCCGGAGCGGCGGGGGAGGAGCACTTCGTGGCCCTGGCCGGGGCGCGGACCGCGCTGCTCGGCTCGGTGCACGACGCGCTGCTGACCCGTGTCGACGAGGCCGCAGGCCGCCTTCGCTCCGCCGGGGCCGAACCGGCGCCCCGGGAACAGCAGCCGGCCGCCAATCTCCTGACGGCCGCCCGCGCCTGGCTCTCCGATCTGGCGCGCTGCGGATGGCAGGGCATCGACCACGAGGTGGTGTCAGGCGCGGCCGAGGTCGTGTCCGCGATGCTTCCCGAGCCGTCGCTGCGCCGCCTCGCGACACTTCTCGACGGCTTCGCCGCCGAACTCGCCGCGTCCTGTCCCGGCGTCTCGGCGGAGCGTTTCCCGGTGCGCCGCTGGGGTGACCTCTGGGCGCGCGGGATGCTGCTGACGGTGCCCGGCGCGGCCGGGACACCCGTTGTCGGGACCGCCGACGGACGGCTGCTGCCCCTCGGCATCGACGTACAGGAGCATGCGACCGCCGCGCAGGCGCAGGTCCACGCGGTGTTCGAGCCCGCCGACGGCTCGGGGGCACGCCTCGTGCGCGCCAGTGTGTCGGTGCCGAAGCCCGACACGGTCGTCGGAGCGGGGGTCTGGCAGCTGATGCGCCCTCATATGTCGCTCCTCGCCGCCGCGGGCGAGGGCCGCTCGATGGACCTCACCGGTATGCCGGTCACGGCCGAAGGGGACCTCGTCTGGAGCGACGAGCACGCCCGCCCCGGTGAGCCGGCGGACGCGTTCGCCACCGCCCGCGTGGCACTGCCCACCGCGACCGCCCAGGTCACCGCACCCCTGGACCGCCATCCTGCGCACATCGCCGTACCCGTCTTCCTCGAGGGCTACACCGCTCGGACGGATGACGAGGGCCGGCTGACCTTCACCGTCTCCGGGACCGAACTGGCCGTGGACACCGACCGCGTGCCGGCGGCAGGGCCGCTCACACCCGAGGCCGTCGCCAGGTCGGGCGCGTGCGTCGCGCTGATCCGCTGGGACGCCGGGACGTTCCGCGTGCAGCCGCTCGCCGTCGAGACCACCGTGCGGAAGAAGGTGACCTCGGTGCACGCGGGGGCGTGGGCCGGAGGGACGACGGACAAGGCCGGGGCCCGAGCAGAGAAGGCCGCCACCGACGCCGCGAAGGTGCTCGGCGAGCGCGCGGGAAGGCTGCTGCGGAAATGACCGGACAGCAGAACCCCGGGACGGCCGGGGAGCCCTCGCACGACAACCGCCGCCAGGTCATGTACTGGCGCCTGCTCGCCCGGCTCTTCGACGACGAGGAGCACCCGGCCCTGGAGTCCGCGAGCCTCGCCGTGGTCGAGGACATCGGCCTGCCGGCCAAGCTGCTCGACCCGAACGCCTCGGTCGACTCGGTGGTGCAGCGCCACCCCGCGCTGGCCGAGGAGTTCGACGGGCTGATGACCCCGCAGGACGGTGCGGGAGAAGGGGACGACGACCGCGACCCGGCCGCCGAGGTCCGGCGCGCCGCGCTGGTGTCGAAGGTCCTGCTGAACGTCTTCCACTCCCCGCCCGGCACTGTCACCGCCGGCCAGTTGTCCCGGTGGCAGTCCGACGCGGGCTGGCTGGAGCGCGCGCTCGGCTGCGGGCCGGGCGAGCTGCGCGGCGGGCGCGCGGGAGGCGCGGGCGTCAGCCCGACCGGCACGGGCAGCGGGGGCGGTACTCCCGATCTCAGCCGGCTCATCCCCGAGATCGGCCCCGAGCTGGGCTCGATCGAGGCGGGGCTCGTCCGGCGGATGCGGCTGCGTGAGGTGCTCGGGGACCCCAAGCTGGCCGGGCAGCTGACGCCGAGCATGTCGCTCATCGAACAGCTGCTGCGGGACAAGGACAACCTGTCCGGTGTGGCCCTGGCCAACGCCAAGGCCCTGATCCGCCGCTTCGTCGACGAGGTCGCCGAGGTCCTGCGTACGCAGGTGGAGAAGTCGACGGTCGGCGCCCTGGACCGTTCGGTCCCGCCCAAGCGGGTGTTCCGCAACCTGGACCTCGACCGCACGATCTGGAAGAACCTCACCAACTGGAGCCCCGAGGAGGAACGCCTCTACGTCGACCGGCTCTTCTACCGCCACACCGCCCGCAAAACGACGCCGCAGCGCCTCATCGTGGTGGTGGACCAGTCGGGCTCGATGGTGGACTCGATGGTCAACTGCACCATCCTGGCGTCGATCTTCGCCGGTCTGCCCAAGGTGGACGTCCACCTCATCGCGTACGACACCCAGGCGCTCGATCTCACCCCCTGGGTACACGACCCCTTCGAGACCCTGCTGCGCACCAACCTCGGAGGCGGCACCGACGGCACGGCCGCGATGGCGCTGGCCCAGCCGAAGATCGCCGAGCCCCGCAACACCGTCGTGGTGTGGATCTCCGACTTCTACGAATGGCAGACCGAGCCGCTGTTCGAGAGCATGGCCGCCATCCACCGCTCCGGCGCCAAGTTCATACCGGTCGGCTCCGTGACCAGCTCAGGCCGCGCCAGCGTCAACCCGTGGTTCCGCGAACGCTTCAAGGACCAGGGCACACCGGTCCTCTCGGGCCACATCCGCAAGCTCGTCCACGAGCTCAAGACCTTCCTCACCTGAGACCGACGGCCCACGGCCCGGTGCAGTTGAATCCGAAATCCTAGAGAGGCACACCCATGTCCGACCTGTTGCGCGCTCCCGCCGAGATCAAGTACGCCGAGGAGCTGGACTGGCTGGAGTCGGTGGACGACGGTCCCAAGCCGTTCTCCTGGCGGCTGTCGCCGAAGATGGTCCGGCTCTTCATCCTGGGATCCGAGCGCGCCGACGGCCTCGACCGGGAGATCTCCCAGAAGTGGTACGGCGACCGCAGCTTCGTCGAGCGCTCCATCGTCACGCTGGCCTCCGACCGGGGGCTGCTGCTCATCGGCGATCCGGGCACGGGCAAGAGCTGGCTGGCCGAGCTGCTGTCCGCCGCGATCTCCCGCAACTCCACGCTCGTGGTGCAGGGCACGGCGGGCACCACCGAGGACCACATCAAGTACTCGTGGAACGTCTCCATGGTCATCTCCAAGGGCCAGTCCCGGGAGTCGATGATCCCCTCACCGATCATGACCGCGATGGAGACCGGGGCGATCGGCCGCTTCGAGGAGCTCACCCGCTCCACCAGCGACGTCCAGGACGCACTGATCTCGATCCTGTCGGAGAAGTACATCTCGGTGCCGGAGATGGACAGCGACAACATCGTCTTCGCCAAGCCGGGTTTCTCCGTCATCGCCACGGCCAACAGCCGTGACCGAGGGGTCAACGACCTGTCCTCGGCCCTCAAGCGCCGCTTCAACTTCGTCCGCATCCCGGTGGTGACGAACAAGAAGAGCGAGGCGGAGATCGTGCGCTTCAGGACCGAGGAGCTGCTGCGCCGCCACCGCATGGAGCTGGACGTCCCGCCGACCCTGCTCGATGTGCTGCTGCAGAGCTTCGCCGACCTCCGGGCGTCGGCCGCCGCGGCGGGCAGCGACGACGAGAAGCTGGAGTCCGCGCTGTCGAGCGCCGAGCAGATCGGCGTACTGGAGGACGCGATCCTGCACAGCAACTTCTTCGGCGAACGCGCGCTGACCGCCCGCACCCTCGCCTCCTCGCTCGTCGGATCGCTGGCCCGGCGTGAACCCGAGGACCTGGCCATCCTCAACAAGTATCTGCACGGCGTCGTCGAGCCGCGCAGCAAGGAGGAGGGGGGCTCCTGGCCGGAGTTCCTGGAGGGCGGCCGCGACGCGATCGCCACCCTGTCATGAGCGCCCTGGCCGAGGGGACGCCCTTCGGGGCGCTGCGAGGACAACTACAGGATGCGGCGACGGAGTTCGCGGACGGCCCCGATGCGCTGCAAGGCATCCTCCTGGGCATCGTCGACGACGTCGACCGTGCGGTGCGCGAGCCGCTGGAGATCTTCCCCGTCTGCCACCACTCGCCCGCGTCGGCGGTCGCGATGGCGCGGCGGCTGCGGGAGAAGCAGCCGAAGGTCGTGTATCTGGAGCTGTGCGAGGACATGGCGCCGCTCCTGACCGAGCTGCGCAACTGCCGGCTGCCGGTGGCGGTCCAGGCGTTCGCGAGCGAGGTCGAGGGCTTCCCCCCGGAATGGGCACCGCTGTCGGTCGTCGCTCCGATCACCGAGGCATCGGCCGAATACCAGGCCATCGCCTACGCACTGGACACCCCGGACGTCGAGCTGGTCCTCGTCGACCGTTCCTCGGACCATGTGTTCCAGTGGCAGGCCGGTGCGACGGCGCCGACAGAGCCCGGCGCGCCGCCCGCCGACGAGGAGGCGGCGCTGCACGGCGACGCGGTCGGGGTGGAGATCGGCGACCTGCGGCCCCGCTTCGCCGAGCTGGAGGAGCACCTCCTGCACCACGGCCGCGTCCGGCACTGGTCGGAGTGGTGGCACCAGTACGTCGAACTCCCGCTCGGCGACAGCGACCACGACACCTACCGCCAGGTGATGCTCCTGATCGGCAGCCTCTTCCGCCGTCTGGCCCCGGGGAACACGGACCGGGTCCGCGTCGACGAGGACCGCGAGCGCTACATGTGGACCCGGATGCGCGAGCACCTCGCCACGACCGGCACGGACCCCGAGGACTGCCTCTACGTCTGCGGCGCGTTCCACGCCTCCAGCCGCGTCGAGGAGTTCGGTGTCC
This sequence comes from Streptomyces sp. NBC_01012, assembly GCF_045162755.1. NCBI lineage: Bacteria > Bacillati > Actinomycetota > Actinomycetes > Kitasatosporales > Streptomycetaceae > Streptomyces > Streptomyces sp. NBC_01012. The sequence continues at coordinate 1,623,223 of NZ_CP108688.1, read as the reverse complement.
ACGGCAGCGACACCTTCGAGATCACCCCGCCGAGCGGGAGCACCTGGCAGCACGGGCTGATCCCGTCCAGCCACACGGCGATCGAGGCGCAGTTCGGCCTCGCCGCCGGGTCCGTGTCGATCGCCGCCACCCAGTGGACACAGAACATCAAGCGCACCAAGGTGCGGCCGTACCGGCTGGCCGGCCAGGCGGGCACCGGCAAGGCGTCGAAGCCGGGAAGGACGGCCGGGTCCGCTGCTCCCGTGGCGGCGGAGGCACCGTCCGACAAGCTCTCCGGATTCCTGCGGAACCCGCCGGTCCTCGACCGGCTCGACGAGACCGAACTCCTCGGCTGGTCGGTGGAGATCGTGCGCTCGGCCCGTCGCAACGGCTATCTCGCCTCCACCGCCGACGCCATCGCCGTGTTCGAGACATCGATCCTGCTGGCGGGCATGCGGGACCGGGCCAGGCCCACCCCGTACGACTTCCAGGACGCGGCGGTCACCTGTATCGAGAAGGAGACCGTTCCGGGCAGACGCGATGTCCGCCGCCTGGTCGAGATCCTGATGGGCGGCGACCGGGTCGGCCGGGTCGGTTACGACGCGCTACCGCCGCTGGCCCGCGACGTGCACGACCGCCTCGCCCCGCTGGACCTCAAGCTTCAGCAGCGCGGTGTGCGGCGTGCCCTGCTGGACATGACCTCGCGGCCGGAGCTGAGGCAGTGCTCCGACGTGCTCTGGATACTGCGCCACCTCATGCCGCACGGCGCCGCCCGGCCGATCATGGGCGAGCGGGAGCTCGGCAAGCAGTCGGTCCAGGAATCCTGGGACCTGGCACTGGGCACCCATCAGCGGGCGCTCATCGAGCTGGGTTACGAGGGCGTGAGCATCGAGCAGGTCCTGGAGCAGCGCCTGCGCCGCGCCGCGTACGCCCCGAACGCCACCGCGGCACAGGTACTCGCCGCAGTCGAGGACGCCGTGCTGCTGCTGGGCAGCGGACGCCTCGCCGACGAACTGGGCACCCGCGCACTGGAGGTGCTGGCCACCGAGCGCAGCGTCGACGGAGCGCCGGAGGTCCTGCGCCGGGTGCGCCGGCTCCTGGCGTACTACCGGATCAGCCGGCCGGAGCTGCCGGCCTGGATCGAGTCCTTCGCCAGGACGGGATACGCGCACTACTGCACGCTCCTGCCGACGGCGTTCGCCGACGAGGACGCGACCGTCCGTCAGGTCGCCGCGATGCTGGGCTTCCTCTTCAGCATGGAGAGCCTGGCCGTCTCGCTCGGCTGCGACCGGGCCCAGCTGGATCTGGCCCTCGCCCAGTCGCACCCGCAGGAGACCTCCCGGGTGGCGCTGCTGTGGGCGGCCCAGGTGCATCTCGGGCGGCTCTCCCGCGCCGAGCTGAGGGAGCGGTGCGACGCACTGCTGGACAACCCGCTGGTGGTGCCCGCCTATCCGCGCTACCTCAGCGGATTCCTGCACGCCCTGGAACCGGTGCCGCAGCTGGCCGACTTCGTCGTCGAGGCGGTCTCGAACGCCTTCGCGCGGCTGCCCGACCCGGTGCTGCTGCCCTGGCTGCCGAGGCTGATCAGCACCCTGCGGTCCGACGGCGCCGACCTCGCGCCGCTGCTGATCCGCGAGGCAGGGCGCGTCTTCCCTGGCCGCCTCGCCGCGCTGGACACCTGGGTCCCGCCGTGGCAGTCGGCCCCGGCGGATCCCGCCGCGCCGCCCGCGCGGGCGGAGACGGGCGGAGGCTCGGCACACCGCGCCGTACTGCTCGCCGCGCACCCGGAGACCTGCGACAGCGTGGCCGCGCTGCTGGGCTGCGACGAGCCGTGGGAGACGGAAGCCCCGGTGCCGACGGGCGCGATACTCGCCGGCCGTCACCCGGGGACGGCGGCGGCGGTGGAGGAACTGCTGGCCGGGGTCTGACGGCGGCCGGGGGCGGCAGGGGTCCAGGAATCCGCCACCCGGCCTCGCCCGTACGGGGCGTCCGACTCACTCCTACGGCACAGTCACCCGGCATTTCGTGGTGCGGGCGGGAAAGGTGGGCCTTTCGGAAGAAGACCGAGGCTGACGCCGCGCGGTAGGGCGGGGGGTCCGGGGAGCTACGGCGGAGGGCAGGACTCTCATGAGCGGACGGAGACCACACCCACGCGTTCTCCGGCAGCAGGGGGACAGGTCGGCGACGGACCGGATGGTGCGCACACTGCTGCGACGCCGCAAGAGGGTCCTGGCCGCCGAGGACGTGATGGTCACGGACCGGCCGAAGGTGCGCCGCGCCGTGACCGCGGCGGCCCTCGGCAACACCATGGAGTGGTTCGACTTCGGTGTCTACGCCTATCTCGCGGGGACCCTGGGGAAGGTCTTCTTCCCGTCGAGCTCGCCGGGCGCACAGGTGGTGTCGACCTTCGCGACCTTCGCCGCCGCCTTCCTCGTGCGTCCACTCGGCGGTCTTGTGTTCGGTCCCCTCGGTGACCGTGTGGGGCGCCAGAAGGTACTGGCGATCACCATGATCATGATGGCGGCGAGCACCTTCGCCGTCGGTTTCCTCCCCACGTACGCCGCGGCCGGTTTCGCGGCTCCGCTGCTCCTCCTGGTCTGCCGTCTGGTGCAGGGCTTCTCCACGGGCGGTGAGTACGCGGGCGCGACGACCTACATCGCGGAGTACGCCCCGGACAAGCGAAGAGGGTTCCTCGGCAGCTGGCTGGACTTCGGTACCTTCGTCGGCTATTCGCTGGGCTCCGGCCTGGTGACGGTGCTGACCGCCACACTCGGTACGGACGGGCTGACGGACTGGGGGTGGCGGATCCCCTTCTTCGTCGCGGGCCCGATGGGCCTGATCGGTCTCTACATGCGGCTGAAGCTGGAGGAGACCCCCGCCTTCCAGGCGGAGGAGGAGGCGCAGGCCGAGGCCCTGTCCGAGGGCGATCCCGTCGAGCAGGCACGCCAGTCGGGCAAGGGACGGCTCAAGGAGATCTTCACCAAGCACTGGGAGGCGGTGCTCATCTGCATGGGCCTGGTGCTCCTCTACAACGTCACGAACTACATGGTGACCTCCTACCTGCCGACGTACATGTCCGAGACGCTCGGCGAGCCGGAGACGAGTTCCCAGCTCCTGGTCCTCGGCACGATGATGCTCGTGGTGCTGACCATCACGCTGGTCGGCAGGTCCTCGGACCGCTGGGGCAGACGCCCGGTGTTCATGGCCGGCAGCGTGGCGCTCATCGTGTTCGCGATCCCGGCGTTCCTGCTCATCCGGCAGGGCGGCATCCTGCTGCCCGCGATCGGCTGCGGAGTGCTCGGGCTGCTGCTGGTCTGCTTCGCGGGTACGTCGGCCTCGACGCTCCCCGCGCTGTTCCCGACCCGCCTTCGCTACGGCGCCCTGTCGATCGCCTTCAACATCTCCGTGTCACTGTTCGGCGGGACCACACCGCTGTTCGCCTCGGCCCTCGTCGAGATGACCGACAACGACATGATCCCGGCGTACTACCTGATGGTCGCCGGTGCCATCGGGCTCGTCGCGACCTTCTTCCTCCATGAGACGGCGGGCAAGCCGTTGCGTGGTTCCGGGCCCATGGTGGAGACCCCGGACCAGGCGCGCACCCTCGTGGCCCGCAGCAGGACGCGGGCGGGGCGGCAGGCGCGCGACGTATGGATCCGGATGCGGCATCCGGGAGGCGGGGGCGGACACAAGGACTGAGGCCGGCGACCCAGGCACTGGGGCCGCCGGACACAAGCACCGAGGCCGGCGGCGCTCACCGGCCCGGCACTCCTCGATAGGGTGCGGTCTGTGTCCCGGGCACAGGTGGCCACGGGGCAACAACCGCCCAGCAAGGGCGTGTTCAGGCCGGACGCGCCATTGCGGCGGCAGCACCCGCAACGGCGCCCGCAACACCGAGTGAGTGGAGTGCCAGTCATGCGTGGAGGCAGCATCGCCGTGGTCGGCGGCAGCATAGCGGGGTGCGCCGCAGCCCTGGCCGCGTCGCGCGGCGGAGCCGGGAAGATCACCGTGTTCGAGCGTGCCGACGCCCGGCTCAGGGACAGGGGGGTGGGCATCGCACTGCACAGCGACCGGTACGACGAGCTGAGGGACGCCGGATACGTCGCTCCCGAGATGCCCTGGGCGCCGCTGACGAGGCGGGTGTGGAGCGCGCGCGACGGGCACGCGGACCACGGCCGGGCCATCGGCGAGCAGCCGTTCCCCTTCCGTGCCTACAACTGGGGCTCGCTGTGGAGTGAGCTGCGCCGCCGTGTGCCCGAGGAGGTCTCCTACCGGTCGGGCGCGGTGGTCACCGGTGTGGAGCCCGCGGACGACGGCGTGACGCTGCGGCTCGCGGACGGGTACCAGGAGCACTTCGACGTGGTGATCGGGGCGGACGGCTACCGTTCCGTCGTCCGCGAGGCCATGTTCCCCGGCGCCGAGGCGACGTACGCCGGTTACATCGGCTGGCGCGGTACGTCGTCGGACGTCGACGGCCTCCCCTCCGACGGTTATGACGCGCACAACATCGTCTTCCCCGGCGGTCACTGCATGCTCTACCGGATCCCGGACGGCGCCGGCGGGCACCGGCTCAACTGGGTGCTCTACACCGCGCCCCCGCAGGCCGAAGGCCTCCACCCCGACCTGACGCGGCCCACCTCCCTGCCGCCGGGCCGGCTCAACTCGGAGCTCACCACCTATCTGCGCGCCCTGGTCGCCGACCACTTCCCGCCGTACTGGGCGGCCCGGGTGCTCCGCACACCGGCCGAGACCACCTTCATCCAGCCCATCTACGACCTGGAGGTGCCGCGGTACACCTCGGGGCGGATGGTGCTCGTCGGTGACGCCGCGAGCGTCGCCCGGCCGCACATCGGGGCCGGCAGTGTGAAGGCGCTCCAGGACGCCAACGCCCTGGAGGCCGCGTGGAAGTCCGGGGACAGCTGGGCCGAGGTCCTGGAGGGCTACGACGCAGGACGGGGCCCCGTCGGCGCGGCCATGGTCGCGCTCGCCCGCCGGATGGGCAGCGCCCAGGTCGAGAACACCCCCGACTGGTCGGCGATGGGTCAGCCGGAGTTCGATGCGTGGTGGCAGGACCAGAACAGCGGCTCCGACCGGCGCAGCGGCTTCGGCGGGCACAGCATCAAGGCCGGGTAGGCGCGGCGGACGCCGTGTGGTGCTGTGAGGGCTGTGAGGGCTGTGAGGGCTGTGAGGGCTGTGAGGGCTGTGCGGGCGGCGCCGGGTCAGCGGGTGGGCGGCGCGAGTTCGAGTGCGGCGTGCAGTGCGGAGCTGTCGGCGCGGGCGTCGTCGCCGTCCATGCGGAGCGTCGTCCGTCCCGAGGTGAGCACCGTGAGCGTACGGGCGCACCCGGCGGCGTCGGCCGCACCGGGGGAGACCAGAAGTACGGCGATGCCCTCGTCCGCCAGTGTGGTCACCAGCTCGTGCACCTGCCGGACGAGTACGGGCGCGAGGCCTTCGGTCGGCTCGTCGAGCAGCAGCACACGCGGTGAGCCGAGCAGCGCGCGGGCAAGGGCCAGCATCTGCTGTTCACCGCCGGACAGATCCGTGCCCCGGTTGCCCCGGCGCTCTCTCAGCCGGGGCAGCAGCTCCAGCACGCGCGCGGGGGTCCACACGCTGGGGCGCGTGGTGTCGCCCCGGCGCGGCGGACGGTAGGAAAGACGCAGGTGTTCGGCGACCGTGAGACCGGCGAACACGCGCCGCCCCTGCGGCACGAGACCGATCCCGGCTCGGGCGATCCGGTGCGCGGATTCCCCTGTCACGTCCCGGCCGTCCAGGCGCACGGTCCCCGCGCTCGGCCGCATCAGTCCGGCGACGGTGTGGACGAGGGTGGTCTTGCCCGCGCCGTTGTGGCCGACGACGGCGTGGACCGTGCCGGCCGGCACCGACAGGTCCAGGCCGTGCAGGACGGTGCCACCGTGGTAGCCCGCGGTCAGGCCGGTGAGTTCGAGCATCGGGGGTCGGTCATCCTCTCGCTTCGCCGGCGAGGCCGTTGGCGGTGTGGTGGTAGGCATCGCGGACCTCGGGGTGCGCGAGCGTCTCCCGGGTCGGGCCTGTGACGAGAACCCGCCCCTCCTTCAGCACGGTCACCGTCGTGGCGAGTTGGGCGACCACTTCGACGTGGTGCTCGACCAGGATGATCGAGACGCTCTCCGGCAGGGAGCCGATGATGCCGAGAAGCCGGCCGATGCCGTCGTCGGTCAGCCCGGCCGCCGGCTCGTCGAGCAGCAGCAGACGCGGATCGCCCGCCAGCGCGGCGGCGAGGTCGAGCATGCGGCGCTGCCCGTGGGAGAGCGCGGAGGCCGGCCGGCCGGCGCTGTCCGCGAGGCCGACGGTCTCCAGGTGGTGACCCGCGGACTCCGCCTGCTGCCGGTAGCGGGAGGGCCTGCGCCACGCCCCGCGGCGCTTCGGGTGGTGCGGCCAGCCGGCCAGGACGACATTGTCCAGTACCGACAACTCGCCGATCACAGAAGGCTGTTGGAAGCTGCGGGCGATCCCGAGGCGGCTGCGCCTGGCCGGGGCGGTGCGGGTGATGTCCGCGCCCTCCAGGGTGATCGTGCCCCGGTCGGGCCTGTTGGTGCCCGCGATGAGGTCGAGCAGGGTGGTCTTGCCTGCGCCGTTGGGGCCGATGACGGCGTGCCGGGCGCCCGAGGGCAGCCGCAGGCTGATGTCGTCGACGGCGGTGAGACTGCCGTAACTGCGGGTCAGACGGGACAGGTCGAGTACCGGGGGTACCGAGGCGGCGTTCGGTGCGGGCGTCATGGTGAGGACTTCCCGGTGGGGGTCGGGGCGGGAGCGGCGGGCGGCGGCACATCGGGCGGGGAACCCCCGGGCCCGCGCCCCGCAGGGCCGGATCCGCCGCGCAGGCCGGCCAGACCTCGGGGCAGCAGGTACACGGCGGCGACGAACAGGGCGCCCAGCAGCAGCGGACCGTGGCCGGGCCACGAACCGGCGACCCAGTCGCGGGTGATGACGATGAGCCCGGCTCCCATCAGGGCGCCGATCACGGATGTGGTGCCGCCGATGACGGCCGCCAGGAGGGCGAAGGCGGCGATCTCGAAGCCGACGTCGGCGGGGGAGAGGTACTGCTGGACGGTGACCATCAGCGAGCCGCCCACGCCGGCCAGCGCACCCGCGCAGATGTGCGCCGTCAGCAGGTACCGGCCCACGGGGTGTCCCGAGGCGCGCATGCGGGCCTCGGCGCCGCGGGTGCCGGTCAGCAGCTTCCCGGCGGGCGAGCGCAGCACGAGCAGGGTGACGGTGACCGCGACGGCGGCGACGACGAGGGCGTAGGTGTAGAGGTCGCTCTCCTCGGTCATCCCCTCCCCGCCCCACAGCGCCCGCGTGGCCGGGAAGCCGACAAGACCGTCGGCGCCGCCGGTGACGGACTTGAGCTGATTGATGACCGCGCCGGTCAGCTCACCGACGGCGAGCGTGATCATCAGCACGGTGGTGCCGCGGGCCCGGATCACGGCGGGCCCGACGACCCCGGAGAAGACGGCGGCGGCGAGCGCCGAGACGACGACCTGGACGGGGCCCGCCGTCCACCCGGCGTCCGCGAGGTTCGCGGTGGCGTACGCGCCCACGGCGAACGGCGCTGTCTGCCCGAGCGTGGGGAGTCCGGCGTAGCCGGTCAGGACGGTGACACTGACCGCGAGCAGCCCCAGGGCCAGGGCGGAGCCGGCCAGCGAGATGCTGTACGAGTCGAGCAGCCCCGGCAGGGCGATCAGCACCACCAGCAGGACGAGTAACGGAGCGGCCTGCCGCCAGGCGGTCGCGCCCGGCAGCCGGCCGAGCCCGGCGATGGCGCTCCGGCCCGCGAAGGGCGTCGGCGCGGGCGTACCGGCAGCCCCGCGCCCGCCGGTCCGCAGCCGTGCGGCGAGCCGGCGGCGGAGCCGGTCCAGCGGGTCGGCGGACAGGCCGTGCGCGTCGTGCGAGGGCGCCGGTTCCGCGAAGCGCGAGCGGAGTACGAGCACCGCCGCCATCGCGGCGAAGAGCAGATACGGCGCGAGGTCCGGCGCCAGCGAGACGCCGAGCGTCTGGACCTCGCCCACCCCGACCGCCGCAGCCAGCGTCGCCCACAGCGAGCGCAGTCCGCCGAGCACGACCACCACGAGGGAGAGCATCAGCACCGTCTCCGACGTACCGGCCCCCGGCCCGATGATCGGTGCCCCCAGCACACCCGCCGCCCCCGCGAGCGCCCCCGCGGCGGCGAGAACCCCGGTGTGCACCGCGCGGGGGTTGTGCCCTGTGGTCGCGAGCATCTGCGGATCGTCGGCGGCGGCCCGCACCGCCGCGCCCATCCGGGTCCGGGTCAGCACCCAGGTGCCGAGGGCCGCTAGCAGTACGGCCATCACGATGAACCCGAGACGGTACGCGGGGTAGCGGTGGCCCAGCAGCGTCACCGACGAGTCGAGCGCCTCGGGGACGCGCACGGGTAGCTCGTCCGCTCCGAAGAGCTGGATGAGCAGATCGCCGCCGATCAGGGCGAGGCCGAACGTCAGCAGCGCCTGCGCGAGATGCCCACGACGGGCGAGCGGGGCCGTCGCGGCGGAGAGTCCCGCCCCGGCGAGGCACGCCGCGGCGGTTCCGGCGGCCAGCCCGACGGCGAGGCCGCCCCAGGTCCCGTCACTCAACTCGGCGCCCGTGTAGGCGCCGATCGCGTACAGCGTGCCGTGCGACAGGTTCAGTACGCCGGCGGTGCCGAAGGCGAGACTCAGACCGGAGGCGACCACGAACAGCAGCAGCCCGTAGGCCACCCCGTCCACCGCCGGCACGAGGTGGGCATCGAGGAGGTTCACGTCAGCTGCCGAGCGTCGCCAGGTCCTGGACCATGACGTTGGCCAGCTGGGCGCCGTCCGGCCTGACCTGGCGCAGGTACCAGGACTGCACCGGCGAGTGCGCCTTGTCGCCGAACTCCCAGGCGCCGCGCGGGCTGTCGATCTGGCCCAGTTCGCCGATGGCGTCGTTGATGGTCTGCGGTGTCACGTCCCCGGCCTTCGCCGCGTCGGCTATGGCCTTGTCCAGGACGGCGGCCGCGTCGTACGACGACATGGCGTAGGTGGTGGGCTGCGTGTCGTGCTCGGCCGTCCAGTCGGCGGCGAACGTGCGGTTGGCCTCGTTGTCGAGGTCGGCCGCGTAGTTCAGGACGGAGTAGATGTCCTTGGCCGCGGCGCCCTGGGCCTGGAGCACGCTGCCCTCGGTGACGAAGGCCGTGTAGAGCGGCAGATCGGCGATGTCGGACTGGGCGTACTGCTTGGCGAAGTCGATGGCGGCCTTGCCGGCGTAGAAGCAGTACACCGCCTTGGCGTCCGTCTTGGCGATCTCGGCGAAGTAGGGCATGAAGTTGGTGGTCTTCGGGAACGGCGTCCAGGTGGTCTTGCCGCCGGGGTTGGCGAGCTTCCCCTTGATGCGCTTGAACTCCTCGGTGAAGCCGCGCAGTTCGTCGTAACCGCCCTGGTAGTCGGGCCCGATGGCGTAGACCGGGCCGTCGACCTTCTCCTTGACGTACGGCGCGATGGCCTTGCCCGGTTCGTCGGACAGGAAGCTCGTCGTCCATACGTAGGTGAGGTCCTTGACGGGCGGCCGGGCGTTCGACCCCAGGAAGGGGATCTTGGCCTGGTTGACCAGCGGGAGCACCGCGTTGACCGAGCCGCCGCCGACGAAGCCCGTCAGTACGTCGATCTTGTCCTTCTTGACCAGCTTGGTGGTCGCGGGGACGGCGGTCGGCGGGCCGTCGCCCTCGTCGGCCACGACGAGCTGGACCTTGCGTCCACCCAGTTTGTTGTCATGGGTGTCCAGATACAGCTCGAAGCCGGCGCGCAGCTCGGTGCCGACCGGCTCGTAGGTGCCGGACAGGGAGGCGACCAGGCCCACCTTGACGGTGGCGTCGTCGGATCCGCTGTCGCTGCTGCAACCGGTGGCGGCGGCCAGGCCGAGGGCCAGGGCGGCGGCACAGGCCGGACGGAATCTGCGGCGGCGGGCGCTGGGCATGTCGAAGAACATGAGGGCTCTCATCAGTGGTGTCGAGCATGGCGGACAGGACTGGCTGTGGAGCGGGGGTACGGGCCGCGGGCGAACGGCGCCACCTCAGCGCGCCGGCGGGAGGCTCGCCTCGCGTACCTGGGGCGTCAGTGCGTCACCGACCTGGTTGATCAGTTCGGACATCATGTAGCTGACCTCACCGATGTCCGCGTCCCTGGTCGTCGTCACCAGCAGGGACGCGCCGCTGGATACGGCCATCGAGAACATGTAGCCGCCCTCCATCGCGGTGAGGCTGTGCTCGACGGGGTCGGTGTTCGTCAACTGGGCGGCCGCGGACAGCAGGTTGACGACCCCGGAGGCGATGGCGGCCAGTCGTTCGGCGTCGTCACGCTCCACACCGGTGTAAGCGAGGGCGAGTCCGTCCACGGACACGGCTATCGCCTGGGTGACTTCCGGGATGCGTCCGGCGAAGTCGCTCAGGATCCAGTTCAGGTCGGCGGAAGAGGTCATGTCTTCGTCCGTTCGGTGTCGTCGTCCGTGGCGGAGCGCCCACGGTGGTTCGTGCTCCTGTTGATCCCCTGCGCGTAGGCCGCCAGGACGTCGGAGACCTGCCGGGAGTCCCGGCGACGGGGCGCCGGCCTCGGGGCGGCGGTGCCGGAGCGCTGTTCGGCGCCGTCCCGTCTGCCCAAGGGGGGCTGCGGTGCCCTGCGTTGTCGCAGCGGCAACCCCGATGAACTGACTCCGGCGATGCGAGAGGCCGGCTCGTCGTGGCCGCGCGGCGTATCTCCGCCGGCATCCGAGCCAGAGCCCGCGCCGACGGACGCGCTGTCGCGGCCGGGCCGTCCGCCCACGCCGGCCGGCTGCCTGCGGACCGCGGGCCCCGGTGGTGTGATCGGGCGAGGGGACTCATACCTGACATCGTTGCCAGGGCCCTTCCCGTGGTCCGAGCCGAGCAGGCCCTGTTGTCGGTCCGGGGTTTCCTGCGGGGCGAGGGCCAGAACCTTCGCGGGCAGCGTGACCTCGGCGATGGTGCCGGGGCCCGACGAGTCACGCAGTTCGACGACGATGTCGTGTCGCGCCGCCAGACGTGCCACCACGTGCAGGCCCATGGAGCGCACGTCCCCGATGCCCGTCTGCGGTTCGAGCAGTGCGGCGTTGTGGACGGCCCGGCGTTCCGCCGGGATGCCCACCCCTTCGTCGACCACCTGCACGACGGCCCGGTCCCACAGCCGCCACACGGCGACCCCGACCTGCTTGTCGGGAGGCGAGTACCGGGTCGCGTTGTCGAGGAGTTCCGCCAGGATGTGCGCCACGTCGTGCACGGCGCGGGCGGTGATGCCGATCCCCGACTCGATGACCCCGAGGGTCACTCGGTCGAACCGCTCGATCTGCTGTGCCGCGGCCACGATGACGGTGGAGCAGGCGGCATCGGCCGCCCGCACCCGGGCGTTTCCGTAACCACCCAGCACCAGGAGGTTGTTGGTGTTGCGCTCCATACGGACGGCGAGGTGGTCCAGGGCGAAGAGGGTCTTCATCCGCACCGGGTCGGCCTCGTCGCGCTGCACGGTGTCCAGCTCGGACACCATGACGGCGGTCAACTGGGCTCCCCTGCGGGCGACACCGACCAGTGTCTCGGCGAACTGTTCGTGTGTGTGGGCCTGTTGGGCGGCCAGACGGACGGCCTCGTGGTGAACGGCGTTGAACGCCTCGCCGACCTCACCGATCTCGTCCTCGCCCGTCGTGCTGACCGGGTCGCCCGACCGCTCGGCCACCTGCTCCGGCGTCGCACCGCTCAGTGCGCCCGGCCGGGACAGCTCGCTCATCACGGCGGGCAGACCGGTGTGGGCGACCTCGTGCGCGGCATTACGCAGATCGTGCAGCCGCCGGATCATGACACGGCCCAGGCGGATCGCGACGAGGACGGCCACGATCAGGGTCAGCACCACCAGGGTGACTTCGGCGCCCGCCGTCCACATGAGCCGGGTGCGCGCGTCGGAGACCAGCGAGAAGACGGACTCGTCGACGCGCTTCTCCACCGAACGCAGCAGCGTCTGCCGGTCGTCCGACGCCTTCTGCCACTCCTCCGGAGTGACCGCGAGCTTCGTACCCGCGGCCGTACGCCCGATCTCGTCCTCGATCCGTCGGGCCTCCAGCGCCTTCGAGCCGGAGAGCGTGCGCTCCAGCCAGGTACGCCACTGGCCGGGGCCGAGGTCGAACATGATGCCGGTGGACTCCGTGTAGCCGAGACGTCCGGCGTCGAACGTCCGCTGCGAAGCGGTGGTGAAGCCGCCGGCGGCCTGCGCCCTCATCACGGTGACCTGCTGCTGGGCCGTGTGCTCCGCAGCCTCGGACAGGGCGGCGGCAGCTCGGATCCGGTCCGCGATGTCGGCGTCGACACCGTCTGCCTGCGCGATGCCGTCGCGGTAGCCGTTGAGATCGGCGATCACGATCCGGTAGCCGAAGGCGAGCGCCGAGATGGTGCTGCTGCCCGAGCGCACCTGGGCGCGGAGCGCGGGCAGTTCGTCGAGGAAGCGGTCGACGCGGTCCAGGGAGTTCTGCGCGCTGCCGGGCACCCCGGACAGGCTCTTGGCCTTGTCCCGGAACGCGGCGACGCTCCTGTCGGTCGCGTCGGAACGCTGCCTGAACGCGTCCGAATCGGCCTGTCGTGAGACGAAGGCGGTGGCTGCGGCCCGTTCACGCTGGAACTGGTCGGCCAGATCACCCGCGCCGGTGGCGACTGCGACCATCGCGGTGAGCCGCTGGGCCTGGAGCGCCTGCTTGGTCGCGGGCGCGAGGGCCAGGACCGAGAAGATGACGGCCACGGCCAGGGGGACGGTCACCAGGAGGGCGAGGCGGCGATTGATTTTCACTGCGCGGCTCCGTGGCCGGAACCGGTGCTGAATATCGGTAACACGCAGATACCTGTTAACGGGTCGTGGGGTGTCGGAGGACGACGGCGCTCGTCGTCCGGCCGTCGAGAACGGGCAGGCAAAGTAAGCGGTGCATGTATCGGGGGGTGGGGGAACGGCACTGCCGGGGCGGGTCGGGCCCCACGGTGCGGCATGATCCTATGCGGTTGCTACAGCTTTGGGCTGGTACAACAACGAAAAAAATATGGCCACTAATAGCACAGAGCTGGTCCCGCTCAGTCACATTTTCTCGGAGCTGTGCAGCCCCGGGTGAGCCTGCCGGGGGCGACGTGTCCCCGTGGACCCCCTCTGACCAGCGGCCCGACGCAGGGGGCGGACATCTGTTCGGTGGGCCGAACTGCTCACGGAGCGTGGTGGCGTGGCCGGGTGGCCCCCGGATCCGGCCGCTGGAATCCCCTTACGGAGGCCCGGGTTCCGGCCTGCCGGCGCCCCGAACGGCGGCCGTTGGGGGCGAAACCGCTGTGACGCGGCCGAGCCCCTTCCCGCCGCCGGTCGCGTGGGGAGGGGCTCGACGATCCGCGCGCGAGGGTCAGAGGATCTCGACCGCGTTGATCTTCGGCGGGTTGTTGGGGTAGGTGACCACGCGGTTGCGGGGGATCGACACCACGGCGCCGTTGGCGTCGTAGAGCTTCACGTCGTTGTTCCCCGTGGAGATCTTGTCGATCCACCACCCCTTGAAGTCGACCTTCCCGGCGTTCGCGTAGCAGTCCTCGCTCTTGATCCCGGTGCTGTGGTGCGACTGGATCCGCAGGAAGGCGCCCTGCTCGGCGCAGCTGACCTCGTTCATCGCGAAAGCGGTTCCGGTCGGCATGACGATCGTGAAGGTGGCGGCCGCGGCAAGCGTCGTGACCATGGCGCGGGCGGTCTGCTTCGTCTTCGAGAGCACGTCTTCTCCTCAGGTGCGTATCGAGAGGTGATGGCGACAGGTTGATGTCGAGAGGCCGATGTCGAGCGGTTGCCTCGCTTCGTGATTATGGTGCTTTGGGGCATTACACCCGCATATGCCACGCCCTGTTGATCAAGAGATTCCTGCCGTGGGCTCTCGGGGCAAGGGGCGCTGCCCCTGCGCCCCTTCCTGCGGGGGTGCTGGATCGGATAGACCTGAAAAGACAGCACCATTGCAGGACTGTCGACCCGTGCCATCGAAGGAGCTTGTCCCGTGCGTGCTCACGACCCCGGCAAGGCAGCCGCAGCCGAACAGCGTCGGGGCACGGCCGGACGCTCGCCCGCTCCCACCCCGCTCCCGGCCAGGGCCGGCGGCGGCGCGGCGGCCCTGGGCCCCGAGGCGCTCCTCGCCCTGCAACGCAGCGTGGGCAACAGCGCGGTGACGCGCATGCTGCAACGGTCCGCGCACGAGCACTCCGCCGGGTGCGGCCACGGCGACGAGACGGCCGCCGACCTGCCCTCGGTCCAGCGCTCCGGTGTCGACAAGGTGCTCAGCAGCGCGGGCAGCCCTCTGGACGGTCCACTCAAGAACGAGATGGAGGCCCGGCTCGGCGCCGACTTCTCCGACGTACGCCTGCACACCGGGACGGAGGCCCGGCGGTCCAGCGCCGAACTCGGCGCCCGGGCGTTCACGTCCGGCAGCCATGTCGTCATCGGTGACGGAGGGGGCGACAAGCACACCCTCGCCCATGAGCTCACCCACGTCATCCAGCAGCGCACCGGCCCCGTCGCGGGCACCGACAACGGGGACGGTCTGCGTGTCAGCGACCCCTCCGACCGCTTCGAGCGCGAGGCCGAGGCCAACGCGAGCCGGGTTCTGTCCGGCCCCGCACCGGAGGCGCCGCTCACCGCCGAGGAAGGCTGAGGGCCGCAGCGAGGCGCACGGCAGGGATCCCGTCCCGTGGACAGGGCCGGCCGGACGCCCGGAATGATGCCCGGAGCGATGCCCGGTGGGCATCGGCCGTGCCCCATCGGGCAGCCCGGTCTGTCCCTGCGGCCGGTGACGCCCCGTCACCGCGTTGCTAGCGTCGTAGCGTGATCAGACGCATCCCGCCGATACCCTGCCCCGCCGTGGCACCTTCGTGGAGCCGGTCCGGCACGTGACCGAGGAACCGACCGAGACGGACCTGGTCGAGACGGACCTGGCCGAGAGAGATCCGGCCGAGACGGACCCGCCCGCCGATCGCCCCCGCCGTGGCCGAGGCCGTGGCCGTCTGGCTCTGATCGTGCTGCCCAGCCTCGTGGCCGTCCCCGCGGTGTTCGGCTTCCTCGCCCTCACCGGCGGCTTCGACACGGCCATGGAGGAGGGCCCGGCCCCGAGCCAGTCGGCTGTCAGCAATGTCGACGCCTCCCACGTTCCCTGGCTGCGCAAGGCGACCGCGGACTGCACGGGGGTCAGCCCCGCACTCCTGGCCGCACACATCGACCAGCTCTCCGGGTGGCAGGAGGACACCGCCAGCCTCTCCGAGCAGGGCGTCGCCCGTTTCACGGATGCCGACTGGAAGACCTGGGGCCGGGACGAGGACGGCAACGGCAGTTCCTCGCCGCACGACACGGTGGACGCGATCATGGCGCTGGGGCGGCAGGACTGCTCCCTGGCGAAGAAGGTGACCGCACTGCGCACCAAGGGCACGGTCAACGGTGAGGTTCCCGACCTCACGCTCGCCGCGTACGCCGTCGGGACGGACGAGGTCAAGAAGGCCGGCAAGATCCCCGAGGCGGCCCAGAAGTTCGTCGCCGGCGTCAAGAAGCGGTTGCCGCAGTACGACGCGCTGGTCCGGGAGACCCCCGAGGACAGCGACAAGGCCCCCGGGGCGCTGCTTGCGCACCCCGTCACCACACGCACCGTCACCTCGGAGTTCGGTTCCCGCACACACCCGCTGACGGGGGTCACCAAGCTCCACACGGGCGTCGACTTCGGAGCACCGCAAGGGGCCCAGGTGTCCGCGGCGCGGGACGGGCGGGTCGAGTTCGCGGGCGTGACCGAGGCGTACGGCAACCGGGTGGTGATCGACCACGGCACGCTCGACGGAAAGCGGCTCGAGACCACCTACAGCCATCTGTCCGCGCTCCAGGTGACGACAGGTCAGAGCGTGACCGCGGGCTCTCCCGTCGGGCTCGTCGGCTCGACAGGCCTGTCCACCGGCCCGCACCTCCACTTCGAGGTGATCTACGACGGCCAGTACAACGACCCGATCCCCTGGCTCGGCAGCGGTGGCTGAGCCACGCCGGTCCTGGACTTCTGAGGGTGCCCGTTCCGGGCGCGACGCCCTGCGCACAGGGCATCGCGTCCGGGCGGTGCTCCACTCTGAGGTGCGCCGTCGTGCCTACTTCGCCCTGGCCAGCGCGATGGCGCCCTGGAGCCGCTCACCGGCCTCGTAGATCATGTACGGCACGCCGTTCTCCGTGCCGAAACTCGGTGACGCCGTACGGCCGTTGTCCGGTGCGCCGTCCAACGAGTCGTGGAAGACGCCCAGATGGTCGCGTCGGGAGAAGTCCTTGCCGACCTCGGTGATCATCAGGTCGCCGCCGCTCTCCTTGTCCTTGTTGTAGACGACGTACGCGCTGTCGCCCCGGGTCAGCAGATGCGGGCCGCCCACGTTCACCGCGCCGACGTCCGTGTGCCGGATCAGCGGCTCCTGGGCGAAGGTCCAGTCCCGCCCGTCGGCCGACCAGCCCCATGCGATGTCGCGGTGATCGGTGGTGTTGTTCAGCATGAACATCATCACGTAACGGGCGCCGAGCGCGGGCAGGTCGTGGCGGAACACTCGGGCGTAGGACGTCTCGGTCGAACCGGCGGGCATCATCGAGGTGGACAGCACGACCTTGTCGTACGTGAAGTTGATGCCGTCCTTGGAGCGGGCCAGCCGGGTGGTGGTGTTCTCGCCGTGGAAGTACAGCCACATCTCCTTCTCGTCCTCGTTCCACAGCACGTGCGGCGAGGAGACATGACTGACCTTGTAGTGCGGCTGCCAGTCGTTGGTGACGATCGGGTTGTCCGGGTACTCCGTGAACGGCCCCTCCAGCGAGTCGCCGTAGGCCAGGCAGACGCCGCCCGGCGCGTCATGCGGCGCGTAGTAGAGGTGGAACCGTCCCAGGGCGCCGGACAGCCTGCCCACCGTGCCCCGCACACACGGGAAGATGATCTCGCCGGTCGGGTTGTACGCGAGGTCCGACGGCTTGAGGAGCGTCCTGACGTAGCTGTAGTCGGGGAAGCCGCCGGGCGCGGCCGAGGCCTGGGCCGCCGTGCCGACGCCGACCGCGAGGGCCGTGCCGGTGGCCGCCGCGCCGCGCAGGAAGACACGGCGGGAGAGGGACGCGGGGAGTGCGGGGGTCTGCCGCGGGGTGTTGTCGTGCTGCTCGTTCATGTCTGTACTCCGTCCCGGGAGTTGGATGTTCAGAGCTGTTCGGCTGGTCAGAGATATGTGGCGGCCGTGACGCAGAACCCGCCGAGCGCGACCGCCCACACATAGGGAAGGGTGCGCAGCATGACCTGCTGCGGGCCGACGCCCGCGTACTGCGCGCTCCACACGGTCTGGGTGCTGGTGGGGTCGGCGACCCCGAAGACCTGGTTGTAGGAGGCGGCGAGACCGAGCACCGCGACCGCGGGGTAGATGCCGGCCGCGATGAGGACTCCGGCTATGCCCGCGCCGAGGCCGTAGACGTTCAGCGGGCCGCGGTAGAGGCACAGCGGCACGAGCGCGGTGAAGACCAGCACGAACAGCACCGGGTTCTGCGGGCTGACGGCCTTCACCAGGGGTTCGAGCGCGTCGATCGAGCCGGGCAGCTGTACCGCGGCGAGCAGGATGCCGATGGCGATGAACAGCGCGATGGGCGGCGCGGCGACCTCGAATCCGCCGTACAGGGTGCGCAGCAGCCGCTTGTTCATGTCGCGCGGCCTGGTCGTGGTCAGCAGGGCGTAGAGCACCCCGGCCAGCAGCGCGGGGATGATGGCGACCTCGAACCCGAGGGCGAGCACCAGCGGCACGACCGGGGTGAGCAGGGCGTACCAGGGGGCGTCGCCGAGCCGCTCGCGGCGCGAACGCGGCCTGTCCGCCGCCGTCTTCAGCGACCAGGTGTGCTCGACGCCCCGACGGCGCGACTCGATCAGCACGAAGGCGACGGCCGCGACCAGCGCCAGCGGGAACAGCTTCACCATGAAGCCGCGCACCGTCGGCACCGGCAGGTCCAGGGCGGTGGAGAAGAACTGCCAGATGGGCAGCTCGAACGGCACACCCACGGCGATCCCCATCAGGATGGTGCCCGCGGCTGTGACCTTCGGGATGCCCACGGCGACCATCGCCGGGATGCCGATGATGCCGGCGAGCATCGCGGCGGGCGCCGAGCCCGTCACCGTGCCGATGAGCGCGGACACCGCGAGGACGCCGAGCGCCACCACCGTCGGCCGGTCCCCGCCGAACTCCACGATCTTGCGGACGATGGTGCCCGCGATGCCGGTCTCGTCGAGGAGCTTGCCGAGCCACGAGCCGAGCAGGACCGCGATCATCGTGGAGGCGAGCATCGGAGCACCCTCCTGGAGGACCGTGTCCAGGACGCTCTCCTTGCCGGTCAGCGGCGCACCGGCGACGAAGGCGATGACGATGCCCAGCAGGACCAGGGCGAAGGCGGTGGGGAGCTTACGGGTGAGCATCGCGGCGACACCGGCCGCCATGACGATCAGGATGACAACGCCCATGGCGCTACTCCTCTCAGGGTCACGGCGTCGGCGAGCGCGGCCGTGAGGTGCAGGGGACTGCGGCCGAGCCCGCAGACGGTACGTGCGTAGGCGTGGGCGGCGATCTCCTCCGCGCCCGCCACATGCCCGTACAGCCGGAACCGTCCGGCGCGCAGGACCACATGGCCGAGGGCCCGCTTCAGCGCGGTCCTGGCCGGGCCGTGGTGGAGCTGTTCGTGCACGGCCTCGTGGGCGAGCGCCGCCTCACGCACCGAGCCCGGCGGGTACCAGTGGCGCCAGCCCCGGGCGTCGATCAGCTCATCGGCGGCGTCGAGCGTGTCGGTGTAGAGCTCCACGGTCGGCACGGGCCGTGAGGTGTAGCGGGCCAGCAGCCCGCGCTCCAGGCCGTCGGCGCGCTCGGTGATCCCGGCCCGGCAGGGGACGGGTGCCAGCGCCGAGCCGAACTTCTCGGCCGTACGCGCCCAGTGGCGCAGCAGTTCCGGATCGCGGCCCTCGTGGGTGGGGGTCGCGGCCAGCAGCCGCACCGCCAGGTCCAGATCGTCGCCCGTCTCCCACGCCGGGGCCTCGGCCGCGCTCATGTGCGTACCTCCAGTACGGCGACGACCGGTTCGTCGGCGGCGCGTGAGGTCAGTTCGCTGCGGGCGAGTGCCAGCAGCGGCTGCGGGTCGAGCACACCCGAGAGGTCCGCGATCCGGGAGCCGATCAGCAGCCGTACCGCAGGGGCGCGGACCCCGCCGTCGCCGTACGACGTGGTCTCCCGCACCAGCTCGGCCAGTACACCGGGTGCGTCGGCGACCCGGGTGGTCTCCACCCGGGCATCCGCGACATGCAGCCGGATCACCCCGTCGGCGTCGACGATCCGTACCGGATGCCGGGTGGCGCGCAGGGTGCGCCTGACCTCCGTCCCGTACACCGTGTGCGCGGGGGTCCCGGCGAGCACCTCGACCCGCGACGGGTCGGCCCTGAGGCTGGCCGCCGCCGTCCGCAGCCGCTCCGCGTCGTCCGCGCGGTGCGCCCGGTCCTGGGTGCGCAGTTCGGTCGCGCCGGTGGCCACGGCCCGTACGGTGCTCGTCTGCGGGTCGACGGTGATCTCGACCTCGACCTCGTCCGCCGCTGCGCCCTGGGCGACGACCGCCGCCTCCGCCTCGGCCCGTACGGCGAGGATCTGCTCCTGCCCCGCGCCGGGGATGATCCGCTCGATCTGCTCCCGCACCAGGGCGAGCGCCACTCCGATGGGGCTGATCACCTCGCTGTGCCGGGCGATGCGCCCCTCCATACCGCTGTTCGCGGCGAGGTGCGGGGTGACGGACGCGGCACCGCCGCCGCCTCCGACGAGCGGCGCGGTGTCCCTGTCCAGCCGGTAGTCACTGATCATCGCGTCGACGACCGCGCCGACCTGCGCCGTTCCCGCGTCGAGCAGCCGCGTCGCGGCGGTCGGCACGTCCACCCCGAGTGCCTCGGCCAGCGGGGCGAGCGCCGCCTTCGCGACGTCCTGGTCGCTGCGGGCGAAGTCGTTCCCGGGCACCCGGCCCAGGGCGTTGGCCGCACAGGTCATGGTGAGCGCGAAGCGCCCGCCCGCCGCGTCGATGACCGCGTAGTCCGCCGGGTCGTCGGCCATCGGCCTGACGGTGGTGAGCGTCGCGTCGCGCAGCTCGTCCGCCGACGCGTAACACGCGTACGGAAGCCCCGCGATGTGGGCGCTGCGCGGTCCCACGCCGGTGACCTTGCCGCCGCCGATCCGCACCATGGAACCGCCGCCGACACCGACGGTGCGTACGTCCAGGGCGTTGAGATAGGACTTCTTGCCGAGGATCGTCGCGTGCCTGACGGCCACCTTCCCGCGTCGTACGACGCTGATGTCGGTGGAGGTGCCGCCGGTCTCCAGGAACACGCCCTCGCTGATCCGTTCCTGCATCAGCGCGCCCGCCACCCCCGCGGCCGGCCCCGAAAGGACCGTCAGCAGCGGTCTGCTCCGCATCTCGTCGAGCGACATCACCCCGCCGTCGCAGCGCATGACCATCAGCGGGGAGGAGACCCCGGCCTTGGTGATCGAGGCGTCGACGAGATCGGCGGTGGCCAGCATGCGCGGCAGGATCGCCGCGTTGACCACGGCGGTACGGGTGCGCTTGTGCAGCCCGTACAGGGAGGTGATCTCGTGGGCCGCGGTCAGCGGGAGCCCGGTGGAGCGGGCCGCATCGACGACGGCCTGCTCGCCCTCGGGCCGGTCCACGCTGAACGGTTCGGTGGCGACGAGCACCTGGGCGCCGTCCTGGGCCAGGCTCTCGGCGGCGCGCCGGACGGACGCCGTGTCGTCGGGGTCGCCGACATGGGCGTAGACGAGCGGAAGCGTCCTGCCCGGGGTGAGCTGGAGCTTGCCGAGAGCGGCGAGCCTGCGGGTGAGCGCGGCGGCCGGGCCGCCCCCGATCCCGATCAGACCCACGGTGGCGACATCGCCCTCCAGCAGGGCGTTGGTAGCCTGGGTCGTGCCGTGCGCGAGGAACGCGACGTCCTCGGCGGCACGGCCGGTCTCTTCCAGCAGACGGTCGAGTGCTTCCACGATGCCGTGGGCCACGCCGTCCTCGTGATGGTGGCTGGTGGGGACCTTCACCTGTCCCAGGAGTTCCAGGGTCGTGGCGTCGACCGCCACGGCGTCGGTGAAGGTTCCGCCCACGTCGATGCCGACGCGGATGCGGTGGGTGGTCATGGTTGGGCACCTCCTTGTGCGGGTGGGCAGTGCGCGGGCGGGCCGGGTGGGACAGGTGGAGCTGTCCCGCCCGGCATTTCCGCGTGGTGGAGCGTCGTTCCGGGTGGTGCCGGGCTTCGTCGCCCTTCGTGACGACCGCTCAGTAACCGCGTACGTCGGGCCAGTGGCGCTGGACCCCCTGCGCGTCGAGCAGCCGGGCGAACTCGGCGAACCGCTTGTCGTCGGACTGCACCTGGTGGGGGCCGACGCTCTCGGAGACACAGTGCGCGGCCAGTGCGCCCGCGACCTCGCCGATGTTCCATTCCACCGGGTGGAGCCGGTAGCAGCCGTTGGTGATGTGGGTGGTGCCGATGTTCTTGCCCGCGGGCAGGAGGTTGCGGACCCGACGCGGCACGAGCGCGCCGAGGGGGATCTCGAAGGGCACCGAGCCGATGTCTACGTAGTTGTCGCCACCCGTGGAGGGGTGCAGGTCGATGCGGTAGTTGCCGACCCCCACCGAGTCCCGGTACGCGGTCCGGCCGTAGGGACCGACGACATCGATGGCGACGTCCTGCTCGGTGACGGTGGTGACGGCCTTGATCCGGCGTGACTCGCGGATGTACGGCGCCTTGGCGAGTCCGTCGGCCGTGCCCGTGACGTCCGGGCGCAGCCGCAGGCCCGGGAAGCCCCTTCCGCCGTCCTCGCGCGGCGCCTCCGTCTGGAGCCAGTACAGGACCGAGAGCGACAACTGCCTGGCCTCCGCGACCGCCTGCGCCGAGACCTCGGGTCCCGCGCCGATCAGCGGCTTCAGCCAGTAGTCGTTGAGCGGCCAGTTGACCAGGGTGATGTCGGAGTCGAAGGCACCGGCCGTGTGCATCCCGCGGGCGAGGATACGGCGGAAGCCCCACAGCTCCTTGTCGCCCGCGTCGGCGCTCTGGTCGGCGTTGACGGCGAGCGGGTCGATCTCCGGGTTCGGGACGAACGTACGGGGGACGGCCTCGAGTGAACGCGGATCGGGGGCGAGGAAGCCGAGGAGCGGTCCCGGCCAGAAGTCCGGCCGGTAGGAACGCCAGAAGTCGTAGTCGGCGGGCCGCTCGATGACGTGGTTCTCGCCCTCGTGGTGGGAGAGCGCGAAGCAGACGGTGATGCCCTGCTGGTTCAGGGGCTGCGCCTCCTCGGGTGCGTGCGGCTCGTCGAACTCGGCGCGGGACTCGGCGCCCACGGCGTGCTCGACGCCGCCGAGTTCGAGGAGCTCGCCGGTCTCCGTGGCGTCGATGACGTACTGCGCGTGGACCGTCGTGCGGGTGCCGTCGCGCAGGCTCTCCAGGGTGACCGGGCCGATGACATCGTTGTCCGACTCGACGGCCACCGCCCGGTGCTCGGTGAGCAGCGTCAGCCGGCCGGACGCCCGGTGCGGGGCGATCATGCCCTCCAGGACGGCGAGAGCGGCGCGCGGCTCGTGACAGAGCTTGCTGACCCGGCCGGCCCCCGGGTTGAGGCCGGTCAGCGAGAGCGCCTCGGAACGCATCGGGTACCACCTGCGGTAGTGATCCCTGATGCCCTCGCGCAGCGCGCGGTAGGTGGCGGTGGTGCCGAACTGCTCCACCCAGGGGTGCTCGTCCGGCGGGACGGCCTGGGTGGTGAGCTGGCCACCGATCCAGTCGGTCTCCTCGGTGAGGACGACGGTCCGGCCGGCCCGGCAGGCGGCGAGCGCGGCGGCCACGCCGCCCAGGCCGGCGCCGACGATGAGGATGTCCGGTTCGGGGATCACAGTTCTCCTTGTGCGGTACGGGTGGTGCTGTGCGGTCGTGCTGGAGCGATCGGATCCGGTGGTGCTCCCGCCGTGGCGCCCGGCCGGTAGGCGCAGGCCACCAGCGTCACCAGCTGCTCCGGGAGGCCGCCCGCGGGCTCCGGGAGGCCGTCCCCGGCGACGAGCGTGGCGAGCAGGCGTACGGCCTCCGCGCCCAGCTGCGCCCGGGGGATGTCGAACCCCGTGGGCTCCGGTGCGTCGGCCAGGTCGGGCGGCGGGCTGCCGAGCAGCGCCAGCGAGAGGTCGCGGGGGCAGTCGAGACCGGCCTCACGGGCAGCCGTGGTCAGCGAGCGCCAGGCGGCGCCGCTGTCGGTCTCCTCGGCCACGAACGCGGTGACGCCGTCGGCCAGCCACTGCCGCAGGCGCTCCGGCGTGAGGGTGCGCGCGAGGTCGGCGCTGCGGAAGACCACCTCGGGTCCCTCGGGCAGTCCCGCCGCCCTGAGGCCCTCCAGGAAGCCCTGCTCACGGTCGGTGGAGGCGGGTGCCTCGTCGTCCTCGCGCACCAGGACGACGCGGCGGTGCCCGAGCGAGGCGAGTCGCTGGACGACCTCACGGCTGGCGCTGACATAGTCGGCGCCGACCCAGGCGAGCCCCTCGGGCTCGTCCCTGCGCCCCAGGTGGACCACGGGGAACCCGTCGTCCACGAGCCTGCGCAGTTCCTCCACCGGCGCGTGGCGCCCGAGCAGGAGGCAGCCGTCGGCGAGCCGCGCCCTGCTGAGCGCGCGAGGTGCCGAGGCGCCCGCGCCGCCGCTGCTGGACCCGGTGAAGAGCACCAGGTCGTAGCCGCGCGCGGCGGCCTCCCGCTCCACGCCGACCAGGAACGGGTAGTACGAGTGCTGGACGTCGGTGGGGAAGGTCGCCGTGAAGCTGAAGACCCCGAGGAGGTCGTTGCGCGCGGCGGCCAGCCGACGGGCCGCGGGGTCGGGTACGTAACCCAGGCGCCCGGCGGCGTCGAGCACGTTCTGCCGGGTCTCCTGCGAGATGGCCGCGCCCTGCTTCTTCCCGCCCAGCACCAGGGAGACCGTCGCCTGCGAGACCCCCGCGAGCCGGGCGACCTCCGCCTGACGCGGACGCCCGGTGCGCCGCGCCGGTGCGGGCGTCCGGCCTCGTCCGACCCGCTTGGTGGGTTCCTCCGCCACTGTTCCTCCAGCTATTAATGCGTATTAGTGATGCGCATTAACGAGTACTGTGCGTGCGCCGGAGCCACCGGTCAAGAGGTCGAACAGAATTTCCGGCACCAACTTCTGCGGGTGGCCCGAGGGTTCCGCCCGGGGCGTCTCCGCTCACGGCGATGCGCCGATTTCCGGCGAGTACAGTCGCCGAACACCTGGCGGCGGGGCCTCTCATCAGGACCGACGGTCTTGCCGAATTTCTTGTCCAGCATATTGTCAACAATTATGTCGGCTGTTAAGTTGACGCAACTGGCAGCCCCACACGGGCGCCGAGGTGGCGCCGCACGGCGAGCTCGACTGGCAAGGAAACACATGATCATTGACTGTCACGGTCACTACACCACCGCGCCGGCCGCCCTGGGTGAGTGGCGTGAACGGCAGATCGCCGCGCTCGGCGACCCGTCCGCGGCCCCGGCCTCCGCCGATCTGCGCATCGGCGACGACGACCTGCGGCAGAGCATCGAGGCGAACCAGCTCGGCATGATGGACGAGCGCGGCATCGATCTGACGATCTTCTCCCCGCGCGCCTCCTTCATGGCGCACCACGTCGGCGATTTCGCGACGTCCGCGCAGTGGGCCGAGATCTGCAACGACCTCTGTCACCGGGTCAGTTCCCTCTACCCCGAGCGCTTCGCGCCGGCGGCGATGCTGCCCCAGTCACCCGGCGTCGACCCCGCCACCTGCATACCCGAACTCAGCAGGTGCGTGGAGGAACTGGGCGCCGTCGCGGTCAACCTGAATCCCGACCCCTCCGGCGGACACTGGACGGCGCCGCCCCTCACCGACCGTTCCTGGTACCCCCTGTACGAGAAGCTCGTCGAGTACGACGTCCCGGCGATGGTCCACGTCAGTACCAGTGTCAGCCCCGCCTTCCACACCACGGGCGCCCACTACCTCAACGCCGACACGACCGTCTTCATGCAGCTGCTCCAGGGAGACCTGTTCACCGACTTCCCCACACTCCGCCTCGTCATCCCGCACGGCGGAGGCGCCGTCCCCTACCACTGGGGAAGGTTCCGCGGTCTTGCCATGGCGCTCGGGAAGCCGGAGCTGGAGGAACACCTCCTCGGCAACGTCTTCTTCGACACCTGCGTCTACCACCAGCCCGGCATCGACCTGCTGCTCGGCGTCGTACCGACCCGCAACCTGCTCTTCGCCTCCGAGGCGATCGGCGCCGTCCGCGCGGTCGACCCCGGCACCGGGCACCACTTCGACGACACCCGCCGCTACCTGGAGCAGGCCGGGCTGTCCGCCGCCGGCCTTGCCGCCGTCAAGGAACACAACACCCGCACCGTCTACCCCCGCCTGGACGCCCTGCTGCGCGGCCAGGGCCGCTGACTCCTGACGAGAACACCCGCAGGGCTCTTCGGCCATGGGGCCGCACGTACGTCGAAGAAGGTTCCAATGAGCGTCATAGACACCCACACACACGTCATCTCACCGGACACCGGGCAGTACCCGGTCGCACCCGTCGGGGGCCGGCAGTCCACGTGGTCGCAGCACCACCCCGTGGACATCGCCGGGCTCGTCGAGGGGCTGGACGACGCCGGCATCGCCAAGGCCGTCGTGGTCCAGGCCTCCACCGTGTACGGCCACGACAACCGCTACGTCGTCGAGGCGGTGCGCACCCACCCCGACCGGTTCGTCGGTGTGTACTCCCTCGACGCCATGGCGCCCGACGCCGTCGAGCGGATCCGGCACTGGCAGGGCCAGGGCCTTTCCGGCTTCCGGCTGTTCACCACCGGCACCACGATGCCCGGACAGGCGGACTGGCTCGGCCACGAGGACTCCTTCCCCGCCTGGTCCTACGCGGAGGAACACGGCATCCCGGTCTGCCTGCAGATGACCGTGCGGGGCCTGCCCGCCCTGCGGGACCTGCTGCGGCGGTTCCCCGGGGTCCGCGTCCTGCTCGACCACTGCGCGCGCCCCGACCTGTCGGACGGCCGGCCCTACCGGCGCTCCCAGGAGCTGTTCACCATGGCCGAGTTCCCCGGGGTCCACCTCAAGCTCACCCACCGGGCGCTGGCGGCGTCCGCCACGGGCGCGTCCACGACGGCGGACTTCCTGGCCGACCTGGTCGCGGCGTACGGGGCGGAACGTATCGCCTGGGGGTCCAACTTCCCCGCGGCCGAAGGCACACCCAGGAGCATCCTGGCCGAGGCGCGGGAACAGACCGTGAGCCTCCCCGAGGCCGACCTCGCCATGATCTTCGGGGGAACGGCCGCCGCCTTCTACCCGGCCCTGGCCACCACGGGAGGCTCCGATGACTGAGCGCGTCCCCCTGCGCACGGCCCTGGCCGACCATCCACACACCGCCCCGCTCAAGAGCGGCGCGCTCAGCGGCAGGCACGCACGGCTCGACTTCCAGGACGTCGCACCCATCCACCGCGCGTTCGCCCCGATGGTCCGCGAAGGAGCCTTCGACGTCAGCGAGCTGGCCGTGGTCACCGCGCTCCAGGCCATCGCGTACGGCCGGCCCGTGGTGCTGCTCCCGGCCGTGGTGGCCTCCCGTTTCCAGCGCGGCTGCCTGATCGCCCACACCTCGCGCCCCCTGACCCCGG
Source organism: Streptomyces sp. NBC_01012 (assembly GCF_045162755.1). Lineage (NCBI taxonomy): Bacteria > Bacillati > Actinomycetota > Actinomycetes > Kitasatosporales > Streptomycetaceae > Streptomyces > Streptomyces sp. NBC_01012. The sequence goes on along the minus strand of NZ_CP108688.1, from coordinate 1,596,469 downwards.
AGGAACTGCCGGGCAAGCGGATCGCCGTACGCTCCTTCACCCAGACCACGGGCATGTGGGTCCGCGCCCACCTCGCGGACGACCACGGAATCGCCGCGAAGGACGTCCGGTGGCTCACCCGCGACGCAGCCCATGTCGCGGAGTACGAGGACCCGGCGTTCGTCGAGCACATCACCGGTACCGCGTCCCTTCCCGACCTGCTGCGCGAGGGCCTGGCCGACGCCGCCGTCCTCGGCAACGACCTGCCGGGCGGCGACGAGTTCACCCGGGTCGTCCCCGACGCCGCCGAGCGGGACGGGAAGTGGTGGCGACAGCACGGATTCATGCCCATCAACCACATGGTGGCCGTGCGGGCGGCGACCTGCCGCGAGCACCCCGATGCGGTCAGGGACGTCTACCGGCTGCTGCGCCTGGCCGACGCGACGGTGGAGCGCCCCGAAGGGACGCCCCGCCCCACGCTCTTCGGCTTCGAGGCACTGCGCGGGCCCGTCGAGTACGTGATCGACGCCTGCCTCGCGCAGGGACTCCTTCCCCGCAGGCTCGGCGTCGACGAGGTCTTCGGCCCCGCCGAGGACGTACTCGGCCACGAAGGGAACTGACCCCCGCCCTCGGATCGGCACCGGACATTCAACGGAGAAACCGGACATGAGCCAAACCACTTCACCGGGCGTCCCCGCTTCGTCGGACGCGCCCACGCAGGGCAGCAAGCCCCGTAAGCCGTTCTACCGCGACCTCGCCTTCCAGGTGCTCGTCGGTGTCGCACTCGGTGTGCTCGTCGGCGCCCTGGTGCCATCGGTCGCCCAGCATCTGCAGTTCCTCGGCGACATCTTCATCCATCTGATCCAGATGGTCGTCGGGATCATCATCTTCTGCACGGTCACGCACGGCATCGCCAGCGTGCGCGACCTCGGCAAGGTCGGCCGTATCGCGGTGCGCTCCCTGGTGTACTTCGAGGTCATCACCACGATCGCGCTCGTGATCGGCCTCGTCGTGGTCAACGTGCTGGAGCCCGGTTCCGGGATGCACATCGACCCCTCGACCCTGCACACGGACCCCTCCACCGCCGCGCCGGCGAAGTCCGAGGGATTCGACGACTTCCTCGTCGGACTGGTGCCGACCTCGGCCGTGCAGGCGTTCGCCGAGAGCAGCATCCTCCAGATCCTCGTCTTCTCGGTGCTGTTCGCCTGCGGACTCGCCTCCGTAGGCGAGAAGGCGAAGCCCGTGCTCGACGCGGTCGGCACGGTGCAGCAGGCACTGTTCTGGATCATCCGCAAGGTCATGCGGATCGCGCCCTTCGCCGCGTTCGGCGCCATCGGCTTCACGGTGTCCGAATACGGGCTGGGGACCCTGCTCTCCCTCGGGCGTCTGGTCGGGGTGTTCTACCTCATCGTCGTCCTCTTCTTCCTCCTGGTGCTCTGGCCCGTCTCGCGGTACGCGGGATTCAGCCTGCTGAAGCTGCTGCGCTACTTCCGCGCCGAACTGGTCCTCGTGCTGGGCACCAGCTCGTCGGAGAGCGTCTTTCCGCAGCTGACCGCCAAGCTGAACAAGCTCGGCGTGGACGAACCCGTGGTGGGCCTCGTCCTGCCCACGGCCTACAGCTTCAACCACGACGGCACCTGCCTGTACTTCGCCGCCGTGAGTGTGTTCCTCGGCCAGGCCACCGGAGCCGACCTGAGCCTCACCGCGCAACTGGGCCTGCTGCTCGTGCTGTTGCTGACCTCCAAGGGCGGGGCAGGGGTCTCGGGCTCCGCGATCGCGGTGCTGGCCCTGACGCTCAGCTCGACGCACACCATCCCCGTCAGCAGCATCGCCCTGGTCCTGGGCGTGCACAGCATCCTCTCGGCGGCCTTCGTGTTCACGAACATCGCGGGCAACTGTGTGGCCACCCTGGTCGTCGCCAAATGGGAGAAGGCCATCGACCGCGACCAGCTCCGCACGGAGCTCGACTCCGGCTACCGGACAGCGGCCTGAGCGGGCGGTGACGCGCCACGCGGCGAGACCGGTGCGAGCGGAACACCCGCCGCGCGCGCGTCCGGGGTGACCGAAAACGCGCGAAAGGCGCAGACTGGAAGTGCGCGCCGAGCGCGTCGGTGATGGGGCTCACCGGAACCGCGGCCCACAGCCGCTGACGGTCCCTGGTTGACACTCTCGACCAGGAGGAGCCATGTCCACCTCCCCGATCCAACGGTCCGTACTTCCCCGGCCCGGCCGGTCGCGGCGGGCCAGGGCGGCGGAACACGACAGGCGGGCCCTGAGCGACGCCGCGCGTCTCCTCGACGACGGGCTGTGTCCGGTGTGCCGGCGGCGCGAGGAGTTCGCGACGCGCTGGCTGTCGTACTTCATCATCGAGAGCCATACGGAGGAGGGAACCCGCTCCCGGGTCCGGGCCGCCGTGGGCTTCTGCCCCGCCCACACCCGGCGTCTGCTCGCGGACGCCTCGGCCCCATGGCTGATGCCGCAGGTCCACTCCCTGGCACTCGCCGGGGGAACGCGACTGCTCGACGAGCCGGACGCGCGCCCCGCCCGGTGTCCGTGCTGCGTGGCAGGTGACGACGCGGCCGAGCGGGCGCTCGGGACTCTGCTCGGCGCCCTTGGCCATCCGTCGGTGCGGGAGGCGGTGCGGGGCGGCGCCGTCTGCCTGCCGCACACGGCGGAACTCGCGGCGCGCGCCCCGCAGGCGTACGGGCGGAGCCTTGCCGACGCGGCCTCCGGGCTCCTGACGAAGGGGCGGCGTGACCTCGTGTGGCTGGCCGGCGCGGACGAGGACGCACAGGTCAGGGCGGCGCTGTTCGACCGGATCGATCCGTTGCTCCGGGAGGAGGAAGAACGGCGGCGGCGCTCGGTGACCAGCCGCTGGGAGGCCGACACCGAGGCGGGCTGCTGTCCGCTGTGCCGGGCCGAACACCGCGCCGTACGGCGCCTGTTGCAGTGGGAGGCGGCGGCCTCCGGACATGGACGTCCCGCGAGCGAGGAGTCCCTGCTCTGCACCCGCCACCTCCACGACGTGACGGCCATGGGCGGACCGAACGTCGCATCCGTCATCACCGAGAACTGCGCACGCTGGAACGCCCGGATCAAACGCTTCCAGCGGCTGCTCGACGCGGACGGCAAGCGGCACAGCGATGCCGGCCGCTATCTGCTGTCCGAGCCGCCCTGCCGCGCCTGCCTGGAGGAACGCACCGCCGTACGCAGGCAGACGGCGCTGCTCACCGCAGAGCTCCGCGACCCGCCGCTCGCCCAGGAGTACACGCATACGCACGGCGTCTGCCTGCGGCACGCCCTGAACTGGCAGGGGCCGCGCCCCGCCCTCGTCGACGAGGTGCTGGGCGGCCGACTCGCACTGCTGCGCTGGGAGATCGACGAGGTGCTGCGCAAGCAGGACTGGCGCACCCGGCACGAGATCACCGGCAGCGAGAGGGACGTGGGCCGCCGCGCACCCACGCTGCTCGACGGGCGGGTCCACGGCGGGTCGGCGGACCCGCCCGGACCCTCATCTGCCCCGGGCGAGGCGCCGGTGCCGCCCCGGGAGCAGCGGCGTGCCGGTCATGCCGGCCTGGCCGCCAGGCCGTAGGGCAGCCCGGGGTGGGCGGCGGCGATGGCGAGGAGACGGTTGTACTTCGCGACGCGTTCGCCGCGGGCGGGGGCGCCGGACTTGATCTGGCCGCAGCCGGTGGCGACGGCGAGGTCGGCGATGAAGGTGTCGGGGGTCTCGCCGGAGCGATGGGAGACCATCGCGGCGTACGAGGCGTCCCGGCAGACGGCCATGGCGTCCAGGGTCTCGGTGACGGTGCCGATCTGGTTGACCTTGATCAGGGCGGCGTTGGCGATGTGGTCGGTGACGGCCCGCGTGATGAGGGACGCGTCGGTGACGAAGTTGTCGTCCCCGACGAGCTGGACGGTCTCGCCCAGAGCGGCCGTGAGCCGCTGCCAGCCGGCGGTGTCGTCCTCGCCGAGCCCGTCCTCCACGGACCACACGGGGAAGTCGGCGACGATCTGCTCGTAGCGGGCGATCATGTCGCCGCTGCTCAGGGACTCGCCCGCCACGAGGTAGGTGCCGTCCTGCTGCCGGAACTCCCCGGCGGCGGGGTCCAGGGCGATGGCGACGCCCTCGCGTCCCGGGGTGTAGCCGGCATCGGTGATCGCCGCGACGATCAGCCGCAGGGCGTCCTCCGGCCGGGTGAGGCCGGGGGCGAAGCCGCCCTCGTCGCCCAGTCCGGTGGTATGTCCGGCCTCGTGCAGGCGCTTGCGCAGAGCCGTGTAGACCTCGGCCCCGGCCCGGACGGCCGAGGGGAGGTCGGGGGCGCCGAGCGGGGCGATCATGAACTCCTGGAAGTCCAGCGGGTTGGGGGCGTGCACCCCGCCGTTGAGGACGTTGAAGTGCGGCACCGGGAGGCGCGGAGCGACACCGGCCGGGGCGAGGTAGGCGTGCAGCTCCTGGCCCGCGGACCGGGCCAGGGCGCGGGCCAGCGCGAGGGAACAGCCGGTGATCGCGTTGGCGCCGAGACGGGACTTGGTGCCGGTGCCGTCCAGGTCGGCCATCCCCGCATCGGCCTCGGCGAGCGAGCTCCAGGTGCGGGAACTCAGCAACTCGGCGAGTTCGCCCCGTACATGGGCGCAGGCATTCCGTACCCCGGCGCCGTTGTACCGGGAGGTGTCGCCGTCGCGCAGTTCGACGGCCTCACGGGTGCCGGTGGAGGCACCGGAGGGGACTCCGGCTTCCGCGGTGGTGCCATCGGCAAGCGTGAGGCGTACGTCGAGGGTGGGGCGGCCCCGGGAGTCGAGGATCTCGATGGCGTCCAGTGTGCTGACGGTGAAGGTCATGAGCTTCTTCTTTCTTCGACGACGGTGGTGACGAAGCCGGCCGCCGGGCTCATGTGAACAGCGCCTCGGCGAGGGCGATCCCGACGAAGACCGCGCCGAGGCCGGCCACGATCGAGACCACGACGTTGGCCGCGGCGAAGAACCTGGCGCCGCTCTCGGCCAGCCGGAGTGTCTCGTAGGAGAACGTCGAGTACGTCGTCAGAGCCCCGCACAGTCCGGTGCCCAGCAGCAGCTGCACGGTGTGCCCCGCGGTGCCGGACAGCGCGGCGCCGGTGAGGACGCCGAGGATCAGGGAGCCCACGACGTTGACACTGAAGGTGCCCCAGGGGAAGACGGTGTCGTGGCGGGACTGGACGGAGCGGTCGGTGAGATAGCGCAGGGGAGCGCCGACCGCACCGCCGAGAGCCACCAGCAGGAAATCGGTCACTTCTCGGCCGCCTGAACCGCCTGGGCACCGCCGAAGCTGACGACCTGGACGGGCTCCAGGGTGATCAGGCCCTCGATGTTCATCTCTTCGAGCTGGGGGACGAAGGCCTGGACGCGTTCCTCGGTGTCGACGATGACCACGGCCACGGGAAGGTCGTCGGCCATGGACAGCAACCGGGTGGTGTGGACGATCTGCCGGCCGCCGAAACCCTCCATGCCGTGGAAGATCGAGGCGCCGGACAGCCCGGCGGCATGGGCCCGGTGGACGATCTCGCTGTACACGGGCTTGTGGTGCCAGGTGTCGGTGTCATCGACGACGACGGTCAGCCGCAGCGCCGCCAGCGTGTTCCAGCTCATGACTTGCTCCACTTCGCCAGGATCCGGCGCGTGCTCCACGCGCCCGCGGTCACCGCGGCCACCGCGGCCACGGCTGTCGCCGCCAGATAGATGAGCGCGATGCCCGCCCGGTCGCCCGTGACCAGGCGCTCGATGTCCACGCAGTAGGTGGAGAACGTGGTGAAGCCGCCCAGTACGCCGGTGCCGAAGAACGGCCGCAGCAGGGCATGGGCGGAGAAGACCTCGGTGACCGCGACGAGGAAGATCCCGATGACCAGGCACCCGGCGACGTTCACGGTCAGGGTGGTCCAGGGGAACGCGGTGTCGGCGGTCGGCCACACCTGGGCCGCACCGAAGCGGGCCGTGGCGCCCAGGGCCCCGCCGAGCGCGATCACCAACAGGACGGCGTGGCGCGCATACCACCGCGTCCTGCTCTGCCCGGAATCGGAATCGGTCAGGTCCACATCAGGGTCCATGGGCTCTGCCGCTATCGAGGGCCCGGTCTCGTCCGAACGCATGCTTCTCCCTACGCGTGGCCCCTGCCGCATGTGCACGGGCAGGGTCGGTCACGGGTAGGGACTGTTGGCGGCTGCGTTGCCGCGGTTCGGGTACGGCGAGCCCCACCGCCGCGCGACGCGTGATGCCGTCGCTCATGACCAGGTTACCGCGCCGGACGCCGCACACCTGGAACGACGCCCGGGACGCCGCCCTCCGGGCGAGGACCCGTACGACGGCGTCGCCCACCACGCCTGCGACGCCGGCCACCACGCGGACGCCACCGACACCGTGCACACCGGACCGAACCACGTCGGCTACATGCAGCTTCCCATCGTGCCGCGCCGGCCCGTGGTCACCGCGCCGCGGTGACCAGTGCCGCGCGGATGGCGTCCTCGCCGACCGGCCGGCCCCTCTCGTCCGAGAACGGGCCGTACGGGGTTCCCCACACCGGCGTCCCCGTCGCCTGCCGCCAGCTGTCGGCCAGCGGTCCCGCGTCCACCACGCCGTACCCGATGGACTCGATGAACGCGGTGACCGCCGCCTTCGCCGGTGCGGAGTCCCCGGCGATCGGCAGGCAGGAGCGGTCGGCCGCCCCCGCCGGGCGGGCGAGTGACAGCAGGTGCTTGAAGAAGATGTTGTTGAACGCCTTCACGAGCAGGGCGTCAGGGACGTACCGCAGCAGCAGCTCGCTCGAGGTGAGCGACCTGTTGTCGAGTTCGGGGATGTGCCCGTCACGCTCGGGGCCGTAGTTGCATGTGTCGACGACCGTCTTCCCGGCCAGTGCGGCGGGCAGGTCGGGGAAGGCGCTGACGGGTACCGAGACCACGACGATGTCACCGGCTGCCGCGGCCTCCCCGCTCGTCGCCGCGGATGCCCGCGGCCCCAGCTCCGCGACCGCGTCCGCGAGCGTCTCGGGACCGCGCGAGTTGCTGAGCACAACCTGATATCCCGCCGCGACGGCGAGTCGCGCGACGGCGGTGCCGATGTTGCCGCTTCCGATGAATCCCACAGTTGTCGTCATGGTGTCCAGGCCCCTCCGAAGAGCCGTTTGTTGTCGTCCGCCGAGTTCGCTGTCATGCGCGTGGGAAGTAATGGCCGTTGTCCAGATCGGCGAGCAGTCCGGGCTGAGCGGGTTCCCAGCCGAGGGCCCGGCGGGTGATGAGGTTGGTCGCCGGGAGGTCCAGCGTGACCAGATGCGCTAGGGACCCGAAGTAGCCCGGCAGCATCAGCACGTCGGCGGGAACGCTCACGGCCGGCAGGCCCAGACGGCTGCCGATGGCCTCGGCGATCTCGCGGAACGGGACGCCGCCCCCGTCCTCGACCGCGTGCCAGTACCTGCCTGCCGGACCCTTCTCGAGCGCCAGACGGAACACGGAGGCGGCATCACGGATGTGTACGGAGGGCCACAGGTTCGCGCCGTCCCCGGGGTAGCCGACGAAGCCCCTCTCCTTGGCGAGCGCGATCAGCGCCGGGAGGAAGCCCTCACGATCGGTCGTGCTGCGCGCGACGGGGGGAAGCCGCACGACCGAAGACCGCACTCCTCGCTCGGCGAGGCCGATCACCGCGGTCTCCACGACGTTACGCACCCGCAGGGTGCCCTTGTACGCGTCCCCGCCGGGAAGGGCCGGGTCCTCCTCGGTGGCCGGCCTGCCCAGGTTCCCGGGGGAGGCTATGGTCCCGCCCAGATTCGCGGGTGAGCCGATGCTCCCGGCCCAGACCAGCGGTTTTCCGGTTCCCGACAGTGCCTCGCCGTACGCGTGCACGGCCGAGAGCTCCGCGGCGGACAGGGCGTCCAGCCCGCCGGACAGCAGCACATCACGCCTGAACGCGACATGGATGACACCGTCGGAGTCCGCGGCGGCCTCCCTGAGTCCGTCGAGATCATCGACATCGCCGCGGCGGACCTTCGCGCCGAGCGCGGACAGCGCCGTCGCGGTCCCGTCCGACCGGGCCAGGCCGGTGACCTCGTGCCCGGCGGCGATGAGCTCGGGGATGAGATGCGAACCGGCATGGCCGGTCCCGCCGGTGACGAAAACGCGCATGGTGCGACTCCTTGCGGGTGTGGGCTGATGACGTGGACCGACCATGTCACCGGCCCGAGTTGCGTGTCCAAGACCTGTTTCAGCTGCTGCGATACCCTGAAGGCATCGCCGGACCTGGAGGCTCCATGGATCTGGACCTGCGCAAGGTGCGCTACTTCGTCGCGGTCGCCGACACGCTGCACTTCGGCCGCGCCGCCGATGAGCTGCACATCGCGCAGCCGGTGCTCAGCCGGCAGATCCGTGCGCTGGAGAAGGATCTCGGTACGCCGCTGTTGACGAGGGACAGCCACGGCGTGGCCCTGACCGACGCCGGCCGGCAGTTGCTGACCGACGCCGGCCCGCTGCTGGCCTCCGCGCACGCGGTCCGCCGCCGGGTGACCGTGGCCGCGCGGGGCAGCCGGCGGATGACGGTCGGCTTCCGTGCGGGCATCGCCGTCGCCCCGGCGGCACAGCTGTTCGCCGCCCGGCACCCTGACGTCCTGGTGGACGTACAGCGGATCGAAGGGGACGACCAGGCACCGATGTTGCTCGACGGCCGCATCGACGTGGCCTATGTGCGGCTGCCCATCGACGAGTCCGGCCTGCGCGTCGCCCCGCTGTACACCGAGCCGCGGGTGGCGGTGCTGCCCGCCCGACACGAACTGGCGGGCCGGGAGCAGATCACGGAGGCCGACCTGGTCGGCGAGCCGCTGGTCTGGCACATGGACGCGAGTACGCAGCCCACCAGGCGTCCGCACCCCAACGCCGGGTATGTGGTGCGCGGGGTGGAGGAGACGCTCGAACATGTCGCCGCGGGCCGGGGCATCTCGTTCCTGGCCCGCTCGGCGACCGTGTTCTACTCACACCCCGACATCAGCTACGTGCCCGTCCCGGACCTGGCGTCCGAGCAGGTGTGCCTCGCGGTGGCGGCATCACAGACCTCGCCTGTCGTGGACGACTTCTTCGCTGCGGCCCTGAAGGCGGCCGAAGTCACGGCGGAGTGCGGAAACTATGAGATGTGGCAGCTCGGAGGCGACGGCCTGTCGGCGAATTGACAGCCTGTCAGCTACGTAGTCCTGATGACCGCCCTGCCTAGGTGCGGAGTTGTCGGGGATCTTGCGAGGGAGTCGTGAGGGTCCGGGCGAGATTCCCCTGACCGGGTGAGGGGAACGGAAGGCTCGGGGGGTTTACTCGGTGCCTTCCAACAGGTCGGGCGCCGGTCCATGCGAGGGGAGACCGATCAACGATGTTCACTCCGGTACGACGCAGAGTGCGCACAGCAGCGCTGGCGCTCACGGCCGCCGCGGCCCTCACTCTCGGCGCCAATGCCGCGACCGGCGCGGCAGCGGCTCCCGCACCCGCACCCGCCCCAGCCCCCGCTCCCGCGAAACAGGGGCCGACCTCGGTGGCGTACGTCGAGGTGAACAACAACAGCATGCTCAACGTCGGCAAGTACACCCTTGCCGATGGTGGCAACGTCTTCGACGTCGCGGTGATCTTCGCGGCGAACATCAACTACGACACCGGCTCGAAGGCGGCGTATCTGTCCTTCAACGAGAACGTGCAGCACGTCCTCGACAACGCAGCCACGGAGATCCGGCCCTTGCAGGAGAAGGGCATCAAGGTCGTTCTCTCCGTGCTGGGGAACCACGAGGGTGCGGGCTTCGCCAACTTCCCCGACCAGCAAGCGGCTTCGGCGTTCGCGGGGCAGCTGTCGGACACCGTGGCCGAGTACGGTCTCGACGGCATCGACTTCGACGACGAGTACGCCGACTACGGGAACAACGGCACGGGCCAGCCCAACGACAGCTCGTTCGTGCATCTGGTGTCGGCGCTGCGCGCGGACATGCCGGACAAGATCATCAGCCTGTACAACATCGGCCCGGCCGCTTCGCGGCTCTCGTACGACGGTGTGGACGTCTCGTCCTCGTTCGACTACGCGTGGAACCCGTACTACGGCACCTGGCAGGTTCCCGGCATGGCGCTGCCGAAGTCGAAGCTGTCGCCGGCAGCCGTCGAGATCGGTGGGACCTCGCAGAGCACGGTCGCCGACCTCGCCCGCCGTACCGTCAGCGAGGGGTACGGCGTGTTTCTGACGTACAACCTCGACGGCGCCGATCGCAGCGCGGACGTCTCCGCGTTCACCAGGGAGCTGTACGGCAGCGACGCCCTCTACACGCCGTAGGGCCGCACCACCTCGCACCTCCAGGAGCGTGGGCCGGCGGAGCCGGGCGTCAACGCGCGGGCCGACGCGCGGGCGTGACCTCCGGCGCCGCCAGGCTCGCGTTGGAGTACCTGCGGTCGCCGGTCACGTCCTCACCGGCCCAGTCGGGAAGGGTGAAGGGCGTGGCCCCCGGCTCCGCCCAGCCGTCCCACTCGACTTCCAGGACCGTCAGGCCCTCCTGGCCGTGCGTGTACACATCGACGACCCACTCGCCCGGGGCCGCGACCCGCAGATGGTGACGGTCCTTCTCGATCAGCCGGCCGGTGCACAACGCGAGAAGCTCGCGGGCGTCGGCCACCGGGACGGGGTATTCGAACTCCGCGCGGGCCGGACCGGGGCGCTTCGCCTTGACGGTGAGCCAGGCCTCCGCGTCGTCCACGATCCTGACCCGGACCTCCCTGGCCGGGTCCCTGGACAGATAGCCCTGCCTGAGCCGGCGGGTCCCATCGGCAAGCGCGCGCCAGCCGTCACCCCTGACCAGGAACTTCCGCTCGATCTCGGTTCCCACAGCTGCTCACCTTCACGTCGTTCCGACCATCAGCGCGATACCCGCCAGCATCGCGGTCGCCGCCGCGATCCTCGGGCCTCCGAACCGTTCCTTGAACAAGAACGCGGAGATGGCCGCGCCCGCTATCACGCTCGATTCACGCAGTACGGCGACCGGTGCGAGGGGCGCCCGCGTCTGGGCCCACAGGATCAGGCCGTACGAGAGGACGGACAGCACACCGCCGAGCAGCCCGGGCACCAGGACCGGCCGCACCCGGTCGGCGAGACCGCCGCGCAGCCTGGCCGCGGCGTAGAGGGGGATGGCCGCACCGTCGAGGATCATCAGCCAGGCGACGTAGCCGAGGGCGGCGCCCGCGTCGCGTACGCCGACACCGTCGACCACGGTGTACGCGGCGATGGTCAGCCCGGTGGTCGCCGCCATGACGACCGCCGCCCACTCGGGCCGCCGGCCCGGGCGGCCGCGCACCCCCCACACCGCGAGGCCGATGAGGCTCACGGCGACCACGGCGACTCCCGCGGTCCCGGCCGTGCCCATCCGCTCGCCCAGCACGAAGACGGAGAACAGGATGACCAGGACGGGGGCGACACCGCGCGCTATGGGGTACACCTGGCCGAAGTCGCCCAGCCGGAACGAGCGCATGAGCGCGACCTGGTAGCCGATGTGCAGGACCACGGAGGCGATCAGGTACGGCCAGGCGGCAGGGTGCGGCAGCGGTGCGAGGAGTGCCAGGACGGCGCCCGACGCGGTGCGTCCGGTGCCGACCAGGGTCAGGCAGGCCAGTTCGTCCTTCACCCGGTGGGTGATCGCGTTCCAGCCCGCATGGGTGACCGCCGCGAACAGCACCACCGCCGCGACGAAGGGGGTCACCTGTGCGGTCCGGTGGTGGCCCCGGCCAGCTCGGTGAGTACCTCGGTGCGGCGGGCCGGGTCGAGCATGTCGACGTTGGCGCGGTAGCAGCGGGCGCCCGCCGTGAGTTCGGTCAGCCGGCGCTTCATCGTGCGCAGCGCGTCGGTGAACTTCTCGAAGTCGCCGCCGTGATGAGCCAGCAGGTCGTCCTTGAGGCCGTAGTTCGTGACGGCCAGCGCGAACTGGTCGAGGAACAGCTCGGCCTGCCCGGAGGAGATCCGCTCGAAGCCGCGATGGCCGTCCGGGTTGTGGTCGGTGATGACGATGTTGCGTACGCGGCCCGAGTCGGCCGGTGTGCCGGGGAAGAGCAGTTCCGGGGCGGCCACGTAGTCGCCGCTCTCCAGATGGGGCGTGAGCCGGTGGCTGTCGATCAGGTCCGCCAGATGCGGGGCCCGTCGCACACGCACCGCCGAGGGGACGGCGAACGCCTCACCGTCCCGCACCAGCACATGGGTATTGGTCAGGAAGCGCGCCCCGTCCAGGCAGGCCTGGGTCAGGAAGACGGTCTTGCCACCCCCGTTGGGGCCGACGAGCAGGGTCGCTCCGCCGTCGTCGAAGGTGAAGCCGCCGGCCTTGAGATGGAGGTAGCCGTGGTCCACGGAGAAATCGGTGAGGATCCGCTTGACGAAGTACGGCCAGACCGTTCGCTCCAGGCGGCGGCCGAAGACGTACAGGCGGTGGCCCTCGGTGATGAGATGGGCGGGATCGCCGAAGATGTGGTTCAGGTAGTAGCCGGACCGGAAACGCTTGGCCCGCAGGCTGCGGTCGGACCTGGCGATCAGATCGTCGACGTCGAACGCGTCACGGTCCAGGTCCACGCAGTGGATCTCGTAGTCGGGAGGCGGGGACTGCGCCGATCCGGGGGAGAAGCGGGAGAAGTAGGAGTACGCGTCGAAGTGCTCCAGGTTGCTGGAGATCCGGACGCTCAGCCGGTTCAGGTCCACCAGCCTCGACGAGCGCACCGGCAGGGCCCGGAGGTCCGGTATCACGAGGCCTCCAGACTGCCCACCGCGTCGAGGATGCGGTTCACGGTGGAGAACGTCTCCCGGGTGAGCAGGGCGTCGGGGAACTCGATCCCGAACTCGTCCTCGAGGCCGGCCATCAGGGACACGGCGCCCAGTGAGTCCAGGCCGGCCCCCCACAGGTCGGTGTCAGGGCCGATGGCGGAGCCGTCCGCGGCGGGGCCGAGGACCGGCAGCAGAACGGTGCGGACCCGGAGTTCCAGGGCCGTGGCGGTGCCTTCCATGATGCGGTGCGTTCCTTTCCGAGGCGGTGAGGGCCCCTGGGGGTGTACGCCCGGCGCGCGGGCGTACACCGGTGTTCGAGGATGAGCCGGTCAGGCCACGGCCTCTGCGCGGAAGCGCGACACGAGCTGCTGCGGGGTCCACTCCACCCGTCGGCCCGCATGGCCGCCCCGCGGGGCGCAGCGGACGTGCACCAGGGAGGTGACACCGCGCTCCGTGCGGACGTCGTCGAGCTCGTCACCGGAGTCGACGCTGTACGCGGCCCGGTAACCGGCGGCGAGCGCGAGAGCTGCGGGGTCGCCGACACGGACGGGACGCTGGCCGCCGGTGCTCTCGTGCAGCCCGTTGTCCAGCACCACGTGCACCAGGTCCGGGGCGTGTTCGGCGATCATCGGGAGCACACTGAGGTTCATGGCGAACGAACCGTCGCCGTCGAGCACCACGACGTGCTTGTCGGGCCGGGCGAGCGCCACCCCGAGACCGACGGGCGCGGCCATGCCCATGGAGCCGACCAGATAGAAGTTCTGCGGCCGGTCGGCGATGTTGAACAGGTCGCGGGTGATGAACCCACAGGTGGAGACGTACAGGGACGTGGGGTACTTCTCGGTCACGGCGCGGATCGCGTCCTGGATGCCGAACACGTTCAGATGCCTTCCTTCACGATGAGGACGGGGGTGTACCGTCCGTCTTCGGCCTTCGCGAGGCACCGGTCGACGGATGCGTAGGGCTGCTCCGGATCGAACACGGTGTGGCGGAGGCCGAAGACGTCCAGAAGATTGGTCAGTTCGCGGCCGATCACGTCGTGCTCCACCGCGTCGTTGCCGTCGTGCCCCCGCCAGCTGACGATCAGCGGCACATGGAGGTCGTAGATCAGGTTCAGCGACGTGAGCACGTTCAGCGAGTAGCCGAGACCGGAGTTCTGCATGAGGACGACCGGCCTGGCTCCGGCGGCGGCGAGCCCGGAGGCGACACCGAGCGCGGAGTCCTCGCGCGGTGCGGGCAGATAGGACAGGTCCCGGCCCTGCGCCGCGCCGTCTCCTTCGAGCACCCGGAAGACGCCCTTGAGCAGCGAACAGGGCACGCCGGTGAAGTGGCTGAACCCGCGGTCCAGGAAGGCCTGGACGAGCTGTTCGGCCGGGGTGCCCAGGCCGTCCGACGGCTGCGCCGGCGGTGACTGAAGGGCGGTCGAGGCGTTTGTCATGAGAACTCTCTTCTGGGAGGAACAGGCGCCGCGCCCTGGCGGGGCGCGGCGGCGGATCTCTTACGGCCAGGCGTTGAGCTCGGGCAGCGGGGAGCCGTCGGCCGTGGTGGGCCGGGTCGCGGCCGGGCGCCCGGAGATCCAGGCGGCGAGGGAGGTCAGCGAGGAGCGGACCACCACGCCGTCACCCGTGCCGGTGCTCCACTCCTGACCGGTGTCATCGGCGACCAGACGCGTCCCCTCGGGCAGGCGCGGCTGCAGGAAGTGGACGACGTGCGAGGAGAGCGCGGTGCTCCACTCCTCGGAGTGGCGGCCCACCCCGAGGTCGACGGTGTGCAGTTCGCTCTCCCGCCACCAGGCGAGCTGGGTCGCGAACAGCGGCGACTTGCGGTACGAGCAGGGCAGGCTCCAGCCGTCCGGGCCGAGAGCCGCCCATGCCTCCTCCAGGGCGTTCAGGCCTTCGAAGAGCTGCTCGCGCAGCCACTCGACGGGCTTGCCGTGAAGCTCCTCGATCCGCCGGTCCCGGGTCGGCCGACCGCCGTCGTACACCTCGACGGACTTGCCCTCCACCGCGTAACGCGCCTGGCGCGCGAAGGCGTTGGAGAGGTCCGCGAGATGGATCAGCACATGGCCGCGGGTCCACCCGGGGAGCTCGATCGCCTCACGCGCGGCCTCCTCGGTGAGCGAGGCGGCCTCGGTGCGCAGCCGTTCGTGTGCCGCGGTGATCTCCTTGAGGCGTCCGGGGATGTCGATCTCCCCGTACTCCACCGCGCTGTAGTCCGTGTTGCTCATGCCAGGGTCCTTTCGTTCTGCTGCTGCTCCGTGCCTGCCGGGTCCCCCTGCGGAATGAACGCGTTGATCCAGCAGAGGATGTCCCGGATGACATGGTGGTCCTTGTTCGGCCGGAGCGCGCCGATCTGGTGGTACATCACACCTTCACTGGGCGGTCCCAGGAAAGTGATCCTCTTCTCCACAGTGCCGTCCGCCCTCACCGGGTGGAACTCCGGGGTGAGATCGAGGCCGCCGGGCACGAAGTCCGCTTCGCCGACACCGGGGTTGGCCCACTTCCGGATGAGGCCGCGCCTGAGCAGGTTGGGGTAGACCGGCATCACGTCGCGCTCGGCGTCGAAGGCGTGCACCCGGGCGTCGACCAGGACGTCGGCCCACTTGGTGGAGCCGGTCACCCGGCCCTCGACCCGGAACCTTCCGGCCTGTTCGTCCGTGTCGACGCGGGCCTCGGGGCCGACGGAGACATCGACGTGGCCGGAGCGGATCAGCGCCGCCACCTTCTCCATGGCCTCGACGGACGCACCCTGGCAGAGCCGGTTGTGGTGCGGGGTGTAGACGCCGAGGAAGGTGCGGTGCGAGGAGGCGCGCAGCCCGCCGAAGTCGACCGCGTCGATCACCACGCCGCGCAGGTCGCGCCAGGCCGCGTCGGCCGCCGCCTTGGCGGGGTTGCTGAGGTTTCCCTGGGAGGCCCAGCGGATGTCGACGTCCAGGAAGTCGAGGAACGTCTCCACGTACTCCCGCGGACCGGAATAGCCCGTACGGGGGACAGGGCTGATCGTCCTCTCCCAGGAGAACACGTTGTCGGCGGCGCGTTCGGCGTGCCGCCACGGTGAGCGGGCGGCGGCGACGGCCGCGGCGAACTCCTCGGGGCGCGCGGCGAGCGTCAGCAGCTCCGACGCCTGTTCGGCGCCGTACACCACGGTGAGGAACGCACGCAGCGCGCTGTCCAGCACCGGCTGCCCCGCGACCGTGCGCCGGCCCGCGAGCGTCTCGTCGACCTGGGCGGCGACGGAGCCGGCCAGCTCCTCCAGGGGGGCCAGCAGGAAGGCGCCGGCCTCGTGGTGGTCGGCGAACGCCCCGGCGTCGGCGAGGAACTTGTCGTACGCGGGCCGTACGACGCGGATGGCCGACTCCCGGAACTCGGGGCCGTACAGCGCGCTGTAGTAGATCAGTGCCATTTCGAGGTGCACCAGCGGGAAGACATGGGCCTCGAAGTCGAGCTGGCGCTTCTCGTGTCCGCCGATGATGTTGAGGACACCCACGGTGCGGCGCAGCTCGGAGACGGCGGCCGCCGTGAGGAACGCACCCTTGTACTCGAGGGTCGCGATGTCGCGTTCCTTCTCGTTGTACGGCCGCGCGAAGGTGAACAGGCCCGACCGGCTGAACGCCACGACGGAGTCGGGTTCGGTGCCGGTCGGCAGGTACCTGAGCTGTCCTTCCGCGTCGCGTTCGAAGGTGCCGCCCCTGCCCTCGGTGAGGTAGAGCAGTACGTCGATGCCGGTGAGGCCCATGCCGAGGCAGGCGACCGTGGTGCCAGGACCGGTGCGGGCCGGATCCAGCGAGCGCTCCAGCGGATAGGCGTTCGGTATCAGATGCTTCCCGTGCTCGGCTGCGAAGGAGGCCCAGGCGGCCTGGTGGGGGTCGAGCTCGGGGCGGTTGGAGGAGTGGCCGGTGAGCATCAGGACGTAGTCGGCCTCGTACGGAGTGGCGCCGTCGGCGGTGAGGACGGCGAACCGGTCGCCGCGCTCCTCCATGTCGACGACCTCGGACCGCTGGAGCCTCACCGTGACGCCGTCGGAGGCCCGCAGGATCTCGATGTACCGCGCGAACTGGTCCTTGAGGGCCAGCCCGTGCACATAGCGCTTGGGCCAGTCCTCGGCGACCAGGTCGAAACGCGGGTCGCCGGTCTCCTGGAACTTCTTCCTGCACCAGTCCAGCAGGGTGGGCCGCTCGTCGGCGGGGAGCAGCGGTCCCGCGTCGACGACGGACTCGTCGGCGGCGAAGGCCACCTGGCCGACGACCCGGTTGAGGTAGCTGGTCCTCGTCTGGTCGGGGCTGTGCACCTGACCGGGGCCGAACTCGCCCGAGAGGTCGTAGACGACGATCTCCAGCGGTACGGACGTGCCCCGGGAGTGGACCAGTGCGGCCAGCCGTTCCAGGACGTACGTGCAGGTGGGGCCGCCGCCCACGATCGCCAGGTGAATCGGCGTGGGATTCACGGAGGTGTCGGTCGTCACCGGTTCACCACTCCATCTCTCTTGATCGGCCGGAAGGTCGGGTGGTCGGGAGGTCGAAGGTCGGGTGCTCGAAGGTCGGTCGGTCAGGCATGCGAGGACGTGTGCCGGGCCACGACGGTGTCGAAGGCGGCGAAGAAGCCGACGAGATCGGCCTCGGTGAGCTGGCCCATGTTGGCGAGCCGGAACACTCCGGCGGACTTCCCCTGGGTGGCGTAGATGACGTATCCGAACTCCTTCAGACCGTCGTGGAGTTCGTCGTACGTCATGCCGTTGGAGAGGTAGGCGTTGGTGATCGAGTTGGACCGCTGGTGCGGCGGCAGGAGCAGCTCGACACCCCGCTTCTCCAGGCCCTCGCGGATCTCCCGGGCCCGCGCTCCGTAGCGCCGGCCGCGGGCGGCGACGCCCTCTTCGAGGGTCAGGTCCAGCGCCGTGTCCAGCGCCCGCAGCACCTGGAGCGCAGGCGTGAACTGCGGTACGGACGCGACCACCTGGGCGCGGTAGTTGGCGTGCAGGTCGAAGTAGAAGGTACGGGCGGGCACCGATTCCAGGGCCTCGAACCGCTCCCGGGGCGCGCACACGAAGCTGATGCCGGGCAGCCCCTCCAGACACTTGTTGGCGGTGCCCACACACCAGTCGACGTGGTCGGCGACCACGTCGAGCTCCTCGGAACCGAGGCTGCTGATGGCGTCGAGGATCAGCGACCTGCCGTGTCTGGCGACGAGCGCTCCCAACGCGTGCACCGGGTTGAGCATTCCGGTGCTGGTCTCGTGGTGCACGGCGGCGATGTGCGTGATCTCCGGGTGGGCCGCGAGGCGCCGGTCCAGCTCGTCGAGCGCGAGGGGGTTGGCCCAGCCGGACTCCAGCCGGTCGGCGGGGATGCGGTGGACGGTGGCGATGCGGAGCAGCCGTTCGCCGTAGTGGCCGTTGTCGAGGACGAGGAGGCGGCCGTCGGTGGGTACGACGGAGCTGACGACGGCCTCCAGGGCCGCCGTGCCGGAACCGGTGAGCAGCACCGCGGCGTGGTCCGGTCCTCCGCCGCTCACCTCGGCGATCTTCCGGGCCACGGAGCCGAGTAGTTCCTGGGCCTCGGGCTCGCGGTGGCACTCGTCGGGCGAGCCGATGGCGGCGCGGACACGAGCGTGGACGTTGACCGGTCCCGGGTTCAGCAGGACGACCCGGTCGGCGCGTTCGGGCGCGGTGGTCATGGGGTGCCCTCCAGGGACGGGACGGGGGAGCGGCGTGCGATCAGCGTGCGGGGGGTGTCCGCCGGCCAGGCGGACAGCGGGGCGAACAGATGGCGCAGGCTCGGGGCGGACCTCTCACCCCGGGTGATCACGCATTCGGCACCGCGCCTGGCGTGTGCGGCGAGCGCTTCGACCTTGCCCTCCATGGCGCCGGTGGCGTCCCAGGCGTCCGTCCAGAACAGGCGGCGCGCACTCTCCATGTCGTCCGGGTCGAGGCGGGCGAGTACCGGGCTGCCCGGCCCCTCGCCGGTGTGGATGCCGGCGACGTCGGTGAGGGCCACCACGCGTACCGGGCCGAGGTCCAGACCGAGCAGGACGGCGGGTACGTCGTCGCTGCTGAGGATGCGCAGGTTGCCCCCGGCGGTGATCACGCAGTCGCTGGACAGGACGGGCAGCGCTCCCTCGTCGAGGAGGCGGCGCACCACCGAGGTCTCGGTGGCCGTCGTGCCGTCGGGCAGCTCGTTGAGCATGGACGTCACCTGGAGCGGGACGGCCCTGACCCCCCGGTCGCGCAGCCGTGTCGTCCAGGCCCAGCGCATGAGGAAGGCCGGCTCGGTCAGCGCGACCGCGGCGTAGGGGTCGTTCTCCGCCGCCTTGATGCGCAGGCCGACCGGGTGGCACAGGGCGCCCCCGCCGGTCACGAGGACGACGCGGCCCGGGAACTCGGCGACCAGCCCGGCGAGCAGACCTGCGTAGTCGTCGATGGCCGTGTAGTCGGTCTGCCCGGTGTGCCGCTTGTCGGAGAGGAGGCTGCCGCCGACCTTCAGGACGAGAAGACCTGGTGTCCCGGCCGTGCGGGCCGCCGATGGCTCCGGAGCGGTGGAGAGCGCGCCGGTCACCGCAGCGGCACATTCGAGACGGTTCCCGCCGTGTGCCGGCCGGAGTTGAACAGCCTCGAGAGGAATCCCTGCTGCCAGCGCACGGGCTGCCCGTCGAGGGTGCCGTAGTGCTCCAGGTAGTCGGTGTCCTCGGGCCGTACCGCGTCGAGTACATGGGCCGGGACGGACTCCGGGTAGAGCACGGCGGTGAAGTGCAGCGCGTAGTAGACGATCTCCGCGGCGCCGACCTCGTCGACGCGCTTGAGGAACTGCCGCCAGGCGTCCTCACCGGTGGCCTCGGCGACCAGGCTCAGATCGAGGAACTTGCTGAGCTGGAGGTCCTGCTTGCCCTCGACGAAGTGCAGGCTCACGGCCTCCTTGTGGAGGTGGGAGCAGAGGTCGAGGAGCCGGTCGTCGGCCGCGGGTGCCCAGGCCGGCGCGCCGCACAGCACGACGGGGACGGCACGGTCGAGGAGCTTTGCCGCGCCCACCGAGATGCCCGTCTTCTTCTGGAAGATGTCGTGGCAGATGTCGACGTTGAAGTCGGTGATGTCGGGACGGCCGCCCGGCTTGCGGTACGGCAGCTGGTTGCTGAGGTTGACCTTCCAGAACAGCTGGGTCTCACGGCTGTACGGTTCGATGCGCTCCCCGTCCTCGGCGACCTCCCCCTGGGTGTAGCCGAGCCGGTCGAGCACCTGGTGCGCGGCGGGGGCGTCGCCCCGGTCGAGGAGTACGTCGAGGTCGGCGATGCGGCGCAGCGCGGGGTCGTGGTACTCGCCCTCGCCGAGGGAGAAGCCCTTGCGCACCGCGAACCGCAGCCCGTGGGCGCTGAGTTCGGCGAAGACCCGGCCGAACTCGTCGGCGAGGGCCTGGTTGCGGGTGCGGTTGGCGAGATAGGCGCCGACGAACACCCACGGGTAGGGGAATCCGGCCGACCCGTCCGACGTGCGGTCGAGCCGGTAGCGGTCGACGTGCCGGCCGACCAGCGGCAGCATCTTGTGCCAGGCGGACGCCTCGATGAAGGCGCCCCAGTTCAGCTCCGGGCTGTTGGCGAGGCCGCGGATCTCCGCGACGTCGTCGGGGGAGAGCCGCAGCCGGGCCATCTTGAGGAGCAGCCTGGCGTGTGCGGGCAGATCCTCGACGGCCACGTCACGCACGCCGGCTGCGGCCGGTACGTGGGAGCTGCTGTCTTCGGTCGTGTCTCGGGACGTGTTCTCGCTCGCCATGTCACACCTCTGCCGGGGAAGTGCCGTCCTGCGTCAGTCGTCGCAGCGCACGGTGGTCGGTCTTGCCGTTGGGGGTCAGCGGTAGCGCGTCCAGCTCGGTGAGGTGGCGCGGCACCATGGCCTCGGGGAGTGCGTCGGCCAGATAGCTGCTCAGCGTTCCGGCCGTCGCGGGACTGCGCAGCGTGTAGTACGCGGCGAGTTCGGGCCGTCCGGAGACGACGGGGACAGCGACGGCGCATCTGTCGACGGCGGGGTGCCGTCGCAGCACGACCTCGATCTCGTCGAGCTCCATACGGACGCCGGCGACCTTGACCTGCCGGTCGACGCGGCCCAGGTACTGGACGACGCCGTCCTCGAAGCGGGCCAGGTCGCCCGTGCGGTAGAGCCGCCCGGTGGGCGACCCGGGGTCGAGGGTGTCGGCGAAGAACGCGCCGGCGGTGTTGTCCGGGTCGTTGACGTAGCCGAGCCCGACGACCACCCCGCCCACGAACAGTTCGCCCGCCTCACCGGGTTCGGCGGCCCTCCACGGCCCTTCGTCCTCGTCGCGCGCCAGGAGGTACAGGCGCGCTCCGGTGACGGGGGAGCCGACCGGCAGCCGGGGCCGCGCGGTGTCGGCCTCGGTGATCTCGTGGTGGGTGATGTCGTCGGAGCACTCGGTGGGCCCGTAGGCGTTGAGGAGCCGGATGTGCGGGGCGGCGGCCAGCACGCGTGCCGCCAGGCCGGGGGAGAGCTCCTCGCCGGTCGAGATCAGCCACCGGAGTGCCGGCAGGGTGGTGCCGGGGCGGCGCTCGGCCTCCCGGGCGATCCAGCCGACGACCGTGGGGACGAGTTCGACGACGGTGGTCGCCGAGTCCGCCAGGACGGTCGCCAGGCGCCGGGGGAAGGTGAGATCGGGGTCGCGGACCACCACGACCGTGCCACCGGTGAGCAGCGGGGCCAGCATCTGCCAGACGGAGATGTCGAAGACCAGCGGCGCGGTGAACGCCAGCCGGTCGCCGTCGGTCAGCCCGAGGTCCTCGACCTTCGCCCACAGGTGGTTCATCATGCCGCGGTGTTCGACGGCCGCGCCCTTGGGACGCCCTGTGGTGCCGGACGTGAAGATGCAGTACCTGGCTTCCGTGGACCGGTCCCCCGAAACGGGGGTGGGCGGGGCCGGGACGGAGCTGTCCGCACCGGGTGCGTCCACGGTGGGGATGCCGAGTTCCGAGGCCGCCTTGACCGCGGTCCCACCGCCCGGGCCGCCACCCCCGGGGTCGCCCGAGTAGTCGAGCAGCAGCGCGGCTTCGCTGCGCCGGAGGACCTCGGCGACGCGCAGCGCCGGCCAGTCGGGGGAGAGCGGCAGATACACGGCGCCGAGGCCTTCGAGCGCGAGGAAGACCGCGACGGTGTCGGCCGAGCGGTCGCCGACGGCGGCGACGACGCTGCCCGCACCGCAGCCCGCGGCGGCCAGCACCGCGCGGAAGCGGTCCACGCGGCCGAGGAGATCCGCGTAGGTGAGGGTGGACGTACCGTCGACGACCGCCGTGCGCCGAGGAGTCAGCCGGGCCGTGCCGACGACCGAGTCCAGTACGCCGGCCGAGGTGTCGAAAGCGCTGTCCCCGCCGAGGCCGAGCTCGCGGGCGCGGTGGGCGGCTCCGGGTGCGAGGGGCAGTTCCGCGAGGTTCCGCGGGGTGGTCACGACGCCCCCGCGCTCTGGTAGCGGTCCAGCTCGTGGAAGAAGCCGCCGACGCGCAGGGCCGAGCCGTCGGCGACGGCCCGCCGGTGGACGTACGCACCGACGACCAGGTCCAGGACGCCCAGACCGAACGGGGAGAACACCACGGGCCGGTCGGCGGGTGCGGTGTAGCCGTCCGTGAGGACGTCGTACAGCGTGGCGTCGATGAAGTCCCGGTGTCCTGTGCCCTGTTCGGCGAGGTGCACGGAGGTGTCGGCCTTGAGGACGTGGTCGACGTCGTCGACCACGTTGGCGCTGCCCAGGATCACATCGGTGCCCAGGTCGCGGAGCGACACATGGAGCACGAGGGGGTTGTGGCCGAACCACGAAGGGTCGGTGACATGCGGTTCCGCAGCGGTGGTCGCGAAGACGACCAGATCCGACGCACGCACCAGGGACTCGGCGTCGTCGTGGACGCGGACGGGCCGTCCGGTGGGCGCGAGGACCTGCTCGGCGAAGCTCCCGGCGTAGTCGGCGCTGAGGTCGAAGACTCCGAACTCCTCGATGTCCCAGCCCAGTTCGGACAGGTAGTCATGGATGAAGCGCGCGATCAGTCCCGTGCCGACGAAGCCGATACGGCGCGGGGTGCCGCGTTGGGCGGCGATCCTGCGGGCGGCGGCCGCCGCTGACGCCGCGGTGCGCACCGCGCTGATGACGGAGCCCTCCAGACAGGCGTAGGGGTAGCCGGTGCGGGGGTCGTTGAGCAGGAGCACCGCCGAGGCGCGCGGAATGCCCAGGCCGAGGTTGGTGGGGAAGCTGGATATCCACTTGATGCCGTCGACGCCGACCTCACCGCCGACCGAGGCGGGCAGCGCGATGATGCGGCTGCTCGGCCGGTCGGGGAAGCGGAGGAAGTACGACGGAGGGTTCACGGTCCTGCCCTCGCCGTGGAGCCGGTAGGCGTCCTCGACCAGGTCGATGACGTCGGCCCGGCGCCCGGCCAGGGCACGGTGCACCGCCTCGCCGGGGACGACGGAGAAATCCGGAGGCCCGGCCTGCTGCTCAGCCATTGCTGTCTTCCCGTTCCGTGAGGAGGATGCCGTAGGTGTCCTGGACCCACGCGTCGTCGTAGACCGTCTCGATGTAGCGGTCGCCGAGGTCCGCCGAGATGGCGACCGCCGTCAGGGACCGCTCGGGGTCGTGCTCCGCGAGCCACCTGGCCGCCCCGCTCACGACGGTTCCGGTGGAGCCGCCGAGGAGGAACCCGTGCCTCGCCAGGCGCCGGCACATGCGGACCGCGTCCTGCTCCGGCACCGTGACGATGTCGTGCACCAGTGCCGGGTCCACGAACGGCATGGGCACACTGGCGCCGAGACCCGGCAGGTGCCGGGGGCCAGGGGGCATGCCGAAGTTGACCGAACCGACGGTGTCCACAGCGACGACGCGTACCGCCGCGCGGTTCTCCCGGAAGTAGTGGGCGCAGCCGGACAGGGTGCCCCCGGTACCGGCGCCCACGAACAGCACGTCGAGGTCGGGGAACTGCTTGCCGATCAGCGGCGCGGTGTTCTCGTAGTGGGCGAGCCAGTTGGCCGGGTTCTCGTACTGGTTGAGCCACACGAATCCCGCGTCGCGCTCGCAGAACTCGCGTACGAGGGCCTTGCGGGCCGTGAGATAGCTGCCGCTCTCGTCGGGCTCGTCGACGACGACGACCTCGCTGCCGAGTGCACGCATCAGTTTGACCGTCGCCGGGTTGCACTTGGGGTCGGTGACGCAGACGAAACGGATCGACCGGGCGGCGGCCACCACGCTCAGGGCCACGCCGAGGTTGCCGGACGACGATTCGACGAGTGTGGTGCTCTCGTCTATCAGGCCGCTCCTGATGCCCGAGGCGACCATGGACGTGGCGGCCCTGAGCTTCACGGATCCCGCGAAGTTGAAGCCCTCGCACTTGAGGTGGAGCGGGAGACCCACCGATCGCTCCAGGTCGATGTAGACGTCGCTGTCGACCAGTTCGTCCGCTGTCGAGATGATTGCCAAGAGTCCAGTCCGCTTCTGTCTGCTCACCCCTGCGGTCGGTACTGCGGTCAGCTGTCGAGCTTCTGCCAGGCGTCGAGACCCTGAAGGGCGAAGATGTCCTGGACCGAGGCGATGGTGCCTTCGAGTGCGGTGGTGTCGCCGTTCTCGTAGACCGCGCGGTAGGTGTCACGCAGGGCGCTGACGGTGGCGCGCAGGCCCTGGTTGGCGTAGATCACGACGGAGACGCCGGCCTGCTTGATGTCGTCGATGTGCCAGTCCGGGTAGGTGGTCGGCACGATGACCACCGGCACCCGGAAGTCCCAGCCGTCGAGGAAGGCGGTGACCTGGTCGCGGCTCTTGGCCTTGGAGTGCACGAGGACGGCGTCCGCGCCCGAGTCGGCGTAGGTGCGGCAGCGCAGCAGGGCCTCTTCGACGTCGAGGCCGCTGATCAGGGCCTCGGTGCGGGCGATGACGAAGGTGTCGGCGGAGGCCTGGGACTCCTTGGCGATCTTGATCTTCCTCGCGAACTCCTTCGTCCCGAGCAGGGTCTGGCCGCCCGCGACGAAGCTGTTCATCTTGGGGAAGAGCTTGTCCTCCATGCAGAGTCCGGTGATGCCCGCGGCCTCGAACTCGTGGACCATATGGGCCACGTTGAGGTTGCCGCCGTAGCCGGTGTCACAGTCGGCGACCACCGGGATCCGCAGCACCTTCTGGATGTTGGCCGCGGCCTCCAGGTACTCGGTCATGCTCAGGATGCTCGCGTCGGGCAGCCCACGGGAGGCGGACACCTCGAGGCTGGACGACCAGACGGCCTGGAAGCCGGCCTCTTCTGCGAGGAGGCCGCCCAGGGCGTGGTTGGCCCCTGCCACGCGGACCACGTCGTTGTCCGCGAGGACCGAACGGAATGAGGGATAGATGGTTCGCTGCACGCCTGAAACTCCTGATCGTTCGCCGCGAGAGATGAATCGCGCTACGCCTTTGTAGGGCGGGCCTATGGAGGCATGAAGAGGGCAAGTCATTGCCAAGAGGTCGTACTCAGGATCGTCGCGTGTGCCCAGTGGTGCGCTTGCTCGGCACGGTCAGGACGGTAGGACGAGATTGGCAAGTCTGTCAATGTCTTGTCAAGTCGTTGACAACGTGCTGCAATGCACGTGGCTCGGCTGTTGGAGCCGCATGGGAACCAGAGAGGAACTGCAGACAATGAGCACCGCGCTCGCGCCCACTCAACCGCGCACCCTGGAAGTCCCCGCCGAGGCACTCCACTCCTTCTCGGCGGGGACCCGGAGTGAACTGGCCGCCTATGTGGCGGAGCTCGGCCGGCGGCACCCCACCGGGCGCGTCGACGCCATCGAGGTCGACCTCGGAGCCCTCCCGCTGTTCACCGCGGAGATCGAGGCCTCCCGTGGAGTGATCGACTCCACCACCCACTTCATCGTGTACGACCGAGTCGAGGGCATCGACTCCCTCCGCGCACAGGGCATCTACGCCTGGGTGCTGGGCACGGCGCTGGGCCGGCCCATGGTCCAGAACACCGACGGATGGCGCCTGATCGAGGTGTACGACCGCGGTGTCCGCAAGACCATCGAGGAAGGCGCCCGCTACCACCAGACCAAGCAGGGCTCCTACATGCACAACGACGCCGTCAACGACGTCGACCCCATCGACTACCTGCTGCTGTCCTGCGGGCAGTCGGCCTACATCGGCGGTGAGAGCATCCTCGTCGACGCCAAGCCGGTGCACGAGATCCTCTCGCTGCACCCCGACGTCCTCGCGATCCTCACCCAGGACTTCTGGTTCGAGAAGCGTGGCATGGCGCTGTCCCAGGAGAACGGGTTCTTCCGCTCGCCGATCATCCGCTACACCCCCGACGGCGAGCCGCTCGTCCGCTACTTCCGTACGTACATCGAGGTCGCCCACGAGAAGAAGGGCGAGCCGATCACCGCCGAACAGCGCGACGCCCTCGACTTCTTCGACGCGGTCCTCGACCAGTCATCCGTGCAGTACCGCATCCGGCTGGAGCGCGGACAGACGCTGGTCTCCGCCGACGACCGCTTCCTGCACACCCGCACGGCCTTCTACGACCGCTTCGAGCCGCGTGAGATCGACATGACCGTCGACGAGACCGACAAGGCCAACCGCTACATGTTCCGGATGTGGTCGGCCAAGTAACCCACCCGTCCCACAGCACCGACAGCCGAGGAGAAGCACCCCCATGCCCCTGAGCAAGACCCTACGGGCGGTGGGCCACGACCTGGCCGCCGAGACGAGCCGGCAGCGCCCGCGCGACTGTGTGGCCACATCGGCGATGGCACAGGCCTGGCACCGCACGAGCGGGCGGTTCGCCGAAGGGCGGGTCAGTGACATCAGCGTCCAGCGGGGCCAGGCCACCGCCGCCCGCTACGTCCTGCGTGACTCCTTCCGGCACCGGGCCGTCTCCGGCCTCGACCCGACGGTCGCCAGGCTCGACGCGGGTGACGGCGGTACCCGGGCGCCGGTGGCGGTCTCGGGGGCGGCTCCGGAGTGGATGGAACTGTCGTCCGCCCTCTCCGGTCTGGGTGAACTGGAGGCCGCGGCAAGGGCGTTCGACCCGGCGGTCGCGCAGGTCGTCATCGACTTCGAGCTCGGTGAGCAGGACATGTGCCTGGTGCGGGACGGGGAGCTGTTCGACGAGACCCGTCTGCTGACCTATCTCACCGTCCGGGTGATCGCCCGGCGCGGAGGCCGCGTCGCGACCGGCTTCTACACCCCCGGTGTGAGCGGCCGGCTGAGCGGCATCGACGTACGCGCGGCGGGCCGGGAGGTGGCGGCTCGCGCGGTGGCGGGCCTGGAGGCCAGGCCCGCACCGGTGGGACGGCTGCCCGTCGTGGTGGCGGGCGGCCGCGGCATGGTCCTGCTGCACGAGGCCTGTTGCCACCCGCTGGAGGGCGACGAGGTGCTGCGGGGCTCCGTCTACGCCGGACGGCTCGGCGAGGACATCGCCTCACCCCTGGTCACACTCCGGGACGACCCGACGGTGGCCGGAGCGGTCGGCTCGTACGCCTACGACGACGAGGGCACCGCCGGCGGCCCCACGACCCTCATCGAGAACGGGGTGCTCACCGGCTATCTGACCGACCAGGAGTCGGCGGCGCGGCTCGGCCGTGACTCCAGCGGCAACGGGCGCTGCACCACGGCGCTCCAGCCGCCGCAGCCCAGGATGACCAACACCTGCCTGGCGGCGGGGACCTCGACCGTCGACGACATCATCGCCTCCACCGATTACGGGATCTACGCCCAGCACGTCGGAGGCGGCGAAGTCATCGAGTCCACGGGCGAGTTCACATTCCGGGTGACCAACGGCTACCTGATCGAGAACGGGCGGGTCACCGACCCCGTCGAGGAGACGACCATCACGGGAACGGGGGAGCAGGTGCTCAGGGACATCGATGCCGTGGCCGACGACAGCACCGTCGGAGCGGCCAAGTGCGGAAAGTTCGGGCAGTGGGTGACGGTCGGCGTGGTCGGCCCCACCCTGCGCGTCGGCTCACTCCTCGTGGGCGGTACCGGGCGATGAGCCGAGCGAGCGAGACACTCGTCGAGGAAGCGGCGAGGCACGGCGCCGACGCCGAGGTGTGGACCGTGCGGCAGGGGATCGACGAACTGGTCTCCCGGGGCGGTGTGATCGAGCGCCACAGCGAGGTCACCACGGGCGCCACGGCCGTGACCGTGTGGGCGGACGGCACCGAGGGCTACGCCGTGCAGAACACCCCCGACTCCACCGACACGGACCTGGTCGCCACCGCCCTCGGGGTCGGCCGCGCCCTCGCGACGCCCGCCAAGCCGCCGCCCCTGCCCCCCACGGCGCCGGACGTCCCCGACGGCCCGCTGCCGTACCTGGACGCCGTGGCGGCCGAGCGCATACGGCGGTTCAGCGAGGCCGACGACGATCTGGAGGTCGAGCTGCGGGTACGCGCCGACCGCGCCAGGGTGCGTCTGCACCGCGCGGGCGCCGCCCCCGCCCGGTACGCCACGGGTGTCGTCCAGGTGCACGCCCGGCTGACCGCCCGCGGCGACGGCATCGGCTACATGGGCCACCAGACGTACGGCCGCACCGTGCGGGACGTACTCGACACGGTCGAGAAGAAGGAGCTGCCCGAACTCCGCGACCTCGCCCGCGTCCTGGCCGAGCGCCCCGTCGGGGAACTCGCCTACGACGACCTCCTGGTGGACGGCCGCGTACTGGTCAGGCTGCTCACCCTGGTCGCGCCGGCCTTCCTGCTCGACTCGGTGCTGGAAGGACGTTCCCCGCTGGCGGGCCGTACCGGCGAGCGGGTCGCCGCAGCCGGCGTCAGCCTGGTCGACGACCCGACCGCCGACGACAGCCCCCTCCCGGTGCCCTGGGACGGGGAGGGCACCCCCTGCGGCCCCACGGTCCTGGTCGAGGACGGCGTCCTGTGCGGCTACCTCAGCGCACGCCGTACCGCCGCCGAGGCCGGCACCGCCGGCACCGGTTCCGGCCAGCGCGGACCGTCCGGCGAGATGTCCACGGTCCAGCCCGGTCATCTGCGGCTGCGTCATACGACGGACCTCGGCACCGAGGTGCGTGCGGGGCGCACGGTGCTGCACGTCGTCCAGGCCAACGGAGCGCACACCTCCAACCCCATCACCGGCGACTTCTCGATCGGGGCGAACGCCGTGGTCGTCTCCCCGGACGGCACCCGGCGCAACGCGGGCAACATCACGCTCGCCGGCAATGTCTTCGACCTGCTCCGTCACATCGACGGGCACGACGGGCGGACACGGGTCAACCGCAGCAACAACGCCTTCGTCGCCGGGCCGGGCGTCTGGACCACCTGTCTCACGACCGGCCGCTAGGAGTACTCCCGTGTCCCTCCTGAAAGACCCGCAGTTCCGGCTGTTCTGGGGCGCCCAGACGGTCAGCATGGTCGGCACCAACATGGGCCGCACGGCCATTCCGCTGGTGGCCGCGACCACGCTGGCGACGACCCCCTTCCAGATGGGCCTGCTGAACGCCGCGCAGACGGCGGCGTTCCTGATCGTCGGCCTGCCCGCCGGCGTGCTGGTGGACCGGGCCCGCCGTCGTCCGATCATGATCGTCAGCGATCTGCTGCGGGCCGCCCTGCTGCTGCTGATCGGCCTCGGTTTCTTCCTGGACCGGATGTCCTTCGCGGCCCTCATGGTCTCGACGCTGTTCCTCGGCTTCGCCACCGCGTTCTTCGAGATCGCCTACCAGTCCTACATCCCGGTGCTCGTGGGACGGGAGCGGCTGGTCGAGGGCAACGCCCGGCTGGAGAGCACCAGCGCCGTGTCCAGACTGCTCGGCCCGACCCTGGCCGGCGTCCTCGTGACGGCCGGTGCCACCGTGGCGGTGTGCGTGCAGGCGGTCGGCCACCTGTTCTCCGCGTTGCAGCTCTCCCTCATCCGTACGCCCGAACCGGTCCCCGACCGGTCGCCCGGCAGGCGCATGGGGGCCGAGATCAAGGCGGGTCTGCGGTTCGTGCTGAGCGATCCGGTGTTCCGCGCCATCACCGGATCGGCCGCGACGTACAACTTCTTCTACGCGATGGCCACGCCCCTGGTGATGCTGCTGCTCGTCGACGAGATCGGCCTGTCCGGCACCGTCGTCGGCGCGCTGATGGCGGTCAGTGGGGTCGGCGGGGTGTTCGGCGCGGCCGTCGCCGGCCGGGTCGCCACCAGATTCGGGCCGGTCAGGGCGATGTGGGCGGCCTACCTCGTGACCATACCGACCAGCCTCCTGATCCCGCTGGCCGGCGACGGCTGGGCGACGGTGCTGTTCGCCTTCCCCTGGTTCGCCACCAGCTTCGGCATCGTCGTCTACAACGTCGGCCAGGTCACCATCCGGCAGACGCTCTGTCCGCCGGACCTGCTCGGCCGGATGAACGCCAGCGTCCGCTTCCTCGTGTGGGGCATCCTGCCGGTCGGTTCGGTGGCCGGCGGGGCGCTCGGGGAGTGGCTGGGCGTGCGCGGCGCACTGTTCGTCGCGGCCGCGGGCATGAGCTCCGGCGTCCTGTGGCTGCTGTGCTCCCGGCTGCGCACCATGCGCGACCTCCCGGCACCGCAGGAGCCCCGGCCCACAGGCGCCACCCCCGCAAGCAAGTGACCCCCTGTCAGCAGAGTCGGCACAGCCGGCCGATTGGAGCTACAAGTGTCTTCCCGTTTCGTGGTGTTCATCGACTCGCCGTGGACCGGCGCGGGCCAGGACTGCGCCCGCTTCCTACTGGAGCGCGGCGTCACACCGGTCATCATCGCCGCCGACCCGGCGGCCCTGCACCCCTCGCTGCTGCACGACTACGCCGAGCTCGGCGTCGAGATCCGCGCCTGTGACCTGGAATCCGCCGACGCCGTCGTCGCGTTCTGCCGCGAGCTGGAGACCCACGGCGAGCTGGTCGGAGTGACCTCGGTGTACGAGTACTACTGCGACCTCGGCGCACAGGTCGCGGCCCGGCTCGGAATGGCGGGACCCGACCCGGAGGCCGTCGCCGTCTGCCGCTCCAAGGCGGCCATGCGCGAGGCCATGTCGGGGACCCCGGGCCTCAACCCGCTGTTCCAGGTCGCGGAGTCCTCCGAAGAGGCCGTGGCCGCCGCGCGGGCCATCGGCTTCCCGGTGGTCGTCAAGCCGCTGGACCTCACCGGCAGTCTCTTCGTCCGCCGCTGCGAGACGGCCGAGGACGTGGCAGCGATCACCGACGAGGTGATGAAGCTCGGTGCGTACCTGGGCCACCCCGTGGCCGCGAAGGTCATCGTCGAGGAATGTGTCCTGGGAGCGGAGTACTCCGCCGAGATCGTCCACGGCAAGATCCTCGGCCTCACCGAGAAGATCGGCAGCGAGCCCCCGCTGTTCCTGGAGATGGGACACATCTTCCCCGCCCGGCTCCCGGCGGAGCAGGAACAGATCCTCCTGGACAAGGCCGAGTTGGCCGTCAAGGCGATCGGTGTCACCTGGGGCCCCGCCCATGTGGAGCTGAAGCTCACCGCGGACGGGACCGACGCCCGGGTCATCGAGGTGAACGGCCGCATCGCGGGCGACCGCATACCCGAGGCCGTACGGATCGCCAGCGGAGTCGACATCTGCCGCCTCCACATGACCGCACTGCTCGGCGGCACACCGGACCTGACCCTGAACTGCGACCGCACCGCCGCGATCCACTTCCTGATGCTCGAGGCGAGCGGTCACATCGACGCCATCGACGGAGTCGCCGAGGCCCAGGCCCTGGAGGGCGTCCACGAGGTGCACCTGCGCCCGGGCGTCCAGGCCGGGATCACGTACGAGGCCAACGGCTCCAACCGGGACCGCGCGGCCTGGATCATCGCGGAGGGGGCCGACCGCGACGAAGCGCTCGGCCGGGCCCGGGCGGCGGGCGACAAGCTCGCCTTCACATGGTCCTCCCCGACAGGCTCATGAGGGCCGGGTACGGGGAGCGCACCGCGACGGCGGAGCACCGGGCCCTCACCGTGTCCTTCACCGCGGGGGAGGAGGGGCAGGACGCCCCGCTCACCTGGAGCCAGCGGTACTACCTGGCCGAGCTGGACGCGGCCCGCCCGCACGGCCGCGGTCTGGCCGTACCCCGGCTCTACCCCCTGCGGCCCGGTGTGCGCGAGGACGACGTCACGGAGGCGCTCCGGGGGCTCCTGGAGCGCTTCGAGTCCCTGCGCAGCCGTGTGGTGCGCGCCCCTGCGGAGCACCAACGGGTGCACTCCACAGGCACGCTCCGGATCGCCGTCCACGACTCGCCGGCGGACGGCCCCGACGCGGTGCTCGCCGCACTCGTCGCGCGGCCCTTCGACGTGGCCGATGAGTGGCCGGTGCGCGCCGCCCTGGTCACCGAGGGCGGCACGCCGCGTTTCCTGGCCATGGTGTTCAGCCATGTCGCGGTGGACGCCTACGCCCTGCTGCCCGTCAGCGCGTACCTGGTCGCCTCCTGCGCGGCGGCCGACCCGGTCGCGCGCACCGCGCCGCGCTCCGACACCCCCGGTCTCCAGCCGCGCCAGCAGGCCGAGGCCGAGGCGTCCCCGGCCGGACAGCGCGCGGCCGAGCGCGCGCTGCGGCACGCGGGGAACGTGATGCGGCGCATGGCGGCGTCACCGCGGACGCCGCCCCGTGCGGTGACCGGCGAGCGGTACCGCTTCCTGCGGCGCCGGTCGGCTGCGCTCGACCTCGCCGTCGGAGCGGTGGCCGCCCGCACCGGGCAGAGCCCGGCGTCGGTGCTCACCGCCGCGATGATGTGGGTGGGCGCAGCCGAGACAGCTGCGGACCACGGCTTCGTCCAGCTGATCTCGGCGAACCGGCTGCGCCCCGAAACCGTCAACGCCGTACTGCCCTACTCCCAGCCGGTGCTCTGCGGGGTGGACCTGACAGGGGCGTCCTTCGCCGAGGCGGTACGAAGGACGGCGCGGGCCTCCCTGCGGGCCCTCGGGGCCGGCCCCTGCCCGCCGGGCCCCCTCGCCGAGCTGCACGCGGCGGTGCAGGAGGAACGGGGCGTACGCCTCGACATCACCCCCACGCTCAATTACCGCCCCAGAGCCACCACTCTGCCGCTGCGGGAGACGGACCCGGCGGAGCTGGCCCGCGCCGCCGCGGACGCCGGCACCGAGTGGGTGGACAGCGACCTCCAGTGGCAGTCCGGCCACTACCTCAGTGTCGATGCCGACGAGACGGGCCTCCGGCTGGTCCTCCAGGTGGACACGGCGGTGCACCCGCCCGGACGGGCCGAGCGCCTGCTGGCCGACCTGGAGCACCTGCTGTGCACCGAGGCAACGAGATGAGCCGTCACCCACAGCCAGTGCCGCGGCAGGCACTCACCAGTCAGGAAGAACCGCACATGGCAGCAGACCGACAGCAGCGAACCGTCGTCCTGATCGGCGCCGGAGTCATGGCCGAGGGATACCTCCGCGCGGCGGGGGAGCTGGGGCTGCGGGTGGGGGTCGTCGAGACACCCACCCGGTACGCGGCGCTGACCGCGCGATTCCCCTGCATCGTGGACTTCGAGCCGGTGGACGAGGCCGATGCGGTACGCGACGAGAGCTGGCTGGCACCGGCGATGGCTCTGGCCGGACGGCTGGCCCCTGACGGCGTGTGGGGCTTCGCTGAGGCCCATGTCCTGGCCACCGCCGTCGTCCAGCACCGCCTCGGCCTGCCGGGCCCGGGGCTCGACGCGGCGGTCGTCTCCCGCAACAAGGCCTTGCAGCGTGCCGAGTTCGAGCGGGCGGGACTGCCCCAGCCCGGCCATCGGCACACCACCCGGCTGTCGGACCGGCGTGAGTGGGCGCTGGAGCGCCTCCCCGTCGTGGTGAAGCCGGTGTCGCTCCAGGGCAGCCAGGGCGTGGAACGGATCGTGAGCGCCGATGAGTGGGACGACGTCGTGGCCCGGCGCGACCTCGAAGGCCCGCTCCTGGTGGAGGAGTACGTCGAGGGCCCCGAGTACAGCGTGGAAGCGCTGGTGCACCGTGGGCGTGTCCTGTTCACCAACCTCACCCGCAAGGAGACCACCGGCCCCCCTCACTTCGTCGAGCTGCACCACGAGGCCGGCCACGGCGCCGGCCGGCCGCTGCTGCGCAAGGCCGCCGACGCCCTGTGCGAGGGGGTCGTGGCGGCGCTGCACATCTCCACAGGGATCGTGCACCTGGAGTTCAGGGCCCGCGCGGACGACGACCTGCTGATCATGGAGGTGGCCGTCCGCACGCCGGGTGATCACATCCTGGAGCTCGTCGGGCGTGCCCATGGGTTCGACGTCTTCGCGGCCTGCCTGCGGCTCGCACTCGGCGAGCTCCCGTCGACGCCCGACGGCCGCGACCCGGTACGCGCCGCGGGAAGCCTGTTCCTGTCGGCGCCGCGCCCTGGCCGGCTGGTCTCACTCGACCTCGGCCCCTGGGCCGGCCGGCCGGACGTCGCCCGGTACGAGCCCAGACTCGCGCCCGGCACCCAGGTGCGCCCCGCCGAGAATTCGGGGGACCGGCTGGCCTGGGCCGTGCTCGACTGCGCTACTCCTGAGGAACTGGGCGTCCTGGCATCGGAGTTGACGCGTGGAGCCGTTGTCGAGATCGCGGACGGGACCTGAAGCGCACAGCGCGGTCCTCACTCCCCCTCACCTTCGAAGGAGCCTCATGTCCCAGCAATACGTCCTGATCGTCGGCGGGCGGATCGAGAACGTCCGCAAAGCCAAGGCGCAGGGCCTCGGCGTCGTCTTTCTCCAGCAGCCCGGGCTGTTCCGGGCGGAGCACGCGGCCGAGGTCGATGCCGCGCTGCTGATCGACTACACACGCTGGGACGTGCTGGAGCCGCTGATCACCGCGGCACACCGCGTGTACGGCTTCACGAGCGTGACCACGACCAGCGAGGCCGGGGTGGAGCCGGCGGCGCGGATCAGCGATCTGCTCGGGCTCGGCGGCGTCCCCCATGACGTCGCCCTGCTGCTGCGGGACAAACTCAGCATGCGCCGCCGTCTGGAGTCCACGGCACCGCACATCACCGTCGCGGCGGAGGAGGTCACCGACCGGGCAGGCCTGGAGAAGTTCGGCGCGGACCACGGCTATCCGTTCATCGTGAAGCCGATTGACGGAATCGCCAGTCTCGGCCTGCAACTGGTCCAGGACGAGGGCCAACTCGACGACGTATGGGCGGCGTTGGGCCGACTGCGCGGGGTGGACCACCAGTTCGCGACGACCTTCCCCATTGACCGGTTCATCATGGAGGAATACGCCGACGGGCCCGAGTTCTCCGTGGAGGCGTTCACGTTCGACGGGCGCCATGTCGTCGTCTCGATCACGGAGAAGCTCACGTTCGACAATTTCGTGGAGCTCGGCCATGTCGTTCCGGCGCGCCTGGATCCGGGGGCGGCACAGGAGATCGAGGCCTGTGTGACCACGTTCCTCGACGCGGTGGGCCTCGGGCAGGGGCCGAGCCACACCGAGGTGCGGCTCTCGGCGCGGGGCCCGCGTGTGATCGAGTCCCACAACCGCCCGGGTGGCGACCGGATCAGGGACCTGGTCGAGGCGGCGTACGGCTTCGACGTGGAGCTGTACACCGTGGCGTGGCTGAGCGGGACGCTGCCGCCGCTGACGGCCGGGCCCGAGCTGCGGCAGGGAGCGGCCACCCGCTTCCTGAGCGCGGAGCCGGGAACGGTGACCGCGATCGAGGGGCTCGCCGGGGCCCGGGAGTCGGAGGGCGTCCTGGACGTTGCCCTGTCGGCCGAGGTGGGCGACACCGTGGGGCCGCTCAGGTCGAGCTGGGACAGGCTCGGCCAGGTCGTCGCGGTGGGAGAGGACGCGGACGCGGCCCTCGCCCTGTGCGAGAAGACCTGCGCGGCCGTGGTCATCCGTACGGAGGTGCGGGCCGATGCCCCCGAGTGAACCAGCTCCGGACACGGGACGCCCGTCCGCAGGCGCCCCGTCCGCAGGTCGCCCGTCCGCAGGGGGCGCCTCCGCCGGACGCGCCTCCGCCGGACGCGCCTCCGCCGGACGCGCCGACGACAGGGCGGGCGGCCCCGTCGGTTCCGGTGACCACACGGAGATCACCACGCGGGAGGAGCTGCTGGGTCTGATCGGTCAGCCCAACCCGGCGGTCTTCAGCAAGGCGTCGACGGTGCTGCGGGAGTTCGAGCGGGAGTGGATCCGGCACGCGCCGCTGTGCTTCATCGCGACGGCGGCCTCGGACGGCACCTGTGACGTCTCTCCGAAGGGGGACCCGCCGGGCTTCGTCCATGTACTCGACGACTCGACCCTCGCGGTCCCCGACCGGCCGGGCAATCGCAGGCTCGACAGCTGGCTCAACGTCCTGCAGAACCCGCATGTGGGGATGATCTTCGTCATCCCCGGCAGGGGTGACACGCTCCGGGTCAACGGCCGAGCTCGGCTGGTGCGTTCGGAGCAGCTGCTCGACCGGATGGTCGTCAAGGGAAACCGGCCGGTCCTGGCGCTCCTGGTGGACGTCGATGAGGCGTACTTCCACTGCGCCAAGTCCTTCATGCGCGGAGCGGTGTGGGATCCGGAGTCCTGGGCTCCGGACGCCGCGCCGTCGAGGGCGCGGATCGCGAAGGCCACCGAGTGGACCGAAGTCTCTCTGGAGGCACTGGAGGAGCGGTACGGTCCCAGTTACGCACGGCGACTCTATCCATGACGCCCGGCGCACCGTGACTCCGTCGGCCATGGGGTGCGTGGGGGTGCACGGGAAGTGTGGGGGGTGTGTCCCAACGGGTGAGGCGAGGTGAACGGCGAGTTCTTGCCAAGAGTTGGCAACTCTTGCCAAAGCGGCCTCCGGACATTAATGTCGGGGGCGTCGAGCGGGTCGCCCGGGGGTCGGGCGGTCTGCTCGCTGCCTGGGAGCGGTCAAAGGTGATCGCGTCCCGGTGCCCGCGTTCGTATGTATCAACTGGGGGTTTGTACATCATGAAGGTTCTGACCGGCGCTCTTGCGGCGTTCGCGTTCTCCGTCCTGCTTGTCGCCGGCCACTCGTCCGCCGGTTCCCCGGCGGAGCTCGCCGCGGCGGGCGGCCAGTCGACGGTCGCCCCGCCCATCGACTGGCCGTAAGCGCTCAGATGCGCCAGCGACTTGCCGGATGAGGCAAACTTTGACAGACTTTTGCCCGGTGGGGGGTGCCGCTTGTGCGGTCCCCCCATCGGGCGTTCTGTGCGGGACGTCCTGTGGCGCTTGGAGTCGAGACCCTCAAGGACGGTGGCGGATCATGCTGGAACAGCCGAGCTTCGGTCGACGCTTGCGGCAACTGCGGCTGCAGCAGGGCAAGTCGCAGTCGGAGCTGACGGGGACCGGAATGTCGGCCGCCTACCTGTCCCGGCTCGAATCCGGAGCGCGACGCCCCACGGACAGGGCTGTGTCCTACCTCGCCGAACGGCTCGATGTCCCGGTCGAGAGCTTCACGGAACACACCGAGGACGATCTCGCCGATCTCGTCATGACCCTCTCGTCACGCTCGGACGGTGAGCGCGACACGGAGATCCGCGACTTCCTCGCGACCGCGCTGAACAACGCCGCGGAGGTGAGTGAGACCACGCGCTGGGAAGCCCTGGCCCTCTTCGCCCGGCAGCACGCGGCGCTGGGCGATTTCGAGGAGGAGTGGGAGGTCCTCCGCAAGCTCGCGGAGGTGAGCCAGGAACTCAACCGCCCGACCCTTCAGGTCCACGTCCTGCAACGCATCGCCCGATGTCATCGCAACCTGGGCAATCTGGAGGAGACCCGGCGGGCCGCGCGCGAGGCGCTGGACCTCAGCCGCCAATACCAACTGCGCGTCCTCGCGACGGACCTGGTCCGCATCAAGCTGCTTCTCATCTCCGCCGAGGCCGAGCTGGGTAATCTGGCCGAAGCCGCCAAACTCAGCGCCGAGACCTGTGAGACCTTGCCGCGTGACACGGGCGCGCTCGCGGCGGAGGCCTACTGGACGGCCTCCACCGTCAGCGTCCGCGGTGGCAGCCCCGACAGGGCGTACGAATACATGCAGGCCGCACTCGCCGCCCTGGCCAGCCGCGAGGACCTGGTTCTCTGGCTGCGTCTGCGGCTGGCGGCCGCGTCCCTGGCGCTCCAGTCCATGCCGCCCCGGACCCAGGAGGCCCAGGTCCTCCTGGCCGCGGTCGAGCCGGCACTCCAGCTCACCGGCGTATCCCGGCACCTACAGGAACTGAGCCTTCTGAAAGCCCAGTTGAGCTTCCTCAAGGGGGACATGGAGCAAGCCGCGCAGCTCGTCGACAGCATCGCGGGCGATGCGAACCTCCTGGAGTTCCGAGACCTCATCCGCTTCAAGATGCTGCGTGAGATGCTCGCCGCCCGCCGCGGCGACCGGCAGGCGGGCCGTCGCCTGCGGGAACTGGCCACCGAGGTGCAGACAGCGCGCATGCCCGATCTCAGCGCGGAGGTATGGCGCGCCGCCGCCGAAAGCCTCTTGGGCGAGGAGAACCAGCAGGTCCCGGAATCGGCCTGAAGGATGGGGAGCCGGGCGCCAGTTGACCGGTCATGCGTGGGAGTCGCGAGGGTCCGTACGGGATTCCCGTGACAGGGTCCGACCTCGGCGGGACCTCGCAGGTCCCCGGCATGGCACTGCCGATGGGGCGAACTCAGCCGGGCACTCCGGCTGCCCACTTGCGTCGCAGCAGCACATAGTCACTGAAGAGGTGCCTGCTCCGGTTGAGCAGTTCGCCCACCTCCACGGCGCAGCCCCGCTCCACCACCGACGGACGCCAACCCTGGACCGCCTGTCCTGCCCAGGCCCGCAGCTTCGCATCCGGGTCCTCCAGCAGTGCGACCGCGGCCCGCAGCGCCGCGATCCCGCCACGAGCGACGAGCAGCCGGAACGCGGCGAGCCGAATGTGCCGCGCCCGCTCGGAGCCGGTGCGTTCCAGCAGCCAGTCAGCGGGCAGTTCCTGTGCCGACGGCAGCAGGGCGACGGCAGTCTCGCGCACGACACCGGGCGCGGGATCGTCGAGAAGCGGCCGCAAGCGCTCCGAGTGTGCGCAGTCCAACGTCCGCAGCCCGGCCACAGCCCGCGCTCGTACCCCGGCTGCCGGGTTCGCGAGCAACGGCCACAGCAGCCCGGCGTCCGCCCGATTCCTGCACTCGGCCAGCCCGATGACCGCACCGGGCGGCACATCGGCGCAGCCCGGTGACGCGCACCGCTCCCGGTACCAGGCCACCGGGTCGCCTCCGTGCTGCCGTACGACATACCGGGCGCAGGCGCGCACGAGAGCTGACCGGTCACCGAGGAACCGCGTCGCCTCCTCCGGCCGCCCCACCTTCCGCAGCGCGGTCACGCCTGCCGAACGGGTGCGCGGGTTGCTCGCGGTCAACAAGTGCGGCAGTACATCTCCGTACGCCTCCGCGTCACACAGGGCTGCGAGCGCCGCTGTGGCACACAGGTCCTGGATCAGAGAGTCCCTGTCCTGAGCGGCCGCACGGGCCAACTCGGCGGGTCCGAGCAGCCGAGTGTCGACGGCTACCTGGTAGGCGAACCGCCGTACGACACGGTCGGAGGAGGAGAGGAGGGCGATGAGTCGCCCATGGGCCGCCCGGCGCAGGATCTCCCCGAGCACCTCGATGCCGTAGGCACCTCTGCGTCGGCGGCCGACGCGCAGGATCAACGGTGCAAGGCAGACGGCCGCATCCGCATCCAGTACCTCGCGCAGCAACCGCTGGGCCTGCCCTCGGATCGGGCCGACCCAGTCGGTACAGCGTATGACGATCAACGGCAGCAGACTGGGGTACGGGGCCGCCCGACGCACCGCCTCCTGGCGGATCCGTCCGTCGCGGTGGCAGAGGGCAAGCGCGAGCCGGGACTCGTCGAGCTGAGCCAGGTCGACGGGCAGCGGGGCGGAGTGCTCCCACTCCGGCAGAGGAGCCGAGCGATACCAGGCCACCTCACGCACTCCTGCGTCCAGAGCGAGCCAGTCGCCGGGCTCGCCGGCATCGAGCGCGCTGCCAAGCGGCGCACCTTCCGCGAGCCGCACCGCCGCAACTGTCCCGTCCACGCCGCCCTCACTCATACCCGCGCCTCTCCCACCGGAATTTCGCCCACATCCCACCTGGGACGCCTGGCAGGCGATCCGACCTGGGCGGCGTACGGGACGAAGCTCGACCCGCTGCTCTTGAACCAGACCAGTTCCGTGGTGATCACGCGGCTCCTCCGATCTGCCCCAACCGGCTCAGGGACCCCCCAAGGCCGGAGCCTGCGACCGCATCCTGGCATACCGGATCTGGAGCATGCTGATCAATTTGAGATCAAGTCGCCTGGAGAACAGGGCTCGCGCGTACGCCTCCGTCTGCAACAACCCAGGCGCCGAACGGGTCGAGCACCTCCTCGACCCGCTCCACGAAGACCGCCGGCTACGGCGCCGCGTCCGCTGAGCTCGCTCCCGCCCCGGTCAGGTGTGGGCGCCTACGACGGCGTCGTCCAGCCGAATACCGAAGCCGGGGCCCTCGGGCACCACCAACTTGCCGTCCTCGAACCGCTCGTGCACAGCCAGCAGTTCGTGCCGCCGCGGCACCTCGCCCCATGCGTACTCCAACCTGGCCAGGTGCGGCAGGCCCGCGCACAGATGGGCGCTGATCGCGGTGGGGACGGGACCGCCTCGGCCCGTGCGATGCCCAGTTCTTTCGCCGCAGCGATGTCCTGAGCCGGGGCCGTGAGCGCCGGGAAGTCGTCGAAGACGGCGGCCTTGATGGCGCGGAAGCCGTCGGTCACGGCGCGGTTGGAGTTCGCGTACACCGGCAGCCGGGTCCGCGTTGCCGTGCCGCCCGACAGCAGTTCTGCGACGGGGGCGTCCAGGGCCCTTCCCACGATGTCCCACTGCGCCTGTTCGAGCGCGGCGAACGCGGTGGCCTGCAGCTTGCCGCGGGCGGCATGGGAGAGGGCGGACCGGCGGTAGGCCGCGATGTCGAACGGGGAACGGCCACGCACATGACGGAAGGTGACGTCGAGTTCCCGCTTCATGTCCTCGTCAGTGCCCCCGCCGTGGGACGCCTCACCCAGCCCGTGCCCACCACGGTCGGTCAGCAGCCTCGATCACACAGTTGCCGCACAGGTCGATGACCGGAGGACCACCGCCACATGATTGACATGGTGGCGGCGTCCTCCCACCACGAAGAGGCCTCAGCCGGCGAGTGGCCGGGGGACCGGCGTCGAGCGCCCGGTTTGCGATGCGCCGCATCTGACGCCGTGCGCTGATCCGCTTTCTGGCAACGGTCACGCATGGCAAGTCGCCGGAAACCTTTGGCGTCAGACGCCATAACGCGGGTTCACATCTGCGACAGGGTCCGCATTAGTAACACGGGTTCACATCTGCGACAGGGGCCACGTTCGGCGCGTAAATCCACCCCTTGGTCTGAGTCCCGTCGAGTCGGCCGAATATCCACATGTTGCCGTAGTTGTTGTACTCGTAGCACCAGTACCAGATCTTCGAACCCTTGGCGAAGGTACCGTGCGATCCACAGGCCTCATACGGCATCGGCCGGAGCGGAGCATTCCAGCGAAGTTTGCCCGAACCGGCGGAGTTGTTCACCACGATGGTGTAAGTGTTGCAGTCTCCGGCGGCCGAGGCGCTGGACGCGGTGAGGCCGACCAGCGTCCCCCCTAGGAGCGCGGCGGTGCTCATCAGTGAAACTGCGCGATTCCTGATTTTCATAGTTCCCCCGAGTGGTCATGTTCTGTACATGGCCACCACATCTTCCCGCTCTCGATCACTCGACGGCCCGACCCCCTGGCCGTTCGTTACCTAGTTGAGACCTGTGGCCTGCAGAGGTACTCGCGCGTGCACGTTGATGCTGGCGAAAGTCCCAGAAAAGTCCCAGGGGTACCTGCAGCCCACGACCGTTCTCCGGGCTACGCGTGGGCCTTTGCCCTGAGCCGTTGCCGAGGTCTTCCCGCTCCGTCGAGCTGTTGGATTCCCGCACAGCCAGAACGACTTGGTAGCGCTCGAACGGGATGCCTTTGTCCTCCTCGTACTCATGCTCCATTTCTAGTTCAAGTGTTGTGTCGCCCAGGCTTACGACGTAATCCGCGGGCCCGTTCACGGCGCGCCGCAGCCTCCCGCCACAAGCCAGCGCCACGTCTGCGACTAGGGCTTCCACAGGGTGACCGGGGTGGATGAAGATGCTGTGGTGGGAGGTCACAGTTCAGCTCCCGCAGGGGTAGGTGATGTCGTAGCCGTCGCCGACTATGCGGATGAAGGTCCATCCGTCCGGGCGGATTGTTGCGCAGGAACTTACCCAGCCCCTCTTGTGCTGCTGACTCACTGAGCAGTTTCCAACCTGACAGGTGGTCGGACCGGCAGCCCCGGCGGCGGGGCACGAAGAGAGCTCCTGGTAGACGGGTTCACGACCAAGATCATCAGTCCGCCAGGAGCTTCACGTGCTTGTCCACCCGTCCGGCATCGATCTGTCCAGCCGCACCCTGCAACACCTCTCCGGTCTCCTCTCGGGTCACCGCCGTCGGATCACTCCCGGTGGCGTCGCCTGACCTGCGGCCGACAGGCAATGCTCGTCCTGGCCACCTGCGCTGCGGCGACACCTACGCCCGCCTCGCCACTGGCTTCCGCATCGGGATCGCCACGGCCTACCGCTACATACGCGAGGCCGTCGACCTCTTGGCCGCCCTCGCGCCCACGCTGGAACAGGCCATGCCAGCTGTCCGGAAGAAGGCGTACGTGATTCTCGACGGCACGGTGCTGCCGGTCGACCGCATCGCCGCAGACCGGCCGTACTACTCAGGGAAGAAGAAGCATCACGGGATGAACGTGCAGGTCCTCGCCGATCCCGCCGGACGCCTGATCTGGGCCTCGGAAGCACTGCCGGGAGCCACACACGACCTGACCGCGGCGCGGGCCCACGGCATTCCCGCCGCCCTCGCCGCAGACGACATCAAGTGCTGGGCGCTGACCTGGGCTTTTCGACTACATGCTCAGGCCGACATATTTCGATGACTCATCACGTGAAGAGCGCGGTGCACGCTAGCCTTCGCTCCTGGTTCAAAGTCCCAGAGACTCCGTCACACCCCGCCTCACCTTGCATTTATGCAGGTCAGGAGGGGTGTGGCGGAGTCATTCCTACAGGTTTTCAGATGTCCCGGAACTCCTGAGTGGGAGGGAATGCGTGCCGGGCACGGCCCGGCCGACGGAGACGGGCCCCAGCGTAACTCTCAGACCCCTGGCCTTTCCGCCGGCCGCCCTGGACCGGGCCTGCGGCCTTTACCCCGGTGGCGCCCCACCGCCTGATTGACGCCCCTCCACGCACTTCCCCAGGGCCGGACCGGCTTGAGACTCCCCCTCGAAGTCGGGGCGGAAGAGGTTCTCGGCGCGCAAGGTCAGCCGGGCGTCGAAGTGGTGCAGCGTGAGACGAGCCCACCCGAGAAGGATCAGCACAAGGAGTGTGAGTGCGGTGTTGGTGCTGTACTTGACCGTCGCTGGGCTTCGTGTCGCCGACACGTCGGTGTTCCCGACGATCACCCACGGGAACACGCACCTGCCGAGCGTCCTCGTCGGGAAGAAGGCCGCGCGGCTGATCACGGCCACCGGGTGACCGGACCGGTCGACGAAGCGGGCGGCCGCCACCGGAAGACCGGTGGCCGCCGCCCGCAGCCGGAGCGCTCAGTAGATGTTCGCCTCGACCTGCGAGCCTTCCTCGCGGCCGGCGTTGATCTGCGCGCGCAGCGAGATCTCGTCGTAGACACGAACCTCCTTGACGATACGGCCCTCCTGGATCAGGAACTGCGAGACACCGAGCACCGTGACGGGCTTGCCGGTGATCGGGCCGAAGGCCGGGGTGCCGCGATAGGTGCCGTGCATGGTCCACAGGACGGCCACGCGCAGGCCCGCGTAGCGCGGGGAGAAGTTCGTCTGGATGTCCCGGACCGCGAACCGCGCGTCGGGGAACGGGCCGACCATGGCGAGCAGATCGGCCTGGTAGCGCTCGGGCCGGATGACCGTCCGGTCGCCGATCGTGTGGAGGAACAGGTCACGGTCCATGTAGTCGTGGACCTTGTTCAG
The DNA here is from genome assembly GCF_045162755.1 of Streptomyces sp. NBC_01012. Taxonomy (NCBI): domain Bacteria; kingdom Bacillati; phylum Actinomycetota; class Actinomycetes; order Kitasatosporales; family Streptomycetaceae; genus Streptomyces; species Streptomyces sp. NBC_01012. The sequence goes on along the minus strand of NZ_CP108688.1, from coordinate 1,552,807 downwards.
CTGGCGCTGCGTCCACACCTCGTCGATGAACCGGAGCACCATCTCGCACTCGGGGCGGAACTCGTCCGGACGCTCACCGCTGACCCCCTCGACCAGCACGTCCTGCGGCGGCTCGTCGAGCATGGAGCCGCTGTACCCCTGGAAGGTCAGCTCGCGGGCCGCCTCGGCCGGGTCCTGGCCGCGCTGCAGACAGTCGGCGAGGTCGTCGCGCACGACCCACTCCTCCACCATCCGGCCGCGCCGGTACAGGCAGTTGGCCACGGTGCGCTTGCGGATGCGGATGTTGCGGCCGCCGACGAGGTGCTCGTCGGCGGAGAAGACCAGATGCGAGCTGAGGAACGCGTCGTCGCCGCGGGCCTCCCACACCACGTCCTCGGCTTGGCCGATGTGGCCCGGCGTGCTGCCCATGCGGATCGTGCTGCCCTCGATGACGCCGTCGCGTCCGACGACGGTGCCGAGGCTGGCGTGCACGATCGAGTCGGGCTCGTAGTTGTCGACGATGTGGGCGATGTCGCGGTCGACCCAGATGCGGTCGGTCACCTCGCGGATGAAGTCGTCCGGATCCTTGTAGGGGAGGTACGCGACGGGGTCCAGGGCCATGGTGCTTTCCGTTCCAGTGGTGCGGGCTTGTGAATGCGTATGTATGAAGTTGGTCATTGAGGGTAGCCGGGGACGGCGTCGCCCCGTCAGGGGCCTAGCGGGCGAACTTGTCCGCGCCGAGCTGACTCCGGTATGTCTCCGTCATGAACGCGCTCACGACGGCCAGCGCCAGGAGCGCGCCCGCCGCCAGGTAGGCCCAGACGGCGTAGATGGTGTCGAAGGTGCTGACCAGCAGCGTCGCGACGAACGGCGTGGTGCCCATGAAGATGGAGAACGAACTGTTGTACGCGATGGCGCTGGCGCTGAACCGAGTGCGGGTGGTGAACAGCTCAGCCGCGCAGACGGTGACGATGCCAGTGAGGAAGAACTCCGGCACGAGGTAGATGAGCTGGCTGGCCACGGCCGTCCCGAAGGTGCCGTGCTCGCCGACCATGAAGGCGACCGGGACCAGCACGATGCAGGCGATGGCGCCGGTGACCAGCATCGGTTTGCGCCCGATGCGGTCCGACAGCATGCCGGCCAGCGGCAGCATCGGGATGAGGACGGCGATGGAGACGGCGTTGGAGGTGAGGGCCATCCACCGCGGCAGGCCCAGGGTGTCGGTCAGGTACTGGGGATAGAACGTGACCCAGGTGTAGGACAGGATCGCGAGCATGATCGAGATCCCGCAGAAGACCAGGATCGGCCGCCACTGGGAGCGCAGCGCCTCACGGATCGGGTCCTTGACGACGTCCGTCCCCTCGTTGGTGGCCCGGATGAACTCCGGCGTCTCCTCGATGTGACGGCGTAGCCACACCCCGACCAGGCTGAGCGGGATCGCCAGCAGGAAGGGAAGCCGCCAGCCGTACGAGTCGAGGGCCTCGCCCTCGAACACCCAGCTGGTCAGGGCCGCCGTACCGGCACCGGCGAGTGTGCCGACGAAGCAGCTGTTGGAGGCGTACGACGTGTAGTAGGCGCGCCGGTTCGGCTCCGCCCACTCCACGATGAACGCGACGGCTCCGACGTACTCGCCGCCGGAGACGGAGCCTTGGACGACGCGCAGCAGCAGGAGCAGCACCGGGGCGCCGATGCCGATCTGCTGGTACGTGGGCAGCGCCCCGATCAGGGCGGTGGCCACACCCATGGCGACGATGGTCCACAGCAGGGTCTTCTTACGGCCCACCCGGTCGCCCCAGCGGCCCACGAGGGTGCCGCCGAGAGGGCGGAACAGGCAGGCGACGGCGATGATCGCGTACGTGCTCAGGATCGCCACGGTCCTGTCGCTCTCGGGGAAGAACGCCGGGGCCATGATCGGCGCCATGTAGCCGTACAGGCCGTAGTCGAACTGTTCGACGAAATTACCTATGCTGCCCGCGCCGATCGCTCGGCGTATCGCCTTCCGCCTGTTCGGGTCGGCCTGGGGGGAGGTGACGGCTGGGCCGGGTGGCGCCGTGGCGGACATGGCTGCTCCGATCACGCGGGGGATGGGGGAATGCATACGTATGAATCAAGTGAACCGGTCGAGAACACTAAGGACCCGTGTCCGGGGCGTCAAGGGTGTGCCGGGAGTGGGTAGCCAGGCCCCGGAAAGCGGCAGCCGGGAGCCCGGCGGGGCGGCGCGCGGGGGTGCGCGACGCCACGCCGCAGGCAGGGCCTCGGCCGTCCCGGATCCGGTCAGGCGGGGGCGTCGGCCGCGTCCGTCGTGCCGGGTCCGGCGAGGGCTCGCATGGTGTCCATGAGGACATGGGCCATGTTGTAGAGGACGAGCTGCGCCCCCTGGCGCTCGGCGGTCCGGCCGGCGTCGAGGCTCGGCACGATCGTCATCACCGCGCGGTTGTTGGCCCGCGCCGCGCCGTGCGCCCGCGCGGTCAGCCCGTCGACGACGCCGGGTCCCGGGAAGCCGCAGTCCACGGCCAGATCGGCGGGGCCCACCAGGACCGCGTCCACCCCCTCGGTGCCGAGGATCGCGTCGGCGTCCTCGCAGGCGCGCCGGGTCTCGATCATCGCCACGACCAGGGTCTCGCGGGACGCGGCCACATGGTCGGCCGCCGTGACCGTGCCGAACCGGCCCGCCCTGCTGTAGGTGGCGAAGCCTCGCTCCCCCCACGGCGGATAGTGGCTGGCCGCAACCGCCCGTACCGCGTCCTCGTGGCTGTCCACATGTGGGAAGATCAGCCCGGCCGCGCCCAGGTCGAGGCAGCGCAGGGCGAGTGCAGGCTCGGCCGAGCCGACGCGGACCAGGACGTCGGTGCCCTGCGCCGCAGCGGCCGTGAGGTGCTGCTGGAGGAGGGCCGTGTCGGCGGGGCCGTGCTCGCAGTCGATGACGACGTAGTCGAATCCCGCGACCCCGGCCATCTCCACCAGCGTCTCCGAGGGGAGCCTCAGCAGGGCGCCCCGCAGCTGCTCGCCGTCCGCCAGCCGCTGCTTGAGGCTGCGGTGCGGTGTGCGGTGCGCGGTCACCGGGCCACCATCCCCGCGGAGAGGTCGATGTCGGCCCCGCACAGGCCGCGCATGCGCAGCATCGCGGTGACGGCCTCGCCCACCTCGTCCTCCGTGACCATCCGCCCCAGGGCGGAGCGACCGACGAACTCCTGTTCGGCCTGCGCGTAGGTGCTCCCGGTGCGCTCTGCCTCCAGACGGAAGTTGCGCTCCATGCGGGGACCCGAAACAGGCCCGGGGGAGAGTGAGTTGACCGTGACACCCTGCGGTCCGACCTCGCCGGCCAGCGTGGTCGTGAGACCGATGACCGCCATCTTCGACGCGCAGTACGGGGTACGCCGCAGCAGTGGGCGCTTGCCCGACACCGAGGCGATGTTGATGACGTCGCCCGCGCCCCGCGCGGTCATGGCGGGCAGGAAGGCCCGGCACATCAGGAACACCCCGCGCACGTTCACGTCGAAGACCTCGTCCCACTCCTGCGGGGTGATCTCGGTCAGCGGGGCGACCGGGCCGGCGATCCCGGCGTTGTTGACCAGGATCGATATCTCCTCACCGGCCAGACCCCGGACGAGCTCCTCGACGTCGTCGGGGCGGGAGACGTCGCAGACGCGGTACGAGACCCGTGGGCCGAAGTGCGCCGCGGTCTCCTTGAGCGCGGCCTCGTTGCGGCCCGTGATCACCACGCGGGCGCCGTCGGCGAGCAGCGACCCGGTGACGGCCCGGCCGAGACCGCTGCCGCCGCCGGTGACGAGCGCGGTGCGGCCGGCCAGCGGTACGGTGCGGCCGGTCATGCGGCGCCCTCCTCGTTCCACGGCAGGGTGCCCTTGCCGTACTTGGCGGCGCGGACGTCTCCGGAGCGGGCGTGGCCCTCGAAGAGCTCGACGCGCGCGGCCCGGCCGCACACCTCGCCGAGCAGTGCGGAGGACGCGGTGTCGGTGACCTCCTGGTACGTCACCGTCTTGAGGTACTTGCCGACCCACAGACCACCCGTGTAGCGGGCGGCACCCCGGGTGGGCAGGACGTGGTTGGTGCCGATGACCTTGTCGCCGTAGGAGACGCAGGTCCCCTCGCCGAGGAAGAGCGCACCGTAGTCGCGCATCTTCTCCAGTGCCTGGCGGGGGTTCTCGGTCAGCACCTCGACGTGCTCGCTGGCGTAGGAGTCGGCGATCCGGAAGGCCTCGTCGAGGGTGTCGGCCACCACGATCTCGCCGTGGTCGCGCCAGGCGGGTTCGGCGAAGTCCTTCGTGGGCATGCCCGGCAGCAGGCGCTCGATGTGCCGCTCGACCTCGCGGCCCAGCTGCTCGGACGTCGTGACCAGCACGGCAGGTGAGTCCGGGCCGTGCTCCGCCTGCGACAGCAGGTCGACGGCCACGACGAACGGGTCCGCGTTCTCGTCGGCGATCACCAGGATCTCGGTCGGACCGGCGAACAGGTCGATGCCGACCTCGCCGAACAGCTGCCGCTTGGCCTCCGCCACGTACGCGTTGCCCGGCCCCGCGAGCATCGGGACGCGGCCGATGGTCTCGGTGCCCACGGCCAGCGCGGCGACGGCCTGGACCCCGCCCAGCAGGTAGATCTCGTCGGCGCCCGCGAGGTGCATCGCCGCGACCGTCGCGGCGGGGATCTCGCCCCGGATGGGCGGTGTGCAGGCGGCGACGCGGGGAACGCCGGCCACCTTGGCGGTCACGATTGTCATGTGGGCCGACGCCGTCAGCGGGTAGCGGCCGCCGGGCACATACGCGCCGGCGGCGGCCACGGGGACGTGCCGGTGCCCGAGGCGGACACCGGGCAGCGTCTCGATCTCGACGTCGGCCAGCGAGTCACGCTGGGCCTGCGCGAACGTACGGACCTGCTGCTGTACGAAGCGGATGTCGTCCAGGACCGTGTCGGGCACCTGGGACACGATCCGCCGGACCTCGTCGGCGCTCAGGCGGAACGACTCGGGGCTCCACTTGTCGAACTGCTCGGAGTACTCACGGACCGCGTCGTCACCGCGCCGGCGGATGTCGTCGAGGATGGCGTGGACGCGCTCGGCGACATCGGCCCGCGCCGCGCTCACCTGCGCGGCGGGGACGGGGGACTTGAGGTGTCGGGGCATGACGGCTCTCTTCCATGAGGATGAGGATGAAAGGGGCGGGGGTGGTGCGTTCAGGGAGCGGCGGGCGCCGGTCCCGTACCGGCGGCGGCCGCGGCGAGTCCGCGCAGTGCGGCCGTCACCGCCTCCGGCCGCTGCCACGGCAGCAGGTGTCCCGCCTCCGGCAGCAGGGTCAGGGCGGCTCCGGGGACCGAGTCCGCGATCGCCTGGTGGTAGGAGGGCGGGCACAGGGTGTCCCGCTCCCCGGCCAGTACGGCGGTGGGGCAGCGGGCTGTCCGCAGCGCGGGCGCCGCGTCCGTGCGGGTGGCCTGTGCGGCGAGCTGGGCGCGGGCGGCGGTGGCGCCCACCGCGTGCGCCATGGCGCGGTAGCGCTCGGCGGCCTCGGGTGTGGGGGTGCGGTCGGGGAACATGTCCGGCAGCGTCCGCTCGACGACGTCCGCGAACCGGCCGGCCGCGATCAGCTCGTCCATCGCCCGCCAGGCCGCGTACTGCTCGGGGCGCGGCGGGCCCGCGTTGGCCGCCATCACGCACAGGCCCGCGATCCGCTCGGGCGCCCGGCGCAGTGCCTCGAAGCCGACGATGGCGCCCAGGCTGAGGCCGACGAGCACGAACGGGCCCGCCACCGCGGCGAGCACGTCCTCGGCGAGCGCTCCGATGTCCCCGCGCCGCAGCGCGACGTGGTGGACGTCGTGGCCCTCGGGGAAGCCGACGTCGCGCCACAGACTCGCGTCGCAGAGCATTCCTGGCACCACGACGAACGGCAGCGGACGGCCCGTGTCCCCGTGCTCGACCCCGGTCACCAGGAGCGCGCGGAGCGGGGCAGCAGGGCGTACGGGGCGACGTAGCCGTTGTGGTCGATGCCCAGGCCCGCGTCCGCCGCGCTCTTGCGCACCTCCTCGTCCCACTCCAGACGGACCCGCCCGTCACCGGAGTTGACCACGAGGAGGTCGCCCTGCTCGTCGCCGACGTTACGTACGGTGCGCCAGGCGTCCTGGGGGACGGAGACCATGTCGCGGGGGCCGAGACGGACCGGGAGGGGGTCGGTGCGGTTGAGGGTGACCTCCCACAGGCCGTCCTTCACGATCAGGGTCTGGGTCTCGTGCTGGCGGTGCGCCGAGACGCCCTGCCCCGGGTCGGCGCGGAGCCAGGCGGCGTTGTGCCCGTGCGGATTGAACACGCGGGGCTCCTGGTGCGGGTCCTCCGTCATGCCGTATCCGATGACGCAGCTCAGTCGGGCGCCGCCGCCGGGCAGGGTGCTGTCGAGGAAGGGGTGCTCGGAGAAGACCAGCTCGTCCGCGGCGGCGACACGGCGCTTCATCTCGTCGGGGGTGTAGTGGCGCAGTCGGTCGATCTGCTCCTGTGCCATCGGGCTGACCAGCTCGGACTCCGGCGGCAAGGTGTCACCGGCGACGGTGTCGACCAGTTGGTTGTCCGCGGAGAGGTACAGACCGTGCTTCCCGGCTTCCCGCAGGACCGAGGGGCCCCAGATGATGCCGCCGGTGTGGTCCATGCCCAGCACGGTGAACATCCAGCCGTCGTCCGGACCGGTGTTGGTGAAGCCGCGGAAGATCCAGGTGGGGACGGAGGCGATGTCACCGGCCCTGAGGGTGAGTTCGCCCTCGGCGCCGTCGACGCCCCAGCGCAGCAGGTACTCGCCCTCGGTGCAGACGAACACCTCGGCGGTGTAGTGCAGATGGAGGTTGTTGGTGATGCCGTGCGGCATCGCGGCGGCACCGATGTTGTAGCCGTGCGGCAGCCGGAGGTTGACGTGCTGACCGGCGGCCTGCGAGACGCCCGGCCCGATCATCGCGTAGTTCTCCTTGCGGTCCGACCCGGGCGTACGGCAGTCGATGAAGGCCTGGTTGCAGGAGACGAAGTCGCCGCGCCGGACCGTGCGGCGGGCCAGCTCGCTGGGCGTTACGACAACATCGGGCATGACTGCCATGACTGCTCCTTGCTTATGAATACGTATGTATTCCATGACAGGCGCCGACGCGGTGGATGTCAAGGGGACTGGGTGAGGTAATTGGCGGTACGTGCTTTTCCGGAGGTGCCGCGACTTCCCGGACGGTGCGATGCGGGGCGTGCGTCGGCATACGTATACTGGACCGGAGGCGCGGTGGGGCGGCTCCGGGTGGCGACGAGGAGAGAGCCGATGGGGATCACCAGTCACGACGTGGCCAAGCTGGCAGGTGTCTCGCAGCCCACGGTCTCGCGCGCGCTGCGTGACGACCCCCGTGTGTCCCGGGCCACCCGCGAGAAGGTCAGGCGGGCGGCCCAGGCGCTGAACTACGTGCCGAGCGAGGCCGGGCGCACGCTGTCGACGAGCGCCACCCGGCGGGTGGGCGTCATCGTCACCGATCTGACGAACCCCTTCTACCCGCATGTCATCGCCCCGCTCCACGACGAACTGAGCAGTCTCGGCTACCGGATGATGCTGATCACCGAGCGGTCCGACGAGGCGGTCGCCGAGGAGAAGCTGCTCGACCAGTCGATGGACGGCGTCGTCCTCGCCACCGCCACCACGGACTCCCGCCTGCCGGGCCAGCTGGAGCGGCGTGGCATGCCGTACGTCTTCCTCAACCGCGACACCGGACGGAGCGACGACTTCGCCTCCGTCGTCGACAACGAGGGCGGCGGACGGATCGTCGCGCAGGAGCTCGCGACCCTGGGGCACCGGCGTGTCGCCGGGATCTTCGGTTCCGCCAACACCACGACGGGGCGCGAGCGCGAGCTGGGCTTCCGGCTGGCCCTCGCCGAGGCGGGCGTAGGGCTTCCGGAGAGCCGGGTGGTGCGCGGGGCCTTCGAGTACGAGACCGGCTACCGCGCGCTGCCCGCCCTCCTCGACGCGGACGAGCCGCCCACGGCGGTGTTCTGCGGCAACGACGTCGTCGCCATCGGTGTCCTGAACGCGGCGCTCGCGGCGGGTGTCAGGGTCCCCGAGGACCTCACCGTCATCGGCTTCGACGACCTCCCGATGGCGGCCTGGGAGGTGTTCCGGCTCACCACCGTCCGGCACGACCTGCGGGAGCTGTCGCGTCAGGCGGCGCGTCTGCTGGTGCGGCGGATCGCCAAGGAGGTCGACCCGGCCGGTGAACGCCTGGTCCTGCCGACGGAGTTCGTCCCCCGCGCCACGCACGCCCGCGCCCACTGAGCGCCCGCCCGATCCGTCCCGGCCCGGTCAGGCGGCCGGCTCCGGTGTCCGCACCGCGTCCCGGGTGCCGGCCGCCGGGCCGTCGCCGCGGGCACCCGCCCGGCGCTGCCGCGCCGCCCCCACCGCGACGAGCACGGCGGCGAGCCCCAGCGAGAGCCACAGCTCCAGCCGGTGACCCGGCAGTACGGCCATGAGCACCAGCACCCAGGCGATGAAGGCGACCGTGGCGAGGGTGAGGTAGGGGAACCCCCACATCCGGACCTCGTCCGGCAGGCCGCCCTTGCGGCGCGTCGCGTACTGGGTGAGCGCGATGACCATGTACATCATCAGGGCGATCGCTCCGCTGGAGGCGATGAGGTACGAGAAGACGTCCGGCAGCAGGTAGTTGGCGACGACCGCGGCGATCCCGATGACGGTGGAGGCCACGACCGCGTTGGCCGGCACTCCGCGCCGCGAGGTGCGCGCGAAGGCGGCGGGGGCGTCACCCCGGCCGGCCAGTGAGAACATCATGCGGGACGCGGTGTAGACGGCGGAGTTGAGGCAGCTGCTCACGGCGACGACGAGGACGACGTCCATGATCCACGCGGCGCCCGGGATGTTCATCCGGTCGAGGGCAGCCTGGTAGGAGCCGCCCGCCAGATCGTCGGCGTTCCACGGCACGAGGCAGACCACGATGAGGATCGAGCCGATGTAGAAGAGGCCCAGCCGCCAGACCACGGCGCGGACGGCCTTCTTGATGTTCTTGCGCGGCTCCTCGGACTCGGCGGCGGCGATGGTGACGATCTCGCTGCCCTGGAAGCTGAACATAGCGGTGAGCAGGCCGGCGATGACGGCCATGGCGCCTTGCGGGGCGAAACCGCCGTGGCTCCAGAGGTTCGACACGCCGTGGGTGTCGGAGCCCGGCAGCAGGCCGAGGACGGCGAGCACGCCCAGGACCAGGAACGCCACGATCGCGATGACCTTCAGGAGGGCGAACCAGTACTCGAACTCCCCGTAGTTGCGCACCGCGAGCAGATTGCTGCCCGCCAGGACCGCTATCACCAGGAGCGCCGGGATCCAGCTGGGGACCGAGGTCAGGCCGGCGATCACCTCGCCCGCGGCGATGGCCTCGATGGGGATGACGAGGATGTAGAACCACCAGTACAGCCAGCCGATCGAGAAGCCCGCCCAGCGGCCCAGCGCGCGGTCGGCGTAGGTGGAGAAGGAGCCCGTGTCCGGCTGGGCGACGGCCATCTCGCCCAGCATCTGCATGACGAGCACCACGAGCGCGGCGGCCAGCAGGAACGAGATCAGGACGGCCGGCCCGGCGGCGGTCACGGCGGTGGACGAACCGACGAAGAGGCCGGCGCCGATCACCCCGCCGATGGAGATCATGGTGATCTGGCGGCCCTTCAGGCCCTGGGTGAGAGCGGTGCCGCTCCCGCTCCCGGGAGGCGCGGACGAGGCGGACGGGCGGTGGCGCATGGGGGACCTCGGGTGTGGGCGGTGTATGGAGGGCCGGTGCGCCCGGAGGGACCGACAGGGGACGCCGTCGGCCGGGCGCGCACCGGCGAACCCGTGCCGCCGCACGCGGAGCGGCGGCACGGGAGAGCGGTCAGAGCTGGTCGCGCAGAGAGGCCGGGATCTCGTCGAACGCGCCGGACGTCCGCCCGACCCGGTCGATGCGGAGCGTCGCCGTGGCGCCGTGGGCGGCCAGCCCCTCGAAGGCCGAGATGCGCTCGACGGCGGGGGCGAGTGAAACGGTCCCCTCCTTCGAGGCACGCTGGTACGTCAGCGGCTTGAGGAAGCGGGAGACGGAGAGCCCCGCGTTGTAGCGGGCCGTCTTGCCCGTGGGCAGGACGTGGTTGGTGCCGGCGATGCCCTTGTCGGAGTACGCGACCGTCGACCACGACCCGATGAACAGCGAGCCGTAGTTGGAGAGGTTCTCCAGGTAGTAGTCGTCGTCCTCGGTCTGGATCTCCAGGTGTTCCGGGGCGATGACGTCGGCGACGGCGACGGCGTCGGCCCGGGCGTCCACCACGACGACGGACCCGAAGTCACGCCACGCGGGGCCGGCGATGTCCCGGGTGACCAGGGACTCCAGCTGGCGGTCCATCTCCGCGATCACCGCGCGTCCCAGCTTCTCGGACGTGGTGATCAGCGCGGCGGGCGAGTTGGGGCCGTGCTCGGCCTGGCCCAGCAGGTCCGCCGCGACCCACTCGGGGTCGGCGCTGTCGTCGGCAATGACGGCGACCTCGGAGGGGCCGGCCAGCAGGTCGATGCCGACCCGGCCGAACAGCTGCCGCTTGGCCTCGGTGACGAACGCGTTGCCCGCGCCGACCAGCATGTCGACCGGGGCCTCGCCGAGCAGGCCGAAGGCCATCGCGCCGAGCGCCTGGACACCGCCGAGCGCGAACACCCGGTCGGCGCGGGACAGATAGGCGCCGTACAGCACGGCGGGGTGCGCGCCGTGCTCACCCGACGGGGGAGTGCACGCCAGCACCGTGGGCACACCGGCGGTCTTCGCCACGTTCACCGTCATGAAGGCGCTGGCGAGCAGCGGGAAACGGCCGGCCGGCAGATACGCGCCGACCCGGGAGACGGGGACGTAGCGCTGGCCGCCGGCGACACCCGGAGCGACCTCGACCTCGAAGTCCGTCAGGTGCTCGCGCTGTGCGGAGGCGAACCGGTGGGTGCGCTCGTAGCCCATCTCCAGGGCGGTGCGGACGTCCGGAGGCAGCGCGTCCCCCGACTTCTTGAGCTCGGTGGCCCCGATCTCCACGTCGCCGGACCAGCCGTCCAGCTCCTGGGCGTAGGCGCGCACCGCGTCCATGCCCTTGTGCTCGATCTCCTTCAGCATCTGAGAGACCCGCTCGACCACCTTGGGGTCGCGCTGGGCGGGGGGACCGTCCACGGACGGCTTCTTGAGCCACTGGAACGGGGGGAGGGCCTGTGCTTCGTCGTGCGTGATCTGCATGGCAGGGACGCTAGACGTCTCGCTGCCACAGGACCAGAGGGGTGAGTCCTGTCCGATCCACAGGGTTTCCCTGACCCACGGGGTGAGGCTCCGCCTCAGAGACCGAGGTCGGTACGGAGTTCGCGCAGGGTGTCCTCGGCCAGCCGGGCGAGCTCCCTCGTGGCCCGGGACAGCGGATGTCCCCGCCGCTTGACGAGGGCGATCGTGTCGTAGAGGGGGTCGGCGAACGAGGCGGTGCGCAGCCCTGGCGGGAACGACGGACCGGCGACCACCGCCCGGCTGGCGATCGTGTCGCCCACCCCGGCCGCCACCAGGCCCAGCGCGGCCTCCACACGCTCCAGCTCGATGAGCGGGTCGATGGCGACCCCGGCGAGCTGGGCCCGCTCCGCGAGCTGCCGCCGGGTGGGATCCTGCCAGCCGTAATGGGCGTCGTAGAGAACCAGTGGCGCCCTGGCGAACGCCTCCATCGTCACCGGGACGCGGGTCCGTTCCTCGCTCGCGCTGATGTAGAAGACCTCGTCGCGCAGGAGCGGGGTCACCACCAGCCCCTCGTCGTCGATCGGCAGGACGACCAGGCCCGCCTCGATCCGGCCCGCGGCCACAGCGGCCGCGGTCTCCGACGAGTTCTGCCCCACGAGCCTGACCCTGACGGACGGATACCGGGCGTGGAACATCTGCACGAGGTTGGACAGCAGGTAGTAGTCCGCGTTGCGCAGAACACCGAAGGTCGCCGTTCCTCCGCCCAGGGAGCCCAGGGAGCGCACCGCCCGTGTCCCGCTCTCGGCGGCCTCCAGAGCCTGCTGGGCGTACGGCAGCAGTTCCTGGCCGGCCGAGGTCAGGGTCAGGGTGCGGCTGCCCCGTGCGAACAGCTCGGCGTCCAGTTCCGTCTCCAGGCGCCGCACCAGTTCGGAGGCCGACGCCTGGGCGATGTCCATGGCCTGCGCCGCCGCGGTGAACGACCCGAGTCGCCCCGCCTCGACGAAGGCCCTCAGCTGGGTGAGGGTCATGGGTGTTCCTGTGTCCTGTCGGATCGGTGAGGCGCGTCCGGGGCGGTCGTGCGCAGCGCGGACGCGGGGGCCCTCGTTCTACCACGGAGCCACTGGTTCTCCCTGTGGATCCCGCTGGGTAAGGGGATCTTGTCCTGAGGCAGACGTGGTGATTGGCTCGTCAGCGCCCGCGGGGACCAGCGCCCCCGGACTGCACCAGACAGCCACGGAGCACCCCCCTCGCGCGGAAAGTTGCCCAAGATGACGGTCCCCCTGACGATCGGCCTCGTCCAGACGGCGGCGCTCCACCACACCGCCGACGATCCGGACGCGTTCGCCGCGGACGTACGCCGTGTCGTCGAGGCGCATCCCGACGTACGCCTGCTCGTCTACCCGGAGCTGCATCTGTGCGGCCACGAGCCCGGCGAGGACCCCGGGACGGTCATGACCGAGGCGGCCGAGCCGCTGGACGGCCCCCGCGGCACCCGGCTGGCGGCCCTCGCCCGCGAACTGGGCATCTGGCTCGTGCCCGGCAGCGTCTACGAACAAGGGGCGGACGGCAAGATCTACAACGCCGCCCCCGTGTACTCGCCCACCGGCGAGCGGGTCGCGGAGTACCGGAAGATCTTCCCGTGGCGGCCGTACGAGACCACGGCGTCCGGCAGCAGTTTCGTGCTCTTCGACCTGGAGGGCCACGGACGCGTGGGTCTGACGATCTGCTACGACGCCTGGTTCCCCGAGACCACCCGCCATCTGGCCTGGCAGGGCGCCGACCTCGTGCTCAACCTGGTGCGCACACCGACTGTCGACCGCGCCCAGGAGGTCGTGCTGGCCCAGGCCAACGCGATCGTGAACCAGGTCTTCATGGCCAGCCTCAACGCGGCGTCGCCCGACGGCATCGGACGCAGCGTCGTCGTGGACCCCGAGGGGCATACGCGCGCCGAGGCCGGGCCCGGCCCCGAGGAGGTCCTGACCGACGTGCTGGACCTCGCCGAGGCACGGAGAGTGCGCGCACGGGGGACGGCGGGCCTCACCCGGGTGTGGGACCCGTTCGAGGACGGCCAACTCCCGATCGAACTCCCCCTGTACGCAGGCAGGATCGACCCGGCCCGCTGGCACCGCGGATCCCGGCCGTGAGCCGGCCCCTCCGCTCACGGTGCCAGGGGCCTGACGCCGTGCCTCAGCGGCCGGACCGGGAGACGGACGCGGCCCCGGTCCGCAGCCAGACGGTGGTCCACGGCGGGAGCGTGTCACCGGTCAGCGGCGCGGAGGCGAGGAGGACTTCCCCCTGGGGCAGCCGCACAGGCTCGTCGGACAGGTTGCTGGCGGTCCGCCAGCCTCCGGCGCGCTCGAAGTGCAGCAGCCCCTGAGGTGCCGGCTCCTGCGAGCCGGCCCACGCCAGCGCCTCGTCCGCGACCAGCGTGCGACGCAGTCGCAGGGCCTCGCGGTACAGCTCCAGGAAGGATCCCGCGTCCCCGCTCTGCGCCTCCGCCGCGTACCGGCCCCAGCCGGAAGGCTGCGGAAGCCACGAGCCACCGGAACCGAACCCGAAGCTGGTGCCCTCGGTGGTCCACGGCAGCGGTACGCGGCAGCCGTCGCGTCCCTTGACGCGTCCGCCGCTGCGTACCCACATCGGGTCCTGGAGGTCCGCACGGTCCAGGTCCGCGACCTCGGGAAGGCCCAACTCCTCACCCTGGTAGACATACGCGGAACCGGGCAGCGCCAGCATCAGCAGGGCGGCGGCCCGCGCCTTGCGTTCACCCGCCGCCAGGTCCGGTGCCGGTTCCCGGCCGTCGGTGAGCAGCCACGCCTCGACGTCGCGCTTGCGGTGGTCGCCGGGCAGGGCGTAGCGCGAGACATGACGTACGACGTCGTGGTTGGAGAGCACCCAGGTGCTCGTCGCACCTACGTCGCGGGCGTCGGCGAGCGCCGTTTCGATGGTGGCGCGCATCTCGTCGGCGTCGAGCCTTGCGCCGAGGAAGTCGAAGTTGAATGCCTGGCCCAGCCCGTCGGCGGAGGCGTACGCCATGCGCCGTGAGGTGCCGACCCAGGCCTCGGCGACGGCGAAGCGCGGCGGGTCGTACGTGTTGAACACCTGCCGCCAGCCGCGGTAGATCTCGTGCACCGCGTCACGGTCCCAGAGGGGATGGCTGCCGTCGACCGGCAGGGCGTCGGGCTGGTAGCTCTGCTGGTCACCGAGGTCGCGCAGCGGTGCGCGCAGGTCCTTGGCGAGGCCGTGGGCGACATCGACGCGGAAACCGGCCACACCCCGGTCGGACCAGAAGCGCAGGGTGTCGTGGAAGTCCTCACGGACCTCTGGGTTGTCCCAGTTGAAGTCGGGCTGCTGGGGCGCGTAGAGGTGCAGGTACCACTGGCCGTCCGCCACCCGGGTCCAGGCGGGGCCTCCGAAGCTGGACGGCCAGTCGGTGGGCGGCAGTTCACCGTCGTCCCCCCGCCCGTCACGGAAGACGTAGCGCTCACGGGCGGCCGCTCCGGGCGCGGCCCGGAGCGCCTCCTGGAACCAGACGTGCTGGTCGGAGGAGTGGTTGGGGACGATGTCGACCATGATCTTCAGGCCGAGTCGGTGGGCCGTGGCGACCATCTCGTCGAAGTCGTCGAGGGTGCCGAGCCGCGGGTCCACATCGCGGTAGTCGGCGACGTCGTAGCCGCCGTCGGCGAGCTGTGACGGGTAGAACGGGCTCAGCCAGACGGCGTCCACGCCGAGGTCGGCGAGGTACGGCAGCCGGGAGGTGACGCCGGGGATGTCGCCGAGGCCGTCGCCGTCGGAGTCGGCGAAACTGCGGGGATAGATCTGGTAGATGACCGCCTGCCGCCACCAGTCCGCGTCGTGAGGGGAGGACGAGGAGGGGGTGGGGGAGTCGTGATGGGGCATGTGTGTACCTCTCGGGCGTGCGCCCAGGACGGGGTTCGGATGGATGTGCGGAAGTCGGGAGCGTGACGGCCGGACCGGCCGTCACGCTGTACGGGCCCGGTCAGCCCTTCACCGCGCCGGTGGTCATGCCGGAGACGACGGACCGGCGGAAGATCAGCACCAGGACCGCGATCGGAACGGTGGCGACCATCGCACCGGCGAAGATCACCCCGTACGGCACCTGGTACTGGCTGGTGAACAGGGCGATGCCGACGGAGACGGTGCGGCGGTCGTCGGAGCCGTTGAAGGTGAGCGCGAGCAGGAATTCCGACCAGGTCGCGGTGAAGGAGAACACCCCGGCCGTGAACATCCCCGGCCGGGCCAGCGGCAGGATCACCTTCACGGCGGTGCGCAGTGGGCCGGCACCGTCGATGGCCGCAGCCTCCTCCAGCTCCCTCGGGATGCCGCTGAGGTAGTTGCGCATGATCCAGATCGCGAACGGCAGATTCAGTGCCACGTACGGGATGATGAGCCCCGGGTAGCTGTTGAGCAGTTCTGCCTGACGCTCCATGAGAAACAGGGGCACGAGCAGGGCGATCGGCGGGAAGACCGACAGCATCAGCAGCGCCGTCATGATGGCCCCGCGGCCGCGCAACGGCAGCCGGGCGAGGGCGTAACCGGCGAAGAATGCCAGGGACAGGATCAGCACCGTCGAGCAACAGGCCACGACGACGCTGTTGAGGAAGTAGTGGCCGATGCCGTTCCGGGAGAACGCCGTCCCGTAGTTGCCGAGGGTGGGATGGGACGGCAGCAGCGAGGGCGGCGTCGCGCTGATCTCGCCGGGCCCCTTGAGGGAGGCGGACGCCATCCAGATCAGGGGCAGCGTGGCGCACACGGCGATCACCAGCCCGCCGATGTTGACGGCATTGACGTAGCGGCGCACGCCTGTGCGCGGGACGTGGCGGCTCATGCCCGCCCCTCCTCGTCGACTTGGGCGCGGAAGACGCGCAGGAACATCAGGCAGCAGGCCAGGACGATGACGGCGGTGGTGACCGCGACGGCGGCTCCGCCCCCGAAGTCGAGGTTCTGGAAGAGGATCCGGTACCCCAGCATCGCGACCGACTGGGTGGCCGTCCCCGGGCCGCCCTGGGTCAGGACGAACGGCAGGTCGAAGATCCCGAACGCCTGGAGGATGCGGAAGAGGACCGCGATGGCGACGATGGGCCGCAGCTGTGGCAGCGTGACCCTCCAGAACGTCGTCCAGGCGCTCGCCCCGTCGATCTCGGCGGCCTCGTAGACATCGCCCGGGATCAGCATCAGACCGGCGAGCACGACGATCGCGACGAACGGCGTCGTCTTCCAGACGTCGACGGCGACCATCGCCGCCATCGCGGGCACCGGCTCACCGAGGATGTCGGGCCGGGTGCCGAGCAGTTGCTCGCAGAGCCAGGTCACCGCGCCGTAGGTGCCGTTGAACAGATACGACCACAGCTGCGCCGCGACCACGTTGATCAGCGCCCACGGCAGCAGGAGCAGGGCGAGGATCCACCCGCGGGCAGCACCGAGCCGTTCCAGGACGAGCGCTGTGAGCGTCCCGAGGACCAGCTCGACGAAGACCGAGACGACGGTGAAGCCCAGCGTGAACGCGAGTGCCCTGTACCACTCGGAGTGCGTCAGAAGCGTTTCGTAGTGCGCGAGGGTGGGCGAGCCGATCCGCAGGCCGCCGTACTCCAGCCGGACCTCGCAGAATGACAGCACCAGCGAGAAGACGACGGGGAAGACCGTCACCGCCGCGATGACCAGGAGAGCGGGGGAGGCGAACAGCCACCCGGTGCGGGCGCGACGGCGGGCGGCGAAGCCTGGGGGCGCGCTCTTCGGGTCCCGCCGGGACTGGGGCAGTGCGTCGCCGGTGCGACCGGTCGTCGGCGTTACCGCTGTCCTCGTCTGCTGTACTGAACTCACAGCGCTTTTCCTTCCAGGGCCGTACGCAGCCCCTCGCGTGCGGCGCGGACACCGGCCGAGGGGGAGAGGCTGCCGCGTACGACCGCGTTCGCCGGGGTGTACAGCGCCTTGCTGACCTGCGGGTAGTACGGGGTCTGCACGGGCCGGGCGACGAGTCGCAGGTCGGCGGCGCGCAGGACCGTCGGGTCGCCCGCCGCACGCGCCTGAGGGCCGCTCAGCACTGAGGTCATCGCGGGGATGACTCCGGCCTCCTGGGCGAGGAGGCGCTGCACCTCGCTCCCGGCGCAGAACCGGGCGAACTCCACGGCGGCACCCAGTTCCTGGGAGCTGGGGTTGACGAAATTACTCCAGCCGCCCGCGCAGGAGACACCGGAGCGGCCGGTTCCCTCGAAGCCCGGACGCAGCGTGGCCGCGATCCTGCCGCTGACATGGGAGACCTTCGGATTGCTCGCATTGACCCAGGCGTACGACCAGTTGCGCAGGAACAGCCCGCGTCCGTTGGCGAAGGCGTCCTGCGAGTCCGACTCCTTGTACGTGGCCACGGTGCGGGGGGAGACTCCGTGTGCGGTGAAGTCGGCCATGAGCGAGAAAGCCCGCTCCGCTTCGGCCCCGCCCAGTACGGCCCTGCCCCGCGCGTCCAAAACCTCGGCGCCCGCGTCGGCGAGGAATTCGGTGACGTTGGCCGTCAGCGACTCGGACACCCCGGCCTGCCACAGGAATCCGGTCTCCACGTCGCCGGCCCTCTGCACCGTGCGGGAGGTGTGCAGCAGCTCCTCCCAACTGCGCGGGGTGCGCAGCCCGTGCTTGGCGAGGAGGTCCTTGCGGTAGAAGAGATAGGTGCTGTCGGTGAAGAACGGCACCGCGTAGGCGCTGCCACGGAATGTGGAGCTGTCACGCAGGGCGGCCGGAAAGGCGTCCCAGAAGCCGGTGGGAAGCAGCGTCTCCACCGGCAGCGCGAGCGAGGCGTGGCCGAACTGCGCGGGCCACGTCGTGTCGCCCAGATACACGTCGGGCTGGGGGGATCCGCCGGCGAGCTGGGTGGCGATGGCGCTGCGGTTGCCGTCCGAGGTGGACAGGGCGTTGATCTTCGAGACGCGGACGAGAGGGTGCCGCCGCTCGAAGGCGCGGATGATCAGATCCGCGACGACGGCGCCCCGCCGGGAGGGGATCTCGGAGACCCACCAGGTGAGCCGGGCCGGTTCTCGGGGGACGGTCGCGGCCTGCGTGAGCAGGTCGTCGAGGTCCTTTCCTCCGCACCCGGCCAGCAGACCCGCCGCGGCGACGCCCGCAGCGCTCGTCAGCAGTGCTCTGCGGTCCAGGGTCATGGTGCACTCCCTCCCTCTTGCGCTGTCTGATGACAGCGCTGTCACGCTAGGGAGGTCCATGAGTCGTGTCAATGGTCACAGTTGCCTGAGTTCAGTGAAGATGCACG
This sequence comes from Streptomyces sp. NBC_01012, assembly GCF_045162755.1. NCBI lineage: Bacteria > Bacillati > Actinomycetota > Actinomycetes > Kitasatosporales > Streptomycetaceae > Streptomyces > Streptomyces sp. NBC_01012. The sequence continues at coordinate 1,534,332 of NZ_CP108688.1, read as the reverse complement.
ATGACAGCGCTGCCACACCGGCTGGCCGTGCAGGGTGATCGTTGTGTTAGCGTCCAGCGCATGGTCGGTGAATCCGCAGTGAGGGGCGCCACGCTGGCGGATGTCGCCCAGAGGGCCGGAGTCTCGCCCTCGACCGTCTCGCGTACGCTGCGAGGTCTGTCGACGGTGTCCCCGGAGACCCGGGCGCGCGTCGAACAGGCGGCGCGCGAGCTGTCGTTCGCGATCTCGCGCAGCGCGTCCAGCCTGGTCACGGGGCGTACGGGGCGGGTCGCCGTGCTCGTGCCCAACCTTGACTCCTGGTTCCTGGGCGCGGCGCTGGCCGGTATGGCGCCCACGCTGAACGCGGCCGGCCTGGACATGCTGGTCTACAGCGTCACCACCGCCGAACAGCGCGCACAGTTCTTCGACCGTCTGCCGGCCCGCCGCAACGCCGACGCCCTGCTCGTCGTCAGCTTCGCGCTCTCTCCGGAGGAGCGTGCGCGCCTGGATGACCTGGGCATGCCCCTGGTCTTCGTCAGTCAGCACGAACAGGGCAGAGCCGGCGTCTACGTGGACGACGTGGAGGCCGCCCAGCGCGGCACCCGCTATCTGCTCAACCTGGGCCACCGGCGCATCGCCTACCTGGAGCCCGCGGACGCCTCGGGATTCGCCTGGAGCAGCAGGGCCCGCCTCGACGGCTATCGCACCGCCCTGTCGGAGGCGGGAATCGAGCGGGACGACGACCTCGTCCGCCATGTCGCCGACTGGCAGGGACCGAGTCTGGAAGCGGCGGTGGGGCGGCTGCTCAGCCTCGCGGAGCCTCCCACTGCGATCTTCGCGGAGACGGACGACATCGCCTTCAGGCTCCTCACGGTGCTGCGCGGGGTCAACGTCCCGGTGCCGCAACGGATGTCGATCCTCGGCTTCGACGGTCACGCGATGTCCGAGCCGTGGGACCTCTCCACGATGGCGCAGCCCGCCCGCCGGCTGGGCGAGGCGGCGGCGGAGCTGGTCCACCGCGTGATCCACGACCCCGAGGCGTACCGGGAGCGCCACGTGGTCCTGCCGGTGGAACTCGTCCCCAGAGGCAGTACGGGCCCGGCACCGGCCCCGCCGTCCGGTGACGAGGGTGAAGGCGCGTGATGACGGGAGCGAGGCAAGTCCCGGCGGTTCGCCTTCCCGCGTGGTCTGCCTGCCGTCAGCCGCGCCGGAAAAGCAGTAGGGGCGTACGCCGAGAGCGGCCAGCTCGTCGCAGAGCGAACGGTCCCGCAGCTCCCTGTCCGCCAAGCCGGGGATCCCGGCCGGCGAGATGATCTGCCGCTCCAGGCAGACCGGCGTCGCGCCGAGCGAGCGCACCCGCTCCAGGTCGAGGACCGCCGACGCCGGCGGCATGCGCAGTTGTTCCGCCTCGTCCAGCTTCGCCGTCCGGGTCTGTTGGCCGAGCCCCCGGGTCCGTGCCGCCAGCCCGTCGAGCCGGACCGCGGGGCCGGGGCGATGACGCCGTCCTCCGCGAGTCGTGCCAGCGCCTGCTGCAACGCGCCCCGGCTGATGCCCAGCTCCGCGGGGTCCGGTGACGGTGACGGTGCCGCTGCCTCTCAGCAAGCCGGGTCAGGTGTCACCCAACCCTGCAGCAGTCCCGAACGCCAGTGGCAGCGTCGGTGCGGGCATTGCGAGACCTCTGGTGAGCACTCTCCGTGAAGGATGACGGGCTATCAGGTATTCCTTACGCAGCGTTACCCATTCAAGATCATCTTGCACGCGCGTTGCACAAGGTGATGAAAAACAGCGGTGATCAATGGAAGGTCGAGAAAGGGTATAACCACAGGTCGTGAGGCGTTTAGGGTGTCGTGCTCCTTGCCGCCAAGGGGCACGACACCCGGCCCCTCAGATGTCCCGGAAGAGACCAGTGGACCCCGTGGCCTGCCACGTTTGATGGGACTGGGCTGCTGACCTGGGTGAATATCCCTTCGCCTGTTTCACGCTCATGCCCCTTGATGCAGCCGAAAGTCCCAGAAAAGTCCCAGGCGGCTCCCACCGTCTGCTGTCACTCTTTCGGCTCTATGCAGCAGCGAGTGCGCCGCGCAGCAGGCGCAGGGCGGTTTCCGGCCGTCGGCGTTGCAGGCGTGCGCCGAGGTAGCCGCCGATCAGTCCACCGAGGCCGCAGGCCAGGCCGAGGCGCCAGTCGGGGGTGACATCGCTGGTGCCGGTCAGGGACAGCAGGGTGAAGGCGGCAGCACCGGCGAGCGAGGTGGCGGAGGCGAGGGCGGCCGGGGCGATCTGGGCGACAGGCATGCCCCGGCCGACCAGGATGGGGCCGAGGACGGAGCCGCCGTAGGTCACGTAGATTCCGCCGATGATCCCGACGACCAGGGCAGGCCGGCGATTGCGCGGGTAGAGGGTTCCGCTGCCGGGCCGGGCGGAGGGAGCGCGTGATGAGCCACAGGCCCAGCGGCATCAGCAGGCTGGCGGTCAGGAGACGGAAGACGGCCGGTCCCGGGACGGCGAAGACCCGCAGCACCACGGCGCCGACGACTACGCCGGGCAGGGTTCCTTGGTAGCTGGGAGGTGCGAACCGAACCGAGCAGTTCCAGGAGGTCCTGTTGTCGCAGTTCTACGCGTCCGCGCCTGCATCGTTCAACTCGGCTGCTTGATCGTGTGATTGTCTCGCGCACGTGTACGGGAACACGACTGATCATCCGGACCGGGTGCGCCGGGTGTGGTTCAAAAGGCTCTGCCGCTTGTGGCTCTCAGTGATTGGCCGCCCGGCGCCCCACGACGACTCGGCTGCCAATTAGGAATTGCGAATGATCACTGAGTAGGGAATCGACAGCGAGGCCGTCCGTGGCAGGCACCGGCACCACACCGCACGGAGGCATCACATGACCATGATCTGGGCTGGCATCGACGCAGGGAATATCCATCATCACTGCGTCGCGATCCACGAGGACGGCCGCCGGATGCTGTCCCGGCGCGTCGCCAACGACGAGCCCGATCTCCTCGAGCTCCTGACCGACGTCCTGGCGCTGGGCGAGACGGTGGCCTGGGGGATCGACCTGCCGACGGCGGCGCCGCGCTGGCCATCGGCGTCCTCGTCAACCATGCCCAGCCAGTGCACTACATCTCCGGCCGGGCCATCCACCGCGCCTCCGAGAGCTACCGCGGCGAGGGCAAGACCGACGCAACGGACGCCGCCATCATCACCGACCAGGTCCGCATCCGCCGCGACCAGCACCATCATCCCAGCAACACAGATGAGGCAAAAAGGGACACCTGGTATCGACCGTGATCAAGGGGAGAATGACCGCGCTGTTCCGACCGGATTGCGGTGGCGGGCGGCGGTTCCTTATGTGTCGAATGTGCAGGGGGGTGATTGTGCCAGAGGGTGCTGTCGACGGGTTCGCGCCAGGAAAAGGCTGGTGAGTGCGGTCACAGGGCTCTGCCTATATAGAGCGGTTTGGGACGGAGTTTATGCGGGTTCCTTTGGCAGAGAAGGGACGTGGTGGCGCAGGAAGTCGATCTGGTCCGCGATGGCGGTGTCGAACAAGGGCTCGACATAAGGATCAAAGTGGCCCCCCTCGTAGACGCGGACGGTGGAGTGCCGCATCTTGCCTGCTGCGCGTTCGGCGACGCGCTTGGGAGTGATCGCGTCTTGCGCGACGATCTGGACGAGGACCGGGCACGTGATCTTCCCGGCCCAGCGCTGGGGCGAGTAAAGGCCAATTCTGACCGCGATGCGGGCTGCAACGGTGTGGGGGTAGGCGTCCTCCTTCAGCCCCGATTCACGCAGGAGCGTGTGCATGCCTGGATAGGCGTCCGGCGAAGTCATCATCGCGGTGCGGCCGGGACGGTCGACGCTGTTGACGTACACAGGCTCGCTGCCGAGCAGGGCCGCGATCGTGTCACGAATCCCGGGCACGGCGAGCCTGAGAGCGGCCCGCAGGCCGGTCGACCTCACCGCTGCCGGGCCGCTGACGTGCGGGACCTGAGCGATGACGGCGGCGAGGGGCTCTCCTTGCCCGGCGATGGTGATGACGTGGCCGCCGGCGAATGACGTCCCCCACGCCACGACTCGGGCGGGGTCGACCCCCTCGATAGATCTGGCGTAGTCAAGGGCGGCGCGCCAGTCCTCGTGCTGCATCGCGATGTCCAGGACCTGGCGCGGCTCACCCTCGCTGTCTCCGAAGTTGCGGTAGTCGAAGACCACGACGGCGTACCCGGCGGCGGCGAAGCGTTCCGCGTACGCGTAGAGCCGCAGCGCACGTACCGATCCGAAGCCGTGGGCCATCACGACGACGGGCAGCGGCCGATCTGCGGCGGTAGGCCGGTAGAAGCGCGCCGCACAGCGGGTGCGGCTGGAGTCGAACCACTCCTCCGACATCGTGAACGTGCTGTTGAACGGCTCGGCCATGGTGCTCTCCTCGTCTCGGCATATCGTCTTGAGTGACGTTCAAGGCGATAGATGGTTCTGATCCACGGGCGCAGGCTCTTGCCGCCCTGGCGCGCTGCTCCTGCGGTCGCCGCGCCGTCACCGCGTCATAGGCGGTGCGGTGATCGTCGCGGAGGGCCAGGGTTTTGTGAAACGAGTCGGTGTGCTGGTGATCCTCGTGGTGCACGGCGTGGTTTCCGTCGTGGCAAGGTGCCCAGACTCGTTGGTGGCGAAGAAGAAGTCGTTGGTCGGACACACCAATAAGTGCGGCTCGTGCCGTGGTCGTGGACCAGCGTGTTCTCTGCCGTGCGGGGATCTGGTGGAGATCACAGAGGTCGGGTGAGGACGGTGGGGCCGAGCCAACGGCATGCGGCGAGCGCGAGTTCGAGGTCGAACCGGTCCTCGTCGATTGGCCGCCCCCGTAGCTGCACTGCTTTGTCCACGCGGTACTTGACCGTGTTCTTGTGCAAGTGGATCCTCGCGGCGGTCGCGACAAAGCTCTGGTTTTCCTGGAGGAAGACGGTGAGGGTCTCCCGCAAGCGCTCGACACCTTCGTCGTCCTGCACGAGTCCGCCGAGCATCGATGTGACGAGGTCGCGGGCGATGGTGAGGTCGCTGGCGAGGATCGCGGCTGCCCGGACGCCGGGGGCGGTGAACGAGGTGATCTGATGGGCCCGATCAGCTCCGATGACGGAGACCTGGTGAGCCTGCAATGCCTGGCGGTGTGTCGCACGGAAGCCCGCGAGTCCCGTGCCGACCGCGCCGATCGCCGCCTTCACCTCATCCCCCGCCTCACCAAGGACTCGGGCCAGGCGGTCGAGGTCGATGCTCGCCCCTGCGTGCAGTGGCACCCAGCCCCAGCCGAGCGAGCGGTCCTGCGGGACGAACAACGGCGCCGAGTCCGAACCGACTTCCTGTGCTATCGCGTGGGTCAGCTGCCCAAGACGTTCCAACGAGCCCGTCGAGGCCATCCGTTCGTCCGCCCAGAGGACAAGTCCAAGGTGGTCATGGCGGAGTCGGTAGCCAAGTACTTGCTCCGCCGTGGCCACGTCCACCTCGTCTTGGGCGAGGAGTGCGCTGAGCGTGGCCGTGCGGATCGTGCTGCGATTGGTCAGCCACCGCTCCCGCTCGGTCTCGTACTCCTCCACCACCTGTTCGGACACCCGGTCGATGTAGGCGAAGGCGGCGTCCTGGAGCATCTGCAACGCCGCGAAGGAGACCCTGCCGTCCGGCTCGACGCCGGCCAGTTCACCGGCCACCCAGTCGAGGGCGCGCCGGTGTCCGAGTCGGTAGGCGCGCAGCAGAGCGTTCGAGGAGATCTCACGCTGCGCAAGACGTCGCGCGTATTCGACGGCCGGCCACGGCGCCTCGACCGTGTCGATGGGGACTCCGTACTGCGTGACGTGGAAGAAGGTCTTCACGTTGCTCTCCACACTCGCGTAGAGGAGGTCGAGCATCAGATGGTCTCCGCGAAGCTCCGAGATCGACTGGGCGAGTTCGACCTGCAGCTCGCGCGCCACGTCGTCGAGCTGCGCGCTGGTGGCTGAGGCGATGTCTGCGACGCGGGCGGTCGCGCGGCGGGCGATCTCCTCGCGGTCTGCCGAGGAATCCATGGTCGCCCTTTCGCCGTGCGTCGGTCCCCGGGCACAGGGGCGCGGCGGACTCTTGCGTGAGTGGCCCGTACGGAGACCAATCCCGGCCAACTCTACTGGTTCGCGGGCACAGTGTCCCAGGTCTAGCCGAGTCCTTAAAGTCCGTGCGTCCGGCTCGCGTGACGCTTGACAGCCGATGGCGTGCCAACCCCGGCGGGGCGGCGACCGATGCGTGCCGCCCGGACCACCACCGCGAGGAGCACGTATGGGCTTCATCAAACCGTCGCCGCAGCCGGTCGAGCCGGCAGCCTTCCTGGGGCTTGCCCTGCGCGAGCGTGTTCGCATCCTCAGCGCCCACTGGGTCGACGACGGGTTCGGCACACCGCGCGTGCTGAACATCGTCTACACCCTCAAGATGCTCGGCCTCTATTTCGGTGTCGGTATCTGGATCACATCGGCCACCTCGGGGATCGAGTTCACCGACGTCGGCTCCTGGTACCACAACATCGTCGTCTACCAGAAGCTGGCCGTGTGGCTGATGCTGCTGGAGGTGATCGGGCTCGGCGGCGCGTTCGGGCCCCTGTGCGGTCACTTCCGCCCGATGATCGGCAACATTCGGTACTGGATCCGTCCCGGAACCATCCGCATGGCGCCCTGGGGCAGCCGCGTGCCGCTCACCGGCGGCGACGAGCGCACCTGGTTCGACGTCGTGCTCTACGTCGGTGTGCTCGCCAGCCTCGTCTACCCGCTGGCCGCGCATGATGAGCCCGTGCCGGGCGAGTTCCTTCCGGCGGACACCGGCACTCAGGAACTCATTGCGCCGCACCACTTCATCCCCGTTCTCGTCCTCATGCCCCTGATGGGCCTGCGTGACAAGGTCGTCTTCCTGGCCGGCCGGTCCGAGCAATACCTGCCGATCATGCTGTTCTCCGCGCTACTGGGGGCCATCGGCAGCGCCGCGGACTTCGTCGATCTCGTCGTGGTGTTCAAGATCGTCATCTGCGTCGTGTGGATCGGCGCCGGCGTGTCCAAGTTCGGTGCCCACTTCGAGAATGTCGTGCCGCCGATGGTCTCCAACAGCCCGGCCATGCCCGGACGGGCCGTCAAGCGTATGCACTACCGAGACGCCCCGAACGATCTGCGCCCCTCCCGCGTCGCCTGGTTCATGGCGCACGTCGGCGGCACTGCCGTCGAGATCATCGTCCCGATCACCCTGCTGCTCACGACGAGCGCGACCGTGGCCCTGATCGGCGCACTGTGCATGCTGGCCTTCCACATCTTCATCGCCTCGACCTTCCCGATCGCCGTCCCACTGGAATGGAATGTCTTCTTCGGGTTCATCGCGATTGTTTTGTGGGTCGGGTTCGACCCCGGCACGTACAACATCTGGAACTTCTCCGAACCGCTGCTGCTCGTCCCGGTCTTCGCGCTGCTGATGTTGGGGCCGGTCCTGGGCAACTTGCGACCCGACCTCGTCTCCTTCCTGCCCTCCATGCGCCAGTACGCAGGGAACTGGGCCTCGGCGGTGTGGGCGATGAAGCCCGGCGTGGAGGAGCGACTCAATGAGCTGCCCGGCGTGGAGAACCAGATCGACCAACTGCAGCGCATGGTCCCGACTCCGTACGAACGCGACGATGCCGAAATGACGTTGCAGAAGGCGCTCGCCTGGCGCTCGATGCACAGCCAGGGGCGCGGCTTGTTCTCGCTTCTGTACGCGCACCTCGGCGACATCGAGACCCGCACTGTCCGCGAGGGCGAGTTCGTGTGCAACAGCATCCTCGGCTTCAACTTCGGCGACGGCCACATGCATGACGCCCGCCTCGTCGCGGCCGTGCAAAAGCGCCTCGGCCTTGAGCCCGGGGACCTGGTCGTGGTCTGGGTCGAGTCCCAGCCCATCCACCGGCGTACCCAGCAGTATCAGGTGATCGACGCCGCGTTGGGCGTCGTCGAGCGCGGGACGTGGAAGGTCGCCGACTGCGTGGCGCAGCAACCGTGGCTCCCAGACGGCCCCGTCCCACTCAACGTCACCTGGACCGCTGCCGGCTACCACCGACAGCAGACCCTCGCCGCGAGCCCGGGCCATCCCGACGAGACACCCGTCTGACCTTTCATCGGCCGCAACGATTCCTCCAAGGACGTGCCATGCACCTCGCATCTCTTCCCTCACGGCGGGCCGACGCCCGGCCCGACAGTCCGTGCCTGTCCGACGAGGCCGTCGGCACGCTCACCAACGAGGCATTCGCGGCGCGAGTTGAGGCCGCGTCCCGCGTGCTGGCGGCCCACGGCGTGGCTCGCGGTGCGGTGGTCGCCGTCCGATTGCCGAACCGCGTGGACCTCGTGGTCTCGCTGTTCGCCGCCTGGCGCCTCGGCGCCGTCGTCACACCGGTGAACCCCGCCTTGGCCGATGCTGAGGCCGAATATCAGGTCGTCGACTCCAGCTCGCGCGTGCTGGTCACCCACGACGGCCTTGCGCTGAAGGGCGTCACGACGCTCATGCCCGAGGACCTCACCTCGCCCGGCGATGGAATCGGCGTGGACGCGGCCGAGCCGGACCTCGACGACCTGGCCCTGCTCGTCTACACGAGCGGCACCACCGGATACCCCAAGGGTGTCGAGCTCACCCACGCCAACCTCGACGCCATGACGGGAACCATGGTCGAGTCGCTGGAGCTCGACGAGCGCGACCACAGCCTGCTGATCCTGCCGCTGTTCCACGTGAACGGCATCGTGGTCAGCGTGCTGTCGCCGCTACGCGCGGGCGGGCAGGCGACCATCGCCCGCCGCTTCAACCCGCAGACCTTCTTCACGACCTTGGAGACCGTGCGTCCCACCTACTGCTCCGGAGTTCCAGCGATCTACACGATGCTCGCGAACCTGCCCGCGGAGATCGAGCCGGACACCAGCTCGCTGCGCTTCGTCGCCTGCGGAGCGGCACCGATGCCGGCCGATCTCATCGGCCGGATCGAGCACCGCTTCGGCGTGGTGCTCATCGAGGGTTACGGGCTCTCCGAGGGCACCTGCGCCTCGACGAGCAATCCGCTGAACGGTGTCCGCAAGCCCGGAACGGTCGGCGTCGCCCTCCCCGGCCAGAGGGTCGCCGTCATGGCCCCCGACGGCACCCTGGTGCCGCCCGGCGAGCGCGGCGAGATCGTCATCCAGGGGCCCACCGTGATGCGCGGCTACCTCAACCGGCCCCAGGAGACCGCCCAGGCCCTCAAAGACGGCTGGCTGCACACCGGCGACGTCGGCATCCTCGACGAGGACGGCTACCTGCGGATCGTCGACCGGGTCAAAGACATGATCATCCGCGGCGGCGAGAACATCTACCCCCAGGAGATCGAGCACGCCATCCACGCACACCCCGCCGTCCTCGAAGCCGCGGTCGTCGGCCGCCCCCACCCCGTCATGGGCGAGGAGCCCGTCGCGTTCGTCGCCCTGAAGGATGGCGCGTCCCTCGACGAGGACGAAGTCGTCGCGTTCCTGACGCAGCGCATCGCGAAGTTCAAGCTGCCGACCTCGGTGACCTTCGTCGACGATGTGCCGAAGAACTCCGTCAGCAAGTTCGACAAGCCGCGACTGCGCGCTACCCTCGCGCCGACGGGCACATCAGCCATGGGCCGGGACGAGGAAAGGCCGTGACGACTGCTGTCGTCGTCGGCAGCGGCCCCAACGGCCTCGCAGCCGCCCTCGTCCTGGCCGACGCCGGGATTCGCGTGCGCGTCATCGAGGCCGCCGACACCTTGGGGGGCGGCACGCGCTCGGCGGAACTGACCCTTCCCGGCCTCGTCCACGACGTGTGCGCGGCCATCCATCCCCTGGCGATCGCCACTCGGTTCTCCAAGGCGTTCGACCTCGCCGAGCACGGCTTGTCGTGGGCGGAGCCGCCCGTGCAGTACTCCCACCCGCTCGACCATGGCCGCGGCGCCGCCGCCTACCGATCCATCGGGAAGACCGGCCGCGGCCTCGGCGAGCGCGACGGCCGCACCTGGACCCGCGTGTTCGGGTCGTTGGATGACCGGTTCGACACGATCGCCGACGAGTTCCTCCAGCCGGTGCTCCACGTCCCCAGGCATCCGCTCCACCTCGCCCGTTTCGGGCTGTACGCCGGGCAGCCCGCATCGCTCCTGGCCCGGCGCTGGCACCAGGACGAGGCCCGCGCTCTGCTCGCCGGACTCGCCGCGCACGCCTTCCGCCCGCTCGACACCCTCGCGTCCTCGGCAATCGGCGTAGCGCTCGGCACCGCCGCCCACCGCTACGGCTGGGGTGCCGCCGTGGGCGGCTCAGCCGCCATCTCCACGGCGATGATCGCCGCGGCGAAGCAGCGGGGCGTGCTGTTCGAGACCGGCCGCACCGTCACCAGCGTCGACGAGCTTGGACCCGTCGACGTCGTCATGCTCGACACCGCCCCCGGCGCCGCGGCCGACATCATCGGTGACCGGCTCCCACGGCACGTCGCGCGCGCGTACGGTGCCTACCGCCACGGTCCGGGCGTCTTCAAGGTCGACTTCGCCGTCGAGGGCGGTGTGCCGTGGACGCACGAGCCGAGCCGACAAGCCGGCACGGTGCACGTCGGTGGAACGTTCGAGGAGATCGCGTCAGCCGAAGCGTCTGTCGCCCGTGGCCGCATGCCGGACCGGCCATTCGTCCTGGCCGCGCAGCAGTACGTCGCCGACCCGTCGCGGTCCGCCGACGGTGTGCACCCGTTCTACACCTACGCCCACGTACCGGCCGGCTACACCGGGGACGCGACGGAGGCAATCGCCGCCCAGATCGAACGCTTCGCCCCCGGCTTCCGCGACCGCATCCGCGGTACGGCCGTGTGCAGTACCACCGAGATGTCCCGCAAGAACGCCAACTACGTCGGCGGCGACATCGTGTCGGGCTCCAACGACCCATTGCAGCTCGTGTTCCGCCCCCGCGTGACTCTGCACCCCTACGCCACCGGGGTCGACGGCATCTTCATCTGTTCGGCCGCCACGCCCCCAGGAGCCGGTGCACACGGCATGTCGGGCTACTGGGCCGCGCAGGCCGCCCTACGCAAGGTCACCGCCGTCAAGTAGAGGAGCCCCTATGGGCGCGAACTGACGCTGAATGTCCACGAGACACGGCCACCAGGGGCAATCCGCATCAGTGTTGTGGTCTGGGAGCCGATGGGCTTCGTGGAGGGCGTAGTCAATCTCCGCGAATGGGCGCCATCCGAGGACTGGCGACGGCGCCCTTGAGGTGATTTTTCATGTCGAGTTCGAACTGGCCGTTGAGACGTGCGTTAGAACAGTGGCGACAGGGCCCGTCGGCCCTCAACTCAACACGCAGGACGTGACGGAGAAGCCCTCGCTCACCAGCACGCTGTACGCGGCGGTGACGAACTGGTGACGGGAGCGCTCGCCCCAGGCGAGGGCCCGCTCGGGCCCTTCGTGCGGCGGCATGTCGAACTGCTCGGCAGCCTGCTGTTCCTCGGGGCGCTTGGCGGCGAGCCAGGCTTCCTTGGATTCCATGTCGGAGTCCCGGGCGGCCTTCCAGCAGTCGGTGCCTGGTCCGCGGCCCGCGACGACCTCGTCGGCGAGACCCTCACCCGTCTCGCGGGGCTGACGACCCCTGGGCTGCCCGACGTCCTCCCGATCGTCCGGGCGTGGTGGGGGCCAGCGACGGACCCGGCACGGGCAGCGTCGCCGGCAGAACTCAGCGACGTCATGGCGCACATCTCCCGGGTGGAGTCGCAGCTGCTCCCGACGTCGCCGCTCGGACTGGCGTGGGGCCTCGACGAGCCACTCGCCGATGCCGTGCACGCCCTTGTCCGCAGGCACCGCCGTCACGCCGATGGCACCTCGCTTGCTGCGGCGCTGGCTCGGATCGCGCGACTCGACATCGCCGCGGGCCGGTGGGGCGCTGCGGAGGACGCCGCGGCCGAGGGGCTGGCGTCGGCCGAGCGGATCGGTGCCGAGCACATCGCTGCGGAGTGCCGGAACTGCCTCGGGTGGCTCGCCGCCGCCCGCGGTGACGGCCGCAGCGTCGACCATCTGACCGTTCGGACCCTGCAGCTGGCCGGGCCGCGCCGCGACCGTGCGGTCAGCGCCTCGGCCCACTGGAACCGTGGAATGGCCGCTCTGGCGGCCGGTCGCGCCGATGCTGCACTCGACCTGCTCGCCCGCTTGGACGAGCACGGGCACGAGGCAGCACATCCGATCGTCGCTCTGCTGGCAAGCCTGGACACGATCGAGGCGGCCGTGCACGCGCGGCGGCCGGAGATCGGCCAGCGCCGCGCCGAGGCGCTCGACGCCTGGGTACGGCGCACCGGCGCGCACTGGGCGAGATTCACAGCGCAGCGCACCTGGCACGCGCACTGCTGGACGAACCCGCCGCCGAACGGTCCTACCGGGCGGCGCTGGACGTGCCCGGTGCGTCCCGGCGCCCGTTCGACCACGCACGGGCCCGTCTGCTCTACGGCGAGTGGTTGCGGCGACAGCGGCGGCGCCGAGACGCCCGCCAGCAGCTCGACGCCGCTGCCGAGACGTTCCACGCACTGGGAGCGCACCCGATGCTCGAGCGGACCCGGCGTGAGCAGCGTCTGATCATGGCACCCGCACGCCGTGCCACTGCCGTCGGCACGGCCATGGCAACGCTGACGGCACAGGAACGCCGGGTTGCCCAGCTTGCCGCCGACGATCTGACCAACCGGGAGATCGGGGCCCGTCTGCGGATCAGCGACCGCACCGTCGGGCATCACCTATCCAACGTGTTCGCCAAGCTGGGGCTCCGCTCACGACGCGACTTGGCGGCCGCCGGCATCGTCAACGGAGATGATTCCGGCTCTGTCGCGACGCCTGACGAGCTCGTGCACGGTAGGCGGTGAGACGTCGCGAGCTTCGGTGTGACCTGGGTTCACGTCTGCCGTGTCGGCTTCAGGTCCACGGTCTGCTGGTGAGACAGCAGGCCGGCGACCGCTTGGATGGTGTCGCTCATGTGCTCGCGGCGGCGGAGGTGGCGGGCCAGGGCCCGCCAGTTCTTCAGATGGGCGATGCCGTGCTCGACCCGGATACGGCGTGAGGAGTGTGCCTTGCACTGGCGTTCGTGCATCTCCTCGTACCAGTCCGGGGCGTTCTTCTTGAACTTGCGGTGCGGTGGTGTCACCACCCGGCCACCGGCAAGAAGGGTGCCCAGGCCCTGGTAGTCGGCATCGGCAAGGATCTCCACCGTGGGCCCGTCGACCAGGAGCTTGACCAGCCCTAACTGGCGGGCTTAGGTGATGTGCGCGCAGCTTGCGGGCCGTGCTGGGCTGCACCACGGCACGCGTCACCCCGGATCCGGCACGCACTGCCCCGCCGCCGGGTCGGGGTACACCTATGCCTGCTGACGGGCCCCGCACCGCACGGCCCGGGCCGGTGACGCACGCCGAGTCTCCCTTCCACAGAGGAGGTGTGGCAGTCGGCCGTGACGGTCCGGACGCCCGCAGACGGTAAGCGGGCCGCCAAATGGGCTCTGAACTGCGCTTAAGGGGCCTCGCCGGAGCCGACATCTTCGATGGATGGCTCATCACGTGAAGAGGGCGGTGCACAGGAGCTGTCGCTCCTGGTTCAAAGTCCCAGAAAAGTCCCAGGGACTCCGTCACACCCCACCTCGACTCGCATTTGTGCAGGTCAGAAGGGGTGTGACGGTGCCATTTTTGCAGGCTTTCAGATGTCCCGGAAGATCTCGATCTGCGCGCCCACCGAGTTCAGCCGCTCCGCCAGCTCCTCGTAACCCCGGTTGATGACGTAGACGTTGCGGAGCACGGAGGTGCCCTCGGCCGCCATCATCGCCAGCAGCACCACCACCGCGGGACGCAGCGCGGGCGGGCACATCATCTCGGCGGCGCGCCAGCGGGTCGGGCCCTCGACCAGGACGCGGTGCGGGTCCAGGAGTTGCAGCCTGCCGCCGAGGCGGTTGAGGTCGGTGAGGTAGATCGCGCGGTTGTCGTAGACCCAGTCGTGGATCAGGGTCTGGCCGTGCGCGGATGCGGCGATCGCCGCGAAGAACGGCACGTTGTCGATGTTGAGCCCGGGGAAGGGCATCGGGTGGATCTTGTCGATGGGCGCCTCCAGCTTGGAGGGCCGGACCGTCAGGTCCACCAGCCGGGTCCGGGCGTTGTCGGCGGCGTACTCCGGGGTCCTGTCGCAGTCGACGCCCATCTCCTCCAGGACCGCGAGCTCGATCTCCAGGAACTCGATCGGGACCCGGCGGATCGTCAGCTCGGACTCCGTCACCACCGCGGCGGCCAGCAGGCTCATCGCCTCGACCGGGTCCTCGGAGGGGGAGTAGTCGACATCCACGTCGATCTCCGGCACCCCGTGCACCGTGAGGGTCGTCGTCCCGACGCCGTCGACGCGTACGCCGAGCGCCTCCAGGAAGAAGCAGAGGTCCTGGACCATGTAGTTGGAGGAGGCGTTACGGATGACCGTCGTGCCGTCGTGCCGGGCGGCGGCCAGCAGGGCGTTCTCGGTCACCGTGTCGCCGCGCTCGGTCAGCACGATGGGGCGTCCCGGCCGGACCTCGTGGTCGACCTGCGCGTGGTACAGCCCGTCGGTCGCCGCGATCTCCAGGCCGAAGCGGCGCAGCGCGATCATGTGCGGCTCGATCGTGCGCGTGCCGAGGTCGCAGCCGCCGGCGTACGGCAGGGTGAAGCTGTCCATGCGGTGCAGCAGCGGGCCGAGGAACATGATGATGGAGCGGGTCCGGCGGGCGGCGTCCGCGTCGATGGCCTCCAGCTCGAGCTGCGCGGGCGGCAGGATCTCCAGGTCGACGCCGTCGTTGATCCAGCGGGTGCGTACGCCGATGGAGTTGAGGACCTCGAGGAGCCGGAAGACCTCCTCGATGCGGGCGACCCGGCGCAGCACGGTGCGGCCCTTGTTGAGCAGGGAGCCGCAGAGCAGCGCGACGCACGCGTTCTTGCTCGTCTTGACGTCGATGGAGCCCGAGAGGCGACGGCCGCCGACCACACGCAGATGCATGGGTCCGGCGTAACCGATCGACACGATCTCGCTGTCGAGGGCCTCACCGATGCGGGCGATCATCTCAAGGCTGATGTTCTGGTTGCCACGCTCGATGCGATTGACCGCGCTCTGGCTCGTGGCCAGCGCGTCGGCGAGCTGGGTCTGTGTCCAGCCACGGTGCTGACGGGCGTCACGGATGAGCTTGCCGATACGTGCGAGGTAGTCGTCTTCCATGGCTGCACGCTATCTCAGATATGAGATGGCGATCGTGCGGGGGGTGTGGGGTTCGAGTGGCGGCCCGGTGCCGGGGCCTCTGTCGGGCGCCTGTATGAAGGGTCGGACGCGCCCGGCGAGTTCGCGTGCGGGACTCGACCGATCGGGTGAGGGGTCAGATCGCGGGGTGAACGTCTGAGCCGGATGGGCGCGGATAGGGGCGCCCGGGCATGACCGGGCGGCGGTGATGTACTAGAGTTATCTCGACATCGAGATATCTGCCGAGGCGCACCGCAGCCGCCGCTCGGTAAGGGTTACCTAACTAATCCTTACCTTAGCGGATCGTGGGGGCCGCAGGCGGCGCCGGCCGCACATGAGGCGCGGATCGGTTGTACGCGCACATCGAAGAAGGAGACTGTCGTGTCGGCGAACAGCTTCGACGCCCGCAGCACGCTGCAGGTGGGCGACGAGTCGTACGAGATCTTCAAGCTGGACAAGGTCGAGGGCTCCGCGCGCCTCCCTTACAGCCTGAAGGTGCTGCTGGAGAACCTGCTCCGCACCGAGGACGGCGCGAACATCACCGCCGACCACATCCGGGCGCTGGGCGGGTGGGACTCGCAGGCCCAGCCCAGCCAGGAGATCCAGTTCACGCCGGCCCGCGTGATCATGCAGGACTTCACGGGTGTCCCGTGTGTCGTGGACCTCGCGACCATGCGTGAGGCCGTCAAGGAGCTCGGCGGCGACCCGGCGAAGATCAACCCGCTGGCCCCGGCCGAGCTGGTCATCGACCACTCTGTCATCGCCGACAAGTTCGGCACCAACGACGCGTTCGCGCAGAACGTCGAGCTGGAGTACGGCCGTAACCGGGAGCGCTACCAGTTCCTGCGCTGGGGCCAGACCGCCTTCGACGAGTTCAAGGTCGTCCCCCCGGGCACCGGCATCGTCCACCAGGTCAACATCGAGCACCTGGCCCGCACGGTCATGGTCCGGGGTGGCCAGGCGTACCCCGACACCCTCGTCGGCACCGACTCGCACACCACCATGGTCAACGGCCTCGGCGTGCTGGGCTGGGGCGTCGGCGGCATCGAGGCCGAGGCCGCGATGCTCGGCCAGCCGGTCTCCATGCTCATCCCGCGCGTCGTCGGCTTCAAGCTGACCGGCGAGCTCCCGGCCGGCACCACCGCCACCGACCTCGTGCTGACGATCACCGAGATGCTCCGTAAGCACGGCGTCGTCGGCAAGTTCGTCGAGTTCTACGGTGAGGGCGTCGCCGCCACCTCCCTCGCCAACCGCGCCACCATCGGCAACATGTCGCCGGAGTTCGGCTCCACCGCCGCGATCTTCCCGATCGACGACGAGACGCTGAAGTACCTGCGTCTGACCGGCCGTGACGCGCAGCAGGTCGCGCTCGTCGAGGCGTACGCCAAGGAGCAAGGCCTCTGGCTCGACCCGGCCGCCGAGCCCGACTTCTCCGAGAAGCTGGAGCTCGACCTCTCCACGGTCGTCCCCTCCATCGCCGGCCCGAAGCGCCCGCAGGACCGCATCGTCCTCGCGAACGCCAAGGCGCAGTTCGCCCAGGACGTACGCAACTACGTCGTGGACGACGAGGAGGCGGGCAAGGAGTCCTTCCCGGCCTCCGACTCCCCGGCCGCCTCCAACGGCGTCCCGACGAACCCGGTCCCCGTCACCGCCCCCGACGGCACGACGTACGAGCTGGACCACGGCGCCGTCACCGTCGCCGCGATCACCTCCTGCACCAACACCTCGAACCCGTACGTCATGGTCGCCGCGGCGCTCGTGGCGAAGAAGGCGGTCGAGAAGGGCCTGACCCGCAAGCCGTGGGTCAAGACCACCCTCGCCCCGGGCTCCAAGGTCGTCACCGACTACTTCGACAAGGCGGGCCTGACCCCGTACCTCGACAAGGTCGGCTTCAACCTCGTCGGCTACGGCTGCACCACCTGCATCGGCAACTCCGGCCCGCTGCCGGACGAGGTCTCCAAGGCGGTCAACGACCACGACCTGGCCGTCACCTCGGTGCTCTCCGGCAACCGTAACTTCGAGGGCCGGATCAACCCCGACGTCAAGATGAACTACCTGGCGTCCCCGCCGCTGGTCGTCGCGTACGCGCTGGCCGGCTCGATGAAGGTCGACATCACCAAGGACGCCCTCGGCGTCGACCAGGACGGCAAGCCCGTCCACCTCGAGGACATCTGGCCGACCGAGGCCGAGGTCAACGACGTCGTGGCGAACGCCATCGGCGAGGACATGTTCAACAAGTCCTACCAGGACGTCTTCGCGGGTGACGCCCAGTGGCAGGCGCTGCCGATCCCGACCGGCAACACCTTCGAGTGGGACTCCGAGTCCACCTACGTGCGCAAGCCCCCGTACTTCGAGGGCATGACCATGGAGACGAGCCCGGTCGAGGACATCACCGGCGCGCGTGTCCTGGCCAAGCTGGGCGACTCGGTCACCACCGACCACATCTCCCCGGCCGGTGCGATCAAGGCCGACACCCCGGCCGGCAAGTACCTCACGGAGCACGGCATCGAGCGCCGTGACTTCAACTCCTACGGCTCGCGCCGTGGTAACCACGAGGTCATGATCCGCGGCACGTTCGCCAACATCCGCCTGCGCAACCAGATCGCGCCGGGCACCGAGGGCGGCTACACCCGCGACTTCACCCAGGCCGCGACTGCTGACGCTGCTCCGGTGTCGTTCATCTACGACGCCTCGCAGAACTACCAGGCCGCCGGCACCCCGCTGGTCATCCTGGCGGGCAAGGAGTACGGCTCCGGCTCGTCCCGTGACTGGGCGGCCAAGGGCACCGCGCTCCTGGGCGTCAGGGCCGTCATCGCCGAGTCCTACGAGCGCATCCACCGCTCGAACCTCATCGGCATGGGCGTCCTCCCGCTGCAGTTCCCCGAGGGCCACACCGCCGAGTCGCTGGGCCTCACCGGTGAGGAGGCCTTCTCCTTCGCCGGCGTCACCGAGCTGAACAACGGCACCACGCCCACCACGGTCAAGGTCACCACCGACACCGGTGTGGAGTTCGACGGCGTCGTCCGCATCGACACCCCCGGCGAGGCGGACTACTACCGCAACGGCGGCATCCTGCAGTACGTGCTGCGCAGCCTCATCCGCAAGTAGAGGCACCGCGAAGTGAGCGAGGGCCGCACCCTGGGGTGCGGCCCTTCGCCGTTGCTACTGTGCGGTGCGGCGCTGACACACGGCGGGCAGGGGGGCGGTCATGAGCAGGGTGAGCAGGAGCGAGGACGGGGTGCTCGAACCGCGTCTGCGACTGGGCGAGGTCGTGGCACGCGGGGCGGCGTACGGACTGGGGGCGGCAGTCTGCCTGGCCGTCGCCGCGTTCGTCGTCCGGGAACACGACGTCCGCGTCGACCTCCTGGAGGCGACCGCTTTCCTGGGGCTCCTGGCCGGCGCGGTCCTCCTGCTGACCGGGCTCTTCTTCTGGGCGTCCAGTTCCGGGGAGGTCCTGCGCTGGCGTGATTTCCCCACCACCGGCGGTCCCTACGACGCGGTACCGGTCGTCGCGCCGGCCCTGGTGCGCACCGGCGTGTTCCTGCTGGTGCCCGTCCCGGTCGCCTTCGGCCTGGGCGAGCTCGTCGCATCGGCCGCCGTCGGCTCCTGGCTGTGGGGTGCCTGACCAGTCCCGGACCCGGCCCGGGCAGGCGCTACGCCGCTGATGGGGGCGTACGTCGCTTAGGCTCGGGGCCTCATGAAGAACACCCTCACCTCGCCGGCGGCCAAGGCCGGACACGACTCCGTGCGGCGTCACAACCTGAGCCTGGTCCTGCGGACCGTCCGCGACGAGGGTGAGGTCACCCGGGCCCGGGTGGCGAGCCTGGTGGGGCTCACCAGGGCTGCCGTCTCCTCGCTCGTCGAGGAGCTGCTCGCGCTGGGCTGCATCGGCGAGTCGGGCAAGACCTCCAGCGGATCGGCCGGCCGCCCCGGGACCGTGCTCAAGCTCTCCCGCACGGGGCCCGCGGGGCTCGGTGTGGAGATCAACATCGATTACGTCTCCGTGTGCGCCGTGGACCTCACCGGCACCGACCGGGTCCGCGTCACCGAGCACACCGACCACCGGAACGTCCCGCCCGCCGACGTCCTGGCCCACGCCGCCCGCCTCACGAACAGGGTCATCGCCTCGACCAGGGAGCAGGAACTGCGGGTGGTCGGCGTCGAGCTGGCGCTGCCCGGTCTCGTCTCCGGCGGTGTCGTCCGGCAGGCCCCCAACCTCGGCTGGAGCAGGGTCGCGGCCGAGGGCATCTTCGGGCAGGCGCTCAGCACCCTGCGCCCTGCTGGGCGGGCGCTGGCCGTCGGTTCCGACAACGAGGCCAATCTGGCGGCCCTGGCCGAGCTGTGGTTCGGGGGACTCGGCGGCGTACGCACCTTCCTCTATCTCACCGGTGAGATCGGCGTGGGCGGCGCGCTGGTCGTCAACGGCGAAATGCTGCGGGGCGCCCATGGGTTCGCCGGTGAGATCGGGCATGTCGTCGTCGACCCGCAGGGCCCCCTGTGCCGGTGCGGCGCGCACGGCTGCCTGGAGCAGTACGCCGGCCGGGCGGCCCTGCTGCGGGCCGCAGGGATCGACCCGGGCCCCGGTGCGCGGGGCATCGCCGAGCTGGAGCGGCGGGCCGCCGAAGGCCAGGAGCGGGCCCTGGGGGCCCTGCGGACCGCGGGGGACCGGATGGGTGTGGTGCTGGCCGGCGCGGTGAACCTCTTCGACCCGGAGGCCGTCGTGCTCGGCGGGATCTACCGCGGTCTGATGCCCTGGCTGGAGGGGCCGGCGGACGCCCAGCTCGCGGCGCGGGTGGTGTCGGGCCGCTGGCACGAGAAGGGCAGCCGGCTCCGCGCCTCGTCCGTCTCCGGAGATGCGGCACGGGGCGCGGCGGCCCGTGTGGTGCACGAGGTGCTGGAGAACCCGGCGGCGCACGCCCTGCGCTGACGGCGCCTCCGGGGCCCTGTCACTCGCTCACTCGCCCGGTTCCGCCGCGCAGGCGAGGTCATGCGCGGGGCGTTCACCGGTGGTCAGGAACGTCGTCGTCGCGTCCTTGGCACACGTGTTGCCGCTGAACGGGTAGACACCGTGGCCGCCCTGGTCGGCCGTCACCATCGTGGCCCGCTTTCCGAGGGCCCGCCGCAGCTCCCGGGCGCCCGCCAGCGGCGTGCCCGGGTCGCGCTCGTTCTGCACCATCAGCACGTTCGACGGTCCCCGGCCGGTGATGCGCACCGGCGGTTCGGTCCGCTCCCGCGGCCAGAACGCGCAGGGGTTGATGCTCGCCGTGGAGCCGCCCAGCATCGGATACCTCAGCCGGTCGACGGCGACGTTGCGCTGGTACTCCCGGACCGTGCCCGGCCAGCGCGAGTCACCGCAGACCACGGCGAAACGCGAGGCCAGCAGGTTCTCGACGTCCGCGGTCGGTGTCTGCTCCGGGAGCGGCAGCTCCCCGCCCGTGTCGATGGCCTGCCAGAACTCGGCGAGCTGGGGCATCAAGGCATCGACGTAGAGCTGCTCGAAGGTGTACCCGCGGAACGCGATCCCGTCGACGCCCTGCACCGGCTTCTCGTCCAGCCGCTCCACGAGCTCGTAGAACGTGGCGGTGACCTGCTCCGGCGTGGAGCCGAGCCCGTACTCGGGGTGCTGGGAGGCGAACGCGGCGAAGTCGGGGAAGCGGTCCTCCATCCCGCGGGCGAACAACCGCATGGCCGTGGCGTCGTAGCCGCCGGGGCCCATGTTGCTGTCGAGCACGATCCGGTCGCCGCGCCCCGGGAACAGCGTCGTGTAGACCGCGCCGAGGTAACTCCCGTAGGAGGCGCCGAGGTACGACACCTTCGGCTCGCCCAGGGCCGTCCGGAGGAGGTCCATGTCGCGCGCCGTGTTCGCGGTGGTGGTGTGCGGCAGCATCCACGCCGTCGACGAGTTCCGGCACTGTTCGGCGATCTTCCGCGCGTACCCGGCCTCCCGCGTGACGTCGGCCGCGGTGTGCGCGTACGGCGGGAAGTTGCCGCGCTGCTGCTGCTCCTCGGTCAGGTCGCAGGTCACCGGCGTACTGCGGCCGACACCACGCGGGTCGAACCCGATGATGTCGTAGGAGTCCAGCACCTTCTGCGGCAGCTTCGAAGCGGCGAGGACGGCCGGGTACGTCAGCCCCGAGCCGCCCGGGCCACCCGGGTTGGTCAGCAGGACGCCGCGCCGCTGCGACGGCTTCTCGCTCGGCAGCCGGGAGACGGCGATCTCGATCTGACGGCCTCCCGGATCGCTGTGGTCCAGCGGGACTTCGAGCGTCGAGCACTCCAGACGGGGCGCGGACGCTCCCTCGGGGCACGGGCCCCACCGCAGGGTGCTCGGTATGGGCGTCGCCGTGGCCGCCGACGCCGGAAGAGCGGTCACCGTCAGAGCGGCGGCGGTGAGAGCGAGGGACAGACTTCTGCGCATGTGGTGTCCTCCTGTGAGGGCTTTACCGGTACGCGGACGAGTCTGTTCACCAGGGGCGGGCCGGCGCATCGGCCCGGCGGACCGCACCGGCTCCTACCGGGGGAGAGGTGCGCCTTGGACCTGGGTCCAAGGCGTATCAACCCTCGGGCTGATCCACCGGACGCACGATGTGGCGACAATGGACCGGTGAACACGGACGTTTCGCCGCGGCTCGGGCTGTGGCAGCAGGCCTGGCGGCTCATGGTGGCTGTGGTCGTGAGCCTGCCGATCTGGCTCACGACCCTCGCGCTGATGCGGCACAGGCCCGGCGGCCCGGGCTCCTGGATCCTCGTCGGTGACCCGCTGGTGGCCCTGGGCTGTCTGACGGTGCTCCTGTGGCGGCGCCGGTGGCCCCTGGCCATCGCCCTGGCGGTCACGGTCGCCTCGACGGTGTCGGCTCTCGCCACCGGCGCCGCGCTGCTGGCCCTGTGCTCGGTCGGCACCCGCCGCCGCGCGGTGGAGATCGGGGCCGTCACCTTGGCCTATGTGGCAGCGACACAGTTCGCCAACAGGGTGTATCCGGTGGACGGTTCGACCGACACCTTGTGGTGGATCCAGGTCGTGGTGCCTGCGGCCACCGCCGGGATCGCGGTGGCCGTCGGCATGGCGGCCGGGGCGCGGCGGGTCGAGCTGCGGTCCCTGCGGGAGCGGGCGGAGAGCGCGGAGCGGGAGCAGAGCGCGCGGGCGGCGCAGGCACGGGCCCTGGAGCGCAACCGGATCGCCCGCGAGATGCACGACGTCCTCGCGCACCGCATCTCCCTGGTCGCGATGCAGGCCGGGGTGCTCGACCACCGCGACGACCTCTCGGCCGACGAGGACCGCATCCTGGTCCGCAGCATCGCCGAGAGCTCCCACCAGGCACTGGAAGAGCTGCGGGAGGTCCTCGGCGTGCTCCGGGCCGACCCCGGCCGGCCGGAACCTCCGCAGCCCTCGCTCGACCGGGTCCCCGACCTGGTGGCCGACGCACGCGCCTCGGGCCTCGACATCAGACTCACCGACGCCGTGACCGGAATCCCGCCCGACGGCGTCGGACGCACCTGCTACCGGATCGTCCAGGAAGCGCTGACCAACGCGGCCAAGCACGCACCCGGCGCGGTCGTGCGGGTCACCCTCGACGGTGCCGCCGGCGGCACCTTCGGCATCGGCGTCCGCAACGGACCGGCCTCCCTGCGACACGCCGCACGGCCACCGGCCTCCGGCTTCGGTCTGCTGGGCCTCGGCGAACGGATCACTCTCGCGGGAGGCGAACTCGACCACCGCCCCACGCCCGAGGGCGGGTACGTTCTCACCGCACGGCTGCCCTGGCCGGACAGCCCCGCCCACAGCCCCGCCCACAGCCACGAAAAGAGCGCATGAGTGGAAGACCGACACGGTCCCGTACGCGTCGTCATCGTCGACGACGAGCAACTGGTGCGCATGGCCCTGCGGCTCATCATCGACGGCGAACCGGACCTGACCGTCGTGGCGGAGGCGGCCGACGGGAACGCGGCGCTCGCCGTGGTGGACGAACAGCGGCCCGATGTGGTGCTGATGGACGTACGGATGCCTGGCCGGGACGGTCTGGAGACGACCCGGGAGCTGCTCACCAGACCGGCGCCACCGCACGTACTGATGCTGACCACCTTCGACTCCGACGGCCTGGTGCTCGGGGCGCTGGCCGCCGGGGCGCTCGGCTTCGTCCTCAAGGACACTCCGCCCTCACGCATCCTCGACGCGGTGCGGACCGTCGCGGACGGCAACCCCGTGCTGTCCCCCGCGGCGACGGCACGGGTGATCGCCGCGGCCACGGGACCGACGTCCTCGCACACCCGTGACCGCTCCCGCGAGGCCGCGCGCGAGCGGCTGTCCGCGCTGACCGAACGGGAGCGGGAGACCGCCCGGGCCATCGCGGACGGACTGGGCAATCCGCAGATCGCCGAGCGGCTGCGCATCACCGTTGCGACGGTCAAGGCCCACACCGGCAGCCTGTTCGCCAAGCTGGCGGTCGAGAACCGGGTACAGATCGCGCTCCTGGTCCGTGACGCGGAGGACTGATCACGGAGCGCTCCGGCCGAGATCCAGCTCCATGAGGACATCGGCGCGGGCGTAGTAGTCGGCCACCGGGAGACGGTCGCGGGCGATCCTCACGAAGCCCGCGTCCTCGTAGAGGTGAAGGGCGGGCGTCAGCCTGCTGTTCGTGCCGAGGAACAGCCGCGCACCGCCCAGTGTCCGGGTCCGGTCGATCGCCGCTGCGACGAGCAGGCGGCCGATGCCGCGGCCCTGTGCGGCGGGAGCCACGGCCATCTTCGCCAGCTCGAACACACCATCCGGATAGGCCAGCAGCGCGACGCAGCCGATCACCGTGCCGCTGTCCGGCTCGCGCGCCATGAGCACGTCGCCGCCGGGGCCCACGATGCGGCCGGACGGATCCCCGAGTACGGCCCGGTCCTCCGCCTGAAGGGTGAACAGGCGCGAGATCCACTCCTCGTTGAGCGCCCGGAACGCGTCGGCGTCACTCTGCGAGGCGATCGAGGAGACCAGGATCGAGTCGGCGGAGGAGTCGGAGGTGGAGGCATGCGGCATGGGACGGATCACCTTTCCGATGTGGCTCCCCTCAGCCTCCGGCCCCACGCACCGATATGTCCAATACTAGGCCCAGTGCCCATCGATAAGATCAGCTTATGGATCACCGCATCGAACTTCGCCACCTGCGGTACTTTCTGGCTCTGGCGGAGGAACTGCACTTCGGCCGTGCCGCCCAGCGGCTGCACATCGCCCAGCCCGCCCTGTCCCAGCAGATCAGGCGGCTGGAGAAGATCGTCGGCGCCGAGCTGTTCCGACGGACCTCCCGCAGTGTCCGGCTCACGGAAGCGGGCGCGGCGTTCCGGCCGAGGGCCCGGAGCCTGCTGGACCGGCTGGCGGCCGACCTCGACGAGGCCGGCCGTATCGGGCGCGGTGAAGCCGGCCGCCTGGACATCGCCTTCATCACCTCCGCCACCGAGATCGTCAGCGAGCACCTCCGCGCGTTCTCCCGGCGCCGCCCCGAGGTCCAGGTCGCCCTGCACGACGGCTTCACCACCGATGTCCTGGCGGCACTGGAGCGTGGCACCGCCGACATCGGGATCGTGCGGGACCCCGAGGAGCGCGACGCCATCGATCTCGTGCTCCTGGCTTCGGAACGGCTCGTCGCCGTCGTCCCCGCGACGCACCCCGCCGCCGACGGGGACCAGGTGAACGCAGGGGCGCTCGCCGCTGATCCGCTGATCCTGTTCCCGCGTGCGGCGGGCCCCCGGGCGTTCGACCTGAACACGCGGCCGTTCCGGCAGGCCGGCGTCGACGTACGGGTCGCGCAGGAACACTCGGACTGGCACACCATCCTCATGTTCGTCGCGGCCGGCCGCGGGGTCAGCGTCGCTCCGTACAGCGTCACGACGCTGCTCCCCGCGGGTGCCCGCCGAATCGAGCTCGAAGGGCCTCCCACCGTGAGCCGGATCTTCCTGGCCACCCGCCGAGGGGACGACCGTCCTCTCCTGCGGGCCTTCGTCGCGCCGCACCCGGATCCGTGAGGATCCGTGACCGCCCGCGAAACGCGGAGCGGGGACGTACGCGCCCTCGTGCACGCGTACGCCCCCGCTCCGGGCACAGGACCAGGTGATCAGGCCTTGTGTGCGGCGATCAGCTGCTGATACCAGCGGTAGCTGTCCTTCGGGGTGCGCTCCAGGGTGTCGTAGTCGACCCGGATGATCCCGAACCGCTTCGCATAGCCCAGCGCCCACTCGAAGTTGTCCAGCAGCGACCACACGTAATAGCCGCGTACGTCGACACCGGCGTCCATGGCCGCCCGGAGCGCCGTCAGATGGTCCCGCAGATACGTCACCCGGTCGGCGTCGTGGACGGAACCGTCGGCCTCGACGCTGTCGAACTCAGCCGAGCCGTTCTCCGTGATGTGCACCGGAGGCAGTGCGTCGCCGTACGTCTGCTTCAGCACCGTCAGCAGATCGGTGAACGACTCCGGCACGACCGGCCAGCCCATGGCCGTCCTGCGGACGTCCGGGTAGCTCCCCTCCGCGTAACGGTTGTCCGTCGCCACGCGCAGCGACGGGTCCGCCTCGCGGTGCGGGGCGGCGGCGACGACGATCGGCCGGTAGTAGTTGATGCCGAGGAAGTCCATCGGCTGGGAGATCAGCTCCAGGTCGCCCTCGCGGCGGAAGTCCTGGCCGGTGATCAGCTCGCCCCAGGTCTCCTCCTCGGTGGCCGGGTAGCGGCCGGCGAGGATCGGCTCCGTCCACACCAGGTTGTGCTGGGTGTCCGCGCGTACGACCGCGGCGAGATCGGCGTCCGACTCGGTGGCCGGGACGTTGCGGTCCAGGTTGAGCGTGATGCCCGCCTCGCGGACACCCGCCGCGCGCAGCGCGCTCATCGCGTGGCCGTGGCCGACCAGGAGGTGGTGGGCGGCGGCCAGCGCCCCCCGGCCCTCCTTGGCGCCCGGCGCGTGCCGGCCCACGGAGTAGCCGAGGAAGGCGCTGCACCACGGCTCGTTGAGGGTGATCCAGCGCGGCACCCGGTCGCCCAGGTGCTCGGCCATGATCGCGGTGTACTCGCCGAAGCGCTCCGCCGTCTCGCGCACCCGCCAGCCGCCCTGGTCCTCCAGGGCCTGCGGCAGGTCCCAGTGGTAGAGGGTGGCGGCCGGCTCGATGCCCGCTTCGAGGAGCGAGTCGACGAGCCGGGAGTAGAAGTCCAGGCCCTTGGCGTTGACCGCCCCGCTGCCCGTGGGCTGGATGCGGGACCAGGCGACGGAGAAGCGGTAGGACTCCACGCCCAGGTCGCGCAGCAGCGCCACGTCCTCGGGGTAGCGGTGGTAGTGGTCGCAGGCGACGTCACCCGTGTCTCCACCGTCCGTCCTGCCGGGCAGGTGGCTGTAGGTGTCCCAGATGGACGGGCCGCGGCCGTCCTCCTCCACGGCACCCTCGATCTGGTAGGAGGCCGTGGCCGCGCCGAAGACGAATCCGGGCGGGAAGACGGGGAAGTCACTCATGGAAACCCTTACTTGACGGAGCCGCCGGTGATTCCGGCAGCGATGTACTTCTGGGACAGGACGAGGAGGACGGCGGCGGGCACCGCCGAGAGCACCGAGGCGGCCATGACCGAGCCCCAGTCGCCGACGTGCGCGCCGATGTACTGGTAGATGCCCAGGGTGATCGGCTTGACGTCGTCCGTGGTGTTCAGCGTGAGCGCGAACATGAAGTCGCTCCACGCGTACAGGAACGAGAACAGCCCGGCGGTGATCAGCGAGTTGCGGCTCATCGGCAGGACGACCTGGACGAACGTACGGATACGGCCCGCGCCGTCCACCTCGGCGGCCTCGATGACCTCGCGCGGGATCGACACCATGAACGACCGCATCAGGACGATCGCGAAGGGGATGCCGAGCGAGGCGTCCGCCAGCATCAGGCCGAAGTAGGAGTTGACCAGGCCGAGGTCCACGTACGCGCTGTACAGGGCGTTCGCGATGACGATGCCCGGCACCATCTGCGTGATGAGCGTGCCGAAGACGATGGTCTTGCTGCCACGCAGCTTGAACTGTGCCAAGCCGTACGCCGCGGGCGCGGAGATCGCCAGACAGATGGCCACGGCGCCGAGCGCCACGGCCAGCGAGGTCAGCAGGTTGGTGCCCTGCTCGGTGATCGCCGATGTGAAGCCGGAGAAGTCGAAGCCGGTCGGGACGGGGCCCACCTCGACCAGGCTGGCGTCCGGCTGCAGCGCGGTGTTGATCATCCAGTACAGCGGGAACAGCATGACCGCGAGGACGACGACGCCGAAGACGGTCGCACCCCAGCGGCGCTTGGGCCGGTGGACGGCGGGAGCCGGGGCGGCGGGGATCTGGGTGGTGGTCGCCATGCCGGTCACTTCCCCTCGTTGCGGTTGACCCGCAGGTAGAACACCGCGAAGACGGCGGAGATCAGGATCAGGATGTTGCCGACCACGGCACCGGCACCGAAGTCCATCTGGACGAAGGAGTTCTGGTACGTGAGCGTGCCGAGCGTCTGCGTGGAGTCGGCGGGCCCGCCGTCGGTGAGGGCGAGGACCAGGTCGAGGATCTTGACCGTCGACATGAAGCCGAGCACCAGCACCACGGTGATGACGGGCTTGAGCATCGGCAGGGTGACCGAGCGGAACGTACGCCAGGCGGACGCGCCGTCGAGAGCGGCGGCCTCGTTCAGCTCCCTGGGGACCTCCTGGAGGCCGCCGTAGAGGATCACCATGTTGAACGGGATGCCGATCCAGATGTTGACCAGGATCACCGAGATCAGCGCCATGCTGGTGCTCGTCAGCCAGGGCGTGTCACCGGGGAGGCCGACGGTGCCGAGGAAGGAGTTGAGGACACCGGTGTCCTGGTCGAAGATGCGCCGCCACACGATGCCGGAGACGACCATCGGTACCAGCCACGGCAGCAGGATCAGCGAGCGCAGGATCCCGTTCAGCGGGAAGCGGCGGGTGAAGAAGACGGCGAGGGCGAGGCCGATGCAGAACTGGCCGACGAGCGATCCGACGGTGAACAGGATCGTCTGCCACAGGGCCTTGCCGAACAGCCCGTCGTTGAAGACGTTGCTCCAGTTGTCGAAGCCGTTGAACGGCGCCTCGCCGGTGAAGAACGTGGACGGCGAGTAGTCCTGGAAGCTCATCACGATGTTGCGGACGAGCGGGTAGCCGAAGAACAGCGCCATGAAGATCACGGCGGGGGCGATGAACCCCCACTGGGCGAGCGTCCTGCGCCGCTTGGCGTTACGCGGGTTCACCGGCTTGCCGACCGAACCGGCCGCACCGGTCGTCGGGGCCTTCGGGCCGGCCGGCAGCGCGGAGGCCGAGGCTGTGGTGGATGACATGGTTCGTTACCTCAGTTCCCGCTCGTGACCTGCTGCTGGGCACGCTTCAGAGCGGCCTCGCTGGATTGGCCGGTGAGTGCGGACTGGAAGGCGCTCTGCAGCGCGAGCGACACGGACGACCACTGCGCGCCGACCTTCGCGGTGCGGGAGCGGGCCGTGGCGACCTGGTCGGCCAGCGCCGCCAGCTCGGGGGTCTTCTTCCGCCAGATGTCGGCCGCCTTGGTGTTGGCGGGGACCATCCAGCTGTTGATGGCGTAGGAGATCTCCTCCTGCTCGCCCGACATACAGCCGATGATCTTGCCGGACATCTTCTCGCGCTCGGTGTCGCCCGTGTTGGGCACGGTGAGCACACCGCCGCCCAGCGGCCCGACCGAGTCGTCGCCGGCCTTGGGGACCGGGATCTCGGCCATGCCCCAGTTGAGCCCCTTCTTGGTGTTCAGGGTCTCGACCTGCCACGGGCCGTTGATCATCATGGCCGCGTTGCCGGCCATGAACTGGTCGTTCACGTCCGCCTGGGTCCAGTTGACCGTGGACTTGGAGAGCGAGCCGTCCTTCAGGAGCGCCTTCCAGTAGTCCAGCGCCCCGGCGACCTCAGGGGTGTCGAGCTTCGACTCGTCGCCGCCGTTGGACCACATGAACGGGGTGAACTGGAAGACGCCGTCCTCCGCGCCGCCCGCGCTCAGCGCCAGGCCGTACCGCTTGCCCTGGGTCAGCTTCTTGGCGGTCGACTGCATCTCGGCCCAGGTGGTGGGCACCTCCAGGCCGGCCTTGTCGAGCGTGTCCTTGTTGTAGAACAGCGCCAGGGTGTTCACCGTGCGCGCGGCCCCGTAGTACTTCCCGTCGAACGAGCCGAAGTCGACGATCCCCTCGGGGATGTCCGTCGTGGTCAGCCCGAGGTCCTTCAGCGGGATCAGCCCGCCGGCCTCGGCGAAGGTCGGCATCTCGGACGCGTCCAGCTGAAGGACGTCGGGCAGCGACTTCGACGACGCCATGCGCAGCGCCTTCGTCATCAGCTGTGAGGCAGGCACGCTCTGCTGCTCGATGGTGACCCCGAGCTGCTTGCTGCAGCGCTTGAGGGTGTCACCGTCCCAGCGGTGGTACGACTCGTCGGTCGAGGAGTTCATGACGGTGTAGACGTCCTCGTCCCGCTGCTGGACGCACCCCGAAAGAACGGTGCCGGCGACGACTGCGGAGACGACGGTGAGAGGAACGACGATCCGCCTGGTGCGGCGGCTGCCGCGCCCTGGCCGTCCGTCCGGGGAAGGTTCTGTCACGGTGGTGCCCTTGCGGTGAGAGGGGGGCCGGGGCCCATGGGAACGCTCCCACGGCCTCTTCGTCAACCCCTGCGCGGTTCCGGCGGTGTCACGGAGGGGGTGGTGCCCGGGGTGCCCTGTGTTCGGGTGGGCACCCCGGTGGGTGGGTCAGCGGACGTTGAGGAGGTGTTCCATGGCGAGCTGGTCGAGTGCTTCGAAGGCCATGGAGCGTTCCGCGGCGGTGTTGGCGTCGAAGTCCTCGTAGGCGGACCGGTCGGCGAGCAGGGCCTTGAGGCCGTCGTCGGCGGTGGGCCGGGCGAGTTCGTGGAGGCGGGAGGCGGTCAGGGCTTCCTGGACCGCGGGGTCGGCGCGGAAGGCGGCTGCGCGTTCCTTGAGGATGAGGTAGTTGCGCATGCAGTTCTTCGCGGACTCCCAGACCCCGTCGATGCCGTCGGTGCGCACGGGCTTGAAGTCGAAGTGGAGCGAGCCGTCGTAGCCGGCGGTCTCCAGGAGGTCGACGAGCCAGAAGGCCTGGCGCAGGTCTCCGGCGCCGAAGCGGAAGTCCTGGTCGTACTTGATGCCGGACTGGCCGTTGAGGTCGAGGTGGAAGAGCTTGCCCGACCACAGGGCCTGGGCGATGCCGTGGGGGAAGTTCAGGCCGGCCATCTGCTCGTGTCCGGTCTCGGGGTTCACACCGACCATCTCGGGGCGCTCCAGGCGCTCGATGAAGGCCAGGGCGTGTCCGATCGTGGGCAGGAGGATGTCGCCGCGGGGCTCGTTGGGCTTGGGCTCGATCGCGAACCGCAGGTCGTAGCCCTGCTCGGTGACGTAGTCGCCCAGCAGGTCGAAGGCCTCCTTCATCCGGTCCAGAGCCACCCGCACATCCTTGGCACCACCGGACTCGGCGCCCTCACGCCCGCCCCAGGCCACATACGTGCTCGCGCCGAGCTCGGCGGCCAGATCGATGTTGCGGATGACCTTGCGCAGCGCGAAACGCCGCACGTCACGGTCGTTGGAGGTGAACCCGCCGTCCTTGAACACCGGGTGGGTGAACAGATTCGTCGTGGCCATCGGGACCTTCATCCCGGTCCGTTCCAGGGCGTCCTTGAACCGGCCGATCAGCCGGGCACGCTCGGCCTCGGAGGACCCGAACGGGATCAGGTCGTCGTCATGGAACGTCACACCGTGCGCACCGAGCTCCGCGAGCCGCTCCACCGACTCCACCGGATCCAGCGCCGGACGCGTCGCGTCACCGAACGGGTCATTGCCACGCCAGCCCACGGTCCACAGACCGAAGGTGAACCTGTCCGCCGGGGTGGGAGTGAAGCGGTTCGACATTGTGCTGCCTCTTGTCGACATGGGCCGTCGGCTGCGCTGCCGTCCGGCCGATTTGTTGGCTGACAGTACTAATACGGCATCGTGGCGTTTGTTTCTAGACCATGTCTGTGACATGCATGTCACGTAGGGGAATCATGGCGGACTTCGGGGCGTCCACCGACCCCCGGAGGGGTGGGTTCCGAATCCTCTGCGGTGATCGTCGAAGCGCTTCGAAAAGCATTTGTTTTGTGTACGATCAAAATCAGGACCCCACAGGAACGGACCCCCATGAAGTTCACCGACGGCTTCTGGCAGATGCGCAGTGGTGTGCATGCCTCCTACGCCACTGAAGTCCGCGACATCCGCCTCGACGAGGACCGCCTCGCCGCCTACGCCGCCGTCAAGCGCGTCGAGCGCCGCGGCGACACTCTGAACGCTCCGCTGATCACCGTGGAGGCCCACGCCCCCGCCGACGGCGTCATCGCGGTGCGCCTGACCCACCACGCCGGCAAGCGGCGCAAGGGCCCCGACTTCGAGCTCCCGGGCGCCGCAACAGGACCCGTCGCCACCACCCGTACCCGGGGCACGGCCGCCGAGCTGACCAGCGGCCCGCTCACCCTGCGGCTGCCCACCGAAGGCGCCTTCGGCCTGGAGTTCCTCGACGGGGACGGCCGGCTCCTGACGTCCGCAGGCCGGAAGGGCAGCGCGTTCGCCACGGTCGACGACGACAACAGCCACCACATGTTCGCCCAGCTCGCCCTGGGCGTCGGCGAGACCGTCCACGGTCTGGGCGAGCGTTTCACGCCGTACGTGAAGAACGGCCAGGCCGTCGACATCTGGCAGGCCGACGGCGGCACCAGCAGCGAACAGGCCTACAAGAACATCCCGTTCTACCTCTCGTCCCGTGGTTACGGCGTCTTCGTCAACCACCCGGGCAAGGTCTCCTTCGAGGTCGGTTCCGAGGCCGTGGGGCAGGTGCAGTTCAGCGTCGAGGACCAGACGCTCGAGTACTTCGTCATCGCGGGCCCGACCCCGAAGGACGTCCTCTCCCGCTACGCGGCCCTCACCGGCCTCCCCGCCCTCCCTCCGGCGTGGTCGTTCGGCCTCTGGCTGACCACCTCCTTCACCACGTCCTACGACGAGGCCACCGTCACCTCCTTCGTCGACGGCATGGCCGAGCGCGGAATCCCGCTCAGCGTCTTCCACTTCGACTGCTTCTGGATGCGCGAGTACCAGTGGTGCGACTTCGAGTGGGACCCGGCCGTCTTCCCCGACCCGGAGGGCATGATCGCCCGGCTCAAGGACAAGGGCCTGAAGATCTGCGTCTGGATCAACCCGTACATCGGGCAGAAGAGCGCCCTGTACGAAGAAGGGGTGCGCAAGGGCTACTTCGTCCTCACCCCGGACGGCGACGTCTGGCAGTGGGACAAGTGGCAGGCCGGCATGGCGCTGGTGGACTTCACCAACCCCGAGGCCACCGCCTGGTTCCAGGGCAAGCTCAAGGGCCTGCTCGACCAGGGCGTCGACGGCTTCAAGACGGACTTCGGCGAGCGCATCCCCACGGACGTCGTCTGGCACGACGGCTCCGACCAGGAGCGCATGCACAACTACTACACGCACCTCTACAACAAGGCCGTCTTCGAGCTGCTTGAGACGGAGCGCGGACAGGGCGAGGCCGTGCTCTTCGCCCGCTCGGCAGCCGCGGGCGGCCAGCAGTACCCGGTGCACTGGGGCGGCGACTGCTGGTCCTCCTTCGAGGCCATGGCGGAGTCCCTGCGCGGCGGTCTCTCCTTGTCGCTGTCCGGCTTCGGCTTCTGGAGCCACGACATCGGCGGCTTCGAGGGCACCCCCGACCCGGCGGTCTTCAAGCGCTGGCTCGCCTTCGGCCTGCTCTCCTCGCACAGCAGGCTGCACGGCTCCTCGTCGTACCGGGTGCCGTGGGAGTTCGGTGAGGAGGCGGTGGACGTGGCCCGGCAGTTCACCCGCCTCAAGCACCGCCTCATGCCGTACCTGTACGGCGCTGCCGTCGAGGCGCACCGTACGGGCGTCCCCACGATGCGCCCGCTGCTGCTGGAGTTCCCGGACGACCCGACGGCCCGCACCGCGGACCGCGAGTACCTGCTGGGCCCGGACGTCCTGGTCGCCCCGGTCTTCACCGAGGACGGCCACGTCGAGTACTACGTGCCCGAGGGCACCTGGACCCACCTGCTGACCGGCGACACGGTCACGGGCCCCGTCTGGCGCCAGGAGACCCATGGCTTCGACAGCCTGCCGCTGCTGGTGCGCCAGGGCGCGGTCCTGGCGCTCGGCGCGGACGAGAGCCGCCCGGACGGCGAGTGGCTCGACGACCTGGAGCTGCGTGTGTTCGCCCCGGCGGGCACGGGCGACTTCACCCGTACGGTGACCGTCCCCGACCGCACGGGCGCGGTGGCGGCGACGTACGAGGTGGTCCGCGAGGGCGGTGAGGTCCGCGTCACCGTGGACACGGACCGGCCGTACACGGTCACGGTGGTGGGCGAGCAGGCCTGACACCGCTTGTACGAGTACCGGACCGCCCGCCCCTGCTGTCGAGGGGCGGGCGGTCCGGTGTGCGGTGGTGTCGGCGGGTGGGAGGGTGGCGCGGTGCTCGGCGGTGTCAGCGGGTGGGTGCCGCGGGCACCGGTGCATCCTCGGCGCGTGCCGGGCTGCTGCCCCGTGCCCTGCGGACCGCGTACGCGACGAGGACGACAGCCAGACTGCCCAGGCTGGTCAGCAGTTGGGTGCGCTGGTCGGCGATGACGGCCATGGCCACCAGCACCGCCGCGAAGCCGGCCATGACCACCCAGGTGAGGTACGGGAAGAGCCACATACGCAGGGTCAGCCGCTCGGGCTCCTCACGCTCCAGGCGGCGTCGCATGCGCAGCTGGGACGCACCGATCATGAGGTACATGAAGATGGCGACGGCGCCCGACGAGTTCACGAGATAGGTGAAGACGGTGTCCGGGGACAGATAGGCCAGGAGTACCGAGATCCAGCCGACGACCGTTCCGGCCAGGATCGCGCGGTCGGGCACCCGGCGCTTGTTCGTCGCCACCAGCCAGGCGGGGGCGTCCCCATGGGTGGCGAGCGCCCGCAGCATCCGCGAGGAGACGTAGACCGAGGAGTTGAGCACGCTCAGGACGGCCGTGAGGATGACGACGTCCATCACGACGCCCGCACCGGGCAGCTCGATGATGTTCCAGGCCGCGACGTACGGGCTGGCCAGGACCTTGGCGCTGTCCCACGGCACGATGGTGACGACCAGGACGATCGAGCCGACGTAGAAGAGGATGATCCGCCAGATGATCCCGGTGGTGGCACGGGCCACCGAACGCTCGGGCTCCTTGCTCTCGGCAGCGGCGATGGTGACGATCTCGGCTCCGCCGAACGCGAAGATGACCACGACGATCGCGGAGAAGATCGCGGTGAACCCGTTCGGCGCGAAGCCGCCGTGCGCGGTCAGGTTGGAGAAGTCGAAGGACGAGCCCGGCCAGCCGCCGAAGACGTAGAGACCGCCGACGATCAGGAAGGCCACGATCGCGGCGACCTTGACGGAGGAGAACCAGAACTCGAACTCGCCGAAGGACTTCACGGAGAGCAGGTTGGTCGCGGTCATCACGACCATCAGGCCCATGGCCAGCACCCAGAGCGGCAGCCCGATCCACGCGTGCAGGATCGCGGCACCCGCGACGGCCTCCACGGCCACGATGATGACGTAGTAGTACCAGTACAGCCATCCGATGGTGAAGCCCGCCCACGGCCCGATGGCGGTACGGGCGTAGTCGGCGAAGGAGCCCGATGACGGCTTCGCCACGACCATCTCGCCGAGCATCCGCATGGTGCACAGCACGAGTGCGCCGGCGAGGCAGTAGGAGACGATCGCGGCGGGCCCCGCCGTCTTGATCACGGATCCGCTGCCCACGAACAGTCCGGCGCCTATCGCGCCGCCGATCGCGATCATCGACATATGGCGGTTGCGCAGGGACCGGCTGAGCTCGGGTCGAGGAGTCTGCGGTTCTGCCTGCGGCTCTCTCTGCGGTACGGAAGAAGTCATGGCAGCTCCAGTCATGGGCAACGGTGTACAGGGCGACGCCGTACGGGGAGGTGGAAACCCCTCGTGGCGGTGCGGGGCGCCGTCGAGGATTCGCGACCGGGCGGCACGGATCCGGGCCGCCGGGCCGCCGGGTCCTCAGGTCCAGTCCCCCTCGCGACCGCCGCCGATCACCCAGCTGAGCGCCCGGAAGCGGCGCAGTGCCGTCACGGCGTCAGGGGTGTGGGTGCGGATGGTCCGGGGGCCGGACAGTTCGACTCCGGACAGCGCGCTCGCCCGGTCCGCGAGGTGCGGGCTGTCCACGTCGACCTCCACCGTGTGCGGTGCGGGACGCGGGGTGGGGCGTGGTGGGGGCGCCGAGAGGGCCTCGGCGGCCTCGCGGCGGATGTCGGCCGTCGTGACGGACGGGGTGCGACAGACTGCGGCGTGCCGGGAGATCGCCCTCTTCACGGCGACGGTCCGGCAGCCGGGGGCGTATGCGGATGCCTCGCGGCAGGTCACGTCGTCGCCGGTGACGAGAACGACCGGCACGCCCGCCTCGGCGGCGACCAGAGCGTTGAAGCGGCCCTCGCCGACGGGCTCGTCGTCGATACGGACGCCGAGGATGCTGTGCGAGAGGTAGGTGTGCGCGAGGACGCCCTGTTCGCCCGCACCGGTGTGGTAACCGACGAACGCCACCGCGTCGATGCCGTCCTCAAGACCCTCCATCATGCCGAGGGGTTTGTGCCGGCCGACGATCAGGACCGCGCGCGGGTCGAGTTCCTCGATGAGGACGTTGTCCATGCCGCAGTGCGCGTCGTTGACGACGATCTCGTCCGCGCCGCCCTCGGCGAACCCGGCGACGGCGGCGTTGACGTCCTGGGTGAGCAGACGGCGGAAACGCTCGTAGCGGGGTGTCCCCGCTGCGACGTCCGCGGGGGAGACGGTGCCCGTCGCCCCTTCCATGTCGGCGGATATGAGGACACGCTTCACTCCGCCACCTCCTTCTTCGTTCCTTGCTCCTTCGTCTCTCGCTCCGGGCCGTCCGCACACAGCGCCACGAGGGCGCCCGCGTGGGAGAGGCCGCTCTCCTCGACGACTTCGCGCACGCTCTGGGCCTCGCGGACCGTGGCGAGGCCGACCTGTCCGGGGGAGTGCGTCCGATAGCCGTATACGGCAGGTCTGGGCAGTGAGTTGTACGAAAAGTGCGAGGAGAAGTAGTACGCCCCGGTGTCGTACAGAGCCACCACGTCCCCGGGCTCGATCGCCGGGAGTTCGCGTGCCGTCGCGGTCAGGTCCCCGGCGAAGCAGCACGGTCCCGCGATGTCCACGACCTGGAGCGGCCCGTCCTTGGGGCGGCCCGCGCCATCGAACACCCCGACCCGCAGGGGCCAGGCGTCCGGCATGAACACCGTGCGGGTGGCCACCTGGGCTCCGGCGTGGGTGACCGCGATCCGCCGGCCGCCGGCGGACTTGGTGTACTCGACGACCGAGGCGATGGTGCCGCTCTTCGCCAGCAGCGAGCGGCCGAACTCGGTGACGAGGGTGTAGCGGCCGTCGAAGAGCCCAGGGGCGGCGTCGCGCAGTGCGGCGACGTAGTCGGCGTACGTGGGGTCGTCGTCCTCGCTGTCGAAGTTGACGGGCAGGCCGCCGCCGATGTCCAGGCCGGTGATCCTGGCCCGGCCCAGCCGGTCGTTGATCCGCTCCGCGAGCTCGTACGCGGCGCTGACCCCCTGGGCGATGAGCGGCAGAGGGCAGCCCTGCGAGCCGACGTGCGCGTGCAGACGGTTGAGCCAGGGGCGCCGGGTGAAGGCGTCGATCACCGCGTCCACGGCCCCCGGGTCACGCAGGGCGACGCCGAACTTGGACGTCGCGGTCGCGGTGCTCATCGCACCGATGGCGCCTGCGCCGACCTGGGGGTTCACCCGCAGTCCGATCGGTCCGGCGGGCTCGCGGCCGGCCAGCAGGCGGTCGACGCGCTCCAGCTCCTGGAAGTTGTCCAGGTTGATCGCGATGCCGTGCTCCAGCGCGTACTCCAGCTCCTCGACCGTCTTCGCGGGACTGTCGAAGACCAGCCGGTCGGGGCTGAAACCGGCTGCCAGCGCCTGTTCCAGCTCGCCGGGCGATGCCACCTCGCAGCCCATCCCGGCCTCGGCGAGCAACCGCAGGACCGGCACCAGGCCGCACGCCTTGGCCGCGAACGTGTGGTGGACGGTGGCCGGCCCGTCGAACGCCTCGTTCAGCGCGTCCACCGCTGCCAGCACCCCGTCGACGTCGAGCAGACCGACCAGGGGCGAGCCGGGGCCGAGCAGGCCCTCATCGACGGCGCGGGCGAGCGCCGCCTCGCGGGCGCGCTCGCGTCGAGAGGCCGAATCGGATGTCACCTGATACACACTCCTACGTGAGGTGGCTCGTGCTCGTGCTCGTTGCTTGTGGTTGTGCTCGTGCGCCGCGCTCGTCCGGTCGCGGGGCGTCGTGAACAGCTTCGGTGCGCGAGGCCCGGCACGTCTTCGTCAGCCACCACCAGGCCTGACCGGTACACCTGTCCGGCCCCACAACTGAATGATCATGAATAAGACCGTCCGGCACATGGTGGGTGGCGTCGCGGAGCTGGGCACGCGCATCTGCGGCGTTGTCGTCAATCTTCCCCGAGGTCTCGGCTTCGCTCGACCAGGGGAGACCCCAATCGCTCCGCGTTGCCTCAATCCTCCGCCTTGCAGCTGCACGCACCCAGCTCCGCTCCTTCTTCCACCCACCATGTGCCGGACGGTCTAAGGCGCGGTGCTCACCCTGGCGGACGTCGGCCCAGGCGCAGTCCGACGTCCGCCAGGAGCCGCACGGCCGGATCGGCCAGGTCGACTCCGAACAGCTCCCGGGCCCGGCGCAGCCGGTACCGCAGCGTGTTGGGGTGCACGTTGAGGCGCCGCGCGGCAGCGGCCGTGTCCCCGAAGGCGTCCAGGTGCGCGGCGACCGAATCGCCGTACCGCGAGCCGTGCGCCCGGTCGTGCTCCACCATCGCGTGCACCGGGCCCTGCATCGCGCCCCACAGCGGCTCCACCCGGTCGAGCAGCCGCAGGACCGAGGCCTCGGCCACCACATCCTCGTACGACGCCACAGCCACAGCCACCGCCGCCGCTGATCCGGCCCCAGCGGCCGGCCGACGGGTGGCCCGCTCCCTCAGCACCCGTACCACCAGCTCGGCGGCGTCGCGGGATGCGGGCAGCTCCGCCAGGTCAGCCACGACGGGCCCGGCCCCGGCGAAGACCACGCTGCCCGGTACTCCGCCGCCGTGTGCGGAGCGGACCGTGGCCAGCAGAGTGCGCGCGGGGTCCGTCTCACGGTCCAGGGCCGGCACCACGGCGTACAGCCGCTGCCCCGAACGGGCGGTCACGCACCCCGGACGGTAGGCGGCGGCCTGCAACGCGAGGACGTCGAGCACCCGCTGACCGGCGTCACCGGGCACACTCTCGCGACCCTCGTGCACCTCCGCCACCATCACGGCGTGCGGCCGGTCCCGGGCGATTCCCACGTCGTAGGCCGCCTCCGGGTTTCCCGCCAGAAGCGCGCGCACCGCGCCCTCGCGCGCCCAGGCGGCGGCCCGGCCCCATGTCCTGTGGTGCGACAGATGCGGGACCGCGGCACGGCCCGCCGTCGCGAGCGCCGCGACCGCGTCCTCGGCCAGTGGCCGCCCGTCGGCGGCGGCCCAGATCGAGCCGAGCACCTCGGACCCGTGCCGCACCGCGACGGCCAGCCGCTCGGCGTACCGCTCGTCGGCGGGCAGCCGCACCACGTCGTCGGTGTTCCACAGGGCCTGGAAGAAGCCGCTCTCGCGCAGTTCGACCACCCGCCAGCGGGGTACCTCCTGGCCGAGGATCGTGAGCCTGCGCATCGGATCGGGTTCATGGTCCATACGCGAGTACGCCAGGACCCGCGACTGCGGGTCCTCGATCGTGATCGCGCCGCCGACCAGGTCCGCCACGGTGTTGGCCAGCCCCGACAGATCACCCAGCCGCAGCCCGTCCACCCGGTCCGTCCCGGCCACCCCGGTCGCACCAGCGAACCGGTCCGGGACGCTGTGCACCAGGGCCGTCCGCAACCGCCCGAGCACATCGGTCCACCCCTGTCCTGACCCCCGGGTCAGCAAGGCCGTACGCCCCCGCTCCGCGGCCTCCAGCAGAGCCGCCCGTGGCCCCCGGGTGCCGCGCCGCATCACCACGGCCGCAGCCCCGGCACGGTCGGCGGCACGCAGCACGTCGACCGCCTCGGGCGACGCGGCCTCGACCCCGACCACGAGCAGGACCAGCCCGGTGACGGCCCACGTCCTCTCGTCCCTCTCCTCGCCCGGGTCGTGCAGTACCACGTCGGACACCGGCACATCCGTACCGCAGGGCGCCACGACGACGTCGAGCGTCCCGGCGGCTACCAGCGCGAGGAGCTGCGCCAGCGTGGGGCCGGGGCCGTAATCGGGACCGGGGGCGGGGCCGGAGCTGTGGCCCGAGCCGGTCCGTTCC
The DNA here is from genome assembly GCF_045162755.1 of Streptomyces sp. NBC_01012. Lineage (NCBI taxonomy): Bacteria > Bacillati > Actinomycetota > Actinomycetes > Kitasatosporales > Streptomycetaceae > Streptomyces > Streptomyces sp. NBC_01012. The sequence goes on along the minus strand of NZ_CP108688.1, from coordinate 1,494,668 downwards.
GTCTCGGAGATGCGCATCGGCTCATACTCGCCGCTCGCCCTCATGCCCCGCCATGTCCCAGGTCACCACTCTGCGCGGGACCGGACGGAATGCGATCGTGGGCAGACAGGTTGCCCCAGTGGCACGTAAGCACCAGCAGCACAGCGCAGAGAGCGGAAGCATCCCATGGGTGAGTTGATCCTGATCCGGCACGGCGAGACCGAGTGGTCCCGGTCCGGCCAGCACACGAGCTGGACCGACCTGCCCCTCACCGAGCTCGGGGAGCGCCAGGCCCGCGCCCTCGTACCGCTCCTCGCCGAACGCGAGATCGGGCTCACCCTGGTCAGCCCCTACCTCCGCGCCCGCCGCACCGCCGAACTGGCGAGCCTGACCGCACCCCGCGAGACGCCGGACCTACGGGAGTGGGACTACGGGGCGTACGAGGGCATCGCCACGGTCGACATCCGCCGCACCCGTCCCGACTGGAACCTCTGGACCGACGGCGTAGCCCCCGGCCCCACGGAGCACCCGGGGGAGAGCCCCCAGGAGGTCGGCGACCGTGCGGACCGCATCCTGGCAGAGGCCAGGGCAGCGGCCTCCCGACTGGGCGAGGCGGACATCGCGCTGGTCGCCCACTCCCACTTCCTGCGCGTCCTGATCGCCCGCTACCTACGGCTGACACCGGCAAGCGGCGAACTCTTCCAACTCGCCACGGGCGCGGTCTCACGCCTGGGCACAGAACACGGCAAGCCGGTGGTCACAGCGCTGAACGTGGCCCTGCCGGAACGCCTCTTCGACGCCATCCACTGACGGCCGGCCCACGCCTGCCTTCGACGGTGCACACCCAGCCGGCTCCTCACGCCCGACTCGGAGGCCGTTTTCGGAGGCCGTTTGAGGACACCATCAGGGCGTTTTCCCGGGCCCAGCACGTCCGCAAGTGGCGTTCGGCGGCTTGATCGCCGACCGCCAGGACGAGGCCGAACTCCACTTCCCGCCCTCGTACTCACCCGAGCCGAACCCGGACGAGCTCGGCAACGCCGATCTCAAGCGCAGCCTGCCCCACGCCCACCTGGCCGGGAACCGGACCGAACTCGCCGCCCGGACCCGCAGGTTCTTCCACCGGCGGTAACGCCACCCTCACGTCATCACCGGCTACCTCAAAGCCCCGCACGTCCGGTACACCCTCGACGAGTGAACCCGACGAGGCTCTGGTCAATAGGCTTCTGGCTCCCCGGTAACGCAACCGTGTAGAAAGAGAATGGACGACCCCTCACTGCGGAGAGAGCATCATGCACGCTTCAGCCAAGGACAGCGGCCTCCGGGCCGAAGACGGCCGACGGAACGCCCCGGGCTTCAAGGCGCCGCGCAAGGGCACACCGCTCGGGGGGCTCCTCGGGCTGCAGCGTGCCGCCGGAAACGCCGCCGTCGTCCAGTTGCTCCACCAGAGCGGACACTTGCGGGCCCAGGAGCAGCACCAGCACGACGCGGGCTGTGGTCACGGGAAGGACCAGTCGCCGATCCAGCGCTCCGCCGTTCACAAAGTCCTGAGCGAGAGTGGCACTCCCCTGGACGCGACCACCCGGGTCGAGATGGAGGCGCGACTCGATGCCGACTTCTCCGATGTCCGCGTCCACACCGGTAGTGCCGCGAGTTCATCCGCGGCGGAGATAGGAGCGCACGCCTACACTTCGGGCAGCCACGTGGTCATCGGAAGCGGCGGCGAGGACAAGCGGACACTCGCTCACGAACTGACCCACGTCATCCAGCAGCGTTCAGGGCCGGTGGCCGGTACGGACGACGGCAACGGGCTGCGCGTCAGTGATCCTTCCGACCGGTTCGAGCGCGAGGCTGAGGCGAACGCGAGCCGCGTGATGTCCGGGCCCGTACCGGTGAGCCGAGCCATGCGGAGGGACGAGGCCTTGCGAGACACGGCCGAGGCGCCGCGTACCGGTGAAGCGCCACCGGTGCAGCGGATGGAGGAGATCAAGAAGCAGATCGGTGCAGCAGCGGGCCTCTTCAGCCTGAGGAGCGACACGGTAGCGCCGGGTGCTCCGCGCCAAAAGGCCATCCAGCACATTCGCGGCGTGCTCAAGGAGGAGGGCCTCGAAGGGCAGGACACGGTCGGTGCACGTGTCGCCGATGCCATCGACGGAATCAAGACGGTGGCCGGTGAGCACGGCTCGCGAGAAATCGACAAGGTCTTCGCCAATCCCGCGTTTAAGGAGTTGTACAAGATCCCCAACGACGATCCGCGTGCCAAGGCCGCGCACAAGGCGATCGCTGAGCAGGAGTACGCGTATTGGAGCGCCGAACACGCAAAGTCCCCCTCGGAGGGCACGAGGGTCGCCACCAGCGTGGACGTCGCAACCCGCGTCGGACTGCAGCAGCGCGTCGGTGCCACCACCCAATACATGCGCCAGTTCGGGAACGCCTTCAACAAGGAAATGGGAAACAACAACTAGTGACCTGAGTCAGAGATTCGGTGGCAGTAGGCGGCGACTTTGTCGAGGATTTCGTCGGCCGACTTGGTCCAGATGAAGGGCCTGGGTTGGTCGTTCCAGTCGGCCAGCCAGGCCCGGACGTCGCGTTCGAGGGCTTGGACGGAGCGGTGTACTCCGCGCTTGAGTTTCTTCTGTGTGAGTTCGGCGAACCACCGCTCGACCAGGTTCAGCCACGACGCGCTGGTAGGTGTGAAGTGCAGGTGGAAGCGCGGGTGTGCCAGCAGCCACTTCTTGACCGCCGGTGTCTTGTGCGTCGCGTAGTTGTCGAGGATCAGGTGGACCTGAAGGCCGGCCGGGACTTCCTTGTCGAGCTTGGCCAGGAACTTCTTGAACTCGACGGCCCGGTGGCGGCGGTGGAGCGATCCGATCACCTTGCCCGTCGCGACTTCCAGGGCGGCGAAGAGAGTGGTGGTGCCGGCGCGGATGTAGTCGTGGCTGCGGCGCTCGGGAACCCCGGGCATCATCGGCAGGACCGGCTGGGACCGGTCCAGGGCCTGGATCTGCGACTTCTCGTCCACGCAGAGAACCAGAGCCTTCTCCGGCGGGTCGAGATAGAGGCCGACGACGTCGCGGACCTTGTCGATGAAGAACGGATCGGTGGAGAGCTTGAAGGTCTGCGAGCGGTGCGGGGCCAGAGCGAACGCACGCCAGATCCTGGATACCGTCGACTGCGACATGCCCGTCGCGGCGGCCATCGAGCGCGTCGACCAGTGTGTCGCGTTCTTCGGCGTCTCCTCGAGCGTTCTGACGATCACTCGTTCCACATCCGCGTCGGTAATCTTCCGCGGGACACCCGGCCTGGGCTCGTCACACAAGCCGTCCAGGCCGTTCTCCAGGAAGCGCCGCCGCCAGGTGCGGACAGTGTCCGGTGCAACCCGCAGCCGACGGGACACCTCCATGATCGAGTGACCGTCCGCGCACTCCAGCACGATCCGTGACCGCTGAGCCAGCGCCTGCGCGGTCGTCCGCCGACGCACCCAGCCCTCCAGCACAGCCCGCTGAGCATCGGTCAGTGACAACGGCGGAATCTTCGGCCCTGGACGACTCATAACCAACTAACGCCAAACCTCTGACTCAGGTCACTAGAACATTGCGCGACGTCACGAAGGGCCGAGGTCCGGGGCGTCTGGTCCACGGCTCGGGACGGGCGATCGGGGGCCGAGCCCCGCGTGGACCGCGCCTACCGGAAGCCGAGGTGTGCATCGGTGTCGGTCAGTTCCCCGCTGGTTGACCACAGGTCGGCGGCGACGGCCGGGTCGGCCATGTGAGGGGGGACGGGCTCACGCCGTGGTGTGCCACGCAGGCCGAAGAACCTCGGACCGTACAGCTGTCCTCCCCGCACCTCCGGGTCGAGGACGGCGCGGACGACGGGCCATGCCCCGGCGTCCTTGCCCTGCACCAGGAGCCCGGCGGGCAGGGCGCGCAGCCGCTCGCCGGGGGTGGTCACGCACACCGGCGGGCGGGAGGGGGTGAGGGAGTCCAGTGCGCCGCCGGGGTGGGCCACCACACTGCGCACCGTGCTGCCGACGGCGCGCAGGCGGCGATCGAGTTCGAAGCCGAAGCACATCTGCGCCAGCTTCGATCGGCCGTAGGTGCGCTTGGGCCGGTAGTCCTGGGTCGACTGCAGGTCGCGCAGGTCCAGCCGCTCGGACCGTGCCGCGAAGCTTCCCACCGTTACGATGCGGCCAGCCGGCGCCGCGAGCAGCAGGGGAGCCAGCCACTGGGTGAGCGCGAAGTGGCCGAGGTGGTTGGTGCCGAACATCAGCTCGTGACCGTCCTTCGTCTCTCGGCGCGGCGGGTTGTCGAGCGCGACCCCCGCGTTGTGGACCACCGCGTCGAGATGATCGAGGCCCAGCCCTTCCACGGCGGTCTTCTGGGACGACAGGTCGGCGACGTCCAGTTGTAGGTGCCGCACGTGCGCGCCGGGGACGCGCGAGCGGATCGAGGTCATGGCGGCGTCGGCCTTCGCCGCGTCCCGGCTGCCGAGTACGACGACGGCGCCGGTGGAGGCGAGCTGCTCCGCGATGAAGTAGCCGATCCCGGCATTACCTCCGGTGACCAGGAAGACCTTGGCCTCGGCGGAGGGCAGGCGGTGAACATTCCACGGTCGGCACCGGGATGCGGAGGACACGATGACAGGCTCCTTGCGTTTCGGGGCAGTGTGCTCACGGGAAGCACCGACCCGTCCAAGGTCGCACCTCCCACCGACACGGCGCCGACAGATCACGGATACCGCCGACGGGCCCCCGACGCGGGCCGCCCTTCTACCAGGCATCCTGCGTGGCGAAGTACCGCTTCCAGAAGTCGAGCCGGCGGGCCGGGGCGACCCGTATCGGCCCGTAGTGCTCGCCCACCTCCATCACCGTCGGTGAATCAGGGGCGTGTACGGGCCACTCGGGCAGCCCTGGGCCGTTGGGGTCGCCCTTGGTGATGTAGTGGGCGAGATACGACGACATGATGTCGGCCGTCTCCCGGTCCTCGTCGGTCCATCCCTGGTCGGCCGGGTGAAGGTTGCCGAAGAAGTAGGCGATCTCGGAGCCGTGGTAGGCGCCGCGCAGGTCGTGGTCGGCTCCGGGCGGACGGTGGGTCCAGAAGTACGTGCGTTGAGAGGAAGCACCCAGCCGTCGATCACGGGCCGGAACAGCGGTGGTTTGGCGACGGTCCCGGTGTCGACCGTCTCGTCCTTGAGCGTGGCGGCGTCGTTGATGTCCTGCCACGGCAGTGCACGCAGTTCGGCCAGGGTCGTTGCCCCGTGGTCCGCCGCGTAGGAGGCACCCTGTTGTTCGGCGACGGACTTCTTACGGTGCGATGTGCCGAGATAGCGCAGTTCGGGGTCGCTGGGGAAGCGCACCTGGCTCTGGGCGACAGCCCTGCGGAAGAGGCCGGTCGCCAGCGGGGAGATGGAGAGCAGGTCCGTTGAGCCGGCTCCGGCGGACTGGCCGCCCACCGTGACCTGGTCCGGGTCGCCGCCGAACGCCCGGATGTTGCGCCGCACCCACTTCAGTGCCGCGATCTGGTCCAGCAGGCCGTAGTTGCCCGAGGCGTCATGGCCGGACTCCCGGCTCAGCTCCGGCGTGGAGAGGAAACCCAGTGCGCCGAGGCGGTAGTTGATGGTCACCACGACCACGCCCTTGCCCGCCAGCGTCGAGCCGTCGAAGAGCGGGTCCGAGCCCATCCCTCCGGAGAAGCCGCCGCCGTACAGCCAGACGTACACCGGGCGACGCGCACCCGGGTTCGACGCGCCCGTCCACACGTTGAGGTTCAGACAGTCCTCGCTCATCGCGAAACCGCTGCCGGCCTGAGGGGGCGCGTCGCCGAAGGTGTCGGCCTTGCGTACGCCCTTCCAGGCCGGGGCGGGTCTGGGTGCACGCCAACGGTTCTCGCCCGCGGTGGAAGCGGCGTACGGGATGCCCTTGTACGCGGTGACACCGTGCCGTGCGCCGGGGACTCCGGACACCAGGCCGGACTCGGTCCGCACCGGCCGGGCCTCGAACGCCGCCGGTGAAGCGGAGGTCGGCGCAGCGGGGGTCGGTGAAGCGGAGGCCGGTTCGCCCGATGTCTGAGACGCGGACGCCGGTTCGGAGGCAAGGGCGCCTGCGAACGCCGCGCCTGCGGCGACCCCGGCCGTCCGGCCGAGGAAGTCCCGCCTGCCCCACACGGGGCCGTCTCCCGGGCGCGAGCTGTGGTGGTCCGGCACGTTCATGCAGGTCTCCGATCTTCGAGCCGAGAGGTGACGTGCTTGCCCGATGACGGCGCGGTGCCGACCGGTGCCGGGTCTGCCGGGAGCTGCCAGTCCCCGCCGCGGTCCTCCCGGGAGAGGCGTGCTGCGAGTTCGGGGACGCGGAGGAAACAGGCGAGCGCGGTGGTGGCCTGGAAGGCGCCTATGGCGCGCCGCGTCATCGGCATGCCCAGTCGCAGCAGCCGCGGGTTGACCTCGCCCTGGATCCGGTCGACGAAGGGCCGCAGCATCCTGTCGTAGTTCGCCAGGGCGGTCGGCAGGTCGCCGGGGTGGCGGTTGATCTCACCGGCCAGGACATGGGCGCCGACCAGGCCGCCCGAGACGCCCATGCCGCTGTAGGGGGAGGCGCAGTGCGCGGCGTCGCCGGCCAGTGCCACGCGGCCCTTGTGCCAGGTGTCCGTACGGACCTGGACGATCTCCTGGGAGTAGAAGAACGGGCTCGTCCCCATGCCCTCGATGAAACGCCCGGTCTGCCAGCCCGCGTCGCGGAAACGGTCGGCCCAGAACTCCTGCTGCCGCTCGATGGGCGCACGGTGGATCGCGGAGGCCTCATCGGATTCCTCGCGCATCACGAAGTACGCCTGGGTCTCGGTCGGGTTGTGGCTGCGGCGCATGATCTGGCGGCCTTCCGGAGCCATGTAGGTGTCCCGGATGTTGCTGTCGGAGGCGATGCGCGGGACGAACCAGTAGGCCATGTGAATGCCGACGCGCCAGTACGGATCGAAGTCCTGCGGCAGCAGCGCCCGCCGGATGCGTGACCCCTGTCCGTCCGCGCCGATCAGGAGATCGAACTCTCCGGACGAACCGTCGGAGAACTGCGCGACGACCCTGCGCTCATCCTGCTCGAAGCTGTCCACGCTCGTGCCGAAGACGTACTCGGTGTCGTCCTTCGTCGCGTCGTTGAGGATGCGCACCAGATCGCCGCGCATGATCTCGTACTCGGAGGTCAGGGTCTGGCGGCCCTTCCCTGAGGTGTTGGCCAGGATCGTCGCCCTGGCCCTGCCGCGCTCGTCGACGAAGGCGACACCCGCCTCGTCCACGAGCGCGCCGCGCACGGCGTCGAGGAGCCCCATCCTGCTGATGGCCTCGATGCCCTGTCCTCGCAGGTCGACCTGGGCGCCGGTGGCCCGCAGGGCGGGGAAGCGCTCGGCGACGGTCACCCGGTGGCCGCCCCGGGTGAGCCAGAAGGCCAGGGCCTGCCCGGCGATCCCGCCACCGGCGACGAGGACCCGCAGGGGCCGCTTTCCCGGGCCTGCGCCCTTGCCTGCGCCTGTGTCGGCGCCTGCGCCCGTGCCTGTGTCCATGCCTGTGTCCATATCCATGTCCGTGACCAGAATCTATCGGTGAATGGTCCCGCTTTTCAGCGTCATCTATCAGCGATAGATTGTCAACGTGACCAAGATGAACCGCGAGACCGTCATCACCGAGGCGCTCCGCCTGCTCGACGACGTCGGCCTGGACGCCGTCAGCACGCGGCAGCTGGCCAAGCGCCTGGGCGTCGAGCAGCCGTCGCTCTACTGGCACTTCCGCACCAAGAAGGACCTCCTGGCCGCCATGGCGGAAGCGGCGATGGCGCCCCACGCGGCATCCCCGCTGCCCGAGCCGGGCGACGACTGGCGCGACTGGTTCCTGGAGAACACGCGCAGCTTCAGGAACACCCTGCTGGCGCGCCGGGACGGCGCACGGCTGCACGCCGGCACCGTCCCCACCGGCGACCTCGACCGGATCCGCCGCAAGCTGGCCTTCCTCGTCACCTCCGGCGTTCCCGAGCGGGACGCGCAGACGGCGATGCTGGCGGCCGGGCGCTTCACGGTCGGCAGCGTCCTGGAGGAGCAGGCGGACCCCGACTCGGGCAACGCCGCGGAGCTACCGGAGGACGTACCGGTGATCGATCACGAGTCGGCGTTCGAGGCGGGCCTCGCCCTCATCCTCGACGGTCTGACCCAGCGGGCGGCGGGCGAGCGTCGCTGAGTTACTCGCTGACCCGGTCGCCCACCGTGGGATGCGCGTCGGTGCTGTCCGCACCCAGGCTCGCGAGCAGGCGCAGCCTGTCCTCGGCGGGGCTGCCGGGGGCCGCGGACAGCACCAGCAGTTCCATGCCTGATTCGCCCGGCAGTGCGAAGTTCTCCTGGTGCAGTTCCAGCAGCCCGACCAGCGGGTGCATGTACGCCTTACGTCCATGGGTACGGGCGCGCACGTCAGCGCGGGCCCAGAGGCGGCGGAAGCGCTCGCTTCCCATGGCCAATTCGCCGATGAGCGAGGCCAGTCGGGGGTCATCGGGGTATTTGCCCGCGGCCAGCCGCAGATGCCCGACCACGTCGAGTGTGCACGTCTCCCAGTCCGCGTAGAGGCCGCGCTCGGCCTCGTCGAGGAACATGTGCCGTGCGGTGTTCATGCCCGGCACGGGCCGGCCGTAGAGGGCCCCGGCCAGGCGGTTCCCGGCGAGCACGTCCAGGCGGTGGTCCATGATCAGCGCGGGCGCGTCGGGGATCAGGCCGAGGACACGCAGCAGCTCCGGCCGTACCCGCCCGCCCGGTGTCTTCGCCCGGCTGCGGCGCTGCCGCGCGAGCCGGTGCAGGTGGCCGCGTTCGGTCTCGTCGAGGCCGAGAACACGTGCGAGCGCGTCGAGGATCTGCCCGGACGGCTGGGTCGCGCGGCCCTGCTCAAGGCGTACGTAGTAGTCGACGCTGACCCCGGACAGATGCGCGACCTCTTCGCGGCGCAGCCCTTCGACCCGGCGGCGGCTGTCGACGGGGATGCCGACGGAGGCCGGGTCGACCCGGGAACGCCGGATCCGCAGGAAGCCCGCGAGGTCGTCCATGTCCCCAGTATGGGCCTCGGCCGGGCAGGTGAGGGTGGTCCTGGCGTTACCAGGAAGTCCCGTCCGACGGAAGAGGCCGACCCTGTACGACATGGGACCGGGCGGCCGAGCATCTGTGGCGACACACCTCGCCGGAAGGACCGGCAGGAAAGGAACAGCCATGAAGACGCTCATCGTCCACGCCCACCCGGAGCCCCGCTCGTTGAACGGCTCGCTCAAGGACATCGCCGTCTCCACTCTCGAAGCCGCCGGGCACGAGGTACGGGTCAGCGACCTGTACGCGATGAACTGGAAGGCCGTGGTGGACGCCGCGGACTTCGGCGAGCACGCCACCAACCCGCTCCGGGTCGTACGGAGTTCGGCCGGTGCGTACGATGCCGGCGAGCTCACGCCCGACGTGGCCGTCGAGCAGCAGAAGCTGCTGTGGGCCGACACGGTGATCTTCCAGTTCCCGATGTGGTGGTACACGATGCCGGCGATCCTCAAGGGCTGGGTGGACCGGGTGTTCTCCTTCCACTTCGCGTACGGGGTCGGCGTCCACGACGAGACGCGGTACGGCGATCGCTTCGGCGAGGGCACGCTCCAGGGCCGCCGGGCGATCCTGTCGGTGACCGTCGGCGGCCCCGAGTCCCACTACACGGACCGCGGGATCAACGGCCCGATCGAGGACCTGCTGTTCCCGATCCACCATGGGATCCTGTACTACCCGGGCATCGAAGTGCTGCCGCCGTTCGTGCTGTACGGCACCGACAGGATCAGCGGCGGAGCCTTCGCGGACGCGGCGAAGGCCTGGGAGGAGCGGCTGCTGACACTGGAGACGATCGAGCCGATCGCCTTCCGGCGCCAGAACTTCGGTGACTACGAGATCCCGTCACTGCGACTGAAGGAAGGCCTGGAGGCGCCGGGTCGCCAGGGGTTCGGCCTGCACGTGCGCGGTCACTGAGGCGTGAGCCGGGCCCTCGCTCAGTTTCCGCCCATGCTCGAACTCGACTCGTAGGGGCGGTTGTCCGGGTGGTATTCGAGCGCGTGCTCCGGGTCGATCTCCACCAGTAGGTCGCCGTCCGGGCCGGTGAACACGATGACGTGCGTGCCGGGCACGGGGATCTTCCCGGCGGTGGTGTTGACCCGTACGCGGATCTCGTGCCGGCCGTGCTCGTCGTCGTAGCGGATCGGTACATCCCCGCCGCCGTTCCAGCTGCGCGGATCGGGAAGCTTCGCGACGACGCCCGGACTGCGGGGCGCGGTCTGCCGCAGGTGGAGGATGCGCTCGACGTCACGCCGCGCCCGGCGCACGCTCCGGACGGCGAGTACCGCCAGGACCAGGCCTGCGACGGCCGCCAAGACGGCCCCGACGGCGAGGAGTTCACTGTTGAAGCGTTGGTGGTCGTTCCAGCCGGGGTAGTCGAACGCCTCCGGATGGAGCCGGATGTCGCTCGCGCGCCACGACCACCGGAGCGCAAGGCCGCCCAGCCCGATGGCGACGCCGCAGAGCACGCCGGCGAACATGACCAGGTTGCGTGCGTTGCCTCGCATGATGAGTTCGGTGCCGGTCGTGAAGGTCCCGGAGAAGGTGATGAGCGCGACGACGGCCGCCGGGACACCCAGCACGAGCCACCACCATCCCGTGCCGCCACCGGTCTCCGCACGGGAGGCGAACACGAGCCCGAAACCGGCGATCGTGAGCCCGAGACTGACGGCGAAACCTGCGACGAGGAGCACGAATCCGCTCGTCAGCCGCGCGAGCGCCGCACCGGGAGGCACCCGGGTGACGCTCCCACCCTTCTCCCCGTGGGTGGTGAAGACCGGCCGCTCCTCCAGCCAGGCCCATTCCTCGCTCATGCACCGATGGTAGAGGACACCGGTCACACCCGGCCCCGAGCGGCGGGCACCGCTCGGACGGTGGTCCGCCGCCTCCGGGGCACCGGCCGGGAGGAAGGGAGACCGGTGCCACCGCTCCGCACCGCGATACGGTCAGTCGTGTGAAGTCCAGCGCCAACACCCCTCCGAGCAGGGCCTGTGGAACGCGGGGGGCGCCGATACCCGAACCGGGGGCGCGGGTTCCCGAGCACGCCCTCAGGCCCGCCGCCTCACGCGGACCAGGCCTCGGCCTGTGCCACGTCTCGCGGCTCTACGCGCAGGACGGCGCCCTGGTGCTGCGTACGCCCCGCCGCACGGTCCGCCATCCGGTGGGCGGTACGGGCATCACCCGGGCCGTGTTCGTCGACATCCCCGGCGACGACCGCACGCGCATGGGGCCCGCCCTGCCCGGCTCATGGGGCGAGATCCAGTTGCAGGACCGGGACGGGGCACTCATCGGCCGGTTCGACGTCGAGGACTGGCTGCCCGAGTCACCCGCGCTGCCCCGACGGTGGCTGCAGGGCGAGCAACTCCTCCAGCGGGCGGGAGTGAAGGCCCTGCTGGCAGCGGCGGACATCCCCCTGCACGTGGTGCGCGACAGGAACGATCCGCTGGTGGCCCGGGGCGGAGGCGCCGCACTCGGGCCGGGCAGCGCGTTCCCGTACTGGTACTGGGCTGTGCGGGCCGTGGCCGGCACGGTGTGGTTCGCCGCCTTCACCGCCGTCCTCTTCTCGGACACCGAGGCCGCCTGGGCCGTCCTGCTGCTGGCCACTGCCGCCTTCGTCGCACCGGTCGCACGGCTGGCGCTGCGGGCCGCGACCTGGTGGAGCCTGCGGCATTGCGACCCCGTCATCCGCGCACATGTGAGCCCCGCACCGGATCCGGCACTCGGCGCCACGGTCAGATTCTGCCGGGACACCGTGCTCCGGGTACAGGAGCGCGACCTCGTACTGCGGGACCTCGGCGGGCAGGAGTACTGGTTCCCGTTGACCGGCCCGCACGCCGTGACCGCATTGGTCCGGGTGAACGACCGCACCGGCGTCCCACTCGGGGTGGAGCTCAGGGGACCGGGGGAGCAGGTGCGGGCCGTGTTCCCGTGGGACCTCTGGTTCGGCGGCGCGGCAGGGGCCGACGGCTGGTCACGCCTGCGCCGCGCCGCCGGGCTGACCGTGTCCGAACGCCGGCTGAGCGGCAAGGCACTGTGGCCCAAGGGGCCGGCGCTCGGCCCGAGTCTGCTGCCCGGCTCGGGAGCCGAGGCGCGCCGCATGTCCCGCTTCCCCAGCACCATCGCGGGGGTGTCGTCCACCGCCGTCATGGCCATCGGCTCCGCCTTCTCCGTGATCCAGGGCCAACGGATCGCCGAAGAACACCCGGGCGCCGCGCTCGCAGCGACCCTCATGGGCGCGGTCGGTCTCGCCCTCCAGGCAGCGCCGTACGCCGCCCACCAACTCCGCGGCCGCCTCCGGCTCGACCGGCCCGCCCGTGAACGTCCCTGAGCACCTCTGAACGCTGAGGAGCCGGAGGATTTCGCGCAGGTGCGCACCTGGTGCCGACCGGGACACGACGTCAGCATCGAGTGGTGAACAACTCCAACGAGCCGCACATCTCGCACAAGGCACATCTGCCCTACCCCTACGACCAGGACATCTCCCACGTCCTGCGGCATCTCAGCAGAATCACGGCCACCGGCCGGAAGAAGCTCGCCAACAGTCTGAGTACCGCCGGCTACCTGGCCGCGGGCATGCGGCTGATCCAGCAGCACCTGGGGCCGGGTGCCTTACGGAGCGCCGCCGCCGGGAACGCGCACGCCCTTGAACGTCCGCTGCTGGGCTTCCTGTCCCAGCGGGCGGTCGCGGCGGCAGCGGCGGAGAACCCGCCCCCGTTCATCTCCCGGGGCGGTGTACCGAGGCTGCGGACCACCTGGCGCTCACAGTCCGACTTCGTCGCCGACCTGATCAACTTCGCTATGTGGCCCGCGAATTACCATCCTGGCTATCTGAAGCAGCGGGCAGCCACCACCCGGAGGCTGGTAACCGGCGAGGACTTCGTGGAGGCCGTCCACGAGACGGCCTACCAGCACACGGCGGAGAGCGCCCGTATGCCGTCGGTCCGGCTCAGCCTCGTCCTGATGGCGCTCGCCGACGGCGACGACACGGTCCAGCGGGCGCTCACCGAGACGTACCGGGGCTACCTCTCCTCCTGGAAACACGTCTACGCCGACGTCCTCCAGGCACGCGGCCTGCGATTGCGCGCCGGGCTCGACCTCGACGACCTCGCCAACGCCCTGTCCGCCGCCACGGACGGCGTGATCCTGCGCTCCATCGGCGACCCGGGGGCCCGGGTCGTCGACCGGGAACGGGAGAGCTCACTCATGGGCACGGTCGCCCTGGCCGTGATCCACGCCTTCCTGGAACCCGCAGACGCGTCGGACGGCCTCACCCTGGAACAGGCCGTCAGCGCACGCCTGGACCGGACGGAGACACCCCGATGACCTCCAGCACCCGCCCTCCGGCGGTACCCGGAACGGACGCCCGAATCCCGGCCTGGCTGACTGCCGCCACCGGCCTGTGCTCAGGCGTCGCCACGGTCGTCCTGGCGCTCACCGGCCACGCCGAGGCCGCAGCGGCCGTCGGAGTCGCGGGCGGTGCCGTCGCCGGTGGCGTCCAGGTGACGGTGAACGTCCAGCGGAGGCCGTCCGGCCAGGAGTGACGCGCCGGTACTCAGAGGGAGCCGCACCTCAGCGCATCGACGAACTGGGACCACCGCACGGCGGAGAAGGTGAGTGGGGTGCGGTCGGGTGTCTTGCTGTCGCGCACGGGCACGAGGCCGGGGACGCCGTCGGCGACCTCGACGCAGTTTCCGCCGTCCCCGTTGCTGTACGAGGACTTGCGCCACGCTACCGAGGACATGTCACGAGAGGTGAACATCTGACGCATAGCCCTTCGCAGCCGACTTGATGAGGGACAGTGATGCCTCCGGGGACAACGCGGAAGCCCTGGCCAGATCGTATGCGCAGGAGAATTGCTCCACCAGCCCAGGGTCCTCCACGAGTTGACCGCTGTACGCGGACTCCGTGTAGGCGACGGGAGGGGCGTCGGAGAAGTGCATCAGGGTAACCGGTCCGTGCAGCAGGGGACTTGCCCCTGCGAACGGCAGCACCTGGACCACCACACGCGGGCGCTCACTGCCTTGTGCGTGAAGGTGGTCGAGCTGCTCGGCGATGACGGCGGGCCCACCCAACGGAACGCGGAGCGCCGCCTCGTGGATGATGACCCAGAGGACGGGCGCCGTGGGGGAGTCGAGCAGTTCTCCGCGTTCCATGCGGGTTCGGACATGGTTGTCGACGACCTCGCTCGATGCGTAAGGCTGAGCCGTACGTGTCAGCGCTCGCGCGTACTGCTCGGTCTGCAACAGCCCCGGGACTGCCATGGGCGAGTACTCCGCGATGGAGACGGCGCGTTGCTGGAGCTCCGCCGCGTCCGCGAAGTACCCCGCCACCTTCGACGTCCGCGCCAGTCGGCACAGCCGCTGCAAGTGCTCACCACTGCCAAGGAGTTCGTCCAGCCCCCGCGAGATCTCCTCCTGCGGCTGTCGCTCCGCCGCCTCGAACATCCCGATGTACGCACCAGAGCAGAACACCCGCTCACCCAGCTCGTTCTGCGACAGTCCAGCCGCCTCGCGCAGGCGGCGGAGCTCGGCGCCGTAGAAGGCGCGCGGATTGGCATACGGGTCGAGGTCCTTCGGAAGCGGCATATCGGCAACGTAGCGGCTGCCCCGTCCCCTTATACGGTGCATCAGTTGGCGTCACCCGTACGGTGTTGCGGGGAAGCACGGACGGCTGGTACCTCTGCCCCCGAGGTACCAGCCGGAGCCCGTGGCGGTGTCAGGCCGCCTTCTTCTTGAGCGAGGTGAGGTGGGCGAATACGACCACGTTGGCCGAGTAGCCGGCCTTCTTGTCGAAGCGCCCTCCGCAGGTCAGCAGCCGGAGTTCGGGCCGGCCCGTCGCCCCGTACACCTTGTCGTCGGGGAACTTGTCCTTCGTGTACGTCTTCATCTCGTCGACGGTGAAGACCGCGGTCCTCTTGTCCGCCCGGGTGATCGTCACCGTGTCTCCGCGGCGCAGGGCGTTGAGATTGAGGAAGATCGCGGGTCCCGTCGCGGTGTCGCGGTGGCCGACGAGCAGCGAGGTTCCCGCCTCGCCGGGGGAGGGGCCCTTCTGGAACCACCCCACCTGCTTGGGCTTGTTCAGCGGTGGGGCGCCGAGTCGGCCCTTCTTGTCGAGGGCGAGGCCCACGACCGGGGCCTCGATGTAGATGGCGGGGATGGCGACCTTCACCGGCCGGGAGTGGACCAGCGGCGCGTGCGAGGCGGGCACCTTCTTCTGCGGCTCGTGCGGGGCCCTGCGGAACGGCGGGGCCCCGCCGCCCGCGGCGTCGCTGCCGCGGGCGGCGGTGACCGACGAGGCGTCATCCGGCGAGTCGGAGCTCGCCCACACGACGCCGGTCACCAGCGAGAAGGTCACGCTCAGGGTCATCGTGAGCCGGCATGCACGACTCGGCCCTCGTCGTCGCCGTCTGCCGCGCGGGTTATGCCTCGTTGCGGGCACGGCGGCGTGCGGATCGACGCACCACGATCAGCCCCGCGAGTCCGGCGGCGCCGGCGACCAGCGCGGCCGACGCGCCGATGTTCGAGTCGCTCTCGGAGCTGACGCTCTCCATGTCCGGGACACCGCCACCGCCGGCGGGCACCGCGCCCGACGGCTTCTCCCACGACTTCTCGGCGCCCGACGAGCCCTGGTCCTTGCCCTCACCGCGGCTGCCGCCCTGGCCGGGCTTGGGGTCGCAGTTGACCTCGAAGCTCTTCTGCTTCGGGCCCGCCGGGACGGTCCACACCAGCTGGTACGTGCCCTCGGGGAGCAGGTACTCCTGGCTGGTGGCCTTGCCGTTCACGAGCGGGAGGGTGCCGAGCAGCGTGTCGCCCGGGGGGACGGTCGGCGGCTGCGCGGTGATGGTCCAGGGGACGGAGGGGAAGGACTCGAAGTTGTTCGCCTTGAGCACGAACTTGCAGACCTCGACGCCGTCGCGGTCGCCACGCGAGTGCCAGCCGACCGACGTGACGTCGATGTCACCGCTGTCCCCGGGCAGGGCGTAAGCGGCGGGGGCGGCGGCCAGGGTGACGCCGGCGAAGGCGGCCGCGGCGGCCATCGTGATGCCCGTGCGGGCACTGCGGGAGCGGACGGAAGCGGAAATGCGCATGCTGGGGCTCCTTCAAGTCGAGATGATTGTCGTACTGATCACCTGATCGCCTAAGAGATGACATGGATCACGGAAAGAGTCTGTAGGGACACCGTAAAAGCGCGTAAAAGTACCCTGACTAGCCGATAGCGGTCGGCGAAAGGGCAGGTGGAGGCGAGTCCATCGGGGGCCGTGTGGTCAGCCGGTGCGCTTCCGGCGCCGCAGGTACACGACCGCCAGGGCCGTGCCCAGGACGGCGGCGCCTCCGATCGCGGCCCAGGTCACGGGGCGCAGGAGCGCGCGGTAGGCCGGCGCGGGTGAGGCATCGAGCGGGATGGCGGCGGTGTCGTTGCCCGGAGTGCGGTCGTACGGGTTGTACGTGCGGATCGTGCCCTGCGCGCCCTCGACCTGCCGGTCTATGCGGATGTGGAACTCGATGGCGGTCGTCCCGTCATCCCGGCCGGCCCAGGAGAGCGCCTCGCCCGCGAGGTCGCAGACGAAGGCCCCGCCGGGCCTCTCCGGTCGGTCGCACCCCCAGTCCCGGTCCGTGTCCTCGAACGAGTACGGGACGGAGGTGACGGTGGCGCCCTCCGGCGGGACCACCTCGAAGCGGCCCATTGCCTCGTCGCCCCGCAGCTTGCCCGGGCCCAGGTCGCGTACGCCGAGGCGTACCCGCACCGTGTCGCCGACGCGTCCACGGACCGTGGCGGTGACCGGGCGGTAGTCCGCCTGCACTGTGGTCTCCACCTTGACGACACCGCTGTTGCTCCCGAACGCGCCGTCGGACGTGGGGACCAGGGTGATCGGAGCGCCCGTGCCGCGCACCGTGTGGCCGGCGGGCTTCTCCGGGGTGGCGGACCAGTCGTAGGACAGGGTGCCGTTCAACTCCTTGTCGGCCGCGACGTAGGGGAGCGGTGCACCGGTGCGGTACGCGGTGCCGGGTGCGGCCTTCGCGGAGAAGAGGCACCAGGCCGATGTGGGCGACGTCCCGGTGTAGTAGCAGTTGCTGTGCCGGGTCTTCAGGGTGAGGCCGCCGTCCGCGCGGATGCGCAGTGCGA
The DNA here is from genome assembly GCF_045162755.1 of Streptomyces sp. NBC_01012. Taxonomy (NCBI): domain Bacteria; kingdom Bacillati; phylum Actinomycetota; class Actinomycetes; order Kitasatosporales; family Streptomycetaceae; genus Streptomyces; species Streptomyces sp. NBC_01012. The sequence continues at coordinate 1,477,479 of NZ_CP108688.1, read as the reverse complement.
CGCCCCGGTCGGCCGCGAAGCGGCTGTGATTGGCGAACTTCGGTGTGAACGTGGCTGGTCGGCTCGGCTTCACCCCGCTCACCTCTGCCTCCTTGTCCGGGGCGCCCAGCGTGGGTCCGCCCACCACCAGGCGGGTGGTGCCGGTGACCGGCTCCGTGTTGTCCGCACTCGCCGTGTAGGTGACCGTGCCGCTGTCGCCCGGCTTCACGCCGTCCAGGCCGATGATGTCGAAGGGGGCGTTGCTCTCGCCGTCGTTCTGGAGGGTGCCGTACACGCAGGTGTAGACCCAGCCGCTGCCGGTGCAGTTGCCGTAACCGCCCTTGGTCACACGGGCGATGTCCTTGAGTCCCGAGGCGTCGACCACGACCTTGACGTCGCGGGCCGGTTCCTTGTTGCCGGGGACGACGGCGACGGGTACCACGAAGTCCCCGTTCCTGGCCTCGGCCCCCTCGTCCGCGTTGTACGCGACCACGGTCCGCGGGACGTCCTTCAGGGTCAGCGCGACCTTCTTCGAAGCCGAAGCCGAAGCCGGGGTGGCGGTCACGGCGGCCATCGCGAGGACGGCGATCCCCACCCGCACGGTCGTCCGTATCCAGGAGCAGGGGGAGGGGACGGGAGATGAGGACATGCGGAGCACTATCTCATCGGGCGCCGGCGAAGGGCGGTCTCAGGCAAGGGGCGGGGCCTCAGTGGTCGTCCAGCCACACCACGATCCCCGTATGCCCCGTCAGCACCGCCGCCGTGCCCGCCCGGACGGCAGCCGCGCAGCGGGCGTCGGTGAACGAGGCGGGGTCGTAGGTCGATGACATGCCGAGCCCCTCCCCGCGGTACGAGGCCCCCGACCAGTCGACCGCCGTCACGTTCTCGGTGGGTTCGGCGAGCTCCGCCCCGACGACCAGGAAGTCCTGCGAGAGATGGCTCGGACTGACCGTCGTCAGCGGGTCGATGAGGTCGTTGCCCACGCTGATGACGAGGTCCGGGTGCAGGTCGATGGCGCGGATGACGGCGGGCAGCAGGTCCGTGTCGTCGGACGCGGTCTCGGTCCGCAGATCCACGTCCGCCTCGTCCGCCCAGGCCTTCACCGCCTTCACCAGGGTCTTCGTCGGGCGGTCGCCGCCCGCGCCGAGCAGCACGACCCGGGTGCCGGCCGCCGGCCGTACCTCGGACCAGGAACCCGGGCGCGGCGTGACCGTCGACTCCGGTGCGGGTGAGGTGTCCTGGCCGATGAAACCCGCCCCCAGCGCGCCGACGGCGGAGGGGCTCGGGCGCCGCTGCGACCAGTCGTCGTCGCCCGAAGCGCATCCGGCGAGCAGGGCGGCGGCCATCACCAGTACGGCGGCCAGGGGCGGGCGGTGCACGACGATCGTCCTCCGGGAGGGGCGGGTGTGGTGGCGGGCCGGTGGGCGAGCGGGACGCACACCGCCGGCACGGGGCGGTTTTCCCACATCCTGCTCGCCCGTTCCACACGATCTCCATCGTTCCGACGGCTTTCGAACGTTTATTTTCTCATGGTTCGCTGATCGGTCGTCGGTGGTTCATCCACGACCAGCACGGTGCACGGGCAACCCCAAGGAGACTCATGTCGCACCGTGTCCGCCGCCCGCTGCTCGTCCTGGCCGCGGCGGTTTTCCTCTTCCTCGGCCTCGTCAGACCCGCGGCCGCCCATGGATTCACCTCCACCGTGTACGCACACGTCACCGCCGACGGTGACGGGCCGCTGCGGACCGAACTGAAGCTGGAGTACGACCTGCTCGTCGTCTCGGCCGCCGACGCCGGCTCCGACGACCCCCTCTTCCGCGCCGGAACCGAGGCGTTCGAGAACGGCGACGCCCGCGCCCAGGCCGCCGCCCTCGACTCCCACCGCGCCACCGTCGTCGACTACGTCACCCAGCGGTTCTCGGTCACCACGGGCGGCCCCGACTGCGAGCCCGCACCCGTCGGCAGGACCAGGATGGGCACCGAGGAGGGCGTGCCCTACGCGCAGCTCACGCTCGACTGGACCTGCGCCGAACACGGCACCGGCGACCACGAGATCCGCAGCGCCCTCTTCCCCGACCCGGAGGGTTACGTCAAGGGGACCAAGACGATCGTCACCTACGACGTCGACGGCCGTACCGGCAGTGCCGCGGTCGACAGCGGCCACCCCGCCTTCTCGATCAGCCAGTCCTGGCCGGAGCGCTTCTGGGAGTTCTTCCGCCTCGGCGCCGAGCACCTGCTGACGGGCACCGACCACATCCTGTTCCTGCTCGCCCTCATCGCCGGATCCCGGCGGCCCCGTGAAGTCGTCCTCGCCGCCACCGCGTTCACCCTCGCCCACTCGGTGACGTTCCTGCTGGCCGCCCTGGGCCTGGTCGATGTCCCCGCAGCGCTGGTGGAGCCCGTCATCGCGCTGTCCATCGCCGTGGTCGCGGGCTGGCACCTCTGGCGCCTCCGAGGGGGCGGCGACCATGTCGCGGAGCTCAGGGCGCCCGGCGGGAGCCGGTTCGCCCTGGACCGCGCCGGGTGGATCCGCCTCGGCGTCGTGTTCTGCTTCGGCCTCGTGCACGGCCTCGGTTTCGCCGGAGCGCTGGGCATCGACGCCGCGTGGTCCTGGACCCTGCTGTGGTCCCTGCTGGTGTTCAACATCGGCATCGAGGCCGTCCAACTCGGCGTGACCGCCGTGCTGTTCCCGCTTCTCCTGCTGCTCGGACGCCGTTCACCCCGATCCGCCCGGTGGGTCACCGGAGCCCTGTCGGCGGGGGTCGCCGTCATGGGCCTTGCCTGGTTCGTCCAGCGCGTCACCGCATCGTAGAACCGCAGGCAGGAGGCAGGCGGGCGGTGATGTTCAGCCGTGGCCCCGGCGGTATTCGCACGCCGTTCACCCGGTGCCGAGAGCTTGGTGTCCTCCTTCGAGTGTGCACATCGTGCACACCGTTTGAACACAAAAGAATCGATACTTCATGAGAACGCACTCTTCCCAGCAGGCCCGAAGAGAGCCCCTGCGGCACCGTGTGGCCACCGGCACCACCGCCGCGCTCCTCGGTCTGACCGTGGCCTTCGCGGGCGGGCAGGCCACGACCGCCGCCGCGGCGGAGTCCTCCACCCTCACCGGCATCGTCCTGGGCGTCGGCGCGAACGAGACCCAGCGCACCGTCAACTGGTACGCCTCGGACGGCAGCGCCCAGAAGGTCCAGCTCGCGCCCACCGCGCAGCTCGACGGGGGTGAATTCCCCTCCGGCGCCGCCACCTTCGACGCCCTGGGCGCCAAGAACACGGCCGGAACCGACGGTTACAACCACAACGCCACCCTCACCGGCCTCAAGGAGAACACCGCTTACTCCTACCGCGTCGGCGCCGAGGGCAACTGGTCCAAGACGTACGCCTTCGCGACCCAGGACTTCGAGGGCGAGTACGACTTCCTGTTCCTCGGCGACCCGCAGATAGGCTCCTCCGGGGACCTGGCGCAGGACCAGGCCGGCTGGCAGGACACCCTCGACGTGGCCACCAAGGCCAACCCGAAGGCCGAGATCCTGGTCTCCGGCGGTGACCAGGTCGAGAGCGCCAACAACGAGTCCCAGTGGGACTCCTTCCTGGCGCCCGACCAGCTGCGCCAGTACCCGTGGGCGGCCACCATCGGCAACCACGACGTCGGCGGCAAGGCGTACGAGCAGCACTTCTCCACGCCGAACACCGACAACTCGGACGCGCTGTACGCCAACGGCGACCCGGCGTCCGACACCTCGGGCGGCAACTACTGGTACATCTACAAGGATGTGCTGTTCATCGACCTCAACAGCAACAGCTACGACACCTCCCAGGGCGGCGGAGGCGACGAGGCGCACACCCAGTACGTCACGGATGTCATCAACCAGCACGGCTCCGAGGCCAAGTGGAAGGTGCTCGTCTACCACCACTCCATCTACTCCCCGGCCTCGCACGCCAAGGACAAGGACAACAAGGCCCGCCGGGTCGACTTCCCGACGACCTTCTCCAAGCTGGGCGTGGACATGGTCCTCCAGGGCCACGACCACAGCTATTCCCGCAGCTACCTCATCAAGAACGGTGAGAAGGCCGACCCCGAGGAGCAGCCGGGACAGGCCGATGTCTACCCCGGCCCCGGCGGCGTCCTCTACGTCACGGCCAACTCGGCCTCGGGCTCGAAGTACTACGACATCACCCCGCCCGACAACAGCGGCACCAGCGGCGCGGGCAACGGCGCCGACCCGCTGAACCCGGACAGCTACTGGTACAACTCGGTCCAGAACCAGGAGCACGTCCGCAGCTACGTCAAGGTCCAGGTCCGGGACGAGAAGCTGGTCGTGGAGAACATCCGCAGCGGCAGCTGCGATGCCCCCAACTCCCAGGTCTCCAAGGGCGACTGGTGCAAGAACACCACCGCCGACCAGCCCGTCGGCTCGGTCGTCGACAAGGTGAGCGTCCACCCGTACCACGGTGACGGCCAGTCCCTCCAGGTCAACGTGCCGAAGCCGGCTCCGGGCGAGTTCGGCTGGACCATCGACGGCTACAACGGCCTGGTGGACCTCGGCACCGCCAAGGAGGCGAACGGTGACCACTTCACCGCCTCCGGCAAGATCAACCCGATCCTGGTGTCGGACACCCGCCGCACCCTGTCCCCGTGGGCCGTATCGGCCGGTGTGAGCGACTTCAAGGACGCCGAGAAGACGTTCGCGGGCTCCTACCTCGGCTGGTCGCCGTACATCCTCGACCAGGGCGCCGGCGCCAAGGCCGGAGCGGCGGTCCCCTCCGGCTACGACGGCAAGGGTGACGGCCTGTCCCTCTCCCGGGGCCTCGGCTCTGCGCCCCAGGGCCACGAGCGCGGCACCGCCAAGCTGGGCGCCGACCTGGATCTGAAGATCCCGGACTCCGTCCAGAAGGGCGGCTACCGCGCCACGCTGACCATCACCGCGCTGAGCAGCTGACCCTCCCCGCACCACCGGCGTGGCAGGCTCCGGTCCGCCGGGGCCTGCCACGCCGCCATTCCGAGAGAGACCCCATGCACGCAGTGGCACCACCTCGCCGCACCACCACCGCCCTCCTCGTCCGCACCGCGCTCCTCGCCCTCCTCGTCCTCCTCACGGCCCTGGTGTCCGGCACGTTCGCCGCCCCGCAGGCCCGGGCGGCCGAGGGCGACGTCACCTGGACGGTCCGGACGGCCGCGAACGACTACGGGGAGGACCGGTCGAGCTTCAGCTACACGGTCAACCCCGGCGGTGAGGCCGAGGATGCCCTCGTCGTGGCCAATCACGGCACAGAACCGCTGACCCTCGCCGTCTACGCCGCCGACGGCTTCACGACGGAGAAGGGCCAGCTCGACCTCCTCACCGAGGGGAAGAGGTCCAGCTCCGTCGGATCCTGGGTCCGGGCGGAGAAGAAGAGCGTCCGGATAGCCGCCGGCAAGAGCGCCGAGATCCCCTTCACCGTCAAGGTCCCGCGCAACGCGACCCCCGGCGACCACGTCGGCGGCATCCTGACATCGCTCAAGCAGTCCGACGACGCCGAGGGCATCGCCGTCGACCGGCGCCTCGGCATCCGGATCAAGCTGCGGGTCAGCGGCGCCCTGCGCCCCGAACTCACCGTCGAGGACACCCACGTCGACTACCGAGGCTCCGCCGACCCGTTCGCCCGGGGCGACGCCACGGTGACCTACGACCTCCACAACACCGGCAACGCGCTGCTCTCCGGGAAGCAGAAGGTCACCCTCACCGGCCCCTTCGGGACGCTGAGCACCGATGCCGGCACCCTCGACGCGCCGCCGGAACTGCTGCCGGGAGAGCACTGGAAGGTGAAGGTCCCCGTCCACGACGTCACCCCGGCCTTCCGGCTCACCGCCACCGTCGCCGTCACCCCGCTCATCACCGACGCCGCCGGCTCCACCACCGCCCTCGACCCCGTCACGGCCACCGGCCACGGCTGGGCCGTTCCCTGGACACTCCTGCTGATCGTGATCCTCGTACTCGGCGGGGGAGCCGCGGCGTTCGTCCTCGTCCGGCGGGCGCGCGCCAGGCGCGCGCGGCAGGAGGACGAGCGGGTGCGTGAGGCAGTGGAACAGGCCCTGAAGGACAAGGCGGACCAGCGGTCCTGAGACGCCCCGCACACGCGGACGGGCCGCCCGGATGCTCGGGCGGCCCGTCCTCATGCGTACGGAAGGTGAAGACTCAGGAGATCAGTTCGATCTCCGCCAGCGTCGCCGCCTCCGTGGTCACCAGCCGGTACTTCGTGTACGCCTTCGGTGAGGGCACCGAGAACGCCCGGGTCTGCTTGTCCCAGGCGAAGGTCTGGCCGGACCGCTTGTCGAGGTCCTTCCAGGAGGTGCCGTCCGTCGACCCCTGGAGCACCCAGCCCGTCGGGGCCTTCTTCGCCGTGTCCGAGGTCAGCGTGTACTGGACCGCCTTCGTACCCTCGGCGGCCGGCAGGTCCACCGACTCGACCGAGGCCGAGGTCTCGGAGGAGTTGTCGTACAGCGCGCCGTCGCCCTTGAGCACATCCGCCTTCGGCGTGGGCACCTTGTCGTCCTTGGTGATGGAGACCGGGGCCGCGTCCTTGCCCGTGCCCCACGACGAGGGCTTCGAGCCCATGTCGAACTCCAGGACACCGCCCTTGGCGAGCAGGTCGTGCGGCAGCGAGGTGGAGTTCCACTTCTTGCCGTTGACCTTCAGGCCCTGGACGTAGATGTTCTTGTCGCTGTTCTTCGGCGCCCTGACGACCAGGTCGTGGCCGTTCTCCAGGTGCACGGTCGTCTTCTTGAACAGCGGCGAGCCGATCGCGTACTCACCGCTGCCCATGACCAGCGGGTAGAAGCCGAGCGAGGAGAAGAGGAACCAGCCCGACTGCTCGCCGTTGTCCTCGTCGCCGTGGTAGCCCTGCCCGATCTCGCTGCCCGTGTACAGCCGCCCCAGCACCTCGCGGATCTTCTCCTGGGTCTTCCAGGGCTGCGAGGCCGCGTCGTACATGTACGCGGCGTGGTGCGCGACCTGGTTGCTGTGGCCGTACTGGCCCATGCGGACGTCGCGCGCCTCGGTCATCTCGTGGATCACGCCGCCGTACGAGCCGGTGAACTCGGGTCCGGCCGTCTCCGGGGTCGAGAAGTACGTGTCCAGCTTCTTCGCCAGACCGTCCCGCCCGCCGTAGAGGTTGGCCAGGCCCCGGCTGTCCTGCGGGGCGGTGAAGGCGTAACCCCAGCCGTTGGTCTCCGTGTAGTCGTAACCCCAGACGCGGGGGTCGTACTCGTCGGCGGGGAGCCGCCAGTCACCGTTCGGCTTCTTGCCCTGGAAGAAGTCCGCCTTGTCGTCGAAGAGCTTGACGTAGTTCTGCGCACGGTTGAGGAAGTACTCCGACTCCTCCTTGTAGCGCTGCTTCTTCGTCTTCTTGTAGAGGGCCTTGCCCATCTGCGCGATGCCGTAGTCGTTGAGGTAGCCCTCCAGCGACCAGGACAGGCCCTCGTGGGTCTCGGTGTTCGCGTAGCCGGTGAAGACCGAGGTGTCCATGCCCTTGCGGCCGACGCCCGGGGACGGCGGGGTCACCGTGGCGTTCTTGACCGCCGCGTCGTAGGCCGCCTCGCCGTCGAAGTCGACGCCCTTGACGTAGGCGTCGGCGAAGGCCACGTCGGAGCTGGTCCCGGTCATCAGGTCGGAGTAGCCGGGGGAGGACCAGCGGGAGACCCAGCCCCCGTCCTTGTACTGCTGGACGAAGCCGTCGACCATCTTGCCGGCCTGCTTCGGGGTCAGGAAGGAGTACGCCGGCCAGGTCGTCCGGTAGGTGTCCCAGAAGCCGTTGTTGACGTACACCTCACCCTTGACGAGCTTCGCTCCGGTGTGGGTCGGCGTGTCGTCACCGGCCTTCTCGGAGAAGGGGCTCGCGTAGGTGCTCCTGCCGTCGACCTGCTCGAAGCCCGAGTTCGGGTACAGGTAGAGCCGGTACAGGCTGGAGTAGAGCGTGGTCAGCTGGTCGGCGTTGGCGCCCTCGACCTCGACCTTGCCGAGGATCTTGTCCCAGGCCTTCTGCGCGTCCTTGCGCACCGTGTCGAAGGACTTCTTCGCCGGCAGCTCCATGGCGAGGTTCTGCTTCGCCTGGTCGACGCTGATCAGCGAGGTGGCCAGACGGAGGTTGACCGTACGGTCCTTGCCCGCGTCGAAGCGGAAGAAACCGGTGACGTCGTCACCGCCGCCGCCCTTCAGCTTGCCGCTGTCGGTGACCGGCGCGTCGAAGGACCCGTACACGAAGAGCCGGGTGGCGCCGGTGGAGCCGCCGCTCTTCACATCGGAGAAGCCGCTGAAGGAACCGGTCTTCGGGTCGAGGGTGAGACCACCGTCGTTGGAGACGTTGTCGAAGACGAGGCTCGCGTCATCGCCCGGATAGGTGAACCGCATGCGCGCCGCGTGGTCGGTGGGCGCCATCTCGGCCTTGAGACCGTTCTCGAAGGTCACCCCGTAGTAGTGCGGGGTCGCCGTCTCGTTCTCGTGGCGGAAGGGCAGCGCCCGCTTCGTACGGGCCGCGTCCGGGGTGCCGGAGGCCGCCGACGGCATCATCTGGAAGGTCTGGCGGTCACCCATCCAGGGGCTCGGCTCATGGCTCGCGCCGAACGCCTGGAGCGTGGGCAGATTGTCCTCGTTGTTGCCCTTGGCGTAGTCGTACAGCCAGCTCGTGGAACCGGCGTTGGTGACCGGCGTCCAGAAGTTGAAGCCGTTCGGGACGGCGGTCGCGGGGAAGTTGTTGCCGCGCGAGAAGTCACCGCTCGAGTTGGTGCCACGCACGGTCGACGCGTAGTCCGAGAGGTGCGCCTTGCGCTTCTCCGGGGCCTTCGGGGCGATCGAGATGTCGTCGATCCAGCCCTGGAACTTCGAGGGGCCCTTGGGGGAGTCGTACGCCACCAGGATCCGGTCGACGGTCTTGCCGGCCGCGACCGTGCCGATGCGGGCGTCGACCTTGTTCCACTGGTTCACGTACAGCCGCTTGGCGTCGGCCTGGCCCTGCGGGGTGAGCGCACCGCCGTTGGTGTCGGTGGCCTTCAGCTCGCTCAGGTACGTGCCGTCGGTGAAGGCCAGGTCCACCGCCACATGCGTCGCGGGGTAGTCCAGGTCCGTCTCACTCATCTGCGGATAGACCAGGTACGACAGCTGCGTGTTCTTGGTGATCGCCGTGTTGACGTCGAAGACCTTGTTGTACGAGTAGGCGTGGCCGTCAGCCTTGTGCGTACCCGCGTAGCGCAGGGCCTTCTTTCCGGTGAACCCGGCGCCCTGCTTGGCGGTGGGGGAGCCCGAGGGGCCCCGGTCGGGCTGGGTGCGCATCTCGTCGGGGGCGGGGGCGGAGGTGTCCCCGTCCGAGAACTGCACGTCGCCGAGCTGGATCGCGTCGTCGGCGCCGTTGTTCTTCGTGATCTCCAGCCGGAAGTGCTGGTAGGCGGTGTCCGTGGTGAAGTCGTAGGACTTGGTCTGGAGCCGCTCGGAGAACGTCTGGCCGGTGCGGGTGTCCAGGTCCTTCCAGGTCTTGCCGTCGGCCGACCCCTTCAGGGTCCAGTCCTTGGGGTCCCGCTCCTCGTGGTCGTTGGCCGAAGTGAGCGCGTACGTCACGACCTTGGCGGGATCGGCGAGATCGAACTCCACCCAGCCCGTGGAATCGAAGGTGAGCCACTTGGTGCCGGGCTCCCCGTCGATCAGGTTTTCCTTGACCTCGCCGCCGTCGGCATTCTCGTCGCTGGCGCGCAGATCCGTGACCTGATCGGTGATATTGCCCGGTATTCCGCCGGCGAATCCACCGTTGACACCCGATGCCCTTTTCTTTCCATCGGCGTCTTCTTCGACTGTATTACGCCAGTCCGGCTGCTTTTCGTCGTCCTCGAAGGAGGAACTGAACGACGTGTCGCCGGACGGCTTCCGGTCGGTCGCGGACGGCTGGGCGAGTGCCGCGGTGGGGGCCGCCAGGGCCAGGGCGAGAGAGGCCGCGAGGACCGTGGCGAACTGGGTGTGTCTGGGGCGCGAGCGTTGCTGGGGACCACGTGGGGGCTGCATACGAAGCCGTTCCTCCCGGGACATGCATGGACAACGTTGTCATCATGGGATACGGGTTCCAGTAGGGAGCCAAGTGGCCGGATGTGTCAAGGGTGTTGCGCAGGGTCTACGTCGGCGATTCGACCCTATTGCGGAAAAAGGTGCTCGCGCGCGCAGGCGCGCGGTGTCGAGGTGTCCGTGAGGTCTCAACTCGGGAAAGACTGCCGCTCAACCATGCATTCGATCTTGCTCAGTTGGCGGCAAGTGGACTATACCTGTCGGCGTCTGCACAGCCGCTTCACAACGGCACGCGGACACGGGGGAGGGGGAACAGCTGTGGGCGTGAGAGCGGCCCGCCGTGCGTTTCCCCGAAACTCCCCCACTGCACCTGGTAATCCGGCAATCTGCACGACCCAAGCGCAACTGACCGCGGTGGCGGGGCCCTTCGCCGTAGGCGAATTCACTACGGGTGACCGGTACACCGCCTGAGTCCTGGAGAAGGCGAGGACTTGAGCATGGGATCCACCTCCGGCCGCACGAATGAGGGCCTTGGCCGTCGCGACCTGATCAAGCGTTCTGCCGCACTCGGCCTGATCGCCGTCCCGACGATGAGCTTCCTGTCGGCCTGCGCCAGCAGCGACAGCGGAAGCGACGAGAAGGCCGAAAAGGGCACCAAGAGCGAGAAGAACCCGCTCGGTGTCAATGAGACGGCAGCCCTTGAGGTCGTCATCTTCAACGGTGGCTTCGGTGAGCAGTACGCCATCGACGCCGAGAAGAAGTACAACGAGGCCTTCCCCAAGGCACCCAAGGTCAAGCACTCCGCGACCGAGAAGATCCAGTCGATCCTCCAGCCCCGCTTCAACGGGGGCACTCCGCCGGACCTGATCGACAACTCGGGTGCCGAGCAGATGGACATGGGTGTCCTCGTCGGCAAGAAGCAGCTCGCCGACCTGACGCCGCTGATGGACGCCCCGTCCTACGACGATCCGGCGAAGAAGGTCCGCGACACGCTCCGCCCCGGTGTCCTGGAGATGGGCCAGTTCGACGGCGACCCGGTCTGGATCATGTACTACGCGTACACGGTCTACGGCGTCTGGTACTCCCAGACCAACCTGGAGAAGCTCGACGCGACGTACCCGGAGAACTGGGACGACATGCTCGCGCTCTGCGCGAAGGCGAAGAAGAAGGGCATCGCCGGCTGGACGTACCCGGGCAAGTACCCGTACTACCTTCCGTTCTCGCTCTACCCCTTCATCGGCAAGATCGGCGGCCGCGAGGTCCTCGACAAGATCGACAACCTGGAGCCCAACGCCTGGAAGGACCCGGCCGTCAAGGCCGCCTTCGAGGCGTACTACGAGCTCTTCCAGAAGGGCTACGTCCTCAAGGGCACGCCCGGTCTGACCCACATCCAGTCGCAGACCGAGTGGACCAAGGGCAAGGCGCTCTTCATCCCGAACGGTTCATGGGTGGAGAACGAGGCCGCGCCCACCACGCCCGACGACTTCAAGATGATGGTCGGCGCGCCGTCCAGCCTCGACTCCTCCGACAAGATGCCCTTCGGCACCCTCTGGGCGTCCGGTGGTGAGCCCTTCATCGTGCCGGCGAAGGCGAAGAACCCCGACGGAGGCATGGAGCAGCTGCGCATCATGCTCAGCGAGGAGTCCTCCAAGAACTTCACCAAGTCGGTGAAGTCCCTCAGTGCCTTCAACGGAGGTACCGACGGCCTGGAGCTGTCCACGGCGTTGCAGTCCGGCGTCGACGTCCTGGCGAAGGCCGGCGACAACGTGGTCAACCCGCGGATGCAGGACTGGTACGTGAAGCTGCAGAAGGAGCAGATCGGAATCGCCGGTATCGGCGAGATGATGGCCGGCCGCGCGACCCCGGCGGAGACCATCAAGAAGATCCAGGCCTTCGCCGACGCGGCGGCCAAGGACCAGTCCATCAAGCACTACAAGCACCAGTGAGCAACCGTCACCAGCGGCGGCACCCGCTCGGAAATCGGGGTCGGTAAACGATGCAGCACGGCAAGTACCGGTTCATCGTGGGGTTCCTGGTAGCCCCACTGGCGTTGTACGCCATCTTCGTCATCTGGCCCTTCGTCCAGTCCATCTACTACTCGTTCACGGACTGGACCGGGCTCAGCTCGGACTTCAAGATGGTCGGCTTCGACAACTACAGCCGGATGCTCAAGGACGACATCTTCTGGAAGTCGCTGCAGCACAGTGTGCTGCTGGCACTGCTGCTGCCGCTGGTGACGCTGGGCCTCGCGCTCTTCTTCGCCTTCATGCTCAATGTCGGCGGCCGGCGGCGTAAGAACGCCGCGGTCGCCGGCGTGCGGGGCTCCTCGTTCTACAAGATCGCCTATTTCTTCCCGCAGGTCCTGTCGATCGTGATCGTGGCCCTGCTGTTCCAGTTCGCGTTCAACCCGACGTCCGGAATGCTGAACGCGACGCTCAAGGCCGTCGGCTTCAAGAGCCTTCAGCCGGACTGGCTCGGCGACCCGAATCTGGCGCTCTACTGCATCATGGTCGTCCTGATCTGGTCGACGGTCGGATTCTTCGTCGTCCTCTTCTCCGCAGGCATGGCGTCGATCCCGAAGGACTTCTACGAGGCGGCGCTGCTCGACGGCGCCAGCCGCATCACGACGTTCTTCAGGATCACGCTGCCGCTGCTCTGGGACACCGTGCAGTCCGGCTGGGTCTACATGGGCATCCTGGCGCTCGGGGTGGAGGCCTTCACCGCCGTACAGGTCATGACGGTCGGTCCGGGTGGTCCCGCCTACTCCACCACCGTCCTGCCGCTGTACGTCTACCAGACGGCCTTCAGGGACGCCCAGGCCGGTTACGCCACCACGATCGGCGTCGGGCTGCTCATCGTCACCATGCTCTTCGCGGGCATCGTGATGAAGCTGGGCCGGCGTGAGCGGCTGGAGTTCTGATGCGGTTCGTTGCGGAGTACGGCGACCGGAGCACCGGTGGCGCGCGGAACAGTTCGGTCCCGGTGGCCGGCTCGACAGTTGCACGAGGTGAGCACACGTGAAGGTCACTGAGACTCCTCCCGCCGTCCCGGCCCCGCGCTCGCCGGTGACGAAGACGGACGCCCCGGCCGTGGAGCCGGCGAAGAGCAGCGAGGGCAAGGTCCTCAACGTCTTCTCGCACGGTGTGCTGGTCATCTGGGCGGTGCTCGTCGTCATGCCGCTGCTCTGGGCGGTGATGGCGTCCTTCAAGACGGACGACTCGATCCTGTCGACGCCCTGGGCGCTGCCGGACAAGCTGCACTTCGAGAACTGGTCACGGGCCTGGAACCAGGCCCATATGAGTGACTACTTCCTCAACACCATCCTGGTGGTGGGCGGTTCACTCATCGGCACGCTGCTGCTGGGGTCGATGGCGGCGTACGTGCTGGCGCGGTTCGACTTCCCGGGCAACCGCTTCATCTACTTCCTCTTCATCGGCGGGATGAGCTTCCCGATCATCCTGGCGCTGGTCCCGCTGTTCTTCGTCATGAACAACATGGGCCTGCTGAACTCGGTGCACGGACTGATCCTGGTCTACATCGCCTACTCGCTGCCGTTCACCGTCTTCTTCCTCACCTCGTTCTTCCGGACGCTGCCGACCTCGATCGCGGAAGCGGCCATGCTCGACGGGGCCTCGCACACCCGGACGTTCTTCCAGGTGATGCTGCCGATGGCGAAGCCGGGCCTGATCAGCGTCGGCATCTTCAACTTCCTGGGGCAGTGGAACCAGTACATGCTGCCGACGGTGCTGAACACCGACCCGGACGGCAAGGTGCTTTCCCAGGGCCTCGTCGAACTGGCCACCAGCCAGGGGTACAAGGGGGACTGGTCGGGGCTCTTCGCCGGACTGGTGATGGCGATGCTGCCGGTACTCGCCGCCTATGTCGTCTTCCAGCGCCAGGTCGTCGCCGGACTGACCGCGGGGGCGCTCAAGTAGGGCGGGCGCCCCCGCCGACAGGACTTGTCGTCAGCGGGAGGGCACCCGTCATCGACAGGAGACAGAGTCTCCGGGCAGCGAACCGCCCCTCGGTCACCGGCCGGGGGCGGTTTCATGCGCTTTGCGACGCTTTCTGGTCCGTTCGGATGTGGAGGCTCGATGCTCATCGGAGGCTGCCGCTGCTCAAGGTCTTGACGGGGGGCACCCCAAAACGCTCAGCTTAGGGTTCACATGTTAGAGAAAACGGCAGGAGTGAGTGAGTCGATGGAGACTCCGGGGTCGCAGACATCTCTGCATCGGGCCAACCTTGAGCGGGTCGTGCGTGCCGTAAGGATGGCCGGGTCCCTGACCCAGGCCGAGATCGCCAGGAGCACCGGTCTCTCCGCAGCCACCGTCTCCAACATCGTTCGTGAACTCAAGGAAGCCGGCACGGTCGAGGTGACCCCCACCTCGGCGGGCGGGCGCCGTGCCAGGAGCGTCTCCCTGAGCGGTGACGCCGGCATTGTCATAGGGGTGGATTTCGGGCATACGCACCTTCGGGTGGCCATCGGCAACCTGGCCCACCAGGTGCTCGCGGAGGAATCCGAGCCGCTCGATGTGGACGCCTCGTCCGCGGAGGGCTTCGGCCGGGCGGAACAGCTGGTCAACCGCCTCGTCGAGACCACCGGGGTCAACCCGGGGAAGGTGATCGGCGTCGGCCTCGGTGTGCCGGGCCCCATCGACGTCGAATCCGGCACCCTGGGCTCCACCTCGATCCTGCCGGGCTGGACGGGCATCAACCCCAGCCAGGAGCTCGCGGGGCGCCTCGGCGTCCCGGTGTACGTGGACAACGACGCCAACCTCGGCGCGCTCGGTGAGCTCGTCTGGGGCGGCGGCAGAGGTGTCAGGGACCTGGCATACATCAAGGTCGCCAGCGGCGTCGGCGCAGGTCTGGTGATCGACGGGCACATCTACCGCGGCCCGGGAGGTACGGCCGGCGAGATCGGCCACATCACCCTCGACGAGGCGGGCCCTGTGTGCCGCTGCGGCAACCGCGGCTGCCTGGAGACCTTCACCGCCGCCCGGTACGTCCTGCCGCTGCTGAAGCCCAGCCACGGGGCCGATCTCACCATGGAGCGGATGGTCCAGCTGGCCCGCGAGGGCGATCCGGGCTGCCGCAGGGTCATCGGGGACGTCGGGCGGCACATCGGCAGCGGCGTGGCCAACCTGTGCAATCTGCTCAACCCGAGCCGTGTGGTGCTCGGCGGATCACTCGCGGAGGCGGGGGAACTGGTGCTGGCGCCCATCAGGGACTCGGTCTCCCGCTATGCGATTCCCAGCGCCGGGCGACAGCTCTCCGTGCTCCCCGGGGCGCTCGGCGGACGGGCCGAGGTGCTGGGCGCGCTGGCCCTCGTGCTCAGCGAGATGGGGGATTCAACCCTTTTGGAGAGCACCCTCCCTTCGGCCACTCCTGCCTTCACTTAGATAACGAATGGCACCGTTGTCATCTCGTTAAGGATTTACTCCTTGACGCTGGCGTCGCGGCCGAGTTGACTTCCAGCCACCTCGGCCGCAACGTCGCGGCCTCGTCAGGGAGGTTCGAAATGAACACGCGCATGCGTCGTGCCGCCGTTGCCGTTGCCGCCACCACCATGGCCGTCTCTCTCGCCGCCTGCGGGAGCGCCAAGGAGTCCGGCGACAAGACCGGCTCCGACTCGGCGAAGAAGGGCGACGATCTCAAGATCGGTCTGCTCCTTCCCGAGAACGCCACGGCCCGTTACGAGAAGTTCGACAAGCCGATCATCGAGAAGAAGGTCAGCGAGCTCACGGGCGGCAAGGCGGAGGTCGTCTACTCCAACGCCCGCCAGGACGCCACGCTGCAGGCGCAGCAGGTCGACACGATGATCACGAACAAGGTCGACGCGCTCATCGTCGACGCCGTCGACTCGAAGGCGATCGAGACCAGCATCAAGAAGGCCAAGGACGAGGGCATCCCCGTCGTCGCCTTCGACCGCCTCGCCGAGGGCCCGATCGACGCCTACACCTCCTTCGACAACGAAGAGGTCGGCCGTGTGCAGGGCAAGGCCCTGCTGGAGGCCCTGGACGGCAAGACCAAGCCCACCGTCGTGATGATGCACGGCGCGATCACCGACCCGAACGCCGCGCTCTTCAAGAAGGGCGCCAAGTCGGTGCTCGACGGCAAGGTGACGTACGGCAAGGAGTACGACACCAAGGAGTGGAAGGCCGAGAACGCCAACGCCAACATGGAGGGCGCCATCACCGCCCTCGGCAAGGACAAGATCGACGGCGTCTACGCCGCCAACGACGGTCTGGCCGGCGGTTCCATCCAGGCGCTCAAGTCCGCGGGCATCAGCAAGCTCCCGCCGGTGACCGGCCAGGACGCCGAACTCGCCGGTGTGCAGCACATCGTCGCCGGTGAGCAGTACATGAGCGTCTACAAGTCGTACCCGCAGGAGGGCATCATCGCCGCGGAGATGGCGGTGGCGCTGGCCAAGGGCGACGCGCTCGACGACATCGCCACGTCCAAGGCCGACAACTCCAGCACGAAGGGCGTTCCGACCGTCCTCGTGCCGGTCGTCTCGCTGACCAAGGACAACATCAAGGAAACCATCATCAAGGATGGGATCTGGACGATCGACGAGATCTGCACGGCCAAGTACAAGAAGGCCTGCGACGCGATCGACCTGAAGAACTAGCACCCCCCCGCGCGGCCGGCAGGACCGGCCGCGCGGACCGAGAGCCTGTCCGGCGCCCCGCCCACCAACTGTCCCGCTACCGGGCCGGGCGCCGGACGGAACACTCCGCAGTTTCTCAATTCTTCTGCTCGACCACCGCGCCTCCCCCCAGGAGCGGTATCCCCGCCGGGTCAGGCGGCGAAGGAGATGGTTCACGTGTCCGCTACGCCCGTGTTGGCGTTGCGAGGGGTCTCCAAGCGATTCGGTGCCGTCCAGGCGCTCACCGATGTAGAGCTTGAGGTCCACGCCGGTGAAGTGGTCGCCCTGGTGGGCGACAACGGTGCCGGTAAATCAACGCTGGTCAAGACGATCGCCGGTGTGCACCCCATCGATGACGGAGTCATCGAGTGGGACGGCCGGCCGGTCCAGATCAACAAGCCGAACGACGCCCAGACCCTGGGCATCGCGACCGTCTACCAGGACCTCGCGCTCTGCGACAACATCGACGTCGTCGGCAACCTCTACCTCGGCCGGGAGATCCGCAAGTTCGGAATCCTCGACGAGGTCGAGATGGAGCGCCGCTCGCGCGAGCTCCTGTCCACGCTGTCGATCCGCATCCCCAGCGTGCGGATCCCGATCGCCTCGCTCTCCGGCGGTCAGCGCCAGACCGTGGCCATCGCCCGCTCCATGCTCGGGGAGCCCAAGCTCGTCATCCTCGACGAGCCCACCGCCGCCCTCGGCGTCGAGCAGACCGCCCAGGTCCTCGACCTCGTCGAGCGGCTGCGTGAGCGCGGTCACGCGGTCATCCTCATCAGCCACAACATGGCCGATGTGAAGGCCGTCGCCGACAAGGTCGCCGTGCTCCGGCTGGGCCGGAACAACGGGATCTTCGATGTGAAGACCACCTCGCAGGAAGAGATCATCTCCGCCATCACGGGCGCCACGGAGAACGCCGTGACCCGTCGTGCGGCCCGTAACGCGGAGGTCCAGAAGTGACGACCGACAAGACGTCCACGGCCGTGATCAACCCGGAGGCCGCCGAGGGTGCGGACACCGTGGTCGACCCCCGGCTGCTCGTGCGCGAGCAGGGCTTCGGCGGATACATCAGCGAGTTCAAGCGCAAGATGCGCGGTGGCGACCTCGGCTCGATCCCCGTGGTCATCGGCCTGATCATCATCTGCGTGGTCTTCCAGAGCCTGAACTCCGAGTTCCTCTCCGCGAAGAACATCAGTGACATCGCCGTCGCGATGGTGGCCACCGGCATGATGGCCGTCGGCATCATTTTCGTGCTGATGCTCGGCGAGATCGACCTGTCGGTCGGCTCGGTCAGTGGTGTCTCCGGTGCCGTCGTGGCCGTACTGAGCGTGACCCACGGGCTGAACGAGTGGCTCGCCCTCGTCCTCGCCATCGTGAGCGGTGCGGTCATCGGCGCGCTGCACGGTTTCTTCTTCGCCAGGATCGGCGCCCCCGCCTTCGCCGTGACCCTCGCGGGACTGCTGTTCTGGCTGGGGCTCATGCTCCAGCTCCTCGGTGACACCGGCACGATCAACCTCGACAGCGACGGTGTGGTCGGCAAGCTGACCACGTACTACTTCACGGACGTCGCCGCCGCCTACGGTGTGGCCGCCGTCCTGGTGATCGCCTTCTTCTTCTCGGCGTTCCTGGACAGCCGGCGCCGCGAGGCAGCGGGCGTCCCGTCCCGTCCGCTCACCGACATCGTGGTGCGCACCGTCGTGCTCGCGGTGTTCGCCTTCGCCGCGGCGATCATGTTCAACCAGTACCGCGGTCTCCCGCTGGCCCTGGTGCTCTTCCTCGTCGTCCTCATCGGCACGGACTTCCTCCTGCGCCGCACGACCTACGGCCGGAAGATCTTCGCGCTCGGCGGCAGCGTCGAGGCGTCCCGCCGCGCCGGCATCAACGTCACCGCGATCCGTATCTCGGTGTTCTCCATAGCCGGCACCTTCGCGGCGATCGGCGGCCTCTTCTGGGCCTCCAAGATCGCGGCCGTCAACCAGGGCTCCGGCACCGGCGACCTCCTGATGAACGTGATCGCGGCGGCCGTCATCGGTGGCACCAGCCTCTTCGGAGGCCGGGGCCGCACGTGGAACGCCCTGCTCGGCGTCATGGTGATCGTCTCGATCCAGTACGGCCTGTCGCTGGAAGGCATCAAGACGCCGGTCCAGTACATGGTGACCGGCGCTGTGCTTCTCGCCACGGTCGTCATCGACTCCGTCACCCGCAAGACGCAGAAGACCGCGGGTCGCGCCTGACCGTCGTACCTGCGCACATGTGCCCGGCATCCCCCGTGATGCCGGGCACCTGCGCGTACGGCCCCGCCCGGCGCGCCGCGACCGATTGCGCCGCCCGATGACCGGGGCCGCCGGCGGAACATTAGACTCATCGGATCGCCACGCTCGACCAGCTCACACGCAAGGAGGCACGGGTGGACCTGCTGACCCGCATCAGGGGACCGCGCGACCTGGACCGGCTAGGCCTCGAGCAGCTCGACCAGCTCGCCGGGGAGATCCGTACCTTCCTCGTCGAGGAGGTCTCCAAGACCGGCGGACACCTCGGCCCGAACCTGGGTGTGGTCGAGCTGACCATCGCCCTGCACCGGGTCTTCGAGTCCCCGAAGGACAAGGTCCTCTTCGACACCGGCCACCAGAGCTATGTGCACAAGCTGCTCACCGGCCGGCAGGACTTCTCGAAGCTCAAGAGCAAGGGCGGACTCTCCGGATACCCGTCCCGCGCCGAGTCCGAGCACGACGTCATCGAGAACTCCCACGCCTCGACGGTGCTCGGCTGGGCCGACGGCCTCGCCAAGGCCAACGAGGTCCTGGGCAAGGACGACCACGTCGCCGCGGTCATCGGTGACGGCGCGCTCACGGGCGGTATGGCCTGGGAGGCGCTGAACAACATCGCCGCGGCCAAGGACCGCCCCCTCGTCATCGTCGTCAACGACAACGAGCGCTCCTACGCACCCACCATCGGCGGCCTCGCGAACCACCTCGCCACCCTGCGCACCACCGACGGGTACGAGCGCTTCCTGGCCCGCGGCAAGGACCTCCTGGAGCGCACCCCGGTCGTCGGCAGGCCGCTGTACGAGACGCTGCACGGCGCCAAGAAGGGCCTCAAGGACTTCATCGCCCCGCAGGGCATGTTCGAGGACCTCGGCCTGAAGTACGTCGGGCCGATCGACGGCCACGACATCGAGGCCCTGGAGTCCGCGCTCCAGCGCGCCAAGCGCTTCGGCGGCCCCGTCATCGTGCACTGCATCACCGAGAAGGGACGCGGTTACACGCCGGCCCTCCAGGACGAGGCGGACCGGTTCCACGCCGTCGGCAAGATCCACCCGGACACCGGACTGCCCATCTCCACCTCCGGTCTCGACTGGACCTCGGTCTTCGGCGAGGAGATGGTCAAGCTCGGCCATGAGCGCGAGGACGTCGTCGCCATTACGGCGGCCATGCTCCAGCCCGTCGGCCTCGGCAAGTTCGAGGAGGCCTTCCCGGACCGGATCTACGATGTCGGGATCGCCGAGCAGCACGGCGCGGTCTCCGCGGCCGGCCTGGCCACCGGCGGACTGCACCCGGTCTTCGCGGTCTACGCGACCTTCCTGAACCGCGCCTTCGACCAGGTCCTGATGGACGTCGCCCTGCACAGGTGCGGAGTGACCTTCGTCCTGGACCGGGCGGGTGTCACGGGCACGGACGGCGCGTCCCACAACGGCATGTGGGACATGTCGATCCTCCAGTGCGTGCCGACCCTGCGCATCGCGGCCCCGCGCGACGCCGACCAGGTGCGCGCCCAGCTGCGCGAGGCCGTCGACGTGGACGACGCACCCACCGTCGTCCGCTTCTCCAAGGGCGCGGTCGGCCCCGCGGTCGACGCGGTGGGCAAGGCGGGAGGCATGGACATCCTGCGCCTGGCGGGCACGGAGACGCCGGACGTCCTCCTGGTCTCCGTCGGGGCCCTCGCCCCGATGTGCCTGGAGATCGCCGCTCTCCTGGACGCCCAGGGCATCTCCACCACCGTGGTCGACCCCCGCTGGGTCAAGCCCGTGGACGAGGCGCTGGCGCCGCTCGCGGCCCGGCACCGGGTCGTCGTCACGGTGGAGGACAACAGCAGGGCGGGCGGTGTCGGCTCCGCCATCGCCCAGGCGCTGCGCGACGCGGACGTCGACGTACCGCTGCGCGACTTCGGTATCCCGCCGGTGTTCCTCGACCACGCCTCGCGCGGCGAGGTCATGGCGGAGATCGGGCTGACCGCACCGGACGTCGCCCGCCAGGTCACCGGCCTGGTCGCGAAGCTCGACGGCCGGTACGAGAGCCCCGCCGTGGAGCCCGTCCGCGACTGATCGGCTCCGCGCCGCACCGGGCCGGTCGCCCACCCCACTCGGGTGGTCCGACCGGCCCATTCGCGTGAAAACGGGCCGTACCATGCCTTCGCGGACATGATGGGGCTCCCGGTTCCGAATCATGGCGTGCACGACGAGTGCGCGGAGGTACGCCGGTGAGCACGCAGCAGGACACGCCCCCCAGCGGAAAGGGGCTGTTCCGGACCAAGACGGTCGAGCAGTCCATCCAGGACACCGAGGAACCGGAGCACGCGCTCAGGAAATCCCTCTCCGCGCTCGACCTCACGGTCTTCGGAGTGGGGGTCGTCATCGGCACCGGCATCTTCGTCCTCACGGGCAAGGTCGCCAAGGAGACGGCGGGCCCCGCCACGGCGCTCGCCTTCGTCGTGGCGGGCATCGTCTGCGCGCTCGCGGCCCTCTGCTACGCCGAATTCGCCTCCACCGTCCCGGTCGCGGGATCGGCGTACACCTTCTCCTACGCCTCCCTGGGCGAACTGGTCGCCTGGATCATCGGCTGGGACCTGGTGCTGGAGTTCGCGCTGGGCACCGCGGTCGTGGGGGTCGGCTGGTCGGGCTACGTCCGCTCGCTCCTGGACAACATCGGCTGGTCGCTGCCCGACGCGCTCTCCGGCACGGATGCGACGAACGGCTTCGGCTTCGACATCCTGTCCTTCGCCCTGGTGCTGGCCCTGACAGTGATCCTGGTCCTGGGGATGAAGCTCTCCGCCCGTGTGACCACGATCGTCGTCGTCATCAAGGTGGCGGTCGTGGGCATCGTGATCATCGCCGGCCTGTTCTTCATCAAGTCCGCCAACTACTCGCCCTTCATCCCCGAGGCGGAGAAGCAGACCTCGGGATCCGGCCTGGACGCACCGCTGGTCCAGCTGATCTTCGGATACGCGCCGACGAACTTCGGCATCATGGGGATCTTCACCGCGGCGTCCATCGTCTTCTTCGCCTTCATCGGCTTCGACGTCGTGGCCACCGCCGCCGAGGAGACCAAGGTCCCGCAGCGTGACATGCCGCGCGGCATCCTCGCCTCGCTCATCATCTGCACCGTGCTCTACGTCGCCGTGTCGATCGTCGTCACGGGCATGCAGCACTACACCGAACTCTCCGTGAGCGCCCCGCTCGCCGACGCCTTCAAGGCCGTCGGACATCCCTTCTACGCGGGCGTCATCAGCTTCGGCGCCGCGGTCGGACTCACCACGGTCTGCATGATCCTGCTGCTCGGCCAGACCCGGGTGTTCTTCGCGATGAGCCGCGACGGGCTGCTGCCGAGGTTCTTCTCGGTGACGCACCCACGCTTCGGGACCCCGTACCGCCCCACCATCCTGCTCGGCGTCATCATCGCGATCGTGGCCGGCTTCACGAGCATCGACGAGCTGGCGACCCTGGTGAACATCGGGACGCTCTTCGCCTTCGTGGTCGTGGCCCTCGGTGTCATCGTGCTGCGCCGCACCCGCCCGGACCTCCACCGCGCCTTCCGCACCCCCTGGGTCCCGCTGCTCCCGGTCGTCTCGGTCGCGGCCTCGGTCTGGCTGATGCTGAATCTGCCGGCGGAGACATGGCTGCGGTTCGGGGTCTGGATGCTGATCGGCGTGATCATCTACGTCACGTACGGGCGCCGGCACAGCCGTATGGCGAACACCTCCGCACCGTAGGGAGGCAGGCGGGCGCAGGCCGCGGTTGATCTCTGTCGAGTATGATCGGAACGCCAGTTGACGCTGTGAAAGCAGAACCGGTCAAGCGCATGCGGTAGGACGGGCGGGGAACACCATGGGTTTGCGTACAGGACTCAGGCGTGCCGGTCACCCTGCCGAAGAGACCTCGTCCAGGCCCGCGGACAGACCGGCCGCCCCGCCGCCCGGCACCGCTGCCGCCGCACCGCGCACGACCGGCTGGCTCGTGCCTGACGGCGATGGCCGCCTCACCGCGTACGCCGCCGGAAGGGGCGGGGGCATCGTGCGCTGGACCGAGTCCGCGACCCGGCCCGACGCATGGACCCCGCCCGAACTCCTCCTCGCCGACGGGCGGATACTCCCGTACCTCTCCGTCGCACGCGGCCCCCGCGGCTACATCGACCTGTTCGCGATGCGCCGCAAGGGCGGGAGCCCCGCGGCACCCGTCGAGATCGTCTACGCGACCCAGTACCAGGCGGGCCGTCCACTGACCGGCTGGCACTCGATCGGCAACCCGCACGGCAAGGACGCGGCTCCGGCGGCGTCCATCGGTGCGCCGGTGGCCGTCGTCGACGGGAGCGGCAAGGTGCACGTCTTCGTCCGCAGTGCGACCGGCGGGGTGTTCACCCGCCGGCGCAGTCAGCACGGCACCTGGAGCAAGTGGACGGCCCTGCCCTGCGAGGGCGTGCGCGAGGGGCTCTCCCCGGTCGTCACCGGGTCGGGCCGTGTCGAGCTCCTCATGCCGGCCGACGACGGTGTGTACGTGTGGCGTCAGGAGAAGCCGGGCGTCCCGCTGGAGCCCGTCGCCGACCTGGCGTTCACCGCCCGCCCGGAGTCGGTGTCGGGCATCGGCTCCTACGAGGACAGGGTCACCCACTTCTGGCGCGACGACGCCACGGGTGAGGTCATGGCCCACCGGCTGCCCGGACCCGGCGGCGAGGACACCGCGCCCACCGCACTGGACGGCCGCTCGGGCCGTGGCCCCGTCGCCCTGTCCCGCTGCGATGTGGACGGCCACGACTGCACCGTGCTGGCCCAGGCCGTCGGGGGCGGCACGCTCGCGGTGAGCGCCTGTCCGACGGAGCTGGAGTCCGCCGGTACGTGGTGGACCGACACCCGCGAGCCCTGCGAAGGCGCGCCCGCGCTCGCCCGGGACCGCGCGGGCCGGCTGGTCGTCGCCGCGATCGGCCGCGAGGGCGGGCTGAGCGTGACCAGACAGCGTCCGGACCAGCAGGGGATGGCCCTGGAGGGCTGGTCCCGGGTCTGAGGACGCCTTGAGGGCCCGAGCATGCGAGAGCGGGCCGTACGGGATCCATCCGATCCGTACGACCCGCTCCCGCCGCTCACGCGCGTCCCGCGCGTCCCAGGCGTCCCGCGCGGAAGGGTGAGGCCTCGGCTCAGGCCGGGACGCTCGCCACGCCCTGCGCGAGGAACGGCTTGCCGTTCACCCGCTCCGAGACACCCTCACGGTCCAGGTACGGCGTGATGCCGCCCAGGTGGAAGGGCCAGCCCGCGCCGGTGATCAGGCACAGGTCGATGTCCTGGGCCTCGGCGACGACACCCTCGGCCAGCATCAGGCCGATCTCCTGCGCCACCGCGTCCAGGACACGGTCGCGGACCTGGTCCTCGGTCAGGACGCTGTCGCCCTGCTTGAGGAGGGCCGCGACCTCGGGGTCGAGGACCGGCGCGCCCGAGTCGTAGACGTAGAAGCCGCGCTTGCCGGCCTTGACGACCGCCGCGAGGTTCTCCGAGACCGTGAAGCGGTCGGGGAAGGCCCGGTTCAGGGTCTCCGAGACATGCAGACCGATGGCCGGGCCGACCAGCTCGAGCAGCACCAGCGGGGACATCGGCAGGCCGAGGGGCTCGATGGCCTTCTCCGCCGTCCCGACCGGGGTGCCCTCGTCGATGATGTTCTGGATCTCGCCCATGAAGCGGGTGAGGATGCGGTTCACGACGAACGCCGGGGCGTCCTTCACCAGCACCGCGGTCTTCTTCAGCTTGCGCGCGACACCGAAGGCCGTGGCCAGCGAGGCGTCGTCGGTCTGCTCGCCGCGGACGATCTCCAGGAGGGGGAGGACCGCGACCGGGTTGAAGAAGTGGAAGCCGACGACCCGCTCGGGGTTCTTCAGCTTCGACGCCATCTCGGTGACCGAGAGGGACGAGGTGTTGGTGGCGAGGATCGCGTGCGCCGGGGCGACCGCCTCGACCTCCGCGAACACCTGCTGCTTGACGCCGATCTCCTCGAAGACGGCCTCGATGATGAAGTCGGCGTCGGAGAAGCCCTCCGCCTTGTCCAGCACACCGGAGACCAGGGCCTTCAGGCGGTTGGCCTTGTCCTGGTTGATGCGGCCCTTGCCGAGCAGCTTCTCGATCTCGTCCCGGACATAGCCCACGCCCTTGTCGACGCGCTCCTGGTCGATGTCCGTGAGGACGACCGGGACTTCGAGGCGGCGCAGGAACAGCAGGGCGAGCTGGCTGGCCATCAGGCCCGCGCCCACCACGCCGACCTTGGTGACCGGGCGGGCCAGGGCCTTGTCCGGGGCGCCTGCCGGGCGCTTGGCGCGCTTCTGGACCAGGTTGAAGGAGTAGATCCCGGAGCGCAGTTCACCGCCCATGATCAGGTCCGCGAGTGCCTGGTCCTCGGAGTCGAAGCCGGCGCCCAGGTCGCCGCTCTTCGCGGCGGCGATGATCTCCAGCGCGCGGTACGCGGCCGGGGCCGCCCCGTGCACCTTGGAGTCGGCGACGGCCTTGCCGCGGGCGACGGCCTGGTCCCAGGCGTCACCGCGGTCGACCTCGGGACGCTCCACCGCGAGCTCGCCCTTGAGGACGGACGCGGTCCAGATCAGCGACTGCTCCAGGAAGTCCGCGCCCTCGAAGATCGCGTCGGCGATCCCCAGCTCGAAGACCTGCTTGCCCTTGAGCTGGCGGTTCTGGTTCAGCGAGTTCTCGATGATCACCGAGACGGCGCGGTCGGCGCCGATCAGGTTGGGAAGCAGCACACAGCCGCCCCAGCCGGGGACCAGACCGAGGAAGACCTCGGGCAGCGAGAAGGCGGGCAGCGCCTTGGAGACGGTGCGGTACGAGCAGTGCAGTCCGATCTCGACACCGCCGCCCATCGCCGCGCCGTTGTAGTACGCGAAGGTGGGCACCGCGAGGCCGGAGAGGCGGCGGAAGACGTCGTGGCCGCCCTTGCCGATGGCCAGCGCGTCCTGGTGGTTCTTGAGGAGCTCGACGCCCTTGAGGTCGGCGCCGACGGCGAAGATGAACGGCTTGCCGGTCACACCGACACCGACGATCGTGCCCTCGGCCGCCTCCTTCTCGACCTGGTCGACGGCGGCGTTCAGATTCGCCAGCGACTGCGGGCCGATGGTGGTCGGCTTGGTGTGGTCGAAGCCGTTGTCCAGCGTGATGAGCGCGAAGCGCCCCGCACCGCCGGGAAGGTCGAGATGGCGTACGTGCGCCTCGGTGACGACCTCGCCGGGGAACAGCTCGGCCGCACCCTTCAGAAGCTCAGTGGTGGAGCTCATGCCTGACCCTCGCTTCGCTCGGCCCAGCATTCGCTCAGGCTGCACCTCTTGCCTGTTCCCTCGCTGCGCTCGCTCACTTGGTGCCTCCGTCGAAGTTCGGGTTCTCCCAGACGACCGTCGCGCCCATGCCGAAGCCGACGCACATGGTCGTCAGGCCGTAGCGGACCTCCGGCTGCTCCTCGAACTGGCGGGCCAGCTGAGTCATCAGGCGGACGCCGGAGGAAGCGAGCGGGTGGCCGTAGGCGATCGCGCCGCCGTACTGGTTGACGCGCTGGTCGTCGTCGGCGATGCCGTAGTGCTCAAGGAAGGCGAGCACCTGCACGGCGAACGCCTCGTTGATCTCGAAGAGACCGATGTCGTTGATGGAGAGACCGGCCTTGGCCAGGGCCTTCTCCGTCGCCGGGATCGGGCCGTAGCCCATGACCTCGGGCTCGACACCCGCGAAGGCGTACGACACGAGGCGCATCTTGACCGGGAGGCCCAGCTCGCGGGCGGTCTCCTCGGAGGCGAGCAGCGAGGCGGTGGCGCCGTCGTTGAGACCCGCGGCGTTGCCGGCCGTCACGCGGCCATGGGCGCGGAACGGGGTCTTCAGACCGGCGAGCGACTCCAGCGTGGTGCCCGGCCGCATCGGCTCGTCGGCGGTGACCAGGCCCCAGCCCGTCTCCCCGGCTTCGGCATTGGTGCGGCGTACGGAGATCGGCACCAGGTCCTGCTGGATCTTGCCGTCGGCGTACGCCTTGGCGGCCTTCTCCTGCGAGCGGACCGCGTACTCGTCGGCGCGCTGCTTGGTGATCGTGGGGTACCTGTCGTGCAGGTTCTCCGCGGTCATGCCCATGAACATGGCGGACTCGTCGACCAGCTTCTCCGACACGAGACGCGGGTTGGGGTCCACGCCCTCGCCCATCGGGTGGCGGCCCATGTGCTCGACGCCACCGGCGATGACGACGTCGTACGCGCCGAAGGCGATGGAGCCCGCCGTCGAGGTGACGGCGGTCAGGGCGCCCGCGCACATGCGGTCGATGGAGTAGCCCGGTACGGACTGCGGCAGACCGGCCAGGATGCCCGCCGTGCGGCCGAGGGTGAGGCCCTGGTCGCCGATCTGGGTGGTCGCGGCGATGGCGACCTCGTCGATCGTCGCGGGGTCCAGGTCCGGGTTGCGGCGCAGCAGCTCCCGGATGGCCTTCACGACGAGATCGTCGGCGCGGGTCTCGTGGTAGATGCCCTTCGGGCCCGCTTTGCCGAACGGGGTGCGGACGCCGTCGACGAAGACGACGTCCCGGATGGTACGAGGCACGGTGGCTCTCCTCCAGGGTGCGGGATGGCACTGCTGCGGGCGCACGCATCGGCGCGCCACGACCCTCATGCTACTTGCGGGTAACCGGACTGCCCACCCCCCGTCGCCGGAGCGGCGAACGTCACATGCGCAGGGGGCGTGGCGGGTGGCCAGGGAGGGCCGGGGAACTGGCGTGAATTCGATCCTCCTCCGATCCCCTTCGACCCTCCGATCCCCGATCCTCCTGGACGACACCGTCCATGGGGTGGTCCCGACACGCGTGTGCCCCCTGCCGGAGGCCGGCAGGGGGCACGGACGCGTACGGGCGGGTCAGGCGCTGGTGTCCAGGGCCCGCAGCAGCAGCGGTCCGACCTGTTCGATCTGCCAGCGGCGCGCGCCGTGTCCGGCCAGCGCGGTCTCGACCGCGTCCGGGGTCAGGACCTTGGGCGGCTCCCAGCAGACCCGGCGCACGGTGTCCGGGGTGATCAGATTCTCCTGCGGCATGCGCAGCCGCTCGGCCAGCTCCGACACGGCCGTACGGGCCGCCGAGAGCCGGGCCGCGGCGGCCGGGTCCTTGTCCGCCCACGAGCGGGGCGGCGGCGGGCCCGCCGGCTGCTGACCCGGCTGCGGCAGATCCGACTCGGGCAGCGCCTTCGCCCGGTCGACGGCCGCCTGCCACTGCTCCAGCTGACGGCGCCCCATGCGGTGGCCGAAGCCCGGCAGGGCGGTCAGCGCGGTCACGTTCGCCGGGAGCGCGAGCGCGGCCTCGACGATCGCGGCGTCGCCGAGCACCTTGCCCGGAGAGATGTCACGGCGCTGCGCCACCTGGTCACGGGCGGTCCACAGCTCCCGTACGACCGCGATCTGACGGCGGCGGCGCACCTTGTGCATGCCGGATGTGCGGCGCCACGGGTCCTTGCGCGGGGGAGCGGGCGGCGCGGACGCGATGGCGGCGAACTCCTCCAGCGCCCACTCCAGCTTGCCCTGCCGGTCCAGCTCCTCCTCCAGGGCGTTGCGCAGGTCCACCAGCAGCTCGACATCCAGCGCGGCGTAACGCAGCCAGGGGTCGGGCAGCGGGCGCGTGGACCAGTCGACCGCGGAGTGGCCCTTCTCCAGGGCGTAGCCGAGGACGTTCTCCACTATGGCGCCCAGGCCGACGCGCGGGAATCCCGCGAGCCGTCCGGCGAGCTCCGTGTCGAAGAGCGAGGTCGGGGTCATGCCTATGTCGCGCAGGCAGGGGAGATCCTGGGTGGCCGCGTGCAGGATCCACTCGGCTCCGGTGAGCGCCTGGCCGAGCGTGGACAGGTCGGGACAGCCGACCGGGTCGATCAGTGCGCTCCCGGCACCCTCGCGGCGCAGCTGCACGAGGTAGGCGCGCTGTCCGTAGCGGTAGCCCGAGGCGCGCTCGGCGTCGACGGCCACGGGGCCTGTGCCCGCGGCGAAGTCCGCGACCACCTGGGCCAGCGTGTCGTCCGTCGCCACCACCGGGGGGATGCCCTCGCGTGGTTCGAGCAAGGGGATCGGCGCCGGGGCGACGTCGTCCGGGGGAGCGCCCCCGGTGGTTCGCAGTGAAGTGTCTGCTGCGGTCTCTTGGGCGTCGGTCACATGCCAAGGGTATCTGTGTATGCGCGTCGCCCGTCGACGGAACGTTCCGCCGACGGGCGACGATGCATGTAAACCGGCCGGTTACGCATCCACGCAGGTGCCGGCGGGGTGCCGCGATCAGTGGATGATGCCTGTTCGCAGGGCCACGGCGACCATTCCGGCACGGTCTCCGGTGCCGAGCTTGCGGGCGATACGGGCGAGGTGGCTCTTGACCGTGAGGGCGGAGAGGCCCATCGAGACGCCGATGGCCTTGTTGGACTGGCCTTCGGCGACCAGGCGGAGCACCTCCACCTCACGGCCGGAGAGTTCGCGGTAGCCGCCCGGGTGGCTCGGGGAGCCGGGGGGCCTGCGGTGCATACGGGCGGCATTGGCGCCGATCGGGGCGACACCCGGTCGGGTGGGGTGGCCGATGTTGGTACGGGTGCCGGTGACGACGTAGCCCTTCACGCCGCCCGCGAGGGCGTTGCGCACCGCGCCGATGTCATCGGCGGCGGAGAGGGCGAGGCCGTTCGGCCAGCCGGCGGCTCGGGTCTCGGACAGGAGGGTCAGCCCGGAACCGTCGGGCAGGTGGACGTCGGCAACGCAGATGTCGCGCGGGTTGCCGACGCGGGGGCGGGCCTCCGCGATGGACGACGCCTCGATGACGTCACGAACTCCGAGGGCCCACAGATGGCGGGTGACGGTGGAACGGACGCGCGGGTCGGCCACGACGACCATGGCCGTCGGCTTGTTCGGGCGGTAGGCGACCAGGCTTGCGGGCTGCTCGAGGAGAACGGACACCAGGCCTCCTGGGGGGAGTGGAGTGGTGGGACGGGCCGGCTCGGGGGGTGAAGCCGGGGCGAACCATGCTTGAAGGGTCATTGACCTCTTCGGCAGCAGGTGCGTCCTCCTTTAGAGGAAGATCACGATTTAGTGAGTAACAATTCGGGCAAATAGGACGCGCGATCGATTGTACGAAAAGAGAGCCGGTCCCTGTGCGACCGGCTCTCCCGAAAGATGACGCAGCGTTATGAGACCTGCGGCCCGCGCCGCTGGGGCAGTGTCACCACGGCCGTGTCCGCCGTGCCCGAGGGCGGCAGCCCGGCGAGCTGACAGAGCAGATCACCCCAGGCGACCAGGTGCCCCGCCGTGTCCGGCACCCCGCCCCGTCCCTCGCGCGGTGTCCATGAGGCCCGGATCTCGATCTGCGTCGCCGGGCGGCGCGCGGACAGGGTGCCGAAGTAGTGCGACCCCGCACGCGTCACCGTCCCGCCGGCCTCCCCGTACGAGAGCCCCCGGGCGTCCAGTGCCCCCGTGAGCCAGGACCAGCACACCTCGGGCAGCAGCGGGTCGGCCGCCATCTCCGGTTCCAGTTCCGCTCGTACGAGCGTCACCAGACGGAACGTGCCCTGCCAGGTGTCATGTCCTGAGGGGTCGTGCAGGAGGACCAGACGCCCGTCGGCGAGATCCTCCTCGCCGTCCACGACGGCGGCCTCCAGGGCGTACGCGTGCGGGGCGAGCCGCTTCGGCGGCCGCGTGGACTCGACCTCCAGTTCGGGGCGCAGGCGCGCGGAACGCAGCGCTTCGACCGCCGACCGGAACACGAGCGGGACACTGTCGCCGTCCGCGCCCTCCTCGCCGTCGGTGCCATCGGATTGATCGGAAAATTGTCCCTGAGCCCGAGCCATGCGGGGAAGAGTAGGCGGAACCGGAGCGCCGTGCAGGGAGGGACACCCATGCGACGTCCGGCTCGTTCCCGCTCCATGCGAAGATTCTGTGCGTGAGTGCCAACGACCTTCCCCCAGACTCCAGCTCCGCCCGATCAGGGGAGGGCCCGTCCGCGGGCCTGCGGACCACCTCCGCCACCCATGATTCGGCGTTCCTCAAGGCCTGCCGCCGTGAGCCGGTGCCCCACACCCCGGTCTGGTTCATGCGTCAGGCCGGGCGCTCGCTGCCCGAGTACCTGAAGGTCCGCGAGGGCATCGCGATGCTGGACTCCTGCATGATGCCGGAGCTGGTCACCGAGATCACGATGCAGCCCGTGCGCCGCCACAAGGTCGACGCCGCGATCTACTTCAGCGACATCGTCGTACCCCTCAAGGCCATCGGCATCGACCTCGACATCAAGCCCGGCATCGGCCCGGTGGTCGCCGAGCCGATCCGCACCCGCGCCGATCTGGCCAGGCTGCGCGACCTCACGCCCGAGGACGTCCCGTACGTCACCCAGGCCATCGGGATGCTGACCGCCGAGCTCGGGGCCACGCCGTTGATCGGCTTCGCCGGTGCGCCGTTCACGCTGGCGAGCTATCTCGTGGAGGGCGGCCCGTCCCGCAACCACGAGCGCACCAAGGCCATGATGTACGGCGACCCGGAGCTCTGGGCCGACCTGCTCGACCGGCTCGCGGAGATCACCGGCGCCTTCCTGAAGGTCCAGATCGAGGCCGGCGTCTCCGCGGTGCAGCTCTTCGACTCCTGGGTCGGCGCCCTGGCCCCCGCCGACTACCGCCGTTCCGTGATGCCGGCCTCCGCGAAGGTCTTCGACGCCGTCGCGTCGTACGGCGTCCCCCGCATCCACTTCGGCGTCGGCACCGGCGAGCTGCTCGGCCTGATGGGCGAGGCCGGCGCGGACGTCGTCGGCGTGGACTGGCGCGTCCCGATGGACGAGGGCGCCCGCCGGGTCGGCCCCGGCAAGGCACTTCAGGGCAACCTCGACCCGGCGGTGCTGTTCGCGCCGACCGAGGCGGTGGAGGCCAAGACCCGCGAGGTGCTCGACGCAGCCGCGGGCCTCGAAGGCCACATCTTCAACCTCGGCCACGGCGTCATGCCGAACACCGACCCGGACGCCCTGACGCGCCTGGTGGAGTACGTCCACCGGCGGACGGCCCGTTAGCCGACTGCCGGCCGTACCGCTGCCCGCCGGTCAGCTGCCCGCCGCCCGCACCGCCGTCACGGCCTTGCGGGCGGCCACCAGGACCGGGTCCCAGACGGGGGAGAACGG
This sequence comes from Streptomyces sp. NBC_01012, assembly GCF_045162755.1. NCBI lineage: Bacteria > Bacillati > Actinomycetota > Actinomycetes > Kitasatosporales > Streptomycetaceae > Streptomyces > Streptomyces sp. NBC_01012. Next base: position 1,445,447 of record NZ_CP108688.1, on the reverse strand, counting down.
CGGGGCGTAGCCGAGGTCCAGGGCGGTCATGGCCTCCACCGTCATCCGGGTGGTGAGTGCCACCGCGGCGACGTCCACGCGCTTCGCCGCACCCTCACGGCCGACGATCTGCACCCCCAGGAGCCGGCCCGTGCGGAACTCCGCGAGCATCTTCACCGTCATCGGTTCCGCCCCCGGGTAGTAGCCCGCCCGGCCGGTCGACTCGATGGTCACCGTGACATAGCGCAGGCCCACCGCGCGGGCGTCCTTCTCGCGCAGCCCGGTCCTGGCGATCTCCAGGTCGCAGACCTTGCTCACCGCCGTACCCACCACACCGGGGAACGTGCCGTAGCCGCCCCCGACGTTGGACCCGATGATCTGGCCGTGCTTGTTGGCGTGCGTGCCGAGCGCGATGTGCCGGGTGCGGCCGGCCACGAGGTCCAGGACCTCGACGCAGTCACCGCCCGCCCAGATGTCGTCGTGCCCCACGACCCGCATCGACTGGTCCGTCAGAAGGCCGCCGTGGGGTCCGAGCGGCAGACCGGCCTCGCGGGCCAGGGCCGTCTCGGGCTCGACGCCGATGCCGAGCACGACGACGTCCGCCGGGTAGGTGGCATCCTCGGTGGCGACCGCCCTGACACGTCCGTCGTCGCCGGTGTCGATCCGGGTGACCTCGGCGCCGTCGACGGTGGTGATGCCCAGACCGTCCATCGCGTCGTGGACCAGCCGCCCCATGTCCGGGTCGAGCGTCGCCATCGGCTGCGCGCCGCGGTTGAGCACCGTGACCTCGAAGCCGCGCTTCAGCATCGCCTCGGCCATCTCGACGCCGATGTAGCCCGCGCCGACGACGACCGCACGGCGCCCCGGGGCCCGTTCCAGCGACTCCAGGAGTGCCTGGCCGTCGCCCAGGGTCTGCACCCCGTGGACACCAGGGGCGTCGATCCCGGGCAGCCGGGGGCGCACCGGACGCGCGCCGGTGGCGATCACCAGCTTGTCGTAGCCCGTCCAGTACGTCTCGCCGCTGTCGCGGTCCAGCGCCCGCACCCGGTGCCCGGCGACATCGATCCCGGTCACCTCGGTGCGGGTGCGCAGATCGATCGCACGGGCCCGGTGCTCGTCGGGCGTACGGGCGATGAGCGCGTCGGGCCCCTCCACGTCGCCGCTCACCCAGTACGGGATGCCGCAGGCGGAGTACGACGTGAAGTCGCCCCGCTCGAAGGCGATGATGCTCATCGCGTCCGGCCCCTTGAGCCTGCGGGCCTGCGACGCGGCGGACATGCCCGCCGCGTCGCCTCCGACGACCACCAGTCGCTCCGCCGCCATTGCCAGGTCCCTTCGCCGCCGTGTGCAGGGTCAGGAGCCCACGCTACGGCGCCCGCGTGAACTACCGGGGCTGCGGGGCCTCCGTGGGCTCCGTGGCTTCTGCGGTTCCCGTGGCCTGCCGGGGTGCCGTACGGGGGCGCGGGGGCAGCCGGCGGCGCAGCAGCCGCCACAGAAGCACCACGACGGCCGCAGTGGCCAGGAACGGCGCCACGGCACCGATCGCCATCCCGATCCAGCGCAGCGTCGTCACGAACGCGCCCCAGCCGCCGCTCAGCGCGTTGACGAACCCGCTGTCCTCGTCGTCCGACTCCTCGGACTTCGCTGCCGGTTCGCTGAGTTCGAGGGTGATGGTCGCCAGCGTCGTACGGTCCTTCAGGGACGCCTGCTGTGCGAGCAGCGACTCCAGGTCGGCCTGCCGGCTGCTCAGTTCACCCTCCAGCGTCACCACGTCGGAGAGTTCCTCGGCCTTGTCCATCAGGTCCCTGACCCGCGCGACGCTCGCCCGCTGGGTGGCGATCCGGCTCTTGACGTCGACGACCTCCCCGGTGACGTCCTTCGCGTTCGAGGTGCGGGACAGCAGCTTCCCCGACCCGGCGAGGCCCCTCAGCACCTCCTCGTAGCCGGCCTGGGGAACCCGCAGGACGAGACGGGACGTGTCGTGGGTGTCGTCGACCCGTCGCGTGCTCTCGTCCGCCACGAGTCCACCGGCGTCCTCCGCGGCGCCCCGGGCCGCCTCGACGGCGTCAGGGACGTCCTTCACCTCGACGGAGAGCGTCGCCGTGCGGATGACGTGGACCGCGACCGTGGAGTCCGCATTCGGAGCCGACGAGGAGCCGTCCGTGGACCGCGTGGCGGACTCGCCGCCGGCACCGGTCGCGGCGGGGGCCGCCGCCTTGCCGTCGGACACCGCTCCCCGGTCCTTCGTACCGCTGTCGGAGCCGGAGCACGCGGCGGTGGCCAGGAGCGCCACGAGCAGAGCGGAGGCCGCCAGCGCGCGTGAACGGCGGCTGACCGGTGGATGACTGTCCGTGTGTCGGTCGATAGGCATGTCGCGTCCCCCCGGGCTGTGGTTGCTGGTGCCTGTTCGACGCGGGGGGCCGGTGCGCGGGTTTCCTGTCAGCGGTTTCGAAGCGGTCACGTTCGGGACTCGGGACGGGTTTGAGAGAGTGGACCCATGCAGCGTTCTCTTCAGCGCGACACCACGCGTACGGGCCACGTCGTCGTCATCGGCGGCGGCATCGCCGGACTGGCCGCCGCCCACCGGCTGCTGGCCTCCGGCATCCGGGTCACCCTCCTGGAGGCGACCGCGCGGCTCGGCGGCAAGCTGATGACCGGTGAGATCGCCGGCACCCGGGTCGACCTGGGGGCCGAGTCGATGCTCGCGCGCCGGCCCGAAGCGGTGGAGTTGGCGACCGCGGCCGGAATCGGCGACCGGCTCCAGCCGCCCGCCACCGCCACCGCGTCGATCTGGACCCGAGACGCCCTGCGCCCCATGCCCAAGGGACATGTGATGGGCGTCCCCGGCGACCCGGCGGCGCTCAGCGGTGTGCTCTCGCCCGAGGGTCTTGCCAGGATCGCCGAGGAGCGCGACCTCACCCCGACCGCCGTCGGCGACGACGTCGCGGTCGGCAGTTACGTCGCCGACCGGCTCGGCCGTGAGGTCGTCGACCGGCTCGTGGAGCCGCTGCTCGGCGGGGTCTACGCGGGCGACGCCTACCGGATCTCGATGCGCGCCGCCGTACCCCAGCTCTTCGACGCGGTGAAGGAGGGCGGCCCGCTCCTCGACGGCGTACTCCGCATCCAGGAGCGGGCCGCCGCCCGGCAGCAGACCGGACCGGTCTTCCAGGGCATCGAGGGCGGCATCGGCACCCTGCCGGGCGCCGTGGCCGACGCCGTACGGGCGGGGGGCGCCGAGATCCTCACCGAGACCCCGGTGCTCGGCCTCACCAGGACCGGCGACGGTTGGGACGTGCGCACCGACAGCAGGGTGATCGCCGCCGGCGCCGTCGTCCTGGCCGCCCCCGCCTGGTCCGCGTCCACCCTGCTCGCCGCCGAGTGCCCAGCGGCCTCGGTCGAGCTGGCCGCCGTCGAGTACGCCTCGATGGCCCTGGTCACCATGGCCTTCAGGCGCTCCGACATCGCCGGCAACGACGCGCTCCTGGGGCGCTCGGGTTTCCTCGTACCGCCCGTCGACGGCCGCACCATCAAGGCCTCCACCTTCTCCAGCAACAAGTGGCGGTGGGTCGCCGACGCGGCCCCCGACCTCTTCGTGCTGCGCACCTCCGTCGGCCGCTACGGCGAGGAGGAGCATCTGCACCGCGAGGACTCCGAGCTCGTCGCCGCGTCCCTCGGCGACCTCGCCTCCGCCGCCGGCCTGACGGCACGGCCCGTGGACACCGAGGTCACCCGATGGATCGGCGGGCTGCCCCAGTACCCCGTCGGTCATCTCACCCGGGTCGCCCGCATCCGCGACGAGGTCGCCAAACTGCCGGGCCTGCGGGTGTGCGGAGCGGCGTACGACGGCGTCGGGATCCCGGCCTGCGTGGCGAGCGCGCACCGCGCCGCCGACGAGATCGCCCGGGACCTCACGGGCGATGCCGAAGGGGAGATCGGCAACACGCCGACCCGGGTTCGGGGCACGGGGAGCGAGGCGGGACAATAGCCGTATGAGTGCGCCAGAAAAGCTTCCGAACGCAGGCAAGAAGGCCAAGGACCTCAACGAGGTCATCCGCTACACCCTGTGGTCCGTCTTCAAGCTGAAGGACGTCCTTCCCGAGGACCGCGCCGGTTACGCCGACGAGGTCCAGGAGCTGTTCGACCAGCTCGACGCGAAGGACACCACGGTCCGTGGCACCTATGACGTGTCCGGACTCCGGGCCGACGCCGATCTGATGATCTGGTGGCACGCCGAGACCTCCGAAGCGCTCCAGGAGGCGTACAACCTCTTCCGGCGCACGAAGCTGGGCCGCGCGCTGGAGCCGGTCTGGTCGAACATGGCGCTGCACCGCCCCGCCGAGTTCAACAAGTCGCACGTGCCGGCCTTCCTGGCCGACGAGGAGCCGCGCGGCTACGTCAGCGTGTACCCCTTCGTGCGCAGCTACGACTGGTACCTGCTCCCCGACGAGGACCGCCGCCGTATGCTCGCGGACCACGGCAAGATGGCCCGCGGCTTCCCCGATGTGCGTGCCAACACCGTGCCCTCGTTCTCGCTCGGCGACTACGAGTGGGTGCTGGCCTTCGAGGCCGACGAGCTGTACCGCATCGTCGACCTCATGCGTCATCTGCGGGCCTCCGAGGCGCGGCTCCACGTGCGGGAAGAGGTGCCGTTCTACACCGGACGCAGGAAGTCCGTCGCAGACTTGGTGGCCGGACTCGCATAGCCAGCGTTTCCGGTCATCCCGACCCGGAAGATCAGTTGGCGGGCAACGGCGCGTGTGACGCCGCCGCCCGTCGTTCCAGCGACACCGGGTCCGGACACAGCACCGGGGCTGCCTCCCCACGGAGGCGGCCCCGGTGCTGTTCTGTCCCGTACCGCGCGCGTCAGACGCCGGTGCGCGGTCCGCTCGACAGTGCCGCCCTCAGGTCCGGGTCCTCCAGGGCTCCCACGCCCCGCACCGCCAGCGCGGCCAGCAGATCGCGGTCCGCGCCACGCGCCGGGGCCGGCAGCGAATCCAGCCAGCGCTGCCCCGTGGGGGAGGCCCACCGGCTGTACGGAGGGTTCTCCACCCGTGCGATGGCCAGGCAGCCCAGCGTCAGCACGAGCGGCAGCCCGAACCAGGCGGCCACCGGGCCTCCGTAGCCCGTGCCCTGACCCGGCATCAGCATCGCGGTGACCGCGAGGACCACCACCAGCACTCCCGCCCCGCGCACGGCCCGCACCGCCGACTCCAGGACCGTCGTGGTCGCGTGCGGCACGGCGAGCCCCGCGGCGACGAGGTGGTCGGCGAGGGCGCGTACGGCGTCGGTGGCCGCCGCCGCGGCCCGTATCGGGGCTATCCGGGACTGCCCTTCCGGGCCGATCGCGCGGATCACCGTGCGCTCGACCTCGTCCCGCCCCTCCGGGTCGACGACCGTCGCCCAGCCCGTGCGGGCGAGCAGCAGCCTGCGCCGCAGATGCATGGAGACCAGCGCCAGATCGGCCACCCGCTGCGGTCCGCCCGCAAGGAACGCCGTCTCGTACAGATTGAGTTCGGGGGAGGCGGGCGCCCGCGCGGCACCGGCCGGTCGCTGCGCCGCACCCGAGGTGACGAGGCACAGACGGATACAGGATGCGGCGGCCGCGCCCCACGCGACCACAAGAAGCAGGACCCAGAGCATGGCCGATTTCTATGCGAACCAGGCAGGAAAGCGCTATGCCCTGTTCACGATATGGACCGATGTCGGTCACGGCCGGTCATCGGCGGCCGAATCCGGACGGCTGCCGCCCCGTGCCCGGCCTCGGACATGGCCCACACGCCGGTGAACTCGGAAAGGGGGACGTTCAGCGTGATCTTGCGAGGAATCCCGGGCGTTCGCGCCCGGAAGGGGGTGTCCGGCGGAGCTGGAGAACGCCGGGGGTCGAACAGGTGGTCGCTGGTTCGCTGGAAGGTGGGACTGGTTTACGGAAGTCGGCCACATGTCCGGTGAGGTTTGTACGGTCATCGGTATGAAGCTCGTGGTGCAGGTCAAGCTCGTGCCGGATGCCGTGCAGGCGTCGGCTGTCGAGTCGACCCTGCGCGCGGCGAACGAGGCGGCCTGTTGGGTGTCGGAGGTCTCCCGGCGGCATTTCGGGTTGAAGGGATCGGTCCGTGAGCTGCGCGGGCTGTGCTACGTCGAGTTGAAGGGCCGGGGGTTCGGTGCCCAGGCTGCGCAGCATGTGATCAAGCGGGTCGCGGACGCCTACCAGGCGCTGCGGGCCGGCATCAAGGCCGGAAACCTCGGTGCTGCGGGCTCGAAGCGGCGCGTGAAGGCGGAGTCCAAGCCGATCGTGTTCCGACCGGATGCGGCGCACACGTACGACGACCGGTGTCTGTCGTGGAACTACGACGCACGGACGGTGTCGATCTGGACGCTCGCGGGCCGGATCAAGAACATCCGCTTCGCCTGTTCGGCTGGGGCGCTCAAGCAGCTCGCCGAGCACCGCCAGGGTGAGTCCGACCTGGTCCGGCGGGACGGAAAGCTGTTCCTGGTCGCCACCGTCGACATCCCCGAGCCGGAGGTGTTCGAGCCCAAGGGCTGGATCGGAGTGGACCGCGGTATCGCCAACCTCGCCACCACCAGCGACGGCGACAACCACTCCGGGCGCCGCCTCGGCCGATACCGTAGGTGGCAGGCGTGCAAGAAGGCCGAGATCCAGGCCAAAGGGACACGGTCCTCCAGGCAGCTGCTGAAGAAGCGGGCGCGCCGGGAGGCCCGGCACGCCACGCACATCAACCACAAGATCGCCAAGACAGTCGTTGCTGTCGCCCAACGCACCGAACGCGGCATCGCTCTGGAAGAACTGAGGGGCATCCGCGAGCGGGTCACGGTTCGACGCGACCAGCGAGCACGACTGTCCTCCTGGCCCTTCCACCAACTCGGCACCTTCATCGAATACAAGGCGCGCCGCGCCGGGGTGCCCTACCTGGAGGTGGATCCGGCCTACACCTCGCAGCGCTGCCCGCGCTGCGGGAACACCGAACGGGCCAACCGGCCCACCCGGGACCACTTCTCCTGTCGGCGGTGCGGCCTCGCTGGGCCCGCCGACCACGTCGCCGGGGTCAACGTGCGCGACCGCGCACGCTCGGCGTGGGTATTCGTCAACATGCCCGACCCGGTCCCCGCATAACGTGGCGACCGGTGGATGTGCCCCGTGACCGCCCTGCCGTAGGGGGTAGTCGGGAGCATAAGCAACGCCCTGACAAGGACTCAGCCCCCAAGCTCGGCCCCTTCAGGCCCGAGTTGGTTGACAGCTGAATTTGAGGTTCCCGAGCGGCCCGTATAGGCGCCGTTATCTGATCGTGATGCACCTTTCGGACTCAACGACACCCCGATGACCTGCGGAGACGCGGAGTAGCACGGATATGACGACCTGCCGGACACGCCGGATTAATTCCGGGCTCCGTTGACGGAGATCAACAGCCGTTCGCATCCTGAGCGCCGTGCCCCAAGGGCCGTGCAGGCGGTCCATGACATTCCCGGTGAGCCGGACGAAGGAGAACGTGCCCCATGACCAGCACCGAGAACAGGCCGGGTCTCGGCCGGCGGTCCCTGCTGAGCCGAGCGGCCGGAGTGGGCGCGGCTGCCGCGCTGCCCGTGGCCGCCGCGCCGGCCGCACGGGCCTCCGCCGCCCCGGCGAGCGGCCGCCCCGACCGGACCACGACGAAGCGCCACCCGGAGAACTGGCCCTCCCAGGAGCCCTACGGTCTCGCGGACACCCGGCCGGACCTGTGGCCCCGTGAGGACAACTCCTTCGTCCTGCCGCTGGAGTTGCGACCCCGCGACAAGGAGCGCGGGGTGGTCTGGATGAGAGACACCTACGTCAACTGCTTCGTCGTCGACGGCCGTCCGCTCTACGTCGCCACGGGCACCACCCGCGTACCGGGCCTCGAAGCTGCCGGCCCGTGGAACGACGGCATCTTCGTGTGGGTGGCCCGCGACCTGGAGGGGCCCTGGAAGCTGGCCGACACGACCGGGATCCGGCCGGACGCGGAGAAGGGCAAGGTCTGGTCGCCCGAGTTCGCCGACGAGAACCGCGCCGGGCGCACGGTCGTCGCTCCGTGGCAGGAGTACTGGCACGACGAGGAGTTCGGCAAGCGCGGCCAGGCGTGGGCGCCGGAGCTGCACCGCTTCAGGGGGAAGTGGTACATCGTCGCGTGCATGGGTGACCACTCCCGGAAGGTCGGCTCCTTCATGCTGGTGAGCGAGGGCGGGGTCGAGGGCCCGTACCGGCTCGTCGAGGGCAATCTGGAGAAGCCGTTCGGCGACTCGTTCATCGGGGGACCGGCCTTCATCGAGCCCGGCGCCTACCACCACATCGACGGCAGCCTCTACTCCGAGGGCGACGACGCCTGGCTCGTGCTGCACAACAACCTGTACGCGAAGTTCCGCGACGACATGGAGGACATCGTCACGCCGACGGACCTCCCCGAGTTCCGGCAGACGCCCTACACGCCCGAGCCGTACCTCGAAGGCGCGTACGTTTTCAAGCACGGCGGGAAGTACTTCCTCCTGCACGCCGCCTGGGACCGGACGTCGATCGAAGCCGACGGCACCGCGCGCCAGGGCTACGACGAGGCGGGGACCGGCCGGGTGCAGTACCAGTACGACGCCATCGCCGCCGTCTCCGACAGCTTCGAAGGGCCGTACTCCCAGCGCTGGACCGTCGGCGTCGGCGCGGGGCACAACAACTTCTTCGAGGACTCCGACGGCGCTCTGTGGGCGACGTTCTTCCGCAACCCGAACTTCGGGCACTGGTCCAACCCGGCGCGCCTGGCCGACGCGGCCGTGCCCGGCGTCGTACGGGTCGAATGGACCGGCCCGAAGGGCAACCGGCTGTACGTCAGGCGCCAGGGGTGACGACCTGACTCAGCGGTGCAGCGCCGGGTGGTCGGCGACGACCGTGCAGGAGCCGGGGGCGACCTCGGTGAATCCGGCGTCCCGCACCACCGGCAGTCCGCTCGCGGTGAGTTCGCGCCAGCGGGCGGCGTCCGGTGTGGCGACGGAGAGCGGGAACCCGGCCTCACGCCAGGCCGCGCGCTCCGCGTCGGACAGCTCCCACCAGGCGAGCTGCGCACCGTGCCCGGCCTGCGCCATCGCCTTGCCCGCCGACATGGCGACGTCCGGATTCATCCACAGCACCGGGCCGGTCAGGTCGGGCGCCGCCGGGGCCTCGGGGTCGTCCAGGTCGGTGCCCGACACCTGGAGCTTGGCCAGCTCCTTGGGCCAGCCGTCCAGGGGCACCGGCGGGAACACCCGGACCTCGGCGTGCTCGCCCGTGACCGTGATCCCGGGCAGCGCGGACGCCTTGCGCCACTCAGCGCCGCGCGCTCGCCGCACCACCTTGCGGATGCGGGCGTCCTGCCAGTCGCGCACGGCTTGCGCCCACTCGCCCTCGACGCCGCCTTCGCCTTCGCCTTCGCCTTCGCCGCCGAGCGAGCGGGGGTCCGAGAGCAGCGTGAGCACCGCGCGGGCGGCGGTCACCAGGGCGTCGTTGCGCGCCGGGGGTGCCGTCTTCTCCAGGTGCACCACCAGCGGCAGGACGAACTGCGGGGCTTCGTCACGGGCCGTCGGCTCCGTACGGAACGGGCTCTCGACGGGGGCGGCCGGCGCCGCGGGAATGGTCTCGGGAATGCTGTCGCTGCTCACGCACCCAGTCTGCCAGGCCACCGTGACCACCGGTTCTTGGCGGAAGGGAGGGCTCCGGGTGAGGATGCGCGCTATGAAGAGCGATCTCTTTGCCGATGAGCACATGGCCCGGCAGACCACGGTCCCCGGCATGACCCTGCAGAACGCCAAATCCATCAAGTACGCCGTCAACGGTGAGATGCACGCACGGCAGGGCTCGATGATCGCCTTCCGGGGCAGTCTCCAGTTCGAGCGCAAGGGCCAGGGCATCGGAGGCCTGCTCAAGCGCGCCGTGACCGGCGAAGGGCTGCCGCTGATGGCGGTGACCGGCCAGGGCGAGGCATGGTTCGCCCACGAGGCGGCCAACTGCTTCATCGTCGAGATGGAGCAGGGCGACGTCCTGACCGTCAACGGCCGTAACGTCCTCTGCTTCGACGCGAGCCTCTCCTACGAGATCAAGACGGTGAAGGGCGCCGGGATGACCGGCGGTGGGCTCTTCAACAGCGTCTTCAGCGGATACGGCAAGCTCGGCCTGATCTGCGAGGGCCACCCCATCGTGATCCCCGTCACCGCACAGCAGCCGGTGTACGTCGACACGGACGCGGTCGTCGGCTGGAGCGCCCAGCTGTCCACCTCGCTGCACCGCTCGCAGAGCTTCGGCTCGATGGTGCGCGGCGGTTCGGGCGAGGCGGTCCAGCTGATGCTCCAGGGCGAGGGATTCGTGATCGTACGGCCCAGTGAGCTCAAGCCGGAGAAGTCGTCGGCCAACTGATGCTGCGAGGTGCGGGCCGCCGGTACGGCCTGCGCGGCCCCTGGGTGCTGCGCGGGCCCGACCTGGACCTGCCCGCGCGGGCCGCGGTGTCGGGGCTGGTCTCGGGCTCGCTGACCGGCACGGTACGGATGCCGCTGCTGCCCCTGGCAGGGGCAGCCGTGGTCGCCGTCGCGGTGGCCGCGTTCACCTCCAGGATCGCCGCGCTGCGCGGGTGAGTACGCTCGTACGTATGGACGATGCGTACTGCGAGACGCCCGCGCCGGACCGCGCACCCGTGGACGCCGGCCCGCCCTACGCCGAGTGCGTGCTGTGCCGGAAGCCGACCGAGTACCCGGAGTCGACGAAGGGCAACACACTCTGCCCGGTCTGTGCCTGGCAGGAGGCCGCGCGCACCGCCTGCTCCGGCTGACGGCGCGGGCGTCGGTCGAGCGGCTCAGCTCTCAGCCCCGCATCAGCTCGGAGACCTTGACGAAGCGGTAGCCGCGCTTCCGTAGCTCCGGGACGATCCGGCGTACGGCGTCCTCGGTGACGGGGGCCGCGCTGCGGGTGCAGTGCATGACCACCAGCGACCCCGGCTTCACCTCGTCCAGGACCTGCTCGGCCACCGCGTCCGTGTCCGTGGCGAAGGCGTCGCCGCTGATCACGTCCCACTGGACCGCGGTCACCCCGGTCGGGGCCAGCGCCTTGAGCGAGGCGTCGTCGTAACAGCCGCCGGGAAAGCGGAAGTACGGCACGACGTTGCGCGCACCCGTCTCGCGGATCGCGGCGAAGGTCCGCTCCACCTCGCCCCGCATGTCCGGCTTCTCGACGGTCGGCAGCCCGTAACAGGGCGAGGCGAAGGCGTAGTGGCTGAACGAGTGGTTGGCGATCTCGAACAGGGGGTCGGTGCCGATCGAGCGGGCCTGCTCGGGATACTCCTGCGCCCAGCTGCCGGTCATGAAGACCGTCGAAGGGACCTTCAGCCGGCGGAGCGACGCGATCAGGCCGGGATTGTCGAAGTGCTCGCCGTCCGCGGCACGCGGCCCCTGATCCGCCGTCATGTCCGCGTCGAAGGTGAGCGCCACGACCTTGCCCGCCGCGGACCCGCCCGCCCGTCGTTCGAAGACCGGTGTGAGACCACCGGGGCCGGGGGCCAGGACGGGCGGTTCGCTCTCCGCGGCCGACGAGGGGGACGAGGGGGACGAGGGGGACGGGGACCCTGTCGCCGGCCGCGGGGAGACTGTCGGACGTGCGGCGGTTCCGGCGGGGGCGGTGCCGGAGCTTCCGCAGCCGGCGAGCACCCCGCCCAATACCGCCAGGGCGATTGTCGTACGAACGGATTTGATCACTGAGGGACGCTAGCCGTCGGTCGACCGGATGGTCCTCACGCCGCTCCGGCGCCCCGCCGGATCACCCGTCTGCCCACTGCCGTCAGGGCCTCGGTCAGCGCCAGGGGCCCGTCACGGCGAACGTCGTCCCCGGTGTGTAGCAGTTCACGAACATCGTCCCGCCGTCCGGCGAGAACGTCACGCCCGCGAACTCACCCCACTCCGGCTCCTCGTCCGTACCGATGTTCTGCCGCCCTCCGGCCATCGCGTAGACCTCGCCGCGCCGCGTCACCCCGAGCACGTACTGCGCGCCGCCACCGTCCTCGCAGACCATCAGGCCGCCCCCTGGGGCGAGGCAGATGTTGTCGGGGGACTCGCCCGGCAGCTGGATGTCGGTGTCCGGGCCGAAGGCGATCACCAGGGTGAGCCGGCGCCGCTCCGGTTCGTACCGCCACACCTGGCCGAAGTGGTCGGCGGCCGACCCCTCCGAGCTGTGCGCGAAGCTGGAGACGAAGTACACCGATGTCCCGCCCCAGTAACAGCCCTCCAGCTTCTGGGCGTGCGTGATGCCCTTCGGCCCGAAGTCCTGGAGCCTGATCGGTGTCCGCGCGGCCGCCGGATCCGGTACGGGAACCCACTCGATCCGGTCGAAGCTCGCACCCGTCTCCTGGATCACGGAGAGGTCGGGGACACCGGGTACCCGCATGGCCTCCAGCGCGCCGCCGGCCCGCAGGGAGCCCGTACCGCCGAGCGGCTTCTCGGGGAGGAAGCGGTAGAAGAGCCCGAACGGCCGGTCGAACGCGTCCTCCGTCTCGTACACGATGCCGTTGTGCGGGTCGATCGCGATGGCCTCGTGCTGGAAGCGTCCCATCGCGGTCAGCGGGACGGCGCCCGTGCGGTGCGGATCCGCGCCGTCCACCTCGAAGATGAAGCCGTGGTCCTTCGTGTAGCCGTTGGTGCCGGCCTTGTCCTCGGTCTCCTCGCAGGTCAGCCAGGTGTTCCAGGGGGTGGGACCGCCCGCGCAGTTGACGGCCGTACCCGCGATGGCGACGCGCTCGCCGTGCACCACGCCCCGGCCGTCGACCTCGAGAGCGGTGCAGCCGCCCCTGCCCATCGGGTCGTAGGTGAGGCCCTCGACCGTGGGGACGGCGATCTCCGCGTCCTCCCGGTTCTCGTGGTTGCGCACCAGGCGGACCCGGCCACCGCGGCCGGCGAAGGCGGCCATGCCGTCGTGATGGCCGGGCACCCGGCCCTCGCCCGAGCGGAGCGGGTCGCCCTCCCGGGAGAGCACCCGGTAGCGGAAGCCCTTCGGCAGATCGAGCAGGCCGTCGGGGTCCGGCAGGAGCGGGCCGTAGCCGCTGTGGCCCCTGGCATCGGCCGTGCCGGAGAAGAGTTCGGTGAAGGCCCCGGTGAAGGTGACCGATGCGGCGGTCGCGGCACTGCCGGCCAGGACCTGTCGTCGTGTTGCGAGTCGTCGAGGTGCGGATGACATGAGGCAACTCCCTGTTGGCGGACAGGTGAAGTGACCCGCATGTGTGTAGCACGCGCGATGGCGCTCGTGAACAACGCGCGTCACCGCGTCTCATGCGTCCCGAGGGTGTCCGAGGGTGTCCCCGGGGCGGGTGATGGCCCCGGGGACACCCACGATCGATCAGGCCGTCGATCAGCCGCTGATCAGCCGTCGATCAGGCCAGGGACGCGGTGAGCGTGATGGTGGTGCCCGTGAGCGCCTGGCTGACCGGGCAGTTCGCCTTGGCGTCCTCGGCGGCCTTCGCGAAGCCCGCCTCGTCCAGGCCCGGAACCTCGCCCTCCACCGTGAGGTGGATGCCGGTGATGCCGGTGCCGGGCTGGAAGGTGACCTCGGCCTGCGTGTTCAGCCGGGTGGGCGGGGTGCCCGCCGTGGCCAGGCCGTTGGACAGAGCCATCGAGAAGCAGCTGGAGTGCGCGGCCGCGATGAGCTCCTCGGGGCTGGTCTTGCCGTTCGCCTTCTCCGCGCGGGACGGCCAGGACACCGGGTACGCCCCGATCCCTGAGGAGTCGAGGGTGACAACGCCATTGCCCTCGAGCAGGTTGCCTTCCCAGACCGTGTGCGCCTGACGCGTGGTAGCCATGCTGGATCCCTTCGAAACGGTGTGCGCGGTCGGAGGGGTGTATCCGGCGCCGCGAGGCACCCGTACACCCTTCGACCCCCGAACCTACTGCTCCACCAGTCCCTTTGCGTCACGCGCCAGTGCCGTCAGCCGTGAGATCGCCCGGAAGTACTTCTTCCGGTACCCGCCGTTCAACATCTCGTCGCTGAACAGCTGGTCGAAGGGGAGGCCGGAGGCGAGCACCGGGACCTCACGGTCGTACAGCCGGTCCGCGAGCACCACCAGGCGCAGTGCCGTCGACTGGTCGGGCACCGGCTGCACACCGGTGAGGCAGACCGCGGTGATCCCGTCCGTCAGCGCGCCGTACCGGCTCGGGTGGACCCGGGCGAGGTGGTCGAGCAGGGCCGGGAAGTCGTCGAGGGCGGCGCCCCGGTGCGCGTACGCGGCCTTGGTGACCTGGGCGTCGGAGTACGGCGGCGGGGCTTCGGGCAGGCCCCGGTGGCGGTAGTCGTCGCCGTCGATGCGCAGCGGCCTGAAGTGTGCGGAGAGGCCCTGGATCTCGCGGAGGAAGTCGGCCGCGGCGAAACGGCCCTCGCCGAGCTTGCCCGGCAGCGTGTTCGAGGTGGCGGCCAGCGCGACGCCCGCCTCGACGAGCCTGCTGAGCAGGGACGAGACCAGGACGGTGTCGCCCGGGTCGTCCAGCTCGAATTCGTCGATGCAGAGCAGCCGGTGCCCGCTCAGGGTCTGCACGGTCTGCTGGAAGCCCAGCGCGCCGACCAGGTTCGTCAGTTCGACGAAGGTGCCGAAGGCCTTGAGCGAGGGCGCGGCGGGGGTGGCGTGCCAGAGGGAGGCCAGCAGGTGCGTCTTGCCGACGCCGTAGCCGCCGTCGAGATAGACCCCACGCGGCCCGCTCGACGCATCCGGGGTCTTTTTGCCGAACCGCCCACCCGTCGCCCGCCACCAGCCTCTTCCCGACTTGCCCGACCCCGTGGCATGCGCTCCGCCGAGCCCCGCGGCGAACGAGCCGAGGACCTCGACCGCCTCGGTCTGGCTCGGCTGGTTCGGGTCGGGTACGTACGTATCGAAGCGCACCGAGTCGAAGCGCGGCGGCGGCACCATCTCCGCGACCAGCCGGTCGGCGGGGACGCGCGGTTCGAGGGCGCACAGGGACTGCGGGGCCGTTTCGGCTATGGGGCTCTGCCCCGGCACGGCTGTGGAGGACGACACAACGCTCCATGGTAGAGGCCGTGCCAGACTGCTGCGCATGCGACGCCTGCTGCCTGTGACGGACCTGACAACCCCGGCCGTCTCCGCCGCCGACCGCGAGTGGACGCTCGACGAGCTGGCCGACGCCTACGCGTATCCGCACGGCGACGGCCCCTGGCTCCGGGCCAACATGGTCTCCACCCTGGACGGCGCCGCCCAGCACGACGGCCGTTCCCAGGGCATCTCCAGCCCCGCCGACATGCGGATCTTCGGCACCCTGCGGGCGCTGGCCGACGCCGTCGTCGTCGGCGCCGGGACGGCGCGTCAGGAGGGCTACAGGCCCGCACGGGTCCGCGACGCGTTCGCCGCCCGGCGCGCTGCCGCGGGGCAGCGGCCCGTCCCGGCCGTCGCGGTCGTCAGCGCGGGCCTCGACCTGGACTTCTCACTCCCGCTCTTCGCTTCGCCGCTGGTCCCGACCCTCGTGGTCACCGGGGCGACGGCACCCACGGACCGGGTCGCGGCGGCCAGGGAGGCGGGGGCCGAGGTGCTGTTCGCCGGGGACGGAGCCGCCGTCGACCCGGCGCGCGCCGTCACGGAGCTGGGGCGGCGGGGTTTCGGCAGGCTCCTCACCGAAGGGGGGCCACGGCTCCTCGGCCAGTTCGTGGCGGCCGGGGTGCTGGACGAGCTCTGCCTGACCCTGTCCCCGCTGCTCACCGCCGGAGCCGCTCAGCGCATCGCGGGAGGCCCCGCCGTCACCGTGCCGGAACGTTTCTCCCTCATCTCGCTCCTGGAGGAGGCAGGATTCCTCTTCAGTCGGTACGGGAAGATCTGACACTTAGCGGAATAACCCGTTCCGGTTAGCCCCGGATGGGCAGACTAGGTCCTGCAACCCCGTGCGACTGCGGGGAAGGATGGTTTCAGCAACAGCGGTCGTCCCTGCGGCCGACGAGATGAAGCGGAAGGGCGCCTGTCGTGTTCACAAGCGTTTTGATGGTCGAGAAACCCCTCACCCCCGAGGACGTGGAGTTCGTCACGACCCTCCACGGTGAGGAGCGGATCTCGTTCGTCGTGCTGATGCAGCCCCGCAGCGACCAGGCCGATGTGCTGCTGCGTGCGATCGACGACGTGGCGATCGGCGAGCTGCGCGAAGCCGTTCGCGAAGGCGAGCAGCCGGAAGGCAAGGAGGCCAGGGAGCCCGCCGAGATGGCGCTGGAGTACTCGCTCCGGGAGCTGCGCGAGGCGGGTTCGGAGGCTGTCGGACAGGTGATCGAGGACCACCCCCTGGACAAGCTGAAGACCGTGGTCGAGGACTCCGGGGCGGACGAGGTCATCGTGCTGACGGCGCCGCACTACGTCGAGGAGTTCTTCCACCGCGACTGGGCGTCCCGGGCCCGTCACAAGGTCGGCGTACCGGTGCTCAAGCTCTTCGCGCACAGCGAATAGGCTGGGGCGGACCCAGACCCCACGCACGTCACACCTCGGGAGAGACACGTATGGCACCCGGTATTCCTGCCGCCCTTGAACGGCCGCACTTCATCGGCATCGGCGGCGCCGGAATGTCGGGCATCGCGAAGATCCTGGCCCAGCGCGGCGCGAAGGTGGCGGGCAGCGACGCCAAGGAGTCCGCCACCGCCGAGGCCCTGCGCGCGCTGGGGGTGACCGTCCACATCGGGCACGCCGCAGGGCACCTGGCCGACGACGCGACCTCGGTGGTCGTCTCCAGCGCCATCCGGGCCGACAACCCCGAGCTGGTACGCGCCGCCGAGCTGGACATCCCCGTCGTCCACCGCTCCGACGCGCTCGCCTCCCTGATGGAGGGCGCGCGCGCCCTCGCGGTCGCCGGCACCCACGGCAAGACCACCACCACGTCGATGCTCGCCGTGGCGCTGTCCGAGCTGGGCCTCGACCCCTCGTACGCGATCGGCGGCGACCTGGAGGGCCCCGGCACCAACGCCACGCACGGCCACGGCGACATCTTCGTCGCCGAGGCCGACGAAAGCGACCGCAGCTTCCAGAAGTACGCCCCCGAGGTCGCGATCGTCCTCAACGTCGAGCTGGACCACCACGCGAACTACGCGTCGATGGACGAGATCTACGAGTCCTTCGAGACGTTCGTCGGCAAGGTCGTCCCGGGCGGCACCCTCGTCATCGCCGCCGACCAGCCCGGCGCCGTCGAGCTGACCCGGCGGGTCCGCGAGCTCTCCTCGCTCACCGTCGTCACCTACGGCGAGTCCGAGGGCGCGGACGTCCGCGTGCACAAGGTCACCCCACGCGGTCTGACCAGCGAGGTCACGGTCGTCCTCAACGGCAAGTACCTCACCTTCGCGGTCTCCGTGCCCGGCCGGCACTACGCGCACAACGCGGTCGCCGCGCTCGCCGCCGGTGTCGCCCTCGGCATCCCCGCGCACAACCTGGCCTCCGCCCTCGGCAAGTACACCGGGGTCAAGCGCCGCCTCCAGCTCAAGGGCGAGGCCGCGGGAGTGCAGGTCATCGACTCGTACGCCCACCACCCCACGGAGATGACCGCCGACCTGGAGGCCATGCGCGGCGCGGCGGCCGACGCCCGGATCCTGGTGGTCTTCCAGCCCCACCTCTTCTCCCGCACCCAGGAGCTCGGCACGGGGATGGGCCAGGCCCTCGCCCTCGCCGACGCCTCACTGGTCCTGGACATCTACCCGGCCAGGGAGGACCCCCTCCCCGGCGTCACCAGCGCGCTGATCATCGACGCCGCGAGGGCCGCGGGCGCCGACGTCACCGCCGTCCACGACAAGGCGTCGATCCCCGGAGCCGTCGCGGGAATGGCGAAGCCCGGCGATCTGGTTCTCACCATGGGAGCGGGCGATGTCACCGACCTCGGCCCGCAGATCCTGGACCACCTGTCGAGCTGAGGAGCCACCGTGTCGTACGACGTCGAGAAGCCGGACGAGCAATGGCGGGCGGAGCTGACGTCCGCCGAGTACGCGGTGCTGCGCAAGGCCGGCACCGAGCCCGCCTTCGTGGGTGAGTACACCGACACCACCACACCGGGCGTCTACTCCTGCCGCGCCTGCGGTGCGGAGCTGTTCCGCTCGGACACCAAATTCGAGTCGCACTGCGGCTGGCCGTCCTTCTTCGACCCGAAGGACACCGACGCGGTCGAACTGCTCCAGGACAGCAGCCTCGGCATGACCCGCACCGAGGTGCGCTGCGCCCGCTGCGGCTCGCACCTGGGCCATGTCTTCGAGGGCGAGGGCTACCCCACGCCCACGGACCAGCGGTACTGCATCAACTCGATCTCGCTGACGCTGGCGCCCGACGAGAGCTGAGCACCCGGGCCGGGCCGGCCGCCGTCAGTCCTGATCGGAATCGGACGCGGCGGCCGCCTCGGCGCGCAGCAGCGGGTGCACCACCCCGGGGAAGACCCGGGCCCGCACGACCTCCTCGGCCGCACCGCCCCGCACCACCGTCTCGGCCACGCCCCAGGGACGTCCCGCCAGACGGACGGTGAGGGTGTACGACGCGGAGCAGCCCATGCACTCGTAGCGGTCCGCCCAGATCTCCACCTCGGTGAGGCTGCCCGGGTAGCGCTTCACATGCCGGTGCCTGGCGTGACAGCGCTCGCACGTCTCACCCGGCTCACACGTACCGCCGCACGGACACGGCACGTCCAGCGACTCCGCGGGCAGCCACCGCTGGAGGAGCCGGGCCTCGTCGGTCGCGCCCATGTCCTTCATCGCCTTCAGGTTCCGCGCGGCGACGTTGTACGACTCGCCGGTCGCGGCCATCCGGTCCCGGATGACGTCCTTGCGTCCACGGTTCGTCGTCATGCTGTTTCCTCCTGGGTGTCACGCAGCCCGACAGGAGGCACACGAGAGCAGAACGTCCCACGGTACCTGTCGTGCGGGGCGTCCGGTGACCTCGTCACGCCCTGCGCACCCGCCCCGCGATGCGTCTGCCGAGCCGTCCCAGGGAGCGCGACGGACGGTTCCAGGCGCGGAAGGCGTCCAGGGTCCGGCTGCTCCCCTCGCGTTCCACGGCCGCTTCCACCGCGGCGAGCTCCTCGGCGGACAGGGCGCGTACCACCGGGCGCAGCACCTCGTCCAGCAGGGCGGTCCTGGTGCGGGTCCAGTCGTCGCCCGCGTGCGGGTGGGCGTTCCATACGGTGAAGCAGTCCGCCACGTACGCGGGGTCCGCCCGCAGCAGCGCCAGGACCGCGTCACGGCGGGCCGCTCCGCCGTACGCCGCGATCAGGCCCTCGTCCCCGCTGTGCACGAAGGCGTACAGCTCGTCGCCCGGCCGGCCCGGGGCCAGCAGCCGGTCGGCCAGGGCACCGAACGCGTGCTCCAGGGCCGGGGCCTCGGCCGGTTCGGCGCGGCTGCGCAGGGTACGGGCGCGGTCCGCCCAGCCCGGTTCGCCCTCGCCGGCGCGCATGTCGCGGGCGAAGTCCAGCAGCATCAGGCAGGCGCGTGTCCGCGCGCCGGTCTCCTGCGGGAAGCCACGCAGGAGGTCGTGGGCGAGCTCGGACGCCTCCTCGTCGCCGGAGGGCGCGGCGAGGGCGGCGTCGACGAGACGTGCCCAGGTGCCGGCCGCCCGGTGGGCGTCGGACGTGGTCTCGCCCAGCAGTGAGCGGGCCTCGGCCGCCGTCGGTACGTCCTCGCCCCACACCAGGCCCACGGCGGTCCGCAGCACCAGCGGCTCGGCGAAGGGGGACATGCCCGCGGCGCGCAGCACCGTGTGCAGGACGCCCACCCGCTCCGTGCCCCGGGCCTTCGCCCCGGGTGCCTCGGCGCACATCCGCAGATGCGGCAGCGCCTGCGTCCCGGTGAACGGCAGCGGGACCAGGGCCAGCAGCCGTTCCGTGTCCGCGGGGCGGTCGGGGGCGAGCCGGTCCAGCTCGCCCAGGAGCGCCGTACGGACGTCGAACTGCTCGTCCAGCAGATCCAGCAGTGTCCGGTACCCGCCCTCGCCCGGGTCGTCCAGCAGCGCGCGCGCCAGCCGGCCCACCACGTCGGGCATCAGCTCCGCATGGTCGACGCCGAGCAGCCTGACGATCCGCAGCAGCTGCACGGTCCGCGCGACACCCGCGGGCACCGCGGACGACAGCTCGGCCAGCAGCTCGTCGCCGAGCTCATCGACCAGCGCGGCCAGGGCGCGTTCTCCGGCGGGCTCGTCGAAGGCCGTACGCGCGGGCGGCTCCAGGGTCACGTCCCCGCCCCGTACCGCCTCCGTCACCAGCAGCGCGGCCAGCGGCGCGGTGACCGACGCGGGGCAGCGGCCGTCCAGCGCGGTCAGCAGCCTGAGCGCCGCGGCACACTCCGCGGCCGTACGGTCGTCGGCGGGCGCGGTCAGCGCCCCGGTCAGCTGCCGGGTCCTGGACTCGTCCAGCGCGTAGGGCCGCTCGGCCGCCCAGTCGGCCGCGGCCGCCCGCTCCTCCGACCCGAGCTCGATGCCGGCGCCGAGCGCGGTGACGGCGAGCGGTCCGGCCGCGAAGGGCTCGCCCGGCAGCTCCGCGGCCCGGCGGAACAGCTCGGGGGCCCGGCTGCGCCAGATCCGGGCCGCCGTCGCCGCCCACGCGTCGTCCACCGCGGGGGAGGGGCGGGGGCCCGAGGCGTTGTGCACACGGAAGCGGGGGTCCTGGATGTCCGGCGCGTCCTCGGGCAGGACACCGATGACCCGGTGCGTGGCCCGTCCCGGATGCCGGGTGTACGTCGTGAACGTCAGCCGCTCGGCGTGCTCCCGGGGCAGTACGGCCGTGGCCAGCGCCACCCACCGGGCCACGTCCGCGCTGTGCCGCTCCACGAGCACCACCGGCGGCGCGGACGGGTCCTCGCTCGCGCGGCGCAGATCGCCGAGCACGGCGGCCAGCCACGGGCTGCG
The DNA here is from genome assembly GCF_045162755.1 of Streptomyces sp. NBC_01012. Classification (NCBI taxonomy): domain Bacteria; kingdom Bacillati; phylum Actinomycetota; class Actinomycetes; order Kitasatosporales; family Streptomycetaceae; genus Streptomyces; species Streptomyces sp. NBC_01012. The sequence continues at coordinate 1,424,610 of NZ_CP108688.1, read as the reverse complement.
GGCCACGGCGAAGTCGCCGAGCCCCTCCCTGCTGAGCCCCCGCGAGGGACCGTCCGCGGTGACCAGGGACGTCAGCGGGTCGGGCAGTCTGCGGTCCGGCGTCAGGGAGAGCCATCCCGCCGCTCCCCACGCGGCGATGGGGAGCACCTGGCCGGGTATCGGCGCACCGGGCGTGAGATGGACGGCGTGGGCGTGGAACCCGCCCGTGCCCGTGGCCACCGTACGGCTGAGCAGATGGCTGCCGTCCGAGAGCAGGGCGAAGCCGAACGCGACGGGCAGTGCGCGGAGCCGTGCGTCGGGGAGCGGGTCGGGGGTGTCCGGCGGGGCGTCGTACGCCAGGAGCGGTGCGGCCTCCGCGCGCACCGGCCCGGGTATCGCGGGGTCCACGGCGGTGAACCGGCCGGCGGGCACCCCGTCCCCGGACATGACGGAGGTGTAGTGCAACTGCGGGAGGCTCATGCTTAAGGCCCTCATCGTCCCTGCCACGTGCGTCCCCGTCACACGCACCGCCGCTCGCCGCCCTGTCGGTGCGGCCCGGCCCGGCGGAGCGACGACCCCGGCGGGGAGCTTTCCGCAGTCGTGCGGGCGACGCTATCAAGCCCTGACGCCCCGTTGGACCCGCGCCCGGGGGACAAGCCCTTAGGTTGGCTCCATGACCGACGTGACGACCGACGCGACCGAGGTGACGCTGTCCGCGGGAGTGGTGGAGTACGAGGACACGGGCGGGGACGGCCCCGTGGTGGTGCTGCTCCACGGTGTGGCCATGAACGGCTCGCTGTGGCGCCATGTCGTCGCCGGGCTGCGCCCCGACGTCAGATGCGTCGTGCCCACGCTGCCATTGGGCGCCCACCGCAGGCCGATGCGCCCCGACGCCGATCTGACGGTTTCCGGAGTCGCCCGTCTGGTGGCGGAGTTCCTGGAGAAGCTGGACCTCGATGACGTCACACTCGTGCTGAACGACTGGGGCGGCGCGCAGGCCCTCGTCGCGGAAGGCAGGGACCAGCGGATCGGCCGACTGGTGATCACCTCCTGCGAGGCGTTCGACAACTATCCGCCCGGGCTGCCCGGCCGCAACCTCGCGATCGCGGCCCGGACCCCCGGCGGACTGCGGCTCGCCTTCGCCCTGCTGAAGCTGAAGCCGATGCGCAGACTGCCCCTGACCTGGGGGTGGATGAGCAAGCGGCCGGTCCCGCACGAGGTGATGGACGACTGGTTCCGGCCCCTGTGGACCTCCGCGGCGATCCGCCGGGACCTGCGGGCGTACGTGCTCGGGGTGCCGCCGAAGGACGAACTCCTCGCGTGGGCCGAGGCGTTGCGCACCTTCGACCGTCCCGCACTGGTCGTCTGGGCGACCGAGGACAAGGTCATGCCGCCCGCCCACGGCCGGCGGCTGGCCGAGATGCTGCCACGGGGCGAACTCGTGGAGATCGCCGACAGCTTCACCCTCATCCCCGAGGACCGGCCCCAGCCGCTGACCGAGGCCATCAGGGCCTTCGTACCGCTGCCCTGACCGGGACGGGAGACCCGGGGCCGGTGGCCGGGTGGTATATGTGCGGTGCAGAGCCCCGAGGTACCGCGCAGGCGGTCGAGAGAAGGACCGTGGACAAGCCGACGCACCTGATCGAGTTCGAGACGATGCTGCTCGGGCGGCACCTCCAGCCGAGCGTGCTCCGCGCCAGGGGCGGCCGACGTCTCGACCGCAGCGCCTACACGCTGCTGAGCCGGATCCGTATGGAGGGCCCGATGTCCATCGGGCAGCTCAGGGAGGCCTTCGGTCTCGACGCCTCCACCCTGAACCGGCAGACCGCCGCCATGCTGCGGGCCGGCCTGGTCGAACGCATCCCGGACCCCGACGGGGGTATCGCGCGCAAGTTCCGCATCACCGATGCGGGTGAACGCGACCTCGACGAGGAGCGCGCGGACAACATCAGCGGCCTGGAGCGGGTCATGGCCGACTGGACGCCCGACGAGGTCGACCGGTTCGCCGAGTACCTCAAGCGTTTCAACAGCGACATCGAGAAGCTCGACGGAAGGCCCTGGCCCCGTCCCTGAGCGCACGGTGACGCGTGCGTCACACGCGTGTGCCGCTTGTCGCACAGACGCAACAGTCCGCCGGATCCCGGTCCGTTGTCACCCCCTGCTTCTATGATCGAGCGTGTCGAGAGCATGTGGGGGACAGGGACTCGTGAGACACCGTCAGGCGTTGCGCAGACACAGATACGGCATACCGGTCCTGGCCCCGCTGATCCTTCTGGCGGCCTGTGTGAGCGAGGGAGACGGCGGCAGCCCGTCGGGCAGCGATGCCAAGGACGCGTCGGCGACGGCGGCGCCGGGTGGAAACACCGAGTCCGCCGCCCCGGTGCTCGACGCCGACCCCGCCCGGCTCCCCAAGGACCGCACGGCCGCGCTCGCCCTGATCGGCCGGGTCATCGCGGAGCCCGACAGCTTCGGCCCGGGCGTGGTGAAGCGCAGTCCGTACGAGAGCGGCCCGGCCACCTGGCCGGTCCTCGGCACCGACTGCGTCTGGCACCAGGAGAAGCCCGCGAGCAACGTCCTGGCCACGCTCTCCCGCTCCTACGAGGTGCCCGCCACGAAGGGCAAGGGGCCCGTGCGGCTCTCCGCGGTCGTCACCGTCCACCGCACCCGCGAGGACGCGCGGTGGGAGATGGCCGAGTCGATCGAGGAGACGATGCGCTGCCCCACCCAGCAGTTGCGGCAGGACGAGCAGATCGGCTCGATGATCTCGGCCGCGCTGCTGGGCGGCGAGAGCGGCCAGGAAGCGGCCGAGGACACGCTGACCGAGATCGGGGAGTTCTCCTCCACCGCGCTCGGCGGCCCGCACCCCTACGTCTGGGAGCAGGCACAGAGCCTGCAGTTCACGGTGGCCGCGACGGGCAAGGGAGCGAAGGGCCGCACCGAGGACGAGATCTCCGACCTGGTGCTCCAGGGGCTGACCACCATGCTGGGCCGGATCGAGTCCGCCGTCGAGAAGCAGAGCTGAGGACACCCGATGGATGAGCTTCGGCCCACGGATCCCGCACGCATCGGCGCGCACCGGCTGCTCGGACGGCTCGGCGCCGGCGGCATGGGGGTGGTCTACCTCGGCCGCACCGACGAGGGAGCCACCGCCGCCATCAAGGTGATCCTCCCGGAGTACGCGGGGGACGAGGAGTTCAGGACCCGGTTCCGCCGTGAGGTCGAGGCCGCCCGCAAGGTGCGCAGCCCCTGGGCCGTCGAGGTCACCGGCGCCGAGACCGAGGGTGAACGCCCCTGGCTGGCCACCGCGTTCGTCCCCGGCCCCTCGCTCGAAGAGGCGGTCGCCCGCTGCGGCCCGCTGCCCGCCCGCGGTGTGCGGGTGCTCGGGCGGCTGCTCTCGAGGGCCCTGACCGCCGTGCACACCGCCGGGCTCGTCCACCGCGACGTCAAACCCGGCAACGTCCTGCTCACCGTCGACGGGCCGCGGCTCATCGACTTCGGTATCGCGCGGGCCGGTGACGCCACCGCGCTCACCGCCGCCGGCCTCGTCGTCGGCACCCCCGGCTTCCTCTCCCCCGAACAGGCCTCGGGGGACGGCACGGAGGCGGGGCCCGCGAGCGATGTGTTCTCCCTCGGCGCTCTCCTGGCGTACGCCGCGACCGGCAGGCCGCCCTTCGGCAGCGGGGCCGTCGATGCCCTGCTGTACCGCACCGTGCACGACGAACCCGACCTCGCCGGGATCGAGGACACCGGACTGCGCGCCCTGGTCGCCGACTGCCTGGCCAAGAACCCGGACGACCGGCCGACGACCCGCGTCCTCGACGAGCGCATCGTCGAGGACGCATCGAAGGGGGCGGCGGACTGGCTGCCCGATGACGTCGTGCGGCTGATCGCGGACCGGTCCGCCGAGATGCTCGCCCTGCCCGACATCGAGCCCACGATGGCCGACGATCCCGTGCCCGCATCGCCGGGCAGACGCCGCGTCCTCGCGCTGGCAGCCGGTGGCGCGGTCGTCGTGGCGGGCGGCGGAGCCTTCGCCACCTGGCGGGCGCTGCGCGACGAACCGGCCGGCGGCGCCGCGGCGAAGTCCGGCGAACGCGCCTGGATCATCGGCGTGCAGGCCGACCTGTCCGGGGCGCGCAAGGCGGCGGGTCTGGCCCAGGAACAAGGGGTGCGCGTCGCGGTCGAGCGCTTCAACTCCCGTGAGGACAAGCCCTTCACGCTTCAGGTCAAGGCGCTCGACGACGGGGGTGACACCGGGCGCGCGGTGAAGGCGGCCCAGGAGTTCGTCCGCGACCGTGACGTGCTCGCCGTCATCGGTCCGACCGGCGATGCGGAGACCGGCGCCGTCCTGAGCGTCTACGACGAGGCGATGCTGCCCCTGATCACGGTGTCGTCCCTGTCGATCGCCTACGCTCCCCGGTCCAGGAAGTCCTTCTTCCAGGCGGCCCCGTCCTACGCCGTCCTGACCGAGCCGATCGTCAACAGGCTCGTCGTACGTCCCGGCGTCGAACGCCTCGGTGTGCTGTTCGACCGGAGCGGCGGCCAGGCCGCGTACATGGGCGGCTACGCCACCAACCTGCTGACCGGGGTCCTCACCACCGGCACCACCTACCCGAGGGTCGTGCCGGCGGGCACGAAGGACATGGCCCCGGTCATCGCGGACATGCTCACGCACCGGAGCGACGCCCTCTTCTACGCGGGCGACGAGGCCGGAGCGGCGCGGACGGCACGCGCACTCGCGGACACCTCGTTCAACGGCCCCCGGATGGCGATGCACACGGCCATGGGCCCCGGTTTCCTCGCGGACGCGGGCGACACCGCCACCGGCTGGGAGTTCACCGCGCCGTACACCGACGCGACCGCGCCCGCAGCCGAGGAGTTCGCCGCCGCGCACCGCAAGCGCTTCGGCTCCGCGCCCGCGCACTGGGCGGCCGAGGCCTACGACGCGGCCGGGCTCGTCATCGAGGCGCTCACCGCCTTCGGGAAGCGGCCCGCGCGCACCGCACTCGTGGCGCGGATCGCCACGTCGGTGTACCAGGGCGTCTCGCGGACCTATGTCTTCGACGACGACCAGCTCCTGGTGGGCAACGACGCGTATCTGTACCGGGTCGAGAAGGGCCGCTACCGCTTCGTCGGCCCCGCACCGAAGACCGGAACCTGAGATGCGGCCGCTCACCTCCGACGACCCCCGTGCCATCGGCGCGTACCGGACGCTGGTCAGGCTCGGGGCGGGCGGCATGGGGGTCGTGTACCTGGCGCGTTCGCCCGGCGGCGCGCTGGCCGCCGTGAAGGTGATCCGCGCCGAACACGCCGACGACCCCGGATTCCGTGCCCGCTTCCGGCGCGAGGCGGAGGCCGCAGGGCGGGTCACCGGGCCATGGGTGGTCCCCGTGACCGGCGCGGACACCGAGGCCCGGGAGCCGTGGCTGGCCACCGAGTTCGTGCCGGGTCCCTCACTGGCCGAAACGGTCGACACCCAGGGGCCGTTGCCGGTCGGCACCGTGCGGGCGCTCGGCGCCGGGCTGGCCCGGGCGCTGGCCGCGGTGCACGGCGCGGGCCTCGCCCACCGCGACGTCAAACCGGGCAATGTACTGCTGGCGCTCGACGGTCCACGGCTCATCGACTTCGGCATCGCACGCCACGACGGCGCCACCGCCCTCACCGCGACCGGCGCGGTGATCGGCACCCCCGGCTATCTGGCCCCCGAGCAGGCGTCGGTGGGGGAGTCGGGTGCGGCAGGCGACGTCTTCTCGCTCGGCTGCGTCCTCGTGTACGCGGCGACCGGGCGGCTCCCCTTCGGCCAGGGCCCGGCGGCCGGCGTACTCTTCAGGACCGTTCACGAGGACCCGGACCTGACGGGTCTGCCGGACCAGCTCCTCGGCACGGTCACCGCCTGCCTCTCCAAGGACCCGGCGCACCGCCCCACCGCCGAACAGGCCGCGGAGCTGCTGACCGGCCGGGGATCCGCGGACCCCTGGTCGGTGCCGGGTCTTTCCGCGCTGATCGCCGAACGCTCCGCCGCCGCACTCGACCTGCCGGAACCCGAGCCCCTCCCCACCACCGTCCTCGGCCCCGCGCCCGCCCGGGGGATCTCCCGGCGCAGGGCGCTCGCCGCCGGGGCCGTCCTGCTGACCGGTGGTGGCACCGCCGCGTGGCTGGCGGCCAGGCGCGGGGACGCGGCCGACGGGCGGTCAGGGGGCTCGGGTCCCCGCCCCACGTACACCATCGGCCTGCACGCCGACCTGAGCGGACCGGGCCGAGAGCTCGGTCTGGCCCACCAGCGGGGCGCCCAGCTCGCCGTCGCCGCCCACAACGCCGGCACCGGTGCGGAGTTCGCCCTGGCCCTGCGCACCGAGGACGACAAGGGAACGGCCGAGGGAGCACTCCGGGTCGCCGACCGACTCTCCACGAGCCCGAAGGTGCTTGCCGTCGTCGGCCCGAGCACGAACAGCACGCCCGAGGCCGTCGTCGAGCGCTACGAGCGCTCCAACCTCGCCACGGTCGTCGTCGCGGCCCGCTCGTCGGACGGGGTGAGCACCACCTCGACCCGGTGCGTGATCCGGCCGCCCGACAGTGTGCTGCCCGCCGGGCTGATCCACTACGTGGTCAACACCAGCCCGGCCAAGCGGATCCACATCATCGACGACGGGGCCACCCCGCAGAGCGGCTGGCTGATCACGCACGCCTTCCGCGACGCGGCTCCGACCGGAGCCACGCTCACCGTCCACTCGGTGAAGGCGGACGACGGCTTTGGCCCCGCCGCCCGGTCCGCCGTCTCCGCCCGCGCGGACGCGGTCGTCTACGCGGGCGGGTCAGCCGCCCGGGGCGCCCGCTGTGCCAGGGCGCTGGCGGACGCCGGATTCACCGGGACACCGCTGTCCACCGGGGCCGTCCTGACCCCGGCCTTCCTCCGGGACGCGGGGGAGGCGGCGGAGGGCTGGGTGTTCTCCGAGGCCTGGACCGACCCCACGGCCGCTCCCGCCGCGAAGGCGTTCACCGCGGCGCACCGCGCCCGGTTCGACGCCGTTCCCGGTCGCTGGGCCGCCGAGGCGTACGACGCGGTCGGCCTGATCGCGCGCGCCGTCCGGACCACGAGCGCGACGACCGCCGAGCGGGGTGGAGTGGCCCAGCGGCTGTTCCTGCTGGACTACCAGGGCATCAGCCGGCGGATCTCGTTCCACGGAGCCCACCAGGTACGGACCGGGACGGGGATGTTCCTGTACCGGGTCGAGGACGGCCGGGCGCGCTGGCTGGGGCCGTACGGGACGGTATGAGCCCGCAGGGGCCTGCCCGGCTCCGGGGAGGTGAAGGCGTGAAGCGCAGCTGCGGCGCCGCTTAAGAAATCCTCGATGGACCTCCGGCACCGGTGTGCGGCAGTGTCTGTGTGACGGCGGCGAGCGAGGCGTCACCGGCGGGACCGGTGGGCAGACGCACGCGTCCGCGCCGCTCCGTCCGCCGTCACCCCCACACACCCCGGGCCGCTGGCCGCCTTCGGCATGCCCACGGCCGGGATGTCCACGTACCAGGTACAGGGAGCCGCAGCTGTGAAGGCACTCGTGAAGCACAAGGCCGAGCCGGGACTGTGGCTGATGGACGTGCCGGAGCCGGAGACCGGCCCAGGGGATGTGCTGATCAAGGTGCTGCGCACCGGGATCTGCGGCACCGACCTGCACATCCGCGACTACGACGGCTGGGCGCAGCAGGCCGTGCGCACCCCGCTCGTCCTGGGCCACGAGTTCGTCGGCGAGGTCGCCGGGATCGGCACCGACGTCGTCGACATCGAGGTCGGCGACCTGGTCAGCGGTGAGGGCCACCTGGTCTGCGGGAAGTGCCGCAACTGCCTCGCCGGGCGCCGCCACCTGTGCCGCTCCACCCTCGGGCTCGGGGTCGGCCGCGACGGGGCGTTCGCCGAATATCTGGCGCTGCCCGCATCGAACGTCTGGGTGCACCGGGACAAGGTCGACCTCGACGTCGCCGCGATCTTCGACCCGTTCGGCAACGCCGTGCACACGGCGCTGTCCTTCCCGCTGGTCGGCGAGGACGTCCTGATCACCGGCGCGGGCCCGATCGGCATCATGGCCGCCGCGGTCGCCCGGCACGCGGGCGCCCGCAACGTCGTCATCACCGATGTCAGCGAGGCCCGCCTCGACCTGGCCAGGAAGGTCGGGGTGAACCTCGCGCTGAACGTCGGCGCGGCGACCATCGCCGACGGCCAGCGCACGCTGGGGCTGCGGGAGGGCTTCGACATCGGCCTGGAGATGTCCGGCCGGCCCGAGGCCATGCGGGACATGATCGCGAACATGACGCACGGTGGCCGGATCGCGATGCTCGGACTGCCGTCCGCCGAATTCCCCGTCGACTGGTCCCGGGTCGTCACCTCCATGCTCACGATCAAGGGCATCTACGGCCGCGAGATGTACGAGACCTGGTACGCCATGTCCGTGCTCCTGGAGGGCGGGCTCGACCTCGCCCCGGTGATCACCGGCCGGTACGGCTACCGCGACTTCGAAGCCGCGTTCGACGACGCCGCGAGCGGTCTCGGCGGCAAGGTCCTGCTCGACTGGGCCGCCTGAGGCGGTCGTACGCCCTCGTACGCCCTCGTTCGTCTTCGTAGGCCCTCGTTCGCCCCAGTGGCCCGCACTCGTATCCTCCACCTCCCGGGAGACACCCCATGTTCGACTCCGTACGCGACGACCTGCGCACCGCCCTCGACGAGATCCGCGACGCCGGACTCCAGAAGCCCGAGCGGGTGATCGGCACCCCGCAGTCCGCCACCGTCGCCGTCACCTCCGGGGGCCGGGCCGGCGAGGTGCTCAACTTCTGCGCCAACAACTACCTGGGCCTCGCCGACCACCCCGAGGTCGTCGCCGCCGCACACGAGGCGCTGGACCGCTGGGGCTACGGCATGGCCTCCGTCCGCTTCATCTGCGGCACCCAGGAGGTCCACAAGGAGCTGGAGCAGCGGCTCTCCGCCTTCCTCGGGCAGGAGGACACGGTCCTCTACTCCTCCTGCTTCGACGCCAACGGCGGGGTCTTCGAGACCCTCCTCGGCCCCGAGGACGCGGTGATCTCCGACGCCCTCAACCACGCCTCCATCATCGACGGCATCCGCCTCTCCAAGGCGAAGCGCCACCGTTACGCCAACCGCGACATGGCCGACCTGGAGCAGCAGCTCAAGGAGGCCTCCGGCGCCCGCCGCCGGCTCGTCGTCACCGATGGCGTCTTCTCCATGGACGGCTACGTCGCCCCGCTGGCCGAGATCTGCGACCTCGCCGACCGCTACGACGCCATGGTCATGGTCGACGACTCGCACGCCGTCGGCTTCGTCGGCCTCGGCGGCCGTGGCACCCCTGAACTGCACGGGGTCATGGACCGCGTCGACATCATCACGGGCACGCTCGGCAAGGCGCTGGGCGGCGCGTCCGGCGGCTATGTCGCCGCGCGCGCCGAGATCGTCGCACTGCTGCGCCAGCGCTCGCGCCCGTACCTCTTCTCCAACTCGCTCGCCCCGGTCATCGCCGCCGCCTCCCTCAAGGTCATCGACCTGCTGGAGTCCGCCGGCGACCTGCGCGAGCGGCTCGACGCCAACACCGCGCTGTTCCGCTCCCGGATGACCGCGGAGGGCTTCGACATCCTGCCCGGCGACCACGCCATCGCCCCTGTGATGATCGGGGACGCGGCGAAGGCGGCCCGGATGGCCGAACTGCTCCTGGAACGCGGGGTGTACGTGATCGGGTTCTCCTACCCCGTCGTCCCGCAGGGTGCCGCCCGCATCCGTGTGCAGCTCTCCGCCGCCCACTCCACCGAGGACGTCACCCGCGCCGTGAACGCCTTCGTCGACGCACGGGCAGCCCTGGAGGGATAGCCCCGTCTCACCATCTGGGACAATGGGCACATGATCGATGCACGGCGGCTGCGTATCCTCCGTGCGGTGGCCGACCACCGCACGGTCACCGCCGCGGCCGCCGCGCTGTATCTGACCCCCTCCGCGGTCTCCCAGCAGCTGGCCGCCCTGGAGCAGGAGACCGGCCACCGTCTGGTCGAGCGCGGGGCGCGCGGCGCCAGGCTGACGGTGGCCGGGGAGATCCTGCTGACCCACGCCAACGCGGTCCTGGCCCAGCTGGAGCGGGCGGAGGCCGAGCTCGCCGACTACAGCGCGGGTGTCGCGGGGACGGTCACGGTCGCGGCGTTCGCCACCGGGATCGGTCTCGTCCTCGCCCCCGCCATCGCCGAGCTCACCCGCACCGCCCCCGGTATCCGGGTCCGGGTGCAGGACGCCGAGGGTGACGCGAGCGTGCCGATGGTGCTGGACCGCCAGGCCGATGTGGCGGTCGCCGTCGAGTACCGGGGCGCGCCCGGTGACGACGACCGGCGGCTGACCCGGGTGCCGCTGTACTCCGAGCCCTTCGACGCGGTGCTGCCGGTCGGCCACCACCTCGCCGACCAGGACCAGGTGGCCGTCGCCGATCTCGCCAAGGACACCTGGATCGGCCCGTACCCCGGCAACCCCTGCCATGACGTGGTCGTCCTGGCCTGCGAGTACGCCGGCTTCGAGCCCCTGCTCGAACACTCGTCGGACGACTTCCACGCCGTCGTCGCCCTGGCGGGCGCGGGCGCCGGCGTGGCCCTGGTACCCCGCTCGGCACTGCGCGGCACCGAGCTGGGCCGGGTCGTCGTACGCCCGGTGGAGGGCGCGGCCCCGACCCGCCGGGTCTTCGCCGCGGTACGCCAGGGAGCGGAGGGCCACCCCCTGATCAAGCCGGTCCTGCGAGCACTGCACGCGGCAGCGGGACCGGCGTGAGGCGCCGGGGCACGCCCCGGCCCGTCAGAGGGGACAATGCCCGCCATGGACACGAATGACCTCGCCGCGCTGACGGACCGTGCCCGTGGTCTTGCCGCCGGGGGTGGGCGGCGGATCCTCGGGATCGCCGGGGCGCCCGGTGCGGGGAAGTCCACGCTGGCCGCCCGGATCGTCGAGCGGCTCGCGGGGTGCGCCGTGCTCGTCCCGATGGACGGCTTCCACCTGGCCGGGGCCGAGCTGGAGCGGCTCGGGCGGGCCGGTCGTAAGGGCGCCCCCGACACCTTCGACGCCGCCGGGTACGCGGCCCTGCTCCGGCGGTTGCGCTACCCCGAAGGCCCGGAACCCGTGTACGCGCCCGCCTTCGACCGGGCGCTGGAGGAGCCCGTCGCCGGGTCCGTGTGTGTCGGTCCGGATGTCCCGCTCGTCGTGACCGAGGGCAACTACCTGCTGCTGGACGACGGGCCCTGGGCGCAGGTGCGCGGACTGCTGGACGAGGTGTGGTTCCTGGACGTCGACCCGGGGCTACGGGTGCGCGGGCTCGTGGACCGGCATGTGCGCTTCGGCAAGACCCGCCCGCACGCCGAGCGCTGGGTCGCCGGCTCCGACGAACGCAACGCCCGGCTGGTCGAGCTCCACCGCGACCGCGCCGACCTCGTCGTGCGGCTGCGCTGAGCCGGGGGCGGCGCGCCCGTAATCCTGCTCGCGTCCGGCCGGGCGTACGGGCAGGATGCTGTGTGCCGCGTCGCCCCGCCAGGAGGTTGTCCCATGCCCAGCACCGACCAGCCCGTGCCCTTCACCGCCGATGACTACCGGGCCAGGATGACCCGCGCAGCCGAGTCCGCCGACGCCGCGGGTCTGGCCGGTGTCCTCGTGGCGCCCGGCCCCGACCTGGTCCATCTCACCGGATACCGGCCGACCGCCGACACCGAGCGCCTCACCCTGCTCGTCCTGCGGGCCGGCCAGGACCCCGTCCTCGTCGTCCCCGCCCTGGAGGCGGCCGACGCGGAACGCGCCCCCGGTGCCGGGGCCCTGACCCTGCGGGACTGGACCGACGCCGCCAACCCCTACACCCTGACCGCGGGGCTGCTCGACGCCAAGGGCCGGTTCGGGATCAGCGACAACGCCTGGGCGCTGCACCTGCTGGCCCTGCGAGGGCTCCTCCCCGACACCTCCTACGCCTCGCTCACCGAGGCCCTGCCCATGCTGCGCGCCGTCAAGGACGCCGCCGAGCTGGAGCGGCTGGCCGCGGCGGGGGCCGCGGCCGACGCGACGTACGAGGAGATCCTCAAGGTCCGCTTCTCGGGGCGGCGGGAGAGCGACGTGGCCGCCGACCTGGCCGCGCTCCTCACCGAACACGGCCACTCCCAGGTCGACTTCACCGTCGTGGGATCCGGCCCCAACGGCGCCAACCCGCACCACGAAGCGGGCGAGCGCACCATCGAGGGCGGCGACATGGTCGTCCTGGACTTCGGCGGCCTGAAGTACGGCTACGGCTCCGACACCTCCCGTACGGTCCATGTCGGCGAGCCCACCGCCGAGGAGCAGCGGGTCCATGACGTCGTACGCGAGGCGCAGGAGGCCGGCTGCCGTGCCGTGCGGCCGGGGGTGGCCTGCCAGGAGATCGACCGGGCGGCCCGCGCCGTCATCACCGAATTCGGCTACGGCGAACGCTTCATCCACCGCACGGGCCACGGCATCGGCGTCACCACCCATGAACCGCCCTACATGATCGAGGGCGAGGGGCAGCCGCTGGTCCCCGGGATGTGCTTCTCCGTGGAGCCCGGCATCTACCTCCCGGGCCGCTTCGGCGTCCGTATCGAGGACATCGTCACGGTCACCGAGAGCGGCGGCAGGCGGCTGAACACCACCGCGCGCGAGCTGGCGGTCGTCGAGTAGGGGCAAAGGGCAGGGGAGTTGGTCAGTCGTCGGCCAGTACGACGCACGATTCGGGCGGCAGATGGAGCACGCCGTCCGCCCCGGGCGCCGTGACCGGCTCCCACGCGGCCAGCACCCTGCCACCGCCCTTCCGGTGCCGGCCGGCCCCCAGTGGGACGGCGGCCGGCTCCCCGGAGAGGTTCACCACGATCCGCAGATCGCCCCGCCGGCAGGCGATCCATCGGGCCTCCTCGTCGTACGCCGTCCGCACCGACGCCAGATCAGGGTCGGAGAGGTCCGCCATGGCGTGGCGCAGGACGATCAGCTCGCGGTACCAGGCGAGCAGCCGGGCGTGCGGCTCCCGCTCCGGCTCCCTCCAGTCGAGACAGGAGCGGGCCCTGGTGTCCGGGTCCTGCGGATCGGGCACGTCCTCCTCGGCCCAGCCGTGCGCCGCGAACTCCCGGCGTCTGCCGTCGCGTACGGCGCGGGCGAGCTCCGGGTCGGTGTGGTCGGTGAAGAACTGCCACGGGGTACGGGCGCCCCACTCCTCGCCCATGAAGAGCATCGGCGTGAACGGCCCGCTGAGCACGAGCGCAGCGGCGCACGCCTGGAGCCCGGGGGAGAGCCCGGCGGCCAGCCGGTCACCGAGGGCGCGGTTGCCGATCTGGTCATGGGTCTGGGCGTAGCCGACGAAACGGTGGGCGGGGGTCCTGGCGGTGTCGACGCGGCGCCCGTGGGTGCGGCCCCGGAAGCTGGAGTACGTACCGTCGTGGAAGAACGCCCTGGTCATCGTCTTGGCGAGGGCGGCAAGCGGGGCCGCGGCGAAGTCGGCGTAGTAGCCCTGGGCCTCGCCGGTGAGCGCCGTGTGCAGGGCGTGGTGGAAGTCGTCGTTCCACTGGGCGCCGATACCGATGCCGCCCTCCGAGCGCGGAGTGGTCGTCCTCGGGTCGCAGAGATCGGACTCCGCGATCAGCCCGAGCGGCCGGCCGAGCTCCGACGCGAGCGTGTCCACGGCCGTGGAGAGCTCCTCCAGGAAGGTGAACGCCCTGCCGTCGGCCAGGGCGTGGACGGCGTCCAGACGCAGCCCGTCAAGGCGGTAGTCGCGCAGCCAGGCGAGCGCACTGCCCAGCAGATAGGCGCGCACCTCGTCGGAGCCCGGGGCGTCGAGATTGACCGCCGAACCCCAGGGGGTGTGGTGCGTGTCCGTGAAGTACGGGCCGAAGGCCGGGAGGTAATTACCCGAGGGCCCCAGGTGGTTGTGGACCACGTCCAGGACGACCGCGAGCCCCGTACCGTGCGCCGTGTCGACAAAGTGCTTCAGTCCCTGCGGGCCGCCGTACGGCTCGTGCACCGCCCAGAAGGACACTCCTTCGTACCCCCAGCCGTGGGTTCCCGGGAACGGGCAGACGGGCATCAGCTCCACATGTGTGACACCGAGGTCCACGAGGTGGCCGAGCCGCCCGGCGGCGGCGGCGAAGGTGCCCTCCGGGGTGAACGTGCCGATGTGCAGCTCGTACAGGACCGCGCCCGGCAGCCCCCGCCCGGCCCAGACGGTGCGCCAGGCGTAGGCGTCCTGGTCGACGACCGCGCTCTCGCCGTCGGGTCCGTCCGGCTGGCGGCGGGAGCGCGGATCGGGCAGCACGGGGCCGTCGTCGAGCGAGAAGCCGTAACGGTCCCCGTCCGCCGCCTCGGCCTCCGCGGTCCACCAGCCCGCGCGCAGCGGGTCGCGCTCCATCGGCAGACGGCCGCCCGCCGTGCACAGCGCCGCCGACCCGGCCTCGGGGGCCCACACCTCGAACTGCATTCAGCACTCCTCGTCCATGAACCCGGTGCCCGGGGCCCCTCCGGACACTGGAGCGGGTCCGCACCTGGGGATTAGGGTCTGGTCCTGATCATTGCCCTGCCGGGTTCTGCTCATACGCGGCGAGCCCGGGCAGAAGTACAAGGTCCCTCTTACGGCTGCTGGAGGCCGCGATGTCCGTTCCGACCTTCCCACCCGGCTTCCTGTGGGGAGCCTCAGCCTCCGCCTTCCAGACGGAAGGGGCCTTCGACACCGACGGCAAGGGGCTCTCCGGCTGGGACGCCTTCGCCGCACAGCCCGGCCGCATCAAGGACGGCACCGACACCACACGCGGCACCGGCTTCCACGAGCACTACCGCGAGGACGTGGCCCTGCTCGCCGGACTCGGCGCCGACGCCTTCCGCTTCTCGATCAGCTGGCCCCGGGTCGTCCCCGGCGGCAGCGGCGCGCTCAACCCGGCGGGCCTCGACTTCTACGACCGGCTCGTCGACGAACTCTGTGCCCACGGCATCACCCCCGCCCCCACGCTCTACCACTGGGACACCCCGCTCCCGCTGGACGAGGAGGGCGGCTGGCTCAACCGCGACACCGCCTACCGCTTCGCCGAGTACGCGGGCATCGTCGCCGAACGTCTCGCCGACCGGGTCCCCATGTGGATCACCATCAACGAACCGGCCGAGGTCACGATGCTCGGCTACGCCCTCGGCGAGCACGCCCCCGGCCACACCCTCCTCTTCGACGCCCTGCCGGCCGCCCACCACCAGCTGCTCGCACACGGACTGGCCGCGCGGGCACTGCGCGCGGCCGGCGCGGAGAACATCGGCATCGCGCTCTCGCACACCCCCGTCTGGACGGCGGGGGACTCCGACGAGGACCGGGCGGGAGCGGAGATCTACGACACCCTGACCAACTGGCTGTTCGCCGACCCGGTCCTCACCGGCCGCTACCCCGACGACGGGTTCGCCGCGCTGATGCCGGGGCCCGTCGACGACGACCTCAAGGTCATCTCCACGCCCCTGGACTGGTACGGCGTCAACTACTACAACCCGACCCTGGTCGGTGCCCCCACGCCCGAGGCGCTCGGCTCCTTCTCGGGCTACCCGATGCCCGCCGGGCTCCCCTTCGGCATCAGGGAGATCGAGGGCTACGACACCACCGACTTCGGCTGGCCCGTCGTCCCCCAGGGGCTCGCCGAGACGCTCGGCGGGCTGCGGGACCGCTTCGGCGACCGGCTGCCGCCCGTCTACATCACGGAGAACGGCTGCGCGGTCGACGAGCCCGTCGCCGACGGCCGCCGCATCGCCTTCCTGGAAGGGCACCTGGAGGCGCTGCGTACGGCCATCGACGCGGGCGTGGACGTACGCGGCTACTTCACCTGGTCACTGACCGACAACGTCGAGTGGACGGAGGGCGCCAGCAAACGGTTCGGCCTGGTCCACATCGACTACGAGACGCTCAAGCGCACCCCCAAGGAGTCCTACGCCTGGTACCGCGACGTGATCCGCGCCCAGCGCACCGGCGGCGCGGACGGGCCTGCGCTCACATCAGGTGAACGCGCCTCCGGGTGAGCCCGCGCCGAGTGAACGCGCGCCCTACGGCTGGTCCCACACCATGTCGAAGGACCGCTCGAAGTTGACGTAGCCCAGGCGCTCGAAGGACTTCGCCATCGGGACGTTGCCGAGGTCGGTCGCCGCCCTGATGCGCTCCACGTCCTGCGCGGCGAGCACCCGGGTGCCCTCGGCCAGGATGTCGTCGATGTAGCCGTGCCCCCGGTGCGCCGGCAGCACCCCGATATAGGCGATCATCGGGTGGTAGTTGTTGCGCGCCGGGACGACGAAGCCCACCGGCTCACCGCTCGGCAGCGCGGCGACCCGCCACCAGTCCCGCGGCGTGCGGAGGCCGGCGAACTCCTCGTCGTAGTGCTTCTCCGCGGCCTCGCGGGCACTCAGCCCGGACGCCAGGTCCTGCTGGCCGTGCGCGTCCAGGGTGCCCTCCATCACCGGGGTCATCAGCGCGACGAGGTCCTCGCGCCCGGTGACCTCCCGGAACACCAGCCGGCCCGTGTCCTCCGGCACCGGTGTGCCCGCCCGCCACTCAAGACGCAGCCGCTCCACGAGCAACCGGGCGCCGCTCGCCTCCATGACCCGGATACGGGCCTCCACGACCTCGCGCACGGCGGGGTCCTCGTGCCAGTCCGGCGGGACGTAGCGGCCGTACTCGGGCCGCGCCGCCCCGGCGGGCACGACCGCGGCGGTCGCCTGCTCCACCAGCTCCAGGCCGATCGCCCCGCGCTCCGGCTCCGGCAGGGTGTCGTCCAGGTCGAAGAAGTCCAGGAACTGGGGATCGCCGCCCTCCTGGCCCGTCCACCAGGAGAGCCGGCCCACGACGCGGTCGCCGCGCACGGCCACCCACATCCACTCGGGGCGGCGACGGCCCGTGGCGAGGTCGTCGGCGAGCTCATGGTCGAGCACATAGGAAAGGCGCTGGAAGAGACCGAGTTCATCCGCTCCGGTGAGCGGACGGACGGTCAGTTCCGGTGGTGCAGGGGTCACGAATTCTCCTCGACGCGTGCACGCCGCGTCCTGCTGGAGGCGGCGCGCGACGATAACAACGTCCGCACGGCCGCCGCGCGGTAATTGTTCACAGTCGCCCTGGTCAGGGCGGCCGGGAACCGGCATCGTCTGGACACCTCGGGCCCCTCGGCCCGACAATTGCTGTCGTGACGTCCTCCTTCGAGTCCTACACGTATCCCGCGCGGCTCTCGGACGCCGAGCGCGACCGTGTACTCGGTGTGCTCAGAGACGGCGCCGCACAGGGGAAGCTCTCCCACGACACCTTCCTGCGGCGCATGGAACTGGCCCTCACCGCCCGGCGCTCCGAGGAACTCAAGGCGCTCACCTCGGACCTGGAGCCGGGCGGCGGGCGCTGGTCCCGCGGTCTGTTCCGCGCGGTGGGCGAGGTCTCGGCCTTTCCGGCCAGGCTGCGCAGGGCGTGGCAGTCCGAGCGGCTGCCCAAGCTTCTGCTGCCGATGCCGGGACCGCACCCGCTGCGCATCGGCCGCGACCCGGGCAACGGGCTCCGGCTCAACCACGAGACGGTGTCACGGCTGCACGCCGAACTGACCGCGTACGGCAGCCGGTGGATCCTGCGCGACCTGGGCTCGACGAACGGCACGTGCGTCAACGGCCAGCGGGTCGTCGGCGCGGTCACGGTGAGCGACGGCGACCAGGTGAGCTTCGGACGGATGGCCTTCCGGCTCACCGCGTCCCTGCCCGTGCCTCCGGCCTGAGCTCAGCGTCCCGGGGCCCTCGCCAGCAGCGCCACCGGCCGGTCGGCGAAGAGCCGCGCCACGGGGACGGTGGGCCCCGTGAACTCCCGGCCCGCCGACAGCAGATCGCTCCACGGGCCCTCGTCGGGCAGCGTCAGCTCCGTGTCGCGCCAGCCGCCCTCCTCGTCGAGCCTGAGCGACAGCCGGGTCACCGCCGTGACCACCTCACCGGACCGGCAGAACGCCAGACAGTGCGCGGCCCCGGGGCCCCGTGCCGTCAGCGGGGCGTAGGTGCCCGACTCGCCGAAGACCTCCGGGCGCTCCCGGCGCAGGCGCAGCGCGGCCGAGGTCAGCGCGGTCTTCTCGTCGCGGTCCGCGGAGGGCACGGCGAACGGCCGCCGGTTGTCCGGGTCGACCAGGGCGATGTACTCCCGCTCCGTGCCCTGATACAGATCGGGCACACCGGGCATCGTCAGATGCACCAGCGCGGCACCGAGCACATTGGCCCGAGCGAACGGGGCGAGCGACTCCGCGAACCCGGTCATCATCGATCTGGCCTCGCCCGCGTCGCTGCCGGGGCCCGCCGCCACGAAGTCGGTCACCGCCCGCTCGTACGCGGGATCCGGCTCGGTCCAGCTGGTGAACAGGCCCGCCTCGCGCACCGACTTCAGCAGCGCCGGCTCCAGCCTGCCCGCCATCTCACCGGCGTCGAGGCCCGCGCAGCCGTACGCCGACTGCCAGGCGCCCCAGGCCAGCTGGGGGTCGGGGGCCGGCACCGACACGGCCCTGGACAGCCGCGCCACCAGCGCCGACCACAGCTCGGGGCATTCGGAGAGGACCGCGATCCGGGCGCGTACGTCCCCGCTGCGCTTGGTGTCGTGCGTGGTCAGCACCGTGCCGGTGGCCGGCCAGTCCCGCGCGATCCGGGCGCAGAAGGCGTGGAACTCCTCCGGGCTCACCGCGGGGCGGCCCGGGTCACCGCCCACCTCGGTCGCGGAGATCAGTGGCACGTAGCGGTAGAACGCCGTGTCCTCCACCGACTTGGCATGCAGCGCCGACGCGGTCTGCGCGAACCTGGCGCAGAACGCCGTGTGCTCGGGCCCCTCGCCGAGCCTGCCCAGTGCCAGATCCCGCACCACGTCGACGGCGTCCGCCTCCTGGGAGACCGCGAACACCGCCCTGGCATCCCGCACCGCCTCGGCCGGCAGCGTCGACTCGGCGATCTCCGTGAGCGGGCCGCCCGCGGTCACGTACGGGCGGTAAACGGGCACCCGCACCAGCAGCTCGCGCACCGCCGTGTGCAGCGCCCACGGCGCGTGGTCGCGCAGTGCCGGATCCCCCGCGCACGCCTCGACGGCGAGACGGGTCAGCCACTCCGTCTCGGCGGCCAGCTCATGGGTGACCACCCGGTACGCCGCACGGCGGACGGTCGCGGTCCAGTAGCCGCCGCGGTCACCCGGAGGGCCCGCGAAGTCCCGGTAGCGGCCGAGCAGGTCGGCCGCGCCCATCGGGTCGGTGAACAGCCCGTCGATCCGGTGCAGGGCGTCGTACCCGGTCGTCCCCGCGACCGCCCAGCCGGCCGGCAGGGCCTCGGACCCGGTGAGGATCTTCTCCACCACCGTCCACCGCCCGTCGGAGGCGTCGCCGAGCCGCCCGAGATACGCGGCGGGGTCGGCCAGCCCGTCCGGATGGTCGATGCGCAGCCCCTCGACGACCCCGTCGCCGACCAGTTCGAGAATCTTGCCGTGGGTGGCGTCGAAGACCTCGGGGTGCTCCACCCGGACACCGATCAGCTCGGAGATCGTGAAGAAGCGCCGGTAGTTCAGCTCCGTCCTGGCCAGCCGCCACCAGGCGAGCCGGTAGTGCTGGGCGGCCAGCAGCTCCGGCAGCGGAAGGCCGGCCGTACCCTCGCGCAGGGGAAACTCCAGGTCGCCGTAGCGGAGCACGGGCGTGCCGTCGTCCCGCGTGCCCGGCTCGAAGCTGCCGCTCTCCTGCCCGAAGCGCCCGGCCAGCACGGGCAGCAGCACCTTCCCGCCACCCGCCGCCCAGTCGATGTCGAACCAGCGGGCGTACGGGGAATCCGGGCCCTCGCGCAGCACCTCCCACAGCGGCAGGTTGTACCGGGGCGCCGCGGCCATGTGGTTCGGCACGATGTCCAGGATCAGCCCGAGGCCATGGGCGCGTGCCGTGCCCGCCAGCGCCCGCAGCCCCTCCTCACCGCCGAGCTCGGCCCGCACCGTGCTGTGGTCGACGACGTCGTAGCCGTGCCCCGAGCCGGGCACGGCCTCCAGGACGGGAGACAGATGCAGATGGGAGACGCCGAGCTCGGCGAGGTACGGCACGGCGTCCGCCGCTGCGGCGAACGGGAAGTCCGGTTGGAGCTGAAGCCGGTACGTGGCGGTGGGCGTCATGGATTCGTACGTACCCAGCGTTCCGCCTCTCTCCCCTCTCCCGCGCCACCCGGCACCGCCCTGGCGGCGCCCGCCCGGTGCCGGTCACCCCATCGGCCTACTCCGGGGCCCGTACCCGGGGGCCTACGCCGGACGCTTGAGGACCGTCAGGCTCCGCCCGACGAGCGTCACCCGCTCGCCCGCCGACACCTTGGGCCCTGCACCCGGCGGCACCCCGTCCGGGATCGCCGTGTCCACGACGACCTGCCACTGCTTGCCGTGGTTCGTCGGAACGGCGAAGTCCAGTCTGTCGGCGCTCGCGTTGAACATGAGGAGGAAGGAGTCGTCGGAGATCCGCTCACCGCGCGGCCCCGGCTCGGAGATCGCGTGGCCGTTGAGGAAGACCGTCATGGCCTTGGCGTGTGCGGCCTGCCAGTCCCGCTGTGTCATCTCGTCGCCCCTGGGGGTGAACCACGCGATGTCGGACAGCTCGTCGTGCGTGCCCTCCACCGGACGGCCGTGGAAGAAGCGTCTGCGGCGGAACACCGGGTGGTCGCGGCGCAGCCAGACCATGGACCGGGTGAACTCCAGCAGGCTGGTGTCCGTGGAGCCGCCGCCGTCCTCTCCGCCGTCCTCGGCGCGCGAGACGGCGGCCGGGTCGGGCCAGTGGACCCAGGAGAGCTCGTTGTCCTGGCAGTAGCCGTTGTTGTTGCCCCGCTGCGTCCGGGCGAACTCGTCGCCATGGCTCAGCATGGGCACGCCCTGGGAGAGCATCAGCGTCGCGATGAAGTTGCGCATCTGCCGGCTGCGCAGCTCCAGGACCTCCTTGTCCTCGGTCTCGCCCTCGGCCCCGCAGTTCCACGAGCGGTTGTGGCTCTCGCCGTCCCGGTTGCCCTCGCCGTTGGCGTCGTTGCGCTTGTCGTTGTACGAGACGAGGTCGTGCAGGGTGAAACCGTCGTGGCAGGTGGTGAAGTTGATCGAGGCCAGCGGGCGCCTGCCGTCGTCCTGGTAGAGATCGGACGAGCCCGTGAGGCGCCCGGCGAACTCCGCGAGGGTCCGGGGCTCACCCCGCCACAGATCGCGCACCGTGTCGCGGTACTTGCCGTTCCACTCGGTCCACAGCGGTGGGAAGTTCCCCACCTGGTAGCCGCCCTCGCCCACGTCCCAGGGCTCGGCGATCAGCTTCACCTGGCTGACCACGGGGTCCTGCTGCACCAGGTCGAAGAAGGAGGACAGCCGGTCCACCTCGTGGAACTGGCGCGCGAGTGTCGCCGCCAGATCGAAGCGGAAGCCGTCCACATGCATCTCGGTCACCCAGTACCGCAGGGAGTCCATGATCAGCTGGAGGACGTGCGGGGACCGCATCAGCAGGGAGTTCCCCGTGCCGGTGGTGTCCATGTAGTACGTCTGGTCGTCGGCCAGGCGGTAGTACGAGGCGTTGTCCAGGCCGCGGAAGGAGAGCGTCGGACCGAGGTGGTTGCCCTCGGCGGTGTGGTTGTAGACCACGTCGAGGATCACCTCGATGCCCGCCTGGTGCAGCGCCTTCACCGCCTGCTTGAACTCCAGCACCTGCTCGCCGCGGTCGCCCCAGGAGGCGTAGGCGTTGTGCGGGGCGAAGAAGCCGATGGTGTTGTAGCCCCAGTAGTTGGCCAGGCCCGCGTCGGCGAGCCGGTGGTCCTGGACGAACTGGTGCACGGGCATCAGCTCGATCGCGGTGACGCCCAGCTCCGTCAGATGCGCGATGATCTCGGGGTGCGCGAGGCCGGCGTAGGTGCCGCGCAGCTCATCGGGCAGGCCGGGGTGAAGCATCGTCAGGCCCTTCACATGGGCCTCGTAGATCACCGTGCGGTGGTAGTCGGTGCGCGGGCGGCGGTCGTCACCCCAGTCGAAGTACGGATTGACCACCACCGAGCTCATCGTGTGCGGCGCCGAGTCGAGGTCATTGCGCTCGTCCGGCTTGCCGAACGGGTAGCCGTACACCGCCTCGCCCCACTGGATCTTCCCCGAGATCGCACGTGCGTACGGATCGAGGAGCAGCTTCGCCGAATTGCAGCGCTGCCCGTGCCGCGGCTCGTACGGTCCGTGCACCCGGAAGCCGTAGCGCTGGCCCGGCATCACTCCGGGCAGATAGGCGTGACGGACGAAGGCGTCGGTCTCGCGGAGCTCCACCGCCGTTTCTGAACCGTCGTCGTGCAGAAGGCACAACTCGATCCGGTCGGCGGCCTCCGAGAAGACCGCGA
Organism: Streptomyces sp. NBC_01012; assembly: GCF_045162755.1. NCBI lineage: Bacteria > Bacillati > Actinomycetota > Actinomycetes > Kitasatosporales > Streptomycetaceae > Streptomyces > Streptomyces sp. NBC_01012. The sequence goes on along the minus strand of NZ_CP108688.1, from coordinate 1,402,256 downwards.
AGTTGGTTCCGGCGCCGTCGTACGTGGCGCCGAGAGGATACGCGTGTCCCGGCCAGACCTGCATAGATAGGACTCTTCCACTTCTGATCCGGGTGCTGGGGGGTTTCGCCCCGATACTCCCCGAAAGACGGTCCTGTACCTAGTACGTCGGCCGGTGCGGCCGGATCCCGTCGCATGATCGCGCCGGGCCGGTCAACCCGGTGCACCTCCGTGTCGCCCGGACAGGGGGTCCGGGTCGCCCGGTGGCCCCTCGGCCCTGCGTACGGTGCGCCAAGGGGTGCGCAATCACTATGAACCATCTCACTCCACCCGATCTCGCCGCATGGAACAAGCCTGTGGATCACGGGAGTTGAGTGAGGAGCCTGTGCATCCGGCTGCACCGGCTCCCGCTCCCGGAGTACCCTTCCTTGATCGTTGGTGGGGGAGCGGAAGGCGGTGCGCGGGTGAGCTCGGGAGGGTTCGAGCTGCCCCCAGGTGACGCGGGTCACGAGGGGGAATCGACCGATGCCCCGCCGGGGGCCGTCTCCCTCGCACAGCCCATGGAGATCGGTGCCGAGCTGGACTGGGGAGCGGACGCCTGGAACGAGGTGCGCACCAGGGCCCAGCGCGCCGGGCGGGCGTACATCTGGCTGAATCTGGTGGAACAGCGGCTGCGCGCCGTGGTCTCCGCCGTGATCCGGCCGATCTACGAGCCGGTGCACGGCGAGGACTGGGTGGTGGCGGCGGCGGGACCCGCGGGCCAGGAGTGGGTGCAGCGTGCCGTGGCGGTCCGGGAGGTCTCGCGCCGCAAGGGCTATCTGCTCGACCCGGCCGACGACAACGTCCTGAGCTTCCTCACGCTTCCGCAGCTGCGGGAGCTGATGGTCCAGCACTGGCCCTGCTTCGAGCCGTACTTCGACGACCGCCGCGAGGTGGAGCTCGCGCTGGACGAGCTGGAGGTGGCGCGCAACGTCGTCTCCCGCAACCGCGCGCTCAACGAGGCGGTCCTCGCGCAGGCCGAGCGGGCATCGGGGCGGCTGCTGGAGATCCTCGGCAGCGGCGCGGCGGTCCCGTCCGCCGACCGGCTGCCGGTGGACGCCGTGGAGGAGCTGGTCGGCGACCGCTACGCCGATGTGGTCTCCGTCCACCCCGACCGGGTGCGGCTGCAACGGCAGCTGCCCGCCGAGGACCTGTTCGGCGGAGCGCGCAGGCTGGATGCGATCGGCATCGGGCTCAATCTACTCACGCAGAACTTCTCGGGACGCCGGCTTGTCCGCCTCGCCGAGTCGGGCTGCCGGGTCAGGCTGCTGTTCCTCAATCCGGCCAGCAGCGCGGTCAAGCGCCGGGAGCGTGAACTGGGGCTCAAGAAGGGCGAGCTCAGCCGCTCCGTGGAGATGAACATCCTCCATATGCGCCGGGTCCGCTCCAAGCTCCGCGACCCGGGCGCCTTCCAGATCCATGTCTTCGACGAGACGCCGCGCTTCACGGCCTATCTGGTGGACGGCGACGGGCCCGACGCGGTCGGCGTCGTCCAGCCGTATCTGCGGCGCGCACGCGGCATGGAGGCGCCGGTGCTCGTGCTGCGGGGCGGTGGGCGTGCGGTGGTCAGGGCGGGGCAGGACAGCGAGCACGGACTCTTCGAGACGTACCGCGAGGAGTTCGAGTCGGTCTGGACGGACTCCAGGCCGGTTTCCTGACGCCTCTTCCGGCGTTGTCAGTGGGGCGTGCGAAGGTGGTCCTCACTTGGGGGAACGCACCACAGAAGGAGGTACGGGATGAGCTGGATCAGCGGACCGCTGCTGGCGTTCGACCTGGAGACCACGGGGACGGACGTCGAGACCGACCGTGTCGTGACGGCGGCGGTCGTCCGGATCGAGGCCGATGGATCCGTGTCCCAGGAGCGGACCTGGCTGCTGAATCCCGGTGTGGCCATACCCGAGCAGGCCACCGCGATCCACGGCATCTCGACGGAGCGCGCCCGTGAGCACGGGGCGCCCGCGGCATCCGCGATCGAGGAGATCGCGGATGCCGTCGCCGACGGGCCGCGCTCGGGGACACCGCTGGTCGTGATGAACGCGCGCTACGACCTGTCGCTGCTCGACCGCGAGTGCCGGAGGTACGCGGTCGCGTCGGTCAGCGAGCGTCTGGGCGACGCGCCTTCGCCCGTCATCGACCCACTGGTGATCGACAAGCACGTCGACAAGTACCGGAAGGGCAAGCGGGCCCTGCACGCACTGTGCGCCCACTACGGGGTGGAGCTGGAGGACGCGCACGACGCGCGGGCGGACGCCGTGGCCGCCGCCCGTGTGGTGCGGCGTATGGGCGAGACGCATCAGCCGGTCGGGGTGATGCCGCTGGCCGACCTGCACGGCCTCCAGGTGCGCGCGGCGGCCGAGCAGTCGCTCTCCCTGCAGGCCTATTTGCGGCGCACCGCGGATCCGGCGGCCGTGGTCGAAGCGGCCTGGCCGCTCATCCCCCGGATGCGCTGACCGGGCTGCGCTGACTCGGATGTGCTGACCGGGATGCGTTGACCGGGTCGGCCGGCGCGGCCGGGAGCGGGTCCTGACGCCGGGTGTCAGTTCGGGGCCGGGGTGGGGGTGTCGTCGGCCTTGATGTCGAAGCTGATCTTCTCGCCGTCGACCCCGGTGACGGTGACCGTGACGCCCAGGGTGCTGCCGTCCTCCGCGTTCAGCGTGCAACGCGTGGTGGTGTCCACCTTCCCGACGAGATCGTCGGGGCAGGTGATGTCGGGCTTCGGCTGGTTCATGGTGCTGGCGAGCTTCTCGGCGACCGTGTCGGCCAGCTTGTCCGAAGCCATCTTCGGCTCCGAGTTCCCGATGCTGACCGAGCCCGAGCAGCCTGCGAGCAGCACACCGGCGGCGAGGGCCGAAAGGCTCCACTTCGCCACGTTCAGGTGGGCTATGGGCATGGGGTACTCCAATTTTAGGATCAACGGGGACGGTGGGCCGGAGGCAGCTGTGCCGCCGTGCTCAGCTCAGGATCGTAGCCGCGAAACGGTGACTCCCCGCTCCAACCGCGTAACAGCGGTGCAGCCGTTCAGAACGGATACCAGCGCACCTCGGGGTCGTCCTCGCGCAGTGACGCCACCCGGCGCCGGAATTCCGCCAGCGCCCGGGGATTCGCCGGGGCGTGCTGGGAGACCCAGGCGCAGCTCGCGGTCTCACGGGCGCCGCGCAGCACCGCGCAGCCGTCCCAGGTGCGTACGTCCCAGCCGTACGCCTCGGTGAACGCGTCGTAGGCCTCGGCGGGCAGCCCGTAGCGGTCGCGGGAGAGCGCGAGGACCACCAGGTCGTGCTCGCGCAGGTCGGCGGAGAAGGTCTCCAGGTCGACCAGCACCGGTCCGTCCGGGCCGACATGGACATTGCGCGGGAGCGCGTCGCCGTGGACGGGGCCGGGCGGCAGGTGCGGGGCGAGGGCCGCCGCGGCCTTCGCGAAGCCGTCGCGCCGGCCGCGCAGATAGTCGGCGTCGGCGGGATCGATGGCGTCACCCGCGAGCCGCAGCCAGCGCTCGACACCACCGAGCAGCTCACGGCGCGGCAGTGTGAAGTCCTCCGGGGCGGGCAGCGCGTGCACCTGGGTGAGCAGCGGGGCCAGATCGCGCGGTTCGGACGGGCGCACGGCCTCGGGCAGCCGGTGCCACAGGGTCACGGGATGCCCCTCCACCAGGCGGGCCCGGGGTTCGGCGGCGCGCACGGCGGGAACCCCCGATGCCGCCAGCCACCGGGCGACGGCCACCTCGCGCTCGGCCCGCTCCCGCAGCTCCGGGTGGTGTGCGGCGTCCCGGCCGACCTTGGCCACCAGGCCGCCGAAGCCGAACACCGCGTTCTCGCCCAGCGCGAGGAGCTCCGCGTCGGCGGGAAGTCCGGCGGCGGTCAGTACCTCGCGCGCACGCATGTCGTCCATGGCTGGATTTTCTCATCCTCGCAGGCCACCTTGACGGACGGGCGGCCCGTCAGCACGATGACGGGGGCCGCCTCGGCAGCCATAAGGGGATGAAACCGATCCAAGGGATAAAGGGGTCGAATTCATGACACTGGCGACCGCGATGACGCGGTCCGGGCGTAAGGGCCCAGACGCACAGGGCCCACGGGGCGGGCGAGGCCGACGGGGTGACGCGCGTCGGCGGGACGGCGCCACCTGGTTCCTGGTGCTGCCCGCGCTGATCCCGATCCTGATCCTCAGCGTGGGCCCTCTGCTGTACGGCATCCTGCTGGCCTTCACCGACGCGCAGTCGGGCCGCACCCGCTCCACCCAGTGGGTCGGTGTCCTCAACTTCCAGGACCTGCTGCACGACTCCCTGTTCTGGGAGTCCTTCCGGATCGGCCTGCTGTGGGCGGTCGGGGTCACGGTCCCGCAGTTCCTGCTCGCCCTCGGCCTGGCGCTGCTGCTCAACGCGAACCTGCGGATGCGCTGGCTCGCCAGGGCGCTGGCGATCATCCCCTGGGCCATGCCCGAGGTCGTCGTCGGCATCATGTGGCGCCTGGTCTACAACCCGGACGCCGGCATCCTCAACGAGACCATCCGCGATCTCGGCCTCGGCGACGGCAGGGACTGGCTGACCGGACTCGCCACCGCGCTGCCCGCCGTGATCATCGTGGGCGTCTGGGCCGGGATGCCGCAGACCACCGTGGCGCTGCTGGCCGGCCTGCAGAACACCCCGGACGAACTCCACGAGGCGGCCGCCCTCGACGGGGCCGGTGCCTGGCGCCGTTTCCGTACGGTCACCTGGCCGGCCATCCGGCCGGTGGCCCTGGCGATCAGCGCCCTCAACCTCATCTGGAACTTCAATTCCTTCGCCCTGGTCTACGTCCTGACCAACGGCGGACCCGGCGGACGCACCAGGCTGCCCATGCTCTTCGCCTACGAAGAGGCCTTCCGCTACGGACAGTTCGGCTACGCCGCCGCGATGGGATGTGTGATGGTCGCCGTCATCTCGGTGCTGCTCGCCCTCTTTCTCGTCGGCCGGCTCAGGGGAGGCGAGGACGCATGAGTCTTCGTACGGGCAGAACCGCGCGCGCCGGGCAGTACGCCGCGCTCCTGTGCTACCTCGTCTTCCTGGCGTTCCCCTTCCTCTGGCTGATCTCCACCGCCTTCAAGCCGGCCCGTGAGCTCGGCTCGCTGCACCCCACCTGGATTCCCGCGAATCCGACGCTGGACAACTTCCGGCAGGCCTTCGACGAGCAGCCGCTGCTGCGGGCCGCCGCCAATTCGCTCACCGCGGCGGTCTGCGCCGCCCTGATCGCGGTCGTCATCGCCACGCCCATGGCCTATGTGATGGCCCGCCACCGCGGTCGGCTGGCCACGGCCGCCACCGGCTGGGTCGTGGTCAGCCAGGCGTTTCCCTTCGTCCTGGTGATCATTCCGCTGTTCCTGGTCCTGAAGTACCTGCACCTGATCAACTCGTTGTGGGGGCTGACCCTGGTGTACGTCGTCTGGTCGCTCCCCTTCGCGCTCTGGATGCTCGCCGGATACGTACGGGCGGTGCCGGCCGAGCTGGAGGAGGCCGCGGCCGTCGACGGGGCGGGAAAGGCGCGGATCCTCGTGTCGGTCACCGCGCCGCTGCTGGCCCCCGGGATCGTCGCCACCGCCCTCTTCGCGTTCATCACCGCATGGAACGAGTTCTTCTTCGCGCTCGTCCTGCTCAAGACACCGGAGAAGCAGACCTTGCCGGTCGTACTCACCCATTTCCTCGGCGCGGAGGGTGCCGCGGACCTCGGCCCGCTCGCCGCCGCCGCGTTCCTCGCCACCCTGCCCTCGCTCGTGCTCTTCGCGGTCGTCCAGAGGCGCATCACCGGCGGTCTGACGGCCGGGGCGGTGAAGCACTGATGCGCCGCCACCTGCCCGCGCTCGCCGCCGCGGCCACCGCGCTCGCCCTCCTGCTGGCCGGCTGCTCGGACCAGGGCCGCCGGGGCGCGGACGCCGACGGCACGATCAGGCTCAGCTTCCAGTCGCTGGCCTGGCAGAAGGAGTCCGTCGACGCCAACGAACAACTCGTACGCGAGTGGAACGCCGCCCATCCGGACATCCAGGTGGACTACGTCCAGGGCAGCTGGGACAACGTCCACGACCAGCTGCTCACCTCCTTCGAGGGCGGTGAGGCGCCCGACATCATCCACGACGCGTCCGACGACCTCGCGGACTTCGCGTACGGCGGATACCTCGCCGATCTGCGGAGCCTGCTGCCCGACCGGCTGACCCAGGACATCCCGCAGCGGTCCTGGCAGGCCACCACCTTCGACGGCGGTGTCTACGGAGTCCCCTTCCTCCAGGAGCCCAGGGTCCTGATCGCGAACACCGAGATCCTCAGGTCGTCGGGTGCCCGGATCCCGACCCCCGAGAAGCCCTGGAGCTGGCCGGAATTCCGGCAGGTCACCGACCGGCTGACGGAGAAGGGGACGTACGGGGTCGCCTGGCCGCTCAAGGAGCCGGTCTCCGTCACCCTCAATCTGGGCCTCTCCGCCGGCGGCCGGCTCTTCCACCGCGGCGCGGACGGCAAGGTGACCATCCGGTCGGGCAAGGGCGACCAGGTCATGCCCGACACGGTCAGGGACCAGGTCAACTCCGACCGCAGCGCGGCGCGTGGGGCCCTCGGGATGGGAGGCTCGGACACCCTGCCCGGATTCTTCGGCGGCAAGTACGCCATGGTCCCGCTGGGCTTCTCCTACCGCCAGCAGGTCGTCGAGCAGGCACCCGAGGGCTTCGACTGGACGGTGCTGCCCATGCCGGCCGGCAGCGGGGGATTGGCCCAGGGGGTCAGTCCGCAGACTCTCTCGGTCGCCGAGGACAGCCCGCACAAGAAGGAGGCCGCGCGGTTCATCGACTTCCTGCTGCGCCCCGCCAACATGGTGCGCCTCGCCAGGGGTGACTGGATGCTGCCGACCGGCACCGAGGCACTGCGGGATCCCTCGCTGCACACCGGGAAGAACGGCTGGGCGACGGGCACCGCACTCGCCGGGGCGCTGCGGCCGGCCCCCGCGCAGTCGGTGCGCGGCTACCCCGAGTGGAAGGACAAGGTCGCCACGCCCGCGCTCCAGGAGTACTACAGCGGGGCCATCGGCGCCGATGAGCTGGAGAGACGTCTGGTCGACGACGGGAACCGGGTGCTGGCCCGCTACCAGCGCTGAGCGCGCGACCGGGAGCGACCCGGAAAACGAGTGGGCACCACCCGGAAAACGAGTGGGCGAGACGAACCGTCTCGTCTAGGGTCGGGGCATGCATACGACCCCGCGCGCCCATGTCGCCATGTTCTCCATCGCCGCCCACGGGCACGTGAACCCGAGTCTCGAAGTGATCCGGGAGCTCGTCACCCGTGGACACCGCGTCAGCTACGCCATCCCCGCCTCCTTCGCCGAGAAGGTCGCCGCCACGGGGGCCGAACCGGTGATCTACACCTCGGTGCTGCCCACCGAGGACAATCCGGAGGCCTGGGGGACCGAACTCATCGACAACATCGAGCCGTTCCTCGACGACGCCGTCCAGGCGCTCCCGAAGCTCGCCGACGCCTTCGAGGGGGACGAGCCCGACCTCGTCCTGCACGACATCACCTCCTACCCGGCCCGTGTGCTCGCCCACCGCTGGGGCGTGCCCGCCGTCCAGCTCTGGCCCAACCTGGTCCCCTGGGAGGGATACGCCGAGGAGGTGGGGGAGCCGGCGACAGCCGGGCTGAAGCAGACCGAGCGGGGCCGGGCCTACTACGCGCGCTTCGCGGCCTGGCTCACGGAGAACGGCCTGGGCGACCTCTCCTCGGACGACTTCGTCGCCCGGCCGCGCCGCGGACTGGTGCTGATCCCCGAGGCGCTCCAGCCGAACGCCGGGCGGGTGGACCACACCAGGTTCACCTTCGTCGGCGCCTGCCAGGGCGACCGCGCCGACCAGGGCGAGTGGGAGCGGCCCGCCGGTGCCGAAAGGGTCCTGCTGGTCTCCCTCGGTTCGTCGTTCACCGACGAGCCCGGGTTCTACCGGGCGTGCGTCGACGCGTTCGGTGATCTCCGCGGCTGGCATGTGGTGCTGCAGATCGGGGCCCACGTCGACCCCGCCGCACTCGGTGACGTACCCGACAACGTCGAGCTTCACTCCTGGGTCCCGCAGTTGTCCGTGCTGAAGCAGGCGGACGCCTTCATCACCCACGCGGGCGCCGGCGGCAGCCAGGAGGGGCTCGCCACCGGTACCCCGATGGTCGCGGTCCCGCAGGCCGTCGACCAGTTCGGCAACGCCGACATGCTCCAGGCACTCGGCGTCGCCCGGCGGCTGGCCAAGGAGGAGGCCGACGCCGCGTCCCTGCGTGCCGCCGTGCTCGCCCTGGTGGACGACCCGGACGTGGCGGCGCGGCTGGCGCGGATCCAGGAGCGGATGGCGGCCGAGGGCGGGGCGCCGCGTGCCGCGGACCTCATCGAGGCCGAACTCCCCGTCCGGCAGGCCTGATCGGGCCGGATTCACCCCTTCGGGTGGCGGGGGTGCGGCCCCGGTGTTCATGAACTACTCGGCAGTACGTCCGACTTGACGGGAAGTGCCCAGGTTTTTTGTGTCCATAACTTGCCGAGTACGTGACGGATGCATGAAGTTCTTGATCTGGGCGCGTCAATCGAGCAGTGTTTCGAGGCAACCCCCGGAGATTTTCCGGCCGAGGGTTAATCCCCCCACAAAGAATGACGAGGAGACCCCCTCTTCATGGCAATTAACAAGCGCATACGCTCGGTCAAGCTCACCGCCGCGATCACCGCTGTGGCAGCGGCCGCCGGTGTCACCCTGCTCGCCAGCCCCATGGCCGGTGCCGCCCCGGCGCCCGCGCTGGGCACCGTCTACGGCGCGGACGCGGCGACAGCTGTCTCCGGCAGCTACATCGTGATGCTGGACCAGAAGGCCGACAAGGCCGACCTGGCCAAGCAGTACGGCGGCAAGCTCCAGCGCAACTACACGTCGGCCATCAACGGCTTCTCCGCCAGCGGGCTCTCGGAGACCGAGGCCAAGCGGCTCGCCGCCGACCCGGCCGTCTCGAAGGTCGTCCAGAACAAGAAGTTCCACGTCGACGCCACCCAGGACAACCCGCCGTCCTGGGGCCTGGACCGCATCGACCAGACCGACACCGCCGGTGACGACGCGTACAACTACCCGGACAGCGCGGGTGAGGGCGTGACCGCGTACGTCATCGACACCGGCGTCCGCATCACGCACGAGGAGTTCGAGGGCCGGGCGAGCTACGGCTACGACGCCGTGGACGACGACGATGACGCCGACGACGGCTACGGTCACGGGACGCACGTGGCCGGCACCATCGCCGGTGCGACGTACGGCGTCGCCAAGAAGGCCAACATCGTGGCCGTCCGGGTCCTCGACGACTCGGGCTCGGGCACCACCGAGCAGGTCGTCGCCGGCATCGACTGGGTCACCGAGAACCACGAGGGCCCGTCCGTCGCCAACATGAGCCTCGGCGGCGGCGTGGACGAGGCGCTCGACGCGGCGGTCCAGAAGTCCATCGCCTCCGGAGTCACCTACGGGGTGGCCGCGGGCAACGAGTCCAGCGACGCGAGCGAGAGCTCCCCGGCGCGCGTCCCCGAGGCCATCACGGTCGCCTCGTCGACGGTGGACGACGAGCAGTCGTCGTTCTCCAACTACGGCTCGCTCGTGGACATCTACGCCCCGGGTTCGGACATCACCTCGGCGTGGAACGACAGCGACACCGGCTCCGACACCATCTCCGGTACGTCGATGGCCACTCCGCACGTCGTGGGTGCCGCGGCGCTCTACCTCGGCGGGCACACGGACGCCACCCCTGAGGAGGTCTCCGACGCGCTCACCGAAGGGGCCACCCCGGACGCCATCTCCAACGCCTCCCAGGGCACGCCCAACAAGCTCCTGAAGGTCGTGGAGTAGCAGGCCGGGCAAGGCCTGACAGAGAACAGACGGACGGCCGCCGCGCCCTCCCCCACGGGGCGCGGCGGCCCGTTCGGGTGCGGAACTCCAAGGCCCTGTTCGCCGGCCGGTCTAAGGTATGGACCATGAGTACGATGTACGCGGCGCTGCTGCGGGGGATCAATGTCGGCGGCCACCGGCGGGTCCCGATGCCGGAACTCCGGGCGCTGCTCGGGGAGCTGGGGCACGAGGACGTCGCCACCCATCTGCAGAGCGGCAACGCGGTATTCCGCGGCGCGTCGGGGGACGAGGACGCCCTGCGTGCCGAGCTGGAGCGGGCCATCGAGGAGCGGTTCGGCTTTCCGGTCGACTGCGTCGTCCGCCCCGGCGGCTATCTCGCGGACGTGGTCGCGACCTGTCCGTTCCCGGCCGCCGAGCTCGACGCGAAGCAGCTGCACGTCACGTACTTCGACAAGCCGGTCGACGCGGCACGGTTCGCGCCGCTCGACGCCGAGGCCTTCCGCCCGGAGGAGTTCCGGCTGGGGGACCGTGCCCTGTATCTGTACGCGCCCGACGGACTCGGCCGCTCCAAGCTCGCCGTGGCACTCGGGCGGCCCGCGCTCAACCGCGGTCTCGTCGCCACCAGCCGAAACTGGAACACCGTGGTCAAGCTTGCGGAGATGACGCGTGACTGAGCCCCCGGCCGCCGTGGCCGCAGCCATCGAGGGCGAGCTCCGCCTCCTCGACCCCGTCGTGCGTGCCTCGGCGGATGTCCTGGCGACGCTGCTGCACCCCGACTTCCGGGAGATCGGTACCAGCGGCCGGCTGTGGGAGCGGGACACGATCATCGCCATGCTCACGGCCCCTGGCGCGCCGCGCCCCGGACCGCTCACCGCGTCCCGGATGCGGGGCGAGCAGCTCGCACCCGACCTGGTGCACCTCACCTTCGACACGGAGTCCAAGGGCCTGCGCTCCCACCGCAGTTCACTGTGGCGGCTGACCGGATCCGGCTGGATGCTCTACTTCCATCAGGCGACGCCCTTCATCGACGATCCGTTCGCCGAGGTCTGAGCCCGCGGTTCCGGGTTCCGCCGCACCCCCGCTGCATACGCGGGCGCCGTTCCGCAAGAGGGCGGTACCGGACTGAAGTGCGCCTGCTCCGTGCCCGAAACGCGTCCGGTTCTCGCTGGAAGGGCTGATTCCGGCCATCCGGCGCGCCCGGTCAAAACGCCGGTAAGCCGCCCGAACGGGCCATGCGGCGGCACGCCCGTTCCGGGCCGCGCGGACCGGTCGGCGCGCCCCTGCCGGGCAGGGCCGGTGTGTGTGAACGCGATGCGCGTAGAAAGCGGCCGAAGTCCACTCGGCATCAGGGGCTTTGCTGCAATTCGCTGCCCTCCTCCGTTCGGTGGGCGGACGCCGCTGTTCGGAAGTTACCTGGCACGCATATCGGAGTTCAGGGTCCGTTCTCCGTCGAGGTCCGGAAGGCGACCTTGTCACCGGCTCAAGCGGAGTCAAGGATTCGAGGCGTGCGGTTGGCAGGTCCACGACCAGAACCCGCTGGTCGAGGACGGCCGTACTACCCGGCCCGCCCACCCAGTGGGCCGGTACACCCCCCGATGACGGAGGATCCTGTGACCTTCAAGCGCTTCGCTCCCCTCACCTCGCTCTCCAGACGTGCTCGCCTCATCGCGGCGACCTCCGGCCTGGTCACCGCCGTGGCGCTGGCGGCCCCCACCGCGGTCGCCCAGGCGGCCCCGGACGCCACCGTGTCCAAGGCCGCCCTGGCCGACGCCAGTTCCGCCGTGCGCGGCGCCGACATCGCCGGCACCGCCTGGTACACCGACGCGAGCACCGGCAAGGTCGTCGTGACGGTCGACAGCACGGTCAGCTCCGCCGAGATCGCCACGATCGAGAAGTCGGTCACGGACTCGGGCGCGAAGGCCGACATCAAGCACACCGACGGTACGTTCAACAAGCTCATCGCAGGCGGACAGGCCATCTACGCCAGCGGCGGCCGATGCTCCCTCGGCTTCAACGTCCGCAGCGGCAGCACCTACTACGCGCTGACCGCCGGGCACTGCACCGAGATAGGCAGCACCTGGTACACCAACTCCGGACAGAGCACGACGCTCGGCACCCGCGCCGGCTCCAGCTTCCCGGGCAACGACTACGGTCTGATCCGGCTCAGCAACTCCGCCGCGGCGGAGGGCTCGGTCTACCTCTACAACGGCAGCTACCAGGACATCACCTCCGCCGCGACCCCCAGCGTCGGTCAGAGCGTCAAGCGCAGCGGCTCCACCACCGGTGTCCACAGCGGCACCGTCACCGGCCTCAACGCCACGGTGAACTACGGCAGCGGCGACATCGTCAGCGGCCTGATCCAGACCAACGTCTGCGCCGAGCCCGGTGACAGCGGCGGCTCGCTGTTCTCCGGCTCCACGGCGCTCGGCCTCACCTCCGGCGGCAGCGGCAACTGCTCCTCCGGCGGCACCACGTTCTTCCAGCCCGTCACCGAGGCGCTGAGCGCCTACGGCGTCAGCGTCTTCTAGGAGACGCACGCGGGCCATCGGGACCCGCACGCACGCACCACCTGCCGACGGGCCGCGCTCACCGAGCGCGGCCCGTTGCCGTTCGGTCCTCAGGCGCTCATCGCCCCGGTCACCGGCACGCGCGCCTCGTCGTACCGGGTCAGCAGCAGCCGGGCCAGCGCGGGGGACGGGCCCAGCACGCCGGCCAGTACATCGGCCCCGGCCTCCTCTGCCCCCGTCGCGATGCGGTCGGGGAGCCGGCCGGGCGCGATGACGTACGGCGCGACCGCCACCCGGTCCACACCGTCGGCGCGCAGGGACCGCACGACATCGGCGGTCCTGGGGAGAGATGCGGAGGCGAACGCAGGCCGCACGGCGCACCAGCCGGTGTGCCGCAGCTCCCGCGCGATTTCAGCGATCACTGCGATCGCCTCCGGGTCGGTGGAGCCCGCCGATGCCAGGACGAGACCGGTCGAGCTCTTGTCGCCGGGGCGCACCCCGGCCTCGTACAGCCGCTGTTCCAGTGCCGCGTTCAGCAGCGGGTCCGGACCGAGTACATCGGCCTGACCGATCCGCAGCCGCGGCAGCCGTGCGCGGGCCTCGCGCAGCACCGACGGGATGTCCGCCTTGGCGTGGAAGGCGCGGGTGAGCAGCAGCGGAAGCGCGACGACCTCGTCCGTGCCGTCGGCGGCCAGCCGTTCCAGCACCCGGGGCACGGACGGGGCGTTGAATTCCAGGAAGCCCGTCTCCACACGCAGCCCGGGCCGCAGCGACCGTATCCGCGCGGTGAGCGCGTGCACGGTCGCCGCGTGCCGCGGGTCGCGGCTGCCGTGGGCGACGACGAGCAGGACGGGGGAGGCCATGGAACTCAGCTCCTGACGAGGAGACCGCGGCCGCGCAGCACCCGCCGCTCCAGCGGGCTGAAGATCAGCAGGTCGATCGCGATACCGACGAACAGGATGAGCAGGATCGCCAGGAAGATCCCCGGCATGTCGAAGTTGTTGCGGCCGTTCTCCAGCAGCTGGCCGAGCCCCAGACCCAGGTCGGGCGACGACGCGATGATCTCGGCGGCCATCAGTGAGCGCCAGGAGAACGCCCAGCCCTGCTTGAGGCCCGCCAGATAGCCGGGCAGCGCGGCCGGCAGGACGATGTGGACCGTGCCACGCAACCCCGTCGCGCCGATCGTGCGGCCCGCGCGCAGGAACAGCGGCGGCACCTGGTCGACGCCGGAGACCAGCCCGTTGGCGACGGAGGGCACCGCGCCGAGCAGGATCACCGCGTACATCGTCTTGTCGTCCAGGCCCAGCCAGATGATGGCCGGCGCCACCCACGCCACGGACGGCAGGGACTGCAGCCCCGAGAGGATCGGGCCGATCGCGGCCCTGACCAGCTTCACCCGTGCGACCAGCAGACCCAGCGGCGTACCGATGACGACAGCCATCACGAAGCCGAGCAGACCGCGCGACACGCTGGTCCAGATGACCTCGAGCAGGGTGCCCTTCGCCCACATGTCGGTCAGGCTGTCCCAGACCGCGGACGGCGGCGGCAACTTGTAGTCGTCGGTGACCTTCGCCCAGACCAGCACCTGCCAGACCAGGACGACCAGGACGACCGCGACGACCGGTGGCAGGACCTTGTTGAGCAGGATCTCGCGGGTCGGCGTCCTGCGCACCTGTACGGCGTCGAGGGCGTCGAGGCCGGCCTCCAGCCCCGCCAGGTCGTCGGCCTTCGTCTCAGTGCTGGCCATGACGGCGGATCTCCCCACGCAGTTGTTCGGTGATCTCTACGGACAGCTCCGCCACGGCGGTGTCCTCGATGCGGCGCGGCTGCTCGATGTCGACCGTCCACTCCCGGGCGACCCGGCCGGGGCGAGAGGAGAGTAGGACGACGCGCTCGGCGAGCCGTACCGCCTCACGCACGTTGTGGGTGACGAAGAGGACGGAGGCGTTCGTCTCGCGCCAGATCCGGGTCAGTTCGTCGTGCAGCACATCGCGGGTGATGGCGTCGAGCGCGGCGAACGGCTCGTCCATCAGCAGCAGTTGGCTGTCCTGGGCGAGCGCCCTCGCCATCGCCACCCGCTGGCGCATCCCGCCCGAGAGCTCGTGCACCCGCTTGCCGTACGCCCCGCCGAGGCGCACGAGTTCGAGCAGCCGCTCCGCCTCCGGGCGGCGCTCCGACTTCGGTACCCCGCGCAGCCGCAGGGCCAGTTCGATGTTCTTGCCCGCGGTCAGCCACGGGAACAGCGCGTGCTCCTGGAACATCAGGGCCGGCCGCCCGCCGGGGGTCTCGATGGACCCCGCGGTCGGGCGGTCGAGTCCGGCCACCAGGTTGAGCAGCGTCGACTTGCCGCACCCGGATGCTCCCAGCAGGGTGACGAACTCGCCCGGAGCGACATCGAGCGTGATGTCGTCCAGGACGAGCTGCCGCCCGGTGGGTCCGGCGAAGGACTTGGACACGTTCGTGAGACGAGCGGCGTGCTCGACCGCCGCGCGGTCCTCGGCCTTGGTGAGGGTGGTGGTCGCCATGGTCGTCACCTCCTGGGAGTCATCGGGGATCCTGGTGCGGTCGGTCTACTCGACGCCGAGACCGGCGTCGTCGACCTCGGGCTGTCCCTCGGCCTTGAGGACCTTGTTCAGCGGCTTGAGGTCGTAGATGCCCTTGAGGTCGGGCTTCTCCAGCAGACCGGCCTTGACCGCGTGGTCGGCCTGCGCTTCGAGCGTGGCGGCCAGCGGGTCGTCGGTGATGTCGATGGACTCCCACGCCGGGTCGAGGACCTCGTCGGGCAGCGCCTTGCCGCTCAGCTTCTCCAGCGCCTTGTTGGCCGAGGCCTTCGCCTCGTCCGGGTTGGCGTTGATCCACTTGTTGGTGTTCACCGTGCCCTTGAGCACCGCGTCCACGACGTCCGGGTGCTCGGTGAGGAACTTCTGCGACACGATGATGTTCGTGATGACGAACTTGTCGTCCGGCCACAGCGTCGACTCGTCGAGCAGGACCTTGCCGCCCTCGGAGACCAGCTTCGAAGCGGTCGGCTCCGGGACCCAGGCGCCGTCCAGGGAACCCGACTTGAAGGCGTCCGGGGTCACCTTGTTGTCGGAGCGTACGACGGAGACGTCGCCCTTGCCGCTCTGGGCGTCGACCTTCCAGCCCTTCTCGGATATCCAGTTGAGGAAGGCCACGTCCTGGGTGTTGCCGAGCTGCGGGGTGGCGATCTTCTTGCCCTTGAGGTCGTCCAGGGTCTTGATCTTCTTCGGGTTCACGACGAGCTTCACGCCGCCGGAGGCCGAGCCGCCGAGGATCCGCAGGCTCTGGCCCTTGGACTTGGTGTAGCCGTTGATCGAGGGGGAGGGGCCGATGAAGCCGATGTCGATGGACCCCGCGTTGAGCGCCTCGATCTCGGAGGGCCCGGCGTTGAAGGTCGAGGGCTTGACCGTGGTGCCGCCGAGCTCCTTGGCGATGAGGCCTTCCTGGATACCGACCAGGGCGGTGGCGTGTGTGAGGTTAGGGAAGTAACCGAGCTTCACGGTGTCCGCCGAGAGCTTCTTCCCGCCGGTGGAGGCGGTCGACTTCGCGGAGTCGTCGTCGTCCGCCTCGGAACCGTAACCGCAGGCGGTGAGCGCCACGGCGAGCAGCGGCAGAGCCGCGGCTGCGGCGAGACTGCGGCGGAGAGTGGTACGGGTGGCAGGCACGGGAGGCTTTCCTCTCGTTGGCCCGGTGCTCACGTCCCCCCGGAGTCGGGTGGCGCGACCGGGCGGTCGGCAGGTCTTCGTCTGATCGGGTGGTGCGGGTCGTACGAGCGGGCGCGCAGGCAGTGCGCGTACGTCAGCACGCACATCGCCCGACCCCGCCCAGTCCTCCCCCAAGCTCTCGACTCCGCTCGAGCAGGGGGTGCCCCCATCCGCGGGCGCCGCTGCCGACCCGGCCGCCCTCCTTGGCGAAGGTGGAGAAGAAGTCGTTCGCCATCAGAAGTCCCACTCCGCGTCCTCGGCGGAGGTGTCCGCGTCGGCCGCCGCCCCCTCGGCGACGGCGGCGAACGAGGCGCCCGCCATACCGGCCGTCAGCGTCGTGCCGTCGGCGGGATCGATCAGCAGGAACGATCCGGTGCGCCGCGAGTCGGCGTAGGCGTCGAGCGCGAGCGGCTCGGCGGTACGCACGACGACCCGCCCGATGTCGTTGGCCACCAGCTGCCCGGGAGCCGGGTGCTGGGAGAGGTCGTCCAGGGTGAGCCGCGACGGTATGTCCTTGACGATCGCCTTGACCGTCCGGGTGGTGTGCTTGAGCAGCACCCGCTGACCCACCGTGAGGGGCTGGTCGGCCACATGGCAGACGGTCGCCTCGACGTCCTGCGTGACGGCGGGGGCGTCGTCGGTGGGGGCGATCAGGTCGCCCCGTGACACGTCGATGTCGTCGGCGAGCCGGATCGTCACCGACTGCGGCGCCCAGGCCATGTCGACGCTCGCGCCGAGTGCCTCGATGCCCTCGATCGTCGTGCTGCGCCCGGACGGCAGCACGGCCACGCTCTCGCCGACCCGGAACACCCCGGCGGCGATCTGACCTGCGTAGCCCCGGTAGTCGGGGTGCTCGCTGGTCTGCGGGCGGATCACGTACTGCACGGGGAAGCGCGCGTGGCACTCGGTGAGGTCATGGCTGACCGGCACCGTCTCCAGGTGCTCCAGGACCGTCGGGCCGCCGTACCAGTCCATGTGGGCGGAGGGTTCCACGACGTTGTCGCCGGCCAGCGCCGAGATCGGGATCGCGGTGATCTCCGGGACGCCGAGCGAGGCGGCGTACGCGGTGAACTCCTCGGCGATCGCGGCGAACACGGGCTCCGCGTAGTCCACGAGGTCCATCTTGTTGACGGCGAGGACCACATGGGGGACACGCAGCAGAGCGGCGACGGCGGCGTGCCTGCGGGTCTGCTCGACGACACCGTTGCGGGCATCGACGAGGACGACGGCCAGCTCGGCCGTCGACGCGCCGGTGACCATGTTGCGGGTGTACTGCACATGGCCCGGGGTGTCCGCGAGGATGAAGCGGCGCCGCGGTGTGGCGAAGTAGCGGTAGGCGACATCGATGGTGATGCCCTGCTCACGCTCCGCCCGCAGCCCGTCGGTGAGGAGCGCCAGGTCGGGTGCCTCCTGGCCCCGGTTGGTGGAGGCCAGCGCGACGGCCTCCAGCTGGTCGGTGAGGACCGACTTGGAGTCGTGCAGGAGCCGCCCGACAAGGGTGGACTTGCCGTCGTCGACGGACCCGGCGGTGGCGAACCGCAGCAGGGTGGTCGCCGAGAGCTGCTCGGTGGTGGTGGTCATGTCTAGAAATACCCCTCGCGCTTGCGGTCTTCCATCGCGGCTTCCGACATCTTGTCGTCGGCGCGGGTGGCGCCGCGTTCGGTGAGCCGGGAGGCGGCGATCTCGGTGATCACGGCGTCCAGGGTGGTGGCGTCGGAGTCGACGGCGCCGGTGCAGGACATGTCGCCGACGGTGCGGTAGCGCACCTGGCGGGTCTCGGTCCGCTCGTGCTCCTTGGGGCCGCCCCAGTCGCCGGCGGTGAGCCACATGCCGGAGCGGCTGAAGACCTCGCGCTCATGGGCGAAGTAGATCTCCGGGAGCTCGATGCCCTCGCGCTCGATGTACTGCCAGACGTCGAGTTCGGTCCAGTTGGAGATGGGGAAGACACGGACGTGCTCGCCGGGCGCGTGGCGGCCGTTGTAGAGCTGCCACAGCTCCGGGCGCTGGCGGCGAGGGTCCCACTGGGAGAACTCGTCGCGCAGGGAGAAGACGCGCTCCTTGGCGCGGGCCTTCTCCTCGTCACGGCGTCCGCCGCCGAACACCGCGTCGAAGCGGTGCTGCTGGATGGCCTCGGTGAGCGGGACGGTCTGCAACGGGTTGCGGGTGCCGTCGGGACGCTCGCGCAGCTTGCCCGCGTCGATGTACTCCTGGACGGAGGCGACGTGCAGACGCAGTCCGTGCTTCTCGACGGTGCGGTCGCGGTAGTCGAGTACCTCGGGGAAGTTGTGCCCGGTGTCCACGTGCAGCAGCGTGAAGGGGATGGGCGCCGGGGCGAACGCCTTCAGCGCGAGATGCAGCATCAGGATCGAGTCCTTGCCGCCGGAGAAGAGGATCACCGGCCGCTCGAACTCACCCGCCACCTCACGGAAGATGTGCGCCGCCTCGGACTCCAGGGAGTCCAGGTGGCTCAGTGCGTACGGGTTGACGGTGCCATCCGGCACGGTGGCGACGGTGCTCACGCCAGGCCCCTCTCGGTGAGCAGCGCACGAAGCGCCGCTGCGGACTCCTGCACGGTCTGCTGGTGCGACTCGATCCGCAGATCCGGCGAATCGGGTGCCTCGTAGGGGTCGTCCACCCCGGTGAGACCACTGATCTCGCCTGCTGCCTGCTTGGCGTAAAGACCCTTCACATCGCGCTCCGAGCACACCTCGACCGGGGTCGCGACATGCACCTCCAGATACGCGGTGCCCTCCTGCTGATGACGCTTGCGCACCGCGTCACGGCTGTCGGCGTAGGGCGCGATGACGGGGACGAGTGCCTTCACACCGTTGGCGGCCAGCAGTTCGGCGACGAAGCCGATCCGCTGGACGTTGGTGTGCCGGTCCTCGCGGGAGAAGCCGAGGCCCGCGGAGAGGAACTCACGGATCTCGTCACCGTCGAGCACCTCCACCCGGTGGCCGTCGGCGCGCAGCCGGCCCGCCAGCTCGTAGGCGATGGTGGTCTTGCCCGCGCTCGGCAGTCCGGTGAGCCAGACGGTGGCTCCCGTCTCCGTCACGCTCATCGATATCTCCTGCTCGTTCGTCATCAGCCGTGCAGCCCGCATTCGGTCTTGCCCCGTCCGGCCCAGCGGCCGGCCCGTGCGTCCTCGCCCTCCAGCACCCGGCGGGTGCAGGGCGCGCAGCCGACGGAGGCGTAGCCGTCCATCAGCAGCGGGTTGGTCAGTACGCCCTGTTCGGCGACGTAGGCGTCCACGTCGTCCTGGGTCCAGCGGGCGATCGGCGAGACCTTGACCTTGCGGCGCTTCTCGTCCCAGCCCACCACCGGGGTGTTCGCCCGGGTGGGGGACTCGTCGCGGCGCAGCCCGGTCGCCCAGGCGGAGTACGCCGTCAGCCCCTCCTCCAGGGGCGCGACCTTGCGCAGCGCGCAGCACAGGTCGGGGTCGCGGTCGTGCAGCTTCGGCCCGTACTCGGCGTCCTGTTCGGCGACCGACTGACGCGGGGTCAGCGTGATGAGGTTGACGTCCATCACGGCGTCCACCGCGTCCCGGGTGCCGATGGTCTCCTCGAAGTGGTAGCCGGTGTCGAGGAAGACGACGTCCACACCGGGGAAGACCCGGGAGGCGAGGTGTGCGACGACCGCGTCCTCCATGGAGGAGGTGACGCAGAAGCGGCTGCCGAAGGTGTCGGCCGCCCACCTCAGGATGTCGCTCGCCGAGGCGTCCTCCAGATCGCGCCCGGCCTGCTCGGCCAGGTCCTTCAGGGCCTCGTCGGTGAGCTCGGCCGCTTGCAGAGTGTCCGTCATGTCCCTTGCCCTTCGGCGTCGTTGCGCTGGAGACCCTGAGTCAGAAGACCCAGGAACCTCAGCTGGAACGCTCGGTTGCAGGAAGCACATTCCCAGGCGCCGTGCCCGGTCTCGTGCGGACGCAGATCCTCGTCGCCACAGTACGGGCAGTAGAACGGCGCCGCTCGCTCGCTCATGACAGCGACTCCGCACTGGCCCTGGCCGCCCAGGTCGCGAAGCGCTCGTCGTCCTCGCGTTCCTCCTGGAACCTGCCGAGCACCCGCTCGACGTAGTCCGGGAGTTCGGCCGATGTGACCTTCAGCCCGCGGACCTTGCGGCCGAAGCCGGCGTCCAGGCCGAGCGCACCGCCGAGGTGCACCTGGTATCCCTCGACCTGCTCGCCGTTCTCGTCCAGCATCAGCTGGCCCTTGAGGCCGATGTCCGCCGTCTGGATGCGGGCGCAGGCGTTGGGGCAGCCGTTGATGTTGATGGAGAGCGGCTCCTCGAACTCCGGCATGCGGCGCTCCAGTTCGTCGATGAGCGCGGCGCCGCGCGCCTTCGTCTCGACGATCGCCAGCTTGCAGAACTCGATGCCGGTGCAGGCCATCGTGCCGCGCCGGAAGGGGGAGGGCTTGACCTGGAAGTCCAGGGCCTCCAGGCCGGCGGACAGGGACTCGATCCGGTCCTGCTCCACATCCAGGATGAGCATCTTCTGCTCGACGGTGGTGCGCACCCGGCCGGAGCCGTGCGCCTCGGCGAGCTCCGCGATCTTGGCGAGGGTGGAGCCGTCCACCCGGCCGACGCGCGGGGCGAAGCCCACGTAGAAGCGGCCGTCCTGCTGCGCGTGCACCCCGATGTGGTCACGCCAGCGGGAGGAGGGCCGCGCGGGCGGCGGTCCGTCGAGCAGCGGGCGCTTGAGGTACTCGTCCTGAAGGATCCGGCGGAACTTCTCCGGGCCCCAGTCGGCCATCAGGAACTTCAGACGGGCACGGGTGCGCAGCCGGCGGTAGCCGTAGTCGCGGAAGATACCGACGACACCGGCCCAGACATCGGGGACCTCGTCCAACGGCACCCAGGCGCCGAGGCGTTCGGCGAAGCGCGGGTTGGTGGAGAGCCCGCCGCCGACCCAGAGGTCGAAGCCGGGGCCGTGCTCGGGGTGGTCGACGCCCACGAACGCGATGTCGTTGATCTCGTGCACCACGTCCTGGACCGGCGAGCCCGAGATGGCGGTCTTGAACTTACGGGGCAGGTTGGAGAACTCCTTGCTGCCGATGTACCGCTCGTGGATCTCGTCGACCGCCGGTGTGCCGTCGATGATCTCGTCGGCGGCGATGCCCGCCACCGGCGAACCGATGATCACGCGGGGGCAGTCACCGCAGGCTTCCGTGGTCGATAGCCCGACCGCTTCGAGCTTCTCCCAGATCGCCGGGACGTCCTCGATGCGGATCCAGTGCAGCTGGACGTTCTGCCGGTCGGTGATGTCGGCGGTGCCGCGTGCGTACTCCTCGGAGACCTCGCCGATGACGCGCAGCTGGGCGGTCGTCAGCTTCCCGCCGTCGATGCGCACGCGCAGCATGAAGTAGCGGTCGTCCAGCTCCTCCGGCTCCAGCACCGCGGTCTTGCCGCCATCGATGCCGGGGCGGCGCTGGGTGTAGAGGCCCCACCAGCGCATGCGCCCGCGCAGGTCGTTCGGGTCGATGGAGTCGAATCCGCGCTTGGCGTAGATCGTCTCGATGCGCGTCCGCACATTGAGACTGTCGTCGTCCTTCTTGAACTGCTCGTTGCCGTTCAGCGGGGTGAAGTGACCCATGGCCCACTGACCTTCACCACGGTGACGTCCGGCCTTGCGGCGGGGCGTGGCGGCAGCAGGCTTCTCAGGGATGGCGGCCATGGCGATACGTCCTTCGGGACTGCAGGAGGGCGGCTCTGAACTGCACACTCGCGTGAGGCGCGGCGGTGCGCAGGGGGATGGAGCGGACTTCAGGGGGGCGCGGTGCTGGTAACTCTCAGCGGACCGGACAGATGGCGCTGGACATGCGGCCGAGGTCGACGTGCCGCCGACTCACCAAGGCAATTCCAGTTCCGGACATGACGGAAGCGTGTCACGCGGATCTCGGGCCAGTCCACCACGATCCATTATGTGGACGAGATGGTCCCGGTATATGAGACGTTGTGGTGTCGGTCACGCCCGGCCCGCCGACAATCCGTCGACAAAGCGATATCCGGGGCGCCCGTCAGGCGTACGCGCCGGGCCAGGGGCCCGGGCTCGCGACGTCCGGCTCCTGCTCGGTCTTCGTCTCGAACAGCCGGAAGCCCCGGCGCAGGTAGTTGTCCATGGCGTGCGGACCGTCGTTGGAGCAGGTGTGCACCCACACCCTCGTGGTGGGGGTACGCCCGGGATGGCGCTCCGCGAGGTCCCAGGCGCGCGCCACGCCGTACGCCAGCAGATGGCCGCCGATCCGGCGGCCCCGGAAGGCGGGGATCAGGCCGAAGTAGGCGATCTCGACCACCCCGTCCTCCTGGGCGTCCAGCTCGATGAACCCCGCCGGGGTCCCGTTCTCGTACGCCACCCAGGTCTCGGCCCCGGGACGCTCCAGGATCTCCCGCCACTGTGCGTGGGTGAGGCCGAGACGGTCGGTCCAGCGGACGTCCCCGCCCACCGCCGTGTAGAGGAACCGGCTGAACTCCGGCAGCGGTGTCCGCGAGCGGGCCACCGTCACCCCGTCCCCGGGGACGGCGGCCGGGTTCAGATCGCCCGGCGCCGTCTGTTCGAGGGACCAGACGGTGACATCGGCCATGGCGGGGGCCGTGGGCGCGGAGACACGCGCTGCGTCATTCATGGAGTTCATGGCGGTCATGGCCGCCAGAAAACCACGGCCGGTGCCGCCCACCCAAACCGCCCCGTCTCAGATCCTCCCGATCGGCACACGCGCCCTGAGCACCACCGGAGCCGTCGAACGGGGCAGCAGATCGGCCGGCTCGTCCGGATGCACCACATCCACCTCGACGCCCTCACGGAAGCGGTACGGCCGGTGTTCGAGCACCTCCGCGAGATGGCGGCGCATCCGCGATATCTCGGCCCGCACCGTCACCGTCCTCGACGCGTCACCGAAGACGTCCTCGGCCAGCTCCGCGGCGGTGCGCCCCTCCCCGTGCAGGGCCAGGGCGTACAGCAGCTCCGCGTGGCGGGGCGAGAGACGGCGCGTCCAGCTGCCCACCGGGCCCGCCACATGCACCGTGAGCCCCCGCTCCCGGCTCAGGTCGAGCACCACCCGGCGCGGTGAGTGGTCCTGGGTGCCCTCCGACACCTGCACGAGCCAGCCGCCCGGCAGCGGCTCCACCCGGCACATCCCGAGCGAGGACAGCCACACGGGACCCGGCTCCAGCGACTTGGGCAGCGGCAGCCGGTCCACCGGCGGCATCCCGCTGACGGCGGCCAGCCAGCCGTGGGAGTCCACCACCAGCGCACGGCCGCCCAGCCTGCACAGGAGCGGGGCGGCCACCGAGCGCAGCCGCTCGATCGCCACCAGATGCCGGCTGCGCAGCTCGCTCTCCGCCAGCGCCGCCACCGAGCCGACCAGCGCGAGCGTCGCCGGGTGGAAGGTGGAGGCGGGGCCGCTGATGTCGACGATGCCCATCAGCCGGCCGTCCCTGGGGTCACGCACCGGGGCAGCCGCACAGGTCCAGCCGTGCAGGGCGCGGATGAAGTGCTCGGCGGAGTGGACCTGGATGGGGGTGCGCGCGGCGAGCGCCGTGCCGATGGCGTTCGTCCCCGTCGCCGACTCCGCCCAGGCGGCACCCTCCTCGAGACAGATGTCCTTGGCCCTGCGCATCACCGCCGCGTGACCCTGGCGCCACAGGACCCGGCCCTCGGTGTCGGTGACGACCATGATCTGGTGGGCCGCGTCCGCGATCGTGGCAAGACCCTCCCGCAGCCGTGGCATGACCTCGCCGAGCGCCGTGCTCCTGCGCCGGTGCTCGATCTCGTCGATCTGCAGCAGTCTGCTCTCCGGCGACTGCTCGGGGTCGACCCCGCTGCGCAGCACACGGTCCCAGGACGCGTCGATCTCCGCGCGCGGGCCGGCCGCCGTACGCTCGCCCGCGAGCCGGGCCTCCCGCGCACGGTGGACCAGACGCTCTGCCGCGGACGAGCGTGAAGGGATCGAAGGCCGCGGCGGTGCGACAGGCTGTGTTTCCAAGACGGGTCCCCCCAACAAGGCGTGGGCCTGGCCCGGAAGAGCGAAACCCGGCCCGAGGGACACATCCTGCCGTGCGGGGAGCCCCTTGGCTCGCACTCCACGCAATGGTTGCAACCCTTTGCAACTCTGTTGGCAAGCCGCAGACCGTACGACAGTGGGTGTGCACCATGCGGAGAGTCATCGGCCCGCCGTGCGGTGCTGCACAAGCGTGGAGGGTGGTGCCGTGTCGGCGCAGCACCACCCTCCGTCGTTTGGGCCGGGCAGTCGCCCCGGGGGCCCTCAGCCCTCCTGGGCCCGCGCCCGCTCCACGACCGTCGCCAGGTCCAGGCTGTGCGGCAGCGTCCCGAACGCCGAACCCCAGTCCCCGCCGAGCCGTGAGGCGCAGAACGCGTCCGCGACCTCGGGCGGCGCCCAGCGCAGCAGCAGCGAGCCCTGCAGCACCAGCGCCATCCGCTCCACCAGCCGCCTGGCCCGCGCCTCGACGGCGTCCAGGTCCGCCAGCTCCGTCAGCAGGTCCTTGATCGCCGCGTCGAGCCGGTGGTCGGCGCCGCGTGCCTTTCCGACCTCCTGAAGGAAGGCGTTGAGCGCCTGCGGCTCACGCTGAAGGGCCCGCAGCACATCGAGGGCCTGTACGTTGCCCGAGCCCTCCCAGATCGAGTTGAGCGGGGCCTCGCGGAGCAGCCTGGGCATCCCCGACTCCTCCACATAACCGTTGCCGCCGAGGCATTCCAGCGCCTCCCCGACCACCGCCCCGCACCGCTTCGTCACCCAGTACTTCGCCGTCGGCACCGCGATCCGCAGGAGGGCACGCTCCTCCTCGGTGTCCGTGTCGTACGCGGCGGCCAGCCGCAGCGCGAGCGTGGTCGCCGCCTCCGACTCCAGGGCCAGGTCGGCCAGCACGTTGCGCATCAGCGGCTTCTCGATCAGCAGCCCGCCGAACGCGCTGCGGTAGGCGCTGTGGTGGATCGCCTGCGCCACCGCCTGACGCATCAGCGCCGCCGAACCGAGCACGCAGTCAAGACGGGTCGCCGCCACCATCTCGATGATGGTGCGCACCCCACGCCCCTCCTCGCCGACCCGGCGGGCCCACGTCCCGTCGAACTCGACCTCGCTCGACGCGTTGGACCGGTTGCCCAGCTTGTCCTTGAGCCGCTGGATCGCGAAGGGGTTGCGGGTGCCGTCCGGCAGGACCCGTGGCAGCAGGAAACAGCTCAGCCCGCCCGGCGCCTGTGCCAGCACCAGGAAGCCGTCGGACATCGGCGCCGAACAGAACCACTTGTGGCCGGTGAGCAGATACTCCCCGTCGGCCGCCAGCGGATCGGCCCTGGTGGTGTTGGACCGTACGTCGGTGCCGCCCTGCTTCTCGGTCATGCCCATCCCGAGGAGCACACCGGCCTTCTGCGACGCCGGCCGCAGCCCCTGCTCGTACACGTGCGAGGTCAGCAGCGGTTCCCACTCCGCGGCCTGCGCCGGATCGGTCCGCAGCGCGGGGACCGCCGCGTGCGTCATCGACAGCGGGCAGCCGTGGCCCGCCTCGGCCTGCGTCCAGACCAGGAACCCCGCCGCGCGCCGCACATGACCGCCGGGCCTGCCCCAGGCGTCCGTCAGCCCGGCGCTCACCGCGTGCCCCAGCAGCCGGTGCCAGGCCGGGTGGAACTCCACCTCGTCGATACGGTTCCCGTAGCGGTCGTGCGTGCGCAGCTTCGGCGGATTCTCGTTCGCCTGCGCCCCCCACTCCTGGGCCTGGAAGGAGCCGGCGGACCTGCCGAGACGGCTGAGCTCCTGCCGGGCCTCCTCGACGGTTCCGGGCGCGAGATGCCGCTCGACGGCCTCGGTCAGCGCCCGGTCTCCGGCGTAGACGTCATAGCCGACCAGCGGCGGAACCTGGTTGGTCACTGTGTGGGTGCTAGGTGCCATGCCGCTACGGTAAGGACGTGCAGGCAGCAAATGAAACACCCGAGCGGCCACCGGGTCGGCTCCACCGGGCTCGCGTCCTCTACCGCAACGTCTCGAAGCGACAGATGGCGTGGCAACTGCTCAAGGACACGGTCAACTCGTGCATGGAGTACCGGATCCTCGGCCTCGCGGCCGAGGCCGCCTTCTTCACCCTGCTGTCCCTGCCGCCGCTGCTGCTCGGCCTGATCGGGCTGCTCGGCTACGTCGACGACTGGACGTCCACCGCCACGGTCGCCTCCATCGAGCGCAACATCCTGAACGCGGCGCAGACCGTGCTGTCCGAGCGGGGCGTCGACGACATCGCCAAACCGCTCATAGCCGACGTGACCACGGGCGCGCGCCCCGACGTCATCTCCCTCGGCTTCGCGATCGCGCTCTGGTCGGGATCACGCGCGGTGAACGTCTTCGTCGAGACCATCACCGTGATGTACGGGCTCGACGGCCACCGCGGCATCGTCAGGACGCGGCTGCTCGCCTTCGGTCTCTACGTGGTCGCGCTGCTGCTGGGTGCCGTCGTGCTGCCGCTGCTCGTGGTCGGCCCCGACCGGGTGGTGGAGTTCGTCCCGTGGGGCACCGAGGTGCTCGCCGTCATGTACTGGCCGCTGGTGATACTGCTGACCATCGCCTTCCTGACGACGCTCTACCACGTGTCCGTGCCCGTCCGTTCGCCCTGGATCGAGGATGTGCCCGGCGCGCTCGTGGCGCTCGGGATGTGGGTGCTCGGCAGCTTCCTGCTGCGGATCTACCTCACCAGCACGATCGAAGGGCCCACGATCTACGGCTCGTTGGCCGCGCCCATCGCCGTCCTGCTCTGGATAGGGGTCTCGGCCTTCGCCGTGCTCGTCGGCGCCGCCGTGAACGCCGCGATCGACCGGGTCTGGCCCTCGCTCGCCACCGCCGCCGCCCGCGCCACCACCGAGCGCGCCCGAGCGGCGCAGGCCGCGGAGCTCGTGGCCCGTACCCAGGCGGCGAACTGGGACGCGTACGCCGATGACGACGAGGAGGACGAGGAGGACGTCTCCATGCCCTCCGAGTTCCCCGAGCGCTGGTCCCGCTTCCTGCCCCCGGACGACGTGAAGTCCCGGCTGCACGGCAACCGGGACAAGGACACGCCCTAGACGCACTCCTGGGGCGAGGTGCCGGGTGCCGTGAGCGGCAGGCCCAGGTGAGCGCGTTCGGTGAGCCACCGGGTCGGCCGGTACCGGTCGTCGCCCGTCGTGGCGTGCAGGGACCGCTGGAGCTCCAGCATCCGCGTGGCGCCGATCCGGTCGCCCCAGGCCAGGGGCCCCGTCGGGTAGCCGAGGCCGGTGGTCACGGCGAGGTCGATGTCCGCCGGGGTGGCCAGTGAGCGCTCGGCGATCGAGGCGGCGACCGAGACCACCGAGGCGAGCAGCCGCTGCGCCACCGAACCGGCGGTGTCCCTTACCACCGACACGGCCCAGGCCTCCTCGCCGGCCGCCGCACGTGCCAGGACCGCGCGGGCGTCCCGCGCGGCCGCCGGGTCGGACGCGGGCGTCACCGCGAGCACCCGGCGGCGGCCCGCCGGGGCCAGCGGATCGACACCGAAGGTGCGGTCGGCGGGCAGCCCGACCGAGGCCACCGCCGCCGCCACGGTGGTGCCCCACACGGGGGCCAGGACCAGGGCGCCCTCGGTGGGCGCGGGACCGGTCTCGACCGTGGCCCCGGCGGCGGCCAGCGCGGCCCGCAGCGCGGCCGCGCCCTGCGCGTACGCGCCGCCCGCGATGAACACCGGCCGGTCGGCGTCGCCCGTCACCGGCGGTTCGGGGGCACGGGCGGGAGCCTCGGGGCCGTACGCGAACCAGCCCTGTCCGGTCTTGCGGCCGTGCAGGCCCGCGGTGACCCGGTTCGGGGTGAGATACGAGGGCCGGAGCCGGTCCTCGTGGCGGAAGCCCTCCCAGATCGAGTCGATCACGGCAGCCGTGACATCGAGCCCGGTGAGGTCCATCAACTCGAACGGGCCCATGCGCAGCCCCAGGACGTCCCGGGCGATCCGGTCGATCACGGCCGGATCCGCGACGGACTCCTCCAGCAGTGCCAGGGCCTCGGTCACCAGACCCCGGCCCGCGTGGTTGACCAGGAAGCCGGGGGTGTCGGCGACGGTGACCGCGTGATGGCCGCAGCTCTCGACGAGCTCCGTGAGCGCCGGCGGGATCCCGGGGCGGGTCGCGGCGCCGGGCACCACCTCGACGATCCTCATCAGCGGTACGGGGTTGAAGAAGTGCAGCCCCGCCAGGCGCCCCGGGTCGCGCAGCGAGGAGGCGATCCGGGTCACCGAGAGGGACGAGGTGTTGGTCGCGAAGACCGCGGAGTCCGGCAGGACCTGCTCCAGCTTCCCGAACACCTCGGCCTTGGTGTCCAGATCCTCCCGTACGGCCTCGACGACGAGGCCGACCCCGGGGCCTGGCGCCCAGGGGTCGGCCAGCGGCACCAGCCGCTCCAGGGCCGCGTCCCGGTCGCCCGCGGACATCCGCCCCTTGTCCACCGCGCGCCCCAGCATGGACCGTACGAAGTCCACGGCCGCCGTCACCGCCTCGGCCCTGACATCGCAGAGCTCGACGGTGTGCCCGCCGGCCACGGCCCACTGGGCGATGCCGCGGCCCATGGCTCCGGCGCCGACGATTCTGATACGCATGGCGGTGACGTCCTCTCGGAGTTCGGATCAGGAGGGTGTTCCGACGCTCCCATTCTCCACGCCCGCCCCACGCACCGCCCACGCCCCAGGGTCCGTCAGACCGCCAACTCGGCCGTGAGTTCGCGCCGCGCCCGTGCGGCGGCCCCGACCGGTACGGCGTCGGAGCCCAGGGCGGCCCTCACCAGCGTGACCGGGTGGCCGCTGACCGGCGGGTCCGCGGCCAGCGCGGCGAGGATCAGTGGGCCGAGCAGCGGCCAGGCCCGGCTGACGCCGCCGCCGATCACCACGGTCGTGATGTCCACGACGCCCGCCGTCATCACGATCGCCCGGGCGATACCGGCACCGGCCGCCTCGTACACCGCGAGGGCGTCCGGGTCCCGGTGGTCGCGCGCCGCTCCGGCGACCTCGCGGGCGGTCAGCAGCCGGCCTGT
This sequence comes from Streptomyces sp. NBC_01012, assembly GCF_045162755.1. NCBI lineage: Bacteria > Bacillati > Actinomycetota > Actinomycetes > Kitasatosporales > Streptomycetaceae > Streptomyces > Streptomyces sp. NBC_01012. The sequence goes on along the minus strand of NZ_CP108688.1, from coordinate 1,373,135 downwards.
GCGGTCCGCGTAACGGGCGGCGATGGAGCGGCCCGAGGCCAGGGTCTCCAGATGGCCCCGTCCGCCGCACGAGCACAGCAGGTCACCGAAGCCGGGGATGTGCCCGATCTCGCCGGCCGCGCCGTGCGGTCCTGTGAACAGGGCGCCACCGCTCCAGAGCGCGCCGCCGACCCCGGTCCCCAGGGTGATCCCGAGTACGTCCGGCTCGTCGCGCACGGCGCCGCCCGAGACCTCCCCGAGGAGGAAGGCGTTGACGTCGTTGTCCAGGAACGCCGGGACGCCCAGGGCGTCCTCGACGAAGTCCGTCACCGCGAAGCCGGCCCAGTCGGTGAAGGAGTCGCTGGCCACCAGGATGTGGCCGGTGGCGGAGTCGACGACGCCGGCGGCGCCGACCCCGCAGCCGGTGAGCCGTCCCGGAGTGCGCTCCAGCAGGGGAGTCAGTGCGCCCAGGGCCGCTTCGAGCATCGCCCGGCCGCCGTCGGCCGCCGGGGTCGGCACCTCCGCGCGGTCGAGCACGGTCAGGTCGCCGGCACACACCACCACCTGGGTGGTGGTGCCGCCGATGTCCACTCCGGCGAAGAGCGTGCGGTCGTACGCGTTCATTCCTTGGCCTCCGTCAGGCCTGCGGTGAGGGCGGCCAGACGTTCGGCCCTGCGGCCGCGCTGGATCACCGGGTCGGGCACCGGCACGGCGGCCAGCAGCCTGCGGGTGTAGTCGGTCTCCGGGTGCAGGAGGGTTGCTCCGGTGGGGCCCTGCTCCTGGATCCGGCCGCCCCGCAGCACCACCACGCGCTGCGCGAAGTGCTGGACGACGGCGAGGTCGTGGGAGACGAAGAGACAGGCGAAACCCAGCTCGTCCTGGAGCTCGGAGATCACTTCGAGCACCGCCTCCTGCACGCTCACGTCGAGCGCGCTGGTGGGCTCGTCGGCGACCAGCAGCCGGGGTTCCAGGACCAGGGCGCGGGCCAGGCTGACCCGCTGGCGCTGACCGCCCGACAGCTCGCGGGGTGCGCGCCCCGCGAGGTCGCCCGGCAGCCTGACCCGGTCGAGGATGGCGGCGACCTTGTCCCTGCGGTCCTTGGCGGAGAGGCCACGGCGGTGCACCCTGAGCGGCTCGGCGACGCACTCGCCGACCGTCATCCGGGCGTCCAGGGAGGCCACCGGGTCCTGGAGGACCACGCCGATGCCGGCGCGCAGCGCCCGGCGTGCCCGGGATCCGGTGCGCCGCAGGTCGGCGCCGAACAGCGAGACGGTGCCGGAGCTCGGCGGGATCAGGCCGAGCGCGACCCGGGACGCGGTGGACTTGCCGGAGCCCGACTCACCCACCAGGCCCAGGGTCTCGCCCGCGTGGACGGTGAGGGAGACCCCGTCCAGCGCCCGTACGGCGTTCTTCCCGCGGCCGAACACCACGGATATGTCGTCCAGCGCGACCACGGGTTCGGTGTCCTCGCGCCCGGCGGAGGCCGTGGGTGCCTGCGTGTCCGCCTCGGCCACCGAAAGACGCGGGACCGCGGCCAGCAGGCGCCGGGTGTAGGCGTGGGAGGGGCGCAGGAGCACGTCTTCGACCGGTCCGGTCTCCACGATCTCGCCGCGGTACATCACGGCGACCCGGTCGGCGAAGTCGGCGACGACCCCCATGTTGTGGGTGACCAGCAGGACGCCGGTGCCCGTCTCGGCGGCGAGCCCGCGCAGCAGGTCGAGGATCTCGGCCTGCACGGTGACGTCGAGCGCGGTGGTCGGCTCGTCGGCGATCAGCAGGACGGGGTCGTTGGCGATGGCCATGGCGATGACCACACGCTGGCGCTGCCCGCCGGAGAGCTGGAACGGATAGGCGCGGGCCCGCTTCTCCGGCTCGGGTATGCCCACCTTGCGCAGGAGCGCGACGGCCTCGGCCGCGGCCTCCTTGGCGGTCACCTCGCGGTGGTTGCGGATCACCTCGGAGATCTGCCTGCCGATCCGGGTCAGCGGGTCGAGCGCGGTGGCCGGCTCCTGGAACACCATGGACGCGGTCCGGCCGCGCAGCGCCGCCAGACCCGGCTCCTGGGCGCCGACCACCTGGGTGCCGACGATGGTGGCGCTGCCGGTGGCGCGGGCGTTGTCGGACAGCAGGCCCATCGCGGCCAGCGCGATCGTCGACTTGCCGGAGCCCGACTCGCCGACCAGGGCGAGCGTCTCGCCGGGCCCGACGTGCAGGGAGACACCACGGACCGCCGGTACCTCCCCGGTCTCGGTGGTGAAGACGACGCCGAGGTCGTCGAGTTCGAGAATCGGCCCGGCCTGCGGGGCGGCGGGGCCCTGGGTGGCGGTCATCCGCGTCCCCTCACGTCGAATGCGTCGCGGAGTCCGTCCCCGATCGCGTTGAACGCCCACACCACCACGATGATGGCCAGGCCGGGCGGGATGATGAGCCACCAGTAGCCGGAGTAGGCGGCGGTCAGACCGGCCGAGAGCATGCCGCCCCAGTCGGTGGCCGGCGGCTGGACGCCCAGGCCCAGATAGGAGACGTAGGCGACCAGCAGGATGGCGTCGGCGATCTGGAAGGTGGCCGCGACGATGATGGTCGAGACCGAGTTCGGCAGGATGTGCCGGGTGATCGCCCGGGCGTGCGTACCGCCGATCGCCCGCAGCGTCAGGACGTAGTCGCGGTTCTTCAGGCTCAGCGTCTCCGCCCTGATCAGCCGGGACGGCACCAGCCAGGAGACGAAGCCCAGGATGACGATCAGCCCGGTGAGGCCCGGGGTGGTGATGGCCGAGACCACCAGCAGGATGAAGAGCGCCGGGATGGCGATGCCCGCGTCCACGATCCGCATCATGACCGCGTCGATCCAGCCGCCCGCGTACCCCGCGACAGCGCCCCACAAGGTGCCGATCACGGTGGCCAGGGTGCCCGCGGCGAGCCCGACGATCAGCGAGACCTTGCCGCCGTACATGAGCCGGCCCAGCTCGTCGTGGCCGACGGCGTCGGTGCCGAGCCAGTGCGAGCCGCTGGGGGCGAGGTTGACCTGCTGGAGCATCGTGTGGGTCTGGTCGGTGGAGTACACCAGCGGACCGATGAAGCAGAACAGGAAGATGAGGACCACGACACCGAGCCCGACCACGGCGAGCCGGTTGCGCAGGAAGCGCCGCAGGGCGAGCCGGGAGCCGGACGCCGTGGCGGCGGCGGTGGTGGCCGTGCCGGGCACCTTGCCCGGCTGGATGACGGCGCTCATGCCCGGCCTGCCTTCACTCGGGGATCGATGATGCGCTGGACGATGTCGGCGAGGAGCGTGCCGACGACGGTGGCGACCGCGATGACCAGCACGCAGCCCAGGAGGACCGGGTAGTCGGAGGACTGTGCGGCGGTCCAGAAGAGCAGCCCCATACCGGGGTAGTTGAAGAGCTGCTCGACGACCAGGGCGCCGCCGAACAGCACCGGCACGTAGTAGCCGAGCATGGCGACGACCGGCGTCAGCGAGTTGCGGAACACATGGCGCCACAGGATGGCGCGGGAGCGGGAGCCGCCGGCCCGCGCCGTCCTGACGTAGTCCTCGGAGAGGTTCTCCAGGGTGGCCGCCCGCATGTAGCGGCTGAACACCGCGATCATCGACGCGGCGCCGGCGACGACCGGCAGCACCAGCGCCTGCGGTTCGGAGAACACCTGCGCGAGCGTGTCCCCCTGCGGGGCCTGCGACGGGAACCACGGCATCGCCTGGCTGAACACCAGCACCAGGATCAGTCCGAGGAAGTACACGGGCGTGGAGTAGGCGATGAAGCTCAGCGTGGTGATGACGTAGTCCACCGGCTTGTTGCGCCGGACGGCCTGCCACATGCCCAGCGGGATGGCCAGCACGAGGCCGACGATCGCCGACAGGGCGGTGAGCAGCAGGGTCTTGGCGAGCCGCTCGGTGATGAGCTGGGACACCGGCTCGTTGAGGGTGTACGAGACGCCCAGGTCGCCGTGGAGCAGCTGGTTGAGGTAGTAGAAGTACTGCACGGGCAGTGGCTTGTCGAGGCCCTGCTCGTGGTTGAAGGACGCGATCTGCTGCGCCGTGGCCTGCGGGCCGAGGATCCCGCGAGCGGGACCCCCGGGCAGGGCGTGCAGCAGACCGAAGACCACGACCGTCACGATGACGATCACCACGACGGCCTGGAGGGCCCGCCTGATCAGGTACGAGGAGGTACTCATGTGCTTTCCGGTCGCTTCGGCTCAGTGGCAGGCATGGTCACCGGCCGGGCTCACTCGGACGTCCACTTCCACATGGCGGGGTGGAAGTTGGCGAGCGAGTCCTGGGCGAAGCCGCCCAGGCCCTTCTTGACCACGGAGACCTGGTAGTCCGGCTCGGGCAGCCAGATGACCGGGAGGTCCTTCGCCAGGGCCGCGCTGTACTTCTGCATCGCCGCGTCGGAGGAGGAGGTGGTGGTCTCGTTGATCAGCTCGTCCACGGCGGAGTTGGAGTAGTTGCCGAAGTTGGAGCCGCCGCCGGTGGCGAAGAGCGCGTCACCGCTCGGGTAGGCCGGGAAGTACCAGCTGCCGGCGGAGCCGAAGAAGGAGAGCTGCCACGTGCAGTCGGCGTCGTCCGCCTTGCACTGCCCGGACTGCGAGAGGACCGAGTTGACCGGGGCGGTCTTGATGCCGAAGTCGATGCCGGTCTTGGCGAACGACGACTGAAGGGCGCTCATCATGTTGTCGGTCACGGTCGAGCCGGACTGCGAGAGCACCTGCATCCTGAACTTCGTGCCCTTGTCCACACCGGCGCCGCACTGGTGGTCACCGGTGCCCGGGTCGGTGCACATCATGGTGCCGCTCTGCTCGGTCCAGCCGTGGTCGGTCAGCAGCTTCTTCGCCTTGGCGGTGGAGAAGGGGTACGGGTTGTTCTTCTGCTCCGGGGAGACGAAGGACGAGGTCTGGCCCTGCGGGACCGGGCCGTAGGTGGAGACCGCCGTGCCGTTGAAGACGACCTTGGAGAGGGTGGTCTGGTCCACCGACATCTGGATCGCCTGGCGGGCGTAGAGCTGCTTGAACACCGCGCCCATGGCGGGGTTGTTGAAGTTGTACGGCATGTACGTGACGGCCCAGCCCGACCACGGCTTCACGCTGTAGCCCTTCGCGGTGAAGGACGCCTCCTGGCTGAGGTTGGTGGCGTTGATGTAGCCGTAGTCGACGGTGCCCGCCCGCAGCGCGTTCTCCTCGGCCTCCGTGGTGGTGAACGGCAGCAGGTTCACGGTCTTGATGTTGGCCTTGCCCCCGCCGTCGTACTTGGGGTTGGCCACCAGCTGGACCTTGCCGGCCGTGGAGAACGACTTGATGGTGTACGGGCCGCTGACCGTCTTCCAGAGCGGGTCGGTCGCATAGCCGGAGATCTTCTTGGCGGCCTCGTTCAGATACGTCCAGACCTTCTTGGCGCCCGCGGGGGTGTGGTCGAGGTCCGACACGGTGCCCGAGTCGCTGGTCTTGTCCCAGACGTGCTGCGGCATCGTGCGGATCATGCTCAACTCGTTGGCGAGCATCCACTGCTGGTTGTAGGCCCGGTCGAAGGTGATGGTGAAGTGCGTGTCGTCGGCGATCTTCAGCGAGGTCCAGTTGTCCGGCGCCTTGCCGGGGCTGTAGCTGGCCCAGTCCGCCTTGTTCGCCTTGACCAGGTTGAACCAGAACTCCACGTCGCGGGACGTGATCTGCTCGCCGTCGCTCCAGTGCCGGTCGCCGAGCGTGATCGCGACGCTCTTGCTGTCCTTCGAGAAGTCCGCCGCGGTGGCGAGTGAGTTGTCCTTGTTCCAGCCCACCTTGCCCGCGGAGCCGTCGTACGCGATCAGCGGCTCCCACACGGACTGGGATATGGAGGCGTTGTTGGTGTTGAGATGGGCCGCGGTGCCGACCGGAAGGATCCAGTTCGGCGTGAAGTTGGCCGGCAGGGCGTAGTTGATGGTGTCCGACGAGGCGGAGGCGGACGATGAGGTGCCGCCGCCGGAACAGCCCGACAGCAGAGCGGTCGCGGTGGCGGCGGCGCCCGCGACCAGGGCCCAGCGGCGGCTGTTCGCCGTGTGAGCAAGGATCATGATTCTCCTCAGAGTGAAGGGGCCCGCATGCGTCCACAGGTGACCGGCGCTGCGCTGACGACAGCTAACGCCCGAGTTGCCGAAGAAACAAACAAGAATTAGTAACAAGTAAGTTTCTACGAATTCGACGAAAGTCTTCTCGCCCCGTTCTGTCCGCTGGTAAGGGTGGATTTGTGGGTATTCGAGCAGGGTTTTCGGACGGCGTACTTTCTTCATGGAGCTGTTCCCCCACGCGAAGCGCGGGCGTACTGTCTTCGCCACACCCACCGTTGCGGAAGTAACTTTGTACATGACTGGAATAAGTGCGTGGGACCGCAAGGCCACCAAGGGGACCTCGGCCGTCGCCGTACGGGTCCTGGAACTCATCGCGTCGGGTCAGGCGTCGTCACGCGCCGAACTCGCCGCACAGCTCGGGGCCGCCGCGTCCACCGTCTCTCTCGCGGTGGGCCAGCTCGTGGAGCGTGGGCTGATCGCCGAGGAGGGCACCAAGGCCTCCACCGGCGGGCGCCCTCGTAAGGTCCTGAGACTGGGCAGCCGCGACGAGTTCGCCGTCGCCGCGGACCTCGGTGGCCGGCACGCCCGGATCGGCGTGGTGCTGCCGGGCGGCGGTCTGACCGACGTCTCGACCGTCCCGTTCCTGGTCGCCGACGGTCCCGAGGCGGCCCTGTCCCGGCTGGCCGACACCCTGGAGGCGCTCGCCGAACAGCGCGGACGCGGCGGTCTGCGCGGGGTCGGGCTCTCGCTGCCCGGTCCTGTGGACATCGCGTCGGGCTCGGTCGTGCTGCCCTCGCGGATGCCGGGCTGGAACCGCTTCCCGGTCACCGCCTGGCTGGAGGAACGCTTCGGCATCCCGGCGGCCGTGGACAACGACGCCAACTGCATGGCCATGGGTGAGCACACCGTACGGCTCGACGGACGCCGCCAGACGATCATGGTGAAGATCGGATCGGCGATCGGCGCCGGTGTGATCGTCGACGGGCGTCTCTACCGGGGCGCGACCGGCGCCGCCGGGGACATCACCCACATCCGCATCGACGCCGCTGCCGACATCCCCTGCTCCTGCGGAAACACCGGCTGCCTGGAGACCGTGGCCTCGGGCGCCGCCCTGGTCCGCATCATGTGCGAGGGCGGGGCCGATGTGAACAGTCTGGAGGACGTGGTCCAACTGGCCATCGACGCGGACCCGCTGGCCACCCGCACCGTCCGCAGGGCCGGCGACCACCTCGGCCAGGTGCTCGCGGCCAACGTCAACTTCTTCAATCCGGAGGCCGTCTACCTCGGCGGCATCCTCTCCACCCTTGAACCGTTCGTCGCCGCCGTGCGCAGCCGGCTCTACGAGAGCTGCCACCCGCTGGTCACCGAGCACCTCACCATCGAGCGGGCCGGCCTCGGCGCCGACGCGGGACTGGTCGGCGCAGGGCAGTTCGCCCTCCAGCGCGCCCTGGCCCACGCCCTGCACGAGGTGGGCTCAGGCCCGCCCGGCACACTCGCGCCCCGCCCGGTCTGACGCCCCAGCCCCATCGCCCCACCACACCCACGAGGAGCCATGTCGCAATCCCGTACCACCGCCCAGCCGGTCGTCGTCATAGCCGGACTCGGCATCGAGTCCTCCACCTTCTCTCCCGCACGGACCGGGGCCGCCGCCTTCCACCCCTCGCGCGGCGCCGAGGTGCTGGACCGCTACCCCTTCCTGGCCCCGGGTGAGGAACTGCGCGAGGCGGCCGACTGGCACGGCGCGCTGGTCGGCAAGTCGCTGCCGGGCGGCACCGTCACCGCCGCCGCCTGGGCCGAGCTGACCGACGAGCTGATCGAGCGGCTCGCGGCCCTGCCCCGCCCGGACGGCCTCTGGTACGACATCCACGGCGCGATGACCGTGGAGGGCGTCGACGACGCCGAGGCGGTTCTGCTGGAACGCATCCGCGCCACCGTCGGACCCGACGTGATCATCTCCACCTCGATGGACCTGCACGGCAACGTCTCACGCGCACTCGTCCACGGCAGCGACCTGATCACCTGTTACCGGATGGCCCCGCACGAGGACCACATGGAGACCAAGGAGCGGGCCGTCCGCAACCTGGTGGACCTGCTGGTCTCCGGAGCGCCCCGCCCGGTCAAGGCATGGGTGCCGGTGCCGGTGCTGCTGGCCGGCGAGCAGACCTCCACCCGGATCGAGCCGGCCAGGAGCGTGTACGCGGCCGTGGACGAGGTCGAGGCGGTCGACGGCGTGACCGACGCCGCCATCTGGGTCGGCTACGCCTGGGCCGACGAACCCCGCAACCGTGCGGCGGTGGTGGTCACCGGCACCGACACGGCTGCCGTGTCGGCCGGCGCCGAGCGCCTGGCCCGGGGCTTCTGGGAGGCCCGCGACGACTTCGCCTTCGTCGCCCCCACCGGCACCTTCGACGGCATCCTGGACGAGGCCCTGGACTCCGATCTGCGCCCGTACTTCATCAGCGACACCGGGGACAACCCGACCGCCGGGGGCGCGGGCGACATGACCTGGGGCCTGACCAGGCTGCTGGCCCGCCCCGAGTTCCGGAAGGACGACGGCCCGACCGTCATCTACGCATCGGTGCCGGGCCCCGCCGCCGTGGAGACCGCCGTCGCCGCCGGTGTCGGTGCCACCGTCACGGTCACCGCGGGCGCCGAGGTGGACGACCGGCACGCGGGCCCGGTCACCCTGACCGGCACGGTGCACGCCATCAGGCACGGTGACCGCGACGCCAGGACCGAGGTCGTGATCCGGGTCGGCAGCGTGTACGCGATCCTCACCGGGCTCCGCAAGCCCTACCACCACGAGCACGACTTCACCGACCTGGACCTCGACCCGCGCGGCGCCGACATCGTCGTCGTGAAGATCGGCTATCTGGAGCCCGAGCTCTTCGACATGTCGACCGGCTGGAAGATGGCGCTCACCCCCGGCGGTGTGGACCAGGACCTGGTGCGCCTGGGCCACCACCGCATCCGCCGCCCGATGTTCCCCTTCGACCGCGAGATGGCCGCCCCTGATCTGTCGGCGCGCATCATCCCCGCCTCGGACCGGCCGCTGACCGGGGACGACGAGTGAGTCCGGGTGCGCGTCCCTGTCCTGCCCTGGAGATTGCCGTCACCTCCCCGGCCGGTGCCCGCACCGCCCGGGAGAACGGCGCCGACCGGGTGGAGCTCTGCACCGGTCTGGAGCTCGGCGGTCTGACCCCGTCGGCCGCGCTGGTGGAGGCGGTCGTGGGGGAGGGACTGCCGGTGCACGTACTGGTCAGATGCCGGCCGGGCGACTTCGTCCATGACGCCCAGGAGATCGCGCTGATGGCCGCCGAGGTGCGGTCGGTCATCGCCTCCGGCGCATCCGGCGTGGTGATCGGCGCGCTGACCGACGAAGGCGTCCTGGACACCGAGGCGCTCGCCAGGATCGCCGGGGCGGCTCGGGCCACGGGCCGCCCCGTGGACATCACCCTGCACCGGGCCGTCGACCGGTCGGCCGACCCGGTGGCCACCGCCGCCCTGCTGCCCCTGCTCGGCCTGACCCGGGTCCTCACCTCGGGCGGCGCCCCCGCGGCGGCCGATGGGCTGGCGACGATCGCCGCGATGGCCGCGGCCGCACCCGAGGTGGAGGTGATGGCCGGTGGCGGCGTACGCCCCGCCGACATCCCGGCGCTGACGGCGGCCGGAGTCGCCGCCGTGCACCTCTCGGCCAAGTCCAGGGCACCGCTTCGGCGCGGCGGCACCTGGGTACCGCTCGGCGACCGGGGAGCGTCGGCCGAGCAGGACACCCACTTCGTCACCGATCCCGCGGTGGTGGCCGAGGCACGACGGGCGCTGGAAGCGGCGGCCTGATCGCACCGCTGCCGTGCCTACCCGGGGCGGTCCGCCGTCCGCGACCGTGTGGTCGCGGACGGCTCGGCCAGATGGTCCGCCACCGCGCCCGGGTCGGCCAGCCTGTTCAGCCTGGCCGGTACGTCGAAGCCGACCAGCAGCACCACGATCACCGTCCCCGCGAAGGTCAGCACCGCCAGTGCCTGCCCCAGGTCCATCCCGGACGCCAGACGCGCCCCGAGCACCGGGGCCACCGCCCCGCCGAGCGCACCCACGTTGTAGGTGAATCCCAGCGCGGCCCCTCGGCTCGCGGTCGGGAAATGGCCGCCGATGTACCGCGGCAGCAGCCCCGAGATCCCGAAGCTCGTCGCCTGGAGAAGGAACAGCAGACAGCCCAGTACCAGCAGGTTGTCGTGGACCGCGAAGACCGGGAAGACGAAGGCCAGCGATGCCAGCAGCGTCAGCGCGTACGCCTTCTTCGCGCCGATCAGGTCGCCCAGGAAACCCGCGCCCCAGCAGCCCACCATCGTGCCGAAGCCGGCGAAGAACAGGACGTCGGTGACCTGGCCGGTGCTGTAACCCAGGTCGGACTTCAGATAGGTGGGCAGCAGCGACTGGATGGGCCAGGAGTACAGGAACGCGAAGAACAGCGTCACGATCATCGAGACGTACAGCAGCCAGCCGCGCTTCCCGCCCAACTGGACCGCGAACGCCAGCAGCGCGAGCCCCGCGACCACCGAGAGGGCCGGCACCATTCCCTCGCCGCTCGGGGTGAAGACCATGAAGAGCGAGAGCGTGGCGACCACGACGAGCACGGTGTTGACCGTGGCCAGGCGCGGGGTGCGGAACAGCGGCCGGAAGGGGTTCGGTTTGGCCCCCTGGTCCGCGACGTCCGCCGTCCACTCCTCGGCCTCCGGCAGGGCCCGCCGCATCCACAGCGCGACCGCGATCGGTATCAGGCCCAGATAGAACATCCAGCGCCAGCCGAGCGAGGGCACCACCCAGTCGTAGACCTGCGCGGCGAGGACCGAACCGACGGAGAACCCCGAGATCAGGAAGCCGCTGGCCCGGCTACGGAGCCGGGCGGGCCAGCTCTCCATGACATACGTGGCGCTGGCCCCGTACTCACCGGCCATGCCCATGCCGATGGCGAGCCGCGCCGCGAAGAGGCTGTGGTAGTTCCAGGCGAACCCGCAGGCGAAGGTGCCCAGCGAGTAGAGCAGGATGCTCAGCACCATGGAGAGCTTGCGGCCGTAGCGGTCACCGAGTGCACCCAGTACCGCGCCACCCAGCCACCGGGTGATGAAGGCGCCGGAGATCAGACTGGCGGCCTGCACCGTGCTCAGTCCGAAGTCGTCACTGATCTCGGTGAGGACGAGAGTGATCAGGACGAAGTCGAAGCCGTCGAGTACGTAACCGAGCCAGGCGGCGAAGAAGGACTTCCACTGCGTACCGCTCACTTCGCGGTACCAGGGGAGCGTGGAGGGTGGTTTCTGCACGGTGCGCTCCATGGTGCGGGGCGGCCGGCCGTTGCCGGGCAGCCGTCCCGCCTGGTGGGGGCTGCTCAGGGCCGGGCGAGTCCGGCGACGAAGCGGGAGGTCAGGGCGGTGGGTGCGGTGATGGCCGTGCCGACCACGACACTGTGGGCGCCGCGGGCGAGAGCCTCGGCAGCCTCCTTGGGGGTATTGATACGTCCTTCCGCGACGACCGGTACAGAGACCGCGGCCGAGAGAGATGTCACAAGGTCCAGGTCGGGGCCGGTCTGCTTCGGGGTCCCCGGCACATAGCCGGACAGCGTCGTGGAGACGAAGTCCGCTCCCTGCGCGGCGGCGGCGATCCCCTCGTCGAGCGTCGACACATCGGCCATGACCAGGGCGCCCGCCGCGTGCACGGCGGTGACCAGCTCGGCGAAGGTGGAACCGTCCGGGCGCGGCCGGTCGGTGGCGTCGGCGGCGACCACGGCCGCACCGGCCTCGACGATCGCCAGGGCGTGCCGGACGGTCGGGGTGATGTAGACGCCGGTGTCGCCGTCCTTCCACAGGCCGATGACCGGCAGGTCCACGGCCGCGGTGATCGCGGCGACGACCTCCGGCTCGTTGGCGCGGATCGCGGAGCCGCCGCCCGCGACGGCCGAGAGCGCGAGGCGTACGAGGGTGCCGGTCTCGCGCATCGGGTCGCCCGGAGGCGCCTGGCAGGAGACGATCAGCCGGCCCTTGAGCGTGTCGGCCAGGTCCAGTGCGGTCATCGGTGAGCTCCCGGGTGGTGGAGGGGAAGGGTGGTGGTGAGGGCGGCGGCGCCCATGACGGCGGCGTCGTGCCCGAGGAGCGGGGGCTCGGGGACGAGCCCCCGCAGGGGTGGCATCAGCTCGGCGGTGAAGGCGGCCGTCAGCGCGTCGCCGTACAGCGCCCCGATCCGGGGGACGCCACCGCCGACGACGACCCGGTCGGGGCCGAGCGCGTTCGCGAGGCCGCCGAGTACTCCTCCGGCAGCCGCCGCGCCGGTGGTGATCGCGCGTACGGCGGCGGCGTCGCCCTCGGCAGCCCTGGCGGCCACCGTTTCGAGCCGGTCCACCGGGGCGCCGGTGAGCCGCTCGTAGTGGGCGGTGATGCCGGGGCCCGATGCGATGACCTCCAGATGCCCGGTGGCTCCGCAGGTGCAGGGGAGCCCGGCCGCCTCCGCGCTGGGCAGATGGCCGATGTGGCCCGCGATGCCGGACGCGCCGTGCAGCATCCGCCCGTCGACGGCGAGTGCGCCGCCCACGCCCGTGCCGACGGCCGCGAACAGCAGCGAACCGTGGCCGCCCGGCAGTGCGGCGAGCTCGGGTCCCGCCGTGGCGCGTACGTCGTTGTCGCAGGCCACCGGCAGACCCGTACGGTCCGCGAGGCCCACGCCGAGCGCGGTGCCCGCCCAGCCGCTGATCGAGTCGGTGGCGCTGGTGACCATGCCGCTCCGGGGATCGACGACCCCGGCGGCCGCGACGCCCAGCACGGTGGCCAGGCGGCCGGGGTCCACCTCGGCAGCGGCGGCGGCGAGCGCGTCGAGCACCGCCGCCGCCCCGTCCCTCGCGGGGGTCGGCCGGGTGTGCCGGGCCAGCACCGTGCCGTCGGCCGCGAAGAGCGCGGCCGCGATCTTCGTACCGCCGAGGTCGAGGCCGGTCACCACGGCCCCGGTCGCCATGGCTCCGGCCGCCTGCGCGCTCATCGGACCGGCGGCAGACCGGCGGCGCGCAGGCGCTCCGCGATCAGCGCGATGGACTCGGCGGACAGCTGGATCTGCGGGAAGACGGTGGCGCCGCTGTCGATGACGCCGAGCAGCCGCAGCGCGTGCTTGAAGGAGCCGAGCGCCGACGAACTGCGGCCCATGTCCTGCTCGGGGCCGACGTCGACCATGGCGAACAGCTCGATGAGCCGCTCCTGCTCCCGGGCCGCGAGCTCCCAGTCACCTGCGCGCGCCGCTTCGTACAGCCGGACGTAGCCGGCCGGGTCGACGTTGCCGATCCCCGGTACGACGCCGTCGGCGCCGGCCAGCAGCGCCGCGTCCACGGTGAGTTCGGAACCGGTCAGCACGCTGAAGTGCGGTGCGGGGCCCGCGGCGCGGCCCTCGCGTCCGCCGAGCTCGACGAGCATCCGGCGCAGCCCGCCCTCGTCACCGCTGCTGTCCTTGAGACCGGCCAGGGTGCCGTCGTCGGCGAGCTCGCGCACCAGGGCGGCGGAGAGCTTGGAGTGCACGGCCACCGGGATGTCGTAGGCGAACAGCGGCAGGTCGACGGTGGCGCGCAGCCGGCGGAAGTGCTGGGCGATCTCCTTCGGGTGCGTACGTGTGTAGAAGGGCGCGGTCGCCACGAGCGCGTCCGCGCCGAGCTCCGCCGCGGTCCTGGCGTGCTCGACGACCCGGGCTGTCGTCGTGTCGATGACCCCGGCGAGCACGGGGACGCGTCCCGCGGCGGCGGTGACCACGGTCCTCAGCGCGATGGCGCGCTGGTCGTCGGTCAGGAAGGCGACCTCGCTGGTCGAGCCGAGGGCGAAGAGCCCGTGCACGCCGCCGTCGACGAGGTGACCCACGAGCCGGGTGAGGGAGGCCGTGTCGACCTCTCCGCGGTCGTCGAGCGGGGTGCAGACCGGCGGTACGACGCCGTGCAGCGGTGCGGTCAAGGCCATGGTGAAGGGCTCCAGCTCGTTCGGAACAGGCCCGTCCCCCTCCGGAGCGGTCGCCAGGAGGGCCCCGGACGGGTCGTCCGGACCGGGAGACGGAACCAGGACATGAGACGTAAGATGTCTTATGTCTACGGTCACCTTAAGCAGATGCCCCGGCGGCCGGTCAAGAGGCACCGGCGACCGGCCGCCGGCCGCCGCTCATCGGCCGGAGCCCTCGCCCCCGTACAGATAGCTCGTCGTCCCCGCCAGCGTGTCCCGGCACCACGCCTCCACCCCGGCCTGGTCCAAGGACTCCCAGTGCGGGGTCCGTTCGACCTGCGCCCGGCCGATCCGGCGGCCCAGCTCCACCAGCCGCGCCCCCTCGGGGGTGCGCTCACTCGCGTACCGCCCGAGCGCTTCGGCGGGTGACGCGGACCCGCGCAGCGAACGCTCGAGGCAGAGCGCGTCCTGGAGCGCCTTCACCGCGCCGCTCGCCGTGTGCGGACGGGTCACCCCGGCGGCGTCCCCCGCCAGCACGAACGGCGCTTCGGCCGCGCCGGGCGCGTGCAGGTCGGTGACGGGGTGACAGGTCATCGCGGTGTGCGCGCCCCGGGCGACGATCTCGGCCCACTCCGCGGGGAAGTGCTCATCGGCGATCTCCCGTACGTACGCCGTGTCCGGGGCGTCCGTGCCGTGCGGCTTCGCGTAGATCGCGTACGCCAGCAGCCGGTCGTCGGCCCCTTCGCCCTCACCGGCCCCGCGCGGGATCGGATAGAAGATCCCGTGCCCGCCCCTGAAGCCGAGGGTGACCCAGGAATCCCGCAGCAGTTCCAGCGGGCGCCGGTGGCCGGCGAGCGCGCTCAACGGCAGGGTGCCCCGCCACACCGCGTACCCGGCGGGGGAGGGGCGCAGGTCAGGTGCGAGCAGCCGCCGGGTGAGCGACCTGTGCCCGTCGGCGCCCACGACCACGTCGTACTCCCGCGCCCCGCTCTCCGTACGGACGAGGGCGCGCCCCGCCTCCGTACGCTCGACGGCCAGGACGGGGCGCCCGCGGTGGTAGCGCACCGCCGGTGAGGAGCCCGCGCTCCGCCGCAACGCCTGCCACAGCAGACCCCAGTTGCAGGCCGTGACCGGACCTGGCTGCCGCGCGAACTCCCGGGCCGACCGGCTCCCGGCCACCCGGGTGACCCACACCCGGGTGGCCAGCGGGACCGTCGGCATGGCGGCGTCCAGATAACCGACCCCGGTCAACTCCCGGTGCAGCGCGGGCGGGATCACGATCCCCAGGCCCCTGCCGCGGAGCTCTCCGTCACTGCGCTCGTACACGGTGACCTCGGCGCCCGCACGGGCACCCGCCACCGCCATCGCGCAGCCGGCGATACTCCCGCCGACCACACCCATACGTAAGCGTGTCACCGTCACACCGCCCCTTCCGGATACGGCGCCCATCCTCGCAGCCCTCGGGTGGAGTACGGGTACAGGCGCGGCGGGCTCCCTCACCCGACGGTGACACCGCAACCGGCGCGACGTCCCCGTCGGGTTCGCGGGGTCCGGCTACGGGGTGACGGCCACCGTGCGGCTGCCCGATGCCTGCTTGCCGTCGGCCTTGTACGTCGCGGTCAGCCGGGCGTCGCCCGACGCGCCCGCCGGGATCGTCACCGGGACCTTGATGTTCGCGCCCTCACCGGGCTTGGTCGCGGGGAACGCCACCTGCTTCGTGGACCAGCCCTCGGGCACCGTCAGATCGAGGGTGCCGGCGCTGCGGGTCACGTCCATGCGGTTGACCACCCGGACGGTGATCTCCGTGGTGGTCCCGGCCTTCAGGGTGTCCGGCGGGGTGAGGGTGATGTCGGCGCAGGTGCCGCCGAGCCATGTCAGGTCGAAGGAGGAGTAGGTGATGGCGTCGACGCCGCCACGCTCGTAGAGCAGTCCGAGCCGGCCGTCGGGCAGCCGGGTCAGTGTCGAGTACGCGGCGCTGCCGGGGTCGACGACCTTCCTGATCGGCCAGGACCTGCCGTTGTCGCAGGACATCTTCACGGTGAGGTTGCTCCGTGACGACGTGCTCTCGGTGTTGCTGAACAACAGCCACGAGGACGTGGGATCCGAGGGTGCGGCATCCGGGGCGTAGCGCATCACGGAGCCGTTGTTCGCGGGGTCGGGCAGATTGGTGTCCTGCGTGAACGGCGTGTAGTTGACGCCGCCGTCCGTGGAGTAGGCGATCGTACGGTAGGGCGCGGAGCGGTTGTTGAGCATGATCCGGCCGTCGCTCAGCTCGACGGTCTTGTTCTCGTCACCGCCGGGCCCGACCGGATTGCCCATCTTCCAGGTCGCGCCGTGGTCGTCGCTGTACGCGCTGACCGCGTAGTTGGCGCCGTCGTCACGGATCGCGTACTGCTGGATCAGCCGGCCCTTGTACGCGCCGTTGCGCACCTGGATGCCCTCGCCCGAGGCCGCGAACATGCCGCCCCAGGCCGGGTTCTTGATCTGGCTGGTGATCCGGCGGTGCGTCCAGGTCACCCCGTCGTCGTCGGAGTAGCTGTAGTCGGCCTGGAGGACATCGGGGTCGGTCTCGTCGTTGCCGGTGGCCGAGCCGAAGAAGCCCTGGTTCACGGAGCTCGCGTAGAAGACGAAGATCCGCCCCGTGGTGCGGTCCACGAGCAGGCTCGGGTCGCCGAAGCCCTTGGGCGACTCCTCCTTCCGGACGACCTGCTGGGTGCCCCAGGTGGCCCCGCCGTCGGTGCTGCGCCGCAGGACGACACCGATGTTGCCGGGCAGGTCCCCGAGCGTGGGGCGGGCGTCGTAGGCGGCGAGCAGAGTGCCCTGGGTGGAGGTGGTCAGCGCCGGGATGCGGTAGTACGGGGATCCGACGCCCGCGGTGGCGATGTCCTGGGAGGTGAGTTCGCCGGTGGCGCCATGGGCGGTGCCCGCGGCGGTGGCCACCAGGACAGCGGCGGACAGCATGGCGATGGTGACTCTGCGCTGCATGAACGGTCTCTCTTCTGCTGAGGGGGAGAGGTGCAGTGAGCGAGCGGTGTGCGACGTGACGGGCCGACGCGTCAGGAGCGGTCGGTCTGTCAGGTCGGGAGGCCGGCGAACAAGGAGCGCACCCAGGCGAGTTGTTCCGCCCGGTGGTGCTCGGCGCCGCCCTCGTGTCCGTTGAACTCGTAGACGCGGACGTCCTTGGGGCCCGCGTAACGGTTGTAGGCCGTGAAGCAGGTGGAAGGCGGGCAGATCTCGTCCATCAGGGCGATGGAGAACAGCGCGGGCGCGGTCGCCCGGGTGGCGTGGTGGGCCGCGTCGAAGTACGACAGCGTGCGGAAGACGGACCCGGTGCGGTCGCGGTAGAGCTGGAGGTAGCCGGCGATCTCGGTGTACGGCGGCACTCCGGCGATCCGCGCGCCCCTGGGGATGTTGCACAGGAACGGCACGTCCGGCATCACCCCGGCAAGGCCCGGCACGAGCCCCGCGACGGCCAGCGCGATGCCGCCGCCCTGGCTGAACCCGGTCACCACGATGCGGGCCGGATCGATCTCCGGGTGCTCGCGCATCGCCTCCACGCAGCGGACCGCGTCGGTGAACACCCGCCGGTAGTAGTACGTTTCGGGGCTCTCGACGCCCCGGGTCAGAAAGCCGGGCACCGTGCCGGCCGCCCCGGCGTCCGTGTCGGCGGTGACGCCGCCCGCCGCCGACCAACCCTGGCCGCGGGTGTCCATGATCAGGTGCGCGTATCCGGCGCAGGCCCACATCAGCTGCTCGTGCGGGAGCCCGCGGCCACGTCCGTACCCGAGGAACTCGACGACGCAGCCCAGCGGTTCGGTGGCGCCGACGGGCATGTGGAGCCATCCGCGCACCGGGCGGCCGCCGTAGCCGGGGACGCTCACGTCGTACGTACGCACCTGGCTCAGCCCGCAGTCGACCTGCCGGTAGCGGGGCTTGTCCTGCACCCCGTCGTGGGGGGCCTCGCCCAGGGTGGCGGACCAGAAGGCGTCGAAGCCGTCGGGCAGCGGGAGGTCGGGCCGGTAGGTGCGGCATTCCGCGAGCGGGAGATCGGCCGACGGCATGGCTGTGCCCTCCTGGGGTACGGGAAGCGACAGGACAGAAGACGTCAGATGTCCTGTTGGCAACGGGACCCTAGGGAGCTTGGTGGCCGGACGTCAAGGGTGGAGCGGTGGGCGTTGCTCCCGCCCCGGAGCTGGGGCGGGAGGTGTGATGCCCACGGTCAGGGCCGGCCGGCCCCGCGCGACCTGGCCTCGGCGATCCGCCGCCTGACCGGCGCGTAGTGCTCGTCGAGTGCCTTCAGGAAGGCGGGGATGTCGCCGGCCCTGGCCGCGTCCACGATGTTCTGGTGGGCGGCGATCGTCGCCGTCTCGTCGGCGTGCGTGAAGCCGTCGAGATGCGGCGCCACGATCGTGTACACGTCCCAGAAGGCCATCGAGAGCTGGCCGATCAGGTCGTTGCCGAGAGGGGCCACGAGCAGGGCGTGGAAGGACCGGTCCGCCGCGACGAAGCCGTGCCCCTCGCCCGAGCCGGTGGAGCGCATGGTCTCCACCAGGGCGTCCAGGCTGTCGAGCTGCCCGGGGCTGAGCGAGGAGACGATGCGGTCGGCCATGCCCCGCTCGAAGAGCTCACGCACGTCGACGAGGTCGGCCATCACCTGGAAGTCGTCGTCGGGCGAGAGCAGACCGCGGAAGGTGAGGCTCTCCACCAGCGCGGACAGGCTCAGCCGGCCGACGTACGTCCCGTGGCCGTGGCGCACCTCGACGATGTCGAGCGCGTCGAGAATCTTGACGGCCTCCCGGACGCTGGAGCGGCTGGCTCCGAGCGCCTCGCACAGGGCCGGTTCCGTGGGCAGCGGGTCCCCGGGGCGCAGCCTCTCGTCGAGGATGTAGCGCTTGATGCCCTCGACGACTTCCTGCCGCAACAGGGTGCGACCGGGTCGCGTGCCGGACATATGTGAACTCCCCACCTCTTGACCCCTCTCGATTGTCAAGCTACGTTCCCACGCTATCAAGGCATCAGACATCTGACGTCTGATGCTCAGATCTTCGTCGGCGCCCCGCGAGCCGCCGAAACAGCTGTTCTCCACCCTTTTCCATTTCCCTGCGTCCCTTTGGAGGACCCGTGCCCGAGCTGAGGCCAGCCGGCGTCGAGCGCCGCACCTTCCTGCGTTACACCAGCGTCATCGGCGCGGCCGCAGCCCTCACGGCAGGCCTTTCCGCGTGCGGCGGGCCCTCCTCGACCGCCGACGGAGCGGCCGGCGGGAGCGACGGCAGCGGCACCATCGAGGCCGGCATCTCGTACCCGCTGTCGACCGGATTCGACCCGATGATCACCTCCGGCGCCACGCCGTACGCGGCCAACATGCACATCTTCGAGGGCCTGGTCGATCTCGATCCGGTCACACTCGTGGCCCGCCCCGCGCTCGCCACCGAGCTGCCGAAGAAGATCAACGCCACCACCTATCGCGCCACCCTCCGCGAGGGCGCCACCTTCCACGACGGATCGGCCGTCACCGCCGACGACGTGGTGTTCAGCTTCGAACGCATCCTGGACGAGAAGAACGCGTCGCTGATGGCCCAGTTCGTGCCGTTCATCGACACGATCACCGCCGTGGACACCAGGACGGTCGAGTTCAAGCTGAAGTACGCCTTCGCGCTGTTCCCCTCCCGTATCGCCGTCGCGCGGATCGTGCCGAAGAAGATCGTCGAGGCGGACGTCAAGGGATTCGACGCCAAGCCCGTCGGCTCGGGCCCGTACAAGTTCGTCGAGGCGACCCGCGAGGACAAGATCGTCTTCGAGAAGTACGACAAGTACAACGGCTCGCACCCCGCCAAGGCCCAGAAGATGATCTGGCGCCTGATATCGGACCAGTCGGCCCGTGTCAGCGCGATGCAGTCCGGCCGCGTCCAGGCCATCGAGGACGTGCCGTACATCGACGTGAAGGGGCTCTCCGGCACGGCGAAGACCGAGTCCGTGCAGTCCTTCGGACTGCTCTTCCTGATGTTCAACACCACCGACAAGCGCTTCGCCGACAAGCGGGTCCGCCAGGCCCTCTTCCACGCGCTGGACACCGAGAAGATCATCAAGACGGCCATGGTCGGGAACGCGGCGGCGGCCACCGGCTACGTGCCGACGACCCACCCCGACTACCACAAGGCCTCCACCGTCTACACCCACGACGTGGCCAAGGCGAAGAAGCTGCTCTCCGAAGCCGGCGTGAGCAAGCTGAAGTTCACCGTGCTGACCGTCGACACCGGCTGGGTCAAGGACATCGCCCCGCTGCTCAAGGAGAGCTGGGCCGCGGCCGGCATCGACGCCACCCTGAACATCGCCCAGAGCGCCGCGCAGTACGCCAAGGTCGACAAGGGTGACTTCGAGATCCTGGTGGCCCCGGGCGACCCGTCCGTCTTCGGCAACGACGTCGACCTCCTGCTGCGCTGGTTCTACTACGGGTTCTGGCCGGAGAAGCGCTACGGCTGGGCGAAGACCGCCGAGTACAAGAAGCTCAGGCAACTCCTCGACAAGGCCGCGCAGTCCCCCGACGAGGCGACGCGCAAGCAGCTGTGGGGCGACGCCACCGACCTCATCTCCGAGGAGGTCCCGCTCTACCCGATCCTCCACCGCAAGCTGCCCACGGCCTGGAGCGACAAGCAGCTGACCGGCTTCAAGCCGCTGTCCACCACCGGCCTGTCCTTCCTGGACGTCGGCCGAGCCTGACGCCCACCGGTCCGGGCCGCCACCCGTCCGGGCGGCCCGGACCCGCTGTCCGCCCAATCGCAAGGAACCCGACGATGGTTGCTTTTCTCCGGCTCGCGCTGCGCCGCGTCGCGATGATGCCGGTGATGATCCTCGGCATCGCGCTGCTGGTCTTCGTGGTGCTGCAGTTCTCGCCGGCCGACCCGGCCTTCAACGCGCTCGGAGAGAGCGCCGGCCCCGAGGCCAGGGAGGCCTTCGCCGAGGCCAACGGGCTCAACGACCCGCTGCCCGTCCGCTACTTCCACTTCCTCGGCCAGCTGCTCCACCTCGACCTCGGGATGACCGTCCCACCGAGCCAGCCCGTGGCCGACCGGATCACCGCCGCCTTCCCGCTCACCCTCCAGCTCACCGTCCTCGGGCTGATCATCGCCATCGTCCTCGCCGTACTCGGCGGCGTACTCGGCGCGATGTACCGCGACCGCTGGCCGGACCAGCTCTTCCGGGTGCTCTCCATGGCCGGGGTCGCCGTGCCCTCCTTCTGGCTCGGCGTCCTGCTCATCCAGCAGTTCGCGCTGAACATCCAGATCTTCCCGACCGGCGGCTACACCAACCCCGCCGACTCCTTCAGCGGGTGGCTCACCACCATGGTGCTGCCCGCCGTGTCACTCGCGGTGCCCGTCGCGGCCTCGCTCGCCCGCCTCATCCGCACCTCGATGGTCACCGAACTCGACCGGGACTACGTCCGTACCGCCCAGGGCAACGGCCTGCCGGTCCTCCTCGTGATCCGCTCGGTGCTCCGCAACGCGCTCGTCACCCCGCTCACCGTGCTCGGTGTCAAGGTCGGCTATCTGCTCAGCGGCGCCGTCGTCATCGAGGCGATCTTCGACCTGCCCGGCATGGGCAAACTCATCCTCGAAGGTGTCACCGGCGGCGACGTCGCCCTGGTCCAAGGCACCGTACTGACCATCGCCATCGCCTTCCTGGTGGTCAACGTCATCGTCGACCTGCTCTATCTGCTGGTCAACCCGCGCATCAGGACGGTGTGACATGTTCGCCACGGGCCGTCTGGCCAAGAAGCTCTCCCGCCCCGGCATCGCCTTCCGTGCCCTCCCGGTCACCTCACGCGTCGCCCTCGGCATCCTGATCCTCGTCGTACTCGGCGCCGTGTTCGCCCCACTGCTCACCCAGGACCCACTGGCCACGGGCACCCCGGTGGACGCACCCAGCGCGGCCCACTGGTTCGGCACCGACCGGGCGGGACGCGACATCTTCGCCCGCGTCGTGCACGGATCGCGCTACTCGCTGATCATCGGCCTCGGCGCGACCGCCGTCGCCCTCGTCGTGGGATCCGTGCTCGGCTCGCTCGCCGCCACGTCACGCAAGCTCGGCGACGAGTCGATCATGCGCACCCTCGACGTCGTGATGTCGTTCCCGCCGATCGCGCTCGCCGCCGTCCTGGTCGCCGTCTTCGGCACCAGCATCCCGGTGATCATCTTCACGATCGCCTTCGTCTACAGCCCGTCCCTGGCCCGTGTCGTACGCGCCAACGTGCTCGCACAGTACGGCGAGGACTACGTCGCGGCCGAGAAGGTCATCGGGGCCAGGCGCGCCTACATCGTGCTCCGCCACGTCGCCGTCAACTGCATGGCACCGGTCATGGTGTTCGCGACCGTCATGGTCGCCGAGGCGATCATCTTCGAGGCCAGCCTCTCCTTCATCGGCGCCGGTGTGCAGGACCCCGACCCCAGCTGGGGCAGCGTCCTCGCCTACGGCCGGCAGATCCTCCTCGCCGGCGGCTGGTGGGCCACCTTCTTCCCCGGCCTGGCCCTCCTGATCACCGTCCTCGCGCTCAACGTCCTCTCCGAAGGCCTCACGGACGCCTCCGCGGCACCCAGGAGCGCCCGGGCGGCCACCGACCCCACCGCCACCACCACGGCGCCGGACCCGGTCGAGGCCGCATCCACCGTCGACATCGACGCCGCCCTCGCCCAGCTCGCCGCGCGCATCGACGCGACCGAGCCCACCATCACCCCGGTACCCGACGACGCCGGCGAACTCCTCGTCGTACGCGACCTGGCGATCCGCTTCCCCGACCGCTACGGCGAGATCCCCGTCGTCGACAGGCTGAACTTCACCGTCCACGAGGGCGAGACCCTCGGCCTGGTCGGCGAGTCCGGCTGCGGCAAGTCCATCACCAGCCTCGCCGTCATGGGTCTCCTGGCCCGCAACGCCGAGGTCAGCGGCGAGATCTTCTACCGCGGACGTGACCTGCTGAAGCTCCCGCCCAAGGAACGCCGCGCCCTGATGGGCCCGGAGATCGCGATGGTCTACCAGGACGCGCTCTCCTCCCTCAACCCCTCCGTGCTCGTCGGCACCCAGCTGAAGCAGCTGACCTCGCGCGGCGGCACCAAGACCCCCGCCGAGCTCCTCGAACTCGTCGGCCTCTCGCCCGAACGCACCCTGCGCAGCTACCCGCACGAGCTCTCCGGCGGCCAGCGCCAGCGCGTCCTCATCGCCATGGCACTCTCCCGCAGCCCCCGCCTGCTGATCGCGGACGAACCGACCACCGCCCTCGATGTGACCGTCCAGGCCCAGGTCGTCGAACTCCTCGTCCGGCTGCGCGACGAGCTCGGCTTCGCCATGGTGCTGGTCTCGCACGACCTCGCCCTGGTCGGCGACCTCTCGCACCGGGTCGCCGTCATGTACGCGGGCCGGCTCGCCGAGATCGGCGCCACCCGGTCCATCCTCACCGACCCCACCCACCACTACAGTCGCGGCCTCCTCGGCTCCGTCGTCTCCGTGGAAGCCGGCGCCGACCGACTGCACCAGATCCGCGGAGTCGTCCCCGCCCCCCAGAGCTTCGGCGAGGGATGCCGCTTCGCCGGGCGCTGCGGAGCCGCGACCGATCTCTGCCGTACGACGACCCCCGTCCTCACGGTGCGAGGCACCGCCGAGGACCACGGCTTCGCCTGCCACCACCCGGCCGACGCCGCCGCGAAGAAGCTGGAAGGGAGCGCCCTGTGATCAGCCTCGACGGCGTTCACGTACGCCACAAGGCACGCAGCGGAGGTCTCTTCAGCCGCGACGCCGTCCATGCGCTCACCGACGCCACGCTGAAGGTCGAGCGCGGCGAGATCGTCGGCCTGGTCGGCGAGTCCGGGTGCGGAAAGTCCACCCTGGCCCGGGTGCTGACCGGACTCCAGAAGCCCACCGAGGGCGAGGTCACCTTCCACGGCCGCGACCTGTGGGAGATGACGGGCTCCGAACGGCGCAACGACTTCGGCTCGGCCGTCGGCGTCGTCTTCCAGGACCCCTCCACCGCGCTCAACCCGCGCCTCACCGTCCGCCAGATCCTGCTCGACCCGCTGAACGTGCACCGGCGTGGCACCCGGGAGGAGCGTGAGGCCCGCGTCGAGGAACTCCTCGACCTGGTCGGGCTGCCGGGCCACACCCTCGCCGCGCTGCCGGGACAGCTCTCCGGCGGCCAGCGCCAGCGCGTCGCCATCGCCCGCGCCCTCGCGCTCGAACCGGAACTGATCGTCGCCGACGAACCGACCTCCGCGCTCGACGTCTCCGTACGCGCCCAGGTGCTCAACCTCCTCGTCGACCTGCGCGAACGCCTGGGCCTCGGCATGGTGTTCATCTCGCACGACATCCAGACCGTGCGCTACCTCGCCGACCGCATCGCCGTCCTCTACCTCGGCCGCATCGTCGAGGAGGGCAGGGCCGCCGAAGTGACGGGCGCCCCGAGGCACCCGTACACCGAGGCACTGCTCTCCGCGACGCCCAGCCTGCTGGAGGTGACGGAACGCATCGTGCTCACCGGCCCGGTGCCCTCCGCCACCAACCCTCCGCCCGGCTGTCCGTTCAGCACCCGCTGCTGGAAGGCCGACGCGGAGTGCTCCGCGCTCTTCCCGGCCGAGACCCTCGGAACCGGGGAGCACCGCTGGCACTGCGTCCACCCCCAGACACCCGCCCCCGCGCCGGCCACCGAAGACCGGACCCCCGTACCGCCCGCAAGGAGCACCGCATGACCGCCCGTACCGCCCCGTACACCGGAGTGATCCCGCCCGTCGTCACGCCACTCACCGCTGACGGGGAGCTGGACAGGGCCTCCCTCGAACGGGTCGTCGGCCACCTCATCGACGGAGGCGTCAGCGGACTCTTCGCGCTGGGCAGCTCCGGCGAGACCGCCTATCTGACGCCCGGACAGCAGGACGAGGTCATCAAGGTGATCACCTCGGCCTCCGCGGGGCAGGTCCCGGTCCTGGTCGGCGCCATCGAGACCACCACCAACCGGGCGATCGAGAGGGCCAGGGCGGCGGCCGGCCTCGGCGCCGACGCCGTGGTGGTCACCGCGCCCTTCTACACGCGCACCCACGCCACCGAGATCGACCGCCACTTCAGGGACATCGCGGCCGCCGTCGACCGCCCGGTCCTCGCCTACGACGTGCCGGTGTGCGTACACAGCAAGCTGGACCCCGAGCTGCTCCTCCCGCTCGCCGATGACGGGGTGCTCGCCGGGGTCAAGGACTCAAGCGGCGACGACGGTTCCTTCCGCCGACTGGCCATCGGAGCCCAGGAGCTGTCCGGCTTCTCGGTCCTCACAGGCCATGAGCTGGTGGTCGACGCCATGATGCTGAGCGGCGCCGACGGTTCCGTGCCGGGCCTCGGCAATGTGGACCCGCACGGTTACGTGAGGCTGCACGAGGCCGCCGTGCGCGGAGACTGGGCCGCGGCCAAGGCCGAACAGGACCGGCTCGTCGGGCTGTTCGACATCGTCACCGCCGCCGTGCCCGGCACCGCGTCGGCGACGGCCGCCGGGCTCGGCGCCTTCAAGACCGCCCTGATGCTGCGCGGCGTCATCGCGACCAACGTGATGAGCCCCCCGATGCGCCGCCTCGACGACGCCGAGACGGCCGTGATCGCGAAGCACCTCGACCGGGCGGGCCTGTCCCGCGCCTGACCCGTGGGAGCGAAACGGACGGAGGGGCCGCCCGGCAGCGACCGCGCTGCCGGACGGCCCCTCCGCGTTGTCCGACTACCTGCGCGATGCGCGGGTACGGCGCATGAGCACCGCACCGCCCAGCAGCAGCGCGGCGCTCGCGCCGGCGGCCATACCGATGTCACCCGCACCGGTCTGGGCCAGCTGGGTGCCGGGCGTGTTCGGAACGTGCGTCTCGGCCGGCGGCTGCTCGGCCGGGGGAACCTCGGCGGGCGGCTCCTCCGTCGGAGGCGTCTCGGCAGGCGGCTCCTCCACCGGCGGCTCGACCGGCGGGTGCTCGTAAGCACTGTCGTTGACACAGGTGTTGCCGCTCGCCGGGTTGAGCAGGCCGACGACGTTGACGCTGTTGCCGCAGGCGTTCACCGGGACGTCCACCGGTGCCTGGACCAGGTTGCCCGACAGGACGCCGGGTGAACCGACGGCCTTGCCGTCGGCGCTCGCGCCGGAGCCGCTGTGGTGGCCGCCGTGCCCGCCGCCGTAGGCGCCGTCCTGCTCGTCGCCGTACGCACCGCCGTGCTCGTCGCCGTACGCGTGGTCGTCGTGGTGGTCGGCCGAGCTGACGTTCGCACAGGTGTTGCCGAAGGCCGGGTTGAGCAGGGCGATCACATTCACCGTGTTGCCGCAGACGTTGACCGGAACATGCACCGGCACCTGCACGGCGTTGCCCGAGCCGACGCCGGGGGAGTTCGCGGCGACCCCGTCGGCCGAGGCGTCGGCGTGCGCGTAACCGCCGGCGGCGGTCAGGATGCCCGACGCCGCCGCCATGACGATCATGCTTTTATTCAGAACCTGTCGCATTACATGCCCTTCTCCGGGAAATTCGCGTGGGCGGTGACCCTGGTGGCGGTCATTCCATCGACGCGGACGAATCCATAACGACGCGAAGGTTGCGGGGGAAACTTGGAGATCCGTGGAAATTGTGTAACCACTCGAAAGGGTCACGTACGCGTGTTCGCTCGACGGGCGGTTCCGGCATTCGGGTGAACGAGGGCGAACGAGGGGAACCAAACGCCCGGCGACGAGTTGATCAGGGCGCTCCGCTGCGGGGCACTCGGTACGAGAAGGGTTAATCGTGATCAAGAAGGTTCTGGCAACGGGCGCCGTCGCCGCCTCCATCCTCGGTCTCTCGGCGACCAGCGCCATGGCGATCGGTGACGACACCGGCACCACCACGGTCAACGGCAACGGTTCCGAGTCCGCGTTCGGCAACAGCGCGACCAAGGGCGACCAGAGCCCGCAGCTCAGCCTCGTGCAGGGCTCGCTCAACAAGCCGTGTGTCGCCCTGCCGGTCAAGGCCAACGTGGGCTCGCTGGTCGGCCTCGTGCCGGTCGCCGTCCAGGACGTCAACGTCCTGTCCAACCCGCAGAACCAGCAGTGCGCGGACAACTCCACGCAGGCCAAGGGCGACGAGCCGCTGTCGCACATCCTGTCGGACATCCCGGTTCTCTCGGGCAACGGCGCCGGCAACAGCTGACCGGGCCACAACGACCGGTCCGGGCCGCCGACACTCCTCCATCGTGCGGCCCGGGCCTGCGGCATACGGGCGGTTTTCCGAGAAACAGCGCACATAACGTTTCGATGCCGCCTGCCAATCGTTACGTATGACAGCTCCGGAGTCACGAGTGCATTCATGTAATCGCTCGTGCGGCACGAAAGACGTGTCCGCTCAGGACTCCGCTGCAGAAAGGGACGAAAGTGAAGTTCACCAAGGTTGCCGCCGTCGCCGCCGGAACCCTCATGGCGCTCGGCGCCGCTGCTCCGGCCATGGCCGACTCCGGCGCCGAGGCCGCTGCTGTCGGTTCCCCGGGTGTCCTGTCCGGCAACGTCGTGCAGGTTCCGGTCCACATTCCGGTCAACGTCTGCGGTAACACCGTCAACGTGATCGGGCTGCTCAACCCGGCGTTCGGAAACACCTGCGTCAACGACTGATCTCCCGGTCGTTCCGAGCCGACGGCTCGTCATGAGAAGGCCCCGGTGCGCGTAAGGCGCACCGGGGCCTTCTCGCTGTCCGCGGTGAAAATACCGTGTGCGCAGTTTCCCCGTGCGCGGCTTGATCGTTGTTCCGGTCAAAGGCGGCGTACGCCGCCCGTAGAAGGGATGCCGGAAATGAAGTACGCGAAGACCGTCGCCGTTGTCGCGGGTTCCGTGGCCGCTCTCGGGGCGGCCACCCCCGCCTTCGCCGCGACCGCCACCCCCACGGCCCCCAGGATGAGCCTCACCACCGGCGTGAACGAGCTGACGTCCACCGCGCCGCAGATCCCCGACCAGGTGGTGAACCCCGTGGTCGGGGCCGTGGAGCAGACCGCCGAAGCAGTGCACGAGGACGGCACGGTCGGCCGGTCGGCGGACGCGGTGGGCGAGGTGGCCAAGGCGGCGGGCCCGCTCATCGGCGGGCTGCCGGTGGGCGGCTGATCCTCCGCACGGCCTCTGCCCGCCCTTTTCGAAATCGTTCGGGTGAAATGGCGCAACCGAATTCCCTCCGGGGAGTTGAACAGAGTGCTCCGGACAGGCGGGCAACAGAAATACCAGAAGGGCACGTTCATGATGAAGAAGATTCTGGCGTCGGCGGCAGTCGCCGCCTCCGTCGCCGGTGTTTCCGCCGCCGCGGCCCCCTCGGCCATGGCGATCGGCAACGACAACGGCACCACGTCGGTCAACGGCAACGGCGCCGACCAGTACTACGGCAACAGCAGCACGCACGGCGACATGAGCCCGCAGATCGGCCTGATCCAGGGCTCGTTCAACAAGCCCTGCATCGCGCTCCCGGCGAAGGCCAACGTCGGCTCGCTCCTCGGGCTCGTCCCGGTCTCGGTCCAGGACATCAACGTCCTGTCCTCCCCGCAGAACCAGCAGTGCACCGAGAACTCCACCCAGGCCAAGGGTGACGAGGCGCTCTCGCACATCCTGGACGACCTCCCGATCCTCTCGGGCAACGGCGCGGGCAACAGCTGACACCCCGCGACTTCGGCTCCCCTGCGCCCATTCCGGCCCAGGGTGCACCGTTCCCGCCTCGCCGTGGTCGATGAAGAGACGCGTGGGGCCGTTCCACCCTTGCCGCGACCGGTCGTTGGCCGATCGCGGGGGCGGGCCGGCCCCACCCGTATGTCCGTCGGGTAGCCCGATAGTGCGGGAATTGGGCCGGTTGCCGCACCGCCGGTCCACGCCGGGCGCGTGGACGGGTAGGTGCGCCTCATGGACCCGTACGACAGTCATCACGCGTCCGGTCGCGACCGGTTGCCGGAGAGCTCCACGCCCATCTACGACCGGCTGCTCGCCGAATGGCGGGACGCGGCACGGCGCGAGGCCGGGCGGGGCCCGGCGAAGGCATCGGGCCCGGCCGGGGCCCGCGGTTCCGCGCAGGGCCGGACGGGCGCGTTCGTCCCCGCTGCCCGCGCGGAGGAAGGCCGCAGATAGCGGCCACGTCGACAAGTAACTCGCTGCAACTCGTTCGAGTGGTGTAGCGGAACCAAACCCTCCGGTTTTGGTTAACAGTACGTTCCACAACGGGACGCTCCGAAAGGTGAAGCGTAATGAAGAAGATGATGGCCGGCGCCGCTGTGGCTGTGTCCCTGATCGGTCTCTCCGCCGCCGCGGCCCCCTCGGCCATGGCGATCGGTGACGACCACGGCACCACCACGGTCAACGGCAACGGTTCCGAGACCGCGTTCGGCAACAGCGCGACCAAGGGCGACCAGAGCCCGCAGCTCAGCCTCGTGCAGGGCTCGCTGAACAAGCTCTGCGTCGGTCTGCCGGCCAAGGCCAACGTGGGCTCGCTGGTCGGCCTCGTGCCGGTCGCCGTCCAGGACGTCAACGTCCTGTCCAACCCGCAGAACCAGCAGTGCACGGACAACTCCACCCAGGCCAAGGGTGACGAGCCGCTGTCGCACATCCTGTCGGACATCCCCGTCCTCTCGGGCAACGGCGTCGGCAACAACTGACACCGACGGATGCGGGCGGCCCGGGGCGTATCGCCCGGGGGCCGTCCGCATTCGGCTGTCCGGCGCGTGCATACGGCGATGCCCACCACTCCACGGGGGGTGGTGGGCATCGCTCCGTGCGTCGCTCGGCGCGGGGGTGCGGGTCAGCCCAGGCTGCGTACCGGCATGAGGCAGTGGGCGGAGGAGCTGATGACCTCGGGGTCGCCCACGAAGGACCGCAGCAGCTCCTCGCTGACCGGCTGTCCGGGGACGGCTGCGGGCCACGGACGCGTGGCGAACATCCCGTGCACCCTGCCCTCCGACCGCGCCACCGCCAGCCACTCGGGCGGTACGGGGTACTGCGCCGTGAAGTGAGGCAGCGTCAGGACGGCCTGGCCGGCCTGGACGATCAGCTTGACCGGAAGGTTCGGAAGCTCCGAGGCGTCCAGCGTCTCGCCTCCCACCCGCAGACCGCTGCGCTCGAGCGCGGTGCGCATGGCCGTCTCGCCGGCCTCCTGTCCGCCCGGGGCGTCGCCCAGCGCATAGGTGAGCAGGAAAGCGGTCTCACGCCCTGTTCCGGGATTCGACCCGCTCCAGCCGATCAGGATCTGGGTGCCCAACTGGGCAGGGGAGAAAGGGATGGTGGCGGATTTGGGTGAGGTCATGTCCGGCACCCTAACGGGCCGAGACCGGTCCTTGTGCACGCGTATCACCTGATCGGGGAATATCTCTGCCAACTCGGCACAATCCACTGTGCGTGTGCTCCCGACTCCCGGAAAACCCGTTGACGGGCCGGGCGGCCCCCGGGCTACGGTGTGCGCAGTTCGAGGAAGCAGGAGGTGAGGACATTGATGACTGTCGTTGCGATGGGCACTGCCCACGACCCGAAGTGCGTCGTTCCCACCCCCGTGGCCGCCGGCTGACCTTGACCTCTTCTCTCCGCGCCTGAGCGCGCGGCGCCGGGGCCGCCCTTGTGAAGGGTTTCCCTTGTCTTCCTCGCTTTCCCAGGCCTCGCTTTCCCAGGCCTCCACTTCGCAGGCCTCCACCCCGTCGCATCCGCTGGCCGCCTACGGCTGGGACGACGGATGGGCCGACACCTTCGCCCCGTACGCCGCGCAGGGACTCCTGCCGGGGCGCGTGGTGCGGGTGGACCGCGGTCTGTGCGACGTGGTCACCGAGCACGGCACCCTCAGGGCGGACACCGCCTTCGTGGTGCCCCGCGACCCGATGCGGATCGTCTGCACCGGGGACTGGGTGGCCGTCGACGCCGACGGCGACCCGCAGTTCGTCCGTACGCTCCTGCCCCGCCGCACCGCGTTCGTACGCTCGACGTCGTCGCAGCGCTCCGAGGGGCAGGTGCTCGCCACCAACATCGATCACATCGTCATCTGTGTCTCGCTCGCCGTCGAGCTGGACCTGGGACGTCTTGAGCGGTTCCTGGCGCTGGCCATGTCCAGCACCGAGGGCGCCGCACTGCTCGGTGACGGGGCCGGGCCGACGGAGCACCGGACGTACGAGGCGCAGCCGCTCGTGCTGCTCACCAAGGCGGACCTCGTCCCCGAGCCCGCCACGGTGTCCCACCTCGTGGAGGACATCGAGCGCCTCGCCCCCGGGGTGCAGGTGCTCCCCGTCAGCTCCACCACGGGCGAGGGCGTCGATGTGTTCGGCGCGATCGTCGGCGGCGGTACGAGCGTGCTGCTCGGGATCTCCGGCGCCGGCAAGTCGACCCTCGCCAACACGCTGCTCGGCGAGGACGCGATGCATGTGCAGGAAGCGCGGGAGGTGGACGGCAAGGGCCGGCACACCACCACCACGCGCAACCTCCTCGTGCTGCCCGGTGGCGGAGTCCTGATCGACACCCCCGGACTGCGCGGGGTCGGTCTCTGGGACGCGGAGGCCGGCGTCGGCCAGGTCTTCTCGGAGATCGAGGACCTGGCCGAACAGTGCCGTTTCCATGACTGCGCGCACGCGGCCGAACCCGGCTGTGCCGTGCTCGGCGCCGTCGAGGACGGGTCGTTGCCCGAACGCCGTCTCGTCAGCTACCGCAAGCTGCTCCGGGAGAACCACCGGATCGCGGCGAAGACGGACGCCAGGCTGCGCACCGAGACCCTGCGCGAATGGAAGCGCAGGGGCGCGGAGGGCCGGGCCGCCATGGAGCTGAAGCGCGGCAGGACGCGTTAGGCCGTGTGACGCCGGGGGCGGGGCGCGCCTGCCTCGCCCCCGGCGGTCCCGTGTCCGGCGGTCCTCAGCCCCAGAAGACGGCGCCCAGCCACCCTCCGACCACCAGAAGGCAGCAGAAGAGCTCCAGGAGCACCGAGTACCCCGTCGCCCGCATCACGGACCTGAGCGACGTCCAGCCCGCCGCCCCGCTGCCCAGGCGCAGGCGCTCCGCGCCGTAGACCGCGCCCACGTATCCCAGGACCCCGCCCACCACGGGGACCACGAAGAAGCCGGCGATGGCCGCGATCCCGCCGACCACCAGCGTCTTGCGCGGCGCCCCGGACTCGCGTGGGCGGCGCGAGGGCAGCAGCGCCTTCAGCGCCTGGTTCAGCAGGAGGAGACATGTCGCGCCGATCAGCACGCTCCAGGCGACCGGAGTCGGGTCGGTCAGCGCCCACCACAGGACCGCGGCCCAGACGATCGCCTGCCCCGGCACACCCGGCACCAGCACGCCCACCAGGCCGAGCAGCATCACCGCTCCGACGGCAACGAGCTGCCACACACTCATTCGACCAGGGTGCCGGAGTACGCCCGGTCCCGCCCGTCAGCGTGGGGCGCGGGCCACCCAGCCACGCTCGTACGCGTGCCAGCCGAGCTGGAGCCGGGTGGTGACCCCGGTGAGCTCCATCAGCCCCTTCACCCGCCGCTGGACCGTCCGCAGCCCCAGATCGAGCTGCTTCGCCACGCTCGCGTCCGTCAGACCGGCCAGCAGCAGCGAGAGGATCTCCAGATCGGTCGGATCCGCGCCCGGACCGTTCTCCTCGCTGATCCCGTTCCCGCCGAGCCGCACCGGCATCGCGTCCCGCCACACCGCCTCGAAGAGGCCCATCAGGGACTCCAGCAGCCCGCTCGCATGGATCACCAACGCGGCCGGCTCCGCCCCACGGCCGGTCAGCGGCACCATGGCCAGCGTGGCGTCGGAGACCACCAGCTTCGTCGGGACCCGGTCGACCACCCGGCACTGCTCGTCGCGGCCCAGCGCCGCCGACAGCTCCACGATCCCGGACGGCAGCGAGAGCACATCGCGCTCGACGACCACGCGGTAGGACACCCCGCGCATCGCCGCACGCTCCTCGGACTCGTTCTCCATCCCGGTCACCGCGACCGGCTTCCCCGTGACCAGTGCGCAGACCTCGGACGTGGCGCCCAGTTGCAGCTGATGGAAGCGGTGGGCCACCGCGCTCGCGCCCGTCACCACCTCCACCAGGTCGTGCACGGCGGGTTCCGCGGCCTCGGCGCGGTACTCCTCGGCGAGCAGCGCGGACGCCAGCTCCGCCTGTTCGAGCTCATGACGCTGCTGGGTCAGCAGCGCGCCCAGCGCGACCCCGGGCGGCGCGGCGACCCAGCGGTCCGCCCGTGACGAGGACTGGGCCACGAGCCCCCGCTGTTCCAGCCGGCGCAGCGCGCGCTCGGTGTCGGCCTCCGGCAGGGCCAGCCGGTGTGCGAGGTCGGAGAGCTCCGCGGCGCCGGCCGCGACCAGCGCCCGGTAGGCCGCCTCCTGTCTCTCGTCGAGACCTATCGCTGACAGCATCCTCGGCCCTCCCCGGATCGGTGCCCGCGCGTTCCCGCGCATGTCGGGCGGGGTGTGCCGTGGCGGGAAACAGCCACGGCGTAAACCCGCCGGGCCCATCATGCCCCGTCGCACTTGTCTCTCTGGCAATCTGGCGCCACCGCAGCAACAACCGCCCCACGGGTGGTGGGCTGAGCACACGGACCGGCCCGCCGGACGACCTTCCCGTGGGGGGTGGGGACGTCCGGCGGGTCTCCCCGGCCGGACCAGGGCGGATGCCACTTCCGGGCCAGTTTTCCGGATGAGCCGGTTTCGTGCGCCCCGCGCGGTCGACAATATGAGCATGAGTCAGCAGGGGGAGAAGCCCGCCGCCCACGAGGACGACTGGTGGCGCGCGCTGTACGACGAGGCCGCGCCGGACACCGGGCCGAGCAGCGCCGCCGACAGTCTCGACGACCGCTTCGACTCCGCGGCGGACGCCGTGGGCGGACCGGAAGCGGCCCAGGAGGCCGGGGAGACCCAGGAGGCGCGGTCCGCGCAGGTGGACGACCATCCGGTGGTGGTGCCGCTGCCGGATCCACGCCTGCCGGAGGCGAACCGCACACCGGAGCCGCCCGCGCCCGGGAGGCCGACGGCTGAGCGCCCCACGCCCGTCCGCCCCGCCCCGGAGCCGCCCGCGCCGCCCCCGGCCCCCGGCGCCATCGAGATCGGCCGCGCCCCCTGGGAGGCCCCCACCGGGCCCCCGCGGCCCCGGACCTTCGCCGTACGGGCACCTGCCGCGCCGGCGCCACCCGAGCCGCCGGAGGCCTCGGAGCCGCCGGTGCGCCCTGTCGTCGGACACCTGGGGGACCGGCCCCCCACCTACGACGCCGAGCCCGCCGCGCTGCCCGCATCCGGCCCCGGCGACCTCGACGACCTGGTCCCCGACACGGTCCTGGACGGCGCCAGGTACGGGACGTACACCCTGCGGGCCGCGTCCGTGCGCGGGGACTCGGCCCGCTTCCGGGGTGAGCCCCGGCGCGACGCCCTGCTCACCGCGCGCTTCGGCGACGGTGCGGGCGCCCTGGTCCTGGTCGCGGTGGCCGGCGGCGCCCGGGGCACGGAAGCGGGCCATCTCGCCGCTGCCGACGCCTGTCGCTGGATCGGCGGATCCGTCGCCCGCAGTCATGCCAGGCTCTCCGACGACATAAGGGCGGGACACCGCGGCGACCTCAAGGCAGGGCTGCACCGCCTCACCGACCGCACCCACGGCAAGCTGCGCGCCCGAGCCGCCGAGCTCGGCCTCGAACCCTTCGCGTACAGCTCCGGACTGCGCTGTCTGCTGCTGTCCGCCGACCCCGAGTGCCGCACCCGGGTCTTCTTCGGTATCGGACCCGGCGGGTTCTTCCGCCTCCGCGACGGGGTCTGGCAGGACCTCGACCCGGAGCTCCCCGCTGCCGACGGACAGGCGGGCGAGGAGAGCCCCGGCGGTGACCGGCTGACGATGGACCTGCAGATCACCACGCCCGCCTCCCCGTACGGCGAGCACCCGCCGCCACCACCGGCGGAGCCCTTCCGCTTCCATGTCTCCGTCGCCAGGCCCGGTGACACGCTGCTGCTCTGCGGGAACGGCATGGCCGAGCCGATGCGCGGTGAGCCCGCGCTCGCCGACGAGCTCGCGCGGCGCTGGGGCACCGGCGGTCCGCCCGGGCTGCCCGCCTATCTGGCCGACACCCAGCTGAGGACCAAGGGGTACGCCGACGACCGTACGACCGCCGCGGTCTGGGAGGCGTAACCCGGCGCGCCGTGGGTTGATGGACTCACGGACAGCCGGAGGCAGAGAGGTCGAGCACCCATGGCCAAGCAGAACGTGTCGGAACAGTTCGTCGACATCCTCGCGCGGGCGGGGGTCAAGCGGCTGTACGGCGTCGTCGGCGACAGTCTCAACCCGGTGGTCGACGCCGTCCGGCGTCACGCCGGCATGGAGTGGGTGCAGGTCAGGCACGAGGAGACCGCCGCGTTCGCGGCAGGCGCCGAGTCCCAGATCACCGGCACCCTCGCCGCCTGCGCCGGGTCGTGCGGTCCTGGCAATCTCCACCTGATCAACGGCCTGTACGACGCCCACCGCTCCATGACCCCGGTGCTCGCCCTCGCCTCGCACATCCCGTCCAGCGAGATCGGCCTCGGCTACTTCCAGGCGACGCACCCCGAGCTGCTCTTCCAGGAGTGCAGCCACTACAACGAGATGATCTCCAACCCGCAGCAGATGCCGCGGCTCCTCCAGACGGCGATCCAGCACGCGATCGGCCGAGGCGGTGTCAGCGTCGTCTCGATGCCCGGTGACATCGCCTCCCAGCCGGCCCCCGAGAAGTCGATCGAACACGCCCTGGTCACCTCGCGGCCCTCCGTGAAGCCCGGTGACGAGGAGATCGACAAGCTCTGCGCCATGATCGACGCGGCCAAACGGGTGACGCTGTTCTGCGGAAGCGGTACGGCGGGCGCGCACGCCGAGGTCATGGAGTTCGCCGAGCGGGTGAAGGCCCCGGTCGGTCACGCGCTGCGCGGCAAGGAGTGGATCCAGTACGACAACCCGTACGACGTGGGCATGAGCGGGCTGCTCGGCTACGGCGCCGCCTACGAGGCCACCAACGAGTGCGATCTGCTGATCCTGCTGGGCACCGACTTCCCGTACAACGCGTTCCTCCCGACGGACGTGAAGATCGTCCAGGTCGATGTGCGCCCCGAGCACCTGGGCCGGCGGTCCAAGCTCGATCTCGCCGTCTGGGGCGACGTCCGCGAGACGCTGCGCGCGCTCACCCCGCGTGTGAAGGCCAAGACCGACCGCAAGTTCCTCGACCGGATGCTGAAGAAGCACGCCGACGCGCTCGAAGGCGTGGTCAAGGCGTACACCCGCAAGGTCGAGAAGCACGTCCCGATCCATCCCGAGTACGTCGCCTCGGTCCTCGACGAACTCGCTGACGACGACGCCGTGTTCACCGTCGACACCGGTATGTGCAATGTGTGGGCTGCCCGCTATCTCACGCCCAACGGCAAGCGCAGGGTCATCGGTTCGTTCAGCCACGGCTCCATGGCGAACGCGCTGCCGCAGGCGATCGGGGCGCAGTTCACCGACCGCGACCGGCAGGTCGTGTCGATGTCGGGCGACGGCGGATTCACCATGCTGATGGGCGACTTCCTCACGCTCGTCCAGTACGACCTGCCGGTCAAGGTCGTCCTGTTCAACAACTCCTCGCTCGGCATGGTCGAGCTGGAGATGCTGGTCGCCGGACTGCCCTCGTTCGGTACGACCAACAAGAACCCCGACTTCGCCGAGCTCGCCCGGGCTGCCGGGGCCTACGGGGTGCGTGTCGAGAAGCCCAAGCAGCTGGAGGGCGCGCTGAAGGACGCCTTCAAGCACAAGGGCCCCGCACTCGTCGATGTGGTCACCGACCCGAACGCCCTCTCCATCCCGCCGAAGATCAGCGCGGACATGGTCACCGGCTTCGCGCTCTCCGCCAGCAAGATCGTCCTGGACGGCGGGGTCGGCAGGATGCTCCAGATGGCACGCTCCAACATCCGCAACGTGCCGCGCCCCTGAACCGGGAGCCGCGGGGGCCGGGCCGGGCACCCGCGGCTCCCTCGGTACTGTGAGGCCATGCGACCGACCCCTCCCACCGGCGACGGCCAGGCGCCCGCCACCCGCGGGCCCGGAGCCGCACCGTGACCAGGGAGACCCGCACCGTGCCGGAGCAGGACCCGGGAGCGGTCCGCACGCCGTTCGTCATCCACGGTTACGACGAGACCGTCACGCGCGACACCAGCTGGAACGCGCACGGCCACCCCTGGGACGAACTCCTCTGGAACGAGCGCGGCGCCTCCATGGCCGTGGTGGGCGCGCGGGCCTGGACCATCACCCCGACCCTGGGCCTGTGGATGCCGGCCGGCACCCTGCACTCCGGCTCTGCGGTCGCCGGTACGTGGTTCCGTGCGACCTTCTTCGACCGTGCCGTCACCCCCTCGCTCTCCGACGTCCCCGTGGCCGTGGAGATCACGCCGCTGCTCCGCCTGCTGCTGGAGCGGCTCGGCGACACCGGCCTTGACGCGGGTTCCCGGGCCGCCACCGAGGCGATGGTGCTCGATGTGCTGACTCCGTCGACCCGGGAGCTGCTGGTCCAGGTCCCGACATCGCCGCTGCTGCGCCCGATCGCCGACGCCGTGCGCGAGAATCCCGGCGATCAGCGGACGCTGTCGCGGTGGGCGGCCGAGCTGGGCGTGAGCACCCGCACGGTGACCAGGGCCTTCAACGCCGAGACCGGCACCAGCTTCGCGCGCTGGGTCGCCGGCGTCAGGGCGCAGCACGCGGTCGGGCTCCTCACCCGTGGCTGGGCGGTGGAGGTGGTCGCCGAGGAGGTCGGCTACCGCTCGGCGAGTGCCTTCGGCGCCGCTTTCCGGCGTACGACGGGGCTGACGCCGGGGGCGTTCCGGGCTCGCTGAGGTCCCTGCCCTGCCCCGGTGTCCCGATCGCTACAACGAATGTCTGAAACGGCTGATTGCGACAACCCTGTGTGTTCCATAAGGTCAAAGGAAAGCCAAGCCTTACCTAACTTTATGCGCTCAGCCATCCCGAACTGGAGTACGGATCCATGCGTCCACACCGCCTTCGCGTAGTCGCCGTCGCGGCTGCCCTGCTGGTGGGCCTCACGGCCTGCGGCGGGGAGTCCGATTCCAAGAAGGACGAGAGCGGCAAGGCCGGCTCCGAGGCGTTCCCGGTCACGATCGAGCACGCGCTGGGCAAGACCACGATCCCGTCCAAGCCCGAGCGTGTGGCCACGGTGAACTGGGCCAACCACGAGGTGCCGCTGGCCCTCGGCGTCGTGCCTGTCGGGATGGCCGCCGCGAACTTCGGTGACGATGACGACGACGGTGTCCTGCCCTGGGTCGCGGACAAGCTCAAGGAGCTGGACGCCAAGACCCCGGTCCTGTTCGACGAGACCGACGGCATCGACTTCGAAGCCGTGGCGGACACCGAACCCGACGTCATCCTCGCCTCCTACTCCGGGCTGACGAAGCAGGACTACGAGACGCTGAGCGACATCGCCCCCGTGGTGGCGTACCCGGAGGCGGCGTGGGCCACTCCGTGGCGCGAGATCATCGAGATGAACAGCAAGGCGATCGGCCTCGCCGACGAGGGCGAGAAGCTGATCGACGAGGTCGAGGGCGACATCAAGAAGACCGTCGCCAAGTACCCGCAGCTGAAGGGGAAGTCGGCGATGTTCATGACGCACGTCGACCCCAACGACGTGAGTGAGATCGGCTTCTACACGTCCCACGACACCCGCACCCTGTTCTTCGAGGACCTCGGTCTGAAGATCCCCGGCAGCATCGCCGAGGCGTCGAAGGGCACGGACAAGTTCGCGCTGACCAAGAGCGCGGAGCAGATCGACGCGTTCGACGACGTCGACATCATCACCGGTTACGGCGACGACAAGGGCGACCTGCTCAAGACGTTGCAGAAGGACCCGCTGCTGTCGAAGATCCCCGCCGTGAAGAACGGTTCGGTCTACCTCCTGCCGGGCAGCGCCCCGCTGGCCACCGCCGCGAACCCCACGCCGCTGTCGATCTCCTGGGTGCTGGAGGACTACGTGGCCGAGCTCGCCAAGGCCGCGGACAAGGTCAAGTGACGACGCTCGACACCCGACACACGCCGGACGCCGCCCTGGTGCGGCGTCCGGCACGTGTCCGGATCCTGTGGCTCCTGCTGACCCTCGTGGTGCTGGCCGTGGTGGCGGTGCTCTCGGTCGCCGTCGGCTCGCGCACCGTGGCCTGGTCCGACGTCTGGAGCGCGCTCGGCGGCGCGGACGGCACGCTGGAGCAGGCGGCCGTCACGAAGCGGATCCCGCGCACCCTGCTGGCCGTCGTGATCGGCGCCGCGCTCGGCCTCTCGGGCGGCGTGATGCAGGGGGTGACGCGCAATCCGCTGGCCGACCCCGGCATCCTCGGCGTCAACATGGGCGCGTCACTGGCCGTGGTCACCGGGGTCGCCTTCTTCGGGCTCACCTCGCCGACCGGGTACGTATGGGTCGCCATGGCAGGGGCGGCGGCCTCGGCCGTTTTCGTCTACACCGTCGGCTCCCTGGGGCGAGGCGGGGCCACCCCCCTCAAGCTCGCCCTCGCGGGCGCCGCCACCTCCGCTGCGTTCGCCTCGCTGGTGACCGCCGTCGTCCTGCCCCGCAACGACATCTCGGGGTCCTTCCGGCTCTGGCAGATCGGCGGGGTCGGAGGCGCCTCCTTCGAACGCATCGGGCATGTGCTGCCGTTCCTCGGCGTCGGCGCCCTGATCTGTCTGCTCTCCGCGCGGGCGCTGAACTCGCTCGCCCTGGGCGACGAACTCGCGGCGGGACTCGGCGAACGCGTCGCAGTCGCCCGCGCCACGGCGGCCGTGGGCGCCGTCGTCCTGTGCGGCGCGGCGACGGCGGCCGCCGGACCCATCGCCTTCGTCGGACTCGTCGTCCCGCACGCGTGCCGGATGATGGTCGGCGTCGACCACCGCTGGCTGCTGCCGTTCTCCGCGGTGACCGGGGCCGTGCTGCTGACCGCGGCCGATGTCGTCGGACGGGTCGTGGCCCGCCCCTCGGAGGTCGACGTGGGCATCGTGACGGCCCTGATCGGCGCCCCGTTCTTCATCTACACCGTCCGCCGTCAGAAAGTGCGTGCCCTGTGAGCGCCCCCGCCGTCACCCGGCCCTCCGTCCTTCGCGAGGTCACCCGCGGACGCGTCAGGAACGCCTCCCGCCGACGCCTGATCGCGCTGGTCCTCCTGGTGCTCGTCGTCGCCGTGTTCGCCGTGACGCTGATGGCCGGGAAGACCTTCTACCCTCCGGGCGACGTCCTCAGGGTGATCCTCGGGGAGCAGGTGCCCGGGGCGTCGTTCACCGTCGGACGGCTGCGGCTGCCACGCGCCGTGCTCGCGGTGGTGGCCGGGTTCAGCTTCGGCATGGCGGGTGTCACCTTCCAGACGATGCTGCGCAACCCGCTCGCCAGCCCCGATGTCATCGGGATCAGCTCCGGTGCGAGCGCCGCGGCGGCCATCGCGATCGTGACCCTGTCGCTCGACGAGACCCAGGTGTCGGTCCTCGCGATCGTCGC
Source organism: Streptomyces sp. NBC_01012 (assembly GCF_045162755.1). Lineage (NCBI taxonomy): Bacteria > Bacillati > Actinomycetota > Actinomycetes > Kitasatosporales > Streptomycetaceae > Streptomyces > Streptomyces sp. NBC_01012. The sequence goes on along the minus strand of NZ_CP108688.1, from coordinate 1,332,688 downwards.
CGCCCTCGTCGTGGCGCTGCTGGTGTACACGCTGGCGTTCCGCGACGGGGTCGTCGGCACACGCCTCATCCTGATCGGCATCGGGATCTCCGCGATGCTCGACAGCGTCACCTCGTACGTGCTGTCCCGCGCCGCCGAGTGGGACCTCCAGGAGGCCACGCGCTGGCTGACGGGCAGTCTGAACGGTGTGGGCTGGGACCAGGTCGTGCCCGCCGTGGTCGCGCTCGCCGTGCTGACCCCCGTGTTGCTGTCGCAGGGCCGCAACCTGTCCGCCCTGCGGCTGGGCGACGACACCGCCTCGGCTCTCGGGGTCCGCGTCGAACGCACCAGGATCACGGTCATCGTCGCCGCCGTCGGGCTGATCGCCTTCGCGACGGCCGCCGCCGGACCCATCGCGTTCGTGGCGTTCCTGTCCGGGCCGATCGCGGCCAGGATCGTGGGGGCGGGGGGCTCCCTCCTGGTGCCGGCCGGTCTTGTCGGCGCGCTCCTGGTCCTCGTCGCCGACTTCGCGGGTCAGTTCGCCTTCGACACCCGCTACCCGGTCGGCGTCGTCACCGGGGTGCTCGGCGCGCCGTACCTCGTCTATCTGATTGTCCGCACCCATCGGGCTGGAGGCTCGATATGACCACGTCCCACTCCCTCAACGCCGAGCGTCTGACGCTCGGTTACAGCGACCGCGTGGTCGTCGAGTCCCTCGACCTGACGGTGCCGCCCGGCAAGGTCACGGTGATCGTCGGGGCCAACGCCTGCGGAAAGTCGACCCTGCTGCGCTCGATGTCACGGCTGCTCGCGCCCCGCGAGGGGCAGGTGCTCCTGGACGGCAGACAGGTGCACCGGATGCCGGCCAAGGAACTCGCCCGCACCCTGGGGCTGTTGCCGCAGTCACCGATCGCGCCCGAAGGCATCACCGTGCTGGACCTGGTGGGCCGGGGGCGCCACCCCCACCAGGGTGTCTTCACCCGGTGGAGCGAGAAGGACGACGCCGCGGTGGCCTCCGCCCTGGAGACCACGCAGACCGCGGAGCTCGCCGACCGCGCGGTGGACGAGCTCTCGGGCGGTCAGCGGCAACGCGTCTGGATCGCCATGGCGCTGGCGCAGCAGACCGATCTGCTGCTGCTCGACGAGCCCACCACGTTCCTCGACGCCAGCCATCAGATCGAGGTGCTCGACCTGCTGACCGATCTCAACAGGACCCGGGGGACGACGGTCGTGATGGTGCTGCACGATCTCAACCTGGCCGCCAGGTACGCGGATCACCTCATCGCCATCGCGGCGGGGAGCATTCATGGCGCGGGCACCCCAGCGGAGGTGCTCACCGAGGAGACGGTCGAGACGGTGTTCGGTCTGCGGAGCCGCATCATCGATGACCCGGTCTCGGGCAAGCCGCTGATGCTGCCCATCGGCCGGCACCATGTGCTCAGCGAGTCCTGCGCGTCCTCACAGCAGGCGTAGGGTCCCGGGCCCGGTCCGTTCGCCGACGATCCCGACGAGCTGGTCGAAGAGCGTCGGACCGCGGCCCGCCCTGGCATCGGCGAGCTCCCGCTCGATCCGGGCACGGTTGGTGGGGTGCGCCCGGGTGAGCAGACCGGCAAGCCGGCGGGCGGTCTCCTCGTGGCCCAACGCGCGGGCGGAGCGGGCGTGGTCGTGCCACTCGATGACGAAGGACTCGTCCCGCGGGGTGCCGAGACCCCCGACACAGTCCGCGAAGGCGTCGAGATTGCGGCCGAAGTAGCCGCCGGGCCCGTTCACCGCCTCGCCGATCACGTCCCAGAAGCTGTCCAGGCCGGTGATGCGGGAGCCGTCGATCACATAGGTCACGGTCATGCGTGGAGCGTACAAGCGCGCTTCCTGACGCCGGCCCGATGGCCCGCGCCGCAGGTGGGGGACTACGGCGCGGACCTGACCGGGGGAGTGCGGGATATCAGCAGCCGTGGTCGACCAGGTCGAAGGACTCGTAGTGGTCCGCGGTGTAGTAGTCCTCCTCGGTGGCCTCACCCGTCACGATCCGGCGGGCGCCGCGGTCCGACGAACCGGGCGTGATGACCGTGTACTCGTGGTAGTAGCCGGTGCTCTGGCTCGGCAGCAGTGCCTCGCGGTTCTGGAAGACGGTGCCGTCCTGGTCGTACGGGAACGGGCCGCCCGCGTCGATGAGGTCGAGCGTGTCGTGGGCCTGGGAGGGCAGCGCGGAGTAGCAGACGCTGCCGACCGCGGTGGTCGAGGGAGCCGTCGCCGCCGATGCGGCGACCGGGCCGCCGACGAAGAGGACGGACATGAGGGCGGCGATGCCGCCGAGCGTGGTGATCCGTGGGGGGATTCGCATGTCCACCATGATGACGCGCGTAGATCCCCATCCGTCAACGCCAACACGGGTGAATTTTTTGAAAGTTAACCGTGAGTACGCAAACGTAATGCGCCGGCCGCCCGGACGGGGTTGCGCAGCGGTCCGTTCATATGTTGACGCCCGGGGACGCGTGACCGCGGCTCTGCGGGGCATGCATCCGTGGAGGCGTTCGAGACATGACGGCATGAACCGGAATCAAGGGAGGCCGATTCAGCATGCTTACGGGGGACATGACGAGGCGACAGGAGAGCCGTCCGACACGGCTGCACCGCAGACTCGGGAACGCCGATCTGTCGGCGGTGGGGGAGATGCGGGCCGCGCTGCGGGACTTCATGCGCCGGCGCGGCCGCCCTCAGGAGACGGAAGTGGCCGAGCTCCTGCTCAGCGAGCTGGTCACGAACGCGCTCATCCATACGAGAAACGGCGCCGTGGTCACGGTGACCTCGGCGCAGGCGCGACTGCGGGTCGAGGTGCGCGACTTCCTCACCGGGCAGGAGCCCACACCGTACGTACCGAACGCCGACGACGGTACGCACGGCAGAGGACTGCTTCTCGTCCAGAGCCTGGCGGACTCCTGGGGAGTCACGGCGCAGGCGCTGGGCAAGGTGGTCTGGTTCGAGCTGGACGCCGGGATCGCCTGACGCCTCGCCTCAGCCGAACTGCTGTTCCAGGTCCTTGAGTTTCTGCTCCAGCGAGTCGAGCCGGGGCAGGGCCTGGGTGTCGTCCTCGGCGACGGGTTCGGCGGTGCCCTGCTCGCCGGCCACGGTGGTCTGCGCCGAAGCGGCCCTGGGAGTCGCGCCGTTCACCGCTTGCAGGGAAGGCCGGGGGCGAAGGGGCAGCTGCCCGGGTTCCGTCGCGGCGGGTTCCACCGCGGCCGGGACGCCGCTCTGTGCGCGGGCGATGGCCGCCTGGGCGTCCATCTGGCGGCCGATGCGGGCGCCGCGCCCCCAGACCCGGTGCTGCCGGTTCAGGGCCTTGATCTGGGCCCGGTCCAGCTTCGCCTGGTCCCTCCTGCGGAGCCGGTCCTGCTCCTTCTCCTGCCGGTCCTCGCGGACGTCGTCCACGGCCTCGTCGAGGCTGCGTACGCCCTCCAGGAGCATCAGCGACCAGGCGCCGAAGGTCTCCCTGGGCGCGCGCAGCCACCGTACGATCCGGATCTGCGGCAGCGGGCGGGGCACCAGGCCCTGCTCGCGCAGCGCCGCCCTGCGGGTCTGCTTCAGCGCGCGGTCGAACAGCACCGCGGCCGAGAGCGACATCCCCGCGAAGAAGTGGGGTGCGCCCGCGTGCTCCATGCCCCGCGGCGCGTGCACCCAGTTGAACCAGGCGGCGGCACAGGCGAACGTCCACACCAGCAGCCGGGATCCGAGGGCGGCGTCACCGTGGCTGGCCTCGCGCACGGCGAGGACCGAGCAGAACATCGCCGCCCCGTCGAGGCCGAAGGGCACGAGGTACTCCCAGCCCCCCGAGAGGTTGAGGTTTTGCCGGCCGAAGCCGACGAGGCCGTGGAAGGAGAGAGCTGCGGCGACCGCGGCACAGCAGAACAGCAGGACGTACGAGGCGGTCGCGTAGAGGGCTTCCTTGCGCCTGCGGCGCTCCTCGCTGCGTTCCCAGCTGTCGTCGGCCGCGGACTTGTCAGCGGCACGCCTGCCGCGTGCGACCACCGTCACCGCCGCCAGTACCCCCACGAGCAGTACGGCGCCCGGAAGCAACCAGTCGAGCGAGATGTCGGTCAGTCTCATGCGCGTCCCTTGCGTCACGGAGGGCGTTTCGGGCGCCATTGTGGCTGAAATGCCGTCTCTCGCAGACGGTTTCAGAGGTCCGGGACCCTATTGGGGGGATTGGACGTCCCGATAGGCCTAATCGGCTCGAACTGCCGCTCGATGAGCCTGAGTTGCGTTCGAATTACAGTCGCCCTGCCGGGTGGTGTGAGCGCCGCCGTGTGGCTCAGTGGCTCAGGTGGCGGGCGTGAGCTTGCGGACGCGGTCGGCGTCGCAGGTGCGCGGGCAGGTGACGCAGGTGTCCTCGGGGCGCAGCGTGTAGAAGAGGCAGCAGCTCGCGCGGTCGCGGGTGGGGAGCGATTCGCCGTCGGGGCCGGTGAGTTCACGGAAACCCGCCGTGCCCACGTACGGCTCGGTGGTGCCCGGCAGAAGCAGTTCGAGCTCCCTCATCGCGCGGCTCTCCTCGCCGAGCAGATGGGCGATGTACCAGAGTCCCTCGACGATCTCGTCCGTCGCCATGCCCCACAGGGCGCGCTTCCCGCGCCGCATGCGTGGCCGGAATCCGTCCAGTACCGGGCCGAGGTGCTGCGCCACGGCGTCCAGGACCTCGGCCCGCAGCGCCGACTCGTCGGGGACGACGCGGGCGCCGGGCAGCTCCGCAGCGGGGTCGTCGGGCAGGCAGGCGAACTCGCCGACGCGCAGGGTCAGATGGCCCAGGCCCCGGTGGAAGGAGACGTCGGAGGCCGGGATCCGCGGCACCCGGCGGTGTGTGAACCACGGCAGGGTCACCAGGAGACAGGCCGGCCAGGCGTACCGGTGCAGTCCGAAGCTCGCCACCACGTCGGGGCGCGCCCGGGTGCCGTAGTCCCGCAGCACCTGCGCCTCGTCCCAGGCCAGGAATTCGTCCAGCGCCCCGCCGCCTGCCGCCAGCTCGGCGGCGCCGACCCATCCGCCGCCCGAGGGCGCCGCGACGTGGTCGGGCAGCACCTCGGCGCGCAGTCCGGGGAAGACCTCGGCCAGACGTGTGTACGCCGCCGTCAGGGGGGACGGGGCGGTCGCGGCGAGCAGGACGGGCACGGTCATTCAGGGACCACCGAATCACGATCTTCTAGAGGTAAGGCTTACCTTACCCGAAGAGATCGGTGTTTGAACTGAGACCCGCTCCGCCTATCGTGCACAAGGGGCCCGGCGCGCGCGAGCCGGACCCGCCAGTGCGAGGAGGTTCCCGGTGGAGCAGGGCAGAGCGCGTGAGGACGTGCGGCCGTACGCGTCGGCGGGCACCCCGCTGGATGTCCGCGTGCCCGAACAGGTGCGTGCCGAACAGGTACGCGGTGAACGGGTGCGCGGCGAACAGGTGCGTGATGAACGCGTGCGTGGCGAGCACACCCACAGCGAGCCGCCCGCACCCCGTGCGGTCCAGCGGCACTCCGTACGCGGCCAGATCCTGGACGCCCTGCGCACCGCGCTGGTCGGCGGGGAGCTGGCCCCGGGCGAGGTCTACTCGGCCCCGGCGCTCGGCGCCCGTTTCGGGGTCTCCGCGACCCCGGTGCGTGAGGCGATGCAGCAGCTGGCCGTCGAGGGCGCCGTTGAGGTCGTGCCGAACCGCGGCTTCCGGGTGAGCGAGCGCGGTCCCCGTGAGCTGGCGGAGCTCGCCGAGGTGCGCGCGCTGATCGAGGTCCCCGTCATGCTGCGGCTGGCCCGCGCGGTTCCGGCGGCCCGCTGGTGCGCGCTGCGTCCGCTGGCCGATGCCACGGTCGCGGCGGCGGCCGTCGGCGACCGCGCGGCGTACGCGGACAGCGACCGCGCCTTCCACGGCGCCGTGCTCGCGCTGGCGGGGAACCAGCAGCTCGTCGCGGTCGCCGACGACCTCCACCGCAGGTCCCAGTGGCCCCTGGCCGACAGCCGTGCGGGCCACGGGGCCGAGCTGCTCGCCGATGCCTCGGAGCACATCGCGCTCCTCGACGCGCTCATCGCCCAGGACCTGACGGTGGTGCGGTCCCTCGTACGGGAACACTTCAACGGCGCCGACGTCTGACGTCCGAGACGGCTCCCGTCCGGGCGCCCGGACGGGTCCTCGGCGGGTCCTCGGCGGGCCCTCGGGCCCGGACGGGTCAGTTCGCCTCGGCGGTCTCCGGGTCCGGCGGTTCGAGCCGGGGCGCGAGCCAGGTCGGCACACCGCCCAGCAGCCGGAACAGCCGGCCGGCCTCCGCGCGCAGCCGGTCGGCGGCCTCGGGCTCCGGCTCGGCGTCCGCGAGCGAGATGAGCGCCGGGGCTGTGCCCACGAGATAGCCCAGCTCCTCCCGTATCCGCAGCGACTCCGCGAAGCCGTGCCGCGCCTCGGCCAGCTCACCCTCGCCCAGGGAGAGCGAGGCGAGGTGCCGCCAGGTGAAGGAGAGCAGGAGCTGGTCACCCCGGGCCGTGGCGCCTGCGTGCGCCCTGCGGTAGGCGGCGCGGGCCGACTGGGGCGAATCGGCGATGTTCTGGGCGATCAGGCCCCGGCGGAAGTCCAGCAGAGGGCGGCCCGGGGCCGAGGGAGAGAGCAGGGCGGCGGCCCTGCTGAGCGCCACGCTGGCCTCGTCGGCCCGGTCGCGCGCCCCGAGCAGGGTCGACGCGTACGCGAGATAGCCGCGCTCGCAGGCCGCTGCCCCGCGCTCGGAGTCGTCCTGGGCGAGCGCCTCGGCGGTGCGCAGGGCGTCCTCGGCGTCCGTCCAGCCGGCTCCCGTGTAGAGGCACCGCTCGGTCAGCAGCGAGGTCCGCTGGAGCGCGGCCGCCGGGTCGGTGGCCGCCAGGGGGCCGAGCAGTGCGGCGGCGTCGGTCCAACAGGCCCGTGAGCGCAGCCGCCATACCGCGGTCTGGAGCGGCGGATCGTCATCTGCTGTCGTTCCGGAACCAGACATGGCGGTATGCGCCACATTGCCCTCCCCGAGCGCGCCATCGAGCTGTGGAGGCCGGCCGGTGAGCACCGGTTCGGCCAGGGTCTGCGCGCATCTCAGCACGGATTGGCACGCCGGGCCAAGGGGTCGGATCAATGTCAGGTGAAAGATTTCACAATCGACCGGAACCCCGGAGGGCCCCGAAAGGCCCGCGAAGTCAGCTCATACGCAGGGCGAGGAAGAAGTCCAGCTTGTCCTCGAGGCGTGAAAGGTCACGTCCCGTCAACTGCTCGATACGTCCGACGCGATAGCGCAGTGTGTTGACGTGCAGGTGCAGCCGTGCCGCGCAGCGGGTCCACGACCCGTCGCAGTCCAGGAAGGCCTCCAGCGTCTCGATCAGCTCGGCGCGGTGCCGCCGGTCGTAGTCGCGCAGCGGGTCCAGGAGCCTGGCGGTGAAGGCGCGGCGGACGTCGTCCGGGACGAAGGGCAGCAGCAGGACGTGCGAGGCGAGCTCGTGGTGGCCGGCCGCGCAGACCGCCCCCGGCCGGGCCGCGGCGACCCGGCGGGCGTGCCGGGCCTCCTCCAGCGCGCCCCGCAGCCCCTCGGCGGAGTGGACGGCGGCGCTGACACCCAGTGTCAGACGGCCCTCGTCCGCGAGACCGGCGGAGAGCGGCGCGCGGACGGAGTCGAGCAGGGCGTCCGCGTGCAGGGCGCCGGCCCGCTGCTCGGGAGTACCGGATTCCACCGGTGCGTCCTCACCCTCGGCGTCCGGCGCGGGGAGCGCGGTCAGGGGTACGAGGGCGATGGCCTCGTCACCGGTGTGCGCCACGGCGATCCGGTCGGCCGAATCGGGGCCCGTCACGGCAGGATCGACGAGGATCTCCTCCAGCAGCGCCTGTGCCGCCCGGCCGCCCGCCGGTTCCGCGCGCGTGCTGTCCGCCGGCCACTCGACCCTGGCCACCACGACCTGCCAGTGCGGCGCCGCGCCGACGCCCGGCAGCAGGACCGGGGCCGCCACCCGCAGCCTGGCCGCGATCTCGGCGGGGGCGGCGCCCGTCTGGACCAGCTCCAGGACCTCCTGGGCGAGCCTGCGGCGTACCGCTCGGGCGGCGTCGCGGCGGTCCCGTTCGACGGCGATCAGCTGGGTGACGCCCTGGAGCAGGTCGAGCCGGGCCGCCGGCCAGTCGCCGGCGTCCGCCGCCACGGCCAGCAGCCATTCGGAGAGCACGGACTCGCGGACGTCGGGGGCCGGTGCGGGCGGCGTCCCCCTGCCGGTGTTCCGGATCGGGAACAGCGAATACGCCGTGTCGTCCACCTCGGCGCGGTACGGTCCCGGGCGTCCTGTGCGGGTCGCGGCGAGATGCCGGCCCGCCAGTTCGGCGCCGGTGCGTGGCGGCAGGGGCTCGCCGGCTCCGGCGATCTGCCGGCCCGTCGGTGACAGGACCCAGGCGTGCAGGTCCAGGTCGGAGGTGAGCAGATCGAGCACCACCTCGGGCCCGCCGCCCGCCGGTCCCGAGGTCATGAGCCTGCGGTGACGGTCGACGACCGCGGCCAGGTCCCCGGCCCGTTCGCCGGAGACCTGGCGCACCACATGCTCGGTGATCGTCGCGAACGCAACGGTCTCGTCGACCGCGAAGAGCGGCAGTCTGTGCCGCAGGCACGCCTCGACCAGATCGTCGGGAACGGCCCCCAGCTCCGCCTCGCCCGCGCCCAGACCGGCCACGCCCGCGTTCGCCAGGATCCGTACGAACGGCTCCGTGTCCGACGCGTCCTTGCGCCACGCAAGGCCCGTCAGCACCAGCTCACCGCCCGAGAGATAGCGGCTGGGGTCGCGCAGGTCCGTCGTCATGACGCCCCGGACCGAACGGTCCAGCTCGTCCTCGCCGCCGAGCAGCCGCAGGCCCAGAGCCTCGGTGTCCAGCAGTGCGCGCAGCCGCATCGTCGATTGCCGCCGTTCTCTTCGTTGGTGCGGGGGAGGCGGAGGTCACTTGTGAATGTCGGTGAGGTCACCGGTGACCGCCATTTGTTCGAATCTACAAGACGGTGAAGGGGACCAGCCAATTCCTTCATGGTTTCGGTGACTGCACCGAGTGGAGCAAGGCTTGTGTACTGGGCCACACACCGCGTCAACAACACAGGAACAGACCCGGTCGAAGGCCGCCAGGCCGGCGGGCCGGCCGTCCCCAGCCCAGCTGAACGACCCGATCGAGAAGAAGAGAGCCACTCATGGACTTCCTTCGCCCCGCCAGCTGGGAGGAGGCGCTCGCCGCCAAGGCCGAGCACCCGGCGGCCGTGCCCATCGCGGGTGGCACCGATGTGATGGTCGAGATCAATTTCGACCACCGGCGACCCGAGCACCTCCTGGACCTCAACCGCATCGGTGAACTGTCCGAGTGGCAGATGGGCCAGGACACCGTACGCCTCGGCGCCTCGGTGCCGTACAGCGCCGTCATGGAGCATCTGCGGGCCGAGCTGCCCGGTCTCGCTCGCGCCTCGCACACCGTCGCCTCGCCGCAGATCCGCAACCGGGGCGGTGTCGGTGGCAACCTGGGCACCGCGTCACCCGCGGGGGACGCCCATCCGGCGCTGCTCGCCGCGGGCGCCGAGGTCGAAGCCGCGTCCGTACGGGGGACGCGGATGATCCCGATCGACGCCTTCTACACCGGCGTCAAGCGCAACGCACTCGCCCCGGACGAGCTGATCAGGGCCGTGCACATCAAGAAGGCCGAAGGACCGCAGCAGTACTCCAAGGTCGGCACCCGCAACGCGATGGTCATCGCCGTCTGCGCCTTCGGCCTCGCGCTCCACCCCGAGACCCGCACCGTGCGCACCGGCATCGGCTCCGCCGCCCCGACCCCGGTCAGGGCGCAGGCGGCCGAGGAGTTCCTGAACGCCGCGCTGGACGAGGGCGGGTTCTGGGAGAGCGGAAAGATCATCACACCTTCCGTGGCCAAGCAGTTCGCCCAGCTCGCCGCCGGGTCCTGCAACCCCATCGACGACGTACGGGGCACCGCCGCCTACCGCAGGCACGCCGTCGGCATCATGGCCCGCCGCACGCTGGCGTGGACCTGGGAGCAGTACCGCGGAGCGGGACGCACCCTCGAAGGAGCTGCTTGATCATGCGAGTCAACTTCACGGTCAACGGCCGTAAGCAGGAGGCCGACGACGTCTGGGAGGGCGAGTCCCTCCTGTACGTCCTGCGCGAGCGCATGGGCCTTCCCGGCTCCAAGAACGCCTGTGAACAAGGCGAATGCGGCTCCTGTACGGTGCGCCTCGACGGCGTGCCCGTCTGTTCCTGTCTCGTCGCCGCCGGCCAGGCCGAGGGCCGCGAGGTCGTCACCGTCGAGGGCCTGGCGGACTACGCCCGGCACCGCGAGGACGCCCACCCCGGCACCGGCTGCGCCGCCGGCACCTGCGGCACCTCGCTCGACGCGGCCCAGCGTTGGCAGGCCAGGCCCACCGACGGGCGGAGCGCCGAGGCCGAGGAACTCTCCCCGGTCCAGCAGGCGTTCATCGACGCGGGCGCCGTGCAGTGCGGCTTCTGCACCCCCGGCCTGCTGGTCGCCGCCGACGAGCTGCTGGAGACCCGGCCCTCCCCGTCCGACCAGGACATCCGCGAGGCGCTCTCCGGCAACCTCTGCCGCTGCACCGGCTACGAGAAGATCCTCGACGCGGTCCGCCTCGCGGCCGCCCGACAGGAACAGGCGGTCCGACAGCCATGACGCCGAACCCACGAGCCACGTCCGGCCCGGCCGGCACCCCCACCCGGATCACCCAGGGCTCCAAGACCCGGGGCGGCATCGGTGAGTCCACCCTCCGTCCCGACGGCACCCTCAAGGTCACCGGCGAATTCGCGTACTCATCCGACATGTGGCACGAGGACATGCTGTGGGGCCACACGCTGCGCTCCACCGTCGCGCACGCCGAGATCCGCTCCATCGACATCGGCGAGGCCGTCGCCACCCCCGGCGTGTACGCCGTCCTGACCTACGACGACCTGCCCGCCGAGATGAAGAACTACGGTCTCGAGATCCAGGACACGCCCGTGCTCGCGCACGGCAAGGTCCGCCACCACGGTGAACCCGTGGCGCTCGTCGCCGCCGACCACCCCGAGACCGCGCGCCGCGCCGCCGCCAAGATCCGGATCGACTACGCCGAACTGCCGCTCGTCACCGACGAGGCGTCCGCGACGGCCCCCGACGCGATCCTGGTCCACGAGGGCCGCACCGACCACCACATCGGCCATGTCCCGCACCCCAACATCGTCCACCGCCAGCCCATCGTCCGCGGCGACGCGGACGCGGCGGCCGAGCGGGCCGATGTGATCGTCAGCGGGGACTACGTCTTCGGGATGCAGGACCAGGCCTTCCTCGGCCCGGAGTCCGGCCTCGCCGTACCCTCCGAGGACGGCGGTGTCGAGCTGTACGTGGCCACCCAGTGGCTGCACTCCGACCTCGGCCAGATCGCCCCCGTGCTCGGTCTCCCCGAGGACAAGGTCCGGATGACGCTGTCCGGCGTGGGCGGCGCCTTCGGCGGACGCGAGGACCTGTCGATGCAGATCCACGCCTGCCTGCTGGCGCTGCGCACCGGCAAGCCCGTAAAGATGGTCTACAACCGTTTCGAGTCCTTCTTCGGGCACGTCCACCGCCACCCCGCGAAGCTCCACTACGAGCACGGGGCGACCAAGGACGGCAAGCTCACCCACATGAAGTGCCGGATCGTGCTGGACGGCGGCGCCTATGCCTCCGCCTCCCCGGCCGTCGTCGGCAACGCCTCGTCGCTCGCGGTCGGCCCTTACGCCGTCGATGACGTCGACATCGAGGCCATCGCCCTCTACTCCAACAACCCGCCCTGCGGCGCGATGCGCGGCTTCGGCGCGGTCCAGGCGTGCTTCGCCTACGAGGCGCAGATGGACAAGCTGGCCGCGGCGCTGGACATGGACCCGGTCGAACTGCGGCAGCTGAACGCCATGGAGCAGGGCACCCTGCTGCCCACAGGACAGCCCTGCGACTCGCCGGCCCCGGTCGCCGAACTGCTGCGCCGTGTCAAGGCCCGCCCCATGCCGCCCGAGCAGCAGTGGCTCTCGGCCGACGCGGGCGGCAGCTCCGTCGACGTACGCGCGCTGCCCGGCGGACTGTCCAACACGACGCACGGCGAAGGGGTGGTGCGCGGCGTCGGGTACGCCGTCGGGCTGAAGAACGTCGGCTTCTCCGAAGGCTTCGACGACTACTCCACCGCCCGGGTACGGATGGAGGTCATCAACGGCGAACCCGTCGCCACCGTGCACACCGCGATGGCCGAGGTCGGACAGGGCGGGGTCACCGTCCACGCCCAGATCGCCCGTACCGAACTCGGTGTCAGCCAGGTGACCATCCACCCGGCGGACACCCGGGTCGGCTCCGCGGGATCCACCTCCGCCTCCCGGCAGACGTACGTCACCGGAGGCGCCGTGAAGAACTCCTGCGAGGCCGTCAGGGAACAGGTCCTGGACATCGGCCGACGCAGGTTCGGCACCTACCACCCGGCCTGGGCCACCGCCGAACTCCTCCTGGAGGGGGGCAAGGTCGTCACCGACGGCGGCGAGGTGCTCGCCACCCTGGCCGATGTGCTGGAGGACGAGGCGGTCGACATCGAGCTGGAGTGGCGCCACCGGCCCACCGAGGCCTTCGACCTGCGCACCGGGCAGGGCAACGGCCATGTCCAGTACTCCTTCGCCGCACACCGCGCGGTCGTGGAGGTCGACACCGAACTCGGGCTGGTCAAGGTCATCGAGCTCGCCTGCGCCCAGGATGTCGGCAAGGCCCTCAACCCGCTGTCGGTCGTGGGCCAGATCCAGGGCGGTACCACCCAGGGCCTGGGTGTCGCCGTCATGGAGGAGATCATCGTCGACCCGAAGACGGCGAAGGTCCGCAACCCCTCCTTCACCGACTATCTGATCCCCACCATCCTCGACACCCCGACCATCCCGGTCGAGGTGCTCGAACTCGCCGACGACCACGCCCCGTACGGGCTGCGCGGCATCGGCGAGGCCCCGACCCTGTCGTCCACCCCGGCCGTCCTCGCGGCGATCCGGGACGCGACGGGCCTGGCGCTCGACAGGACACCGGTACGACCCGAACACCTCACCGGTACCTGACGGGCCCTCAAGAACCTCCGGACGGTGCGGGAGCGCCGTGAACGTCACACTTCCCCGCGCCACGCACCGTCCGGAGCCATCGCTCAACCGCTCCATCGTCACGAAGAGTTCGTCTCGGGCCGTCCCCCGGGTCGTGCGCCTCGCATTCATCCCAAATCCCGCAGTCTCCAGAGCTCCACGCGGGTGCCCCAGTGAACCTTGGGAGTCAGGCATCATGACCCAGCAGTCCGTGGAACCCAGGACGAGCGCGGAGGACGCGGGCCCAGGCTCGCGTGTCCCCGCCGGACGGTCCTGGCTCGACCGGTACTTCCACATATCGGAGCGAGGATCGACCGTCGCGCGTGAAGTGCGCGGCGGCGTCACGACCTTCATGGCCATGGCGTACATCCTCCTGCTCAACCCGCTCATCCTCGGCGGCAAGGACGTCGACGGCCAACTGCTCGGCCAGTCGGGCCTGATCACCGCCACCGCGCTCGCGGCGGCGGCCACCACCCTGCTCATGGGCTTCATCGGCAAGGTGCCCCTCGCGCTCGCGGCGGGCCTGAGCGTGTCCGGTGTGCTCTCCTCGCAGGTCGCACCGGCCATGACCTGGCCGCAGGCCATGGGTATGTGCGTGATCTACGGGGTGGTGATCTGCCTCCTGGTCGTCACCGGCCTGCGCGAGATGATCATGAACGCCATCCCGCTCGCGCTGAAACACGGCATCACCATCGGCATCGGGCTCTTCATCGCCCTCATCGGCCTCTTCAAGGCCGGCTTCGTCCACCAGGGGGAGGCCACGCCCCTCTCGCTCGGCCCTGCCGGTGAGCTCGCCGGCTGGCCGGTGCTCATCTTCGCGGTGACCCTGCTCCTGATCTTCATGCTGCAGGCGCGCAACGTGCCGGGCGCGATCCTGATCGGCATCGTCGTCGGCACCCTGGGCGCGATCGTCGTCAACGCCGTGGGGGACATCGATCCCAAGGCGTGGAGCAGCGGCCCGCCCGAGCTGAGCGGCAGCGCGGTCTCGTCGCCCGACTTCTCGCTGTTCGGGAACGTCGAGTTCGGCGGGTGGGGCGACGTCGGCGTCATGACGGTCGGCATGATCGTGTTCACCCTCGTGCTGGCCGGCTTCTTCGACGCGATGGCCACCATCATCGGGGTGGGCACGGAGGCGAAGCTCGCGGACGACAAGGGCCGGATGCCGGGCCTGTCGAAGGCGCTGTTCATCGACGGTGCGGGCGGCGCGATCGGTGGCGTGGCCGGGGGCTCGGGCCAGACCGTGTTCGTCGAGTCCGCGACCGGCGTCGGCGAGGGTGCCCGCACCGGGCTCGCCTCCGTCGTCACCGGCCTCTTCTTCGCCGCCTGTCTCTTCTTCACCCCGCTGACGGCGATCGTGCCCGCGGAGGTGGCCTCCGCCGCCCTGGTCGTCATCGGCGCGATGATGATGCAGAACGCCCGGCACGTCGACTGGGGCGACCGCTCCGTGGCCGTACCTGTCTTCCTCACCGTGGTCCTGATGCCGTTCACGTACACCATCACCACCGGTGTCGCGGCGGGCGTCATCTCGTACACGGCCATCAAGCTCGCCCAGGGCAGGGCCCGGGAGGTCGGCGTCTTCATGTGGGTCCTGACGCTGGTCTTCCTCGTGTACTTCGCCCTGCACCCCATCGAGAGCTGGCTCGGCGTCAGCTGACACCTGCGCTGCCCTGTCAGAAGGAGATACGCCATGCTGGACATCGCCGAAGAGCTGAACCGGTGGGCCGCGCAGGGACGCGTGTTCGCCGTGGCCACCGTGGTGGCCGTATCCGGCAGCGCGCCTCGCCGGCCGGGCGCCGCCCTCGCCGTCGACAGCGACGGCACGGCCATCGGGTCGGTCTCCGGCGGATGTGTGGAGGGTGCGGTGTACGAGCTGTGCCGGCAGGCGATCGAGGACGGCGCCACCGTGCGCGAACGCTTCGGCTACAGCGACGACGACGCCTTCGCGGTCGGCCTGACCTGCGGCGGAGTCATCGACATCCTGGTGACACCGGTGCGCGCGGACGACCCCGCGCGCCCGGTGTTCGCCGCCGCGTTCGCCGCCGCGGCGGAGGGCGGGGCGGCGGCCGTCGCCCGCGTCACCGCGGGTCCCGACGCCCTGCTCGGCCGCCCCCTGCTCGTCCACCCCGACGGCACGTACGACGGTGGGCTCGGCGGGCATCCGGAACTGGACCGTACGGCGGCGGCCGAGGCCCGTGCGATGCTCGACGCGGGCCGCACCGGAGAGATCGTCATCGGCGCCGAGGGCTCCCGCTGCGGCAGCCCGCTCACCCTGCTCGTCGAATCGAGCGTCCCACCGCCCAGGATGATCGTCTTCGGGGCCATCGACTTCGCGGCCGCGCTGGTGCGCGCCGGACGTTTCCTCGGCTACCGCGTCACCGTCTGCGACGCCCGCCCGGTCTTCGCCACGGCGGCCCGCTTCCCGGACGCCGACGAGATCGTCGTCGACTGGCCGCACCGCTACCTCGCCGCCACCGACGTCGACGCCCGCACGGTGCTCTGCGTCCTCACGCACGACGCGAAGTTCGACATCCCGCTGCTGGAACTGGCGTTGCGGCTGCCCGTCGCCTATGTCGGCGCGATGGGCTCACGACGCACCCATCTGGAACGCAACGAGAGGCTGCGCGACGCGGGTGTCGCCGAGCACCGGCTGGCCGCGCTGCACTCGCCGATCGGGCTCGACCTCGGAGCGCGTACCCCGGAGGAGACCGCGCTGTCGATCGCGGCCGAGATCGTCGCGGAGCGGCGCGGCGGCAGCGGCCTGCCGCTGAAGGGGGCGCACACCCCGATCCACCACGAGAGCGTCACCTCGCTGATCCCGGTGGCCTGAACCGGACCACCGACGGCCGACGGTCCGCTCACCGGCCGAAGCGTGCCAGCAGATGCCACACCTTCTTGAGGTCCTGCGGATCGTGCCGCCCCGTCCCGGCCGCCTCCCCGATGATCCGCGCGTCGATGAAGCCGTCGACCGCGAGTGCGGCGCCCAACTCGACGTACTCCGCGCCCCGGTACTCCGGATGACGCGTCAACTCCGCGGTGGCCAGACGGAATCCGTCGTGCCATTCGACGGGGCAGGGCAGTGCCCCGGCGGCCTTCTCCACGGCCGTGCCACGGAAGCACGGGTCGAGGACGAGAGCCTCCACATGGTGGTCGAGCCGCACCGGGCCGTGTATCTGCGCCTCGATGTAGTCGTCCAGGGCGTCCCGGCCACCGGCCTCGGCGAGCGCGATGAGCCGGCTCCCGGCCGCCGCCACACCGAAGTCGGACGGTTCCAGGGAACTGTCCGGATAGCAGAACGTGGCGTGGGGCAGGGTTCCGGCGCTCAGCCTGAAGTGCGCGGACCCGAAGCGGGGCGCCGCGCCGTAGGGGGAGCGGCGGAAGTCCAGCGCGCCGTAGACCGGACGCTCGTGAGCGCTCGCGCCGTCGTAGGCGCCGCCGAAGATCCGGCTCTCCCAGCGCCAGCGGTCACCGCCGGGATGCGCGGTGAGGCCGCCGTTGCTGGTGCCGGTGACGAACTGGGAGGCGTACACCCCGTCCTCCGCCAGGCGTTCCAGCACCGTGCGGCCCGTGCCGCGGTCCGGGTGGAAGTTCAGGGTCACCCGCAGGGACGGGGCGAGCGGCGGCCCGGACGACCGGGCGGCCACATGCCTCAGGGCGCGCGCGGGGGCCTGGAGGGTGTCGGCGCTCATCGGGCCATTCTGTACGAGCGCCGACCACCTGATCCACCTCGATTTCAGCGTCCGGACTGCAGGGCCGTCCAGGTGTCGGGGCCGACGCTGCCGTCGACCGTCAGCTTCCGTGCGCTCTGGTAGTCGCGGACGGCCTTGTCCGTGTCGGTGCCGAAGGTCCCGTCGATCTTCACGGTGGTGCCCAGCGCCGCGGTGAGGGCCCGCTGGAGCCGCTTCACCGTGTCCCCCGTGGCGCCCGCGACGAGCGTCGGTGTGGTGCCGGCGGAGAGCAGCGCGGTCCAGGTCTGCGGGCCGACCGTACCGTCGGCGTCCAGGCCGCGGGCCGTCTGGAACGCCCGTACGGCGTCCTGCGTCCTGGTCCCGAAGACGCCGTCCTCGGTGCCGGCGTCGTAGCCCTGCTGGTTGAGCAGGGTCTGGACGGCCTTCACCTGCGCGCCCGTCGAGCCGGACTTCTGCGTCGTGTACGACTCGAAGCTAAGACCGTCGGCCTCGCTGCCCGAGCCGCCGCCGACCAGCTGCATGTAGTAGGTCCAGTTCCAGTTGGCGCCCGGGTCCGTGTGGTCGTTCCCGGGGGCCTCGCTGTGCCCGATGATGTGCGTCCGGTCCTTGGGGATGCCGTGCTGGTCGCACAGGTGGGCCGTCAGCGCGGCGGACGAGCGGTACATCGTGTCGGTGAACCACGACGGGTCGTCGATGAACCCCTCGTGCTCGATGCCGAGCGAGGAGGCGTTGGCGCTCTTGGCGTGGTACGCGGTGTCCTTGTCGCGCACCATCTGGGTGATCTGGCCGTCCGAGGAGCGGACCACGTAGTGGGAGCTGACCTGCGACGTTGCGTTCTGGAACCAGCTGATGGTCCCTGCGTACGAGCCCTGCGTGACGTGGATGACCACCTTGTCCACCGTCGCGGTGCGGCCGGTCGCGAAGTTGGCGGAGTTGGCGGGGACCCAGAGCGCCGCGGGGTAGTCCTCGCTCTTGGCCGTGATGTCGGCCTTCGCCAGGGGGCCCTTGTCGGGGGAGACGGGGCGTGAGGTGACCGTGACCTGTTCGCCGCCGGCGACCGTGGCCCGCAGCCCCTGGGCGAGGAAGGTGTAGACGGAGTCCGCGTAGAGGGCGGCGACAGCGCCTTCGGTCCCGCTGTAGCGGGCCACGGCCGGGTACCAGGCGTCGACGTCCGCCCGCTCGGCCGGGTCGAGGCCGAGCGTGTCGGCGTGGCTCCGCAGCACGGCCGCGCCGCCCAGGATGTTGGCCTCGGTGTCCTCGCGCAGCTCGGCCTCGGACCTGCCCGTCAGCTCGGCGGCCTTCTCCAGGGAGTGGTTGACCGGGTTGCTCACGAGGTGCATCACACCGTAGCCGTTGTCCTGGCTGGGGAGCCCGGCGTGCCCGTCCAGGTGCGTCTCGCCGTAGCCGACGGCGGCGAGCACGTCACGGGGTACGCCGTACTGCTCGGCGGCCTGTTCGAAGGCCTGGTTCATCGGGTCCGTGTCGGCGGGGGCGGCGCCGGCCGGGTGGCCCGTGGCGACGAGGACGGTGGCGGTGAGAGAGGCCAGAACGGCTGCGCGGCCTCGGGTGTGGCCGGCGGGACGTCGGGGCATACCTGCTCCAGGTCTGTGGGGGAGAGGGGGCCGTCGGCCGGTGGGGTGGGCCGGGGGCCGCTGAGTGCGCACAGGTTATCCATCTGGCAAAGGCATGACAATGATGCCTTCGTGTGTCCAAATCCCTTTCACTCCAATGGAGTTGGGGGACCGGAAGGCGCAGTTCGGTGAGGTGCGGAGGCAGGCGCCCCCGGCGGAGCGCATCCGCCCCGTAGATCCTCCGTCCGATGGGGTGTCACCCCTCTCGCGGCGCGGTGAAATCGCACACCTGGCCGCACCCCCTCCTCACGGGGGAACGGGGTCGGGAACGGCCTCTGCGAAGGCGTATAAAGGGTCCCTCCCGAGCAGCCGGCGTCCCCGATGGCCATCTCACCCCCCACGCGGCCGGCGTCACCGCGTAACGAGAGCGGAGGAGCGTCCTCATGAGCACCTCGGAAGAGATCAGCGCCTTGCTCGTCACCAGGTTCGGAACCGATCCGGGAGCCATCAGGCCCGAGGTGCCGCTCCGGCAGCTGCGGCTGGACTCGCTCGCCCTCGAAGAGCTCAGGCTGCTCATCGAGGACCGGATGGACATCGATCTGGAGGATGTCGTGCTGTCGTCGCGCGACACCGTCGGCAACCTGATCACGGCCGTGTGCGCCAAGGCCGGCGCGTGACGGGCGGCCGCAAGCCCTTCGGACCCGGGCCCGGCCGGCCGGGCATCGAGCCCTTCGGCGCCGCGGTCACCGGCATCGGTCTGGTCACCGCGGCCGGTGTGGGGGCCGAGGACGCCTGGCGCGGCGTGTGCGACACGACCGTCGCCCCCTCGGTGCCGCACCTTCCGGAACTCGACGGGCTCCCCTGCGACTTCATGTACACCGTCGACGCCCTGGACGCCACGGCCGTCCTGGGCGTCGCCGCGCAACGGCTGATGGACCGCTTCTCGCAGCTCGCGGTGATCGCCGCCCGCGAGGCGGTCGCGGACGCGGGCCTCGACGCCTCGGTCTGGGACAGCGGACGGGTCGCCGTCGTCATCGGCTCGGCCCACGGCGGCCTGCCGTTCTACGACGAGCAGCACACCGCCCTCACCGAACGCGGGGCGCGGCGCGTCTCCCCGAAGCTCGCCCCGCTGAGCGTCGTCAACGGCGCGGCCAGCAGCGTCGCCATGGACCTGGGCGTGCACGGCCCGAGCCAGGCCGTCTCCACCGCGTGCTCGTCGGGCACCGTGGCCATCGGCACGGCCCACCAGATGCTCCGCTCCGGGGCCTGCGACATCGTCGTCGCGGGCGGCGCCGAATCGGTCCGCTCCCGGCTCCTGATCGCCAGCGCCTGCCAGATGCGGGCCGTCTCCACCCGCCGCGACGACCCGCCGGCCGCCTGCCGCCCCTTCGACACGCACCGCGACGGCTTCGTCGTCGGCGAGGGCGCGGGCCTCCTCGTCATGGAGCACCCCGAGCACGCCCGCGCCCGCGGCGCCACCGTCCGCGCCCGGGTCGCCGGCTACGGCGCATCGAGCGACGCCCACTCCGCCGTCGCCCCCGACCCCGACGGCATCGGCATCGAGCGGGCGCTGCGCACGGCCCTGGCCGACTCCGGCATCGACGCCTGTGACATCGGCCATGTCAACGCCCACGGGACATCGACCGTCGCCAACGACCTCATCGAGTCCACCATGCTGCGCCGTGTCCTGGGCGAACACCCCCTCGTCACCTCGACGAAGGCCATGACCGGACACACCCTGGGCGCCGCCGGCGGCATCGAGGCGGCGCTGACCGTCCTGGCGCTCCAGCACCAGCTCGTCCCGCCGACCGGCAACCTCGACGCCCCCGACCCCGCGATCCCCGTCGACGTGGTGAGCAAGGAGGCCCGCCGCGCCAGGTTCGACTGCGCCGTCAAGACGTCGCTCGGCTTCGGCGGCCACAACGCGGCGCTCGTGCTCACCAGAGCCTGACGGGAAGCGAGGAGCATCATGCCCGAGGAGATCATCCGGTCGCTCACCGTGGACGGACTGCGTTACGGCTACCGTCTCCTGCCCCGTGACCCGGCCGGCGGAGAGCCCCCGACCGAACCGGTCCTGGTGATCGGCGGCGCGCTGCAAGGCATGTTCGGCTGGCCGCAGATGGACGAGCACCTGGGCCCGGTGGCCGATGTGCTCACCGCCGATCTGCCCGGCATGGGTTCGGCCGACCCCCTGCCGCCGGGCCCCGGCGGCCCGGTCCTGCGCGCGGCGGTCGCCGGGATCATCGACGACCTCGGCATCCCCCGGGTCAATCTCTACGGCTTCTCCTACGGTGCGGCCGTCGCCTTCGGCTACGCGCGGCAGAACCCGGGGCGTGTCGCCCGGCTGGTACTCGGCGGCGTACCCACCGACGTCGGTGAGGACCGGCTGGACTACTGGCGGCGGGCGGTCGAGGCGCTGGCCGAGGGCGACGCGGACGGCTTCGCCGCGCTGGCCACCGACGGGCTGATGTGCCTGGACCCGGACCGCCCCGTGCACCGCAGGGAGCTCGCCCGGCGCTACGTACGGCGCTCCTTCCTGCACGCCCTCGCCCACTCGGAGCACGCAGCCGACTCGCTGCGGCGGGCGCTGGACGACCGGCCCGACTTCTCCGGCGGACTGTCGGGCGTACCCGCCCTGGTCTTCACCGGGGAGCACGACACCGTGACATCGCCGGAGATCCAGCGGGAGTTCGCCGGGACCATCGAGGGGAGCCGCTTCCTCACCCTCCCGGAGTCCGACCACTGGGTCGTGCTGGAGCGCTCCGAGGAGGTCGCCGCCCTCGTGACCCGCTTCTTCACCGACCGGCCCCTGGAACCGGGGCCCGAGCCGGATCGGGCCCCGGCCACGGCGAGGCTCCCGCAGCAGGCGCGGGCCGGTTCCCCCACGCCGATGTGATGCCGCCGTTGTGATGCCCCTGCCGTGGTGGCGGCCCACCCGGGGCCGCCACCACGCCCAGGTCAGTGCTTGTGTCCCCGGCCCTTGACGTCGATCCGCACGATCTGCGGGTCGTGGTCGCTCGCCTGGTCCGCGAACTCCGCGTTGATGTGCACCACGTCGTAGTCGAAGCGGCGGATCGCGGGGCTGGTCAGGATGTGGTCCAGCGTCTGCGAGTTGCCGTCGTAGACATAGCTGTACTGCTCCTGCGCGGGCAGCGTGGTGATCAGTGGCTTGAGCACCTTGCCGCTGGTCAGTGCCTTCATCGTGGGGGAGAAGGCGAAGTCGTTCAGGTCGCCGAGCGTGACGACCCGGGCCGACCTGTCCGCCTTCAGCAGTGAGGTGACGAAGGTGTTGACCTCCGCGGCCTGCCGCACCCGCTGGGTCTCCGAGCCGCGCACCGGTTCCTGGTAGCGGCCGTGCAGCGACTGGTCGCCGCCCTTGGACGCGAAGTGGTTGCCGATGACGAAGACCGGCTCGCCGCGGAAGCGGAACTCGCCGACCAGCGGCTTGCGGCTGTTGTCCCAGGCCGTGCTCGTGGGGTTGATCCGGCCGGGCGAGACGGAGAGCGTGGCGCCCTTCTTCGTCTTCACGGCCTTCACCGCGGTGGTCGCGTCGCCGCCCGGGCGGTCGACGAAATCGACCCGGTCGGGGTTGAAGAGGAAGACGTTACGGATGTTGCCCCCGGGCTCGCCGCCGTCCTGGCCGTCGGCGGGCGCCACATAGCGCCACGCGTACCGGGGGCCGCCGGCGGCGACGACCGCGTCCGTGAAGCGCTTCAGTGTCGCGTCGGAGCCGACCGTGCCGTCGTCCACCGCGCCGTTGTCGTCCTGGATCTCCTCCAGGGACACGATGTCCGGGGACGAGAGGCTGACCGCCACGCCCTGGGCGAGCGTGTCGAACTTGGCCTGCTCGTCGTCGGCGTCGAGGTTCTCCACGTTGTACGTGGCGACGGCGAGCTCCCCGGACCGCTGCTTCCGGGTCACCTCGCGCTTCAGACCGTTGTCCACGAGCGTCCCCAGCTCGGTGGCCTGGACGTTGTAGCCGCCGTACGTCGCGTAGTCGATGACGCCCGTGGTGGAGCCGGACAGTACATCGCCCACATCGGCGACCGGGACGGGCTGCGCGGCGTCCAGCGACATCACCTTGAGCCGGCCGGTGTTCTGGTCCTCGTACGAGCGGTAGAGCGTGCCGCCGCGCCGGGTGGGGTTCTCCCGGGGCTTCACCGTCACCCAGACCTCGTCGTACGCCGTCGTCGCGCCGGTCACCCGGGTGTCGGCCATCGTGACGCGGGTACCCTCCAGCGACTCGTACAGATCCAGGGCGTACGCCGCCGGGTCCAGATCGAGGGACTCGATCGAACCGCCGTCGGCCGTGGGCACATAGGCGTCCGGCACCGAGGAGGAGTCCAGGACGACAGCGTCGGGAAGGGGGTTGCCCGAGGACAGGACGGTGGTGAGCGGTGCGGTGATCTGGGTGAGCGACTGGGCGTCGGCGGCCGGGTAGTACTCGGTGACCTGACCGCTGACCAGCACCGAGTCACCGACGGCCACGGCGGGAGCGGTCGAGCCGGTGTAGACGAACACGCCCTCGCTCGTGCGGGGGTCGTCGTCCGGCGCCGTGTCCTGGATCCAGAAGCCGCGTGAACCCGTGGTCCGTACGCCGGTGACGACGCCGGGGACCCCGCTCACCGACCGGCCCGCGAGCGGTGAGAGCCGGGTCGTGCCCTGGATGTCGTGCACCCGGACCGTGCCCGGCTCGGTCGGACCGCCGGGGTCACCCGGCTCGCCGGGTTCCGAACCGGACGTCTCGCCCGCCGCGTTGACGGGCGCCGGGGTGCCCGCGGTCAGGTCGGCGGCGTTGTCGTCGGTGTCCGCCAGGCTCGCGCCGCGCGCCACGGAAGCGGTGGCGGACGCGCCGGTCACCGGACCGCTGCCCTCGCGCACGACAGCTGCGCCGTAGCCCACGAGGTCGACGATCCGGGTGTCGGCAGCGCAGTCCCCGGCGGTCCTGCAGGTCAGCGGGGTGGTGCCGGAGACGAGCGCGACGGTGCCGCTCGCCGCGGACATCGGGATCGTCCCGGTCGCGTCGGCGGCCGGCAGATCCACCGTGCCACCGGTCCCCGCGGCCTGTGCGACGAGGTAGCGGCCGCCGGGCGCGACATCGCCCGAGAGCTCGGAGACCTGCCACCGCGATGCGGCGGAGGGCGTCCCCGGGAGGTACTGGACGCTGAAGCCGGACAGCGCGAAGGAGCTGTCGCCGGCGTTGGCCAGCTCGATGTAGTCACGGGTGAGCGTCGCACCGGAGTTGCCCCCGCCGCCGTACACCTCGGAGATGACGGCCGACGCCGAAGGTGCGGCGAAAGCGGCGGGCAGCGCGGTCACCGACAGGGTCACGGTGACGGCGGCGGCCAGCAGGGCGGAGCCGGATCTGGATATCTGCACGGTGAGCTGCCCCTCGGAGTGTGGTGAGGGCCATAAGCTATGCGCGTAGAACAGTCATGACAAGGCATCCGAGGTTAATTCCAGGAAGCGTTCCGGCGGGATCCCGGCACTGGGCACAGCCGCGTGGTTGTCCGCCCTGGACTCTTCCCACCGGTCCCCGCCCGGACCATAGTTGGATCATGGACTCTTCACTGGATGCGCAGCCCGTCCCGCCCGAGGGAACGGCACCAACACTGCCGCGTACACGTTCTCTCGGATCGCACGAGGTCGCCGCCGCACTGCTCACCGCGACGGTCGCACTTCTCATCGCCCTGGTCGCCTTCGGCAACATCACGGACTTCGGCACGAACCGGGACTTCGTGCGTCATGTGCTGGCGATGGACACCACGTTCAAGGACGAGGACCTGATGTGGCGGGCGGTCACCTCACGCACCTTGCAGGACGCGGCGTACGTCGCGATCATCGCCTGGGAGACCGTGACCGCCCTCGTCCTGCTCGCCGGCACCTGGCTCTGGGCACGTCGGAGTCCGCGAGCCCGGCAGACCTCCACGGCAGGTCTGGTGATGGTGCTGGTCCTGTTCGGTATGGGGTTCCTCGCGATCGGCGGTGAGTGGTTCGCGATGTGGCAGTCGCACGACTGGAACGGTCTGGACGCGGCCACACGCAACGTGGTCCTCAGCGGAATCGCTCTGCTGGTGGTGCTGGGGGCCGACCGGCGGGACCGTGGCAGCCCCGCTCCGTGACCTCGCCCCGTACGGCCGGCCCTCAGCGCCAGGGGATGTTCCGCCAGGGGCTGCCCTCGCTCTCCGTCAGCAGACGGTGCGCCGTGACGTTGTCCTGGTAGTAGGCGCCGTAGTCCTCACCGTCGAAGCGCAGCACCCGGCCCAGCGCATACCCCGCGGAGAAGTCCTCCCAGGAGTCGTAGGCCGACTTGCTCAGCGCACCGGCGTACACGATGGCCTGCTCGGCGTCGTGCGGGACGCAGTAACGGGCGGAGAGCCCCCACCTCGCCAGGTTCACCGCGCGGCCGTAGTCGTAGGCGACCGTCGTGGTGACCCGGCCGTCCGGCGACAGCAGCCCGTCGGCGCGGAAGCGTGCCTCGTATCTGACGATGCGCCGCACCAGCTCCTCGATGTTCCTGACCGTGTCATGACTCGCCCCGATGTCCTGGGCGTGCCCGGCAGCCGTTTCGCGCCACAGATCGGCGGAGGGCTGCTCACCGAGCCCGATTCCGAGCTGTGCACGCACCCGCAGGACGAAGTCGGGCTCGGCCGGGCTGTTGCGCGCGTCCAGCAGGTAGTCCAACTGCTCCCGCCAGGAAGCCGGTTCGGTGATGCCCCAGGTGTCGCGCAGCAGCTCCCGCTCATGGGCGTACTCGCGATAGGCAGTGCCCACCTCGTTCCACGGGACCCCGTTGCCGACCGCCAGATGGGCCCCGCACGCCAGCCCGTAGGCCAGCGGGCCGTGAAGTGCCCCGTGCCGCAGCGCGATCAGCCGGTCGCCCGCGGGGCGGTCGTTCTCCGCGTGGTGGCGCAGCCACAGCGCGCGGTGCGGGGGTGTGGCGGGGAGGAGGATCTGGGCCGGCGTCCCCGTGTTGACGGACAGCAGCTGATACGGGTCCGGCCAGTCGGTCTCCGCCAGCCACTTGAGGGAGACGGCGTGGAACACCCACTCCGGGTGCCACGGCGGCAGCATGCCCCGGGTCAGCACCCCACGGCAGCTCCGGCCGGCCTCGTCCCGGTGCGAGCGCCAGGTGATGCTGTCGGGAGCCGCGTCCACCTCGGCCTTCGGCGCGAGGATGTAGAGATCCTCGCCGGCCAGCACGCGCAGCTGTGCCTCGACGTCGCCGCGTACTCCCGCCTCGTGCAGCAGGTGTTCCGTCACGGACGGAGATATCCAGGGGGAGGCGTGGGCGGGGGTGCCCCAGGGCAGTGCGTTCATGACCAGGCGAGGTTCCGGTAGGGGCTTCGGGGGTCCCGCGTCAGGAGGCGGTGCTGGGCGAGCGACTGCGCGTACGTCGCTCCTGACGGGTCGTCCGCGTCGACGTGCATGACGCGGGCCAGTGAGTAACCGAGGGAGAACTCCGCCCAGGAGCCGTACGCCTGACGGGCCCGGGCACCGATCCGCAGCACGGCCTGCTCGGCCTCCTCCGGATCGCAGAGCCGGGCACCCAGAGCGAGCCGCACGAGGTTCACCGCCCGGCCGTGGTCGAAGGCGGTGAGGGTGTCGACCCGTTCGCCGGCGCCGAGCACGCCGTCGGCGCGGAACCGGTCCTCGTACGTGACGGCCAGCCGCAGTGCCTCATGGGCGTCGGCCGCCTCCTCGGGTCCGGAGCGGTGGCGGGCCAGCGCATCGGTGAGCGCGGCCGACCACTCGGGGGCCGTCGGGGTGCGGCCGAGCCGCCCGGCGAGGCCCTGCCGGATCCGGAGCACCGACTCGTACGTACGGCCCACGAGACGGGCGGCCAGCAGTGATTCGAGCGTCTTCCGGTAGGTGGCGCGGTCATGCACGCCCCAGGGGTTACGGAGCCGGGAGCGATCCGTCGCGTACCCCTCGTAGGCGGCGCCCAGGGCGTTCCAGACGAGTCCGTTGTGCACGGCGAGATGGGCACCGACGGCCAGACCGTGTGCGGCCGGCCCGTGCAGCGGACCCGTCCCGAGGGTCAGCAGCCGGCCGGTCCGCGGCCCGCCGGACCTGGCCTGCGCCTTCGCCCAGGCGCGGCGCTTCCCGGGCCCCGCGTCGAGCGTGACGGCGTACGGCGTGCCCGGATCGACCGTCAGCCACCGGGCGCCCGGGGGCCAGCGACGCCCGAGCTCGTCGAGACCGATCGCCTCGAACACCCAGTCGGGGTGCCAGGGAGGCAGCGCCCCGGACGTCAGCACCGTGACACACATCCGGCCCGGCGTCGCCGGATCGGGCTGTACGAGGAGCGGGGGAGTGAAGCCCGGAGTGTCCGCGTGGAGCCGGGCGACGAGCACGAAGAGCCTGCTCCCGGCCAGGGCCTCCAGGACCGCGGCCCGGTCGCCGGCCACCGCCGCTTCGTGCGGCGGACGTTCCGTCCCGGCCCCGGTGGTGCCTGTCGTCCCCGTAGCCCCCGTCGTCCCCTTCGTCACGGTCGAATCCTACGGAACGCCCGCGGTGGCCAGGGCGGCGGCCCGACAGCCCCGTTGCTACGTGAGCGGGCCCGCGGACGGCGGCCTGGCCGGGTACACGGCCAGGGAGAACGAGTGTCCCGCCGGGTCGGTGTAGACACGGACATCGCGGGGGCCGCTGTTGCTGTCGCCCGTGTCCACCGGCCGGGCGCCGAGGCCTATCGCCTCCCGCTCGGCCTCGTCCATGTCCCCCGGATCCACCAGGACGCGCAGATGCGCCTGCTGGGAGTCCTCAGGGCGGGGCCAGCTCGGAGGCGCGTAGCCGTGATCGCGGCGGACGGCCAGGTGCACACCGGTGCTCCCGACGATCTCGACGAAGTCGGGATCGTTCCCGCTCCGTGTCTCACCGCCGAGGAGTTTCGCGTAGAAGTCCGCGAGCTCAAGCGGCTCGGCGCAGTCCAGGACCAGAACACTCGTTTTCGCGACAGTCATGCCTCCACGGCTACCCGCGAAGCGGCCGTACAGGCGGATGAGGGCTGACGGGGTCCGGCGGGCCGCCGCGCGGCGCGCCCGGGACGTGGATCACGGAGCCGCGTCCTAAGGTGCGGGACATGTCAGAGAGCACGGAGCACCGGGACACCGGCACGCCCGGACCCGGCCCTTCCGATCCCCGTCGCTGGCGTGCCCTCGCCGTCTGTCTGGTCGCGGGCTTCATGACGCTGCTCGACGTCTCCATCGTCAATGTGGCGCTGCCGTCGATCAAGGAGGGCCTCGACACCCCGGAGTCCGACCTCCAGTGGGTGCTGTCGGGCTACGCCCTCGCCTTCGGCCTCGTCCTCATCCCCGGAGGCCGCCTCGGCGACGCGCGGGGGCGGCGCGCGGTGTTCATGGCGGGGCTGACCCTCTTCATCCTGGCCTCCGCCGCCTGCGGGGCCGCCCAGTCCAGCCTCTGGCTCGTCATCGCCCGGCTCCTCCAGGGCGCGGCCGGCGGACTGCTCTCACCGCAGATCTCCGCCCTGATCCAGCAGATGTTCTCCGGACGCGAGCGGGGCCGCGCCTTCGGCATGTTCGGCACCGTGGTCGGCATCTCCACCGCCGTCGGGCCGCTCCTGGGTGGCCTGTTGATCCAGATGGCCGGGGCGCGGGAGGGCTGGCGGTGGGTGTTCTACGTCAACCTGCCGATCGGCGCCGTCTGTCTCCTGCTGGCCAGACGGCTGCTCCCCGACACTCCGTCGGCCGGCCGGGTGCGCCCGCGCGACCTGGACCCCATCGGCGTCCTGCTGCTCGGGGCGGGGGTACTCGCCCTGCTGCTGCCGTTCGTCCAGGCCCAGCAGTGGCCGGGCAACGGGAAATGGCTGCTGGTCGTGGTGGCCGCGGTCCTGCTCATGGCGTTCGTCGCCTGGGAGTCCCGCTGCACACGCGGGGGTTTCCAGCCGGTGCTGAAGCTGTCGCTCTTCCGGCTCCGGACCTTCTGGCTGGGCTGTCTGATGATCCTGCTGTACTTCGCTGGCTTCACCTCGATCTTCTTCATCAGCACGCTCTATCTGCAGTCCGGGCTGCAGTACAGCGCCCTGGAGGCCGGCCTCGCGATCACCCCGTTCGCCCTGGGCGCCGGTGCGTCGGCGAGCATCGGAGGCCGACTGGTCGGCCGCTTCGGCCGGCCCCTCATCGTCGTGGGGCTCACCATGGTCGCCGTCGGTCTCGGCTTCACCGCGATGGCCGCGCATCTGGTGCCGGGCAGGGGCGCGGGGCTCGCGATGGCGGCGCCGCTGCTGCTGGCCGGCCTGGGCAGCGGGCTGGTCATCGCACCCAACCAGACCCTCACCCTCTCCGAGGTCCCGGTCGACAACGCGGGCAGCGCCGGCGGCACCCTCCAGACCAGCCAGCGCGTCGGCTCGTCCATCGGTATCGCCGCGGTGGGCTCGGTCTTCTTCGCCCGGCTCGGCCCGGGCGACTGGGCGGGGGCCTACGACCACGGGCTGCTCGTCTCGGTCGCGTTCGTCATCGCGGGGCTGATCGTGGCGCTGGCCGATGTCGCGGCGGGCAGGCGGGGAAAGAGACGTATCCAGAGGTCCGATGCAGACGACGCCCCGAGGGGGACACCATGAGCGACACCGAGGACCGGGAACAGGGCGGGAACACCGCGTACGGCCACAAGCCCTTCAAGCGCTCCCGCAGCCACTTCGCCGACCGGATCACCGCCGACGGCCGGGACGGCTGGCCCGTCGAGGCAGGGCGCTACCGCCTGGTCGTCAGCAGGGCCTGCCCGTGGGCGAGCCGTGCCCTGGTCTCCCGCCGGCTGCTCGGTCTGGAGAGCGCGCTCTCGCTGGCCGTCGCCGACCCCATCCAGGACGACCGCAGCTGGCGCTTCACCCTCGACGAGGGCGGCAAGGACCCGGTGCTCGGCATCGGCTTCCTGAGCGAGGCCTACGACGCGCGGGAGACCGGCTACCCGGGCGGGGTCAGCGTGCCCGCGATCGTCGACGTACCGACCCGTTCACTGGTCACCAACGACTACCAGCAGATCACGCTGGACCTGGCCACCGAGTGGACCGCCCTGCACCGGCCCGGAGCGCCCGATCTCTACCCCGAGCCGTTGCGCGACGAGATCGACACGGTGATGGACGGCATCTACCGTGACGTCAACAACGGTGTCTACCGGGCCGGATTCGCCGCAGGCCAGGGCGAGTACGAAGCGGCGTACACCGATGTGTTCCGCCGCCTCGACATGGTGTCCGAACGCCTCGCCGGACAGCGCTACCTGGTCGGGGACACGATCACCGAGGCGGACATCCGGCTGTTCACGACGCTGGTGCGCTTCGACGCCGTCTACCACGGGCACTTCAAGTGCAACCGCTCGAAGCTCACCGAGGGCCCCGTCCTGTGGGCGTACGTCCGTGACCTGTACCAGACCCCGGGCTTCGGCGACACCGTCGACTTCGACCACATCAAGCGGCACTACTACCAGGTGCACACCGGCATCAACCCGACGGGCATCGTGCCGCTCGGCCCCGACCTGTCGGGCTGGACCGCGCCGCACCACAGGGAGCGGCTGGGCGGACGCCCCTTCGGTGACGGCACCCCGCCGGGACCGGTGCCGCCCGGCGAGGAGATCCCGGCGCGAGGCCGGCCCTGACCCGGGGGCCCGTCACCTCACACGGGACGGAGGCGCGGTGTTCGCGCTCGCCAGTGGGGAGCGGGCGAGGACGACACAGCCCACGGCGATCAGGACCAGCCCGATCAGCTGGGGCAACAGCCACCCGCCGGTCCGCAGCTCCTCGCCGAACAGCGTCACCCCGTAGGTGATGCTGATCAGCGCGTCCCCCAGCGTCAGCATCGGCTGCACCGCCACCAGCGACCCGGCCTGGAGCGCGTTCTGGAGGAGGAACAGCGCGCCCACGCCGGCCACCGCGGTGGCGTACAGCTGCCACGCCGTCAGCAGGCTGCTCACGCCCCCGCTGTCCAGCCGCGCCATGGCGTCCTTCATGAGGGCGGCGGTCAGCGCGTAACCGCAGGCGGCGGCCAGTCCGAGCAGGGCGGCCCTGGTGTTGCCGGAGGTGCTCAGCGCCGAGCCGATGAGTACGGCCAGGAAGATCCCGGTCGCCACCAGCGCCGGGATCCAGGCCACCCCCCTGACCTGGTCGCTGCCGCCGCCAGGCGCCGCTGAAGCCATGCCGAGGGCCAGGCCGAGCGTCACGGCCGCCACCCCGGCCCAGACGGTGCGCGGCACCCCGACCCGCATCATGAACCCGGCGACGAGCAGCGTCGCGGGCAGCTCGATCACGAAGATCGGCTGGACCACGGCGATGGGACCCGTGGCCAGCGCCACCGCCTGGCAGACGGCGGCGACGATCACCAGACCGATGCCGGCCAGCCACACCTTCTGCCGCAGCAGATGCCCGATCAGCGACAGGTGCATCGCCTCGTTGTCGGGGACCTTCAGGGCGGCGCGGCGCTGCATCACGGAGGCGGTGCCGTTGCTGAGAGCGGTCAGGACCGCGAACAGGACGCTGATCACCCGCCCCATCATGAGGCTCGGCACCACCCGGTCCGCGCTGCCACGCACCCCTGCGAGTGTCGCTCGCTCAAGCCCGATGCCACCGGGCCCGCGTATTCTGCGGAGGTATTGATCACGAGCGTTGTTGACACTGGGCAGGTCCTAGGGACTACGCGACAGCCCTCAGGTCAGGGCAGCAGTCCCGCGCGGCGGGCAGCCACCACCGCCTCCAGCCGGGTGTGCGCCCCCAGCTTCCGCATCGCGGACCGCAGATAGCTCTTCACCGTCTCCGGCCGCAGCCCGAGCCGTTCGGCGGCGGTCGCGTTCGTCGCGCCCGACGCGACGCAGGCGATCACATCCACCTCGCGCGGCGCCAGTCGCACCCGCCCGGCCGACGGGCTCCGATCGGCCCCCGTGGCCGCGGCCAGCCGCCCGCACACCGTGAGCAGCTCCTCACGCAGCGCCGGGTCGACGATCCTCGGCGCCAGGGCGCGCAGCTCACGATGAGCCTCGCGGACGTCCTCCCAGGTGCCGGGGCCCGCACCAGGATCTGCGATCTGCTCCCTGGTGGCCGCCAGGAGCTGCTGGACCTCGTCGCGGACGGCCAGGGCCTGCTCCACATCGCGGGCCGCCGACGCCGCCGCGTCGAACGTACGGTCCCCGAGCGTGAGCGGCTCGCGCAGCGCCCCGTACAGCACACCCCGCACGGCGCGGCGTACGACGACGGGCACCGCGACGACCGAGCGCAGGCCCTCGGCGGCGACGGCCGTGTCGTACTCGTGGCTGATGTGGCGCGAGGAGCGGTAGTCCGTGACCGCGCACGGCCGTGACAGGGCGATGGCCTTGCCGCCGAGCCCGCTGCCCGCCGAGATGACGAGCCCGCGCAGTGCGGGTGTCTGCGCCCCGTTCAGCTCGGCGATCCGGGCGTGGCGGGCGTCGGACAGCAGCCCGCCGAAGACCACCGGCAGCCCGCTGGCCCGGCGCAGCCCGAGCAGGGCCGCCCGCAGTTCGGTCGCCTCACCCGGTTCCGCCACGTCGCTGATTCTCCGCCCTCCCGGACCTACCCCCGTCCGGGGGTGGTGAGATCTGGGTCACTGTTCACATGATGTTAGGCCACGGGTTCGCGATGAGGAGGACACATGCCTGCAACGAGTGCGACGGAGACGTTCCGGGCTGCCCGGGACTTCCTGGTCGAACACCGTGAGGACTACACGGCTGCGTACGAGGGCTTCCGCTGGCCCCGCCCCGACTCCTTCAACTGGGCACTCGACTGGTTCGACGTCATCGCCGAGGACAACGACCGCACCGCCCTGCACATCGTGGAGGAGGACGGCACCCGCACCGAGGTGTCCTTCGCCCGGATGTCGGCCCGCTCCGACCAGGCCGCGAACTGGCTGCGGGAACAGGGCGTGGGCGAGGGCGACCGGATCCTGGTGATGCTCGGCAACCAGACCGAGCTGTGGGAGACCGCGCTGGCCGCGATGAAGCTGCGCGCCGTCGTCATCCCCGCGACCCCCCTGCTGGGACCGGTCGATCTCCGCGACCGGGTCTCACGGGGCAAGGTCCGCCACGTCCTCGTACGGTCGGGGGACACCGCGAAGTTCGACGAGGTGCCCGGCGACTACACCCGGATCGCGGTCGGCGCCGAGGTCGACGGCTGGCTCTCCTACGCCGGGGCCGACACGGCATCCGAGACCTTCACCCCGGACCGCGAGACGGACGCCGGCGAGCCCCTGATGCTGTACTTCACCTCGGGCACCACGGCCAGCCCCAAGCTCGTCGAGCACACCCATGTGTCCTACCCCGTGGGCCACCTGTCGACGATGTACTGGATCGGGCTGAAGCCCGGCGACGTGCATCTGAACATCTCGTCGCCCGGCTGGGCCAAGCACGCCTGGTCGAACCTCTTCGCGCCGTGGAGCGCCGAGGCCACGGTCTTCATCTTCAACTACACCCGGTTCGACGCCGCCCGGCTGATGGCGGAGATGGACCGGTCCGCGATCACCAGCTTCTGTGCCCCGCCGACGGTCTGGCGCATGCTCATCCAGGCCGACCTCACGCAGCTGAGGACGCCGCCGCGCGAGGTCGTCGCCGCGGGTGAACCGCTCAACCCCGAGGTGATCGAGAGTGTCAGGCGCGCCTGGGGCGTCACCATCCGCGACGGATTCGGGCAGACCGAGACCGCCGTGCAGGTGGCCAACACACCGGGACAGCTGTTGAAGGCCGGCTCCATGGGCCGGCCGAGCCCCGGATACAAGGTCGAGCTGCTCGATCCGGTCACCGGTGTACCGGGTGTCGCGGAGGGCGAGATCTCCCTGGACCTGTCCACGGCACCCGTCGGCCTGATGACGGGCTACCACGGGGACCCCGAGCGCACGGCCGAGTCCATGGCCGGCGGCTACTACCGCACGGGCGACATCGGCGCCAGGGACGAGGACGGCTACATCACCTATGTGGGCCGGTCCGACGACGTGTTCAAGGCGTCCGACTACAAGATCTCACCGTTCGAGCTGGAGAGCGCCCTGCTGGAGCACGAGGCGGTCGCCGAGGCGGCGGTCGTCCCCGCCCCCGACCCCGTGCGGCTCTCCGTCCCGAAGGCGTACATCGTGCTCGCCGAGGGCTGGGAGCCGGGCGCCGACACCGCCAAGGTGCTGTTCGCGCACTCCAGGGCGGTCCTCGCCCCGTACAAGCGCATCCGCCGGCTGGAGTTCGCCGAGCTGCCCAAGACCGTCTCCGGGAAGATCCGCAGGATCGAGCTGCGTGAGCGCACCGCGCAGGGCACCGGCACCGAGTTCGACGAGGGGGACCTGCGATGAGCGGCCTGTCCTACGCGCACGGCACCAGCACCACGGAGCTGCTGGGCGACACCATCGGACGCAACCTGGACCGGGCGATCGAGGCGTACGGGCAGCGGGAGGCCCTGGTCGACGTGGTGTCAGGACGCCGCTGGACGTACGCCGAGTTCGGTGCGGCCGTCGACGAGCTGGCCCGCGGGCTGATGGCCTCCGGCGTGGCCAAGGGCGACCGGGTCGGCATCTGGGCGGTCAACTGCCCCGAGTGGGTCCTCGTCCAGTACGCCACGGCCCGGATCGGCGCCGTCATGGTCAACATCAACCCGGCCTACCGCGCGCACGAACTGGCCTACGTGCTGAAGCAGTCCGGGATCTCCGTCCTGGTCGCCTCGCTGGCGCACCGCACCAGCGACTACCGCGCCCTCGTCGGCCAGGTCCGTGCCGACTGTCCCGCGCTGCGGTCCGTGCACTACATCGGGGATCCGTCCTGGGACGAGCTGACCGCCGCCGCCGGGTCCGTGACGGCGCGGCAGCTGGCGGAGCGTGAGGCGGAGCTGTCCTGCGACGACCCGATCAACATCCAGTACACCTCGGGGACCACCGGCTTCCCCAAGGGGGCCACGCTCTCCCACCACAACATCCTCAACAACGGGTATTTCGTGGGGGAGCTGGTCGCCTACACCGAACAGGACCGGGTCTGTCTGCCCGTGCCGTTCTACCACTGCTTCGGCATGGTCATGGGGAACCTCGGCATCACCTCGCACGGCGCCTGCATCGTGATCCCCGCGCCGGCCTTCGAGCCCGCCGCCGTGCTGGCCGCCGTCCAGCAGGAGCGCTGCACGTCGCTCTACGGCGTGCCCACGATGTTCATCGCGGAGCTCGGCCTGCCCGACTTCGCCTCGTACGACCTCTCCTCGCTGCGCACCGGGATCATGGCGGGATCGCCCTGCCCGGTCGAGGTGATGAAGCGGGTCGTGGACCGGATGCACATGGAGGAGGTCTCCATCTGCTACGGCATGACGGAGACCTCGCCGGTCTCCACCCAGACCCGGCGGGACGATGACCTGGAGCGCCGCACGAGCACGACGGGCCGGGTCATGCCGCACATCGAGGTGAAGGTCGTCGACCCCGTGACGGGCGTGACACTGCCGCGCGGTGAGTCCGGTGAACTGTGCACCCGGGGCTACAGCGTGATGCTCGGATACTGGGACCAGCCGGAGCGCACCGCCGAAGTCATCGACGCGGGACGCTGGATGCACACCGGGGACCTCGCGACGATGCGGGAGGACGGGTACGTCCAGATCGTCGGCCGGATCAAGGACATGATCATCCGGGGCGGCGAGAACGTGTATCCGCGTGAGATCGAGGAGTTCCTCTACGGCCACCCGAAGATCGCGGACGTCCAGGTGGTCGGGGTGCCGGACGACCGGTACGGCGAGGAGATCCTGGCCTGCGTCATCCCGCGCGACCCGGCCGACCCGCCGACGCTGGACGAGCTGACGGCGTACTGCGGCGAGCAGTTGGCGCACTACAAGATCCCGCGCGCGCTGCGCATCCTGGAGGCGTTCCCGATGACCGTCAGCGGCAAGGTCAGGAAGATCGAACTGCGCGAGGGCTACGGGGAGCCGGTCAGGCCGCCTCTATGATGCCGGCGCCTATGCCCTGGGTCGCCGCAGCCCACTCGATGAGCAGCACCTCGTACTCCGCGGCCTCCGTCGACGTCCAGTCCTTGCCTGCCCGTGAGTCGACCAACGCGCGAATCGCGTCGTTGGCCTCGACGACGGACGGGTGGACGGGCTGAGTCAGGAATACGGGGGCGGAGTGGGTGGAAAGTCGAGGATTTAAGACCATGCCTTCACTCTACGTCCTCATACTGACAACAGCTCGAACATATGCGGCTGGCAGGGCACAGGTGACCGAAATCATTCGACGGGGGCGGGGCCGACGCTGACCAGTTCGTCGGCGGGACCGTTCACCGGCTGCGGTGTGCCGGTGAGGTCGAGCACGAACAACGGGATGGCGAGGCCGTCCGCGCGCGAGCGGGCCTCGTCGGTGTAGCCGGCCAGCGAGAACAGCACGCTGGACACCGAGGTGTTGAGGGCGTTCAGCCAGAGGCATTCGACGTCACGCAGGGCCGTCGGCCGCGTGGTCGCGTCGACCTGGGCGATGATACCGGCGGCCCTGAGGTCGATCCGCGAGCTGGGCCGTACTTCGGGCTGGATGACATCGCGGAAGCCCAGCCATCTCAGATAGAGCGCCGCGGTGTTCACCGCATCGCGTGCCGTCCGTATCACCAGGGGCCTGAACGACGGACGGGGGTGCGCGGCGGTGCGCGGCAGCGGTATGTGGGACGGGCCGGGCGAACCGCCCCCGGTGGGCGGCGGCGTGGCCACCGGCCGCACGGGGATCCGCAGCACCGCCCCGCAGGGGCAGCAGAGTTCGGGATGTGGCCACTGGTCACGGCGTCCACAGGAGTGGCAGCGCACACTCACCCAGTCGTCGTTCCAGGTCCGGTGCGTGATGGGTGCGGCCGGCGCTCCGCGCATCAGCGGCGGG
Source organism: Streptomyces sp. NBC_01012 (assembly GCF_045162755.1). NCBI lineage: Bacteria > Bacillati > Actinomycetota > Actinomycetes > Kitasatosporales > Streptomycetaceae > Streptomyces > Streptomyces sp. NBC_01012. The sequence continues at coordinate 1,296,529 of NZ_CP108688.1, read as the reverse complement.
GCGGTCGGGGATCCGCACGGGCAGGGATATACCGGCGTGATGTAGGCGTGCTCCCGATGGCAGACCGGGCAGCGCACCGGTACGGACTCCACGTGCTGCCCCTTCCTTCCGCTCAGCGGCGGCGGCTGCGTTCCGTATGTCCATCGTCCACCAGGAGCGACGCTCGGGGGAGCGAATCGGCCACTTCGTGCCCTCCCTTGACTGGTGTCCAGGGCCCCCTTAGATTGATTTCCGTATAGCAGAACTAAATTTCCGTAATGCGGAATTGGTGCTCTCAGGTGGCGCGACAGAGCCCGACTCCACCAGGTCCGAGCAGGAGCACTCATGCCTCGTATGACCGCTGCCCGAGCGGCAGTTGAGATCCTCAAGCGTGAAGGCGTCAGCAACGCGTTCGGTGTGCCGGGTGCGGCGATCAACCCGTTCTACGCGGCCCTCAAGGCCTCCGGCGGCGTCCAGCACACCCTTGCCCGCCACGTCGAGGGCGCCTCCCACATGGCGGAGGGCTACACCCGTGCGACGGCGGGGAACATCGGCGTCTGCATCGGTACGTCGGGGCCCGCGGGCACCGACATGATCACCGGCCTCTACTCGGCCATCGCCGACTCCATCCCGATCCTCTGCATCACCGGTCAGGCGCCGACCGCCGTGCTCCACAAGGAGGACTTCCAGGCCGTCGACATCGCGTCCATCGCCGCACCGGTCACCAAGGCGGCCACCACCGTCCTGGAGGCCGCGCAGGTGCCCGGCGTCCTCCAGCGGGCCTTCCATCTGATGCGTACGGGCCGGCCGGGACCGGTCCTCGTCGATCTGCCGATCGATGTGCAGCTCACCGAGATCGAGTTCGACCCCGAGCTGTACGAGCCGCTGCCCGTCCACAAGCCCGCCGCGAGCCGCAGGCAGATCGAGCGGGCCGTCGAGATGCTCAACGCCTCCGAGCGGCCGCTGCTGGTCGCGGGTGGCGGCATCATCAACGCCGACGCGTCGGCGCTTCTCGTGGAGTTCGCCGAGCTGACGGGCGTCCCGGTCGTCCCCACCCTGATGGGCTGGGGCATCCTTCCCGACGACCACGACCTGAACGCGGGCATGGTCGGCCTGCAGACCTCGCACCGCTACGGCAACGCGAACTTCCTGGAGTCCGACTTCGTCCTCGGCATCGGCAACCGCTGGGCCAACCGCCACACCGGCAAGCTGGACGTCTACACCGAGGGCCGCACCTTCGTCCACGTCGACATCGAGCCCACCCAGCTGGGCAAGATCTTCGCCCCGGACCTCGGTATCGCCTCCGACGCGAAGGCCGCGCTGGAACTCTTCGTCGAGGTGGCGCGCGAGCTGAAGGCCGAGGGGAAGCTGAAGGACCGCTCGCGGTGGGCGGCGTCCACCCAGGAACGCCGTGCGACCCTTCAGCGCCGTACGCACTTCGACGACGTGCCGCTGAAGCCGCAGCGGGTGTACGAGGAGATGAACCGGGCATTCGGCCCCGAGACCCGGTACGTGACGACGATCGGCCTCTCCCAGATCGCGGGCGCGCAGATGCTGCACGTCCACCGGCCGCGCCACTGGATCAACTGCGGCCAGGCCGGGCCGCTGGGCTGGACGATCCCCGCCGCGCTGGGCGTCGCCACGGCCGACCCGGACGGCTCGGTGGTCGCGCTCTCCGGCGACTACGACTTCCAGTTCATGCTGGAGGAGCTCGCCGTCGGGGCGCAGCACCGTATCCCGTACGTCCACGTGTTGGTGAACAACTCCTACCTGGGACTCATCAGGCAGGCGCAGCGGAACTTCGACATCGACTTCCAGGTCAACCTGGAGTTCGAGAACCTCAACTCCCCGGAGCTGGGCTTCTACGGCGTCGACCACGTCAAGGTCGTCGAGGGCCTCGGCTGCAGGGCGATCCGCGTCACCGAGCCCGACCAACTCCTGCCGGCCTTCGAGGAGGCCAAGAAGCTCGCAGCCGAGCACCGGGTCCCGGTCGTCGTCGAGGCGATCCTGGAGCGGGTCACGAACATCTCGATGAGCGGGAGCGACATCGCGTCGGTCAACGAGTTCGAGGACCTGGCCACGGAGCCGGGCCACGCCCCGACGGCGATCCGGCCGTTCGCGGAGGCCTGACCCCGGAGGGGCCGCAGTCGTGTTCCTGGAGAGCACCTACGGGCGACCGTGGGTGCTCTTTCGGCTTGCGCCGGCAGGAAGCGCACCTGTGACACCCGCTTCAGGAGTGGGATTGGATCCCTGCTGGAGGATGCCTGGCGCTGCCGCGCGCTGCTATTTCCCCTGGTCAGCACTGCGCGGCGAGCGAATTGATCCGGCTCATGGCTCACGCCGCCCTGTGTCGGACCGTCCGCTCACGCCTCGCTCACGCGCTGCCGGCTGCTGAGCAGCGCGTGGGGCAGATCTGGCCGAAGCCGATCTCCGCCGGGAAGAGGGCCGATTGGTCTGGGTCTCCGCGGTCGGACCCGGGACGGACCTCGGAGATCACCGCTTGCCGTCACGACAAGCTCACGCAGAAGTTGCGGGCGGCCAGGCTCGGTGCAATTGCCGACCCTGAGATACTTCGGGCTCGACGACAGCGATTTCGGCGCCGACCCGGCGGCGATCACCGCCTGCAGCCCGCCCGAACGGCCTCGGACACGAGGGCAGACGCTGTCCAACAAGGCTTTGGCGGTCCGGCCGGGCATTGGGCGAGCACGGATTCGCTCGCCTGAAGAACTGGGGCGTCCTGGGCAAGATCCGCACGACCTGGCGTGGGCGACCACGCTGCTGAGGGCAGCAGTTGGTTGTGTAGATCGGCTGCCGGCTGATGGGCACTTTTCGTACCATAGGCCGGTGACGCAACGTCAAGCGCTACTCATCGGTGTGCCGCAATGTGATGACACGACATTCTCCCCCATCTCGCAGGTAGTGAGGAACGACCTTGAGAAGATGCGGTCGGCACTGACACTGTCTTCCTACTCGGTCGATTCGATCGGTGAGGACAGGCTGGATCCGAGCGGAAACCGTATTCGGGCTGCCATAAGGAAGGCCTGTGCTGGAGCCCCGGAGGGCAGTGTGCTGCTGCTCTACTTCTCTGGACATGGCGTCAGCATCGACGGAGTTGACTACCTGGTTCCCAGCGATGCCTTCCGCGAGGGCGGGGAGCTTGTCCTGGACAGCCTTGTGCCCGTGATTCCCGACTTAAGCCACTGCCGGGCCAAACTCGTGGTGTTCTTCGTCGATGCGTGCCGAGACTCCCCGGCCGGCCTTCCTTCGGAGGGGGGCGGGGGAGGTGTGCTCCATTACCCGGCGGGAGGCTCGCAGGTGATGGTAGCGGGGTGCGCACCCGGGCAGGTCTGCCACTACGGCGAGGACGGCAGCGTGTTCACGAGAACACTCGCCCGGGTACTCGACCGCCGCCACCCGGCGCGCACACTGTCCACGGTACTCAATGAGGTCACCAAGGAAATGCGCAGGACTACGGGGCGAGGAGACGATCGCTCCCAGGTTCCGAACGCCTACCCGGTGACGATGCTGCGAGATGCCGCGGACCAGGTGATTTGCGAGGGTGACGAACTTGTCTCCGCGTGGCGCCGCGTCGCCGCGGACAACCGTCTCTGGGACCTGACCTCCGGAGTCACGGATGAGATACGGGGACATGTGACGGGGATCGCGGAAGACTGTGCGCGCACACATCTGGAGGTCTCTAATCTGCTCCGTGAGAAGACGGGAATGACCGACCACTGGTTCGACCCGAACTATCCGTCCAGAACCATCGACTTCACCGCGGAAATCCTCACCGAGGGCCCCCCGATCCTGCCGGAGGAGGCAGCGGTGATGATTGCAGCACCCTTCATGCGTGAGGCGGTCCTCGCGGAAGGAGTGCGAAAGGCCGCTGTGATCCGGCCAGGTGACTTCAAGCGTTGCTACGAGCGGGGCCACCGTACAGACCTTGAGCTCACCCACGAGATGTACCCCCAGGTGACCCGTCGGGTCGAGGGACTGACCCGCCGGCACGAGACGGAAGCCGCGGAGACCCTCGTCATGTGGCTGGTCCACCGCTGGCTTGATGGCTTCACTGGTCTGTGGAAGCTCCAGCGTTCACAGGTCTGTGCTGATCGAGGGGCGTACCTGATCCGCGGGATCGTGGCCGATCTAAGCCAGGGTGAGTGCCGCCATCTGGTGGAGACGTTGATCCGCGCGGTTGCCGCAGGGCCGGCCGACGGACGGCTGGAGGAGAGACTCGCTGCGTTGCCGGACGACTGGCGGGGGAGGACTGGAGTTTTGTGGCTTGCGGGGACCCTGGCGGCCGATCCACGCCGCCTGCCCGCAGTGATCGCCGATCACATCGGCACCGGCCTCGAGTTGTCCCTTGCCTCGGTCAAGGACGCCGCGGATCTGCTTCGTATGCAGAGACGCAAGGGGGACCTCGAACTGGCACTGATCTGCACTCATCCCGCCCAGCAGGATGCCTTCCAGGCCGTGGCCAACGCCGGGCAGCATGTCTTGAGTCGTCTGCATGAACTCGGGCGGCTGGGCCTGGTCGCCGACGCACTGCCCTTCCGGATCACTCATGACGGAGTGAGGCCCGACCGTCCGGGCCCGGACGGCACCGCCGTGTACGAGGTGCCCCTCACCCGGTTCCGGCTCTCCGAGGACAAGATCCGCGAACTGCTGATGGGGCGACAACTCTACGACGATCCCGGACTTGCGATCCGTGAACTCTACCAGAACTCTCTGGACGCCTGCCGATACCGGGATACTCGTCTCGAAGGGCTACGGAGGAAAGGGCGGCGTCCCGCGCCGTGGACTGGGGAGATCGGCTTCCGGCAGGGCTTAGACGGCGACCGAGAATACATCGAATGCGAGGACAACGGCGTCGGTATGACCCGGGAAGTGCTGGAGCATGTCTTTTCTCGCGCCGGGGAGAGATTCGTCTACTCGCAGGACTACCGTGCCGAACACGCCGTTTGGCAGGAACTCGATCCACCACTACGTATGGTCTCCAATAGTCAGTTCGGCGTTGGAGTCTTCAGCTATTTCATGATTGCGGACGAGATTATTCTGTACACGCGCCCTGTGGATCAGCAGGGCATTCCCTCCTCTGAGGGATTTGCGGTCCGGATTGCCAGCAGTGGCAGCCTGATGCAGGTGACTCCATCGGAAGAAATGCTGCAAGGTGGAACCAGGATCAGGCTCTACCTCACTGGAGACGAAGAGTCCGACAAGAAGATCTCCCTTCTGCAGACGCTTCGCCGGCTGTTGTGGATCGCCGAATACAGGGTTGTTGCCGCTGAGCATGACTCGGCTCCGGAGGAATGGCAGCCCCGCCAGTTGCGATATCAGGATGATTCGGCTGAATCGCTCAAATTTGATCGTGATCTCTGGTGGGTGTCGGGCGTGGGTGGTCTGGCGGCGGATGGTCTGCGTACCAACGAGGAGATTTACGGGTTGATCGTTAATCTGCGCGACGAACACCGCCCTCAATTCACCGTCGACCGAAAGAAGCTTCGCACCTGGCATGAAGACTGGGTTTATGGCAAAGTCGATGACTCACTGCCTGCCCTGAACGCGTGGCCGGGATTGACGCTGTCTTGGTTGTGGGAAGTTACTGATTCCTCGGCAGAGGTGGCCGAGCGTGTTTTTGAACATCTCGTCGAAGCCGGAGTCGAGATACCAATTGGTGGCGGCTGGGGCCAGAGTGCCAGTGTTCCACTGGTGGAGGTTGGTTGCGTTCCCCAGGACAAGGAACTCTTCGACCCAAAGAGCAGAAACCACTATTTTTACCCTCGATGGTTCACGATCTGGCGGTCCGGCGCCTGGAAGGGAAGGTCCAGTACTCAGCGAAACTTCCGTCGCATACCTCAGGCGCTCTCTGTCGAGGGTTTTCCCCTGGCCGATCCCATTGACGGAGCTCTCTTGGCCCGGCTTCGTCGCCGATATGGTGAGGATAGCCCAGTTCTGCTCGATGATATTCTCGACGCAACCGCGCATGAGAAGCAGACGGTTGCGGAACTTCTCCGTCGATTGCGAAAATTTGCAATAACGGGTCTGGACTTGCGCCATCTGCACCGCTGTGCCTCTGTCGACCTGACATTCAAGGAGGAGGACGCCGCGCTTGCCGGGGCGCTTGCCGCATGGTCTCCACCGGGTCTGCCGTCTTCTTCAAGCACTGCTGGGAGTCTGGTCAAGGCATCCGTGCGACTTGACCAGCCGCTGCGCGAGGTGGTGCGCAGGGCGGCTGCGGCAGCGCCCGCAGGATGGGTCGGGCCGTGTGCAGAACTCGGTCAGCTTGGAGACCACATATGCACGGTGGCTGAGATGAGGCTTCTCTCAGTGCGACTCGGCACCCTCCCTCCCTGGAATTCTGGGGCGCTGCAGCCCGCCCACATCGCCCACGCGGCGGGTGAACTCGGCCGGGACATCTCGCAGATCCTTGAGATGTGCGAACGATTTTTCCCTCTGGGGGTGAGCGTGGCTGGACGTGAGCTGTACCCGGCGTCGCTCAGTCAGGTGCAGGTGGAGGCGCTGCGACATCTGGAGGTGGTTGGCAGTGCTCTGACACCCATCCAGCTGATTCATATCGCTGGACTGGCTGGAACGAGCTATCAAGAAGTTAGGTTGGAACTCGGGGCGCTGGAAGATTGCGGACTCCTTCGGCTGCCGGAGGCCAACGGTGAGGAGGATCTGGTGCCCGATGCCGACACCGTCGGATTCATCGACCAAGCGCTGCAGATCATAGATCCTTGGACAGGCCGACAGGTATTCCTGGACCGCCCCGCATCTTTGGCAGTGGCGGCGACATTGTCCGGTCGCTACATGCGGCGAGGTGTGACCATCCAGATGGAAGAACTGACCGTTTTCACAGTCCCGAACGTGGCGATCACCGAACCGGACCTGGTTTTTCTAGCGTCAATGATTATCGGATCAATCGGAGAAGCCCGCGACTGCTTCTCCAGTACCTATCCCGAGGCTCAGCTCCCCGAGATCGCTCAAAGTGCCGAGGTCCTCCAACCTTGGCTGTTCCAGGAATATTTGGTCACTCCACGCTGGGCCGTGGAACCTGTGGACTGGACCCTCGGTGTCGGGCAAATCATTTCCGGTGCCCTCGACTTCGGTTCCACTGTCGGCGAGTTCCTCGACACCGTCGCCCCCTATCGAGTACTGGGTGCGCCTCTCCCGGAGCTTTCGAAGAAAGACGCCGAGGAGTTGAGCGCTTGGCATCCGGATCTTTACGACCACGAATTGCTCGTAACCCCTCGGGAAATACCCACCTTCGGTATGCACGACGTCTACTTGAGGGAAGTAGACGCCCTGCGCCTGGTGCAGATCGCCGGACGGCTCGGCATGTCACTGCAGGAGACCCACCAGCGGCTCACCCGGATGGCTCCGCTCGGTCTGCGTCTCGTATACGCGGCCGACGCGGTCCCAGAGGGCATCGTGCACTGGCGTGATTTGCTTGCGCTGACTGTCCATCTAGATGGGCAGAAGCCGGAACTCAGGGGCTGCGTGGGCCCGGACCACTTCACACGGGCGGCCGAAGCGACGGGGGAACCAGCCGTGAACGTTCTGAAAAGGGTGCGAGTTTACGCCCGCCTGTTCTCCCTGGTCCTCGCGGAGGAGCTTTTTGATGATTGATCACGGCGGCGTCACCTTTGCCGAAGTGGAGTTCCCTCTCCAGACAGGCTTCGCTGTGGTGCGAGACGAGGATGGACTCACTGTTGCGGGACTGTGTCCTCAATGCGCGGCCCGCACCGAGATGACGTTCGTGTTCGGCACTCCTCAAGGTGCGAAGGGTCTTTTCCGGCGGGCTCGGCGGACGCAGCTGAGGAAGGTGACGATGTACTGCGAATGCGGCTATTGGCACGGGGACAGGCCTCCCGAGTCACCGGATACGGGATGCGGCGCCTACTGGTCGGTCGACATCGGATGAGTATCGAGCGCAAGCGGTGGGCTCAGCGTGCCCAGGAGCTGCGGCTGGAGCAGTTGTCGACTGCACGCAAGCAGGCGGAGGCATGGCGGGCCGGGCTGGCCGGTATGACCGCCCTGCTGGGGGTCGTGTTGGTCGTCAAGGGGCGCGAGACTGTGGGTGATCTGGTCCCCTGGACAAGGGTGACTGTCGCCGTGCTGCTCGTCACGACGTTCGGAGGCCTCGTCGCGGCGACGGTCTTCGCCGTCCGGGCGGCTGCCGGGACCCCCGGCGAGGAAATCCTCCTGACCGGTGAGGGACTTCGCGAATGGACCAGGAAAGAGGTCAGGGCCATTGCGCGACGGATCTGGTGCGCGGCTCTCCTGACCCTAGCGGCGCTTTCGCTCCTGGTGACCGCTCTCGGCTTCACCTGGTTCGGTCCGGTTTCGGACCCCGCAAAAGCGATGGTTCGGGTGGTCACTCGGGGTGAGAGCATGTGCGGTGAGCTTGTGGGAACTGCTGGAGATGACGTGGTCGTCAAGGGGGAGATCCTGAGGAAAACGCCGATTAACTGGATCGTCTCCATCGAGCCCGTGAAAAGTTGTAGCCGATCTTGATGGGACCTCGGGATGGAACTGTAGCCATACCCAATGGCGGCGGTGCACCATGACGGGTCTTAGAAGTTAAGCGGCGCGTGCGTACATGACAGCCGGTGACGGGAGTACTGACGCGGCTCGGCGCCTGTGCGGCATCTGCCCGGAGTGACTCCTGATCTACGGTTGCCGAGATGGCATGGCCATGTCACACCACTTAACTTCCAAGACCCGCTTTTCCAACACCCAGCACCCAGCACCCAGCACGGACGAGGGTGTTCGCCCAAGTACTGCGCAGCCTTGTGGCGTCGGCGGCCGAACGTACTCAGATGATGTACGCGACTCATAGTTCCGGTGTTCATTGATCCCCGGAACTATGAGCAGATCCGCCGGTTGGCGAGGGTGGGAAGGGATGACCACCCCGATGTCGGGGTTCGAGAGCTCTCCGAGGAGACGCTGATCCAGTCTCTTGGCGGGCGTGTGTCAGAGAAGTGAACCGCCCCACGTCGAATGGAGACATGGGCGCGGGTCAGCGGCTGGCGCGGATCATTACGGTGAGGACCGGGGAGGCTGGTGACGGCTGGCTTTGGCCGATGTTCTCGTAGCCCCATGACGTGTAGAGCGCGTGGACCTTTCCGTCGCCGGCGGCTCCGTTGACCATGAGCGTGACGTACGGCTCGTCGCGGGTGGCGAGGAGGGCGTCGTGGGTGCGGCGGGCTGTGCCGGTCTTGCGCCAGGCCGGGCGCACGCCGATCTCCTTCAGGGCCACGGCTGGGCGTTCCGTGTACTTCGCCTCCGGCGTCGGGCTGGTGCGCTGCCAGTAGCGGTCCCCGTGCTCGATGGTGTTGCTGTAGGCGTAGCCGACCGGCTGGTCGTCCGCGTACGCAAGGACGGCTGTGAACCCAGCTTCGGTGGAGTGCCTGTCGATGCGTTCGCCGAACGCGGTCACCGCATAGTTCGGCAGGTGGAGCAGTGGGGCGCGAACCTCGGCGTACACGTCGAGGAGGTCGCCGCGGATGGTGTCCAGGCTGGTAAAGGTGCGCAGCTCGGTGGCGGGTGCCGTGGTCATGCGGCGGACCTCCAGGTGGTGGTGTGCTCGGTCCAGGTCTGGACGGTGGTGCTGCGCGGGGCGGTGGCGCGGAGTGCGGCTCCGAACTCCTGGAGCATGCGCGACACGCGGGCGTGGCGGGTGGCAGCGTCCGGGGGGACCTTCATCGCGGTGGCTGTTGCGGCCTCGGCCGCGCCCTGGGCGAGGAGGGCATGCGCGAGACGGGTTGTGGTGATGGCCCGGGATCTGACCATGTGGGGCCGGAGGGAGGCCAGGCAGCGGTGGGCGTGGTACTCGGCGGTCGGGTAGTCGCCGAGCGCCAGGAACGCGGAGAGGGCCAAGGAGTCCAGTTCTGCCTGGTCGTAGAAGGCGAGCAACCAAACCGGTCGGTGGTCGGCGGGATCGGCGCGCAGCATGGCGTCCTGCGCCCGTTCGAAGGCGCGATATGTGTCGGTCCGATTTTGGGCCGTGCCGTGGATGGCGCCTTGGCGGGCCAGGCCGAGGGACGCGAACAGCGGGTCGCGGCGGGTGAGGTGCAGGTTGCGTGCGACATCGTTGGCGGCGATCGCGTCGGCGGGGCGGCCCATGTGGCGGTACATGGTGCCCGCGTGACTCCAGATGCGGAACTTGATCGCCTGGTCGCCCGACATCTCGGCGAGAGCCTGGGCCTCACGCATGTGCGCCTTGGCGACGTCGTAGCGCCGGCCGTCGATGGCCGCCCACATCGCAGACGAGCGGAACGCGGCTCCGGAGGCGTAGAGACTGCTGCGTACCCGCTGCGTGGCGCTGCCCGCGTTCTGGAGGTTGAGCGCCTCGTCGGCGAGTGCTGCGGCCTGCTCCTCGATGCGAGGCTGCCCGCCGTGTCGGTGGTCGCTGGCGATGATCTCGGCGAAGCGCTTGTTCAGCCGGTTGACGTCGCTCATGCCGATCCGGCGCGGTGACGCTGTCCCTGGGGCTGCTGCTGCGGCAGCTGCCGCAGCGATGCCGCCGACGAGGGTGCGGCGCTTCATTTCGGGTTCCTCCTGCTGCGATGACGCTGGGGTGGGTGAAGGCCGGCTTCGCGGAACGAACCCTAAGGCGACGGCGGGTAAGCCGGTGACGTTCTCAAGCGCGGTACGGGTTGCTGACTTCGGCCAAGTGACTCGGCCTGCCTTCCACGCACGGACCGATGAACCGTCGAGCCCGCTTATACGTCCCGTCAGCTCTTCAACAGCACTGTTGACGGCATCGGCCAGGCTGTTGGAGCTGTACCCATGCTCGGTCATCCACGCTTCAAGGGCGGTGTTGCGGATCGCGGCCATGCGGGCACGGTAGCTGCCGCGCTCTTGGCTCACCACGTAAAGGGCAGGTCAAAACGCCCTAGGTGAGCCTGTTGGGCGAGCGCTTGAAAGCCCTAACCGGCCTTCGGGGGAGCGGAGTTATCTAGATGTCAGTCACTCTTCGGGAGTGGCTGGTGACTACTTGTTCCCTCTCTGGAGAAGGAGGCTTGCCGTGCCCCACGAACAGACCCGGAGGAGCCGGCTCGCGTTGGCGGATACGCCCCATGCTGTGGCTCTGGCGCGGCTGCACACTGTTGATGTTCTCTCGGGCTGGGGCGTCTCCTCCGATGTCGTCGAGACGGCGAAGCTCCTGGTGTCCGAGCTGGCGACCAACGCCGTGCGGCACTCGGAGGAAGGCGAGGCGCCCACGCTTCCGTTCTCGTCGCAGAGCACCGTGCAGACCTTCGAGCTGTTGTTGGAGGTCTCGCCCGACGCCGTCAGGCTTTCGGTGTGGGACCGCGATGTGAGGCCGCCCGTTCTGAAGGAGGTCGGCGTCGACGCGACGGGTGGGCGCGGAATCTTCATCGTGGCGGCGATGAGCAGTAACTGGGGTTACTACCTGGCCCGTGGCCTGCCGGGCAAAGTGGTGTGGGCTGAGACCGCCCTCGCACCCGCGAGCCCGGATAAGAGCCGCGACTCTTCGGTGTCGTCCGCGGGCCGGCGTGCAACGGCTGACCTCCGTGCGTCCGGGGATACGCGGGCCGACCCGAACTTGATCGGTCGCGTACTCGTCGGCATCAAGGAACTCTGAGGGCGCCGACCGAATATCTTCCGCCCGCTCAGATCGCTGCCCGTGGCTCCGTACGGAAGTCGCCGAGTCAGGGCCTTGCGGGATGCGACCGGAGCGAGTGGACCACTGACAGGACCTACCCCCACGAGGACATTCCGATGACGAATTCGCTGACGACTGCGGCGGACGACGCCGATACAACGACCGCGGCGGCCACGACTCGCGCGCTGAAGCTAGTCCTGGAGTACGCCGGTCTCGGCTTCGAGCTGGAGGAAGGCGGCGCTCCGGGTGGCTGCCGTCTGCGGTTGACGCCCTCGGCCGCCCATCCCTGGACGCGCGGAAACGTGCGGGCCCACCTACTCGCCGAAGGCATCGCCGCAGAGGTGGCGCGTTTTGAACAGCCTCTGTCCTGCCCCGGTCGCGAGCTGCTTCTCCTCCTGCCTTCGGAACAGGAAGTCCGGTCTCTTGGGCGGCTGTTAGAGGCCCGTCTCACCGAGGTGCAGAACGCGGCATTGCAGCTGCATCGCGCGCTGGCGCGCATCGGCGTCGAGCGGCGCCTGGACATCCAGACCATGGGGGAGCGGGCCCTCATCGACATCGGCGTGTTCGATACGGACGTGGCCATGCAGCTGTACCGCAGTCTCGGCGGTGACGATGCGGTTCTGTGTGGCCTTGACCTCGGGGACTGGCACGACCACGAGCGGTTCGCCCGGGAACTGGAGCGGGTGATCTCCGCGACCGGCCAGGTGACGTTGGTCGAGTCGGTGCCCACCTGCGGGCACTGCCGGGGCCGGCACGGTGGCAACCGCATCCGTTTCGACTATTTGGATGCCGACGACGCTCTGTTCCTTGCTGACACGTTGCACCGCACCACCGCATCGGCAGGCTCGACGCCGCCCGGCGACTGACGTGCACATCGTGCGCTCCGCATGTGCGATCTCTCCTGCCTGCGATGCCCTCGTACCGGTCGACCCGGAAGAAAAGAGTGCGCCATGTCCCACTTCGCCACGAGTACCTTGCACCCCGACGTCTTGCGAGCGCCCACGCCGGAGCTGGTAGCCCACTACGCGACCGAGCACATCGCAAAGGCTGCAGGCGAGCTGTGGGCGACCTCCACTGTTCAGCTCGGCCCCGTCGTCCCGAGCGTCACCAGCCACGTACAGCGGCTCACCGTCGACGGCGGCGTGTTATACGCGAAGGTGGAGCTGCTCGGGATGTCGCTGGTTTCCGTCGTTCGGGGGAGCGGCGGTGACTGGTCCGCGGTCAAGGCCGCTCAGAGTGCCTACCTCGCCAGACCGGGCACCCTCCTCGAACGGGAGGCCCAACAGATCCACGTGCTCGCCGGCGCAGGGCTGCGCGTACCCGAGGTTGTCGGCTTCCGCCCCGGGGTGCTGTTCACCGAGCACGTTCACGGAGCGACCCTTGCCGAACTGGTCGCGGCGTCCCCGGGGCGCACAGCCGAACTGCTACACCTCGTGCGCCAGGAACTCGCGCCGGTGCTGCGCGGACACGAGGTTGTTGCGCTGGCCGACCGTGCGCCGATTACTGAGAGGTCAATCCCGGGGACTTTCCTACGCAAGTTCAACGGACCAGGGGGCGAGGCGTACTTGAGCCGGTCCCCGCACGGGGAAACACTCCGTGACATTGCCTTTCGTGTGCGTCGGGCCAACGCCGCTGCCGCATCCTCCCCGGCGCGGACGGTCATCTTCGGAGACCTGAAGCCGGAGCATGTGCTGTTCCCGTTCGATGGCGGCCGACCCACGTTCATCGACCCGGGCCTGATGCGTCACCCACCCTGCGCCGACCTCGCCAAGCTCCTCTCCCGGCTCCTCCTCGACCTGGTCGCCCGCCGCCCGGGAGAAGACGCCGTCCGCATGGTTCTGGACCAAGTCGTGGTGCATACGGACGCTGCGGCTGCGCACCTGTCAGCCGCGGACGAGAGTGGACTTTTGAGGCAGCTCGTCGTCCTGTGGCTGATGGACACCACCAACATTCTGACCACGTACCTCTCCCACCCGACGAGTCTGCTGATGCCCCGGAACGGTGCGGCTGTGGTCGCGAAGGCCGGAGCTGTCTGTCGGATGCTCGACCTCTGCACCACCGCGCTCGGTCCCCATCGTTCAGGGCGTGACCTGTGGCGGCTGTGCCTGGCTCACGTCGCACGGGCGGCAACCCGGTGACGGCCATCGGCATCATCGGTGCCGGGGCCGTCGGTCAGGGCGTAGGCACACTGCTGGTCCAGGCCGGTTGGTGCGACACCGTGATGGTCTCGTCCCTCCACGGACACAGCGCCGACGGGCTTGTCGCCGATCTGGAGGACATGAGCCTCGTCAGCGCGTCACACGTTCGAGCGTGCCGGGCCGACCTCGCCCGAATGAAGTCGTGTGATGCCATCGTGCTCTGCCCGCGAGCCGCCTTCACCAACGACCACACGGCAGACATCCGCATGGCCGGCCTCACCGCCAACGGGTTCACGATCCGGCACCTCGCCCAGGAACTGGCAGGGTTCACGGGACCGGTAGTCGTGGTGACCAACCCCGTGGACGTGATGACCCGGCTGTACGCGGAGGCGTCCGGCAGCACACGGGTGTGGGGGATCGGATCGAGCACCGACACCGCCCGCTACAGGTTCATTCTGGCCCGGAGGATGGGGGTGCCGACTCAGGCTGTACGTGGGCATGTGATCGGGGAGCACGGTGACCTGGCGGTGATCTGCGCCTCCTCCACCACGGTCAATGGCCGGGCCGCCCGAATCCCCGTCCAGGCGATCCGGGCGGAGATGGCCGCCAGGCCCGGCCGCATCGCCGCCGGTATCGGCCGGGTCCGCTCCGGTCCTGCCGCTGCCACGGTGTCCGCCCTCACCCGTGTTCTGGGCGTAACGGACGGGCTCGTCGAACTGTCCGCCTCGAGGAAGGGCACCTATCTGGGGATGCCGTTGCACTTCTCCTCAGGGCACCCCACCGTGTGTCTCCCGCGCTTGGATGCCGAAGAGGAACGCGACCTGGCGGCCGCAGAAGCCAAGTTGCAGGCCGTCTACCACCAACTCTGCTTCACACTAAAGGAGATGTCATTCTCATGACTTTCGCGACCCGGATCACGACGGCCGACAACCAATCGGTCACCGTCATCAGTCAGACCTCGTCCATCACCGACTGGGCCGGCCGGTACCTTGGCCGGTGGTGGACGGCTGCGGACATCGACCCGGGCACCGTCATCGGTCCGGTGATCCGTGCCGACGTCGACGAGGTACAGCACGCGGCGCTGGGAGCCCGCGTGCTTGCCGGGGGAGCGGAGGAGGTCACGTATGCCACGGCCCCGATGCTGGTCAGTCGTGACGAGACCGGCCTTGTCACGGCTACGCAGCCCGAGGACGGGTTGTCGTACGCCTGGGAGCCGGCCGCCGGGCGCATGCGCATCGTTGGTACCGATGAGACAGCCGTCGCCACCGCTACTGCCCGGCTCGCCAGGGAGATTGTCCGAGGCCAGCTCCTCACCGACGGCTGGCAGATCCTCCACGCATCGGCCGTCATGCGCCCCGCTGACGGCGCAACGCTCCTCACGCTGGGCAGCAAAGGGGCCGGTAAGACAACCACCGGGTTCCTTCTCGCCCGTACCGGCCTTTATCTCCTCGCGAACGACCGGGTGTTCGTTCGTTTCGACGGCGAAGTCGTCCGCGTCCTGCCTTGGCCCAGCGCGGCGGCCATCGGCTTCGGCCTGCTCGACGCGCTCGGCTGGTACGAGCCCGTACGCGCCCGCGTGCAGGCCGGCGAGCGGATGCATCCCACGCAGAAGCATAAGGTGACCGACGCGCTCCTCGCCGGGGACCGCACCCCGCTGTGGAAGAAGCCGGGAGTCGAGATGAAGCCGCAGTTCTTCCCCGATCAGCTGGAAACCTGGCTCGGGCTGACGCTGGCCACTGAAGGGCACGCGGTCGGAGTCCTCTTCCCCGAGATCGCTCAGCACAGTGACCCCGGGCTGACCCCCGCAGCCCGAGGTGTGGCGGACGCCGACTTCTTCGGCGCGGCTACCGAGGACCGGTACCCGGACGTCTTCGGGCTCCTGCCCGCCGAAACCTCCACCAAGGACCTCGCAGGCCGCTTGGCCCGGCTGTCTCACCAGGCGCTCACCATGAACCACGACCCCGAGGCGAGCACCGCTGTCCTGCTGGAAGCCGTCGATGTCGTCCTCTGACATGGAAAAGGGCGTGGAGTGCGGGACCGTATCCGTACTCCACGCCCTCGTTCAGGGAAAACAGGGGCCGCGGCGGTAGCGCGAAGGGGGGGGGCTGCACGGGCCTTCAGGTCTGGTGACCGGGCCGCCCGCCCGCGTACCACCGCACTGGCATCGCACCGCCGCCGCGGCCGCGTCCTGCCCGTACCGTGGAACAACCCCTCATCCGGGTGGACGCGTCGGCACGGGCAGGGTCTCGGCGGAGGCTCAGTCCTCGCGCAGGGCGCGGACCGCCTCCTCCACGCGCTTGCCGTAGTCGGCGTCGGCCGCGTGGAAGTGGGCCAGGTTCTTCTCGATCACGTCGTCACGGGTGACCTGGGAGAGGCCGCCCGCGATGTTGGCGATCAGGCGGTCCTTCTCGTCCGCCGACATCAGCCGGTAGAGCTCGCCCGCCTGGAAGAAGTCGTCGTCCTTCGTGTGCAGCGGCGCCTCGTGCGTGCCCGTCCAGCCGTGCACCGCGAGCGGGGAGGCGAGAGCGGCGCCCGTCTGTGCGGGGCCCGCGTAGGAGTTGGGCTCGTAGTTCTTGTCGTGGCGCGAGCCGTGGCGTGTGGCGTGCAGACCGTCGCGGCCGTAGTTGTCGGCCTCGGCCGCCTTCGGCGCGTTGACCGGGAGCTGGGTGTGGTTGATGCCCAGCCGGTAGCGCTGCGCGTCGGCGTACGCGAACAGCCGGCCCTGGAGCATCTTGTCCGGCGAAGGGCCGATGCCCGGCACGAAGTTGTTCGGCGAGAACGCCGCCTGCTCCACCTCGGCGAAGACATTGTCCGGGTTGCGGTCCAGCACCAGCCGGCCCACACGCCGGAGCGGGAAGTCGGCGTGCGGCCACACCTTCGTCACGTCGAAGGGGTTGAAGCGGTAGTCCGCCGCGTCAGCGGCCGGCATCAGCTGCACGTGGAGCGTCCAGGACGGGTTGACGCCCCGCTCGATGGCCTGGAGCAGGTCCGTCTGGTGCGAGTTGGCGTCCTTGCCGACCTGCTCGGCGGCCTGTTCGGCGGAGAGGGAGCGCACGCCCTGGTTGGTCTTGAAGTGGTACTTGACGAAGAAGGCCTCGCCCTCCGCGTTCGTCCACTGGTACGTGTGCGAGCCGTAACCGTTCATGTGGCGGTACGAGGCGGGGATGCCGCGGTCGCCCATCAGCCAGGTCACCTGGTGGGTGGCCTCGGGGGAGTGCGCCCAGAAGTCCCAGACGTTGTCCGGCTCCTGACGGCCCGTGAAGGGGTCCCGCTTCTGCGAGTGGATGAAGTCGGGGAACTTGACCGGGTCCTTGATGAAGAAGACCGGGGTGTTGTTGCCGACCAGATCGTAATTGCCCTCGTTCGTATAGAACTTGAGCGCGAAGCCTCGGGGGTCGCGGACGGCGTCCGCGCCGCCCAGCGAGTCGGCGACCGTCGAGAAGCGTATGAACGTCTCGGTGCGGCGGCCCACCTCGGAGAGGAAGTCGGCACGGGTGAAGCCACTGACGTCGTCGGTCACCTCGAAGTAGCCGTACGCGCCGGAGCCGCGGGCGTGGACGACGCGCTCCGGGATGCGCTCACGGTTGAAGCGTGCGAGCTTCTCGATCAGATGCTGGTCCTGGACGAGGATCGGCCCGCCGGCGCCGGCCGTGGCGGAGTTCTGGTTGTCGGCGACCGGGGCGCCTGACTCGGTCGTGAGCACACGCTGGGACATGAGGGCCTTCCGTACGGGGCTGCTGACGGCCTCAGGAGCGTAGATTCGCCGCGACAAAGACGTCAACAGTTTGTTGAAATTGGAGTGTGGTGTTCCGGATCGCGGCGGCGCCTGGGCGCGACAGGACAGGTGTCAGCGCCGCCGCGACCCGGAAGTTCAGGGGGAGGGGGAGGAGCGGGGCTACGAGCCGGAGAGCCGTTCGACCGAGCGCAGCAGTGCCGAGTGGTCCAGGCCGCCGTCGCCCTGGGCGCGCAGCGAGGCCACCAGCTGGGCCACGACCCCGCCGACGGGCAGCGCCGCGCCGACGTTGCGGGCGGCGTCCGTGACGATGCCCATGTCCTTGTGGTGCAGGTCGATCCGGAAGCCCGGAGCGAAGTCCCGCTTGATGAAGTTGTCCTTCTTGCGGGTCAGGACCGTCGAGCCGGCGAGCCCGCCGTTCAGTACGTCGAGCGCGGCGGCGAGGTCGACCCCGGACTTCTCCAGGAAGACGACGGCCTCGGCGCAGGCCTGGATGTTGACCGCCACGATCAGCTGGTTGGCCGCCTTCACCGTCTGGCCCGAGCCGTGCGGGCCGCACAGCACGATCGTCTTCCCCAGCGCCTGGAGCAGCGGCTGTGCGGCGTCGAAGTCGCTCTGCTCGCCGCCGACCATGATGGACAGGACGGCCTCGATCGCTCCGGCCTCACCACCGGAGACGGGGGCGTCGAGGACGCGGATGCCCTTGTCCTTCGCGTGCGACGCGAGGTCCACGGAGGTCTGCGGGGTGATGGATGACATGTCGATCAGCAGAGCGCCCTGCCTGGCGTTCTCCAGGATGCCGTCGGGGCCGTACGCGATGGCCTCGACCTGCGGGGACGCCGGGACCATGGTGACCACGACGTCGGCGTCGCGCACCGCCTCCGCGATCGAGGCGGCGCCCTTGCCGCCTGCCGTGACCAGCCGGTCGATCTTGTCCTGCTCCAGGGTGTAACCGGTCACCTGGTATCCGGCCTTGATCAGGTTCTCCGACATGGGCGAGCCCATGATGCCGAGCCCGATCCAGGCGACCTTGGGGAGGTTGGTGCTCATGAGGGTGTGCTGCCTTCCGGTAAGCGTGGGTACGGGAGGTGGCTGGGTCTCGAAGGCTCCGTGGGTACGGAGGGGCCGGGTCTCAGGGGTCCCGGGGCGGGAGCCAGCCGAAGGCCTCGGCGCTCGGCCGGTCGCCTGGCTTGTACTCCAGGCCGACCCAGCCGTCGTAACCGGCCTCGGTCAGCTCGTCGATGAGCCGCTCCAGCGGGAGTGAGCCGGTGCCGGGCGCGCCGCGCCCCGGGTTGTCGGCGATCTGGACGTGCCCGGTCTTCGCGGCGTACGCCTTGATCACCTGGCTGAGGTCCTCGCCGTTCATCGACAGGTGGTAGAGGTCCAGCAGGAACGTGGCGTTGCCCAGTCCCGTCGCCTCGTTGACGCGGTCGACGACCTCGATGCCCGCCGGCGCGCTGACCAGGGGGTAGAGCGGCGACTCCACGGAGTTGAGGGTCTCGATGAGGAGGGTCGCCCCGATCCGGTGGGCCGCACGGGCGGCCAGGACCAGGTTCTCCAGGGCGAGTTCGTCCTGTACGGCCGGGTCCACGCCGCCGACGCGGTTGCCGTACAGCGCGTTGAGCGCCTTGCAGCCGACCGAGGCCGCGAAGTCCGCCACCACGTCGATGTTGGCGCGGAAGCGGTCGGACTCGTCGCCGGGCAGTGAGAGTGCCCCGCGGTCGGGGCCGGGGAGTTCGCCGGCGTAGAAGTTGAGCCCCACCAGCTGTGTGCCCGCGTCGTCGAGCGCCTTCTTCAGGGCGTCGAGCTCGGCCTGCGCGGGGGTGGGGGTCCCGGTCCAGGGCCACCAGAGCTCGACCGCGGTGAAGCCCGCGGCTGCCGCTGCCGCCGGTCGCTCCAGGAGCGGGAGTTCGGTGAAGAGGATCGAGAGGTTCACATCGAAGCGCTGGTCCGAGTAGCCCATCATGCGCTCCTTCCGTATCGCGGAAGTTAGTTTCTGCTTAATGGAAGATTGCCCGGTGCGGGGCGAGGCTGTCAAGAGGCGACCCGGATGGCTCCCTGAATGGCGACCCGAATTCCGGACACACGGGAGCGGGGCGGAGGCACCCGCGCCCTCCGCCCCGCACCTGCTCACAACTGCCTGGTCAGGCGCCCGGCACCGTGTCCTCGAAGGTCGTGCCCGCCGCCCGGTAGCCGCTCACCAGGTCCGACACCTCGGCCGGGGAGAGGACCTGGTCCTTCACATGCAGCACGTAGTCCACCTGCTGGTCGTACGAGCGGGGATCGCTGCTGCTCAGGCCCTCCAGGTCGATCAGCCACTGGTTGAAGTTGATCGACATCGGCCGTTCAGGGAGGTACTGCTCGCCGTGCGTGCCGAACAGTTCGCCGTCGATGTAGTACGTGATGGCGCTGTCGTCGATCGTCACCACCAGGTCGTGCCAGCCGTCATAGCTCTGCCGTGCCTCGCTGTGCTCGTTGACGACCTCCCACGGGTCGGGGCGGAAGGTCTCCCAGGAGGTGGTGTAGAGGATGTTCCCCGACTCACCCCAGCCGCCGTTGGGCAGGTACTCGAAGTCGTACTCGGAGTAGTCGTCCGCCATCGGCTCCTTGAGGTCGTTGATGGTGAAGAAGGCCTGGACGAGGTGGTCCCCGTCGGGCCCCGAGGTCGGCGCGTCGCTGAACTTCACCCGCGCCGCGTAGGTGCCGTTACGGAACTTCATGGACTGTGTGAGGATCTCCGTCTGCACCGTCGATTCCCCGGTGCCCGCCGTCGACGTCTCCAGGTTCATCACCGAGTCGCCGCCCCCCTGGCCGCTGAAGGTGACGTTCTCCGGCGCCCAGGAGGCACCCGGCACCCCGGGGCCGCCGGAGTTCGAGCGGATGCTCCAGCCGTGCGCCGCGATCTGCGGGTCCGTGTGATCGGTGTAGTCGAAGTCGTCGAAGAGCGTGGGCCCTTCGGTCGACCTGGGCCCTTCGGCCGTCGTCGCGCCCGCGGTCGAGGGCAGGGCGACGAGGGCCGTGCAGCCCAGGGCCAGGGTGACGGCGGCAGCCGTCGCGCCGATACGGGTCCTGCGGAATGTCTTCATGCCGGTGTTCCTCTCCGGAACGGTGGGGGATGAGTTACCGAGGGGGTCGCGCTGTACCTGCGGACGCGGTCGCGAGTGACCGCGTGGTGAGAGGCCGGGAACCCGGACCACGCGGGGTCCGCCAGGGCACACGGCCGGGGAAGGTGAGGTACTCGATCCGGTCGGGCGTCGTTGCGCCCCCGGCCTCACGGCCGTCACGAGCGTGGACACACCGGCAAGTAAGCGGTACTTCACGGTTCACCTCAACGGGAGCAGAGACCTGACCACCTGACCAGTGAAGCCCATCGGACGGCTCGCCTCACCACCCCGGGATCCCGCCCGGAGACTTCGCGCACGGCGACCCGATCGCGTCGTCCACCCGGGGGGTATCCGGGCCGGGCCGTGAGCCGGAGCCACGGGGCCCCGGCGCGCCCGTGGCCCACCGCGCCCCGCGGCCCGTGGCTTAGGGTCGGGGCGAGCCGTGCGAGCCGACCGACGCGGCGGGACATGAGGGAGGCACCGTGCGCTTGAGGGTGGAATTCACCACCGAGCCCTTCGATCTCGACGAGGCACCCGCCCATGCGGTGGTGGCCCGCGAGGTCATCCGGACCGCGGACCTGGACGCCGTGGACGTGGGGCCCTTCGGGAACACCGCCGAAGGGGGCGCGGACGAGGTCCTCACCGCGGTGGACGCCCTGCTGCGCAGGACGCTGGCCTCGGGTGCCACCCGGGTCTCCCTCCAGCTCAACGTGATCGGGGAGGACATCCCGTGACCGGACCGGCAGACCACCCGCTGGTCACCGCGGTGAAGCCGCTCGTCGACGCGATGGGGGCCGAGCTGCTCGCCCCCGAGCAGGCCACCACCGAGGACGTGGTCCTCGCGTGGGAGGGCGCCGACGTCATAGCCGTACGGCTTCCGCAGCTCTCCGAATCCCTGGACCACATCCTGGCCGCGATGGAGCGGCGGTACGGCATGCCCCTGGCGGGCCTGGACCGCAAGGCCAAGCAGGGTGTGGTGCGCACCCTTGAGGCACGCGGTGCCTTCTCCGTGCGGCACGGTGTGGAGACCGTGGCCGGCGCGCTCGGCGTCAGCCGCTTCACCGTGTACAACTACCTCAACCGGGACAACGCGGCCAAGGGCGAGTAGCGGCGGTCCGCGGCAATCTGTTCGCGGAATTTCAACAAACTGTTGACGTGATGTTGCGAAGGGCGTTAGCTATCCGCAGCCCGACAACGCACAGCGAAAAAAGCCACGGAGGCTCCCGTGACTACGAGCTCCACACCGGGCCTCGCCCGGTTCAACACCCTGGCGACCGGGGAGGCCGCGGCCGCGCTGCACGAGGTGTGTGCCAGCACGGCATGGGGAAGCTCCGTCCTCGCTCACCGGCCGTACGCCGACACGGAAGCCCTGTTCTCCGCGAGCGACTCCGCCATGGCGGAGCTCTCCGCGGAGGACCTGGCCGATGCCATGGCCGGCCACCCGCCGATAGGCCGCCCCGCACCGGGGGACCCTGCCTCCGCCCGTGAGCAGCAGGGGATGGCCGGCGCGTCCGACGCGCTCAAGGCGGAGATGCTCGAACTCAACCTGGCCTACCAGGAACGGTTCGGACATGTCTTCCTGATCTGCGCCACCGGGGCCACCGGTGAACAGATGCGCGACGCGGTGAAGGCGCGGATCGGCAACTCGCCCGAGCAGGAACGCGAGATCGTCCGCACCGAGCTGGGCAAGATCAACCGCATTCGGCTGACCCGCCTCGTACAGGACGCCTGAGAACTCGTACCACCCGAAGAGAACAAGGAGCGTGACGGTCTTGAGCACCGACACCACCGCATCGGTGTCCACCCACATCCTGGACACCAGCATCGGCCGTCCCGCGGAAGCCGTCACCGTCTCCCTGGCCGCCCGCAGCGGCGGCGACACCCAGTACGTGGCGCTCGGCGGATCCGCGACCGACGCGGACGGGCGCTGCAAGGACCTGCCGGCCCTGCCGGAGGGAACCACCCATGTACGGCTCGTCTTCGACACCGAGTCGTACTTCACCGCGAAGAAGCAAGCCGAGGCGCAGCAGGACGCCCCCCGCGTAAGGGACAGCGGCGCGTTCTTCCCGGAGGTGGCGATCGCATTCGCCGTCACCCCGGGCGAGCACTTTCACGTACCGCTGCTGCTCAACCCGTTCGGCTACTCCGTTTACCGAGGGAGCTAGCAGACAATGCCCACGATTCTCGGCCAGAACCAGTACGGCAAAGCAGAGAACCGCGTCGTCAGGATCACGCGGGACGGCGACACCCACCACATCAAGGACCTCAACGTCTCGGTCGCGCTCTCCGGCGACATGGACGACGTCCACTACTCGGGCTCCAACGCCAACGTCCTGCCGACCGACACCACCAAGAACACGGTGTTCGCCTTCGCCAAGGAACACGGCATCGAGTCCGCCGAGCAGTTCGGCATCCACCTCGCCCGGCACTTCGTGACCTCGCAGGAGCCGATCGAGGTGGCCCGGATCAGGATCGAGGAGTACGCCTGGGAGCGCATCGCGACCTCCGACGGCAACTCCAAGTTCATCGGCGCCGACGAGGTCAAGCACTCCTTCGTCCGCAAGGGCCAGGAGACACGCACCACCCAGATCACCTTCGACGGCGAGAAGTGGGAGGTCATCTCCGGCCTCAAGGACCTCACCGTCATGAACTCCACCAACTCGGAGTTCTGGGGCTACGTCAAGGACAAGTACACGACGCTCAAGGAGGCGTACGACCGCATCCTCGCGACCGACGTCTCCGCCAGGTGGCGCTACAACTGGACCGACGACGAAGAGCGCATGCCCAACTGGGAGAAGTCCTACGAGCAGGCGCGCAAGCACATGCTCCAGGCCTTCGCCGAGACGTACTCACTCTCGCTCCAGCAGACCCTTTACCAGATGGGTTCGCGCATCATCAACAACCGCAGCGAGATCGACGAGATCCGCTTCTCGCTGCCGAACAACCACCACTTCCTGGTGGATCTGGAGCCGTTCGGTCTGAAGAACGATACCGCCGAGGGTGCTGTGTACTTCGCGGCCGACCGCCCGTACGGCCTCATCGAGGCGACGGTGCTCCGGGACGGCGTCGAGCCGAAGATCCCGGTCGACATGACCAACCTCTGACGCGGTGCTGAACCGGCCGCCCCCCACCGCGGGCGGCGGCCGGTCATCCCGGAGGGAAGAATCCATGGCACAGCCTGCAACGGGGCCGGCGAAAGGCCCATGTACGTCACCACCGACCGCTGCCGGCACGGCAGTTCACCCGGTGGACGAAAAGCTCCCGCCCTCGCGGCTCGTCCCCGCCGCGCTCCAGCACATCGCCGCCATGTACGCGGGCGTCGTCACCCCTCCGCTCATCATCGGGCAGGCCGTCGGACTCGACGCGGCCGGCATGACCCGGCTGATCGCCGCGAGTCTCCTGATCGCCGGACTCGCCACCCTCCTCCAGACCCTCGGCGCCGGACGCTTCGCCGGGAACCGGCTGCCGTTCGTCAACGCCGCGTCCTCCGCCGGGATCGCCCCGATGCTCGCCATCGCGGAGACGAGCGCACCCGGCCACCAACTCCCCGCGATCTACGGGGCGGTACTCGTCGCAGGCGTCTTCTGCCTCGCCGTGGGGCCGTTCTTCGGGCGGCTGCTGCGCTTCTTCCCACCCCTGGTCACCGGGGTCGTCATCACCCTCATAGGCGTCACCCTGATGCCCGTCCCGGTGAGCTGGGCGCAGGGCGGCGACGAGAGCGCCGCCGACTTCGGCGCCATGAAGTACCTGGCCCTGGCGGCCTTCACCCTCGTGGTCATCCTGCTGATCCAGCGCTTCGGGCGCGGCTTCGTCAAGCAAGTGGCCCTGCTCGCGGGCATGTTCATCGGCACCCTGGCCGCCATCCCGTTCGGGCTGGCCGACTTCTCCGCCCTCGGCTCATCGCCCGTGGCCGCCCTGCCCACGCCCTTCGCCTTCGGCGCCCCGGAGTTCCAGCCCGCCGCGATCCTCTCCCTGTGCATCGTGATGCTGGTGCTGATGACCGAGTCGTCCGCCGGGATGCTCGCGCTCGGCGAGATCTGCGAGCGGCGCACCGACGGCCCCACCATCACCCGCGGCCTGCGCACCGACGGCGTCGCCACGCTCCTCGGCCCGGTCTTCGGAGGGTTCCCGACCAGCGCCTTCGCCCAGAACGTCGGCGTCGTGTCCCTGACCCGGGTACGCAGCCGCTACGTGGTCGCCGCCGCGGGAGGCGCCCTGCTGGTCCTGGGTGTCTTCCCCGTGCTTGGCGCCGTCGTGTCACTCGTCCCGATGCCCGTGCTCGGCGGCGCCGGAATCGTGCTGTTCGGCTCGATCGCGGTGAGCGGCATCCGGACCCTGTCCGAGGCGGGGCTCGACGACAGCTCCAACATCATCCTGGTGGCGGTGGCACTCGGCGCGGGCATCATCCCGCTCGCCGCGCCCACCTTCTACGCCGGGTTCCCGTCCTGGGCGCAGACCGTGCTCGGCTCCGGGATCAGTGCGGGAGCGCTCGTGGCGGTCCTGCTCAATCTGTTCTTCCACCATCTCGGCACCCACAGCCGTAACGCTGTGGCACTCAAATCCTCCTAGGGTCCTGCCGTGCCCGCATCGCCAGCCACAGAAGAGGGAAGCACCATGGCAGCTCCGGCAGACCCCCAGCGCATCGTCATCGAGAACTGTTCGATCGCCACCGTCGACGCCCACGACACCGAATACGCGTCCGGGTACATCGTCGTGGCGGGCAACCGCATCGAGTCCGTCGGCGCCGGCCGGGCGCCGCAGAACCTCGGGGGAGTGGTACGGCGCGTCGACGGCACCGGTCACCTCGTCACCCCGGGCCTGATCAACACCCACCACCACTTCTACCAGTGGATCACCCGGGGCCTGGCGACCGATCACAACCTCTTCGACTGGCTGGTCGCGCTGTACCCGACCTGGGCGCGTCTGGACGAGCCGATGGCCCGCGCGGCCGCGCAGGGCTCGCTGGCGATGATGGCCCGCGGCGGTGTCACCACCGCCATGGACCACCATTACGTCCACCCCCGTGGCTCCGGCGATCTGTCCGGCGCGATCATCGGGGCGGCCCGGGACATGGGCGTACGCTTCACCCTCGCGCGTGGCTCCATGGACCGCAGCGAGAAGGACGGCGGACTGCCGCCGGACTTCGCCGTGGAAACCCTCGACGGAGCGCTCGCCGCCACCGAGGCCACCATCGACGCACACCACGACACCTCCTTCGACGCGATGACACAGATCGCGGTCGCGCCCTGCTCGCCCTTCTCCGTCTCCACCGAACTGATGCGTCAGGGTGCCGAGTTGGCCCGGCGGCGCGGCGTACGGCTGCACACCCACGGCTCGGAGACCGTCGAGGAGGAGCAGTTCTGCAAGGAGCTGTTCGGGATGGGCCCGACGGACTACTTCGAGTCGACGGGCTGGCTCGGCGATGATGTGTGGATGGCGCACTGCGTCCATATGAACGACTCCGACATCGCCGCGTTCGCCCGCACCGGCACCGGCGTCGCGCACTGCCCGTCCTCCAACGCCCGCCTCGCCGCGGGTATCGCACGCGTCCCCGACATGCTCGCCGCCGGTGTCCCGGTCGGACTCGGCGTCGACGGCACCGCGTCCAACGAGTCCGGCGAACTCCACACCGAACTGCGTAACGCCCTCCTGATCAACCGTCTCGGCGCGCACCGCGAGAAGGCACT
Organism: Streptomyces sp. NBC_01012; assembly: GCF_045162755.1. NCBI lineage: Bacteria > Bacillati > Actinomycetota > Actinomycetes > Kitasatosporales > Streptomycetaceae > Streptomyces > Streptomyces sp. NBC_01012. The sequence continues at coordinate 1,270,256 of NZ_CP108688.1, read as the reverse complement.
CGACGCCCGCCAGGCCCTCCGCCTGGGCACCCACGGCGGTGCGAGGGTCATCGGCCGTGCCGACGAGATCGGCTCCCTGGAACCCGGCAAGCTCGCAGACCTCGTGCTGTGGAAGCTCGACACACTCGCCCACGCCTCCATCGCCGACCCGGTGACCGCGCTGGTCTTCGGCGCCGCAGCCCCCGTCACCCTCTCCCTCGTCAACGGCGAGGTCGTCGTCGAGGACAACCACCTCACCACCGTGGACGAGGACGCCATCGCCCGCGCGACCCGCGAAGAGGCCGGGCGCCTGGCCCGGATCGCCGCCGGAGCCTGATGCTCCGTACCCCCTGACAGGCCGGCCGAGGGGGACGGCCCTCGGCCGGCCGCCGTGCACCCCTAGGGTTCACGGCAGCCCGTGCGGGGCGCGTACGTCCGTACGTGCCCCGCGCAGGTGAGCTCGAAGCTGCCCGCACCAGCTGCACGACCTGCATGAACGCACCACTCAGCACCACCTCCCTGACACCCACGTCACTCGACGTGTACCCGACCGGAGGAAGCCGTGGCAGCTACGCCCAGGTTTCGCAAGAACGCAGCAGAAGCAAGCCCAGCAGAAACAGAAACAGAGTCAGGAACAGCCGGAGAGCCGGGTGGCACCCACCCGGTCGACGAGACGCTTCCGCCCCTGAGGATGTTCACCAGCGGACTCCAGCACGTGGCCGCGATGTACGCGGGTGTGGTGGCCCCGCCCATGATCGTGGGGCCGGCCGTGGGCCTCGACGCCAAGGAGACCGCCTTCCTCATGGGGGCGAGCCTCTTCACCGCGGGGATAGCCACCCTGCTCCAGACCCTCGGCTTCTGGCGCATAGGCGCCCGGCTGCCGTTCGTCAACGGGGTCTCGTTCGCCGGGGTCACCCCGATGATCGCGATCGGCAAGGACCGTGGACACGACGGCATCGCCGTCATCTTCGGCGCGATCATCGTCGCCGGTCTCCTCGGCTTCGCCCTCGCCCCGTACTTCTGCAAACTCGTGCGGTTCTTCCCGCCCGTCGTCACCGGCACCGTGATCACCCTGATCGGTGTCTCGCTGCTGCCGGTCGCCTTCAACTGGTCGCAGGGCGGCAACGAGACCGCCGACGACTACGGCTCGACGACGAACATCCTGATGGCCGCCGTCACCCTGGTGATCGTGCTCGCCCTGCGCAAACTGCTGCGGGGCTTCCTCCAGCAGATCGCCATCCTGCTCGGCCTGGTCGTCGGCACCCTCATCGCGATCCCCGCCGGCATCACCGACTTCGGGGCACTGGGCGACGCCGACGTGGTCGGTTTCCCGACGCCGTTCCACTTCGGCGCACCGCAGTTCGAGATCGCCGCGATCATCTCGATGTGCATCGTGATGCTGGTCTGCATGACCGAGTCCACCGCCGACATGCTGGCCCTCGGCAAGATCGTGGGACGCCCGGCGGACGAGCGGACCATCGAGGGCGGACTGCGTGCCGACACACTCGGCAGCGCCATCAGCCCGCTCTTCAACGGCTTCATGTGTAGCGCGTTCGCCCAGAACATCGGGCTCGTCGCCATGACCAAGGTCCGCAGCCGGTTCGTCGTCGCCGCCGGCGGAGTCATCCTGGTGCTGCTTGGCCTCGTCCCCGTGGCCGCGTCCGTCATCGCCCTCGTGCCGCTCCCGGTCCTGGGCGGCGCCGGCATCGTGCTCTTCGGGTCCGTCGCCGCGAGCGGCATCCAGACGCTGGCCACCGCGGCCCTGGAGAAGGGCGAGAACGCCCTGATCGTCGCGGCGGCCGTGGGCATCGGCCTCATCCCGATCGCCGCGCCGGACTTCTACCACGCCTTCCCCGACGACCTGTTGGTCGTCCTGGACTCGGGCATCTCGACCGGCTGCGTGGTGGCGATCGTGCTGAACCTGGCGTTCAACCACTGGGGCCGTACGCCGGACACCGGTCCTGACGAGGAAGCCGCGGAAGGCGAGCCGCAGGAGGACTCGCGGGCGCTGCCCGTCGCCCACTGACCCCATGCGCGTACGGGCGTCCGGTCGAGGGCGCCCGTACGCGCACCGGCGTGCGGGTGGCGGTGCTGCCGTCAGCCGATGTGGAAACTCTGGCCGTACACCTGCCAGTCCAGCGGCGGATCCAGATTCAGATTGCCGTTCCGCAGGAACACCCGCTGGGCCGTGTCCACCCGGCTGGTGTCCGAGTGGGCCTCCTCCTGCTCCATCGCCCAGACCCGTGCGTCGAGGAACGCGTCGATGTAGGCCGTCTCGTCACCGCCCTGCGACGGCGGGCCCGCCTCGGCCAGTGCCCGCCGGCGTATCGCACCGAAGCTCGTGCTGTCGCCGCCGCCGCCGTGCATCACGATGGCGTCGTAGTACGCGAACTGGCCGAGTGTGCCCAGGCCGTCGTCCTTGCCCTGGCGTACGGCCGGGTCGAAGTACACCCGGTCGCGCTCGTCCTGCTGGGCCTGCTGGAACACGGGGTCGGCAGCGGCCTCGGTCCAGGCACCGGTGAAGCCGGGGTCCAGGCCCTCGTGCGAATCGGTGCCGTCCACCGCCCGCAGGGCGGGCAGGTACGCCGCCAGGGCGTTGCCCGGCTGCCGCTCGGTGTACAGCTCCACCAGGGCGAGCATGTCCCCGGTGCCGGAGCAGAATCCTATGATGCCGGCGGTGTAGCCCCGGCCGTCACCGATGTCCTCGATGTAGCCGTACTGGGACTCCCAGTCCTGCGTGGAGTTCTCCGCGCTGGAGACCAGCTGCATCGCGATGTCCTTCTTCGCGGGATCGTCGAGACCGGTCGCGGCTGCCTCCAGGTGTGCGGCCGACGGCGTGGGGGCGCCGGCGTGTGCGGTGGCCGGAATCGCCGTGAATGCCAGCCCGATGGCCAGCGCGGCGACTTGGACGGTACGGGTGAGTCGGGTGCTGCGACGTGAGGTGCGGTTGTGGGGGTAAGGCACCGGTCCTCCCAGGGGAGTTCGTCGTTCCGATGTTCTGTTAGGAAGCTTTCCTATCAGAGTTCGGGACGGCCGGTAACCCCCTGGCAGCCGGTTGGTGAAGGCCGTTCGCTCCCCGTCTTTCAGTCCCCGTCGATGCGGAAGCTCTCCCCGTAGACCTTCCACGCCAGCGGGGTCTCCAGCTGAAGCTTCCCCTCGCGTACGAAGACGCGTTGGGCGGTTTCCACCCGGCTGGTGTCGCTGTGTGAGGGCTCCTCGTGGAGCGCGGCCACCCGGGCGTCCAGGAAGGCGTTCAGATACGCCTCCTCGTCGCCGCCCTCGGACGGCGGATCGGCCTCGGCGACGGCGTCGGCCCGAATGGTCCTGAAGCCGACCGTGCCCTCGGCGTCGGCGTACCCGTGCATCACGTACGCGTCGTAGTAGATGAACTGCCCCAGGGCGCTGAGCCCGTCGGCCTCGGCGCGCTCGACCGCCGGATCGAAGTACTCGCTGTCGCGCTCCGCGTCCTGCGCCGCCCTGAGGTCCGGGTCCTTCGACGCCTTCGCCCAGGCATCGGTGAAGGCGTCGCCGAGCCCTTCGTGCGAGTCGCTGCCGTTCACCGCGCGCAGCGCCGGCAGGAATCTCGCGAGCGCGTTCCCCGGGTTCTCGTCCGTGTAGCGCTCGACGACCTCCAGCAGGTCGCCGGTGCCGGAGCAGAATCCGATGATGCCGGCGGTGTAGCCGCGGCCGTCGCCGATGTCCTCGATGTAGCCGTACTGGGACTTCCAGTCGAGCGTGGAGTTCTCCGCGCTGGAGACGAGTCGCATCGCGATGTCCTTCTTCGCGGGGTCGCCGAGCCCCTTCTCGGGTCCGGAACCGGACCCGGAGCAGCCGGCCAGGACGAGCGCCGCGACGGCGACGAGGGCGAGACGTGTGTGCTTCACGCGTCAAGCGTGCCAGGTCGGGGGGCGGTGCCGAGGCGGGCGTGGCGCCTGTAGCGTGCGCATCATGGAAGATCAGTCTGTTGTGGATGTCGGCGATGTACGGCTGGCGTACCGGACCTGGGGCGACCCCTTCGGTTCGCCCGTCGTCCTCCTGCACGGCCTCGGCGGCTCGTCCCGGAGCTGGGAGGCGGTGGGCGCCCTGCTCGGCGAGGAGTGGCGGGTGTACGCCATCGACCTGCGCGGGCACGGCGAGAGCGACTGGCCCGACGAGTACGCCTTCGAGCAGATGCGGGACGACGTCCTGGAGTTCCTCGACGCCTGCGAGCTCGACCGGGTCGGCCTCGTCGGCCACTCGATGGGCGGAGTGGTCGCCTATCTGCTCGCCGAGGAGCACGCGGACCGGGTGGAACGCCTGGTCCTGGTCGAGACCCCGCCGCCGTTCCCCGGGCAGCTGGTGGCCGATGGCACCCCCACAGGACCGGTGGACTACGACGAGAACGCCGTGCCCGCCGTCCGGGCCCAGATCGCCGAGCCCGACCCCCGATGGGAGCGGGAGCTCGGGCAGATCGTCGCGCCGACGCTGATCATCGCGGGAGGACCGGAGAGCAGCATGCCGCAGGGGAGGCTGGCGGACATGGCCTCGCTGATCCCCGACTGCCGGCTGCTCACCCTGGGCGGCGGCCACCATCCGCACCGGAAGCGCGCGGACCAGGTGGCCCACCAGATCACCGAGTTCTTCACCAGCTGAGCGGGCACGGCCCGTCCACCTGACGGCCTCCCTCCTGGCCCGTTTCCCTCCTGGCTCACCTCACTCCTGGTCGGTGGCCGGTCGCGCTGCCGTCAGTCGCCCGGCTGCCAGTCGGGCCGGCGCCCGCTCAGTGCGATCACCCGGTCGAGCAGTGGTGCGTCGGCCGGGACAGGGACCGGCGGGCCGAAGATCGCGTCGGGTCCGGAGCGGTCGTCGTCGTCCCCGGGCGTCAGCATCGCCTCGGAGGCGTGCAGACTCTCCTCGTCCGCCCGGAACTCCTGTCCCGTCGCCCTGGCCAGGTCCCAGCCGTGCACGACCAGCTCGTTGCGTGCGACCATCCCCGCGACCCGGCCGGGCAGATCGATCCCGCCGGCCCGGGTCATGCCCTCAAGCGCGGCCGGGGAGTGCCAGGCCTCGACCAGCTCGTCCAGCAGGGGGCCGAGCGTCGTGCGCCAGTCGTCGGGCAGCACCGGCAGGGCCGCGTCCGGAGAGGTGTCGGTCGTCGGGCCGGTCCTCTTGCGCGCCGCGTCGCGGAAGGCGACGGTCAGTCCCAGAACATGCCCGAGCAGCTCCCGTACCGCGTAGTCGGGGCAGGGGGTCGGGCCGTCCAGCTGCCGGTCGTCGATGGAGCCGGTCAGTTCGAGGATCTGCCGCGCCGGCGGTCCGAGATCGACGCCGGATGCGGTGCCGCCAGCGGTTCCTTCATTGGTTCCGTCATTGGTTTCCATACCTTTGTGACTGCTTTCGCGCCCGGAACTCATCGTGGACATCGCGAGCCTTTCGCCCCGTCCCCTTGTCGGCGACCCCACCCGCATGGCATATAGGTCTGGACCATTGCTGTCGGATGGAAGGCATCACCGTGCAACGCCCCCACGCACGCACCGCGTTGACCTGTTCCGCCGCGCTGCTCCTCGCCGCGCTCACCGCCTGCGGTGGCTCCGCGGAAGCGGACACCGAGAGGCCGGCGGCCCCCGAGGGGGTGACGGCGCAGGCCGGCAGCGCCACCTCCGCACATGTGATGTGGGAGCGGGCATCCGACAGCGAGGGGGTCACCGGCTACGACGTCTACCGCGAGGGGAAGAAGGCCGCATCGGTGGACGCGGCGAGGCTGATGACGGACATCGAGGGGCTGACCGAGTCCACGGCCTACACCTTCACCGTGCGGGCGCGTGACGCCGCCGGCCACCACTCCGTCCCGAGCGCCGCCGTCTCCGTCACCACCCCCGCGGCCCCGCCGGCCGACGAGGAGCCGCCGACCGTGCCGTCGAAGCTACGGGGCGCGGCGGACGGCGGGCGGACGGTCACTCTGTCCTGGGGCCGCTCCACGGACGACGTGGGCGTCACCTCGTACGACATCTACCAGGAGGACTCCAGGATCCACAGCGTCCCCGGCACACGGACCACGGCCCGGCTGACCGGACTGCGACCCGGCACCGTCTACACCTTCACCGTCCGCGCCCGCGACGCCGCCGACCGCTCCTCGCCGGACAGCGACGCGCTGGACCTCACCACCCCGTCCGCGTCGGGCGCCCCCAGGAGCACGGCGCCCACCGGGCTGCGGGCGAAGGCCACGGCGGACGGCGACGAGTCCCGCGTCGACCTCTCCTGGGACCAGCCCGACACCGGCGGCACGATTCCGGCCTACCAGCTCTTCCTGGACGGAAAGCTGACCACCACGATCGTCTGGGGCGGCACACCCCCCGCCGGCCGGGCGACGTACCGGCTCGTCCTGACCGAGCCGCCCGGCACCCGCCACTCACTCAAGATCAGGCCGAAGCTCCCCGACGGGACATGGGGCGACTTCTCGGCGCAGCGCACGGTCGTTGTCGCGGGCTGACGGCCAAGACCTAAGTGGGGCAAGGCCGTTACACGTCGGCGGCCTGCTCGTCGACGGCGGATGACATTCTCGCCGAGATCATTCCAGCGAGTTGGAGAGGCGGAGAGGCATATGAAGCGGACGCGCAAGAAGAGAAGTCTGCTCGCGGCGGGGCTGCTGGTCGCGGCGACGGGTGCCGTACTGAGCGGCAGCGCCGGCGCGCAGGCGGCCGAGGCGGGGCAGACCGCGGAGGTGGCGTGCGGCACCTCGTTCATCGGCCAGGAGCCGGACGGCCATCTGAGCAAGATCGTCAGCGAGGCCGGAGTCATCAGCGACACCTACAGGACCGCCGACGCGGTGCCGTGGTCGCTCCAGGGGCTCTACGAGATCGGCGGCGCAGGCGGGGGCGGCTCCTGGAGCACCTCCTATCTGGCCCCGGCGACGGACGGTGTGCTGAGGACCCTCAGTGTCAGAGGCGTCGAGGGCGACCCCGTCATGGCGGAGCAGTCCGTCACCGTCGATGCCGACTGGCGCGCGCATCTGATGCCGTCGGGTACCGGCTTCGACTTCTACACGATCGAGGAGGACGGTGACATCCTGACGCGTGAGGTGATCTACGGCTCCGGGGGTGCGGTCGAACTCGGCGACCCCGAGACCCTGCCGGTCCGGGCGACGGACACCAAGGCCGCCGGTATCTACTGGATCCGCCTGGAGGATGGCACCGAGCGCGACGTCATCTACGCGTCCGAGAAGGAGACGGGCGCGCTGCGGCAGATCGTCGTCGACCCCGAGGACCCGGCTTCGGCGGAGAGCCACACCCTCGCGGAAACGGGCTTCGAGGACTTCACGAACCTCAAGGCGAGCTACTGCGGCGACGATTCCATCTCGCTGGTCGGCGTGAACACCGACACCGGCGACGCGAGCTGGTTCGAGCACGCCGAGGTGCTGTCGCACTCCGGCTCCACCCTGAGTACGGGCCAGGCGCTCGGCGAGGCCGGCCAGTGGCAGGGCTGGACGGGCATCGGCTGATCCGTCTCCCGAGGTCGCGGACGGCCGGCCGCCGAGGGGGCCGCCGTCCACGGCCTCAGGGGCACGCACGGCACACGGTTGGCGCGGCGACCGCACCCGAATCGCACGCCAGTACGCTGATGGCCTGAGGTCGCGCACGGGTGGCCCCAGCGGTGAAACCCCCTGTCCACGTCCCCGACGCGCCGCGGTGCGCGGGACACGGCCGGGATCGCCGACGCACGGTGGGGGAGAAGCATGGGCGCGCCGAACGACCCGACGGACGGTACCCGGGGGCCGATGGGCGGCGGGCAGGCCGAGGAGACGATGGTCCTGCGCGCCGCACCCGACGACACGATGCAGCTGCGCCTCGCCCCCGACGACACGATGGTCCTGCGCCTCCCGGCCGGCGGCGTACCCGCCCCGGCCGCCCCGGCCGCCCCCGCCGCCCCCGTCCCGGAGTCCCCGGTAAAGCCGTCCGGGGGGCCCAGGAGCCTGCTCAAGTCCAGTGCCGTGATGGCGGCCGGCACGATCGTCTCCCGCATCACCGGCTTCCTGCGCACCCTCGTCATGGCGGCGGCGATCGGCGTCGGAACGCTCAACGACTCCTACCAGGTGGCCAATGTGCTGCCCACGATGATCTACGTCCTGGTCGGGGGAGGGGCGCTCAACGCCGTCTTCGTCCCCCAGCTCGTGCGGGCCATGAAGAAGGACGACGACGGGGGAGAGGCCTACGCCAACCGGCTGCTCACCCTGGTGATGGTCGCCCTGGGAGGCGTCACGGTCGTCTGTGTCCTCGCTGCCCCGCTGCTGGTGCACATGATGTCCCCCGACATCGCCTCCGACCCGCAGCGCATGGCGGTCACGGTGGCCTTCGCCCGGTACTGCCTGCCCACCCTGTTCTTCATGGGCGCCCATGTGGTCCTCGGCCAGATCCTCAACGCCCGTGAACGCTTCGGCGCGATGATGTGGACGCCGGTGCTCAACAACCTCGTGATCATTGCCTCGTTCGGCGGTTTCGTCTGGGCCTTCGGCAGCTTCACCGAATCCTCGGTCAGCCCCGCGACCGTCACCCCCGAGGGCGTACGGCTCCTCGGACTCGGCACCCTGCTGGGACTCACCGTGCAGGCGCTGGCCATGCTGCCGTATCTGCGCGACGCGGGCTTCCGGCTGCGTCCGCGGTTCGACTTCAGGGGCCACGGCCTCGGCAAGGCCATAGGCCTGGCCAAGTGGACGCTCCTGTTCGTGCTCGTCAACCAGCTCGGCATGATCGTCGTGACCCAGCTCGCCACCGAGGCCGGTTCACTGGCCGAGGACGCGGGGCACACGGGCTCGGGGATCACGGCCTACAACTACGCCCTGCTGCTCTGGCAGATGCCGCAGGCCATCATCACCGTCTCGGTGATGACCGCGGCCCTGCCCCGGATCTCCCGCTCGGCGCAGGAGAACGACACGGCGGCGATCAGGGACGACATCTCGTACGGTCTGAGGACCTCGGCCGTCGCCATCGTGCCCTGCGCGTTCGCGTTCCTGGCCCTGGGCGTCCCGATGGCCACCCTGCTCTACGCGGGCTCCGGCGCCGAGGGGGCCCGCGGCATCGGGTTCGTCCTGATGGCCTTCGGACTGGGGCTCATCCCCTACTCCGTCCAGTACGTCGTCCTGCGTGGCTTCTACGCCTACGAGGACACCCGCACCCCCTTCTACAACACCGTGGTCGTCGCCCTGGTCAACGCCGCCGGATCCGCGCTGTGCTTCGTCGTCCTGAGCCCCCGCTGGGCGGTCGCCGGCATGGCCGCCTCGTACGGCCTCGCCTACGCGGTCGGGGTCGGCATCGCCTGGCGCCGCCTGCGCAAGCGGCTGGGCGGCGACCTGGACGGCCGCCGCGTCGCCGGCACCTACGCCCGCCTGGTCGCGGCGGCCGTCCCCGCCGCGGCGGCAGGCGGTGGCGTGGCGTACGCGGTGACCACGACCCTCGGCAGCGGCGCCGCGGGCTCACTCGCGTCCCTGCTGGCGGGCGGCCTGGTCCTGCTCGGCGTCTTCCTGACCGTCGCCCACCTCCTGCGCCTCCCGGAAGTCAGCGCCCTGACCACGATGGTGCGCGGCCGCCTCGGACGCTGACCCCGCCGCGGAGATCCTTGACGCTCCTGACCCTGGGTGACGGGGTCAGGAGCGGATTTTCGCCGATGGGCATCCGTCCCCCACAATCAGAAGGCGATCTTCCCCTGTGACGCCACGGGCTCAGCCATGCCCGTTTCAGGCCGTCACCGCCGCATGCCCGCAGGACCGGGCGACGGCAGGCACGGGGTGGGCGCCGTCGGAAACACACAGGAACGATCTCCCTGTCGAGGAGGCACGTAGTTGCAAGGAAGGCTGGCCATGACGGTGGATGCGCGCGGCGAGGTCGAGGAGTTCATCCTGGGGGACCGGTTCTCCTGCCTGGCGGGCAGATCCGCCTGGCGACGCGGCGGTATCGCCCATCGGCACTACGACCTCCTCGGCGGTGAGGAGTCCGCCCGGCTGATGGCGTACGACCTCGCCGAGTTCGTGGGATCGGCGGACTGGAGCGCCCGGACGTTCACCAGTTTCGTCGCGACCTTCGAGCAGCCTCGCGGAGTGGACGAGCTACGGTTCGAGGAACTCCTCTGGGAGCAGCTGCAGTTGCTGCACGAGCAGGACGCGCGAACACACCGCTGGGCCGACGGCTACTCGTCCGACGCGGGGTCCGGGGAGTTCGCGTACAGCGTGGCCGGTCATCCCTTCTTCGTGATCGGCCTGCACGAGACCCACCGCAGGTGGGGCCGGCGGCCACCGTTCCCGATGCTGGCCTTCAACTCGCACGAGCAGTTCGACCGGATCAAGGGCGCCGGGATGTGGGACCGGCTGGCGGACAAGATACGCAAGCAGGACATCAAGCTGCAGGGTGACATCAACCCCAACCTGTACGAGTACGAACGGCTCTCCGAAGCCCGTCGCTACTCCGGCCGCCCCAAGTCGGCCGACTGGGAGTGCCCCTTCGCCGCCCGCGCGCCGGAGCCGCAGGAGCGGGAGCGGGAGCTGACGGTCTCGGTCCCGGGCGTCTGAGGGCGGCGGGCCGCACCCCGGCGCGGTGATCGCGGGGGTGCGGCCCGCCTCGGTGTGCGGGCAGCCCAGCTGCTCGTGGCCCTGGCTTCACCCACTCCTGCAGGTGTCACCGGAAGAATCAGGGCCACAACTCGTCCTGCATCAGCCGCTCGCCCCCGTTCCGGATGGCTGCATGGCCGGCAACCGCCAGATGGAGCGATGTCTCGGTCGACTGCACCGGTCCGTCACCGGTCGACTGGCGGAAGACGGGCAGTAAACACCACTTGATCTGCGATGGACGCGGCACCCCGCTCAAGGGCATCACTACCGTGGCCAACGTCAACGACGTCACCCAGACCCTCGCCCTGGTCAACGGCATCCCTCCGGTCGCGGGGCCGCCCCGGCCCCGGCGACGACCAGAAGCCTTGCTCGGAGACAAGGGCTACGATTCCAACGCCCACCGCGACGAGCTCCGTCGTCGACGGATCCTGCCCGCCATATTCCGCAAGGGCTCACCGAACATCAAGGGCATCGGCAAGCTCCGCTACGTGATGGAGTAGACCTTCGACCTGCTCCATCGCATCAAATGTCTTGCCGTTTGATGGGAACGCCGCACCAACGACAAGCCGCTGCCCCTGGTCGCGGGGTCTGTTCCGGGACGTCCCCTGGAGGCTGTCCCGGGCCCCACCGACGGATGGCGCGGCAGCCCGGTCTGTCCCTCTTCGCCCCAGACCCTGAATAGTTGCAGGTACCTGTCGAGTGCCCGGCCGCTTAGCCTGACCAGCGTCGACATCCGCTCGTGATCAGCGCGAGTGGCGGTGAACTACTGAGGGGAGCCCCACCATGGGATTCAGGACAAAGGTCGCGGCTGTCACTGCAGGCGGCACGCTGGTGGCCGCTCTGGGGATCGGCGTCACGGCGACTCCGGCGCAGGCCAGTTGGGACGACTGCGACTCTGGTGCGTTGTGCGCCTACTCGCAGACCAAGGGGGGCGGCACCCCCGGCCAGGTCTTCGGCAACAACTCCAACCTGCGGCAGTACACCAAGTTCGACAACGCCAAGTCGCTGTACAACAACGGCAATTCCTGTGACGTTACGCTGTTCACGAACACCTGGTTCCGAGGCGAGTCCCAGGGCTTCCTGCGGGGCTATGTCGTCTCGAACACCGGCACCACCAAGTTCAAGGACGGCGTCGGCTCCAACATATGGGTCTGCTGAGCCGTGCGCCGACTGCTGTGGAGGACGGTTGCCGCTGCGCTCCTCACGGCCGGGTGCGCCGCACCCGGCCGTGAGGCCGCGACGGAGTCCGACGTCTCCATGCCGCTGCCTCTGGCAGGCGCGATGTACTTCTCGGCGGACGAGCGGACGGCGCTGCGGGAAGCCGAGGAGGCGCTGGTCCAGACCTGTATGCGGAAGCGCGGGTACGCATACCAGATCGGCCCCGCCCCCGAGATGGGACGTGCAGCCGCCGTCAATCCCTACACCGTGCTGTCGCCGCAACGGTCGAGGAGCGACGGCTACGGACTGACCGGTGCGGTGCTGGAGGGACCGCCGGACGATTCGAACGCGGAAATGCTGGCCGCCCTTTCGGAGGCAAAGAGAGAGGACTGGCAGGAGGCGCTGCTCGGCAACCTGGACGACCACGTGGAGATCTCGCTGCCCAGCGGCCGGCAGATCAGCTACGACCCCGACTCCTGTGCCCAGGCGGCACGAGACGAGGTCTACGGACAAGGGTGGTCCGAATTGCGCTACACCGTCGAGGACCTCAGTAATGAAGTCATCCGCCGAACCCTGGACTCACCTGACTTCCAGGAAGTGGAGAAGGACTGGGCCGGGTGCATGGCGGACCTAGGCTACTCCTACGCCACGCTGGAGGACCCCCGCAAGGAGATCCAAGACCAATTGGCGCAGGCGGAGGGGGCCCGGGACCGGGTCCTGGCCGTGGGAGACCGGGAACTGGACCTGGCCAGGGATGATCTGACCTGCCAGCTCTCCACGGACACGCACCAGCGGATCGCCAACGTCCAGGCTCGGACGGAGGAACGGGTCCGCGTGAAAGCCGGGAGGGAGCTGGACCTGTTCCAGCAGGCAAAGCGGACGGCACTGAGCCGGCTTCCGGGGATCACCAACTCCTGACCAGAAGTCAGTGCGCCCATGATCTCTCGGCGGCCGTTGACGGCTTCCGCACCAGGGCGGTTCTCTACAACGAGATAGCCTGAACTCTAGTCGTTAGAACTGGAGTTCGGCACGGGGCGGACGTGCTGGCGGCGTCTGGACCGGTGGCAGAAGGCAGGGGCCTGTGACCGGCTGCACCGGGGCCTGCTCGCGGAGCGGAACAAGGCGACAGCGCCCTGTTGGCCTTCGACGTCGCGGATGAGATGTTGCTGGTTCAGGACTCCAACGCCTTCTCCGCGTGCGCCTGGGCGACGGGGCGCAGTCGTAAGCCCGGCCCCGGGGCCCAAGGCTGGCTCGACGGCTTCGTGGCGGTCGGTGCTGTCACTGGTGCCGTTGATGCCGTGGCCAACGGCGGTGCCAGCCGTACTGCCAGGCGCCAGGACGACGGTTCGTCGGACGACAGCCCGTTGGACGAGGGCGCAGCCGATTCGGAGGACGACGATGAAGGCCCACCCCGGCTCGGCAACCAACCGCTGATCGTACGGGACCTGTCGGCCGTCACCCGCTGGGTTGCCGAGCAGTCCGGCGTCACCGACGACCTGCGGCCGGAGACGATTCGGGTCCGGTGCAAGTCGGTGTCCCGGCGGAAGGCCGGCCGGTCGGGTGGGTCGGACCTGCTGAGCAGCTTCATCGCGGCCGTCCTCGTCATGAGGGCGGACAGGCTGTCCGAGCTGCGGCGACCTGGCAGCATGACGGGAGGCAGCGGCCCGATTCCGGGAGGCGCGGCAGACGGTGCTCACTCTGCGGGGCGAGCGGCAGGGTGTGGACGACGCGCTCCTGGGTTTCAGCCGTGCCGATTCGGCCGTCACCACCGCGCGGCACGTGCGGGCAGAGCGGCCTTGGGCGAAGCCGAGCGGGCCCTCCAGGAGGCGGAGCGGTACTTCGCGCAGCTCCGGTGCACCGTGGACCGGGTGTTCGCGGGTCTGGGGCCCCGGTCGCTCGGCTGGATGCTGATCGACGAGGCCGGCCAGGCGACCGCCCAGATGCCGGTGGGTGCTCTGTGGCGGGCACGCAGAGGCGTCATCGTGGGCGATCCGCTGCAACTGAAGCCAGTCGTCACGCTGCCGCACATGGGGCAGCAGGCACTCCGTCGAACCTTCGGTGTGGCCGAGGAGTGGGAACCGTCCCGCACCTCGGCGCAGCGCGTTGCGGACCGGTTGAACAGGTACGGCACCTGGCTGCCCGCGCCGGACGCGCAGGGGCGATCCCACCCACACCCGGTCGTCCTCCGAGCCGATGTCGTGGCCGGACTCCGCCGCAGCCTGTGTCAGGTCGTCCCCGCGACAGGGTGGGCACTGTGCATACGACCCAGGGGAAGGAAGCCGATGTCGTGCTGCTGGTCCTCGGCGCGGGCGGAGAGAAGGCAGGACCGCGCGCCTGGGCGGCGTCCGCCCCGAACCTGCTGAACGTCGCGGTGAGTCGGGCGCGTCGGCGGCTGTTCGTCGTGGGCGACCACGACGCATGGCGGGGGCATCAGCACTTCGACGTACTCGCACGTCGGCTGCCGTGCATGTCGGAGGCCGAGCAGACGGCCATGCGGGAACTCTCCCCGCCGGTCCTTGCCGAAGGATGCCGCTGCCGCTAGTTGAGGGTGCGGTCCACCTTGGAGCAGTGGGCGAAGCGGTGCCGCTGGGCCGAATTCGTCACCTGGCGTCTTCCTGACGCCGAGTTTCAGACACGAAAAGCCCCCGGCGCCATCGGCGCCGGGGGCGTTGCTTCACCCTGCGGACGTCAGCGCAGCTGTTCGTACGCAGGCAGGGTCAGGAAGTCCGCGTAGTCCTCGTCCAGCGAGACCTGGAGCAGCAGGTCGTGGGCCTGCTGCCACCTGCCGGACTCGAAGGTCTCGTCGCCGAGCTCCGCGCGGATCGTGGCCAGTTCCTCGGCCGCGACCTTGCGGGCCAGGTCCGCTGTGGCGTGTTCGCCGTTCTCGAAGACGACGTCCGCGTTGATCCACTGCCAGATCTGCGAGCGTGAGATCTCGGCGGTGGCCGCGTCCTCCATGAGGTTGAAGATGGCGACCGCGCCCATGCCGCGCAGCCACGCCTCGATGTAGCGGATGCCGACCGCGACCGCGTTGCGCAGGCCGTCGTACGAGGGCTTCGCGTCCAGCGTGTCGATGGCGATCAGGTCGCCCGCGGCGACCGAGACGTCCTCACGCAGGCGGTCCTTCTGGTTCGGCTTGTCGCCGAGGACCGCGTCGAAGGAGGCCAGCGCGATCGGGACCAGGTCCGGGTGGGCGACCCAGGAGCCGTCGAAGCCGTCGCTCGCCTCGCGGTCCTTGTCGGCCTTGACCTTCTCGAAGGCGACCTTGTTGACCTCGGCGTCGCGCCGCGAGGGGATGAAGGCCGCCATGCCGCCGATGGCGTGCGCCCCGCGCTTGTGGCAGGTGCGGACCAGGAGTTCGGTGTACGCCCGCATGAACGGGGCGGTCATCGTGACCAGGTTGCGGTCCGGCAGGACGAACTTCGCCCCGCCGTCACGGAAGTTCTTGACGATGGAGAAGAGGTAGTCCCAGCGGCCCGCGTTCAGCCCGGAGGCGTGGTCGCGGAGCTCGTAGAGGATCTCCTCCATCTCGTACGCCGCGGTGATCGTCTCGATCAGGACGGTCGCGCGGACCGTGCCCTGCGGGATGCCGACGTAGTCCTGGGCGAAGACGAAGATGTCGTTCCAGAGACGGGCCTCCAGGTGCGACTCCGTCTTCGGCAGGTAGAAGTACGGGCCCTTGCCGAGGTCGATCAGGCGCTGCGCGTTGTGGAAGAAGTAGAGGCCGAAGTCGACCAGCGCGCCGGGCACCGGGGCGCCGTCGAGCTGGAGGTGGCGCTCGTCCAGGTGCCAGCCGCGCGGGCGCGTGACGACGGTGGCGAGCTCATCGGCGGGCTTCAGGGCGTACGACTTGCCCGACCCGGGGTCCGTGAAGTCGATGTTCCGGGTGTACGCGTCGATCAGGTTGAGCTGGCCGGTGACCACGTTCTCCCAGGTGGGGGCGGACGCGTCCTCGAAGTCGGCGAGCCAGACCCTGGCGCCCGAGTTCAGGGCGTTGATGGTCATCTTGCGGTCGGTCGGGCCGGTGATCTCCACCCGGCGGTCGTCCAGTGCGGCCGGGGCCGGGGCGACCTTCCAGGTGTCGTCCACGCGGATGGCTTCCGTCTCGGGCAGGAAGTCCAGGGTGGAGGTGCGGGCGATGTCGGCGCGGCGCTCGTCGCGTCGGGCGAGCAGTTCGTCCCGCCGGGGGGTGAACCGCCGGTGCAGCTCGGCCACGAACGCGAGGGCCGCATCGGTCAGGACCTCGTCCTGCCTCGGCAGGGGCTCGGCGTCGACGATGGCCAGCGGGGACGGCGCTGGTGCGGACATGAGCAGTCACTCCTTCAGCGGGGAACCGTAAACGGAACCAGGGGCTTCTGATCAGTGGATATTAGTTTCCTCATGGTGGAAGTTCAATGGTTTGTTGATGTCGAGATTCTTCGGGTCGACAGATGTGCCCCGGCTCACTCCAGGCGGGCCAGGTCCGCCGCCGTGTCGATGTCGTACGCCTGAGCCACATCCGAACACTCGACGAGTGTGATCGCATCGCGGTGCGCCCGCAGATACGTCCTGGCTCCCTGGTCACCGACCGCGCCCGTCGAGATGTCCGCCCACAGGTCCGCCCCGAACAGCACGGGATGGCCGCGCACCCCTTCGTACGCGGCGGCCGCCAGCGTCGCCCGGGAGCGGTACGCCGAGCGGACCCGCGCCACCGCCTCCGCCCCGATGCCCGGCTGGTCGACCAGTAGTACGAGCGCCGCGTCCGCGTCCGTACCCGCCAGGGAGCTCAGTCCCGCCCTGAGGGAGGAGCCCATGCCCTCCTCCCACGACGGGTTCACCGCCACCGCGCACGCCGAGAGGTCCGCCCTGGCCCGCACCTCGTCGGCCGCGGCGCCCAGGACGACATGGACGGGCCCGCACCCGCCGTTGCGCAGCGCCCGCACCGCGTGCTCGACCAGGGGACGGCCGCGGTGTTCCAGCAGCGCCTTCGGCCGGCCGCCGAGACGACGGCCGCCGCCGGCGGCGAGGAGCACCCCGGCGATCACGGGGATCCGTTGTGTGTGAGTCATACGCCCTGGATACCACTGCGCGGCGGGCACCGCGGGCATGCCTGTCACACCTCCTGGGTAGCCTGATTCCTTGTCCGCACAGTGGCGCGCGCCACCTTTCATGTCGTTAACTTGCCTACGGCCTCAGGCACTTGACCGCGGCCGGGGGGCAGGTCGACACACCGGCACAAGGACGTGCGAGGGGGAGTGCTTTGTTGCGAAGCGTGGGGCAGGAGCGGTTGACGGGGAGCGGCGAGGACCCGCGGGTGGCGGAGCTGCGCACCGCCGTCTCCCGGCTGCGCCGCGAGCTTGCCGGATACCGGGTCGAGTTCCCGGACCGGGGCATCGCCGAGGACGAGCTCGCCGCCCTGGATGCCATGGCGGCCGGCGGGAGGCCCGAGATACCCCGGCTGCGCCGTTCGCTGCTGCTGGTCGCGGGGGCGATCGGCTCGGTCAGCGCGCTCGCCCCCGGCCTGAGGGACGTACGGGTCGCCGTGGACCTCTTCGGCGAGCCGCCGCTCCAGCTGTGACGGAGCCGTACCTGCGGTCGTGACGGAGCCGCCGCTGCGGTCGTGACCTCAGCGGCGGATCAGGCGGCGCGCCGTCGCCGAGGCCACCGCCGATGTGCGTGAGTCGACGCCCAGCTTGGCGTAGATGTGCACCAGATGGGACTTCACCGTCGCCTGGCTCAGGAAGAGCCGCTTGCTGATCTGCTGGTTCGACAGCCCCTCGCCCACCAGCTGGAGCACCTCGAGCTCGCGCTTGGTCAGGGCCTGGGCGGGTGTCCGCATCCGGTCCATCAGCCGGTGCGCGACCTCGGGGGCGAGCGCCGAGCGGCCGGCCGCCGCCGTGCGCACCGCGGCGGCGAGCTCCTCGGGCGGGGCGTCCTTCAGCAGATAGCCCGCGGCGCCCGCCTCGACGGCGGCCAGGATGTCGGCGTCCGAGTCGTACGTGGTGAGGATCAGCACCCGGGGCGCGTCCTCGGCGGCGGTGATCGCCGCGGTGGCCTCCGCGCCGTGCAGGCCCGAGCCGAACTGCAGGTCCATCAGGACCACGTCGCAGACACCGGTCGCGGCCAGGGCGACGGCCCGTTCGGCGGTGGGAGCCTCGGCGACCACCTGGAAGTCCGGCTCGGTGTCCAGGACCGCGCGCAGCCCGGCGCGTACCACCGGATGGTCGTCGGCCAGCAGCAGCCTGATCGGGTCGGTCATGCCGCCCTGCCCTCCGCGCCTCCGGCGCTCCCGGTGTTCTCCGTGTCCTGTGGGCCGTGTGTGTCCTGAGGGCCGTGCGGGTCCTGTGGCTCCTGCGGGTCGTGTGTGTCCTGCGGGTCGTGCCCGCCGGCGGCCGGGAGCGGCAGGGTGACGGCGACGGCCGTCCCCTGCCCGTGCCCCGACTCCACACTCAGCGTCCCGCCCAGGGAGCCGGCCCGCGCGCGCATCGCCGACAGACCGAAACCGCCGCCCGAGGTGCGCACCGGCTCCGCGGCCGTGTCGAACCCCCGGCCGTCGTCCACCACGTCCAGGGAGACCGAGGTGTCCATGAAGCTGAGCGTGATCTCCGCCCGCCGCGCGCCCGAGTGCCGCACCGCGTTGGCCAGGGCCGACTGCGCGGTACGCAGCAGAGCCACCTCGTACGGAGTGGGCAGCTCGACCGGCCTGCCGCTGACCGCGAACTGCACCGCGAGGTCCGGTGCCGACGTACGCGACGACAGGCGGGACAGGGCCGCGGCCAGAGAGCCCTGTTGCAGGTCCGGCGGGGTCAGCGCCCTCACGAAACGGCGGGCCTCGGCGAGGTTGTCCTGGGCGGCCTCGCGGGCGCGCCGTACGTGTGCCGTCGCGGGCCCGTCATCGGGCAGCGAACGCTCGGCGGCCCGCAGCAGGAGCTGGATACTGGACAGGCCCTGAGCGAGGGTGTCGTGGATCTCCCGGGCGAGCCGCTCCCGCTCGGCCAGGGTGCCGGCGGTGCGCTCCGCCTCGGCGAGCTCCGCCCGGGTGGAGACGAGCTCGTCGATCAGCTCGCGGCGCCGTTCGCTCTCACGGAACAGCGCGTCGTATCCCAGCACGGTCGCGACGGCGACCGCCGCACCGAGCAGCGGACCGATGAACGTGCCGGGTGTGACCTCCTGCCCGTGCAGCAGGAAACTGACGATCGCCGCGGCGGCCGTGACCACGACGGCGGGCAGCCCCCAGCGCACCGGAAGCAGATGCAGCTGGAGGAAGTAGAGCGGGAAGGCCACCCACAGCGCGTCGGGCGACAGGGCGAGCAGCGCCAGCCACACCGCGCCCAGCGCGGTGAGCCAGACACCGGCGGCCCGGGTGTGCGGCTGGACGAAGGGGGCGAGCGCGCCCGCCGCGTACAGCGCGGCCATCACACCCGCGAGCACCACGACGGCCCTGGTGTGCGGGGCGCCGTCGGCGCTCGCGCGCAGCGCGGCGAGCGCCAGCAGCCCCACGAGCAGCGCGTGCAGACAGAGCCGCAGCGCGGTGGTGACGGGGGTGTGGGCTCGGGCATCCATGGTCGTTCCAGCGTAGACGGGGCCGCCCCGGGAGCAGTCAATCGAAAGGTTGATGTCGGCCCCGTCAGGCGCGCGATGTTTTCGCAGGTCCGGCGCATGAGCCTGGAGTCATGTTCGTTGCATGGAGAGATCTACGGTTCGCCAGGGGCAGGTTCGCCCTCATGGGCACGGTCGTCGTGCTGATCACGCTGCTCGTGGGGCTGCTGTCCGGCCTCACGGCAGGCCTGGGCAGGGAGAACACCTCGGCCGTCACGGGGCTGAACGCCGACCGCGTCGCGTTCGCCGCGCCCCCGGACGGCAGGTCGGAGTCGTTCTCCGATTCCGTCGTCGAGAAGAGCGCCTGGGATGCCTGGGCGCGGCAGCCGGGCGTCACCGCCGCCCATCCACTGGGCATCCGGACGCTGAACGCCGCCGTCGGGGACGGGAGGAGCACGGCCGCCGTGTCGGCGTTCGGCGTCGAACCGGACAGTGGGCTCGCCCCCGACGGCGTGGCAGCCGGACGGGTCGTGCTCTCCGGGCAGGCCGCCGACGAGCTGGGTGCCGAGGCCGGTGACACGCTCGCCCTCGGTGGCTCCCGGGTGACCGTGGGCGCGGTCGGCGGCGACGCCTCGTACAGCCACACCCCGGTGGTGTGGACCTCGCTGGCCGACTGGCAGCGCATCGGCGGCACCGAGGGGCAGGCCACCGTGGTCGCCCTGACCACGACAGGTGACGCCGACATCGCCGCGGGCGACAAGGCGGCGGGCACCAGCACGCTCGGGCTGGACGACTCCCTCGGCGCGATCGGCTCCTACCAGGCGGAGAACGGCTCGCTCCAGCTGATGCGCGGCTTCCTCTTCGCCATCTCCGCGCTCGTCATCGGCGCCTTCTTCACCGTCTGGACCATCCAGCGCAGCGGCGACGTGGCCGTGCTCAAGGCGCTGGGCGCCTCCACCCCGTATCTGCTGCGGGACGCGCTCGGGCAGGCCGTGGTCATGCTGGCCGTCGGTACGGGCCTGGGCACCGCGCTCGCCTCGGCGATCGGAGCGCTGATCGGCGGGGACGGCGGCGCCGTGCCCTTCGTCCTCGACGCTTCGACCGTGCTCGTCCCGGCCGGCGTGATGATCGTCCTCGGCGCGCTCGGGGCCGCCCTGTCCATCCGGCGGATCACCGCCGTCGACCCCCTCACCGCACTCGGGAGCGCCCGATGACCCTCATCCTCACCGATGTCACCCTCACCTACCCGGACGGCGACACCCGGCTCACCGCACTCGACCGGGTCTCTCTGGACGTGCCGGCGGGCACGCTCACCGCGGTCGTCGGACCGTCCGGTTCCGGCAAGTCCAGCCTGCTCGCGGTGGCGGCCACACTCGTCACCCCCGACCACGGACACGTCGTCGTCGCGGGTACGCAGACCGACGGGCTGAGCAGCGCCGACAAGGCGGCCCTGCGCCGGGACCACGTGGGCATCATCTTCCAGCAGCCCCATCTGCTGCCGTCACTCACGGCCGTGGAGCAGCTCCAGGTGATGACCCATCTGTCACGCCGCTCGGTACGCGCCTCCAGGCCCAGGGCGCTGGACCTGCTGGACGCGGTCGGTCTGGCCGACAAGGCGGACCGCAGGCCGCACCAGCTCTCCGGCGGTCAGCGCCAGCGGATCAACATCGCCCGGGCCCTGATGAACGAACCGGCGGTGCTGCTCGTCGACGAGCCGACCAGCGCACTCGACCACGAACGCGGCGCGGCGGTCCTCGACCTGCTGCTCGGCCTGACCCGGGAACGCTCGACGGCCACGGTCATGGTCACCCACGACCGGGCGCATCTGGACCGGGTGGACGGGACGGTCGGCATGGAGGACGGCCGGCTGTCGGTGTCCACCCCGGTCTGAGGCCTCGCCGGGAGGCCTCGCGAGGAGGGATCGGCCGCGTCAGCCCGTCGGGCCGCCGTTGCTGGCCAGCGCCTCGGAGAGCTCCTTGGAGATCTGCTGAAGGATCGGCACGATCCGCTCGGTCGCCGTCTCCGTCACCCGGCCCGCGGGCCCGGAGATGGAGATGGCCGCCGATGTGGGGGAGTCGGGCACCGGAACCGCGAGGCAGCGCACCCCGATCTCCTGCTCGTTGTCGTCGACCGCGTAACCCGCCCTGCGGACCTGTTCGAGCGCTTCGAGGAAGCCGTCAGGGGTCGTGATCGTCTTCTCGGTGGCGGCCGGCATGCCGGTACGCGCCAGCAGGGCGCGCACCTCGTCCGCCGGGGTGTGCGAGAGGAGGGCCTTGCCCACACCCGTGGAGTGCGGAAGCACCCGCCGGCCGACCTCGGTGAACATCCGCATCGAGTGCTTCGACGGCACCTGGGCGACGTACACGACCTCGTCCCCGTCCAGCAACGCCATGTTCGCCGTCTCGCCGGTCTCCTCGACCAGACGCTGGAGGTAGGGACGCGCCCAGGTGCCCAGCAGCCGGGACGCGGACTCGCCGAGGCGGATCAGACGCGGGCCCAGCGCATAACGCCGGTTGGGCTGCTGGCGTACGTAACCGCACACCACCAGGGTGCGCATCAGCCGGTGGATCGTCGGGAGAGGGAGCCCGCTGCTCGCGGAGAGTTCGCTGAGCCCGACCTCGCCCCCGGCGTCCGCCATGCGCTCCAGCAGGTCGAAGGCGCGCTCCAGTGACTGCACACCGCCACTGGGACCGGCGGGCTTGGAGTCGGAAGTGCTGGCGTGGGACGGCGGCACGTCAACGGTCCTTTCGAAGCGGAGGCAAGGCAGCAGCCTACCGGGCTGTTCCCGATCGGCCCGAAGCGCGGTGGTGCCACTCGCGGCCCATTCTACGTTCCGTCTGTCGAAAACGAACTTTTACTTCGTGGAAATCTGCAACCGGTGCTGCGGGAGCTCCCTCGGCCGTGTGACGGGGAGGATGAGGTCTTGACGGGCCGCTTTCCCGAGTGAAGACTCCTTCAACAAATCGTTGAAGTCTGCGTGAGGAGCACAGGTGTCCGGTGTGGGCATGAAGCAGGTACTCCGCTCGACGCGCGTCGTGACCCCCGAGGGAACCCGCGCCGCCGCTGTCCTCGTCAACGGCGAGGAGATCGAGGCGGTCCTCCCGTACGACACCGAGGTGCCGGGCGGCGCGCGGGTCGAGGACTTCGGCGACGACGTCCTGCTGCCCGGCCTCGTCGACACCCACGTCCATGTGAACGACCCGGGCCGCACCGAGTGGGAGGGCTTCTGGACCGCCACCCGCGCCGCGGCGGCCGGCGGCATCACGACCCTGGTCGACATGCCGCTCAACTCCCTCCCCCCGACCACCACGGTCGAGCACCTGCGCGTCAAGCAGCGGGTGGCCGCTCCCAAGGCACATGTCGACACGGGCTTCTGGGGCGGTGCGATCCCCACCAACACGAAGGACCTGCGCCCGCTGTACGAGGCCGGGGTCTTCGGCTTCAAGTGCTTCCTCTCGCCCTCCGGCGTCGAGGAGTTCCCCGAGCTGGACCAGGAACAGCTGGCGCGTTCGATGGCCGAGATCGCGGGCTTCGGCGGACTCCTGATCGTGCACGCCGAGGACCCCCACCAGTTGGCCGATGCCCCCCAGCGGGCCGGGGAGAAGTACGCCGACTTCCTGGCCTCCCGGCCCAGGGGCGCCGAGAACGCCGCGATCGAAGGGCTCATCGCCCACGCGAAGAGGCTGAACGCCCGCATCCACGTCCTGCATCTCTCCTCCAGCGACGCCCTGCCGCTGATCGCCGCGGCCAGACGCGAGGGCGTACGCGTCACCGTCGAGTCGTGCCCGCACTTCCTCACCCTGACCGCCGAGGAAGTCCCCGACGGGGCAACCGAGTTCAAGTGCTGTCCGCCCATCAGGGAGGCCGCCAACCAGGACGCGCTCTGGGCCGGGCTCGCCGACGGCACGATCGACTGCGTCGTCTCCGACCACTCGCCCTGCACCACCGACCTCAAGACCCCTGACTTCGCCTCCGCCTGGGGCGGCATCTCCTCGCTCCAGCTGGGCCTGCCCGCCATCTGGACCGAGGCACGCCGGCGCGGTCACACCCTCGACGACGTGGCCCGCTGGATGTCCGCGGCCCCCGCCGGCCTCGCCGGGCTCACCCGCAAGGGCGCCATCGAGGCCGGGCGGGACGCGGACTTCGCCGTCCTCGCCCCCGACGCGACCTTCACCGTGGACCCGGCCGGGCTCCTCCACCGCAACCAGGTCACCGCCTACGCGGGCAGGACCCTGCACGGCGTCGTCAAGTCCACCTGGCTGCGCGGCAATCGGATCGCGGCCGACGGCGTACTCGCCGAGCCCACCGGCCGCCTCCTCGAAAGGAACCACTGACCATGACGGCGACACCGCACTTCACCGGCGACGCGAGCCCGTACGGAGGCGGCGACCCGTACGCCGACTACCGCACCGCCGACTTCCCCTTCACCCACCTCGTGGACCTCGCCGACCGGCGTCTCGGCGCCGGAGTCATCGCGGCCAACGACGAGTTCTTCGCCGAGCGCGAGAACCTGCTGAAGCCGGAGCCCGCGGAGTTCGACCCCGAGCGCTTCGGGCACAAGGGCAAGATCATGGACGGCTGGGAGACCCGCCGCAGGCGCGGTACGAGCGCCGCCGAGCCGCACCCCGCCGACGAGGACCACGACTGGGCCCTCGTACGCCTCGGAGCGCCCGGGGTGGTGCGCGGCCTGATCGTCGACACCGCGCACTTCCGCGGCAACTACCCGCAGTCGGTCTCCGTCGAGGCGGCCTCGGTGCCGGGCTCCCCGTCCCCCGAGGACCTCGTCGCACCCGATGTGAAGTGGACAACCCTCGTCCCCCGTACGGCAGTCGGCGGCCACGCGGCCAACGGCTTCGCCGTCGACGCCGAGCAGCGCTTCACCCACCTCCGGGTCAATCAGCACCCGGACGGCGGCATAGCGCGGCTGCGTGTCCACGGTGAGGTGGTGCCCGATCCCGCCTGGCTGGCCGCCCTCGGCACGTTCGACGTGGTGGCCCTGGAGAACGGTGGCCAGGTCGAGGACGCCTCCGACCGCTTCTACTCCCCGGCCACCCACACCATCGCACCGGGCCGCTCCCGCAAGATGGACGACGGCTGGGAGACCCGCCGCCGGCGCGACAAGGGCAACGACTGGATCCGCTACCGGCTGGCCGAGCAGTCCGAGATCCGGGCGGTCGAGATCGACACCGCCTGTCTGAAGGGCAACGCGGCGGGCTGGGCGGCGATTTCGGTCAGCGACGGAGAGAGTGGCGGGGACGGCAGCGACGGCGAGGGCGGTGGCGTGCGGTCGGAGATCCTGCCGCGCACCCGGCTCCAGCCCGACACGAACCATCGCTTCGTCCTGCCGGAGCCCGTGCGCGGCACGCATGTCCGTATCGACATCTTCCCGGACGGCGGAATCTCCCGGCTGCGGCTCTTCGGCTCACTCACCGAGGAGGGCGCGGCGCGCCTGACCGCCCGTCACGAGGCGCTCGGCGGCCGGTGACGCGGCACCGGGTGCCCGGTCGGGGCAGGCTGGTGTGCCGGTTCCTGCCCGGCCTGTGAGGATATGGGATCCTGGTCGGATCGCCGCCCCCGACCAGGAGTCGCCATGATCTTCATCGCCGTCAAGTTCACCGTGCGTACCGCCGAGCGGGACAACTGGCTCCCGGCTGTCGAGGACTTCACCCTCGCCACCCGCCAGGAGCCCGGCAACCTCTTCTTCGACTGGTCCTACAGCGTCGAGAACCCGGACCAGTTCGTCCTGCTGGAGGCGTTCGCCTCGCAGGAGGCGGGGGTCGCGCATGTGAACTCCGACCACTTCAAGGCCGCGATCGACACCATGTCGGAGCTCGTCACCGAGATCCCCGAGATCATCAACGTCGACGTTCCCGGGGACGACTGGTCCCGCATGTCGGAGGTCACCCCGCGCAACCGGTGACGGTCGGTCGCCGCCCCGTTGCCGTCAGAACTCCTCGTGCGTGTCGGGGTCCCCGCCGAAGCGGTGCGGCGGCCGGGCCCCGATCCGGTCCAGCTCCTGCTGGGTCAGCTCGAAGCCGAACAGGTCGAGGTTCTCGCGCCGGCGCCCGGGATCGGCGGACTTCGGGATCGGCACCGCGCCCAGCTGGGTGTGCCACCGCAGCACGACCTGCCCCGGCGTCACCCCGTGCGCCTCGGCGGCGGCGATCACCTCGGGCGTTTCGAGCACCTGGCGCCCCCTGGCCAGCGGACTCCAGCTCTCCGTGACGATGCCCTTCGCGGCGTGCACCGCCCGCAGCTCCTCCTGGGGGAGCAGCGGGTGCATCTCGATCTGGTTGACCACGGGCACCACCCCCGTCTCCCGCTCCAGCCGCTCCAGGTGCTCCGCCGTGAAGTTGGAGACGCCGATGGAGCGTACGAGGCCCTCCTCGCGGAGCTTGATCATCGCCTTCCAGGTGTCGACGTACTTGTCCACCCGGGGCAGCGGCCAGTGGATGAGATACAGATCGACGTAGTCGAGTCCCAGCTTGGCGCGTGACTCCTCGAAGGAGGCCAGCGTCTTCTCGTAGCCGTGGTGGCGGCCCGGCACCTTGGTCGTGACGTAGACGTCCTGCCGGGGCAGACCGGAGCGGGCGATCCCACGCCCGGTGCCGGTCTCGTTCCCGTAGTTCAGAGCGGTGTCCACGAGCCGGTAGCCGAGCCCCAGAGCGCCGGCCACGGCCTGCTCGGCCGCCTCGTCGTCGAGTGGCCAGGTGCCCAGGCCCACCGCGGGGACGGTGCTGCCGTCGTGGAGATTGCGGACCGGGGTGGGTGTCTGGCTCATGGTCTCCCTCTTCGTTCACGTGCCGTTCGTCCCCGCCAGCGTAGGCCGGGTCGCCGGGCGTGGCGCGCTGTGTCGTGACCCTGGGCCTCGCCGGGCGCACCGATGACTTCCGGACGAAAGTGGGGTCGGAACAGGTGGAAGCGGAAGGACTGCCGGGACCCGGGGCCGTGACCCGGCGACGGAGCGAAGGAGCAGGACCATGGCGAAGCTGATTCTCACCACCTTTGTGTCCCTGGACGGCGTGATGCAGGCGCCAGGGGGCACCCAGGAGGACACCAGCGGAGGGTTCGAGTACGGCGGCTGGCAGGTGCCCTTCTTCGCGGACGAGGACATGGGCGCCTTCATCAACGAGATCTTCGACCGGTCGGGCGCCTATCTGCTCGGACGGCGTACGTATGACATCTTCGCGGGCTACTGGCCCCGGGTCACCGACCCGCAGGACCCGATCGCCGCCCGTCTCAACACCCTGCCCAAGTACGTGGCCTCCACCACCCTGACCGACCCGGCGTGGGAGAACACGACCGTGATCTCCGGCGATGTGCCGGCCGAGGTCGCCCGGCTCAAGGAGCGGATGGAGGAGGGTGAGCTCCAGATCCACGGCAGCGCCACGCTCGCGCAGTCCCTCCTGGAGTACGACGCGAACAACGCGACCGACGCGCACGCCAACGGCGCCCCCGGCCTGATCGACGAGGTCAACCTGCTCGTCCATCCGGTCTGTCTGGGCAGCGGCAAGCGCCTCTTCCCGGAGGCAGGCCGGCCGAGGGCCTTCGAGCTGATCGGCGCCAGGACCACGGGGAGCGGCATCGCGATCCACACCTACCGGCCCGGGGGACGCGCGCGCTTCGAGGACTTCGACCCGCAGCCCGCGGCGTGACAGCAGCCGCACCACCCCGGCTACTGCACCGCCGGGGCCCCCGGCAGCACCGAAGGGTCGGTGGCGACGGCGTGCAGCCGCCCCAGGATCGCCCGCGCGGCCTTGGTGTAGCCGGGGTTGTTGTTGTGCAGTACGGACTCGGCGTTGGCCAGTTCCATGAACGCGATGAGCTCGAAGGCCAGTTGTGAGACATCCGCGTCCGCGACGAGTTCACCCCGCACCCTGGCCTCCTCGATGGTCTCCTCCACAAAGGTGACCCAGCCCGTCTGTGTGGAGGCCAGCGCGTCGTGCACCTTGCCCTCCCTGGAGTCGAACTCGGCGATGGTCGCGTAGAAGAAGCAGCCGCCGCTGAACACCCGGCGCTGTGAATAGGAGAGCCAGCTCTCGCACATCCGCCACACGCGCCCCAGACCGGGCGGAGCCGCCCTCGTCGGGGTGAGCACATGATCGACGAAAACGGTCACGGCGGCCCGCACGGTGGCGAGCTGCAGCTCCTCCTTGGACCCGAAGAGGGCGAACACGCCGCTCTTGCTCAGCTTCAGCTCCGTGGCCAGCCGGCCGAGCGACAGGCCCTCTAGACCTTCGGTCGATGCGACCTGGACCGCGCGCCCCAGCACCAGTTGCCTGGTCTGGTTCCCCCGCTCGACCCGTCCGTCCAGCCGCGCTCCACCCATGTGCCAACTCCGTCTGTCCTAGCGTCCCAAGACCGACATTCTAGGAGGAGACGGCGCCGTCGCAGGACCGCTTCGAGGGGCGACGAACCCTGCGAACTGGTGGCCGAGCCAGTCCGCGGACAGAGGTTCCCGACCGGGGCGGCCGTTCGGTACGGTGATCGCTTCCCGTGCGAGCCGGTGAGGTCTCCACATCGCTTCCCTTCGTGGACAACGTCGTGGAGAACCCAGGAGAACCAGGTGTCCGCCGTCGCTCTGCCCGCCCTCGCCCCACCCCGCCGCGCGTGGGTCACCGACCTTCCGCTGCTGCTCGTCGCCGCCGTCTGGGGAGCCAGCTATCTGGCGGCCAAGGGCATCACCACGGCACACACCGTGATCGCCGTCCTCGTGCTCCGCTTCGCGATCGTGCTGCCCGCGCTCACCGTCGCCGGGTGGCGCGGGCTGCGCGCGCTGAGCGGCGCGCAGTGGCGGGGCGCGGGCCTGCTGGGCCTGGTGCTCAGCGGGATCTTCCTGCTGGAGACGTACGGCGTCGTGCACACGTCGGCGACCAACGCGGGACTCATCATCAGCCTCACGATGGTCTTCACCCCACTGGCCGAGGCCGCCGTGACCCGGGTCAGGCCGCCGGGAGCCTTCCTGGCGGCGGCGGGCCTCTCGGTCACCGGTGTGGTGCTGCTGACCCAGGGCGGCGGCTTCACCAGCCCGTCGGCCGGCGACCTCCTGATGCTGCTCGCGGCCCTCGCCCGTACGGTCCACGTCCTGGCCATGGCGCGGATCAAGGCGGTCCAGGACGCCGACTCGCTGTCCTTGACCACGGTGCAGCTCGGCGGCGCCGTCGCCGTCTTCGCCGTCCTGGCCGCGGTCCCGGGGACCGGCCCGGCACCCTGGACGGTGGCGGGCGGCTTCGGTGCCACCGAGTGGGCGGGGCTGCTCTTCCTGTCCGTGTTCTGCACGCTGTTCGCGTTCTTCGTGCAGATGTGGTCGGTCCGCCGCACCTCGCCGTCCCGAGTCAGCCTGCTGCTCGGCACCGAACCGCTCTGGGCCGCCGCCACCGGCATCGCGATCGGCGGCGAGCGCCTCGGTGTCCCGGGGGCGGTGGGCGCGGTACTCGTGCTGACGGGCACCGCCTGGGGGCGGCGCCGCGCCGAGGCGTAGCCGTTCCTGAGACATCGGCGCCCCTACGGAAGTATCGGATCGTGCGACTTCGGTATCTCTCCCGCGGCGAAGGCGCCGGACGCCGCCCCCGACTGCGTAGCTTGTCGGCATGCCCCGTACGGAATACCCCTGGCTGCTGCCCTCCGCGCTGACCGGCCACGAGCGGCCCGGCAGTCGCCGCGGACCGCGCAGGACCGTACGGGACTGGATCGTCGACCTGGTCCTCTTCGTCTGCGCCGCGGGGTTCGGGATGATCGTCCTCGCCGCCGTCGAAGCCGACGACACCACCCCCGAGGGTGTCGTGCTCGCCGACGCGCTGCTCGGGGCGGCCGCCTGCTGCGCCCTCTGGGCCCGCCGCCGGTGGCCCGTGGCGGTCGCCCTGGTCCTCACCCTGTTGTGTGTCGTGGAGCCCGTCGCGACGGGCGCGATGATGGTCGCCCTGTTCGGACTGGCGGTGCACCGGCCCTTCAAGCCGGTGGCCGTCGTCGGCGCGGTCGCCATCGCCACGGTCCCGATCCAGCCGCTCCTGCGCCCCGACCCGGCCACATCCTTCCTCGCCTCCACGATCATCGGAGTGCTGCTGGTCCTGCTGGTGCTCAGCTGGGGCATGGTCGTACGGTCCCGGCGGCAGCTGGTCGTCACCCTGCGCGAACGCGCACACCGGGCGGAGACCGAGGCCGCGCTCCGCGCCGAACAGGCGCAGCGGCTGGCGCGCGAGGCCATCGCCCGTGAGATGCACGATGTCCTCGCCCACCGGCTGACCCTGCTCAGCGTCCACGCGGGCGCCCTCGAATTCCGGCCGGACGCGCCCCCGGCCGAGGTCGCGCGGGCCGCCGGAGTCATCAGGGACAGCGCGCACGAGGCGCTCCAGGACCTTCGCGAGATCATCGGCGTGCTGCGTGCCCCGGGTGACAGCGACGACGGCAACAGGCCCCAGCCCACCCTCGTCACCCTGGACGCCCTGATCGACGAATCCCGCTCCGCCGGGATGGAGGTCACGCTGGCCAACAGCGTCACCGACCCGGCCCTGGCACCCGCGGCCACCGGGCGCACCGTCTACCGCATCGCCCAGGAGGCGCTGACCAACGCCCGCAAGCACGCCCCGGGAGCCCCTGTCGACATCACCGTGGCCGGCGGGCCGGGCAACGGGCTGACCATCGAGGTGGCCAATCCCGCCCCCGCCGGCCCCTTCGAACCGGTAC
Organism: Streptomyces sp. NBC_01012; assembly: GCF_045162755.1. Taxonomy (NCBI): domain Bacteria; kingdom Bacillati; phylum Actinomycetota; class Actinomycetes; order Kitasatosporales; family Streptomycetaceae; genus Streptomyces; species Streptomyces sp. NBC_01012. The sequence continues at coordinate 1,240,345 of NZ_CP108688.1, read as the reverse complement.
CAGGCTCCGGCCAGGGCCTCATCGGCCTCACCGAACGCGCGAGCCTCGCCGGCGGCAGCCTGGAGCACGGGCCCAGGACGGACGGCGGATTCACGGTCCGGGCCCGACTACCGTGGCCCTCATGAGTGCTCCCACGCCTCCCGAGGCGCCGCCGGTCCGGCTGGCCGTCGTCGACGACGACCCGCTCGTCCGGGCCGGACTCGCCCTCATGCTGGGCGGAGCGGCCGGCATCGACCTCGTGGGGGAGGCCGCCGACGGTAGCGAGGTCGCGGCCCTCGTCGACCGGACGCACCCCGACGTCGTGCTCATGGACCTCCGCATGCCGGTCACGGACGGACTGGCCGCGACCGAGGAGCTACGCCGGCGGCCCGGCGCGCCCGAGGTCATCGTCCTGACCACCTTCCACGCCGACGAGCAGGTACTCCGCGCCATCCGCGCGGGCGCGGCGGGGTTCGTCCTCAAGGACACCCCGCCGGCGCAGATCGTCGATGCGGTGCTGCGCGTCGCGGCCGGTGAGCCCGTCCTCTCGCCCGCCGTCACCCGCAGACTCATGGCCCACGCGGCGGGAGGGCAGGTGGACGAGCGCCGGTCCCGCAGGACGCGCGCCAGGCAGCGGTTCGCCGAACTGGGGGAGCGCGAGCAGGACGTGGCCGCGGCCGTCGGCCGGGGCAGCTCCAACGCGGAGATCGCGGCGACGCTCCATCTGAGCGTGGCCACCGTGAAGACGCATGTGTCCCGGATCCTCGCCAGGCTCGGGCTCGACAACCGGGTCCAGATCGCCCTGTTGGTGCACGACGCGGGTCTCCTCCATGAGGACGAGGACGGGGCGCGGGACGGCCGCCTAGGCTGAACCGGTCGGACCGCGGCCGGTCCGGAATGGGGGCAGGGCGATGTCAGTGATCGATCTGCGCGGGGCGGAGGGATTCGGCGCCGACCCGTATCCGCACTACGCGAAGCTGCGTGCCGAGGGACCGGTACACCAGGTCCGCACGGACGACTTCGAGCGCGTCTGGATGGTCGTCGGTTACGAGGAGGCCCGCGCGGCCCTCGCCGACCAGCGGTTCAGCAAGGACTGGCGTGTCACGGAGCAGTTCTCCGCGTCGAGCAACCCGATCAACGCCAACATGCTGGAGCTCGACGCCCCACGCCACACCAGGCTGCGCAAGCTCGTCTCACGCGAGTTCACCGCCCGGCGGATCGAGTCACTGCGCCCGCGCGTCGAGCAGATCACCGAGGACCTGCTCGACACGATGGTGCCCGGCGGGAGCGCCGACCTCGTCGACGCCTTCGCCTTCCCGCTGCCGATGACCGTGATCTGCGAGCTCCTCGGCGTACCCGACATCGACCGGGACGTCTTCAGGGCGCTGTCCAACGCCATCGTCACGCCCGTCTCTCCGGAGAAGGAGAACGAGGCGGTCCACGCGATGGGCGCCTACCTCGACACGCTGGTGGAGGACAAGCGCAGGGCCCCGGGCGACGACCTGATGAGCGCCCTGATCCAGGCGAACGACGAGGATGGTGACCGTCTGTCGCCGGACGAACTGATCGGCATGGCGTTCCTGCTCCTGGTGGCGGGCCACGAGACGACCGTCAACCTGATCGCCAACGGCGTACGCGCCCTGCTCGATCATCCGGAGCAGCTGGCCCTGCTCCGTGCCCGGCCCGAGCTGATCGACGGCGCCGTCGAGGAGATGCTCCGCTACGACGGACCCGTCGCGACGTCGACCTTCCGCTTCACCCGCGAACCCGTTCCGGTCGGCCCGGTCGTCATACCGAAGGGCGAGGCGGTGCTGGTCGCGCTGGGCTCGGGGGACCGTGACCCCGACCGTTACCCGGATCCGGACACCTTTGACATCCGGCGCGAGGCGCAGGGCCATCTGGCCTTCGGGCACGGCATCCACTTCTGCCTGGGCGCCCCGCTGGCCCGGATGGAGGGCCGCATCGCGATCCGCGCGCTGCTGGAGCGCTGCCCCGGCCTGGTGCGCGACCCGGAGGGAGGGGAACCCGACTGGCTGCCCGGGATGCTGCTCCGGGGCGTCCGCCATCTTCCGGTGCGCTGGTGAGGTGGGATGGACTCCATGACATCCAAGACAGCCAAGAACTCCACGGCCTCCAAGACCTCCGGGGCCACCACCCCTGAACTCTCCCCCGACACCGCACAGCAGGTCCTCGACAGCCAGCCGTTCAGCGCCCTCGTCGGCGCACGGATCACGGAGTTCGGGGACGGCAGGGCCGTGCTCGAGGTCGACGTACGCGAGGAGCTCACCCAGCAGAACGGCTTCCTGCACGGCGGGGTGCTGTCCTACGCGGCCGACAACGCACTGACGTTCGCCGCCGGGACGACGCTCGGAGCGGCCGTCCTGACCGGCGGTTTCTCCATCCAGTACGTCCGTCCGGCGAGCGGGCGCACCCTGAGCGCCCGCGCCGAAGTGGTGCACACCGGCCGCAGGCAGGCCGTCGTGCGCTGCGATCTGTACACGACGGACGACGAGGGAGCGGAGACCCTGTGCGCGGTGGCACAGGGGACCGTTCTCTCCGCCCGTCCGGCCCGAAGGGAAGAAACACGTTGACCACAGAGTCCACAGCGACCGCAGAAGCCCTGTTCGACCTCGGCGCGCTCGGCGACGCCTTCATCCGTGACCCCTATCCCGTCTACGCACGCTTACGGGCCCGCGGCCCCGTGCACCGGGTCCGTATCCCGGAGGGCGCGGAGGCCTGGCTCGTCGTCGGCTACGAGGCTGGGCGTGCCCTCCTCGCCGACCAGCGGCTCTCCAAGAGCTGGCAGAGCGCCTCGCCCTCGCTGGGCCTGAGCAAGGTGTCCTCGGGGACGAACATGCTGGGGAGCGACGCCCCGACCCACACCCGACTGCGCAAGCTCGTCGCCAGGGAGTTCACCCCACGCCGGATGGAACAACTCGCCCCGCGCATCCAGGAGATGACGGACCGTCTCCTCGACTCCATGACCGCAGGGCCTGTCCGGAGCGCCGACCTGGTCAAGGCGCTGTCGTTCCCGCTGCCGATGGCCGTCATCTGCGAACTGCTGGGTGTGCCGTCCCTGGACCGGCAGGCATTCCGCGAATGGTCCAACATCGCCGTCTCCTCCCTCGACGCCGAAGCGCGCGGACGGGCGAGCGCCGCCATGACCGACTACCTCGCCGGGCTGATCGCGCAGAAGCGTGCCGCCCCGGGGGACGACCTGATGAGCGCGCTGATCCACACCTCGGACGACGACGGCGACCAGCTCTCCCCCGACGAACTCTCGGGCATGGCCTGGCTGCTGCTGGTCGCGGGGCACGAGACGACGGTCAACCTCATCTCCAACGGCGTCCTGAGCCTGCTCACCCATCCCGGCCAACTCGACCTGCTACGGGCGGACTTCGGGCTCATCGACAACGCCGTCGAGGAGACACTCCGCTACGAGGGCCCCGTCGAGACCCCCACCTACCGCTTCACCACCGAACCGATCGAGGTCGCCGGCTCGGTGATCCCCGGCGGTGGCGAGCTCGTCCTGGTCGCGATGGCCGACTGCGACCGCGACCCCGCCCGCTTCCCGGACGGAGACCGCTTCGACATCACCCGGGACGCCCGCGGGCACGTCGCCTTCGGTCATGGCATCCACTACTGCCTGGGCGCGCCGCTGGCCCGCATCGAGGCGCGTATCGCCCTGCGGTCACTCCTCGAACGCTGCCCGGAGCTGCGGCTCGACATCGAACCGGCCGACCTGTCCTGGCGTACGGGCATGCTGATACGGGGCCCGGAGAGCCTGCCGGTCGCCTGGTAGCGCCCGTCGCCCTCAGGCCTCGGCGATCTCCGTCAGCCGTACGGGGCGGCGCTGCGCGCGCGACAGCTCGCACGCCTCGGCGATGCGCAGAGCGTGCAGCGCCTCGCGGCCGTCGCACGGGTTCGCCCGCTCCCCGCGTACGACGGCGAGGAACGCGTCCAGCTCGGCCTCGTACGCCGGGGCGAACCGCTCCAGGAAGCCCGGCCACGGCTTGGCCGGCGCGGGCGGCCCCTGCGGCTCGGCGGACGCGAGCGGCGTACGGTCGTCGAGGCCGACCACGATCTGGTCCTGCTCGCCCGCCAGTTCCATGCGGACGTCGTAACCTGCCCCGTTGCACCGGGTGGCCGTCGCCGTGGTGAGCGTGCCGTCGTCCAGGGTGAGCAGCGCCGCCGCCGTGTCCACATCGCCCGCGTCCCGGAACATCGCGGGGCCCGCGTCCGAGCCGGTCGCGTACACCTCGGTCACCTCACGGCCCGTCACCCAGCGCAGGATGTCGAAGTCGTGCACCAGGCAGTCCCTGAACAGGCCGCCGGAGAGCGGCAGATACGCGGCCGGCGGGGGAGCGGGGTCGGACGTCACGGCCCGCACGGTGTGCAGTCGGCCGAGCGCCCCGGCTTGCACCGCGGTGCGCGCCGCGGCGTACCCCGCGTCGAACCTGCGCATGAAGCCCAGCTGGAGCACACTGCCGGCCCGCTCGACCTCGTGCAGCGCGCCCAGGGTGCCCGCCAGGTCCAGCGCGATCGGCTTCTCGCAGAAGGCGGGCAGCCCGGCGCGTGCCGCGCGGCCGACGAGATCGGCGTGTGCCGAGGTCGCCGACGCGATCACGACCGCGTCCACCCCCGCCGCGAACACCTCGTCGGCGGATGCGGCGGTGGTCGCGCCGGTCCGCGCCGCGACCTCGGCGGCGCGCGCGGCGTCCGCGTCCGCGACCACCAGCGAGGTGACGGCGCTGTGGCGTGCCAGGACGCCCGCGTGGAAGGAGCCGATCCGGCCCGTGCCGATGATTCCGATGCGCATGGACCCAACGTGCCGGTCCCCGGGCGCACTGTCAACTATATGTCCTGACAAACCGAAGGGTGCGGTACGCTCCCTGCCGTGCCCAAACCCACCGCCGACTCCGCCGCCCTGGGTCTTGGCGTGGACCGCAGCAGTCCCGTCCCGCTCTACCACCAGCTGGCCCAGCAGCTGGAAGCGGCCGTCGAGCAGGGGCGCCTCGCACCCGGCAGCCTCCTCGGCAACGAACTCGACCTCGCCGCCCGCCTCGGACTGTCCAGGCCCACCGTCCGCCAGGCCATCCAGTCACTCGTCGACAAGGGGCTCATGGTGCGCCGGCGCGGGGTCGGCACCCAGGTCGTGCACAGCCGGATCAGACGCCCGCTCGAACTGAGCAGTCTCTACGACGACCTGGAGACCGCGGGCCGGCAGCCGACGACCCGGGTCCTGCGCAGCACGGTCGAGCCGGCCACCCCCGAGGTCGCCGCCGCGCTCGGCATCGAGGAGGGCGGCGACGTCCACTTCGTCGAGCGTGTGCGGTACGCGCACGACGAGCCCATCGCACTCCTGCGCAACCACCTGCCGACGCAGCTGCTCGACCTCTCCGCCGAGCGGCTCGAGTCGACCGGCCTGTACCGGATGATGCGCGCCTCGGGGATCACCCTGCACAGCGCCCGGCAGACGGTGGGCGCCCGCGCGGCCACCGCGGAGGAGGCGGAGCTGCTCGCGGAGCCGGCCGGAGCGCCGCTGCTGACGATGGAACGCATCACGTTCGACGACGGCGGCCTGGCGGTCGAATTCGGCTCGCACGTCTACCGCGCCTCGCGGTACGCCTTCGAGTTCCAGCTGCTGGTCCGGTCCTGAGATCCCGGGCTCCGCGGGCCCGGGTCAGAATGTTCGGACAAAATCGTTGACGCGGTCATGCGTGGTCGCTAGAACGACGGGAGGGCGCGGCCCGCGCCCCTGCCGGGTCACGCCGGTCCGGGCTCGGGGATACTTGGCCCGCCGGGCGGCGGCTCCGCCCTCCCCGGCTTCACCAGGCAGCACAGCGAGCAGCACAAGAAGGGCACGGCGTCGTGGCAAGGGTTCGTACAGGGGTACGCGTGATGGGCGCCGTGCTGGCAGCGGTACTGGCGGCCTCCCTCGCGGGATGCAGCAGCACCGGCGGCAAGCGGGCGGAGGAGCGGGCGGCCCGGCAGGCGGCCGAGGGCCGGTCCGCGGTGAACACGCCCCGCTGGACGTTCGCCATGGTCACCCACTCGGGTGACGGTGACACCTTCTGGGACATCGTCCAGAAGGGCGCCGAGCAGGCGGCAGGCAAGGACAACATCAACTTCCTCTACTCGCACAACGACGAGGGCCAGCAGCAGGCCGAGCTCGTCCAGACGGCGATCGACAAGAAGGTCGACGGCCTGATCGTCTCGCTCGCCAAGCCCGACTCGATGAAGGCCGTCGTGGCCAAGGCCGTCAAGGCCGGCATCCCCGTCATCACGGTGAACTCGGGCTCCGCCGAGTCCAAGGCCTTCGGCGCGCTCACCCACATCGGCCAGGACGAGTCCATCGCGGGCGAGGCCGTCGGCGACGAGCTCGGCAAGCGGGGCCGCAAGAAGGCCCTGTGCATCCTGCACGAGCAGGGCAACGTCGGCCATGAGCAGCGCTGTGCCGGAGCGAAGAAGTCCTTCGACGGGACGATGCAGAACCTCTACGTCGACGGCACCAACATGCCCGACGTCCAGGCGTCCATCGAGGCCAAGCTCGACTCCGACAAGAGCATCGACGCCGTCGTCACACTGGGCGCCCCGTTCGCCGCCGCGGCCGTGAAGGCGAAGCAGACCTCGGGCAGCAAGGCCGAGATCGACACCTTCGACCTCAACGCGAGCGTCGCCACCGGCCTCCAGAACAAGACGCTCGGCTTCGCCGTCGACCAGCAGCCCTACCTCCAGGGGTACGAGGCCGTCGACCTGCTCTGGCTCTACCGCTACAACCAGAACGTCCTCGGCGGCGGCCTGCCCGTCCTGACCGGCCCGCAGGTCATCACCCGCGACGACGCCGACGAGCTGGCCGAGTACACGAACCGGGGGACGCGATGACAGCGACCGGGCAACCGGCGGCGTCCCACACCGACGAACGTCTGCTGCGCACCTCCCCGCTGCGCAAGCTGCTCGGCCGGCCCGAGCTCGGCTCGGTCGTCGGTGCGCTGGCCGTCTTCCTCTTCTTCGCGCTCGTCGCGGACAGCTTCCTGCAGACCTCCAGCCTCGGAACGGTGCTGTACGCGGCCTCCACCATCGGGATCATGGCCGCGCCCGTGGCGCTGCTGATGATCGGCGGCGAGTTCGACCTCTCCGCCGGTGTGATGGTGACCAGCTCCGCGCTGATCTCCTCGATGTTCAGCTACCAGATGACCGCCAACGTCTGGGTCGGCGTCTTTGTGTCGCTGCTGGTCACCCTGGGTTTCGGTGCCTTCAACGGCTTCATGCTGACCCGTACGAGGCTGCCGAGCTTCATCATCACGCTCGGCACGTTCCTGATGCTGACCGGACTGAACCTCGGCTTCACCAAGCTGATCGGCGAGACCGTCTCGACCAAGTCCATCGGGAACATGGAGGGCTTCGCCTCCGCCCGTAAGGTCTTCGCCTCCTACCTCACCATCGGCGACGTCGAGCTGAAGGTCACCATCCTCTGGTGGGCCGCACTCGTCGCGGTCGCCACCTGGATCCTGATCCGGACCCGCTTCGGCAACTGGATCTTCGCCGTCGGCGGCGAGTCCGACGCCGCCCGAGCGGTCGGCGTCCCGGTGATCCGTACACGCATCGGGCTCTACCTCGGTGTCGCCTTCGCCGCCTGGGTCTCCGGCCAGCACCTGCTGTTCTCCTACGACGTGGTGCAGTCGGGTGAGGGCGTCGGCAACGAGCTGATCTACATCATCGCGGCCGTCATCGGCGGCTGTCTGATCACCGGCGGCTACGGCTCAGCGATCGGGTCCGCGATCGGCGCGCTCATGTTCGGCATGACCAGCAAGGGCATCGTGTACGCGGAGTGGAACCCCGACTGGTTCAAGTTCTTCCTGGGAGCGATGCTGCTCCTGGCCACCCTGCTCAACCACTGGGTACGCAAGCGCGCGGAGGCGACGAAATGACGGCCACCCAGGCTCCGGCCCCCCGGGACGCGGCCGGCCAGGCGCTCGTCCAGCTCGACGGCGTCAGCAAGTACTACGGCAACATCAAGGCCCTGGAGAACGTCTCCCTGGAGGTCCGCGCGGGGGAGATCTCCTGTGTGCTCGGCGACAACGGCGCCGGCAAGTCGACCCTCATCAAGATCATCGCGGGGCTGCACCGGCACGACGCAGGTACGTTCCTGATCGAGGGCGAGGAGACCACGCTCGTCAACCCGCGCGACGCCCTGGACCGGGGCATCGCCACCGTCTACCAGGACCTGGCCGTCGTTCCGCTGATGCCGGTCTGGCGCAACTTCTTCCTCGGCTCCGAGCCCACGAAGGGCTCGGGCCCGTTCAAGCGCCTGGACGTGCGGCGGATGCGCGAGACCACCCGCGCGGAGCTGCTGCGCATGGGCATCGACCTCCGCGACGTCGACCAGCCCATCGGCACGCTCTCCGGCGGTGAGCGCCAGTGCGTGGCCATCGCCCGCGCCGTGTACTTCGGTGCCAAGGTCCTGGTACTCGACGAGCCGACCGCGGCGCTCGGCGTCAAGCAGTCGGGGGTCGTGCTCAAGTACGTCGCGGCCGCCAGGGACGCGGGACTCGGCGTGGTCCTCATCACGCACAACCCGCACCATGCGTATCTCGTCGGTGACCGTTTCGTACTGCTGAAGCGCGGCGTCATGTCAGGCAGCCACACCAAGGACGACGTCACGCTGGACGAACTGACGCGTCAGATGGCCGGTGGGAGCGAGCTCGACCAGCTCAGCCACGAGCTGGAGCGCGCCCCGTCCCCCGACCACATCGGCGGCCGTCCGGCCGGTGACGACACCCCGTAAACCCTGTCCCGCTTCCCTCGTCTCCGGCCGGGAGATCCGTTCCGGGGGCGCGGGAATGGCAGAATCGGGTACGGCGGGCGCCGTCCGCCGCCGGACTGATCACCGCCCGGCCCCCCGACCTGCGCAGGGACGATGAGCACGTACCGCGACTTCACACACCGCGGCTCCGCCCGCGCCACCGTCCTGCGGACCGTCGGCACCAAGGAGCGGCGCTCGCACCTCACGGCGCCCAGAGTCCCCACGGTGGGTATCGACATCGGCGGGACGAAGGTGATGGCCGGGGTCGTCGACGCCGACGGCACCATCCTGGAGACCATCCGGGCCGAGACGCCGGACAAGTCGAAGAGCCCCCAGGTCGTCGAGGACACCATCGTCGAGCTGGTCCTCGACCTCTCCGACCGGCACGATGTGCACGCCGTGGGGATCGGCGCCGCGGGCTGGGTCGACGCGGACCGCTCCAAGGTGCTGTTCGCCCCGCACCTCGCCTGGCGCGACGAGCCCCTCCGCGACGCCCTCGCCTCCCGTCTCGTGGTCCCCGTCATGGTGGACAACGACGCCAACACGGCGGCCTGGGCGGAATGGCGCTTCGGCGCAGGCCGCGGCGAGGACCATCTGGTCATGATCACGCTGGGTACCGGCATCGGCGGCGCGATCCTGGAGGACGGGCACGTCAAGCGCGGCAAGTACGGGGTCGCGGGTGAGTTCGGCCATATGCAGGTCGTGCCCGCCGGACACCGCTGCCCGTGCGGCAACCGCGGCTGCTGGGAGCAGTACAGCTCGGGCAACGCCCTGGTGCGTGAGGCCAAGGAGCTGGCCGCGGCCGACTCCCCGGTCGCGTACGGGATCATCGAGCGGGTCAAGGGCAACATCCCCGACATCACCGGGCCGCTCATCACCGAGCTGGCCCGTGAGGGCGACGCGATGTGTGTCGAGCTCCTCCAGGACATCGGCCAGTGGCTCGGTGTCGGCATCGCCAATCTCGCGGCCGCCCTCGACCCGTCCTGCTTCGTCATCGGCGGCGGTGTCAGCGCCGCCGACGACCTGCTGATCGGCCCGGCCAGGGACGCCTTCAAGCGTCAGCTCACCGGCCGCGGCTACCGCCCCGAGGCCCGGATCGCGAAGGCGCAGCTGGGCCCCGAGGCCGGCATGGTCGGCGCCGCCGACCTGGCGCGGCTGGTCGCCCGGAGGTTCCGGCGGACCAACCGCCGCCGCGTCGAGCGCTACGAGCGGTACGCACAGTTCTACGACCAGGCCGCGAGCACCATCCGCAACACCCGCAGCACCCGGCCCGCCGAGTGACCCGAGGGCCGTGCCACGCGGCACCCCCGGCCACCCGCACTCCGCTCCGTACCGCAGCTTCGAGGGATCACCGCACATGACCGCAGCCGAGCACCACATCGTGCCGCGCCAGCCCCCCACGTCCGGCTCCTCGGGCTCCTCGGGCTCCTCCGGGCATTCCGGCTCTTCGGGCTCGTCGGGTTCCTCGGGCTCCCCGGGGGACGGCGGTGGGACGCCTCCGCAGGACCGGCGCAGGATGATCAGACGGCGCCTGATCACGCTGACCATCATCGTCCTGCTCATCGGCATCCCGGCGGGCTACCTGGTGATCTCCGCGGGCCAGAGCCGCCGCTCGGGCCAGGACAAGGAGGCCGAGGCCGCGGCCCAGGGACTGCGCGAGGACTGGCCGTCGGGCATGCAGCGCCGGATCTTCGAACTGCCCGTCCCCGGCAACGCGGCCGGCGTCCAGTACTACGAGACGAACAACTGGAAAGCCAGCCGGATGTACGTGAAGTTCCGTACGACCTCCGCCGGACTCGACCGCTTCCTGAGCGGCGTCGGCACCGGCCGGGCGGCGCTGGAGACCGGCAAGGTCAGCATCGGCGAACGGGACACCAGGATCACCGGCTGGTTCTTCGGTCCTGGCGTCGACTGGGCGGGCACGGTCCACACGAACGAGTCCCCGCGCCCCACCCAGACGATCACCGTCAACATGACGGATCCGGCGGCTCCGGTCGTCTACGTGGTCTCCGCGGCGACTCCCTGACGGCGGGCCCGGCCGTAGCCCCGCAGCCGTAGCCCCGGCGCTGTAGGCCCGCGCGCCCACTGCCCCGGCGCCGACTGTTCGGCCGGACGACACCGTGCGCGCACCGTGAGGTCTTCCGTGGAGCAGGTCGCTTCTGGAACACTCCAGTCGCTTCCGCCCTCATGTTTCCTCACCCCACAGAGGCCTCCACCCATGGCAGAACTGAACCGTCGCCGTCTCCTGCAACTTGCCGGATCCACGGTCGCCTTCTCCGCGTTGTCCGGCAGCATCGCCCGTGCCGCGTCCCTCCCCGCGAAGGGACGCACGGGCACGCTCCAGGACGTCGAGCACATTGTCGTGCTGATGCAGGAGAACCGTTCCTTCGATCATTACTTCGGCACCATGAAGGGGGTGCGCGGTTTCGGCGACCCGCGTCCGGTCACATTGCCCGACGGGAAGCCGGTCTGGCACCAGAAGGACGGACTCGGCAAGGAAGTGCTGCCGTTCCGGCCGCAGGCCGACGATCTCGGGCTCCAGTTCCTCCAGGACCTCAACCACGACTGGGCCGGTGGGCACCGGGCGCTGAACAAGGGTGCCTACGACCAGTGGGTGCCCGCCAAGACGGCGACGACGATGGCCCACCTCACCCGTGAGGACATCCCGTTCCACTACGCGCTCGCCGACGCCTTCACCATCTGCGACGCCTACCACTGCTCGTTCCTCGGCTCGACCGACCCGAACCGCTACTACCTGTGGAGCGGGTACACGGGCAACGACGGGTCGGGCGGCGGTCCGGTGCTCGGGAACGACGAGGCCGGGTACGGCTGGACCACCTACCCCGAGCGGCTGGAGGAGGCCGGGGTGTCGTGGAAGATCTACCAGGACATCGGTGACGGGCTCGACGCCGACGGCTCCTGGGGGTGGATCGACGATGCCTACCGAGGGACGTACGGCGACAACTCCCTCCTCTACTTCAATAGTTACCGCAATGCCGAGCCGGGTGACCCGCTCTTCGAGAAGGCGCGCACCGGCACCGACGTCAAGAGCGGCGACGGGCTCCTGGACGATCTGAAGGCGGACGTACGGGCCGGTACGCTCCCCTCGGTCTCCTGGGTGGTGTCCCCCGAGGCGTACAGCGAGCACCCCAACTGGCCCGCGAACTACGGTGCCTGGTACATCTCGCAGGTGCTGGACGCGCTGACCTCCGACCCCGATGTGTGGGGCCGGACCGCCCTCTTCATCACCTACGACGAGAACGACGGCTTCTTCGATCACGTCGTGCCCCCGTTCGTGCCGTCCGGGGCGGCGCAGGGGCTGTCCACGGTGGACACCTCCGCCGACCACTTTCCCGGCGACGCCGGTTACGCGGCCGGGCCGTACGGGCTCGGCCAGCGCGTGCCCATGACCGTCGTGTCCCCGTGGAGCACCGGCGGCTACTCGTGCTCGGAGGTCTTCGACCACACCTCCGTCATCCGGTTCATGGAGGAGCGCTTCGGTGTGCGCGAGCCCAACATCTCGCCCTGGCGGCGGGCCGTCTGCGGTGACCTGACCTCGGCCTTCGACTTCAGCCGTACGGACACCTCACCCGCCTCGCTGCCCTCCACCGGCGGGTACGCGCCCCCGGACGGTGACCGGCACCCCGACTACGTACCGCAGCCCCCGGCCACCGGCAGCGTGCCGAAGCAGGAGCAGGGCGGGCGGCCCACCCGGCCGCTGCCCTACGCACCGTTCGTGGACGGGGCGGCCGATCCGGCCACCGGGAAGTACCAGCTCACCTTCAGCGGTGGCGACGCCGCCGGAGCGCACTTCCTGGTGACGTCCGGCAACCGCACCGACGGGCCGTGGACCTACACGACCGGGGCCGGTACGTCGGTCTCCGACAGCTGGAACACGGCGTACTCCGAGGAAGCGACCGACCTCACCGTGCACGGGCCGAACGGATTCCTGCGGACCTTCCGCGGGCCGGGCAAGGCGGCCGGACCTGAGGTGACGGCGCGTCATGACGGGGCGGGCGAGGGGCTTGAGCTGACCCTCACCAACACCGGGGACGGGACCGTACAGCTGACCGTGCGTGGTGCCGATGCCTACGGGGGAGAGACGCAGACCCTGTCGGTGCGCGCGGGGGCGACCGTGAAACACAACGTCGACCTGCGGGGCAGTAAGCACTGGTACGACGTCACGGTGGTCTCGGACGCGGACCCGGGGTTCCTCCGCCGGTTCGCCGGGCACGTCGAGACGGGCGAGGCCGGCACCAGCGATCCTGGCCTGGTCACCGGCTGACCCCGGGCTGCCGGGGCACGGGTGAGGTCGGCCCCGCCCACGGACCGTCTCCCGCGTCGCCGCCTCGCTCGACGGCCCCCGCCCGCGAACGAGGCGTCCCCCGGGACGGCACCGTGAGGACCGCGAGGCAGGTGACGACCATCAGAATGCCGAACCACCCCAGCACCGGCAGCCGTTCCCCGACGACGAGGACCGCCAGGATCGCCGCGACCGTGGGCTCCAGGAGGGAAAGGGCGGTCGCCGTGCTCGCCGGGACGTGGGCGAGGCCCCAGCCGAAGAGGACGTAGCCGATGAACATCGGGACGAGGGCCATATAGATGCCCACGCCCACGTTGGTCCAGGAGGTGAGCAGCGGGGCGCCGGTGGCGAGGAGGACCGGCATCAGCAGCAGGCCGCCGATCCCGAACACGGTGCCCATCGCGGCGCGCGCCGTGACGCCTCGGGTGATCAGGCGGTGGGCCGCCCATGAGTACAGGGCGTAGGTGAGGCCTGCGAGCAGGCCGAGCGCCACCCCGAGCACCGTCGATGTGGCCGACTGCCGGTCCCCTGATCCTGCCGAAGCGGCCTCGGCCGCGCACAGCAGGGCGGTTCCTGACAGGCCGAGCGCCGCTCCGGCCAGCCACCGGGGCGTGAGGCGCCGCCCGTCCGCGTACCGCTCGATCACCGCGGAGGCGAGCGGCGCGGAGCCGATCGACACGACGGTCCCGGCGGCGACCCCGGCCAGGTGCATGGAGCTGTAGAAGGCCAGGGGATAGGTGCCCACGGCCAGCGCGCCGATCAGCACCACGCCCCGCTCCGTGCGGAGCCTGGCCGCTTCCGCGACGATGCGGGGCGCGGCGATCAGCGCCTGGAGCAGCCCGCCGAGGCCCATGGCGACCGCGCCGATCGCCAGCGGTCCCACATCCGGGGCGAACGTCGCCGACGTGCCCGTCGTGCCCCACAGCAAGGACGCCGCGAGCACACACAGCGCCCCTGTCCCGGCGGAGCCGGCCGCCGCCCCTCGCCCGGGGGTACGCCGTCCCGTTTCGGTCATCGCGTTCCTTTTCCGTGGTCTGCCCGTGGCCCGGCGCCGGAGCGCGTGAAGTGCCTCGCCGCACCGGGGAGTCAGGAATTCTCAGGATTCTTGGGGGAGTCGGGATGTATCCGCCAGGACCGTCCGCAGGAGTCAGCCAGGGACGGGTGTCAGTGGGTGTCGGTGCTGAGAGCTCAGGCACGGCCCGGCGGCCCCCGGTCGACCAGAACATTAATATGTGATCACAGATCACGCAAGGCTTCCTGTGAGCGGGCTCACGGCGTAGAGTGCCGCCGTCGTCCAGGGACGGGTGTCACCGAGCCACTGGAGACGCCTCCATGGAAATGCTGTCCACGATCAGCGGGTGGATCTGGAATCCACTGGCCTATGTCGCCCTGGGAATCGGCGTGTTGTTCACGCTGCTCACCAAGGGCGTTCAGTTCCGCCGCTTCCCCGACATGCTCCGGCATCTGCGGGCGGGCGAGGCGGGTGAGGGCGGACTGTCCTCGTTGCAGACGCTCGCGTTGTCCCTGTCCAGCCGGATCGGCGTCGGAAGCATCGCGGGCGTCGCCACCGCCGTCGCCTCGGGCGGCCCCGGCGCCCTCGTCTGGATGGTGATCACCGCGCTTCTCGGCTCCACCTGCGCGTACGCCGAGTCCGTGCTCGCGCAGGTCTACAAACGCCGCGAACACGGCGAGGACCGCGGTGGCATGCCGTACTACATCAAGTACGGGCTCAAATCGCCCTGGCTGGCCACCGTCGTCGCGGTGGCGACCCTGATCGGCTACGGCTTCGTCTTCCCCGGCGTGCAGGCCAACAACATCGCCTCCAGTGCCGAGTTGGCCTTCGGTGTCGACGGCAAAGTGGTGGGCGTCGTCCTCGCGGTCGTCCTGGGGTTCGTCGTCCTCGGTGGTACGCGGCGGGTCGTGAAGGTCGTCGAGAAGATTGTCCCGTTCCTGGCCGTGGGCTACATCGTCAGTGCGCTCGTCATCATCGGCCTGAACATCACAAAGGTGCCCGACGCCGTGGTGCTCATCGTCTCCAGCGCCGTGGGCAAGGAGCAGGTGTTCGGCGGCATCGTCGGCTACGCGGTGGCATGGGGCGTGCGCCGGGCGGTGTTCGCCTCGGCGACCGGCCTGGGTGAGGGCACTTTCGCAGCCGCCGCGGCCACCACCACACACCCCGGCAAGCAGGGCATCATCCAGGCCTTCAGTATCTACATCGACATTCTGCTGATCTGTACGGCGAGCGGACTGCTGCTCGTGGTCACCGGGGCGTACAACGTGAAGGACCCGGCCGGCGGGTTCCTCGTCGAGAACGTCCCGGGCGCGGTCGCGGGCCCCAACTACATGCAGGAAGCCATCGATTCCAGCCTGCCGGGCTGGGGCGCGGTCTTCGTGGCGGTCGCCGTGGCGCTGTTCGCGTTCACCTCGATGGTGTTCTTCTTCTACGTTGCCCAGACCAACCTCGTCTTTCTGCTCGGCGACCGCCGCAGCAAGGTGCTGGACGTGCTGGTGAAGGCCGGAACCGTGGCCATCGCCTTCATCGGGACCGCGGTCACGGCGGACGCCATGTGGGCGGCCGGGGACATCGGCTACGGCATCCTGGGCTGGCTGAACATGGGCTGTGTCCTGCTGCTGACCCCCGTCGTCCGCAAGGTGATCCGCGACTACGACCGTCAGCGGCGCGACGGCCTCGACCCGCACTTCGACCCGGGGCCGCTCGGTATCCAGGGGGCCGAGTACTGGCGGACGGAGAGGCCGACCGTCAGGGAGCCGGACGGGATTCCGACTCCTACTCCTTCCCCTGCTCCTTCTTCTTCTGGTCCCGCAGCTGCGCCTTGATGCGGTCCGTGGCGCTCACCAAGGACTCGCGCGTGACGGCGGCCGCCGCCTCGGCGTCGCCCGACTCGACAGTGTCGACCAGGCGTTCCTGGTGGCGCCACAGCGCATCGTTGTCCGGCTTGTCGAGGGCGGACCGGGCCCCGACGGTCTTGTAGGCGCGGCACTGTGCCCACAGGGAGCGGAGCGTGTCCACGAGGACCGGGTTGCCGGACGCTTCGTACAGGACGCCGAGGACGGCCTCGTCGAGATCGAGGTAGTCCATCACCCGGCCTTCCGCGATGGCCCGGCGCATCTCGATCAGCCCCTCCCGCATCTCGGCGATGCCCTCATCGCCGATGCGGTCGACTCCGAGCCGTGTGGCCTCGACCTCCAGCAGCAGCCGTACGTCGTAGGCGTGCACCAGCTCGGCGAGATCCAGGCCCTTCACCACGGAACCCCGGTGGGGGACGCGCTCGGCGAAGCCCGCCTCTTCGAGGCGGCGGATCGCTTCGCGTACGGGCATCTCGCTCGTACCGACCAGGGCCGCGAGGTCACGGATGCGCAGCCGGTACCCGACCGGGAACTCTCCGCTCATGATCGACTCGTGCAGCACCGCGTAGACGCGGTCGGCCATGGAGAGCGTCGGTTCCAGGCGTTTCGAGGTATCCACCGTCGCATCCTAATCAGCCCCCGCGGGGGCACCCGGGCTCGGTGCGTGATGTCCGATCGCATCCTGGCTCCGCGAAATCCGGGCCCCGAACCCATTGTGTGATCTGTGATCACATCCTAGTGTTGCTTTCAGTTCGCCGTGCGACCCTTCCGATCGCGCGCGTCCCCATCCCGCACTCCCCACTCACCAGGCGGCCTGCCGGGCCTGCCGCAAAACAGGGGGCACTCCCATGAAAGACGGCGTCATCGTCGGCGGTGGCATCGCCGGTCTCTCCGCCGCCTGGCGGCTGCGCCACCTCGACACGCTGGTCCTGGAATCGGACCATCGGATCGGAGGCCGTATCCGTTCCGAGAAGCGCGGCCGCTACTTCCTGAACTGGGGCGGCCATGTCTACGCGGGCGGCGATTCCGCCACCTCGTGGCTGCTCGACAGCACCGGCGTCGACGCCGTCCCCGTCCCCGGATCGCTGTCCGGACTGCACATGAACGGCAAGCTGCTGCTCAAGGGCCGGGTGGAGACGTACCCCTTCCGTATCCCGATGTCGCCGTCCGCCCGCATCGGCATGCTGACCACAGGCGCCAAGGTGTTCACGAAGGTCGGCAGGTACGCCCGCATCGTCGGCCGGCGCAAGGGCGAGAGCGAGGCCCAACGCCAGCAGCGTGTCTACGACTTCATGAACGACATCAGCTTCAAGGAGTTCATCGGCGACATCCCCGCCGACGCCCAGGCCCTCTTCGAGCCCACCGTCACCCGCTCCGCCGGTGACATCGACCAGATCTCTGCCGGTGCCGGGGTCGGCTACTTCAGCCTCGTGTGGAACATCGGCGCCGGCCTGTCGAACTCCATCGTGGGCGGCCCCTCCACACTCACCGAATCCATCGCGGCGGCACTCGGCGACAGCGTCCGGCGGGGGGCGACCGTACGCGAAGTGGTACAGAAGAAGGCCTCGGTCGTCGTCCGCTACGAGCAGGACGGCCATGAGTTCGAGGTGGAGGCGCGCACCGCCGTGCTCGCGACCCCGGCGCCGGTCACCCACCGCATCGCCCCCGACCTGGACGCGGATCTGCGCGACGCACTGTCGAAGATCCAGTACGGGCCCTACGTCAGCGCCGCGTTCCTGACGAACGAGACCGGACGCCGTCCCTGGGACGACGCCTACGGCATCGCGACGCCCAAGCGGTCCTTCAACGTCGTGCTCAACATGTCCAACGTCCAGCACGGATACAGCCGCGAGCGGCACCCCGGGTCCTCGCTGATGACGTTCTCGCCGGGCACACTGGCCCGCAACCTCATGGACCTGGACGACGAGGGCATCCGGAACACCTACCTGGAGGATCTCGACCAGGTCCTGCCCGGCGTCGCGTCCGAGGTCGCCGAGTCGCACATCTGGCGGCTCCCGCTGGGCGCCCCCTACTGCTTCCCCGGCCGGGGAAAGCTCCAGCCCGTCCTGACCCGCCGCACCGGCCGCGTCATGCTCGCCGGCGACTACATGGGCTCGCTCTACACCGAGACCGCCATCCAGTCCGGCCTCAACGCCGCGACGGACGTCCGCGGACTGCTCGCCACCGACCGGCAGACCGCCCGCGCGGGCCTCACCGTCGCCTCCTGACCAGCGCGACCACCCCCTGCCCGAACCCCGCCACCCTCGCAAGGAGAAGCAGGCCAACCATGACTCTGCAGAACGGCATCCTGACCGCACTCGCCACCCCCTTCGACGAAGTGGGTGACATCGACGAGAAGTTGCTGCGCGTCCTCGTCGACCGCTCGATCGAAGGCGGCGTGTCCGGCGTCGTCGCCGGCGGCTCCACCGGAGAGTTCGCCGCCATGACCGGTGACGAGCGCCGCTTCCTCGTGGAGACCGTCGTCGACCAGGCCGCGGGCCGTGTCCCGGTCATCGCCCAGACCGGCGCAGTCGCCACCCGCGAGGCCGTCGCCCTCACCCGGCATGCCGAGCAGGCGGGCGCGGACGTCGTGATGGTGGTCGCGCCGTACTACGAGGCGCTGACGGCGGACGAGACCCTGCGCTACCTGCGGACGGTGGCGGACTCCGTCGCCGTGCCGGTCATGCTCTACAACATCCCGGACGCCACCGGCGTCAACCTCGACCCGGACACCGTCGGCGCGCTCGCCCGCGAGGTCGAGAACATCAAGTACATCAAGGACACCAGCGCCGACATGGCGCAGGCCGGGCAGCTGATCCACCGTCACGGCGACGTCATCGACACATTCCTCGGATGGGACAGCCTGCTGCTCGCCTCGGTCGCCGAGGGCGCTGCCGGCGTCATGGCAGGCACCGCCAACGTGATGGCCGCCGACCTCGTCGCCGTCCACCAGGCCCTCACCGCGGGCGACCTGGCGTCGGCCCGCACCCGCTGGAAGCGCGTCTACCCGCTCATGGACACGCTGATGACCGGCGGTCCCTTCATCCAGGGCGTCCGCGCCGCCCTCCAGGAGATCGGCCTGGCCGTCGGCGCGCCGCGCGAGCCGCTGCGCGACATC
Source organism: Streptomyces sp. NBC_01012 (assembly GCF_045162755.1). Classification (NCBI taxonomy): domain Bacteria; kingdom Bacillati; phylum Actinomycetota; class Actinomycetes; order Kitasatosporales; family Streptomycetaceae; genus Streptomyces; species Streptomyces sp. NBC_01012. The sequence goes on along the minus strand of NZ_CP108688.1, from coordinate 1,221,271 downwards.
GAGCCGGAACACCGCGAGCGCATCAGGACCGCGCTCGCAGCACTGCCCCACCTGACCGTCTGAGACCGCGACCGAGGGAAACCCTGCCATGACGTTCACCGTCCACCGTCCCGCAGCCGGTACCGCGCCCCTGATCAGCGCGGACGAACTGCCCCCGCTCGGACACTTCATCGACGGCGGGTTCACCGGGACCGGCGCCGAGACGACCGACGTACTCGACCCGGCCACCGAGGAACTCCTCGCCCGTGTCCCGCTCGGCGGGGTCGGGGACACCGACCGGGCCGTGGCCGCCGCCCGCGCCGCCCACCCGGCCTGGGCCCGCATCACCCCCAAGGAACGCGCCGACGTCCTCATGGCGATCGCGGACCGGGTCGACACCCACGCCGGCCTCCTCGTACGCCTGGAGTCGGCCGACACCGGCAAGCCCTTCGCGGTCTCACGCGACGACATCGCGATGACCGCGGACGGCTTCCGCTTCATGGCGGGCGCCCTGCGCGCCACCGGGAGCAGCCTGGCCTCCGGCGAGTACGTCGCCGACCACACGTCGCTGATGCTGCGCGAGCCGCTCGGTGTGATCGGCGCGGTAACCCCGTGGAACTACCCTCTGCTGATGGGGGCCTGGAAGATCGCGCCCATCCTGGCGGCCGGGAACTGCCTGGTCCTCAAGCCCTCCGAGCAGACCCCGCTGTCCACGCTGAAGTTCGCCGAACTGGTCGCGGACCTGCTCCCGGCGGGCGTCTTCAACGTCGTCACGGGGCGCGGCTCCGTGGTCGGTGACCGGCTCGCCCGCCACCCCGACATCGCCATGATCGCGTTGACCGGTTCCACCGGCAGCGGTCAGGCCGTCGCCCGCGCCGCCGCCGACACCGTCAAGCGCGCCCACCTGGAGCTGGGCGGCAAGGCCCCGTTCGTGGTCTTCGAGGACGCCGGCCTCGAAGCGGCTGCGAAGGCACTGCGTACGGCCGGGTTCTGGAACTCGGGGCAGGAGTGCGGCGCCGCCTGCCGCGTGCTCGTACACGCGTCCGTGGCCGAGGAGTTCACCGCGCACGTCGTGCGCGAGATCGAGCAGATCACGGTCGGCGACCCGCGGGCGGGCGATTCGGTCGAGATCGGTCCGCTGGTCTCCGAACCGCATTACGACCGCGTCCGCGGATACATCGGCCGCGCCATCGCCCACGGCGCGCGACCGGCCGTCGGGGGCGCCGCCGTCGAGGAGGACCTGCCCGGCTACTTCGTCGCCCCGACCGTCCTGGTCGACGTCGCCGAGGGCGCCGAGATCACCCGTGATGAGGTCTTCGGGCCCGTCGTCACCATCGAGACGTTCACCGACGAGGACGAGGCGATCCGCCGCGCCAACGACGTCGATGCGGGCCTCGCCGCCTCCGTATGGACGGAGAGCGCCCGCCGCAGCCACGCCGTCGCGGCCCGCCTCGACGCCGGCACGGTCTGGGTCAACTCCCACCTGGTGCTCGCCAACGAGCTGCCCTGGGGCGGCTTCAAGGGCTCCGGCTACGGCCGCGACCTGTCGGTCTACGCCCTGGAGGACTACTCGCGGACCAAGCACGTCATGCACCACCACGGACGCTGACCCACGACGCGCGCGGCGCACCGTAGGCGACGTACGAGGCGCCGGACGCCGGCTGGCGGAAGACGGGCACGTCTCTCAGATGGCGGCCGTCCGTGCCCAGTTGGGCGTGCGGCCTCCTGAAGGTCACAGGGGGCCGCACGAAGACGGCAGTTCGCAGCACCGGTGCTTCACACTGCCGTGCGTTCCGCTCCGTGAATGAAGACGGAGGTGATGGAAGCGGCGGCGGGCTCCACGCCGAGCTTGGCGTGGAGTGCCTGGCCGAGGGCCCCTTCCAGAAGCGCCATGTAGAGGTCGAGAAGCGTGTCCGTGCTGAGGTCCCTCCGCCACGTGCCATCGGCGGCCCCGCGGGCAAAGAGCGCGATGAGGGGCGCCATGAGTTGCCGGGCTGTCTCGTCGGGCACGTCGGGTTTGCCGTGCAGGCGTATCAGCGCCTGGTACTTGGCCGCCTGGCTCATCGCGATCCTGGTCACCCTCGCCATGCCCTCAGGCACCTCGACGTCGTCCAGGCCGGCGTTCGCGAGCTTGTCGATCAACTCCGCACACGCGTCCTGGGACAGGGTGTCCAGCAGAGCCTCTCGGCTCGGGAAGTAGCGGTACAGCGTGGTTCGGCCCACGCCGGCTGCCGCTGCGACCTCCGCCATGCTGACACTTTCCCCCCGTCGGGCGAGCAGTGCTGCTGCGGCGTCAAGGATTGCGACCGCAACGCGATCACGAAGGTGCACGTTTCTTGTCATCCCTCGAAACGATACGGGCCCACCGGCGCTGGTACATTCATGTCCCACAACGGAACGCATGCATTCTGCCTCTTCGATCCGGCCGTCAAAAAACTCAATCTCTATTGGATTCAGACGGATTCAGACCGGCCCCTGCGAACGGACGGAGCCCGCCTCCACCTCTGCCCGGAGCGCGACACAGACGCCGCCAGCTGGGGGTGAGTGGATGGAGTCGAGTGGCTTGGGGTGGTTCCGTCACTTCTTCGAAAGGCTGAGCAATGACTACGTCGCAACGGGTTGAGCCCGGCCCTCCTGAAGGAAGATCTCGCGACAAGCTCGACAGCAAGGTCCTCCTCGTGGCCGGAGTGGTCGTGCTCGGCGGGATCATGTCGATCCTGGACATCACCGTGGTGTCGGTCGGACTCCAGACGTTCCAGAAGGAGTTCGGGGCGACCTCGGCCCAGGTGGCCTGGACCATGACCGGCTACACGCTGGCGTTGGCGAGTGTCATCCCGCTCACCGGCTGGGCGGCCGACAGGTTCGGAACCAAACGGCTCTACCTGCTCGCGGTCGCGTTGTTCGCGGCCGGTTCGGCGCTGTGTGCAGCCGCCACATCCCTTGAGATGCTGGTCGCGTTCCGAGTCGTCCAAGGCTTGGGCGGCGGCATGCTGATGCCGCTCGGTATGACGATCCTGACCCGCGCCGCCGGGCCCGAAAGAGTCGGCCGGGTCATGGCTGTGCTCGGCATCCCCATGCTGCTCGGCCCGATCTTCGGCCCCATTCTGGGCGGCTGGCTGATCGACATCGCCTCCTGGCACTGGATCTTCCTGATCAACCTGCCCATCGGTGCGATAGCCCTGGCGTACGCGGCGATCGTTCTGCCCAAGGACCATGTCGAGCCGTCCGAGACCTTCGACTGGGTGGGCGTGCTGTTGCTCTCGCCCGGACTGGCGACCTTCCTGTACGGCGTCTCGTCCATCCCGGAGACCGGCACGGTCTGGGCTGCCAAGGTCCTCGTGCCCGCGGTCATCGGTCTGGTCCTCCTCGCCGCGTTCGTTCCCTGGGCGCTGCGGAGCAGCAACATTCACCCGCTGATCGATCTGCGGCTCTTCCAGAATCGGGGCCTGAGCGTCGCCGTGATCGCCATGTCGCTGTTCGCCATGGCGTTCTTCGGCGCGAGTCTGCTGTTCCCGCTCTACTTCCAGCAGGTACGCGGGGAGTCGGCGCTCGACTCCGGAGTGCTCCTCGCTCCGCAGGGCATCGGCGCGATGATCACCATGCCGATCGCCGGGATGCTCGCCGACCGTATCGGCCCCGGCAAGATCGTCATCACCGGCATCGCGGTTATCACCGTCGGCATGGGCATGTTCACCCAGCTCGGCGCCGATACCTCCTATGCATACATCATCACCGCACTCTTCGTGATGGGCCTCGGAATGGGTGCCTCCATGATGCCGATCATGGCGTCGGCGTTGGCCACCCTGAGGGAGCACACGGTGGCCCGCGGTTCGACCCTGATGAACATCGTCCAGCAGGTGGCTGCCTCGATCGGTACCGCTCTCTTCTCGGTGCTCCTCACCAACGGACTCAAGACCGTCACCGCGACCACTCCAGCCGAGGTGCGTTCCCAGATGGGTGACGCGTTTGCCTCGGTATTCCTGGTGGCGACCATCCTCGTCGCCGTGTGTCTCGTTCCCGCCGTGCTGCTCCCTCGCAAGAAGGTCAAGGCCACAGACCCCTCCGCCATGATGGGGCACTGAGTTCACGCCGGCAGCCAGGACACAGGTGCTCACCGCCACCGAGCTCTGCCGCAGGGTGACCGCGGCCGTCTCCGACAAGGAACCGTGCAGGTGAGGGTGACGTCCGCGGGGGTCTTCTGCGGCGCGGCGGTGTAGGGGAGCACGCCGTTGGAGCGTGAGGCGGTAGCGGTCGCCCGCGTCGGTGCCGTCGCGCGGTTCGGTGGCGCCGGAGAGGTAGAAGTTGGAAGTGCCTCTTCTCGAAGGACAGTTGCACCGACGCGGCAGCGGCTGGATCCTGGACCGGCTCGCCGATGGTGACCTCGTCATCACGCCTTGGTGACGGACGCTGCCGCCCGCATGTGGTCCGACCCCGGGTTCGGGCTGGCGGCGGCCTCGCCGCAGGGGCGCGATGACGCGCCGGCGGTGGCACGTACAGCCCTCCGGGTAGTGCATGACGTACACGAGCGCATGGGACGGCCGACCGTCCGTGCCGTGGAGATCCACTCCGCCCCCTCGGTGCCGGCTCCGTCCTCCGTGGAGGCATTGCACCGACCGGTCCGATGCTCGCGGCGGTCCGTGGGCGGACGTTCACCTTCCGGTGGCGGATCCGGTGGCGGATCCGGTGGTGGATCCGGTGGTGGCCGGTGACCCGTCGTTGCTCGACCGGGCGAGGAGCGCGCAGAGCCTTCGCGCCGCGGCGCGTGCCGAGCCCCTCTTCGTGGGCCTGAAGGTCTCCTCCTCGCCCGGCGCCTCGGCGCGGCGCCGCACCGACACCCTGCTGCGCTCCCTGGATCTGCTCAACGCGGCCAAGGCTGCATGTGTGGACCCGGCGGAGGGCTGCTGACTCGGCCCGATGGTGACCGGGTGTCCGTGCGAGTGATCCATGGGCTGCCACTCCGGCTGCCTGGTGGGCACGCGAGTGCGCAACCCTCGGTAAATATCGATCATCTCTTGCGCTATTAGCAAGCGGCGTGCAGAGTTTGAAGTGTCGCATGATGGATCGAGCGAGGCCGTCGTCCGCTGGTCGGGCGGCTGCGCTATCTGCCTTACTCCGTCCGCTCCCGCGAAAGAGCCGCACTGCCCCGATGAGCGATGAGGACGACATGCCCGACCAGTCAATCCGTCACAAGTCGCACCGCCCGCCGATGCCCGGCGCAGCCGAGTGCCCGGCGCCGGTATCGCCACGCAAGCTGCTGCTCGCAGCCGGCGCCGGACACTTCGTCGAGTGGTTCGACCTGGGTATCTACGGCACCTTGTCGACGATCATCGCGTCGAAATTCTTCGCCGACGGGGACCCGGCATCGGCACTGCTGTCCACGTTCGCGATCTTCGCCGCAGGCTTCGCCGTGCGACCGCTGGGTGCCCTCTTCTTCGGCCCTCTTGCCGACAGGATCGGCCGCAAGCGCGTGCTCGCCATCATCGTGCTGGTGACCTCCCTGTCCACCTTCGCCATGGGCATTCTGCCCACGCACGCGGCCGTCGGTGCCGCGGCCCCGCTGATGCTCGTGATCGCGCGTCTCGTCCAGGGATTCGCGGCCGGTGGCGAGACATCGAGCGCGGTCACCCTGCTGTTCGAGTACGCACCCGCAAACCGGCGCGCCTACTTCACCAGCTACAGCGCCGCCATCGGCTTCGTCGCCTTCGTTGTCGGTTCCGGCCTCGCACTCGTCCTCACCGCGGGGCTCGGAGAGGACGCGATGTCCGCATGGGGCTGGCGTCTCCCCTTCCTGCTGGCACTGCCACTCGGTATAGCCGGACTGCTGCTGCGCCTCAGGATGCAGGACACACCGGACTTCCTTGCGATGCAGGAGGCGGGCGAAATCTCCGAGTCGCCCACGCGTGAGACCTTCCGCACCGCCCGGGTCGCCATGCTCGTCCTGTCCGGAATCATGGTCATCAAGGGTGTGGGGCACTGGATGCTCCAGAGCTTCATGGTCAGCTACCTGCAGACCACGATGAACTTCAGCAAGGTCCAGTCGTTCCTCGCAGCCACGATCTGTCTCTCCGTCGTAGCCGTCGCGGTGCCGCTCTTCGGCCTGCTGTCGGACCGCGTCGGCCGCAAGCCACTCCTGGTCGGCGGCACCGCGGGCACGCTCATCGTGGCGTGGCCGGCCCTCCAACTGATGTCGTTCGACAACATGCCACTCGCTGTGCTGGGCATGGTCCTGCTCGGCCTGCCACTCGCCGCATACGACGGCGCCATCAACGCCACGATGGCCGAACTCTTCCCGCCCAGGATCCGCTCCGGTGCCATCGCCATCCCCTACAACGTCTCCGTCACGCTCTTCGGCGGAACCTCCCCCTACGTCGCCACCTGGCTGATCGGCGCCACCGGCTACGACTTCTCCCCGGCCTACTACCTGATGTTCGCCGCGGCCGTGACGCTGATCACCGTGCTGCGATGGGTCAAGGAGACCACAGGGCCCCGGGCCGAGGCCGCTGTCGCGGCCTGACCGCACGAAGGTGCACGGCCGTCGGCAACACCGTGCACCTTTCCCGACCGGCATTCCCCACCCGTTCGAAAGGCCCTCATGCCCCCCGCAGTACCTCCGGGTCCCGACCCGCTCTCCGAAGCCCTGCACAGCCACGGCCTCGTGGCCATCCTCCGTGCACGCGGTCACGGTCCCCTGCTGGACGCGATACGGGTGCTCGTGGAAGCCGGGGTAAGGATCGTCGAGGTCACGATCCCCACCCCGGGCAGCATGGAGGCGGTGGCCGCCGCGGCCAAGGAGTTCGGTTCCGAGGTCCTGATCGGCACAGGCACCGTCCTCACCACGGAGGATGTCTCGCGCACCGCGGACGCGGGCGGACGTTTCGTTGTCTGCCCCCACACCGATCCCGTAGTGATCACCGCGGCCCGAGCGTCCGGGCTGGGCTCGCTGCCCGGCGCCTACACTCCGACCGAAGTGCTCACCGCGTGGCGGTGCGCACCCTCTGCGGTCAAGATCTTCCCGGCCTCCGCCCTCGGACCGCACTATGTCGCCGGCCTCGCCGCACCCCTGCCCGACATCCCCGTAGTGCCCACCGGCGGGATCGGGGTGGACGACATCGCCGCCTACCGCGGGGCCGGCGCCGTCGCCGTCGGAGTGAGTTCCCCTCTGATCGGCGACGCACTGAGCGGCGGTTCCCTGACCGAGCTGCACCACCGCGCACGCCGGTACGTCCTCGCCTCCGGAGACCACACCTCATGACCGCAAGCCGGACAGTCGACCTCACCGTTCTCGGCGAGACCATGGCCACCCTCGTCCCCGACCACGTCGGACCGCTCCGGCACGCCCGCACGCTGGGCATGACAGTGGCCGGTTCGGAATCCACGGTGGCCATCGGAGTGCGCCGCCTGGGTTGCTCGGCGGCGTGGATCGGGCGGGTCGGCGACGACGAACTGGGCCGGCTCGTCATGAGCCGGCTGCGTGGCGAGGACCTCGAAGTACACGCTGTCCTCGACGGGGCCGCTCCCACCGGGCTGATGCTCAAGGAGCAGCCAGTCTCAGGCAGCCGGAGCGTCCACTACTACCGCAGCGGCTCCGCCGGTTCACGGCTTCGTCCCGCCGACCTGCCGGACGGCCTTGTGGAGAGCAGCCGCGCTGTTCATTCCTCCGGGATCACCTCAGCCCTGTCGGCTGAGGCGGCGCGGACCGTCCGATCGGCCCTGAGCAGGGCACGAGCCGCAGGAGCGACCGTGTCCTTCGATCTCAACTACCGTTCGCGGCTGTGGTCGGCGGAGGAAGCCAGGGCGGAACTGCTGCAACTACTGCCCCTCGTCGATGTGCTCTTCGCCAGTGACGACGAAGCATCCCTGCTGACGCAGAGGCCGGCGGCGAGCCCCGAGGAGAACGCGCAGGAGCTGCTGAGCCGGGGGCCGAGCACAGTGGTGGTCACCATGGGCGCGGCAGGCGCCCTGTCCGTCGGCCCGGCGGGCACCACTCGCGCTCCTGCGCTCGCTGTCCGGGCGGTCGATCCGGTGGGCGCGGGTGACTCGTTCGTGGCGGGCTACCTTGCCGCGCTGCTCATGGGCAGCACGGAAGAGGAACGTATGGCTACGGCTGCCGCAGTCGCCGGTGTGTGCGTCGCTACGCACGGGGACTGGGAAGGGCTCCCGGACCGATCGGCACTCGCGTTCGCCCAGGCCCCTGCCGGAACCGTGGCTCGCTGAGTGTCAGGAGGACGGCTGTCGCACGTACACCGATCACACGGCGTGGGCCGCGTTCCCGAAGGACGCGGCCCACGCCGTGTGATCGTGCTGTCGAGCTGTGCCGGCTACTTCTGAGGTTTGGCGGGCGTATGAACGGGCCCCAGATAACCGAGACCGATGCTGATGGCGTCGGCAGCCTCAATGACGATGCTGCCCAGTTCGGCTTCGCGCTTCTCCAGCGCGATCGCCGACAACGCCCCGGACAGGGAGAGGGCCGCCACGACCTGGCCGGTGTGGTCGCGCACCGGCGCGGCGACACACGCCCGGCTCAGTGCGAGTTCCTCCACCTCCGTCGCGTATCCGCGCGCCACAGTTGTCGCGAGGTCCTCCTCCAGCACATGAAGTTCGGTCAGGGTGCGCGTGGTGTAGGCGGTGAACGGCCCCTCGCCCAGCAGTTCCTTGCGCTGTTCCGCGGTCAGGCCGAGGAGCAGGCACTTGCCGATCCCTGTGGCATGCAGGGGATTGCGCTGTCCCATCAGGGAGAACGACTTCTGTGCGAGGTGTCCTTCGACGTTCAGCAGATAGAAGAGATGGTCGCCCCGCAGCACGGCCACGTTCGCCCCGAGGCCCAGCTCCCAGGCCAGGCGCTGAGCCACCGTTCGGGACTGCCGGTATACGGGATCGTTGTTGAGCGCGACCCCGGCCAGGGTGAGCACGGCCGACCCGAGTTCGTAGAGCTGACTCACCGGATCACGGCGCACCAACTGCGCACTCTCCAGAGTGGAGAGGAGCCTGGAGGTGATGGAGAGACCCAGGCCGATTTCCTTCGCGACGTCGGACACGCGCAGCGCTGGGCGCCCCAAGGTGAACGCGTTCAGCACGGCGGAGGCCCGCTCCACACTCTGATTGCCGCCTGTTTCAGAGACCATGACGCAATTCTGGTTGATGCTTGCGATATTAGCAAGTCTCATGCAGTTAGAGGTGTAATCAACTGGCTGGTGCTGCCACCCTCGCAGGATCCGACAAATAACGGTGTTCACTTGCGTTATTAGCAAGAGATGTGCATTATTTATCGCGACGGTAGACGAAGGGCTGGGAAGCGATGCGGATCACCGCTGTCAGGACATACGTAGTGAAGATCCAGGGCCCCGAGGCGTACCTCGGACGGCTGGACGACGGCGAGGAACTCACTGCGGATCGCGGCTACGTCGTTCGGGAGCCCTGGCGCAGCCTCTACTCCGGGCGATTCGAGACGCTGCTGGTGCGAGTCGACACGGACCAGGGGTTCAGCGGCTGGGGGGAGGCCCTCGCGCCGGTGGGTCCGGAGATTCCTCGCGCTGTCGTGGACCGTCTGCTGGCCGGCTGGCTCGTCGGTCGTGATCCTCGAGGAGTGCGCCCTCTGTGGGAGGGCATGCGACAACTCATGCGCGAACGGGGCCACCTGGTGGGCCACCAGGCCGACGCCATGGCCGCGGTCGACATCGCGCTGTGGGATCTGTACGGAAAGATCACCGGCCTTTCGGTCGCCGAACTGCTCGGCGGACCGATGCGTACCACCGTCCCCGCCTACGTCTCCGGCCTGCCCGAGCCCACCGACGAGGCTCGCGCCGCCCTGGCCGCCCGATGGGCCCGAGAGGGAGCGACGATGACCAAGCTCGCCCTCGGCAAGGGCATCGCCGCTGACCTGGCCACCTTTGACGCCGTTGCGGCTGCTGCGCCCTCTCTCGCCATCGCGGTGGACGCCCACTGGGCCTACCGCATCGGCGAAGCCATCGAACTGGGCCGTGAGCTGGACAAGCGCGGAGCTCTGTTCTTCGAGGCGCCGCTGGCACCGGAAGACGTCGAGGGCCACCGCGAACTCGCAGCCCGTCTCTCGACGCCCATCGCCCTCGGCGAAGCACTGCGCAACCGTTACGAGTTCGCCGACTGGCTCGCCAGGCGAGCGGTCCAGCTGGTACAGCCCGACGTTGCGCGCACGGGCATCACCGAGGCTGTCGTCATCGCCGACCTTGCGTCCACACATCACGTCCCGGTCGCCTGCCACCATTCGGTGGGCCTCGGGATCGCCCTGGCGGCCGGCGTCCATGTCTCGGCCGTTGCCACCGACAGTCCGTTCTTCGAGTTCCAGGCGAATGCTCTGCCGGTCGCGCAGTCCATTCTGCGCACCCCGCTGAAGGCCGGTCCCACCGGCTACGAACTGCCGACGGGGCCGGGACTCGGCGTCGACGTCGACGTCGAAAAGATCACCGAACTCTCCGAGGAGCACTGACCATGACACCGGCGCCCACCGGCCTCATCCCCATCCTTGCCACGCCCTTCACGGCCACCGGCGAACTCGACGTGCGGTCACTGTGCTCCCTGGTCGAGTTCCAGCTGCGGGCCGGCGTGGACGGCGTCGCCGTCTTCGGTATGGCCAGCGAGGGCTTCGCACTGACCACCGAAGAGCGAGCCATCATCCTGCGCGAGGTGCGCCGCATCGGCGGCCCGGAACTTCCCGTTGTCGCAGGCGTCAACGGCACCAGTACCGTCACCGCACTGGAACAGGCGCATGCCGCAGCCACAGGTGGTGCGGACCAGCTCATGGTGCTGCCCCCCTTCCTTTCCAAGCCCGCACCCGACCAGATCGGCGAATTCTTCACCGAGGTGGCGGCCGGAGCCGGCATACCGGTCATGGTGCAGGACGCACCGGGTGTCACCGGAGTACCCATCGCCGCGGGGACCATCGCCGAGCTGTCGCATGTCACCGGCATCACCTCCGTAAAGGTGGAGGCCCCTCCCACCGCCACTAAGATCGACTCGCTCCGAGGACTTCTCTCGGCCGACTTTGCCGTGCTCGGCGGGCAGAACGCCCAGGCGCTCATCGAGGAGTACGACAACGGCGCCGTCGGCACCATGCCTGCCTGCGAGTTCACGGATCTTCTTCGCTCCCTCCTCGATGACCTGGCCGCGGGCAGGAGGGCCGAGGCGCGCGCCGCGTTCAACAGGCTTCTCCCGCTCATCCACATCGGTGTCCGGCCCGGCCAGGCGTGGGCCGTGCACAAGGAAGTGCTGGTGCGGAGGGGCGTTATCGCCTCGGCGGCCGTGCGTCTGCCTGCCCGGCCGCTGGACACCGTCACCGAGAAGGAGCTCTCCGAGATCCTCGATGATCTGGCTCTTCCGTCCCGGCCCGGAGCCGGACCCGTGTGATGGACGGAGCGCGGGGCAGCAGGCGTCGCCCTCGGGCGCGCGGCCGGAGCGGACCCGCTCAACCAGTAGCTGCCTACCGAACGGCCGGCAGGGCGTTACGGCGGGACACGAAGACCTCCGTCCATGAGTTCCTGGTCACCTCCACCACACCGGAGGTCTTGACCAGCCCGACCGCTCGTCTGTCCGGCCGGAGCTCGTCGGCAGGGTGAACTACAGAAAGAACCGCCCGGCAGCGCGGCGACTCGCCGCGGTTCGAGCCCGTGCTGAAGAAGGTCCGCGTGCCCCGCCTCGGGGCCGCGTCGGCCGCCCGGGTTCAACGCCGAGGACTACAAGGCTCGGCATGCCGTCGAGTGCGGCATCAACCGCCTCAAAAGGAACCGGGCTGTGGCCACGAGATACGACAAGCTCGCGGGCCGCTACGAGGCCACTGTCCTCGTAGCGGCCGTCAACGAATGGCTGTGACCAGCTCACTCAGGGGCGACGGACGGAAGTCCGTGGAGTCGTGGAGGTTCACGTGTTGATGGCGTGTTCGACGAACTGGCCGCAGGCGCGGAACCCCAGGCGGCGGTACACAGGCTCGCCGTCGGCAGACGCCTGCAGGACCGCGATGTGGTGGTCCCGCTCGCGGGCAGCGTGAAGGGCCGCGAGCGTGATGGCTCCGCCGTAGCCGCGCCGGCGCTGGGCGGCCAGGGTGGAGATGTTGTAGATGCCGGCGACTCTCGCGTGGTGGAACACCTCGGCGGAGCAGACCGGACGGTTCTCCACATAGCCCACCAGGTACCGGGCCGGGCAGGTCGCGGCCAGCGCCTCGGAAGCAGCCCGGGCGAAGAAGTCACGGACGGTTTCGGCGGGTGGATTCCAGTTCGCGGCGAGGACCGTGGCGTAGTCGGCGAGTTGCTCGGGCGTGCTCACCGTTCGGATGTCCAGACCTGGGACAGAAGGAACCGGCAGGGTGACGTCCAGCTCGGCCCACATCGCCGTCTCACGCTCGGACACCGGCAGACCGACCGCGGTCAGGCGGGTGGTGAGGTCTGTCGGTGTCGAGGCAGGTCCGACCCACCAGGAGAAGCCGCGGCCGGTGCCGGCCAGCGACCCGAGAGTCTCGGAGATACGGGCCGCGGCATCGTCGGCGGCGAAGCGGGCCGCTGCGACGATATTGAACGTGTCGTCGTCCAGGCCGCTGTCTGCGACCAGGAGGTCATCGGTCTCCGTGACGGTCGCACCGGACACGCTCCGGTGCAGATGGCAGGCGTGTTCCGCCAGATTCCGCTCCATCCTGTCCGTCAAGTCGGCTTCATCGAGAAAGTAATCATTCATAGGGATTGATCCCAGCACAACCGGACGAGGAGCACATGCCATTTTAGGCGGTGCCACGCCGGTGACCAGCACTTTCGATACGTTCGTCGTGCTTCACTTTCCTGGCCGACAGCGGAGTGCCGGACCACATCCTTGCGCGATGAGCTGGGCACACCGGTATCGCGACGACCGAGCGGTGGTGTGTCAAGCCGGATGTAGAGGATCTTCGTGGAGCCGCCATCACATGGGACGGTCTGCACGGGGCTGCGGAGGAGGGGCAAGCGTGAGCCACGTCTCGTACCTGGTCGAGCGTCTCACCCAGCTGAACGGTGAGCAGGATTGAGGTGGATTCGAAGTCCGGCTGTTGGTTGTGGGCGAGGCCCCGGCGTCGGAGCTGGCATCGTGAGAGGGCCGAGGCCGGCCAGGGCGTCCACCCCGGCGATGTGACATCTCGTGACAGATGAGAGGGTTTTCCGGGTGACTGAGACACCACCGAACACCATGCAATACCGCTTTGACGGGCCAGAAGACGCTCCGGTCCTGGTGATCGGGCCGTCACTGGGTACCACCTGGCACATGTGGGACCGCCAGATACCCGAGCTGTCCCAGCACTGGCGGATCTTCCGGTACGACCTGCCCGGTCACGGCGGAGCCCCCGCGCACCCCGCAGCCGCGGTCACCGACCTCGCCGATCGGCTCCTGGCCACGCTGGACAGCGTCGGCGTCCAGCGCTTCGGATACGTGGGCTGTTCCATCGGCGGCGCCGTCGGTGCGGACCTCGCGCTGCGCCACCCGCACCGGGTCGCGGCCCTGGCGCTCGTCGCGGCGTCGCCGCGCTTCGGCACCGCCGACGAGTTCCGGCAGCGTGGAGTGATCGTCCGCACCAACGGCCTGGAGCCGATCGCCCGGACCTCGCCGGAGCGCTGGTTCACGCCCGGCTTCGCCGCCGCCCAGCCCGCCATCGTCGAGTGGGCCGTCCAGATGGTCCGCACCACCGACCCGGGCTGCTACATCGCCGCCTGCGAGGCCCTGGCCGCCTTCGACATCCGTACGGAGCTGCCCCGTATCGGGGTTCCGACCCTCGTGCTCGTCGGGGCCGAGGACAAGGTCACCGGACCCGCCGAGGCCCGGACCCTGGTGGCCGGCATCCCCGACGCCCGGCTCGCGCTCGTGCCCGGCGCCTCCCACCTGGCCCCGGTCGAGCAGCCCGCAGCCGTCACCGACCTGCTGCTGATGCACTTCTCGACCGCCTGGCAGGACACCCTGGCGTCGATCCCCGTGCCGCCGACGCCGGGGTTCGCCGCACCGTTCGCCCCTGTCGTCCCCGTCGCGGAGATCACCGCCGCTGTCGAGCTGCCCGACGCCTCCGCCACCGGGCGCGACGACCTGTACGAGCGGGGCATGAAGGTCAGACGCGAGGTGCTGGGCGATGCCCATGTGGACGCCGCGAAGGCCACGTCCGACGGCTTCACCGAGGACTTCCAGGAGCTCCTCACCCGCTACGCCTGGGGCGAGATCTGGAGCAGGGAGGGCCTCGACCGCAGGTCCCGCAGCTGTGTCTCCCTCACCGCTGTCGTCGCCTCCGGGCACCTCGGCGGCCTCGCCCAGCACGTCAGGGCGGCCCTGCGCAACGGGCTCACCCCCGTCGAGATCAAGGAGGTGCTGCTCCAGACGGCCGTCTACTGCGGCATCCCGGCGGCAGGCGCGGCGTTCGAGATCGCGCAGTCCGTGATACAGGAGGAAACCACTCCGCCCGCGTAGCAGGATGGAGGGATGAACACTTCGTCTCTCACCCTCACCAAGAAGATCCACTCCTGCGTCCGTCTGGAGCGGGACGGGCAGACGCTCGTCATCGATCCCGGTGGGTTCGCCGAGGAAGACGCCGCGGTCGGTGCCGACGCGATCCTGGTGACCCACGAGCACCCCGACCACTTCGACGAGGGGCGGCTGCGCGCGGCGCTGGAGGCCAACCCCGCCGCGCGGGTGTGGACCCTGCGCAGTGTGGCCGAGCAGCTTCTCGCCGCGTTCCCGGGACGCGTGCACACCGTCGGCCACGGTGACGCGTTCACCGCCGCGGGGTTCGACGTACAGGTGCACGGAGAGCTGCACGCGGTGATCCATCCGGACATCCCGAGGATCACCAACGTCGGGTTCCTCGTCGACGGTTCGGTCTTCCACCCCGGCGACGCCTTCACGGTGCCCGGCCGTCCTGTGGACACGCTGCTGCTGCCGGTCATGGCCCCCTGGAGCAAGATCTCGGAGGTCATCGACTACGTGCGCGAGGTGAAGCCGCGCCGTGCGATCGACGTCCACGACGCCCTGCTCACCGACCTCGCCCGACCGATCTACGACCGGCAGATCGGCGCCCTTGGCGGCGCGGACCACGGCCGGCTGACCCCGGGCGACGAGACCCGTCTCTGACGCCGTTGTCAGTGGGAGCGGTTAGGTTTGCTCCATGCGCATCGCCACCTGGAACGTCAATTCGATCACTGCACGGCTTCCCAGGCTGCTGGCCTGGCTGGAGAGCAGCGGCACCGATGTGCTGTGCCTCCAGGAGACCAAGTGCACGCTGGAGCAGTTCCCCACCGAAGCGCTGCGCGAGGCGGGTTATGAATCCGCGGTCAACGCCACGGGCCGGTGGAACGGCGTCGCGCTGCTCTCCCGTGTGGGCCTCGCGGACGTCGTGACGGGCCTGCCGGGCGGCCCGGAGTACGAGGGCGTGCAGGAGCCGAGAGCGGTCTCGGCGACCTGCGGCCCGGCCCGCGTCTGGTCGGTCTACGTGCCCAACGGCCGCGAGGTCGCCCACGACCACTACGCCTACAAGCTGCGCTGGCTCGAAGCCCTCCAGAAGGCCGTCGCATCCGACGCCGCGGGGGCGCTGCCGTTCGCGGTCCTCGGCGACTTCAACATCGCGCCGGCGGACGAGGACGTCTGGGACCCGTCGCTCTTCGAGGGCGCCACACATGTCACCCCCGCGGAGCGTGCCGCGCTCGCCACACTGCGCGAGGAGGGCCTTTCGGACGTGGTGCCGCGCCCCCTCAAGTACGACCACCCGTACACCTACTGGGACTACCGCCAGCTCAGCTTCCCGAAGAACAAGGGCATGCGCATCGACCTCGTCTACGGCAACGCCCCCTTCGCGGCGGCCGTCAAGGACAGCTACGTCGACCGCGAGGAGCGCAAGGGCAAGGGTGCCTCCGATCACGCCCCGGTGGTCGTGGATCTCGACGTCTGAGCCCCCCGCACGAGGGGACGTCCGGACGTCCGTGACTCGGCACGGGCGAGACTCGGCACGCGCGATGTCAACTCAAGGTTGACACCCTCTGGGTGTCAACCTAGGGTTGCCTCATGACGAAGCCGCTACGCGCCGATCCGCCCATCCGTCTCGACGACCTCATCGACGCGATCAAGAAGGCCCATCCCGACGCCCTTGAACAGCTCGCCGGAGCCGTGGTCGCCGCGGACCACCTGGGCGAGATCTCCGACCACCTCATCGGCCACTTCGTGGACCAGGCGCGCCGCTCGGGCGCGTCATGGACGGACATCGGGCGGAGCATGGGGGTCACCCGGCAGGCCGCCCAGAAGAGGTTCGTGCCGAAGAAGCCCGACGAGACCTCGGACCTGGACCCGAGCCAGGGCTTCGGCCGATTCGACGAGCAGGCCAGGAACGTCGTCATGGCCGCGAACAACGAGGCGCACGCCGCGCGGAACGACGAGATCGGCACGGGCCATCTGATCCTCGGCCTGCTGGCGGAGCCGGATGCCCTCGGCGCCCAGGTCCTCTCCGGGCAGGGCATCTCGCCCGAGGCGGTCAGGGAGGCGGTGGCCCTCTCGCTGCCCGACGCGGTGGACGAGGTCCCCGAGCTGATCCCGTACGACGCCGGGGCCCGCAAGGTCTTGGAGCTCACCTTCCGGGAGGCGCTGCGCCTCGGGCACGATCACGTCGGGGCCGGTCACATCGTGCTGGCCCTGCTGGAGTTCGAAGGGGGTACGGGTGTGCTCTCGGGGCTGAGCGTCGACAAGGACGTGGCGTCCTCCGACGTCGCAGCCGCTGTGGCGGCCGATGCTGCGTCCGGCGAGCCGGGTCCAGGCACCGAGGGCTGAGACGGTGGCGGCCGGGCGTCTCGAAACGCGTCCGGCCGCCGGAGTGCGCGAAAACCCCTCGGTGCACCGAAAACCCCTCGGTGCACCGAGAGCCCCTCAGTGCACCGAGAACCCGCCGTCGACGAACAGCGACTGCCCCGTGACGTAGGAGGACGCGGCGCTCGCCAGGAACACCGCCGCACCGGCGAAGTCCTCGGCCAGGCCGTTGCGTCCGACCATCGTGCGCGCGGCCAGTGCCGCGACCCGCTCCGGGTCGGACGACAGCCGCTCGTTGAGCGGCGTCATCACGAAGCCGGGCACCAGCGTGTTGCAGGTGACCCCGGACGGTGACCAGGCCTCGGCCTGCGAGCGGGCCAGCGATTCGAGAGCGCCCTTGGAGACCCCGTACGCACCGCTCTGCACGAACGCCCGGTGTGCCTGCTGGGACGTGATGTGGATGATCCGGCCGAAGCCCCGTTCGGCCATGCCGGGGCCGAAGCGGCGGCCCAGCAGATAGGGGGCCTTGAGGTTCACCGTCATCGTGGTGTCCCAGACCTCCTCGTCGAGCTCGCTCATCGGCGGACGCAGGTTGACGCCCGCGCAGTTGACGAGGATGTCCGGCTCACCGAAGGCTGCCGCCGCTTCGTCGCCCGCCCTGCGCACACCGTCGGCCGACCCCAGATCGGCGCTCACCCAGGCCGACCGGCAGCCCTCCGCGTCGAGTTCGCCGACGGTACGCACCAGCTCCGGCTCCCTGCGTGCCACGACCACCACGCTCGCTCCGGCGCGAGCGAGCGCCCCGGCGATGGCCCGGCCGATCCCGGAGCTCCCGCCGGTCACCACGGCGACCCGGCCGTCCAGCGAGAAGAGTTCGGAGAGATAGTTCTGCGACGTCATCCCCGTACCCTAGGGAAGAGGACGGTGGCCGCACCGGGGCGGGGCGGGGAACCGACGCGGTCGCGCGCCCTGCGATGCGGATGCCCTCCGGGATGGGACCCTGGAGGTATGAAGATTCGCTTCCTGGACAACTGGCGTAAACGTCAAGGCGGTACCAGGGGGGCGGCTCTCGCAGCCGCCGTCAGGACCGACCCGGAGGGCGTGGCCGAGCTGTTCGCGGAATGCGAGTTGCTGCGCGCCCGCGCGGCGCAGTGCGGCCTCGAACTCGACGACAGCCCGGCCTCGTTGTCCGCGCTCGATCAACTGCCGCCCATCTGGCGTGACGACCCGGAGGAGCTGCCCTGGGTGGGCAACGACGCGGGCCTCTACCTCGGCACCGTACTGGTGCGGACCGTGCCCGCTGCCGTCTGGGACATCCTGGCGGGCGGAAAGCCCGTGGTGCGGCTGGGATCCGGACGTGAGATCGATGTGGTCTCCGCCGGTCTGGACTGGGCGATGTCGGGCAGCCCCGAGCTCTCCGAGATGTACGCGGAGTCGGCGGAGAGCGGTCCCGAGGCCAAAACGCGATAAACAGCCTTATGCGCCGTCGGTGCGTGTCGGCTCCGAAGCGCGTGTCCACCCCGGATAGTTTGCGCTGACCTCGACACAAGCGATAAGTGGGTAGGGCAGCGTATGGCCGTCGATCCGTTGATCGAGCTGCGGGACGTCAACAAGTACTTCGGGAAGTTGCATGTCCTGCAGAACATCAATCTCACCGTCGGCCGCGGGGAGGTGGTGGTGGTCATCGGCCCCTCCGGGTCGGGTAAATCAACGCTCTGCCGAACCATCAACAGACTTGAGACGATCGAGTCAGGTCGCATCGCGATCGACGGCAAGCCGCTCCCCGAAGAGGGGAAGGGGCTCGCGGAACTCCGGGCCGAAGTGGGCATGGTCTTCCAGTCGTTCAACCTGTTCGCCCACAAGACCGTGCTGGCGAACGTCTCGCTCGCCCAGCTGAAGGTCCGCAAGCGCAGGAAGGACGAGGCCGACCGGCGGTCCCGGGAACTCCTGGAGCGGGTCGGGCTCGCCTCGCAGGCGGACAAGCTGCCCGCCCAGCTCTCCGGCGGCCAGCAGCAGCGCGTCGCCATCGCCCGCGCCCTCGCCATGGACCCCAAGGCGCTGCTCTTCGACGAGCCGACCTCCGCACTGGACCCGGAGATGATCAACGAGGTCCTGGAGGTCATGCAGCAACTCGCCCGTGAGGGCATGACCATGGTCGTCGTCACGCATGAGATGGGCTTCGCCCGGTCCGCAGCCAACCGCGTGGTCTTCATGTCCGACGGATGCATCATCGAGGACCGCACTCCGGAGGACTTCTTCACCTCCCCGGAGAGCGACCGCGCCAAGGACTTCCTGTCCAAGATCCTCAAGCACTGACAGGAGGCACCGTGTTGCGTACGAGGAACACCGCGGCCGCGCTGGTCTGCCTCCTGATCGCCGTGCTCAGTGCGGGCTGCGGCAGGGAGGGCAGTCCGCCGGTCAAGGGGCCCAAGGCAGGGGCGCTGCCCACGTACAAGGTCGACACCGGATTCCGGCTGCCGAAGTCGAAGACGTGGACGAAGGCGAAGAAGCGCGGCTATCTGGTCGTGGGCGCCAAGGAGGATCAGCCCTACCTCGGCGAGAAGGACCCGGCCACCGGGGTCTACTACGGCTTCGACATGGAGATCGCCCGCATGCTGGCCGCCTCGATCGGCTTCGAACCGGGCAAGATCCGCTTCCGCACCATCGCCTCGGCCAACCGCGAGACGGCCCTGCAGAACGGGCAGATCGACTACTACGTCGGCACCTACACGATCAACGACATGCGCAAGAAGCTCGTCGGGTTCGCCGGGCCGTACTACATGGCGGGCCAGGGACTGCTGGTGCGTACCGACGAGAACGACATCCACGGCCCCCAGGACCTGGCGGGCAAGACCGTCTGCTCGGCCGCCGGGTCCACGCCGTACCAGCGCATCGCCGCCGACTACCCCAAGGCGGACCTCGTCGCGTACGACACCTACTCGATCTGCGTCGACAACCTGCTGACCTTCCAGGTCGACGCCGTCACCACGGACGACGCCATCCTGCTGGGCTTCGCGGCCAAGGCGCCGGACGAGATGAAGGTGGTCGGCAAGCCGTTCTCCGAGGAGCCGTACGGCATCGGGGTCCCGCGCAGCGACAACGCGCTGCGCGCCGCGCTCAACGACGCGCTGGAGGCCAACGAGAAGAACGGCAACTGGAAGAAGGCGTACGAAGCGACGCTGGGCCTCTCCGGGGCGCCCGCGCCGAAACCGCCGCCCATCGACCGCTACCCGGCGAACTGAGGGGCCGGCCACCACCATGGATGTACTGACAGACAACTTCTCGCTCTACGGCAAGGGTTTCCTCGGCACCGTCGAGCTCACCGTGTACGCCTCGCTGCTGGCGCTGGCGCTCGGCTTCGTCATGGCGTCCTTCCGGGTCGCGCCCGTGGGCTCGCTCCGGGCGATCGGCACCGTGTGGGTCGCTGTCCTCCGCAACACCCCGCTGACCCTGCTGTTCTTCGCCGTACTGCTGGGCCTGCCGCGCTTCGGACTCGTCCTGCCCTTCCAGCTGTTCGCTGTCCTGGCGCTCGGCTGCTACACCTCGGCCTTCATCTGCGAGGCCCTGCGCGCCGGCATCAACACCGTGCCGACGGGGCAGGGCGAAGCGGCCCGGAGCCTCGGGATGTCCTTCGGACAGACCCTGAACAACGTGGTGCTGCCCCAGGCCTTCAGGTCGGTGATCCCGCCGGTCGGCTCGACGCTCATCGCCCTCGCGAAGAACTCCGCCATCGCCGGGGCCTTCAGCGTCACCGAGCTGCTCGGCACCTACAAGACCCTCAACGAACTCGGCTACAGCATCATCTGGTCCTTCGTCTGGATCGCCGTCGGATACCTGATCATCACCCTCGCGATCAGTGCGATCTTCAACGTGTTGGAGAAGCGCTGGGGAGTCGCCCGATGACCCACTCCACCGCCACCGCCACTGCCCTGTACGACATCCCCGGGCCCGCCACCCGCAAGCGGCACTTCCTCTACGGGATCCTGTCGACGGCCGTGATCCTCGGGCTGTTCGCCTGGCTCCTCTATCTCCTCTTCGACACGGACCAGTTCACCAGCGCGAAATGGACACCCTTCACCTACAAGGGCATCCAGGAGCTGCTGCTGCGCGGGCTCGGCAACACGCTCAAGGCCTTCGCCTTCGCGGCGGTGCTCTCCCTCGCGCTCGGGGCGGTGCTCGCCGTCGGACGGCTCTCCGACCACAGACCGGTGCGCTGGATCGCCACGGTGCTGGTCGAGTTCTTCCGCGCCATGCCCGTACTGGTGATGATCTTCTTCATCTTCGTCGCGCTGAAGGTCCAGCCGCTGCCGGCCCTGGTGGCCGGGCTGACCCTCTACAACGGATCCGTGCTCGCGGAGGTGTTCCGTACGGGGATCAAGTCCGTGGAGCGCGGGCAGCGGGAGGCGGCGTACGCGCTGGGCCTGCGCAAGACGCAGGTCACCACCCATGTCCTGGCCCCGCAGGCCGTCCGCGCGATGATGCCCACCATCATCAGCCAGCTCGTGGTGGCGCTGAAGGACACCTCGCTCGGCTATCTGATCACCTACGAGGAGTTCCTCCACGCGGGCAAGCTGATCGCGTCGAACCTCGACTACGACCTGCCGTTCATTCCGGTGGTCATGGTGATCTCGCCCATCTACATCGGGATGTGCATGCTGCTCTCGTGGTTCGCGACCTGGATGGCCAGACGGCAGCGGCGCAACCCGAAAACGGAGGGCACGGGCGTCGCCGCCGCCGGACCGGGGACGGTGCTGCCGGGCCGCCCCAAGTAGCCATCGGCGAGCCCGCCCGGCAGCAGCCGGTGATCACTCCCCGCACCGCGGACATGCCGGTGGGGGAGAAGGTCAGCTGTGTGCCGGCCGGGTCGCGGCCGATGCGACGAGGACCGGCGAGGTCACCGGGCGACATGTGACCGGCCCGGACCCGTGGGCGTGGAGTACGGCTCCACGCCCACGGGGGAACGGCCGTCCCGGCGCCGGGTTCCAGGCAAGGCGAGGGGGAGGTCACACCCCCGGGAGGGAGATCGTCAGACTCCCCGCGCGGTAACGGCGAACGCCCTTACGCGCGAGGGAGCCGCACTGCGACATGCCGCCGGTCCCGGCCCGTACCGGTCCCGGGGCGTCCGGGCCTCAGCCGCAGGCCCGGCGCCCCGAGACCGGTCCGCGGTGCGGGGCGCGGGGGTGACCGGGGAGCCTGCGGGGCGCCGAGGACGAGGGAGCCTGCGGGCCGGCCGGGCCCCGGGGTGACCAGGGGCCTGCGGTCACCGTCCACCGCTGGTGCGGGGCCGTGGCTCCGCGTCCGACAGGGTGATCTCCACATCGTGCTTCCCCGACAGGGAGGCGGGCACCGAGTTCGCCGAGGTCTCCGCGCCGTCCAGCGTGAAGGAGCTGATCACGTTGCCTGAGCCGTGCAGCGAGATGTCCAGCTCCGCGTCCCGATAGCTGACGCCGTTCAGCGTCACGTCGCCCCAGCCTGCGGGCAGCGTCGGCCTGAAGTCGATGCCGTCGGTGCCGAATTCCATGCCGAACAGACCGTTGTCGATCATCCGCAGATAGGCCGTCGCCGACCAGGCCTGGTCGGGAGCGGCGTCCCAGTGGCTGCCGGTCTGCCAGCCGCCGTCCACCTCGCCGGTCCGTGCGTTGTAGATCTCGGCGAACTGTCCGCTGCTGTCGGCGAGTCCGGCCAGCGCCCGCACCTCGTCGGCGAAGCGAGCCTGATCGCCGGTCCGCGCGGCCGCGTCGGCCCAGTAGCCCTGCACCATCGGCCAGACGACCCCGTTGTGGCGGCCCGGTCGGTCGTCGCTGTAGCGGGCGAAGTCGGGGTAGGTGTCCACGATGCCGTACGGCTGGATGTGCGCGTTGCGCATGATCGACCGTGCCTGGCTCGCGTCGGCGATGCCGAAGAGTACGGCGAAGGACAGTCCGGCGCCCTCCTCGGTCACATCCAGCTGCCCCGACAGACTGTCGTCGCCGTGGATGAAGTAGCCGTACATGCCCTTGTCGGGGATCCAGAGATGCTGGTTGATCTTCTCCTTGAGTGTGTCGGCGGAGGCGTCGAGTGCGTCGGCCTCGCTGTCCGGCCTGCCCAGGGCGGCGGCCATCTGCGCGGCGCTGCGGTAGGCGGAGAAGTACAGGGCGTTGGTGCTGAGTGCCATGATCGACGAGGTGTCGGGGTAGTCGCCGACGAAACTGCCGTGGCTCTCGGTGTCGTCGGCCGGCGGCGCCGGGTAGCCGGCGATGCCGTCGTTGAAGAACGACGGCCCCTGGAACAGTCCGAAGGCGCTGTTGAAGTCCTGGCTCCTGCGGAGGTCGAGTGTGTTGACGGCGACCTGATAGGCGTGGGACAGGAAGGTCTCGTCACCGGTGACCAGGTAGTGGTTCCAGGCTCCGGTCATCCAGACGACCTGGTCCCACTGCTGGTTGTCCTGCTGGACGATCAGCTGCCCGTCGGGCTGCTTGACCACGGCCGCCCACAGGGTGTTCGCGGCCTGCGCCGGCTCCAGCAGGCTGGCTGCGTTCCAGGTGTTCACCGCCGCGTCCCTGGTCCACGGCTGCTCGTAGCCGCCACCCGCACGGATGAACTCCTGCGGGTCGTCGGTCATCAGACCTGAGGAGTTGTAGACCGCCGGGTCGTACGGAACGGTGTTGATGTCGAGCACGTTCGTCAGTGCCTCGGCGTACGGCGCACCGAGCTTCGCCTGGGTGGTGGAGTCGGCGAAGGTGAGCGTCGGACGGTCGGAGGGCTCGGCCGCGGCCGCCGCCCCCGCGCCCGACGCACCTGCCCCGGTGACGGCGGACACGGCGAGGATCAGTGCGCCCGCCAGGGTCGGCAGCCGCAGGTGACGCGGCCGGGGGCGCGGTGTACGGACAGGTATCGGCATCGGGCACCTCTCACAGTGATCGGTCGGGAACCCCGGCAGCATCGGCGCGGGGGCTCACTCGGGCAGGCTCCATTTCTGAAAGGAGCTGACAACGTTGTCGGCGGTAGCAACGTTGCCGGCCCAGGACGCAAGAGTGCACAGGCGAAGATGGAGAGCGCTCTCTGAAGTTAGCTACCCGGCATGGCCGCGTCAACGGTCCGTGCATGCGGTCGGATCAATCGCGGGGTCCCCGGACAGTCGTGCGCAGGGGCGTAGTTGATGTAGTCCCGGGTCGTCGGCGGTCCGCGCCGGAAGGCCAACTCTCTTCGGTCGGAGGTCTGTTGCTTTGTTCGCGAGTTCGGTCGATTGTGTTGACAGGTGTTCCGAATCTGTCCTTTGTTTTCGGGGGTCCCGAGACGGCCAACGGCACGCCGGTCGAGCTGTGGGACTGCCACGGTGGCGACAGTCGGAAATGGACCTGCACGGACTCGGCCGGCGCACTGGTGAACTCCGCGTCGGGCCGCTGTCCCGGCATACCCGACGCGGGCACCGACGACGGCATCCAGCCGGCGATCCGGGACTGCGACGGCGCGCAGGTCCAACAGTGGATCCTGTCCTCCTGACCCGGGGCGGGACCTGACATCCGAGGAGTTCTCCATGAAGTCACGAAGATCCATGTCATCAGTCCTGTTCACCCTGCTGGCGACGTTGTCCGCCGCCGTCGTCGGCGGGGTGTCGTCCCCGACGGCCCGCGCGGCACCGACGGGGGTCGTCTGCAACACCTACTGCGACGCGCGCGATCCGGGGCTGACCGACCAGGACCGCGTTCCTGTCACCGCCACGGTCGACGCGCGCTCGATCGAGCTGCACTTCGACGACGCGGACGCGATGGGCTGGGCGTCCATCGACGGCGGCGGGCCCGGCGACAGCGTGTGGCTCGACCGGTCCATGGACGGCGGCAGGACCTGGGACGGGGACAGCCGTCTCGGTGACACCGCTGTGCCCGAAGGCGGGCAGGGCTGGCGCACACAGATGTACAACGTCGACGACTGGAACACCAAGGGGGTCGGCGCCCTCAGGGCCTGCGGGCAGCCGGTCGACGGCGGCATCGCGTGTACGCCGTGGGCCCGCACCACCTGGAACGCGGGCAGCCGCAGCACAGCGGCGGCCACCGCCCTGATGATGTCGTACGACCGGGGCAGCAAGCTCTTCGGCGGCGACGGCTGGTGGACCGCCGCCAATGCCCTGACCGCGATCATCGACAACAGCCGGATCAGCGGCTCGGGCAGCTACACCTACGCGATCGCCGAGACGTACGACCGGAACATCGACGCGCAGGGCGGACAGTTCCGTAACGAGTACCTCGACGACACCGGCTGGTGGGGCCTCGCCTGGATCGCCGCCTACGACCTGACGGGTGACGGCCGGTATCTCGACACCGCGCGGGCCGACGCGGACCACATGAGCGACAACTGGAACGACACCTGCGGTGGCGGGGTGCGCTGGAGCACGGAGGGCAACTACAAGAACGCCGTCACCAACGAGCTGTACCTCCAGCTCACTTCGGCCCTGCACAACCGGATCCCCGGTGACACCGCCTATCTGGAGCGGGCGACGGACGAATGGAACTGGTTCCGGGGCAGCGGCATGATCAACGGTGACCGTCTGATCAACGACGGGCTCGACGACGCCTGCGCCAACAACGGCCAGCCCACATGGACGTACAACCAGGGTGTGATCCTTGGTGCGTTGACAGAGTTCCACCAGGCGACCGGTGACTCCGCACCCCTGACGACCGCGCGTGAACTGGCCGACGCGTCCACCGTCCGGCTCGAGACCGACGGGGTGCTGCGCGAACCGGGCGAGGGCGACGACTGCACAGGGGACGGTCCGAGCTTCAAGGGCGCGTACGTCCGCGGACTCGGCACGCTCGACCGCCAACTGTCCGACCATCCCTACG
This sequence comes from Streptomyces sp. NBC_01012, assembly GCF_045162755.1. Classification (NCBI taxonomy): domain Bacteria; kingdom Bacillati; phylum Actinomycetota; class Actinomycetes; order Kitasatosporales; family Streptomycetaceae; genus Streptomyces; species Streptomyces sp. NBC_01012. Next base: position 1,195,718 of record NZ_CP108688.1, on the reverse strand, counting down.
CCTCGGCCCTCACCCGGTGGGCGGACAGCGCCTACGACCACGACCGCAACGAGCTCGACCAGTACGGCCCGCACTGGAGCGGCGGGGACGGCGCCCCCGACTACGGCTGCCAGCAGAGCGCCCTCGACCTCCTCAACGCCGCCACGGGCTGACGGTGGCCCGGGGCGTGTTCCGACACACGGCCCGGGCGCGTCCCCGACCGATCCCGGTACATCCGCATCTGCAGAGGACTGATGATGAAGAGACCCTTGACGACCCTTGCCCTGACGGCCGCTGCCGTCACCGGCCTGCTCTGGGCCGGCATGCTGCCCGCATCGGCGGCGGACACCGAAGCCGGAGGACCCCCAGCCCCGGCCGCTGCCTCCGCCTTACGTGTCATGCCACTCGGTGACTCGATCACCGACGGCATCGGAAGCAGCACCGGGAACGGCTACCGAGGCCCGCTCTGGGACGAGTTGAGCGCCCAGGGGTACTCGCTGGACTTCGTGGGGACGTCCCGCGCGGGGTCCATGCCTGACCCCGACAACGAGGGTCACTCCGGCTGGCGGATCGACGAGATCGCCTCCATCACGGACGCTTCGCTGTCCCGCTACCGGCCCAATGTCGTGACCCTGATGATCGGCACCAACGACCTCGGCCAGGACTACGAGGTGCCCACCGCACCCGACCGGCTCGACTCCCTCATCGACCAGGTGGTGGCCGACGCCCCGGACGCTACCGTCCTGGTCGCGTCGCTGACCATCTCCACGAATCCCACGATCGAGGCGAACCGGGGCGGATACAACCAGCGGATCCCGGGGATGGTCGAGGAGAAGCAGGCAGCGGGCAAGCATGTCAGCTACGTCGACATGGGCGCCCTGACCGCCGACGACCTGGCCGACGGACTGCACCCGGACGACGCCGGCTACCAGAAGATGGCCGACGCCTTCAACAGCGGCATTCGAGCCGCGGACGCCGCGGGCTGGATCGGTGAACCCGTCCCCATCGAGGGTCAGGTGGGGTCCGGGACCGCGGGCACGTACGCGGGCGCGCTGTAACTCCTGCGGCAGATCCGAAACGGAGACCGGGTACCGCCTCCCGTACGAGACGGCACCCGGCCTTCGCCCCCCGGCATCCCGGCCGGCGCAGCCCCTGTGATCGCCTCGACTACGTCCGCACGCTGTCGAAGCGCCGTCGAGCCGCTTCGATCTCGTCCAGGTACCGGCGGGTCCATCCGCACATGCCGTTGACCGTGTCGCGCAGTGCTGCGCCCGGTTCGGTGAGGCGGTAGTCGACGCGCGGCGGCACCTCGGCGTACACGGTCCTGCGCACCAACCCGTCCCGTTCGAGCCCGCGCAGTGTCTGGGCGAGCATCTTGTGGCTGATGCCTTCCACCCCGTTGAGCAGTTCGGTGAACCGGAGGGTCCGGTCTGCCAGCACATTGATGATCAGCAGCGCCCACTTGTTGGCCACACCGGAGAAGATCTCGCGGGCCAGCGAGTCGGCCCGCGTCACGTCCCCGTCATCGGGTGTGCGCCTGACCTGGTCGGTAACCACCAGGTTCCCCTCTCACCGCAAAGTGCGTTCTTCCACGTCAGAGCTTACGCACTTACGGTGCCTCGGTAACCAGAAGATACCGGCACCTGAGGACTGGAGCAGCTCATGAGCATCCTGAAGACATACGCCCGCCTGTGGACCGACGACCTCGACCAGGCGCTGCCGCTCCTGGTGGAACTCACCGGCGCGCAGCCGGAACTGCGGCTGGCCTTCGAGTCCGTGGAGCTGGCCGCCGTCGGCGACTTTCTCGTGATCGCGGGACCGGCCGACGAGCGTGCGAAGTACGCGCACGCCTCGGCCACCGTGGTCGTCGAGGACCTGGACGCCCTGGCCGCGACCCTGAAGGCCGCCGGCGCCACCATCACCACCCCCATGGCGAGCGGCCCCACGGGGCGCTTCCTCTACGCCCGCCACGCCGACGGCTCGGAGGTCGAGTACGTCGAGTGGGTCCCGGAGCTGGTGCGGCGGACAGCGGGGTCCGGACCGCGCCCTGTTGCCTACTGACGCAGCGCGATCACCGTGGTGCCCGAGCCGACCGGGCCCACCCGCAGCACGGTGCCGGTCAGGTCGTCGAACGACGTCACCCCGACGCGTCCGTCCGCGCCCGCCACCCGGTACGCCGCCGGGTCGGCACCGCCGATCTCCAGCTCCACCACTGCCCGGGCGTTGGGCGGCACGCTCACCTCGAGGGTGTGCGTGTCCTGGGAACGGCGCAGGGCGACCGATACCGGGCCGCGCAGCGACGGGACGGTTCCGTCGACCTCGGTCAGGCTCCCGGTCCTGGGCCGGATACGGAACCCTGCCGCGCCCGCCTCCGTCACCTGGACGCCCAGTACGTGCCGGGCCACGACGTTGGCCGGGGCGGAGGCCCAGGCGTGGGAGAAGGTCATGTTCGACTTCAGCGAGGGGTCCCACGCCTCGCCCACGATGGTGGCTTTCAGCTCGTCGATCATGTGCAGCCAGGAGTTGGTGCCGCTGGAGGTCAGCAAGGCGAGCGCGGAGTCGGCGCGGCCGAGCAGGAACAGTGCGTCGAGCAGGAACTGCGCCCCGTAGACGCTCATCTTCATGCCGCCCGCGGCGAGTGTGTCGCCGAGCCTGGCCAGGACCGGGTCGTCGAAGCCGGCGGCGACGCCGAGCGCGACCGGGAAGGCGGTGGCGTGCTGGGCGCTGTGAGCGGTGCCCGCGCCGTCGAGGAACCGGCTCCCGGAGGGGTCGAGCAGTGTGTCGCGCATCGCGGCGCCGAGAGTGTCGGCCCGCTTTCTCATCGACGACTCCTCATCCCTCCTGCCGAGGGCGGCGGCGCACTTGGCGAGGGCGCCGAAGGCCGCGTACTGGAAGGCGTTGACCACGGTGTTGACCTCGGTGAAGACGTAGCCGTCGCGGTTTGTCGCAGGCCAGTCGACCAGGTCGCCGAGGTCCTCGCTGCTGTTGCCGGGCGACTTGTGGACCAGTCCGTCGGAACCCAGGAAGGCGGTGAGGTTCTTGGCGGCGAGCAGGGCGTAGTCCTTGGCGAGCTGCCGGTCGTCGCCCGTGGCGAGATAGTCCTCCCAGGCGGAGATCGCGCACATCAGCCGGTACTCGGTGGGCCAGGTGCCCTGGCGGACAAGGTAGTCGTTGGACCACCGGGCGAGCGCGAACGAGCGCTGCACACCGTACTCGGAGAGCTGGTTGATCAGCGCGTCGCCCTCGTAAGGGCCGCGCTCACGGGTCGGAGTGTCCTGGTAGAGGTCGCCGCGGGTGGCCTCGATGGAGTAGCGGCACAGGTCCCAGACCCGGTCGAGACCGGGGTCCGAACTGTGGAAGGAGGAGTCGGATCCGTCCCAGTCGAGCTTCCAGGCGCGGCCCTTGACGGTCGCCAGGGACAGGTCGACGGAGGTACGCAGCTCGGCCCAGCGGAAGCCGCGGTAGCCCCAGTGCTCGAACCGCTGGGCGCCGTCGCGCAGGGTCCACACCTCGCGGTAGACGTTGGTGGCCCGTAGCTCGTACTTCACGGTGCCGTCAGCGTTGAGCTCCTCGCCGAGGCGCACCTCCAGGGTGTCGCCCGCGGCCCCGGTGACCTCCAGGGCCAGACCGCCGGCGATCTCCCGGCCGAGGTCCACCAGCCAGCGGCCGTCGGCCACCTCGGTCACCGAGGCCGGGATGACGTCGTGCAGCCGTACGGGCTCGATGAGCGCCGGGACCAGCCCGCCGACGGCCGGGCGGGTGGCGGGGGAGGACCAGGCAGTGTCGTCGAAGCCGGGCTCGGTCCAGCCGACGGGCTCATTGCGCAGATCCCAGTGCTCCTGGGGCACGGCGAAGAAGCTGCTGCCCGCACTGCCCCCGGGCGGGAGCAGACCGTCCTGGCCGCGGGCCTTCCAGTCGTCACCCGAGCCGATGGTGGCCCGGCTGCCGTCGCTGTAGGTGATCTCCAACTGGGCGAGGAACTTCTGCTCCATGGTGGTGTGGCACAGCGCGGCCAGGGCATTGGCGCGGCCGGCGCGCAGCGTGCCGGTGATGTCGAAGGACTGGTAGGCGACCCCGGAGCCGGAGCGCACGGAGGCATAGCCGACCAGGCTGCCGTTGCTCCACACCTTGGCCACGTACTGGCGGGCCGGGCCTGGGGAGGTGGCGGCGACGTGCAGCACGGCGGCGGCGACCGTCCTGCCGGACACCAGCCGGTACTCGTGCCGCAGCAGCGCCCAGGTGTCGTCGGTGCCGTAGGAGGAGAGCGAGGAGGCGTCGGCGGGGAAGGTGAGAACGCCGTCCGCGACGGTGCCCGCGGAGAGGGTGCCCCTGTCGGAGGAGAAGTCGTCCTGGAGCAGCACCGTGCCGTCAGACGTGGTGAAGCGGAGGCTGTCGTACACCTGCGACTCCGTACGGCCGTTGCGCAGGCCGATGTTGCCCGAGGTGTGGCGGGTGTGTGTGGTGGTGTCGACGACGGTGCCGTTGACGCAGGTGGTGAAGGTGGAGCCGCTCATGGTGACGGAGAGGTCCACCCACTCGCCGGTGGCGATCGGAGTGGGCAGCGTCACCTCACCGATGACGCTGTACGTACCGTCCGTGCACACGTGCTTGCGGAGCACTCCCGCTGTGTCGTCGGCGCGCAGCTGCCACATGTAGTTGTTGGCGGTGTCGGTGGCCCGGAACCACAGACCCGCAGCCACTGAGATGATCTTCAGCCGGGTGGTGAAGGTGCCGTCCGTGAGAGTGGGCCCGGCCGGGACCCAGATGGGCTCTGCCTGCCACCGGTCCTCCACCGCGGTCGCCATCAGCACCGGCTCCGACCACGACGACCGCTTGTCCCCCCAGCTGCATACCCGCCACCAGTAGGCGGTACGGGGTTCGAGCGCCGGACCGTCGTAGGCCACGGCGGTGGACCCGGCGGCAGTCACCTTGCCGCTGTCCCAGACCAGTTGACGGTCCTTGAACCCGGCAGGGGTGGCGGCTACCTCCAACTGGTACGCGCGCTGCCGGGTGCCGGGGCCGAGATCGGGGACCTGCCAGCTGAACCGGGGCCGCTGTCCGGCGGTGGTGCTGAGTGCCCGCGGCAGCAGGTCGGTCAGCAGACCGGTGGGTGCCGGGGTCCTGCCCGCGTCCTTCGGGGCGGCGAACGCGGGGGATCCGGTGAGCACGACGGAGGCGGACGCGGCAGCCCCCAGCCGCAGGACGGTTCGGCGCGGCAGATGGCGTGGCATGGGCAGCCCCGGATGATTGAAAGGTTTCACGCAGATGCTTCGGAGGTTAGGTGCTCCCCGGAAATTCAGTCAACCAGTACGACAGGAGAGGCGGCCAGGTCGAGTGAATCGATTTAAGCGGTGGCTGTTCTGAGGAGCTGGAGCTGTGCTCGTGTCGCCGTCGACCAGTGCGACGTGGTTGTCCACTTCGGGTGCGGCCACGCCGGGTGCTCCGGTGGCAGCCGCAGTCCGAGGAAGCGACGCCGGTGCCGGTCAGCTCGTGGCGCGGTGCGAGGTGCGTGGGGCGGCGGGGAGTGGGGCCTGGGCGGTGCGTGTGACGTCGCCGACCAGTTCGACGACATCGGGCCCGTAGGCCTGGGAGTTGACCACCTTCAGCAGCAGGACGAAGGATCCGCCGCGGTGCTTGCGCTGGAGTTTCTCGTAGTTGCGCATCAGATAGCGGGAGGCGGCCTGGTTGGTGATGGCGCGCTGTCCGCAGAACAGGAAGACGGGGCGGGCGTCCTGACCACCCGTCAGTCGTGCGAGCAGGACGTGTTCGGACACCCCGGGTTCCAGCCGGTAGCGCTCCGAGCCGACCTGGAAGGCCGCGCGGTCGGGGCCGGGTTCCGGGCCGGTGTTGATCTTCACGCCCGGCAGCAGGGATTGCAGGTGCGCGGCCATACGGCGATTCGACCCCGGGCCGCCGACGCAGAACTCCGTGCGCTCGCCGAAGCCCTGGTGGGCTGTGTCGTGGGACACGATCTGCGCGTGTGCGGCGCAGTCCTTGATCAGAGCCGAGAGTTCGAGCAGGGCGAAGACGTCGTAACGGTGGACCGCGCCGTCGCCCCCGGCGTCGCGGTTGACGACCAGCAGGCATTCGGAGTTGCCGGGCAGCCCGAAGAAGGCCTGTTTACGGCGGAGTCTGCGCCGCCACAGGTAGGTGCGGGCGAGCCAGCCGAGGGCGGCGCTGATCCCGGCGGCTATCAGGCCGAGCACGATGTTGCGTACGTCGTCGTTCATGGGCGGGCATGTTAGCGGTTCGTTCGGACGTATGGCCGAGGCGGCCCTGACGGCGCAGGGGAACGGAGACGGCTACCGCTTGACGGCCACGAACCCCCACTGGTCGACCGGCGCCCCGACGGGGGGCTCGTCGGGGCGCCACAGGCTGATCGAGCCGAAGCCGGGCTCGACCAGCTCAAGGCCGTCCGCGAACGTCGCCATGACCTCCCTGGGACGCGAGATGTACGCCGCGGCACCGCCACTGGCGTACTCGTCGGATCCCGCCTGCGTTTCCGGAGTCTCGATGGTGTCGCACAGCATCAGGTGGCTCCCCTCGGGCAGCGCGTCCATGTAGGTGCGGAGCAGTGCCGAAGCCTCGCCGGCGTCCGCGACGTGTCCCAGCGTCGAGAGCACCATCACGGCCACCGGCCGGTCGAGATCCAGCGTCCGAGCGGCCTCACGCAGCACCGTAGGCGCGTCCGTCAGGTCCGCGTGCACATAGTCCGTCGCCCCTTCGGGGTGACTCGTCAGCAAGGCACGCGCGTGCGCCAGGACGATCGGGTCGTTGTCCACGTACACGACGCGCGCCGCCGGCTCGACCCCCTGAGCGACCTCGTGCGTCGCGTTCGCCGTCGGCAGCCCGGTCCCGAGGTCCAGGAACTGCCGTACCCCGGCCTCACCGGCGAGAAAGCGCAGCGCTCGCGCCTGGAAAGCCCGGGAGGCGCGTGCTATCTCGATGATCTGCGGGTACAGCTCCGCCATCGTTGCCCCGAGCCGGCGGTCCACCTCGTAGTTGTCCTTGCCGCCGAGCCAGTAGTTCCACACCCTGGCCGAATGCGGCGTGCCCGTGTCGATTTCATCCGCCGCCGCCATTCGAATGCCCTGCTCGTCAGCCATCGGCCCTCCTCGCGTCGCACATCGGCTGCGGGGGACGGCCTCGGTCCCGCGCCTGCCCATGCTTCCTCAGCAGTAGCCTCCGCACCAGCCCGGATCAGCGGCGCCGGGCGGCCTCGGCCGCGGTGACCGCGGCGGTCAGCAGCTCGGCGTCGAACAGCGTGGCATCGCCGAGGCGGTTGGCGCCGGCGTAGGAGTTCAGCATGGCCTTCGTGCTGCGCAGCGCCGTGGGGGAGCGACGCAGCAGCGGCTTGGTCCAGCGCTCGACGGTGGCATCGAGCTGGTCCTCCGGAACGACCTTGTGCAGGATGGCCAGTTCGGCGGCCTGGCCGGCGTCGAACCTGTCGGCGGTGAGCAGCAGCTCCCGGATCCGGGCGGCACCCGTCTCGTACAGCATCCGGGCGGTGATCCCGCCCCAGGCCGGTGGCACGCCGAGTCCCAGCTCCGGGATCCGGTAGTGGCTGGTGTCCGCTCCGACGCGCAGATCGCAGAAGACCGCGAGTCCGAGTCCCGCCCCCACGACGCCGCCGTGCAGCCGCGCGATGGTGACGACCCCGGTGTTCGCCAGCAGGTCGCACATCCGGCGCGCCTTGTTGGCGAGCGCGCGCATGCTCGCGTTGCCGGTCTCCGGCGAGAGCAGGGAGGGGAATTCGGTGCGGTCTCCGCCGAGACAGAAGTCGGAGCCGGCGCCGGAGAGGACCAGGACGCGGGTGGTGGGATGGTCGTCCAGTGCGCCGAGTACGGCGAGGAGCTCGTCCAGGAGCAGTCCGGATATGGCGTTTCCGGTCTCCGGACTGTTCAACCGGACTCTCACCACCGCGTTGTCGTGCTCGACGTGCAGGGTCTTGAGATCATCGATCATATTTCTTGATTCCTGACGGACGGTTTCTGACGGACGGTTTCTGAGGACTGGGCACGACGAAACGGTTCCTCTCGGTGCGGACGGTTCAGGCCGGTGTCACCATGAGGTGGTTGAGCCGGCGGAACGAAACCCGGGGCTCCCAGGCGGGCGGTTCGCTGATCCGCAGCCGGGGCAGCCGATCCAGCATCGAGGTCAGCAGCAGGCTGCCTTCCAGCCGCGCCAGGGGCGCACCGAGGCAGTAGTGGATTCCGCTGCCGAAACCGAAGTGAGGCGGCTTACGGCCGATGTCGAACGTCTCGGGATCCTCGTACTGCCGAGGATCGTGCTGGGCCGCTCCCACCATCAACTGCACCATCTCGCCCTCGTGGACCAGGGTGCCGCCCAGCGTGATGTCGTGCGGCGCCACCCTGCTGATCGCGTGGATCGCCGGGTCGTAGCGCAGGGTCTCGTCGACCACGTGCGGGATGTACTCGGGGTGGGTGCGCAGCCGCTCCACCTGCTCGGGGTGTTGCAGCAGCAGCCGGAACATGCTGGACAGCAGGTGCTCCGTGGTCTCCAGGGCGGCGACGATCACGAAGACCGTCATGGAGTGCGCCTCGGCGTCGGCCTTCTCACGGTCCGGTTCCAGCGTGTCCCAGGTCGCCAGCCACGAGGAGACCGGGTCGTCCCCCGGCCTCGCGCGACGCTCCCGCACCAGCGCGGTGACGTACTCCTGGAGCCCGTGAGCCGCCGCGTCCGCCCGTGCGAGTTGGCTGGGGGAGGGGAAGAACTCCTGGCTGAGAGTCTGGTCATTGGTCAGGGACCTGAGCCATGGATAGTCCGCTGCCGGAAGATTCAGCCATTCCCCGATCGACCTGACGGGCAGCTCGTCGGCCACCAGGGAATTTAAGTCCGCAGGGCCCTTGAGCAGAGCTTCGTCGAAGGCGTCGAGCACCTTCTCGACATTCCTGGCTATCGAAGACTCTATTTCCGCCAGTTTCGTCCGGTCGAACATGGTGCCCGCCGAACGCCGCACTCTCGTATGCCGGGGCGGATTGAGCATGGGAAGCGATTTCGCCGTTTGGAGCGAGGCCGGTGTGTTCCAGCGCGCGGCGTTGGCCTGGCCGGCTCTCCATTCCGTATCAGGCACTTTCCATGTTCTGCTCCGTATGACCTCGTCGCAGAGAGCGTACGAGGTGACGAGGTGTCCGCCCCAGGGGGAGGGGAAGATATCCCCGAGCGCCCTCAGTTCGGCGTAGAGGGGCCGGGGATTCGACTGGCCCTTCCCGGTGCGCAGCCGGGAGAAAAGAGAGGCCACCGTGCGGCGGTCGACGGTTGCGGTCGGCAGGGTGGGTTCCACGAGAATCTTTCTCTCAAAGGATCACGTATGGTTTCCAGCCCTGACTACCCTTCGGGTGGAACACCCATGCGACCGCACTCACCTATATGGTGTGGGCCATGTCACTCTTTCCACCAGGAGAGGAAGCTGCTCCAGAAAGTCCCTTTTCGGGCCTGCGGCTGTTGTTCGCCCGCCGGATTTGCCGGTGCGGAACGGACATCGGCCGAAAAGCGTGAGCGGGCCGAACTCTCCCTGCGTACCGGGGTGAACCGGGCGGGCAGCGAGGTCAGCGCGCGGTGCAGCGGACCCGGCCGCCACGTCAGCGATTCGACCGGGACGCTCAGCTCGATGTCCGGCAGCTTGTTGAGGAGCTTCTCGATCGTCAGGATCGAGATGAGCAGCGCCGGATCCTTGGCGGGGCACGCGTGCGGGCCCGCGCCCCAGGCCAGGTGAGCTCGCTTGCTGAGTGTCTGACGGCTCGTCGAGAGGTTCGGGTCGCTGTTGGCGGCCGCGAAGCTGATGAGGACGGGGTCACCGGCGTTCAGCTTCGTCCCGGCGAGCTCGACGTCGTGCACCGGATAGTGGCCGGCCCAGTTGGCTATGGGCGGGTTGTTCCAGAGCACGTCGTTGATGGCGTCCTCGACCAGCAGGCTCGCGCCGTACTGGTCGCCCGCGTACTTGTCGTCGGACAACAGGAGCCGCAGGGCGTTGCCGATGAGGTTCTGGGTGGGCTCGGCGCCGCCTCCGATCAGCGTCATGATCTCGGAGATCAGTTCCTCGTCCGTCAGGCGGCCCGGGTGCTCCATCAGCCAGGAGGTGATGTCGTCACCGGGCTGGGCGCGCTTCAGGGCGATCAGCTCCATCAGCGTCTCGGTCAGCAGCGCGATGGCCTTGTCCGCCTCGATGCCGTCCATCAGGCTGGAGATGCTGAAGACCAGCTGGTCGCCCAGCTCCGCGGGGCAGCCGAAGAGCTCGTTGAAGACCAGCAGCGGCACCAACTGGGCGTAGTCGGCGACCAGATCGACCCGGCCCCGGCCGTTGAACTCGCTGATGAGGTAGTCGGCGACCCGGTCGACGTGCCGGCTCAGCCGGTGCGTGTCGATCCGCGCGAACGTCTCGGTCACGACCTGGCGGTGCCTCATGTGCGCGGCGCCGTCGGAGTAGAGCGAGTTCGGCCGGTACAACATCATGGGGACCATCGGGCTGTCCAGCGGGACCTCGCCCGCGTTGAGCGCGCGCCAGCGCCGCGCGTCCCGGACGAAGGTCTCCGGATTCTGCAGGACGTGCAGCGCCGCCGCGTAGTCCGTGACCAGTGAGGCGTGCACACCGGGCGACAGCTCGACGGGTGCGGCGGGGCCGAACGTCCGCAGGTACTCGTAGAAACCGTGCGGATCGGCGGCGAACTCGGGGCCGTACAGGGGGACATCACCGCCGTGTGCGGGGCAGCCCGGTGGCGGTGCGGGGAAGTCCGAGGGGGATTGCATGGGGGTCGAGCTCCTAGTTGAGACGTGACTGGAGGTAACGGACGAGCGTGATCAGCGCGTTCGCGGAGGAACGCTGATCGCGGGCGTCGCAGTTGACGAGAGGCGTCTCGGGCAGCAGGTCGAGTGCCTCCCGGATCTCCTCGTTCGCGTGATCGAGCTGGTCGCCGAAGCGGTTCACGGCGATGGTGTACGGAATCCCGTAGTGCTCGACCAGGTCCATCACGGGGAAGGACTCGTCGAGGCGCTCCGGATCCACCAGCACCAGTGCCCCGAGCGCACCGCGCGAGATGTCCTCCCAGACCTGTACGAACCGCTGCTGCCCCGGTGTTCCGAAAAGGTAGAGCACCAGCTCCTCGCTGAGCGTCAGCCGGCCGAAGTCCATCGCGACCGTGGTCGTGGTCTTGCCGGTCGTGCCCTTGAGGTCGTCGATCCCCTCGCCCGCCCGCGTCATGACCTCTTCGGTGCGCAGCGGCGGAATCTCGGACATCGTTCCGATGAACGTGGTCTTGCCCACGGCGAAGTGCCCGACCACCAGGATCTTCGCCGCGGTCTGTACCGATTCCCGGAGATAGACACCGTCATCCAAATCGGGCTTGAAGGCCATGCAGCACCTGCTCCAATATGTTCCGGTCGACGAGCTTCGCGGTGGGGATCGGGGCCCGCGTGACGAGGTACCCGCCCTGGGTGAGGTCGGACAGCAGAATCTTGACGACGCCGACGGGGAACTGGGTGTGCCCGGCGATCTCGGCCACCGACAGATGTCCGCCGGAGCACAGCTCCAGAAGACGCCGCTTCTCCGGATCGAGATGCTGTACGACCGGTGAGTCCTGAGCGGTCGTCACCAGAGTGATCAGCGAGAACGTGTCGTCGTCCGGCAGACCGCGGCCGTTGGTGATGACATAGGCCGGGACTAACGGGGTCGGGGGCTGTTCCTGCTCGGGTTCGTCCGGTGTCGTCATGCCTTGGTGTCGGCAATCTCGCGAGGGGGCGTGGACAGGGCCTTGCCCAGCTGTCCGACGAGCTGCTGCATACGGAACGTGATCTCGGCCATGTCGACGTCGGGCGTCGCGGAAACCGCGAGATAGGCGCCCTCGCCGGCGGAGATGAGGAAGACCCAGCCGTGGTCGAACTCCACCAGGGTCTGGCGCCACTGACGGTGCCGGCTTTCCGGTGTGCCGCAGAAGTCGACCACCGTCCGGCTCAGCGACTGGATTCCGCTCATGGCGGCGGCGACGGTGTCGGCCTGGTCCTTACCGACGCCCTTCGAACGCGCCATGAGAAGACCGTCGGCGGACACGAGAAGGGCGTGCTGCGCCTCGGGCACTTCCAGGGCACTGTCAAGCATCCATGACAGGTCGTAATTCACTGAGTCTCAGGCCCTTCGCTGCTTGCGTTGGTGGAACGGCGGCCGGACTGTGTTCCGCGCTGGAACGCGCCCATGACGGAAGCGGCCTGTTCGCTGGAACGGGCCGGTACCTCCGTCGAGTCGACGGAGGGCACGATGGAAATCGCGCCTCTGCGCCGGCGTTTGGGCAGACCTCCGGAGGTGGTCGAGGAGACCGGCGGGGTCTCCTCGGGCGGCATCGAGGGGGGTACGGCCACCGTGGGGAACTCCTTGGGCTCGGGCTCCGGCTCGGGCTCGGGCTCGGGTGCCTGGATGGTGGTGAGGAGATCCTCGGGGAGCAGCACGACCGCTCGCACACCGCCGTAGGGGGAGGTCGAGTCCACGGAGACGGTGAAGCCGTACCTGGCGGCGAGGACGCCGATCACGGTGAACCCGAACTGCGGCGGGTTCCCCAGCCCCGAGACTCCGGGGGAGCGCTCGCTCGAAAGGAGCTTCGCGGCCCGCTCCTTCTCCTCCTCGTTCATGCCGACACCGGCGTCGTCGACGATGATGCAGACGCCCTTGGGAACAGGGCGGATGTTGATCTCGATCATCGTTTCCGGCGCGGAGTAACTGGTCGCGTTGTCCAGCAGCTCGGCCAGGGTCAGCGCGACCGGTTCGACGGCACGGCTGGCGATCGCGAAGTTCGTCTGGGCCCGGATCTCCACACGGGTGAAGTAGCGGATGCGCCCCTTCGCGCTTCTGACCACGTCGTAGAGCGATGCGGCGGCGCGCTGCCTGCCGAGCCAGCCGTCGCAGAGCACGGCGATGGACTGCGCGCGCCGGGCGAACTGCGAGTTCATGTGGTCGATGTCGAGGAGGTCCTGGAGAATATGGAGTTCCCCGTACTTCTCCTGCAGCTTCGTGATCGCCAACTGCTGTTCGCCGGCGAGGCCCTGAAGCGTACGCATGGCCGACTTCAGCGCGGTCTTCGTCGCTTCCTCGGCCCGGTCCTTGGCCTCTTCGACGGACTCGGTGTAGTGATTTTCGAGATTGGCGTAGTGAGTGTTGAGATCCTCCTTCTCTCTGCGTAGCTCGGATATCCTCTTCCTGCCGCGCAATATCACGAGGACTGCGACAAGAATTCCAGCGATCAGAACCCAAAAGGCTGGATCCTGGAGGTATTGCGTCATAAGGCTCTCTTCGGGCGACTGGGCCACCGGATACTGAATGCCTGGTGGGTGCTGTCGAGTGCGTCCCCGGTCACGGGTGTCTTGGGCCTGCGCATATGTGGGCTCGGCTGCGCATGTGCGCCTGGCCGGACAGCCTTGAGGGGCTTGGCTGATGGCAAAGGTCTCCCCCGGGGGTGGCGGATTTCTGGGCCGATGCGCTGACTTCTCAGTGATGCCAGCGAGTCCCCCGCCGCTTGGCAAGCTTGATGATCGTATCACCAGCGTGGGGTTTGGATCGTGTGCCGATCTGTTGCTTTTCAGTCACCTGACGGCTAATCAGCACCGTTGCTGATTTGAGGTATTTGGTGAGCGTTGGGGGAGACTGGGATGCGATGCGTGACCGGGGCGATGCCTCTTTTTCGGGTGAATCATCCCCTTGATCGTATGCCGGGGCAACTGCCAGAGGCATGGTCGTGAGGAAAAGGTGTGGAACCGGTGCGGGTGCGGCGGACCCCGGTCACCGACGCCTGGCCGGGTCGGGCCACTTGCGGATGAGCTGATGGTGTGCACTGCGCGGTCGGGGTGCCGCTCGCCGGGTCCCGGGTTGTCGGGATGCCGGTCATCGGGAGGTGTCGCCGCTCGTGCGTTGTCGCAGCTCCCGTGCATCCAGACGGGCTGCCGTAAGTGCAGTAAACGGACAAACTCCAGATGGATTTGTTGTCTACATCTAGAAAATGCATCTAAGGTGAGGGGGGCAGGATGCTCGCCGGGCCTGAGACCCAGCGACAGCGCGTCGAGCGAGGAGAAGCCGGAACCGCCCATGAACCCCGAACAGCACTCAGCCGTCACCGCCCCCCACCTGTACGACCGGTCGGGAAAGCGCTACTCCCTGGACGCGCCCCGCTGGCGGGGCGAGGACGGCAGCCCCCTCGCCGTCAGCGCACTGCCAGGTCTGCGTCCCGAGCAGATCGATACCGCCGAGCGGTCCCTGTGGCGCTATCGTGCGGCCCTGCCCGTTCCGGCCGCTCGCCGGGTGAGCCTGGGCGAAGGATGCACGCCGATGGTCCCGCTCGACTGGGCCGGCCGGCGCGTCCACTTCAAGCTGGAGTGGTTCAACCCGACCTCCAGCTTCAAGGACCGGGGCGTATCGGTGATGATGTCCCACCTCGCGGCGCACGGCGCCGACCGCGTGCTGGAGGACAGTTCGGGCAACGGCGGTTCCGCGGTGGCCGCCTACGCCGCCGCTGCCGGCATCCACGCCAAGATCATCGTTCCCGCCGCCACCTCGGCGGCCAAGATCCTCCAGGCCCGCGCCTACGGAGCTGAGATCGAGCTCGTGGGCGGCACCCGCGATGAGGTCTCGGACGAGGCGATCCGGCAGTCGGAGCAGATCCCCTACGCCAGCCACAACTGGCACCCCATGTTCATCCAGGGCACCAAGACCATCGCCTACGAGATGTGGGAGTCCCTCGGCTTCACCGCGCCCGACAACGTGGTCCTCGTGGCCGGGCCGGCAGCAACGTCATCGGGTGCGACGTCGCGTTCGGTGAACTGCTCCACACCGGCCAGATCGACAGGCTCCCGCGCCTGTTCGTCGGGCAGCCCGAGCACTGGGCGACCATCGCCGACACGTTCAACGGCATCGACCCGGCCGGCCGCGGCGAGCGTGTGCCGACGATCGCCGAGGGCGCGTCCATCGCCCACCCGGTCCGGCTGCCCGAGGCGGTGGAGGCCATCCGCCGCTCCGGCGGCGCCGCCTACGCCGTCCCCGAGGCGGAGATCCACGCCGCGGTCCGCGCTCTGAGCGCCCGGGGCCTGTATGCCGAGCCGACCAGCAGCGTCGCAGCGGCGACCCTCGATCACTTCATCTCGTCCGGAGAGATCGCCCCGGACGAGACGACCGTGGTCGTGCTCACCGGTGCGGGGCTGAAGTCCGCCGAGACGATGGCCGCAGTGTTCGCCGGGCACGGTGAGGGCGCGCAGGAATCGAGCAGCGCCCGATGACCCTCCCCACCGGCCGAGCGGACGACGAACACGTGGATCAGTCCGCCGTACCGGAAGGCAAGCGCCACATGCAGGATGACGAGCACCTCATTCGGGAAGCCGAGCGCATCGCTGTCGCCGTCGGGCGCATGTTCCCAGGTCTGTGCGAGGTCGTCCTGCACGATCTGCGCCTGCCTGACAACGCCATCCGCGTCATCGAGAACAACCTGTCCGGACGGCGGATCGGCGACTCCGCCACCGAACTGGGCCTTCGCCGCATCGCGGACCCCGACTACCCCAGCGTCATCCAGAACTACAGCAACCAATTCCCCGATGGACGCCCGGCCAAGAGCACCTCGATCGGCATCAAGAACGCCGAGGGACACTATGTCGCGGCCCTGTGTCTGAACCTGGACGTCAGTACGCTGTCGCCGCTGGCCCTGGCCCTGACCAACCTCGTCGCCACGGATATCGAACACCAAGGTGAGGCCCTGGAGACGCTGCGCGACCGCACCGGACGCGAACTCCGGTCGGCCATCGACTCCTTCGCGGCGGAGCGCTCCAGCACTCCACGTGGTCTCAGCCGTGACAAGAAGCGCGAGCTGGTACGGCGACTGCATCGCGAGGGCTTCTTCGAGAGCCGCAGTTCCGCACAGCTCATCGCCGACCAGCTCGGCGTCTCCCGGGCGACTGTCTACAACTACACCAAGTAGTAGCCGTACCGACGAACGCCCCAGAACCGGCCGCGACATGCCCCTGGAAGAGCATCCATGACCACCTCCTCGACCCACCGGACGACCGGCTCCAGCACCATCCGCCTGGCCGACAGCACCGCCATGATCACCCCGCTCGGCCACTACTCGCACGTCGCGGTCCACAACGGCGTCGCCCATATATCCGGTCAGCTCCCGCTCCACGCGGACGGCACCCCCGCAGCGACGGAGCCGTTCGGCACCCAGGTCCGGATGGTCCTGCACAACCTCGACAACTGCCTGGCCACGATCGGCACGGATCGCGACCGCTTGATCTCCGTGACCGTGTACGTCACCGACATCGCCCAGTGGACCGAATTCGACTCGATCTATGCCCAATGGCTCGGCTCGCACCGGCCCGCCCGCGCGGTCGCCGGCGTGAGCAGCCTGCACTACGGTGCCGCCGTCGAGATCCAGGCCGTCGCGGCCGTGGGCGCAGGCGGCAAGCAATGACCGAGGGCGCAGCGAACGCCGCCGGGTAAAAGGTCTTCATCCTGACCACCGGCGGTGGCATCGACAAGATCTACCCTCCAGGGCTAGTGACCTGAGTCAGAGATTCGGTGGCAGTAGGCGGCGACTTTGTCGAGGATTTCGTCGGCCGACTTGGTCCAGATGAAGGGCCTGGGTTGGTCGTTCCAGTCGGCCAGCCAGGCCCGGACGTCGCGTTCGAGGGCTTGGACGGAGCGGTGTACTCCGCGCTTGAGTTTCTTCTGTGTGAGTTCGGCGAACCACCGCTCGACCAGGTTCAGCCACGACGCGCTGGTAGGTGTGAAGTGCAGGTGGAAGCGCGGGTGTGCCAGCAGCCACTTCTTGACCGCCGGTGTCTTGTGCGTCGCGTAGTTGTCGAGGATCAGGTGGACCTGAAGGCCGGCCGGGACTTCCTTGTCGAGCTTGGCCAGGAACTTCTTGAACTCGACGGCCCGGTGGCGGCGGTGGAGCGATCCGATCACCTTGCCCGTCGCGACTTCCAGGGCGGCGAAGAGAGTGGTGGTGCCGGCGCGGATGTAGTCGTGGCTGCGGCGCTCGGGAACCCCGGGCATCATCGGCAGGACCGGCTGGGACCGGTCCAGGGCCTGGATCTGCGACTTCTCGTCCACGCAGAGAACCAGAGCCTTCTCCGGCGGGTCGAGATAGAGGCCGACGACGTCGCGGACCTTGTCGATGAAGAACGGATCGGTGGAGAGCTTGAAGGTCTGCGAGCGGTGCGGGGCCAGAGCGAACGCACGCCAGATCCTGGATACCGTCGACTGCGACATGCCCGTCGCGGCGGCCATCGAGCGCGTCGACCAGTGTGTCGCGTTCTTCGGCGTCTCCTCGAGCGTTCTGACGATCACTCGTTCCACATCCGCGTCGGTAATCTTCCGCGGGACACCCGGCCTGGGCTCGTCACACAAGCCGTCCAGGCCGTTCTCCAGGAAGCGCCGCCGCCAGGTGCGGACAGTGTCCGGTGCAACCCGCAGCCGACGGGACACCTCCATGATCGAGTGACCGTCCGCGCACTCCAGCACGATCCGTGACCGCTGAGCCAGCGCCTGCGCGGTCGTCCGCCGGCGCACCCAGCCCTCCAGCACAGCCCGCTGAGCATCGGTCAGTGACAACGGCGGAATCTTCGGCCCTGGACGACTCATAACCAACTAACGCCAAACCTCTGACTCAGGTCACTAGGGCCTGTCCGGCGGATCTTGTGACTGTTGCGACTCCAGCTCGTTGGCATGAGCATGGGGCGGGGAGATCTGACGGCGGATGAGTGGGCTCGGCTGAAGCCGCACCTGCCCAAGGCCGGGCAGCGCGGCGGGCGTTGGGCGAGCCACCGTAGGGTGATCAACGGGGTCCTGTTTCGGGACCGGACTGGGGTGCCGTGGCGGGATCTGCCTACGCGTTTCGGTCCATGGAAGACCGTCTACGAACGGCATAGGCGCTGGTCAGCGGACGGTACCTGGGACAGGATTCTGGCCGCTGTCCTGGCCGATGCGGATGCAGCGGGCGGCATCGACTGGTCGATGGTGAGCGTGGACTCGACCTCATGCCGTGCTCACCAGCACGCTGCCGGAGCGCGCAAGAATCCGCCACGAGTACCGGGAAAAGACGCACGCCCCTGCAGCACCGCCCCGACGAGGGACTCGGACGGTCCCGGGGCGGACTGACCTGCAAGATCCTCCTGGTTGGCGAGGGAGGCCGGCGACCGCTCGCGTTCCTGCTCACGCCGGGCCAATGGGGCGATGCCCCGCAGCTGATCCCTGTGATGGAACGTGTCCGCGTTGCTCGTCAGGACGGAGGACGTCCACGCACCCGACCCGATCACCTCGGCGGCGACAAGGCGTACTCATCCCGCCGCAACCGCCGCTACCTGCGAAGACGCCGAATCAAGCACACCATCCCCGAGCCGAAGGATCAGCGGGCCAACCGCAAGCGCCGTGGCAGCCAAGGCGGTCGGCCCATCGGCTTCGATAAGACGATCTACAAACGCCGCAACGAAGTCGAGCGAACGATCAACGCCCTCAAGAACTCCCGGGCCATCGCCACGAGATACGACAAGCGGGCCTACATCTTCCACGGCACGGTCACCGTCGCCTCGATCCGGCTCTGGCTCCGTCCATGATTCGCCGGACGGGCTCTCCACCCGTCTTAGTCCGGCGCCAATACGCCCCGGGCGGCAGTAGCGAACGCCCCGTAGGCCATGTGGTACTGCTCTTCAAGGCCCGCCAGTTCAGCACGCATCTCTTCGAGCGTGTTGGTGGGGCCGAGCACCCGCTCCACCCGTTGCTGCTGTTTCTTGCTCAGCGTCTCCGCCTGCCGTGCCACCACCTGCGGGCCGAGGGGCAGCACATGTGCCACGGCTCGCCGCAACTCTGTAAGTGTCCGCTGCAGCTCCTGCGATGCGGCATCACGGACGGGGCCGGGTCTCGCGGTCAGGGGCGCCCCGCCCACCGCTTCCTGGTGCAGTTCCCATACCTGCGCGAAGGCTGCGTGCGAGTCGTCGCACCGGTCCAGTACCCGTGCATACACCGCACGCCGTTCCTCCCACAGTCGCGCACGGTTCTGCGCCCCGGCTTCCTCACGTACCTGCAGCACCGCCGCCTTCCTCTGCACCCAGGCACCGCCCAGGGTGCCACCGAGCGTGCCCAACACCGCCAGCGACGAAGCCCACAGAGTTGCTATGCCCTGATCCAACGTGCCTGCCCTCCCGTCGGTTTCCTCCACCATCGCGCGACTGACGGTACAACCAGTCTCGCAGCCCATCGGCCACGAACCGGAGTTGGGGCTGACTTCGATCAGGCGGTCCACAAGCTCCGGAACGAAGCGGAAGGGATGATCAACGCGTCTGAAGAACATCCTGGCCGTTGAACGCGCCTACGTGCCCCGCGGCACGGTCACCGTCGCCCCGATCCGCCGCTCACTGCGTCCATGATCCGCCGGACAGGCCCTAATCCGCTTGCAGGACGAAGAACAGGAAGCACAGGAAGCGCGGCTCGGCCGCGATGGCCTCGGGGAACATCTCGCGGGCGGCGGGATCAGGCTCCGGCTCGCTGATGACCGTAATCCGGAAACCGGCCCCGGTGAACGCCTCGATCATCGCGTGCAGCGGCCTGTTCCAGCGACTCACCAGGGCGGTCTGGCCGCCGATGGTCCACTCCACGGTCCACTTGGCGGTGTCGAAGTAGTCGCACTCGACCTCGCGACCGGCCTCACGGTGAATGAGGTTGACGGCAAAGGGATGGTCGACAGACGCGATCAGCCGACCGCCGGGCCTGAGTACGCGTCGCAGCTCGGCCAGCGCCGGCCCCCAGTCCTCCAGGTAGTGCAGCACCAGGGACGCCATTACATCGTCGAACGTGTCATCAGGGTAGGGAAGCGGGCTGCCCAGGTCCGCCACCTGCAGATCCGCACCGTCGCCGAGCCGCTGCCGGGCCAGCCCCAGCATCCCGGCACTCGAATCTAAGCCACTCACAAGGGCGCCACGGTCGCGCAGCGCGGCAAACAGGGCGCCCGAGCCGCAGCCGGCGTCGAGGATCTGCCGGCCAGCCACGTCTCCAGCGAGGGCCAGCATCGCGGGACGCTCGTAGTAGGCATTGACCAGGTTGGTTTCGTTCACGGCCGTGTACGCCTCGGCGAAGCTGTTGTAGTCGTTGGTCTTCGACGGATCCACAGTTACCGAGGACGGTGAAACCAGCCTGGTGGAAAACGTGTGATCTTGGCGCTCGCTTGAGGTCATGATGCGGGAGACGTGTGCTCCAGTAGTTCGGTTCCTGGCCCGACCATCCATATGTGTGCCCACCGAGCCCGCCTGCAACTGCGACTCGCTCAACGGGTTTCCTGCAGGTCTGGGCGCAGTCGACCCAGACCGACGCCCCGCAGCCCGCCGTCGCGTGACCGACCACCACCAGGACTATGGCGGCCGCCGGGCTGCTCCCGCCCCGCAGGCCGGGAACCGGTAGGGGTCAGTGGACACCACAGCGACCAGCCGCCGGTGAACGCAGAGGGGAGCGATGATGGACGACGAGTACCAGGAGTGTGCTTGCTGTCTCGGGTTCACGCCAAGAAGACACCGGGGCCGACTTCCCGGGAGGAGGCCCGCATCCCGCGCGCGATACCGGGGGGCCAAACAGTGCTGGATGACCAGATGACTCTGACGCCGTATAGCCCGAGATGTCCGATGCTCGTGAGATCGGCGGCAGTTACGTCCAAGACAATCATACGGAGTATGGCTTTAAGCGACTGGCCGATTTCACCCATGCGAGATGCGGTGCTCTCCCCTGAGCTGTCACGTACCAGTATGGAGGCGCCGGGCCAAGGCCCGAGTCTTTGTAACGCCCGGGCGATGTGGGAGACCTCTTTGGCGACGGTCTTGAGGCCACCGTCATCGCGAGTAACCCGGTCGTGGACGCTGACGTATCTGCCAAGTCGACTGTGCCTTCGGGCAGGCCCGCACGGTCCTGTATATACGCGGCGGCTGAGGCGGCGCAGTTGGCGTGCGACTGTCTTCGCTTGATGGCGGGCTTCGTCGGTCCGCTTGCCACTGCGGTAGGTCCGTGCATCCCCCAGTGTGCCGACTAGTTTGCCCAGGGCCGCATCGGCTGATGCGAGGCCGCATGCGAGCGACGCCGGGTTACGACGTGCCAGGACGAGTGTCATCGGCAGGGGAGCCTGCCCGGAAGCCGTCATGGAACTCATTGTTACTCATGATTAGCGATGTGTGACTGGATTCCCCTGTACGGGCCGGGAGCCCAGGGTCCTACCGAGGCCGTCTGCCAACCTCGCGACAGCCGGAGAAGCGCTTGATCAGGCGGCTGTTGAGTAATGAGACTCATCGCCGGGGCAGGGCTTGCGATCATAACGTCGCGGGTTCGCATCATCGGCAATTCACGACGGTCGAGGATCAAAAACAAGTTCGCCCCGTGGGAAACCGTCTACGGATACTTCGCCGCCTGGCAGAAGGGCGCGGAGTCTTCGACCAGCCCAACGGACTTCTGCGACGGCTTGTCGGGAGGGACGAGGGCCGAGACGCCGAGCCCGGCGCCTGCATCCTCGACACCCAGAGCATCAAGACCTCTGTCAGCGTGCCCATGGCCGGCCAGGGCACCGACGCGGGCAAGAAGATCGCGGGCCGCAAACGCCATATCGGCGTCGACGCCGCCGGCCTCCTCCTGGCCGTGCTGGTCACCGCCGCCAGCGTCTCCGACAACGCCGACGGAATCCGCCTGCTTTCGAACATCGGCGAAGGCCACCCCCGCGTCGTCGAGCGGACCTTCGGCTGGCTCATGCACCACCGCCGCCTCGCCCGCGACTACGAAACCGACCCCCACCGCTCCGAAGCCATGATCGACCTCATGAGCCGCAGACTCACCCGCGAATCGACCCACCACTGGCGCGACAGCTGAACGGCGGCAGCGTCGGGCTCCTGTGAATCACAGCAGGTAGGGCCACAGGCTGACGCTGTTCCGCTCCACACTGATCTCGACCCACGTTCCATCGACAGCAGCCGACGGACGCGGGTCGGCGAAGTCAAACAGGATATGGGTTCCAGCTACTTCCAACGTGGCCCTGCCATCGCCCGTCAGGCCCAGCCGCCCCCGAAAGACGATCCGACCGTCTTCCTTCTCATGTACCCCGGGGGAAAATGAAGTGGCCGGTCGAGTGTTACCGCCCCAGGCCGCGTCCTCTTCAACAGTCCACTCCACGTGATATTCGCGGCCCACTCCCGTCGGACCGCCGCACCACAACGCCGCGGCGGCAGCCACCTCCGAGCGGACCCGAACGGTCGCGCGCCCGTCTGCGAGCTGCCCCACCGCTTCCACCTGGACCAACACCCCGCAATCATCCACGACAGCACTGCGCTCCTAAACACTCCCGCCAGCTCGACAGCGGTGAGGGCGTGCAGTCGGCGGCGATGGGTGAAGCGATAGCCGGCCCAGGATGCCAGCGGAGGGATGAAGCCGGCGACCTGGAAGGCCAGAGGCACTTCGTCCGGTTGTGCCAGGGTGCCGTGGGCGCCCCCTCCGAAGACAAGCAGCAGCATCGAGCCGATGTACCAGAAGATTGCGGTGACTGTTGCTGCCGTACGAGCCCGGTGGCGGCTCTCGGTGAGCCAGACCAGGTGATCGGTGGGTGGGGCCCAGTCGTCGCCGCGACCACGCTGCCACAGCTCGGTCAGCGACGAAACTTCCGCCTGATCGGCGCCGACATACATCAGCGGCAGCAGCTCGCCGTCCCGGGTCAGGACCATCGTGCGGCTGGACGAGGGGCCCCTTTCGGGGCCGAGGTCCAGTATTTCCGACCACGTGATCCGCACCGTATGAAACAACCGCCGTGCCACCAGCCGGTCTTCGTGGACCACCGTCTTGCCGCGGCCTTCCAGGTACGCGGTGCGTACGTCAGCGGTCTGCGCGGCCGCGACGGCGGGGCGGCGTCCGCCCTTGCTGCCCTTGGCCTCGGCGGCGCGCAGTCCGTCGTACGTCAGCTCGCGCTGGAGTTCGCCGGCGGCGGCGAGGGTCTGCACCATGAACTTCACCGTGGACAGCAGCTCGCCGGTGCGCGGATGACGGGCGGTGAGGCCCATCGCGGAGAACGCGCCTTCGTGGATGCGCAGCGCGAGATGGTCACGGTGCAGGACGTCGAGCACGTCGAGGATGTGCTGGTTGCCGCCCACGAGGCGGAATATTGGTGTCAGGCTCCGGAATCACTGGGTTCATTGGACGCCCGCCGCGCCTGTCGTCATTCGATCGTTCGACGACAGGATGTGTGTCCGGCGCAGCCGTGATGTGCACAGCCCCTGCGGCGTAGAATCTTGACAATTCAACGGGCAGTGATGGGTGCGGGCAGTTACAGGGCCAGGCGTGGCCGCCGCGCTGGAGCACCTGTTCGTCACGCTCTGGGAGCAGGCGGCGCCCGAACGTTCTGCCTTGTGTCGTGCGGCGTCGTTGGACCGTCCCGCAAGAGCCGGTCTGAGCGTGTCCGACATTGCGGACCTGCACGGCCTCCAGAGCGGAGTTTGCGCCGTGTCTGCGACATGGTGTTCGAGTACGGCCCAAAGACGCTCGCGTCGATCCACCGTCTCCAGCACGCGCTTCATCTCGCCCGGTCTGGTAGGCCACTCGGCGAGGCATCCGCGATGGCCGGTTACGTCGATCAGTCCCATCTGAACCGCGACGCCCGGCGTATGGCCGGAGCCACGCCCGAACGAGGTGCTGCTCAACCTGTGCTGCCGCTGGGATGACAGGGGCGTGGAGTCAGAGGGTGACCTGCAGGTGGGCGGGGCTGAGGTAGTGGACGGCGCTCCGGGCGGAGTGTTCGGTGAGCAGGTCCTGCAATTCCTCGACGGCAGTGGTCAGGAGGTCTCCGTCGCGGGTAGCGGTCAGGGTTTCCAGGACAAAGGCGACGTGGGTGGAGTCCTCGGTGACGCGGGTGCGGTGGGCATCCCGGTGGTTCCAGTGTCGGGTGAGAACATCGGTGGTGTCGGTGTAGATGATCTCGCCGGGCTTGGGGTGCTCGACGGTGTCGGGTTCGCCGAGCGGGGTGAAGGTCTCGCTGCCGTTGGCGTAGCGGATCTCGACGTCACCGGTGACGCGGTCGAGGTCGAAGGCGCCGGCGGGCAGGCCGTGGCGGACGGACACGGCGTTGTAGGAGTCGACGGCCGGGTTGATCCGGGGCAGGGTCCCCTTCTTCGCCATGCGGCGGCCGAGTGCGTCGACGCTCGGGCGGATACGGCGTGGATTGGTGCCGAAGGAGCGGTAGGCGGTGTGCCACGTCTTGATGCGCGGGTCGCTCTCGTCGGTGGGAGCCCAGGTGCCGTCGGCGAGTTGGGTCTCCAGGTTCCCCAGAGCCTCGATGGTGTGGGGCCAGGGCTCGCGGCCGTTCAGGCCGGTGGCGGTGACGACCGCGATGAGGGTGTCGGGGAAGGCGTCGGCGACGTCGGGGCTGATGAGGAAGGCGGTCATCGTGGGAGCGTTTTCCGTTCGGTGAGCGGGCCGGGGGTGGCAGTGGTCAGGACTTCCAGGTGCCGATGCGGTCCAGGCGGCGGAGCTGCTGGGCTGCAGTGGGTGCGTCCAGGGCGGTGCCTCGTTCGGTGACCCGGCGGGCGGTGTCGGTGCGCTGCTCGACGGGTTTGTGGTCGTCGTACTTGAACTTCGCCCGGACGTCGGCGACGTCGAGGCGCAGGCCGCGGATGCCGGGCAGCATCCGCCCGTAGGGAGGCTGGTCGGGATCGATGGGGGCGTGGTCGCCATCGGGCTGGAAGTGGGCCATCTGCCGGCGCAGCAGCTCGGCCTTGGCCGCCGGGTCGTCGATGATGCCGGCCTGGCAGGTGAACTGGACGGCGGCGTAGTAGCTGGTGGGGACGCCGTCGGTGGGCTCGGTACCGGGTTTGGCGCGCCAGGGCCCGGGGATGAAGGCGTAGTCGCCGGTGATGGTGAAGGTGACGTTCGGGTCGGCCTCGATCGCCTTCCAGACGGGGTTGGGCCGGGCGAGATGCACGAGCAGGGCCGTGCCATCGACGGTGAAGTGGGTGGGCACGACGGCCGGTGGGTGTCCGGGCGGGCCGTTGACGCTGAGGATGCCGAAGTCGTGGCCCTCCGCGATCCAGGTCTGCCACTCGGCGTCGTCGAGGGCTGCGTCCCAGGGCTGGATGAACATGCCGGGCTCCTTCCGTACGGGTGGAGGGTCAGGTGAGGGCGAGGAGGCTGACGGCGACGGCGGCGGTGCCCAGGCCGATCAGCTGGTTGCGGTGGATGCGTTCAGCCAGGACGCTGCGGGCGAGCAGTACGGTGCCGGCCGGGTACAGGGCGGTGATCACGGCGACGACGGCCAGGTCGCCGCTGCGGGCGGCGAGCAGGAACAGCAGGTTGGCCAGCGAATCCAGCACGCCGGCCGCCGCGGAAATCCCGTAGGCGGGCTTCTCCGTGCCCAGGCGGCGGAACATCACCGCGGCGGCGACCAGGGTGGCGGCGGAGGAGACGGCGCGGCCGACGATCAGCGGGCCGACGCCGCTGTCGGAGGGTGCCTGGTGCAGGAAGACCAGCTGCAAGGCGATCGCGGCGCCAGCTCCGGGGGCGAGCAGCAGCGCGGTGCGCGAGGGGCGGGCCGACTTCGCGCCGTGCCCGGCGCTGACCAGCACCACGGCCGCCAGCGCCAGCGGCAGGCCGACCAGCCCGGCCACCCCCAGGTGCTCGCCTTGCACCAGCCCGACGCCGACCGGCAGCATCGCCGACACCAGCGCGGTGACCGGGGACAGCACGTTCATCGGCCCGATCGCCAGGGTCTTGTAGAGCAGGGCGAACGCGGCGGCCGACGCCACGCCGGACGCGGCGCCCCAGACCAGGGTCGCCGGGGCGAAGGAGGCGCCGAGGACGGGCCACAGCAGCAGCTCGACGGTCAGCGAGGCCGGGGCCGCGATCATCACGGTGCGCAGGACATGGGCCTTGCGGGCACCCAGGCCGCCGAGGAAGTCGGCGCATCCGTAAGCCAGAGAGCTGCCCAGGGCCAGCAGCAGAGCGATCACAGGTAGTACATCCCTTACTATCAATGGAACGACTACACCGTACAACGCACCGACCGTGAGTCGTCAACCGAACGACCGCACGGACCAGTACGGTGACCCACCTGCTTGAAGGGGTGACAGCGATGACGGAGACCGAGGCGGCGCTGCGGACGCTCGCGCACAACGTCCGCGCGGCCCGCACCCGCGCCGGGCTTTCCCTGGACGAACTCGGCCGCCGGGCCAAGGTCAGCAAGGGTGCCCTCGTAGCCCTGGAGAAAGCGCAGGGCAATCCGAACTTCGCCACCCTGGTCCGCCTCGCCGACACCCTCGGCGCCTCCGTCTCCGCTCTGATGGAAGGCCGCCCCGAACAGCGGGTGCGGGTGGTGGACGCCGGCACCGTCATGCCCCTGTGGAAGGGCGAGCACGGCAGTGAGGCCCGGCTCATGCTGACCACCAGCGGTCCGGCGGCCACCGAGGTCTGGCGCTGGACACTGGAACCCGGCGAGGAATACCCCAGCCACCCCCACCAGGCCGGTGTGACCGAGACCATCAGCGTCACCAGGGGCGAGATGGTGCTCGTCGCCGACGGCGTCGACTACACCGTCGCCGCCGGACAGACCGCCACCTTCGACGCCGACACCACCCACACCTACCGCGGCACGGGCACCCGGACCTGCCACCTGATCATGACCGTCCACCTGCCCCCGAGCCCCGGGTAGCGTCCCGATGGCCCCAGGAGGCTGGACGGCATCCGGCTTCCTGCCGGCAGGCGACGCCGCGCGTCCCATGCGGGGTTCCGTACGGGTGCATGACCCAGCGTTCAACGCACGGGTCCTTGCCGGGACCCGCGCACTGCTCAAGACGGTTCCCGCCTGGGGGGACGCCCTGGAAGGGTGCGTTCGTGGGTGCCTGCTGTTCGGCGGGCTCTCGCACCGGCCTTGTCCGAAGAGCCGCTTGGGGCTCAGGGGCTTTCCGGGCGCAGGGCGCCTTGGCCGTCGAGGTCGTCGAGCACGGCAGGCAGGCCCGTGGTGAGCATCTTGGTGCGGACGGAGCCGAGGATCTTGGCCATGAAGAAGCCTGCGGCGCCGGTGAAGCCGGTGTGGTCGTAGGTGAAGCGCGTTCCACTGCCGCACGGTTCGAGCCGGTGGGCGACCTCGGTCACCTCGCCACCACCTTCGTCCTGCCACGAGTAGCGCAGTAGCGCAGGCTCCAGCACCTCCAGCACCTCGCACACCACGACGCCGCTCCAGCCGGGCTTCGGTTTCGCGATGAACTTGAACGTGGTGCCGACCGTGGTGGCGAACCCCTCGGGCTCGAGCGCCGGCGCCCGTGGCCGTCCACAGCGGGATCAGTTCCGGATCGGTGACCGCGCGCGCGGTTCGTGAAACCGGGCATGGCCGGCCTCAGCTGGGGAGGACGGCCGAACTCGGAGGGTTGGCCGCCTGGGTGATGCTCCCGCGACAGGAGCCGGACACGTCGGCGTCACACCGTCGGCGGAACGGTTGGCCGAGGCGGTCCTGACGGCGGAGGTGATGCGGCGTTACCCTGCGCGGACGATTCTTCACAGGAGGTACGGATGCGTCGTTCCGTCGGCCGGAATGTGTCGTTTCCCATCGTGCTCGCGGTCATCGGTTCGCTCGCCGCCGCAGCCCCGGCGGCGTCCGCGCCACCCGTTCCGCCTCCCAAGTCGCCGGTGGCGGTGGGTTACGGGGGAGCCGTGTCCAGCGTCGACGCGGATGCCTCGGCCGCAGGCATCGAGGTGCTCCGCAAGGGTGGCAACGCCGTCGACGCGGCCGTCGCCACCGCCGCGGCGCTGGGTGTCACCGAGCCCTACTCGGCGGGTGTCGGAGGCGGCGGGTACTTCGTGCACTACGACGCCAGGTCGGGCCGGGTGGGCACCATCGACGGGCGCGAGACCGCGCCCCGCAGCGCCGACTCCTCCCTCTTCCAGGAGGACGGAGAGCCGATCCCCTTCGACGAGGCCGTCACCAGCGGACTCGGGGTCGGCACCCCCGGCACAGCGGCCACTTGGCAGAAGGCGCTCGACCGCTGGGGGACCAAGTCGCTGGGGCGGGTGCTCGAACCGGCCGAGCGGCTGGCGAGCGACGGGTTCGTCGTGGACGAGACCTTCCGCTCCCAGACCGCCGACAACCAGGAGCGGTTCGCCGATTTCCCCGCGACCGCCGAGCTGTTCCTGCCCGGCGGGAAGCCGCCGGAGACCGGATCGGTGCTCAAGAACCCCGACCTCGCCCGTACGTACCGGACGCTGGGCCGCAAGGGCGTCGACGAGCTGTACCGGGGTGAGCTGGCCCGGGACATCGTGTCGACGGTCAGGAAGCCTCCCGTGGACCCGGCGGCGACGCGCGAGGTGCGCCCGGGGGACCTGACGGCCAAGGACCTGAAGGCGTACCGCGTGCTGAGCCAGGCCCCGACGAAGACCGCCTACCGAGGCCTCGACGTGTACGGCATCGCGCCGTCCTCGTCCGGGGGTACGAGCGTGGCCGAGGCCCTCAACATCCTGGAGTCGACGGACCTCTCGAAGGCGAGCGAGACGCAGTATCTGCACCACCTCATCGAGGCCAGCAGGATCGCGTTCGCCGACCGGGGCCGCTGGGTCGGTGACCCCGCGTTCGAGGACGTTCCGACGCGGGGGCTGACCGGCCAGCGCTTCGCCGACTCGCGTGCCTGCCTCATCAAGGACGACGCGGTCCTCACCAGCCCGCTCGCACCGGGCGACCCACGGAACCCCGCCCGCTGCGCCACCGGGGGCAAGGCCGCCCCGACGACGTACGAGGGTGAGAACACGACCCACCTCACGACCGCCGACAAGTGGGGCAATGTCGTCGCCTACACCCTCACCATCGAGCAGACGGGTGGCAGTGCCATCACCGTGCCGGGGCGGGGCTTCCTGCTCAACAACGAGCTGACCGACTTCTCGTTCGCACCGGCGGACCCGGCGGTCCACGACCCGAACCTGCCGGGACCGGCCAAGCGCCCGCGCTCGTCGATCTCGCCGACCATCGTGCTGGAGCACGGCAAGCCGGTGCTGGCCCTCGGCTCGCCGGGCGGTGCCACGATCATCACCACCGTCCTCCAGTCGCTGGTCGGACACCTGGACCGGGGGCTGCCCCTGGTCGACGCCATCGCCGAGCCGCGCGCCAGCCAGCGCAACGCGGCCACCACCGAGATCGAACCCGGACTGTGGGACAGCCCGGTGCGCGGGAAGCTGGAGGCGCTCGGGCACGCGTTCACGGAGAACCCGGAGATCGGCGCCGCCACCGGCGTCCAGCGGCTCCCGGACGGGCGCTGGCTCGCGGCCGCGGAAAAGGTGCGGCGCGGCGGTGGCTCGGCCATGGTGGTGCAGCCGAGCGGGCGTTCATGACCGGTCGGCGGTAGCGGTTGGTCAGGAGGGGCCCGGCACGGGCTCCTCGCACCCGGTGAAAGGGCACGACGACGGTGCGTACGCGCATGCTGGTCCTCTCCGCGCTCTCCGGCGCCTCCCTGCTGGCCTCGGTGCTCCCCGCCGCGGCCACCGGCGACAGGGCAGGCCCGGTGGGCGCGGCGGAGCTGCTGGCCAAGGTGAAGAACTGCACCCGGATCTCCCACGGCAGGTACCGGACGGACGAGGGGGCGCCGGCCACCGTGCCGGTCTGCGGGACGGACCAGGCGGTGTTCTGGAAGGCCGACATGGACATCGACTGCGACGGCAAGGTCACCTCCGTCTGCAACACCAGGACGGATCCGGCCTTCCAGCCGGACACGGCATTCGGGGCGTCGGACGGCAAACCGCTGGACGCCGCCCGGCTGCCGTACGTCGTGGTCCCCGGTTCCGGCCGGCTGTGGGACCGCAGCAGGTCGGGGATCGCCGGCGGTGGCGTGGTTGCCGTCATCCACCGGGGCAAGGTGCGCTACGCCGTCGTCGGGGACACGGGGCCCAGCGGGATCATCGGCGAGGGGTCGTACGCCCTGGCCGATGCGCTCGGTATCGATCCCGACCCGAAGACCGGCGGCGTGGCGTCCGGTGTCACGTACATCCTCTTCAGGAACTCCGTGGTGTCACCGATCGAGAGCTCCGCCGCAGCGGCCGAGGTGGGTGCGGCGGCGGCGCGGAAGTTCGTCCGGGGCGGCGCCTGAGAGGCTCAGGACCGTCATTCCGGCACCGACCCGATCGGTATTAGAATGACGGCATGGTACGGAACCCCCTGACCCCGGAAGAGCGCCGGCGCGGCGAGCGGCTCGGCGAGGTGCTGCGCGAGGCGCGTGGCGCCCGCAGCATGGTCGCGGTCGCCGCGAGCGCGGGAATCTCGGCCGAGACGCTCCGTAAGATCGAGACGGGCCGGGCCCCCACCCCCGCCTTCTTCACGGTCGCGGCGCTCGCGGGGGCCCTCGGGCTGTCGATGGACGAGCTGCTCACGCTCTGCGTGCCGGAACCCGCCCCCGCCGCGGATCCGCTGCCGGAGGCGGGTGTGCTGCCGCTCACCGCGTAGGGCCGCGTAGGCTCGCGCCCGTGACTCTCCAGGACTTCGCCCGCAGCGAGTACATCAGCCTCACCACGTACCGGAAGGACGGCACCCCCGTCGCCACGCCCGTCTGGGCCGGGGCCGAGGGCGATGTGCTCTACGTCTGGACCCGGACCGACTCCTGGAAGATCAAGCGGCTGCGCAACGACAGCCGGGTACGCGTCACCGTCTGTGATGTTCGTGGCCGCGTCGCCGAGGGTGCGCCGAGTGCCGAGGGGACGGCGCGGTTGATCGAGGGTGACGGGCTGGTGCTGGTGCGGAAGGTGCTGGCCCGCAAGTACACCTGGAAGTTCAGGTTCCTGGACTGGCCCGCCCAGATCCTGTGGCGCGGCAAGGGCCGCCACACGGGGATCGCCGTCACGTTCTGACGGGTCCGGCCGCCACGGGTCCGGCTGCCACGGATCTGGACGCACCGTGACCGTGCCGGAAAAGCGCGCGTAGTCCTTCCGTAACACGCCTGCGGTCGAATGCCCGGCGGACTGGAATGTCCCAGTCCCGGGCGACCGGTGAGGCGATGGTGACGGTGCATCAGGATCCGTGGGAAATAAGGGCGTTCGCGCAGTACCTGCGAGGCCTGTGCGCACGGCTCGATCCCGGGCAGGGCTGGTACGGAGTCTTCTGCGCACGCGATCCCGACGGTATGCGCGCCTGTTTCGACGGCGCGGAGGTCCCGCCCTGGGACGTGGTCGAGTCGCTGCTCCAGGACCTCGCCGCGGTGCACGGCACGGAGTTCGCCGCACAGGAGTCCGTGACCGCCGCGCAGCTGTGTGCCGCCGCGTCCGCCGCGTACGACAGACGCCCCGGCGGACAGCAGGCCCTCGTCGACCGGCTGGGCGTGATGCTCCAGGAGCAGTCGTACGCGGCCCGGCGGATGCGGGCGGCCGGTGCGGACGGGGCGCCCGCGCCGGACGGGGACACCGAGGTCCTGGCCTGGGCGCGGGACGACCACGCCCGTGCCACGGCGCGCTGCGCCGAGCTGCGCGGGCGGCTCGCGGCGGTGGAGAGGACGGTGCCGGACAGCTGGTTCCGGGGCCGGGGTGACGCGAGCGCGCCCGGCGCTGCCAGGAGTACGCGGACGGCTCCCGGCCCCGGCTCCGGCCCTGAGCCCGTATCCGCACCTGCTCCCGGTCCCGTACCCCCTCCCGCTCCCGCTGCCACTCCCGTGAGGAAGCGCAGGAAGCCGAGCGGGGCGCGCTTCGCCGGCCTGGAGATCGAGGAGGACGCCGAGGTCGGTCCCGACCCCTCGGATGGGCCCGGACTGCCGGTCGCGGCGCGGTCCGATGCCGTGCCGCACGGGGCCCGCTTCAGCGGCTTCCGGGCCCAGGACGGCGCAGGCCCGGCCGCGCGGCGGGCGACGGAACCCGACCCCGCCACGCGCCGGGCCGCCGATGACGCCGTCGCGCTGCTCGTACGGCTGCGCGCCGAGGGCCGCAGCGGTGAGGCGCACGGCGTGCTCTGCGAGGCCGCGGCGTGGCCCCCCGGGCATCTGCCGGTGCTCGCCGTCGCCCTGCACGGGGCCGGCCTCGACGCCGACTGGGCGACCCTGCTGTGGGAGGTGTCCTCCCTGCCGCCGGCCGAACTCGCCGCCTCGGCGGGCGCGCTGGCCGCCGCGGGCCGCGCCGACGACTGCGGGCAACTGCTCCGGCAGGGGGTGGCCCGGCCGGCCGGCGAGATCGCGGATGCTGTCGTCGCCCTCGATCTGGCGGGTCTGGAGCCGGAGGCGCGGGCGCTGCTGGGCGCGTACGTCCGCGCACGGACGCCCGAGGACGCGGCCCGCGTCGCCGAGGGCGGGCCCCGCCATCTCGTCCCCCGCCTGCTCGCGGCGGCACGCGAGGTGTCGGAGGCCCGGGAGTGGGACGTGGTCCACGCGCTACGGGTGGCGGGCATCGCGGCACCGTAGGGCGGGAGGGCCCCTACCCCGGCATCCCGTGCGTCGTACGGCGGTGGCCGGTCCGGCGGTCCCTGATGTCGGCCCAGCGCGCCCCGTACACCGTCTCCGTGACCGCAGGCTCCCGCAGGAAGTCGTGCGGGAAGCCGAGCGGCACCGCGCTCACCCGGTCGAGCCGCTCGACCGCCCCGGCGTCGAGCTCCACCTCCAGACAGCCGAGGTTGTCCGTCAGCTGGCCCTGTGTCGATGCGCCGATGATCGGGACGATGTTGCCCGGCCGCCCGCGCAGCCAGGCCAGCGCCACCTGCGCCGGCGTCCAGCCGCCCAGGGCCGCGATCTCCACCACCGCGCCGACCGTCTCGTGCTCGCGGCGCTGTGTCTCGTCGGCCGCCCCGCCCGGTCCGCCCGCGGCATCGGCACGGGTATCGGCATGGGCATCGAAGTGTTTGCCCGTGAGCACGCCCCGGGCGAGCGGGCTCCAGGCGAAGACCGCCTGGTCGAAACCGTAGGCCTGGGGCAGCAGTTCACGCTCCGGCGTCCGATCCAGCAGGCTGTAGCGCAGCTGCGAACCGGTGAAGGCGGTCCAGCCGCGCAACTCGGCGAGTGTGTTGGCCTGGGCGATCTCCCAGGCGGGCCAGTCGGGTACCCCGACATAGAGCACCTTGCCGGAGCGCACGAGGTCGTCGAGGGCGCGCATGACCTCATCGACCGGGGTGAAGTGGTCCCGTGCGTGCACCCACAGGACGTCCAGGCGGTCGGTACGCAGTCGCTCCAGGCTCGCCTCCACCGCCCGTACGAGGTTCTTCCGGTGGTTGCCGACCTCGTGGCCCATGCACATGCCAGTCCGGGCGGACTTGGAGAGATAAATCCCATTTCACCCTTTATCGTCGTTCGAGGCATAGCCACACAAGTGGTCCATGTCACCCCGATGATGTGGAGGCATCATGCTTACCCAGCAGATCACCCTCACCGCGACACCGGCCCAGACCACCACGCTGAGCGCCCTGATGGCGGAGCCCGAGGCAGCCGTCAGCGACGCCCCGCTCTACACCCCCGAGGCCGCGGGCTTCCTGCTCGCGCTCCTCCTCCTGTCTCCCAAGGAGCCGAAGGAGCCCCGGGGCAAGTGAGTTCCCACTCCGCATTCGCCGAGGCGGCCGACGCCCTGGCAGGCAGTGTCCTCGGTGCCCTCGACGGCACCGGGGACGCTGTGCAGCTGGCGCGGTACGCCGACGACGCCCCCGACACCCTCGCGGCGCTGGCAGCCGTACGGGTACTGGGAGCCGACGTCTTCAGCCCCCACCTTCTGGCGGGCCACTCCCTTCCGGCACAGGACGCGGCCGTCGTGGCCAAGGCCTTCGACGCCTTCCCCGCGTCCGGCGCCCCGGACGACGCGACGGTCGCCCGCCGCGACCACGCCACCGCGGTCCTGCTCGCCCGGCTCTCCGGTGACGACACACTGCGCGCACTCGCGCCGGCTCCGGCGGACGACACCATGCCGGGACCCGCGGGCGACTGGAGCGGCTGGTCCGTCCGGATGGCCCAGCTCTCCCCGCTCGCCACGCTCGGCCTCGACAGCCCGGTCCACGAGGCGGCCCGGCGTGAGGCACTCTCGCTGGGCCGCGGCATGAGCCGCTCGATCCTGCGCCGTGACTTCCCCACCGCGGTGCGGCTCGTCCGCTGGCTGGCCTGGCTGCGGTACGAGGGCGTGGAGCCGCCCCTGGACCCGGAGGTCGCGGCCGAGCACGTATGGCTGGTGGGCGGGGGCGGCCCGCGCGTGGCCCTTGACCTGGCCATCGCCCGGCACTTCCTCGAACAGCGGCCCGGTACGGCCCCCAGGAAGGCGGCACACCGATGACGACGACGATCTCCGAGCCGGTCACCCGGGCCGCTCGCGGCATGGCGGACCGGGCGCTGTCATGGCTGCACGCCAACCGGGACCTCGGCGGCCTGCCGCCGGGCACGACCGAGACCATGGCCGACCCCGACAGCGTCTACAAGCCGCTGGGGGAGACCACCCTCGCGGCCTCCCTGATCCTGCGCGACGGTGTCGCGGGACCCGGGCGGCTGGCCGCGGCCCAGAGCCTGATGGACTTCACCTGGGAACAGTTCAGGCGTGGCGACATGATCTATGAACGCCAGCTCCGCCACACCCTGATGACGGACCCGCTGGAGATGTACGCCCCCTTCGTGCGCTGCGGCTACCGTCACGAGGCGCTGGACCGGCTGCTCGTCCACCGCTCCCGGGTGCGGTCGGTGAGCAGTGTCGAGGTCCTGCCGAACCGGCGGCTCGCCGTCGCCAACGCCGCCCGGGTCGTGGGCCTGGACCACGCCGAGGACCTGAAGGCGCTGGCCGCAGCCACCTGGCTCGGTGCGCGTCCCGAACCGTGGGCCATCAACTGGATCACGGCCTACGCGATGACCCACACGGTCTTCCACCTCACCGACTGGGGCGGCAACCCGGGCGGACTGCCGCCCGAACTCTCCGACTACGTCCACACCTGGCTCCCCGTCTGGATCGACATCTGGCGCGAGGTGGGGCAGTGGGACCTCGTCACCGAACTGCTCGTGGTGGGCGCCTCGATCGAAGAGCCCTACTGCCGGGCGGAGGACTGGGAGGCCGTCGCCGCGCTCCAGCACGAGGACGGACTCGTGCCCCGGGACAGCGACCCGGTGGACGACGACCCGCAGCGGCGCTTCACGGACCACCAGCACACGGTCGTCGTCGCGGCCGTCGCCGGATCCATCGCTCTCGCCCGGTCCGCGGAGCAGCGGTGAGCGTGTGACCGGGACGCCGCTGACCGACCGCCTCCAGCCCCTCCTGGCATCCGCCGACGGGCCGGCGGCGGCGGTCGCGGCGGTGCGGGGCACCGAGCGCGCGGTGCTCTGCCGCGGCCCGGTGGGGGAGAGCACCCGGTTCGAGACGGGCTCGCTGACGAAGACCTTCACCGCCCTGCTGCTCGCCGAGCTCGCCGCCAGGGGCGAGGTCGGCTACGGCGACCGCGCCGACCGCTATCTGCCCTTCCGGCTCCCCGGGCCCCCGCTCACCCTCCTCCACCTGGCCACCCACACCTCGGGCCTGCCCCGGCTGCCCCCGGGGCTGCTGGGCCGAGCCGTACGCAGCGGCTGGCTCAGCAACCCGTACGCCGGCTTCCGCGAGGACGACCTGCTCGCCTCGCTGCGCAGGACCCGGCTGCGGAACCGGCCGGGCAGCCGGGTCCTGTACTCCAACTTCGGCGGGGGCCTGCTGGGCCACGTACTCGCCAGGGCCGCGGGCGGCACCGGGAGTGACTACCCCGCCCTGCTGGCCGAGCGCGTGACCGGCCCGCTCGGTCTCACCGACACCGACTGCGATCCCAACCGCCCCCAGGCCACCGGGCATTGGCACGGCCGTCCGCGTCCCGCCCTGCTGATGCCCGGGCTGACCGCGGCAGGAGCCGTACGATCGAGCGCCCGGGACCTGCTGCGCGTCCTGGCCGCGCTCCTCGACCCGGACACCGCCCCTGACGCCGTGCTGCGCACCGCGCTGACCGAGGTGCAACGGCCCCGGCTGAGCGTGCCCCGCACCGGCTCCCGGCTGTGCCTCATCTGGAACCTCCGTCCGCGCCCCGGCGGCGCGCTGCTCCACCACTCGGGGGGCACCCGGGGCTTCACCGCCTTCGCGGGCTTCCTGCCCGGCTCCGGCACCGGTCTCGTGGCCCTCACGAACACGGCTCCCACGCCGCTCGCACCGTTCGTCCAGTCCGCCTACGGGGCCCTTCGGGCGCTGGACGAGCGGCCCTTCGGGACGGTGTGGACCGCTCGGGTATGAAACATGATCGACTCCGCCGGTTCACGGCGATGGTCTTGCCCCGCTGTGTGACGGGGCTTACGTTCTCCTCCTATGCACCGTGTCTACGGGCGTAGAGAACGAAGAGGCTCTCTGACGCCGCGTCGAAGGAGCAGCTCATGTCCCATGTCGTACGCGCCGCACTCGTCCAGGCGACCTGGACCGGCGACACCGAATCCATGATCGCCAAGCATGAGGAACACGCGCGGGAGGCTGCCCGGCAGGGCGCGAAGATCATCGGTTTCCAGGAGGTGTTCAACGCCCCCTACTTCTGCCAGGTCCAGGAGCCCGAGCACTACCGCTGGGCCGAGCCCGTCCCTGACGGGCCGACGGTCCGCCGGATGCGGGACCTCGCCCGGGAGACGGGCATGGTGATCGTCGTGCCGGTCTTCGAGGTCGAACAGTCCGGCTTCTACTACAACACCGCGGCGGTGATCGACGCCGACGGCTCGTACCTCGGCAAGTACCGCAAGCACCACATCCCGCAGGTCAAGGGATTCTGGGAGAAGTACTACTTCAGGCCGGGCAACGCCGGCTGGCCGGTCTTCGACACCGCCGTGGGCAAGGTCGGCGTCTACATCTGCTACGACCGGCACTTCCCCGAGGGATGGCGGCAACTCGGACTCAACGGCGCCCAGTTGGTCTACAACCCGTCCGCCACGTCACGCGGCCTCTCCGGCTATCTGTGGCAGCTGGAACAGCCCGCGTCCGCCGTCGCCAACGAGTACTTCATCGCCGCGATCAACCGGGTCGGCCAGGAGGAGTACGGCGACAACGACTTCTACGGCACGAGCTACTTCGTCGACCCGCGCGGCCAGTTCGTCGGCGACGTGGCGAGCGACAAGGAGGAGGAACTCGTCGTACGCGACCTGGACTTCGGGCTGATCGACCAGGTCCGCCAGCAGTGGGCGTTCTACCGGGACCGCAGGCCGGAGGCGTACGAGGGGCTGGTGGAACCGTGAGCGGACTCCATGAACGCCACCTCGCCGTCAGCCCCGACTGGCTGACGCTCTACTACCGGAACCCCCTGGAACTCACCCACGGTGACGGCCGCCATGTCTGGGACGCGGACGGCAACCGCTACCTCGACTTCTTCGGCGGCATCCTCACCACGATGACCGCGCACGCCCTGCCCGAGGTGACCAAGGCCGTCTCCGAGCAGGCCGGCCGGATCATCCACTCCTCGACCCTCTACCTCAACCGCCCGATGGTCGAACTCGCCGAACGCGTCGCAGCGCTGTCCGGCATCCCCGACGCCCGGGTCTTCTTCACCACATCCGGCACCGAGGCCAACGACGCGGCCCTGCTGCTCGCCACCGCCCACCGCGGGTCGAACCAGATCCTGGCGATGCGCAACAGCTACCACGGCAGATCGTTCTCGACCGTGTCGATCACGGGCAACAGGTCCTGGTCGCCCACCAGCCTCTCGCCGCTCCAGACGCTGTACGTCCACGGCGGGGTCCGCGGCAGGGGACCGTACGCGGAGCTGAGCGACGAACGGTTCATCGAGGCCTGTGTGGCCGATCTGGAGGACCTGCTCGGCCACACCCGGGGGCCCGCGGCACTGATCGCCGAACCCGTGCAGGGCGTCGGCGGGTTCACCGCGCCGCCCGACGGTCTGTACGCGGCCTTCCGTGAGGTCCTCGACCGGCACGGCGTCCTGTGGATCTCCGACGAGGTGCAGACCGGCTGGGGGCGCACAGGCGACCACTTCTGGGGCTGGCAGGCGCACGCGTCGAACGGGCCGCCCGACATCCTCACCTTCGCCAAGGGCATCGGCAACGGCATGGCCATCGGCGGTGTCGTCGCCAGGGCCGACGTCATGAACAGCCTGGACGCGAACTCCATCTCGACGTTCGGCGGATCCCCGGTCACCATGGCCGCCGGGCTCGCCAACCTCACGTATCTGCTCGAACACGACCTCCAGGGCAACGCCCGGCGGGTCGGCGGGCTGCTCATCGAGCGGCTCCGGGCGGTCGCCGCTGGCTCCCCGGCCGTACGGGAGGTGCGCGGCCGAGGACTCATGATCGGCATCGAGCTGGTGCGACCCGGCACCGGCGAGGCCGACCCGAAGGCCGCGGCGGCCGTACTCGAAGCGGCCCGCGAGGGCGGCCTGCTCATCGGGAAGGGCGGCGGCCACGACACCAGCGTCCTGCGGATCGCGCCACCCCTGTCGCTGACCGTCGCCGAGGCCGAGCAGGGCGCGGAGATCCTGGGCGAGGCACTGCACGCGGCGACCTGAGCGCCGCAGCCCCGCGGCCCGCCTCGCCGCGGGGCGGGCCGCTCCCCGTACGTCATCACGCACCGCGCCCACGCCCGTAGGCCGGTTCCGCCACCGCGAGGAGGGGTCATGAGCCGCACCGTCATCCACGGGGGTCTCGTCATCACCGCGTCGGACGAGATCCACGCCGATGTACTCATCGAGGGCGGACGCGTCGCCGCCCTCGCCGCCCACGGCACCGACGCCGCGGCGGGCTGGAGCGCCGACCGCAGGATCGACGCCACCGGGAAGTACGTCATCCCGGGCGGCGTCGACGCGCACACGCACATGGAGATGCCGTTCGGCGGGACCTTCGCCAGCGACACCTTCGAGACCGGCACCCGGGCCGCCGCCTGGGGCGGCACCACCACGATCGTCGACTTCGCCATCCAGACCATGGGCCGCTCGCTGCAGGAGGGGCTGAACACCTGGCACGAGAAGGCCGACGGCAACTGCGCGATCGACTACGCCTTCCACATGATCCTCTCGGACGTCAACGAGTCCACGCTCAAGGAGATGGACCGGCTGGTGGCGGAGGGTGTCACCTCGTTCAAGCTGTTCATGGCGTATCCCGGGGTCTTCTACTCCGACGACGGACAGATCCTGCGCGCCATGCAACGCGCCGCGGGCAACGGCGGGCTGATCATGATGCACGCGGAGAACGGCATCGCCATCGACGTGCTCGTCGAGCAGGCGCTCGCGGAGGGCCGCACCGATCCGCGCCACCACGGCGACGTACGCAAGGTGGCCCTGGAGGCCGAGGCCACCCACCGCGCGGTCCAGCTCGCCCGGGTGGCGGGCTCGCCGCTGTACATCGTCCATGTCTCGGCCGACGAGGCACTCGACGAGATCGCCGCCGCCCGGCACAAGGGGCTCCCGGTCTTCGGCGAGACCTGTCCGCAGTACCTCTTCCTCTCCACGGACAACCTCGCCGAACCCGGCTTCGACGGCGCCAAGTACGTCTGCTCGACCCCGCTGCGCCCCAGGGAGCACCAGGAGGCGCTCTGGCGCGGTCTGCGGAACGACGAGCTCCAAGTGGTCTCCACCGACCACTGCCCGTTCTGCTTCTCGGGCCAGAAGGAGCTGGGCAGGGGCGACTTCTCGAAGATCCCC
Organism: Streptomyces sp. NBC_01012; assembly: GCF_045162755.1. Lineage (NCBI taxonomy): Bacteria > Bacillati > Actinomycetota > Actinomycetes > Kitasatosporales > Streptomycetaceae > Streptomyces > Streptomyces sp. NBC_01012. The sequence goes on along the minus strand of NZ_CP108688.1, from coordinate 1,156,161 downwards.
AACGGCATGCCGGGCGTGGAGAACCGGATGGATCTGCTGCACCAGGCCGTGGTGGACGGACACATCTCGCGCCGTCGCTGGATCGAGATCGCCTGTGCGGCGCCGGCCCGGATGTTCGGTCTCCATCCGCGGAAGGGGACGATCGCGCCGGGTTCGGACGCGGACGTCGTCGTGTACGACCCGGCGGCCGAGCAGACCATCTCCGCCGGGACGCACCATATGAACGTCGACTACTCGGCGTACGAGGGCAAGCGCGTCACCGGGCGGGTCGAGACGGTCCTGTCGCGCGGAGTCCCGGTCATCGAGGAGGGTGGTTACGTCGGGCGTGCGGGGCATGGGGCGTACGTGCCCCGGGGCTTGTCCCAGTACCTGTGAGCGGCCGCCGGACGTGTCGGCCGGCCTGCCGACGGGATGTCAGGGGCCAGCGTCGGAAGGGGAGTCCGCACCGGCCATCGCTGACGGGTTCCCTACTCCTTCACGAACGCCAGGAGGTCGGGGTTGATGACGTCCGGATGCGTCGAGAGCATCCCGTGGGGATAGCCCTCGTAGGTCTTCAGCCTGCCGTTCGGCAGCAGCTTCGCCGACAGGGGCCCCGCGTCCTCGTAGGGCACGATCTGGTCGTCGGTGCCGTGGGCGACCAGGACCGGCACCTCGATCTTCTTGAGGTCCTCGGTGAAGTCGGTCTCCGAGAAGGCCTTGATGCACTCGTAGTGGGCGTTGGCCGCGCCCCGCATGCCCTGCCTCCACCAGTTGTCGATCAGCCCCTGCGACACCTCGACACCGGGACGGTTGAATCCGAAGAACGGCCCCGCCGCCACCTCGATGTAGAACTGTGCGCGATTGGCGGCCAGGGAGGCGCGGAACCCGTCGAAGACCTCCATCGGCAGGCCGCCGGGATTCGACGCGGACTTCAGCATGACCGGTGGCACCGCACTGACGAGCACGGCCTTCGCCACCCGCCCGGGCTCGGACCTGGCGACGTAGCGGGCGACCTCGCCGCCGCCGGTGGAGTGCCCGATGTGGACCGCGCCGCGCAGGTCCAGCGCTTCGGCCAGCGCCCGTACGTCGGAGGCGTAGGTGTCCATGTCGTGCCCGTCGGCGCTCTGGGAGGAGCGCCCGTGCCCCCGCCGGTCGTGGGCGATCACCCGGTAGCCCTGGGCGAGGAAGAAGAGCATCTGGCTGTCCCAGTCGTCCGCGCTGAGCGGCCAGCCGTGGTGGAACACGATCGGCTGGGCGTCGCGAGGGCCCCAGTCCTTGTAGTAGATGTCCGTGCCGTCGATCGTCGTGACCGTGCCCATGGTCGATCCTTCCGCTTGAATCGCTTACGCGGTGAGACGTGCGGGAATTCACCGGCCTCACCGGGAGGAGATTCGCCACTGCCGAAGAGGTCGATACCGCGACCGAACGCCATAAACGATACCTTCAGCCGACATAACTCTCATTCTCTGGCAGCACGGCCGTCCCGGTGCGGCAGCAGGAACGTCACGCGCCGTCGTCCGGACTCCCCTCCCGAAGCCGGGGAAGAGGTCGGCATCGTCCCCTTCCCGCGCCATGTGTCAGTACTTCGAACAGGAGCATCTGTCATGGATTTTGGACTCGTCCTCCAGACCGACCCGCCCGCATCGGCCGTCGTCGGACTCATGCGCCGCGCGGAACGCAACGGCTTCCGCTACGGCTGGACCTTCGACTCGGCGGTGCTCTGGCAGGAGCCCTTCGTCATCTACAGCCGGATCCTGGAGCACACCGAGCGGTTGATCGTCGGGCCGATGGTGACGAACCCGGGGACCCGCACCTGGGAGGTCACCGCCTCCACGTTCGCCACGCTCAACGACATGTACGGCAACCGCACCGTCTGCGGCATCGGCCGCGGTGACTCGGCGATGCGGGTGGCCGGCCGCAGGCCGAACACGCTGGACCGGCTCGGCGAGGCCATCGAGGTGATCCGGGACCTCGCGGAGGGCCGCGAGGCCACCGTCGACGGACAGCCGGTCCAGCTCCCCTGGGTGAAGGACGGCAGGCTGCCCGTCTGGATGGGCGCGTACGGCCCCAAGGCACTCGCGCTGGCCGGCGAGAAGGCCGACGGCTTCATCCTTCAGCTGGCCGATCCCTACCTCACCGAATGGATGGTCAAGGCGGTACGCGACGCGGCCGCGGCGGCCGGCCGTGACCCGGACTCCGTCACCATCTGTGTCGCCGCGCCCGCCTATGTGGGCGAGGACCTGGACCACGCGCGCGAGCAGTGCCGCTGGTTCGGGGGGATGGTCGGCAACCACGTCGCCGACCTCGTCACCCGCTACGGGGAACACTCCGGCCTGGTTCCCGATGCCCTCACCGCGTACATCGCGGGCCGCTCGGGATACGACTACAGCCACCACGGCCGCACCGGTAACCCGGACACGGCCTTCGTCCCCGACGAGATCGTGGACCGGTTCTGTCTGCTGGGGCCGGCCGAGGCCCACATCGAGAAGCTCCAGGCCCTGCGGGACCTGGGTGTCGACCAGTTCGCCGTCTACAACATGCATGACGCGCGGGAGGCGACCATCGACGCCTACGGCTCCACGGTCATCCCCGCACTGTCCGCCTGATCCCGCACGCGGCGGCTCCGGACCACCCACCGGCACGCCACGCAGCCCCCACCCGCACCCCGCACGGCACATCCGCACCCGCACCCGCACGGCACACCCGCACCCCGCACGGCACACCTCCCGAGCGAAGGGTCACGCCACCATGACCGCGACCGTCCCACCACCCCCGCCCGGCGAGCGGATGTCCGACCCCACGGGCCGGATCGAACTCGCCCCGGGCGCCGTCCCCGATGACCCCCGCTTCGTCAACGACGACCTGCTGCCCGTGCCCCTTGAGCGACGCCGGTGGACGACGTACAACTTCGCCGCCCTGTGGATCGGGATGGCCCACAACATCCCGTCCTGGCTGCTGGCCTCAGGCCTCGTCGCGCTCGGCATGGACTGGAAGCAGGCCGTCTTCACGATCGCGCTGGCCAACCTGATCGTGCTGGCCCCGATGCTGCTCACCGGGCACGCGGGACCCAAGTACGGCATCCCCTTCCCGGTCCTGGCCCGTGCCTCCTTCGGGCTGCGCGGCGCCAACCTGCCGGCGCTGATCAGGGCCGCGGTCGCCTGCGCCTGGTTCGGCATCCAGACCTGGATCGGCGGCGTCGGGATCTTCACACTGCTCGGCAAGATCTTCGGCGGCTGGGCGCGCGCCGGCGAGATCGGCGGGCAGCCCTGGACGCTCTGGCTCTGTTTCGTCCTCTTCTGGGCCCTTGAACTCGCCATCATCTACCGGGGCATGGACACCCTTCGCCGCTTCGAGAACTGGGCTGCGCCCTTCGTCATCGTCGGTGCGGTGGTCCTGCTGGTGTGGGTCGCGGTCAAGGCGGGCGGGTTCGGCCCGCTCCTCGACCAGCCGTCCGCACTGGGCTGGGGCGCGGACTTCTGGCCGGTCTTCTTCCCGTCGCTGATGGGCATGATCGCCTTCTGGTCCACGCTCTCCCTGAACATCCCCGACTTCACCCGCTTCGGCGCCGGCCAACGCGCCCAGATCTGGGGCCAGTCGCTCGGACTTCCGACCACGATGACGTTCTTCGCGCTGCTCTCCGTCTTCGTCACGTCCGGTTCCCAGGCCGTGTACGGGGAGGCGATCTGGGATCCGGTGGAGCTCGTGGCGAAGACGGACAACGTCTTCGGGCTCCTCTTCGGACTGATCACCGTGCTGATCGCGACCGTCTCCGTGAACATCGCGGCCAACGTCGTCTCTCCCGCCTACGACCTGGCCAACCTCGCACCCAAGCTCATCAACTTCCGTACGGGCGCGCTGGTCACCGGGGTCGTCGGCGTCCTGATCATGCCGTGGAAGCTCACCGAGACTCCCGAGCTGTACATCTTCACCTGGCTCGGCCTGGTGGGCGGTCTGCTCGGCACCGTGGCCGGCATCCTCATCGCCGACTACTGGATCATCAACCGCACCGTGCTCGAACTGCCGGACCTCTACCGCCCCGGAGGCCGCTACTGGTACACACGCGGCTGGAACTGGCGTGCCGTCGTCGCCTTCGTGATCGGCGGAGTCCTCGCGGTGGGCGGCTCCCACTCGGCACCCGGCAAGGGCCCCTTCCCCGCCGACGGTCTGATCCCGGTGCTCCGACCGCTGGCCGACTACGGCTGGGCCGTCGGCCTGGTCTCCTCGCTCGTCGTCCACACCCTCCTCGTCAGGACTGTGCGGGGGCCCTACCGAGCACCGCGCTGATGTCCACGGTCTCGTCCGCGGGCGGCGTGGCCGTGGGTACCGGCTCGTCGAAACGGGAGAAGTCCACGGCCGCGTCCGCCCCGTCGCCCCGCACGGTGATCCGCACCGGGTGGTGCACGCCTTCGGTGTCCACGTACGCCGTCAGCTCCTGCCCGTGCAGGGTCCGGGTGACCGGAACGGTACGGGTGCCGTCGACCCTGGTCACCTTCCCCTTGGTGAACGTCCCCGCGGATGTGCCGGCGTTGTCGGAGACCAGGTCGCGGAAGGTGTCCAGATCGCACCCCTGCACGATCGGACGCAGCCGGGAGTCCGAGGCGGAGGCCTTCATGTACCGCCCGGCCAGGATCGCCTCGAAGGCGGAGCCTCCGACGGGGACCTGGTTCTCCCAGAAGTCCGCATCGGGTTTGAGCCAGACCGAGTCGCTCCGTTTGATGATCTCCGCCTTGCCCTTGTTCCTGCCCAGGTCCACGTCACCGGCGCAGTTGCCGCTCCGGTCCAGGCTGAGGTCGATCGTCATGGGCGGGCGGTTCTTCCCGAGGTCGCCCTGCGCCCGCAGGTGCAGCGACCGGACGTCCAGCAAGGCGTCCCGGGAGCGGTCGGCGATCTGTTCGGCGGGGAGCGATTCGATGTCGTCGTCCGCCTGGGCCGCCGTACCGCCGGTCACGGCGAGCGCGGTCACTGCCACTGCCGCGCAGGCGGCGGCACGTGCGGCGATGCGCTGTCCTGCCACGGCGCCTCCTCGGAAAACGGCCCTGCGCAGGGCCCTCTCGAGCGGGATTCACCCTCCCGGTGAGCGTACGCCCGCGCACGGTTGCCTGCCCGGCGGACGGGGTGTACGGAGGGTGAGGTTCGGCGCTGTTTTCGGCTACGGAACGTGGGGGAGGGGTGCCCCCGGAGATCACCGGAAGTCGACCGGGATCAACGGACTCGCCGTAGAAAAGGGGAGAAATGAACAAGCTGTTCAAGGGGAACGCCGTCCGCACGCTGGCGCGGGGTGCGGCCGTCGCCGGTCTGACCGTCGCACTCGCCGTGCCGGCCACCGCCGCGATGGCCGCCACACCCGCCGCCGCACCCGCGGCCATCCCGCCGGGACTGTCGTGCGACACGGGCAAGCACGCGATCGACGACTACACCGGGTACGCGCTGTGCGCGAACAACGGCTCGGCCACGCAGACCTTCTGGGTCCACCTCGTCTGCGGCTGGTCCCCCGACGTGGACGGTGAGCACGTCACGCTGCGGCCCGGCGAGTCCGGGCAGTCGACCGCCCACTGTGCCGGGCTCGGCACGGGCATCGGCGAGATCCAGGTGCGGCCGTAACAGCAGCACACCGCTGTGGCGCCCCGATCCGCGTGCGGCGTGCTTGAGCGCGCCGCCGCGCCTCGTTACTCTCCAGTAGACCCGTGCGGGCGGATCCGGGGCGCCCCCTGGGACCCGGTGGTCCCGGCGGACGCGAGGAGGCGGTGGTGATGTCCTCAGCAGACCCCACGGACTCAGCAGACCCCACGGAGCGGACCGGGCCCCTCAGGCCGGTGGAGCCGCCCGTACAGCCAGGGCTCGCGGACTGCGCCAGGGAGCTCGCCGATGGCCGGACGACCTCCGCCGCGCTGGTCACCGAGGCGTTCGCGCGCATCGAGGCGAGCCACCACCGCCTCAACGCCTTCCGTCAACTGCGTCATGAGGCCGCGCTCGCCGAGGCCGCCGACGCCGACCGGCGGCTCGCAGCGGGGGAGCGGCTCCCGCTGCTCGGGGTGCCGGTGGCGGTCAAGGACGACACCGACGTGGCCGGCCTGCCCACCTACTTCGGCTGCGACGGCACGCTGCCGCCCGCCACCGCCGACAGCGAGGCCGTCCGCAGGCTCAGGGCCGCCGGGGCCGTCGTCGTCGGCAAGACCAACTCCTGCGAGCTGGGACAGTGGGCCTTCACGGAAGGGCGCGCCTTCGGCGCCACCCGCAACCCCTGGAACACCGCGCACACCCCCGGCGGTTCATCCGGGGGCTCAGCCGCGGCGGTCGCGGCAGGGCTCGTCCCCGCCGCACTGGGGTCCGACGGTGCGGGCTCCGTCCGTATCCCCGCAGCCTGGACCCACCTCGTCGGCATCAAGCCGCAGCGCGGCCGGATCTCCGTCCACCCGCACAGCGACGCCTTCCAGGGGCTCACGGTCAACGGCCCCCTGGCCCGTACGGTCGCGGACGCCGCCCTCCTCCTGGACGCCGCCGCGGGACCGCACCCCGGTGACCCGCACCGTCCGCCCGCCGTCGACGCCTCCGGCGCGGCCCGCCGCGATCCGGGCAGGCTGCGTATCGGCCTCGCCCTGCGGCCCCCGACCACCCTCACGCGCAACGCGCCCCACCCGGACGTCAGGCGCGCCGTCACCGCGCTCGCCGAAGCACTCGCCGGGCTCGGCCACCACGTCGAGGAGGCCCGCCCCCGCTACGGGCTGATCGGCCTCTCCTTCGTCCCCCGGGCCACCGCCGGCATCGCCGAGCTCGCCGCGCTGCACCCCGAGCCCTGGCTCCTGGACCCGCGCACCCGCAGCGCCCTGCGCACCGGGACCCGCCTCGGCGGCCGGGTCGTGCGGGCGGCCCGCCTGCGCGAGGTGCGCCAGCACGCCAGGATCGGCTCCTTCTTCGACACCGCGCGCGGCGGATACGACGTGCTGCTCACCCCGACCACGGCCGCCCCGCCACCGCGGGTGGGGGCCTTCGACGGCCTCAGCGCCTGGCGCACCGAGCTCGCGATGACCTCGGCCTGCCCCTACGCCTGGCCCTGGAACGTCCTGGGCTGGCCCGGCATCAACGTCCCGGCCGGCTTCACCCCCGAGGGCCTGCCACTGGGCGCCCAGCTCCTCGGCCCCTCCCGCAGCGAGACCCGCCTCATCGCGCTCGCCGCACAGCTGGAGGCCGACCGCCGCTGGCACGAGCACCGCCCCCCGGCCACCGGCACGCCGGGCCCCGCACGGCATCGGTGACCGGTTGCGGCGGACCGGGCGCGGGCCACTGTGGAGAGGGGGCCGGTCACGAGATATCTTGATGTCAAGCAATGTTGCAGACGTGGAGCGGAGCACCCGGTGACTGACTCGACCATCATCTATACGCACACCGACGAGGCCCCTGCCCTGGCGACGTACTCGTTCCTGCCCGTCATCGAGGCGTACGCCTCGACCGCGGGTGTCACGGTGGAGCGCCGCGACATCTCCCTGGCGGGGCGGATCATCGCCGGCTTCCCGGAGCGTCTCAAGGCCGATCAGCGTATCGATGACGCGCTCGCCGAGCTCGGCGAGCTGGCCACGACTCCCGGCGCGAACATCATCAAGCTGCCCAACATCTCGGCCTCGATCCCGCAGCTGAAGGCCGCGATCGCAGAGCTCCAGGGACAGGGCTACGCGCTTCCCGACTACCCGGACGACCCGCGGACCGACGAGGACAAGGACGTTCGCGCGCGGTACGACAAGGTCAAGGGCAGCGCGGTCAACCCCGTCCTGCGTGAGGGCAACTCCGACCGCCGCGCCCCCGCGTCGGTCAAGAACTACGCCAAGGCGCACCCGCACCGCATGGGTGCCTGGAGCGCCGACTCCAAGACGAACGTCGCCACCATGGGCGTCGACGACTTCCGCTCGACGGAGAAGTCCGTCGTCATCGAAGAGGCCGGCTCCCTGCGCATCGAGCTCGCGGGCGACGACGGCAGCACCACCGTGCTCCGCGAGTCCGTCCCGGTCCTCGCGGGTGAGGTCGTCGACGCGGCCGTCATGCGCGTCGCCGCGCTGCGTGAGTTCTTCACCGCCCAGGTCGCGCGCGCCAAGGCCGAGGACGTCCTGTTCTCCGTGCACCTGAAGGCCACGATGATGAAGGTCTCCGACCCGATCATCTTCGGCCACGCGGTCCGCGCCTTCTTCCCGAACACCTTCGCCAAGTACGGCGACGCGCTCGCGGCGGCCGGCCTGACCCCGAACGACGGCCTCGGCGGCATCCTCAAGGGCCTCGACGCACTGCCGGAGACGGGCGCCGAGATCAAGGCGTCCTTCGAGGCCGAGCTCGCCGACGGCCCCGCCCTGGCGATGGTCGACTCCGACAAGGGCATCACCAACCTGCACGTGCCGAGCGACGTCATCGTCGACGCGTCCATGCCCGCCATGATCCGTACGTCGGGCCACATGTGGGGCCCGGACGGCGGCGAGGCCGACACCATCGCGGTCCTGCCCGACAGCAGCTACGCCGGTGTCTACCAGGTCGTCATCGACGACTGCCGCGCCAACGGCGCCTTCGACCCGTCCACCATGGGCTCCGTACCCAACGTCGGTCTGATGGCGCAGAAGGCCGAGGAGTACGGCAGCCACGACAAGACCTTCGAGATCCCCGCCACCGGCACGGTGCGGGTCGTCGACACCAAGGGCGCCGTCGTCCTGGAGCAGACCGTCGGCGCCGGTGACATCTTCCGGATGTGCCAGACCAAGGACCTGCCGATCCAGGACTGGGTCAAGCTCGCCGTCACCCGCGCCCGCGCGACCGGCAACCCGGCCGTGTTCTGGCTGGACGAGGGCCGCGCGCACGACGCCAACCTCATCGCCAAGGTCAACACCTACCTGGCCGAGCACGACACCGACGGCCTGGACATCTCCATCCGTACGCCGGAGGAGGCCACGGCCTTCTCGCTGGAGCGCATCCGCCGCGGCGAGGACACCATCTCGGTCACCGGCAACGTGCTGCGTGACTACCTCACCGACCTGTTCCCCATCCTCGAACTGGGCACCAGCGCGAAGATGCTCTCCGTCGTCCCGCTCATGAACGGCGGCGGACTGTTCGAGACCGGCGCAGGCGGTTCCGCGCCCAAGCACGTCCAGCAGCTGGTCAAGGAGGACTACCTGCGCTGGGACAGCCTGGGTGAGTTCCTCGCCCTCGCCGTCAGCTTCGAGCACCTGGCCACCACCACGGACAACGCGCGCGCCAAGGTGCTCGCCGACACCCTGGACCGGGCCACGGGCACCTTCCTCAACGAGGACAAGTCCCCGAGCCGCAAGGTCGGCGGCATCGACAACCGCGGCAGCCACTTCTACCTGGCGCTCTACTGGGCCCAGGAGCTGGCGCAGCAGACCGAGGACGCCGCGCTCGCCGAGGCGTTCGGACCGCTCGCCCGGACGCTGTCCGAGCAGGAGCAGACCATCGTCGGCGAGCTCGCCGCCGTCCAGGGCAAGCCGGCCGACATCGGCGGCTACTACCAGCCCGACCCCGCGAAGGCGGAGGCCGTCATGCGTCCCTCGGCCACCTTCAACAAGGCCATCGCGACCCTCGGCTGACCCGGCCCGCGCACCGCACCCGGCGCGCACCGCACGCATGAGCGCCCCGGCAGGCTTCCCGCCCGCCGGGGCGCTCGTGCGTGGGGCCGCGGGAACTTCCTACGGCACCCGCGCGGTCCACTCCTCGGTGGCGAACTTCGTCTGCACCAGCTCCTCCGCCCGCGCCAGTTCCTGAGCCGTCACCTCACCCGTGGTCAGCCCATGGCGGTCACGGAAGGAGGCGATCATGTTCTCGATCACCTGCTCCCGGGCGAGGCCGGTCTGCCGGCGCAGCGGGTCGACGCGCTTCTTGGCGCTCCTGGTGCCCTTGTCGGACATCTTCTCCTTGCCGATGCGCAGCACTTCCAGCATCTTGTCGGCGTCGATGTCGTACGACATGGTCACGTGGTGCAGGACGGCCCCAGGTCCGCCGTCGGGGCCGACCATCCGCTTCTGCGCCGCGCCCGCGATCTTGCCGGCGTCGGTGGCGATGTCGTTGAGCGGCTGGTACCAGGCCTTGATGCCCATGTCGCCGAGTGCGCCCAGGACCCAGTCGTCGAGGTACGCGTAGCTGTCGGCGAAGGAGAGACCCGACACCAGGGAATCCGGCACGGAGAGGGAGTAGGTGATCGTGCTCATCGGCTCCACGAACATGGCGCCGCCGCCGGAGACACGGCGCACCACCGTCATCCCGTGCTTCGCCGCCCCCTGCGGGTCCACCTCGTTGCGCAGGGACTGGAAGCTGCCGATGACGACGGCGGGCGACGCCCACTCCCAGACCCGCAGGGTGGGCGCCCGCCGCCCGGCGGCCACCTCGGCGGTGAGGACCTCGTCCAGCGCCATGTGCAGGGCGGGGGCCTGCGGTCCCGTGTGCACCAGCTGCCAGTCGTAGTCGCTCCACTCGGTCGCACGGCCCAGGGCCCGCCGCACCGCGACGGCGACCCCCTCCGCGGTCAGCCCGAGCATGACCGTCGACTCCGGCAGCGCCGCCGTGATCCTGGCAGCCAGGCCCGCCGTGTCCGTCGAGGCGGGGGCGCCCTCCAGGGCGCCGTTGATCGCGAGGATCGCCTCGTCGGGCTCCAGGAAGAAGTCACCGGCGACGCGCACATCGCGCAGCACGCCTCCCTCGACGTCCAGATCTGTGACGACAAGCTTGCCGCCGGGCACCTTGTACTCGCCATGCACGGCTTCGTTCCCTTCTCGTGCGAGGGCGCGGGTCCTCGGGTCCTGGGGCCGGTTGCCCCGATATCCGGATGGACACGCACATACTCCAGTATCAGCCCAGGACGGACTCCGCGATCCGCCGCGCGGCCAGCTCGGGCGTGAGCCGCGTGGTGTCGACGACCTCGGCCTCTCGGTGCAGCCAGGTGCGGGCCGCCTCGGCGTAGGGCTCCAGATACTGGATGCGGAAGGGCGAGGGGCCCAGCACGGTGTCGCCCTCGATGCGGCCCCGGAGCGTCTCCTGGTCGGCGTGGAGGACGAAGTGCCGTACGGGGATGCCGTGCCGGGCGAATCCCTCGCTGATCTCCCGCCAGTACTCCTCGACCAGGACGGTCATGGGCATCACCAGGGTGCCGCCGGTGTAGTCGAGTACATGTCGGGCGGTCTCGACGACCAGCGGCCGCCACGGCGGCCAGTGCTGGAAGTTGCCCGTCCAGGGCAGCCCGGGCGTGATGTCCATGAGTGTCTCGCCGACCTTCTCGGCATCGAACACGCGTGAGTCCGGCAGGAGCGCCTGCACGAGTGGCCCGGTCGTCGTCTTGCCCGCGCCATGGGTTCCGTTGAGCCATACGATCATGCGTCCGACGGTAGCGGTGCGGTGCTCGCGCTTCTGCCGGTGCTGGTCATCTTCTCCGTGGCGCAGAAATACTTCTTCGAAGGCATCGAAGAGGGAGGAACGAAGTTCTGATGACCGAGGTGGACTTCACACCGGACGCACTCGCCGCGGCGGGTGCGCTGACCGGGGCGCCCGACCCCGGCTACACCTGGCCCGACGACCCCCGGACCAGGGCCGCCCTGGAGCACTGGCAGGACCTCAAGGTCGGCGTCATCATGCACTGGGGCATCTACGCCGCCGTCGGACAGGGCGACTCCTGGTCGCTGCACCGCTCGGACCTGGGCTCCTTCACTGACGTACCGCCCGAGTTCGAGGGCACGGCAGCCGAGTACCACACCTGGTACTACGACCGGATGCGCACGTTCACCGGCAGCGACTACGACGCCTCGGAATGGGCCCGGGTGTGCGCGGACGCGGGACTGCGGTATCTGGTCCTGACGACGAAGCACCACGACGGATACGCGCTGTGGGACTCCGACCAGACGAACCTCAAGAGCACCGCCGAGGACGCGGGCCTGGGCCGCGACATCGTGGCCGAGACGTTCGACGCCTTCCGTGCCGAAGGCCTGGAGACCGGGGTGTACTTCTCCAAGGCCGACTGGTCCCACCCGGGTTACTGGGACAGGTCCCTGCCCATCACCGACCGGCGGCACAACTACGACATCGCGACCAAGCCGGCGAAGTGGCGCTCCTTCGTGGAGTTCACGCACCGTCAGATCGAGGAACTCCTCACCGGCTACGGGGAGATCAACGTCCTGTGGCTCGACGCCGGCTGGGTCCACGCCCCCGACGAGCCGATCGGCATCGACGAGATCGCCGACCGGGCACGCGAGTTGCGGCCGGACATCCTGGTCGTCGACCGAGAGGTCCACGGACCGCACGAGAACTACCGGACCCCCGAGCAGGAGGTTCCGGAGAGCAACCCGGGCCATCCGTGGGAGTCCTGCGTCACGATGACGCCCTCGTGGTGCTCGACACGGGTCGACGAGCCGGCCAAGCCGATGACGGAGATCGCCGCGACCCTCGTGCGGATCGTGGCGCGCGGCGGCAACTACCTCATCGGCGTCGGCCCGGACGCGACCGGGAAGATCTCCCGCCATGTGGTCGAGCGGATGACCCGACTCGGCGCGCTGCTGCGGAGCATCGGCCCGGCGGTCTACGGGAGCCGCGCGGTCCCGGACACCCTCGGCGCGGAGGGGGACCTGGAGTGGCACCTGACGCGTACGGGCGACGAACAGGGCCCGCACGCCGTCCACGCCCTGGGACTGTACGGCGACGACGGCCCCCGCACCGCGCGGCTGACCGTCCGGGGCTGGCCCTCACCGGGCTGCGTCGCGGCCCTGCTCGGTGAGGACGGCACCCCGGTGGAGGTCCTGGAGGCCACCGTGACCGAGGGGACCGCCGAGCTGTCCGTACCCCCGGGTGCGGGCCCGCACGTGGTCGCCGTACGCCTCACGGCCGGGTGACGCCCCGCGGCCCGGGGCGAGGCCCCGGGCCGTTACCCGATCGTCAGGTAAAAGCTGTCCGTGATGTGGGCCGAACTCTTGCCTTGCGGACTGTATGCGAAATACGGTCTGCGATATTCCTTGATCACCCCTGGCGGGAGGTAGGCCCCCGTGCGCCGAAAAGCGGTTGCCCTGGTGGCGGTTGTGTTGGCGTCCCTCACCTCGGGCTGCGCGTCGTTGCAGTCCTCGGCGACCGAAGTCGGTGGTGTGCGCATGACCGACGACCGGCCCGTACGCGACGGCGGGACGCTCACCGTCGCTCTCAACTCCGACCCCGACAAACTGGACCCCACCCTCGCCCAGACCCTCGTGGGCCGCACGGTCTTCGCGGGCATGTGCGAGAAGCTCTACGACATCGACCAGGACGGCGCCTTCGTGCCGCAGCTCGCCGCGTCGCTGCCCACCACGTCGGCCGACGGGCGCACGGTCACCGTCCAGGTGCGCCCCGGGCTGAAGTTCAGCGACGGGACCCTGCTGGACGCCGCCGCGGTCGTCACCTCCCTGCTGCGCCACCGGGATCTCGCCGGATCCGCGCGCGCCACCGAGCTGGCCCCGGTCACGAAGGCCGAGGCCACCGGACCGCTCACCGTCCGCCTGACGCTCGACCACCCGTACGTCCCGCTGACCGGTGTGCTCGCCGACCGGGCCGGGATGGTGATGTCACCGGCCGCACTGAAGAAGTACGGGAAGAACTTCACCAACCACCCCTCCTGCGTCGGCCCCTTCCGCTTCGCCGGGCGCACCGGCGGCGACCGGATCGTCCTGAAGAAGGACCCGAACTACTACGACGCCGACCGGGTCCACCTCGACGGGGTCGTCTACAAGCCGATACCCGACGGCAACGTCCGACTCGCCAACCTGCGCTCCGGCGACCTCCAGGTCGGCGACCAGATGGCCCCCGTCGACGTACGGAGCGCACTGACCGAGCCGAAGCTCCAGCTGTTCAACTCACCCTCGCTCGGATACCAGGGCATCGGCCTCAACGTCGGCAACGTGAAGGGCCTCGGGCAGAAGCCGGGGAAGATCGACACCCCCATCGCCCGTGACGTGCGCGTCCGGGAGGCCTTCGAGCTCGCCATCGACCGGGACCTGCTCAACAAGGTCGTCTTCCAGGGCATGTACGAGCCCGCCTGCGGCCCCATATCCCCGCAGTCCGCCATCGCCCCGGGCGTCGCACCCGAGGACTGCCCAGGCCGCGACGTCGACCGGGCCAAGGAACTGCTGAGGGAGGCCGGGGTGAAGACCCCGGTGAAGATCGAGCTGAAGACGTCCACCACACCCGAACAGGGCCGCGTCGGACAGGTGCTCCAGGCCATGGTCAAGGAGGCCGGCTTCGAACTCTCGCTGCGGCCCACGGAGTACGCCACCATGCTCGCGGAGACCGACGGCGGCGACTACGACGTCTTCACCAGCGGCTGGTCGGGCCGGCTCGACCCGGACGGCAACGTCTCCAACTTCCTCAAGACGGCGGGCGCCATGAACGCCTACGGTCTCGGCGACCCGAAGATCGACAAGCTGATCGCGGAGGGCCGCAGCGTGGCCGACCCCGCACGGCGCACCGAGATCTACGACGAACTCACCCGGCGAGTCCAGGACGCCCATGCCCTGGTCTACCTCTACCGCCAGAAGAACTACGTCGTGGCGGGCAAGGACATCGCGGGCATCCACGTCTACGGCGACGGACTGGTCCGGGTCAAGAATGCGGGGTACACCCGATGACGAAGTATCTGCTGACGCGGCTGCGCCAGTCCCTCATCACCCTCTTCCTCGTCAGCATCGTCGTCTTCGCCGGCATCAGGGCACTGCCCGGCGACCCGGCGCTCGCGCTGGCGGGTGAGGAACGCAGCCCCGAGGCGCTCGCCGCCGTCCGGGAGAGCTACGGCCTGGACGACAACATCCTCGTCCAGTACGGACGGTTCATCGGCCACGCCCTGACCGGTGACCTCGGCACCTCGTCCCGCACCGGCCTCCCCGTCGCCGACGCCATCGCCCAGGCGCTGCCCGTCACGCTGGAGCTGGCCGCACTCTCCCTGCTCCTCGCGGTCGTGGTCGGCATCGGCGCGGGCGTGGTCGCCGCCGTGCGGCGCGGGAAGCCGGAGGAGTGGCTCGCCAACGCCGTCGCGCTGGTCGGCCTGTCCATCCCCACCTTCTGGCTCGGCATCGTGCTCGTCCTCGGATTCGCCATCGCCCTGCCGGTGTTCGCCGCCTCCGGGTACGTGCCCTTCAGCACCGACCCCGTCGACAACCTGCGCCGCATGGTGCTCCCCGCGATCGTGCTCGGCTCCGGCCTCGCCGCCGTCGTGATGCGGCAGACACGGGCCGCGATGCTCGACTCCCTCTCCGCCGACTACGTCAGGACCGCCCGCGCCAAGGGCCTTTCCAGGGGCTCCGTCATCGGCGGGCACGCCCTGCGCAACTCGCTCGTCACCGTCGTGACCGTGCTCGGTCTCCAGCTCGGGAGCCTGATCTCGGGCGCCGTGGTCACCGAGCAGATCTTCGTACTCCCCGGCTTCGGCAAGCTCACCATCGACGCCGTCTTCACCCGCGACTACGCCACACTCCAGGCCGTGGTGCTCTGCACCTCCGCCGCGTACATCCTCATCAACCTGCTGGTCGACGTGGTCTATTCGGTCATCGACCCGCGCATCCGGCTCGGAGGTGCCCGGTGACCACCGCGACCACAGCGCTCCCCAATTCACCCGGGACGAGCAGGCGGAAGGCCGGCGGCGGCAGGCTGCGCGCCCTGCGCAGGAACCGGCTCGCGCTCACCGGCGGGATCATCGCCGCGCTCTTCGTCCTGGCCGCCCTGTTCGCGCCGCTCGTCGCCCCGTACGACCCCTCCCAGCCGGACTTCGGGAACGTACTGGCCGAGCCCAGCGCCTCCCACTGGCTCGGTACGGACGACCTCGGCCGCGACCAGCTCTCCCGGATCGTCCACGGCGCCCGCGCGTCCATGCAGGTCGGACTCCTCGCCGTCGTGCTGGCCTTCGTCGTCGGCGTACCGCTGGGTCTGCTCGCCGGGTACTACGGCAGGTTCGCCGACACCGCCGTGTCCCGGCTGACGGACACCATGCTGGCCTTCCCGTTCCTGGTGCTCGCCGTCGGACTCGCCGCGATCCTCGGCCCGTCCCTCACCAACGCGACCCTCGCCATCGGCATCTCGCAGATCCCCGCCGTCATCAGGATCACCCGCGCCGAGACACTGCGGCTCAAGCACGTCGACTACGTCGCGGCGGCCGTCGCCAACGGGGGCGGTGACGGCACCGTGCTCTTCCGGCACATTCTCCCCAACGCCACCTCCGCGCTGATCGTCCAGGCGACCGTGGGCATCCCCGCCGCCATCATCGGCGAGGCGCTGCTGAGCTTCCTGGGCCTCGGCGTCCAGCCGCCGAACCCCTCGCTCGGTGTGATGCTCTCCGGCGCCCAGTCCTTCCTGGCACCCGCGCCCTGGCTGGCCGTCTTCCCCGGCCTCGCGATCGTCGCGGCCACGCTGGCCTTCAACCTGCTCGGCGACGGGCTGCGCGACGTCCTGGACCCCCGAGGAGCAACCCGATGACCGAGACCGTCACCGAAACCGCGCCGAAGGCGCCTGCCGGGTCCGCGCTGAGCGTGCGCGACCTGTCGGTCTCCTTCCACACCGACGCCCGCACCGTGCACGCCGTCGACGGGGTCTCCTACGACGTGGCGCCCGGCGAAGTCCTCGCCGTGGTGGGGGAGTCGGGCTGCGGGAAGTCCGTCACCTCGATGGCGGCCATGGGCCTGCTCCCGCCCACCGCCCGGGTCGGCGGCTCGATCAGGCTCGGCGGACGCGAACTGGTCGGCGCTCCGGAGAAGGAGCTCCAGAAGGTACGCGGCAAGGACATCGCGATGATCTTCCAGGAGCCGATGACCTCGCTGAACCCGGTCCTCACCATCGGCCGGCAGATCGGTGAAGTGCTGCGCAGGCACCAGGGTCTGAGCCGGAAGGAGGCCAAGGCCCGCGCCGTCGACCTCCTCGGACTCGTCGGGATCCCCGCGCCGGCCGACAGGGTCGACGAGTACCCGCACCAGCTCTCCGGCGGGATGCGGCAGCGCGTCATGATCGCCATCGCGGTGGCCTGCGACCCGGCCGTCCTCATCGCGGACGAACCGACGACCGCCCTGGACGTCACCGTGCAGGCGGGCATCCTGGAAGTCCTCCAGTCCCTGCGAGAGCGCCTGGGCACCGCCATCGTCCTGGTCACCCACGACCTCGGGGTCGTCGCCGACGCGGCCGACCGGGTGCTCGTGATGTACGCCGGCCGTGCCGTCGAACAGGCCCAGGTCCACGACCTGTTCGCGTCCGGCCGCCACCCCTACACCCGGGGTCTGCTGGGTGCCGTACTGCGGCCCGGCGGCGAGGGCAAGCGACGGCTGCCCGAGATCCCCGGCCTGGTCCCGAGCCTGGACAGCCAGCCCGACGCCTGTACGTTCGCACCCCGCTGCTCGCGTGCCGACGAGGACTGCACGGGGGGCCGGCCGGGCTTCCGTGCCGTCGACCGGCAGGCAGGAGCAGGCGCCTCGCACCGGGCCGCCTGCTGGCACCCGTACCCGGAGGCCGGTCCTTCGGAGAGCGAACCCGAGCCCGCTCCCGGAAACAGCACCGAAGCCCAGGAGGCCGGAAAATGACCACCGCACAGACCGTCCCCGCGCCCCGGGAGGAAGACGCGGACGCCCCGCGCCCCCCGGTGCTGGAGATCAGCGGCATGAAGCGGCACTTCGGGGCCTCGGGCGGCGGCACCGTCCGGGCCGTCGACGGTGTCTCGATCACCGTCGGCCGTGGCGAGGTCGTCGGCCTCGTCGGCGAGTCCGGCAGCGGCAAGTCGACCGTCGGCCGGTGCGCCGTACGCCTCGACGAACCCACCGACGGCACCGTCCACATCAACGGCACCGACGTCAGCCACCTCTCGCGCCGCGCACTGCGCCCCCTGCGCAAGGACTTCCACCTGGTCTTCCAGGACCCCTCGTCCTCGCTCGACCCCCGGATGACCGTCGGCCGGATCATCGCCGAACCCATCAGGCTGCACCGCCACGCCCGTGGAGCAGCCGTACGGGAGCGGGTCGAGCAGCTGCTCGGCCAGGTCGGGCTGCGCCCCGAGCACGCCGACCGGCACCCCCACGAGCTGTCCGGCGGGCAGCGTCAGCGCATCTCGATCGCCCGGGCGCTGTCCTGCGACCCCGATCTGGTCGTCGCCGACGAACCCACATCGGCGCTCGACGTCTCGGTCCAGGCCTCCGTCCTCAACCTGCTGGCCGACCTTCAGCGCGACCGAGGCTTCGGCTGCCTGTTCATCACCCATGACCTGGCCGCCGTCGAGTTCCTCGCCGACCGCATCGCGGTGATGTACCTCGGGCAGATCGTCGAACAGGCCCCGACAGCCGAGCTGTTCGCCGCCCCCAAGCACCCCTACACCCAGGCCCTGCTGTCCGCGGCTCCGGTCCCCGACCCGGTGGTGCAGCGTTCCCGCGAGCGCATCGTGCTGCACGGCGAACTTCCCAGCCCCGTCGACCCGCCCGCCCGACGCCGGTCCGCCTCATCGGGCGGCGGCCCCACGGGCAGTGTGTTCGACGGCTGCCGCTTCCACACCCGCTGCCCGCTCGCCGTCGCCCGGTGCCGCACCGAGGTCCCCGCCCTGCGCGAGATCACCGGCGGCCGGCAGGTCGCCTGCCATCTCGTGGCCGACGACGGCACCGCCCCGGACGCGGCTGCCTGACCTGCCCTGTCCAGGCCCCGTATCCCTCCGTACGATCCGCAGGGCACCACAGAAATCCCGCACGCCGCAGCAAGGAGCAGCCCCCGTGTTCACCACCCGCCCCACCCTCCAGGGCACCTTCGGCATGGTGTCCTCCACCCACTGGCTCGCCTCGCAGTCCGCGATGGCCGTCCTGGAGGACGGCGGTAACGCCTACGACGCGGCCGTCGCCGCCGGATTCGTCCTGCACGTCGTCGAACCCCACCTCAACGGCCCGGCCGGCGAGGTCCCGATGATCCTCGCGCCCAAGGACGGCGAGGTGCGGGTGCTGTGCGGACAGGGCCCCGCCCCCGCCGGTGCCTCCGCCGCGCACTACCGCTCGCTCGGTCTCGACCTGGTCCCCGGCACCGGGCCGCTGGCCGCCGCCGTGCCCGGCGCATTCGACGCCTGGATGCTGCTGCTGCGCGACCACGGGACGAAGACCCTCTCAGAGGTCCTGCGCTATGCGATCGGGTACGCGGATGACGGACACGCCCCCGTCGAGCGTGTCGGCCAGACGGTGGAGACCGTCCGCGCGCTCTTCGAGACCGAGTGGCCCACCTCCGCCGAGGTCTACCTGCCCGGCGGAAAGGCGCCCGAGCCCGGCACGCTGTTCCGCAACCCGGCCCTCGCCGCCACCTGGCGCCGCCTGATATCCGAGGCCGAGGAGGCGGGCGGCCAGGACCGCGCCGCGCAGATCGACGCCGCCCGCGCCGTCTGGCGTACGGGGTTCATAGCCGAGGCGCTGGTGCGCCAGGCCGCCGAGCCCACCATGGACACCAGCGGGACCCGTCACACCGGCACCCTCGCCGCGGCCGACCTGGCGGACTGGTCCGCGACGTACGAAGCACCCGCGACCTACGACTGGAACGGCTGGACGCTGGCCAAGGCGGCCGGCTGGAGCCAGGGCCCCGCCTTCCTCCAGCAGCTCGCCCTGCTGCCGCCCGAGCTCCCCGCCTACGGCTCCGCCGACTACGTCCATCTGCTCGTCGAGGGCTGCAAGCTCGCCATGGCCGACCGCGAGGCCTGGTACGGCGACGCCACCGGCGTACCGCTCGACACGCTGCTCTCCGGGCCGTACAACGACGAGCGCCGCGCGCTCATCGCGGACACCGCGTCCCTTGAGCTCCGCCCCGGCAGCCCCGACGGCCGCACCCCGGTCCTCAGCGCGCACGCCCTCGCCGTCGCTTCGGGCGAATCCGGCTTCGACGCCATGGGCATCCCGGTGGCCGGTGCGGGTGAGCCGACCGTCGCCAAGGACGGCGCGACCCGCGGCGACACCTGTCACCTCGACATCGTCGACCGCTGGGGCAACATGGTCGCCGCCACCCCCAGCGGCGGCTGGCTCCAGTCCAACCCCGTGGTGCCCGAGCTCGGCTTCCCGCTCGGCACCCGGCTGCAGATGGCCTGGCTCGACGAGGGCCTGCCCAACACACTGACCCCGGGCCGCCGTCCGCGTACCACGCTCACCCCGTCCCTGGCACTGCGCGACGGAGTTCCCGTCATGGCCTTCGGCACGCCGGGCGGTGACCAGCAGGACCAGTGGCAGCTGCACTTCTTCCTCGCCGTGGCGCTGCGCGGCCGGGTCCGTGGCGGCCTGGACCTCCAGGGCGCCATCGACGCCCCGAACTGGCACAACGACAGCTTTCCCGGCTCCTTCTTCCCGCGCGGAATGCGCCCGGGCAGCGTCACCGTCGAGGAGGGCATGGACCAGGAGGTCGTCGCGGAACTGCGCCGGCGCGGTCATGACGTCACGGTCGGCGACCCCTGGTCCGAGGGCCGGATGTGCGCCGTCGCGAGGGATCCGGAGACCGGCGTCCTGTCCGCCGCCGCCAATCCGCGCGGGATGCAGGGATACGCGGTCGGCCGCTGAACTCGGGGCGCCGGCCGGCGTCCGCCGACGCCGGCCGGACCCGGCTCCCCGGGGGCGGTGCCGCCCCGGGGAAGTTCTCGTGGGGCGGGCTCAGTTCAGTACGCGGTCCTCGAGGGCCGCGCGCCAGGCCGGGGGAGTGGCCTCCTGCACCGGTGTGGTGCCGCGCCCGCCCCGGCCGAGGAAGTCGGCGAGCGGGAGGGTCGCGGCGCCCACGGTGACCGCGTCGGGGCCCAGCTTGCCGAGGTCCATGGTGACCTTCGCCGCCGGGTGCCTCAGTGAGTAGGCCACCGCGTGGGCCCGTACCTCCTCCAGGAAGCCGGCCCCGAACTGGAGTCCGGCCCAGCCTCCGACGAGGATGCGCTCCGGCTGGAGGAGATTGATCAGGCCGGCCAGCCCGGCGCCCAGATACTCGGCGGTCTCCCTGATCACCGTGCGGGCCGCCGGGTCGGGCTCGCCGCCGTCCTGCGGAGCGGCGGCGCTGAGGAGCGCGGTCAGACGGGTCTCCTCGTCGACACCTTCCGGAGGGGTCCCGCCGGCCTCCTGCCAGCGCTGGAGGACCGCCTCCGCGCCGGCGTACGCCTCCAGGCACCCCGGTGAACCGCAGCGGCACCGCCGTCCGCCCACATGCACGGTCAGATGGCCCCATTCGAGGGCCTGGCCCTGCGGGGCGTCCTCGGGGAAGAGGCACGCGCCGACACCCGAGCCGAACAGGATCGCCACGGCGCTGCGTGCGCCGCGGCCGGCCCCGAACCACATCTCGGCCTGGCCGAGCGTCTTGGCGCCGTTGTCGATGAAGTAGGGCACGGAGTCCGGGAGTCCGCCGGACTCGCGCAGCAGCGCCTCCAGGGGGACCGCGTCCCAGCCGATGGTCTGGCCGTGCACGACCGAGCCCCTCAGCGGATCGCGTTCCACCACGCCGGGGACTCCGATCCCCACACCGAGGAGGCCGTCCGCCGGGAGCCCGGTCGCGGCGAGCACCTCCTCGATGCCGCTGCGGATGTGCTCCACGATCACGCCGACCTCGTAGAGGTTCTCCGCCAAGGGGCGCTCGGTGCGGGCGAGTTCGGACAGGGTGAAGTCGAACGCCTCGATCCTGACCCGGGTCTCCCCGACGTCGATGCCGATCAGATGGCCGCTGCGCGGATTGACCCGCAGCAGGGTGCGGGGGCGTCCGCCGTCCGACTCCACGCTGCCGGCCTCCTCCACCAGGCCCTCGGCGACGAGTTCCGCAACAACGTTGCTCACGGAACCCGAGCTGAGGCCGGTGGCGGGGCCGAGCTCCTGGCGGCTCATCGACCCTTCGAAATACAACCGTTGCAATACGGCCGCTCGGCTGTCCCTGCGCAGGTCGCGCACCGTACGTCTGGTCCGCTGGGCCATCTGGGCTCCTCCACCACTCGCTTGTCAGGAACGCTACCCCGACGCAGACTCTTGACGCGACCTTTCCCCGAGGCTTAACTCACATCATAAATTAAGCCATGGGGGTCGCATGGTCCACGCGCCGGGGTCTGGCCGTGGGCTCGGCATTTCCGGCATGGAGCTCCTCAGGAAGGGACACCTGGAGCATGCGAAGAATCCGCACAGTCGCCAGCAGCGTGGCCGTCGTATCTCTGCTCGCCGGCGCGACCGCATGTGGTGGCGGCGAGTCCACGGGCGGCGGGTCCGGTTCATCCAAGACGCTCACCTACTGGGCCTCCAACCAGGGCCCCAACCTCGAAGCCGACAAGAAGATCCTGACTCCCGAGCTGAAGAAGTTCGAGAAGCAGACCGGCATCAAGGTCAAGCTGGAAGTGGTCCCCTGGTCGGACCTGCTCACCCGCATCCTCACGGCCACCACGTCGGGTCAGGGTCCCGACGTCCTGAACATCGGCAACACCTGGTCGTCCTCGCTCCAGGCGACCGGCGCGCTGCTGCCCTGGGACGACAAGAACTTCGAGAAGGTCGGCGGGCGCGACCGCTTCGTGGAATCGGCGCTCGGTTCGACGGGGGCCGAGGACAAGGACCCGGCCGCGCTTCCGCTCTACTCGATGGCCTACGCCCTCTATTACAACAAGGCGATGTTCGAGGAGGCCGGCATCGAGAAGCCGCCGGCCACCTGGGCCGAGGTCTCCGAGGCGGGCAAGAAGATCTCGAAGGGCGGCAAGTGGGGGATAGGGGCCGAGGGGTCGAACCTCTCCAACAACATCCACCAGGTGTTCGCCCTGGCCAAGCAGCACGGCGCGGACTTCTTCGACTCCTCGGGCAAGCCGACCTTCACCGATGACGGGGTCGTGGCGGCGGTCAAGCAGTACGTCGACATGATGGCCAAGGACAAGATCATCGCGCCCGGCAACGCGGAGTACGCGCAGAACCAGTCGCTCAGCGACTTCTCCAAGGGCAAGACCGCCATGGTGCTGTGGCAGGCCGCGGCCACCACCTTCAAGTCCCAGGGTATGAAGGACTCCGACTGGGGTGTCGCCCCTGTGCCGGTCCAGTCCGGTGTGCCGGGTGAGGGCGAGCAGGTCAACTCGATGGTCGCCGGTATCAACATCGGCGTCTTCAAGAACAGCAAGAACCTCGACGGCGCCACGGACTTCGTGAAGTTCATGACGAGCGACGAGGAGCAGAAGATCCTCTGCGAGGCGTACGGTTCGGTCCCGCCGGTGAAGGCGGCCCAGGACGCCCCGGCGTTCGACCGGCCCGAGCTCAAGGTGCTGAGGGAGACGCTCGCCACCAGCGCCGCCGCTCTGCCGCAGGTCCCCGACGAGTCGCAGTTCGAGACGTCGGTCGGCACCGCGGTCAAGTCGCTCTTCGCCAAGGCCGCGGGCGGCGCGGCGATCACCACGGCGGACGTCAAGGCCGAGCTCACCAAGGCTGAGCAGCAGATGGCCAGTCAGTGAGTGATGCGTCCATGACCACCATCGTGAACCCCGACAAGGGGAGCCCGACGGTGCACCAGGACACCCCCGGGGAGGCGCCGCGCAAGCAGCGCCGCCCCGGGCGCATCCGCCGCATCGGTCTCCCTTATCTGCTGTTGTTCCCCGCCGTCCTGCTGGAACTCCTCGTCCATCTGGTGCCGATCGGCTTCGGCTTCGTCATGGCGTTCAAGGAGCTCACGCAGTTCTATCTGCGGGACTGGTCCGCCGCTCCGTGGCGCGGCCTGGAGAACTTCAGGATCGCTGTCGACTTCGACGCTCCCGTCGGCAAGGCCCTGCTCCACTCGTTCTGGGTCACCTGTCTGTTCACCGTGCTCGCGGTCGGCCTGTGCTGGCTGCTGGGTGTCGCGGCGAGCATCTTCATGCAGGAGGCCTTCGCCGGCCGGGGCTTCCTGCGGACGCTGTTCCTCGTGCCGTACGCCCTGCCCGTCTACGCGGCGGTCATCACCTGGGCGTTCATGTTCCAGCGCGACAACGGCCTGGTGAACCACGTCCTGCACGACCAGCTCGGCCTCACCGACGGGCTGCCCTTCTGGCTCATCGGTGACAACGCCTTCTTCACCCTGCTGGTCGTCTCGGTCTGGAAGGGCTGGCCCTTCGCCTTCCTGATCGTGATGGCCGGTCTGCAGAACATCCCCAAGGACCTCTACGAGGCCGCGGCCCTGGACGGCGCCGGCATGTGGCAGCAGATCCGCCGCATCACCCTGCCGTCCCTGCGCCCGGTCAACCAGGTGCTGGTCCTCGTCCTGTTCCTGTGGACGTTCAACGACTTCAACACGCCGTTCGTGCTGTTCGGCAAGGCGGCACCCGAGTCGGCGGACCTCATCTCCGTGCACATCTACCAATCGTCGTTCGCGACCTGGAACTTCGGCACCGGAGCCGCGATGTCGGTCCTCCTGCTGCTGTTCCTGCTCCTGGTGACGGCGATCTACCTGGGGTTCACCTCCAGAGGGAGGAAGGGCTCACGTGGCTAGCAACACCGTCCTGGGAGGCCGCCGCGCCCCGCGCTCGCCGATGGCCTCCCCGCGCTCGTTCATCTGGGCACGGCGGGTCTTCCTGACCCTGCTGGCGGGCTTCGTCCTGCTGCCCGTGTACGTCATGATCTCCAGCTCGCTCAAGCCGCTGGAGGATGTGTCGGGCAAGTTCCAGTGGATCCCCACCGGACTGACGATCCGCCCGTACTTCGACATCTGGGGGACGGTGCCGCTCGGCCGGTACTTCGTCAACTCGCTGATCGTGGCGGGCTCAGCGACCGTACTCTCCGTGATCATCGCGGTGTTCGCGGCCTACGCCGTCAGCCGCTACACGTTCCGCGGGAAGCGCGTCTTCACCGTCACGGTGCTGTCCACGCAGATGTTCCCCGGCATCCTGTTCCTGCTGCCGCTGTTCCTGATCTACGTGAACATCGGGGAGGCCACCGGCATCGCGCTGTTCGGCTCGCGCGGTGGTCTGATCCTCACCTACCTCACCTTCTCGCTGCCCTTCTCGATCTGGATGCTCATCGGGTACTTCGAGTCCGTGCCGAGGGAGCTGGACGAGGCCGCCATGGTGGACGGATGCGGGCCGCTCAAGGCCCTGTTCCGTGTCGTGGTGCCCGCGGCGATTCCCGGCATCGTCGCCGTGGCCGTGTACGCGTTCATGACGGCCTGGGGCGAGGTGCTGTTCGCCTCCGTCATGACCACGGAGACCACCCGCACCCTCGCCGTCGGCCTCCAGGGCTACTCCACCCAGAACGACGTGTACTGGAACCAGATCATGGCCGCCTCGCTCGTCGTGAGCATTCCCGTGGTCGCCGGGTTCCTGCTGCTCCAGCGCTACCTGGTGGCCGGGCTGACCGCGGGAGCGGTCAAGTGACCCACCGGAGCCACCCGCCGGCCCACCGCACGAAAGGATGTCCGTGACCGAGCCCATCGACTTCGGAGCCCTGCCGAAGGACTTCGCCTGGGGGACGGCGACGTCCGCCTACCAGATCGAGGGAGCCGTCACCGAGGACGGCCGCTCCCCGTCGATCTGGGACGTCTTCTCCCACACGCCGGGCAAGACCGACAACGACGACCACGGTGACATCGCCTGCGACCACTACCACCGCTGGCGCGAGGACATCGCGCTGATGAAGGAGCTGGGGACGGACGCCTACCGGCTGTCGGTGGCCTGGCCCCGCGTCCTGCCCGGCGGTGAGGGCGAGGTCAACCTCAAGGGGCTGGACTTCTACGACCGGCTGATCGACGGGCTGCTGGAAGCGGGCATCACCCCCAGCGTCACCGTCTACCACTGGGACCTGCCCCAGGTGCTCCAGGACCGCGGCGGCTGGGCGGCCCGCGACACCGCCCACCACCTCGCCGCGTACGCGTCGGTGCTTGCCGAGCGGCTCGGCGACCGGGTCACCCGGTGGGCGACGCTCAACGAACCGCTGTGCTCCGCGTGGATCGGCCACCTCGAAGGGCGGATGGCCCCGGGCATCACCGATCTCACCACCGCCGTGCGGGCCGCCTACCACCTGCTGCTCGGACACGGCCTGGCCACCGAGGCGATCCGTGCCGCCGCCCCGGGTGCCCGGGTGGGCATCGTCAACAACCTCTCCACCGTCGCCCCCGCATCGGACAGCGCCGAGGACATCGCGGCGGCCCGCCGCATGGACGGACACACCAACCGCTGGTGGCTCGACCCGGTGCACGGCCGTGGCTTCCCCGAGGACATGGTCGACATCTACGGCGTGGACCTGCCCGTCCGCGACGGAGACCTGCGGACCATCGCCACCGACCTCGACTGGCTGGGACTCAACTACTACTTCCCCGCCGTCGTCGAGGACGACCCGGACGGCCCCGCGCCCTTCGCCCGCCAGGTGGACCGGTCGCACCGCCCGCGCACCGGCATGGACTGGGAGGTCGACGCGAGCGGCATCGAGTCGTTGCTGCTGCGCCTCACCGAGGAGTACGGGGCGCGCGAGCTGTACGTCACCGAGAACGGCTCCTCCTACCCGGACGTGATCGGTGCCGACGGCGTCATCGACGACTCCGAACGCATCGCCTACCTGCACGACCACCTGGCGGCCTGCGCCCGTGCGGCCCGCAAGGGAGCCCCGCTCGCCGGCTACTACGCCTGGTCGCTGCTGGACAACTACGAATGGGCGTACGGCTACGACAAGCGCTTCGGCCTGGTCCACGTCGACTACGGGACGCAGCGCCGCACCGTGAAGGCCAGCGGTCGCAGCTACGCCGGCATCATCCGCGCGCACCGCGAGGCCCGGAGCCGCACCGACGGCGCGGGCTGATCCGCGCCCGCCCCCGTGTGCCCGGTCCCCGGCGGACCGGGCACACGGGGTGTGCGGGGACCGGGCACACGGGGTGCGCGGGGGCATGGAAGCCCTGCTCGGAGCTCTCCGGCCGACCATGCTTAGCTGGGGCCATGATCGATGACTTTCTGTACGGGACCGCCGGGCACGCCGGGGCGACGGCCGAGGTGGAGGCGGTGGTCAGGGCCGCGGCCGCCGCGGAGATCCTGCCGCGCTACCAGCAGCTGGCCGCACACGAGATCGTCGAGAAGAGCGGCCCGCACGACCTGGTCACCGCCGCCGACCGGCTCGCCGAGGAGCACCTCACCGCCGCCCTGACCCGGCTGCTGCCCGGCTCCGTCGTCGTCGGCGAGGAGGCCGTCCACGCCGACCCCACGGTCTACGACGCGCTCGGTGGCGACGCGCCCGTGTGGATCGTCGATCCGGTCGACGGCACCCGCCAGTTCGTCCACGGTGAGCCCGGCTTCTGCATGCTCGTCGCCCTCGCCCGGCACGGAGAGGTGTACGCCTCCTGGACGTACGCCCCCGTCCTCGACGAGATGGCCGTCGCCGTACGGGGCCGGGGCGCCACGCTCAACGGCACGGTGCTGCACAGTGGTTCACCCGCGCCGGGTGCGGTGCTCAAGGTGGCCATGTCCCACCCCGACTACACATCGGAGGCCCAGAAGCGCGCGCTGCTCGGCCTGCGGACCGAGGGCATCGACGCCCGCGCGTGCGGCTCGGCCGGCCTGGAATACCTCGCCGTCGCCAGCGGGGCCCAGGACGCGGTGGCGTTCAACTGGGAGTTCGCGTGGGACCACGCCGCGGGTCTCCTGCTGGTCACCGAGGCGGGTGGCGCCCAGTCGACGTTGGCGGGCGCCCCGTACCGCATCACCGGAGGCAACGCCCTGCCGTTCACCGCGGCCAGGGACGAGGCGACGGCGGAGCGGATCCTCGCGGCACTGCGGGCCGGCGGGAGCTAGTGCCTCGTGGCTGTGGCCGGTACGGGACTCCCGTACCGGCCACAGCCGTGGTGCGTGTGCTGCTAGTCGGTGCCGGCGGCCGCACGCCTGCGGACGGCGTAGAAGATGCCGCCGCCCGCGATCAGCGCTGCCGCCGCCACGCCCACCATGGGGAGGGTGGAGCCGGAGCCGGTGTTCGCCAGGTCGCCGCTCTTCGCCGACTGCGCGGCGAGGCCGTCGGTGGCCGAACCGCCGCTGGTGGAGGAGCCCGTCGACGAGCCGCCGGTGGTGGACCCGTCGGTCGACGAGCCGCCGGTGGACGAACCGTTGCTCGACGAACCGTCCGTGGAGGAGCCGCCGTTCGACGAACCGCCCGTGCTGCCGCCGGCAGCGGCGTTGATAACGATGTCGGCGGTGTCGTTGTCCGGGTTCTTGTCGAAGGACCGGTCCGCCCCGGTGAAGGAGACCTCGCCCTTCGCGCCCTCCACGACCTTGTCGATCCGCAGGACGAACGGGTACGTCTCGCCGCCGTCCTTGTTCACCCACGCCTGCGAGGTCCCGCAGGTGTAGTGCGTCTTGGAGACCGCGTCGCAGTAGTCATGGGCCTTGACGACGGAGGTTCCCTCGGGGATCCGGATGTCGACGGTCGTGGCGCTCTGGTCCAGCCCGCGGTAGACCCAGGCCGGGCCCTTGTTCGTGAACTTCACCGAAGCGGTGACCTTGTCGCCCACCTTGCCGTCGAGCTCGGCACCGGTCAGCGAGAAGTCGGCCGTGTTCTCCGTGCTGACCTCGCCGATGGAGTAGAGCTTGTCGTGGTCCGCCCGGTCCTTGTCGGTCGCCTCGCCCTTCTCGACCAGCTTCAGCGGGGCGCCGGTGCCCGGCACGGGCTCCGAACCGCCGCCGTCGGACGGTCCGGACTCCACGGTGTCCACGCCCACATTGATCTCGTCGTGCAGGGCGTTGGCCTGGGCCTTGAGCCCGATCGGCTGGTCCGGTACGTAGACGACGCCGGGCTTCAGCGGCTGGTCGAAGGCGCACTCGGCGACGCTCTTCTCCGGTGCCTCGTCGTAGGACGGCTCGGTGTGGTACTTGCAGTTCCCGTACTTGTCCGCCGCGGCCAGACCCGACGTGACGGAGTAGCTCACCCAGACCTTGTCGACGTCCTCGGTTCCCTTGTTCAGCACCGAGAACGGCACATCGACGCCGCTGCCGGGCTGCGCGCCCGTGATCGGCGCGATCGGCCCGACCCCGAGGTCCGGTTCCGCGGCGAAGGCGACGGCGGGCATGGAGGCGAGCCCGGTCATCGCGGCTGCGGCGAGTACACCGATCGCGGCGCGCGAAAGACGTCGGCCGGGAAGGGGGTGTGTCATAGAAGTTCCCTCGTCGTGGCGTGCGGTGGAAGAAATGCCGTCTCCGGCATGAACACTTACCGCACTGGGAGACGGGTGCGAACGTCGAAGGGTTGCACGTACATCTATTACTTCCGGCCCAGGAGCGGACCTGGCACAGGTCCGACACGGCGCGGGCACGGGATGGTCATACATCCGGCACAAGCCCGATGCCGACCCCGGGGGGGGGGCCACCCGGGGGTCCGTTGTCGGTGCGGGTGAATATCCTGGGTGCCCTGGCCATCGGCTGACGAAGGAGTCCGAAGGTGCCATCGATGCTGGATGCCGTCGTCGTGGGGGCGGGCCCGAACGGGCTGACAGCCGCGGTCGAGCTGGCGCGCCGAGGGTTCGCCGTGGAGGTGTTCGAGGCGGGGGAGACCGTCGGGGGCGGTGCGCGCACCGAGGAGCTGACCCTCCCCGGCTTCCGCCACGACCCGTGTTCCGCCGTGCACCCGCTGGGAATCGGATCCCCGGCCTTCAAGGCGATGCCCCTCGCCCGGTACGGCCTCGAATGGCTCCAGGCGCCGCTGTCGCTCGCCCACCCCTTCCCGGACGGCTCGGCCGCCGTGCTCACCCGGTCCGTCGGGGAGAGCGCCATGTCGCTGGGGCCCGAGGACGCGGGCGCCTATCGCAGGCTGGTCGCGCCCTACACAGGGCACTGGGACACCCTCGCCGAGGACTTCCTGCGCACCCCGTGGGACGGCCTGCCCCGGGACCCGTACCGCTGGGCGCGCTTCGGCCTCGACGCGGTGCAGCCGGCCACGCTGCTCGCCCGGCGCTTCCGGGGGGAGAAGGCGCGCGGCCTGATCGCGGGTCTCGCCGGGCACACCATCGCACCCGGCAGCGGCTTCGCGACCGGCGGAATCGCCCTGCTCTTCGCGCTCGCCGCCCACGAGAACGGCTGGCCGGTGCCGCGCGGTGGCTCGGGGGCCATCTCCGAGGCCCTCGCCGCCTTCCTGCGCGAACAGGGCGGCACGATCCGTACGGGCATCGAGGTCAAGCGCCTGGACGAACTCCCACCCGCACGCGCGTACATCTTCGACACCTCGCCGACCGCGCTCGCCAGGATCGCCGGACTCGGCGGCGCCTACGACCACTACCGCTACGGCCCCTCCTGCTTCAAGATCGACTACGCGCTTTCGGGCCCCGTGCCCTGGACGGCCGATGAGGCCCGGCGCGCCGGCACGGTTCATGTCGGCCCCTCCGCCGCCGAGATCGACGCCGCCCTGCGCGCCGCGGTGGCCGGCCGCGACCCGAGCGTCCCCTTCCTGATCACCGCACAGCCCAGCGTCGTCGACCCGACCCGTGCACCCGAAGGCCGCCATGTCTTCTGGGTGTACGGGCATGTCCCGGCCGGCTGGGAGGGCGACGCGACCGAGGTCATCGAGCGCCAACTGGAGCGGTTCGCCCCCGGCTTCCGCGACCTGGTCCTGGCCCGCGCGGTGGCAGGACCGCCCCGGCTCGCCGTCCGCAACGCCAACTACGTCGGCGGTGACATCTCCACCGGGGCGTTCGCCGGGCTCCAGACGCTGCTCAGGCCCAAGCTCGCCCGCGTGCCGTACGCCACCGCGCGTCCGGCGGTCTTCCTCTGCTCGTCGGCCACCCCGCCGGGCCCCGGCGTGCACGGCATGTCGGGGCACCACGCGGCGAAGGCGGTGTGGCGGCGTCTGACGGCGGCCTGAGGGGGAGGGGGCGTCCTCAGCCCGTGGGCGCCTTTTCGGCCCGCGCCCCCGCGTCTTCTCCTCAGCCCGTGGGCGCGAGCACCGCCGTACGTCCGCCCAGCGCCAGGGAGAAGGCGTCGGTGACCTGGGCGAGGGCCTCCGCCGTGCCGGGTGCGACGGTCAGCGTGCCGTCGTCGCCGGTCGTGATGTCCTTGTCCAGCGTGAACCAGCCCGGCACGATGTGCGCCGCCCCCATGGAGCTCAGCACCGGCCGCAACGCGTAGTCGATCGCCAGCACATGGGCCGTGCTGCCCCCGGTGGCCAGCGGCAGCACGGTCTTGCCGGCCAGCGCGAACTGCGGCAGCAGGTCCAGCAGCGCCTTGAGCAGCCCCGAGTAGGCCGCCTTGTAGACGGGGGTGCCTATGACCACTCCGTCCGCCCACTCGAACAGCGCCGTGGTCTCGACGACGGCCGGGTGCCTGAAGTCGGCGCCCAGCAGAGCCTGGGCCGGCAGGTTGCGTACGTCCAGCGGCGTCACGTCGTGCCCCTGGTCCCTGAGCCGGTCGTCCAGGTGACGCAGGAGCCGCGCGGTGCGGGAGGTGGCGGAGGGACTGCCGGAGACGGACAGGATGGTTGCCATGGGAGAGCCCTGCTTTCTTGTCGTGTCGGAAATACGGCACTGCTGTGCGGGGCAGCCGCTACCACGCACTCGAATCGACCGACACGACCGGCACGAGCCCGTTGCGCAAGGTCTCCAGGAAGGTGACGATCTCCGCGGCCACCGAGCGGTGCTGCATGTCGTTGAGTACGTCGTGGTGCGCACCCCGCACCACCGAGAGCCGGGCCTTCGGCAGCGACTTCGCCGTACGCACGAGCGCCTCGCGGTCCGCGAGCGGATCGGCGTCGCCGGTCAGGAACAGCGCGGGGACGTCGATGCCCGCGCCGTGCGCCGCCGCGAGCAGAGCCTCCGGCACCGCCTCGTCCAGCGCGCCGCGCCGGATCCCGGTGTCCTCCGTGAGCCTGCCCCGGTGGGCGGGACAGGCGGTACGCACGTCGAGCTCCTCCTCCCAGTCGCCGACGGCCGTGGTCCCGCCGCCGGGGATCCCCGCGAGGACGACGGCGTCGGGCCGCGCGGCCCGCGGCACGACGTCCCGGCCGAGGAGCGCAGCGACGGCGACGGCTCCGCTGTCCGCGCCGACCAGCACGAGGGGGCGCACGACACCGTCGTCATCCGTGGCCGAGTCCTCGGCAGCCACGGCGAGTTGTGCGCCGAAGCGGTCCAGCGATCCGGTCGGGTCACCCTCGTCGAGGCCGGGAGCGTCGATGACGCGGACGCGGTAGGCGTCGGCGGCCAGTCGGCTGCCGAGCCTGGTGTAGGTCGCCCGGGTCTCGCCCCGGCCGGGCACCACGAGGACGGTGGCGCGTGTGCGCAGTCCCTCGGGGGCGTGGTAGTCCGTGTACTCGCTCATCCCGGATCAGGCTCCGTTCACGAGCGCGCGCTCGGCGGTGTGGCGGTTCGTGGGGACGGGCAGCCCGAGGTTGCCGCGCAGGGTGTCGGCCTCGTACTCGGTGCGGAACAGACCGCGCTTCTGCAGGAGCGGCACCACCCCGTCCACGAAGCGGTTGAGATCCTCGTTGTTGCGGAAGGCGAGGTTGATGCCGTCCAGGGTGCCGGCGTCCGACCACTGCTCGATGGTGTCGGCCACGGTCTCCGGGGCCCCGACGAACGGCGAGTGGCGGAACGCGTTGACGGACTCGGCGACTTGGCGCAACGTCAGCTTCTCGGCCCTGGCGCGCTCGATGATCTTCCCGGCGCCCGTCCTGCCGCCCTTCTCCGCGAGATGGGCGACGTCGGGGAACGGCGCGTCCAGGTCGTGCGTGCTGAAGTCGTACGCGCCGAAGGAGCGGCCCAGGAGCGCGAGGTTGCTCGCGAAGTCGTTGTCCTCGTCGAAGATCTCCCGCTCCCGGCGCCTGGCCTCCTCGTCGGTCGCGCCGACGATCGGACCGCCGTGGATGAAGACCTTGATGTGGTCGGGGTCGCGCCCGTAGGCGGCCGTGCGCCTCTTGATGTCGGCGTAGTACTCCTTGGCCGACTCCAGCGTGCCGCCCGGCGCGTAGATGCCCTCGGCGACGCGCGCGGCGAGGTCGCGGCCCTCGTCGGAGACCCCGGCCTGGAAGATGACCGGCTGCCCCTGCGGCGAGCGGGAGATGTTGAGCGGCCCGGCGACCTTGAAGTGCTCCCCGGCGTGCTCCAGCGCGTGCAGCCTGGACGGGTCGAGGAAGACACCGCGTTCCACGTCGGCTGGGAAGGCGTCGTCCTCGTAGGAGTCCCACAGGCCGCGGGCGACCTCCACGAACTCCAGCGCGCGGCCGTAGCGGGTGGTGTAGTCGAGGTGTTCGTCGAGCCCGTAGTTCTTCGACGTCCCCGTGTCGAAGCTGGTCACCACGTTCCATCCGGCGCGCCCGGAGCTGATGTGGTCGAGGGAGGCGAACCTGCGGGCGAGGTTGAACGGTGAGTTGTACGTCGAGCTGGCCGTGCCCACCAGGCCGAGGTGCTTGGTGTGGGTGGCGACGGCGGAGAGCAGGGTGAGCGGTTCGAGCCGGTTCAGGTAGTGCGAGGGGTAGGTGGAGTTGATGAACTGGCTGTCGACGACGAACAGCGCGTCGAACAGGGCGTGTTCGGCCGCCTGGGCCTGCTGGATGTAGTAGTTGATGTCGATGCTGGCGTTCTTCGCGACGCGCGGGTCCTTCCACAGACCGTGCTGGCCGGGGCCGCCGACGCCGTACGGGTGCAGTGCGAGATGGATCCTGCGGGACATGGCTGTTCCTCTCGGTGGTGCGGAAAGTCGGTGGTGCGTGCTCAGTCGCTCAGTCACTCAGCCGGGCGCGCAGGGCTTCGCGCTCGGCGCGGCCGGTGGTCCGCTTGTGCAGAGTCGGAGCGGAGCCGACGAGCAGGCGTGTGTAGACGTGCTGCGGGTGGTTGATGACGTCACGGGCCGTTCCCACCTCGACGAGCTCCCCCCTGTAGAGCACGGCGATGCGGTCGGCGGTCCCGGCGATGGAACCGAGATCGTGGGAGATGAACACGAGTGAGGTCCCGGCGGAGCGCAGCTCCTTGAGGATCTCCAGGACCTGGACCCGGTTCGCGGAGTCCAGGGCGCTGACCGGCTCGTCGAGGATGACCAGGGCGGGCTCCGTGACCAGGGCGCGGGCCACGGCGACCCGCTGGCGCTGCCCGCCGGAGAGCTCCCCCGGCAGTCGCCCGAGCAGGTCCGTGGGCAGGTGGACCCGGTCGAGGAACGCCCGGCCGCGGTCGACCGCCTCCTTGCGCGGCACCCCCTGGATGAGCAGCGGCTCGATCAGGGAGTCCTCGATGGTGAGATCGGGGTCGAGGCTGCGCAGCGGGTCCTGGAAGACGTACTGGACGATGCCCCGGCGACGCAGCGCGCGCCACCGGCGGCTGCCGTAGCCGGTCACCTCGTCACCGCCGACCCGGATCGATCCCGCCGAGGCACGCACCAGGCCGAGCACTGCTCGGGCCAGCGTGGACTTGCCGGAGCCCGTCTCGCCGATGACACCGACGGTCTCGCCGGGGGCGACGCTCAGCGACACCCCCCGCAGGGCGCTCCGGCCCCGGCGCCCCCGGCCGTAACGGACATCGAGGCCCTCGACGGCCAGGACCGGGGCGGGAATCTCCTTCTCCTGGACTGCGACCTGGGCCTTGCCGGCCTGTGGCGACGCGACGCTCATGACGCCTCCTCGGGGCTCGGGTTCTCCTGGGCGAGGAACGTGTCCAGGCCGTAACTCTCGTGCTCGGCCATCAGCAGCCGGGTGTACGCGTGCTGCGGGTCGTGCAGCACCGAGCCCGTCGGGCCCTGCTCCACCACCTCGCCCTGACGCATGACCAGGACCTCGTCGCACAACTGGGAGACGACGGCCAGGTCGTGGGAGACGACGACGAGTGCCAGGCCGGTGCGTTCGCGCAGTTCGGCGAGGAGGTCGAGGATCTCGGCCTGGACCGTGACATCGAGCGCCGTCGTGGCCTCGTCGGCGATCAGGGCCCGTGGTTCGACGGCGATCGCCGCGGCGATCAGGACGCGCTGGAGCATGCCCCCCGACAGCTCGTACGTGTACTGGCCGTAGACCAGCTCCGGGTCCCGCAGCCGCACCGCCCTCAGGAGGTCGAGTGCGCGCCTGCGTGCCTCGCGCCGCTTCACGCCCTTCTTGACCCGGATGACCTCGGCTATCTGGGCACCCACCCGGATCGACGGGTTGAGGTAGGACGCCGGGTCCTGGAAGACGGCGCCGATCGTGGTGCCCCGCAGGGCGGTCCACTGCCGGGGCGTCAGCGTGGCGATGTCCGTCCCGTCGATCTCGACGGTTCCGCCGGAGACCTCGAAGTGCGGGGGCAGGATGCCGAGCACGGCCCGGCAGGTGAGGGTCTTGCCGCTGCCGGACTCGCCGACGATGCCGACCGCCTTGCCGGGGGTGAGCTCGAAGCCGACGCCGTGGACGATCTCCCGGTCGGTGACCCGGTCGCCGATCCGGACGTCGCGTACGGCGATCACCGGGGGAGCGGCGGGGACGGCCGTGCCGGCGGACCCGTCGCTCACGCGATCCTCGGTGTGCGGCGGGGCGGTGTTCTGGGACAGGGTCCTCATCGGGAACCTCCCACGGAGACGGGTGCGGACGTGCCGGTGTGCGCCCGGGCCCTGCGCTGGTTGACCAAGGCGCGTCCCGCCTCGCCCGAGACATCGCGGATGGCGTCGGCGAGCAGATTGCATGCCCAGACGGTGACCATGATCAGCAGTGCGGGTGCCACCGGGGCCCAGGGCTGGTGGCTGAGGTAGCCGAGGTCGGAGGCGAGCAGCCCGCCCCAGGTGGGAGCCGGCGGCTGCACGCCGATACCCAGGAAGGTCAGACTGGAGACGATGACGAAGCCCACCCCGATGGTCTGCGCGAGCGCCACCGCGACCGGCGGGAGCACCTTGACCCAGACATGGCGGCGTACGACCCAGCCCACCGAGGCGCCGGAGACGATGGCGGCCTCCAC
Source organism: Streptomyces sp. NBC_01012 (assembly GCF_045162755.1). Taxonomy (NCBI): domain Bacteria; kingdom Bacillati; phylum Actinomycetota; class Actinomycetes; order Kitasatosporales; family Streptomycetaceae; genus Streptomyces; species Streptomyces sp. NBC_01012. The sequence continues at coordinate 1,120,413 of NZ_CP108688.1, read as the reverse complement.
GTACGGTGAGCGGGCCACGGCCAGCGTGGCGGCCCTGGACACCCGGTAGAAGAGGGGCGAGACCAGCGCGCCCGTGACGAGCATGGCCTGGGTGATGCCGTTGCCCAGCAGAGCGATCACGGCGATGGCGAACAGCAGGAACGGCAGGGCGACCAGGGTGTCGGCCAGCCGGAGGGTCAGCCATTCGAAGACCCTGCCGGAGTAGACGGACAGGATGCCGGGGATCGCGCCGACGACGAGGGCCATCAGCGCGACTTCGAGCGACCCGAGCACACTGATCCGCGAGCCGTCGAGCAGCCGGCTGAACACATCACGCCCCAGGTAGTCCGTGCCCAGCCAGTGGGCTCCCGAGGCCGAAGCCAGTGTGTTGTCGCTGGTCGCCAGGGGATCCTGCGGGGCGAGCCACGGACCGCAGACGGCGAGCAGGGCGATCAGCACGAGGATGCCCACGGCGATCCGGCCGGATGTGAGCGAGAGGACGCGGCGCACCATCGTCATACCCCCCGCTGGGATGCCGGCATCACACGCGCCAGCACCAGATTGATGATCAGGTTGAAGGAGACGACCAGCACGATCGACACCACGAGCACGCCCTGTACGGCGGGCACGTCACCGGCCTGCGCCGAGTCGTTGGCGAACCGGCCGAAGCCCTGGAGGCCGAAGATCCACTCGGTGACCACGGAGGCGCCGACCAGCGCGGGGAACTTCTGCCCCATCGTGGCGAGGGCCGGCCCGAGACCGTTGCGCAGGACGTGTGCGAAGAAGATCCGCCGTGGGCTCAGGCCCCGGACCACCGCGCCCGTCACATAGTTCTCGCCGTAGGCCGCGACGAGGCTGGACCGCAACTGTCGGGCGACGTCCGCGATGACGTCGAAGCTCAGGGCGAGCGCGGGGAGCGTGATGTGGGCGAGCCAGGGGCCGAAGCCCTGCTCGGCCGGGATGTAACCGGCCGAGGGGAACAGCCCGAGCCCCACCGCGAGTACCGCGACCAGCACGATGCCGACGACGAAGGCCGGCATCACCGAGATCACGGTGACGAAGCCCGTGATCGCCCGGTCGACGAGGGTGGTGCGCCGCAGCGCCGCCACCGTGCCGAGGGCGAAGCCGACGACCACACCGATGATCAGGGCGAGGACCGCGACCGAGAGGCTCACCCCGAGGCCGAGACCGATCAGCGTGGAGATGTCGGCCCCGTTGACCCAGCTGGTGCCCAGTTGGCCGTGCAGGACGCCCGAGAACCAGTCCCAGTACTGGGCCAGGAAGGACTTGTCGAGACCCCACTCCGCCTCGATGCGCTGGATGGCCTCGGGGGTGGCCTCCTCGCCCAACTGGATGCGGGCCGGGCTGAGTCCGCTCATGGAACGCAGCGCGAACGTCATGAAGGTCGCCACCAGGAACACCGGTACGAAGATCGCGACCGACCGGCCCAGGGCGGCCCCCACCCGCCCCGCCGCATGCCGCGCCCTGACCGCGCCGACCCGGCGCCGACGCTCAGGAGACCCGTGCTCTGGAGAGACGTGCTCAGGAGTGACCTCTGGCGTGGTCGTCGTCATGGGTCTGCCCCCTCTCTGCCGTGGTTGGTTGACGGATGGTCAGGAGTCGCCGCTGATCCTCACACCGGTCCAGTCGACGTGGGCGGGGTTCTTGGGCAGATCGGACAGCGCCTTGCTCTTGGCGAAGAGGTTGGGCGAGGAGAAGGTGAAGATCAGCGCCTTGCTCTTCAGCCCCGCACGCGTCGCCGCCTGGAGTACCTGCTCGTAGTCGGGAGAGTCCAGGGGTGTCTGACGCACCTTCGCGACGGCCTTCTTGAAGCCGTCCGGCTGGTACGGGGTGCTCAGGTTCAGCGGGCCGTCGGGGCCGAAGTGGGCGGTGAGTGTCTGGACCGCGGAGTCACGGCCCGTCGTCGAGTACAGCGAGAAGGCCAGATCCTTGGCGAAGAACGGGGTCGCCCAGTTCTTGTCGATCTTGATGGTGACCTTGATGCCCACGGCCGCCAGCTGCGACTGGACGATCTCGGCCTGCGGATCCTCCGACGGGATGACCAGGTTCAGCTTGATGTCGCCCGGCTTGTGGCCCGCCTCGGCCAGGAGCTTCCTCGACTTCGCCGGGTCGTAGGGGTACGCGTCCTCGGACTTGGCATCGTAGGCCTCGTAACCCTTGGGGAAGGGCTGGTCGGTGGCCTCGCCGTGACCGAACGTCAGCTTGTCCACGAACTCCTTGCGGTTGACCGCGTAACGCAGCGCGTCGACCACCCTGTCGTCGTCGAACGGCGCCTTGTTGACGTTCAGGCTGATGTTGGACGCGTTGAATCCGGGCTGGGAGAACACGTCGAGGCCGGCCTTCTCCGCGGCCGACGCCTGGCTCGGGTCGAGATCGGCGAAGTTGTAGACGCCGGTCCGGAGCCCCGAGACGACCGTGGAGACGTCGGGAGCGGAGACCAGCTCGACGTCGTCGATGTGGATGTTCTTCGCATCCCAGTAGTCGGGGTTCTTCCGCAGGACCGCCTTGGTGCCCGGGATCAGCTGGTCGATGATGAACGGACCGGCGCCGACCGGGCTCCGGTCCAGCTTCGAGGGGTTCGCCGCGGCCTTCGGGCTGGCGATCTGCAGGACGCGCTCCCCGAGCAGCTGCGGTATCTGGTAGTCGACCTGGGTGAGTTCGAGCGTGGCGTCGAGGCCGTCGGCCTTCACCGACCCGATCGACGTCAGGTCGCCGAAGAGCGCGGAGTTCTTCTGCTTCTGCGCCCGCTCGATGGCGGCCTTCACCGCCGCGCCGTCGACCGGCTCCCCGTCGCTGAACTTCAGCCCGGGGCGCACATGGAAGGTGATCCCGTCGCCCTTCTCGTTGTACTCCCAGCTCTCGGCGAGATCCGGGACGGCCTTGCCCTCCTCGTCGGTGCGCGTCAACGAGCTGTACACGAGGGCGAGTTCGCGGAACTGTGCGCCGCTTCCCCCCACCACGGGATCCCAGTGGCTCGGGAAGTAGGAGGAGGCCCACTTCAGGGTGGCGCTGCCGGCCGACGACGAGGCACCGCCGCCGCAAGCGCTCAGAGCCGGCACGAGCAGGGCGACACAAGCGGTGGTGAGGGCAGCGACCCTCAGGCCGCCAGCCTGTCGGGCCGACCGGACATCCGGTCGGCTGCGGTTCGTGAGTCGTGCGGACATCTTGTTCTCTCTGCTGGGGTCCCGGCCCGGAGCGGGGCAGGAGGAGGCGGGGGAGCGGGGGAGGAGAGGGCGCGCGGCGCTCGCGCCGAACCGTCGTCGCGTCTGCGGGCATGTGTCGTCGAGGTGTCGACGCACGGCAGGGCAGGAGCGGGTCCGGTCAGGGACGTCGAGGAACTCACGACCCCGTACGGGGATACGACGAAAGGGCGTGACGGAAGGCGGGGAGCCGACGCGGGGGACAGGCGCGGTTCAGCGGGCCGGCCGGTGCTGCCGACAGAGGTCAGGCGGCGCCTGTGAACGGGGGCGGGCGGGTCAGCGACAGAGTGCGCTGGAGGTGCGCCGCAGGTCCACGTAGCGGCACATCACACCGGGATGCGTCGTGAGCATGGGCTCATCCTGGCGGCAGGCCTCGTCACCTGTCAATGGACACCCATTGGTGTCTCATTCAGCGGGACGCGGCTCAATCGCAGCTCAGAGCGGTGCGGGAGGCCGATCAGGGGGTGGCGGGGTGTACTGACGCCTCATCAGGATGCAGCCACAGCACGCCGTTTCCGGTCCGGACACCGACCGCGCCCGGCGGGGGCCAGACGCCCTCAGCCAGCAGGTCGCGCTCCGGTTCCGTCAGGCTCCGGTGGTGCGCCAGGGCCTCGGCGGGGGAGAGCGGTGCGCAGGCGTCGAGCACCCCGGGCCAGAGCTCGTCGACCGCCGCCGCGTACGCCTCGTAGGGCCGCCAGCCCGGGACCGCGCGATACCCCGACGCGGCGCGCAGCAGGAGCGTCGGCAGTGCGTAGCGTTGTCCGCCGTCGGAGGTCTCCTTGGCCGCGCCCGGGTGCGGTGAGCCGCTTCGTACGGACAGGACCTCGGGCACCGGCCGCCGAACCTCCGCGCGGTCGGCGCGCACCCGCTCCAGCACCCCGGGCGAGGCCGCGTCGGCCCTGAGCCGCTCCTGGTCCAGGCCCGGGACACCGTGCGCGGCGGCCAGCGCGGCCTCCGGGGTGTCGGCGGGCTCGCCCAGCACGAAGACCGTCTCCCGCAGCCTGCGCAGCACCCGTTCGGCCACATTCCCGCCCTGGAGTTCGGCGGCCGCCGCCACGAGCGAGGAGGGCCAGGAGCTGGCGGCCACCCGGCTCAGCCGGGCCGCCCGCGGAGCGCGGGTGTGCGCGCCGATCCGCTCCACATAGCCGGCGTAGTACGCGGCCTCGGCCGCCGGGTCGGGCGCCGGGTCGTCCTCGTCGTCGAAGAGGATCGCGTACGTCCGCCGCCAGGGCACCCGGCCGGCCAGTGCGGTCCGCAGCCTGCGGAACGCGGGCTCGGAACCCCATGCCCAGGGGCACATCGGGTCGGTGTACTCGACCACCTCCACCGTCGGGGTGCCTGCCCCGCCGGTCACGCGGCACCGATCACGGACGGCTGTTCACGGGCGTCGGTGGGCACCAGCGATGCCAGGGTCAGCCCGCCGAGAACCGCCGCCGCGTCCGACTCGACCCGCCGCCACACCCCGGGCAGGCCGACGGCGGCGCCGGGATAGTCGAGCGCGGCCAGCGGCTCACCCCGCAGGGTGATCAGCTCGCCGTCGACGGCGCGTACGACATCGAGCAGGGAGATCTCATCGGCGGGTCTGCCGAGCCAGTAGCCGCCTTCGCAGCCACGCTGGCTGCGCACGAGGCCGGCCCGACGCAGTTCGCCCACCACGGACTTCAGGAATCTGAACGGAATCCCCTGCGAGGAGGCGATGGCCTCACAGGAGAGCGGACGGCCGGGATCACTCGCGAGCTCAAGAAGGGCGCGCGTGGCGTAGTCCGCCTTCGCGGAGATATGCATGCCCACATCATGCCCCGGGGACGGGCCGCGGGCGAGGCTCTTCCGGTGACCGCGCCCCCGCGGTCCGTCCAGTGTTGCGGCAACATTGCCGCAGGTGAAGAGGAAAGGACACCTCTTGACATCCTTTTCGCCGCCGACCTAACGTCCCAGCCATGAGCGAGCCGTTGACGACCCCAGGAGAAGGGTTCCACCCTCACCTCCATGAAGCCCAGGGCCGCCCGGCGGCACCCCTGCGCACCCGTCTGCACCACATCCGCGCGGACGCGCTGGACGGCGACACGGCGCAGACCGGCGGCATGCGCCGATTCAGCGCCGTCAGCGGGAAGACCGTGGGTTCCGAGAAGCTGTGGATGGGCCAGACGCATGTGGCCCCCTCGACCGCGTCGTCGGACCACCACCACGGCGAGTCCGAGACCGCCATCCATGTGGTCAGCGGGCACCCGGAGTTCGTCTTCCTGGACGACTCGGGGGACGAGCCGGAGGAGGTGCGGCTGCGCACCTCGCCCGGCGACTACATCTTCGTGCCGCCCTTCGTGCCGCACCGTGAGGAGAACCCGGACCCCGCCGAGGAGGCCGTGGTCGTCATCGCCCGCAGCACCCAGGAGGCGATCGTGGTCAACCTGCCGCGCCTGTACGCCCTGGACCCGGACGCCACGGCCTGAGCGGCTCGCGCCGCCGAGCCGGGCCACCACCTGAGCGGCTCGCGCCGCCCCGCCTCGGTCCACCCTGCGCAGGGCGGTCGGCGGGACGGCGCGTGTGCCTGTCTCCGTGCTACGGCGTCACCTTGTTGCCGCCGAAGGTCACGTCGAGGGAGCCGTCCGCGGCGAAGGACCAGTCGAGCGCGCCGGAGTAGTCGGAGCAGCCCGAGCCGTTCGTACCCGTCCAGAACTGGTTGGAGCTGTCGGCGTCGCCCACGGTCTTGTCGTTGGAACCGTCGCCGCTGCGGCAGGAGATGTTGTCGCGGAACACCGAAGTTCCCTTGTCGAACGAGAAGTTGCGCTCGACGTTGTCGATGCTGACGTTGCTGGACATCGCGATCGTGCCCGGGTTGCTGTTGTAGGTGAATCCGTGATGCCCGTTGTTGTAGGCGATGTTGCGGCGGACGATGTGGTCGACCTCGATGCCGTCGCCGCCGAGCTTGTAGCCGTTGCGGTCGCCGTCGTCGTTCACGGTCCCGTCGGACAGCGTTCCGTTGTCGTAGGAGAGCGAGTCCTCGATGGTCACCGGGCCGATGGGGCCCGTCTCCGTCTTGGTGTAGAGGTCCCAGCCGTCGTCGATGTTGTTGTGGGACACGGTGTAGCGGAAGACGTTGCCGGGGCCCGAGGTGAGCTTCGAGGCGAAGCCGTCCGCGTCCTCGCCGTCGGAGTCGGCGTTGTCGTGCGACTCCGAGCTCAGGATGAGGTTGTCGGACGGCCACTCGTCGTCGGGGGTGTCGGAGGAGATCCGCGAGATCTGGAGCCCGGAGTCGTGGTTGAAGCGCGTCACCACATGCTCGATGATGTTGTGGCTGCCGCCGACGAAGATCCCGTTGTCCCCGGCGTGTTCGACGATGATGCCGTCGATGTGCCAGTACGCGGCGTTCACGGCGAGCCCGCGGTTCGCCGAATCCTCGCTCATGGCGGAGAAGTTCAGGACCGGGGTCTCGTCCGGGTAGGCGGCGAGCGTCGTGCGGGCGGCCGATGTGCCGTCGTTGCCCGGCGCGATGGTGACCGTCTCGGAGTACGCGTACGTCCCGCCGCGCAGGTAGATCGTCCCGCCGGAGGTGACGCGGTCGATCGCCGATGAGAGCGTCGTGGGGTCCGATTCCGTACCGGCGGCGTCATCGCTGCCGTCCGGCGCCACGTAGAGGGCATCGGCGGCCACCGCGGCCTGGGCGCCGACCGTGCCTCTGTCCGCGGTGTCCGGGGCGGAGGTGGCCTGCGCCAGGGTGCCGGACAGAGCGAGGGCTGAGCCGGCGAGCAGGGTGACACATGCGATCACGGACTTCTTGGTCTGCATCGGTTGTCTCCAGATCGGGTCGGTGCGGCGGTTCGTGGGTGTTCGGTCTGTTGAACAAATGGGGGGACCGGCACCACACTGGGTAGGGAGCAAGCGCTTTCTTGGACCGTAGAGGCGTGTCGTGAGCACGTCAATAGTCATGTACGTGACCGCTGGTCACTGACTTGAACATGTAGTCCGGGTGTCCGTGTCAGGTCGATGTCGGATTCCCGCCAGCCTTCGGGCCACCGCGTGCCCGATGCTTGAACCATGCACACCGACACCGAGCGCTGCGTACGGGCCGTACAGTCGAAGGACGCCCGCTTCGACGGCTGGTTCTTCACCGCGGTCCTGACCACCCGGATCTACTGCCGTCCCAGCTGCCCGGTCGTGCCGCCCAAGGCCCGGAACATGACGTTCTATCCCAGCGCCGCCGCGTGCCAGCAGGCCGGATTCCGCGCCTGCAAGCGGTGCAGGCCCGACACCACCCCCGGCTCTCCCGAGTGGAACGCCCGCGCCGACACCGTCGCCCGCGCCATGCGGCTCATCCAGGACGGGGTCGTCGACCGGGAAGGCGTACCGGGACTCGCCGCCCGGCTCGGCTACTCGGCCCGGCAGATCGAGCGTCAGCTCCTCGCCGAGCTCGGCGCCGGCCCGCTCGCGCTGGCCAGGTCCCAGCGCGCCCAGACCGCACGGGTCCTCATCGAGACGACCGGACTCCCCATGGCCCAGGTCGCGTTCGCGGCCGGATTCTCATCGATCCGCACCTTCAACGACACCGTGCGGGAGGTCTTCGCGCTGGCCCCGGGCGAGCTGCGGGACCGGGCGGCACGCGGGACGCGCGATCCCGGCACCCCGGGGGTCATCGCGCTCCGGCTCCCCTACCGTGCCCCCCTCAACCCGGGCAATCTCTTCGGACACCTCGCAGCGACCGCCGTCCCGGGCGTCGAGGAGTGGCGCGACGGCGCCTACCGCCGCACGCTCACCCTGCCGCACGGGCACGGCATCGTGGCGCTGTCCCCACGGCCCGGCCACATCGACTGCCGGCTCTCCCTCACCGACCCCCGCGACCTCACCCAGGCCATCAGCCGCTGTCGCAGACTCCTCGACCTGGACGCCGACCCGGTCGCCGTGGACGACCAGCTGCGCGCCGACCCACTGCTCGCCCCGCTGGTCGACGCGGGCCCCGGGGGACCCGGGCGCCGGGTGCCGCGTACGGTCGACGCCGCGGAATTCGCCGTACGCGCGGTGCTCGGCCAGCAGGTCTCCACGGCCGCGGCCCGCACCCACGCGGCCCGACTCGTCGACGCCCACGGGATCCGCGTGGAGGACCCCGAAGGCGGCCTGACCCACCTCTTCCCCACCCCCGAGGCGCTCGCCGGCCTCGACCCCGAGGCGCTCGCCCTGCCACGCAGCCGCCGCACCACGCTCACCACCTTGGTGGCCGCCCTCGCCGACGGCTCCCTGGACCTGCGGGAGGGCGCCGACCGGGAGAAGGCCCGCGCGGAGCTTGCCGGGCTGCCCGGATTCGGCCCCTGGACGGTCGAGGTCATCGTCATGCGGGGGCTGGGGGACCCGGACGCCTTCCTCCCCACCGACCTGGGGATCCGCAGGGCCGCCGAACGACTCGGCCTCCCCGCGACGCCCGCCGCGCTCACGGCGCGTGCCGGGCGGTGGCGCCCCTGGCGCGCGTACGCCGTGCAGTATCTGTGGACCGTCGACGACCACCCCATCAACCATCTGCCCGCCTGAAGGCACGAGGAAGAACCATGACCACCACACCCACGACGACCAGGCAGCACACGGTCGTCGACAGCCCGTACGGGGCGCTCACCCTGGTCGCGACCGACGGCGTACTGTCCGGCCTGTACATGACCGGGCAGCGGCACCGCCCGCCCGCTGAGACCTTCGGGGTGTCCGACCCCGGGCCGTTCGACGAGGTCATCCGCCAGCTGGACGCCTACTTCGCCGGCGAGCTGAGGGAGTTCGGCCTGCCGTTGGAGCTGGCCGGCACGCCCTTCCAGCGGAGCGTCTGGGCCGAGCTCGTACGCATCCCGTACGGAGAGACCCGTTCCTACGGCGAGCTGGCCGACCGGCTCGGCAAGCCCGGTGCGTCCCGCGCCGTGGGTCTCGCCAACGGCAGGAACCCGGTCGGGATCATCGTCCCCTGCCACCGCGTCATCGGAGCATCCGGGAGCCTCACGGGGTACGGCGGCGGGCTCGACCGCAAGCAACGGCTGCTCGCCTTCGAGCGGGGGACGGAGGGCGAGGCACCGGCCCTGTTCTGAGCGGGCCGGTCCTCGCGATCCTGTCCTGTGACGCCCGCCTGGTCCCGGCGGGCGCTCAGCCCGCGAAGATCTCCACGACCGACCAGACCGCCAGGCCGAGCATGCACAGACCGCCGATGCGCTGCACCGTCTTCAGCGGCACCCGCTTGGCGATGAACCGCCCGGCCAGCAGGGCCAGCGCCGACACCGACATCAGGGCTATGGCCGACCCGATGGCCGTGGACCAGGCGCCGTTGCTCGCGGCGAGATTCGCGGTGGTGATCTGCGTCAGATCGCCCCACTCGCTGATGAAGACCGCCATGAAAGCAGTCGTGTAGACCGGCCAGAAGCCGGTGACGGTCTTGATCTCCTCGTCCTCGTCGTCGTCATCGCCGCCACTGCGCAGCAGCATGAACGCGCCGAAGGCGAAGAGGGAGGCCGAGACCACCTTGACGATCCAGTCGGGCAGCAGGCCGATCAGCCCGCCCGCCCCGACCGCGATGGCCACGTGAACGATGAATGCGGACGAGGTGCCGAACCACACGTAGAGCGGGCGCATGCGGGTGCCCATGGCCAGCGAGGCGAACATCGTCTTGTCGGGGAGCTCCGCGAGGAAGATCAGCCCGAAGGCGGTGAGAATCGCCAGGGGGTCGAGATGCATTCCGGGTGGCTTTCTGTGAGAGCCGGGCCCCGGGTCTTCCGCGAAGTGCCGCACGGGCTTTTTCGGAGGACCACTCGGCCCGGCATGACCGCAGCACCCACAAGGCGTGGGTGTGTCATACCTGACCGAAGGTCTCGCCCACCCGTAAGTCTCTACGAGCCCGGCCACCGGGAACCCGAAGGCTCCAGTGTGTCGACGACCGGTTTGCAGGGCTACTCCCCTTCGCAGCCGTCAACACTACCTCACCTGCTCCGCGGGGAAATCACTGGTCGGGGCCCCTGTCCTGCCGCGCCTCCTTCGCGGCGACCGCCGCGTCGACGAACGAGGCGACGAGCGGCCGGCGGTCCGTCTCCGGCCAGGCGAGAACCAGATGGCTGGCCGGGGCGTCGGTCACCGGGACACACACCACCCCTGGGGGGACGGGTTCGACGAGCGAGCGCGGCAGCATCGCGATCGTCCGGCCGAGGGTGATCATCTGGATCATCTGCGGTACGTCGGCGATCTCCGGCCCCGTACCGCCGTCGGACACGCCCTTCCAGCGTGGCAGCGTCTCGTGTTCGAGGTCGGCCAGCCGCAGCTCGGTGCGGGAGGCCAGCCGGTGCTCGCAGGGCAGGATCGCGACGCGCCCCTCCACGTGCAGCGTCTCGTACGCCAGGCCCGTGAGGTCGTCGAAGGGCGTGTGGAGCAGCGCCACATCGGCCCGGCCGTCGTGCAGGCGCTCGACACGGTCCGTGGCACCACCGAACAGGATGTCCACCTGACGCGCACCGGGCTGACGGGAGTAACGGGTGAGGATGCCGGACAACAGCGCCGCATCGCCGCCCGCCTTGACCACCAGCCGCAGATGGGCCTCGGTGTCCCCCGCCCGGCGTGCGTGCCGGGCCGCGGCGGCGACCGCGTCGATCGCGTGCCGGCCGTGGTGCAGCAGGGTCTCCCCGGCGGGTGTGAGTGAGACATGACGGCTGGATCGCAGGAGCAGCTGGACACCGAGGCGCGTCTCGATGCGCCGGATCGCCTTCGACAGCGCCGGCTGGGCGATCGACAGCCGCTCGGCGGCACGGCCGAAGTGCAGCTCATCGGCCACCGCGATGAAGTATTCGAGCTCCCGTGTCTCCAGATCAGCCATGCCTCCAGGTTATCGCTCAAGAACCAACAGGTCTTGGACTCCACCGGGGCCGAGAGGGTTCGATGTATGCATGATTCACCACACGATGATCGTCTCCTTCAACGATTCCCTCCCGGACACCAAGCTCGACCAGTTCCTCAAAGGCATGGAACAGCTGATGCATGACTCCGGGACGGTCCAGACCTACTCGGCCCGGCGCCACATCCGGGTGCCCGTCGACGACCACAGCCCGGTGTTCGCGGCCACGGCCGTCGTGCAGTTCGGTTTCGCCGACCTCGACGCACTCAACGCCTCGTTCGTCGCCCCCGGAGTCGAGGAGTTCATCCGGGACTGGAAGTCCCGGTTCCCGTACCAGGTGGTCTGGGTGAACCACGAGCCGCTCGACTGACCGGCCCCGACCAGCTCGCGGTGCACAGCGCGCCGGCCCGTGCGATGGACGGGACGGCGCGCTGTCCGCCGAAGGACAGCGCCGAGCGCGTCGACGGGCCAGGCACCGCGCACGCCTCCACCGGCGGATACGCGACCGGCGACAAGGGGGACCGGGTGATGCGCCGGTGGCCCACCGTCATCGACTTCTCCGACGTCGGCTGCTGGGCGGTGACCGAAGCGCTCGGCCCCACCACGGTCCGCTTCGTCATCGGCGTGCCCGCGGACCGAAGCGTTCCCGCGGACCGAGCAGTCGCTCCCCGTCGGCCATGGGCAGATCAGGGGTGGTCCGGATAGGGTCGGGGCGGCGCGACTGCCTGTTCGAAAGCAAAGGGATGCAAGGTGACGGACGGAGCAGCGATGAAGACCGCCGGCGTGCTCGTGGCGGCGGACAAGTTCAAGGGCTCGCTGACGGCCGTACAGGTCGCAAAGCGGGTGACGGCCGGACTGCGGCGCGTCGTACCGGGGGTGCGGGTCGAGACCCTGCCCGTCGCGGACGGCGGCGACGGCACGGTCGCCGCGGCGGTGGCCGCCGGATTCGAGCGCCGCGAGGCGCGGGTGACCGGGCCGCTGGGTGACCCGGTCACGGCGGCGTACGCGGTGCGTGACACCACAGCCGTGGTGGAGATGGCCGAGGCCTCGGGCCTCCAGCACCTGCCCGCAGGGGAGTTCGCCCCGCTCACGGCGACCACGTACGGATCGGGGGAACTGCTGGCGGCCGCGCTCGACGCGGGCGCCCGGACGATCGTGTTCGGCGTCGGTGGCAGCGCGACGACGGACGGCGGCGCCGGCATGCTCGCCGCGCTCGGGGCCCGTTTCCTGGACGGCGACGGCAAGCCCGTCGGCCCCGGTGGCGGCGCGCTCGCCGGGCTGGCCGATGCCGACCTGTCGGGGCTCGACCCCCGGCTGGAGGGCGTCGACCTGATCCTGGCCAGCGACGTGGACAACCCGCTGACCGGGCCCAAGGGCGCCCCCGAGGTCTACGGGCGGCAGAAGGGCGCCACCGAGGACGACATCGCCGTCCTGGACGCGGCACTCGTCCACTACGCGTCCCTCCTGGGGCCCGAGACGGCCGAGCTGCCCGGAGCCGGCGCCGCCGGAGGCATCGGATACGGCGCACTGGTCGCGCTCGGCGCGCGTTTCCGGCCCGGCATCGAGGTGATGCTCGATGTGCTGGGCTTCGCCCCCGCCCTGGCCCGCGCCACGCTCGTCGTCACCGGCGAGGGCTCGCTCGACGAGCAGACCTTGCACGGCAAGGCCCCGGCCGGGGTCGCCGCCGCGGCACGCGCCGCGGGCGTGGCGACCGTCGCCGTGTGCGGACGTCTCGCCCTCCCGCCCGAGGCGCTGGCCGACGCGGGCATCCAACGGGCCTACGCCCTCACGGACCTGGAGCCGGACCCCGCCGTCTGCATGGCACAGGCCGGCCCCCTGCTGGAACGCGCGGCCGAGGCGATCGCCCGCGACTTCCTGGCCTGATACTCCTGACGCACCGCGATGAGGGGGTTGCCGGACTGTCCGGCAACCCCCTCACGGCTGCGGCGCCGTCAGCCTGAAGGCGTACACCCGACCCGCTCATGGCCGACGAGGATGCCACCGGCCGCACCGGGGACGCCGGTCCGTCACCTCCCTCTGTGCACGGGCACAACCGGGCCGTTCGAAGACGGGGCACCCGCAGCGAGTGCGCCCGTGGCCGTGGACGCACGCCTCGCCCGCTGCTGGTCTGTGGCACCACGACGACCAGTCGGAAGGAGGAGGACGCATGGCAACGCTCGAGATCCGCCACCTGTCCGTGGGCTACGGCCCGGTACGCGCACTGCGTGACGTCTCCGTCGACGTGCCGGCCGGTGCGATCACCGCTGTACTCGGCGGCAACGGCGCGGGCAAGACCACACTGCTGCGGGCCGTGTCGCGGACCCTCGGCTTCCACCGCGGTACGGGCACGGGCACCATCCGCTTCGACGGCCGCCCCCTGGAAGGGCTGGGCCCCGACCGGGTGGTGGCGGCAGGAGTCATCCAAGTGCCCGAAGGGCGGCAGGTGTTCGCTCGGATGACGGTGGCGGACAATCTGCGGGCCGGCGCACTGGGGGCACGCGGCGGGCGCAAGGCGGCGGCCGCCGCCCTCCGCCGCGTACACGAGCTGTTCCCGGTGCTCGCCGAACGCGCGCACCAGCGGGCCGGACTGCTGTCCGGCGGTGAGCAGCAGATGCTGGCGATGGGCCGCGCCCTGATGGCGGGCCCCCGGCTGCTGCTGCTCGACGAGCCCTCCCTCGGCCTCGCCCCGCTGATGGCGGCCAGGATCGCCGAGACCGTCCAGGAGATCAACGCGGGCGGCACCTCCGTCATGCTCGTCGAGCAGAACGCGGCCTTGGCGCTGCGGCTCGCCTCCACGGCGTACGTACTCGACGTCGGCGAGGTCGCACTCGAAGGGCCGGCCGACGAGCTCGCCGCATCCGACGAGGTACGCCGGCGCTACCTCGGCGTCGTCGACGAGACGGCCGCCGACGACGCCGCGCAGGCGCAGGGCGTCACCCGCACCCTGAGCAGGTGGTCGGCGTGACGAGAGCCCCGGCCCCGCTCGCCGTACGCGAGGTGACCGTGCGCTTCGCCGGGCTCACCGCGCTGGACGCGGTGTCCTTCACCGTCGAACCGGGCAGCGTGCACGCCCTCATCGGCCCCAACGGTGCGGGGAAGTCCACCACCTTCAACGTGCTCTCCGGCGTCTACCGCGCCACCTCGGGCACCGTGCGGCTGGGTTCCACCGAACTCACCGGTCTCGCCCCGCACGCGATCGCGGGACTCGGCGTCGCCCGCACCTTCCAGAACCTGGCCCTGCCGCCGCACGCCACCGTCGCCGAAAGCCTCATGCTCGGTCGGCACCGGCTCACCAGGGCTGGGTTCGTGGCCTCCGGGCTGCGGCTGCCCTCGGCCACCCGGGAGTCCCACCGTCATCTCCAACGGGTGCGTGAGATAGCGGAGTTCATCGGCCTGGACAGGGAGCTCGACTTCCCGGCGGGCGCCCTCCCGTACGGGAAGCAGAAGCTCGTCGAGCTCGGCCGCGCCCTGTGCATGGAGCCCGAGGTGCTCCTCCTGGACGAGCCCATCGCCGGCATGACCGCCGAGGAGCGCCGCCGCACCGCGGCCGTCGTCGGCGGAGTCCGCGACAGCCTCGGCATCTCGATCGTCATGGTCGAACACGACATGGGGGTCGTCATGCGGCTCGCGGACGCGGTGACCGTACTCGACTTCGGACGCAGGATCGCGGGTGGCACGCCCGCCGAGGTGCAGAACGATCCGGCCGTCGTGCGGGCCTACCTGGGGGCGCGGCAATGACCACCTTCATCGAACTCCTCCTCGGCGGACTGTCCATCGGCTCCGTCTACGCACTGATCGCCCTCGGTTTCGTCGTCATCTTCAAGGCCACCGAGGTCGTCAACTTCGCCCATGCCTCGCTGCTGCTCGCCGGCGGCTACGTCACCGCCGTACTCCACGACGACATCGGTTTCTGGCCCGCGCTCGGTGTGGGCGTCGCGGGGGCGGCGGTCGTCGGTTCGGCGGTCGAGTTCTTCGTCATGCGCCGCTACCGGGGAAGCGACCAGAGCGTCCTGGCCATCGTCACCATCGGCGTCGACATCCTCCTCACCACCGAACTCACCCGGCGCATGGGCACCGATGTGATGTCGCTCGGCGACCCATGGGGGGACGACGTCGTCACCGTCGGAGGCGTCACCCTCGCCGAGACCCGTATCGCGGCGTTCCTCGTCGCGGGGCTGCTCATCACGGTGTTCCTGCTGGCCTTCCGCTTCACCTCCTGGGGCGTGTCGATGCGGGCAGCCGCCGAGAATCCGCGGACCGCAGCCCTGATGGGCATCCGCCTCGGCCGGGTCTCCCTCTCCGCCTGGGCGGTCGCCGGAGCACTCGCCGCGGTCGCCGCGCTCTTCCTCACCGTGTTCCCGACCCCCGGCCTGGAACGGGCCACCTCACTCGCCGCGCTCAAGGCGTTCCCCGCCGCGATCCTCGGCGGCCTCGACTCGACGACGGGGGCACTCGTCGGCGGGCTCGTCGTCGGAGTCACCGAGTCACTCGCCACGGGCTACCAGAGCGATCTCTCCTTCCTCGGACGCGGCATCGGTGATCTCGCGCCGTATCTGGTGATGGTGGTCGTCCTGCTCGTCCGGCCGGCGGGACTCTTCGGTACGAAGGAGCTGTCCCGTGTCTGAAGCCGTCCAGGACACCGGCGCGCGCGAGGCGCTCACCGCCCGGCTGCGCGGGCCCGCCCCCTACCTCTGGCTCGCCGGCTCGGTGCTGCTCCTGCTGTTCCCGTTCTACCTGGACCGCTTCTGGCTCCAGGCCGGACTGTTCGCCATGGCCGCCGCGATCGGGGCGATCGGCCTCAACCTCCTCACCGGCTCCACCGGCCAGCTCTCCATGGGACACGCCTTCTTCCTCGCGGTCGGCGCGTACGGCTACTGCGTCCTGGCGGGGGAGAGCAGCACGGAGAACGGCCATGCCCTCACCGGGCTCGGTCTGCCCACCTGGCTCGCCGCCGTCCTGGCCGTGCTCCTCGCGGGCGCGGCCGGCGGGCTCTTCAGCCCCATCGCGGGGCGGCTGAGCGGCGCCTACCTCGGAATCGCCACCCTCGCGCTGATCTTCATCGGCCAGCACGTGCTGTTCAACGCGGGCTCGCTCACCGGCGGTTTCAACGGCCGCCCGGTGCCGACCCTCTCGCTCTTCGGGTTCACCTTCGACGACACCGAGGTGGTCGTGGCCGCAGTGCCCTTCCACTCGTCGGAAAAGCTCTGGTACCTAGCGCTGGTCGCCCTCCTGGCCTGTGCACTCTTCGCCCGCGGGGTGCTGCGCGGCAGGCCGGGCCGGGCGCTCAACGCCATCAGGGACCACCGTGTCGCCGCCGGTGTGATGGGGGTTCCCGTGGCCCGCTACCGGGCCGGTGTCTTCGTCCTGTCCTCGATGTACGCGGGCCTCGCGGGCGTCCTGCTCGCGCTGGTCTTCCAGCGGACCGTGCCCGAGTACTTCGGCATGATCCTGTCCCTCGAATACCTCGCCATGATCGTCATCGGCGGTCTCGGCAGCGTCGCGGGAGCCGTCATCGGCGCCGCGTTCGTCTCGCTGCTCCCGCAGGTACTCACGCACTACAGCGACTCCCTCCCCCTGGTGTCAGCCCCCGGTACGGGCGGCGTCGCACCGGGCGAGGCGTCCCGCTATCTGTACGGCGCCGCGGTCGTCGCGGTCGTCCTGTTCCTGCCCGGCGGCATCGCGCGTCCCAAGAATCCAGGGGAGAAGAAATGAAGCTACGTGTTGTCGGAGCCGTCGTCGCGGCTCTCACCCTCACCCTCGCGGGATGCAGCGGGAAGGCGACGTCGTCGGAGGACGGCGCCGGGGACGCCCAGGGCGTGAAGACGGGGCAGGGCGTCACCGAATCGAAGATCACTCTCGGGGCGCTGACCGACATGACCGGGGTGTACGCCTCGCTGGGCAAGAGCGTCACCCAGGCACAGCAGCTCTGGGTCGAGGAGACCAACAAGGCGGGCGGCATCTGCGACCGGAAGATCGAACTGGCCGTCCGTGACCATGGATACGACCCGCAGAAGGCGGTCAGCGCCTACACCGAGCTGGAACCGGACGTGCTGGGCTTCACCCAGTTCATCGGCTCCCCGTTCGTCGCCGCCGTCGAGTCGCGCATCGACGGCCAGGACAAGGGCATCGTGCTGCCCCAGGCCTGGTCGGCGAATCTGGTCGGCTCGAAGTACGTACGTGTCATCGGCGCCACCTACGACGTCGAGACGATCAACCTGATCGACTTCCTGCTGGACGGGAAGCGCATCGCCGAGGGCGACAGGATCGGGCATGTCTACTTCGAGGGCGACTACGGTGAGAACGCCCTGGCCGGCTCCAGGTACGCGGCGAAGCAGGCGGGCCTGACCGTCGTCGAGCAGAAGATCAAGCCGACCGACAACGACATGACCGCCCAGGTCTCCGCGCTCAAGCAGGCCGGGGTGAAGGCGGTCGTCGTCAGCGCAGGCCCGCGTCAGGCGGCCTCCCTGGTCGGCGTGGCCGCGGCCACCGGCTTCGAGGTCCCGGTCGTCGGCAACAACTCCGCCTACGCCCCGCAGCTCCTGGCCACCCAGGCGGGCGCCGCCCTCCAGAAGGACTACTACATCGGCGCCTCCACCCTGCCCATCGGTGACAAGGCCGAGGGACCGTCGAAGCTCGCCGCGGCGTACGCGGCCAGGTACCCGAAGGACGGCCTCGACAACGGCGTCATCGCCGGATACAACGCGGCGTCCGTCTTCGGAGAGGCCCTGGAGAAGGCCTGCGCGTCCAAGGACCTCACCCGTGCGGGCGTCGACGATGCCCTGCTCACCGTCAAGGACTTCGGCGCCGACTTCGGGATCCCGCACGACTTCACCGACCCGTCGGCGCCCTCCACCCGGCAGACCGTCGTCATGAAGCCCGACGCGAAGGTCCCCGGCGGGCTCACGGTGGTCCGCGCGGCCGAAGCGGCCCCGGCCGCCGAGTCCTTCACGCCCGCGCCCTGACCTCCCCGCACCCGCGCGGTGCCGGGCCCGGCCGTGGGGGCCGGACCCGGCACCGCGCGGTCACTCCCGCGTGAACTGCCGCAGGTGCGTGTCTACGGGGCCGCCGTCCCTCCGGGGACCCCGCCGTTGGTCCACACCGGGTCCGGCCAGACACCGGTGCAGGCGGGCGGGTCCGCGTACCAGCCCGAGTTGCCCGAGCCCTGGGTGATCTCGAAGCCACTGCCGACACAGTTGTGGATCGGGTTGGACTGCGCGATGTTCGTGGCGACGACGTCGTCGAACGTGGCGGCGCCCGGCGCCTGGATCTGCAAGGCGTACGTACCGGCCCCGTCGATCCTGATGTGGTCGAAGTGCAGCCCTTCGCTGGAGCCCTCGATCAGATGGATCGCGGCGTAGGAGCTGTCCAGGATCTCGCTGTCGCTGATGTTGATGGTCGCGCCGCTGATCGGTTCGTTGAGTCCGCTGAACCAGATCGCACCGACGCCGAACTGCCAGTTGAAGTCGTTGTTCCCGGTCCTGATCAGGGTGTTGCGGGCGGCGGTGTGCGTGCCCGAAACCGCCGTACCCTGACCGGAGTTGACACCCGGATAGCGGTTGGCGATGTGCAGTCCGCCGCCGTTGGTGACGGTGTCCGCCATGACGTTGTCGGAGATCGTGATGTCCTTGCCGCCGTACGTGACGATGTTGTTGGCGAGTACCGGCAGGATCACGGTGTTGAAGGTGAACTCGTTGTTCACGTTCGGGACGTTCTCCGCCCACATGGCCAGCCCGTCGTCGCCGGTGTTGCGGACGAAGGTGTTGGTCACCGTGGAGTTCGTGACGCCGTAGTGGAAGTTCACCCCGTCGGCGGTCTGGTCGAGGATCCGGCTGTTCCTGACCGTGAAGTCGTCCATCGGACCGTCCATCCAGGCACCGCACTTGGTGTGCTGCATCCAGACGTTGTCCACCACCGAGTGGGACATGGCGCCGCCGATGGCGTTGACCTGGTCCTCGTCCACCCGCTCGCGGATGTCGCCGATGATGGCGAAGTCCTTGAGGGTGACATCGCTGCTGCCGCCGTCGTCCGCGTACTTCCCGTAGACCCCGACCGCCTTGCTGCGGTCCGTCGGGTGTCGCCCCGTCAGCACGCTGTACCAGGGACCGGCGCCGCGCAGGGTCACCTGGTCGACGACGATGTGGTCGGTGACCTGGAACGTGCCCTGCGGGATGTACACCTCCTTGCCCTGGGCGCTGCCCGCGTCGACCGCGGCCTGGATCTCCTCGGTGGAGTCGGCCCCGCCCGTCGGGTCCGCGCCGAAGTCGTCCACCACGTCCAGCGCCCCGGACGGCTTGTCGACGGGCGCGGCGACCTGCTCGAAGTCCGCCAGGTCGATGGTGAACGAGGGTGACTCGTCGGTGGAGGTCACCTGGAGCCTGACCTTCGTACCGGCGGCCAGGGTGGACCCGAACATGGTCCGTGTCTCGTCGTAGAAGTGGTGCGGGTCGGTGTCTCCCGGATTGTTGTTGAACGGGTAACCCCCGTAGAACCAGCCGTACTTCGACGTCACCGGCACGCTCTTGAGCGATTCGCCGTCGACCCGCAGGTCGAGCGAGGCGTCCAGGCCGGCCCCGGCCGCGTCGTCCGGGAGCGAGTAGCGGAAGGTCATGGCGTTCGCGGCGGCCGTGAGGGTGAACTCGACGTACTCACCGGTGGCGTCGAGGGTGACGGCCTGCCGCCCCGAGGCCTCGGACGGCAGGGAGCCGTAGAGGCGGTCGGGGCCGATCAGGGTGCCGTTGGTGGCGGCGTACTCGGCCTCCTGCTCCTCGAACGGGACGGTGGCGCCCCGGCCGGAAATCCCGACGGGCGACGGAGCGGGGACCGCGGCGGCCGTGGCCGGGGAGGCGCCGGCCAGTACCACTGTCGCTGTGGCGGCCAGTGCGAGGGCGAGTGAGGCGGACAGGGAGCGTCCGAGCGAACGGGGTCCGATACGGGGTGGGGTCACGTGTGGGCGTCCTTGCGGCTCGTGGGGGCTCTTCGGACGCCCACAGGCTAGGAGCACTCACGTAAAGAAGTCCACGGTGCTGCGTAAGATATTGAGTGTATCGCTCAAATTCATGACTGAGCTGCGGGAATTCCGAGCGTGTGCGCGGGGGTGCGACGCGTCCGGAGCCGGGCGGCGTCTTCAAGTGGTGAAGCTTGTCATGCCCATTGACAGGTGTTCCTCTCTACTGGCTTTATATGACGAGGGCATGGGAGCGCTCCCATGGCCTTTCCAGAACCCCCTGGGGTGCCGATGAACCCCACCGCCTCGGCACCCCAGGGCTTCCACCGCACCGCACCGGGGCGCCCGGCCGGCACCGGGCGGCCGCAGGGGGATGAACCGCCGGTTTCACGGGGCTGAACCTTCGCCCGGGAGGCCGATCGGGGCGGCGACACCGCAACCCGGGGGACGGGCGGACCGATCTTCTTGGCTGAAGCAGATCCGTCAGCCGAGGAGCCATCTGATGCCCAGCACCACGCCCGCCGAGATACGCACCGCCCCGGCGCGCGAGGGATCCGCACCACCAGGAGCCCGCACCGGACGGCTCGACATCCAGGGGTTGCGCGCGGTGGCCGTCGGTCTCGTGGTCCTCTCGCACGCGGGAGTGTCCCAGGTCGGCGGCGGTTACATCGGCGTCGACGTCTTCTTCGTGATCTCCGGCTTCCTCATCACCTCGCTGCTGCTGCGTGAACTCGCCACCACCGGGAGGGTGTCGGTCCGTTCGTTCTACGCCCGCCGAATACTCCGGCTGCTCCCCGCGTCATCCCTGGTCATCGCCGTGACACTGGCCGGGACATGGCTGTTCCTGTCGAAGGCGCGGCTCGCCGAGTACGCGGGCGACGCCCTCGCCGGAGCCCTGTACACGGTCAACCTCCGGCTGGCGGCGGCCGGTACGGACTATCTGGCCCAGAACAGCCCGCCCTCGCCGTTTCAGCACTTCTGGTCGCTGGCCGTGGAGGAGCAGTTCTATCTGGTGTGGCCGCTGCTCCTGCTGCTGGCCTGGCGGATCGCCCGCGGCAGGCGCCGGCCGGTCGCGGTGCTCCTCGGGGCACTGTGCCTGGGGTCGTTCGCGGCCAGCGTCCTCGTGACGCACTCCTCGCCGTCCTGGGCGTACTTCGGCTCCGTCACCCGCGCCTGGGAGCTGGGGGCAGGCGCGTTCCTCGCGCTGGGCGCCCGCCGGCTGGAACGCCTGCCGGCCGCCCTCGCGGCCACGATGTCCTGGCTCGGTCTCGCCTGCCTCGCGCTGGCGGCGGTCCGGTACGACGACGGGACGCCCTTCCCCGGCCACCACGCCCTCCTGCCCGTCGCCGGGGCCGCGCTCGTCCTGGCGGGCGGCTGCGCCCGCGCCCCGTACGGCGCGGGGTGGCTGCTCGGCCGGCGGCCGCTGGTGTGGCTCGGCGGGCTCTCCTACGGCTGGTACCTCTGGCACTGGCCGCTGCTGGTCATCGTGCCGTCGGCACTGGGCAGCGCCGACGGCACGGCCGGCGTACCCCTCGCGCTCGGGCTCTCGGCGGCGGCACTCGGCCTGGCATGGCTGACCCTGCGCCTCGTCGAGAACCCGGTCCGCTTCCAGCGGGCCCTGCGCACGCGCCCCCGCCGCGCCCTGGTTCTCGGGGCCGCCCTGTCGGCCGGCACCACGGCGCTGTCCCTGACGGCGGCAGCCGTCCCGCCGACGATCGAAGTCGGCGGCCCCGCACCCGCGTTGACGCGGGCCGTCCAGGACGCGCCCACCCCGCAGTCGCGCCTGGCCGCACTCCTGGCCGCGTCCCCCACGGCCCTGCCGAGCAACCTCACCCCGCCCCTGACCCAGGTCAAGTCCTCCCGCTCCGCGGTCTACCGGGACGGCTGCCACGTCGACTACGCCGCCACCGGCATCCGGCCCTGCGTCTACGGCGACCGTACGTCCTCCCGTACGGTCGTCCTCTTCGGCGACTCCCACGCGGCCCAGTGGTTCCCCGCGCTGCAACGGCTCGCGACCGTACGCGGCTGGAAGCTGGTCTCGCTGACGAAGGCCTCCTGCAAGGCCGCCGATGTCACGATCATCAGCGGCCACGAGCCGTACACCGCGTGCGACACCTGGCGCTCCCGCGCCATGGCACGGATCAAGGATCTCCACCCCGACCTGGTCGTCGTCTCCTCGTCGGACGCCGGAGACCCGTACCGCCCCGCCGCCGACCCCCTGCGTCAGTGGACCACCGGCTTCGAGCACACCTTCCGCGACCTGGGCTCCTCGGGCGGCCGGGTCGCCACCCTGCTCGACACCCCGTGGCCCGAGGGCGACCCGGTCGACTGCGCCGCCAGGAACTCCCTGCAACTGCGCGCCTGCGCGAACCATCTGCCGGAAGCCGTCCACGACGCGAGCCGCGGCGCCGCAGTCCGTGCCGCCGCGTCCGCCACGGGCACCGCCGTCATCGACCCCACACCCTGGCTCTGCGCTCCCCGCACCGGCCTCTGCCCCGTGGTCGTCGGCGACACCGCGGTCTACCGCGACGAGAGCCATCTCTCGGAGGCGTACGCGGCCGCGCTCGCCCCGGTGCTCGCCCCCTCGCTGGACGGCCTCGTCGGCGGGTCATGACCTCTGTCAGCCCTCCCGCGACAGGGCGTTCAGGAGCAGCAGGGCGATGTCGTCGGTGCCGGGTGTGGCCCGTTTCGCGTACCGGACGAGCGTGTCGGCGACCGATTCCATGTCCTGCTCCAGGGCGAGAGCGAGGTGCGAGGCGAACTCGGTGGTGGCGTCGTCGAGGTCCACCCCCGGGGCCTCCATGAGCCCGTCGGTGTACAGGGCGAGCACCGAGCCGGGCGGCAGCGGCACCTCGACCGTCGGATAGCGGGACGCGGGATCGATGCCGAGGAGGAGGCCGGGCGGCAGGTCGAGGGCCTCCGTCTGTCCGTCGGGCTGCCGCAGCAGGGGCGCGGGGTGGCCGGCGGTGGCCAGGCGGACGGTGTGCCGGGCGAGGTCGATATGCGCGTAGAGGCAGCTGGTGAACAGGCCGGGGTCGAGGTCGGTGAGCAGACGGTTGGTGCGGGCCAGCACCTCGTCCGGTGGCGCGCCTGCCGAGGCGTGCACGGCGGTACGGACCTGGCCCATGAGCGCGGCGGCGTTCTCGTTGTGGCCCTGTACGTCGCCGATGGTCGCGGCGGCCGTCGTGTCGTCGAGCCGGATCAGGTCGTAGAAGTCCCCGCCGATCCCCATGCCCCGCGTCGAGGGCAGATAGCGGGCCGCCACGTCCAGGCCGGCGACCGGCGGCAGGCTGTGGGGCAGGAGGTGGGCCTGCAGGCTGTGTGCGAGCCGGTCCTTGGTGTCGTAGAGGCGGGCGCGGTCCAGAGCCTGGGCGAGGAGGCCGGCGATGGAGGTCAGCAGGGCGCGTTCATCGAGGTCGAAGGTGTGCGGCCGGTCGTAGGCGAGCGCCAGGGCGCCGACGGGGTGCCCGGAGACGACCAGCGGGAGGAAGGCGCAGGCGGCGACCGCGGCGTCCAGCCCCGCCGATGGGTAGGCGCGCTGCAGCTCGGTGAGGCTGGAGTAGAAGTCGGGGATGCCCGTCATCAGCACATGCGCCGCAGGCGTGGGCGAGGTCAGGGGTGCGCCGTCGAAGCGGTCCATCAGCGAGGGCCTGGTGCCCCGGCGGCCCTCGACCCTCAGCCGTCCCTCCACCGCGGTCATCACGACGAGGGTCTGGACCCGGAACGCGGGCATCAGCTGGTCGCCGGTCAGCTCGATCACGTCCTGGGTGCCGACGGCCTCGGTGAGCGTCGCCGCCAGGTGCATCAGGTGGTACAGGGCCGTGGCACGGCCGGGTACGGGGGAATGGGCGGACAGCGCGGGTGCCGGGACGTCCTTCGGGCCCGGGCGTTTCGTGGGCACGATCCGGACGCTGATACCGGTGGCGTTCGGGAACAGATGGAAGGAGAGCCAGTGGTCCGGTGGCCGGAGCACGTTGAAGGAGATCCGCTGGCGGCTGATGACGGCCGCCCGGTAGTGGTCCTCGACGGCGGGGTTGTCCAGCCAGGGGAGTGACACCCAGGGCAGGGTGCCCAGCACCTTGTCGGCCGGGGCGCCGAGCAGGTCGGCGGCGGCGTCGTTGAGGAAGGTGACGGTGCCGTCGATGGCCAGCGAGCAGCTCCCGCCGGGCAGCCGCCGCACGAACTCCGCCGTGGCGACGGCCTCGCCCGGTCCCGGCGTGGGCGGATCCGGCGGGGGCAGCACCCGCGGCTGGGCGCCGGCCAGGATCGGGTAGCCGCTGCTCTCCGACTGCTGGAGGAGCATGCCGATGCCATGGCAGCCCCGGACGACCGCCTCACGCTCCGCGTCCGTCAGCTGCGGGGGATGCGAGCCCGGCCACAGCAGCACGAGCCCGCCCCGGTCGGTGGCGCCCGCACGGATGGGCGCGGCGCCCAGCGCGAAGCGGTACGGCAGGACGAGCGCGGGGCGCGGGTAGCGGCGCGCCAGTTCCTCCTGGCTGCCGAGCCAGATCAGACACCCCAGGCGTACGGCGTCGGCCACCGGCATCGGGGCGGAGAGGGGCACCCGGGTCCAGGGGGTGGCCAGCTGCCCTGGGACACCCGAGAGCACGGCGAGCTGCAGCGTGGTGTCGTTCCGGGGGAGCAGGTACAGCATCGCCACGGACGCGCCGGTCTCACGCACGAGCCGGGTCACGGCGCTGCCCAGCAGCTCCGTGCCCGAGCCTGTGGCGGCCACGGGGGCCGCGGGGTTCCGCACGCTCTCCAGCCTCCCCCGCGCCGGGCGGCGGCGCACCCGCTGCCGGGGGCGGTGCGTGCGCTCCCGTGGCAGTGCCCGGCCACCGCACGCACGAGGGCCCGGATGCCGGGGAGCATCCGGGCCCTCGCGCTGTCGCGTTCGTGCCGCGTTCGTGTCGCGTGTTCCGCGTGGCTACGGGAGCTGCGCGGTCCGCGCCTCGCGCCGGTTGTCGCGGAAGGTGTTCACCCGCCGTGCCGTGGCGAAGAGCGGGATCACCGCCCCCAGGACGACCTGGAGGGCGCAGCCGGTCTGGAGGAGCAGCTGGCCACCGGGGGCGTCGAACGCCCAGGCGGCGAGGAGCCCCATCGCGGCCACGATCCAGCTGAGCATCGCCACCGCGAGGACACCCCGCGGCTTCGGGTACTCGACCCGGCTGACCATCAGCCACGCCACCCCGATGATCGCGAGCAGCGTCGGCACGAAGGGCAGCTCGAGAAGCACGATCGAGATGACCGTGAGCGCTCCGAAGGGGCTCGGCATGCCCTGGAACATGCCGTCCTTCAAGGTCACGCACGAGAACCGCGCAAGCCTCAGCACCACCGCCAGCAGCACCACGATCCCCGCGAGCGCCGACACCCGCTGGTGTGCGTCGTCCGCGACCATCCCGTACACCAGCACGAAGTACGCCGGGGCGAGACCGAAGCTGATCAGGTCGGAGAGGTTGTCCAGCTCCGCACCCATCGGGGAGGAGCGCAGCTTGCGGGCCACGAGCCCGTCGAACAGGTCGAACACGGCCGCCATGAGCATGAGGATCACCGCGGTCGCCGCGGAGTGCCTCGCCATGCCCGACTCGTCGCTGCCCGTGAGGTGCGGGATGAGGATCCCCGTAGTGGTGAAGTACACCGCCATGAAACCGCACGTGGCGTTACCGAGCGTGAGCGTGTCCGCTATCGAGAGCCGCATCGAGAGCGGCATGTCCTCGACGTCGTCCTGCTCCTCCGCCTCGGGCACCCAGCCCGCCTGGGTATCAGGATCAATCACGGTCAATTCGAGTCACCCCCGCGGTCGTGGCCTGGCCGACCTCGACCGCCACGTCGACACCTTCCGGAAGGTAGATGTCCACGCGCGAGCCGAAGCGGATCAGACCGATGCGTTCGCCCTGCTCCACCTTCGTGCCCTGCGGGATGTAGGGGACGATGCGACGGGCGACCGCTCCCGCGATCTGCACCATCTCGATGTCGCCGAGCTCGGTGTCGAAGTGCCAGACAACGCGCTCGTTGTTCTCGCTCTCCTTGTTGAACGCCGGGACGAACCCGCCCGGGATGTGCTCGACCGAGGTCACGGAACCGGCCAGCGGGGCCCGGTTGACGTGGACGTTGAGCGGGCTCATGAAGATCGCGACGCGGGTGCGCCCGTCCTTCCACGGCATGATGCTCTGCACCACGCCGTCGGCCGGCGAGATGACGCGGCCCTGGGTGATCTCGCGCTCGGGGTCGCGGAAGAACCACAGCATGCCCGCCGCGAGCGCGGTGGTGGGCACGGCCACGGCCGCCCAGCGCCCGGACTTACGGGCCCGGGCAAGGCTGAGGGCGGCGGTGGCGACGGTCGGGAGGAGCCACGGCGATGCTCCGCGCGCAAGGCGGACCCCGCCGCGTGGTGCAGAGATTTGGCTGTCGGGCATGGATGACCTTCGTAGCGGATGATGCCGCGCTGGCAACGGGGGGACGGCGGCTTTCCCGCGATGCTATCGGGTGCGAGCGGCAACTGGGCAAGCCAGCAGCCGAGTCGGACAGCTGAAAGGCCCCGGACGGGGTTGATCGGGTGTGACGTTGTTCGCCACTAAATCACCTCGAAAGAGACATTTCAGCCCTGGAACCGGTACTCCTCGAGCAGCCGGCGACCGATGATCATTTTCTGGATCTCGGCGGTACCTTCACCGATCAACAGCATCGGCGCCTCGCGGTACAGGCGCTCGATCTCGTACTCCTTGGAGAAGCCGTAACCGCCGTGGATACGGAAAGCGTCCTCGACGACTTCCTTGCAGTACTCGGAGGCGAGGTACTTCGCCATCCCGGCCTCCAGGTCGTTCCGCTCCCCGGAGTCCTTTTTGCGTGCCGCATTCACCATCATCGCATGCGCGGCTTCGACCTTGGTGGCCATTTCGGCCAGTTTGAACTGGATCGCCTGGTGCTGGGCGATCGGTTTTCCGAAGGTCTGGCGCTGCTGGGCGTACGACACGCCCAGTTCGAAGGCACGTTGTGCTACTCCGCAGCCACGCGCGGCAACATTCACCCGCCCTACCTCGACACCGTCCATCATTTGGTAAAAACCTCGGCCGGTGGTCCCGCCGAGCACCCGATTGGCCGGAATGCGTAGTCCGTCCATGATGAGCTCGGTGGTGTCGACACCCTTGTAGCCCATCTTGTCGATCTTCCCCGGGATGGTGAGACCGGGGCGGACCTCGCCGAAGCCGGCCTCCTTCTCGACCAGGAAGGTGGTCATCGACTTGTGCGGCGCCGTGCCCTCGGGGTGTCCTTCGTCACTCCGGCAGAGGACGGCGACCAGGGTGGACGAGCCGCCGTTCGTCAGCCACATCTTCTGGCCGTCGAGCACGTACTCTCCCCCGCTCTCGGCTCCGCTCGAGCGGGAGGTGCCCCCATCGTCCCAGACGCCCTTGGACGAGATGGCGGAGACGTCGGAGCCCAGGGCCGGCTCGGACATCGAGAAGGCGCCCCGCACCTCGCCCAGCGCCATCCGGGGCAGGAAGGTGTCCTTCTGCTCCTGCGTGCCGTGCTGCTTGAGCATGTACGCCACGATGAAGTGCGTGTTGATGATGCCCGACACGCTCATCCAGCCACGGGCGATCTCCTCGACGCACAGCGCGTACGTGAGGAGCGACTCGCCCAGGCCGCCGTACTCCTCCGGGATCATCAGCCCGAACAGGCCGAGTTCCTTGAGGCCTTCGACGATGTCCGTCGGATATTCGTCACGGTGCTCGAGTTCGGTCGCGACAGGAATGATCTCCTTGTCCACGAAATCCCGCACCGTGGAGAGAATTTCCTGCTGGACATCCGTCAGACCGGCGGTCTGTGCGAGTCGGCTCATGGCTACTTCTCCACGTTCTTGCTCGATGGCTGATCGAACTCGGGGCGGCCGGGCTGCTCGCCGCCGCGCTCCTCGATGTACGTCTCGGTGGGGACCATCACCTTGCGGCGGAACACGCAGACCAGCGTGGAGTCCTGCTTGTAGCCCCTCGTCTCGACGTACACGATGCCCCGGTCGCTCTTGGACCTCGACGGTGTCTTGTCGAGCACGGTGGTCTCGCCGTAAATGGTGTCACCGTGGAAGGTCGGTGCCACATGCTTCAACGACTCCACCTCCAGATTGGCGATGGCCTTTCCGGAGACATCGGGCACCGACATGCCGAGCAGCAGCGAATAGATGTAGTTGCCGACGACGACGTTCTTGCCGAAATCGGTCGTCCGCTCGGCGTAGTTGCTGTCCATGTGCAGTGGGTGGTGATTCATGGTCAGCAGGCAGAAGAGGTGGTCGTCGTATTCGGTGACCGTTTTTCCGGGCCAGTGCTTGTAGACAGCACCGACCTCGAATTCCTCGTATGTGCGTCCGAACTGCATGGTCAGGCCTCCGGGGCTTCGAACTTGGAGGTGCGCTGCATCCCGGCGGCGCGGCCCTTGCCCGCGACGACCAGGGCCATCTTGCGGCTGGCCTCGTCGATCATCTCGTCGCCGAGCATCGCCGAGCCCTTCTTGCCGCCCTCCTCGGAGGTGCACCAGTCGTAGGCGTCGAGGATGAGCTCGGCGTGGTCGTAGTCCTCCTGCGAGGGCGAGAACACCTCGTTCGCCGCGTCGACCTGACCGGGGTGCAGCACCCACTTGCCGTCGAAGCCCAGGGCCGCGGCGCGGCCCGCGACCTCGCGGTACGCGTCCACGTCACGGATCTGGAGGAAGGGGCCGTCGATGGCCTGGAGGTCGTGCGTACGGGCGGCCATCAGGATGCGCATGAGGATGTAGTGGTACGCGTCCGCCGGGTAGCCGGGCGGCTGCTGGCCGACGACCAGGGTCTTCATGTTGATCGAGGCCATGAAGTCGGCCGGGCCGAAGATCAGGGTCTCCAGGCGCGGTGAGGCGGCGCCGATGTCGTCGATGTTCACCAGGCCCTTGGCGTTCTCGATCTGCGCCTCGATGCCGATGCGGCCGACCTCGAAGCCCATCGTCTTCTCGACCTGGGTCAGCAGCAGATCCAGCGCGACGACCTGCTGGGCGTCCTGGACCTTGGGGAGCATGATGCAGTCGAGATTCGGGCCGGCGCCCTCGACGACCGTGATGACGTCCCGGTAGGTCCAGTGGGTCGTCCAGTCGTTGACCCGCACCACACGGGTCTTGCCGGTCCAGTCACCGTTGTTCAGGGCGTCGACGATGTGGTGCCGGGCCCCCTCCTTGGCGAGCGGTGCGCAGGCGTCCTCCAGGTCCAGGAAGACCTGGTCGGCCGGCAGGCCCTGGGCCTTCTCCAGGAACCGCGGGTTCGAGCCGGGAACCGCCAGGCAGGAGCGGCGCGGTCGCAGACGGTTCACAGGGGCAGTCATGCGGGGACCTCCAGAGGGTCGAGCTTGTTCGCTTTCCGGATCTCGTCGACGATACGGCCGATGATCTCGGTGATACCGAAGTCCTTCGGGGTGAAGACGGCGGCCACGCCGGCCGCGACGAGGGCGTGCGCGTCGGCCGGCGGGATGATGCCGCCCGCGATCACGGGGATGTCCGGCGCACCGGCCTCACGCAGCCGGTGCAGCACGTCCGGCACCAGTTCGGCGTGCGAGCCGGACAGGATGGACAGACCGACGCAGTGCACGTCCTCGGCCAGCGCCGCGTCGGTGATCTGCTCGGGCGTCAGCCTGATGCCCTGGTAGACCACCTCGAAGCCGGCGTCCCTGGCGCGTACGGCGATCTGTTCGGCGCCGTTGGAGTGCCCGTCGAGGCCGGGTTTGCCCACCAGCAGGCGCAGCCGTCCGATGCCCAGGTCGGCAGCGGTGCGGGAGACCTTCTCGCGGACCAGTGCGAGCGGGGTCCCCGCCTCGGCGGCCACCGCCACCGGCGCGGACGAGACGCCCGTCGGCGCCCGGAACTCGCCGAACACATCGCGCAGGGCCCAGGCCCACTCACCCGTGGTGACGCCCGCCCGTGCGCACTCGACGGTCGCCTCCATCATGTTGGCGGTGCCCGCCGCGGCCTTCTTCAGCGCCGCCAGTGACTCGGTGGCGCGTGCCTCGTCGCGGTTGTCCCGCCACTCGTGCAGCGCGGCGACGACCCTGGCCTCGTTCTCGGGATCCACGGTCATGATCGCCGCGTCCAGGTCGGCGGTCAGCGGGTTGGGCTCGGTCGTCTCGTAGATGTTGACGCCGACGATCTTCTCCTCGCCGCCCTCGATCCTGGCCCGCCGTGCGGCGTGAGAGGAGACGAGCTCGGACTTGAGATAGCCGGACTCCACGGCGGCCATCGCGCCGCCCATCTGCTCGATCCGGTCGATCTCGGCCAGCGAATCGGTGACCAGGGAGTCGACCTTGGCCTCGATGACATGCGAACCGGCGAAGATGTCCTCGTACTCCAGGAGGTCGCTCTCGTGCGCCAGCACCTGCTGGATGCGCAGCGACCACTGCTGGTCCCACGGGCGCGGCAGCCCCAGTGCCTCGTTCCAGGCGGGCAGTTGCACGGCGCGGGCGCGGGCGTCCTTGGAGAGGGTGACGGCCAGCATCTCCAGCACGATGCGCTGGACGTTGTTCTCCGGCTGGGCCTCGGTCAGCCCCAGGGAGTTGACCTGCACGCCGTAGCGGAAGCGCCGCTGCCTGGGGTCGGTGACGCCGTACCGCTCGCGCGTCACCTGGTCCCAGATGCGGCCGAAGGCGCGCATCTTGCACATCTCCTCGATGAAGCGGACCCCGGCGTTCACGAAGAAGGAGATACGCGCGACGACGTCGCCGAACTTCTCCTCGGGCACCTGCCCCGAGTCCCGCACGGCGTCGAGCACCGCGATGGCCGTCGACATGGCGTACGCGATCTCCTGGACCGGAGTGGCCCCCGCCTCCTGCAGGTGGTAGCTGCAGATGTTGATCGGGTTCCACTTCGGGATGCGGTTGACCGTGTACGTGATCATGTCGGTCGTCAGCCGCAGCGACGGGACCGGCGGGAAGACGTGCGTCCCCCGCGACAGGTACTCCTTCACGATGTCGTTCTGCGTCGTGCCCTGGAGCCTGTCGGGGTCGGCGCCCTGTTCCTCGGCGACCACCTGGTAGAGCGCCAGCAGCCACATCGCCGTGGCGTTGATGGTCATCGAGGTGTTCATCTGCTCCAGGGGGATGTCCTGGAACAGCCGCCGCATGTCACCGAGGTGCGAGACCGGCACGCCGACCCGGCCCACCTCGCCGCGGGCGAGCACATGGTCGGGGTCGTAGCCGGTCTGCGTGGGCAGGTCGAAGGCGACCGAGAGACCCGTCTGGCCCTTGGCGAGGTTGCGCCGGTAGAGCTCGTTGGACGCCTCGGCGGTCGAGTGACCCGCATACGTCCGCATGAGCCACGGCCGGTCCTTCTGACGTTCGGTCATGGCGGACCTCAGACGTTCCTGCTGGACGGGACGGCCTGCTCCGCCTGGGTGTCACGGAACAGGTTGATGGCGTCGACGTGCTGCTCGCGGAGCTCCGTGTCGCGCACGCCCAGGCCCTCACGGGGGGCCAGCGCGAGCACACCGACCTTGCCCTGGTGCAGATTGCGGTGCACGTCGTAGGCGGCCTGCCCGGTGTCGTCGAGGGAGTACACCTTCGACAGGGTCGGGTGGATCTTGCCCTTCGCGATGAGCCGGTTCGCCTCCCACGCCTCGCGGTAGTTGGCGAAGTGCGAGCCGACGATCCGCTTCAGCGACATCCACAGGTAGCGGTTGTCGTACTCGTGGGTGTAGCCCGAGGTCGAGGCACAGGTGACGATCGTGCCGCCCTTGCGGGTCACGTACACGCTCGCGCCGAAGGTCTCGCGGCCCGGGTGCTCGAAGACGATGTCCACGTCCTCGCCGCCGGTCAGCTCGCGGATGCGCTTGCCGAACCGCTTCCACTCGCGGGGGTCCTGGTGGTTCTCGTCCTTCCAGAACCTGTAGCCCTCGGCGTTGCGGTCGATGATCGCGGTGGCGCCCATCTTCCGGCAGATCTCCGCCTTCTGGTCGCTGGAGACGACACAGATCGGATTGGCGCCGCCGGCCAGGGCGAACTGTGTGGCGTAGGAGCCGAGTCCGCCGCTGGCGCCCCAGATCAGCACGTTGTCGCCCTGCTTCATGCCGGCGCCGTTCTGCGAGACGAGCTGGCGGTACGCCGTGGAGTTGACCAGGCCGGGAGCCGCGGCCTCCTCCCAGCTGAGGTGTCCGGGCTTCGGCATCAGCTGGTTGGACTTGACCAGTGCGAGCTCTGCCAGGCCGCCGAAGTTGGTCTCGAAGCCCCAGATGCGCTGCTCGGGGTCGAGCATCGTGTCGTTGTGGCCGTCGGAGGACTCCAGCTCCACCGAGAGGCAGTGCGCGACGACTTCGTCACCCGGGGCCCAGGCGTTGACGCCGGGTCCGGTGCGCAGGACGACGCCCGCGAGGTCGGATCCGATGACGTGGTACGGCAGGTCGTGGCGCTTGCTGAGGTCGCTCAGCTTGCCGTAGCGCTCCAGGAAGCCGAAGGTCGAGACGGGCTCGAAGATCGAGGTCCAGACGGAGTTGTAGTTCACCGAGCTGGCCATGACCGCGACCAGGGCCTCGCCCGGGCCGAGCTCGGGCACCGGCACGTCCTCGATGTGCAGGGACTTGCGGGGGTCCTTGTCGCGGCTCTCGACGCCGGCGAACATCTCCGCCTCGTCCTTGTGCACGGTCACCGCGCGGTACGACTCGGGGATGGGCAGAGCCGCGAAGTCCGCGGCCGTACTGTCCTGCGATTGGATCGCGTCCAGGATTTCCTTCACGGTGTTGCCTCCGGCAGATCGGGTCTCCGGCGTCGAGGGAAACGCTCGGAGGACCCCTGTGGTCAGGGGAGCTGTGCGGTGTGGAGGTGTGCCGTCGGTTCGGCGGGTGGTGCTCTGTGCCTGCTCGGTGGAGCAGAAGGGGTTTGCCTGTGACGCAGGCGTCCGGGCGCGTGGACACGTGGTCCCCGGGGACAGCCGGCGTACGAGTGATCTCTGCACGCCGGCCGCCCGGACACCTTCAACGTATGGCACTGCGTGACAGGTGACAAGGCACCCAGTGCCAACAATTTCTCTCAGTTGTCATCTCGGTGGCACGCATGAGCAACATCATGGTTGGTATGCGTCATTGGTCCGCCTTTTGCCGGTGCTACGGCGCGGTGCGGTACACGTACGGCGTCGTCGTGCCGAGCGCCGTGAAGCCGAGGCGCCGGAGGATCGGGGCGGAATCGTCCGTCGCGTCGACCTGGAGGACGCGGTAGCCACGCTCCGCGGCCACACGGGCCCGGTGGGCGATCAGCGCCCGGTAGATGCCCCTGCCGCGCCACTCGACCGCTGTTCCGCCGCCCCAGAGGCCCGCGAAGCCGGTCCCGGGGTACATCTCCATCCGGGCCGAGCTGACCGGTTCGCCGTCCGCGAGGGCGACGACCGCGACGAACGTGTCAGGGGCATCTGCGAGCCGCGCCAGTGACTGCCTGCGCAGCCACGAGCTGTCGGTGCCGAAGGCCCGCTCGTGTGCCTGGAGCATCAGCTCCACCCCGCCTGCGTCGGACACCTCGTGGAGCTCCACGCCGGCGGGAAGCTCCACCGTGGTGCGCTGATCGGCGACCGGCGCGACGAGCAGCGTCTCCGGTGGCTCCGCCACGAAGCCCGCAGCCCGCAGCCTCCCGCCCAGGTCGGCGGGCCGGTCGTGGGAGTACAGCTTCCACTCGAACTCGTGGTGCCCGAGGGCCGTGTAGTGCTCCACCTGCGCCGCGATGGCCGCTTCGGCCCGTGCGGGGCCGAGATCGGGGGCGGTCCACACGACTCCGTTCCAGTCGTCGGCGGAGCCGACCTGGCGGACGAGGTCGGGCGTGCGCTCGATCCGTACGCCGGGGCCGTCGGGGCGTGCGTGTTCGCGCATCTCGTGATCGAAGAGCGCCAGCATCTCATCGGGTTCCATGGACGCATCCGAGCACCCCGGCCCCCGCCGGGCCACCGGGTTTCACGCGCGCACCGCGGGCCCCGCCGCTCAGTGCTCCTTGAGTGCCTGCTGGATCGTGCGCATGACCTCGTCGAGCGGCGCGTCGGTACGGGCCACGGCGACCAGCACCTCGCCCTCCCTCGACACCGAAGCCGCGGAGGCGTTCCCGGGCTCGGCCCCCAGGGTCCGCCCCGCCCCGATCCCCGTGCCGAAGGTCCTCCGTACGATCGCGAACGCGTGGTCGAGCTGCGACTCCACATCACCCTGGCCGTCCGCGCGCAGCCACCGCCGCAGCACATGGTTGTGCGCGGTCACCACGGCGGACGCGGCGACCTCGGCGAGCAGCGGGTCGTCATTGCCCACCTGGTGGTCGCGCTCATCGAAATGGCCCAGCAGATAGCGCGTGAACAGCCGCTCGTAGCGCGCCACCGAGGCGATCTCCGCCTCCCGGAGCGTGGGCACCTCACGGGTCAGCTGGTAGCGGGCCACGGAGACCGCGGGCTTCGCCGCGTACATCTTCATGACCTCCTTGATGCCGCGGCACACCGTGTCGAGCGGGTGCTCGTGCGCGGGGGCGGCGTTGAGGACGGCCTCGGCCCTGACGAGGGTGTCGTCGTGGTCCGGGAAGATGGCCTCTTCCTTGGAGCGGAAGTGGCGGAAGAAGGTGCGCCGGGCGACCCCGGCGGCCCCCGCGATCTCGTCGACCGTCGTCGCCTCGTACCCCTTCGTGGCGAACAGTTCCATGGCCGCCGCGGCCAGTTCGCGGCGCATTTTGAGCCGCTGCGCGGCGGCCCGGGTGCCCGCGGCACTCTCCGGGGCATCCGTCGAGGCGGAGGTACGAGGGGACTTGGCGGGTTGGGACATGAGGTGAACGTAACCCATCGGTGTGGCCGGGCGCGCCTGTGGGGGCGGGCCGCCCGACCGCCCCAGCAACCCGCCCCACTCACCCCACACGGCCCCGCGCTCAGCGGCGGGCATATTCGCGGAAGCCGCGCCCCGTCTTCCTGCCGAGGCAGCCGGCGGCCACCAGATGCTCCAGCAGCGGCGCCGGGGCGAGGCCCGGGTCGCGGAACTCGCCGTGCAGAACCTTCTCGATGGCCAGGGACACATCCAGGCCGACGACGTCCAGGAGCTCGAAGGGCCCCATCGGGTAGCCGCCGCCCAGCTTCATCGCCGCGTCGATGTCGTCGAGCGTCGCGTAGTGCTCCTCGACCATCTTGATCGCGTTGTTGAGGTAGGGGAACAGCAGGGCGTTCACGATGAAGCCGGCCCGGTCACCGCAGTCGACCGGGTGCTTGCGCACCTTCACGCAGACCTCGCGGACCGTGGCGTGCACCTCGTCGGAGGTCAGCACTGTGCGGACCACCTCGACCAGCTTCATCGCGGGCGCCGGATTGAAGAAGTGCATCCCGATGACGTCCTCGGGGCGCGAGGTCACCCGGGCGACCGCCACGACCGGCAGTGACGAGGTGGTGGTCGCGAGCACCGCACCCGGCTTGCAGACCTTGTCCAGGGTCTGGAACAGCTCCCGCTTGATCTCCAGGTCCTCGGCGACCGCCTCCACCGCGAGATCGACGTCGGCGAAGGAGTCCAGCGAGCCCGCAGGGGTGATACGCGCGAGTGTCTCGTCCCGCGCCTCCTCGGTGAGCCGGCCCTTGGCGACCGAACGCCCCAGCGACTTCGCGATCCGGGCCTTGGCCGTGTCCGCCTTCTCCTGGCTGCGCGCGGCGAGCACCACGGCGTACCCGGCCTTCGCGAAGACCTCCGCGATGCCCGAGGCCATGGTCCCTGACCCGGCCACGCCGACCGACGACACGGTGCGCCCGGTTTCCGCGCCCGCGCTCCCCGTCGGCGTCAGGGCGTCCGGGACCACCGTCTGGCCGCCGGGGGCGTCGTACGTGTAGAAGCCACGGCCCGCCTTCCGGCCGGTCAGCCCGGCCTCGCTGAGCTGCCCGAGGACCGGCGCCGGTGCGTGCAGCCGGTCGTGGGACGCCGCGTACATGGCCTCAAGGACCGTGCGGGCCGTGTCGATGCCGATCAGGTCGAGCAGCGCCAGGGGGCCCATCGGCAGTCCGCAGCCCAGCTTCATGGCGGCGTCGATGTCCTCACGGGAGGCGTAGTTCGCCTCGTACATCGCGGCGGCCTGGTTGAGATAGCCGAACAGCAGACCGTCCGCGACGAACCCCGGGCGGTCGCCGACCGCGACCGGCTCCTTGCCCAGCTCATGGGCGAGCCGGGTGACGCTCTCCACGGCGGGCGGGGCGGTCAGCACGGAGGAGACCACCTCGACGAGCTTCATGGCGGGGGCCGGGTTGAAGAAGTGCAGGCCGAGGACGCGCTCGGGGCGCTGCGACTCCGCGGCCAGCCGGGTCACGGACAGGGCGTTCGTGCCCGTCGCCAGGATCGCGGTGGGGGAGACCACCTCGTCCAGCTCCCGGAAGACCTGCTGCTTGATCTCGTACGTCTCCGGCACGACCTCGATGACCAGCTCGGCCTCCGCGGCGGCCCGCAGATCGGAGAACGTACGGAAACGGGCGAGGATGTCGCTCCGCTCCCGCTCCGTGATCCGCTCACGGGTCACGGAGCGGGCGGTGGAGGCCTCCAGGGAGGCGACGGCCTGCCGTGCGGCGGCCTCACTGATGTCGATACCGACGACCTCGCGGCCCGCACGGGCCAGGACCTCGGCGATGCCGGTGCCCATCGTGCCGAGGCCGACGACGGCGATGGTGGTGAGCGGGGTGTCCATCACGGGACTCCAGGGTGAGTGACGACTGAGGGGCGACACGGTGGCGCGCAGGGCCGTGAGGCGGCCGGCGCTCGGCGTGCGGAGCAAGCGTGGGGAGCAAACGTGCGAAGCGAACGTGCGGAGCGAACGTGCGGAGCAAGACGCGTCGTGGTGCACGGTTCCGGTCGCGCGGGGCGCACCGGGGGAAAGGTGACGGGCTCTGTCCCGGAGCCACGTCTCACGAACTGCCGAACCGACAAGCACTCCGGGTGGCTGCGTCACCAGGCCACCGGAGCCGGCGGGGAGTGTGTCCCGCTCACCTGAGCTTAACCGGCGAGTAACGAGCGCGCCAGCCCTGGCGGGCTGTGCACTGGCACACAGTTCGTCAACCACAGTGCGTTCATCACCCTAAACTCAGCGTCATGGACGAGGAGTTCCGCTCACTGACAGACCGGCTCGGGCGCGAGGCCGGTGAACCGGAGGCCTTCCACCGGCTGCTCGTCACGGAGGACGACGAGGAACTGGCCGGAGTCCTCGTGGAAGGCCAACGCCCCCTGTGGGCCCGCGAGATCGCGGCGTACCGCCTCGGCTGCCGGGGCGACCGCCGGGCCTTCGAGGCGCTGGTCCTCCTCCTCAACCACCGGGACCCCGAACGCTGCGTCTCCGCCGCACACGCCCTCCGCCTCCTCGGCGACCCCAGAACCCCCCGCGCGGCAGCCGCACTCGCCACCAACACCCTGCGCACGGCCTACGCCCTGCACCCGATCCGTCTCCTGACCGCCCTGCGCGCCCCCGAATCGGTACCCACCCTGATCACCACCCTGCACCGACTGCTGCGCCCCGGGGAGGAACCGCACTGGCGCGTGGCGCTGGCCTGCGTGGAAGGCCTGGGAAGCCTGGGCGACAACCGGGCCCGCCCAGCCCTGAAGGCGGCCCTGCCACACCCCCGTCTGGGAGAGGCGGCAGCGGAGGCGCTGGGCCGGCTGGGGGAGGGGTGAGGGGGGCACACCTGGTGGTCCCTGCGCAGGGGCAAAGATCACGCCTCCGTTGTGGACGTTGCCCGCACCGCGAAGAGAGGAGCCGCGACCGCGAGGGTCTCCGGGGTGGCGCGCACGCTCTCGCCGGTCCGCTCCAGGCGATTCAAGTCCCGCACCGCGCTGATCACATGGGTGGAGTCGGTGCGCTGCTTGCCCCGGCCATTTCCAGGCCGGCATCCTCGCAGTGCTCGAAGAGCGGGTCGAGGACCGCCCGCTCCACGCCGTTGTCCGCGAGCCGGGCCCTGAACGTGCTGAGCGCGCTGGCATCGAAGCCAGTGTCGGTGAGCTCCGACCCGAGCGCGTACTTCCAGCCGACGGCCCGCACCGCCATCGCCGCGACCTGCCGATCGGTGAGGTCCTCGGCGAACTGCAACACCGCCACAGCGACAATGCTCCAGGCGACAGGCCCGGCGCCCCGAACGCCACGGCGAACGGCTCATCGGCGAAGACCTCCGAGAGGCGGTCTCGCGCCCGTATCGCGGGACTCGCCTCCGGGAACGCCACCTGCGCCACCACTACTGTCTGCTCCGGGATCAGCGTCAGTCCCACCGGCCGCATCGACATCCGTACTGCCTTCACGGTCGCACGACGGAGAAGTGACCTCAGGGGCGACCATCGCGGAGGACCCACCCCATCCCCGAAGTGATTGGGCAGCAGATTCTGCCTCCAACGCAAAGATCGTGATCCATGGAGACCATGCCGGCGGGTCCCGTCCTTTCTGCCAGGTGTCGTCCGCCGACGAACCAGTACGGTTATGGCTTCCTGAACTGCTCTGCGAGGAGAACAAGATGGGCGACACGGGCAAGGTTCTCAACATCTCGACCCAGGACTTGAAAGAAGCGGCGCCGACGTTTGAGGAGCAAGGGAAGGCGCTCGGTGATGCGGCGAAGGCGCTCAAGGAGTCCCTGGCTGTGCTGGGTTCGCCTTGGGGGGAGGATGAACAGGGCCAGGAGTTCGGGGACGCATACTCGCTGAAGCGTAAGGAGCTCGAGAAGGGCGTCGGTATCCTGGTGCTCGGGCTGAGGAGTATCCACGCTGCCATGACCGACATGTCCGATGGCTATGTGGACGATGAGGAGCTCATCGAGGGCATGTTCACCAAGGTTCGGGTGCCCGGAGCCGACGGAGGTAAGGGCGTCGAGTGAACGTTGAGGACATAACCAAGGACCTCCTCATTAAGGCCGGCATGTGGTGGCCGGACGCGAACTCGGGCAGTCTGCGATCGGCTGCGAAGGCGTGGCGGACGTTCGCGGACGCGGTGGACGACGTCATCGGGCCGGTCAACGGCAAAGCCGGTGCCATAGTTCTCCATAATCAGGGTGAGGCGGTCGACGCGTTCCGGGTCTTCTGGAGCCGCTATCACAAGAGTGAGGGCGTCGGGTGGCTGGACGACACGGCCACAGCGGCCCGGGCCATGGCGAAGGCACTCGAAGAATTCGCCGACGCCGTCGATGAAGCGATCGAGCGTCTGTGGACCGAGATCGGTATCGGAGCCGCAGTCATCGCCGCGGGCATGGGGCTCGCGGTATTCACCTTCGGTGCTTCCGCCGCGGCGTCCGCGGCGGCGTCCGCGGCCATCATCGAAGTCGCCGCAGGGCTCGGCGTCACGGTGTCGACCACTGTCGCCACCATCGCCGCGACCACGTTGACCGGTATTGCCTTCGGCGCCGTCGAGGGCATCACTGTCGACCTCGCGGTCGCCCAGCCACTCAGGATGGCCACCGGCCTTCAGGGTGGCCTGAGTCTCGACTCGGTGGAACAGGCGGGCATCTACGGTGGCGCGTTCGGTGGCGCGTTCGGTGGCGCTGCCGGTGTGACACGTGCCGCCGGTGAAGCGGGTAGCTTCTCCAACCTTTTCGGGCAGAACATCCCCATCGGAATCGCGAACCCGAACCTCGCAGGAGTCGGGCGAACCCCTTTTGTGCTCGACGAAATGGGGAAAAGGCGCACCTGGGATCTGTTGCGCAGCGAGAATTCGAAAGTTCACGTTCCACCTAGGGTGGCGGGCGATCATGCGCTCATATCCGGAGACCCTGTTTATTTCGGAAATCGGACCACAGTCATCGGATACGACACGAAAACGTTGGCTAATGCGAAACGTGTCGCCCGCGTTCCCGGGAAGCATGATGTCATCGTCCATGGTACGAACACGGGTGTGTTTTTGCCCGGGCGAGTCAATAGTTCAGGAAAGACCCTCATGGATTTCGAGGTCCACCCGGCTCATATTGCGGACGCTATCCGGAGTAATCCGAATTATGATGGTGGCCCCGTGCGTCTGATCTCGTGCCACTCCGGTTATGCTGCACCGAACTCCGTGGAGCTTCCGCTCGCTCAGAGTGTGGCCAACGACTTGGGAGTGCCTGTGACGGCTCCGACCAACAAAGTAGGAACCTCTGCTGAGAATGGCATGGGGCAGACGCCCGTGATCGGCGATGGTGGGTACTGGCGTACGTACCTGCCGATGGCCAAGTAACGTAGACGGATAGTGGAGGTGCAATGACCAGGCGAATCGGTTTCTATGGAGAGTTCAATCCTCAGAATCTGGGGGGATCGGCTCCGTCCATTCATGACGACGTTCGGCCTTACGGCCTGTTCGACGAGGCGCAGACTCTGGAATACATGTCGTCGTGCCGTGAAATTTACACCACGATGGGGGCGGATCGCGATGTGATTTCGGGCGACGAGTGGGTCGGTGGGGCAGGATCGCTAATTACCGATGGTGCATGGGTCTGGCCCCTTGAGCTCCAGTACTACATCAAGCGATATCATGTGGAACTGCCGCCAGGTTTTCTGGCGGATGTCCGTTCCGCGAATTACGCGCCTCCCGTAGTTCCGCCTGCGCGATACAGGGAGATTGTGGATGAATTGTTTGGCCCCTTTGCGTTCAACAAAGGGGCGAACCGCGAGGAAGGCGGGGGAGGGTTCTTTTCCTGGTACCTGTCGGATCTGACTTCGCAGAGTTGGGGTCGATTGCTGAGAGCGCTGGAATCGGCTGGACTGAACACCCGCCATCGGCTCACCGACGAGATGTTCCTCGCCCGTACGGGTACGGGCGGTTCGGGCCCCCTGCCCGTGCATGACGTGCAGGGTATGGCCGTGGCGTTGGCCGGCCCTGGTGACGGCGAATTCGAATTCCACCTGTGGTTCGCTACCGACACCTACACGATCGTTCAGGTACGTCGACTCGACGACACCACAACGGCGGTGGCTTACGACATCGCGCACCTGCAGGAGCCGGAGCGTGAGCAGGTGGTTGCCGCTCTGGTGAGGGCCTTGGACGAGTTCCGTGATGACTGCCGGGGGTTCGTCCTCGACCGGATGGGACGCAGCTCCCGTGACGCCTGGGACTCGCTCGTGCTTGGACGTACCTGGCCGTCCGAGCCCTTTCCGGACAGCGTCGCGGTCGATGCCGGCCTGGATGCGCTGCCGTCAAGTCCCGAAGCCGTGACACGTGCCGAGTACGGGCGCCTGGCGGTGTTCAACAGGCGTCGCGTGGTCGGCGGGCAGTCTCCTGGCAAATGATCGACGCCAGGATGTCGCAGTCGTTGGCGGCCTCCTCTCCCGCGAGCACGATGACGCCTCGGCCCTGCCAAGGGTGAGCGGTGTCTGCGGCTCACAGTTCACCACCGGTCAGGTCGTCTCCGCGCACGCCGGAGAAGATCAGTTTGCCGAGTGGCTGGTCACCGGACTCCAACGATGGCGTGCACTTCGTGCGTGGTCAGGGCCAGCGTGCGGGTCAGACCATGGTGAACTCGATGCCGTTGAGCTGGGGCAGTACGGTCCGACCACCGGCTGCCAGGTCGAAGAGCCTTCAGCGGGTTGGGTTTTCCGACCCCGTTCCGCCTCACCAGGACGGTGGGGGCCGAGGGGGACGGTCACGTCGCGGAGACTGCGGAAGTTCTCCACGTGGAGTTCGAGCAGGCGACCTGGCATGGTCGCGAACCTACCTGGTGGGCGGGGCAGAGGTCATGTCATTCCGGGACGGGATGACACACACGTACCGCACCTCGGGCACCATGGCTCCGCCCGTCTCCGAGGTCTCCTCCGTGCCGTCCGGGCGGAAGCCCGCGCGTTCGTAGAAGCGGCGGGCGTGGGTGTTGTCCTTCAGGACCCAGAGGGACAGCCCGGTGAATCCGTCCGCCCGGGCCCGCGTGGTCACCTCGGTCAGGAGTGCGCGTCCCGTGCCTGTGCCGATGTGGTCCGGGTGGGCGTAGAGCGCGTACAGCTCCGCGGTGCCGGGCGGTGCGTCCTCGTCGCGGGACGGGCCGTAGCAGGCCCAGCCGGTCACCGTGGTGTCCGGGGCCATGGATACCAGGTTCATCGCGGCGGAGCCCGTCGCCAGGTGTGCGCGCCGGTGCTCGGCCTCCCGGGCGATGTCCATCGCGTCCAGATGCGCCTGCGGGATCAGCCCGGCGTAGGCGTGCTGCCAGCCGCGTACCCGGATCTCCGCCACGATGGCGCAGTCGTCGGGGGTCATGGCGCGGATGTGCACGCCGGGGGCGTACGCGGGGGTGGATTGTGGGGGCATGCTGTCCATCCTGGCGTACGCCCCCGGCGTGGGGCGCGGTGTTTGTCAGCCGTGGAAGCCGAGCAGGCCGTGCAGCGTCCTGCCCTTCGTGTTCGTGGCCGCCTTCGTCGTGGTGGTGGGCTTCGGTTCCGGTTGTGCGTCGCAGACCGCGTCCGCGCCGCCGTTGTCGCCGCCCGTCGGGAGGGTGCCGTCGGTGAGGTAGTCCACCAGGTGGGCGTCCAGGCAGTCGTTGCCGCTCAGGGTGATGCCGTGGTTGCCGCCGCCCTGCTCGACGACGAAGCCGGAGCCCTTGAGGCGGCGGCTCATGGTGACGCCGCCCTCGTAGGGTGTGGCCGCGTCGTCCGTGGCCTGGAAGACCAGGGCGGGCGGGATCCTGTCGTTGTCGACCTGTACGGGTTCGAGCGGCTCCACCGGCCAGGTGGCGCACGGGGCGTTGTACCAGGTGTTGTTCCACGACATGAAGGGCGCCTTGCGGTGCGCCTGCCAGGTGTCGTCGCGCCAGGTGCTCCAGGTCCTGGGCCAGGCCGCGTCGCGGCACTGCACGGCGGCGTAGACGGAGTAGCCGTTGTCGCCGCTGCTGTCCACGGCCGCGAGGTCGTCGTACGCGGTGGCCAGCGTCTTCTCGTCCTTGTCGTTCACGTAGGCCGAGAACGCCTCGGCGAGAAGGGGCCAGTAGCCGTTGTAGTAGCCGCCGGGCAGGAACGTGTCCTCCAGCTCGGCCGGTCCGACCTTGTCCGCCGCGGGGTGCTTCTTCACCGCGGCGCGCATCCGGTACCACGCGGCTTCGACCGCTGCCGGGTCGCTGCCGAGCTTGTACGTGGTGTCGTTCTTCGCGACCCAGGCGGCGAAGGCCTTGTGGCGGGCGTCGAACGCGTGGTCCTGGCCGAGGTTGTCCTCGTACCAGACGCCGTCCGGGTCGACGACCGAGTCCAGCACCAGGCGGCGTACGTGCTCGGGGAACAGCTTGGCGTAGACCGCGCCCAGGTAGGTGCCGTACGAGTAACCGAAGTAGTTGATCCGCGGTGCGGCGAGGGCCCGGCGGATGACGTCCAGGTCCTTCGCGGCGCTGACGGTGTCCATGTACGGCAGCAGGTCGCCGTGCTTCTCCCCGCACGCGGCGGCGAAGGACGCGGCCCGGTTGCGCGCGGCCTTTTCCGCCGCGTAGGAGTCCGGCACGCTGTCGGGGCGTACGGGGTCGAAGTACTTCGGCACGCAGTCCAGGGCGGGCTTGCTCTTGCCGACCCCGCGCGGGTCGAAGCCGATCACGTCGTACTGTGCGGCGAGCTTCTCCGGCAGTGAGGACGCCACGAAGCCGGCCATGGAGAGCCCGCTGCCGCCGGGGCCGCCCGGGTTGACCAGCAGCGGGCCCTGCGAGGTCTTCGCGGTGTGCGGGATCCGGGACAGGGCCAGGGTGACCTGCCGGCCCGACGGGTTTTCATGGTCGAGCGGCGCACGGACGGTTGAGCACTGCATGGTCGGATACGACTTCGTCGCGCAGTCGGTCCACTTGACCGGCGTGACGGCGGGTGGGGCGGCGGCCCCTGTGCCGGAGGGCGTGGTGGACGGCGCGGACGCGGTGGACGGTGCTGCGGTCACCAGGCCCGCGACCGTGGCACCGACGGCGACCAGAATTCCTGCACGTTTCGTCATACGGCCTCCCGTGGTCGGGCGATGCGGCTGTGGGTGGCACAGCCCCCGCCGCATGTTTCCCATAACCGGGTACGGAAGGACAGACGGCGTCGAGAGTTGACCCGTTCGGGCCGGAAGACCGGTGCGGTCAGAGCAGGGTCACCAGGGCCGGGCCATCAGAGCAGGGTCAGCTGTGTGGGACCTGACGCGTGGTCATCCGCAGGGGGCCCGGGGGAGGCCGGCGCGGCGCGGGCGATGCGGCGGGCGCCGCCCCGGTCCGCCGGGCCGATGCCGTACTCGGCCGCCAGCTCGTGCACGCGGCGGGTGATGCCCCGCTGGTACCAGGTCGGCGCGTACGCCCCGTCCGCGTACATCCGCTCGTACCGCCGCACCAGATGCGGATGGTGCTGTCCGAGCCACTGCATGAACCACTCGCGGGCGCCGGGCCGCAGATGCAGCACGAGCGGCGTGACCGAGGTCGCCCCGGCGGCGGCGATGGCGCGGACCGTGGCGCGCAGCTGGTCGGGGTGGTCGCCCAGGAAGGGGATGACCGGGGCCATCAGCACACCGCAGCCGATCCCGTTGTCCGTCATGGCGCGGACCACGTCGAGGCGGCGCTCGGGGGACGGGGTGCCCGGCTCGACCGTGCGCCACAGCTCGGGGTCGGTGAACCCGACGGAGACGGAGACCCCGACCTCCGTGACCTCGGCCGCCTGCCGCAACAGGTCGAGGTCACGCAGGATCAGCGTGCCCTTCGTGAGGATGGAGAAGGGGTTCGCGTGGTCGCGCAGGGCGGTGATGATGCCGGGCATCAGCCGGTAGCGGCCCTCGGCCCGCTGGTAGCAGTCGACGTTCGTGCCCATCGCGATGTGCTGTCCCTGCCACTGCCGGGAGCCCAGATGGCGGCTCAGCAGCTCGGCGGCGTTGACCTTGACGACGATCTGGGAGTCGAAACCGAGGCCCGTGTCCAGGTCCAGATAGCTGTGGGTCCTGCGGGCGAAGCAGTACACGCAGGCGTGGGTGCACCCCCGGTACGGGTTCACCGTCCATTCGAACGGCATACGGGAGGCCCCCGGTACGCGG
Source organism: Streptomyces sp. NBC_01012 (assembly GCF_045162755.1). Classification (NCBI taxonomy): domain Bacteria; kingdom Bacillati; phylum Actinomycetota; class Actinomycetes; order Kitasatosporales; family Streptomycetaceae; genus Streptomyces; species Streptomyces sp. NBC_01012. The sequence continues at coordinate 1,075,524 of NZ_CP108688.1, read as the reverse complement.
TTCACGATCGAGCGGGCCCGGATCTCGTGGAAGGTGATGCCCCTGAATTCCGGGGTGTCGAAGGTACGTGTCGTCACCGCGTCCGCGGCGAAGAGCGCGCCGTTTCCCTGCTTTGTGGTGTTCTCTGCCAGATTGTCCCAGCGCATGAACGCCTCCTTGGTAGCACTCCGCAGAGAATAGAACATGTGTTCCCTTGATCGTGCGCGGCGGAGCGCCGACCCCGATTTTGAGCGGCCGTACCTGAGGTGGTTGGCTCAGCGGGACCCCGAACAACCGAGTGCTGGAGGAGCAGGCATGGCGCAGGTCGAGGCCACGACAGAGCGGATCATCGCGGCGGACGCGGAGGCGGTGTTCGATGCGCTGGCCGACTACAAGGAGGTCCGGGGCAAGGTGCTGACCGGGCACTTCAGCGAGTACGAGGTGCGCGAGGGCGGAGACGGCGAAGGCACCCTGGTCCACTGGAAGCTCCAGGCCACGAGCAAGCGGGTCCGCGACTGCCTGCTGGAGGTCACCGAGCCCACCGACGGGCAGCTGGTGGAGAAGGACCGCAACTCGTCGATGGTCACCACCTGGATCGTCACCCCGGCGGGTGAGGGGAAGTCCAAGGCCGTCGTCACGACCGTGTGGGACGGCGCCGGTGGCGTCGGAGGGTTCTTCGAGCGGACCTTCGCGCCCAAGGGCCTCGGCCGGATCTACGACGAACTGCTGCAGAACCTCGCCACCGAGGTCGAGAAGTAACAACGCCTGTCCTGCGGTTGACGGCGCCGCCGGCCTCACCGGAACGAGTGGTTTTCCGGGGTGGTCGGTTGTGCGCCGTAGCGCCTCCCACCGGCGCATAAGCCCTCTGGATGCGCCCTGCGTGCGCCCGGTCGCGTTTGCCCTGCCTTGCCACCTGATGCGAGAAATGGGCGGCGCAGCTGCGACGAGGGGAGCGCACGTGGTGGGTGGGATCACTCTGGTGGAGGACGAGCAGGGAGGCACGGAGTACGGGGTGCCCGGGACCTGGGTGGAACCCGGTGTCGCGGTGAAGTCCGAGCCGCCCCCTCCACCGTCCGCCGCCGCGCCGTCCGCACCGCCGGACGAGATCAGCCCCCGCCGGATCCGGCTGGTGTTCCTCGGTCTGATGCTCACCCTGCTGCTCGCGGCGCTCGACCAGATGATCGTCGCCACCGCGCTGCCGAAGATCGTCGGTGAGCTGCACGGCCTGGACAAGATGTCGTGGGCGGTCACCGCCTATCTGCTGGCCTCCACGATCGGACTGCCGCTCTACGGGAAGCTCGGCGATCTCTTCGGCCGCAAGGGCGTCTTCCAGTTCGCGATCATCGTCTTCATCATCGGCTCCGCCCTCGCCGGCTGGTCGCGCACGATGGACGAGCTCATCGCCTTCCGCGCCATCCAGGGCATCGGCGGTGGCGGGCTCATGATCGGGGTGCAGGCGATCATCGCCGACATCGTCCCGGCCAGGGAGCGGGGCCGCTACATGGGCCTCATCGGGGCGGTCTTCGGCCTCGCGTCGGTGGCGGGACCGCTCCTCGGCGGCTTCTTCACCGACCATGCCTCCTGGCGCTGGTGCTTCTACATCAACGTGCCGTTCGGCATCGTCACCCTCGCCGTCATCGCGCTCGTGCTGAAGCTGCCCAAACCCGCCGTACGCCCGCGACTCGACGTGCTCGGGGCGGTGCTGCTGGCCGTCGCCTCGACCTGTCTGGTGCTGCTCACCAGCTGGGGCGGCACCGAGTACGCCTGGGGCTCGCGGACCATCCTGGGGCTCGCCGGCGGGGCTGCCGGAACGACCCTGCTCTTCCTCGTCGTCGAGCGCCGGGCCGCCGAACCCATCATCCCGCTGCGTCTGTTCCGCGACTCGGTCTTCAACGTCACCTCGCTGGTGGGCGCGGTCATCGGGGTCGCGCTCTTCGGGGCGGCCAGCTATCTGCCGACCTATCTCCAGATGGTCGAGGGCGTGTCCGCCACCGAGTCGGGGCTGCTGATGCTGCCCATGATGGGCGGAATCGTCGTCGCCTCCGTCGTCTCGGGACAGCTGGTCTCGCGCACCGGCCGCTACCGCGTCTTCCCGCTGGTGGGCGGAGCCGTCTCGGCCGTCGGCATGTGGCTGCTCTCCCACCTCGGCACCGACACCTCCTCGCTGGAGTACGGCATCTGGCAGGCCGTCCTGGGCATCGGGATCGGCCTCGTCATGTCCATCCTGGTGCTGGCCGTACAGAACTCCGTACGCCCCTCCGACCTCGGCACCGCCACCAGCGCCCACAACTACTTCCGCCAGATCGGCGGCAGCGTGGGCGCCGCCATCTTCGGCACCCTGTTCGCGGGGCGGCTCGCAGACGCGCTCGGGGTGCGGCTGCCCTCCGGGGCCGACCTGCCCGACGCGGAGTCGATCACCCCGCAGCTGGTCCACACCATGGAGCCGGCGCTGCGCGACGCCTACATCCAGGCGTACGCCGACGCGATGCCGCGGATCTTCCTCTACCTGGTGCCGGTGCTTCTGCTCGGCCTGTTCCTCGCCTTCTTCCTCAAGGAGAAACCGCTGGTGTCCCACCACACCCCCCAGACGGCCCCCGACGCGGCCACGGCGCCCTCCACGATCCCCGCGGCCCGCACCGACCCGGGCCCTCCGCAGACCGCCCCGCTCTCCGGGGTCCCGGTCTGCGGATGCGTCCAGCACCCCGACGGTACGAAGGTGGGACGGGCCGCGCTCACCCTCATCGACGGGCAGGGGCGGCAGGTCGGCCGGGGTGCCAGCGGCGACGACGGGCGGTACGCGCTGAGCGCACCCGCCGCGGGCGCCTATGTGCTGATCGCCGCCGCCGGCGGGCACCAGCCGCAGGCCGTCAGCGTCACCGTCAACGACCGGCCGGTGGAACTGGACGTGGTCCTGGGCGGTGCCGGACGACTGGCCGGCGCGGTCCTCACACCGGACGGCGCCCCCGTCCGCGACGCGGCGGTCACGCTCACCGACGTACGGGGCGAAGTCGTCGCGACCACCCGCACCGGACGCGAAGGCTCCTACGTCATCAGCGAGTTGGTGGCCGGTGAATACACGCTGGCGGCCAGCGCCCCGGCCTTCCGCCCCGCCGCCCTCCCGGTCAGCGTGCAGGCCGCAAGGGAGACCCGGCAGGACATCGAGCTGGCCGGAGGCGCCGTGCTGCGCGGCGTCGTACGGGCCCCCGGCGGGCGGGTCGTCGAGGACGCCAGGGTCACGTTGCTCGACGCGGCGGGCAACGTGGTCGACACCCTCACCACCGGGTCCGACGGGGCGTTCAGGTTCGTCGACCTCTCGACCGGTGAGTACACCGTGATCGCCGCCGGCTACCCGCCGGTCGCCACCGTGCTCCAGCTCCCGGGAGGGGGCAGGACCGAACGCGATCTTCTTCTGGGCCACGAGGACTGACGAGGTATCAGCCCAGAGGGGTGGGGCGGGGTGTGCGGAGTTCCGCACACCCCGCCCCGCTCTCATGGCAGCAGTCGGGGCGGGCGTCTCGCCGCGACATCCTCGACCCACCCGAGGCACACCACCGCGGCCGCGATCAGGACCCATGCGACGCCGAACTGCCACCAGAGGCTGTCCAGCGGCAGATGCCGTTCCATGGCCGGCACCTGCCACATCAGGTCGATCAGCGGCACCGACGCCATCAGTGCCACCTCGTGCCAGAGATAGACCGTCACCGCGCGGGCGTTGAACACCGTGACGATCCGGTCGGCCACCGGGTGACGTACGAGTCCGTCGAAGCGGGGCCGGAACCGCAGCAGGAGCAGCACGAACCCCGCCGACCACAGCGCCTGTGCGAGCGGGATGTCATCCAGGTCCGCCACACCGTCCACCGGGTGGCCGGCCGCCCACCAGCCGCCCACGGCCATCAGGGGCACCGCGACGCTCACCGCCCGAGAGCCTGGCACCCGGTCCAGCACGCCGTCGCGGTGCGCGAAGCCCAGCAGCCAGCAGAACAGGAACACCGAGGCGTCACTCAGCGCGCTCCCGGTCCGGCCTTCCGGCACTCCGGTCACCGTCTCCAGCACCACCACGGGCACCAGGGACAGGGCGAGCACGGGAAGCGGGGCGAGCCGGAAGAGACGTAGCAGCAGCGGCGAGAGCAGCACGAACCACAGATAGGCGCGCAGATACCAGAGCACCGCCCAGGCCTGCTCACCCCACGCGTTGCCGGGCGGATCACCGACCGGCAGCACCCACAGCAGCACGTCATGACCCGGCACCCAGCCGTGCAGCAGCATCGCCACCCCGAGCACGAGGCCGAACAGCCACACAGGTATCAGGAGCCTGCGCAGCCTGCTCCGGAGCACCCCGGCGGCGGGCCGCTCCAGCGAGCGGGCCATCAGCGATCCGGCGAGCGCGAACATCACGCCCATGGACGGGAAGACATACCCCAGCCACGGCCACTCGAAGGTGTGGTAGGTCACCACCCGGACGAGCGCCACGGCCCGCAGCACATCGAAGGAGCGGTCGCGTCCGGTGCCGGCGACCGCCGCGGGCGGAGGCTCAGTCCTGCGGTGCGTCCCTGCCACTACGAGACCCCCGCACGGCTCGCGCCCACCTCACCGGTGCGTTTCAGCTTCTGCCAGCGCAGCCGCCCGCCGGTCGCCGCCGTGACACAGGAGTGGATCAGCACGAGGTACATCAACTGCCGGTACGCCAGCTGCTGGAGGGGAAGCATCAGCAGGTACCTGTACTTCTCCCGGTCGAGTCGGAAGGCGTACGCCGCACAGAACAGCTGCACGGCCAGGATCGCCAGCCAGGCGAGCAGCGAGGCTCGGAAGTCGATGAACAGCATCGCGTAGACGGTGAACACGTCGATGAGCGGTGCGAACACCGGGGTGACGATCTGGAAGAGGACGACCAGCGGCATGCCGACGCGTCCGAAGCGTCCGGAGGGCCCCCGGTCGGTGACGGACCTGCGGTGCTTCCACAGCGCCTGCATGGTGCCGTAGCTCCAGCGGTAGCGCTGACGCCACAACTGGCCGAGCGACGCCGGTGCTTCGGTCCAGGCGCGGGCGTGCTCGGCGTAGACGACGCGCCGGCCCGCGCGGTGGAGGGCGATGGTGATGTCGGTGTCCTCGGCCAGCGTGTCCTCGCTCATCCCGCCGGCATCGAGGACCGCCTGGCGGCGGAAGGCCCCGATGGCGCCCGGGATGGTGGGCATGCAGCCCAGCAGGTCGTACATCCTGCGGTCCAGGTTGAAGCCCATGACGTACTCGATGTGCTGCCAGGCGCCGATCATGGTGGACCGGTTGCCGACCTTCGCGTTGCCCGCGACGGCGCCGATCTCCGGGTCGGCGAACGGCTGGACCAGCTCGTGCACCGCGTCGGGCTCGAAGACCGTGTCCCCGTCCATCATGACGACGATGTCGTGACGCGCCTGGCGCACACCGTTGTTGAGAGCCGCCGACTTGCCCGCGTTCTCCTGCCGGATCACCCGGACATTGGGCAGGCCCAGTGACTCGGCGATCTCCGCCGTGCCGTCCGTCGAGCCGTCGTCGACGACCACGATCTCGATCGGATGGGTGCTCGCGGCAAGGGAGTTGAGGGTGTTGGCAATGCACTCCTTCTCGTTGTACGCGGGCACGATCACACTCACGGGGCGGGTCACCTCGGGTCCCCAGCTGAATCCCCGCCGGTTGCGTTTTCGGTGGTGGCGCCGGGCGAGCAGCAGCATCATGCCGAAGCGGGCCAGGACGGCGACCCCGACGATCCCGAGCGCCGAGGCCAGCACAGGCACGGTCCACTCCGCGACGGCAACGGCGCCGAGCAGGGCACGGCCCTCCCACACGCTCGCGGTGTCCGCCTTGCGGTGGGCGGCCTGTTCCGGGCTGCTCTGCGTACCACCTCCCTGTGTGCCGCCTGCCTGGGCGGGCGCGGGGGGTGTGGCACCGTCCGTGTTCTCCCCGGCGGAGGCGTCCTGCTGCTGGGCGCCGCTGACCGTCGTGAAGGTGTAGCCCTTCGCCTTCATCTTCTTGATGTACTTCGGCAGCGCGGCCAGCGTTTCGGAGCGGTCGCCGCCCGAGTCGTGGAAGAGCACCGACGCACCCTTGCCGTCCTTGGGCGTGGCCCCCTCGACGATCTTGGAGACGCCCGGCTTCTTCCAGTCCTCGCTGTCGGTGTCGATGAACACGCTGGTGTAGCCCATCGCGCCGAGGCGCTCGTAGACCGGCCAGCTGTAGTCGTCGATCGCATCGGTCTTCGAGGAGTACGGCGCGCGGAACAGCGTCGTGGTGATGCCCGCCGCGCCCGCCAGCGCGAGTTGGGTCTGGGCGATCTCCCGCTTCACGCGGGCCTCGCTCTGGTAGGAGAGATCGACATGGGTGAAGGTGTGGACACCCACCTCGTTGCCCTCGTCGACCAGTCTGCGGACGATGTCCGGGTAGCGGGAGATCATCGAGCCGATGAGGAAGAAGGTGCCCGGCACGTCGTTCTCGTCCAGGACGTCCAGCACCTTCTCGCTCCACTCGGGATCGGGGCCGTCGTCGAAGGTCAGCACGATGGTCTTGTCCGGCACGGACTGTGTGCGCGCGGTGCCACCGGGGAAGCTCAGCAGGGGCCCGCCCTCCAGCACATCGCTGGGCACCGAGTCCGACGACGCACCGGAGCGCACCCGCTGGTCGTTGCCGATCTCGGAGCGCAGATAGCCGTCCAGCAGCATCATGCAGACGAGCCCCAGCAACAACAGCACGGCCATGATCACCCGGGGCCGGGGGACGGCCTGACGCCGTACGCGGCTGATCCTGCCGGGTGTGGCGTGCCTGCGGCGCGAAGCGGCCATCAGCCCTCCCCGCCCGAAGCCGAAGCCGCAGCCGCAGCGGTCGCGGACGCCGAGGCGGTCGCCGATGCCGAAGCAGTCGCCGACGCCGAAGCGGTCGCGGACGCCGAGGCGGTCGCCGATGCCGAAGCAGTCGCCGACGCCGAAGCGGTCGCCGATGCCGATGCCGAGGGTGTCGCCCCGCCCGGCGCCGGCGGCGCGCCGCTCGGAGGCGCGGTGCCGCCCGGTGGGGCGCCGTACCCGGGCTGCCCGCCGCCCGGACCTGCCTCGGCTCCCGGGCCGCCGTCGAAGGGGAGCAGCTGGGAGGGCGTCATGGAGATGCCGCCCATGAAGGCCAGCCCCAGGACGGCGGCGTAACCCACGCAGACGGCGCCCAGGAGCATGCCGGCGCGCCGCAGCAGCTTCGCCCTGCGCCCGGAGCTGTCCACGAAGACGGGCCCCTCCTGGGCCCGTTCGGCTGCGCGGCGGCGCCCGGCCGAATGGGCCGGGACACCGTCGGCCCGGCGTCGGCCGCGCGGCGCCGGGTCTTTCTCGATGAGGGGGTCGGATTGCATGTGCGCATGGTGGCGAAGCTTGATGTGCGAACTCTGGAGCTTTCCTGGCCGGGGGCTGTGAAGCGGGCCCGAACCTGTCGGACCGCTGAGAGTCCGCCGGGTGCGACGCCGCCTCCCGCCGCCGCTCGGACCCACGCCGGCCGGGGAGTTGGCCGCTTCCGACGTCCTCCGCCGGCCCTCTCCCATGAGTTTCCTGTGTCTTCGCGCGGGCCTGGGGTGTGAGAGGTTCAAGGGTGTCCCGGCAGCACCGGCTGCAGTGCGGGACGAGCTTCCGGGAGCAGGTGCACACACAGCATGCGAAGGCGCACACGGGTTTCCTCGGCCGTGGCCGGACTGGTCGCGCTCGGCCTGGTCTGCTCGGCGTGCTCGCCGGGCGGCGTCGCCGACCAGGCCAACGGGTCCGAACCGCCCCGGCCCACGGCTGCCGCGGAGACCGACTACACCCCGTACGTGAGTGCCACGACCGCCGCCGACACCGACAGCGCGGGCTCCCCCGACACGTACAACCTGGCCTTCGTCACCTCCGAGGCGTCCAGCCGCACCCCGCTCTGGGGCGGCACCGCGGCGGTCGGCAGCGAAGCGGTCGCCGCCCGTGCCGAGGCGCTCACCGGTACGGGGGCCGAGATCCGGGTCTCCTTCGGCGGCGCGGCGGGCACCGAGGCGGCGCAGGCCTGCGACAGTGCGGAGGAACTGGCCGACGCCTACGCCGAGGTGCTCGACGCGGTCGGCGCGACGAAGGCCGACTTCGACATCGAGGGCGACGCGCTCACCGACACCGCCTCCGTCACCCGCCGCAACGAGGCACTCGCCCTGCTCCAGGACAAGCGTGACCTCGACGTCACCTACACCCTGCCCGTCATGCCGGAAGGTCTTGAGAAGACCGGGCTCGCCGTCGTCGAGGACGCGGTGGACCAGGGCGTCGACGTCTCGGCGGTCAACATCATGGCGATGAACTACAGCGGCTCCCACAGCGGTGACATGGGCGACTACGCGGAGCAGGCGGCGGCCGCGGCCCACGACCAGCTGACGGACGTGCTCGGACTGTCGAGGACACAGGCGTGGAAGGCACTGCACATCACCGTGATGATCGGGGTGAACGATGTCGACGGGGAGACCTTCACCCTCGACGACGCCGCGTCCCTGCGCACCTACGCCACCCGCCAGGGGGTGGGCGCGCTCTCCCTCTGGGCATCCTTCCGCGACCAGGAGTGCGCCTCGGACGAGGACACGACGGCCGCATCGGACAGTTGCAGCGGAGTCGACCAGGACGCGGGCGCCTTCGCCGAAGCGCTCAGCGGCTGACGGGCGGCGCGCGGCGACCGGGGGAGCGCGGCCGAGCGGCCCAGGTGGCCGCCTCGGCCGGTCGGGTTCAGCGCACCGGGGCCTCCCTGACCAGGGTCATCAGGGCCTTCGCGCCGGGGCTCATGGTCTGGGGCGGCGGAAGCACCACGACGCTCTCGTAGACCGGCAGGCGCTCTCCGTCGAGTCCGCCGAGCTCCAGCGCGACCAGGCCGCGCGCCTCCGGCTTGCGGGAGAAGTGGTGCGGTACGACCGCGATCCCGAGGCCCTCGTGCACCAGCTCCAGCAGGCTGTGCACATCGCTGACCTCGAGCGCCACCGTCCGGCGGGTCCCCGCAGCGGCGAACGCCTCGTCCGCCGCCCGCCTCGGCCCCCAGTCCGGGTGGAAGTCGATGAACGACTCACCCCGCAGCTCGCCCCACGCCACCCGCGCGCCCGCATCCGCGAGCCGGTGACCCGGGGCGCACAGGGCCACCATGGGCTCCCGCGCCAGCGGCACGAGCTCGCCCCGCCACTCGGGCGGGCTCACCGTCGCGGCGAACGCGAGGTCGAGACGGCCGCCCGCCACGCCGTCGAGCAGGCTGGACGTGCCCTCCTGCCGCAGCCTGATCTCCATGTGCGGATGCTCCCGGTGGAAGGCGGCGAGCAGCCGCGCCGTGCTCACCCCCGCCACGCACTGCTCCACCCCCAGCGTCAGCGTGCCGCGCAACAGCCCCCGTACGGCGTCGACGGCGTCCCGCGCCGCCCTGGCCCCCGCCAGCGTGCGTTCCGCCTCCACCAGCAGCGCGGTCCCGGCCTCGGTGAGCCTGACCGTGCGGGTCGTACGGCTGAACAGGGGCGTCCTCAGCTCCTGTTCCAGCGCCCGGACGGACGCGGACAGCCCCGACTGGGACACGGCCAGCCGCTCGGCCGCCCGGGTGAAGTGCTGCTCCTCGGCGACGGCGACGAAGTGCTCCAGCTGACGCAATTCCATGATTGAGCAATTTAACCGATGAATCCCAGCGGAATCTCCTGTTGGACCGCTGGATCGTTCTCCGCCAGTCTTGGAGGCGCGCACCAGACCTGGCGCGCGACGCCGTGTCCCGTGGAGTGCCCGAATGTACGTTCCGTCCGCCGACCGCTACACCGACATGCCCTACCGGCGCACCGGCCGCAGCGGCCTGCTGCTGCCCGCGCTGTCGCTCGGACTCTGGCACAACTTCGGGGGCGACCGGACCCCCGAGACGCAGGGCGAGATCCTGCGCAGGGCCTTCGACCTCGGCATCACGCACTTCGACCTCGCCAACAACTACGGTCCGCCGCCCGGTTCCGCCGAGACCGCCATGGGCCGCGCGCTGCGGACGGACTTCGCCGGGCTGCGGGACGAGATCGTCATCTCCACCAAGGCGGGCTACCACATGTGGGAGGGGCCGTACGGGGAGTGGGGTTCCCGCAAGAGCCTGCGCTCCTCGCTCGACCAGAGCCTGACCAGGCTCGGCGTCGACTACGTCGACATCTTCTACTCGCACCGCTTCGACCCGGACACCCCGCTCGAGGAGACGATGGGCGCGCTCGACACGGCGGTGCGCCAGGGCAAGGCGCTCTACGTCGGTGTCTCCAACTACTCCGCCGAGCAGACCCGCGAGGCCGCCCGGATCCTGAACGAGCTCGGCACCCCCCTCCTCATCCACCAGCCGCGCTACTCCATGCTCGACCGCTGGGTCGAGGACGGGCTGCTGGACGCCCTGGACGAGCTCGGCACCGGCTCCATCGCCTACTCCCCGCTGGAGCAGGGCATCCTCTCCGACCGCTATCTGAACGGCATCCCGGAGGGATCGCGCGCGGCCGGCAGCAGCCCCTTCCTGTCCGCCGAGGCCGTCACCCCCGACCTGGTGAGCCGGCTGGGCGCACTGAACGAACTGGCCCAGGAGCGCGGACAGTCCCTCGCCCAGCTGGCGCTCGCCTGGGTGCTGCGCGGCGGCCGGGTCACCTCCGCAGTCGTCGGCGCGAGCAGCGTCGCCCAGCTGGAGAACAGCGTGGCGACGGTCCGCAACCTGGACTTCGCCGACGAGGAGCTCGCCCGGATCCAGGAGCTGGTCAAGGGCGCGGGACGCGTCTGATCTCCGGCGTCCGCCGACCCGCACCCGGGCGGCGGACGCCTTCACCGGACTGGACCAGTGACAGATCGGCGCGGCCCTGGTCCGGGCCGGTCCCGGCGCGTACCGTGATGCGGCACGAAGATCCTCTTCCCGCGCACGGGGCGGAGGAACGACCGACCAGCGACAGGACCGCGCACCGTGAAGATCCTCGTCAGCGCCGACATGGAGGGCGCCACCGGAGTGACCTGGCCGGCCGATGTGCTGCCCGGCACCCCGCAGTGGGAACGGTGCCGGTCGCTGTTCACCTCCGACGTGAACGCCGCCGCGCTCGGCTTCTACGACGGGGGCGCCGACGAGGTCCTGGTCAACGAGGCCCACTGGAGCATGCGCAATCTGCTTCTCGAGCGGCTCGACGACCGTGTCCAGATGCTCACCGGCAGGCACAAGTCCCTCTCCATGGTCGAGGGCATCCAGCACGGTGACGTCGACGCCGTGGCGTTCGTCGGCTACCACACGGGCGCCGGCGCGGAGGGCGTCCTCGCCCACACCTACCTCGCCAACTCCATCACCGGGGTCTGGCTGAACGGGGTCCGTGCCAGCGAGGGCCTGCTCAACGCCCATGTCGCCGCGGAGTACGGCGTCCCCGTCGTCCTGGTCACCGGCGACGACCTGACCTGCGTGGACGCGAAGGGCTACGCCCCCGAGGCGCGTACGGTCGCGGTGAAGGATCATGTCTCGCGGTACGCGGCGGTGTGCCGCACCCCGGCCCGCACCGCAGCGGACATCAGGGCCGCCGCCGAGGCCGCGACCGCGCTCGCGGTGCGCCACACCCCCGTGACCAGCGGCTCGTACGCCGTGGAGCTGGAATTCGACGCCGAGCACCTGGCAGGCGCCGCGACGGTGGTCCCCGGCGTGGAGCGCAGCGGCGAGCGGCGCGTCGCCTACACCAGCGGGACGATGTACGAAGGTATTCGCACATTCAAGGCGGTGACGACGATCGTGTCGGCCGCCGTGGAGGAACAGTATGGCTGAGGCGGGCAACCCCACCGGGCAGGTCCCCACCGGGCAGGTCCCCACCGGGCCGGTCCCCACCGGGCCGGTCCCCACCGGGCCGGTCGACCAGCAGGCGCTCGACGAGTCGGTGACGTTCACCTCCGAGCTGATCCGCATCGACACGACCAACAGCGGTGACGGCAGCTGCCGGGAACGCCCGGCCGCCGAGTACGTCGCCGAGCGGCTGGCCGCCGCGGGCCTGGAGCCCGCGCTCCTGGAGCGCACGCCCGGACGGACGAACGTCGTCGCCCGGATCGAGGGCACCGACAGGTCGGCCGACGCGCTCCTCGTGCACGGCCACCTCGACGTGGTCCCCGCCATGGCGGAGGACTGGACCGTGCACCCGTTCTCCGGGGAGGTGCGCGACGGCGTCGTGTGGGGGCGCGGGGCCATCGACATGAAGAACATGGACGCGATGGTCCTCGCGGTCGTCAGGGCCTGGGCACGCGCCGGCGTACGCCCGCGCCGCGACATCGTCATCGCCTACACGGCCGACGAGGAGGCCAGCGCGGACGACGGAGCCGGCTTCCTCGCCGACCAGCACCCCGCGCTCTTCGACGGCTGCACGGAGGGCATCAGCGAGTCCGGTGCCTTCACCTTCCACGCGGGACCCGGCATGGCCCTCTACCCCGTCGCGGCAGGAGAGCGCGGCACGGCGTGGCTGAAGCTGACCGCCGAGGGCAAGGCAGGCCACGGATCCAAGGTCAACAAGGCCAACGCCGTCAGCAGGGTCGCCGCCGCCGTGGCCAGGATCGGTGCCCACGAGTGGCCGGTACGCCTGACCCCCACCGTGCGGGCCGCGCTCACCGAGATCGCCGCGCTCCACCACATCCGCGCCGACCTGGACGCCCCGGGGTTCGACGTCGACGAGCTGCTCGGCAAGCTCGGCCCGGCGGCCGCGCTGATCGAGCCGACCGTGCGCAACAGCGCCAACCCGACGATGCTGGAGGCGGGTTACAAGGTCAACGTGATTCCGGGCCACGCCACAGCCCAGATCGACGGGCGCGTGCTGCCCGGCGGCGAGGACGAGTTCCACGCGACCATGGACCGGCTGACAGGGCCCGGCGTCGACTGGGAGTTCCAGCACCGCGAGGTCGCGCTCCAGGCTCCGGTCGACTCATCGACGTACGCGAAGATGCGCGAGGCCATCGCGCTGTTCGACCCGGACGCCCACGTCGTGCCGTACTGCATGTCGGGCGGCACGGACGCCAAGCAGTTCTCGCGGCTCGGCATCACCGGTTACGGCTACTCCCCGCTGAAGCTGCCCGTCGGCTTCGACTACCAGGCGCTGTTCCACGGCGTCGACGAGCGGGTGCCCGTCGACGCACTGCACTTCGGCGTCCGGGTCCTGGACCAGTTCCTGCGCACGGCCTGACGACCCGCACCGCCCGACGACCCGCACTGCCCGACCGAAGAGGGGGAAACCGACCATGGCGTCCACAGCGGCGTACGGAACATGGCCGTCACCGATCGACGCGGCACTGACCGCTTCGCACGACGGCCGGCCGGAGTACGTGGGTACCGTCGGTGACGAGGTGTGGTGGACGGAGCCGCGCCCGGCCGAGGGCGGCCGTCGCGCCCTCGTACGCCGCAGGGCGGACGGCAGCACCGGGTCGGTCCTCCCCGAACCGTGGAACCCCCGCAGCCGCGTCATCGAGTACGGCGGGGTGCCGTGGGCCGGCGCGGCGCGCGATGAAGGCGGTCCGCTGGTCGTCTTCGTCCACTTCGCCGACCAGCGGCTGTACGCGTACGCCCCGGACGGGCCGGACGCGCCCTGGCCGCTCACGCCCGTGTCGAAGGTCGGTGGCGGACTGCGCTGGGTGGAACCGCGGTTGCTTCCCGAGCGAGGCGAAGTGTGGTGTGTGCTGGAGGAGTTCACCGGCGAGTCGCCCACCGATGTGCGCCGGGCGATCGCCGCCGTACCGCTGGACGGATCGGCCGCCGAGCACCGTGGCGCCGTACGCGAACTCACCGACGACCACCACCGGTTCGTCACCGGGCCCAAGCTGTCGCACGACGGGCGCCGCGCCGCCTGGATCGCGTGGGACCATCCGCGGATGCCCTGGGACGGCACCCTCGTGAAGACGGCCGAGGTGACCGCCGAGGGTGATTTCACCGAGGTCAGGACTCTGGCCGGGGGCGAGGACGAGTCGGTCGTCCAGGTCGAGTGGGACCGGGACGGCTCGCTGTTGTTCGTGTCCGACGCCGGGGGCTGGTGGGAGCTCCGGCGGCTCGGCCCCGACGCCGTCGCGGGCGCGGCCGTTCCCGCCGGCCGCCTGTGCACCGGGCGGAACGAGGAGTTCGGCGGGTCACTGTGGAAGATCGGCGAGCGCTGGTTCCAGCTGCTGGACAGCGGGCTGATCGCCGTCATCCACGGCCGGGGCAGCAACGCCCTCGGGGTGCTCGACCCGGAGAGCGGTGAACTGGTCGACGCCGTGGGCCCCTGGACCGCCTGGGCGTCCACGCTCGCCGTGCAGGACACCAGGGTCATCGGCGTGGCCGCGAGCCCCCACACGTCCTACGAGGTGGTGGAGCTGGACACCGCCACCGGACATACGCGGACGATCGGCGCCCCCCACCGGGACGCGGTCGACCCCGCCCACTACCCCGAGCCCCGGATCCGTAGCTTCACAGGACCGGAGGGCCGTGAGATCCACGCCCATGTCTACCCGCCGCGTCACCCCGACCGCACCGGGCCCGAGGGCGAGCTGCCGCCCTACGTCATCTGGGCGCACGGCGGTCCCACCGGTTGCAGCCCGCTCGTGCTCGACCTGGAGATCGCCTACTTCACCTCCCGGGGCATCGGCGTCGCCGAGGTGAACTACGGCGGCTCGACCGGCTACGGCCGCGCCTACCGCGAGCGGCTGCGCGGACAGTGGGGCGTCGTCGACGTGGAGGACTGCGCCGCCGTCGCCCTGGGGCTGGCCGATGAGGGCTGGGCCGACCGGGAACGGCTGGCGATCCGGGGAGGCAGCGCCGGGGGCTGGACCACCGGCGCCTCCCTCACGAGCACCGATGTGTACGCCTGCGGAGTCATCAGCTACCCGATCCTCGACCTGGAGGGCTGGGCGACCGGTGAGACCCACGACTTCGAATCGCAGTACCTGGAGTCGCTCGTGGGCCCGTACGCCGAGGTGCCCGAGCGCTACCGTGAACGCTCGCCAGTCAACAACACGGACCGGCTCACCGCCCCGTTCGTACTGCTCCAGGGGCTCGACGACCCGATCTGCCCGCCCGTCCAGGCCGAGCGCTTCCTCGCCGCGATCGAGGGACGCGGGATTCCGCACGCCTACCTCACCTTCGAGGGGGAGGGCCACGGCTTCCGCCGCGCCGACACCGTGCGGCGCGCACTGGAGGCCGAACTCTCCCTGTACGCGCAGACGTTCGGCGTAGAGCGCACCGATGTGCCGCGGCTGGAGCTGACGGAGTGACCCTGGAGCCCCTCGCCCGCCCGGCCAGGCTGCGGCCCGGAGCCAGGGTCGCCGTCGTCGCCCCCAGCGGCCCCGTGCCGGCCGAGCGGCTGGAGCGCGGCCTCGACCTGCTGCGCGGCTGGGACCTCGACCCCGTCGTGGCCCCCCACGTGCTGGAGCGGCATCCGGACCTCGACCACCTGGCGGGCACCGACGAGCACCGTGCCCGCGACCTCCAGGCGGCGTGGTGCGATCCCTCCGTCGACGCCGTGCTGTGTGCCAGGGGAGGGTACGGCGCCCACCGCATGGTGGATCTCCTCGACTGGTCCGCGATGCGGGCGGCCGGGCCCAAGGTGTTCGTCGGCTACAGCGACATCACCGTGCTGCACGAGGCCTTCGCCCTGCGGGCCGGCTTCTCGACCCTGCACGGCCCGATGGTCGCCACCGAGGTGTTCCTGAAGGACACGGACACCCAGGAAGCGCTGCGCTCCACGCTGTTCGAGCCCGAGTCGGTGCGGACCCTGGGTTCGGACGCTGCGGTCGCCCTGGTGCCCGGCACCGCCCGGGGGATCACCTACGGCGGCTGCGCGAGCCTCATCGCCGCCGACGCCGGAACCCCGCGTGCCCGGACATCGGCCCGGGGCGGGCTGCTCGTGATCGAGGACACCGGGGAGGCCCCCTACCGGCTCGACGGCATCCTCACCCGGCTGCTGCGCATCGGCGCCCTCGACTCGATAGCCGGGGTGGTGTGCGGTTCATGGGAGGCCTGCGGACCGGCCGACGGCGTGCGAGCGGTCCTCGCCGACCGGCTCGGAGGACTCGGGGTTCCCGTGGTCGACGAGCTGGGATTCGGCCACGGCCCGACCACCCTGACCGTCCCTCTCGGTGTCCCCGCGGTGCTCGACGCGCCGGCGGACGGCGGCCGTTGCACGCTCACCTTCCAGGTCCCCGCCCTGGTCTGAGGTCCGGGCCCGCGGGCGCGGCGCAGATCCGGGCGGAAACTCCGTCCCCGCACGTTGACATCGCTATGAGGTGTGTCACAGCATGGGCCGGGCCCGGTACTTACCGGTCAGTAATGTGTCCTCGGTGTGGAGGCCCATGTGTCGCGTGCTGTGCCCAGATTCCGCCGTCCACTCACTTTGCTCGCAGGGGCGGCACTTCTCGCCCCGCTCGCTCTGACCGGCGCCCCTCCGGCCTCCGCGGCCGATCGGTACACCGTCACCCCACTGGAGTTCACCGTGCGGGCAGGCGACAGGTCCTGCACCGTCGACGCCGACCTCTACCGGCCGGCCGGCGCCGACGCGCAGCACCCGGCCCCCGCCGTCCTCGCCACCAACGGCTTCGGCGGCAGCAAGTCCGACGGCTCGACCGACGCCATCGGCAAGGCCTTCGCCGAGCGTGGCTACGTCTCTCTCGTCTACTCGGGCCTGGGCTTCGGCAAGTCCGGCTGCCTCATCACACTCGACGACCCCGCGATCGACGGCAAGGCGGCCTCCGGGCTCGTCGACTTCCTCGCCGGTACCCGCGCCGCCGACGACGGCACCGAGGTCGACTACGTCACCACGGACGCTCCGGGCGACCCGGTGGTGGGCATGGTCGGCGGCTCGTACGGGGGAGCCATCCAGCTGGCGACCGCGTCCGCCGACCACCGGGTGGACGCGCTCGTCCCGCTGATCACGTGGAACGACCTGGCGTACTCGCTGGCCCCCAACGCGGCAGGAGCGTCCGACGGTGTCTCGTCCGACACGCCAGGCGTCTTCAAGTGGCAGTGGACCAACGGCTTCTATCTGATGGGCGAGGGCCAGCCCCTGCTGGTCCCGAGCCTCGACCCGTCGCGCATCGGCAGCCTCGGCTGTCTGCACTTCGCCGCCCAGGCGTGCGACACCATCCGCCTCCTGAACTCCGGCCGCTACCCGGCCGCCGAGACCCAGGAGATGCTGACGTACGCCCGCAGCGTCTCACCGGCCTCCTACCTGTCCGGTGTCACCGCGCCGACGCTGCTCGTCCAGGGCCAGGCGGACAGCCTGTTCAACCTCAACGAGGCCACCGCCACCTACCGGACACTGGAGGCCCAGGGCACCACCACGAAGATGATCTGGCAGGCCTGGGGCCACAGCGGCGGCTCGGTGCCCGGTGAACTCGACCTCGCCTCGGGCAATCTGGAGACCAGCTACGTCGGACAGCGCATCCTCGCCTGGTTCGACCGCTACCTCCACCACGACGAAAGCGCAACGACCGGTCCCGAGTTCGCCTACTACCGTGACTGGCAGAGCGGTTACGGCACCGCGGCAGCCGTCCCCGCCCTGTCCCGGTCGCTGTACCTCTCCGGCGACGGCGCCCTGGTCGACAGCCGCTCCGAGGTCACCAGCGGCAGCCGCCGGTACACCAACTGGCTGCTGCCGAGCAGCCATTCCGAGAGCTCCCTCGCCGGACTCATCGGGCTGCCCGACCCGGAGCCGTACGACACCAAGGGCACCTATCTCGGCTGGACCAGCGCCCCGCTGACCGACCCGGTGGACGTCGTCGGCGCGCCGAAGGCGACCCTGAAGGTCGACTCCCCGAAGGCGGAACGCGTCCAGAACAGCGGGGACGCCGCCGACAAGCTGGCCCTGTTCGCGAAGGTCTACGACGTGGCACCCGACGGCACCCAGAAGCTGGTGAACCGCCTGGTCGCCCCCGTACGCGTCCCCGATGTCACCCAGCCCTTCACCGTCGAGCTGCCGGGCATCGTGCACCGCTACGAGGCGGGGCACAGGCTGCGCTTCGTGATCGCTGCCAGCGACACGGCGTACGTCGGGAACCGGGGTGTCAAGCCGGTCACCGTGGTCAGCGCCCCGGGGGACACCGGGGTCCTGGAGCTCCCGACGGTCGGCTGACCGTCACCCGTTCGGCCCTGCTCCACCGCTCCCCGGACCCGGGACGGAGCCATCCTGGGGTCCGGGGACCGCGCCGGGTCCCCGGACCGGTACCAGGACCAGCGAAAGGGCCGCTCATGAGTCCCAAGGACGTATCCAGCGGCACCACGAGCGCCTTCACACCCGCCCGGATCGCCGTGACCGTGCTGGCGGTACTGGCCATCGTCTTCATCTGCGTGAACACCGCCGATGTGTCCATCCGTGTGATCATCCCCAAGGTCACGATGCCGCTCTGGGCGGCCCTGCTGGGGGTCTTCGTGGCGGGTGTGCTCTGCGGGGCCTATCTCTTCCGCAGGCGGGCCTCACGCTAGGGCCTGTCTGACCATTCCCGTCTGCCTCGCGACGCCATGCACGCACTCTCGCCGCACCGAGCGCCGACCACGTACAACACCAGTACGCCGGTCGACGCCCGGCACGCCGAGAGCACGCACCTGACGCCGCGATGCCGCCCTTCGGGCGTCGGCCGGCAGCGACTTCCGCACCACCTGCATCGCGCACGCCGCCCTCATCAGGATGAAACACCCACCCAGCTTCGTGGCATGGGACCAAACCCGGAACGGTTCGTCACTTGGGCACGGGCTCGTGCGTGGCGACGAAGTGCTGACCGAGCAGCGCCAAGACGGCGGGTGCCTGTTCGCTGAGGTAGAAGTGACCTCCGGGGTAGACACGGAGGTCGAACGCTCCTGTGGTGTGCCCGCTCCAGCTCTGCACTTCTTCCGTCGTCACCGCGGGATCTCTGTCGCCGACCAGTGCGGTGATCGGCGCGGAGACTGTGACCCCCGAGGCACAACGGTAAGTCTCCACCGCGGCATAGTCGCTACGGATCGCCGGGAGGATCATGCGCAACAACTCTTCGTCACTGAGCAGCGCGCTGTCCGTACCGGCGAGCAGCTTCAGCTCGGCGATGATTCCATCGTCGTCACGGCGATGCACGTTCTCCTCGCGGTGACGTGAGGGCGCGCGGCGCGCCGAGACGAAGAGGTGTGTCAGTTCGCCGCCGTCGGCCTCCAGCAACCGGGCCACCTCGAACGCCACCAGCGCGCCCATGCTGTGACCGAAGAACGTGGTTGGCCGTGACCGGAGCCGGTCACGCAGGGCCCCATAAGCCTGCTCGGCCATGACCCGGATGTCTGTGGGGCTGGACTCGGCGCGGCGGTCCTGTCGGCCGGGGTACTGCACCGACAACACCTCTGCCACGGAGGAGAGTTGTGCCGAGACAGGGTGGAAAAAGGAGGCGGAACCGCCTGCGTGCGGGAAACAGACAAGCTGGCGTGGACGTTCTGGTGCCGGGTGATAGCTCCGGCCCCAGAGCTTCTCCATCGAGTTCGTCATGAGGTTAGGTCCATCTTTCTCGTGAGTGCGCTGGTCAGCCGGCCGGGGCCGCCGGCACACGGGCATGACCCACCTCTTCCCAGATATGGTCCAAGGCGTCGACGAAGCCGCGCACCTCGTCGGCGGTGTGCACCGCTCCGGGGGCGACCCGCAGAATTTCCGCACCGACCGGCACGCTCGGCGCGTTGATCGCCTGCACGTAGATGCCGTGCCGCTCCAGCAGTGCCGCGGACATTCGCTTGCACACGTCCTCGTCGCGCACCAGGACGGACACGATGTGCGTCTGGTCCGAGATGAAGGGGATGCCGCGTTCGTCGAGCAGCTGGTGCATCAGCTGCGCGTTCGACCACAGCCGCTGCCGCTCGGCGTCGGATGAGCGCAGGTGGCGTACGGCGGCCAAGGCACCGGCCGCCACGGCGGGCGGCAGCGCGGTGGTGAAGATGAAGGAGCGGGAGAACGTGCGCACCGCCTCGATGACCTCGGTGGGGCCGGCGATGTAGCCGCCGGTGGTGCCGAAGCCCTTGGCCAGGGTGCCCATGATGACGGTGAAGTCGTCGGCGATGCCCAGCCGGGCCGCGATGCCGGCGCCCTCCGGGCCGTACATGCCCACCGCGTGCACCTCGTCGAGGTACGTCATCGCCCCGTAGCGCTTGGCGATGTCGGCGATCTCCGGCAACGGGGCGATGTCACCGTTCATCGAGTACACCGACTCGGCGACGATGAGCTTGGGGGCATCCGGGTCGTCCGCCGCGATCAGCTCTTCCAGGTGGGCGAAGTCGTTGTGACGGAAGATCTGCTTCTGGGCGCGGCTGTGGCGCAGGCCGTCGATGACGGACGCGTGGTTGAGGGCGTCGGAGAAGACGGTGCACCCCTCCATGCGGCCGGCGATGACGGACAGCGCGCCGTCGTTGGCGGTGTAGCCGGAGGTGAACAGCAGGGCGTCGTCCTTGCCGTGGAGCGCGGCGAGCTCCTTCTCCAGCAGCACGTGGTAGTGGTTGGTGCCGCCGATGTTGCGCGAGCCGCCGGCGCCGGCGCCGTACTTGTCGACCGCCTTCTTCATGGCGTCGAGCACCGAGGGGTGCTGGCCCATGCCGAGGTAGTCGTTGCTGCACCAGACGCTGATGCTGTCCGGGTCGGCCGTCTGCCCGTCGGTGCGCACGCTGGCCGCGGGGAAGCTTCCGGCGAGCCGACCGATCTCCAGGAACTCCCTCCTTCCGCCGTCGGAGCCTTCGATGAGGC
The DNA here is from genome assembly GCF_045162755.1 of Streptomyces sp. NBC_01012. Lineage (NCBI taxonomy): Bacteria > Bacillati > Actinomycetota > Actinomycetes > Kitasatosporales > Streptomycetaceae > Streptomyces > Streptomyces sp. NBC_01012. Next base: position 1,054,859 of record NZ_CP108688.1, on the reverse strand, counting down.
GCGCGAAGAGGTCCAGGTATTGGGTTGTCACGTCTACTCGCTTAGGTTCGGGTCGGCTGAGGCCGCATCAACAACTATGGGCAGCTGCTCGTAACTTCCTGAATCCGGGCGCTTACGGCCGGCTGCTGCTCGCCCCGGTGCGAACGCTTCTCCAACGAATTCGCGCGGGGAATCACATCGCTTTGCGATCCTCGATTCGGAGGAGGGATCGGAGAAGGGACATGAAAGTAACATGTGTATATCATCGGTCCTCGGCGACCTTCAACCTGCCTGATCACGCTGGTCACTTGAGTGCCGCCGACGCCACCCCGAGTTTTCGGACACTTAACCCCGCGTCTTCGCGAGGCAGCCTGTCCCGAGGCTGGTCAACAGGCAGAAAACGCTTCTGGCCTGCAACGACAGGGTTTGCTGAGGGGCCTGTTGGTGACGAGGGAGGAAGCACTTAGCAGGCGAGGAGGCCTACGGGGTCCTGTCCGCATGTCCGCATCGAGGGCAGCGGTCGGCCGGTGGTCTCCCGGGCCGGGCCAGCCGTTCCGCTTGCCGCCGAACTGCGGGCGGGGCCAGCCGTGTTCGGCCCGGTCGCCTCCGACCCGAGCGTCTCCCGGCTCGTCACATCGGACACAGGGCGCGAAACGGTCCGCCGACTCCATCGGCAGACCGTCATGCAAGATCGAAGTGTGTTGCCACCCTCTCGCGTCCATGTAACTTTGCCCTTTGAAAAGTCAAGACGGCCGGCAATGTGGGGTACCGATGTCTGCGAACGAGAACTACGCCCGCCGAGTCCTTGAGGTGCTGGCGTCCCATCCCGACCGAGTCGCCCTGTGGCGGGAGGACGAGGAGTTCACCGCGGGCCAGTTCTCCCGGGCGGTTCTCTCGGCGGCCGACGTCCTGCGCCGGCACTTCACGGAGCACCGGACCCCGGGCACGGAGGGCGAGGCCCCGGTGGTGGCGGTGCTGACCGTCACCAACAGCCCGGCGACGATCATGCTGCGCTACGCCGCCAACCTCGCAGGTGCCACCGTCGTCCACCTGCACTCCACGAACGCGGTGGACCCCAACGACCAGCTCGCCGCCGCCGCCCGGCAGGAGATCCTCGGCAGGACGGGTGCGGACTTCCTCGCCGTCGACAAGGAGAACGCCGACGCGGCCCGCGAGTTGTGCGACCGGCTGACCGAGCCGCCGCGGCTCGCCGCGTTCGGTGCCCTCGGCTCCGACGTCGTGGACCTCTCGGCCGGCGACCCGGACGCCTTCGACCTCGCCGCCGTCGAGGTGGACCCCGCACAGCCGGCCGTGGTGATCTACACCAGCGGTACCAGCGGCCGCCCCAAGGGCGTCATGCAGCCGTACAGCCTGCGCAGCTTCAACCTCATGGTGGCCCTCCAGTCCCCGGAACCCATCGTGGCCCTGTCCACCCTGCCGGTGAGCAACTCCAGCGGCTCCGCCGTCGACGTCGCGCTCGCCTCCGGCGGAACGGTCGTCCTGCACGACGGGTTCGAGGCGGGCGAGGTGCTGCGGGCCGTGGAACGGCACCGCGTCTCCACGCTGTCGCTCACCCCGCCGCAGCTGTACATGCTGATCGACCACCCCGACACCGCGACCACCGACCGGTCGAGCCTCAGGCTCATCACCTACGTCGGCTCGCCCGCGGCCCCCGCCCGACTGGCCCAGGCCATCGAGGTGTTCGGCCCCGTGCTGCTCCAGCTCTACGGGACCACGGAGATCAGCGGCATCAGCATGCTGATGCCGCAGGACCACTTCGACCCGGAGTTGCGCCGGACCGTCGGCCGCCCGACCACGCAGGTGCGCATCCGCGACCTGGACGACGGCCGTGACCTCCCGCCCGGCGAGATCGGCGAGGTGTGTGTGCAGAGCCCGTCCACCATGCTCGGCTACTGGGGCGAGCCCGATCTGACCGCCGAGGTCGTCCGCGACGGCTGGGTGCACACCGGCGACCTCGGCTCCCTCGACGAGAAGGGTTACCTGCGCCTGCACGGCCGGATGGGCGAGGTGATGAAGACCAACGGCATCAAGGTCCACCCCACCGACGTCGAGAACGCCCTGTTGACCCATCAGGACATCGCGCAGGCCGCGGTGTTCTGCGTCGTCGACGACGACCGGGTGGAGCACATCCACGCTGCTGTCGTGGTGCGGCCGGGCGGCACCGCCGGCTCCGAGGAGCTGATCGGCCATGTCGCCGCCGAGCTGTCCCCGAAGCACATACCGGCCGTGGTGACGTTCCACGACGCACTTCCCCTGACCGGTGCCGGCAAGCCGGACAAGCGCGCGCTGGCCGCGCGGCACTGCGGTGCGGCATGACACTGACCGCCGCGTCCGTACTGGCGGAGTCCGCCGAGCGGCGCCCCGACCACCCCGCGCTCGTCTTCGGCTCCCAGCGGTTCACCTACGCCGAACTCTGGCACGCCACCCGCCGGTACGCGGCGGTGCTGCGGGAGCACGGTGTGCGCCCCGGCGACCGGATCGCCCTGCTGCTGCCCAACACACCGCACTTCCCGATGGTGTACTACGGCGTGCTGGCGCTCGGCGCCGTGGCGGTCCCGGTGCACGGCCTGCTGCGCGCCGACGAGATCGGGCACGTGCTGGCCGACTCCGAGGCGAAGGCCCTGGTGTGCGCGGCCCCGATGCTGGGCGAGGGCGCCAAGGCGGCCGAGGTGGCCGGGGTCCCGCTGCTCACCGTCATGGTTCAGGACGGTACGGACGACGACGGCACGCCCCGTCTCGACGTGCTCGCCCAGGAGGTGGAGCCGCTCGACCGCCTGGTGCCGCGCGCGCCCGAGGACCTGGCCCTGGTGCTGTACACCTCGGGCACCACCGGCCGGCCCAAGGGCGCGATGATCACCCAGCTCAACCTGGTGATGAACGTCCACACCACGATGCGCTCGCCGTTCGACCTCGGCTCCGACGACGTGCTGCTCGGCTGTCTTCCGCTGTTCCACACCTTCGGCCAGACCTGCGGCATGAGCGCCTGCTTCCTGGCCGGCGGCACCCTGGTCCTGATGAGCCGCTTCGACGGCCCCGGCGCGCTCGACCTCATGGTCACCGAGGGCTGCACGGTGTTCATGGGTGTCCCGACGATGTACCTGGCCCTCCTGGAGGCGGCCGGCCAGGACGACCGTCGCCCCGCCCTCGACCGCGCCTTCTCCGGCGGTTCGGCGCTGCCGGTCAGGGTGCTGGAGGAGTTCGAGGAGGTCTACGGCTGCCCCATCTACGAGGGGTACGGCCTCACGGAGACCTCACCGGTGGTCGCGTACAACCAGAAGGCGTGGCCGCGCAGGCCCGGCACCATGGGGCGCACCATCTGGGGCGTGGAGGCGGAGATCGCCGCCGCCGATGTCGAGGACCGCGTCGAGCTGCTGCGGGCCGGGGAGATCGGCGAGATCGTCGTACGCGGCCACAACGTCATGGCGGGCTACCTCAACCGGCCGGAGGCCACCGCGGCCGTGCTGGTGGACGGCTGGTTCCGCACGGGTGACCTGGGAACGAAGGACGCCGACGGCTATCTGACCCTCGTCGACCGCAAGAAGGACATGGTGCTGCGCGGCGGCTACAACGTCTATCCGCGCGAGGTCGAGGACGTGCTGATGCGCCACCCAGCCGTCGCCCAGGTCGCCGTCATCGGTGTGCCCGACGCCAAGTACGGCGAGGAGGTATGCGCCGTGGTGCGGACGCGGCCGGGCACGGCGCAGGACGCGGCGCTGGCCGCGGACATCGTGGCCTGGAGCAAGCAGCGGATCGCCGCGCACAAGTACCCGCGCCTGGTGGAGTTCGTCGAGGACTTACCCCTCGGGCCGAGCGGCAAGGTGCTGAAGCGGGAACTCACCGCCCGCTACGCCGACGGCCGCTGACCCGGCGGCGCAACGCGGCCGGTCCGCGCGCACGTGAGGGCCCTGACCAGCGCTCCGCGCAGGTCAGGGCCCTCGTCGTACCCGGGGGCGGCTCTGCTACCCCACCCGCTCCCCAGCCAGGCCGACCGCGTCCAGCGACATCGTGGACGGCGCGGGGCGCGGGGTGGCGACCAGGTGGAGACGCTGCACATCGGCCGTGTCGCCGTCCGACGCCTCCTGCGCGTCGTGGCAGGCGCAGGGCTGGTCCTCGAAGCCGGCGAACCGGTAGGCGATCTCCATCATGCGGTTGCGCGCGGTGGCCCGGAAATCGGCGACCAGATGCGTTCCGGCCGTGGCGGCCTGGTCGATCAGCCAGTTGAGGATGGTCGAACCCGCACCGAAGGACACCACACGGCACGACGTCGCCAGCAGCTTGAGGTGCCACGCCCCGGGCGTTCGGTGCAGGAGGAGCAGCCCCACCGCCCCGTGCGGTCCGAACCGGTCGCCCATGGTGACGACCAGCACCTCGTGCTCGGGGTCGGTCATCAGCCGGCGCAGCGCGTCGTCGTCGTAGTGCACACCGGTCGCGTTCATCTGACTGGTGCGCAGGGTCAGTTCCTTGGCCCGGCTCAGCTCGTGCTCGGTCGCCCTGCCGATCGACATCCACAGGTCGAGCGAGCGCAGGAAGTCCTCGTCCGCGCCCTTGTACTCCTCGCGCTCGGCATCCCGGCGGAAGCCCGCCTGATACATCTCACGGCGCCGCTCGGAGTCCACCGTGACGGTGGCCGGGCTGAACTCGGGCAGGTTCAGCAGCTCCGTCACCTGTCCGGCGTCGTAGCAGCGCACCTCCGGCAGGTGGTACGCGACCTCGGCGCGCTCGGCCGGGGTGTCGTCGACGAACGCCACGGTGCCGTGGGCGAAGTTGAGGCGTTCGGCGATGGACCGGACCGAGTCGGACTTCGGACCCCAGCCGATGTGCGGCAGGACGAAGTACTCGGCCACGCCCAGCTCCTCCAGGCGCTGCCAGGCGTGGTCGTGGTCGTTCTTGCTGCACACCGCCTGCAGGATGCCGCGCCGGTCGAGTTCGGCGATCACATGTTTTGTCTCGTCCGCGATCCGGACGTCGTCGCCGTCCAGCAGGGTGCCCTGCCACAGCGTGTTGTCCAGATCCCAGACGAGGCACTTCACCGTCGTCGGCTCAGCCATTGACCGTCTCTCCTCTACGGGCGTGACAGCACGTGCTCGGCCAGCATGACCTGGCACAGTTCGTTGCTGCCCTCGATGATTTCCATCAGCTTGGCGTCTCGGTAGGCGCGGGAGACCAGGCAACTGTTGTCCGCGCCGGCCGAGGCCAGGACCTGGACCGCCGCGGAGGCCCCCCGTGCGGCCTGTGTGGCACTGACATGCTTGGCCAGAACGGTGGCGGTGAACGCGTCCGCGCCGTCCGTGTCCCACAGGGTGCTCGCGTGCTCACAGGCCCGGCTGGCGATCTGCTCGGAGACCAGCAATTCAGCGAGGTGCCGGCCGACCAGTTGGTGTTCACCGAGGGGTTTGCCGAACTGTCGGCGTGAGCGGGCGTGCGCACCGGCCGCGGCCAGACAGCCGCGGAGGATGCCGACGCAGCCCCAGGCCACGGACATCCGGCCGTATGCCAGAACGAGGGTGACCAGCATCGACAGGGGCATTCCCGCGCCGCCCAACATACGTCGTGCTGGTACCCGGACTTCTTCCAGCCGGATGTCGGAGTGCCCGGCGGACCGGCAGCCCATCGGATCGGGGACCCGCTCGATGGTGACACCGGGGGTGTCCGCGGGGATCACGACGGCGGCACCGCCGTCCTCGTAGCGTCCGAAGACCACGAGTTCGTCGGCGTAGTGGGCCGCGGTGATCCACACCTTGGCACCGTCCACCACCACGTCGTCCCCGTCGTGCCGGACGGTGGTACGCATTGAGGAGATGTCGCTGCCGGCGTCTGCCTCGCTGAAGCCGACGGCCGCGAGGCGGCCCCCGACCAGCCCGCTCAGGAGGCCGGCGCGCTGCTCGTCGTCACCGAGCCGCTGAATGGCCCAGGCGGCCATGCCCTGTGAGGTCATGACACTCCGTAGGGAGCTGTCCAGGCTTCCGACGTGTGCGGTGAACTCACCGCCTTGGGCGCTGTTCAGGCCGAGGCCGCCGTACTCCTCGGGAACCTGGGCGCAGAGCAGGCCGCGGGCGGACATCTTCCGCAGCAGCTCGTGCGGGATCAAGCCCGCACGGTCCCAGTGGTCGGCCTGGTCGCCGATGAGTTCGGTGACCTCGGCAGCGAGCCGGTCAGGCACGGGTGCTCTCGCCGAGGCGGGTCACCAGCTCGACCATCGAGGCAACCGTCCGGAAGTTGTCCAGGCGCATGTCGGCGCCGGTGATGGAGATGCCGAACGTCTTCTCCAGATGGACCACCAGCTCCATGGCGAACAGCGAGGAGAGTCCGCCGACCGCGAAGATGTCCACGTCAGGCGTCAGGGTCGTCTTGGTCTTGGCTTCGATGAAGGCCAGGATGGACGCCTGGACGTCCGTGGGCCGGTCGGTGGGGACGGTCATATCGCGTTCTCCTCGTACTCGTAGAAACCACGGCCGGTCTTCCGTCCGTAGTGGCCGTCGGCGACCTTCTGCAGCAGCAGGTCGCAGGGGCGGCATCCCTCGTCACCGGTGCGCTTCAACAGCACCCACAGGGAATCGACCAGGTTGTCGATGCCGATCAGGTCCGCCGTGCGCAGCGGTCCGGTGGGGTGGCCCAGGCAGCCCTGCATGAGGGTGTCGACGTCCTCGGCGGACGCCGTCCCCTCCTGTACCACCCGCGCCGCGTCGTTGATCATCGGATGCAGCAGCCGGCTGGTGACGAAGCCGGGCGCGTCGTGGACCACCACGGGCCTGCGGCTCACCTCTCGGAGCAGGCCGCGAACGGCCTCCAGGGTCGCCCCGCCCGTGCGCACCCCCCGGATGACCTCGGTGGTGGCGATGACGGCCGGCGGGTTCATGAAGTGGGTGCCGATCAGGTCGGTGGGGTGTCGCACGGAGTCGGCCAACTCGTCGATGGGGATGGAGGACGTGTTGGAGATGATCGGGGTGCCTGGGGGGACGAGCGCGGAGACCTCGGACAGCACCGCCTTCTTGAGGTCGGTGTCCTCGGTGATCGCTTCGATCACCAGCCGTACGCCGCGGACCGCGGACACCTCCGGGTGCAGGCTCACCTCGCCCTGCTCCCGGCCCGGCGGCAGGGCGCCCATCAATTGAGCCATGCGCAGCTCTTGCCGGATCCGGCCGGGGGCCTGTGCCAGCTTCTCCGGGGCGGTATCCACCAGCCGCACCGGCAGGCCGTGGCCGGCCAGCAGTGTGGTGATACCCACGCCCATCACACCTGCACCAAGAACCGCGATCGGCTCGGTCGTCATCCTGGTTCTGCCTTCTGTGGTCATGGTTCGTGTACGGCGGCAAAGTATGCGGGCCCGCGGTCGCGGGGCAGGACTGCCGATCCCCGCGGAGGCCGGAACGGAGAAGAGGGCGGACGGACGGACGGACAGGGGTGAGGAGGCTGAGGCGGGTGAGTGCCGTGGCGCCAGGCTCCGTTGGCGCGGGAGTGCGACACCGGTCCGGGCCGCTGCGGGGTTCTCAGACGGTCAGCTTGCGGGCGAGAGTAATGCCGTCGGCCATCGGCAGCATGGACACCTCGACTCGCTCGTCCTCGTGCAGATACGTGTTGAACTCTCGGATCGCGACGGTGTCGGCGTCCTGGGCTTCGGGGTCCGCCACCCGTCCGAAGAACAAGGTGTTGTCCACCACCACGAGACCGCCGGGCCGCAGCAGGTCCAGCGACTTCTCGTAGTAGTGCAGGTAACCGCTCTTGTCCGCGTCGATGAAGACCAGGTCGAAGTGGCCGCTCCCGTGCTCCGAGTGCAGCGCGTCCAATGTCTTCCTGGCATCGCCGATCCGTAGCTCGACACGGTCCTCGACGGACGCCTTCTGCCAGTACCGGGCCGCGATGTCGGTCCACCGGGCGGTGATGTCACAGGTGGTCAGACGGCCGCCGGGCGGCAGCGCACGTGCCATGCACAGCGTGCTGTAGCCGGTGAAGGTGCCGATCTCCAAGACGTTGGCCGCGCCCGTCAGGTGGATCAGGAGGGCGAGTAGCTGACCTTCTTCCGCGGACACCTGCATCGCGGCGCCCGCGGGCAGTTGCGCGGTGAACTGGCGCAGGTCCGCCAGTACTTCGTCCTCCCGCAACGAGACCTCACGCATGTAGGCGTGCAGGGTGTCGGAGACAACGAGCTGTTCAGCCATCGGTGATTCCCATCGGGGTACGTCCATCCGTGCCGTGCAGACCTGGTTCGTCGGAGTGTGCCAGTCTCTTCCGCCGGCCTGCGTACAGCGCGGGGCTGCGGCGACTGCACCGGTGCCGGCACACGCTACGACCTGACGCGCGTTGCTCCGCACCGGATTTCGATCAGTCTACGAGCCGCCGCGACTCACTGTTCGTCCGTTCCCTGTCTTATGGCGGTGACATCCTATGACGCTGATCACGCCGCGGTGACAGTGAGTCTTTGCCAGTAACGGATCATGGCGTTGTCGCGGGCGAGTTGGGAAAGGCGGGTGCCGTCGAGGAACCGGCGCAGCATGAGCACGGCCTGCTTGAAGCAGCTCAGCGCACGTCGCCCCTTGCGTGTCCTGGCCGCAAATCGACCGCAATGGTGACAGGGGGGATGTCGGCTTGTGATCTTCGTCATGCACATCTCTTGGCAGGTCGCAGGGTATGATCATTCAACACCCTTGCCGATGCAGCGGGTTGAGGTACGTCGGCGCCCGCCGCTCGTTCGCCGGGCCAGGTGGCGGCGCGCCGTCACTTGCTTCATTACCCGGGGGAAATCACTGTCGGCGCAGTGTTCGCGGCGGTTCCACGGGAACAACGTTGCCTGAAGTTTTCCCCTGTATACGTAGAATTTTGCAATGCATCTACTTCGACATCCTTTGTTGGGCCAGGGCGCGGGAATTTCAAGTACGTTGAGGAGTAGGTGTTGACCAGGCCGGACCTCTCACAGGCTGCTATCGCGGTCATCGGCTATTCGTGCCGTCTGCCCGCGGCGCCCGACCCCGACGCCTTCTGGCGGCTGCTGCTCGACGGACGGCACGCCATCACCGAGGCGCCGGCGGACCGATGGACGACCGCCCAGCTCGACGCAGCCGCGACTCCGCACGCCGGCAGCGCGCGATGGGGCGGATTCATCGAGCACCCCGATGCGTTCGACGCGGCCTTCTTCGGTGTCTCGCCCCGCGAAGCCGCCGCGATGGACCCGCAGCAGCGGCTCGCCCTGGAACTGAGCTGGGAGGCCGTCGAGCACGCGGGTCTGCGCCCGGCCGCGCTCTCCGGCACCCGCGCGGGCGTGTTCATCGGCGCTGGATGGGACGACTACGCCACGCTGCGGCGGCAGTCGGCCGGGGAGATCAGCCATCACACGCTGGCCGGCACCCAACGCGCTCTCATCGCCAACCGGATCTCGCACACCCTGGGTGTGCGCGGCCCGAGCCAGCTTGTCGACACCGGCCAGTCGTCGTCGCTGGTCGCCGTGCATCTGGCGGGTCAGAGCCTGCGCAGCGGTGAGTCCGTCACCGCGCTGGCCGGCGGTGTCAGCCTGAACCTGGCACTCGACACCGCACTGGTCGCCGCCGGCGTCGGCGCACTCTCTCCCACGGGACGCTGTCACACCTTCGACGCACGGGCCGACGGCTACGTACGTGGAGAGGGCGGCGGCCTGGTCCTGCTGAAGCTGCTCGATCGGGCCCTCGCCGACGGCGACACCGTCCACGGTGTACTGCTGGGCAGCGCCGTCAATCACGACGGCGACGGCAGTGAGCTGACCGTGCCTGACGCCACCGCGCAGCGCGAGGTGGTGGCTCTGGCCCACCAGGCCGCCGGAGTGACACCCGCCGACATCGACTATGTCGAGCTGCACGGTACGGGCACCAAGGTCGGCGATCCCGTCGAGGCAGCCGCCCTGGGCGCCTCGATCGGCGCTGCGCGACCGGCCGGTTCGCCCCTGCTCGTCGGCTCGGCCAAGACCAACGTCGGTCACCTGGAGAGCGCCGCCGGTATCGTCGGTCTGCTCAAGACCGTCCTGGCGGTGCGTCACGGCAGCATTCCCGCCAGCCTCAATTTCGACGCACCGCCGCCCGGTATCCCACTCGACGAGCTGAACCTCCAGGTGGCCACCGGGGACACGTCCTGGCGTGACGGGCGCAGGGTCGCCGGAGTCAGCTCGTTCGGCCTGGGCGGTGCCAACTGCCATGTGGTGGTCGCCGCCCACGTCGTGGACGCGCCTGCGGCGCCGGCCACCGTCGAGCGGACCGGGACACCCGGCGCCGTACCGCTGGTGGTGTCCGGTCGGACCCCGGCCGCGCTGCGCAGCCAGGCGGCGCGGCTGTCCGAATGGATCGACGGCCGCCCCGGCACCGGCCCCGTCGACCTCGGCGGCTCACTGCTGTCCTCCCGCACGCTCTTCGACCACCGCGCGGTGTCCCTGGGCACCGACGGTCTGCGGGCGCTGGCGGCGGGCGAGGCCCACGACACCGTGGTCACCGGACACGCCGCGACGGCTGTGGGGAAGACGGTGTTCGTCTTTCCCGGACAGGGCTCGCAGTGGGTCGGCATGGCCCGCGACCTCATGACGGCGTCGCCCGTCTTCGCCGCCCGCATGGAGGAGTGCGGACAGGCCCTGCGGCCGTTCACCGACTGGCACCTCGCCGACGTGCTGGACGACGCGGACGCGCTGGAGCGCACGGAGGTCGTCCAGCCCGTCCTGTGGGCGGTCATGGTGTCGCTCGCCGCGGTATGGCAGTCGCTGGGCGTCGTCCCCGACGCGGTGCTCGGCCACTCCCAGGGCGAGGTCGCGGCCGCCGTGGTGGCAGGAGTTCTCTCGCTGGAGGACGGCGCGCGCGTGGTGGCCCTGCGCGCCAGGACGCTGCGCGCCTTGGCCGGCCGCGGCGGGATGACGTCTCTGGCCCTGCCCGCCGACGAGGCCCGCGCGCTCATCGGTCCCGAACTGTCGATCGCCACGGTCAACAGTCCCGCGTCGGTCGTCGTCGCCGGTACTTCCGAGGCGCTGGCGGAACTTGAGGCACTGGCCGCGGAGCGGGAGATCCGCGCGCGTCGGCTGCCCGTGCAGTACGCCTCTCACTGCGCCCAGATCGAGGAGATCGAGGAGCAGGTCCTGGATGTCCTGCGGGACGTGACGCCCCGCGCGGGAGACGTCCCGCTGTTCTCGACCGTGGAGGTGAACTGGGCGGACGGCACCGGGCTCGACGCCGGATACTGGTACCGCAACCTGCGCGCCACCGTCGAGTTCGAGGCGTCCGTACGTGCCCTGGCGGAGGCCGGATACGGGGTGTTCGTCGAGGTCAGCGCCCATCCAGTGCTGACCGCCGCGGTGGCCGGGACCGCCGAGGACGTGATCACGGGCGGGACACTGCGCCGGGACGACGGGGGAGAGGAGCGGCTGAAGCGCTCGGCGGCCGAACTGTTCGTCCAGGGCGTCGACGTCGACTGGTCCCCGCTGCTCACCGGCGCCGCCCGCGTCGACCTGCCCACCTACCCGTTCCAGCGGCAGTCCCACTGGTTCGACCGGGTCGCCGAGCCCGCACGGGCCGCGGCTTCGGTCGCCGACACCACTCTGCCCGCACTGACCGAGCTGGTCAGATCGCACGCCGCCGCCGTCCTGGGCCATGCGAGCGCCGACGAGGTCGACGTCGCTCTGGCCTTCAAGGCCCTCGGCCTCGACTCCACCTCCTCGCTGGAGCTGCGCGGCCGGCTGGCCGCCGCCACGGGCCTGCGCCTGCCCGCGGCACTGGTCTACAACCACCCCACCGTCGAGGATGTCGCGTCCTTCCTGCACCGCGCCCTGCACGGCGCGGACACCGCCGCGCCGGCCCCCGCGCCTACCGCCCTGGTGGACGAGCCCGTTGCGATCGTCGCCATGAGCTGCCGACTGCCCGGCGGAGTGCGTTCCCCCGAGGACCTGTGGCGGCTCGTGGAGTCCGGCAAGGACGCCGTCGGCCCTCTGCCCGACGACCGCGGCTGGGATCTGGACGCCCTGCTCGGCGGCGAGGGCGGTGGCACCTCCGCCACCGGCCACGGCGGCTTCCTGGACGGGGTGGGCGACTTCGACGCCGGCTTCTTCGGCATCTCCCCGCGCGAGGCGCTGGCCATGGACCCCCAGCAGCGGCTGCTCCTGGAGACCAGCTGGGAGGCGTTCGAACGGGCCGGCATCGTTCCGGCCACGCTGCGCTCCAGCGCCACCGGCGTCTTCGTCGGCGCCATGAGCCAGGACTATCTGCCCCGGCTGCACGAGATACCGGCCGAGGTCGAGGGATACGGCCTGGTCGGCGGCGCCGGCAGCGTCGCCTCGGGCCGTATCTCCTACACCTTCGGCCTGCACGGCCCGGCCGTGACCGTCGACACCGCCTGCTCGTCGTCGCTGGTGGCGCTCCACATGGCCGCACGGGCGCTGCGTGGCGGCGAGTGCGACCTGGCTCTGGCCGCCGGAGCCACCGTGATGGCGGGCCCCGGCATGCTGATGGAGTTCAGCCGTCAGAACGGCCTCGCCCGCGACGGCCGCTGCCGGTCCTTCAGCGACGACGCCACCGGCACCGGCTGGGGCGAGGGTGCCGCCGTGCTGCTTCTGGAGCGGCTCTCCGACGCCCGCCGCAACGGGCACCCGGTGCTCGCCCTGGTGCGCGGCTCGGCCGTCAACCAGGACGGCGCCTCCAACGGCCTGACCGCACCCCACGGCCCGTCCCAGGAAAGCGTCATCCGCGACGCCCTGGCCGGCGCGGGACTCACCCCCGCCGAGGTGGACGCCGTCGAGGCCCACGGCACCGGAACCGTCCTGGGGGACCCGATCGAGGCCGAGGCGCTGCTCGCGACCTATGGCCAGGACCGCGAGCGGCCGCTCTGGCTGGGCTCGCTGAAGTCCAACATCGGCCACACCCAGGCCGCCGCCGGCATCGCCGGAGTCATCAAGACGGTGCAGGCGATGCGGCACGCGACGCTCCCCGCGACCCTGCACGTCCGTACGCCCTCCTCCCGCGTGGACTGGTCGGCCGGCGCCGTGCGGCTGCTCACGGAGCAGACGGCCTGGCCTGCCACGGGCCACCCGCGCCGGGCCGGCGTCTCCTCCTTCGGCGTCAGCGGCACCAACGCCCACGTCGTCCTCGAAGAGGCCCCGCAGCCCTTACCCGCGGCGGACGGGCCCGATCCGGACACCGCCCCGGCCGCCGCGCCCTGGATTCTCACCGCCCGGGACGCCCACTCCCTGCACCGGCAGGCCGGCCGCCTTGCCGCGCACCTGGCCGCCACCCCCCGGCCGCGCCCCCTGGACGTCGGCTACACGCTGGCCGCCGAGCGCACCGCGTTCGAGGAGCGCGCCGTGCTGCTCACCGGGCAGGCCGGTCTGCACGCGCTCGCCGGGGCCACCCCCGGCGACGGGCTGCCGCTGCCCGGCGTGGTGCGCGGCACCGCGCTGCCCGGCGCCAGGACCGTCTTCGTCTTCCCCGGCCAGGGCTCGCAGTGGGCCGGCATGGCCCTCGAACTCGCCGGCTCGGCGCCGGTCTTCGCCGAGCGGCTGCGGGCCTGCGAGGACGCCCTCGCGCCGTACGTCGACTGGTCGTTGTCCGAGGTACTGGCCGAGCCCGGGGCACCCGGACTGCAGCGCGTGGACGTCGTCCAGCCCGCCCTGTTCGCCGTCATGGTCTCCCTGGCCGCCCTCTGGCGCTCCCACGGCGTACGGCCCGACCTGGTCGTCGGCCACTCCCAGGGCGAGATCGCCGCGGCCGTGGTGGCCGGCGCCCTCTCGCTGGAGGACGGTGCGCGCGTCGTCGCACTGCGCAGCCGGGCGCTGCGCGCCCTCGCCGGACGCGGCGGAATGGTGTCCGTCGCCGAGCCGGAGGAGGCGGTCCTCGCCCGCCTCGCCCGCTGGGGCGACCGGCTGTCCGTCGCCGCCGTCAACGGACCAGGCGCGGTCGTCGTCTCCGGCGACCCCGAGGCACTGGACGAACTCCTCGCCGCCTGCGAAGAGGACGGCTGTCGCGCCCGCCGCGTCCCCGTCGACTACGCCTCCCACTCGGCGCACGTCGAGGAGATCCGCGAGGCGGTCCTCGACGCCCTGGACGGGATCGAACCCCGCCGCGCCACCGTGCCCTTCCTGTCCACGGTGACCGGCGAGGTGCTCGACGGCACCGGACTCGACGCGGGCTACTGGTACCGCAACCTGCGCGGCACGGTCCGCTTCGGCCCGGCCGTCGCGGACGTGCTCACCACGGGCTCCGCGCTCTTCATCGAGGTCAGCCCGCACCCGGTGCTGATGCAGGGCATCTCCGAGTCCCTCGACGCCACGTCGGAGCGCCCGGCGGCCGTGCTGTGCACGCTGCGCCGCGGCGACGGCGGCCCCGAGAGGTTCCTCACCTCGCTGGCCGAGGCGTACGCGCACGGCGCGCCGGTGGACTGGGCCGCGCCGTACGAGGGCAGCGGTGCCCGCAGCACCGAGCTGCCGACCTACGCCTTCGAGCGCCGGCGGTACTGGCTGGACACCTCGCGCGCCGCCGCGCCGGCCCGGCCCGGCCCGGACGCCCTGCGCTACCGCGTCACCTGGGCCCCGCGGCCCGACGCCGAGCGCGCACCGGCCGCGGACGCCCTGGCCGGACGCTGGCTCGCCGTACTGCCCGAGCACCTCGCCGAGGACGCGTACACCGCCGCGGTGACGGCCGTACCGGCCGCGTACGGCGCGGAGGTCCGCACCGTGACCGCGGCCCCCGGCGACGACGACGCGGCCCTCGCCGGGCGGCTGCGCGACGCGGCCGGGGACGCCCCCGTCGCAGGCGTGCTCTCGCTGCTCGCCCTGGACGAGCGGCCCTGCCCCGGACAGCCGGCCGCGCCCGCGGGCCTGGTCTCCACCGTGGCGCTCGTCCGGGCGCTCGGCGACACCGTCCCCACCGCGCCGCTGTGGCTGGCCACCCGGGGTGCCGTCGCCGTGGACGCCGCCGACCGGCTCACCGCCGCCGGACAGGCCACGGTCTGGGGCCTGGGCCGGGTCGTCGGCCTGGAGCACGCCGACCGCTGGGGCGGTCTCGTCGACCTCCCCGCCGACCTGGACGAGGACGCCCGCACCCGGCTGGCCGCCGTCCTGGCGGGCCTGCCCGCGGACGGCGCGGCCGACCCCGCCCACGGGACCGAGGACCAGGTGGCCGTGCGCGCCGCAGGCGTGTCCGTACGCCGTCTGACCCGGGCGACGCGCGGCATCCGCCCCGGCGCCCGCACGTGGGAGCCCCGCGGCACCACGCTGATCACCGGCGGTACCGGTGCCCTCGGCGCGCACGTCGCCCGCCGGCTCGCCGACCGCGGCGCCGACCACCTGCTCCTCGTCGGCCGCGGCGGCCCGCAGGCGCCCGGCGCCGACGTGCTCCGCCGCGAGTTGGAGGAGCGCGGCTCCCGCGTCACGCTCGCGGCCTGTGACGTGGCCGACCGCGGCGCCCTCGCGGCGCTGCTCGCGACGGTCCCGCGGGAGCACCCGCTCACCGCCGTCGTGCACACCGCCGCCGTCCTCGACGACGACACCGTGGCGGCGCTGCGCCCGGAGCAGATAGGTCGGGTGCTGCGCCCCAAGCTGGCCGGCGCGCGGCACCTGCACGAGCTGACCCGGACGCTGGAGCTGGACGCGTTCGTGCTGTTCTCCTCGGTGGCCGCCACCTTCGGCGTACCCGGCCAGGGCAACTACGCCCCGGGCAACGCCTTCATGGACGCCCTCGCCGAGGAGCGCCGCGCCGACGGGCTCGTGGCGACCTCCGTCGCCTTCGGCCCCTGGGCGGGTGCGGGCATGGCCGGCCGCGACGGCGTCGGCGGCCTGCTGGCCCGGCACGGCCTGCTTGCCATGGACCCCGAGGACGCCCTCACCGCGATGGAGCGGGCCGTCACCGACGACGAGACCTGTCTGACCGCGGCGGACATCGACTGGGACCGGTTCTTCCTGGCGTTCACCGCCTCCCGGGTGCGGCCGCTGCTGCACGACGTGCCCGAGGTGCGGCGCATCCGCGCGGCCGCGGCCACCGCCGCCGCCGAGGAGCCCGGCACGGCCGGCACCGTGCTGGCCCGGCGGCTCGCCGACGTGGGCGAGGACGAGCGCGGCCGCGTCCTGCTCGACCTGGTCCGCTCCCACGTCGCCGCCGTGCTCGGCCACTCCGGTGCCGGGTCGGTCCCGGCGGAGCGCACCTTCAAGGAGCTCGGCTTCGACTCGCTGACCGGGGTGGAGGTCCGCAACCGGCTCGGCGCCGCGACCGGACTGAGCCTGCCGGCCACCGTCGTGTACGACCACCCCACCCCCGCCGCCCTGGTGCGCCACCTGCGCGCCGAACTGGCCGGCACCATCGGCGCCGCACCCGGCCCCGACCACGCGCCCGTCTCCGCCGCGGCCGACGACGACCCGATCGCCGTCGTCGCGATGAGCTGCCGCTTCCCCGGCGGCGTACGCTCCCCGGAGGACCTCTGGCGGCTTGTCGAGGAGGGCACCGACGCGGTCGGAGCCTTCCCCGACGACCGCGGCTGGGACCTGGACGGCCTCTACCACCCCGACCCCTCGCACCCCGGCACCACCTACGTGCGCGAGGGCGCCTTCCTCGACGACGCCGCCGGCTTCGACGCCGACTTCTTCGGCATCTCCCCGCGCGAGGCGCTCGCCATGGACCCCCAGCAGCGCGTGCTCCTGGAGACGTCCTGGGAGCTGCTGGAGCGCGCCAGCCTCGACCCCACCACACTGCGCGGCAGCCGTACGGCCGTCTTCGCGGGCACCAACGGACAGGACTATCCGGCGCTGCTCGCCGCCGCCCCCGCGGACCACGCCGACAGCGAGGGCTACGGCAGCACCGGCGGCGCGGCCAGCGTCGTCTCGGGCCGTGTCTCCTACGCCCTCGGCCTGGAGGGCCCCGCCGTCTCGGTCGACACCGCCTGCTCCTCCGCGCTGGTCGCCCTGCACCTGGCCTGCCAGTCGCTGCGCCGGGGCGAGTGCGACCTGGCCATGGCGGGCGGCGTCACCGTGATGTCCACGCCGAATCTGTTCCTGTCGTTCAGCCGGCAGCGCGGCATCGCCCCCGACGGGCGCGCCAAGGCGTACGCCGCCTCCGCCGACGGCACCGCCTGGGGCGAGGGCGCCGGACTGCTGCTCCTGGAGCGGCTGTCGGACGCCCGGCGCAACGGGCACCAGGTGCTCGCCCTGGTGCGTGGCAGCGCGGTCAACCAGGACGGCGCGAGCAACGGCCTGGCCGCTCCGAACGGGCCCTCCCAGCAGCGGGTCATCACCGCCGCCCTGGCCGACGCCGGGCTCCGCCCCGACGAGGTGGACGCGGTCGAGGGCCACGGCACCGGCACCCGCCTCGGCGACCCCATCGAGGCCCAGGCCCTGATCGCCACCTACGGGCGGGACCGCGACGCGGAACGGCCGCTGTGGCTCGGCTCGGTGAAGTCCAACATCGGCCACACCCAAGCCGCCGCGGGCATCGCGGGCGTCATCAAGATGATCATGGCGATGCGGCACGGCGTCCTCCCCGAGTCCCTGCACCTGGACGCCCCCTCCGACGTCGTGGACTGGACAGCGGGGACCGTACGGCCGCTGGCCGGAGCACAGCCCTGGCAGCCCGGTTCCGGGGCGCCGCGCCGCTTCGGCGTCTCCGCCTTCGGCATCAGCGGCACCAACGCGCACGCCCTCCTGGAGGAGCCCGGCGGGCAGGACGCCGAGCAGGCCGCGGAGCGGACCGGCGACCACCCGGCCTCCGACGTCCGGCTCTTCCCGCTCGCGGCCAAGGGCCGTCCGGCCCTGCGCGCCCAGGCCGCGGGCCTGCTGGCGCTCCTGGAGAGCGGGACCGTGGCCGATCAGGCGTTGACGGACGTCGCGTACTCGCTGGCCACCACCCGCGCCGCACTGCCCGACCGGGCCGTCGTGCTCGCCGAGGACCGCGCCGCCCTGGTGCGCGCGCTCGGCGCGCTCGCCGACGGCCGCACCTCGGCCGGAACCTTCGAGGGCACCGCACGCGACGACGCCGCCGGCGCGGTGGCCTTCCTGTTCACCGGACAGGGCAGCCAGCGCCTCGGCATGGGCGCCGAGCTGTACGCCCGTGTCCCCGCCTTCGCCGCCGCCTACGACGAGGTCTGCGCCGAGCTGGACCGGAACCTGGACCGGCCGCTGCGCCAGGTCGTCGAGGAGGACGCCGAGGCCCTGGAGCGCACCGAGTACGCCCAGCCCGCGCTGTTCGCCGTCGAGGTCGCCCTCTTCCGCACACTGCGGCAGTGGGGCGTGCGCCCGCAGCGGCTCGCCGGACACTCCGTCGGTGAACTGGCCGCCGCGCACGCCGCCGGCGTCCTCACGCTCGCCGACGCCGCCGTCCTGGTCACCGCGCGCGGCCGGCTCATGCAGGCCCAGCGCGCCGACGGCGCGATGCTCGCCGTCCAGGCGTCCGCCGGGGAGGCGGCAGGACCGCTCGCCGGATACGGGGACCAGGTCGCCGTCGCGGCCGTCAACGCCCCGGGGTCCGTGGTGCTCTCCGGCGACGCCGACGCGATCACCGCCCTCGAGGAGCACTGGCGGGGACAGGGCCGCAGGACCAAGCTGCTGCGCACCTCGCACGCCTTCCACTCCGCGCACCTGGACGGCATGCTCGCCGCGTACGAGCGGATCGCGGCCGGCCTCACCTACGCCGCCCCGCGCATCCCCGTCGTCTCCACCGTGACCGGCGCCGAACTCACAGCCGAGGAGGCGTGCTCGCCCGCCTACTGGGCGCGGCAGGCCCGGGCGACCGTCCTGTTCGCCGACGCCGTTGCCACCCTGCGGGCCGCCGGCACCACCGTCTTCGTGGAACTCGGCCCCGACGGCGTGCTCTCGGGCATGGTGCCCGACTGCCTGCCCGAGGAGAACCCGCTCGCGGTCTCCCTGCTGCGCGCGGGACGCCCCGAGGAGCAGACCCTGCTGGCAGCCCTGGCCCGCCTGCACACCGCGGGCGCGGGACCTGACTGGGAGGCCCTGTTCGCCGCCACGGGCGCGGTCCGGCACGCGCTGCCCACCTATCCCTTCCAGCACAAGCGGTTCTGGCCGCACATACCGGCAGCGCCCGGTGCCGGACAGGCCGCCGACCGGTGGCGCTACCGCATCGGCTGGAGCGAGGCGGCCCGGCCCGCCGCCCCGGGCGCACCGGACCGCACCTGGCTCGCCCTGGTCCCCGGCACCGACGGCACCGACGGCACGGACACCACCGGCACCGCGCGAGCCGCCTGCCTGGCCTGGCTGCGCGAGCTCGGCACCCCCGTCGTCCCCGTCCCCGCGGGCACCGGACGGCAGGCGCTGGCCCTGCTGCTGCGCGACGCCGCCGGAACCGGCCCGGTGTCGGGCGTGCTCTCGCTGCTCGCGCTCGACGAGCGGCCGCACCCCGACCACCCGGCGGTACCGCTCGGCCTGTCCCACACCCTGACCGCCGTCCAGGCGCTGACCGACGCCGCGCTCGGCGCCCCGCTCTGGCTGGTGACGCAGGGCGCGGTCACCGTCGACCCGGACCACGACACCGCACGGCCCGAGCAGGCACAGACCTGGGGGTTCGGCCAGGTCCTCGGCCTGGAACAGCCCGCGCTGTGGGGCGGTCTGGTCGACCTGCCCGCCGACGTCGACGCCACCGCCCTGGCCCGCCTCGGCGCGGTGGTCACCGGCGGCGGCGACGAGGACCAGCTCGCCGTACGGGCCGAGGGCGTCCGCGTCCGCCGCCTGGAGCGCGCGCCCGCACCGGAGGCCGGCCCGCTCTGGCAGCCGCGCGGCACCGTCCTGATCACCGGCGGCACCGGCGCCCTCGGCCGCCACGTCGCGCTGCGCCTGGCCCAGGACGGCGCCGAGCACCTGGTGCTCGCCGGCCGCCGCGGCCCGGCCGCCCCCGGCGCCGACACCCTCCGCGACGAACTGACCGCCCTCGGAGCGCGCGTCACCATCGAGGCGTGCGACATGACGGACCGCGAGGCGGTCGCCGCCCTGCTGGCCGCGCACCCGCCGACCGCGGTCGTGCACACCGCGGGTGTGCTCGGCCTCGGCTCCGTCGCCGACGACAGCACGGCCGTGCTCGGTGAGACCGCGGCGGCCAAGGTGCTGGGCGCCCGCCACCTGGACGACCTGCTGGGCGACACCCCGCTGGACGCGTTCGTGCTGTTCTCCTCCATCGCCGGCCTCTGGGGCAGCGGGGGACAGGGCGCCTACGCCGCCGCCAACGCCCACCTGGACGCACTGGCCGCCCGGCGCAGGGCCCGCGGGCTCACCGCCGTCTCCGTCGCCTGGGGCCCCTGGGCCGGCGGTGGCATGGCCGACGACAAGGCCCTGGACCGGCTGAGCCGCCGCGGCCTCGATGCGCTCGCGCCCGCCGCGGCCGTCGCCGCTCTGCGCGCCCTGGCCGCGGGACCGGACGCCACGGTCGCCGTCGCCGACGTCCGCTGGGAGGACTTCGCCCTCGCCTACACCGCGGCGCGCCCGCGCCCGCTCGTCGAGGACCTGCCCGAGGTGCGCGCGGTCCTGGCGGGCCGCACGGAGGACCCGGAGCCCCCGGCGTCCGCGTTCGCCGCACACCTCGTCGGACTGCCGGCGGGCCGCCGCAAGGAGGCCGTGCGCGACCTGGTCCGCGAACACGTCGCGGCCGCCCTGGGCCACGACTCCGCCGACGGCGTCGCCGTCGACCGCGCCTTCCGCGACCTCGGCTTCGACTCCCTGACCGCCGTGGAGCTGCGCAACCGGCTGGTCGAGGCCACCGGGGTGCGGCTGCCCGTCACCGAGATCTTCGACCACCCCACCGTCGCCGACCTGGCGGGCCGGCTGTACGCGGGGCTCGACACCACCGCACCCGACGCGCAGCACCGTACGGCCGTCGCGGACACCCCGCGTCCCGTCGCCGACGAACCCCTCGCCATCGTCGGCATGGCCTGCCGCTTCCCCGGCGGCGTCGCCTCGCCGCAGGATCTGTGGCGGCTGGTCGCCGACGGCGAGGACGCCATCGGCCCCCTCCCGGCGGAGCGCGGCTGGGACCTGGAACGGCTCTACCACCCCGACCCCGACCACGAGGGCACCTTCTACGCCCGCGGCGGCGGCTTCCTCCACGACGCGGGCGACTTCGACGCGGCCTTCTTCGGCATCGCACCCCGCGAGGCGCTCGCCATGGACCCGCAGCAGCGGCTCCTCCTGGAGACCTCATGGGAGGCGCTGGAGCGGGCGGGCATCGACCCCGCCTCGCTGCGCGGCACCCAGGGCGGTGTCTTCGTCGGAGCCGCCACCCAGGGCTACGGCAGCGGCTCCACCGACGGCGTCGAGGGCCATCTGCTCAGCGGCACCGTCACCAGCGTCGCCTCTGGTCGCATCGCCTACACGCTCGGCACCGAGGGTCCCGCCGTCACCGTGGAGACGGCCTGCTCGTCCTCCCTGGTGGCCCTGCACCTGGCCGGGCAGTCCCTGCGCTCGGGCGAGTGCGCGTACGCCCTGGTCGGCGGCGCCGCCGTGATGGCCTCCCCGGACGTCTTCGTGGAGTTCAGCCGCCAGCGCGGGCTCTCCGCCGACGGCCGCTGCCGGTCGTTCGCGGAGGAGGCCGACGGCACCGGCTGGTCCGAGGGCGTAGGCGTGCTCGTCGTCGAGCGGCTCTCCGACGCCCGCCGCAACGGCCACCCGGTGCTCGCCGTGGTCCGCGGCTCCGCCGTCAACCAGGACGGCTCGTCCAACGGCCTGACCGCGCCCAACGGCCTCGCCCAGCAGCGGGTCATCCGGCAGGCGCTGGCCAACGCGCGGCTCGAACCGGCGGACGTGCAACTGGTCGAGGCGCACGGCACCGGCACCACCCTCGGCGACCCCATCGAGGCGCAGGCGCTCCTCGCCACCTACGGCCAGGACCGCGAGGAGCCCCTCTGGCTCGGCTCGCTGAAGTCCAACATCGGCCACACCCAGGCCGCCGCCGGCGTCGCCGCGATCATCAAGACGGTGATGGCGATGCGGCACGGCACCCTGCCCAGGACCCTGCACGCCGAGCAGCCCAGCACCAAGGTCGACTGGAGCGCGGGCAACGTCCGGCTGCTCACCGAGGCCCGGCCCTGGCAGGGACCGCGCCGGGCGGGGATCTCCGCGTTCGGCATGAGCGGCACCAACGCCCACGTCGTACTGGAACTGCCGGAGCCCGAGCCGCAGCCGCAGGAGACGGCCGCGCCCGCCGGTCCCGACCGCACGCCGCCCCTGTTCCTCTCCGCCCGCACCGCGGGAGCCCTGCGCGCCCAGGCCGCCGGCCTGCACCGGCTGCTGGGCGACATCGATGTCCCCGCCGCCGACGTGGCCCGCGCACTGGCCGGCCGGACCAGCTTCGCGCGGCGCCTGGCGGTCATGGGCACCGACCGGGACGCCCTGCTGTCCGCGCTCGCCGCGCCCGACACCGCGCCGAACGCCGTCACCGGCGAGGCCGGCTCCGCGCGCACGGTGTTCGTCTTCCCCGGCCAGGGCACCCAGTGGACCGGCATGGCGCTCGAACTCGCCGACACCGAGTCGGAGTTCGCGGCCCGCCTGGACGCGTGCGCCGAGGCGCTCGACCCGTACACGGACTGGTCCCTGCGCGAGGTCCTCGCCGACGAGGCGGCCTTGAACCGGGTCGACGTCGTCCAGCCCGCCCTCTTCGCGGTCATGGTCTCGCTCGCCGCGCTGTGGCGCTCCCACGGCGTCCACCCGGACGCCGTCGTGGGCCACTCCCAGGGCGAGATCGCCGCGGCCGTGGTGGCCGGCGTGCTCAGCCTGGAGGACGGCGCGAAGACCGTCGCCCTGCGCAGCCGGGCCATCCTGCGCTCACTGGCGGGCAGGGGCGGCATGGTCTCCGTGGCGGCCGACGAGACCACCGTCCGCGCACTCCTGGACGACCACGACGGACGTATCGGGATCGCCGCCCTCAACGGGCCCGCGGCCACCGTCGTCTCCGGCGACCCCGAGGCGCTCGACGCCCTCGTCGCCGACTGCGACACCCGCGGTGTACGGGCCAGGCGCGTCCCCGTCGACTACGCCTCGCACTCCGCCCACGTGGAGGAGGTGCGGGAGGAACTCCTCGCCGAGCTGGCCGGCGTCCGGCCCGCCGAGGGCGACGTACCCCTGCTGTCCACCGTCACCGCCGACTTCGTCGACGGCACCACGATGGACGCCGCGTACTGGTATCGCAACCTGCGCGAACCGGTCGCCCTCCACGCGGCCACCGAGCGGCTGCTGAACACCGGACACACCCTGTTCATCGAGGCGGGTCCGCACCCCGTGCTCGTCGCCGGCATCGAGGGCACCGCCGCGCAGGCCGGACTCCCGGTCGCCACCGTCGGCACCCTCCAGCGTGGCCAGGGTGGCCGGGAGCGCATGCTCACCGCCCTCGCCGAGGCGTGGGTCGTCGGCGCCGACGTCGACCGGACCGCCCTGACCGGCCCCGGCCCCCGCACCGACCTGCCGACCTACCCCTTCCAGCGCGAGCGCTACTGGCTGCCCACGCCCGGCAGGTCCGCCGCCGGCGCCCCGCAGCAGGCACCCGACGTGCTGTACCGCACCGAGTGGCGAGCCCTGCCCGAACAGGACCTGACCGTGACCCTGGACGACTGGGCCGTCGTCGTGCCCGACGGCGGGCACCCGCTCGCCGCCGCCCTGCCCGGCCCCGTCACCACCGACGCCGACCTCAAGGGCGTCACCGGACCCGTTGCCGGCGTGCTCTCCCTGCTGACACCCGCCGACACCCCGGCCCTGGTGCGCGCCCTGGACTCCGCCGGTGTCCAGGCACCCCTGTGGTGCGTCACCAGCGAAGCCGAACGGGACCCAGAGCAGGCCGCGCTGTGGGGTCTGGGCCAGGTCATCGGCCTGGAGCAGCCGCAGCGCTGGGGCGGCCTCGTCGACCTGCCCGCCGACCTCGACGACACGGTGGTACGCCGCCTGCGCACCGTGCTGGCCGGCACCGAGAACCAGGTCCGGGTGCGCGCCGACGGCACCTGGGCCCGGCGCCTGGTCCGCACTCCGCAGGCCGCGCCGCCCGCCGAGCGCTGGGTACCAGGACGCGTCCTCGTCCGCGGCGCCGACGAACCCCTGGCCGCCGGCATCACCGGCTGGCTGGAGCGGCACGGCGCCGGGAGTGTCCGCGTCAGCGCCGACCCCGCCGCACGGCCCGAGCCCGGCGAGCGCACCGTGATCCAGGTCGCGCCCGCCGAACCCCCGGCCGGCCCGGCCACCGAGGTCGTACTGTCCCTGCCTGCCGAGCCCGAGGGCGACATGGACACCTTCGTCCTGCTCCACCCGCTCAGCGGCGTCTGGGGTGCGGCACGGCAGGCCGCGGGCACCGCCCGCCACATGGGCCTGGCCGCGCTCACCGCCCGGCTGCGGGAGAGCGGCGTCCGCGCCGTCTCCGTCGCGGTCGGCGGTTGGGAGCCCCAGGCACCCGCCGAGACGCCGGTGCCCGCCGACACGGTGATGGCGGCGGTCCGCCGGGCCGTCGAACGCGACGAGCCCGCACTCATCGTGGCCGACGTCGACTGGGACCTGATCGTCTCGGCGGTCTCCACCCCGCGCCAGCTCAACCTGATCTCGGAACTGCCCGAGGCCGCGGTGGAGGAGTACGGCGACGACCTCGTCCAGCGGCTCTCCGCACTGTCGGAGGCCGACCAGCGCCGGGCCCTGCTCGACCTGGTCACCGAGCAGGTCGAAGTCGCACTCGGCCATGCCGGGCCCGGCGCCGTCCGGCCCGACTCGCCCTTCACCGACCTGGGCTTCGACTCGCTGCTCGCCGTGCAGTTCCGCAACCGGCTGTGCACGGCCACCGGACTGGCCATCTCCCCGACGGTGGTCTTCGACCACCCGACCCCGGCCGTCCTCGCCGACCACCTGCACGGCGAACTGCTCGCCGAGCCCGACCCCGTGGCCCCGATGCTGGCCGAACTCGACCGTCTGGAGCGGGCCCTGTCTCAGCTGCCGGTCGCGGACGAGATCAGCACCCGACTGCACACCCTGCTGCGCCGCTGGGACGAGCGCAGCGTACCGGCCGAGCCCGGTGAACTCAGTTCGGCAAGCGCCGATGAACTGTTCGACCTTCTCGACAACAACTTCGGCAGCGCCTGAGGAGACCAGCTACACCATGACGGACGACAAGAAGCTTCTGGACTACCTCAGGCGTGCCACGGCGGAGCTCGGTCAGACCAAGGCCGCGCTGCGTGAGGCCCGCCAGGCCCCGCACGAGCCGATCGCCATCGTCGGGATGGATTGCCGCTACCCCGGCGGCGTCGAGTCCCCCGAGGACCTGTGGCGGCTGGTGGCCGACGGCACCGATGCCATCACCGAGTGGCCGGTCAACCGCGGCTGGGACCTGGAGGGCCGCTACGACCCCGACCCGGAGCGGTCGGGCACCTCCTACACCCGCAACGGCGGTTTCCTGCACGAGGCCGGCCTCTTCGACGCGGGCTTCTTCGGTATCTCGCCGCGCGAGGCCCTCTCCATGGACCCGCAGCAGCGGCTGCTCCTGGAGACCGCCTGGACCGCCGTCGAACGCGCCGGGCTCGACCCGCACGCGCTGCGCGGCACCAAGACCGGCGTGTACATCGGCGCCATCGACAACGGCTACGGCGACCGTTCGAAGGACGTCCCCGAACTCCAGGGCCTGCTGGACACCGGCACCGCCGACAGCGTGGTCTCGGGTCGCGTCTCCTACGTACTCGGCCTCGAAGGCCCGGCGGTCAGCGTCAACACCGCCTGCTCCTCCTCGCTGGTCGCCATCCACCTGGCCGTCCAGGCGCTGCGCGCCGGCGAGACCACCATGGCGCTGGCCGGCGGCATCACCGTGATGGCCACCCTGGACGCGTACATCGCCTTCAGCCGCCAGCGCGGCCTGTCCTCCGACGGCCGCTGCAAGGCGTTCGCCGACGCGGCCGACGGCACCGGCTGGTCCGAGGGTGCCGGCGTCCTGGTCCTGGAGCGCCTCTCCGACGCGCAGCGCAACGGCCACCAGGTCCTCGGCGTGATCCGCGGCAGCGCGATCAACCAGGACGGTGCCTCCAACGGTCTGTCCGCGCCCAACGGCCCCTCGCAGCAGCGCGTCATCAAGGAGGCGCTCGACAACGCGCAGCTCTCCCCGGGCGACATCGACGCGGTGGAGGCCCACGGCACCGGCACCAAGCTGGGCGACCCCATCGAGGCGCAGGCCCTGCTCGCCGCCTACGGCCGCCACCGCGAGCGGCCGCTGTGGCTTGGCTCGCTGAAGTCCAACATCGGTCACTCCTCGGCGGCGGCCGGCGTCGGCGGCGTCATCAAGATGGTGATGGCCATGCGCAACGGCACGCTGCCGAAGACGCTGCACGTCGACACCCCGAGCCGGGCCGTCGACTGGACCGCGGGCCAGGTCGAGCTGCTGACCGAGGCCCGGGAGTGGAGTGACGAGGACGGCCCGCGCCGCGCCGGTGTCTCCGCCTTCGGCGTCAGCGGAACCAACGTCCACACCATCCTGGAGGAGGCTCCGGCCGAGGAGCCGGTGGCCGGGGAGCAGGCGGTCGTGCCTGTGGCTCCCGCTGTGGTGCCGTGGGTGTTGTCGGGCCGTTCGGCGGAGGCGCTGCGTGGGCAGGCGGCCGGTCTGGTGCCGTTGGTGGACGAGGACCGTGCCGCGGTGGGTGCCGCGTTGGCGGGCCGTTCGGTGTTCGAGCATCGCGCGGTGGTGGTGGGGGAGTCGGCCGAGGAGTTCGCGGCGGCTCTGAAGGCGCTGGCGGAAGGTGAGCCGCTGGCCGGTGTCGTCTCCGGTGTCGCGTCCGGCACGGGTAAGACGGTGTTCGTCTTTCCGGGTCAGGGTTCGCAGTGGGCTGGTATGGCGGTGGAACTTCTGGAGTCGTCGCCGGTGTTCGCGGCGCGGTTCGAGGAGTGTGAGCGTGCGCTGACACCGTTGGTGGACTGGTCGTTGACGGATGTGGTCCGGTCCGGTGCCTATGACCGGGTGGATGTGGTGCAGCCGGTGCTGTGGGCGGTGATGGTGTCGCTCGCGGCGCTGTGGGAGTCCGCGGGAGTGCGTCCGGACGCGGTGGTGGGTCATTCGCAGGGTGAGATCGCTGCTGCGGTGGTCGCGGGCGCCCTCTCGCTGGAGGACGGCGCGCGGGTCGTCGCCCTGCGCAGCAAGGCCATCACACGATTGGCGGGTGGTGGCGGGATGGTGTCGGTGCCGCTGCCGGTGGGTGAGGTGCGGTCGCTGCTGCCGGAGGGTGTGTCCGTGGCGGCGGTGAACGGTCCGTCCTCCGTGGTGGTCTCGGGTGACCCGGCGGGTCTTGAGCAGATCCTGGGCCAGGTCGAGCGGGCGAAGCGGGTGCCGGTGGACTATTCGTCGCACTCGGTGCAGGTGGAGGAGATCCGCGACGAGATCCTCCGTGTCCTGGCAGAGGTGTCGCCGCGTGAGGTGACGGTGCCGTTCTTCTCCACGGTGGATGTGGCGTGGGCGGATGGTACGGGTCTTGATGCCGCGTACTGGTATCGCAACCTGCGCCAGACCGTGGAGTTCGAGGCCGCCGTACAGGGACTGGACGCGGCGGGCTTCGGTACCTTCGTAGAGATCAGCGCGCACCCCGTGCTGACGATGGGTATCACCGCGACCGTCGGCGACGACGCCGTGGTGTCGGGGACGCTGCGGCGGGACGAGGGCGGTCTGCGCCGGTTCCTGCTCTCCGTGGGCGAGTTGTTCGTCCGTGGTGTGGCGGTGAACTTCACCCCGTTCCTCGGAGGCACTGCTGCCTACCGTGATCTGCCGACGTACCCCTTCCAGCGCAAGTGGTACTGGCTGGAGGACAGCGTCGGCATGGCCGAGGCGGAGCAGAACCGCTTCTGGCAGACGGTCGAGGACGGCGGCCTGAGCGAGCTGCTCGGCGTCGACCCGCAGACCCCGCTCAGCGAGGTGCTGCCCGCCCTGTCCGACTGGCGCAACCGCCACGACACCCGCACCACGGTCGACTCCTGGCGCTACCGCGTCACCTGGAAGGCGCTACCCGGCGCCGGCTCCACCGAGCTGTCCGGCCACGTCCTGGCGCTCGTACCGGAGACCGGCCATCCCCTCGTGGACGAGGTCTGCCGGGCCCTGGAGGCCGCGGGCGCCACCGTGACGCGCACGGAGCTGACCGCCGCCGCCAGCGACCGGCGGACGCTCGCGCGGCGCCTTGCCGACGTACCGCGTCCCCTGGACCGGGTCGTCTCGCTGGTCGGCCTCGACGAGCGGCCGCACCCGGACCACTCCGTCGTACCGGTCGGCACGGCCCTCACCCTCGCCCTCGTGCAGGCGCTGGAGGACGCCGGCGTCGACGCCCCCCTGTGGTGCCTGACCAGTGGCGCGGTCTCCACCGGTGACGACGACCCGGTGACCGCCGTCGCCCAGAACCTGGTGTGGGGCCTGGGCCGCGTCGCCGCACTGGAGTACCCGCGCCGCTGGGGCGGACTCCTCGACCTGGCCGCCGGCTTCGACCCCGCCGCCCTGACGGCCGCGCTGGCCGGCGACGGCGACGAGGACCAGATCGCACTGCGCCCCGGCACCGCGTACGGGCGCAGGCTCGAACGCGCCCCGCTGCCCGACGGCCCCGCCCCCGAGCCCTGGCGGCCCCGCGGCACCGTCCTCATCACCGGCGGCACCGGTGCCGTCGGCGGACAGATCGCCGTCTGGCTGGCCGGCAACGGGGCCGAGCACCTGGTGCTCCTCAGCCGCCGGGGCGGCGACGCCCCCGGCGCCGCGGAACTCACCGCCGAACTGGAGTCCCTGGGCGCCCGCGTCACCACCGCCGCCTGTGACGTGACCGACCGCGAGCAGCTGGCCGCCCTCGTCGCCGATCTGGAGGCGCGGGGCGAACAGATCCGCTCCGTGATGCACACCGCGGGCGCGGGCAGCCTCGTCCCGCTGCCCGACACCGACCTCGCCGAGTTCGGCGACACCCTGCACGCCAAGGTGCTCGGCGCCGCCCACCTGGACGAACTGATCGGCGAGGTGGACGCGTTCGTCCTGTTCTCGTCCATCTCCGCGGTCTGGGGCAGCGCCGACCACGGCGCCTACGCCGCCGCCAACGCCTACCTCGACGGCCTCGCCGAGAACCGGCGCGCCCGTGGGCTCGGCGCCACCTCCGTGGTCTGGGGTATCTGGGCTCCGCAGGACGGCAAGGGCATGGCCGCCAACCTCGCCGAGCGGCAGCTGCGCGGACGCGGCATCCCCTTCATGCGTCCCGCGCTCGCCATCGAGGGCTTCCAGCAGGTCCTCGACCGGGACGAGACGGTCATCGTGGTGGCCGCCGTCGACTGGGACCGCTTCGCCCCGGTGTTCACCTCGACCCGGCCCAGCGCGCTCATCTCGGAGCTGCCCGACGTCCGCGCCGCGCTCGTCGGCCAGGACACGGACGACGCCGCGCAGGACGAGACGGGCTCGCCCCTGCTGGACCGGCTGCGCGCGCTGCCCGCCGCCGAGCAGCGTGAACTGCTGGCCGAGCTGGTGCGCGCCCAGGCGGCGGCCGTCCTCGGCCACGAGTCCGCCACCGAGATCGAGCCGGGCCGCGCCTTCCGCGAGCTGGGCTTCGACTCGCTGACCGCCGTCGACCTGCGTGGCCGGCTGAACGCCGCGACGGGCCTCAGGCTGCCGGTCACCGTCGTCTTCGACTACTCCTCGGCCACCGCGCTCGCCGACCACCTGCGCGACGAACTCCTCGGCACCGGGGCAGCACCGGCCGCCCCCGTCGCGGTCACCGTGCCCACGGAGGACGACCCTGTCGTCATCGTCGCCGCGAGCTGCCGCTACCCGGGCGGCGTCCGCAGCCCCGAGGACCTGTGGCAACTGCTCGCCGACGGGCGCGACGCCATATCCGAGCTGCCCGGCGACCGCGGCTGGGACCTGGGCGAGGTCTACGACACCGACCCCGACCGGCCCGGCACCACCTACTCCCGGGCGGGCGGCTTCGTCTACGACGCCGGCCTGTTCGACCCGGAGTTCTTCGGCATCAGCCCGCGCGAGGCGCTGGCCATGGACCCGCAGCAGCGGCTGCTTCTGGAGACGTCCTGGGAGGCCCTGGAGCGGGGCGGTATCGCCCCGACCTCGCTGCGCGGCACCCAGACCGGCGTCTTCGTCGGCGCCAGTTACCAGGGCTACGGCGGTGACGGCGAGCGGGTGCCCGAGGAGGCCGAGGGCCACCTCATCGCCGGCATCTCCAGCAGCGTGCTCTCCGGCCGCATCTCGTACTCGCTCGGCCTGGAAGGGCCGGCGCTGACCATCGACACCGCCTGTTCGTCCTCGCTCGTCGCCGTGCACCTCGCGGCGCAGGCCCTGCGGTCCGGCGAGTGCTCGCTCGCGCTGGCCGCCGGTGCCACCGTCCTCGGCTCCACGCTGTCCTTCACCGGCTTCAGCCGACAGCGCGGTCTGGCGGCCGACGGCCGCTGCAAGCCCTTCGGCGCCGAAGCCGACGGATTCGGCATAGCCGAGGGCGTCGGCATGCTCGTACTGGAGCGGCTCTCCGACGCCCGGCGCAACGGACACCCCGTACTGGCCACCGTGCGCGGCTCGGCCGTCAACCAGGACGGCGCCTCCAACGGCCTGACCGCGCCGAACGGGCTCTCGCAGCAGCGCGTCATCCAGCAGGCCCTCGCCAACTCCGGCCTGCGGCCCGCCGACGTGCGGGTGGTCGAGGCGCACGGCACCGGCACCAAGCTGGGTGACCCCATCGAGGCGCAGGCCCTCCTTGCCACCTACGGCCAGGACCGCACCGCACCGCTGCGGCTGGGATCGCTGAAGTCGAACGTCGGCCACACCCAGGCCGCCTCCGGTGTCGGCGGCATCATCAAGATGCTCCAGGCCATGGAGCACGGCGTACTGCCCCGCACGCTGCACGCGGACGTGCCCTCGCCGTTCATCGACTGGTCCGAGGGCAACATCGAGCTGCTGACCGAGGCGCGGCCCTGGGAGGGACCGCGACGGGCCGGCGTGTCCTCGTTCGGCATGAGCGGCACCAACGCGCACGTCATCATCGAGCAGGTCGACCCGGTCGAGGAGACGGCGGACGACGCCCTCGACGGCGCCGCCGCCCCCGCCGCCGTGGCCTGGACGCTGTCGGGCCGCACCGAGCAGGCCGTGCGCGATCAGGCGCACGCCCTGCTCGACCGGCTCGCCGCCGACCCCCTCGACGTGGCCCACTCGCTGGCGGCCACCAGGACCGCCTTCGAGCGCCGCGCCGTCGTCGTCGGCACCGACCGGGAGCACCTGACCGCCGGGCTGCGGGCGCTGCGCGACGGCCAGGCACCCGTGCACACCGCCGACGCCGGCCGCCGCACCGTGTTCGTCTTCCCCGGCCAGGGCACCCAGTGGACCGGTATGGCCCTGGAGCTGCTGGACAGCGCCCCGGTCTTCGCCGAGCGCTTCGCCGAGTGCGAGCGCGCCCTGGCCCCGCACATCGACTGGTCACTGACTGAGGTGCTGCGCAGCGGCGAGTACGAGCAGGTCGACCGCATCCAGCCGGTGCTGTTCTCCGTGATGGTCTCGCTGGCCGCGCTCTGGCGCTCCTGCGGCGTCGAGCCCGACGCCGTGGTCGGCCACAGCCAGGGCGAGATCGCCGCCGCCTGCGTGGCGGGCGCGCTCTCCCTGGAGGACGCGGCGATGATCGTCGCGCTGCGCAGCAAGGCCCTGACCGCGCTCGCCGGACAGGGCGCCATGATGTTCGTCGCGATGGCCGCCGAGCCGCTGCGCGAGCGCGTCGCCGCCTGGGACGGCCGGATCGGCGTGGCCGCGGTCAACGGCCCCACCTCCGTCACGGTCTCCGGCGACCCCGAGGCGCTCGAGGAGCTGGGCGCCGCCCTGTCGCAGGAGGGCGTCATGCGCTGGCCCATTCCCGGCGCCGACTTCGCCGCCCACTCCGCCCAGGTGGAGCGCATCCACGACGAACTCATGCGCCTGCTGGACGGGGTGACCCCGCGCTCCACCACGGTCGCGTTCTGGTCGAGCGCCGACAGCGCCTGGCTGGACGGCTCCGCCCTGGACACCGCGTACTGGTACCGCAACCTGCGCCAGACCGTCGAGTTCGACCAGGCCGTCAACCAGCTCATCGCCGCCGGTTACGACACCTTCGTCGAGGTCAGCCCCAACCCGGTGCTGGCGATCTGGGTGCAGCAGGCACTGGAGGCCGCCGACGGCGGAGCCGTCGTCGGCACCCTGCACCGCGAGTCCGGAGGCCTGGACCGTTTCCTGACCTCGCTGGGCGAACTGCACGCCCGCGGCGGCACGGTCGACTGGACCGCCGTGCACCGCGGCGGCCGGCGGGTCGACCTGCCCACCTACCCGTTCCAGCGGCAGCACTACTGGCTCGTGCCGCTCCCGCTCGAACCGGCTGCCCCGCCCGCGTCCGAGGACGGCGACGCCTGGCAGTACCGCGTCGACTGGCGCGTCGTGCACGACCTGCCGGCCCGCCCGGCCACCGGGGAGTGGCTCGTCGTCACCCCCGAGGGCACAGACGTCGACGGACACCTCGACGCCCTGCGCCGCCAGGGCCTCACCACCCTCGTGGTGCCGTGGGAGACGGCCGACGACCGCGCCACCGGCGCGGCACGCCTGCGCGCGGCGGCCGAGGGACACACGCCCGCCGGTGTGCTCTCCCTGCTCGGCCTTGCCGACCGGCCCTGGTCGGACGGTACGGTGCTGCCCGCCGGGCTGCCGCTGACCGTGACCCTCATCGGGGCTTTGGGCGACGCGGGTATCGACGCCCCGCTGTGGGCCGCCACCAGCGGCGCCGTCTCCATCGGCCCCGCCGACCCGCTGGCCGGACCCGCGCAGGCCACCCTCTGGGGCCTGGGCGGCGTGGCCGGAGTGGAGTACCCGGGACGCTGGGCCGGACTGGTCGACCTGCCCGCCGACTTCGACGACCGGGCCGCGCAGCGCCTGCTGGCGGTCCTCACCGGCGAGTCCGGCGAGGACCAGGTGGCGATCCGCCCCTCCGGCGTCCACGGCCGCCGCCTCGCCCACGCCCGCGGTTCCGGCTTCGCCGCGCGTCCCTGGCAGCCCGGCGGCACCGTCCTGGTCACCGGCGGTCTCGGCGCCCTCGGCGGACACGTGGCCCGCTGGCTGGCCACGGCCGGTGCCGAGCACCTGCTGCTGACCGGACGGCGCGGCGCGGCCACCCCCGGCGCCGACGCGCTCACCGCCGAACTCCGCGCCCTGGGCGCCCGCGTCACCGTCGCCGCCTGCGACATGGCCGACCGGGACGCCGTCGCGGAGCTGTTGGCCGGCATCCCGGCCGAGACCCCGCTGACCGCCGTCGTGCACGCGGCGGGTGTCCTCGACGACGGCGTGGTCGACTCCATCACCGCCGAGCGCGCGGCCGGCGTGGCCCGGCCCAAGGCCGACGCCGCACTCGTGCTGCACGAGCTGACCCGCGGCATGGACCTCTCCGCGTTCGTCCTGTTCTCCTCGCTGGCCTCCACCGTCGCCGGCACCGGACAGGGCAGCTACGCCGCGGCCAACGCCTACCTCGACGCCCTGGCCCTGCACCGCCGCGACCTCGGCCTGCCCGCCACCTCCGTCTCGTGGGGGCTGTGGGCGGGCAAGAGCCTGACCGACGAAGCGGTGGCCGCCCGGCTGGTCCGCGACGGCATGCCCGCCATGGACCCCGAGCGCGCCGTCGCCGCCCTGCGGCACGCCGTCGGCTCGGGCGAACCCCACGTGATCGTCTCCGACTTCGCGTGGGACCGCTTCGTCGCGGCCTTCACCGCACTGCGGCCCAGCCCGCTCATCGCCGACCTGCCGGAGGTGGCCGCGCTCACCGAGCGGGCGGCCGCGCCCGAGCGCCCGGCCGCCCTGGACCGGGCCGCACTCCTTGAGCTGGTGCGCACGGCCGCCGCCGAGGCACTCGGCTACGAGAACGCCGACGCGATCGGCCGCGACCGGGTCTTCAAGGACCTCGGCTGCGACTCGCTGACCGCGGTGGAGCTGCGCAACAAGCTCTCCGCCGCGACCGGCCTGCGTCTCCCGGTCACCCTGGTCTTCGACTGTCCGACCCCGACCGCCGTCGTCGACCACCTGGTCGCGGAGCTGGGCGAGCCGGAAGTCCGTACGGAGACCGCCGTGGTGCCCGCGGCCGGCGCCGCCGTCACCGACGACGCCATCGCCATCGTGGCGCTCGCCTGCCGCTTCCCCGGCGGGATACGCACCCCGGAGGACTTCTGGCGCCTCATCAGCGAGGGCGGCGACGCCATCACGCCGTTCCCCACCGACCGCGGCTGGGACCTGGACGCCCTCTACGACCCGGACCCCGACCACCACGGCACCACGTACGCCCGCGAAGGCGGCTTCCTGCACGACCTGGCCGACTTCGACCCCGCCTTCTTCGGTATCTCCCCGCGCGAGGCGACCACCATCGACCCGCAGCAGCGGCTGCTCCTGGAGACCACCTGGGAGGCGTTCGAGCGGGCCGGAATCGACCCGCAGTCGGTGAAGGGCAGCCGGGCCGGCGTGTTCGTCGGCTCCAGCTACCACGACTACGGCCTGCGGGTGCGCAACGCCCCCGAGGAGGTGGAGGGCTACCTCGGCATCGGCAGCGCGGGCAGCGTCGCCTCCGGCCGCATCTCCTACACCTTCGGCCTGGAGGGCCCGGCCGTCAGTGTGGACACCGCGTGCTCGTCCTCGCTGGTCGCCATCCACCTCGCCGCGCAGTCCCTGCGCTCGGGCGAGTGCACGATGGCCCTGGCCGGCGGCGCCGCCGCGATGGCCACCCCGACGTCGTTCGTCGAGTTCAGCCGGCAGCGCGGCCTCGCCGAGAACGGCCGCTGCAAGCCCTTCGCGGCCGCCGCCGACGGCACCGCCTGGGCGGAGGGCGTGGGCCTCATCCTGCTGGAGCGGCTCTCCGACGCCCGCCGCAACGGCCACCCGGTGCTCGCCCTGGTGCGCGGCTCCGCCGTCAACCAGGACGGCGCCTCCAACGGCCTGACCGCCCCCAACGGCCCCTCGCAGCAGCGCGTCATCCGCGATGCCCTGGCCAGTGCCCGCCTGGCGCCCGCCGAGCTCGACGTGGTCGAGGCGCACGGCACCGGCACCAAGCTCGGTGACCCCATCGAGGCGCAGGCACTGCTTGCCACCTACGGCCAGGACCGCGCGCAGCCGCTGCTGCTGGGCTCGGTCAAGTCCAACATCGGCCACTCCCAGGCCGCCGCCGGCATCGCGGGCGTCATCAAGATGGTGCTCGCCATGGAGCACGGCACGGTCCCCGGCACCCTCCACGTGGACGAGCCCTCGCCGTTCATCGACTGGAGCGCAGGCAGCGTCGAGGTGGTCACCGAGAACACCCCGTGGCCGGTCACCGGTCACCCGCGCCGTGCCGCCGTCTCCTCCTTCGGCGTCAGCGGCACCAACGCCCACACCATCCTGGAGCAGGCCCCCGACGACGAGCCGGCCACGGCCTCCGGCGCGCTGGAGCCGCTGCCGGTGCCGCTGGTGCTCTCCGCCCGCTCCGCACAGGCGCTGCGCGAGCAGGCCGACCAGCTCGACCGGCATCTGGCCGAGCACCCGGACGTACGGCCCGCCGACATCGGCTACACCCTGGCCACCACCCGCGCCCACCTGGAGCACCGGGCCGTCGTGCCGGCCGGCGACCGCGACGCGGTCCGCGCCGCCCTGCGGTCGGTGACCGGCACCGTGCCGCCCGCCGAGCCGCGCGTGGCGTTCCTCTTCTCAGGACAGGGCAGCCAGCGCCTGGGCATGGGGCTGCGGCTGCACCGCGAGTTCCCGGTCTTCGCCGAGGCTTTCGACGCCGTGTGCGCCGTCCTCGACCCGCTGCTCGAACGGCCGCTGCACGAGGTGATCGGCGCCGCCGCCGACTCCGCCGACGCCGAGTTGCTCGACCGTACGGCCTACACCCAGCCGGCCCTGTTCGCCGTCGAGGTGGCCCTGTTCCGGCTCACCGAGCACTGGGGCCTGCACCCCGACCACCTCATCGGCCACTCGGTCGGCGAGCTCGCGGCCGCCCACGTCGCCGGGGTGCTGTCCCTGCCGGACGCCGCTCTGCTGGTGGCGGAGCGCGCCCGGCTGATGCAGGCCATGCGCGCCGACGGCGCCATGGTCTCCGTGCTGGCGCCCGAGGAGACGGTGCTGCCCCACCTCGCCGAGTACGGCGACCGGGTCACCGTCGCCGCTGTCAACAGCACGGTGGCCACCGTCATCGCCGGTGACGAGGGTGCCGTCCTGGAGGTCGCCGCCAAGCTCGCCGCCGACGGCCGCAAGACCAAGCGGCTGCGCGTCAGCCACGCCTTCCACTCCCCGCACATGGACGGGATGCTGGAGGAGTTCCGCCAGGTCGCGGCCCGGCTGGCGTACCACCCGCCGCGCATCCCCGTCGTCTCCAACGTCACCGGCGACCTCGCGGGCGCCGACGAACTGCGCACCCCCGACTACTGGGTGCGCCACGTCCGCGGCGCGGTCCGCTTCCTCGACGGCGTACGCGCCCTGGAGCGGGCCGGCGTCACCGCGTTCGTCGAGATCGGCCCCGACAGCTCCCTCACCGCGCTCGCCCAGGACTGCCTGGAGGGCCGTGCCGAGCTGATCCCGCTGCTGCACCGCGACCGCGACGAGGCCGAGTCGGTCACCGCCGCCCTGGGCCGCTTCCACGCCCAGGTGGCCGCCCCCGACTGGGAGCGGGTCTTCGAGGGCCGCGACGTGCACCGCGTCGACCTGCCCACCTACGCGTTCCAGCGCGAGCGCTACTGGCTCGACGACACCTCGGGCAGCGGAGACGTGACCTCGGCGGGCCTGGTCGCCACCGGCCACCCGCTGATCGGCGCCGCCGTCGAACTCGCCGACGCCGACACCTACGTCTTCACCAGCAGGCTCTCCCTGCACAGCACACCCTGGCTGGCCGACCACGGGGTCTTCGAAGAGGCACTGTTCCCGGCCACCGCCTTCCTGGAGCTGGCGGTCAGGGCGGCCGACGAGGTCGGCTGCGCCCGGGTCGACGAACTGTCCCTGGCGGCACCGCTGGCGCTGCCCAAGGACGGCGCCGCCGTGCTGCAGATGCGCGTCGGCCCGCAGAGCGCCGACGGCACCCGCACCCTGGAGGTGTTCTCCCGGCCGCAGGACGCCCCCGCCGACGAGCCGTGGACCCGGCACGCCGACGGTGTGCTGTCGCCGGGCGCCACGCCCGTCGCGGCCGCCGCGGAGGCGCTCACCGAGTGGCCGCCGCCGGGCGCCGAGCCGATCGACGTGACCGGCCTGTACGACCGGTTCGCCGACAGCGGCTTCGCCTACGGCCCCGTCTTCCAGGGGCTGACGGCGGTGTGGCGCCGCGGCGACGAGGTCTTCGCCGAGGCCGCCCTGCCCGCCTCCCAGCGCTCCGAGGCCGGCCGGTACGGACTCCACCCGGCCCTCCTCGACAGCGTGCTGCACTCCCTCGCCTTCGGCGTGCTCAGCGGCAGCGGCCAGGCCTGGCTGCCGTTCGCCTGGAGCGGCGTCACCCTGCACGCGGGCGGCGCGGCCGCCGTCCGGCTGCGGATGGCGCCCACCGGGGACAGCTCGATGTCGGTCGCCCTCGCCGACGGCACCGGGACACCGGTCGCCACGGCCGAGTCCCTCGCCCTGCGGCCCGCGGCGCCCGCCCGGTCCGCCACGGGCGGCGGACGGACCCACCGCACCCTGTTCCGCCCCGAGTTCACCGAAGTACCGCTGCCCACCGCCGACTCGGTGCCCGCGTTCGAGGTGCGTGACCACGAGCCCGGGCAGGACGCCGAGGCGGTGCGCCGCGCCACCCGGCGGACGCTGGCCGCCATCCGCGAGTGGCTCGGCACGGACCGGGCCGGGGCGAAGCTGGTGTTCCGCACCCGTGGCGCGGTGCCGCTGGTCCCCGCCGACGACGTGCCCGACCTGGCCGGCGCCG
Source organism: Streptomyces sp. NBC_01012 (assembly GCF_045162755.1). Classification (NCBI taxonomy): domain Bacteria; kingdom Bacillati; phylum Actinomycetota; class Actinomycetes; order Kitasatosporales; family Streptomycetaceae; genus Streptomyces; species Streptomyces sp. NBC_01012. The sequence continues at coordinate 1,017,068 of NZ_CP108688.1, read as the reverse complement.
CCGTCTGGGGCCTGGTCCGCTCCGCGCAGACCGAGCACCCCGACCGGTTCGTCCTCGTCGACCACGACCACGACGACCAGACAGGCGCCGACATCGCGGCAGCCCGCGCCGTGGCCGGCGGCGAACCGCAGCTCGCGGTGCGCGAGGGACGGGCGTACGCCTACCGCATCGCACGCGTCCCGGTCGGCGCCGCGGACGCCGCGCCTCAGTGGGAGCGCGGCGGCACGGTCCTGGTGACCGGCGGCACCGGCGCCATCGGCGCCCACGTCTCCCGCCATCTGGTCACCGAGCACGGCGTCAAGCGACTGCTGCTCACCAGCCGCAGCGGTATGGCGGGCCAGAACGCCGCACGGCTGCACGAGGAGCTGACCGCGCTGGGCGCCGAGGTCGAGGTGGCGTCCTGCGACGTCGCCGACCGCGACGCGCTCGCCGCCCTGCTCGCCGCGGTCCCGTCCGAGCACCCGGTCACCGCCGTCGTCCACACCGCCGGTGTGGTCCAGGACGGCATCGTGGCCTCGATCACCGACGAGCAGTTGGACTTCGTCCTGCGGCCCAAGGTCGACGCGGTCCTCAACCTCCAGGAACTCACCGCCGACCTGGACCTGTCGGCCTTCGTGGTCTTCTCCTCCGTCGCAGGCATCTTCGGCGGCATGGGACAGGCCAACTACGCGGCGGCCAACGCCTTCCTGGACGCCCTGTCCCACCGCCGCCGCGCCCAGGGCCTGCCGGCCGCCTCGCTGGCCTGGGGCCTGTGGGCCAACGACGCGGGCATGAGCGGCCACCTCGACGAGAACGACTTCAAGCGCATCGCGCGCGGCGGCATCATCGCCTTCCCGCCCGCCGAGGGACTGGAGCTGTTCGACACCGCGCTCGCCGAGGACCACCCGGTCCTGCTGCCGCTGCGCCTGGACACCAAGGCGGTCCAGGCACAGGGCGAGGTGCCCGCGGTCCTGCGGGGCCTGGTGCGCGCCACCGTACGGCGCGGCGCCGCCGACAGCGCCACCGCCGCCGCCGAGGCGGCGAGCCTGGACCAGCGCCTCTCCGGGATGACCGACACCCAGCGCGACCGGGCTCTGCTCGACCTGGTCCGTGACCACACGGCCACCGTGCTGGGCTTCGCCGACGCCGGCTCCGTCGACGTCGACCGGGGCCTGCTGGAAGTCGGCTTCGACTCGCTGACCGCGGTCGAGCTGCGCAACCGGCTGGGCACGGCCAGCGGCCTCAGGCTGCCTGCCACCCTGCTCTTCGACTACCCGTCGTGCCGCGCCATCGCCGGCTACCTCGCCGCCGAGCTGGTGCCCGAACCGACGGCCGCCGGAGAGCAGCCCGGTCTCGCCGAGTTGGAGCGGCTCACCGCCCTCCTGGACGACGAGCGCTACCGCGAGGAGCTGACCGGCAGGCTGCACGACCTGCTGGCCAAGGCGCGCGCCGCCGCCGGCGACGACTCCGTCGGGGAACGCCTCGACGCGGCCGACGACGACGAGATCTTCGACTTCATCGACAACGAACTGGGCATGTCGTGACCGCCCAACAAGGTAGAGGGACAGCAGTGAACGACGACAAGCTCCGTACCTACCTCAAGCGGGTCACGACCGATCTGCACCACACGCGTCAGCGGCTGACCAAGCTGGAGGCGAAGGACACCGAGCCCATCGCCATCGTGGGCATGGCCTGCCGCTACCCGGGCGGCGTGAACAGCCCCGAGGACCTGTGGCGCATGGTCGCCGCCGGCACGGACGCCGTCACCCCGTTCCCGGACGACCGCGGCTGGGACCTGGAGCGGCTGTACGACCCGTCGGGCGACCGGCCGGACAGCAGCTACGCCCGTGAGGGCGGCTTCCTCGACGAGATCTCCGGCTTCGAGCCGCAGTTCTTCGGCATCTCGCCGAACGAGGCGCTCGCCATGGACCCGCAGCAGCGGTTGCTCCTGGAGACCACCTGGGAGGCGTTCGAGCGGGCGGGCATCGACCCGCAGGCCCAGCGCGGCGCTCAGGTCGGCGTCTTCGCCGGGGTGCAGTACCAGGACTACGGATCCCGGCTGCGCCAGGTCCCCGAAGAGGTCGAAGGCTTCCTCGCCGGGGGCAACTCCGACAGCGTCGCCTCCGGCCGCATCTCCTACACCTTCGGCTTCGAGGGCCCCGCGGTCAGCGTCGACACCGCCTGCTCCTCGTCGCTGGTCGCCCTGCACCTGGCGGCCCAGGCCCTGCGCGCCGAGGAGTGCACGCTCGCCGTGGCCGGCGGCGCCATGGTGATGTCGACCCCCGTCGCGTTCACCGAGATGAGCCGGCAGCGCGGCCTGGCCGCCGACGGCCGCTGCAAGTCCTTCTCCGAGGGCGCCGACGGCACCGGCTGGGGCGAAGGCGTCGGCATGCTCCTGCTGGAGCGGCTCTCCGACGCCCGCCGCAACGGCCACCCCGTGCTCGCCCTGGTCCGCGGCACCGCCGTCAACCAGGACGGCGCCAGCTCCCGGCTCACCGCACCCAACGGCCCCGCCCAGCAGCGCGTCATCCGCAAGGCGCTGACCAACGCCAGGCTGACCCCGGCCGACGTGGACGTCGTCGAGGCGCACGGCACCGGTACCCCGCTCGGCGACCCCATCGAGGCACAGGCGCTCCTCGCCACCTACGGCCGCGCGCACAGCACCGAGCAGCCGCTGCTCCTGGGCTCGCTGAAGTCGAACATCGGCCACACCCAGGCCGCCGCCGGCGTCGGCGGCATCATCAAGATGGTGCAGGCCATGCGGCACGGCCAGGTGCCGCCCACGCTGCACGCCGACCGGCCCACTCCCCAGGTCGACTGGGCGTCGGGCACTGTCCGGCTGGCCACCGAACTCCAGCCCTGGCCCGAGGCGGACCGGGTCCGCCGTGCCGCCGTCTCCTCCTTCGGCGTCAGCGGCACCAACAGCCACATCGTCCTGGAGCAGGCACCGGAGCCCGAGGAGCCGGCGGAGACCGCGACCGCCCCTGAGGCCGACACCGGCACCGAGGCCGAGACCGCGCCCACCGCGGTGACCGCCCCCGCCCTCGTGCCCTGGACGTTCTCCGCCCGCAGCCCGCAGGCGCTGCGCGCCCGGGCGACCCAGCTGCGCGCCCTCACCGGTGCCGACCCGCTCGACGTCGGCCACTCCCTGGCCACCACCCGGTCCGCGCTCGAACACCGCGCCGTCGTGCTCGGCGGCGGCAGCGACACCGACGCCGCGCTCGCCGCCCTGGCCGAGGACGGGGAACACCCCCTCCTGGTGTGCGGCACCGCCCGCCCCACCCGCGACCTGGTCTTCGTCTTCCCCGGCCAGGGCGCCCAGTGGACCGGCATGGCCGTCGAGCTCCTCGACGCCTCGCCCCTCTTCGCCGCCCGGATCGCCCAGTGTGCCGAGGCGCTCGCCCCGCACGTCGACTGGTCCCTGGAGGACGTGCTGCGCTCCGGCGACTTCGACCGGGTGGACGTCGTCCAGCCGGTGCTGTTCGCCGTGATGGTCTCCCTCGCCGCCCTGTGGCAGGCCGCCGGGGTCCGGCCGGACGCCGTCGTCGGCCACTCCCAGGGCGAGATCGCCGCCGCCGTGGTGGCGGGCGCGCTCTCGCTGGAGGACGGCGCGCGCGTCGTCGCCCTGCGCAGCAAGGCCATCAACGCCCTCGCCGGCCGCGGCGGCATGACCTCCGTCGCCCTCTCCGCGGAAGAGGCCAGGCGCCGCATCGGCCCCGGCCTGTCCGTCGCCGCCGTCAACGGTCCCTCGTCCGTCGTGGTCGCCGGTGACACCGCAGCCCTCGCCGCCCTCGACACCTGGGACGACGTACGCGTCCGCCGCGTCCCGGTCGACTACGCCTCGCACTCCGCCCATGTGGAGGAGATCCGCGAGGAGTTGCTCACCACCCTCGCGGGCCTGTCCCCGCGCAGCGCCGAGATCCCCTTCTGGTCCACGGTGACCGGCGGCCTGCTGGACACCGCGGCCCTCGACGCCGAGTACTGGTACCGCAACCTGCGCCAGACCGTCGAGCTGGAGACCACCGTGCGCGCGCTGGGCGCCGCGGGCCACGACGTGTTCGTCGAGGTGAGCCCGCACCCGGTGCTGACCGCGGCGATCGAGGAGACCGTCACCGGCACCTTCGTGGGCACCCTGCGGCGCCAGACGGGCGGCTGGGACAGCTTCCTGCTCTCCCTGGCCGAGCTCCACGTGGCCGGTGTCCCCGCCGACCTCACTGCGCTGCTGCCCGGCGGCTCCCGCGTCGACCTGCCCACGTACCCCTTCCAGCGGGAGCCGTACTGGCTGGAGGACCACTCCGCCCAGCAGGGCGACGTGACCGCGGCCGGCCTCGGCTCGGCCGACCACCCGCTGCTCGGCGCCGTCGTCGCGCTCGCCGACGCCGAGGGCGCCCTGCTCACCGGGCGTCTCTCCGTGCGCACCCACCCCTGGCTCGCCGACCACACGGTGCGCGGCGCGATCCTGCTGCCCGGCACGGCGTTCCTGGAACTGGCCGCCCGCGCGGGCGACCAGGTCGGCTGCGAACGGGTCGAGGAACTCCTGCTGGAGGCCCCGCTCGTGCTGCCGGAGCACGGAGCCGTCGCCATCCAGCTCGCCGTCGGCGCCCCCGACGCGAACGGCCGTCGCACCGTCACCCTGCACGCGGCCCCCGACGGCACCGACGAGTGGACCCGCCACGCCGGCGGCACCCTGTCCGCCGCCCCCGTCGTCCCCGCCGCCGACCTCACCGTCTGGCCGCCGCGCGACGCCACCCCGCTCGACGCCGCCGACATGTACGACCGCTACGCTGCGGCCGGCTTCGGCTACGGACCCGCCTTCCAAGGCCTGCGCACGGCCTGGCGCCGCGGCGACGAACTCTTCGCCGAGGTCGCCCTCCCCGACGACCAGCAGGACGCGGCACGTCTCTTCGGCCTGCACCCCGCGCTGCTCGACGCGGCCCTGCACGTCACCGGACTCGCCGACGCCGCCGAGGCCCGGCTGCCGTTCTCCTGGAACGGCATGTCCCTGCACGCCCGGGACGCCACCGCGCTGCGCGTCCGGATCGCCCCCGCCGGGCAGGACGCCGTCTCCGTGCACGTCGCCGACCCCGCGGGGCGGCCCGTCGCCTCCGTGGAGTCCCTCGCCCTGCGCCCGCCCGCCGACGACGCCGTCCGCGCCCCCGGCGCCGACGCCGTCTTCCGCCCCGCCTGGACGCCGGTGACCACCGCGCCCGGCACCGCGGGACCGGCCGCCACCGTCCGCGTCGAGCCCGGCGGTGACGTCCGCGTCGCGCTCCACCACGCCCTCGCCGAGATCCAGCGCCGGCTCGCCGACGACGAGCCGGGACAGCTCGCGTTCCTCACCACCGGAGCGATCTCCGCCGCCCCGGAGGAGGACGTCACCGACCTGGCGGGCGCCGCCGTCTGGGGCCTGGTCAGGTCCGCCCAGTCCGAGCACCCCGGCCGCTTCGTGCTCGTGGACACCGACACCCCCAGCACCGAGGCCCCGCTCGTCACCGGCGAGGACCAGCTCGCCGTGCGCGGCGCCCGCCTCCTCGCCCCCCGCCTGGAGCGCGCCCGCTCCGACGGCGCCCCGGCCGCCCTCGACGGGACCGTGCTGATCACCGGCGGCACCGGCCTGCTCGGCTCCCACCTCGCCCGGCACCTCGTCACCCGCCACGGCGTACGCCACCTCGTCCTGCTCAGCCGCACCGGGCACGCCCCGGAGCTGCACGCGGAGCTGACCGGGCTCGGCGCCGAGACCGACATCGTCGCCTGCGACGCCGCCGACCGCACCGCCCTGGCCGCGGTGATCGACGGCCTGCGCACGCCGCTGAGCGCCGTGATCCACGCCGCCGGCGCACTCGACGACGGCGTCGTCACCGCCCAGACCCCGGAGCGCATCGAGACCGTCCTGCGGCCCAAGGTCGACGCCGCGGTCAACCTGCACGAGCTGACGCGCGACCTCGACCTGGCCGCGTTCGTCCTGTTCTCCTCCGCGTCCGGCGTCTTCGGCGGCCCCGGCCAGGCCAACTACGCCGCCGCCAACGCCTACCTCGACGCGCTGGCCCAGCACCGCCGCGCCGCCGGACTGCCCGCCCAGTCCCTCGCCTGGTCCCTGTGGGAGCAGGCCAGCGCGATGACCGGCCACCTCGACGAGGCCGACCTGCGCCGCATCGCCCGCTCCGGCATGCCGCCCCTCACCGTCGAGCAGGGCCTTGAGCTGTTCGACCGGGCGCTGTCCGCCCCGGACCCGCTGCTCGTCCTGATGCGCCTGGACCTCCCGGTGCTGCGCGCCTCCGCCGATCCGGTCCCGCCGCTGCTGCGCGGCCTGGTCCGCACCCCGGCCCGCCGGGCCGTCGCCGCGCGGGACACCGCCGAGGAGACCACCTCGCTGGCCGGGCAGCTCGCCGCCCTGCCCGCCGCCGACCGGCTCGGCGCCGTCGTCGACCTCGTCCGCACCCGCGTCGCCACCGTCCTCGGCCACGCCTCCGCCGACGTCATCGACGGCAGCAGGGCCTTCCGCGACCTCGGCTTCGACTCGCTCGCCTCGGTCCAGCTCCGCAACCGCCTCGGGGCCGTCACCGGCCTGAAGCTTCCCGCGACGCTGGTCTTCGACTATCCGACCCCGATCGCGCTCGCCGAGCACCTCCTCGCCGAACTGGGCGAGGGACAGGACACGGCCACCACCGCCGTCCAGGCCGTCGCCGTGGACGAGCCGGTCGCCATCGTCTCCATCGGCTGCCGCTTCCCCGGGGACGTCCGCACCCCCGATGACCTGTGGAACCTGGTCGCCTCCGGCAGCGACGCCATCGCCGCCTTCCCCGGCGACCGCGGCTGGGACCTGGACGGCCTGTACGACCCCGAGGGCGCCCGCCGCGGCAGCTCCTACGCCCGCGAGGGCGGTTTCCTCGCCGAGGCCGCCGACTTCGACCCCGGCTTCTTCGGCATCAGCCCGCGCGAGGCGCTGGCCATGGACCCGCAGCAGCGGCTCCTGCTGGAGACCAGCTGGGAGGCGTTCGAGCGCGCGGGCATCCGCCCGCAGGACCTCAAGGGCAGCGCCACCGGTGTCTTCGCCGGTGTCATGTACCAGGACTACGCGTCGCGCATCACCGAGGTGCCGGAGGAGATCGAGGGTTTCCTCGGCACCGGCACCTCGCCCAGCGTGCTCACCGGCCGCATCGCGTACACCTTCGGTCTCGAAGGGCCCGCGGTCAGCGTCGACACGGCGTGCTCGTCGTCGCTGGTGGCGATGCACCTGGCGAGCCAGGCGCTGCGCTCGGGCGAGTGCTCGCTCGCCCTCGCCGGCGGTGTCACCATCATGTCCACGCCCGCCCTGTTCACCGAGTTCAGCCGACAGCGCGGCCTGGCCTCCGACGGCCGCTGCAAGGCGTTCGCGGACGCCGCCGATGGCGCCGGCTTTGGTGAGGGTGTTGGCATGGTGCTTCTGGAGCGTCTGTCGGACGCGCGTCGTAACGGTCATCCGGTTCTGGCGGTGATCCGTGGCAGTGCTGTCAATCAGGACGGTGCGTCCAACGGTCTGTCCGCGCCCAACGGTCCTTCGCAGCAGCGGGTCATCCGGCAGGCGTTGGCCAATTCGGGTGTCAAGGCGTCCGAGGTGGATGTGGTGGAGGCGCATGGCACGGGTACGTCCCTGGGTGACCCGATCGAGGCGCAGGCGCTGCTGGCCACCTACGGTCAGGAGCGTGATGCCGGGCGTCCGTTGTGGCTGGGCTCGTTGAAGTCCAACATCGGTCACACGCAGGCGGCGGCCGGTGTGGCCGGTGTCATCAAGATGGTCCAGGCGATGCGGCACGGCGTGCTGCCCAGGACCCTGCACGTGGACGCGCCCTCGACCCACGTCGACTGGACCGCCGGCCAGGTCGAGCTGCTCACCGAGTCCCGCGACTGGCACGACCAGGACGGCCCGCGCCGTGCCGGTGTCTCCTCGTTCGGCCTGAGCGGTACGAACGCGCACCTGATCCTGGAGGAGGCTCCGGCCGAGGAGCCGGTGGCCGGGGAGCAGGCGGTCGTGCCTGTGGCTCCCGCTGTGGTGCCGTGGGTGTTGTCGGGCCGTTCGGCGGAGGCGCTGCGTGGGCAGGCGGCCGGTCTGGTGCCGTTGGTGGACGAGGACCGTGCCGCGGTGGGTGCCGCGTTGGCGGGCCGTTCGGTGTTCGAACACCGCGCGGTGGTCGTCGGCGGTTCCGCCGGGGAGCTCACGGCGGCCCTGAAGGCGCTCTCAGACGACGAGCCGCTGGCCGGTGTCGTCTCCGGCACTACGTCGGCCACGGGTAAGACGGTGTTCGTCTTTCCGGGTCAGGGTTCGCAGTGGGCTGGTATGGCGGTGGAACTTCTGGAGTCGTCGCCGGTGTTCGCGGCGCGGTTCGAGGAGTGTGAGCGTGCGCTGACACCGTTGGTGGACTGGTCGCTGACGGACGTCGTACGGTCCGGTGCCTACGACCGGGTGGACGTCGTACAGCCGGTGCTGTGGGCGGTGATGGTGTCGCTCGCGGCGCTGTGGGAGTCCGCGGGAGTGCGTCCGGACGCGGTCGTGGGTCACTCGCAGGGTGAGATCGCTGCTGCGGTGGTGTCGGGTGCGTTGTCGTTGGAGGACGGCGCGCGTGTGGTGGCTCTGCGCAGTAAGGCGATCACGGTGTTGGCGGGTGGTGGCGGGATGGTGTCGGTGCCGTTGCCGGTGGATGAGGTGCGGTCGCTGCTGCCGGAGGGTGTGTCCGTGGCGGCGGTGAACGGTCCGTCGTCGGTGGTGATTTCGGGTGACCCGGCGGGGCTGGAGTCGGTGCTCGCGTCCGTGGAGCGGGCCAAGCGGGTGCCGGTGGATTACTCGTCGCACTCGGTGCAGGTGGAGGAGATCCGCGACGAGATCCTCCGTGTCCTGGCGGAGGTGTCGCCGCGTGAGGTGACGGTGCCGTTCTTCTCCACGGTGGATGTGGAGTGGGCGGATGGTACGGGTCTTGATGCCGCGTACTGGTATCGCAACCTGCGCCAGACCGTGGAGTTCGAGGCCGCAGTACAGGGACTGGACGCGGCGGGCTTCGGCACCTTCGTAGAGATCAGCGCGCACCCTGTCCTCACGGTGGGGATCGACGAGGCCGTCGGCGACGACGCCGTGGTGTCGGGGACGCTGCGGCGGGACGAGGGCGGCCTGCGCCGCTTCCTGCTCTCCGTGGGGGAGTTGTTCGTCCGTGGTGTGGCGGTGGACTTCGCTCCGTTCCTCGGAGGCGCTGCTGCTTACCGTGATCTGCCGACGTATGCCTTCCAGCGGCAGCGTTACTGGCTGGAGGCGTCGGCGGCGAGTGGTGATGTGAGTGCTGCGGGTCTGCGCAGTGCGGAGCATCCGTTGTTGGGTGCCGCGCTGCCGTTGGCGGACGCGGAGGGTTACCTGTTCACGGGTCGGCTGTCGCTGCGTTCGCATCCGTGGCTGGCGGATCATGCGGTGAACGGGACGGTGTTGCTGCCGGGTACGGCGTTCCTTGAGTTGGCGCAGTACGCGGGTGAGCAGCTCGGCTGTGCCACGGTCGAGGAACTGACCCTGGAAGCGCCGATGGTCCTGCCCGACCGCGGCGGACTCGCGATCCAGGTCGTCGTCGGCGCGCCCGACACGGACGGCAGCCGGCGGCTGACGGTCCACGGCAAGGCCCAGGACGCGCCCGCCGACCAGGACTGGACCCGCTACGCGAGCGGCACGCTCACGCGTGCGGCCGCCCCCGGGGGCTTCGCCGCCCGCACCTGGCCCCCGGCCGGTGCCGAGGCGCTGGACCTCGACGGCTTCTACGACCGCATGGCCGACAACGGCTTCGTCTACGGCCCGGCTTTCCAGGGGCTGCGTGCCGCCTGGCGCCAGGGCGACTCCCTGTTCGCCGAGGTGGCGCTCCCCGAGGAGCAGGCCGACGACGCAGGCACCTACGGTCTGCACCCCGCGCTCCTCGACGCGGCGCTCCAGGCCGCGAGCCTCGGCGCGTTCTTCTCCGGCGACGAGGCGCGGCTGCCGTTCGCCTGGCGCGGCGTCTCCCTGCTGGCGTCCGGCGCCGACGTGCTGCGCGTCCGGGTCCGCCCGGACGGGCCCGACTCGATCGCCATCGCCGCCGTCGACGAGTCCGGCGAGCCCGTCGTGACCATCGGCTCGCTGGTGGTACGCCCGCTCAACCCGGCCCTCTTCCGCGCTTCCCGCGAACTCCCGTACCAGTTCCGGTGGCCGGTCCTGGCGCTGGACACCGAGAGCGCGCACCCGGAGCCCGAAGTGTTCGCCGTCGGCGCCGGCACGGCGCACGAGGTGACCGCTCAGGTGCTCGCCCGGCTGCAGGCCGCCCTCACCGATGACGGCACCCTGGTCGTCCGTACCAGGGCGGCCGTGGCCACCGAGCCGGAAGCGGACGTGGACCCCGCGCACGCCGCGGTGTGGGGCCTGGTCCGCTCCGCCCAGGCCGAGCACCCCGACCGCTTCGTACTGGTCGACTCCGACGAGGCGTCCGGCCACCTGGTGGCCGCCGCCGCGGCGAGCGGCGAACCGCAGCTCGCGCTCCGCGACGGCGTCGCCCACCAGCCCCGGCTGGCCCGCGCCGGCACCGGTGACACCCTCCTGCCGCCCGCCGACGGCACGTCCGCGTGGCTGCTGGGCACCACGGAGCGCGGCACGCTGGAGAACCTGGCCCTGCTGCCCGCGCCCGAGCTGCTGGCCCCCCTGGCCGACAACGAGGTGCGCATCGAGGTCCGCGCCGCCGGCATGAACTTCCGCGACGCGCTCAACGCCCTCGGCCTGCTGCCCGGCGAGCCGGGCCCGATGGGCATCGAGGGCGCCGGCGTCGTCACAGCCACCGGTCCCGGCGTCACCGGCCTCGTGGTCGGGGACCGGGTCTGCGGTGTCTTCGCCGGCTGCTACGGGCCGGTCGCGGTCGCCGACCGGCGGCTGCTAGCCCGGATACCCGACGGCTGGACCTTCGAGCAGGCCGCGGGCGTGCCCGTGGTCTTCCTCACCGCCTACCGCGGACTGGTCGACCTGGCCGGCCTGAGCGCCGGCGAGACCGTCCTCGTGCACGCCGCCGCGGGCGGCGTCGGCATGGCCGCCGTCCAGCTCGCCCGCCACCTCGGCGCCGAGGTCTACGGCACGGCCAGCACCGGCAAGTGGGAGGCGACCGGACTCGCCACCGACCACCTGGCCTCCTCCCGTACGGCCGACTTCGAGAGCGCCTTCCTCGCCGCCACCGGCGGCCGGGGAGTGGACGTCGTCCTCAACTCCCTCACCGGCGAGCTGATCGACGCCTCGCTGCGCCTGCTGCCCCGCGGCGGACGCTTCGTCGAGATGGGCAAGACCGACCTCCGCGACCCCGAGCAGATCGCGGCCGCCCACGAGGGCGTGCGCTACCAGGACTTCGAGCTGATGGACGCCGGCCCCGACCGGATCCACGCGATGCTGACCGAGATCCTCGGCCTCTTCGAGCAGGGCGTCCTGACCCCGCTGCCCACCCGCTGCTGGGACCTGCGCCGCGCCCCCGAGGCGATGCGCCACCTCAGCCAGGCCAAGCACGTCGGCAAGCTCGTCCTCACCCCGCCGCGCCGTCTCGACCCCGAGCGCGCCGTCCTGATCACAGGCGGCAGCGGCGTCCTGGCCGGGCTCGTCGCCGAACACCTGGTGGCCGAGCACGGCATCCGCCACCTGGTCATGCTCAGCCGCAGCGGCGCCGCCCCGGAGATCGCCGGTGCCGACGTGCGCGCCCTCACCTGCGACGTCTCCGACCGGGACGCGCTGGCCGAAGTGCTGGGCTCGCTGGACCGGCCGCTGACGGCGGTCGTGCACACCGCGGGCGTCCTCGACGACGGCGTCCTGGCCGACCTCACGCCCGAACGCCTGGAGCAGGTCTTCGGCGCCAAGGCCGACGCCGCCCGCCATCTGCACGAGCTGACGCAGGACCAGGACCTGGCCGCCTTCGTGCTGTTCTCCTCGGCGGCGGGCAGCTTCGGCGCCCCCGGCCAGGGCAACTACGCCGCGGCCAACGCCTACCTGGACGGCCTCGCCCAGCACCGGCGGGCGGCGGGTCTGCCCGCCCGGTCCATGGCCTGGGGCATGTGGACCCAGCGCAGCGGCCTGACCGCGCGGCTCGACGACGGCGACGTCGCCCGGATGGCACGCTCCGGCATGACGCCGCTCTCCTCGGAGCAGGGCCTCGCCCTCTTCGACGCCGCCCTGGCGACCGACCTCGCGGCCCCCGTCATGGTCCGCGTCGACCACGACGCGCTGCGCCGCCAGGAGACCCTGCCCCCCGTGCTGCGCGGCCTGGTGCGCGCGCCCGCGCGGCGGGCGGCCACCGGAGCGGGCGCCGGGTCCTCCCTCGGGGACCGGCTCGCGGCCATGCCCGAGCAGGAGCGGCAGCGGTACGTCCTCGACCTGGTACGCGGCGCCGCGGCCGTGGTCCTCGGCCACGCCTCCCCGGACCTGGTGGAGGCCGACAAGGCCTTCCGCGAGCTGGGCTTCGACTCGCTCACCGCGGTGGAGCTGCGCAACCGGCTGACGAAGGCCACCGGCCTGAAGCTGACGGCCACCCTGGTCTTCGACTACCCGACCCCCGCCGTCCTGGGCGCCCACCTCCTCGCCGAGCTGGCGGGCACCCGTACCGCCGCCACCGCCCCGGTGGCCGCGGCCTCCGACGAGCCGATCGCCATCGTCGCCATGGGCTGCCGCTTCCCCGGCGGCGTCAGCACCCCCGAGGCGCTGTGGGAGCTGCTGGCCGCCGGCGGTGACGCGATCTCCGGGCTGCCCACCGACCGCGGCTGGAACGTCAGCCGCCTCTACGACGCCGACCCCGACCGCGCTGGTACCTCCTACGTGCGCGAGGGAGGCTTCCTCGACGCGGTGGGCGAGTTCGACGCGGGCTTCTTCGGCATCAGCCCGCGCGAGGCGCTGGCCATGGACCCGCAGCAGCGGCTGCTGCTGGAGACGAGCTGGGAGACGTTCGAGCGGGCCGGCATCGACCCGGCCTCGCTCAAGGGCACGCCCGGCGGCGTCTTCATGGGCACCAACAGCCAGGACTACATCACGCTGCTGGCCGGCTCCCCGGACGCCGGTGAGGGCTACATCGCCACCGGCAACTCGGCGAGCGTCGTCTCCGGGCGGCTCTCGTACACCTTCGGTCTCGAAGGGCCCGCGGTCACCGTCGACACGGCCTGCTCCTCCTCGCTGGTCGCCCTGCACCTGGCGAGCCAGGCGCTGCGCTCGGGCGAGTGCACCCTCGCGCTCGCCGGCGGCGTCATGGTGATGGCCACGCCGGGCGGGTTCGTGGAGTTCAGCCGCCAGCGCGGCCTGGCCGCCGACGGCCGCTGCAAGTCCTTCGGCGCGGACGCCGACGGGTTCGGCATGGCGGAGGGCGTCGGCATCCTGCTCCTGGAACGTCTGTCGGACGCACGGCGCAACGGCCACCCGGTGCTGGCCGTGGTGCGCGGCACCGCCGTCAACCAGGACGGTGCCTCCAACGGGCTCACCGCCCCCAACGGTCCCTCGCAGCAGCGGGTCATCCGGCAGGCGCTCGCCAACGCCGGACTCAAGGCGTCCGAGGTGGACGTGGTGGAGGCGCACGGCACGGGTACGTCCCTCGGTGACCCGATCGAGGCGCAGGCCCTGCTGGCCACCTACGGACAGGAGCGTGACGCCGAGCGTCCGCTGTGGCTCGGCTCGGTGAAGTCCAACATCGGCCACACCCAGGCCGCCGCGGGCGTCGCCGGCATCATGAAGATGGTGCTGGCCATGCGGCACGGCACGCTCCCCAGGACGCTGCACGCCGACGAGCCGTCGCCGCACATCGACTGGACCGCGGGCAATGTGCGGCTGCTGACCGAGGCCCGTGAGTGGCCCGACGGGAACGGTCCGCGCCGGGCCGGGGTGTCCTCGTTCGGCATCAGCGGCACCAACGCGCACGCGATCATCGAGTCGGTGCCCCCGGCCGCCGTGCCCGCCGCCCCGCCCGCCACGGTCGTACCGTGGCTGCTGTCGGGCCGGACGCCGGAGGCCGTGCGGGCCCTGGCCGACCGGCTGCGGCCGCTGACCGGCGAGAACCCCGTGGACATCGGCCACACTCTGGCGACCCGCACCGCGTTCGAGTACCGCTCGGTCGTCGTCGGCCGGGACGCCGAGGACTGGACGGCCGGACTGGCCGCCCTCGACCGCCCGGTCGCCGCCGGCGTGGGCAGGACGGTGTTCGTCTTTCCGGGTCAGGGTTCGCAGTGGGCTGGTATGGCGGTGGAACTTCTGGAGTCGTCGCCGGTGTTCGCGGCGCGGTTTGAGGAGTGTGAGCGTGCGCTGGCGCCGTTGGTGGACTGGTCGTTGACGGACGTCGTACGGTCCGGTGCCTATGACCGGGTGGACGTCGTACAGCCGGTGCTGTGGGCCGTGATGGTGTCGCTGGCGGCGTTGTGGGAGTCCGCGGGGGTGCGTCCCGATGCGGTGGTGGGTCATTCGCAGGGTGAGATCGCTGCTGCGGTCGTGTCGGGTGCGTTGTCGTTGGAGGACGGCGCGCGTGTGGTGGCTCTGCGCAGTAAGGCGATCACGGTGTTGGCGGGTGGTGGCGGGATGGTGTCGGTGCCGCTGCCGGTGGATGAGGTGCGGTCGCTGCTGCCGGAGGGTGTGTCCGTGGCGGCGGTGAACGGTCCGTCGTCGGTGGTGATTTCGGGTGACCCGGCGGGTCTGGAGTCGGTGCTCGCGTCCGTGGAGCGGGCGAAGCGGGTGCCGGTGGACTATTCGTCGCACTCGGTGCAGGTGGAGGAGATCCGCGACGAGATCCTCCGTGTCCTGGCAGAGGTGTCGCCGCGTGAGGTGACGGTGCCGTTCTTCTCCACGGTGGATGTGGAGTGGGCGGATGGTACGGGTCTTGATGCCGCGTACTGGTATCGCAACCTGCGCCAGACCGTGGAGTTCGAGGCCGCAGTACGCAGCCTGGCCGGCGCCGGCTTCGGCGCCTTCGTCGAGGTCAGCGCTCACCCCGTCCTCACCATGCCCATCGAGGAGACCGCCGAGGACGTCGACGTCGACACCGCGGTCCTGGCGGTCGGCACCCTGCGCCGCGACGACGGCGGCCTGCGCCGCTTCATGACCTCGCTCGGCACCGCCTGGGCGCACGGCGTGGACGTGGACGCGACCGCGCTGTACCGCGGCGGCCGTCAAGTGACCCTGCCCACCTACCCGTTCCAGCGCGAGAAGTACTGGCTGGCGCCGCCGTCTCCGGAGGTCTCCACCGACTCCTGGCGCTACCGCGTCACCTGGCGCCCGGCCGCGCCCGAGGCGCGTCCGCTGCCCGGCACCTGGCTGGCGGTCGTCCCGGAGGGACACCGTGAGGACGCCTGGGTGGCCGGCGCGCTCCGTGCCCTCACCGAGCGCGGCGCCCGGGTCGAGGAGTACGTCGTTCCCGCCGGCACCGGCCGGGAGGAACTGGCCGCGGCCCTGGCCGACCGGGCACAGCCCGAGGGCGTGCTGTCGCTGCTGGCCCTGGCCGAGCGGCCCGACCCGGCGCACCCGGGCCTGACCTCGGGCCTGGCGCTCACCACCGTGCTCACCCAGGCACTGCACGACGTGCGGTGGAGCGCGCCGCTGTGGTGCCTGACCCAGGGCGCCACCTCCGCGGCCGGCGAGGGGGAGCTGACGCACCCCGCGCAGGCGGCGGTGTGGGGGCTCGGCCGCGTCATCGGCCTGGAGCACCCGGAGTTCTGGGGCGGCCTGGTCGACCTGCCCGCCGACCACGACGAGCGCTCCGCCGCCACCCTCTGCGACGTGCTCGCGGGTGGCGGCGACGAGGACCAGTGGGCGGTCCGCGGCGCTGCCGCCCTGGTCCGCCGCCTCACCCGCGCCCTGCCGGACGGACGGCCCGCCAAGCGGGCCTGGCGCCCCCGTGGCACCGTCCTGCTCACCGGCGCCACGGGCGCGGTCGGACCGTACATCGCCCGCTGGCTGGCCGCCGCCGGAGCCGAGCACCTGGTGCTGGCCGGCCGGCGCGGCGGCGACGTGCCCGGAGCCGCCGAACTCGTCGCGGAACTGGCCGAGTCGGGAACACGCCTCGAACACACCGTGTGCGACGTCACCGACCGTACGGCCGTGGCGGAGCTGACGGCGCGGCTCGACGCGGCGGGCACCCCCGTGCGCGCGGTCGTCCACGCCGCGGCCCTCATCCAGATCGCCTCGCTCGCCGACACCTCGCTGACCGAGTTCGAGGACGTCGTGCACGCCAAGGTCGCGGGCGCGGTCCACCTGGCCGAACTGCTGCCCGACCTCGACGCGTTCGTCCTCTTCTCCTCGATCGCCGGCGTCTGGGGAAGCGGCGACCACGGCGCCTACGCCGCGGCCAACGCCTTCCTCGACGCCCTCGCCGAGCACCTGCGCGGCCGCGGCACCCCGGCCACCTCCATCGCCTGGGGCATCTGGAACACCCCGAACCTGGTGGAGTCCGCCGCCATGCCCGGCGGCCTCGACATGGACCGGGTGCGCCGCCAGGGGCTGCCGTTCATCGACCCGGAGCTGGCCGTCGGGGCCCTCCAGCGGGCCATGGACGACGACGAGACGGTCCTCGCCGTCGCCGAGGTGGACTGGTCGCGCTTCGCGCCGGTCTTCACCTCCGCCAGGCCCCGCCCCCTGCTCGACGAGATACCGGAGGTGGCGGCCCAGGCCCAGGAGGAGACCCCCGCCGCCACGCCGGTCTCGGCCCGGCTCACCGAGGCCGAGCTCGTCACGCTCGTCCGCGAACAGGTCGCCTCGGTCCTGGGCCACTCCGGCGCCGACGCGGTCGACCCCAAGCGGGCCTTCCGCGACATCGGGTTCGACTCGCTCACCGCGGTGGAACTGCGTAACCGGCTCAACTCCGCGACCGGCCTGCGGCTGCCCACCACGGTCGTCTTCGACCACCCCAACGTCCACGCCGTCGCCCGCCACGTGCGCGCGCAGCTGCACGAGGACACCGCGGCCCCGGCCGCCCCGGCCACGCTCGTGGTCGCGGCCGAGGACGAGCCGATCGCCCTGGTCGGCATGGCCTGCCGGTTCCCGGGCGGCGTCAGCAGCCCGGAGGAGCTGTGGGAGCTGCTGCGCACGGGCGGTGACGTCATCTCCGACTTCCCGGCCGACCGCGGCTGGGACCTGGACGGGCTCTACGACCCGGACCCCGACAAGCCCGGCACGTCGTACACCCGGCACGGCGGCTTCCTCGCCGCGGCGGGCGACTTCGACCCCGTCTTCTTCGGGATCAGCCCGCGCGAGGCGCTCACCATGGACCCCCAGCAGCGGCTGCTCCTGGAGACCAGCTGGGAGGCGTTCGAGCGGGCCGGCATCGACCCGGAGAGCCAGCGCGGCGAGCGCGCCGGTGTCTTCGTCGGCACCGGCTACCAGGGCTACGGCGCCAACGCCGAGGTCCCGGAGGCGCTCCAGGGCCAGATGGTCACGGGTGGCTCCGCCAGCGTGACGTCCGGCCGCATCGCGTACACCTTGGGTCTCGAAGGGCCCGCGGTCAGCGTCGACACGGCGTGCTCGTCGTCGCTGGTGGCGATGCACCTGGCGAGCCAGGCGCTGCGCTCGGGCGAGTGCTCGCTCGCCCTCGCCGGCGGTGTCACCGTGATGGCCAACCCGGAGGGCTTCATCGGCTTCAGCCGGCAGCGCGGCCTCGCCGAGGACGGCCGCTGCAAGGCGTTCGCCGCCGCGGCCGACGGCATGGGCATGTCCGAGGGCGTCGGCATGGTGGTGCTCGAGCGGCTGTCCGATGCCCGTCGCAACGGCCACCCGGTGCTCGCCGTGATCCGCGGCAGCGCCACCAACCAGGACGGTGCCTCCAACGGTCTGTCCGCGCCCAACGGTCTCGCGCAACAGCGGGTCATCCGCCAGGCGCTGGCCAACGCCCGGCTCGACCCGTCCGACGTGTACGCCGTCGAGGCGCACGGCACGGGCACGACGCTCGGCGACCCGATCGAGGCGCAGGCCCTGCTGGCCACCTACGGCCAGGACCGCGAGGAACCGCTCTGGCTGGGCTCCGTGAAGTCCAACATCGGTCACACGCAGCTTGCCTCCGGTGTGGCCGGTGTCATCAAGATGGTCCAGGCGATGCGGCACGGCGTCCTGCCCAGGACCCTGCACGTGGACGCGCCGTCGCCGCACGTCGACTGGACGGCGGGCAAGGTCAGCCTGCTGACCGAGGAAAAGCCCTGGGACGGCCCGCGCCGTGCCGGTGTCTCCTCGTTCGGCCTGAGTGGTACGAACGCGCACCTGATCCTGGAGGAGGCTCCGGCCGAGGAGCCGGTTGCTGGGGAGCAGGCGGTCGTGCCTGTGGCTCCCGCTGTGGTGCCGTGGGTGTTGTCGGGCCGTTCGGTGGGGGCGCTGCGTGGGCAGGCGGCGGGTCTGGTGTCCCTCGTGGATGAGGATCGTGCTGCGGTGGGTGCCGCGTTGGCGGGCCGTTCGGTGTTCGAGCATCGCGCGGTGGTTGCGGGGGAGTCGGCCGAGGAGTTCGCGGCGGCTCTGAAGGCGGTCGCGGAAGGCGACCCGCTGGCCGGCGTCGTCTCCGGCACCGCGTCCCCTGCGGGCAGGACGGTGTTCGTCTTCCCGGGTCAGGGTTCGCAGTGGGCTGGTATGGCGGTGGAACTTCTGGAGTCGTCGCCGGTGTTCGGGGCGCGGTTCGAGGAGTGTGAGCGTGCGCTGACACCTTTGGTGGACTGGTCGCTGACGGACGTGGTCCGGTCCGGTGATTTCGACCGGGTGGACGTGGTGCAGCCGGTGCTGTGGGCGGTCATGGTGTCGCTCGCGGCGTTGTGGGAGTCCGCGGGCGTCCGTCCGGACGCGGTCGTGGGTCACTCGCAGGGCGAGATCGCCGCCGCCGTGGTGTCGGGTGCGCTGTCGCTGGAGGACGGCGCACGTGTGGTGGCCCTGCGCAGTAAGGCGATCACCGTGTTGGCGGGTGGTGGCGGGATGGTGTCGGTGCCGCTGCCGGTGGATGAGGTGCGTGAGCTGCTGCCGGACGGTGTGTCCATAGCGGCGGTGAACGGGCCGTCCTCCGTGGTGGTGTCGGGTGACCCGGCGGGTCTGGAGCAGATCCTGGGCCAGGTCGAGCGGGCCAGGCGGGTGCCGGTGGACTATTCGTCGCACTCGGTGCAGGTGGAGGAGATCCGCGAGGAGATCCTGCACGTACTGGAAGGTGTGTCGCCGCGTGAGGTGACGGTGCCGTTCTTCTCCACGGTGGATGTGGAGTGGGCGGATGGTACGGGTCTTGATGCCGCGTACTGGTACCGCAACCTGCGTCAGACGGTGGAGTTCGAGGCCGCAGTACAGGGACTGGACGCGGCGGGCTTCGGTACCTTCGTGGAGGTCAGCGCGCACCCTGTCCTCACGGTGGGGATCGACGAGGCCGTCGGCGACGAGGCCGTGGTGTCGGGGACGCTGCGGCGGGACGAGGGCGGTCTGCGCCGGTTCCTGCGGTCGGCGGGTGAGTTGTTCGTCCGTGGTGTGGCGGTGGACTTCGCTCCGTTCCTCGGAGGTGCTGCTGCTTACCGTGATCTGCCGACGTATGCCTTCCAGCGGCAGCGTTACTGGCTGGAGGCGTCGGCGGCGAGTGGTGATGTGAGTGCTGCGGGTCTGCGCAGTGCGGAGCATCCGTTGTTGGGTGCCGCGCTGCCGTTGGCGGACGCGGAGGGTTACCTGTTCACGGGTCGGTTGTCGCTGCGTTCGCATCCGTGGCTGGCGGATCATGCGGTGAACGGGACGGTGTTGCTGCCGGGTACGGCGTTCCTTGAGTTGGCGCAGTACGCGGGTGAGCAGCTCGGCTGTGCCACGGTCGAGGAACTGACCCTGGAAGCGCCGATGGTCCTGCCCGACCGCGGCGGACTGACCCTCCAGTTGTCGGTGGGCGCGCCCGACGCGTCCGGGCGGCGCCCGCTCAACCTGTACACGCGGGAGAACGACGCGTTCGCGGAGCAGGAGTGGACCCGGCACGCCACCGGCGCGCTGGCCACCGGCGTCGCCACGGCGGACGCCCTGACCGGAGTGTGGCCCCCGGCCGGGGCCGAACCCCTGGACACCACCGACCTGTACACCCGCTTCGCCGAGCAGGGATACCAGTACGGGCCCGGCTTCCAGGGGCTCAGGGCGGCCTGGCACCGCGGTGACGAGGTGTACGCCGAGGTCGCACTCCCCGAGTCCCAGCGTGACCGCGCCCGGCGGTTCGGTCTGCACCCGGCGCTCCTGGACGCGGCGCTGCACGCGCTGTGGCTGGCGGCCGTCGGCAGCGGTCCGTCCGCGGACGAGGCCGGCGGTGTCCGGCTGCCGTTCAGCTGGGGCGGGACGAGCCTGTACGCCTCGGGCGCGACGACCCTGCGGGTGCGGCTGACGACGACGGGCACCGACGAGGTCGCGATCACCGTCGCCGACGCCGCCGGATCCCCGGTCGCCGCGGTCGAGTCGCTGGTGATGCGCCCGCTCGCGGCGGGACAGCTGGAGGCCACCCGGGTGCGGTCCCTGTACCGGGTCGACTGGCACCCGGTGACCGCCGACGGCACAGCCGTACTGCCGTACGAGGTGGCGGACTTCACCGGCTCCGGGGACGACGTGCACGCCGTGGCGCACCGGGCGCTCGCCCGGGTCCAGGAGTGGCTGGCTGTGGAGCACGAGGACGACCGGCGGCTGGTGTTCGTCACGCGCGGCGCGGCCGGACCCGGTACCCGTGACGCGGTGCACGCGTCGGTGTGGGGTCTGGTCAGGGCGGCGCAGAGCGAGCACCCCGACCAGTTCGTCCTGGTGGACCTCGGACAGGACGACGACGTCACCCAGTGGCTGCCGGCCGTCGTCGCCAGTGGCGAACCGCAGATCGCGGTCCGGGACGGCGCGGTGCTCGCAGCCCGTCTTGTGCGGGCCGCGCCGACCGGCGAGGAGCCCAAGTGGGACCCGAACGGCACGGTGCTCGTCACCGGCGCCGGCGGTGTCCTCGGCGGGCTGATCGCGCGGCATCTGGTGGACCGGCACGGCGTGCGCGACCTCGTCCTGGTCGGCCGCTCCGGCCCCGACCCGGAGCTGGTCGCGGAGCTGACGGCGGCGGGCGCCCGCGTGGTGGCCGCCCGCTGCGACGCGGCCGACCGGACGGCGATGGCCGAGCTGATCGCCGCTGTCCCGGCCGACCGGCCGCTGACCGGCATCGTGCACGCGGCCGGTGTGCTCGACGACGCCCCGGTCACGGCGCTGACGCCGGAGCAGTTGGACCGCGTCCTGCGGCCCAAGGCCGACGCGGCGCTGCTGCTCGACGAGCTGACGCGCGGTCTGCGGCTCTCCGCGTTCGTGCTGTTCTCCTCCGCGTCTGCGACCTTCGGCGCGGCCGGCCAGGCCAACTACGCCGCGGCCAACGCCTTCCTCGACGCGCTGGCCGAGCGCAGGCGCGCCGATGGACTGCCGGCCCAGTCCCTCGGCTGGGGTTTCTGGGAGCAGCGCAGCGCCATGACCGGCGGGCTCGGCGACCGTGAGGTGGCCAGGCTGGCCAGCGGCGGCGTACGGCCCATCGGCTCGGCCGACGGTCTCGCGCTGTTCGACGCGGCGTCCGCCATGGACGACGCGGTGCTGGTCCCGATCCACCTGGACCTGTCGCCGCGCGGCGGGCAGGTACCGCCGCTGCTGCGGCACCTGGTGCGGCCAGCCGTGCGCCGGACTCCGGCCGCGGCCGATGGACCGGCGGACGCGACGACGTTCCGGCAGCGCCTGGAGGGGCTGTCGGAGGACGGACGGCGGGAGAGCCTGCTGGACCTGGTGCGGTCGACCGTGGCCGCGGTCGTCGCCTACGACGGGCCCGCCGCCGTGGATCCGGAGGTGACGTTCGTGAGCCTCGGCTTCGACTCGCTGATGGCCGTCGAACTGCGCAACCGGCTGTCCGCCGCCGTCGGCACCCGGCTGACGCCGACCCTGGTGTTCGACTACCCGACCGCCTCTGGCCTGGCCGACTACCTCCACGACAAGCTGGGCCTCGCCCCGGCGGAGGCCGCCGCGGCTCCGGAGCCGGCCGGGAACGCGGACATCGGCGTGAACGCGGACGAGTCCGAGGTGCGCGAGGCCATGGCGGCCGTCTCCGTGGAGCAGCTGCGCGCGGCGGGAGTGCTCGACGTGATCCTGCGGCTGGCCGAGCAGGGGCGGCAGCAGACGACGGCCGACCGGATCGACCACATCCAGAGCATGGACGTGGACGACCTTGTGCGGCTGGCCAGTGCCCTCGGTAATGACGAATCCTGACCCGGATCGACGTGTGTGGAGCTCATGATGACTGCCCCTCAGGACCAGGTGATCGCTGCCCTGCGCAGCGCACTGGTGGACAATGAACGCCTCAGGGAGGCCAACAAGCGCCTGTCCAAGCAGGCCGAAGCGCCGGTCTCCGACGAGCCGGTCGCCGTGGTGGCCATGGGCTGCCGCTACCCCGGCGGGATCGCCTCGCCCGACGACCTGTGGACCTTGGTCAGCGAGGCGGGGGACGCCATCTCACCGTTCCCCGAGGACCGCGGCTGGGACACCGGCGGGCTCTTCGGCGAGGACGAGGGACCCGGTTCGCTGACGTCCCGCACCCGCGAGGGCGGCTTCCTCACCGACGCCGGCGCCTTCGACCCGGGATTCTTCGGGATCTCGCCGCGCGAGGCCCTGGCGATGGACCCGCAGCAGCGGCTGCTCCTGGAGACCACCTGGGAGACCTTCGAAAGGGCGGGCATCGACCCGGCCACCCTGCGCGGCAGTACGACCGGTGTCTTCGTCGGCCTCATGGGCACCGACTACGGCGGCCCGCTGCACCATGTCCCGGACGGTGTCGAGGCGTTCCTCGGCATGGGCACCCAGTCCAGCGTGGGCTCCGGCCGGATCTCCTACGCCTTCGGCCTGGAGGGGCCGTCCGTCACCGTCGACACCGCCTGCTCCTCCTCCCTGGTGGCGATCCACCTCGCCGCGCAGTCCCTGCGCGCCGGGGAGAGCACGCTGGCCCTGGCCGGCGGTGCGACCGTCCTGGCGGGCCCCGGCCTGTTCGTGGGACTCAGCCAGCAGGGCGGCGTCGCCGCCGACGGCCGCTGCAAGTCCTTCTCCGAGGGCGCCGACGGTGCCGGTTTCGGTGAGGGTGTGGGTGTCGTCCTGCTGGAGCGTCTGTCGGATGCCCGTCGCAACGGTCATCCGGTTCTGGCGGTGATTCGTGGCAGTGCGGTGAACCAGGACGGTGCTTCCAATGGTCTGTCCGCGCCCAACGGTCCTTCGCAGCAGCGGGTCATTCGGCAGGCGCTGGCCAATTCGGGTCTGAAGGCGTCCGAGGTGGACGTGGTGGAGGCGCACGGTACGGGTACGTCCCTGGGTGACCCGATCGAGGCGCAGGCGCTGCTGGCCACCTATGGCCAGGAGCGTGATGCTGGACGTCCGTTGTGGCTGGGCTCGTTGAAGTCCAACATCGGTCACACGCAGGCGGCGGCCGGTGTGGCCGGTGTCATCAAGATGGTGCAGGCGATGCGGCACGGCGTGCTGCCCAGCACCCTGCACATCACCCGGCCGTCGTCGCACATCGACTGGACGGAGGGCGACGTCCGGTTGCTCACCGAGGCGGTCGACTGGCCCGAGTACGGGCACCCCCGGCGCGCCGGTGTCTCCTCCTTCGGGGTGAGCGGTACCAACGCCCACCTCGTCCTCGAACAGGCCCCCGAACGGGACCCCGGAACCGACGCGGAGCCCGCCGCGGCGGCGCCCGCGCCCGGCACGGCGGTTCCCTGGCTGATCTCCGCGCGCACGGCCGACGCCCTGCGCGACCAGGCCGAGCGGCTGCGGACGCACCTGGCGGCACGGCCCGGTCTCGCGCCGGCCGACATCGCGTTCTCGACCGCGACCGGCAAGGCCGCGCTGCCGCATCGCGCGGTCCTCGTCGGCGCTGACCGCGACGCCCTCGGCCGCGAGCTGGAACTGCTGGCCCGCGGCGAGTTCTCCGACGGCACCGTCTGTGGCACCACCGCACCGCCCGCGAAGAAGGTCTTCGTCTTCCCCGGCCAGGGTTCGCAGTGGGCCGGTATGGCGGTGGAACTTCTGGAGTCGTCGCCGGTGTTCGCGGCGCGCTTCGAAGAGTGTGAGCGCGCCCTGACACCGTTGGTGGACTGGTCGCTGACGGACGTCGTACGGTCCGGTGCCTACGACCGGGTGGACGTCGTACAGCCGGTGCTGTGGGCGGTCATGGTGTCGCTGGCCGCGCTGTGGGAGTCCGCGGGGGTGCGTCCGGACGCGGTCGTGGGTCACTCGCAGGGTGAGATCGCTGCTGCGGTGGTCGCGGGCGCGCTCTCGCTGGAGGACGGCGCGCGGGTCGTCGCCCTGCGCAGCAAGGCCATCACACGATTGGCGGGCCGTGGCGGGATGGTGTCGGTGCCGCTGCCGGTGGACGAGGTGCGGTCGCTGCTGCCGGACGGTGTGTCCGTGGCCGCCGTGAACGGCCCCTCCTCGGTCGTGGTGGCCGGCGACCCGGCCGGTCTGGAGACCGTCCTGGCCTCCGTCGAGCGAGCCAGGCGGATACCGGTGGACTACGCCTCGCACTCGGCCCACGTGGAGGAGATCCACCAGGAGCTGCTGAGCGTCCTCGCGGCGGTGTCGCCTCGCAGCGGCCAAGTCCCCTTCCATTCCACGGTGACCGGCGGCCTGCTGGACACCGCGGGCCTGGACGCCGAGTACTGGTACCGCAACCTGCGGCAGACCGTGCGGCTGGATACCGTCGTGCGCGCGCTGAATGCCGCGGGGCACGGCGTGTTCGTCGAGGTCAGCCCGCACCCGGTGCTGACCTCGGCGATCGAGGACACGGCCACCGGGACCGTGACCGGCACGCTGCGGCGCGACGCCGGCGGCCGGGACCGGTTCCTGCTCTCCCTGGCCGGACTCCACGTGGCGGGTGTGCCCGTCGACTGGAGCGCGGTCCTGCCCGCGGCCCGGCGGATCGAGCTGCCCACCTATGCCTTCCAGCACAAGCGGTACTGGCTGGACCCAGCCATCGAGCACCTGGGCGGCGCGGCCGACGGCCACCCGCTGATCGGCCGTGCGCAGCCCGTCGCCGACAGCGGAACCCTGCTGTACACCGGCCGCCTCTCGCTGCGCACCCACCCGTGGCTGGCCGACCACGCCGTCGGCGGCACCGTGGTGCTGCCCGGCGCGGCCCTGGTCGAGACCGTGCTGCACGCGGGCCGCGACCTCGGCTGCGGCCATCTCGAAGAGCTGACGGTCGAGACCCCGCTCACGCTCGACCCGGCCGCGCCGCTCACCGTCCAGCTCTCCGTGGAGGCCCCCGACACGGCGGGGCGGCGCCCGTTCGCCGTCCACTCCGCCTCCGACGACGGAGCCTGGACCCGGCACGCCACCGGCTGGCTCGCGCCCGCCGGGGAGACGGCCGCGCAGCCGGCCGACACCCCGTGGCCGCCGGCCGGCGCCGAACCGGTGGACATCGACGACCTCTACGGCACCTTCGCCGAGGGCGGCATCGAGTACGGCCCCGCCTTCCAGGGGCTGACCGCCGCCTGGCGCCTGGACGGCCGGATCTACGCCGAGGTGGCCCTGCCCGAACAACAGCGTTCCGGACTGCGGCGCTTCGGCATCCACCCGGCGCTCCTCGACGCGGCGCTGCAGACCGTCGGCCTGACCCGCGACGGGGACGAGGGCGGGCCCGTCCTGCCCTTCTCCTTCGGCGGTGTCGCCCTGCACGGCGAGTCCAGCGGCGACTTGCGGGTCGAGACCACGGTGAGCGGCGCGAACGAGGTCTCCGTGCGCGCCGCCGACCGCGACGGCCGGCCCGTGCTCACGGTGGACTCGCTCGCCCTGCGCCGCCTCACCGGCCTGGCCCGGCACGACTCGCTGTACCAGGTGGCCTGGGTGACCCGCCCGCTGCCGCGGGCCGTGGAGCGCACCGACACCGTGGTCCGCGTCGAGCCGGACGAGCCGACCGCGGCCGCGGCCCGCGAGACCACCCGCCGTACGCTCGCACGCCTCCAGGAGTGGCTCGCCGCCGACCACCCCGACGGCGCCCGCCTGGTCGTCGTCACCCGCGGCGCCGTCGCCACCGCGCCCGACGAGGACGTCACCGACCTGGCCGGCGCCCCGGTGTGGGGGCTGCTCAGGTCCGCCCAGTCGGAGAACCCCGGCGCCTTCGTCGTCGTCGACACCGACGAGGAGAGCGAGCACCTGCTGGACGCCGCGCTCTCCTGCGACGAACCCCAGCTGGCGCTGCGCGGCGGTGAGCTGCGCGTGCCACGGCTGCACCGCTCCGCCCACGAGAACACCGAGCAGGAGCTCGACCGGGACGGCACCGTCCTCGTCACCGGCAGCGCCGACGGCCTGGCCGGCCTTGTGGTGCGCCACCTCGCCACCGAGCACGGCGTCCGCCGGATCGTCCTGGCCAGCCGGCGCGGCCCGGCGGCCGAGGAGATCCAGCGTCTCGGCGCGGACCTCGGCGCCGAGATCGTCGGCGCCGCCTGCGACATGGCCGACCGGGACGCCCTGGCCCGGCTGCTTGCCTCTGTACCGGAACAGGCGCCGCTGACCGCGGTCGTGCACACCGCGGCCGTGCTCTCCGACGGCGTCCTGGCCTCGCTCACCCCCGAGCAGGTCGATACCGCGCTGCGGCCCAAGGTCGACGCGGCGCTCAACCTGCACGAGCTGACGCGCGACCTCGGACTGCGCGAGTTCGTCCTGTTCTCCTCCATCGCCGGCGTCCTCGGCGCCCCGGGACAGGGCAACTACGCGGCGGCCAACGCCTTCCTCGACGCTCTGGCGCACCACCGGCGCGCCCAGGGCCTGCCCGCCAAGTCCCTCGCCTGGGGCCTGTGGGAGCACAGCAGCGGCCTCACCCAGAACCTGGACGAGGCCGACGTGGCGCGGATCTCGCGCGGGGGAGTGGTGCCGTTCGACACCGAGCAGGGCCTTGAGATCATGGACCTGGCGCGCGGCACGGACGCGCCCGCACTCATCCCGGCGACCCTTGCGGCCACCACCCTTGAAGCCGCACCCGAGGACGCCCCGGCCCTGCTCAGGGACCTCGTGCGGCCTCCGGCCCGGCGCTCCGGCGCGGCGCCCGAGCGGCGCGGCGCCGAGGAGCTGCGCGCCAGCCTCGCCGGTCTGGACGAGGAAGCCGGTGACGTCCTGCTCGGCGGAATCGTGCGCGGCCACCTCGCCACCGTCCTCGGCCACGCCTCGGCCGACGACATCGACGACAGTGCCGCCTTCCTCGCCCTGGGCCTCGACTCGCTCACCGCCGTCGAGTTGCGCAACCGGCTGACCTCGGTCACCGGACTGCGGCTGCGTCCCACCGTCGCCTTCGACTGCACCACCCCCCGGGAGCTGGCGCGGTTCCTGCGCGCGGAGTTGCTCGCCGCGCCCGCGGCCGAGCCCTCGGCACCGCCGGTCTCCGCCCGCCGCGCCGGCCCGTTGGACGCCGCCGGCGAGCTGTTCCGGTACGCCGCGGAGCGGGGCCAGCTCAAGACCGGTGTGAAGATGCTGCACCAGGCCGCCCAGTTGCGGACCATGTTCACGGCGGATGAGGGCCGCGAGGGCATACCCCGCCCGCTGCGGCTGACCACCGGCAGCAAGCGGCCGAGGATCATCTGCCTCTCCGCCTTCGTCGCCCTGGGCGGTGCCCATCAGTTCGTCAGGTTCGCCTCGTTCTTCGGCGAGGAGTACGACGTCGCGGCGCTCGACGTGCCCGGCTTCCAGAACGACGAGCCGCTGGCCGCGGACGCGGATGAACTGGCCGATGTGTACTGTGACATGATCAGTGAACTGGTCGGTGACGACCCGTTCGTCCTGCTGGGCTCCTCCTCCGGAGGCGTGCTCGCGCACGCGACCGGCGAGCGGATGAGCCGGCGCGGTGTCGCCCCGGCCGGTGTGGTGGTCATCGACGGCTATCCGATGACCAGCCCGCACATCAACCGGGTCCAGGACCAGCTGCTCAAGGGCATGTTCGAGCGCGAGGAGCGCTTCGTCAGCCTGGACGGCACCCGCCTCACCGCGATGGGCTGGTACTGCGGGATGTACGAGTTCTGGGAGCCGCAGGCGGTGGACACGCCCACGCTGCTGCTGCGGGCCACCGTCCCCCTGGAGGGCATGACGGACGATCCGGCGAGCGAGGAGTGGCGCGCCGTGTGGCCCGCCACCAAGGTGCTGGACGTGCCCGGTGACCACTTCACCGTCATGGAGGACCACCTGGAGACGACCACGCAGGTCATCAAGGACTGGCTGGCAACCCTCTGACATCCGTGGGGGTCCGGCCGGCCGGACCCCCGCTCACCACGCTCCACCCTCGGCGCCGCCGTGGCGCCGAGGCTTCGTTGCCCCTGATTTCGCATGGTCGGACTGCCATGTCCGGCCTATCACATATGGAGGTTCCCATGGCGCTTGGTTACTTGCTCGGCGGAGGCGTCGGCACCGAGCCGCACGGTATCGAGCTGCACCGCGCGTACCCCGTGATGCAGCGGCTGTACGAGCAGATAGCCGACTGGACCGGCCTGACCGTCGGCCAGATCCTGGAGGAGGACCTGCCGGAGGCCCAGGAGGAGCGGCAGAGCGTCGGCTCCATCCGGGAGACCGCGCTCGCCTTGTCCGTGCACGACATCCTCGCCGAGCAGGATGTGCACCCCTCCGTCCTCGGCGGTCTGAGCCTGGGCTCCATGACCAGCAGCTGCCTGGCCGGCGCCCTCACCCGCCAGGAGCTGTTCGGGCTGCTGCGCAGCACGCGCCTCTGTCCCGACCCCGACCCCTCGGACCCGGCGCACGCCCTCGCCATCGCGGCCGTCCCGGCCGGGCAGAGCGTCGAGACGTTCGTCGGCGGCTTCGAGAACGTGCACGTCGCCGGCGACATGGGCGACACCGCTGACGGCGCCCTGCGCATCTACATGCTGAGCGGCCTGCGGGAGCCCATGGCCGCGCTGGCCGGCTCGCTGCCCGAGGGCCTGGTCACCCTGATGCCGGGCCGGGGCATAGCCCAGCACACCCCGCTGCGCGCCTCGTACCGGACGTTCGTCGAGCCGTACATCGACGCCATCCCGTTCGGCACGCCCCAACTGCCGGTGCTGTCCTGCCTGGACCGCAAGCAGCTGGCCTCGGGCGACGACGTGCGGGACATGTTCAAGCGCAATCCCACCACCCCGATCAGCCTGCCGTACGTCTACGAGGGCATGCACGAACTCGATGTCCAGCTCGGTGTGGTGGTCGGCCCGGCGATCCCGGCCGGACTGCTGCGCATTCCCTTCCCCGTGGTCCATGTCGAGCAGCCGGAGCACATCGAGAAGGTCGTCACCAGCGTCTTCGAGCTGGGTATCGAGTACCCCGAGACGGGACTCGCGCCGTGCTGAGCACGGGCCTGTCCCCGGCCGACTGCGACAAGCTCGTCGACGGCTGGCTGAGCACCGACCCGGACGAGTGGACCCGACGGGTGGTCCGGCGCCATTTCGACCCCGAGACCGGCAGCCCGTACTGGCTGGAGCGGGCGAAGGAGCTGTCCTTCGACCCGCGCGACATCACGCGCCACGCGGAGCTGACCGAGTTCGGCCCGTTCGACCTGGACCTGCTGCGCACGCGAGACCCGCGTGACTTCGTCCCGCTGGCCGTGGACCGGCCGCTCACCGGACGGGTGTGGGACTCGGGCGGCACCACGGGCAAGCCGTGCCGCGTCTTCTACACCCCGGAGATGATCGTCCAGCGGGGCGTGTGGCGCCGCTGGTCGTTCACGACCGAGGGCTTCGAGCCGCACCGCACCTGGCTCCAGGCCACGCCCACCGGACCCCACCTGATCGGCAACGGGGTCTGGGAGGCGGGCGACCTGCACCAGGGGGTCGTCTACGCCATCGACATGGACCCGCGCTGGGTGAAGCGGCTGCTGCGCACCACGCGCATGCCCGTCGCGCGGGATTACACCGAGCACCTGCTCGACCAGATGCTCGATGTGCTGGAGACCCGGGAGGTGGACTACGTCAACACCACTCCGGCGCTGATGGTGGCACTGATCCGGCGGGCCCCCGAGCAGGTCGCGAAGTTGCGCGGCGTCCGGCTGAGCGGCACCCACCTGGTGCCCTCGGTCCACCGGCAGATCGTCAAGGCGCTGGACGGCGGCATCTGCGGCCTGAGCTACGGCAACACCTTCGGCAACGCGGCCGGACTGCCGGTGGAGCAGGACGGCGAACTCATGCCGTACCTGCCCAACTTCCCGCAGGTGACGATGGCGGTCGTCGACAAGACGGACCCGATGACCACCGTGCCTTACGACTCGGTGGGACGCGTCCGGCTGACCGTGCTCCACGACGACCTGTTCCTGCCCAACGTGCTGGAGCGGGACGAGGCGGTGCGGTACGACACCGGCGACGGCTTCCCCACCGACGGCGTTGCCAACGTGCGTCCGCTGGAGACGGCCAGCACCGCGATCGAGGGACTGTACTGAACCGCTGTCGCCCGTTACGTACCCATGCGGGCGACAGCATGCCGCATCCACCGGCAGGGCCTGGCCCGAGCGTGTACTCAAAGGGCGTGGACGCGGGCCCGCCCGGGCGGCCAGGATGGGCCGTATGCGCACACGAGTGGTCCTCGACGCCCCTTCGAACCTCGGGCTGCGCCCTCCCGCGCCCGGCACCGTACCCGGCTGCTACAAGCTGGCCGGCGCACTGCGCGAGCACCGCATCGTCCAGCGGCTCGGGGCGTTCGAGGGCGGCGTCGTGGTCCCGCCGCGCTACGACCTCGGCGACTGGCAGGAGGGCGACGGGGTCTTCAACGCCGACGCCATCGCCCGCTACACCCGCACGCTCGCCGACCGTATCGAGGGGCACGTCAGGGCGGGCGAATTCCCTGTAGTCCTCGGCGGCGACTGCTCCATCCAGCTCGGAGCCACCCTCGCCCTGCGCCGCATCGGCCGGTACGGTCTCGCCGCGCTCGACGGATCGGCGGACTTCCGCCACCCCGGCAACAGCGACCGGATCGGCGCCGCCGGCGGCGAGGAACTGGCGCTCTCCACCGGGCGCGGACAGTCCGGTCTCACCGACCTGGAAGGGCTCGGACCGTATCTCAGGGACGAGGACATCCGGCTCTTCGGCATGCGGGACGACGACACGGACCGCGCCGAGATGACCGCGCTGAAGATCTCCCACGCGACGGTGGGGGAGATCAGGGACCGTGGGCCGGACGACGTCGCCCGCGCCGTGGTGCAGTCCCTGGAGGTCCCCGTGCTCGACGGCTTCTGGGTCCACCTCGACGCCGACGTGCTCGACCCGAGCGTGATGCCCGCCGTCGACAGCCCCGACGACGGCGGACTCTTCCCCGACGAACTCGCCACGCTGCTGCGCCTGCTCATCGGCTCACGCGGCTGCGTGGGGCTCAACGTGACGATCTACGACCCGGACCTCGACCCCGACGGCACGGCCGGCGCACTGCTCACCGACCTGGTCGTCGGCGCCTTCGCCTGAGGGGTGCCCGGATCAGGAGGACACGTTCCGGTCCACATATTCGAAGACCGAGCCGTCCGGGTGGAGCGCGATCAGATTGCGGCCGGCCGGGGAGGGCACCGGGCCCGCGATGACCCTCGCGCCCACCCGTGTCAGCGCCGTGTATGCCTCGTCGACGTCCTTGACCGCTATGGTCGCCGACACCTTGCGCAACACCTCGAGCTGCGACTCGGGACCGCTCATCAGCAGAAAGCAGCCGATCGCCGCGACCGAGACCCCGCCGCGCTCGAAGCGCTGCGCCGGAGTGCCGGTCAGGCCCTCGTAGAAGGCCACCGCGGCCTCCAGGTCGTCGACACAGATACGCAGCGTGGTTCCCAGGATCTCCATGCCCACGAGGGTAGTTGCCGACTCCGCCGGATGTGATCGGTTCCCCCGCCCCGGGGTCTGTCGTCAAACTGCCGGATCACGCCCGGCAGAGCACCTCGCCGTGCGGGACCATGAACCATGCGTCGGGCTCCTCGCCCCACGCCCGCCAGGCGTCCGCGACCGCCGTCAGCTGCCCCGCGCTCGCGTGCCCGCCGTCCACCGCCAGCTCCGCGTACACCGAGGCGGTCGTACGCTCCGCCCACAGGCCGCTCCACCAGGCGCGGTTCTCCGGGGTGGCGAAGCACCAGGCCGCCGCGGTCGGGGTGATGTCGCTGAAGCCCGCCTGCCGCGCCCAGGACAGCAGCCTGCGCCCGGCGTCGGGTTCGCCGCCGTTCGCTCGGGCCACCCGGTGGTACAGCTCCAGCCACTCCGGCAGCCCGGGCACCTCCGGATACCAGGCCATCGCCCCGTAGTCGCTGTCACGGGCCGCGACGATGCCGCCCGGCCGGCAGACCCGCCGCATCTCGCGCAGGGCCTGCACCGGATCGCTGACGTGCTGGAGCACCTGATGGGCGTGGACCACGTCGAAGGAGTCGTCGGGGAAGTCCAGGGAGTGGACATCCGCGGTGGCGAACTCCACGTTGTCCACGCCGCGTTCGGCGGCGTTTCGGGCCGCACGCTCCAGGATGCCGCTGCTCGAGTCGACCGCGGTCACCCGGCCGGGCGCCACCAGCGCGGCGAGGTCCGCGGTGATGGTGCCCGGCCCGCAGCCCACGTCCAGGACCGCCTGGCCGGGGCGGAGTTCACTGATCAGATAGGCCGCGGAATTGGCGGCCGTCCGCCACTGGTGCGAGCGCAGCACCGACTCGTGGTGGCCGTGGGTGTAGACAGCGGATTCCTTCGGCATGGCCGTACGTCCTCTCTCGGACCTCAGTCGCAGGCGATGGAACGACGGTACGCCGCAATGTCGGATCCTGAGATAGGTGTCTCACCATGCGGTCTTACCTCATACCGGCATCGGGCAGTACGCCGTCAGCGCTTCGGGCAGCTTGTCGATCGTCAACTCCGTCCCCGAGTGGGCCACTTCGCCGTCGAAGGCGTACGGCGTCCCCGGGGTGAGCCCGGCGATCCGCACCCTGCGGCGGCGTACCGCCGCATGGACGGGTGACCGGCTCAGCGGTCCGGCGACCGCGGCGGCGAGCAGCCGGAGCCCCGGCGTGCGGCCACCGTGCACCACACGTACGTCCAGCAGTCCGTCCGCGAGATTGTGGCGGCGGCCCGGAGTCGGGCCCACCCGCTGGAACAGTCCGTTGCCCACGAAGAGCAGCCACAACGGCCGCCGCTTCCCCTGGAGTTCGGCCGTCAGGGGGCGGGATCCGCGCAGCGCCTCGAAGGCCGCGAGCACCCCGGCGGGCCAGCCGCCGATCCGGGGCGCCCAGCGTTCCCTGGTCTGTACGAGCTCCGGATACACGCCCAGGCTGAAGGCGTTGAGGAAGTAGCCGTGGGCCCCGTCCGGCCCCTGCGGCCCAGGACGGAAGCGCCCCAGGTCGACCCGGACCGCGTCGCCGGCGGTGAGAGCCGCAGCCGTGTCCTGCACGGTCTCGATGCCGAGGTCGTACGCGAAGTGGTTGAGGGTGCCGCCGGGGAACACGGCGAGCGGCAGGCTGTGGACCGCTGCGACGGCCGCCGCCATGTTGACCGTGCCGTCGCCCCCGCAGACGCCCAGTGCCTTGCCCTGCTGTGCCGCCTTCTCCAGGCATCCCTGAAGATCGGCGGGCGCGCACTCCACGGTCTCGGCGAGCGGCAGGGCCTCGCGGATCACGCCCGCGGTCGCGGTCGCCGAGCCGGACTCCCGGTTGACGACCACCACCAGATCCTTGCCCGCGGGCAGTGCGGGAGCATCGGCCGGCGGCCGTCCAGGGGCGGGCAGCTGCCCACGGGTGGGTACGACGCCGCGCAGCGCGAACGCCGCCCCGACGCCGAGCACCGCACCGGCCGCCACATCGCTCGGATAGTGGACCCCGGTGTAGACACGGGACGCGGCCACCGCCAGCGCCACCGGGGCGACGACCGCACCCCAGCCCTTGGACTCCAGGGCGACGCCGGTCGCGAAGGCCGCCGCGGACGCCGCGTGTCCGGAGGGGAAGGAGGTGGTGAAGGGCTGCCGCTTCAGCCTCCGTATGACCGGCACCAGATCCACTATCGGGCGCTCCCTGCGCACCGCGCCCTTGCCCACGGTGTTGATCGCGGCCGAGGCGACCGCCAGCGAGGCGATCCCGCGCAGCGCCGCTCTGCGGGAGCGGGCGCTGGAGCCCAGCGCCGCCATGCCCGCCGCGGCCCCGAACCACAGCAGTCCGTGGTTGGCGCTGCGGCTCAGCCGTGGCAGTACGGGCTCGGCGCCGGGCCAGTGTCTTTCGGCCACGCGCTGGAACGCGGCAAGGTCGCGCTGGTGGAGCCAGGCCCGCCAGCGGCCGGGAGAGGGAGTACTGCTCGTTGTCGACATGGGACAGCGAATACCCTGCGACCGGGCCGTGAACCAGGAGGCGCGCACGGTGAGACCCGTCCAACCCCGGCGGCCCTTGATGAATCGGGTGGTATGCGGGGAATTCGCCTGCTCCTGCCCACTCCGTCAAGCCGAAGGCGTTGCCCCGACAAGTTCCGGGCCGCTAGCCTGCGTTCGTGATTCCGGTCATTGACCGGAGTGTCGAACGGGATTGGCGGACGATCATGGGACGACTCGTCCCTGCGGTGACCAGGGCGCTGGATGTTCTCGAACTCTTCCTCCAGGGCGAGGGGACCCTCTCCGCCCCCGAGATCACCCGCAAGCTCCAACTGCCGCGGACCACGGTGCACGAACTGCTCACCACGCTCGCCGCACGGTCCTACCTGGTCACGGTCCCGGAACAGCCCGGCCGCTACCGGCTCGGCGTACGCACCTACCAGCTCGGCAGCCGCTACGCCGAGCAGCTGGACCTCGCGGCCGAGGGCCAGCAGGTCGCCCGCGAGGTGGCCGAGAACTGCGGTGAGACGGTCCATGTGGCGATCCTGGAGGGCGCCGAGGTCATCTACATCGCCAAGGTGGACTCCACCCATGCCGTCCGCATGGTCTCCGCCGCCGGCCGCAAGCTGCCCGCCCACTGCACCTCCGTGGGCAAGCTGCTGCTGGCCGCGCTCCCGGAGGCGGAGCTCGACGCCAGGCTCGACGGACGCGAGCTCGTTGCCATGACCGACAACAGCCTCACCGACGCCACGGAGCTGCGCGAGGCGCTCGCCGTCGTCCGCAAGCGGGGCATCGCGGTGGAGCACCGCGAGTCGAACCCGGATGTGAGCTGTGTCGCCGCGCCTGTCAGGGACCGGTCGGGACGAGTCGTCGCCGCGCTCTCCATCTCGGCGCCGATGATCCGCTGGAGCGAGGAGCGCGAGGCGGAACTCGCGCAGCTCGCGGCGGGCGGCGCCGATGCGCTGTCCGGCCGTCTCGGACACCACAGGCCCCAGATATGAGGCGCACTCCCGAAGTGGCGGTGCGTGAGCGGGCCGAGCTGGGTGAGGGCCCCACCTGGGACCCGGCTACGGGGCGGCTCATCTGGGTCGACATCCTCTCGGCCCGCGTCCACACCTACGACCCGTCGACCGGCCGCCGTACGGTCATGGCCACCGGCCAGCACGTCGGTGCGGCGAAGCCCCGGGCAGGCGGCGGCCTCGTGACCGTCCTGCGGGACGGAGTGGGGCTGTACGACGCCGAAGGCGCCTTCTCCTGGCTGGTCCACGACCCCGTGACCGGACGCCGGGGCAACGACGCGGCGGTGGCACCGGACGGCGCTCTCTGGGCGGGCACCATGCGCTACGACGAGGCGACCGGGGGCGGCACCCTGTCCAGGGTCGCCCCGGACGGCACGGTGAGCCCGGTCCTGGACGCGGTGACGGTCAGCAACGGCACCGGATGGAGCCCGGACGGCCGGCTCATGTACTACATCGACACCCCCACGCGGCGGATCGACGTCTTCGACGTGGAGGGCGAGCGGGTCCTGAACCGGCGCCCCTTCGCAGCCGTCGAGGAGGGGGCAGGGTGGCCCGACGGGCTGACGGTCGACGCCGACGGCTGTGTGTGGGTCGCCTTCTGGGACGGCGCGGCGATCCGGCGCCACACCCCCGACGGCCGGGTGGACCGGGTCGTGGACCTGCCGGTGCGGCGTCCCACCGCCTGCGCGTTCGGTGGTCCCGGCCTCCGCGACCTGTACGTGTCCACAGCCCGGACGGGCCTGGACTCCCCGCATCCGCTGTCGGGCTCCCTGCTCGTGCTGCCGGACGCGGGACAGGGCCTTCCCGGGACACCGTTCGCCGGCTGAACGGGCGGGGCGCGGGCGGGGGCGTGTGGCGCGGGTGCCGGGGGGAGTGTCCCCGGCACCTTCCGGATGCGGTGCGCGGGCGGAGCCCGGGGAACCTCCGTATAAACGTATGAAGGGGCCCGGGTGCGACGCAGGAGGGAGGCCCCGGGATGCAGTGGAGCGAGCGGGAGCGGCCCCGCACTCCCGGGGAGGACCACGGCCAGGTCCGTTACGGGCCGCCGGCACCCGACCCGGGCCTTCCCGTGCTGCCCGAGCTGGCCGGCGTACTGGCCGCGTCGGCAGCGCGGACCCGACCGGAACCGCCCGGTGGCGGAACGATCCTCCGCGAGGCGGCCGCCGCCTACTGGGAGCGGCGCGGCCTGCACGGCGGGCCCGAGGGCATCGCGGCGGCCCCCGGCGTGCAGCCCCTCCTGCTCGCACTGATCGCCGCGTACGGCGGCGATGTGCTCATGCCCCGGCCCTGCCCCGCCACCTGGATGCCGCAGGCGCGACTGCTGGGCCGGCCCGCCTACCACGTACCGACGCCCGCCGAGTGCGGCGGCATCCCCGACCCGTACGCCCTGCTGGAGACCGTGCGCAGGGTCCGCACCGAGGGCGGCAGGCCCCGGCTGCTCCTGATCTCCGTGGCCGACGACCCCACCGCGACCCTCGCCCCGCCCGAGCTCGTCCGTGAGGCCTGCGAGGCGGCGGTCTCCGAAGGGCTGCACATCGTCAGCGACGAGACCTGGCGCGACACCCTGCACCGCCCCCAGGACACCGTTCTGCTCAGCCCGGCCGAGATGTGTCCCGACGATGTCACCGTCCTGTCCGACCTGGCCGGCGCCCTCACCCCGTCCGCCTGGCCGGTCGCCGTCGCACGCTTCCCCGCCACCGCGCGCGCCGGCGCGCGCCGCGCCCGTGTCCTCGACATCCTCACCGCGCTGGGCGCCCTCGTCGCCGAGCCGGTCGCCAGGGCGGCCGCCCACGCACTGGGCGAGCCCGAAGCCGTCACGGCCAGGATCCGGCAGGCGGCGCACCTCCAGGGCCATGTCGCCTCCGCCGCCCACCGTGCCGTGCTCACCGTCGGCGCGCTGGCCAGGCCGCCCCAGGCGGGCCGCCATCTCTACGCGGATCTCGGACCGCTGCGGGCCCGGCTCGCGGCCCGCGGCGTCACGGACTCCATGGAGCTGGAGGAATACCTGACACGACGTCTCGGCGCCCCCGCCCCCGGCGGGCACCGGTTCGGGGACGAGCTCGGGGCGCTACGGGTGCGCCTGAGCACCGGACCGCTGCTCGGCTCAACCCCGGAGGAGCAGACGGAGTCCCTCACTGCGGTGGAGCCCTTGAAATTGCCGCATGTCGCCCGAGCCCTGAGCATTTTCGCAGCAGCCCTCGATGAACTCCGATGACGAACTCCGACGACGAACTCCGATGACAGGAGCCTCTCGATGACGGAACAGACCGAGCGTCCGTCCGCCGGAGCCGGCCACGCGCCGGCAGGCCCTGCCGTCGCAGCTCCGCGCCGCCTCGGCGAGCTGCGGACCTGGCCCCGCAGTTTCGCCGACCGGCTCACCGCGCCGCTTCCGGGTGTCAGGGGCATGACCCGCCTGGCCAGAGAGCGCGCCATGCGGCCCAACGCCGAGGGACTCCGGGGCGTGCACCGGCTGCCGTACGCCCCCCAGCC
Organism: Streptomyces sp. NBC_01012; assembly: GCF_045162755.1. Taxonomy (NCBI): domain Bacteria; kingdom Bacillati; phylum Actinomycetota; class Actinomycetes; order Kitasatosporales; family Streptomycetaceae; genus Streptomyces; species Streptomyces sp. NBC_01012. The sequence continues at coordinate 979,337 of NZ_CP108688.1, read as the reverse complement.
GCTGCCCGTCACGGGCCGGGACACGGTGGCCGTGACCTGGGCCGGGCACGCCAGTTGGATCATCAGCATCGGCGGACTCACCGTCCTCACCGACCCCGTCTGGTCCCGGCGCATCCTGGGCACCCCCGCGCGGATCACCCCCGTCGGAGTCCCCTGGGAGGCGCTGCCGCCCGTCGACGCCGTCCTGATCAGCCACAACCACTACGACCACCTGGACGCCCCCACCCTCCGCAGGCTCCCGAGGAACACCCCCTTCCTCGTCCCCGCCGGTCTCGGCCGCTGGTTCAGGCGCCGCCGCTTCACCCATGTCACCGAGCTCGACTGGTGGGAGGCGGTGGAACTGGGCGGCGTCCGCTTCGACTTCGTGCCCTCCCACCACTGGTCCAAGCGCACCCTCCTGGACACCTGCCGGTCACTGTGGGGCGGCTGGGTGCTCGGCGACACACAGGGCCGACGGCTCTACTTCGCGGGGGACACCGGTTACGGCCACTGGTTCGGGGAGATCGGCCGCCGCTATCCGGGCCTGGACCTCGCGATGCTGCCGATCGGGGCGTACGAACCGCGCTGGTGGCTCTCGGACGTGCACACCGACCCCGAAGAGGCCGTGCAGGCGTACGAGGACCTCGGGGCCCGCGCGATGGCCCCCATGCACTGGGCGACATTCCTGCTCTCCGCCGAACCCGTCCTCGAACCGCTGACCCGGCTCCGTACGGCCTGGCAGCGCGCCGGACACCCGCGCGCCGACCTCTGGGATCTGCCGGTCGGCGCCTCACACGTACTGGAAGCCTGACCGTGTCCGGCCGCCGCACCCGCCTTCCGGGCTCCTCAGTCGGCCATACGGGCCCGCAGCCGCCGCCACAGCGCCGGCGTCCCGCTGATCAGCAGCGTCAGCACCACCGCGGCGAGCACGCCCTCCCACGGCTCGTCGAACAGCGAACCGCCCAGGATCCCGATCAGCTGGTACGTCGCCGCCCAGGCCAGACACGCGGGCACATCGCCCCGGGCGAACTGCCGCAGCGGCAGCCGGCCGAGCAGACAGGCCAGCATCACCGGTATCCGCCCGGCCGGCACCAGCCGGGACAGGACCAGCACCACGGTGCCGTGGTCGTCCAGCTTCTGCTGCGCCTGCGCGAGCCGCTCCGGAGCGGCCCTGCTGGTGATGGCCTCCAGCCACTTCGAACCGTTGCGGGACCGCACCCCCCGCTGCCCCAGCCAGTACAGGCATATGTCTCCCAGGAACGCCGCGCCCGACGCCACGGCGAACACGAAGAGCAGGGCGAACGGTGACGTCTGGTGCAACGTCACCACGGCCGCCGTACTCACCAGCGCCCCCGTCGGCACCACAGGCACCAACGACCCAAGCGCCACGAGCAGGAACAACGACGGATAGCCGACGGCCTGCTGCGTCGACTCCGTCGGCAGCTGCCCCAGCACTTCCTCTATCACCTACGGGCCTCCGGCCTCACATGCTCGCCGTGCCCGAGCCGGTGCACCGTCACTTCCGGTGCCACCCGCGCCGCCTCCCGCACGAATTCGTCGCCCGGCGCGTGGAACTCGTGCGGCTTGACCCCGTCCATCCCGATCGGCCAGTACGTGCCGTAGTGCACCGGCACCGCGGACCTCGGCTCCAGCAGGGTCAGCGCCCGTGCTGCGCGGGCCGCGTCCAGATGGTGGTCGCCCAGATTGGGCCCCCAGCCGCCGACCGGCAGCAGCGCCACGTCCACCGGCCCCACGGCACCGGCCATGCCGTCGAAGAGCCCGGTGTCCCCGGCGAAATACGTACGGGCCTCGCCCTCGACGACGTATCCGAGAGCGGGCACCCGGCGCGGGCCGACCGGCAGCCTGCGCCCGTCGTGCAGCGCCGGAACCGCGCGGACCAGGACCTCGCCCACCCGCACCACGTCCCCGGGGGCGACCTCGGAGATCCGCAGCCCGCGCACCCGGCGCAGCAGCCTGAGGCCGGGCACGGCCCCGACGGCGCCGCGGGGCACGATCAGCAGGCTGCCGGGGGCGAGACGGGTCAGGGAGGGGAGATGCAGATGGTCGGAGTGCAGGTGGGAGATGAGGACGGCGTCGGCGACCGCGGCCTCCGGCGGCGGTACCTCGCCCCGGCGCCGGCGCAGATGCGCGAAGCGCCGTGCGAACAGTGGATCGGTCAGTACCCGGACGCCGGAGTCCTCGATCGTGCAGGTGGCATGACCCCACCAGGTGACCTCCACCGACCTGCCTCCTCCTGCCCGTATCCGAACCCGCAGCCGCACCCGCGCCCGTACTCGTACGAGGGTATGCGGTCCGCGCCCCTCCCACGCCGGAGTGCTCCTTCACACGTCCGTGCGCGTGGCCGTGCGCGGTTACGGATGGCTACCGTGGGACAGCCCTCAGGGGTGTGGTCGGCATCCGAGGCCGAGAGGGCTGTGACAGGCTTGACGCGGGCCCATGACGAACGGCGGGTCCGGACATGAGGTGGAACGGCGTGAATGACGAGCGGTGGCGTAGAGCGGGAGGAGCCGTCCTACGCGTGATCGCGGTATGGGCCGTCTCCACGCTCACCATGCTGGCGCTGGCGGGGATCCTGCCCGACTTCAGGCTCCAGGCCGAGGACGGCGACACCATCACGAGGACCGCCTTCACCGCGGCCTGGGGCGCGGGCGCCTTCGGTCTGCTGTCCGCCCTGGTGTGGCCCGTGCTCGTCAGAGCACTGCTCATCGTGCCCGCCCTGGTGCTGGGCGCCCTCGTCTTCTTCCTCAACGGCTCACTGCTGCTGATCGCCCTGCGGCTCATCCCCGACGGACGCGGGGACGCCAACCCGGAGACCGCCGTCGTCGTCGCGGCCGTCATGTCGGCCGTCGCCTCCGCGGCCTCCACCGCCCTCGCCGTCCGTGACGACGACGCCTACCGGCGAAGACTCTCCCGCCTCGCCGACCGTCGCCGCAGGCGCAGCGGCACGCCGCGGAGCGCGGACGGCGGCCGTGGCGGACCGCCCGGAATCGTGTTCGTCCAGCTCGACGGTGTGGGCCACGACGTACTGGAACAGGCGGCGGCCGACGGCCTCATGCCGACCGTCGCCGGCCTGCTCGCCGACGGCGCCGGCCACCGGCTCACCCCGTGGACCACGGACTGGTCGAGCCAGACCGGCGCCAGCCAGCTCGGCATCCTGCACGGCAGCAACTTCGACGTGCCGGCCTTCCGCTGGTTCGAGAAGGAGACCGGCACCGTCATGGTCTCCAGCAGACCGGCGAGCGCCCTCGAACTGCAACGCAGGGCCATCGCCCGCACCCATGACGGCGGCCTGCTCACCGTCGACGGAGCGAGCCGCGGCAACCTCTTCAGCGGCGGCGCCGACCAGCTCGCCCTGGTCCTGTCGATGGCCGCGAGGCGCGGCAAGGGACGCCGCTCACGCGCCGGCTACTTCGCCTACTTCTCCGACCCGGCCAACGCGGTCCGCACCGCCCTCTCCTTCGTCGCCGAGGTCGGCCGCGAGATCTGCCAGTCCGTCCGGGCACGGGTGCGCAAGGAGTCGCCCCGGGTCAAGCGCGGTGGGCTCTACCCCTTCATCAGGGCCTTCGCGACCGTCGTCGAACGCGATGTGGTGGTCGCCGCGGTGATCGGCGACATGTTCGCGGGACGCACCGCGGTCTACGCCGACCTCGTCGCCTACGACGAGGTCGCCCACCACTCGGGGCCGCACAGCAGGGACGCGGAGAAGGTCCTGACACGGCTCGACCGCTCGCTCGGCCTCATCCTGAAGATCGCCGACCACACACCCCGCGACTACCGGATCGTCCTGCTGTCCGACCACGGCCAGAGCCCGGGGGAGACCTTCGCCGGGCAGTACGGCCTCACCCTCAAGGACCTCGTACGGGCCGGCTGCGGGCTGCCCGTGCCCCGTCGTGCGCAGCGCACCCGCAGCGCGTCGGAGGCCCGCGACGCCGTGCGCATCGCACTGCACCGGCCCGTCGCCGGGGAGCAGGAGGCCGAGCACCCGGAGGCCGAGCCGTCCGATCCGGTGGTGCTCGCCTCCGGGAACCTCGGCCTGCTGTCCTTCCCCGACATCGAGGGACGGGCGACGCGCGAACAGATCGACCACCGTTACCCCGCGCTGCTCGGTACGCTCGCCGCCCACCCGGGGATCGGCTTCCTGCTCGTGCGGAGCCGGCGGCACGGGTCGGTGGTACTCGATCGGGGCGGCGCGGAGATCCCGGTGGCGGAGCTGACGGACGGGGAAGGACCGCTGGCGGTCTTCGGGCCCGGCGCGGCGGACGCCGTGCGACGGACCGACGGCTTCCCGCACGTCGCGGACGTCATGGTCAATTCGATGTACGACCCCGGGACCGGCGGCGTACACGCCTTCGAGGAGCAGATCGGATCGCACGGTGGCCTCGGCGGCGAACAGTCGCGGCCGTTCCTGCTGTGGCCCCGTACGCTCACGGACCCCCTGGACGCTCTGGCGGCGGAGACCCCGCGCGAGGCGCCGGCCGGCATCCGACCGCCGGGTCTTGTGGGTGCGGAGGCCGTGCACGGGGTGCTGGCCCGCTGGCTGCGGGAGCTGTCCGGGCCGCAGGTGCCGCTGCGGCAGGAGGGCTTCACCGGGGCGATGCGGGCGGACGTACCCTTCCCCGGCGGACCGGCCGATACCGGTGTCCCCGTCGGCCGGGCCGAGGCTCCCGCTCGCCGGGCCGACGCCGAGGTCCCTGTTCGCCGCGCCGACACAGAGGCCCCCGTCCGCCGCGCCGACGCCCAGGACTCCGGCGACGCGGTGTCCGGCCCGCGCGGCTGAAGCCTCCGGCGTCAGGCGGACTCGCGTCGTATCAGCGTCGGATGGAAGACCACCGAAGGTGCGGGGCCTGCGCCCGGTGTGCTGATCTGCTTCAGGACGAGCCTGGCCATCTCGGAGGCCATCTCCTCCACCGGCTGGCGTACGGTCGTCAGCGGCGGATCGCAGGCCACCGCCGCGTGGCTGTCGTCGAAACCCACCACCGCCACGTCCCCCGGCACGTCCTTGCCCGCCCGCAGCAGCACCGGCAGGGCGCCCAGCGCCATCAGGTCGGATGCGAAGAACACGGCGTCCAGATCCGGCCGTTCCCGCAGCAGCTGCCGCATCGCCGAGGCACCGCCGGACTGGGTGAAGTCCGCCTCTGCGGTCACCACGTCCCTGACGCCGTGCTGTTCCAGCGCGTCCAGGAAACCGGTCAGACGCACCTGGCCCGCCGGCATGTCCTGGGGGCCCGCGACCGTACCGATGCACCGCCGTCCGAGGCCCGCGAGGTGGTCGGCCGCCATCTGAGCGCCGGCCCGCTGGTCCGCCTCGACATAGGTGAGCGGCGAGGGCCGTCGGGGCCGGCCTGACACCACGGCGGGCAGCCGGGTGTCGTGGATCAGCCCGGGCAGCGGGTCGTCGGCGTGCGAGGAGATCAGCACCACCCCGTCGACGTGCCCCTGGCGCAGATACGACAGCAGCTGGTCGCGGGAGGCCTGGTCGTCGACGAGCATCAGCACCATCTGGATCCCGGCGGGGCGCAGGACGTCCATCAGTCCGGCGACGACGCGCCCGAAGTGCGGGTCGGAGAACATCCGGCCGATGAACGGCTCGGACACCGGGCGCCGTTCACGCTCGGACACCACCAGGGCGACCGAATCGGTCCGCCGCGTCACCAGCGAGCGCGCCGCGCGGTTGGGGACGTAGCCCGTGGTGACCACCGCCTCCTCCACGACGCGCCGCAGCGCGGGATCCACGGTGGTCGCACCGTTGATCACACGGGACACCGTCGCCCGCGAGACGCCCGCCACCGCGGCCACGTCCTCCAAGGTGGCTGGGCGTACGGGGGGCGACACGTCGGCAGTCATGCCCCTCTTTATACCGGGTGATCCCCCGGGCAGGCGAAGGGTTCGGGCACGTCAGCGGCCTGGGCCGCGCACAGGGCCGTCAGGGTGGCCAGTTGCCTCCCACGGGCGGTGGCGAGTGTCTGTGCACGAGCTGTGGCCTCCGGGCGCGTGCCCGCCGTCGTCTCGGAGCGGGAGACCTGCTGCGACTGGCGCAGATGGTCGTGGATCTGCGTCACCAGCAGGCGGTCGAAGGCCGCCCCCTCGGCCGTACGGGCGTCCTGGAGGTCCTGGGCCGTCACCATGCCGGGCATGTCGTGCCCCTTGTGCACATCGGTCTCCGGCAGTCCCATCCGGTCCCGCAGCCCCCGCAGTTCCGCCAGTTCGGCTGCCTGGGCGGTCCGCAGACGGGCAGCCCAGGGCGGGAGCCGGGGATCGGAGGCCTTCTTGCCGGCCAGGTCCAGCAGGGTCACGGCTCCCTCGTCCATCGGGATCATCAACTGCACCCAGGCGGAGTCCGTCGGGTCCCCGGAGGGGGAAGCAGGGTCCCCGGAGGGGGAAGCGGGGTCCACGGAGGGGGAAGACCCGGCCGTCGTACGCGAAGGTACGGGCCGGGAGTCCGTGGGGCGTTCTCCGTCCGGGGCGCATGAGGTGAGGACGGTGAGCAGGAGAAGCAGTGCTGCTGTGCGACGAGCCGGCATCGGCGGGTGATCCCTTGCACGAGGGCGCCTGCCCGGGCCTCAGGGGCTCGGACAGGCACCGGTGGACATGAACCGACCGGATCTCTCAGGGGGTGCCGTCGGCACCGCACTTGACGATGGCGTTGATGCAGTCGCGCACCCGCTGCGCCATCTCTTCCTCGGGCCATACGTTGAAGAAGTCACCGTGCATCGTGTATCCGGCCCCCGAAGCCAGCCGGAAGTTCGACGAGTCACCGTTCACCGGATAGCGCATGACCTGACGCAGCTTCGGCACCGCGACCGGATGGGTCGACGGGCAGCCGCCGTCCACCGGGTAGGCCATGTGGCTCTTGTGGTCGGCCGAGTCGAGATCGGTGCCGTTCCAGCACTGCGGGAAGTCGAGGTAGCTCTCCAGCATCGATCCCTCGGGGCAGTTGACGAAGTCGTGGGACGGGTTGACCTCACCGGCGTGCAGGCAGGACCAGCGCGAGATGGTGTTGTCGTCGGGCCCGGTGGCCACGGCGTTGCCCGCGACGATCCGCAGTCCGCGGGGCAGTGGCTGGATGTCACGGATGACGTCGTCCCGTACGCCCTCGCCGAGGTAGTAGAAGGTGGTTCCTGTGGGCTCCACCACCTTGTCGCCGTCGTACAGCGTGGGAGTCCAGTACGACGACAGGTCGATGTCGGGCGAGCAGGTGGTGCGGCCCCCCTCCAACGAGGTCAGGTCGGAATGGGCGTTGGTGGAGTCGTTCCCGAAGAAGCTGTGCATGTGCGAGGCGCCCGGCAGATCGGGGAACACGATCGGGTCGTCGGGGGCGCTGTGTGTGTAGGGGCACTCGGCGACGAATTCGGCGACCTTGACCACGTCGGCCGCCGCCTTCGCCTCGGGCCGCGCGCCCTGGTCACCCGCCGCGTTGCCCACATTGGCCTGGATGAAGGACAGGGCGAGCGCGGCGGCCGCCAGCCCTGCGATCCGGTAGCGCCACGGTGGCAGGGATCTGCGTCCGCGGTGTTCGGTCGTACGTCTGTTGAAGAGCACGGCACTCCTGTTCCGGGGAAGTGGGGGGTCCCCTGACCGGTCGTCCGGAGAGGGGAGAGAGCGCTCTCTCGATGAAAGTAGAAGTGTGAAGTAAGCATGTCAAGACTCTGCGCAGGGCCCTCAACTACCTGCTATTTGAACGAATTTAGGGGTCCGGATCATGGGAGAGCGCTCTCTCATCGGGAGGCTCAGGTCGTCGTCACGGGGCGTTGTCAGTGGTGCACGGCAGGATGGTGCCCATGACGACGAACTCAGCTGGTGTGCTCGCCGACAGCGCCGCCTACGCGGCTGCGGTGGAAGAGGCCGGACGTGCTGCCGCCGCGTATTACACCGCGGGTGAGAGCGCGCTCGACGACGACGCGTACGACCGCCTCGTGCGCGGGATCGCGGCCTACGAGGCGGAGCACCCGCAGGAGGTGCTGGACGCCTCACCGACGGGGAAGGTCGCGGGCGGTGCGGCCTCGGGGGATGTGCCGCACACCGTCCCGATGCTGTCGCTGGACAATGTGTTCTCCGCGGAGCAGTTCGTCAGCTGGACGGCATCCGTGGAGCGGCGGATAGGCAGGCCGGTCGCGGCCTGGAGCGTGGAGCCCAAGCTCGACGGTCTCGCGGTTGCCGCGCGGTACCGGCAGGGCCGTCTGGATCAGCTGATCACCCGGGGAGACGGGACGGCGGGCGAGGACGTCTCGCACGCGATCGGGACGGTGCTCGGCCTGCCCGGGCGGCTCTCCTCTCCCGTCACCCTGGAGGTGCGCGGCGAGATCCTCATGACGGACGGGCAGTTCGAGCAGGCCAACGCGGTGCGCACGGAGCACGGCGCGGCCCCCTTCGTCAATCCGAGGAACGGCGCGGCGGGCACCCTCCGGGCCAAGGACCGTCCGTATCGCGTGGAGATGACCTTCTTCGCGTACGGGGCACTCGCGCTGCCCGGACCCGGCGAGCCTGCGGCCCTCTCGGGGCTCCCGCACAGCGAGGTCCTGGAGTACGTCGCGGGCCTCGGCGTGCACACCGCCGCTGACACAGCTGTCGCGCCGCGCAGCGTCACCACGGTCGAGGAGGTGCAGGCCGGGGTCGAGGACATCGCGGGGCTGCGCGCCTCACTGCCGTTCGGCATCGACGGCATCGTGATCAAGGCCGACCTGGCGGCCGACCAGCGCGACGCGGGATCGGGGACCCGGGCGCCACGCTGGGCCATCGCCTACAAGCTCCCGGCCGTGGAGAAGATCACCCGGCTCATCGGCGTCGAGTGGAACGTCGGCAGGACCGGCATCATCGCGCCGCGCGCCGTGCTGGAGCCCGTCGAGATCGACGGCTCCACCGTCGGCTACGCCACCCTGCACAATCCGGCCGACATCACCCGCCGCGATCTGCGCCTGGGCGACCATGTGATGGTCTACAAGGCGGGTGACATCATCCCCCGGATCGAGGCCCCGGTCGCGCATCTGCGGACGGGGGAGGAGCGGCCGGTCGAATTCCCCGAGGTCTGCCCGCAGTGCGGGTCGGAGATCGACATGAGCGAGCAGCGCTGGCGCTGCACCCGTGGCCGCGACTGCCGGCTGGTCGCCTCCATCTCCTATGCGGCCGGCCGTGATCAGCTGGACATCGAGGGGCTCGGTGCCACCCGGGTCGTGCAGCTCGTCGAGGCGGGTCTCGTCCAGGACTTCGCCGATCTCTTCACCCTGGAGCGGGACCGGCTGCTCGCCCTGGAGCGGATGGGGGAGACCTCCACCGACAATCTGCTGGCGGCCGTCGAGGTGGCCAGGACCCGGCCGCTGTCCCGGGTCTTCTGCGCCCTCGGTGTGCGCGGCACCGGTCGCTCCATGTCCCGGAGGATCGCCCGCTACTTCGCCTCGATGGACCGGATCGTCGCCGCCGACGCGGAGGAGTTGCAGAAGGTCGACGGAATAGGCAAGGAGAAGGCGGCGGCCGTCGTCACCGAGCTGGCGGAACTGGCGCCGCTGATCGGCAAGCTGGTGGCCGCAGGCGTCAACATGACGGAGCCGGGAGCGACTCCGCCGCCGGAGCCGGGAGCCGAGCCGGAGGGCGGGGTCGGGCAGGAGGACGGGGCGGAGCAGGAGGGCGGCGAGGGGGGCCGACCGGGGGATGGTCTGCCGCTGGCCGGAATGACCGTGGTGGTCACCGGCGCCATGACCGGAGCCCTGGAGAGCCTCTCGCGCAATCAGATGAACGAGCTGATCGAGCGGGCCGGCGGGAAGTCCTCCTCCAGTGTCTCCAAGCGCACGAGTCTGCTCGTCGCCGGGGAGAAGGCCGGATCCAAGCGGACCAAGGCCGAGGACCTGGGGGTCCGGATTGCCGTGCCGGAGGAGTTCGCCGAGCTCGTCGAGAGTTTCCTGTCCGTGGACGCGTAAAAGGCATGTGCGGGTGCATGCCTTGGAATTGCCAAGGGAGTGGCTTTTCGATCCTTTGTATTGCATAGTGAGGGCTCGATCATGCCTCGCTATCAGCGGTCGATAACCAGTGGCGGCTGTGGCGGCAGACCCGAGGGTGAGGGCCCGATGCGTGCTTCGTGTGACGGCCGGCGCCGTGGCCGGCCGCCCGTCAGGGGACTCGCCATCGACCTGGGCAGCTCCGGGACCCGTGCCTGGGTCCCGGGACGGGGCCTCCTCCCAGGGGGCACCGCGGGCTGGGAGGAACACGCCGGCCGGCCGGTCCGGCGGGGGCGTATCGTCGACGCGGCCTCCTGCGCGGGACTGCTGGGCCGCCTCGCCGACACCGCGCTGGGCGACCACCGGCAGGACAGCGTGATCGTGCTCAGCCACCCGGTCCTGGCAGGACGCGAACACCGCACGCTGGCGGGGGAGCTCCTCGCGGCTCTCGGCGCCTCCGGCGCCGTGGTCGTCAACAGCGCCAGCGCGGTCGCCGCGTGTGCGGGACCGCTGGGCGGCGGGCCGGTGCTGGTCGTCGACATGGGCGCCGAACTCACCGAGGTCGCCCTGCTCGTGGACGGGAAGGTCGTCGACGCCCGCCAGGCCGACGCGGGACTCAGCGATCTCGACCCCAGGTCGCTGCCCGCCGAACTCGTCCGCAGCGTCCTGGATATGATCACGTCCATGTGGCGTGAGGACCAGCACGGTGCGGTGCGCGGAGCGTTGCGCCGTGGCCCCGTGCTCACCGGCGGCGGAGCGCTTCGCCGCGATGTCACCGACCTGATCGAGGGCTGCCTCGGCGTGCCGGTGCGCATCGTCGCCGACCCCGCGACCGCGGTCGTACGGGGCGCCGCGCTGATCCTGGACTCCGTCCTGGACCGCTCCGGTGAAGGCGCGGTCTCCCTCCGCCCGGTCCGGCTGAGGTGAGCCCCCTCCCGGGGGCTCCCCGGGGGAACGCGCCCCCGAGGGCACCGCACCGCACACGACCGCACCGCACAGGGCCACGCGGCACACCACCGGGCGGCACACCGACGCACCCGCGTCCTACGCCGACGCCCCGCACACCGACGCACCACGCGCGGCACCTCCTTGCCGCGCTGCTGCTCACGGTCCTGACTCTGCTCGGCGGCGCACCGGCGGCGGCCGGGGCGGCACTTCCGGTGCCGCGCCCCGGCGCCATGCCCGGTGCCGGTTCCGCCGCATCCGCGTACGCCGCCGGTTCGGCCGCATCCGCGTTCGCCACCGGTTCCCCAGCCCTGGCCGGAGCCCCGGCCGCAACCGCTGCCCGCGCCGCCGGTTCCGCCGTACCTGCCTACTCGGCCGACTCGCCCTCTCAGCTCTCAGGGCCGACCGCGAACGCCCGGCAGGTTCTGGCCTGGTGGGCGGAGGCCGTCCCCCTGCCAGGGCCTCGTGCGGGCGCGGACCGCCCGCACGCCCCGCCTCATGTTCCCCCGCCCGGCCACGGTGCCCTGCCGCCACGCCCGCAGGGCCTTCCGTCACCCCGGGGCATCGCCCCGGGGGCTGCGGACGCCGGGTCCCTCGTCGTCGTACGCGTGTGGGCGGCCCTGCCGGGAGTGCGCGGTCCGCCAGAGGTGAAGGCCGCCCGGACGGCCCCTCATCGGCCCCGTTCACCCGAACCGTCGCCCCGCCCTTCCCACTGAGGCCAGGGCGGACGACGCCCACTCAAGGGGATCCCATGACTCGCGCCACCACGGTGCGAGCGGTTCTGGCTGCCGCCGTTCTGCTCGTCTCCGTGTTCATCACGCTGACCATGTCACCCAGACTCGGCCTCGACCTCCAGGGCGGCACCCGGATGGTGCTCCAGGCCAAGGACTCCGACACCGCGAAGGCGGACCGGGAGAGTACCGACCGCACTCTGGAGGTGCTGCGGCAGCGCATCGACTCCCTCGGCGTCGCCGAACCCGTCCTGACCCGCTCGGGGGAGGACCGGATCATCGTCGAACTGCCCGACGTGCAGGACCCGCGCCAGGCGGAGGAAGTCATCGGCAGGACCGCCCAGCTGAGCTTCCACGCCGTCCAGGGTCCAGGAACCGAGGAACAGAAGGACGGGGAGGCCGGCTCGGCCGAGGAAGGGCCGACGCTCCCCGACGAACAGGGCGGCCTCCTCGACCTCGGCCCCTCGCGGCTCTCCGGCGCGGGCGTCAAGGACGCCGCCGCGAACTTCGACCCCCAGCAGGGCACGGGCTGGAGCGTCTCGCTGGACTTCCAGAAGGACGCGGGCAAGAAGTGGACGGAGCTGACCGGCGAAGCCGCGTGCAACCCGGCCGGTGACGAACGGCGCCGCGTCGCGATCGTCCTCGACGGCAAGGTCATCTCCTCGCCGCAGGTCTCGCCCTCGGTCGGCTGCGAGGTCGGCCTGCCCTCGGCGTCCACCCAGATCACCGGCTCGTTCAGCGCCGACGAGGCACGCGACCTCGCCCTGCTCATCAAGGGCGGCGCACTCCCCGTACCCGTCGAGATCGTGGAGCAGCGGACCGTCGGCCCGACGCTCGGGGCAGCCGCGATCGACGCCAGTGCCCAGGCCGCGCTGATCGGCGCCGCGGCCACGGCTCTCTTCATCACCTTCATGTACCGGCTCTTCGGAGCGCTCGCCGCACTCGCTCTCGCCGCCTACGGAGTGATCTCGTACGCCGCGCTCGTCGGCCTGGGTGTCACCCTGACCCTGCCGGGTCTCGCCGGCTTCGTCCTCGCCATCGGGATGGCGGTCGATGCGAACGTCCTTGTCTTCGAGCGGGCCCGCGAGGAGTACGTGGACCGGGGGAAGGGTTCGCTGCGCACCGCGATGAGCGCCGGATTCCGTGGCGCCTGGAGCGCCGTCGCCGACTCCAACGTCACCACACTCATCGCCGCCGGCCTGCTCTTCTTCCTCGGGTCCGGGCCGGTCAAGGGCTTCGGAGTCACCCTTGCCATCGGTGTCCTGGTCTCGATGTTCTCCGCGCTCGTCATCGCCCGGGCGCTCACCGAGATCGCCTCGGGGTCCCGGTTCGTCAGCGACTACCGGGGCGTCAACGGCATCGCCAGGCCGGGCCGCGTCCGTACCTGGCTGAACGCACGCGACCCCCAGCTGTTCCGGTCGCCGCGCCGTTGGCTGATGGTGTCCACCGCCCTCGTACTCGTCGCCGTGACCGGCATCCTCGTGCGCGGTATCGACCTGGGGGTCGATTTCACCGGCGGGCGGCTGGTGGAGTACTCCACCAGCCGCCCCGTCGACGTCGAGGCCGCCCGGGACGCCATCGCCGCCGCGGGCTTCACCGACGCCGAGGTCACCACGGCGGGCGAGAACGACCTCTCGGTGCGCACCGGCGACCTGGACAACGACGGGGAGCACGCCCTGCGGGCCGCGCTGGCCGAGGAGGGCGGCGAGGCCACCAAGGTGCGCGACGAGCTGATCGGGCCGAGTCTCGGCGACGAGCTGCGGCGCAACGCCCTGATCGCCCTGGGCGTGGCGGTGCTGGTGCAACTCGCCTATCTCGCGGCCAGGTTCCGCTGGACGTTCGCGGTGGCCTCGGTCGGGGCCCTGATCCACGACGTCATCGTCCTGGTGGGCGCCTTCGCCTGGCTCGGACGCCCCGTCGACGGGATCTTCCTGGCAGCCCTGCTCACCGTCATCGGCTACTCCGTCAACGACTCCGTGGTGGTGTTCGACCGGGTACGGGAGCTGTGGGCCAAGAACCGGCGCGCCCCGGTCGGCGACGTGGCCAACCGCGCCGTCCTCCAGACCGTCCCGCGCACCATCAACACGGGGATGGGCGCCCTGTTCATCCTGGTCGCCCTCGCGTTGCTGGGCGGGGACTCGCTGGGGGACTTCGCGCTCGCCCTCCTCATCGGCATCTGCGTGGGGACGTACTCCTCGGTGATGACCGCCGTACCGGGGGCGCTCCTCCTGGAGCGCAGCAGCAAGGCCCCGCCGCCGGCCCGTAAGCGGGCCCCGGGGCGCGGGAAGGCAGCCGCACGGACACGCAGGGACCCGGCAGACAACGGGGCGCGCGTGTAGGACCGCCGTTCGGATGAGGCCGGATCAGGCTGGATCCGGCCTGATCAGGCCGGACGAGGCAGGACCCCGGCCTCATCGCGCCGGGTGGGACAGCTGCCGTCCCACCCGGCGCGTACGGAGAGCACGAGGACCGGGCTGCGGCACAATCCGGATCACATCGAGTGATCGGAGTGTGCCGCTCATGGCCGCCGTGCTGCGTGAGGCCCGGGACACACTCGTCCCGGACATGCATGGGCCGCACGGTCCGCTGCCGCCGCTGATGCTGGTCCTGACGGTGCTCACCGGACTGGTCGACGCGTTCAGCTATCTGCTCCTCGGGCATGTCTTCGTCGCCAACATGACGGGCAACGTCGTCTTCATGGGCTTCGCCTTCGCGGGCGCGGCGAGCTTCTCGACGCTCGCCTCGGTGGTGGCGCTCGCATCGTTCGTGGCCGGGGCCCTGATGGGTGGCCGCGCAGTCCACCGGGTCAGGGCGCACCGGGGACGGCAGTTGCAGCACGCGGCCCTCATCGAGACCGCGTTCGTCGCCGCCGCGATGACCGTCGCGCTGATCTCGGGCGGACCGTACACCGGGGGTGTCCGCTTCACGCTCATCGCGCTGCTGGGCTTGGGGCTCGGTGTGCAGAACGCCTCGGTCAGGGCGCTCGCCGTACCCGACCTCACCACGACGGTGGTGACCCGCACGCTCACCGGGGCCGTGGCCGACAGCCGGCTCGCCAAGGGGCCCGGCAGTCAGGCGGGGCGCCGCGTCCTGTCAGCCGCCGCCCTGCTGCTGGGAGCCTTCCTCGGAGCCCTGGTCCTGCTGAACGCGCACCCGGTGCTGCCGTTGGTCCTTGCCGTGGCCGTCCTGGCGGTCGTGAGCGTGGGGGCGAGCCTGCTGGCCCGGAGCGACGCGCCCTGGACGCGGCCGTCCGACGAGGGGTGAGCCGGGGCCTGCCCGTCGTGTCAGGCGGGACAGGCGGGGTCCCGGACCGTAATCTCACGGGCACCGTCGACCAACCGCATCGATACGCGCAGGAGCCGCCGTATGCCCACCGAACCGCTGTCCGCAGCCGAGATCCAGGACGGTCTGCGCGAGCTGCCCGGCTGGCGGCTGAAGGGGGACCGGATCATCCGGACCTATCGGCTGCCCTCCCACTTCGCCGCCGCCGGGCTGACCGTCCATGTCGCGCAGATCCAGGACGAGCTCAACCATCACTCGGATCTGACGCTGGGATACAACACGGTGGCCCTCGCCGTGAACACGCATGACGCGGGTGGCGCAGTGACGCACAAGGACTTCGAGCTGGCGGCCCGGGTGGAGGCCGTCGCAGCCGGGCACGGCGCGGAATAGCGGAGTAGCGGGAGCGCGGTGCGGACCGGTCGGCCCGAGCCGGGTCGGTTTCCCGAGCCGGTCGGCTTCCGGTCCGGTCCGCTACTTCTTCCCGCCCGCCGAGTACCGGAGCGCGTCGACGACCAGGTCCAGGAGCTGGCCGGTCTTCTCCGGCGATTCGCTTGCCGTGGTGGAGAGGAAGACCCCGAGCAGCATCATCGTGATGTCATCCGGCTCGACGTCTGCGCGCAGCGAACCTGCACGCACACCGTCGGCCAGGAATGTCGCGATGGTCCGGGTGATCCGTTCCCGGGTCGCAGGCGTGGCGATGCTGCCCGAGGCCCAGCCCGCACGCAGCGTGGCGGACATGCCGCGCTTGACCTGGAAGAACGCCGCGTATCTGTCCATCCACGCCCGGAGTGCGGCTTCGGGAGGTAGCTCGGCGAGCAGCGTGGGCGCGCTGGCGACGACCTCGTCCAGCTCGGCGGAGTAGACAGCCTCCACGAGCGCCTCACGGGTCGGGAAGTGCCGGTAGAGCGTGCCGATCCCCACACCGGCCTCTCGGGCGATGGCGTCCAGGGGCACGGTTTCGGCCGTCGAGGCGAAGGCGGCACGGGCGATGGCGAGGATCCGGTCGCGGTTGCGCCGCGCGTCGGCGCGCACAGGCCGGCCGGAACCTGCCGTGGTGCCGCTCGTGGCCGGCGTTCTGGACTCTGACAAAGCGGAGGGCCTCCGTTTACTGCTAGGCTGCAATAAGCGGAGTAGCTCCGCTTAGCCCTATCGTCTCACGAGAACGGGACCCGTCATGGCCTCTATCACCCGATCTCTCCAGCACACAGCCTCCGGCGCGCCGCGTGCGGGCGGGCCCGGACAGCTCGCGGGCCGCACCGTCTCCCGGATCGGCTTCGGTGCGATGCAGCTCGAACGTCTGAGCGGTGACCGCAAAGCGGCCGTGGCGCTCCTGCGCCGCACCGTCGAGCTGGGGATCGACCACATCGACACCGCTCAGTTTTACGGCCACGGATTCGTCAACGACGTCATCCGGGAAGCCATCCGCCCCAGCGACGACGTCATCGTGGTCAGCAAGGTCGGCGCCACCCCCGACCCCGGCGGCCCCTACCCCATGCGTCTCGCGCAGCGTCCGGAAGAGCTGCGAGCCGCCGTGGAGGACAATCTGTCCAGCCTCGGCATCGAGCAGATCCCCCTCGTCAACCTGCGCCGCGCGGACCGTGGGCCAGGTCTGCGCGCCGAGGGCGACCAGGTCGTCGGCATCGACGACCAGCTCGCCGTCATGACCGCCCTGCGCGACGAGGGCAAGATCGGCGCGATCGGCCTCAGCAGCGTCACGGATGACAAGGTGCGCGCGGCCCTCCCCGCGGGCATCGCCTGCGTGCAGAACGCGTACAGCCTGCTTTCGCGCGGCGACGAGGACATGCTTCGGCTGTGCCTCGCCGAGGACATCGCGTGGGTGCCGTACTTCCCCCTCGGCAGCGCCTTCGCCGGCATGCCGAAGGTGTCCGATGAGCCCGCCGTGATCGCTGCCGCCCGCGACCTGGACGCCACGCCCGCGCAGGTCGGTCTGGCCTGGCTGCTCCGCCACGCCCCGAATCTGCTGCTGATCCCCGGCACGGCCGACCCCGAACACCTGGAGGCGAACGTCGGCGTAGGGGCGATCACGCTCGACGATGCGACGACCGCCGCGCTCGACGCCATCCCGTCCAGGACGGGGGACATCATGCGCGACTGAGGGACGGGAGTCGAGAGTTGGGGAGGGGAGACTGGGAGCGGAGTGAAAGGTCTCAGTGTTCCCCTCCCGGCCTGGGGTGATCTGTGTCAATGGGGCAAAAAAATTGATCGTGGGCGGTCGGCGGCGTAGGGCGGTTCATCCGGTGGCGTCGTGGTGCCGGATTGCCCGGGCGTGTGATTCGGCTGGTTCGTTCCCGCCCCGACCGCCCCTTTTTGCGGGCGCCCGCTCATCGGCGCGGTCCACTCAACTGCGCCGACCGTACTGCCCCTCGACGATCATTCGCCGGTTGAGGGTGTGGGCACGCCGAGGACCGCCTGCGACTCGTCGACGAGTGCGGTCAGGCCCGCAACCTCGGTGTCGGTCAATTGCCCTGCGACTTCGGAAGCCGCGATGTTGGACCGCAGGTGGTCGGGATCGCTCGTGCCGGGGATGACGACGATGGAGGGCGAACGGCGCAGCAGCCAGGCCAATGCGATCTGGGTCGGTGCGGCGCCCAGGCGCTCTGCCGGGCCGGTCAGTTCCGGCCGCCGGCAGATCCTGGAAGTCGCAGCCGAGCTCCTGGAGCGGAAGGGTGCCCAGGCGCTGTCCACCCGCGCCGTCGCCGCGGCGGCAGGTATCCGGGCCGCCTCCTTGTACCAGCTCTTCGGTGACAAGGACGGGCTGCTTTCGGCGCTGGCCGTCCACGCGTTCGACGTCTACCTGGCGCAGAAGCACACCCTGGCGTCGAGCGGCGACCCGGTCGACGACATGCGCCGCGGATGGGACATGCATGTCGACTTCGGCCTGGAACACCCCGCGCTCTACCTGCTGATGTACGGAACCGACCGCCCCGGTCGGCGTCCGCCTGCCGCGCGGGAGGCTCAGGAACTGCTCATGGCGTTCCTCGGCCGCGCCGCCTCCGACGGCCGTCTGCGCGTACCGCCCGTCCTTGCCGCCCACCTCACACTGGCGGCGGTGACCGGCGTGACGCTCACCCTGATCGGCATCCCCGAGAGCGAACGCGACCCGGAGGTCTCACCGCGCATGCGGGAAGCGCTCATCGACGCCCTGACCACCGAAACGAGCCCGGTTCCGGACTCCACCCTCGCCGCTCGCGCCCTCGCGCTCGACGCCACCCTCAGTGGCGCGGATCCAGCGGCCGTCCCGCTCCGTCCCGTCGAGACCGCGCTCCTTCAGGACTGGCTCCAGCATCTCGCCCGCTAGGACGACGAGTCGGGCACCCGGGGCAAGGGGCAGATGGTCGGCAGATGACCGGGTGCGGGGCCGGGGCTCCGGCCTCCCGGCGTGGCTCACCCCGCCGACGCCGCGCCCACCCCGCCCCCGCCGTCATGTGCCGCTGCCGTACTGCCCCGCTCGATCAGCCGGGGGAGTGGGACCTGCACGGTGCGGGCGGGGCGGCCGTCGAGCAGTGCCGTCAGTTCCCGCGCAGCGAGACGGCCGAACGCGACCGGGTCGCGGGACAGTGCGGTCAGCCATGGCGCGGTCAGCCGGCAGAGGGCGGAGTCCTCCCACGACACGACCGACACGTCGTCGGGGACCGAGAGGCCGAGGCCGGCGGTGACGGCCGAACCCGCCGCAGCCATCACGTCGTTGTCGTAGATCAGGGCCGTCGGCCGGGTCGGCCGCTCCAGCACCCGCCTCGTGGCCGCAGCCCCCTCGATGTCGGAGTAGTCCGTGGTCACCGAGTGCGCCTCGGTCAGCCCGCGCCGGTCGGCCTCGATCCGCAGGGACCCGATGCGCCGGTCGGTGTGGGCGAGCGTGGGGAGGCCCGCGATGTGCACGATGCGCCGGTGACCCAGCTCGTGCAGACGGCCCACCACCGCGGCCATGGCCCCCGCGTCGTCCGCCCGGATCTGTGAGAGCCCCGGGTGCGGGCCCGTGTCACTGCCCGGAAGGGTACCGATGACGACGGCGTGCAGGCCCAGTTCGTCCAGGAGGGCGGCCCGGGGGTCGTCCGTACGCGGGTCGACCACCAGCACGCCGTCGACCCTGTTCTCGGCCCACCAGCGCCTGTAGACCGCGCACTCGGCCGCCACATCCTCCACCACCTGGAAGAGCAGGCCCAGTTGGCGCTCGGCGAGCACCTCCTGGATTCCGGAGATCAGCTGGAGGAAGAAGGAGTCCACGCCCAGGTTGGCCGCCGGGCGCGCCACGACGAGCCCCACGGTGGCCGACCCCTCGCCGGACAGGGCGCGCGCCGCCGTGCTGGGCCGCCAGCCCAACTGTTCGGCCACGCGCCGGATCCGGTCGCGGGTGATCTCCGAGACGCCGGGACGTCCGTTGAGCGCGAAGGAGACAGCGCTCTCCGAGACCCCCGCGCGTTGAGCGATGTCCTTCATGGTCGGCCGGCGAGCCGGTGCGCGTCTGGCCCGTGAAATGTCCTCGGCCGACGTCCCCTTCGGTGTCACCCGATGCCTCTCTCCTGCGATCCCCGTGATCCCCGTACGGGGACGGCGCGCTCGCCGGGCCCCGGGGCAGTGTATGCCGTGCCCGCCGCTGGGTCGATAGAAGTCAACGGACAACTAATGCGCTTGAGTTGCGGAACTCTAATGCGCTTTAGTGATGGAGCGCAACAGGGGTGGTGTACTCCTCTGACCTGCGCATATGCCGAAAGTTTAGTTCAACTTTCGATGAATGTATTGACTTTCCGGCGGGTGCCTTGCAGTCTCAGCCGAGCGAAGGCGGCCCGGGGTTCGTCACTCCGCCCGACTTCGCATGCCTGGTCCGAGCAAAGGAGCCGTTCACCGTGCGCATCTCCCGCAGAGCAGTCGCCGCTGCCGCCGTACTCGCCACCGTCCTGCCGTTGAGCGCCTGCGGGGGCGGCTCCGGATCGGACTCCGCCGACGCGTCGGGCAAGGTCGAAGGGAAGATCACCTTCCAGACCTGGAACCTCCAGGCGAACTTCAAGGACTACTTCAACGGCGTGATCGCCGACTTCGAGAAGAAGTACCCCGGGACCGAGGTCAAGTGGGTCGACCGCCCGGGCGAGGGGTACGCCGACAAGATCAGCGCCGACGCAGCCGGCGGCACCCTCCCGGACGTCGTGAACGTCTCGCCCGACCTGGTGGCTCCGCTGGCCCAGGCGGGGATAGCCCTGGACCTCGACAAGGCGGCGTCCAAGTACCGTGCCGAGTATCTGCCGGAGGCCTGGGCCAGCCATCAGGTGCCGGGCTCCGACGGCACGTTCGCGTTCCCCTGGTATCTCAACACCGGGCCGATGTTCTACAACAAGCGGCTGCTGGAGAAGGCCGGGCTCGACCCCGCGAAGCCGCCGACCACCTACGACGAGGTCTTCGACGCGGGACTGAAGCTGGCCGGATCGAGCGGCGGGAAGGTCGCGGCCCTCGCGAACGTGCCGACCATCGAGGACTTCGGCCGTTACGGCGGCGCGCTGATGAACGACGAGGGCACCGGCTTCGCCTTCAACGATGCCAAGGGCGTACAACTCCTCACCAAGTACAAGGAGTTGTACGACGCCAAGGCACTCGATCCGCAGGCGCTGACCGCGACCCCCGAGTCCTCGGGCCACAAGTTCCTCACGGAGTCCGTGGCGATGAACCCGGGCAGCGCGCTGGACCTGGACAACTTCAAGAAGCAGGCCCCCGGGCTCTACAAGAACATCGGCATCACCGACCAGGTCAGCAACACCGGCAAGGCCAACATGTACGTCATGGGCCTCATGGTGAACGCCCAGACGAAGCAGAAGCCCGCGTCCGTGGCCTTCGCCCACTACGTCACCGACGCGACCCGGCAGATGCAGTTCGCGAAGAAGGTCGCCATCTTCCCGAGCACCAAGGGCTCTCTCGACGACTCCTACTTCACCGACGAGGACGGCACGGACGAGACGCGCGTCCGGGTCGCCGCGGCCAAGTCGCTGAAGACGGCGGTCAATTACACGCCGGTCCTGTTCAGCGAGCAGATGAAGACCGAGCTCCGCAACCAGATCGCCAAGGCGCTCCAGGGGAAGCAGAGCCCCAAGGAAGCCCTTGACAACGCTGTCAAGGCCTGTGACCGGCTCCTGCAGCAGAGCTGAGAACTGATGAAATCCCCTGCCGCCCCCGGCACACCCGCCGCCTCCGCCACCTCCGCGACCCTGGCCGCCCCCGCCGCACATGCAACCGCGGCGCGCGGCGGCCGGCCGGTCCGCCGGATCACCCGCCATCTGCCCCTCAGCCCTTGGCTGTTCGCGGCACCGGGGCTGCTGGTCGTCGGCGCCTTCAGTCTGTACCCGTTCTTCAGCACCCTGGTCAACGCCTTCACCGACCGCCGGACGCTGGTCCCCGGCACGTTCGTCGGCCTGGACAACTTCCGGGAGCTGCTGCACGACGAGATGTTCTGGATCGGGCTCCGCAACAGCGCGCTCTACGTCCTGGGCGTCGTTCCCGCGCTCGTCCTTCTTCCTCTGCTGCTCGCCATGCTCGTCCAGCGGCACATCCCCGGCATCAGCTTCTTCCGCTCCGCCTTCTACACCCCTGTCGTGGCGTCCATCGTGGTCGTCGGTCTGATCTGGGTGTGGATGCTCGACGACCGCGGACTGATCAACTCCCTGCTGGAGGCCGTGGGCATCGGCAGGGTCGGCTTCCTCAGCGACCAGTGGCTGCTGCTGCTGAGCGCGATGACGGTCACGGTCTGGAAGGGCCTCGGCTACTACATGATCATCTACCTGGCTGCCCTCGCCAACGTGCCACGCGAGCTGCACGAGGCCGCCGCCGTGGACGGTGCCGGCGCGATACGCCGCTTCATCACCGTCACCGTGCCCGCCGTCCGCTCGACCATGGTGCTCGTCGCGGCGCTGGCCTCGGTGTCGGCCTTCAAGGTCTTCTCCGAGGTCTATCTGATGGCCGGCCCCTCCGGCGGTCCGGCCGGCGAGGACACCACCCTGGTGATGCTGGTCCAGCGGGTCGGCACCGGTCTGAGCGGGCGCGTCGGGTACGCCTCCGCCATCTCGGTCGTCATCTTCGTCGTCACCGTCGGGCTGATGCTGCTGGTGCTCCGCGCCGACCGCAAGGAGGACGCGTGAGCATCCTGAGGATCACCGACGCCGAGGGCCGCCGCATCCCGGCCTGGCAGCTCGCCCTGCGGTACGTGCTGCTGCTGCTCGTGCTGGCCCTGACCGTCGGGCCGTTCCTGTGGCAGCTGTCGACCTCTCTCAAGGGCCCGAACGAGGACATCTTCAGCTCCCCGCCGAAGTTCCTCCCCAGCGACCCCACCCTGGACAACTACACCCGGGTCGCCGACACCATCCCCGTCTGGGGCTACGCGCTGAACTCCCTGAAGGTCGCCGCCGCCAACGTGGTCACCAACTGCGTGGGCGCGGCCCTGGCCGGCTACGCGCTGGCCAGGCTGCGCTACCGGGGACGCCGGGCCGCCACCCTGGCGTTCATCCTCGCCATGCTGGTGCCCGTGGAGGGCATCATCATCGCGCAGTTCACCACCATGCGGGATCTCGGTCTCAACAACACCCTGCTCGGCGTGCTCCTCCCTGGGTCCATCGGCGCGATCAACGTCCTGCTGATGCGCAACGCCTTCCTGAACCTCCCGCAGGAGGTGGAGGAAGCCGCGTTCGTCGACGGTGCCAACGTCTGGCAGCGCTTCCTGCGGATCGCGCTGCCCTCCGTCAAGGGCACCCTCGCCGTCGTCGCGATCTTCGCCTTCATGGGTGCCTGGGACGACTTCCTGTGGCCGCTGATCGTGCTCAGCGACCCGGAGAACTTCACGCTGACCATCGGTCTGAACTATCTGCACGGCACCTTCGCCAACGACGAACGGCTCGTCGCGGCCGGCACGATCATCGCCGTCGCCCCGCTCATCGCGCTCTTCGCCTGTCTGCAGCGCTTCTTCTTCCGTGGAGTCGGCGAAGGCGCAGTGAAGGGCTGACTGCCCGTCACCCAGCAGTGGATGAACGGTCGAGTGGATATGACCGTACGCCCCCCCACCACAGAACCAGGATCACCCCTTTCATGAGCTCCACCGCGCCCCGCTTCGGTGCCAACTACACGCCCAGCCAGGGCTGGTTCCACCACTGGCTGGACTTCGACCTCGACGCCGTGCGCGCCGACCTGGACTCCATCGCGGGTCTGGGCCTCGACCACATCCGTGTCTTCCCGCTCTGGCCGCTCTTCCAGCCCAACCGCACCCTGATCCGTCCTCGCGCCGTCGAGCAGCTCGTCCAACTCGCCGACGCGGCGGCCGAACGCGGGCTCGACGTCAACGTGGACGGGCTCCAGGGGCACCTGTCGAGCTTCGACTTCCTGCCCGCCTGGACCCAGACCTGGCACCGCCGCAACCTGTTCACCGAACCGGACGTCGTCGCCGGCCAGGCCGCGTATCTGCGGACACTGGCCGGGGCACTCGCCGACCGCCCCAACTTCATCGGCATGACCCTGGGCAACGAGGTCAACCAGTTCTCCGGCAGCCCGCACCCCGACCCCGACCCGATCACCCCGGGACAGGCCGGCGACTGGCTGCGGACCCTGCTCGACGCCTGCGAGGAGGGCGCACCCGGGAAGCTCCATCTGCACGCGGAGTACGACGCCTCCTGGTACCAGGACGACCACGCGTTCACCCCGGCGCACGCGGCCCGGATCGGCGCGCTCACCGCCATCCACTCCTGGGTCTTCAACGGCACCGCCCAGCGCCACGGCCGTACCGGCACGGCGACCGAGCACCACGCGGCGTATCTGATCGAACTCTCCAAGGCGTGGGCGCAGGACCCGCACCGCCCGGTGTGGCTCCAGGAGGTGGGCGCCCCCGCCCCCTTGATCGCCCCCGAGCACGCCGCCTCGTTCACCGAGGCGACCGTCGCGAACGCCCTGGACTGCCCGGACGTGTGGGGTGTCACCTGGTGGTGCTCCCACGACGTCTCACGCTCACTGGCCGACTTCCCCGAACTGGAATACGGCCTCGGACTGCTGACCAACGACGGGCAGGTCAAGCCCGCCGGGCAGTCCATCGCCCGGATCGTCGAGGAACAGCGCGCCGCGCCCCACCGCCCGGCGCCGCGTACCACCGCGCTCGTCGTCGACACCGGGGACGACGCCACCGCGCCCCACCGCTCGGTGTGCGCCCCGGGTGGCCCGGTCTTCGAGGCGTTCGCCCGGCTCACCGCCGACGGCGCCCGCCCCACCACGGTCCTCGCGAGCCACGCCGAGGACCGGGACCACCTCGCCGCCCGTGCGATCACCGAGGTCGTCACACCCGGCCAGGTCCTGTGATCCCCTGATGTACGCCGCTTCACGGCGGCAGCGGAACCGCGCCGCAGGCCGCTGGTAACACACCCTCACCCGCACTCACATCCCTACGGAGTCACCCTCATGCACGACGACCGCAGCCTGGTCGAAGCCCGTCTGAAGCGCGTACTCGACGAGCGCATCAGGCCCGCCGTACACCCGGAGTCCGTACCGCTGGACGTCGCCGTCTGGAACGCCCCGGGAGAGCCCGTCCCGGTCGCCGAAGGCCTGGCAGGACCTGTCGAGCCCATCGCGGTCGGTGACCGGTGGGGAGCCCCCTGGAGCACCTGCTGGTTCCGTGTCTCCGGGACCGTCCCCGCGCACTGGGCGGGCCGCACCGTCGAGGCGCTCCTCGACCTGGGCTTCGACGAGAACATGCCCGGCTTCCAGTGCGAGGGCCTCGTGTACAGGCCCGACGGCACCCCGGTGAAGGGCCTCAACCCGCGCAACCAGTGGGTGCGCGTGGGGGCTCCCGTCGAGGGCGGCGAAGCGGTCCTGCTGCACATCGAGGCCGCGTCCAACCCCGTCATCCTGGACTACCACCCCTTCCTGCCGACCCGGCTCGGCGACAAGGAGACCGCCGGCGGCGAGCTCCAGTACACCCTCGCCCGGATGGACCTCGCCGTCTTCGACGAGCACGTCTGGAACCTCGTCCAGGACCTGGAGGTGCTGGGGGAGCTGATGGCGGAGCTGCCCGTAGAGGGCGCCCGACGCTGGGACATCCTGCGGGCGATCGGCAGGGCGCTCGACGCGGTCGATCTCCAGGACGTCAACGGCACGGCGGCCGCCGCCCGCGCGGAGCTCGCCGAGGTGCTCGCCACCCCAGCGCAGCCGTCCGCGCACCGCATCAGCGCGGTGGGACACGCCCACATCGACTCCGCCTGGCTGTGGCCGCTGCGTGAGACGGTCCGCAAGGTCGCGCGTACGACGTCCAACATGACGGCCCTGCTCGACGACGAGCCGGACTTCGTCTTCGCGATGTCCCAGGCCCAGCAGTTCGCCTGGATCAAGGAACACCGCCCCGAGGTGTACGCCAAGGTCAAGAAGGCCGTCGCCGACGGAAGGTTCGTGCCGTCCGGCGGCATGTGGGTCGAGTCCGACACCAACATGCCCGGATCGGAGGCGATGGCCCGTCAGTTCGTGCACGGCAAGCGCTTCTTCATCGACGAGTTCGGCATCGAGAACGACGAGGCGTGGCTGCCCGACACCTTCGGCTTCGCCGCGGGACTGCCGCAGATCATCAAGGCGGCCGGCTCCAAGTGGCTGCTCACGCAGAAGATCTCATGGAGCCAGACCAACAAGTTCCCCCACCACACCTTCCGTTGGGAGGGCATCGACGGCACGCGGATCTTCACGCACTTCCCGCCCGTCGACACGTACAACTGCTCCATGAAGGGCAGCGAGATCGCCCACGCCGCCGACAACTTCAAGGACAAGGGCGTCGCCCGCCACTCGCTCGCGCCGACCGGCTGGGGCGACGGCGGCGGCGGTACGACCCGCGAGATGATCGCGAAGGCCGGCCGGATGCGCAGCCTGGAGGGCTCCGCCACCGTCGAGTGGGAGAAGCCCGCCGACTTCTTCACCAAGGCCGAGGCGGAGTACCCCGACGCGCCGGTGTGGGTCGGTGAGCTGTACCTGGAGCTCCACCGCGCCACCCTCACCAGCCAGGCGAAGACCAAGCAGGGCAACCGCCGGAGCGAACACCTGCTGCGCGAGGCCGAGCTGTGGGCCGCGACGGCCGCCGTGCGGGGCGACTTCACCTACCCGTACGAGCAGTTGGACCGGATCTGGAAGACCGTCCTGCTCCACCAGTTCCACGACATCCTGCCGGGGTCGTCGATCGCCTGGGTGCACCGCGAGGCGGAGAAGACCTATGCGGCCGTCGCCGAGGAACTGAACGGCATCGTGGACGCAGCGCAGCGCGCCCTGGCCGGCGACCCCGCTGCCGGACACGAGCTCGTCTTCAACTCCGCCCCGCACGCCAGGGCCGGCGTTCCGGCGGGCGCGGCCGGCGCCGCACCCGTCGCGGGGGAGGGCCGGCCGGCCCCGCGCGAGGGCGGCGGTCACGTCCTCGACAACGGACTCCTGCGGGTCGAGATCGACGCCAGGGGCCTGGTCGTATCGGCGTACGACATCGGCGCCGAGCGCGAGACCGTCGCACCGGGGCAGGCCGCGAACCTCCTCCAGATCCACCCCGACTTCCCGAACATGTGGGATGCCTGGGACGTCGACGCGTTCTACCGGAACACCGTCACCGACCTCACCGACCTGGACGAGCTCACCCCCGTCGAGGAGGACGGCAGGGCCGGCGTGCGGATCGTACGGAGCTTCGGCGCGTCCAAGGTCACCCAGCTGCTGACCCTCACCGCCGGTGCCAAGCGCCTCGACATCGACACCGAGGTCGACTGGCACGAGACGGAGAAGTTCCTCAAGGCCGCCTTCCCGCTCGACGTGCACGCCGAACGGTACGCGTCCGAGACGCAGTTCGGGCACTTCTACCGCGCCACCCACACCAACACCAGCTGGGAGGCCGCCAAGTTCGAGGCGTGCAACCACCGGTTCGTCCATCTGGAGGAGCCGGGCTGGGGCGTGGCGCTCGTCAACGACTCGACGTACGGGCACGATGTGACCCGCACGGTGCGCACCACCGACGCGGGAACCACCACCACGGTGCGGGTGTCACTGCTGCGCGCCCCGCGGTTCCCCGACCCGGAGACCGACCAGGGCGTGCACCGCTTCCGGCACGCACTCGCGCCGGGCGCCGCGATCGGTGACGCGGTGCGTGAGGGCTTCCGCGTCAATCTGCCCGAGCGCCGCGTCACCGGCGAGCATGAGGTGGCACCACTGGTGACCGTCGACAACGACGCGGTCGTCGTCAGCGCGGTCAAGCTCGCCGACGACGCGAGCGGTGACCTCGTCGTCCGGCTCTACGAGTCCACCGGAGGCCGGGCCCGGGTACGCCTCACCACCGGCTTCGACGCCTCAGGCCTCGCGGTGACCGACCTGCTGGAGCGGCCGCTGGCCGATGTGACGGTGCCGGAGCTCACCGAGGAGGGCGTGAGCCTCTCGCTGCGCCCGTTCGAGCTGGTCACACTGCGGCTGGCCCGACGCTGAAGAACGGTGTGCGGGGGCCGGGACGACGTCCCGGCCCCCGCACACCGCTCACGGCTGTGAAGCCGGGGATCAGGCGCCGACGTTCATCTCGGCCGGGTCGGACCCGGTCCGCTTGCCCTCGTCGAGCGCGGCGAACGCCGCCAGGTCGTCGGCGTCCAGCTCGAAGTCGAACACATCGATGTTCTCCGCGATCCGTGACGGCGTCACGGACTTGGGGATCACCACATGGCCGGTTTGCAGATGCCAGCGGAGCACCGCCTGGGCGGGGCTGCGGCCGTGCTTCTGCGCGACGGCGACGACCGTCGGGACCTCCAGCAGGCCCTTGCCCGAGCCCAGCGGCGACCAGGCCTCGGTGACGATGCCGTGCTCGGCGTGCAGGGCGCGGGGGACGGCCTGCTGGAGCTGGGGGTGCAGCTCGATCTGGTTGACCGCGGGGACGACGGAGGTCTCGCCCAGCAGGCGCTCCAGATGCTCCGGGTGGAAGTTGGACACACCGATGGCCTTCGCCCGGCCGTCGGCGAGGATCCGCTCGAACGCCTTGTACGACTCGACGTAGGCGTCCTTGGCCGGCACCGGCCAGTGGATGAGATAGAGGTCGACGTAGTCAAGACCCAGCTTGTCCAGCGAGGCGTCGAACGCGCGCAGCGTCGAGTCATGACCCTGATCGGTGTTCCACAGCTTGGTGGTGACGAAGAGTTCCTCACGGGGCACGCCCGAGGCTGCGATGGCCTTGCCGGTGCCCGCCTCGTTCCCGTAGAGCGCGGCGGTGTCGATGCTCCGGTACCCGGCCTCCAGGGCGGTGGCCACCGCCGCCGTGGCCTCGGTGTCCGGTACCTGCCACACACCGAAGCCGAGCTGCGGCATGTCGAGGCCGTTGTTGAGGGTGATGGTGGGGACCTGGCTCACGAGCAGTCGATCCTTACGTTGTGGGGTGGGTGCTCCCGATCGGGCACGGGTGCTCCCCGGTGAACGATCGGAAAAGCCTAAGCATTCCCGGCCGTCGCCATCCGGCGAACCGGAGAAGAGCTGTGCAGGGGCGGCCCGTCGGAGGCAGCCATCGCTCAGCGGTACAGGGCGTCGACCTCCGCCGAGTACGCCGTCTCGATCGCCTTCCGCTTCAGCTTGAGCGAGGGGGTCAGCAGACCGTGCTCCTCGGTGAACTGGTGCGCCAGGATACGGAAGGTACGGATGGACTCCGCCTGGGACACCGCCGTGTTCGCGGCCACCACCGCCCGGCGCACCTCCATCTCCAGGTCGGGGTCGCGCACCAGATCCGCGGGGCGCATCGGCGTACGGCCCTGCATGGCGAGCCAGTGCTCGATCGCCTCGTGGTCCAGGGTGACCAGCGCCGCGATGTAGGGCCGGTCGTTCCCGACGACGATGCACTGGGCCACCAGCGGATGCGCGCGTACCCGCTCCTCAAGACCCCCGGGGGAAACGCTCTTGCCGCCGGACGTCACCAGGATCTCCTTCTTGCGCCCGGTGATGGTGAGATAGCCGTCCTCGTCGAGTGCCCCCAGGTCGCCGGTGGCCAGCCATCCGTCGTGCAGCACGGAGTCCGTGGCCTTCGGGTCGCTCAGGTATCCGGAGAAGACGTTGGCGCCGTGCACCCATATCTCGCCGTCCCGGGCGATGTGCACGGTGGAGCCGGGGATCGGCAGACCGACGGTGCCGTAGCGGGTGCGCTCCGGCGGATTGGCGGCGGCGGCCGCGGTCGTCTCGGTCAGGCCGTAGCCCTCGTAGACCGTGACGCCCGCGCCCGCGAAGAACAGCCCGAGGCTGCGGTCCATGCCGGAGCCGCCCGACATGGCGTGCCGCACGCGGCCGCCCATCGCGTCGCGGACCTTGCGATAGACGACCTTGTCGAAGAACTGGTGCTGCATCCGCAGCCCCGCTGACGGTCCGGGGCCGGTGCCGAAGGACCGCTCCTCCAGCGCCTCCGCGTACTTGACCGCGATGTCGACGGCCTTGTCGAACGCCCCGGCGCGGCCCTCCGACTCGGCCTTGCGCCGTGCGCCGTTGAAGACTTTCTCGAAGATGTACGGCACCGCCAGGATGAAGGTGGGCCGGAAGGCCACGAGGTCCGGCATCAGCGCCTTCGCCGACAGCTCGGGCTGGTGCCCCAGCTTCACCCGGCCCCGCAGCGCCGCGATCTCCACCATGCGGCCGAAGACATGCGCGAGCGGCAGGAAGAGCAGCGTCGCCGCCTCCTCGCCCGGCTTGGAGAGGAACACCGGATGCCAGCGGCCGACCATGGTGTCGGCCTCGAACATGAAGTTGGCGTGGGTGATGACACAACCCTTGGGGCGCCCCGTCGTCCCGGAGGTGTAGATCACGGTCGCCACCGAGTCGGGAGTCACCGCGCGACGGTGCCGGTGCACGACCTCGTCGTCGACCAGCGCCCCGGCCTCGAAGAGTTCGTTCACCACATCGGCGTCCAACTGCCAGAGCCTGTGAAGATTCGGCAGCCGGTCGATCACCGAACCGATCGTCATCGCGTGGTCCTCGTGCTCGACCATGACGGCCGCGACCTCGGCGTCGTGCAGCATCCACAGGACCTGCTCGGCCGACGACGTCGGATAGATCGGCACGGACTGGGCGCCCACCGTCCACAGGGCGAAGTCGAAGAGCGTCCACTCGTAGCGCGTACGCGACATGAGGGCGACCCGGTCGCCGAACCGCACGCCGTGTGCGATCAGACCCTTGGCGAGAGCCAGCACCTCGTCACGGAAGGTGGCCGCCGACACATCGTGCCATCGGCCCTCCGCGTCCTTGCGGCCGAGGGCGATCCTGTGGGGGTCCTCCTCCGCGAAATCGAAGACGGTATCGGCAAGACCGCCGACTTGAGGGGCAGCCGCCATGGGTGGGACAGTGAACTCGCGCAATGACCTGCTCCTTGTGGCGCTCCGCACGGCGAGCCGCGACGCTACCTCACCGGGCGAGGGCGCGGGAGGGTCCGAAGTGGCCGGAAAACGTGCCATCTGGCCAGGCCAACCGTAGAAATCGGGCCAGATTGGCCAGGCTCGGGCGGACTTCTGACCACGGAGTAAGCAGCAGGCGCGGGAATCTCCACCGAATCTGTACGCGGAAATTACGCACGGGCCGCCGCTGCCACCGGTGGGAGCGCTACGCGGGCTCCGGATGCGAAGGCATCACAGGACCGCGGTGGAGGCGGTCGCCGCCCGCGAGAATCGCCGCGGCGAGTGCGTCGGCCGCCTCCTGGGCGGTGTTCCTGCGCCGCCCGTGCAGCAGGACGAAATCCACGTCGCCCAGCTCGGGCAGGCCCGCTCGGGCAGACACCGGGACGAGTCCGGGCGGGATCAGGCCACGGGTGTGCGCCATCACTCCCAGGCCCGCGCGGGCCGCCGCCACGAGCGCGCTGAGGCTCGCGCTCGTACACGCGAAGCGCCAGGGCCTGCCGTGCTCCTCCAGTACCTCCAGGGCGCGCGCTCTCGTGATGCCGGGCGGCGGGAAGGCGATCAGCGGCAGGGGCCGCTCGGGGTCGATCCGCAGCTGCGGGGCGCCGATCCAGGTCAGGGTGTCCTGCCAGACCAGCTCCCCATGGGTGTCCCCGGCCCGGCGCTTGGCCAGCACCAGATCGAGCCGCCCCGCCTCCAGCTGTCGGTGCAGCGCGCCGGACAGCTCCACCGTGAGTTCGAGCTCGACCTCGGGGTGCTCGCGCCTGAAGGACTCCAGGATCTCCGGGAGACGCGTCAGGACGAAGTCCTCGGACGCCCCGAAGCGCAGCCGTCCGCGCAGTCGGGTGCCGGTGAAGAACGCCGCCGCCCGCTCGTTGGCCTGGAGGATCGTCCGCGCGAAGCCCAGCATGGCCTCGCCGTCCTGGGTGAGATCGACCCGGTGCGTGTCCCGGTCGAACAGCTGCCGCCCCGCCTCGGACTCCAGCCGCCGCACGTGCTGGCTGACCGTGGACTGGCGGACGCCCAGCCGGCGTGCCGCCTGGGTGAAGCTGAGGGTCTGGGCGACGGCCAGGAAGGTACGGAGCTGAACGGGGTCGTACATGGGGCCGAGGCTATCGCGCTTCGTGATGACAGTCAGTTCGGTATACCTGATTCCCGATCGCGGCGTTCGGAAGCAGGATGGATGGTGACTGCACGAGTCCATTGATCGCCGAGAGAGTCCGGAGCACATGAGTAGCCGCACCAGCCGCCGAATCCCCGCGCTGCCGTCCTGGCTGCCGGTCGACGCCTACATCCTGGCGCTGATCGGCACCGTGGTCCTGGCGGCGCTGCTGCCCGCGTCCGGGACAGGCGCGGATGCGGCGGGCGGTGCGTCGACCGGTGCGGTGGCCCTGCTCTTCTTCCTCTACGGAGCGCGGCTCTCGACCGCCGAGGCGATGGACGGCCTCAAGCACTGGCGGCTCCACCTCACCGTCATGGCCTGCACCTTCGTGGTGTTCCCGCTGTTCGGTCTGGCGAGCCACGGCCTTGTGCCCCATGTGCTGACCCCGCAGCTCCAGGACGGCTTCCTCTTCCTGTGCCTGGTGCCCTCGACCATCCAGTCCTCGATCGCGTTCACCTCCATCGCCCGTGGCAACGTACCGGCCGCCATCTGCGCCGGCTCCTTCTCCAGCCTCGCCGGGATCGTGCTGACACCGCTGCTGGCGGCCGCGCTGCTGGGCGGGAGCGGGGGCGGATTCTCCGCGGACTCCCTGGTCAAGATCGTCCTCCAGCTCCTGGTGCCGTTCCTGGCCGGCCAGCTGCTGCGCCGCTGGATCGGGGGATTCATCAGCCGCCACCGCAAGGTGCTGGGCTACGTCGACCGGGGCTCGATCCTGCTCGTCGTCTACACGGCCTTCAGTGAGGGCATGGTGGCCGGAATCTGGCACCAGGTCACCGCACTCAGGCTCGGAGCCCTGCTCGCCGTCGAGGCGGTACTGCTGGCCCTGATGCTCGCGATCAGCTGGTACGGCTCCAAGCGGCTCGGCTTCGACCGGGAAGACCGGATAGCGATCCAGTTCGCCGGATCGAAGAAGAGCCTGGCGGCGGGGCTGCCGATGGCCAGCGTCCTGTTCGGCGCCCACGCGAGCCTCGCGGTGCTGCCGCTGATGCTCTTCCACCAGATGCAGCTGATGGTCTGCGCCGTCATAGCCAAACGCCGCTCCCGCGACCCGCTCCCGAGCGACACCCTCGTCGGACCTGCGCCGGCGAAGGTGGTGAACTGAGCCCTCGAGGCCAGGCCCGCAGG
Source organism: Streptomyces sp. NBC_01012 (assembly GCF_045162755.1). Classification (NCBI taxonomy): domain Bacteria; kingdom Bacillati; phylum Actinomycetota; class Actinomycetes; order Kitasatosporales; family Streptomycetaceae; genus Streptomyces; species Streptomyces sp. NBC_01012. The sequence goes on along the minus strand of NZ_CP108688.1, from coordinate 946,789 downwards.
GTGATGGCCTCAGCGCCCGCCTATGCCTCCGCCCATGTGCGGTACGCACCGGGGAGGGCGGTCCGCCGGTAGTCCGGCAGACCCGAGCCGAACTCCTGGAGGCGCGCGTACGCTTTCATCAGATCCTGCCCTGTCGCGAAACACCCCGCATCCACAGCAAGTACGAGTACGTCCTCGATGGTCGCGTAAGCCAGGCCTCGCTCCGCTGCCATTGTCTGGCCACCGTGGTCGTCCATCAGTAGTGTGACGTCGTGGCCCTGCTCACGGAGGCCTACGCCGTGGGCCACCACGACACACTCTCCGAGGTCTTTCCGCTGGAGCAGTGCCCGCTCGAACTCCGCGTCGCGCAGTTCCTCGAGGACGGTAATCACTCGGAGGTCTGACGGCCTGGTCATTTCGAGCCTGGGTAAGACACGGACATAGGGGCTGCGTTCGAGTGCGGCCCACCGCTTCTCAAGGCCGGGGAACTTGCGCTCCTTCCCACGGATCTCGTCGCACACTTCCTGAGGCACGAGAATCACCCAGCCCGCGTGCGCGAGTGCGGTGGTGAGCACACGATTCAGATTGGCGCCCGCGAAGTGGACACATGCCACTGCGTCGAGGACGCAGACCGAGTCCTGCGTCGGCAGTGTGCTCTCGCCGTCGTCCCGTTCACTTGCTCGGACGGTCATTCCCAGGCGTCTCCGTCCCTGCGCTCGCGGTGGCCTGCCCGGCGGGCGATGAGCGTAGAGACATCAATCCTCTTGGGGGAGGGCGGCGGCGGGGGTGTGATCCCCGCATCTGCGAGCTCAAGCGCTGTCGCATTCGGTTCCGATCCTTGCAGAGCGGCCACTGCCCTGACCCCGATCTTCCCGGCGCGGTAGGCCTCGACGGCCCGCTCCAGCACGCGCCGGGGCGGTCGGGCCTGTGACGCTGCGCCACACGCCGCGGTGTACTGAGGGCCCCAGCCGTAGGACCAGGCGAGCTGACGGCCGGTAGGTCCCTCCAACGACTTCGCCGCGTCGTCGGTCAACAGGCCGAGCCGGCGGCACTGGATCAGTACGACTCGGAGACTCACCTCGTAGTGGTGCGCTGCCAGGGCACATTCCTTGAGCCCAGGACCGGCCGGGGCATTCTCCCGCATCCAGCGGGCAAGTCCGGGCTCGGGAAGAAGGAGATGCCGGGCGAAGGCATCGCATCGCATCTCGGCGTGCGTGCGCTCGCCGTCCAGCAGGTGTGCGTCGCTGCCGTCCCCGAACAGCACGTGCCCCAACTCATGAGCCAGGGTAAAACGCTGACGCTCGGGGACATCGGCCGAATTGACCAGGACAAGGATGACGTTCCTGTCGGGGTCAGTCGCGGTAAAGCCGGAAACACGGTGCGGCAGGTCGACCACGGCCGTGTCGACGCCCACAACGGACTCCGCGAACTCGGCGAGATTGGCCACAGGCCCCAGACCGAGTTCCAATTTGCCCCGGACCGCTCTGGCCAGCCCACGGCCTTGGTCCTCGGCAGTCAAGGACTCAGGCGGCAGCTCGCAGGTCAGGCCGGCCCCTCCCACGTCGCCGCGGTGCTCGGACCGCAGGGCGAACGCATCCATCCTGTCGTCGAGAGTCAGGATGTCCTCGGCCTTACGGGTGGCAACCGATAGATCCTCGGCCGCGCTCCGTCCCGCGCGAGCCGCGACCCGCATGCGCTTCCCCACCGGATTGGCCCGCGTGAGCCGCGTCAGCGGTACGTCGAGGGCGACCGCCAGCCGGTCCAGCTCGGCCGCCGTCAGGGCAGACCGCTCGCCAGCCTCGATGCGATGGAGTGTCGGCTGGCTCAATTCCGCCCGTGCGGCCAGATCTCGTTGTGTCATGCCTGCATGTGACCGTTCCAGCGCCACACGTCTTCCGATCTCTTCGAGGTTCATCCCCCGCACCTCCTTGAATCAAGATTACCGATTGATTCAGTGATACTTGCAGGGTTATTCCAGCCAATTCGGAGCGACTCGGGCGCGTAGCGGTGAAAGTCCCCTACGAGGCCGGCGGGGCGGCCGGCTGTGCGGTCACCGGTCACCGGTCACCGGTCACCGTCGAGCCGGTCGGTGGGCGGGGAGCCCCGTATGTCGCCGAGGCCGAGGCCGGTGCGGCTGCGGGCGTTGGCCTCGGCGACCCGGGCGCTCAGCAACTCGGCCGGGCCGAGCGGCCGTAGGCGGGCCGGGGCCGCGTCCCACTCCCGGCCACCGCCGAGCGGGCGGAGCTGGAGGTAGGGGCCCTCGTGGCCCATCACCAGGCCCACCCGGCCGCTGTCCCCGTCGCGTACGGCCACCCCGACGCGGAGGGGGTCGTCGGCATCGGTCACCCGGCCGCTCCTCTCCGGATCACCGTGGCGAGGGCGTGCGCCACGGGGGCGGAGCAGATGCCGAGGTGGACGAGCGCGTAACGGGCCTGCCGCGCGCTGCCGTCGCTGTCCGTTTCCGGCCACGGGGTGCGCACATCCATCGCGGGCAGCTGAATTCCCGCGCCGGTCAGTGCGTCGGCGAGGTCGTCGCGCGCGCTCACGGCCTCCTGGATCTTGGCCGCCGGCCCGTGCGCGGACCGGGGGGTCCTGCGGGGGAGTGATGGCTTCTGCGACGGAGGTGCCATGGGAGCTCTTCCTTCGGTTGTTCTTTCGCCGATTCGTCGGCCCGCCCAGGCGGCCGGTACTACGGTGCGTGAGGGGCTCGTTACGAGAATGGCCCGGCCAGGGGCACGACACACCGAGGGCGGGGTGTGCTTCTCCGGTGGGTCCCGCATGTTCCACACGTTCCACGGAGGGTGCGATGCCGACGAGGCGGGCGGTCACGGGCCGCAGCAGGGAACCACGCGCACGGTTCGCGGAGGAGCTGCGGCACCTGCGCACCGAGCGCGGCGACAGTCTGCGGCAGCTCGGCGAAAGGCTGGGCTGGGACTGGTCGTTGTTCGGGAAGATGGAGAAGGGCGAGACGGTCGGCGGGCCCGAGGTCGTGCAGGCCCTGGACCAGCACTACGGGACGCCGGGGCTGCTCCTGGCGCTGTGGGAGCTGGCGGTCAGCGACCAGACGCAGTTCAAGGAGCGGTACCGCCGGTACATGGCCCTGGAGGCGGACGCGACCAGCCTGTGGCACTTCGCAGTGAGCGTGCTGCCGGGGCTGTTGCAGACGCCGGGGTACGCGAGGGAGCTGCTGGTGGCCGGTGGGCTCCAGGACCCCGAGCTGACACAGCAGGTGGAGGCGCGGATGGGCCGACGTGGGCTGTTGGAGCGGGCGGATGCCCCGCCGCTTCGCGTCATCCTGTCGGAGGCCGTGCTACGGACCAGGCCGCGTGATGCAGCCGCATGGCGGGAACAGCTGGAGTACTTGGCCAGCATGTCGGAGCGCCCGAAGATCACGCTTCAGGTGTTGCCGTTCAGCGCGGGCATGCACGGCTTGGACAGCACGGCTGTCAAGTTCCTGAGGTTGCCGGACGCGCGGACCGTAGCCTATGTCGAGAACGCCTACAGGGGTGAACTTGTCGAAGAATACGGGGCTGTTGAGCACCTACAACGTGCGTACGATGCGATGCGTGACTTGGCATTGTCGCCGGTCGAGTCTCGGAAGTTCGTCCTGAGCATTTTGGAGGAAGTGCCGTGCGATCTGCCGCAAAGTGGCGCAAGAGCAGTTACAGCAACTCGACCGGAGGCGACTGTGTCGAGATCGCTGATGGATACGCCGCCGTCGTACCGGTTCGGGACAGCAAGAACCCTCAAGGGCCCGTGCTGACGTTCGCCGCGGATGGCTGGGCATCGTTCGTTTCGGCCGTAAAGGACGGCAGCCTGCGAGACTGAGTGGGTGCTCCCGGCGCATGTTTGGAGGAAATGCCTTGCGATCATCCCTCGATCCGAGCGCCGTCAACTGGCGCAAGAGCTCCTACAGCAACTCTGACGGCGGTCAGTGCCTTGAGGTCTCCGATGCGCTCATAGGTGTTGTCCCCGTGCGTGACAGCAAGAACCCCCACGGCCCCGCGCTCACCTTCACCGCGGACGGCTGGGCGTCCTTCGTGGCCGCGGTGAGGCGCGGTGCCGTGGATGGGTGACCTCGGGTGATACCGAGTTCTACTTCCGCCAGAGCAGGTGGTGCGTCACGCCGCTCCGGCTGGGCACGATGTCCTGGTGGAACCTGTCGAGCAGTTCGTCCGGGGACTCCCACAGCCGGGTCCCGGAGCCGAGCTTCGTCGGGGTGACCGCCACGTGCAGGGTGTCGACGAGGTCGGCGTCGAGGAACTGCCGGATGGTCGTGGCGCCACCGCCCAGCCGCACGTCCTGGCCCTGGGCTGCCTCCTTCGCCTGGGCGAGCACCGTCGCCGGGTCGCCGTCGACGAAGTGGAACGTGGTGTCGGAGAGCGTGAACGACGGGCGCTCGTGGTGCGTCATCACGAACACCGGCGTGTGGAACGGCGGTTCGTCGCCCCACCAGCCCTGCCACTCATGGTCCTGCCAGGGCCCCCGCTGCGGCCCGAACTTGTTGCGGCCCATGATCTCGGCGCCGATGTTGCGGGCGTAGTCCCGCGTGAGGTAGTCGTCCAGGCCTCGGCTGCCACCGGGTTCTGAGCGCTTGACCGGTGGGTGCTCGGTGGCGAAGGCCCAGGCGAACAGCTCACCCGGATCCGCATGGCCGAACGGCCTTTCCAGGGTCTGGTCCTCGCCGGCGCCGAATCCGTCGCTCGACACGGTGAAGTTCTGGACCCGCAGCAATTGACTCATGTCGCTCCTCACGCTCCTGCTCCGCGCTTTCCGATCACTTGGTGAACGGTAGACCGGCGAGCCCGGCAAAACTCATCGCAGCAGGACCGGCCTCGGCCTTCTTGACCCAGCCGCGCAGGCTCTCGGAACTGATGCCGAGCTGCCCGGCAACACTGCTCACCACGTCACATGTCGACGCAGACATGGACGCGGTCGAAGCGGAGAGATGCCAGGTCCTTGCGGCGGATCAGCCAGCTGATGACGCCCATGTCCAGTTCCTTGACCTCCTCGTCGCAGCGCCAGGTGGCCAGCAGTACCCAATCCTCGGCGTCCTCCGGTTCTTCCTCCCGGACGCTCAGTATCGGGTCGTAGTTCAGCACGATCGTGTTGCCGCCGAGCGCGAAGGTCCACATGGGCCACAGGCCGCCCACACTTGTCCAGGCGTCTTTCATCTCTTCCGCGCGGTCCGTGGCATGGTCGAACTCCTCGGCCTCCAGGTCGTCGTCGTCCCACATCGGCTGGCAGTACGTCTCTGAGTCCTGCGTGGAGGATCCGAGCCACGCCATGCGCAGATCATGTGGCGGGTACGCGTCGTAGCCGGAATCGGCGCGACGGGTGGTCGGACGGGTACCGGCGGGAAGGTAACGCACAACGCCGTCCTTCGTGCCGTCGAACCCCACGTACGGCTCGGCGAAGAACAGCAGGTGGCCGTCGGCGGGCAAGGGGAGCCCGGTGTACGACGGCAGGAGTGAGCAGTCGACGGTGGCGGCGAGGGGGGCGGTCGGGTTCGGCTCCCCCTCGGGCAGCAGCGCGTCGCCGCCCAACCGCGCCGCGACAGGCCCGTCGCCCTCGAACGTCCAGAAAACCGCGGGCCTGATGGTCTTCAGCCACTCCTCCACCTCCTCCGCCGGGCATCCCCGGGAAGCTGCCTCGGTGCGGAAGCGGTGTACTCGGCCGGTGTTCCAGTCGTCGATCATGGCGGCATCTTAGGTGTGTGCCCGCGACACCTTCGGACACAGACCTACAGGGTGCCCCGGCACGGGATGGGGGTGATCCCGTCACTCGCGGAGTCAACTCTCCGGCCCCGCAGACGGTCCTGAAGAACATGACAGATCCAACTCCACAACCACCTTCCCGCACCCGGCCTGCCTGGCCGCACTGCGGCCAGGGCGCCACCGCGCAGGAGACTGTCGGCTGCCGGGGCAGGCAGGTCGCCGGCCACTCCGTGTGTCTGGCCCACCTGGAGGACGCCGAGCGCCCCGCGTATCTGGCCACCCTGTCTCCCGGCGACGACCTCGACCACCGCGGCACCCCCTTCACCCGTGACCTGCTCGATCAGCTCCTCACGGCCCTCCACGCCCCGGCTCGGCAGGGCCCGTATGTCGGTGGGGCCGTGTTCAGAGAGGCGTCTTTCGCCGGTGATGTCGACTTCCACGGGGCGGTCTTCGCCGGCGACGCCGACTTCAACGACGTGACGTTCACCGGTCACGCAGACCTCCACGGAACGACGTTCCGTGGAGGCGCCGACTTCACCGACGCCTCGTTCGCCCACGTCGCCGACTTCGGCGGGGCCTCCTTCGAGGGCGAGACGCACCTCGGCGGGGTGGCCTTCCACGGGGACGCCCGCTTCGACGCAGCGACCTTCAGCGGCGGCGTCGAGTTCGGCATGACGGTCTTCGCGAGCGGTGCGTGGTTCGGGGGTGCTGCCTTCACCGGTCACGCGTGGTTCGGAGAGGTGACGTTCGCCCGCGACGCCCGGTTCGGCTCGGCACACTTCGGCGGCGAGGCCGAATTCGCCGACGTGTCCTTCGGTGGCGACGTTCACCTCGCCGGGGCGTCCTTCGTCGGCGACCTCGGTCTCGAACGGTCCCGGCTCCAGACCGTACGGCGGCTCGGGCCGCTGGTGTGCGGCGGCACCGTACGTCTGGACAACGCGCAGTTCGGCGCGCCGGTGACCGTGGAGATCGCGGCCGCCGGGGCATCGTTCCGGCGGACGCGATGGGAGTCCACCGCGGCGCTGCGCATCCGCCGCGCCGAGGTACACCTCGCCGGGGCGGTGCTGGAACAGCCGGTCACCGTGGTGACCTATCCGGTTCCCTTCACCGATCCGCAGGGAGAGGACCTGTCCGAGGCGGCTCTCACGGGCCGCGACGCGAAGGTGCGGCTGAACTCCCTCGGCGGTGTGGACGCCGCCCACCTGACCCTCACGGACGTGGACGTGACCGGATGCGCGCTCACCGGCGTGGTGCACCTGGACCGGCTCCGCCAGGAGGACACCTCCACGAGCTCTCCCCCGATGGCCTGACATCCGATGCCCCGTGCGGCCCGATGCCCCGGATGGAGCCTCCGCCAACTTGAAGTAGTAGGTCAAAGGGCTGGTGTGACCAGTCCCCGGGGTACTCGTGCTGATCATGGGCGGGAGTCCACGAAGAAGATCAGCCGTCAGCGGTTAACTTCAAGGTCCGTCAGGACGAGCAGAGCGCGCAGAATTCGGGTGGCGCGGGTGGGATCGGTGCGGAGCTTGCCGGGCCACTGCGAGCAGGGACCGGTCGTACTGGAAGTGTCAGGCGGCCCGGGGCTGAGGTGGATCCTACGAGAACGTACGTCGGGTTGTGGCACATGAACGGTGTGATCAGCGGGGCGGGAAGGAAGCCAGGGCGAGGTCCCACTGGTCAGCCGCGTGAAGCAGCGCCGTAACGTCCATCCTGACCTCCACGACGTACTGGTAGATGTCGGCCAGGTCGTCACTCTGTTGCCACGGGGGCGCTGCCTCCAAGGACAGATGAATTCGAATTACCGCGTGCCCGCTCTCGCTCCGATCGGCGAGGCTGAAGGCCACGAGCGGCTCGATGAACCAGGTGTCCGGCGAAAGCTCACCTTCGGCATCAGGTTCGGTCACGGCCACCGTCCCCGCGGCCACCGTGCGCAGCCACGCGGCTATCTGGCGAGCCTCATCCGTGAGCAAACACGGATCGGCGAAAGACCAGTTCCCCTCGGGAGTTGTCACCGTGCCATCAATGATCAGCCAGTTGTCGTCATACGAGTCGCCTCGGACCTCGGCGAACTGGTAGCGCACTGGGCGAAGGTCGACGCTGATTGCGGGATCGTTCAGGAGCACCGAGTCAGGATGTCATGCGCCGACCAGCAGGACGGGCCGTGGCTTGCAACCCATGCGCACAGGTCAGAGCCCCGATGGGACTCCGTCAGATGATCTTTGCCCCAGACTCCCGCCCGCTACCAGCACGAGTACTCCGGAGGCCGGTCACACCAGCCCTTTGACCTGCTACTTCAAGTTGGCGAAGGCTCATGGCGGGGAAGCCCCCGACGTGAGGATCACGATCCACAGCTGGAGTGTCAGCCCTGGCTCACCGCCGGCTCCAGGGCGATGCGGTGGTCGCCCGCGTACACGTTCATGGACCGGCCCCGCAGGAAGCCGACGAGGGTCAGGCCGCTCTCGGCCGCCAGGTCCACGGCCAGTGACGACGGTGCGGAGACTGCGGCGAGCATCGGGATCCCGGCCATCACCGCCTTCTGCGCCAGTTCGAAGGAGGCGCGCCCCGAGACCAGCAGGATCGCCTGCGAGAGCGGCAGCCTGTCGTCGGTGAGGGCGCGTCCCACGAGCTTGTCGACCGCGTTGTGGCGGCCGACGTCCTCCCGGACGTCGATCAGCTCGCCCTCGGGGGAGAACAGGGCCGCGGCGTGCAGGCCCCCCGTCCGGTCGAACACCTTCTGCGCCTCGCGCAGCCGGTCGGGCAGCTCGGAGAGCAGCGCGGGGGTCACCCGGAGCGGGGGAGTGTCGGCGACGGGGTGGCGGGTCGTGGTGCGTACGGCGTCGAGGCTCGCCTTGCCGCAGAGCCCGCAGGACGAGGTCGTGTAGACGTTGCGTTCGAGCGTGATGTCGGGGACCACGACGCCGGGCGCGAGCTGTACGTCCACCACGTTGTAGGTGTTCACGCCGTCGGCCGTCGCCCCCGCGCAGTACACGATGGACCGCACATCGGACCCCTCGCCGATCACGCCCTCGCTGACGAGGAATCCCGCCGCGAGTGCGAAGTCGTCACCCGGGGTACGCATCGTGATGGCGAGCGGCTTGCCGTTCAGCCGGATCTCCAGGGGTTCCTCCGCGACGAGGGTGTCGGGGCGGGTCGTGACCGCTCCGTCCCGGATGCGGATGGTGCGGCGACGCTCGGTGACCCGTCCCATGACCGTGAACCCCGATTCCTTGTGTGGTGGAAGGTGTGATGGAAGCCGAAACGGCCCTTGTCACAGAGGTTGCCACGAGGTGCCTGGTCGTCGTGCGGCGAGGTGCGCGGAGAGCCGGTCCGTTTTCGATTCGGACGGGGACGTCGGTGTGTCCTCAGGAGTTCCCGGTGTGCTGTTCGAGACGCTCCAACACGAGACCCGTATTCCTGTGGGGTTAGGTGCCCCTGTACCGGTCGGTAGCAACCAAGACTGGATAGTTCCTGCCAAACGTAGCGAGGAGAACCCGTACATGACCGGCTCACGTGTCGTGGCGCTCGGCCACTACCAGCCCGCCAAGGTCCTCACCAACGACGACCTGGCGGTCATGGTCGACACCAGCGACGAGTGGATCACCAGTCGGGTCGGCATCAGGACACGGCACGTGGGCGGCCCGGACGAGCCGGTGGACGATCTCGCCGCGCACGCGGCGGCCAAGGCCCTCGCGACGGCCGGACTACAGCCTTCGGACATCGACATGGTTCTCGTCGCCACCTCCACGGCCATCGACCGCTCGCCGAGCATGTCGGCGCGGGTCGCCACACGCCTGGGCATGGGTTCACCCGCCGTGATGGACATCAATGTGGTCTGCTCCGGGTTCACCCACGCGCTGGCCACCGCGGACCATGCGATCCGGGCCGGAGCCGCGACCCGGGCGCTGGTCATCGGCGCCGACAAGATGGGTGACATCGTCGACTGGACGGACCGCTCCACATGCGTCCTGATGGGCGACGGTGCGGGGGCCGCCGTCGTCACCGCCGACCCGGAGGGGGGCGAGCGGCCCGGGATCGGGCCCGTCCTGTGGGGCTCGGTGCCCGAGATGGGCAACGCCGTACGGATCGAGGGCACGCCCCCGCGGTTCGCGCAGGAGGGGCAGTCCGTCTACCGCTGGGCGACCACGCAGCTGCCGCCGATCGCGCGGAAGGTCTGCGAACGGGCCGGTGTCACGCCCGAGGACCTCGCCGCCGTGGTGCTGCACCAGGCCAATCTGAGGATCATCGAACCCGTCGCCCGGAAGATCGGTGCGGTCAACGCCGTCATCGCGCGTGACGTGGTGGACTCGGGCAACACCTCGGCCGCGTCCATCCCGATGGCGCTGTCCAAGATGGTGGAACGGGGCGAGGTCGAGAGCGGTGCACCGGCCCTGCTCTTCGGCTTCGGCGGGAACCTCTCGTACGCGGGCCAGGTGATCCGCTGCCCCTGAGGCCTTCTGCGTGGCATTGCGCTCGGTAGACTGTAGACGATAAGCAATTGCTGGGCGCCCGGAGGGGGACCGCGATGTTGTCCGCAGGATTGCCGCCAGGGTCGGTGCCGAAGCTGGAGCGGCCCGGACCGCTGCGCGAGCGTGTCTACGAGGCGCTCCTGGAGCTGATCACCACGCGCGCACTCAGTCCGGGCCAGCATCTGGTCGAGAGCGAACTCGCCGGGCATCTGGGGGTGTCGAGGCAGCCGGTGCGGGAGGCACTCCAGCGGCTGAACACCGAGGGCTGGGTCGACCTGCGCCCCGCGCAGGGCGCCTTCGTCCACGAGCCCACCGAGGAGGAGGCGGACCAACTGCTCTCGGTCCGCACCCTGCTGGAGGCCGAGGCGGCCAGGCTGGCCGCCGCCGACTCCGGGCGGCGGGGCATCGAGGCCCTGGAGGAGCTGTGCTCCCAGGGGGAGCGGGCCGTCGCCGCCGACGACGTGGACCTCGCCGTCGCCACGAACGCCGCATTCCACGCCAAGGTCATGGAGTTGGCGGGCAATGTCGTGCTGTCCGAGCTCGCCGGCCAGGTGGACCGCAGGGTCCGCTGGTACTACACGCCCGTGGCGCGGCAGCGTGGCACGCGCTCCTGGATCGAGCACCGGGAGCTGATCGCGGCCATCGCCGCCGGGGACGAGCAGCGGGCGACCGAGGTCATGCGTACGCACACCGAGCACACCCGCGAGACGTACCACCGGCGCGAGCAAGGCTGATCGCCCGGAGCGGGCAGGCAGGTGCCGCGAGCAGGGCTGATCGCCCGGAATCGCGGGACGGACGCATGACCGAAGGCCGGGGCGGACCGCCCCGGCCTTCTTCGCGCGCCGCCGCAAGCTCCGCGCATCTTTGTCCTGAGTGAGGAGAAAGTTGGTGCGGATTCCTGCTCAACTTCTTCCCACTCGGGTAAACCGCTGCTACGTTCCCCTCGAAAGCCCGACGGACCAGCCGTGGCGGGGAGGGACGCGTGAGACGCATGACGGCACGACCCGCGAACACGCACCAGGCGCGACTGCTCCGGCTGTTGCGCGACGAGGGACCCAACTCCCGTGCACAGCTGGGCGATCAGATCGACCTGTCGCGTTCCAAGCTCGCCGTCGAGGTGGACCGGCTCCTGGAGACCGGTCTTGTCGTGGCCGACGGGCTCGCCGCGTCCCGCGGCGGACGCCGCTCCCACAACATCCGGCTCGCTCCCGGACTGCGCTTCCTCGGCGTCGACATCGGCGCCACCTCCATAGATGTGGCCGTCACCAACGCCGAGTTGGAGGTCCTCGGCCACCTCAACCATCCGATGGACGTACGGGAAGGCCCCGTTGCGATCTTCGACCAGGTGCTGACGCTGGCGGCCAAGCTCAGGGTCTCCGGGCTTGCCGACGGTTTCGACGGCGCCGGCATCGGCGTACCAGGGCCCGTCCGCTTCCCCGAGGGCGTACCGGTCGCACCTCCGATCATGCCCGGCTGGGACGGCTTCCCGGTCCGCGAGGCGCTCAGCCAGGAGCTGGGCTGCCCCGTCATGGTGGACAACGACGTGAACCTGATGGCGCTGGGGGAGCAGCACGCGGGCGTGGCCCGTTCCGTGGGCGACTTCCTCTGCGTCAAGATCGGTACGGGTATCGGCTGCGGCATCGTGGTGGGCGGAGAGGTCTACCGCGGCACCACCGGCAGCGCCGGAGACATCGGCCATATCCAGGTGGAGCCGGACGGCCGCGCCTGCGCCTGCGGCAACAAGGGCTGCCTGGAAGCACACTTCAGCGGCGCGGCCCTGGCCCGCGACGCCGAGGACGCGGCCCGCACCGGCCGGTCGCCCGAGCTGGCGGCCCGGCTGGAGGAGGGCGGAAAGCTCTCGGCCGTCGATGTGGCCGCCGCCGCCGCGGCCGGCGACCCCGCGGCACTCGACCTGATCCGTGAGGGCGGCAACCGTGCCGGCCAGGTCATCGCCGGACTCGTCAGCTTCTTCAACCCGGGCCTCGTCGTGATCGGCGGCGGGGTGACCGGGCTCGGCCACAATCTGCTGGCCAGCGTCCGTACCCAGGTCTACCGGCAGTCCCTGCCGCTGGCTACGGGCAATCTCCCCATCGTCCTCGGTGAGCTGGGGCCCGTCGCCGGAGTGACCGGCGCGGCCAGGCTCATCAGCGACCACCTGTTCTCGCCGGCCTGATGTCAGGGCCGGTGCGCCGTTCGGCACGCGTTCCGCAGAAACCCACGTAAGCAGTCTGTTCCGAGCTCCGCCCGCAGGACCGCACAGCAAGCGCCCGTAGGACCGCACAGCAAGCGCCCGCAGGACCGCACCGCAGCTCCACCCAGGACGACCGCCCGCACCGCAGCGCCACCCGGCAGTTTTGTCAGTTGTTCCGTCAGCAGCACAGCACCGCCGTCACCGCACCCTGCCCGCTCACCGGCCTCACCCACGCTCCCGGCCCCTTCCGAGGCCCCCATGAGCAGGGGAGACCCACTCGCCGATGGGATTCGTCATGGCACCAGAGCCACCCCTGCTCACGATGTCCGGCATCACCAAGTCGTTCCCCGGAGTGCGCGCCCTCGACGGCGTGGACCTGGAGGTGCAGGCCGGTGAGGTCCACTGCCTCCTGGGCCAGAACGGCGCGGGCAAGTCCACCCTCATCAAGGTGCTGGCCGGAGCCCACCAGCCCGACGACGGCGCCATCACCTGGCACGGCGAGCCCGTCCAGCTGTCCACGCCGATCACCGCGATGCGGCTCGGCATCGCCACCATCTACCAGGAACTCGACCTGGTGGAGGGCCTGTCGGTCGCCGAGAACGTCTTCCTCGGGCATGAACCCACCAGCGCGGGCTTCGTCGTGAAGACCCGTGAGGCCCGCACCGCGGCCGCCGCGCTCCTGAAGCGCCTCGGGCACCCGGAGATCGACCCGGCCCGCGCGGTCGGGAGCCTCTCCGCCGCCCACCAGCAGATCGTCTCCATGGCACGGGCGCTCTCCCACGACGTACAGCTCATCGTGATGGACGAGCCGTCCGCCGCCCTGGACCCCGACGAGGTCGACAATCTCTTCCGTATCGTCGACGGGCTCACCGCCGACGGGGTGGCCGTCGTCTACATCTCGCACCGGCTGGAGGAGATCCGCCGCATCGGCGACCGGGTGACCGTCCTCAAGGACGGCAGGGCCGTCGCCGTCGGACTCCCCGCCAAGTCCACCCCCACCAGCGAGGTCGTCTCCCTGATGACCGGCCGCAACGTGGCGTACGTCTTCCCCGACCGGCCCGGCAGCGGCGACGCACGGGCCACCGCCGAACCCGTCCTCAGGGTCGAAGGCCTCTGCCGCAAGGGCGAGTTCGAACCTGTCGACCTCGAACTGCGGCCCGGTGAGATCGTCGGGCTGGCCGGGCTCGTCGGCTCCGGGCGCTCCGAGATCCTGGAGACCGTCTACGGCGCCCGAAAGCCGACCGCGGGCCGTGTCCTCGTCGACGGCACCCCGCTGCGCGCCGGCAGCGTACGGGCCGCCGTGGCCGCGGGAATCGGTCTCGCCCCGGAGGAACGCAAGGCGCAGGCCCTGCTGTTGTCGGAATCGGTCACCCGGAACGTCTCGGTCTCCTCCCTGTCGCGCTTCGCCCGCGCCGGATGGCTGGACCGGGGCACCGAGCGCACATCCGCGAGGAACGCCACCCGGCAGCTGTCCCTGCGGCCCGACAACCCGGACGCCGCGGTCCGCACCCTGTCCGGCGGCAACCAGCAGAAGGCGGTCCTGGCCCGCTGGCTGCTGCGCGGCTGCCGGGTCCTGCTGCTCGACGAACCCACCCGCGGCGTCGATGTCGGCGCCCGCGCCGAGCTCTACGCAGTGATCCGCCGGCTGGCCGACGAAGGCCTCGCCGTCCTGCTCGTCTCCAGCGAAGTGCCCGAAGTGCTGGGCCTCGCCGACCGGGTGCTGGTCCTCCGGGAGGGCCGTGTCGTGCACACGGCCGATGCCACGGAGCTCGACGAGCACCGCGTCCTCGACCTCGTCATGGAAGGGAGCCCGACGTCATGACACAGCCCGCACCGTCGGCGCAGTACCAAGGGCCGGAGAAGGAGTCCCCGGCCGGCCCGGAGGACGCGCCGCCCCCGAAGCAGGGAGGCGGAGGCCTGCGCGCACTCGGCCTGCGCGCCGATGTCCGCAACCTCTCGCTCCTCGGTGTCCTCGCCGTCCTGGCGCTCGTCGGAGGTCTCACCGAACCCGACGCGTTCCTGGACACCGGGAACCTCCAGCTGATCCTGACGCAGGCCTCCGTCATCGGGGTCGTCACCGTCGGCGTGACCCTCGTCATCATCGGCGGCGGTATCGACCTCTCGGTCGGCGCGATGGTCGCCCTCGCGTCCGTCTGGGCGACGACACTCGCCACCCAGGACTTCGGCTTCGCCGGTATCCTCTTCACCGCCGTGGTCGTCGGCCTCGCCGCGGGTCTCGTCAACGGGGTCCTCATCGCCTACGGGCGCATGGTCCCCTTCATCGCGACCCTCGCCATGCTCGCGTCGGCCCGTGGACTCGCCCAGCTGATCACTGACGGCAAGACCCAGATCGTCACCGTCCAGTCCGTCCTCGACCTGGGCCTGCCCGACTCGTACGTCCTGGGTATCCCGCCGCTGGTCCTGTTCTTCGCCGCGGTCACCGTCGCCGGCTGGCTCATCCTGAACCGGACCACCTTCGGGCGCCGTACGGTCGCCATCGGAGGCAACGCGGAGGCGGCCAGGCTCGCCGGCATCGACGTACGGCGCCAGCGGCTCTACCTCTACCTGCTGTCCGGCCTGTGCTGCGGCATCGCAGCCTTCATGCTGATCGTCCTGTCCGGCTCGGGGCAGAGCACCAACGGCAATCTGTACGAACTCGACGCCATCGCCGCCGCGATCATCGGAGGCACTCTCCTGAGCGGCGGCCGGGGCACCATCGTCGGATCCGTGCTCGGCGTCCTCATCTTCACCACGATCACCAACATCTTCGCTCTGAACAATCTGCAGAGCGACGTCCAGTCCATCGCCAAGGGCGCCATCATCGTCGCCGCCGTCCTCGTCCAGCACCGCACCCTGCGCGGCAGCGACACCTGACGGCCCGGCCGCCCACGCGGCAACTGATCACCCACCCGCTGTTCCGTACGTATCGCACCGGATGAAGGGTTCGACAGCCATGCCAGAAACCAGCCGCAGAGGACTGCTCTTCGGCACCGCGGCCGTCTCCGCGGGAGCCTTCCTCACCGCCTGCACCAGCAACGATCCCAAGGAGAAGGCGTCCGACCAGAGCAGTGACCAGCCTGCCGCCGATGACAAGCCGGGCAAACCCCTCACCATCGGCTTCGCCGGACCGCAGGCCGACCACGGGTGGCTGAACGCCATCAACGTCCAGGCCAGGAACCGGGCCGAGAAGTACTCCGAGGTGACCCTGGAGATCACCGAGGGCTCCAACGACACCGCGGCCCAGATCGGTCAGGTCAAGACCCTCATCAACAAGAAGGTCGACGTCCTGATCGTCCTGCCCGCCGACGGGAAGGCGCTCACCCAGGTCGGCCTGGAGGCCATGAAGGCCGGGATCCCGGTCGTCAACCTGGACCGTGTGTTCGCCTCACCGCAGGCCTACCGCTGCTGGGTCGGCGGCGACAGCTACGGCATGGGCCTCAACGCCGCCCAGTACATCGGCGAGCAGCTCAAGGGCAAGTCGAACGCCAAGGTCGTGGAGCTCGCCGGCATCGACAACCTGGAACTGACCAAGCAGCGCAGCCAGGGGTTCGCCGACGGCCTGAAGAACTACTCCAACATCAAGCTGGTGGCCCGTCAGGCCGCCGACTTCACCGTGGAGTCCGGCCAGGCCAAGATGGCGCAACTCCTCCAGGCACAGAAGCAGTTCGACGCCCTGTGGAACCACGACGACGACCAGGGTGTCGGTGCGCTCCGCGCCATCCAGCAGGCCGGCCGCGACGAGTTCATCATGGTCGGCGGGGCGGGCGCCAAGTCCGCGATGGACGCCATCAAGGCCGACAACAGTGTCCTGAAGGCCACCGTGCTCTACCCGCCCACCATGGCCGCGTCCGCGGTCGACCTGGCGCGCGCGCTCGGCCAGAGCAAGGGGGTCGCCGGCCTCGCCGAGATGGAGATCCCGACCTCGCTGACCCTGTACTCGGCCGTGGTCACCAAGGACAACGTCGACCAGTACCTGCCGACGGGCTTCAGCTGATCCCGCACCGCCGCCGCCACCGAACCACCGACGAGGAGGAAGCCCGCATGGTCCGCAGGGAAGAAACGGAGCAGGAGACCGAGGTGTCACCGCCGACGGCGACGCTCGGTGTCGGCATGGTCGGATACGCGTTCATGGGCGCCGCCCACTCCCAGGGGTGGCGCACCGCGGGACACGTCTTCGACCTGCCGGTGCGTCCCGCTCTCGCCGCGATCTGCGGGCGCGACCGAACGGCCGTCGAGGCCGCCGCCGCCCGGCACGGGTGGGCTGCCGCGGAGACCGACTGGCGCGCCCTGATCGCGCGCGACGACGTACAACTGGTCGACATCTGCACACCGGGCGACAGCCATGCGGAGATCGCCATCGCCGCGCTCGACGCGGGCAAGCACGTGCTGTGCGAGAAGCCGCTCGCCAACACGGTCGCCGAGGCGGAGGCCATGGCTGACGCCGCGGAACGGGCGGCGGCCCGCGGCCAGGTGGCGATCGTGGGCTTCAACTACCGCAAGGTGCCCGCCCTCACCTACGCCCGCTCGATGATCGAGGAAGGCAGGTTGGGCAAGCTCAGGCACGTACGGGCCACCTACCTCCAGGACTGGCTCGTCGACCCCGGATCACCGCTCACCTGGCGGCTGGAGCGCGAGCGCGCCGGATCCGGCGCGCTGGGAGACCTGGGGGCACACATCGTCGATCTCGCCCAGTACCTGGCGGGGGAGCCGCTGGTCGGGGTGTCGGCGATGAGCGAGACCTTCGTACGGGAGAGGCCGGTGCTCGCCGGGGCTGCCACCGGGCTCTCGGGCGCCGCGGACAGTGCCGAGCGGCGGGCGGTCACCGTCGACGACGCGACGCTGTTCAGCGGGCGGATGGCATCGGGGGCGCTGGCCTCCTTCGAGGCGACCCGGATGGCGGCGGGGCGCAAGAACGCCCTGCGGCTGGAGATCAACGGGGAGTTCGGATCGATCGCCTTCGACCTGGAACGGCTCAACGAGCTCTCCTTCCACGACCACACCGAGCCCGCCACCAGCGCCGGCTTCCGCAGGATCCTCGTCACCGAACCCCAGCACCCCTACCTGGAGGCATGGTGGCCGCCGGGCCACGGTCTGGGCTACGAGCACACCTTCGTCCACCAGGCCCATGACGTGGTGCGCACCATCACCGAAGGGCACGCCCCGCTCCCGTCGTTCGCCGACGGGCTCCAGGTGCAGCGGGTGCTCGCCGCCGTCGAGGAGAGCGCAGCCAAGAACTCCACCTACACCCCGGTTCCCTTCTAGGAGGCCCGCGCATGCCCCGTCCCTTCACTCTCTTCACCGGTCAGTGGGCCGACCTGCCGCTGGAGGAGGTCTGCCGGCTCGCCCGGGACTTCGGTTACGACGGACTCGAACTCGCCTGCTGGGGCGATCACTTCGAGGTCGACAAGGCCCTGTCCGATCCCGGTTACCTCGACGGCAGGCACCAGCTCCTCGACAAGTACGGCCTCAAGTGCTGGGCGATCTCCAACCATCTGGTCGGCCAGGCCGTCTGCGACAGTCCGATCGACGAGCGCCACCAGGGCATCGTTCCCGCCCGCATCTGGGGGGACGGTGACCCCGAGGGCGTCCGCAGGCGGGCGGCCGAGGAGATCAAGAACACCGCGCGGGCGGCCGCCGCCTTCGGGGTGGACACGGTCATCGGCTTCACCGGGTCCTCGATCTGGCATCTGGTCGCCATGTTCCCGCCCGTACCGCCGCACATGATCGAGCGCGGTTACGAGGACTTCGCGGAGCGGTGGAACCCGATCCTGGACGTCTTCGACGCGGAGGGCGTGCGGTTCGCGCACGAGGTGCATCCCAGTGAGATCGCCTACGACTACTGGACCACGCACCGCGCCCTGGAGGCCGTGGACCACCGGCCCGCGTTCGGGCTGAACTTCGACCCGAGCCACTTCGTGTGGCAGGACCTCGACCCGGTCGGCTTCCTGTACGACTTCCGTGACCGCATCTACCACGTGGACTGCAAGGAGGCCCGCAAGCGCCTCGACGGCCGCAACGGGCGCCTGGGCTCCCACCTGCCGTGGGGTGATCCCCGGCGCGGCTGGGACTTCGTCTCCGCGGGACACGGCGATGTGCCCTGGGAGGACGTCTTCCGGATGCTGCGGTCCATCGGGTACGAGGGGCCGGTCTCCGTGGAGTGGGAGGACGCGGGCATGGACCGGCTGGCGGGGGCGCCGGAGTCGCTGGCCTCGCTGAAGAGGTTCGACTTCGACCCGCCGAGCGCGTCCTTCGACGCGGCGTTCGGCGGCGGCGCCGACTGATCCCGGGGGCTCCGCCCCAACTCTGAGCCTCGCCGGCGATTGAGGCGCGGGGTCCGGGGCAGCGCCCCGGTTCGGGAAGGGGCGGGTAGGGGAACAGCCCCGCAGGGCCCAGGCCCCACGGGGCGATCCCGCCTGCCCTGGAGCGGCTTTGTCCTGGCGTGGGTAAAAGTTCGAGGCACCCTCTGCGCAAGGGCTTTCCGTACAGGACGAACCCGGCTACGGTCCCTTACGTGTACACGACATGACCCTGTTCCCCGGGGCCCATCGAGCCCCGGGGCGAGCGCGGCAGTCCCCGCGTGCAACGGCAGAACGCATCCGCCCGTACAACCGGACCCCTCCCGGAGGACGCACGTGCACCGAAGCAGCAGACGGCTACGCGCCCGAAAAACACTCGCACTCCTCACCGGCGGACTGCTCGCCGCCGCCACCCTCACCCTGACCTCGTCGCCCGCGGCGACGGCCGACGCACCACAGGCCGCGTCCACCAAGGCGGCGGAGGAGGACTTCCAGCAGGTCACCCTCGCCAAGGGCGCGGAGGAGACCGGCGAGCCCATGTCGCTCGCCGTCCTCCCGGACCGCAGTGTCCTGCACACCGCCCGCGACGGCACGCTGAGGCTCACCGACGAGGGCGGCAACACCGTCGTCGCCGGCAAGCTCGACGTGTACGACCACGACGAGGAAGGGCTCCAGGGAGTCGGCATCGACCCCGGGTTCGAGGAGAACCGGGCCATCTACCTCTACTACGCGCCGCCCATGGACACCCCGGAGGGCGACGCCCCCGAGAACGGCACCACGGAGGACTTCACCCCCTTCGACGGCGTGAACCGGCTCTCCCGCTTCGTGCTCGACGAGGACGGCACCCTCGACCAGGACAGCGAGAAGAAGGTCCTCGAGGTCAAGACCTCCCGCGGCACCTGCTGCCACGTCGGCGGTGACATCGACTTCGACGCCGACGGCAACCTGTACCTGTCGACCGGCGACGACACCAACCCCTTCGCCTCCGACGGCTACACACCCATCGACGAGCAGGCGAGCCGTAACCCCGCCTTCGACGCCCAGCGCAGCGCGGGCAACACCAACGACCTGCGCGGCAAGGTCCTGCGCGTCAAGGTGAAGGAGGACGGCTCGTACGAGATCCCCGACGGCAACCTCTTCGCGCCGGGCACCGAGAAGACCCGCCCCGAGATCTACGCGATGGGCTTCCGCAACCCGTTCCGCATCAGCGTCGACAAGCCCACCGGCACCGTCTACGTCGGTGACTACGGGCCGGACGCCGGCGCGGCCGACCCCGCGCGCGGCCCGGCAGGACAGGTCGAGTTCGCCAAGGTCACCGAGGCGGGCAACTTCGGCTGGCCGTACTGCACGGGCGACAACGACCCGTACGTCGACTACGACTTCGCGACCAAGACGTCCGGCGACACCTTCGACTGCGACGCGCCGAAGAACACATCGCCGAACAACACCGGCATCACCGACCTGCCGCCGGCCCAGCCCGCCTGGATCCCGTACGACGGCGGATCCGTGCCCGAGTTCGGCAGCGGTTCCGAGTCGCCGATGGCGGGACCCGTCTACCACTACGACGCGGACCTCGACTCCCCGGTGAAGTTCCCCGAGGCCTACGACGGGGACTTCTTCGCCACCGAGTTCGGCCGCCAGTGGATCAAGCGGATCGAGCAGGACGGCGCGGGCAACGTCGAGAAGATCAACGACTTCCCGTGGTCCGGCACCCAGGTGATGGACAGCGCCTTCGGGCCCGACGGCGCCCTGTACGTCCTCGACTACGGACTCTCGTGGTTCGGCGGTGACGAGAACTCCGCGCTCTACCGCATCGAGAACGCCACCGGCGGCCACTCGCCGATCGTCGAGGCCAAGGCCACCAAGACCTCGGGCCAGGCGCCGCTGAGCACCGACTTCACCGCCACAGGCACCGACGCCGACGACGACCCGATCTCCTACAGCTGGGACTTCGGCGACGGCACGGACGGCACCGGCGCCACGCCCAGCCACACCTACGAGAAGGACGGCACCTACGTCGCGACCGTCACCGGCGACGACGGCACAGGACGCACCGGCACCGCCAGCGTCCACGTGGTCGTCGGCAACACCGCGCCGACCGTGACCTTCGGCTCCCCGGCCGACGGCGCCCTGTTCAAGTTCGGTGACACCATCCCGTTCAAGGTGGACGTGAGCGATCCCGAGGACGGCACGATCGACTGCTCCAAGGTCACCGTGCGCTACCTCCTCGGCCACGACAACCACGCCCACGCCATCACATCGGCCACCGGCTGCGAGGGCACCATCACCGCGCCGGCCGACGCCGAACACGACCCCAACGCCAACATCTACGGTGTGCTCGACGCCGAGTACACCGACGGCGGCGGAGGCGGCCAGGCGCCGCTCACCAGCCACGACCAGCTGCAGCTGCAGCCGCGCCACCGCCAGGCCGAGCACTTCACGAAGCAGCAGGGCATCACGCTTCAGGACAAGGCCGAGGCCAACGGCGGCAGGACCGTCGGCGACATCAACGACGGCGACTGGATCTCGTTCACTCCCTACAACCTCACCGGCGCCGACAAGCTGACCGCCCGGATCTCCTCCGGCGGCGCGGGCGGCACCCTCGAGGTGCGCACCGGATCGGCGGACGGAACCCTGCTGGGTTCGGCGACCGTCCCCGTCACGGGCGGCTGGGAGACCTTCGAGGACGTGGACGTCGCCCTGGAGAACATCCCGGAGGAGACCACGGACCTGTATCTGGTGTTCAAGGGCGGCGACGGCTCGCTCTTCGACCTCGACGACTTCGAGATCACCGGGGACGCCCCGGTCAAGGATGCCCAGAAGGTCCTCGTCTTCTCCAAGACGGAGGGCTTCCGGCACGACTCGATCCCCGAGGGGATCGCCGCGCTGGAGGAACTGGGCCAGGAAGCCGACCTCGCGGTCGACTCCACCGAGGACGCCGGCCAGTTCACGGCCGACAACCTGGCCGGCTACGACGCGGTCGTCTTCCTCTCGACGACCGGTGACGTCCTGAACGCCGACCAGCAGAAGGCGTTCGAGGACTATGTGGCGGACGGAGGCGGCTACATGGGCGTCCACGCCGCCGCCGACACCGAGTACGACTGGGAGTTCTACGGCGGACTCGTCGGTGCCTACTTCGACTCGCACCCCGAGATCCAGCCCGCGACCGTCCGGGTGGAGAACCACGACCACCCGGCGACCGAGCACCTGGACGACGCCTGGGACCGTACCGACGAGTGGTACAACTACCGCACCAACCCCCGGGACAAGGCCCAGGTCCTCGCCACTCTCGACGAGACCAGCTACACGGGCGGCACCATGGACGGCGACCACCCGATCGCCTGGTGCCAGGAATACCAGGGCGGCCGGTCCTTCTACACCGGCCTCGGCCACACCAAGGAGTCCTACGCCGACCCCGACTTCCGCCAGCACCTGCTGGGTGGCCTGCGCTACGCCGCCGGCCAGGCCGAGGCCGACTGCGCCCCGGACACGGACGAGGACACCGGCTATCGGCCGATCTTCGACGGGAAGACGCTCGACGGCTGGAAGCAGGCGGGCCCCGGGAAGTTCGACGTGGTCGACGGTGAGCTCCGCTCGCAGGGCGGCATGGGTCTGCTGAGCTACCAGGAGAAGGAGCTGAGCTCCTACTCGCTGAAGCTCGACTGGAAGCTGGCGGGCGACGACAACTCCGGAGTCTTCGTCGGCTTCCCCGAGTCGGAGGACCCCTGGTCCGCGGTGGACAACGGCTACGAGGTCCAGATCGACGCCACCGACGAGCCGGACCGCACGACCGGCGCCGTCTACACCTTCCAGTCCGCCGACATCGAGGCCCGTGACCAGGCGCTGCTGCCGCCCGGCGAGTGGAACAGCTACGAGATCAAGGTCGAGGGCGAGCGGCTCCAGATCTTCCTCAACGGGGTGAAGATCAACGACTTCACCAACACCGACCCGGTCCGCAGTCTGAAGGACGGCTACATCGGTCTCCAGAACCACGGGGACGACGACCAGGTGTCCTTCCGCAACATCCAACTGAAGGAGCTGCCCTCCACCTAGGGCGAACCTCCTGCACCGGTGGTGGGCGGGGAAGCGTGATGCCTCCCCGCCCACCGTCCACCACCCCTCTAGCGCCCCCAGGGAGGCAGCCCGTGACCGCACATGCCGTTCGTACCGGAGTCTGGTTCATCGGAGCACGCGGCTCCGTCGCGACCACCGCCACCGCGGGGTGCGCGGCCATCGCGGCAGGCCTCCAGCCGCCGACCGGCATGGTCACCGAGACCGCGCCCTTCACCGGCACCGGACTGCCACCGCTGACCGGCCTGGTCTTCGGAGGACACGACACCCTCGACTGTCCCCTACCCAAGCGGGCGGAGGCCCTCGCCGCCGCCGGAGTGCTTCCGCACGGGCTCCCCTCGGCCGTCGAGGCCGAACTCACCGCCGCCGACGCGGAGATACGCCCCGGCGGGCCGTTCCCCGGCGACACCCGCACCGACGAGGAGCTCATCGCGGGCTTCGCCGCCGACATCCGGGACTTCACGGACCGCCATGAACTGGCCCGTACGGTCGTCGTCAACGTCGCCTCGACCGAACCCGCCCCCGCCGAGGGCGACTCCCGGCTGCCCGCCAGCTCTCTCTACGCGGCGGCCGCGCTCCGCGCCGGCTGCCCGTACGCCAACTTCACCCCGTCCACGGGGCTGCGCAGCCCCCACCTCCAGGACGCCGTCACCTCCTGCGGGCTTCCCCACGCCGGACGTGACGGCAAGACGGGCCAGACCCTGCTCCGCTCCGTGCTCGCACCCATGTTCGTCCAGCGCGCACTGCCGGTGCGGGCATGGTCGGGCACGAACCTGCTGGGCGGCGGGGACGGGGCGGCGCTGGCCGACCCGGCCGCGGCCGCCGCGAAGAACGCGGGCAAGGAACGCGTGCTCGCCGACACACTCGGGTCCGCCCCCGAGGGCGAGGTCCACATCGACGACGTACCGGCGATGGGGGACTGGAAGACCGCGTGGGACCACATCGCCTTCGACGGCTTCCTCGGCTCCCGGATGATCCTCCAGACGATCTGGCAGGGCTGCGACTCCGCCCTCGCCGCACCGCTGGTCCTGGACCTGGCCCGGCTGCTCGCACGCTCCCACGAGGCGGGCCT
The DNA here is from genome assembly GCF_045162755.1 of Streptomyces sp. NBC_01012. Lineage (NCBI taxonomy): Bacteria > Bacillati > Actinomycetota > Actinomycetes > Kitasatosporales > Streptomycetaceae > Streptomyces > Streptomyces sp. NBC_01012. The sequence continues at coordinate 922,997 of NZ_CP108688.1, read as the reverse complement.
GACCGGGCCACGGCCCGAACTCGGCTTCTACTTCAAGGACCCGGACGGCGGCCCGGCCGGTCTGTCCGAGCAGTACGCCGAACTGCTGGCCTTCGCCGAGCGCCTGCGGGCCGCCCGGTGAGGCCGCTGCGGCTGCTCGCGGCGGTGACCGCGTCCCCGCGGTTGCTCGGTGCCAGGCCCGCGGCACCCCTGAACAGCCTGTCCGGTGCGGGTGGGACTGCGCCCGCGCCGGACAGGCCCACCACCCGCGCGCGCCTCGGTGCCTGGGCCGAACTGCTGCGTGTGTCGGCGCTGTTCACCGTGCCCGGTGACGCGCTCGCCGGGGCGGCCGCCGCCGGCCGGCGCCCCAGCAGGGGCACGGCACTCGCGGTCGGCGCCTCGCTGTGCCTGTACGAGGCGGGCATGGCCCTGAACGACTGGGCGGACCGGGAGGAGGACGCCGTCGACCGCCCGCACCGCCCGATCCCCTCGGGCCGTGTCACTCCGGGCGCCGCCCTCGCGGCGGCGGGTGCCCTGACGGCGGCGGGTCTGGCCCTGGCGGGCCGCGCCGGCCGGCCCGCGCTGGTCGTGGCCTCCGGCCTCGCGGCCACGGTCTGGGCCTACGACCTGCACCTCAAGCACACGAAACTGGGCCCGGCCGCGATGGCCACGGCCCGCACCCTGGACCTCCTCCTGGGCGCGACGGCCGACGCGGGACCCGGGCCTGGGACAACACCGGGGCGCCGCCGCCCCGACACGGGGCCTGCCGACGTCGCGGCCACGGGGCCTGCGGGCGCCCCGAGCGTCCGGTCGGCGACGGCGCCCGCCACCGTCGCGCCCACGCGGGCCCACCGGGCGGCGGCCGGCTCTCCCGCACCCCTCGCCGCGCTTCCCGCCGCCCTTCTCCTCGGTGCGCACACCTACGCCGTCACCTCCGTCTCCCGCCACGAGGTGCACGGCGGGTCCACCGTCGTGCCGCTCGCGGCGCTGGCCGGTGTCGCCGGGATCGGAGCCGTCGTCGTGCGTGGCCGGCTCGCGCCGGGGGAGCCGGCCGGGCCTCCCCCGACCACCGAACGGGTCCTGCTGCCCGCCTTCGTCGGCGCCTACCTCCGTACCTCCGCCGTCCCCCTCCTCCACGCCGCACTCAACCCGTCCCCGCCCCTCACCCAACGCGCCGTCGGCGGCGGCATCCGGGCGATGATCCCGATGCAGGCCGCCCTCGCGGTCAGGGCAGGGGCTCCCATCGGGGGACTCGCGGTCATGGGGCTCGTCCCACTCGCCCGCGCACTCGCCCGGAAGGTGAGCCCCACGTGACCCTCCGACTCGGCTACGGCACCAACGGACTGACCGACCTCCGGCTCGACGACGCCCTCGGCCTCCTCGCCGACCTCGGCTACGACGGGGTCGGCCTCACCCTCGACCACATGCACCTCGACCCCCTCGCCCCGGACCTCGCCGCCCGCACCAGCCGCGTGGCACGCAGGCTCTCCGGGCTCGGCCTCGGTGTCACCGTCGAGACCGGCGCGCGCTACGTCCTCGACGCCCGGCGCAAACACGGCCCTTCCCTCCTGGACCCCGACCCCGACGCCCGCGCGGCCCGCACCGCACTGCTCGTCCGGGCCGTCGACGTGGCGGCCGGGCTCGGTGCCCACGCCGTGCACTGCTTCAGCGGTGTCACCCCGCCGGGCACCACCACGGACACCGCATGGCAACGGCTCACCGACGCCCTCGCACCCGTACTCGACGCCGCGGACAGCGCGGGCATCCCGCTCGCCATCGAACCGGAACCCGGCCACCTCCTCGCCACGCTCGCCGACTTCCACCATCTGCGCACCCTCCTCGGTGACCCGGGCCCGCTCGGACTCACCCTCGACATAGGCCACTGCCAGTGCCTGGAACCCGCCGCACCCGTCGACTGCGTCAAGGAAGCAGGACCCTGGCTGCGCCACGTCCAGATCGAGGACATGCGACGCGGCGTCCACGAACACCTGCCGTTCGGTGACGGTGAGATCGACTTCCCACCGGTGCTCGACGCACTCGCCGCCACCGGTTACGACGGCCTCACCGTCGTCGAACTGCCCCGGCACTCCCACGCGGGCCCCGAACTCGCCCGCAGCTCGATCGACTTCCTACGCCGAGCCGCCGCCGGCACGACGGACGGAGCCGCACCGTGCTGATCAGCCGAAAGGAACTCGACCACCGGCTCGGGGGAGCGGCCAGGGCCTGGCTCGACGAAGCCCTCGCCGAGGCCGCGCACGCCGCGACGCACCAGGACGCGGACAGCGGCGACCCGCCCTGGGAGCTGCGCTTCGCAGCGGCGGGAAGACACTGCGGGCCGGAGAACGCCGACTCCGTGCGCGCCCTGCTGCTCGTCGAGGCCCGCGCGGGGCTGCCCGCGGTGACCAGGCTCTACGAGCAGGGCACCGCAGCCGAGCGCCGCGCCGTCCTGCTCACCCTGCACCGGCTCGGCCTCGGCGCCACCGCCCTCCCGCTCGTCGAGGACGCCCTGCGCACCAACGACACCCGGCTGGTCGCCGCAGCCGTCGGACCCTACGGCGCGGCCCACCTCGACGCGCACGGCTGGCGGCACGCCGTCCTCAAGTGCCTCTTCACCGAGGTCCCCGTCGACGCCCTCGACCGGCTCGGCGAGCGGGCCCGCGGCGACAGCGAACTCGCCCGCATGCTCGGTGACTTCGCCGCCGAACGCACCGCGGCGGGGCGCCCGGTCCCCGCCGGTCTGCGGACCGTCCTCGACCTCACGGCCCCGGCTCCCGCTCCCGCCCCCACATCGACGGAGGAAACCTCATGAGGATCTTCGACCCCCACATCCACATGACCTCCCGCACCACGGACGACTACCAGGCGATGTACGACGCCGGGGTCCGCGCCCTCGTCGAGCCCTCCTTCTGGCTCGGCCAGCCCCGCACCTCCCCGGCCAGCTTCCTCGACTACTTCGACGCCCTCCTCGGCTGGGAACCCTTCCGCGCCTCGCAGTACGGCATCGCCCACCACTGCACGCTCGCCCTCAACCCCAAGGAGGCCAACGACCCCCGCTGCACCCCCGTCCTGGACGCCCTGCCCCGCTATCTCGTCAAGGACTCCGTCGTCGCCGTCGGTGAGATCGGCTACGACTCGATGACCCCCGCCGAGGACACCGCCCTCGCCGCCCAGCTGCAACTCGCCGCCGACCACGGCCTTCCCGCGCTCGTCCACACCCCGCACCGCGACAAGCTCGCCGGCCTGCGCCGCACCATCGACGTCGTCCGCGAATCGGCCCTCGCCCCCGAGCTGGTCCTGCTCGACCACCTCAACGAGACGACCGTGAAGGACGCCCTCGACAGCGGCTGCTGGGCCGGCTTCTCCATCTACCCGGACACCAAGATGGACCCGGACCGCATGATCACGGTCCTGCGGAACCACGGCACCGACCGCATCCTCGTCAACTCGGCCGCCGACTGGGGAAAGAGCGACCCGCTGAAGACCCGCGAGGTCGCCGACACCATGCTGAAGGCCGGATTCGACGAGGACGACGTCGACAAGGTCCTCTGGCGCAACCCCGTCGCCTTCTACGGGCAGAGCGGCCGGCTCCAGCTCGACACCGCCACCCCCGGCCCCCTCCACGAGGGCAACTCCATCCTCCGCGGCGGGGAGTGAACCATGCGCTTCCGCCACCCCGACGGGTCCACCGTCCACCTCGCCTACTGCACCAACGTGCACCCCGCCGAGACACTCGAAGGGGTCCGCGCCCAGCTGCGCGACCACTGCGAGCCCGTACGCAGACGGCTCGGCCGTGACCGCCTCGGCATCGGACTCTGGCTCGCCAGGGACGCCGCCCGCGCCCTGATCAACGACCCCGCCGCACTGCGCTCGCTGCGCGGCGAGCTCGAACGCCGTGGCCTCGAAGTGGTCACACTCAACGGCTTCCCCTACGAGGGCTTCGGGGCCCAGGAGGTCAAGTACCGCGTCTACACCCCGGACTGGACCGACCCCGAGCGGCTCGCCCACACCACCGACCTGGCCAGGCTGCTCGCCGCCCTGCTCCCCGACGACGTCGCCGAAGGCACCGTCTCCACCCTGCCGATCGCCTGGCGCACCCCGTACACGGGCGACCCCACAGCCGCGGACACCGCGCGCAAGGCACTCGTCACACTCGGCCAGCGGCTCGACGCCCTCGCCGAACTCACCGGGAAGTCCATCAGGATCGGCCTCGAACCCGAACCGGGCTGCACCGTGGAGACCACCGCCGACGCCATCGGACCCCTCACCGCCGTGGGTCACGACCGCATCGGCGTCTGCGTCGACACCTGCCACCTCGCCACCTCCTTCGAGGACCCGGACACCGCGCTCGACGCCCTCGGCACGGCCGGTATCCGCGTCGCCAAGGCCCAGCTCTCCGCGGCGCTGCACGCCGAGAACCCGCACCTGCCCGAGGTGCGCGCCGCCCTCGGCGCCTTCGCCGAACCCCGCTTCCTGCACCAGACACGCACCCTCACCACGGCCGGCCTGCGCGGCACCGACGACCTCGACGAGGCGGTGTCCGGCGGGGTGCTCCCCGACGGCACGCCCTGGCGCTCCCACTTCCACGTCCCCCTCCACGCGCCTCCCGCACCCCCTCTGACCTCCACACTCCCCGTACTCCAGGCCGCGCTGAACCGGCTCGTCGGCGGACCCGTGCCCCTCACCCGGCACCTCGAAGTCGAGACGTACACCTGGCAGGCGCTTCCCGACGCGCTGCGGCCGCGCACCCGACCCCAGCTCGCCGACGGCATCGCCGCCGAACTCACCCTGGCCCGCGACCTCCTCGTCGACCTCGGACTCAAGGAGCTGCCATGACCGCCCCCGCCACCGGCGAGCGCCCCACCCCGCTCCTCGTCCTCGACGTCGTCGGCCTCACCCCCCAGCTGCTGCGGCACATGCCCCGTCTGCGGGCCCTGGCCGGCACCGGCGCACAAGCTCCCCTCAGCACCGTCCTGCCCGCCGTCACCTGCGCCGCCCAGTCCACCTTCCTCACCGGCACCACCCCCTCCGAACACGGCATCGTCGCCAACGGCTGGTACTTCCGCGAGCTCGGCGACGTCCTCCTGTGGCGCCAGCACAACGGGCTTGTCGCCGGCGACAAGCTCTGGGACGCCGCCCGGCGCGCCCACCCCGGCTACACCGTCGCCAACATCTGCTGGTGGTACGCGATGGGCGCCGACACCGACTGGACCGTCACCCCCCGCCCCGTGTACTACGCCGACGGCCGCAAGGAACCCGACTGCTACACCAGGCCCCCTGCACTGCACGACGAACTGACCGAGAAGCTCGGCACCTTCCCCCTCTTCCACTTCTGGGGTCCCGGAGCCGACCTCGTCTCCTCGCAGTGGATCATCGACGCCACCCGGCACATCCTCACCACCCGAAGCCCCGACCTGGCACTCTGCTACCTCCCGCACCTCGACTACGACCTCCAGCGCTACGGTCCCGACGACCCCCGCTCCCACCGGGCGGCGGCCGAACTCGACCGCGCCATGGCGCCCCTGCTCGACGACGCCAGGGCCGAAGGCCGCACCGTCGTCGCCCTGTCGGAGTACGGCATCACCCGCGTCGACCGGCACGTGGACATCAACCGCGCCCTGCGCCGCGCCGGGCTCCTGGAGGTCCACACCCAGGACGGCATGGAGTACCTCGACACCATGGCCTCCCGGGCCTTCGCGGTCGCCGACCACCAGCTCGCCCACGTCTACGTCCGCCGCCCCGAGGACCTCGACGCGACCCGGGAGGCACTCGCCGACCTCCCCGGCATCGCCGAACTCCTCGACGACGAGGGCAAGAAGGCCCACCACCTGGACCATCCACGCTCCGGTGAGCTCGTCGCCGTCGCGGAGAAGGACGCCTGGTTCACGTACTACTACTGGCTCGACGACGACCACGCGCCCGACTTCGCGCAGCTCGTCGAGATCCACCGCAAACCGGGCTACGACCCGGTGGAGCTCTTCATGGACCCCCAGGACCCCTATGTCCGGGTCAAGGCCGCATCGGCGGTCGCCCGCAAGAAGCTCGGGATGCGCTACCGCATGGCGGTCGTCCCGCTGGATCCCACACCTATTCGAGGCAGCCACGGCCGCCTTCCCGAGAGCGACGACGAAGGTCCGCTCATCCTCTGCTCCACCCCCCACGCGTTCACCGGCCGAGTCCAGGCCACCGAAGTGAAGTCCTTGCTTCTCAAGCTTGCCGGACTGCACTGACAATCCGTCCCGCCCGCACGTTCACAGGGAGATTTGTGATCATGAGCCGCACCCCGAAGGACCTCGAACTCGCGCGCAGACTGAGCCGCCGCAACGTCCTGGGCGTCGCCGCAGGAGCCACGGCAGCGACCCTCCTCAGCGGGGCCGCCGCCCAGGCGTCCGGTCCGGCTGCCGGCCACGCACAGGACCACGGACACGGACACGGCCATGGACACGGCCACGGCCACGGCAAGGGCCGTCCGGTCCTGCCCCCCGGCCGCCTCGGCGTCCAGCTGTACAGCCTCCGTGACAAGGTCGCATCCGTCGGCTTCGCGCCCGTCTTCGCCGAACTGGAGAAGTACGGCTACGACGAGATCGAGTTCGCCGGATACACCCAGGGCGCGGGCGGCGACATCACCCTCGCCCAGCTCAGGCGGCTGGCGAAGGACCACGGCCTCCACCCCATAGGCAGCCACGTCAACTACTACGACGACAACAACCCCGGCGCCTACTCCTTCGCCCAGAACCTCACCCAGGTACTCGACGACGCCGAGGCACTCGGCCTCAAGCACATCGGCACCGCGTCCGGTCCGTTCCGCTACGGCGACACGGTCGACGGCTGGAAGCGCGCGGCCGAGGACTTCAACACCTACGGCGCCGCCGCCCGCGAGCGCGGCATGAAGTTCTACCAGCACAACCACGCGGAGGAGTTCTCCTTCGCCACGGACAAGCCCAAGGTCCGCCTCTACGACGTCCTGCTCGCCGAGACCGACCCCGACCTGGTCTATCTGGAGATGGACATCTACTGGGCGTTCTGCGGCCAGTTCCGCTTCGGCAAGCGGGTGGACGGCACCCCCGCGCCCTTCAACCCCATCGACTACATACTCAAGCAGCCCGACCGTTACCCGCTCTTCCACATCAAGGACGGCACCCGCAACGACTCCGCCGTGGACGGCTACGACATGACGGACGTCGGCGACGGGGACATCGACTACAAGAACTTCCTGAGCCGGGTCACCGCCCGCACCGACCGTGGCCGTACCTACCACCACTGGCAGGTCGAGCACGACAACCCGGACGAGTCGTACGCCTTCGCCCGCAAGTCCAGCGAGCACCTGCACTCGCTCCGCGAGAGCCGCTGCGGGGACTGACAGTTACAGGATCAGCAATTCGCTGTCGACGGCCGGTGAACGCTCGTACGATCTTGGTGCGCGTCACTGACGTCCAGGGGCGCGCCGTACACAAGTACATCGATTCACGGAGTCAAGGAGGACACCTCTTGAAGAGGACCAAGGTGTGGTCGGCGATCGCCCTTCCTGTCCTGATCGCCTCGGCCGCCCTCACCGCAGCCCCGTCGGCCACGGCTGCACCCGCAGGTGGGACGAGCACGCAGGGAACTCTCACCTGTAAGGGGGACGGAAGGGCCGGAGTGACGAACGCGCGCACCCCGGTGCACACGGGCGCCTCTGCGAGTTCCACCGTCACCGGCTACATCGCCAAGGGCAAGACGGTCCACAAGTACTACGAGTGCATCAACTCCGCGGGGAACATCTGGTACGAGATCACCGGCCACCTCGACGACGACGCGCCCGGCGGTGACAGCCGGGCCAGGTTCATCTGGGACGGCTATCTGTAACCCGTGGACCGTTCCGGCCCGTGCGCTCCGCGGAAGCGGCGGAGCGCACGGGCCGGAGCAACTGACCACCGGAAACGCAGGTGAGGGGCACCCCGAACCCCTGGTATTGTTTTCTTTGTCGCCACGGGGAGCACCCCGGGACGACAGACACCTTGTCCGGGTGGCGGAATGGCAGACGCGCTAGCTTGAGGTGCTAGTGCCCTTTATCGGGCGTGGGGGTTCAAGTCCCCCCTCGGACACTCGCGAAGGAATGACCGGTCGAGCCTTGATGCTCGCCGGTCATTTCTGCGTTCCGGGGGCTCCCGGCGGACCGGGTGCTCCACCCGGATCACGGATCACGATCCCGTCTCGGACTCCGGCGAAGGGCTTGTTTTCCGTCGTGTAATCGATTCCAATCAGCCATGTAATCGATTCCACGGTCTCGGCCGGTTGGTTTCGAGGCACACGGAAACCACAAGGAGGTGGTCCCGGAAATGGCGAGCATCAAGGATGTCGCGGCCCAGGCAGGAGTCTCTGTCGCCACGGTCTCCCGCGTCCTCAACAGCCACCCCTCCGTCAGCCCGGACGCCCGGGGACGCGTACTCGCCGCTGTGGACGCCCTCGGCTACCGGCCCAACGCCGTGGCCCGCTCGCTGCGCACCGACCAGACCCGCACGCTCGGCCTCGTCATCAGCGACGTGCTCAACCCGTACTTCACCGCGCTGGCCCGCTCCGTGGAGGAGGAGGCGCGCGGTCTCGGCTACAGCGTGATCATCGGCAACGCCGACGAACGGCTCGAACAGCAGGACCACCACGTGCGTACGCTCCTCGACCGCAGGATCGACGGGCTCCTGGTCTCGCCCGCCGACGGCGAGTCCCCGCTGCTGCTGGACGTCGCACGCACCGGCACCCCGATGGTCTTCGTCGACCGCTGGATCCCCGGCGTCGACATCCCCGTCGTACGCGCGGACGGCCACCGGGCCATCCAGGACCTGGTCGCCCATCTCCACGCTCTCGGCCACCGCAGGCTCGCCATCATCGCGGGCCCGGCCGCCACCACCACAGGAAACGAACGCGTCGAGGCCTTCCGGGAAGCGATGCGGGTACACGGGCTCGCGCTGCCCGACGCGTACATCGGACAGGGCGACTTCCAGGCCGACAGCGGCCGGCGTGCCACCGAGCGCTTCCTGTCCCTGCCCGAGCCGCCCGAGGTCGTGTTCGCCGCCGACAACCTCATGGCGCTCGGCGCCCTGGACGCCATCCGCGCACACGGCCTGCGCGTCCCCGAGGACATCGGGATCGCGGCCTTCGACGACATCCCGTGGTTCGTCCACACCAGCCCGCCGATCACCGCCATCGCCCAGCCCACGGGAGACCTCGGCCGAGCCGCCGTACGCGCGCTGGTCGACATCGTCGAGGGCCGCCCCCCGCAGTCCGTCACCCTGCCCGCCCGCCTCGTCGTACGCAGCTCCTGCGGCGAGCGCACCCCCACCCCCGGGAGCAACGAGTGAGCGAACAAGTCGAGTTGCTGCGCGTCGAAGGCGTACGCAAGACCTTCCCCGGTGTCGTCGCTCTGGACAGTGCCGACTTCGACCTCCGCAGCGGAGAAGTGCACGTCCTGCTCGGTGAGAACGGCGCGGGCAAGAGCACCCTCATCAAGATGCTCTCCGGCGCCTACCGCCCGGACGCCGGGCGGATCCTCGCCGGCGGCCAGGAGGTACGCATCCACGGCGCGCAGGACGCGGAGAAGCTCGGAATCGCCACGATCCACCAGGAGTTCAACCTGGTACCCGATCTGACGGTCGCCGAGAACATCTTCCTCGGCCGCCAGCCCCGCCGCTTCGGCATGATCGACCGCCGTCGCATGGAGGCCGACGCCGAGGTGCTGCTGCGCCGGGTCGGCCTGCACATCTCGGCGCGGGCCAGAGTCCGCGAACTGGGCATCGCCCGGCTGCAGATGGTCGAGATCGCCAAGGCGCTCAGCCTGGACGCCCGCGTCCTCATCATGGACGAGCCCACAGCGGTCCTCACCTCCGAGGAGGTCGACAAGCTCTTCGGGATCGTGCGGCAGCTGCGCGCCGACGGTGTCGGCGTCGTCTTCATCACCCACCACCTCGACGAGATCGCGGCCCTCGGCGACCGGGTCACCGTCCTGCGCGACGGCCGCAGTGTCGACCAGGTGCCCGCCACGACACCCGAGGCGGAACTCGTCCAGCTCATGGTGGGACGCAGCATCGACCAGCAGTACCCGCGTGAACGTCCCGGCGCGGGAGCGGCGTTGCTCTCCGTCAGCGGGCTCACCCGCGACGGGGTGTTCCACGACATCAGCTTCGAGGTGCGGGCCGGCGAGGTCGTCGGCCTCGCCGGACTCGTCGGAGCGGGCCGCACCGAGGTCGCCCGCGCGGTCTTCGGCGCCGACCCCTACGACGCCGGGACCGTCGAAGTACGCGGCGAGCGGCTGGGCAAGCACGACGTGACCGCAGCCATGGGCGCCGGGATCGGGCTGGTCCCCGAGGACCGCAAGGGCCAAGGCCTTGTGCTCGACGCCTCCGTCCAGGAGAACCTCGGCCTGGTCACCCTCCGCTCGGCCACCCGTTCAGGACTCGTCGACGTCAAGGCGCAGCGCACCGCCGCCGCCCGTATCGCCGAACAGCTCGGCGTACGGATGGCGGGCCTCGGCCAGCAGGTGCGCACCCTGTCCGGCGGCAACCAGCAGAAGGTCGTCATCGGCAAATGGCTCCTGGCCGACACCCGGGTGCTGATCCTCGACGAGCCGACACGCGGCATCGACGTCGGCGCCAAGGTCGAGATCTACCAGCTCATCAACGAGCTGACGGCCTCGGGGCACGCCGTCCTGATGATCTCCAGCGACCTGCCCGAGGTCCTCGGCATGAGCGACCGGGTCCTGGTCATGGCCCAGGGCCGTATCGCCGGTGAACTCCCCGCCGACGAAGCCACCCAGGACGCCGTGATGGCACTCGCCGTCAGCGCCGCACCCAGCACCACACCCACCGAGAACGCAGAGGAGGGCCCCCGTGGCCACTGACACGCACCCGAGCAAGGCGGGCGCGGGCGGCGCCGGACACACCCTCCGCCGCCTCCTGCTCGACAACGGCGCCCTCAGCGCACTCGTCGTCCTCCTGGTGGCGATGTCGCTGCTCTCCGGCGACTTCCTCACCACCCAGAACCTGCTGAACGTCGGTGTCCAGGCCGCCGTGACCGCGATCCTCGCGTTCGGTGTCACCTTCGTCATCGTCTCGGCCGGCATCGACCTGTCCGTCGGCTCCGTCGCAGCGCTCTCGGCGACCGTACTCGCCTGGTCGGCGACGTCCGCGGGCGTTCCCGTCTGGCTGGCGGTCATCATCGCCGTGGCCACCGGCATCGCCTGCGGCTTCGTCAGCGGCGCCCTCGTCGCGTACGGCAAGCTGCCCTCGTTCATCGCGACGCTGGCCATGCTGTCGGTGGCCCGCGGCCTCGCCCTGGTCATCTCGCAGGGCAAGCCGATCGCCTTCCCCGACTCCATCTCCGTACTCGGAGACACACTCGGCGGCTGGCTCCCCGTCCCCGTGCTCGTCATGATCGCGATGGGCCTGATAGCCGCACTCATCCTGGCCCGCACCTACATCGGCCGCTCCATGTACGCCATCGGCGGCAACGAGGAGGCCGCCCGGCTCTCCGGGCTGCGCGTCAAGAAGCAGAAGCTCGCCATCTACGCCCTGTCCGGCCTCTTCGCAGCCGTCGCCGGCATCGTCCTCGCCTCCCGTCTGGTCTCCGCGCAGCCGCAGGCCGCACAGGGGTACGAACTCGACGCCATCGCCGCCGTCGTCATCGGCGGCGCCAGCCTCGCCGGCGGCGTCGGCAAGGCGTCAGGCACCCTGATCGGCGCACTGATCCTCGCCGTGCTGCGCAACGGCCTCAACCTCCTGTCGGTGTCCGCCTTCTGGCAGCAGGTGGTCATCGGCGTCGTCATCGCACTCGCGGTGCTGCTGGACACACTGCGCCGCAAGGCGGGATCCGGCGGCGCGTCCGCCGGTGGCGCCTCAGCGGCGCCGGGATCACCGGGGAAGGGCCGAAAGGGCGCGATACAGGTCGGCATCGCGGTGATCTGCCTGGCGGCCGTCATCGCCGCTGTGACCTTCTTCAAGTCCGGCTCATCCAGCACCACCACCAAGGTGGGCATGTCGCTCTCCACCCTGAACAACCCCTTCTTCGTCCAGATGAAGGAGGGCGCCCAGAAGGAGGCGAAGGCGGCCGGGGTCGACCTCACCGTCACCGACGCCCAGGACGACGCCTCGCAACAGGCCAACCAGCTGGAGAACTTCACCAGTTCAGGAGTGGACTCCGTCATCGTCAACCCGGTGGACTCCGACGCGATCGGCCCCGGCGTCCGTGGCGCCAACAAGGCCGGCATCCCCGTCGTCGCCGCTGACCGGGACGTCAACAAGGCCGAGACCGAGACCCTCGTCGCCTCGGACAACGTGGCGGGCGGCAAGCTCGCGGCGAAGACACTCGCGGACCGGCTCGGCGGCAAGGGCAGCATCATCGTCCTCCAGGGCACCGCGGGCACCTCCGCCAGCCGCGAGCGCGGTGCGGGCTTCGCCGCCGGCATCAAGGCGTACCCGGACATCAAGATCGTGGCGACCCAGCCGGCCGACTTCGACCGCACCAAGGGCCTGGACGTCATGACGAACCTCCTCCAGTCCCACCCCGGCATCAACGGCGTCTTCGCCGAGAACGACGAGATGGCACTCGGCGCGGTCAAGGCACTGGGCAGCAAGGCCGGAAAGTCCGTCCCGGTCGTCGGCTTCGACGGGACCCCCGACGGCCTGACGGCGGTCGAGGCGGGCACTCTGTACGCGTCGGTCGCGCAGCAGCCCGGCGAACTGGGGAAGATCGCCGTACGGAACGCCATCAAGGCGGCCGACGGCAAGAAGATCGACAGCATGGTCAAGGTGCCCGTCAAGGTCGTCACCCGGCAGAACGTCGCCGACTTCTCCTGATCACGGAAGGTACCGCTCAGATGCACGGAACCGATGCCCCCGGGCCCGCCTCGCCCTTCCGGCACGAACTGCTGGTCGTCGGCTCGGCCAACGCCGACCTCGTCGTCGGCGTCGACCGCCGCCCCGGTCCGGGGGAGACGGTGCTCGGCTCGGACCTCGTCGTCCACCCCGGCGGCAAGGGCGCCAACCAGGCGGTCGCCGCCGCCCGCCTCGGTGCCCGTACGGCGCTCCTGGCGCGGGTCGGCGACGACGCCCACGGGCTGCTGCTGCGCGCCTCGCAGCAGGAGGCGGGCGTCGACACGAGCGGCGTACTCGTCGGAGGGGCGCCCACCGGGGTCGCGCTCATCACCGTCGACCCCTCGGGCGACAACAGCATCGTCGTCTCCCCGGGCGCCAACGCCCGCCTCACCCCCGAGGACATCAGGGCCGCGCGGCCCCTTCTCGCGTCGGCAGCCGTGGTCTCCGTGCAGCTGGAGATCCCCCCGGCCACCGTCACGGAGACGGCCCGCTCGCTCGGCCCCGGCTCGCGCCTGGTCCTCAACCCCTCCCCGCCCGCGCCTCTGCCCGACGAAGTGCTGGCCGCCTGCGACCCGCTGGTGGTCAACGAGCACGAGGCGCGCTACATCCTGGGGGAGAGCGCGGGCAGCACCCCGGAGTCCTGGGCGCGGGGGCTCACCGCCCTCGGCCCGCGCTCCGTGGTGATCACCCTGGGCGCGGAGGGCGCGCTGGTCTCCGACTCCCATGAGGGCGACCCCGTACGGGTACCGAGCCCCCGGGTCGACGCCGTGGACACGACGGGCGCGGGCGACGCCTTCACCGCGGCGCTGGCCTGGCGGCTCGGCCTGGGCGACGCGCTCGCCGAGGCCGCCGCGTTCGCCGTACGGGTGGGGGCCGCTGCCGTCACCAGGGAGGGCGCGCAGGCGTCCTTCCCGACCGCGGAAGAGGTCGCCGCGCTGTGAAGGGTGCGTCGCGAAGAGGCGGTTGCCGTGCGCGGGTGGTCGTGAAGAGGTCGCCGCGCTGTGGACGGCGTTCTCGTGAAGAGGTCACTGTGAAGGGGACGTTGTGAAGAGGTCAGGCATTCTGAACCGCCATCTCGCGGGAGCCGTCGCCGAACTCGGCCACGGCGACGGCGTCCTGATATGCGACGTGGGCATGCCCATCCCATCGGGCCCCCGCGTGGTCGACCTGGCCTTCCGCGCGGGCGTCCCGTCGTTCGCCGAGGTCCTTGACGGCCTGCTGGACGAGCTGGTCGTGGAGGGCGCGACGGCGGCCGAGGAGATCCGGGAGGGCAACCCGGAGGCCGCCCGTCTCCTGACCGCCCGCCTCCCGGAGCTGACGCACGTGCCCCACGACCGACTGAAGGCACTCACCGCGTCCGCCCGCCTGGTGGTACGGACGGGGGAGGCCAGACCGTACGCGAACGTGCTGCTGAGGTGCGGCGTCTTCTTCTGACACGAGCTCGCGCCGGCGCTGTCGCGGCCCTGTCGCGGCTCCGTTGCGGCTCCGTTGCGGTGGAATCCCCCGAGCCGTTAGGGTCAGGCCCGTGACTGCCGGGTCGGCCATGGGCCATGTTCGAGAGAGTAGCCCGGCCCCTGCGTGAGCGCGTGGCGGGCACGAGCCCCGCCGCCCTGTCGTGAAGCCCTCCTGCCCCGCGCCCGAACGCGGCGCGGGCTTTCCCAGCGGAATCCACGACATGGAGACGTAGCAGAACATGCCTCACACACCACAGCAGGAGACCCACGGAGACCAACAGGGCGTCGATGTCGTCCAGTTGGACCACCACGCCGTGCTCGCCGCCGACCGGGGTCTGTCGGCCGAGTTCATCGCCACGGTCCTGGGCCTGGAGGTCGGCGCCCCGTTCGGCCCGTTCCTGCCCGTCGACCTGGGGAACGGCGTGACACTCGACTACTACGAGCAGCGGGGCGAGCCGGTGCAGCCGCAGCACTACGCCTTCCTCGTCCCCGACGCACAGTTCGACACCATGATCGCCCGGCTCCAGGCACTCGACGTGACCTACTACGCCGACCCCCACCACACCGAACCTGGCCTGATCAACCGCCTCTTCGGCGGCCGTGGGGCCTACTTCGAGGATCCGGACGGCCACAACATGGAGATCATGACCCGGCCGTACGCCCGACCGAGGTAGCCGAGGCCCCGGTCACCCGTCACTCCTCACCCAGTCCGTCCACCAGTGTGGCCAGGGCCGATGCGAGCGCGTCGAGCCCCGGTCCTGCCGGGCCGCCCGGCTCGGTCATGTACAGATCGCGCCGGATCTCGATCATCAGCGCGCCGACCCGCGGGTCCTTCCCGTAATGCTTCAGCGGCACATACGTACCGGCGAACGGGCTGTTCAGCCCCGTGCCGCCGAATCCTGCGAACGCCGCCTCCGCCCGGGCCGCCAGTCCGGGCGGAGTGTGGAGGCGGTCGGTGCCCAGACAGACCGGCGGACGCGGACCGGTGCCGTGCAGCTCGTACGGGAGCGCGGTGCTCGGATAGGAGTGGACGTCGATGACGACCACGCGCCCCGTGGCGGCGAGCCGCTCGTCGACGGCCTCGGTCATCGCACGGGCGTACGGGTGGAAATAGCGGTCCAGCAGCGGTCCCGGATCCGCGTCGGACAGGCGGAGCCGCTCCCGGTGCGTCGTGCGGGTGTAGACCGCGCCCATGCCGGCGGCCAGCATCTCCTCCCGCTCGTCGGGGAACCGCTCGGGGTCGACGACCAGCCGTGACAGCCCGTTGACGAAACTCCACGGGGTCACCGCACAGGCCGCGACCGCTCCGGCGGCCAGGGCGGCCGTGTGGGCGTCCGTGATGTGGTCGAGCTCGGCTTCGAGCGCCTCGTCGTCGAGCACGATGCCGTCGCGCACCCGCTCCGGGACGACCCGGGAGGAGTGCGGCACATGCAGCAGCACCGACGATGCGGCGGCGCCGGGCAGGAGCTGGAACGGCAACGGTGGCTCGGGGCTCACGAGTCGGTCCTTTGTGTCGTCAGGCGAAGGATACGAAAGAGGCGAAGGAGAAGTGCGCGGCGGCTTCGGCGGGCGTGGTCGCCTGGCGGCGTCCGGGGACATCGTGAACGGTGGTTGCGCCCTCGGAGCGGAGCTGGTCGGCACCGGCGTCCTGGGCCATGGCCGCGGCGTAGGCGCGGACGTCCGAGGCGGTGAGGTCGGTGCGGCCTCGCTCGGTGTACTGCTGGAGGAGGTCGGTGACGTCCGGGTCGAATCGCAGCATGGTCACCGGCGCGTTGAAGTGGCCGGCGATGGCGATGAGCCGTTCGCGTGCCTGCGGGGTGACGTTCGTCGACTCGGCGACTGCGCTGCGGTCGGTGGCGAGCCGGGCGATGATCCTGCGGTCACGTTCCTCGAAGATCCGTGCGTCCGCCGCGTCGGATTCGGCTTCCGCAGGCGAGGTGCCGAAGAGCTCCGCGCGGATCTCGTCGCTGGACACCACGGTTTCCGCATCGATCTGCCCGCTCTCGATCAGCGCCCGAACGAAGCTGGTCTTGCCGGAGGCCGGCGGGCCGACCAGGACGACAAGTCCCGCCGGAACCCGGATGGCCGACGCGAGAGCGTCGAGATGGAGCGCGCCTGCGCGGTCGAGGGCTTCCTCCGGGGATCCGACCGGCAGGCCGCTGGGCAGGATGGTGTCGCGGTAGCTGTCGTTGCCGGCCGGAGAGAGGGCGAAGCCCCAGGTGTGCAGCCCGCCGGTGAAGCGCAGGCGGCATAGGGGCAGACTCTCCTGGCCGGACAACTCGGCGGCCACGTAGGCGAATCCCGCGCGGAAGCGGACCGCGACGGCGTCCACGTGGGGCCAGCGTGCGCGGGCGTGGCGGTTCAGTCGCTGGCGCAGGTGGTGCTGCATCGTTTCCGGCGGGTTCTTCGGCACGGACCCATCCTGCCGGGTGCAGGAGCGGCCCGCCATGATCGTTGGCCGTGCTCGCTGGGCGAGGAGCGGGGGACACCGCGCTCGTTTCCGGCGCGGCCGGGACGACCGGCGGAATGGCGGGGTCGGATCGCCCGGTCCAAGGGAGCAGCCCGGTGATCGGCAGCACCGGATCACGGGACAAGGTCGCCTCTCCGACCGAAATGCTCGGCATCGACGCGGACTTCGACCGTCGCGACGGACCGATCACCGACCGGCTGCGCGAGGCTGCCCGTGAGGGCATCGACGTTGACCTCGACAGCGTTGGCGGCGAACAACTGCGCGATACCCGGCGGCACCACAGGCGAGAGGCAGCCCCCAGGAGACGAAAGGGGGCCGGTGCCGGGGTGGGGCGCAGCAAAGCTGTTGCGTGAAGTCCCGGCAGGCGAGAGCCTGTTGCGGATCACCGGCCCCGACGGGGCGTCATCCTGTTCCTCGGACGGGCCACAGCGCCGGATTCGGAGCACCCATGAGAACCCTGCAGACCGTGGCACTCCTCGCCTCGGCCCTGGGCGCGGCACTGATGGCCGGCCTGTTCTGCGCCTTCTCGTACGCCGTCATGCCGGGCCTGTCCCGTGGCGACGACCGGGCCTTCGTCCAGAGCATGCAGCACATCAACCGGGCCATCATCAACGGTTGGTTCCTCACCCCGTTCCTGCTTCCGCTGCCCCTGCTCGTACTGGCGGCCGTCCTTGCCGCGAAGGGGCACAGCCCGGGGGCCCTGCCCTGGATCATCGCGGCGCTGGCGCTCTACCTGGCGGCGTTCCTCGTCACCGGTACGCAGAACGTCCCGCTCAACGACACGCTGGACAAGGTGCCGCTCGACTCGGCCGCCGACCGTCTCCGGGACGCGCGTGAGGCGTTCGAGGCCCGCTGGACCACCTGGAACACGGTCCGCGCGGTGCTGCACACCGCGTCCCTCGGAGCACTGCTGTGGGCGCTCCACCTCCATGGCACGGGGGTGCGGGAGCTGAATCCGTAGGGCGGCTCGCGCAAGACGCTGTTTCTCGCCGCCTCCACTGTCGGCGCGGACACACCGTGGCCCTTTCATCCTGCGTGGGTGGGGTGTTCGACGTGGTGCAGAGCTCTGCCTTCAGGGTTTCTCGGATCCGGGGCCGTTGAGGAAGCTTCGTGCCAGCTCATGCGTGTCGAGCCGCGCCGGGTCGCACCCGCTCATGATCCAGAAGAAGACCGGTCCGGTGAGC
Organism: Streptomyces sp. NBC_01012; assembly: GCF_045162755.1. Taxonomy (NCBI): domain Bacteria; kingdom Bacillati; phylum Actinomycetota; class Actinomycetes; order Kitasatosporales; family Streptomycetaceae; genus Streptomyces; species Streptomyces sp. NBC_01012. The sequence goes on along the minus strand of NZ_CP108688.1, from coordinate 905,071 downwards.
CGGGCGATTGCTTGATCGTCGGCAGGCCGGGCCGGGTCGATGCGAGTCAGGACGGCACTCGCGGTCTGCCGCCCGACGCCCGCCCGCATGGCGATGCCCTTCATGGTCAGGGTCGCGTAGCCGGCCTCGATCAGCAGGTCGTCGACGGCGTGCAGGACGGCATCGCGCGCCTGGCTCGCCGAATAACTAGACACCGTGCACCGATACCTCTACGGTTTCGATACACAGTGAATCGAAACTGGTTGTGGAGAGCCGTGTGAGGTCCCACGGCGCCGCATTGTGACCACCGTCCAGCATCCTGCGAGGAGACCTTCCATGTCCGATTTCGAGCCCGCCGTAACGGCGTTCATCCTCCTCAAGACCAATCGCGCCTGGTTGGATCTGTCCGTGCCGGAGCGCGTCGCCGCCTTCCAGGAAAACGTTCTGCCCGCCATCAAGGGCAAGGCCGAGGATGTACGTTGGCGCTACTTCGACACCGAGTTCTATACGGCCCGCGTTACTGACGTCTGGGTCTGGGAGGCGCGCGATCACGAGGCTTTCCAGCTGGTCATCGAGGCGCTGCGCGAGACGCCGTTCTGGGACCACTACTTCGAGATCGTCGAAATCCTCGTGGGCGTCGAGAACGGGTACGCCAAGCACTACGGCACCGGCATCCTGGCGACCAGCAACGCCTGAGCGTCACCTGGTGGTCGCCCACCGGCGCGGCAGCGTGCGCGCACCGTTCGGGCGGCGCCGGTGCCGGCCGAAGCTGTTACGCCGTCACAAGGCGCTCACCGCGGGCGCAGGCGACGATCGGCGCCCGCGGTGAGTGCGCGATCGCCACGCTCGTCGCCTTGTGGGTCCTGGTCGGACCGTGCGCGCTGCTGCCCGCGCCGCGCAACCGTGATCGTGTAGGCCGTCCTCGTTCTGCATCACGTCGAAGCGAACCGCTTCGACGTGATGCAGAGGCTCCGTAGCGGATGAATGCCTGCTGACTCCTGTTCATCTCCGCCGGCCCTCGCCCTTGGCGTGGCTGTCTCGCTCCCGCCGCACCGGGCGGGCCCGACCTCAGGTGTGGGTCCGGTCCTGCGCACGGTCGCCGTAACCGGCGACGGCGGCCGTGATCGCCGGTTACGGCAACCCCACCCAAACGCGCACTATCGCGATCTCTCGAAAACGCGTACTATCGCGTTAAGACTTCGCCAAGTACGACAACTCCGCCCCGTTGAGGAGCCCTTCATGCCCGCTGTCCTGAACCCCGTCCTCGACCTTCTGACCGTGCGCGGCACCGTCACCGAGGTCGAGCAGGTCACCGCCCGGATGCGTCGGCTGCGTATTGACGGCGGACAACTGGCAGGGCTGGAGGTCCGGCCGGGCCAGCAGGTGCGAGTCCTGGTCGGCGGCGGACTCACTCTCCGTACGTACTCGGTCTGGCACTACGACCCGTCCGGCGGCGTCGAGTTGTGCGTACTGGACCACACCGCGGGCGGACCGGGCGCCCAATGGGGGCGCACCGTCGCACCAGGCGAACAGGTGCGGCTGCGGCGTCCCGAAGGCACGTTCACGCTGCGTCCCGACGCCGTCCGACACCTTTTCGTCGGCGACGAGACGGCCTCGGTCGCGTTCGGTGCGATGCTCGCGGCACTGCCCGAGGAAGCCGTCGTCTCCGGGTGCGTCGAGACGGCGACAGCTGCGGACCGGCTGCCCCTGGCGGGCGGCGATCGGCTCGACTGGATAATCCGGGGCGAGATATCACTGCCGGACGCGGTACGCCGTCTTGCCCCCGAGCCCGGCGGAATCGCGTATGTCGCCGGGGAGGCACGGGACGTGCAAGCAGTGCGGCGGGTGCTCCAGGAGGCAGGGTGGGACCGGCGCTCGGTCCTGACCAAGCCGTTCTGGACGCCGGGCAAGAAGGGCATGGACTGACAGCCAGGGCGTACCGCTCCGTCCGCGACCAGTGGCAGCCGGTCACCCAGCCGGTCATGGCCCGCCGGTGACTCCCCGCACCCCTGGCTCGTTGACCAAGGCCGCACACCTCCGCCCAGCGGCACCCCGCTGAGGAGAGGAGCGGCCATGCAGGACAGCCCGCCACTGAAGCAGGCGCAGAAGCCGGCGCCGGAGCCGCCACTGAAGTCGGCCCCGCGCCCCGTCCGCAAGTTCGAGGCCGTCTGGAAGGCCGAGGCCGAGGCCGTCCTGGGGAGTCGGTGGGCATCTGGAGCGCTGTTCTGGCCGGTGGCGGTTGCCGTGCTCTTCGCCGCCGTCCAACTGGCCATCGTCGTACCGGGTTCAGGTCTTGGGTGGGACGAGACCGTCTACGTCAGCCAGGTCGGCGGCAACGCCCCCTCCGCCTTCTTCAGCGCGCCCCGCGCCCGTGGGATCTCCTACCTGGTGGCCCCCGCCGCGGCGCTCACCACATCCACCACCGCACTGCGGGTCTATCTCGCCCTGCTGTCCGCCGCCGCTCTGTTCCTTGCCCTGCGGGTGTGGCGCAGAGTGCTGCCACCGCCCGTACTCGCAGGCGCGGGCGCCCTGTTCGCGGGGTTGTGGCCGACCCTCTTCTACGGCCCGGCGGCCATGCCCAACCTGTGGTGCGCCTTGGGCGCCCTGGCCGCGACCGGCTGGGTGGTGACGGCCATACGCCGTGCCGCCGGGCCGTCGGCGGTGGCCGGATCCGGGGCGGCCGTGGCGCTGGTCGCTCTGATGCGGCCGGCCGACGGATTCTGGCTCGCACTGCCGCTGGCCCTCGCCGTCACCCTGGTGCCCGGCCGCCGCCGGCCACGCCTGTGCGCCTCACTCGTCGGCGGGCTCGTGGCCGGCTGCACACCCTGGGTGGCCGAGGCGTACGCCCGTTACGGGGGCCTCGGTGCCCGGCTGCACCGGGCGGGCGAGATCCAGGGCGGGCTCGGCTGGAACGTCGCCGTCGACGACCATCTGCGCGCGCTCGCGGGCCGGACCCTGTGCCGCCCCTGCGACATCGGCTGGGAGAGCCCCGGCACCTCGGTGTGGTGGGTGGCCCTGCCCTTCCTCACGGTCGGCGGGATCGCGGCGGCCCGGCGTGCGGGCCGGGGGACCGCGGCACTGCTGGCGACCGTGACGGGGGTCTCGATGGCCCTTCCGTATCTCTTCCTGGTCGAATACGCCGCACCCCGCTTCCTGCTCCCCGCGTACGCCCTGCTCGCGGTGCCGGTCGCCGAATACGTGGCGTACCTCTTCGCCCGGGTACGGCGCGCCCGACGCCGCGTGGGCACGGCCGCGCTGGCCCTGGTGCTGGCCGCGCATCTGACCGTCCAACTGTCCGTGCTCAGCCATGTGATCCGCACCAGCCATGCGACGAGCACGGAGTTCGCCGCGGTCGCCGGGGAGCTGCACCGGCTGGGCGTACGTCCACCGTGCGTGGTCAGCGGGGAGAACGCCGTGCCGATCGCCTACTACTCCGGCTGTGCCTCACGCCAGACCGCCGGGCACGACGCGTGCATCACCCCCGAAGCCCTCCGCGCCCTCGCCCGCCACGTACCGACGGCCGTCCTGACAGCCGGGGACGGCACGGCGCCTGGGGACGGCATGGCGAACGGTGACGGCACGGCGACTGGGGGCGGCATGGCAGGCGAGGGCACGCCGCCCCCGGCCGATGGTGGCTCCCGGAGCGTTTCCCTGCTGCCAGGACGCGGTGGCCCCGCGCTCTACCAGGCCCATCTGCTGCCGGGCCCCGCCGCGGACGCAGATGATCACAGGGCGCGTCTGCCGGAGTGACCGTCCCCCGCGTGTTACGAATGCCGGGGCGGCTCGCGGTCATTGCGGTCCCACCCGGGCGCCGTCCGAAACGCCCCGGCAACGCTCCGGGCGCGGGGGCTTTCTACGCTCGCTCGGGAATCGTCGGAGCAGCGGACGGAGGCGGTGACGTGGCCGGCACGCCAGCACGCGGACAACGGGCCGAGCACGGTGTGGAGGTGTCCCACCGGACCATTCACGGCTACCGCCGTGCGTACCGGATCGCGGGGGAGGGGCCCGCCATCCTGCTCATCCATGGCATCGGGGACTCCTCCGAGACCTGGGCCGAGGTGATTCCCGAGCTGGCCCGCCATCACACCGTGATCGCCCCCGACCTCCTCGGCCACGGTGCCTCGGACAAGCCGAGGGCCGACTACTCGGTGGCCGCCTACGCGAACGGCATCCGCGACCTCCTGGGTGTCCTGGGCATCGAACGCGCCACCCTGGTCGGCCATTCGCTCGGCGGCGGTGTGGCGATGCAGTTCGCGTACCAGTACCCCGAACGCACCGACCGGCTGGTCCTGGTGAGCGCGGGTGGCGTGGGGCGGGACGTCAACCCCGTCCTGCGAGCCGTGTCCCTCCCGGGCGCCGACCTGATGCTGTCCACGCTGCGTCTGCCCGGTATGCGCAGTCAGGTGGGCCTCTTCACACGGCTGATCAAGCTGCTCGACACCGACCTCGGGCAGGACGCGGATGAGCTGCTCGGCCTCGTGGACGCCCTTCCCGATGCGACGTCCCGCAGCGCGTTCATCAGCACGCTGAGGGCGGTGGTGGACTGGCGGGGCCAGGTGGTCACGATGCTGGACCGCTGCTACTTGGCCCAGGGCATGCCCACGCTCCTGCTGTGGGGCTCACGCGACAGCGTCGTCCGCGTGCACCACGCCTACGCCGCCCACGCGGCCATGCCGGGCAGCCGCCTGGAGATCTTCGAGGGCGCCGGCCACTTCCCCTTCCACAACGACCCCGCCCGGTTCCGCGCGCTGATCGAGGACTTCGTGCGTACCTCGGCCCCGGCGGACTGGAGCCAGGAGCACTGGCGCGAACTCCTGCGCGCCGGACGGCCGGGCAGCACGGCCGACGCGCAGGACCCCGCCTTCGACCGTGCCGTGGACCACGGACTGCGGGAGGCGAGCAAGCGCAGCGCCACCTAGGGGGTGTTCCGTACGCCGGTTACGGCTTGCGGGCGACTGCGCACCACATGGGCAGGGTGTCGTCCGTGCCGTCGGACGGCTCGGGACGCCAGCGGGTCAGGGTGACCACGCCCGGCTCCAGGATCTCCAGGCCGTCGAAGAAGCGTTCCACTTCCTTCTGGGTGCGCGGGGTGGCGGAGGCGTGGCTGGCGGCGCGCTCGTTGTAGATCCGCATGGATTCGGCGACTTCGGGGGCCGTGACGTCGGCGGCCGGGTGGGACAGGACCAGATAGCTGCCCGGGGCGAGGCGGTCCAGCAGGCGCCGGACGATGTCCCACGGGTCCTCCGTGTCCTTGATGTACTGCATGATCGCCACCAGCATCAGGGCGACCGGCCGGTCCAGATCCAGCGTGCGCGAGGCCTCGGCGAGAATCGTGTCCACATCACGCGCGTCGGCCTGCACGTAGTCGGTGTGGCCGTCGGGGCCGCTGACCAGCAGCGCCCGGGCATGGGTGAGCACGATGGGGTCGTTGTCTACGTACACGACCCGCGACTCGGGAGCGGCCCGCTGGGCGACCTCGTGGGTGTTCTCCGCGGCGGGAATGCCGGTGCCGATGTCCAGGAACTGACGGATCCCGGCCGCCGAGAGGTGACGTACGGCGCGGCCGAGGAAGGCACGGTTGGCCCGGACCGAGGGCACGATGGTCGGGTTCGCCACCGCGGCGAGCTCGGCCGCCTCCTGGTCCACCGGATAGTGGTCCTTGCCGCCCAGCCAGACGTTGTAGACACGAGCGGGATGGGCACTCGTGGGATGGGGCGTGGGCAGTGGGTACTCGTTCATCGCTCGTCACCTCGTGGAGGCCAAAACGGCTCGGTAGGACTCGTGTTCGGCCACGGTACCCCGGGTGATCCACGGGGGGTGTCCGCCGTCCGTGGAAACCACCGGCGTGTTCGGGCGGTCAGTCGTTTCCGTGGTCTCCCAGGACCCTCGCGATGTGGCCGGCCAGGCCCTGCCGCACCTGCTCGGGCGTCATCTGCTGTTCGCCCAGCAGATGTTCCACCAGGTCGGCGCGGGTCGCGGCCAGGAGGGCGTGTGCTGTGAAGCCGGCGGTGGTGGCGGTGGCCGGAATCTGCCGGAGCATCTCCTCCAGGTCGCTGTGCCACCGCGTGTAGTGCCCCGCGGCGTAGGGGCTGCCACTGCCCGCCTCCTCCAGGGCCATGGAGAGATGGCGGTTGTCCATCTTGAAGCGGAGCATCGCGTCCAGCAGAGCCGGTACGCGTTCGAGGGGCGGCGTCGACGGGCCGAGGGGGGCCGGACCTGACTCCACGGCCTCGCGCAGGGGCTGGACACGGGCCTCGTACAGGGCCTGGATCAGTCCGGTGCGGTCGCCGAAACGGCGGAAGAGCGTGCCTTTGCCGACCCCGGCCGCCGCCGCGATCTCGTCCATGGACACGCTGCGTGGGCTCTCGCTCCGCGCGAAGAGGGCGTCGGCCGCCGCCAGGACGGCCTCGCGGTTACGGGTGGCGTCGGCGCGCTGCTTGCGCTCGGACATGGCCTCTCCATTTGCTAACCGGACCGACGGTCCGTATGGTTCCAAGGGTAAACGGACTTGCAGTCCATATCTTAGAGGTGGTGATTCCGATGAGTGACACCCGTGGTCCGGCGGACCTGTACCGCCACAGCCTGCGGCTTCTGCTCGACAAGGACATCGACGGCTGGACCGCCCTGGTCGACGACGACACGCTGTTCGAGTTCCCTTACGCACCGGCCGGATTTCCGTCGAAGCTGGAGGGCAGGGAGGCCGTCGCCGCCTACATGCGCGGTTACCCGGAATCCATCGACCTGCGCGAGGTCATGGGGCTGGAGATCCACGAGCTGCGGGACCCGGACACCGTCATCGCCGAATGGCGGGGGGTGGGCCGCATCGTCGCCACCGGGGCCCCGTACGAGATGCCCTATGTCGCCGTGGTCACCGTCAAGCGCGGCAGGATCACCCGTTACCGCGACTACTGGAACCCGCTCGCGATCATGGGACCCCCCTCCGACGACGCCTTCGCCGACGTCACGTTCTTCGACGCCTCATGAGGAGCGACATGGACCATCGCACACTGATCACCGGCGCGACCGGCACCACCGGAAGCCGGGTCGCCCGGCAGCTCACCGAGCGGGCGCACGCCGTCGTTCCGGCCTCCCGCACGCCCGGCCCGCCGGACGGCGCGCGGACCGTGCGCTTCGACTGGTACGACACTGCCACTCATGGCCCCGCGCTGCACGGGGTCGACCGCGTGTATCTCGTACCGCCGGTCGGTGACCCCGAGCCTGCCACCGCCATGCGGCCCTTCCTCGAGCAGGCCCGTGCCGCAGGGGTGAAGCGGGTGGTGCTGCTCAGCTCTTCGGCGATTCCGCTCGGAGGGCCGGGCGTGGGGCGGGTCCACGCGCTGCTGGCCGACGGGCTGTTCGGGGAATGGGCCGTCCTGCGGCCCTCCTGGTTCATGCAGAACTTCACCGGGCGCCATCTGCACGCCGAAGGCCTGCGTACGGACGGTGTGATGTCGAGCGCGACGGGCGACGGGCGTGTCGGCTTCGTCGACGCCGAGGACATCGCGGCCGTTGCCGTACGCGCGCTCACCGACGCGGTGGCGCCCGACACGGATCTGGTCATCACCGGCCCCGAGGCGCTGAGTTACGACGAGGTGGCGGCCCTCGTCGCCGAGGCCTCCGGGCGGCCGGCCGCGCACCGGCGCCTCACATACGGGCAGATGTGTGACCATCTGGTCGCCGCCGGTGTCCCGGAGGAGTTCGCGGCCGTGCTCGCCGGTCTGGACCTGGCCATCGCGGAGGGTGCGGAGGATCGCGTCACCGATACGGTCGAGCGGATGACGGGCAGGCCAGCCCTCAGCTTCCGTGCGCACGTGGCGGCGGTGACGTGGCCGGAGGGCGGGCGGGCTCCGCGGTAGGACGCTCCGCGGCAGGCCGGTCCGCGGCGGGGCGCTCCTCGGTGAGGTGCTCCGCCGTGGCGCGGGTGGCCGGGGTGGCGGCGGACGGCCTGACCAGCCGGTGCTGGGCTAGGCAGGCGATCACGAGTGTGGCGCCGAGCACCGGCCAGGCGAACGGGCCCACGCTCACTGCGGCCCCGACCACGACAGGGCCGAGGCTGCGCTGCCCGGACTGGGCCAGACCGTGCAGTCCGAGATAGGCGCCCTGCGCTTCCCCGGGCGCGAGCGCGATGGAGAGTTCCCAGGACGAGATGGAGTGCAGGATCTCGGCGATCGTGAAGGCGGTGGCAGCGAGCAGGACGGCTACGGTGGCGAACCAGAGGCCGCCGCCCGCCGAGGCGGCGAGCGCCACGCCGCCCGTCAGGAAGGCGGCACCGATCGGGACGAGCAGCCTGCGGGCGGCCGCCCTCGTCTCGCCGAAGCGGGACAGGGGCACCTGGAGCGCGATCACCAGCACACTGTTGAGGACGAGGATCAGTGGCGCAAGGCCGACCGGCGCGGCGGTCGCGTGGACGATCCACAGCGGAAATCCGACCTGGAGGATGCTGTCGTCCAGGAACAGCCAGATCTCCGACCCCGTGAACGCGAGGTAGCGGCGGTCCCGCCAGGGAGTCGTCGGGCGGACAAGGGAGCCGGAGTGGGCGCGGTGCGTGTCGGCGGCGGCCTGCCCGGTGACGACACGGGTGGGAGCCTTCGGTTCCGCGCACCGCAGGGTGAGGACCCCGATGATCGCGTACGAGGCGACATTGGCGAGCAGCAGCACCTGGTAGGCCGCGGTGCTTCCCACGGTGAGCGCGGCGGCGGCCCCCGCGGCTCCCACGGCCCACCCGATGTTCGCGGCGGTCCGCTGGATCGCCTGGTAGCGGATGCGTTGGGGGCCGGCGACCCGCGCCGCGAACAACTTGGTCAGAACGCTCGACGCGCGGTCCGGCAGGGCGCCCAGCGCCGAGAACAGCACCAGTAGTACGTAGTCGTCCGTCGTGAGCAGGGCCAGCAGAGCCGCGCCCCGCGCCAGTTGGGCCGCCAACAGGATGCGGGTCACGGGAAAGCGGTCGGCCAGCCGCCCCGCGAGCGGCGGTCCGGCTATGCCGAGGATGCCGGACAGCCCCATCAGGACGCCGATCTGAGCGACCGTCAGGTGCGCGACGTAGAGGAAGTAGAGCGTGGCCGCTCCCGTCCACAGGCCGGTGCCGATCTTGTCGATGACGGCGACCACCAGCATGCGCCGCCCGTCACGGCCGCCCGGTACGGCCAGGCGCCGGGCGAACGGCACGCGGCTCGGCGTCTGTTCCATCAGGACCCCCCTTGACAGATATTTTGTATCGGTACAAACTCTTCTCTGTGGCAGAACAATATGGGATCGCGGGCGGTACGGCCAGAGAGATTTCGGCGTCCGTCGAGAGCCGGGTGGCCGACGGCACGCTGCGGCCGGGAGCCTCGCTGCCTCCCGTCCGGCGTCTCGCCGAGTCACTGGGTGTCAGCGCCGGGACCGTCGCTGCGGCCTACAAGGAGCTGCGCGGGCGCGGGATGGTGGTGACCCTGGGACGCGGAGGCACAGTGGTGGCGTCCGCCCCCGCCGTCACCTCACGGCGGCCGCCCCGGGTTCCCTCGGGCCTGCGTGACCTGGCCGGCGGACACCCCGACCCCGCCTGCCTCCCGGTGCTGACCCCGCCCGCGAGCCTGGGACCTGTGGCCGGATCACACCGTGCGGCTCCGCGGTTCGACGAGCTGGAGGACGCCGTCCGCACCTGGTTCGCCCGCGACGACGTGCCCACCGGATCGGTGACGTTCGCCCACGGCGCCCTGGACTGCATCGCCAGACTGCTCTCCACCGAGCTCAGACCCGGCGACGCCGTGGCCGTCGAGGACCCGGGCTTCCACCATCTCCTCGACCTCGTACCGGCCTTGGGCCTGCGCATGCTGCCGGTCGCGGTCGACGACGAGGGCATCCGCCCGGAGGCTCTGCGCACCGCACTGCGCGCGGGGGCCAGGGCCCTGGTGTGCAGCCCCCGCGGACAGTGCCCGCTCGGCGCGCGCTTCACGCCGGGCCGCCGCGACGCGCTCCTGGCCGTGCTGGGCGACTTCCCCGACGTACTGGTCGTCGAGGACGACCACAACGCGGAGATCGCCGGCGCGGACGCCGCACCCCTCGCATCCGGCGGACTGCCCCGCTGGGCCCATGTGCGCACGGTGTCCAAGCACCTCGGGATCGACCTGCGCTGGGCCGCCCTCGCCTGCGACCCCGTCACCCTCGCGCGTCACGACGGACGGATGCTGCTCACCTCAGGCTGGGTCAGCCATATCCTCCAGGTGACCGTCAGGGATCTGCTGACCGACCCGGCCGTGACCCGGCTGGTGGCGGAGGCCGCCCGCACCTACACCACCCGCCGCGAAGCCCTGGGTGCTGCGCTCGCGGAGCACGGCATCGCGTCCCACGGGGTGAGCGGCCTCAACACATGGGTGCCCGTCCGGGACGAGTCCGCCGTCGTCAACGCCCTGCGCACCCGCGGCTGGTGGACCGCGGCCGGCACCCGCTTCCGTATCGCGTCCCCGCCCGGGGTGCGGGTGACCACCGCCACCCTCACCCCGGCCGAGTCCGTACGCTTCGCCGATGACTTCGCCGACGCGCTCGCGGAGTCACAGGTGGTCTACGGCGGATAGGCACGGCCCGGCGGTCCTGCCCTCCGGGGCGGCGCGCCGGACGAGCAGCGACAGCAGCGCGGCCCCCGCGCACAGCGCGCCGAGCACCATCCAGACGGGGGCGTACGTCCCGAAGGCGTCGCGGGCGGCGCCCCCTCCGTAGGCGGCCACGGCGGCGCCGACCTGGTGTGCGGCGCTGACCCAGCCGAAGGCCACGGCGCCGGCGTCCCCGTAGAACTCACGGCACAGCGCGATGACCGGCGGGACGGTCGCGAGATCGAGCAGGCCGAAGGCGACGACGAACACCAGCATCGACGGCTGCACCGTGGCGCTCATCAGCAGGGGCAGGCACATCAGCAGCAGTCCGCGCAGGGCGAAGAAGACCGCGAGCAGCCGCCGCGGGTCACCGCGGTCCGTGGCCCAGCCGGACGCGACGGTGCCGACCACGTTGAAGACGCCGATCGCCGCCAGCAGGGAGGACGCTGTGGTGGCCGGCATGCCGTGGTCGTGGGCGGCCGGGGTGAAGTGGGTCCACATGATGCCGTTGGTGGAGGCCCCGCAGATGGCGTACGCACCGGCCAGCAGCCAGAAGGGGCCGGTCCCCGCCGCGTCACGCAGGACCATGACGGCCCTGCGGCCCGCGCGGCCCTCCGGTCCGGTGGGGACGGGGCCCGGGGTGCTGCCGGTGTTCGCCGCACGTCCTGTGCCTGCCGTGCTGCCGGTGCCCAGGGGCTTCGGCGCACGGCCGGTGGTGGCTCCGTAGGGCTCATGGCCGACATCGGCGGGGCGGTCCCGCAGTACGAGCCACATCAGCGGCGCTGTGGCACACGCCGCGAGCGCGAGGGTGACGAGGGACGGGCGCCAGCCGTGACGGTCCACGGTCCAGGACAGGGCGGGCAGGAACACCATCTGCCCGAACACGCTGCCCGAGGCCAGCACACCGGTGACCAGGCCGCGCCGCCGCACGAACCAGCGCTGGGTGACGGTGGCGCCGAAGGCCGTGGCCATGGAGCCCGTGCCCAGCCCGACGAGCAAGCCCCAGTACAGGGTGAACTGCCACGACGTCGTCATGACCGTGGTGAGCGCGGCTCCCGACGCGATGACCGGAAGAGCGACCACCACCACGCGTCGGATGCCGAAGCGGTCCATGAGCGCGGCGGCGAAGGGGGCGGTCAGGCCGTAGAGAACCATGTTCACCGAGGCGGCCAGACCGATGGATCCTCGGGACCATCCGAACTCCCGGTGCAGGGGGCCGGTGAGCAGCCCGGGCACGGTCGAGAAGGCGCCGGCCACGACGATGGCGAGCAGCGCGGCAGCCGCCACCCACCAGGCGCGATGCCCCAGCCTGCCGCGGAGAGGGGGACCGTCGAGGGCGTCCCTGTCGTTGACTGCATCCATGCGTTCGATCGTCACGCTGGTCCCGGGAGACCGACCACTGGCGAGATGGACGACTTCTGCAAGAATCTGGCCATGACCGCGAGAGGGGTGTGAACGCGATGAATCGGACGAGACACCAGGTGGTGGTGCTCGTGCGGCCCGGCCTGCTGCCGATGGAGCTCGGGATCGTGCACCGGCTGTTCGGGCAGGCGGTCTCGGCGTCGGGCGAGCCCCTGTACGACGTCGTCACCTGCACACCCCGGCCGGGTGTCGTACCGACCGACACGGACTTCACCATCAACGTCGCCCTCGGCCCCGAAGTGCTGGAGCGCGCGGACACCGTCGTCGTACCGGCCGCCGAGGAGGACTACGAGCCGCAGGACCGCGGCCGGATCGACGCCGATGTGGAACGGGCGCTGGCCCGGATCCCCCGCGGCGCGCGCGTGGCCTCCATCTGCACGGGCTCGTTCGTGCTCGCGGCGGCGGGGCTGCTGGTGGGGCGGCGGGCCACGACGCACTGGAAGTCCTGCGAGGAGTTCCGGTGCCTCTACCCGGAGATCGAGGTGGACGCCGATGTGCTGTACACCGATGACCGAGGGGTCCTCACCTCTGCCGGAGTGGCATCCGGCATCGACCTCTGCCTCCATATGATCCGGACGGACCACGGCGCCGAGGTCGCCAACAGGGTCGCCCGCGGAACCGTCGTACCACCGCACCGGGAAGGCGGTCAGGCCCAGTACATCGAACGCCCGGTCACCCCGCCCGAGCGGTGCTCGACGGGCCCGGCCCGGGAGTACGCGCTACGACACCTGGAACAGCCCCTGAGGCTCGACGCGTTGGCCGAACGCGCGTCGATGAGCGTGCGCACCTTCAACCGGCGTTTCCGGCAGGAGGCCGGGCTCACGCCCATGCAGTGGCTCGCCCAGCAACGCCTGGACAGGGCACGGCAGTTGCTGGAGAAAACAGACCTGCCTGTCGACCGGATCGCCGCCGACGCCGGATTCGGGACCGGCACCGCGCTGCGACAGCACTTCCACGCGACGCTGGGGGTGTCGCCACGCGCGTACCGCCGCACCTTCAGAGGCGGCGCGGCCCCCACCGACGGTACGGACACGTTGAGTTGACGAAGCGTCAGGCTGCCGGCGGGGTGCGGATGGCGGCGATGTCGAACTGCAGACGGAGCCTCTCGCTGACCATGGCGCCGCCCTCGGCCAGACGGGCGTTGTAGGTCAGACCCCAGTCGGAACGGTTGATGGTGGTCGTCCCGTCGAACCCGACGCGCTCGTAGCCGAAGGGATCGGTGACATGACCGATGTACGTGAGGTCCAGGATCACGGGCCGGGTGATGCTCCGGATGGTGAGGTCGCCGGTCATGCGGTAGACGTCCTTGCCGATGAGCTGTACGGCGGTACTCGCGAAGCTGATGTGCGGGTGCTTCGAGGCGTCCAGGAAGTCGCGGCCGATCAGATGCGCGTCACGCTGCTCGACCCCGGTGTCGACGCTCGCCGTGGCCAGGGAGATCTCCGCCCTGGACCGCGCAGGGTTGCGCCCGTCGAAGTAGAGGCGGCTCTCGTACTCCAGGAACGCGCCGCGGACCGTCGTCACCATGGCGTGCCGCACGGAGAAGCCGATCCTGCTGTGCGCGGGGTCGATCATCCACTCACCGGTGAGGGCCGCCAGGCCGGGATCGGGGAGAACCGCAGCAGTTGCGGCCGCCGGGGCGGAGGAGGGCTCCTCCATGGAGGGCTCCTGACGACGGAGCAGGGAGCTGCGGCTGAAGAGGTTCATAAGGCATGTAGTTACCCGCGCGTAAGCAGGGCCCGCAAGTCATGATCAACGAACCCGACCATCCCGGAGCGAACCTTCACACGGTGAACGACCTGTCGGATCAGGAGGGCCGAAAAGGCAAAGGCAAGGAGAGGTCTCCTTGCCACTATCAAGATATAGCGCACAGGGGGGCTTGCGGCAAGGCCCCTGTCCTGGCGCACAATCGTCGGCCAAGCCCACCACCTGCACAAACGCGCCGTCGCAGAGATGGGCGCGATGGGCCACAGCTGTCTCGGAGGCATCACGGTGAACGATCGGTATGTGTGGGACCTTCAAGAGGCCGACGAGACGCAGGCCGCCGTCGTCGGCGGCAAGGGCGCGCACCTGGGAGGGCTGTCGCGCATCGAAGGCATCCGGGTGCCGGGCGGCTTCTGCGTGACGACGGATGCCTTCCGGCGGATCATGGAGCAGGCACCGGCGATCGATGAACGGCTCGACGGGCTCGATCGGCTGTCGCGCCTGGACCCGGACGACCGGGAGCAGATCCGGGCACTCAGCGCGGAGATCCGCCGGACCATCGAAGAGACCGTCATCCCTGACGACATCTCAGCGGCGGTCACCCGAGCGCTCTCCCGGCTCGGCGAGCAGGCCGCCTACGCCGTCCGGTCCAGTGCGACGGCGGAGGATCTGCCGACGGCCTCGTTCGCCGGCCAGCAGGACACGTACCTGAACGTCGTGGGGCCGACGGCGGTCCTCCGGCACATCAGCCGGTGCTGGGCCTCACTGTTCACCGAGCGGGCTGTGATCTACCGCCGACGGAACGGCATCGACCACCGCACGGTCCAGATGGCCGTGGTCGTACAGCAGATGGTCCTCCCGGAGGCATCCGGCATCCTCTTCACGGCCGACCCCGTCACGGGCAACCGGAAGGTCGCCACCGTGGACGCGGGCTTCGGCCTGGGGGAGTCCCTGGTCTCCGGCCTGGTCAACCCGGACATCTTCACGGTCCGAGGCGACGGAGTCGTGGCCAGGACGATCGCCGTCAAACAGCGTGCCGTTCACGCCCTGCCGACGGGCGGCACGCAGGAAGTGGTGATCGACGCGCGGCGGCGGGAACAGCCGGCGCTGACGGACGAGCAGGCCGTGCGGCTCGTGCGGCTCGGGCGGCGGATCGAAGCACGCTTCGGGTGCCCCCAGGACATCGAGTGGTGTCTGGCCGACGAGGACTTCCACATCGTGCAGAGCCGGCCGATCACCACACTGTTCCCCATCCCCGAACGGGCCGACGACGAGAGCCACGTCTACGTCTCCGTCGGTCATGCGCAGATGATGACCGACCCCATGAAGGCCCTGGGACTCTCGGTGTGGCAGCTGACAGCGATGGCACCGATGTACGAGGCCGGCGGGAGGCTGTTCGTCGACGTCACCCGGCGCCTTGCCTCGCCCGAGAGCCGCGCCGCCCTCCTGGATGTCATGGGGAGAGGCGATCCGCTGGTCAGGGACGCGCTGGAGACCGTCATCGCCCGCACCGACGCTTTCGTCCCCCCTATTCTGTTGGCCCCACCGTTCCCGTCCGCCCCGACCGAGGCCGATCCGGCGATGGTCGCCGAGCTGATCGAGCGCAGCCGGGCGTCCGTCGCCGCCCTGGAGCGCAACATCAGGACGAAGACCGGACCAGCACTGTTCGACTTCCTGCTGGAGGCCTTCGAGGAGCACAAGCGAGTACTCGCCGAACCCCGGAGCCTTCAGGCGATCATGGTGGGGATGGAAGCCACCTGGTGGCTCAACGACACACTGCTGGAGTGGCTCGGCGAGAAGAACACGGCGGACACGCTCACCCTGTCCGCCCCCGGCAACGTCACCTCGCAGATGGGACTCGAACTGCTCGACGTCGCGGACGCCGTCCGCCCGCATCCGGACGTGGTGGAGTTCCTGCGGGGTGTCGAGGATGAGGAGTTCCTGGACGATCTGGCAGAGCTCCGGGGCGGGACCGAGGCACACGACGCGATCCAGGCGTACCTCGACCGGTACGGCATGCGCTGCGCGGGCGAGATCGACATCACGAGGCCACGGTGGCGGGAGCGCCCGACCACACTCGTACCCGCGATCCTCGACAACGTCAGGAACTTCGGACCGGGCGCCGCACAGCGACGCTTCGAGCACGGGCGGCAGGAGGCGCGGAAGAAGGAACAGGACGTGCTGGCACGTCTGCGTGCCCTGCCGGACGGGGAAAGGAAAGCCCAGGAGACCAAGCGGATGATCGACCGGGTCCGCAGCTTCATCGGGTACCGGGAGTACCCGAAGTACGGAGTCGTAAGCCGCTACTTCGTCTACAAGCAGGCCTTGTCGGAGGAGGCCGAGCGCCTCGTACGGGCCGGTGTGCTTCCCGAGAAGGATGACGTCTTCCACCTCACGTTCCAGGAGTTCCACGACGCCGTGCGGTCGCAGCAGGTGGATCACCGGCTCATCCAGCGGCGTAAGGACGCGTTCCGCTCGTACCACGCACTTACCCCGCCCCGGGTGCTCACCTCGGACGGCGAGGCCCTCTCCGGTGCGTACCGGCGCGACGACGTGCCGACCGGCGCCCTGACCGGGCTTGCGGTGTCCGCCGGGGCTGTCGAGGGACGGGCCCGCGTGATCCTGGACATGGCGCAGGCCGACCTCGAGGCGGGGGACATCCTGGTCACGGTCTGCACGGACCCCAGCTGGTCGCCGCTGTTCGTCGGCATCGCGGGCCTGGTGACGGAGGTGGGCGGCCTGATGACCCATGGCGCGGTGATCGCCCGGGAGTACGGTCTGCCGGCTGTCGTGAGCGTGGACGGGGCCACGCGGCTGATCCGGGACGGACAGCGGATCCGCGTGCACGGAACGGACGGCTACGTCGAGCTCCTGCCCGGGTGACGTCAGCGGGTGACATCTGCGGGTGACGTCAGCGGGTGTCGTCAGCGGGTGTCGCCGGGGGAGTGCCCGTGGGCGTCTCCCAAATGCGTTGCCGTGTCCGAAGAGCAGCTGATAGTTCTCTGCACCATGGACATCACCCGCATCCCCGCCGAGCCCGACGCCACCACGGCCGCCGGCGCGGTCATGGCGGAGCTGGCCGGCCTCGGGAACCGGTCCTTCGCACTGCCCGCCGACGCAGATCTGAGTCCCGTACTACCCGAGAGCGGGGGCGTGCCCACGGTCTGGGTGACGGCGGGCGGGGCGTCCCTGGAGGAGGGCGTCGTGCTCTACGTCCACGGCGGTGGCTTCGAGCACCGGATGCCGGAGCTGATGAACCTGACGGCCCATCGGATCTCACAGGCAACCGCCCGCCCCACACTGGTCGTTCACTACCGCCTGGCACCGGCCGACCCCTACCCGGCTCCACTGGACGACGTTCTCGCCGTCTACCGGAGCCTGCTCGACCAGGGGGTGCCCGCAGCGAGGATCGTCATCTTCTCGGAGTCCTCGGGTGCCACCCTGTCGCTGTCCGCCCTCCTCGCCCTGAAGGAGTCCGGCACCGCCCTCCCGGCCGCCGTCATCGCCAACTCCGCGATCACCGATCTCACCCTGTCCAGCCGGTCCATCGACGAGAACGCGGCTCACGACTCAGGTGTCGACCGCACCCTGCTCACCCGCCTCATCGGCCAGTACCTCGCCGATGCCCGCCCCGACCTGCCCCCGCAGTCCCCGATCCATGGCGCTCTCGACGGCCTCCCGCCGCTGTTGCTGACGGTCGGAGCGGCGGAGGCACTGCTGGACGACACCCTGCGTTTCGCACAGGCGGCATCGGACGCCGGAAGCAAGGTGTCGGTCGAGGTGTACGAGGCGATGCCGCACGTCTTCCAGCTCACGATCCTGTCCGACCAGAACCCGACGGGCCGACAGCTGCTGCAGAGCCTCACGCAGTGGGTCGCCGACTCCCAGGGCCTGTTGCGAACGTAAGGGCTGAACACACAGGGCCGGGGGCTCCGGGACGGCACTCAGCGGGGCCCGAGTCCTGTCCGTCCGTCCGTCAAGGAGTTCGCGGACGATGTCCAGATGGCCGGCGTGACGCGCGGTTTCCTCGATCATGTGCAGGACGATCCCGCGCAGGTCGGAGACTTCGTCCCCGAGGGGATCGGCGTGACGGCCCTGTGGGGGTGCCGACAACGGCGTGCGGGCGATCACGGCATCAGAGCGACGGCACTGTGCGTCGTAGAAGGCGAAAACCAGATCAGGTGGTCGTGGCGTCGTCAACGGGGCATGGTCGTCGGACCACGCCAACGGCTCGGCCGCCCCGGTGACGACCTCCTGGAACCAGTGCCGCTCCGCGTGCCCCAGGTGTTCGATGAGCCCAAGAGGCGTCCAGCCTGAGGGCAGGACCGACGTGGTCAGGGCTTGCGTGTCGAGGCCGTCGACAATGGCCAGCACGCTGGCCCGCTGCGCTGCGAGGAACGCCGACAGAGCCTTCTTCTCCTGGTCGTCCGAGTTCATGCGCGCATGATGGCAGCAGCCACTGACAATGCAGTGCCGTGTGCGCGGCAGCGGCAGGGGCGGCGAACGGGGCGGCGCCCTGTAGGTCTCTTCTCCGCGCGGGCCCTACGGGTGAGGATCACCGCTGACAACTGGCCTGAAACAGACACGCGGTGGCCACGCCACACGACATGATGGCCGTGCGTTACTACCGGGAGCCCGCCACAGGGCGCGACTTGTAGAAGGACTCTTCCAAGTAGGCGGCCGCATGCGGCTGGTAGGGCCCCTCCAGGTAGGCCGCCTCGGCCTCGTCGAAGTTCGATGTCCACCGCGGCGACCGCGGCGACCGCGTCGGCCAGCTGGGCCGGCTTGGTGACCCCGACGATGGGCGAGGTCACCGCCGGGTTGCGCATGACCCAGGCCAGGGCGACCTGGGCCGGGGACAGACCCCGCTTGCCCGCGATCTCGTGGACACGCCCGGCCACCGCCTGGTCCTCGTCGCGGTAGAGGATCCTGCCGGAGACTTCCAGTCCGGTCGTTCCGGGTTTGATGTATCGCGTAAGCACGGTGACGGTGCCCTATGCCGGTCGGGCGTCAGGTCTTCTTCAGCTCCTCGGCGAGCATCACCAGGATGCCGCTGGGGCCGCGGACGTACGTGAGCTTGTAGACGTCCTCATAGGTCGCCACACCGCGCAGCGGATGGCACCCGTGCTTTGCCGCTGTCTCAAGGGCCTTGTCGATGTCGTCGACCGAGAAGGCGACGCGATGCATGCCGATCTCGTTGGGACGGGTGGGCTTCGACTCGATCGCTTCGGGGTGGATGTACTCGAAGAGCTCAAGGCGACCGTGACCGTCCGGCGTCTGGAGCATCGCGATCCTCGCGTGATTGCCGTCAAGGCCGACGGCGGTGTCTGTCCACTCGCCGCATACCGTGTCGCGGCCGACGACCGTGAGACCGAGGTCGGTGAAGAAGGAGATTGTGGCTTCGAGGTCGCGAACGGCGATGCCGACGTTTTCCAGTCTGATGGCCATACTCCGGATACTACCGAGCCGCGATGTCGCCGAAGAGGGGCGACGCGCACCGTGGGGGCGGCCGGTGGCGCGTCACCGGGTCACCGCGTCACCGGGTGCCCGCCGCCCGCCTCGGTGGACACGGCCGAAGCAAGCTCAGGCAGGTGGCCAGCTGTGGAGGGCGGCGTCCGCGACGCGTTGGAGTTCGTCGCGGGTGGCGCCCGTGGCCGCCTGGACCGCGATCCCGTTCGCCATGGTCATGAGGTAGCGGGCCAGGGTCTCCGGGTCGGTGCCGGCGGGCAGATCGCCTTCGTCGATGGCTTGTCGAAAGCGGTCACGAAGCTGTGCCCGGCTGTCGTCGCGCCATGCGGCGAGCGCTTCACCGGCGCCCGGTCCGAGGTGTCCTTCGGCCAGGAAGCCCTGGACGCCGAGGCATCCGGCCGGGCAGCCCGCCCGGGTCGAGGCGTCGATGGAGCCGGTGAGGTAGGCGGCGGCCACCCCTCTGGCGGTGGGCTCCCGCAGTGCGCGGGTGCTGTAGGCGGCGGGGCCCTCGGCGTAACGTTCCAGGGCCTTCCGGAAGAGGTCCTCCTTGTTGCCGAAGGCCGCGTACATGCTGGTCTTGGTGATTCCCATGGCACGGGTCAGGTCGGTGAGGCTGACGCCGTCGTAGCCGTGCTCCCAGAAGAGGACCATGGCCCGTTGCAGGGCCTCATCGGCGTCGAAGCCCCGCGGCCTACCGATCGGTGCCTTGCGTGTCTCTTCCACGCCTCCCATCCTACCCTTTCTGTACCGATCGGAACGGAAGTGCTACGGTCGAGTTCTGTTCCGATCGGAACAGAATGAGGAGGCGGTCAAGGCATGGGAACACTCGAGGGCAGGACGGCTGTCGTCACGGGCGGCGGAACGCGGGGGATCGGCCGGGCCACTGCCACACGGTTGGCGGCCGAAGGGGCGCACGTATTCATTACGGGGCGGCGTGAGGCCGAGCTGAAGGATGCCGTCGAGTCCATCGGCTCTGCTGTCACCGCGGTGCCGGGTGACATCACGAACGCGGCCGATCTGGACCGGCTGTACGACGCGGTACGTGAGCGGGGGCGAGGCCTGGACGTATTGTTCGCCAACGCGGCCACTGCCTCGTTCGCGACACTGGAGCAGACCGTCGGCGAGGAGTTCGACCGCATCTTCGAGGTCAACGTCAAGGGGACGTTCCTGACCGTGCAGAAGGCACTGCCGCTCCTCAACCACGGCGCTTCGGTCATCCTCAATGCCTCCACGGCCGCCGACAACGGCACGCCGGCGTTCGGGGCGTACGCGGCGTCCAAGGCCGCTGTCCGGTCCTTCGCGCGGACCTGGGCCAATGAACTCAACAGCCGGGGCATTCGCGTCAACGCGGTCTCACCCGGGCCGATCGACACCTCCGGCATCACCGAACTCGTCGGCGAGGAGAACTCGGCCGCGTTCAAGGCGGACATCGGCGCCAAGGTCGCGATCGGCCGGGTCGGACGTCCGGAGGAGGTCGCCGCCGCAGTGGCCTTCCTCGCCTCCGCGGACAGCACCTACATGCTGGGTGCCAACCTGTACGTCGACGGCGGCGAGAACCAGATCTGAGGTGGGGGAGCCTGCCGATGGCGGGGGCCGTCTCCGGGCTCGACGCGGAGCTCGGGAGGGGCTTCTCACGCAAAGCCCCTCCCGGTCTCACTCCACTTGGTGTGTCAGCCGCCGACGTTGACGTCGATGCAGGCGTAGAACGCGTTGTCGGTGTCGGCCACGTTCCACACGGCGAGCACCTTCTGCTGCCCGGTGAGGCCGCCGAAGTCGACGTCGTGGTTCACCACGGCGCCCGGCTTCGCGCCGCCGTCGTCGAATACCGCGATCTGCTGACCGCCGGCGTAGTACTCCCAGGTGCTGGTGGAGTGCTGGGCGGTGAGCTTCCAGGAGAACGTCGTGTTCTTCGGGACCGAGGTGACGGCCCAGCCCTTGCTGTCGTCGTCCAGCTCCGAGAAGCGGCTGTTGCCGCCGCTGCAGCTGGTCAGGCCCTTGGGGCCTTCCACGCTCTGGGGCTCGTAGGTGATGTCCCCGCAGGACACCGTGCCCGCGGCGCACTGGGCCTGCCGGCTGGGCGGATCCGAGATGTAGCCGTGGGCGCTCGCCGAACCGGCGGGGAGGCTGATCGCGATGACGGGGGCCAGGGCCGCACCGATCAGTGCCGCTGTCTTCCTGCTGGCGTGCATACGTACTCCTTCACATCAGGCCGCCCGGGGCATGTGCGGTCATATGTGGGGGGTGCCCGCACATGCCGGGGTACGGCCTCTGGGTGGGGGGCCAAGAGGCGCGAAGGTCCACGCGCACTCACCGTCCTCGTCGGCGTGCGGAAACGCCGAGTGGGACCAACTCCGCAAGCGGAGCGGTGAGTTCTTTGGTATAGACCATACAAGTAGACGTGTTCGTGTCAACCTCTCTCGCGGCATGCGTCCAAGGGCACCGTTCGGCCCGCTCCTGCTCCTGGCCGCCTCACCGGCTTCTGCGGGCGCAGGCTCCCTGTGGCCTCTCCCAGGCCTCGGCGAGGGTGACCGCACGGAGTCGGCGCGTACCTCGGTTCACCGCTCGGCTGTGCGCCGTACCGTGACCTGCCGGTGCGTGGAGGCTGGGAATGAGGAAGGCCCCCTGCGCCAGGCGCTGCCGGGGGCCTGACTCATACCGCGAAAAGCTAGGCGAAGACCTTCTTCCAGGCCATCCCGCCGAAGTCGCGCACCCACTGCCCACCAGCGCCATGCCGCTGAACCGGGCGATCACCGCCGTGTGGGCCGGTGACGGGGCGCGGATGCGTGGTACGCGTCGCGCCACCGCCGGCCGGGCGCGGGCTCGTCAGCGGGCCGGGGGTGCGATGTCCCCGTCGTACCAGGGATCGATGGGCGCGCTCTCCAGGCGGCGTCCCATCTCGTCGAGGATCCATCCCTGCCGCTTCCTGGTCCGCAGGACGATGCCGTGGTCGGCGATCTCCAGCCCCGGGCACCCTGTGACGAGCCGGTCCTCCAGATCGTGGGCGCTGTCGACCGAGTGCAGCCAGGTGGAGAGCAGCATGTTCGTCTCGCCGCTGGTGGCGGTCAGCAGCCGGACGTCAGGTATCCGTCCGAGCTGCTCGAAGATCCGCCGCCGCTGGGCGACCGGAGCCTTGGCCCACATGAGCGAGGTGACCGGCCAGCCCGTGATGTGCTGGGAGATCTCGCAGCGGAAGGCTACGGCACCCGTACGCTCCAGCCGTGCCAGCCGCCGTCGGACGGCGGTCTGGCTGGTGCCGGTGCGCTCGGCCAGATCGGTGACGGGCAGGCGGCCGTCCGGGGCGAGGGCCAGCAGCAGCTCCCGGTCCGGGCCGCTGAGTGGCCCGGGGGCGGCCTGCCGGGGCGCGGTCTCGTCCGCGACGGCCTGGAGCAGGAGCTGCTGCGCGCGAGACAGCGCATCCAGCCGCCAGTCGCTGCCGGAGACGAGGATGCGCGTGGTGATCTGGGTGTTCACCCGTATCACCCCCGGCAGCCGGCTCACCCCGTCCAGGATGAAGCGGGACAGGCTGGGCAGGTCCTGGGTGACGGCGTTGACGTGGATGTCGCGCCCGCTGGCCAGCTCCATGACGGACTTCGTCCGCGGGTCCCGGGCCAGCGCGAGCGCGACGCCGCTCCGGGCGGAAGGCCCGCAGTCCACGTCGATGAAGGCATTGCACAGGGACCGCCACAGGGCGGGGCTGCCGGTCGCCGTCACCCATGCCAGGCCCCGGTCGGAGATCCGCCCCCAGCGGCGGGCGACCGTCACCGAGCTCAGCCCCAGTACCTCGCCGATCGCCGTCCACGATGCGCGGGGCGCGATCTGGAGCGCGTGGGCGATGGCGAGGTCTGTCTCGTCGAGCTGTGCCTGCAGCGCGGCGGAATCCTTTACCTGAAGGTGCCTCATGGCGATTCTCAACGATTTCCGGGGTTGATGAATAGGAGACGGCCACCATGGTGCACCACCGGCGGGCCGCGCAAGAGCGGCGAGAGCCGGAAGGCAAACGTTACGAACCCTCCCAGAACACTTTTCTCTCACGGAAGGCGGGATCCTGATGCCGCAGAGCGAACAGCAGCAGCCGTGGGAATGGGACGAGCAGACCTGGCGCGGTCATGTCGGACGCGTCCGAGCCGGGCGCTCCCTGGCGCCCGGCAGCTGGCCCGGTGGGGCCCGCTGTGCGGTGGCGGTGTCCTTCGACTCCGACCACGAGACCCCGGCCTTGCGGGACGGCGAGACGAGCCCGGCGAAACTCGCCCAGGGCGAGTACGGCGCCCGCGTCGCCGTGCCGAAGATCCTCGCCCTGCTGGAGCGGCACCGCGTTCAGGCGAGCTTCTTCATGCCCGCCGTCTGCGCGCTGTTGCGTCCGCAGGAGGCCAAGTCCTACACGGCCGGTGGACACGAGCTGGCGATCCACGGCTGGATCCACGAGCGCAACACTCTCCTCTCCCCGGAGACCGAGCGGGAGCTCCAGTTCCGCGCAGCCGACACTCTGGAGCGGATCGGCGGCGTACGCCCTGTCGGTATCCGCACCCCGAGCTGGGACTTCTCACCGCAGACCCTGGCGATCACCCGTGAGATGGGCCTGCTGTACGACTCCTCGCTGATGGCCGACGACGAGCCCTACGAGCTGGTCGAGGACGGCGAGGCGACCGGCGTGGCGGAGATCCCGGTGGAGTGGATCCGCGACGACGCGCCGTACTTCATGATGGAGCGTTTCGGCTCGCTGCGTCCCTACATCGCGCCACGGGACGTGCTCCGGATCTGGCAGGACGAGTTCGACGCCGCGTACACGGCCGGCGGCCTCTTCCAGCTCACCATGCACCCGCACATCATCGGTCACCGCTCCCGGCTGGTCGTGCTCGACGAACTGCTCGCGCACATCGCAGAGCACACCGGAGTGTGGTTCGCCACCCACCGCGAGGTCGCCGAGCACTGCCTCGCGCACCAGCGGCAGGCCTGACCCGCAGCCCCCGCGGCCCACCACGGGCACCTCGTACGCGTACCCGCGTCACCGCCCACACTCCGGCGTACCCACACCCGGATGCCGCACCCCGTCCGCGCACACCACTCTCATGTGCGCTCCCTCGTACGCGCACCCGTCCCCCGGCGCGCCCAGCACCATGGCCGTGCCCGCCCCGCGATGTCGTGATGAAACCGTCCCCACCGGGAACACCCGCGCCCGCTGCCCGGACCCCGGTCCGTCTCCTGAGAAACACCCCAAGGAAGGCGAGGACCCTCCTCGTGAAAACCGACGCCGCCGCATCCGGTACCGCTCCGTCCCACAAACTGACGCCCAAACAGCGCAAGGCCATCGTGGCCGGCTCCGTGGGCAACACCGTCGAATTCGTCGACTGGGCCCTCTACGGCATCTTCGTGAAGATCATCGCGGATGTCTTCTTCCCCAAGGCCGAAGGCGCGGTCGCACTCCTGTCCACGCTCGCCGTCTTCGCTGTCGGCTTCGTAATGCGACCGGTGGGTGCCGCCGTCCTCGGCGCGTACGCCGACCGGCACGGCCGCAAGAAGGGGCTCTCCCTCACCATCGGCCTGATGGCGGGCGCCGGTCTCATCATCGCGATCACCCCCGGCTACGAGACGATCGGCATCGCGGCGCCGGTGATCCTGCTGCTCGCACGGCTGGCCCAGGGCTTCTCCGCGGGCGGCGAGTTCGGCTCGTCCTCGGCGTTCCTGGTCGAGTCCGCGGCGCCCGGACGGCGGGCCTTCGCCGGTTCCTGGCAGCAGGTGTCGGTCGCGGGCGGCGTCCTGATCGCCTCACTGCTCGGCACCGCCTTCACCTCGCTGCTCAGCGACGAAGCCCTGCGCAGCTGGGGCTGGCGGGCCGCCTTCGTGATCGGCGCGTTGCTCGGCCTCGTCGGCCTCTGGCTGCGGGTCACCGTCGAGGACACCGAGTCCTTCAACGAGGCCAAGGCCGGGGGGCAGGACCGGAAGAACCCGCTGAAGGCCATGTTCGTCGAGCACCCGGCCGCCGCGCTGCGGGTCGCCGGCATCACCATCGCCGGCACGCTGACCTACTACATCTGGGTCAACTACCTTCCTACGTACGCCAATCTCACCACCGGCATCCCGCTGAAGCAGGCGCTGCTCTCCCAGACCCTGTGCCTGCTCATTTTCATCGTGGCGCTGCCCTTCGCCGGGCTGCTCTCCGACAAGCTGGGGCGCAAGCCCACCCTGGTGGGTTTCGCCGGGGGCTTCGTCCTCCTCTCCTGGCCGATGCTGCACTTGCTGAACGACAGCTTCCTGGTCCTGTTCCTGGTACAGCTCACAGGCATGCTGCTCATCCTCGGCTACTCCGCCAACTGCGCGGTGATCATGGCCGAGCAGTTCCCGCCGGAGGTGCGGTCCACCGGTATCGCCCTGCCGTACGCGCTGGCCGTCGCCGTCTTCGGCGGCACCGCCCCGTACGTCACCACCTGGCTGAGCGACTCCGGCCACGCCGACAAGCTCTGGCTGTACGTCTCCGGTGCCGCCTTGCTCTCCCTCGTCGTCTACCTGACCATGCCCGAGACGAAGGACAAGGAGTTCTCCTGATGACGCACGTACTGGTCACCGGCGCCGCGAGCGGTATCGGACAGGCCATCGCCGAACACTTCGCCGCGACCGGCCACACGCTGACCCTCGTCGACATCGACGCCGACCGCCTTGTGGCGACGGCGAGCGCGCTGGGCGGGGCCCACCAGGTACACGACCTGCGCACCGCAGGCGGCCCGGCCGCCGCCGTATCCGGTGCCTGGGACGCCCACGGTCCGGTGGACGTGCTGGTCAACGCGGCCGGTGTCTACCCATCGCTCGACATGGCCGAGGTCACCGCCACCGAATGGGACCGGGTCTTCGCGCTCAACACCCGGGCACCGGTCCTCGCCACGGCCGAATTGGCCCGCCGCGCGGCTGCTTCAGGACGGAGCGCGTCGGTGGTCAACATCTCCTCAGGCTCCGCATTGCGCGCCCGGCCGGGCGGCGGCCCGTACGCGAGTTCCAAGGCCGCGCTGGAGATGGCAACCCGCGCGGCGGCTCTCGAACTCGGCCCGTACGGCATCCGCGTCAACGCCGTCAGCCCCGGCTTCATCGGAGTGGACAGCGCCTGCAACCCCGTCACCGACGAATACGCCGCAGCCGTCTCCGTCAATCCCCTGGGACGGCCGGGCACCCCGGCGGACATCGCACGCGCCGTAGTGTGGATCGCCGGCCCCGAAGCCTCCTGGGTGACCGGGGAGATCCTGCGAGTGGACGGCGGCAGCGGTACGGGCGCGAGCCAACTGCCACGGCTGTGGCCACCAGCGGGCGGCGAGACCGCCACCGCCCCTCCGGCCACGCACACCTCCCCGCAGCCGCTCCAGGGGGCGGCCGAAGACACCACGAAGGGACACACCTCATGACCGGCGACGCCTACACTGTGGTCGGAGCGGGTGCCATCGGAGGCACGCTCGCCCACCATCTCGCGGCGGCCGGACACCACGTCACGGTCATCGACACCGACGCGGCCCACGTGGCCGCGATCCAGGCGGAGGGCCTGGCCATCCTGCGCGGGGAGGAGCGTGAGAGCGTCCGCCTGGACGCCACCACGCCTGACGCGTACCAGGGGCCGCCGCTCGGCCGGGTCCTGCTCAGCGTCAAGGCACAGGCCACCGGGGCGGCCATGGAATGGATAGCGCCCCGCCTCGCCCCGGACGGCTATGTCGTCTCCGTGCAGAACGGTTTCAACGAGGCGCTGATCGCGGAGCACGCCGGCACCGGCCGTACCCTCGCGGCATTCGTCAACATCTTCGCCGACCTCGTCGAACCGGGGGTGGTGCGGGACGGAGGACCGGGCGCGTTCGTCATCGGGGAGTGCGGCGGCGCACCCGTTTCGGACCGGGTTCGAGCTCTCGTCGCCGACCTCCAGGCATGGGGCCCCGCGCGGGCCGACGACAACGTCGAGGGCTACCTGTGGGCCAAGGCGGCGTTCGGCGCGATGCTCTCGGCCACCGCGTTGGCCGACGCCCCCATGGCCGACCTCATGGACCGCCATCGCGCCACCATGTACGCGCTGACCGCCGAGGTGTACGCGGTGGCCGAAGCGGCAGACGTCCGTCTCGAGTCCTTCGACGCCTTCGAGGCGGCGGCCTTCCGGCCCGACAACGACCCCGCCCTGCGGGATGCGGCCTGCGACCGGCTGACCGCGTGGCTGCGTACCCAGCCCAAGGACCGCAGCGGCATCTGGCGTGACCTGGCCGTCCGCCGCCGCCCCGTGGAGGTCACCACGCACTACGCCCCGGTGTTCGAGCAGGCGCGGCGCGCGGGGCGGGACATGCCGGTACTCCGGGCCGTCGTGGACGGTCTGCGGGAACTGGAGAAGGACCCCTCGGCCATGTCCGAGTCCCGCCTGGACGTCCTCGACCGGCTGGCCGTGGCGGCCGGCCGGGGTACGGCCGCCGAGGCCTCCGCAGGTCATGGTCTGCCGACATCCCCCGTGCTCACCGAGGCCCAGGCCGTCGCCGTACAGCGCTGGCTGGACCAGCACCATGACGCGATGGACGCCGACCTCGCCGCCTACACCTCCCAGGAGAGCTCCAGCGAGGACACCCTCTCCCTCGCGGCCTGCCTCGCCTGGGTCCGCGGCTGGCTCGACACCACCCTCGGTGCCCCCACGGCCGAGGAGCTGATCCCCCGCGACGAGGCGGGCGACATCCTGATCCGCCGCTACGCGGGCTCGGGCCCGTCGTCCGGTGCCCCGCTGCTGCTCGTCGGCCACTACGACACCGTCTGGCCCACGGGGACCCTGGGTGAGTGGCCCTACCACCGGGAGGGCGACCGCATCTCCGGCCCCGGTGTGTTCGATATGAAGGCGGGACTCGTCCAGGCAGTCTGGGCGCTGCGCGCGCTCACGGCGCTGGGTCTGCCGCGTCCGGAGTGCACCTTGCTGCTCAACGGTGACGAGGAGACGGGCAGTCAGTCGTCCAGCGACGTCATCGTCGCCGAGGCCCGGAGGTCCCGGGCTGCGCTGGTCTTCGAGGCGAGCGCGGACGGGGCTGTGAAGACGACCCGCAAGGGGGTCGGGCTGTTCTCCCTCACCGTCACCGGCGAGGAGGCACACGCCGGACTCGACCCGACGCGCGGCGCCAGCGCGGTCAACGAGATGGCCCGTCAGGTGCTCGCGCTGGAGGCCCTCGCCGACCCGCAGGCCGGTACCACGGTCAACGTCGGTGTGCTCCGCGGCGGGACCCGCAGCAATGTCACCGCGGGAGAGGCCACCGCCCACCTGGACATCCGCGTGGCGACCGACACCGAACGCGCCCGGCTGGACAAGGCCCTGGCCGCGCTCGCCCCGGTCGACCCCAGGACCGGCCTCAACGTCGCCGGTGGCTGGAACCGCCCGGTTTTCGAGCGCACCGAGAGCGTCGGGCACCTGTTCGCGATCGCCCGGCAGTGTGCCGCCCCACTCGGGCTCGACCTGCGGGAGACTGCCGTGGGCGGTGCCAGCGACGGGAACTTCATCCTGGCCGCGGGCACACCGGTACTCGACGGACTCGGCGCGGTGGGGGGCGGCGCACACGCCCGCAGCGAGCACGTGACACTGAGCGGCATGGTCGAACGCTCGGCGCTGACGGCCGGAATCCTCGCGGCCTTCGCCACGGCCTGACGGTTTCCCGCACCTCGTCCCGGTGGGGTTGGTCCGACCGCGCAGACGGGGCGGACCTGCCCCACCGGGACGACTCCGCGCAGGGCGGCGCCCCGTGCGGGGCCATGCCCCGCATCAGCAGACGCGACTGAACCCGGAGGTTCCGGCCAGTTCGTACGTCACACCCGCGTACGGGCGAACCATGATGCGCACCACCGCACCAACCTGTCGGGCGCCCCACGGCGGGAACAGCCGAAGAAGCCCCGCCGGTCGGCGGGTCATCGCGCCATTCCTGTCAGAGCGTCCAAGAGCGTTTCCAGCGCTACGCCATGTCCCTGGACGGTCCTGAGGAGCATTTCGACGCCCCCACGGGAAGGGCCGTGCGCCCCAAGAAGACGCCTGTCCCGGGGAAAATCCCAGGTCAGGCACCTTCTTTCGTGCCGCTGGAAGAAGCCGAGCTTCTTCGGCGAGTAGCTCACCAGCAGGTTCTTCGTCTGCTGGTGGTACAGGCGCTGCACCCACGCTGACCAGGCCAGGTGGTATTGGTGCAGCCTTCGGTCGGGGACTGGTCCGGAAATGGTCCGGATCTTGTGCCCTCGGCTACCGGATTACCGTGGCGACCAGCACGTTGGCGCTGCTCGCCACATCCATTTGTGCAGGAGCTGCTACGTGTGGGTGGTTGGTGTCCGTGGAGTCGGTGGACCATTTCGGCGCGGCCACGCTGACGCCGTCGGTGGTGGACAGGCCCTGGAGCTCCTGCAGGAGCTTCATGCCGGCCTCGAACATGTTGTGGCCGCGCGGCGCGGGCAGGAGCAGGTCGCGCAGCTGTGTGTAGGCGGCCGGGTCCTTGGTGCTGTTGCCGATCCATGCGGTCAGCGGGGAGATGACCTCGGGGGCGGTCGTGGGCGAGCTGAGCAATTCGTGCACGGCTCGGGGCGTGTCGATGCCCGGCATGGGCAGCAGTTGCGGGCTGCCGTCGCCCTCGGCGGTCATCAGCGCGAGAAACGCGAGAGAGCCGCTGCGCGGGGAGCTCTTGTCGGCCTGCCAGGCGCTGACCTCGTCCACCAGATACTTGGGTGGTGGCGGGCTGGCCTGCTAAGTCCTCGAAGACACTGAGCACGTGCCCCCGCACCGCAGGCGCTTTGGCCGTGTGCGCGACGAGCCGCAGGCGGACCATGGCGCGCCGGGCGTGCGGGGCGGCGATGGTGGTGTCCTGCGGGATGTGCTGGCACCCAGCACGACCACGGTGGGCGCGTATCTGTCCGCCCCCGCCCACCGGTACAGCGCTTCCCAGGCTCTGTTGGGTGTCTCCTGATCTTGTGTCTGGATGACCTGTGGGAACGTGTGGCTCCGCTGCTGCCGGCTCGTGCGCCGCGGCGGCACCGCTACTCCCGGGCGGTTGCCGGCCGATGACCGTGCTGCTCCGCGGGGCATCGTTTACGTGCTTCGCAAGAGTGTGAGCTTGGCGGGACGTACCCGCTGAGGTCGTCGGGTGCAGTGGGGTGACGGCCCGGCGCCGTCTGCGGGAGTGTGGCCACGCCCGCACGAAGTCCTGCTGGCAGAACTTCGCAGAGACGGACCAGTGGAGGTGGACGACGCGGCGATCGATGCCTCGCACGCCAGAGGCCTCAAAGGAGGGCTCACACCGGACCTTCGCCGGTTGACCGAGCGCGGCCTGGCAGCAAGCACCACCTCATCGTCGATCGGAACGGAACTCCGCTCGCCATCTCTCTGACCAGCGGAGACCGCCACGACGTCACCCAGCTCATGCCCTTGCTGGACGCGATGCCCCGCATTCGTGGCCTGTGCAGCCGACCACGGCACCGACCTCGACGGCTGTTCGCCGACCGCGGCTACGACTTCGACAAGTACCGCCGTCTCATCCGGGCTCGCGGCATCACGCCCAAGATCGCCCGACGTGGCGCCCCGCATGGTTCCGGCCTGGGCAAGACTCGATGGGTTGTCGAGCGGACCTTTGCCTGGCTCCATTGGTTCAAACGGCTCCGCATCCGCTACGAGACACGCGCCGACCTTCACCTCGGACTCCTCCAACTCGCGTGCAGCATCATCTGCTTGAGACGGCTCAAAACCTCATTCTGAAACGATCAGTTAGCGCGGTGGGATGTCGACTCGGGACAAGACACACCTCACAGGCCAGACGCTCAGTTAAGGTCGCGGAAGCTGCAGAAGGCCGTCGACCCGGCGGGGCGCCGTGCGCGTGTCTTCCCTCAACTCGGGTGGCAGGAGGTGGGCGGGGCTGTTCTGCCAGGACAGGGGCCGAAGGAAGCGGCGCAGGCCGGCCGGTCCGACGGATGTGTGCTGGTTGTCGGTGGCCGGCCAGGGCCCGCCGTGCTGCTGTGCCCAGGTCACGGCTACCCCGGTGGGATAGCCGTCGAAGAGCACTCGGCCGCATCGGGCGGCGAGTACCGAGGCGGCGGAGTCGCGCACCGGGTCGTCGCCGGTGGCGCCGTGGACGGTGCCGACCAGGGCCCCGGGCAACTGCTCGATCACCGAGTTGAGCGTCTCAGGGTGATAGCGGACGAGGAGAGCCACTGGACCGAAGACCTCGTCCACCTGTGAGGGGTCGAATTGCTCGGAGTCCAGGACCGCCACCGCCGGCGGGGCACGGAAACCTTCGCCGCTCTCTGCTTGTGCCAGGGTGAGCTGGGTTGTCGGCGCGAGCCGGCCGAGGCTGTCGTGGTACGAGCCGGCGATTCCCTTGTTGAGCAGGGCGGGGATCGGGGAGGCGGCCGTCCGGCTGCGTACGGCTGAGACGAGTTCGTCCCCGGTGTGCCCTTCGGGCACGAAGACGAGGCCGGGCTTGGTGCAGAACTGGCCGCCGCCCAGGGTGAAGGAGTCGACGAGACCGTGGGCGATCTCGGTGCCCCGCTCGTCGGCGGCGCGGGGTGTGATGACCAGAGGGTTCACGCCGCCGAGCTCGCCATAGAAGGGGATCGGTACGGGGCGGGTGGCGATCGCCGCTTTCAGTGCCGCCGCTCCGGTGTGGCCTCCGGTGAAGGCGACGGCCGTGATCCGCGGATCGGTGACCAGGGTCCGGCCGGCCTCGGTGCCGTGGATCAGGGACAGTGTTCCTGCGGGTGCGCCGTGCGCATCCGCTGCCTCGCGGAGGATGCGCCCGCACAGTGCCGAGGTGAGGGGGTGGCTACTGTGTGCCTTGACGACCACCGCGCAGCCGGCGGCGAGCGCGGACGCCGTGTCGCCGCCGGGCACGGAGAAGGCGAGAGGGAAGTTGCTGGCGCCGAAGACCGCCACCGGACCCAGGGGAACGAGCATCCGGCGCAGGTCCGGGCGGGGGCCCATCGGGGTGCCGGCCGCGTGGTCGACCGTGGCTTCGAGGTAGCCGCCCTCGTCGACGACGTCGGCGAGCAGCCGCAGTTGGTAGGTGGTGCGGGTCAGTTCGCCTTCCAGGCGTCCGCTTCCGAGGGCTGTCTCCTGATCGGCGATCGCCACGATCTCGGACGCTTCGGCATCGAGTGCCGCGGCCATCCGGCGCAGCAGCGCGCTGCGGAAGGGCCTGCCGAGTGCGGCCAGTTCGGCAGTGGCCTGCGCCGCCTGCGCACAGGCTGCGGCCACTTCCTCGTCCGTGCTCTTCTGCAGCGCGGTCGCGGTGACGACGCCGGTGCTCGGGTTGGCCGTAGTGATCGTTTCGCTGCTCACTTGACACCCCAGGACTGCAGAATCGTGGTGACCCTTTCACGGATTTGCGGCGTCGGCGGGGCGGACGGCGGCCGGACCCGGGAGCTGCCGAGATCGATCTGGTGGAGGGCCTCCTTGATGACGCTGACGTTGTCCGCGTTGTTGCGGGCCAGCCGTAGTTCCTCGAACTCCCGCACGCTGTCCCATATCTTCATGGCGGTGTCGTAGTCCCCGCCGGTCAGGGCCCTGTGCATGCCGGTCGACAGGTGCGGAGCGATGCTGGCGAGACCGGAGGTGAAGCCGCGTGCGCCGACAGCCGCATAGCCGGGTGCGGACAGCTCGGCCAGGCCTGCGATCCAGGTGAACCGTTCGAGACCGGCCTGGCGTGCCACGACGGCGAAGGCGGCGGTGTCCGGCAGGGCGTACTTGACCGCGACGACGTTCGGGCAGGTGTCGGCCAGTGCCTCGAACTGGTCAGGGCCGACGGCCGTGTTCTTGACGTAGGGCACCACCCCTAGGTCGGGGACGGCGGCGGCGATGCTGCGGTGGTATTCGACCCACCCTTCGGCCGACAGGTAGGGGTGCACGGGCTGGTGCACCATGATCGCTTCGGCGCCGCGATCGCGGGCGAAGCGGGCGTCGTCGATCGCGGTGGCGACGTCGAAGCCGACTCCCGCCAACAGCAGGGCGCGTCCGGTGGAACCGGCGGCCACCACCTCCAGGACGGTGCGGCGCTCGGCCGGTGTCAGGCAGTAGAACTCGCCGGTGTTGCCGTTCACGGTCACCACACCGACCTCGCCCTCGACCAGGCGCGCAACGACGCGTTCGAGAGTGGAACGGTCCACCTCGTCTTCGTCGGTGAAGGGCGTCGGCGTGATCGCGACGACCGTGGCCAGTCGGGACCGCAGTGCCGAGAGGTCCATGTTCTCCTCCAATCCAGGGGCGACTCAACCCCTTGTTTTCATATACGAGATATGAAAACTAGGCCGCAATATACGATCGGTCAAGGCTCCGCCGGGCGTCGAACATCGGATTAACTGCCTGAAACGGGCATCTGGCATGGCGCGACTGCCGCCCTTGTTCGCGTTGTATGCGCCGTCACTCCAGGTCCGCTGACAGGATCGACACGTCGAGCGAATTCACGTATATGCAGCTCAGGGCGATTTTCTGGCTGCCGGAGGAGCGCCCGGTGGGACCCGCAGCCGACTCTCGCCGTCATCTTGCTCTCACGTAAGTCTTGACGTCCCGGTTGCCGCTGCTTAAGTTCGACGAGTCATATACCAGATATCTACTGCGGTTCGGTTGTGGTGCAGGGTGAGGACGGCCGGCACCACCCAGAACGGAGAGGGCAACCATGTCGCTCGTCGATAAGGTCGAGATCATCCAGTTCAACGAGGAGGAGCCCGACTACGTCCGGGACTTCTCCTCGGAGGACCGTGCGGGGTCGTGGTACTACACACCCGGCAGCGTCGGGTTGCGCGGCCACCTGATGGTGCGCGTGCACACCGACGACGGTCTGACGGGTGAGTACGCCTACCACGCGACAGCGAGCGCCGCCGCGGTCCAGGCCGTCGACGTGGCACGGGTGCTGGTCGGACGCCCCTGGCAGCACCGCGAGCGGCTGTACCGCACCGCCCGGCGCATGGCTCGCCCCATGCACAACTACGGCTTGTCCTTCGTGGACAACGCCCTGTGGGACCTGACGGGCAAGGCTTACGGTGCCTCCTTGACCGAGCTGCTCGGCGGCTGGCGGGACCACGTGCCCGCCTACGCCTCGACGGTGAATGCCGACCGGTCGGGAAGTCTCTCCTCGAGCGAGCAGGTTGTCGAATTCTTCGCCGAGCTGCAGCGTGCGGGCTGGACCGGGTTCAAGATGCACAGCTGGCACGAGGGGGACAAGTGGGAGGAGGCCCGCAACGTCGCCCGCATGCGCGAGACCCTGGGGGAGCGGGCCGAGCTCATGCTCGACCCCGCCTGCGTCTTCGACTCGCTCAGTGACGCGATCTTCGTCGGAAAGGCGTGCCAGGAGGCGGGCTTCCGCTGGTACGAGGACCCGTTGCGCCCGATCGGAATCGGCGCCCACCAGCACAAGCAGCTGCGCGATGCCCTGGAGATTCCCATCCTCCAGACTGAACACGTGCCCGGCCCCGAGGCCAAGGCGGACTTCCTGCTGGCCGGCGGCACGGACCTGCTCCGGGTGGACGCGCACTACGACCTCGGGGTCACCGGCTCCCTCACCACGATGAAGTTCGCGCAGTCACTCGGCGTGGGTGTCGAGGTCCACGGCCCGAGCCCCATCCATCGGCACCTGGTCGCCTCGATGCAGGGCACGTCGTTCTACGAGGTCGCGAACGTCTCGCCGCACCACCCCAACCCGTCGCCGCGCATCTACACCTGCGGCTACACCGATGACTGGACGAGCATCGGCGAGGACGGCACGCTCCCGGTCCCCTCCGGTCCTGGCGTAGGCGTCAGCTACGACCAGGAACTGATCAACAAGCTGGCCGTCAAGACCTGGACCGTCACCACCGACGGCGTCAGCTGAACAGACATCCAGCCGATTGACCGGGGCGGTCAGCGGTCTCTAGGATCATATCTGATACGTGAGAGGAGACTCGGTGAGCAACCGCCGCACGGCAGATGAGGTGTCCACGCCCGTCGAGCTGACCCTCGACCATGTCGATCCCACGGCCAACCGTACCGAGCAGGCGGCATCCGTCATCCGGCGCGCCATCCTGACCGGTCGGCTGCGCCCCGGTCAGCCCGTCGTCGAGTCCGACATCGCAGCGTCGCTGGGCATGTCGAAGACCCCGATCCGCGAGGCCCTCAAAACACTCGCCGGGTCCGGACTCGTCGTGCTGAGCGCCTACCGCGGCGCCAGAGTCAGGGCCATGGGCAGCGCGGCGGCCACGGCCGTGTACGACATGCGTATCCTCCTCGAACCCGAAGGTGTACGCCGATCCGTGCGCAACGGCGGGGACCTCACTCTGGCCCGCCGCTCGCTCGACCTGGCTGCCGCGGCCGGCGCGACCGGCGACACGGCGGAAATGAGCCTGCACAACCGCGAGTTCCATCGGGCCCTGTACATGGCCTGCGGAAACCCGATCCTCGTCAGGACCCTCGACGAGCTGAGGGATCAGGCGGCCCTGGTCGGCGTGTCCGGCTGGCGCTCGGCAGGGGGCTCCTCTGACGAGGCGGACGAGCACGAGGGGATCCTGGCAGCCGCGCTCGAAGGCGACGCGAACCGCGCCGCGCAGCTGCTCGCCGCTCATGTCTCCGGCTTCATCACCCGCGTCCTGCCCGCCCTCGACGGACGGATCGACCCGGCGGGGCCTACCGCGGACCGCTCACACTGAGCACTCCCGCCATCCTTTCCCAGGTGGCACGCACATAGCGGTGCGCACTCACAAGCACATCAGCTGAATACGCACAATTCCCAAGGGACCGGCACCTTCCTCCGCCCTCCCTCGGCCATGCCCAGCGACCTCGACTGACGCATGTCCGCCGCGAGGCGGAGTTGGCCGCGAACGCTCAAGAGGCCTCGCACCACGGACCACCCAGCTCCGCGTCGCCGCTCTTCCCCTTCCCCCGCCAGGCGCCGCTCGGCAGCACTGGCCTCTGCCCCCTTCTCGCCCCGAGGCAGGTGCAATGAAGCACACGTCCACAGCAGCAACCAATCCGCCGGCTCTTGACGCCGCGACGAAGAAGGCCTTCCGGCGGCTTGTTCCGCTGGTCATGCTGATGTTCGTCGTGAACTACATCGACAGAGTCAACATCGGCTTCGCGAAAGACGCCCTGGAGGCGGACTCAGGAATCGGCGCCGGAGCCTACGGTCTCGGTGCAGGCCTCTTCTTCGTCACCTACGCGATCTTCGAGATCCCGAGCAACATCCTGCTCGAACGCTACGGCGCCAAGTTCTGGCTCACCCGCATCATGATGAGCTGGGGACTGGTCTCGGCGCTGATGATGTTCGCGCACAACGAGGCCATCTTCTACACCCTGCGCATGGCCCTGGGGGCCGCCGAGGCCGGATTCTTCGCCGGCGTCATCTTCTACTTCACGCAGTGGTTCCCCAACGCCATCCGCGGCCGGGCCAACGCCGCGCTCTACTCCGCCTCGGCCATCGCCGCGGTCATCGCAGGGCCGCTCTCCGGCGCCCTGCTGAGCATGCACGACACCCTCGGGCTGCGCGGCTGGCAGTGGATGTTCCTGATCGAGGGCCTCGCCGCCATCGCCGTCGGCGCCCTGGTCTGGTCCCGGCTGGAATCCCGCCCGGCCGACGCCGACTGGCTCTCGACCGAGGAGAAGATGGCGCTGCTCGACCGGCTCGCCGCCGAGGAAGCCGAACGGGCGGCCGCCGTCAGGAGCAAGGCCCCCTCACGCTGGTCGATGCTGCGCGACCCGCAGATGCTGCTCTTCTGCTTCGTCTACTTCGCCGCCCAACTCGCCCAGTACTCGGTCACCTTCTGGCTGCCGGACTTCGTACGTGACATCGGCGGTCTGAGCGAGTTCATGATCGGCCTGATCTCGGTGATCCCGTTCTCCGTCGCGTTCTTCGCGATCCTGGCCGCAGGACATCTCTCGGATCGCACCGGACTGCGCCGCACCGTACTGGGCGCCGGGTTTCTGCTGGCGGCCCTCGGACTGACGGTGGCCGCACTCGCCTCGCCGGTCCTTGCGGTCGTTATGCTGATCGTCGCCACGACTGGTTTCAAGGTCGCGGCCTCGTCGTTCTTCGCCATCCCGCAGCAGTACCTGGTCGGTGCGATGGTGGCGCCGGGTATTGCGTTGATCAACTCGATCGGCAACCTCGGAGGATTCGTCGCCCCGACGCTTCTCGGGCAGGTGCAAGAGCGCACGGGCAGCGTCAGCGGGGGACTGCTGATCGTGGCGGGGATATGCCTGGCGGCACTCGCCGGATGTGTGCTTATGCGCTACCGGAACGGCAAGCCGGACGACCGCGAGGAGGTCTCCACCCAGCGCGCGGACTCCACCCCGCCGCCGACCGAGCCCCGCAGCGTCCGGCCCAGTGTCTGATCAGAAACGTTGAATCGCCCCGGCCCGAATGGAGACTCGATTTCATGAAAGGAACGAGTCATGGCACGACCTTCCCGTTACCCTCTTGAGCTCCGCCGCCGTGCGGTGTGCATGGTCGCCGAGGTGTACGGTGACCACCCGAACGAGACGGCCGCTCTGCAGGTGGTCACCGATAGGCTCGGCATCGGCTCCCGCGAGACGCTGCGGAACTGGGTGAAGCAGTATGA
Organism: Streptomyces sp. NBC_01012; assembly: GCF_045162755.1. Classification (NCBI taxonomy): domain Bacteria; kingdom Bacillati; phylum Actinomycetota; class Actinomycetes; order Kitasatosporales; family Streptomycetaceae; genus Streptomyces; species Streptomyces sp. NBC_01012. The sequence continues at coordinate 867,398 of NZ_CP108688.1, read as the reverse complement.
GATCGATGCGGGGACGCGTTCGGGGGCGACGAGGGAGGAATCGGCCCAGCTCAAGGCGTTGAAGCAGGAGAAAGCCGAGCTGAAGCGAGCGAACGGGATCCTGAAGGCGGCGGCGAGTTTCTTCGCGTCAATGCTGTCGTTGGAGACGTCGCCCCGGTGACGGTGCGACACGGACAGATGCCGATGGGTTGGCTTTTTTCTTTGCTGCCACGTCAGTTGAGGGCTTTTCGGCGATGTGCCGCCCCGTCGGTGTCTTCGTTCTTCGCGATGTGGCCTTAGAAGCGTGCTGCTCGCCCGATTGAGGCGTGCCCCCGCGGAGGCGATGACACTTCGTCCGACTCCCGTTGGAGCATCCCGTGATCGTGGTCGGTATCGACTCCCACAAGAAGACCCACACCCTGGTCGCGGTGGACCAGGTCGGAAAGCGCCTGACGCAGCTGACCGTGGACGCCACCGCCGAGTGGACCGACTGGTATGTCCACCGCCGCCTGCACGGTGAGATAGGGCACATCCCACCCGCCGAGTACGAGGCCAACCACTACAAGGAATCCACAAAACCCCAGGTCAAGACCACAATCTGAGCTCTCTACCGAACCCAGGACGGTTCAAGGTCAGGCGCCTTCGCTTGTGCTCTTGCAGCGGCTAGCACAATGAGGTGGATCGCTCCTGTTGGCCGTGTCCGCGTCAGGGGTTGGGCGTTGTCCGGGCATGGGGACTTCGCCGTGGATCGTGTCGGATGACCTTTGGGAGCGGATAGAGCCGCTGCTGCCGTGCAGGGAACGTCGGTTTCGGCACCCTGGACGGAAGCCGCTGCCGGACCGGCAGGTGCTGTGCGGCATCCTTTTCGTGCTGCACACCGGCATCCAGTGGGAGTACCTGCCAAAGGAGTTGGGCTTCGGGTCTGGCATGACGTGCTGGCGTCGGCTGCAGGTCTGGAACGAGGTCGGCGTGTGGGAGCAGCTGCACGAAGTGCTGCTGGTCGAGCTCAACGCGGCGGCCCGTCTCGACTGGTCGCGTGCGGTGGTCGACTCCAGTCACGTGCGCGCCATAAAAGGGGGAGCCGGACGGGACCGAGTCGGGTCGATCGTGGCAGAACCGGATCGAAACACCACTTGATCAGCGACGGACACGGCGCACCGCTCGCCGTGATCCTCACGGGCGGCAACCGCAACGACGTCACCCAGCTCATGCCGCTGATCGACGCCATCCCACCTGTCAGGGGCCGGGTCGGGCATCCGCGACGCAAGCCGGACTCACTCTTCGCCGACCGCGGGTACGACCACGACATCTATCGCGACCAGGTCCACCAGCGCCGCATCGTCCCTGCCATCGCCCGCCGCGGCACCTACCGCTGGGTCGTCGAACGCAGCTTCGCCTGGCCCCACGGCTTCAAACGCCTCCGCATCCCCTGGGAACGACGAGCCGACATCCACGAAGCCTTCCGCGAACTCGCCTGCTGCCTCATCACCCACCGACAGATCAACTCATTGCGTTAGCCGCTGTTATAGCGGCGAACGAAAAGCACCCGGTGGGAACGTCCTAGCCCTGCACTCTTACAGTCCTTCGCCGAGCAGGCCCAGCACTTCGCGTTCGCGACCGGTCAGCCCGGCCAGGCGGCTGCGCGCCTCCTCGCCGCGCACGGCTGCGGCGGGGGATGCGAGGACGTCCACCACGTGGCGGGTGACGCCCGGGGACAGGCAGGCGTTGCCGTCCGCCGCCGCGCGGACTGCGTGGATCAGCTCCTGCGGGGCGGTGTCCTTCAGCAGGAATCCCGCGCTGCCGTGACCGAGCGCCCGCAGGACGTTGTCGCGTTCCCCGAATGTCGTCAGGATCAGCGCCCGTACTCCCGGCGCGGCACGGCCCAGTTCGGCCAGCGCGGTCAGACCGTCCATCACGGGCATCTGGATGTCCAGCAGGGCCACGTCGATCGCGGTGCACCGGGCGGTGTCCACCGCCTCCCGGCCGTCCCGTGCCTCGGCGACGACCTCGATGTCCTCGGCGGAGGTGAGGATCATTCTGATGCCTGCTCTGATGAGCGGTTCGTCGTCGGCTATGAGAACCCGGATCATACGGTCTCCTGCGCGGGATCGGTGTGACAGGCGGACAACAGGCCGGCTCATCATGCCCAAGCCGGTCGGGAGCGTGGTCACGGACTTCCGGTCAGGGGCGTCCGGGAGGCGGGGGCTCCTGGGAACCCTGTTCTCTTTCGTCGTTACGGGTGACGACTTATGGAGACTGTCGCAGGGCGGGCGGTCCGGTGATGATGGCTCCGCCGGACGCGCTCGGCGGCGGCACAGGGAACGACGGCTTCGGGAGCGGAACAGTGGACAGTGCGGGACAGTGGACCGGCAGACGCTTCATCGTCCGGCAGGAGAACCGTCTCAAGGCCGGCCGTTACACGGTGAGGAAGCTGATGCCGGACGGCTCGGAGGGCGAGGTCCTGGCCCGCACCGAGGTGAAGCATTTCTCGATCGAGGAGAAGATCACCTTCCACTCAGGCGTGTCCGGAACCCGCGTGCTGTTCACCATCGAGGAGCGCGGCGCCGGTGATGGCTACGACGTGCGGGACGCGGAGGGCAACCTTGTCGGCGGTTTCGAGGAGGAGGTCGTCGCCTCACTGGTGCGTTCGACCTGGGTGCTGGACCAGCCCGGATTCCCGGCCGCCGTCGGTCGGGAGCGTAACCGGTTCGTGGCCGTGCTCCGCCGCGTCTGGGACTTCCTGCCGCTGGACCTGGTGCCGTTCCTGTGGCCGTACCACTTCGACTTCGAGACCGGGGGCAAGCAGGTGCTGAAGGTGGACAGGAAGTGGGGGCCGCGGGACCTTTACGTGGTCGACATCCTCACCCCCGGACTGGACCCCCGCCTGGTCGTCGCCCAGGCCGTGGCCCTGGACACGTTCCAGGACCGTTGACCCGAAGGGACCGGGCCTGTCCGCCTAGCTTAGCTAGCACTCGATGATGTTCACCGCGAGGCCGCCGCGCGCCGTCTCCTTGTACTTGACGCTCATGTCCGCGCCCTGGCGCGCTATGCCCTTGACTTGCATGTTCGAGGGCGTCCGAGGGGCGATCCGCGTCCGCAGGGACTTCTCGGGGACTTTCGGCCGGGAAGAGTCCCGCAGCCAGGTGTCCATCGCGGTGAGCCCTCGCTGCCCCGCGCCGGGCATGGGGTCTTCCCAGGCCGGGCCGAGCGACTCGACGTCCTGCCGTGGCGGCCGACGCTCCAAGGTCGCAGCTGCGAAATCCGTCTCCTGCGACGGGGAGTCGACCAACGCCACCGCTGTCGAGCGGATGCATAGCCGAAGAGCCAGTTGCATGAGGAGGGCGGACCACTGGAACATGGGACCGATCAGCGCTGGTGCCTTCGCCGAGAATGGAGTTTTCGTGCAAATCGGAGAACTGTCCGAGCGCACCGGTGTAACAGCGGCTAACGCAATGAGTTGATCTGTCGGTGGGTGATGAGGCAGCAGGCGAGTTCGCGGAAGGCTTCGTGGATGTCGGCTCGTCGTTCCCAGCGGATGCGGAGGCGTTTGAAGCCGTGGAGCCAGGCGAAGCTGCGTTCGACGACCCAGCGGTAGGTGCCGCGGCGGGCGCTGGCAGGGACGATGCGGCGCTGGTGGACCTGGTCGCGATAGATGTCGTGGTCGTACCCGCGGTCGGCGAAGAGTGAGTCCGGCTTGCGTCGCGGATGCCCGACCCGGCCCCTGACAGGTGGGATGGCGTCGATCAGCGGCATGAGCTGGGTGACGTCGTTGCGGTTGCCGCCCGTGAGGATCACGGCGAGCGGTGCGCCGTGTCCGTCGCTGATCAAGTGGTGTTTCGATCCGGTTCTGCCACGATCGACCCGACTCGGTCCCGTCCGGCTCCCCCTTTTATGGCGCGCACGTGACTGGAGTCGACCACCGCACGCGACCAGTCGAGACGGGCCGCCGCGTTGAGCTCGACCAGCAGCACTTCGTGCAGCTGCTCCCACACGCCGACCTCGTTCCAGACCTGCAGCCGACGCCAGCACGTCATGCCAGACCCGAAGCCCAACTCCTTTGGCAGGTACTCCCACTGGATGCCGGTGTGCAGCACGAAAAGGATGCCGCACAGCACCTGCCGGTCCGGCAGCGGCTTCCGTCCAGGGTGCCGAAACCGACGTTCCCTGCACGGCAGCAGCGGCTCTATCCGCTCCCAAAGGTCATCCGACACGATCCACGGCGAAGTCCCCATGCCCGGACAACGCCCAACCCCTGACGCGGACACGGCCAACAGGAGCGATCCACCTCATTGTGTTAGCCGCTGTAAGTGGAAGCCTGCGGCACCACCGTCGCGTCGATGATGCCCCGTCACCTACGTGTAGGTGGCGAGTTGTTGTGCTGCGTGGCTGTGCGGTCCGTGTACGGAGGAGATGCTCGGTGCGTCCTGGTTCGTAGTCAGCCGTGGTTTGGGAGGAAGGCATGGCCAAGATCAGCCGGTCCGTGAAGAAGACGGCGGAGGGATTTGGGTATTCCCTTGAGTTGCAGAGGCTCGGTGGGGATGACTTGGTGATGGTCTACAAGGGGAGCGTTCTGCGTGGCCAGCCGGTCGGCAAGGCGATCTCTGGGGCGTTAGGCCAGTGGCAGGCGATGGGCACGGATCCACGCACGACTGCCACGAAACAGTTGGGCATGTTCCCGGCTCTCGCTGAGGCTGTTGTCGCGGTCATGCTTCACGGTGACGTCACGCTCGGGCTGGCTGATCAGTGAATCGGTGGTGGCTGGTCAGCTGCTTCTACAAGGTTGGGTCTCGGTTGTGGGGGTCTGGCTCGATGTGGTTCTGCGGTCGTGTGGCGTGGGTGCCATGGGACTGCTGCACGAGTAGGTGACGCTGTCACCTACTCGTGCAGCAGTCCCCGGCCGACCCCCGCGAGATCGCTATGGCACGGCAGGACGCCATCACCGGTGCCCGCAACCTGGTCATCGACCTGCCGGTCGAAGTCCAACGACAGACGTTCCTGCTAGCCAAGGAGTACGCACTCGGGAGGCGGGACGCAAGCTACCTGGACGGAGAAGTGACCGGTAGCCCCCACCCGCTCAGCTCGTTCAAGTTCTCCGGCGGTTCGGCGTCGCTCCGTGGAAAGGGGCTACGGCTGGCCGAGGCGTCCGCCACTGACCCTGAGGACCACGTCTGGGTACGCGCCCAGGCAATCAGTCTGCTCTCCGAGCAGGACACTGAGATCCTTCATGATGCAGCCGTGACGCTGTCTCAACTCCCGCGCGACGTTACATCTCGGATCGGCCTTGGCGTCCTTGCCGCGCACGGATACATCGGTGTCCGAAACTTCGTGCACCTCCGCGAACAACGAGAACGTGGCGCCATCCCGGACCGAGATACCGTCGGTATGCGCTGGGGCCGGTCCTCGCGATCACTCGACGCCGTCTGCACTTCTTCGCAAGCTTCGTCTCGCCGAAGGCGACGCGATGTAGCGCCCCAGTTGGTCCGTGGCTGGTCCGGACGGACGCAGATTCATGGTGAACGGGTCCGGAAAGTTGCTGATCGGTCACGGATAGTGGCTGCGCCCTGTGGGTGCCTGGAAGAGTAACGCCCCTCCAGGCACCCAACTTGAGGCTCTAGAAGAACCCAAGTTTCTTCGGGCTGTATGAAACCAAAACGTTCTTCGTCTGCTGGTAGTGCTCCAGCATCATCTTGTGGTTCTCCCGGCCGATTCCCGACTGCTTGTAGCCGCCGAAAGCGGCGTGGGCCGGATAGGCGTGGTAACAGTTCGTCCAGACCCTGCCCGCCTGGATGGCCCGGCCCGCACGGTAGGCCGTGTTGCTGTCCCGGGTCCACACGCCCGCGCCGAGCCCGTAGAGGGTGTCGTTGGCCGTCCTGATTCCCTCGTCGAAGTCCGAGAAGGACGTCACCGCGAGTACGGGGCCGAAGATCTCCTCCTGGAAGACCCGCATGCGGTTGTCACCCTCGAAGATCGTCGGTTGGACGTAGTAGCCGCCGTCCAACTCGCCCCCGTGCTCGATGATCTGACCTCCCGTCAGAACCTTCGCACCCTCCTGCTGGCCGATCTCCAGGTACGAGAGGATCTTCTTCAGCTGTTCCGCCGAGGCCTGCGCGCCGATCATGGTGTCCGTGTCCAGCGGGTGGCCCGGCACGATCTGTTCGGTACGGGCGATGCCCGCTTCGAGGAACTCGCCGTAGTGTCCGCGCTGGACCAGCGCCCGCGAGGGACACGTGCACACCTCACCCTGGTTGAGGGCGAACATCGTGAAGCCTTCGAGCGCCTTGTCGCGGAAGTCGTCGTCCTGCGCCCAGACATCGTCGAAGAAGAGGTTCGGCGACTTGCCGCCCAGCTCCAGTGTGACGGGCTTGAGGTTCTCCGACGCGTACTGCATGATCAGGCGCCCCGTCGTGGTCTCGCCCGTGAAGGCGATCTTCGCGACCCTGGGACTCGAAGCGAGCGGCTTGCCCGCCTCCGCGCCGAAGCCGTTGAGGATGTTGACCACGCCCGGGGGAAGCAGATCCGCGACCAGGCTCATCCACACATGGATCGACGCGGGGGTCTGCTCGGCCGGCTTGAGGACCACCGCGTTCCCGGCCGCGAGCGCGGGGGCGAGCTTCCAGACAGCCATCAGGATGGGGAAGTTCCACGGAATGATCTGGGCCACCACACCCAGTGGCTCGTGGAAGTGGTAGGCGACGGTGTCGTCGTCGATCTCGCTGAGCGAGCCCTCCTGGGCGCGCAGCGCACCCGCGAAGTACCGGAAGTGGTCGATGGCCAGCGGAATGTCCGCGGCCAGTGTCTCGCGTACCGGCTTGCCGTTCTCCCAGCTCTCGGCGACAGCCAGCTCCTCCAGATGTTCCTCCATGCGGTCGGCGATGCGGTTCAGGACGGTCGCACGGTCACCCGCGGGCACGGCCCCCCAGGCAGGGGCCGCCGCATGGGCGGCGTCCAGGGCGCGCTCGACGTCGTCCTCGGTGCCGCGGGCGATCTCCGTGAAGGGGCGACCGTTGACGGGGCTCGGGTTCTCGAAGTACTGACCACGGGCCGGCGGGACGTACGCGCCGCCGATCCAGTGGTCGTAACGGGACTCGAACGAGACGATGGCACCCTCGGTGCCCGGTGCGGCGTAACGGGTCATCTCTGTGGCCTCCCGGTTCCGGTGCCGCCCGCCGTTGGACGGCCCTCGGTGTGACGCTAGGCAGCACGACGTTGCAACGCCGTTGCACGGGCATCCGGGGGCCCGTGAGCGTTGTTGCTACGTGCGCTGCTCCATGTCGAGCACTTGGGCCCTCGCCAGGAGCGCAGCCCGGCGCTCCGGCGGTGCAGCGGCGGCGAGCGCCCGCCAGACAGGGAGGTCCTCCGAGCCCCACGAGCTGTACGCCCAGTCGGCGAGCAGACCGGGATCACCCCGCGCGATCAGGGCCGCCCGCAGCCCGCCCTCGACCCTGCGGCGCAGCCGGGCGACCCCTGGTGCCTGCGAACGCGGCAGCAAGGGTCCCGCATAGGCGCCGAGCGCTGCCGCCACCGCCCCGGACTCCAGCCTGCGGGTGACGGTGTCGAAGTCGCAGTCCACCGGCGTACTCAGCCGGTACGGGCGCGAGCGCAGCAGTTCAGGCCCCAGAATGCCCCGTAGCCGGGCGAGTTCGGCCCGCAACGTCACCGCTGGGGCTGACTCGTCCTCGTACAGCTCGATCAGCAGCTCGTCACCGCTCAGGCCCTCCGGATGCATGGCCAGCGTCACCAGGATCTCGCTGTGGCGTCTGCTGAGCCGGACCCTGCGCCCGTCCAGAACCAGGAGCGCCTCGTCTCTGCCGAGCGCGCCGAGCTGCGCCGAACCACCGGCGGACGGAGGTGCGACGAGGGCCAGTTGGGCCTCGGCGGCGCGCGCCACCGCCTGTACGAACGCAAGGCTGTGCGGATGTGCGAGCCCGTCCCCACCGGTGATGTCGACAGCACCGAGCACCCGGCCGGTGTGCGGGTCGTGCAGCGGGGCGGCCGCACACGTCCACTGCTGGACCGGCCGAAGAAAGTGCTCGGCTGCGAACACCTGGATCGGGCGGTCGATCGCGAGCGCGGTGCCGGGTGCGTTCGTCCCGACCTCCGACTCCGCCCAGCGGGCGCCTTCCACGAAGTTCATCCGCTCCGCCCGCCGACGGGCCCGGGTATGACCCTCGACCCACAGCAGCCGGCCGTGCGCATCGCAGACCGCGAGCAGATGCTCGCCGTCCACCGCGTACGCGCTCATGAGCTCGCGGATCACCGGCATGACGCGAGCCAGGGGATGGGCGTCCCGGTGAGGTCCGAGCTCATCCGCGCACAGCTCGACCAATGGCGCGCCGTCCGGGCTGACCCGCGCCCGGGCTGAGCGACGCCACGACTGGCCCACCACGGAGCGTACCGGTGTCTCCAGCCTCCCGGCGGAGGTGAACACCTCGTGCGCCCGGCGTAGTTCACCGAGGTGGGTGCCAGGGTTCGCGTCGGCGGCCAGAGCCACCCAGGGGTCCGTCAACTCGCCCTCCCGTCCACACGGCATGCCTCCCGCCTCCCCATCGTCGGGGCTACGGGCATGCGCGACAACCGCTGGGTGCGGGGCAATGTTCGGCGTTGTGGCGTTGTGGCGTTGTGGCGGCGGGGGCGTCCAGGGGGGGGCGACGGGTGAGGCCGGCCCCGGGGCTGGTGGGAGGGCGTCACTCCCTGGTCGTCGCCACCGTCACCGCCGGAACCCGTAGGGCGACCCGGCCGGGTACGGCGGTCGAGACCAGGGCGAGCAGGCCGGCTCCTGCGACGACCGTGACGTAGAGGAGAGGGGCGATGGCCGGCGCCACCCGGCCCGTCATGCCGACGCTGAACGCGGTAAGGGTCGCCAGAGCGACGGCGCTGCCGAGCGCGATGCCCAGAAGAAGCACGGACAGGGCCTCGATGCGTAGCATGCGCAGCACCTGACGGCGTGTCGCGCCCGACAGCCGCAGCAGGGCGAACTCCCTCAGCCGCTCCGAGACGGACACGGCGAGTGTGTTGAGGACGGCGATGGCGGTGAAGGCCAGGACAAGCCCCATGGCGATGGGATTGACCTCGGTGGCGGACTTCTGACGCCCTGTCCGAAGCGCGTCCGCCGCATCGGGTGACAGCACCGTCAGCCCCGGGAACTCCCGCAGTGTGGCGGCGACATCGGCCGGTGTGCGGTCCGTGCTGACGAGCAGGGAAGCGGCGAGCGGGTTGTCGACGTGATGGGCGACCAGGTCGTGAGCGAGAGTGAGATCTCCGAAGCCGAGGCCTCTGGCATAGACGGCGACGACGGTGAGCGAGGCGGGAGTGCCGTCGCCGAGCGTCAGCTTCAGCGCCGATCCAGGCTTCAAGTGGAGTGAGTTGGCCGCAAGTTCGCTCACGGCGGCCGTGCGCCGGGTGAGCTTGTCGAGAGAACCGGCTGTGACGTCCGGATCCCAGGTGCGGGAGAGGCCGGCCGGAGTGACGCCCTGGACCGTGTACGTGTCCAGGCCGACCCTCGCGGTCGTACGGACCACCTCGGTGACGACGTCGTGTCGCGCCCGCAGTTGGTGTGCGGCCTCGGCGGGGACGCCGGGGCCCTGTGCCACAACCACCCGGTCTGCCCGGATGCCCTCACGGGCCTCGGCGCGGGCGGCATCGCCGAGAGTGGGCTGAGCGAAGAGGACCGTGCAGGTCATGCCGACGAGCAGGGTGAGCGGTGTGACGACGGAGGCCATACGGACGGCATTGCCCCGGAGGTTGGCGGTGGCGAGCCTGCCCCCGTGGCCGGCCAGCCGCAGCGGCCCGGACAGCAGTAGGGCCGCCGCCCTGACCAGGAGAGGCCCGAGCAGGGCGACGGCGACGGACAGCACGACGACCGCGAGGAATGTCACCGGTGTCGAGGCCGGCTCGGTGTGCAGGACGCTGAGCAGCACGACGAGGGCGCCGCCGCCGATGAGCACCAGAGAACCGGCGACGATGCGCCCCTTGGCGGTACGGGTGGGTTCGGTACGGGCCTCGGCGAGGGCCTCCGCCGGCCGGATCCGGGACACCCGGCGGGAGGCGATCCGGGCCGCTGCCCAGGCGCCGAACAGGGTCGCGGCGACGGCGGTGAGCAACGGGAGGAACCCGGCGCTGCGCTGCAGCGTGCCGGGCACGGCACCCAGGCCCACCAGCCTGCCGTGCAGCCACCCGCCCAGGGGAAGCCCCAGCAGGGCGCCGGCCGCGCCCGCGATGACGTTGGCGGACGATGAGCGCGAAGGTCCCGACGACCACGAGGACCGCGACGAGGAGTGAGGTACCGGCCATCGCCCCGCCCATGCTGACCAGTTGGGTGCGCCCCACGGCGGCGTCCAGGAACTCCACCGGCCCACGCGCCTCGCCGGTGCTGACCTGGGCACCGGTGCCACGCAGGGCCTCGGCCACGACCTGCCCGAGAGCCGTGGTACCCCGCTCCGTACCCGCTTCGGGGAGGACGCCGAAGGCGGTGACCTGCCCGGGGCGGTCGGCGAGACGGCGGGCCTCGGCGGCCGAGAAGAAGAGCGACGTCTGGTGGCGTACGGGCGTGTCCGGGGCGGCCACCCCCGACACGCGGTACGAGCGGGGAGCCCGGGTCGACTGGACGGTGAGCCGGTCCCCGGTGCCGAGGCCGGCGTGCTCGGCGAGGTAGCGGTCGATGACGACGTCACCGGCTGCCTCGGGCGCGGAGCCCTCGGTGAGCCGGTACGGAGTCAGCTCGGCGGATGCCCAGTCATGCCCGTAGGACGCCCGGCCGCCGGTATCACCGTCGGGAACCAACGGCACGGCGAGAAACGTGAGTTCGGGAATCACCCGGCCGACACCTGGAGTGCCGGCGAGGGTGCGCCCGACATCCGCCGGGAGCCAGGCGCGTTCGGCGACGGGCTTGGCCTTGTGCTTGACCTTGGTCTTGCCCTTCTTCTCCTTGACGGTCGTCCGGTGGACGTTCTGGTCGGCGGAGACCACGACCGGGGCTGCGGCATAGCGTTCGGTGCGTATGGCGCCGCGCAGTCCCGTCTCCAGGAGCGTCCCGCACGCGGCGATCATGGCTGCCGCGCACATCAGGGCCACGAAGGAGCCGACGAACCCCGCCTTGCGCGCGCGGACGGTCCTCAGGGCGTAGCGCAGCATCATGACGCGTCCGCCTCCTGGGAGCCGTCGCCTGCCGGCTCGGGTACGGGAAAGGCGAGAAAACGTGTGAGTAGGGTGCGCGCGCCGGGCGGTACGTCGGACCCGGTCCGCTTGTACCGGTTGAGGAGGGCGATGTACTCCTCGAAGAACGCGTGGAGTTCGGGCACTGTCACCTGGATGCTGCCGCGCGAGTACGGAAAGGCGTCCGCCCACGGGCCGTCGTCCGCGCCGCGTTGGAGACGCTCGAAGAGGTCGAGGTCGGCGGCGTACGCGTGGTGGTTCAGCTCGTCCATGACGTGCCGGGCCTCAGGGCTTTGCCGACTGCGCGGCGGAAAGCGACGGTCGCCGGGAACAGCCCGCCACCACCGCTCACGGCCCCGCGGCGCGGCGGCCTCGGCGCCGTTCGTTCCGCCTGTTCCGCCCCCTCCACCCCTCCTGACCTGTCCGCCCGTTCCGTCGGTTCGCTCCGCTCCGCCCGCGGAGCCCGTCTCCTCGGTGAAGCCGTACCTGGCCAGCTCGCGCAGGTGGTAACTGGTGGACCCCGTATTGAGCCCGAGGGCCCGGGCAAGCATCGCCGAGGTGGCGGGGCCGTACAGGGTCAGGTGCTCCAGAACACGCTGACGCCGCGGGTGCGCGAGCGCCTTGAGAGCGCCGAGTTCACCGAGGTCACCGAGTTCACCGAGCTCGACGGGCGCGGACGAGGAAGGTTCGGGGTCCGGGGGAGGGGTGGCTGAACCGGGTCGCTGTGGCATACGTACACAGTGTTCTGTGCACAGGCACCTGTGCACTCCGGCACCCTGGCGTCCTCAACGGGGGGTTTCCCCCACCGGGTCGATCGTCCAACGGGCGGTCCGATGGCGCTTGCCGTCAGTGGCCTTTGCGGCGCTCCGTGTCGAAGCGATACAGCACCCGTACCAGACGCCACATTCCGACTGCCGATCCGACCAGGGCTCCTCCCTTGAGTACGGCTTTGGACGTCGAACCGGAGAGGTCAAAGGCGAGAGCGAGGACCAGAGCGACGGCAAAGACCGCCGCGGCAAGGGCGACAGCAGTCACCAGCGCAAAGACGATCTCGACCGTCATTGCATCCTTTTCCCACCGCGACTCGCGCCCCTTGTCCATGCCGGAAGTCTCGCATCACGGTCAGTGTGCGGACATGACGACCGTGTCCGGTGGCTCTGTCATACCTCGTCAGTACGCTCGGGCCATGAGCGTTTCTCTCTACTACTCCGCGAGCCGCACGATCCCCCCGACGGATGCCGAGGCGGCCGCTGTTGAGCGCATTGTCGCTGCTCACATGGCGTGCTTCCCATATGAGGACGAGGAGAGTCTGTGCCTGTACGACCGTGATGCCGACAGCCCCGGCGAGATCGTGGCCGGGTCCACCAAGTTGCCGTTCGATCCCGGCCGCGTGCTGTCGGTGCTCGACCAGGTGCTCGGCTCGGTCACCGAACTGCGCCGTGCTCTGCCGGGAGCGGAATGGCGGGTGCACATGGACGACCTCGACGTCCCGTGGGACGAGGCCGACGGCTACGCCTTCCCCGGCATGCGCGACCCGAACCTCGCAGCGGAACTGGGTGGTCTCTGACGCGAATACGGGGCGGTGGAGGCTGCGCTGCGGCAAGCGGCGGTCGTCGGGAACCGCCCGGCTGTCGCTGTGGGACATCATGCGGACGGCGTTTCCGAGGCGCGTCCCGTTCAGGATTCGGCGGGGTGGAGCTGGACCAGGCCGACTCAGTTCTCCTCGTCCATCGTGGTCCGGGTGGCGCGGACCCTCCAGCTGCCGGCCGGCAGTGGGACCGGCGCCTCAGCGGGCATTCCGCCGTCTGGGTACTCAACGCCCAGGTCGGAACCTGCTACGGCGGAGTCCATGAGCACCGTCGGACCGTCCGAGGCCCAGATGCCGAACTCCTCCCACACCCTCGCCCGGTCTGCAAGAACAGTGTCCGCCGCAGCTTTCAGTGCGGCCTCGGAGTCGGCAGCGCGCCGCCGCAGGAACGCTCGGTGCTGGGGCAGATAGCAGCTGGTCGTCGGCTCGTCCGCCAGCACCAGTGCCTGAGCACCATTCTCGTCGACGGGGATTACGCCCCACAGCCCCACAGCCCCACAGCCCCACAGCCCCACAGCCCCACAGCCCCGGACCGTGGTCCATGGGTCGGTGCAGCCGACGACCATGGCGGTTATTCGGGCCCCGTGTCCCGATGCCGGTTCTGGATGGTGCCACTTGTTTTCGGGTGGCGCCATTTTGGCGTCATGTTCGGTGCAGGGCTGCTAGCAGCATCTTTGAGCTTCGGATGGCTTCGCGTTGTATTGCGGAGCTCTTGCGGGATCACGTGGCGCCACGTATGGCGCCATATGGTGCTCGACGTGGCGCCATCGCTGTGTCATAGTGCTCGTATGGACCTCGCACCGTACGTCGAGCACCTTCGACAGGAACTCGCCGTCGCCGCCGAAGCCGGTGGTGACGACGCTCGTGCCCTGGCCGAGCGGCTGACCGCTCCGTTGGAGTCGGCCGCCCGGCTCACTTTGCTCAACGCGCTGTCCGCGGCGATGGGTGAGGTGACGCTGGAGCTGGCGCCCGGCTCGGTGGATGTGCGGCTGCGTGGCCTGGACCCGGAGTTCGTGGTCAGCCGGCCTGAGCCTCAGGAGTCCGCCGACCTGGCGGCGATCCCCGCGGCGGCGTCGCCGTCTGCGTCGCCGTCGGCGGCCTTGCAGTCGGAAGCGGCGGGTCCCCCGGAGGTGGATGAGGGCGGTACCGCCCGGATCAATCTCCGGGTACCGACCTCCCTCAAGAGCAAGGTCGAGTCGGCCGCAGCCCGCGACGGACTCTCCGTCAACGCCTGGCTGGTGCTCACCCTGACCGCGTCGCTCGACGGCAGCCCCGCCGTCGGCGCCCAGCGGCCGGTTGTCGGCCCGGTCGCGGAGGCCGGTATCGGTCGGCGTTTCACCGGCTGGGTCTGACCGACCCCCTCCACCCGCTCACCGCTCCCACCAGCACGAACACCCGACGCAGTCGAAAGGACGGAACAGCCATGTCTTCTTCCGCCACCCATGAGCCGCAGTCCTTCAAGACCCCGGGTCCGATCACCGCCCAGCTGGAGGTCGGTTACGGAACGGTCCTGGTCCGGGCCGGCGAGCGGGTCGAGACCACGGTCCTGGTCCAGCCCGGGAACGCGGCGAGCGACCGGGACGTCCAGTCGGCCGCCCAGACCCAGGTCAGCCTGATCGGTGGCCGGCTGATCGTTCGAGGCCCCCGTGGCCGTAACCCGTTCAACAAGATCGGGGCGGTCATGGTCGAGGTCGAGCTGCCGGCCGGATCCGAGGTGCAGGCAACCACCGGGCTCGGGGACGTGCACTGCGAAGGGACGCTGGGCGATGTCCACCTGAAGAGCGCGCTCGGGAACGTGACCGTGGAGCGGGCCGGGACCGCCGAACTCAGGACCGCGACCGGCACCATCCGCGCCCACCACCTGGACGGGAGCGTCGAGGTGCATGGCGCGGGCCGGGTCGAGATCGGCCACGTGGGCGGCGACCTCACAGTCAAGAACGCCAACGGCGAGACCGAGATCGGCGAAGTCCTCGGCGAGACGAGGGGCAAGTCGTCCAACGGCTCGTTCGCGATGGGAACCGCGCACGCCGGAGTCAATGTCCGGTCCGCACTCGGCGGGATCCGGATCGCCCGGCTCACCCGCGGCGTGATCGACCTGCGGACCTCGACCGGCGAGATCGAGCTCGGCATCCCCGGTACCACCGCGGCGTGGCTGGACGTCTACGCCAAGGCCGGCCTGGTCCGCAGCGACCTGCCCACCTCCGACGCCCCGTCCGACAAGCCGGACCGCGCGGAGGTCCACGCCAGCACCTCGGTCGGCAACATCACGGTCACCCGCGCCGCCTGACGGCGAGCTCCGCCGTCCGGGAGGCCCCCCGCGCCATTCCTCGCCCCTCCGCATCAGGGAAGCCACAGCCGAATGCCTGTCATGATCACTTCAAGCAAGCCTGCCGCGATCACCACCTCCGGCCTTACCAAGTCGTACGGCGAAAAGCCGGTCCTCAAGGGCCTGGACCTGAACATCGCCGAAGGCTCCGTCTACGCCCTGCTCGGCCCGAACGGCGCCGGCAAGACCACCACCGTCGAGATACTCGCCACCCTCATCGACGGCGATGGCGGCACCGCCACCGTCGGCGGCCACGACGTCGCCCGGGACGGAGCCGGCGTACGCAGCTTGATCGGCCTGACTGGACAGTTCGCGGCGGTCGACGGCCTCCTCAGCGCGGAGGAGAACCTCCGGCTGATGGCCGACCTCTGCCACCTCCCGAAGGCGGAGGGCCGCCGCCGCGCCGCCCGCCTCCTCGAACGCTTCGAGCTGACCGAGGCCGCAGGGAAGCCGTCCTCCACCTATTCCGGCGGCATGCGCCGCAAGCTCGACCTCGCCATGTCCCTGATGGGCGATCCACGCATCATCTTCCTCGACGAGCCGACCACCGGCCTCGACCCGCGCTCTCGCCGCACCATGTGGGAGATCATCCGCTCTCTGGTCGCCGACGAGGGCGTCACCATCTTCCTCACCACGCAGTACCTGGAGGAGGCCGACCAACTCGCCGGCCGGATCGGCGTACTCCACGAAGGCAGACTCGTCGCCGAAGGCACCTCTGACGAGCTCAAGGCGCTGATCCACGGGGGCCACATCTCCCTGCGCTTCGACTCGGCCGCCGAACTGGAGCGCGCCGCAGCCCAGTTCGCCTCCACCACCCGCGACGACGAGGAGCTCACGCTCCAGATTCCGTCCGACGGGGCCGTCTCCACCCTCCGCGCCGTCCTGGACATCCTCGACGCGGCCGGCGCCGCCCCCGTGTCCCTCTCCCTCCACACCCCCGACCTCGACGACGTCTTCCTCGCCCTCACCGGTGCGGACAAGAAGCAGGAGATCGCCCGATGACCACCGTGACCTCCACCGCCGTGGCCGGCGCGACCGCCGGTTCCCGCCCCCGCGGCTACGCCGTCCGCGACGCGGTCACGATGTTCCGCCGCATCATGAAGCGCGCGGTCCGCTACCCGTCCATCGCCGTCATCATCGTGATGATGCCGGTCGTGTTCCTGCTTCTCTTCAACTACGCCTTCGGCGGCGCGCTCGGCGCCAGCATCCAGGGCCCGCAGCTCGCCGGTGACTACATCGACTACGTCGCCCCCGGCATCATCCTCATGACCGTCGCCACAGGCTCCGTCGGCGCCGCCCTCACCATCTGCATGGACAAGACCGAGGGGATCGTCAACCGCTTCCGCACGATGTCGATTTCGCGCGGCTCCTTCCTCACCGGTCACGTCCTGGGCAACCTCGTGCAGACGGTCCTCGGTACGGTGGTCGTCACCGCCGTCGCGCTCGCCATCGGCTTCCGCCCGAACGCCTCCTTCGTCGAGTGGCTCGCCGTGGCGGGCCTCCTGATTGCTCTGGCCACCGCCCTGACCTGGCTCTCCGCCGGCATGGGGCTGACCGCCAAGACGGTTGAGTCAGCCTCCAACCTCCCGCTGCCGATCACCTTCCTGCCTTTTCTCGGCAGCGCCATCGTCCCGACAGACACGATGCCCGGCCCCCTCCAGTGGTTCGCCGAGTACCAGCCCTTCACCCCCGTCAACGAGACCCTCCGCGGCCTCCTCATGGGCACCGGGATCGGCAACAGCGCCTACCTCTCGCTCGCCTGGTGCGCCGGCATCGGCCTCCTCGGCTACCTCTGGTCCCGCACCGCCTTCACCAAGCAGACCAAGCACTGACCCCGTCCCCGTCCCCCGTCCCCGTCCCCGGATGCGGCGCATGGTTCGGGGCGGACCACCGCAGGAGCCTGGCCCGTCGCGAGCGGATGGCCGGGACCGCCCCCGAGGGGAGCGGTCCCGGCTCGCGTCAGGCAGCCTGTCCGACGGCCCGGCCGATGGCCTCCGCCTCGTCGCGCTCCAGTTGCGCGGTCATGGCGTTACGAGCGCGGGCCACTCGGGAGCGGACCGTGCCGACCGGGCAGTCCGCCCGGCGGGCGGCCTCCGCGTAGGAGAGCCCCAGCAACTGGGTGAGGACGAACGCCTGCCGGCGCTCGTAGGGGAGTGCGGCAAGGAGTTCCTGGAGCGCCACGCCCTCCTCGAAGCCGGGCACTCCGGTCGGCTGGGTGCGTTCGACGGTCGCGCGCCAGTCGTGGGTGTCGGCGAGCAAGGGGCGCGCGGCGGCCCTGCGGAAGTCGTCGACGACGGCGCGGCGGGCGATGGTGAGGAGCCAGGTACGGGCCGAGGAGCGCCCCTCGAAGCGGTGCAGTGTGCGCAGCGCGCGCAGGAACGTGTCCTGTGCGAGGTCCTCGGCGGCCTGCGGGTCGGCGGACAGATGGGCCACGTACCGCACGACGTCGCGATGCAGGGCCCGTACGAAGGCGTCGGCAGCGTCGCGGTCTCCGGCGCGGGCGGCGAGCGCCCAGCCGGTCGAGGCGGTGTCCTCGGCCGTCCTGTCGCGCGGGACTGAGGCCCGATGTTGCCCGCGCGGGGCGGGCAGTGTGGTGGTGCTCATCGTCAGCGATGTCCTTCACGGATCGGTTCGGTGACCGGGCGTCCGCCCACTGCACGGCACGCCACGCCACTGCACGCCACGGTGCGGCGCGGCGCCGCGCGTCGTGGCTACGGCGGGCGTAGCGGTGTGCGGGGCGGAGCCGGGTCACCGGTGATTGGGGCACCCGGGCTCCTTCGGAACCGGGTGTGCCGGAGGACTCCCGCCTCATGCGGGTACGACGGCGGACCGGTCGGTGACCGGCTGTGTGCCAGGGGCGTACGTCCTCCGGAATGCCTGCCGTGTCCTCAGGACGCGGCGAACACCCCGGGCGGTCCGCGCCTGTCCAGTGCGCGGGCGCACCGCAGGCCCGGCGACAGCCGGTCGCTCAGACCCCGGCGGGGGCGCATGCGACGGCGGGGGACCGGCAACGGCGCTGTGAGGAGGGGACGGAGAGGGGCGAGCAGCCAGCCGGCGACCGCCCGCAGGGTCTGGAAGGCCGCGCGTTCGCCGCGGGCCATCCACACGCCGCAGACGAGTGCGGCGAAGGCGTGTGCGGCGAGCATCCCCGGCGACATCCCGGCCATGCTGTGGCCTGTGTGGGCCATCGAGCTCAGGTCGGCCATTGCGCTCAGGTGGCCCATGTGGTCCACGGCTGAGGAGTGGTCCATGCCGGCCATGTCTTCCATGCCGGCCATATGTCCCATGCCGGTCATGTGGTCCATCCCGGCCATCGGGTCACTCGTCGCCGAGTGACCCGTGTGCGCCATGTGATGCATGCCCGCCATGGCGTCCGTCGGTGGCGCGACGGCTCCGCCGACGGCCCGCGTGCCTGCACCCGGGACGGTTCCAAGTGCGGACCGTACGGACTGCCCGGACTGCCCGGCCTGTGCCGACTGTGCGGCCGAGAAGGCGCTGTGCAGCACCCCCTGGGTCACCACGGCAAGGCCCGTCACGAGCCAGGGACCGCGCTCGCGGGAGGCGAACCACCAGCCGGGGATCGCCAGTGCGAGGAAGCCGGTCGCCGGCACCCAGAAGGGAAGCGGGGCCTCGGACATGAGGACGTGTCCGGTGGCGGCGAGCGTGACCGAGACGACGGCGAACATCGCCGCCCTCACCGCGCGTCCGACCGGTCCCGCTTCCATGGTGCCTCATCCTCCCATCGCGAGGAGCCGGGCGACATGGCAGGGTATCCGGCTTGTCGCCCATGCCGGACAAGTGGACGCAGCAGCGGAGTTCCGGCATATGCGGTCGGAGAAGGTGGTGGTGCGGTGCACGGCGCTACGGGTGAGGCAGACGGTCGGTCGTCGCGCCGGGCCGCACGACCACCGCACGGACCGTCAAAGGCCTGCCGTGTGCGAAGCGGAGCGTGAAGGAGACCTCTTCCCCCGGCAGCCACGTTCCCTTCGGCTTTACGGTCACGTCGATTCCGTGCGGGGTCATGGTGAGACTGTCCTCCGCCAGCACCGCGGCGGAGTCCACCGGCTGCCGATAGGCGCCCCCGGAAGGCGTCATGTGGTGTTCGCTCAGCCGGGGTGGTGCGACCGTATCGGGCGAGGAGATGTCCACGAGCCGGTCGGTGGAGCCCCCGTCATTCGTGAGGGTGAAGAAGGCAGCGGTCTCCGGCGTCGGGCCGGTGGGCCGGTAGACGTATGCCTTCGCGACGGCCACGTGAGGCGGGCTGCCGGCGTGTCCGCCGGCCGTCCAGGCGCCCAGACCGGCGAGGGCCGAGCCGCAGGCGAGAACAGGAACGCCGACGGCGCTCAACGACGTACGCAGGCGTACGGGGAGAACGGTCATCAGAAGGCCGCCCGTGAGGAGGGGTGCCGACGCCGGGCGGTGGCTGCCGCCGGAGCCGGTTGCCAGCTACGCAGGCGGAGGCTGCCGAGGACGACGAGGACCGAGCTGAGAGACATCGCGGCGGCGGCCAGCATCGGGTTGAGCAGTCCCACCATGGCGAGCGGGAGGGTGACGGCGTTGTAGCCGAAGGCCCACAGCAGGTTTCCGCGGATGGTTGCGAGGGTGCGGCGGGCGAGGCGTACCGCGTCGGCGATGGCTTCGATGTCGTCGCGGACGAGGGTGACATCAGCGGCGCCGATGGCGACGTCCGTGCCGGTGCCCATGGCGATACCGAGGTCGGCCCCGGCCAGCGCCGCCGCGTCGTTGACACCGTCTCCGACGACCGCGACCCTCTTCCCTTCGGCGCGCAGCGTACGGACGAGTTCCGCCTTGCGTTCGGGGGTGCAACGGGAGTACGTCCGGTCGATGCCGAGTGCGGTGGCGACGGCACGCGCGGACTCCTCCTGGTCGCCGGTGGCGAGGACGGGGCACACGCCGAGGCGGCGGAGCCGGTCCACCGCGTGGTAGCTGCCGGGGCGTAGGACGTCGCCGAGCGCGAGGACGGCTTCGGGCCTCCCGTCGACACGGACCAGGACAGGGGTGTGGGCGGCTTGCCGGGAGGCGGTCAGGGCCGCGCGCAGTTCCTCGGGCAGTTCGCCGTCGGGCACACCGACCTCGACGAGCCGCCCGTCCACGTGTCCGCGTACGCCGTTGCCGGGTGTCGCGACGAAGCCGCAGAGCGCGCCCGGCCGTAGGGCGTCTTCCCTGCTTTCCCCGCCTTCCCCGCCTTCCCTGCCTTCCCCGCCTTTCCCGAGGGAGCGCTCGGCGTGGCGCACGAGGGCCCGGCCGAGCGGATGCTCGGAGCCGGTCTCGACGGTTGCCGCTAGCCGCAGCACCTCCTGCGCATCGAGGCCTTCCGCACGTGTGGTGAGGGCGGCGACGGTGAGGTGACCCGAAGTGAGGGTGCCGGTCTTGTCGAGCACGACGGTGTCGATCTGCCGCAGGGCCTCCAGGGCTTGGGGCCCCTTGATCAGGATGCCCAGCTGGGCGCCGCGTCCGGTGGCCGCCATGAGGGCGGTGGGGGTCGCGAGCCCGAGCGCGCAGGGACAGGCGACGACGAGGACGGCGACGCAGGCGGTGAAGGCGGGTTGCGGATCCGCGTCCGCGCCGAGCCAGAAGCCGAGCACGGTCACGGCGAGAGCCAGCACGACGGGCACGAAGACCCCGGCCACGGTGTCGGCAAGCCGCTGAGCGCGAGCTTTCCCGGCCTGGGCCTCGGTGACAAGAGCCCTGATGCGGGCGAGCCGGGTGTCGGCGCCGACGGCCGTCGCGCGTACGAGCAGGAGTCCGCCCGCGTTGACAGAGCCGCCCGTGACGGCCGAACCGGCCCCGACCTCCACGGGCCGGGTCTCACCGGTGACGAGAGACAGATCCACGGCGGACGTGCCCTGCACGACCTCGCCGTCCGTCGCGACGCGCTCCCCGGGCCGCACGAGAAAGACCTGGCCCACGGCGAGGCGTACCGCTGGAACGGTCCGCTCGGTGGCTCCCTCCCGCACCGTCACCTCCTTCACACCGAGTTCGGCGAGCGCACGCACGGCGGCCGAGGTGCCCCGCCGGGCGCGGGCTTCCAGATGGCGGCCGAGGAGGAGGAAGAGGGGCACACCGACCGCCGATTCGAGGTAGAGGTGCGCCGTCCCGTCCGAGGCCGTGGGCAGCAGGGTGAAGGGCATCCGCATGCCGGGGGCGCCGGCACCCCCGAGGAAGAGCGCGTACGACGACCAGCCGAAGGAGGCGAGTACGCCGAGCGAGACGAGCGTGTCCATCGTCGCCGCACCATGCCTCATCCCGCGCCAGGCCCGCTCGTGAAAGGGCCACGCACTCCAGCAGGCGACCGGGGAGGCGAGGACGAAACACAGCCACTGCCAGTTGCGGAACTGGAGGGAGGGCGCCATCGACAGGACCAGGACGGGGAGGGCGAGGAACGCGGTCACCAGAAGCCGTTGCGTGACGCCGGACTCGGTCGCCGCCGCGGCCTCCGCCTCCCGGTCCTCGCCGGACGCCGGCGGCAGGGGGAGACGGGGACGGGCGGTGTATCCGCCGCGTTCGACGGCGGCGACGAGCGTGCCGGCGCCGAGGTCCGCCGGATGCTCGACGCGGGCGATACCGGTCGCCAGATTGACGGTCGCACGCACGCCTTCCAGGGCGCCGAGCTTCTTCTCGACCCTGCGTACGCAGGCCGCGCACGTCATGCCGCCGACGAGCAGATCGGTCGTGGCGAGGGTGCGCGGGGGCGTCTCCCGGCTCATCGGTGGCCCATCCCGTTCATGTCACCCATGTCGTGCGAGGCCGGTTCGTCGTCCTGGTGCGTGACTCGACGCATGTCGGGGGCGACGGGCCCGGCGAGCTGCCCCACTCCGTACGAGGCAACGAAGAGCGCGGCGAGCAGAAGCAGGAACCGCGCGAGCAGCGCGTACGGGGCGGGGGTGGAACGCTGTTGGGTGTGAGTGGTCACCGTGGTCACCGAGTGGTCCATGAGGCAGGCTCCGGGCGAGAGTGCGAGTTGTACGCACCAGAGGTCGGCTGCCACCGGCCCTGAGTTCCCTCGTGCTCAGAAATCACTGCTTGCGTACGAGCGATGGCTCCGCGGCTCTGAGGGGGGATGCAATGCCGGTCGGGTCTGGACGGAAGACCTCAGCTGTTCTGATCCGGCACCGCGCAACGGTCGCGACCACCACACCGGCACTTCGCACAGACCTCCGTGCGGCCGGACATTCGTGGGCGAAGGATCAGCACCAGCACGGTGACGGAAGCCGCCAGCTACAGGCCTCCCACGAACAGGCCTCCCACGAACAGGCCTCCGTGATCCAACGGGCCAAGTCCTCAGGGACGTTCGCTCACAGCCATGAAGGCGACGACGACCTGTCCAAGCAGCTCGTACTCGACCAGGTGACGGCACTTCAGCTCCACACGCAGCAGATCTACGACCAGATGCGCGAGCATGGCCGAGCTGGGCGAAAAGAGCCGTGATCAGGAGGTCCAGGGATCGACCTCACGCAGTACAACCTCTGGTCGGGTTCCGAGAAGTGGGCCACGCACGAACAGAACGGCCCCCGATACGGCACGAAGGAACGCACCGGCGAGTAGTTCGGATGGCACGGCGTCCAGTGCGGGTCTCATGCGTGAGGGGCTGAGCGCTTTCCTCTCCGCGGTGGACCTTTTCGATACCTTCCTGCGCGGGGCGGGGTGTCCTGCGGCGGAGTGCCCGGCAGAACTGATGTCAGCCCTGCATTCCCGTGGCCGGTAACCACCCGCTGGCTGCCTCCTGACCAAGGCGTCGGACATGGCGGTGCGCGATGAGGCAGAGGGCGGGTCCGAGGGCGTGCGGTCGCCATCGAACCCATTGCCTCACACCGTCACGTCATCACACCATCACGACGAACATCACTGCCATGCCCAGAGCCATCAGCCCGTGACAACCCACGTCCCAAGCGGCCTGCACCGCGCCGCCCGAGGCCGCCCCGTCCAAGGTCGCGCCGTCCGAGGCCGCTCCGCTCGCTGTGCGTGGCGCGAGGCGGCCCCTGTCGAAGCCGGCCGCGAGCCACCACAGCGCGAGGGCCAGCATGACGAGTGCGAGCAGGCCCGCACTCCAGCGATTGCCTGTGCCGCTGAGCGTCATTGTCGCGACTGCTCCTGGGGCCGACATGTCCATCCCCGGCATGTCGTGGGCCTCGCCCCCACCCATCGCACCCATGGACATGCCCGACGCCATCGCGGCGACCATCCACGCCATCGCGCCGGTCATCACGGCGTGCGGCAACGCGCTCGCGAGGACTCGCCCCCGAGAGTCGGGGCCGCTCGGCAGAGCGAGCGCAGCCAGCACGAACCAGGCCGCGACGGCGGAGAAGAAGAGCACCTGTGGTGTGCCGGGCAGGTCCATGCCCCAGGGCCAGGCCATCGCGAACATGGCGAGGGCCATCACCGCGTGCAGACCGTGTGCGAGCCGAGCGGTCCACGGGTGGGAGCGGGCCGCGAAGGCGCGCCACAGACCGTAGGCGGCGAGTGCGCAGAAGAGCAGCGTGAGAATCCAGCGCAGCCCGGTGGCGGCGATCATCGGGCCATCTCCTTCGATGTCTCGGCTCGTGTCTCCGTGCGCGTGCGCGCGCGCTGGCGTCGGCGCACCTGCGCGAGTGCCAGGTCCGCGAGCAGGAAGCAGGCCAGCGGCAGCCCGAACAGCGGCAGGTAGTAGGCAAGCAGGGCGGTCACGACGACGAGCGGTGCCATGACCCTGCCCGGTACCCGGCGCCACGCTCCCCGCGCCGGCGGACGTCCGAACCTTGTCCTGTCGCCTCGGGTGGGCCGCCGCAGCCACCACATGCGGTAGCCCCAGAAGAGCATCCCGATGAGCGCGACGGCGATGACCGCGAGGACGATCTGGTTGGCGAGGCCGAAAAGCAGGCCCATGTGGGCGTCGATGCCCCAGCGGGTGAGCTTGGCGAGAACGGGATAGTCGTCGAAGACCACCTTGTCCGTGACCTTGCCGGTGGCCGGGTCGATCGCGATCGAGTCCTGCTGCTCCGGCCAGTGCCGCGTGTTCTCGTCGATGGTGTACGCGCTCCCGGTGTCCGCGGGCGGGGTGACGACGAGCTTGCCGCGCAGCCCCTCGGAGCGGGCGATACGGACGGCTTCGTCCAGATCGACCTGAGTCGCGGAGGGTCGGCCCGGATCCGCCCCCGCTGCGCCGCTGCCCTGCGCACCGTGGCCGAGGGCCGAGGAGACGGAAGGCGTGGCCCCGCCCAGCGAGTCCTGGATCTTGCCGATGTTCATGCCCGCGTGCGCCGACCAGGTCAGCCCGGTCGCCGAAAGAGCGAGGAATCCGACGGACAGCCACAACCCCACGGCTCCGTGCCAGGACAGCGTGCGCTTGCGTCCGTTCGGCCCCCGGCGCGGCACGAACAACTTGCGCAGCCGCTCCCGGCCGCGCGGTGCCCCGAGCCACAGGGCGAGCCCGCCCAGCACCTCGACCCACAGCCAGCTCGCGGCGATCTCGCTGTAGTTGCGGCCGAATTCGCCGAGGTGCAGGGTGCGGTGCAGGCTGTCGAACCAGGACCGCACGGGCAGCCACTCACCGAACGTGCGCAGTGTGCCGCGCACCTCCGCGTCGTACGGATCGACGAAGGCGGTCTGTGTGTAGCCCTCGGGCAGTCCCTTGACGTCGAAGGTGACCCGGGTCGTGTCGCTGTCCCCCTCGCCCGTGGTGACGGAGACGAGTTGCCCGCCGGGAACTGCCTCGCGGGCGGATTCCACCTGAACCGCGAGCGGCTTCGGCTCGCCGTGCGGGGTGACCTTGAGCTCGTGGTGGTGGACGACCGACTCGATCTGCGGGGTCGCCGTGTAGAGCAGTCCGGTCACGGCGGCGACGAGCAGGAACGGGCCGATCAGGACACCCGCGTAGAAGTGCAGGCGCAACAGCAGGGGTCGCAGCCCGCTCCAGGTGCCGCCACCGGTTCTCGGCGTGGGCGTGGCGAAGTCCTCGGGCGGGGTGGCCTCTTCTTCGGTCCGGCGTTGTCGGAGTGGTGGTGGTGGCGGTGGTGGCGGCGTGGCGGGCGTGGTCTCGGTCATCGACTCTTCCTCATACGTGGACCGATGGGGACGGTGAGGTGCACGTTCAGGAGTCGGAGCGAGAGGGAACTGAGTTCCCGCACGCGCAATGTGATACAGGTCACTTTGGAGATGTTTCCGACCAGGGCCGGACCGGCGTGAAGCACTTCCCCGGGCTGAACCACGTGCCCCGAGGAGTGCCCGCGCCGCAACGGCGGACGACCACCGCATATGCCGAGTGACCGCCATCACACTCGGGTGGTGTCAGATCCGATGCCGCTGTCCTGTCGTATCTGCGGAAGCCGGAGAAGGGATCGTAAGGATGAAGGTCGTCATCGTGTGCGCCTCCGTGTCGCACGGAAATACGCGTCGTGTCGCTGACAGCATGGCTCAGGTGCTGGGCGCGAAAGTCGTCCCGCCCGAGCAGGCCGACCTGGAGGAGCTGGCCGGCGCCGACCTTGTGGGATTCGGCTCGGGTGTCTTCTATCAGAGGCTCCACCCCAGCCTGACCGGCCTCGTCAAGGCGCTGCCCACCGGGCGGGGCCGGGCATTCGTGTTCGCCACCAGCGGGCTTCCCGAGCTGCCGCTGGTGCCTTTCACCCGCTCGGTGGTCCAGCTGCTCAAGGGCAAGGGCTTCGAGGTGGACGGGCAGTTCTCGTGCCGAGCCCTGGACACCATGATGCCGTTCAAGCTGATCGGCGGTATCCAGAAACAGCGGCCGAACGACGAGGACCTGGCCGCAGCGCGGGCGTTCGCCACGCGGCTGAGGTAGTCAGGTCGCGTCTGCGCCGAGAGTCAGGAGGGCGGGCAGGCACCCGCCGACCGGTCACCCGATCGTCAGGTAATTCTCCATGGTTCTCCCATGAGGCGGTGACGACTACTCCGACGGTCTGGTGCCTTTGCGCTGGTTGGCATTGAAGCGCGCCTTCTTCTGGCGATTCCCGCACGTGTTCATGTCGCACCATTTACGGGTGCGGCTCTGGCTGCTGTCGAAGAAGGCGGCTCGGCAGCTCGGTGATGCGCACAAGGCCAGCTTTCCGTCTCGCTCGCCCGCGAGGATGCTGATCGCGTCCGCGGCGATCACGCTCAGGGCATCTTCCACGCGGGAAGCACCAGAGCCGAGCAGCCATCGCCGCTCACCCTCCGGCGTCAGAACGGCCGCGGCCCGGCCCTGAGCGCTGTAGTCGTTGATGACCTGGACAGCAGGCTCGGGGAGAGCTTCCTGGGTTGCGGCCGCTGTCGCGGCGGCGTGGATCGACTCCCTCAGTTCCCGAGCGCGGTCGAGCTGGGCCGCGGTGCAGGAGTCCACGGCGAGGCCGTACGCGGCCAGCCAGTCGACGAGCCGCTGCGGCACCGGAATCCGCTCCACGGCTTCGCCGCGACGCTCGGACAGGGTCCCCGTGAAGCTGGTCGCCAGCACCGAACCGAGGCGGAAGTCAGGGAAACCAGAAGGCATGGAACCACCTTAGCTGGTTGCGGCGCGGCTGAGGGAACTGCTAGAACCGTCTTAGCCGGTTCCATGAAGCCAGGAGGACTCATCTCATGTCCCGTCCAACCAGCGACGTGCAGGCGTTTGAAGCCCACGCAACTGATGCCGACCTCGACGATCTGCGCGCGCGACTGGCCGCGGCGCGACTTCCCGAGGCCGAGACGGTCCGTCCCGCCACGCCCGGCCGTCAGCGATGGGAACAGGGCGTTCCTCTCACCGACCTCGCCGATCTCGTGCACTACTGGCGCACCGGGTACGACTGGCGGTCGTTCGAGGTGCGCCTCAACCGGATCGGCCAGTTCCGCACGACCATCGACGGTCTGGGAATCCACTTCCTGCACCGCCGATCCGCGCGCGCGGACGCCACTCCTCTGATCCTCACGCACGGCTGGCCGGGGAGTATCGCCGAGTTCGTCGACGTGGTGGAGGAGCTGGCAGATCCGGAAGACGCCGACACGCCGGCCTTCCATGTCGTGGCTCCGTCACTGCCGGGCTTCGGCTACAGCGACAAGCCGGCCACCACCGGGTGGGGAACCGGAAAGATCGCGGCCGCCTGGGTCGAACTGATGGGAAGGCTCGGCTACAGCAAGTTCGCCGCCCACGGTGGCGACTGGGGCGGCGTGATCACGACGATCCTCGCCGGCCGGTTTCCCGCGCACGTTCTCGGCATCCACTCGACACTCGCGCAGGCACCACCCGGGATGACGACGGACGGACTGACGGCCGCCGAGCGCGCGTGGGTCGAGGAGAACCGCGACTTCTGGCTGAACCGCGTGGCGTACGCGAAGCAGCAGGCGACCCGACCGCAGACGATCGGCTACTCACTCGTCGACTCACCGGTCGGTCTTCTCGCCTGGATCCTCGACAAATTCGCCGAGTGGTCGGACACCGAGGACAGCCCGTTCGAGAGGATCTCCAGAGACAGGATTCTTGACGACGTCACCTTGTACTGGCTGACGCGGACCGGAGCGTCGGCGGCTCGCATCTACTACGAAAGCCACAACTCGCTCGATCCCGAACTGCGTGTCGACATCCCCTCGGCGATCACCATGTATCCCGGCGACGCGGAGAAATGCCCCCGCGTCTGGGCGCAGGAGCGGTACCGGCAGATCGTCCGATGGAGGGTGCCCGAGGCCGGCGGGCACTTCCCGTCCCTCGAGGTCCCCGAGTACTTCGTCAAGGACCTCCAGGAGGGCCTCACCGCCGTGCTGGCCACGCGGTCCGGGGGAAGTTAGGGACGGTGATATCGGGCATTACGGGCGTCGGGCTGTCCTGTTCCCACCCCCGCACGGGGGCGGGGGCTGCGTCGGCGCCCTCGGCCCCGCTACAGGCGCCACTCCTCGGTCAGCAGGCCGAGGAGTTCCGCCTGCCGCTTCTCCAGGTGTTCCGGGGTCCAGGTGTCCTGGCCCAGCACCTGTGTGGTGAGAGGGAAGGTGACGACGCCCCGCTTGAGGTATCGCTCCTTCTTGGCGGTGAAGTCGAGGTTCTGGACCTGGGAGTTCTTCGTGCGGCTGAGCAGCACCAGGTTGGCGAGCCTGTGCGTCCACTTCTTGCGTTCGTCCGCAGTGAAGTCCGCGCGCCACTGCGACTGGTCACCGGGGTTCTGGGGGAGTACGTGCTCGACGGTGATGCGGGGAGCCTCGTACGTGGCGATGATGTCGTCCTCGGCCACCAGCTCGTCGAGCCGCAGCAGGATGAAGCGACGCGTCCTCAGCTCGTAGTACACGTCGCCGTCGAGTCTGGTCAGAGTCTCGGTTCGCTCGGCCTCGGTCAGCTGGAAGGCCGGGGCATCGAGGCCGAAGCCGTTGTTCAGCTCCGTCAGCAGCTCGGCGAAGCGAAGCACACGGGGTGTGGTGTAGACGCGTCGGACGAACATGCTTGCCGCGAGGCGCTCCAGGGATCGGAGGAACGTGCCGAGCCACGCGGGGTCGTCGCCGTGGGTGCGCAGCGCCCACAGTGCGGCGGGCCACCAGTCGTTGTTGTCCAGTTGCAGCAGGCGGCGGAACCATGAATTGACCTGTGACGAACCGTCTCCGGCGGCGTACGTCTTGTCGCGGATCACCGCGGACGCCTCGGCATAGGGGACGAGTACCTCGTCGACGAACTCCTTGGCCCGTCCGCCCTTGTAGTGGGAGAGGACCTGCGTCTGGAACTCCTTGAGGAGTTCCTGCCGTGCCCGCTCGCCGGAGAAGACCATGCGGATGTGGAGGAAGAGGTCGGAGAAGTCCTCGCGGCCGAGGCTCTCCTCGGCGTCCTCCCACCGCCTGGCGTACGTTTCCGATGCCTGTTCCTCGATCTCGCCGATGATCTGGGCCTTGAAGATGTCGGCAGGCGACAGATCGAGGCCCCGGGAGTTCATGACGCTGAAGATGCGGTGGGCGCTGTCCAGATCGGGGGTGCTGACCGCGACGAGGAAGGTCCGGACTCCCATGAGCTTGCACAGCGCGAGACGCTGGTCGTCCGTCCAGGAGGTCAGGGAGGCGTGCAGTACCCGCGCGTTGGCCTGCACGGCTCGCTGCGCGTCGGTCCTCAGGTTGTGCGGGTTCAGCTCCAGGAGGGTGCTGATGGAACCTGCGGTCTGGACGTGCTGGTGGAAGAAGTCGGCGTCCCGGGGGCGCAGAGTGAGCCGGGGTTTCGCCTTGAGGCCGAGGACCGTGTTCCCGGGTTCGGCGATCATCGCGACCAGGTTGGTCACCACATCGGGTTGCTGAGCCAGGTCGCGCAGGACGGCCAGCAGGATCGTCAGCGTGGTCAGTCGCTGCTGGCCGTCGATGACATCGGCGTCGGCGGCGCGGCTGTCCTTGACGAGTACGAGCGAGCCGAGGAAGTAGGGCTCGCCGTCGCCCCGCAGGAGAGCTTCCTCAAGGTCGGCGAGTAGCTGCTCGGCCTGCTCGGTCTGCCAGGCGTAGGGACGCTGGTAGTCCGGGATCCGGAAGTCGTAGTCACTGCAGAAGACTTTGTGTAGCGGCACTTCGCGCGCTTCGAGCTGAGCCATGGTCAGCATGATTCCTCACCAGGGGTGGAGCCCGCAGCGAGTGGGCGAAGGAGGCGGGCGTTGCTCCAAGTCGCTGTCCCTGGGAGTGCGTCGGGTGTTCTAATCGGCGGCGGCCTCCTGTGGGGGACACGGGCGACACGCGTGGACACAAGGGGACATCAGTGGTGTTGGCCGCTGATGGTGGTGAACGAGGGGGATGGGCAGCCGAGATGAACAGCTGGATGAAGCGTTGGATGAAGAGACCTTTCCGTGCGCCAGGCGTCGTGGGCGTCTTGAGCGCCGTCGTCGTGTGCGCCCTGATCGGGCCGCAGGCGGGTGTCGGCAGTGCGAGCGCCGTGGTGGAGGCAGCGGAGGAGGGTACGGCGGCGAGGGGGGCGTCCGCCCTCGACAGCGGTGGCTCGAACGGGTTTCCCGCGGTCGGTTCCGCCTCCGCACAGTCGGGCGACGGGGTGCGAATATCCACCGTACGGGCGGCCGGAGCCCACGATGCTCCCCGCCACGACTACAACGGTGACGGCCGGAGCGACATGCTCGCCTGGTACGACTACAGCGACGGAAGCGACGGCATGCGTGCCTTCCTCGCCGACGCGGACGGCGGCTTCCCCACGCCCAACAGAGGCTGGGAAGCGGCTGCGGGTAACTACTGGGCCGAGCACATGAAGCGCGTCACCGGTGATTTCAACGGTGACGGGATCGGTGACGTCGCCGCCTTCTACGGCTACGACGACGGACGGGTCTCGCTCCTCACCTGGCTCGGCAAGGGCGACGGCACCTTTGCCGGTCACTTCGCTTCCTGGACCGTGCCCCCCGGCAATTGGACCTTCGACGCCATCACGGCCGAGGCCGGGGACTTCGACGGCGACGGCCGTGACGACATCGCCGCCTGGTACGACTACCGCAACGGCGACGACAAGCTCTTCACGTTCCTGGCCGACGCCGACGGTGGCTTCGGCACCCCCTTCTCGTCCTTCGCGCGCACCGCCGCCGATGGATGGCAGGTGCAGCGGATGAAGTTCGCCACGGGTGACTTCGACGGCGACGGGCGCGACGACATCGGCGTGATGGACAGCTACACCGCCGGCACCGTCCGGCTGATGGTCTTCACCGCGAAGGTCGACGGCGGGTTCAACGAGCCCGTACGCGGATGGGAGTCCACCGGCTGGCAGTTCGGCCGGGTCAGTGTGCACTCGGGTGACTTCGACGGTGACGGTCGTGACGAGTTCGCCGCCTGGTACGACTACGCCGACGGGCACGATGCCCTCATCGGGTTCGACCTCGGCGCGGATGGGAAGTTCGGCAACCGGCGCGATCTCCTGAGCGCGGTGCCGGGGTGGTACGAGCGGTCCCGGATGCGCATCGTCACCGGCGACTACAACGGTGACGGGCGTGATGACCTCGCTACCTTCTACGGATACAGCGACACACGGGCCAAGGCCATCACCTTCATCGCCAAGGCGGACGGGACTCTCGGCGAAGCGTTGCACAGCTGGGAGGAGCCGAAGGGCTGGAACCTCGACCGGGTGCATATGTTCGAGCAGTACAGCAGTCCGCCCGAGCTTCCCGTCTGCCCGGTGATCTTCGGGCACGGCGGTTACCCCACCGGGGACAGGGCCTGGGAGCGGGACAAGGTGCGTCAGCCGAACCATCCGAAGGGCCTGGCGCAGCAGAAGAGCTGGGGGGCCCTTGGCGTGGAGGCGGACCTTCAGCTCACCAAGAACGGCACCAAGGGCGTGATGTGGCACAACAGAACGACCAGAGGTCTCACGGGCCCCGAGGTCGATGTGACGCACATCTGGTGGGCCACCGGCGCCGATCAGCTCAAGGGCCGCACGATCGACCGCGGTCCGTACGAGGGTGAGACCGTGTACACCTTCCGCGAGTGGCTCGACAGCGCCAAGAGCCAGAACATGGCCGCTTTCGTGGAGCTCAAGGGTGAGGCCGGGGCGTCGCTGCTCAGCACTGACGCGTCCATCCGTGAGACCGCGTGGAAGGAGGTCATCGAGCCCATCGCGGAGCGTGCCCCCTCGCAGAAGATCATGATCTATACCGGTGCCAAGAACACCGATCTGAGGGTCGAGCTCACGAAGCGCATCGAGGCGGCCGGTCTCGGTGCCGCGCTCAAGACCTTCCCCCGCTGGGTCGATTCGGCTGCGGTCGGCTGGGAGGAGCCCGCTCCGTCGGCTTCCGGCCACTACGACACATGGCAGGAGAAGCTGGATCAGTTCGCTTCCCCGGGCTCCTCCCAGCCGATGGTCACCACCTGGACGAAGGAACTGAAATCCTGGTTGAGCGGAAAGTGCCTACCGGCCTCCGCGCCCGGGGGCGGTACGGTGATCAGCTGAGCTGTCTCGATGCGCGAAGGAGCCCGTCATGGCGCTGATCCCGCTCGATCTTCCCGATCCGATGTCACTCCGTGGCCGATGGGCCGCCCTCGCCGCCGTCGAGGCGGCGGTGGGGCGTGGCGACGACTGCAAGGCGGACGGGCCGCTGTGGCACTACGACGACGGTGACGGCAGCTGGGCCGATCTGCACCGCATCGAGGGCGGGCGTGCGGTGTTGCTCGGTCAGGACCGCCATGACTCGCGGACCTTCTACGCGGAGGCGTCCGACTTCTTCGAGGAGGAGGAGACGGACCTGCTGGCCGGCGCGCCCGAGTGGTGGGAGCCGGCCGTACGCCGGGTCAGGGACAGTGAGCAGCAGCTGTTCCTCGGGTTCGTGTACGGATTCGACGGCAGCGGCTGGTATCGCGCGGAGTACGACCTCGAGGACGGGTTCGGAAGCGTGGGGCTTCCCGCGCTCAGCGCCGACCGCACTCGGGAGAGGATTCACGCCACAGTCCAGGCCGCCGTTCAGGCCGCGGTCCGGTCCGCCGTCCGGCAGGGGTCGGGCGGCGGCGGGCGGCGTGCAGCGGATGGCGCCGAGCGCGAGGTCGATCCCGGGGCGGTCGATGCGCTGATCGCCGCGGATGGGGCGGTCGACGCCGCTCTGGTGGCCGCGGCCGCTCCCCACGGTTCCGGCAGCCCCAGCAGTCCCAGCAGTCCCGGGTGGGACCCGGAGGCCGGGGCGGCGGCGGCACGTGCGTTCCTCATGGAGCCGTCCGCCTAGGCGTGTCGTCAAACTCCCGTCGTTGCCCGAAGGGCGACGACGGGAATGGTCAGACAGACCCTAGCTCGCGGGCGGGGGAGCGACGTCGTAGGACGGCGGGCCGTCGTGGACGGGGAGGGGCAGCCGGCTCTGTGCCCGTGATCTCCGTCAGCAGGCGGTGGTACTCCGCGGGGCGTGCCTCGTAGTCCACCCAGGCGTCCAGCCCGGCCGGTCCGCTGTCCGTCCCGCGCAGCAGGTCCACCGAGACCTGGCCGAAGCGCTGTTCCAGGCCGCCCTGTTCGGCCCATTTCAGCACGAGGAGCAGCTCGGTGACAGCGGTCCGGGCGCGCCTGCGGCGCTCGGGTCCGGCGGTCAGCATCCTCCTGTAGCCGGAGGCCGCTTCGGCGTCGTCCAGCAGGGGCTCAAGCCGTGCATCGAGCGCCCGCCCCGTCTGTGCGGCCTTCTGCGCCCCGGGCCCCGCCGCCACCAGTACGTGCAAGGCGGCGACGAGCGCCGTGGTTGCGGGGCTGGGCCGGCTCGCGTCGAGCCGGACCGTCACACAACCGTGCGCGGACTCGGCGATCCCGCGCGCTGCGGCAACCGCCTTCTCGGCCGTCTCCCGTCCCACGCCCGGGAGTTGGCCCAGCTCCCAGGTCCCCGATTCGAGCACCTCCTGCACGCTGCGGATCCCGGCCCGCTCCAGCTCCCTGGCGCGCGGGCGTCCGCCGATCCGTCCGCGCAGCCGTGCGACCGGCAGGGTGCGCAGCTTCTCCGCCACCCGCTCCCGCTGCAACGGGGCCCACGCCTCCCGTACGGCCTCCACCGCCCGGGCGTGGTCCTGGGCGACCAGCGCCGCCGCCCGGCCCAGCCGCTCAGCCCGACGTACGGTCCTGGGGCGCACACCGCCCAGCCGGGCCATGCCGCGGATGTTTCCGCCGACGAGGCCGACGGACGACAGCAGCAGGCCGACGACCGCCAGTGTGTCGGAGGCCTTGATCCGGCCCTCCGCAGTGCCGTTGAACCCCTCCAGCGAGTAGAGCTCTCCCTGGTCGGAGCCTTCCGCGATCACGTAGCCGGAGTCCCGGAGCCCGGGGTCCCGTTCGGTGTCGCAGCGGTAGGGGCCCTCGTGTTCGCGGTGATCGAAGGGGTCCGTCCACCGGACCGTGCACCGGCCGTCAGACGCCTCGTCGAGCACCGTCAGATCCACCTGGCGGAGCTTCGGGTAGTCCGGCAGGGTCATGTGCACGCCGGCCGAGCAGCCGAGCAGGATCACTCCGATCGTCAACACCCAGCGGAAAAACGGGACATGGCGCACCCTGCGGCCCTCCCTCCGGTGTGTCGTGCTCGTGCGTTCCGTGCCCTCAGCCTCCTCCGTGCCGTACGCGGCCTGCAAGGACGGAAACCGGCAGCGGGGCATGCACCGCTGCTTCCCGCTCCTGGCAGCCTTAACGGCCCCGGGACGGCCCTGGGACGGTCCTGGGGCGGGCGGTCCGTGCCGTGATCACCCCCCCCAAAGCTTCACACAACCTCCCTATAGTGGTGCCGCGTTGATCGTATGGCCGCAACGCAGCGAGGCCGTCTCCCAGGAGTCCGTACGATGACGACCCCCTCCTCATCCGCGCCGCCGACCTGGTCGCCGAGTTCGCCGACTCGCTCTCCGGCGGGCGGCGCAGTGTCGGCGACGCGATGAACGAGGTCCTCTGGGAGGAGGCGCCGACGCAGATCCTGGCCGGCCGCTGGGCGGTCCGTGACACCCGGCTCGGCGGCCGGACCATTCGCGCCGGGGACATGCTCCTGCTCGGCCTGGGCGCGGCCAACACCGACCCGCTGATCCGCCAGGAGGCGATCTCCTGCGGTGTTGGTCAACAGGCGGGCAACGGTGCACATCTGGCGTTCAGTCATGGGGAGTACCGCTGCCCCTTCCCGGCCCAGGAGATAGCGGAGATCATTGCCCGTACAGCGATCGAGGTCATCCTCGACCGGCTCCCCGACCTCGAACTCGCCGTACCCGCCCAGGATCTCGTCAGGCGGCCGTCCGCCTTCCTGCGCGGCATGAACGCGCTTCCCGTCCAGTTCTCTCCCGCACACACGACTGGAGACCTGTTGTGAACTGCCCGTACGCGACCGTGGTGATCGACCCGATGGTCCAGGATCTCGACGGTGAGACGGAAGAGTTGCGGGCATCCGTGCCGCTCGCGCGCATCGAGCTGCTCGGTGTCCCGGCGTGGACCGTCACCCGGCACGCGGAGGCGCGCCAACTCCTCGTCGACCCACGCCTGGTGAAGGACCTGGACGCCTGGGGTCTCTGGCAGAGCGGTGAGGTCACCCACGACTGGCCGCTGATCGGCATGATCGACGCGGGACGCTCCATGTTCACCGTGGACGGGGATGAGCACCGCCGGCTGCGGACGAAGACCTCCCAGGCCCTCACCCCCCGCAGGCTGGAGGCGATCCGCCCGGCCATCGAGAAGTTCACCGAGGAACTGCTGGACGCGCTCGCCGAACAGGGTGAGGACGGGGTCGTCGACCTCAAGGCGGTGTTCGCGCAGCCGCTCCCGATGAAGGTCGTCGGGCTGCTGATGGGGGTGGACGAGGCGCTGCACCCCATGCTGACCCGGCAGTACAAGGCGTTCTTCTCCATGCTCACCCCGCAGGAGGACCGGCTTGCGCTACTGGCCGAGCTCGACGTCTTCTACGCCGAACTGGTGCGGGAGAAGACCGTACACCCCACGGACGACCTCACCAGCGCGCTGATCCTCGCCGAGGAGGGCGGGAAGCCGCTCACCGAGGAGGAGGTCGTCGGCAACCTGAAGGCGATGGTGGCCGCGGGGCACGAGACCACGATCGGGCTCGTCCTCAACGCCGTACGCGCCCTTCTCGCCCACCCGGACCAGCTGCGCAAGGTGCTGGACGGTGAGATCCCCTGGGAGACGGTGGTCGAGGAGACACTGCGCTGGGACACACCCACCACCCATCTGCTGATGCGGTTCGCCACCGAGGACATCAAGGTCGGCGACCAGGTCATAGCCAAGGGAGAGGGTGTGGTGATCTCCTACCGGGCCATCGGTCATGACGCCGCCCAGCACGGGGACGCCGCCGCCTCCTTCGACATCACCCGGCCGACTCCCATCCGGCACATGACCTTCGGACACGGGCCCCACATCTGCCCCGGCGCCGCGCTCTCCCGCGTCGAGGCAGGCATCGCGCTGCCCGCGCTGTTCGGGCGTTTCCCGGATCTGAGGCTCGCCATCGCCGACGACGAGATCCGCAAGCTGCCGGTCATGACGCAGAACGACATGGAGGCCTTCCCCGTCCTGCTCCACGGTTGAGGAGGAGGGGGGAGGCAGGGCGCACAGGGGGCATGTGGAATCGGGGGTCCGGGCCGCGCGCGTACGGCAACCGATGCGGTGCCGGTGGCGACTGAGGGGTGCGTCTCCGTCGCCGACGTCCCCGACGCCCCCGCCGCCCCCGACCCCAAGGAGCCCCCCCCATGCGCCGTACTCCGATGCGAACCCTCGCCGTGCTCCCCGCCGCACTCCTGATGGCCCTCGTGCCGGGCAGTGCCTCCGCCTACCCCAACCCGGGCGTCGTCAGCGGCGACATCGTCGTCCACGACCCCAGCATGATCCGGGGCTCGTCCGGCGAGTACCTGCTCTACTCGACCGGTGAGGGCCTCCAGTTGCGTACCTCCACCGACCGCACCGCCTTCGGCCGCTCGGGGAACGCCTTCACCACCGAGCCGGCCTGGTGGACGGAGTACTCCCCGGAGTCCGACCCCTGGGCCCCGGACATCTCGTACCAGGGCGGGAAGTACCTGATGTACTACGCCGTCTCGTCCTTCGGCTCCAACACCTCGGCCATCGGCCTCGCGGCCTCCACGACAGGTCAGGCCGGCAGCTGGAGCGACTACGGGATCGTCTACACCTCGGACGCCTCCAGCGACTACAACGCCATCGACCCCAACCTGTTCGTGGACGACGACGGCACGTGGTGGCTGACCTTCGGATCCTGGTGGACCGGCATCAAGATGATCCGGATCGACCCCACGACGGGCAAGCAGTACGCCGGGGACACCGCACGCCGCTCGCTCGCCTCCCGCCCCACCGGAACCAAGGCGATCGAGGCGCCCTCCCTCGTGAAGCGTGACGGCTCCTACTACCTCTTCGCCTCGTACGACACCTGCTGCGCCGGCACCGGCTCGACGTACAAGATCAAGGTGGGCCGGGCGACGGAGGTCACCGGGCCCTACACGGACCGCGACGGCGTCAGCATGCTCGACAACGGCGGTACGCCCGTCCTGGAGTCGCACGGGCGCTACATCGGACCCGGCGGGCAGTCGGTCCTGGCGGACTCCGACGGCGACCTGCTCGTCTACCACTACTACGACGGTGAGGACAACGGCACCCCGAAGCTAGGCGTCAACCTGCTGAACTGGAGCAGCGGCTGGCCCGTCGCCTACTGACCCTGCCGGCGGGGGGCGGGGGCGGGCGAACGTCTTGCCGGGAACCGGCAACCTTTGGGGCGGCTGCGGCGACTGCTGCGCGGAACCCCACCTCTTCCCGACGAATGGATCAGGCCATGGCAGCCAGTCGACGACGACGCACCGCTCTCCACCCCGGGCCCCGCCGGGCGACCACGGCAGGAGCCGCCGCGCTCCTGGCGGCCGCCTCGGTCTGGACCCTCGGGCAGGCGTCCGGTGCCGAAGCGGCATCCACCCTCACCGTCGCCCAGGACGGCAGCGGGCAGTACACCACCGTGCAGGCGGCGGTCGACGCGATCCCCGCGGGCAACACCGAGCGGGTGATCGTGTCCATCAAGGCGGGCACCTACCGCGAACTGGTCAAGATCCCCTCCACCAAGCAGAACGTCACCCTCCAGGGCGGCGGCTCCAGCCGTGCCGACACCGTCATCGTCTTCGACAACGCATCCGGCACCCAGAAGCCCGACGGCTCCGGCCCCTACGGGACCAGCGGCAGTGCCACCGTGGCGGCCGAAGCCGACGGATTCCAGGCCCGCAACCTCACGATCTCCAACGACTTCGACGAGGCAGCCCACCAGGACATGAACGACCGCCAGGCGGTGGCCCTGCGTACCGCGGCGGACCAGGTCTTCCTCGACTCCGTGACCGTCACGGGCGACCAGGACACGCTGCTCCTCGACACCGCCTCCAAGGAGACACTCGGCCGCGTCTACATGAAGGACTCCGATGTCGTCGGCAATGTCGACTTCATCTTCGGACGGGCCACCGCCGTGATCGACACCTCGGTCATCACGCTGAAGAAGCGGTGGGACGGCAGTTCAGCCGGATACATCGCGGCGCCCAGCACCGCCGCCGACCGAAAGGGCTTCCTGATCACCGGGTCGACCGTGGAGGGCGATGTCTCGGCGTCCTCCTTCCACCTCGGCCGCCCGTGGCACGCGGGCGGGGACGCCGCCCTCGACCCGATGGCCACCTTCCGCGACACGGCACTCAGCTCCGCCATCAGGCCCGAGCCGTGGACCGACATGAGCGGGTTCTCCTGGAAGGACGACCGCTTCGCCGAATACCGGAACACCGGACCGGGATCCGGTTCGGCGAGCAGCGACCGGCCGCAGCTCAGCGACTCCGAGGCCGCGGAACAGGAAACCGCCGACTGGCTGGCAGGATGGACCCCCACGGCGTCCTGAGTCCGGGGGCCGAGCTCGGTCGAAGCGCTTCGACTCCGCTCTGGACAGTCCCTGTGAGCGAGTCTAGGCTCCCCTGTGTCTGTGCATGTCGGAGCGCGAAGGAGAGCGCAGCCCGGCGCTGTCGAAGCGCTTCACTCGCTCTCCCCTCCGGTCGTCATCTGTAGGGGAGAAGCCGAATGGTCACGCTTGCCGAGGTCGCCCAGCACGCCGGAGTCTCCGCGAGCACGGTGTCCTACGTCCTCAGCGGCAAGCGCTCGATCTCGGCCTCCACCCGGGAGCGGGTGGAACACAGTATCCAGCAGCTCGGCTATCACCCCAACGCCGGTGCGCGCGCCCTCGCCAGCAGCAGGTCCAACATCATGGCGCTGATGGTGCCGCTGCGGACGGACATGTACGTGCCGGTGATGATGGAGATCGCCATAGCCGTGGCCACGAGCGCCCGTACGCACGGCTACGACGTCCTGCTGCTCACCGGCGAGGAGGGCCCGGCGGCCGTCCGGCGGATCGCGGGCAGTTCGCTGGCGGACGCGATGATCCTCATGGACGTCGAGCTGCACGACGAACGGCTGCCGCTGCTCCGCGACGCGGGCCGGACCGCCGTCCTCATCGGCCTGCCCGCCGACACCTCAGGACTGACCTGTGTGGACCTCGACTTCGAGGCCACCGGCGCGCTCTGTGTGGACCATCTCGCCGGCCTCGGCCACCGCGAGGTGGCGGTGATCGGCGAGGCACCCGCCGTCTATGAGCGGCACACCGGCTTCGCCGAACGCACCGTGGACGGGATACGGGCCAAGGCGCAGAAGACCGGGATGCGTATCCTGCACCGCCCCTGTGAGGGCGGGTACGCGGCGATGGCCGGCACCCTGGCCCGGATCTTCGACGAACGGCCGGGGACGACCGGCTTCATCGTCCAGAACGAGGCTGCCGTCGAGCCGCTGCTCAACCTCCTCCAGCAGCAGGGGCGCGCCGTGCCGGAGGACGTGTCCGTGGTGGCCATCTGCCCCGAACAGGTGGCCACCCAGGCGTCGGTGCGGCTCACGTCGGTGGCCATCCCGGCGCAGGAGATGGGGCGCAGGTCGGTGGAACAGGTGGTCGCGAAGCTCGGGGGCCGGGGCACGGACGAGGTGGAGCTGCTGGAGCCGGTTCTGACGGTCCGTGCGAGCACCGGGCCCGTGGCCGGCTGACGAAGTGTCACGAGCCGTCAACAGGCCCTGTGGAGCCACTGGTTGCGCATGATCCGACATGATAACTTCGCGATCGGTCATGCAGGTGGTACCGACTCGACGGGGGTGGTCGGTGATGGTGCACGGGCTGTCCGGTGCGGATGAGTCGGGGGAGACCAGAGCGCGGCTCATCGGAGCGCTGGTCGACTTCCTTTCCGTGCAGGACTTCGTGACGGATCGCGACCAGTGTGCGCAGTTCATCGGCTTCGCCGCGGAGTTCCTGAAAGTGGAGATCACCTATCGGCGCCAGAATCCGCGCGCCGACATGCTGTCCTTCCTCCGGGATCTCCTGAAGTACGAAAAGGGCGTGGACGCCCTGATCTCCGCCGTGCACGCCATCGCGGGCCGTGAGTGCGCGGACGAGGTGCCGCGGATCGCGGAGGCCGCTCAGTCCCACGAGACGGTCGCCGGTGCCTCTCCCGAGTTCGGCGACCGTGCGGTGCGGGACATCCATCGCCTGTTCGCCGACGTGGGGCGTGTCGACGACGGACGACTGCACGCTCTTCTGAACCACGAACTCGGCGTCGACGTACCGTACGGCCGGAGTCCCGCCCAGCGGTTCGACGACCTGTGCGGGGTCAATGCGCAGGCCGACGGTCTGCCCCCCGCGCTCGTGCTGGTCGAGATCATCGCGTTCCTGGAGAGGCCGGCGCTGGCCGATGCGCTCAGGGCGTGGTCGGACGCATGGGCCGATGAGGTCGGTGTGGAGGCGGTGCGCGCTCTGGACGAACGCCGGCGCGCGATCGTGGCTCTACCCAAGGCTGACCCCGAAGTGGCACGTTGCCTCGTTGTGATGGTGGAGCCCGCGGACGACAGTTCGGCCGATATCTACGTACGTCACTGGGTCAATCCCGCGCCAGGTTACTGGGAGCCGGTGGCCGGTGAGGTGCGCCCCACCACCCTCGACCAGTTGGCCGGTGAGGTGGAGCATGCCATCGGGCGCGGCAAGGAGCACTGGGCGGGCCTGCCCGTGAAGACCGGCGAACCCGCCGTACAGGTCGAGTTCGTGCTGCCGTTCACGCTGCTCAACCATGACATGGCGCGCCTGGAGATGGGCACATGGAGCGGTGACCCACTGCCGATCAGTCTCCACTACCACGTACATCTGCGGTCCCTCGAACGCATGAGGGCGGCGCAGAGGGACGGATATCTGCCTCTGTGGCGGGAACGCTGGACACAACTGAGGAACGCCGGTGTGGCCGAGTCGTACCGCTGGCACGGTGAGGAGGGTGAGCGGCTCGACCGCTGGCGTGCCAAGCTGATAGCGAACCCGGGCCTGACCGCCGTCATTCTCGATGTTCCCGCTCTGCCCGGTCAGGGTCTGGAAGCACTCGTCACAGCGATCGCTCAGGGGGTGGGCCTCGCGGCCTGGGACCGTAGAACGGGAAGCCCTGACCTGTCGGGCGAGGTGCTGACGCTCCTGCTCGCCCACCACCCCGCGCAAATCCCTTCAAAGGTGAGTGAGCTGCGCAGGAAGGCCGAGGGGATGGACAGTGACAATTGGTCCCTCGGGAAGCATTTGGCCCTATTGTGGGATGATCCCAACCGCCTGATCGACTGCGAGGAGTTGACAGCATGACCGAGCAGGCCTCGGCAGCGCAGTCCGTCATGCCCCCCTCCTGGAGGGTGTTCCACGCAACGGGACAACCCCCCGCGGGCGACCCGCCCGAGCTGCCGCAGCCCCCGCCCTGGCGGGTGTTCT
This sequence comes from Streptomyces sp. NBC_01012, assembly GCF_045162755.1. NCBI lineage: Bacteria > Bacillati > Actinomycetota > Actinomycetes > Kitasatosporales > Streptomycetaceae > Streptomyces > Streptomyces sp. NBC_01012. The sequence goes on along the minus strand of NZ_CP108688.1, from coordinate 826,174 downwards.
CCGGGAGCCCGATCCAGCCGCAGGCTCCCGACGACGCGCAGTCGGCGCTCCGGCGGCTCGGCACGGTGCAGGAAGGCCCGCAGTTACGCGAGGAGGAGATCAACGCGGTCAACGCCGCACTCCTGCTGCGCCGTCCGCTGCTGATCACGGGCCCGCCCGGGGTCGGCAAGTCCACGCTGGCGTATCTGATCGCCCAGGAGCTGGGGCTCGGCCGGGTGTTGCCGTGGAGCATCGTCAGCCGCACCACGCTGCGGGGCGGTCTCTACGAGTACGACGCCATCGGGCGGGCCCAGGCCATCGCGGCCTGGCGTGCCGGGGGCAGACCGGACGGCAGCCCGGGAAGCGCTCCCGACCTGGGGGACTTCGTGACGCTCGGCCCGCTGGGGACGGCACTGCTCGCGTACGAGCGCCCCCGGGTCCTGCTCGTCGACGAGCTGGACAAGAGCGACATCGACCTGCCCAACGATCTGCTTCACGTTCTGGAGAACGGCAGCTACGAGATCCCGGAGCTGGTGCGCGCCGATGTGGCCGATGTGTCCGTCTTCACCGACGACCCCAAGGCCAGGGCCGTCATCGAGGCAGGCCGGGTCGAGTGCGCGGAGTTCCCCGTCGTGGTGATCACGAGCAACGGGGAGCGCGAATTCCCTGCGGCCTTCCGGCGCCGTTGCCTGCCGCTGGAGATGCGTCCGCCCAGCCGCGAACACCTCGTTTCGATCGTCACCAGCCATCTGGGCCGGCGCCCCGAAGGCATCGAGGATCTGGTGGACGACTTCGTCAGACGACTGGACGGTGGGGGCACCCAGTCCGTCGATCAGCTGCTGAACGCCGTACAGCTCACCACGGCGCACGGATTCCGCGACGACACCGACGGGCGTAAGCTCATCGAGATGCTCCTCCGCGACCTCTCGAAGGGCCGCTGATGAACGGCTCGCCACGGGAACGCGCCCCGGACACGCCGCCCGCGCCGAGCGAGGGCGCGCTCCAGGAAACGGACGGCGAGGCGAGCTGGCAGGATCTGGCCGACGCGGTCTGGCTGGCTGCGGCGTGGCGCCGGGCAGGTATTGGCGCGGACGGGGAGAGCGACCCGGACCCCGCGCCTTCACCGGGCGACGTGGACAGTGCGCTCACCGAGGTCGCGGCTCCCTTCTCCCCGCAGGGCGAGCAGGACACCGTGCCCTCCGGGAGCCGGCCAGGTGTGGAGCCCCAGGAAGTGGAGCTTCTCGACGGCACCCGTTCCCGGGCCGGCGGGCCCGGTGCCGTCCTGCCCGACGATGTGCGTCCCGCGAGGCGCCTGTTACCGCTGCCCCTGGCCAAAGCCCTGCGTGGCCTGGGCCGACGTGTCCCGTCGCGGCACGGGAGCTCGCTGGACGAGGCGCGTACCGCGGAGAACGGGGTCATCGACGGACTGTGGATCCCCTATCTCGAACCGGTCCAGGAACGCGCGCTCGACCTGATGCTGCTCGTGGACAGGGCACCCACCATGCCCGTGTGGGACAGCTCCTTACGTCAACTGTCCGATGAAGCGGTGCGCAGCGGAGCCTTCCGGGACGTCCGTACGGTCGGGGTCTCCTTGCCCGGTTCCGCCCCGCCCGAACTGCGCTGGCCCGGCAACCGGCGGGCCGACCCCGCCGAACTCCTGGACGGCAGGGGGAGAAGGCTCTTCCTCGTCGTGACCGACGGGCTGGCATCGGGATGGGCCGAGGGCGGCGCCGATGACCTGCTGGAACGGCTCTCCGCCGCCGGACCCACGGCGCTCGTCCATCTGTTGCCGCCGTATCTGCGCCACCGGTCCTCCGTCTACCCGTTCCGGGCCCGTCTGGACGCCGCCGGCTTCGCCGCGCTCAACCGGAACTTCCGCTGCCACCCACCGCACGGAGTTCCGGAACACGCTCACCTTCTGCCCGACACGGGAGACGGGGCCGTGCCCGTGCCGGTCCTCAGTCTGCGCCCCGGTTCGTTCCGCGCCTGGGCGGATCTGGTCACCGGCGAACGTGGCGTGCGACGGACGCTGCCCGTGGTTCTGGCCGGGGCGATGGCCAAGGGAGTGGCCGCGGCCGGGCTGCGCGCGCCCAGGACCGACGGCCCCCGCGCGGCCGCGGACGCCGTGCGCAGATTCGTCGCCCTGGCCAGTCCGCTCGCACGGCACCTCGCCGTCCTGCTGGCGGTGGCACCCCTGCGCTTCGATGTCATCGAGGAGTTGCGGGCGCGCGCCTTCCCCGAGGCACGCCCCGAGCACCTGGCCGAGGTGATGATGGGCGGGCTCATCGACTGGGAGCGGGACGGCGAGAACGGCCCCGACTTCGCCGAAGGCATCCGCGAAGCGCTGCTGGCCACCGGTAGCCGCACCCAACTCGCCCGCGCCGTGGGCCTCCTGGCCGAGTCGCGCGCCAGCCAGGGGCAGGGCCTGCGACTGCGTGCCGCACTGCGCGACCCGGCGCACGCGGCGCTCCCGGACGGCGAGGGCGGGCCGGCGTGGTTGCGCATCGAAGTCGCCGTGCTCAAGGCGCTGGGCGGCCTGCCGTACCGGCGTCGTGCCGCGCGTCTGAAAGGCGAGCTGCCGCGCGGCGCGGGAGCGTCGACGGGGGTGGAAATAGATGATAAAGAGGCATTTGATGTGATTGAGAACGACCCCGCTTCCCCGTCGCATTCGACGGTTCCACCTGGAGGATCTGTGTCGCCGACGACACCACCCGTAGAGACCGAGCAGGACCGGGTCGACGAGCGCACGCACGCCACAGCACCTGAGCTACGGTTCGTCCGCACGGGCCAGCCGAAGATCATGGGCAACGTGCCGCCGAAGAACCCGAACTTCACGGGGCGGGAGAATCTGCTGGAGGCTGTGGACCGGCAGCTGCGCCAGGACGAGACCACAGCCGTCCTCCCGCACGCGCTCCACGGCATGGGCGGTGTGGGGAAGTCGCAGATCGCGGTGGAGTACGTGTATCGCCACAGCGGTGAGTTCAATGTGATCTGGTGGATCCCCTCGGAGCAGGAGAACCTGATCCTGGGTGCTCTCGCCGACCTCGCCCGCAGCCTCGGCCTCGAGGTGGGACCGCAGGCCAACGCCGCGGTGCCCGCCGTGCGCGAGGCACTCCGCACGGGCAAGCCGTTCGACAACTGGCTGCTGGTCTTCGACAACGCCGAGGACATCGAGGCCGTCCGGTCCTACTTCCCCAACGGCGGACCCGGGAAGATCCTCGTCACCTCCCGCAACCGCGAGTGGGAACGCGTCGCGACGCCGCTCAGCGTCGATGTCTTCGAACGGGACGAGAGCATCGCCCTTCTCCAGCGGCGGGCCCGGGGCCTCAGTTCGCAGGACGCCGACCGCATGGCCGCGGCGCTGGGCGACCTGCCCCTCGCGGTCGAACAGGCGGGCGCCTGGCACGCCGCCACCGGGATGCCGGTCGACGAGTACCTCGGTCTGCTGGAGGAACGCCGGCCGGAGATCCTGGAGCTCGACCCGTCTCCCGACTACCCCGTGCCGGTCGCCGCTGTCTGGGACATCTCGCTGGGGAGGCTCTCGCAGGACAGCCCGGCGGCACGCCAACTCCTGGAGATCTGCGCCTGCATGGCGCCGGAGCCCATCCCCCTCAACCTCTTCAGGGGCGGACGCAACGTCCAGATCACGCCCGAGCTCGACCCGGTCCTGCGCGACCCGCTCCTGCTCGCCCGCGCCACCCGGGACCTCAGCAAGCTGTCGCTGGTGAGACTGGACCACAAGACGTCCACGCTCCAGATGCACCGGCTGATGCAGAACGTGATCGTGGCCAGGATGGACGTCGACGAGCGGAACAGGATGACGCGGGCGGCCCATCTGCTGCTCACGACGGCCAAGCCCGGCGCACCCGCCTCGCCGGACCAATGGCCCGCGTACCAGGCGATCCTCCCGCATGTGATCGCGTCAGGAGCGGTGGAGAGCTCCGACGGCTGGGTCCGTGACCTCGTCTACGACATGGTGTTCTTCCTCTACTACTGGGGTGCGCACGAGTCGGGTGCCTCCCAGGCCCAACTGGCCTGGTCCGCCTGGCGTGCCCAGTCAGGTGACGAGGACCTGCACGTCATCCGGATCGCCAAGCTCCACGGCTTCTACCTGCGGCTGCTCGGACGCTCCGACGAGGGTGTCGTGCACAACGAGCGGGCGCTGGCGATCTCGCGTGGCGCGGACATCCCGGACGAGGAACTCATCGACTCCATGCGGCAGATGGCCGGTGCGCTGCGCCACCGGGGGGAGTTCCAGAAGGCGCTGGCCCTCGGGGAGGAGGCGTTCACCCGGGCCAGTGACCTGTTCGGTCCCGAGGACCCCACGACGCTGAGCGCGGCACACGACTACGGCGTGTCCCTGCGGCTGAACGGCCGGTTCGCGACGGCGCGGGAGCTCGACGAGGAGACCGCGCGACAGCGGGAGCTCCTCTACGGCCCGGAGAACGGCCTGACGCTCAACACAGTGAACGCGCTTGCCATGGACATCCGCGACGGGGGTGACTATCTGGGCGCACGCTCCCTTCAGGAGTCCAACTACCTCACCTACATCCCTCATTTCGGTGAGACCAACGCGGCGACCATCCGCGCCGCCCTCACCCTCGCCGTGTGCAGGCGTAGGGCAGGCGTGGTCGAGGGAGGATCGGCGCTCGCCGAACAGATCCTGGAGCGGTTCACCACCCGCTACGGACTGAACAACACCGATGCTCTCGGCGCCGCGATCCACGCCATGGTCGAACGCCGGTTGAACGGCGACCTGGCAGGCTCCCGCGAGCTGGGGGAGCAGACGTTGGCCGGATACCGCAAGGTGCTCCGTGAGCATCACCCCTACACACAGTTCGCCAAGGCCAACCTGGGGGCGACGCTCAGGGCACAGGGCGATGTCGACAGGGCGGAGGCGCTGGACATCGAGGCGCTGCGCGCGCTGGAGGGTTCCCTGGGACCGATGCACATCGACACGCTCACCACCGCGATGTGCCGGGCCAACGACCACTACGCCCGCCTGGACTTCGCCCAGGCCCGCGCGGTGGACGCCGATGTGCTGCCCAAGCTGGTCGAGAGCGCGGGTGCCGATCACCCGCTGACCCTCGCGTGCACGGCCAACCTCGCCCTTGACCAGCGCGGCCTCGGCGAGTCGGCGGAGGCCGACCGCCTCAACGCGCGGGCTGTGGAAGGGCTTTCACGAGCGCTGGGGGCAGGCCACCCGTGGCACACGGCGGCCAGGCTGCACCAGCGGATCGAGTGCGACATCACGCCGCTGCCGATGTGAGGCTGTGCGCGTCCGAGTGACCGTGGGCCCGGCCGGCCGTTCTCCGAGACGGCGGCCGGGCCCACGGCAACGAGCCGACGGGGGCGGACACATGACCACGGTGGTCTTCACTCATGGCACGGGGGTGCGTGAGCCGCACCTCACCACGCTGCTCACGCGGGTGACATCGGGCCTGACGGCCGTGGATCCCGGTGCGCAGCTGGTCGCCTACCGGTGGGGCGAGCGCCACGGGGCGACGCTCGCGGCCGGCGGTGCCAGCATCCCCGGCCCGCCAGGAGCCGGGACCGGCCGGGACACCGGCGGCCTCGACGACCAGGTGGACGAGGTGGCGGAGTGGGCCCGGCTGTACGACGACCCGTCGGCCGAGCTGGTGACGGCGGCCGCCGGAGCGTCCGGTCGTGAGACGCCTCCCGGAGCGGCGTTCCCGGACGAACGGCCCAGGGCGGTCCTGCGGGAGATCGCGGCACAGGGCGAGCCCGGGGCCGGCCCTCTCCCGGCGGGCCTCGACGAAGCCGCGGCCGAGCTGGCGCGCACTCCTCTGCTCGGTCCCGCCGCCGCTTCCCTGGACCAGGAGACCCTGGCGTGGGTGCTGGCCAGGTCGCTGGCCGCCTCGGTCATCGCCTCAGGCCTCGCGGCCGACAGCCCCGTGCAGAGTGTCGGCGACCTCAGGGACGCGGCCGTCTCCGCCCTGGCCGAGCGGCTGGGCGCGCCACCGGCCGGCACCGGCCGGGGCCCGCTGCTCCGGATGGCCGGGAGGCCGCTCGTACGCATCGGTTCCCGCTACGCCGTGCGGCGGCGTCGCGCGCTCACCGACGCCGCGCATCCGGCCGCGGGCGACATCCTCAAATACCTCGCCCGGGGTGAGGCCATGCGCCAGGGGCTGCGGGACCTCGTCGCCACTCTGGAGCCCCCCGTAGTCCTGCTCGGCCACAGCCTCGGTGGCATCATCTCTCTCGACACGCTCATATCCGGGCCGCTGCCCGGGGTCGAGCTCCTGGTAACCGTGGGCTCGCAGGGGCCCTTCCTGTACGAGACGGGTGCGCTGCCCTCGCTCGAACACCCGGATCCGCTGCCCGCCCATGTGCCGCCGTGGCTGAATCTCCACGACCGCCGCGACCTGCTGGGGTACGCAGCCGAGCCGCTCTTCCCGGGACGCGCCCAGGACATCGCCACCGACAGCCGGCAGCCCTTCCCCGTGGCACACAGCGCCTACTGGACCGATCCCGCTGTCTATCGGGCGATCGGGGAACGCCTGCCATGACCCGCCGACCCGTACCACCGGACCGCGTCCGCGCCCTGGTCGTCGGTATCGAGCAGTACGCCGCCGGCACCAGCTGGGATCTTCCGGGCCCCGCCCGTGACGCCCTGCGGTTCCGCGACTGGCTGCTGGCCCGCGGAGTGCCGGACACCCACATCCAGCTCCATCTCGCACCCCTGCCCGGGAGCGTTCCCGACGTCCCCTTCCGCCCGGCCGATCACGAATCGCTGAGACGCGCGTTCATCGAGGACATCCCCGACCGCCGGAACGAAGCGCTGTGGGTGTGGTGGGGCGGACACGGTGTGCTGGACCCGGACGACAACACACGGCTCTACACCGCCGACGCGACCTCGAGGGACCGGCGCAACATCCACGTCGAGTCGGCACTCGCCCGGCTCAGAAGCGATGTGACCCCTGGCCTGGGCGTACAGATGTGGATGGTCGACGCCTGCCGTACGTTCGACGAGATGCACGGTTTCCCGCAGCCCCCGCCCACGGAGATCCTCCCCTCGGGGCGGCGGGTCGCCGCGCACGAGCAGATCCTGATGTTCGCGGCCGGGCGCGGGCAGCGGGCCGGCAACGATCCGCAGCGCAGGCTCGGCGTGTTCTCGGACATCGTGCTGAGCGCGCTTCCCGACGAACTGCTGCCCGACCCCGCGCCCCTCTTCGAGGCGGTGAAGGCGCGGATGGAAGCACTGGGGGCAGCCAACCCCACCGGTCAGCTCCCCGACTTCCGTCTGGAGAGACCGGGACACGCGGACATCAGGCAGTCGGCCCCACCCCCTTCGGCCGGGCAGCCGTTGGTCCGGCTCATCGACGCGTTGATGGCGTATCCGCTGATGAACGACCGTGACGAACGGCAGACCCTGATCAACGAGTTACCCTCGGCCGCCGTCGCCCGGATGCCGAGACACCAGACGCCGCGCACCGATGTGATCGGGATCGTACGCACCCTCAGAAAGCGGCCCGACGGACTGTGGACGCTGTACGGCGCCGTGAAACTTCTCGACGACGACGCCGAACGCTCCGCCGAACTCGAGGAGTCGGTCCGGAACTGCGTCGAGGACTCCCGGCCTGGAATGTGATCGGCTGGCGTGATCATACGGGTTTCGGGAAGGGGTCTCAGTCGTCATGATGGAGTAAACGGTGGCATCCTGTGCCATCGCTCGCGAAGGGGGAGCGCGTCTTGTACCAGCCGGGGCCCGCCGACGGCACACCCGATCACCTCGAGTCCGACCTCATCGACCTGACCGCCGTGCGCGTCGCGGATCTGCGCCGCCTCACGGCGACCCACGCCGGCCCACGGGTCCTCGCGGAGCTGAGGCGCGCACGCACCAACGCCATGGGGGGCGGCGGCGAGCCGGGGAGAGCCGAATAGGTCCGGGATGAATCCGCCCACGACAGGGAGTGATGTGTACGCGCCGATCCGCATGCCGGGCCCGCTGTTCGACGAGCTCGCCGCAGGCGGCGGCTCGCCCCAGGCTGTCGCGTTCCTGGCCCAGGGCGAACGTACGCGTCGGCTTCTTCTCCTGCGCGAGGCCTTCGACCGGTTCGACGCCGACCCCGCCGTCCTCGGCCCGCTCGACGCCCAGGCGATCTGGCCCGTCCTGGAGGCCGCCGCCACCCGGGCTCCCGAGCCGGTCGACGCTCTGCTGCTGACCCCCCAGGTCGGCAGCTGGCTCGCACACACGCTCCGGCGGCTGCACGGAACCGCCTCCGGGCCACCCCTGTGGGCCGACGCCGGGCAGATCGCCGCGGTTGCCCTCGCGGCCGCCGTCCACGCGGGCACCGACGCCGAACTGACCCTGCCCGCCCGGGGGACGGCCGTCAGCCTGCCCGCGCTGGGCATGCTCCGGCTGCCCGGCCCCGACAGCGGTGCCTTCCGTGCCGTGCGGGCTTCGGTGTCCGGAGGGACGCTCACCGTCCGCCCCGGGGACGGGCCGCAGACCGTCGTCGTACGCCCGCTCACCGAACCGGAATCGGCGCACTGGCTGCCGGTGCACCGGCTGGAGACCGGCCCGGGGGCGACCGTCCAGCTCGATGACCTCGACCCCTACCGCGACCTGGACGAGCCCATCGCGCCCCGCCGCCTCGGCCCCGACGAACTGCGTTCCTGGCAGGGGCTGTTCCGCGATGCCGTGGCCATCCTCCGTGGCGGCGGCACCGGACCCGGCGGGCTGCGGCCCGAGGAGATCAGCCGCATCGTGCCCTGGCACGCCGAGGACGGCGACGCGGAGCTACCCGTGCCCGCCGAGGGGCTCAGCGCGTCCACCGGTGACGCCTTCGGCTCCATGGTGATCGCCCGGCCGCCGGACGGCCTCGCCCTCGCCGAGACCCTCGTCCATGAGTTCCAGCACAGCAAACTCGGCGCCCTGCTCCACCTCTTCCCGCTCATCGACGACGACCGCACGGAGTGCCACTACGCGCCGTGGCGGGCCGATCCCCGGCACCTGCCCGGCCTCCTCCACGGTGCGTACGCCTTCGTGGGCGTCACCGGATTCTGGCGGGGGCGCATCGGGGACCCGGCCGCCGACCGGGACGGGCGGGCGTCGTTCCTCTTCGCGCTGCGCCGGCTCCAGACCCGTACGGTCCTGCGCACCCTGGCCACCCGTGCCCGGTTCACCGAGCCCGGCCTGCGGCTCGTCACCCGGCTGTCGGCGACCGTCGACGGCTGGCTGAGGGAGCCGCTGGACCCCGCCGCCGTGGCCAGGGCGCGGGCGGCGGCGGCCAGCCACCGGGTGGAGTGGCGGCTGCGCAATCTGCGCTGCGACGACGACGACCGGAGCGCGCTCGTCGAGGCGCTGCGCTCGGGAGCCGCCCCGGCACCGGGTGCCGCACCCCTGGTCGCGCCGGAGCCGGGCCGAGGCTACTGGCAGGACGACCGCACCCGCCTCTACCAGCGCGGGAAGTTCCGGCCCGGCGGCTCACCCTCGGCCGACGAACTGCTGGTCGCGGGGGACCCGGCAGCGGCACGTGCGGCGTACACCGAGCAGCTGCGTGGTCCAGGACCGCTCGACCCGCACGCACTGGCCGGGTGGCTGCTCGCCCATGCGCAGCTGCACCCGCGTGAGCGCAGGCTGCTGGCCCGCCCCGAACGGTTCGCGGCGCTGCTGGAGAAGTCCTCACCCGGGACCTGGACGCGGACCGCGCACTGGCTGGCCGGGGGCTCGGCCGCGCCTTGACACCGGGCCGGGGGCGCCCCGCGCCCCCGGCCCGTCCACGTCAGCTCGACGTGACGTCGAACCCGTTGGTCACGAAGTCCAGTCCGCCGGACGACGAGGTGATCTCGTAGCCGAACTGGACGTCACCGATGGTCTCGTCGCCCCACCAGCCCTCCGTGTTGATCCACTTCAGGATCGGCAGGATGTCCACGGTGCCGGACGACGAGTCCGAGGTCCGCAGGAACGAGAAGACCTCGTTGGCGCCGTTGTCGCCCTTGTAGACGTCCCAGGTGTGGCCGCCGAGGTTGACGGTCCCCTGGGAGGTGCCGAGCGGGCCGACCGCCCCGTTGTAGTTGACCCAGAGCATGACCTCGTAGTCGTAGTCCGTGTCCCAGATGTCGTAGGACGTGTTGTACGCGCCCGCCGACGGGACCGTCACGTTGTAGTCGCTGGTCAGCGACGACAGCGAGGAGAGCGGCTTGTCGACGATCTTCTTCGCGTTCGGGTACGACTTGATGCCACCGGTGTCCGGGTGGTCGGCCGTCACGCCCCAACTGCTGGACGAGTCGGCCCAGATGGTCTGGGTGCCCGCTCCGGAGCCCCATATGTTGTTGTAGAGGATGTAGCCGTCGTCGGTGGTGTAGTTGCCCCACTGCTCCGACGAGGTCCAGACCGCGGCCTGGGCGGGAGCCGCCGCGAAGCCGATCAGGGCGGCCACCGCCGCGGTCGGCGCCAGGAACAGTCTGGTCAGGGTGGTGGATGGTGCCATGGGGTGTTCCTTCCATGTGGGGATGGAGGACTGCTACCGCGGCCCCAGGGTGAGGACGCGGTCCACGCCGGCCGTCAGCTCCAGCGGAGCCGTGGGGTTTCCGGCGGAGGTTTCGGTGAGGGTGAGCTCGTCGGGCATCCGCAGATCGACCCGTGCGTCACGCGTGGGACGGAGCACGGCGCTCGCGCCGTCCTTCGACCACCGCAGGTCCAGCCCAGCTCTGAACCGCGTGCGTATGCCCAGGAGTTCACCGGTCGGGTACGCGGCGGGGACGGCAGGAAGCAGGACAAGACGGCCGGGCGTCGACTGGACGAACGACTCGATCACGGCAGCGGGCAGGGTGTGGGCCGCGTCCGCGTTGTAGACGTTCCTGGCCGGATAGTGGGAGCTCATCAGCGAGTCGTGGAAGAAGTCGCCGCCCAGCACCGCGTCCAGCGCCCCCGACACCCGGGCCGGGTCCCGCAGCCGGGCGGCGATCAGCGCATGGTGCAGATACCCGTGCGCGGAGTCGTTCTCCGAGCCGCGCAGCTCCAGCGCGCGGTGTGCGGCCCCGGCCAGCTCCGGGGTGTCGTACGGATTGATCCCGTCCAGCGGCCACACCGGGTAGAGATGGCTCAGATGGCGGTGGTCGTACGTCTCCCGCAGACCTGGCCAGGCCCACTCGGCGAGCGCCCCGTCCTCGTTCACCAGGTATGCGGGGAGCCGGCCGGCGAGCGAGCGCCACAGGCCGGCCGATGGGTGCCCCGGGGCGTGCTCGGCTGCCGTCGTCAGGGCGTGGCGGGCCGCGGCGATGTCCATGGTGGCGTTGACCGTGACCCAGCTCGCGTTGGCGGGACGGTTCTCCGGGGAGTACGAGGGCACCACGGCGACGTTCCCGTCCGGATCCTCCCGGCTCAGGAAGTCCTCGTAGAACAGGGCCACTTCGACCAGGGCGGCGGTCAGGGCCGGATCCGGGACGCCCGACGTCACCTCGGCGTGCTCCAGGAGCGGCTGGAGCAGCCAGTCGGCGCCGGCCGTCCACAGATGCAGCGGGTAGGCGCGCTGGAAGTGCCGGGTGTGACCCGAGACGCCGTCCGTGTGGGACGGCGCGACGACGCCCCGCGCCCCGAAGAGCGCCCGGGCGTTGTCACGCCAGTCAGCCAACTGCCCCTGAACCAGGGTGGCATGGGCCTGAGTGACCTCCGGCAGGGCGGCCGGGGCGGCCGAGGCGATCTGCAGATTGAGATTGGCGTTCGTGGTGAAGGCACCGGACCACGCGGTGTCCCAGTCACCGGTCCACAGACCGGTCAGCCGGGGAGGCAACAGCCCCGATGAGGACAGCAGATGGTAACGGCCCGCGGCGAAGAGACGCTCCAGCAGTGCCGGGCTCTTCGGGCGGCGCAGCAGTTCGCTGCCGGGCAGTTCCCGCTCGCCGGCCGTGTCGCGCAGGGTGAGTGACGCCCTGCCGTACGCCGTCCGGTGCGGGGGCAGGTGCCGGTCGAGCAGCGCCGCGTAGCCCTCGTCCGGCAGATCCGCCCACAGCGCTCCGACAGCCGGGACCCCGGCCCCCCGGTGGACCCGGGTCGTCAGCGTCAGTGCGCGCGCCCCCTCGACGCGGATGCCCTCGCCCGCCAGGGACACCGTGCCGCCGTCCACCCGCGCCACCGTCACCCCGGTGTACGCCAGGCCGCTGCCCGGATAGCCCACCCGCAGCGCGAGGCGTGCGCCGTCCGGTGTCAGCACCGCTGAACGGCCCACCGCGAGCCGTGCCGGAGCCCCCGGCAGCCGAGGGTCGAGCCAGACCTCGGCGCCGAGCCCGGGATCGGTGACGTGCTGCACGATCACGTCGTCGGCCCGCGACACGAACACCCGGCTGTGCCAGCCCTCGTACGACGCACGGACCTCACCCGTGGTGAAGTCGACCTCGCGGCGGTAGCCGGCGACCGCATCGTGCAGTCCACGGTCACGGCGGACCCTGGTCATGAACGCCGGGTGGAAGGGCTGCACCCACACCAGCGGCCTGCCACCCCCGAAGTCCTCGGCCGCCTTGGTGTCCCCGCCCAGAAGCGCGTCCTGGAGACGGCCGAGCCCGTCGGCGAGCTCCGGCGGGCGCAGCTCCTCACTGCCGTTGGGCCGCACCAGGGTGTGGTGGTTGACGATCACCCGGTCGTCCGCCGGGTCGCCGTACACCATCGCCCCATGGCTGCCGTTGCCGCTGAGGAACGCGTCCTCCCAGCGGGCGGCGGGGGCCGGCTCCCATGTCCCGTCGCTCATGCCGGCAGGTCTCTCAGTACAGCGACCCCGTAGCGGCCGAGCTCAAGACGTCTGTCGGCCTCGGCGCCCGTCAGCAGGTCCGTGTACCGGCCCGGCAGCTCCACCGTCACCGTGGACCGCCCATGGTGGAGCAGGAACAGCAGCGCGCCCCGGCGCACCGCCTCCACCCCGTCGGGCAGCCCGTCCAGCACCGGCTGTACGCCGGCAGCGGCCGTCACCGTGCCGAGCAGTCTGCGCAGCGCCTCGGGTTCGGGCAGCGTCGAGACGTACCAGGCCGAGCCCTTGCGGAGCACCGCAGGCAGTCCGTCCAGCTCACCGCCCCGGTAGGCGGACACCGTGTCCGCGCTGCCGTCCGGCTCCAGCTCCTCCGACCACAGCGTGCCGCGGAAGCCCTCGCACTCCACGACCTGGTCCGTGTCCAGCGGCCACCACTCGTGCACCGTACGGATGCCGAACAGCTCGCGCAGCCTGGCGTCCATGCCGCCGGGCCTGACCCGGTCGTCCTCGTCCGCGATGCCCGTGAAGAAGCCGCAGACCAGCGTGCCACCGTTTCGTACGTAGGTGAGCAGTCCTTCGATCGACGCGTCCCGCAGCAGATAGAGCTGCGGGACGACGACCAGGCGGTAGCCGCTCAGGTCGGCACCCGGACGGGCGAAGTCCACCGCCGTGCCGTTCTCCCAGAGCGCCCCGTGCCAGGACTGCACGAGCGCCGTGTAGTCGACCAGGGAGGACAGCCGGCCCTCCTGTGCGCTCGCCCACCAGGAATCCCAGTCGTGCAGCACCGCGACATCGGCCGTCACCCGTGTCCCGGCCACCTCACCGCCGATCAGGGCGAGTTCGGCGCCGATCCGCTTCACCTCGCGGAAGGTGCGCCCCTGTTCGCCGGCGTGCGGAAGCATCGCCGAATGGAACTTCTCGGCGCCCTGCCTCGACTGCCGCCACTGGAAGTAGCAGACGGCGTCGGCGCCCCTGGCCACCGACTGGAGCGACCAGAGCCGGTTCAGCCCGGCCGGCTTCGGGCGGTTGACGGGGCGCCAGTTGACGCCGCCCGTCGCCTGCTCCATCAGCATCCATGGCCCGCCCGCCTGCGAGCGCGTCATGTCGGCGAGCATCGCGTTGTACTGCGCGCCCCGCGGGTCCGTGGAGTCCGGGTAGACGTCCACCGAGACCACGTCCTCCTGCTCCGCCCACGCCCAGCCGTCCTGGCCGGCCCACAGCGGCATGAAGTTGGTGGTCACCGGGATGTGCGGGGTGTGCCGGGCGACGATGTCCCGCTCGGCGACGTAGCACTCCATCAGCGCGTCGGAGGTGAACCGCCTGAAGTCCAGCATCTGCGCCGGATTGCGCATGTACTGGGCGGCGCGCGGCGGCAGGATCTCGGACCAGGTGTCGTAGCGCTGACTCCAGAAGGCGGTGCCCCAGGCCTCGTTGAGCGCGTCGAGGGTGTGATGGCGGGCGGTGAGCCAGCGGCGGAAGTGCGCGGCTGTTTCGTCGCACCAGCAGTGTGTGCAGTACTCGTTGTTGATGTGCCACACGGTGAGCGCCGGGTGGTCCGCGTAGCGCGCCGCGAGGTCCTCGGTGAGCGCGGCGGCGTAACGGCGGTAGACCGGAGAGCTCGGGCAGAAGTGCTGGCGTGAGCCGTACGAGACGACCGTGCCGTTCTCGGCACGCGGCAGGGTCTCCGGGTGGAGCGCTCCCATCCACGGAGGCGGGGACGAGGTGGGCGTGGCGAGCACCACCCCGATCCCGTGCGTGGCCAGCAGGTCGAGGAGACGGTCCAGCCACCCGAACTCCCGTGCTCCCGGGCGTGGTTCGATTCTCGCCCAGGAGAACACCCCGACGGTGACGGAGTTGACCCCGGCTTCCCTCATCAGCCGGACGTCGTCGGCCCACACCTCCTCGGGCCACTGCTCGGGGTTGTAGTCGCCTCCGAAGAGGACGCGGCCACGGGTGGCGTCGTGCAGGGAGGGCATGGACCTCTCGTTCCTGATGTCGTACGGGATGCCACAGGCGTCGGGGGGAGTCAGCCCTTGACCGCGCCGGTGAGCATGCCTTCCTTGAAGTGCTTCTGGACGAACGGCGACAGGAACGCGACCGGGATCAGCGCCAGCACCATGACCGCCATCTGGATGGCGAGCGGTGACAGATGGCCGGTGTTGATGACCTGGGCGAGGCCTGTGGGCCGCTCCTGCTTGAGGACCAGCTGGTTCATCACGTTCTGCAGCGGCATCATCTCCGGGTCGCTGATGTAGATGGAGGCGTTGAACCAGGCGCTCCAGTAACCGACCGCGTAGAACAGGGTGATCACGGCGATGACGGCACGCGACAGCGGCATGACGATCTGCCACAGGATGCGGAAGTCACCGGCCCCGTCGATCCGGGCACTCTCGATGAGCTCCTGGGCCGTACTCATGAAGAAGGCACGCAGCACCAGGATGTTGAAGACGTTCAGCGCGCTCGGCAGGATCAGCGCCAAATAGGAGTCGGTGAGACCGAGTCCCTGGACCACCAGATAGGTGGGGATGAGCCCCGCGCCGAAGAACATCGTGGCGAGCATGAACACCAGCAGCGGCCGGTGCAGCACGGAGCCGGTACGCGAGAGGCCGTACGCGCAGAGGACCGAGACCGTCATGCTGAACAGCGTCCCGACCACCGTCACACAGAGGCTGATCACGGTGGCCCGGGTGACCTGTCCGCCGCCGAGCAGCTCCTGGTAGGCGACGAAGGTGATGCCGCGCGGGATCACCACGAGACCGCCCGCCTCGGTGATCGTCCTCACCGAGGACAGGCTGGTGACGATCACGACCCAGAGCGGGAAGAGGACGGCCAGGCAGATCAGGACCATGACCACGCCCTTGGAGGCGAGCCCCGTCCTCGACGGCTCCTCCTCCCACGCCGGACGCAGGCGCCCGCGGGTACCGGGCTTCACACCGGCCAAGCCGGTCAGGCCGGAGAGCAGGCTGCTCACTTCTTGTACACCCCCTGCTCACCCATGAGATGGGCGACCTTGTTGGCCCCGAGGACCAGCAGCAGACCGAAGATTCCCTTGACGATCCCGACAGCCGCCGCGTAGCTGAATCCGCCGTTGGTGATACCGACGTTCCAGACGTAGGTGTCGAGCACCTCGGAGGCCCCTGGGCCGACCGCCGTGCGCTGGAGCAGGATCTGCTCGAAGCCGACGGTCAGCGCGTTGCCCACCTGGAGCACGAGCAGCAGCGCCACGACCGGGCGCAGGGCCGGCAGGGTGATGTGCCAGATCCGGCGCCAGCGGTTCGCGCCGTCCATGGCGCTCGCCTCGTAGAGGTCCGGGCTGACCGCCGCCAGGGCGGCCAGGAAGACGATCACACCCCAGCCGGCGTCCTTCCAGACCATCTCGAACGTGATCAGGAACTTGAACAGACCGGGGTCGGTCATCAGGTCGAAACCCTCGTGACCGTGCTCCCGCAGCGTCTGCGCGATGAGTCCCGCGCCGCCGAACATCTGCTGGAAGACGGTGACGACCAGGACCCAGGAGAAGAAGTGCGGGAGATACAGGATCGCCTGCGCCACCGCACGGACCCGGGGCCGCACGAAGCTGTTGATGAACAGCGCGAGCAGGATCGGCACCGGGAAGAACAGCGTCAGCTGGAGCAGGAAGATCACCAGTGTGTTCCGCAGGGCCGACCAGAACAACCGGTCGTGCACCATCTGCTGGAACCACTCGAACCCGACCCATGGGCTCTGGGTGATCGCCTGGAAGGCGTTGTCCGCGATGTACGGGTCGTAGTCCTGGAACGCGACGACGTTGCCCGCGAGCGGGATGTACGCGAAGACCAGCAGCAGCACCATCGCCGGCACGGTCATCAACAGCAGCGTGCGGTCCCGGCGCAGCCGGTGCCGCAGCGGCATCTTCGTGGCGACGGGCCGTTCACCGGCCGCCGCCCGCGTCGTGGCCTGCGGCGTCCGTGACTCCCGCGCGCGCCGGCCGTCTGTGCTCAGTGCCATGTCAGGAGGCCGACTCACCGGTCTCGTCGAGCAGCTTCTTGTACCAGTCGCGCAGCTTGTCGCCGCCCTTGGTCCTCCAGTCGGAGACCTGCTGCTGCATGTCGCCGACCTTCTTGCGGCCGCGCACGATGTCCTTCTCCAGATCCTCGAACTGCGCGTTGAGCTCGGTGTAGCGGGTCGGCTCCTGGATCTGCATGCCGTGGAAGAGCGGCTTCTTCAGGTGCGCGCCCTGACGCTGCTGCCACTCGATGACGCCCTTCACCACGTCCGGGTGGTCGGGGTAGGCCCGGAAGGGGGCGGAGGTGGCGATGTACTCGTAGGTGGCGAAGACCTGGTTGTTGCCCTTCTCTGTCTTGGTGAGGACACCGTCCTTGAGCGTGTGGTGGGTGCCCTCCAGGCCGTACGCCTTCAGCCGCTGCTCCTTGGTGCCGTAGGGAGCGGCGGTGTAGTTCGCCAGGGCGAGGATGTCCTCGACGGTCTTCTTGTCGGCGTTCTTGTTGACGAAGCACCAGATGTTGGAGGGGGCGGCCTCGTAGATGACGGGGTCGCCGCCGTCATGGGCGAAGAAGTCCATCGCCCCCATCCGGAAGTCCGGCTTGTCCAGCCGCTGGATCGCCGTGGCCGCGTACCAGTCGGAGATGTCCGCGTTGTACATGAGGGCGTTTCCGGACGAGAAGGTGGTGCGCATGTCACCCGTCTCGGCCTTGGCATCCGGGTGCACGAAGCCGGCCGAGTACAGCGAGCGCGACCACTCCAGCGCTTCCAGGTACTCGTCGGTCTCGTAGCGGTTGACCAGCTTGTCGTCGACGAGCTTCCAGTAGTACGGCTTCTCCGGCAGCACCCCGAAGAAGACGAACGCCGACCACGTCATGTCGCTGCACGCCCACACCTTGCTCTTCGGGGCGTTGATCTCCTTGCAGAGGTCGTAGAACTCCTGCGTGGTCGTCGGGACCTCGTACCCCTTCTCCTCGAAGATGTCGGCGCGGTAGAAGGGGGTGATGTTGGGGGTCGCCTCGGCCGGCATGGGCAGGCCCCTGAGCTTCTCCGCGAAGACACCGCGCTGCCAGGCACCGGTGGGGATGGCCGCCAGGTTCGGGTAGGACTTCACCTTGTCGCCGGAGAGATACGGGCCGAGGTCGGCGAACTTGTTGGCGATGGCGCTCGGGATCTTGCCGCCCAGTTCCCAGCCGGGGACGACGACGGCGTCCGGGATGCTGCTCGACGCCAGCACAGCGCCGAGCTTCTGGCCGTAGACGTTGCCGTCCTGGTTCTGCCACTTGACCTTGACGCCGACGGCCTCGTCCATCGCCGTCCAGTACGGATTGCCCTCGCCCGGCGAGGTGCCCCAGAGCGGAGCCATGATGCTCAGCTCGCTGCCCTTGCCCAGCTTCTCCGGCACCGACACCGCCAGTTCGGCGGCCGGAACGGCGGTGGTGAAGCCGACCGCGGAGCCGTTCTTGCTGGGGATGTCCGGGGTGACCGCCTTCGACGGCACATAGGCGGGAAGGAGGTCCTTCAGCTTCTTGCCCGTCGTCGTGCCCTCGTTCTTCGAACCGCCGGAACCGCCGCCGCAGGCGGTGAGGAGCGGCAGCCCGCCGCCCACGGCTGCCGCGACAACCACGGAGGAGGCGAGGAATCGTCTCCGGCTGGGAGCGGAGGGAGAGTTCGGCGTCATGGGGTCAACCCTTCGTGGTGCAACAGGACGGCCCGCGGCGGCGACTGCCGCTCGGCCCTGTGTCTGAGGTAGGGGGCGTTACCGGCCGAGCCGGTGGCACTGCACCGGCTGAGCTGAAGCGGTCAACGGGCTGCCTCGTCGAAGCGCTTCGATGTTGCAGCGAGGTTAAGTGACGGACACCGGTCGCACAAGAGTCCGTTTCCAGATTCCTCCGACCTGTTTCCTCACCCTTTCCCCGTACAAGGTCAGCGCGCTGCGACCGTTCGACGGTCCGGGACCCTTGACACCTACGGGGTTGGCCGCAGAGCATCGAAGCGCTTCGAAGGATCTTCTCCTCGCGTCGAAGGACATATCGACGCCCGCAGACCGGAAAACCTCCCACCTCTCCAAGGGGCCCCGCACGTGACGGACCATCCGCTTCCCTTCCGAGACCCGCACCTGCCCTTCGCCGACCGTGTCGCCGATCTGCTCGGGCGGCTGACGCTCGACGAGCGGATCGCGATGCTGCACCAGTTCGCCCCGGCGGTGGAGCGGCTGGGGCTCGGGCCGTTCCGTACCGGGCAGGAGGCGCTGCACGGCGTCGCCTGGATGGGACCCGCCACCGTCTTCCCGCAGGCCGTCGGCCTCGGCGCCACCTGGAACGACGAGCTGGTCCGCCGGATCGGCGAAGCCGTCGGCAACGAAGTACGGGCCAAGCGCGCGAGCGACGACCGCATCGGGCTCAACGTCTGGGCGCCGACCGTCAATCTGCTGCGCCACCCGCTCTGGGGCAGGGGCGAGGAGGGCTACTCCGAGGATCCGGCGCTGACCTCCGCCATCGCCGTCGCCTACACCCGGGGCCTGCGCGGGGACGACCCCCGCTACTGGCGCACCGCCCCCGTGCTGAAGCACTGGCTCGCGCACAACAACGAGACCCACCGCGACACCTCTTCCTCCTCGGTCCGCCCGCGCGTCCTGCACGAGTACGACCTGCGGGCCTTCCGCGACGCCGTACGAGCGGGAGCCGTGGCAGGCGTCATGCCCGCCTACAACCTGGTCAACGGCCGCCCCAACCACGTCTCGCCGCTCCTGGAACAGCACCTGCGACGCTGGACCGACCAGCCGCTCGTCGTCTGCTCGGACGCCGGCGCGCCCTCCAACCTCGTCGACTCCGAGCACTACTTCGACACCCACGAGGAGGCCACGGCCGCTGCCCTGAAGGCAGGGGTCGACAGCTTCACCGACCACGGCCAGGACTCCTCGGTGATGACCGGCCGGATCCGCGGCGCACTGGCCGACGGCCACCTCACCGAGGACGACATCGACACGGCCGCCGGCCGGCTGCTGGCGCTGCGCTTCGCCCTGGGCGAGTTCGACCCGGAGCTCGATCCGTACGCCGCGATGGACGCCCTGGACACCGACGAGCACCGCGCCCTCGCCCTGGAGGCAGCCGAACAGGCCGTCGTCCTGCTCAAGAACGACGGCCTCCTGCCCCTGGAGCCCCAGCGGGGCCGCACCGTCGCGGTCGTCGGACTGCTCGGCGACGCCTGCAAGCTCGACTGGTACAGCGGTACGCTCATGCACCGCTCCTCGCCGCTCGACGGGATCCGCGAGCGGTACGGCGCCGAGCACGTCCTCTTCGAGGAAGGCGCGGACCGGATCCGGCTGAAGTCCTGCGACGGCTGGCTCCGGGTCCCGGCGGCCGACGGCACCCCCGCCGGGGGGACACGAGGAGCCGAGGGCGCCCTCGACCCCGCACTCCTCGCGGGCCGTACCGACCTGCCGCCGCTGACCTGCGGCGACGACGCCACCGAACTGGCCCTCGTCGACTGGGGCGACGGCGTCCTGACCCTGCGTACGGACGACGGGCTCCACCTCTCCGTCGCCGACGACGGGTATGTCAGGGCATCCGCCGAGGAACCGGGCGGCTGGGTCGTCCAGGAGACGTTCCGTCTGGAAGCGGTGGAGGGAAGCGAGGGCGGGAACGGCGGCGGGCACGACGGCGGGCACGACGGCGGACACCACGGGGGACACCTCCTTCTGCACATCGGGACCGGTGGGTACGTGTCTGTCGCCGCCGGAGGCGCGAAGGTTGCCGAAGCCGGCGAAAAGATTTCCCGGGACGCCGCCACGGTCTTCGAGCTGGAGACCGTCGAGCACGGCACGGACGCCGTGGCCCGGGCCGCGCGGGCCGCCGACACCGTGATCGTCGTCGCGGGCAACGATCCCCACATCAACGGCCGCGAGACCGAGGACCGTACGACCCTCGCTCTCCCCGCCCAGCAGGACCGGCTGTGGCGTGCCGCCCACGCCGCCAACCCCCGTACGGTCCTCGTCCTGACATCCGCCTATCCGTACGCCGTCGGCGAGGCGGCGGAAGGACTGCCTGCCCTGCTGTGGACCGCGCACGGCGGCCAGGCTGCCGGAACGGCGCTCGCGCGTGTCCTCGCCGGGGACGTCTCCCCGGCCGGCCGGCTCCCGCAGACCTGGTACGCGAGCGACGACGATCTGCCGGGCCTGTTCGACTACGACATCATCGGCTCCCGCCAGACCTACCTCTACTTCGACGGAACCCCGCTCTACCCCTTCGGACACGGCCTCGGCTACGCCGACTTCACCTACTCCGCGCTGCGGGCGGAGATGGACGGCGAGCTGCTGCGGGTCTCGCTGACCCTCACCAACGACGGCGCGGCCCCCGCCGACGAGGTGGCCCAGCTCTACGTATCGCCGGGCCTCGAAGGCTCCACGGACCTGCCGCTGCGCAAGCTGGTCGGCCACCGCCGGACGCACCTCGCGCCGGCCGAGGCGCGGCGCCTGGAATTCGTCCTGCCCGTAGCGGAGTTGGGGCACTGGAGCGTGGCGCACGGGCGCTGGACCGTCGAGCCCGGCGCGTACGAGATCCTCGCGGGCGCGTCGAGCGCCGACATCCGGCTCACCGCCACGGCCGTCGTCGACGGCGAAGCGCAGGGCCCGCGCCCGGTGGTGGCGCGCGGCCTGGAGGCCGCCGACTACGACTGGCAGCAGGGTACGGAGCTCGTCGACCGCACGAAGACGGACGGCGATGCCGTCACACCCGTCTCACCCGGCATTCCCGGCCAACTCATCTACCGGGCCTGTGACTTCGGCGACGGAGCTGGGCGCATCGGGCTGCTCCTCTCGGGGGAGGGGGCCGTCACCCTCAGCGCGGGCGGGCACAGCGCCCAGATCCAGGTCCCCGCCGCCGGGGGCCCGTACGACTACCGGACCTACGAGGCCACGCTCGGCCTCGGCGGGGTGCAGGAGCTGCGCATCGGTATCGAGGGCACCGTGCGTCTCGCCCGTGTCGAGGTCCTCACCGGCAAGGAGCCCGCATGAAGTTCACCGACGGCTTCTGGCTGATGCGTGAGGGCGTCCAGGCCTCGTACGCCACCGAGATACGCGACCTACGGATCGACACGGACCGGTTCACCGCGTACGCGGCGGTCAAGCGGGTCAGGACGCGCGGGGACACGCTCAACACCCCGCTGATCACCGTCGAATGCTTCTCCCCGGCCGAGGGCGTCATCGGGGTTCGCGCCACCCATCACGCGGGCAGGGCCAGGCGCGGCCCGGACTTCGCACTCCGGACGGACGCCACCACGGCATCCGGGGCCCGCACCCGCAAGGACGGCGCGGCCACCGAACTCACCAGCGGGCCACTGACGTTGCGCATGGAGGGTGAGGGGCCCTGGGGGATCACCTTCATCGACGCCGACGGTCGGCGCCTCACCGGAGCGGACCCCAAGGGGACCGCCTTCGCGACCACACCGGACGGCGCGCATCACATGATCGCCCAACTGGCCCTGGACGTGGGCGAGAACATCTACGGCCTCGGCGAGCGTTTCACGCCGTACGTGAAGAACGGCCAGGCCGTCGACATCTGGCAGGCCGACGGCGGCACCAGCAGCGAACTCGCCTACAAGAACATCCCGTTCTACCTCTCGTCCCGTGGTTACGGCGTCTTCGTCAACCACCCGGGCAAGGTTTCCTTCGAGGTCGGCTCCGAGGCCGTGGGGCAGGTGCAGTTCAGCGTCGAGGACCAGTCCCTGGAGTACTACGTCGTCGCCGGCCCGACCCCCAAGGACGTCCTGTCCCGCTACACGGCCCTGACCGGACGGCCCGCGCTGCCCCCCGCCTGGTCGTTCGGCCTCTGGCTCACCACCTCGTTCTGCACGTCCTACGACGAGGAGACGGTCACCTCCTTCGTCGACGGCATGGCCGAGCGCGGAATCCCGCTGAGCGTCTTCCACTTCGACTGTTTCTGGATGCGCGAGTACCAGTGGTCGGACCTCCTCTGGGACCCCGAGGTCTTCCCCGACCCCGAGGGCATGCTGGCCCGGCTCAAGGCGCGCGGACTGCGCGTCAGTATGTGGATCAACCCCTACATCGCCCAGAAGTCGGCCCTGTTCGCGGAGGGCGCCGAACGCGGCTACCTGGTCGAGCGGCCCAACGGCGACATCTGGCAGTGGGACCTGTGGCAGCCGGGGATGGCGCTGGTCGACCTCACCGACCCGGAAGCCCGCGCCTGGTACGAGGACAAGCTGCGTCTCCTGCTCGACCAGGGCGTCGACTGCTTCAAGACGGACTTCGGCGAACGCATCCCCACGGACGTCGTCTGGCACGACGGCTCCGACCCGCAGCGCATGCACAACTACTACGCGCAGATCTACAACCGCACCGTCTTCGAACTCCTGGAGAGGGAGCGCGGCGTGGGGGAGGCGGTGGTCTTCGCCAGGTCCGCCACGGCGGGCGGGCAGCAGTTCCCGGTGCACTGGGGCGGCGACTGCTTCGCCTCGTTCACCGCGATGGCCGAGTCCCTGCGGGGCGGTCTCTCCCTGTCGCTGTCCGGCTTCGGCTTCTGGAGCCACGACATCGGCGGCTTCGAGGGCACCCCCGACCCGGCGGTCTTCAAGCGCTGGCTCGCGTTCGGGCTGCTCTCCTCGCACAGCAGGCTGCACGGCAACGTCTCCTACCGGGTGCCGTGGGAGTTCGGCGAGGAAGCCGTCGACGTGGCACGGAAGTTCACGCTGCTCAAGCACCGGCTGATGCCGTATCTCTACGCCGTGGCCGTCGAGGCGCACCGTACGGGTGTCCCGATGATGCGGCCCATGCTGGCGGAGTTCCCGTCCGACCCCGCCTCCCGCACCCTGGACCGGCAGTACATGCTCGGCCCCGACCTGCTGGTCGCCCCGGTCTTCACCGGGGACGGCCAGGTCGAGTACTACGTCCCCGAAGGCACCTGGACCTCGCTGCTCACCGGCGAGCGCGTGACCGGCCCGGGCTGGCGGCACGAGACGCACGGCTTCGACAGCCTGCCCCTGCTGGTACGGGACGGCGCGGTGCTGCCGTGGGGCGCCGACGACCAGCGCCCCGACGGCGACTGGCTCGACGGCCTCACCCTGCGGATCTTCGGCTCAGGACCTGACGAGCGCACGGTCACCGTGCCGGACCTGTCCGGCTCCACGGCGGCGGACTTCCACGTCGTACGGGACGACGCGGGCACGCGGGTCACGGCTGAGGGCACGGAGCGCGGCTACCGCGTGGTCATCGAGGAGTCCGGTGCGGCGGGGGAGGGGGCGGGAACCGTCTCCGTCCCCTGAACCATCCGCCCGGGTCCGGCGGGTGCCGTCGGCGGCGGGACAGCCGTCCTGCCGCCGACGGCCCTCGCATCAGCCCTCGTTGGTGGCCTGGGGGTCCACGGCCATGGTGATGGAGCCGGTGACGCCCTGCTCGATGTCCTCGGGGTCGTAGGTGAGGTCGAGCAGACCTCCCACCGTGCCGGTCCCCGGGTAGAGCATGTCCTCGTCGAGGGTGACCCGGGTGACGGTGTTCTCCGCGTACGGGGAGATGCCTTCGGTGGCGATCACCGCGTCCTCCTCGAAGTAGAACTGTCCCGTGTGGCAGGTGCGCCCGCCCTCGTAGCCGTCGGAGGTCCGCGTGCCGCCGGTGTGCACCTTGGTGTGGATGTGGACGGCACGCCCGGTGTACCAGCCGGGGAAGACGGTCCTGAAGGTGACGTGGCCCTCGTCGTCGGTCATCTGGATGCCGCGCAGCCAGGTGAGGTCGTCCGTCGGGACGCCCTGGGCGCTGACACCGCCGCCACCGCCACCGCCGCCGCCGTTGCCGGCGTCCGTGAAGCCCGAGTAGACGCCGGAAGCGTCACAGTGCCAGATCTCGATGGCGGAGTCGGGTATGGGCTCACAGGTCTCGGTGTCCACCACGCGCAGGGTGAGAGTGAACGGGATGCCGGTGCGGTCCTCGACCACGTCCTCACGGAAGAGCTCGTAGTCGACGTAGTAGGGGCCCTCGATCGACTCGGAGGTCAGCTGCATGCAGGCATCGGCGGCCACGGCGGCTGCCCGCGCGCTGCTGAGGGTCTCCGTGCCGGCGGCGGCGCTCCGTGCGGTCGCGTGGCCGGCTGCGCCGATCCCGGTGAGGGCGACGGCCCCGCCCAGGGCGAACAGACGGCGTCGGGACAGGATGTGTGAGACGGCGGAGTTGTCCGGCTCGTCGTGGGGCGTGATCGGTGTTGTTGTCATGAACGCGACGCTAGGAGCGTTCCCTGTGAAAGGCGTGAGGATGAACGCGGCTGTTCCGGCCAACCTCCGATCAACCTCCGATCCGCCGTCGACCTGGGGTCGGGCGGGCGGCGTCCCGGACGGGGGTGCTTCTTCGTCCGTCCCCGGTGGCAGGAAAGTGCCGGTCGGCATCACAGGTTTCACAGGTTTCATCCGGTGTGCCGGGTGCCATGTGGGCCCGGTTCCCTGTTACCCGGGGTAGCTCAGTGAGCCACATCACTCAGAGTGAATATCTCGGCATACATTCGGCCGGAGAGGAAAGGGTCCAGAACTGTGCTGGTGCCGTACCCCGGTCCACCGCGCGTCAGTGCTCGGCCGGACCGGTGCGGAGCAATCAGGCACGGAAGGCAGATCACCACATGTCGGCTCCCCATTCGTCGGACCGTCCCACGGCCGCCCTGGAGACCCTCCACATCGACGGCATCTGGCGCGCCGCCGCGTCCGGCGCGACGCGCGAGATCCTCGACCCCGCGGACGCCACCGTCCTGACCCTGGTCTCGGAGGGCGGCACCGAGGACACCGACGCAGCCGTGGCCGCCGCCCGCCGCGCCTTCGACGACGGTCCGTGGCCGCACAGGCCCGTCGCCGAGCGTGCCGAGCTGCTGCGCCGGGTCGCCGGGCTCCTGCAGCGGGACCGCGAGGAGATCGCGATCACCGAGAGCCGGGACACGGGCAAGACCCTGGAGGAGGGCCGTGTCGACGTCGACGACGTCACCAACGCCTTCCGCTACTTCGCCGACCTCGTCATGAACGAGAGCGGCGGCCGGGTCGTCGACGCCGGCGATCCCGATGTGCACAGCGTCGTCGTCCATGAGCCGGTCGGTGTCTGCGCCCTCATCGCCCCGTGGAACTACCCGCTGCTCCAGGCCAGTTGGAAGATCGCCCCGGCCCTCGCCGCGGGCAACACCTTCGTGCTCAAGCCCAGCGAGGTCACCCCGCTGTCCACCGTCCACCTGATCAGGCTGCTCGCCGAGGCCGGGCTGCCCGACGGCGCCGCCAACCTGGTCACCGGCGCGGGCGACCCCGTCGGCGCACGGCTCTCCGAGCACCCGGACGTCGACCTGGTCTCCTTCACCGGCGGGCTCGCCAGCGGCACGAAGGTCGCCCAGGCCGCCGCCCCCACGGTCAAGAAGGTCGCCCTCGAGCTCGGCGGCAAGAACCCCAACGTCGTGTTCGCCGACGCGTGCGCCACGGACGAGGGCTTCGACACCGCCGTCGACCAGGCGCTGAACGCCGCGTTCTTCCACAGTGGCCAGGTCTGCTCCGCCGGCGCCCGCCTCATCATCGAGGAGTCCGTCCGCGAGCGCTTCGTCACCGAACTCGCCCGCCGCGCCGACGCGATCAGGCTCGGCCGCGGCACCGTCGACGGTGTCGAATGCGGCCCGCTCGTCTCCGCACAGCAGCTGGCCAAGGTCGAGGCGTACGTCGCGTCCGCCCGCGAACAGGGCGCGGTGGTCCGCTCCGGCGGAGCACGCCCCGAGCCCTCCGACATCAGGCCCGCGAGCGGCTACTTCTACCGGCCCACCGTCCTGGACGGCTGCCACCGGGAGATGAGGGTGGTCCGCGAGGAGACCTTCGGCCCGATCCTCACCGTCGAGACCTTCCGCACCGAGGAAGAGGCCGTCAGGCTGGCCAACGACACCGACTACGGTCTCGCGGGCGCCGTCTGGACCACCGACGCGGGCCGAGCCCGACGCGTCGCCGGCCGGCTGCGGCACGGCACGGTCTGGATCAACGACTATCACCCCTACCTCCCGCAGGCCGAGTGGGGCGGCTTCGGGAAGTCCGGCACGGGCCGTGAACTCGGCCCCACCGGTCTCGCCGAGTACCGCGAGTCCAAGCACATCTACCAGAACCTGAACCCGCGGCCGCAGCGCTGGTTCGCCGGCTGAACAGCGCGATCCGCCCTCCCCGCCCGGCCGTTCGCGACACCGCACGGCGCCACGTACCACGCGGCAACACGTACCACGCAACACGCAAGCACCTTGCAGAAGGAGCAGTGACCGATGCCCCCGTCCCCCAGCACCGCACGCCCCGAACCTGTCGACTACGTGATCGTCGGAGGCGGCACGGCCGGCTCGGTCATCGCCTCCCGCCTCACCGAGGACCCCGACGTCACCGTCACGGTGATCGAGGGCGGCCCCACCGACATCGACCGGCAGGACGTCCTCACGCTGCGCCGCTGGCTCGGCCTGCTCGGCGGTGACCTCGACTACGACTACCCCACCACCGAACAGCCGCGCGGCAACTCCCACATCCGGCACAGCCGCGCCCGGGTGCTCGGCGGCTGCTCCTCGCACAACACGCTGATCAGCTTCAAGCCGCTGCCCGGGGACTGGGACGAATGGGCCGAGGCCGGGGCCGACGGCTGGGACGCGTCCGCCATGGACCCCTACTTCGCCCGGCTGCGCAACAACATCGTGCCGGTCGACGAGAAGGACCGGAACGCCATCGCCCGCGACTTCGTCGAGGCCGCCAGGACCGCGGCCGACGTGCCGCGTGTGGAGAGCTTCAACCGGAAGCCGTTCCACGAGGGCGTCGGCTTCTTCGACCTGGCCTACCACCCGGAGAACAACAAACGCTCCTCCGCGTCCGTGGCCTACCTCCATCCGCACATCGAGGCCGGCGACCGCCCCAACCTCTCGATCCTGCTGGAGACCTGGGCGTACCGCCTGGAGTTCGACGGCAACCGGGCCACCGGGGTGCACATCCGCACCAAGGACGGCCAGGAGAGCCTTCTGCGGGCCACCCGTGAAGTCATCGTCTGCGCGGGCGCGGTGGACACCCCCCGGCTGCTGATGCACTCCGGGATCGGCCCCGCCGACGACCTCACCGAGCTCGGCATCCCCGTCGTCCACGACGCACCGGGCGTCGGCGAGAACCTGCTCGACCACCCGGAGTCGGTGATCGTCTGGGAGACCGAAGGGCCCATACCCGAGAACTCCGCGATGGACTCCGACGCGGGCCTGTTCGTGCGCAGGGACCCCGAATCCCGGGGCCCCGACCTGATGTTCCACTTCTACCAGATCCCCTTCACCGACAACCCGGAGCGCCTCGGCTACGAGAAGCCCGAGCACGGTGTGTCGATGACCCCCAACATCCCCAAGCCGCGCAGCCGCGGCCGGCTCTACCTCACCAGCGCCGACCCCGAGGTCAAGCCCGCCCTGGACTTCCGCTACTTCACCGACGAGGACGACCACGACGGCCGTACCCTGGTCGACGGCATCAAGCTCGCCCGCGAGATAGCGAAGACCGAACCGCTGGCCCACTGGCTCAAGCGCGAGGTGTGCCCCGGGCCCGAGGTCACGTCCGACGAGGACATCAGCGAGTACGCCCGCAAGGTCGCCCACACCGTCTACCACCCGGCCGGCACCTGCCGGATGGGGGCCGAGGGCGACCCCGCGGCCGTCGTCGACCCCCAGCTGCGGATCCAGGGCCTGGAAGGCATCCGGATCGCCGACGCGTCCGTCTTCCCCACCATGCCCGCGGTGAACCCCATGATCGGCGTCCTGATGGTGGGCGAGAAGTGCGCCGAACTGCTCCGAGCGACCCCGACCACCGGAGACGATGTCCGATGACCGAAGCCAGTACCCCTGTGTTCAGCGTCAAGAACCTCTGGAAGGTCTTCGGGCCCAAGGCGGACCGCATCCCCGGCAGCGAGTACGCCGACCTGGAACCCGCCGAACTGCGTGAGCGCACCGGCTGCACCGCCGCCGTGCGCGATGTCTCCTTCGACGTCGAGAAGGGTGAGGTCTTCGTCGTCATGGGCCTGTCGGGCTCCGGCAAGTCCACCCTCGTACGCTGTCTGACCCGGCTCATCGAGCCCACCAGCGGCTCCCTCGCCATCGACGGCGAGGACGTCCTGGCGATGGACACCACCCGGCTGCGCGAACTGCGCCGCCACCGCGCCGCCATGGTCTTCCAGCACTTCGGTCTGCTTCCGCACCGTACCGTCCTCGACAACGTCGCCTACGGCCTGGAGATCCAGGGCCTCGGCAAGGCCGAGCGGCGCGCCAAGGCCGCCGAACTCGTGGAGAAGGTCGGCCTCGCGGGCCTCGAGGACCGTCGTCCCGCGCAGCTCTCCGGCGGTCAGCAGCAGCGCGTCGGCCTCGCCCGCGCGCTCGCCGTCGACCCCTCCGTCCTCCTCTTCGACGAACCCTTCAGCGCGCTCGACCCGCTGATCCGGCGCGAGATGCAGGACGAGGTCGTCCGGCTGCACAGCGAGGAGGGCCGCACCATGGTCTTCATCACCCACGACCTCAGCGAGGCGCTCCGCCTGGGCACCCGCATCGCGCTGATGCGCGACGGCGGTATCGTCCAGCTCGGCACCCCCGAGGAGATCGTCGGCTCGCCCGCCGACGACTACGTACGCGATTTCGTCCGGGACGTCCCGCGCGAGCAGGTACTCACCGTCGCCACCGCCATGCGCCCGCCGGTCTCCGGCGAGAGCGGCAACGGCCCGTCGGTCCGGCCCGGCGCCACCGTCTCCGAGGCCATCGAGGCCGTGGCACGATCGGGCGAGCCCGTCGCCCGGGTGATGGAGGGCGGCAAGCTGCTCGGCGTCGTCGACCACGCGTCGCTGCTGGGTGTGGTGGCCGGGGCGGACGAGGGCTCGGCAGCCCGTGAGGTGACCGTCTGATGGCCACCGCCCAAGCCACCGCGCGTACCGCGTCCGGCCCCCCGGGGAGCGGCCCCGTCGCCGCCCTGCGCAGCCGGCCCGCCCTCGGCAAGATCCTCGTCCTGCTGGTGATCGCCGCCGTAGCCGTCCCTCTCGCGCACGCGCGCTGGGGCGGCGGAGTCTGGCCCGGCGCCCTGACCGTCGACCTCACCGGACCCCTCGGCGAGGTCAACGACTGGATCATCGGCAACCGCGACAGCCACCCGCTGTTCCTCTACTTCTTCGGCCACATCAGCAACGCCGTCGTCCTGTCGGTACGCGCGGTCTACCTGGCGCTGCTCGCCCTGGGCTGGGCCGGTGTCACCGCTGTCGCCGCGCTCGTCGCCTGGCGCACGGCGGGATGGCGCCTCGCGCTGACCGCCGGACTCTCCTTCCTCGTCTGCGGGCTGCTCGGCATGTGGGTGCCGACCATGCAGACCCTCGCCCTGATGGTCGTCGCGGTCCTCGTGTCCGTCGTGCTGGGCCTGCTCCTCGGGCTCGCCGCGGGACTCTCGGACCGTACGTTCCGTGTCCTGCGCCCCGTCCTCGACACCATGCAGGTGCTGCCCGCCTTCGCCTATCTGCTGCCCGTCGTGCTGGTCTTCGGCATCGGCGTGCCCGGCGCGGTCCTCGCGACCGTCGTCTACGCGGCTCCGCCGATGGCCCGGCTCACCGCACTCGGACTGCGCGGCGCCGACGCCGGCGTCATGGAGGCCGTCGCCTCCCTCGGCGCGACCGGCCGGCAGCGCCTGCTGAGCGCCCGGCTGCCGCTGGCCCGCAAGGAATTGCTCCTCGGCCTCAACCAGACCATCATGATGGCGCTGTCCATGGCCGTCATCGCCTCCGTCATCGGCGCGGGCGGTCTCGGTGACCGCGTCTACCAGGCACTGTCCTCCGTCGACGTCGGCGCCGCGCTCGCCGCCGGCATCCCCATCGTGCTGCTGGCCGTCGTCCTCGACCGTACGACCGAGGCCGCGGGCCGGAAGATCGGTACGCAGCCCACGGGTCCCGAGGCGCTGCGCGGCGTACGCGGCTGGGGGCTCGCCGCCCTGATCGCCGCCGTCGTCGCCGTCGTGGGCCGCTTCAGCGGCGGCCGCATCTGGCCCGAGGGCGGCGTCGTCGCCATCGCGGAGCCGGTCAACACGGCCAAGGACTGGATGGTCGACCACCTCTACACCGGCATTCCCCTCATCGGCGGAACCGCCGACTGGGCCGCCGACTTCACCAACTGGATCCTCAACCCGCTCCGCAGCGGACTGCAGGGCCTGCCCTGGTGGGCCGTGCTGCTGATCGTCGCCGCCCTCGCCTGGACCATCGGCACCTGGCGCACCGCGCTCACCGCCGTACTCGCCATGGCAGCCATCGGGGTACTCGGGGTCTGGGACCTGTCGATGGACACGCTCAGCCAGGTCATCGCGGCCGTCGCCGTCACCCTGGTCCTGGGCTTCGCCATCGCCGTCGGCGCCGCGCGCAGCCTGCGCTTCGAACGAATGCTGCGCCCCGTCCTCGACGTCTTCCAGACGATGCCGCAGTTCGTCTACCTCATCCCGGTCGTCGCCCTCTTCGGCGTCGGCCGCGCCCCCGCCGCAGCGGCAGCCGTCGTCTACGCGCTGCCCGCCGTCGTCCGCATCACCACCCAGGGCCTGCGGGGCGTCGACCCCGCCGCGATGGAGTGCGCCCGCTCGCTCGGCGCCACCAGCGGCCAGCAACTGCGCCAGGTCCAGATCCCGCTGGCCAGGCCCGCACTGCTGCTGGCCGTCAACCAGGGCGTGGTCCTGGTCCTCGCGGTCGTCATCATCGGCGGTCTCGTCGGCTCCGGCGCGCTCGGCTACGAGGTCGTGTTCGGCCTCGCCCAGGGCGACCTGGCGACCGGCCTCGTCGCGGGCGCCGCCATCGTCTGCCTGGGACTGATGCTGGACCGTGTCACCCAGCCCACCGCCCGCCGCCAGCGGAAGGAGAGCTGACATGGCTCGCACCCGTATCCGAGCCCGGCTCCGTACGTCCGCGATCGTCGCGTCGGCCGGCGCGCTGCTGGCCGTCACCGGCTGCGGCGCGGCGGACATGACGAAGCAGGCCTCACCGTTCGCGGCCCCGGCCGACATCAAGACCGTCACGCTCTCCGTCCAGTCCTGGGTCGGCGCGCAGGCCAACGTGGCCGTCGCGCAGAAGATCCTGGAGGACCAGCTGGGCTACCGCGTCGACCTCGTCCAGACCGACGAGGTGCCCGCCTGGGACGCCCTCAGCCAGGGCCGCGTGGACGCCATCCTGGAGGACTGGGGCCACCCCGACCAGGAGCAGCTGTACGTCAAGGACAAGAAGACGATCGTCCCCGGCGGTGACCTCGGTGTCACGGGGCACATCGGCTGGTACGTCCCCAAGTACTGGGCGGACGAGCACCCGGACGTCACCAACTGGAAGAACCTCGACAAGTACGCCGACGAACTGCGCACGGCGGAGAGCGGTGACAAGGGCCAGCTGATGGACGGTTCGCCGTCCTACGTCACCAACGACAAGGCGCTGGTGAAGAATCTCGGCCTGGACTACAAGGTCGTCTTCGCGGGGTCAGAGGCCGCCCAGATCACCCAGATGCAGCAGTTCGCCAAGGAGAAGAAGCCCTTCCTCAGCTACTGGTACCAGCCGCAGTGGCTGTTCAACGACGTGCCGATGGTCGAGGTGAAGCTCCCGGAGTACTCAGACGCCTGCGGCGCCAAGGACCCCGCGGACATCGACTGCGCCTACCCGACGACCCCGCTCCAGAAGTACCTCAACGCGGACTTCTCGGAGCGGGGCGGGGACGCTGCGGACTTCCTCAAGAAGTTCACCTGGTCGGAGAACGACCAGAACGAGGTGTCCAAGATGATCGCCTCCGAGCGGCTGACGCCCGACGAGGCGGCGGCCCGCTGGATCAAGACGCACCCGGACACCTGGAAGAAGTGGCTGAAGGACTGACCGGCCGGCTCCCGGACACGGGCTAAGGCTCCTGGCCGCCGCGCGCACGAGCCGCCACCGCGAGGGTGGCGGCGACGAGCGCGGCGGCCAGGAGGCCCGTGGCCAGGACCGCGACCGGGGTGAACGTCATGGCCAGCACGGCGACGACGGCCGCCGGGTGGATGAGGTCGTTACGGCTGCGGAGTTCGGCCGCCCGGTGGTGCAACAGCCACACCAGGGTGATGAAGACGGCCACCGGAACGGTGAACGCCGCGGCCGCGGCGTGGTCGGAGAGATGGCCGTGCCCCCTGGCGTGGGCGACGCCGACCGCCAGTCCCGCGCCGACCGCGGCGGCCGACGCGAAGACGGCGTAGTGGCCGTAGCCCCAGAGGATCGCCGACCTCAGGCCGGTGAGCCGGCGGGGGGCGTTCTGGGAGAAGTAGAGCCACCACAGGGCGAACACGGTCAGTACGCCGCCGACGACCAGGGGCGCGATGTCGCCGAGCGTCGTCTCCTCGTCGAGTGCCGTACGGACGGCCGCGGTGGCCGATGTCATGGTCTCGCCGAGGACGATGAGGGTGAACAGGCCGTACCGTTCGGCGATGTGGTGCGGGTGCCACGTCGTCATGGCCGAGCTCTCCGCCCACGCGGGGACGGCGATCTCGGCCAGGACGAGGACGGCGAACGCCGGCAGGCCCCAGTCGTCCGGCAGGGCCAGCCTGGCCACCCAGCCGACCTGCACGACCAGGATGCCGGCCGCGTAACGCAGGCAGGAGCGCCGTCGTTCGGGGTCGGCGCGGGCGGCACGCAGCCACTGGGTGACCATGGCCAGGCGCATGATGACGTAGCCCCAGGTGATGACCGTGAAGTCCTCGTGCCGCAGGGCCTCGTCGGCACCGGCGGCCACGACGAGGGCACCGGCGATCTGGACCAGGGTCAGCAGCCGGTACGGCACGTCGTCGGTGTCGTACGCGGAGGCGAACCAGGTGAAGTTCATCCAGGCCCACCAGATCGCGAAGAACACCATCGCGTAGCCCAGGACCCCGTGCCCGACGTGCCCCTCGGCGAGCTCGTGCTCGAACGCCTCCGACGCCTGGGCGACGGCGGTGACGAAGCACAGGTCGAAGAACAGCTCCAGCACGGTCGCCGTGCGGTGCTCCTCGTCGGCGAGGCGGGCGGCCATCGGCCGGTGCCAGGCCCCGAAGGCGGACTGTGACTCACTCATACGTACCCGGTTTCAGCGGTGCGGCCTGGTCAGGTCCGGCCGGCTCGACGGACCCCGGTCACGTTACGAGCGGGCCGCCCGGGCAGGCAACGCCGACAGGCCGCACCGGCGGGCGGCGTCTACTCGTGGGCACTGATCACGCCGCCTGCGGTGAGGACGATGCCCACACCGTTGGCGTCGACCCCGGCGTCGTGGTCCTTCGCGGTCAGCGTGCCCTCGACCGCTCCCTCGTTGCCGAGGATCTCCGCGCGGAATCCGTTGGTGCCGGTCTTGGTGACCTCGGCCTTCCAGCCGCCCGCGAGGTCGAAGGTGCCGGGTCCTGTCTGTCCGCCGCCCATCCAGGAGTTCAGCCGGCCGCCCCGGGTCAGTACGACGAACATGTCGTTGGCGTCGAGCCCCGCGTCGTGCTCGTCCGTCTCCAGCGAGGCGAAGACCTCACCGTCGTCGACGAGGTCGGCACGGTAGTGCTGGCTGCCGAGCTCGTAGATCTTGGCGGTGCTGCCGTCCGGCAGCGGCTCGGTGCTGACCGGGGACCCCGTGCCCGCCTCGGACTTCTCGGACAGGGTGCCGACCTCGGACGTGTCCTCGCCCTTCCCTGACGTGGAGGCGGAGGCGGAGGTCGAGTCCTTCTTGTCCGGGCCGGCGGCCGCGTCGGTGCCCCCGCTCTGGCAGGCGGTCAGCGCGAGCGCCGCGGCGGCGGCGACGGCCACCAGGCCGGTGGAACGGGCGGTGCGGGCGATGTGGCGCGTGTTCATGACCGAAGTCCCCCTTGGGCTGTTCCGTTCGTTGCACCCTGTGAGAGGGGGCCGGGTCGGACGTCGTTCATCGGGGTTCTGTCCCCACTCGGTAACAGGATCATGGTGTCACCGGCGTGCGGCACGGGTCCCGGGATCAGAGGGCGGCGGGGGCCGCCTCCTCCGTCCCCGGGTGTTCGAACTGGGTGCGGTGCAGCTCCTCGTAGCGTCCTCCGGCGGCCAGCAGCTCCTCGTGCGTGCCCCGTTCGACGACCCGGCCGTCCTCGACGACCAGGATCAGGTCCGCGTGGCGCACCGTCGAAAGCCGGTGGGCGATCACCACGGCCGTACGGCCCTCCAGCGCCTCGGCCAGCGCCTCCTGCACCGCGGCCTCCGATGTGGAGTCCAGGTGCGCGGTCGCCTCGTCCAGGATCACCACGCGCTGACGGGCCAGCAGCAGCCGGGCGATGGTGAGCCGTTGGCGTTCACCGCCGGAGAGCCGGTAGCCGCGCTCACCGACGACCGTGTCGAGGCCGTCGGGCAGCGAGGCGATCAGGCCGTCCAGGCGGGAGCGGCGCAGTGCGCCCCAGATCTCCTCCTCGGTCGCCTCCGGGCGGGCCAGCAGCAGGTTGGCGCGCACCGACTCGTGGAAGAGGTGCCCGTCCTGGGTGACCATGCCGAGCGTGTCGCGGATCGAGTCGGCCGTCAGATCGCGTACGTCGACGCCGTTCAGCCGTACGGCGCCCGCGTCGGCGTCGTACAGCCGGGCGATGAGCTGTGCGAGCGTCGACTTCCCCGCTCCGGACGACCCCACGAGGGCGACGGTCCGGCCCGGCTCCGCCGTGAAGGAGACGTCGTGGAGGACCTGGGTGCCGTCCCCCGGGTCGAGTGTGGCGACCTCCTCGAGCGAGGCGAGGGAGACCTTGTCGGCGGACGGGTAGCCGAAGGAGACCCCGTCGAACTCGACGGACACCGGCCCGTCCGGGACCCTGCGCGCGTCGGGGCGCTCGTCGATCAGCGGCCGGAGGTCGAGGATCTCGAAGACCCGCTCGAAGCTGACCAGCGCGCTCATCACCTCGA
This sequence comes from Streptomyces sp. NBC_01012, assembly GCF_045162755.1. Lineage (NCBI taxonomy): Bacteria > Bacillati > Actinomycetota > Actinomycetes > Kitasatosporales > Streptomycetaceae > Streptomyces > Streptomyces sp. NBC_01012. Next base: position 790,627 of record NZ_CP108688.1, on the reverse strand, counting down.
CCCGGGCTCCCGCCAGTGCCGTCAGCGGTGCGTAGAGGCGGGTCAGGAGCAGCGCCAGCGCGACGACGGCGCCTGGCTCCAGGCTGCCGCGCAGCGCGTAGTAGCCGCCGAGCCCGTACACCAGGGCGAGGGCAAGGGCCGATACCAGGGTGAGGGCCGTGACGAACGCCGACTGCAGCATCGCCGTACGGATGCCGATGTCACGCACCCGGTCCGCGCGGGAGGCGAAGGCCGCGGACTCGTCCGAGGGTCGGCCGAAGAGCTTGATGAGCGTCGCGCCCGGCGCCGAGAAGCGCTCGGTCATCCGGGTGCCCATCGTGGCGTTGTGGGCGGCGGCCTCCCGCTGGAGTGCGGCCATCCGGGTACCCATCCGGCGCGCGGGGACGACGAACACCGGCAGCAGCACCAGGGCGAGCAGCGTGATCTGCCAGGAGATCGTGAGCATCACGGCCATGGTCAGCAGCAGGGTGACGAGATGGGAGACCACGCCGGAGAGCGTGTTGCTGAAGGCACGCTGGGCGCCGATCACATCGTTGTTGAGCCGGCTGACCAGCGCGCCGGTCCTGGTGCGGGTGAAGAAGGCGACGGGCATCCGCTGGACGTGGTCGAACACGGCGGTACGCAGATCGAGGATCAGCCCCTCGCCCAGGGTCGCCGAAAGCCACCGGGTGAGGAGCCCGAGTCCGGCCTCGGCCACGGCGATCAGAGCGATCAGCAGGGCGATGCGGGCGACCGTTCCGGGGTCCTCAGCCCGCACGATGGCGTCGACGACCCTCCCCGCCAGCACGGGTGTGGCCACCGCGAGGAGCGCGGTGACCACACTGAGGAGCAGGAAGCGGCGGATCCGGCGCCGGTGCGGCCGGGCGAACGCGGCGATGCGTCGGAGCGTGGCCCTGGAGAACGGCCTGCGGTCCTGCTGCGCGTTCACCGTGCTGTGCAGTGAGTGCCAGGCGGTGATTTCCATGTCCATGCGGTGCCTCCGGGGAAGTCGGTATGCGCGGCACGCTAGGACCTCAAGCAAACTTGAGGTCAAGTGTCCCCGGTCGGCTTCACCCGTCGGCGCTGTTCAGCGCGCCCGTACGGTCGCGATGACCTCCCGGTCCGGCTGGAGCGTGGGCGTACCGGGTCCCGGGACGCCCGAGGGCCGCAGGCGGTCGCCTGCGGCCCTCGGATCCGGGGTGTCGGGAGGGTCAGTGACCCGTGTGACCCGGCGGGACGTGGGAGGGCCGGCCCCGGCCACGCGTCAGGGAGTGGCCGAACACGGCCGCCAGCGCGGCGAGTACACCGCCGCCGACGGTCCACAGCCAGCGGCTGGTCCACCAGCCCGAGGACCAGCCGTCCTCCGGCTCGCTGCCCGCGGGGGCCGCGGCGCCCTGGGCCGAGGCGACGGAGACGCCCGGCACCAGGGGCTCGCCGAGAGAGCCGTCCACGTCGTGGGCGCCGCCCTGGTCGGCCGATGTCACCTCGGTCTCGACGGTGACCGGCAGCCCGAGGTCCTCATCGGCCAGGTTCACCACGGTCAGACGTACGTAGTAGGTGCCGGGCAGCGGGTCGGAGGCCCACGGCTCGGACCAGGCACGGACCGTACGCAGCACACAGGACAGCTCGACGGTGCCCGCCTCGGGCGCCGCGATCCTGGTCTGGTGGCCGTACATGCAGGACTGCCGGCGGCGGAGCCCGTCGTACACGTCGACCTGCCAGGTCGACGCGCCGTGCCGGGCCTCACTCTTCGGCAGGTTCACCTTCGCGCGGACGGTGGGACGCTGTCCGGAGTCCGCGGGGAAGGCCCAGTACAGATAGTCACCCGTGGAGGCCTCGGCGGTGGCGGTCTGGTCCTGGCGCATCGCCGTGGCGGTACGGAAGGTGGTGCCGGCCTCCGTCGGGCCTGACGACTCGCCGTCGGCCGGGCTCGCGCTCGCCGACGGATCGTCGGACGGGTCGTCGTCGGCGACCGCTGCGCCCGCCGACGTGAGCAGGGTGACGGCAGCCAGCAGCGCGCCCACGCAGCCGCGCCTCAGGGTGTTTCTGCGGGTGGTACGCATCAGTTGGTCCTCCATACGGCAACGCGCCAGCGCGAGATCCAGCCGAAGAGCAGACCTGCGATCAGGCCGGTCAGCACCATGACACCGAGCAGCCACCAGCCGCGGCCCAGGCCGAACGCGGCGACGTCGGAGGCCTCGTCGGGGGCGTCCACCAGATCGATGGTCAGCTCGACGGGCATCCCGGGCGTGGTCTTCGCGGACGCGGGCGTGGAGAAGGAGTTGCTGAGCTGGAGACACACGGTCTCGGCGGCGGGCTCACCGTCCGCGTTGTCGGTGTCCTCGGCGTCGTCCTGCTCGGGCTTCGGATAGCGCAGCCCTGCGGAGATGGCGTCCGTACGCCCCGTGCCGGACTCCGAGCCCCGGACGATCTCACGGCCGTGCGTGGTCAGGGCGCGCAGCAGGACGCCGTAGTCGTCGTTCACGGCGCGGTCCGCCGACACGCTCACCGAGGCGCGCAGTTCCTGGCCGGCCGGGACGTCGACCCGGTACCAGCGGTGCTCGCCGACCTTCTGACGGTCCGTGTAGAGCCCGGCCTTGAGCTCCGGGGCCGCGGAGCAGCTGCCCGCGCCCTCGGTGGCCACCGGGGTGATGACGGGTTCGGCGGCGCGGTCCACGAGCTGTTTGACACGGCCGGAGAGTTCGTCGGTGCTCTGGACCGCGGTGTAGGTGCCGCCCGTCGCCTCGGCGATGCAGGTCAGCTGCTGCCGGATCTTGGCGTCGGGCACCAGGCCCAGCGTGTCGATGACCAGGTGGATCCCCTTGGCGGCGATGTCGCGGGCGACCTCGCAGGGGTCGAGCGGGCCGCAGGTGTCCTCGCCGTCGGTGATCAGGACGATCCGCCGGGTGGAGTCACCGCCGTCGAGGTCGTCGGCCGCGCCGAGCAGGGCGGGGCCGATCGGGGTCCAGCCCGTCGGGGTCAGGGTGGCGACGGCGGTCTTGGCCTCCGTGCGGTCGAGCGGGCCGACCGGGTAGAGCTGCTTGGTGTCCTTGCAGCCGACCTTGCGGTCGTCACCGGGATAGTCGGCGCCGAGCGTACGGATGCCGAGCTCGACCTCTTCGGGGACCGCGTCCAGGACGTTGTTGAACGCCTGCTTGGCCGCGGATATGCGGGACTCGCCGTCGATGTCGCGGGCGCTCATGGAACCGCTGACATCAAGGACGAGTTCGACCTTGGGTGACGCGGTGGTGGAGGGTTCGTCGGCGGCGGCCGGAACGGCGGTGCCGAACCCGGCGGCCAGGGTGGCGAGCAGCACGCACACCCCGGCCGTCAACCGTTTTCTTATGATCATCGCCGGATCCTATTGAAGATCCGCAGTCATCCCCAAAACGCGTACGCCGAAGGCGCCTTGAGGGTCGGGGCTCAACCGCCGAGCAAGGGCTCCGACGCCTTGTCCAGCACCGATCCGATGCGCTCCCAGGCCTCCGTGTCCCGCTCCACCTGCGGGAGTTCGGCGTCGTCCGACTTCGCGTTCCAGCGGGTGGCGATGGCGACCGGGTCGCCGCCGCCCGCCGCGGAAGCGGCCAGCGCCGCCGCACCGAGCGCGACCAGCTCGCCGCTGCCCGGCACGATCAGGGGCCGGCCGGAGAGCCGCCGCACGGTCTCCACCCAGGTGCGGCCCTGCGCGCCGCCGCCGATCAGCCGCAGCGGCCGCCCGGCGACCTCGGGGTCGGCCGGGTCGAGTCCGCACGCCCGCAGCAGCTCGTCGAGAGCCCGCAGCACGGTGAACGCCGCCCCCTCGTACGCCGCGCCGAGCAGCTGCTGCGGTGTGGTGTCGTGCCTCAGGCCGGTGAGGAGCCCGGACGACGTGGGCAGGTCAGGGGTGCGTTCGCCGTCCAGGTAGGGAAGGAGGACGGCCTCGCCGCCGGGTGTCGCGTCGTCACGGTGCAGGCCGAGCAGGGTGGCCACCTTGTCGACGGCCAGGGTGCAGTTGAGGGTGCAGGCCAGCGGGAGATACGAACCGTCGGCCGCGGCGAAGCCGGAGAGCGCCGTGGACGCGGGACGGGTCAGGGAGGCGGCGAAGACCGTGCCCGAGGTGCCGAGGCTCAGGACCGGGTGGTCGAGGAGCCCCGCGCCGCCCAGGCCGAGGCCCACCGCGGCGCTCATGTTGTCGCCGGTGCCGGCCGCGACGGCGATCCCGGCCGGCAGGCCGAGCGCCTCCGCCGCGGACTCGGTCAGGGAACCGATGCGGGTCCCGCCGGTCGCGGCGACCTCGGGCAGCATGGAGCTGTCCAGGCCGAGACGGTCCAGGAGCTCCGGGTCGTAGGCGCCCGTCGCGGTGGAGTACCAGCAGGTGCCCGAGGCGTCTCCCGGGTCGGTCGCCGCCACTCCCGCGAGCCGCTCCGTGAGGAAGTCGTGGGGCAGCCGCACGGCCGCCGTCGCCTCGGCGTTCTCCGGGTCGTTCTCGCGCAGCCACCGCCACTTCGTGGCCGTCATGGACGCGACGGGCACCGTGCCGGTGCGCGCGGTCCACGCGTCGGGGCCGCCCAGCTCGGCGACGAGCGCGGCGGCCTGGGGCGCGGAGCGCGTGTCGTTCCACAGGAGCGCGGGGCGCAGCGGGCGGCCGGTGCGGTCGAGGGTCACGAGTCCGTGCTGCTGTCCCGCGACGGCGATGCCGGTGACGGCGGACGCGGAGAGACCTGACTCCTTGAGTCCGGCCGTCACGGCGTCGCACAGCGCCCGCCACCAGACCTCGGGATCGGTCTCGCGCGCGCCGCCCTCACCGGTGACGACGTGCGGGGCGCGGCCGACGGCGAGCAGCTCACCGGTCTCGGTGTCGGTGACTGCAGCCTTCGTGGACTGGGTGGAGCTGTCCACGCCGATGACGACGGTACGCGGCGGCATGGGCTACCTCTTCTCGTGCGGTTTCCCGCGGTGCGGGGGCCCGGTGTTTCCGGTGGTGGCGGCACTCTTTTGGGAGTGCGACAAACAAATTACGTGATCGAGGGCGTCCGGAACAGGGGCTGCCCCCGCTCCGGCTCCCGGGGGGTTACGTCGGCCCGGCGTCGTGTGCATAATTAATCATGTCAGTGAACAAATTGGCTCGGGGTGCCGACGACGACCCCGGACCGCAGGCAGGCGAAGGCGGAGACACCATGAGCGATCGCTTCACTCCCACCCCGGCGGACAGGTTCACCTTCGGTCTGTGGACCGTGGGCTGGCGTGGCAATGACCCGTTCGGTGACGCGACGCGTCCGGCGCTGGATCCGGTGGAGTCGGTGGAGCGGCTCGCGGAGCTCGGTGCGCACGGTGTGACGTTCCATGACGACGACCTGATCCCGTTCGGGTCCTCCGAGGCCGAGCGTGCCCGGCTGATCGGCCGGTTCAAGGACGCCCTGGAACGCACCGGGATGAAGGTCCCGATGGCCACGACGAATCTGTTCACCCACCCGGTGTTCAAGGACGGCGGGTTCACCTCCAACGACCGTGACGTGCGGCGTTTCGCGCTGCGCAAGGTCATCCGCAACATCGATCTGGCCGCCGAGCTCGGCGCCCGGACGTATGTGGCCTGGGGCGGCCGGGAGGGCGCCGAGTCCGGCGGCGCCAAGGACGTACGGGTGGCACTGGACCGGATGAAGGAGGCCTTCGACCTGCTGGGCGACTACGTCACCGAGCAGGGCTACGACCTGCGGTTCGCGATCGAGCCCAAGCCCAACGAGCCCCGCGGTGACATCCTCCTGCCCACCATCGGACACGCCCTGGCCTTCATCGAGCGCCTGGAACGCCCCGAGATGGTCGGCGTGAACCCCGAGACCGGACACGAGCAGATGGCCGGACTGAACTTCCCCCACGGCATCGCCCAGGCCCTGTGGTCGGGCAAGCTCTTCCACCTCGACCTCAACGGCCAGTCCGGCATCAAGTACGACCAGGACTTCCGCTTCGGCGCCGGAGACCTGCGCCAGGCCTTCTGGCTCGTCGACCTCCTGGAGAACGCCGGCTACGACGGCTCCCTCCACTTCGACTTCAAGCCCGTGCGCACCGACGGCATCGACGGCGTCTGGGAATCCGCGAAGAACTGCATGCGCAACTACCTCATCCTCAAGGAACGCGCCGCCGCCTTCCGCGCCGACGCCGCCGTCCAGGAAGCCCTCACCGCCTCCCGCCTCCACGAACTCGCACAGCCCACCGCCGACGACGGCCTGGCGGCCCTGCTCGCCGACCGGACCGCCTACGAAGACTTCGACACCAACACCGCCGCGGAACGCTCCATGGCCTTCGAAGCACTCGACCAACTCGCCATGGAACACCTCCTCAACGTCCGCTGACCCACCCCCGGGGCGCCCGGCCCACCACCGGGCCCCCCGGGCGGCATCATCGGGGCCCGCCGTCAGGAGTCAGGAGTCCACCGGCGCCGGCAGCGCGTACGCCGCGGGGTCGGCCAGTACGTCCTGCATCACCAGCGCCGCCGCGCCCCGTGCCGCGTCGCCCGCGACGGACGAGGCGCGCAGCCTGCCCCCGCCCCGGGACCAGAGGCCGGACACCACGCGGCCCGTCAACTCCTCGTCGGCGGGCGGCGACAGCCACGGCATCAGGCCGCGGTAGATCCCGCCGAGCACCACCGCGTCCGGGTCGAACAGATTGACCGCGCCGGACAGCACCTGCCCCAGCATCCGGCCCGCGTCGGCCACGGCGGCCAGCGTCACCGGGTCACCCGCCTGCGCCCGCCGCTCCAGCTCCATCACTCCCGCAGCGCCGCCCGCCGACTCGTCGATGCCGGCCGCCCGCAGCAGAGCCGACTGGCCCGCGTACTGCTCCAGACAGCCACGCGAACCGCACCGGCACTCCGGGCCCGCCGGGTCCACCACCACATGGCCGATCTCCCCGGCGAACCCGTGCGCGCCGCGCAGCAGTTCGCCGTCGAGCACCAGGGCCCCGCCGACACCGATCTCGCCCGTCAGATAGAGGAAGCTGCGGACCGCGTCGAGTCCGCCGAACCACAGCTCGGCCAGCGCCGCGAGATTCGCCTCGTTCTCCGAGCGCACGGGCAGCGGTGCGGTGCCGGGACGCAGACCGGCGAGTGCCTGCGCGAACAACTCCTCGGCCGCGACCTGGTTCCAGCCCAGGTTCGGGGCCTGGCGCACCGAACCGCCCGAGACGAGTCCTGGCAGCGCCAGCGCCGTACCGACCGGGTGGAGATCCTGCTCGCGCGCCGAGTCCAGGGTGCGGGCGGCGATCCCCGCCGCCCGCGCCAGGACCTCACCGGGCGGTGCGCCCCGGTTGTCCAGGTGCTCGGTCTGCCGTACCCGTCCGGTGCCCGCCAGATCCACCACGCACACGGACACGTAGTCGATGTTGATTTCCACGCCGAACCCCGCGGGCCCCGTGCGCGCCACCTTCAGCGCCGTACCCGGGCGCCCGGCCTGACCGCTGAAGGTCTTGCCCGTCTCGGTGACGAAACCGCTGTCCAGCAGCTGCTCGACCAGCGAGGACACCGCGGCCCTGGTGAGCCCGACGCGTGCCGACACTCCGGCCCTGGTCGCCTCACCCGCCTCACCCTCGTCCCGCACGGCGCGCAGCACGAGGCTCAGGTTGTGGCGGCGCACGGTGTCCTTGTCGGCCTTGGACCCCAGGGGTGCGAGGTAGCTCTTCATATCGGCGACGAGCCTATGCGATGCCCGTCGCTGACCACCCGCCCCAGGGGCTCAGGGTCTTGCGCCCCTGGCCTTCAGCATGTCCGCCATCAGCGAGATCTCCGACTTCTGGGCGGGCACCATCCCCGCAGCCAGGCCCCTGATCTCGTCCGTGCCCGCCGAACCGGCCGCCGCCTGCGCCATCTCGGCCCCGGCCCTGTGATGGACGCTCATCAGCCGCAGGAACAGCACGTCGGCGTCCCTGCCGTCGGCGGTGCGCAACCGGTCCAGCTGGGTGTCCGTCGCCATGCCCGGCATGAGGGAACCGTCGGACGGTACGACCGTGTGGCCCATCCACTCCATCGGCGGCCGTTCCGAGCTCCTGGGCCTGCCCCAGGTCTCCAGCCAGCCCAGCATCATGCCCCGCTGGTTGGCCTGGGTGTTGATGATGTCGTACGCGAGCCGGCGCACGTCCTCGTCCTTCGTACGGTCCCGGACGATGAAGGACATCTCCACCGCCTGCTGATGGTGGACCGACATGTCCCGGGCGAACCCCACATCGGCCGAGCTCTCGGTGGGTGCGCCGGGCACCTCGGCCGCCGACGGCCGCAGGACCATCAGCAGCACCAGTCCCACGGCCACGATGAACACCACGGCCCCCGCCCACACCAGTGAACGGGGCCCGCGCGAGGCCGCCGAGGTCATTCGGCGACCCCGCCTGAGCAGGCGGCACCCGGCTCAGGGGTCTGCGGACCCTGGACGTACTTGGTGAAGAACTGCGCGACGCGGGCGTCGGTGGCGCTCTTCACAGTGAGCTGCTTGCCCCAGGCGCTGAGCATCAGCGGGTCCTTCTGGTCGGCCACGGGGCTGATCAGGGAGTACGGCGTCCTGCCGACGCGCTCGGAGAGCGCATCGATGTCGGCGGCCTTCGCCCTGTCGTTGTACGTGACCCAGACGGCGCCGTGCTCCAGGGAGTGGACGGCGTTCTCGTCCGGTATCGCCTCGGTGTAGACATCGGCGTCGCAGTTCATCCAGACCGGGTCGTGGTCACCGCCGACGGGCGGGTTCATCGGGTAGCTCACCGGCGTCCCGACGTGGTTCCGGGGCAGGTCGTCCCAGGACTTCTCGCCGGTGACGGGCGAGGTCCTGGCCTGTTCGTCGGCCTTGTCCTTCTTGTCGGTGGCCGACATCAGATAGCCGCCACCGGCGACGAGGCCGGCGACCACGGCGACGGCCGCACCGATGGTGATGAGGCGGCTGCGGCGCTCGCGGGCCCGTTCCTTGCGGCGGGCCTCCTCCAGCTTGGCGCGGCGCGCGGCGGCGGGGCTGTTCTGCTTCTTTGCGGAAGGCATGTCAGGTCCTCGGGTTCAGCGGATCGGGAAGGAGGAGGGCATACGGGTGTGCCGCCTCCCGCGCATCGGTGGCGCGAAGGGCGGATCCGGCATGGCCTTCGGACAGTCCCTAGATCCGTTGGACCTGAAGGAGCAGTTGGTCGACAGCGCCCACGCTGTCGTTCGACGGGCCCCTGATGACCGAGGCACCGGTGAGCGGGGCGGTCCTGAGCGCCACCGAAGGACAGGGCAGGGATGCGGGCGCGGGATGGCCGGGGAGTACGACGGCCGTCGAGTGGTCCGCCGTTCCATGGCAGGAAGTGCCCATGCCCCGTTCGCCGGGGGAGTCCACGACGACGACCGAGACGGTGGCCACGGGCGCCGGGGTGAAGGCCGTGGCGCCGGCCGCGGCCGGCGTGGACGGGGCCCCGTGGGGTGCGGCCGTGGCGGCCGGTGACCAGCAGAAGAACGCCGCCACGAGCAGCAGTGCCCAGACCGGGGCGACGAGCGGGGCGTTGCCGCTCCGTCGCCGGTGGGTCCATCCGCTCGCGCTGCTCATCCCCGTCATCGTAAGGGGTGGATGAACTTTCAAGGAGTTCGGCCCACAGGTCGGCGCGATAGTCTGCCCGGGTGACGACGCAATCGAACGTACCAGCGGGCTGGCATCCGGACCCCCACGGCGCGCCTCAGCTGCTGCGCTACTGGGACGGCTCCCGATGGACCGAGCACACGCACCCCGCCCAGGGACAGACACCGGCTCAGGGGCAGGCCCCCGCTCAGGGGCAGGCGGCCGCGCAGGGCCAGGCGCCCGCGCAGACCGCCCAGCCGAACTCCGCCGTGCCGCCGCAGCAGCAGTTCGCCCCGCAGCAGCAGGCGCCCGCCCAGCAGTTCGCGCCGCAGCAGGCCCAGCAGCCGCAGCAGCCCCAGCAGGCGGCCCCTCAGCAGGGCGTGCCCAGCGGCGGCTCGCTGTTCAACCAGCAGGTCCTGGTCGTGAACCAGAAGGCCAAGCTGATCGAGGTCACGAACGAGTACAGCGTCTTCGACCAGCAGGGCAACACCATCGGTACGGTGGTCGAGGTCGGCCAGAGCAGCATGCGCAAGGTGCTGAGGTTCGTCTCCAGCGTCGACCAGTACCTCACGCACCGCCTGGAGATCCGCGACGCCTACGGGCAGCCTCAGCTGCTCCTGACCCGGCCGGCGAAGTTCATCAAGTCCAAGGTGATCGTCCAGCGCCCCGACGGGCAGCCCGTGGGCGAGATCGTCCAGCAGAACGCCATCGGCAAGATCAACTTTGCGATGACGGTCAACGGCCAGCAGGTCGGTGCGATCAAGGCCGAGAACTGGCGCGCGTGGAACTTCGCCATCGTCGACCACAACGACGCCGAGGTCGCCAGGATCACCAAGACCTGGGAGGGCCTGGCCAAGACCATGTTCACCACGGCCGACAACTACGTGCTGCAGATCCACTACCAGCTCCCCGAGCCGCTGCTGAGCCTCGTCGTGGCGACGGCGCTCACCGTGGACACCGCACTCAAGCAGGACTCCCGCGGCCTCGGCTGAGCCGCCACGGAGATCACGGGAGGGCGCCCGGCAGCACCGGGCGCCCTCCCGTGTCCGTGCCTGCCGGAGTGTCCGTGTCTATCGGAGTGTCCGTGTCCACCGGCCGGTGTCCGCGCCGTCCTCCCGCTCCGTCCTCAGCTCCGCCAGCACCCGCTCGGCCACCGCGAACGCCGAGTTCGCCGCCGGGACCCCGCAGTAGACCCCCGTCTGCAGGAGCGCGGCGCCGATCTCCCGCGGGCTGAGACCGTTGCGTACGGCCGCCCTGACATGCATCGCGAGCTCGCCGTCATGGCCGTGCGCGACCAGGGCGGTCATGGTGATCAGGCTGCGTTCCCGTCGCGAGAGCGTCGGGTCGCTCCAGATCTCGCCCCAGGCGTAGCGGGAGATGAAGTCCTGGAAGGGCGCGGTGAATTCCGAGGTCGCCGCCTGGGCGCGGTCCACGTGCGCATCGCCGAGTACCTCCCGGCGCACCACCGTCCCGCTCCCGCGCTCCCGGGGCGCGAAGTGGGCGCGCAGCGCCTCCCGCACGGGCTCCGGGCGTTCGGCGGGAGCCAGATGGGAGGCGCCCGGCAGTTCGGTCAGCGCGGCGTCCGGGATCCCGTCCGCGATCTCGCGGGCGTGCGCCGGTGGCGTCGCCGGATCCTGGCGGCCCGCGACGACCAGCGTCGGCGCGCGCACCCCGGCGAGACCGGGCCGTAGATCGCACTCGGCGAGCGCGTCGCAGCACGCGGCGTACGCGTCGGGATCCGTGCCCAGGAGATCGTCGAGCAGCCGGGGTTCGGTGAAGCCCGGCGTGAACCAGCGTCCCGCGGCGCTCTCCGCGACCTTGCCGAGCCCCTCGGCGCGTACGAGCGCGGCGCGCTCCCGCCAGGGTCCCGGGTCGCCGAAGTGGGCGGACGAACAGACGACGGCCAGTCGGTCCACGCGCTCCGGGTGATGGACGGCGAGCCAGAGGCCCACCGCCCCGCCCAGCGACACCCCGGCGTACGAGAACCGGTCCAGGGACAGCGAGTCGGCGAGGTCCAGGACCAGGGCGCCCAGATCGTCGACCCGCGCCCCGGGGCCGATCAGGGCGGCGGGGGAGCCGCCGTGCCCGGGAAGGTCCCACCGCAGGACCCGGTGGGTGGCGGACAACTCCGGGGCGACCGCGTCCCAGAGGGCGGTGGAGGTGCCGAGCGACGGGCCGAGCAGCAGCGGGGGACCGCTCGCCGGCCCTTCGGCGCGATGGTGGAGGAGACGGTCGGGTGTCGTGGTCATCGGCGCTCCAGAGCGCGGTCGGTGAGGAGCCCGGCGCAGCCGGTGTACCGGGCGGGGTCGGTCAGTTCCGCGAGATCGAGGCCGTCGAACGCGGGCTCACTCGCGAGGACGTCGGCCAGCGGCCGGCCCTCCTCGCGTGCCAGGACCGCGGCCTCGGTGAGGATCTCGGTGGCACGGGCAGGCCCGACCCGGCCGGCGGCGACGGCGGCCAGCCGCTCCGAGACGATCAGCCCGCCCGTCAGCCCCAGATGGCTCCGCATGACCGCGGGGAACACCTGGAGTCCAGCGGTGAGTTCCGCCGCGTCCCGCGCGGCGCCGCCGACCAGGCGCAGCAGATCGCGCAGCGGCTCCCACTCGGCGTGCCAGGCCCCCGCAGGACGCTCGTCCTCGGCGGTGAGCGAGCCGTACAGCGTGGCCGCCTGGCCCGGTGCGCGGCGGGCCGCGGCGGCGATCAGGGTGGCCCGCACCGGGTTGGCCTTGTGCGGCATCGCGGAGGAGCCGCCGCCGGAACCCTCGGCGAGCTCGCCGAGCTCGGTACGGGACAGCGTCAGCACATCGGCCGCCGTCTTGCCGAGCGCCCCCGCCGTGAAGGCGAGCGCACCGGCCAGGTCCGCGACCGGCGTACGCAGGGTGTGCCAGGGCAGCGACGGTTCGGCCAGCCCGAGGTCCCGGGCGTAGGCGGCGACGAGACGGGGACCCGCGGCCTGGCCGGCGTCGGCGGTGAAGGCCGCCAGTGTGCCCGCCGCGCCGCCGAGCTGGACGGGGAGCGAGGCGCGCACCGCCCGCAGCCGGTCCCGCGCGTCCAGCACCAGAGCCCGCCACCCGGCCGCCTTGAGGCCGAAGGTCGTCGGCACGGCGTGCTGGGTCAGGGTGCGGCCGGGCATCGGGCTGTCACGATGCCCGGCCGCCAGCCGCTCCAGCGCGTCGGCGGTCAGCCCCAGGTCGTCGAGGACGAGCGCCAGGGTCCTGGACGCCATCAGCATCGCCGCCGTGTCCAGGATGTCCTGGCTGGTCGCGCCCCGGTGCACGAAGGGCCGCAGCTCCTCGTCGACGGCCGCGGAGAGCGCGGCGACCAGCGGGATCACCGGGTTGCCGCCGGACCGCGCCCGCAGCGCCAGCTCCCGTACGTCGAAGCGGCCGGCGTCCGCCGCCGCGGTCACCGCGGGACCCGCCCGGTCGGGGGCGAGCCCGGTGGCGGACCGCGCCCGGGTCAGCGCGGCCTCGGCGTCCAGCATCGCCCGCAGGAAGGCGTGGTCGCCTGTGGCGGCCTCGGCGGGGGAGCCGGCCCGCCCGGGGGCGAGGAGGCCGGCATCGCTCTCGTGCATCAGCTGAACTCCAGGAAGACCGTCTCGTCGTCGCCCTGGAGACGGATGTCGAAGCGGTAGGCGCGAGGGCCCGCCGGTGTCGCGATCAGTGTGGCGCGCCGCTCCGCGTCCAGCGACTCCAGCAGCGGATCGCCCGCGGTGGAGGCCGCGTCGAGCAGATCGGGGAGATACACCCGGGTGTAGAGGTGGTGGACCAGGCCGCGGGCGAACACGGCGGCACTGAGGTACGGGACACCGCCCGGCGGCAGCGTACGCACGAACCAGCGCCCGGCCGCGTCCGTGGGCGCCCGGCCGAACCCGGTGAAGTCCACCCCGTCGCGTCCGATCACCTGGCCCGTCGCGGGGTCGTGGCGCAGCGATCCGGGCAGGCCGGTGCGTGAGCCGTCGGGTGCGGGCTGCCAGGTCTCCACGATGGCGTCGGGCACCGGGTCGCCACGGCCGTCGAGCACATGGCCGTGCACCGTGAGCGTGTCGGGGTGCCCGGCCGGGGCGACCTCGCTGCCGCCGGGGAAGGGCAGCGCGTAGCCGTAGAAGGGGCCGACGGTCTGGGAGGGGGTCGGTGCGATGGACATCAGGCGTCGCCTTCTTCCTCGGTCCAGGTGGCGCACGGTCCGTCCAGGACGATGTCCCAGCGGTAGCCGAGGGAGAACTCGGGAACGGACAGGTCGTGGTCGTACGTCGATATGAGCCGCTCGCGCGCGCCCTGGTCGGTGACCGACCTGATCACCGGGTCGTAGGGGAGGAGTGGGTCGCCGGGGAAGTACATCTGGGTGACCAGGCGCTGGCTGAACGCCGTGCCGAACAGCGAGAAGTGGATGTGCGCGGGGCGCCAGGCGTTGGTGTGGTTGCGCCACGGATAGGCGCCGGGCTTGATCGTCGTGAACGCGTAACCGCCGTCGTCGTCGGTCAGGCAGCGCCCGAATCCGGTGAAGTTCGGGTCGAGCGGGGCCGGGTGCTGGTCGAGCTGGTGGGCGTACCGCCCGGAGGCGTTGGCCTGCCAGACCTCGACGAGCTGTCCCCGCACCGGCTGCCCGGCGCGGTCGAGCACCCGTCCGGTGACGGTGATCCGCTCGCCGAGCGGCTCGCCGATGTGCTGGGCGGTGAGGTCGCGGTCCAGGGCGGTCACATCGCTGACGCCGAAGGCGGGCCCCGACAGCTCGACCGCCTCCGGGTCGCGTACGGGGATGAGCGAGCGGTGCGGGTGGCGGAAGTGACTGCTGCGGTAGGCGGGGTAGTCGCGCGGCGGGTGGTGCGCGCCGGGCTCGGCGGCCGCCTGGGCCCTGGCCACCTCGGCGTCGATCTCCCGCTGGCTCATGCCGTCGGGCAGCGGGGGTGCGGGAAGGTCACGTGCGGTCATGTCACGGCTCCGTGAATTGCTGAAACGCTCAGTGGAAATGCCCGGTGGGTGGGCATGTGCTCAACGGAAATGCTCAGTGCACTGAGTAAAGTGTGATGGTCATGAAGCTACCCATGGCGCGCTGTTGTGGTCAAGACCCTCAGTACACTGTGTATCTTCGGCCCTACGGTCGGCCGGACGGCCGACAGCCGACGAAGAGAGGGCGGTGCCGTGCAGGCGGTCGACCTGAGTACCCACCCGGGGCATCTGGCCCGGCGCCTTCAGCAGGCGCACCATCTGCTCTGGAACACGATGGTCTCGCAGGAGATCACCTCGCCCCAGTTCGCCGTGCTCAACGCCCTGACCGCCGAGCCCGGCCTCGACCAGCGGACGGTGGGGGAGCGGGTCGGGCTCGACCGGTCCACCGTCGCCGAGGTGATCAGCCGGCTGCTGCGCCGGGAGCTGCTGGACAAGGTGCGTGACCCCGACGACGGACGGCGCTTCCTGCTCCGCCTCACGGACGAGGGGGCGCGCACCCACCGGCGGCTCGCGCTGCGCACGGTCGGGATGAACCAGGTCTTCCTCGGCCCGCTCTCGGCGGCGGAGCAGCAGACGCTCTTCGGCCTGATGAGCCGGGTGGCGGACGCCGTGGAGGACTTCCGGGTGTCTGAGTAGGCCGGACGGTCACCGGGGCCGCCCGCACGTCCGAGGTGCTCAGCTCGACCCAGCAGGGCCGCCCGCTACCGGTTCGGTGAGCTTCAGGCGGTTTCCTCCCGAGGCGCACCAGCTGTCATATTCCTACGCTGTTGTGCAGCATGCCAGGGCGGTGTGTGGGCGGCGGCTACCGGAGCGCAGGGCGGGACCGCGGGAAGTAATTTACGTGTGTAACACCTGCTAAAGTAAATGAGTGAGTGATACAGCCGTGCGACCCCGGAAGCCATCCGTCCACAAACTGCCGGTCACCGGTGTCCTGCGGCTGAACAGTCCCGCGGAGATCTGGTACAAGCCCGCGCTGAGTGTGGTGGTCGCCTCCGCCGTCCCGAACCTGCTGCTGTACTCCCTCGACCGCCTCGACCTCGTCATGTACACGATGGCGGGTTCACTCTGTGCGCTCTACGGGCACAACCTGCCGTACGCCCGCAGGGTCCACACCGTCCTCCGCGTGGTCCTGGGCATGGCCGCGGGCTTCGCCGTCGCGCTGGTCACCGCCTCGTTCACCGAATCGACGCCGGTGCTGATCGCGGTCGGCGCGCTGCTCGCGGCCGTGCAGAAGACCTTCTGCGACGCCACGCGCATCGGCCCGCCCGGCAATGTGATCTTCACCTTCGTCACATCGGCCGCGCTCTTCGCGCCGCAGGAGATCGGGCAGGTGCCCGGTCATATGGCCCTGATGCTGGCCGCGGGTGCCTTCTCCTGGCTGGTCAGTACCGGACCGGTCCTGTGGCGCAGGGAGGGGCCCGAGCGCCTCGCCACCGCCCGCGCGCTCGACGCCGCCGCGGCGTACGCGACGGCTCCCGACTCCCGGACCCGGCACGCCGTCGCCACCGCGGTCCAGGCCGCCTGGCAGTCCCTGCTGGCCGCCGGGCGCCCCACCCCCGTACGCCAGGAACTCGAACGGCTCGTCGTCCACGCCGAACGGACCCTCGCCACCGTCGCGACCGACAGCCGTGTCCCCGCCGTCGGCCATGTCCCTACCGTCGGCCACGTCCCCACCGTCGGCCATGTCCCCGACGTGGACCCGGACGAGCTGCGCCGGTGGGCGGCCGACACCCGTTCCCGTGGCCCCGTCCCCAGCCCGCCCCTCGCACCCGGCACCGTCGAGCAGCTCTTCGGGATCGATGCCGAGCGGGCCGGGCAGCGCATGCGCAGGGGCCGGCGCGAGGCCCGGCGCAGACTGCTGCGCGCCCTCGGCCCCGGCTCGCCCGTGCTGCCGGTCGCCTTCCGCACCCTCCTCGGCTGCGCACTGGCCGGCTATGTGTCGGCCGCGCTCGGGGTGGGCCACCCGTACTGGGCCATCGTCACGGCGGCGGCCGTCTACCAGCCCAACCTCGCCCTCTCCTGGAGCAGGGCCGTGCAGCGGACCGTGGGCAACCTCCTCGGGGTGCTGGTCTTCGCCGCGGTCATCCCGCTCGCCCGGGTCGGCTCGCTGGCGCTCGTCCTGTGTGTCCTGTTCTTCAGCTTCGCCGCCGAGGCCCTGATCACCCGCAACTACTGGCTCGGCTCCATCGCGGTCACCCCGATGGCCCTGCTGATCCTCGAATTCGGCGGGTTCCAGCCGGCGGGGCGGCTCATCGGGGACCGTGCCCTGGACACTCTCGTGGGCGTCGCGGTCGGCTTCCTCGTCGCGATCGCCGTCACCAACCGCCGGGCGTCGGGACGCGTCGAACTGGCCATCGCCGCGGCGGCGGACGCCCGGCGCCGGGCCGAGCGTGCGGTCGCCGACCCGACGGCCGACGCCCTGGTGCTCGAAACGGCGCGCAGGAGACTGACCGCCTGCCTCGTCGAGCTGCGCGACGCCAGTGATGTCGCGTCGGGCGAATGGTGGCAGCGCGCCCTGCCCGAGCAGGAGCTGCTGGCCGCCGAGCAGGCAGGACACCGTACGCTCGCGGCGACAGCACAGCGGCAGGGGCTGATCACCCTGCCCCCGACGAGTGGAGCGGTGTGACCGACGACATCGTGGCCTCGGTGGTACGGCAGTGGCAGGCCGTCAGCCCGGGGCTCGACACGGAGCCGATGGCACTCATCGGCCGTATCAACCGGTGCTCGGCCCTTCTTCAGCAGGCCGAGGACGCCCCACTGCGGGCCGCCGGACTCACCCGTGCCGAATTCGACCTGCTCGGCGCGATGCGGCGCACCGACCGTGAGCTCACCCCGGGCGAGCTGGCCCGCGAGACCTTCTCGTCCGGGGCCGCCGTCACGAAGCGGCTGCGTGCCCTCCAGGAGTCCGGCCTGATCGCTCGCCGCAGCGACGCCAGGGACCGCAGGGTCGCGCACGTCGGACTGACCGAGGCCGGGCGGGAGCTCGTCGACCGGCTGCTGCCCGAACAGCTCGCCTACGAGCGGTCGGTGCTCTCCGGGCTCGACGAGAAGACCAGGAACGAGCTCGGCGAACAGCTCGGCGAGCTGCTGGTGCAGCTGGAGGGCCGGCTCGGCGGCCGCCTCTGACGTCCCCACCGCTCCTGCCGTCCTCGCCTGCCCCGCCCTGTCGTCCTCACCGACCGTGAGGACGACAGGGCGGGGCATTCTCACGCGCTGCCCGGCGGTGCCGGTCGGTGCGAACCCCGCGCCGCAGCAGTCGCACATCCGTCCGTCGCTCAGGAATCTGCGACTTTCGATCCGATTCGATCACATGTGCCCTCGTCCCGTTCTGAGGTACGGATTCGTTCGCATGGAGCAGCCGCGATCGCTCGCGTGTGCGCACTATTTCCTATTCCTGCTGGGAATTCACCGGCCTTCCTGAGCGACCACGGAGAACCGCTGTCCCGCAGAGTCGGACACAAGGGTCCACTTTCTCCCGGTTCCCGCATCACGTCACTCCCCGCGCACGTCTGACGGCGCTGAGTGCGAAAACTGGCGAGTGTATTACCGCCGGCGTGCTCGCGCAGGTGGTTGGGCGAATATGCCGAGGCACTGTTCTGATCTGGTTAGGCTCACGCGCAGTGAAGTCGAGTTGAGAAGAATCCGAGCACTTGTTCATAACTATGCGCACAAGTGCGTGTACCTCCCGAATACCTTCCCGAATCAACCGCCAGAGGGTTTAGATGGTCCGTGTTGAATCACCGCCGACCAACAGAGACATCCCCGTAGTGCGCGCCGCGCTCCTGCCCGTTGTGCTGATGGCCGCCGCGACCGCCGCCGGCGCCGTGCCGGTCACCGGAGCCACACGGGCGGCAGTCATCTGGTGCGGGGCGATCGCCACAGTCGTGGTCGCCACGCTCGCCGTCGTACTGAACCGCCGTCGCCGCGCGACGCGTATCCAACGCGCCGAGTACGAACGGCGCATCGCCTACCTGGAACACCGCATCGCGTCGTACGACCAGGAGACCGAACGGCTCAGCAAGGAACTCCTGCCCACCGCGATCCGCAGGCTCCGCGCCAGCAACTCGCCGCAGGAGGTGATGCGTGACGTCGTCGACGCCGACGCGTCCTACCGCAACCTCCCCAAGGCGCAGCGCGCCCTGGTCCTCCAGGTCCTCGACATCATCGACAACGAGGAGGCCATGCGTGACTCCGCGCAGCGCGCCTTCGTCAGCGTCGCCCGCCGGGTCCAGGCCATCGTCCACCGACAGGCCAGTGAACTCCGGGAGATGGAGGACCACCACGGTCGCAACCCCGATGTGTTCGACGACCTGCTGCGCATCGACCACGGCACCGCGCTGATCGGGCGGCTCGCCGACTCCATCGCCGTGCTCGGCGGCGCCCGGCCCAGCCGCCAGTGGCCCAAGGCCGTACCGCTGTTCAGCGTGCTGCGCGGTGCCATGTCGCGGATCCTGGAGTACCAGCGCGTCGATCTGCACTCGATCGCCAAGGTCGCCATCGTCGGCACCGCGGTCGAACCGCTCATCCACGCCTGCGCCGAACTCCTCGACAACGCCACGCGTTACTCGCCGCCCCAGACCCGGGTGCACGTCACCGCGGTCGAGGTGCAGACCGGCATCGCCATCGAGATCGAGGACGGCGGCGTCAGCCTGAGCGAGGAGGCCCGGGTGCGGGCCGAGAACATGCTCGCCCAGGCTCAGGCCGGCATCAACATGAACGACCTGGGGGAGTCCCCGCGCCTCGGTATGGCCGTGGTCGGCCGGCTCGCCCGCATGTACCAACTCCAGGTCTCCCTGCGCCAGTCCGCGTACGGAGGGGTCCGCGCCGTCCTCATCGTGCCGCGCGACATGATCACCACAGGGCCCGCACCGGGCATCGCGCACGGCATCGGCGCCACCTCGCGGCCGCAGAGCTCGCTGGACATGTCGCAGATGCAGCACGTCGTGCCGCCGCGTGGCAAGCACAAGGCGCGTCCCGCCGCGACCGGCCCCGTCTCTTCGCCGACGTCGTCCGCGGCCCCGCCGGCGCCCGTACCCGCCCCGGCGCCGTCCGCCGCGCGGTCCGCGCCCCCCGCAGCGGCCATGGGTGACGACGAGATCGTCGTCACCGAGTGGACCGAGGGCGGACTCCCGCAGCGCCGCAGCAGGGGGCGCGCGCCCCTCGGCTCGCACAACCTCCCGCAGCAGTCGGCGCCGGCCGCCGAACCCGTGGCGCGCAACGGTCACAACGGACAGGGCGGCGGCGGTTCGGCACCTCCCGGTCTCTGGCTCGAGGCCTTCACCCAGGCCGTCAACGGTGTGCCCAAGGGAACGCAGCACGACACAGAGTCCGATGACGCGTGGGACAAGGGAGACGAGAAGTGATCCAGCAGCGGGGAAACATGGACTGGATGCTCAAGGAACTGGCCGACGACGTACCGAGCATCCATCAGATCGTGGTGCTCTCCGCCGACGGCCTCCGCATCGCCCGGCACGGCGGCGACCCCGACGTCGCCGACCGTCTCGCGGCGGCCTGCGCGGGACTGCAGAGCCTGGCCGCCGCGGTGGCCACCGAAATCCCCTACAGCGACGGCCTGATGAAGCTCGTCGTCATCGAGGTCACCGGGGGCTTCTTCTATCTGATGGCGGCCGGCTCCGGCGCCTACCTCGCAGTCCTGGCCGGCGAGACGGTCGACGCGGGGCTCGTGGGCGCGCGGATGCGTGACATGGTCGTCCGGATCGGCGCGCACCTGACGAGTCCTCCGCGCCACGACGGGCAGGCCGGATGAGTCCTCCCCGACGAGAACGCCGCAAGGCCGACCCGGAGCTGAGCGACCCGGAACGGCTGTATGTGATCACCGGGGCTCCCGACGGCGAGCGAGCGGCACTCGACCTCGTCACGATGGTCGTGGCGCAGGCCGAGCCGTCGCCCACGGTCCAGCCCGAGCAGGCCGCGATCCTGCGGCTCTGCAGGGCGCCGCTGTCGGTGGCCGAGATCTCGGCCTATCTGAGCCTGCCCTTCAGCGTGGTCACCTCGCTCCTGACAGAACTCCTGGCGACCGAACTGGTCGAATCGCGCGCGCCCATCGTCCGCGCCTCGCTCCCGGACCGGTCCCTCCTCGAAGCGGTGATGCATGGACTTCAGAAGCTCTGACACGATCACGGGCCCCCGCAGTGAGGACGTCCTCCCCAGCACGGCCACGGCCGCGGTGAAGGTCGTCGTCGTCGGCGGGTTCGGGGTCGGCAAGACCACCATGGTCGGCTCGGTGAGCGAGATCCGGCCCCTGACGACCGAAGAGACCATGACCCAGGCCGGCGTCGGCGTGGACGACAACGTGGGTGTGGAGACCAAGACCGCCACCACCGTGGCCATGGACTTCGGCAGGATCAGCCTCAGCGAGGAACTGATCCTCTATCTGTTCGGCACCCCCGGCCAGGAACGCTTCTGGTTCCTGTGGAACGGGCTCTTCGAAGGAGCGCTCGGAGCGGTCGTCCTCATCGACACACGACGGCTCCAGGTCAGCTTCGACGTCATCGGGAGGCTGGAGGAGCGCGGCGTACCGTTCGTCGTCGCCGTCAACACCTTCCCCGACGCGCCGTACCACCCCGTCGAGGCGCTCCGCAGTGCCATGGACCTGCCGGACGAGGTGCCGATGATCGACTGCGACGCCCGGCTGCGTACCTCGAGCCGCGATGTGCTGATGACCCTGATGCGCTACCTGCACAGCCTCGCCGTGCCGCTCGCCTGACGGCGGCACGCACCTGCCTCTTGAACGGGCCTTGTCCCCCAACCGGCCCGGACCCTCCTATCTGGAGCCACTGTGACAACCCCCTTCCAGCACGAACCCGGATCGGCCACCGGACCGGTCCCGCCCCCGCAGTGCCCCGCCCACGGCATGGGGATCGGCCCCGGCGGACTGCGCCGGCTGTACGGCCCCGAGGCCGAGGCGGATCCCGAGGGCCTCTACGAGAAGCTGCGCGCCGAACACGGCACGGTGGCGCCCGTCCTGCTGCACCACGACGTCCCCGCCTGGCTGGTACTCGGACACAGCGAGAACCTCCATATGACCCGCACCCCCTCGCAGTTCTCCCGCGACTCCCGGCGGTGGCGCGGACTCCAGGACGGCAGTGTGGCCCCCGACCATCCCCTCGCCCCGCTCTTCACCTGGCAGCCGGTGTGCTCCTTCGCCGAGGGCGCCGAACACGAACGGCTGCGCGGCGCGGTCACCGACAGCATGGCGCGCATCGACACCCGCGGTGTGCGCCGCCACATCAACCGGTACTCCAACCGGCTCGTCAACGACTTCTGCCGGGACGGCCGTGCCGAGCTGGTCACCCAGTTCGCCGAGCGGCTCCCCATGATGGTGATGTGCGCGATCATCGGGATGCCGGAGGAGTACAACGACCGTCTGGTGCAGGCCGCCCGTGACATGACCCGGGGCTCGGAGACCGCGGTCGCGAGCAACGCGTACGTGATCGGCGCACTCGACCGGCTGGTCCAGCGCCGCCGCGAGGCACCCGCCGAGGACTTCGCGACCTGGCTGGTCGAACACCCCGCCCAGCTCACCGACAAGGAGATCAGCGAGCATCTGCGGGTGGTGCTGATCGTCGCCTACGAGACGACCACCAACCTGATCGCCAACGTGCTGCGCATGGTCCTCACGGACCCCCGGTTCCGGGCCAGGCTCAGCGGCGGGCACATGACCGTGCCCGAGGCCGTCGAGCAGACGCTGTGGGACGAGCCGCCGTTCACCTCGGTACTCGGCCGCTGGGCGGTGGGCGACACCGAGCTCGGCGGGCAGCAGATCAAGGCGGGGGACGCCCTGATCGTCGGCATCGCGCCGGCCAACACCGACCCCGCGGTGCGGCCCGATCTCTCCGTCAGCATGGAGGGCAACCGCGCCCACCTGGCGTTCAGCAGTGGCCCCCACGAGTGTCCCGGCCAGGACATCGGCCGCGCCATCGCCGATGTCGGGGTCGACGCCCTGCTGATGCGCCTGCCCGACCTGGAGCTCGGCGTCGACGAGGAGAAGCTGCACTGGGCGGGGAACTTCATGTCGAGGCACCTGGTGGACCTGCCGGCCGCCTTCGCGCCCACCCCGCAGCAGGAGATCGACGCCGAGCCGCTGCCCGCGGTGGCACGGTCGAACGCGCAGGCCGACTGGCAGGTGTCGTCGCCCGCGGCCCCCCGGAGCACCGTGCCCTCACCGGCGGGCCATCTCCCGGCCGGAGCCGCCGGGCCGTACGCGGAAGCAGGGGACGGCCCCGCCATTCCGGCGCAGCGGGGCCGGCCGACACTCTGGCAGGCCGTCGTGCGCTGGTGGAACGGCCACTGACCCCGTCGGCGTTCACCGTTACGGGTGCCCCGGCCTCCGGGGCCGGGGCACCCGGCCGTCCGCCCCGTACCATCGAGCAGCGTGAAGCTGACAATTCTTGGTGGCGGCGGATTCCGGGTCCCTCTCGTGTACGGGGCGCTGCTCGGTGATCACGCCGAAGGCCGCGTCTCGCGGGTGACCCTGTACGACACGGACGCGGACCGGCTGACCGCCGTGGCCCGGGTGCTGGCCGAGCAGGCCGCCGGCATCGACGACGCGCCCGCCGTCCTCGCCACCGGCGATCTCGACGAGGCGCTGCGGGGCGCGGACTTCGTCTTCTCCGCCATCCGGGTGGGCGGCCTGGCAGGCCGCGCCGCCGACGAACGGGTCGCGCTCGACGAAGGCGTACTCGGCCAGGAGACGGTCGGGGCCGGCGGTATCGCCTACGGGCTGCGCACCGTCCCGGTCGCCACGGACATCGCCCGTCGCATCGCCCGGCTCGCCCCCGACGCCTGGGTCATCAACTTCACCAACCCGGCGGGCCTCGTCACCGAGGCCATGGCCCGGCACCTCGGCGACCGGGTCATCGGCATCTGCGACTCGCCGGTGGGGCTCGGCCGCAGGATCGCCAGGGTCCTGGGCGCGGACCCGGAGAAGGCATGGATCGACTACGTCGGGCTCAACCACCTCGGCTGGGTCCGTGGCCTGCGCGTGGACGGCCGCGACGAACTCCCGCGGCTGCTCGCCGACCCGGCGCTGCTCGGTTCCTTCGAGGAGGGCAGGCTCTTCGGCCCCGACTGGCTGCGGTCGCTGGGCGCGATCCCCAACGAGTACCTGCACTACTACTACTTCAACCGGGAGGCGGTCCGCGCCTACCAGGACGCCGAGCAGACCCGTGGCGCCTTCCTCCGCGACCAGCAGGAGGGCTTCTACGCCCGGATGAAGGACCCGGACGCACCACCCCTGGCCACCTGGGACCGTACGCGTGCCGAACGTGAGGCGACGTACATGGCGGAGAACCGGGACGTCGCCGGAGCCGGCGAGCGCGAGGAGAGCGATCTGGAGTCCGGGGGGTACGAGCAGGTGGCGCTCGCCCTGATGCGCGCCGTCGCCCGTGACGAACGCACCTCGCTGATCCTCGACGTCCGCAACCGGGGCACCCTGCCGGTGCTCGACGAGGACGCCGTCATCGAGGTGCCCTGCCTGGTCGACGCCAACGGCGCACATCCCGTGGCCGTCGATCCGCTCCCGTACCACGCGGTCGGCCTGGTCACCGCGGTGAAGGCCGTGGAACGGGCGGTGCTCGAAGCGGCGGAGAGCGGCTCACGGGCGGCCGCCGTGCGGGCCTTCGCCCTGCATCCGCTGGTCGACTCCGTCTCCGTGGCCCGTCGGCTGGTCGACGGATACACGAATGCCCACCCCGGACTCGCCTACCTCGACCGGCCCTGACCCGGAGGTCCCCCGGGAGGCGCCCTCAGGGGGCGGGTACGGCCCTTGGCCGGCCGGACGGACCCCAGGACGGCACGACGCCGGTGACCTGGCACACCATGAGGAAGAGCGGAATGGGCGGTGTGTAGGGCGTACGGCTGTCCGGCGCGTGGATCAGCCGGGGGCGTCCCGCGGGGACGTAGGCCCCGGCGGCGTACGACGCCTGCTGCGGCCAGTCCAGGTCGAGATCCGAACCGGAGGGCACGATCCACCACCACTGGTCGGCGTCGGCGAACACGCATCCGGCGCGCGGCAGATGAGACATCAGCCGGAAGCCGTACCGCGCGGGCACACCCACCGCGTCGCAGCCGAGGCTCGCCGACAGCGCGGGCGGCAGCGGAAGCCTGACCCGGCCGGCTGCGAGGCCGTCACCCACCGGGCGGGGGCGGCGGGCGCCGAGGAGCTGCGACAGCGCGTTCTTCAGCATGGCTGCTCCGAGCCGTACGGCAGCTCCGCCCATACGATGCGTCCCGAGTGGTTCCCGGCGTCGTGGGATCCCCAGGCGCTGCTCATGGAGTCCACGAGCAGCAGCCCACGTCCGTGCTCCCCCTCGGCGGTCAGGGACAGCCGGGGACCGCCGGGCTGATGCCCCTGGTCCTGCACCGATATGCGCAGCCGGCTCTCGGCGCACCGGAGTTCGCAGACGACGCGGGCGCTGGCCGTGTGCACCACGGCGTTGGTCACCAGCTCGGAGACGATCAGCACCGCGGCGTCCCGGGCGTCCCCGGCCTGCCGCCAGTCCGCCAGCCAGGCCCGCGTGAGACGGCGGGCGCCGGCCACCGACTCGGGGTGCGCCGGCAGCGCGAAGCAGTAACGGAGCGCTTCAGCCCCGGGGCTGAGGTCCATGAGCCGGGGGATGAGCGCACTGCCAGGTGCCACGACCAATTCCTCACAGTGGGGGCTGCGTCACGCTTCGCACCGGCCCGCATCTGGCGGGACAGGATCACGCGAACTTGGTTCGGATACCAACTCTCCCTCTGACAAGAACACTTGGCAAGGGGCACTCTGAAAAATTCAGAGTGGCTGTGTTCCTGGAGCCGTGCGCATGGCACACTGCTCGCACATAGCGCATCGGGAGGTCTGAAGTGAGCGAACCGCGGTCAGCCCCGACCGTGGGTCAGGTCGTTCTCGGTAAGCGCCTGCAGGATCTGCGGGAGCGTGTCGGCCTGAGCCGTGACCAGGCGGCGAAAGTGCTCCGTGTCGCCCCGGGCACCATACGCAGGATGGAGACCGCCGAGGTCGGTCTGAAGATCCCGTACGTCCAGCTCCTCCTCAAGGCCTACGGCATCGCCGAGGACGAGACCGACGCCTTCGTCGAACTGGCGGAAGAGGCCAACAAGCCGGGCTGGTGGCAGCGCTTCCACGATGTGCTGCCCGACTGGTTCAGCATGTACGTCAGCCTGGAGGGCGCCGCCGGCCTCCTGCGCATGTACGAGCCGCACTTCGTCCCCGGCCTGCTCCAGACCGAGGACTACGCGCGTTCCGTCATGCGTACCGGCGCGGTCGGCCAGACCCGGCCCGCGGACATCGAACGCCATGTGGCGCTGCGGATGGAACGCCAGGCGCTGCTCACCAAGGCGGACGCGCCGAAGCTCTGGGTGGTGATGGACGAGACCGTCCTGCGCCGTCCCGTCGGCAGCCCGGACGCCATGCGGGCCCAGGTCGACCGGCTGCTCGAAGCGACCGACCTGCCCAATGTGACGCTCCAGATCGCGGAGTTCGCGACCGGTCATCACCCGGGCACGTACGGCCCGTTCGTCCTCTTCCGCTTCGCGGTCCCCGAGCTGCCCGACATGGTCTACAGCGAGTACCTCACGGGCGCGGTGTACTTCGACGCGCGTCCGGAGGTGGCCTCCTATCTCGAGGTCATGGACCGAATGGCGGCTCAGGCCGCAACTGCACAACGCACGAAGGAAATCCTCAGGGACTTCCGCAAGGAGCTGTGATGAACCACATATACAACGGCATGCCGTCCGCCGACCTCGGCACCGAAGGCTGGTACAAGCCGTGGAGCGGTGGTAACGGGGGTAACTGCATCGAGGCCATGAAGCTGGCCGACGGCAGGGTGGCGGTCCGTCAGTCCGCGGACCCCGACGGCCCCGCGCTCATCTACTCCAACCGCGAGATCGCCGCCTTCATCCAGGGCGCCAAGTCCGGCCAGGCCGATTTCCTTCTCACCTGATCCGGCACGGATGTACGACCGGTTCCTCGGTGGTAAGGACAACTACCCGGTCGACGAACGGATGGCCCACCACCTTCTTCCGCAGCCTGGAGCTCATCGAGGCGTGGCGCGCAAGCGCTGACCGCCGCAGGTCAGCCCCCGGCGAGCAGCAGACGGTCGACGAGCTTCTCGACATAGGCGTCGTCCATGCCGCCGGCGTTGAACAGCACACGTAGATAGACGGGCGCCAGCACCCCGTCGAGTACGTCCTCCAGCGTCGGCGCGTCGCCGGGGTGACGGTCCAGCATGGCCTGGATCTCCGTGCCGCGGCGGTGCAGATGCCGCATTCCCGCGCCCTCGGACTTCCCGGTCAGATCGCACGCGGAGACGACGGCGTGCAGCAGCGCGAATCCCTCGGGTCCCTCGGTCGCCGCGCGTGTCCGGCGCGCGTAGGCGAGCAGATCCCCCCGCAGGCTGCCCGTCGCGGGCACCTCGGCCGCGGCGCCGAGCCGGTCCAGCGCCACATCGAGCACGAGGCTCACGGGACTGCCCCAGCGGCGGTAGATCGTCGAGGCGTGCACCCCGGAACGCTCGGCGACATCGGGAACCTGGACGCGCGCGGCGCCGCCCTCGGCGATGAGGGCGAGCACCGCCCCGTGGACGGCTTCCGTGGTGCGCGCCGTCCGACCCCCGGGGCGCCGCCTGGGCTCCTTGGTCGCAGTCATACATACATCTTAACGCTCCGGAGATTGCGTTACGTCGAGCGTTAATGCATCCAGGATTGCATTAATGACCCGGCGGCGCATACATTGATAACGCAACCCAGTATGCATTAGGGACTCGCGTTCCCCTGAAAGGCAGCCCGCCATGGCCCTCACGCCCACCCTCGACACCGCTCGACCGGCAGATCAGTCGCACAGGAGCCGATGGTGGGTCCTCACCGTCATCGCCCTGGCCCAGCTGATGGTCATGCTCGACGCCACCGTCGTGAACATCGCGCTGCCGTCCGCCCAGACCGACCTGGGGTTCGCCGACAGCAGCCGGCAGTGGGTGATCACCGCCTACGCGCTCGCCTTCGGCAGCCTGCTCCTGCTCGGCGGACGCATCTCCGACATGTTCGGCCGCCGCGCCGCCATGATGACCGGCCTGATCGGCTTCGCTGCCGCCTCCGCACTGGGCGGCGCCGCGCACACCTTCGGGTATCTGATCGCGGCGCGCGTCCTCCAGGGTGCCTTCGCCGCCCTGCTCGCACCGGCCGCCCGCTCGCTGCTCGTCACCACCTTCACCGAACCCGCCGAGCGGGCCAAGGCGTTCGGAGTGTTCGGGGCCGTCGCGGGCGCCGGCGGAGCCATCGGCCTGCTGCTCGGCGGCGTCCTCACCCAGCAGCTCGACTGGCGCTGGACCATGTACATCAACGTGGGCTTCGCCGTCGTCGCACTGGCCGGAGCGCTGACCCTGCTGCGCCCCGGCGTCCGGGACCGCTCGGTCCGCCTGGACGTGCCCGGCACCCTGCTCGTCTCCAGCGGCCTGTTCGGCATCGTCTACGGCCTCGGCAACGCCGACTCCCACTCCTGGGGCGCCCCCGAGACCTGGCTGCCGCTCGTGGCCGGGGTCGTGCTCCTCGCCGTGTTCGCCCGGTGGCAGACCCGGGCGCGCCAGCCCCTCCTGCCGCTGCGCATCATCGTCGACCGCACGCGGGGCGCCTCGTACCTGACGATGATGGTGATCGGCGCCGGCACGTTCGGTGTGTTCCTCTTCCTCACCTACTACCTGCAACAGACCCTGGGCTACAGCCCGATCCGTACGGGGCTCGCGTTCCTGCCCATGGTCGTCGTCATGATGGTCATCTCGATTGTCACCACGACCGTGCTGATGCCGCGCGTCGGTCCCCGGCCCCTGGTCCCGCTCGGCCTCGCCCTGTCAGCGGCGAGCCTGATCTGGATGACCGCCCTCGGCGTCCACAGCACCTACGCGGCCGATGTGCTGCCGCCCCTGCTGCTGGCCGGACTCGGCACCGGGCTGGCCATCGCTCCCGCCATCAGCCTGCCCACGCACGGGGTGAGCGAGCGCGACGCCGGAGTGGCGTCCGCCGCTGTCAACGTCATGCAGCAGATCGGCGGGTCGGTCGGGACCGCCCTGTTCAACACCATGGCGACCACCGCCGTCAGCGCCTACCTGGCGGACCATCCGGGGCCCACACCGCAGGTCATCGCCGAAGCGGGCGTCCACGGCTACACCACCGCCTACTGGTGGGCGGCCGGGGTGTTCGCCCTCGGTGCCCTCGCCACGCTCGTCCTCTACCGGTCGGGCCAGGTCAGGGGCAAGGCGCTCGAGGTCTGAGCCGATGGAACCGAGCCGATGGGCCCGCCTGAGCCGATGGGCCTGCGCCGATCGGCCTCGTCCACAATGGACGCATGTCACGACGCACCTCACGACCCCGCCGGCCTGCCGCTCCCCAGGCGGGGCCCCCGCGGATCACCCCGGAGGCACCGTGCCCGTGCGGTCTGCCCGCGGCCTACGGGGACTGCTGCGGCCGGATGCACGCCGGGACCTTCGCGGCCCCGACGTGCGAGGCGCTGATGCGCTCGCGGTACGCGGCCTTCGTGGTCCGGGACGCCGGATATCTGCTGCGCACCTGGCACCCGGCGTCCCGGCCGCCCGCCGTCGACTTCGACCCGGCGATGCGCTGGACGGGGCTGGAGATCCTCGACACCACCGAGGGCAGCGCCTTCCACTCCACCGGTACGGTCACCTTCCGCGCCCACTACACCGACGACGGCAGGCCCGACTCGCTCCACGAGAAGAGCCGCTTCGTCCGTGAGCAGGGCGCCTGGGTGTACGAGGCCGCGGTCTTCGTCGAATAGCGGCCGGGCCCCGCCGACCGGATCAGGCCGAGGTCAGTGTGCGCTCGGGCGGGGCCAGCTCCTGTTGCAGGTCCTCGGCGAGCAGCCGTTTGGCGATCATGTCCACCGCGGCGCGCAGCTCACGGTCGTCCGGCCGGGCGCCGTCCTCGGCCAGCCGCTCCTCCAGCCAGCGGCCCCAGGCGGCCGAGATCGTCGCCGCCTCACGGCTGCCCGCAGCCGTGTGCGTGAAGATCCGGCCGTCCCCGGTGAGATACCCCTCCTCGATCATCCGGTCGAAGACGGGCACCAGCACCTCCGGCGGGATCCGGTGCCTGGCCGCGATCAGCCGGAGGCCCGCGTGGCCGACCATCCGGGTGAAGAGGTCCACCTGCATCACGGCCCAGGCCCCCGCCGTGTCGAGCCGGGTGTCGGACTCCGCGACGATCCGCCGGGCCGTGTCGGGTCCGGCCTGGTGCAGGATCCTGGCCACGGCGGATTCGAGCACGTTCGCCGCGTCCCCGGTCTTCGGCTGGGCGAAGCCCTCACCCATGTCCGTCGAGCCGGCCCTGGCGCTGTCGCGCAGCTTCACCTCCTTCAGGAAGAGTGCGACGACGAACCCCAGCAGAGCCACCGGCACCGTCCAGAGGAAGACCGTGTGCAGGGTGTCCGCGTACGCCTGGGCCAGAGGCGCGGTCTGTCCCGCCGGCAGGGCGTGCACGGCCTTCGGGTTCTCCGCCACCCGGGCGAGCGTGGCCGGATCGCCGCCGGCCCGCGCCGCCTGTTCGACCCCCTGCGCCAGATTCGGCCGCAGGGAGTTCGCGTAGATCGTGCCGAAGACCGCCGTGCCGAACGAGCTGCCCAGCGTACGGAAGAACGTCACACCGGATGTCGCGGTCCCCAGGTCCGAGTAGTCCACCGTGTTCTGCACGGCGATCGTCAGCACCTGCATCGACAGGCCGATTCCGATGCCCAGCACCAGCATGTACAGCGACTCCAGCCAGGTGCCGGTGCCCGGTCCCATCCTGGAGAGGAGATAGAGACCCAGTGCCATCACCAGCGAACCCGCGACGGGGAAGAAGCGGTAGTGGCCGGTCTTGCTCACCACGTTGCCGCTGAAGATCGAGGCCGCCAGCAGGCCCACCACCAGGGGCAGGGTCCGCACCCCGGACAGGGTGGCCGAGTCCCCGTCGACGTACTGGAGGTAGGTCGGCAGATAGATCATCGCGCCGAGCATGGCGAAGCCCACGATGAAGCTCAGGATGGAGCAGACCGCGAACACCGGGTTGCGGAACAGCCGCATCGGCAGCATCGGCTCCTTCGCCCGTGTCTCCACGACGCAGAAGAGGGCCAGGGCGACCAGCCCGCCGATGAACAGACCGATGATGACCGGTGAGCCCCAGGCGTACTCGTTGCCGCCCCAGCTCGTGCCGAGGATCAGCGCGCTGGCGCCCACGGCGACGAGCGCGATGCCCAGATAGTCGATGACGGGGCGTCCGGCCGCGCGCACGGAGGGGATCGTGCGGGCGGCCGCGATGACCACCACGATCGCGATCGGCACATTGACGTAGAACGCCCAACGCCAGGTCAGATGGTCGGTGAACAGCCCGCCCAGCAGCGGTCCGACCACCGTGGCGACGCCGAAGACCGCGCCGATGGCCCCCTGGTACTTGCCCCGCTCGCGCAGCGGGATGACATCGGCGATCAGCGCCATGGCGGTGACCATGAGCCCGCCCGCGCCGATGCCCTGCAGACCGCGCCAGATGATCAGCAGCAGCATGTTGGACGCGAGGCCGCAGAGGAACGAACCGGTGATGAAGATGACCGCCGAGATCTGGAAGATCAGCTTCCGGCCGAAGAGGTCACCGAACTTGCCGACCAGCACCGTCGCCACGGTCTCCGCCAGCAGATAGGCCGTCACGACCCACGACATGTGCTCCGCACCGCCGAGATCCGAGACGATGGTGGGGAGTGCCGTGCCCACGATCGTCTGGTCCAGCGCGGCGAGCAGGATCCCCAGCACGATCGTGGCGAAGACGATGTTGCGGCGTCCCGGGTCGAGGACGGGTGGCGCTGCGGCACTCTGCGTGGCGGGGGCGGTCTCGCTGGCAGTGGTCACCTTCGCACCCTCACACCCGGGCCTGCCCCGCGCATGCGGGAACGAGCCGGACGGGTCAGGCCGGCAGCGCCCGCAGGGAGTCCTTCATCCGGGCCACGAACACGTCACGCACCCTCTCCGTGACGAGGTCGAGCGACAGATACGGATTGAGGTCCTCCAGCTCGACGAGCAGCAGGCCGCCCTCCGGCGTCCGGCAGGCGTCCACCCGCTGGATCCCGTGTGCCAGGGTGTTCCACTCCACGAAGCGGCGCGCGAAGTCCAGGTCTTCGGGGCTCGGCGCATACGGTTCGAGCATCCAGCGCCTGTCCGGACGCGGTGCGTGGAGGGCGTACTGGAAGTCGTGGTCGACGAAGTAGAAGGACACCTCGTAACGGAAGTCGATCCGGGGCTGGACGAGCAGCGTGCCGTCCGTACCCCCGTACTCCGGCTCGTCGGTGAACCTCAGCCCCACCGAGTCCGCGCCGAGCTTCGGCTTGACGACGTACCCCGTCGAGCGGGGGAGCAGCCCGAGATCCGCCGCACGGTCCACGGTCGGGATCACCGGGAAGCCGGCCCGGTCGAGATCGACGAGATACTGCTTGCCGGCCATGTCCCCACGCCCGTCGAGCGAGTTGTAGACGCGTGTCCCCGTCTCCCGCGCCCGGACCCGGAAGGCGTCGTACGCCTCCTGGTGGTACAGGACCGGTCCGCTGTTGCGGACGACGACCACGTCGAACCCGTCCAGCAGCGCGGCCGCGTCCCCCGGGTGGCAGAGCGCGACGTCGAAGTCCTCGCGCAGCCGGGCCGTCAGGAAGATGTCCTCGTCGCAGTAGCGCCGTCCACGCGCCTCGTAGGCGAGGTCGGTGACGAAGAGGACGGACGTACGTACGGCGGCGCCCGGCGTGACGGTCAAGAGATGCTCCCAAGGGGGTAGGACAGCGGACGGAGGGTCAATAGCCTTGGGTGCAGCACGTCCGCGCCATCCTGAACTCTGCCCCCACAGGAGTCACCCGTGTCCCAGGCGTCCTCACCGCCCGACATTCTCTCGCCCGCCTTCGCCGCCGATCCCTACGGGGCCTACCGGACGATGCGGGAGTCCGCACCCCTCATCCACCACGAGGCGACGGGGAGTTATCTCGTCTCCCGCTACGAGGACGTCGAGCGGATCTTCAAGGACCGGGCCCAGGAGTTCACCACCGAGAACTACGACTGGCAGCTGGAGCCCGTACACGGCCGGACGATCCTCCAGCTCGGCGGCAGGGAACACGCCGTACGCCGGGCCCTCGTCGCCCCGGCCTTCCGCGGTGCGGACCTCCAGGAGAAGTTCCTGCCCGTCATCGAGCGCAATGCCCGCGAGCTCATCGACACCTTCCGGCACACCGGGGAGGCCGATCTCGTCGGGGCGTTCGCGACCCGCTTCCCCGTCCTGGTCATCGCCGACATGCTCGGCCTGGACAGGGCGGACCACCAGAGCTTCCACGGCTGGTACACGAACGTCATCGCCTTCCTCGGCAACCTGGCGGGCGACCCGGCGGTCGCGGCGGCGGGGGAGCGGACCCGTCAGGAATTCGCCGAGTACATGATCCCGGTCATCCAGCGGCGCCGGGAGCGGCCCGGGGACGACCTGCTCTCCGCACTCTGCGCCGCCGAGGTCGACGGCGTGCGCATGAGCGACGAGGACATCAAGGCGTTCTGCAGCCTGCTGCTCGCAGCCGGCGGTGAGACGACCGACAAGGCCATCGCCTCGGTCTTCGCCAATCTGCTGGCACACCCCGATCAGCTCGCCGCCGTCCGGCGGGACAGGTCCCTGATCGACCGGGCCTTCGCCGAGACCCTGCGCTACACCCCGCCGGTCCACATGATCATGCGCCAGACCGCGGGCGAGGTGGAGCTGTCCGGTGGCACCGTCCCGGCCGGTGCCACCGTCACCTGTCTGATCGGCTCGGCCAACCGGGACGGTGCCCGCTACACCGACCCGGACCGCTTCGACCTGTTCCGTGACGACCTGACCAGCACCACGGCGTTCTCCGCCGCCGCCGACCACCTGGCCTTCGCCCTGGGCCGGCACTTCTGCGTGGGCGCGCTGCTGGCCCGCGCGGAGATCGAGACCGGGGTGAACCAACTGCTCGACGCGATGCCGGATCTGCGGCTCGCCGACGGCTTCAGCCCGGTCGAGGAGGGCGTCTTCACCCGGGGCCCGGCATCGCTCCCGGTGCGGTTCACACCCGTCGGGGCCTGAAGGCCGGGTGCCCACCAGGGATGACGCGACAGCCCTCAGGCCGCGTCCTTCATGTCCGTCCGCACCGCGGTCGCCCACTCGACGAGGAGCCGCTCGTACTCCCGGCGTGCCTCGGGGGAACCCAGGCCACCGTGCACGAGCGCCCGGATCGCCGCGTTCAGCTCGGTGAGCGAACGGGCCGGCGCGGGCTCCGCGGAGGATATCGGCATGGGACGACTGTACGGGGGCTGGGCGGGAACAGCGCCGCCCGGGTTGGGGTCGGCCGAAAGCCGTTCGGGGCCGGGCCCGGCCTACGGCAAGGAGACGCTCTTCGGGATCGGCGGTTCCTTCGGGGGCATCGCCACCATCGTCGCTGTCTTCACCGCGGCCGGGAGCCGATCGGGTCGGAGTGTGCGGCGACGGTGGCGGGCCTGGCGTCCTACCCGGGAGTCGATGTGGAGGTGCTACCGGGGCAGGGGTGGAGGAGCCTCAGCCGATCCGTGCGCAGAGGTCGTCGGCGGACCCGTGGACCAGGTGCACCGTCTTGTAGCCGGTGGCGCTGATGTCCATGGTGTACACGCCGTCCAGCACATAGAGACCCCGTGCCAGGTTCCCGGCGTTCTCGCCGATGCCCGCCAGCACGGGACCGGCGACGTACCACTTCTGCGAGCCGTCCGCGTGGTAGTCGACGACGGCGCTGCCGCTGACGTCCGCGTCGTGGAAGGCGCCGGTGTCCGTGTTGGTGACACGGACGACGAGGTCGCCGCGGTAGGCGACCCGGGAGGGGGTGCCGTCCGCCCGCCGGTCCAGGACGCGTTGCACCACCTCGTCCACCACGGGCTCGCTGTGGACGGGGACATCGCAGCGGGAACCGGCGGGCATGTCGTACGGGGGAGTGGGGGCCGGCTCCCATCCGCCGGGCCCGGGCGCGGCCGCTGACGACGCGGCCGCGGGGGACGTCGCCAGAGCCAGGGCTACGAGAGCGGTTGCCGCAGGGAACGCGCGTCGCATGGGACCTCCGTCGGGGGAGGCGGGGGCGGCGCGGCGGACCCGCCTCCCCGTACGGTCCGCCGCACTGCACGATCGTGCCGTGTCCGGCCCGCGCTGTCAGCGGATGTGACGCCCCGAGATGGCCCGGGCGATGACCAGCCGCTGGATCTCGCTCGTACCCTCGAAGATGGTGTAGATCTTGGCGTCGCGGTACATCCGCTCCACCGGGTGTTCCCTGCTGTACCCGGCGCCGCCGAGGATCTGGACCGCCTTCTCCGTGGCGGCGACGGCGAGTTCGCCCGCGCGCAGCTTCGACATGGAGCCCTGCCCCGCGTCGAAGGTCCGGTCGTTGCGGGCCATCCAGGCCGCCTGCCAGATCAGCAGGCGTACGGCCTCGATCTCGGTACGGATGTCGGCGAGGGCGAACGCGATCGACTGGTTCTCGATGACCGGCCGGCCGAACGCCTCGCGCTCTCCCGCGTATTCCAGCGCGTACTCGTACGCGGCGCGTGCGATGCCCAGCGCCTGCGCGCCCACGGTGGGGCGGCTGACCTCGAAGGTCGCCATGGCCGCCTGGCCCTTGGCGGTGCCGCCCTCACGGGCCCTGGCGAGCCGCGCGTCCAGCTTCTCCTTCCCGCCCAGCAGGCAGTGCCCGGGTACGCGTACCTCGTCGAGGAAGACGTCCGCCGTGTGCGAGGCGCGCAGGCCGAGCTTCTTGATGGTGCGGCTCGACGCGAGACCTGGTGTGCCGGGCGGGACGATGAACGCGGCCTGTCCGCGCGCGCCCAGCGCGGGGTCGACCGAGGCGACGACCACATGGATCTCGGCGATCCCGCCGTTGGTGATCCACGCCTTCTGGCCGGAGAGCACCCACTCGTCCTTGGCCTCGTCGTACCTGGCCCTGGTGGCCATCGCGGAGACATCGGAGCCGGCCTGCGGTTCGGAGACGCAGAACGCCGCGACCTTGGGGTCGTCCTGGTCGCCGTAGCACTGGGGGACCCACTCGGCCAGCTGGTCGGGGGTGCCCGAGGCGAAGATGCCGGCGACCGCGAGCGAGGTGCCGAACAGGGCCATGCCGATCCCGGCGTCGCCCCAGAAGAGCTCCTCGTTGGCGATCTGGAGGGAGAGCCCGCTGGGGTCCCCGTACATGTCGGCGAGCGACTCGAAGCCGTAGAGGCCGATCTTCGCCGCCTCCTGGATGACCGGCCACGGTGTCTCTTCGCGCTCGTCCCACTCGGCGGCCGCGGGGCGTACCACCTGGGCGGCGAAGCCGTGCACCCAGTTGCGCAGATCCTGCTGTTCCTCGGTCAGGGCGAGGGAGAAGTAGCTCATGGGCTCAGGCCTTCGGGATGTCGAAGTAACGGGTCAGGCCCGAGGCCAGGCCGACGTCGCCGGCGACCTTCAGCTTGCGCATCATGAACATCGTCACGGGATTGCCGTTGCCCGAGACCAGCTTGAGGAACTCGGCGTCGCCCATCACCAGCGTCGTGCGGGGCTCGGCGTCGGAGCGGCCCTGGTGCACCGTGCAGGCGCCGTTCGCTATGGAGGTCTCGTAGACCTCGTCGCTCTCACCGGTGATCTTCCAGCGGATCAGGGCCTCCAGCCCGCCGGCCGCTTCCGGGCGGAACTGCTGCCGCATCCGGCCGAAGACCTCGCCCAGCACCCGGGTGCGCAGGTCACCGTGCATGACCTCGCCGAGCTGCTTGGCCGACAGGCCCTTGACGATCCGCGCGAACTCCGCCGGGGAGACCGCCGCGAAGTCGAGCCCGGACAGTTCGTCGGTGAGGTTGCCGCTGCTGTTGTCGGCCACGCCAGATCCTTACTCCAGAGTAAACTTACTTCTGAGTAAGGTAAGGCGGTCGTCGCCCCGGCGCAAGCAAGCAGACGTCACCAGCTGCCGTCGGGGTGCACCGCGAGTCGCGGGTGATGGGCGGACAGCACCTTGTTGGCCCGTGCGAGCTCGGACAGGGCCTGCTCGCGGTCGGCCTGGTCCTCGACGCAGAGCCTCGGTCCGCGGAACCTGCGCACCTCGCGGGCGGCGCAGTCGGCGTCGAACTCCGCCTGAAGAATGTGCGGCGGGGTGCAGGACCCGATCAGCGCGGCGACCCGGTCCGGGATCGGCACGGGGACGAGGAGGTGCGAAGCGGTCATGGGGGTTCCCTCTCGGATGGTCGGCCAGGAGGCGGTGCTCGCCGACGGCCGGTGGGCCGCCGCTCCTCCCTATGTAACGGGACGCAGTTCCGGGTTTCTCGTTGAGAACGTCTCCGTGTCGCAACCGTTTGGGACTGACCGTCTATTTCGCGTTACCTGGAGGTAAGTTGACTCCGCGCGGGCTGATGTGATGCGCGATCAGTTCAGTGACTGGCCGCCGCGGGCCCGCAGTCGCGCGGCGCGCAGCACGGCCTCGGTCGAGAAGCGGCTCTCGGGGTCCGTGAGCTGATCACCGAAGATGGCCTCCAGACTGCGCATCCGGTAGCGGACCGTCTGGGGGTGGACATCCAGCAGCTCGCCCATCTGGGCGGCCGTGCCGCGGGTGTCCAGCCAGATGCGCAGGGTCTCGATCAGCCGCTCGCGCCGTGCGGTGCTGATGCCGGAGACCGCGGCCAGTTCACGCTCGGCGAGCTGGTCCAGAAGGGCGGGGTCGGAGAGCAGCCACAGGGTGACGAGGTGGTCCTCGCAGAGGATGACGGGCGCGTCGTCGACGACTCCCGCGTCGACGAGTTCGAGTACCCGGCGGGCCCAGCGGACCGAGTCCGCGGCGAGCGGGGTCGGCACGGTCAGTCCGACGACCGCACGGGTGCCGGTCAGCGCGCGCTCCAGCATCTGCCGTCGTGCGTCGTCCAGCGGCCCGGGCATCAGCATGTGCGGCTGCGGTCCGCCGAGATCGGCCAGTACGTCACGGGCGAGGTCGGCGGGGTCCACGACCGCGGGCGCGCGTAAGGCGATCAGGGTCACCTGTTCGGGCAGCGCCCAGCCGGTCTGCTCGCACAGCTCCGAGATCGCGGTGCTCGGCACCGGGCGGCCGGACAGGATCAGATGCAGGAGCCGGCGGCGCATGGCCTCGCTCTGCTGGTCGGATCTGGCCTGCACCTCCAGATACCCCTCGCGGGACAGCGACTCCAGCTCGTCGACATAGGCGAACAGCGCGTCGGCGAAGCTGAGCATCAGGGTCGGCGAGAAGTTGTAGCTCCGGCCGACCTTCTTCGCCCGGCGCAGGGCGACCCGCGCTCCCAGCCGGTAGGCGCCCTGGAGGGTGTCCATGCCACGCCCCTCGTACGCCTCGAAGCGCCCGAATCTTCGGCACATGTCGTCGCGGAGCGTCGTCGATGTGGTCGGCTCGGCGACCAGGTCGACGAAGGAGGACAGGCTCTGTTCGACACCGACCCTGATGGTCTGGCCGTTGGGGCCGTTCAGCAGTCGCGCGTATTCCGGATAGGCACGTGTGACTTCCATGCCGATCTCTTTGATCAGGCTGGGCAGTTCGGGCCGCATGATCGCGGCGAATTCCTGCGGGAGCGGCCCCAGCGGATCCCCGGTGTCCAGCGGCTGTATGAGTCTCGGCATGCTGTCCCCCCTTGCTTCGGCGACGAAGGTAGACCAAGTCGCTCGAACTGCCCACTACTTGGACAGGACTCAGGTGCAAGGGGCACACATGAGGGTTGCATTGTGGTGCTCCGGTGCAGGTGAGGACGCTGTTGCTCACTTCCGGACAATATTTTCGGACGCCGGCTCACCGGGAGACGGGCCGCCGTGCCCCGTACGTGCGTTCCGCCCCGGCCCGAGGGGTGAAGCCGCGGCGGTGGCCAGGACCCGCCGGGCTCCGTGGCGATGAATTTGCGCACCAAGTGACAAGTGCGGTGCGTCGATTAGTGACCTCCGGATGAGGAAAAAGAATGCCGGTGGGCAATTTCGACTCCGGGATTGTGCTCCAAGTTTCCCGCAAGTAACGTCACGCCCTGTCACAGAACGTGTGTGGCTGAATCGGCAGCACGGTCCCCCACACCACTCGGTTCATCGTCGCGCTCCCTGCGTCTATGCAGGGTTCGGCGCGCGAATCCCCGCAACAGTGCACCCGCATTGTCGAATCGGAGGAACTCACTGTGCGCAACACCCTCAGAAAGATCGCCATCGCCACGGGCGTGGCGTCCGCCGCCCTCGTGCTCGGCACCACCCAGGCCATGGCCGTCCCGGCCACCACCTGGACCGTCTCGCCCGACCCCGCGCCGTTCACGGCCGTGTCGACCAACACGGTCCTGGAGGCCGGCGGCATCCCGATGACCTGTCCCGAGGCCGGTGCCGGCGGTACCGCGTTCAGCGCGACCGGCAACCCGGGCCATGTCGCCGACATCGAATCGGCGTACTTCGGCACATCGGCCGCACCCTGCACCAGCATCCTCGGCCCCGTGGCACCCGTCACGAGCACCTCTCCGCCCTGGCGGATCCAGGCCGTGGACTACGACGACGCGTCAGGCGTGACCACCGGCTACATCGACAACATCAGCGCGGAAGTCACCGTGCTCTCCTGCACCTTCTCGGTCAGCGGCGAGGTCAACGCGACCTACACCAACGACACCGACGTGCTGTCGGTGGAGGCCGGCGGCGACCACGTGCTGACCGTCTCCGACGCGACGGCGGGCTGCGCGGGTCTCATCCAGGACGGCATGAACCCGTCGTTCACCGGTGACTACGCCGTGGACGGCGTGGACGGCATCGTCGGCAGCTGACGCGGCCCGGACGGCCGCGCCCCGGTCGGGCCGTGCGGCGGACGGCCCGCCGGACGGCCCGCACGCCCGACGGAAGGGAATCAGGAGGATGACGATGCGCGGCGTACCGGAAGGGCGACGTGGGCGGGCCACCGCACGGAGCGCGGCGGTTCTGGCCGCGGTCCTCATGGCCGGCATGATCCCCGGAGCCCAGGCGTCCGTCGGCAACCGGGACATCGACACGGAGCTCGGCCTCACCTGTGACTTCCCTTCGGGGGAGCGGCCGGTGAAGGCCCGGGTCTCGGCCACCTTCCCGGAGCGGGGCAGGACGGGCGAGGCGGTGCGGCTCGGCGCGGTCGGCATCGAGCTGGTGCTGCCCGAAGCCGTCCTGGCCGAGCTGACGGGGCCGGATGCCGTACGTGTCGAGGCGGAGACGCGGCTGGCGGTCGATGTGGCGCAGGACGGTCACGCGGCCGAAGCCGAATGGAACGGCAGGACCGAGCACGCGGTCCCCCTGCCCGACGAAGGGGATCTCGCACTCGCCGTCTCGGGCGACGTCCCCCAGGTGACGGCCTCGGGGCCCGGCGAACTGACCTTCGCCGCGGCGAAGCTGGCCGTTGTGCTGAACAGTACGAAGGAGGACGGGAGCCCGGCCGGAGAGGCGGCTCCGGAACTGACGTGCACCC
The DNA here is from genome assembly GCF_045162755.1 of Streptomyces sp. NBC_01012. Taxonomy (NCBI): domain Bacteria; kingdom Bacillati; phylum Actinomycetota; class Actinomycetes; order Kitasatosporales; family Streptomycetaceae; genus Streptomyces; species Streptomyces sp. NBC_01012. The sequence continues at coordinate 750,692 of NZ_CP108688.1, read as the reverse complement.
CGCAGGACGGCCAGGATCCGAAGCTGGGATCGGTGGACATCCAGGGTGAAGCGCCGGAGACCGAGCCATGGCCGTCGCCGACGGCGCAGGACGAGGAAGCCGGAGGGGAACCACGTGACGCGGCGGCACCCCAGGTCGAACCCGGGGCGCAGGCACCCGCGGCCGGCGAGGCTCCGCCCTGCGCGGGCGACCCCACCGACTACCGCAGCATGGTCGCCTACGTCACGGGCTACGCGAACGTCACCAAGCTGAACGGCGCATCGAAGTTCCCGGTCGCCTGCGCGCAGATCACCCAAGGACCCCAGCGCACGGAGCTGGTCGACGGGCAGCTGCACCTGTACCAGGACTCGAGCGTCGTGGTCGACTACGAGGGGCGTCCGCAGCTCCCGCCGTCCACCGCGACATTCCTGACCTTCGGTTTCATGCCGACGACCGCGAAAATGGAAATGAGCCAGAAGGCGCCCCCGGTGGGCGACGACGGGCTCCCGGACATGAACATCCATTCCGATCTCGTGCTCTCGCCCCCGCCGCAGCACGGATACACGGCCATCTCCATGCAATTCAGTCTCCGTCTCTACGACGTGAAAGTGAACGGCGTGCCGCTGGACGTCGGACCCGACTGCCGTACGGCCGGCTACTTTCCCCTCGCCATGCGCGGTGAAGTGGTCCAGACGGCGACGGGGTTCTCCGGATACCAGCTGACGACCGGAGGCCCCCTCACGGGGCAGGCCACGATTCCCCCGTTCGAAGGGTGCGGTGCCGGTGAGGATCTCGACGACCTCTTCACCGCCTCCATCTCCGGGGAGTCCGGCTATGTGAAGCAGATGCAGGGGGCCGTGTGCGTCCCCGAGCGTGAGCTTCCTCCCAAGCCGCAGATCAAGTGCACACCCGCGCTGGAACCCGCCGACGTGCCGACGGCTGAACGCTGAACGACGAAGGAAAACCCCGGTATCGGACAGGAATTGAGGATGCGATGAGAGCTGTCCCGAAGAGACGGTACGCAGGTCTGGCCGTGGCCGCCGCCATGGTCGCCGTCCCCCTCAGCACCGGCCCCGCCGCCTCCGCGGCCACGGCCCGGGCGGAGCTCAACGGTGACTGGGCCCCCTTCTCGCGGTGCCCCGTCGACGATCCCGCCATGCTCGCGGCGGACGGCGAGGTGCTGGTCGCCACCTGTGTGTCCTCGCACTCGCCCAGCGGCTCGATCAAGCTGGGCAGCACCGAGGCCACGACCGGGGCCAACGACATGCAGTTCGGTGTCGTCCAGGACACCGCCGCCGGTACGTTCACCGTCGTACCGCCGGACGGCGGCGCGCTGGTCGGCGAGCCGACCGAGATCCCCGGCGGTCTGCTGGGGCTGATGTGCCCGGACGACGACATCCCGGTGATCAGCGATCTGTGCGAGAGCATCACCGACGCCACGCTGAACAAGGTCACGGCCACGGTGGAATCGGCGGGCACCCCCACCGAGTTCAACCTCACCTCGGGACTCGTCACCGGCCGGCAGATCGTGAAGCTGCCCATCCGTATACGCCTGGAGAACCCGCTCCTCGGCTCCACGTGCTACATCGGATCCGAGAGCGACCCGGTGGTCCTGCGGCCGCAGAACACCACACCGCCGGCCGTCGAGGTGCAGCGCTTCGACGTGGACGGCACGCGCGACGCCGCCGGCGCGATGCTCAGATTCGCCCTCACCGGGAACGACCAGGGCGACAGCGCCTTCGCGGTGCCCAAGGCCACCGGCTGCGGTCCGTTCGGCAGCCTGAGCTGGGCCGTGAACCTCAAGACGGGCCTGCCGTCGGCCGCGGGGAACAACAACCTGGTGCTGAACAACGCCTCGACGTACAGCGGCGGCCTCACCGCGCCCGGACTCGTCCTGCCGAACGCAGGAAAGGTGCTCTCGGAGTACTGGCACTCCGCGGCGGACTAGCCGTCCCGGCGTTCGCACCCGGAAGCTTGCGCAGAAACAGACAAGGCCTGGGAACGGGTTTGTCATTCGGTGACAAGTGATCCGTCCAGAGATCGATGTCCTGCGATTCCCGCTGTTCAACGGCTTGTCCGGGCGGTTTCTGCGGACATAACGTGCGCCTCCTGGTGCACGTGTGCCGTTCACCATCACTTCGAAGGGGGGCCGGATGGGAATCGAAGTAGTCGTCGAGGGCCTGACGAAATCCTTCGGCAGGCAGAACATCTGGCAGGACGTCAGCCTCACACTTCCGGCCGGTGAGGTGAGCGTGATGCTCGGCCCTTCAGGCACCGGAAAGACCGTTTTCCTGAAATCCCTCATCGGATTACTGAAACCGGAGGAGGGCCGCGTCCTCATCAACGGTGTCGACATGGTGAACAGCCCCGAGCGGGAGATCATGGAGACCCGGAAGCTCTTCGGCCTCATGTTCCAGGACGGTGCGCTCTTCGGATCGATGTCACTCTTCGACAACATCGCCTTCCCCTTGCGTGAACACACGCGCAAGAAGGAATCCGAGATCCGGCGCATCGTCATGGAGCGGATCGACATCGTGGGTCTGCTCGGCGCGGAGGAGAAACTGCCGGGCGAGATATCCGGTGGTATGCGCAAGCGCGCCGGTCTCGCCCGTGCTCTCGTCCTCGATCCGCAGATCATCCTCATCGACGAGCCGGACTCCGGGCTCGACCCGGTGCGCACCGCCTTCATCTCGCAGCTGCTCATCGATCTCAACGCACAGAGCGACGCGACCATGCTCATCGTCACCCACAACCTCGACATCGCGGCCACCGTCCCCGACAACATGGGCATGCTCTTCTGCCGCAACCTCGTCACCTTCGGACCGCGCGAGGTGCTGCTCACCAGCGACACACCCGTCATCGCCCAGTTCCTCTCCGGCCGGAAGGAGGGCCCCATCGGCATGTCGGAGGAGAAGGACGCGGCGACGCTCGCGGCCGAGCAGACCAACGGTGGCGACCACGTGTACACCGTCCCGACCAGCTTGCCGGCGCAGCTTGAGCCCTCGCCCGGAATGCCCGCACGGCAGGCCGCCCTGCGCCGCAGGGAGCGGGTCGTCTCCATGATGGGCGGGCTGCCGGAGGCCGCCCGTACGGCCATCGTGAACAGCTACACGCCGACCTTGGACGGTGGGCGCCGATGACGGCGCCGCCGCCCGTACGGCCACCCCACGAGGCCCCCCGGGAGCCGGGGGAGAAGGCGCGACGGAGGAGACCGCCCTCGCGGCTGCTCGCCCCGCTGCGGCAGACCGGGCAGCTCTTCGCCCTCGCACTGGCCGTCGTCCGTGCCGTCTTCCGACGCCCCTTCCAGGTGCGGGAGTTCATCGAACAGTTCTGGTTCGTCGCCAGTGTCACGATCCTGCCGGCCGCGCTGGTGTCCATCCCGTTCGGCGCGGTCATCGCCCTCCAGGTGGGCTCCCTCACCGAGCAGCTCGGCGCCCAGTCCTTCACCGGCGGCGCCAGCGTCCTCGCGGTGATCCAGCAGGCCAGCCCGCTCATCGTGGCGCTGCTCATCGCGGGGGCGGCGGGATCCGCCATCTGCGCCGACCTCGGCTCGCGCAAGATCCGCGAGGAGCTCGACGCCATGGAGGTCATGGGCATCTCACCCGTCCAGCGCCTCGTCGTCCCCCGGGTGCTGGCCACCATGTCCGTCGCCGTCCTGCTCAACGGCCTGGTGTCCGTGGTCGGCACGCTCGGCGGCTACTTCTTCAACGTGATCATGCAGGACGGCACACCGGGCGCCTACCTCGCCAGCTTCTCCGCACTCGCCCAGCTGCCCGACCTCTACATCGGCGAACTCAAGGCGCTGATCTTCGGCTTCATCGCGGGCATCGTCGCCGCCTACCGGGGCCTCAACCCCCGCGGCGGGCCCAAGGGCGTGGGTGACGCCGTCAACCAGTCCGTCGTCATCACCTTCATGCTCCTGTTCGCGGTGAACATGATCCTCACCGCGATCTACCTCCAGATCGTCCCCCCGAAGGGCGGCTGACCGATGTCGATGCTCGGCTGGCTCGACCGCTCGGGGGAGCAACTCACCTTCTACGTACGGGCGCTGATCTGGATCCCCCGGACCCTGCGCCGCTACCTCAAGGAGGTGCAGCGGCTGCTCGCCGAGGTCGCCTTCGGCAGCGGCGGCCTCGGTGTCATCGGCGGAACCATCGGCGTGATGATCGCGATGACGCTGGCCACCGGCTCGGTCGTCGGACTCCAGGGGTACGCCGCCCTCGACCAGATAGGCACCTCCGCCTTCACCGGCTTCATCTCCGCCTACTTCAACACCCGGGAGATCGCCCCGCTCGTCGCGGGGCTCGCGCTCTCCGCGACCGTCGGCGCCGGCTTCACCGCCCAGCTCGGCGCGATGCGGATCAACGAGGAGGTCGACGCACTCGAAGCGATGGGCGTGCGCTCCATGCCCTACCTCGTCACCACCCGGATCATCGCCGGTGTCGTCGCCATCATCCCGCTGTACGCCATCGGCCTGCTCTCCTCCTACCTGGCGTCCCGCTACATCACCGTCCTGTTCAACGGGCAGTCGGCGGGCACCTACGACCACTACTTCAATCTCTTCCTCTCCCCGGAGGACGTGCTCCTGTCGGTGCTCAAGGTGCTGATCTTCAGCGTGCTGGTGATCCTCGCCCACTGCTACTACGGCTTCCACGCCACCGGCGGTCCGGCCGGCGTCGGCGTGGCCGTGGGCCGGTCGGTGCGCAACGCCATCGTGCTGATCAGCGTGACCGACTTCTTCCTCTCGCTCGCCATCTGGGGCGCGACGACAACGGTGAAGGTGGCCGGCTGATGCACTCCTCCACGGCGCGGACGGTGCGCCGCAGACTCGCCGGCGTGGCCTTCGTGCTCGTGCCCGCCCTGCTCATATGGCTGTCGGTCTCCGTGTACCGGAAGGACTTCGCACACGACGCCACGGTGACCGTACGCACCACGAGCGTCGGCAACGAGATGCACGACAACGCCGAGGTCAAGCTGCGCGGTGTGGTGATCGGAGAGGTACGCGACATCGAGTCGGACGGGGACGGGGCACGCCTGACCCTCGCCATCGAGCCCGACCGGCTCGGGCGGATCCCCGCCGACGTCACCGCCCAGATGCTGCCCACCACCCTCTTCGGTGAGCGGTTCGTGGCCCTCGTGCCGCCTTCGGTCCCCTCCGCGCAGGCGCTGGAGGCCGGTGCGGAGATCCCGCAGGACCGCTCCAGCAACGCCATCGAGCTGGAGGAGGTCCTCGACAACGTCCTGCCGATGCTGACCGCCGTCAAGCCCGAGAAGCTGGCCGCCACCCTCAACGCGGTGTCCCAGGCGCTCGAAGGGCGCGGCGACAAGCTCGGCGACACGCTGATCACCCTCGATGCCCACCTCAAGGAGTTCAACCCGCAACTCCCCACGCTCAACGCGGACATCAAGGAACTCGTCAAGGTCAGCTCGCTCTACGCGGACGCCGCCCCCGAGGTCCTGGACGCGCTCACCGACTTCACCACCACCAGCGGCACCATCGCCGAACAGCAGGCGGAACTCGCCGACCTGTACGGCTCCACCACCGCGTCGGCCCAGGACATCACCTCCTTCCTGCGCAAGAACAAGGACAACCTCATCCGGCTCTCCGCCTCGGGGAGGCCGACCCTGGAACTCCTCGCGAAGTACTCGGACTCCTTCCCCTGCACCCTGCGCACCATGGCGGGCTTCGTGCCCGCCATGGACAAGGCACTCGGCAAGGGCACCGATCAGCCGGGCCTTCACGTCACGCTCAGGCCCGTGGAGTCCAGAGGGAAGTACGTGGCGGGCAAGGACACCCCGGTGTACGACGCGACCGGCGGACCGCACTGCTACTCGGTGCCGTACACCGGGACCCCGGCACCGACCGCCGACACCCGGAGCGCATCCGGCAAGGACGGCGCCCACGGCAAGGACGGCGCCGGCACGGACCGCGCTCCTCGCGCCGAGGAGGCGGGAGGCACCGACACCGCCCTCGGCATGCCCAACTCCCCCGAGGAGAGCCGACTCGTCAACGAACTGGTCGCCTCCTCCCTGAAGGTGCGGCCACAGATCCTGCCCGACTGGAGCAGCGTGCTCATCGGTCCGGCCTTCCGCGGCGCGGAGGTGAAGCTCAAGTGAAACGCCGCTCCCTCGCGGGACCCCTGGTCAAGTCGATCGTCTTCGTCGTGGTCACGGCCCTGGCCACCACCGTCCTCGGGCTGGCCATCGCCGACAGGGGCGTGGGCGACACCACGCCGTACAAGGCGAGGTTCACCGACGCGACCGGGCTCGTCGTCGGCGACAGCGTCCGGATCGCCGGCGTCAAGGTCGGCCAGGTCGAATCCATCGAGGTCGCCGACAAGCGGCTGGCCGAGGTCGGCTTCGCCGTCCGCAAGGGGCGCAAGCTGCCGGCCTCGGTGACCGCCTCGATCAAGTACCTCAACATGGTCGGCCAGCGTTACATCGACCTCGACCAGGGCGCCGGACCCGTCGGCGAGAGCTTTAGACAGGGATCGACCATCCCGCTCTCCCGCACCACACCCGCCCTCGACCTCACCCAGCTCTTCAACGGTTTCCAGCCGCTCTTCGAAGGACTGTCGCCCCCCGACGTCAACCAGCTCGCCGGATCGATCGTCCAGGTGCTCCAGGGCGAGGGCGGCACCGTCGACAGCATCCTCTCCCACGTCGGATCGCTGACCGGGACCATCGCTGCCAAGGACAAGGTGATCGGCGAGGTGATCAAGAACCTCAACACGGTCCTGAAGACCGTCAACGACCGGGAGGCGGGCTTCAACGACCTCGTCGTCACCCTGCAGAAGCTCGTCACGGGCTTCTCCGGCGACCGCAAGCCGCTCGGCGAGGCCGTCACGGCGATGGGCGCGCTCACCACCGTCACCGCTGACCTCATCGAGGACGGCCGCAAACCGCTCAAGGACGACATCGCCGAACTCGGACGTCTCAGCGGACAGCTGGACAGGAACGCCCCCCAGATCGAGAGCTTCCTGGAGAAGACCCCGGCCAAGATGGAGGCGATCACCCGGCTCACCTCGTACGGCTCATGGCTCAACCTCTACCTCTGCGAGGCGAAGGTCAGCGGTGTGACGACCGAGGACGGAAGCGTCCCGCCCACCGGCGTCACGATCGGCGGACCGAGGTGCCAGGCATGAGGATCAAGCCCGTACGGGAACGCAACCCGGTCGCCGTCGGCATCGTCGGACTGCTCCTCCTGGCCCTCGTCGGTCTGGCCGCCTACCGCGCCGACGCACTGCCCTTCATCGGCGCAGGCACCACCTACAGCGCCGACTTCAGCGAATCGGCCGGCCTCGACAAGGGCGACGAGGTGCGGATCGCCGGAGTGAAGGTCGGCGAGGTCACCGGCGTCTCGCTCGACGGCGCCAAGGTGAAGGTGGACTTCAAGGTGAAGGACGCCTGGATCGGCGACTCATCCACCGTCGGCATCGCCATCAAGACGCTCCTGGGCGAGAAGTACCTCGCCGTCGACCCGCTGGGCGACGCCGCCCAGGACCCCGGCTCCCGTATCACCGCGAGCCGTACCACCTCCCCGTACGACGTCACCCAGGCGTTCAACGGGCTCGGCGAGACGATCGAGGAGATCGACACCGCCCGGCTCGCGGAGAGCTTCGAGACCATCTCCGACACCTTCAAGGACTCACCGGCCGATGTGCGCAGCGCGGCCGATGGGCTGTCCGCGCTGTCGAAGACGGTGTCGGGGCGGGACGCCCAGCTCGCCACCCTCCTCAAGGGCAGCAAGAAGCTCACCAAGACACTCGCGAGCAAGAAGAGCAGCTTCGAGACCCTCCTTGAGGACGGTGATCTGCTCCTGGGCGAGATCCAGGCGCGCCGTGACTCCATCCACCTGCTGCTCACCGGGACCCGGGACCTGGGGACCCAGCTCACCGGGCTCGTCGAGGACAACAACAAACAGCTGGGGCCCACCCTGAAGTCGCTCGGGCGGGTCACCACGGTCCTGGTGAAGAACCGCAAGAGCCTGGACAAGGTGCTCTCCCTGGCCGGCTCCTACAACCGTCTCGTCGGCAACACCCTGGGCAACGGCCGCTGGTTCGACAACTACGTCTGCGGAGTCGTCCCGAAGAGCTACCTGCCCGCGGACACGCCCCCCACGGGCGACTGCATGCCACCGAAGCAGGGAGGGCGCTGACATGAGACGCACCCGCGTCATGGGCATCGGCGCCGGGCTCGCCGTCGTGGCGGTCGCCGCGACCTCGGGTGTGATGGCGACCGACGACCGGGGGACGACCACCGTCACCGCCTACTTCGACCAGGCCACCGGTGTGTACGCCGGATCGGACCTGCGGATCCTCGGGGTGAGGGCCGGCACCGTCGAGTCCGTGGAACCGCACGGCAAGGAGGTCGAGGTCACCCTGCGGCTCGACGAGGGCGTGGAGGTCCCCAAGACGGCGCACGCCGTCGTCGTGGCCCCCAGCCTCGTCGCCGACCGGTACGTACAGCTCGCACCGGCCTACAGCGGGGGAGCGCGGCTCGGGGACGGCGCCGTACTGCCCGCCGAGAACAACGCCACGCCCGTCGAGGTCGACCAGCTGTACGAGTCGATCACCGAGCTCTCCACCGCGCTCGGCCCGGACGGAGCCAACGCGGACGGGGCGCTCGCGAGGCTCCTGGACACCGGGGCGAAGAACCTCGACGGCAACGGGAAGGCCATCGGGGACTCCGTCGAACAGTTCGGCAAGGCGACCAAGACACTCGACAAGAGCAGCGGGAACCTCTTCGACACGCTGTCCTACCTCCAGACCTTCACCACGATGCTGAAGGACAACGACGGCAATGTGCGGGCTGCCGAGCAGCAGCTGAACACCGTCACCGGTTTCCTCGCCGACGACAAGAAGAACCTCAGCGCGGCCCTGAAGGAACTGGGCAAGGCGCTCGGCCAGGTCAAGGGCTTCATCCAGAAGAACCGCGGCGCCCTCAAGGAGAACGTGGACCTGCTGGTTCCGCTCACCCAGACCCTGGTCGACCAGCGTGCCTCGCTCGCCGAGTCCCTCGACACGCTGCCGCTCGCGGCGGGCAACGTCCTCAACGCCTACGACCCGGCGAACCGCACCCTCAACGGCCGCACCGACCTCAACGAGCTGTCGATGGGCGGCCCCCTCACCGCGCCGGGGACCGCCACGGGCGGACTGCAAGGTCTTGCCCCGGTGGACACCGCCCGCCGGAAGGCACTTCCCGCCCTGCCGCTGCCCGCCGTCGGCACCGTCTACGGCACCCCGGAGAAGACGGCGACGAAGAAGAAGGCCACGCCGGACACGAAGAAGGAGGCGACCCCATGAGCCCCGCCCTGCGCAGACCCGGCACCCGCGCGCTCGCGGGCCTCGGCGCCCTGACCGCCGCCTGCGTCGGCCTCGTGCTCCTGATCACGACCACCGGTCTGCCATCGGTCGCAAGCCTCGACCAGGTGCCCCTGCCCGGCGGCGCCGACCTCGGAGACCACCCGTACGAGATCACCGCCGAGTTCGGCGATGTCCTGAGCCTCGCCCCGCAGTCGTCCGTGAAGGTCAACGACGTGGCCGTGGGCCGCGTCACCAAGATCTCCCTCACCCCGGGCAGCTGGACCGCCAAGGTCACGATGCGGGTCAACGGGAAGGTCGACCTGCCCGCCAACGCCTACGCCCACCTCGAACAGTCCAGCCTCCTCGGTGAGAAGTTCGTCCAGCTCTCGCCCCCGGGCGCCGGCACCGCCCGGGGCGCACTCGCGGACGGCGACCGCATCCCGCTCGCCCGCACCAACCGCAACCCGGAGGTGGAAGAGGTGTTCGGCGCCCTGTCGCTGCTCCTCAACGGGGGCGGGGTCAGCCAGCTCAAGACCATCACCACCGAGCTCAACAAGGCACTCGCCGGCCAGGAACCGCAGATCCGCTCGATGCTGAAGCGGGTGAACACACTGGTCACCGATCTGGACGACCACAAGGAGGACATCACCCAGGCACTCGACGGCGTCAACCGGCTCTCCGCCACCCTCGCCACCCGCAAACAGGACGTCGGTACGGTCCTCACCGGGCTCACCCCAGGCCTGAAGGTCCTGGAGAAGCAGCGCGGCTCGCTCCTGACCATGCTGCGCTCGCTCGACACACTCTCCACGGTCGCCGTCGACACGATCGACAGGAGCAAGGCCGACCTGGTCGCCGACCTCAAGGCCATCGCACCCACGCTCACCGCGCTCGCCGACTCCGGTGACGACCTGCCCGACTCCCTCCAGGTGCTCTTCACCTACCCGTTCACCGACGAGGTGCTCCGCGGGGTGAAGGGCGACTACCTCAACGTCTATCTGGACGTGACGGCCCAGCCCGGCACCCAGATCATCCCCGCACTCACCCCGCCCACGACGGCAGGCGGCCAGGAGACGGGGGCGGCGCTGCCCCTGCCGCTGCCCCCGGTCACCACGACGGAGGGCACCCGCTGATGATCACTCCTGCCATCCGGCTCAAGAACATCGCCTTCCTCGTCGTCGCCGTACTCGTCCTCGGCTTCCTCGGGGTGCGCTACGCCGACCTCGGGCACTACGTCGGGCTGCGCGACTACTACACCGTCACGGTGCGACTCCCGCAGACAGGCGGTCTGTTCACCCATTCCGATGTCAGCTACCGAGGTGTCTCCGTCGGCAGGGTCGGTCCGATCGAACTCACCGACGACGGGGTCGAGGCCGAACTGCGTATCGAGAAGGACGCCCCTCCCATCCCCGACGACCTCCACGCCGTCGTCGCCAGTCTCTCGGCGGTCGGCGAGCAGTACATCGACCTGCGGCCCACCCGCACCGACGGCCCCTACCTGGCGAACGGCTCGGTCATCGGCCAGGCCGACACCACGATCCCCGCACCCGTCACCGACGTCCTCACCAGCGTCAACGACCTGACAGCATCCGTCGACACCGAATCCCTGCGCACGGTCGTCGACGAATTCGGCACCGCCTTCAGCGGACGCGGCGACGACCTCCAGGTCCTGCTGGACACCGGAAGCGAGTTCATCGAGGCCGCCGACGAGGCACTGCCGACCACCACGAAGCTGATCACCGACGGAGAGACCGTGCTGGGGACCCAGAACGAACAGGGCGAAGCGCTCAAGGGCTTCGCATCCGGCGCCGCCGAACTCGCCGCCGAACTCAAGGGATCCGACGCCGATCTGCGCCGCCTCATCGCCGCAGCGCCCGACGCCACCGAACAGATCAGCGGACTGCTGCGCGACCTCGACCCCGCCTTCGGGGTGGTCGTCGCCAACCTCCTCACCACATCGGAGGTCGCCGTCACCCGCCAGCGCGGACTGGAGGAACTCCTCGTGAAACTCCCCGCGGTCGCGGCGGCCGGCGCGAGCGCCGTCGACGCGGACGGCGCCAGGTTCGGCATGTCGGTCACCTTCTTCGAACCTCTGCCCTGCACCGCCGGATACGGCGCCACCACCTACCGCCCCGGCACCGACGTCTCGACCGCCCCCGCCACCAACACCGAGGCACGCTGTGCCTCATCGCCCGGCACCGGCATCAACGTCCGAGGCAGCGCCAACGCACCCCGGGGCGGCCCCGTACCCGAACCGTTCGAGCCCGGCTCCGGCCTCCTCCCCGACACATCACGCGGCACCACCGGAGCCACCGGGACCCCGCGCGCCGACGGCATGGCGGGACTGCTCGGCCTGGGGAGCGGCTCATGAGCGGCCGTACGAGGACCTGGACCGGCCGGGCCGCACTGCTCGTCGCCGTGCTGGTCTGTGCGTTCGGCACCTGGTCGTACGCCCGGGCCAGGGGCGACGACACCCTGGCGTACGCGAAGAGCCGTGACGCCGCGCTCGCCGATGGCAGGCAGCACCTCACCCGGCTGACCAGCATGGACGGCACGAGCGCGGCCAGAGTGAAGTCCGGGCTCAAGGCCTGGCTCACCGCCTCGGCCGGACCGCTGCACGACCGGCTGGAGAGCACCCGCACGAAGGACGCACGCGAGCTCACCGAGTCCGGCGCCACCGTACGCGGCAAGGTCACCGACGCCGCGCTCACCGCGCTCGACGACCGGGCCGGTACGGCGGCGCTCATCGCCACCGTCGAAGTCGAGGTCACCCCGCGCACCGGCAAGGCCGGCACGGAGCGCAAACGCTTCGAGGCGACCCTCGCCCGCACGGGAGACGGCTGGAAGGTCAAGGCGCTCGACGCGCTGCCGGTCGGAGGTGCCTCATGAAGCAGAGCACCGGAACCGCGACCGTCGAGCCGGACGACCCCGGTCCCGCGGCGGACCCCGAACCCGATCAGCCCCCCGCCCACCGCAGGTGGACCCGCCCTGTCGCGGTGCTGCTGACCGTCGTCCTGCTGGGTGTCGGCTGCACCCTGTACGTCCAGGGGCGGCAGCTGCGGGACACCCCCGCCACGTCCGACCGCGCCCTGACCGACTCCGCGGCGACCAGCCAGGTCGCGGGCGAAGTGAGCAGCGCCCTGGGCAAGGTCTTCTCGTACAGCCCGGGGGCCACCGGCGCCACCAAGGAATCGGCGAAGCAACTCCTCGCGGGCCGGGCGCTCCAGCAGTACGCGGCCCTGTTCGGACAGGTCGAGAAGCAGGCCGCCGACCAGAAGCTGACACTCACCAGCCAGGCCGTCCGCACCGGAGTCACCCGGCTCACCGGCAGCAGCGCCCACCTCCTCGTCTTCCTCGACCAGGTCTACGAGCGCGAGGGGAAGGCCGCCACCACCGCGGCCGCACAGCTGTCCGTGACCGCCGAACTGCGGGACGGGCACTGGCGGATCGTCGACATCACCTCCAGGTAGGGGAGAGCACCGATGGCACGGGTACCCAGGACAACCGAACCGCTGCGGGTGGCAGCGGTCGCGCTGACGGTCGTGGCGGCCGTCGCCGCGGGCTGGGGAGGGTGGTCCCGCTACGACGCAGGGCACGACGACTCGGCGGCGTACGCGCAGGCACGCGACGACGCACTGGCGGCCGGGGAGCAGGCCGTGCAGAACATGAACACGCTCGACCACGCCGAGCTCGACGAAGGGCTCGACAGCTGGGAGGAGTCGACCACCGGTGATCTGCACCAGCAACTCGTCGACGGGCGGGACGCGTTCGCCAAGCAGATCGAGTCGGCCGGGACGGTGAGCACCGCCAAGGTGCTGTCCGGAGCCGTGACGGAGCTGGACGAACGACAGGGGAAGGCCGGCGTGATGGTGGCGCTGCGCGTCACCGTGACCGCTCCCAAGGGCGAACCGGCGGTCAAGGAGAGCCGGATGCTGGGGCAGCTCGCCCGCACCTCCGGCGGATGGAAGCTCAGCGCGCTCGGCCAGGCGCCCGTCGGCAACACCGCCGGCTGATCCCGACCGACCGCCTTCGAGAGGACCACCGAGATGTCCACGACCCGCCATCTGGTCAACCGTCGCCGCCGGCTCGCGACCGTCGCCGCGACGGCCGCACCACCGCGCACGGCCACGGCGACCCGGCCCGCTCCCACGTCCGTAGATCCGGAGCCGGCGCCCGCGGACGAGGCCGTTCCCGGTGACGCGCCCGCGCGCGGACGCCTTCCGCGCCTCCCGCGCGTCCGGCTGCCCGCCGTCCTGTGCGCCGCGACACTGCTCCTCGGGGCCTTCGCCGTCTGGTCGTTCACCTCGGCGGGCACTCTGCGCGACGAACCGAGCCGGCAGAACACGGCCCTCACCGACATCGGCAGCACCAGCGAGGTCAAGGGACAGATCACCGAGGCCGTCGGCGCGGTCTTCTCCTACGACTACGCATCGCCCGCGAAGTCCGACAACGCGGCGAAGAAACATCTGACCGGCAAAGCGGTCCAGCAGCACAAGGACATGCTCGCCGAGGTCCGCGCACAGGCGCCCGAGCAGAAGCTCGTCCTCACCACGACCGTCACCCACAGCGGAGTCGAGCTGCTCGACGGCGACCGGGCCCGGCTGCTCGTCTTCGCCGACCAGAGCAACACCCGCACCGGCAAGAAGGAGGAGACGACGTACGCGGCGGCCATGTTCGCCGTGGACGCCGTACGCCGGGGCGACACCTGGCGGATCGCGGCCATCGACACGTTCACGCGTTGACCCAGGAGAGGCAGGACACATGAGGCTCGAAGGGACCATGCGCCGCGGACTCACCGGCACCGTCACCGCGGTCGCCGCCATGGCGGCGCTCACCGCGTCCCAGGCCCCCGGGCTCACCGGCGGTGACGGCGGTGACGGCGTGAAGAGCGTGGCATCGGACGACGTCGTCTGGACCGAGGTGCCCAACGACGACAGCTACCACACCGAGCTGCCGCCCCTGGAATCCCCCGAGCCCCCGAAGAGCACAGGGAAGAAGCGGCCCGCCCCCGCCGCCACCCGGGCCTGGGCCGAGGCGGGCATCCCTGCTACCGTCCTGGCCGCCTACCGCAACGCGGAGCGCGTACTGGGCCGCAGCGACCCCCGCTGCCATCTGCCCTGGCAACTGCTCGCGGCGATCGGCAAGGTGGAGTCCGGCCACGCACGAGGCGGACAGGTGGACGCCGCGGGCACCACACTCACCCCGATCCTGGGCCCCGTGCTCGACGGAGCGGGCTTCGCGAACATCCCGGACACCGACGGCGGCGCACTCGACGGTGACACCCGCTACGACCGGGCCGTCGGGCCGATGCAGTTCATCCCGTCCACCTGGGCGTACTGGGGCAAGGACGGCAACGGCGACGGACGGGCCGACCCCGGCAACGTCATGGACGCGGCGCTCTCGGCGGGCCACTACCTCTGCGCCGGGCCACGCGACCTGTCCGTGAAAGCGGATCTGGACCGTGCGGTCCTCAGCTACAACCACTCGGACACCTATCTGCGTACGGTCCTGTCCTGGCTGGACTTCTACCGCAAGGGCGTCCACCCCGTCACCGACGGCAAGGGCGTGATCCCGAAGAGCCCGGGCGCGGGAGGCACCCACGCCCCGAAGGCGCCGGTCGGCGGCCCGGGCAGCCCGAGCGAGGGCGGCGGCATCGTCGTGGGCCCGCAGCCCACCCGCACCCCCTCACCCTCCACCTCACCCGGCCCCACCCCCACGGACTCCGGCGGCCCCGGCGGATCACCTGGTCCCACGGACCCGGTCCCCGACCCCACCGACAGCGGCTCGGCCGACCCGACGGACGCCCCGGACCCCACCACGACCCCGGACCCCGGCCCCACCACCTCGGACCCCACGACGACGCCCGGCCCGGACCCCACCACCGACCCCGCCTGCCCGACGCCGACGCAGGAGAGCGGCCCCACGGACGCACCGTCCGACGAGCCCTGTGCCACCCCCGACCCCACCCCGTCCGCCTGACGGGTCAACGGCCGCCCAGCACCTCGGAGAGGTCGTACCGCACCACTTCCTCCAGCTGTGCGTATGAGCAGCTCGCCGGGGTGCGGTCGGGCCGCCACCGCCTGAACTGGGTGGTGTGCCGGAAGCGGTCACCCTCCATGTGGTCGTACGCCACCTCGCAGACCCGTTCGGGTGCCAACGCCACCCAGGACAGGTCCTTCTTGCCCGACCAGCGGCTCGGCGCCCCCGGCAGCCGTGCACCCTCGTGCGCCGCCGCCTCGGCCCAGGCCGCCCACGGGTGCTCGGCAGGGTCGACCCGCAGCGGGTCCAGCTCCTCCAGGAGTTCCGCGCGCCGCTTCATCGTGAAGGCCGCGCACACACCCACGTGCTGGAGGGCGCCCCCGGCGTCGTACAGGCCGAGCAGCAGCGATCCGACCACCGGGCCGCTCTTGTGGAAGCGGTAGCCGGCCACCACACAGTCGGCGGTCCGCTCGTGCTTGATCTTGTACATGACCCGTGCGTCGGGCCGGTACGGCAGATCGAGCGGCTTGGCGACCACCCCGTCAAGACCCGCGCCCTCGTACCGGTCGAACCACTCCCGCGCCAGGTCCGGGTCCGTGGTGGACGGCGCGAGATGGACGGGCGCCGATGCGGCCGCCAGCGCGCCCTCCAGGGCCGCCCGCCGTTCGGTCTGCGCGGCGCCGAGCAAGGACGTGTCGTCCAGGGCGAGGATGTCGAAGGCGACGAAGCTCGCCGGGATCTGTTCGGCCAGCATCCGCACCCGGGAATCGGCCGGATGGATGCGCTCGCTCAGCCGGTCGAAGTCCAGCCGCCCCTCGTACGGCAGGACGATCTCGCCGTCGATCACACACCGCTCCGGCAGATTGTCCCGTACGGCGGTGACCACCTCGGGGAAGTAGCGGGTGAGGGGTTTGCCCGTTCGGCTGCCGATCACCACCTCGTCACCGTCCCGGTGCACGATCGCCCGGAAGCCGTCCCACTTCGCCTCGTACTGCATCCCCGGGGGAATCGCGGACACGGACTTGGCGAGCATCGGTTTCACAGGAGGCATCACCGGAAGGTCCATGGCCCCGATTCTCGGCCACCGCACCGGGCACGTCTTCCGATATGCGCCATATGTGGGCCCGGCCTACGGTGGCCGACATGGGAGCAGGAGCAGCGGTGGAGCTGGACGTGGACGGACGGACCGTACGGCTGTCCAACCCGGACAAGGTGTACTTCCCCGAGAAGGGCTACACCAAGAAGGACGTGGCCGCCTACTTCCAGGCCGTCGGCCCGGGCATCCTCCGTGCGCTGCGCGAGCGGCCGACCACCCTCCAGCGCTTCGTCGACGGGGTCGAGGGCGACTTCTTCTACCAGAAGCGGGCACCGAAGAACCTCCCCGACTGGACCCCCACCGCCCGTATCGAGTTCCCCAGCGGCCGGCACGCCGACGAGATGTGCCCCACCGAACTCGGGGCCGTCCTCTGGGCGGTCAACCTCGGCACCCTGACATTCCACCCCTGGCCCGTGCGCAGGGCCGACACCGACCACCCCGACGAGCTGCGCATCGACCTCGACCCGCAGCCAGGCACCGACTACGCCGACGCGGTGAGGGCGGCACGCGAACTGCGCGCCGTCCTGGACGACCACGGACTGCGCGGCTGGCCCAAGACCTCCGGCGGACGCGGGATCCATGTCTTCGTCCCCCTCGTACCC
The DNA here is from genome assembly GCF_045162755.1 of Streptomyces sp. NBC_01012. Lineage (NCBI taxonomy): Bacteria > Bacillati > Actinomycetota > Actinomycetes > Kitasatosporales > Streptomycetaceae > Streptomyces > Streptomyces sp. NBC_01012. The sequence continues at coordinate 733,734 of NZ_CP108688.1, read as the reverse complement.
GAGTGGACCTTCACCCAGGTCAGGCGCTCCGCCATCGCGGTCGGGCGGGAGCTGGAGCGCAGGATGCCGGACCGGGTGACCACCGCCTGGTGGAAGGAGGAGCGCGGCGAGCGGATCTTCGTCGACTACAACCAGACGGCACGCGACCGCACGATCGCCTCCGCCTACTCCGTACGCCCCTTCCCGCACGCCCCGGTCTCCGCGCCCCTGCGCTGGGAGGAGATCGGTGACGCCGAGCCCCGCGACTTCGACCTGCGCACCATGCCCGCGCGCTACGCCGATGTGGGCGACCTGCACGCCGAGATGGACGACCACGCCTTCCGCCTCGACCAGGTGCTGGAGCTGGCGCGGCGCGACGAGCACGAACACAGGCTCGGCGACCTGCCCTATCCGCCGGAGTACCCGAAGATGCCGGGCGAGCCGAAACGGGTGCAGCCCAGCCGCGCCAGGAGCGACGACGGGGAGCGGGCATGAGCAGCGAGGAAACCGGGGACGAGCCGCCGGTCCACGGGTCGCACAGCAGGCCGTCGACACGGCGCGAGAAGTGGGAGGAGTACAAGAAGTCGCCCTTCGTCCCCGCCGTGGTGCTGCTCTTCATCCTCGCCGCCGCGGCCGGTCTCTTCGCGGGTTCCTACACCTACGCCATGGCCAACCCCACTCCGCACCGGATCCCGGCAGCGGTCGTCGAGGGCCCCAGGACGCCGTACGCGGACCAGTTCGTCCAGGGGATGGAGACGGCGCTCGACGCGTCCCTCGAACTCCACCGCTACCCGGACGAGAAGCGGGCCCGCACCGCGGTGGCGGACCAGAAGGTCTTCGTGATCCTGCGGAGCAAGGGCGACGGTGTGGTGATGGAACTCGCCTCGGCATCCGGCGCCACCGTCTCCGAACTCCTGGCCCAGACCGGGAAGAAGGTCGCGAAGGATGTCGGCGTCCCCCTCACCGTCACGGACCTCAAACCCCTCCAGAAGGGCGACCCACGGGGCCTCGCGCTCTTCTACATCTCGCTGGCCGCCGTCATCATCGGCTTCGTCGGGGCGATCCAGCTGAGCGTGCACGCCCGCGCACTGCTCCCGCTGGAGCGGATCCTGTTCACCGCGGCCTACGCCCTGCTCGGCGGGTTCACGATCGCCGCCGTCGTGGACTGGATGCTCGGCGCCCTCCAACTGCCGTTCGTGGAGTCCTGGATGATCCTGGCGTTCACGATGTTCACCTCCGGCATGGTCTTCACGATGTTCAACACCCTGATCGGCCGCTGGGCCATGATTCCCACCTGGGGTGTCATGGTGCTGCTGGGCAACCCGTCCTCGGGCGGCGCCGTGTCCTGGCCGCTGCTGCCCTCGCTGCTCGGGCACATCGGGCGCTGGCTGCCGCCGGGAGCCTCGATCAACGCCCAGCACACGGCGGTCTACTACCAGGGCCACCAGTTCGTCTTCCCGTATCTCGTGCTGGCTGCCTGGGCCCTGGTGTCCTGCACGGTCTTCTGGGTGTGGCGCCACCGGCACCCGGGAGGCCGCGACCGCACGCCTGAGCATGCGGCCGCGGCCTCCTGAGAGCGGTTGTCCCGTGCCTACAACTCCTTGATGCGGATGTCGCGGTACGAGATCACGTCCGAGGTGCTGTGGACCTGGACCCCGATGTAACCGGAGGCGTACCGCCGGCCGTCGGTGCCCGGGTCGCCGTCCCGCGGCGGCTCGAAGAGCTGACCGCCGTTGTTGTCGAACTCGTTGATCAGGGCACCGTTGCGGTAGACCTGGTAGTGCTGGTCCACCACCCGGATCTCGTAGTCGTTCCAGGTCCCCTTGGGTGTGACCCCGGCACCGCCGAGGCCGACCCGGTCGAACCCGTAGACGGATCCGGTCTTGTACATGTCGCCGGCGGGTCCGTCGTAGGCCTGGATCTCATGGCCGTAGTTGATGGCGACCCACTCCGGACGGGACTCCTCCGGGTGGTCGTGGACGTTCGGGAAGCGGACGAAGACCCCGCCGTTGGCGTTGCCGTCCCCAGGGGCGTCGTCCCGCCACTGGAGCTTCAGCGAGAAGTCCCCGTACTGCCGGGACGGGAACCACAGCATCCCCATGCCGTCCACCGTGGTGGAGCTGGTGATCGAGCCCTCCTCCTCGTTCAGCGCGAACGCTCCGCCGCCGACCTGCTCCCACTTGGCGAGGGACGCGGCGGTGCCGTCGAAGAGCTTGCGGTAGCCCTCGTCCTGGCCCGGCTTCCCGATGCCGGACTCCTTGGCCGCCTTGTAGACGGTCTTGTGCTCACGCTTGTCGATGACCCCGTCGGCCAGCAGCTTGTCCAGGAGCGTGTCGACGTGCTTGAGGAACAGGGCGTGCGACGACCAGTCCTTCTCGTCCTCGATCAGCTCGTTGATCGTGCAGCGGTTGCCGGTGATCCGGTTGGGCACACCGGTGTCGACCGTGCCGACGATCACGGTGTGCCGTTCGTCGAACTCGGGGCAGTTGGGCGCGGGAACACCCCCGCCCGCCGCGACGGTGAACGAGGACTGCTTCGCCTCCGACGTGTTGCCCGCCTTGTCCGTCGCCCGGTGGGCGAAGGTGTGATAGCCCACGCGGTCGACGATGACGGGGGACGAGTACTCCAGATACGGGCCGCCGTCGAGCGAGTACTCGGCCTTGTCCACGCCCGAGTCGTCGTCGGTCGCGGTCAGGGTGGCCTCGGCGCTCGTGATGAACGCGCCGTCCGAGTTCTTGTCGCCCGCCAGCGCCACGGAGGTCTCCGGCGGGGTCTGGTCCTGCGACGGAGGCTCGACGACGGTGAAGTCCACGGACTTCTCATCGGCCACGTTCCCGGACCTGTCGGTGGCACGGTAGCGGACGCTGTGCTCGCCCACCTCGTGCACCATCACGGGTGCGGTGTAGGTCTGCCAGTCGCCGTCGGCCCCGATCGCGTACTCGATCGTGTTGACGCCTGACCCGGTGTCGGACGCGGTCACGGTGACCGTGGCCATCCCCAGGTAGGCGCCCGCGTCGTCCTGCTCGCCCGACACGGTCGCCGAGGTCTCCGGCGGGGTCTCGTCGTCCGTCGGCGGCGCGGCCACCTCGAAGTCGGCCGACTTCTCCTCGGCCGCGTTGCCCGCCTTGTCGGTGGCGCGGTAGCGGACGGAGTGCTCGCCCACCTCGTCGACCACGACCGGTGCGGTGTACGGCTGCCATTCACCGTCCGCCCCGATCGCGTACTCGACGGTGTCCACACCCGAGTCCGCGTCGGTCGCAGCCACCGTCACGGTGGCCTGGCCGATGTACGCGCCGTCGGCGTTCTGGTCGCCGTCCACCGTCGCCGAGGTCTCGGGGGCGGTGGTGTCGTCGTCGCCGCCACCACCGTCCTCGGTCACCGTGAGGACACCCTTCATCGAGGTGTGGCCGGGGATCGTGCAGTGGTAGAGGTAGGTGCCCGGGGTGAGGGTCACCTCGACACTGTGCTTGCCGCCCTCGCTGTCACCCGGATTGGCCAGGATGTTCACCTGGACATCGCTGTTGTGCTCCGGGTCCGAGACGCTGAACGTCAGCGTGTGCGGCATGCTCGTCGTGTTGCCGGTGGCCGCGCTGTTCTCGAAGACGAGGGTCGCGGGACCGGCCACCGCGGTCTCGGGAGCGGTCAGATAGTGGTCGATGGGGTCGCCCGCGGTCCAGGTGAGGACCTGGTCGGCGGCCGCCGCCCGGTCGGTGTCACGACCGTACGCCGCCGTCGATGACAGCCCGAGGACCATCAGGAACGAACCGAGCAGGGCGAGCCACCACCGGGCGGGCCCGTACCGCCGTCGCGCGAGAAGGGAAGGGTGTCTCACTGCGCTGCCGCCTTCCTGGCCAGGTCTGCGGCGGCCGGGGTCGGACCGCCGCCCTTGTACGTCACGCGCCACAGCGCGGACTCGGAGTCGGAGGTGAAGAAGCCGCGCCCGTAGTCCAGGACGTAGAGCGAGCCGTCCGGGGCGAACTTCCAGTCCATGAGGTTGCGGATACCGCCCTCACCGACCGGGATGATCTTCTTCAGGGACTCGGCGTGCGTCGGCAGGCCGCCCTTGCCGACCGTCTTCGGGTCGGTCAGCACGGCGTGACGCGGCTGGCTGTCGTCGTAGAAGTCACCGACGAACCACTTGCCGTCCCAGTACGAGGGCCACTTGGCCTCGCTGGTGCTCGACTCGTCGTAGCGGTAGACCGGGCCGTTCATCGTGGCCTGGCCGCCGCCCTTGAGCCAGGGCAGGAGCTCCTTCTGCTCCTCGACCTTGTAGCTGGGGACGCCGTTCTCGTCGCGCGGGTAGTCGACGCCGCCGCCCTGGGGCGAGTACCAGATGGTGTTGCCGGTCACCGGCGGCAGGTTGACCAGGCCGTCGTTGTTCGGCGACTCGTTCTTCGGGGCGTCGCAGTCGTACCAGTCCAGCGGCTTGGTGGGATCGGGCAGATTGCGGTCCCTGTAGGGCTGCTTGTTGCCCATGCAGTACGGCCAGCCGTGGTTGCCGGCCTTGGTGATCGCCGCGAACGTGTCGTACTTGGCGGGACCCCAGGTCGTGCTGGGCTCGCCCGCGTCGGGGCCGACCCAGCCCGCGTACAGCGTGTCGGTCGCGGTGTCGATCGAGATACGGGCCGGGTTGCGCACGCCCATCACATAGATCTCGCCGCGGGTCTTGCCGCCGCCCTCGTCCGGCTCCTTGCCGGTGAAGAGGTTGCCCTCGGGCAGGGTGTACGTGCCGTCGTCCTCGGGGTGGATCCGGAGGATCTTCCCGTTGAGGTTGTTGGTGTTGCCCGCGGTGCGGCGGGCATCGGAGAAGGACACGCCCTTGTAGTTCGGCTCCGGGTTGTTGCCGGAGTAACCGTCGCTGAACTGCGAGGAGTTGTTGTCCCCGGTCGCGATGTAGAGGTTGTTCTCGGAGTCCCAGGCCATGCCGCCGCCCGCGTGGCAGCAGCTGTGGATCTGGACCGGCCACTCCAGGAGCACCTTCTCGGAGTCCAGGTCCAGCTTGTTCGTGGCCTGGTCGAGGGTGAAGCGCGAGACCTGGCGCACCGCCATCTGCTTGTCGCGGTCGATCTTCGCGTGCGGGGTGTAGTGCAGATACACCCAGCCGTTGGTCGCGAAGTCCGGGTCCAGCTCGATCCCGAGCAGCCCCTCCTCGACCTTGACCAGCTCGTCGCCGCCGCCCTTGTTGCCGAAGACGCTCAGCTTGCCCGCGAGGGTGACCTCCTTCGTCTTCGGGTCGTAGACGTGTATCTCGCCCTCGCCCTTGCCGACGTCCGGGTCGTCCCAGTCGGTGACCACGGGCACGCTGCTGTCCGTGCCGCCACGCCCGATGTAGAAGATCCGGCCGTCCTTCGCGGTCACCAGACCGTGCGGCTCGCCGATCTGGTCGTTCTGCCCCGGCTGGTTGGGCTGTGTGACCCGCTCGGCCGTGTAGTTGGAGTCGATGGTGGCCTTGCAGTCGGCCTGCGAGGTACGGCTCGTCCAGTCGAGCGCGCCGCGCAGATGGTCACGGAAGTCGGTCTCGGAGAAGCTCGCCGCCGTACCGCCCATGGCGGTGTAGAAGGAGCGGCCGCCGTCGTAGTCGCGGCACCAGGAGACCGGGTGGTCCCAGCCGTTGGCGCTCTTGCCCGGGTCGTAGGTCAGCTCGCGGACACGCGCCACGGTGTGCACATCGCCGGACGGGTTGTTCTCCCAGTTCAGCCAGGTGTCCGGGCGCTTCCACTCCAGCGGGAGGTTCTTCGTCGCCGGGTGCTGCCGGTCGCCGATCTCCACGGTGGCACGCTGGACGTCCTTCGGGCTGTCCGCCGCCGGGCGGGCGCCGACCAGACCGGTGAACCAGTCGGAGTACGGCTCGGTGCGCGCCGCGTCATGGATGCCGAGGAAGCCGCCACCGGCCTCCATGTACGCCTCGAGGCCCGCCTCCTGCTCCGGGTCCAGCACATCGCCGCCGCCGGTCAGGAAGACGACCGCGTTGTACTTGCCGAGCTTCTTGTCGGTGAAGACCCCGGCGTCGTCGGTGGCGACGGTCTCGAAGCGCCCGGACTCCGGGCCGGTGAGCCCGATCTTCTCGATGGCCGCGATGCCCGCGTCCACGGTCGGCGACTCCTCGCCGGCCGTGGCGTGGAACACCAGCACCCTGACATCCGCCCCGCCGGGCGGCGTGGGCAGGGACAACGTTGTCGCCATCCGTTCCTTCAGCTCCTGATCCGGCTGGGAGCTGGCGGTGGCCGCGTTGCCACCGAGCAGGGACGCGGTCAGGGCGCCCGCTGCCACGGCCGCCGCGATACCGCGGCGCGATCTGGACCTGTGATGTGGTGTGCGCTGCATGTGGTCACCCACCCCTCTGGGTCACTTCTCCGGTCACTTCTCTCGTCATCGCACCTCTGTGGTCACTGCGACAGCGCACGAAGCTAGACCCCTTTTCGTGTCTCGCCAATAGCTATGGCAGCAATCGAACGAACTTTGTCCTGAGTGTGGATAAACCAACGGGCCCCGGCTACCGTGTGGGCCGTCCACGGGTCAATGCGTCAACGCGTCAGTTTCCGTCACGCAGTGGGGAGTTCGACATGGACCGAAGGACCTTCAACCGCCGGATGCTGGTGGGCGGCGGAGTGGTGGCGGCGACCGGTGTGACATCGATGTCGCTCGGCGCCGTACAGGCCACGTCCGCCGAGAACCCGGCGAAGACGGCCCCCGCCGGAGGGGCGGTGCGCCATCTCAAGCTGTACGCCGAGAAGCTGGCGGACGGTCAGCTCGGGTACGGCCTGGAGAAGGGCAAGGCGTCGATCCCCGGGCCGCTCATCGAGATCACCGAGGGCGACACGCTGCACATCGAATTCGAGAACACCACGGACGCCGACGTCAGCCTCCATGTGCACGGTGTCGACTACGACATCGCCAGCGACGGCACCCGGATGAACCGCAGCCATGTCGAACCGGGCGGCACCCGCACCTACACCTGGCGCACCCACGCCCCGGGCCGCCGCAAGGACGGCACCTGGCAGGCGGGCAGCGCGGGCTACTGGCACTACCACGACCATGTCGTCGGCACGGACCACGGCACCGGTGGCCTCAGCAAGGGCCTGTACGGCCCACTCGTCGTACGCCGCGAGGGAGATGTCCTGCCGGACAAGACGATCACGATCGTCTTCAACGACATGACCATCAACAACAAGGCCCCGGACGAGAGTCCGAACTTCGAGGCCACCGTCGGCGACCGGGTCGAGGTCGTGATGATCACGCACGGCGAGTACTACCACACGTTCCACATCCACGGGCACCGATGGGCCGACAACAGGACCGGGCTGCTCACCGGCCCCGACGACCCCAGCCGTGTGGTCGACACGAAGATCTGCGGACCGGCCGAGTCCTTCGGCTTCCAGATCATCGCCGGCGAACACGTGGGCGCGGGCGCCTGGATGTACCACTGCCACGTCCAGAGCCACTCCGACCAGGGAATGGCAGGGCTGCTGCTCGTCGCCAAGGCGGACGGCACCGTGCCCGCCTACGACCCACCCCACCAGCACGCGGCGAAGGCGCACGAGCACTGACTCACACGCCGGCGGCCATCCGCCGCTGCTCCTCCTCGACGATGCGCCGGGCGAGCGCCCCGTCCGACACGTCCACGGCGTCGGGCGTCGCCTCGGCGACATCGCTGCGTCGCGCGTACGCGTCGAAGAGCCGGTCCTTGCGCGCCAGGATGTCCAGCATCCGCTGGTCCACACTGTCCACAGCCAGGAGACGGTGGACCCGCACGGTCCGTATCTGCCCCATGCGGTGCGCCCTCGCCACCGCCTGATGCTCCATGGTCGGTTTGATCTGCGGCTCGCACAGGATGACCACGGACGCCGCCTGGATGTTGAGGCCGACGCCGCCGGCCTGTATCTGGCTCAGCAGCACCGCGTGCCCGTCCACCGCGCCGAAGGAGTCGACCAGCTCCTGCCGGCGCGCGGCCGGTACCCTGCCGGAGACGGGGCCGAACACTCCGTCGCCCAGGGCCTCCTGGACGGCGGCGAGCACCTCGCGGAAGTACGAGAAGACGACGACCTTGAGGCCGTTGGCCTCGGCCTCCGCGACCAGCTCGCGCAGCCTGTTCAGCTTCGCCGATGTCCCGGGGCGGGCGTACGCGGCACGGCGCATCCGCATGAACTGCCCCGAGCGGACCGCCTCGCGATACGCGTCGAGGTCCGCCTCCGAGAACTCCTCCCACTCGTCGGCCTGTACCAGCGCCGGGAGTTCGCCCAGGACGTCCTCCTGATTGCGGCGCAGATAGGCGGGGGCGACGGCCCTGCGGAACGCCTGCGACCCCGCGACCCCGTGCGTGGAGGTCACGAGCGGCGCCAGCTCGGGCCGCAGCTGGCGCACCAGGCTCCGGAACTCCTCGACCCGGTTCTCCATCGGGGTGCCGGTCAGGAACAGCACCCTCTCGGTGTGCCGCGTCCAGCCGCTCACGGCCCGGGAGCGCCGGGTCTCGGGGTTCTTCACGAAGTGGGCCTCGTCCACCACCACCATGCCGGGGCGCACCCCGGACTCCGGGCCTCCCGGCAGCGTGTACAGCGCGTCGAAGGTGGTCAGGGCGACCCCGCCACGCTCGCGCCACTCGTCGAACGCCCCCTGCCGCTCGGGGCCGTGCACCGGGACGGCCCGCAGCGTGGAGCGTGCGGTGACCTCGCGCCGCCAGTTGATCAGGACGCTCGCCGGGCACACCACCAGGAAGTGCCGCTCGCCGCCGGCCGCGAGATGGGCCAGCGCGGCGATGGCCTGCACGGTCTTGCCGAGCCCCATCTCGTCCCCGAGGATCACCCGCTTCTGGGCCAGCGCGAAGCGGGCGCCGAACGACTGGTAGCCGCGCAGCGAGACCCGCAGATGCGCGTCGTCGAGCCGCAGCCCGCGCACCCGCTCCGCGATGCCCGTGGGCAGGAAGCCCTCCGCCGCGTCCCGGTCGGGCCCGCTGCCGGACAGTTCGGCGAGCAGGCTGTAGTACTCGGCCGAGCGCAGTTCGAAATCGACCCAGGCCTCCGCCTCCGACGCGGGGCCGCGCAGCAGGTCGACGGAGACCTGCCCGAACAGGGTCCGCAGTCCGCGTGCGTCGGCGTCCCTCGCCACCTCCCGCACGGAGACGACAGCGGCCGGCGCCCGGCTGCCGGCCGCCCGCCCGGCGAAGAGCATCCGCAGCCGGCTGCGCGCCGGCGCGGCCGCCACGAGCAGCGGCTCCAGCTCCGCGGCCAGACGGCGGGCGGCGTCGACCGCCCGGCGCACGTCGGTGCCGCCCTCCACCAGCCGGTGCAGGGCGATGAGCAGCGCCGGTGTGGTCGCCTCCGGCGCATCCATGTCTATCCGTACGGCGACGGTGTCCCGGACCGCGTGCGCGATCTGCCGCGCGGCTGCCAGCGCCTGGTCCGCCGTCTGCGCGCCGACGCCGGGGATCTGGCGGAGCTCGTAACGCCCGGCTCCGTGGACCCGGCCGACCGTCGTGTACCCCGCCTGCTCCAGCGCGCCGAGCCGCACCCGCCCCTCGGTGACGTCCGCGAGCCGGGCGATGGGGATCGCGGCCAGTTCGAGGCCGACCAGGGAGTCCAGCACGGGCGCGAGCGCGGCGCGCACGGCCTCGACGGCGGCGTGGTGGTCGTCCAGCACCGACCGGGCCGCCTCGACGAGCGTCCGGGCGTCGTCGAGCACCTCACGTGCGGCTCTTCCCGTGGACCCCGCCCGAGTCATGTACGTCCACGTCCTTCTGTCCCCGTGCCCCGCCGCCCCTCCGCGACCGGCGGCCGTAGCCCTCCCGGGCGCCTCCCATCGTGCCACGGGCGCGGTGCGGTGCCGCTCCTCACCCGGCGGGCGCCCTGCACTGCGGTTGTCAGTGCCCGGTGCAAGACTCAAAGGGTCAGGGAAACGTCTGGCGTGGGCGACACGCGAGATGCCAGGAGCCGCCCGAGGAGCCGCCATGCTCGACCCGTCCTTCGTCACCGGCGCACCCAACTGGATCGACCTCGGTACCCCCGACATCGACGCCGCCACCGCCTTCTACAACGGCCTGTTCGGCTGGGACCTGGTGCCGGGCGGCCCCGAGACCGGTGGATACGGCACGTACCAGCTGCGGGGCAGGACCGTCGCCGGTGTCATGACCGTGCCGGAGGGCCAGGGAAAGCCGTCGTGGTCGGTCTACTTCCAGACCCCCGACGCCGAAGCCACCGCGCGGACGGTCGAACAGGCCGGAGGCACTGCGGCCTTTCCTCCCACGGACGTCCTGGACTACGGACGGATGGGCGGTTTCACGGACAGCGCCGGTGCGTACTTCGGCGTCTGGCAGCCGGGGACGAATACCGGCCTCGGCATGATCATGGAGCCCGGCGCGTTCATCTGGTCCGAGCTCCACACCCCGGACGTTCCCGCGGCTGCCGCGTTCTTCCACACCGTCTTCGGATGGCAGACGGACGCCATGTCCTTCCCCAGCGGTGCGTACACGATCGTCCGCCCCGCCGACGGTGAGAGCGGCGACTCCGCCTTCGGCGGGATCGTGCCCATCGACTCGGTGCCGGGCCAGGCCGAGGCCGGGCCGCACTGGCTGCCGTACTTCGCGGTGGAGGACACCGACGCGACGGTCGCCACCGCCGAACGCCTGGGCGGTCGGGCCACCACGGGGGCCACGGATGTGCCGGAGGTCGGACGGGTCGCCACTTTCACCGACCCCGCGGGCGCGGCGTTCGCGGTGATCAAGCCGGCACCGAGGCAGTAGGGCGGGCCGACGCGGTAGGTCCGGCAGGCAGGGTGGCCAGGGCGGCAGGGCCGGGCCGACGAGGGCGTTGACCGGTCGTTGATCACTCGTTTATCGCGACCGGGCACGGTTGCCCCATGCCGATCAACACCTCGACCGACGAGCCCACCTGGCAGGAGAGCGCGCTGTGCGCACAGACCGGGCCGGAGTTCTTCTTCCCGGCTCCGGGCAGCTCCACCCGGGAGGCCAAGCAGCTGTGCAACGCCTGCGAGGGCCGGGTGGCCTGCCTGGAGTACGCGCTTGCCCATGACGAGCGCTTCGGTGTCTGGGGCGGGCTCTCCGAGAAGGAGCGGGAGCGGCTGCGCAGAGGCCGCTCCGGCAGCGGCTGAGCACCGGGGCGCGCGGGCGACGGGGGTGCGCGGGGACGGGTGCGCGGGGACGGGGGCGCGGGGGGACGGCCCCACGTCAGTCGATGTGGAAGGTCTCGCCGTAGACCTTCCACACCAGCGGCTTCTTCAGCCCGAGGTTGCCCTCGCGCAGGAAGACCCGCTGCGCGGTGTCGATCCGGGTCGTGTCGCGCTGCACCGTGCGGTTCTTGATCGCTGCCCGGCTCGCGTCGAGGAAGGCGTTCAGATATGCCGTCTCGTCGCCGCCCTCCGAGGCAGTGTCCGCCGCCTCCATCGCGGTGTCGCGGATGCCGTAGAAGCCGTCCGCCTCGATGCCTGGCCCGTGCAGCACCATCGCGTCGTAGTAGATGAACTGCCCCAGGGTGCCGAGCCCGTCCATCTTCGCCAGCCGGACCGCCGGCTCGAAGTACAGCTTGTCGCGCGTCGTGTTCTGGGCCTTCCGGAAGGCCGGGTCCTTCGCGGCCAGGTGCCAGGCGTCGGTGAAGCCGGGGTCGAGGCCCTCGTGCGAATCGGTGCCGTCCACGGCGCGCAAGGCGGGAAGGTAGGAGGCCAGCGGGTTGTCCGGGTGCTTCTCGGTGTAGGCCTCGACCAGTTGAAGCATGTCGTTCGTGCCGGAACAGAAGCCGATGATGCCGGCGGTGTAGCCGGTGCCGTCGCCGACGTCCTCGATCGCACCGTACTGGCTGCGCCAGTCCAGGGTGGAGGCCTCGGCGCTGGCGACCAGGCGGGACGCGGTCTCCTTCATCGCGGGCGCGGCGAGGCCGGGCGGCAGGTCGTCGATCTCGTCGGCCTGCTCGTCGGCCTGCTCGGCCGCGGCGGGCGCCGCCGTACCGGATTCCTCGGAGCCGGTCGCCTGCTGGACGACCGTGGGCGGCTCCGAGTCGCCACGGCTGAACAGGATCGAAGCGGCTATGGCGATCGGTGCACCGAAAAGAACAAGACGCGTCACAGGTTTCACCCGCCACAGAGTACGTTCTGTGAAGCTGTGGGGGGAGCCATGTGTGCCCCGTGTGCAGAGCGGCGGCGCACACGTGCTGCGTGCGCCGCCGCTGTCCGGCCCGGCTCGGGGAGCGGATCCCGAGCCCGGCCGGGCGGATCAGCGGGGGATCAGCGCTGCGCGGCCCTGGCCGCCAGACGGGCCTTGCGGGCGGCCAGCTTCTCGTCGAACTTCGACGCCTCGGCGTCCAGGCCGTTCATGTACAGCCCGAGCTCCTCCTGCGCCTTGAGGCCCTCGGGGCCCAGGCCGTCGATGTCGAGGACCTTCAGGTACCGCAGGACGGGCTGGATCACGTCGTCGTGGTGGATGCGCATGTTGTAGATCTCGCCGATCGCCATCTGCGCGGCGGCCCGCTCGAAGCCGGGCATGCCGTGTCCCGGCATCCGGAAGTTCACGACGACATCGCGCACCGACTGCATCGTGAGGTCAGGGGCGAGGTCGAAGGCCGCGCCCAGCAGATTGCGGTAGAAGACCATGTGCAGGTTCTCGTCGGTCGCGATCCTGGCCAGCATCCGGTCGCAGACGGGATCGCCCGACTGGTGTCCGGTGTTGCGGTGCGAGACGCGGGTGGCCAGCTCCTGGAAGGCGACGTACGCCACGGAGTGCAGCATCGAGTGGCGGTTGTCGGACTCGAAGCCCTCCGACATGTGCGCCATCCGGAACTGCTCCAGCTTGTCCGGGTCCACGGCGCGCGAGGTCAGCAGGTAGTCGCGCATCACGATGCCGTGCCGGCCCTCCTCCGCGGTCCAGCGGTGCACCCAGGTGCCCCAGGCGCCGTCGCGCCCGAAGAGTGAGGCGATCTCGTGGTGGTAGCTGGGGAGGTTGTCCTCGGTGAGCAGGTTCACGACGAGGGCGGTACGGCCGATGTCGGTGACCTTGGACTGACCGGTCTCCCACTCCTGCCCGTCCTCGAAGAAGCCGGGGAAGTTACGGCCGTCGGTGAACGGCACGTACTCGTGGGGCATCCAGTCCTTGGCGACCTTGAGATGGCGGTTGAGCTCCTTCTCCACCACCTCTTCCAGCGCGTAGAGCAGTTGGGCGTCGGTCCATGCCGTCGAACTGCCGGTGTGGGGAGAGGTGATCGTCACGGGGGCTCCTGGGGACGGGAGAATTACCTACGGCTTCGTAGGTTACGTGACCGTAGGTTAAGGCGGCAGTAAGGCCGCAGCCAAGCCCGGTCCTCGCGGAACCCGCTCACATCCTGTTATCCGTGCAGGTCATAGCGGGTCATACGTATCTGCGGGGGAGCAGGTCAGATGGCCTCACCCCGGAGCTCCGAGAGCTCCCCAGGGGCGATGTCCCGCAGTGCGCCCGCGTCCAGCAGCACCCACCGGGTGATCCCCAGCGACTTCAGGAACGGCGTGTCGTGGCTCGCCACGATCAGCGCTCCCCGGTACGCGGCCAGCGCCGACGTCAAACGGTCCACCCCCGAAAGATCAAGGCTGTTCGTCGGCTCGTCCAGCATCAGCAGCCGGGGCGCCGGGTCCGCCAGCAGCAGTGCCGCAAGCGTGGCCCGGAGACGTTCGCCGCCCGAGAGCGTACCGGCGGGCCGGTCGGCACGCGCACCCTTGAAAAGGAAATGGGCCAGCCGTGCCCGGATGCCGTTGTCCGTGGTGCCGGGCGCGGCGCGTGCCACATTGTCCACCAGGGACAGCGCGTCGTCGAGTACGTCCAGACGCTGCGGCAGGAATCCCACGGGCACCTGGGCGGTGGCCTCGCCCGACACCGGGTCCAGCTCGCCCGCGATCGTGCGCAGGAGTGTCGTCTTCCCCGCACCGTTGCGTCCGATCAGCGCGATCCGCTCCGGCCCGCGCAGATCCCACTCACCCCGCACCCGTACCCCGTGGGCGAGTTCGAGATCGCGCAGCAGCAGCACGGCACTGCCGGGATAGACCCGGGTGTGCGGGAGTTCGATCCGGATCGCCTCGTCGTCCCGTACCGCGTCGGCCGCCTCGTCGAGACGGTCCTCCGCTTCCGCCAGACGTTCGCTGTGCATGATGTGGTGCTTGCCGGCCGACTCCTGGGCGGTCCGCCTGCGCTGGGCCATCACGGCCTTCGGCTCACGTTTGGTGTCCCACATCTTCTGTCCGTACCGCTTGCGCCGCGACAGCTTGACGTGGGCGTCGGAGAGTTCGCGCTTCTGCCGCCGTACGTCGGCCTCGGCGACCCGCACCATCCGCTCGGCCGCCTCCTGCTCCACGGCCAGCGCCTCCTCGTACGCCGACAGCGTGCCGCCGTACCAGGTGACCGTGCCGTCGCGGAGATCCGCGATCCGGTCCACCCGCTCCAGCAGCTCCCGGTCATGGCTGACCACGACCAGTACGCCCGGCCACGCGTCGACCGCGGCGTACAGCTGCCCGCGGGCGCGCAGGTCGAGATTGTTGGTCGGCTCGTCCAGCAGCAGAACGGCGGGGCGCTCCAGCAGCAGGGCGGCCAGGCGCAGCAGCACACACTCGCCGCCGGACAGCTCGCCGACGGTCCGGTCGAGCCCGATGGAGGACAGGCCGAGCTGGTCGAGCGCGGCCCGGGCCCGCTCCTCGACGTCCCAGTCGTCCCCGACGGCGGCGAAGTGCTCCTCGCGGGCGTCGCCCGCCTCGATGGCGTGGAGTGCCGCCCGGGTCGTGGCGACACCCAGGGCCTCGTCCACCCGCAGAGCCGTGTCCAGGACGAGGTCCTGGGCGAGGTGGCCGATGGAGCCCGCTGTCCTGATGTGCCCGGCCGTCGGCGTGAGTTCACCGGCGATCAGCCGAAGCAGAGTGGACTTCCCGCAGCCGTTGAGACCGATCAGACCGGTCCGGCCGGGTCCCACGGCCAGGTGGAAGTCGTCGAAGACCTCGCTCCCGTCGGGCCAGGCGAACGAGAGTGAGGTGCAGTGGACATGCGTGGTGCGAGCAGGCACAAGGGTCTCCCGGCTGCGTCGAGGAATCACGGAGAACGGCTCGGACACTGGGGTCACGCGGAGGCACGCGTGCGGGACGGCACGCGGCACGGTGTGCGGACACCTCAGATGTGGAGCAACGTCCTTCTCCGATCCGACGACAACAGGGACACCCGAAACGCTACGAGCGCGCCCTGTGGTCACGCAACCGAATTCGTCCCCGGCTCGGTGCGGCCGGGGACATCGGCCTCAGGGGCCGCCCAGGAGATCACTCAGATCGCCGTCCAGGTCCATGAAGCGGTGCTCGTCGCCCACCGGGACCAGCTCCTGCGCCCGCTTCAGGAAGCGCCGCAGCTCCGACGAGCGGACATGGACCATGGCGATGCCCTCGACGGCGTGGAACTCCAGCACCGTACGGTCGTACCCGAACGGCCTGACCCGCACGTCGCCGAGGCCGGCCGGCGCGTCCACGCCTGTGGCGAGCAGCTCACGCGAGAACTCCCAGGACACCTCGGCGCCTTCGAGGGTCGCGGGCGCCGGGAACGCCATCCGGACGGCGAAAGGGTCCCTGAGGTCGTAGTGCAGTGTGGCGGGCAGAGTCTCCATACGCGGCGCGGACGCGACCATACGGGCCTGCACGGACTGCTCGATAACGCTGGACAAGACCTGCTCCCTCTCGCCTCGGACGAACGGTTCCCGGCATTGGAGTAGACGACGGAACGCCTCGATCCGTGCACCGGCGGGCCGAGTGAGCTGCGTCACCGCGCCACCCGTCCCGGGTCACCTGCCCCGTTCGGCGCCGCACACCCCGGATGCCCGCGTCCGCCGGGGGCCGAGGCGCGCCACGGTGAGGTTCAGAGACGGGCAGCCGTGCGGACGAGGCCGGCCACGGCCACGGACCGGCTCTGCGGCGGCCAGGCGATGACGGTCGTGACCGACGGCGCGTCCAGCACCGGGACAGCCGCCAGGTCGCTCCCGAGCTGAGCCCGGCACGACTCCGGGGCGATCATCACGGCACGGCCCAGCGCGACGAGTTGGAGCAGCTGGGTGTGGTCGTGCACCTCCGGGCCCGAACCGTCCGGATACGTCCCGTCCGCACGCGGCCACCGGGGCAGCGGCAGTCCGGGCAGGGCGGAGACCTCCGCCAGGTGCACACCCGAGCGCCCGGCCAGGTCGTGCCGGACGGGCAGGATCGCGACCTGCCCCTCCGTGGAGACCTCCTCGGTGTCGAACCCGGCCGTCGTGTCGAACGGCCGGTGCAGCAGGGCCACATCGGCCCGGCCGTCCCGCAGCAGCTGTTCCTGCTCACCGATCCCGCACAGCAGCAGATCCACGGTGACCGCGCCGGGCTCCGCCGCATAGGCGTCCAGCAGCTTCGCCAGGAACTCGCTCGACGCACCCGCCTTCGTCGCGAGCACGACACCCGCCTGACCGGGCGCGGCGGGTGCGGCCCGGCGGGTGCGGCGCTCCGCGGCCTCCATCGCGTCCAGTGCCGCCCGCGCCTCCCGCAGCAGCACCGCCCCGGCCTCCGTCAGCGTGACCGCGCGGCTGCTGCGTTCGAGCAGCACCGCCCCGAGGTGCCGCTCCAGCTTGCCGATCGCCCGCGACAGCGGCGGCTGCGCGATGCCCAGCCGCTCCGCCGCCCTGCCGAAGTGCAGCTCCTCGGCGACAGCGACGAAATACCGCAACTCGCGCGTCTCCATACCCGCAGAATACCCGCGTGTCGAGGCCCCCACCTCGTATCGATACCCGCAGGGTATCGGCGCCCACCCGAACGGTCTTGGCGCCTTCGGCAGCGGCCGAACATCATCGAGGCATGAGTGAACAGAAGACCGCGCTGGTCACAGGCGCGAACAAGGGAATCGGTCACGAGATCGCGGCCGGGCTCGGCGCCCTCGGCTGGAGGGTCGGACTCGGCGCCAGGAACGACGAGCGGCGCGAGGCAGCGGTGGCGAAGCTCCGCGACGCAGGCGTGGACGTGTTCGGCGTACCGCTCGACGTGACCGACGAAGGGAGTGTGGCCGCCGCTGCCCGTCTGATCGAGGAGGGCGGCGGTCTCGATGCGCTCGTCAACAACGCCGGGATCACCGGCGGCATGCCGCAGGAGCCCAGCACGGTCGACCTCGAGACGGTGCGGGCGGCCGTCGACACCAACGTCCTCGGTGTCATCCGCGTGACCAACGCGATGTTGCCGATGCTGCGCCGCTCGACGTCCCCGCGGATCGTGAACGTGTCCAGCAGTGTCGGCTCGCTCACCCTGCAGACCACACCCGGCGCGGAGACGGGGCCGATCTCCGTCGCCTACGCACCGTCGAAATCGTTCCTGAACGCGGTCATGATCCAGTACGCCAAGGAACTGAGCGACACGAACATCCTGATCAACGCCGCCTGTCCCGGGTACGTGGCGACCGACCTCAACGCCTTCCACGGCGTCCGCACCCCGGAACAGGGCGCCGCGACCGCGATCCGGCTCGCGACCCTGCCCGACGGCGGCCCGAGCGGCGGGTTCTTCGACGACGCGGGAGAGGTGCCCTGGTGACGGCCAGGAACCGGCGGAGGCAGGCCGGGAGGCTCTCCCTACACTGACCCACCATGACGACGACTTTCCGGATGCCCGCCGACGAGGCCGAAGCTCGCGCCGTCCAGGACGAGTTGCGTGGGCGGGTGATCCTGGACGAGGCGGGCCCGCCGCCCGGGACCGGCCGGGTCACCGGTGTCGATGTCGCCTACGACGACGAGCGCGACCTCGTCGTCGCGGCGGCCGTCGTCCTGGACGCGGCGACCCTGGAGGTGGTGGCCCGCTCCACCGCCGAAGGCCGGGTGACGTTTCCGTACGTCCCCGGCCTCCTCGCCTTCCGCGAGCTCCCGGCCGTCCTGGCGGCGCTGGACGGCCTGTCCGTGGACCCGGGGCTCGTCGTCTGCGACGGCTACGGCCGGGCCCACCCGCGCAGGTTCGGCCTCGCCAGCCATCTCGGCGTCCTCACCGGGCTGCCGGTCATCGGGGTGGCGAAGAACCCCTTCACCTTCCGCTTCGCGCAACCAGCACCCCTGCGCGGTGACTTCACCCCGCTTCTGGACGGGGACGAGGAAGTCGGCCGTGCCCTGCGCACGCAGGACGCCACCAAGCCCGTCTTCGTCTCCGTCGGCCACCGCACCGGCCTGGACAACGCCTGCGCCCATACGCTCGCGCTGGCCCGCGACTTCCGCCAGCCCGAGACCACGCGCAGGGCCGACGCCCTGTGCCGGTCCGCGCTCCGGGAAGCGGTCGGCTGAGCGGCACCCGATCCAGATCTGTTGCCGACTGAGTACAAATACGGATGTTGTTTGTCGAACATCAGGGGCAGGCTGGTACGCATGATCGACCACCACGCACCTCAGATGAGCACAGGAACCGTACGTCTCTCCCAGCGCGGCGTCGCCGTGGGCATGACCCTGGGCGTCCTGGCGGGAGCAGCCTGGACCGTCTCCATGGTCGTCACGCTGGTGACCTGGATGCTCTGACCGGCCGGCTGCCACCGCCCGCCGGGACTCAGCGCACCGCTGCGACCCGGAAGCGCACCCCGGCCGCCCTCAGCCGCTCCAGCAGCGCATCGCCCATCGCCACGGCCGTCGTGACCTGACCCGACGTCGCCGGCAGGTCGTCGAGAGCGAGCGCCAGAGCCGCTTCGGCCAGCATCTTCGCCGTCTCGTCGTAGCCGGGGTCGCCGCCCGAGACCTCCGTGCGGACCTGCCGGCCGCCGCCCTCCCCGATGAAGCGGACCGTGAACCAGCTGCGCCTCCTGCGCCGCTCGTCGGGTCCCGTGCCGGGTTCGAACCGGGCGGACAGCCAGTTCCGCGCGGCCGGGATCTGCGCGGCCCCCGCCAGCAGGCCCGCGGCGGCGGTGCCGCCGAGCGCCACCGGCAGGTGCTTGACCGAGGCGAAGTGCCGGTAGCGGAAGTCGGGACCGTAACGCTCAAGACCCCGTGCGGACCGCTCCACGACCCGGGCGTCCAGGGTCGGCAGCGGCAGCGCCCAGGTGCCGGTCCCCGCGCTGAAGTGCGGTGCCCCCTGCGGCGCGCGGGCCCTGCGGCCGACCAGGCGCGGCTCGTGCAGACGTCGCTCCCGCGCGGCCCGTGCCATCTGCGGGCCCCGGCCCATCACGGTGAGCGCCGAGGTGAACGTACCGCCGGAGAAAGCCGCGTTGGTGCGCACGAAGCCGTCGACGGTCAGCGGCACACCCTCGGGGAGCTGCTGGACGGTGAAGTAGGCGCCGAGGTCGTGCGGTACGGAGTCGAAACCGCAGGCGTGCACGAGGCGTGATCCCGTCTCGCGGGCCCGGCTGTCGTGCTCCAGATACATCCGGTCGACGAACTCCGCCTCACCCGTGAGGTCGGCGTAGTCGGTCCCGGCCTCCGCGCAGGCGGCGACCAGCTTCTCGCCGTAGCGCACGTACGGTCCGACCGTGGACGCCACGACGTGCGAGGACTCGGCGAGTGCACGCAGCGCGTCGGTGTCGTCCGCGTCGGCGGTCAGCAGCGGCAGCCCGGCGCAGCGCGGGTCGCGCGAGGCGAGACGCTCGCGCAGCTGTTCCAGCTTGCCGCGGCTGCGGCCCGCCAGGGCCCAGCGGCAGCCGTCCGGCGCGTGTGCCGCGAGGTATTCGGCCGTGAGCGCCCCCACGAAGCCGGTGGCTCCGAAAAGGACGACGTCGTAGGGGCGGTCCGCCCCGTTCTGCCTGTTCATGGGTCCTCCGTCTGCCGCCGCCGTCATGGCAGCCAGAGGCTAGCGGAGGCGCCCGTGGCGTCGTACGGCCGGGCGGGCCCAGGTGCGAGAGGATCTGAGAAGTGAGAGAACTAAGCGCTTGCTCGGCCAAAAGGGTTGTGCGGGGCGCGGTCCGTTCTTAGCATCATCGATGTTACATCAGTTGTGTCATACCGCTGGGGGCTTGATGGCAACGACAGGACAGGGGTCGCAGGGCCCACTGACCGGGGTGCGCGTCGTCGAACTGGCGGGCATCGGCCCCGGGCCTTTCGCCGCGATGCTCCTCGCCGATCTCGGGGCCGACGTGGTGCGTGTCGACCGGCCGGGAGGCCCGGCGATCGGCATCGACCCCGCCTTCGACCTCACCAACCGCAACAAGCGTTCGGTCCTGGTCGATCTGAAGGCCGAAGGCGGAGCAGGCCAGGTCCTCGACCTCGTCGAGCGCGCCGACGTCCTGATCGAGGGCTACCGGCCCGGCGTCGCCGAGCGTCTCGGTGTCGGCCCCGACGCCTGTCTGGAACGCAACCCGCGGCTGGTCTACGGGCGGATGACCGGCTGGGGCCAGGACGGTCCGCTGGCCGGTCAGGCCGGCCACGACATCGACTACATTGCCCTCACCGGCACCCTGTCGATGATCGGCGGATCCGGCGAACCGCCCACGGTGCCCGCCAATCTGGTCGGTGACTACGCGGGCGGCTCGCTCTACCTCGTCGTCGGTGTGCTCGCCGCCCTCCAGCACGCCCGTACGCCCGGCGGGACCGGTCAGGTCGTCGACGCGGCCATCGTCGACGGCGCGGCCCATCTCGCCACGATGATCCACGGCATGCTGGCCGCCGGCAGCTGGCAGGACCGGCGCGGTGCCAACCTCCTCGACGGCGGCTGCCCCTTCTACGGCACCTACGCGACCTCCGACGGCGAGTACATGGCGGTCGGCGCCCTTGAGCCGCGCTTCTACGAGGAGTTCACCACGCTGCTCGGGCTCGGGGACGAGGCCCCCGACCGTGGCGACCCCGGCCGCTGGGAGGAGCTGCGCACCCTGGTCGCCGACCGGTTCTCCGCCCGTACGCGCGCCGAGTGGACCGAGGTCTTCGAGGGGACGGACGCCTGCGTGGCCCCCGTCCTCTCGCTCCGCGAGGCGCCGGGCCACCCCCACATCGCCGCCCGTTCCACCTACGTGGAGCACAGCGGCCTCACCCAGCCCGCCCCCGCACCCCGCTTCTCGGCGACGCCCGCCTCCGTGCGCACCGGACCCGCGCTGCCGGGCGCGGACACCGAGGCCGTCGCCGACGCGTGGGGTCTGCCGGGTCTGCTGACCACAGGGAAGGAAACGACCGGCTGATGTCCACCGTCGAGAACCGGCTCCAGGGGGCTTGAGAATGCAGCGGCAGATCTTCACCGATGAGCACGACGCGTTCCGCGCGACCGTCCGCACCTTCCTGGCCAAGGAGGTACTCCCGTACTACGAGCAGTGGGAGCAGGACGGCATCGTCGCGCGTGAGGCCTGGCTCGCCGCCGGCCGGCAGGGGCTGCTCGGCCTCGCGGTCCCCGAGGAGTACGGGGGCGGCGGGAACACCGACTTCCGCTACAGCGCCGTACTGGCCGAGGAGTTCACCCGGGCCGGGGCGCCCGGTCTCGCCCTCGGGCTGCACAACGACATCATCGGCCCCTACCTCACGGGCCTGGGCACCGAGGAGCAGAAGCGGCGCTGGCTGCCCGGCTTCTGCAGCGGCGAGACCATCACCGCCATCGCCATGACGGAACCCGGCGCGGGCTCCGACCTCCAGGGCATCCGTACGAGCGCCGAGGACAAGGGCGACCACTGGCTGCTCAACGGCTCGAAGACCTTCATCTCCAACGGCATCCTCGCCGACCTGGTGATCGTCGTCGCGAAGACCTCACCGGAGGGCGGGGCGAAGGGCCTGTCCCTGCTCGCCGTCGAGCGCGGTGCCGAGGGCTTCGAGCGGGGCCGCAACCTCGACAAGATCGGGCAGAAGTCCCAGGACACCGCCGAGCTGTTCTTCGACGACGTACGCGTCCCCAAGGAGAACCTCATCGGCGAGCTCGACGGCGCCTTCCTGCACCTCATGACCAATCTGGCCCAGGAACGGATGGGCATAGCGGTCGCCGGGATCGCCGCCGCCGAACACCTCCTGGAGATCACCACCGAGTATGTCAAGGAGCGTGAGGCCTTCGGCAGGCCGCTCTCCAAGCTCCAGCACATCCGCTTCGAGATCGCCGAGATGGCCACCGAGTGTGCCGTCACGCGTACCTTCATCGACCGCTGCATCGTCGATCACTCCGAGGGAACCCTCGACGCGGTCCACGCCTCGATGGCCAAGTGGTGGGCCACCGAACTGCAGAAGCGCGTCGCCGACCGCTGCCTCCAACTCCACGGCGGCTACGGATACATGACGGAGTACCGCGTGGCCAAGGCCTTCACCGACGGCCGTATCCAGACCATCTACGGCGGCACGACCGAGATCATGAAGGAAATCATCGGCCGCTCTCTGCTCTCCTGACCCGCACCGAACCCGAAAGGCAGCAGCCTTGAGTACCGAAGCATTCGTCTACGACGCGATCCGCACCCCGCGCGGCCGGGGCAAGGCCAACGGCGCCCTGCACGGCACCAAGCCGATCGACCTCGTCGTCGGCCTCATCCACGAGATCCGCGACCGCTTCCCGGGCCTCGACCCGGCCGCCATCGACGACATCGTCCTCGGCGTCGTCAGTCCGCTCGGTGACCAGGGCTCCGACATCGCCCGGATCGCCGCCATCGCCGCGGGGCTCCCGGACTCCGTCGCCGGCGTCCAGGAGAACCGCTTCTGTGCCTCCGGCCTCGAAGCCGTCAACCTGGCCGCCGCCAAGGTCCGTTCGGGATGGGAGGACCTCGTCCTGGCCGGCGGGGTCGAGTCCATGTCGCGGGTGCCCATGGGCTCCGACGGCGGCGCCTGGGCCATGGACCCGATGACCAGCTTCGAGACAGGTTTCGCCCCGCAGGGCATCGGCGCCGACCTCATCGCCACCGTCGAGGGCTTCTCACGCCGTGACGTCGACGAGTACGCCGCCCTGTCCCAGGAACGCGCCGCGGTGGCCTGGAAGGAGGAGCGCTTCGCGCGGTCCGTCGTCCCCGTAAGGGACCGCAACGGCCTGCTCGTCCTCGACCACGACGAGCACATGCGCCCCGGCACCACCGCCGACTCGCTGGCCTCACTCAAGCCCTCGTTCGCCACGATCGGCGAGATGGGCGGCTTCGACGCCGTCGCGCTCCAGAAGTACCACTGGGTCGAGAAGATCGACCACGTCCACCACGCGGGCAACTCCTCGGGAATCGTCGACGGCGCCGCCCTTGTCGCGATCGGCTCGAAGGAGACCGGCGAGCGCTACGGCCTCACCCCGCGCGCCCGGATCGTCTCCGCCGCCGTCTCAGGCTCCGAGCCGACCATCATGCTCACCGGGCCCGCACCCGCCACCCGCAAGGCGCTGGCCAAGGCCGGGCTCACCATCGACGACATCGACCTCGTCGAGATCAACGAGGCCTTCGCCGGGGTCGTCCTGCGCTTCGCCCGGGACATGGGCCTCTCCCTCGACAAGGTCAACGTCAACGGCGGCGCCATCGCGCTCGGCCACCCGCTCGGTGCGACCGGCGCGATGATCCTCGGCACGCTCATCGACGAACTGGAACGGCAGGACAAGCGCTACGGCCTCGCCACCCTCTGCGTCGGCGGCGGCATGGGCATCGCCACCGTCGTCGAGCGTCTCTGACCGTCCCCCTGCTTACGGAGAACAGCACCCATGACCGAGAGCACGACCATCCGCTGGGAACAGGACGAGACCGGCGTCGTCACCCTCGTACTCGACGACCCCGACCAGTCCGCCAACACGATGAACCAGGGCTTCAAGGACTCCATCGCCGCCGTCGCCGAGCGCGCCGAGGCCGAGAAGGACTCCATCCGGGGCATCATCTACACCTCCGCCAAGAAGACCTTCTTCGCGGGCGGTGACCTCAAGGACATGATCAAGATCGGTCCCGAGAACGCCCAGGCCGCGTTCGACGCCGGAACCGCCATCAAGAACTCGCTGCGCCGCATCGAGACCCTCGGCAAGCCGGTCGTCGCCGCGATCAACGGCGCCGCGCTCGGCGGCGGTTACGAGATCGCGCTCGCCGCGCACCACCGCATCGCCCTGTACGCCCCCGGCTCCCGGATCGGCCTGCCCGAGGTCACGCTCGGCCTGCTGCCCGCGGGCGGCGGGGTCACCCGGACCGTACGGCTGATGGGCATCACGGACGCCCTGCTGAAGGTCCTGCTCCAGGGCACCCAGTACACCCCGCGGCGGGCCCTGGACAACGGCCTGGTCCATGAGGTGGCCGCCACCCGCGAGGAGATGCTCGACAAGGCCCGCTCCTTCATCGACGCCCACCCCGAGTCCCAGCAGCCGTGGGACGTCAAGGGCTACCGGATTCCCGGCGGCACCCCGTCCAACCCGAAGCTCGCGGCCAACCTGCCGGCCTTCCCGGCCAACCTGAAGAAGCAGCTCGCCGGCGCGCCCATGCCCGCGCCCCGCAACATCATGGCCGCCGCTGTCGAGGGCTCGCAGGTCGACTTCGAGACCGCGCAGACCATCGAGGCGCGCTACTTCACCGAGCTCGTCACCGGCCAGGTCGCCAAGAACATGATCCAGGCGTTCTTCTTCGACCTCCAGGCCGTCAACTCCGGCGCCAGCCGCCCCGAGGGCGTCGAGGAGCGCCAGGTCCGCAAGGTGGCCGTACTCGGCGCCGGGATGATGGGCGCGGGCATCGCCTACTCCTGCGCACGTGCCGGCCTCGACGTCGTCCTCAAGGACGTCTCCACCGAGGCGGCGGCCAAGGGCAAGGCCTACAGCGAGAAGCTCCTCGCCAAGGCGCTCTCCCGCGGCCGTACGACCGAGGCGAAGCGGGACGAGCTGCTCGCCCGCATCACCCCGACCGGAGACCCCGCCGAACTCGCGGGCTGCGACGCCGTGATCGAGGCGGTCTTCGAGGACACCGCGCTCAAGCACAAGGTGTTCCAGGAGATCCAGGACATCGTCGAGCCCGACGCCCTGCTCTGCTCCAACACCTCGACGCTGCCCATCACCGCCCTCGCCGACGGCGTCGGCAGGCCGGTGGACTTCATCGGGCTGCACTTCTTCTCGCCCGTCGACAAGATGCCGCTCGTCGAGATCATCAAGGGGGAGAAGACCGGGGACGAGGCCCTGGCCCGCGCCTTCGACCTGGTGCGCCGGATCAAGAAGACCCCGATCGTCGTCAACGACTCCCGCGGCTTCTTCACCTCACGCGTCATCGGCCACTTCATCAACGAGGGCGTGGCGATGGTCGGCGAGGGCGTCGAGCCCGCGTCGGTCGAGCAGGCGGCGGCGCAGGCCGGCTACCCCGCCAAGGTGCTCTCCCTCATGGACGAGCTGACGCTCACCCTGCCCCGCAAGATCCGCGACGAGACCCGGCGCGCCGTCGAGGAGGCGGGCGGCACCTGGGCCGTGCACCCCGCCGACGCGGTCATCGACCGGATGGTCGACGAGTTCGGACGCCCCGGACGCAGCGGGGGAGCGGGCTTCTACGAGTACGGCGAGGACGGTGGACGGGGTCCGCTGTGGCCGGGCCTGCGTGAGCACTTCACGAAGCCGGACACGGACATCCCCTTCGCCGACATGCAGGAGCGGATGCTCTTCTCCGAGGCCCTGGACAGCGTCCGCTGCCTGGAGGAGAACGTCCTCATGACCGTCGCCGACGCCAACATCGGCTCCATCATGGGCATCGGATTCCCCGCCTGGACCGGCGGTGTGCTCCAGTACATCAACGGCTACGAAGGCGGCCTGCCCGGCTTCGTGGCGCGCGCCAGGCAGCTCGCCGAGCGTTACGGAGACCGCTTCCTGCCCTCCGGGCTCCTGCTGGAGAAGGCGGAGAGGGGCGAGACCTTCCACGACTGACGGCGGCGCCCCCCGCGGGCCGCGTTCACCCCTCCTCACCGGCGGTGAACGCGGCCCGCAGCTCCTCCTTCAGCGACCGCTGGAAGGCCGTCACCAGCGCCTGGAGCACCATCGGCTGCATATGGGCCGACAGGGACTTCATCGCCTTCACATGCTCGGGGTCCGACTCCCGCTCCCGGTACGGGTTCCACACCTCGTCCCGGAACAGCCGCGTCAGTTCGTGTGCGGCCGAGCGGGTGTGCTCGAGCAGGACCGTGCGCGCCGCGAGGATCGTCTCGTGGGCGATGGGCACGTCCAGGAGCTCCACCCCGAGCCGCAGCAGGCCGGGGTCCACCAGGAAGGGCCCGTCGGGCTTCCCTGGACGCTCCAGGACTCCCATCGCCGCCAGCCGGTCCATGTCCTGCTCGCCGAGGGGCCGGCCCGCCCGGCGCTCCAGCTCGGCGCGCTCCATGTCCTCGGCCGAGTCCGGCGCCCACGACGCCACCAGGGCGCGGTGGATCGCCAGGTCCTGCGCACTCAGATCGGGCGGCAGCTGCTGGAGATAGCGCTCGATGGCGGCCAGCGTCATGCCCTGGTGCTGAAGTTCCTCGATGAGGGCCAGCCGGGAGAGATGCTCGTGCCCGTAGTGCCCGACGCGCCGGGGCCCGATCACCGGAGGGGGCAGCAGACCGCGGGTGCTGTAGAAGCGCACGGTGCGCACGGTGACTCCGGCACGCGCCGCCAGTTCGTCGACGGTCAGCGCCGGCTCCTCGGTCCCGGTCGTCATGTCCACTCCTCATTGCCGGGGCACTGCCGCGCCTGTGTACCGATGTACCGATCAGGTTCAGCAGTATTGCTGTCTCACCACTGTTGTGAAAGTGCTCAGCCCGATGTCGGTGCGGGCCCGTACGGTGAGGACATGTCGGAAGTCACCTATGTACAGGGCGACGCCACCAGCCCCCAGGGCAAGGGCGTCAAGCTGATCGTGCACTGCTGCAACGACCTGGGCGGCTGGGGGAAGGGCTTCGTCCTGGCCCTCTCCCGCCGCTGGCCCGAGCCCGAGGCCGCGTACCGTCGCTGGCACCGGGAGCGCGCGGGCAACGACTTCGGCCTGGGCGCCGTGCAGTTCGTCCAGGCCGAGCCGTATGTCTGGGTCGCCAACCTGGTGGGCCAGCGGGGGATACGCACCGGCAGCAAGGGCGTGCCCGTGCGTTACGAGGCCATCGACGCCGGTCTGGACAAGGTGGCCGCCAAGGCCGCCGAGCTGGGGGCCTCCGTCCACATGCCGCGGATCGGCTGCGGGCTTGCGGGCGGCACCTGGTCCAGGGTCGAACCCCTCATCACCGACCGGCTGGTGAGCCGGGGCATCGAGGTGACGGTGTACGACTTCGGCTGAGCGCCTGGTCAGCCCTATGGTTGAGTGGTGGACAACGGACGGGAGGGCTCGTGGCGGCATCGGGTACCGACGGGACACTGCTGGCCAGGGCGCTCGCCGAGAGGCCACCGTCCGACGCGCTGAGCGAGCAGATCCTGGACGCGGCGCGCGAGCAGTTCATGACCTTCGGCCTGCGCCGCTCGACCGTCGACGACGTGGCCAAGCGCGCCAAGGTCTCGCGGGTCACCGTGTACCGACGGATCGGCAACAAGGACAGCCTGGTCTCCGCCTGCCTGCTGCGCGAGTACCGCAGATTCGTCGTGGACGTCGACGACGCGGTGGCCGCGCTGCCCACCGTGGAGGACCGGCTCGTCGCAGGCTTCGTCGCCGTCCTCAAGCACATCCGTGAACATCCGCTGGTGGGCGGGCTGCTGCGGCTGGAGCCCGAGATCATGCTGCCCTTCCTCACGCTGGAGAGCGGCCCGGCCTTCCTGGCGATACGCGGATATCTGGCCGACCGGCTCCGCCACGCCCGGCGCGCGGAAGGGCGGCCGGAGACGGACCCGACACCGGTCGCCGAACTGATGGTGCGGATCACGGTCTCCTTCCTCCTCAACCCGGTGAGCTGCTTCGAGCTGGACGACGACGAGCAGGTCGGCGCCTTCGCGCGCCGCTATCTGGTGCCGCTGCTCAGCGCGGTGTGACCGCGGGGCCCTCCTCCCTCATGGCCGCTCCGACCGCTCCGACCGCTTCGGCCCCTCCGACCGCTTCGGCCCCTCCGACCGCTTCGGCCCCTCCGACCGCTCCGTCCGCTCCGCGGGGAGGGGCTCCAGCGGACGGCTCTGCGCCCAGTGCGGACCGAGGTCGTCGAGCTCGTATCCGAAGGGGTAGCTGCGCGGCCGGGGGCGGGATGGCAGCCACCCGGGCCGGGCGGGCAGCAGCCGCACGCCGTGCGACCGGCCGCGCACCAGTGTCACGGCCGCAGCCCGCAGCCACCCGGGCTGCGCCGGGAAGCCCAGGGCCCGCAGCAGCGGCTCGTCCAGCAGGGCGAGCGAGAGCCGGGCCACCAGGGGGCGTACCGGGGCGGGATACCAGGCGGCCATGACCCGGAAGGTGGCGGTGGCGACCCGGCGGTTCGCCGGGTCGTAGGCGAACATCCGCTCCTCGTAGGAGTCGAGCAGCTCCTCGAAACCCTCGTAGGTGCCCGGGGCGCCCTCGATGCCCATCAGGCCGGCCGTCCGCCGGCCCACCTCGGCCAGCGCCCCGGCCTCCTGCGCGCACAGGGGTCGCCAGCCGAAGCGGTCGATCCAGCGTTTGGGGCCGACGACCGTGGTGGCCAGCACGTAGAGGTAGTCCTCGTTCGGGATGCGGTACTTGTCGTGGATCCGGTTGAGATGGCGGGCCGCCGCCCGTGCCCGCTCCGAATCGAAGCCCTCGGCCGCCATCTCGTAGCCGAACAGGACGGTGTCGTCGTAGCGCTTCTGGCCGTTGCGCTCGAACTCCTGGGTGCGGTCGAGCAGTACGGAGATCCTCGGCACGCCGTAGTCGCGCAGGAACGCGACACCGATGCCCTGCCGGTAGTCCCACGGGAACTCGTACCGGGTCATCAGGCGGACTATCTCGGCGCAGTCGTGCAGGGGGTCCATCCGGCGGATCTCGCGCAGTCGGCTGTAGCGGCCCATGCGTGCTCACCCCTCTCGTCCTGAGAGTCAAAGTTACAAATACTATTGATGTGTTTCACGGGGATCGTCAACACCGCCGACGCGTCGCATACTGGAACGTGCGTGGGCCCGCCACGGGCCCGAGCAGCCGACGTCCTGGGAGCACCCGCATGACCAGCGCGGGAGAGCCCGCACCACCCCCGCCCGGCGGCGTTCTGTGGAGCCTCGCCGGTGATGTCAGGGGCGTGCTGATGCTGCCCGCGGCCCTCACCCTCCAGGTCGCCCACCCGGCCGTCGGCGCCGGAGTCGACGACCACTCCGTCTTCCGCACGGACCCCTGGGGGCGCGGTGAACGGTCCCTGAGATCGCTCCAGCTCTGGGTGTACGGGGGCGAGGCCGCCGCGGAGGAGGGCCGACGGCTCAGGAAGCTGCACCGCACGATCCAGGGAACCGACGCCCGGGGCCGCCGCTACCACGCGCTCACCCCCGCGCACTACGCATGGGTGCACGCCACCGGCTTCCCCGTCTACCAGCACGCCTCGCGCTATCTGGTCCGCCCCTTCACCGATGCCCAGGAGCGCGCCCTGTACCGCGAGTGGCTCCAGGTCGGCCGGATCCTGGGCATCCACGACCGGGACATGCCGCAGACGATCGAGGAGTTCTGGCCCTACTACCGCAGGATGCTGGCCGACGAGGTGGAGGCCACCGTCGTCGTACGCGAACTGGTGGCCACGGACGCTCCCGTGCCGCCGCCCGACCGCGGGCCGCTCGCCCTGAAGGTGCTGTGGCCGGTACTGCTCCCGCCACTGGCCCGATTCCGCCGCTTCCTCACGATCGGGCTGATGCCGCCTGACGCCCGTGAGGCCATCGGGCTCGACTGGACCCCGGAGCAGGAGCGCAGGCTGCGGCGCTTCGGCGCCGTGGTGCGGCGGACCGTGCCCCTGCTCCCCGAGCGGCTGCGCTATCTGCCGTTCGCCGGATCGGCCCGCGCCGAGTGGCGGGCCGCCGGTGGACGGCCGGGCGGACCGAGGTTCAGGCGGAGGCCCGGCGGACCAGCTCGGTCGGGGTGATCACGGACTCGGGCCAGGTCCCGGTGTCGCTGTTCAGCCGCTCCATCAGCACCCGCACCATCAACCGCCCCATGTCCTCCACGTCCTGGCGGACCGTAGTCAAGGGCGGTACGGCGGCCTCGGCCACCGACGTCATGTCGTCGAACCCGACGACCGCCACGTCCCGCGGCACCCGGATGCCCCGCTCACGCAGCACCCGCAGCGCACCCGACGCCATCAGGTCGTTGGAGACGAAGACGGCGTCGAGGTCCGGACAGGTGTCCAGCAAGGTCCCCATGGCCCGGACTCCGCCCTCCGCGGTGAAGTCGCCCTCGACGACGAGTTCGGGCCCGGCGTCCGGGAGCACGTCCCGGTATCCGTCGATCCGGTCGAGCGCCGACGTCTGGTCGCGCGGCCCCGCGATGTGCGCGATACGCCGTCGGCCGAGCGAGACCAGATGGCGTACGGCCTCCCGGGCGCCGCCCCGGTTGTCGCAGTCGACGTACGGCACCTGAGGGGTGTCCGCGCCCGCCACCGGGCGCTCCGGCCGGCCTCCGTAGACCGTGGGGACCCTGAACCGCCGGATGATGGCGGGCAGTTCGTCGTCGGTGTGCAGCGAGAAGGCCAGTACGCCGTCCACATGGCCACCGGCCAGATAGCGGGTGACCCGGTCGAAGTCGCCGCTGCCCTCCACCAGGAGCAGGACCAGCTGGGCGTCGTGGGCGTTGAGCTCGCGGCTGATCCCGCGGATCTGGCGGGAGAAGAACGGGTCGGAGAAGATCCGGAACTCGGGCTCGTCGATGATCACGGCGACCGCGCCGTTGCGCCGGGTGACCAGCGTCCGCGCCGCGTGGTTCGGGATGTAGCCGAGCTCGTCGACGGCCCTTCGCACCTGGTCCACCAGGGGCTGACGTACACCCGCACCGCCGTTGACGACGCGGGACGCCGTCGCCCGTGACACACCGGCGCGGGCCGCCACGGCCTCCAGGGTGGGCCGGACGTCCGGGTGCGGATCGGTCGTCGGGTCGGGCAAGGGTGCCTCCTCGTACACGCGCCCCGTCAGGGAACGGCTGGAACCGGCGGGTTCGGCGCGAACGGACCAGGGCCCGGCGCGAACGCGGTCAGCCTAACCGCCTGTCCGGCCGACCGGACAGGTCATCGGCCCTCAATCGAGGGCATAGCGGTGCATATGCGGTTGAGAGGCAACAGCTTGTTGGTCCCGGGAGATGTACGTTGTGTGTGGTACTGCCTACGGAGAGCGAAATTTCGCACTGCGTGAAAGGTGCCATCTGTGACACACGACGAGCAGGGAAAGGCCGGGCGGGGAGACTATCTCCCCGTCACGGCCGATCTACCCGCCGAGCCGCACCATGGCCGGCGCCCCACGACCGACCGGGTGGTCTTCGGGGTCACGGCGGTGCTCACCGTCGCCTTCGTGGTCTGGGGTTCCACGGCGACCGACTCGCTGGAAAGCGTCTCGAACACACTGCTCAACGGTCTCATCCACAACGGTGGCTGGGCCTTCATGCTGGCGGCCTCCGGCTTCGTCGTCTTCGCCCTGTGGCTCGCGATCAGCCGTTACGGGAAGATCTCACTCGGACAGGAGGGCGAGGAACCCGAATTCCGTACCGTCTCCTGGGTCGCGATGATGTTCAGCGCCGGCATGGGGATCGGCCTGATGTTCTACGGCGTCAGCGAGCCGCTCTCCCACTTCAAGGAGCCGCCGCCCGGCACCCGCCCCGATGACGCCGCCGAGGCCATGCAGACGGCGATGGCCACCACCCTCTTCCACTGGACCCTGCACCCCTGGGCGATCTACGCGGTCGTCGGGCTCGCCATCGCCTACAGCGCGTACCGCAGGCGCAGGCGGCAGACGATCAGCTCGGTCTTCGTGCCGCTCATCGGTGAGAAGCGCGCCCACGGACCGATCGGCCGGGTCATCGACATCCTCGCCATCTTCGCCACCCTCTTCGGCTCCGCCGCCTCGCTCGGGCTCGGTGCGCTCCAGATCGGCAGCGGCTTCCATGAGCTGGGCTGGATGGAGAAGACCGGCACAGGCCTCCTGGTCGCGATCATCGCCGTGCTGACCGTGGCCTTCGTCGCCTCCGCCGTGTCCGGGGTCGAAAAGGGCATCCAGTGGCTGTCCAACATCAACATGGTGCTCGCGCTGCTCCTGGTGGTCTTCGTCTTCGTCGTGGGACCCACCATCATCGTGCTCGACCTGCTGCCCACCTCCATCGGCGCGTACTTCGGCAACCTCGCCCAGCTCGCCGGGCGCACCGAGGCCACCGGCGAGGGGGACGTGGCCGACTGGCTCGCCAGCTGGACGGTCTTCTACTGGGCGTGGTGGATCTCGTGGACGCCCTTCGTCGGCATGTTCATCGCCCGGATCAGCCGGGGCCGGACGATCCGTCAGTTCGTCGGCGGCGTGATCCTGGTGCCCAGCACGGTCAGCCTGATCTGGTTCTGCGTCTTCGGCGGGTCGGCGATCCGGCTGGAGGAGGCGGGGGACCTCAAGGGTGTCGGCGACACCCAGGAGGCACAGCTCTTCGGCGTCCTGCAGCAGTTCCCGATCGTGACCGTCACCAGCATCCTGGTGATGATCCTGGTCGGGATCTTCTTCGTCTCGGGCGCCGACGCCGCGTCGATCGTGATGGGCACCCTCTCCCAGAAGGGGGTTCTCGAACCCGCCAAGTGGGTTGTGATCTTCTGGGGTGTCGTCACCGGAGCCGTCGCGGCCGTCATGCTGCTCATCGGCAACGGTCAGGGCGACGCGCTGGCAGGTCTGCAGAATCTGACCATTCTCGTGGCCGCGCCGTTCACGATCGTCATGATCGGCATGTGCGTGTCCCTGATGAGGGACCTGCGCCACGACCCGATGATCGTCCGCCAGGAGTTCGGCGTGGAGGCCGTCGAATCCGCGGTCATCGAGGGGCACGCCAGATACGACGGTGACTTCGAGATCCGGATCGGCCCCGGTGCCACGGAGATCACCACCGACGAGCGCCACAAGCAGGACCCGCCGGCCTGACCGCGCGGGCCGGCCGGCCGCGGCTCAGCCCACCAGCTGGGCCGCGGCCCGCGCGCACCCCCTGGCCACCGTCACCCCGGCGCCGCCGTGGCCGTAGTTGTGCACCAGCAGTCCGCCACCCGGCAGCTCATCGGCCTCGATGCGCACCCCGGCGTCCCGGGCAGGCCGCAGTCCCACCCGGTGACCGATGACCCGCGCCCCCGCGATCTCCGGCCGTATCCGCGAGCACCGCGCCACGATCTCCTGGGCCGTGCGCGTATCGGGCTCGGTGCGGGCGTCGTCGGTCTCCGCCGTGCCGCCCAGCACGAGGCCGCCCGGCTGCGGGATGAAGTACGTGGTCGCGCTCGACGCGGGATCCGCCTCGACGAACCACTCGTCGACACCCGGGTTCTCCACCACCACCAACTGGCCCCTGACCGGCCGCACTCCGGGGTCGGGCACCAGCTCCCGGGCGCCGAGCCCGGTGCAGTTGACCACCACCCGAGCCTCGGCCGCAGCCTCCGCGAAGCCGCGCACCGTACGGCGCTCGACCACGCCCCCGGCAGCCGACAGTTGCTCCTCCAGCCAGCGCAGATGCGTCGGCATGTCGATCAGCGGAACCGTCACCCGCAGGCCCTCGGCCACCTCGGAGACGTCCCGCAGGCCACGGGCCCACGGACCGAGCGCGGACAGCCGCTCACCCCCGTGCACCCCGGTGACCATACGGACACCCGTCTCGGCGGTCTCGGCGGCCAGCTCCACGTACACCCGGAGGGTTTCGAGCGACCAGTCACCCACCAGCGCCTCGGGCTCGATCCTGTACGGCCACCACAGCCCACCCGCCACGGCCGAGGTCGTGGCCGAGGCCGGGTCCCCGGACCAGACGCGCACCCGCAGGCCGCGCTCCGCCAGCAGCAGCGCCGTGGTCAGCCCGCTGACCCCGCCGCCCACCACGATCACATCGGCCACGGCGCCCACTCCTGTCCTCGTGTCGCCCCCTGTGCCGAGGGCCGGACAGGCCATGGTCGCACCCCGGCCTGGAGGGCGGGAGAGCCCCCGGGGTTCGTTAGGATCGTCACCCTGATGACTGCCACTCTCGTCGCCAATGAACTCGCCGCAGGACACGGTGACCGCACCCTCTTCGCAGGACTCGACCTCGTGGTCGCGCCCGGCGACGTGATCGGTCTCGTCGGAGCCAACGGCGCCGGAAAGTCCTCGCTGCTCCGTCTGCTCGCAGGGCTCGACCGCCCCGAGGAGGGCGAGCTGCGGCTCTCCCCGCCCACCGCGACCGTCGGACACCTCCCGCAGGAGCCCGAGCGCCGCCAGGGCGAGTCCGTACGGGAGTTCCTCGCCCGCCGCACCGGGGTCGCCGACGCCCAGGCAGCCATGGACGCCGCGACCCAGGGCCTCGTCGACGGAGCGCCCGGCGCGGACGACGCGTACTCCGAGACGCTGGAGCGCTGGCTGTCCCTCGGCGGCGCGGACCTCGACGAACGTGCCGAGGAGGTCGCAGCCGACCTCGGCCTGACCGTCGGCCTCGACCTCCCGATGACAGCACTCTCCGGCGGCCAGGCCGCCCGCGCAGGGCTCGCCTCCCTGCTGCTGTCGCGCTACGACGTCTTCCTCCTCGACGAGCCCACCAACGACCTGGACCTCGACGGTCTGGAGCGCCTGGAGCGTTTCGTGTCGGGGTTGCGCGCCGGCACCGTCGTCGTCAGCCACGACCGCGAGTTCCTGATGCGTACGGTCACCAAGGTGCTGGAACTCGATCTCGCCCAGCAGCAGATCAACCTCTACGGCGGCGGCTACGCCGCCTACCTGGAGGAGCGCGAACGTGCCCGTACGCACGCCCGCGAGGAGTTCGAGGAGTACGCCGACAAGCGCTCGGCCCTGGAAGGCCGCGCCCAGATGCAGCGCGGCTGGATGGACAAGGGCGTCAAGAACGCCCGCCGCAAGGCCACCGACAACGACAAGATCGGCCGCAAGTTCCGCAGCGAGGCCAGCGAGAAGCAGGCCGCCAAGGCCAAGCAGACGCAGCGCATGATCGAGCGCCTCGACGTCGTCGACGAACCCCGCAAGGAGTGGGACCTGCGGATGGAGATCGCCTCCGCACCGCGCTCCGGTTCCGTCGTGGCCACCCTGCGCGACGCCGCCGTCGTCCGCGGCGGCTTCTCCTTCGGCCCTGCCACCCTGCAGATCGACTGGGCCGACCGGGTCGCCATCACCGGCGCCAACGGTGCGGGCAAGTCCACACTGCTCGCCGCCCTGCTCGGCAGGCTGCCGCTCGACGCGGGCCACGCCACGCTCGGCTCCGGCGTCGTGGTGGGCGAGGTCGACCAGGCACGCAAGCTGTTCCACGGCACGGAGAGCCTGCTGGACGCCTTCTGCGCCGCCGTCCCCGACACCGAGCCCGCCGAGGTCCGCACCCTGCTGGCCAAATTCGGCCTGCGCGCCGGGCATGTGCTGCGCCCCGCGACCACGCTCTCGCCCGGCGAACGCACCCGGGCCGGCCTCGCGCTCCTCCAGGGCAGGGGCGTCAATCTGCTGGTCCTGGACGAGCCGACGAACCACCTGGACCTGCCTGCGATCGAACAGTTGGAGTCCGCACTCGATGCGTACGCGGGGACCCTGCTGCTGGTCACGCACGACCGGCGGATGTTGGAGGCGGTGCGTACGACCCGCCGGGTCGAGGTGTCGGACGGCAAGGTCACCGAGGCGGGCTGACACACGGCCCTGCCCGCCCCGGGGGCCGGGACGGGCAGGTGGGGTGTCTGGCGGACCGGACCCGGCGGCTCCGGGTCAGCGCCCTGAGCCGCCCCGGTCGGAGCCGCCCGTCAGGCCCGCGCGCCGCAGCGCGTCAGCCATCGCACTGTTGGCGGGCGCCGCGGCAGGGCGCGGCGAGCCACCGCCGCTGCCACCGCCCCCGCGCCTGTCGCGGCGCTGACCGGCGCCTCCCTGCCGGCTGTCCTGGCTCTGACGCTGACCCTGCCCCTGACCTTGACGCTGCCCCTGCCCCTGCCCCTGCCCCTGCCCCTGCCCCTGCCCCTGGCCCTGACCTTGACGCTGCCGGGGCGGTCGCTCGCGCTTCTGGCCGCCCTGGTCACCGCCGCCCTGGCCCGCGGCGGCCTCGTCGTCGAGCCGCAGCGTCAGGGAGACCCGCTTGCGCGGGATGTCGACCTCCATGACCTTCACCTTCACGATGTCGCCCGGCTTCACGACATCCCTCGGGTCCTTCACGAACGTCCGCGACATCGCCGACACATGGACAAGACCGTCCTGGT
Source organism: Streptomyces sp. NBC_01012 (assembly GCF_045162755.1). Lineage (NCBI taxonomy): Bacteria > Bacillati > Actinomycetota > Actinomycetes > Kitasatosporales > Streptomycetaceae > Streptomyces > Streptomyces sp. NBC_01012. The sequence goes on along the minus strand of NZ_CP108688.1, from coordinate 697,705 downwards.
GGACGCCGATGTCCACGAACGCGCCGAACGCCGCCACGTTCGTGACGACACCCTCCAGCACCATCCCGGGGTCCAGGTCGCCGAGCTTCTCCACGCCCTCCTTGAAGGTGGCCGTCCGGAAGGCGGGGCGCGGGTCGCGGCCCGGCTTCTCCAGCTCCTTGAGGATGTCAGTGACCGTCGGCAGACCGAACTTCTCGTCCACGAAGTCGTCCGGCCGCAGTGACCGCAGGGTGTCGGTGCTGCCGATCAGCGAAGCGACGTCGCCGCCGGTCCGCTTCACCATCGTCCGCACCACCGGGTACGCCTCGGGGTGCACGCTCGACGCGTCCAGCGGGTCCTCACCGCCCTGGATCCGGAGGAAGCCGGCGCACTGCTCGTACGCCTTCGGGCCCAGCCTGGCCACATCCTTGAGCGCCCGGCGCGAGCGGAACGGGCCGTTCGTGTCGCGATGCGTCACGATGTTCTCGGCCAGCCCGGAGCCGATGCCCGACACCCGGGAGAGCAGCCGCGCCGACGCCGTGTTGACGTCGACCCCGACGCCGTTCACACAGTCCTCGACCACGGCGTCCAGGGAGCGGGACAGCTTCACCTCGGACAGGTCGTGCTGGTACTGGCCGACGCCGATCGACTTGGGGTCGATCTTCACCAGCTCGGCCAGCGGGTCCTGGAGGCGGCGCGCGATCGAGACCGCGCCGCGCAGCGACACGTCCATGTCCGGAAGTTCCTGCGAGGCGAACGCCGACGCCGAGTACACGGAGGCACCCGCCTCCGAGACCATCACCTTGGTGAGCTTCAGCTCCGGGTGCTTGTCGCAGAGTTCGCCCGCGAGCTTGTCGGTCTCGCGGGACGCGGTGCCGTTCCCGATGGCGATCAGATCGACCTGGTGCTCCCGGGCGAGGCGCTCCAGCGTGGCGAGAGCCTGGTCCCACTTGTTCGCCGGAACATGCGGATGGATGACATCCGTCGCGACGACCTTGCCGGTCGCGTCCACCACGGCGACCTTCACACCCGTACGGAAACCGGGGTCGAGCCCCAGCGTCGCCCGGGTGCCCGCCGGGGCGGCGAGCAGCAGATCGCGCAGGTTCGACGCGAAGACACGGACGGCCTCGTCCTCCGCCGCCGTGCGCAGCCGGAGCCGCAGATCGATCCCGAGGTGCACGAGGATCCGGGTCCGCCAGGCCCAGCGGACCGTGTCACCCAGCCACTTGTCCCCGGGCCTGCCGCGGTCGGCGACACCGAACCTGCGGGCGATCATGTTCTCGTACGAGGAGGGGCCCGGCTGCTCCGACGGCTCCTCCGGCTCCAGGACCAGGTCGAGCACGTCCTCCTTCTCGCCCCGGAGCATCGCGAGGACGCGGTGCGAGGGGAGCGCGGTGAACGGCTCGGCGAAGTCGAAGTAGTCGGCGAACTTCGCGCCGGCCTCCTCCTTGCCGTCCCGTACCTTCGCGACGACCCTGCCGCGCGACCACATGCGCTCGCGCAGCTCGCCGGTCAGGTCGGCGTCCTCCGAGAAGCGCTCGGCCAGGATCGACCGGGCGCCTTCCAGCGCCGCAGCGGGGTCCGCCACCCCCTTCTCGGCGTCGACGAACGCCCCGGCGGCGACGAGCGGGTCCACCGAAGGGTCACCGAGCAGACCGTCGGCAAGGGGCTCAAGGCCCGCCTCGCGCGCGATCTGCGCCTTCGTCCGGCGCTTCGGCTTGAACGGGAGGTAGATGTCCTCCAGCCGCGCCTTGGTGTCGGCCGCCCGGATCTGCGCCTCCAGAGCGGCGTCGAGCTTGCCCTGCTCACGTACGGAATCGAGGACCGCGGTGCGGCGGTCCTCGAGCTCCCGCAGATACCGCAGCCTCTCCTCGAGCGTGCGCAGCTGCGCATCGTCGAGCATCTCGGTCGCTTCCTTGCGGTAGCGCGCGATGAACGGCACGGTCGACCCGCCGTCGAGCAAGTCGACGGCCGCCTTCACCTGACGCTCACGTACGCCGAGCTCCTCGGCGATCCTGCCTTCGATGGACGTCGTCACGGTTTTACCGACTCGCCTTCTCGTGCTGGCTGTGCTGGCTGTGCCACTGGGGCGGTCCACATCCGCATGCGCCCCTTCGCCTGCATTGTGCCGGGTGGCCGGGGGCCGTGTCGCGTGACCTGCTCGAAGACGCCGCTCAGCCCTTGCCGATCAGGTCGTCGGGGAACGCCCCGGCGGAGGCCGCCGCGAACAGGAACCCACGGCCCAGATCGGTGAGCCGGGCCACGCCTTCGGCGCCCAGGTGCTCGTACGGCGCGGCGTCCATCCGGTCCGTCGCCTCCTCCAGCTGGGCCCTGAGCGCGGTGCCCGCCTCCGTCAGCTCGCCCTCGGCGTCCAGCACGCCACGGCCCCGCAGCCGCTCCACCGCCGCGTCCCAGTCGGCGCGCTGCCAGCCACGGGTGGCGAGGACCCAGCGCGGCGCCGTGCCCTTGCCGGTGGCGGTGTGGCTGACCAGGGCCTCCAGCGGGTCGAGCCCGGCCGTGAGCAGCCCGGCCAGGTGCCCGTCGCCGCGGTGCTCGCGCAGCAGCGTCGCCGCGTGCCAGTACGCCAGGTGCGGCTGGTCCGGCACGTCCAGATCCGCGTTCGCGGAGTACAGCGGGCGGGCGTGGCGGGTGCACGCCTCGGCGGCCCGCAGGGCGAGCCCGGCCGCCTCGGCCATCTCCGGCGAGGCGAGGGTCTCCTCGCCGAGTACCCGGCGCAGCGTCGAGTCGGCGGCCCGCAGGCGGGCGTCGAGCGCCGCCCGGGGGGTGATGTCCGACCAGACCGCGGGCAGATGGCGGGCCACCAGCTCGTGGTTGAAGTTGTAGAAGGCCGCGGTGACCGTGCCGGCTCCGACTGCGCCCAGGGCCGCGCCGCGCGCGGCGAAGTAGGCCCGGCTGTTGTTGTCGATGCCGAGCTCCCCGAACTCCTTGCCGAGGTCGGGGGAGAAGTAGACACAGGAGTGCAGCGGGTTCAGAGCGTTGTGGCAGCGGCGTCCGGCACGCGGAGGGAGAGTACTCATGCCCGCACGTTACCGACTGGTTAGTACGCGTGGTAGCCCCGGGGCCTCCGCCGACGGCTCCCGGAGTCCTTATGGCAGGAAAGGTGGGGAACTCGTCATTGCGGCCATCGGGCAGCCCGCCCAGGATGGCGGACATGAAGCAGCGATCCGTACTCGTCGTCCTCTTCGATGGCGTCCAGAGCCTCGATGTGAGCGGCCCCGTGGAGGTCTTCGCCGGCGCGTCCCGCTTCCCCGGGATCGCCTACGAGCTGCGCACCGCCTCACTGGACGGTGCGCCGGTCCGCTGCTCCAGCGGCCTCACCCTCGTCCCCGACGGCACGCTCGCGGACGCTCCCGCGCCTGATCTGCTGCTGGTGCCGGGAGGCGCCGGCACGAGGGCACCCGAGCCCGGTCTCGTCGACTGGCTCCGCACGCACGGCCCGCTCGCCCGGCAGCTGGTGTCGGTGTGCACCGGCGCTCTTCTCCTCGCCGAGGCCGGCCTGCTCGACGGCCACCGGGTGACCACCCACTGGTCCGTCTGCGAGACGCTCGCCCGGACGTATCCGGCGGTGCGCGTGGACCCGGACCCCGTCTTCGTACGCGACGGACGCCTTGCCACATCGGCCGGCGTCACCGCGGGCATCGACCTCGCGCTCGCCCTGGTCGAGGAGGAGCACGGCCGGGACGTGGCGCTCACCGTCGCCCGCCATCTCGTCGTGTTCCTGCGACGCCCGGGCAACCAGGCCCAGTTCAGCGCTCAGCTCACCGCTCAGACCGCCGTCCGTGAACCCCTGCGCGCGGTGCAGCTCTGGATCACCGAGCATCCGGACGCCGACCTCTCGGTGGACGCGCTCGCGGCCCGAGCCAGGCTCTCGCCCCGCCACTTCGCCCGCGCCTTCAGGACCGAGACCGGGCTCGCCCCCGGCCGGTACGTCGAGCGCGTACGCCTCGAACACGCCCGCCGGCTGCTGGAGGACACGGCCGACGGTGTCACCGGCGTCTCCCGTGCCAGCGGCTACGGCACACCCGAGGCGATGCGCAGGGCCTTCGTCAAAACCCTGGGCACGGCACCCGCCGAATACCGGCGCCGCTTCCGCGCCCAGCCGTAACGACCCACCGACCATGTGAGGACCTCCATGCAGATCGCCATCGTGCTCTTCGACCGCTTCACCGCGCTCGACGCCGTCGGCCCCTACGAGATGCTCAGCCGGGCCCCCGGCGCCGAGACCGTCCTCGTCGCCGAGCGGCCGGGCGCCGTGCGCAACGACAGCGGCAGTCTCTCGCTCGTCGCCGACCGCGCGCTCGCCGACGTACCCGCCCCCGACCTGGTGATCGTGCCGGGCGGCCCCGGACAGAGCGACCAGATGGAGAACGGGACGCTGCTCGGCTGGCTGCGGGCGGCGGACGCCACCAGCACCTGGACGACCTCGGTGTGCACCGGCTCCCTGCTGCTCGCAGCCGCCGGACTGCTCACCGGCAGACGAGCCACCACGCACTGGCTCGCCCTCGACGTACTGAAGACCTTCGGGGCCGAGCCGACGGGCGAGCGGGTGGTCGTCGACGGCAAGTACGTCACCGCCGCCGGAGTCTCGTCCGGCATCGACATGGGCCTCACCCTGCTCGGCACGATCGCGGGCGACGACCACGCGCGGAGCGTCCAGCTGCTGACGGAGTACGACCCCCAGCCGCCCTACGACTGCGGAGCACCGGACAAGGCCCCGGCGGCCATGGTCGAGAAGTGGCGGGCCAGGAGCCGGTTCATCCTGCGGTAGGCGCCCCGGGGCTCCCCGTCGTCCAGGTGAAGCGGGGGGTACGGCGCTCCAGGAAGGCGGCGACCCCCTCGGCGGTGTCGCCGCTGCCGTCCGCCTGCCGTGCCCAGTGGGCGTCGCGGTCCTCCCGGCCGTCGGCGAACTCCTTCGCCGCGGCCTGGGTCAGCTGCGAACGCGATGCCAGGACACGGGCGAACGCGGACACCCGCCCGGCCAGCCCGCCCTCCGGCAGGACCTCGTCCACCAGCCCCGTGCGCAGGGCCCGTTCCGTGCCGATCAGTTCACCCGAGAACAGCAGGAACTTCGCGGTCGCCGGGCCGACCAGGGTGACCAGCCGACGTGTCGATGACGAGGGATAGACGATCCCGAGCTTGGCCGGCGTTATGCCGAAGGAGGCGCCCTCCTCGGCGAACCGCAGATCGCAGGCTGCGGCCAGCTGGCTGCCGCCGCCCACGCAGTATCCGCGCACGGCGGCCAGCGTGGGCCGGGGGAAGGCCGCGAGCGACTCCTCGGCCTGGACGGCGAGCGCCTGCGTCCGCCCGCCCGGGTCCTGGAGCGAGGCGATGTCCGCACCGGCGCAGAAGGTGTCACCGGCGCCGGTGAGGACGAGGACGCGTACGCCGGGGTCGGCGGCCAGTCCCTCCAGCAGCACCGGCAACTCCCGCCACATGTCCGAGGTCATGGCGTTGCGCTTGGCGGGATTGCTGATGACGAGGGTGGCGACGCCGTCCACGACCGCGTGCTCCAGCCGCGCCGGTGTGCGTGCCGTCTGCTCCCTGAGGTCCATGCGTCGGATGCTATCCGGACGGCCTGGACCAGATGGCGCCGGAAGAAGGTGAGAAAGTGTCCAATCACCTGACGCTGTCATACTCAAACGATCAAATCGCTTTAAGAAGAGGCCATTTACGGTCAGAGCGGCGGTCCGGACCACGCGCTTCCCGACACTTATTACTCGATAGTCAGTGACGTGCGAGAGTCAGTGACGTACGAGCCGAGAGCGGGTGGCGGTCCATGGAGAGCCGTGGGAGTGTTCCGGCCCATCCCGTGTCGTACGAGGGGGTGTGGCGCTTCAGCGCCCCCGCAGTCGACGCCTCGGTGCCGCAGGCCAGGCACGCGGTCCGCGATCTGATCGGCCGGCAGGGCGTACCCGTCGACGACGACATCCTCCAGGGCCTGCTGCTGATCGTGTCGGAGCTGGTCACCAACGCGGTCAAGCACGCAGCCCTGCTCTCGCCCGAGCTGGCCGTCGAGGTGGCCATCGGGGCGGAATGGGTCAGGGTCTCGGTCGAGGACAACCACCCCTACCGCCCCACGGCGCTGGTCACCGACTACGCCCAGACCGGCGGTCGCGGGCTGCTCCTGGTGCGCGAGATCACCGCCGAGGCGGGCGGTACCTGCGATGTGGAGCACACCGCGGGCGGCGGCAAGATCATCTGGGCGGCGCTGCCCCTGAAGCCGCAGCTCTGACCGCCCCCGCCACGCGGCGTCACGGCTTCACCAGCCGGCGGACTGCCCCGTCAGCTCCCTGACGGCGGGCCGCGCGGCATCCAGCACGGTCATGAACCACGCCGAGAACGGTGCGGCGGCGTGCCGCTCCGCGAGCTCACCGGCGGTCACGAAGGCCGTCTCGCCGACCTCTTCCTCGTCCGGCCGCAGCCGCTCCTGCACCATTCCGACGAACAGGTGGTTGAACTCCTGCTCCACCAGGCCCGACACCGGATCGGGGTGGTTGTAGCGGACCGTGCCCGCCTCGGCGAGCAGCGAGGGCGAGACCCCCAGCTCCTCGTACGTACGCCGGGCGGCCGCAGCGAACGGCGCCTCGCCCGGGTAGGGGTGGCCGCAGCAGGTGTTCGACCACACACCGGGGGAGTGGTACTTGCCGAGCGCGCGGCGCTGGAGCAGCAGCCGCCCCTGCTCGTCGAAGAGGAAGACGGAGAAGGCGCGGTGCAGCTGGCCGGGGGCCTGGTGCGCGGCCAGCTTCTCCGCGGTACCGATGGTGGTGCCGTCCTCATCGACCAGTTCGAGCATGATCGCGTCTGCTGTGCCGTTCGACGAGCTGTTCGCCGCGGTGGCTGGTGTGGTCGGCATACCCATCCTTCGCTTTGGTTCCCGGCCTCTGGGGCCGGAGCCCTCGAGTCCGGTCAAGTCTGCCGTACAAAAGCCGCTTGTCCGCACTGCGGGTGCTGGCATGTCCGTCGTTCGACCCCGAGGGCATCCGAAGAGTGGATCATGCCCTTCCGAATCGGCACGGAATCGTCCGGATCCCGCCGACGTACGACAGGCCAGGCAGTCGGGCGGCGGGCTCAGTGGCAGAGCCGAGCCTCGTGCTCCGCGTGCCCGCTGGGCTCCAGCTGGAAGGTGCAGTGCTCGACGTCGAAGTGGCTGCCGAGGCAGCCCTGCAGCTCGTGCAGGAGCTTCTCGTGGCCGATCGAGTCCAGCATCTCCTGGTGCACGACCACATGGGCGGACAGGACGGGCATGCCGGAGGTGATCGTCCAGGCGTGCAGGTCATGGACGTCCAGCACCCCGGGCAGTGCCGTGATGTGGGCGCGTACCTCGGCCATGTCGACCCCCTTGGGCGCCGACTCCAGCAGCACGTCCAGCGTCTCCCGCAGGAGCTTGACCGTACGGGGGACGATCATGAGCCCGATCAGCAGCGAGGCGATGGGGTCGGCGGCCTGCCAGCCGGTCGCCATGATGACGCCCGCCGACACGAGCACCGTCACCGAACCGAGTGTGTCCGCGACGACCTCGAGATAGGCCCCGCGCACATTGAGGCTGTCCCGCTGCCCGCGCATCAGCAGCGAGAGCGAGACCACGTTGGCGACCAGGCCGACGGCGGCGAACGCGATGGCCAGTCCACCCCTGGTCTGGGCCGGGGTGATGAAGCGCTCGACGGCCTCGAGGACCAGATAGCCGCCGACGCCCAGGAGCAGCAGACAGTTGGCCAGCGCCGCGAGGATCTCGGCGCGGGCGAAGCCGAAGGTGCGGTTGGGGCCCGCCGGCCGGTTCGCGAAGTGGATGGCCAGCAGCGCCATGCCGAGCCCCAGGGCGTCCGTGGCCATATGGGCCGCGTCCGCGATCAGGGCGAGGGAGTCGGCGAGCAGCCCGCCCACGATCTCCATGACCATGACGCCGAGCGTGATGCCCAGGGCGACGCGCAGCCGGCCCCGGTACGCGGCGGCGGCCGTCCCCGTCGGGGGCGGGCCGTGGTGCGTGTGCCCGTGATCGTGGCCAGCCCCCATGTGAACGCCTCCGCAATCCGTCGTATCCATCGGACAGTCCGGGCGCAGCGCACCTCGCCCGCCGCGGCCAGTGAACTACGGGGGCGGGGTAGCGGGCAACACGGCACTGAACACCGTTGTCATGTGCTCTGACCTGCGGAAACTTCCTACGGAAGCGATCCCAGGTCAGAGCATCGCCGACACGTGGGTGCTCACTGCGCGGCGCGAGCCTCCGGGTGGCGCAGGCACCAACCCTCCCAGGCCGACTCCACCATCTCGCGCATGTCACGGCGCGCCGTCCAGCCCAGTTTCCCGGTCATCCGGGAGGCCGAGGCGACGGCCCTCGCCGCGTCGCCCGGCCTGCGCGCCTCGACCACCGGCTCCGTACGCAGACCGGTGACCTCACCCACCAGGTCGGCGAGCTCGCGCACCGATACGCCCTCGCCCCGGCCGATGTTCACGGTGAGGTCCCCGCCGTCCGAGCCCTTGCCCAGGTGCGAGGCGACGGCGAGGTGCGCGTCCGCCAGGTCGGCGACATGGATGTAGTCGCGCACACAGGTGCCGTCCGGCGTCGGGTAGTCGTCACCGAAGATCCGCGGCGCCTCACCCCGCGTCAGCCGCTCGAAGAACATCGGTACGACATTGAAGACGCCCAGGTCGGCGAGGGCGGGGGCCGCGGAACCCGCGACGTTGAAATAGCGCAGGCAGGCCGTCGAGATGCCGTGGGCCCGTCCCGTCGCACGCACCAGCCACTCCCCGGCGAGCTTGGTCTCGCCGTACGGATTGATCGGCGCGCACGGCGTCTCCTCCGTGATGAGGTCCACGTCCGGCACCCCGTAGACCGCCGCGGACGAGGAGAAGAGGAAGCGCCGCACCCCGGCAGCGACCACGGCCTCCAGCAGCACGCCGAGCCCGCTCACGTTCTCCCGGTAGTAGAGCAGCGGCTTCTCGACGGACTCACCGACCTGCTTCTTCGCCGCGAGATGCACCACACCGGTGACGGCGTGCTCCGCCAGGACCCGGTCGAGCACCTCACGGTCGGAGGCCGAGCCCCGCACCAGCGTGACGTCCGAGGTCAGCCGCTCCTCGATGCCGGACGAGATGTCGTCGAGGACGACGACCCGCTCCCCGGCCCCCGTCATGGCCTTCGCCACATGTGCCCCGATGTAACCGGCCCCGCCTGTGATCAACCACGTCATGGCCCCCAGCCTATGCGCTGTCCGGACGCGGTTTGTGGCGCGAGGCATTGATCGACGATGATGATCGCGAACGGCGCCGCATGATGGCCGATTCGCCCGAACGGAGCATAAACGGGCGGTGAACTCGGTCTTCCGTTCATCCGATAGCCTCAGCCGACGTGCCGCCGGTCCATCTCCGGGCCACCTGTCGCGCGCCGTTCCCGTCAGCACCAAGGAGTGAGTTCGTCTGTCGACCGCCATCCTCACCGGTGCACCGGTACCCGGATCGTCGCTCGAGGACGATCTGCGGTCACTCGGTTTCGACGTGACTGCCGCAGCCGACGCCTCCGAGGCCGCCGAGCTGCTCGCCGCAGTCCCCGCGAGCAGGCGTGTCGCGCTCGTGGACCCCCGTTTCGTCGGCCATGTCCACGCGCTCAGGCTCGGACTCACCGACCCCCGCTTCGCCGCCGCGTCGATCCCCGGAGCGCTCACCGCGCAGCCCGAGGCCCGCCCCGCGCTGCTCCGTGCCCTGCGACGGGCCGTGGCCGCCGTCGGTGCGGGAAGCCCCGTCGCACCCCCCGGCGACGGACCCGTCACCGAGGAGCGCACCGTGCCCGGCCGGCTGGCCGTGGCACTGGACGCGGAGGGCACCGCCGTGCAGCGCCCCGAGCTGGGCTCGCTCATGGCCGCGGTGCCCGGAACGTCCGATGAGCGCGGCGCCGCCGAGTCCGCCGTGGCCGCCGTCGACGACGAGGCCGTACGGCTGCGCAGCGCGGTCAAGGCCCACGACGGCTTCTTCACCACGTTCTTCATCAGCCCGTACTCCCGCTACATCGCCCGCTGGTGCGCCCGCCGGGGCCTCACCCCGAACCAGGTCACCACCGCCTCGCTGATCACCGCGCTGATCGCGGCGGGCAGCGCGGCGACGGGCACCCGCGGCGGCTACATCGCGGCCGGACTGCTCCTGCTCTTCTCCTTCGTCCTGGACTGCACCGACGGGCAGCTCGCCCGCTACTCGCTCCAGTACTCGACGATGGGCGCCTGGCTGGACGCGACCTTCGACCGGGCCAAGGAGTACGCCTACTACGCGGGCCTCGCCCTCGGCGCCGCCCGGGGCGGCGCCGACGTATGGGTCCTGGCGCTCGGCGCGATGGTGCTCCAGGCCTGCCGCCATGTCGTGGACTTCTCGTTCAACGAGGCCAACCACGACGCGGTGTCCAACACGAGCCCCACCGCCGCGCTCTCGGACAAGCTCGACAGCGTCGGCTGGACGGTCTGGCTGCGCCGGATGATAGTCCTGCCCATCGGGGAACGCTGGGCGATGATCGCCGTACTCACCGCGGTGACCACGCCCCGGATCGTCTTCTACGCCCTGCTCATCGGCTGCGCCCTGGCCGCCTGCTACACCACCGCGGGCCGGCTGCTGCGCTCGCTCACCCGTAAGGCGCGGCGCACCGACCGCGCGGCCCGTGCCCTGGCCGACCTGGCCGACTCGGGGCCGCTCGCCCAGGGCGTCGCCGGTCTGCTCAGGCGTCCCGGCGGCGGCTTCACCGCCCCGCTCCTGGCGTTCGCCGGGGCACTGGTCATGGTCGCCGCCGCGCTGTTCGCCCCGTACGGCGGCTGGCTGACCGTCGGCGCGGCCGTGGTGTACGCGGTCCTCTCCGGGCTCGCCGTCTCACGTCCGCTCAAGGGCGCGCTCGACTGGCTCGTCCCTCCGGTCTTCCGGGCCGCGGAGTACTGCACGGTCCTGGTGCTGGCAGCGCGCAGCGACGTCCCGCACGCCGTTCCCGCGGCATTCGGCCTGGTTTCGGCCGTCGCCTACCATCACTACGACACGGTGTACCGCATCAGGGGCGGCACCGGAGCACCGCCGCAGTGGCTGGTGCGCACCATCGGCGGGCACGAGGGCCGGACCCTGGTCGTGGCCGTCCTCGCCGCCGCGCTGACCCACGGCTCAGGTTTCACCACGGCTCTGACCGCCCTCGCGGCCGCCGTGGCTCTGGTGGTGCTCGTGGAGTCCATCCGCTTCTGGGTGTCCTCCTCGGCCCCCGCCGTACACGACGAAGGAGAACTCGCATGATCGGCCTCGTACTGGCTGCCGGTGCAGGACGCCGTCTGCGTCCGTACACGGACACCCTGCCCAAGGCCCTGGTGCCGGTGGACGGCGAGAAGACGGTCCTGGACATCGCGCTGTCCAACTTCGCGGAGGTCGGACTCACCGAGGTCGCGGTCGTCGTCGGCTACCGCAAGGAAGCCGTCTACGCCCGCAAGGCCGAGTTCGAGGCGACGTACGGCGTGACGCTGACGCTCATCGACAACGACAAGGCCGAGGAGTGGAACAACGCCTACTCCCTCTGGTGCGCGCGTGAGGTCCTGAAGAAGGGCGTCATCCTCGCCAACGGCGACACCGTGCACCCGGTCTCCGTCGAGAAGACCCTCCTGGACGCGCGCGGCAAGGGCCAGAAGATCATCCTCGCCCTCGACACGGTGAAGAACCTCGCCGACGAGGAGATGAAGGTGATCACCGAGGACGGCAAGGGCGTCCGGCGGATCACCAAGCTGATGGACCCGGCCACCGCGACCGGCGAGTACATCGGCGTCACCCTGATCGAGCCCGAGGCCGCCGAGGAACTCGCCGACGCCCTGCGGACCACCTTCGAGCGCGACCCCGACCTCTACTACGAGGACGGCTACCAGGAGCTGGTCAACCGCGGCTTCACGGTCGACGTGGCACCCATCGGCGAGGTGACCTGGGTCGAGATCGACAACCACGACGACCTCGCCCGGGGCAGGGAGATCGCGTGCCTGTACTGACCCGGCTCATCCCGTCCCCCGTCGTCGTCGACATCCGGCGTGGCGCGATGGACGATCTGGCCGGTCTCCTTGCCGACCAGCGGATCTCCGCATCGGGCAAGCTCGCCATCGCGATCAGCGGTGGCTCGGGGCGCGCCCTGCGCGAGCGGCTCGCCCCGGTGCTGCCGGGCGCCGACTGGTACCCGGTCGCCGACGGCACGATCGACTCCGCGGTGCGCCTCGCCGACGGCATCAAGGGCAACCGCTACGACGCCGTCGTCGGTCTCGGCGGCGGCAAGATCATCGACGTGGCGAAGTACGCGGCGGCGCGCGTGGGCATGCCCATGGTCGCCGTCGCGACGAACCTCTCCCACGACGGGCTCTGCTCACCGGTCGCGACCCTGGACAACGACAACGGACGGGGCTCCTACGGGGTCCCCACCCCGATCGCCGTCGTCATCGACCTCGACGTCGTCCGCGCGGCGCCCGCACGCTACGTGCGCTCGGGCATCGGCGACGCGGTCTCCAACATCTCGTGCGTCGCCGACTGGGAGCTCGCCCACGAGATCCAGGGCGAGGACATCGACGGCCTCGCGGCCGCCATGGCCAGGCAGGCCGGCGAGGCCGTGCTGCGCCACCCCGGGGGGATCGGTGACGACGCCTTCCTCAAGGTGCTCGCCGAGGGCCTCGTGCTGACCGGCATCTCGATGTCGATCGCCGGGGACTCCCGCCCCGCGTCGGGCGCCTGCCACGAGATCAACCACGCCTTCGACCTGCTGTACCCGAAGCGCGCGGCCAGCCACGGCGAGCAGGTCGGCCTCGGCGCCTGCTTCGCCATGCACCTGCGGGGCGCGCACGAGGAGTCGCTGCACATGGCGTCCGTACTGCGCCGTCACGGGCTTCCGGTGCTGCCCGACGAAATCGGCTTCACCGCCGACGAGTTCGTACGGGCCGCCGACTACGCCCCGCAGACGCGCCCGGGACGCTTCACGATCCTGGAACACCTCAACCTGTCCACCGACCAGATCAGGGACGCGTACGCCGACTATGCAAAAGCCATCCATAGCTGAACTCCGTCCGGTCGTGCACCCCCCGGGCGTGAAGGACCGGCGCAGTGGCGAGCACTGGGCGGGGCGTCTCTACATGCGCGAGGTCTCGCTGCGCATCACCCGGCGCCTGGTGACCACGAGGATCACGCCGAACCAGCTGACCTACGTGATGACCGTCGCCGGCGTGCTCGCGGCTCCCGCCCTGCTGGTCCCGGGCATCCCCGGTGCCCTGCTCGGCGTGGTCGCGGTCCAGCTCTACCTGCTGTTCGACTGCGTCGACGGCGAGGTGGCCCGCTGGAAGAAGCAGTACTCGCTGGGCGGGGTGTACCTGGACCGGGTCGCCGCCTATCTGTGCGACGCGGCGGTGCTGGTCGGCTTCGGCCTGCGTGCCGCCGATCTGTGGGGCCCCGGACGCATCGACTGGCTGTGGGCCTTCCTCGGCACGCTCGCCGCGCTGGGCGCCATCATGATCAAGGCGGAGACCGACCTCGTCGGCGTCGCACGCCACCAGGGCGGGCTGCCGCCGGTCAAGGAGGCCGCGTCCGAGCCCCGCTCCTCCGGCATGGCGCTCGCCCGCCGCGCGGCCGGGGCGCTCAAGTTCCACCGGCTGATCCTCGGCATCGAGGCCTCGCTGATCATCGTGGTGGTCGCCGTACTCGACACGGTCAGGGACGACCTCTTCTTCAGCCGCCTCGCGGTCGCCGTCATGGCCGGCATCGCCCTTCTCCAGACCGTCCTGCACCTGGTGTCGATCCTGGCGTCCAGCAGGCTGAAGTGAGCTCCCCCATGAAACTCGGCGCGGTCATCATCACCATGGGCAACCGCCCCGACGAACTGCGTGCCCTTCTCGACTCGGTCGCCAAGCAGGACGGCGACCGGATCGAGGTGGTCGTCGTCGGCAACGGCGCCCCGGTCCCCGACGTCCCCCCGGGCGTACGGACCGTCGAGCTGCCCGAGAACCTGGGGATCCCGGGCGGCCGCAACGTCGGCATCGAGGCGTTCGGCCCCTCCGGAGCCGATGTGGACGCCCTGCTCTTCCTCGACGACGACGGGCACCTGCCGAACACCGACACCGCCGAGCTCTGCCGGCAGGCGTTCGAGGCGGACCCGAAGCTCGGCATCGTGACCTTCCGCATCGCGGACCCGGACACCGGGGTCACCCAGCGGCGGCACGTGCCGCGGCTGCGTGCCTCCGACCCGATGCGCTCCTCCCGCGTCACGACGTTCCTGGGCGGCGCGAACGCCGTACGGAGCCAGGTGATCGCCGAGGCGGGCCCGCTTCCAGGCGAGTTCTTCTACGCCCACGAGGAGACCGACCTCGCCTGGCGGGCCCTGGACGCCGGCTGGCTGATCGAGTACCGGTCGGACATGGTGCTGAACCACCCCACCACCGCCCCCTCGCGGCACGCGGTCTACCACCGCATGGTGGCCCGCAACCGCGTCTGGCTCGCCCGCCGGAATCTGCCCGCACCGCTGGTTCCCCTCTATCTGGGCGTCTGGCTGCTCCTCACCCTGGTCCGCAGGCCCTCCGTGCCGGCTCTCAAAGCATGGTTCGGAGGGTTCAGGGAAGGCTGGACCACGCCCTGCGGACCCCGGCGCCCCATGAGGTGGCGTACGGTATGGCGGCTGACCAGACTGGGTCGGCCGCCGGTGATCTGAGAGGCTCTCCTCTGAGACCATGAGCCGTATTCATTCCGTACGGGGAACCTGTCCGCCCTGGCCGCGCCCGCGACCGGCTGCGCATTGTGAAGACGAGAGTTCTTAACTGTGAGTGACACGACCCACGACGGCGGGATTGCGCTGAGCAGCCCGCCGTCCGCCGACGAGGGACTGAGCGCGTCCCGGTTGGCCGACAAGTACGGCTTGACGGTGAGCGGCGCCCGCCCCGGGCTGTTCGCGTACATCGGGCAACTCTGGGGCCGTCGGCATTTCATCCTGGCGTTCTCCAGGGCGAAGCTGACCTCGCAGTACAGCCAGGCCAAGCTGGGCCAGCTGTGGCAGGTGGCCACACCCCTGCTGAACGCGGCGGTCTACTTCCTGATCTTCGGCCTGATCCTGGGCACCCGGCGTGGGATGACCCAGGACGTCTTCATCCCGTTCCTGGTGACGGGTGTCTTCGTCTTCACCTTCACCCAGAGCTCGGTCATGGCGGGGGTGCGCTCCATCTCCGGCAACCTCGGCCTGGTCAGGGCGCTGCACTTCCCCCGGGCCTCCCTGCCGGTCTCGTTCTCGCTCCAGCAGCTCCAGCAGCTGCTGTACTCGATGGTCGTGCTGCTGGCGGTCGCGGTGGGCTTCGGGAGCTATCCGTCGCTCTCCTGGCTGCTGGTCCTCCCGGCGCTGGCCATGCAGTTCCTGTTCAACACCGGCCTGGCCCTCGTGATGGCCCGGCTCGGCAGCAAGACACCCGACCTCGCCCAGCTGATGCCGTTCGTCATGCGTACCTGGATGTACGCCTCGGGCGTGATGTTCTCCATCCCCGTGATGCTGGCCGACAAGCCGGGGTGGATCGCGGATGTGCTTCAGTACAACCCGGCGGCCATCTACATGGACCTGATCCGCTTCGGTCTGATCGACGGCTACGGCTCGGAGAACCTGCCCCAGCACGTCTGGGCCGTCGGGCTCGTCTGGGCGCTCGTGGTCGGGGTCCTGGGCTTCGTGTACTTCTGGAAGGCAGAGGAACGGTACGGCCGTGGCTGAGGAAACGTCCCAGGGACACATCCCCACCGTGATCGCGGACGACGTGCACATCGTGTACCGCGTCAACGGCACGGGCGGCGGCAAGGGCAGCGCCACCGCGGCGCTGAGCCGGATCATGCGACGCGGCAAGGGCGAACCACGCGGCGTGCGCAAGGTGCACGCGGTGCGGGGTGTCTCCTTCACCGCCTACCGGGGTCAGGCCATCGGGCTCATCGGCACCAACGGTTCGGGCAAGTCCACCCTGCTGCGGGCCATCGCAGGACTGCTGCCGACGGAGCACGGCAAGGTGTACACCGACGGCCAGCCGTCGCTGCTCGGGGTCAACGCGGCCCTGATGAGCGACCTGACCGGGGAGCGCAACGTCGTGCTCGGCGGCCTCGCGATGGGCATGAGCCGTGAGGAGATCCGTGAGCGCTACCAGAGCATCGTGGACTTCTCCGGCATCAACGAGAAGGGCGACTTCATCACGCTGCCCATGCGGACGTACTCGTCCGGCATGGCGGCCAGGCTGCGTTTCTCGATCGCGGCGGCCAAGAACCACGACGTCCTCATGATCGACGAGGCGCTGGCCACCGGTGACCGCAAGTTCCGGGTGCGCTCCGAGGAGCGGATCCGGGAGCTGCGCAAGGAGGCGGGCACCGTCTTCCTGGTCAGCCACAACAACAAGACCATCAGGGACACCTGCGACCGGGTGCTGTGGCTGGAGAAGGGCGAACTCCTGATGGACGGTCCCACCGAAGAGGTGCTGAAGGCCTACGAGCGGGAGACGGGCAAGTAGTCCTCGCCGGATGCGGCCCCCGCCGGAGCGCAGCGGCGGGGGCTCCGTGGTGCCCGGGGTCGAGGTCAGGGCCCGCAGGGGCTGTAGGAAGCCGCTGTGGATCTCCTCCCGACGGATGACGTCAATTGCCACGGATCCGGGGAAGGTTGACGGCGGTCGGTGTGTTGCACAAGGGCATGGCGCACCCCGGCGCAGGTGTGTGAGCTGTACAACGTAAGCTGTGCCGGTGCTGATTCGCGGCAATGTGGGGTGATACGCCCCCGGTGCATCACCCGTTGTGTGCATGTCGCACTCGGCCGGACGAGCGGCGTGTCCGAAAAGGGATGTTTTGGGTCAGCAGTGTAGAACGGGAGATATGACGGCAATGATGGGAAATCTCCAGCTCCGACGTGGTTTCGCCGTCCCCGCGTCGGGCGGTACGTGGTGACCCGTACCCAGCAGGCGCCCGTCGACGCCACCGCCACCGCCACGCTCGACAAGGCCGCCCACGAGAACTTCCCCGTGGCCCCCTTCTTCCTGCCCCGGGCCTGGCGCGCCGACCTGATGGCGGTCTACGGCTTCGCCCGTCTCGTCGACGACATCGGTGACGGCGATCTGGCCCCCGGCGGCGCCGACGCCCGCCGGCTCGGACTCGAACCAGGACAGGCCGACGACCGGCTCGCCGTGCTGGACGCACTCGAAGCCGATCTGCACCGTGTCTTCCTGACCACCGGCGAAGACCCGCGACACCCCCTGATGCGTGCGCTGCGCCCCACCGTGCGGCGCTGCGCGCTCACCCCCGAACCCTTCCTCGGGCTCGTCGAGGCCAACCGGCAGGACCAGAAGGTCCGCCGCTACGGGACCTACGCGGACCTGCTCGCCTACTGCGAGCTCTCGGCCAACCCCGTCGGCCGCCTCGTCCTGCAGATCACCGGCACCGCGAGCCCCGAACGGATCCGCCGCTCCGACGCCGTCTGCACCGCGCTGCAGATCGCCGAGCACCTCCAGGACGTCGCCGAGGACCTCGCCCGCGACCGTGTCTATCTGCCCGCCGATGACATGGCCCGTTTCCATGTCGGCGAAGCGGACCTGGCGGTACCGTCCGCAGGTGCGGCGGTCCGATCCCTGATCGCGTTCGAGGCCCAGCGTGCCCGTGACCTGCTGGACGAGGGCACGCCCCTGGTGGGCAGCGTCCACGGCCGGCTCAAGCTGCTGCTCGCCGGATTCGTCGGCGGAGGGCGGGCCGCGCTGGGGGCGGTCTCGGCCGCCGGTTTCGACGTACTGCCCGGACCGCCCAAACCCACCGCGCCCAGACTGCTGCGCGAAGTGGGAGATGTCCTGCGAAGAGCGCACAGAGAGGGATGAGAAGGACCGTGGAGGGACAGGCGACGTACATGTCGGCACCGGTACAGGCCGCATACAGCTACTGCGAGGCCGTGACCGGACAGCAGGCCCGCAACTTCGCGTACGGCATCCGACTGCTGCCGTACGAGAAGCGGCAGGCCATGTCGGCGCTGTACGCCTTCTCCCGTCGGGTCGACGACATCGGCGACGGCGAGCTGGATCCGGAGACGAAGCGCACCCGGCTGGAGGACACGCGGGTGCTGCTCGGCCGGATCAGGGACGACGCGGTCGACGAGGACGACACCGACCCGGTCGCCGTCGCGCTGGCCGACGCCGCGCACCGGTTCCCGCTGCCGCTCGGCGGCCTCGACGAGCTCATCGACGGCGTCCTGATGGACGTGCGCGGCGAGACCTACGAGACCTGGGACGACCTCAAGACGTACTGCCGGTGCGTCGCGGGTGCCATCGGGCGCCTCAGCCTGGGCTTCTTCGGGACCCAGCCGGGCGCACCCGGCGTGGAACGGGCCCCGGAGTACGCCGACACCCTCGGCCTCGCGCTCCAGCTCACCAACATCCTGCGGGACGTCCGCGAGGACGCGGGCAACGGGCGTACGTATCTGCCGGTCGACGACCTCGCCAAGTTCGGCTGTTCCGCCGGATTCCACCGGGCCACCCCGCCTCCGGGGTCCGACTTCGCCGGCCTGGTGCACTTCGAGGTCAGGCGCGCCCGCGCGCTGTTCGCCGAGGGCTACCGGCTGCTGCCGATGCTGGACCGGCGCAGCGGCGCCTGCGTGGCCGCGATGGCCGGGATCTACCGCCGGCTCCTCGACCGGATCGAGCGCGACCCCGAGGCCGTCCTGCGCGGCAGGGTCTCGCTGCCCGGCCACGAAAAGGCGTACGTTGCGGTGCGCGGACTGTCGGGACTTGACGCGCGTCATGTGTCACGCAGGACGGCCAGGGGGAGGGTCTGATGGCGGGTCCGGTCCGACCTCAGGAGCGGGCAACCCACGGGCACAGGGGCGCGTCCCTGTGTGCGACGACGGCACGGCGAAGGGAGCGGGGATGACCGGCCAAGACCCTGGGTCCTCCCGGGCGGTGGTCGTCGGCGGCGGCCTCGCGGGCGTCACCGCGGCACTGCGCCTCGCCGACGCGGGCCTCGCCGTGACCCTGCTCGAAGGCCGCCCCCGGCTCGGCGGGCTCGCCTTCTCCTTCCGGCGCGGCGATCTGTCCGTCGACAACGGCCAGCATGTGTACCTGCGTTGCTGCACGGGCTACCGCTGGTTCCTCGACCGGATCGAAGGGGCCCACCTCGCCCCGCTCCAGGACCGCCTCGACGTGCCCGTGCTCGACGTGGACCGGCCGGGCCGGCCGAGGCTCGGACGGCTGCGCCGCACCGGGCTGCCCGTACCGCTGCACCTGGCCGGCGGGCTCGCGGCCTACCCCCATCTCTCGCTCACGGACAAGGCGCAGGTGGCCCGCGCCGCACTGGCGCTCGGCCGTCTCGACCCCGCCGATCCCGCGCTCGACGGCGTCGACTTCGCCACCTGGCTCCGCCGCCAGGGGCAGTCGGCCCGCGCCATCGAAGCCCTCTGGGACCTCGTGGGCGTCGCCACGCTCAACGCCACCGCGCCCAACGCCTCCATGGCACTCGCCGCGATGGTCTTCAAGACCGGACTCCTCTCCGAGCCGGGCGCTGCCGACATCGGCTGGGCGGCCGTGCCGCTCGGGGACCTCCACGACACCCTCGCCCGTAAGGCGCTCGAATCGGCGGGCGTGGAGATCCGTACGCGCGCCCGGGTCACCTCCCTCACCCGCACCGAGGACGGCCGCTGGGCCGTCGGGTCCGACGCCGACACTTTCGAGGCGGACACCGTCGTCCTCGCCGTGCCGCAGGGCGAGACCCACCGGCTGCTGCCCGAGGGCGCGCTCGACGACCCCGGCCGGCTGCTCGACCTCACCGACGCGCCGATCCTCAACGTCCACGTCGTCTACGACCGCAAGGTGCTGCGCCAACCGTTCTTCGCCGCGCTCGGCTCACCCGTGCAGTGGGTCTTCGACCGCACGGCGTCCTCAGGCCTCCAGGGACCGGGGCAGTACCTCGCGGTGTCCCAGTCCGCGGCGCAGGACGAGATCGATCTGCCCGTCGCCGAACTGCGCAAGCGCTACCTGCCCGAGCTGGAGCGGCTCCTCCCCGCGACGCGCGGGGCCGGCATCCGCGACTTCTTCGTCACCCGGGAGCGCACCGCGACCTTCGCGCCCACGCCGGGTGTGGGCCGTCTGCGGCCGGGCGCGCACACCAAGGCCCCCGGGCTGCACCTGGCGGGAGCATGGACCGCCACCGGCTGGCCCGCCACGATGGAGGGCGCCGTCCGCAGTGGCTTCAGTGCCGCGGACGCCGCGCTCCAGGCTCTCGGCCGGCCCCACGAACATCCGCTGCAGGAGGCGGCATGAGGAGTATCACCGGAACAAGAGGAGAGTCTGTGACCCCGGCGAATCCGGCTTACGACACCGTGGCGGACACCGCGGACGTCAACGCGCTTCTGGAGCGCGGAAGGGCCCTGTCAGCGCCGGTACTGCGAGCTGCCGTGGACCGGCTGGCGCCGCCCATGGACACCGTCGCGGCCTATCACTTCGGCTGGATCGACGCCCAGGGCCGGCCGGCCGACGGCGACGGAGGCAAGGCCGTGCGTCCCGCGCTCGCCCTGCTGTCCGCGGAAGCGGCCGGCGCCCCGGCGGAGGCCGGGATCCCCGGAGCCGTGGCCGTCGAACTCGTGCACAACTTCTCGCTGTTGCACGACGACCTGATGGACGGCGACGAACAGCGCCGTCACCGCGACACCGTATGGAAGGTGCACGGCCCCGCCCAGGCGATCCTCGTGGGAGACGCGCTCTTCGCGCTGGCCAACGAGGTCCTGCTGGAGCTCGGCACCGTCGAGGCCGGAAGGGCGGCCCGCCGGCTGACCACGGCCAGCCGCAAGCTGATCGACGGTCAGGCCCAGGACATCTCCTACGAGCACCGCGAGCGGGTCACCGTCGAGGAGTGCCTGGAGATGGAGGGCAACAAGACGGGCGCCCTGCTCGCCTGCGCCGTCTCCATCGGCGCCGTGCTCGGCGGAGCCGACGACCGTACCGCCGACATCCTGGAGTCCTACGGCCACCACCTCGGCCTCGCGTTCCAGGCGGTCGACGACCTGCTCGGGATCTGGGGCGACCCGGAGGCCACGGGCAAGCAGACCTGGAGCGATCTGCGCCAGCGCAAGAAGTCCCTGCCCGTCGTGGCCGCGCTCGCCGCGGGCGGACCGGCCTCCGAGCGTCTGGGCGAGCTGCTCGCCGCCGACGCCAAGAGCAGCGACTTCGACAGCTTCTCCGAAGAGGAGTTCGCCGCACGTGCGGCACTCATCGAGGAGGCGGGCGGCCGTGAGTGGACCGCCCAGGAAGCCCGCCGTCAGCACGCGGTAGCCATCGAGGCGCTGCACGGCGTCGACATGCCGGAACGAGTGCGCGCGCAGCTCACCGAGCTCGCCGACTTCGTGGTCGTACGAAAGAGATGATCACCATTCAGATATGACTCGCAGTCGCCGACGGGCGCCCCCGCACGGGGGTGCCCGCCGACGGAGACCCCAGCACAGCAGAGGACCGAACTGCACGAAGGGGAAGCCATGACAGCGACGACCGACGGAAGCCCCGGGGCCGCGAACCTCCGCGCAGTCCCGGCCGGCGATCCGACCGAACCAACCATTGCCGCGGACGACATCTCGGCCGTCGCGCGGCAGGCAGCCGAACGCTCGGTGGAGCATCTGCTCGGCAGGCAGGACGAACAGGGCTGGTGGAAGGGCGACCTCGCCACCAACGTCACGATGGACGCGGAAGACCTGCTGCTCCGTCAGTTCCTGGGAATCCAGGACCCGGACACCGTCAAGGCGGCGGCCCGCTTCATCCGGGGCGAGCAGCTCGGCGACGGCACCTGGAACACCTTCTACGAAGGACCGGCCGACCTCTCCGCCACCATCGAGGCGTATGTGGCGCTGCGGCTGGCAGGAGACCGGCCGGACGACCCGCACATGATCCGCGCGGCGGGCTGGGTCAGGGAACAGGGCGGCATCGCGGAGTCCCGGGTCTTCACCCGGATCTGGCTCGCGCTCTTCGGCTGGTGGAAGTGGGACGACCTGCCGGAACTCCCGCCCGAGCTGATGTTCTTCCCGAAGTGGATCCCGCTCAACATCTACGACTTCGGCTGCTGGGCCCGGCAGACCATCGTGCCGCTCACCATCGTGTCCGCGAAGCGGCCCGTACGGCCCGCTCCGTTCGCCCTGGACGAGCTGCACACCGACCCGGCGCACCCCAACCCGGCCAGATCCGCGGCCCCCGCCCTCAGTTGGGACGGCGTCTTCCAGCGGCTCGACAAGGGGCTGCGCCTCTACCACAAGGTGGCACCGCGCAAGCTGCGCCGGACCGCCATGAACGCCGCGGCCCGCTGGATCATCGAACGCCAGGAGAACGACGGCTGCTGGGGCGGCATTCAGCCCCCCGCAGTGTACTCCGTCATCGCCCTGCACCTGCTGGGTTACGACCTCGACCACCCGGTCATGCGGGCGGGGCTCGCCTCGCTCGACCGGTTCGCCGTCTGGCGTGAGGACGGCGCCCGCATGATCGAGGCGTGCCAGTCCCCGGTCTGGGACACCTGCCTCGCCACCATCGCCCTCGCCGACGCGGGGGTGAGGCCCGACCACCCGGCGCTCGTGAGGGCGGCCGACTGGATGCTCGGCGAGGAGATCGCACGGCCCGGTGACTGGTCCGTACGCAAGCCCGAACTGCCCCCGGGCGGCTGGGCGTTCGAATTCCACAACGACAACTACCCCGACATCGACGACACCGCCGAAGTCGTCCTGGCGCTGCGCCGCGTGAAGCACCCCGACCCCGCCAGACTCGAAGCCGCCATCGGGCGCGGAGTGGCCTGGAACCTCGGGATGCAGTCACGCAACGGCGCATGGGGAGCCTTCGACGCGGACAACACGAGCCCGTTCCCCAACCGGCTGCCATTCTGTGACTTCGGCGAGGTCATCGACCCGCCGTCGGCCGATGTCACCGGACACGTGGTCGAGATGCTCGCCGTCGAGGGACGGGCGCAGGACCCCGGCACCCGCCGGGGCATCCAGTGGCTGCTCGCCGAACAGGAGGCGAGCGGCGCCTGGTTCGGCCGCTGGGGTGTCAACTACATCTACGGCACGGGCTCCGTGGTGCCCGCCCTGATCGCGGCCGGGCTGCCGGCCACGCACCCCTCGGTGCGGCGGGCCGTCGAATGGCTGCGGTCCGTCCAGAACGACGACGGGGGCTGGGGAGAGGACCTGCGCTCCTACCGCGAGGAGAAGTGGATCGGCCACGGCAGCTCGACCGCCTCCCAGACCGCGTGGGCGCTGCTCGCCCTCCTCGCGGCGGGGGAGCGGGAGAGCAGGTCCGTGGAGCGGGGCGTCGCCTGGCTGGCCCAGACCCAGCAGGCGGACGGCTCCTGGGACGAGCCGCACTTCACCGGGACCGGATTCCCCTGGGACTTCTCCATCAACTACCACCTGTACCGGCAGGTCTTCCCTCTCACCGCACTCGGCCGGTACGTGTACGGGGACCCCTTCGCCACCACCGCCGGGGCGGGCGCGGACACCGGGAAGGAGGCCTGAGCCGATGGGCGCTGCGCCGGAGCCACCTGGTCCCGTCACGCCGCTGCTGATCGCCTGCGCGCTCGGCATCGAGCGCTTCGCCCTGCGCACCGGGAGAAGGGGCGGCGACCAGGGCCCCGGCCCCGTGACCATCATCAGGTCCGGGATGGGACCCCGGGCCGCGGAGGACGCCGTCCGGCTCGCGCTCGGACAGCACGGAGCCGGAGGCACCGCCGTCATCGCCTCCGGCTTCTGCGCCGGGCTCGAACCCGGCATGCACCCGGGTGACCTCGTGGTGGCCGAGGAGACCCGGGACGCCGGTGGCACCACGGCCTGCACGGGCACAGGCGTGCTGGTCGACGCACTGGTCAGGGCGGTGCCAGGACGCACGGTCCACACCGGCCCGCTGAACGGCTCCGGACATGTCGTCCGGGGCCCGGAGCGCGCCGGGCTGCGGGCCACCGGCGCCATCGCGGTGGACATGGAGTCCGCCGCCACCCTCCGCACCGCCCTGCGGACCGGGCCACGCCCGGTTGCCGCCGTACGGGTGATCGTGGATGCTCCAGAGCATGAGCTCGTCCGTATCGGCACGGTGCGCGGTGGAATATCGGCATTCCGCGTACTTCGTGCCGTCCTTCCAGCTTTCCATGAATGGCACCGATCTTTGCTGCTCCCCAGGAGGTGAGCCCAGATGGCCATGCCGCTTCGTCAGACCGTCAAGGTTGCGACGTATCTCGCCGAACAGAAGCTCCGCAAGCGGGACAAGTTCCCACTGATCGTCGAACTGGAGCCCTTGTTCGCCTGCAACCTCGCGTGCGAGGGCTGTGGGAAGATCCAGCACCCGGCCGGAGTGCTCAAGCAGCGCATGCCGGTCGCCCAGGCGGTCGGGGCAGTGCTGGAATCAGGCGCCCCGATGGTCTCCATCGCCGGTGGAGAACCGCTGATGCACCCGCAGATCCACGAGATCGTGCGTCAGTTGGTGGCGAAGAAGAAGTACGTCTTCCTCTGCACCAATGCCATGCTCATGCGTAAGAAGCTCGACAAATTCACCCCGTCGCCCTACTTCGCCTTCGCCGTGCACATCGACGGGCTGCGCGAGCGGCACGACGAGTCGGTCGCCAAGGAAGGTGTCTTCGACGAGGCCGTGGAGGCGATGAAGGAGGCCAAGCGACGCGGCTTCCGGGTCACCACCAACTCCACCTTCTTCAACACCGACACCCCGCAGAACGTCATCGAGGTACTGAACTTCCTCAATGACGAGATGAAGGTCGACGAGATGATGATCTCGCCCGCCTACGCCTACGAGAAGGCACCCGACCAGGAGCACTTCCTGGGTGTCGAGCAGACCCGTGAGCTGTTCAAGAAGGCCTTCTCGGGCGGCAACCGGCGACGCTGGCGGCTCAACCACTCGCCGCTCTTCCTGGACTTCCTCGAGGGCAAGGCCGATTTCCCCTGCACGGCCTGGGCGATCCCCAACTACTCGCTCTTCGGCTGGCAGCGGCCCTGCTATCTGATGAGCGACGGTTACGTGCCGACCTACCGGCAGCTCGTCGAGGAGACCGACTGGGAGAAGTACGGCCGTGGCAAGGACCCACGGTGCGCCAACTGCATGGCGCACTGCGGCTACGAGCCCACCGCCGTGCTCGCCACCATGGGATCGCTTAAGGAATCCCTGCGAGCGGCACGGGAGACGATCGGCGGGAACCGGTGACGTCATGAGCGCGGGAGAACCTGTCGCACTGGGTCTCCCCGAGCTGCCGGCCCGGCCTCTCGCGGTGCGCCGCCCCTCGCGGCGCATCCAGGTCGGGTCGGTGGCGGTCGGTGGTGACGCCCCTGTGTCGGTGCAGTCGATGACGACGACGCGTACGTCGGACATCGGTGCGACGTTGCAGCAGATCGCTGAGTTGACGGCGTCGGGCTGTCAGATCGTGCGGGTGGCGTGTCCTACGCAGGATGACGCGGACGCGTTGGCGACGATCGCGAAGAAGTCGCAGATTCCGGTGATCGCGGATATTCATTTCCAGCCGAAGTATGTGTTCGCGGCGATCGACGCGGGGTGTGCGGCGGTCCGGGTGAATCCGGGGAACATCAAGCAGTTCGACGACAAGGTCAAGGAGATCGCCAGGGCGGCGAGTGATGCGGGTACGCCGATCCGTATCGGGGTGAACGCGGGTTCGCTGGATGCGCGGTTGCTGAAGAAGTACGGGAAGGCGACGCCGGAGGCTCTGGTGGAGTCGGCGCTGTGGGAGGCGTCGTTGTTCGAGGAGCACGGGTTCCGGGACATCAAGATCTCGGTGAAGCACAATGATCCGGTCGTGATGGTGAACGCGTACCGGCAGCTGGCTGCGCAGTCGGATTATCCGTTGCATCTGGGTGTGACGGAGGCGGGTCCGGCGTTCCAGGGGACGATCAAGTCCGCTGTGGCGTTCGGGGCGTTGCTTTCGGAGGGGATCGGGGACACGATCCGGGTCTCGTTGTCGGCTCCGCCGGCGGAGGAGGTCAAGGTCGGGCTTCAGATTCTGGAGTCGTTGAATCTGAAGCAGCGTCGTCTGGAGATCGTGTCGTGTCCGTCGTGCGGGCGTGCGCAGGTGGATGTGTACAAGCTCGCGGACCAGGTGAGTGCGGGTCTTGAGGGTATGGAGGTCCCGCTGCGTGTCGCGGTGATGGGCTGTGTCGTCAACGGTCCCGGTGAGGCGCGTGAGGCCGATCTGGGTGTGGCCTCGGGCAATGGCAAGGGGCAGATCTTCGTGAAGGGTGAGGTCATCAAGACCGTCCCCGAGTCGAAGATCGTGGAGACCCTCATCGAGGAGGCAACGAAGATCGCGGAGGGTATGGAGGAGGCGGGGACACCCACCGGGGTTCCCGCCGTGACCGTGAGCCGATAACAGGAGCAGAGAGAGGGGCCCGGGCGTGACGATGCTGGAATCCATCAAGGGGCCGCAGGATCTCAAGGCACTGAGCCGACCGGAACTCGGCGAGCTCGCCGAGGAGATCAGGGCGTTTCTCATCCGGGCGGTGGCGAGGACGGGCGGTCATCTCGGCCCCAACCTCGGCGTGGTCGAACTCACCATCGCCCTGCACCGGGTCTTCGACTCACCCGTGGACCGCATCCTGTGGGACACCGGGCACCAGAGTTATGTGCACAAGCTGCTGACCGGGCGCCAGGACTTCTCCAAACTGCGCAGCAAGGGCGGCCTCTCCGGCTACCCATCCCGGGAGGAGTCCGAGCACGACGTCATCGAGAACTCCCACGCCTCCACCGTGCTCGGCTGGGCCGACGGCCTCGCCAAGTCCGACGAGGTGCTGGAGCGGCGGCGTCATGTCGTGGCGGTCATCGGCGACGGGGCCCTCACCGGCGGGATGGCCTGGGAGGCGCTCAACAACATCGCCGCTGCCCGTGACCGTCCGCTGATCATCGTGGTCAACGACAACGAGCGCTCGTACGCCCCGACCATCGGGGGGCTCGCCACCCACCTCGCCACCCTCCGCACGACCGACGGCTACGAGCGCTTCCTGTCCTGGGCCAAGGGAGTGCTCCAGCAGACACCGGTCATCGGGCAGCCGCTGTACGGATCGCTCCACGGCGCGAAGAAGGGCTTCAAGGACACCTTCGCCCCGCAGGGCATGTTCGAGGACCTGGGCCTCAAGTACGTCGGCCCGGTCGACGGGCACGACACCGCCGCGGTCGAGGCCGCACTGCACCGGGCCAAGCGTTTCCACGGCCCGGTGCTGGTGCACTGCATCACCGAGAAGGGCCGTGGCTTCGCGCCCGCCCTGGCCGACGACGCCGACCGCTTCCACACCGTCGGCAAGATGGACCCGCTGACCTGTGAACCGCTGGTCGTGCCCGCCGCGCCGTCCTGGACCTCTGTGTTCGGCGAGGAGATCGCGGACATCGGAGCCGAGCGCCCGGACGTCGTCGCGATCACCGCGGCGATGCTGCACCCGGTCGGGCTGACACGGTTCGCGGAGAAGTTCCCCGACCGGATCTGGGACGTCGGGATCGCCGAGCAGCACGCGACGGTCTCCGCCGCCGGGCTCGCCACCGGCGGACTGCATCCGGTCGTCGCCGTCTACGCCACCTTCCTCAACCGGGCGTTCGACCAGCTGCTGATGGACGTCGCCCTGCACCGCTCGGGGGTGACCTTCGTGCTGGACCGGGCCGGTGTCACCGGGCCCGACGGGCCCTCGCACAACGGCATGTGGGACATGTCCCTGCTCCAGGTCGTCCCTGGGCTGCGGATCGCGGCACCGCGCGACGCCGACCGCCTGCGCGAGGAACTGCGCGAGGCCGTCGACGTCGACGACGCACCGACGGTGATCCGGTTCCCCAAGGAGTCGGTGGGGGAGCCGGTCGCCGCCGTCGGGAGGATCGGCGGGATGGACGTCCTGCACCGGTCCCAGGACCCCGAGGTGCTGCTCGTGGCCGTCGGGGTGCTCGCCCCGGTCTGTCTGCAGGCCGCCGACCTGCTCGCCGGGGCGGGAATCCGCTGCACGGTCGTCGACCCGCGCTGGGTCAAACCGGTCGACGAGCAGCTGCCCGCGCTCGCCGCACAGCACGAGCTGGTGGCGGTCGTCGAGGACAACAGCAGGTCGGGCGGCGTCGGCTGGGCCGTCGGGCAGGCGCTGCGGGACGCGGATGTCGACGTACCGCTGCGGACGTTCGGCATCCCCGAGCAGTTCCTCGCACACGCCGGGCGCGGTGAGGTGCTCGCCGAGATCGGGCTCACGCCGGTGGAGATCGCCGGCCGCGTCGGTGCGGCGCTGGAGCGCCGCCGCACGGGCGTGGGAGAGCGGAACATGTCGAAGGAGAACGGGGTATGAAGGACGAACAGCCGGGTTTCGATCTGGCGCGGCTCCTCGCGGAGCGCGGCTCCGAACGCTACGAGCTGCACACCCGGCACCTCAACCACCAGTTGCCGCGGATGCTTCACACCCTCGGATTCGACAAGGTCTACGAGCGGGCCGAGGGCGCGCACTTCTGGGACGCCGAGGGCAACGACTACCTCGACATGCTCGCCGGCTTCGGAGTGATGGGCCTCGGCAGGCACCACCCCGTCGTACGCAAGGCGCTGCACGACGTGCTGGACGCCTCGCTCGCCGACCTCACCCGCTTCGACTGCCAGCCGCTGCCCGGGCTGCTCGCCGAGAAGCTGCTGGCGCACAGCCCTCACCTGGACCGGGTGTTCTTCGGCAACAGCGGTACCGAGGCGGTCGAGACCGCGCTGAAGTTCGCCCGGTACGCCACCGGCAAGCCGCGGATCCTCTACTGCGAGCACGCCTTCCACGGACTGACGACCGGCTCGCTCTCCGTCAACGGCGAGAAGGGCTTCCGCGACGGGTTCGCGCCCCTGCTGCCCGACACGGCCATCCGGCTCGGCGACCTCGACGCGCTGCACCGTGAGCTGAAGCGCGGCGACGTGGCCGGCCTCGTCGTCGAGCCGATCCAGGGCAAGGGCGTCCACGCCACACCGCCCGGCTTCCTCAAAGAGGCCCAGGAGCTGCTGCACCAGCACAAGGCCCTGCTGATCGTGGACGAGGTGCAGACCGGGCTCGGCAGGACCGGTGACTTCTACGCCTACCAGCACGAGGAAGGCGTCGAACCCGATCTGCTCTGTGTCGCCAAGGCGCTCTCCGGCGGGTACGTCCCCGTCAGCGCGACGCTCGGCACGGAACGGATCTTCAGGCGCGTCTACTCCTCGATGGACCGGGTCCTGGTCCACTCCGCGAGCTTCGGGTCCAACGCCCAGGCCATGGCGGCCGGGCTCGCCGTCCTCACGGTGATGGAGCAGGATCAGATCGTCGCGAACGCCCGCCGCACCGGTGATCTGCTGCGCGAGCGGCTCGCCGCCCTCGTCGACCGCTACGAGCTGCTGCACGAGGTGCGGGGCCGGGGACTGATGATCGGCATCGAGTTCGGCCGGCCGTCCTCCCTGAAGCTCCGCAGCCGCTGGACGATGCTGCAGGCGGCCCGCAAGGGTCTCTTCGCACAGATGGTGGTGGTGCCGCTGTTGCAGAAGCACCGGATCCTCACCCAGGTCTCCGGTGATCACCTGGAGGTGATCAAGCTGATTCCGCCGCTGATCATCGGCGAGCCCGAGGTCGACCGCTTCGTCACGGCCTTCACCGCCGTCATGGACGACGCGCACAGCGGAGGCGGGCTGATGTGGGACTTCGGCAGGACCCTGGTGAAACAGGCCGTCGCCAACCGCTGAGGGTCCGCCCGGGTCGGCGCTTCGTTTTTTGCCCCTGAGGCAAGTTATTTGCCTCAGGGGAAAGATCCTGGCCCAATGGAAGGCATGAATCCTCCTGACGGAGGGGTGGCCGACGACCTTCCGGGGATCGCGCCACGCCTGCGCGACCTGCGGCGTAACCGCGGCCTCACCCTGGAGGGCGCGGCCGGCCGTGCGGGGCTCTCGCCGGCCCACCTCTCCCGGCTCGAAACGGGCCGTAGACAGCCTTCGCTGCCGATGCTGCTCGGTCTCGCCCGGGTCTACGGTACGACCGTCTCCGAGCTCCTGGGCGAGATCCCACCCGAACGTGACGCGATCGTCCGCGGCGGTCCGGCCGAAGGAAGCAGGCGCGGCACCGAGCCCGGCGGCTGGCAGTACCGGCAGGCGGGCGGACGCGGCCGCGCCATGCAGGCCCTTCACGTCCGGGTCCCGTACGGCACCGAGGGCGACCTCGTGCGCGTCCACCCGGGGGAGGAGTGGCTGTACGTCCTGGACGGCAGGCTGCGGGTGGTGCTCGGGGAGACCGTGCACGATCTCGATCCGGGCGACAGCGTCCACTTCGACTCGCTCACCCCGCACCGGATCGCAGCACTCGACGCCGACGGCGTACGTCTGCTCTTCGTCCACACGCTGCTGCAGAGCCCGGCGGCCGAGCTGTGTCTGGGGAGCGGGATCCACCGGCTCTGAGCGGCCTGTACGCCCCGACCCCGCCCCGACCGCACCGTCCGTACGCCCCGACCGCCCGCACCGTCCGTGCGTACCGTCCGTGCGCACCCTTTGTCATCCCGGCCCGAACAGCCGGCAGAGAGGACTCGCCATGTCCGATTCGGAGTACTACGACCCGCTCAGCCCGCGCCGGCCGAAGAGCTCGGACACCCAGGAGCGGCGGATGCCCCGCGGTGTCGTGATCCGGCTCATCGCCTACCTGGTCGCCGGGCACGTCATCGCGGGCTTCCTCTATCTCCTGTTCAACGTGGCCGGCAAGGGCTGACTCCGGCCGGCCCCGGCCTCAGGCGCCCTCGACGAGCCGCTCGCGCAGCTTCGCGCGGGTGTCGGTGCTGATCTTCAGGCCCTCGGTGAGGTAGCGGTCGGTTCCGCCCCAGGTCTCTTCGATCGTGTCGAACGCAGCGGCCAGGTAGTCCGCGTGGGCGCCGAAGAGGGGGCTGAGCAGTTCCATCACCTCGTCGGACATGCCCGCAGGGGAGGAGTCGCTGCGGCGGACCTTGTAGCGGCGGTGCGCGTCGTTCGACTTGAGGTAGTCGGCCTCGACGGCTTCCTTCTCGACGCCGACAGCGAGCAGCGTGACCGCGATGGAGAGGCCCGCGCGGTCCTTGCCCGCCGCGCAGTGCATCAGCGCCGGCACACTGTCCTCGGCCAGCGCGTGGAGCACGCGGCTGTGTTCGGCGGTCCGGTCCTTGATGATCGAGCGGTAGGAGTTGATCATCCTCTCCGCTCCCTTGCCGTCCGCCAGGATCGAGCGCAGCTGCTGGAGGTCGCCGTCGCGCACCAGTCGCCAGAACTCCGCGCCGTCCGCGGGGTCGGAGAGCGGAATGCTGACATTCCGGACGCCTGGCAGCTCCACGTCGAGACCGTCGAGCTTGTGGTCGGCGGCGTTACGGAAGTCGAAGACCGTGTGCAGTCCGAGCCCGGCGAGGAAGGCGGTGTCGGTCTCGGTGGCGTGGGCGAGGTGACCGCTGCGGTAGAGGCGCCCGTATCGCACGGTGCTGCCGTCGACGGTCGGCAGCCCGCCGACGTCGCGGAAGTTACGGACACCGGTGAGCTCGACGTCCGTCGGCTCGGGACCGGTCGGCGGGACCTCTGGCAGCTGCGTCACAAGGGCTCCTGGGGTGTCGGGCGTCGGCGCCGCTCGCCGACGGGGCACGCCCGCGACGATACGACATGGGTGCATCGGGCAACCGTCTCGGTCGTGGTGACCTCGGCCTCCCGAGGGGCGATGATCGCGCGATGTCCGTATTGATGTATTTAGTGGAACATGCCCCGCTTGTACGGGAGATGGGGGACGGTGAGTGAGTGGGATCATATCCGTGACGGTGCGTGGTGGAGATGCCGAAGGGTATTCCGGACGCCGTGCGGAAAGCCAAGATCCGTAATCCACGGAGTGTGACGGGAATTCCGCGACGGGAATGAAGCGCGGATTCCGGTTCGCGATCCGACGCTTGTTCACGGCAACCCGGCTCGCTTACGGTCACGGTCAATCCGGACGGAACGCCTAATCCTGCCGCCGCCCGGAATCCGCACCGACTCACGTGTGGCAGGAGCGGGGGAACCAGGTAAGTCGCCTGCCGGAGAGATCCGGTACGGCTCGGGGTCAAGTCGCGCACCATGCGGCCGGGCATCTCCAGTCCGAACCCGACAGCTCACCTCGCAGGCGCCGGAGAGGAAACCCCCCATGCCCGCAAAAGGCAAGCACCGTCGTACGAAGACCGGCCCGATCTCCCGAGGCGTCCTTGCCGCGGGAACCGGTGGCGCCGTTCTCGCCCTTCCGCTGATCGGCGCCACCGGCGCCCACGCGGCCGAGCAGTCCGCGCCGGCCGCGAAGTCCGCTGCCCAGAGCACTCCCGCCCCGGCGGCGAAGAGCGCGTCGAAGACCTACTCCGTGGTCTCCGGCGACTACCTGGCGAAGATCGCGTCCGAGAAGAAGATCAAGGGCGGCTGGCAGAAGCTGTACCAGGACAACCGTGACGTCGTCGGCGAGAACCCGAGCCTGATCCTGCCGGGCATGAAGCTGACCCTCGGCGCCAAGGCCTCCGGCTCCGCGCAGACCGCGCCCTCCACGTCCGCCCCGTCGGCGGCGAAGAAGGCCGCCCCGGCCGAGAAGACGGCTGCTCCGGCGAAGGAGACGGCTGCTCCGGCTGAGGACACGGCCGCGAAGACCGCCGACTCCGGTGCGTCGGAGAGCGACAGCTCCGGCTGGAGCGCCCCGGTCGAGAACCCCAACGTCACCACCCAGTACCGCGCATCGGGCGCCAGCTGGTCCAGCGGCTACCACACCGGTTCCGACTTCCAGGCGGCCTCCGGCACCAGCGTCCGGGCCATAGGCCAGGGCACCGTGGTCTCCGCGGGCTGGAGCGGTTCGTACGGCAACGAGATCGTCATCCAGCACGAGGACGGCATGTACTCCCAGTACGCGCACCTGTCCTCGCTCGAGGTCTCGGCCGGCCAGACCGTCACCGGCGGACAGCAGATCGGCCTCTCCGGCACCACCGGCAACTCCACCGGCCCGCACCTCCACTTCGAGGTCAGGACCGGCCCGAGCTACGGCTCGGACGTCGACCCGATCGCCTACCTGCGTTCGCACGGCGTCTCCATCTGAGGCACCCCCGAGGGCGAAGGAGCGGGGCGGTGCGCTACGGCGCACCGCCCCGCTCCTTATTCCTGCTTTACCAAAAACTGACCAGGTGGTCTTTCTCACCACCCGTCAACCCCTCATTACGGTCGCGTAGGTCACATTAGAAGGTGCAGGATAAGCGCTTGTGGCAGACGATTCGAGAAACAAACAACGAGGCATCATCGGGTCGTACGCAGCGATTGGCGACAGCTTCACCGAGGGCGTCGGTGACCCCGGCCCCGATGGAACGCTCGTCGGCTGGGCGGACCGATTCGCGGTGCTCCTCGCGGACCAGCTCCCGGCCCCTGATGCGGCGGGCGGCCCCGAGGACGACACGCACGGGAATTTCCGGTACGCCAATCTCGCCGTACGCGGACGCCTCCTCGACCAGATAGTCGAGGAGCAGGTACCCCGCGCCAAGGAACTCGCCCCCGACCTGGTGAGCTTCTGTGCGGGTGGAAACGACATCCTCCGTCCGGGTTCCGACCCGGACGATGTGGCGGAGCGCTTCGAGCGCGCGGTCGCCGATCTGACACAGGCCGTCGGCACCGTCATGGTCACCACGGGCTTCGACACCCGTGGCGTCCCCGTGCTCAAGCACCTGCGGGGCAAGATCGCGACGTACACCGCACATGTCAGGTCCATCGCCGACCGCTACGACTGCCCGGTCCTCGACCTGTGGTCGCTGCGGTCCGTGCAGGACAGGCGGGCCTGGGACAACGACCGGCTGCACCTCTCGGCGGAGGGTCATACGCGCGTCGCGCTGCGCGCCGCCCAGGTGCTCGGCATCGAGGTGCCGGCCGACCCCGACCAGGTGTGGCCCCCGCAGGCGCAGCGTGGAGCGCTCGAGGTCCGGCGGGACGACATCAACTGGGCGCGTGAGTACCTCGTCCCGTGGATCGGCCGCAGGCTGCGCGGGGAGTCCTCGGGGGACCACGTCGAGGCAAAGCGCCCCGACCTGCTGCCGCTCTGACGCCCGCGCGGCGCCCCTGGCAGGCCCGCCGGACTCCGGTCAGCGGCCGACCAGGGGGAGCGGACGCCGGGACGGGCCAGGGGACACGAACCCGTCCGGGACGGGGGGCGCCGTCGGACGGGCCGGTATCCGCTCCAGCACGCCGCCCGCGAAGACGTCGTACAACGGCAGTGTCTCCAGGTGCACATAGCCGATGTGGCAGTCGCACACATCGAGCGGGCAGCCGCGCGGACCGAGCGAGCTCCGGTAGCTGCCGTCGTAGAGATTGCCCAGCTCGGCAGGGACGAAGTGGCAGCGGCGCACCGTCCCGTCACCGTCCACCGACACGACGGACTCGCCGGTCCTGCACGGCAGCCCGGCCGAGCGGTGCGGATGCCTGCTGTAGGCGAACAGCGGGTCCAGAGCGGTCCAGCGCTCCGCCTGCTCGTCCGTGTAGGTGTGGCCCTCGGCCGCGTTGACCCAGAGGTACACCTCGGGCGGCAGCGCGGAGCGGAGCCGGCGGGCCTCCTCCAGATGCTCGTCGAGGCCGACGATCCCGACGCTGTGACGCACCCCGAGGGCCGTCAGCTCCCGGCACCGCCCGAGAAAACGCTCGTACGGCGTCTGGCCCGGGTGGTACGTGCACCACAGAGCCACCTTGTCGCGGTCCGCCCCGGCCAGCCAGCCGGTACGGCCGCTGAGGTTGGTCTGGATCGCGACCCGGCCGATGTGCTCCAGCTGCGACAGCTCGACGAGCGCCTTCCGGTACCAGGACCGCACCAGGCCCTCGCCCCACGGGGTGAACAGCACATTCAGCCGGTCCTCCGTCTGCCCGGCGGCCCACGCGGTGAACCGCTCCAGCGCCGCACGATCGGACCGGAGCTGCTCCACGCTGTCCCGCTGCTTGGCGAAAGGGCAGTAGGGGCAGTCGTAGTCGCAGGAGGCCAGCGGGCCCCGGTAGAGGATCGTCAGGTCCATGCCCATCGCTCCGCTCACTTCGCCTCGTACGCGGCCATCGCGGCCCGCACGGCAGGGGAGAACAGCTCGGGGCCCAGCGCGTCGGAATGGGCCAGGCCCTCGGGGGAGAGACGCAGCAGGGAGGGGCCCGCGGCCTCGTCCAGCCAGCCGCGCGCGGCGAACAGCTCCAGCTCCGCGGGGAAGTCCTCGTACGGATCGGTGCCGAAGCGCTCGCGGTACCCGGCGGGCCGCATGCCCTCGGCCTGGAGCAGCGACTGCAGGAGGTGGCGTCGGCGCGCCTCGTCCTCGTCGACGTACCTGCCGACCTCCGCCCGGGAGAAGTCCTCGGTGGCGGTGAAGCCGTCGATGATGCCCCGGACCTCCCGCGTCTCTACCGCGTAGTCGAAGGAGTAGTGCAGGGACGAGGTGTAGGAGCGGGCCCCGCAGCCGAGCCCGATCATGCCGTCGGTCTGGCAGGCGTAGTCCTCGGGGCCCGCCTGCGGTGCGTCCGCGCGGCGGAACATCCGCATCGACACCTGCTCGTAGCCGTGGGCCAGCAGATGGTCGCGGCCCGCGCGGTAGAGCCCCAGCCGCTGTTCGTCCCAGGCGGTGTCCGGTCCTTGCGGTGGCTCGGCCCCGTCGGCCAGGCGTCCGAGACCGGTCAGCGGGCGCACGTACAGCGGATAGAGGTACAGCTCCTCCGGGCGCCAGGCCAGGGCCGCGTCCAGCGAGGTGCGCCAGCTCGCCTCCGTCTGGCCGTCGATGCCGTAGATCAGGTCGATGTTGAGGACCGGGACACGGGCGTCGCGTATCCGGGCGAGGGCGGCCTCCACCTCGGAGCGGTGCTGCGGCCGGACCGCAGCCCGCGCCTCGGCGTCGACGAAGCTCTGCACACCGATGCTGATCCGGGTGGCGCCCCGGTCGGCCAGGACGGCCAGCCGGTCCGCGGTCGCCGTCGAGGGCGAGGTCTCGACCGAGAGGGGCACCGCCCTCAGATCGGCGCCCATCCGCTTCTCCGCGATGTCGCAGAGGCGCTCCAGCTCGCCCGCAGTGAGGAAGGTGGGGGTGCCGCCACCGAACGCGGCAGCGGCGAAACGCACCCGCTCCTCGTCCCCCAGCGCGTCCCGGACGGCGGTGGCCTGCCGGTCGAGCGCGTCGAGGTAACGCGTCGTCAGCTCCTCCGGCGCACCGATCCGGGTGAACAGATTGCAGAAGCCGCAGCGGACCTCGCAGAAAGGTATGTGGAGGTAGAGGGAGAGCGCGTCCTTGCGCTCCGCCGCCCAGAGCTCACGCAGCGACGGCCGTCCGCCGGGGTGGCCTTCGAGCGGACGGTAGGCCGTCTTGTGCGGGTAGGCGTAGACGTAGCTGCGGTACGGACCGGTGCCGTGCCTTGTGCCGGTCATCGGATCACCTCCGGTTCGAGGAAGAAGTGGGCATAGGGCACCGTCCAGACGGCCTCGTGACCGATCCGGTGGCCGGTGTAGCCGTCGTCGCCGTACGCCGTGCCGTGATCGGAGCAGACGATCGCGAAACATCGGCGACGGCTGCTCGCCGCAGCGAAGAGCCGCC
The DNA here is from genome assembly GCF_045162755.1 of Streptomyces sp. NBC_01012. NCBI lineage: Bacteria > Bacillati > Actinomycetota > Actinomycetes > Kitasatosporales > Streptomycetaceae > Streptomyces > Streptomyces sp. NBC_01012. Next base: position 661,187 of record NZ_CP108688.1, on the reverse strand, counting down.
CGATGTGCTGGTCCACATACTCCAGGGCCGCGGCGTGTGTGGCCCTGGAGTCACCCGCGTCCGCCGTGGCACCCGACAGGTGGAACCAGTTGGGCTGGTGCAGCGCCGACACATTGACGAAGAGGAACAGCCGCTGGTCTGCGGGGAGTTCGGCGACGACCTGCTCGGCGCGCTCGACCTGTGACTCGAACGACGTCGGGGATGCGACACCGAACTCGGGCTCCCAGTGGCTCTCCTGGAACATGCCGGGCAGCACCGAGCCGAGCGGCGGGCGGCGGTTGAAGAACCCCACACCGCCGACGCACACCGTGCGATAGCCCACGGCTGCCAGGCCGGACAGGACGTCGGGGGTCTCATGGACGAAGGTGCCGTCCGAGGTCGACTCACTGCCCGCGAAACGGGCGGCGAACAGCCGTGGGTGAGGGCCCGGCGCGGCGGGCGTCGGCAGGAAGCCCGCGAAGATCGCCTGATGGGAGGCGTAGGTGAAGCTGCCCGGCGCATGCCTCTTCTCCCAGACGCCGCCGGGCAGCTGCCGCACGAGATTCGGGATGCGCCCGGCCGCGGCCAGCTCCTGCGCCACGTCGAAGCGCAGGGTGTCCAGGGTGACGAGCAGGAGATCGTGGCTGCCCACGATCGCGTTCATGTCGGGGTTCGCGGTCGGCGCGCCGCGGTGGGTGGAATCAGGGGACATCGGTGACACGGTCGTTCCTTGCTCGGTCGTTGCTCGCCGGAGCGGTGTCCGGCACGGCATCCGGGGCGGTGCCCGCCACGGCGGCGATCTGCGCCCCGTAGGTGTCGAGGCCCTCCGCGCCGCTGCCCGGCAGGCCGGTCAGGCGCGGCAGGAGATCTCCGAAGGCATTCACCTCGCCGACGGAGAAGTGGCGCCACCCGGTCGTCGGCAGCAGATCGACGCCCACGCACAGCGTGTCCGGGAAGCAGGCCGCCGCCCGCTCGCACAGGGCCAGGGCGGCGTCCCAACTGCCGCCCGCCGCCTCGATGGCGGCCCGCACCGCGTGCAGATCACCGCGTGCGCCGCCCAGGTGGAGATTGGTCATGGGGGAGCGGCTGGTCCGTACGACCGCGTGGGTAGCCCGTCCGGCGACCACCACGACCCTGAGGTCGGCGGCCCGCCGCCGCTGGGTCGCCTTGGGCACCCAGCGCTCGATGTGCAGCCCGTCGGGGGCCAGAGCGTCGACGAGGGCCGCGACCTCACGCTCCGTCGTGCGGTGGCGCACCCGCAGGGAGTTGAACAGCCGGCCCTCCTCGTCCTGCTCCACGGAGGTGGTCGCCCGGATCCTCCCGGGGCCCGCCGTCTCCAGAGCCATCACCCCGGAGGCGGAGGAGCCGTGCGCGGGCTTCACGAACACCCTCGGCATCCGGTGGTCCGTCAGCAGCCGGCGCACATCGGCCCACCCCCGCACGGGGCCGGCGTCAGGCCCCGAGGTGGGGGAGTACGGCACGGGCACCCCGGCGGCGTCGAGGACGCCGTGACAGAGCCGCTTGTCGAACAGCACCGCGATGTCCTCGGGGTCGTCCAGCAGCACCGAACCCGCGGCTGTGGCCGCCCGAGCCACCTCCCGCACGGCCGACGTGAAGCGCGCGTACCAGCGGGCCGAACCCTCGACCCTGGTCGGATCGGTGCCCCCGCGCAGCAGCCGGTCCACCTCGGCGTCCTCGCCGGGCGAATCGATGCGCACGGTCTCCCCCGGAACGAAAGCCGCATCGCCCCGCAGTACGTCCGGCCAGGACACCGTGCGCGCGGCGGGCAGGCCGGCGGCGCGCACGGCGTCCTGGAAGAGGGCGACCCTTCGGCCGGCGGGAATTCCGACGACCGCGAGGCGTGGCGCCCCGCTGCTCGTGGACGGCGGCACAGCCTGCCTCGTCGTACTCGGGGTCACCGTCCTCACTCTGCGACCGCGGTGTAGCGGCCCTCGGGACCGAGGTTGTCCCACGGCTCGGAGCGCCCCGACAGATCGACCGACACCCCGTGCGGCTCCAAGGCCTCCTTGACGCGGCGCTCCATCGGCTCGGTCAGGAAGTGGTGGTGCAGGTCGAGGGAGGTGAGATGGGTGAGCGGCTGGCCGTCGAGCAGTGCCGCCGCGCCCTCGTCCCCCAGCGTGCCGTTGGACAGATCGAGCGTGCGGAGCTGCGCGACGACCGGCGCCGAAGCGAGCGCGGCGGCGATCTCGCTCTGCAACTCGCTGTTGCGCAGGCCCAGATGGCGCAGCAGGGGGAAACGGCCACCGGCGAGCAGCGGTGCCAGGTCCGGGACGGTCGCATCGCCCCCGTAGGCGGAGACACCGAGCCAGAGGTCCAGGTGCTCCAGGGCGGGCAACTCGCTGTCCAGGACTCCGCGCAGCGCCTGGGCGGGCAGGCCACCGGTCTCGAAGGTGAGCTCACGCAGGGCCCCGTGCTTGACGGGCGAGAACACCAGATCCGTGCCGCCGCGCACCCCGAGATGGGTGAGGGCGGGGAAGGCGGTGAGCAGAACCGTGACATCGGACTGCTCGATCCAGGAGATCTCGGCCTCCTCGGCCGTCAGATCCCCGACGAACACGGCCTTGAGCGAGGTCAGCCGGTCGGCCGCGTCCGTGACGAGACCTATGGGGTAGGTGGAATTCTCCTCGTACGACTCGCCCCACTGCCCGATGATCAGGGCCTTGACCTCTGAAGGATCGACGGCGTCGAGGAAGGCGCCGAACTCCTCCTCCCAGGTGACCTCCTCGTCGTCGCCGAACGGGTCGACGCTGACGCGCCAGGCCACGTCGCCGGCCGCGGGGCGGGGTGTCCCCTCGGTCTCGCGCCGGAAATCGACGGCGGGAAGGCCGAGCAACTCGTGCAGACGGTCCGCTTCGGACATGGCACCGATCTCCTGATACTGGGGACGACTGATGTTCGCAAGGTCTATCAAGCGCCACTGACAACGGGACGGCCGGGCCCTGGCCATCCGGTGGTCAGGGCCCGATGTCAGACCCTCCTCGTAGCGTTTTACCTGTGACCGGCACAGCGGGTGCCGGAGCGGAGGGGAGACGTCTGTGTACCGGCAGGGTGACGTGTTGATGGTGGCGATCGAGGAGTCCGAGGTGCCCGCGCACTTCCTGGACGCACCGGGCGAACGGCGCGACGGGCGGGGGCGGCTGGTCCTGGCGCTCGGAGAGGTCACCGGCCACGCGCACGCGGTGCAGGGACCTGGCCGGCTGATGCGGGAGGCGGGGCCGTTCGGCCCGATGCTGCTCCATCTCCCCGAGGGCGGACGCGTGGTGCATGAGGAGCACGCCGCGATAGCGCTGCCGACGGGCTGGTTCCGCGTCGTGCGTCAGCGTGAGTACGCCCCGGGCGCGGTCCGCGTCGTCGCCGACTGACCGTTCCCGGCGCGCGGTTGTCCGGTGAGGTGCGGTCAGGAACAGCAGAAACACAGAAGCACGGGAACACAGGAAACAGGGGACGGGGAATTCCGATGCAGTACGTGAACGCGTGGCGGGCCGTGGCGGCGGCGACCGGCAGGGCCGACCGTGGCGCGGCCGAGGACGGGGTGCGGCTCGCCTACCGCGGCGCGGGGCTCGCGGAGCCGGAGCGCATCATCTGGGCGGACTCGCCGAGAGCGGCCGTCGCGGTGGTGGAGAAGCTGTCCGGCGCGGGACGCTCGGTGCGCGAGGACATCCGCACCCGCCCCTGGGCGGAGGAACGACGCCGGATGTACGACGAGTTGGGCCCGGCCGGCTGGTCCGCGCTGTGGTCCGCCACCGGCGCCCAGCTGTGGGAGACCACGGCCGCGCTGGCCGAGCGGATAAGGACAGGAGTCGTCGCCGAGCTCGCCGCCACGCCCGAGGAGGAGTCCGCCGTCCGTCTGATGCTGCTCGACGCGGTCCTCGGCCAGCACGACGCCGCCTGGCTCTCGGCTTTCGACGGCCGTGGCGACCGGCTGACCGGACTGGCCGAGGTCGCCAGGAACACCGGCTGGTGGTGGCCCTACGAGCACGCTGTGGTGATCAGCGAGCGTCCCGAGGAGCTCCACCGGGACGAGGCGGGACGGCTGGACCGCGGTGATGGCCCCGCCCTGGCCTACCCGGACGGCTTCGCCCTGTACGCCTGGCGTGGAATGCCCGTGCCGGTCGAATTCCTCGACAGTCTGGCAAGCCTGACCCCGGAGCGGATACGCGCCGAGGAGAACGCGGAGCTGCGCCGCGTGATGCTGGAGTTCTACGGCTACGACCGCTACCTCTCGGAGTCCGGCGCGCAGCCGGTGCACCGTGACGAGACCGGCATCCTCTGGCGCATCGCGATGGAGGGGGACGAGGACGTCGTGATGGTCGAAGTCGTCAACTCCACCCCCGAGCCGGACGGCACACACCGCACCTACTGGCTTCGGGTACCACCCAGGACCCGGACGGCGAAGGAGGGCGTCGCCTGGACCTTCGGGCTCCAGGGAGAGGCTTACGCACCGGTGCGCCAGACCTGACGGGACGGTCGCGACGGCAGCCGCACCGCAGCCCTGGCAGCCGCAGCCGAGGCTCAGGCGGTCAGGACCGCGTGGTCGATGCCGAGTTCGCGGGCGAGCGCCTCCTCGGTCCACCGCAGCATGGTGGCGGGGGAGAGCGGACCCGCGTACGACGTCATCTGGACGGCCAGCCCGTCCAGGAGGGCCGTCAGCCGCCAGGCCACGGACATCGGATCGTCGCAGTGGAACTCTCCCGCCGCGGCCCCCTCCTCGATCACCTCGGCCAGCTCCGCCTTCCACTGCTGGTCGAGATCTCCGGCCACCTCGCGCAGCACCGGATCACGCAGGGAGGAGGCCCAGCCCTCGATCCACAGCCGCCAGCCCTTGGCCTGCCCGGTCGGCGCGTACCAGCGCACGGCGGCGCGGAGCCGCCTGAGCGCACTGGTGCGCCGGGTCAGCAGCATGCGCAGATGGGCGAGATCGGCCTCCGCCGCGTATGCGAACGCGGCGCCCACCAACTTCTCCTTGGACGAGAAGTGGTAGAGCACCAGCGCGTTGCTCACCCCGAGAACGGCCGCCACATCGGCAATACGGACCGAGGACACACCCCGGACCTCGATCTGCTCGACAGTGGCACGCAGGAGCTCCTCACGCCGCTCCGCCACACTCAGCCGTACTCTCACCATCCGGTCACCCTAAGCGCTGTCCCGGATGAGGAATCCTACGGAGGGCCCGGACGTTGGAGTCGGCATGACAGAACCTGTGCGCGAGGCACTGCTCCGACTGCTCGGGGAGCACGACGGCGGGGTGCTGGTCACCCTGAAGCGTGACGGCAGGCCCCAGCTGTCCAACGTGAACCACGCCTACTACCCCGACGAAGGCGTCATCCGGGTCTCCATCACGGAGGACAGGGCGAAGACCCGTAACCTCCGCAGGGACCCGCGGGCGAGCTACCACGTGACCAGCGACGACCGGTGGGCGTGGACCGTCGCCGATGCCACAGCCGAGCTGACCCCGCCCGCGGCCGACCCCCAGGACGCGACCGTGGAGCAGCTGGTCACGCTCTACCGGGACGTCCGGGGAGAACACCCTGACTGGGACGACTACCGCAGGGTGATGGTCCAGGACCGCAGAGTCGTCCTGACCCTGCGGATCGAGCACGTCTACGGCCAGCCGCGTGCCTGACGTGGCCCTCCCGGGGAGACGGTCCGGCGGACGGCGCGATGATGCTCCGTTCACCGCCGAGCCCTCGCTCTGTCCTGCCTGCCGACCATAATGAGACGACACCGACTCCCTCAGGAGATGTAGTGACCGGCGCCGACAACCAGCCTTCGCTTCGTACCAGACTCCGCTCGCTGCGCCCCGACGCCTTCGGGGCGGACCCGTCGGGGACCCGGATGGAGCGGATCCGCCGCTCGCCCAACTTCGCCGACGGAGTGTTCCAGAACCCGGAGGGCGCGCGGACCAGGCCGTCCGGCTCCATGCTCGAGTTCGCCAAGGTGTACTTCCAGAAGGAGCAGCGGGCCCGCCGGTCCCCGCTCGGCACCGTGCCCGTCCACGCCACGACTCTGGCCGACCTCGCCGCGCCGCCGGTGTCCGGCCTGCGGGTGACCTGGCTGGGCCACTCCAGCGTGCTCGTCGAGATCGACGGCCGCCGGGTGCTGTTCGACCCGGTCTGGGGCGAGCGCTGCTCGCCGTTCGCCTTCGCGGGGCCCAAGCGACTGCATCCCGCACCGGTGCCGCTCGCCACGCTCGGGACCGTCGACGCCGTCGTGATCTCCCACGACCACTACGACCACCTCGACCTGCCCACGATCAAGGCCCTGGCCGGGACGGACACGGTCTTCGCCGTACCGCTGGGCGTCGGCGCGCACCTGGAGCGCTGGGGTGTGCCGCTGGACCGTATCCACGAGCTCGACTGGAACGAGACCACGCGGATCGCGGACATCAGCCTGACCGCCACCCCCGCCCGGCACTTCTGCGGCCGGGGTCTGCGCAACCAGCAGCACACGCTCTGGGCGTCGTGGGCCGTCGCAGGCCCGGAGCACCGGGTCTACCACAGCGGCGACACCGGCTATTTCTCCGGCTTCCAGGACATCGGCGCCGAGCACGGCCCCTTCGACGTGACGATGATCCAGGTCGGCGCCTACTCGGAGTACTGGCCCGACATCCACATGACCCCGACCGAGGGCCTGCGCGCGCATCTGGACCTCCAGGGCGGCAGGCCCCACGGCGCGCTGCTGCCCATCCACTGGGGCACCTTCAATCTCGCCCCGCACCCGTGGTCGGAGCCGGGGGAGTGGCTGAAGGACGTGGCTGAGGAGGCCGACCAGGCAGTGGCGTTCCCCCGTGCGGGGGAACCGTTCGAACCGGCGGGGGAGCTCCCCACGGACGCGTGGTGGCGCGCGGTGTCGGCGCCCATCGAGCACCCGTGGCGTCGTCCGGAGACGGCGGATCCGGCACCGGTACACCGGGAAGAAGTCGACCTCGCGGGAGAGCGGTGACGGAGTAGCGAGAGGGATCTCGAGCAGCTCGCTCGGTTGGTTGGCGACCTGCCGCGCGAGGAGCGGGACCGCCTGTGGACGACTATCGACGGTCCCTTCCGAGAGGGACGGTCGGTAGCCCCGGGACAGTCCACACCGTTGCCCTCCGCGCATGGTTCATCGCCCATGCTGGTCAAGACTCGCATCGTTTGAGTCGCGGCGTTTCGTTGGCTGGCGAAGTTCGTTGCGCCGGGCTGGCAGGGACAAGCCGATCTACACGGCGCGGGGAAGGGAGAACCTCGTTGTCCCCACGGCCCGGCGGCGCCGGATTTCTGCTTCACCCGTGGGCCAGCGGGCCGCGCTCCAACCTAACCATCTGCGCGTCAGATAGTCGGGGTCGACCAGGTGACCCCTTGGAGGCCACCTTATGCAGGGCCGCCCTCGCGTCAATGGCGTTGCCAACGTTCCACCGACCGCTCCGAGATCCGCAGCGTGGGAACTCCGGTCCTTCCCGCCCGCCTCGAAGCCAGTCGCGGCCTGACGCCGGACCCGCTCCCGCGCGGCTCTTTCGACGTCGGTCAAGCCGCCCTGCGAATAACTCACCGCACAAGGCCTACCAAGGCCACCTTGACGCTGTTTGGTAAACCGTCCGACACCACCCGATCATGCTCAGTAGCAACGAGCTCGTGCATGGTTGGCGGCTTCGGCGGCGAGTCGAGGGCCGAGGCGAGCTGGAACTCAGATCTCTGACACTCCCGGCCCGGCATCCGGCGGGACTGTCCTTGTCAAGACGTTCCCTGACAGTGGAATCGATCGATCGGCTGGGAGCGAGGCGTTCTCGCTTACGAAGCCGCGGCTATTGAGCATGAGGTCCATGCCCGCGAATTCCGTGAGCACCACGGCGGTCCGCTCGGGCGCCTATGGCAGCCCATCGGGGTGTCGCTGCTCCGCACTGTTGCGGCGTGCCCCCACGCTTGCGGGACGGGTCAAGCCGAGGTCCTCGGTGGTCACTACACGACCGAGACGCTCGGTGAACAGGGCGGCGAGCAGTTGCGGTACGGGATCGCGTGGGATCTCTCCAAGGTCGAGCCAACGGCGCACCCGCGAGGTCACCCGGGGTGGCTGTCGGTTGGTGGCTAGGCGCGGAGGAGCGGTCCTGGAGGCCGAGTTCACCGTAGCGGCGGAACCGGGTCACCCACTCTGACGCGCACGCTCGTGAGATCCCGTCCCCTGCGGCCACGTGGTCGGTCGGGCGGGACTTAAGAGGGGTGGGAGAGCTACGCGCTCTGATGTCATCGGAGACTCACGTCCTCGTCTCGATGGCTAGGGGAATATCTGCGCCTCTTGACACCTTGTTGGTGATCATGCACATCTTCCGTACGTACGCCCGCGTCTACGCCGACGATCTGGATGCGGTGCTGGCTCCGCTCACCACGGTTACGAGTGAGCCGATCAGCACCCGCTTCACGATGCCGAACGGCTTGGAGTTGGCCACCGTCGGCCGAGTCCTGGTGGTGGCGGGCGATGAGCGAGTACTGGAGCCTTACAGAGCGACAGTGGCCACGCTCATCATCGATGACCTCGACGAGTGCAGGGCGCTGCTCAAGCGGACCGGAGCGCAGATCGTACGCGGTCCGCAAGCCGTTCCCACTGGCCGGAACCTGACTGCCAAGCTGCCAGGCGGCGTCCAGATCGAATATGTGGAATGGGACGAGGCCCAGTGGGAACGTGCCGGAGGCCGACCAGCCTAGGGACTCGCCTCCCTGAGTCACCAGGTCGGCCGCTGGCAGCCGGCCGAGAATGCGGGGCTGCCGCTGCCTGTGTTCGCGGCAGTTCCGCAACCCGCTTCACTGGAGTGCGCAGAGTGTTTCGCTGGTCGGGGACGAGATCAACTTCTTGGCGATTCCGCTGGCCGCCGTGGTGTTGCTGGACGCGGGCGCGACGGAGATGGGGTGGCTCACAGCGGCGGCAATGCTGCCCTCGTTGCTGCTGTCGATACCGGGCGGGGCCTGGGCGGATCGGCGGACGGATCGGCGCAGGGCGATGATCGTCGCGGGCATCGGGTGGTTTGCCGCGATTGCCTCGGTTCCGCTGGCGTACGCGTGCAGGTCACTGACGCTGGCTCACCTGTACGTGACGGAGTTCGTCGTCGGGGCACTGACCGTGTAGTTCCGGGTCTGCAATCACCAGGTGTACGCGTCAGTGGTCGCCGCCGACAGGTACGTGGACGGCAACGCGCTGCGCTCGGGGAGCAGGTCGGCGGCCGCGGTCGCCGGGCCGGGCGCGGGCGGAGCGTTGGTGCAGGCGCTGTCGGCGCCGTTCGCCTTGCTGATGGACGCCATGACCTATCTGGTGTCGGCGGTGTGCCTGGGACGTATCAGGGCGAAGGAGGCGCCGCCCGCACCGCGTGAGGGGGGTGGGCTGACGGCCGGGCTGCGGTGGGTGACAGCGAACCGCACCCCGGGGCTACTGCTGGCAGGTGTCTCCATGCTGAGCCTGTGCCACACGTTCCTGGGGACGCTGTTCGTGCTGTACGGGAGGACGAGCTGGGGCTGACAGCCGGGGCCTTGGGGGCGGTGGTCGCCGCGTTCGGGCTCGGCGGGCCGGCCGGTGCGTATGCCGCGCTGTGCGTGGTGCGCCGGATCGGCATCGGCCCGAGCGTCGTCACCGGCTTCCTGGGGTTCGGCCTGCCCCTGCTGCTGGTGCCGCTGGCCCAGGGGCCGGGGCCGTTGGTGATCGCGGCGTTGGTTGCCGCGCAGCTCGGCGCCGGCTGCGGGGTTGCGGTCCTGGACATCTCGGCCAACAGTTATCTGGTCGCCGTCATTCCGGAGACACTTCGCTCCCGCGTGATGGGCGTGGTTCAGACAGCCAACTTCGGAGTGCGCCCGATCGGCGCGGTGCTGGCCGGCACGCTGGGCACCGCGCTCGGCCTGCGGCCAACCCTGTGGATCGGCACGGTGAGCGCCGTACTGAGCGCGCTGTGGGTCGTCGCGTCCGGATTGCCCCGCGTCCGGGAATTCCCCGAGGCACCAGGCTCCTCTCTCTGACACGAGGTACCAGGAAACACGTACGCCCCCGGCGCGGGGGTTGTCGATACTTCCGACCTGCGGCGGCGCATCCTGGTACTCCGGCAGGCCATATCCGGACCAGGTCACCATGACGGGGAAGGGGCGGACCCGCAGCCGACAGCAGCGGATTCACCATGCCCCCCTTCACAGACTCGCCGTTGCGCGCACAAAGCTTCGCCTAGTCGGTAAGGCATCCCTTACTCTGCCCCTCGTCGGACTGGGGGTGCGCCCCCATGGCGTCGGAGAAGGGGGACGACTCCGTGTACAGCGTCATCGTGGTACCACCGCCGCACGGCGGCACGGACAGGCAACTCAAGATCGCCGCTGGTGAGCGGCTCGCGTTCGGCAGAGCAGAGGCGGACGACGGCCTCACCATCGTGCATGAGGGGGTGCCCCGGATCGCCGGCGAGCTTACGGCCCACCGGAACTTCTGGCTGCTGAGCAATCTCAGCGAGCACCAGACCTACGTCGTGGAGAACCCGGAAGGCGCGGGCGAACACATCAAGATCGCACCCGGCCGCCTCGGTGCCCCCGTCCCCTTCGAGTTTTCGCGCGTGGTCCTGCCCGCCGCGGGCGACCTGCTCACCTTCGACGTGTGGGCGCCGCGCCACGCCTTCGGGAGCGTCGCCCGCCACGGCCTCTCCGGAGCCCTGACAACACCCGCGTTCACCCTCGACCGCACCAAGCGGTACTTCGCTGTCCTGACCGCCCTGTGCGAACCGCGCCTGCGCGGCGAACCCCACGCCCCGCTGCCGGCGGTCGAACAACTGGTGGACCGCCTGCGGCCGGTCTGGCCGACAGTCAACCGCTCGGCCGTCTACTGGAACGTCGACTACCTCACCGTCAAACTGCGCCTGAGGCCGGGACCGGACACGGCGGAGCCCGGCCAACGGGTCAACGGGAAGAAGGAGTCACTGGTCTCGCTGGCGCTCCGGTTCGACCTGGTCCGCGAGGACGACCTGGCCGTACTCGTCCCACCCCCGAGTGAGGTGTTCCGATGACGGGGCAGCCGTACGCCATCCCCGTCCCGCAGGGCTACCGGGTCGGACCCTGGGAGGTCCGCGAACACCTCGCCTCCGGTGCGTTCGCCACCGTCCACGCGGGCAGACTCGTCGGCGACGACCAGCCCGGCCTGCCCCGCCAGGCCGCCCTGAAGTTCATGCCCACGGGCACCCGCACCCCACGCCAGCTGCACCATCTGCGCAAACTGGCCGAGCGGGAAGTGGAGTTGCTGGGCAAGCTGCACGCACCCCGCCTGATCCGGATGTACGACACCCTGACGATCGACGACCCCAGCCACCCGGACCTCGACGGCGCCACGGTCCTCGTACTCGAACGCGCCGAGGGCTCTCTGGGCGCCGCACTGGAACACGAGCCGAAGCCGAAGGCGGGTCCCGGGCTGCTCGCCCAGATCTGCGAGGGCCTGCACCAGCTGCACCATGCGGGCTGGGTGCACGGGGACCTCAAACCCGCCAACGTGCTGTTGCTCAAGGGCGGTTCGGTGCGGCTCGCCGACTTCAACATGGCCGCCGAGCTGGAGGGCACCCACGCCTACGCGCCCGCCTTCGCGACCCCGGACTACACACCGCCCGAGCTCCTCTGGCCGGAGGTCGACGAGCGGGGCACGCAGATCCGGCCCTCCGCCGACGTCTGGGCCTTCGGTGTCCTCGCCCACACCGTCCTGACCGGTACCTTTCCGCTGCCCGGAAGCACGACGGAGGCTCGCTGTGACGCGGCCACGCGCTACGCGCGCGGCACCGAGGAACTGCGACTGTCCCCCGAACTCCCGGACGGCTGGCGGCATATCATCACCGACTGCCTCGCCCGCACCCACGCCGAACGCATCGGCACCGAGGCCCTGCTGCGACAGGTGGAACAGGCGGCCGGTGCCGCCCGTTCGGCCCGGCTGCCGCGACTGCGCCCCCGGCGGTGGGTTCGGCCGGCCCTGGGCGCGGCGCTGGTGGTGGTCGCGCTGGGCACGGCGACGACGATGACGTACACCCTGCGGGACTCGCCCCCGGCGTCCGCGGTTCCACCCACGTGTGAGAAGCCCGCCGTGTACGAGGACGACACCCACGGCCGCGGCTACACGGCGGGCTGGAGCGGCACGTGGGACTTCACCGTCAGGAAGGGCGACGGCGGCAGCCAGGTACGCGAGCTCCAGTGCCTGCTGAGGTACCTGCACGACATCACCGAAGTCGGCGAGGTGGACGGCGACTTCGGCCCCCTGACCCACGGGGCCGTCGTCACCTTCCAGAAGCGGGCGGGACTGGATGCGAACGGGATCGTGGGGCGGACGACGTGGCAGGCGCTGCGGAAGTCCGAGAAGGTCTGAGGGACCGCTCCTGGCCGGGTGGCGGCCCGGCCAGGAGCAGTTGACCCATGTGTTGGAGCCGATGCCGTTCTTCACGAAGGTGGAAGTCGAGCCGAAGGTGTACGCGTGGCCGCGCTCGCGGCGACCCAGCCGCAAGAACGTCGTCGACCTGACGGCAGCTGCGGCGATCACCTTCCGGCCGTCAGCCACGGTGGCGCAGTCGCAGCGGGGTGTACACCGTCAGAGCCACGAGGAACGCCACCCCGTAGGCGACGTCCGCCCCGTGCAGCGCCTCGGCGACCGGGCCCACGTACAGGCTGGTGCTCATGAACGGCACCGCCGCCGCGAAGGCTACGGCGAAGGCGGTGAGCGCCGGCCACCACGGCTGTCGGTGGATGCTCTCGGCGGCCAGGTCGATGGGGGAGTGGCCGCGGTCCCTCGCCCGGACGAGCCAGTCCACGGCGACGATCGCCACGAACCCGGGGATCCAGTAGCCGACGAGAAGAAGCACGTTCTGGAAGCGTGTCGTGGTGTCGGCCGCGTGCATCCACAGCACGAGCGGGAAGCCGAGCGCTGCGGCGAGTGCCGCGGCGACGGGGCGAGGCAGGCGGACGCCCATGGTCTGCAGCGCCAGCGATCCGCTGTAGTCGTTCATGGCATTGCTGCACAGCGCGGCCAGCGCCACGGCGAGCAGCCCGAACGCTCCGAGCGCGCCCCCGCCCAGCAGGGTGTCGATGCCGCGCGCCGTCTGGTCGGTGAAGACGGACGCGCCCCACAGACCGAGGGCCTGGACGGCCACGAAGGAGGTGCTGACCCCGAGCAGCGTGCACCAGAACATGCGCGGCCGGGACGCGGTGCGCGGCAGATAGCGGCTGAAGTCGCTGGCGTACGGGGCCCAGGACAGCGCCAGGCTCAGGGCGATGGTGCACGTCAGGACGAACGCCCCCGCCCGGTCCGCGCCGTGCACGGTGCCGGTGGCGACGGGACGGACACCGTCCAGCAGCTTCGTGGACAGGACCGCGAAGGCGGCCGCGAGGGCGAAGGTCATGACGGTCTGGAGCCGGTGGATCACCTCGTACCCCAGGACGCCGAGGGCACCCTGGGCGGCCATCATGACCAGCACCCCGAGCCAGAACGGCCAGCCGCACAGCTGGGCCAGCGCGTCCCCGCCGAACAGGCCGATCAGCGCGTCCCAGGCGATCGACGACAGCCACTGGAGTGTGCCCGGCAGCACCACACCACGGCCGAACGCCAGCCGTGACAGCGGAAGTTGCCCGGAGCCGGTCTGGCTTCCCCAGGTACCCAGATACGCGGTGGGCACGGCGCCCACGAGGGTGCCGAGCACGACGGCAATGAGCGCCGTGGTGAAGTCCAGGCCCAGTGCGATACCGACGGTGCCGGTGAAGACGCCGGTCATCGTCAGGTTGGGGGCGAACCACACGGTGAACAGCCGTCCGGGCCCGCCGTAGCGACGGTCCTCGGGAACCGGGGCTATCCCGTGCGCCTCGATACGCAGATCACCTGGGGCGGTGGGCATGCGCCCGTCGAAAGGGTGCTGCGGCTCCGTGGCCGCGCGCTCGTCCTGGGTGTACGGCAATGACATGAAGACATCCCTCCGCCAGTGCTAACTGGTTCAGGTTCGACGGGTGTGTTCTCAGCCCCTGTGCGGGGCACCCCGTGTCCGGTGCGGCGGCCAGAATAGCCGGGTGCGCGTGGAGCGCGATGAGGGGGGCGGGCGGGACGATGAGCGCGCACCGGAAGCCGCCGTGGCCCGGTGCAGCTTCAGAGGTCCCGGGTCAAGGGCAAGGGGTGACGGTCATGGGGTGACGGTCACGGGGCCGCGGGGTGTGGACGGGGCGGTGAGGTAAGCGATGATCATGTCTGCGAGCATGTTCCGGTAGTGGTCCCGGCTGTCAGGGGCCACCAGGTCGCGGCCGAACAGCGCGCCGAACGTGTGCCGGTTCGATACGCGGAAGAAGCAGAACGAGCTGATCACCGCGTGTACGTCGATGGCGTCGACATCCGCGTGGAACAGCCCCGCTTCCCGACCGGACTTCAGGATGCTCTGCAGCACCCCGGCCGCGGGGGAGCCGAGTCGGCTCAACTTCTCGGAGCCGATTATGTGTTCCGCTTCGTGGATGTTCTCGATGCTGACGAGCCGGATGAAGTCGGGGTGCGCCTCGTGGTGGTCGAATGTCAGCTCGACCAGTCGGCGGGTGGCGGCGACGGGATCCAGGTGCTCGACGTCCAGCTCGCCCTCCAGCTGACGGATCTCCGAGTAGGCCGCTTCCAGCACCGCGGTGAAGAGCTGTTCCTTGCCGCCGAAGTAGTAGTAGATCATCCGCTTCGTCGTGCGCGTGAGGGCGGCGATCTTGTCCACCCGTGCGCCCGCGTAGCCGTCCCGGGCGAACTCCCTGGTCGCCACCGCGAGGATCTCCGCCCTGGTGCGGGCCGCGTCGCGCTGACGCTCCGCGGGCGGCGCTGACTCCTGGGCGCTGGACATGTCCTGCTCCTCCGGTGCGTGGTGAGTGTCCCGTGATTGTAGGAGCGGGCCGTGCCTGGATCTTTCGGCGCGAGGGCTTCTCGACTCGGCCCGCTCTTGCTATAAGTAACGTACTAGTTCGTACATTACGGAGGTGCAGGTGACCGCAGGTGCGTATCTGGTCGGGCTGATCGGCGCGGGCATCACCACGTCGCTCAGCCCCGCTCTGCACGAACGTGAGGCGGACCGGCAGGGACTGCGGTACCTGTACAGGCTCCTGGACCTGGATGCCCTTGGTACCGGCCCCGAAAGGGTGGGCGACCTCGTGCACGCGGCCCGCGACCTCGGGTACGACGGGCTCAACATCACCCACCCCTGCAAGCAGACGGTCATCCCGTACCTGGACGCCCTCGATCCGCAGGCGGAGTCGCTCGGCGCCGTGAACACCATCGTCTTCCGGCACGGGCGGGCCATCGGGCACAACACCGACGTCACCGGCTTCGGCGCCGCGTTCTCCCGCGGACTGCCCGGTGCGTCCACCTCGCACGTGGTCCAGCTGGGAGCGGGTGGCGCCGGGGCGGCCGTCGGCCACGCCATGCTCGCCCTCGGGTGCCGACGCCTGACCCTGATCGATACCGACGAGCCGCGGGCCCGGTCGCTCGCAGCCTCGCTGAAGGCCGGCTTCCCCGCGAAACGGGTGGTTGCCGGCGGCCCGTCGGACCTCGCCGGGGAACTGGCCCGCTGTGACGGGCTGGTGCACGCCACCCCGACCGGGATGAGTACGCATCCCGGTATTCCGTTCGCGCCCGAACTCCTCCGTCCACGGATGTGGCTGGCCGAAGTCGTCTACCGGCCGTTGGAGACGCGGCTGCTCGCCGAGGCACGTGCACTGGGCTGCACCACGCTGGACGGATCGGGAATGGTCGCTCTTCAGGCCGCGGACGCCTTCCGGTTCTTCACCCGACGCGAACCCGATGTGGAACGCATGCTCGCCGATGTCGCCGACCTCGTAAATGTCCCGGACCCACGCAGCTGAAGCCAGAAGAAGGAACACGATGCGTACGTCCATCGCCACCGTCTGCGTCAGCGGAACGCTGACCGAGAAGCTCAACGCCGTGGCCCGTGCCGGGTTCGACGGTGTGGAGATCTTCGAGCAGGACCTGCTGGCCAGTCCGCTCACGCCCGAGCAGATCAGGGCGCGGGCCACGGACCTGGGCCTCGAACTCTTCCTCTACCAGCCGATGAGAGACGTCGAAGGACTGCCGGCCGAGGCATTCGCCCGGAGCATGCGCCGGGCCGAGCACAAGTTCCGTGTCATGCGCCGGCTCGGCACCGACACCGTGCTCGTCTGCTCCAACGTCTCCCCACAGGCCTGCGACGACGATGCCCTTGCCGCGGCTCACCTGCGCGAACTGGCCGAGCTGGCGGAGGAGTACGGGATCCGCGTCGCCTACGAGGCACTTGCGTGGGGGCGCCACGTCAACACGTACGAGCACGCCTGGCGCATCGTCGAGGCAGCCGACCACCCCGCTCTCGGCGTCTGTCTGGACAGCTTCCACATCCTGGCCCGCGGCTGCGACCCCGCGGGCTTCGCCGCGATCCCCGGGGAGAAGATCTTCTTCGTCCAGCTCGCCGATGCCCCGCTCATGGGCATGGACATCCTGCAGTGGAGCCGGCACCACCGGTGCTTCCCCGGCCAGGGTGACTTCGACCTCGCGAAATTCGTCCGGTCCGTGGTGCGGTCCGGGTACGACGGCCCGCTCTCGCTGGAAGTGTTCAACGATGTCTTCCGCCAGGCCGACTCCGGCCGCACGGCCATCGACGCGATGCGTTCCCTCATCGCCTTGCAGGAGGCCGCCGGGGTACGTGAACTTCCCGCAGCAATCGCGCCCACCGGTATTGCATTCGTCGAACTGGTCACCATGGACACGGAGCCGGTCACCCTGATGCTCAGGGCGCTGGGATTCTCCCGCACCGGAAAGCACCTCTCCAAGCCCGTCGACCTCTGGGAGCAGGGCGCCGCACGTGTTCTGGTGAACACCGAGCCCGCCACCGGCGGCAGCGGGCCACATCTCGCGGCCGTCGGCCTGGAGTCACCCGACCCCGGGGCTGCGGCCAAGCGGGCCGAGTCGCTCGGGGCGCCGGTCCTCCCGCGCCGTCGCGCCCGCACGGACGTCCTGCTGGAGACGGTTGCCGCACCGGACGGGACCGAGCTGTTCTTCTGCGCGTCCGGCCGGCAGGACCTGCCCGACTGGCTGGACGACTTCGCCGCCGTCGCGGATCCCCCGTCGCACAGCGGGCCGGTCACGGGCGTCGATCATGTCGCGCTCACCCAGCCGTGGCACCAGTACGACGAAGCCCTCCTCTTCTACCGCAGTGTGATCGGGCTCAGGCCGCACGGTGGCATCGATGTTCCCGACCCGTACGGCCTGCGGCGCGGCCGAGCCGTCAGCAACGGGGACCATTCGGTGCGCATCGCGCTGAGCATCGATCCCGCGCCCGGCGCCTCCCACCGCGCTTCCCAGCACATCGCCCTGGCCACCGACGACATCGTCGGTGCCGCGCGGCGGATCGGCGACGCGGGACATGTCCTCCCGGTCCCCGACAACTACTACGACGACCTGGCCGCGCGCCATGTGTTCGGCCCCGGCGAACTCCGGACCTATCGCGAGCTGGGCATCCTCTACGACTGCGACGAACGCGGCCAGTTCCGCCACTTCTACACCACGACCGTCGGGGACGTCTTCTTCGAGATCGTCCAGCGTGACGACGGCTATGCCGGATTCGGCGAGCAGAGCGCCCATGTCCGCCTGACCACCCAGCACGCACGCAGCGGTTCGCGTGGACGCTCCTGAGCCGGCCGTCCGACAAGGAGGTCAGAGGCGGGACGCGGACCGAGTGCCTGTGGTCGGACGGCGGGGGACAAGATCGGTCACCTCACCGGGGGCGGAGCGAGTGAGAGCCGTCAGTGCGCTGTGGTCGGGGGAGAGGGAACAGGCCGGGTCGGTGCGTGCGGCGTCGCCGGTCAGGGCGAACGCCTGACACCGGCAGCCGCCGAAGTCCTGCTCGCGCCGGTCACAGGTCCGGCACGGTGAGGGCATCCACTCGGTTCCTCGGTAGAGGTTGAAGCTCTTCGACTCCTCCCATATCCAGCGCAGGGAGCGGTCCTTGACGTTGACCGGTTCGAGCCCCGGCAGGGTACCTGCCGCAGGGCAGGGCAGGACCGTGCCGTCAGGGGTGACGGTGAGGGAGACGGCACCCCACCCTCCCATGCAGGGTTTGGCCACCCCGTCGAAGTAGTCAGGTGCGACCCAGACGATTTCCAGCCGTCCCTCCAGCCGTTCCCGCCATCTGACGACGGACTCCGCCGCACGGGCGAGCTGATCGCGGCCGGGCATCAGCGCCGCCCTGTTGAGCAGTCCCCAGCCGTAGAACTGGGTGTTGGCCAGCTCGATGCGGTCCGCACCCCAGCGCAGGGCGAGCTCCACGAGACCGTCGACGGCATCCAGATTGTGCCGGTGCAGTACGGCGTTGACGCCCAGGGGCAGCCGGGCCGCGGTGACGAGTGCCGCCGCGGTCTCCTTGGCGGCGAACGCCCGGCTCCCCGCGATACGGTCCGAGGCGCCGGGGTCCGCGTGCTGGACGGAGAGCTGGACGCTGCGCAGTCCCGCACGGGCCAAGGAGCGTAGACGATCTTCGGTGAGCCCTGAACCGCTGGTGACCAGCTGGGTGTAGACACCGGATTCCTCCGCACCGGTGACGATGGTTTCGAGGTCCTTGCGAAGCAGCGGCTCGCCGCCGGAGAGATGGGTCTGCAGAACGCCGAGCTCCGCCGCCTGGCGGAACACGTCCACCCAGTGCTCGGCGGTCAGCTCGTGGGAGCGGCGTGTCAGCTCAAGGGGGTTGGAACAGTAGCCGCAGTGCAGCGGGCAGGCGTGTGTCAGCTCTGCCAGGAGACCCCAGGGGGGTGCGATCGTGGTCACCGGATCCAGCCTTCCTCGCGTATCCGTTCCACGAACGGACCCACTTCCGCGTCGACGGGGGCTTCGGGGAAACGGGCCCGCAGCTCCTCGGTGATCCGGGCGAGCGTTCGTGTGCCGTCGCACAGTTCCATCACATGACGGGCGCTGCCCTTCAGTACGACGACGCGCTCCGGCATCAGCAGGACGTGCTGACCGCGCGCCCGGTCGTGGCGCAGGACGACGGCGGGTGCCGGGCGCGGGCACCAGCGGTCGGGGTCGGGGGTGGTCATCGTGCGCTTCCCGGGCTGCTCCCGTGCTCCACGGCATCGAGCAGCGACCACAGGACGTCGCATTTGAAGGAGAGGGCCGACAGGGCCGCCAGTTGTTCGGAGCGGGTACGCGCCCAGTCGGTGACCCAGGCCAGTGCCTCCACCCCGTCGCGGCGCCCCTGCGGAACCCTGCCGCGGAAGTAGGAGAGACCCTCTTCCTCGATCCAGGGGTAGTGGCGGGGGAAGGTCTCCAGACGGGTCAGCATGATGTTCGGCGCGCACAGTTCCGTGAGCGAGGACGCCACGGCTTCCAGGGCGGGGCTCAGCCGGCAGTAGTTCACATAGCCGTCGACCGCGAGGCGCACCCCGGGCAGGACGGACTCGCCCGATTCCATGTCAGCCCGGTCGATGCCGACCGCCTCCCCGAGCCTCAGCCAGCGCTCGATGCCGCCTTCGCCATCGGTGAGGCCGTCGTGGTCCTGGATCCTGCGCAGCCAGGAGCGTCGCATGGCGGGTTCGGGCAGCTTGGCGAGGATCAGCGCGTCCTTCACCGGGATGCTCCGTTGGTAGTGGAACCGGTTGGCCACCCAGGTACGGAGCTCGGTGCGGCCGAGCCCGCCCTGGTGCATCCGCACGTTGAACGGGTGGGTGTCGTGGTAGCGGCTCCTCGCGAGCTCCCGCAGTTCCTGCTCGAACTCGGCAGGTGGCAGTGGGGCGTTGCCCGGCCGTGCGGCGAGTGCAGCGTCCCGGGCCGGACGTACGGGTGCGGTTGTCATAGCTCGATCACCATGCCGTCCTGTGCCACTTCGAGTCCCTGCCCGGTGAGAGTGCTGTGTTGCGGGGCGGAGGGGTCGACGAGGGGGTTCGTGTTGTTGAGGTGGGTGTAGACGCAGCGGGCCGGCAACTGCGCCAGCCAGCTGGCCGTGCCGTCGGGGCCGTCGATGGGCAGGTGCCCCATCCCGGTGGATGTGCGTGCGGAGATGCCCAGCCTTCGCGGTTCCTCGTCATCCCAGAACGTGCCGTCGACGAAGACGCAGTCGGCCTCGGCCGCCTCCTTCGTGAATCCCTCGGTCCTGGCTGCGAGCGCCGGCGCGTAGAGCGCCGTCGTACCGCGGGCGGGATCATGGAGCCGGGCGGCGACGACCCAGGTGTCGTCCTCCTGGGCATCGGCGGCGTACCGGGGGCGCTTGGTGGACAGGGGAACGGCGGACACCTCGATTCCGGCGGCCACCGCGGGGGCCTGCCCGGCTGTCGGCAGCTCGTGCCAGGTGATGGTGGTGTAGGGCGTGAGTACGGTGTCGAGGGTTAGCCGTTCGCGCAGTGCCCGGCGCACGGGTGCGGTGGCGAAGATCTCCAGGTGGTGGGCCTCACGAAGCCTCAGAAGGCCCAGGGTGTGGTCGAGTTCGGCATCGGTGAGCAGGATCCGGACCACGGGGGTGCGCTCGCAGCCCGCTCCGGGGCGCAGTTCGGCGTGCGCCTCCAGATGTTCCGTGATGTCGGGACCGGCGTTGACGAGGAACCAGGAGGACCGGTCGTCAGCGAGAACGGCGAGGGAGTCGTGGCTGCGGCGCCGGTCGGGGTGGGCGCGTGCCCCGGAGCATCCGGGGCACGCGCAGTTCCACTGCGGAACTCCTCCACCGGCAGCCGTCCCCAGCGTGAGCAGCAGCATGGGGGCGTCTGCTAAAGGTCGTTGAGGTAGTAGGCCGTGACTTCCATGCCGGTCTCGATGACCGTGAAGTCCGGAGCGGACCAGGTGGTCACGGTCGTGGTGCCGGTGGTCGCCCGGTCCTGCGGGGCGGGTGCGGGCGTGGGTGCGGCGGATTCAAGCATGGTCGAAATCCCTTCGGACGAGGCGAGATCGGTAATGAGGGGAGCTGGGAGTGAAGGCGCCGTGCCAGGCCGAACGACGGCTGTCGGCAGGGGCGGGGAGGGGCCTTGCGCGGTGCGGCTGAGGACCCTCGGCAATCCGCTGTGCGGTTCTGGTGAGCCGTCAGGTGGATCGCTCTCTACGCTAGACACGGTGGGGGAGCAGTGGCAAGAGGCGGGCAGGCGCGGATCCACGTGAGTACGGCCGGACGTGACGCGGTCCCCGGAAGCCGGTGCTACTTGCAGAAGGGCTTCATGCCGGAAGCCGACTGGATGCCGCCCACGATCAGCTTCTGGAACTCGGCCGCGCCGGCGAACGAGCCGTCCGTGGTGAATTCCTTTGCGTCGTGGCCCAGCGTGGTGACCCAGGATCTGCCGCCGTCGTAGTACTGGCACCAGGCCACCGGGTGGTTGTCGCCGTGTCCGGGGTGGTTGTAGTTGCCGGCCACACCCTTGGCGAGAGTGCTCTCGTCGACCTTGGCGAGCACACGGACCTTGGTCGGGGCCGGCACCAGGTTGTACCACTCGTCGGTGAAGTTCCACCGGGCCGGGAGCTTCTTGGTGGAGACGTCCCTGCGCTCGACGGTCTGTACGGTGCCGGTCTGGGCGGCGCCGTGGTCGTAGAAGTTGGCGTTGCCCAGCAGCCCTTCGTACCAGGGCCAGTTGTACTCGGTGCCGAAGGCGTTGTGTATGCCGACGAAGCCGCCGCCCCCGCGGACGTACTGCCGCAGTGAGGTCTGTGCGGCGTCGTCCAGCGCGTCCCGGCTGGTGGAGAAGAACACCACCGCGTTGTACTTGAACAGGTTGGCGGGGGAGGCAAGTTGGGCTACGTCTTCGGTGTAGTCCACCTGGAAGCCTCCGGTCTCACCCAGCTTGATCATGGCCTTCTGGACCACGTTCGCTTCGGCGAGCGGCGGGTTCAGGCCGCTGTCCAGGGCGGGCCCCAGATTGGCGTGGCGCGGGCCCGGCGTACGGGTGTACAGCAGGATCCTGTAGCCCTCGGCCGGATCGAAGTTGCCCCAGTCGTGGTAGCAGTCGGGGTCGAGACCGCGGCAGACGCCGTAGTCCGGATCGCCCAGCTCCTTGGCGCCGGTCCCTGTCCGCCCGTGGGCGATGCTGAGAGTGCCGCTGGCGATGAGTGCCACGACCATGGCGACGGTCAGCCCCAGTGTGGCGAGGACGGCCGAGCGTGTGCTCAGGGCTCTCGCGCGCAGTGTTCTTCCTGACATGGTGGGTTCCCTTCTCTTGGCGAAGGCGGGCCGGGTGGGTGGCACGGCCCTAGGAGACGACGACCTTGCCCGTGCTCTGCGGGGAGACCGGGTCGTTGTAGAAGAACTCGCCGGGGGTGTCGAAGGTGTGGGTGTACGACTCGCCAGGCATCAGCAGTCCGGTGTCGAACTCGGCCTCGAAGAAGGCGACCGCGCCATGGGCGGACCTGTTGGACGCCGGGTTGGTGAAGGTCACCGTGGTGCCGCGGGAGACGGTGAGGTGCTGTGGGGACATGGCGTTCTGCGACACCAGGTTCTCGGTGGTCCCGGGCGCCTTCTTCTCGCTGTCCCAGATCCGCCCCAGCGTGATCGTGTGGTCGGCGGTCGCGCCGCTGACGGCAGCCGTGCGGATCTGGTTGCGCTTGGACGGGGGAGTGGGTGCGGTGGCCGGGCCGACCTTGCCGCCGACCTTGAAGGCCCACAGATGGTCACCGCGCGGGATGTCCGGGTAGGGCAGCCCGTTGCCGCCGGCCAGCACGGCCACGTACTGCTCACCGTCGACCTCGTACGTCATGGGGCTCGTGTTGACGCCCGCGCCGCACTGCCAGGTCCACAGCTCCTTGCCGTCGGAGTCGTCCAGGGCGGTCAGCACGCCGTCGGGGCGCCCCTGGAAGAGCACGCCGCTCGCGGTGCTGAGGACGCCGTTGCCGTGGGCGAGCGACCAGTCGCCCTCCTGGCGCCACGCGACCGTGTTGGTGCGGGGGTCGACCGCCACGACTCCTCCGGCGAAGTACTCACCGAGCGGGCGGGCGGTGTTGACCCGGCCGTCGTGGGTGTTGGAGTAGGCGGAGTTGATCAGCCCGTAGCCGACGTAGACAAGGCCCGTGCGGTGGCTGAAGGACGGGGACGACCAGTCCGCGCCGCCACCCGCCCCCGGATAGAGGATGGTGGGACGGTCCCAGTGCACCTCGAACAGGCCGCCTGTGGCGTAGAACGGCACCGGCCGGGTGGCCTTGTCGATCCGCGGCTCGGTCTCGACGAAGGGCTCACCACCTGGGAAGGGCTGGGTGGGTGAGGTCTTCTGCGCCGCGTGCTGCGGCACCGGCCGCTCCTCCATGCCGTGCACCGGGTCGCCGGTCGCGCGGTCGAGGATGTAGTACATCCCGGTCTTGCTGCCGTACACGACGACCTTGTGTGTGCGTCCCTTGATCCGGATGTCCGCGAGCACGGGTGACATGACGCCGTCGTAGTCCCAGATGTCGTGGTGCACGGACTGGAAGTGCCAGCGCCGCTTCCCCGTCTTGGCGTCGATGGCCACCAGGCAGTTGGCGAAGAGGTTGTCCCCGCCGCGGGTGGAGCCGTCGGTGCGCGGATACGGGTTGCCGAACGTCCAGTAGACGAGGCCGAGGTCGGGGTCGACGGCCGGGTGGATCCAGCAGACCGCGCCACCCGTCTTCCAGGTGTCGCCCTCCCAGGTGTCATGGCCGAACTCCCCGGGTCCCGGAGCGCCCCAGAACGTCCAGACGACCTCGCCGGTCGCGGCGTCCAGGGCGTATCCGCGTCCGCGTGCGCCCGCGGTGCTGCCCTGTGTGCCGACGTAGATCAGGCCGTCCCAGTAGACGACCGCCCCGGCCAGGCTTCCCTTGCTGCCACCGCACTGTCCGCTGGCCGGGTCGCAGTCGGGGTCGCCCTGGTCGTCGATGAGCATCTCCCTGGTCCAGACGACCGCGCCGGTGCGCTGGTCCAGGGCGTGGACGATGTTCGCACCGGAGATGGTGAACGCCAGCCCCTGGCCGAGTGCGACCCCACGCATATTGGTGGTCTCGGTGCCGACGCTTGTCTTCCATGTGACTTTGCCCGTACGGCCGTTGACGGCGAAGATGTTCTGCTGGGTGGTGGCGACGTAGAGCACACCGTCCTGTGCGACGACGGCACACTGTTGCGCGCGGCCGGTGTCGCCGTCCTCCAGATTGATGTGCCAGGCCCCGCCGAGCTGCTTCACGTTGCGCGGGGTGATCTTCTTGAGGGACGAGTAGTTCTGATTGGCGAGGTTGCCACCCGCCTTGGGGAAGTTCTTCGCCGTCGCTTCGAACGCCTGCCTGGGAACGGGCGTGGCCGACGTGCCCGTGCGTGATTCGGCCGCTTGGGCGGGGGAGTTGAGGAGTGTGATGCCCGCGGTCGTGCCGGCCGCGGCCGTGGTGAGAAAACTGCGTCTGTCCATGAACCCTCTTCCGTGACATGACCCTGCCGAAGTTCGGTGCGCGACGGCCCGATGGGCGGCGAGGGTGAGAGAGAGCGGAAAACCGATCTTGGTCCGCTGTGCGGTTTGCAAGACCCGCATGGTGGTCGCCGAGAGGCGCTTCCATACGTTAAGGACGTGGCAGCGGCCTGACAAGGGTCATGACGCGGATTCCTCGTCGGCCCGCGGTTCGGCAGCGTTCAGGCGGGCGGGCAGGACGGATCGAGGGATGGGGCCCTTGTTGCGCCGTCCCTGCCCGGTCTCCTCCCAGGCATGGGCCAGGATGCCGACCGACCGGCTGATGACGAACAAGCCTCTGGCCAGCGGCGCGGGGAAGCCGAGCTCGGCGTAGATGACGGCTGTGGCACCGTCGATGTTCATCGGTACGGGACGGGCACCGGCGCGGCGCCGCCGCAGGGCGCGTTCGACGGCCAGAGCCGCCTGCAGGTGATCACCCGCCACCACTCCGGCGGCCACCGCCTCTTCCGTCAGCCTCAGGAGCGGGTCACGGCGTGGGTCGACGGGATGGAAGCGGTGGCCGAAGCCGGGGAGATAGCGGGAGTGGGCCTGACGCAGCGCCATGACCTCGGTGGCCGCCGTGTCCCAGTCCCGGCCCTCCATGCGCCGGGTGCGGATCTCGTCGAGCATGTCCACGCACTGCTGGCCCGCTCCGCCGTGTACGTCGCCGAGCATGTTGACGCCGGTGGCGACGGCGTTGTTGAGTCCCACCCCGCAGGTCGCCGCCATGCGCGCGGCAGCGATCGAGGGTGCCTGGGGCCCGTGATCCACCCCTGCCACCAGTGCCGCTTCCAGCAGGGCGGACTGCTGTGGCGAGGGAAGGTCTCCGCGCAGCAGGAGCCACAGTGTGTCCACCAGGCCGACCGACCCGATCAGGCCCTCCACGGGCCGTTCCCGCAGCTCGATGGAGCCGGGTTCGATGTGGCTGACAGCGGTGGCCCACCACTGTGCGGCCTCGTCGTGGGCGGATGCGGACGTGGGCGTACTCATGAGCTTGTCGCCTCCTTCGCGGCGCCGGCGGTATCGGACCAGCGCGCTGCGAGCTCGTCCCGTTCGTCGTTGTGCTCACCCAGCAGTGGGGGCGGCGTCCGGGGGAGGAAGGCCTCTCCGTCGAAGAGCACTCCGCTCCCCAGCACGGGCAGGGCGGTGCCCGACGCGTCGGGCCTGCGGAGTTCGGCGATGAACCCGCGGTGTCGCAACTGGGGTTGGGAAAGGGCCTGGGGGACGGTGAGGACGCGTGCCGCGGGGACTCCGGCGGCGTTCAGCAACTGCTCCCACTCCGCCGCCGGGCGTTGTGAGAGCGCCTGGTTGAGAGCGTTGTTGAGCTCCTCGCGATGGGCTTTACGGCTCTCCCGTTCGCCGAAGCGGGGATCGGTGACGAGCTCGGGGGCGCCGACCAGCCGGCACAGGGCCTCGAACTGGCGCTGCTGGTTGGCGGCGATGTTCAGCGGTGCGTCCGCCGTCCGGAAGGTGCCGGAGGGAGCGGCGGTCGCGTTCTGGTCCCCCATCGGCTCCGGGGGCACCCCGCTGACCATGTAGTTCGAGACGGCCCAACCCATGGCCGACAGCGACGTCTCCAGCATGGAGACATCCAGCCGGCTGCCCTGGCCCGTGCGTTCCCGGTGGAGCAGTGCGGCGCTGACCGCGAGGGCCGCCGACAGTCCTCCGGTGGTGTCGCACACCGGAAAGCCGACCCGTAGTGGGGCGGTGTCCGCGGTGCCGGTCACACTCATCATCCCGGAAAGTCCCTGGATGATCTGGTCGTACGCCGGTGCGTCGCTCATCGGCCCGCTCTGACCGAAGCCGGAGATGGAACAGCAGATCAGCCTGGGGTTGATCCGGTCGAGCCGCTCCTGGTCGTACCCCATCCGGGAGAGCACCCCCGCGCGGAAGTTCTCCAGGAGCACGTCGGCACCGGCGAGCATCTCCTCGAAGACCTCTCGGTCGGCGGGGTCCTTGAGGTCGAGCTCCACGGATTTCTTGCCGGCGTTCTGCGCCAGGAAGGAGGCCCCGATCCCGGCACGGTTCAGGCCGGCGTCAGGGCCGAGGTTGCGGGCCAGATCACCTTGCCCCGGGCGCTCGATCTTGATGACCTCGGCCCCGAGAAGCATGAGGTGGTAACTGCAGTACGGCCCTGCCAGGACGTTCGTCAGGTCCAGAACTCGTATGTCGTCGAGCGGTCGCACATCCATGGACGATGTCTCCTCCCGCGGCGCCGTCGGACGGCACCGCTCTCCGGAACGTGGTCAGCCCCGCGGTCCCAGGGGGTGGTCGAATCCTTGCGACATGATCTGCGCGGCCACCTGCATCAGGTCCTGGGCGAACTCGTCGATCGCGTCCTGGGTGATGCGCGCGCTCGGGCCGCTGAGCGAGAGGGAGGCGACGACCGCACCGGACGAGGTGATGAGCGGCACGGCCACGGCGGTGAGGCCGACGTCGCGCTCGCCGTGGCTCACCGCGTAACCCTGCCTCGTGGCCTGATCCGCAGACTCCCGAAGACGCTCTACGTGTGGTTTCCCGTGGGGTGACGCCAGCGCGATCCGCTGAAGCAGTGCGTCGCTCGCACCGCTCAGCAGCACCTTGGACGAAGCGCCGGCCCAGAGCGGGAGCTCATCGCCCACCCGCACCACATGGCGCAGCGGCTGGGGGCTCTCCTGCTGCGCGACACAGACACGGTGCACGTCGCGCCGGATCATCACATTGGCCGTCTCGCCGCGCCGGTCCACCAGCGCGCGCAGCAGCTTGGCCGTCTCCTGCGGCAACTCCCAGCCCTGGTGGGCGAGATGCGCCCAGCGCCACAGGCCAGGGCCTGCCGTGTAGCCCGCGTCCGTGGACCACAGCAGTCCGTATCCCTCCAGCGTCTGCACCAGCCTGACCACGGTGGTCTTCGCCAGCCCTGTCGCCTCCACCATCGTCTTGAGGGAGACGACGGGCTGGTCCTCGGTCAGCAGCGACAGAATGTCCAGGGCCCTGCGCACGCTGCGCACGCCGCCCGATCCTTGCTCGGAATCCATGGTTTCTCCTCCGTGGGTACTGCTGGGGAATTACGGCTGGGTGCCCGTGAGGGGCACACCAGGACGACGTCACTCTGCGCGGTGTCGCACCGATTCGGTGCGAAAGCTGAGAATTCAACTTCTTTCGTTCGGGCTATTGCCAAGCCCAACCGGCGCCCGTACGTTACACGCCAGTCCACAAGGCGGTCTATGAAAACCGCTAGATGGCTTGTCTGGAGACGTGATGCTGGAAGTCATCCTCAAATCCGTCGCCGACGCGGATGTCGTCGACACACTGCCCTTCCTGGCGGGCTCATGGTCCGGTGGCGGACCGGTCGCGGAGCGGACCGGACCCTATCTACGACGCACCGTCAGCAGGGCTCCCACCTCTCTGCCGGCCGAGATCGACCGGGCCGTCGCGGACGCCCGCCGATACGCCCCGCAGGTGGCCACGCTCGCACCGGCGGCACGCGCCGAGATCCTGCAACGCGCATCGACGGCCGCGCTGACCCACCGCGACCGGCTCGCCCAACTGCTGGCCCTGGAACTCGGGAAGCCGGTCAAGGACAGCCGCGTCGAGATCGAGCGGGTCGCCTCGACCTTCGAGGTCTGCG
The DNA here is from genome assembly GCF_045162755.1 of Streptomyces sp. NBC_01012. Taxonomy (NCBI): domain Bacteria; kingdom Bacillati; phylum Actinomycetota; class Actinomycetes; order Kitasatosporales; family Streptomycetaceae; genus Streptomyces; species Streptomyces sp. NBC_01012. Next base: position 633,233 of record NZ_CP108688.1, on the reverse strand, counting down.
CGGCCGAGGCCCGTCGCATCGACGGGGAGACACTGCCGGTCGCGGGCTGGAACACGGGTGTCGGCAACAGCGCCTTCACCTACCGGGCGCCCGCCGGAGTGGCCCTCGCGATCACTCCCTTCAACGCTCCCGCGAACCTGCTGGCACACAAGCTCGGAGCCTCGTTCGCCGCGGGCAACACCACGCTCGTGAAGGCCCCGCCGCAGGCGCCCGGCATCTCGGCGGCCCTGGTGGCCCTGCTGCTGGACAGCGGACTGCCCCACCAGGCGGTACAACTGCTGCACGGCGGCGGCGACGTAGGTTCCGCCCTCTGCGCGGCCACCGAGGTCGACGTCATCAGCTTCACCGGAAGCGCTGCCACGGGAGCAGCCGTCGCCCGCGCCGCCGGGGCCAAGCGTCTCGCCCTCGAACTCGGAGGGAACGCGGCCACCATCGTCTGTCAGGACGCCGACATCGAGGCGGCGGCGAAGGCATCCGCCAGGACCGGTTACAGCAACTCGGGACAGAGCTGCATCTCCGTCCAGCGGGTGTACGTACACCGCAGCCGCTACGCGGACTTCCTCGACGCCTTCACCGCCGCGGTCGACACCCTGGTCGTCGGTGACCCGATGGACCCGTCGACGGACATCGGATCCATGGTCGACGAGAACGCCGCCGAACGCGTGGTGCGCTGGTCCGCCGAGGCCGAGGGACTCGGCGCCACGGTCCTGCGGGGCGGCACACGTGACGGCGCCACCGCAGCCCCGACGATCATCGCCGGACCGCCGGCGGACGCCTCGGTCGTCGTCCACGAGGTCTTCGGAGCGCTCGTCGCGGTCATGCCGTACGACGACTTCGACACCGTCATCGACGAGTGCAACGCCAGTCGGTACGGGCTGCAGGCAGGCCTCTTCACCCATGACATCAACCGCGTCTTCCTCGCCTGGCGCCGTCTGGAGGTGGGCGGGCTCATCGTCAACGGCACCTCGAACCACCGCCTGGACCACGTTCCGTTCGGCGGGGTCAAGGACTCGGGATTCGGGCGTGAGTCGCCGCGCTGGCTGATCGACGACTACACGGTCGTCAAGACCCTGATGCTCCGCGGCCTGTCCATCTGGGGCGATCGCCACGACCTTACGAAAGAGAGCCAGTGACCACCGTTACCGCAGCTGAAGCCCTCGTCACGCAGTTGGAGTCGTACGGCGTCGAGTATGTGTTCGGGACATGCGGGCACACCAACATCGCGCTGCTCGACGCACTCGGCCCCAGCCCCATCCACTTCGTGATCGCCCGCCACGAACAGGCGGCGGCCCATGCCGCCGACGGCTACGCCCGCGCCTCGGGAAAGCCCGGCGTGCTGCTCACCCATGTCGGCCCGGGCATGATGAACGCGGTCACCGGTGTCGCCACCGCCGCCATGGACTCGGTGCCCCTCGTGGTCATCTCCGGTGACATCCCCTCCTACTACTACGGGCGCCACCCGCACCAGGAGGTCAACCTCCACGCGGACGCCGACCAGACCGCGATCTACCGGCCCTTCTGCAAGCGCGCCTGGCCCGTACAGCGCACCGCGGACCTGCACAGGACCCTGGAACGCGCCTTCTGGACGGCGACGTCAGGGCGCCCGGGCGCCGTGCTGGTCAACGTACCGATGGACCTCTTCTCCCGGCAGGTCGAGCCGTACGCCCCCGGGGCGCACGCCCTGCCCGACAGCTCCCTCCCCGGCATCACCGAGGAGGCAGCCCGGCGCATAGCCCGGAGCCTCGTGGACGCGGAGCGGCCGCTGATCTACTTCGGCGGCGGACTGCGCACGGCGGAGGCCAAGGAGGCACTGCTCGGCCTGGCCGAGCACCTCGACATCCCACTTGCCCACTCCCTCATGGGCAAGGGCACCGTCCCCGACAGGCATCCGCTGCTCCTGGGCATGCCCGGATTCTGGGGACTCGACTCGACCCATGCCCACACCAAGGACGCCGACCTGGTGCTGGCCCTGGCCACACGCTTCGCCGAGACCGACGCCAGCTCCTGGGAGCCCGCCTACACGTGGAACTTCCCGCCGAGCAAGCTGATCCAGATCGACATCGACCCGGCGGAGATCGGCCGCAACTACCCGGTGGAGATCGGGGTGGTGGCCGACGTCGGCCACTCCGTGCGCGCCATCGAAGCCGCCGTGCGCGCTCTGCGGCACGAACCCGCGCGCCGGCCCGGACTGCGCGAGACCATCGCCGTCACCCGCGGCGAACTCTTCGACGCCGCGGCCGAAACGGGTGCGAGCACCGCCTTCCCGCTGCGGCCCCAGCGCATCCTGGCGGACCTGCGGTCGAGCCTGCCGGCCGACGCGATCCTGGTCACCGACGTCGGATGGAACAAGAACGGTGTCGCCCAGTCCTACGATCTCCCGCCCGAGGGCCGCTTCATCACCCCCGGCGGAGCGTCCACCATGGGCTTCGGCCCCGCTGCCGCCGTCGGCGTACAGATGGCACAGCCGCAGCGCACCGTCGTCGCCCTCATCGGGGACGGTGGGATGAGCGCCCAGCTGCCCTCCGTCCCGATGGCGGTGGAGCAGGGCCTGCCCGTCATCTTCGCCGTGATGAACAACCGTGCCCACGGCACCATCTCCGATCTCCAGCGCTCCAACTACGGCCGGGGCTACGGATGCGACTTCACCGGACCTGACGGCCGGCCCTACAGCCCCGACTTCGCCGCGTACGGCAGGTCCTGCGGCGCCGACGGCTACGAGGTGTCCACCGCCGAGGAGCTGGCAAAGGTACTCGCCACCGCGGTGGAACGCCGACGGCCCGCCGTCATCGACATCCCCATGGTCAACGAACCGGTCCCCACACCCGGCCACTGGAACATCAACGACATCTACCGCGGCAACTTCCCCGACGAAGGATGAATCCCATGCGCGCAAGGACCCGAAGCACCCTCAGCATCCCGGCGGCGGCGCTCGGCGTGCTCATCGCCGCGTCCGCGTGCAGTGCCCCCGGCGACTCCGGATCCGACGACGCCGGTGACAGCGGACCCATCAAGATCGCCGTGGTGAACGCCCAGAGCGGCCAGCTCGCCTCGCTCGGCGACTGGGAGGCCAAGGGCGCCAAGCTCGCGATCGAGGAATGGAACAAGAAGGGCGGCATCGACGGCCGCAAGATCAAGCTGACGGTCTTCGACGACCAGGGTGACCCGACCACCGGCACCAACATCGCCCGCAAGCTGGACAGCGGGAACTACACCGCGATGATCGGCACGGCCGAGAGCGCCGTCACGGTCGCCATGGCGCCGATCCTCAGGCAGGCGGAGATCCCCAACATCGCCTCGGGCCAGGCCACCGCCCTCGTCGATGTGAAGAGCCCCTTCCTCTTCCTCAACGGCCCCACCAGCACCACCTATGACGCCACACTGGCCGATTACCTGATCAAGACCAAGAAGTTCAAGAAGATCGCGATGATCTCGAACAACGGGTCCTACGGGAAGGGCGAGCACGACGCCTTCTCCGGGATACTCAAGGACGCGGGTGTCGAACCGGTCACCGACCAGGTCGTCACCACCGACCAGAAGGACTTCAGCGCCGCCCTGTCGCGCATCCGCCAGGCCAAGCCCGACGCCGTCTTCATCGGCTCCGAGGAGGTGGAGGCCGGCCTCATCGTGAAGCAGGCCCGAGACCTCGGCATCACCGCCCCCTTCGCGGGCGCGGCCCCGCAGGGCACCCCGGTCTTCATCGACACCGCCGGCGTCGCGAACGTCGAGGGCACCATCGTCAGCTCCCCCTATCTGAGCAACGAGATCAGCGACGCCGGCCGTACGTTCGCCAAGGCGTACAAGGCCAAGTACGGCAAGGAAGCGGAACTGCACGGAGCCAAGGCGTACGACGGCACCAACATCGTGCTCACCGCGCTGAAGAACAGCGACGTGGCCCGGGGCAAGAAGCTCGCCGACGAGATCCGGGCCACCGAGTACGCCGGACTGCTGGGTGACTTCGCCTTCGACGAGACCGGTGTCGGAATCTTCAGGACCACCATCGGAATCATCAAGAACGGAAAGCTCTCCGCAGCTGAGTAACCAGCCCGTCGAGCCGAGAGCCGGGCTCCGCACCGGCACCAGGGAGCCACCATGCAAGTCACCCTGCAGACCCTCGTCGGAGGTCTCAGCCTCGGGGCGATCTACGCACTGATCGCTGTCGGATTCTCCGTCGTCTACCGCACCATGGGCCTGGTCAACTTCGCCCACGCGGACGTCGCGATGATCGGCGCCTACGCCGCCTCGACCTTCTACCTCACGACACACGTGCCGTTCATCGCCGCCGCTGTCATCTCCATCGTCGTCACCGGCATCATCGGTCTGGTCATCGAGCGGGTCCTGCGCCCGCTGGAGAACAAGGACTTCGACCTGATGCTGATCGGCACCATCGGCTTCGGGACGGTCCTCCAGGCCGCCGCCACGCTCATCTGGGGCACCACCGGGCGGGCCATGCCCTCTCCGATCACCTCAGGACCCATCGTGGTCATGGGGGTCCGCATCCGCACGTACGACCTGATGGTCATAGCGGTGACCGCGGTGGCCGTGGTCCTGCTCACCCTGTTCCTCCAGCGCACCAAGCCCGGAGCCGCCATGCAGGCGGTGGCCATGGACCACGAGGCCGCCACGGCGGTCGGCATCCACGTGGGCCGCAGCAACGCCCTCGCCTTCGCGATCGGCGCGGGTATCGCCGCCCTGGCCGGCAGTCTCGCCGGCCCCATGCTCTATGTCGACGCCGCCCTGGGAGGCGCCCTCGGCGTGAAGGGCTTCGCGGCGGCCATGCTCGGCGGTTTCGGCAGCATTCCCGGAGCGGTGGTGGGCGGCCTGGCCATCGGCGTCCTCGACTCCTACGCCGGCGACCACTTCCAGGGCTACTCCGTCCTGGTCACCTTCCTGGTCTTCACCGTGGCCATCATGATCCGCCCGACCGGAATCTTCGGCGAAAGGACGGTGAGCCGGGCGTGAACGTCCTCAAGTCCAAGCCGACGCTCATCCTGTTGGCATGTGTCGCCGCCTACGCACTGCCCTACGGCCTGAACGGCTACTCGATGCACGTGGTGGACATCGCGATCATCTTCGCCCTCCTCGCCATCGGCATGGGCCTCGTGATGGGCGTCGCGGGCCAGATCAACCTGGCCCAGGTCGCCTTCTTCGGCGTCGGCGCGTACACCACGGCCATCCTCACCACCCACTCCGGCTACGGCTTCTGGGCCGCCGCGATCCTCGGGCTCGCGGCCACGGTCCTGGTAGGACTGCTGGTGGGGCTGCCGGCGTTGCGCATGCAGTCGCACTACCTCGGCATCGTCACGCTCGGCCTGGCACTGGGATTCGTCAACTGGATCACCAATGCGGAGATCACCGGGGGAGCGGACGGCATCTCCGGCATCCCCGTGCCGCCGCTCCTCGGGATCGATCTCGCCGACGAGTACCTCTACTACTACCTGGAGATCGTGGTCTTCGGACTCGCGCTCGCCTTCGGTACCTTCGTCGTGCGGACCCGTCTCGGACGCAGACTCCGTGCCATGCGGGACGACGCCCTGGCGGCAGGTGCCATGGGTGCGGAGATCCCCCTCCTCCGGATGACCGCCTTCCTGCTCGCCAGCGTGTACGGAGGCGTGGCCGGCATTCTCTACGCCGGTCTCATCCGCTACGTCGCCCCCGAGACCTTCAGTCTCACCAACATGTTCCTCCTGCTGGCCATGGTCATCATCGGGGGCCGACGCAGCCTCATCGGCTGTGTCGTGGGCGCCGTGGGCCTTGTACTGATCCGTGAGGCACTCGTCGACTTCGCGGTCTACGCGCAGCTCGGCTACGGCATCGTCGTCGTCCTCATGGTGGTCTTCGCCCCCACCGGCCTGGCCGGTGTCCCGGAGCGGATCCGGCAGGCCGTCCGCCGGCGCAGGAAGAACGACGAGATACGGGCCGCCGAGCTCGGACCCTATCTGCCTGACGCCGCTCCCGGCGACCGGACGCACGACAGCGAGGCGGACGACGGTCCTGCCCTGGAGATCAGCCACGTCACCAAGCGGTTCGGGGCGCTGGCAGCGCTCGACGACGTCACCCTCACCGTGCGGCACGGCGAGATCCGGGGCATCGTCGGTCCGAACGGTTCGGGCAAGACGACTCTGTTCAACGTCATCAGCGGCCTCTACCGGCCCACCGACGGCCGCGTGGTGGCATCGGGCCGGGACGTCAGCAGGGCACGGCCATACCGGCTCTCCCTCTGGGGGATGGCGCGGACGTTCCAGAACCTGCGCCTGTTCTCCCAGATGACGGTCCGCGAGAACATCCTCGTCGTCCTCGACCGGTCCCGCACCACCACGGTCTGGCAGTACGCCCTGTGGCCCGTCGGTGTCCTCACCGAGGAACGCCGCCTGCACGCGGCGGCGGACCGCATCCTGAAGGCGTACGGGCTCACCTCCTTCGCTGACGCCCACCCGCAGTCGCTCCCGTACGGCATCCAGCGGCGGATCGAGATCGCGAGGGCCATGGCGGGAAGGCCTCGCCTGCTTCTCCTGGACGAGCCGGCGGCCGGCCTGAACGGTGAGGAGGTCGGCCAGCTCTCGGCGATCGTGCGCTCCATCCGCGACCAGGGCGTCACAGTCGTGCTCATCGAACACAACATGGGACTCGTCATGTCCCTGTGCGAACGGATCACCGTGCTGGCCGCAGGCGCTGTGATCGCGGAGGGGACACCGGCCGAAGTGGCGGCGACCCCTGAGGTCATCGAGGCGTACCTCGGCGACTCCGCATCGGCCGACATCCCCGTTCCCACCGCACAGGAGATACCGCGATGACGACGAAGACCGGCGGGCCCGCCGCACCCGAATCCGACACCGATCACCTGGCCGTGACCGACCTGACCGTCCACTACGGCGGAGTCTGCGCTGTCAGGTCGGTGGCCCTGAGCGTCGCACCCGGTGAATCCATGGGCATCATCGGCTCCAACGGCGCCGGCAAGACATCCACCCTCAAGGCGCTCATGGGGCACATCCCGCGCACGAGCGGCCGGATCACCCTCGGCGCCACCGACCTCAGCACCGTACGAGCCCGTGACATGGTCCGTCACGGCGTGGGCTACGTGCCGGAGGGCCGCCATGTGTTCTCCGGGCTCTCCGTCGAGAAGAACCTCCTGCTCGGCGCCTACCACCGGTCGTGGAAGGGCGAGACCCAGGACACCCTCGCCCATGTGTACGACCTCTTCCCCATCCTGCGGGACTTCCGTAACCGTGCGGCCGGGGACCTCTCCGGCGGCCAGCAGCAGATGCTGGCCATCGGCCGGGCACTCATGTCCAGGCCCAGGCTCCTGCTGCTCGACGAACCCTCGATGGGCCTCTCGCCGAAACTCATCGAGAACGTACTGGAGATCCTTGTACGCCTGCGTGGCGAGGGGCTCGGGATCCTCCTGGTCGAGCAGAACGCCAAGCTGACGTTCGGAGTGACCAGCCACTGCCTCGTCATGGAGAACGGCTCCATCGCCATGGCGGGCACGTCCGAGGAGCTCGCCCACGACGAGCGGGTCCGGCAGATCTACCTCGGACTGTGAGCACAGATGTACGTCAGGCCGTCCGGCGGCGACGACGCCCTGTGGTTCCCGAGCTCCGTCGGCCGTCGCCGGGACGGTTCCACCGTGGTCTTCCCCCACATCTGGGACCGGGCCAAGCCGGGCATCGTCGCTGTCAACGCCGCGGGACGCCGGTTCGTGGACGAGCCGGTCTCCTACGACCGCTTCGTTCGGGCCATGTATGCCGAGCACGCATCCGTACCGACGATCCCGGCGTGGCTGGTCACCGACGCGCGAACGCTGGCCGCGTACGGACTCGGCGTGGTCCGCCCACACACTCCACGCTTCCTACTCGAACGGCATCTGCGATCCGGCTACCTGCGCACCGGCACGTCCGTGCGCCGTCTCGCGGCCGCGCTCGCTCACCCGGCCCGAGTGACCGTCACCCGGGTCACGGCTTGGCGTACTTCAGTGGGCGCACGTACAGGTCGCCCTGGATGGCCCAGAGCTTCGCCTTGCGCATCGTGATCCTCAGCGCGTAGAAGGAATCGCGATCGAGGTTCATCACGGATGATTTCTCCCACGTAAGCTGATGCCATCCGTTGCTGAGCTCACGGAGCCGGCTGCTGTCGGCTTCGAAGCCGCGTTGGATCACGGTCCCTGCCTGGTCCATCAGGTCCACATCGAGCCACCCGCCGTCTTCGATGTCGATGAGCAACTCGATGTTCTCGCCGAAGAAATTGAGTCCCTGTGTGGTGAGCGAGGACGGCGCGTTTCCGCTACGGCTCCCGTAGCAGGCGAACTTGTCCTTCCTGATGTATCCCCGGCCGAGTGCGGACTCGCGCCAACCGGTGTGTGGGCCCTTTCCGCCCATGTAGTAGAAGTACATCTTGTCGTCGATTTCCACGGGGGTCGAGGAGAAGATGACGCTGCTGTCGAAGTCTCCGCGCGGGTACTTCCCCATGCCCTTGCCGTGTGGGATGAACGTGCTGTCATCGAGAGCGACGTCGTTCCACTCGGTGAGGTTGGTGGACCACTGCAGTGCCAGGTCGACGGTGTCGTGGTACGGAAGAGTGGTGTCGCCGTCCCGGTACAGCGAGGCGAGCCCGAGGTAGAGGTCGCCGTACTCGAAGACCGGCATCGAGTAGATCTGCGAGTCGAACCCGTTGCCCCGGTGGACCTCGACCGGTTTCGACCAGTTGATGAAATCCTTGGACCGCGACATGGCGGATACCCGGATATTGCTGTCCCACAGGCGTGTGATCAGGACGTACTCATCTGTACGCGAGTCGCGGAAGACCAGGTTGTGGCAGTCCGCTCCTGGAGAAGGGCTGTTGGCAGGCCAGGGCTTCAAATCGCTGAAGTGAATGCCGTCGGACGAGAATGCCACGCACAGCGAGGTTCCGCCGGCTTCGCGCAGCGTGATCAGCTTGTACCGACGGGTGGGGTCGGGGTCTGCGGGGTCATGGAGGACGGATGTGCCCTGAACGTTTTCGAACAGGATGTTGTTGTCCTTGCTGCCTTCGAAACCGACCAGGCCCAACATGGGCTTCGTCCAGTGCACACCGTCAATGGACTCCGCGTAACAACACCCGGTTTTTCTGTCGGCGATGACGTAGTCCTGTCCGCGTCTTTTCTCCGGAGGAGTGTTGAGTGATGCGGGGTCGCGGAGGAAGAGTGTGTAGTAGCAGCGGAACTTCTTGTGATCGGCATCCCAGAAGACGTTCGGGTATCCATTGTCGAAGCGCGGCTCCCACGGCAACCTGGGATGCTCGAATATCCCTTCCCTGAACAGGGGGTTGTGCTTCTCGTCCTTGACGAAACCGCCCATCTCGATCCGGCAGTTCGCCATTCCCTGGTGACCGTTCCAGAGGCCGGTGTCGAAGGCGAAGTACTTGTGCGGCCGGCTCGTCGGATCGGCCGGTCGTGATCTGCCGGCCGTGGGGGCGGCCGACGGACTCGCCGTCGCCGGTTCCGCCGCGGCGAGGATGCCCGCGGCGCCCATCGCCGTCGTGGCCAGGCCTCCGACCACTACGCCCCGCCTGGTGACTCCGCTGAAGGGTTCGTCGCTCATGCGCTCTCCTCGGCTTGGCACAAACTCATTGAACCGGACAGCAGACGTAAGATGTCTGCTGTTTGGTGGTCAGGCTCGCAGTGGCCGACATGGAGTGCAAGACCCTGGCGCCCACTTTGTGGATGCCGTCGACCGGCGGGCCCGGCACCGGCAGGATGCGATGATGGCTGCGACAGGGCGACGGCGGTCCGAGGAAGCCGGTGAGAATCCGGCGCGGTCCCGCCACTGTGATCGGCGAGCGGATCCCGGCAACTCCACCACCCCGCAGGGGCGGGAAGGACGGGACGAGTGGTGACCCGAGAGCCAGGAGACTCACGCGGTCGCCTCCTCGATGGACGCCGGGGCGGATCTCCCCGGAGAGAGGGCGGTTCAGCGTGCCTGAGAAGCCGGACGAAGGAACCTTGGCCGAGGCCGAGGCCGAGGCCGAGGGGACAGGGGCGGCGGCCGGCCAGGTGCCGTGCCGGATCGTCGTGTGCCGTGACTGTTGCTGCGGCACCGCCAAGGTGAGCGGAATCGATCACGCCGCGCAGACGGCACGTCTACGCTCCGAGGCACCCGTACGTGTCTCCGAATGCCTCGACGTGTGCGACCAAGCCAACGTTGTCGTGGTGCAACCCTCCTCCGCCGGCCGGGCAGCCGGCGCCAGGCCGGTGTGGCTGGGGCTCGTCAACGATCCCCGAGCCACCGAGGACATAGTGGACTGGGTGCGCGCCGGCGGTCCTGGCATCGCCCCCAAGCCCGAGATTCTCGACCTGTACGCCTGCCTGCCGCCCGGCGCCGCGCGGTCTCCGAGAGTCCCGTGAAGGATTCCGTTCGGGCACCCGGGGCGGTCGTGGCAGAGGCCCTGGACGATGTGGCGGCCATCGGGGGCTTCTTCGCCCTGCGCGTCGGAGGGGATGACGAGGGCTGGTGTCCCGTGGACCACTTCTACAGCCATGGCTTCGCCGACCTGTCCACCGCCGTTGCCGCCCGATACCGCACCACCGAGCTCCGCGTCGGAGTCTCCATCGCGCACCTGGGGTACGCCGCCCGTCTCTGGTCGCCCGTGCTGGCCTGCGTGCTGCTGCACGGAATCGTGCCGGACCTGAGAGCGTTGCAGCGCGCCGACGACAGCTCGGAACTCAGGCTGCCCGAGCCCGCCGGCTGGTATGCCGACTCGCTGTCCGACCGTACGGGCAGCCTGTACGCCGAGGTGATGCGGCACCTCGACGGCCTGCGCGCCGGCTTGCACGTCAAGGTCGCTCCGCGCCTGCTGTACGGGAACGCCGCGTCCGCGTTGGCCGGATCAGGCGGCGTGCTGCTCTCCGCCCACCCACATCTGCGTGCTCCGCTCGGCGAACTCCTCACGGATCTGCTCGGCAGGGGACAGCTCGCCGGTACGGGGCAGTTGACCGGGCCGGACCTGGCTTTCCGCCGTCGCAGCTGCTGCCTCTACTACCGCACTCCGAGCGGCACGACATGCGGGGACTGCTGTTTCGCGGGCTGAGACGAGACGGGGCACCCCCTCGGGGGTGGCGCTCTCCGTCCCGAAGGTCGCTTTCACATCTGCCGCCTCCCGCGCCGGCCGTCCCCGGCCCCGGCCGAGGGCCGGTGTGCACGGCCTGCATCGCGGGACGTCGGCCGTGCACCGGCTCGGCGCATCGGGGGTCGGGATCAGGCGGCCTTCAGGCCGGGCTTGAGCACGACCTTCGAGTACCCGTCCTCGCGCTTGTCGAACCGCTGGTAGGCGTCCTGGGCATCCTCCAGCGGCAGCCGCTTGGAGACGACGAAGCTCGGCTCGGCGCGGCCGGCGACGATGAGGTCGCGCAGCTGCTGGTTGTAGGCCTTGACGTTCGCCTGGCCGGTCGCCATCCGCAGCCCCTTCTCCCAGAACTTGCCGACGTTGAACAGCAGTCGGCCGTGCGCGGCGTCCTCGTTCGGCGCGCCGGGATCGGAGGGCACGTAGAGGCCGACCACCCCGAGCATCCCGGTGGCCCGGACGCTCTGGACGAGGGTGTTGAGCACGACCGCCGGCTGTTCCTCGCCCTCCTGCACGGTGGCCTGGTATCCGACGGCGTCGATGCCCTTGTCGGCACCGGCCCCGTCGGTCAGCTCGATGATCTGCTCGGCCGCGTCGACCTTGCTGTAGTCGACGGGCACCGCGCCGATCTGCTCGGCCAGTGCCAGGCGGCTCGGCACCTTGTCGACGCTGAACACCTTCGACGCCCCTCGCAGAACCGCGGAGTAGGCGGCCATCAGCCCGACGGGACCGGCGCCGGAGACCACCACCGTCTCGCCCGGGCTGACCTGCGCCAGCTCCGTGGCGTGGTACCCGGTGGGGAAGATGTCGGCGAGCATCGCGAAGTCGTCCTCGTGCTCGGTGCCGGGCGGCAGTCGCAGGCAGTTGAAGTCGGCGAACGGCACACGCAGGTACTCCGCCTGCCCGCCGGTGTACGGGCCCATCGACACATAGCCGTAGGCGCCCCCGGCGAAGCCGGGGTTGACGGTCAGACAGAAGGCGGTGCGGCCGGCCAGACAGTTCCTGCAGAAGCCGCAGGCGACATTGAACGGCATGCTCACCCGGTCACCCGGCTTGACACCGGCAACGCCCGGTCCGACCTCCTCGACGATCCCCATGTTCTCGTGCCCGAAGACGATCCCGGCCTCCGCCGCGGTCCGACCCTCGTACATGTGCAGGTCGGAGCCGCAGATAGCGGTCGACGTGACCCGGACCAGGGCGTCGTTGGGGTCCAGGATGCGGGGGTCGTCGACCTCTTCGACGGCGACTTCGTACGGTTCCTTGTAGACGACGGCCTTCACCATGCGCTCCTCTCCACCGAGTCGGCAGCGACGCGAGGTTCCCGCCGTCCCACCAGCTCAGCCGATCGGCCGGCCAATGGCCGGACACTTCGCTTCAAGGGGTCGACACCGGGCGGCTCTCGTCCCGGCGGACCATCTGCGCGACCTCGATCCGCTTGACCTCGATCCGCTTGACCTCGGTTCGCTCGACCTCGATCCGCGCGACCTTTCGAGGACTCGACTTCTCTCCCACCGTGCCACACATCCCTCCGGACGTCGTGACGGAGACGGCCGGTGGCCCACTCCGTCGTCACGGCCTGAGCCGTGCGGAGTGGGCCACCGTGTGGGCCATCGTGTGTGGGGCCGGTCGAAGCCGAGAGATCAGCGCCGGCACCTGCGTCGGCGGCGGTGGGAGCACCGGGACACCGCCATGCCCGTGCGGGGCGGCCCCGCGCTCAGGAAGCCGAGCCCGATGCCGAGCATCCAGGTGTCCTTGGCCAGCGGCACACCGTCCTGCGTGGGGCGCAGGCCGCCCTCCTCCCGCATGCCCGGGACCCGTAGATACAGGCCGACGAGCGCCCCGGAGAAGCCGGTCAGCGCCAGCCCGGCCAGCCGGGTCGGTACGAACGGGGCGAGGAGCGCCCCTCCGACGGCGATCTCCGTACAGGCGAGCAACCGGGTGAAGCGCCCGGGTTCGAGCTTCTCCAGGAACGGATACGCCGTACAGGCCATTCCGTGCAGTCCCTGCGCGGTGCCTTCGTCCGCCTTCAGCTTGGTCAGGCCGGAATTCAGGATGAACGCGCCGGTAGCGAGGCGTGGGGCCACATCACGTGGCTCGAACACCTTGGTCATCGAACCTCCAGAGATCTGTTCGGCAACCCCTCGTCGCGCACGGCCGGCCGGAGCCGGGGCACACATGAGAGGCGAGGACGTTGTCCTGACACGGCGGTCAGGGGACCTGCACCCAGTCGAGCGTGCGTTCCACGGCCCGCTTCCAGCCCGCGTAGCCCTCCGCGCGCTGCTCCTCGGTCCACTCGGGCGACCACCGCTTGGATTCCTGCCAGTGGGTGCGCAGTTCGTCGGTGTCCCGCCAGAACCCGACCGCCAGCCCCGCCGCGTAGGCGGCGCCGAGAGCCGTCGTCTCGGCGACCACGGGGCGGCTGACCGGAACGCCGATGACGTCCGCCTGGATCTGCATGCAGAGGTCGTTGGCGGTGACGCCGCCGTCGACCTTGAGCACGTCCAGGTGCACACCCGAGTCCTGCTCCATGGCCTCGACGACATCGCGGCTCTGGTAGCAGATGGACTCCAGCGTCGCCCGCGCCAGATGGGCGTTGTCGTTGTACCTGGCCAGGCCGACGATGGCTCCGCGGGCGTCGGAGCGCCAGTACGGGGCGAACAGGCCCGAGAACGCGGGGACGAAGTACATGCCGCCGTTGTCCTCGACCGTACGGGCGAGCTCCTCGCTCTCCGGTGCGGACTTGATGATCTTCATCTGGTCACGCAGCCACTGCACCGCGGACCCGGTCACGGCGATGGAGCCCTCCAGCGCGTACACCGCGGGGCTGTCGCCGAACTGGTAGGCCACGGTGGTGAGGAGGCCGTGCTGGGAGCGGACCAGCTCGGTGCCGGTGTTCAGCACCAGGAAGTTGCCGGTGCCGTAGGTGTTCTTCGCCTCTCCGGGCGCGAAACAGACCTGGCCGACGGTGGCCGCGTGCTGGTCGCCGAGTACCCCGGTGATGGGCACGGCGCCGCGCAGCGGCCGGGAGGTGCGTGTCGAGCCGAAGGCTTCGGGGTGCGACGAGGGATTGATGGTGGGGAGCATGGCCCGGGGGATGCCGAAGATCCCGAGGAGCTCCTCGTCCCAGTCGAGGGTCTCCAGATCCATCAGCATGGTGCGGCTGGCGTTGGTCACGTCGGTGGCGTGGATGCCGCCGTCGGGACCACCGGTCAGGTTCCACAGCACCCAGGCGTCCGTGTTGCCGAAGATGGCGTGGCCGGCCTCCGCCGCTTCCCGTACCCCGTCGACGTTCTCCAGGATCCACTGGATCTTGCCCCCGGAGAAGTAGGTCGCGGGCGGCAGCCCGGCCTTGCGCCGGATGATGTCGCCCTGCCCCGTACGTTCGAGGTTCGCCGCGATCGCGTCGGTCCTGGTGTCCTGCCACACGATGGCGTTGTAGTACGGCCGTCCGTTGCGCGGATCCCAGACCACCGTGGTCTCACGCTGGTTGGTGATACCGATGGCCGCCAGGTCGTCCGCCGTCAGACCGCCGAAGCGAAGGGCGTTCTGCATCACCGAGTTGGTGCGCTCCCAGATCTCCACAGGGTCGTGCTCCACCCAGCCTGAGCGGGGGAGGACCTGGGCGTGCTCCAGTTGGTGCTTGGCGACCTCGTTGCCGCCGTGGTCGAAGACCATGAATCGGGTGCTGGTGGTTCCTTGATCCACCGCGCCGATGAAGTCTGCCATGATGTGCCACCTCTCCGGTCGGTGTCGTCATTCCTGGGAGGCCGGGACGCGGCCCGGCGGCTCGGGTTCCGCGTCGGGCAGGAACCGGCTGATCATTCCCTTGTACAGTCCCGCGCCCAGCACACCGCCGACCAGTGGGCCGAGGATGGGCACCCAGAAGTACAGATTTCCGTACTGATCGCGCCAGGCCCCGTTGTACCCGGTGATGAAGCTCGCCAGCCGGGGGCCGAAGTCACGGGCCGGGTTGATCGCGTAGCCCGCGTTGGTCCCCCACGCCATACCGATAGCGACCACGACCAGCCCGATGATGAACGCGCCCAGGTTCGCGCCCGGCGGCGTGTTGAGCATGTCGGTGATGGCCAGGATCAGCAGCAGCAGGATGGCGGTGCCGATCACCTGGTCGCGGAACGCGCCCCACTCGTGCACCGGCAGTGCCGTGTTGCCGTTGGCCGGGAGGGTGGAGAACACCGTCTGTGTCTTGAACGTGTGCCCGGGGTCGGCCTTCGCCAGCGCCTCGCTGTAGTTCCAGCGGACCAGCAGGGCGGCGACGAACGCCCCGGCCGTCTGGGCCACCGCGTACGGAGCGACCTTCCGCCAGGGGAAGCCCTTGAACGCGGCGAGCCCGAGGGTCACCGCGGGGTTGAGATGGGCGCCGCTCAGCCGCGCCGCCACGTAGACGCCCAGGGTGACGCCCAGCCCCCACGCCCAGGCGATGCTGTCGTGGTCCCCGAGTCCACCCGCCGGGTCGGTCAGGGCCCCGCCCGCGTTCACCTGCGCCACGACACCGCATCCGAAGAGGATGAGGATCATCGTGCCCACGAACTCTGCCGACAGCTCGCCGATCAGCCCGTGCTTGGCGATTCGCCCAGCCATGGGAGCTCACTCTCCGCCGGCTGAACCGGCCCTCGACTACCCAGCAATGTCAGTAGGCTAGGACGGCTCACGAAAGTGCGCATATCAGGATGCATCCTCCATGGCAGTCGGGTTATCGCGCCGTTGACGTCCCGCCCGCCCGGGGAGGCGAGGGCCGCGTCCGCACCCGTGACCACCACGGTGTCCGGGTATGCGTGCGGTGTACGCAACGAAGCCCCGTTGTGCAGGTGACCTTCCCAAGTCTCCTTCGCCCAACGGGGCTTCGATGTGCTCCGAGTCTGCCACCGTCCGGCGGGCCGCCTCGCCCATCCGTCAGCCTGGTGTGACCGGGGGTCGGTCGCTGTGCCCGTGGGTACTGGCCGATCCGCGGTACCGGGGCGGAAAACGTCACTCGATCGTGGTCGTCACGGGCGGACCGTGAGGCCGTCCGGGGTGCGCCTCTGTGTGCGGTCCGGGGCGCGCGTCCCTGTGCTCCGTCCGGGGTGTGCGTCCCGGTGCCGGGGCGGGGGTGATTCCCGGTCTCCTCCCGTGAGACCGGGTTGTCGGCGGGGGTGTGAGCGGGGTGGGATACTCCCATGGAGAAAGCGCTTTCTCAGTCCTCCGCCGAACCCCTGGCGCCCTTCGACCACCTCGATCACCGCTACCGGGGCGAGAACCCGCTCCGCACCCTCGCGCATCTGTTCCGCCCCGACCGCGGCCGGCTGGCCGTCGCGGTCGCCGTCTTCGTCGTGAAGCACAGCCCGATCTGGCTGCTGCCACTGATCACCGCCACCGTCCTCGACGTGGTCGTCCAGCACGGTCCCGAATCGGGGATATGGAAGGCCACCGGTGTCCTGCTGTTCATCCTCGTGATCAACTACCCGCTCCACCAGTGGTACGTCCGGTTGCTCGGCGGCAGCATCCGGCGAACCGGCACGACCCTGCGCTCGGCACTCTGCCGCCGTATGCAGCAGCTCTCCATCGGCTATCACGCGCGGGTCAGTTCGAGCGTTCTCCAGGCCAAGGTGGTCCGCGATGTCGAGACCGTGGAGCAAATGGTCCAGCAGAGCTCGGACATGGGCCTCGGCGCCGTCGTCACGCTGGTGGGCGGGCTCGTCGTCATCGGAGTGCGGGTACCCGAGTTCCTGCCCCTCTTCCTGGTCGTGGTGCCCGCCGCCGGATTCCTCGTGATGAAGCTGCGCAGCCGACTGCGCACCCACAACGAGTCCTTCCGTCGCGAGGTCGAACATCTCTCCTCCCGCGTCGGGGAGATGACCACCCTCATTCCCATCACCCGGGCCCACGGTCTGGAGCGGACCGCGCTCGGCCGGGTCGACGGGTCGCTGCGCCAGGTCTTCGCGGCCGGGCTGCGCCTGGACATGATCAACGGCCGCTTCGGTTCCCTGGCCTGGGTCATCCTCAACACACTGGGAGTGCTGTGCCTTTCGGGTTCCGCCCTGGTCGCCTACCACGGCTGGATGCCCGTCACCGCCGGCGACGTGGTGATGCTCAGCTCCTTCTTCACCGTACTGACCGGCTCCGTGACGACCCTGCTGGGCCTGGCTCCCCTCCTCACCAAGGGTTTGGAGTCGGTGCGTTCGGCGGGTGAGGTGCTACAGGCACCCGACCTGGAGAACAACGCGGGCAAGGCGCGGGTCGAGAGCGTTGTCGGTCGCATCGACTTCGAGGAGGTCGGGTTCGCCTACGAGGAGGGGGAGCCGGCCGTCGAGGCGTTCACTCTGTCCGCACGCCCGGGCGAGACCATCGCGCTGGTCGGGGCCTCGGGTGCGGGCAAGTCGACGGTGCTCAACCTGCTCATCGGGTTCATCAGGCCCACCTCGGGCCGCATCCTGCTCGACGGGACCGACATGGCGGGGCTCGATCTGCGGACCTATCGGCGCTTCCTCTCGGTGGTGCCCCAGGAGTCGATCCTCTTCGAGGGCAGCATCCGCGAGAACGTCACCTACGGCATGGGGGACACGGACGAGGAGACGCTGATGCGCGCTCTGCGGGACGCCAACGCGCTGGAGTTCGTGAACGGCCTGCCGCGCGGTCTCGACACGGTCATCGGGGAACGCGGCGCGCAGCTGTCGGGCGGTCAGAAACAACGTCTGGCCATCGCCAGGGCGCTGATCCGTGATCCGAGGGTACTGGTGCTCGACGAGGCCACCTCCGCGCTCGACAACCGTTCCGAGGCGCTCGTGCAGGAGGCGCTCGGCAGACTTGTGCACGGACGGACGGTCTTCGTCGTCGCCCACCGTCTCTCCACGATCCAGGGGGCGGACCGCATCGTGGCGATGGAGGGCGGCAGGATCTCCGAGGTGGGCACGCACGAGGAGCTGCTGAACACGGACGGCGTGTACGCGGGGCTCCAGCCGGCCCGTCCGAGGTGAGGCGGCCGACCCGCCCGATTCGTATGTGAGATCGATGTCCGGCCGCCCGTGCGGAGTGGGGGACGGGTGGATTCGGCTGTCCGTGCGACGCGTCATACCAGAGCGGGACGCCTGGCGGGCAACTTCGACAACTGCACGCCGGTCGCAGGCGATTGACGACTACCGTGTGTGTCCGGCGATCAACGGTGGGCTCCTATCGGTCGAGCCTGCCCAGCCGTTGACCCGGGCCTGACCGACCACCGTAGGTGTCACCACACGAATGCCGATTCCTGGTGCCCCACGTACCGAGGACGATGATGTCTCAACTTCGCGCACCCACCGCGCGACCGGAACGCCGCGAAGGCGGGCGGCACGGCCGTCCGGGTGGCCGTTCACACTCGGCCGCGAGCCGGCCGCGCGCCGCGCAGCCCGCTCCCGACAGTCGGCTGCGACCACAGCTGCTGCGCACCGCCCTCCTGCCGACCGTGGCGGCCCTGCTCAGCGGAGCCGCGGCCGTCATCTTCACCGTCAGGGCCTCCGGGGTGCGCCCGTCCGGCAGTCTGCTGGCGGCGCTCGGCGGATCCGGAGCGCTGGCGGTGGCAGCCGTCGCGGCGGCCTTCATGGGCGCGGGCCGGGTCGCCTCCGGGGTACAGGAGCGCGCCCTGGCACTGCGGCGGACCCTCGCCCAGCACCACGCCGAGCTCCAGGGCGTCGTGGAACAGCTCCGCGACGGCGACCCGCTGCCCGCCCGCCGGCCCACGCCTGCCGCCGCCGACGACGCGGACGTCTTCGAGCTTCTCGCCCAGGAGATGGGCCGCTCGCAGGACGACGCGGTGGCGGCCGTTGTCCAGGCCTCGCAGCTGTTCCGCAGCAACGGCAACGAGCAGAAGGTCGAGGTCTTCGTCAACCTGGCCCGTCGACTTCAGTCCCTCGTGCACCGCGAGATCCAGATCCTCGACGAGCTGGAGCACGAGGTCGAGGATCCCGACCTGCTCAAGGGCCTCTTCCACGTGGACCATCTGGCCACCCGGATCCGCAGGCACGCCGAGAATCTCGCCGTGCTCGGCGGTGCGGTCTCACGGCGGCAGTGGAGCAACCCCGTGACGGTGACCGAGGTGCTGCGCTCGGCGATCGCCGAGGTCGAGCAGTACCCACGGGTCAAGCTGGTCCCGCCGATCGACGGCACCCTGCGCGGCCACGCCGTCGCCGACGTGATCCACCTCCTCGCCGAACTCGTCGAGAACGCCACGGTGTTCTCCGCCCCGCACACCCAGGTCCTGTTGCGCGCGCAGCGGGTCACCGCCGGGCTCGCTCTCGAGGTGGAGGACCGGGGGCTCGGTATGCCGGGACCCGAGCAGAAGCGCATGAACACCCTGCTCGCCGACCCCGACCAGGTGAACGTCGCCCATCTGCTGCAGGACGGGCGGATCGGGCTGTTCGTGGTCGCCTCGCTGGCCCGCAGACACGGCATCGCCGTGCGCCTGCAGAGCAATATCTACGGAGGCACGCAGGCGGTGCTCGTACTGCCCGAGATCCTCCTGGGCATCGACATCGACGCCACCGCGGAAGCCGGTACGGCGCAGGTCATGCCGCCCGGGGCCCATGACGCATCGCCCTCGGCCCCGCCGCAGGAGGGCCGGCCCCCGGGGGACCGGCCCCAGGAGGTGCCGCCGCCGCTGCGTGCCGAGCGGGTCGACCGGCCGAACCTCGCCGCGCCCCCGCCGGAGGTCAGATCGGCCGAGACCGGCACACCGGGCGAGCCGGGCCCGTCGGCCGGAAGTATCCCCCCGGCAGGAACCGTCCCGTCGGCCGGAGTCATCCCCTCGGCCGGAACCGTCTCCTCGGCAGGGTCCGCGCCCTCCGTCGAGCCCGCTCCCTCCGCCGGACCAGGACCCGCCGCCGGGGCCGTCGCGTTCGTCCGGTCCACCGTGGACAGCGGCGTCATCGTCGAAGCGCCCCCGGCCGCAGCCGCCGGTCCCGAGCGCCCCCAGCTCCCCAGGCGCAGCAACCAGGAACACCTGGTGCCCCAGCTCAGGGAGGCCCCCGTCCCGCGCACCGAGGACGAGAACGCCCTGCACGACCCCGGTCTGATGGCGGCCTTCCGGCGCGGGGTCGACCTCGCCGAGGCACAGACCGCCGATGAGCCGGACACCGCGGACGCCTACAGCGCACCGGAGGCGGTGAACGCCTACGGCGCTCCGGATGCCGGGCCCGTGGTCACCGCCCCCGGCTCCACTCCGACCATCGGGGCGCAGCGGGCCCACGGCCTGGCGCCGCTGCCGTTCCGTTCCCCCGCGACCGGTACGACAGCCGGCGCGGAGCGGGCGGAACCGGAGCACAGGGAACCGCAGCAGCCCGAACCGGATCAACGAACCGAGAACATGTTCAAGGAGTAGATGCACCATGACGAGCGATATGCCGTCCGGTCAGGTCTCGGACCTCGACTGGCTGCTCAGTGGCCTGGTCCAACGCGTGCCCTACACGCGCAGCGCCGTCCTTCTCTCGGCGGACGGCCTGGTGAAATCCGTCCATGGCCTGGACCCCGACAGCGCCGACCACATGGCGGCCCTGGCCGCCGGCCTGTACTCGCTCGGCCGCAGCGCCGGCGCCAGATTCGGTGACAACGGAGACGTACGCCAGGTCGTGGTCGAGCTCGACTCGACGCTCCTGTTCGTCTCGACCGCCGGCTCCGGCACCTGTCTCGCCGTCCTCGCGGGCCGCGAGGCGGACGCCGCCGTCCTGGGCTACGAGATGGCCATGCTGGTCAAGAGCGTGCGCCCCTACCTGATGACGCCGCTCCGGCAGCCGGCCGGAGCGCCGTTCACCCCGGGGCTGTGAGGATGCCGGCCCCGCAGGACGGGCCGTTGCTCGACGACGCGGCCGGCCGGCTCATCCGCCCGTACACCGTGAGCAACGGCCGGACGAGGCCGACCACCGTGCTCGACCTGCTCTCCCTGGTGATGGCCACGGGGAGCGAGCCCCAGGGCCATCTCGGCCCGGAACACACCGTGGCCCTGGAGCTCTGCGGAGGACCCACGTCCGTGGCGGAGATCGCCGCCCATCTCCGGCTGCCCGCCGTCATCACCAAGGTCCTTCTGTCCGACCTGGTCGACTGCGGGGCGGTCACCGCGCACGCCCCCGCGTTCCATGACATGCCAACCGACCGATCCCTGCTGGAGGCAGTGCTCGATGGTCTACGACGACAGCTCTGACAGCTCCGGAAGCTCCGAATTCTTCCCCGTGGCCCTCAAGATCCTGGTCGCGGGTGGTTTCGGCGTCGGTAAAACGACGTTCGTGGGGGCCGTCAGCGAGATCGCACCGCTGAGTACGGAGGAGCTCCTGACGCAGGTCAGTGCGGCGACCGACAGCCTCGAAGGCATCGAATCCAAGTCGGCGACCACTGTGGCCATGGACTTCGGCCGGATCACGCTGTCCGATGAGCATGTGCTCTACCTCTTCGGCACCCCGGGCCAGGAGCGCTTCTGGTTCATGTGGGACGAGTTGTCGAAGGGCGCCCTGGGGGCGATCGTGCTGGCGGACACGCGCCGGCTGGCCGAGTGCTTCCCCGCCGTCGACTTCTTCGAGCGCCGTGGCATCGGATTCGTCGTCGCCGTCAACGAGTTCGACGGCGCCTACCGCTACGAGCCGGAAGAGGTGAGGGCGGCGCTCGATCTCGGGCCCGCGGTGCCGGTCGTCCTCTGTGACGCGAGGATCGCCAGCTCGGGCACCGGGGCGCTGGTCACGCTCGTCCAGCACCTCATCAACGCCACCGCACCGGCGCCGCTCTCGGGTTTCGGAGCCCATCCGTGATCCCGTACGGGACGGACAGGCCGCTGCTCACCCCCGTGGACCGTGACGGGTCCCGCCGGGGCGCACAGCTGCGGAGGCTGGGCCTCGGAGTGCGCCCCGACGCCTCGTTCGACAGCTTCGACGCCCTCGCCGACCGGGTGGCCGAGGTGACCGCGACGCCCTACTCGATAGTCAACTTCATCGACGAGAACCGGCAGTTCTTCGCCGGGCTGCACACCCCCGTCGGTATCAGCGGCGGAACCGGGCTCGGCGCGGTCGCAGCGGCCGGAGGCAGCGGAAGCCGCCATCTGGCCCGGGACCACGGGTACTGCCCGCATGTGCTGGTGCGGCGCAGGGCGCTGGTGCTCGAGGACGTCTGCGACTACCCGCGCTTCGCGGGCAACCCCGTGGTCGACGGCATGGGGATCCGCTCCTACCTCGGGGCCCCGCTCATCGATCGTACGGGCGTCGCGCTCGGCACTGTCTGCGCGGTGGACACGGTGCCGCGTGCCTGGGGCCGGGCAGGGCTGGACACCATCAAGCTGCTGGCCCGCGAATGCGTCGCGCAGATCGAGCGCCGGAGGTCACCCGGACCCTGAACCTGGGGGCCGTCGCGCGCTCAGTCCAGGGCGAACGCGTCTGCGAGCAGGCCCAGTTGTGTGGTGAGCAGGGTGTCGCCGCGGTGGCCCGTCCCGGCGAACTGTCCCACCGCCTCGAGCCCCACCGAGCCGTGCAGCTGTGCCCATACGAGCACGGCGCCCGCCAGCCCGTGTGCGGCGCGCCGTGTGTCGAGCGCCGTGTCGGGCGCGTACCCGGCGACCCAGGCGCCGACCGGTGCGTCGGACGCGAGCCACGCCTCCATCTCCGCCACGAGCGTGGCCAGGCCCGCCCCCGGTGAACCGTCCGCGAAGAGCGGCAGGAACGGGCCGAGCACCGCGCGGGCGCGGTCCAGCGTGTCGGCGGGAGCCACATAGCCGGGTACGGGCGCGCCCTGGATCAGCAGATAGCGGTGGGGCTCAGCCACCGCCCAGGCCCGATAGGCCTCGCCCAGTGTGTGCAGCCGTGCGCGCGGGCCCTGGCCCGCCGCCCCGGCCTCGGCGGCCGCGCCGGCGACCGCCGAGGCCGCGCCGTCGTAGGCGTCCCTGATCAGCGCGCTCAGCAGATCGTCGCGGCTGGCGAAGTACCGGTAGAGCGCCGGGCCCGAGAGCCCCATCTCCTTGGCGATGCGGGTCAGGGCGAGCGCGCCGACCCCGGATTCGGCCAGCTGCCGCAGCGCCGTGGCCTTGATCTCCGACCGGGTCTGCTCCCGGTACCGGGCACGCGGGCCTTCCTGTCCCTGGACCATCCCGGACTCTCCCTCTGCTGGACCGGCACCCCGAGCTAGGCATGCTCACTTTAGTTACGGAGTCTAATGCAAGCTATTGCGAGACGCTGACGCGGGAGTTACGGTATCTAACGAACGCGATAGTGCATAGCTTTCGCCTCCGTGACTCGAAGGGACACACCATGACCACCGCACCCGCTCTCCACGCAGTCCTCGGCGCCGGACCGGCCGGCACCGCCCTCGCCCGCGAACTCGTCACCCGGGGCCATCGGGTCCGGCTCGTCGACCGGAAGGGGCAGGGCCCCGCGATCGAGGGGGTCGACCGTTTCGCGGCCGACGTGGCCACCCCCGAAGGCGCCCGCGCGGCCGTGGAGGGGGCGGCTGTCGTCCACCACTGCGTCAACGTCGCCTATCACCTCCAGGTCGAGGTCATGCCCCGCATCCAGGAGGCGGTCCTCGCGGCGGTCGAGGAATCCGGCGCCCGTCTGGTCGTCCTCGACACGCTCTACCCGTACGGCGAGACCCACGGCGCCGTGATGACCGAGGACAGCCCGTGGAACGCGACCAGCCGCAAAGGTGTGATGCGTGCGGAGCTGGACACCCGCTACCTCACCGCACACGCCGAAGGGCGTGTCCGTGTCGTGCTGGGCCGCTCCGCCGACTTCGTCGGGCCCGGGGTGCTCAGCTCCACGCTGGGCGGTGCGGTCTTTCCCGCGGCGCTCGCCGGGGGAGAAATCCCGGCCCTCGGTGACATCGATCTGCCGCACAGCTACACGTACATCGGTGATGTCGCTGCCGGGCTCGCCACACTCGGCGAGAACCCGGACGGCGACGGACGCGTCTGGCACCTGCCGACGGCTCCCGCGCTCACCACGCGGCAGATCTTCGCGATGATCGAGGAGCGCGTCGGCCGCCCCCTGAATCTCACGGTCGTCGCCGAGCCCCGTCCGTTCGGGCCTTTCGACGAGGTGTTCATGGCCGAGTACGCCGAGATGTTCTACCAGCACACCGAAGGCCAGACCGTCGACTCCTCCGCCATCGAGAAGGCCTACGGCCTGGCGCCCACCCCGGTCTCCGACGCGCTGGACGCCACCCTCGCCTGGTACGGCGAGTTCCTGGCCGGGAGCTGAGGAAGCGGTGGGTCTCAGTGGTGCAGGAAGCCGGTGATCCGCTGCCGCAGCGAGCGCGCGTCCAGGCCGTGCGCCACGAGGTGGTCCTCCATCTGCCCGTACCTGCGCAGCTCCGCTCGGCCCACCCCCAGACCCAGGACCCGGTGCGGCAGGTCGGCCAGCGCGTCACCCGCCGCAGCCGTCGACGTGCCCGCCAGGTACGGCTCGACGATCACGACGTCCGCCGCGCCGCCCGCACCGGCCGCGCGGCGGAGACCCACGGCGTCGAAGGGGCGCACGGTCGTCGCGTACAGCACGGTCGTGTCCAGCCCCTCGGTCGCCGCGAGGACGTTGTCGAGCATCGGCCCGACGGCGACGACCACCCCGCCCGTCCCCTCGCGCTCGACGCTGAACCCGCGCCCGGTGACCGGGCGGCCCACGCCGTTCGACTGGAGCGAGAGCCTCACATAGACCCGGTCGTCGCCTGCGACGGCTTGCCGCAGCAGGGCCTCGGCCTCGTCCGGGTGCCCCGGCACGTGCACGGTCCAGCCGTCGAGGGTGTCGAGGAGCGCCACATCGCCCGGCGACATATGGGTGAAGCCCCCGGCCGGCCAGTCGTACGAGCCCCCGGCGCTGACCAGGACCCCACCCACCCCCTGGTGCCCCAGGTCCAGCTTCACCTGTTCGAAGGGGCGCTCCACGAGGAAGCTCGCGAAGGTGTGCATCACCGGTCGCAGCCCGGTCAGTGCCATCCCGGCGCCGGCGCCGATGAGCAGCTGCTCCCTGATCCCGACATTGACCACCCGGTCGGGGTGGGCCTGCTCGGCCCGGTCGAAACCGTCGCGGCTGATCTCCGCGAGGACCAGCGCGACGCGGGGGTCGGTGTCCAGCAGGCGGGTGGTGGTGGAGATGAAACGGTCGCGCATGGTGTCCATGGATGCGTCCTCTGTCCTGTTCGGGTGCGGGTGTCGGGCGGTGGTGGGCCGGTCAGCGCTTGGGGGCCACGCGGGCGACCACGGCGTGCGGGCGGCCGGGGTGCGGCGCGGTGAAGGCGGCGTGCAGCGCCTCGTGGTCACGGCCGTCCACGGTCAGGGCGGACCATCCCGCGGCTTCGAACCTGGCCGCGATGCCGCCGGGCCTGGCGTACGTCGCCGAGGCGTTGTCGATCACCACGGTGTGCAGTTGTCCGAGCCCGGCCGGACCCGCGTAGGCGATGGCCTCGTGGTTGCTGCCCTCGTCGAGCTCGGCGTCGCCGGTCAGTACCCATACGCGGGGGTCCGTCAGCCCCTGGGCCCGCAGCCCCAGCACACTCCCCACGGCGAGCGGGAGTCCGTGCCCCAAGGAACCGCTGCCGATCTCGGTACCGGGGACCAGCATCCTGTCGGGGTGGTGCCCGAGCGGCGATTCGTACGAACCGAAGCCGGTGAGCAGCTCCTCGCCGAAGAAGCCGCGTGCGGCCAGCACGGCGTAGTACGCCATGGGGCCGTGCCCCTTCGAGAGCAGGAACCGGTCGCGGCCGGGGGAGTGGACGGTGGCGGGCGAGATCCGCAGGACCCGGTCGTAGAGCACCCAGAGGGCGTCGAGTGTGGAGGTCGCGGCCGGGCCGTGCTTCTCGTCACCGGTCATGAGGCTCATCAGCCGGTCGAGCGCGTCGTAGCCGTGGAGGGACGGGGGAACCGTGTCGGTCAGGTGGTTCGTCATGCACTCAGCGTTCGACATCAAGTGTGGTTGAGGTCAAGCGCAGGACAATGGGTTCGTGAGCACCGGTGCAAGTGCGGTATTGTTCTCATGCGCGTTCAGCCAGGGGGAAACCCCAGGTCAGGCGGGCAGCGGGACGTAGCGCAGCTTGGTAGCGCACTTGACTGGGGGTCAAGGGGTCGCAGGTTCAAATCCTGTCGTCCCGACTGGAGACAGTCGCAGCTCAGGGCCGGTTTCGGAGAGATCCGAAACCGGCCCTGAGCCGTTTCCGGGGAAACTGCGTTGCGTCCCGTGCGGCCGGCGTGGATGCTGGCCGGCCGGAGGCGGTGGAGATGATCAACGTTGAGCTGAAGCTGTACGCGCGCGATCTGGCGCAGGAGGATCTGCCGTCCTGCGGGTGGTCGGGGTCCGAACACCACGTGGCCGGCGTCGCGGAGCAGTTGAAGCGTGTACGGCTGGGAGAGGTCGACTACCTCGCGGTCTGCCCTCCGACGGGCATTCCCGTGGCGAAAGGCGGGGTCGACTACCGGGTCAAGGAAGGCGTCGGCACTCTCTGGCAGCTTGCGGTCCATCCCGCATTGCAGTCGTGCGGGATCGGGACGTTCCTGGTCGGCGCCGCGGAGCAGCGCATCAGGGACCGGGGTCTGTGGCGGGCCGAGCTGGGTGTGGAGGAGAGCAACCCCCGGGCTCGGGCGCTCTACGAACGGCTGGGCTATGTCGCGTTCGACCGTCAGCCGGATTCGTGGGACGAGCGCGCTCCGGACGGGTCGTTGCGCCGCCACGAAACGATGTGCACCCTGATGCGGAAGGACCTGTCCTGACGGGACAGCCCTTAGGCCGTGTATCGAAATTGGATCTTGAGCTGTGAATGATCACGGTTCATGGGTCGGGGAGATCTCACGGACGAGCAGTGGGCGGTTTTGCAGCCGTTGTTGCCGAAGGGGATGAAGGCGGGGCGCCGCGTGTCTGGCCTCGGCGGCAGTTGATCGACGGCATACGGCTCCGGGTCCGGACCGGTGTTCCGTGGTGGGACGTACCCGTCGAGTACGGGCCGTGGGGCCGGGTCTACGACCTGTTCCGCCGATGGCAGCGGAACGGCACTCGGCACCGGATCCTCACCCAACTCCAGGCCCTGGTCGACGCGAAGGGAGAGATCACGTGGGACCTGAGCGTCGAGTCAAGTCGATCGTGGTCACAGCGGGGCAGCGCGGGGACTCGCCGCAGTTCGAACCGGTGCTGGAGAAGGTCCGCGTGCCCCGCATCGGTCCGGGCCGGCCACGAGTCCGCCCCAACCGGGTCCGCGCGGACAAGGCGTACGCCTCCCGCAAGAACCGCGCCTATCTGCGGCGCCGGGGGATCCACTGCACCATCCCGGACAAGGCCGACCAGGCGCGCGACCGCCAGAAGCTCGGCTCCCGCGGCGGCCGGCCGCCGTACTTCGACCCGGTCGACCACCGCGAGCGCCATGCGGTCGAGTGTGGGATCAACCGGCTCAAGAGACACCGTGCTGCCGCCACGCGGTACGACAAGCTCGCGGTCCGCTACGAAGCAACCGTGCTGGTCGCAGCCATCAACGAATGGCCGTAGCCAGGGCTTTCAAGACTCATACGGGCCGCCCCGGAAGTACATACTCCTGTGCGCCCGGGGACGGTCACCGCGCCCGTGCGCGGCATCGGAGCGGTCGGCAGGCGCCATGCGTTCGGCCAGCGTCCGCAGCGTCTCCAGACCGGCCAGCACCTCCGCGCGATTGTCCGACACCTTCATCCACGCCGGCAGCCGAGCGAACATCGACATCGTCGGGCGCACGTCGGCACGCTCTCGCAAGCGCGCCCCGACATAGGCGGACAGCTCGTCGGCGTGCTCCTCGTTGTAGGCCCACAAGATGTGACCGGCGCAACGGGTCTGCAGCCACAGAGGCCGCTGGAAGAACGGATCCTCACTACCACCCAGCACCACGCCGACCAGACCGGCCCCCTGCACCTCAGGCTTCCAGTCGGCGACGGCACCGCACCCCCCACAAACCAGACGACGCGGCTGGAACAGGAGCTCGCTGAAGTATTTGGGATCAGGAAGGCCAGGCCGAGGGATCACGAGAGCACGGCCCTCGCATCGCGGACAGACCACAAGCATCCGACCCGCGAACCGAGTCAACCAGCCCCCTGAGTCATAGTGACGAGCGAGATCAGTGCGCGGCTCGAAATCCATGACGGACACCATCGCAGGTCCGCGATACGCGCAGCTACAGGGTTCTCGAACATGCCCCACAGGTCGCTACCGACCACTTTCAATACACGGCCCAGGATCGGCCGCCGCTCGCGCCACGAGTTGATGCGGGCACGATGTGAAGCTGTCGGACGGCCCGAGCGGAGGCCGCACCGGGAATCTCCGGTACGGCCTCGGGCGGTGTCGGGGACGTCAGGCGGTCTCGCCGGTACCGGAGCCCGACCCCTTCGCTTCCTTGATGCCCTTGGTGATGTCGTCCAGGACCGAGAGCTTCGGTGCCTTGGCGTTGATGTCGAAGCCGGAGCGGACGACCACCAGCATGCTCTTGATGTTGGGGGAGGGGAACGCGAGCGACTCGACGTAACCGTCGTCGCCGTTCTTCGTCACCACCTTCCAGCGCACCACATAGCCCTTCTGCCCGGCGACCGTGACGGCCTCGGACTTGAGCTGCTCGTGCGAGGTGATGCCGCCGTAGACCTTGTCGCCGTACGACTGCTCGGCGTTGACCTTGATGTCGGCAGTCGCCGCGGCCTTGGCCGTCGTCGCCTCGATCTCCAGAGCCTGGGCGGGCGCGGAGGACACCCCGCCGAGCACACACGTCTGGGACTCGTCGCCCGGGCAGGCGTACTCGCCGGTCGTCAGGCCCGCGCCGACCGCGCCCGACCTGCCGGTCCAGCCGTCGGGTACGGGGATGCTGATCCCGCTGGCCGCGTCGGTGGCGTACCCCTCCTCCGTCTGCGGCAGCTGCTGGTCGGGGCTCTGCTCCCCGCCCCCGCCGCCGTCCTGGCCGCCGTCGCCCTGGCCGCCGTTGTCCGGGGCGCCGGGGAGGCGAGGGCTCCCCGATGGGTCGGGCGCCGTGGCCGCGGAGCCGTTCGTGTCGTCCCCGTTGTCGCCCAGCAGATAGCCGCCGCCACCGACGGCCGCGAGCACGACGACGGCGGCGGCGATACCCGCGCCGATGCGTATGCGACGGCGTCTGACCGTCGCGGGAGATATCCGGAGCTGGTCGGTCCAGTGGCTCCCGTCCCACCAGCGTTCCTGGACGGGGCCGTTTCCTGAGTGCCCGGGGTCTGGATGCCAGCCGGGCGGGGTCGTCTGGGTCACCAGAGCACCGTAAGCGAACTGGGTGAGAATCCTATGAAACGCACAGCATCGATGTGCGGGGCCCCGGCCCTACGGTTCGATCAGGCCGGCCCGGATCGCGTACCGGGTGAGTTCCAGGCGGTCGCGCAGCCCCAGTTTCTGCAGCAGATTGGCCCGGTGCCGCTCGACGGTCTTGACGCTGATCACGAGCATCCCCGCGATCTCCTTCGACGAGTGGCCCTCGGCGACCAGCTTGAGGATCTCCTCCTCGCGCTCGGTGATCGCCCGGTCCGGAACGTCGCCGCCGTCCCTGGCCCGGTCCAGATAGTTCCGGATGAGGGCGGTGACCGCACCCGGGTAGAGGAACGGCTCGTCACGCATGGCGGCGCGGCACGCCTCGACGAGATCACGGTCGGCGACGGACTTCAGCACGAAACCGGAGGCGCCGGCCTTCAGCGCCTCGAAGAAGTACTGCTCGTTGTCGTACATGGTGAGCATCAGGATGCGCAGCTCCGGCATGACCCGGGACAGCTCGCGGGCCGCCTGGAGGCCGGTCAGCCGGGGCATGGCGATGTCCAGGACGGCCAGGTCGGGCCGCTCCGCGCGCGCCATCTCGATGGCCTCGGCGCCGTCGCCCGCCTCGGCGACGACCTGGAGGTCGGGTTCGCCGTCGAGGATCAGCCGCACGCCCCGGCGGACCAGGGCGTGGTCGTCCGCGAGCAGGATGCGGGTCTTCCCGGAGCCGGTGGGAGTGTGAGACATGGTCAGGCGCTTCCGTTCCGTACGGGCACATCGAGGCGTACGTCCGTGCCGCCCGTCGCACCGGCACCAAGAGTGAGTGTGGCACCGATGAGCAGGGCGCGTTCACGCATCCCGCGCAGGCCCGCGCCCTCCGGGGCGTCCCCGAGGCCCCGGCCGTCGTCGCGGATGCGCAGCTCCACCCCGCCGGGGCTGCGGCGCAGGGAGACTTCGAGCAGGGTGGCTCCGGCATGCCGGACGGTGTTCGTGACCGCTTCCTGGGCGATGCGGTAGACGACGAGCTCCGCCTCCTCGCCGAGCGGGGGCAGATCCTTCTCCGTCCGGCGTCTGATCGTCAGCCCCTTCGGCGTCGGCGTCTCGGTGGTCAGTGCCGTCAGGGCGCTGACCAGACCGAGCTCCTCCAGCACCCCGGGGCGCAGCCGCCGCGCGATCCGGCGGATCTCGTCGAGGCTGCCCCGGGTGATCTCCTGGACGTGGGTGAGCTCATCGCGCAGCGGCTCCGGGGCGTGGCCCGTGACCCGTTTCAGCTCCAGCAGCACCGCGGTCAGGGTCTGGCCCACCTCGTCGTGCAACTCCTGTGCGACCCGGCGGCGTTCGGCCTCCTGGGCGTTGAGGGCCCGGGCGCTGCTCGTCGCGCGCTCCGCCTCCAGCCGGTCGAGCATGCTGTTGAACGTCTCGATCAGGGCGGCGACCTCCCCCTCGCCCGCGACCTCGGGGCGGGGCCGCGGGCTCAGCAGATCGATGGTCGTCATCGCCCTGGTGACCCGTTGCAGCGGGGCGAGTCCCAGGCGCAGGAGCAGGGCGTTCGCACCCAGCATCAGGGTCATGCCGCCGGCCATGATGAGGGCCTCGGTCAGCACCACAGGGGCGGACACCGTGATCGGGCCGAGCAGCAGCAAGGCCCCGGCGGCGACCAGCACCGCGGCGTTGAGCAGGAAGATGCGCCAGAACAGGGACAAGACCGCACGGCCTCCTTCGGACGGTACGCGGGTGGGTGACCTTCCTCTACTATCGCCGGTCGGGAGGCCGCGCACGGTCTCGCTCGTCGCCGTGGGCCCCTCCATGGCCCATCTGCATGGCCGACCCCCTCGAAGATGGGTGTCAGTCCCGATGTTCCCCGCACCCGGCCCGGACCGACGATGGAGTCGGACCCTACGGGGTTCCGATCCGGGAGGGAGTCACCATGCCCCACTACGACGAGCGGCTGCGCGCCATCGAGGACGGGCTCCGCGCCGACCACCCCGAACGCGCCGACGCCCCGGGCCGGGGCGCTCCGCGCCGCTTCCGCTCCAGCCGCACGCTGCTGTGGCTCGCCGCCGGAGTCATCGGTCTGGTGGCCGGCATCTTCATCGGCCACGGGCTGCTCATCGCGGCCGGCCTGGTGGTGGCGGGGATGGCCGCACAGCTCCTCGACCCCCAGCGCAGGTCCGTCGAACCCAGGCGTCGGGGGCCACGGGGCGGGGTGCCGCGTCTCCATTGAGGTGCCTTCGGGCTTTGGTCCGACCACACGTGCTGTGTGACATAGTCGGATCATGAGTATCGCCCGGAGCAGGGAGTAGCGGATGCCCGTCGAGTGGCAACCCGTACGGCAGTCCCGCACCCACGAGCTGGTGCTCCAGAGCATCGAGGAACGGGTCTTCGCCGGAGAGCTGAGGGCGGGCGACCGGCTGCCGCCCGAGCGGGAGCTGGCGCCCGTGCTCGGCGTCAGCCGGTCCGCGCTGCGCGAGGCGCTCAGGGTGCTGGAGACCATCGGTGTCCTGGTCGCCCAGCCCGGCCGCGGCCCGGACTCCGGAGCGCGCATCGTGCGCAACCCGGACGACGCGCTCGGCCGGCTGCTGCGCCTGCACTTCGCGCTCGGCAGCTACAGCCTGCACGACGTGCTCGAAGCGCGTGTCGTGCTGGAGCGGTCGAGCTGGGAGGTCGCGGCCCGGCACGCCAGGGACGAGGACCTCGACGCCGCGGGGGAGCTCGTCCGGCGGATGGGGGAGCCCGATGTGGGAGTCGCCGAGTTCAACGACCTCGACACCCGCTTCCATGTGCTGATCGCCGGAAGTTCGGGCAACGCGCTCACCTCCACGCTCACCTCGGCCGTGCGGGAGTCCGTCCGCCCGCTGATCCTCCGGGCCCTGGAGCGGACTGAGGACTGGCCGGAGACGGCGGGCGCCCTCAACGCGCAGCACACACGGCTGCTGCACCTCGTGCGTGAAGGCCGGGGTGGCGAGGCGGCGGACCTGGTCGAGGAACACATCAGAGGGCTGCACGGCACGCTGGTCGAGGAGAGCGACGACACCACCACGTAGCGGGACAGGGGTGGAACGGAAGCGGGGGCGGGGACGGTGCGTGTGCACCGTCCCCGCTCCCGTTCCGCTTTGTTGTGCCGCCGGGCGCGTCCGGCGACTTCCCCGCTCGGACCGAGGCTAGTATGGTCGGACCATAAGCGACCGGGGAGGTCCCATGCGTATCGGACTCTTCGCCACCTGTCTGGGAGACACCCTCTTCCCCGAGGCGGTGAAATCCACCGCGGTGCTGCTGGCCCGCCTGGGCCATCAGGTGGTCTTCCCGCCGGGTCAGACCTGCTGCGGCCAGATGCACGTCAACACCGGCTACCAGCGCGAACCCGTCCCGCTCGTGCGGAACTTCGCCGAACAGTTCGGCGACGCCTCGATCGACGCCGTCGTCATGCCGTCGGGCTCCTGTGCGGGATCGGTCCGCCACCAGCACGAGATCGTCGCCGAGCGGTACGGGGACGCCGCGCTGCGCGCCGGGGTCGCCACCGTCAAGGCCAAGACGTACGAGCTCTCCGAGCTGCTGGTCGACGTCCTCGGTGTCACCCAGGTCGGCGCGTACTTCCCGCACCGCGTCACCTACCACCCCACCTGTCACTCCCTGCGGATGCTGCGCGTCGGTGACAAGCCGCTGCGGCTGCTGCGCGCCGTCGAGGGGATCGACCTCGTGGAGCTGCCCGAGGCGGACTCCTGCTGCGGCTTCGGCGGAACCTTCGCCGTGAAGAACGCCGAGACCTCCACCGCGATGCTCCAGGACAAGATGCGCAACATCGCGGACACCAAGGCCGATGTGTGCTCCGCCGGTGACTCCTCCTGTCTGATGCACATCGGTGGCGGGCTCTCCCGGATCAGGTCCGGTACCCGCACCCTGCATCTCGCCCAGATCCTCGGCTCCACCCGCACCGCGCCGTACGCCCTGATGGAGGCCGCCCGATGAGCACGTTCCTCGGCATGCCCGCAGCCCCGCCCCGCTCCCCGTACGGAACCGGGAACCTGCGAGGGGAGCGCACGTTCCCCGAGGCCGCCCACGACGAGCTACGCAACGAGCAACTGCGCCGCAACCTCGGGCGTGCCACCCGCACCATCCGCGCCAAGCGCATCAACGTCACCGGTGAACTCCCCGACTGGGAACGGCTGCGGGACGCCGGCTCCGCCATCAAGACCGACACCATGAACCGCCTGCCCGAGCTGCTGGAACAGCTCGAGGAGAAGGTCACCGAGCGCGGCGGCACCGTCCACTGGGCGCGCGACGGCGTCGAGGCCAACGAGATCGTCACCCGGCTGATCAAGGACACCGGCAGCAGCGACGTCATCAAGGTCAAGTCGATGGCCACGCAGGAGATCGGGCTCAACGAGCATCTCGAAGCGGAAGGCATCACCCCGTACGAGACCGACCTGGCCGAGCTCATCGTGCAGCTCGCCGACGACAAGCCCTCGCACATCCTCGTGCCCGCGATCCACCGCAACCGTGACGAGATCCGGCAGATCTTCCTCGACGAGATCCCCGACATCGACCCGGATCTCGACAATGTGCCCGCACACCTGGCCGCAGCGGCACGCGCCTATCTGCGCGAGAAGTTCATGACCACCAAGGTGGCGGTCTCGGGTGCCAACTTCGGCATCGCGGAGACCGGCACCCTCACCGTGGTCGAGTCGGAGGGCAACGGCCGGATGTGCCTGACGCTGCCCGACACCCTCATCACCGTGATGGGCATCGAGAAGGTCCTGCCGCGCTATCAGGACCTGGAGGTCTTCCTCCAGTTGCTGCCCCGCTCGTCGACCGGCGAGCGGATGAACCCGTACACCTCGCTGTGGACCGGTGTGACCCCGGGCGACGGGCCGCAGGACTTCCACCTGGTCCTCCTCGACAACGGCCGCACCGCCGCGCTCGCCGACACGATCGGCCGCGAGGCGCTGAACTGCATCCGCTGCTCGGCCTGTCTCAATGTCTGTCCCGTGTACGAACGGGCCGGCGGGCACGCGTACGGATCGACGTACCCCGGGCCGATCGGCGCGGTGCTCACCCCGCAGCTCGCCGGGATGGACGCGGCCAAGGGCGACCCCAACAGCTCGCTGCCGTACGCCTCCAGCCTCTGCGGCGCCTGCTTCGACGCCTGCCCCGTGAAGATCGACATCCCCTCGATGCTCGTCGAGCTGCGCCACCAGCACACCGAACAGTCCGGAACCACGGCGGAGAAGCTCGCCATGAAGGCCGCGGCCACCGTGATGAAGTCGCCCAGGATCTACACGGCCGCGCAGAAGGCCGCATCCCTCAGCCGCTCCGTCGGTGTCGGCGGACGCGACCGCACCCTCTCGCGTCTGCCCGCACCGTTCGACGGCTGGAGCGACAGCCGCGACACGGCCGCACCGCCCAAGCAGTCCTTCCGCGCCTGGCTGGCCTCGGCCGACGGCAGGAACACCCTGCGCGAAGCCGCGGCGGATGGCGCCGCCCGGCGCGCCGACGACCAGCAGGAGGAGCAGTGACGACCACCGCACGCGACACGGTGCTGGGCAGGATCAGGGACGCCCTGGCCCTCGCGCCCACCCCCGGCGGCGAGATCCCCCGCGACTACCGCACGGGCCGGACCCTTCCGGACGATGAACTCCTCACGCTCCTGACCGACCGGCTCGTCGACTACAAGGCACAGGTCAGGACCTGCACCCGTGGCCGCACGGCCGAGGTGGTCGCCGACATCCTGCGCGAGCGCGGCGCCCGGCGGATCGGGGTTCCGGACGGTCTGGACGAGCAGTGGCTCACCGCCTACGACGGCGAGGTCCAGCGGGACTCCGCGGACATCCCCGCACCCGGCCTCGACGCGCTGGACGGTGTGGTGACGGCCTCCGCCGTCAGCTGCGCGGAGACCGGCACGATCTTCCTGGACGGATCTCCCGACCAGGGCAGGCGTGCGCTGTCCCTCGTCCCCGACCTGCATGTGTGTGTCGTCGACCTGTCCTCGGTCGTGCCGGGTGTCCCGGAGGCCGTCGCACGGCTGGTGCCGGAGAGGCCGACGACCCTGATCAGCGGGCCTTCGGCCACGTCCGACATCGAACTGGAGCGGGTGGAAGGCGTCCACGGCCCCCGCACCCTCGTCGTGGTGATCCGTACCGACGCCTGACCCCGGCCTGTGGTTCCGACTCACGCCGTTCTTCGTCAGCCCGGGTACACGCCGTCGTCAGGACGCGTGGGTGACCTCCAGCGGCCCGAAGCCGACACGGGTCGTCGCACCGTCCTCGGCCCAGCGCACCGCGACACGCTCCGCGTTCACATCCACCGCGCTCACCGCCGCGTCGAGCGGCCCTGAGTCCGCATCGGCGGTGAGCGAGGCCAGTGCCACCAGCACCTCGGTCCCCTCCACATCGGCACCCAGCCGGGGCAGCACCGCCCACCGGGTGAACGCCGTGCCCTGCGGGGCCCGTACGTCCTCCTGGTCGGGCCAGCCGTGCAGCCCGTGCAGCGCGGAACGCACCGCACCCCCGGGGTCCGTCGCCCAGCCCGTCAGCTCGGCCCGAGCCCCGGCGGGCGCGCCCAGGATCCGGTGCACCCGTAGCTCGTACCCGCCCCGGACGACCGTGACGCTCTCCACGCGCAGCCCCGGCACCGTCGGCGCACCCCGGTCGAAGACCGGTGTGTGCCAGGACGCGGCCCATCCCCAGCCGTCCCCGTGCCCGGCGCCCAGCGGGTGGATCCGGACCCGGCTGCTGCGGGAGCCCGCGACCCGTACCGACAGATGGTTGTCCGCGGTGTTCGCCGACGCGGTGGGGCCGGTGGCCGTCGAATACGCCAGGCGTGCGTAGAGCGGGTCGGACAGATCCGCGGTCTCACCCTCGTGCGGCCTGATGTGGTCGCTGCCGTGGTTGTGCAGCCGCACGATGCCGTCCGTCCGTGTCGACTGCACCAGCAGTCCCGGCGACGGCAGCGAAAGCACCCGGTCCCTGCTCTCGCTCGGGGCGGGTTCCTCGTCCGCCGTCCAGAGCGGGTGCTCCGCGGGGGCGAGCAGGCCGACGAAGGCCTTCGACGCCCAGTAGGGCGACGAAGGACCGGAGTACTCCTGGAGCGTCGCGTCGTGCGGGCCGTGCCAGCCCAGGCTCAGCAGACCGTCGTCCCCGGCCGAACCGCGCTCCAGGAAGTACCGCAGCGAGCCGCTGATCAGCCGGCGCGAGACGCCGGGAGCCAGCGGGGTGTGCCCGGACACCGCGCCCATCCCGACGGCGGCGCCCGCCGCGAACCGATAGGTGAGGGACCTGCCGAAGTGCAGCGGAGCGCCGTCCGCGCCGAACATCAGCGAGAAGCTCTCCAGATGCTCGCTCAGCCGCGTGCCGTGGAGCGCGGACAGTTCCGCGTCGCCCGACAGATACGCGTCGAGCACCGGATACAGGTGCAGCGCCCAGCCGTTGTAGTGGTCAAAGGCGCGCCCGTCCCCGTCGGCGTACCAGCCGTCGCCGCGGTACCAGCCCTCCAGCAGGTCGAGCGCCCGCTGCCTGGCCCGTGCCGTCTCCGCGTCGCCCCGGCCGACCGACTCCAGGAAACCGGCGACGGAGAAGGGGAAGAGATACCAGTTGTTGGGCGCGGGGGTGTGCCGCAGGGCGCCGCGCAGCCACTCCTCCGCGCGGTCCCGCGTGGCGCCGTCGAGCCGGTCCCACAGCCAGGGGCGGGTCAGCCGCAGCCCGATCGCCACCGAGGCCGACTCCACCATCGGCTGGCCGAAGACGGTGTGATCGAGGATCAGCGGCCAGGACTCGGCGTCGTCCCGCCCGGGCGAGAGGGTCCCGGCGGCGATCCCGTCGGCGTACCGCTCCAGCCAGCCGTGCGGGTCCTCGCCCCCGGCGCCTGCCACCCGGAACGCGGCGGTGAGGAACGTACGAGCGTAGCCCTCCAGGCCGTCGGACCTGACCCCCGAGCGTGAGGGGCGGCCCGGCAGGTCGAGCAGGGCCCGGCCGGGGGTGGCCCACTTCCATGCGGCGTCCAGCAGGCCGTCCGCCGCCGCCTCCCAGTGGGCCCTGGTGAAGCCGGTGTACGGACTCCGCGTGCGGTCGTCGGCGGGGAGCCGGAAAGGAGAAGAAGACGTCATGCGAGGAATGCCAGCCTTTCGCGTCGTACGGGATGGGCGAAGCCGTCACCCGCGGCCCAGCGGGCGACCTCGCCGACGGCCAGATCTGCCAGCCGGCGCAGCTCGTTGCCCTGGGAACCCGCGAGATGAGGGGTGATGGTCGCGTTGTCGCAGTCCCACAGCGGATGGCCGGCCGGCAGCGGATCGGGATCGGTGACGTCGAGCACCGCCCGGATCCGGTTTGCCCGCAGGACATCGGTGAGGGCGTCCTGATCGACGACGGCGCCCCGGGAGGTGTTGATCAGCACGGCGTCGGGCCGCATCGAGCCCAGGAGTTCGCGGCTGACAAGACCCGTGGTCTGCGGCAGCAGCGGGGTGTGGACACTGACGACGTCGCTCTCGTCGAACAGGCCGGCCAAGGTGACGGGGCGGACGCCGAGTCCGGCGGCCTCCTCGTCCGTGACGTAGGGGTCGTGCAGGAGCACCTCCAGGTCGTACGGGCGGAGCAGCTCGATCACCCGCCGGCCGATCAGGGAGGCGGACAGGATGCCCACCGCCCGGCCGTAGTTGCCCACCTGGGGCGGTGCGGCCAGCCAGGCGTCGCGCCTACGGGCGGCCTTGAAGTCCCGGGCCCGCTCCAGGACCCGCTTGCCGGACAGCAGGATCATCGCGACGGTGTACTCGGCGACCGGCAGCGCGTTGGCCGCCGCGGCCGATGACACCTCGATGCCCCTGTCCCAGCACGCGTCGGTGACATGGCCGCGCACCGTGCCCGCCGTGTGGACGACGGCCCGCAGCGCGGGGGCGGCGGACAGGACACCCGCGTGGATCGGCGGGCAGCCCCAGCCGGTGATCAGGACCTCCGTGTCCGCGAGTACGGTCCGCGCCGCATCGGTCGAGAAGTCGTCGAGCGCGGGCAGCGGCGCGAGGTCACAGACCTCGGCCAGCGCCGCGAGGGAGTCGGGGGCGAGCACCGCGGCCGCGGCGTCCGCTCCCATGGCGAACGCGGCGCGCGGCCTGCGGTGTGCGGGGGGAGTGCTGGGCATGTTTCTCCTGTGCGGTGGTCCGGACCGGGGTGGTCCGGGCGGGGCGGCGGGGCTACTTGACGGAACCCGCCGTCAGCCCCGACCGCCAGAAACGCTGGAGCAGGGCGAAGGCGAGGATCAGGGGCAGCACCGCGAGCAACGAGCCCATGATGACGACGGGGTAGTACTCGGGCGACACGGACGCCGCGCTGTTCCACGAGTACAGGCCGAGACTGACCGGATACAGATTCTGGTCGGAGAGCATCACCATGGGCAGGAAGAAGTTGTTCCAGATCGCCGTGAGCTGGAAGAGGAACACGGTGACCAGCCCCGGCCCCAGCATGCGCAGCGCCACCCGGAAGTAGGCGGCCAGTTCACCGGCGCCGTCCATCCGCGCGGCCTCCAGGACCTCGTCGGGTACGTATCCCTGGCTGAAGATCCGGCCGAGATAGACCCCGAACGGATTGAACAGGACGGGGATGAACACCGCCCAGAAGGTGTTCACCAGACCGGCGCCCGAGGCCATCAGATAGAGCGGCAGGGCGAGCACGGTCTGCGGCACCATGACAGCGGCGAGCACCAGACCGAACAGCTTCTCCTTGTGGGCGAACCGGTACTTGTCGAACGCGTAGCCGCAGGCGACGCTGATCAGCGCGCCCAGGGCCGCGCCGAGCACCGCGTACAGCAGGCTGTTGGCGTACCAGCGGCCGTAGAGACCGCCGTCCATGGCGAACAGGTCCTTGAGGTTCTGGACGAACGAGAAGTCGGTCAGCGACAGGATGTTGCTGCTGAACAGGGCGTCCCTGTTCTTGGTCG
This sequence comes from Streptomyces sp. NBC_01012, assembly GCF_045162755.1. Taxonomy (NCBI): domain Bacteria; kingdom Bacillati; phylum Actinomycetota; class Actinomycetes; order Kitasatosporales; family Streptomycetaceae; genus Streptomyces; species Streptomyces sp. NBC_01012. The sequence continues at coordinate 594,033 of NZ_CP108688.1, read as the reverse complement.
AGGCGAGCACCAGCCACAGCACCGGCAGCAGCGTGTACAGCGCGGAGACGAGGACCACCAGATTGACGACCGAGCGCCCGAGGAGCCGGGGGCGCAGGGGCGCGGCGGTGCGGGTTGCGGTCGACGCACTCATCGGGCGCCCTCCTCGGCTGCGTTCGCGCGGTTGGTCCAGCGGGTGACGCCGTAGGAGAGGGCGATCGTGCACAGCAGCAGGATGACGGAAGCGGCCGCCGCCAGGCCGTAGTTGTTGCGGGTGAAGGCGGCGTCGTAGATGTACATGCTGGGTGAGAAGCGTGAGCTGATCATCGGGGTCGACTGGCTGAGCAGCATCGGCTCGGTGAAGAGCTGGAGCGCGAAGATGAGCGTGAACATCGCGACCATGACGATCGACGACCGCACCAGCGGCGCCTTGACCTGGAGAGCCGTGCGGACGGGGCCGGCACCGTCGACGACCGACGCCTCGATCACCTCGCGGGGGACCGCCTGCAACGCGGCGTAGAACACGACCATGTTGTAGCCGAGGTTGCTCCACAGCGCGATGTTCACGATGGACGGGAGCACCATGTGCACCCCGAGGAAGTCCACGGTGATGTCGGCCCTGCCGAGCAGGCCGATGACCGGACTGATCCCGGGGGTGTACAGATACAGCCAGATCAGGGCCGCGATGATGCCCGGCACCGCGTGCGGCAGGAACAGGGCGAGCTGGACCGTGCCCCGCAGGCGGACCACTCCGGAATCCAGCAGCAGTGCCAGCGCGAGAGCGCCGATCACCATCAGCGGGATGTAGACCACGCAGTACAGCGCGACGGTGCCGAGACTGTTCAGGAAGGTCGGGTCCGTCAGTACGGCGGTGTAGTTGCGGAGCCCGGCGAAGACCGTCCGCTCGGGACCGAAGCCGAGCCCGGGCTGGTCGTCGCTGAAGAAGCTCAGACGGACGGCGGTGGCGACCGGGATCAGGAAGACGGTCACCAGGAGGACGAAGAACGGGGCCATCAGGGCGCCGCAGGCGCCGAGTTCACGCCGCCGGGCGGTCCTGCGGCCCGGCGGCGCCGTCGGGGTGGCGGCCGGACTCTCCGGCGACGGCCGAGCGGGGGCGTCCGCGGTTGCGGACACGGGGGTGGCGCTGGTCATGGGTGTCACCTGCCTCTGCTGCTGGGAGGGATAGGGATCGCCGGTCAGGTGGAGCGCTGGGTGGTGGAGAGACCGAGCGCCTTGAGATCCGGCATGGTGCCCTCCTGCGCGGCCCGGACCGCTCCGAGGATGGAGCCCTGGCCCCCGCTCGCCCGTGCGAGTCCGTCCTTCATGATCCGTCCGGTGGCCGTCATCCGGGGGCCCCAGGTCCAGCCGGGGCGGATCTTGTGGGCCTCCTGCTCGAAGAGGGTGTAGATGTCCTGCCCGCCGTAGTAGGCACGGTCGAAGGCCTTGCGGCCCACGTCCACGAGGCCGGGCGCCGCGGGGTACTGACTGCTGGAGCCGCTGGAGAGCCGGGCCCGCAGCGCGTCCGGGTGCGAGACCTGCCACTCGATGAACTCCATCGCGGCCTCCGGGTGGCCACTGTCCCTGGTGACCGTGAAGGTCGAGCCGCCATGGGTGCCGACACCGGGGTCGGCCGGATCCCACTGGGGGGACGGCGCGATGGCCCACCGGCCCTTCTGTCCCGGCCTGGCCTGCATCTGGGCGCCCGCGTCCCACGCACCGCTGAGCCTGCTGAGGACCAGGCCGTCGCTGATCTGGACGTCGCTCTGCCGGCTCTCCACCGGGTTCATGAACACCAGGTCCTGATCGGTGAGCCGCTGCCAGAAGGCCGCCACGCGACGGGTGGGCGCGTCGGCGAGCGAGACGTTCCAGGCGCCGCCCGCCGTGTCGAACCACTGGGCACCCGCCTGCCACGCGAAGGCGGCGAGATGGGTGTCACCGTCCGTCGGGAACAGCGCCATCCGGCGGTTCCCGGTCTTCTCGCGTACGGTCCTCGCGGTGTCCTCGAAGTCGTCCCAGGTGCGCGGGACGGTCAGCCCGTACCGCTCGAAGAGATCGGTGCGGTAGTGCAGCACCACCGGCTCTATGTCGAGCGGGACGCTGAACACCCGCTTCTCGAAGGTGGTCAGCCCCAGCGCCTGCGGCAGCAGCTTCGACCGCAGCTCCTCGCTCACCAGGTCCGTGAGGTCGCGGCAGACCCCGTCGATGGCGAAGCCCGGCACCTGGGGGTACTCCAGGGTGGCGACGTCCGGGGCGTTGCCGGCCCGTGCCGCGTTGCTCAGCTTGGCGTATCCGCCCTGCCCGCCCGAGGGGATCTGCTGGAAAACGACCTCGATGGTGTCATGGCCGCGGTTGAACGCGTCCACGACCTCCTGACTGCCCCGCAGGGCCGACCAGAAGGTGATGCGTGTCTTCTTCCTGTTGTGCCCGCTGCTCACGGTCCTGCCGGTACTGCTGGTGTCGCCCGATCGTGTGTCTCCGCCACCACTCTCACAGGCGCTGAGCGCGCCTGTGAGAGGCAGTGCGGCGATCGTGGCGAGCACGGATCGACGGCTCTGTCGACCAGGCATGTGCGCCTCCCGCGGCTCCTGATTCGAGACACGGGGAATACTGATCGCCTGATCGATAGTGGTCAATAGATCGATCAAAGGAAGCTTGAAGTGTTCAAACGATCAGATGTCGGAGTGGGGCAACCTCCGTGTCGATCCGCGCACTTCGAGGCGGGGGAGCAGCTCCACCCGGCGCACCGGCCCGGTGGTGCCGGCCGGGTGCGCCAGCCGTTGCAGGAGCAGCTCGGCCGCCGCCCGTCCGATCTCCGCCCTGGGCGGGGCGACCGCGGTGAGAGCCGTGGTGCCCAGCGCGGCCACGACGTCGTCGTACGCCACCACGGAGCAGTCCCGCGGCACCCGGACCCCGTTCTCCGCCAGCCGCTGGACCAGCATCAGGGCGTCCTCGTCGCCGTGCAGGACGGCGCCGGTCGCACCGCGCTCCCGCAGCAGCGTGGTGAGATCCGGGACCGGCTCCCGTGTGCCGGGTTCCCCGGGGCCCGCGTTGGAAGAGCTGAGCACCACGGTCCAGTCCTCCACCTCCGGCCGGGAAGCCGCGATCTCCGCGAACGCCGACCGGATGGAGCGGGCTGTCGGACTGTCGTTCCTTGCGGCCAGGACGAGCCGGCGGTGGCCGAGGGCGATCAGATGGTCCACGGCCAGATGGATCCCGTACCAGTGGTCGGAGCAGACCGAGTCCAGGGGGTGCAGAGCGCTGCCTGGCCGGGGTCGCCGCTCCATCAGGACCGTCGGCACCCCCACCTCGGAGAGCCAGCCGTAATCCGCCTCCTCACCGGCGGCGCTCCGCCACCTGGGGGCGATCAGCAGACCGCGTGCCCCGGCCGCCAGCGCCCGCGCCACCTGCGGCCGTTCGGCCCCGGCCGCCTGCGGGGCGATGTGCAGGGTGATCCGCGCACCCGCCTCCTCGAGCGCCGTCCTGGCGCCGTGCAGGGTCTCGTAGAGGTATGAGTGCCGCTCCGGGACGACCAGGGCGATGGCGGCCCCTTCGCCGGCCGGCTGCCCGGTCCTGGCCGCCGGCACCGTCATGGCCGGCACGTCGTCCGCCACCGGCCGGACCACTCCGTGCCCGCGCCGCAGCATCCCCGTTCTGGCCAGCTCCTCCACGTCCCGCCGCAGCGTGACCGCCGAGACGTCCAGCTCGGCGGCGAGCGAGCTCACCTTCACGGCGCCCCGCGCGTGCACCACCGCGAGAATGCGTTTGCGCCTCAGCTCAACCGGCTCCCGCATGCTGGCCCCCTTGCCTACCGCTGTGCGATGTTCGTTTGAACGTTTGCCTGAGTGATCGCAGCATAGCGAGGGTGGACGTCCGAGCGGTCAGAGGATGGAACGATCATCCGCCGAAGTGAAGATGTGTCTAGCATCTGATCCGCAATGGACACCATCACACTCTGGCAACTGGCCGCGCTCGCGGCGGCATCCCTGCTCGTCGGCTTCTCCAAGACCGCCGTCAGCGGTGCCAACACGATCAGCCTCGCGGTCTTCGCGGCCGTACTGCCGGCCCGTGAATCGACCGGAGTGCTGCTTCCGATCCTGATCGTGGGCGACACCCTCGCCGTGCTGGTCTACCGCCGGCACGCGCACTGGCCCACGCTGCTGCGGCTCTTCCCCGCGGTCGCCGTGGGCGTGGTGGCGGGGGCCGTCTTCATGCTGTGGGCCGACGACGAGGCCGTGGCCCGCTCGATCGGGGCGATCCTGCTCTTCATGGCGGGAGTCACCCTCTGGCGCAGGCGCGCGCGGCCCCAGCCGGCCCCGGGGGAGGGCGCACGGGAGGACGGCGCACGGGAGGAAGGTGCGCAGGCGGAGGGCGCACAGGAGGAGGGCGCGCAGGAGGAGCCGTCCCTGCGCGCCGGGCGTCTCAAAGCCCGGTCCTACGGGGTGCTCGGCGGCTTCACGACGATGGTCGCCAACGCGGGCGGCCCCGTCATGTCGCTCTACCTGCTCTCCGCGGGATTCCGGAAGCTCGGCTTCCTAGGGACGTCGGCGTGGTTCTTCCTCATCGTCAACACGTCCAAGGTGCCCTTCAGCGTGGGACTCGGCCTCATCGACGCGCAGTCGCTGATGCTGGACGCGGCCCTGGTGCTCTTCGTCATCCCGGGTGCCTATCTCGGTCGCGCCTGCGTCGGCCGCATCAATCAGAAGCTCTTCGACCGGATCGTGATCGCGGCCACCGTCCTGGGCGGCCTCCAGCTGCTGCTCCGCTGAAGACCACCCGCGCGAGGCCGGCCGGTCAGGCCGGGCCCGGTCACGGAATGAGCAGCCAGTCCGCGCCGACGGCCGCGATCAGCCCCGCGCCCAGCAGCCAGCTGCCGAGCCGCGTACGGCCGTTCCTGCTGAGCTCGATCACCACACCGCACAGGATGAGCGCGAGCCCGTAGACCCCGACGACCAGGACCGACGAACGGCTGGCTATGCGCAGTGCCAGGACAAGGGCCATCACCGCCATGCCGATCGAGGAGAGAACGATCCGCAGCTGCCGCGCCTGACGTGGCGTGAGTCTTCCCCCCGGGGCGGGGGCCTCCGGCGCGGCGGTCTCAGGGGCTGCGGTCTTCGGGGCCGCAGTCTCGGGCGTCGCGGTCTCCGGGGCTGCGGCCTTCGGCGTCCTGGTCTCCGGCGTGGTGGTCTCCGGTGTCGCCGCAGGGCTCCCGCCCGGATCCCGGTCCTGCTCGTTCCGGTGGCCCGGCTCGTTCCGGTGGTCCTCGTCCTGGCCCTGGCTCTGGCTCTTGTCCTGGTCCTGGTCCTGGTCAGAAGTGCTCATGAGGCGGGATCGTAATGGCTGTGCACCGTCATGTTCGCCGGACCCGGGATCCGGGGCGCTCAGCCACCGGCCCGCTCAGCCACCGGCCCGCCCCGGTCCGACGTCCCCCCGACGCAGGCGTGGTGCCTCCGAGGCGGCGTCCACGACCCGCGTGCGCCCGGAATCCCCGGTCGGCCCGGTGCCGCCCTCCGCGTCCTCCGGTCCGGAGGTGTCGACGCGGTCCGCCAGCTCCCGCGCCCAGCCGATCAGCCCGTCCACACCGATCCCGTGCGGATCCGACGCCCCGAACCTGTCCACGGCCGCGGCGCCCCGCCTCAACAGCCGTGCCCCGCCCGCTGTGTTGCCCCGAGCGGCATGGGTCAGCCCGACCGCCATCTGCGCGAGGCCCCGCCACAGCTCGCGCTCCTCGTCGGGACCCGACTTCCAGGCGTCCTCGAACACCTCGTGGGCGTGGAACGGCATCCCGGCGTCCAGCAGCCGCTGGGCCTCGCGCACCGTCTCGCCGGGGGAGCGGACCACGCCCTCGGGCTGCCGCTCCACCCCCGCGGCGCCGTACGGCAGGGGGCGTCCCAGCCCGTCCCTGGGGCGCGCGTTGCGCGCCCGCCCTTCCTCGTCGCGGTCCCTGCGAGATTCGTCCACCCCCCGATTGTGCCTCGCACCTGCGAAGAACCGCAGTAACCCCTGTCCCGGCGCACCCGCGCACAGTTAGGCTCTGTGCTCCTCGCAACCACCCTGGGAAGGGGAGGCATGAAGCCGTCCCGGCCGTTGTACGAGCGCGAACCCGAACTCGCCGCAGCCGCACAGGCGCTGGACGCCCTCTGCGGCGCACAGGCTGCCGGAGGGCTGCTGGTCTTCAGCGGCGAGGCCGGTATCGGCAAGACCGCGTTGCTCGGCGAGATACAGGCCATGGCCGCCGACCGCTGCACCATCTGGTCGGCCCGGGGCGGCGAGACGGTCACCTCGGTGCCCTTCCACGTCGTACGCCAACTGCTCCAGCCCGCGCTGGTCCGGCTCCCCGCCGACGAGACCCGCGCCCTGTTCGGTGACTGGTTCGACATCGCCGCACCCGCGTTGGGCCTCGCGGATCCCTGCGGTCCGCAGCCCGACCCGCAGGGTGTCAGGGACGGCCTCGACCACGTCGTGTCCCGGCTCGCCTCACGGCTCAGCCACCGTCCGCTGCTGCTCATAGTGGACGACGCGCACTGGGCGGACGGCGAATCCCTCGCCTGGCTCGCCGGTTTCACCGCGCGGCTCTCCGAACTGCCCGTCCTGGTCGTGCAGGCGCACCGCCCCCAGGAGCTCGCCGACCGCAACGCCGACTGGGCCATCTCCCGTGCCCCGGAGCGCAGCACCCCCGGCCATCCGGCGCTGACCCGCGTGGCGTTACGCGCGCTCACCCCCGATGCCACGGCCGACCTGGTCCGCGCCGGCCTGGGCGACCACGCGGACGACCCCTTCTGCCGGGAGGTCTGGGCCGTCACCGGAGGCAATCCGTACGAAGCGGTCGAACTCGTCGCCAAGGCGCAGGACCGCGAACTCGCACCGGTCGAGGCATCCGCCGCCCTGCTGCGTGAACTCGGGGCCTCGGCCAGGGGCAGCGGACTCGTCGCCCGCCTCGAACGCCTGGGTACCAACGCCAACCGCTTCGCCTGGGCGGCGGCCGTGCTCGGCACCGAGATCTCCCAGGAACTCGCCGCGACACTCGCCGGAATGAGCTCGGCGGAGGCAGCCGACTGCACGGCACGTCTGCGCGACGCCCGTATCGTCAGCGGCTTCGACCCGCTGGAGTTCGTCCACCCGCTCATCGCCACCGCCGTCTACCGCTCGATCCCGCCGGCGACCCGTACCGCCATGCACGGGCGCGCGGCCTGGGCGATCACCCAGGCAGGACTCGGGTCGGCGGCGGCCTCGCGCCATCTGCTCGAAGTGCACCCGGACGACGACCAGGAGCTCGTCACCCAGCTGCGCGAAGCGGCACGGCAGCACCTCGCGGTCGGCGCCCCCGAAGCGGCCAGACGCTGTCTCGAACGCGCACTGGACGAGCCGCCACGCCCCCGCGACCGAGCGGCGCTCCAGTACGAACTCGGCTGCGCCACGCTGCTCTCCTCGCCCGCCACCACCGTGCAGCACCTGCGGTCCGCGCTCGACACGCCCGGTCTCGACGCGACGCTCCGGATCGACGCCACCTTCAGGCTTGCCTCCGCCCTGTCCCACAACAACCAGCTCAAGGACGCGGCGCTCTCGCTGGCGGCCGAGGCGTCGCGAACCGCCCCGGGACCCGGCCTGATGCGCCTCCAGGCCGCGCACTTCCTGTGGGAGGGCATGCAGGCCGCCGAGGACGACGGCCCCGCGCGGTCGGCCCGTCTCGCCCGCAACGCGGACCACCTCAAGGGCCGGGACAACGCGGAGCGCGCCCTGCTCACCCTGCGGGCCTTCGACGCGATGCTCCGCGGCGAGAACGCCCAGCTCGTCGTGGACCTCTGCGAGCGTGCGCTCGTCGAGGGGCGGCCCGCGCGCGGGCTCGGCTGGACCGACTCCGAATGGGGCTTCGAGCTCCCCACGATGGCGGGTATCACCTACGCCTTCACCGACCAGCTCGACCGGGCGGAAACCCTCTTCGGCGAGGCCGTGCGCGCCTTCGAGATCTCCGGCTGGAGCGGTGCGCACCTCGCCTTCGCGCACACCCTTCTCGGCCTCGTGCACCGACGACGCGGCCGTCTCGCCGAGGCCGAGGGCTTCCTGCGCGAAGGACTGCGCCTCGCTGACCGGGCCGGCAGCGGACTGCCCGTCCACTGGGACGCCACCTGTCTCCTCGTCGACACCCTGCTCGCCCGCGGCCGTACGGCGGAGGCCAGGCTGGTCGCCGACCGCTACGGCTTCGGGCCGCCCTACCCCAGCGCGATGGTCCTGCCGGACGCCCCGTGCGTACGCGGACGGCTGCTGCTGGCCGAGGGGCGCACACAGGAGGCCGTGGCCGAGCTGGAGGCAGCGGGAGCGGCCCTGGAGCCACGGGGCCGTTTCAACGGGGTCTGGGCGCCCTGGGCAGGCGACCTCGCCCGCGCGCTCGCAGGCACCGACCCGGTCAGGGCCGCCCAACTGGCCACCAGGGCGCGCGTCCACGCCGAACGCTTCGGCACGGACACGGCGATCGGTGAGGCCCTGCGCTGCGTCGCCCTGTTCGTGCCCGAAGAGGAGTCCACCCACCTGCTGGCCGAGTCCGTACGCCACCTCGAGGCATCCTCCTCCGCCTACGAGCACGCGGTGGCCCGTCTGGAGTACGGCACCGCGATCCGCTCCCGCCAGGAGATCGCCCGGGCCGAGAAGCTCGCCGTCGCCTGCGGCGCCGAAGGGCTGGCGACCCGCGCCCAGCAGGTAGGCGCGTCGATCCGGTCCTCGGAGTGAGGTAATGTTTGTCCTGCGCGACCACCCGGGCAGACCGGGAGGAACCGCATCGGGACGTGGCGCAGCTTGGTAGCGCACTTGACTGGGGGTCAAGGGGTCGCAGGTTCAAATCCTGTCGTCCCGACTGGTGACAGTCGCAGATGAAGGGCCGGTTTCGGAACAATCCGAAACCGGCCCTTGATCATTCTTGGGGACCGGATGGAGGTCCGGCGTCCTCCGCCCCGGCATCGAGACGCAGACGGAGAGCTTCCGACAGGAACGCCGAGCGGTGTGGCGCCGAGGACCGCGGGTCCTCAGCGGCAGTCGTACTTCGCGCCGGTCTCGTTGCTGTAGCGGGCCCACTTCATGGCCGCGGTCTCGCGGCCGTAGATGCCGTCGACCTTGGCGCCGATCCTGCCCTGGACGTATCGAACAGCGCTCCTGGTGTCCGTTCCGTAGACGCCGTCAACTGCGAGGTTCCGGCCGTAGCAGTTGTTCAGGTTCTTCTGCAGGGCTCTGACCCCGGCGCCGGTGTGCCCGTACTGCAGATAGCAGTACAGCGAGTTGTTCGCGACGTTGTACGGGAATACGAAGTGCAGACCGGACGACCCGTTCTGGGACGTGTAGGATCCCGTGCACACGCCGTCCGCCGCGTGGGCCGGGGCAGCGGTGACGACCCCTGCCAACAGACCCGCCAGCATGGTCCCGGTCGCGAGAAACGCCTTGCTCCCACCTGTCTTGCGCATGCCTGCTACTTCCTTCCAAGAAGCGAAATTACATATGTGTCCACCACGGCCCGTCGCCTCCAACACTCCGGGCAACACCCATGAAGCATAGGGAAATGGCGGATCTCGGACTGTGTCGTTCGCGCTGGGCACTGTGCCGGTGGTGCACCGCTCCGGCGGTACCTGGGAGAGTCCGGGCGTGCCCGTCGAGACCCCGTTGCGGAGCAGGTGGGATCCGGCCACACTGCTGTCGGGGACCGCTGACGTCGAGAGGCGAGGTGTGACGGTACGGGCCGAAGTGCTGCGGGGGCGGTTCCGCAACCGGCACAGACGGAGGTCTGCCTCATGAGCCCGGTCCTGGACACCACGCTCATTGCGCCGCAGGACCGGGAGGAAGCGGTCCGGCACGCGGTGTGGGAATCCGTGGTGGCGGTCGACATCGACCACGGTCCTCCCGCCGAGGACATGTCCGTTCGTATGGGACTCGGCGCCGTTGGGCCCCTCACGATCTGCTCGGCGCGTGCGACGGCGGTCACGATCCGTCGGACCGAGCGACTGGCCCGGAAGGACGAGGAGCCGGCCGTCTTCCTCGGCCTCCAGGTGAGCGGCACAAGTCTGGTGGCACAGAACGGCCGTGAGTGTGTGCTGCGGCCGGGAGAATTCGCCGTCTACGAATCGATCAAGCCCTACACGCTTCTCTTCGACAAGGGAGTCGACCACCACTTCCTGCGGTTCCCCCGCGCGGCGCTCGCGCTCCCCGACCGGCTCCTACGAGAGACCTCCACGCTCGGCCTGGGATCCGGCGACCCCTTGACTCGTCTCGCCTTCACCTACTTCTCCCAGCTGGCCGCCAGCGACGCGTTGCACCAGGGTGCCCGCACCGGCGCCGTCTTCGAACCGAGCGTGGAGCTGCTCCGTGCCGTCCTGACGTCCCGGTACAACAACTCCAGCCTGGTCAAAGAACCGATGGAGGCCACGCTCAGCCTGCGCATCACTCAGTACGTCCGAGAACATCTGGCCGACCCGGACCTGTCGCCGGCGGGGATCGCCGCCGCGCAGAACATCTCCGTACGCCACCTCTACGCGGTGCTGTCGAGGTCGGGAATCAGCCTCGGAGACTGGATCCGTGCACGCCGCCTGGCCGAATGCAGGCGCGAGTTGGCCGACCCCGGCGGGCGGCCGCGGGCCGTCGCGGCGGTAGGCCGGAGGTGGGGCTTCATGAACGCGAGTCACTTCAGCAAGGTGTTCAAGCAGGCATACGGGGTCACGCCTCGCGATTGGCGCGACGGGAGCCGCCCCCATGGTTGAGCCGGCCGTTTCACGCAGCGGAGTTCGACGCGGTGATGAAGGCGCTGCCGGCCCCGGCTCGGTGGGAGTCGTCGGCCGGGGCGGCGTCCCAGCATGTGGGGCCCGTGCTTCGGGCCGGGGACCCTGCCGCATTCAGGATGCGACGGAGCCCCCGGCCGTGCGGCCTACTTCTTCTGCCAGCCGATCAGCTCGGGCGGCCCCGTGACGCCGTAGTTGCCGTAGAACTGGGCTGATCCGTAGTTGGCGAGGCCCTTCTTGACGGCCCAGATGGTGGGGCCGTTGTGGGTCGGCATGATGCCGTAGGTCTCCATGGCCTTCACCTCCGCCTTGTTGCCGGCCTCCAGTTGCTCGTCCAGGCTCGGCAGGTTGGTGACGGCCTTGATCTCCTTGTCCAGGCTCTCGGGCACCGAGCGGGAGCCGTTGAGCGTGGAGTCGGAGCAGTAGGTCTGGCAGATGTAGAGCATTCCGTTCGGGTCGCTCGCAATGAAGCCCATCGCGAACATGTCGAAGGCGCGCTCGGTGAACACCTTGTTGAAGTCGGAGGAGGGGTGCGCCTTGATGTCCAGCTTGACGCCGATGTTCTTCATCATCTGCGCGAGGGCCGTGGCACTGGCTTTGACGGTGGACCTGTCACCGATGGTGGGGAAGGTCAGTTCCAGCTTCTGACCGCCCTTGGCGCGCACACCGTCCGGACCGGCCTTCCAGCCCGCGGCGTCCAGTTCCTTCTTCGCCGTGTCGGCGTCGAACTTCACGAGCTTGCCGAAGTTGTCCTGGTACCCCTTCTGGAAGGGGAAGAGAGAAAGGGATCCGGGCAGGGGCTCGGTGTAGCCGAGCCCCTGGAACTTGATCTTCGCGAGCAGCGAACGGTCGATTCCCTCCATCAGCGCCTTGCGCACCGCAGGGTCCTTCAACTGCGGCGAGGTGCTGTTGAAGACCAGGATGTTGTTGGAGGTGGTCGTGCCGCGGCGAAGATCGGTCCCCTTCACCGACTTGACCTGGTTGAGCTGCTCGGCCTCGTGCACATCCGTCGCGTCGATCTGGCCGTTCTTGAAGGCGTTGATCGAGGCGCTCTCCTCCATCTGTACGTAGGTGAGTTCGTCCAGATGCGGCTTGGCACCCCACCACTTGGGGTTGGGCTTGTAGGAGACCGTGCCGCCCTTGGCGTCGAACTTGGAGATGGTGTACGGTCCGGCACCCCATTCCGCGTGCGGGTTGCTCACATACGCCTTGTTGAAGGCGTCGGCCTTGGCGATGTGCGGGTTGATGACCGAGTAGAAGAGCGACTTCCAGTACACGAACGAGCCGTCGTAGGTGACGACCGCCTGCTTGGCGTCCTTGCCCTTCTTGACCGAGGTGATGCTGGAGTAGCCATCGGTGGCGCTGACGACGTACTCCTTGTCCTTCCCGTTGACCGCGCTCCAGGTGTCACGGAACGACGTCCAGTCGATGTCCTGGCCGTCGTTCCACTTGGCCTTCGGGTTGATGTCGTAGGTGACCTGGGTGTTGCCGTCCACCGTCGTCTGCTTGACGTCGGTGAGGTAGTCCTTGTTGAAGGTGACGTTGCCCTTGGGGTCGTTGAAGGACAGCTGCGGCTGGTAGAACCAGGCGATCTTCGACGTGTACAGCGACCCGTTGCCGTTGAAGGGGTTCAGCTGATCGGGGATCTCCACGATGGGGAGCGTCATCTTGCCCCCCTGCTTCAGGTTGCTCGCAGGCTGGGGATTGTACGAGGTCAGCACCTCGTTCGCCGAAGTGGCGCCCTTGGACTTCTCCTGCCCGGAGTCGTCGTCGGTGTCACTGCCGCTGCACCCGGAGAGTACGAGGGACGCGGTGGCGGCGATCGCCAGCCCGCTCAGGTGGATTCTTCTCATGACGGCCTTCCAGCTCAGTTGTCGACAGACGTGGTCGTGCCCGCGAAATGGCATGCGTCGCGGTGGTCCAGGCCTCCCCTCCCCGTGAGTTGCGGAGTGACTCCGCGGCACTGGTCCTTCTGCGGGTCGGTCAGCGTCAGGTGGAGCGGGCACCTGGTCACGAACCGGCAGCCCGGCTGATCGTCGGTCGGACTGGGAAGGTCGCCCTTGAGGAGGACACGTTCCCGAGTGCGTTCCGCGACCGGATCGGGCAGCGGGATCGCGGAGAGAAGCGCCTGCGTGTAGGGGTGTCGGGGGTCGTCGAAGACGGAGTCGATGGTGCCGGTCTCGACGATCCGGCCGAGGTACATCACCGCCACCCGGTCGGAGATGTGGCGCACCACCGACAGGTCGTGGGCGACGAAGAGGTAGGACAGGCCCAGCTCGGCCTTGAGGTCGTTGAGCAGGTTGATGACACCGGCCTGCACCGAGACGTCGAGAGCCGAGACCGGCTCGTCGAGAACCAGCAGCTGCGGCTTCGTGGCGAGCGCCCGGGCGATACCGATGCGCTGCCGCTGCCCGCCCGAGAAGGCCGCGGGGAAGCGGTCGCGGTGCTCGGAGTCGAGTCCCACCAGCTCCATGAGCTCCGTCACCTGGGTGCTGAGGGTCTTCTTGTCGCGCTCACCGACCGCGCGGAGGGGTTCGGCGAGGATGTCGTAGACCGTCATACGGGGGTCCAGCGCCCCCATGGGGTCCTGGAACACCATCTGGATGTCGCGGCGGACGGAGCTGATGTCCCGCTTCCGCTTCAGGTCCGCCGTGTCCCGGCCGCAGACGGTGATGCTGCCCCGCTCGGGCGGCTTCAGCTCCATGATCTCCAGCAGGGTGGTGGTCTTTCCGCACCCCGACTCGCCGACGAGCCCGAGCGTCTCGCCCTCGCGGATGTCCAGGTCGATGCCGTTGACGGCGAAGACCGTGCCCACCTTGCGTTTGAGCAGGCCGCCCTTGGTGAGCGGGAAGGTCTTGGTGACATCGGTCAGTTCCAGGACCTTCGGCCGGTCCTCGCGGGGGACCTCCGCACCCCCGTGCTCCCTGTCGGCCGGGACGGGGTAGATCGGCTCACCGCCGATGGCACCGTCGTCGATCTCGGTGGCACGCCGGCACGCGGTCGAGTGCTCGTCGACGGTGTCGGCCCCGGCGATCGCCGACAGGGGTGGTTCGGCCTCCCGGCAGGCGTCCTGCACGACGGGGCAACGGTCCGCGAAGGGGCAGGCGTCGGGAAGGTCCACCAGGAGCGGCGGAGTGCCCGGGACCGGGGTGAGCGCCTGCCTGGCACGGTCGTCCAGGCGGGGGATCGCGCCCATCAGGCCGATGGTGTACGGCATGCGGGGCTGCGAGAAGAGCTCGTCCACCCCGGCACGCTCGACCGGGCGGCCCGCGTACATCACCATGACGTCGTCGGCGGAGCCGGCCACCACCCCGAGGTCGTGGGTGATCAGGATGACCGCGGCCCCGGTCTCACGCTGGGCTGTCTTGAGGACATCGAGGATCTGCGCCTGCACGGTGACGTCGAGAGCGGTCGTCGGCTCGTCGGCGATGATCAGGTCGGGGTCGTTCGCGATGGCCATGGCGATGACGGCCCGCTGCCGCATGCCGCCCGAGAACTCGTGCGGGAACCCCTTGGCGCGGCGGTCGGGGTTGGGGATGCCGACCAGGTCCAGCAGTTCGACGGCGCGTTTCCAGGCGACCGAGGACGAGATGTCCTGGTGGGTCTGGAGGGACTCGACGATCTGGGCTCCGATGCTGAAGATCGGAGTGAGTGACGAGAGCGGGTCCTGGAAGATCATGCCGATGTGCCGGCCGCGGACCTTCGACATCCGACGGTCGTCGAGGTCGAGGAGGTTCTTCCCGTCGAGCGTGATGTCCCCGGTGACCGAGGCGTAGTCGGGGAGCAGCCCCATGACGGCCATGGACGTGACGGACTTGCCCGACCCCGATTCGCCCACGATGCCCAGGGTCCTGCCGCGGTGCAGGTCGAAGGAGACACCGCGCACGGCGTCCACCCGGCCCGCTTCCGACGGGAAGGCCACTTTCAGATCACGCACGGACAGCAGGGCCTGCTGGGCCTGCTGGGCGCCGGGCTCGGTCGTGACAGCGCGCTGCTCGATCATGCGCGGCCTCCAGACTGCGATGTGGGGTCGAGGGCGTCGCGCAGACCGTCACCGATGAGCGCCATCGCCACGGTGAGCAGCACCACCATGGCTGCGGGCAGGTAGAACAGCCAGGGGGCGGTGGACAGTGTGTTCTGCCCGTCGGCGAGCATCGAACCCAGCGACACGTCGGGCTGCTTGACGCCGAAACCGATGAACGAGAGCGCCGTCTCGGCCTGCACGGTCGCGGCGACACCGAGGGTGAACGTCACGATCAGCAAGGACCCGATGTTGGGTACCAGGTGGCGGACGATGGTACGGATCGGACTGACGCCCATGAAGCGGGCGGCCGTCACGTACTCGCGCTCCCGCAGGGAGGTGGCCAGGGACCAGATCACTCTGGCTGTGAGCATCCAGCCGAACAGTGTGAGGACGACCACCAGAACCTGCCACTCACCGCGGTAGTGCGTACCGACCAGGGCGATGATGAGGAACGAGGGCAGGATGAGCAGGAAGTGCACGAGACCGAGCATCGCCCGCTCGACCTTGCCGCCGAAGTAGGCGGCAGTGGTACCGAACAGTCCGGCTATGGCGGTGGTCAGCAGCGACACCGCGACGGCGATGATCAGTGATCTGCCGAGGCCGTGCACGAGCTGGGCGTAGACGTCGTTGCCCGCGCCGTTGGTACCCAGCAGATGGCCGCCGACCCCGGGGGAGACGGTGAGTGCGGTGAAGTCCGCCTCCGTGTGGTCCCAGTGGGTCAGATACCGGCCGAACAGCGAGAAGAACACGAGGAGGGCGAAGAGGACCAGACCGCCCAGGGCCGCCTTGTTGCGCGCGAAGCGCCGTATGTAGAGCCTGGACGGGGAGAGGCGCTTGCCACCGGGGCCGGTCTTCCCCGGTCCTCCGGCTGCGGTTTCCTCGGGGTGCGCCTCTTCGGCGGCGGGCCCGACACCGGGCATGTTGATGGCCATGTCAGCTCACCCTGATCCTGGGGTCGAGGGCCACGACGACGAGGTCGGCGAGGATCGCGCCGATGGCCGTCATGAGGGCACCGAAGGCTGCGACGGCGACGACACCGTGCACGTCGTTCGTGCTGATGGTTTTGGTGAAGTACTCGCCCATGCCGTGCCAGGCGAAGACCGTCTCCGTGATCACCGCGCCGGTGAACAGCGCCGGCATCGCGAACGCGACCTGGGTGGCGACGGGAATGATCGACGTCCTCAGCCCGTGCCGGTAGATGGCCTGCTTCCGCGTCAGTCCCTTCGACCGTGCCGTACGGACGTAGTCGGAGTTGATGTGGTCCAGCAGCAGCGACCGCTGCAACAGGTGGTATCCGGCGTAGGAGATGAACGTGAGCGAGATCGTGGGCAGGATGGCGTGCATCACTCTGGACCCGAAGACCGGCCAGAACCCGACGACGTCGGGGCTCTGCGCTCCCGCCACCGGCAGCAGGGTGCTGCCCACGGCCTGGTTCAGCGCGATGGCGGCGAGCACCACCCCGAGGGAGGCCACCGCGGAGGGCGTGTTGAAGGAGAGCACGGAGATTCCCTGCCACACCCGGTCGGCGGCCTTGTACTGGCGCGACGCGGTGTAGACGCCCAGCCCGACCCCGATGACGATGGCCAGGACGGTCGAGGCCAGGACCAGTTGGCCGCTGACGAAGATCCGGTAGCCGACCTGGTCGTTGACGCTGCCTCCGGTCGGCGAACTGCCCCAGTCGAAGTGGGTCACGATCCGGGTGATCCAGTGCCACCACCGATCCATGAGCGGTTTGTCCGGATTGAGGTTGTAAAGCGCCAGCGAGCGGTTGATCTGGGCTGGAGTTCGAGGCGGTCGCAGCGCGGTGTAGTTCGACGCAGGTTTGAGGAAGGCGTTAGCGAGGAAGTACGTGAGATTTGTCGCGATGGCGATCATCAAAAACCAGCCGACTGCTTTGCGGGCGATGTAACGCAGCACTGTGAGTCGGCCTTTCTTGCTCTGGGACGTATCGGCCCGCAGGTCCGGTGAGTGACTGGATCGCTTGGCCGCATTGACCGGGCACCGGGTCGCGATTGCTCGGACAGGACGCGCGGACTCTCGGGGGCCAGAAAATGACTGGAGCGAAATCGTTCAGTGTGGGAGTCTCATGGTGGGGGAGTGGCACGCATCGGGCATGGGGCAGCAACCCCGTAACAAAACAGGGAAGTTCAGGGCGGCCGCCCGATTCGGCCGCACCGCTGCTGACGATTTCAATTGCCCGTGGGCACGTCAAGATTGATCAGGTAGCGATCCGGTCAAGTCGAATTCACATAACGGATATTCTTCGCTTAAGTTTTCAACGTCACGGTGGACGCGCGTTGAACGGCGGGATCATCGGTGCCGCAAAAGGCGCATAAGGCGCGCAACGTACTCGTGATCCGTGGCGTCGTCCTCCTCGGTCGGCCCCGACCCCCGGCACGACGGTGTGCACGGGCCTGGGGCAGGTCCTCGCCGCCGCGTGGTTCACAATGAGTGCACGAGGCGACGGGGATCAGGAAGCCGGTGAGAGTCCGGCGCGGTCCCGCCACTGTGACCGGGGAGCGGTCCTCCTGTATGTCACTGTCCGCGGCAGCGGGCGGGAAGGCGGAGGGGAGCGATGATCCGGGAGCCAGGAGACTGACCTGTCGCCGGTCCAACTGCAGGGGCGAGGACACCCCGGAAAGGATCGGCTGTGACGCTGCATGCCCGGACGGAGTCGGGACACCGGCGACCGTCGGACAATCGCCCGGCGCCCGGCAGGCGGAGCGTGCTGGCTGCCGGGAGTGGCCTGGCACTGGCTGCCTCAGGACTGCTCGCAGGCTGCGGCGCGGACACCAAGGACGGGGGAGGCGGCGACCGGTTCCGCGCGGCCTTCACATCGGGCGGGTCTCAGGAGACCCTCGACCCCCATGTCGCTCCGAACTTCGTCGACCAGGCCCGCGCCAAGGCCCTGTACGACACGCTCGGCACCTACGCGGACGACATGTCCGTCCGCGAGCGGCTCGCCGAGTCCTGGCAGAGCGACGCCTCCGGCACCCGGTGGCGTGTCCGGCTGCGCAAGGCGGAGTTCCACGACGGGAAGCCGGTCACCGCGAAGGACGTCCTGTACAGCTACCGCCGCGCCGCCGACCCCGCCACCGGATCGCCCTCGCAGGTGCTGCTCTCGGCGATCGACTTCGACGCGAGCAGGGCCGACGGCGAGCGGTCCGTCGTCCTCGTGCTGAAGGCGCCGAACTTCGAGTTCCCCACGGTCTTCGCAGGACCCGGCACCGAGATCATCCCCGACGGCACGAAGGACTTCCACGAGCCCATAGGCTCCGGCCCCTTCACGCATGTGTCCTTCACTCCCGGCGGCACCGCCCGCTACCGCAGCTGGGACGGCCACTGGGACGGCGCCCCGCACATCGCCGAGCTGGAGATCGTCCCCGCGAACGAGGAGTCCGCGCGGCTCAACGCACTGCTGTCGGGTCAGGTCCACTACGCCGCGGACATGGCCGGTGCCTCCGTGGAGCGGCTGAAGAAGAGCGGCTCGACGCGCCTGCTGACCGCCCGGCGGGCCACGGCGCAGCAACTGCTGCTGCGTACCGGCCGTAAGCCGTTCGACGACCCGCGGCTGATACGGGCCGTACAGCTCGGGATCGACCGCGAGGCGCTGGTCCGGGTCGCGCTCGCCGGGCACGGCGAGGTGGGCAACGACCTCTTCGGGATGGGCCTGCGCGGCTACCCGGAGGATCTGAAGCCCCGCGAGCGGGATGTCGCCGAGGCTCGGAAGCTGGTGAAGGAGGCAGGCGCCGACGGGCTGCGCATCACCGTGGAGACCAGCTCCGTCGACGCCGCGTGGGAGCCGGCCGCTGACCTGATGGCGCGGCAGCTGCACGAGGTCGGTCTTGAACTGAGCGCCAACACCCGTGCCTCCAGTACGTACTTCAGCGAGATCAGGACGAAGGGCGTCGCCGCCTTCAACACCACCTCCACGCTGCCTGTCTCCGACTTCCTTCAGCAGCGCGTCCGGGGCGGCGCGGCCCGCAACCAGACGCAGTACGTGTCGAAGGAGTTCGACGCCCTGCTCGACCGCGCCCGCACCACCCGCGACGAGCAGGACCGGCTGGCGCTGCTCACACGGGCCCAGAAGATCGCGCGGGACGGGTCGGGGCTGCTGGTGTGGGCGTTCTCCGACGCCACCGACGCCACCGACGCCATCGGGCCCTCGGTCACCGGGCTGCGCGCCGCGCCTCCGAACTCGCACGACTGGGCCCGGTTCGACCGGGTCCGCGTCGGCTGACGTGCGGGCCTATCTCCTTCGGCGTTCCCTGCTGGCAGTCGTGCAGTGCCTCGTGGTGCTGGTCGCCGTGTTCGCCGTCGGTTCACTGCTGCCCGGTGACACGGCCGATGTGCTCCGCGGCGAACTCGGCACGCCCGAACAGGTGGCGGCGCTGCGCACACAGCTCGGTCTCGACGAGCCTGCCCTGACCCGCTTCGGGCACTGGCTCGGCCACCTGCTCACCGGTCACTTCGGCAATTCCCTGACGACCGGACTGCCGGTGGGCGACGAGATCGGCCACCGCGTCGGCGTGACACTGCTGCTGGGTGTGCCCGCCCTCGTACTGGTCACGGTGCTTGGACCACTGCTGGGCACGGTGTCCGGGCTGCGGGAGGGCAGCCGCGTCGACCGGGTGCTGAACACGGCCGCCGTGGTGCTGCACGCGGTGCCGGAGTTCGTCCTCGGCCTGCTGTTGGTCGCCTCGGTATCGCTGGCAGCGGGACTGCTGCCGGCCACCGCCATCGGCATGGACACGACCGACCTGCTCGCGCAGCCGGCCGTACTGGTGCTGCCCGTCATCGTGCTCACGGCGAGGCATCTGTGCGATCTGGCACGGCAGGTACGCGCCGGTGTGGCGGCGGGGCGGCACGGTCCTGTCGCCGAGCATCTGCGGCTGCTGGGAATGCGGGAACGGACGGTCGTGCTGCGCCATGTCCTGCCGGGTGCCCTCGGCCCCGCCGCGCAGCAGTTCGCGCGCTGTGTGGAGGGGCTGCTGGGCGGCGCCGTGCTGGTGGAGGCGGTGTTCGGCTTCCGCGGACTGGGCGGCGGCTTCGTCGAGGCGGTGCAGAACAGGGACCTGCCCCAGGTACAGACGTACGCACTGCTGTTCGCCGGCACCGCAGTCGTCGTGAACCTCGTCGGAGACCTGGTCGCCCACCGGCTGGCACCCCGCCGGGAGGTGACGGCATGACCGTACGGGAGAAGACCCGGCCCCGGGGTGCACGGCTGCCGCGCCGTCCGTGGATCGCGACGCTGCTGCTCGCCGTGCCGGTGCTCGCTGCCCTGCTGGGACCGTGGGTGGCGGGGGACGCGCCGTCCACCGATGGAACCCTGCCCTCGCAGCCGCCCGGCGCCGGCCACCCGCTCGGCACGGACGTCCTGGGCCGCGATGTGCTGTGGCTGGTGCTGCATGGCGGTGTCTCGGTGCTGGGCAGCGCCCTGGGCGCGTTGCTGGTCGGCATGGCCGTGGGAGTGCCGCTGGGGCTGCTGGCCGCGGGCCGGCGGCGTGGATTCGACGAGACGGTGATGCGCGGGCTCGATCTGCTGCTGGCCTTCCCAGGCCTGCTGGTGCTGATGACGCTGGCCGCGACGGGGCATCGCGACCGGTACTGGCTGCTGACGGTCGCCGGAATCCTCCAGATCCCGGCCGTCGCCCGCCTGGTACGCGGGGCCGCGCTCGCACCCGCCTCCCGGACCGTCGTCGAGGCGCTGTGGATGCAGGGGCACGGCTGGGCGTACATCCATCTCCGGCACCTGGCACGGGAGCTGGCCGCCCCGCTGGCCACCGACGCGGGCGGACGCTTCGCCGTGGTGCTCTACCTGCTGGCGTCCGCCAACTTCCTCGGCCTCGGGCTGCCCGCCTCGTCCCCGGACTGGGCGGTGCTCATCGAGCGCAACAGCGATGCCCTGTTCACCCAGCCCGCCGCAGTACTGGTGCCCGCGGGTCTGCTGACGGCGCTGTGCGTCGGCGGCAACCTGCTGGTGGACCGGGCCCTCGCACGAAGGAGGAGAGGCCGATGACCGGCTCCGCCCGCACGCCGCTGCTGGACGTCCCGGAGGTCTCCGCCCATGCGGACGGGGCACGGCGCCCCCTGCTGGACCGGGTAGCGCTGACCGTCGTGGCGGGCGGTGTCACCGCGGTCGTCGGACCGTCGGGCAGCGGGAAGACCACGCTCGGCCTGGCGGTGCTCGGTACCTCGCGCGACGGCGTGCGGCTGACCGGACGGGCCCTGCTCGGGGGTACGGACCTGCTGCTCCTGGAGCCCGGCAGGCGCCCGGCGGCACGGGCCGGCCGGGCAGCGCATCTGCCCCAGCACCCGGAGACCGTGCTGGATCCGGTCCGCAGGGCCGGCGGCGCGCTCACGGAGCTGGCCGCTCTCGGGCATCCGGAACGGGCCGCGCGAAAGCCCGCGGCGCGCCGGGCGCTGGCGCTGGCGGGGCTGGACTGGGGGACCGTACGCCGCCGTTTCCCGCACCAGCTCTCCGGCGGTCAGCAGCAGCGTCTTGCTCTCGCGTCCGCGCTGGTGACGGGGGCCGGGCTGCTCGTGCTGGACGAGCCGACGAGCGGCCTGGACCCCGCGCTCGCGCAGGCCCTGGGCCGTACGGTGCGGGCGCTGGCGGACGGCGGCGCCGGCGTACTTCTGCTCAGCCATGACCTGCGGCTGGTGCGGGAGACGGCCGACCGGGTCATCGTGCTGGACGAGGGCCGTGCCGTGGAAGACGGCCCGACGGCGGACGTCCTCGGCACCGGCGTCCTCCCCGTGAGCGGCGCGGCGCCGGCGGGCCGCCACCGGGCCACCAGGGAACTGCTGGCAGCGGAACACGGCGAGGGCGCGGCCGGAGCACAGGGCCAGGACACCGCGGACCCGGCTCCGGAGGACGGGCCCGGGGTCGCCGCCTCGGGTATCGTCGTACGCCGCCGGTCGGGCGATCCGCTCGCCGGGCCGGTGTCGATGGACTTCCCGCCCGGCAGCAGGACCGCGCTGCTCGGACCGTCGGGCTCGGGCAAGACGACCTTCGCGCGGGTCCTGGCCGGGCTGACCACACCCTCCCGGGGCGAGGTGCGGTTCGACGGAAGGACGCTGCCCCGACGGGTCGACCGGCGCACGCCTGCCCTGTGCCGTGTCGTCCAGTACGTGCACCAGAGCAGCGCCGACTCCTTCGAGGAGCACCGCCCGGTACTCGGACAGGTCGCCGACACGGCACGGCTGCTGCGGGGGCTGGGGGAGAGCGAGGCGGCTGCCGAGGCGATCACCGTCGCCGGCGCGCTGGGACTCGATGAGGAGCTGCTGCACCGGATTCCCGGCAGGCTCTCCGGCGGCCAGCTCCAGCGCTGTGCGCTGGTCCGGGCGCTGACAGCGCGGCCGGCGCTGCTGGTGTGCGACGAGGTGACGTCGGCGCTGGACACCGTCTCCCGGCAGCGTGTCCTGGACGCGCTGCCCCGTCTGCTCGCCCCGGCCCGGACCGCCCTGCTGTTCATCAGCCATGACGTGCCGGCCGTGCGGGCGCTGACGGACGATGCCGTGCTGTTCGAGGACGGCCGGTGCGCCCGGCGCGGGCCCCTCGACGAGGTGCTGCCCGCACGCCACGTCGAGGACGCCCTGCGGTCGGCCGGGACCTGACCCTCGCGAGGGACGCCCCGCGAGGGAGGCTCTCAGGACCGCGCCGCGAGTGCCGTGCGGATCTCCCCCACGAACGGTTCCAGGTCACCCGGGTCACGCGAGGTGATCAGTGTCCAGCCGCCGGAACCGTCCGTCACGACCGGTTCGTCGGTCCACTCGCCCCCCGCGTTGCGGATGTCGGTCCGCAGTGACGGGTAGGACGTCATCCGCTTGCCCATGACGACATCCGCCTCGACCAGCGCCCAGGGGCCGTGGCAGATGGCCGCGACCGAGCGGCCGGAGTCCGTGAAGGAACGGACGATCCCTGTGGTGGCGCTCCGGAGCCGGAGGGAGTCGGCG
The DNA here is from genome assembly GCF_045162755.1 of Streptomyces sp. NBC_01012. NCBI lineage: Bacteria > Bacillati > Actinomycetota > Actinomycetes > Kitasatosporales > Streptomycetaceae > Streptomyces > Streptomyces sp. NBC_01012. The sequence continues at coordinate 571,320 of NZ_CP108688.1, read as the reverse complement.
TTGAGCGTGCCGCCCGGGACGAGCAGCAGGTCGTATTCCGTGGGGTCGGCGTCGTCCAGTGTCAGATCGGGCCTGACCCTCTTCCCCGGGTCCTTGTCACCGACCAGCGTCACGATGTCGTCCATCGACACGGCCGCGACATCGACCTGTGCCCCCGCACCGCGGAGGCGCTCGACCGGCACCACCAGCTCGTCCTGCTCCACGCCGTAGTTGGTGACCACGGCCAGTACCCTGCGCTGCTTCACACCGTTGTCCGTCATCGGTATCCGCCTTTCCTGGCCCGGAACACGGGTCCGTGTCGCTCAGGCCCCGTCGTCGTCCTGGATGTGGACCGCCGCCTCCTCGGCGGAGGCCGCGCCCCCGTCGATGCCGACGTCCCGGCCCAGCACCCTGTTGTTGCGTTCGGCCCCGGGCTCCTCGTCGGTGACGGCGACGCGCCCCGCGCGCTCGTCCCCCGCGTCGTCCTCCTCGGGACCGTTGTCCTCCGGCCCGTCGGCGGCCCGGTCGGCCGGGAGAGGATCGTCCTCGGGCACCTCCTGCGCGAGACGCCGGTCGAGGGACTCGCCCTCCCGCTGCTCCTCGCCTGTCGTGCCGTACTTCGACACGCCCAGCGGCTTCTCCGGAGGGGAGTACCCCGTGTCCAGCATGTCGTCGAGGTCGGGCTCGTCGATCACGTTCTCCGGGTCGAGTCCGTCATCGGGCCGGTTGTCCGCGTCCGAGCCTTCCGGCTGGTAGACGTCGTCGCCGCGTCCTTGTTCCGACATCGGGGCGCTCCTTCCCGTCGGCCCCGGCAGCTTATGACCGATCCCCGGCCGCTGCGACCGGGGCGGGGGAGGCACCCGAGCGGCCGGGGCGGCTCGCCGAGTCTCGCCGAGATAGGAACGCTTGTTCTAATGCTCGGCTAGACTTGTTTCCATGTCCGTTCATCTCCAGGGTTCACTGTTCGACCAGGCAGACCGCCCGCAGCTGGGTCCGCTCGCCGGGCTGCGCAGGACGGTCCTCGGCGACGGGGCGTGGATCGACCTGCTGCCGGGCTGGCTGAGCGGCGCGGACGACCTCTTCGCCGAGCTCGTGAAGGCGGTGCCGTGGCAGGCCGAGCAGTGGCAGATGTACGACCGTATGGTCGCCGTGCCCCGGCTGCTCGCCCACTATGCCGCCCAGGACACACTTCCTGACCCTGTGCTGTACGAGGCACGTGAGGCACTGTCCTGCCACTACGCCGACGAGCTGGGCGAGCCCTTCACCACGGCCGGCCTCTGTTACTACCGTGACGGCCGCGACAGCGTCGCCTGGCACGGCGATCTGTCCGGGCGCAGCCGGTACCGGGACACCATGGTGGCGATCCTCTCCCTCGGGGCCCCGCGCGATCTGCTGCTGCGTCCCCGTGACGGCGGGGACATCGTGCGCCGCCCGCTGGGTCACGGCGACCTGATCGTCATGGGCGGCTCCTGCCAGCGGACCTGGCAGCACGCCATTCCCAAGACCGCGCACGCCAAGGGGCCGCGGATCAGCGTTCAGTACCGCCCCCGCGGAGTGCGCTGACCCGGTGGCGTCGGGCGCGGTGATCAGCCCATCAGGTCGGCGGCCGAGAGGTGTTCCACCGTCACACCGGTCTCGGTGAACGTCCGGGTGACCGTCCCCGAGGTGTAGACCCACAGGATGCGCAGCGGTGTGTCGCCGACGTTCCGGAAGAGGTGGGGTATCGGGGACGGGATGTACGTGGTGTCGAAGCGTTCGAGGCGGGTCGCCTCCCCCTCCACCAGCACCTCGGCCTCGCCCTCCAGGATCGTCACGTGCTCGTCGCAGTTGTGCGAGTGCATCGGCGCCCCTGATCCCACCGGATAGACGCTCATCCCGCTGGTGATCAGATTCTCGCCGTCGGACGAGGGGGTCGTGACCAGAGGAGTCGTCACGACCGCACCTCCCCGGTCCAGCAGACGGACGGAAGCGGTCTTGATGATGACGGTCATGCGGAATCCCTCTCAAGGTCGGTGCCTCGTGCGACGTTAGGCGCCTGTCCTCTTCATGAGAGGCATCCGGCGTGCAGCTTTACCTTGCATTCCGAGGAGGGTGAGCATCAGCGGCTCAGGGGTACGGTCGGCTCCCGTCACACGGTCGATTCGCCTCTGTCACCGATGAAAGGCAGACAACACCCATGCGTCTTCCCGTACTCGCCGCCGAAGAAATGAACGAACAACAACGGGAACTCCATGCCAGGATCACGGCACGCCGCGGTGGTGTCCGCGGGCCTTTCCGGGTGTGGTTGCAGAGCCCCGGTCTGTGCGAGCGGGTGGAGTCGCTCGGTGCGTTCGTACGGTTCGATTCGAGCCTGCCGAAGCACCTGCGGGAACTCACCCTGCTGGTGGCCGCGCGCCACTTCGACGCGCAGTACTCCTGGAACGCACATGTGGCCGCGGCCGTGGAGGCCGGTATCCCCGCGGAGGCCGTCGAGGCCATCGCGGAGCGCGGGGAGCCGGTGTTCGCCGACGAGGCGGACGCCGCCTTCCACGCCTTCTGCCAGGAACTGCTGGAGACCCACTTCGTCTCCGACGACACCTTCGCCCGGGCCCACAAGCACTTCGGCTCACAGGCACTGGTCGACGCCATCGGCTCGCTGGGCAACTTCACGATGCTCGGCATGTGTCTCAACGCCTTCCAGGTCGATCTCCAGGCCGACCGTGAGCCCCCCTTCCCCGACATCCGCGGCTTCGGCCGCGTCACCGGCGGCGGGGACCGGTCCCAGCCATGACAGCCCGCCCCGAGCCGGCCATCAGCACCGTGGACCGACCGGCCCCCGCGCAGCCGGTGGTCCGCATCCGAGACCTCGCCAAGAGCTTCGGCGGCGCCGTCGCGCTCCGGGGTGTCTCGCTTGACATCCGCCCCGGTGAGATCCACGCCCTGATGGGCGTGAACGGCGCGGGCAAGTCCACCCTCGTCCAGCTCCTCTCGGGGGCGCACCACGGGGACGGCGGCACCATCGAGATCGGCGGCACGAGTCACTCCGGACTCACCCCGCGCAAGGCCCGTCAGCTCGGCATATCGACGGTCCCGCAGCGCCGTGAACTGGTGACGGCGCTGACCGTCGCCGAGAACATCCTGCTCGGTGACCTGCCCGCCTCGCGCTCCGTGGTGTCGTGGCGGTCCGTGGAACGCGAGGCCCGCCAGGCCCTGCTCGACCTGGACATCGACATCGATGTGAAGCGGACGGCGGGAGAACTCACCGTCGCCGAGCAGACGATGGTGGAGGTCGCCCGTGAGGTGCGGCGCGGCGGCAAGGTCCTCATCCTTGACGAGCCGACCGCCTGCCTGGGAGCCGCGGCCGCGGACCAGATCAGGAGTCTGGTGCGGACCCTGCGGGACGAGGGCGTCGCCGTCGTCTACATCTCGCACTACATCGACGAGGTCCTCGCGCTCGCGGACCACATCACCGTGCTCCGCGACGGATCCGTGGTGCACGGCGGACCCGCGTCGGACACCGACCCGGCCGGCCTCGTCCGCCACATGGCCGGCCGCGACGTGGTGTCCCGGCGTCCCGAACGCCCGGCCCCCTCGCAGTCGGTGGCGCTGACCGTACGGGGCCTCTCCCACGGCCGGAGCATCGCCGACTTCGGCGTCCAGGTGCGCAGGGGCGAGATCGTCGGCGTGCTCGGCCCGGCCGGGGACGCGCAGTCACGGCTGTTCGACCTGCTGTCCGGCCGACTGCGTCCCGATTCCGGTGAGATGGAGGTGGGAGGGGCGCCCGTGCCCTTCGGCCGTGTCGGGCGCTCCCTGGCCGGCGGCCTCCGCTGCGTCACCGGGGACCGCCGCGCACTGGGACTGATACCGGGGCTCTCGGTGGACGAGAACCTGATGCTCGCCACCGACCGGCTGGGCGGGCGCAGGCTCCAGCGCTGGGCCGACATGACCCGCCGCGCGGCCCCGCGCCGCGAGAGCTACGGCGTCGTCTCGCTGACCCGCAATCCGGCGGTCGGCAGTCTCTCCGGCGGCAACCAGCAGAAGGTCCTGCTGGCCAAGTGGCTGGAGACCTCGCCCGTCGCCTGCTTCCTGGAGGACCCCACCAACGGTGTCGACGTGGCAGCCATCGCCGACATCCACGTACTCATCGACGAACTCGCCTCCCGGGGGGTGGCCGTCCTGCTCGCCTCCTCGTCGGCCGAGGAGGTCATGCGCCTCTCCGACCGTGTGATCGTCGTCAGCGCGGGCCGTGTGGTCGCCGAGCACGACGTCAACGCCATCACTCACGACGAACTCGTCGCCACCGCCCTCGGAGGACAACCCCGATGAGCATCACAGCTCCGCCGGAGACACCCGGTACCAGGACCACGAAGCACACCAGGAAGTCAGGGCACTTCCGTAGGCTGAGCGGCGTCCCGCACATCGGTCTGATCGTCGTGCTGATCCTCGTCGTCGTGTTCGCCGGCGTCGAGACCGACTCGTTCGCCACGTCGGTGAACCTCGTGAACGTCCTCAGGCAGGTCAGCGTCGTGGCGGTCATCGCCGCGGGACTCACGCTGCTGATGACGGCCGGCGGCATGGACTTCTCGATGGGCAGCAACGCGGCGGTCACCACCGCCGTAGCCGCGCAGTTCCTCGCCGACGGCAGGTCGACCACCTTCACCGTGGTCGTGTCGCTCCTGCTGGCCACCGTGATCGGGCTCGTCAACGGCCTGGTCGTGACCTACACCAGGGTGGCACCGTTCGTCGCCACCCTGGCCACCGCCACACTCCTGGACGGTGTCGCACTGCTGGTCCTCGACGGGCTCAGTGTCTCCATCGGCGAGCACCTGTCCACGCTGGGCTCCGACAAGACGCTCGGCCTGCCGAACCTGCTGATCGTGGCCGTCCTGGTGCTGGCCGTGGTCGGCCTGGTCATGAGGTTCACGGTCTTCGGGCGGGACGCCTTCGCGATCGGCGGCAACGAACACGTCGCCCGGCTCAGCGGCATCAACGTCAACCGGCAGAAGCTGGTGCTCTACGCCCTCGCCGGCGCGCTCGCGGGCCTGGCCGGGCTGATGCTGCTGTCCCGGCTCGGCGCGAGCAGCCCGGGGACGGGCGGTCTCCAGCTCCAGCTCACCGCGGTGGCCTCGGTCGTGATCGGCGGCACCATGCTCGTCGGCGGGCACGGAACGATCATCGGCACCTGCCTGGGTGTGGTGTTGCTCGGAGTCGTGGCCAACGCGCTGAACCTCCTCCAGGTGTCCAGCTACTTCCAACAGATATCCGTGGGCGCGGTGCTGCTCGTCGCCGCCGTCGCCAACCAGCTCCACAAGAAGTCCTCACACCACTGAACGCACGCCCGCACGCTTCGAAAGGCCCCTCCTGTGACCCTTTCTGTTCGTACACACAGAGCCACTGCCGCCTCCGTCGCCGGACTCGCTCTCCTGCTGAGCGGTTGCGGTGCCGGTGCTTCCGACGACGGGTCGGTCACCCTGGGATTCGTCAACGGCGGTGACACCGAGTTCCACACCTGTCTCCAGGCGTCCATCGAGGACACCGCCCACGCGAAGAACGCCAAGCTCTACACGGCCAACTCCCACCAGAACCCGGGTACGGAGCTGTCCAACATCGAGGACATGATCTCGCGCAACGTCGACGCGCTCATCGTGCAGACGGTCAACGTCGACGCGCTGAAGGGCGACATCGCGAAGGCGAAGGGCGCGAACATACCCATCTTCCTGACCTCCGTGGTGACCGACGACCCCTCCGAGATCCTCGGAGCCGTGGTGGTCGACCTCAAGCAGGTGGGCGAGCTGGACGCCGAGTACATCGAGAAGCAGGCCGCAGGCAGGAACGTCCAGGTCGGTGTGATCGCCGGAGCGCCCGGCGCCGCCTCCGACCTGCTGGTCAACGGCTTCACCAAGGCACTGCCGGCCAACGCGAAAGTCGTGGCGAACCAGCCGGGCATGTTCAACGCGGCCAAGGCGCAGGACGTCGCCGAGAACATGATCCAGGCCCACCCGGACATGGACTACGCCTTCGTCGCGAACGAGGAGATGGCCCTGGCGGCGCTCAAGGCCTTCACGGCGGCCGAGGCGGATGTGAAGATCGTGACGGTGAACGGCACCGACCAGGGGCTGGCCGCGGTCAAGGACGGACGCTTCGCGGCGACCGTCGCGAACTCCGCCCTGACCACCGGAAGGATCGCCATCACCAACACCGTCTCACTGCTCGACGACAAGAAGACCGACAAGATCGCCATGAGCCCGATCAGCCTCATCACCGCCGACAACGTGAACAACGCCCCCCAGTACTGCTCCGTCGAGGAGAAGAAGAAGCCCTGACCCACCGGCCCCCACGCCCCTGATGCAGGAACCTCGCCCCCACGCTCGACCGCACACCCATCACACCTGACACGGCCGGGGGCGCCTCCGGCCGTGACGGGGCCGGAGGAGAACATGGACCGTCTGCTTCTCATGCGAAGCTTCGTGACCGTCGCCAACGTGGGCAGCTTCAGTGGGGCCGCCAAACTGCTGAGCTCGTCCGGATCGCTCGTCTCACGCCATGTGGCCGAACTGGAGCGGCAGATAGGCGTCCGCCTGGTCAATCGCACCGCGCGCTCCGTGAGCCTCACGGAACCCGGCCGGCGGTACGCGGAGTTCTCCTCCCGCATACTCGACGAGATCGAGGCGGAGGACTCCACCATCGCGCAGCGGCACGACAGGGCGGAGGGTTCGCTCAGCATCATCTGTCCCAAATGGATAGGAAGCCTGGACCTGGGCGACGCCATCGCCGCTTTCTCCGCCGCACATCCGAAAATAGTCGTGCGTTTCGAGCTCGGCGGAATGTCGGACCGTACCTACGATTTCCTCGACAGCGGATTCGACGTCGCCTTTCACACCAGAGATCTGCGCGACTCCAGCGTCCGCCTGAAGAAGGTCTCCTCGCTGCCGTTCGTGCTCTGCGCCTCCCAGGAGTACGTGAAGCGGCACGGCACGCTCGGTCATCCGAACGACATCGCCGCGCACGACTGCCTGGTCCATGTGAACGACCCGGTCTGGCGGATCGGCCACGGACACGCGAGCACCCTGCACAAGATCAGGAACGTCGCCTTCCTGTCGAACTCCTACATCGCCCTGCAGAAGGCGGCCGTGCACAGCCGCGGGATCGCCCTGCTCCCGCAGCGCTCGGCGTACGACGACCTCCTCTCCGGCGCGCTCCAGGTCCTGCTCCCCGAGCTGGCCGTGCCCGACAGGCCCCTCTTCGCGATCTACGGACCGGGCCAGGACACCCCGCGCAAGGTGACCGTCTTCCTCGACTTCCTCACCCGGTGGTTCTCCAGCAATCCCATCGCAGCCATCACCAGGTGAACGGAGAACGGCCGTCCCCCGGAATGCGACCGGGCGTGCAAGCAGCGATTGCGGCATGAGCGGCGCAGGACCGTTGAGGCAGCGGGGACGGAAAATTACGATCAGCTGAACCGGCGTCCGTGCAGGCCCACGAACGCGTTCCTGGAAAGAGGAGTTCATGGGAATCCAGAGAATCGAATCGGTGACCTACGGCGTCGAAGATCTCGATCAGTGCGTGCGCTTCTTCGAGGATTTCGGCCTCGCGCTCGTGGACCGTTCCGGCGAACGCGCCACGTTCGAGACACTCGCGGGCCAGACACTCCACCTCGACACCACCCCCGACCCGTCGTTGCCGGCGCCGCTGGAAGACACCCCGACCATCCGGGAGGTCGTCTGGGGCGTCGACACACCCGGGCAACTGAAGACACTCGTGGCCGCGGTCGCCGAGGACCGCGAGGTCACCACCACCGCCGACGGCACCCACCACAGCGTCGACGAGACGGGCTTCGGCCTCGGCCTCACCCTCGCGAAACCGCGCGCACTGCCCGCGCCCGGGACACGCGGTCCCAATGTGTCGGGCAACGTGCGCCGCTGGAACGAGTCGCTCGGGCCCGTGGGCCGGGTGCGCCCGTTGCGCATGTGCCATGTCGCACTCAACATCCCCAAGGCAGGCCAGGAACGGGCTGTCGCGTTCTACGTCGACCGCCTCGGCTTCAGGCCCACCGACATCGTCAAGCCCATGGGCACCTTCATGCAGTGCGAGGGCGACGACGACCAGCACAACTTCCTGCTGTGCCACCGCCCCGACCGGGCCGGCGTGAACCATGTGTCCTACGAGGTCCCCGGCTTCGACGACGTCATCGAGGGCGGCAACCACATGATCGCCCAGGGCTGGACGGAGGCACGCAGGCTCGGCCGGCACACCGTCGGCTCCAATGTCTTCCGGTTCGTCCACGCACCCTGCGGAGGCCGCGTGGAGTACGCGGCGGACATGGACCGGGTCGACGACTCCTACGGGACACGCGTGCACGAGACCACACCGCCGCACCACATCTGGACCCTGCGCAGTTCCCGTGACACACCCGGGAACCCCGCCTCCTGACACCCCCGTCCGCCGAGCGTGAGAGGGCACACGCACCCATGACGACGAACCACGCATACCCCGACATCCGTATGTTCATCGCAGGTGAGTGGTGCGAGGGAGAGACCGGGCAGACCGCGCCGGTACTGAACCCGGCCACCGAGGACGTGATCGGACACGTACCGCTCGCCACCCCCGCGGACCTCGACCGCGCCGCCGATGCCGCCGAGGCCGGCTTCGTGACCTGGCGCGACACCCCGGTCGCCGAGCGCACGGCGATCCTCCACAAGGCCGCCGACCTGCTGACCTCCCGCAGCGCCGAGGTCGGCCGGATCATGACCCTGGAACAGGGCAAGCCCCTGCGCGAGGCGAGCGGCGAGGCCGAGCGGGTCGCCGGGACCCTGCGCTGGGACGCCGACGACGCCCGCCGCGCCTACGGCCGGGTGATCCCCTCCGAGCAGGGCACCCTGCTCACCGTGCGCCGCCACCCGATCGGGCCGGTCGCCGCCTTCACCCCCTGGAACTTCCCCGCCGGCGGGCCGATGCGCAAGATCGCCGCGGCGCTCTCGGCCGGCTGCTCCATCGTCATCAAGGCCTCCGAGGAGACCCCGGGCACCGTCGTGCAGCTGATCCGCTGCTTCGAGGACGCGGGTGTGCCCGCGGGAGTCCTCAACCTGGTGTTCGGTGAACCCGCCGAGGTCTCGGACCACCTCATCAAGCACCCGGCGACCCGGCTGATCGCCTTCACCGGGTCCGTGCCCGTCGGCAAGCTCCTGTCGGCCGCCGCCGGCGCCGAGATGAAGCCGTCCCTCATGGAGCTGGGCGGACACGCGCCGGTCATCGTGTGCGAGGACGCCGACCCCGTCGCCGCCGCCCGCCGTGCCGCCGCCGCGAAGTTCGCCAACGCCGGCCAGGTCTGCACCTCGCCCAGCCGCTTCCTGGTGCACGAGAGCCTCCTGGAGGAGTTCACCGCGGAGTTCGTCCGAGCGGCCGACGCGGTCGTCGTCGGCGACGGCCTCGACGCCGGCGTCACCATGGGCCCGCTCGCCAACGCGCGCAGGCTGAAGGCCGTCGAGGCCCTGACGGCCGACGCGGTGGCCGGGGGCGCCGAGGTACGCACCGGCGGTGAGCGCCTCGACCGCCCGGGGTACTTCTTCGCACCCACCGTCCTCACCGGCGTGCCCGACGACGCGGCCCTGATGTCCGAGGAACCCTTCGGCCCCATCGCACCGATCGTCGGCTTCACCGGACTCGACGACGCCCTGCGCATCGCCAACGCGCTCCCGTACGGCCTCGCCGCGTACGGCTTCACCCGCTCCACGGCCACCGCCGAGCGCCTCACCCGCGAGTTCGAGGCCGGCATCCTCTCCATCAACCACTGCGGAGGGTCGGTCCACGAGGCACCGTCCGGGGGAGTCAAGGCCAGCGGCTACGGCCGCGAAGGCGGCCCCGAGGGCCTCGACGCCTACCTCGTCACCAAGCGCGTCTCCCACCTGCTGGCCGGCTGAACGGCCGTGCGCTACACCAGAGTCTCCATGGGCGGCCGGGCGGTATGGGGCCGCGTCGAGGACGACGCCGTGCGCCTGCTGTCCGACTCGCCGCTGGAGAGCGATCCCACGGTCATCGGCACGGTCCCGGTCGCCGACGCGGTCTGGCTGCCACCGGTCGTGCCGCCCGTCTTCTACGCCGTCGGCATGAACTACCCCCGCCACATCGAGCACGCACGTCTGCGGGGCGACAAGGCCGGGGTCGTGCCGGAGCGGCCCGAGCCCGGCTACCGGGCGAACAACGCGCTCACCGGCCATGGCACGGCGATCGTGAAACCCGCCGGTGTCCAGGGCAGGTTCGAGGCCGAGCCCGAGCTCGTCGCGGTCATCGGCCGGACGCTGAAGCACGCCACGTACCAGGAGGCGCGGGACGCCGTCGTCGGCTGGACCATCGGCAACGACGTCAGCGCCCGTGTCTGGCAGCACGCGGACCGCTCGTTCTGGCGCAGCAAGAACAGCGACACCTTCAAGCCGATGGGCCCCTGGATCGAGACCGAAGTCGATGCCCTCGACCAGACCACCACCCTGCGGGTCAACGGCGATGTACGCGCCTCGTTCCCGACCGGCGACATGGTCTTCGACCCCTTCGACTACCTGGTCGAGATGACCGGGCACCTCACCCTGAACCCCGGTGACGTGCTGTGGATGGGCGCCGAGTCCACCTGCCAGATCGAGCCGGGCGACACCGTCGACGTCGAGATCAGCGGCATCGGTGTCCTGTCCAACCCCGTCAGGGCGGAGACCGCCCGCCCTCAGCCACCCCACCCGGAAGGCAGCACGCGATGAGCAAGGAACCCCGCTACATCCACCACGTCAACTTCCCCACGACCGACAGCGACCGCACCGCCGAGTGGTACACCAAGGTCTTCGGCATGAAGAGGATCATGCCGAAGTCCAACACCCGCGTCGTGCTGATGACCCGCGGCAACTTCGACCTGCACTTCACGCCGGTCGAGGAGATGGACCGGATGGCGCCCTACCACTTCGCCGTCGAGGTCGACGACTGGGACGAGTTCCTGGCGCACCTCAAGGAACTGGGCATCCGCCACACCCGCCCCATCGAACGCCCCGAGAACCAGTCGAAGTTCTGCTACATCCACGACCCCGACCACACCATGATCGAGCTGGTCTTCCACGGCAGGCGCCCCAACTAGAGCCCCCAGCGCTCGCTAAGGAGATCGTTTTCATGCCCTACGTCGATTCCGACGGCGCGTCCATCTACTACGAACGGCACGGCGACGGCCCCGCCATCGTGTTCGTGCACGGCTCGGGGGGACACCACGCGGCATGGTGGCAGCAGGTCGCCGCGCTGCGGGACGAGTTCACCGTCGTCACCCTCGATCTGCGCGGCTTCGGGAAGACCGAGCTGTCGGCGCCGCAGAGCGAGTTCGACGGCCAGGCCTTCCACGGCGATGTCGTCGCCGTCCTCGACCAGGAGGACCTGACCGACGCCATGCTGGTCGGCCAGTCCATCGGCTCGGTCGCCGCGCTGCGCGCCGGCCTGGTGCGCCCCGAGCGCGTCGCATCGGTGGTACTCGGCCACTCACTCGGCGGGATCAGCCATCCCGAGCTCAAGGAGCTGGCGGCGGCCGACCGCGCCGATGCGGTCAAGCTGCCCGTCATCGACCGGCTGCTCACGCGCCCGTTCCAGCAGGAGCGGGCGGACCTCACCTTCCTGTTCCGGCAGATGGGCACGTTCAACGTCGCCACGATGCAGGACCTCCGCAACCTCGACACCGACGGCCCCGGCCTGGACGAGATCCGCGCATCCGGCGTCAGGGTCGCCTTCCTCGCCGGCGAGAAGGACGCGGTGCTGAGCGTCAGGACGGTCACCCGCGCCCACGAGCTGCTGGAGGGCTCACACCTGGAGATCGTCCCCGGCGCCCCGCACTCCATGTACTGGGAGACACCACGGGCGTACAACGCCGCCGTCGCCCACCTGCGCCGTACCCTCACCGCACCGAAGGAAGCCGCATGAGCAACATCACCCTCGGCGCCGCCGAAGAGATCATCGACGCCGCCCACAAGTGTGCCCTGACGTTCGGGAAGGCGGTGAGCGTCGCCGTGGTGGATGCCGGAGGCTTCGTCGTGGCCATCCGCCGCCCCGACGGGGCGCGCCCTCTCACCCCGGACATCGCCAGGGCCAAGGCCTACACCGCGGCCGTCATGCAGCGCCCCGGCAGGATGCTGAAGCAGTGGCAGGAGAGCCAGCCGGTGTTCTTCTCCCAGCTGTCCCAGCTGCCCGGCGCCGCCCTGCCCATCATGGCGGCCGACGGCAGCGTCACGATCAAGAGGGACGGCGAGATCATCGGCGGACTCGGCATCGCAGGCGGCACCGCGGACGAGGACCAGAGGATCGCGGACGACGTCCTGGAGTCCCTCGGCTACGAGCTGGAGTTCGACGCCTGGGGCGTCTCGGGCAAGCCCGCAGGAAAGGAAGCCTGAGCCATGGCTGACACGTTCAACTTCCGTATCGACCACCACGGCAGCCTGGTACGCCCGGCCGCCCTCCTGGCAGCCCGCGAGCGGACGGCCAGGGGAGAGGCGGACCCCGGGGCGGTGCGTGAGGCCGAACTCGCGGCGGTCAAGGAAGCCGTGGTCCTCCAGCGCAGGCTGCGCTCCACGGTCGTCACCGACGGCGACCTGCCCCGCGAGGACTTCCGCAGCGCGGTGCTCGAAGGGGTGACCGGCTTCCGGCGCACCGGCGACGAGACGGACGGGCCGGCCCGCTGGGTCGCCGAGTCCCTGCCCAAGGCGAACGGCCCGCTGCTCGCCGACCAGGTGTCCCTGCTGAGCGAGCTCACACTGATCGCGCCCAAGGCGTCCCTGCCCTCGCCCGCCTACCTCGCCGCCACCTGCTTCGACGCGGAGGCGGCGGGCCGGGGCGGCCCCGCCTCGGCACGCGAGCTCGGCGAGGCGCTGGCCGAGATCATCCACGCGGAGATACAGCTGCTGATCTCCCGGGGCGTCCGCCTGGTCCAGCTGAACAATCCGCTGCTGCTCGCCCACACCGCCGCCGAGCCGGGCCGTGCCGGTGCGCTCTCCTTCGAGGACGCCCTGGCTGTCGACGCCCTCGCCGTACCGGAGGGGGAGCGTCCCGAAGGCGTCAGGATCGGCCTGGCCCCCGGCTGGGAGGCCCCGGCGACGGTCGACCGCGGCAGGGCCGAGCGGCTGTACGCCGCCGTCCCCGTCGACCGGTGGATCCTGCCCTACGGCAAGGGCGACGACGCCGAGCTCGACCTGCTGAGGGCCCTTCCCGAGGACCGTGACGCCTGTCTGGGAGCGGTCGACGCGACCGACCCGGAGATCGAGGAGATCGACACGGTGATGGCGCGGATCGACGCCGCGGCCGAGGTCAAGGACCTGGAGGACATGGCGCTCGCGCCGACCCGGGGGTTCGCGGACATCGCGGGACGCCCGCTGCTGAGCGCCGACGACCAGAACCGCAAGCTGGTCCAGGTGGAGACACTCGCCCGCTACTGCTGGGGCAACGAGTTCTGACACAGGACACACAGGACGCACGGCACAGACGAGACACGACACACGGAGACCCGGGCCGGCCCGCAGGAGGACCGGTCCGGGCCGCTCGCACGGCGCTCTACAGGACGTCGGCGAAGGTGACGGACCGTTCGGTCAGCAGCGGCCGCACCGTGCCCACGATGAGCTCGTCGAAGTAGTCGGCACCTGAGTGGGCGTCGAAGCCGGCCCGGTCGGCGTAGCGCTCGTAGAGGACGAACGCGCCGGGACGGTTCACCTCGGCGTGCACCTCGTACCCGAGGTTTCCCGGCTCGGTCAGCGTGTGCTCCCGCATCTTGAGCAGTGCGGCGCGCACGGTGGCCTCGTTCGCGGGGTCGCAGAGGTAGTGGGCGATGACGGCGAATGCCATGGGTCGGTCTCCTTGTCGAACACGGCGTCGGCACGGCGTGGGTACGGCGTGCGCGGGGCGTCGGGTGTGTGCCGATTCCAGCACAGCGCACGCCCGCCGCGCCGTGCGTGACGTGCAAGCAATGTCTGCCGCCGCGGCTCTGGTCCCCCCAGCCGTTGTGCTGTGTTGTCGTGTCGACCACACGTCGTCCCCTCTGCACACCGCGGACCCGCCGCGGTCGAACGGGAGAAATGATCCAGATGCGCACCATGGAAACCCTCCTCGGCGGACAGTGGGTGGCGGCCGGCGAGTGGCTGCAGGTCCACGACCCGTCCGACACCCGTACCCCCGTCGCCCGAGTGCCCGCACTGGGCGCCCAGGAGGTCGCCCGCGCCTACGACGAGGCGCAGAAGGGCTTCGCCCTCTGGCGGCGCACCAACCCCTTCGAGCGGGCCAGGATCTTCCACGGGGCGGCCCGCCTGCTCCGTGAGCGGGCCGCCACGATCGCTCAGGACGTGGTCGCCGAGAACGGCAAGACGCTGAAGGAGGCGAGCGGCGAGGTCCAGAAGGCCGCCGACTTCTTCGAGTACTACGCCGGCCTCGCCCGCAGCGGCTACGGCACGCTGATCCACGACGCCCGCCCCGACACCCGTACGAGCTTCCACCACGAGCCGGTCGGCATCGTGCTGGCCGTCACGCCGTGGAACGACCCGCTGCTCACCCCGGCCCGCAAGCTGGCGCCCGCCCTGGCCACCGGCAACGCCGTCGTCCTCAAGCCGGCCTCCGAGACCCCGATGTCGGCCCTCCACCTGGCCCGCGCACTGCACGACGCGGGGCTGCCCGCCGGTGTACTCGGCGTCGTCACCGGGCGTGGCGGCACGATCTCCGCGCCCCTGCTCGATGACGTCCGTGTCGCCGCGGTCACCTTCACCGGGTCGAACTCCGTCGGCGAGGGGATCCGCAGGTCGCTCGCCGACCGCAACGTCCGCTTCCAGGGGGAGCTGGGCGGCAAGAACGCCACCGTCGTGCTCGCCGACGCCGACCTGGGGGCCGCCGTGCAGGCGCTGATGGTGGCCGGCTTCGGACAGGCGGGCCAGCGGTGCACCGCCACCAGCCGTGTCCTGGTCGAACGCGCGGTCCACGAGGAGTTCACCGGTCTGCTCCTGGACGCGGTCGCCGGGCTGCGTCTCGGGCCCGGTGCCTCGGACACCACAGGCGTCGGCCCGCTCGTCAGCACCGGACAGCGTGAGAGCGTACTGAAGGACATCGAGCGCGCCGTGCGGGAGGGTGCGACCGTCCTCACGGGCGGCACGGCCCCGCAGGACGCGGAGCACGCCCATGGCTGCTACGTCAGCCCGACCGTCCTGGGCGACGTCACCCGGGAGATGGCAGTCTGGCGCGACGAGGTCTTCGGGCCGGTCGTGGTCGTGCGTCCCGTCGACAGCTTCGACGAGGCCGTCAAGGAGGTCAACGACTCCGACTTCGGGCTCGCCGCCGCCCTCTTCACCCGCGACCTGCGCGCCGCGCACCGCTTCGCGGACGAGGCGGACTGCGGGCAGGTCGCCGTCAACACGGCGACCACGGGATGGGACGTGCACCACCCCTTCGGCGGGTTCCGCGACTCGGGCTCGGCCTTCAAGGAGCAGGGCACCGAAGCCCTGCGCTTCTACACCCGCGTCAAGACCGTCGCCTTCAACTTCGGTCACTGACACGCGGGTCCACAGGAAAGGAGGATGCCGGTGAAGGAAGAGACGATCGGCATCGTCGGCGCGGGCATCGTGGGTCTGGCCACGGGCCGCGAGATCACGCTGCGCCGTCCGGGTACACGGGTGGTGGTCCTCGACAAGGAGGACCAGGTCGCGGCCCACCAGACCGGACACAACTCGGGTGTGGTGCACGCCGGGATCTACTACCCGCCGGGCAGCCTGAAGGCCGACCTGTGCGTACGGGGGGTGTCCCTGCTGCGCGAGTACTGTCAGGAACGGCAGCTGCCGTACCAGGAGACCGGCAAACTCGTCGTCGCCGTGCGCGAGGACGAACTGGGCCGCATGGAGAATCTCTACGAGCGTGCCAGGAACAACCACGTGCCCGATCTGCGGAAGATCTCCAAGGAGGAGATCAGGGAGATCGAGCCCAACGCCGGCGGTGTCGCGGCGCTCCACTCGCCCCGTACGGCGATCACCGACTACCCGGCCGTCGCCCGGCAGTTCGCCGCGGACATCGTGTCCTCGGGCGGCGAGGTGAGGCTCGGCTTCCCGGTCACCGCCCTCACGGACGTGCCCGACGGCATCGAGGTGGCCTCGGGCGACGAGCGGATCCGGGTCGACCGGCTGATCCTGTGCGCGGGGCTCCAGTCGGACTCCGTCGCCGGTCTGGCCAAGGACACGAAGGAGCCCAGGATCGTGCCCTTCCGGGGCGAGTACATGCTCCTCAAACCGGACAGGACCGACCTCGTGCGCGGCCTGATCTACCCCGTGCCCGACCCGCGTTACCCCTTCCTCGGGGTGCACTTCACGCCCAGGGTCGACGGCTCGGTGGAGGTCGGCCCGAACGCCGTACTGGCGCTCGCCAAGGAGGGCTACAGGCTGTCCGACGTGTCCATGAAGGACCTCGCACGGCTCGCGGCCTACCCGGGCGTCTGGAAGATGGCCGCACAGCACTGGAGAACGGGCATCAAGGAGTACCGCGGCTCGCTCTCCACCCGGGCCTTCATGAAGGCAGCGGGCGACTACGTGCCCGGTGTGGGCACCGCGGACGTGGTCCGGGGCGGGGCCGGGGTACGCGCCCAGGCCCTCGATCCCGACGGCTCGCTCGTGGACGACTTCCGCATCCACCGGATGGGCCGCGTCACCGCCGTACGCAACGCCCCCTCGCCGGCCGCGACCGCCTCCATGGCCATCGCCGAGCACATCCGCGACGCGGTGTTCGCGGGCGCGGACGGCACGGTCTGACCTCGCGCCACCTGCCCGTTCGCGCAACAACTGCTTGCACGCCCGGATCTGCGCAAGCACCCCTCACCGGTTCTAACGTCTGACGCGCAGCACTCACCCCGAGACACCCCGCAACGAAAGAGGCACACCATGTTCGTGGTCGACACCCAGATCCACATCTGGAAGGAAGAGGCCCCGGACCGCCCCTGGGTCCCCGGAGCCCGCGAGCGGATCCGCCTCAACGGCCACCGTGAGGAAGCCTTCTCGTACGAGGAGGCCCTGGAGCTGATGGACGAGGCCGGCGTCAACCGGGCGCTGATCCTCCCGCCGTCCTGGGAGGGCAACCGCATCGACTACGCCCTGGAGGCGTGCGAGGCCCACCCGGACCGCTTCGGCATCATGGCCCGAGTCCCCCAGGACAACGAGGTCGAGGGCACGGCCATGCTGAGGGACTTCGCGCAGAACCCGCACATCAAGGGCACCCGCCTCACCTTCCACCGCCCGCAGGACCGCAACTGGATGATCGACGGCACCAACGACTGGTACTGGCCGGTCGCCGAGGAGCTACGCGTCCCGACGATGGTGCACGCGCCGATCTGGAAGAAGGAGCTCGGCGGGATCGCGGCCAAGCACCCGAACCTGAAGATCATCATCGACCACATGGGCATCATGGCCCGCTGCGTCGACGACGCCATCGGCTACTGGGTCGCCGAGACCGCCGACCTGCACGGTCACCCGAACATCTACGTCAAGCTCTCCGCCCTGCCGGGATACTCGACGGAAGCCTTCCCGAACAAGAACATCGAGAAGTACGTCCGCGAGATGGTCGACAGGATGGGCCCCGAGCGCTGCTTCTACGGCACCGACATCACCCGCCTGCTCGGCCACGGCATCACCTACACCGACACCATCGAGCAGTTCACCAAGCACTGGGACTTCACCCCCGAGGAGCTCGAGTGGATGATGGGCCGCGGTGTCAGCGAGGTCCTGGACTGGCCGGTCGAGGGCTGAGGGAACACCTGACATGACGGACAGCCAGAACACACCGGGCATCGACGGCGGTGATGCCGTCGTGTCCGCCTTCAACGCCGTCGGCGCCGACTACATCTTCTGCTCATCGGGGTCCGAATGGGCCCCGGTGTGGGAGTCCCTGGCCAGGCGCCACCGCGACGGTGAACCTGCCCCCGGCTACCTCGACCTCACCCACGAGACCGTCGCGGTCGGCATGGCCACCGGCTACGGCCTGGTCACCCGCCGCCCGCAGGGCGTCCTCCTGCACGCGGCTCCCGGCCTGCTCCAGGGCTCGATGGCGATCCACGGGGCGCTGCTCTCCGGTGTCCCCATGGTGGTCAGCTCCTCGGAGTCGAGCACCTACGGCGACGCCCCCGGACAGGACCCCGGCGGCCAGTGGTACCGCAACCTCAGCATCGTGGGCGGCCCGCACGGCGTCGCCCAGCCCTTCACCAAGTGGTCCACCGAGGCCGCCAGTGTGCACACCCTGCCCACCATGATCACCAGGGCCGCCGAGCTGGCCCGGCGCGCGCCGGCCGGACCCACCTACCTCAACATCCCGCTGGAGATCCTCCTGGAGGAGTGGGACGGCCGCGAGGCCAAGCCGATCGTGGCACCCGGCTCACGGCACAGCTCGCCCGAAGAGGTCGACCCCGTCGCCGCGATGATCCGTGAAGCGGAGAACCCGGTGATCGTCACGGAGACGGCAGGACGCGAGGCCGGCGGCTTCGAGGCCCTCGTCGCCTTCGCCGAGGCGTGGAACATCCCGGTCGTCGAGCCCGACTCGGCGGTCTGCGGCAACTTCCCGAGGGAGCATCCGCTGCACGCCGGCGGCGACATCGGCCCGTGGATGGACGAGGCGGACCTGATCCTCCTGGTCAACTGTCGTGTCCCGTTCTACCCGCCGAGCCGGAGCCCTTCCAGGGCGAAGGTCGTCGTCATCGACGAGGTGCCGCAGCGGCCACACATCGTCTACCAGGTGCTGTTCGCCGACACCTATCTGGAGGGCAACGTCGCCAACACCCTGCGCCAGCTGGCCAAGCGGGCGAAGGATCTCGACGCGGACGCCGTGGCCCCGCGCCGCACGGCACAGGAGGAGCGCCACGCCGCCGAGCAGGCCGCCATCGCCGCGGCCGAGACCGGGGCGGAGCAGGCCGAGGACATCGACCCCGTCCTCCTGGCCGCGACGCTGCGCACCCTGCTCGACGGCAGGGACCCGATCGTCGTCGACGAGACCATCACGCACAGCCGGGTGGTCAAGCGGCACCTGCGGACCTCCGCACCCGACTCGTACTTCTACGTGCAGGGCGGGCTCGGACAGGGCATGGCCGTCGCGCTCGGCGCCAAGCTCGCCGCCCGGGACCGTCCGGTCGTGTTCACCGTCGGGGACGGCGCCCTGACCTACAACCCGGTGATCCCGTCCTACGACGCGTCCCACGCGTACGGACTGCCCGTGCTGATCGTCGTCTTCAACAACCGTGTCTACAGGTCGATGAACCTCAACCACCGGCGCTTCTACCCCGAAGGCGCGGCGGCGGAGACGGGCGAGTGGCTCGGCACCGATCTGCACCGGCTCCCCAGGCTCGCCGCGTTCGCCGAGCCGTTCGGGATGCACACCGAGACCGTCGACACGTCCGACGCCCTGGCCCCCGCACTCGAACGCGCGCTCAAGGCGGTCGCGGAGGGCACCACCGCCATCGTCGACGTCCTCGTCACCCGCTGAACCAGGAGGCACGAGCCACCATGACCGACACCCCCGCAGCCGAGCCGGGCAGGACGCTGGTCGCTGTCGACGACCTGCTGGACTTCGCCGCCGCACTCCTCGAGAAGGGAGGCCTGAGCCCCGATGACGCCCGCACCACCGCTGACGTCTTCGTATGGGCCGCACAGCGCGGAGTCGACTCGCACGGCACCGCGCGTGTTCCCGCCTATCTGGACCTGCTGTCCAAGGGGGTGGCGAACGCCGGTCACGACATCCGGACCGAGTCCACGACCCCGGCCGCCGCCGTCCTGGACGCGGACCGCGCACCGGGCCCCGTCGCTCTCACGGCCGCGGCGAAGGAGGCGGTGAGCCGGGCCAGGACGACCGGCGTCGCCACGGTGGGCGTACGCCGCACCGTCCACACCGGCGCCATCGGCTACTACGTCTCCAAGATCGCCGAACAGGGCCTGATCGGCATCGGCTTCGTCTCCGGCATGCCCAACATGGGCTACACCGGGGTGAAGGGCGCCGCGGTGGCGACCAGCCCGCTCGCCATCGCGGTGCCCGCCGAAAGCCACGCCCCGCTGCTCCTGGACATGGCGACGGCGACCATCGCACTCGGCCGGATCCGCCAGGCGAAGGCGAGTGGTACGACACTGCCCGAGGGGGCAGCGGCCACCGCGGACGGCACCCCGACCACCGATCCGGAGAAGGCGGTCATGCCGCTGCCGCTGGGCGGCGCGAAGGGCTCGGGCATGTCGCTGGCCTTCGAACTGCTCACCAGCGTGCTCGTCGGCGCACCCATCTTCGCGTCCTTCCACTCGGACGACCCGCAGGGGCGCGAGCACCGGCAGAACGCCCTTCTCATCGCGGTTGACCCGGCGGCCTTCGGCGACCCGGGTGACTTCGCCGATGCGGTGGACACCACCCTGAGCACGCTCAAGGGCCTCCCGGCCGCGGACGGCGCCCCGGGCGTCTTCTATCCGGGCGAACGCTCGGCCGCCCTGTCCGACGAGCGCGGACACTCCGGTGTGCCGGTGGCACCGAAGGTGTGGCGTGACCTCCTGGAGCGCGCGGAGGCACTCGGCGTCGTACCGCCGGAGCCGGTGGCCGCCGCCGGCTGACGGCTCCCCCGACCCGCGGGGCAGCGCCGATCACCGTTGACCCCGGTCGTTCGCCGGCACGAGGTGCGTGGCGCGGCCCTCGGGGCCCGGGTCGAACGGTCCGGACCCCGACGGCGCGCTCACGCGTCCAGCTCCTTCAGCCGGGCCGCCAGGACGGCCGCGATGTCGTCCAGATGACGGTCCCGCATCAACTGCGGGTGGGTGCAGTCGATGTCGTGGTTGTCGATGGTCCCCGACACATGCTCCCGCCACGCCTCCCGGGTGAGCCAGTCCTCCGCACGCGGAGCGGCGGCCGTGAAGAACAGGAGGTCACCGTCGAAGCGCCGGTGGTGGTGCTCCCGCATCATCCGGGCGTGCTCGGGTACGAGGTCGACGATCTTCGACAGCGCGCGGTCGCCGATCCCGGCGAGCGGACTACCGGCCCGGCGCAGCGTCTCCAGCACGTCCGCACGGCTCTGCTCGTGCGTGCGCTCGAAGCCCGCCGTCCCCAGCACGGCGGTCAGCGCGTCGCCCTCCTCGGGCGCGGGCCGCTCCCGCCACTGCTCGGACGGGAACGAGTCGAGCAGCGCGAGCAGTTCGACCTCCTCGCCCGCCTCCTGGAGCAGCACGGCCACGGTGTGGGCCAGCACCCCGCCGACGGACCAGCCCAGCAGTCGGTAGGGGCCGCGCTCCTGGACCCCGCGGATGTGCCGGAGGTAGTCGGACGCCTCCTCCAGCAGGGTGCGCGGCAGCGGCTCGTCGCCGGTCAGCCCGCGGGCCTGGATGCCGTACACCGGCTGTTCCGGGCCCAGCCGGACCGAAAGGCCCGCGTAGCACCACGCGATCCCGCCGGCCGGATGGATGGCGAACAGCGGCGGACGCCCGTCGCCGCCGCGCAGTCGCAGGACGACGTCCAGCGCGTCATCGGACGCCGGCCCCGTGGAGCCGAGACGTGCGGCGAGCGCGGCCGGTGTCGGGGACTCGAACAGCGATCCGATGGTCAGCTCCGCGCCGAACTCCTCGCGTACCAGGGCCACCAGCCGCACCGCGAGCAGCGAGGTGCCGCCCAGGTCGAAGAACGCGTCGTCAGGACCCACATCGCCGACGTCGAGCACCTGCGCGAACAGCCGGGTCAGCGCCTCCTCCCGCGCGTCGGACGGGCGCCTGGCACCCGCGCTCCCGCCGAACACGGGTGCGGGCAGGGCGCGTCGGTCCAGCTTGCCGTTCGGACTGAGCGGGAAGGCGTCCAGCGCCACCACCGCCGAGGGCACCATGTGCTCCGGCAGCTCCCGCGCCAGCGAGGCGCGTACGGCCACCGGATCGGCGCCGCCGGTGACATAGCCGACCAGCCGCTGCTCGCCGGGGGAGTCCTCCCGTACGACGGCACAGGCCGCGTCCACCCCGTCCCGTGCGCTCAGCGCCGTCTCGATCTCGCCGAGCTCGATGCGCCGGCCGCGCAGCTTGACCTGGTCGTCCGTGCGGCCGAGGTGGACGACCTCGCCCTCGTCCGTCCAGCGCGCCAGGTCGCCCGTGCGGTACATGCGCTCCGCGGGCCGGCCGAACGGATCGGCGACGAAGCGGGCCGCCGTCAGCTCCGGGCGGTTCAGATACCGGGCGGCCAGCTGACGCCCGGACAGATAGAGCTCACCGGGTATTCCCGGCGGGCAGGGCTGAAGCGCCGCGTCGAGCACGTACAGGCGGGTGTTCCAGACGGGCCGGCCGATCGGCACGGGGCCGGGCGCCTCGGCCGCGCAGGGGTGGAAGGTGACATCGACGGCCGCCTCCGTGGGGCCGTACAGATTGTGCAGCTCGACACCGGGCAGCGCCCGTGCGAAGGCGTCCGCCGTCTCCCGGGGCAGGGCCTCACCGCTGGAGAAGACCCTCCTCAGGCCTTCGCAGCCGTCCGCCCCGGATCCCGCCAGGAAGACCTGGAGCATCGACGGCACGAAGTGGCAGGTGGTGACGGACTGTTCGCGGATCAGCCGGGCCAGACGGTCGGGGTCCCTGTGGCCGCCGGGCTCGGCCATCACGAGTGCCGCGCCCTGGCGCAGCGGCCAGAAGAACTCCCACACCGACACGTCGAACGACGACGGCGTCTTCTGGAGCACCCTGTCGTCCGAGGCCAGCCCGTAGACGCTCTGCATCCAGCGCAGCCGGTTGTCGATCGCCGCGTGCGACACGACGACGCCCTTGGGACGGCCCGTCGAGCCCGAGGTGTAGATGACGTACGCCGGATGGGAAGGGGTGAGCGGCCGCGACGGGTTCACCCAGAGGTACTCCGAGACGTCGAGGCCGTCCAGGACGACCAGCGGCGTGCCGGCGTCCTCGGGGAGCCGTCCGGCCCGGTCGGTCACCGCGCACACGGGCGCCGCGTCCCGCAGCATGTACGCGAGCCGCTGCTCCGGGTAGTCCGGGTCCAGCGGCAGATACGCGGCCCCCGCCTTCAGGACGGCGAGCAGGGACACCACGAGCTCCACCGAGCGCGGCACCGAGACCGCCACCACCGCACCGGGCCGTGCGCCCAGTGTCCGCAGATGCCGGGCCAGCCGGTTGGCGCGGGTGTTCAGCTCCTCGTAGGTGAGCGAGATGTCGCCGTACACCAGGGCCGTCGCCTCAGGGGTGCGGGCGGCGCGCGACTCGATCGGGCCGATCAGCGTGGTGGGCGGCAGCGTGCGGGCGGTGTCGTTGAACGTGTCGAGGACCAGTTCGAGTTCGGCCTCGGTGGCGATGGTGTGCGTGGCCGTCGGAACGTGCGGATCGGCCAGGCTCAGCCGCTCGACCAGCTCCAGGAAGCGCTGCTGATGGGCCGCCAGCTCCCCCTCGCCGTACAGCGCGGGATTGCCGTCGTGGTCGATGCGCAGGCCCCGCCCGTCGGCCCTGTCGTAGATGTTCAGCGTCAGGTCGTCGACCGGGCCCGCTGACATGTTCCTGGCCCGCGCGGGGGCGCCCGCGAACTCCACGTCGTAGTCGAAGGGCATGGCATTGACGAGGGGGCCGACCAGACCGCGGCTCTCCCCGAGCAGCCGCAGGTCGCGGCGTATGTCCTCGTAACGGAACCGCTGGTGGTGGCGGACCTCGCGGATGCCGAGCACCACCTGGCGGACCAGCTCGGCGAAGGTGGCGTCGGGGGAGACCTGGAGCCGCAGCGGAAGCACGTTCATGACCATGCCGGGCACCCGCAGCGAGACGGATCCCATCCGTCCCATCATCGGCAGCCCGAGCACGACCTCACGACGGCCGGTCGCCCGCGAGGTGTACAGGGCCTGAGCGGCGATCAGGACATCGGGCCAGGAGGCACGCAGCCGGTCGGCCAGGTCCCGCACACCCTCGGTGGCCTCGGTGCCCAGATGGGCCGTGCGGCGCAGGAACGTCCGGGAGGGCAGCGCCCCGCGTCCGGCGAGCCGGGGCACGTCGGGGCGGTCCGCGAACGCCTGGTTCCAGTGGGCGCGGTCGGCGGTGAAGGCCTCGGACGACCGGTACGCCGCGTCCTCGTCGACCAGGTCGGCCAGCGTCCCGAACACCCGAGGCCCGGGGTCCTCGCCCCGGGCCAGCGCGGTGTAGACCTCGGCGGTCCTGCGTACGAGGAGGGAGTAGCCGTAGCCGTCCATGACCAGGTGGTGGATCCGCTGGTACCACAGCCACCGCTCCTCGCCCACCCGGAACAGGGCATGCCGGAACAGCGGCCCCGAGGCCAGATCGAAGGGCTCGGACAGGTCCGCGCGCATCCACTCCTCGGCCCGCCGGCCGGCGTCGGACGCCTCCCGCAGATCGAACGTCGTCAGGGGCAGCCCGACCGAGGGGTGCACCCGCTGGCGCGGGCCGTCGGGGGAGTCGGCGACGGTCACCCGCAGGGCGTCGGCCTCGGCGGTCACACGGCGCAGCGCCGCCGCGAACAGATGCGGGTCGAGCGTCCCGTCGATCTCCAGACACTCCGCGGTGTTCTGCGCGGGACTGAGCGGATCGATGGACTGCGCGAACCACATGCCCGACTGGGCGGCGGTCAGCGGCAGTACGGCCGACGAGGCGTCAGGGGCCGGTCCCGTCCCGTCGGGATCGGTGAGCAGGACGGTCATGAGGCCTCCAGCAGCGGCGCCCATCCATCGATGGCGGGCTGTTCGGCCAGGTCCGCGAAGTCCGCGTCGACAGGGATGTCCGATGCGCTCCGACCGAGGATGTCGGCGACGTCGTGGCGGATCAGTTCAAGGGTGAGCGCCACGGTGTCAGACCTCCTTCAGGAGTGCGTCGGTCGAGGTGACGAAGGCACAACGGCCCGCGGCCCAGCGCAGCGCCATGTCGTGGTCCTCACGCGAGAAGTCCGCCACGGCGTCGGCGGCCAGGAAGGCCTGGATGTCGCGCATCCACGCGTCGCAGGCACTCATGAGCACCCCGATGTGCGCGTACACACCCGTGATCACCAGTTGGTCGCGGCCCGACTCGCGCAGCAGGGATTCGAGTTCCGTGCGTACGAACGCGCTGTACTTCCATTTCGTCAGGACGGTGTCGCCGTCCGCCGGCGCGACGACACCGGGAATCGCCAGCGCCTCGGGGTCGTCGGCGGCGCCCGGCCCCCAGAAGTCGAGCTGGAGACCGCGTTCCTCCGCCGTCTGACCGCCGCGCTGCACCGAGTAGACGACGGGTACACCGAGCCTGCGACAGGCCTCGATGACCCGGGAGGTGTTGTCGAGCATGCCGGTGAGCGGCTGCTCGCCGGACGGGAACGCGCCGAGGAAGTGGTTCTGCAGGTCGTGGACGAGGAGCACGGCCCGCGCGGGGTCGACGCGCCAGTCCACGCGGTTCGCGGGCAGTTCGGCCTCGGTCGGCAGGGCGTAGGGAGCGATGGCGGGAAGAGCCATGGGGTGGAACCTTTCGGTGCCGCGCTGGGCGGTACTCGGTGCTGATCTCAGTGAGCGGGCTCGGTCCGGCCGGGTACCGCGTCGGAGCGCAGCCCCTTCTTGCTGACCTTGCCGATCCCGGTCTGCGGGAACGCCTCGACGAACTCGACGAGGTCGGGGATCTTGTACGCGGCGACACCGCGTTCACGCACAAGACGTTTGATCGCGGGCGCCTTCAGCGGCTCGGCCCCCTCGCGCAGGATGACGTAGGCCAGGGTGCGTTCCCCCAGATAGGCGTCGGCCACCCCCACGACGGAGACATCGTGCACCGAGGGATGACCGAGGATGATGTTCTCGATCTCCTCGGGCGCGACCTTCTCACCGCCCCGGTTGATCTGGTCCTTGGCGCGCCCCTCGACGATCAGGTGGCCCGTCGGCGTGCGGCGCACGATGTCACCCGTGCGGTAGAAGCCGTCCTCGGTGAAGGACTTCCTGTTGTGCTCGGGTGCCCGCCAGTAGCCGCGGATGGTGTACGGCCCACGGGTCAGCAGGTGCCCGAAGTCCCCGTCCGGTACGTCCTCGTCACGGTCGTCGACGACACGGACCTCGTCGTCCTCGGAGATCGGCCTGCCCTGTGTGGTGACGACGGTCTCGGGGTCGTCGTCCAGACGCGTGTAGTTGACGAGCCCCTCGGCCATGCCGAACACCTGCATCAGCCGGCATCCCAGCGCCGGTTCCAGCCGGCGGGCCGCCGCCTCGCTGTACTTGGCGCCGCCGACGAGGATCAGCTCCAGGCTGGAGAGATCGTGCGCCGAGGCGGGCGCGGCCTCCGTCCAGATCAGCGCAAGGGGCGGCACCATCCCGGTCATCGTGACGCCTTCGCGCTCCACGAGCGGGAACGCCGTCGCCGGATCGGGGGCGGGGCACAGCACGACGGTCCCTCCCGCGTACAGCGTCCCGAGCCAGCCCGGGGAGCTCATCGGGAAGTTGTGCGCGGCGGGGAGCACGACCAGATAGCGGGTGTCACCGTCGACGCCGCAGATCTCGTTGGATCCGCGCAGCGAGTAGATGTAGTCGTCGTGCGTACGCGGGATGAGTTTGGGGACGCCCGTCGTACCGCCCGACAGCTGGAGGAACGCCAGCTCGTGCGGCTGCGGCTCGTACGTGGCGCCCGTGGGCACGCACGGCACATCGGACAGGGCGGTGTGCTCGCCGGGCGAACCGACGACGAAGACGTGCTTCAGGCCCGGCGTACGCTCCTTGACCTTCGACGCGAGCGCGAGATGGTCGAAACCGGCGTGCCGGTCGGGGACCACGTAGGCGACGGCCTCGGTGAACGAGCAGAAGTACTCGATCTCCGTCTCCCGGTGCGCGGGGAGCGCGTAGACCGGCAGCGCGCCGATCCGGAAGAGCGCGAAGACGACCTCGATGAACTCGGCGATGTTCGGCAGCTGGACGACGACCCGGTCGCCGGGACCGATGCCGCGCGCCGCGAACCCGGCGGCCATCCGCGAGGCGCGCTCGTCCAGTTCACCGTACGTCCACGCGCGGCGTCCGGAGGCCGGATCGACCACCGCGACGCGGTCCGGGTGCGCGGCGGCGCGCTCGCGCAGCACACCGCCGAAGGTCTCACCGCGCCAGTGGCCCGCCGCACGGTAGCGCTCGGCGAAGTCGGCCGGCCAGAGCGGGGCGTCGGGTGCGTCGACGGCGGTCACAGGGCGGCTCCCACGGCGCTCAGGAAGGTCCGGAATTTGGCCCCGGTCTCCGCCGTCTCGGCCTCGGGTGAGGACTCGGCGACGACACCCGCTCCGGCGAACAGCCGCAGGGTGCGGCCCTCGGCCTCGGCGCAGCGGATCGTCACGACCCAGTCGCCGTCACCGTTCGCGTTCTGCCAGCCGACCATGCCGGTGTACGCGCCGCGGTCGAAGGGCTCAGAGTCCGCGATGACCCGCCGGGCCACATCGGTCGGCGTGCCGCACACCGCGGGGGTGGGGTGCAGGGCCGACGCCAGGTCGAGTGCGGTGGAGGAGGGGTCGCGCAGCTCCCCGGTCAGGGTGGTGGACAGGTGCCACATGGCGGCGGTCCGCACGAGGGTGGGGCGGTCGGGCACCTCCAGACGCGAGCAGAAGGGCGCGAGCGCCTCACGGATGGCGTCGACGACGACCGCGTGCTCGTGGAGGTCCTTCGGCGAGTCCAGCAGCGCTGCCGCCCTGCGGACGTCCTCGGCCAGATCGCTGCTGCGCTGCGCCGAACCCGCCAGCGGATTGGCGACGAGCCGGCCGCCCCGGCGGGCCACGAGGAGCTCGGGGCTCGCACCCACGAGCGTGCGGTTCGGGCCGCTGGGGACGGCGAAGGTGTAACCGTCCGGGTCACGGCGCGCCAGACGGCTCAGCATGCCGGGCAGGTCGAGGTCGTGTTCGGAGGTCAGCTCCAGGGTGCGGGCCAGGACGACCTTGTCGAACTCACCGGCGCGCATCCGCTCGACCGCGGCGGCGACCGAGGCGGAGTACTCCTCGGCGGCCGGCACCTCACGTATCCGCCAGGCGTCGTCCTGGGCGGCCTGCGGGCCGTGCGTCGCGATGAGCGGGTCCGCGCGCAGGGCGCTCGCCCAGCGGACGGTCTCCGGGACGGCGAGAGCGGTCACCCCGCCGGGTGCGAACGGCACGGAGCCCACGACGACGGGGGCGGGGTCGCCCCCGCGTACGGCGTCGTCCAGGACCTCCTGCACGCGCAGGGACAGCGGCCGTGCGTCGTGCGCCACCAGCGCCGCTGTGCCGGTGCCGAGGAGGGTGTGCCTGGGTGTCGCGAGGAAGCGGTCGGTGCCGGGCCGGTAGGCCTCCAGCAGAGTCGTCGCCTCACCCGGGGAGTCGAGCGGGGGAGGGGCGGTGGGGACGCGCAGAGATGCAGACATGGGTGGTCTCCAGTGGGAGGGCTAGAGCGCCGGCGGGGTGACAGGGGGTGGGGCGGGCATCAGGCCCGCAGGGTGGCACCGCCGTCGACGTACAGGTCGTGCATGGTGATGTGGCGGGCACGGTCGGACACCAGGAAGGCGACGGCGTCGGCGATGTCCGAGGGGTCGGCGATACGGCCGAGCGGGATCCCGGTGCGGTACGTCGCGGAGTCCCCCTCGACGACACGGCGGGCGGCGGCTTCCTCGTCGCCCGCCGCCCACATGCCGCGCTGCATGTCGGTCAGGGTCGAGCCGGGGGACACGGTGTTGCACCGCACCCCGTCGGCGGCCACTTCGAGGCCGAGACACTTGGTGAACATCACGGCCGCGGCCTTGGACGCCGCGTAGGCCGCCATCTCCGTACGGGGAATGCCGGCCGCGTTGGAGGCCACGGTGACGATGCTGCCGGAACCGCGCCCGGCCATCCGGCGGGAGACGGACCGCGACACATGGAACACGCCGTTGGTGTTGACGGCGAAGGTGGCCGCCCACTCCTCGTCGGTGAGGTCCGCGACCCGCGAACCAAGGAGAATTCCGGCCACGTTGACGGCGATGTCCAGCGGTCCGAGCGTGTCCTCCGTGCGTGCCACGAGGTCCTCGACAGCCATGGGGTCCGTGACGTCGAGCGTGCGCGCGGTCACCAGGCCGTCGTAGGTCTTCTCCAGGGCGGCGACGCCGTCGGCGTCCAGGTCGGTGGCGACGACGCGGGCACCACGGTCTGCGAGTGCCCGCACGACCGCCTCGCCTATGCCGCGTCCCGCGCCCGTCACGAGGGCGAGCCGGCCGGAGAGTTCCTGTTCGGTGCTCATGCGGCCGTCGCCTCCCGGACGCGGCCCGTGGCCGAAATGACGGCACGTGAGGTCCCGTGGGACGAGGGGGGCGAATACGGCGCCATGGCCAGGGTTCTCCGTTTACATCGACGAATCCCGTTCCGGCGGTGCGCTCAAGGCATAGGTCTGCCCATCACCCGCCAGAACCGGACGAGTGCATTTAGGTTAGGCTAACCTTAGGTCGATAGCGCAAGAGGGTCGGGCAAGATCAGCCGGATCTCACCCCCTTCCGAACTCCCCCACCGCGGTGACGCTCAACCCCTCCGGCTGTTACGGGACTTCGGTGTCACGGCAGCCATCCATGAAATTGTTTACAATATGCCTGATGAGAAAGTCCCGGGCGCGGTCGCGGCGACGCGGGGGTGTCCCGACGATGTACGGAAGGCGGAGGGGTGACGTCGAATCAGGCCACCGGCAGGACAGGCCGGAGCGCGGTCTCCAACGGCATCAGGGAGGCGCTCGCCGCGGGCGACATGGTGCCCGGCCAGCGCCTGGTCGAGCAGGAGCTGTCCGAGGTCTTCCGGGCGACACGGAGCTCGGTGCGGGAAGCGCTGCAGGACCTGGCCGCCGACGGCCTGGTGGAGCTGATTCCGAGGCGCGGGGCGCGGGTGCGGGTGATCTCCGTCGACGAGGCGATCCAGATCACCGAGTGCCGGGCCCTGCTGGAGGGCCTCTGTGCCAGGCGGGCGGCGGAGTACGCCTCCGACGAGGTACGCCTGGAGCTCAAGGGCATCGGGACGGCCATGAGCCGGGCGGTGGAGGACGGTGACCCGGACGCCTACTCGGTGCTGAACCGCGGGCTGCACGAGTGCCTCGGTGACGTCAGTGACCAGAAGGTCGCCCAGGCACTGCTGGAGCGGATGAACGGCCAGATGGTGCGCTACCAGTTCCGTCTCGCGCTGCGCCCCGGCCGGCCGGCGCGGTCGCTGCCGCAGCACCTGGCGATCATCGACGCGGTCGTCTCCGGTGACCCCGACGCGGCGGAGGCGGCGGCGCGGGCGCACGTCGAGAGCGTCATCGAGGCGCTGCGGGAGACCCCCGTCCCGGTCCGCCTCGGCTGACCGGGCGGATCCCCGGACCTGCTCTCAGGCCGAGAGCCGGTCCAGGAACGCGGCGAGCTTCCCCCGCGTCCGCTCGATCTGCTGCTCGACGGTCAGCGACTCCTCGAAGCGTCCGCCGGGGCCGGGCTTCTTCCTGCCGCGTACGTACAGCGAGCAGTCGAGGTCGGTGCAGAGATAGATCCCCACGGAGTTGCCGTCCCGGCCCGCCTGCCCCCGCTTCCTGGCCGTCATCAGCGACACCCCGCTGCCCGGGTGCGTGGTCAGGCAGACCGAGCACATGCTGCGGTGCAGGAGGCCGCGCTGCTGGGACGGGAAGCGGAGCGTGACGCCGGTGAGCTCGCCGTGCAGCTCGGTGACGATGTAGCTCCGGTCCGGCGCCGAGAGGTCGCGCCAGCCGAGGAAGTCCAGATCGTCCCAGCGGCGCTCGTCGAGGTCACGGGGCAGTGGCAGGCGCTTCGCCTCCCCCTTGGAGCAGTTGATGAAGGACGCTCGGATGTCCTGTTCGCTGAGGGCTCTCATGTCCTGGACGCTAACGCTGCCTATGAAGCCTAGGCAAATGTTTAATCGGTCTAGGATCCTTCGGTGGTCTCCTGGTCCTGCGGCGCGATCCGCAGGTGATGGGCCGGCGGGTGCGTGATCCCGAGATCCGGGCGCCAGACGGACAGGATCTGCGCCGAGGGGTCGAACAGGGGACCCGGCAGCTCCTCGGGTGCCGTCCACCGCCAGGCGCTGATGAGATGCGGTTCGGTGACCCGGGCCTCCGCCGAGTCCGCCCTCACCCATGCGCCCATGCTGATCCGGTTGATGCCGGCCACCACGTCGTGCACCATCGCGAAGACGGTCACCGCGTCCACGGGCACCCGCAGGCCGGTCTCCTCGCGCAGCTCGCGGGCGGCGGCCGCGGCGACGGACTCGTGCGTCGGGTCGACCTTGCCGCCGGGCAGCTCCCAGGTGCCGCCGCGATGCCTGCCCAGCAGGATCCTGCCCTCCGGGTCCTGCACGATGACGCCCACCCCGAGGGAGGCCTGGGCGAGCGGCGGACGGGCGTTCCTGGGAGGGACGTTCACGGGATCCGTTGTCATGTGCTGCACTGCTCCCGGTGGTCGGTGACGGGTTCCCCCGAGTACCTCGTCATCCTCACACGCGCGGTCACACCACCAGATCGAGCGTGGTGTCGGCGATGCCGACGCGCACCGACTGACCCCACGTCAGCTCCAGCGAGTCGGACTCCATCCCGTCGCCGAACACCACCATCCGGTCCGACTCGACGGTGAGCCCGAGGCCGTCCCCGCGCCCCAGCTCGCCCGCGACCAGTGAGGTCCCGGTGGCCGGTGAGGGCCAGGCCTCGCGCACGAACCAGATCAGCCGGGGATCGGAGGGGGCGGGCAGCCGCAGGGTGCTGCCGCGCTCGCGCCACAGGGACCGCAGCCAGCCGGTGGCGCCCGTACCCGTGCCGACCAGGACGCCCGAAGAGGCCTGCGGCTCGCCGGATGACGGCTCGCCGGCGGGGCCGATGCGGTAGCGGGCGGTCTGGTGGCCGGGCGGTCCGAGATAGATCTCGTTGAGGGCCAGGAGCCGCTGTGTGTCGTCGGCGACGGCCTCGGTCATCGTCAGCGCGTCCACCCGCACACCGGGTGAGACGGCGGCCCGGCACAGCGCCGCGGTATCACGGGCCCGGTGGCGTACGAGGACTCCGGGGTTACGCCCCGGCTCCGTGTCGATGCCCACCACCGGCTGACCCGACAGGTACTTCGCGACGTTGGCGACCAGGCCGTCCTGTCCGACCACGACGACCACGTCCTCAGGACCGAACAGGAAGCGGTCGAGATCCGCACGCTCCACCCGGCTCCTGCGCCACCGCAGCGGCAGGGCGGCGGCCACCTCGGTGAGCGCCTGGCTGTCGAGCCGGTGGCGCTCGGCCACCTCGTCGAGCGACCGGCCGCGCCCCGCCAGCACGAACGCGGCCTGCCCGTGCGTCCCGTGCCGGGCCAGGAGCTCCTCGTACTCCGTCGTGCGGTGCACCAGGACCGCGCGCGGGGCCAGGCTCACGCCCCCGCCCCCGGCTCCGGCCTGCCGAGCCGGGCGAGCAGGCCGGTCAGGACGTCGGGGGAGAGGGTGAGGCTGTCGATCCGCGGCAGGTTCTCGGCCAGCCGCGTCGCGGCCAGGGCATGCAGCGTCCCGGGGTCGGCCTCCGCGTGCGCCCGCAGCCAGGCCGCCTGCGCCTCGGCGCGTGCCGCACCGACATCGCGGGCGGCCTCCGCCTCCGCGCGGGCCAGCCGCACGGTACGGGCCGCCTCGGCCGCCGTACGCACGCCGTCGGCCGCCGACTTCTCCTCGGCCTCCCTGCGCGCGTTGGTGCCGCGCTGGTCGACGAGCTGCTCCTCGCGGCGCGCCAGCTCGATCTTGCTGGCGAGCTCGTTCTCGGCGATGGTGCGCTCGCGCTCGACGGCGACCGCCCGCCGCTCGTACACCGACCGGTCGGCCTCCTGCTGGATCTGCTCCCTGGCGGGGGTCCGCAGGGCGCGCTCGACCTCGGCCTCGGGGCGGATGGCGACGACGCGTACGGCGACCACCTCGATGCCGGTGGCGGGCAGCCGTGGTTCACCGGCGAGTCCGGTGGCGACCCGGTCCCGTACGGCGGCCACGCCGTCCACGAGCGCGGCAGCCAGAGGGGTGCGGGCCAGGACGTCCAAGGTGTGCTGCTGTGCGGTCTCGGTGAGCAGGGTGGCGATCTGCTCCAGCGGTGCACCGCGCCAGATCCCGGTGTCGGGGTCCAGCGAGAAGTCGAGCCGGGCGGCGGCCTCCGCGGGGTCGCTGATCCGGTAGGTGACCGTCGCCTGCACGGTGACGTCCTGGAAGTCGGCCGTGCGCGCGTGGAACGCCATGGCCAGCTCGCGGTCGTCGACCGGGATCTCGGAGAGTGCCGCGGTGAGCGAGCGGTACCAGAAGCTGAGTCCCGGGCCGTCGTGCGTGAGTCTTCCGCGCTTCTGGTGGCGGATATGCGCGGTGGGCGCGGAGCGCAGGTGCCGCCAGCCGAAGCGACGGGTGATGTCGGCCATTTCAGGACCCCCTCTTTCTCGTCATGGTGACGGTAATGGTGTCCGCCGCATATCGTCAAGAGGACGAGAAGGGGTGGGGGTGGCCGACATGCGGCCGGCCGGTGGTCTCCGAGGAGACCACCGGCCGGGCGGTGGCGCGCCGACCCCGTCCCCACGGTGCGGCGCACGGGTGGACCGCCGTCATCCGCTCGGGCGACGGTCCACGTTCATCAGGTTTCGCTCACCTCGGGGGCGGGCGGGGGTGCGGGAATCCCGAGCGCGGGAAGTACGGCGCAGTCGATGAAGCCCGTGAGGAAGGTGCCTTCGGGGTAACGCCCTCCGAGGAGCGACCGGGCGCGCATCGCGCCGAGCACCTGGGCGGCCACATAGTCGGCCGCCGGGTTGTGCGCCTCGATCTCGCCGCGCAGGACGGCGCGCTCGACCATCGCGTCGATCGCGGCGATGGCCGGTGCGATCAGTGTCGTGCGCAGTGCCAGGTGCAGGTCGGGATTCTGCAGAGCGGCGTGGCTCAGTGCGTGCATCAGCACGGTGTCCTGGCCGGACGCCGTCTCCACCACCTCTGCCACCGCGTGCAGATCCCCGCACAGGGTGCCGGTGTCGATGTCCGAGAACAGGGTCCGCCTGCTGCCGTGCAGTGCCGCCACGACCAGCTCCGGCTTGGAGCCCCACTGCCGGTAGAGCGTGGACTTCCCGCAGCGGGTGCGTGAGGCGACGCCCTCCATCGTCAGCGAGTCGTAACCGCTCTCGCGCAGGAGGTCCAGCACGGCGGCGTAGAGCTCCTGGGCGCGCTCCGGTGTGATCTTCGACCGGCGTGACGCGGGTGCGGGCTCCTGTACTGAACCGGGCGACGGCATCTGCTTCCCTCTCTGCGACTCTGCGGCTGGGGTGCCCTCGATACGCCAGTGTATCGATACGCCAGTGTACCGATACGAAGGCGTATCGGTACACTGGCGTATCGATACGGCATGGACTGGCCATGCCGACGTCGTAACGCGCACCGTCAGCAAAGGGGCACGGGGTGATGTACACCCGCAGCGAGTCTGCGGAGCGGGAGCCGGACGCCTCAGCCCGACCGCCCCTCGTCCGCGAGCTGCTTCTGACAGCAGGGCTCTTCCTGGTCTACAAACTCGGCCGGCAGGCCGCGAACGGCCATGTCGAAGAGGCCTTCCACAACGCCCGACACGTCTGGAGCTTCGAACGGGCCGCCGGCCTTCCCGGCGAGGGAGCGGTCCAGGGCGTCCTGCTGCACAGCCACACGCTCGTGCAGGTGGCGAACACCTACTACGCGACCGTGCACTTCCCGGCCACGCTGGCGTTCCTGGTCTGGCTGTACTGGCGCCGCCCGCGCCACTACGTCTGGTCACGCCGTGTCCTGGCCGCACTCACCGGCGCCGCGCTCGCCCTGCACCTGCTCTTTCCGCTCGCCCCGCCGCGCATGCTGCACGCGGCCGGGCTCGTCGACACCGGGCAGGTCTACGGCCCCTCGGTGTACGGGCAGACCCCCGCGACCGACTCGATGGCCAACCAGTTCGCGGCCATGCCCTCCCTGCACTTCGGCTGGGCCCTGATGGTCGCCGTCGGGCTGATCGCCGCCTCGCGCTCACGGTGGCGCCTGCTGTGGCTGCTGCACCCGCTGCTCACCCTGCTGGTCGTCGTGGGCACCGCCAACCACTACTGGCTCGACGTGATCGTGGTCACCGCGCTGCTCGCCGTGGCCCTCGCCGCACTGAGGCTGCCAGGCACCGCGGTCACCCCGCACCTGCCGTGGCCCGCGACGGTCCCTGCCCAGAAGCGCGCGGCGCCCGACCGCGCGGGCCCGAGCCACGCCACGGCCGGACACGCGGCCCCGAGCCACGCCACGCCCGACTACGCGACACCCGCGTACGCACGGTCCGGAGCGCGTCGATGAACGCCACCGTCATAGCCGTCCTGCTCTCCCTCGTCTCCGCCGTCGCCTACGCGGCCGCCGCGGTGGCGCAGGCGCGGCTCGCCGGCCGGACCGACCCTTCCGCCGGAGCGCTGCGCATGCTGGGCCGCGGGGCCTGGTGGTCGGCGGTCGGCCTGAACGCCGGCGGCGCACTGCTGCATGTCGCCGCGCTGAAGTACGGACCGCTCACCCTGGTGCAGCCGCTCGGCGCGCTCACGCTCGTCGCCGCCGTACCTCTCGGCGCACGTGCCGCCGGCCGAAGGGTCGGCCGTACGGAATGGCGTGGCACTCTGCTCACCCTGGTCGGCCTCGCCGCGCTCCTGCTGGCTGCGGGCGGCACCGCTCCGCACGACACGCTGAGCCTTCCCGAGGTGCTGGGGGTCGGGGCCGTCACCATGGTGCTCGTCGCCACGCTGGGCCGGCCGGGCACCCGGCCAGGCCTCCGGCACGCCGCCGCCTCCGGCATCACGTCCGGGGTGGCCTCCGCCCTCACCCAGACCCTCACGGTCGCCGCGACCGACCAGTCGGGTCCGCTGCTGAGCTGGCGCCTGGTGATCGTGGCGGTACTGGTCTCCTTCTTCGCCCTGGGCGGCCTGATGCTGTCCCAGACCGCCTACCGCGGCGGACTGGGCGCACCGCTCGCCGTGGTCACCCTCGCCAACCCGGTCGCCGCCGCGACGATCGGCCTGATCCTGCTCGGCGAGCGGGTCCAGGGCGGCCTGCTCGGCCTGATCCCCGCGTTCGTCGGAGCCGCGGCTGCCGTACAGGGGGTGATCCTGCTCAGCCGCGCGCAGGCGCGGAGCGCGGCAGGGGCTGTTCCGGCAGCGGCCGGGGCAGCCGCCGCCCGCCCGGCAGGCGCCGTCGAACCCTCGTCCCGTGTCGTCATCAACGGCCCGTCCCTCACCGCCCCACGCGCCGGCACCCCACGCCACCCGGAGTCACGCACGCCGCTTCCCGAACCGGTCGGGACATCGGGCAGCCCCTGAGGTCGGTCCCCAGGATTCCCAGGATTCCCAGGAGCCCTAGGAGCCGTCCAGTTCGTCGATCGCCCTGGACAGCCAGCCCGTCCAGAACGTTTCCAGATCGATCCCGCCACGCAGCACCAGATGACGCAGCCGGTCCTCGTCCGCGGTCCGCTCCGGCGGGAAGTCCCGCTCCTCGATCTCCAGATACTCCGCCAGCCGCTCCTGGTGCAGCACCAGATGCCTGCGCAGCTCCGCGGCCATCCCCGGGGCGCCCACCACGGCCGCCGCCCGCATCCTCAGCAGCAGCGGATCGCGCACCGGGCGCGGATCCTCGG
Organism: Streptomyces sp. NBC_01012; assembly: GCF_045162755.1. Classification (NCBI taxonomy): domain Bacteria; kingdom Bacillati; phylum Actinomycetota; class Actinomycetes; order Kitasatosporales; family Streptomycetaceae; genus Streptomyces; species Streptomyces sp. NBC_01012. The sequence continues at coordinate 534,836 of NZ_CP108688.1, read as the reverse complement.
AGAGTGACACCCAGGTCATCAGCTCCCCGCGCCCCGCGGGCAGCACCTCGTACTCCTTCTTCTGCCCTCGGGCCGGCTGCGCCGACGGCAGGACCCGGATATGACCCGCCTGTTCCAGCTTTCCCAGCTCGCGGTAGATCTGCTGGTGCGTGGACGGCCAGAAGTAGCCGATCGACCGGTCGAACCTACGGGTCAGCTCCAGCCCCGACGAAGGCTTCTCCAGCAGGGCGGTGAGGATCGCGTGCCGCAGTGACATGGAGAGCATCCTAAGGAAGGGAAGCTCAGCAGGTCACAGCCCGGCGGCGAGCTCCGTGCCCTGGCGTATCGCACGCTTGGCGTCCAGCTCCGCGGCCACATCCGCACCGCCGATCAGATGGACGGGGCGGCCCGTGGCGCGCAGCTCCTCGTACAGCTCACGCCGCGGTTCCTGACCCGCGCACAGCACCACGGTGTCGACCGGGAGCAGATGCTGCTCGCCGTCCACGGTGAGGTGCAGGCCCTCGTCGTCGATCAGGTCGTAGGAGGCGCCGGCGATCATCGTCACGCCGCGGTGGCGCAGTTCGGCGCGGTGGATCCAGCCGGTCGTCTTCCCGAGCCCGGCGCCGACCTTGCTCGTCCTGCGCTGGACCAGATGCACCGTACGCGGTGACTTCGGGCGCTCCGGGGCGCGCAGCCCGCCCCGGTCCGCGTAGCCCGTGTCCACACCCCACTGCCGGAAGAAGACCTCCGGGTCCAGGCTCGCCTCTTCGCCCCCGTCGGTGAGGAATTCCGCGACGTCGAAGCCGATGCCTCCCGCGCCCACGACCGCCACCCGCTCGCCCACGTCGGCCCCGTCCCGCAGGACGTCCAGATAGCTGACGACGCTGGGGTGCCCGACGCCGGGGATAGCGGGGGAGCGGGGCTCGACACCGGTGGCCAGGACGATCTCGTCGAAGCCGTCGAGTGCGGCGGGCGTGGCCCGGGTGCCGAGCCGCAGCTCCACCCCTTCCTCCGCGAGCCGGGTGCGGAAGTAGCGCAGCGTCTCGTCGAACTCCTCCTTGCCCGGGACCCGGCGCGCCACGTTCAGCTGACCGCCGATCTCGTCGGCCGCGTCGAACAGCGTCACCGTGTGCCCTCGCTCCGATGCCGTGACCGCGCACGCCAGTCCGGCGGGCCCGGCACCGACCACGGCGACGCGCTTGCGTACCCGGGTCGGTGAGAGCACCAGCTCCGTCTCGTGGCAGGCGCGGGGATTCACCAGGCACGAGGTGATCCGCAGGCTGAAGATGTGGTCCAGACAGGCCTGGTTGCAGCCGATGCAGGTGTTGATCGCATCGGCGCGCCCCTCGGCCGCCTTGGCGACGAAGTCGGGGTCGGCGAGGAAGGGCCGTGCCATCGACACCATGTCCGCCCGGCCCGAGGCGAGGATCTCCTCGGCCAGCTCGGGGGTGTTGATGCGGTTGCTGGTCACCAGCGGCACGGAGACCGCGCCCCGCACCCTCTCCGTGACCCAGGTGAAGGCGCCGCGCGGCACGGAGGTGGCGATCGTCGGGATGCGGGCCTCGTGCCAGCCGATACCGGTGTTGATGAGGGTGGCGCCGGCCGCCTCCACCTCACGGGCCAGACGGACGACCTCCTCCAGCGTGGAACCGCCGGGCACCAGGTCCAGCATGGACAGCCGGTAGATCAGGATGAAGTCGGGCCCCACCCGTTCACGGACACGCCGCACGATCTCGACGGGGAAGCGGATGCGGTTCTCGTACGAGCCGCCCCAACGGTCCTCGCGGTGGTTGGTCGCCGCGACGATGAACTCGTTGATCAGATAGCCCTCCGAGCCCATGATCTCGACACCGTCGTAGCCCGCGTGCCGTGCCAGCTCCGCTGCCCTGACGAACTCGTCGATGGTCTCCTCGACCTCGTCGTCGGTCAGCGCGTGCGGGGTGAACCCGCTGATCGGGGCCTTGAGCGCGCTCGGCGCCACCAGGTCCGGGTGATGGGCGTACCGCCCGGAGTGCAGGATCTGCATCGCGATCCTGCCGCCCTCGGCGTGCACCGCCGCGGTGATCACGGCGTGCTGTGCCGCCTCGGCCTCGGTGGTCATCCTGGCCCCGCCGGGGAAGGCGCACGCGCGCTCGCTGGGCGCGATCCCGCCGGTGACGATGAGGCCGACCCCGCCGCGTGCGCGTTCCGCGTAGAAGGCGGCCATCCGCTCGAAGCCGTGCTCGGCCTCCTCCAGGCCGATGTGCATCGACCCCATCAGCACCCGGTTCGGGAGCGTGGCGAATCCGAGGTCGAGGGGGCTCAGCAGGGTGGGGTACGGGCTCATCCGGGGGCTCCTCGCAGGTGTCGTCGAGCCCAGTTGTAGACCACCCGAAGTCATTATGCAACTAGTTGCACAATGACGTACACCTCAGTCCCCACAAGGCCCGGTCCTCGGACGGCGTAACACCACCGGCCCCCGCCGACCGGACCGGACGACAGTGGATCCGTAGGGCGTACCGCCGCTGCCGCTCCCTGCCGACAGGAGACTTCCCATGGCCTGTATCAACCGACGTGACATCGGACTCCTCGTACTCAGGGCCGGTACGGGAGCGGTCCTGGCGGTGCACGGCAGCCAGAAACTGGGCGGGTGCTTCGGCGGCGGGGGCATCGAGAAGACCACCGCCGCGATGGAGGCCATGGGCTTCCACCCGCCGAAGCACAGCGCCCTCGCGGCCGGACTCGGCGAGGCGGGCGGCGGGCTCCTGCTGGCCCTCGGCCTCGCCACCCCCGCGGCGGGTGCCGCCGCGGCCGGCACGATGGCGGGCGCCGTCGCCGTGCACGCGCCCTCGGGCTTCTTCGCGATGGGCGGCGGCTACGAATACCCGGCCTTCCTCGGCTTCGTCGCGGCCGCGATCGGGGTGACGGGGGCCGGCCGCTACTCGCTGGACCATGCGACCGGGCATGTCGTCGACCGGCCGTGGGTCGTCGCCCTCGCCTTCGCGGGCAGCGCCCTCGCGGCGGCCTCCGTCGTCAGCCGACGCGCCAAGGGGCAGGCGGCACAGGCCGATCAGACGGACGAGGGCGTGTGACGTCCGCGCATTGATCGTCGGTTCAGGGGCACCCGGCAGTGCATGAATGCGAACGCGCTGTCGATGAATGCACGCGGCCGGGCGAGACGAGCCTCCCGCAGCCGGGCCGTGGACGTGGGCGCCCGCGCGGGCTTCGTGGCGCGCGGGGTGATCTACCTCCTGGTGGGGACCCTGGCCCTGCGCATCGCCTTCTCCGACGGCGGCGGACAGCAGGCCGACCGGGGCGGTGCGATCGCCGAGATAGCGGAGAAGCCCTTCGGGAGCGTCCTGCTGTGGGTGCTCGGGGTGGCCCTGGCGGGGATGGCGCTGTGGCGGCTGTCCGAGGCGTCTTTCGGCCAGGCCGGCCCCGACGGCGACAAGGCGGGCAAGCGCGCCGTGGCCGCGGCGCGCTTCGTCTTCTACGCCTTCGTGACGTACTCGGTGCTCGCCTACGCGGCAGGCGACAAGGGCAGCGGCAGCGGATCGAGCGACCGCCGGACCGACGACGTCACGGCGCGGGCCCTCGAATGGACCGGCGGCCAGTGGATCGTGGGGCTCGCGGGCGTCGGCGTGATCGTCGCGGGCTTCTGGATGGCCTGCCGCGCCCTCACCCGCAAGTACCACAAGCACCTGAAGACGGGGGAGATGACACGGAGGAGCCGTCAGGCCGTCGATGCCGTCGGCGTCTTCGGCGGTACCGTCCGGGGCGCGGTCTTCGCGACGGCGGGCGGGTTCGCCGTGGCGGCCGCCGTCCGGCACGAACCGGGCCGCGCCAAGGGCATGGACGACACCCTGCGCTCCTTCACCGAGACCCCCGCCGGGCCCTGGCTCCTCGTCCTCATCGCCATCGGCCTGGCCGCCTTCGGCCTCTTCTCCTGGGCCAACGCCCGCTGGCGCACGATCTGACCCCTGGCCCGCCCCCCCCCGGCCCCGTCCGGGGTCAGTCCAGCCCCCGCGCCTCCTTGAACCTGGCCAGCCCCTCCGGGAGCGCGACGACCGGGTCCGGGTAGGCGAAGCGGGCGCGCTCCCGCTCCGACAGCTTCCACGGTTCGTGCACGGCGGGCCCCGGGATCCCCGCGAGTTCGGGCACCCAGCGGCGTACGTAGGCGCCCTCCGGGTCGTAGCGCTTGGCCTGCGTCACCGGATTCAGCACCCGGTTCGGCCGGCTGTCCGTGCCGGTCCCGGCCACCCACTGCCAGTTGAGCTGGTTGTTCGCGACGTCACCGTCGACGAGCAGCTCCAGGAAGTGGCGCGCCCCCGTACGCCAGTCCACGTACAGCGTCTTGGCGAGGAAACTCGCCGTCAGCAGCCGTCCCCGGTTGTGCATCCAGCCCTCGTGGAGCAGCTGGCGCATGGCGGCGTCGACCACCGGAAAGCCCGTACGCCCCTCCTTCCACGCGGCCGTGTCGTCCGCCGCCGCCCGCCCGGTCCGCCAACGGTCCCGGCGCGTGCGGTAGTCGGAGCCGGCCGCGGTCGGACGGGCGGCCAGTACCTGGTGGTGGAAGTCCCGCCAGCACACCTGCCGCACGAAGGCGTCCGCCCCCGGTCCGCCCGCCGCGCGGGCGCGGTGCACCAGCTCGGTGGGGGACAGGGTGCCGAAGTGCAGGTGGGGCGAGAGTCGTGAGGTTGCGTCGCCCGCGAGGTCGTCATGGCGCTCCTCGTACGCCGCGAGCCCCTGGCGGCGCCAGGCCGCGAACAGCCTGCGGCCTTCCGCCTCCCCGCCCTCGGCCAGCCCCGGAGAAAGCCCGCGCACGGAGGCCCGCGACGGCAGTGCGGCAGAGGCGACCCCCGCCGGTACGCGCACGGTGCGCGGCGCCCGGAACGGGGAGCGGAGCCCTTCCCCCGACCAGCGGCGGAAGTACGGCGTGAAGACGGCGAAGTGGTCCCTGCCCGCCCCCGAGGGAACCACCGTGCCCGGTGCGACCGCTGTGATCACGGCATCATGCACACTCAGCCGGCAGCCCACGGACGCGAGGACCTCGCGCAGCCGCTCCTCACGGCGCTGCGCGTACGCACTGACACCCGCCGCCACATGGACCGTGCTCGCCCCCGTCGCGGTGGCCACTCCGGCGACCTCGTCGGCCACATCGCCCTCACGGACGATCAGCCGCCCACCGCGCTCGCGGAGGCCCGAGTCCAGGTCGCGGAGGCAGTCCGCCAGGAACGCGCGCCGGTTCGGGGCGTCGAACCCGGCGGACCGCACGCCGTCGTCGAGCACGAAGAGGGGCACCACCTCGTCGGCCGAGGCGAGCGCCGAGTGCAGCGGCGGATGGTCGTGCAGCCGCAGATCGGAGGTGAACAGGACGATCGACACGGTCATCCCAGGTCACCCGCCGTCCCCCGGCCCGCCGCCGACGCGATGTTGCGCGCCATCCCGCCGAAGACCACGGCGTGGAAGGGCGACACGCTCCACCAGTACGCGTGGCCGAGCAGACCGGCCGGATGGAAGACGGCCCGCTGCCGGTAGCGCGACCGGCCGTCGTCGCGCTCCTCCACGTACATCTCCAGCCACGCCAGGCCGGGAAGCCGCATCTCCGCGCGCAGGCGCAGCAGCCGTCCGCGTTCGATCTCCTCCACCCGCCAGAAGTCCAGCGAGTCCCCGACCCGCAGGCGTTGGGCGTCCCGTCTGCCCCGGCGCAGGCCCACGCCGCCCACCAGCCGGTCCAGCCAGCCCCTGACCGCCCAGGCCGGTGGCAGCGAGTACCAGCCGTTCTCACCGCCGATGCCCTCGATCACCCGCCACAGGGCCTCGGGGGAGGCATCCACGTCGCGTTCGCGGACATCCGTGTAGAGACTCCCGCCCGCCCAGTCCGGGTCGGTGGGAAGCGGATCGCTGGGAATGCCCGGGGTGGAGGCGGAGGACCACCGTGTCGTCACTCTCGCCTCCCGCACCCGCTGCAACGAGAGCGAGAGCGCCGTGGCGAAGGAGAAGGGCTGTCCCGGACCGTCGGGGACATGCTCCCTGATGTCGTGCTCGTGGCACACGACCTCATGGCGCAGCGACTCGGCGAGCGGGCGGGCGATCGACGCGGGCACGGGCGTGACCAGTCCGACCCAGTGGCTCGAAAGGCCAGGCGACAGCATCGGTACCGGCAGGACCAGCCTGTGGGGCAGCCCGGCGACACGCGCGTACTCCTGCATCATGTCGCGGTAGGTCATCACGTCGGGTCCGCCGATGTCGAAGGCGCGGTTCACGTCGGCCGGCATGCGCGCACTGCCCACGAGGTAGCGCAGGACGTCCCGTACGGCGATCGGCTGGACCCGCGTCGACACCCAGCTGGGGGTGACCATGACCGGCAGCCGCTCGGTGAGGTACCGCAGCATCTCGAAGGACGCCGAACCCGAACCGATGATGACGGCCGCGCGGAGCACGGTCGTCGGCACGCCCGAGTCGAGCAGGATCCTTCCGACCTCGGCGCGCGAGCGCAGATGAGGGGAGAGCTCCCGCTCGGGGACGTCGGCGGGGGTCAGCCCGCCCAGATAGACGACGCGCCGGACACCGGCCGCTTCCGCCTGCTCGCCGAAGATCCGTGCCGCGTCGCGGTCGGTCCTCTCGAAACCGGGCCCCGAGCCCAGTGCGTGGACCAGGTAGTAGGCGATGTCGACGTCGCGCATCGCCGCCGCCACCGACTCCGCGTCGGTCACATCGCCCTTGACCACCTCGGTCCCGCCCGCCCACGGATGGTCCCGTAGCTTCTCCGGGGTCCGCGCCAGGCAGCGCACCCGGTGACCGGCCTCCAGGAGCTCGGGGACCAGGCGGCCCCCGATGTATCCCGTCGCACCCGTCACCAGGCACCGCGGCCCGCCGCTGTCGTCCTTGCTGTCCATCGATCCTCGCTCCGGCTCGTTCCCTGGGGCCACGGTGTACCGGGGCGGGGGATCCGGCCCGTTGGCGGGGTCCGGACACGCCGAAGCCCACCCCACCGAGTGGTGGAGCGGGCAGGATTCAGCGAGACTCGGGCTTCTCGGTGGCCGTGCCCCTGATGACGCGGGGGTCGTGCGCTCCGTCGGCCGGCGGATCGACCGGGATGGTGGGGGAGATGCCGTCGGACTTCAGGGCACGCGCCTCGCTCTTCAGGATCCGGCCCGACTTGCCCAGGGAGCGGGCGAGTTCGGGGAGCTTCCTGGCGCCGACGATCAGGACGACGATGATGAGGAAGATCGCGATCTCGCTGATTCCGAACATGGCGCCAAATCTACAGCACTGTAGAAGGCTGCGGGAGGGTGTCCCCAACTAGTATGTGGCGGTGAACAGTGCAGACGACCCTCGCGGCGGATCGGGCGCGGATGTGGCCGGGGTATCGGAGCTCACGGCTCTCGCCGTGGAGCTGCGCCGGATGAACAGCGAGGTCAACCGGCTGGTCCATGCCTTCGCCCACGCGCAGGGCCTGCACGCCACGGACGTACAGGCGCTCGGCGCGATCCTCGACGCGGAGGCGCCACTCACCCCGGGGCGGCTGCGCGAACGCCTCGGCCTGACGTCCGGTGCGGTCACCGCGTGCCTGGACCGGCTGGAGCGCGCGGGTCACATCAGGCGCACGCGGGAGAGTTCCGACCGCCGTGTCGTGCATCTGTACTACGAGCCCGGGGCCAAGGCCGCCGCGCGCTCGTTCTTCATGCCTCTCGCGGAGGCGGCGGCCGGCGCGCGTTCCGCGGCCGCGCCGCAGGAGTTGGAGGCCGCGCGCCGCTTCATCGCCCGGATGAACGGTGAACTCGGCCGGATGCACGCTCCTCGGCGCTGAACCGCTGAACCGCGATGCCTGCGGAAGGGACGGCCGGGCGGCATGTAATCTCAATCATTGAGATACATCATGATTGAGAGATCCTCGCGTTCCCTGGAGTGCCATGTCACCCGAATCGAGGCCGGTCCGCCGGTTGGTTCTTGTCCCCCTGTTCCTCCTCATCGCCTGGCTCGTCGTCGGCGGTTCCTTCGGCTCGTACGCCGGCAAGCTCGGCGAGGTCTCCACCAACGACCAGGCCTCGTTCCTGCCGCAGAGCGCCGAGTCCACCAAGGTCATCGACGCCCAGAAGGCGTTCAGCGGCAACGAGACCGTGCCGGCCGTCGTGGTCTGGACATCGGCCGATGACGGAGGGGAACTCGGCGCCGAGCAGCAGAAGGCGGCGACCGCGGCCCTGGCCTCGGCCGGGGACGGCCCCGGAGCGGTCGGCGGGGTGAGCCCCGCGGTGCTGTCCGAGGACCGCGAAGCGCTCGAAGGCGTCGTCCAGTTGCGGCCCGACCTGGGGGACGAACTCCCCGACGCCCTCGCGCACATCCGGAGCGCGGCGGAGGAGGTGCCGGGTACGGTCGTCGGGCTCGCGGGCCCCGCGGCCTCCCAGGCCGATCTGTCCGACGCCTTCTCGGGCATCGACGGGCTGCTGCTGGGCGTCGCCCTGGTGGCCGTGCTCGTCATCCTGCTGCTGGTCTACCGGAGCGTCCTGCTCCCGTTGATCATCATCATCGGCGCGGTCTTCGCCCTCGGTGTGGCCTGCGCCATCGTCTACGTACTCGCGGACCACGACATCGTCCGGGTCGACGGGCAGGTCCAGGGCATCCTGTCGATCCTGGTCATCGGAGCCGCCACGGACTACGCGCTGCTGCTCACCGCGCGGTTCCGGGAGGAGCTGGGGCGCCGCCCCGACCGGTGGACCGCCATGCGCGCCGCACTGCGCGAGTCCGTCGGGCCCATCACCGCCAGCGCCGCCACCGTGGCCCTGGGGCTGCTCGCCCTGCTGCTCAGCGACCTGACCAACAACCGCGCGCTCGGACCCGTGGGTGCCATCGGCATCGTCTGCTCCGTCCTGAGCGCGCTCACCTTCCTGCCCGCCGTGCTGGTGCTGCTCGGCAGGGCCGCGTACTGGCCCTCGGGGCCCAAGAAGGGCGGCACCGTTCCCGATTCGGGTTCGACGGGCATCTGGTCGAGGGTCGCGGCCCTGGTCGACCGCGCCCCGCGCAAGGTGTGGGCCCTCACGTTGGTCGGCCTCATCGCCTGCGCGGCCTTCATGCCCACGCTGAACTCCAGGGGGGTGCCCCTGGAGGAGATCTTCGTCAACGACACACCGTCCGTCGCCGCGCAGCGGACCCTGGGCCGGCACTTCCCCGGCGGCTCGGGCAACCCCGCCGTCGTCATCGCCGACGCCGACCGGTCGAAGCAGGTGACCGCGGCGGCCGGGAAGGTGCCCGGGGTCGCGAACGCCCTCGCCGTGACGGCATCGGGACGCCCGGGCGGTGGTGAACCGCTCGTCGTGGACGGCCGGGTCCGTATCGACGCCACCCTGACGGACGGGGCGGACAGCGACGCCGCCAAGGAGACGGTCGCGCGGCTGCGCGAGGCGGTCCACGCGGTGCCCGGCGCGCACGCGCTCGTCGGCGGTTACACCGCGCAGCGGTACGACACCCAGAGGACCGCCGAACACGACCGCGACATCATCGTGCCGGTGGTGCTGGTCATCATCCTGGTCATCCTGACCGGCCTGCTGCGCTCGATCCTGATGCCGCTGCTCCTGGTGGCCACGGTCGCGCTCAACTTCCTCGCCACGCTGGGCATCTCGTCGCTGGTCTTCCAGCACGTCTTCGGCTTCAGCGGTACGGACTCCTCCGTGCCGCTGTACGGATTCGTCTTCCTGGTCGCCCTCGGCGTGGACTACAACATCTTCCTGATGTCCCGGGTCCGCGAGGAGTCCCTGGTCCATGGCACCCGGCAAGGAGTCCTGCGCGGACTGACCACCACGGGCGGGGTCATCACCTCGGCGGGTGTCGTCCTGGCGGCCACCTTCGCGGCCCTCGGGGTCATCCCCCTGGCCTTCCTCGTCCAGATCGCGTTCATCGTCGCGTTCGGCGTCCTGCTGGACACCCTCGTCGTGCGCTCCCTCCTGGTGCCCGCTCTGGTCAGGGACATCGGACCCACCGCCTGGTGGCCCGGCGTGCTGAGCCGGGGTGACCGGGGTGTGTCCGAGGTCTCCGATGTCCCGGAGGGACAGGTGTCCCGCCGGGACATTTAAAGGTGTACGGTGCAACTATGAACGGGACAGGAAAGGCCCCGGAGAGGCGCGGGCGCAAGGCCCGCAGGACCCGGGACACGCTGGCGCGGAGCGCGTTCGACCTGGTGGTCGAGCGCGGTCTGCGGAGCGTGACGGTCGAGGAGATCGCTCAGGCGGCCGACGTCGACCGGCGCACGTTCAGCCGGTACTTCCCGAACAAGGAGGCCGCCGTCCTCGACACAGTGCGGGGCGACGGCGAAAGGATCAACCGAGCGCTCCGCGAGCGCCCCCTGGCCGAGCCACCGCTCACCGCCTACCGCCGGGCCGTCACCGACTGGCTCGACGATCCGGAGGCCGAGCCCTGGCACAAGCGGCCACGCTTCTTCGACCTGCTGGTCATGGCCGAGGAGGAACCCACTCTGTACGCGGCGTTCCACCACATCCGGGTGGACGCCCAGGAGGAGTCGGTGGCGATTCTCGCGGAACGGCTCGGTGTCGACCCACGACAGGACCTCCGTCCCGCCGTGGCCGTCGCCGCGGGAGCCGGAGCGCTCCTGGCGGCCCAGACGGCGTGGGTACGGGGTGGCCGGCCGGCCGCCCTGCCCGACTTCGTCGCACATGCCTTCGACGCCCTCTCCGTGCACCTGCTGGATTCCCGGCAGGACGGGCCGGCGCCGCACAGCACCACCACGCAAGGAAGCACATCATGAGCACCAACCTCCCCACCGCCCCCGAGGCGGAGTTCGCCGGCAAGGTCGCCCTCGTCACCGGCGGAGCGTCCGGCATCGGCCTCGCCGTCTCCCGCCGGCTCGCCGCGAGCGGCGCGAGTGTCGTCGTCGCCGATTACAACGAGGAGAGCGCCCGCAAGGCCGCCGACGAACTGAAGGCCACCGGAGCCCGCGCCGCCGCGGTCGCCCTCGACGTCACCGACCCCGCCTCCGTCGAGGCCGGCGTGCGGTTCGCCGTCGACACCTTCGGCGCCCTGCACCTCGCCGTGAACAACGCGGGCATCGGCGGCCCCGCACAGCCCACCGGGGAGTACGGGATCGACGACTGGAACAGGGTCGTCGCCACCAACCTCAGCGGTGTCTTCCACTCCCTGCGCTTCGAGATCCCGGCCCTCCTGGCCGCGGGCGGCGGCGCCGTCGTCAACGTCTCGTCGATCCTCGGCACCAACGGCTTCGCCAACTCCCCGGCCTATGTCGCAGCCAAGCACGGCGTCGTCGGCCTCACCAAGACCGCCGCACTCGAATACGCGGCGCAGAACATCCGGATCAACGCGGTCGGCCCCGGCTTCATCGACACCCCGCTCCTGCGCGACACCGACGGTCCCGCCCGCGAGCACCTGATCTCCCTGCACCCGGCGGGCCGCCTCGGCACATCGGAGGAGGTCGCCGAACTCATCGCCTTCCTGCTCTCCGACCGCGCCTCCTTCATCCACGGCAGCTACCACCTGGTGGACGGCGGCTACTCCGCTCCGTGATCCCCCGAGTGGCGCACCGCCACCACGGGGGTCACAAAGGAAGTACGGAGAACGAAGGAGAACCATGAAAGCCGTCCAGTACCGCACCGTCGGCGCCGCTCCCGAGGTCGTCGAGATACCCGAGCCCGTGGCGGGACCCGGCCAGATCCTGCTGAAGGTCAGCGCCGCCGGTGTCTGCCACTCGGACATCGCAGTGATGAGCTGGCCGGCCGAAGGATTCCCCTACGAGCTGCCGCTCACCCTCGGCCACGAGGGCGTCGGTACGGTCGCCGCGCTCGGCGAGGGCGCCGAGGGCGTCTCGGTCGGGGACGCGGTCGCCGTCTACGGCCCGTGGGGCTGCGGCACCTGCGTGAACTGCGCGGAGGGCAAGGAGAACTACTGCCTGCGCGCCGCCGACCTCGGCATCAACCCGCCCGGTCTCGGCAACCCGGGCGCCATGGCCGAGTACATGATCGTCGACGACGCCCGGCATCTGACGCCCATCGGCGACCTGGACCCGATCAAGACGGTCTCGCTCACCGACGCGGGCCTCACCCCGTACCACGCGATCAAGCGCTCGCTGCCGAAGCTGACGCCCGGGGCCACCGCCGTGGTCATCGGCACCGGCGGCCTCGGCCATGTCGCCATCCAGCTGCTGCGCGCCATGACCGCCGTACGGGTCATCGCGCTGGACGTCACGGAGGAGAAGCTGGCACTCGCCCGCGCCGTGGGCGCCCACGAGACCGTGCTCTCCGACGAGAAGGCGGCCGCCAAGGTCAGGGAACTCACCGGAGGCACCGGTGCCGAGGTCGTCCTCGACTTCGTCGGCGCCGAGCCGACCGTGAGGACGGCCGGCGCGGCCGCCTCGGTCGACAGCGACGTCACGATCGTCGGGATCGGCGGCGGCGTGCTGCCCGTCGGATTCGGTGTCCTGCCGTTCGCCACCTCGGTCTCCGCGCCGTACTGGGGCTCGCGCAGGGAGCTCGCGGAAGTCATCGAGCTCGCCCACGTGGGGGCCGTCGACGTCCATGTGGAGACGTACTCCATCGACGAGGCACCGCTCGCCTACGAGCGGCTGCACGCGGGGAAGATCAACGGCCGCGCCGTCATCCTGCCCAACGGCTGACCGAGCGTCGGCACCGCACTCAGGGCGCGGCCTTCGCCACGTCCGTCCGGGTCAGCCGCACCGGCTCCGTCCCGGTGGAACTGTGCCGCTGCGCCCAGTTCTCCAGAGCCGTGCGGCAGGCGTGGTCGAGGTGGTGCAGCCCGGAGAGATCCAGGGCGACGGGCCGGTCCTTGGGCAGGGCCTCCAGGCTGTCTAGTATTTTCGGCAGCCGCAGAAAGGTCGCGTTGCCCGACAGCCGGGCCCGCACCAGGCCGGGACCGCTGTCGAGCACCTCTAGCCTCACGTGGGAGGCGTCCCACGCGGCCTTGGCCACCGACAGCGCCAGACCGGTCAGGACGCCCTCGAACATGTTCACCGTGACGATCGCCACGGCCGTGACGACGAGGATCAGTGCCTCGCCCCGGTGCTCACGCCACAGCACCACCAGCGCGCGCAGCGGGATCAGCTTCCAGCCGGCGTGGATGAGGATGCCGGCGAGGGCGGGCAGTGGGATGAACCCCAGCGTGGCCGGAAGGAGTGCCGCGAACAGGAGCAGCCACACCCCGTGCAGCACGCGGGAGGCCCGGGTCCGCGCGCCCGCCCGCACATTGGCCGCGCTGCGCACGATGACGGCCGTCATCGGCAGCGCACCCAGGAGACCGCACACGGTGTTGCCCACGCCCTGGGCCATCAGCTCCTTGTCGTACGAGGTACGAGGGCCGTCGTGCAGCCGGTCCACAGCCGCCGCGCTGAAGAGACTCTCGGCGGAGGCGATCAGGGTGAAGGCCGCGACCGTTCCCAGCAGGCTCAGGGTCGCGAGCCCGCCGAGGTCGGAGAGCCCGGGTACCCGCACCGCGTCCAGCAGCCCCTGGACCTGGACCGTACTGACCGGCAGGGCGAACACCGACGTGGCAAGGGTGGCCAGGACGACCGCGGCGAGCGCCCCGGGAACGGCACGGACCCGCTTCGGCATCCTGTTCCATCCCACCACCAGGGCGACGGTCGAGGCGCCGACCGCGATCGAGGCGAGAGCCGTGGGACTTGACACACTGTCGGCGACCAGTCCCGGTACGCCGGCCAGCTTGCCCGTGCCGGAGAGCGGTGCCTCGGCGCCCGCGGCGGCGTAGAGCTGACCCGCGATGAGGACGAGACCGATGCCTGCGAGCATGCCTTCGACGACCGAGACCGAGATGGCCCGGAACCAGCGGCCGAGCCGCAGCGCGCCCATGGCCAGCTGGAGCACCCCGGCCGCCAGCACGATCACCCCGAGCGCCGGCAGTCCGAAGGACCGTACGGCTTCGAGTACGAGCACGGTGAGACCGGCGGCGGGCCCCGACACCTGGAGACTGCTGCCGCGCATGAAGCCGGTGACGAGACCGCCCACGATGCCGGTGATCAGGCCGAGTTCGGCCGGAACCCCCGAGGCGACGGCGACGCCCACGCACAGTGGCAGGGCGACAAGGAAGACAACGAGTGATGCGGCGAAATCCTGCCGCAGATGAGGAAACGAGGCGACGATGTTTCGCATTCCGGTGATTCCTCCTGGCGCGCCGAAAAGCGGCGCGTCGGCATACGTACGAACTGGGTCCTGAAGGCGGATCGACGCATGGGAAGCCGTGCCGACGGTCTCTCGGGACCGGGGCAGAGGGCGGTCGAGCGCCTCGGGTCAGCTCAGCAGCGGAACACCTGGAGGGCGGAGGAGGAACGCGCCGCCGGGGATCCGGGCGCGTGACGCGCGTGGCCCGACGCGGCTGCGGCCGCCGGTGCGCACACGCCGCAGAGGGCCGCGGACGCAGCGGAACGCGACGGCGCGTCCGGGGCGGTGGCGGAGCGATGCCGGTGGCGGGGAAGGCCGTTGGCCTCGCCCCCACGATCGGGCGTCCCGCATGTGCCGTACTCCCCGTGGGCCTCTCCCACCGTCGCGTTCGGGAGGGTGGCGGCCCGGATCGCCGGGGCGGACGCGGTCCGGGCATCGGCAGTCGCCGTGCCGGATGCGGGAGCCAGGAGAAGGCCCATCAGGATCGCGAGCACGAGCCGGACAGCCGCTGCTCGCACCCCGCACCTCCTCCCGCTGGACTTCACCGGTCCCTTCGGGACGCTAACAGGCCGGGGCGCTTATGGAGTCAGCCCCAAGTGAAGAGTCCGAAAGTCGCTGCCTGAATGCCCGTCGAGCGCGTTTATCCGTCAGTAATTACGTGTGAAAAGCACACCTGCCGAGTCGGCATAATGAGGGCGCGGGCCGGCCGGCCCCGTAACCCTCCGTCCCGAGCAGGGTTGTCGAGCAGGGAGATGGCGATGGGCGCGACGGACACGGCAGAGCGACTGCGGGCGATCACCCGTGAACTGTCGGATCGGTTCTACGAGCGGGACGACGTCATACGCACACTGACCGTGGCGATGCTCGCCGGTCAGCACGCGCTCCTGCTCGGCCCGCCCGGCACCGCCAAGTCGGAGCTGGCACGCGAGCTGACCGGCCGCGTCGAGCAGGCGAACTACTGGGAGATCCTGCTCAGCAAGTTCACCGCGCCGACCCGGATGTTCGGGCCGATCGACGTGGGCGCGCTGAGCCGGGGCGAGTACCGGCAGATCTTCGACGGCCGTGCGACGACGGCGCACATCGCGTTCATCGACGAGATCTTCAAGTGCTCAACGGCGGCTCTGAACGAGACCCTCGGGCTGCTCAACGAGCGCGTCTACCACCCGGAGAACGGCGGCGAGCCGATCCACTGCCCCCTGATCAGCGCGATCACCGCGTCCAACGAACTGCCCTCGGGGGAGGACAGCGCCGCGATCTACGACCGTCTGCTGGTGCGGATCGAGGTGGGTTATCTCGCCGACCCCTCCAACTTCGCGGGGCTGGTGCGCTCCGCCGTCGCCGCGCCGGCCGTCACCGCCAGGACGACGGTGCGGCTGGGGGAGTTGCAGCAGGCCGTGAACGAGGCGGTGCCCGCCGTGGCCGTCCCGGACACGATCGTGGACGCCGTGTGCACGCTGCGGGCCGCCCTGCGCCGTAAGGAGCTGATCGCCTCGGACCGCCGCTGGCGGCAGTCCGTCCGGCTGCTCCAGGCCAGCGCCTTCCTGGACGGCCGCGACACGGTGGAACGCAACGATCTGTCGGTGCTCACCCATGTGCTGTGGGACTCGCCGGCCGAACGTCCGACCGTCGAGCGAGAGGTCCTGCACCTGGTCAACCCCGACGCCCGGGAGGCACTCGACCTCGCCGACGCCATCGAGGAGCTGGAGGCCGAACTCGACGCGAAGGCCGGTCAGTCCCGCGAGGCGCTGGGCGACTGGGCGATCAGGGAGGCGATCACCAAGCTCAACATGGCCGCCAAGAAGCTGGAGAAGCTGCGCAGCGAGGCCGGCAGCGACGGGCGGTCCACATCCACCGTCGAGCGTGTGATCATCCTCCGGCGCGCCGTCCACGCCCGTGTCCTGACCGAAGCGCTCGGTGTGGACGCGAGCCTCGTGCAGGCCCAGCTCTGAGCGACGGAGGGAGACGCAACATGGGCAAGGCCCCGACGGTGCTGGCGGAGCTGACCGGCCACGCGAGCAAGTGGCTCGGCCCTTCCGCCGGCCCCGAGCGGCCGAAGGCGACCACGGTGGTGGCCGCCGATCGGTTCGACACGATGGCCTGGCGCGACACCTACGCCCAGGCCGCCGGGCTGCGCCGGCTCGCCCATGAACTGAACGAACGCCACGACCACACCGAGGACCTGCTCGCGGACGTGTTCCTGGCCGCCTACAAGGTGAGCCCCCGGATGCGGGAGCGGGCCGACATGGACGCCTCGCGGCTGGTCAACCACGAGGTCGTCACCGCGGTGACGGGCAGTCCCGAGTTCGCCGAGCTGCGTCGCGAGACGTCCGGCGACCCGTACGCCGCGGCCATGAGCGTGCTCGCCGGGGCCGACGCCCTGCGCGCGATGCTGGAGCAGGCGGGCCGGGCGGCGGAGCGGGCCCGTCGGGCGAAGGAGGCCGGGCAGGACGCCGAGCGGGCTGCGGACGACGTCGCCGGGGCGCTCCAGCAGGCTGCCGCTGAGGCGGCGGAGGACGGCTCGGTGCCCGAGGACGCGGCCGAGACCCTGGCACGGGCGATCGAGGCGGCCGAGACCGCTGACGCCGCCGCTCGGCAGGCCGACGAGGAAGCGCGGCAGGCACTCGCCGCGGCGGCCCCCGGCATCCGTGCGGCCGCGCGGAGCGCCACGGCCGGGGCGGCCCAGCAGTCCCGCGAGGAGAGCGAGTTGATGCGCGCCTGGGGACTGGGCCCGGGCGAGCTGGAGCGGATGCCGTACGGCCGACGGGCCGAGCTGGCCGAGCGGCTGCGCTCGGGCCGGCTGGGGCGGTTCGCCGACCTGATCGGCAGGTTCCGGCAGATGGCCGCCGGGGAACGCGCCCGCAAGGTCGAGCACGCCAGGGGCGAGCTGGTCGGTATCACCCTGGGCGACGACCTCTCCCGGGTCATCCCCTCCGAGCTGGCCAACCTCGGGGTCCCGGCCATGAGGAGCGTGTTCGCCGCGAGGTACGCCGAGTCGAGGCTGATGCTGTACGACAGCCGAGGGGAGGAGACCACCGGGAAGGGCGCCGTCATCGCGTGCGTCGACTGCTCGAACTCCATGAGCCGGCCAGGACCCGGCGGGATCACCGGAGAGGCGTGGTCCAAGGCATGCGCTCTCGCGCTGCTCGACCAGGCCCGCCGGGCGAAGCGCGATTTCGTCGGCATCCTGTTCTCGTCGGCCGAGTCCGTGAAGGTGTGCCGGTTCCCGGCCTCCGGATCCGTCGGCATCGCGGACGTCATCGACTTCGCCGAGCACTTCTACGGAGGCGGCACCAACTACCGGGCTCCGCTCTCGGCTGCCGTCGGCCTGCTGGAGGAGGAGTTCAACACCGACGGACGCCGGCGCGGGGACATCGTGATGATCACGGACGGGGAGTGCGACGTCACCGAAGGATGGATGCGCGGCTGGAACGACGCCAGGCGCACACTCGGCTTCCGCTGCTTCGGCGTGGCCGTCGGCGCCCCGGAGGCAGCCAGGCCCGGCACGGTCCTCGACGCCCTGTGCGACAACCTCCGCGGCATCGAGGACCTGACCGACGTGCACGCGGCGGGCGATCTCTTCCGGGTCATCTGACCTTCCGGGGCGGCCGTCGGCGCGATGCCCTTCTGCTGCTCGTAGGTGTGGTGTCGGTGGTGCACCGGGCTCCTGGGCGTACGCGTCCGACGGGCCCCCGGTGCACCACCGGAGGGCCCGTCGGACGTGGGTCACAGGAGCCGCTTGCGGCCCCGGAGGACGACGAAGGCGACGATGCCGGCGGTGAGGGCGGACATGGCGCCGGCTCCGAGCCACTGCATCGTGTGCATCTGGGAGACGGGCAGGTAGTCGATGGACCAGCCGACCACGTGCTCGGACTTCAGGCAGGCGGTGTGCGCCCGGGTGTTGTCCATCTGATCGAGGCAGGTGGTCCAGTCCAGGCGGTCACCGGAGCTGGCGAGGAAGTAGGTGCCCTCTCCCTGCTGCTCGGCCTGGGCGGGCAGCTCCGGCCGCACGGCACCGGGCCCGACGCCCTTGTCGGTGCTGACCGACATGATGTGCCCCAGACTCCGCCAGACCTGGTCCCAGACGAAGCCGAGCGCCACCACGACGCCGAGCGTGACCACCATCGACACGAGCGTTCGGCGCAGGATCAGGCCGGCCGCCACACCCACGGCGAACGTGAGCAGGGCGTAGGCCACCGGCACCACGCCCGTGACGCTGAAGAACGAGGTCCAGATGAGGCCGTCGGAACGCCCCTTGACCGGGTTCCACCACCAGGTGAAGGCGGTGGTGAGGGCGGCGGTGGACAGGGTGAGCATCACGGCGGGAACGGCGAGCTTCACGGTGAGCCACCGCAGCCGGCTGACGGACTGCGACGTCACCAGCTTCGCCGTGCCGGATTCCAGATCGCCCGCGATGAGTGGGGCACCCAGGAACACACCGGCAAGGACAGGGATGTAGCCGAGGTAACTCCCCACGCGGAACAGCCGGTCGGCGTACGCCTCGAACTCGGGCGGCAGGCCGCCGGACCGCTGCGAGGCGGCGTCCTGGGCGCCCAGGAAGTCCATCATCCGGCCGCGCAGGAAGGCGATGACGAGCACACCGACGACGGTGACGGCGATGAGCGTCCAGAACGCGGCACGGTGCTGGCGCCAGACGAGCCAGACCGGACCGCCGAGCCGGGGGCCCCGGCCGCTCCGTGCGGGTCCGGCGGGCGCCGTACGGGCCGGGTCATGGGTGAGCGTGGTCATGCGGTCACAGCCTTCGTACGGTCGTGGACGATGATGTCGTGGATGTCGCCGGCCCGGGCGCTGGGAGCGATGAGCCCGGGCGCGTCCGGTGAGCGCAGATAGGCGAGCAGCAGCTCCTCCAGGGTGGGAGGCTCGGCCGGTCCTCCGTACTCGATCGGTTCGTCGAGACGCACCAGCGCTCCCGGCCGGCCCTCGTGCCCGCCCGGGTCGATGACCCTGTGCGGTGTTCCGGCGAGGGACGAGCCGTGGCCCGCGAGGTCCAGCACGGCGTGCGCGGCGCGCAGTTCGTCCACCTCACCCGCGAGACGCAGACCGCCGTTCGCGATGACCAGGAGGTAGTCGCAGATGTACTCGAGCTCGGCGAGCATGTGTGAGGACACCAGCACCGTCGTGCCGTGTTCGGCGGCCTCGGCCTTCAGAGTGGTCATGAGCTCACGGCGGACCAAGGGGTCGAGGTCGGCCATCGGCTCATCGAGGATGAGCAGATCCGGTCGCTTTCCGAAGGCCAGGGCGAAGGCGACGCGGGTGCGCTGTCCGCCGGAGAGTGTTCCGACCTTCGCCTCCAACGGCACCTGGCCCGCACGGACGATGCCTTCGGCCACCTCCTGGTCCCAGCGGGGATTGAACTCGTGGCCGAGCCGCAGGGTCTCGGCCACGGTGAACCGCCGGAACAGGGGCTTCTCCTGGGTCAGGAACGCGGTCCGCAGCACCGCCTCCGTCGACCCCGGTTCCGCGCCGAACACCCGCAGCGCGCCGGTCGTGGGCCGGATCATGTGCGTGGCCAGACCCATCAGCGTGCTCTTGCCCGCGCCGTTGGGGCCGACGAGGCCGCACACCCGCCCGGTCGGCAGCCGGAAGGAGACATCCTGCAGCGCCCAGCCACGCCGGTACTTCTTGCCCAGCCCCTGGGCCTCGATCGCCGAGCCGCCGCCGACGGGTCGTGCGGACCTCGCCCCGCTGCCGTGGTGCGTCTCCGGGTTCATCATCTGTGTGACTCCTGTCCCCGGCCCGAGGGCGAGGGTTCGGCGGTGATCATGACATGCTCGTCGGGTGACGCAAGGTGAGCGCCGCCCGGTGGACACCACTCTTCTCCGCCGCGTCCCGCGGCGGATCGGGCGAAAGACAGATCATGTGCGGCCGACTCCGACTTTCGGCCGGTCGGCGGGAGGACAGTGAAAGAGATGACCGAGACGGTGACCGCCGCGGCGACTCCATCGGCAGCCCTGAGACAGGCGAGGCGTGCGCGCGTGCTGCCCGTCGCCTCGCGGTTGCTGCTGGTCGGGGCCCTGGTCACCCTCGTGGTGCTGGACCGGATCGGCGGTTCCTACGAGTTCCTGGACTCCGGCCCCGCCGTGCTGGGCCCGGCCAAGATGGTGGGCGCGCTGCTGTGCGTGGCTCTCGTCGTCGCTTCGCCCCGGCTGGGCAGCCGGGCGTTGCCGGCGGCCGGCTGCGCAGCCGCGGTCATGTCACTGTGTCTCTCGGTGGTGCTGCACCTGGGAGCGTCGGTGGGTTCGCTGGCGCTGGGGTTCGCCGAACCGGCCGCCCTGATATGGATCCTGCTGGTCGTCGCCCGACGCGGGAAGCCGACATGGGCGACGGTGGCCGTGCCCGTACTGCTCATGGCGATCGTGCTGCGTCCGGTGTCGGTCTCCGTGCGGGACACCACCACCATCATGGCGCTGTTCTTCGCGCTGGTGGCCGTCATGGCCCTGGGGATCGGCCTCGGGACGCGTCTGCTCCTGGTGGACCGGAGGCGGCAGGCGGCGGCTCTCAGGCTCGAACAGCGGACTGAGTTCGCCAGGGACCTGCACGACTTCGTCGCCCACCATGTGACCGGCATCGTCGTACAGGCGCAGGGGGCCCAGGTGATCGCGGGGCGCCGGCCGGAGCTGGTGCCGCCCGCGCTCCAGCGGATCGAACAGGCGGGTTCGGAGGCGCTGTCATCGATGCGCCACATGGTGGGGATGCTGCGTGACGCCGACGGAGAGGTGGCGCTGACGCCGCTGGCCGGCATCAGCGAGGTGCGTTCGCTCGTCGAGGAGTTCTCGGCCGTCGGCGGCGCACGGGCGCACCTCGATCTGGAGGGGAGCTTCGACGGCCTGCCGGTCGAGGTGACCACCACCGCGCACCGGGTGGTGATGGAGGCGCTCACCAACGTACGCAAACACGCCCAGGGATGTACCGAGGTGCGGGTGCGCGTGGAGCGCTCGGGAGACCGGGTCTCCGTGCGGGTCAGTGACGACGGACGGTCGCGCCCTGTCTCCCACGGCGGCTTCGGTCTCAAGGGTCTGTCCGAGCGGGTCGGCCTGATCGGAGGGAGCGTCCGGGCCGGCCCGGTGACGGCGGGCGGCTGGGGAGTCGAGGCGTCGCTCCCGGCGTCCGCGGGGGCGGTGACCGTCGCATGAGCATCCGGGTACTGATCGCCGACGACCAGGCCATGGTCCGGGCCGGCTTCGCGATGATCCTCGCGGCGGAGGACGACATCGAGGTCGTGGCGGAGGCCACGGACGGGGTGCACGCGGTGGAGCTCTCCGAGCGCCACCGGCCCGACGTGGTGCTGATGGACATCCGGATGCCCCGGATGGACGGTCTTGAGGCGCTGCGCAGGCTGACCCGCCCAGGCATCCTGAATCCGCCGAAGGTCGTCGTCGTCACGACGTTCGACGACGACGAGTACGTCCAGCGCGCCCTGAGCGAGGGCGCCTCCGGCTTCCTGATCAAGGACTCGGGCCCCGCCCTGCTGGTCGAGGCCATCCGAGCGGCCGCCTCGGGCGAGGCGCTGGTGAGCCCGGCCATCACCGTCCGGCTGCTGAAGCAGCTCAACAGCCCGGTGCCCGCCTCCCGAAAGCCGCACACCGCGCTCTCCGCGAGGGAGAACGACCTCGTACGTCTGGTGGCCAGAGGGCTGACCAACGCCGAGATCGCCGCCGAGCTGTCGATCTCGGTGGGCACGGTGAAGACCCATCTCGGCAATGTGCAGACCAAGCTGTCGGCCCGCAACCGTGTGGAGATCGCCGCCTGGGCCTGGGAATCGGGCCTCGTCGACGGGCGGGGCTGAGACCGTCCGCGCAGCCCCGGACCGTGGCAGGGCCCGGGGCGCGCGTCCGTACGCTCAACTCGCCAGATAGCTGGCGGTGGCCGGATCGAACCTCACCACGACGTCCTCGCCCGGACGGCAGCCGAGGCCCGCCCGCGCCGAGACCGTGATGGGTATGTCCGCGGCGCGGATGACGAGTTCGAGCCGGTCGCCGAGGAACTCCGAGGACTCCACGGTGGCCGTGAACTCGTCGTCCGCCGGCGCCGGTGACACGGCCCGCACCTGGACGTCCTCAGGGCGTACGCAGACGAAGCCGCCCGTGGTGCCTGCCCGGTGCTGGTCCCGGCCGGCCGACGAGCGCAGGCACAGGACAGGGCCGACATCGGTCTTCGCGACCACGCCGCCGTCGCCGCGCGAGGAGACATCCTGCACGGGAAGCAGGTTGGCGCTCCCGATGAAGTCCGCGACGAAGGACGAGCCGGGGTGGTCGTAGAGCTGTTCCGGCCGGTCGATCTGCTCGACATGTCCCTGGTTCATCACGACCACCGTGTCCGAGAGCGCCAGCGCCTCGGCCTGGTCGTGGGTGACATAGAGCGCGGTGACCCCGAACTGTTCCTGGAAGGACCTGAGTTCCTGGCGGAGCTTGGCCCGCAGCTTCGCGTCGAGGTTCGACAGTGGCTCGTCGAGGAGGAGGACCTCGGGGTCACCGAGCAGGGCACGCGCGAAGGCCAGACGCTGCTGCTGTCCGCCGCTCAGCTGGGTGGCCCAACGGTCCGCCATGGGGGCGAGACCCACCTGTTCGAGCATCTCCATGGCGCGCTTGCGGATGTCCTGGCCCTTGCGGCGGTTCCTGCCGTGCCGCATCGGGAAGGCCGCGTTGTCGAGAACGGTCATATGGGGCCAGATGCCGTAGGACTGGGGAACCATCGCGATCGGACGGTCCTCGGGACGGACGAAGCGCTTCTGCGGCACATCGAACACCACCTGCCCGCCCATCTCGATCCGGCCGCCGGTGGCACGCTCAAGACCCGCGACACAGCGAAGGGTCGTCGTCTTGCCGCAGCCACTGGGGCCGAGCAGGGTGACGAACTGCCCCTTCGGCACGTCGAAGGAGACACCGTCGACCGCGTACGTCGTCTCGCTGCCGGTCACCCGCTCGTAGGACTTGCGCAACTCCGTGATGACGATCGAGTTCACGGTATCCGTGGTCATCGTTTCAACCCTCTCTCTCATGCTTCTTCCACTGTGCTGCGCCGGTTGACCAGCCACACCGCGGCGGTCGAGATCACCACGAGGACCACGGCCAGGGCGCTCGCCGTCGGGTTGTCGACACTGGAGGTGAACGTGTCCCACAGGACCACCACCAGGGTGCGGTTGTCCGAGCTGGTCAACAGCAGGGCGATGGGGAGCTCTCCCAGCGCGTGGGCGAAGACCCAGAGCCATGTCTTCCACAGCGTCGGTCGCAGCAGGGGCAGCAGCACCGTCCTGGTGACGGTGGCCGGCCCCGCCCCGGTGACGCGTGCGGCCTCGATGAGTCCGTCGTCCAGTTGCACCAGCGCCGTCTGCACCATGCGTGACCCACGCGGGAGGAAGCGGGTCACCAGCGCCACGACGATGATCCACACGGTGCCGTAGATCGGGATGGGGACGTACAGGTAGAGGAACAGGACGGAGGCGCCGAGCACCACGCTGGGAATCCCGAAGACCGCGAACTGCGTCTCGAACAGGAGCGTGCTGCCCGGGAACGAGCGTCGTGACGCCGCCACCGCGATCCACACCGACATCGCGGTGGTCACCGTGGCGGTGACCAGGACGACCTCCGCCGTGTTGACGAGGATCTTGCCGATGTCCGGGATGTCCAGCAGATGGCTGTAGTTCGCGAACGTCATCGAGTGCAGCCCTGACCAGGTGATGGGCCGGGTGTACGGCGAGAAGCTGGTCCACAGCAGGGCGAGGATGGGCAGGACGATGCCGATGAACATGTAGACGCAGACGATGACGAAGACCGGGATCCGCCAGCGTCCCAGGCTCACCCTGGTCTGACGGTAGCCCTTGCCGACCACGACCCGGAAGCGGTGTGTGTCGCGGACACGGCGTCGGTAGACGGCGAGCATGACGAGCGACACCGCGAGGATCAGGACACCGTAGGTGCTGGCCTGGCCGTAGTTGGGGACTCCACCGGGCGGCTGCAACGAGTACTGGATGAGACTGCTGAAGACGAAGATCTTGTCCGGCAGTCCGAGGACCGCGGGAATGGCGAACCCCTCCAGCGCCACGACGACCAGGAGAATCCCGGACGCGGACACGGCGGGTGCGACGAGGGGGAGCACGATGAGCCGCAGACGGCGCCACAGCGAGGCACCCACCGTCGCCGCCGCCTCCTCCAGCTCGGGATTGAGGCGCGCGAAGGCCGGGGCGATCATCAGGTACATGCTGGGGACCCCGAAGATCCCCATCACCAGAACCATCCCGGGTATGGAATAGATGTCGATCTGTACGCCGAAGACCTTGTGGATGAGGATCGCCAACGGGCCGTTCGCGGGATTGGCGACCAGAGCCCACGCGATCGCCATCACCGTGACCGGAACCGCCATCGGTGCCAGGGCCAGTGGGCTCAGCACCCGGCGCCCCGGAATGTCGGTCCTCTCGAAGAGATAGGCGAGGGAAAGGCTGAGCACCAGGGCGACGACGAGCGAGCCGACCACATAGATCAGGGTGTTGAGCGTCACCGACCCCAGCCGGCTGGACTCGAAGACCGCGGAGAAGTTGTCGAGCGAGAAGCCGGGAACGTCGAAGGGGAGCTCGGTGGTGGACGGCTTGAGGCTGCTGTAGACGAGGATCGCGAGGGGGACGAGGACCAGGTATCCCACCAGGACGACCATGGCCAGGTTCAGCAGCGAGCCCGCCACCGACGAAGTCCTCGCCCTTTTCGAGGCGGAACGGGTGTCCAGAGTCCTCGGAGGTTCCGTGGGGGTCGGTGCCGGTGGTGTCTCTTCAGTCTTCAGGGCCATGATGGACCTCCAATTCTGGACACGG
The DNA here is from genome assembly GCF_045162755.1 of Streptomyces sp. NBC_01012. Lineage (NCBI taxonomy): Bacteria > Bacillati > Actinomycetota > Actinomycetes > Kitasatosporales > Streptomycetaceae > Streptomyces > Streptomyces sp. NBC_01012. The sequence goes on along the minus strand of NZ_CP108688.1, from coordinate 509,906 downwards.
TGTCCTTGCCACTAGCCGACATCGGTCCCGAATTCCTTCTCCACCTTGGGATAGAAGCCGGAGAGCGTCTCGTACTTCTCGAGCGACTTGGTGCCGTGCCACTTCAGGTTCGCGTCGCACAGGGCCTGAAGGACGGCGGTGTCGCTCGGATCGGAACAGTCGGTGTCGACGGGTATCCGGGAGTTGTAGGTCTCCCCGAGCAGCTTCTGGGCCTTGTCGGACGACAGGAACGAGGTGAGAAGTGCTGCGGCGGCGGGGTGCGGGGCACCCTTCGGTACGTACAGATAGGACTCGCTCGCGCTGGTCGGTGAGACCGGTGCGATGGCGACGGGCGCGCCCTTGTCCTTCGCGGCGAGGGCCAGGCTGGCCAGGCTGGTGCCGATGCTGACCTCGCCGGACTCGACGGGTGCTTCGGCCTGGGTGACGTTCGGCGCGTAGTGCGGGTCCTGGGTGGCGAACTTCTTGGCCCACGCCAGCGCCTTGGTCTCGCCCATCGCGTCGTCCAGGTCCCATACGGACATGAAGGAGGCGCGTGACTCGGCCGAGATCTTGCCGCCGGACCACTTGGGGTCGAGCAGATCGTCCCAGGTCTTCGGCACATCGGCCGGTTTCACCTTGTCGGTGTTGTAGGCCCAGACCTTGGGTGTGGCCCAGACGTAGACGAAGTTGTCGGCGAAGATGTCATCCGCCTCGATGCCGTACTTCGCCCAGTCGACATCACCGGCCAGCTTCACCGCGGGGCTCATGGTGAGCCCGCCGGCGTTCGCCACGTCGATCGACACCTTCTTGGCGGCCTGCTCGATCCTCAGCTGGCTGACCTGGTCGGGCGCCTTGACGTTGGTGTACTTGACCTTGATACCCGGGTAGGTCTTCTCGAACAGGTCGATGGCCGGCTGCATCTGCGCTTCCGGGTTCCAGGACGCCCAGTTGACCTCGCCGTCCTCCTTCGCCTGCTTCACCAGGTCGGCCTTGGACGAGGGGAGTCCGGGCTGCTCGTCCCCCGCTCCGCAGCCTGTGGCGGCGGCCGTCGCCAGCAGCGCGAGCGCTGCCGCCATGGCGGCGCGCCGCCGTAGCACCTTGCTCTTCACGGTGTGGCTCATCGCCATCCCCTCCTCGGGGTTCGCGCCCGGCATGCTGCCGGGCACCTGGTCGTCGTCGCGCGTCGAGCGACACTTGGTAGGTCCGCACCACGCTGCGGGAGGGCTCGATCAGTACGAGGCGCGTGGGCACACGTGATCCGCACGTCGACGGCTGTGGGTGTGGCCGCCCACGTACTACGGTCGATGTGGGTGGGCGCTGTGCTGCGGCGAGGGGACGACGGTGGGTCGACTGCCGCATGACAGCCATGCGCGGCTCAAGCGCTTTGTTGAACAAAATGGACCGTAGCACCGGGTCTCTCCGCCGTGAACCCTGTCGTACGAAATTCCCGTGCGCTCGCTATTTCAGCCTGTCCTGCCCCTGTACGGGGGGCTGTACGGCCATGCGCAACGCCGCGTAGGAGGCCGACGGCCGGTGCCCTGTCTTTCCGTGTTGGCATCAACCGTTGTTGGACAATGAGGCTGCGGCGACCTTCGGAGACCGGGAAGCTCGCCACGATCCGCCGACGGATGGCCGTGCGACGCCACGTCGCCTCCGCGAGAGGTGCGTCGCCCCGGAACGTCCGGCCCGCCGAGAGCTGAACCGCACCGGCTTCAAGAGGTCAGATTGTTTGACGATTCTTGTGCACGATCCTTGTGTCTGTGCGGAAACGGCTGTTAGCTTCCCTCGCATTGTGCAACAAAGTCATGACGAGGAGCTGACATGAGTACGCATCTCACGGTGGCACTGCGTCGTTACCCCCACACCGAGCCGCTCCTCGACGGCGCTCTCGCGGCCGCCGGCTGCGAGCTGGACTTCCCCGAGATCGAACCGATCCACCGGGCGTTCGCCCCCATGGTCCGTGAGCTGCGGTACGACGTGTCCGAACTCGCCGTCGCCACCCTGCTGCAGGCCGTCGAGGCAGGTGTCCCCGTCGTCGCGCTGCCCGTGGTCCTCCACGGCAACTTCCACCACCGGTCGATCTCCGTGTGGGGCGGTGAGAACCGGCTCCGCCCCGAGTACCTGCGCGGACGACGGGTCGGCGTGCGCTCCTACAGCCAGACGACGGGCCTCTGGGTCCGCGGCGTGCTCAGCGACACCTACGGGGTGCGGGCCCAGGACGTGACCTGGGTGACCAGGGAAGGGCCGCACGTCCTCGCCGCGCCCGAGCCCTCGAACGTCGAGCGCACATCGCGCGGACTGGTGGACGCCCTGCGCGACGACGATCTCGCCGCGGTCGTCATGGGCGCACGCTCGGCCGACCATGTGGACGGCCTGGTCCCCCTCGTCGAGGACTGGAAGGCCCGGCAGGAGGACTTCCTCGCGCACCACGGCTGGGTTCCGGTCAACCATCTCGCCGTCGTGCGCAAGGACCTCGTCGAGTCCCGGCCGGACCTCGTCCGCGCCGTGTACGAGGCGCTCGGCGCCGGGATCGACGCCGCTCGCCCCTCCGAACCCACCGGCACGACCCGCGAGCTCGTGGTCAGGCACGGAGTCAGCGAGCCCCTGCTGGCCACCCTGCGGACCGCCATCCGCTACGCCCGCGAGCAGGAACTCATCACGGGTGACCTGGACGCGGAGGATCTCTTCGCCGACTTCCACCGGTACGTGGGCCGGCCCTGACCCGCAGGAAGCCCCCGTACGAAGCCTCAGCGACACCGTTCGAAGGAGAATCGATGCGCTATTTCGACACCCACACCCACGCCATATCCAGCGACACGGACGCCTACCCGGTCCGGCCGCTCGGCGGACGCCAGTCCGAGTGGTCCCGCACCAGGCCGGTCGACGTCTCCGGCCTGATCCGGCACCTGGACGCCGCGGGTATCGAACGCGCGGCACTCGTCCACGCGTCGACCATGTACGGATTCGACAACCGGTACGCGGCCGACGCGCTGGCCGAGTACCCGGACCGGCTGGTCGGCGTCTGCGCCGTCGACTTCCTCTCCGACACGGCGGTGCCCGACCTCAGGTACTGGATCGAGGAGCGGGGCTTCAGCGGTGTCCGCATCCGTGTGTCGGACGGCACCACGAAGGTTCCCACTCCGGGCGCCGGTCTTTCGGACGGACGGATGGGCGCGGTGTGGGACTACGTGGAGAGCCGCGGTGTACCCGTGTGCATCCAGATGCACTCGAAGGACACCGGCAAGCTCGTCCAGGTACTTGACGCACACCCGGCCCTGACCGTGCTGCTCGACCACGCGGGGCGCCCCGACGCCGGAGGCGGGCCTTCGTACCCGCGCCTCGGTGAACTCGGGCAGCTGGCCCGCTTCGCCGGGGTCCACCTCAAGATCACCCCTCCGGCACTGCGCCGGCTGGAGGCCGAACCGGGCGCCGACGTCACCGAGGTACTGCGACGCCTGGCGGACACCTTCGGGACCGGGCGCCTGATGTGGGGATCGAACTTCCCGGCCTCCGACGGCACCCTCCAGGACCTGCGCGACTCGATCGAGAGCCGGCTGTCCTGGCTGGCGCCGGACGAGCGGGCGAACGTCCTCGGCGGCAACGCCGCCCGTGTCTACCACGTACCGGTGACAACAGACAGCCACTGAGCACCCGCGACGGCGGACAACGGCGGACACGACACCACATGAGGACGGAACGGCGATGCGACAGGAACGAAGGAGCAGGACCCCGGGCCGCAGGCGGCTCGCCCTGGCCGCGGCCACGGTGCTGGTCACCGCGGTCGGGATGACCGGCTGCGGGAAGAAGGCCGAGAGCGCCGACCTCCCGGCGTCGATGAGCGCCCTGGTCGAGCAGGCCAAGAAGGAGGGCGAGGTCGACTGGTCGGTACCCAAGCCGCAGGAGCAGATGCAGCCGGCGATCGACCTCTTCGAGAAGAAGTACCCCGGCATCAAGGTCAAGTACACCAACACCAAGGCTCCCGACCAGGTGAGCCAGCTCAAGATGGAACAGGCGGCCCGCAAGGTGTCGGTCGATGTGGCCAACGCCGGCGGACTCACCGTGGTCCCCTCCTCCGCCATGGCGGACGACATCGACTGGTCGAAGTACGGCATCGACGCCGAGAACATCTTCGAGCGGAGCATGGTCTACATCTGGGCGGTCCCGAAGGTGTGGGCCTACAACACCGACAAGGTGAAAGCGGCCGATGTGCCGAAGACCTGGGACGACCTGCTGGACCCCAAGTGGTCGGGCGGCAAGATCTCGGCGGAGTCGCGGGCGTCGTTCCTGACCGTGTGGGACGCCGGTCCTTCCATGGGCGAGGCCAAGGCGCTGGCCTGGGCCAAGAAGTTCGCCGCCCAGAAGCCGCACTTCACACCCAACACGACGCAGTCGGAGGCACCGATCGAGTCGGGGCAGGTGAGCATCGGCACCAGCCTGATCAACCTGGTCCTGGAGGCGAAGGGCAAGGGCGTACCCGTCGAGGTGGCCCCGCTCTCCCCGACGAACGCCAACGAGTCCTACCTCTACGTCCCCAAGGGCGCTCCCCACCCCGCCGCCGCGGTGCTGCTCACCTCGTTCCTGTCGTCCGACACGGCCCAGAGCGCACTGGCCAAGACGTACAACTCCCGGATCCCCGTGAGCACCGACTGCTCGGACCCGAGTGGTGTCCCCGTCCTGGAAGCGATCTGCAAGGCGGGTCTGAAGTGGTACCCGACCGCGACGCTCGATGAGTACAACCAGCTCACCGCCTTCTTCCCGAAGGGTGAGAAGGCGCTGGGCACGAACGTTGGCTGACCATGAACCGGGCCTGCCCGCCGGCGCGCCCGCGCCCGACGCCGGCCGTGACCCGCCGCCCCTGGCAGGGCCCGCGGCCGCGGTCGGCGGCGCCGGGCACCGGGGCAGCTTCGCCTCGCTCAGGAACAGGAACTACCGCCGGTTCTCGATCGGGCAGACCTTGTCCGTGGCCGGCAACTGGATGCAGAACATCGCCGTCGGCTGGCTGACGCTCGAACTCACCCACAGCGGCACCATGCTCGGCATCGTGACCGCGGCCAGGTACCTGCCGATCCTGCTGCTCGGCGCCTGGGGCGGCCTCATGGTCGACCGCCATGACACCCGCAGGCTGCTGCTCCTCACCCAGATCTGCTTCGCGGTCCAGGCCGCACTTCTCACCGTGCTGTCCTGGACCCACAGTGTGACGCTGCCGCTGCTCATCGGGCTGATGCTCGTGCTCGGCGTCACCAGCGTCTTCGACAACCCCGCACGGCAGAAACTGATCAGCGAGCTGGTCGGCAGGGCGCACCTGGCCAACGCCATCGCGATCAACTCCACCTTCGTCAACACGGCCAAACTGGCAGGTCCCGGCGTCGCCGGCTCGGTGATCGCCACCCTGGGAGTGGCCCCGTGCTTCGCCCTGGACACCGTCTCCTTCCTGGCCGTCATCGTCAGTCTGCTCAGGCTGCGGACGGAGGAGATGTATCCGGCCGAGCGTGAGGTGCGCGCCAAGGGGCAGATCCGCGCCGGTCTCGCCTACATCCGCCGCACGCCCGAACTGCTGTATCCGATGATCATGGTGTATGTGACGGGGATCCTCACCTGGGAGTTCCCGGTGAGCCTGCCGCTGCTGACCACATCGGCGTTCGGGGCGGGCCCGGTGGGTTACGGCACGGCGATGGCCGTGATGAGCGTGGGCGGAGTGCTCGGCGGCCTTGTCGCGGTACGCCGCCGCCGGCTCAGCACCCGGTCCCTCTCGGTGTCGGCGATGATCTGGGGCGCCCTGATCATCGCCGCGGCCCGGGCGCCGAGTCTGCCGCTGGCCATGGTCGCTCTCGTGTTCGTGGGCTCCGCCTCGATCACGTTCAACTCATCGGCCAAGACCTTGATGCAGCTCACCGCGGTGCCGCAGATGCGGGGGCGTGTGCTGTCGGTCTGGGCGATGGGCTGGCAGGGGGGCACGGTCGTCGGAGGCCCTGCCGTCGGCGCCGCCGGTGCGTCATGGGGAGCGCGCAGCGCGCTGCTCGTGGGCGGACTCGCTGCGGCGGCCGTTGGAGTCGTCGTACTGGCCCTGACCTTGTTTGTCCGACAGTCAACCAGGCTGGGTTCAGGTGATTCCTGTGAGAAGTAGGCAGGTGCCTGCAAGCTTCTTGTGTACCCGGAGTGCTGGTGTTACGTTCGCATTACTGGTTGTCGGACAATCTCAGTGGGGCTCAGTATTACCGAGATTGCTCGGACGCAGCACCGCCACAGCACAGCCACCCATGAACGCCGCCCAAGGCGCGAGCGCACGGCCCCGCTTCATCTCTTGCGAGGAGGAGGCCGAGGAGGCAGATATGTCGACCACACAGAGCAACTCCCACCCCGAGGCACTCCGCCTCGACCACGTCACTCTGCAGTTCCCCGGCACGCACCGGCCCGCGATCGAGGATGTGTCGTTCAAGGTCGACCGCGGCCGGGTCGTGGCCGTGATCGGACCCAGCGGATGCGGGAAGAGCACCATCCTCAACCTGGCCGCTGGACTCCTCACCCCCACGGAGGGGGAGGTCCACTACGCCGGCGAACAGGTCACCGCCGTCAACTCCGATGCGGCATACGTGACTCAGCAGTCCCACCTGCTGCCGTGGCTGAGTGTCCGGTCCAACATCGGCCTGGCGCTGAAGTTCCGCAAGGTCCCCAAGGAGGAGCGCGACGAGCGCATCGCCCGATGGGTCGAACTCGTCGGTCTGACCGGCTTCGAGCACCACTTTCCCCGGGAGTTGTCGGGCGGGATGCAGAAGCGCTGCGCGATAGCGCGAGCGCTGATCTACGACCCGTCCATCGTGCTGATGGACGAGCCGTTCGGCCCGCTCGACGCCATCACCAGGCTGGAGCTCCAGCAGGAGCTGCTCAACATCTGGCGGGAGCAGAACGGAACCCTCGTCTTCGTCACGCATGACCTCAACGAGGCCATCTACCTGGCCGACGAGGTCGTCGTGATGTCGAAGGGGCCCGGCACGATCCGCCGTGTCATCCAGGTGCCCTTCGAACGCCCGCGCCAGATCGGCTCGCTCGTCGAGTCACCCGAGTTCTCGGAGCTCTACAACGACCTCTGGGGCCTCTTCGCCGCCGAGCGGAAGGCCGCCGCGTAACACGGTCGTGCCCACCGTCGCACCCCAAACCGCCCTGCCGGCTGTGCCGTCATGCCCTTCCCCGCCCATGACCGGCGCACCTGCCTCCCAGTGAGGTTCACCGCTTTGATATCGATCACGGAAGAGATTCCCGTACCGAGTCCGCCCGGACGTGTCTGGGAGGTCATCTCCGATCCGTCGGCCGTAGTGTCCTGCATCGGCGGAGCCGAGCTCGGGGCTTCGCACGACGACGGGTCCTTCGACGGCACCCTGGCCATCAGGTTCGGCGGACTCCGGGTCAAGTTCGCCGCCCGCATCTCCCTCGACCTGGACGAGTCCGCACACGAGGGCCGTCTCACGGCCCGCGGCGCGGACGGGCAGGGTGCCACCCGCTTCAGTGCGAGTGCCACGTTCCGGGTCGTCGAGGGGGACAGCCCGGACTCCTCACGGGTCTTCTGCGACGGCGAGATCAAACTCAACGGCAAGCTCGCCAAGCTGATCGAGTCGGGCGCCGGGATGGTGGTCTCCAGGATGACCAAGGAGTTCACCGAGCAGCTCGTCGAGACATGCGCGACCCCCGCCGAACCGGTCGCGGCGGCCGAACCCGTCGAGTCGCCCGCGACCGTCACCCCCGTCCCCGCCCCCGCCCCGGCGGAGGCCCCCGTCGAGCCGCACCCGGCCCCGGGGCCACGGCCCACCGGGCTGTTCGCCCGTCTGCGGGCGTGGTGGGCAGGACGGCGGTCCGGACGCCAGGGGCAGCCTTCGCGGGGTTCGCGGAACACATCCGGTGGAGCGATCGGCCAGGGAGGTCGGCGATGACAACATCCAGGCTCAACAAGGTGATCGGCGCGCTGGAGGCGGGTGAGCATGTCCTCGCGACGTTCTCCGCGGCCGATCCCACGTCCGCGGTCGAGCTGAGCAACTCGGACTACGACGCGGTGGTGTTCGAGATGGAGCACAAGCCGTGGGACATCAACGCGCTGAAGGACAGTTTCCAGTACCTGCTGAACAGGCGGCGGGTCTTCGAGGCGGAGAGCCTCGCACCCGATGTGACCCCCATCGTACGGATCCCCGCCAACGGCGCGGAGAAGGCGCAGTGGCACGCCAAACAGGCCCTTGACCTGGGTGCGTTCGGCATCGTCTGGCCACACATCTCCACGGTGGAGGAGGCCCGCAACGCCGTTGCCGCCTGCCGCTACCCCCGGCTGCCCGACGCCCCCCGCCACGAGCCGGCCGGCCTGCGCGGGGACGGCCCGCACGCCGCCACCCGCTACTGGGGCATCTCGAACATCGAGTACTACGCCAGGGCCGATGTGTGGCCGCTCGCCCCGGACGGGGAGATCCTGGTGGGCCTCATGATCGAGGACCAGCTCGGCATCAGGAATCTGCCGGACATCCTCGACCAGGTGCCGGGCATCGGGCTGGTCCTGATCGGCGAGGGTGACATGAGCCAGGAACTCGGCTTCCCCCGCCAGTACGAGCATCCGCGGGTGCTGGAGTGCAAGCGGCGGATCCTCGACATCTGCAACGAACGCGGTGTCGCCGTGGGGCATCCGCATGTGACGGCCGACAACGTCGAGCAGGCGCTCAAGGACGGCTACCGGTTCCTGATGTCGGCGCCGGTGCGCACCTATCCCGGTCTGCACAAGGCCAGGAAGCTGACCGGCCGCGCCTGATGTGGCCCGGGGCCCCTCACACACGTGACCACCGCACCGTCCACATTCCGGAGTAGTACATGATCATTGACAGTCATGGTCACTTCACCACGGCGCCCCCGGCGCTGGGGGAGTGGCGTGAGAAGCAGATCCAGGCGCTCGAGGAGTCCGGCGCCCGCGTCTCGCCCGACCAACTGCACATCAGCGACGACGAGATCCGTGGCGCGATCGGTAACGGGCAGCTGAAGCTGCAGACCGAGCGCGGCACCGACCTGACCATCTTCTCGCCGGGCGCGGGCAAGATGGCCCACCACTACGGTGACGAGCGGACCAGCCTCGACTGGTCGCGGGTCAGCAACGACCTGATCGCACGGGTGTGTGGTCTCTTCCCGGAGCGGTTCGTGGGAGTGTGCCAGCTCCCGCAGTCCCCGGGCGACGCACTGCCCGCGTCCGTACGCAACTCCGTCGCCGAACTGGGGCGCTGCGTCGAGCAGTTGGGCTTCGTCGGGTGTCTGCTGAACCCGGACCCCTCGGACGGCTACTACCAGGCACCGCCGCTGACGGACCGGGTCTACTACCCGCTGTACGAGAAGATGGTCGAGCTCGACGTCCCCGCGATGATCCATGTCGCGATGTCGAGGAACCCGGCCATGCAGGGCACCTGCGCCCACTACCTGGCGGGTGACACGGCGGCGTTCATGCAGCTGTGCGAGTCGGACCTGTTCAAGGACTTCCCGACGCTGAAGCTGATCCTGCCGCACGGCGGCGGAGCCGTCCCGTACCACTGGGGCCGCTACCGGGGGATGATGCAGGACCGCGGCCGGCCGCCCCTGGAGGAGTCGGTCCTGCGCAACGTCCACTTCGACACCTGCGTGTACCACAAGCGTGGCATGGAGCTCCTGCTCGACATCATCCCCGCGCGGAACGTGCTGTTCGCCTCGGAGATGATCGGCGCCGTCCGCAGCGTGGACCCGGAGACCGGCCGGCGGTTCGACGACACCAAATACACCCTCGACTCCATCGAAGGCCTGAGCGACACCGACCGCCGGGCGGTGTACGGGGGCAACGCGCTGCGGGTCTTCTCCCGGCTCGAAGGCGTCCTGAAGGCCCGGGCGACCGGCGCGGGTCATGAGAAGGAGTTCCAGAAGTGAAGGTCTACGAAGCACTGGCCGATGCGTTCGTCAAGGAAGGCACCAGCGATGTCTTCGGCATGATGGGCGACGCCAACATGCACTGGATGGCCGCGCTCGCCGACCGAGGAGTGCGGCTGTACGAGGTGCGGCACGAGGGCTCAGGTCTGGGCATGGCGGACGGCTGGGCCCGTGGTGCGGGGCAGCCGGGCGTGGTCACCACGACCAGCGGCCCCGGTGTCTCGCAGCTGGCCACCTCGATGCTCTGCGCGAGCCGCGCCGGCACCCCGCTGGTCGCGTTCTGCGGGGAGACCCCGCTGGGTGACGAGGGCGCCACCCAGTATCTCGACCAGCGCCGCTTCGCCGCCGCGATCGAGTGCGAGTTCATCCAGGTGACCAGGCCCGAGAACGCCCAGGAAGCCGTGCGGGACGCCTTCTACCTGGCACGGACGAAATCCAGGCCGGTCATGATCAGCGCCCCCTTCGACGTCCAGGTCGCCGAGCTGGACGACTACGAAGAGGACTACGTCCCCTCCACCGCGCTGATCGAGAAGCCCAGGCTGCTGCCCGATCCGTCCAGGCTCCGGGCCGCCTGTGATCTGATCCAGGACGCGAAGCGCGTCGTGATCATCGCAGGGCGCGGTGCGCGCACGGCGGACTCCGGCGAACAGATCCTCGCGCTCCAGGAGCGGACCGGCGGCCTGCTGGCCACCACACTCCAGGCGAAGAACTGGCTGTGCGACCGCACCGACTTCCATGTCGGCCTCTCGGGTCTGTTCGGCGACAAGCTGTCGATGGAACTCCTCCAGGAGGCGGACTGCGTCATCGCGGTGGGCGCCAGCCTGAACCACTACACGATCGAGAGCGGCTACCTCTACCCCGAGGCCAAGTACATCCAGATCGACACGGCCCCGCACCTGGTGATGGGCAACGGCAAACGAGCCGACTGCTACCTCCAGGCCGACGCCGTCACCGCCCTCGGTGAACTGACCCGGGTGCTCGACGAGCGGTCCGTCCACCTGGAGGGCTACCACACCGACCCGGTCCGCCGGCATCTGACGGGCCGGCTCCATCAGCCGGAGTACGTGCGCGAGCCCGGACGGCTCGACCCGCGCGAGGCGATCTGGATCCTGGACCACGAACTCCCGGGCGAGATGGGGCTGGTGCTGGGCAGCGGTCATCAGACCGACTTCGGCACCATGCTCTTCCAGCGCTCCCGTGACGTGCTCTCCAACTACGGCATGTTCGGTGCCATCGGCCAGGCCCCGCTGATCGCCCTGGGCCAGATGGTCGCCAAGGGCAACAAGCCCGGCTTCGTGGTGGAGGGCGACGCGAGCTTCATCATGCACCTCTCCGAATTCGAGACGGCGGTGCGCTACGACATCCCGCTGCTGGTCGTCGTGATGAACGACCAGGGTCTGGGCGCCGAGTACCACAAGGCGAAGGCCAAGGGACTTGATCCGGAGCTCGCGACGATCCCCACACCCGAACTGGGCGCGGTCGCCCAGGCACTCGGCGGCGGCGGCGCCACGGTCCGCACCGCGCAGGAGCTGAGCGACGCGCTGGCCGCGTACGTACGGGCACCCGGGCCCACCGTGATCGACGTGCGCATCACCCGCGAGGTACTGAGCACCCCGTACCGCCGCATCCAGTACGGAGAGGACGTCTGAGCCACATGAGCAGCACCACTCCCCGGGCATCGCTGAACGTGATGCTGGGCAACCATCCGCACACCCGCCCGCTGAAGGACGGGACCGTCCCCGTCGACGGGGTGGACTGCCGGTACCCGGAGTCCTCCCCGCTGCCGCCGGCCTTCGCCCGGATGGTCCGCGATCTGGCCTACGACATCTGCGAGATGCCGATGGCCACCTTCCTCCAGGCACGCGACGCCGGCATCCCCCTCACCCTGCTGCCGGCGGTGCTGGTGGGAAGCACCCACCACCGCTCCCTGACCCGCCTGCCCGACGGCCCGGAGATCCGCCCGGGGGACCTCGCGGGCCACCGCGTGGGCGTCCGCGCCTACGGGCAGACCACGGGGCTGTGGGTGCGCGGCTGGCTCCACGAGGAGTACGGGGTCACGTCATCCGACGTCACCTGGGTGACCACCGAGGACGTCCACGTCGCCCAGTACACCAACCCCCCGAACGTCGAGCGGTCCCAGGCCGGCCGGGTCGCCGACCTGCTGCACTCCCACGACGTCACCGCCGCCGTGCTCGGCCCGAAGGCCATCGGCGGACAGGGCGCGGGACTGGTCCCGCTCGTCACCGACGCCGAGAACGCGGGCCTCGCCTGGACCGAACGGCACGGCACCATCCCCGCCAACCACCTCCTGGTCGTGCGCGACGACGTCCTGCGCGACTCCCGGGACGCCGTACAGGCCTTCTACGGGGCCCTGAAGCAGGCCGTCGCGGACACCGCCGACCAGCGCGACGACACACCCGCCGGACGCGCCGTCACCACCGGATGGAGCGACGCACTCACCGCCTGCCTCCACATCGCCGGACGCTACGCCCTGGAGCAGGAACTCATCGAAAAGCCGGTGGACGTCGGGGCCATCGCGGAGAGTACGGCCTTCCTCGACGCCTGAGGAGCCCGTCCACAGGGGTGCGCCGCCCGGCGGCGTACCCACGGAGGAACACCGAGAGGAGGAGCAGCGATGGGAGAGCCCGTGGGGCTGCGCAAGCGGGGCAACCCGCCGACGCGCGAACCGGAGGTATGGACACCCGACCTGCTCGAAAAGGTCGCCTGGCGGGTGAAGGCGGCGGACGAGCCCTTCAGGGGAGTGGCCACGTCGGACGGCATACGGCCGGGGCTGTTCCCGCTGCGTGACACGGGCGCGGACGTGCGTCCGGTGTACCGGGCGGCGGAGGACTACCTGGCGGGGCTGACGGAGAAACAGCTCGCCGACGGCCGGTTCCCGATGGACGACGTGAGCTGGCGCCACTGGAACAACGGCGCCCGCTACTTCCTGCGCCACGGCATCTGTCTGGAGGAGTTCGACGACGCGGGGCGCCGGCGTGCCCTGGCCGTCATCCGGGAGAGCCTCAGCGCGGAGGGATACCGCCAGGCGGTCGACCTGATGCGTCTCAACCTCACCATCGGTGAGCTGAGCGACAACACGCACGGGCTGAACGAGTGGCTGTACTGGTTCTCCCTCTACGGGGACCCCGAGAACGGCGGCCCCTGGGGCTGGCAGCTCGACGGACACCACGTGAACATCAACTGCGTCCTCGTCGGGAACCAGATGGTCCTGACCCCCACCTTCCTCGGTGCGGAGCCTGTCGTCGCGGGTTCCGGGAAGTACGCCGGGACGGTGGCCTTCCGGGGCGAGGAGGCACTCGGCCACGAGCTGTTCACCCGGCTCGACGGCGGGCAGCGGGAGCGGGCCGTCATCGCGGACACCCTGCCGTCGGAGCTGTTCGGCGGCGCCTTCCGGGACAACTTCGAGCTCGACCAGCGGGGGCTGCGGCTCAGCGAGATGTCACCGGGCCAGCGGGAGACCGCGCGCCGGCTGCTCGGGCTGTACGTGAACCGGGCCGGCGACCGACACGCCCGCGTACGCATGGAAGAGGTGCTGACCCACGAGGGGGACACCCACTTCGGCTGGGTGGGTGACCCCGACGGCACCTTCTACTACCGCTTCCACAGCCCCGTGATCCTCGTCGAGTTCGAGCACATGCCCGGTGTGCTCTTCGACAACGACTACCCCTCGCGCCGGCACATCCACACGGTCGTCCGCACCCCCAACGGCAACGACTTCGGCATCGACCTGCTGCGCCGCCACCACGAGCGGCACCACCACGGACCAGCGGGTCCGACGGCCCACCGGAACCCCTAGCAGGAGGAGAGAGAAATGAAGTTGGTGCTCGGCCGTGACGACCTCGCGGCAGCCGCACTGTCGGCGGCCCGCGAAGCGGGTTCGGAGCCGGAGCGTGTCGACATCAAGCCGGTCCACAAGGCCTCCCGGGGCTTCGTGAACCGGTCCGACGTGGACCTCTGCGAACTGGCGATCGTGACCGTCCTGCAGGCCGTCGCCCACGGCAAGCCGGTGCTGCTGCTGCCCGTCACCACCCTGGGCCGCCACCAGCACCAGACGCTGGTGACCCTGGGGAAACTGTCGGTCGCCGATGTGGAGGGGCACAGCGTCGGAGTCCGCGCCTGGAGCCAGACCACCGGTGTGTGGGTGCGCGGCTTCCTCACCGAGCAGTACGGCGTCGACCTGCGCAAGGCGCGGTGGACGACGTACGAGGGCCACCACGTCGAAGGCGCCGTCGACCCGTCCTGGGTGAAGCGGGCACCGGAGGGGACCAAGCTGCCGGCGGACTTCCTCGACGGCCGGGTCGACTTCGGGATCATGGGCAACGAACTGCCCTCCGACGACCGTATCCACACGGCCGTCGACCACGCCCACGAGGTCGCCGACCAGTGGTCGAAGGATCAGGGGTTCATCCCGGTCAACCACGTGGTCGGCGTGTCCGAGGCCGCCGCCGCGGAGCACCCCGCAGCCGTCCTGGCCGCGTACGACGCGATGCGCTCGGTGCTCTCCGCCAAGGAGGAGGGCGGCCGGGTCGCCCTGCACCCGGTGGGCTTCGAAGCACTGCGTGCCGCGTTCACCAAGGCCGCCGGCTACGCCCTGGAACAGGACGTGATCCCGCGCGCGGTCGACTACGACGAGCTCGTCGAACGCACCTGCGTGGCCCTCGGGGTCACACCCGACCGCCTCGGCGGCTGAAGACAACGGTGCATACAGAAGATTAGGGAGAGACAGGACATGGACAAGCTCACGGTGGTTCTCGGGGACTACCCGCACGCGCAGGCGCTGCTGGACAGTGGCACCGAGATCGACGGATATGTGGTCGAGCCGGTGGAGGTCAAGCCGGTCATCGGCGCCTACCGGCGGATGATCCGGGACCTGGAGTTCGACGTGTGCGAACTGGCACCCGTCTCCTATCTGATGGCACGTCAGGAGGGCATCGCCCTGACCGCGATCCCGGTGTTCCTCAACCGGCGCTTCCACCACGGCGATGTGCAGTGCGCCGCCGACTCCGGCATCCGTGTGCCGAGAGACCTCGAAGGACGCCGGATCGGCGTACGCGCCTACTCCGTGAGCACCGGTGTGTGGGTGCGCGGTGTGCTGCGCGACCAGTACGGCGTGGACATCGACACCATCACCTGGGTCGTCGACGACGACGACCACATCGAGGGCCGCGTCCCGTCCAACGTCGAGCGGGTCACCGACGGCCGCTCACTGGGCGAGCTGCTGCGCGCCGGAGAGATCGACGCCGCCCTCACCGGCAACGCGGGGACCGGACGGGCCGGCGCCCCCAAGGCCGGCTGGACGGCGACGGCCGAACCCGAACCCGGCGCGGACCAGGGCCCCTACCCCCTCTTTCCCGAAGCCGGAACGCTTGCCGCGGACCACTACCTGCGCACCGGCATCTACCCGCTGCACTCCCTGATCTCGATCCGCTCCGAACTCGTGAAGAACGACCCGGACCTGCCGGCCAAGCTGTACGCGGCGTTCGCCGAGAGCAAGCGCCGGCACCTCGCCGCACACCCCGACTGGTCGGCCGTGCCCCGCCTCGCCCGCCAGGGCCACGCGATCGGTGGAGACCCCGTCCCGTACGGCATCACCGCCAACGAGCCCAGCCTGAACGCCATGGTGCGGTTCGGGAAGGACCAGGGGCTGCTCGACGCGGACTTCCCCGCCGACCTGAAGGCGCTGTTCGCCGCGGGCGACTACCCGGACGCCTGAACCGGGCACACCGGAACACACCGAAGACAAGGGAGCACCCACCGTGGACGTCGTCGACGCACACTGCCACATCATCTCCGAGGACCAGACCGCCTACCCCAAGGCCCCGATCGGGGGTAAGCAGTCGGCGTGGGCCGCCACCCGGCCCGTGACCGCCGAGGGCATGGTCAGCCGCATGGACGGCACCGACATCGACCAGGCCGTCCTGGTACAGGCCACCACCAACTACGGCTACGACAACTCCTACGTCCTGGACAGCAGCCGCCGGTGGCCCGACCGCTTCGTCGCCGTCGGCACCGTCGACCCGCTGCGCCCGGACGCAGCCGAGAACCTCAAAGCCGCCGTCGGCGAAGGCGGGCTGGCCGGTGTGCGCCTCTTCACCAGCGGCAGCACCGTACCCACCCAGGGCGAGTGGTTCGTCGCACCCGAGACGTTCCCCTTCTGGGAGCGGGCCGGGGACCTCGGCCTGCCGGTCTGCCTCCAGATGCGCCTCGGACCGGCCACCGGCCAACTCACCGAACTCCTGGAGCGTTTCCCGGGGGTCAAGGTGCTCCTGGACCACATCGGCTACCCCGACATCGCCGGCTCGCCCGCACGCGCCGGCGCCGAGGTCGCGGAGCTCGCGGCCCATCCCGGCCTGCACCTCAAGCTGACCCACCGCAACCTCGAACGGCTGGACGACGCCGGAGACGCGGCGGCCGACTTCCTCGGACCGGTCGTCGAGGCGTTCGGTGCCGAGCGGATCGCCTGGGGGTCCAACTGCCCGGCGGCCGAGCAGTCGCTGCCCGAACTCCTCGCCCTGGCCCATAAGGTCCTCGCAGGGCTGCCCGAGCAGGACCGGCGGGAGATCTTCGCGGGTACGGCCCGGCGCCTGTACCCGTCCCTGGGCGGGCACGGGAGCTGACCGTGATGCCGTCAGCTACTGTTCCCGCCTCGGGTCTCATCCTCACGGAACACAAGGGCGGTCAAGGTGGACAGCGACAGCATCGATGCCGAATCCGGTGCGAAGGCGTCGGGCAACCGGTACAGCCATGCCTACGAGGGGCTTCGAGCCCTGCTGCTGTCGGGGAGCATCGCCCCCGGCACGCGGCTGACCGAGGCGGACCTCACCCGGATGTTCGACGTGTCGCGGAGCACCATGCGCACCGCGCTGGCGCGACTGACACAGGAGGGGTACGTCACCAGCGAGGTCAATCGCGGGGTGCGGGCCCGCAGCTTCTCCGAGGAGGAGGCGGCGGACATCCTGGAGGCACGGGAGATCCTGGAGGCCGCACTCGCCGGCAAGGCGGCGGAGCGGGCCACGGCCGAGGAGATCGAGGAGCTGCGCAGCACCCTCCAGGAGATGGAGGAGGCCCAGTCCCGCGGCGACCAGGAGGCCTACTCGCGCGGCAACCGGCGCCTGCACCAGCAGATCAAGCTCGCCGCGCACCAGCAGACCCTCGCCCGCGCCCACGACACGTTGCTGTACCCCCTGGTGATGCGCCAGTACCGCAACCTCGCCGCGCGGCACCCCAGGGCCGGGTCGCTGGACGAGCACCAGGCCATCTTCCTCGCCATCGTCACCCGCAACCCCGACGCGGCGGCAGCGGCGATGCGTCATCACGTCGGCTCCGCCCGCCGGGCGCTGCTGCTCGACACGTCCCCAGAACCGCCCGTCGGCTGACGGGCGGCCGGGGCGGAAAGGACCTCATGCGCCGCCCCACCGCGCACACCGAAGCGGGCCCCGTCGAGGGCATCCCGTGCCGGGACCGCACGGTCACCGTCTTCCGCGGCGTCCCCTACGCCGCCGCGCCGGTCGGTGACCTGCGGTGGCGGCCACCGCAGCCGCCGCCCCACCGGGAGGGCACCCTCCGGGCCGACCGGTTCGGCCCCATGTGCCCGCAGGCACCCACCGAGGCCGCCGCCACCGGTGTCGACGTGCCGATGAGCGAGGACTGCCTGAGCCTCAACATCTGGACGGGCGCGGACTCCTCCACGGACCTCCGCCCCGTCCTCGTATGGATCTACGGCGGCAGCTTCCGCGAGGGCACGGGGGCACACCCCCGCTACGACGGCGAGAACCTGGCGGGGAAGGGCCTGGTCGTCATCACCTTCAACTACCGCCTGGGCGCCTTCGGTTTCCTCGCCACACCGGAGCTGAGCGAGGAGTCGGAGCACGGCACATCGGGCAACTACGGGCTGCTCGACTGTGTGGCCGCACTGCGCTGGGTGCGCGACAACATCGCCCACTTCGGCGGTGACCCGGACCGTGTCACCATCGCCGGTCAATCCGCGGGCGCCGGCATGGTCAACTTCCTGGCCATGTCACCGCTCGCGGCGGGCCTCTTCCACCGGGCCGTCGCACAGAGCCACGCCCGGTACGCACACGACCCCGAACTCCGTTACCTGTCCACCTCCTACCGCCTGCCGGCCGACGCGGAGAGGGCCGGCGCCCGGTACATGAGCGAGCACGGCGCACGTGGTGTCCGCGAACTGCGCACGCTGCACTGGCACAAACTGATCGACGGTCACCACCCGGTCGACACCGGGGTCGAGACCGGGGGAGAGGGGCTGCCACCCCTGTTCCGTCCGGTCGTCGACGGGTGGGTGATCCCCGCCGGGTACGACGAGACATACGCCAAGGGACTCCAGAACGACGTCGACTACCTCACCGGCGGCAACCTCGACGAGAGCGGTGCGGTCCCGGAGACACTGGTTGCCGCGCTGCGCGCCGGGCGACGCGTGACCCGGCCGGGCTCGCCGCCCGTCCATGTCACACTCGAACAGCATCTGGCCGCCGCACAGAGGAAGTTCGGCCCGCTGGCCGATGCGTTCCTGCGCCTCTACCCGGCGGCCACGGACGACGAGGCGGCGTCGGCGAGCAGCGCCGCGGCGCGCGACAGCGCCCGGCTCTCCACCTTCCTGTGGGGTGTCGACTGGAGCCGCCACGCCACCGGCAGTCTGCACACCTACTTCTGGACCCACCGCTCCGACGCGCAGGGCTCCGGGCTCCGCGGGGCCTTCCACGGCTCCGAGATCGACTACGTCTTCGGCAACCCCGCGGGCGGTACCGGGGCGTGGACCGACGAGGACCACGAGATCGCCCGCACCCTCTCCTCCTACTGGATCAACTTCGTCGCCACCGGCGACCCCAACGGCTCCGGCCTGCCCCACTGGCCCGCGTTCTCGCCCAACGCCGGCTCCGTCATGGAGACAGGCGCGCACTTCCGGCCCATCCCCGTGGCCGAACCGGATCGCACCGACTTCTGGCTCCGCTTCTTCCGTACTCAACAGGCCTGGTGAACAAAGGAGTTCCCATGCGACACCCCGCACGTCGCCACACACGTCGCCCCGCACGTCCCCGCGTCCTCGCTCTGACCTCGACCGTGACACTCGGCGCCGCCCTGCTGACCGGCTGCGGCGATCAGGGGGCGGCCACGGTGGGCGCCGACGGCAAGACGACCGTGTCGGTGGGCGTGAGCGGCAACGTCTTCGACCTGTCCATTCGTGTGGCGGAGGAGAACGGCTACTTCGACCAGCACGACATCAAGATCAAATACGTCACCCTGAGCGCATCGACGGGAACCTCGGCCCTGCAGTCGGGATCGGTGCAGGTCCTCAACTCCAGCCCCACCAGCTATGTGGCGGCACTCTCCAAGGGCCTTCCGGAGATATCCGTCGCCACGAACGGCGGGGGCAACCCGCTCGGTGTGGTCGTCAGCTCCGCGTTCGCCAAGAAGCACGGCCTGACCGCGGACACCCCGGCGGACCAGGTGGCCAAGGCCCTGGCCGACTCGACGGCCGGCGCCAGCTCCGCCAACACCAAGGCCGAGGCGGGCATCTTCCTCAAGGCCCACGGTGTCGATCCGGACAAGCTGAAGTGGGTCTCGCTGCCGAACCCGGCCGCCGACAAGGCCGCACTCGCCAAGAGCGAGGTCGACTGGTTCATCACCTCCGAGCCGATCCCGCTCCAGGTCCAGCACGAGGGGGACGGAGTCGTGGTCGCCGACCCGCTCAAGGTGCCCCAGTGGTCCTACGACGACGCCGGATACGGCCAGGCGGTCGTGGTGCAGAAGAGCTTCGCCAAGGCCAACGAGGCCACCGTGAAGGGGTTCGCCACCGCCGTACAGCAGGCGACCGCCTACCTCGCCACCCACAAGCCCACCGACAAGGCGGTGCTGGCAGCGGCGCGCAAGACGCTGCCGGGCGTGCCCGACCCGGTGCTGAGCGCCTCGGTCGCACAGGTGGACTGGCCGAGCAGCGCCGAGCAGGACGAGGCCGGCTGGAAGAAGACCGTCGCCTTCGTCAAGGACATCGGTGCGGTGGACGACCCGGAGGTCACCACCGACGACTGGACCAACACCTACCTGCCGTGACACCGGCCGACCCCGAGCGCAAGGAGCAGACCATGGCAACCGTCACCGGCAAGGCCGTGACCGAATCCAGGAACGCGGCGCCACCCCCCAGGAGGACACCCACCCGCTGGCGCGGCACCGCCACCGTCGTCGCACTGCGTCTCCTGGTCATCGTGGTCGCCCTCGTCCTGTGGCAGGTGATGAGCGGCCCCGTCGTTCCCGAGTACGCGGTCAGTAAACCCACCGACGTGGCCCAGGCACTCTCCGAGATGCTCGGTTCGGCCACCGGCTGGACCGACATCAAGGTCACGGCCGTCGAGGTGCTGGCGGGCTTCGGCCTCGGTGTCGCGGCCGGTACGGTCATGGGCCTGGTCCTGGGCTCGTTCCCGCTGCTCGGGCGCGTACTCGAACCGCTCGTCGCCGCCCTCAACGGCATCCCGAAGATCGCACTGGCTCCGCTGTTCCTGCTGTTCTTCGGGATCGGATCCTGGTCGAAGATCACCATCGCCATGACCGGTGTGGCCTTCGTGGTCTTCTACAACATCTATCTGGGGCTGCGGCTGAGGGAACGCGAACTCGTCGAGGTCGTCCAGGTGATGGGCGGGCGCAAGCACCACGTCCTGGGCTATGTGACGATCCCGACGCTGGCCGCTCCGTTCTTCGCCGCGCTCAAGACGGGTGGGCCGCTCGCCATCCTCGGCGTCATCGGCGGTGAGTTCATCGCCTCGTCCGAGGGAGTGGGCCACGAACTGTTCACGGCGGCGCAGAACCTCGACGCTGCCGCCGAGTTCGCGGGTCTGATCGTCCTCGTCGCGCTGACGCTCGCCCTCAACGGCGTGCTGACCGCCCTGGACACGTACGCCCTCAAGCGGCTGGGTCTCGCCGCCCGCCGCCGGGCGTAGCGGGTTGCCCCAGCTCGTTGTCCGCCGTCGCGGCGCGGGTCATGCCGGGCCCGCGTGCCCCGAGTCGGCACCCGGCGCGGTGCCGCCCCGCGTGTGCGCCTGCACAGCTGCCTCCAGAATGGCGCCTATCGTCTCGGGAGGCATCGCGGACAATCCGTCGAAGAGCCCGCTGGACCGCATCGCGATGACACCGACGAGGCACGAGATGAGCGCCTCGGCACGCGCCTCCGGGTCGTCCGCGCCCTCCGCGGCCAGCCGGCTCGCCAGCGGTGAGATGAGCCGGGTGCGCATCTCGTCCGCCGCCGACGCGCGGACCTCCGGGGCGCTGCTCTGCGACAGCAGAGCCTGCACGAGCGGACCCGGCGCCCCTCTGCGGTCCGCCCGGCGCAGGGCGTACGCGGTGAAGGAGCCGAGGTCCAGGGTCTGTGCCGAGGCGCTCACCTCGCGGGTGTCCTCGGCGACCGCCGACCGGTAGACCGCGACCTTGCCGCCGAAGTACCGCGCGATCAGGGAGGCGTCGACCCCGGCGCGTTCACCGATGTCCCGCAGCGTCACCGCCTCGTACCCGTGCCGGCCGAACAGGTCCCGGGCCGCGTCGAGCAGGGCAGCCCTGGTGGCGTCGGAGTCCCGCTTCCTGCCGCGCGGGCGATCCGTCTCCGAGCCCATCGGCCGTCCTTTCCGTGGGTTCCGTCGCCGGTCAGGAACCACGGCGGACGATACCCGAACCGGTTCCGTCCGACGGCGCACCGATGCCCCCGCCGCTCGCCACCCCCACGGTTTCCCCCGTGGAGCCGTCGGCCGGACGCGGAGGCATGGCCACGGCGGCGACGACACCGAGGAAGGACGCGGCCGCCGTCGCCAGCAGCGCCGTGGTGTAGGCGTCACCGGTGGGGAAGGCGGCGCCGGCCGGGGTGTGGGCCAGCATGATCGCCGAGATGGCGGCGCTGCCCACCGAACCGCCGACCGTACGCAGGACCTGGTTGAAGCTCGTCGCGCTCCCGGTCTCGGACGGCGGGACATGACGCACGATGAGCAGGGGCATGACCGCGTACGCGGCCCCCACGCCGTTGCCGAGCAGGAACGTACCCAGGACGAGGACACTCAGGTGGTCCCGCCACAGGGCGAGCATGATCAGGTCCACACAGACCAGCAGCGCGCCCAGCGGCAGCACCCGGTAGAGCCCGATCCGCAGCACCAGGGCCGAGGCGAGACGGTTGGCCGTGATGCTGCCCAGGGACAGGGGCATCAGCACGAGACCGGTGGCGGTCAGGGACAGATGGAAGCCGTACCCGGCCCCGTCGGGTACCTGGGTGAAGAGGTTGACCAGGGACAGCACCCCGTACATCCCGATGCCCATCAGCAGGGCCGTGGTGTTGGCGGCCAGCACCGCGCGGTTGCGGACCAGCCGGATGTCCACCAGCGGATGCCTGGCGCGCGAGGCCTGCACCATCCACAGGGCGAGCACCAGGACGCCCGCGCCCAGGCATCCGAGGGTGGCGGGCGAGGCCGGGCCCCAGGCCACTCCCTGGCTCAGGGCCAGCAGGAGCAGCGCGAGACCGGAACAGAGCAGCACGGCACCCGTCACGTCGAGCGGACGTCGCGGGACCGCGGAGCCGGCGGGCACGACCAGGGAGACCACGACGAGGGCGACGGCGCTCAGGCACGCGGCGAACCAGAACCCCGCCCGGTAGTCGAGGTGCTGGGCGATGATCCCGGTGACCGGATAGCCGAGGCCGGCCCCCACCGATGTGGTGATGGAGAGCGAGGCGATCCCGGTGCGCATGCGCTGCGGCGGCAGGTGCTCCCTGGCGACGGAGATGGCCAAGGGCATCAGTCCCATCCCGAGACCTTGCAGGGCCCGCCCGGCGATGAGCAGCCCGAAGAAGGGAGCGGTCGCGGCCAGGACACTGCCCACCAGCACCCCGCCCAGCGCCCCCTGGATGGCCCCGCGCCGCCCGGGGCCGTCCCCGAGCCTGCCGAGAACCGGTCCGGACACCGCTCCGGCCAGCAGGGTCACGGTGAGGATCCACTGCGCCGCGCTCAGGCTCACCTGCTGTTCGCGCGCGATGGTCGGCACCATCGGGGCCCCCAGCGTGCTGATCACGGACACCGACATGGCCGTGAACATCAGCGAGGGCAGCAGTATGCGGCTGCGGGTACCGCTCGTCGGGCCCTTGCCGGGACGGGAGCGTACGGGAATTCCGGTCATTCGATGCTCTCCCGGGCGCGGTATGTCATCCACTGATGTCATCAACGGATGACAAAGCTACCTTCGACGGTTCCGCCCGGCCAAGTGGGCCCACGGTCAGGACCCGGTCCGCAGCACCTCCGGGTTGGCGCAGTGGGCAGGGGCACGGCCGGCCAGGAACCGGCCGACCTCACCGGCCACGAGCGCGCACGCGTTGTGGGCGGTCTGCCTGCTGGCGCCGGCCAGATGCGGGGTCATGACGACGTGGGGGGTGCGCAGGAGCCGGGAGCCGGGCGGCAGCGGCTCCTCGGGGTAGACGTCGAAGGCCGCGCCGAAGAGCCGGCCCTCGTCCAGGGCGTCGCAGACGGCGTCGTAGTCGAGCAGGGAGCCACGGGCGCAGTTGACGAGTACGCCGCCGGGAGGCATGAGCCCGATCAGTTCACGGGAGAGCAGCCGCTCGGTCCCGGCAGTGGCCCTGGCGTGCACCGTGACGAAGGAGGAGCGGCGCATCAGCTCGGGGAGGCCAACCAGCTCCACCGGGTCCGCCTGGGCCAGGCCGGCCCCGTCGACGTACGGGTCGGCGACCAGGACACGGGCACCGAAGCCGTGGACGATGCGGGCCACCCGGGAGCCGATGGCGCCGTGACCCACGATGCCGACCGTGCTGCCCGCCAGCTCGGGGCCGACGCTGTCGTAGCGGTAGTAGTCGCCCCGCCAGACACCCGCGGTGAGGTCCTGGTGCGTGGCGGGGACGCGGCGGGTGGCGGCCAGCATCAGGGCGACGGTGTGCTCGGCGGTGGCCGTGGCGTTGCGGCCGGGGGCGAAGGTGACCGCGACGCCGTGCCGGGTGGCGGCCGCGAGGTTGGCGTTGACCGGGCCGCCCCGGCCGACGCAGAACAGCCGGAGTCCCGGGCTCGCGTCGAGGACCCGTTCCGTCAGCGGTGCCATCTGGGTGACGCAGATGTCCACACCGTCCAACGCCTCGATGAGCTGGTCCTCGGTACCGGAGGCCTCGTCGACCTCGGCCACCGCGCCGAAGGGCTCGACGGGCCAGGGCAGGGTCAGTTCGCGGACGGTGGCCTCGGGCGCCACCGGCCTGATGTGCTCGGTGAGCAGGGAGTTGCGGACGAAGTGGTCGCCGGCCGCGAGGATCGTGGTCACTCGGGTACTCCTGGGGTCACGTGCTGGTTCAGCGACAGCAGCGAGGGGGTGCCCTCGCCGAGGACGATTTCGTTCAACGCGCAGTTGGCCAGGTAGGGGAGGACACGGCGGTAGTCACGCAACGGGACACCCAGCAGCCGGCACAGGGCGAGCCGGATCGCGGTCGAGTGGGCCACGACGAGGACGCGCCCCTCCGGGTGGCCGGCCCGCAGAGCGGCGAGGAAGGCGGCGTAGCGTTCGCCGGCGGCGACGGGATCCTCGCCCTCGGGGAAGTGGCTGCCGACCGGGTCGGTGTCGAAGGCCTTGAGCGTGCCCGGCAGACTCTCCCGCATCTCTGCGCGGGTCATCCCCTCGGCGATCCCGAAATCGACTTCGCGCAGCCGTGGTTCGAGATGCAGCGGCAGACCGGCGTGGGCCGCGCTCCCCTCCGCGGTCCGCCGGCAGCGTCGCATCGGTGACGACCAGACCGCCGTGAGTTCCGCCCGCCCCGCCCAGGAGGCGAGCCGGGCGGCCTGGGCACGGCCGCGCTCGGAGAGGTCGATGTCGCTGACCCCGGCGTAGCGGTTCTCGTCGTGCCAGACGCTCTCCCCGTGCCGTACGAGGAAGACATGCAGGCTCATGGTGCGGTCCCTTTCCGTGCGTGGGCCGCCACGGTCCCTGGCAGCCAGCCGCGCTCGACGAGCAGATCGAGCAGCCGGCCGTAGCCCTCGTCATGCGCGGATCGTCGCGAGGCCCGTGGCTCGAGCGTCCGGCCGGGCCGCACCATCGAGGCCGCGGCACGGTCCAGACCGCCCGGACCCCCGAAGGCGGAGGCGGCGAGCACGGCCATGCCGAGCGCGGGAGAGGCATGGCGGGGCAGCGACACGGGCCGGCCCAGCACATCGGCGCGGAGCTGGTTCCACACCAGGTTCCGGGTCGCGCCGCCGGTGAGGACGACGGCCCCGTCGGTCGGGGCTCCGAGCAGATCCACAGAGGCGAAACAGAGGCGTTCGAGGTAGGCGACGCCCTGCATCAGCGCGGCGAAGTCCTCGGCGCCGCCCGCGGGTTCACGGCTGCGGAACGCCACGGCGTCCGGGGCGACGAAGGGGAACCGCTCCCCGGGCGAGACCAGCGGATAGCGCAGCAGCCCGGTGGGCAGCAGCGGCGCGGCGTCCTCGCTCAGCCGGTCCAGGTCCGCACCGGGGAACTCCCGGGCGACCAGGCCCGCACCGGTGCTGGAAGCGCCGCCGGGCAGCCAGTGGCCTGCGGGGGAGCGGTGGGAGTAGACGACACCGTTCGGATCGTGCAGCAGGTCCTCCGTGACACCCTTGAGGACGAGCGTGGTGCCCAGGACCGAGTTCCAGCTGCCGACGGCGGTCGCCCCGGAGCCCAGATGGGCCGCACAGCCGTCGGTCATCCCCGCGACCACGGGGATCCCCGGGACGAGCCCGCACTCGGCCGCGGCATCGGCGCAGACCTCTCCGATGACGGTGCCCGGCAGCACCAGGTCCGGAAGGGCCGTGGTGGGGACACCCAGTTCGGCGAGTACCTGTTCGGGCCAGGTCACCGTGGCGGCGTCGGCCCCCGACTTGAGTGCGTTGCTGGTGTCGGTGGGTACGTCGTGCCCGACGAGCCTGCGGTTGATCACATCGCTCTGGTGGGCGAGACGCCAGCCGTCCGCCACCGCGTGCGGATACCGGTCGAGCAGCCGGCGGAGCTTGGGCAGCCCCCAGGAACGCTGCATCCGCCCGTAGCCGGCCTTGGCCCACTGCCGCTCACCGACCGCGTTGACCTGCTCGGCCTCCACGCCGGCCCGGCCGTCGTCGTACATGAGCCCGGGGGTGACACACCTGCCGTGCCGGTCGGTCAGAGCGATGGTTCCGGACGTCGCGTCGACGGCCATCGCCCGGACACGGCGCGGGTCGGCGCCCGCGGCGCAGACCTGTCCGACGGCCGAGCAGACCGCACGCCACCACTGCTGCGGGTCCTGCTCATGACGTTCGCCCCGCCGGTCACCGGTCAGCGGCGACGACCCCGTGCCGAGCAGCCGGCCCTCCGAGGTCACGGCGACCGCGCGGACCCCCTGCGTGCCCAGGTCGACGCCCAGCCATACGTCCTGGCCCCTGTCGTCGGTCATGGGCGCGCTCCGCCGGAGAGCCCCGAGCCCTCACGCCCGAGCGCCCAGATCGGCCGGTGCAGCTCCCGCAGCCGGAGGAACTCCGCGTAACGAGCGTCCAGGGCCCGGCCCTTGGCCGGGTCCGGCTCACAGGTCGCGGAGATGCGTACGTGCCGTGCCGCAGCGGTGGCGAAGTCCGGCTCGCGGCCCGTCGCGACCATGCCGGTCAGCCAGGCGCCGCGGGCCCCGGTCTCCGTGTCGGCGGGGATCGCCACGGGCAGGCCGACGACATCGGCGATCAGCCGCGTCCAGTACGCGCTGCGGGCACCGCCGCCGCTGAGGGTCAGCAGCTCCGGGGCGGCCACGGAGGCGGCGAGGCAGTCGCGGATGGCCATGGTGGCGCCCTCCACCACCGCGCGGGCCACATCCTCCCGGCCGCTGTCGAGGGAGAGGCCGGAGAGGGAACCACGGGCTCCCGGGTCGAAGAACGGGGCGCGTTCCCCGGCCGATGAGACATAGGGCAGGAAGCGCACTCCGGCCGTGCCGTCGGAGCCGCGCTCGGCCAGGGCCATCAGGCCGCTGACGGAGTCCAGCCCGAGAAGCCGTGCACCCCAGAGCAGCATGTCGCCGCCGCTCATGGTGGGGAAGGCGCGGAGATAGTGGCCGGGGACGCCCAGGGTGACGGTGATGCCCACCGGGTCGTCGGTGAGCACACCGCCGGCCGAGTCGCTGACGATCTCGGTGGACAGTGTGGTGCCGAGCACGGTGCAGGCCCGTCCGGTGCTGACGGCGCCGGAGCCGATGGCGGTGGCGCAGATGTCGTAGGGCGCCAGCACCACCGGAATGCCGGCGGGCAGCCCGGTCGCCTCGGTGGCCGTGGTGCTGAGCGCCGTCACACGGTGGTCGTCGTCCCTGAGCGCGGGCAGCAGCTCACGGGCCCACTCCAGGCCGTACAGCTCGAACAGCCGGTCGGACCAGGTGCGGCGCACGATGTCCAGGAAGGGCGCGGACGCCTCGGACTCGTCCACGGCCGCCTCTCCGGTGAGCTTCAGGAAGAGCCAGCCGCCGCAGGTCAGCAGGTGGCGTGAGCGGCGTGTCCGGTCGGGGTCGTGCTCCCGCATCCAGGCCAGTACGGCGTTGGGCATACCGGTGGACAGCCGGGAACCGCAGATCCTGAAGGCCTGCTCCAGGGTGCCGTCGCGCTCCCAGCCGGCGACGAGCCCGGCGGCCCGGCCGTCGTTCCACAGGACGGCGGGCCCGGTGGGGCGGCCCAGGCCGTCGACGAGCCACGCCCCGTCGCCCTGCCCGGTGACGGCGACCAGCTCGGGCGGCTCGGGCAGCGCGGCCACGACTTCCCTGGTCGCGGAGGCGACCGCCGTCCAGACCTGGTCCATGTCCTGCTCGGCCCGGCCGGGCTCGGGCCTCAGCGCCCGGGTCGAGCGGTGACTGACCGTCAGTTCATTTCCGTCGGAGCCGTATCCGACGACCTTGACCGTGGTGGTGCCGGCGTCGATGGCCAACGACGTCATGCTCTCAGCCCCTTCCGTGCGCCTGCCGCGAGCGGCGGGCGGCGGAGTCCAGGGCGACGGCGACCAGCAGCACGCAGCCCGTGATGATGAAGCGGTACGAGGAGTCGAGATTGAGCAGGGTGAGCCCGCTGGAGATCGACTGGATGACGAGGACGCCGAGCAGGGCGGCGAAGGCGGAGCCACGGCCGCCGAAGAGGCTCGTCCCGCCGATCACCGCGGCCGCGATGGCGTTGAGGTTCACGTCCGACGTGCCCGTGCTCTGGTTCGCTGCCGCGAGACGGGCCGCGGCCAGGACCCCGCCGGTCGCGGCGAGCGTCGAACACATGACGAACGCCGCGGTGTACACGGCGCGTACGTCGGTACCCGCCCTGCGGGCGGCCTCCGCGTTACCGCCCACCGCGTACAGGGACCGGCCGAACCCCGTCCGGGTGAGGACGTGGTGCAGGACCAGGACCAGCGCGACGAAGAGCACGAACATCCACGGCACACCACGGGTGCGGTTCAGGTAGTACACCGCGAACAGCAGCGCCGCCGTCAGCACGAGTGAGCGCACGAGCAGCCACCGAGGTGAGTCGGACGGCAGTCCGGCGCGATGGCGGCCGCGGGCACGCGCAAGACCGACGGCGAGGAACCCTCCGGCCGCCACGAGCGTGAGGGCGTAGGCCAGTGCCTCGGGGACGAACCACACCTGGGCGAACCGCACCAGGCCGGAGTCGTACGGCAGGTTGATGGCGTTCTGGCCGCGCAGGAGCCACAGCTGGGTACCGAGGAAGGCCAGCAGGCCGCCGAGCGTGACGACGAAGCTGGGCACTCCGAAGCGGTTGAGCATCTGCCCGTAGACCCAGCCGATCACCGCACCGACACCGGCCGCCAGCAGGACCGCCAGCCACACCGACTGCTCATGACGGACCATCACCACACCCGTGGTGGCGGCGGCGACACCACTCACGGAGCCCACCGACAGGTCGATCTGGCCGACCAGCAGGACGCACACCACGCCGAGCGCGATCACCCCCAGGGACACCATGTCGAAGGCGAGGTTCACCAGGTTGGTGCTGGAGAGGAACGTCCGGTTCAGGGACTGGAAGATCGTCCAGATCACCACGACACCGGCGACGACCGGCAGCATGCCCGGATCGCCTGCCCTGGCCCTGCGGACCGTGTCGCGGACGCTGTCACGGAAACCGTGCCGTGCCGATGGAGGTCCGTCCGGTGGTTCCTGGCCCGTAACGCTCGTGATCATGGAGCTCGTCATACGTACCCTCTCCCGCTCCGGTACGGCACGCCGCTACTCGATGCCCAGACGCCGGCAGTCGTCCGCGTACACACGGGTGCAGACATCCGCCGCCTTGAACACCCGGCCGGGACCGAGCACGACCTTCCCGACGTTGTCCCGCGTCACCACCGTCGGTTCGAAGAGCTGCGAAGGCGTGTCGAAGAGTGTCGTGTCCGCCTCGGGCTTCTCCCCCTTCATCAGCTGATGGGCGGCCACCGCCGCCGCCTCGGCGACCGTCCTGATGGGCTTGGAGATGGTGTTGTACTGGTCGCCCGAGACGACGCGCTGGACCGCCGCCAGCTCGGCGTCGTTGCCGGTGACCGGAGGGACCTTCACCTCGGCTCCCTTGAAGGCCGCGATCGCGCCGCCCCCCGTGCCGTCGTTGGCGGCCACCACACCGGCGATCCGGCCCGGGTGCTGGGCGATCTGCCCGCTCACCCACTGCTGCGCCTTCTCCGGCGACCAGTCGGGGGTGTCGTACTCGGCGAGCAGATCGAACCCGCTGTCGTCCACGGCCTTGTGGATGCCCTTCTTGATCAGCCCGGCGGCGGCGTCGGTGGGAGAGCCGTTGACCTGGAGCAGTCCGCCCTTCGCTCCCGTCCTCTCGAGATGGCCGACCAGCGACCGGCCGATGGCCTCGCCGATCGCCTCGTTGTCGAACGAGACATAGAAGTCCGCCGGCTTCTTCGACACCGGGCGGTCGTAGGCGATCACCTTGACGCTCTGGGAATGCGCCATCTGCACGATGGTGGACGCCGATTCGGAGTCGACCGGGTCCAGCACGATGACCTTGGCGCCCTGCGCCATCGCCGAGTTGGCCTGTTGCTGCTGCAACGCCGCGTCGCTGTCGGCATTCTGATAGATGACCTGGCACTCCTGGCAGAGCGTGCCCATGCGCTTCTTGAAGAGCGGGGCGTCGTACTGCTCGTAGCGGGTGGAGGCCAGGTCGGGCATCAGGAACGCGACCTTGCCCATGCCGCTCCCACCGCCGTTTCCGCTTCCGTCGGAGCCGGCCGTGCCGGGTTCCTCCGCGCATGACACGAGGGCGCCCATGGCGAGGATGCCGGTGAGAACAAGATGTGCAGGTCTTCTCATGTTCCACTCCCTGCGCATGGACGCTGAAGGCAACGCTCAGGAAACTCAGATGTTTCATTTGTGTCAACGGGCCGCAGTAATTGAACAATTGCCGTGCCGTTTCCCCCGTATTCGATGTTCCCTCGGCGTCCGGGCCCCGGCATTCGGGATGCGGAGCCCGGCCGTCGGTCCTCGTCCCGGAGCGCGGCGAGGGCGTCGGCGGGGAATGTTCACTTCACAGAAAACGAACAGGAGCGCTTGTGGGAGCAGAGGACCGACAGCCGGCCGGAGTAAGTGGCAGGAAGCCCCGTGAACGGCGCGAGCGCATCAAGGCCCGAGTCGTGGACACCGGTTTCGTCCGGATCGAGCAGCTGGCGGACGAGCTGGGCGTGACCGCCATGACGATCCGACGCGATCTCGACCACCTGCAGGACAGAGGCTGGCTGAGGAAGGTCCGAGGAGGCGCGACGGCTCAGCCCTCGACCGCCTTCCACGGCGATGTCCGCCACCGCGCCCGCGCCATGGCGGCGGCCAAGGAAGCCATCGCCCGCGCCGCCCTGCCTCTGGTCAAGCCCGGGCAAGCGGTCGTCATCGACGACAGCACGACGGCCCTGGCGCTCACCCGTCTCCTGGGCCGGCACGCCCCGCTGACCGTGATCACCAACTTCGGCCCCGTCACCCAGTCGCTGGCCGGCAGCCCGGGCATCGAACTCATCTCGCTGGGCGGCACCTACTACCCCGCCTACGACGCCTTCCTCGGCCTGCGCACCGTGGACGCCGTGGCCAGTCTCAGCGCCGACACGCTCTTCGCCTCCACGACCGCCATCACCCGTGGCCACTGCTACCACCAGTCCCAGGAGACGGTGGCGGTGAAGCGTGCCCTGATGGACGCCTGTGCGCGCAAGATCCTCCTGGTCGATCACACGAAGTTCCGCCGCCGAGGCCTCTACCAGCTGGCCCCCGTGACCGCCTTCGACCTGGTCGTCGTCGACTCCGGGATCCCGGCCTTCGACCTCGACGCCCTCCAGGCCGACGGCGTCGAGGTCCTCGTGGCCCGCCCGGAGCAGCCGCGTCCGGCACACGACTCGTAGTAAGGTAGAGAAACAGCACTTGACCTGCAAAAACGCAGGCAGGGAGCCTCGGACCAGGAGTACCTCGATGATGCGTACCATGTTCAAGTCCAAGATCCACCGGGCCACCGTGACCCAGGCCGACCTGCACTACGTGGGCTCCGTGACGGTCGATGCCGACCTCATGGACGCCGCCGACCTGCTGCCCGGCGAGCTCGTGCACATCGTGGACATCGACAACGGCGCCCGGC
Organism: Streptomyces sp. NBC_01012; assembly: GCF_045162755.1. Taxonomy (NCBI): domain Bacteria; kingdom Bacillati; phylum Actinomycetota; class Actinomycetes; order Kitasatosporales; family Streptomycetaceae; genus Streptomyces; species Streptomyces sp. NBC_01012. Next base: position 478,404 of record NZ_CP108688.1, on the reverse strand, counting down.
TCGAGACGTACGTCATCGAGGGGGAGCGCGGCTCGGGCGTCATCGGGATCAACGGCGCCGCCGCCCACCTCGTGCACCCCGGTGACCTGGTCATTCTCATCAGCTACGCCCAGGTCGACGAAGCCGAGGCACGCGCCCTCGTGCCGAGCGTCGTGCACGTCGACGCGGAGAACCGCATCGTGGCCCTGGGCACCGACGCCTCGGCCCCCGTGCCGGGCACGCGCACCGAGCGCAGCCCGCAGGCCGTCCCCGCACGAGGCTGATCCGTCCCACGCGTCCACCGTGCGAGGGAGCGCTCGCCATGGCAGAGAAGAACACCGCAACGGAGATCCGGGACGACCGCGAGAACGGGAAGCTCGTGGCCTACGCGGACGGCTCGGCCGCGGGAATCATCGCGTACTTTGCGATGTATCCCGAACCGGGTGCGCTCGTGGCCGTGCACACCGTCGTCCAGCCCGAGCACGAGGGCAAGGGCATCGCCGGCTCCCTCGCGCGGGAGTTCTACGCCCTGGCGGCCCGCCAGGGCGTACCCGTCGTCCCCCTCTGCCCGTACGTCGCCGCGTGGGCGCTGCGGCACCCCGATCTGGCGCCCGCCGCGCCCGAAGACCTGGTGCGCCGGGCCGAGCGGCAGCTCGGGTCCCATCCCGAGCTGTTCTGAGCCCCCGGTCGGGGGAACCCCGGCCGGGAGTCACGGCGCGTACGTATGGACTCGGCGGGCGAGGGAAGCCGCACCGGGAGACGGTGGAGAGGAGATCCATCGCGTCCCGTTCGTCGCACCTGGAGGACCGAGATGACGCACCCCAGTCCCGACCCTGTGCCCACGCCGACGCCCCCGCCCGCGCCGGGGCCGCCGACGCCGGTGCCCGCCCCGCCACCCGCACCGCCGGGCCCCGTACCGCCCGGCCCCGCGCCCGACCCGATTCCGCAGCCGCCCAACCCGAACCCTGAACCTGTACCTGAGCCCGAGCCCTCGCCCCAGCCGGCCGGCTGAGCGGGCCACCGCGTATCCGTCGATGATCGCCATGTCCTCGACGAACGCACAGATGCGGGCCGAGTCCTTGACCGGCCGGGCGAAGGGAGCCGTTCAGCGGGCGCCGGGATCGGCCGCGACGCGTTCCAGGACGGCGTCGAGGTCGGCGCGGGACCACCAGGAACCCGCCCTCATCACGCCCGCGATCCGACGCAGGGCGGTGTGGTCCTCCAGGGGGTCCTCGGTCAGGAGCACCAGGTCGGCCGGCATCCCGGGGAGGACCCGGCCCGAGGCGCCCTCGTCGCCGAGGAAGCGGGCGGGTTCGGTCGTCGTCATCCGCAGGATGGTCAACGGGTCGATCCCGGCTTCCGCGAGATGGTCGAACTCGTCATGGAGGGCGAAGCCGGGGATGATGCCCGCGGCTCCGCAGGCGTCGGTGCCCGCGACCATCGGGACGCCGGCGTCCGCGAAGGTCCTGGTCATCCGCAGTTGCGCGTCCCAGTGGTGGTGCAGGGCGTCGCGGGTGACGGCGGGGAGCCTGGCGAACTTCCTCGACGACCTGTCCCAGGCGCGCAGCTCGCCCGGAGCCATGTAGCGACGCCTGGGGTCCTGCGTGTGCTGGGGTGAGTCGCCGAACTGCTGGGTGTGGACCCGGATCAGGGTCGGGCACTGCCAGGTGGTGTGCGCGACGAACAGAGCGGCCAGTTCCTCCGCCTTCCGCTGGTCGTAGGAGCCGTCGGCGAGCTCGTAGGCGTGCGCCTCCAGCTCCGAGGTGCTGGTCGCGGGGTTCACGACCATGCGTTTGATCAGCTTCGTCGCCAGCCTGTCGGCGCCCGGGATCCTGACCTTGGGGATCGGCGGGAGCTTGCGGGTGGCGTTCCTGGCACGCACCTCACCCTCCTGGGACGAGGCCGCCGCGAACATGGTGACACCGGGGCCGAGGTGCTCGATCGACCAGGTCCCACCGCGCGCCGCCTCCCGGGGATCGAGATCGGCCGGAAGGTGGCCACCCAGGAGGATGCCGAGCCGGTTCGCCTCCTGCAGGGCTGCCAGGAAGGTCTCGCCGGTCGTCATCCCCGCCTTGACGAAGTCGGCACCGTCCCTGTGCTGCTCCCGTACAGCCTGAACCGCGCCGTCCACAGTGCCGGCGTTCAGCGGGGTCAGCAGGTCGCCGGCGGTCGCCCTGAGCGCCGGGGCACCGGTCGGCCGGGGCAGTGTGCCCTCGCGCCGGGACTTCAGCAGCGCCCTGCTGCCGGACATCTGGCGGAAACCGACGACGCCGTTGGCGAGCATCAGGGCATAGGTGCCGTCGACGTCCTCCGGGGTGTTCAGGGCGTGCATGTGCATGTCCTGGTACGCCGGTACAAGGAACCGGCCCCGCCCTTCCACCACGTGCGCGTCCGTGACCGGGCCGCCGGTCGCCGTCACGGACGTGATCCGCCCACCTTCGACCACCACGTCCTGTCCGGTGGTGTGTGTCCCGTCCAGCGGGTCGACCACGGTGACATCCCGCAGCCGCACACGTCCCTCGACCGAGGACGGTTCCACATACCTGCTCATGTCGCTCCTTGCCGTGATCGCTGCAACAGTTGGTCCCCGACCGCGCCGAAGCTCACCGCGCCGAAGCTCACCGCGTGGAAGCGGAGAAGAGGGCGCGGGCGTTGCGGCTGGTGAGGTCTCGCCATGTCTCGGTGGCCGACGGCTGCGCGGCGGCGTCGACGGACCTGATCTGCGCCAGCACCCCGTCGGCCGGGGTCCAGCAGTGGTCGCTGCCGTACAGCAGGTGTCCGGTGCCGAAGGCCGCGTCGAGCGCGGGGATCTGACGCGGGAACGGCGTCCCGGCCATGTCGTACCAGAGGCGCCCGAGCTGCTCCACGACCGAGGCCGCATCCTCGGGCCCGTCGCCCAGGAGCCCCCGGAACAATTCCATCCGGTCGGCCAGCAGCGGAAGGGCTCCACCACCGTGGGTCAGGACCCATCGGATGTGAGGGTGCCGGGAGAGGACGCCACGGAAGAGCAGGTCGCTCACCGTGCGCGCGGTGTCGAAGATGAATTCGAGCATCGGGCGCGGCCGGCCGAGGGCGACGCTGTCCGCGTGGGGTGGCGACGTCGGGTGGACGAAGACGAGAGCGCCGCGGCGGTCGAGCTCCTCCCACAGCGGTTCGAGCCGCGCATCGCCGAGATAGAGCCCATGATGGTTGCTCTCCACCGCCACACCGTCCGCGACCAGGGTGTCCAGTGCGTGGGCCGCCTCGGCGATCGAGCCCTCGACGTCGGGCAGCGGAAGCGACGCGAAGTGCCCGAACCGCCGGGGGTGCTCGTCGCGTACGCCGGCACCGAACTCGTTAACCTCCCGGGCCAGGGCGCGGGCCGCGGTGTCGTCCCCGAAGTGCACGCCGGGCGACGACACCGACAGACAGGCCTTCTCGATTCCTCCGCGGTCCATCAGCCCGAGATGGTCCTCCACGGTCCACGCGGGCCAGCCGGGCATCCCGTCGGGCCGCTCGATGCCCGCGGACCGGGCGGCGGCCACGTAGCTGTCGGTGACGAAGTGGGCGTGGACGTCGATGAGCCCGGTCGTCGATGGCATGAGGCCTCCGTGTCGCTTGTCCGTACGCATGCCACCGTAGGAACCCGGTCGTAGAGTGGCATCAGTGATTCCGATGAATGAAACGCCGGACGAGGACGATGGACCCCGGCCGCGTCGCGGAGGCCGCCCGGCCAAGGGCAGGCCGGTGATCAACCGGGCGTTCGACCTGCTCAGCGCCTTCGACAGCACGCACCGTGCGCAGACACTCGCTGACCTCGCGCAGCGCAGCGGCACCCCGCGCAGCAGTACTCTGCGGCTCGCCCGCATGCTCATCGACGTAGGCGCGCTCGAGCGTCTGGATGACGGCAGGTTCATCGTGGGGCTACGGCTGCTGGAGATCGCCTCGCTGGCACCGCGTGGCCACGGACTGCGGTCCGTCGCGATGCCGTTCATGGAGGACCTCTTCCACGTCACGCGACAGCATGTGCTTTTGGCCGTGCGGGACAAGGGGGAGGCACTCCTGGTCGAGCGGCTCTCGGCGCTCGACGCGAACCCGGTGCGCTACCGCGTGGGAGGCCGCCTCCCACTGACGGGGACCGGCGTCGGTCTCGTCCTGCTGGCCTTCGCACCGCAGAGCGTCCAGGACGACGCCATCGCCACCTACGAGCCCGGACACGGCGACGACGGCATCGTGACGCCCGCCGACCTGCGCCGGATGCTCGCGGAGGTGCGGCGCGGGGACCACGCCTTCGTACGGCAGCGGAGCCCCTGGCCGGTCAGCACGGTGGCCGCCCCCGTACGGGAGGGAAGCGCGGTGGTGGCGGCCCTGTCGGTGGTGGCACCCAGCACCGGATTCACGGACTCGGGCTACGGTCCGGCGGTACGGGCCACGGCCCGGGCGGTCTCCCGCCAGCTCTCGGCCGACGGCCGCCGGGCGATCCCGCTGGGAGGGCCGGACGCGGCCGTGTGAAGCGACTCGTGCCCGGAGTGACAGAGCCCTGGCCGGTGATGACGCCCGCGGGTGTCAGCTGGACGTTGTGGCGTCGACCGTCCGAGGGGTCGGGCACGCGGGACACGAGCCCGCGTGAATCGAGCCTGCGCAGGACGTTGCTCATTCCGCCGGTCGTCAGCAGCAGACGTGCCGCCAGCTCCTTCGGTCGCTGCTGGTAGGGCTGCCCACCGAGCGCAGGGTCGCGAGAACGCGCTCGCCTCCCTCGACCGGTGCACCGAACTGATGGAACGGGTCGGCGAACACCAGGACGGTGTGAGGGTCACCATCGGGGAACGGGGGGCGGACGACGCCTTCCTGGCGGCGGCGGCCCGCTTTCGCCGCGCAGGCCGCGGCGCAGACCACGGCGCACACCGCGGACGCGACACCGATGCTGGACAACGGGCTGGCCGTGGACTCGCCCCTGATGGGCTGGAGCGGGTGGGGTTTCCTGCAACGGGACCCCACGGCGGACAAGTTCAAGGCTCAGGTCGACGCCCTCGTGTCGAGCGGACTGAAGGACCTCGGCTACAACTACGCCAACATGGACGACTTCTGGTACAAGTGCCCCGGCAGTCAGGGCCCCGACGTGGACTCCAACGGCCGCTGGGTGACCGACGAATCGCTGTTCCCCGGCAGCGGATCCAAGGACGGCATGGAGGTACTCGGCGACTATGTGCACGGCAAGGGGCTCAAGTACGGCCTGTATGTGACACCGGGCATCTCCGCCCAGGCGGTGGAGAAGAAGACGAAGATCGAGGGTACGTCGTACACCGCCGACCAGATCGCCACCTCCGGCAGTGCGAGCAACTTCAACTGCAAGGGCATGCGGAACATCGACTTCAGCAAGCCGGGCGCACAGGAGTTCATCGACTCCTGGGCCCAGCAGTTCGCCGACTGGGGAGTGGACTATCTGAAGCTGGACGGGGTCGGCCCCTCGAAGACGGACGACGTCAGGGCCTGGTCCGTGGCGTTGGAGAAGACAGGCCGGCCGATCGCGCTGAACCTCTCCGCCAGCCTGTCCGCCTCCTCCACCTGGTCGGAACTGTCGAACTCCTGGCGTATCGACGGTGACATCGGCGCCAGCCCGAGGGGTTACAGCTTCCCGCTCACCAGCTGGGAGAACGTCTCCAAGCGCTTCGATGACGCGGCCAAGTACCAGCCGTACGCCAGGAAGGGAGGATGGAACGACTTGGCCTCGTTCGGAGTCGGCAACGGTGAGAACGACGGCATCACCCCGCCGCAGCGACAGACGAACATGGCACTGTGGGCGCTGGCCAGCTCCCAGTACATGCTGGGCGCCGATCTGACGGACCTCGACCCGGCGGACAAGGAGCTGCTGGCCAACAAGAGGCTCATCGACATCGACCAGGACGGCATACCGGCCGCCCGGGTGATCAAGGACGGTGACCAGCAGGTCTTCGCCAAACGTGAGAAGGACGGCACCTGGTACATCGGTGTGTTCAACACCGACACCTCCTCCAGCCACACCTTCAGCGTCCCGCTCGATCAGCTCGGGATCAGCGGCTCGGCGAAGACCACCGACATGATCAACGACGACAAGCCGCTGGGCACCGTCAGCACCTACACCACCAGCGTGGCCCCCGGCGGTGTCGCCCTCATCTCGGCGGTCCCCACCTCAGGGACGGGCGGAACCGGCACGCTGGTCAGCGCCCAGTCCGGCACGTGCCTCGACATCGACGGCAGCGTCTATCTCCCCGGCACCACGGCGCAGATCTGGGAGTGCGACGGCGGTCTCAACCAGCTGATCACGCCGACCTCCTCCGGTGAGCTGCGCACGATGGGCGCCACGGAATGCCTGGACATCTTCGAGAACGGGACCACCCCGGGAACGAAGGTCTCGCAGTGGAACTGCCACGGTGGTACGGCGCAGAAGTGGACCGTGAAGAGTGACGGCACCATCGTCGGCCAGAAGTCAGGCCTGTGCCTCGACGTGAAGGGCGGGAAGACCGGGAACGGCACGGAGCTGCAGCTCTGGACCTGCAACGGCACCGACGCCCAGAAGTGGTCGTGGGCCGGCCGCTGAAGCCGCTGTGACGCATGACGGTGCCCCGGCCGCTCTCACCGGCGACCGGGGCACCGTCATGCGCACGGAGGGACAGGGATCAGCCGCGGCTCCACTTCTGGTTGGCGGCGCCGTTGCACGGCCAGATGACCGTCGGAGTGCCGTTGGCCGTCCCGCCGTCGTACGCGTCGAGGCACTTGCCGGACGCGACGTTGACGATCGAGCCGCTGGACAGGACGCGCCACCCCTGAGTCGATGAGCCGGTGCAGTCCGTGATGATCACTTCGCTGCCGTCGGCGGTCGCCTCGTCCTTCACGTCGAGGCACTCGGTGGGGAAGACCCTGAGCTGGTTGGAAGCGGTGGAGGTCCAGGTCTGGTTGGCACCGCCGTTGCAGTCCCAGAGCACCGGCCGGGTTCCGTTGTCCGTCTTGCCGTCCGGTACGTCCAGGCAGCGGTCGGACCCCTGCCCCTTGGCGGGGCCGGCCACCGCGTCGCGTGCCCAGCCCTGCTGGGCTCCGCCGTCGCAGCCGGCGATCACCAGCGCCGTACCGGCCTCCGTGCCGTGGTCCTGGGCCTCCAGACACTTGCCGGACGAGGAATTGACCACGGATCCGTCATCGTTCACGCTCCATTGCTGTGCACCGCCGTCGTTGCAGCCCCAGATTTGCACCGCCGTCCCGTCGGCCGAGCTCTCGCCGTCGACGTCCAGGCACTTGCCGTCGAACACCGTGAGCTGCTGATCCGGAGTCGCGGTCCAGAGCTGGTTGCCGCGCCCGTCGCAGTCCGCGAGGGCGACATCCGTCCCGTCGGTCTGCGTGCCGTCGGGTACGCCGACGCACAGACCGGATTCGTGGCCCTTGAGCACGCCGTCGTAGTCGGACGAGCCGCACGTCGTCAGCCCCTCGGTGTACGGGCACAGCACGGATGCGAAGCCGCCGTTGCGCTGCATCGGCACGGAGAGGGTGTCGTCGGCGGACACCACATGTGTCTCCCGGACCAGGGGGCCCGAGCCATCACGCACGGTCTCCAGGAGCCACCGGCCGTCGCCGAGGAAGTCCAGCGGCGACTCGAACGTCTTCGCGGCCAGGGCCGATATGCCACCGACGTACCAGCTGCCGCCCGCCCGGCGGGCCAGGTACGCCTCCTCGCCGGGCGCGCCGCCCAGGAGCCGGGTCTCGTCCCAGGCGGTCGGGAGCTGGTCGAGTATGCGCAGGGCCTCGGGCCGTGACTGGTAGCTCTCAGGGTTGTCCGCGTAATGCTGCCAGCCGGACTCGAACACGACGGCCGTCGCCAGCTCATGGGCGTCGGTGGTGTCCCGGTTACTCATGCTGAACACGACGGGGGTGAAGTCCATGCTGGAGATGACGTTGCGGGTGAAGGGGAGCATCGTGTTGCGCGCGGCGCGGTTGTTCTGCTGTTCCGCACCGTAGACCGCTTCGCCCGTCATGACGTGCGGCCAGGTGCGCTGCATGCCGCGTGGGGTGGCGGAGCCGTGGAAGTTCACCAGCAGTTCGAGCTCGGCGGTCTGCGCGAGCACGGTGTCGTACCACTGCAAGGTCGGCTGGGTGTACTCGTAACTGAAGTCGATCTTGAGACCGGCGACGCCCCAGCTCTTCACGAGGGGCAGCCATCTGTCGCGCTGCGCCTCCGTCTGCAGCTCGGAGGAGTTGAACCAGGCGATCACCTTGACGCCACGATTCCGGGCGTACTCCACGAGTTCGGGCATCCAGCTCGACTCCCACCCCTCGTCCACCAGGACGTAGTCCCAGCCGTGATGCTGGGCGAAGTCGATGTAGTCGCGCTGCCGGTCGGGGTCGGAGGGGCTGGAGTGCTCCGTCAGCCAGGACCAGGCGGAGGCCCCCGGCTCGATCCAGGAGGTGTCGCTCACCTTGGACGGCGGGGCGAGATCGTCGACGAGCGTGGAGGTCGTGACGGTCGCCAGGTCGCCGACGGCGGCGGTGCGCCAGGGGGTGGACAGGGGCAGGTCGGCGGTGGGGGCCGGGTCGGTGAGGGCCGTGGTGTAGGTCCCCGAGCCGGCCTCATGGGTCAGGCGGCTGCCCGCGTAACGGCCGTCGAGGTCGGTCTCGGCCAGCAGCGCGTAGTTCGATCCGACCTGGAAGAGCGCCGGTACGGCGTAGGCGTCGTCGTTCACCGGAGCCTCGCCGGCCGTCGTGCGGATCCACTGCCCCTGGTCCTCACTGTGGCCGGGAACCAGCCAGGCGTTCGACGATGCGGGCACCGCCCAGGAGGACGCCTCCCGCTCGACGGTGACGCTCCCCGAGCCGGGCAGGGTGTAGCGATAGGCGGCCCCGGTGTCCGACACCCGCACCACGACGTCCAGCCGGGCGCCCTCGGCGCCGGTGTAGGACAGGGTCGTCTCGGTGTAGTCGGTTTCCTGCGCGCGCTTCTTTCCCGTGGTCATCGTGTACGACTCGGTGACCGTCCGGTCCTGACGCCCGGTGAAGTCCAGATCCTTGGTCAGGTCGGCGTCACTGGTCACGATGCCGATGGGGGCCGGGCTCAGCACGTCCTCCCCCTGACGGGACACGGCGAACGTTAACGCGCCCTCGTCGAGGCCGACCTCTGCGGAGACCGGCGAATCGGCCTTCGGGCCTTCGACGGTCCAGGTGGTGGCCGCATCCGCGGCCGCGTGGGTGGGAACCGTGGGGAGTGCGACGGCGGCCAGGGCGACCATCAACGCGGATGTGAACAGGGGGACGGCTCTGAGTTTCCCTCCGAGCATGCGTCACCATTCCTTCGATGGGGGGTAGTGCGCCACAGTGTGGGGTTGTGTTTGATTGGGCGTCAATGGTTCGCACAAGAATGAACAGAAAAGGCAAGTTTGGCGCGTACCGTTCGGCACCCTCCGTCGGCTTCGAAGGGCCCTCGCGGTCGCGTTCCTGGCTCCCTGTCGCATGGTCCCGCTGACTGCGCGGCGGAGTCACGGCGGCGGCGTAGGGGTGGAAAGCCCTTTCTCCCTCCGGGTGTAGGTGTGCGGTGTCCGCACCGATGGTGGACCGATGTGCCTGGCTGACCTGGGGCGTTGGTCAACTAAGCGCAGTGGTGCGGGCCTTGGGTGTCACTGGTGTTCGGTCGGCAGTGGTTCGTGTGACCATTTTCCGACTGTGTGAGCTTCCAAGGTGGTTTGTGGGTGGGAACGTTGACCACGCTCATGGGACGGGCGTAGAACTATGCCTGCGATCGATTGCGTTGCAACGTGGTGAGTTTTGTTGGAACTGCTGGAAATGTGCAGGCGATATCTGCCTGTCCGCTCTTCCCGACCGCTGTCACTTCCCGCCCACTCATCAATTCCATGGAGGAATCATGTCGGGGAGGAGTCTTCTCAGAGGTATGGGTGCCGGCGGTCTCACGGTGGCCGCCGGGGGTCTGCTCGCGGCATGTGGGGACGACCTTGATCTGGGCCTGTGCTGGCCTGCGCTTCGACGCTTACGCCGGGGGTAGAGGTGGTCTCGTCCGCCGCAGCTCCCGGCGAAGTAGGAGTCGGACCAGGAGCGTCGCCGCGCGGGTGTGTCGTACTGAGAAGAACCAAGAGGATGTGCAGGTTGTCGATGGTGTGACGGTCCGTGCGTATATCCGGATTTAGGTTTTGTCTTGGTGGTGAGAGGGGTGTCCCGGGCAGGCCGGGACACCCCTCGAGCACTCCCTCAACGGCGTCGGCGGTTCAGCAGCCACCATGAGGTCACCATGTCCTCGGTACGACGCAGATCGAGGCCGGTGAGTCGCTGGAACCGGTTCACCCGGTACCTGACGGTGTTCGGGTGCACGGCGAGCCGCTGGGCGACCGCCCGCACGTCCTGGTCGCATTCGAGATAGGCGCGTGCGGTCTCCTCGATCTCACCGCTCGCATGCCCCGCCGCGTCGAGCGTCCCCAGGTGCCGCGCCGACAGGCCTTCGGCCACGCGTGTGTCGGACAGGACGAGCGGCCGTGGCCCGAGGTCCGACAGACGCACGACACCCGACATGGCGAACCTGCGTGCCGTCTCCAGCGCGAGCACTGCCTCCTCGAACGAGGTGTGCAGCTCATCGAGCGGTACCTGAGGTCCGACCGCCACCAAGTGTTCCACGACGCCGTCGGGTGCCTTCGGCGCGATGAAGCCGAGGACCGCCCCGACCTGGGCGAGCAGAAGCCGGTCGGCGGGCACGTGCACGGCCGAGGCGACGGCGCGACGGACCGCGTCGGTGTCCTCCGGGGACGTGGCCCGCGCCGCGAGAGCCACATGGTGTGCCTGAGGAGCGAGCCCGAAGAGATGGGCGTCGCGCTGGACACGCTCGGCCGGGAGCGTCCCGCTGAGCACGCCCGCCGCGAAGGCCGAGCGGCGCTCCGCGTCGAAGTGGGCGCGTTCCAGGGCGAGATCGTGCTGGACCCGGGCGAACACCGCGCAGGCCTCGTTGGAGAACTCCCAGGTGCTGTCGTGCACCGCGAGCAGCAGGTCATGGGGCAGACCGACGTCCGCGGCGACCTCGTCCAGCAGGGTGAGCATCTCCCGGGACCCCAGCTGGTAGCCGACGGCGAGCGCGTCGAGGGAGAAGCCCTTGGCGGCGCGTTCGAGCGCGAAGGCGCCGAGCATCTCGCGCAGGGCGGCGTCAGGCACACGCATGGACGAGAGCTCCGACACGAGGATGTCCATGAACCGCCGCGCGGTGGCCCGGATCTCCTCGTCGGGCAGTGCCGCGTAGCCCGGGACATGCCGGCGGATCAGCGTCAGTACCCGGTCGGCGAAGACATCGTGCAGGGTGCGCAGACGTGCGACGGCGGCGACCACCGCGGAGCGCGTCGGGTCGTCGAGGGTGGCGAGGTCCGGCATCCGCCGACGCGCAGGCCAAGCGGTGGGGGTCTCCTGATCCATGGCGGCAGCCTATCCATGGGTGTTGTGCCGGAGAACAAAATTGTCGAGACGATGCCAATGCGATTTCCGTAGCCGGCGGGGCATGACGGGGCCACACTGTGGCGGAGCTCGCGGTCCCTTTGTTCCTGCCGCCATATCGAGCACTCTTCAACGTCGGAGTGTCACGTGCTCGGACTGCTGACCAGCTTCTGGGGGTTTCTTCGCCTCGCGGGTCGGGGGTGGGCATCGGCGAACTCGTGCTGCGCGTTCGCGAGCCCGAGTGCGGCGCCGCCGAGAGGTGCGGCGCCGCCGTGGTGGTCGACCCCGCCGTCGAATCGCCCTGGGGCGGCGCCTGCGACGGGCGCGGCTTCACGGCCACCATGCCCGACGAGTACAACGCGGAGATCGACGCCGTCGAAGGCCTGGCCCGGGTCCCGGTGCTGTGGGACGGTCTGGCGCGCCCTGGACGCGATCGGTACGACCTGTCCTGCCCGTCCGGTGGTCTCGTCACCGGCCGGGTGGGACTGGAGGGCGTCGCGGGCGCGTTCACCACCCTGGTCGACCCCGACCACCATGCCAGGGTCCTCGTCGATCCCTCGCTCGGGACGGACCGGATCCCTGGAGCGGTGAACCACCGCTAGGTAGCCCGCACCACGCATCAATAGTAGATTGACACACATGTCAAGTACCAAACGCCCGGCGGATACCGGAGTCCCCCAGGAGATCGTCCAGGCCACCCTGCGCGCGGCGGAGAAGCTGAGCGTCCCCGTGGCCGAAGTGACCCTGCGGGACGTCGCCCTGGAAGCCGGAATCTCCCGCAGCACGTTGGTCCGTCGGCTGGGGGGCACCCGGAACTCCCTGGACGAGGCACTGCGCGCGGCCGGCATCGAACCGGGCGGACGGAAGCCGGTGAGGGAACGCGCCATCGAGGCCACGGGCGCCCAGATCAGCGCGCACGGACTGGGCTCGGTGACCTTCGAACGCGTGGCGGCGGCAGCCGGATGCTCCGTGCCCAGCCTCTACGCGACCTTCGGTGGGCGTGACGAACTGCTGCGTGCCGTCTTCGACCGCTACACCCCCATGGTCGACGTCGAGGCGTTCCTGGCCGGGCCGCGCGGCAGCCTGGAGGACACGGTGCGCAGCCTGCACCGGCTGATGATCGACGCGCTGGAACGCGAGCCGCGTGTTCTGCCCGCCCTGCTCGCGGAGGTCTTCGCCCGCCCCGGTGACGAGAACCTTCGGCTCGCCTTCCAGAGCCTGACTCCCCGTCTGCTGGCCGGTCTCGGAGCGTGGCTCGCCGGTGAGGCCGCCGCGGGACGTGTCCGTGATCTGCCGCCACTGCTGCTCACGCAGCTGATGACCGGCCCGATCTTCCTGCACTTCCTGGTGCGCCCGGTCACCAGTCACGTCATCGCGGCAGAGATGCCGACCAGGGAAGAGGCCGTCGAGACCTTCACCCAGGCCTTCCTGCGAGCCGTGGCCCCGCCCCCGGACGCGGACGGGGCCACGGACGAGCGGGGGACCGCACCCAGCGACCTGACGTAGCGTCAGCAGGCCGGAGTCAGAAGGCGGAAGCGAACTCAACGACACACTCCGGGCCTGCGCATCCACGCTCGAAGCCCGGCTCCGCCACCTGCGCTGAGAGCGAGGAGGTGCATCAAGGCCGTGCGTCGGCCTGCACCAGGTGCGGGTCCGCCGCCTGTGACGTGTCCGTGGCGGGCGTGGCCGACTCCGGGCGGGGGAGGGCGGAACGCCTTCCGCGCCGATCGGCGGCGAGCGCGAGCGTGGCGCCGAGGACGACCCAGAGCGTCAGGACCAGGGCGGGGAGGGCCGCACCGGCGCTGTCGAAGAAGGCGTTGGAACGCAGGAGGCTGCCGGCGGCGCCAGGGGGAAGCAGCTGCCCGAGGACGGCCCAGCCGTCGGGGAGCCAGTGGGGCCCGGTGGCCAGGCCCGAGAGCGGGTTGCCCAGCAGCATCATGAGGGCGCCGCCCAGTGCGAAGCCGGCCATCCCGAAGCGTGCCTGCAGCCCCAGGATGGTGGTGGACATCGCGGCCATGCCGAGGATGACACCGAGTGCGGTGACCCCGTAGGTGCCGTCGACCGAGTGGGCGGCGAACTGGAGGACGGCGGCCACGGCCGCGCCCGCCGCCACGGAGAACAGCAGAGCTCCCAGGAGGCGGGTCCGCAGTCCACGGTGTCCGGGGAAGAAGCTGCTCAGAATCAGGGCGGGGAAGATCCCTCCGAAGATCATGGGCATGAGCGCGGCCGTCAGCCCGCCGCCACGGGGGTCGTCCTCGGTGAACGGCACCAGATCCTCGACGGACGCCTGGGTGCCCCGCTGCTCGGCGAAGCCCTCCGCGAGTGCGGTGAGAGCGCCGGTCGCGGACGGGGCACCGGCGGTGGCGGTGTAGACGTCGACGCCGTCATCGGTGATCGCGAGACCGCCCGCGACGTCCAGGTCCTCGACGGCGGACCGGACGGCGGCGGGTGTCTCGTAGGTGCGGACGTCCCATGCGTCGGCAGGTGCGTTGTCCCGCAGGGCCTGGGCGGACTGCTCGGACCCGGTGACGCCTATGGGTACGTGGTGCGGACCGCTGTTGAGCGAGGGCAGCGCGAAGGCGAACAGCATCGTCGTGATCAGGGCCGCCAGGCCGAGAACGACCAGCAGCAGCTTGCGTCCCGTGCCGGGGAGCAGGGCGTGCTTGGACATCGTGACTCTTTCTGCCGGTCGTGCCCGTACGAGGACGGGGCGACGCGGGGAACGAGGGGGCAGGGCCGGTGGCGAGGCGGCGTCGGCGCAGCTCTCGCACATGTCCCTCCGGGCGCTCGGACACCGTGCTCGGACACCCCGAGGTGGAATATGATTCAAGGGTACATCAAGTCGCGTGTCACGGTCACATCAGTGGAGTCCCCCCACCCTTCCTGTCAAGGCTCGCCTTTCCATCTCCTCGTACGCCGCCCGGTCCGCCGGCCGCCGCGCCGTCATCCGGCTCGCGACCCACCCCGCGAGGAAGCCGACCGGTACGGACACGAGACCGGTGGCCTCCAGGGGGAACCAGGCGAAGTCGACTCCGGGCAGGACGGAGTCGGGAGAGCCCGACACGGCGGGGCCGAACGCCTGCAGCAACAGACTGGCGCCGAGCCCTGCGTAGATGCTCCAGAGCATGCCCGCCCGCGTGTAGCCCGACCAGAAGAGCTCGAACACGAGCGTGGGCAGGATGGCGGCCGCCGCGGTTGTGAGGGCGAACTGCGCGAGGAAGGTGACCTCCTGTCCCTGCAGCGCGACCGCGAGCAGCACAGCCAGTGTGCCGACGGCCACCGCAGACCAGCGCAGGGCGCGCATCTCGCTGATCGCTCTCCGGTCGCGCCCGACTCCGCCGGCGTATACGTCGTGCGCCAGCGAGGCCGCCGACGAAAGGGTCAGCGCCGCCACGACCGTGAGACTGGTCAGGAAGAACATGGACACGGTGAGGGCGATGATCATGCCGCCGGCGCTGCCGTCGGCGGCCAGTTGCAGGGCGAGAAGCGGAAGAGCAGCGAGACCCTCCGGATCGGCGGCGCGGATGGTGTCGGACCCGACGACCGCCGTCGCGCCGAAGCCCAGAAGTACCGCCAGTCCGCAGAAGACGGCGACGGGCCCCATGGCGTAGGTGACCGTGCGGCGCGCGGACTCACCCCGGTCGGCGGCGTTGAGACGCATCAGCAGATGGGGTCCCACGGCTGCGCCGAGGACCGTCGTGATCAGCATGGAGAACCGGGACAGGGCGCCGGTGGACCCGTTGCCCCGGGCGGCGCTCGGGTCGTAGTAGTGCGAAGGGTCGGGGCTGTTGTGCGCGGCGGTGTCGAGCAGCTTGTTCACGTTCCAGCCGAACGCGTCCATCACCAGGACCGCGAGCACCGCCATGGCGACGAGCAGAACGACCGTTTTGACCGTCTGGAGGACACTGTTGCCGCGCATCCCGCTGAGGGAGGCCGCGCAGATCATGATCACTCCGATGAGGGCGGTGCAGACCTGCGCCGCCGGGCCGGTCTCGGAGGGCCCCATCAGGAAGGACACGGCGGTACCCGCGATCACCAGCTGGACCACGGTCAGCGGCAGACAGAAGCACAGCGTCGCCACGGTGCCGGCGCTGCGCGCGGCCTTGCCGGGGAAACGCGCGCCCAGGGTGTCCCCGAGGGTGAACCGGCCTACGTTGTGCAGAGGTTGGGACAGCAACAGGAGGACACCCAAGGAGCCCACGGTGCTGATCGCCAGGGCCATACCGTCGTAACCGGCGAGTGTCACCGTGCCCGTGGTGGTCATCAGGGTGACGACCGAGATGTGATCCCCGGCCAGGGCGAGCGCGTTGCTCACCGGCCTGACGGACTCCCGGGTCACGTACACGTCGGCCGGGCCGTCGGAGTCTGCTCCGTACATCAGGTACATGAGCACCACGAAGCAGACGACCACGAGAAACGCCACCAGGGGTATGGCCCCGAACGACTGCGCGGCCAGAACATGACCGGATCCGTCCGTCATCCTCTGCCCCCTCCCCGCACGGAGCGAGATGCCGCGTCTCCGCCGCCGTTCCATGCCCGGTACGTCTCTCCGCGGCTCCGGTCGAAACGGACCGCGGTCCCGAGCAGCAGGCACCCCAGTACGGCGAACAGCAGCATGCCGACGGTGAGTCGGCCGACGACGGCGGTGCCCAGGGGTATCCCGGCGAGCGTCGGGACACCGACGATCGCCGCCCAGGCGACGGCGTTGACGACGAGAAAGCGATTACGTGATGAGGCAACGGCCGAGCGCAGGGTGGTGAGGCCGTGCTCGTCCCCGTCCGGTGGCAAGAGGTGCTGCGCGCTGCCGCTCCTCGGCTCGACGTACGAGTGCCGGGGTGACTCCATGATGTCTCCTGATCGGGCCCACAGATGAAGCCTGCCGCCCGCGTGGCCCAGCCGGGGCGGTGGCAGAGAAGGAGCGAGCCGGTGCCGAAGTCGGGCCCCGGCGTGGTCAGTTGGGCAACGCGAGCTCGGCCCAGATGGTCTTGCCCGACTGCCTGTACCTGCTGCCCCAGCGCTCACTCAGCTGAGCGACGAGAAACAACCCGCGCCCGCCCTCGTCACTGCTGGAAGCCCGGCGCAGTCTGGGCTGGGTGTTGCTGGGGTCGCTGACCTCGCAGACCAGCACGTCGTCGTGGATGAGCCGAAGTCCGATCGGACCGCCCGCGTACCGGACGGCGTTGGTGATCAGCTCGCTCACGATCAACTCGACGGCGAAGCCGAGATCCGCGAGTCCCCATGCGCCGACCTTGTCCGCGACAGCCGCCCTGGCGTCGGAGACCGTGGCGGGATCGGCCGGAAACTCCCACTCGGCGATGGCGTCACGCCCCAGGGGGCGGGCCAGCGCGAGCAGCAGGGCCATGTCGTCGTCCGCGGGATGGTCCGCGCGCTCGGCCGTCAGCATCTGGCCGGCCATCTGCAGAGGGCACCGCTCACGATGCAGGTCGGCCACCCGGTCGGTGAGTCGGCCCACGGCGGCGTCGACACCGTCGGCGGGCCGGCCGAGCAGCCCGTCGCTGTAGAGGGCCAGCCAGCTGCCCGGTGCGAGGTGCGCGGTGGTCGTCTCGAACGGCAGGCCACCGACGCCCAGCGGCGGGCCCGGCCGGACGGGCAGGAGCTGAGCTGTGCCCTCCGGTCCGGCCAGGATGGGCGGGGGATGTCCGGCGCTGGCCACCGTGCACAGTTGCGTGACCGGGTCGTAGAGCGCCACCAGGCATGTGGCGCCCACGGCGTCGCGTTCGGCGGGATCGGCCTCGGCGGCGAGGCGCCCGACCAACTCGTCCAGCCTGCCGAGCAGTTCGTCCGGAGGCAGTTCGAGGTCGGCCAGCGTCTGCACGGCGGTACGCAGCCGTCCCATGGTGGCCGCCGCGTGCAGCCCGTGCCCGATCACATCACCGACGACCATGGCGACCCGCAGAGAGGGGAGCGGGATCACATCGAACCAGTCACCTCCGATCTCCGCCCCGCCGGCGGCCGGCACATACCGTCCCACCGCCTCCACCGCCGGGGTGAGCGTGGTGCCCGCCGGCAGCAGACGCCGCTGCAAGGTGACGGCGGCACGGCGCTCACGGGTGTAGCGGCGCGCGTTGTCGATGCTGAGGGCCGTGTGGGCGGCGACCTCCGACAACAGAGCGGCGTCCTGCTGATCGAAGTGGTTGTCGTCATGGGTGCGCCAGGCGCTGATGAGTCCGAGCACCAGACCGCGGGCGAACAGCGGTGCCAGGGCCAAGGAGCGGCAGTTCTCCGGGATGACCAGCCCGCCCAGGAGGTCTTCGCTGATGGCCCGTTCGATCGTCTTCCGGTCGAGGAGGATCGTGTGCCCCTCCTGGAGGCTGCGGATCGCGGGCTGATCCGGCAGCTGCGGAAAGCTGTCCCCGAGCTGCAGCAGTTCCTCGGGCCAGTCGCGAGCCGGGCGTACCGCCATCCTGCGGAGATGGAGGTCACCGCCGCCGAACGTCCTGGGGGGTTCGTCGCCCGCCAGGACGGTGTTGGCGAGGTCGACCGACACCAGGTCCGAGAAGTCCGGTACGAGCACCTCGGCGATGTCCTGGGCCGTGCGGCGTACGTCCAGGGAGCGGCCGATACGGGCCGCCGCCTGGTGCCGCATCTCCAGTCGGCGGGCGGCGAGCCACTGCTCCGTGGCATCCGTGAGCAGCACCATGACGCCTGTGGTGCGGCCCTGGAGGTCCTGGGTGCGCAGTGCCGTCACGGAGAACGAGTAGTCACGGACGGGATCGGACCGGGAGCGGCCTCGGAGGGGGTGGTCGACCAACGGCACCCCTGTCTCCAGCACACGACGCAGCGCCTTCTCGATGGCCGCGGCCTGCGGCGCTTCCATCACGTCCGCCAGGGTGCTCCCCAACGGGGGCGGCGTCAGGCCGGGCGAAGCGAAATCGGACCGTACGACGGCGAGATCGGTGTCCCGCAGGATGACCCCGACCTGCCTCTGGGCGCGCAGGGCGCGCATCAGCACGGCGCCCTGCTCCGACTCCTCGGCCCGGTCCGCGGGAACGGCCAGCAGCAGCCGGTGCGAGGTGCCCTCAAGGGGCAGGAGCCGGTATCGGACTCCCACGGCGCGGCCGTGGGAGTCACGGAGGGACGCGGTCCCGTCGGGTGAGGGCCACGTCGGGGGAGCACCATCCGTACCCGCGTCGGTGAACAGTCCTGACACCGGCAGGCCGCACACCTCATCGGCGGACCTGCCCAGCAATTCCGACGCACCGCGTGACCATTGCCTGACGGTGCCACGGTCGTCGATGAGAGCGGCCACGACGTTCGTCAGGGCGCCGTAGCCGTCATCGTCGTGCCCGGTGCAGGAATCCATGTCGGCCTCACAAACATCGACGCCCTATCCATCCCAAGTATGCGGATTCATATGGTCTGTGCTGGTTGCGTACAGCCAGCGGAGGGCGCGAGGACCGGATGATATCCGATATGCCTATTAATGTACGCAATAACCGAGTGTCAGTCCAGGTGGAGATCCGCGGAGCTCATCGGTGGCGTGGTGCGGACTCGACCCCGCACAGCGCGCGTCCGATGTTCTCCAGCCAGGTGTCGATGCCGTGTGCCGCGTGCAGGCTGCCCGCGCGGCAGTTGCGTGCGATCAGCTGCAGCGGCATCCGCTTGACGATCGCCGATGCCCCGGATGCGCGGAAGAGCGTCTCGACCGCCGAGCTGCACGCATCCCAGACGTACGCGACGTCGGTGTGGAACTGGACCACCTCACGCTCGGAGGGGTCGCGGCCGTCGAGCTCGCACCGGTCGAGCTCGGCCACCGCCGCGTCGGCCACCAGGCCCGCCGCCCGCATCAGGGAATGGGCACGGCCGACGGTGAGATGAGTGAGGGGGGCGTCGACCTGGCGGGTGTAGGGCGAGTAGGGAATGCTGCGCTTGCCCACCGTGCCGAGAAACAGCTCCATGGCGTGGTCGGCCATACCGAGGGCGGCCCCCGTACCCGTCACGAGCGACCTGGCGAGGCCGCCGCGCCGGGGTCCCAGGCCCTGCTCGGTGAGCTCGGCCACCCGTACGGCGAGCCGCTCAGGAGTGCTGAAGCGCTCGTTGGGGACGAAGAGCTCACCGTTCGTCGAGACGGTCTGGCTGCCGGTGGCGGCCATCCCCATCGGGTCCCAGTCGTGTCCGGCGACCAGCGATTCCTTGGCCACGAGGGCCATGCCGACCTTGGCGTCGTCGGCCTCGTCGTAGAAGACCGAGAGATAGCCGTGGGAGGCGTAGACGCTGCCCGTGGCGAAGGGCCACGCACCCTTGATCATCCAGCCCCCGTCGACCTTGCGGGCGGTCCCGGACATGCGCCGGCTCGTGCCTCCCACCGCGAAGGTGCGGTTCCCCACCCAGGGCGACTCGTACACCGGCGCGACGACGTCCTCGGGGAAGGAGAAACTCCACAGATTTCCCCCCGCGGCCGCCCACACCACCCAGGCCGACGCCCCGCATCCCGACCCGAGCTCCCGATAGATGTCATGCAGTTCCCGCGTCGTGTAGTCCGCGCCGCCGTACCGCTTCGGCGTGGTCAGGCCGAAGACGCCGGCCGCGTCGAGGCGCCCGATGCTCTCCTGCGGAATGCGGCGCTGCTGCTCGGCGACCGGCTGCTGCTCGCGCAACCAGGGCCGCAACTCCCGGAGGCGGCCGATGACCTCCTGCGCCCGGGGCCGGTCGGCACGCGTCCTGATGTTCGTCGTCATGGCTTTCATCGCCCTCTGCTGGCTTTCGTGTGCGCGGCCGCCGGAACCCGGCAGCTGGTCGTGCGCGCGAGTGCCTCGTCCGCGCGACCGGCTGCCGGGCACGACCTACGCACGGCAATGCGCGTCGTGGAGTGGATACGCGGTGCGGCGCTCAGCTCTTCGCGATCGCCTGCAGGAACGCCACCCTGCCCGCCTCGCAGTGCTCGCGCAGTACATTCGTCTTCATGTCGGGGTGGTGCTCGGCGTTCGGCTCGGGCACCGAGGGGTTACCCGACCAGGACATCAGCCGGCACACCCGGTGCCGGATACGCCACCCCTGATCGGTCCGGACGAGTTCGTCGTCGTACCAGCCGGTTCCCTGCCATGTGGGGCCGCCCTCGGCGGCGTCGCGCACCAGAAGCCAGTTTCCGTAGCTGAACGCGTGGGCCTTGTCGCCGTCGACATGTACCAGGTGGCCCATCATCGTGTGCTGATGGCTGTCCAGGGACTCGTGGAACTCGGCGAAGGAGCGCTTGAAGTTGGCAAGGCCCAGCCATGCGGAGCCGGCCGGTCCGAATTCTGCCGTCACATCGTCCGTGAAGACACGGTCGAACAGGTCCCATTGGTGCGCGTCCAGCGCGAAGCCGTAGAGATTCAGAACCTCGATGATGGCGGCTTTGTCGTGTTCAATCATGATGGCACTCCTCGTCCTTGTCGTCCCAAAAGGGCAGGATCCTGCCAACGGTGGACGCCATCGTCGATCGCGTCGTCACGCCGTCAGCGGCTCGCCCGCGGCGCCGGGTAAGTCAGGTCTGCGGCCCGGAAGCGCGACGCCTTGGGGCGCCGCTCATCGGCCCGGCGTCGAGGTCGGCTCCCGTCCCTCCTGACGGCGGCCTGAAGCCGACGGGACGGGGCCGACGTGGGCACCATCATTGGGAGCCATGGCAATGGTGTCAACACTTTGCGCCATGTTGAGTTCATTCATGGCTCGATCAACAGGGGAAGTGCACGGTCAACTCAGTTGCGGCTTCCAAGGCCCGCCGGTGTCCTGCTGGGGTCTTGTCAGAAAATAGACCAAGCCATCGGGTCAAAATGTTGACACTTTCTGGGTGTCCTCTTACGGTGGCCATCGCCGCTACCGCTTCCGCCGACCATGACGGCCCAGCGATGGCAGCACCGTGAAGGACCGCGACAGCGACCGCCTTCCTGCCCTCCGACGCCCGCTCCGACGCTCCGCTCGGCAGCGTGTCCGCGTCCCGACACCGGCATCGGCCGCCGCGAGCGTCCAGTCGTCGCCCAGCAAGAATCGAGTGCCACGATCATGCCCATAGAAATCGCCGAGCTCACACAGGCCGAACGCTTCCAGCCCGTCGGCCACGACGGCGTCGGACCGGTTCATCTCTTCGGAGGCGAGCGCTACGAGGGCGCGGTGACGGTGGCCCTGTCGCACTATCTGCCCGGCGGCCGGGCCGACCTGTCACCCGTCCCGGCCGAGACGCTGTACGTCGTGCTGTCCGGCACCCTGGTCCTCACAGACGAGGACGGGAGCGCGCATACGCTGAACACTCTCGACTCGGCGAGGCTCACGGAGGGGACCCTGCGCGGCGTCGAGAACCCCACGAACCTGCCCGCGAGCATGCTGGTGATCCGGCCGAACCAGGCCGGCCGGGCGACGGGCGCATCGGAGGCCCGGTCATGACCGGTTCCCTGGACGGTCTGCTGGTCGTCGACCTCACCCGCGCACTCGCGGGACCACAGGCCGCGATGATGTTCGCGGACCTGGGCGCCCGCGTCATCAAGGTGGAGAGTCCCACCGGGGACGACACCCGGTCCTGGGGGCCGCCGTTCGTCCCCGCCGACGACGGCACCTCGGTGGCGACGTACTTCCTGTCCTGCAACCGCAACAAGGAGTCGATCGCGCTCGACCTCAAGAGCGAGGAGGGCGCGGAGTCGCTGGCCCGGCTCATCCGGCGGGCGGACGTCCTGCTGGAGAACTACAAGCCGGGCGCACTGCAGCGGCTCGGCTTCGGGGCGGCACGGCTGATGGAGCTCAACCCGCACCTGGTGGTGCTGTCCATCAGCGGCTTCGGGCACGACGGTCCTGAGGCCGGCCGCGCCGGGTATGACCAGATCGCTCAGGGCGAGGCCGGGCTGATGTCCCTGACCGGGGCGGACGCGGCGCACCCTCAGCGGGTCGGTGTGCCCATCGCCGATCTGCTGGCCGGGATGAACGGTGCGTTCGGCGTGCTGGCGGCACTGCGCGAACGGGACCGCACCGGTCGGGGGCAGATCGTCCGCACATCGCTTCTCGCCTCCGTCGTCGGGGCGCACGCGTTCCAGGGGACCCGCTGGACCGTGGCCGGTGAGGTCGGTTCCGCACAGGGCAACCACCACCCCGCCATCGCCCCTTACGGACTGTTCCGCTGCGCGGACGGCAGTGTGCAGATCGCCTGCGGCAACGACGCCATGTGGGGTCGGCTCTGCGCGGCGTTCGCCATCGAAGCGGACGACGCCCTCTATGCGACGAACGCCGGCCGGGTCGCACATCGGGACAGCCTCACCGAGCTGCTCGAAGGCGTGTTCGCCGATTACGAGCGCGGGGAGCTCCTGGAGCGGCTCGCCGCAGCCGGTATCCCCGCCGGCCGGGTTCGGACGCTCGACGACGTCTACGCGTGGGAGCAGACCCGCTCGCAGCGGCTTCTCGTCGATGTCGAGCACCAGAGCCTGGGGAAGATCACCCTGCCCGGCTCGGCGCTCCGCACCTTCGCCGTGGACACCACCGGCGCGGAGACCGAGACGACCCGGGTCGACCATCGCCCCCCGCCCGTCCTCGACGCGGACGGCGACGCCATCCGCGACTGGCTGGACAGTACGCCGTAGCCCTGGCCGCCGCAGTCCCTGTCCGCAGTGAAGAACACGCCCGACCCGGCGCCGTGCCACGTCGGACAACACCTGAGCACGTACGTCTGCCCCGGCCGGGACGAGCCGGGAGCAGACCGAAAATTGGAGGTTGCAGTGAGAGACATCGAGCCAGTGACGGCCACGGATCAGCTGCGGCGGGCGTTCGGATGTTTTCCATCCGGAGTGACCGCCCTCTGCGCCCGGGTCGACGGCGAGCCGGTGGGCATAGCGGCGAGTTCCTTCACCTCCGTATCGATGCAGCCCCCTCTGGTGTCGGTATGCATACAGCACACCTCGACGACATGGCCGAAGCTGCGGGAACGGCCCCGACTGGGACTGAGCGTGCTGGCCGAGGGCCAGGACGAGGTGTGCGCACGGCTGGCGAGCAGAACGGGTGACCGTTTCGCCGGAGTGGACTGGTTCGCCTCCGAGGACGGCAGCGTCTTCGTGGAGGACGCCACGCTGTGGCTCGACTGCGCGGTCAGTGAGGAGGTCACGTGCGGGGACCACGACATCGTGCTGCTCCGCATCGACGGACTCAGCGTCGCCCAGGACACTTCCCCGCTCGTCTTCCACGGAAGCAGGTTCCGGCGCCTGGCCAGCATCTGACCAGCCGTCCCCTCGATCCGCATGAACGCAACAGGAGATATTCCGATGACTGGAACCCTTCATCCGTCCGAGAGGCTCGCCGAGATCCTGGGGAAGGTGCGCGCCCTCGGGCCCACGCTGCGGGAGCGCGCGCTGGAGGCGGAGCGCGCAGGCCGGCTCTCGGACGAGACCATCGCCGACCTGGATGCCACGGGCGCCTTCAACATCGGCAGCCCCGCCGAGTTCGGCGGCGACGAGCTCTCCGTCCGGCAGCAGCTGGACGTGGTCTCGGAGGTCGCCAAATGGGACGGCTCCGCCGCCTGGACCGTGTGGGTGGGAGCCTCGACGAACTGGATCCCCGCCGGGTCGGGCGCCCGTGTCGTCGAAGAGGTCTACGGCCCCGAATGGGTCGGTCCGCGTGTGGCCGCGTCGAGCCACTTCCCGGCTTCCCGGGGACGTGCGCGGCGGGTGGAGGGCGGCTGGACCATCTCCGGTGGCCCCTGGACCTTCGGAAGTGACTCGCTCTGGGCGCCCTTCACCAACCTCGGCTGTATCGCCGACGACGGTGAAGGCCCGTACCTGGTGGGCGTTCAGGTGCCGCGCGACGAACTCAGGTTCCTCGATGACTGGCACGTCGCCGGCATGCGTGGCACGGGCAGTGTGTCCAGCACACTCGTGCGCGACGCACTCTTCGTGCCGGACCACCGCGGCGTCGACTTCCGCGATGTCACCGGCCAGAAGCTGGAGAGCGGCCTCAAGGGATCCATCTGGAAGGCACCATCGCTCGGCTGGTCGTTCAGCCTGATGGCGGGCATGTCCATCGGTCTCGCGCAGGGCGCCCTCGACCGCTTCCTGGAGCGCTCCGCAGGCCGGCCGCTCCGGGGCACCACGTACAAGAACCAGCTGGAAGCGCCGCTCACGCACCTGATGCTGGCCGAGGTCCACTCCAGGATCCAGTCGGCGACCCTGATGACCCAGGCAAACGCCGACGAGTCGGACCGGCTCGGTGAGCTCGCCGCGGCGGGTACTCCGGCGGATCCGGAGTATCTGCAGAATTTCAGTGCCCGGGTGCTCGTCGAGACGGCCTACGCCGCCAAATGGTGTGCCGAGGCGATCGAGTTGCTCCAGAGGAACTCCGGCTCCACCGCGATCATGGAGAGCGAACCCATCCAGCGGGCATGGCGCGACGCCCGTGTCATCACCCTGCACGGTGCCCTCAACCTCGAAGCGCTCTCCGAGAACTACGGACGGCTCATGGCCGGAACCCAGCCGCACAAGTTCGACGGCATCACCACACTGGACCGCTTCGCTCCCGCCCCGCTCAAGAAGAACGACCAGGCGCGCTGAGACAAGGGCCGAGAAACGAGGTTGAACGGTGGCCAGCACACACCCGCAGGAAACCAGGACCCCGGCGGCGATCGTCGATGCCCCTGGCAGTGAACCGCGACTGGGCAGCGTCGTCCTGCCGCAGCGGACGGCCGACACCACACGGGTGGCCGTGGTCGCGGCGCCGCTGAACCCGCTGGACCTGGTCATCGCGTCCGGGACGTTCCATTCGGCACGCCATGAATCCCCGTACGTCCCCGGCAGCGAATGCGTGGGCGTGGTGCTCGACTCCGACCGCCACCCGCCCGGTTCCTGGGTCTACGGCGAGTGCCACGCAGCGCCGGCCACCCCCGGCACCTTCGCCACCCAGGCACTCATCAAGGACGAGGACCTGCTGCCGCTGCCTGCCGGCCTCGACCCGGTGCTCGCCGCAGCCGTGGGCAACTCCGGTACGGCGGCCTACATGCCACTGGTCGAGGACGCCGGCCTGCGCCCCGGCGAGACGGTTCTCGTCCTGGGAGCCACCGGAGCGGTCGGCCGGCTCGCCATCCAGGTGGCGCACCGCAGCGGCGCCGGCCGCGTCATCGCGGTCGCCCGCGACCGGGTGGCACTGGAGAGCCTGGCGGCCCTCGGGGCGGACACGGCCGTCGCTCTGCGCGCCGATGAGGGCGGCGAGGAACTCGCGGCGCGGCTCCTCGACGCGGCGGGACCGGTGGACGTCGTCCTCGACGGCCTGTACGGGATACCGCTGGAAGCGGCGCTGCGGGTGTGCGCACCGCGGGCACGGGTGGTCAACATCGGCAACCCCGCGGGTACGACGGCGCAGGTCCCGGCCGGGCTGCTCCGCGGAAAGCAGCTCACCCTGTCCGGCTTCGCCGGCCTGCACACCCCCTTGCGGGACAAGCACGCCGCATTGACGTGGCTGTGGACCGCCCTCGCCGAAGGCGAACTGCGGGTCCCGGTCCGGACCTTCCCGCTCGAGGAACTGCCGTCGGCCTGGCAGGCACAGGCGGTCTCACCGCATGCCAAGTGCGTCGTCCTTCCCCAGGACGACGCCGGCCGGGCACGTACCACCACCCCGAAACAACCGGAGCACACGACGTGACCGACAGCCCCCAGCAACCAGAGCCGAACACCTCCGCCGCCCTCAGGCCCGAGGTCGACTGCGTGGTCGTCGGCGGTGGCCCCGTCGGCCTGCTGACGGCGATCTTCCTCGGCCAGGCCGGTCTGCGGGTGGACGTGGTCGAGCGGTGGCCCGACCGGTATCCGCTGCCTCGGGCCTGCACCATCGACCACGAGTCCCTGCGCATACTCCAGGCCGCTGGGCTCATGGACACGCACGCAGAACTGTTCGAGCCCTCCCAGGGCGAACGGGGCGGATACGAGTTCCGCAACGGCGAGGGCGAACTCCTGCAGGCCATCGACTGGAACAGGCCCGCCGAGTCGGGCTGGGCCAACACCAACGGCTTCTACCAGCCCGACCTCGAGGCAGCCCTCGAAGGCCTCGCGGTCGCGACACCGGGCGTGGAGGTCCACCGCGGCTGGACCCTGCAGAGCTTCACCCAGGACCAGGAGGGTGTCTCCAGCCTGGTGGCTCGCACCGAACACCCGGATCAGACCGCCGAGCTCCGCTCGCGGTGGCTCATCGGCGCCGACGGAGCCAACAGCGCCGTGCGCTCCCGGCTCGGCATCGACGTCGGTGATTCAGGGTTCCAGGCCGACTGGCTGGTGGTGGACTACCGGCCGCTCGAGGAGGAGGACTGGAGCGCCTTCGTCATGCAGTACTGCGACCCGGAACAGCCGGCCACCGCGGTCAACAGCGGCCCGGGACGACGACGGTTCGAGTTCATGCGCCGCGCGGACATGACCGTCGAGGAACTCGGCATGGACAGCACGGCGTGGCACCTCATGGCCCCCTGGGGCGTGACACCGGAGAACGCCGAACTGGAGCGGCACGCCGTCTACACGTTCCGCGGGCGATGGGCGCACAGTTGGCGCGAGGGGAACGTGTTCCTCGCGGGTGACGCCGCCCACCTCATGCCCCCGTTCCTCGGCCAGGGACTGTGCTCGGGACTGCGGGACGCCCGGGCACTCACCTGGCGGCTCGCCATGGTGCACCAGGGGTCGGGGACACCGGATGTGCTCGACACCTACGGACCTGAACGCGCAGGTCACGTCCGGGAGATCATCGACGAGGCGGTGGCCGCCGGCCGTGTCATCTGCGAACTCGACCTGGTCCGGGCAGCCGCCCGTGACGTGGAGATGAAGAAGCGGCTGCGCGAACCCGACGCCGCCGCGCAGGAGCCCCCGCACCCCCGGCTTGGCGAACCCTCGCTGACGGTCCCGAGCGACGGGGCCGACGGACGGCTCGCACCGCAGGGCCAGGTCCGTCTCGACGACAGGCTGGGACTGTTCGACGACATCGTCGGCGGCGGCTGGCAGCTGATCAGCCGCACGGGAGACCCAGCCGCACTTCTGAGCGACGACGACCTGACCTGGTTCGAGGAACTGGGTGGCGCGGTCGCCGACCTGTCGGGTGAGGGCCCCGCCCAGGACAGCCGCGGCGACTACGAGCGCTGGTTCACCGAGCACGGATGCGAGGCGTTCCTCGCCCGTCCGGACTTCTACGTGTTCGCGGCCGGTGAGCACGCGGACATCCCCCACTTCGTGTCACAGCTGCGCCGGAAGCTTCAGCCGGCGGCGCAAGAAGACTGATCGACGAGGGGCCCGCGGATCGCCCGACCCGCCGAGCCCCAGGGTTCCCACTGCCGGGTGAAGGGGAATCAAGGAGGATTCCGCATGACCATGGACAAGTCCGCAACGCTCATCCAGGAAAGCGAAGAACCCACCGGCACCGGTGACGCAACGACAGGGTGGCGTACGGCCATGGCGTCCGCACTGGGGCTCACGGTCGGCCCCAGCGTGCTCGCGGTCATGTCGTTCGGTGTGTTCATCACCCCGCTCCACCGGGAGTTCGGCTGGAGTGTCTCCGCCATCGGTCTGGGCGCTTCCCTCCTCAGCATCACGGTCATGATCATCTCGCCCCTGCAGGGGTACCTCGTCGACCGGTTGGGCGGACGCCGCCTCATCCTGTGGAGCTCCCCGGTCTTCGGGCTCTCCCTGATGTCGATGTACTTCCTGCCCGACAACCTGTCCGTGTTCTACCTGGCCTGGGCCCTCATCCCGCTCTGCGGCCTGGGGCTCTGGCCGGTCTCCTACCTCCGGCTCACGGCCGGCTGGTTCGAGCGCAAGCTCGGGTTCGCCCTGGGGATCGCCAACTCCGGCATAGGAATCGGCACGGTGCTCGTCCCCATCCTCACCGCGTGGCTGATCGGGGCGTTCGGCTGGCGGGTGGCCTTCCTCGGGCTCGGCGCGGTGGCGCTCATCGCCTTCCCGGTCGCCTACTTCCTCATCACCGAACCGACCCCGCGCACCACGGATGTCCGGACGGGTGGCGACACCCTGAAGGTCTCCGCCAGGAGGCGGCCGTTCTGGCTCATCCTGGGCGCGTTCCTCCTGCTCGGCCTTGTCGGCTCGTCCATCACCGTCTATCAGATTCCCCTGCTGCTCGACGCCGGCGTCGACGAGAACGTGGCCAATCTGCTGCCGGTCGCTCTCGGGCTCGCGCTCATCGTGGCCAGGGTCGTGACCGGCTGGCTGCTCGACCGTTTCAAGGCTGCGGTGGTCATGTCCTGCAACCTCGCCGGCGGACTCATCGCGGTGCTGCTGTTCGCCGCGGGACCGAACGTGGTGACGGGACTCATCGCCGCGGCGCTGGCCGGACTGCTGATCGGCTCGGAGTTCGACGTCCTCAGCTATCTCGTCCCCCGGCATTTCGGACGTATGGCTTACGGCAAGATCTACGGCATCGCGTTCTCGGCGTTCCAGATCGGCGGGGCGATCGCCTCGTCCGCGGTGAGCGCGAGCCGGGAGAGCTTCGGCTCCTACACTCCGGCGATGCTCACACTGGCCGTCGTATGTGTGATCTGCGCCGGCCTGTTCATGTGCCTCGGCCCCTACCGCTACGACGCGGCCCACGCGTGAACAGGACCACCCGGTGTCCTGGCGCCGGGCACGAGCCGGAACCACCCCGCACAGAGACCCACCATGAAGAAAGGCAGGGAACGCCATGACGACGACACCACACCAGCACTCCGACGGTGAGCTTCCGAAGGCACACCGGCCGCGTCCTGACGGGTCGTTCGACGCGACAGCGGTCACGTTCGCGGCGATGGGGCTGTTCGACGGCCTCGACGCCGACCAGCGCGCACGGGTGCTGCTGCCGCACTCGGACCCCGGGCGTACACACTGGAACTTCCTGCCCGAGTCCGGTCGGCACGGCCTGCCGCTCGGGGAGCTCGACCGGCGCCAGGAGGTACTGGCGCACCGGCTGATCGCCGAGTCGATGTCGCTCCCGGCGTACGCCCGTGTGGTCCAGGTGATGTCCAACGAGCATGTGCTCCGCGAACTCAATCTGCCCGTGTTCGGCCATGTCGCGGCCACCCTGCGCGACGCGCGCGGCTACTTCCTCACCTTCTTCGGCCAGCCGCAGCCGGACACCACCTGGGGCTGGAGGCTGGTCGGCCACCACCTGTCGATCAACGTCACCGTCGTCGACGGCGACCTGATCAGCGCCACCCCCTTCCTGCTCGGTGCCGAGCCGGCCCGCCACGGCCCGTTCCGGATCCTGGGGGAGGAGGAGGACACGGCCTTCGACCTGCTGTACAGCCTTGCCGGGCCCCAGCAGAAGGAGGCGATCATCCACCACAAGCCGCCGGCCGACTTCGTCACCCGCACGGTCGAGGCCATCGGCGAGGTCGAATACCCCGCCTACCACGGTGTCGGCCGCCGCGACGCGATGATCACCGACGAGGACCGCAAGGCCCTGGCCTACTTCCGTGCCCATCCCCGTGGCATCCGGGTCGGCGATCTCTCCACCACCCAGCGCGGGCGCTTCGACGAGCTGCTCGCCCGGTTCGTCGAGCGTGCTCGGCCGGGCCTTGTCGGCTTCGAGATGGACCGCATCGCGGCCGCCGGCGGCGTCGACGAGCTGCGCTTCGCCTGGGCCGGTGGCAGGTCCGTCGACGTGCCGCACTACTTCCGTATCCAGGGCCCGGTCACGCTCGTGGAGTTCGACAACGCCGAGGACGACGCCAACCACGTGCACAGCGTCTGGCGGGATCCCTCCAACGACTTCGGCGCGGACCTGCTGATGCAGCACCACCTGGACCACGACCACACGGGCTCGCGTGCGGACGGCGCCGACTGACCGCCCGGACCGTACCCCTGTGGCCACCGGCAGGTCGTCCGCCGCCACAGTGCACCCGATATGTCCTGGGGCCGAGCCCCGGATACCGAAAGGAAGATCAAGTGAGAATAGTGGGCGTCAGGCAACCGCACATCGGCTCAGGTGTGGAGGTCGCCTCCCTGGCCGAGCGGGGCGATGAAGTCACCGTCATCGCTCCGCTGGGGGACTTCTGGGCCGACCCGGCGGGGTACCTCTCCAAGCCGCCCACCGGGCCGACACTCGCCACCGCCTCGGTCGAGCAGGTTCCCCCGGTTCTTCCCGAGGCGCGCGTCATCTGCATCGGGCTCAACTATTCGCAGCACGCGGCGGAGGGCAGCTACCGCGACCAGGAACTGCCGCCGTATCCCACGCTCTTCGCCCGGTGGACCCAGTCCCTCACCGTGGACGGGGCCGAGGTCCCCGTACCGTCCAACGAGGAGGGGCTTGACTGGGAGGGCGAGGTCGTCGCCTGGGTCGGAGCGCCGCTCGTCGACGCCTCGCCCGAGGAGGCGCTGGCCGCGGTCATCGGTTACTCCACATTCAACGACCTGACCTCCCGCAGGGCGCAGAAGCTGACCTCCCAGTGGATCCTGGGCAAGAACGGAGACCGGTCGGGACCCCTCGGTCCGATGGTTCCCGCCACCGAGGTCGGAGACCTCAGGGACGGCCTGCGGCTGCGGACCCGTGTCAACGGCGAGACCATGCAGGACGGTTCCACCGATCAGCTGATCTACCCGGTCGGGGAGACGCTGTCACACATCTCCCACACCCTGACCCTGCGACCCGGTGACCTCCTCGCGACCGGGACGCCGTCGGGCGTCGGGTACGCCCGTAAGCCTCCTCGTCTGCTGCAGCCGGGTGACACGGTCGAGGTCGAGGTCGAACGACTTGGCACACTGCGCAGCGCGGTGGTGGGCAACCACTGCCGGTCGGAAGTGGTGTCCGCCCTCAGCGCCGACCGTTCCTGATCCCCCTCACCTCTTTCCCGTGGTCCGTGGTCCGCCGGCTTGGCCGGCGGCCCCGATCCTCATCTGGACCGTCGAGAAGGACGGAGTGGAGACGGAGGCGGAGTAGCTCAACATGGTCCACGGCGGGGAGTCGTGCGGTTACGTCGGCTGTGTCGACGGCAACGACAGGCTCGGCATCCCACCCCTGCACCTCCGCGACGGCCCTGCGGGCGTCGGCGGCCACCTCAGGGGAGTCATGCAGCTTGCATCCCCGGTCTCGGGGGCCGCGAGCTGGGACACCGGTCTGATGAAGGAGTACGGCGAGGTGCTCTGCGCCGAGCAGGCGGACAAGGGCGCCAACGTCGAACTCGGACCCACGGTCAACATCGTCCGCGACCCGCGTTGGGGCCGTGCCTTCGAGTCCTTCGGCGAGGACCCCTATCTCGCCGGGCAGATCGGTGCCACCGACATCGACGGCATCCAGAGCAAGCTCCGGCCTCGACGTCAAGGCCCCCGACGCCGACGGGAACGTCGCCGCGTCCTACGACGTGACCAACTCGGGCGACCGAGACGGCGCCGAGGTCTCCCAGGTGTACGTGACGCAGCCCGACAGCGCGGGCGAACCGCCGCTGTCCCTGCGTGGGTTCGAGCGGACGGAGCTGAAGGCGGGTGAGACCAGGACGGTCACCACGTCCTTGGACGCACGGAGCTTCCAGCACTGGGAGGACGGCTGGACCACGGCTCCAGGCGAGCAGACCACCTCGGTCGGTTCGTCGTCCCGGGACATCCAGCTCACCGGCGAGGTCACGCCCAAGAGCTGACCTCGGTCTGTGAAGGCCGTCATCCCCACGGCACGGGGATGACGGCCGCTGGGGACCGACGCCCGGGAGCTACCCGTGCCCGAGCCCTGAGGCGAGCCGCGCGACCAGGTCGTGGGCGGCGTCCGGGATCACGGTGCCGGGCGGGAAGACGGCGGCGGCTCCGATGTCGAGGAGGGTGGGTACGTCCTGGGGTGGGATGACTCCGCCGACCACGATCATGATGTCCTCGCGGCCTTCCTTGGTGAGTTCTTCGCGTAGGGCGGGTACGAGGGTGAGGTGGCCGGCGGCGAGTGAGGAGACGCCGACGATGTGGACGTCTGCTTCGACGGCTTGGCGGGCGACTTCGCCCGGTGTCTGGAAGAGGGGGCCGACGTCGACGTCGAAGCCGAGGTCGGCGAAGGCGGTGGCGATGACTTTCTGGCCGCGGTCGTGGCCGTCCTGGCCCATCTTGGCGACGAGGATGCGTGGGCGGCGGCCTTCGGCTTCCTCGAAGTCGTCGACGAGTGTGCGGGTGCGGTCCACGGAGGGGGACTCTCCTGCCTCTTTGCGGTAGACGCCGGAGATCGTACGGATCTGGCCCGCGTGCCTGCCGTACACCTTCTCCAGCGCGTCGGAGATCTCACCGACCGTGGCCATCGCCCGGGCCGCGTCCACCGCGAGTGCCAGCAGGTTGCCTGTGCCCTTCGCGGCGCGGGTCAGCGCGTGGAGTGCGTCCTGGCAGGCTGTTTCGTCGCGCCCTGCGCGCAGCCGGTCAAGTTTTTCGATCTGCTGGGTGCGGACGGAGGTGTTGTCGACTTTGAGTACGTCGATCTTCTCGTCGGTCTCGACGCGGTATTTGTTGACGCCGATGACGGGCTGGCGTCCGGCGTCGATGCGGGCTTGGGTGCGGGCCGCTGCTTCCTCGATGCGGAGCTTGGGGATGCCCGCGTCGATGGCCTTGGCCATGCCGCCGGCTGCCTCGACCTCCTCGATGTGCTGCCAGGCCCGCTCCGCCAGATCGTGTGTCAGCTTCTCGACATAGGCGCTGCCACCCCAGGGGTCGATGACCCGGGTCGTGCCCGACTCCTGCTGCAGCAACAGCTGCGTGTTGCGGGCAATACGCGCGGAGAAGTCGGTGGGCAGGGCGAGCGCCTCGTCCAGGGCATTGGTGTGCAGCGACTGCGTATGCCCCTGCGTCGCCGCCATCGCCTCCACACAGGTACGGGTCACATTGTTGAACACGTCCTGCGCGGTCAACGACCACCCCGAGGTCTGCGAATGCGTACGCAACGACAGCGACTTGGGATTCTTCGGACCGAACTCCCGCACCAGCCGCGCCCACAGCAACCGGGCCGCCCGCAGCTTCGCGATCTCCATGAAGAAGTTCATACCGATCGCCCAGAAGAACGACAGCCGTGGTGCGAACGCGTCGACGTCCAGTCCCGCCGCCTGCCCCGCCCGTAGGTACTCCACCCCGTCCGCCAGGGTGTAGGCGAGCTCCAGATCAGCCGTCGCACCGGCCTCCTGGATGTGGTAGCCGGAGATCGAGATGGAGTTGTAGCGGGGCATCTTCTGCGAGGTGAACGCGAAGATGTCCGAGATGATCCGCATCGACGGGCCTGGCGGATAGATATAGGTGTTGCGGACCATGAACTCCTTGAGGATGTCGTTCTGGATGGTCCCGGCCAGCTTCTCGGCCGGCACACCCTGCTCCTCGGCGGCCACGATGTACAGGGCCAGGACCGGCAGCACCGCACCGTTCATCGTCATCGACACCGACATCCGGTCCAGCGGAATCCCGTCGAACAACTGGCGCATGTCGTAGATCGAGTCGATCGCCACGCCCGCCATCCCGACATCACCGGTCACCCTGGGGTGGTCACTGTCGTACCCTCGGTGCGTGGGCAGGTCGAACGCGATCGACAAACCCTTCTGACCGGCCGCGAGATTACGCCGGTAGAACGCGTTCGACTCCTCCGCCGTCGAAAACCCCGCATACTGCCGGATCGTCCACGGCTGATTCACATACATCGTCGGATACGGGCCACGCACATACGGAGCGATCCCCGGATACGTCCCCAGGAAATCCAGCCCCTCCACATCCCGCCCCGTATACAGCGGCTTGACCTCGATACCCTCCGGAGTCTCCCAGAGCAACTCACCACCGTCGGCAGCCTTCTGTGCGGCGCTGCGCCACTCGTCGTTACTGCCTTCGACCTTCGGGGTCCCCAGACAAACTTCCGAGAAGTCGGGGATTCCTGTCGTCGTCATCAGGACACTCCCATGCGATCGAGGGTGGTGGAGAGTACGGCGACCACGTCGCAGCCTGTGAACACGGATGCGTCGACACCCGGGTAGGGCCCTGAACGGCCTGCGAGGAACACATGCTCCGCACCGGCGGACTTCAGGCTCTCCGCGAGCGACGCGGCCTGTTCCTCGTACAGTGCGTCACTCGCACACAGACAGGCCTCGGTGGCGCCGCTGTCCTCGTACGAACCCACGCTGACGGGCTCGATGCCACCCGCCTGGAACAGGTTCGAGGCGAAGGAGAGACGAGCCGTGTGGGCGGAGGCGGGCCCGATGGCGGCGAGGAAGATCCGTGGCCTGGAGCCGGTCGTCGCGAGATGCTGATCCGAGCGGGCGCGCAGAGCCTCGAACGCGTCGTCACGCCGCACGCGCGGCAGCCCGCCGGAAGGTGGCTCGGGAGCCGGCTCGCGCCCCACGAGAGGCTCGGCGAGGTTCGGGAACTCGCTGACCCCGGTGATGGGTTCGTGCCGCTCGGCGAGCTTCGCGGAGCGCACCGCCCAGGTGTCCGAGAGGGCCTGGCCGAGCCGCCCCGACCTCAGAGCGGCCGCCTGCCCTCCGGCCCCTTCGATCCAACGGAAGAACTCCCAGCCCGCGTGGGCGAGTTCGTCCGTGAGCCGCTCCACGTACCAGGAGCCGCCCGCCGGGTCGATCACCCTGGCCAGATGGGATTCCTCCACCAGGACCGTCGACGTATTGCGAGCGATCCGGCGGGCGAACGGGTCCGGCAGTCCGAGTGCGTGGTCGAAGGGCAGCACGGTGACGGCGTCGGCGCCGCCCACGCCCCCGGCCAGCGTCGCGACCGTCGTGCGCAGCATGTTCACCCAGGGATCACGGCGCGACATCATGACCGGCGAGGTGACGACATGCTGGACCTGCCGGCCCGGCGCCCCGCACACCTCGGCCACCCGCGCCCACAGCCGTCGCGCGGCCCGCAGTTTGGCGATCGTCAGGAACTGGTCCGCAGTGGCCGCGTACCGGAACTCCAGCTGCGCGACGGCCTGTTCGACGCTCAGCCCGGCCGTGGTCAGCTCGCGCAGGGTGGCGACCCCGGTCGCCAGCGAACACCCCAGCTCCTGGGCGGCCGAGCCGCCGGCCTCGTGGTACGGCAGTGCGTCCACGGTCGACGACCGCAGCCCCGGATACGCGTCGGCGCACCGCCGGGCGAGACCGGCCACGGGGGCGAAGTCCACGCGCTCCCCGGTCCTGGCCTCGTGACCCAGCGGGTCGGCTCCCAGGTTGCCGCGCACCGACGCCCTGTCGACTCCCCGTTCGTCGTACAGCCGCAGCAAGGCCTCCGCCGCCGGCCCTGCCTCGTGCCCGGCGTCCAGTGTGACGGGGGCGAGGTCGAGATGGACGCCGTCGAGGGCCAGGCCCAGTGATGACACCGGGATGCCCTGGTCGCCCAGGACCAGCCAGAGCGAGGTCACGCCGTTCTCCAGGTCGGTGAGGACCGTGGCGGGGTCGGCGGTCGTGTGCCTCTGCCGTACGTCCCAGCCGCCGAGGGTGGCACCCTCGGCGCGGCCGCCCCGGACGTAGGGCGCGAAACCGGGAAGGCCGGCGTCGGGCGCGGTGTCGTACGCGGTGTACAGGGGCTGGACGCGCAGCCCGTCCTCCAAGGCGGTGGACAGGGCGCTCTCCGCTTCCGAGCCGGAGAGGTCACTCCCCGACCTGCGCAGGACATCCGCCGCGAGGCGCTGCCACTGTTCATGGTCCGGGGGAGGGGATGGAGCTGCCGGGGCGACGGTCATGACACATCACTGTAGGGACCATCTGGAAAATGTCAACACTTTGCCTACGCTGCGCGAGCTCCTGGCCTTACCGAAGGGCTGAGATCAGCGGTCCGGTGGGGTATGCGGCGTCGGCCGGTGCCGATACGTTTGCGAAAGTGTCTGCAGACTGGTGGTTGTCGTCAGCTACGGTGGTATCTGCAGCTCGCCCGGGCGCTCAGGGCACGGTCCGGACGCCGAACGAGGACGCGAAAGGTCAGCACCGATGACAGCACAGCCGGCCGAGGTGGCGGACAAGGTGGCCCACCCCGACGAGGTGAGCAGAGCTCACCATGCGCTGCGGCGCTCGATCATGCACGGTGACCTGCGCGCCGGTGACCCGTTGTCGCAGGTCGAGCTCGCCCGGCAGCTCGGGGTGAGCCGTGGCCCGCTGCGTGAGGCGCTCAGGATCCTGCAGCGCGAAGGCTTCATCCAGCAGGAGTCGCAGCACCGTGCCCGGGTGGCGGCCTTCAGCGACGAGGACCTCGATGAGCTCTACGCGATGCGCATCAGCCTGGAATCGCTCGCGATCGGCATCGCCGTACCACGGATGAGCGAGGAGCATCTGCAAGGGCTCGACCGGTATCTCCAGGAGATGGACGACACCGCGAGCACCGGGGACGTGGAGCAGTGGGAGTGTCCCCACGAGAAGTTCCATCGGGCCCTGGTCCACCCGTCGGGCCCACGCCTCGAGCGGGAGCTCTCCCTGCTGTCGGACCACGCCACGCGCTATCGCATGGCCTTCGTGTCGTGGAACCCGCTCGAGTGGCAGGCGGGCACGAGCGAGCAGCACCGCACCATCGCGGAGGCGGTGAAGGCGCGTGACGCGAGCGCCGCAGCCCACGCGCTCGCGGCCCATCTCGGCCGCACCGCTCTCGTGGTGCTCTCGATGGCTTCGCCCATGTACGAACCCGTGCGGGTGCGCAGTGCGCTGGCCGCGGCATGCGGTCCGTAGGGCGTTTCGTCAATCCTGGTCCGGTGTCGGCAGCCCGCCCCTGATCAGGTCCATCACCGAGGAGTCGGTGAGGGTGCTGACGTCACCCACCTCGCGGTTCTCGGCGATGTCGCGCAGCAGACGGCGCATGATCTTGCCTGAGCGGGTCTTGGGCAGCTCGGAGACGACGATGACCCGCTTGGGCTTGGTGATCGGGCCGAGGGTCCTGCCGACATGGTCGCGCAGTTCCGCGCTCAGCTCGGCGCTGTCCGCTGCGGTGTCGCGCAGGATGACGAAGGCGACGATGGCCTGCCCCGTGGTGGCGTCGGCGGCACCCACGACGGCCGACTCGGCGACCTCGGGGTGCGAGACGAGCGCGGATTCGACCTCGGCGGTGGAGATGTTGTGGCCGGAAACGAGCATCACGTCGTCCACCCGCCCGAGCAGCCAGATATCCCCGTCCTCGTCCTTCCTCGCACCGTCACCCGCGAAGTAACGTCCCGGGAAGCGCGACCAGTACGTGTCCAGATAACGCTGGTCATCGCCCCAGACGGTCCGGAGCATCGCCGGCCAGGGCTCGGTCAGCACCAGATACCCGCCGGAGCCGTTCGGCACCTCGTTGGCGTCGTCGTCGACCACGGTGGCCGCGATACCGGGTAGCGGGGTCTGCGCGGAGCCGGGCTTCGTCGCGGTGACACCGGGCAGCGGGCTGATCATCATGGCGCCCGTCTCGGTCTGCCACCAGGTGTCCACGACGGGGGTCTTGCCGGCGCCGATGTTCTCGCGGTACCAGACCCATGCCTCGGGATTGATCGGCTCGCCGACGCTGCCCAGCACCCGCAGACTGCTCAGGTCGAACTTCGCGGGGATGCCGTCGCCCCACTTCATGAACGTACGGATCGCGGTGGGCGCGGTGTAGAGGCTGGTGACCCCGTACTTCTGGACGATCTCCCAGAAGCGGCCCTGGTGCGGAGTGTCCGGTGTGCCCTCGTAGAGCACCTGGGTGGCGCCGTTGGAGAGCGGACCGTAGACGATGTAGGAGTGGCCGGTGATCCAGCCGATGTCGGCCGTGCACCAGTAGACGTCCGTCTCGGGCTTCAGGTCGAACACCGCGTGATGGGTGTAGCCGGTCTGGGTCAGATATCCGCCGGAGGTGTGCAGGATGCCCTTCGGCTTCCCCGTGGTTCCCGAGGTGTAGAGGATGAACAGCGGGTGTTCGGCGCCGAAGGCCTCGGGAGTGTGCTCGGTGGACTGCCGCTCGGTGATCTCGTGCCACCACACGTCGCGCCCCTCGGTCCAGGCCACATCCTGGCCGGTGCGGCGCACCACCAGGACGTGCTCGATCCGCCGGGTGCGACCGACCGCTTCATCGACCGTGGGCTTGAGCGCGGACGGCTTGCCGCGTCGGTAGCCGCCGTCCGCTGTGATCACGATTTTGGCGTCCGCGTCGTCGATACGAGAGGCGACGGCATCGGCGGAGAATCCCCCGAAGACCACCGAGTGAGCGGCGCCGATCCTGGCACAGGCCAGCATCGCGACCA
Source organism: Streptomyces sp. NBC_01012 (assembly GCF_045162755.1). NCBI lineage: Bacteria > Bacillati > Actinomycetota > Actinomycetes > Kitasatosporales > Streptomycetaceae > Streptomyces > Streptomyces sp. NBC_01012. Next base: position 439,929 of record NZ_CP108688.1, on the reverse strand, counting down.
CGGCCTCGGGGATCATGGGCAGGTACACCGCGACCCGGTCGCCCTTGGTCACGCCCAGCTCGATCAGAGCATGGGCGGCCCTGCTGACGTCGTCCTTCAGCTCGGCATAGCTGATCGCCCTGCTGTCACCCGGCTCGCCCTCGAAGTACAGCGCGATCCGGTCCCCGTGCCCGGCTTCGACATGCCGGTCGACGCAGTTGTACGCCACGTTCAGCTCGCCGTCCGCGAACCACTTCGCGAAGGGCGGGTTCGACCGGTCCAGGGTCTGGGAGGGCTCCCTGGCCCAGGTCAGCCGCCGGGCCTGCGCCGCCCAGAAGGCCGGCCGGTCGGCCTCGGCCCGTGCGTACGCCTCCGCCGTGACGTTGGCTCCGGAGGCCATGTCGGCCGGGGGAGCGAAGCGCCGCTCCTCCTTCGCGGGACCCACGATCGACCGGCCCTCACCGCCTGCTCCGCCGTCCTGTGATGCAGACATGTCCCCTCGTTCTCCCTCATGCGCTCGGACCGATGCCCTCCGGGCCGCGGACACCATCCGCGGCATGACACGCTTGTTAATGTACTGTGTAATCGAGTGTCCGTACAGCGATGGTGGTGCGGGCAGGCTCGCCGCCCCGATTCGCCCCAGGGTGCGGACGACCCCGGTAGCGCCGTCCATGTCCGCGCTGCCGGGGTCAGCGGAATTCCGGGTACCTCAGGCGCGAGCCGCCGCGGCGGCGAGGATCCAGTTCCTGAACTCGACGGCGTAGTGCCGGAGGTGGTGCTCCAGGACGTCCCCGGGGCAGGAGGTGGGCACATAGACCGTGAGGCTCGCCGTGAAGCCGTCGGCGGTGTCACCGAACTGCGTCAGTGCCCGCCCGACGACCGTGCCGTCGGCGAGGAAGAGGTTCGAGGACATCTTGTGCGGAAACTCGGACTCCGGGAGGAGTTCCTTCGCCTCGGTGGCCCAGGCCATCGCCTCCGTGCCCCAGCCGCCCATGAAGAAGGAACAGACATGGGGGCCGATGTTCTCCACCACGTTGAACGAACCGTCGGCCTCGGGGGCCATCACGTAGTGCTCGGGGTGCGCCGCGAGGAGTTCGTTCTCGTCGGCCGCGAACGCCTTGTCCATCCAGGCCAGGAACTCGCTCGCTGTCAGCCCCTGGGTCGTCAGCACCGTCGTGCCGCTCGTGAAGCTGCCGTCGGAGGCGAGCGCGCTGTCCCGCAGGAAGGCGTTGCCTTCCTCGATGTCCGCGGCCAGGAGGTCGAGCAGACCCTGGCGTCCCAGCCGTGTCCTGAAGCGGTGCAGGGCGCGGCGTGCGTAGAACAGCTCGAAGTCGTCGATGCTGCCGGGGCCTGTGGGTCCCGAGGTCAGGGCCACGGTCACAGGCTGGGGCGTCTTGGCATCGGTCATGGGTGACCTCCGGGTAGTATGCGAATGTGAATTCACGTTCACTTCGAGATTACCGGGAGGGGAGCAACGCTTGTCAAGGGCAGTGACCAAGAGCGTCGCCGATAGCATGCGGGGCATGACTGACGAGCCGACCCGCAGCGTGCACTACCGCGAGCCTCGGCAGGCACGCAGCGCCGCGACCCTGGCTCGCGTACTGCGGGCGGCCGAGGAGATCGCCTCCTCGGCCGGCCTGGAGGAGATGACGATCAGCGGTGTCGCGAAGCGCGCCGGCGTCGCGGTCGGCTCGATCTACCGCCGCTTCGAGGGCAAGGAACAGCTGGTCGCCGCGCTGACGGACCGGATGCTGGAGCGGCGCGAGGAGTACGTCGCCGAGCGGCTGCGGGCGGCCGAGCCATCACTCTCCGGAGTGATCGACGCCTATGCGCATGCGTTGCTGGAGTCCTTCGCCGACGGCAGCAACCTCTTCCCCGAGCTGCTGCGCGTGCGAGGGACCAGCGCTCCGGACCGCGGAGCCCATACCATCACCGAGATCCACCGCCTCCTGCTCGAAGCCGCCGCCCCCTACGCTCACGAGGTCCGGCGCTCCGATCCCGACGCGGCGCTGGACACTGTGGCCCGCGCTGTCCTCGGAGCCTGCTTCCACAACTTCCTGCGCCCCGACCCGGCCGACGGCGACGCGGCCCTGAGCCGGTACGCGGACGAGCTCGGCGCCATGGCGCTCGCCTACCTCCTCGCCGGCGACCGCCCCGCACCGTCCACGCCCGAGCTGTCGGCGGAGCCGTCCCGTCGGTGACGGAGGCTCAGGGCCGGCCGTCGGTGGCCGGTGGTGTCGGCGCCAGTACGCTCTGCACGGCGGGTCCGACGAGCGCGACCAGCGTCTCGCGCTCCGCCCCCGTGAGTGTCGGGACACCGACGACGCCTCGTCCCACCATGAGCCCGACGAGCATCGACGACACGATGCCCGCCCGGAGCGTCGCGTCGTCGACGGCGCGTGACGCGATAGCGTCGACGAGCAGGCGTTCCTGGAGGAACTCGCGCAACTGCTGGTTCGCCTGATCGTTGACGATGGCGCCCCTGAGCATCGCCATGAGCGGCTCCGAAGTCCGGGCTTCGACCTCCCACACCTCGATGAAGGCGCGCACCACGCGCTCGCCGAGCAGGTCGTCGGTCCCCTCGAACGCCGCGCTGAAGCGCGTCAACGCGTCCGCGGGGACGGACATGACGGCGGCGAACAGCTCGTCCTTCGACCGGAAGAACTGCATGACCAACGACGCGTCCACCCCGGCATCGGCTGCCACGCGCCGGATCGTGGTCCCGGTGAAGCCGTCGGTCGCGAATCGGGTGCGGGCCGCGTCGAGGACGGCCTGCCGGGTGGTGTTCGTTCCCGGCCGGCGTCCGCGGCGTGCGCCGGGTCCGGGAGTCGTGTGCGCGGTCATGGTCCAAAACTACCTGGTCGACACGAATCTCAACGCAGGTTGAGTTATGGGATTCCCAGCCGTACGCTCGAATCGTTGCCAGAGCACGTTCGGTGGACGAACACGATGCGAGGAGCGCACCCATGAGCGATGACCAGAAGGTATTCACGCCGTCCCAGCCGATGGAGCCGAGTTCCCCCCGATACGGCGTCCTGAGCGGGTACGAGCCCGGGACCCGGACGCTGGAGGCCGGTTTCCAGATCGCTCCGGCGTTCAAGCCGCTGCCCGTCGACATCGTTTTCGAGAAGGACGTGCCGGTCACCCTGCGCGACGGCGTCACCATTCACGTCGATGTCTTCCGTCCCGTCGGGGCGGAGGAAGTGCCGGTCATCGTGGCGTGGAGCCCGTACGGAAAGGGCCAGGGAGCGTCCGCAAGTGTGATGGGCATCTTCGGCATGGTCGGTCTTGACAACAAGATCGTCTCGGGCCTGGAGAAGTTCGAGGGGCCGGACCCGGCGTACTGGTGTGCGCGGGGCTACGCGATCTGCAACCCGGACATCCGGGGCGTGGCCCACTCCGAAGGCGACAGCGTGCTCTGGGACCGCCAGGAGGGCCGGGACTGCTACGACCTCATCGAGTGGCTGGGTGTCCAGGACTGGTGCACCGGCAAGGTCGCGATGAGCGGAACGTCCTACCTCGCGGTTTCGCAGTGGTTCACCGCGGCCGAGCAGCCGCCGCACCTGGCCGCGATCAACCCGTGGGAGGGCGTGAGCGACGTCTACCGTGACCTGGTGATGCGTGGCGGCATGCCCGACACGGGGTTCGCCCAGCAGCTCCAGGAGGGCAGCTTCTGGGGCAACGGCAAGAAGGAGGACATCCTCGCCGAGGCCGAGCAGCACCCGCTGATCAGTGAGCTGTGGGAGAACAAGATCCCGCGGTTCGACAGGATCACCGTGCCCGCGTACGTCGTCGCCAGCTACTCCAACACGCTGCACACGGCCGGCACCTTCCGTGCCTGGCGCCGGATGGGGTCCGAGCAGAAGTGGCTCCGCGTCCACAACAGCCAGGAGTGGCCCGACTACTACGACGAGGCGAACACCGAGGATCTGCGCCGGTTCTTCGACCGCTTCCTCAAGGGCGAGGACAACGGCTGGGAGCAGACGCCACGCGTGCGCTACTCCCTGCTGGACCTCGAAGGCGGCGACCGGGTGAACATCCCGGCCGACACGTTCCCGCCGGCCGAGGTCACCCCGGCGAACTACTATCTCGACGGCCGCTCACGGACCCTGTCGACAGAGCCACCCGCCGCCGATGCGACGGTCTCCTACACCGCCGGTGCCAACCCGGACACGGTGTCGTTCGTGACGCGCTTCGAGCAGGAGACCGTGCTGGTCGGATACCCGAAGGCGCACCTCTGGGTCGAGGCCCAGGGCTCCGACGACATGGACCTGTTCCTCCTCGTCCAGAAGCTCGACGCGTACGGCACACCGCTGCAGCAGTTCACCGTGCCCAACCAGGGCGCACTGATCCAGGACGTCACCGAGCGCGGCGCCTCGATCCTGCGGTACAAGGGCTCTGACGGACGACTGCGCGTCTCGCTGCGACACCTGGACAAGGCGCTGTCCACGGAGGACGTCCCCGCCCACAGCTTCGACCGGGTCGAGAAGCTCTCACCCGGCGAAGTCGTCGACATCGAGGTCGATCTGCTTCCGGTCGGACTCACCTTCCACCCGGGCGAACAGCTCCGCTTCGTCGTCAGCAGTCGTTCGCTCCTGGGCACGATGATGCCCGGAAACCGTGAGTACGTCCCGGCCAACAGTGGACAGCACATCATCCACACGGGGGGTGACCACGCGTCGTACCTGCGGCTCCCCGTCAGGACCGCGTAACGCCGGCGCCCCGGCCCGCCGCCCGGCCGGCCGGGGCAGCGTCGGCTACAGCAGGGTCAGGCTGTCGATGTTGGCGCTGCCGGGCTGAGAGAGGGTCGCACGTACGGAGACGCCGTCACCCTGCGGGAGGTCAGCGCTGAACGAGGTCGTCGCCCAGGTGTCCCAGCCGCCTGTGGGCGGCATGGCGAGGGTGGCGCGTTTCGTGCCGTCGACATCGATGACCAGGGGTCGGTCCGTGTCACCTCCGTTGGCATAGCGCACGAGGACGTCCCTGGTCCCGGCTGTGGCGACGGTGACCGTCCACGCGAGGGTGGACCCTTCGGCGGATGTTCCGGTGAAGTCGGCGTATCCGGATCCCGTGTAGCCGGGGTGGCGGGTGTCGATGACGAAGGCGCTGTCGAGCCGTGCGCTCTCGGCCTGGTACACCGTGCCGCCGCCGACCTCGGGGAAGGGATCACCGCTGGGTTCGACCGTGGCCCCATCGCCACCACCCCCGGTCACGGGAAGCTCCGAGGTGATGACACTGAGGACCTTCGCCTCCGCGTCCCAGACACAGCCGGTGCCCTGCTCGCTGAGGAGAGCGGCCGCCTCACTGGTGAAGGCGGGCAGGGTGGCGCCGCCGTCGACCCCCATGCCCACCGGGCTGTCCAGGCCGTGGAAGCGGATGAGGTAACGGCGTGCGTCGGGCGCTCCCTCGTAGGTCCCTTCGGGCTGTGCGATGACGACGCGGGTGGAGGCATCGGTGAAGGTGAGGCGGGTGACGCTCGTCCCCGACCCGGTCAGGTACGCCTCGGTCAGCCCGTCGTCCTCGACGAGCTCGAAGACACCGTCGGCCCCTGTGTAGACGTCCGCCTCGAGCTGCCGCTTGGTGAGGTAGGCGGTGCTCTGCGCGTACGGGTACCTGGGCAGAATCGCCCCGGCCCTGACGAACAACGGTGCCTCACCAGTACGGGTGCTGTAGGCGAGGTCCTGGGCGTCGGACCCGGTGTGCGTGGTGTCCGTCCAGAAGTCGTACCAGTCGCTTCCCGCGGGCAGCCAGATGTTCTGGACGTCGCCCCCGTCGGAGGTCAACGGGGCGACGAGGAGCGAAGGGCCCCACAGATACTGCAGGTCGTGGTTGTAGGCCTGGGACCGGTCCTGGTAGTCGATCACCATGGCCCTCGCCATGGGCATGCCGGTGGCGGCGGCCTGATGGGCGAGTGTGTAGATGTACGGCATCAGGCTGTACCGCAGCTGACCGTACTTGGCGAAGTCCGCCTGGGCCTGCGCGCTCTGGTCGAGCGGCCAGCGCGATGCCTTCTTGCCGTGGTCCTTGGTCGACGCGGTCGTGTGGGGGCGCCAGATCGGGGACAGGCTGGACCAGGCGACGGGCCAGTTGCGGTAGTAGGCGTCGGACACGGTGCCGCCCTCACCGAAGCCACCGCCGTCGATGTTGGCGAAGGGGAAGCCTCCGAGGCCGGCCGTCTGCATGCCCCGGATCTGGGACCGCATCTCGTCGTAGGTCTGGCGGATGTCGCCCGTCCAGTAGTGCCCGTAGCGCTGCTGGCCGGCGGTGGCACCGCGACTCCAGGTCCATGGCCGCTTGGCGGATCCGATGTGCCCGTCCCCGTCGGGGTCCCAGCCCTCCTCCCCGACCCCCTTGTGCAGATTGAGGAAGTAGGCGTTGCGGTCCTCGGCCCAGGTACGTCCGTCGGCCGTACGCGCCGTGTACGGGATCGCGCCGAGGTCGTCGGTCTCGTCGATCCACAGCCCGTCGCCGGGAAACCCGAGGCCCGGGTCGAGGGCCTTGTCCCAGAAGACCTTCCACACCCAGGCGCGGGCGTCCGGGTTGCTCCAGTCGGGGACGGCGTTGCTCTCCTTGACGTTCTCGAGATCGGCCTCATCGAAGCTGTAGCCGGGCGGTGGGCCGCCGACCCAGTCCGCCATCTCATTGGTGTTGTTGCGGTTGTAGTCCAGGGTCACGGTGACACCGCTGTCGGCGGCCCACTTCTGATACCCGGCGGGGTCGGGCCAACGATCGGGGCTGAACTCGAACCAAGACCCCGACCAGGAGCCGGAACCGGCGCGCCAGCGGTTGTCGTTGACCTGGTGATCGAAGGGGAAGCCCGCGGCGCGGTGCTGGGTGATCTTCTCGCGCCACCAGTTCTGATCACTGACGTCGGCGAAGCTCTTGTCGGACATATGGAGCCCGAAGATGGACAGCTGAGGCAGTCGCGGGCGTCCGGTGAGCTCTGTGTAGCGGTCGATGAGCTGCGAGAACCGGGGGCCGTTGATCAGGAAGTAGTCCATCTGGGGGCGTTCACCGGCTGCATCGTGCGCGTCGGCGGAGAACGTGTACCCGTTGTCTCCGCCGAAGCTGAAGGTCGTGTCGAACGTGGTGTTGAAGAAGACCCCGTAACCCTTGCTGGAGAGGCAGAACGGCACGATTCCCGGTGCCTGGTTGTTGGGGTTGTCGGCGGCGGCGTCCGCGTCGGCGTAGTTGTGGGAGACCGTGTCGCCCGTACGGTCGAGGCGCGGTACGCGGCCCAGTACGCCGTGCCCCGCCTTGAGGAAGCGCTCCTCGGAGGACGGCGGTACGAAGGACTCGGTGGCGATGGAGTGATCCGAGCCGCTCCAGGTGATGCCGTGGGTGGCGTCCTCCTTGGCCAGCAGGGTGCCGGTGTCCCGGGCGAAGAACTCCAGCCGTAGCGGGGTCTTGTGCAGGACGATGCGCAGCCCGTCGTCCGCGGCGGTCCTGAACTCGAGGACGTCCCCCCTGTCCGTGACGCTCAGGCTGCCGCGCAGCGCGGTGTGGTTCTCGGGTCGCACCATCTCGTAGCGGGTGTCGGAGAAGAAGCTCTCCCCGGCGCGGGTCGCGGACACCCTGACCATGTGGTCCCCGTACGCCGTGAGACGCAGTTGCTGTCCGGTCGCACTGGTGACGGTGGTGCTGTGCTCCTCGGTGGAGTGTGTGTCGTAGTCGGCGAGTTGTTCCTGTTCGTCCTCCGCCGCGAGTGCGCGTCGGGGTACGGCGGTGACGGCGCCAGCCACCAGTACGCCGGCGGCCGTCGAGAGCAGGGTTCTGCGCTTGATCTGTTGGCGTTTCATGGTGTCTCCAATGCGTGGGGCCATGAGGAACGGAGCAACGTCCTTGCGCATTCGGGGAGCCGGGAAAGGGGTCGTCGAACAAGCGGCCCAGGGGCGCCCTGGTGACTGCCGCGCCAGGGCGGAACGTGCGCGGCGCTGGTCAGGTATATGAACAAGGGACTGCAATATGAACTGGTGTAGATGATGACGCTAGGTCCAGAGCTATTCAGGGGTCAACCCTGGTGCGCGTTCCAGAAAGGTGTCACCGGGACCGGCCTGAGTCTCGCCGGTTCGTTCATGTGAATGAATGCTCGTGCCTCTCTCCATGGGTGAAAGGCGTCCGGCCTGCGGGTTGTTGCTCGGGTCGAGCGTGTGTCGAACTGTTTCTTTATCTTGGGTCTTGACTCGAAAAGAAACACAACAGCACACTGGTCAACGTCACTTCATCGACCGAAGAGCGCCTCCAAGACCGTCGGGTGCAGGTGAAGGACAGTCAACTACCGCTCGCAGCAGCTCAGTTGTGCCTCGCGCCAGCGAAGCGAGATGGGACCCACCACCCACCCCTCCTGCCATCCGCGGGCTCCATCGGCCCCTGGATGGTTCAGTCAGTGCTTTGCCGTACGTCTTTGATGATGGGCCGACACAGGATGGAGGAACGCGATGATGCATCGTCCACAAAAGCGCACCGCCCGCCGGAGGTTGCTCGGCATCACCACCGCCGGGCTGCTCTGTACCGCCGGATTCGCCGCCCCGGCGGCCGCGGTCCAGGCCGCGCCCGTGGTCGGGCAGGCCCCTGGCGAGGGGCTCGCGCCCACCCCGCCGATGGGATTCAACAACTGGAACACCACAGGGTGCGGACCGGAGTTCAACGAGGAGATGGTCAAGGAGACGGCTGACATCTTCGTGGAGAGAGGTCTCAAGGACGCCGGGTACGAGTACATCAACCTCGACGACTGCTGGGCCGAGCCCGAGCGTGGCGACGACGGCAAGCTCGTCCCGCACAAGGAGCGGTTCCCGGAAGGGATCAAAGCCGTCGCCGACTATGTGCACGAGAGGGGCCTCAAGCTCGGCATCTACACCAGTGCGGGAACCCGGACCTGCGACGACGTCGGGATACCCGGCGCCCTCGACCATGAGGAGAGCGATGCGCAGCAGTTCGCCGACTGGGGCGTCGACTACCTGAAGTACGACAACTGCAACAACGAGGGCCGGCCCGCCCAGGAGCGGTACGCCACCATGCGCGACGCTCTCGACGCGACCGGACGGGACATCGTCTACAGCATCTGTGAGTGGGGGTCGAACCAGCCGTGGAAGTGGGCCCCCGACATGGCCGAGCTCTGGCGGACCACGGGGGACATCAACGACACCTGGGAGAAGATGACCGAGAATCTCAAGGAGAACCTTCCCCTCGCCGAGTACGCCAAGCCCGGGCACTGGAACGACCCCGACATGCTGGAGGTCGGCAACGGAGGAATGTCCGACATCGAATACCGCTCCCACTTCTCGCTCTGGTCGATCATGGCGGCCCCGCTGCTGATCGGAACCGACCTGCGTGAGGCGGATGACGCCACGATGGAGATCCTCGAGAACAAGGAGGTCATCACCGTGGACCAGGACTCGCTCGGCCGGCAGGGCGAAGTCGTGTCGGAGGAGGACGGCCGTTGGGTCATCAGCAAGGAACTCGCCGACGGCAGCCGAGCGGTGGCCCTGTTCAACGAGAGCGACGACGAGCAGACCATCAGCACGACGGCCGACGAGGTGGGAGTGCCTGACGCTGATACGTACCGGACTCGGGACCTGTGGCAGCAGGAGGACGGGACAAGTTCGGGCACGCTCGAAGCGACGGTGCCTGCGCATGGCACGGTGCTCCTGAAGGTCACGGCCGACTGACCACGCCCGCGCCGAAGCCGTCGCGCCGGTCCGGCGTGATGGAGCCGGCCCGGCGTGATGGCGGCGGTCCGGCGTGGTGGCGGATGCTCAGAGCAGGACGGGAAGAGAGTCCAGCCCGCGGACGAGCCGGGTCCTGCGCCATTCCAGCTGGTCCACCGGTACGGCGAGCCGGATGTCGGGGAAGCGGGCCAGGATCGCGCGAAGGGCGATGTCGGCCTCGGCTTTCGCGAGGGGCGCGCCGACGCAGCGGTGGATGCCGTGGCCGAAGCTGAGATGACCGATCGCGTCCCGGTCCAGGTCGAGTCGGTCCGGAGCCGGGAAGCGTTGCGGGTCGCGGTTGGCCGCTCCGAGGGCGACGAGGACCGGGACGCCCGCCGGGATCTCGGCCCCGCCCAGGGTGATGGCCTCCGTGGTGAACCGGAAGGTGGAGGTGCTGACCGGTGCGTCGAAGCGCAGCAGTTCGTCCAGCGCGTGCGGGACGGTCTCCGGGTTGTCGCGCAGGCGCTCCAGCTCGACCGGATGCCGGAGCAGGGCCAGCAGGGCGTTGCCCAGGAAGTGGGTCGTGGTCTCGTGGCCGGCGACGAGCAGCAGCACGGCCAGGGAGACCAACTCCTCCTCGCTGAGGCGGTCTTCGCCGCCGCTCGCCGAGATGAGACGGTCCAGGAGCGAATCGCCCGGGTGCAGCCGCTTCGACGCGATGAGCCCGGTCATGTACTCAGCGACGGCGCCCGAGGCGGCGTCGGTGCGGGCGGGCTCCCCGGCGGCGAACAATGCGGCCGACCAGCCCTGAACCCGGGACCGGTCGTCCTGGGGGACACCCAGTAGTTCGCAGATCACCATGACCGGCAGAGGAACAGCGAGGCCGGCCACGAGATCGACCGGACCGCCGGCCGGCCACCGGTCCAGCAGTTCGCCGGTCAGCCGCGTGATGAAAGGACGGAGCCCGGCGACGGCGGCGCTCGTGAACGCACCGGTGACCAGCTTGCGGAGCCGGGTGTGCTGGGGCGGGTCACAGGCCAGCATGGTGTGCGCGACGGCGGGGTGCAGCCGGCGCTTGGAGTCCTTGCCGGCGAAGAACGCGGCGGTGTCCTTGGAAAGCCGCCCGTCGTTGAGAGCCTGCCGGGCTTCCGCATATCCGGTGACCAGATAGCTGTGGCGCCCGCCGGAACTGGAAGCCAGGGCCTGTACGGGGCATTCGGAGCGCATGGCCGCGTACGCGGGATAGGGATCGCGGGCCGTAGGGCCCTCCTTGGAGGCGTCGTTCACCGTGTCAGGCTCCAACTGTGGGTGGCAGGCCGTCATCTGCGACACGCCGTACCCGCGCGGCGTCCACGTCACACCGGACGCCGCGTCCGAGTCGCACCGGACGCAGCGTACCGGTCACACCGACGTCAGGACGCGGCGCCGAATGTGACCTCCTTGGTCGCGTCCACCCCGGCTGTCCGCCCCGGCGCCGCCTGGTGGGACCAGTACAGGTTGGTGTGCGCGATGACCTGCTCCACCGGCGGTGCGCCCCATGCCGACTTGTCGCCCGCAGTATGGGCATCGCTGACCAGAGTGGCGTCGTACCCCCTGGTGAAGGCGCCGTGCAGGGTCGAGCGGATGCACGCATCGGTCTCGGCTCCGGCGATGACGAGTCGCCCGACTCCCAGGCCCGACAGTACGGTCTCGAGGTCGGTGTCCTCGAAGGAGTCGCCGTAGTTCTTCTCGACGAGCGTCTCGGTGTCGCCCGGAGTCAGCTCAGGAACGATCCGCCAGCCGTCGCTGCCGTGCGCGAGCCCCTCGTCCGAGTGCTGGACCCAGACGACCGGCACGCCTTCCCGTCGTGCTCTCTCGACAAGGCTGCCGATGTTCGCGACGACCGAGTCGCGCTCGTGGGCCCCCTCGACGACGTCCTTCTGTACATCGACGACGAGGAGTGCGGTGTTCGGCCGGTTCTCGAGTGTGGTCACGGTCTCCCCTTGTGCTCGCGATGGACCCCCGATGGACCCTGTCACCACGAACGCTAGACCCACCCACTGACAACGGGGCGGAAGGAGCCTCGGGCCGTTGCCCCGGCCCGGAAGGAGCCTCGGGCCGTTGCCCCGGCCGGGCTCACGGCCCGCGCCAGACGTTGGCGAAGGCCGCCTTCTCGATGGACCGCCGCTGCCGTACCGCCTCAAGCTCCATCACCGCGTCGTGCACCGCGGCCACCACGGTCGTCACCGCCTCGTCATCGAGGCCGGGTTCGACATCGTCATCTGCGTCATCGGCACCGTCGGACCGTTCGCCGTCGATGCCCATGACCGAGGCGAGAGCAGCCAGGACGGGTTCCTCCTTGCCACGGTCGACAGCCGAGCGGTGCGCGGGTGTATCGACCGGTTCCATGCGCTCGGAGCCGAAGGGCGAGCGGCCGCTTCGCTTCCGCGTCAGCTCGCCGTCCTGCTCCAGGGCGGCCTGATACGTGGACGAGAGGTCCGTACCCCGGCGCCAGAGCCAGTCGTCGATGCGCTCGTAGGGTGCCTGCCGGGTCAGCCCTGACGCGGCCTCGCGCATGAGCCGATCGTCGGGCGTCGCCGCTGCACCCGGCACGATGCGGTCGCCGTCCAGGTCAACCGCCCCCGCGCCGATCAGATCGATCAGCTCGGCTCCCGCGAGCGCGAGCGACAGGTCACCCTGTCCCACGGAACGCTCCGGGTCCATGGCGATGATGAACAGGTCCTTCGCCGTGGTCATGAACGGCTCCCCTCGGAAACATCGACAGGTGTGATCACTGGTCCCTGCCGGCCCGGCACGCCCGATGCCGGCCCGTCACGCCCGATGCCGGCCCGGCGGCGGGGCGACTGTCACGACCAGTATCGCCCCGTCCACCCGGCCGGGCACAGGCTCGACGGTGGGCGCGGCGTCACCCGGCCGGGCGTCCGGACGAGCCCGAGCGGGGTGTGTCAGCGCCGGTGAAGGTCCGCGAGCATCAGGGTCGGATCGTCTCCGGCCAGGTTGGCGCCGTTGGTCACATGGACCCGATGCCCTCGAACGGTGACGCCCGTGGTCCCTTGCAGCCCGTCCTCGGAGTCCAGCAGGGTCTCGTGGGCGCCGTCCGCACCCACCCGCACGACCTTGCTGCTCTCGTTGATCGCGGCGAGGATCTCGGTGCCGCGGCCGGTGAAGTCGAAGTCGTCGATTCCCGCCAGTCCCGTGGCCCGTATCTCGGCGCCGCCGGAGCCGCCGTTCCTGATGAGTGGGATGCGGACGACGGTGCCGCGGTCGGAGTTGCTCGCCCACACGGCGCCGTCATGGATCTTCATGCCGTTGGCCCCGAAGAAGCCGTCGGGCGCCAGGGCCGGGTCCGCCGACCATACGGACGCCGCACCGCCGCGCAGCGGTGCCTGCCAGATGCGCCCACCGGCGGAGTCGGTGACCAGGAAGCGGGCCCGCTCGCTGTCGATGGCCAGTGCGTTCGGGAAGGTGTCGGCAGGCAGCGGTACGACGAGCCGGGTCTCACCGGAGGGGCTGAGCTGCCAGATTCCGTTCAGCCCGCCCTGCCCCGAGGGGTAGAGGAAGTACACGCCGCCGCTGTCGGACCGGGCCACCCCGGTGACCTGTGCACTCCCGACGACCGGGGTGCTGGTGCCGCCGTCCGGGGGCAGCGGCATGGTGGCCAGCACCTGGACGGCCCCGTCCGGCGCCACCCGCACCACCTGGCGGGCGGGGATCATGCCGACGATCACGCTGCCATCGGGCTCCAGGGCCATGCTCTCGGCGACCTGGCCCGCGGCCCGGTCGAAGTGGGCGAGGACGCGTACGTCGCCCAGGTGGGCGCCGGCGGTGGGGGAGGCGACGGGATCGGCTTGCGTCGCTGTGGTGTCGGGAGGGGCGACGGCCGCAGCCTGATCCCGGGCCTGAGCCGGCGCCGTGAGGGCCGCCGGGACCGCGGCGGCGAGCAACGTGGTGAGGCCGAGCATGGCGGCGCGCCGCCGCAGCCCGGTGGGTCGTTGAGGGAACACGGGATTCCTTTCGGCCGTGCGCAGAGGAGGGCCCCGGACAGGAGGGGGCGCCAGGTCGTCCTTCCACTGGACTGTATCGCCCAGTACAGAAAATCTGCGGCAGACTGTATCAGCAAGTACAGAGCCTCTGTACTGTGAAATACAGAAGGCGGAGGAGGCTTCTTGGGGAACATGCCGACCACCACGCGGGGTCGCGCGACCCGGGCGCGCATCCTTGATTCGGCGGCAGACCTCATCCAGCGGCGAGGCGTCGCAGCGGTGACGCTGGACGACGTCGAACGCGCCGCGGGGGTCGGCCGCAGCCAGCTCTACCACTACTTCGACGACCGGGACGACCTCATCCGCTCGGTGGTCCATTCCACCGTGGACACGGTGTTGGCCGCGCAGGAACCGCTGCTCCTGGATGTCGACTCGCTGGCCGGCATCGACCGGTGGTTCGACGCGATCGTGGCCAACGGGACACGTCAGGACGCGGTCGGCGGCTGCGCGATCGGCTCGTTGGCCAGCCAGCTCGGCGGCCGGGACGAACTCACCCGACAGGCCTTCGTGGACGCCTTCGCGCGCTGGGAGGCCCCCCTCATCGCGGGCCTGCACCGGATGCAGGAGTCCGGTGAACTGAGCCAGGACACCGATGTGACGGAGCTGGCCGACCTCACCATGGCCGCCATCCAGGGCGGCCTCCTGCTGGCCCAGATCCGCCGGACACCGGACCAGCTCCGTCTCGCTCTGCGCGGCGCGCGGGCAGCGTTGGAGGACGCCCTCACCCCGCGGCCCTGAACGCGGTAGGCCCGCCGTTACGGGCACACCTGTCGCCTGCTGGACCCAGACCCGGGACACGAACTCCCCGACAGTGAGGCCGGTCGGCGGCTCCTCATGTACGAACGGGCGTACAGCACGTGGCCGCCTTCGCGGACCGAACCGGCGCTCAGGCTTTGCCGGAGCGATCGGCACCTCAGAATTCCCAGGACCGACCGGCGCCTCAGGCCTCGCGCACGAGCAGGTTCTTCGCGGATTCACGGAAGTGCGCGACGAGCGGGTTGGCGTCCGCGGAGCGGGTGGCGACCACCACCTGGCAGGGCTCGACCCCCTCGACCGGGATGGTGACCAGGTCGTCGCGGAGTGCGCAGCGCCGGTCGTCGGCCGGCACGAGGGCGATGGCACGGCCGTCGGCGACCACTTCGAGCTTGTCCTCGAAGGTGTCGGCGAGCATGGGGCCGAGCGGAGCGGGGTTGCCGTCCGGGCGGGGTTCGAGCCGCCAGAAGCCGGTCCAGAGCTCGGCCATCCCCGCACAGGCCACGAGTGGTTCGTCGGCGAAGTCGTCCGGGGTGACCGACTCCTTGCCGGCGAGGCGGTGGAGCGCGGGCACGAGGAGCGCCCGGGGTTCGTCGTAGAGGACGGTCACGTCCAGGCCGTCGCTCGGAATGGGGAGCGGCGTGCGGATGATGAGCGCGTCGACCTGACGATCGGGCAGGGCACCGGCCTCGTCCCAGTCCAGGTGACGCGTTCGGACGTGGGCGTCGGGGTGACGGCGGCGCAGGTCCTGCACGGCGGCGGTGACGACAAGGTCCTCGACGTATCCGACGGTGATCGTACGAGCCGGTACCGCGGCCTGTGCGGCGAGTACCGCCCGGTCGGCCGCGTGCAGGAGAGCCCGCGCCTGCGGCAGGAAGGCGGCGCCGGCCGCGGTGAGCCGGCTGCCCTGGCTGGTGCGATCCAGCAGACGTACACCGAGGGCGTCCTCGAGCCGCTGCATCTGACGGCTCAGGGAGGGCTGGGCCACGTGCAGGGCGGCGGCAGCACGGGCGAAGTTGAGGTGTTCGGAGATGACCGTGAAGTACCGGACCAGCCTCAGATCCAGGTCGGGTACCGGGCGATGCACCGTGGGGGACGGAGTGTCTTCGCGCATACCGGCAGCCTAAGGGCTGCCCGCTCATCCCCGGCTGCCGTGCTGTCCGTCATGCAGTTACCGCATGACGGGGTGCGAAACGGGTCTTGGACGCAGCTTCGGGACGGCTGTTGACTCGATGACATCCGGGCGGTTCGACCGCACGGACCTCATCCCTTACCCCTTTCCACCGATGGAGTGTGTTCGACATGGGCACGTACGAAGGCAAGCACGTGGTGATCACCGGAGGCAGCAGCGGCCTCGGCCTGGCCACCGCGCAGCTGTTCGTCGACGAAGGGGCACGTGTGCTCCTCACCGGGCGCAACCAGGCTGCCCTGGACTCCGCTCGCGACCGGCTCGGCGAGCGCGCGATCGCGGTCCGCAGCGACGCCGGATCGCTGCCCGACATCGAGGCGCTGGCCGACCGTGTGAAGGCCGAATTCGGCACGGTCGACGCCCTGTTCGCCAACGCGGGAGTCAACGGCTTCGCACCGTTCGAGGCGACCGGAGAGGAACTCTTCGACCAGCTGCTGGCCCTCAACGCCAAGGGCCCCTACTTCACGGTGCAGAAGCTCGCTCCGCTGCTGACGGAGGGCAGCTCCGTGGTGCTCACCACCTCGGTGGCGAACGTGCTGGGAATCCCGATGCTCAGTGCGTACGCGGCCGGCAAGGCGGCCGTACGCTCGATGACCCGCAGCCTGGCCAGGGAGCTGCTCCCGCGCGGGATCCGCGTCAACGCGGTCAGCCCCGGACCGATCGATTCCGGAATTCTGGAGAAGTCGATGCCCGTGGAGGCGGCCGAGCAGACCAAGGCGCAGATGGCCGCCGACAACCCCATGCTGCGTATGGGCACGCCCGCCGAGGTCGCCAGGGCGGTGGCGTTCCTCGCCTTCGACGCCACCTACACCAACGGCGCCGAGCTGGCGGTCGACGGCGGCGGCTCCCAGCTCTGACGACCCGAAGCCGAGCGGGCAGGGCGGCATGGGAACACGCCCTGCCGCCCCGCCGCCCTAATGCTCTGCCGATGTGAACCGGTTGAGACCGAGCACGGCGAGCAACCGCAGCTTCTCGTAGCCCTCCGTCCGCGGCGGAGCGGTGAGTACGAGCAGGGTCTGTGACTGGTCCTCGGTGAACAGTGCCTGGCAGTCCAGTTCGATCGGGCCGAGTTCGGGGTGGATGAGGGTCTTGTGGTCCTCGAACCGCTGCGCCACCTCGTGCCGGGACCACAGCTCGGCGAACTCCCTGCTCGCTTTCCGCAGGTCCCGCACGAGCTCGCCGGCCTGCGACCGCGGGCCGCGCAACCCATGGGCGGCTCGCAGGTTCGCGACCTGGGCGCGGCTCTGCCGGTCCCGGTCGGCCTCGGGATAGATCGACCGCTCCGCGGGATCGGTGAACCAGCGGTAGATCGCGCTGCGGGCGTGACCCGTGTACGCCGGTGTGTCCCCGAACAGGGCGGTGGCCATCCTGTTCTGCACCAGCGTCTCGCCGAGGTCGGTCAGGATGAGCGCCGGGGTGTCGTCGAGGTGGTCCAGCACCCTGAGCAGCGCGGGGGCGACGTGCTGCGACGCCGACAGCGACGCCGGCGCGTTGTGGCCGGCGATCCGGAAGAGGTAGTCGCGCTCGTCGCCCGTCAGCCGCAGCGCCCGGGCGAGTGAGGCCAGCATGTGCTCGCTGGGTTGCGGGCCGCGCTGCTGCTCCAGCCGCGTGTAGTAGTCGGTCGACATCACGGCGAGCGACGCGACCTCCTCACGCCGCAGACCCCGGGTCCGCCGACGTGCGCCCGAGGGAAGGGCCACGTCCTCCGGCTGAAGCGCCTCACGGCGGCGGCGCAGGAAGTTGGCCAGTGCTGCACGGTCCATGCGGCCGATTATCGCCCGGTGCCTGCGGGCGAGCCAGGGATCGCCGATCCCCCGATAACCGGTCTCTGCATCCGCGACCGCGGAAGCGTGACGATCGGAACATGAACATCTCCGGAAACACCATCTTTATCCCCGGCTCCACCAGTGGCATCGGTCTCGCCCTCGCCCTGGAACTGAAGGCCAGGGGCAACACGGTCATCGTCGGTGGCCGACGCACCGAACTGCTGGAGCGGATCGCGGCGGACCACCCCGGCATCGACACCGTGCAGCTCGACACCACGGACCCCACGAGTATCGACTCCGCGGCGAAGCGGGTGCTGGCCGACCATCCGGACCTCAATGTCCTGGTCACCATGGCCGGTGTGATGCGCGCCGAGGACTGGCGTAGTCCTGCCTCGTTCCTCGCCTCGGCCGAGTCCACGGTGATCACGAACGTGCTCGGCCCGATCCGCCTCATCGCCGCGTTCGTGGAGCATCTGCGGGCACAGCCGGACGCCACCATCGTCACCGTCTCCTCGGGCCTGGCCTTCACCCCGCTCAAGATCACGCCGAGCTACAACGCGTCGAAGGCCGCGATCCACATGCTCAGCGAGTCCATCAGGCTGCAGCTCGCCGACACCTCGGTGCGGGTCGTGGAACTCGAGCCGCCGGCCGTCCGCACGGCGCTGCTGCCCGGACAGGAGGACAGCGAACTCGCCATGCCGCTCGACGAGTTCATCGCGGAGACCGTCGGTCTGATCGAGTCACAGCCCGACGCCAAGGAGATCCAGGTCGAGCGCGTGAAGTTCCTGCGCTACGGCGAGGCCCGCGGTGACTACGACCAGGTCGTGGAGGCGCTCAACGGAGCCGCATCCCAGGAGAAGTAGACCCGGCGCCGATGGTCCCGCCGGCCCATCCGGACCGGGCCACCGCCGCGTCCTGCGTGCTCTCAGGGCATCCGGTCCTGTGTATGTGCACCGCGGTATTCGGCGAGTAGGTTTGGAGAGGAATCCATTCTCTGCGTCGCGAGTTCGTGAAGCCGTTCCGTGAACGCCCGCTGTTGTTCAGGGGTGGGTGGGTGCTCTGCGTCGGCAGCCGGCAGAACGGCCGCGGACGCGGGTGTGGCCAGCATGGAGACCTGTAGGTCCAGGTCGGCCGGCGCGTAGAAGTTGAGCACCCGGGCGGTCTCGCTCCGCACGACGAAGGCGTGTGTGGTGCCGGCCGGAACCCTGATCAGTTGGCCGGCCCGCCCGACCACCGTCTGCTCGCCAATCTGCAGCATCATTTCCCCGTCGAGGATGTAGAACGCCTCGTCGCTGTGCTCGTGGGTGTGCGGCGGTGGTCCCGCGGATGCCGGCATGAGCTGCTCCATCAGCGAGTACTGGCCCTTTGCCTGCTCGGTGGAGATCAAGGGCGTCCACAGGATGCCCAACTGCCAGTAGCCCTGCGCTGTGTCGGCGCTGGTGACCAGCTCTGAGATATCGGTTTTTCCGCTGTTCGGCATTGCTGTTCCCCTCCAGGGGAAGGACGGGCCTGTTCGGTTCGAGGGAGACGGCCCCGGATGATGCATCCGCCCCGCCGGACAGGGACGCCTTGAGCAGCCGGTTGGTCTCGTGGGCGAGGACCTCGGGCAGGCCCAGCTTCGATGTGCAGTACGCCTTCGACGTCGGCCAGTGTGGAGTGCGCATAGGTGTACAGGTCGTGGACCGTACTGGCGGCAATTGCCGTGGTCGGCCCGGTGGCAGCGGCGACGCATGTGGTTGGTTCGTGCTGGGCCAGTTCTTCTCCGGCGTCGTGGAGATATCTGGGACTGACGTCCAGGTGCAGCGTCGCGCCGATGGGGTGGACCAGCTGGACTGGGTCAAGATGGATCGCACCGAAGGACAATAGGGCCTCGAGGCGTCGTCGTACCGCCGATTCGGCCTGTCCCGTCGCAGCGGCGAGGCGAGTGGAGGACTGCCTCGCATCCTGACTGAGCGCTGTGAGCAGGGCACGGTCCTCATCCTTTAGCCAAGAGGTGCCGCTGCATGGTTCGTCCGCGTGCGGCGCACCAGCACGGATCCCCTTGCGCTGCTCGCCAGTGAGCTGACCGGGAGAGCCCTCCCAGTCGGCATGGCCGGGCGTGCGGAAATGGTGGAGCACCTCGCAAGCCGTGACGGCGGTGACTCGTCCCGACTGGCGGAGCTGTTCGAGCAACAGGTGGTCGCCTTGCGCTGTGGAAGCGGTGCGTACTCCGCAGAGAACCTCCCCGCCGGCCCCTGCGGTTGCGTCCGCATACTCAAGAATCCGAGCGACCCTATCGCGCGGGTTACGTCCACGAGTCTCTGCGGTCTGTCCTGCACCTGAGGTTCTGGGGCCCTACCTCGATCCCGGCGACATCCTGCGGTCAGATGCGCCCAGCTCCGATGCTGGTGGACGACGGCCACCACACTCGCGCAGGCGGTGCCCGCGTCGCAAACCTTGGCTCCGCCCCGTCAGCTGCGGGGGCGCGGCACTCCTTGATTCTTCCTCCGGGGGCACTGTCGCGGTGGGCGTTGTTTAGTGGGAACCGTACGGGAAACGCGGTAGGCGTCTGCGCGTCCGTGACGTTTTGCGGTCCCGACGCCCACGAGAGGGAAGTGGAGGAGCATGTCATGCCGGCTGGATCCAGTAAGAAGCGTGAGCGGCAGTACGAGCACATCAAGGAGAGCCAGGAGGAACAGGGAGCCTCGAAGGGCCGAGCGGAGGAGGTCGCGGCCCGGACCGTCAACAAGCAACGCGCCCGGTCCGGCGAGTCGAGGACGGCGAGCAGGACGTCGACGCAGGACAGGAAGTCCGCCTACGAACGCGGCGGCGAACGCTCCCACAAGGGCGCGCAGGGCCCTACGAGGGACCAGCTCTACGCGGAGGCCAGGAAAAAGAACATCGGCGGGCGCTCCTCCATGAACAAGGAACAGCTCCGCAAGGCCCTCGGACGCTGACGCGCCGGCGGCCCGGAGCACCGGCCCTTCGCACGAAGGAGGAACCAGGACATGCCCGCAGACGCACGCCGCAACGATGTGTTCCAGCCGCAGGACGACGACGCCGGTGATCCGCCGAACGACGAGCTCGACCTGGAGGACACGCTCGGCGAACGGGATCTGGACTACTGGATGGGAGAGGGCTACTCCCCTCCCGAGCGCCCCTTGGCCGTGAACAAGTTCGGCACGACCGAGGCCGAGGTGCGCCACGGTGAGTCCCTGGATCAGAGGCCCGCCCGGGAAACCGGCGATGTGGAGCCGCCCGACGGTCACGGCGTCGGCGACCTCGCCGACGGAGAGGGCGAACCCTGGGAAGCGGCCGAGCGCCGGCCCCGGGCAGGGTGGCTCAGCGCGGCGGACGACTCGTTCGGGCGGGAGAACGATGCCTTCGCCAAGGACGTGGGCATCGACGGTGGCGCGGCGTCTGCGGAGGAATCGGCCGTCCGTGTCACGGACGAGGCGGACACCCAGGGGCGTGAAGCCTGATGGCGACGAGGGGAGAGACCACGCCAGGAGCGGCGATCTTCGACGTGGACGGCACTCTCACCGACACCAATCACCTCCACGTGGTGGCCTGGTGGGAAGCCTTCCGGCAGGCCGGGCACACCGTGCCGATGCCGGCCATCCACCGGTCGGTCGGCCTCGGCTCCAGTGATCTGATCGAGCGTCTGCTGGGGCCCGACCGTGACCCCGGGCAGGACGCGGCCATCAGCTCCGCGCATACGGTGCTCTACGCGACGTACTTCGACCGCCTCCCGGCCTTCCGGGGCGCGGGTGACCTGCTTCGCGCCCTGGCCGAACGCGGCTGGCGGGTCGTCCTCGCCACCTCGGCGAGCGGCACGGAGCTCGCTGCTCTGCGGCGGGCGGTGGACGCGGACAAGGCTGTCCTGGACACGGCGAGCTCGGACGACGTCGGCCGGGGCAAGCCCTCCCCGGAGCCCGTCGAGCTGGCCTGCCGACTGGCCGGCGTCAGTGCGGGGCAGGCGGTGTTCGTGGGTGACACGGTCTGGGATATGGAGGCGGCGGTCCGGGCCGGGGTGACCGCGGTGGCTCTCCTGTCGGGTGGTATTCCTCGCGCCGACCTCGAGCGGGCAGGAGCGGTAGCCGTCTACCCGGATGTCGCCGATCTGCTCGATCGCCTCGACGGCAGCCCCTTCGGGCCCGGCCCTGACTGACGTGCGGACCTCGCACCTCCTGCCGCGTGCCGAGCTCCCGCGAACGTTCCAGGCAGAGAGACCAGGGGGGTACGTCTGTGCGACAAAGGGGCCATGACGCGTGCGAAACGAGGATCACATGCAGGTGGGGTACAAGCTGGCAGCGGAAGCGTTCGGCCCGGCGCAGCTGGTCAGACAGGCCGTCCTCGCCGAGGAGGCGGGATTCGACTTCGTGGAGATCAGCGACCACTATCACCCCTGGCTCGACAAGCAGGAACACTCGCCGTTCGCCTGGACGGTGCTGGGAAGCATCGCGGCCAAGACGTCGCGGATCGGTCTGGCGACCGGGGTCACGTGCCCCACCGTGCGCTACCACCCCGCCATCATCGCTCAGGCAGCAGCGACGCTCGCCCTGCTCTCGGAAGGCCGCTTTGTCCTGGGTGTCGGCTCGGGAGAGCGGCTGAACGAACACGTCGTCGGTCCCGGATTCCCCGACGCGGTCCATCCCCGGCACGAAATGCTCACGGAGGCCCTGGAGATCATCCAGCTGCTGTGGAGCGGGGGCTACCGGTCCTATGAGGGAAAGTATCTGCGGCTGCAGGACGCCCGGGTCTTCGACCTCCCCGACGAGCTGCCTCTGATCGCCGTGGCCGCCAGCGGTCCTGTGTCGGCCCGCATCGCCGCCGAACTGGGCGATGGCCTTTTTGCCACGGAAGACAAGCCGAGCATCGTCCAGCACTACCGTGACGCCGGCGGAACTGGCCCGTGTTACGGCGAGGTTCCGATGGCCTGGGCGCCCGACGCGCATACCGCCGCGCGCGCCGCGCTCAAGACGTCGCGGTGGGCTCTGACCGGGTGGAAAGTGATGAGCGAGCTGCCCAATCCGGTCAACTTCGATGCCGCGACCACCACCGTTACCGAGGACGACATTCTGGAGAAGTTCGCATGCGGAGCGGACACCGGACGCTACATCGAGGTCGCCCAGAGCTACGTCGACGCGGGCTTCGACAGGCTGGTCATGCAGAACGCCGGCCCCGACCCCGATGGCTTCATCGACTTCTACCAGCGCGAACTCGACGGGCTCGTCCGGCAGCTCAGGCCGAACAACACGCGAGCCTGAAAGGTGCGATGAGGCGCTCCGGCAGCGGATGCCCGTTCCCCGTCTTCTTGCCGCAGCCTCCGGCGCGCGTCAAGCTCGCCGGAACAGCCAAGATCGGCGAGCGGGGCAAGCCAACGTTCGAGACAGCGTCCGCAAAGTGTTCTGCAGGACCGACCGGCGACAAAGGGCCGAGGCATGAAAGCACCCCCGCAGATCAACGCCCTCATCGTCGACGCCGCCAGCCCCGAGCGGCTTGCCGCCTTCTGGTCCGAGCTGCTCGCCCGGCCTGTCGTGGACCGTACCGGCCCTTATGTCTGGCTGCGGCGCGAGAACGGCCTGGGTCTGGGCTTCCAACAGACCGGTGAGCCCAAGCGGGGGAAGAACCGCATGCACTTCGACATCTCTTCCCCTGACCCGGCTGCCGAGCAGCAGCGGGTCGAGGCGCTCGGAGGGCGACGCCTGGAGGACTACGCCAGCGGCGGTTTTCTGGTGATGGCCGACCCCGAGGGCAACGAGTTCTGCGTCATTCCTGAGAGTTCCGGCTCCGTTGGCCTTGATAACCAGGGGCACGCCCACTACCTCGTCTGACCTCTGCCGTTCATGTGCGGTCCGTTCTCCGCCATATGTGTTGCTCATGTCGACCACGATGAGAGAACCGTTCCGCATGGCTCCGTCATCGCGAAGGGGCCGCTCGTGTTCCGGTCCACGACCTGTCCGCGTGTTTCGCGATTGTCAGGGTGGGAACCCGGCACACTCGCTCGTAAATACTCGCGGAGGAGGGAGCGGGTCGTGCGCGCACTGACCTATCAGGGAAAGCGGGATGTCCGGGTGGAGACGGTCCCGGACCCGCGAATTCAGGATCCGACGGACATCATCGTCAAGATCACGTCCACCGGGATCTGCGGATCCGACCTTCACCTCTACGAGATCCTCGGGCCCTACCTCGATCCGGGCGACATTCTGGGCCACGAACCCATGGGAATCGTCGAGGAAGTAGGCCGCGAGGTAACCGCCGTCGCTCCGGGGGACCGGGTCGTGATCCCCTTCAACGTCTCCTGCGGGCACTGCTATATGTGCGGGCAGGGGCTGCACTCGCAGTGCGAGACCACCCAGGTGCGGGAGCGCGGTACCGGTGCGTCCCTGTTCGGATACACCAAGTTGTACGGACAGATGCCCGGCGGCCAAGCCGAGTTCATGCGGGTGCCTTTCGGTAACGATCTGCCTATCAAGGTCCCGCACGGTCCCTCGGACGATCGATTCGTCTATCTCTCCGATGTCCTGCCCACGGCCTGGCAGGCCGTGGAATACGCGGCTGTCCCGCCCGGCGGCAGCGTCACCGTGCTCGGCCTCGGCCCGATCGGCGCCATGGCCGCCCGGATCGCCCTGCACCGGGGCGCCGGCCTCGTCATCGGCGTGGACCTGGTCCCCGAACGCCTCGACCGGGTGAGCGGATACGGCGCCACCTGCCTTGACCTGCGCCGCTACGGCAAGAACCTCGGCGACGCCGTCCGCGACCTCACCGAAGGACGCGGGACGGACGCCGTGATCGACGCCGTCGGCATGGAGGCCCACGGCTCCCCCGTGGCCAAGACGGCTCACGCCGCGGTCGGCCTGCTCCCCGACGCGATCGCCCAGCGCATGATGGAGACAGCGGGTATCGACCGTCTCACCGCCCTGCACGCGGCGATCGACCTGGTGCGCCGCGGCGGCACACTCTCCGTCTCCGGCGTATACAGCGGCTCCGCCGACCCGATGCCGCTGCTCACCATGTTCGACAAGCAGATCCAGCTCCGCATGGGCCAGGCCAACGTCAAGCGCTGGGTGGATGACCTGCTGCCGCTGCTGGTCGATGACGACCCGCTGGGCGTTGACTCCTTCGCGACGCACCACCTGTCACTGGAGGAGGGCCCGAAGGCTTACGAGACGTTTCAGAAGAAGGCCGACGGCATGATCAAAACCCTCCTCGTCCCCTGACCCGAGGACAGAGGGGCCGCCACCGCCCGATGTGAGAAGGAAAAACCGGCATGAAGAACGACGGCCGCCATCCCGACAAGCACGTGGGTCGGCGCTTTTCGTCCACCCACGACTCGGTTGTGACCTGGCAAAGCAACGCACCGGGGCTCCGGCGGGTCTTCGATGCCCTTGCATGCAGCGACGTCAAGGCCTTCGTTCACGTCTCGTCCGTTGGCTCCTACTCCCCGGGCCCCAAGGACGAACCAGGCGTCGATGAGGGGTGGCCCGCCGACAGCTGGCCGGACGCGGCCTACTGCCACGAGAAGGCCTATTTGGAACGGGCGCTCGACACCGTCGAGCTGGCTGCGCTTCCAGGTCCTGCCCACCGACAACGTCTACCGGCTGGCCGTGCTCCGCGACGTTCGGGGCCCCGCCGCCTGACCGCGGCCAGGTCATGGACGCTCCCAAGTCCGTCATCGCCGCCTCCTCAGCCGGCACCTCGCCAAAGCAGGTCCTGGCCGACTTCGCACGCCCACGACGTACGAGGCGAGGTCTTCCGGGTCACCGACCGCGACGTCCGCCCGGGGCCGGGGGACACGGGCCGCGGCGTTGCCTGGCCGGCGCTGCGGGGCGTCCTCCTGGTCGCCACACCCGTCTGGCTCGGCCGCCCCTCGATCGTCCGTCGGCGGGTCCTGGAGCGCTTCAACGCTGAGCTCTCCCGAGACCGACGACCAGGGCCGCCCGCACATCTGCGGCAAGGTCGTCGCCGTTGCCGTCGTCGGAACGAGGACCAGGCGCGCAAGGTGAGCACGGCCGTGCGCCGGGAACTCAACGACGCCGACTTCTCCCTCGCCCCCGGAGCGGTCGCGTACTGGGCCGGCGAAGCTGTGCAGGGCACCGCCTACCAGGACCTGGACGAGACGCCCGAAGCCGTTGCCTCCACCACCAAGACCCTCGCGGCCAACGCCACCCGTCTCTCTGGCCCGCCTCCTCGCCCGACAGCCCCTGCCTGGCAGCCTGACGACCAGGGGCCGGCACATCGGGGCGCAGCCGCAAGCAACCGCCGAGCCAACGAACGACCGTAGGCTTCACCATGCTGAGAATCGGCATTCCTGTCCTGGGAGTCACAGACGTTGCCCGCGCGGCCGCCTTCTGGGCCGCAGCGCTGCACTTGGAGGCCTCCCCACAGTGGCACAGCGAAACGTGGCGCACGCTCAGCCACCGCGACGGCAAGGGCCCAGCCCTCGGCCTGATGCACAGCACCTCCCCGCCCGAGCCCCGCCCCCGCCTCCACCTCGATCTCTTCACGGATACGGCCGAGGAACAACGTCGAGAGGTCCGACGACTGGTCGGCCTCGGCGCGCGCACCGCCGATTGGAGCCTCTATCCGCAGGAGCCTGACTTCGTCGTCCTGGCCGACCCGGATGACAACCTCTTTTGTGTGGTGGATCTGAGCCATGCTCCGAGCGGCGGTGGAGAGTCCGCTCCGTGACAAGACCCGGCTTCCCGCCTAGGCCAATGCCGGTGGGTCTGTCAAACGAGCAGTCCGGAACCCCCCCACGTGACGGGGGAGGCGGGCTGCCCGCGGCTCAGGCAGAGGGCGCGAGTTCCGTCATCAGTCGGCGGGTTTCCAGTAGCAGTTCGCCCCCGACGGCCGCCGCCGCTGGTTCCTGGCGGTGGAAGATGTCGGTGAGTGAGTCGAGCGTGCTCCAGGCTTCCTTGAACGCTGCGTCGCGGCGTTCGTGCAGTGCTCCGGTTCCGGAGCCGGAGAGCAGTTCGGTTTCGATGGCGCAGATGAGACCGGCCTGGCCCAGCACCTCGGACAGGTGTTGGAAGAAGTCCGGCGACGGCGAGGCGAGTTCCTCGTCGTCGTTGACCCCCTTGAGCGTGCGGGTGAGGGCCAGGACTCGCGTGCAGACACGGCCCCACCGGGTGTCCTCGGCGAACGGCGGGGGCTTTGGTTCCGCGCGGCGCAGCCGGCCCCCGGGGTTCCAGCGCGAACCCTCCATGGCCCAGCGGCGGGCCTCGCTCACGTTCTGCAGCGACACTGTGAGGCCGCCGGCCGAGTGATGCCAGCTCTCGGACTTCTCCAGCCCGTCCTCCTCGCCGAGTCCTTCCGCCATGGTGCCGAGTACATCAGCCGTCTCCCGCGCGAGACGGACGAGACGGTCACGAACACTGCGTAGATGAACGGGCGGGAGGACGAACGCGTTGACCAGAAGCCCGATCACCGCACCGATCAGCGTCTCGAGGAGCCGGTGCCCCACGGTCGACGTGCTGGACACACCACCGGTGATGACGAAGAGCGCTGTGGTGGCACCGTAGATACCCTGGCTTCCGAAGCGGCGGTAGTTGCCGAGCAGCATCATGAACGGCAGTGTGAGCAGCATGGCGACCATGGTCTGGTCACGTGTGAAGGCCATCGCCGCGGAGGCCCACAGGGTGCCGAGGGCGATGATGGCGAACTGCTGGATCCCCGTACGCAGCGACTGGTAGACCGTACTGCCGACCATCGCGATCGCCGTCCACGGAGCCAGCAGGGCCATCGGCGCCTGGAACCACCATCCGCTCACCGCCCACGCGGCTATCGCCGCCGCCGCTGCCTTCAGGGACTGGACGAGCGTCTCCCGCTCCGGCCCAGTCCCCACACACGCGCTACGGACAGACCGGCGGACTTCCGCCCACTCCTGACTCACCCACCGCCGCGCCCACGTCGGCCTCACGATTTCTGTCAACCCATTCCCTTCTCCATGCTCGCCCGATTCCATCAGGCCTTTTCATCGCCCTCTGGCGTGAATTCAGTTGATTCGTGACGGACGTGACTGTCTTCGGCTGCGTGGGTGACTACAGCCGTCACCGGCTCTTGCCCCGACCTTTGAGTAGGCCGGTACCCCAAGAACTCCGGCACGCACGCCCGGTCCCCCAGTTGGGGGGCCTTTCCAAGGTGCCCGAGTGGGAGCGGCTCCCCAGGGAGATCATCTGCCTGGCTTCCCGTGTCCGCATGGATCTCCTTGATCCGCTCGGCCAGCTCGACATCGCGATGCCGCTGTTCGCACGGTTCGCGGCGGACGTCCCGGTCGGCGCATCGGGCCCGGAGCAGGGCTGAACGCGCCTGCGGGCTTCGGGTCGATCTGGTCGGACGCCTTCATGCCGTCGATCACCCGACTGGACAGCGGGCCTGGTCTGTTCGGGGCCCCCATTACGCCAGGTCGCCCTCTGGGCGACATTTAGCTGTACGTGCTTAACGGTTTCGGGGGCACCCCTGTGGAACGGCGAGCCTTCTTCGGCTCACGCCACACGAGTGGAGAGGATCTGCTGATGGGCCACAGCGGGAGCGTGATCGCGGAACTGACAACCGACCATCGCGAAGTCGACGAACTGACTATCGAGCTGGTGCGCCACTCCGTCGCCGAGGAGATGCACCTGTACCCCGCGGTGCGCGAGCACGTAGAAGGCGGTGACGAAATCGCCGACAAGGAACTCTCCGATCACGCGGAGGTGGAACAGCACCTCAAGGACTTGGAGGGCCTGGCCGCAGAAGATCCGCAGTTCAATGACCTGGTGGCGAAGCTGAAGTTCGAGGTCAGCGAACACGTGCGTGACGAAGAGGGCCGACTCTTTCCCCTCCTCGCCGCGGCCTGGACACCCGTAGCCCTGGACGAGCTGGGCGACAAGATCCGCACGGCCAAGAAGACAGCCCCCACTCGCCCGCATCGCTCCGGACACTACAGCCTTCCTGTAACGGCTCCGCGTCCCGTCTGCCTCGGCCGGTGCGCGGCTTTCCGAGCGGCTGGCCGATCCGGCTCCGGGCAGGGGCCCGGCGGCCCGCCAGCTGCCGCCGGTCGCGGGGAGCCTGCTGCAGTTCGGCGACACCGGCGGGCAGGTTGTCCCTCACCACCGCTCCGCCGCGAGGTTGCGTGGCGGCGCAGTGGTCGCGTCAGACAGTGCTTGGGAACCGGTCCCAGACTCGGTGGGAGCCGAGCAGTGTGGTGACGTCGTCCAGCACCTGAGCAGCGGCCTGACCGGTGACGATGCCGGGGGCGGTGAGGGAGCAGCCGGCCGCTGTGATGACCTGTTCCCCGTTGTTCCACGCGCCGATGGCCTTACCGTGCCGGTATGCCTCGTTGACCAGGAGCAGCACCCGGGGGTCTGTGGCCGGGTCGGGCCCGTCGCCGGCCTTGGCGTCACGGGAGCCGATGGCGTCGTCGCCGCGTCCGGGAGCGCCGGCGAGCAGGACGGCGTCGAACTCGACGGACCGGGCGGCGGCGAAGGTGCGCTGGACGGTGACCGGGTCACCGTCCGCGTCCAGGACACCGCCGGAGGGTGCGATGACCAGCGCGACCATGCCGGCGTCCTGAACGGCGTCGCGGACTGCGCGGACACCGTCGAGGTCGGCGTCCTGGTCTGCGACGATCCCGATGACGCGGCCGTCCACCGGCCAGACCTGCCCGATCTGCGACAGGGCCGGGCTGGGCTCCGGCTCGGCGAGGGGACCGTCGGCCTCCGGCGCGGGAAGACCGAGCCCGGCGGCGACCTGCGCGCACAGCTCACCGTCGATCCGGGCGAGCACCTTGAGCCCGCGTTCCTTGACGGGCTGTTCGTAGCACTTGCCCAGTTCGAAGGTGTAGGCCGCGATGATGTGTTCGCGCTCAACCGGGCTCATGCTGAGCCAGAACAGGCGAGGCTGGCTGAAGTGGTCGTCGAACGACTCGGGGGCCTCGCGCACCTTGCGGCTCGCGGCGACCTCGGCGGGCACCTCCACGAACGCACCCGTGTCCGCGCCGGCGAGGAACGGGCACCCGCCGTCGAGGGAGTTGGGCCGGTAGGGCGCGACGCCCCGGTGGACCGCGGTCTGGTGCATGCCGTCCCTCAGCATGTCGTTGACCGGAGCGTGGGTCCGGTTGATGGGCAGTTGGGGGAAGTTGGGGCCGCCGAGCCGGGTGAGCTGGGTGTCGACGTAACTGAACAGCCGGCCCTGGAGCAGCGGGTCGTTGGTGAGGTCGATGCCCGGCACCATGTTGCCCACGTGGAAGGCGACTTGTTCCGTCTCGGCGAAATAGTTCGACGGGTTGGCGTTGAGGGTCATCAGGCCGATCGGCTGGACGGGAGCCAGCTCCTCCGGAACGATCTTCGTGGGGTCCAGCAGGTCGATGCCCTGGAACGTCTGCTCGGGGTTGTCTGGGAAGGTCTGCACCCCCAGCTCCCACTGGGGGAAGGCGCCTGCCTCAATGGCGTCGGCGAGGTCCCGGCGGTGGAAGTCGGGGTCTACACCGCCGGTGATCTGGGCTTCTTCCCAGACCTGGGAGTGACTGCCGAGCTTGGGTTTCCAGTGGAACTTGACCAGCGTGGTGCCGCCCCCCGCGTCGACGAGCCGGAAGGTGTGGACGCCAAAACCCTCCATCATGCGGAACGAGCGTGGGATGCCCCGGTCCGACATATTCCACAGGGTGTGGTGGGTTGCCTCGGAGTGCAGCGTCACGAAGTCCCAGAACGTGTCGTGCGCGCTCTGCGCCTGCGGGATCTCACGGTCGGGGTGCGGTTTGCCGGCGTGGATGATGTCGGGGAACTTGATGGCGTCCTGGATGAAGAAGACCGGGATGTTGTTCCCGACGAGGTCGAAAACACCCTCCTCGGTGTAGAACTTCGTCGCGAAGCCCCGCGTGTCCCGCACGGTGTCCGCCGAGCCGCGGGAGCCGAGCACCGTGGAGAACCGCACGAAGACCGGTGTCTCGACATCCTTGGCCAGGAAGGCGGCCCGGGAGACCTTCGCCGCGGAACCGTACGCGCGGAACACCCCGTGGGCGGCTGCGCCACGCGCGTGGACCACGCGCTCCGGGATGCGCTCGTGATCGAAGTGGGTGATCTTCTCCCGCAGGTGGTGGTCCTGGAGCAGGACCGGCCCGCGAGGACCCGCCTTCAGGGAGTGGTCGGTGTCGTACAGCCGCGTGCCCTGCGCTGTGGTCAGGTAGGCGCCGCTCTGCGCGTTACGGCCCGGGTCGGCTCCGGTCGGCCGGCCCGTGGGACTGACCGTCTCCGGCCCGGCTTGGTCGGGCTTGGGCGGCAGCGGGTCACGTGGCTCCGTCGGCTCCTCGACGGACGGGGCGGCGCTGTTCGGCGCACCCGGCACGCCGTCCTTCGGCCCATCGCCGCCGAGGACGGCGTCGGCGGCCTTGTCGATCATTGACTGAAGGGGATTCGTGTCGTCGCTCATGGACTTCTCCTGATGAGAGGGGGCGGGTCTACGCATCAGTGCCCGGCTCCGGGTACTTCGTAGCGGTGCACTCGGGGGAAAATGGCGGACGTCTCCGGCAGGCCGCGCAGTAGGTCGACGGTCGTGCTCACGTTGCCGATGCCGGACGAGGCTGGTCCGTCTGGTCGCGTCTTCCTGAGCAACACCGGCCCGTAAGGCAGGGTGCTCAATCGACGCGACAGCCGGATCATCGGCCTGCCCGGTCAGGTCTGCGGCGGTGCAGGCAGGACGCGCCGCGGCGGGCATCACACGACGAGCCTCCTCGCCCGCCGTGGCATCGGCGAACTCCTGCGTGTGATCCGAATGCCCGGACCCGAGGATGGCGACGAAAGGGTGGATGGAAGGAACGGTCGTGCTCACGTTGCCGATGCCGGACGAGCCCAGAAAGACCGTACACAGCTGGATACGGGCCGTCAGCGCGCCCGCTCACTCTTCCACGGCAACACGTACGCTCCGCACCTCGCTGTCCACCGTGTCGGGGATCACCATGCCGGCGTCGACTCCGCCGCGCAGGTACTCCAGCACCTCCTTGGTCAGCCGCTCGCCGGGCAGCGCCGCAGGAATCCCCGGCGGGTAGGGGGTGAGCATTTCGGCACTGACGCGGCCTGCCGCCTTCCGCCAGGGCACCTGCTCGGTGGGACCGAAGAAGGCGTCGCGGGGGAGCACCACCTGCTCCAGTCGTAGCTCGGCGGGCCCGGGGACGTGCATCTCGGGCGCCGGCCGCAGTTCCTCGGCATGACGCGCGAGGTCCTCGAAGGCGGTGAGTAGCCGTTCCGCGGACTCCTCGTCGTCGGCGTGGGAGAACTGGGCGCTGATCCGGCGGTGGTCGCTGAGGTGCAGATTGACGCGGTGGTGCTCGCGAATCCAGTCGGCCGCGCTGTACCCGGAGATGTGCAGGCCGGTGATGTCCACGATGACCTGGAGGGGGTCCATGTCCGCGGCCCGTCCCGGCCCGCAGAAATCGGCGCGGCCGTGCACACGCATTCCGTCGATCGCCTCGATACGGGACCGCACGCCCGCGACCAGTGACAGGGCCCTGTCGTACAGGTCTCGCCCGTGTTCGACCATTTGCCGCCGCCAGCCGTCCAGGGCCGCGTAGATGAGAGTGGACGGACTGGTTGTTCCGAGCAGGTCCTCGCGCGAACTGAGCACGTGCCGGTCGACCAGGTCGCCCCGCAGATGGAACACGGAACCCTGTTCCAGCCCCGAGCCCATCTTGTGTACCGAGGTGACGCACACGTCCGCGCCCGCGTCCATGCCCCAGGTGGGGAGGTCGGGGTGGAACGGCAGGTGTGCGCCCCACGCCTCGTCGGCGATCAGCGGTTTGCCGTACCCGTGACAGACGGCGGAGATGGCGGCGAGATCGGAGCACGTCCCGTAGGGCGTGGGGCTTGTGACCAGCGCACCCTTGGCCTCTGGGTGGTCGCGGAACGCCGCGTGAAAGGACTCGCTGGAGGGCGGATGCGTGAGGTGCCGGTCGCCGTCCCACTGCGGATCGACCCAGATGGGGCGTACGCCGGAGAGGATGAGCCCCGAGATCACCGACTTGTGCGCGTCCCGGCCGACGAGCAGAGTCTCGTGCGGGCCCGCGACCGACAGCATCGCGGCCTTTACGGAGAGCGAACTCCCGCAAGTGGAGAAGAACGTGTGCTCGGCGTCTACGGCGTCTGCCATCAGCGCTTGAGCCTCGGCGAGGACGCCGTGCGAGGAGGTTCTGTCGTCGAGACCACTGATGGCGAGTACGTCGGAGCGGAAGACGGCGTCCCCGAGAACCGCACGGACTCTGGGGTCGGCGCCCCGGCCCTGCTTGTGGCCCGGCGGGGTGAACGGCGTCTGTTGCTCGGCGTGGTAAGCCTCAAGTGCTTCCAGCACCGGTGCCTTCGAGTGGTCCATGTGACGTCGGTGCCCTGTGGACCGGGATGAAAACAGGAAAGCGGCTGTCTTCGCCCGTCCGGCCCCGCCCGTCACGAGCCGTCTGCGCCCCTGCGCCGTATCGGCTACCGCACCCCGACCGGCCGACGCCCCGCAGGTGACGGCGCGGCGGCCGGACGCGGGGCCGGCCGACAGAACCGTTGGCATACGGGCACGAACGAGGAGGAGACGTTCGCACGACGCTCTCGTGTCCTGCGTCGATGGCGTGGGCCGAGCAGTGAGACTGATCGGGTGGAACCGGTCACCATCGGCGTGGAAGAAGACCATGTGTGCTCGACCCGATTACCGGGTTGCCGGTCGCCGCAGGGGAGCAGGTGAGAGCCGCCGCGGGAATGGCCGTGAGCGTCGGGGAGGACGAGGTGCAGCCCCGCGCTCCTGCAGACGCAGATTGAGGTGGCCACGCCCGTGAGCGAGCGGCTGGAAGAGGCGGGCGCCTCCTGCGGCAGGGAACGCCCGCCGACCGTCAGTGGAGGGCACTCGCGAAAGGCGGCCTGAAGGCCGTGACCGACCTGATCCTCGTCGACACCACGGCAGACTGATCAGCGGGGGGTGCCTCTATGCCGTTCGTCAAGGCGCCCTGTCGGGTTTGGGGTGGTTCAGGTTGCTGGGGTTATGCGGCGAGTTCGATGTCCGCGGGCGTGAGGGATTCGTAGAAGGTGCCATCGCGGAGCATGGCGAACAGGACGCTGATGCGTAGGCGGAGGAGGGCTTGGGTGTGGGTTTGGCCGCGGGCTCGCTGACGGTCGTAGTAGGTCCGGGATGCGGGGTCGGCGTTGATGCAGGCGAAGGCGGAGAGGAACATGGCGCGTTTGAGCTGCCGGTTTCCGCCCCGGGGTGCGTGTTCGCCGTGGATCGAGGTCCCGGACGATTTCGTCGTTGGTGCGAGTCCGGCGTAGGGGGCCAGGTGGGCGGCGGTGGGGAAGCTGGTGCCGTCGCCGACGGTGGTCAGCAGGACTGCGGCGGTCCTGACGCCGACGCCGGGCATCGAGGTCAGGACCTGGGAAAGAGGGTGGGCCTCCAGCAGGGTGTTGATCTGGGCTTCCATCGCCCTGCGCTGGGTGTGCACGGCGGTCAGGGAAGCGGCCAGGGAGGGCACGACGATGTCCAGGGTGCCGGTGCCCGGGACGACAACGGTCTGCTCGTCGAGCGCGTCGAAGACGTCATCGATCAGTCGCGCGGCCATGCGCGGGGCCTTCGGGCGGATCAGTTCCATGAGCCGGCGGCGGCCGGCCTTGTGCAGGGCGGCCGGGGATCCGTAACGCTCCAGGAGCCAGGTGACGGCCTGGTGGTCGAGGTGGGGCCCCAGGACGCGTTCCAGGCTGGGGTGGAACTGGGTGAGCAGGCCGCGTATCCGGTTGCTGGTGCGGGTGGCCTCGGCTGCGAGGTCCTGGTCGAAGCCGGTCAGCACGGTCAGCTCGGCGGTGATCTCGTCGGTCAGTTCCAGCGAGCGCAGGGTGTGCGGCATGGTTCGCGCGGCGTCCGCGATGACGGCCGCGTCCTTCGCGTCGGTCTTGGCCTCTCCGGGGTAGAGGTCGGCGATGCGGCGCATGGCCAGGCCGGGCAGGTAGGCCACTTGGCAGCCCGCGTCGCGGGCGACCGTCGGGGGCAGGGCGCCGATGGAGGCGGGCTGGTCCACGATGACCAGGACGGTGCCGAACTTCGCGGTCAGCTTGTCGAACACGGCCCGCAGCTTCGGCTCGCTGTTGGGCAGCGGCTTGTCGAAGACCTTCTTCCCGGCCGGGGTGAGCCCGTGGCCGTGGTGGGCGGACTTGCCGACGTCCAGGCCGAGGAACACGCCCACGTCTTCGATCTCGAACATCGCGCCCGCCCAGGGGGTTTGACGGTGCCGGCCTCGGCTCGGGTGTCGTGCTCGCGCATCCACGTTATGCAGACCTGCCGCCCGCGAACTGCCCGGCATTGCGCCGGACCGGACGGTGGCCGGACCTCTGATCAGCGTCTCCGACGAACACCCCCGGGCCCGGTGACACCACCCCCCAGGTCATCGACTTCGACAGGGGGACACAGTCATGCCGGACCCAGAGGCCAGCGGCCCCGTTGCAGGACCGCGAAAAGGATAAGGGGGGCCAGGCTCAGCCGCTGATCCTGGCCGCCCTCAACCGCTGATCCCAGTACTTGTCCGCTTGGAAACGCCGTACAGGCTGGGGGATGGACAGGTGGGGATGATCTGCTGCCTGCGCAGTGCGACGGGTTTGGACGCGTGCCCCGCCACCCGAAGACGTGCGCCGCGGTCACGGGCGTCGTGGTGCGGTGTGCTCCGCGATGCGGGAGCCTTGAAAGGTCTACCGAACGAGCTTGCGGGGCCGGTCCACGGAAGGCTGTCGGGGGTCGGCCCCGGGGAAACAAGGCGGTCCCGGACCCGAGCGACTGCCGCACGGGCCGCCTGAGCGAGGGCCGACGAAGCGCAGAGGGAGACGATGGCCAGAACGGTCGGTGTGGAAGAGGAACTCCTGCTCGTTGACGCGCGGAGCGGCGAACCGCAGGCTCTCTCCACAGCGGTTCTGGCGTTTGCGGACCGTCACGCCGACGGGCACCAGGCCTTCGAGCCCGACCTCCACCACCAATAGCTGGAATTCGCTACCCAGCCGCGTTCGGACATGTCCGAACTGGCGGAGAGGATCCTGCGCTGGCGAGCCGAGGCAGCCGAGAGCGCAGCGGGTTTCGGCGCCGCCGTCGTGGCGCTGGCGACGTCACCCCTGCCGGTCAGTCCTTCTATCGACGCCAGGCTCTCGCACCGCTATCCCACCGTTGAGATCAGAGTCGCGGACGTGTGCCTTGACCCGGCAGACACCGCGTTGCCCGCCACCCTCGTGCGCGGGCTCGTGGAGACGGCTGCTCGCAGCTGGCGAGCCGGCGAGCCGCCGGACGCGCTGCCAGTGAGCCTTCTTCGGACGGCGGCCTGGCAAGCAGCCCGCTCCGGCCTGGAGGGCTGCTTGCTGCATCCCCTGACCATGAGGCCCGAGCCGTCCAAAGATGTCGTGGACGCCTTGCTCGCTCATGTCCGGGACGCGTTGGAGGACAGCTGCGACCTGGCCGCCGTGAACACGGCATTGGGGGCCGTGGCGTCGCGCGGGTCGGGTGCTCGGGTCCAGCGTCGGCTGATGGCGAAGACAGCGAGCCTGCGCGCCGCCGTCGTCGAATGCGTGGCGAGAACGCGGGGCTGACGATGAGCAGGGCACTTCTTCGACGGCCCGGGTGACAGTCTCGTCACCGGTGGCAACGGTTGTGGAACTCGGGGTGCGCGCGCTCTTTTTCGATACCTCTCGGCCAGGACGGCACCCTGATCGGCACGCTGGACCTGTACCGGGGAAGAACCGGTGCCTTGTCGGCCCGGGGCCAGCCCTTCGCTTTCTCCGCAGGGGGTGCCATCGCCACTGCCCTTCCCGCTCTGTCCGGATTTCTGTCAGGTCCGGCACGCGCCGACTCGGGGATAGTCCGGCGGCGGTGCTCCACAGAGCCCGCTTCCACACGGACCCGCGTGGCGCGTGGGCGAGTGTGCCAGCTCGCAATTGTGCGATCGGCTCGCGGAGTCGGTAGCGTGGTCAACACGACAGCAGTCGGACGGTCACGGGCCGATGACACAGCCTCGCAGCCAGAAACCGTCCCGCTCAGCACTGCTGGGAAGGAGACGCCCTCCTGTGTAGATGGTTGGCCTATTCCGGCACGAGCGTGGTCCTCGGAGACCTTCTTTACGAACCTGAGCACTCGCTCATCGACCATAGCCTGCACTCCCGACCGGGCGTCGAGACGACCAACGGAGACGGCTGCGGTGTCGGCTGGCGGTACAGCAGACCAACTGCCATCCGTTCCGGCACGGCCGGTGGATGTGGATGCACAACGGGGCTGTGGCGGACTTCCCACGCCTGCGGCGAGAGCTGTCGCTCTCCCTCGACCCGGCGTTGTTCTCCGCCGTCGAAGGGTCCACTGACTCGGAGGTGATGTTCTACCTCGCGGTCACCTTCGGCCTCGACCAGGACGTGCCGGGTGCCGTGGCACGTATGGCGGGGCTCATCGAACATGTGGGGCGCGAGGAAGGCGTGGAGGACCCACTCCAGATGACCGTGGCGGTGACCGACGGCGAAGAGCTGTGGGTCTTCCGCCATTCGAGCCGCCGGGCTTCCAGATCACTGTTCTGCAGCGACCGGGCGGACACGGTGCGGGCGTTGCAACCGGATCTGGATTTCCTGAGGCGGGTCTCCGACGACACCCGCCTGGTGGTCTCCGAGCCGCTGAGCGGTCTGCCGGGTGTCTGGAACGAGGTGCCGGAAAGCAGCTACGCACTCGTCCAGGCGGGCACTGACGAGTTCCTGCCGTTCGTACCCGTGCTCCCGGGTGATGGGCCCGCAAACGGCACCATCAGATGCCCGGAGGGCTGGGCGCGGTCTCCCGGCCACGCCTAACTGAACGGCTCCCCGTGCTGCCCCTTGCGGTCGCGGTTGGTCAGTCGGATCTGGAGGTGTGACAGGACGTCGGTGCGCTGCCGCCGCAACGCGGCCCGGGCGGCGTTGGCTCCGGGGGCCCCGTGGACTCCTCCGCCGGGGTGCGCGGAGGCGGAGGCGAGATAGAGGCCGGCGACAGGGGTCTCCGGGCGGCCGGTGCCGGGGGAGGGGCGGAAGATCAGTTGCTGGTGCATGGCGGTGGTTCCGCCGTTGATGGCGCCACCGTGCAGGTTGGCGTCCAGGCTCTCCAACGTGGGCGGGGCAAGGATGCGCCGGGCTCTGATGTGGCTGCGGAAACCAGGGGCGTACCGCTCGACCTGTGCCTCGATCCGGTCAGCCATGATCTCTTGCTCGCGGGCGTTCCAGGCGCCGGTGAGCCCATCGTCTCCGGCGTCGCCCTTCACCAGGTGCGGTACATGGGTATAGGCCCAAGCGGATTCGGTGCCACGGGGCGAGCGGCTGGGGTCTGTCGTGGTCATCTGGCCGAAGAGCGCGAAGGGCGTGTCAGGGATGCGGCCCATGGCGATCTGCGCGGCGAAGCGGGTGAGGGCGTCGATGCCGTCCGCGAGGTGGACGGTTCCAGCCTGCGCGGCCTCGGGGCAGGTCCAGGGAACTGAACCGTCCAGAGCCCAGTCGACCTTGAATGTGGCGAAGTCCCACTGGAAGCGCTCCAGGTCGGCGAGCAGCCGTCCCGGGAGGTGGTGTTCGGGCACCAGGGGGCCGTAGAGCTGGGGCGCGGAGACATCGGCCAGGACCGCCTTGCGGGCCGGGACCGCCTCGCCGCTCGCAGTGCGGACGCCGACGGCACGGCTGCCGCGGACGATGACCTCGGTGACCTCTTCCCCGCAGCGGACGGCGCCGCCGTGCTGTGCCAGTCGGCTGACGAGGGCGGCGGTGAGGGCCCCGGAGCCGCCGGTGGGAACGGGAAAGCCGTAGGTCTGGCCGAGCATGGCCATGAGCCAGCCGAAACCACCGCTGCCGGCCGCCTCCGGCGCGAGGTCCGCATGCAGTGCGTTGCCCGCGAGAAGAAGCCTGCCGCCCTCGCCGCGGAACTCCTCCTCTCCCAGGCGCCGAACCGGCAGCACCATCGTCCTGGCCAGTCGAAGCCCGCCCGCAGCGCGCAGCCGGAAGGCCAGCCGGGCTCCGGCGCGGACTGGCGGGAACGCCGTGAACAGGGCGTCCAGCAGGTCGGGCCGCAGCGCCTCCCAGACTCTTTCGAGTTCCTTCCACGCGGCACCGTCCCTCGGGGCGAACGCCTCCAGACTTGCGGCCGTCTCCTCCACGTCGCGGCTGAGGACGGCGCAGCGGCCATCCCGCAGGGGATGAGCGAGCACCTTCGGGGCATGGCTCCAGCTCAGCCCTTCCCGCTCCAGGTGCAGGCCGGCCAGGACCGGGGAGGCGGCCGCCAGAGGATAGAAGGCGCTGAAGAGGTCGCTGGTGAACTCGGGGTCCGCCCCCCGGTCGTGCCGAACCGCGCCTCCGGGCTCGTCCTGTGCCTCCAGCACCTCGACGCTCCAGCCCGCTTCGGCCAAGAGATTGGCTGCGACCAGCCCATTGGGGCCCGCCCCGATCACTACGGCGTCCGGCATGCGTCGCTCCCGGCTCAGTAGGGCCGCCCCCGGCGGAGCGGCTGCGTGCAGGCCCGTCCCGTTGCACACTCCCGGTGTCCAGGCCCGCCTTGTTTCACGCCCGGCGCGGTCGCGGCCGCCCGGGAGCAGGGTGGACCGGCCCCTCGTTGTCCTCGCACAGCCGGGCGAGCCGGCCCAGCATCGCGCGGTGCCGCAATTGCTGCGCCGCGTCCAAGAGGCCGTTGTGCAGGGCACCCCCCGCTCCGCGCAACGGGTGTTCGTCGAAGATGATCAGCGTGTCCTTCCCCCAGGGCCGGATCTCGATCGCGATCCTCGCGGTCCCCAGCGCGCCGCTGTCCACCTCCAGTTCGAGGGCGGTGTCCGGTTCGCTGCGCCGCACGACGGTCCGGTTGTGGAGGGCGAGCGGTCCGAACTTGATCTCGTAGCGGAGAGCCGCTCCCAGCTCCGGCCACCGCCCCTCGTCCAGTCCGGCCCGCGAGGTACCGACCACCCACTCCCCGTACCGCTCGACGTCCGACAGCGTTCTCCAGACGTTGGCGGGAGACGTCCTGATCAATCGGTGCCGGACGGCCATGACCCCTCCGTTGCTCCAGCTGTCGCGTCGCTCTCCACGCCATTCCACGCTAGGCGCGTGCGCGCGTTTTCGCGCGGGGAGAAGCTGCCGGCAGCGTCGGTCGGCTGTCGGAGCGCGGCCGCCCGGCGCGGGGGCCATCCTGGGTGAAGACGCTGGACCGTCGGCTGCGTGGAGGTGCTATGTCCGCCGCGAGTGCCCTGACCGGCCGCACGAGGGCCGTGACCGACGACGTTACGCCTCGGTCTGCGCCACGCAGTGGGTGGGCGCGGCTCGCGCGGCAGTGGGAGAACGACGGCGGCATCGCTGCGACCGGCCCGCTGAGGGATTCCTGCCGCAGACCGATTCGCGACGGAGGCTGAGGGTACTCGTGCCGTCCCGGTAACCGCGAGCCACGACGTACGACGAACAGGGAGATGGTGTTGGCATGACGGGCTCGGCACTCATCATCATCGACATGATCAACACCTATGAGCACCAGGACGCGGAACTCCTGCTGCCGGCCGCGGAGGCGGCGCTCCCCGGGATCGTGTCGTTGCTCGACCGTGCACGCGCGGCCGGTGCCCCGGTCATCTACGCCAACGACAACTGGGGCCAGTGGCGCTCCCATCACGGGGAGCTGCTCGACCACGCGCTGTCGAAGCCGCACGCTGCCCTCGTGGAGCCACTGCGCCCGGACGCCGACTCCCTGTTCATCGTCAAAGCCAGACACTCCATCTTCTACGAGACGCCCCTGACATATCTGCTGGGACAGCTGGGCGTGCATCAACTCGTTCTGACCGGCCAGGTGACGGAACAGTGCATCCTTTACTCGGCGCTCGACGCGCACATCCGTCATCTCGGCGTGACCGTACCCGCCGACGCCGTGGCAGCCATCCACCCCGAACTCGCGGAGGCTGCGCTCTCGATGATGGGGCGGAACATGGACGCCGACATCACCCAGGCCGCGGAAGTCGTGTGGTGAGCCGGGCCTGGTCGCAGGGCCAGTGTGCTGGGTACACGCACCTGGCGGGGCGAGCAGAGAGCCGAAGCTGTCAATTCTCACCTGGAGGAATTCGGATGACGACTGCTACCTCACGGACCACCGGAATCGGGAACCTGCGGACACTGCCCGGGGTATACGCTCCGCAGTCGGACACCTACCTGCTTGCCAACGCTCTTCGTGACGAGGGGATCAGAGCGGGGACGGACGTCCTCGACCTCTGCACGGGGAGCGGCGCGCTCGCCGTGCTGGCCGCAGGCATGGGTGCCCGAGTGACGGCGACCGACATCTCCTGGCGGGCGGTGCTGACCGCGCGGATGAACGCTGCCCGCGACGGCCATCGCATCCGGGTGCTGCACGGGGACCTGACCGCGCCGGTCGCTGAGCAGCGCTTCGATCTGGTGATGAGCAACCCACCGTACGTGCCCACCCCGGGGGTACGTCGCTCCCGCAGTCATGGCTCGGCGGTTGCCTGGGACGCCGGCCATGGCGGACGGCAGACCCTGGACCGGATCTGCGCCCAGGCCCGGCACGTGCTCCGGCCGGGCGGTGCACTGCTCCTGGTGCACTCCGGGCTCTGTGGCGTGGAGGAAACACTCAGGCAACTGACCGGAACCGGTCTGCGCTGCTCAGTGACCGACCGGTCCTCCGTACCCTTCGGCCCCGTGATCACCCGGCGGTTGCCCTGGCTGCGGGCCCAGGGGCTGATCGGCGCAGGCGAGGACTCCGAGGAACTGGTGATCATCCGTGCCGAACGAAGCTGACCGCGCCAGGCGCGTGACCGTTGTCCGGGACGGCCCGATCCTGATCGAAGGGCCGGTGGAGATCGTCCGGGAGGACGGCACGATCGCCACCTCCGACCGGTTCGTCGTCGCCCTCTGCACCTGTCGTCGCAGCCGGGCGTACCCGTGGTGCGACACCAGCCACCGCCGCCGCAGGAAACATCCCGGCACCGGCCGCCGTGCAGGCTGCGCCCCGTCCTCCGACAGCGACTCAAAGGGTTCCCATGACCGCGACGTCCACTGATCACAGCAACAGCACTACCGATCCCGCCATGCCCTACCCGAGGGGGCCGATTTCGGCCGGTCTGTTCGCTGCCCTCGGCTCGTCGGGCCGGACCCCGCCGACGGTGGACGTGGCCGCGGCCGCCGACCCGTACGGGGAGGACCTGCAGCTGGCCCTCTATGCGCTCTACGAGTTGCACTACCGCGGCTTCGCCGGTGTCGCCGACGACCGTGAGTGGGACCCCGTGCTCATGCCGTTGCGCCAGGCCCTGGAGGGGCGCTTCCTCAGCGCTCTGCGGGCCGATGTGCTCTCCGGCCGCTCGACCGACGAGGCGTTCGGTGAGCTGCTGATCGAGGCCACCGATCAGCAGGGCAGCGTCGCCCACTACCTTGAGCATGAGGGCGAATTGTGGCAGATCCGCGAATACGCCGCCCTGCGCTCTCTGTACCATCTCAAAGAGGCGGATCCACACGCCTGGGTGATCCCGAGGCTCCGTGGCCGGGCCAAGGCGGGCATGGTCGCCATCGAATACGACGAGTTCGGTGCCGGACGCGCCGAGAACGTCCACGCCCAGCTCTTCGCCGACCTGATGACGGACCTGGGCCTGAACACGAACTACGGCCACTACTTGGCGGCAGCCCCCGCCCCCGCCCTCGCTGTCGTGAACGTGATGACACTGTTCGGGTTGCACCGGGCGTTGCGCGGCGCGCTGGTCGGCCACTTCGCATGCGTCGAGGTCACCTCGTCGCCCGGT
This sequence comes from Streptomyces sp. NBC_01012, assembly GCF_045162755.1. Lineage (NCBI taxonomy): Bacteria > Bacillati > Actinomycetota > Actinomycetes > Kitasatosporales > Streptomycetaceae > Streptomyces > Streptomyces sp. NBC_01012. The sequence continues at coordinate 397,831 of NZ_CP108688.1, read as the reverse complement.
TCACGTCGCCTCGCCGCGGCGATGGTTCGCACCGGCGCCGGCTCTGCGGCGGAGCGCTTCTATGACGAGCACGTGGAGGCGGATGCCGTACATGAACAGGTCGTACGGCGAGAAGTGATCGGTGGTCTCCTCGCTGATGAGCCGCATCTCGATTCGGACGTGGCTTTCGGAGCCGACGCCACCGTGCATGTGGAGAACCGATTGGCATCTCACCTCCTGAACCACTGGCAGACGGGTCGGTCGGCGCTGTTCAGCGAGCAGCTCTGAATCACTAGTGAGGCGTTTTTTGCGTAGAGCGCGCGTTTCGAGGGCTGTCCGTCGGTCACCCGGTTCGCATCGCCGGACCTGGGACGCCCAGGCAGGTGAAGCTCCCGACGCCGCAGTGCGGCGGGCACTGCTTTGCCGCTGACCTCGGCCGGCCGGCTGCGATCATGGCCACGAAGCCGATGTCTATTCATGGGGCCGACATCGGACCCGATCCCGAGACAACGCAGTGAATCGACCTACGTCCGCGTTCGGACCGGACACACGGGGCGCTCGCCCCATTCGTCACACAGAAGGAGCTGATCGACATGTCGCGTGCTCTGGCACTCGTCTGCACCCTGTCGCCGTCGCCGAAGCGTTCCAGCAGCCACCTGCTGGCGGATCAGATCATGGCTGAGCTCTCCGCACTGGGTGTCCAGGGAGAAACCGTGCGTGTCGTCGACCATGACGTGCGTCCGGGAGTCGCACAGGACATGGGAGACGGAGACGCGTGGCCCGCACTGCGCGAGAAGGTGCTGGCCGCGGACATCGTGCTGGTGTCCACTCCCATCTGGCTGGGACACCCCTCGAGCGTGTGTCAGCGCGTCCTGGAACGACTGAACGCGGACATTTCCGAAACCGACGAAAAAGGCCGCCAGCTGACCTACGGCAAGGTCGGCATCGCTGCCGTGGTCGGTAACGAGGACGGAGCGCACAAGGTCAGCGCCGACCTCTTCCAGGGACTCAACGACCTCGGTTTCACCTTGGCACCGGGTGCTGTTACCTACTGGGTCGGCGAAGCACAGCAGGGAACCGACTACCAGGACCTGGACCAGACACCCAAGGCGGTCGCCGCCACTACACACACCCTCGCCGTCAACGCGGCGCACCTCGCCGGGGTGCTCGCGGACGCGCCGTTGCCGCCCAGCTCGTAGGCACCGGCACCGGACGGGTATGTGACGCCGACAACTGGGAGGGCTCATGCTGCGCACGGACGGTCGGAGCCGAGGAGGAGCTGTTGCTCGGCGACGCGCGAAGCCGGCGCATCCGTGGCTGCTCCGGCGACTGCACAGCTGGCGGGCAGCCGGTTTCGCTGGCTGGCGGGGCCAGTTCGGTCTTGTCGCAAAGGAGCAACTTGACGCCCGGGTGCCATGTGCATGTATCGGTCGACCCGGACGAAGAGGGCGTCGCGGTACTTGACCGGCGCGACTCTGGTTGCCGACTCTCCCGGCCGTCAGCCCGAATTCGCCGTTCTGGCAAGGCCGGGACAGCCCCTGCAGCGGCTATCGGCAGCCCGCGGCTGGCAGGCCGGTTCCCCGCCGGACTCGACAAGCTTGAGCATCCTGGCCTCGCGCTTTCGTACGCCCTGCAGAACTTGGAGGTTGGCTATGTAGGAGAGTCTGGCTCAGATCATCACCCGCTACGAACAACCTGACTTGGCGGACAGCATGCGAGCCATCGCCACCGGCCCGGCCCTCCCCAACGGACATCCGCCTCATGGCTCGCCAGGATCAGGGGTAACGCAGGGCTGAAGCAGGGCGGCCACAGGCCGCCCGTGGCCCCGGCCCCGTGAATCCGGATGATGCTGCCACTTTCAGCCGAATACCACGTCCGGCCGTTGACCGCAGCAGGGCGTCCACGATCACGATCACCTGTCGGCGGGGCCATGGCAGGAGTCGTGCCGGACCACCGGTGGAACCAGGCGCGTCAACGTATCGGTTGCCTCATTGAAGGCCCCCTCCTCGGGTTCGTTCGAGGCTGCTGTCTTGGCGTGGAGTCAGGAGATGGATCAAGCGTTGACTTCTGAGTGATCGCCACCCCAGAGGGTGTGGAAGCTGCCGTCGCGGTCGGTGCGGTGGTAGGTGTGTGCACCGAAGTAGTCGCGCTGGCCCTGGGTGAGCGCGGCCGGGAGGCGTTCGGCGCGCAGGGAGTCGTAGTACGCGAGGGTGGCGGCGAAGGCCGGGGTGGGGACGCCCTTGGTGACGGCGGTGGAGATCACGGTGCGCCAGTCGTCCTGTGCGGCGGCGATCTCCTCGGCGAACCCCTTGGCCGCGAGAAGGCTCGGAAGCTGCGGCTGGGCTCCGTAGGCTTCGGTGATCCTGTCGAGGAACGCGGCCCGGATGATGCATCCGCCGCGCCAGATCGCGGCGACCTTGCCGAGGTCGATGTTCCAGTCGTACTGCTCGCTGCCCGCCGCGATCTCGTGGAACCCCTGGGTGTAGGCGACGATCTTCGAGGCGTACAGCGCCTGCTCGACCTGGTCGGCGAAGGCCGCCGCCTCGTCCTTGCCGAGCTTCTGGGCGGTCGGTCCCGCGAGGTGGCGTGAGGCCTCGCGGAGGGCGGCGTGGCCTGAGACGGAGCGGGCGAAGACGGCCTCGGCGATGCCGGAGACCGGTACGCCCAGGTCGAGGGCGATCTGCACGGTCCAGCGGCCTGTGCCCTTCTGCTCCGCCTGGTCGAGCACCACATCCACGAAGGGCTTCCCGGTCGCCTCGTCGACGTGCGAGAGCACCTCCGCGGTGATCTCGATGAGGTAGGAGTCCAGGCGCCCGGTGTTCCAGGTGCGGAAGATGTCCGCGATCTGCGCGGGGGAGTAGCCCGCCACGTCGCGGAGCAGCTGGTACGCCTCCGCGATGAGCTGCATGTCCGCGTACTCGATGCCGTTGTGCACCATCTTGACGAAGTGTCCGGCGCCGTCAGGGCCGATGTGCGTGCAGCAGGGCGTTCCGTCGTCGGCCTTGGCGGCGATGCTTTCGAGGAGCGGCCCGAGCGAGGCGTAGGACTCCACCGATCCGCCGGGCATCATGCTCGGCCCGTTCAGCGCGCCCTCCTCACCCCCGGAGATGCCGGTGCCGACGAAGTGGATGCCTCGCTCCCGCATGGCCTTCTCACGGCGCCGTGTGTCCTGGAAGTGGGCGTTGCCGCCGTCGATGAGGACGTCGCCGTCCTCCAGCAGAGCGGCGAACTCCTCGATGACGGCGTCGGTCGGCTCACCGGCCTTGACCATGATCACGATGCGGCGCGGCTTCTCGAGCGAGGCGACGAACTCCTCGGCGGTCTCGGCGGGGACGAAGTCCCCCTCGGAGCCGTGGGCGTCGACGAGAGCCCGGGTGCGGGCCGCCGTGCGGTTGTGGACGGCCACGCTGTGGCCGTGACGGGCGAAGTTGCGGGCGAGATTACTGCCCATGACGGCGAGTCCGGTGACGCCGATCTGTGCGGTGGGTCCGGACGAAGGACTGGTGGGCATGCGGTGGTCCACTCCTTGCGGTCGACGAGCTCTGTCGCCGGGCGGGGCCCGAGCCGGGGACGGACGGGCGGCGCCCGGGCGGGTATCCGTACGCAGCCCGGTCATGTTCGCACGCCCGGTACGGGTGACGACGTCGGACGCGGGGGAGTGGGCCGGGGTGTCCCCTCCCGGAGGGGGGAGGGGTGGCCCCGGCGGGTACCGAGCAGGGCGCCGCCCCAGCCGTGTGCCTCCGCCGTGCGGGCGAGGAACGTCGAGTACTCGATGGACCCCCAGCCGGTCGTGGTGTCGTCCTCTCACCCCGCCCGATCGGCCGTGGCGGCCGCCGCCCCGTTGGCGGTGTCCATGAGGAATCCGCCGGACTGGTGGTGCCACAGCTTGGCGTAGGCGCCGTCGGTGAGCAGGAGCTCATGATGCGTGCCCTGTTCGACGATGCGGCCCTGGTCGAGCACGATGAGCTGGTCCATCGCGGCGACCGTACTCAGGCGGTGCGCCACGACCAGCGCGGTCCGGCCCTCCATCAGCTGCCACAGCGCCTGCTGTACGAGGGTCTCGCTCTCGGAGTCCAGCGCGCTGGTCGCCTCGTCCAACAGTAGGATCGGCGCGTCGCGCAGGATCGCACGCGCGAGAGCGACCCGTTGGCGCTGCCCGCCGGAGAGCTTGACGCCGCGTTCCCCGACCATCGTGTCGAAGCCGGCCGGGAGCTGGTCGGCGAACTCGGTGACATGAGCGGCGTCCGCGGCTGCGCGGATCTCGGCGTCCGTCGCTCCGGGGCGGGCGAAGTGGATGTTCTCGCGCAGGGTGCGGTGGAACATGGCAGGGTCCTGCGGGACGTACGCGATCAGGCTCCGCAGGTCGGACTGGCGCAGCCTGCTGATGTCCTGACCCCCGATCAGGATCCGCCCCGACCTGACATCGGCCATCCGCAGCAGCAGCCGGGTGAGCGTGGTCTTGCCACCGCCTGACCGCCCGACGAGGCCGATTCTCGCCCCGCTGTGCACGTCCAGTTCCAGTCCGTCGAAGATCGGCTCGCCCCCGTCGTGGGCGAAGGTGACGTTCTCGAAGCGGACGTCAGCGGCCTTCCGGGCCAACGGCTCGGGCGTCTCGGGGTCGAGCACGGTGGGCGGGACGAGGAGCAGCTCGGTGAACTGGGCCGCCTCGGTCATCGAGCTCTCGATGCGACGGTAGATCTGGTTGAACTCGAACATGATGCGGGTCGACCCCGTGTAGTACGTGAAGGCGACGACGATCGCCTCCACACTGCCGGTGCCTGCCCCGATCCCGACGGCGAGAAGCAGGCCGAGTCCGTTGGTGAGCACGGACATCGGCGCGACGAGGGTGTCGATACGGAGATTGCCGTAGTCCCACGAGCGCAGCATCAGCCGCCGGGACTCGGCGACGCGTGCCCGGTGCTCGGCCGCCTCGCGTTCCTCGGCCGCGAACGCGCGCACGGTGTCCATGTTCATCAGCGCGTCCGACACATGGCCCGACACCCGGGCGATTGCCTCCTCACGCCGGTTGACCAGCCTCTGGCGGCGTCGGATGAGCGGCGCGGCGCACACGGCGGTCAGCGCGATCATCGTCAGCAGGCCCGCCACCAGCAGGGGATCGTAGCTCCAGAGGATCACCGTGCCGAACAGCAGCGGTGCCAGGCTGCCGACCACGTTGAACGTGAGGGTGTCGATGAACTCCTCGAAGCGGGAGGCGAAGCTCAGCACCCTCTTGGTCAGCGATCCTGCGAAGTTGTCCTGGTAGAACGAGGCGTCCTTGGCGAACAGTTCGTCCATGCCGGTCACATACAGGTGCTCGATGCCTCGGGCGTCGACGCGGTTGAGACAGTGCAGACCCACCCGCCACATGGCTTCCGCCAGGAGCAGCACTCCGGCGAAGACGCCGACGTAGGGGAGCGCCTCGCGGACGCCTATGGACCCGTCATCGGCGATCCGGCCGACGAGTTTGGCCACGACCAGGGGCGCGATGTAGGTGATGCCGATGTTGCCGAGGGCGGGGAGTGCGAGCGCGGGAACGGAGAGCCGGCGCTGGCGGGACAGCTCCCGAAGGTAGTGGCGGAGTGCGAGCCGGACCGGGCCCTTGCCCGGTCCGGTGCTGTGAGACTGCTGCGATCCCATGCCGTCCTCATGTCGTTTCGCGGGCGGTTGCTCCGGGGCGAGAGATCCGGGGGAAGAGGAGTCTCCCGTGGGCGGGTTGTCGGCGTCCAAGCGTTTTCGGGGCTCGGGGCGGCCCGGCGACGGCTTTCGGCCGGTCGGATGAGCTCGCCGGAGGCCGGGAAATATCCAGCACATGCTGTACAGGTGAAACTGTACAAGTGGGACTGTGGGAGTTAGCGTGGAGACATGAGCGAGAATCCCGGCCTGCCACCCTCGGCGATCCAGGCGTCGCGTGAGGTCCGCGCGGTCATCAGCCGCCTGCGGCGCCGCATCCTGAACGCCTCCGAGGTCGAGGACATCACCCTGGGCCAGGCGTCCGTCATGGCCCGTCTGTCGGGCAAGGAGGGCGTCACGGCCAGTGCGCTGGCCTCCGCAGAGGGGGTGCGCCACCAGTCGATGACGTCGACGGTCACCTCGCTCGCCGCCAGGGGGCTGGTGGAGCGGAGCCCCGATCCGGAGGACGGGCGGCGCCTGCTGATCGCGCTGACCGCGGAGGGACGCCGGCGGGTGGAGGAGGGACGGCAGGCCAGGACCGAATGGCTGGCCGGACAGTTGCAGGACAAGTGCACGGAAGAGGAACGCAGGACCGTGATCGCCGCCATGTCCGTACTGGAGCGGCTGACCCGTGACTGACGCCAGGACGCAGGACGCCAAGGAGTCGGACAAGCCGGGATTCGACCGGCGGCTTCTACCGCCGATGATGCTGGGCTCGGTCCTGAACCCGATCAACTCGACGATCATCGCCGTCGCCCTCGTGCCCGTCGGCAGGGCCCTGGGCGCGCCCGTCTCGCAGACCGCGTGGCTGGTCTCCGCCCTCTATCTCGCCACCGCCATAGGGCAGCCGGTCGTGGGACGGCTCATCGACATCTTCGGGCCGCGCAGGCTCTTCCTCCTCAGTACCGGGCTCGTCGGCCTCGCCGGTGTCGTGGGCACCCTGGCACCGAATCTGGGGGTCTTGATCGGGGCACGCGTCCTGCTCGGTTTCGGCACCTGCGCCGGCTATCCCGCCGCGATGGCGCTGGTGCGGAGCGAGGCCGAGCGCACCGGGCGGGACAGCCCCGGGGGAGTGCTGACCGCCCTGGCGGTCGCCAACCAGACCATCGCCGTCGTCGGCCCGCTGCTGGGCGGCCTCCTGATCGGGCTGGGCGGCTGGCGCACCACCTTCGCGCTGAATGTGCCGCTGGCCGCCGCCGCCGTGCTGCTGGGGTTCCTGCGGCTGCCCAGGACAGCGGGGACGGGCGCTTCCCGCCGGCGTGGACGGCTGAGCGCCCAGCTCGACCTGCCCGGCATGGGCCTGTTCGCGGTGATGCTCATCTCGCTGCTGCTCTTCCTGATGAACCTGCATCTGCGCGACTGGTATCTGCTGGTGATCGCCGTCGTCATGGGCGCCGCCTTCGCGGTGCGGGAGCTGCGGGCCGCCACCCCGTTCATCGACCTGCGTGTCCTGGGCGGCAACACACCGCTGCTGATCACCTACGGCCGTGCGCTGGTCGCGTACGTCGTCGCCTACTCCTTCCTCTACGGGTTCACACAGTGGACGGAGGAGGGCTTCGGGCTCTCACCCTTCCACGCAGGACTCGTGCAGATTCCCATGTTCCTGCTGGCCATCGGTGTCTCGGTCGTCTCCGGGCGGCGCAAGGGTGTGCGTGGCAAGCTGCTCGTCGGCGCGGCCGGGCAGATCGTCGCGTGCGTGGTCATGCTGACGCTCACCGGCGAGAGCCCCGTGTGGATGCTGGTCCTGGTCGCCCTGATCTTCGGAGTCCCGCAGGGGCTGAACAACCTGGCCCTTCAGAACTCCGTCTACTTCCAGTCCGATCCGGAACGCACCGCCTCCTCCGCCGGCCTGCTGCGTACCTTCGCCTACATAGGCTCGATGGTCGCCTCCGCCACAGCCGCCGCCTCGTTCGGGCAGCGCGCGGACACCGGCGGAATGCACGAGCTCGCCTGGGTCATGCTCGGCGCCGGCGTGCTCTACCTCCTGTTGACCGCCTTCGACCGCACGGTCGGCCGCGTGGGCATTCCCCCGGCGAAGTAGGACCGTGCGTCACTTCCGAACGCGCCGTCACTCCCGAACACGCTGCCACTTCCCAACACGCTGCCACTCCCGAACACGCTGTACGCACACGAAAGGCAGAACCATGTCCCGTACCGCACTCCTGCTCATGGACCTCCAGAACAGCAATATCGCCCAGGTGCCCGACGACTACGTGTCCCGTGCCGAGCGTGCCCTGGACACGGCCCGTGCCGCGGGTGTCCCGGTCATCCACATAGCCCTGCGATTCCGCGAAGGCCACACCGACGCCCACCCCCGCAACAAGATCTTCGGCGCTCTTCCGGCGCAGCTCTTCACGGCCGACGACCCCGGCGCCGCCATCCACCCCGCCGTCGCGCCCGCGGAGGGCGAGATCGTCGTCCACAAGAACCGCGTGAGCGCCTTCGCCGGCAACAACCTCCAGCAGATCCTGGCCGCCCAGGACATCAGCCACCTCGTCCTGGCCGGAATCTCCACCGCGGGTGTGGTCCTGTCCACCGCCCTCCAGGCCGCCGACCTCGACCACCGGGTCACGGTCCTGTCGGACGCCTGCGTCGACCCCGACCCGGCGCTCCACGACACCCTCATCACCCACGTCCTCGCGCGGCGCGTCGAGGTCAGCAGCATCGACGCGTGGCGCGACAGCCTCGAAGCCGCCTGAACGGCACCCCGGGCCCGGCCGTCCGCCGTCAGGGGTGCCTCGCACGGTGGCCGCTACCCGAACAGGTCCCGCTCCTCAGGGACCAGGTGCATCGCTGCCTCCTCGGCGGACGCCGCCGCACCGTCGATACCGACGTCCTGCGCGGTGAGGGTGGACGGCACATGCCCGTCCCCCTCCTGGGTGAGCCTGCCCGCGCGGTCCGTACCCACCTCGGTGTCATACAGCTCCCCGTCCCCGTCCGCCAGATCCCCGGGGCCGTCCTGCGCGGGCTCGGTGTCCTCGGGAACCTCCCTGGTCAAGCGGCTGTCGAGGGACTCGCCCGTGTGCTGCTCCGAGGCGGTGGTGCCCTTGTCCTGGACCGCCCAGGGCCGCTCCGGCGGGGAGTACCCCTCGTCCAGGACGTCGGTGATCCCGGTCGTCTCCAGGGTGTCCTCGATGTCCAGCAGATCATCGGGGTCGGAGGCCTCCGGCTCCTGCGGCTGGTAGACGTCGTCCCCCCGGTCGCTGTCGGTCATGGCGTACCCCTTCCTCCGGGTCCCCCTGTACGCAATTCCACTCCGGTCCGGCCACGTACGCAACGGAAGCGGGCCCCCGGCCGGGGGCCCGGCACCGCACCTCACTCGGGCCAGGGTGATTCGAGGATCGTGCGCACGAAGTCCTTACGCTCGAAGCCGGGAACATAGTGCTGGAGGACATCGGCCTTGACGTTGCCGAACGTCGTCTCCGGTTTCGGGCTGATGCCCTCGGTGAACGAGGCGAGGATCCGCCGCTTGAAGTCCGGCCGTGGATGGAGCGCGACGATCGCGGCCCTGTCGGCGTCGGAGACATGCTCGTACCCGATGCCGAGCACGTCGTACTCCACGCCGGCGGTCACCAGCGCCACCTCGGGTTCCATGAACTGCGGGATGCCCGGGGTGGTGTGCAGGGCGATGGCCGTCCACACCCGCCGCACGCTGTCCTCCGGCACCCCATGGGACTGGAGGAAACGACGCGCCTCGTCCGCACTGTCCACCTCGAAGCGCCGGCCGCTGTCACGGAAGCGTTCGCCCAGCCCCAGGTCGTGGAACAGGGCGCCGATGTAGAGGAGTTCCGGATCGAAGGAGAGATCACGCCGGCGCCCCTGCAGAGCGCCGAAGAGGAAGACCCGGTGCGAGTGGTGGTAGACGAGTTCGTCGGTCGTGTCCCGTACGAGCGCGGTGGCATCGGCCGCGAGCTTCGTGTCCGGTACGTGTACGCCGGCTGCCGGGGACGGGTTCGCTGTCATGTTCTCACCGAGCTTCCTGTGCGACGGGGTCGGGGAAGGGTACGCCCAGGATCTGCGCCGTGCGGTCCTGTGCCGGACCGACAGGCCGTGGACGCGACTGATTCACCTCGGCGACGTGTCGGACGGAGGGCATCGTCATTGGCATGGACCTGCCTATCGAACTGGACTACAGTCCGTAGTGGCACAGCTGAGAGCGCTCTCAGCTCGCTCTCGGATGCTTTCTGTTCCACCCCCACGAAGCTGGAACAACAGAAGGGGCACTCCCTTGAGACAGACGACGCTGGTGCGGACCGGTCTTTCCGCACTGCTCATCATCGGCACCTGTGCGACCGCCGGCCTCACCCAGGCCTCCGCGGCGGACTCCGACTCCTCCTCCGCGCCTCAGGCATCGGCAGGACTGATCACGGCCATGCAGCGCGACCTCGGACTGACGCAGAGTCAGGCCAAGGCGCGGCTCACCTCGGAAAACGCGGCAACGGCTCTGCAGGGCAAGGCGCGTGGCGCGGCCGGGACGTCGTTCGGCGGCTCGTGGTACGACGAGGACAGCGGCCGGCTGGCCGTCGCCGTCACGGACAGCGCCAAGGCCGACGACGTCCGGGCGACCGGCGCCGAGGTCCGGATCGTCGATCACACCGCGCGCGAGCTGGACGCCGTCAAGGACCAGCTGGACGCGCTGCCCGCACCCGGCGGGGTGAGCAGCTGGCACGTCGACCCCCGGGCGAACAGCGTCGTGGTGAACGTCGTCGCATCCGAACAGGCTGACAACGATGTCCGGGCATTTGTCGCGAAGGCACGCGAAGCCGGCCCCGTCACGGTGAAGCAGACCGCCGAGGCCCCCCGCACCTTCGCCGCCGGAACGGTGGGCGGCGACCCGTACTACACCGGCAACGTCCGCTGCTCCATAGGCTTCTCGGTGCAGGGCGGCTTCGTCACGGCCGGCCACTGCGGCCAGGCCGGCGGAGCGGTCAGGGGCTGGGACGGTTCGGACATCGGCACCTTCCAGGGCTCGTCCTTCCCCGGCAACGACTACGCCTGGGTGAGCGTGGGCAACGGCTGGTGGACGGAACCCGTGGTCCTGGGCTGGGGAGCCGTCTCCGACCAGCTGGTACGCGGCTCGGCCGAGGCCCCGATCGGCGCCTCGATCTGCCGCTCGGGCTCCACCAGCGGCTGGCACTGCGGCAACGTCCTCGCCACCAACGAGACCGTGAACTACAGCGAGGGCGCCGTCCACGAGATGACCAAGACCAGCGTCTGCGCCGAACCGGGCGACTCCGGTGGCTCGTTCATCAGCGGCGACCAGGCGCAGGGCGTCACCTCGGGCGGCTGGGGTGACTGCAGCGGCGGTGGTGAGACCTGGCACCAGCCGATCAACGAGATCCTCAACACCTACGGGCTGACCCTCCACACGGCCTGACAGCGAACCCTCCGGGTTCCGGTCCGCCCGGGCGGGGCGTGACCGGTCCGCTGCGGCAGGGAGCCACTCCCTGCCGCAGCGGCGCCGGGTCCGCGTGCGTGTGGCGTCCCGGCGGCCCCGTGCGGGTGAAGGGCCGCGTCGTAACGCCCGCGCGGTGGCTCCGCCGTGTTGCCTGGCAGCGGAAGTGTTCCCCATTCCAGGAGAGTCACGTGAAGCTGCGCTCCGCCCCACGGTCTTTCGTTCCGATCAGGCCGGGCTCGGGCTCGCGGGGTCTGGTGTCGTACCTCGCGGCCGCGGCCGTCGTCCTTGTCGCCGCTCCCGCCGGGCAGGCGGCCGGCCATGAAGCCGCATCGCCGCCGGACAGCGGCGCGTTCCTCCGGGAAACGCGCGCCGAGGCCCGGGTCGACGCCTTCTTCCATGCCTACCGTCAGGCGGTACTGGGCCAGGGGGACCTGAGTCCCGGGCAGGTGCGCGCCCGGTATCTCGCTCCCGAGCTGGACACACGGCTGGACGCATGGGCGGACCAGCACGGCGCGGACCCCGTCTTCCGCGCACAGAACGTACCGGCGAGCTGGTCGCTGCGTTACGCGGGCAGCGGAGCCGGACACACCACCGTGGTGCTGACCGAGAACTGGGGGACCGGTGGGACCCAGGACGTCTGGTACTCCGTCCGCACGGCGGACCTCGTCATCGGTGACCTGGAGGACCCGCCCGCCTGAACCGCATGACCGCTGAACCGCGGTCGAGGCAATCAGGCCCTTGTCCCGAAGAGCTCTTCGGGACAAGGGCCTGATGTCTTTCGCGGCAACTTCCGTTGCACGGCGCACCGTTCACGCACTCTTGACATGTTCGCAGCTGCGGCGTAACACTGGCACCGCCTTGGGAGAGCGCTCTCCCAAAGTTCCGTACAACGCACCATCCAGCTCCACTCTCCCCCCACCGCGCACCCGATGTGTGCGGACGCAGAGCGGCATGGAGGTCCGCATGGCCGAAAGATTCAGCAGAACCACCCTGGTGTCCACCCTCGTCGTGGCGACAGCGCTCGCCCTGGTCGTCATGGGGCTCACGGCGATCACTCGCGCCGGTGTCCCGACGGCCGAGGCTGCCACGAAGGCGGCCGGTGAGCCGGCCGCGGCGTCACACGTCATGAAGGGGATGCAGCAGGGTCACGTCATGGCGGCGGCCGACCCCGTACCTTCGGGAGACGATCCCGACGGCGACGGGTACATTCCGGCAGATCCGCCGGTCACCGGGGTGGAGCCGTCCACCGAGATCCCGCCCCACCGGTACTTCCACGAGTTCCAGGCGAACTGCTCGGTCACCCACACCGGTTCGGTCGACCCGATCGTCTTCCCCGGTGCGACCGACAAGTCCCACAACCACACGTTCATGGGGAACGACTCCACCGACGAGAACAGCACCACGGCCTCGCTCGGCGAGGGTGGCACGGCCTGCAAGGCGCCCGGCGACCTCTCCGCGTACTGGATGCCGACCCTGTACAACGGGGACGACGAGGTGCGCCCGATCGGCCCGCAGACCATCTACTACAAGGCGGGCGTCACCGACTACCGCACCGTACGGCCGTTCCCCAAGGGGCTGCGCTTCGTCGTCGGTAACCCGATGCAGACCGCCGACGAGTTCCGCAACCACCCGGGCATGGTCGAGGGGTACGAGTGCGGTGAGGACTACTTCAACTACGAGTTCCCGGAGACCTGCCCGACCAGCCAGGACACGCAGTTGAACCTCCGTATGCAGGCGCCCAGTTGCTGGGACGGCCAGCATCTGGACACCCCGGACCACCAGGCCCACATGGCCTATCCGATCCAGATGGGTGCCAATCAGAACGTCTGCCCGGAGAGCCACCCCGTGGCCCTGCCGATGATCGAGTTCAAGATGGCCTGGCCGGTCAACGGTGACATGTCACAGGTGAGGCTGGCCAGCGGCACGGGCCACTCCTTCCACTACGACTTCTTCAACGCCTGGGACGACGCGACCCTGGACGCGCTGGTCGGCCACTGCATCGTGGGCGGCCTCCAGTGCGACGCCCGGGGCTACGACGAGACCAACCCCGACGAGGGGGCCGCCCTGGACGAGAACTACGAACTTCCCTGACCGCCCCTCGCTCTCCCTCGTGGGCGCACCGTGCTCATGAGGGAGAGCGCTCTCCTACTCATTCCCCCACGAGGAGCTCTCCCCTGATGAAATTGCCACGTCTCACCCCCTCGGCCCACGGCCGCAGACGTACGACGGCGCGTCTCGCCGTCGCCGCCCTCGTCGCCGCGGGAGCGGCAGCCCTGCCCCTGCCCGCCGCGCAGGCGGCCGGCAGTGTGGTGAAGGTCGAGGGCTCGCAGGGCGCCTGGAGCCTGACCGTCGACGGTTCGCCGTACACCGTGAAGGGCCTCACCTGGGGTCCGGACGTCGCCGACGCCGGGAAGTACATGCCCGACGTCAAGTCGATGGGCGTCAACACCATCCGGACCTGGGGCACCGACGCCACGACGGAACCACTGCTCGACAGCGCGGCCGAGAACGGCATCAAGGTCGTCGCCGGCTTCTGGCTGCAGCCCGGCGGCGGTCCCGGCAGCGGCGGCTGCGTCGACTATCTGACCGACACCGACTACAAGAACGACATGCTCGCCGAGTTCCCCAAGTGGGTGGACGCCTACAAGGACCACCCGGGCGTCCTCATGTGGAACGTGGGCAACGAATCCGTGCTCGGCCTGCAGAACTGTTACAGCGGGGATGTCCTCGAACAGCAGCGCGACGCCTACACGACGTTCGTCAACGACATCACCAAGAAGATCCACGAGGTGGACCCCAACCACCCGGTCACCTCGACCGACGCGTGGACCGGGGCCTGGCCGTACTACAAGAAGAACGCGCCGGACCTCGACCTGTACGCCGTGAACTCCTACGACGCCGTCTGTGACATCAAGCAGACCTGGGAGGAGGGAGGCTTCGACAAGCCCTACATCGTCACGGAGGGCGGCCCCGCGGGTGAGTGGGAGGTGCCCGACGACGGCAACGGCATACCGGACGAGCCGACCGATGTCGCGAAGGCCGAGGGGTACGGCAAGGCGTGGCAGTGCGTCACGGACCACACCGGAGTGGCGCTCGGCGCGACGCTCTTCCACTACGGCACCGAGTACGACTTCGGCGGTGTCTGGTTCAACCTGCTCCCCGCGGGCCAGAAGCGGCTCTCGTACTACGCGGTGAAGGAGGCGTACGGCGCCGACACCTCGGGCGACAACACGCCGCCGGTGATCACCGACCTGACGGTGGACAACGACTCGGCCGTCCAGGCGGGCAAGCCGTTCACCGTCAAGGCCTCGATCTCCGACCCCGACGGTGACGCGCTCACGAACGAGGTCCTGCTGAACAGCAAGTACGTGGACGAGAACGAGCAGCTCGTGGACGCGGAGTTCACGGACAACGGCGACGGCACCTTCGAGGTCACCGCCCCCGACCGCCTCGGTGTGTGGAAGGTCTACATCAAGAGTTCGGACGGCAACGGCAACGTCGGGATCGAGACGAAGTCCTTCCGGGTCATCGCGCCCGAGGTCAGCGGCACGAACGTGGCGGAGGGCAAGGAGGCGACCGCGTCCACCTTCCAGCCGGACAGCACCGGCTGCCCCTGCCCCGCGGGCAACGCGGTCGACGGATCCTTCGACACCCGGTGGGCCAGCGACTGGGATGACCAGCAGTGGCTGCAGGTGGACCTCGGTGAGAAGAGCGCGTTCGACCATGTGCAGCTTGCCTGGGAGGCCGCGTACGCCAAGGGGTACACCCTGGAGACCTCGGACGACGGTGAGAACTGGACCACCATCGAGACCGTCACCGACGGCAACGGCGGTATCGACGACATCGACGTCACGGGCGAGGCGCGTTACGTACGGGTGAACGCCACCGAGCGCGGCACTCCGTGGGGCTACTCACTCTACGAATTCGGTGTCTACCGGAGCTGACCGCCCGCTGGATCCGTCGCACCGTCCCGGTCCCCGCCGTCGGTGCGACCGAAAGTCCGCGGCGGGTCACGGAACCAACCCCGTGGCCCGCCGCGGACCTGTCTCCGCCCTCCGTCGAACGTGCGCGGTACGCGGCGAACGGAGCGCGCTGTGTGTCGAGCGGTGCGGCGAGAGTGCGTGCATGGCGTCGCGAGGCAAGCGGGAATGGTCAGACAGACCCTAGAGCGGCTCGTCCGGCCCCTCCTCGCCCGAGCTCAGCTCCTCCGCCCGCAGGGCCAGATCCTGGAGCACATCGGTGGAGGTCACGTCCTCCTGCCCGGAGTCATGGACCTGGGCCAGTGCGATGAAGGCCAGAGTGAAGGCTCCGACCAGCTGTTCGACGGCGCCGCCGACCTCGCGTCCCACCAGAGCGGCCATCTCCTCGACGGTGGCGTCGGAGGGGATCGCGATGTGCGGCATCGTCTCGTTGAGGAGGGTCGTCACCATGTTCTCGCCCGCGTCCAGGTCGCCATCGATGTCCTCCTCGGCCTGGCGCTGCATCTCGCCCGCCTCCGTGAGGATGCCGATCACTCGCTTGAGGACTTCGCTCTGATCCATACGGCGAGCATAAGCGCCGGACCTCCCACGTCGGATCGCCCTCCGGCGGTGCCCGGCGCCGTCCTCCCGGGCCCCGGAACTGCGCGTACTACGCGGAATCCCTGACGACCAGCACCGGTTCGAAGATCACAGACGTCGCCGGCCTCGTCGGCGTGGCCAGCCTGTCGAGCAGCAGGCCCGCCATCTCCGCCGACATGTCCTCCACCGGCTGCCGCACCGTCGTGAGCGGAGGACGGCAGGCCGACGCGGCGCTGCTGTCGTCGAATCCGATCACCGCGACGTCCTCCGGCACCCGCCTGCCGTGCTCCCGCAGCACATGGCACGCACCCGTCGCCATCAGGTCGTTCCCCGCGAACACCCCGTCAAGCCCGGGTTGTTCCGCGAGCAGTCGTTCCATCGCCGCCTCGCCGCTCTCCTGGGTGAACTGCCCCTCCGCGACCGGGACGTCCGGGTACCCGTGCCGTTCCATCGCGGCCTGGAACCCCGCGAGCCTCTCCTGCCCCGCGGGTATGTCCAGCGGTCCGCTGATCGTGGTGATCCGGCGGCAGCCGCGTGCCAGCAGATGGTCCGCGGCGAGCCGCGCCCCGTCCCGGTGGGCCAGATCGACATAACTGATCCGTACGGGGCGGGTGGGGCGTGCGTACAGCACGGCGGGCAGCCCGGCTTCCGTGAGCAGGCCGGGCAGCGGGTCCTGCGCATGGGTCGACACGATCAGCGCACCGTCGGCGCTGCCCTGACGCAGATACGCCACCACGTCCTCACGGGCGCGGGAGGACTCGGCGAACATCAGCACCGGATGCATTCCGCGAGGCCGGAGGAAGTTGACCACGCCGGTCACCACCCGGCCGAAGAACGGGTCGGCGAAGACCTGGGCGGTGAAGGCCCCCTCATCGGCGGGGCCCTCGCCGTCCGGCTCCACACCCGCGCCCGACACCACCAGCGCGATGGCGTCCGTGCGCCGGGTGACGAGCGAGCGGGCGGCGCGATTGGGCGTGTAGCCGGTGACCGACACCGCCTGCCGCACGGCCTCCTGGATCGCCGGGTCGACGTTGCGGATCCCGTTGATGACCCGGGAGACCGTCGCGCGCGAGACACCGGCCGCGCGGGCCACGTCCTCCAGGGTGGGGGTCGCGCCGGCTGGTCGCAGAGCATCCGTCATGTGGGCC
This sequence comes from Streptomyces sp. NBC_01012, assembly GCF_045162755.1. Lineage (NCBI taxonomy): Bacteria > Bacillati > Actinomycetota > Actinomycetes > Kitasatosporales > Streptomycetaceae > Streptomyces > Streptomyces sp. NBC_01012. Next base: position 381,077 of record NZ_CP108688.1, on the reverse strand, counting down.
TTTATAGCATCAGGAAGGCGCCGGGATAGAGCGCTCTCCCAGCCCGGCCGCAGGAGATCGCCGAGCGGCCACCAGCGGGCCCGCCGGGGTGGTGCGCCGGGCGCGTGGGTGGCGCGTATCAACTGTTCACTTGTCACCACCCTTTGTCTGCCCATACGTTGGCCGCTTGCGACGTGTCCTACTGCCAGTGGGGGAGCCTGATCATGGCCGCTAACGGACGGCACCGCAGATATCAGCCCAGCCGGATCAACCGTGCCTCGCTCACGGTGACGGCGGGAGGCGCGGGGATCGCGCTTCCCCTGCTCACCGCTGCCTCGGCGGGTGCCGCGTCGACCGATGTGTGGGAGAAGGTCGCCGCCTGCGAGTCGACGGGCAATTGGCACATCAACACGGGCAACGGTTACTACGGGGGCCTGCAGTTCACCCGGTCGACCTGGGCCGCCTACGGGGGCACGGCCTACGCGGCACGGGCCGACCTGGCGACCAAGGACCAGCAGATGGCGGTCGCCGAGAAGGTGCTCGACGGGCAGGGGCCGGGAGCCTGGCCGACGTGCTCCGTGCGGGCCGGGCTGAAGCAGGGCGGCGACGCGCCCGCCGTCGACGACCCGTCCACGGCCACGAAGGCCGCGCGGGACAGCGCGACGGACTCCCGACCGACGTCGGGGACGGCCGGGAAGACGGCCCTGGGCAACATTGCCGCGAAGGCGTCACCGACGGGGGTACCGGGCAAGCGCGAGTCGTACACCGTCGCACGCGGCGACTCCCTGTCCGGGATCGCGTCCGCAGAGCGGGTCAAGGGCGGCTGGCAGCGGCTGTACACGGCCAACCGCGGCGTGGTGGGCGACGACCCCGATCTGATCCTCCCGGGCCAGCGGCTGACCCTCGACGTGGCAAGGGCGACGAAGACCGCCCCGAAGCCGAAGGCCGCACCGGAGGCCGAGCGGAAGGCCACACCCAAGGCCACCCCGAAGTCGACCCCCAAGGCCACCCCGAAGCCCGCGGCCAAGGCCACGGAGAAGGCGGCTCCCAAGGCCACTCCCAAGGCCACGGAGCACGCCGCACCCAAGAAGACCACCAAGCCCGCCGCCCCGGCCGCGAAGAAGGCGTCCAAGCCGCGCTCCACCGTCGTCGTGCCCGTGTCCGCCCGGACCGGGACCCCGTACCACCAGGCCGGGTCCTGGTCCAGCGGCTACCACACGGGGGTCGACTTCCCGGTACCCACCGGCACCTCGGTCAAGGCCGTGGCGTCCGGGAAGGTCGTCTCGGCCGGCTGGGCGGGCGCGTACGGCTACGAGGTCGTCATCCGGCACAGCGACGGGAAGTACAGCCAGTACGCCCATCTCTCCGCCCTCCATGTGCGCGCCGGCCAGCAGGTGAGCAGCGGCCAGCGGATCGCCCGCTCGGGAACCACGGGCAACAGCACCGGTCCGCACCTGCACTTCGAGATCCGCACAGGGCCCGGGTACGGATCCGACATCGACCCCCTGGCCTACCTCAGGGCCGGCGGCGTCAGCATCTGAACACCGGCACCGGCCTCTAAGTCACCCCGGCGGGCAGAACCGGCGGCGGGCAGCCTTCCGGCGAACTCCACCCGGCCGCCCCGGTGGTCCGGCGGCAGGGTCAGCGGGAGGGAGAGTCCCGTGGGCGCCGGGAAAGGGTCGGGCAACACCGTCCCCCTCCGGACGGTCGCGGGCTTCGGGACGGCCGCCGGCTCGGGCTGCTCGGGCAGCACCACCGTGCGATGGCCCTGCGGGCCGCCGGCGGAGTCCGCCGGGGCGCCATCGGCCGATTCCGCCCTGCGCCGTTCCGCCCCCACCCGCTCGGTGGTCAGCAGCACGAGCCCGGCCGCCGCCAGTGCTCCGCAGGCGAGGGCGAGCAGCGTGCCCGTCAGGCCGTAGCGGAACTGCTCCCCGAACATCGTGATGCCCACGGCGGCCGCGACCACCGGGTTGACCACGGTGACCGTGGCGAGCGGCGCCGTCAGCCCCGCGCCCCGGTACGCGGCCTGCGAGATCAGCAGCCCCGCGGCCGCCAGCGCCGCGATCACCAGGAGGGTCGGCAGCCCCGAGGTCACCGAGCCCGAGGTCCACTCCACGGCCACCGTCTTGGTGAACACCGACGCCATGCCGAAGGCGCCACCCGCGCCGGTGGCCAGCACCACGCTCCGCAGCATCGGCCGGTGAAGGCCCTTGGAGAGCACCAGGACGGCCGCCACGCCACCGAAGGTCCCGGTCGCCAGCACCAGCTGCTCCGGCCCCGCAAGCGTGTGGGAGCCGGCGTTCCCCGTGAGCGCCAGCAGTCCGGCGAGGCCGACCGTGGCCATCAGCGCGCCGCGCCAGGCCGTCCGCCCCGCCCTGCGGCGCACGAACAGCGCCGCCATCGGCAGCGCGAAGACGATCGTCAGGGCCCCGAGCGGCTGTACGAGGCTGAGCGGCCCGTACGCCAGGGCCACGACGTGGAGCACCGCGCCCACGCCGTTCAGCGCCACCGCCACCCACCAGACGCCGTTACGCAGCGGTGCGTACGGGCGGCTGTCGCCGGCCGCGGCCACGCGCTCCTGGACGATCGCCCCGGCCGCGTAGGCGACCGCGGAGACCAGTGACAGCAGCACGGAAAGCGCAAGGGAACTCATGTACACCACGATGTCGCGTCGGAGGCGCCGCGTCGTCGTCCCTGAGGCGGCGATTCGGCGTACTGCTCCAGTAGTACGTCCATCCCTCCAGGGTCCCTCTTCCGACGGTAGACCTCCTCGCCCGAGGGCTCAGAAGTTCGCCGGGGAGGTGACGCCATGCCGCCGCCCGACCGCACCGGGTGTCCGAAAAGGGACGGTCCGCTCAGGTGCTGAGCATGAACTCGGCGCGGATGCGTTTGCCGACGGGCACCCGCTCGGCCGTGAGTCGGTCGCAGAGCGCGACCACGATCTCCATGCCGTGACCGCCGAGGCGGGCGGGGTCGGGGGAGTAGAGCACCGGGAGCGCCGTGCTGCTGTCGTAGACGGTGACGCTGATCCGCCGGGCGTCGCCCTCCAGCTCCAGCAGATACGGACCGTGGCTGTAGCGGTCCGCGTTGGTGATGAGCTCGCTGACCGCCAGCATCAGATCGCTGCGGGTGTGCTCGCGGAGGACCGCCAGCCACTCCGCCACCAGCCGGGCGAGGAAGCGGTCGGCGAGGGCACGGGCCTGCGCGATGCATCCGGGCTCGCCGTCGAACACCTCGGCGGTGAGCAGAACCTCCGTGGACGTGGACTCGGGCAAGGAGTCGTCCGGCCGGGAGGTGGCCTGTTCGTTCATGTGCTCCAGCCAGGGGCGCCGCAGGGGAGGTCGTCGACCTCTTCTCGCCGTTCGTCTACCCGCGCCGAGAGATCCCACTCCGGGAGATCTCCTCAGATCTTACGCACGCGGAGGCAGCCGGACCACGCTCACGAAGAAGTCGTCGATCTGGCGCACCGCGCCGATGAACTGCTCCAGGTCCACGGGCTTGGTGACGTAGGCGTTGGCGTGCAGTTTGTAGCTGCGCAGGATGTCCTCCTCGGCCGAGGACGTGGTGAGCACCACGACCGGGATCAGAGCCAGTTCCGGGTCGGTCTTGATGCGCTCCAGGACCTGCCGGCCGTCGTACTTCGGCAGATTCAGATCGAGAAGGACCAGATCGGGCCGCGGCGCCTCGGTGTGCTCGCCCTTGCGGTAGAGGAAGTCCAGCGCCTCCTGGCCGTCGCGGACGACATGGAGGGTGTTGCGGATCTTGTTGTCCGCGAAGGCCTCACGGGTCATCAGCTCGTCGCCGGGATCGTCCTCGACGAGCAGGACCTCTATGGGCTGGACGACGTCGTTCACAGGTGGTCTCCCGACCGGGGGGTGAGCGGGGCGGGGGCGAGGAGCTCCGCCGTGGTGTGTGTGGGGGCCTCGGGGAGTACGGGCAGGGTGAAGTGGATCAGTGTGCCCTCGGCCGGCTCGGGGTCCAGCCAGATCAGGCCACCGTGGAACTCGATGATCTTGCGGCAGAGGGAGAGCCCGATCCCGGTTCCCTCGTACTCGTCACGGGCGTGCAGGCGCTGGAAGATGACGAACACCTTGTCGGCGAACTCCGGCGCGATCCCGATGCCGTTGTCGGCGACCGTGAGATGCCAGTCGCCGTCCTCCCGTACGCACCCGACGGTGATCCGGCAGGGCACATCGGGCCGGCGGAACTTGACCGCGTTGCCGATCAGGTTCTGCCACACCATGGTCAGCGACGTCGAGTCACCGAGCAGCTCGGGCAGCGGGTCCTCGCGTACGACGACGGTCTCGGACTCCTCGACGACCAGGGTGAGGTTGGACAGGGCGCGGTCCAGGGCGGCGCCGAGGTCCACGGGCTTCCAGACCTGCTGCACGCGGCCCACCCGGGAGAAGGTCAGCAGGTCGTTGATGAGCACCTGCATCCGCTTGGCGCCGTCGACCGCGAAGTCGATGTACTGCCGTCCTCGTTCGTCCAGCTCCGTGCTGTAGCGCTTGTCCAGCAGCCGGCAGAAGGACGCCACCTTCCGCAGCGGTTCCTGGAGGTCGTGCGAGGCCACGTAGGCGAACTGTTCCAGTTCGGAGTTGGAACGGCGCAGCTCCGCGGTCTGCTCGGCCAGCAGCGTCTCCCGCTCCTTCGACTCGGCCAGCTCGGCGGCCAGGCGCCGGCGCATGTCCTCGGCCGCAGCGGCCACCGCTCTGACGTCCGACGGGCCGCGGACCTCGATCCTGCTGGTGAAGGCGCCCGACCGCACCTTGTTGGACGCCGCGGTCAGCGAGGCCAGGGGGCGGCCCACCATGCGGTGCAGCAGCAGACTCAGCGACACGACGGCCAGCACGAAGCCGATCACCAGGGCGATGAGGACCCGGTCGCGGGTTACACGTGCCTCACCCAGATCGGCGCGCGCCGTGTCGCGCGCGTCGTCCAGATGGTCCTGTTGGGCCCTGTACAGGGCGCGCATCGCGTCGAACTCCGCCTTGCTCCGCAGGACCGGGGCCGCGGTGTCGACCGTGGGCCCGCCGGTGCGCACCGCCGCGATCAGGGGTTCGGCCCTGATCCTTCGCCACTGCTCGGACGCGCGCGCCAGCCGGTCCAGGTCACCGGTGTACGGCTCCTCGCCCCGGACCAGTGCGCGCACCCGGGACAGCCGCTCCCGCTCGGTCCGCATGCCCTCCTCGTAGGGCGCGAGGAAGGAGGTGTCGCCGGTGAGCGCGAAGCCGCGTACCCCGCCCTCCTGGTCGAGGAGGGCGTTCTGCAGCTGGAACGACGCCGAGCGGGCGGGCTGGATGCGGTCCACCAGATCGGTGGTGCGGTCGGAGATACGGGACAGGACGAGTCCGCCCACGACCAGGCATCCGCAGACCACCAGCACGAAGCCGGCCAGGATCAGATGCACCCAGTTCTGCACCGAGAGGCGGGCTATCGGGCCGGGCCGTCCGGCCGATGGTTCCTCCGGGCTCATGCCCGCGCCTTCCAGCCCAGGTGCAGGACGGCGACGTCGTCGGCGAGCCCGCCGTACGGGGCGGCGCTCTCGGTGGCCTCGGCGACCAGCGCGTCGACGAACGCGCGGCGTCCCAGCCCGCCGTACTTGCCGGCCATCGCCAGCAGACCGTCCTCGCCGAGCCGCGTGCTGGGCCCCGTACGCCCCTCGAACAGACCGTCGGTGAACAGGACGAGTTCGCTGTCGGGGAAGAGCTCCAGCTCCGTGGTCGTCCAGCGGCCGGTGCCGGGGAGCAGCCCGAGGGCCATGCCCGCGTCCGGTTCCACCCAGGCGACGTCCGTGCCGCGCCGGGTCAGCAGCCCGGGGTGCCCGGCCCGTGCGATGAGCACCTTGTCCCGGCCGGGCGGGAAGACGAGCGAGGTCAGGGTGGCGAACACATGGGGATCGGAGCGCTCGGCGACGAGTATCCCCTCCAGCAGGCCGATCTTCTCCAGCTGTGTGACACCGGTCAGCACAGCCGTGCGCCAGGCGACCCGCAGACAGACCCCCAGGGCGGCCTCGGCGGCGCCGTGCCCGGACACATCGCCGATCACCGCGTGCACCGCGCCGTCGGCGGTCTGCACCACGTCGTAGAAGTCGCCGCTCAGCAACCCGTGGGCGCGCCCGGCCTCGTAGCGCGCCGCGACCTGGAAGCTGTCGTCCCGCAGCAGCGGAATCGGCAGCAGGGCGCGCTCCAGACGGGCGTTCTCCTGGGCGATCAGACGGCTGGTGCGCATCGCGGCCGCCGACCGCTCGGCGTGCTTGCGCTGGAGGGCGTAACGGACCGCGCGGCCCAGCACATGCGGATCTATCCGGCCCTTGACGAGGTAGTCCTGGGCGCCCTGCGCCACCGAAGACAGCCCCGTCTCGGACTCGTCGAGGCCCGTCAGCACGATGACGGCCGCGTCGGGGGCGGACTCGACGAGCTGGCGGACGGCGTCGAGGCCGTTCACATCGGGCAGGTGCAGGTCCAGCAGGACGCAGACCGACGTACGGGCCTCCAGCAGGAACCGTCGCGCCTCGGCCAGTGTCTTGCACCAGGTGAGCGGGGCGTCCAGCTCGCTGTCGGTGAGCATCTCCTCGACCAGGAGCGCGTCCCCGGAGTCGTCCTCGACCAGAAGCAGGGCCGCGTCGACGTCCCAGACGGAGGCGTCGGCACCGGCCGGTGGCCTCTGCTGTTCCGGGAACACGCCGGGCTGCTTCGCACGCGCAGAGGTGCCCAACGGCGCGTCGGCCACACTCCACCCCCTTTGACGGACGGCACGGGACACCCACGGCCGTATCGGCAGGAAGCATATGTGACACGGCTGAGGCCCGGCACGCAGCCGGGCCCCCAAGATTCCGTGTGTGCGCCGTGGGTCAGACCTCGACGCTCATACCCGTGCGCAGACGCTGGACGATCCTGCTGAGCAGACGCGACACATGCATCTGCGAAACACCCAGCTCCTCGCCGATCTGTGCCTGGGTCATCTCCTGCCCGAAGCGCATACGGACGATCTTCCGCTCCCGGTCGTCAAGCTGCCGCAGCAGCGGAGCCAGGGTGTGCAGATTCTCGACGTTCTCCATGCCCGGGTCGTCATCGCCCAGGAGATCGGCGTACGCCCGCTGGTCGCTGCCCGATTCGCTGTCGGCGCTCGGGGTGTCCAGCGAGCCCGCCGAGTAGCCGTTGGCGGCGACGAGGCCCTCGATGATCTCCTCCTCCGGGAGATCCAGGTGCGCGGCCAGCTCCGCGACCGTCGGGTCACGGTCCAGTTCGGCGGACAGCTGCTCCTTGGCCTTGGCCAGCTCGACCCGCAGCTCCTGCAGGCGCCGCGGCACATGCACGGACCAGGTCGTGTCGCGGAAGAACCGCTTGATCTCGCCGACGATGTAGGGCACCGCGAAGGTCGCGAACTCGACCTCGCGCGACAGGTCGAACCGGTCGATGGCCTTGATCAGGCCGATCGTGCCCACCTGGATGATGTCCTCGGTGTCGTCGCCGCCCCTGTTACGGAACCGTGAGGCGGCGAAGCGCACCAGCGAGAGGTTCATCTCGATCAGCGTGTTGCGCGCGTACTGGTACTCGTGGGTCCCCTCCTCGAGGACCTGGAGCCGGTCGAAGAAGAGCTTCGACATGGTCCGCGCGTCCTGCGGGGCCACCTTGCCCGCGTCCTCGATCCAGGGAAGCGCCGCCACGTCGGGAACCGCCCCCGCCTCGTCGCACCGCGTGTCCGCCGTGCCGATCGCTTCGGTGGTCCGCACTGACATGGTCGTCATGGTGTCACCCTCCCTGGTGTCCGATGCACTGACGGGGCGCATGCCCGGAGTACCGGAAGTAATGCCACCGACGGCCGAAGATTTTCCCGGAAACGCAAGACAAGGCCGAATGACACCCTTGAATGTGACGGTGTGTGAGGGTTTGGATGCCTTCCGTCGCCGAACCGGACGACGTCCGGCTCATGGCAGACTTGACCGGGGCGTTCCGCCCGTGCGCGCCCGCCCTCGTCGGCTCCCGGCCGGACCACTGCCCACCGAAGCCCCGGCGGCGGCACGAGCGACGAGTGACAGAGGAACGGCACATGACGGTGACAGAGGACAGCCAGGAGTTCGCTCCCGGTGTCGACGCGTTCGGTCCCGGTATCGACCCGGAGCGGCTTGCCGTCTGCCTGAGCGTGCTCGACGAGCTGGACACCATCGAGGTGGACCACCCCGACGCCATCGCCGTACGCAGGGCCACCGCGGGCATCTATCGCACGGTGAAGCAGCGCCGTCGCCAGGAGCGCCGCGCCGCCAAGACCGCGCACGACAAGGCCGTCACCGAAGCCACGGCGACCGGCTCGGCCGAGCGCATCGACGACGAGACGCAGGGCGTACTCCCGTCCTCGTCGGCCGCCGCCGAGATCGCGGGCATACTCCAGCGCCCCAGGTCCTGCTACATCTGCAAGACCCGCTACGTCGAGGTGGACGCCTTCTACCACCAGCTCTGCCCGCCGTGCGCCAAGGAGAACCGCGGCCGCCGCGAGGCGCGCGCCGACCTCACCGGACGCCGCGCCCTGCTCACCGGCGGCCGCGCCAAGATCGGCATGTACATCGCGCTGAGGCTGCTGCGCGACGGCGCGCACACCACCATCACCACCCGCTTCCCCAACGACGCCATCCGCCGCTTCAAGGCGATGCCGGACAGCGACGAATGGATCCACCGGCTGAAGATCGTCGGTATCGACCTGCGTGACCCCGCCCAGGTCGTCGCGCTCGCCGATTCGGTGGCCGCCGAGGGGCCGCTCGACATCCTGATCAACAACGCCGCGCAGACCGTCCGCCGCTCGCCGGGGGCCTACAGCGAGCTGCTCGCCGCCGAGTCCTCCCCGCTGCCCGCGGGTGAGCTCCCGGCGGCCGAGGTCATCGGCACCTTCGGCAGCGGCACCGTCGACCGGGTCGCCGCGCTGCCCGCCGCCCGCAAGGAGGGGCAGGGCCTGAGCGCTCAGGACGTCACGGATCTCGCCCTGGTGACGGGGTCCGCCTCGCCCGCCCGTATCGCCGCGGGCACCGCCATCGACGCAGGCGGGCTCGTCCCCGACCTGCACGACACGAACAGCTGGATCCAGACCGTCGAGGAGGTCGAGCCGATCGAGCTCCTCGAGGTCCAGCTCTGCAACTCCACGGCACCCTTCATCCTGATCAGCCGGCTGCGCCCCGCGATGTCCAGGACCGCGTCCGAGCGTGCCTACGTGGTGAACGTCTCCGCGATGGAGGGCGTGTTCGGCCGCGGTTACAAGGGCGCGGGGCACCCGCACACCAACATGGCCAAGGCCGCGCTGAACATGCTGACCCGCACCAGCGCCCAGGAGATGTTCGAGAAGGACCGCATCTTCATGACGGCCGTCGACACCGGCTGGATCACCGACGAGCGTCCGCACCCCGACAAGATCCGTCTCGCGGAGGAGGGTTTTCACGCTCCCCTGGACCTCGTCGACGGCGCCGCCCGGGTCTACGACCCGATCGTCCGCGGCGAGGCGGGCGAGGAGCTCTACGGCTGCTTCCTGAAGGACTACGCCCCCGCCGCCTGGTGACCGCGGCTCTTTCCGTTGGCTGAAAGTGACCCAGGCCACACGTTCTGTCGAGCGGGACAGCGCTCATTTGGTTAGTCTGAGGTGAACGGACGCCACCAAGGGATCCACGAAGCTTCCTCGGCCGTCCTGGGACAGGTCTGTAAGCAGTCTGCCGTCCCACCCCGTAACGGCGCCACCGCGACCGAACTGTTTCTGCCCCTGCCCCGCAGAGGGCGGTCGACACGGTTCTCATCAGCCGCAGCGTCGCCACCGCCCCGGGGTTACGCGACACTAAGGAGTCCGCGGTGACACCAGACATGACGAAGACCGAGACGCGCCGGACCGAGCCGGCCGGAGAGCAGGGCCATGGGCCCGAGAAACTCCGGAACATCGAGGTCTGGGCGAGGTCGGCACCGATCAGGCTGGCCGGCTACGAGGACGACCTCGCCGAGCCGCACATCCTGCCCGGAATCGACTGATCCAGGCCTGTCTGTTCGAACGGCGCCTCAGCTCCCGCCGCCGCCCCCGGACGGGGGCGGCGACGCGTTCACGGGCCTGGCCACCGGCCTCATGAAATCCCGTACATAGGTGCGGTCCCACCAGCATCCGGTGGCTCGCAGCTCCTGCGGGTCCGTGTACCTGTAGTGGAAGACCCTCGCCCTGATGTGGGCGGGCGGGCCGTCGGGAAACGGGTTGCGGCCCAACAGCCGCAGGGTGTCGCGGTCGCCCCGCAGCAGCCGTTCGACGAACGGCTCGAACCAGGAGCGTGCGTAGGCGGGGGAGAGCGCCGCGAACCACATCATCCAGTCCAGCCGCAGATGGTACGGGGCGAACTGGCGCGGCAGCCGGCGCGGATCACCCGGCTTGCCCCGGAAGCCGTACTCGAGCCAGCGGCTCCCCTCGTGGATCACGGCATCGGCGGTCCCCTCGACGACCACCTCCAGCCGCATCCTGCTGATGCTCCCGAAGGCTCCGTAGGTGTTGACCAGGTGCAGCGGGTCGAAGGAGCGGTTCATCGCCTGCCGGCGGGAGACCAGATTGCGGGCCGGGCGGTAGCTGAGGGCCAGGACGAGGACGCTGACGGCGATGACCAGCGCCTCGTACCAGAGGGGCGCCCCCTGCTGCGCGGGTGGCGGTCCTGCGACCGGTGACCAGTCGACCGCGGCGAGGGCCAGGGTGATCGTCAGCCAGTTCAGCCAGGCGAAGTTCCCCGACAGCACCAGCCACAGCTGGGTGAGCACCATCAGCCCGGCCGCGACGCTCGCCACCGGCTGCGGGGTGAACAGCAGGAAGGGCACCGCGAGCTGGGTGACGTGGTTGGCGGCGGTCTCCACCCGGTGCACGGGCCTCGGGAGACGGTGGAAGAACCAGCTCAGCGGTCCCGGCATCGGCTGGGTCTCATGGTGGAAATCCAGACAGGTCAGCCGCCGCCAGCACTCGTCCCCGCGGATCTTGATGAGTCCCGCGCCGAATTCCACCCGGAAGAGCAGCCAGCGCAGCAGCCACAGCACCAGTACCGGGGCGCCCGTGCTGTCGTTGCCGAGGAACACGGCGAGGAAGCCCGTCTCCAGCAGGAGCGACTCCCAGCCGAAGCCGTACCAGACCTGGCCGACCTGGACGATCGACAGGTACAGCACCCAGGGGGCGGCCCACAGTGCCATCGCGGCCCCCAGCGGGACATGGGCGTCCAGGCCGGCCAGGAGCGCCAGCGACACCGCGATGCCCGTCCAGGCGACCAGTGCGAAGAAGCGGTCCGAGTAGTGCAGCCGGAAGAGGCCGGGCGCCGCCCGCCACGGGGTGCGCCGCAGGAGATCGGGCACCGGGAGCATGCCGTGGGAGCCGATCAGCGCCCTGAACTGCAACGCCGCGGCGACGAACGCCACCAGATAGACACCGGCGAGCGCCCGCTGGAAGACCAGCCTGCTCAGCCAGTAGCCGTCTGCGGTGAACCACTCCATCGCTCCCAGTATCCGCCGGTCAGGGCCCGCGGAGGGCCGACACGGCCCGGTGCGGTGCAGGATCGAGCCGTCGGGCGTACCAGGGGCCGCTTCGACGGTGTTCACGGTGGAGATGAAGGGCATTTCGGTCGAGGAATCGGACAAACGGTGGCAGAGTGTGGCACATGGATGATCGGGTAGCGGGTGCCCTGTCACTCCCGGACGACTGGCCCGCCCACCCGGACCTCAGCCTCGCCCTGAACCGAATGGGCAGCTTCGACTGGGATCTGGACAGCGGCCTCATGCACATGGACGAGCCCGCGCTCGAAGTGTTCGATCTGCGCCCGGACGAATACGACGGGCGGCCGGCGGGGCTCGCCCGGCGCGTGCCCGCCGACGAGGCGACCCGGCTCGACTCACTGGTCTCGCAGGCCCTCAAGAGCGGCCGCAGCAACTACGGCGCGTACTTCCGCAGGATGCAGCGCGACGGCGCCCTGTCCTGGACCCACACCCAGGGGTTCATCCGCCGTGACGGCACCGGGCGGCCCCGCCGCATCATCGGGATCGTCCGTGACGCCACGCAGGAACTGGCCGAGTCCACGGCCCGCCGGACCGTCGACGAGGAGCGCCGGCGTCGTACGAGCCTGGTGGAGGGCACCACGGCGGCCCTGGCCCATGCCAGGACGGTCCAGGACGTCACCGATGTGCTGAAGAGCTCCCGTGGTCTGGCCGACCTCGGTGCCACCAGTCTCGTCATGGGACTCCTCGAGTCCGGGCGCATCCATCTGGTGGCGGACGGGCCGGAGGGGGCGTTCGTGCAGGGCACCCGCTACACCCGCACGGACGAGCCCTACCCGATGAGTGAGGTCATCCGTACGCTCACACCCCGTTTCATCGAGACGCCCGAGGACTTCGCGGCCTCGTACCCCATCCTGTGGCCGCACATCAGCCACCTCGGCATCACCGCAGCCGCCTACATGCCGCTCATCGCCCAGGCGCGCCCGATCGGCGCGCTGGGTCTCCTCTACGGCAACAAGGCCGGCTTCACCGGGGACGAGCGGAACCTGCTGGTCGCCCTCGGCAGCTCGATCGCCCAGAGCCTCCAGCGGGCCATGCTCTACGAACAGGAGCACGACCTCGCCGAAGGGCTCCAGCAGGCGATGCTGCCGCGCCGGATCCCGGAGGTGGCCGGGGCGCAGGTCGCCGTCCGCTACCGCTCGGCGCGGCTCGGACAGGACATCGGCGGCGACTGGTACGACATCATCCCGCTGCCCGGAGGCCGGGTCGGCGCCGTCATCGGCGACGTACAGGGGCACGACACGCACGCGGCGGCCGTCATGGGGCAGCTTCGGATCGTGCTGCGCGCCTACGCGGCCGAGGGGCACAGCCCGCCCACGGTCATGGCCAGGGCCTCGGTCTTCCTCCATGAGCTCGACACCGACCGCTTCGCGACCTGTACCTACGCCGAAGCCGATCTGACCACCGGGGTGGTGCAGCTGGTCAGGGCGGGGCACGTCGATCCGGTCCTTCGGGACGTCGACGGGAGCTGCCGCAAGCTCCCGGTCGACGGTGGCATGCCGCTGGGCCTCTCCGCGGAGTTCGGGCAGCTCGAATACCCGGTCAGCACCGTCGACCTGGACCCGGGCCAGACGATGATCCTCTACACCGACGGGATGGTGGAGCTGCCCGGCACCGACCTCGACGAAGGCATGCGGCTGCTGACCTCCACGGTCCGCGAGGGTCCGCAGGACCTCCAGAACCTGGCCGACCGGCTCTGCGAGGTCGTCGACGAGCGTGGCGGCGGGGACGACATGGCGCTGCTGCTGCTGCGCCGCAACGCGGCCCACGCGCCGCATCCGGGCGGCCGGCTCCAGCAGCATGTCGCGCAGAACGACCCGGAGGCGCTGACGTCCGCCCGCCACATGATCAGGGCGGCGGTGCGCGCCTGGGGCGCCAAGGGCCGTGCGGACGAGGTCGAGCTCGCGGCCGACGAGCTGATCACCAACGCGCTGATGCACACCGACGGCGGTGCCATCGTCACCATCCGGATGCTCACCGGACCCGATCGCCGCCTCAGGGTCGACGTCGAGGACCGCTCCAGTGCGCTGCCGCGCCGCCGGGACGCGGGGGAGTCGGGCGTATCGGGCCGCGGGCTCATGCTCGTCGACCGGATGGCCGACATCTGGGGGGTGGAGTCCCGGGGCAACGGCAAGTGCGTGTGGTGCGAGTTCCGCATCCCGGAGCGCCGGTAGCGCGGCCACCGCGACAGCGCGAGACTGTAACAGTACGTAACATGTCCGTACTTGACCGTAACCGACCGTGCGGGATTGACTGCGATCCCGCCGTTCCGCTGTCGACGACGCGAGGCCCCGTTGAGTACCGAGCTCCTGGCACCCCTTGATCTGGCGTTCTGGCACCTCGAATCAGACGCCCACCCGATGCACCTCGGCGCGCTCGCCGTCTTCGACCCGGTACCCGGCGTGGTCCCGCAGGACCTGCTGGAGCTGCTCGGAGCCCGCGCGGCGGCGATTCCCCGGCTGCGGATGCGGGTGCGCGACGTACTGCTGCCGGTCGGCGGTGCGGCCTGGTTCACCGACAAGGACTTCGACGTGCAGCGGCATGTCACACGGGTGGTGCTCCCCGAGGGCGACTTCATGACGGAGGCGACCCGGCTCGCCGGAGAGCTCATGGAGCGACCGCTCGGGCGGGGCCTGCCGCCCTGGCAGATGTTCCTCCTCGACAGCCCGGGCGACGGCCCGTTCGCCGTACTCGTGAAGCTGCACCACGCGCTCGCCGACGGGATGCGGGCCGTCGCCATCGGAGCCGGGATCTTCGACCAGATCGCCTCCGCCGGCGCGGGCCGTGGCACGGTGCGCCGCCGGAAGCCCGTGCCGCCCCGGTCCTGGCTGCCCGGACCCTACGAGGCCGCGGGGATGGCGATGGACCGCCTCGGGGAGGTGCGCCGGGCGTTGGGGGTCGGTGCTTCCGTCGTACGCGCCAGCCGCCTCGACCTGCGCGCGGGCACGGCGCTGACCGCGCGCTCCAGCGGCACACGCAGGATGGCCACCGCCGAGCTGGACGCCGAAACGGTTCAGCGGATCCGGCGCACCGTGGGAGGTACGGCCAACGACGTCCTGCTCGCCGTGGTCGCCGGTGCGCTGCGCCGCTGGATGCTCGAACGCGGCGAGCCGCTCCCCGGCGCCGACCCCCGTGCCCTGGTCCCCGTCTCCCGGCGGCGTCCCGGCGGCGGCGCCACCGGGAACAGGCTCTCCGCGTATCTGCTCGGGCTGCCCGTCGGCGAACCCGACCCTCGGGAGCGTCTGCGCCTCGTACGGACGGGCATGGACCGCAACAAGGCGGCGGGACCGCTGCGCGGGGCCGGTGCCGTCGCCGTACTGGCCGACCAGCTGCCCGCGCTGGCCCACCGGTTCGGAGCGCCGCTGGCGGGGAACGCGGCCCGGATGCTCTTCGACGTCCTGGTCACCAGCGTGCCCCTGCCCCGCTCGGCGCTCTCGCTCGCCGGCTGCCCGCTGCGCGCCCTCTACCCCATGGCGCCGCTGGCACGCGGGCAGTCCTTGGCGGTCGCCCTGACGACGTACGGCGGAGGGGTACAGGTCGGACTGGTGGCCGACGGTAAGGCGTTGCCCGATCTGGACCAGTTGGCCCGCGCGGTCCGTGAGGAGCTGGACGACCTGCACACACTCGTCCCCACGGTGCCCGCACCGGCGTGAGCGCCGATCCGTCCGACCTGTTGACGCGGTCGATTGATCCGATGAATAGTCCCTTTACGGACCATCAGGGATCACCGGCGAGGGCGGCAGGGCATGCGGCGCACCAGACTCGGAACCAGCACGGTCGAGATCACCGAACTCGGCTTCGGCGCGGCGGCCATCGGCAATCTCTTCACCGAGGTCGATCCCGGGCAGGCCGCCGCCGCAGTCGACGCCGCCTGGGACGAGGGCGTCCGCCACTTCGACACCGCGCCGCACTACGGCCTCGGACTCTCCGAACGACGCCTCGGCGAGGCCCTGCGCGACCGGCCCCGGGACGCCTACACGGTGTCCACGAAAGCGGGCCGCCTGCTCGACCCGCTGCCCCCGGCCCAGGCGGCGGGCCTGCACGGACTGTCCGAGGGATACGCCGTGCCGCACACCCACGGGCGCCGCTGGGACTTCAGCGCCGACGGCATCCGCCGCAGCGTCGAGGACAGCCTCGAACGCCTCGGCCTCGACCGGGTCGACATCGTCCATCTGCACGACCCCGACGACCACGGGGAAGCCGCGTTCCGCGAGGGTTACCCGGCGCTGGAGAGGCTCCGCGCCGAGGGCATGGTCGGCGCCATCGGAGCCGGCATGAACCAGACCGCGATGCTCACCCGCTTCCTGCGCGAGACCGACGTGGACGCCGTTCTCTGCGCCGGCCGCTTCACCCTGCTCGACCGGAGCGCCCTCGACACCCTGTTGCCCGAGGCTCTCGCCCGGGGCCGCAGCGTCGTGGTCGGAGGTGTCTTCAACTCCGGGCTGCTCGTCGACCCGCGCCCCGGCGCGATGTACGACTACGCGACGGCCCCCGCGCCCCTCCTGGAGCGGGCCGTACGCATCAGGGCCGTCACCGAGGGGCACGGCGTTCCGCTGCGCGCCGCCGCCCTGCACTTCCCGCTGCGCCACCCCGCCGTCGCCGGGGCCCTCGTCGGGATGCGCTCGCCGGACGAGGCGAGGGACGCGGCGGCGCGGCTGCGCACACCGATACCGGACGCGCTCTGGGACGACCTGCGCGCGGAAGGGCTGCTGTGACATGACACCCCTGCCGGTCGTCGACGCCCACCACCATGTGTGGGACCTCTCGGTGCGCGACCAGGACTGGATCACCGGCGAGGAACTCGCCCCCATCCGCCGCACCTTCACCCTCGCCGACCTGGAGCCCGAGGCACGGGCCGCCGGGGTCGTCGCCACCGTGCTCGTCCAGACGGTCACCGTCGCCGACGAGACCCCCGAACTCCTCGCGCTCGCCGACCGCGGCACGCTCGTCGCGGGCGTCGTCGGCTGGAGCGACCTCACCGCGCCGGACATCGCCGACACCCTCGCCGCCCTTCGCGCCCTGCCCGGCGGCGGGCGGCTCGTCGGGATCCGTCACCAGGTCCAGGGCGAGGAGGACCCGGAGTGGCTGCTGCGCCCCGACGTCCTGCGTGGGCTGCGGGCCGTCGCCGCCGCAGGACTCGTCTACGACCTGATCGTCCTGCCCCACCAACTGCCCGCGGCAGCCCGCGCCGCCGCGCTGCTGCCCGAGCTCACCTTCGTACTCGACCACGCGGGCAAACCGCCCGTGGCGCGGCACGCGACCCGTCCATGGGCCGGCCGTCTGCGGGCGCTCGCCGCGCTGCCCAACACCGTCTGCAAGCTCTCCGGCCTGGTCACCGAGGCGGACCCGAGGTCCTGGACCGTCGAGGACCTGCGTCCCTACACGGACATCCTCATCGAGGCCTTCGGACCCGGCCGGCTGATGTTCGGCTCGGACTGGCCCGTGTGCCGGCTGGCCGCCGGCTACACCGAGGTCCTGGACGCGGCACGCGAGCTGACCGGCACGCTCGGGCCCGACGCGCGGCGGGCCGTCTTCGCGGGCACCGCGCAGCGGGTCTACAAGCTGCCCGCCGGCTGAACGCGTGCCGTACACCGGTGGGCACGGACGAGGCCGTTGCGGCAGGCTGGAGTCATGCCCGAACTGCCCGAGGTCGAAGCACTGCGGGACTTCCTCGACGATCAACTCGTCGGCAAGGAGATCGCCCGCGTCCTGCCGCTCGCGATCAGCGTCCTGAAGACGTACGACCCACCGCCCACCGCGCTCGAAGGCGCCACCGTGACCTCCGTGGAGCGGCACGGCAAGTTCCTCGACATCACGGCCGGGCAGCTCCATCTGCTCATCCATCTCGCGCGGGCCGGCTGGCTCCGGTGGAAGGACAGCTTCCCCGCGACCCCGCCGCGGCCCGGCAAGGGACCGCTCGCCCTGCGGACGGTGCTCACCGGCGGCGACGGCTTCGATCTGACCGAGATGGGCACCACCAAGCGCCTGGCCGTCCATCTGGTGCACGATCCGGCCGATGTGCCGGGGGTGGCACGTCTGGGGCCCGATCCGCTGGCGGACTCCTTCGACCGGGAGGCGTTCGCGACGGTGCTCGGCGGGGTGCGCCGGCAGATCAAGGGCGCCCTGCGCGACCAGTCGCTGATCGCGGGCATCGGCAACGCGTACAGCGACGAGATCCTGCACGTCGCGAAGATGTCGCCCTTCAAGCTCACCACCGCACTCGGCGAGAACGACATCACCCATCTGTACAACGCCATGCGCACCACCCTGAAGGACGCGGTCGAACGCTCCCGGGGTGTCGCGGCGGGCCGGCTCAAGGCCGAGAAGAAGAGCGGCATGCGCGTCCACGGCCGCACAGGTCAGCCCTGTCCCGTCTGCGGCGACACCGTGCTCGAGGTGTCGTTCAGCGACTCGTCGTTGCAGTACTGCCCCACCTGCCAGACCGGGGGCAAGCCACTCGCGGACCGGCGCCTGTCCCGCCTGCTCAAGTGATCCGGGGAAAGGCCCCGTGACGCCGCCACCCCGGCGCCCGACCCCCTAAACTCCGGCCTCATGTTGCGCGTACTCGCCGTCGACGACGAAGAACCCGCCCTGGAGGAACTCCTCTACCTCCTGCGCGCCGATCCCCGCATCCGGAGCGCCGAGGGCGCCACGGGTGCCACCGAGGCACTGCGACGGATCGGCAGCGCCGTCGACGCGGGGCCCGAGGACGCCTCGGCGATCGATGTCGTGTTCCTCGACATCCACATGGCGGGGCTCACCGGCCTCGATGTCGCCCAGCTCCTCGCCGGGTTCGCCTCGCCCCCGCTGATCGTCTTCGTCACCGCCCACGAAGGCTTCGCCGTGCACGCCTTCGATCTCAAGGCCGTCGACTACGTACTCAAGCCCGTCCGCCGCGAGCGTCTGGCCGAGGCCGTCCGCCGGGTCGCCGAGCAGGTCGGCGAGCGCTCCGCGTCCCTGCACGACGCGGCCGCCGACCAGGTCGCCGTGGAGCTGGGCGGGGTCATCCGCTTCGTGCCGGTCGACGACATCGCCTACGCCGAGGCACAGGGCGACTACGCCCGGCTGCACACCTCGACCGGCAGCCATCTCGTCCGGATCCCGTTGACCACCCTGGAGGAGCGCTGGCGCAGCAGGGGCTTCGTACGCATCCACCGCCGCCATCTCGTGGCGCTGAACCGCATCGACGAACTCAGGCTGGACGCGGGCAGCATGAGCGTCCGCATCGGGACCGCGGAGCTCGCGGTCAGCCGGCGTCACACGCGTGCGCTGCGCGACCTCCTGATGCGCCAGACCGGCCGCTGACCTGGCTCGACCCATGGCCGGCCCTTCCCACCCCGGGCCTCTGCCGCCTACACTCCGGGCCCATGTCCGCAGAGAGCACGCCCCGGCGCGAAGTGGTCATGGGCGAGCCCCGGCGGGTGCGTCCACTGCCCCGTTACCGTGCCCAGTCGGAGATCGACGAGCAGACCGCGCTGGGCGGTGCCTACGTCCGTTCGCTGATGCGCAGTCAGCTCCGCGCCGGGCTCACCGCCTTCGCCGTCCTGGCCCTCGTCGCCGGAACCCTTCCCCTGGTCTTCGAGGCACTGCACAGCAACGCCCTGGTCTGGGCGGTGCTCGGCTTCGCCACCTATCCGCCGCTCACCCTGACCGCCTGGTGGTACGTGCGCAGGGCCGAGCGCAACGAGCGTGACTTCGCCCGACTCGTGGAAGGCCTCCCCGCACCGTGAGCGCACCCGGCCACCCCGCGGCGGTGGCGGCGGTCGCCCTCGTCGTCCTGGCCACCGTCCTCGTCGGCGGCTTCGGGCTGCGGATCTCCCGCACCACCTCCGACTTCTACGTGGCGTCGCGCACCGTACGGCCGAGGCTCAACGCCGCGGCCATCAGCGGCGAGTACCTGTCGGCGGCGTCCTTCCTCGGTATCGCGGGTCTGGTGCTGGTGCACGGTCCCGACATGCTCTGGTATCCGGTCGGCTACACCGCCGGATATCTTGTGCTGCTGGTGTTCGTCGCCGCTCCGCTGCGCCGCTCGGGGGCGTACACCCTTCCCGACTTCGCCGAGGGGCGGCTGGAGTCACGGCAGGTGCGCCGTCTTGTCAGCGTGTTCGTCGTCGGCGCCGGCTGGGTGTACCTGGTGCCGCAGCTCCAGGGCGCGGGACTCACCCTGAAGATCCTCACGGGTGCGCCCGGCTGGCTCGGCGATGTGCTCGTCGCCTCCGTCGTGGTGGTCGCCGTGGCCGCGGGCGGGATGCGCTCGATCACCTTCGTCCAGGTGTTCCAGTACTGGCTGAAGCTGACCGCGCTGCTGGTGCCCGCGATCTTCCTGGTGCTGGCCTGGCAGGGCGACGGACGGCCCCGGGTCAGCTTCGACGAGCAGCTCTCCGTCTTCCGCGCCGACCATCCGCTCTACGCGACGTACGGCCTGATCGTGGCGACCTTCCTCGGCACCATGGGCCTGCCCCATGTGGTGGTCCGCTTCTACACCAGCCCCAACGGCCGCGACGCCCGCCGCACCACGGTCGCGGTGCTCGCCCTGGTCGGCCTGTTCTATCTGCTGCCCCCGGTGTACGGGGCACTCGGCCGCCTGTACGCGCCCGAACTCATGCACGGCGGTGACGCCGACGCCGCCGTACTGCTGCTGCCCGCCCGGGTGATCGGCGGCCTCGGCGGTGATCTGCTCGGCGCGCTCCTCGCGGGCGGTGCCTTCGCCGCGTTCCTGTCCACGGCCTCCGGGCTCACCATGGCCGTCGCCGGAGTGATCACCCAGGACGTCCTGCCCTCACGGGGCGTACGCCAGTTCAGGCTCGCCACCGTCCTGGCCATCGCCGTACCGCTCGCCGGCTCGCTGGTGGTCAGCCGGGTACCGGTGGCCGACGCCGTCGGCATGGCCTTCGCCGTCTCCGCTTCGTCCTTCTGCCCCTTGCTCGTCCTCGGCATCTGGTGGCGGCGGCTCACCCCGCCCGGCGCCATCGCGGGGCTGCTGCTCGGCGGCGGGTCCGCGCTGCTGTCCGTGGCCATCACCGTCAGCGGAGCGGTGCGCCCGCCGGGCTGGCCGCACGCCCTGCTGGCCTGGCCCGCCGTCTGGTCGGTGCCGGTCGGGTTCCTCGCGATGATCCTGGTGTCCCTGGCCACTCCGGGACGGATACCGCCGGGCACCAACGCGGCCATGACCCGCTTCCATCTGCCGGAGGCGCTGACCTCGGGGCGCGTGCGATGACCGGGGCCGGGATCGCCGTCATCGCCGTGCTCGCCCTGCTGCTGTTCGGCACCGGCTTCCTGCTGGGCCGCACCGCCCGTCCCGTACGCACCAGCGATGTGGGTACACCCGTCGAGCACGCCACCTTCGAGACCCTGCACACGGCATCCCTCGCGGCGCCCCCGCTGCGCGCCGGGCTCACCGAGGAGAGCGCGCGCAGGTCGGCGCGCGGTCTGCGCTCGCTGCTCGGCACCGACGCCCTGTGCCTCACCGACCGCGACCGGGTGCTCGTGTGGGACGGCGAGGGGGACCACCACGGCGAGGACGTGATGCACCAGGTAGAGGGGCTGCTCGCCAGCGGCAGGGACACCGCCTTCCACAGCGACTGCGGTGACCTCGACTGCCCGCTGCGCTGGGCCGTCGCCGTCCCGCTGACGGTCGACCACCGGGTGCTCGGCACGCTCGTCGCCTACGCCCCCAGGGAGTCCGCGGTGCTCGCCAGGGCGGCGGGAGAGGTGGCCCGCTGGGTCTGCGTACAGCTGGAGCTCGCCGAGCTCGACCGCTCCCGTACGCAGCTCATCGAGGCCGAGATCAAGGCGCTGCGGGCGCAGATCTCCCCGCACTTCATCTTCAACTCACTGGCGGCCATCGCGTCGTTCGTCCGCACCGACCCGGAGCGGGCACGTGAACTGCTGCTGGAATTCGCCGACTTCACCCGCTACTCGTTCCGCAGGCACGGGGAGTTCACCACGCTGGCCGATGAACTCCACTCGATCGACCAGTATCTGGCGCTCGTGCGGGCGCGCTTCGGTGAGCGGCTCTCCGTGACCCTCCAGGTCGCACCCGAGGTGCTTCCCGTCTCGCTCCCGTTCCTCTGCCTCCAGCCCCTGGTCGAGAACGCCGTCAAACACGGTCTGGAAGGCGCCGTCACCCCGGCCAGGCCGCTGGGCAACGCCCCTGCTGACGCACCGATCCGCATCACGATCAGCGCGCTGGACGCCGGTGCCGAGGCGGAGGTCGTCATCGAGGACGACGGCACCGGGATGGAGCCCGAACGCCTCCGCGAGATCCTGCGCGGTGCGGGCGGCACCTCCACCGGCATCGGGCTGCTCAACGTGGACGAGCGGCTGCGCCAGGTGTACGGGGACGATTACGGCCTCGTCATCGAGACGGGCGTCGGAGCGGGCATGAAGATCACTGTGCGGCTCCCCAAGTACCGTGCGGGCGTCCACGGTTCATGACGGGCCGCCCGGCCGCCGCTCAGTACAGATGGACGGCCAGATGGCCCAGTGGCAGCCCCAGCTGCCACGCCGGCGTCCACACCCGTGTCTCGGCCTCCTCGTCCCGCGCCTCCGCGTCGTACGTCTCCTCGTCGACCGGCTCCCATGCGGGCGGGCCGATCGCGTCGAGGTCCGCGGCCAGCAGCTCCGTCTCCTCCAGCCACCGCCAGGCGGCCCGCGCCAGCGCGAGGTCGGGATCCGGGAGCCGGGCGGGGACGGTCGGCCGCTCCAGCGCGTCGAGGCGCGCGCAGACCCAGCGTCGCCAGGCCGCGCCGTAGGCCGTGAGCAGCCGTAGCTCGTCCACCCGCGCCGCGGGGAGCTCGTCGGCGCCCGCTCCGTCGGAGAGGAAGATCGTCAGCGCGAGCGCGTCGCGCCCCGCGCGGTACTCCAGGGTCGTCGGCTCCATCAGGTCGCCGGTCACCAGGACCTCGTCCGCGATGTACTCCGAGTACGTCCATGCCATCGGAACCAGCAGCCCGCCCCCGCTGGTTCCTTCGTGTTGTTCGGGACGCATCCCGTCTCGCCTCTTCTCTCGGCTCGGCACCGGGCTACACGCAGCATTGAACCGGGGACGCGCGCCCCGCGTGGGCAGAAGGGCAGGATCCGTCCGGAGATTCGAGGTGCGATGACCGCCGACCGCGGCGACGACCCGCATGTACGGCAGCTGCTGGGCGCCTATGTACTCGATGCTCTGGAAGCGGACGAGTGCCGGTCGGTCGCCCGGCATCTCCAGCGGTGCGAGGCATGCGCCGAGGCCTATGTGGAGGTCGCGGACGCGGTGTCCCTGCTGGCCCTGCTCAACGTGGACGACCTGCTGGAATAACCGGGCAGATTGCGGCTCAGCAGCCGTAGCGCGTAGTACGAGCGCGACTTGACGGTGCCCGCGGGTATGCCGAGCACCTGCGCGGTCTCGCCCACGCTGAGCCCCCGGAAGTAGATCTGCACGAGCACCGCCCGGTGTTCGGGACTGAGCGTGCTCACGGCCTCGCGCACGTCCAGGGCGTGGACCGCCGTGTCCGCGGTGTCGTCCTGGGCTGGGGCGCTCTCCAGCACCGCGTCGCTGACCTCGGCCGGGCGGGCCTGCCGTGACCTGCGGGCGTCGATGGCCAGGCGCCGCGCGACGGTGAAGAGCCAGGGGCGCATCGAGTCGTAGGGGGCGTCGAACGCCTCCGGGTGCTGCCAGGCGCGTACGAGCGTCTCCTGCAACAGGTCCTCCGCCCGCTGCCGGTCACCGAAGGTCAGCCCCAGCAGGAAGTGGAGCAGCGCGGGCCCGTGCTCCCGCTGGAGCTGGGCGAGGGCCCGCTCATCGGTTGTCGCCGTGGTCATCGTGAACGTCCCTTCCCGAAGAGGCCCCTGACGCCTCGCTCCCGCCTGGCGTATACGAACGCATCGGGGCGTGGGGGAACAGCCGGTGCACCGAGGTGTGCGCCGAGCGGTCGCACGGAGCGGCGAGTGGTGCGGTGAACGGTCGGCAGGACCGATACGGCTGATTCAGGTACTTAGTCGCTTTTGTTCTTGACTCGTCGGTATGAATATATGTGTATTCGGATGGCCGAAATCATCCGAACTGGGAGTCGTGCAGATGACCAAGCGCATTCGACTGGGCGCGGCGGTCGCCGTCGCCGGTCTGCTCGCCACCGCGACGGCCTGCGGCGGCGGACCGTCCTCGACCCCCGGTTTCGCCGGCCGGCACCTCGGCGGCGAGCGGGGTGCGGGCGGCGGGGGAGCGCAGGAGTCCCGTGGCTTCACGCTGCTGGCCTCGGGCGACATCCTGCCGCACGACTCGGTCATCGACCGGGCCGCCGCCGACGCCGACGGACAGGGCTTCGACTTCCGTCCGATGCTCAAGGGTGCCGCGCCCGCAGTCTCGGGCGCGGATCTCGCCATCTGCCACATGGAGACGGTGTACGGCCGGGCCGGCGGCCCCTACACCGGTTATCCGTCCTTCAAGTCACCGCCCCAGGTGGCCGACGCACTGCGCGCCACCGGCTTCGACTCCTGCTCCACCGCCTCCAACCACACCGTGGACGACGGGGCCGAGGGGATCGGACGCACACTCGACGCGCTGGACAGCGCCGGCGTGGCGCACGCCGGATCCGCGCGCTCGGCCGCCGAGGCGTCCCGGCCCACCCTGCTCAGGGCGGGCAAGGGCAAGGATGCGGCGAAGGTCGCGCACCTCGCCTACACCTACGGCACCAACGACATCCCGCTGCCCGACGGGCAGCCCTGGGCGGTCCGTCTGATCGACAAGGACCGGATCGTCGCGGACGCCCGTGGGGCCCGCAAGGCGGGTGCCGACGTGGTCGTCGTCTCCATGCACTGGGGCACCGAGTGGCAGGACGCCCCCGACGAGACCCAGCTCCGCCTCGGCCGTGAACTCACCGCGTCGAGCACCGGCGACCGCCCCGACATCGACCTGATCATCGGCACCCACGCCCATGTCCCCCAGGCGTACGAGAAGGTCAACGGCACCTGGATCGTCTACGGCATGGGCGACCAGGTCGCCGGAGCCATGGTCAACGAGGAGGGGGCGCAGGACCCCCGCGGCAACGAGAGCTCGATGGGCCGCTTCACCTTCGAGCCGCCCGCGAAGCCGGGGCAGCGGTGGGATGTCAAGAAGGCCGAATTCATTCCGCGGTGGTTCGACCCCGAGGCCGGTCGCGTCGTGAACCTCGACCCCGAGGCGTCAGGCAGGGCGGGGGAGAACGGCGACGGACTGCGCGAGATCCACGACCGGATCCAGTCCGTCGTCCTCAGCCGTGGCGCGGCCAAGGACGGACTCGTGGCCGGAAAGTGACACCCCGGAGCGTCACGGTACGACGGTGACCGGCCAGCGCCCCGCCTTGACGAGCCGGACCGCCACCGACCCGATGAAGCGGTGCCCGGCGGACTCGGACGCGCCGACGATCACCGCGTCCGCCTTCAGCTCGTCGGCCGCCGTCACGAGCCCGTTGTACGGATCCCCGTGGAACGTGTGGAACTCCCACCGGACATTCCATATGTCCCTGAGCCGCGCGGCCGATGTCCTGATCTCGGTCACCAGCCCCTCGGCGACCTCACTGGTCGTGTCGGCGACCGGAGCTCCCATGGCGGCTCCGGCCGACAGCACGGGCTGGACGTAGACAAGGGCGAGCATGGCGTTCTGCCGACGGGCGAGGCCCGCCGCGTACGCCGCGGACCGCATCGAGGACTCGGACCCGTCGATGCCCGCGACGATCACCTTGGGGCCGTCGGTGCCACGCTCGAAGCGGTGGTGTTGCTGGTCAGTCACGGCCCCGAGGGTAGCCGCTGCCGGCTGCCGCCCTCCGGGCGCCTCCGGGGAGCCCGGTCGCTGCCCGCCCGCGCACTCCATCCATCGGGTGCAAAACATCGCATCTCCGGTGTCGGCGGCAGTCGGTGACGTCGCTCCGTGCAAGCAGTTGGTCATGAAACATGATCAGATTCCGACGGAACGCCGTACCTTTCTGCGCCTCGCCCTCGCACTGGGGGCCGCCACCGCCGTCCACACGATCGCGGCGGATCCCGCAGGGACCCCCACCCGCCCCGGCGGTGCACCACCGGCCCCGGCCGCCGGACCTCCTGCGCAGGCCCGGGCGAACCCCAGCGCCTACCGGCTGCGGCCCATGACGGCGATCACACCGCCCCGCTTCCGGCCGGCCGCGCCGCCCGTGCGCACCCGGCCCTTCGAGGAGCTGCCCGAGCTGGGGAGCGACGCCATGGTGCTCAGCTTCGACGACGGCCCCGACCCCGTGTACACCCCCGCCATCCTCGCTACGCTGCGCGGATACGACGTCCGGGCGATGTTCTTCGTCTGCGGGGAGATGGCGGCCCACAACCGTGACCTGCTCCGGGAGATGGCGGACGACGGGCATGTGATCGGCAACCACTCCTGGTCGCACCCCCTCGTCCCGAAGCTCTCCCGTGGCGCCATCCGCGACGAACTGGGCAGCACCAGCGAGGTGATCGAGAAGACGCTGGGTGCCCCGCCGCTCTGGTACCGGGCTCCGTACGGCGCCTGGAACCGCAATTCCTTCGAGATCGGCGCCGAGATGGGCATGGAACCGATGGCCTGGACCCTCGACACGACGGACTGGACCACCCCGGGCACCGACACCATCGTCCGCCGGGTCGAGCAGGGCGCTGGGCCCGGTGTCGTGGTGCTGTCGCACGACGCGGGCGGAAACCGGTCCCAGAGCGTGGCCGCACTGCGCCGGTATCTGCCCGCGCTCATCGAGAGGGGCTACCGCCCCACCGTCCCGCGCCGCAGCTGACTGCGGGCGCCGCCCGGCTAGCGGGTCTCGACCAGCCGGGCGAAGACCACGACGTTCCCGTCGTAGCCGTTGGCCTTCGAGTAACCCCCGCCGCAGGTGATGACCCGGAGTTCGGCGTGACCGGTGTCGCCGTACACCCGGGGCCCGGGGAAGTCGTTCTTGGCGAAGACCTCGATGCCGTAGATCTCGAACACCGCGACCCGGTTGTCGTAGCGGGACACCTCGATCTGCTGCCCCTTGCTCAGGGAGCCCAGTCCGTAGAAGACCGCGGGACCCGCCAGGTTGTCGACGTGCCCGACCACCACGGAGGTGCCGCGCTCGCCGGGGGAGATGCCGTTCTGGTACCAGCCGGCGAGGTTCGGGTCCTGGGCGGGCGGGGCCTCGATCCAGCCGGCCGGGTCCAGGTTCACATCGACGACGGGCGCGTCCACGTCGATCGACGGAATCTGGATGCGTTCCGCGGGGGCGTAGGCGAGCGGCTGCACCGGGTCGCCGTCGGCCGGGGCGGACGCCGGGGTGTCCCGGGGCCCGGCGACGGAGGCCGCTGCGGCCGGCTGCGGCGGCCCGGGGGACGTCTCCACGCCGTTGCGCATGAGGGCGAGTCCGGTCAGCATCACCAGGGCGATGGCGCCCCACGGTGTGCGTCTGCTCCGCCCGGCGCCCCACTGGTCCCGGCCCATGGTTCTCCCTTCGTCGCGACATCGTCACGCTAGGCGCGGGTACGCGCGGCGGCGATCAGGGACGAGCGAACGGGTGGAGGCCGATCGTGCGGCCATGACGACTTCTTCACTTCGGAGTAATGAGCGGATAAAAGTTCTGACGGTCCGTGACCTGCGGCTCCGTCAGATCTCGCACGCGACTGACGGCGTGTCGGATCACCGGGGTGGAGCAGTGCCGAAATGCGACTCCTCCGGTATCTGGTGAGGGTTCGTCATGGGATGCGTTCTCATCGACTCCCGGAGGGCAGGACTCCGGGGCGCTTCCCGCTGGAGGTTCAAAGATGCGTGCTTCACGCACTCTCGCGGTGACCGCTACCGCCTTCGCGGCGGTCGGGCTCGCTGCCCCGCTGGCCGCCGCCGGAGGCGGGCCGGGCAGCAACCCGAGCAACGTCCCGACCAATGTCACGGTCAACCCGTCCTCGGTGCACCAGGGCGCCACGATGAAGGTCAGCGCGGAGGGATGCGGCAACTCCGGCGGAAAGGTGTGGTCGAACGCCTTCCCGACGGTGAACCTCTCGCCGGGCCGGGTCGGCTACGCCACCGCGCACATCAGGAACAACGCGACGCCCGGTCAGTACAGCCTGTCCGTGAAGTGCAACGACAGCGACAACAACTTCGGCGGCGGCAACGGTGGCGGCGGCCAGGGCGGCAACGGCGGCCAGGGTGGCAACGGGGACCAGCGCGGCGAGGGCGGCCAGGGTGGGAACGGTGGCCGTGGTGACCAGGGCGACCCGGTCGCGACGGCACGCTTCACCGTGCTTCCCTCGCGGGGCTCGCAGGGCGGCCTCGGCGGCTCGATGGGTCCCAGCTCCGTCGAGACGCAGGTCGGCGGTGGCCTCGTCGCGGCGGCGGCCATCGGTGGAGCTGTCTTCATTGTCCGTCGTCGTCGGATGAACAATGCGGCGATCTGACGCGTCGAACGTCCCGTCCGGCCCGATACGCCCGTCGCCCCGAGTCCTGGATCAGGACCCGGGGCGACTGTCGTCGGCCTGCGTGCGGTGAGGAGCTGTCAGTGCTGACGGTGGGTACGGCGCCTGCGCAGGACGTAGAAGGCGCCGGCCGACGCGACCGCAACCAGTGCGGAGCCGGCCGCGATCTCGGCGGGGTCCATCGTGTCGACGCTGCCGCCGAGACCACCCAGCACACCGCTGGGTGAGGCCGTGGAGCTGGTCGTGGGAGCCGTGGTGGGGCTGGCCGTGGGGGAGCTGGTGGCGCCGCTCGTGATGGTCAGATTCGCGGTCCGGGTGGCGGTGCCGCAGCGGAAGGTCACCTCGTAGGACGCACCCCGTTTGGCATCCCAGTCGACCGTGGCCGTGGCCGACCTTCCGCTCGGGATGGTGGTCGTGTCGAACACGCCCGAGAACGCGGTCGCATCGGTGGTGCACCCCGTGGCCCCGAGCGTCACCTGACCCCCCGGCGCGACGCTCGACGGGGTGATGCTCGGTGTGAACGAGGTGGACGGGCCGCCGCCCAGCACATCGGCCGACGCGGCCGGTGCCGTCAGAACGCAGGCGGCGGCGCCCAGCAGGGCGACGGGTGCGACACGTATCGCGCGCATGGTGAATCCTCCGGGTCCCGAGGAGCAGCCGCGGAACGGATTTCCGCGAGGCATGAAAATGCACCTCGATGGTCGAAACCGTAGAAGTGCCGCATATCACCCGCGATCGGTGTCAGGCGAATGGGGCAGCTTTGTCCCCCGGCCGGCTCACCGGCCGGGGGAGAGCCCCGAGAAGGTGTGCTCCTATCCACCCGCGGCGTGCGGGAACAGATGGATGAAGGGAGCGGTGGTCGCCGAGATGCCCCGGCCGAACGGGGCGTCGAAGTCCCAGATGAGGAAGAGGAGGAAGGCGATCAGCACGCTGAAGAGGCCCGCCAGGAGCAGTTCACGGAAGGTTCTGCGGATCTGGAGCGTGAAGATCAGCCCCACGGTGACCACCGCCCCGGTGATCAGGCCGAACCAGACGACCCCCGGCATGGTCGCGCCCGCGTTCTGCGCGCGGGCCGTCCGTGCGTCGTCGACGGCCGCCACCTCGTCCACCAGCGGCTGGTACGCCTCCCCCTCGTGGTCCGTCCGAGGCTCGTACTCCGTCACGTCGGCCCGCACCTGGTCGAGGAGCGTGGTGCCCTCGTCGGTGAGGCGCTGGTGGTCCGTCATCGACTTCCATTCGTCTCCGATGACGTGAGCCACGTAGGCGTCGACGTCGGCCCGGATGCGGTCGCGTACCTCGGCCGGATAGACGGCCGAGCGTGCGCTCACCTCGTGCAGGGCCTGGGCCTCAAGACGCACCGACTCCTGGGCGGCGCTACGGCCCTCCCAGACGCCCGCGATGGCGAGGCCGAGGACGATCGCGTACACCACGCCGATCATCATCGTCATGTACTCGATGACGTCGGGGGTCTCGGACGGGTCGTCGTCCTCGGGGATACGGCGGTTGCTGAGAACGGCGGTGGTCAGGACGACAGCGCATGCCGACGCCATCGCAATGGTCAGAACAAGCCATTCCGACATGGGTTCCCCTCTTCGGTCAGCGGGACGAGCGGGGCCGCAGCACGGCCACGGCGAAAACGGCGGGCGCGGTGATGAGAAGGGTGAGCGTGACCAGTGACGGCCCGGTCCTGGGTTCCTTGCGGACCGGCCTTCTGTAGGAGGGCAGCGCGACGCGAGCCGCGGCCGTGGGCGTGGGGCGGACGGTCGGCGTCGGGGAGGGGGTGGGCGTCGGCGTCGGGGTCGGCGTCGGGCTGGGCTCGGGTGGTGCGGGAGTAGGAGGGGGCGGAGGGGGCGGTGGAGGCGGTGGAGCTGGAGGTGGCGGGAGCGGCGGTGGTGGAGGAGGAGGAGGAGGAGGAGGAGGTGGCGCGGGTTCCGGCTCCGGCTCGGGCTCCGCGACGACCGCCCCGCAGCGCCCCTCGCCCGCCACGGCGACGGACGAGCCGCCGTCCTGGCCGATGGAGGCGACCGCGCAGTCGTCCGCGGTCGCCGCCGGCAGGGGGACGGCGAGCAGCAGGAGCAGGGTGGCGGCTGTCAGCCGCCATATGCGTGATCCGTACACGCCCGGGAGCATGTTCCTCCGAACCACTGGACACGCGGCGTGAGGGGTCGATTCGCCTGATGGAGGGGACATTCGGCAATTCGCGTTTGCGCCCGCCGGAACACTCCCGGACGCCCGTTGAACATCCGGGCGCCGGACACCTCGTACCAATTCACCGGAGGGTGAAGCCCGGAGGCCAACGGCCGTGACGTCGGCGGCATATGACACCCGGGCCCGTCGGCGCGAAGACGGCCGCACCCCGAATTCGCGCGCGAGCGACCCTTCGTGATGCCGTTGCGTCGCCGAATGTGCACAGGCAGCGACGGTGAGGCCGCACATGCCTGCGGTGTGTGACCAATAACGGATCTCTAATTTCCGTTTCCACTCGCTCTCTTGGCGGTCGATCAGTAGCCTCTGGTCAACACTGACCATGAACATGGCCGGATCGCCGTGGCGACTTGTTGGAGACATCGATGGAGCGTCCCGCCTGGGCACCGCAAGGCATTGACATCTCGGTGCCGAGCGTGTCTCGCATGTACGACTTCTATCTGGGCGGTTCGCACAATTTCGAGGTGGACAGGGAAGCGGCCCGCAAGGCCATGGAGTTCATGCCGGGCCTGCCCAAGGCCATGCAGGCCAATAGGGCCTTTATGCGACGCGCCGTGCACTACGCCACCACTTCGGGCGTCAACCAGTTCCTGGACATAGGTTCCGGCATACCGACCTTCGGCAATGTCCACGAAGTCGCCCAGGCGGCCGACCCCGAGGCACGGATCGTCTACGTCGACCACGACTCGGTCGCCGTCGCACACAGCCAGGCGGTGCTCGAGGGCAACGACCGGGCGGTCATCGCCGCCGCGGATCTGCGCAAGCCCCAGGAGATCCTGGAGAACCCGCAGATCAATGAACTCCTCGACCTGACAAAGCCGGTGGCGCTGCTCCTGGTGGCGGTGCTCCACTTCATCGAGGACGCCGACGACCCGTACGCCGCGGTCGCCGAGCTGCGCGACGCGCTGGCCCCCGGCAGCCTGCTGGTCCTCACCCACGCCTCGTACGAGGGCATTCCGCTCAGTCAGGAGGAGGCGGACGGGACGGTCGGTGTCTACCGCACCATTCGCAATCCGCTGATCATGCGCTCACCCGCGGAGATCAGCCGCTTCTTCGACGGATACGAGATGGTCGAGCCCGGGCTCGTCGCGATGCCCGAGTGGCGACCCGAGTCCTCGGGAACGCTCGCACAGGAGGACCCGTTCGCCTTCTCGGGCTTCGCCGGGGTTGGGCGCAAGGCGTGAGTATTCCCGCCCAGCCGTCAGGCGCGCCGGACTCGGAACCCGACGGCCCCGAGGGCCGGCTCCGGAGATTCGCCACCATCTGGAGCCGGGCGATCTTCCCGTCCACGGCCACCTCCATGTCCCGCCCCGAATTCGAGGAACATCTGCTGCCGCTCGCCCGGGAGCTCAACGACATCCTGCACACCCGGATCTTCGACGCGACGCCCGCGCACGGCGTCGGAGCCTCGCTGGTCGCCGCGCACTGCACGGACCCCGACGCACTGAGCTCCACGCTCGGTGTCATCGACTCCTACCTGGTCCTCTACTGCGGCGGCAACGGCCCGGTGGAGCTGTCGACCGAGGACAGCCGGGCCAGGTCCGCGCGGATCCAGCATGCCCTGGCCGGCGGGTTCACCCAGGCGCTGCGTGAACGGACCCTGGCCGAGCAGGAATCGATCGCCCGCTCCGCGCTCACCGCCCGCACGGACGCCGAGCAGGCACTCCACGCCACCGAGGCGCGGTTCCGCGCGGTCTTCAAGGACGCCGCCATCGGGATCAGCATCGCCGACCTCGAAGGCAACATCCTGGAGATCAACGACACGCTCACCCGGATGTTCGGCGGACTGGAGAACCATGTCCGCAGCCACAAGGTGCCGGAATGGGTGCACCCCGAGGACTCGCCGCACGTATGGAAGTACTACGAGGAGCTGGTGCGGGGCGAGCGCGAGCACTACAGCGTCGAGAAGGCGTACTACCGCAACGACGGCACGGTCCTGTGGACGAACCTCACCGTGTCGCTGCTGCGCGACGCGGAGGGCAGGCCTGAGTACCAGCTCGCCCTCATGGAGGACACCACCGAGCGGCGGCTGCTCAATCTGCGGCTGCGTTACGAGGCCACCCACGACGCGCTCACGGGCCTGCCCAACAGGACGCTGTTCTTCGAGCGCCTGGAGAAGGCGCTCGCGCCCAGGGAGTCCATGCGCTTCGGGCTCTGCTATCTCGATCTGGACGGCTTCAAGGCGATCAACGACAGTCTGGGCCACGCGGCGGGGGACCGTCTCCTGGTCGAGATCGCGGACCGGCTGCAGAGCTGTGCGACCGCCCCCGGCGAGATGGTCGCGCGGCTCGGCGGTGACGAGTTCGTGGCGCTCACGACCGGACCGAGCACCCAGGAGGAGGTGCACGAGCTGGCCGGGCGCATCCTGTCGGCACTGGCCACACCCGTCCGTCTCGACGGCCGGGAGCTGACCGTACGGGGATCCATCGGCATCGTCGAAGGCCCCTCGGGTGAACGCACCGCGGCCGAGGTGCTCCGCAGCGCCGACATCACGATGTACCGGGCCAAGGCGGCCGGCGGGAACCGCTTCGCGCTCGCCGACGCCGAGGCCGACGCCCGCGCCATCACCCGGCACGGGCTGACCACGGCGCTGCCGGCGGCGCTGGACCGCGGCGAGTTCTTCATCGAGTACCAGCCGCTGGTGCACCTCGGGGACGGCAGCGTGCACGGCGCCGAGGCGCTGGTGCGCTGGTGCCATCCGCAGCACGGTGTGCTGGGGCCCGACCGGTTCATCCCGCTCGCCGAGCACACCGGGCTCATCATTCCGCTCGGCCGCTGGGTCCTGGAGGAGTCCGTCAAGCAGGCGAACTTCTGGCAGGAACGTCACACCGACGGCGGGCCCCTGCGGATCAACGTCAACCTTTCGCCGACCCAGCTGCACCACCCGGGACTGGTCGCCGAGATCGTGGACGTGCTGGAGCGCTCCGGCCTGGAGTCCGGCGCCCTCTGCCTCGAGGTCACCGAGTCCGCCCTGATCGGCGCCGACGACGACCTGCTCAAGCCGCTGCGTCAGCTTGCGGAGATGGGCGTCGACATCGCGCTCGACGACTTCGGCACCGGCTACTCGAATCTGGCGAACCTGCGCCGGCTGCCGGTGAGCATCCTCAAGCTGGATCGTTCCTTCACCCAGGGAATGCAGCAGCATCCGGCCGACCCGGTCGACCTGAAGATCGTCGAAGGCATCGTGTCGCTCGCCCACAGCCTGGACCTCGCGGTCACGGTGGAGGGGGTCGAGACCGGTGCCCAGGCCGAACAGCTGCGGAAGATCGGCTGCGACACCGCTCAGGGCTGGTACTACGCGCGTCCGGGAGCGCCGGACCGGATCCACTCGCTGCTGCTGGCCGACGCGGTCTGACGCCCCGTCCTCAGCCGCCGCCCGGACCCGGCCCACCGGCGGCGGCCGAGGACGCGGCAGGCGGCCCCGCGCCCAGAAGCATCCGCTGGAGCTCACGCGCCGCCCGCGGCGGCTCGACGTCGCTGCGGTGCGCCAGCGCGATGGTGCGCCGCAGAGCCGGAGACGCCAGCGGTGTCGTCCGCAGGCCCTGGCCCGCTCGCGCGGCGACCATATGAGGCACGACGGCGATCCCCAGCCCCGCCCGTACGAAGCCGAGCACGGCGTCCATCTCGCCGCCCTCCACCGTGAACGACGGCTCGAAGCCCTCGGCCCGGCACGCGGCGACGGTCAGCTCCCTCAGGTCGTAGCCGTGCCGGAACATCACAAGGGGCTCGTTCTCCAGGTCGGCGACGTGCACCGACCCCTTCCGTCCCGGCGCGGGCCGGGACGCCGACGACACCACCACCAGGTCCTCGTGGAGCAGCTCCACCGTGGTGAGGGCGGGCGAGCCCGCGGGCAGCGGCAGCACGAGCAGGGCGAGATCCAGGGCGCCCCGAGCCAGCTGCCGTACGAGGTCGTGGGAGCCGCCCTCCTCGATCAGGAGCTGGATCCCCGGGTGTGTGCCGTGGAAGGCGCGCAGCACCTCGGGCAGCAGGCCCGTGCAGACGCTGGGGGTGGCGCCGAGCCTGATCCGCCCCCGGCGCAGCTGTACGAGCTCCTGCACCTCGTGCCGGGCGGTGTCCGCGTCCGCGAGGATCCTGCGGGCGAGCGGCAGAAGTGCCTCACCCGCGTCGGTCAGCGCGATGTTGCCGCGTGCCCGGCTGAACAGCTCGGCGCCCAGCTCGTTCTCCAGGGCCTTGATCTGCTGGGAGAGGGAGGGCTGTGACACATGCACCTCCTCGGCGGCCCGGGTGAAGTGCCGTGCCTCGGCGACGGCCACGAAATAGGCGAGCTGCTGGAAGTGCATACCTCCGAGCATAACGAGTCCATAGCCAATACCTATGGAGATGAGTCATTTCATGTCTTGGACTGATGATGCCCTGCGGCCCTAGCGTCGTGTCCATGGCATTGGCAACGCGGACGGACCGACGGCCGTCCATGACGCGTACGCTCTGGGACTCGTCCGTCGGCAAGAAGACGATCATGGCTGTGAGCGGCCTGATCATGCTCGGTTATCTGGTCGTCCACATGCTGGGCAACCTGAAGATCTTCTTCGGATCCGGCGAGTTCAATCACTACGCGCACTGGCTCAGGACCCTCGGCGAGCCTTTCCTGCACTACGAGTGGGCGCTGTGGATCATCCGCGTGGTGCTCGTCGCGGCCGTCGTCCTGCACGCGGTCTCGGCGTACCAGCTGAGCCGGCGCGACCTCAGGGCACGCCCGACGGCGTACGTCCACAAGAAGGCGCGCTCCAGCTATGCCACGCGGACCATGCGCTACGGCGGCGTCATCCTCGCGCTGTTCATCGTCTGGCACCTCCTGGACCTCACGACCGGCACCGTGCACAGCGGATTCCAGCCCGGTCACCCCTACCAGAACGTCCTCGACACCTTCTCGACCTGGTACGGCAACGTCATCTACATCGTCGCCGTGCTCGCCCTCGGTCTGCACGTCCAGCACGGGTTCTGGAGCGCGGCGCAGACCCTCGGCGTGGGCAGCGCGACCCGTGACCGTGTCCTGAAGACCCTCGCCAATGTCTTCGCAGTGGTGCTGACGGCGGGTTTCGTCTCCGTGCCCGTCGCCGTGATGACCGGAGTGGTGAGCTGACATGAGCGACTACACGAACTACCGCACGGGCGAACCCGTCGTCGACACCAAGGCGCCCGAGGGCCCCGTCGCCGACCGCTGGGACACCCGCCGCTTCGAGGCGAAGCTCGTCAACCCCGCCAACCGCCGCAAGCACACCGTCATCGTCGTCGGCACCGGCCTAGCGGGCGGCTCGGCCGGTGCGACCCTCGCCGAACAGGGCTACCACGTCGTCCAGTTCTGCTTCCAGGACTCGCCCAGGCGAGCCCACTCCGTCGCAGCGCAGGGCGGCATCAACGCGGCCAAGAACTACCGCAACGACGGCGACTCCGTGCACCGCCTCTTCTACGACACCGTCAAGGGCGGGGACTTCCGCGCCCGGGAGTCCAACGTCCACCGGCTGGCCGAGATCTCGGTGGAGATCATCGACCAGTGCGTCGCCCAGGGCGTCCCCTTCGCCCGCGAGTACGGCGGTCTCCTCGACAACCGCTCCTTCGGCGGCGTCCAGGTCTCCCGCACCTTCTACGCCCGCGGCCAGACGGGGCAGCAGCTGCTCCTCGGCGCCTACCAGGCGCTCTCCCGCCAGATCGCCGCGGGCAACGTCGAACTGCACTCCCGCACCGAGATGCTCGACCTGATCGTCGTCGACGGCAAGGCCCGCGGCATCGTGGCCCGCGACCTCGTCACCGGGAAGACCGACACCTACTTCGCCGACGCGGTCGTCCTGGCCAGTGGTGGCTACGGCAACGTCTTCTACCTGTCGACGAACGCCATGAACTCCAACGCCACCGCGATCTGGCGCGCCCACCGGCGCGGCGCGTACTTCGCGAACCCCTGCTTCACCCAGATCCACCCCACCTGCATCCCGCGTACCGGCGACCACCAGTCGAAGCTCACCCTGATGAGCGAGTCGCTGCGCAACGACGGACGCATCTGGGTCCCGAAGGCCAAGGGCGACGACCGCCCCGCCAACCAGATCCCGGAGGACGAGCGGGACTACTACCTGGAGCGGATCTACCCGGCCTTCGGCAACCTCGTGCCCCGCGACATCGCCTCGCGCGCCGCGAAGAACGTCTGCGACGAGGGCCGTGGCGTCGGCCCCGGCGGCCAGGGCGTCTACCTCGACTTCGCCGAGGCCATCGCGCGCATGGGCCGCAGGGCGGTCGAGGAGAAGTACGGCAACCTCTTCGACATGTACGCGCGGATCACGGCGGAGAACCCGTACGAGACGCCGATGCGCATCTACCCCGCCGTGCATTACACGATGGGTGGCCTCTGGGTCGACTACGACCTGCAGACCACGATCCCCGGCCTCTTCGCCGTGGGCGAGGCCAACTTCTCCGACCACGGAGCCAACCGACTCGGTGCCTCCGCACTGATGCAGGGCCTCGCCGACGGCTACTTCGTCCTGCCGTCGACCATCAACGACTACCTCGCCCGCAACCCGCACAGCGAGGAGATCGAC
Organism: Streptomyces sp. NBC_01012; assembly: GCF_045162755.1. Taxonomy (NCBI): domain Bacteria; kingdom Bacillati; phylum Actinomycetota; class Actinomycetes; order Kitasatosporales; family Streptomycetaceae; genus Streptomyces; species Streptomyces sp. NBC_01012. Next base: position 344,416 of record NZ_CP108688.1, on the reverse strand, counting down.
GCCGGCCACCCGGCGGTCACCGAGGCACTCGCCGAGACCGAGGACCGGCTCAACCTCCTCCTCGCGGTCGACGGGGACCGTACCCCGGACTCCTTCCACCGGGAGATCGGCGAACTCATGTGGGAGTTCTGCGGGATGGCCCGCACCGAGGAGGGCCTGCGCACGGCTCTCGACCGGATCCCGCGTATCCGTGAGGAGTTCTGGCGCCGCATCAAGGTGCCCGGCACCGGCGAACAGTTCAACCAGTCGCTGGAGAAGGCCAACCGCGTCGTCGACTACCTGGAGCTCGCCGAGCTCATGTGCCTCGACGCCCTGCACCGCGCCGAGTCCTGCGGCGGCCACTTCCGTGAGGAGTCCCAGACCCCCGACGGCGAGGCCGCCCGCCGCGACGAGGAGTTCTCCTACGCGGCGGCCTGGGAGTTCAGCGCCACCGGCGAGGCCCCCGTCCTGCACAAGGAAGACCTCGTCTTCGAGTACGTCCACCCCACTCAGCGGAGCTACGCATGAAGCTCACCCTGCGCGTCTGGCGCCAGCAGAACGCCGAGGCGCCCGGCGCCATGGCCACCTACGAAGTCGACGGCATCTCCCAGGACATGTCGTTCCTGGAGATGCTCGACACCCTCAACGAGGAGCTCATCCTCGGCGGGGACGAGCCCGTCGCCTTCGACCACGACTGCCGTGAGGGCATCTGCGGTGCCTGCAGCCTCGTCATCAACGGCGACGCCCACGGCCCGAGTGGGGTCTCCCCTGCTCAAGCGGATTCGAGAGCTTGGGGAAGGACGACCACCTGCCAGCTCCACATGCGGTCCTTCCAGGACGGCGACACCATCGACATCGAACCCTGGCGCGCCTCGGCCTTCCCGGTCGTCAAGGACCTCGTCGTCGACCGCTCCTCCTTCGACCGGATCATCCAGGCGGGCGGCTACATCTCGGCGCCCACCGGCACCGCGCCTGACGCGCACGCCACCCCGGTGCCCAAGCCGGACGCCGACTCGGCCTTCGAGCACGCCGAGTGCATCGGCTGCGGCGCCTGCGTCGCCGCCTGCCCGAACGGCTCGGCGATGCTCTTCACCTCCGCCAAGATCAACCACCTCAATGTGCTCCCGCAGGGCGCGCCCGAGCGCGAGACCAGGGTGCTCGACATGGTCGCCACCATGGACGACGAGGGCTTCGGCGGCTGCACGCTGACCGGCGAATGCGCCACGGCCTGCCCCAAGGGCATCCCGCTGCCGTCGATCACAGCCATGAACAAGGAGTGGCTGCGCGCCAACCGCAAGGTGCGCCGCTGACCCGCCCGCCATCGCTCCGTGTACGGGTGGATCCCCCGGACCGCAGGAATCAGGCCCGTCCTGCCCGACCCTTCCCGGGGTTCCGCACGGTACTTTGGAAGGGAAGGTAGGCCCCTGAAGGAGGGCGGGTGACCCGATGCCGTGGTTCCTCTGGCTGCTCGCCGCCGCGGCGCTGGGTGCCGCGGAGTTCTTCACCCTGACCCTGGTACTCGGGCTGCTCGCCGGCGCCGCGCTGGTCGCCGCCGTGGTCGCCGGTGTCGGCGTCGGGCTCCTGGGCCAGCTCGTGGCCCTGGCGGGCGCCGCGGCGCTGGGGCTCCTCCTCGTCCGCCCCGTCGCACTGCGCCATATGGCCCAGCAACCGCTCACACGTGAGGGCAGCGACGCGCTGATCGGCAAGCAGGCGGAGGTCGTGCGGGAGGTCACCGGCACCCACGGCCTGATCAAACTCGCCGGTGAGGAGTGGTCCGCCCGCGCCTTCGACGAGGACCTCGTGATCCCGGTGGGCGCCCGGGTCGACGTCATGGAGATCGACGGTGCCACCGCTGTCGTCTACCCCAGAGAGCTCCTCCCGTGACCGGCTGAACGCAGTGACCCGCTGAACGCAGAGCGACGGAGGCATTGTGGATCCCGTTGTCATCCCCATTCTCGTGGCGGCCATCGTCGTCATCTTTCTCGTGGCGTCGACCGTGCGGATCGTCCCGCAGGCGCGCCGCTACAACGTCGAACGGTTCGGCCGGTACCGCAGGACATTGCAGCCGGGCCTGAACCTGGTCCTGCCGGTGGCGGACCGCATCAATTCCAAACTCGACGTGCGCGAGCAGGTCTACTCGTCCGAGCCCAAGCCGGTGATCACCGAGGACAACCTCGTGGTGAACATCGACACCGTGCTCTACTACCAGATCACCGACCCGCGGTCGGCGGCCTACGAGGTCGCCGACTATCTGCACGCGATCGATCAGCTCACCGTCACCACGCTGAGGAATGTCATCGGCTCCTTGGACCTGGAGGGCACGCTCACCTCGCGTGAGGAGATCAACGCCCGGCTCCGGGCCGTCCTCGACGACGCCACCGGCAAGTGGGGCATCCGGGTCAACCGCGTCGAGATCAAGGCCATCGACCCGCCGAACACCATCAAGGAGGCGATGGAGAAGCAGATGCGTGCCGAGCGCGACAAGCGCGCGGCCATCCTGCACGCGGAGGGGGAGCGGCAGGCCAAGATCCTCACTGCGGAAGGCACGAGGCAGAAGGACATCCTGGAGGCCCAGGGCACCCAGCAGGCCACGATCCTACGGGCGGACGGCGAGGCGAAGGCCGTGGAGCTCGTCTTCCAGTCCGTCCACCGCAACAACGCGGACGCCAAGGTCCTCGCCTACAAGTATCTCGAGACGCTTCCTCACCTGGCGAGCAGCGACAACAACACCTTCTGGGTGATCCCGGGCGAACTGACCGAGGCGATCAGGACGGTCACCAGCGCGTTCACCGACGAGTCGAAGGGTGGTACGTCGCCGGCCGCCCAGGCCGACGAAGCGCTCACCGAGGCCGACGAGGCCGAGGAGGTGTCGGGCCCCGGCGGGACGCCGGGACTCAACGCCCCGTCGGCTCTCTCGCTCGACGCGGCCAAGGCCACCGACGAGGCCAAGAAACAGGCTGCCGCCGCGGTGAACGACGCGAAGGCGGAGGCGCAGGCCGCACAGTCGTCCCAGCTGCCGGGCCGGGGCCGGACATCCGGCGACTGAGCCCGCACCCCGCGCCGGCCGGTCCTGGCGCGCCCCCGCCGGCCGGCTACCCGAGCGCCTTCGCCAGGTAGCCGGCCGTGCGGCTCCCCGCCGCGCGGGCGACCTCCTGGGGTGTGCCGGTGGCGACGATCCGGCCGCCACGGTCACCGCCCCCGGGGCCCAGGTCGATCACCCGGTCGGCGCCGGCCACCACGGCCATGTCGTGCTCGACGACCACCACCGTGTTCCCCGCGTCCACCAGCCCGTGCAACTGCCGCGTCAGCACCTCCACATCGGCCGGATGCAGCCCCGTCGTCGGCTCGTCCAGCAGATAGAGCGTGTGACCGCGCCGGGCACGCTGGAGCTCCGTGGCGAGCTTGATCCGCTGCGCCTCGCCGCCCGAGAGTTCCGTCGCGGGCTGGCCCAGACGCAGATAGCCGAGCCCCACGTCCAGCAGCGCCCGCAGACTGCGCTCGGCCGCCGGAGTCCCGGCGAGGAAGTCGGCCGCCGCCTCCACGGTCAGGTCCAGCACCTCGGCGATCGTCAGCCCGCGCAGGGTGACGTCCAGCGTCCGCGGGTTGTAGCGCGCGCCGTGACAGTCGGGGCAGGGTGCGTACGTACTGGGCAGGAAGAGCAGTTCGACCGAGACGAACCCCTCGCCCTGGCAGGTCTCGCACCGACCGCCCGCCACATTGAACGAGAACCGGCCCGCCCGGTACCCCCGGCCCCGCGCCGTCTCCGTCTCGGCGAACAGCTTCCGCACGACGTCGAACAGCCCGGTGTAGGTGGCCAGGTTGGACCGGGGTGTACGGCCGATGGGCCGCTGGTCGACCTGCACGAGCCGGTCCACCGCGTCCAGGCCCTCCGCGGACGCGCACCCCCGCACCACCGGCGCGGCAGGATCCTCCCCGGCCTCCGCCGTCCGCCGGTCGGCGAGCACCCCCGCCAGCACCTGGCCGACCAGCGTCGACTTGCCGGAACCCGACACACCCGTGACCGCCGTCAGCACACCGAGGGGGAACGCGGCATCGATGCCGTGCACATTGTGCAGGTCGACCCCGCGCAGCGTGATCCAACCCGACGGGGTGCGCGGCTCCCGCGCCGGCGCCGGGTCCTCGTCGAAGAGAAAGCGCCGCGTGGCGGATCCGGCGACCCCGGCGAGCTCCGCCGGAGGACCGCTGTGCAGGACCCGGCCCCCGTGTTCACCGGCCAGTGGGCCCACATCCACCAGCCAGTCGGCCTGCCGCACCACATCCATCTGGTGCTCCACCACGAACACCGAGTTGCCGGCCTCTCTGAGCCTGCCCAGCACCCCGAGCAGTGCCTCGGTGTCGGCCGGGTGCAGGCCTGCCGACGGCTCGTCCAGTACGTAGACGACGCCGAACAGACCCGAGCGCAGCTGGGTGGCGAGCCGCAGCCTCTGCAGTTCGCCCGAGGACAGCGTCGGGGCCGTACGGTCGAGGCTGAGATAGCCGAGCCCCAGCTCGGTGACAGGTCCGATCCTGGCCAGCAGGTCAGCTGTCAGCACCCGTGCCGTGTCACTCGCGCCGCCCGCCTCCAGCAGCACCTCGGTCAGGGCGGTGAGCGGCAGCGCGACGAAGTCGGCGATCGTACGGCCGGCGAACGTGACCGCCATGGCCTCCGGCCGCAGCCGGCCACCCCCGCACACCGGACACGGCGCGCTCGTCAGGAAACGCTCCGCCTTCGCCCGCAGCGCCCGGCTCCTGGAATCCGCGAACGTGTGCATCACATAGCGGCGCGCGCTCATGTACGTACCCTGGTACGGGCGTTGGATGCGGCCCGCGTCGCGTACCGGATGGACCGTCACCACCGGCTGCTCGTCGGTGAACAGGATCCACTCGCGGTCCGCGGGCGCCAGCTCCCGCCAGGGCCGCTCGATGTCGTATCCGAGCGCGTCCAGCACATCGCGCAGATTCTTGCCCTGCCAGGCTCCGGGCCAGGCGGCGATCGCACCCTCCCGGACGGACAACGACGGGTCGGGGACGAGCAGTTCCTCGGTGGTGCGGTGGATCAGCCCCAGGCCGTGGCACTCGGGGCACGCGCCGGCAGCCGTGTTCGGTGAGAAGGAGTCCGAGTCGAGGCGTTCGGCGCCCGGCGAATAGTCACCGGCACGCGAGAAGAGCATGCGCAGGGAGTTGGACAGGGTGGTGACCGTACCCACCGAGGAGCGTGACCCGGGCGCCGAGCGCCGCTGTTCCAGGGACACGGCGGGAGGCAGGCCGGTGATCTCCCCGACGTCGGGCGCGCCGACCTGGTGGATCAGCCGCCGGGCGTACGGCGCGACGGACTCGAAGTACCGGCGCTGGGCCTCCGCGTAGACCGTCCCGAACGCCAGGGAGGACTTCCCCGAGCCGGAGACCCCGGTGAAGACCACGAGGCTGTCGCGTGGAATGTCGACGTCCACGTCGCGCAGATTGTGCTCACGCGCACCGCGTACCCGGACGTACGGATCATGGGGGGTGGACATCGGCGTGCGGCTCCGTGGGGATCGGTGGAGGGGACATGCTTCTGCCGGCGATCCTCCCGCACGCGGAAGCACCACCGGCAGCGCGGGGGCGGACCTACACCATCGGGTCCATGCCGCGGTCCGTCATGGAGCTCTCCTGCTCGCCCTGCTCCCGGAGACGGCGGGCCTTGTCCTGGAGGCGCCGGCGCTGCTCCGGATCGGTGGCGCGCTCCGCGGCCTCGTTGAGTTCCTGGGCCTTGGCACGCAGCTGCTGGGCACGGCCGCCTGACTCACCTGCAACGCTCATGATCACTCCTGGATCTGTGGGGGAGCGGACCCCTTCAGCGAAACAGCGGCGGGGCCCGTCTGCATCTCGAGCGCCGTGCCCCGTTCGGACCTCCCGTCCGGCAGGCGTGAGGGCGAAGGTGTGGGGTGGTGGGTGCGGCGGGTCACCACCGTCGTCCGCCGGTGAGTCCGCCGGTGAGGCCGCCGACGAGTCCGTCGGCGGCTCCGACCATGAGGGAGAAGTGCCATGCCCGCAGGATCAAGCCCCAAGCGCGAGCGCCAGTACGAGCACGTCAAGGAGGGTGCCGAGAAGCGCGGCACGTCCACGAAGCGGGCCGAGGAGATCGCGGCGCGCACCGTCAACAAGGAGCGGGCCCGCTCGGGGGAGTCCCGCAGCGCCAGCCGCACATCGGTCAAGGACCCCAAGTCGGCCTCCGAGCGCGGTGGGATGCGCTCGCACAGCGGAGCGCAGGGGCCGACCAGGGACCAGATGTACGAGGAGGCCAGGAAGCGCAACATCGAGGGCCGTTCCTCGATGAACAAGGAGCAGCTGCGCAAGGCCCTGGGGCGCTGAACGCCCTCCAGCGACCTCCGCGTTCCCCTACGGGCTCACCCGCGCTCGTAAGCTGGGTGTCGTGAGTGACGACACCCGGCCGCTGGCCGTATTCGACCTTGACGGCACGCTCGCCGACAGCGGCCATCGGCAGCACTTCCTCGAGGGTTCGCGGCGCGACTGGAACGGGTTCTTCTCGGCCGCACCCCATGATCCTCCGCTGGAGGAGGGCGTGAGCCTGGCCCTGGCGAGCGCCGAGGAGTGCGAGGTCGTCTATCTGACCGGCAGGCCGGAGCGGTGCCGCAGGGACACCCTGGCCTGGCTGGAGCGGCAGGGGCTGCCGAGGGGCAGTGTGCACATGCGGCGCGATGCCGACCGGCGGCCGGCCCGCCGCACCAAGCTGGAGATTCTTGAACAGCTGGCCCGGAAGCGAGAGGTGCGCGTGCTCGTCGACGACGACGAGCTGGTGTGCGATGCGGCCGAGAAGGCCGGGTTCACGGTCGTCCGCGCCCGGTGGGCCGTGGCTTCTCCCTCACTGAAGGACGCGCAGGAGCGCGAGGGACGTACCTGACAGGACCGTCCGGACGGGTCAGGCGTCCTCGTCGAGCCGGAAGCCGACCTTGAGTCCCACCTGGTAGTGGGCGATGCGCCCGTCCTCGATATGGCCCCGGACCTGCGTCATCTCGAACCAGTCGAGATTGTGCAACGTTTCGGAAGCTCGTGCGACGCCGTTCCGGATCGCCGCGTCCAGACCCTCCTCGGAGGTTCCTACGATCTCGGTGACCCGGTAGGTGTGATTAGACATCTAATGTCTCCTTTCGTGGTTCCACGGTGCCTCACTCCGTGGTGGCGCGCGAGGTGTCCGCTCCCGCGATTCGAGGCCCGGCGGGGCTTGACCTGCTCATTGGTCCATACCAAACTCCGCTCCATACGCCCGTGCGAGCGCCGCCCGCAGTCCCCCACCCGGGTCCTGTCATGTCGTTGTGCCGTTCCGCAGAAGGTGACACCCGTGAAGATCCGCAAACTGGCCGGAGCCGTCGCGCTCGTTTCCGTCGTCACGCTGAGCGGCTGCGGCTACCTGCCCGGCACGGGCGCGGGCAGCAGCACGGTGACGGTGTGGCTGATGAAGGGCAGCGCCTCCGAGAGCTTCCTCGACCGCTTCAAGGAGTCGTACGAGTCCGAGCACCCATCGATCGAACTGGAGTTCACCCTCCAGGAGTGGGGAGGCATCGGCCCGAAGGTGCTCAAGGCGCTCGGGTCCGATGACGCACCCGACGTCATCGAGGTCGGCAACACCCAGGTCGCCCAGTACGCGCAGAGTGGCAAGCTGCGCGATCTCACCCTGGAGTCGATACGCGACCTGGGCGGCGACGACTGGCTGCCGGGACTCGCCGACCCGGGCAAGGTCAACGGCGGACAGTACGGAATCCCCTGGTACGCGGCCAACCGCGTCGTGATCTACAACAAGGACCTCTTCGAGGAGGCCGGGATCACCGAACCCCCCAGGACCCGCGCGGAGTGGGTGGACATCAGCGAGCGGCTGAACACCGCGGGCCGGCAGGGCATCTATCTCGCCGGGCAGAACTGGTACGTGCTCGCCGGGTTCATCTGGGACGAGGGCGGTGAGCTCGCCGACGAGGGCGGCGGCGACTGGGAGGGCGCGCTCGACTCGCCGGCCGCCCTGCGCGGCATGGACTTCTACACGACGCTCCAGGCACTCGGCGCCGGCCCCAAGGACGCCGACGAGCAGACGCCCCCGGAGACCGATGTGTTCGCGGAGGGGAACGTCGCCCAGATCATCGCCGTGCCCGGCAGCGCCGCGCTCATCGCACAGCAGAACCCCGAACTCAAAGGGAAACTGGGCTACTTCCCCATCCCCGGCAAGAGCACCAGGAAGCCCGGCGCCGTCTTCACCGGAGGGTCCGACCTGATCGTGCCCGAGGGCGCCGACCGGCGGAGCGAGGGCATCGACGTGGTGAAGGCACTCGCGGGGGAGAAGTGGCAGACCGAACTCGCCCGCGCCATGAGCTACGTACCGAACAAGCCCGCCCTCGCGAAGGCCGTCGAAGGCCAGGAAGGGACCGCGGCGATGGCGCGGGGCGCCACCGAGGGCCGCGCCACCCCCAACTCGCCCTACTGGCCGGCCGTCGAGGAGGACAACCCGATCAAGCCGTACATGACGGCGGTGCTGGAGGGCGGAGATCCGGCGGAGGAAGCCAGGAAGGCGTCCGACAGCATCACCTCCAAGCTGATCACCGGCTGAACGGAACGGTGACCGTAACCGCTGAACGGAACGGCTGACCGGCGCCTGCGATCCGCGGCGACCCGGGGATTCAGCCGTCGCACATCCCCTCGCTCCACGGCGGTCATGTCGAATCCAGCCGGTCACGGAAGAAGTAGGGGGCCGGGCCGTCGCACCCCCGCGGCGGCAGCCGGCCCCCGCTGATCCGTCCCCCGGAGACCGCCATGACCGTGCTGCCGCTCACCTCCTCAGCCCCCGCACCCCTCACTCCCGCCGATGTGCCCGCTCAGCGTCCGGCCACCGCCGACGCCCCCTCGGGCTACCGGGTCTCCCTGGCCACCTGCGAGGACGACGTACGCGCCGCCCAGCGCCTGCGGCACCTCGTGTTCGCAGGTGAGCTGGGCGCCCGGCTCGACAGCACCGAACCCGGTCTGGACATCGACGCCTTCGACGCGTACTGCGACCACCTGCTGGTGCGCGAGGTGGCCACCGGAGAGGTCGTCGCCACCTACCGGCTGCTGCCGCCCGAAGGAGCCAAGCCGGCGGGCGGCCTCTACGCGGAGGGCGAGTTCGACCTCGGCCGGCTCGCCCCGATCCGCGACGACCTCGTCGAGGTGGGCAGGTCCTGCGTCCACCCCGCCCACCGGGACGGCGCCGTCATCGCCCTGATCTGGGCGGGCCTGGCCCGCTACATGGAGCGCACCGGGCACAGCTGGCTGGCCGGCTGCTGCTCCATACCGCTGGCCGACGGAGGGGCGCTGGCCGCGAGGAGCTGGGACACCGTACGGGCCCACAACCTCGCCCCCGAGGAGTACTGGGTCACCCCGCACCGCCTCTGGGACACCACGGGACACCCCGGCGGCGGGGCGGGCGGCCGCGCCGGACTTCCGCCGCTGCTGCGCGGCTATCTCCGCCTCGGCGCCTGGGTCTGCGGAGCGCCCGCCCACGACCCGGACTTCGACGTCGCCGACCTCTACGTCCTGCTCCCGATGCACCGCACGGACCCGCGCTATCTGCGCCACTTCCTGTCCCTGGCCCCGCTGCGATGAGCGCCTGGCTGCCCGTCGCCCCCTGCACCCCGCGCGACTGCGCACACCACGAGGGCGCCCGGCGCCCGACACCGCACGCCGTCGCCCTGCTCGTCGCCGGGTGCTCCCTCACCCTCCTCGGGGTGCTGAGCGTGCCGGCGGTGCTGCTCCTGGGACCGGCCTGGCGCGACCTGCTGGTCCGCCGGTGGGCCCGTGCGGTGGTGCGCGCCTTCGGCGTACGCGTCCGGGTCACCGGGCTCCCCGTGGGCCGGGGCCGGCCACCGGCGGGCGAGCTCGTCGTCGCCAACCACGTCTCGTGGCTGGACATCCCGCTCGTGGCCGGGGTGTTCCCCGCCCGCATGGTCGCCAAGAGCGAGATAAGGACCTGGCCGCTGCTCGGGCCGCTCGCCGCCCTGGGCGGCACCCTGTTCATCGAGCGGGACCGGCTGCGGGCCCTGCCGGACGCGGTGCGGGCCCTCGCCGGGGCGCTGGCGTCCGGGTCACGGGTCGCGGTGTTCCCGCAGGGCAGCACCTGGTGCGGCCGGAGCGGCGGCGGCCGGTTCAGGGCCGCCGCCTTCCAGGCGGCGATCGACGCCGGCTCCGCCGTTCGCCCGGTCCGCATCCGTTACCGCACGGCGACGGCGAACGCGGCGGGTGCCGCCGCGTTCGTCGGGGACGATCCGCTGGCCGCATCGCTGTGGCGCGTGGTGACCGCCGCGGGGCTCACCGCCGAGATCCATGTCCTGCCTCAGCTCCCCGCCGTCCCTGCCGTCCCCGCCGTCCGGGGCGGCGGCGGGACCGGACGGCGGGGCCTGGCACGGGCGGCTCAGTCGGCCGTCGCCAGCGACAGCGCGAACCTGCCCGCCTCATCCGTCCACCACTGATCCAGCCGCAGGCCGGCCGCCGCCAGCTCGTCCCGCACCCTGTCCTCACGGAACTTCGCCGAGACCTCCGTGCGCAGCTCCTCACCCTCGTCGAACCGCACCACCAGATCCAGCTCCCGGATCTTGACCGTCAGCGCCCTGCGGGCACGCAGCCGCATCTCGATCCACTCGTTGTCCGGATCCCAGAGCGCCACATGGGCGAAGTCGTCGGGCGGGAAGTCCGCCCCCAGCTCCCGGTTCACCACGGCCAGCACGTTCTTGTTGAACGCGGCCGTCACCCCCGCCGCGTCGTCGTACGCCGCGACGAGGGTCGCCTCGTCCTTGACCAGGTCCGTGCCCAGCAGCAGTCCGTCACCCGGCGCGAGCCGCGCGCGTACCGACCGCAGGAACTCCGCGCGCTCCGCCGGGAGCAGATTGCCCAGCGTCCCGCCGAGGAACACCACCAGCCGCGGCCCGGGGCTCTCGGGCAGCTCCAGGACATGCGTGAAGTCCGCGACGAGTGCGTGCACGGAGAGCTCGGGACGCTCGGCGAGCAGTGCGTCGGCCGCGCCGGCGAGCGCGCTCTCACTGACATCGACCGGTACGTACGTGTCCAGCTCAGGCAGCGCTTCCAGCAGATGCCTCGTCTTGTCCGACGAACCCGACCCCAGCTCGATCAGGGTCCGCGCCCCGGAGGCCGCCGCGATCTCCCCGGCGCGGGCGATCAGGATCTCCCGCTCGGCACGCGTCGGGTAGTACTCGTCCAGCCGGGTGATCTCCTCGAACAGATCACTGCCGCGCGCGTCGTAGAACCACTTGGGCGGCAGCGTCTTCGGGTGCCGCGTCAGACCGCCGAGCACATCGGCGCGCAGTGCCGCGTCCGTCGCGTCGGCGGGCAGGGTGCGGGTCAGCAGGAAGGGACTCACGCGGTGGGCTCCTTGAGCGGGGTCAGCAGGACGTCGTCGCGCGTCGCGGTCAGCAGAGTGCGGTCGGCGACCTCGCGCCAGTGCGGATCGTCGTCGTACGGCTCCGAGGCCACCACGGTGCGGCGGCCCGCCTCGTGGAGATACCAGAGGGAGTCGCCCCAGGTGGTCGCCACGATCCTGGAGCCGTCGGTGAGCAGCAGATTGAGTCGTGAACCGGGGGCGACCGCGCCGATGTCGCGCACCGTGTCGGCGACCGCCCGCGCCGTCTCGTCACCCTGAGCCACCCGGTGGAGCACCAGCGCCCAGATCAGCGCCGAGTCGCTCCGCGCCGCCAGGGCCAGCAGCCTCTCGGGCGGCAGCTCCCCGGCCAGCGGCGCCAGCGAGCCGGGCCAGCCCCGCACCGCGCCGTTGTGGCTGAACAGCAGCCGTCCGTCCGCGAAGGGAGCCGCGGCGGCCTCCCCGTCCGCCCCGGCGAACGTCGCGTCACGGACCGCGGCGAGCAGCGCCGTGCTGCGCACCACCCGGGCCAGATCGGCGAAGGTCTCGTCGCCCCAGACCGGTCCCGCACGGCGGTAGCGGCCGGGCACCGGGTCCCCGTCCGCGTACCAGCCGACACCGAACCCGTCGGCGTTGACCGTGCCCGACCGCTGACGCCGGGGCTCCCAGGACTGGCGCACCAGCCCGTGGGAGGGCGAGGACAGCACCTCGCCCAGTGCCACCGGAGGCCCCACATAAGCGATATGACGGCACATCAGGCGTCCCTCGCCGTACGGAGACCGGAGAAGATCTGCCGCCGGACGGGAAGGTCCCAGTTGCGGAAGGTGCCCCGGCAGGCCACCGCGTCGACGGCGAACGAACCACCGCGGAGCACCTTGTGCCCAGGACCGAAGAACACCTCCGAGTACTCGCGGTACGGGAACGCGGCGAAGCCCGGGTACGGCAGGAAGTCGCTCGACGTCCACTCCCACACGTCCCCGATCAGCTGGCCGGCGCCCGCAGGCGAGCGGCCGCCCGGGTACGCTCCGGCCGCCGCGGGCCGCAGATGGCGCTGGCCCAGATTGGCCCGCTCGGGTGTCGGGTCCTCGTCGCCCCACGGATAGCGCAGCGAACGCCCCGACGCGGGGTCGTGCCGGGCGGCCTTCTCCCACTCCGGCTCGGTCGGCAGACGCCGGCCCGCCCAGCGGGCGTACGCGTCCGCCTCGTACCAGCTGACGTGGAGCACCGGCTCGTCCGCCCGCACGGGCTCGGTCACCCCGAAGCGCCGCCGCAGCCACTGACCGGCGTCACGGTGCCAGAACAGGGGTGCGGTCAGCTCGTGTTCACGCACCATGGCCCAGCCCTCGGGCGCCCACCAGCGCTCCTCGGTGTAGCCGCCGTCCTCGATGAAGCGCTGGTAGGCACCGCAGGTGACCGGGGCGGTGTCGATGTGGAACGCGGCCACCTCGCGCCGGTGCGCGGGACGTTCGTTGTCCAGGGCCCAGGGCTCGGTGGAGGTCCCCATGGTGAACGGACCTCCAGGAACCAGCACTTCGGAGGGAAGCGGGACGGGAGAGACGGGCTCCGGGGGCTCGGGGGCGTTGAGCACCGCAGGCCCCGAACGCAGCTGATGGGTGATCAGCATCGTTTCGTCGTGCTGCTGTTCGTGCTGGGCGACCATGCCGAAGGCGAACCCGGCCCGCTCCAGCGGGCGGCCCCCGCCGTGCAGCGGCGCGCCACCGAGGATGTCCAGTGCCCTGCCGCGCACATCGGCGGCGTACGTCCGTGCCTCGGCGGGTGCCAGCAGGGGCAGTGAGGGCCGGCTGGCCCGGGAGTGCTCGAAGGCGTCGTACAGCCCGTCGATCTCGGGGCGCATCGCGTCGCGGCCTCCCACGGCCCGCAGCAACCACAGCTCCTCCTGGTTCCCGATGTGCGCCAGGTCCCACACCAGGGGTGACATCAGGGGGGAGTGCTGCGCCGTGAGATCGTGGTCGTCGACGCTGTCGGTGAGCAGTGCGGTGCGCTCGCGGGCGGTGAGAAGCGCGGCCAGGGCCCGCTCGCGGAGCGTCTCCGCGTCGAGTTCCCCGCCGGGGTGCGGAGCAGAGGTGTCTGTCATCGGACCAAGCCCTTTCCGTACGGGACCTGCGCCGGGTCGGGGAAATCGTCGGCCGGACATCGGCCCCGGGCCACATAGCGGTCATGGAAGGCGGCAACCGTCGCGATGACGTGGTCACTCGCCCCGATCCTCGGCAGCGCCTCCAGCGCGGCCGTGAAGCAGGCGAGCGCCGCGGCCGCCAGCTCCGGATCGCTGAGGCCGTCACGGGCGGCGGCCGTCCAGAGCGGGTTGCGGGGCGCGGCAGGCAGCCCCGCGGTCTCGGCGAGAGGCTTCACGGTGCGGTACACGGTCTCCGCCGCCTCCGGGTCGTCGAACAGAGCGGTGGTGACGGCCAGCGGGACGAGCCAGCCGTCGGTGCCGGACTGGGCGTCGATCATGCGCAGTTCAAGGTGGCCGCGCGGGCGCATCGGCGGGAACAGCGTGGTGAGGTGATAGTCGAGATCGGCCCGCACCGGCGGCCTCGGACCACCGCCCCTGATCCAGTCCCGGAACGTCAGACCCTCGGGTACGGCCCAGGGCCCGTCGTCGTTCCGGACGCACATCACCGGCGTGGCGAGCACATGTGTGGTCCAGGCGTCCCGGGGCGCGAGACGGCCCTGCGGCGCGAGCGTCCTGTGCGGATCGAGTCCGGCCCACAGCGCCTGGCGCGTGGACCGCCAGCCGGTGCGCCGGCCCTCCCGGTACGGCGAATTGGCGAACGCGGCGACCAGGACCGCGCCCAGCAGATGACCGAGCTGCCAGCGCCGCCCGTAACCCAGCGGGCCGGGCTCCTCCTCACCGGCGTCCAGGCAGACCTGGACGGACGCGGAGGTGCACATCATGGCGCGGCCCTCGGTGCCCGAGCGGTCCAGCGCCGCCTCCATGGCGTCGTAGCGCGGTTCCCTGAGCAGCCGGCGCGGTGGATGCCACGGGTCCACGCCCAGGCCGGCCAGGGTCAGCCCGGCCTGGTCGAGCGTGTCGCGTACGGACGCCAGATCGGTGGCCGCGGCGTCGACGCACGCCATCAGGGACTCCGCCGGCCGGGAGCTGAGCTCCAGCTGGCCCCCGGGCTCGAAGGTCAGGGCGGCGTCCAGCGGGGTGGCGCGGACGGCGTCGGCCGCGGCGCGGAGCCGGTCGGGGGAGACGGCGTCCTCGGGATGTTCACGGTCGTGGATGAGCCATTCGAGCTCCACACCGACCGTCCGGGGCGGCCCGGTCTTGAAACATATGCCGCGGAGCAGATCCTCCGCCTCTTCCTCACCGAGCGGCGCCGCCTCGACGGGCGGGCCGTGCTGACCGAGAGTTTCCGGGGGCATGCTGGGCCTCCTCTTCGGGTGCTTCCTTCCCACCCAAACCCTTACCGGGATTTCGCACAAGGGTGCCCCTGCGCGCCCGGAACCGGTCGCGCCCATGCCGTCACGGCGTCCAGCATGCCCCGTATGCACCACACGGGCGCACCCGCACGAGCGCCCGGCCGGGCGCCGTCACGCCGGGGCACGGCCCTCCCCGGCCGGCGGTCAGTTCCAGCCGTAGCGCTCCCGCAGCCGCCCCACGACCAGGTCGAACCTGCCCCGGTCCAGCGCACAGGCCTCGCGCCGCATCCCGTCCTCGTGCAGCCGAAGGACCCGGTCCAGGTCCACCCAGGACGGCCGCCCCGAGCTGTCCCACGGCCCCGCGCCCAGGGAGACCCACTCGTGGTCTCCGTCATGCTGCTTGCTGGACAGCTGCACCGCCAGGAGCGTGCCACGCTCCTCCCTGGCCACGACGAGAACCGGCCGGTCCTTGCCCCGGCCGTCGTTCTCCTCGAACGGCACCCAGGTCCAGACGATTTCGCCGGGGTCGGGATCGCCGTCGCGGTCGGGGGCGTACGAGGTGCGGACGGGCCCCACCTCGAGCGGTTCGGCCTCCGTGGTGGCGGCCGGACCGCTGCGGCCGGGGAAGTCGGTCGTGCTGTCGCTGCTGTGATTGGTGTGCTGGAACGTCATCGCAATACCGTAGAACCTGTACGGCCGGATCCGTGGAGCGGGTCGCCGGAACGTGCCGCGCGGTGGCCGGCGTACGGGATCGACACACCGTCAGACCGGCACCCGCTGCAACGCGTGGAGGATTTCCTCGACCTTCGTCCTGGCGTTACCGAAGAGCATCTGCGTGTTCTCCCGGAAGAAGAGCGGGTTCTGCACGCCCGCGTAACCGACGGCCATCGACCGCTTGAAGACGATGGCCTTCCGCGCCTCCCACACGCGCAGGACCGGCATGCCGGCGATGGGGCTGCCCGGGTCCTCCAGGGCGGCCGGGTTCACGGTGTCGTTGGCGCCGATGACCAGGACGACGTCGGTGTCGGCCAGGTCGTCGTTGATCTCGTCCATCTCGAGCACGATGTCGTAGGGCACCTTCGCCTCGGCCAGGAGCACGTTCATGTGGCCCGGCAGACGGCCGGCGACCGGGTGGATGCCGAAGCGGACGTCGACGCCCCGCTCGCGCAGGGTGCGGGTGAGGTCGGCCACCGGGTACTGCGCCTGCGCGACGGCCATGCCGTAGCCCGGTGTGATCACGACGCGTGAGGCAGCGGTCAGCAGCTCCGCGGTCTCCTCCGCGGTGATCTCACGGTGCTCGCCCTGCTCGACGTCGCCCGAAGGGCCGGCCTCGATGCCGAAGCCACCGGCGATGACCGAGAGGAAGGAGCGGTTCATCGCCCGGCACATGATGTACGAGAGATACGCACCGCTGGAGCCGACGAGCGCACCGGTGACGATCAGCAGGTCGTTGTCGAGCAGGAAGCCCGAGGCCGCGGCCGCCCAGCCCGAGTAGCTGTTGAGCATCGAGACCACGACCGGCATGTCGCCGCCGCCGATGGAGGCGACCAGGTGCCAGCCGAAGAGCAGCGCGACGGCGGTGGCCGCGATGATCGGCCACGCGTCCGGGGAGATCACGAAGCGCACGGTCAGCGCGGCGAAGGCGACGAGCGCGCCCAGGTTGAGGACGTTCTTGCCCGGCAGGACGAGCGGCGCCGACTTGATCTTCGCGCTCAGCTTGAGGTAGGCGACGACCGAGCCGGTGAAGGTGACCGCGCCGATGAAGATGCCGATGAGGACCTCGGCGTGATGGATGCGCAGCAGGGACCCGGTGAAGGTCGCCAGGCCCTCGCGTTCGACCTCGACGTACGACGCCCAGCCGACCAGCACGGCCGCCAGACCGACGAAGGAGTGGAGAAGCGCGATCAGTTCGGGCATACCGGTCATCTGCACGACCCGGGCCCGCCACAGACCGATGGCCGCGCCGATGACGACGGCGGCCACCAGGATCACCACGACCCGGCCGCGTGCGGTCGAGTCGTGCAGGCACAGACCGATGGTGGCGGCCAGGGCGACGGCCATGCCGATCACCCCGTAGGTCAGGCCCCCTCTGGCGGACTCGTTCTTGGAGAGCCCCGCGAGGCTGAGGACGAACAGGAGGGCCGCGACCAGGTAGGCCGCGGTCGCGATCGAGCCGGCGGACATGTCAGGCACCCTTCGAGAACATGGCGAGCATGCGCCGGGTGACGGCGAAGCCGCCGAAGATGTTGATGGAGGCGAGCAGGATGGCGATGCCGGCCATGATCTGGATCGGCGTGTGGTCCATGCCGACCTGGAGGAGCGCTCCGACGACGATGACGCCGGAGATCGCGTTGGTGACCGACATCAGCGGGGTGTGCAGCGCGTGAGCCACCTTGCCGATGACGTAGTAGCCGATGACGACCGCGAGTGACAGCACGGTGAAGTGCTGGGGTAAGGGCGCCGGGGCGAAGGTGTTGACGAGGAAGAAGGCGGCCAGGCCGGCGAGGACGAGACCGAGCTTCGCGCCCCGGGAGAGGTGCTTCGTCTCCTGCGCGGCCGGCTGAACGGCTGCCACGGTCGTGGGGGCCGCCACCGGCGCCGCCGACACCTGGACGGGCGGCGGCGGCCACAGCTTCTCACCCTCGCGTACGACGGTGATCCCGCGCTGCACCTCGTCATCGAGGTCGAGCACGAGCCGGCCGTCCTTGCCCGGGGTCAGCAGCTTCATCAGGTTGACGAGGTTGGTGCCGTACAACTGGCTCGCCTGGGTGGGGAGACGGCCGGCGAGATCGGTGTAACCCAGGATCGTGACGCCGCCGGCGGTGACGACCTTCTCGCCCGCGACGCTCCCCTCGACGTTGCCGCCCATGCCCGCTGCCATGTCGACGATGACGCTGCCCGGCTTCATCGACGCCACGTCGGCCGCGGTGATCAGCCGAGGCGCGGGACGGCCCTGGACCAGCGCGGTGGTGATGATGATGTCGACGTCCGCGGCCTGCTCGGTGTAGAGCCGGGCGGCAGCCTCGTTGTAGCGCTCGGACGTCGCCTTCGCGTAGCCGTCCGTCGACTGCTGGGCCTCCTCCGCGACGACGACGGGGAGATACTCGCCGCCCAGCGATGCCACCTGGTCGGCGACCTCGGGGCGTGGGTCGGTGGCCCGTACGATCGCACCCAGCGACGACGCGGCGCCGATCGCGGCCAGACCCGCGACCCCGGCACCGGCGACGAGCACCTTCGCGGGCGGAACCTTGCCCGCGGCCGTCACCTGTCCGGTGAAGAAGCGGCGGAACTGGTGGGCCGCCTCGACGACCGCGCGATAGCCGGCGATGTTGGCCATCGAGGAGAGCACGTCGAGCGACTGCGCGCGGCTGATGCGCGGTACCGCGTCCATCGCGAGCACCGTGACCTTGCGGGAGGCGAGTGCGTCGATCAGTTCGGGGTTGGCGGCCGGCGCCAGCGTCGAGACGAGCGTGGCGCCGTCCTTGGGCCGGGTGATCTCGTCGAGCGAGGGGCCGTTGACGCGGAGGACGACTTCGGCCGCCCACGCCTCGTCGTCGGTGCCGATCCGGGCCCCCGCCTCGGCGTACGCGGTGTCGCCGAAGGCGGAGAGCTCACCTGCCCCGGCCGCGACCACCACCTCGTAGCCCAGGCCCTTCAGCTGTCCGACCGTCGCGGGGGTCGCGGCTGCCCGCGTCTCCCCGGCCGGTTCGCGGGGCACTCCGATGAGCATCGTCGACTCCTTCAGGTCCTTCACGCATGGAAGCTGTGCGGGGGAGAATTCTGTGCCGGTCTCTGTGTCGGTAACACAACTCGGCCTGCACCAGACCAGTTTCACGCCTCACACGCGATTAGGCAGGCGATCAGTGCAGGAGGGGCGGATTGTTGAGCCCACCACAGGCAGCCGCCCCCGGCCCGTCGACACGTCGTCGTGGTCTGGAAGACTGCCGGACGCCATGAGCCAGTTATCCGAGCAGCCCGCGGGCATCTCCGTACCGACCAGCGCCGATGTGGCGCGACTCGCAGGAGTGTCCCGGGCCACCGTGTCCTACGTACTGAACAACAACACGAGCGTGCGGATCAGTGAATCCACCCGCCGCCGGGTCAGAGAGGCCGCCGCGGACCTCGGCTACGTCCCGCACGCGGCGGCCCGGAGCCTTCGGGCCGGGCACACCGGGATGGTGCTGCTGCCCGCGGGGCAGGCCCAGGCGGGGCCCGCCTACCAGCGCTTCTTCGCCGGGCTCGAGTCGGGTCTGCGCCGCCTCGACTACACCGTCGTGCAGTACGGCAGCGCCGGCCTGGACGCCGACGAGGCGGCCAGGGCGTGGGCGGAACTGCGCCCCGTCGCCGTCGTGTCGCCCGGGAGCATCACCCTCACCGCGTACGGCACAGGGGTGCTCACCCGCTCCGGGGCCAAGGCCGTGATCACGCTGGGCCCGCAACCGGTGGAGGGCGCGCACGCCCTGGTCATGGACCAGCGCGAGGTCGGCGGCTGCGCCGTGCGGCATCTGCTCGCGCGCGGACGGCGCAGGGTCGGGGTGGTCATGCCCCAGGAGCCCGGTCTCGCGCTGTTCGCCGAACCACGGCTGGCCGGAGCGGTGCGCGCGGTGGAGGAGTCCGATGCGGACGCCCAGGTCAGGCCGCTGCCCCTGCGGTACGCGGAGGAGTCGGCCCAGGAGCTCGCAGCCCGCTGGCGGACGCTGGGTCTGGACGCCGTGTTCGCGTACAACGACGAATACGCGATGCTGCTGATGCGGGCACTCCAGGACGCCGGGATCGACGTACCCGTCGAGACGGCGATGGTCGGCGCCGACGATCTGATGCTCGGCAGGCTTCTGCGGCCCCGGCTCAGCAGCGTCACCCTGGAACTGGCGACCGCGCAGTCACCGGCCGAGATGATCGACCGTCTGGTACGGAATCCCGGTGGCGCGCCGGAGCGCCACGAACTGCTGCGTGCCGCGGCTGTGCCACGTGAATCCAGCTGACCGGGTGCGCCGGGCGGCGTTGCGACATGCGCGGGTGGCCGCGGATGTCTAGCGTCGACGGCATGAGCCATCCGCAGAGCTACGAGATCCTGCTGTTCCCGGAACCGGAGGAGCCCGTCCCCGAGGCGCCGGCGCCAGGCACCGCCATCCGCTCAGCGGTCGTGGCGGCCACCGGGGACACGGGGGCGTCGGGCTATCCGCGCTACACCGGGAACGGCATGGAGGCGGACATCGACCCCGCCTCGCACACGGTGGAAGCGCTGCTGGTGGACGGCGCGGAGCTGGACGTCGGGCTGACGGCCAGGATCGCCGACCGGATCCGGGGGACGGAGCAGCGGGAGGCCGGGGCGGAGCGGACCGATCCGGGGCAGGCGGGCACAGACAGCTGAACCGGTTCCGCCGCCGCATGACGAAGGCCCGGCCGTTCGAACGGCCGGGCCTTCATCCCGTCTGTCGCACATGGACAGGGACTACTGCTGCTCCTGCTGTGCCTGGCCCTGCTGCGCCTGCTTCTGCTCCTCGACGGACTTGCGTACCTCGTCCATGTCCAGGTTGCGCGCCTGACCGATGACATCCTCCAACGCCGACTCGGGGAGCGCCCCCGGCTGCGAGAAGACCGCCACGTTTTCACGGACGATCATCAGCGTCGGGATGGACCGGATCTCGAAGGCAGCCGCCAGCTCCTGCTGCGCCTCCGTGTCGACCTTGGCGAATACCAGGTCGGGGTGGCGCTCGGACGCCGAGTCGTAGACCGGGGCGAACTGCTTGCACGGACCACACCAGGAAGCCCAGAAGTCGATCAGCAGAAACTCGTTCTCGCTCACGACCTGATCGAAGTTTTCCTTGGTGAGCTCTACGGTGCTCATACTCTGATACCTCTTCCTGGGACCGTTCGGACCTGTGGGGCACAACGGTGACGTCACTTGCGCTATTCCGCCTGCCCATGTGGCCGCTGCGCACACCCACGAGCACACTGTTCGCATGACTGATGATGATGGTGTGCGGGAAAGCGAGTACGACGTCCTGGTCATCGGGGCGGGCCCCGTGGGGGAGAACGTGGCGGACCGTGCCAGGGCCGCCGGGCTGAGCACCGCGGTGATCGAGTCCGAGCTCATCGGCGGCGAGTGTTCGTACTGGGCGTGCATGCCCAGCAAGGCCCTGCTCCGCCCGGTCGTCGCACGCGCCGACGCGCGCCGCGTACCCGGTCTCAGCGGCGCGGTGCAGGGACCGCTCGACGCGGACGCCGTGCTCGCCCACCGTGACGACGAGGCCTCGCACTGGAAGGACGACGGCCAGGTCGGGTGGCTGGACGGTATCGGCGCGGACATCTACCGCGGCGTGGGCCGGCTGACGGGAGTCCGGCAGGTGTCCGTCACGGCCGCCGACGGATCCGTACGGCACCTCACCGCCCGGCACGCCGTCGCCGTCTGCACCGGGAGCCGGGCCGTGGTCCCCGCGCTGCCCGGTGTCGCCGACGTCCGGCCGTGGACCAGCCGCGAGGCGACCAGCGCCAAGGAGGTCCCGGACCGGCTCGTCGTGGTGGGCGGGGGAGTCGTCGGGGTGGAGATGGCCACCGTCTGGCAGGGGCTCGGCGCCGAGGTGACGATGCTGATCCGTGGCAGCAGGCTGCTCCCGAAGATGGAGCCCTTCGCGGGTGAGCTGGTCGCGGAGGCGCTGACCGAGGCCGGGGCGCGGATCCTGACCGGGGTCTCGGCCACCCGGGTGAGCAGGGCGGGACACGACGGGCCGGTCACCGTCGAGCTGGACGACGGGCAACGGCTGGAGACCGACGAGATCCTCTTCGCCACCGGCCGTGCCCCACGCACCGACGACCTCGGCCTCGACACGGTGGGCCTCAGCCCCGGGTCATGGCTCGACGTGGACGACAGCTGCCGTGTGGAGGGCAGCGACTGGCTGTACGCGGTCGGAGACGTCAACCACCGCGCTCTCCTCACCCACCAGGGCAAGTACCAGGCCCGTATCGCGGGAGCCGCGATGGCGGCCCGTGCGCAGGGCGTCCCTCCGCTGGAGACCGCCCCCTGGGGCGCGCACGCGGCCACCGCCGACCACGCCGCCGTCCCCCAGGTCGTCTTCACGGACCCGGAGGCCGCGTCGGTCGGCCTCACGCTCGCCGAGGCGGAAGCCGCGGGCCACCGGGTCCGCGCCGTCGACCAGGACCTGGCCGCGGTCGCGGGCTCCGGCCTGTACGCGCAGGGCTACAAGGGGCGGGCCAGGATGGTCGTCGACCTGGACCGCGAGATCCTGCTCGGCGTCACCTTCGTCGGCCCCGGCATCGGTGAACTCCTGCACTCGGCGACGATCGCCGTCGCGGGTGAGGTCCCCATCGGGCGGCTGTGGCACGCGGTGCCCGCCTACCCGACGATCAGCGAGGTGTGGCTGCGGCTGCTGGAGGGGTACCGAGGCTAGGGCTTCTCACTCCGCCCTGGCCGGCCGGGCCTTGGGCGGAGCGGGGACGGTGATCGACCGTGCGGCGGCTGCCTATGCTGGGGTGGTGACACCGCGAGCGGGGCAGGAGAAGGAGCTGAGGGCCGATGCCGCGCGCAATCGTGCCCGGATCCTCCAGGTCGCCCGCGGGCAGTTGACCGCCGGTGACAACTCGCTTCAGCTGAACACCGTCGCCCGGCTCGCCGGAGTGGGCGTCGGGACGGTCTACCGGCACTTCCCCAATCGGCATGCGCTGGTGGAGGCGCTCTCGGCGGAACGCTTCCGGGAGCTGCTCGAAGAGGCAGAGGCGGCGGCAGCCGTGGAGGACCCGATGACGGGCCTGCGCCGGCTGCTGCGCTTCACGCTCGACCGGATGCTGGACGACCCCGACTTCGCGACCGTGCTGGAGTCCGCGGGCGATGCCGACGTGCGGACCTCGCAGATGAAGGCCGAGCTCGACCGGACGGTCATGAGCCTGCTGGACGGCGCCCGCCTGGCCGGAGCGGTCCGGGGGTCCGTCGGGGCCGAGGACGTACGCCGTCTGCTGTGCGGCGTGGGACACGCGGTGCGCTCCGGCAGCGGCGACGTCAGGGATCTCTACCTCGACGTTCTGCTGGAAGGCCTGCGCCCGCCGCGCTGACCGCGGTATCCCGTCACCCACCCCAAACCGGATAGCTATCCGTATGTGTTAGCGTGCCGCATCGAAACGGATAGTTATCCGGTTGTGTGGCGGCGAAGGGGCGGGTCCAAGTGAGTCGACGGGCGATAGTGACGGCAGGTACCGGGGGCATCGGTCTGGAGACCGCGAAGGGGCTCGCCCACCACGGCTACGCCGTCACGGTGGTCGGACGTAACCCCGAGCGAGGGGCGAGCGCCGTCCGGGAGATCGCGGAGTCCGCGCGCGGCGGCACACCGCGATTCGTGGCCGCCGACCTGGCATCGCTCGACGATGTCCGTGCGCTGGCCGCGCGACTGGCGGCCGAAGGGCCGCTGGGGGTGCTGGTCAACAACGTCGGTGCGATGTTCGCCGAACGACAGCGAACCGTCGAGGGTATCGAGGCGTCGTTCGCCGTCAATCACCTCTCGCCGTACCTGCTGACCGAGCTGCTGCTCGACCGGCTCCGGGCGGACGCGCCGAGCCGGATCGTCAATGTCACCTCAGCCGCGGTCAGGGCCGCCAAGCGCGACTTCGACGCCGTGGAACCTCCGGGCGGCTACTACGGCTTCCACCGGTACGGCAGGGCCAAGCTCGCCAACCTGGCCTACACCCTGCACCTGGCCGAACGCCTCCGCGATACCGGGGTGTCGGTCTTCGCGGCCGATCCCGGCGGGGCCGCCACCGGGATGACGGACGGCACCATGACCTCACCGAAGATCGTCTCCCCGCCGCTGCGCCTGCTGTGGCCGCTGGTCCGCCGAGTCTTCGAACGCTCCACCTCCGGCTCCGCGTCGACGGCCGCCAGGTCGTCCGTCTTCGCCGCCACCGATGTCTCGCTCGACGGGCGGACCGGCCTCGTCATCGGGTCCGAGGCCCGGCCCGTCCCTCTCTTCCGCGGTGCCGCGGATCCCCGGATCGCGGAGAACGTGCTCAGGCTCAGCCGGGAGTTGGCTCCCACGGGCGAGGATCACGATGCCCGGCGCGTGTGAGGCCGCGCAGTGTCCGGAGCCCGTACAGGGCCAGCAGCGGTTTGGCGACGGTCCATTCGCCGAGGCGGTAGTCGTCCGCGCGTACGAGTCTCTCGGCGAGGTCGGGGCGCTGTCGTAGCAAGTACGCCCGGGCCTTGAGGGCGTGGGCCGGCTGGGAGGCGATCTTGATGCGGTCGACGTCCTCGAGCAGCGGGATCACGTTGGTGATGTTCTCCCAGGTCGTTCTGGACCGGTCCTCGATGAGCACCGTGCCGTCGAAGTCGAGCACCGACTTCGCGTAGTCGGCCAGCAACCGGGCCTCCGCGATGGAGCCGGCGGCCGCGCCCCCGCTGAAGATCAGGCGGGTCTCACGCGCGCGGTCGGCGCTGATGGAACGGATCCCCATGCGTACGCGCCGGCGGTTGATGAAGTTCGCCGTCGCTCCGGGGTTCCGGTAACCCAGCACCACCACCGCTTCGGTGGTGCCTCCCGCGTTCCCCGTCAGGGCCCGGGACCAGCGCCGGTTCAGCCACTCGCCCCAGGCCAGGACCGCGACCCCGGCCACCGCAAGTCCTGTCGTTCGTCGCATGCCGTGACTCTAGGGCACCCCAGTATTGAATATGAATATCGTTCTCAAGTACTGTGCGGAGGGTGGCGTCACCGGCGTCACGTGAGACGCAGGGGAGGAGTCCGCGTGAGCGCGACGAACGGGCCGGGCGGGCCGGAGCGGGTCAGTGCCCGGCGGGACCTGTGCGTGGGTGCGGGACAGTGCGTGCTCGCCGCGCCGGCCGTCTTCGACCAGGCCGTCGACGACGGGCTGGTGCTCGTGCTGGAAGACGTGCCGTCCGCCGCCGAACTGCCTGCCGTACGCGACGCGGTGTGGGCATGCCCCTCGGGTGCCGTCACCCTGAGCCCCCATAC
This sequence comes from Streptomyces sp. NBC_01012, assembly GCF_045162755.1. Classification (NCBI taxonomy): domain Bacteria; kingdom Bacillati; phylum Actinomycetota; class Actinomycetes; order Kitasatosporales; family Streptomycetaceae; genus Streptomyces; species Streptomyces sp. NBC_01012. The sequence continues at coordinate 319,690 of NZ_CP108688.1, read as the reverse complement.
ACAGGCCGGCCATTCCTGAGCGCGTGTTCCCTTCCGTCTCCGGTCAGCATTCGAGCATTCCGTCAAGGAGAAGCATGTCCAGACAGTTCGACCGCCGTGCCTTCCTGCGCCGCGGCGCCACGGGAGCTGTGGCCCTGGCGGTGGGGCCCGGCCTGCTGGCGGCGTGCTCCACCGATGACACCTCCGCGTCGGCGAAGGCGGGCGGCGGCTCCTCACCCCGCTCGGGTGGCACACTGCGGGCGGCCTTCGTCGGGGGCGGAGCCTCGGAGACGCTCGACTTCTTCAACGGCCCCTCGGCCCTGGACCTGGTCCGCGCCCGTGCGTGGCACGGCACCCTCGGCAATCTCGACCCCTCGGCCCCCGACGGCGTGCGGTACGGCGTGCTGAAGGGGATCGACATGTCCGACGACCTGTCCACGTACACCCTGCACGTGCGGCCGGGCGTCCGTTTCACCGACGGCTCGCAGCTGACCTCGGCGGACATCCTGCATTCGCTGTCCGTCCTCGCGGGCAAGAGCATGCTGCCCGTCCACAAGATGGCTGCCGCGAACTTCGACCTCCCCTCCGCCAGGGCGGACGGTGACCTCAAGGTCGTCCTGCCCACGCTCCGGCCCGTCGCCGACGGCCGCATGATCCTGTGTCAGGGCAACTTCCTGATCGTGAAGGACGGGACACGCCGGTTCGGCAAGGGAATGCCCAGCTGTGGCCCGTTCCGGCTCGACGCGTTCACACCGGGCCAGGGCTCCGTGTTCACGCGCTACGACGAGCACTACGGCCATGTGCCCCATCTCGACGGTCTGGAACTCCGGTCGATCGCGGACTCGACCGCCCGGGCCGGGGCTCTCACCAGCGGTGAGATCGACTTCGCCCATGACCTCTCGCCGGTGACCGCCCGCACACACGCGGACGACGGGAACGTCGAGGTCGTCCCCACGAGAAGTCCGTACGTGGTCGGCCTGTCGTTCCAGATGAACATGAGCGTCGAACCGTTCGACGACCCGCGGGTGCGTGAGGCGTTCAGGCTCGCGGCCAACCGCGAGGCGATGGTGAAGACCGTGTTCGACGGCGACGCGGTGGTGGGCAACGACCTGCCGTCCATCGGCTTCCCCGACTACGCGGAGAGTGTGCCCCAGCGTGCCTACGACCCGGAAAGGGCCAGGAAGCTGCTCAAGGCGGCCGGGGCCGATGGGGTGGAGGTCGTACTGACCACGGGCCCCGAGACACCCGGGATGGTGGAGCTGGCCACGCTGTTCGTCGAGGACCTGAAGAAGGTGGGCGTCCGGGCCTCCGTCCGTGAACTGCCCGCGGGCCAGCTCTACGCGGACTTCACGGCGTACAGCCGTATGCAGCTCGCCGCCTCGTACCAGATGCCCATCCCCGCACTGTCGACCTACCAGATGAACACGGCGGGCGGCTCGCCCTCCGCCTTCGGCTGGAAGCAGGACGAGGTCGACGCCCTGGTGGCGAAGGCCCGCGCGGAGCGCGACGGGACCGCCGCCAGGAAGCTCGGCGCGCAGGCACAGCGCATACGCTGGGACGAAGGGAACCAGGTGCTGCCCGTCTTCAAGCCGAACCTCGACGCGCAGACCAAGGGCGTCAGCGGAATCCGGGACGACCTCTTCGAACAGTTCCCCGGCTTCGCCCAGGCGTCGTTGGCGTGAGCCTGCTCTCCTTCGCCGCCCGCAGGCTCGTGGGCGCGGCCGCCCTGCTGGTCCTGCTGTCGGCGGCGGTCTTCACGATCACGGCGGTGCTGCCGGGGGACGCGGTCAGCGCCGTGGCAGGGGTGGACGCCTCCCCGGCGGAACGCGCAGAGGTCCGCACACGCCTCGGCCTGGACAGGTCTTTGGCCGAGCGGTACGCATCCTGGGCGTCCGGCGCCGCCAGGGGAGACCTCGGGACCGGCTTCATCGGTCACCGGCCGGTTCTCGACGTCCTCGCCACGCGGCTGCCGAACAGCCTGTTGCTGGCGGGACTGACGCTCTCGGTCACCGCACCGCTCGCCGCGCTGCTCGGTCTCTGGACCGGACTGCGCGGCGGCGCCGCCGACCGCTGGGTCTCCAAGGCCATGCACGCGGTCGCCGGTGTGCCCGAGTTCGTCCTCGCGTCCCTGCTGATCGCGGTCCTCGCGGTCCGGTTCCCGGTCCTGCCACGCGTCTCGCTCATCCCTCTGGGCGGTACGCCGCTCGATGTGCCGCGTGCGCTCGTCCTGCCGGTCCTGACGCTCTGCGCGGTCGGACTGGCCGTCGCCACCAGGCTGTTCCGCGTCTCCGTCGCGGAGGTGGCGGCGACACCGTACGGCGAGTCGGCCCGGCTGAACGGTGTGCGCGGAGTGCGTCTCGCGGTGCGGCACATCCTTCCCAACGCGGCGGGTCCCGCCGTCCAGGCGCTCACCCTCACCACCGGGGCGCTGGTCGGGTCCGGGGTGGTGGTGGAGAGCGTCTTCGACTACCCGGGGATCGGACGCGAACTTCAACTGGCCGTGACGGCACGGGACATACCGATGGTCCAGGGCATCGCCACCGCGCTCGCCGCGGTCATGCTGGCGATCCTCCTGCTGGGCGACCTCTGCGCCCGGCTGCTCGGCGGACAAGGGAGAAGCGACGCATGACCACGGTCCTGACAACGGGCCGGAGCCCCCGTGCGGCCGGCACCCGGGCGCTGCGACGCCGACCGCCGTACCTCGCGGGCGGGACGGCACTGCTCGTGCTCGTACTCGCGCTGCTGGGGCCGCTGTTGGCGCCGTACGCCCCGACCGAGCAGCTGGGAGCGCCCTTCCAGCAGCCGGGAGGTGACTTCCTCCTCGGTACGGACGTCCTGGGTCGGGACGTGGCCAGCCGGGTGCTGAGCGGGGGCCGGACGATCGTGCTCATCGCCATGGCCGGGACGGTGCTCGCCGGTCTCATCGGGGTGACCGCCGGTGTACTGGCCGCGATGGTCGGCCCCCGCTTCGGCGACTTCGTGCTCCGTGCCGTCGACGCGCTGGCGGTGCTGCCGCCCCTCCTGCTCATCCTGGTGCTGGCCGCGGGATTCCCCGGCAGCGACGCCGCACTCGTGGCGGCCGTCGCACTGGCCACCGCGCCGTTCTCCGTCAGGGTTCTGCGCGCCGCGGCGGACTCCGTCCTGACCAGCGGATACGTCGAGGCCGCCCGGGCCCGCGGCGACAGCAGGTCCGCCGTACTGCGCCACGACGTGCTGCCCAACATCGCCGGACCTGCCCTTCTGGACAGCGCGGTGCGCCTCGTCGCCTCGCTGCACCTCGCCGCCACCGCGGGGTTTCTCGGCCTCGGGCGTGGCGGTCCTGCGCCCGACTGGGGGCGCATGGTCAACGAGAACATCCCGGGGGCGACCCTCGCGCTCGCCCCCTTCCTCGCACCTGCTCTGCTGCTCGTCCTGCTGTCCGTGTGCGTCGGGCTGCTGGCGGGACGGCTGGCGGACGAAGCAGGCAGGAGCGCGGCATGACAGGCCCCGGGGCATTCGTCGAGGTCGAGGGGCTGACCATCGGCCCGGCAGCCGGGGGACCGCCCGTGCTGTTCGACGCTCATCTCTCCGTGGCGCGGGGGCAGGTGCTCGGAGTGACGGGGAGGTCGGGGTCGGGCAAGAGCAGCCTGGCGTTCGGTCTGCTCGGACATGTCAGGCCCGGTCTGGAGCGGCGCCACGGGGCTGTCAGGGTGGCCGGACTCGACCCGTTCACCCGCCAGGGTGTCCGGCGGCTCCGGGGACGCGTGGTGTCCTTCCTCGGCCAGGACCCCGCCTCCTCCCTCAACCCCGTGCTGCGGATCGGCACACAGATCGCCGAAGCCGTGCGACTGCGGGCCGGCAGGCCCGGCGGGGCAGCGGTCGTCACGGAGACCGAGTCGCTGCTGCTCTCCGTACGACTCCCCGCCGACCGGGCCTTCCAGCGACGGCTGCCGCATCAGCTCTCCGGCGGGCAGGCCCAACGCGTCGCTCTCGCCCTCGCTCTGGCGGGCTCTCCGGACCTGCTGGTCCTGGACGAACCCACCAGCAGCCTCGACACGGCGCTGGCGGCGCGGATGCGCGGACTGCTGGCCGAGGTGCTCGGCGGCGGCGAGCGCGCCGCGGTGCTGGTCAGCCACGACCCGGCCTGGATCGCCTCCGTCGCGGACGATGTGATCCGCATCGAGGACGGCCTGATCGTCACGCCCCGCACCTCATCGCCACGACCGGCGCCCCCGGCCGCACCGGACCCACCCCCGGCCGCTCCGACCGGGGGGTTGCTCTCGGTGGAGGGGCTGCTGGCCGTCCACGGACGGGAGACCGTGCTGCACGGGGTCACCCTGAGCGTCGAAGGCGGCAGCTGCACCGCTGTGGTCGGCCCCTCGGGCTCGGGCAAGACCACACTCGCCCGCTGTCTCGCCGGGCTGCACCGCCCCACCGAGGGGAGCGTCTCCTGGCGGGAGGACACCCGGGACACGGGAGACGGCGCCGCGGTCCAGCTCGTCGCCCAGGACGCGCGGGGCGCGCTCAACCCACGCGAATCCGTGCGTACGGCGCTGACCCGGCCGCTGACCGGGCTGCGGGGAATGCGGCGTGGCGAGCAGGCGACGGACGAGGCCGCAGGACTGCTCGGCCTGGTCGGTCTGGAGCCCCGGATGCTGGGGCGCCGGCCCGGCGAGCTGTCGGGTGGACAGCGTCAACGGGTGGCGCTGGCCAGGGCGTTGGCCGCCGGGCCGCGTGTCCTGGTGTGTGACGAGATCACCTCGGCGCTCGACCGGGACACCGGGAGCGGCATCCTGGCGCTGCTCGACACCCTGCGGCGGACGCTGGGGCTGACCCTCGTGATGGTGACCCACGACCTGGCCGCCGCCGCCCGCTGCGCCGACCGCGTCGTCGTCCTGGACGCGGGGCGCGTGGTCGAGTCAGGACGTGCTGACCGCGTCCTCGGTCACCCGGAGCACCCGGTGACACGCGAACTGGTCGGCTCCGACAGGCTCCTGGCCGGCCCGGATGAGCGGCTCCTCACACACCCGGAGCAGGGCCGGTGACCTCCCAGGCCGCCTCGATCATCCCGAAGATCTCGTCCACCGCGGCATCCGGATCGGCCGCCTCGCGCGCCAGCGCGTAGGCATCGATCACGAACCTCGCGATCGACCGGCTCGCCGTCCCGGTCCTGCCCAGTCCGGGATCGGCCGCGATGGCCGCGGCCAGTGTCTCCGCGTGACGCAGCCTCATCGACTCCTCGTACCTCCGCAGGGCGGGCGAGGCGTCGATCAGATGCCAGGTCGGGGCGGCACCGGCCGCGGTGCAGTGCCGTACCAGGGCCTGGATCTCCTGGCGCAGCCGAGGGATGAGCGGTTCGTCAGGCGCCCGGCCGGTGACCGCCCGCGTGAGGCGCTGCTCGAAGTCCTCGTCCTGCTCGAACACCAGCGCCTCTTTGGCGGCGAAGTGGGAGAAGAGCGTGGTCACGGCCACATCGGCCTCGGCGGCCACTTCGCGGATGCCCACCGCGTCGAACCCGCGGTCCAGGAAGAGCCGCAGGGCGGTGTCGGCGATCTTCTGGCGGGTCGCGGCTTTCTTGCGCTCACGGCGCCCGGTCGGCACGGTCATGACCTCACGCTATCAGGTACGAAGCCGTATCCGTTCCAAAATACTAACCGTTAGTGTTACGGTCCACGGCATGAGAAAAGTGAGCTTCGCCGAATTCGGCGGTCCGGACGTTCTGCGGATCCTGGATGCCGACGAGCCCCACGCGGGGCCGGGCCGGATACGTATCGCCGTGCGGGCGGCAGGTGTGAATCCCGTCGACTGGAGGATCCGTGAGGGCCAGGTCCTGGGTGCCCATCCGACGGTGCTGCCCGCCGGAGTGGGGCTGGACGCGGCGGGGGTGGTGGACGAGATCGGCGAGGGCGTCGAAGGGGTCGGGATCGGCGACCAGGTGTTCGGCGAAGGGGCCGACACCTACGCCGAGTTCGCCGTGCTGTCGGCCTGGGCCCGTATGCCCGAGGGGCTGACGTTCGAGGAGGCCGCCGGGTATCCCTCCGTGGTGGAGACCGCGCTGCGCGTCATCCACGAGGTCGGTGTGCGGCCCGGACAGACACTGCTGGTCAGCGGCGCGTCCGGGGGAGTCGGGTCGGCGGTGCTGCAGATCGCCCGCGAACGCGGCATCACGGTGATCGGGACCGCGGGAGCCGCGAACCAGGACTATCTGCGGAGCCTGGGCGCCCTCGCCACGACGTACGGCGAGGGCTGGGCTGAGCGGGTCCGGCAGTTGGGGACGGTCGACGCGGCTCTCGATCTGGCCGGCTCGGGTGTGATCCGGGAACTCGTCGAGCTGACCGGGGACCTGGACAAGGTGATCTCCATCGCCGATCTGGACGCGCCCGCGCTCGGTGTCCGGTTCTCCGGCACGGCCGGGAGCGTGCCGGACGCGCTTGCCGAGGCGGCCGGTCTCATCTCGCGGGGGAAGCTCCACATCCCGGTCGAGAAGTCGTACGCACTCGCCGACGCTGCGGTGGCCCACGCCGACAGCCAGGCAGGCCACACGCGCGGACGCCGGGTCGTGATCCTCTGATCCGCCGCCCCCGCGCGTGAACCGGGCCCGGGGGAGGGCGGGGTGCTTCTTCCCGCCCCCCCGGGACGTTCACGCCTGTGACAGCCGCCTGGCCAGCGCCGCCTTGTCGATCTTCCCCACCGCGGTCAGCGGCATCTGCCCGACCTCGACCACCTCGTCCGGGGCCTTGTGGTCCGCGAGGCCGTGCTCCTTGAGGAGGACGGCGAGCTCCCTCGGCCCCGGAGCGCTCCCCGTGCACGTGACACAGGCGACCGCACGTTCGCCCCAGCGCTCGTCGGGCATGCCGATCAGCGCGGCGGAGGTGATCGAGGGGTGGGTCAGCAGCAGTTCCTCCACCTCGGTCGCACCGATCTTCTCGCCTCCGCGGTTTATCTGGTCCTTGATCCGGCCGACCACGACAAGGTGCCCGGAGGGAAGGCGCCGCACGAGGTCTCCCGTGCGGTAGTAGCCGTCCTCGGTGAACGCCGTCCGGTTGTGTGCCTCGGCCCTGTAGTAGCCGCGCAGCGTGTACGGCCCACGGGTCAGCAGCTCCCCGGGGGCTCCCGCCGGTACCGGCTCGCCCTCCGCGTCCACGACGAGGATCTCGTCGTCGGGCGAGAGCGGCCGGCCCTGCGTGGTGCAGACGAGCTCCTCCGGATCGTCGAGGCGCGTCAGATTGACCAGCCCCTCCGCCATGCCGAAGACCTGCTGCACCGTCACACCGAGTGAGGGCCCGAGCCTGCGCGCGAGGTCGTCGGGCAACCGGGCGCCGCCGACCTGGACCACGGCGAGGCTGCTGATGTCCGCCGGGCCTGTGGCCGCCTCGTCCATCCAGTGCGGGACGAGCGGCGGGCTCAGCGAGGTGACGGTCACCCCCTCACGCTCGATGAGGGCGAAGGCGGTCTGCGGACTCGGGTCGGGAGCCACCACCACCGTCCCGCCGCTGAAGAGGGTGCCGAGCACACCGGGACACGCCAGGGTGAAGTTGAAGGCGACCGGCAGGGCCGCCAGATACACCGTGCCGGTACCGAACGCACAGACAGTGGCGCCCGCACGCGCGTTGTACGCGTAGTCGTCATGGGTGCGTGGGATCAGCTTGGGCAGCCCTGTCGTTCCGCCGGAGAGGAGGAGCAGGGCGACATCACCCGCCTGGATCTCCGCGTCGTCGGGGAAGGGGCCCTCCTCGCCGCCCGCAGCGCACAGTTCGTCGAACCGGACGAAACCCTCGTACGGCCCGGGGTCCCCGACCACGACGACGCTGCGCAGGGAGCCTCCTGCCCCCTGGTCGGCGCGCACGTCCCGCACCAGCTCGCGGTGGTCGAACCGCGCGTGCAGGTCGGGTATGACGCAGGCCGCCGCCCCGGAGGTGCGTACGAGGTGGCCGATCTCGGCCCGGCGGTGGCCGGGCATGGCGTGGACGGGGACCGCGCCCAGCCGCTGAAGACCGAACCAGATCAGCACGAACTCCGCACGGTTGGGCAGCTGGACCACCACCCTGTCCCCCCTGCCCAGGCCGAGTCCGCGCAGCCCGTGCGCGACGCGGTCCGCCTCGGCGTCCAGCTCCGCGTAGGTCCAGCGCCGGTCCCCGTCGACCAGTGCGACGCCGGTGGGCCTGGCCACCGCCCAGCGGCGCAGCCAGGAGCCGAACGTCACCCCCGCCCAGTGTCCGGCCTTGCGGTAGCGCTCCGACTCGGCTGCGGACCAGCCGGGTTGTGTCTCGTTCATGACGTCCGCCTTTCGTCACTGTGCGTCAGGTGCTGGCGCCCAGAGGTTCCGATGGCTAAGGTACAGTTTTAGAAATGATAATCATTTCTAACTGAGGTCTCCGCACCTCCCTCACCCACCCCCTCCGCACGTAAGGACACCCATCAGTGAGCGATGAACCGGCCCTCGACACACAGGTCCCGCGAGGTGGCTCCGTCGACCGCGACGTCTTCGCACCGGGCGCCGTTCGGGAAGCCGTGGCACGCGCGCTCCGGGCGGCACCCCAGGAGCCGACCGGTGACCGGGACCTCTACGAACTGGGTCTGGACTCGCTGACGCTGATGGCCCTTGTCGGTGCGTGGCGCCGGGCCGGCAGCACCGTCACGTTCCAGGACCTCACCCGCGAGCCCACTCTCGACGCCTGGACGCGCCTGCTCGCGGAGAAGAACCGGGGCGGCGAACCGTCCGACGGGCGCCCCCTGCCGCTCGCTTCCGGGCGGGCGGAGGAGACGGAGCCGTTCCCGCTGGCGACGATGCAGCACGCCTACTGGATCGGCCGGCAGGACGGACAGCCCCTCGGCGGCGTCGCCGCCCACTTCTACGTCGAGTTGGACGGCGGCGCCATCGACCCGGCCCGTCTGGACACGGCGGTGAAGGCGCTCGTCGGCCGGCACGGCATGCTGCGGGCCGTCTTCGACGACGAGGGCCGCCAGAGCTTCGGCGCGTCGCACCCCGGACTCACGGTCCACGATCTCCGTGCGCTGAGCGCGGACGAGGCGGCGGCCGAGCTGGAGCGTATGCGGGAGGGCAACACCCACGCCCGCGCGGACCTCGCCGCGGGCGATGTCTTCCGGACCGCCCTGTGCCTGCTCCCGGGCGGTGGCACGCGACTTCAGCTCGACCTCGACATGATGGCCGGGGACGCCCTGAGCCTGCGGGTCCTGCTGAACGACCTCCGGGAGCTCTACGAGTCCCCGGACACGGCGCCCGCCGCACTCGGCCTCGACTACCGCCGGTACCTCGCCGAACGCGAGCGCGGACGGGGCCCCGGCCGGGAACAGGACGCGGCCTGGTGGCGCGAACGGCTGGGCGAACTGCCGCGCGCACCGCGCCTGCCGACCACCGTCGATCCCCTCACACCCGTCCACGCGCGGGACACCTCGCTCACCCACTCAAGGCGCCTGCACCACTGGCTCGGCCCGGAGGCCAAGGCCGCGCTGATCAGCCGGTCCCGCCGGTACGGGGTCACGCCCGCCGCCGCGCTCACCACCGCCTTCGCCGAAGTCATCGCGGCCTGGAGCGGCAGCCCGAGGTTCCTGCTCAATCTCCCGCTCTTCGACCGGGAGATGTTCGCTCCCGAAGTCGGCTCACTCGTGGGCGACTTCAGCAGCTCGGTCCTGCTCGACGCGGACATGAGCGCCTCACTGCCGTTCTTCCGCCAGGCGGGGCAGACACAGGAACGGCTCCAGGCCGGCATCGCCCACGGTTCGTACAGCGGAGTGGAAGTCCTACGCGACCTCGCACGCGTCGAAGGCGCCCCGGTACTCGCACCCGTCGTCCACACCAGTGCCATCGGACTCGGCGAGATCTTCGAGCAGGACGTACAGAAGTCCTTCGGCCGGCCCGTCTGGATCATCTCGCAGGGTCCCCAGGTCTTCCTGGACGCACAGGTCACCGAGCTCGACGGCGGCTTCCTCCTCAACTGGGACGTCCGCGACGGCCTGTTCGAGCCCGGCGTCCCCGAAGCGGCCTTCGACGCATACCGCCGTCTCGTCACCGGGCTCGTCACCGAACCCTCCGCCTGGACCCGGCCGGTGGGAGACCTGCTCGGCCCCGAGGTGCTGCCCCGGCGCGCCGTCGCGGCACTGCCGCCCACCCCGCGGCCCGAGCACGCCCTGCACTCCCGGTTCTTCCGGCTCGCCGCGACCGAACCCTCACGGACCGCCGTCGTCCGTGAGGACGGCACGACCCTGACCTACGGCCGGCTCGCCCACGAGGCACGGCAGGTGGCGGCCCTGCTGCGCCGTCACGGCGTGCGCGAGGGCGACACCGTGACGGTGACGCTGCCCAAGGGCGCCGACCAGATCACCGCGGTGCTCGGGGTGCTGGCAGCCGGCGCCGCGTACGCACCCGTCGGGGTGGAACAGCCCGCTGTCCGGCGTGCGCGGATCCACACCGTCGCCGGCCCGTCGGCCGTACTCACCGACCGGGCCCACCGCCACCTGAGCGCGGATGTGCCCGTCCTTCTCCTGGAGGACGCGGCGGAGGAGACCCCGGGACCGGTCGCCGGGACCGACCCGGAACTGACTGCCTATGTGCTGTTCACCTCCGGCTCCACCGGACTGCCCAAGGGTGTCGAAGTCCCGCACCGCGCCGTCGTCAACACCGTCGAGGCGATGGAGGCGCAGTTCGGATTCGGTCCGGGCGACCGCACCCTGGCGATATCGGCCCTGGACTTCGACCTCGCCACCTGGGACATCTTCACCCCTCTCTCCGTCGGCGGGCAGGTCGTCGCGGTCGGACAGGAGCACCGCAGGGACGCCCACCACTGGGCACGCCTGGTCCGCGACCACGGGGTGACCCTCGTGCAATGCGTACCGGCCCTGCTGGACCTGCTGTTGGCGGCCGGGGAGGAGGCGGGCCTCGGGGACACGCCGCGCATGGTCCTGCTCGGCGGTGACTGGGTCGGACTCGACCAGCCGGACCGTCTGCGCTCACTCGTGCCCGGCTGCCGGTTCGTCGCGCTCGGAGGCATGACGGAAGCCGCGGTGCACTCGACGGCCTTCGAGGTGGACGCACCCGAGCCGGGGTGGAGGTCCGTGCCGTACGGACGGCCCCTGCGGAACACGAAGGCACGCGTGGTCGACGGCCGGGGACGGGACTGTCCTGACCACGTCCCGGGGGAACTGTGGGTCGGCGGCCGAGGTGTCGCGACCGGCTACCGGGCGGACCCCGAACGCACCGCGGAACGCTTCGTCGAGCACGACGGCGAGCGCTGGTACCGCAGCGGCGACCTGGCACGCTACCGGCCCGACGGCATCATCGAGTTCCTCGGCCGCGCCGACCACCAGGTCAAGATCGGCGGCCACCGCATCGAACTGGGCGAGGTCGAGTCGGCACTCGAGGACGACCCCGCCGTCCGGTACGCGGTGGCCACGGTCCTCAACACCCCGGTCAGGCGGCTCGCCGCTGCCGTCCGTGCGCACGGCACCCTCCCCTCGGCGGACGCCGTGCGCGCCCGCGCCGCCGAACGGCTGCCGGCCTACATGGTTCCGGACCGGATCGTGGTCCTGGCCGATCTGCCGCTCACCGCCAACGGCAAGCTCGACCGAAGTGCGATCCACCAGCTGCTGACGGAGACCGCCGGCGAGGAGGCCGTTCCGGTACGAGCACCGCTAGGGCCGGTGGAGAGCGCGGTCGCCGCCGAGTGGTCGGCCCTGCTCGGAGTCGACGACGTCGGCCGGGAGAGCAGCTTCTTCCACCTCGGCGGTGACTCGCTCGTCGCCACCCGCATGATCGGCCGGCTGCGCGCCGCCGGTCTCACCGGCGCACGCGTCGCCACCCTGTTCACCCACCCCGTGCTGCGCGACTTCTGCGCGACGCTGCGGCCCGCGTCGGCGGCCGACGAGGACACAGGGGACGGAGGGGCCCGGCAGGTCCTGATCCCCGACCCGGACCACGCCCATGAGCCGTTCCCGCTGACCGACGTCCAGGCCGCCTACCACACCGGGCGGGACCCCGGCTTCACCCTCGGCGGCGTCGGCACCTGGCACTACAGCGAGTTCGACGGGACAGATGTCGACCTCGACCGGATGGAACGGGCCTGGCAGGCGCTCGTGAACCGGCACGGCATGCTGCGCGCCGTCGTCACCGGTGCGGAGCAGCGGGTTCTCCCCGAGGTCCCGGCCTTCCACATCCCCACCGAGCACACCGACGTCGAAGGTGCCCCCGCGGCCCTGGCCCGGCTGCGCGAGCGCCTGGCCCACCAGGTGCGCGACCCCGGGCAATGGCCCCTGTTCGCGGTCGAGGCGGTGCGCCACCCGGATGCCTCGGGCACGACCAGGACCCGGCTCGGCATAGGCCTCGACTACCTCGTCCTCGACGCGCTGTCCATCACCACGCTCTATGCCGAGCTCAACGCCCTCTACGCCGACCCGGACCGGCAACTCCCGCCCATCGACGTCTCGTTCCGCGACTACCTCACCCAGCTGCCCAAGGATCCCGCCGCGGCCGAGCGCGCCCGCGCGCACTGGCGGGGAAGGCTCGCCGAGCTGCCCCCGAGCCCCGCGCTGCCCTTCGCCCGTGATCCCGCGACGCTCGGAGCCCCCTCCTTCACCCGGCGGCGGCTGCGGCTGGAGCCGGCGGACTGGCAGGTGCTGAAGGAAGGCGCCGCCCGCCACGGGCTGACACCCTCCACCGTCCTGCTCGCGCTGTACTGCGAGGTGCTGGCCGCCTGGAGCGGCACGGACGCCGTCACCGTCACGCTGACCCTGTTCAACCGACGTGACGCACACCCTCATATCCACCGGGTGCTGGGCGACTTCACCTCGCTGTCGCTGGCGGGTCACCGCAGGGACAAGGAGGGCTGGCTGGCGTCCGCGCGCGCCCTGCAGCGGCGCCAGGCCGAGGATCTCGACCACAGGGACGTGCCGATCGACTGGCTGCTGCGGGAGTTCGGCCGCCGTGCGGGGACCGTGGAGTCCGTCGCCCCCGTCGTGTTCACCAGCGCGGTGGGCGTCGGTGACGCGGCCCTGTCGGATCCCGGCAGCGGTTTCCCCGCGAAGGTCTGGGGCATCTCGCAGTCCCCGCAGGTCTGTCTCGACAACCAGGTCACCGAGGAGGCCGGGGCGCTCGTCGTCACCTGGGACGCGGTGGAGGAACTGTTCGGCGCCGGTGTCCTGGACGCCATGTTCGACGCCCACACCGGGCTGCTGCACCATCTGGTGACGAGCGACTGGGCGGCGGCCCCCCTGCCCGACCTGCTGCCCGCCGCACAGCGGGAGCGGCGCGAGGCCGCGGCGCTGGAGTCCCGACGCGAACAGCCGGTCCCCGCCCTGCTGCACGAGGCCTTCTTCGCGCACGCCCGGAACAGCCCCGGCCGCACGGCACTGGTCACCGCGGACGGTGCGACGACCGGGTACGGGGTGCTGGCCGGGCAGGCACTGCGTACGGCCGCCGCTCTGGTGGCAGCCGGAGTGGGTGCGGGCGAGCCGGTCGCCGTCACCCTGCCCAAGGGCCCGGAACAGATCGCCGCCGTGCTGGGGGTGGCCGCCGCCGGCGCCGCCTATGTGCCGCTCGGCCCCGATCAGCCCGCCGCCCGGCTGGAGCGGGTACGGGCCACGGCAGGGTTCCGCCTCGTGGTGGGCGGCTGGCCCGGTGCGGGCGGCCCGGCGGCGCCTCGCGCGCTGTCGTTCCCGGAGACCCAGGAGAGCCCGCCGCTGTCCGCCCCCAGGGAGTCCCATCCCGACGCACTCGCCTATGTGATCTTCACATCGGGTTCGACGGGTGAGCCCAAGGGCGTCGAGATCACCCACGCCGCGGCCTGGAACACCGTCGCCGATGTCACGGCCCGCCACGGCGTCTGTGCCGACGACCGGGTGTTCGCCCTGTCGGCGCTGGACTTCGACCTGTCCGTCTACGACATCTTCGGACTGCTCTCCGCCGGCGGCTCGCTGCTGCTGCCCACCGAGGAGCTGCGCCGTGAACCGTCCCGCTGGCCAGGACTGGTGGACCGACACGACGTGACGGTGTGGAACACCGTGCCCGCCCTGCTGGGACTGCTGCTCGACGCCGACGAACGGGCCGCACCGGGCAGCGGCGCCATCCGTGGCCTGCGTACCGCTCTTGTCTCGGGGGACTGGATCGGCCTCGATCTCCCCGGACGCCTGAGGCAACGGACTGCGCGTCCGTGCGAGTTCGTCGCCATGGGCGGCGCCACCGAGGCATCCGTCTGGTCGAACACCCTGACGGTCGACACGGTGGACCCCGAGTGGGCCTCCATCCCGTACGGGCGGCCCCTGACCGGACAGCACTACCGGGTGGTCGACCCGACCGGGCGCGACTGCCCGGACTGGACCCCCGGCGAGCTGTGGATCGGCGGCCTCGGTCTTGCCCGTGGCTATCTGTCGGACCCTCGGCGCACAGCCGACAAGTTCGTCGTGCGCGACGGACGCCGTTGGTACCGCACGGGCGACCTCGGGCGCTACCGGGACGACGGGACACTCGAATTCCTCGGCCGCCTCGACAGCCAGCTGAAGATCGCCGGCCACCGCATCGAGGCCGGTGAGATCGAGACCGCCATCGAAGCGCACCCCGACGTCGCACGCGCCGCCGTGGTCGCGGTGGGCGAGCGCACCGCGAGACGTCTCGTCGGCTTCGTCGTACCACGCGAAGCCGCAGCCGACGGATTCACACCGTCCATCCCCGACTGGCTGGCCGAACGTCTTGCGGCCTACGCCGTCCCCTCCCGTGTGCTGTCACTGCCCGCCCTGCCGCTCACGGGCAACGGCAAGGTGGACCGGAACGCCCTGGTCCGCACGGCGGAGCAGGAGACCGCCGTCACCGGCGCCGAACCGCCCAGGGGCGAGGTCGAGACCGTACTCGCGGACCTCTGGCAGACGTACGCACCCGGCCACGCACCGGACCGCAACGCCAACTTCTTCACGATCGGCGGGGACAGCCTCTCCGCGCTCCGCCTGGTCGGCGCGGTCGAGAAACGGCTCGGGGTCGCCGTGCCCGCACGGCTCCTGTACGCCGCTCCGACCATCGCCGCACTCGGCGCGGACATCAGCCGCACCCTCGCCGCCGACACGACCGCCTATGAAACAGGAGAACTGTGACAGCCACTGAACTGCTGGCCCGCTGCACCGACGAAGGCGTGCACCTGTGGGCGCAGGACGGACAACTCCGCTTCCGCGCACCGCAGGGCCGGCTCACGGACGAACTCCGGGCAGCGCTGCGTACACACAAGGAAGCGATCCTTCGGCACCTGGAGGCGGACCGGGCAGTCCTGCGGAGCGACGAGGCCGGCCGCCACGACCCCTTCCCGCTGACCGACATCCAGGCGGCGTACCTCATCGGCCGCACCGACGCCTACGCCTACGGCGGTGTCGGCTGCCATGCCTACGTCGAACTGGAATACGGCGAGCTCGACGTGGCACGCGTCGCCACCGTGTGGGATGAGCTGGTCCAGCGGCACGACATGCTGCGCGCAGTCATCCACGGCGACGGCTACCAGCAGGTGCTGCCCGAGGTACCCGCCCTCGATGTGACGGTCGAAGACCTGTCCTCGCTCACCGACGCGAGCGAGGCCGAAGCGGCCGTCGAGCGCACCAGGGCACGGATGTCCGCGGGCGGACGGCCCACCGACCGCTGGCCGCTGTTCGAGGTGCAGGTCAGCCTGACGCCCTCGCGGGCCGTCCTGCATCTGTCCTTCGACATGCTGACCGTCGACCACGCCAGTCTGAGGATCCTGCTCGCCGAGTTCCGGACGCGTTACGGCGGCTCCGCTTTGTCGCAGGAGCCCCGCATCTCCTTCCGCGACTACGTACTGGCCCGGCGTGCCCTGGCCGACAGCGCCGACCACTCCAGGGACCGGGCCTACTGGACGGAGCGGCTCGACACGCTCCCGCCCGCACCCGAGCTGCCCCTCGCGGAGGCCTGGGAGCCCGGGCCTGCCGGCACCGTGGCGTTCTCCCGCCTGGAGTGCCCGCTGTCCTCCGCCGACCGGGAACGCTTCACCGAGCGCGCCGCCCGCCGTGGACTGACCGTCTCGACCGCCCTGCTCACCGCGTACGCCGAGACCGTCGGCCGCTGGTCGCGGACCACACGGTTCACCCTCAACGTGCCGACGGTCGACCGGCCCCCGCTGCACGAGGACATCGGCCGGCTCGTCGGTGACTTCACCTCACTCGAACTGCTGGCCGTGGACCTCGACACCCCCGCGGCCTTCCGCGACCGGGTCGCCGCCATCGGAGCCCAGCTCCTGGAGGACCTGAGCCACCCGCTGTTCACCGGATCGGAGGTGCTGGCCGAGCTCTCCCGCAAGGCCGGAGCCCCGGTCCTGATGCCGGTCGTCTTCACCGGCGCGCTCGGCACGGGAGCCACCGCCGACGGCGTGCCCCCGGAGGTGACCTGTGCCCTCACCCGGACACCGCAGGTATGGCTCGACTGCCAGGTCATGCGGCGCGGCGACGCGCTGATCCTGTCCTGGGACATCCGCGACGGTGCGCTCAGCGACTCGGTCGCCCAGGACATGTTCGCCGCATGGACCGGCCTGGTACGCCTGCTCGCGGGCGAAGGGTCCGCGAGCGAGGCGGCCTGGGACGAACCGGCCCGTATCGAGCTGCCGGCCACCCAGGTGGCCCGCAGGGCCGAGGCGAACGCGACCGACGGCCCCCTGCCGGACGCCCTGCTCCATGAACCCGTACTCGCCAGGGCCGAGGCCGCACCGGACGCCGTCGCGGTCCGCACACCCGAACTGGCCCTCTCGTACCGGCAACTCGTCGCCCGCGGGAACGCCCTGGCCGACGCGCTGGAGGAGTCCGGGCTGCGGCCGGGCGAGCCGGTGGCCGTCTGGATGGACAAGGGATGGGAGCAGGCCGTCGCCGTGCTCGGCGTCCTCATCGCGGGCGGCGCGTACCTCCCCGTCGACACGGCGCAGCCGTCGGCCCGCCGGGACACGATCATGGCGGACGCCGGAGTGCGTACGGTCCTGACGCAGTCCTGGCTCGCCGAGACCGACGACCTTCCGGCACACCTGTCGTCCATCGCCGTCGACGCGCCGGCGGAGGGCGTCGGGTCGGGGCGCCCCCGCGCCCACCGCGACCCCGACGACCTCGCCTACGTCATCTACACATCGGGCTCCACGGGCACGCCCAAGGGCGTGATGATCAGCCACCGCGCCGCGCTCAACACCGTCCAGGACATCAACCGCCGCTACGGCGTCACCGACCGGGACCGTGTCCTCGGCATCGCGGGGCTCAGCTTCGACCTCTCCGTCTACGACCTGTTCGGTACGCTCTCGGCCGGCGCGACACTCGTCCTGCCCCAGGCCGAACGGCGCGGCGACCCGTCCCACTGGGCCGAACTCATCCGTGACTTCGGTGTCACGGTCTGGAACTCCGTACCCGGCCAACTGCACATGCTGTGCGACTGGCTCCGCGCGGAACCTCCCGCCGACGACAGCACCCCGAGGCTGGCCCTGATCTCCGGCGACTGGGTCCCGGTCGCCCTGCCCGACGAGGCCCGTGCCGTCCTGCCCGGCCTTGAGGTCATCTCCCTCGGCGGCGCCACCGAAGGCTCCATCTGGTCCATCGCGCACCCCGTCGGCGATGTGGACACCGCCCGCCCGAGCATCCCCTACGGCAAGCCGCTGACGAACCAGAGGTTCGCGGTGCTCGACAAGCAGCTGCGCCCGTGCCCCGAATGGGTGCCGGGCGAGCTGTACATCGCCGGAGCCGGGGTCGCCCTCGGCTACCTCGGCGACGAGGAGCGCACCGCGGAGCGGTTCGTCGAGCACCCCGCCGACGGCGAACGCATCTACCGTACGGGCGACCTCGGACGCTATCTCCCCGACGGCACCATCGAGTTCCTCGGCCGCGAGGACGCACAGGTGAAGATCCGCGGCTACCGGGTGGAACTGGCCGAGGTCGAAGCCGCCGTGCAGGCACACCCGCACGTGGCCGCGGGCGCGGTCGTCGTCGACGACTCCGCCTCCGGCGGAAGGCGCCTCGCCGCCTTCGTGGAGACGGCCCGCCGGGACGGCGACGCGCCGGCACACTCCCGCCCGGACAAGGTCCACAAGGCGGCCGCCGAGGCCGTGCGCGAGGCGTCCGACGCGGTGGACCCCACCCGGCTGACGGAGTTCCTCGACGCACTGGACGAGGTCGCGCTCGCCGCGATGACACGCGTGCTCACGACGGCAGGGCTCTTCGCCGACGGCACCGCGCACACAGCGGACGAGGTGTGCACCACCCTGCGTTCCACCCCCCGCCACCGGCACATCGTGCGGCGCTGGCTGCGCGCCCTGGTCCGCCGGGGCAGGCTCACGCACCACGACGCCGACGACACCTACGGCGGCCTCACCGCCGTCACCGCAGCCGAGGCGGAACGCGCCCGGCAGCGCGCCGCCGAGCTGGAGCGCCACGTCGGGTGGAGCACCGAACTGCTCACCGTCATGCGGACCTGTACCGAGCGGCTGCCCGAGCTGATCGCGGGAGACACCGGCATCAGGGAACTGCTCTTCCCCGGCGCCGCCCTGGAGGCCGCGGACGCCGCCTACCGCGACAACCTCGCCATCCGTCACCTCAACCGCGCCGTCGTCACCGCGCTGCGGGAGATCGCCGCCGCACACACCGGTGAGGACCGGCTGCGCGTCCTCGAGGTGGGCGGGGGCGTCGGCGGCACCACGGGCGAACTGGCGCCCGCACTCGCCGAGTACGGGGTCGACTACCTCTTCACCGACCCGTCGGCGTTCTTCCTCAACGAGGCACGGGAACGCTTCGCCGACCACACCTGGATGCGCTACCAGCGCTTCGACGTCGACGACGACCCTCGCGCCCAGGGCCTCCTTCCCAACACCTTCGACGTCGTGGTGTGCGCCAACACCCTGCACGCCGCAGCTGACGCCGACGCGGCGGTGGGCCGACTGCGGGAACTGCTGGTCCCCGGCGGACAGCTGGTGTTCGTCGAGAACACCCGCGACGAGAACTGTCCGCTGCTGGTCTCGATGGAGTTCCTGGAGGTCGCCGGACACACCTGGACCGACGTACGCGCGCACACCGGCCAGTCCTTCCTGACCCACACACAGTGGCGGGAGCTCCTCGGCCGGCACGGGGCGACGGATGCCGTCTCCCTGCCGGAACCCGGAGACCCCCTGGCAGCCACCGGGCAGGAGGTGTTCATCGCCACCATGAAGGGCGACCGGCACCATGTGCCCGTGGGCGAGCTGGCACGCGCCGCCGCCAACCGTCTGCCCGACTACATGCTCCCCACGGTCTGGCAGGTCGTCGACGCCCTGCCCCGCACTGCCAACGGCAAGACCGACCGGGCACTGCTGCGCACCTGGCTCCCCGGGGAGACCGAGCAGCCCGTGGTGGACGAGCAGCCGATGGACGAACTGGAGAGCAGCCTGGCGCAGCTCTGGGCGGAACTCCTGTCGGCCCCACGCGTCACCAGGAACGACGACTTCTTCGCCCTGGGAGGGGACTCGCTGCTGGTCGCCCGCATGGTGGCCCAGCTCCGCGACCGCGTACCGCGGACCGCCGCACTCGAATGGGAAGTGGTCCTGCGGCACATGCTCCGCCGCCCCACCGTGGCCGGTCTCGCGGGTTTCCTGCGTGGGCTCTCGGACGAGGAGGAGAACCCGGGGGACGCGAACGCGATACGCACCGACCCCGTCATCCATCTGCACGGCGCAAGGTCGGCGGACGAACCGACGACGGTGCTGGTGCACGCGGGGACGGCCACGATCATGCCGTACCGGGCGCTGATCACCGAGATCAGACGGCGTTCCCCCGGACTCGCCGAGGTGGTCGGCGTGGAGGTCCCGGATCTGAACGGATTCCTCGCCGCCCCGCCGGAAGGACTCATCGAACGGCTGGCCGCCGACTACGCACGCGCCCTGCGGGCAGGCGGCCGGAGCCGCTTCCATGTCGTGGGCTACTGCCTGGGCGGACTGATCGCCACCGAGGTGGCGCGCCAGCTGGCCGAGTCCGGGGCCGAGGTGGAGAGCCTCACCGTCATCAGCAGCCACAGTCCGCGCTTCAGGCTGGACGACGAACTGCTCTCCGAGTACTCCTTCGCCGTCATGATGGGCATCGACCCCAAGGCGCTGGGCTTCCCCGGCGACCAGTACCGGGTGGCCGCCGCGGCCGACGCGGTCCTGGCCGGCAGCCCCGGGGTCCTGCCCGACGGCGGACTCGCCGCGCTGCCCGCCGAGTTCGACGACGTCGCCCACCGCTTCCGCGCCCTGGCCGATGTGCCGCGCGCCACGCGCATCGCCCGGATGTGCGAGGCGGTTCCGGCGTCGGCGGGCAGCTACGAACCCGACCACATGACACGTCTGTTCCTCGCCTTCCGGCAGAGCGTGTTCGCCATCACCCGTTACGACGCAGAGCCGTACGCGGGCGACATCACCTTCCTGCGTCACGACGGCGCCTACCCCTTCCCGGGGAGCAAGGACGCCGTCACCGCCTACTGGCACGAACTGGCCCTGGGCGACCTCGACATCGTCGACATCGGTGGCGACCACTACAGCTGTCTCTCGGTCGAACACGCCCCCGGCATCCTCAAGACCCTCAGCGAGCTGACCCGGGGAGCGATCACCCGATGACGAAGAGACCCCTCATCGGTGTCCTGGGCGCGTCCGGAGCCGTGGGCCGGGCGGCCGTACGCGAGCTGCGGGCCCTCGGGCACGGCGGACTGCGGCTGGGCGGACGTAACCCTTCGGCGCTCCGCCCGATCGCCGATCCGGCCCCCTGCAACCCCGACGAGACCGTACGGGCGGACGCCGACGTGCCGGACGGTCTGCGCGCCTTCACCGACGGATGCGACATCGTCCTCAACTGCGTGGGCCCCACCTACCGGCTGCGGGCCACCGTGGCGTCGGCCGCGCTCGCCGCGGGTGCGCACTGCGTGGACGTGGCCGGGGACGACCCGGCGGCCGAGGACCTCATCCGGCACGGCGACCCCGTCCGCGACGGCCGGACCGTGATCCTTTCGGCGGGCGCGCTGCCAGGGCTGTCCAGTCTGCTGCCGCGCTGGCTGGCCCGGCAGGGCATCGACCGGCCCACCGGGCTCACCGCGCACTGCGGCGGCCTGGAGAACTGCTCGCCCACGGTGGCGCAGGACCTCATGCTCTCGCTCACCTCGGGGGGCGCGGACGGCGCGGCCTACGGCGAGCCGCTCGCGGCCGTCCGGGGCGGCCGACGCGTCCCACGCGCGCTGCGCACCACCGAGGACGCACGACGGGACGGGTTCCCCGGCCGGGTCGCCCTCCAGCCCTACCTCAGCGGCGAGAGCGAACGCCTCGCCGGTGAACTGGGCCTCGAACGGCTCGACTGGTACAACGTCCACCCGGGCCCGCAGGTGCGCGCCCTGCTCAGCCTCCTGCCGGGCCGTCTCGCCGAAGGCGCGGACCCCGACGACCTGGCACGCCGGCTGATCCTCGCCGCCGAACTCGACCTGGCCGGCCGCAAGCCCTACTACGTCATGGACTTCGAGCTGGCGGGGACCGCGTCAGGACGGCCCGCGACCGCCGGACTGACACTGCGCGCCGCGAGCAGCTACCGGCTCACGGCCGCCGTCGGAGCACTCGCCGTGGACGCCGTCCTGAACGCCGCCGTGCCCCCGGGCATTCACTTCGCGTGCGACGTGCTCGACCCGAACACCGTGGTCGGCCACCTGCGTGCGGGCGGCGCCGGCGAGCTACGGCTCACCGGCACCGCGGCGGCGGACAGCGGAGCGGTCGAGGAGGGGGTGCTGTGACCGCCGCACCGCCCGCCGCACCGCCCGCCGCGCAGACCGCCGCACCGCCCTTCCGCGTCCTGGTCTGCGGCACCAACTTCGGCCGTTTCTACGCCGATGCCGTCCGGCGGCGGCCCGGATACGTACTGGCCGGCATCCTGAGCCGGGGCTCCGCCGCCTCACAGGCGTACGCGCAGAGCGCGGGTGTGCCCTGCTGGACGGACGTCGACCAGCTGCCCGACGACATCGACGCCGCGTGTGTGGCGGTCAGCTCCTCGATCTCCGGAGGGGAGGGCACCGGTCTTGCCAGGGCCCTGATGGACCGGGGTATCCATGTGCTCCAGGAACACCCCGTACACCTCGCGGAACTGACCGGCAGTCTGAAGCACGCGCGCCGCCGAGGAGTGCAGTTCCGCGTCAACACCCACTATCCGCACGTCGGTCCCGTCCGTGCCTTCATCGACGCGGCCCGCAGGCTCACCGGTCTGCAGAAACCGCTGTTCGTGGACGCGGCCACCCCCGTCCATCTGATGCACCCGATGGTCGACATCCTGGGGCAGGCGCTCGGATCCCTGCGGCCCTGGCGCTTCGCCGATCCGCCCGCCCTGCCCGCGGACATCGGGCCGCAGCCCTTCCGCGTACTGCAGGGCATGATCGCCGGTGTACCCGCCACCGTGCGGGTACACCACCAGCTCGATCCGTCCGACCGGGACAACCACGCACTGCACTGGCACCGGATCTCCCTCGGCACCGAGGGCGGTGTCCTCGCCCTGGCCGACACGCACGGACCGGTCCTGTGGAGCCCGCGGCTGCACATCACCAGGGACACCGACCGCAGGTTCGTCCTGGACGGCCCCGGCACCGGAGGGCTCGGCCTCGGGACCACCGCGGTGGTCGGGAACACCGGGACCTTCCGCGATGTGTTCACCGAGCTGTGGCCGCAGGCGATCGGCAGCGCCCTCGACGGCCTGCGCGACGCGGCGGTCCGCAACGGCGACGCCCTTCGAGCCGGCCAGTACGACCTCGCCGTGTGCCGCACCTGGTCCGACCTTGCGGCACGGCTCGGGCCACCCGAGATCGTCCGGCCGGCGACTCCGCGCCCGCTCGCGGCCGGTGACCTGTTCCCGGATCCCACGCCCTGTGCGGCTCCCGACCCGCCCGCTCCGCCCGCTCCGCCCGCCCCGCCCGCTCCGCAGGGGTCCGCTCAGGCCGACGCCACCGGGGGAGTGGCGCCCTACACCCCCTCCGCCGAGTTCTTCGATCTCGTCGCGGCACGGCACACCGCGACCGCGAGTGCTTCGGCCGTCGCCGCACTGTTCGCCGACGCCGACCTCGGTGCAGGACCGGTGCTCGACATCGGCGCGGGGACCGGCCTCCTGACCGAAGCCGTCGCACGCGCCAGGCCGGACGTGGAGATCCTCGCCTGCGAGCCCGCGGTCGGCATGCGCGCCGTACTGACCAGCCGGGTCTTCAGCGACCCCGACCTGCGCACCCGGGTCACCGTCACGGCGGACGCCGCCCCGGACCTCGAACTCCCCGACCGCATCGGCGCCGTCCTCCTGAGCGGGGTACTCGGCCACCTCGACGCGGGGGAGCGCCGCACGCTCTGGGCCAGGCTGAGACAGCGTCTGGCACCCGGGGGCCTCGTCGTCGTCGAGCTCATGGGATTCGACACGCCGCTGACCCTCCCGGAGACCAGGCTCGCCACGGCCGGTGCCGGACACCACCGCTACACCTGGTCGTTCGCGGGAGCACCGGACGAGGCGGACCCGTCCGCGATGCGGCTGTACAGCACCTGGCGTGTCCATCGGGACGACACACCGGACGTGGTGCGCGAGGTGCACGACTCCTACCGCTGGACACCCTTCGGCCTGAACGACGTCGCCGCCGAGTCCGGCATGAGCGTGCGCACCCTGCCCACCCGGTCCGGCGCACCGCCGCTGGCCGTACTCACCCACGAGCCCGGCACGGCGGCGACCGCCGCCGAACGCCGTCCCTCTCCGTCACGACCCACCGAGGACCACCGATGAACACGCCCCACGACTTCCCGATCCGGCGCGGCTGCCCCTTCGCCGCGCCCGAGGAGTACGACGCCCTGCGCACCGAAGAACCGGTGGCCCGTGTGACGCTGCCGACCGCGCGCGAGGCATGGGTGGTGTCGCGCTACGACGACGTACGCGCCCTGCTCGCCGACCCACGGGTCAGCGCGGACATCCGCCGGCCGGGCTTCCCCGCGCTCGGTGAGGGGGAGCAGGAGGCGGGGGCAAGATTCCGCCCCTTCATCCGCACCGACGCCCCCGAGCACACCCGCTACCGCCGCATGCTCCTCCCGGAGTTCACCGTCCGTCAGGTCCGCACCATGCGGCCCGCCGTACAGGCCCGGGTGGACGAACTGCTGGACGACATGCTCGCCGCCGAGCAGCCGGTCGACTTCGTCTCCGTGTACGCCAACGCCGTCTCCACATCGGTGATCTGCGAACTGCTCGGCATCCCACGGGAGAACCTCGAGTTCTTCCGCGACGTGACCCGGATCTCCGGCTCCCGTCACAGCACCGCCGAACAGGTCTCCGAAGCGCTCGGCGGCCTCTTCGGGCTGATCGCCGACCTGGTGGCCGAGCGCCGGAAGAACCCGGGCGACGACCTGCTGTCCAAGCTCGTCGTCGAGCACCTGAACACCGGCGCCATCACACTGGACGAACTGCTGTCCACCGTCGGCATCACCATCAACGCCGGACGCGAGACCAGCACCAACATGATCGCCCTGAGCACGCTGCTCCTCCTGGACCGTCCCGACCTCAAGGAGGAACTACGGGCCGAGCCCTCGCTGATGCCCCGTGCGGTCGACGAACTCCTGCGCGTCCTGTCCATCGCCGACTCCATCCCCCTGCGCGTGGCCGCCGATGACATCGAGCTCTCCGGCCGGGTGATACCCGCCGACGACGGCGTCATCGGACTCCTCGCCGGTGCCAACCACGACCCCGAACGCTTCGAGCACCCCGGGCGGGTGGACTTCCACCGGCCGGACAACCACCACATCGCCTTCGGATACGGCGTCCACCAGTGCGTCGGACAGCATCTGGCCCGGCTGGAACTGGAGATCGCCCTGGAGACACTCCTGCGCCGGGTACCGACCCTGCGCCTCGCCTGCGACCGCGAGCAGGTCGGCTTCAAGCACGACTCGGCCACCTTCGGCCTCGAAGAGCTGATGGTGACCTGGTGACCTGGATCAGGCGCTGGAACAGCGGGGCAGGTGCCCGGATCCGGCTGATCTGCCTTCCCCACGCGGGCGGCAGCGCGAGCTTCTACCGCCCCTGGGCGGCCCTGCTGCCCCCCGAGGCCGAACTGCTCGGCGTGCAGTACCCGGGCCGCGAGGACCGCCTCCAGGACCCCATGATCGACACGATGGGCGAGCTGGTCACCGCACTCGCCGACGCCCTGCCACCCCTGCTCGACCGGCCGTACGCCCTGTTCGGGCACAGCATGGGATCGGCCGTCGCCTGGGAGCTGGCCCACGAGCTGAGCCGACGCGGTGCACCGCAGCCGCGCAGGATGTTCGTCTCGGGCCGTGCCGCTCCGCACACCGCGGTGGCCGGAGACGTACACCGCCGGGACGACGACGTGCTCTGCGCCGAACTGCGCCGGCTCGGCGGCACCAGCGGCGAGGTCCTCGACGACCCTGGGCTGCGCTCCCTGGTCCTGGGGATCGTGCGCAACGACTACCGGCTCATCGAGACGTACCGGCCGGACGTCCGTCCACTGCTGGACTGCCCCGTGCACGTGCTCACCGGCGCCGATGACCCGGAACTCGACCGGGAGCGGGTCCTGGAGAGGGCCGGCGGCTGGGCGGACCTCACGACCGCCCGCACCGAGGTACGCACCTTCCCCGGCGACCACTTCTACCTCACACCCCGGCGCCGCGAAGTGGTCGCCACCGTCCTGCGGCGGATGGACCCCTCGCTGATCACGGGCGGACAGACGTGGCCGAGCACCCCGTGAGCCGGCCGACGTGTCCTTCCGCCCCTCCCTCCCCGTGTTCCTGGAGACTCCATTGATCGACTTCTACTCGGTCTCGGCCGAGTTCTACGAACTGGTCGCCACCCGGCACACCGCAAGCAGCGGGCCCCCGCTCAGCCGTGTACTCGACGGTGTCGACACCTCCTACGGCCCGGTGCTCGAGATCGGCGGCGGCACCGGACGCGTCACCGAGGTCATCGCCGCCGCGCTGCCGCACACCGAGATCATCGTGGCGGAGCCCTCCGCCACGATGCGTGCCGTGCTCACCTCACGGGTCGCCCGTGACGCCGATCTGCGCCGCAGGGTCACCGTGGTCGACGGCTCCGCCCAGGACCTGGCCCTCCCCGAGAAGCTCTCGGCCGTGGTCATCTTCGGCGTCGCGGGCCATCTCACGGCTCCCGAGCGTGTGTCCCTGTGGAAGCGGCTCGCCGCCCGCCTGCCTCCCGGCGCGCCCATCGTCGTGGAACTGATGGGCGTCTCCTCACCCCGTGTCATCCCGCCGGTGATGTCCCTCAGGGAGACCATCGGACGCCAGACGTACGAGTGGTGGATCGGCGGCGAACCCACCGAGGGTGACGCCATGCGCTTCACCACCACCTGGAAGGTGCTGCGCGAGGGCCGCACCGTACGCGAGGTGAGCGACAGCTATGTCTGGCACACCTTCGACGTCGCCCAGCTCGCCGCGGAGGCCGGGATGACCAGTCGCCGCATCACCGAAGCCGGCGGACAGGCCATCCCCGAGATCGGAGTCCTGGTCAAGTGAAGCCGACCCCGCCCGACCGCCGCCCGCGCCCCGCGCTGTACGCCCTGTTGCGGGGAGTCAGGGGGCGACTCGCCCTCGCGACCGGCCTCCAGGCCGTCGCCTCTCTCGCCGGAGTCGTCCCGTTCATCGCGGTCTCCCGGATCGCGAACCGTCTCACCGGTTCCTCCGGGGCCGACGCCGACGACCTCTGGCCGCTGGTCACCCTCGCCTGTGTGTCGGGCCTGGTCGCCCTGGTGTGCGGTGCGGCGGCCGGAGCTGTCAGCCATCTGGCGGACAACGACCTCCAGCTGGCGCTGCGCCGACGGCTCGCCCAGCACATCGGGCGCCTCCCGCTGGGCTGGATCACGACCAAGGGGACCGGCGAGGTCAAGCAGGCCGTACAGGACGACGTGCATGCCCTGCACACCCTGGTCGCCCACACACTGCTCGATGTCGTCGCCGTCCTGACCGCCCCCGCGCTCGCCCTGGTCTACCTGTTCACCGTCGACCCGCGCCTGGCGCTGATCAGCCTCCTGCCACTGGCACTCGGGGTGTTCCTGTTCAGCAGGGCCATGTCCGGAGCCGCGGCGCAGATGGCCGAGTACGGAGGCGCGCTGAGCCGCATCTCCTCCGCGGCCGTCGAGTTCGCCAACGGCATCGCCGTCCTGAGGACCTTCGGGCGCGGACGCACGGCGTACGAGCGTTTCCTGAGCGCCACCGACGGCTTCGCCGACTTCTTCGCCCGCTGGGTCCGCGCGACGCTCACCGTCTCGACCGCCGCACTGCTCGTCGTCTCCCCGGTGGTGGTGCTGCTCCTGCTGTCCGTGGTGGGAGCCGTGTCCGTGACCAACGGCTGGACGACAGGGGCCGAACTGGTCCCCTTCCTGCTGCTCGGACCGGTCGTCGCCGCCCCCATGGGTGTGGTCGGCCCCCGCATCCAGCAGATCCGCGCCGGGCAGGCGGCGGCGGTCCGCATCTCCGCGACTCTGGACACGCCGGTCCTGCCGGAGCCGGGGACGCCGAGCACCCCTCAGGGCCACACCGTCTCGCTGCGCGGGGTGTCCTTCTCCTACGACGGCCGCACCGACGCCCTCAGCGAGATCGACCTGGACCTCACCCCCGGCACCGTCACCGCGCTCGTCGGCCCCTCCGGGTCCGGCAAGTCGACCCTGGCCTCGCTGCTGCCCAGGTTCCACGACGTCACGGCCGGCACGGTCTCCGTCGGCGGCGCCGACATCAGGGACATCCCCGCGGGCGAGCTCTACCGTCATATCGGCTTCGTCCTCCAGGACGTACGGCTGCTGCGGGCGAGCGTCGCCGACAACATCCGCCTCGGCCGCCCCGACGCCACCGACGCGGAGGTCGAGCGGTGCGCCCGCGCCGCCCGTGTCCACGACCGTGTCATGGAACTCCCCGACGGTTACGCGACCGAGGTCGGAACCGCTGTCACCTTCTCCGGTGGCGAGGCCCAGCGGCTGTCCATCGCGCGGGCCCTGCTCGCCGACACCCCCGTCCTCGTCCTGGACGAGGCCACCGCGTACGCCGATCCGCACTCCGAGGCACTGATCCAGGACGCGTTGTCCGAACTGACACGGGGCCGCACCCTGCTGGTCGTCGCGCATCGGCTGGCGACCGTCCGTGGCGCCGACCGGATCGTGGTCCTGGAAGCAGGACGCGTCACGGAGCAGGGCCGGCACGAGGACCTGGTGAGCCGGGGCGGCAGATACACCCGGCTGTGGGAGGCCCAGCAGGCGGCCACGCCGTCCGGCGCCGACGCGATCCCCGCACCCCGCACACGGGACGACATCCGAGAGGGAAGCCCACGATGATCCGCCGTCTCTACAGAGTTCTGGGGCGTGAGGGGTCACGTCCGCTGAATGCCCTGCTCGCCCTCCTCGCCGCAGGCGCCGTCCTGCAAGGCGTCGCCTTCGCCCTGCTGGTGCCCGTGCTGCGCGCCCTGCTCGGCGACCACCCGGCCGATGCCTGGCCGTGGCTGAGCGCACTCGTGGCGAGCTCGATCGGCCACGCCGTTGTGCAGGGTGCCGCGCTCAGGGGCGGGTTCACCGTCGGCTCGCAGCTCTCCCGGGTCCTGCACCGCCGGCTCGCGACCCGGGCACACGACCTGCCGCTCGGCTGGTTCACCGCCGGACGGGCCGCCGAGTTCAGCAGACTGGCCGGACAGAACGTCATCCAGGTGATGAACATGCCCGCCCATCTGCTGCGGCCCTTCGTCAGCTCCCTGTTGACCCCGGTCACCCTGGTGATCGCCACCTTCTTCTTCGACCCCCGCACCGCGCTGGTGCTGCTGGTCTGCGCCCCCGTACTGCTGGCCGTACACATGGTGAGCACCGCCGTCATGCGCCGACTCGACGCGGGCCGGGACGCCGCGATCGGTGAAGCCGCCGACCGGGTACTGGAGTTCGCGCGGAACCAGCCCGTCCTGCGGGCCTTCGGCCGTACGGCCGAAGGCTACGTCGCGCTGGACGACGCCCTGGCCGCCCACGCACACGCGGACCGCCGCCTCATCGTGCGGGGACTGCCAGGACTGGTCTCGTTCGCGTTCGCCGCCAGGGTGGTGTTCGCCCTGCTGCTGGCCCTGGGTGTGTCCTGGCAGCTGGACGGTTCGCTGACCGCCCCCACCCTGCTGGCACTTCTGGTCCTCGCGGCCCGGCTGATCGACAGCCTCGCGGGGGCCGCCGACGTCGGCGCCGGGATGCGTATCGCCCGCAACAGCCTGGAACGGCTCGGCGCCGTCCTCGACGCGCAGCCGTTCCCGCAGCCCGCCGAGCCACGGACACCCCGGGGGACCGAGGTGGAGTTCGACGGGGTGGAGTTCCGGTACGGGGAGAAGGAAGCGGACCGGCGGGAAGCACAGCGCCCCGTCCTGACCGACATCAGTTTCCGTCTGCCCGAGCGTGGCATGACCGCTCTCGTCGGCCCCTCCGGGGCGGGCAAGACCACCGTCGCCGGACTGCTCGCCCGCTTCTGGGACACCACCCGCGGCACGGTACGCATCGGGGGCGTCGACGTGCGGCACATCGCTCCGGACGAACTCGCCGCTCAAGTCTCCGTGGTCTTCCAGGACGTCTATCTCTTCGAGGGCACGATCGAGGACAACGTCCGGATCGGTTCCCCCGACGCCGGCCGTGAGCGGCTCGCCGAAGCCGCGGCACTCTCCGGTCTCGACCGTGTGGTGGACGAACTGCCCGACGGCTGGGCCACCAGGGTGGGCGAGGGCGGCATCGCGCTCTCCGGCGGTCAGCGCCAGCGTGTGTCCATCGCCCGCGCCCTGCTCAAGGACGCCCCGATCCTCATCCTCGACGAGGCCACCGCAGCGCTGGACCAGGAGAACGAGGCCCTGCTCGCCGAGACGGTCCGCGCGCTGGCCGCCGAGAAGACACTGCTGGTCATCGCCCACCGGATCGGCACCGTCGTCCACGCCGACCAGATCCTCGTCCTGGAGGACGGCGGGATCACCGAGCGCGGCACCCACAGCGAGCTGGTCACCGCGGGCGGCACCTATGCCTCCTTCTGGGAGCAGCGCGCCCGCGCCCACGGCCGGCGGATCGAGGCGGCGTCATGACCACCGAACACGAGAGGCATCCGAGCATGACGACAGGCTCCCCGCACGACTGGGCGCAATGGGCGAGGTCCGTACCCGCACTCCGGTGCGCCCACGGCCTGGACATCCCCTACGAGGACCCGTCCGACGCCGCCGTACACCTCACGAAGGCCGGCCTGGCCGAGCAGTACGCGGTCTACGAGCAGGAGGGCACCTGGTACTTCGCGGCAGGTTCCGCGGTGACGCTCACCGCCGACGCCGACCGGGTCACCGCGAGGGCCGCCGGACGGACCTGGACCGCCGACGCGGCGACGCGGCCGCTCGATGTGTTCGCCGCCGCGCTCGACTCCCTGGCCGAGGCCGGTCACCGGGACCGAGGCTTCTACGGCTGGTCCGCCTTCGAGCTCGCGCACCTCCTGCACGGCGACCCGGCGGCGGCAGCCGGCACCGGACCCCTCCTGCACGCGCTGGTGCCCTGCGTGGAGGTGTCCCTCACCCCCGGCAGAGCCGGGATACGGGCCGTCGACGAGGCCTGGGCCCGCAAGGCCGGCGAACTGCTCACGGAGTTCCCTGCGCCCGCACCCGGGCCAGGACCTGTCGAGCTGGGGGAGGACCGGGCCGAACAGCTCATCACCCGCTCCACCGACGCCTACGGTGACGCGGTCGCCCGGACCGTCGCGGACATCAGGGCGGGCCTGTTGGAGAAGGCCGTCCTCTCACGGGCGGTGGTGCTGCCCACGGGATCCGTCGCCGACTTCGCCGCGACCTATCTGGCCGGCCGGCGGGCCAACACCCCCGCGCGCTCGTTCCTCGTCGACCTCGGCGGACGCAGGGCGGCCGGATTCAGTCCGGAGACGGTGCTGGAGGTCGGGCACGACGGCCGCGTCAGCACGCAGCCGCTGGCGGGAACCCGCGCACTGGGGGCCGATCCGGTGGAGAACGACCGGAGGCGCAGGGACCTGCTCACCGACCCGAAGGAGATCCACGAGCACGCCGTCTCCGTACGCCTGGCCTGCGACGAGATGGAGGCGGTCTGCCGCCGGCGCTCCGTCGTGGTCGAGGAGTTCATGGCGGTCAGGCCGCGCGGGTCGGTGCAGCACCTCGCCTCGCGCGTCACGGGCCGGCTCAGGCCCGGCACCGGGCCCTGGGCGGCCTTCGCCGCGCTCTTCCCCGCGATCACCGCCACGGGCTCGGGGAAGCGTGCCGCCCTCGGCACACTCGCGCGGTACGAGGAGGGGCCCAGGGGCCTGTACGGCGGCGCGGTCTTCCGGGGCAGCACGGACGGTTCGCTGGACGCCGCCCTGGTCCTTCGCACCCTGCTCGGCGAGGGGGACAGGACGTGGCTCCGTGCGGGCGCCGGTGTCACCGGCCAGTCCGTGCCGGAGAGGGAGATCGAGGAGACGTGCGAGAAGCTGCGCAGCGTCGCTCCTCACCTCAGATACGCGAGGTGAGGGCGGGGGCGGCGCGGAATTCCGCGCCGCCCCCGCCCCGTCCGTCCGCCGCTACTCCCGGATGGCCACCAGGACATAGCTGTTGCCGACCTGCCAGACGGGGCTTGCGGGTCCGAAGCCCGCCTCGGCCAGCAACTCGACGTGCCGGCCGAGCGTGACGGCGCAGTCCGCGTGGACGAAGCCCGGCTTACGGCGCTCCGCGCACAGTTCCGTCAGCTCGGGCTCGTTCTCGACGGCGGACCACCACGCCTCCCAGTCCTCGTGGTCGAAGGCGTGCCGGCGCTCGGCCCTGCGCACCCCGACGAACTCGGCGATCTCCGCGAACCCGGCGCCGTCCTGGGACAGATGGTCCGCGTTGATCAGCACGCCGCCGGGCCGTAGCAGTGCGGTGAGCTCCGCGTAGGTGCTGCGCAGTATCCCCTCGGGGAGATAGTGGAGGGCCGTGGTGGAGACGACCGCGTCGACCGGTCCCTGGAGACCGAGCGTGTTCGTCCAGCCCCTCTCGCCGATGACGGCCTCGACGTACCGGGCGGCGTCGGGGTGACGGGCGCGGGCGAGGGCCAGCAACAGCGGGTCCATGTCGACGGCGACGATCTCGGCCCCCGGCAGACGCTCGATCAGGCGCGCGGGCAGCGACCCGGGCCCGCACCCCAGATCCAGCACGCGGGGGACCGCGCGGCCGGCCGTCACATGCTCCACGACATCCGCGACCACGGTGAAGCGCTCTTCGCGATCGATCGCGTACCGCTGTTGCTGCTGCTCCCAACGGTCCACCCACAACTGGGCCGTCGACATGCTCACGCTCATCCTGCTGTACCACCCTCTACGCGCTCGGTTCCGTGCGGCGACCCCGAATCTACACTTGAAAACGATTGTCATCAGCCCTAGGGTCTCTCGTCCGGCCCTAGGCGAGTCCCGCGAGCACCTCCAACAACCGGTCTACCTCCTCCCGGCTGCTGTAGGCGTGCAGACTGACCCGTACGGAGCTGCGGGTCTCACCGCCCCGGCCCTGGCAGAGGCCGTCGGCCCGCACCATGAAGCCGTGGCTGAAGAGGATGAACCCGAGGTCCGCCGCATCGATGTCCCGGTGTCTGAACGTCACGATGCCGTGCCGCTGCTGCACGGACGACTGCTCGGCCAGGCTCAGTTGGCACCCCAGCACCTCGTACGGCGCCAGTGTGCGCAGCCCGTCCGTCAGCCGTGCGGCCAGCCGCACGGTCCAGCGCTCGATGCGCTCAGGCCCGGCCCGGTCCAGCCAGTCGAGTGCGGCCCCCAGGCTCGCGATGCCCACGGTGTTCGGCGTGCCGCTCCAGCCGAGCGGGGCGAAGGCGGCCCCGCGCTTCCCCCGGGACCAGACAACCCCGGATCCGGGCAGTGCCAGAGCCTTGTGCCCGGAGAACACGGCGAAGTCGACGTCCAGAGCCGTCATGGAGACGGGGAGATGGCCGACACTCTGGGCCGCGTCCATGCAGAGAACCACGTCGTCGCCCACCGCCCGGCGGACCCGGTGCACGTTCATGTCAGCGCCGTAGACATGGTGGACGTGGGTGACGGCCACGAACCGCGTACGCGGCGAGACGAGTTCCGCGAGCCGCTCCGTGTCGTAGTCGCGGGACGCGCTCTGGTAGGGCATCTCCAGGACGGTGACGCGGGTGCCCTGGCGGGCCAGTGCGCCGACCGCCTCCAGCCAGGGCGAGGCGTTCGCCTCGTGGTCGGCGAAGGGGACGATGATCTCGTCCCCTTCGCGGAGTTCACGGACGAGCCAGTCCAGGGCCACCCGGCGCAGCCCCTCGGTGGTGCCGCTGACGAAATGCACCGTCGAGGTGTCCGGATCCGGGTCGTCGAGGAACGCCTTGACCCGCCCTCTGGTCTCCTCGATCAGGCTTGTGGTCCTGTTGGCCCACGGGTAGGTACCTCGCCCCGCGTTCGCGTTGGAGGTCGTCAGGTACTCCTGGACCACGTCCAGGACCGCCTGGGGCTTCTGCGCGGTCGCCGCACTGTCCAGATACGCCAGACCGGGGTTGCCGGCGACGATCGGGAACTGCGCGCGCAGGGCACTGCTCCAGGCAGCCAGATCCTCCCCCTGCGGCTCGGGTGCCACCGGGATCACTCCCGCACCAGCGGCGCGCCCGCGTCACGCCAGGCGATGACACCCCCGGCGAGACTGCGGACATCGGGGTGGCCCATCCGGGTCAGAAGGGCCGCGTACTTCAAGGACTTCTCGCCGACGGGACACGCGAGCAGTACCGGCTGGGACTTGCTGAAGGGCAGCCCGCCCCGCACGAGGTCCTCGAACAGCTCGTCGACGATATTGACCGACCCCGCGATATGCAGAGCGGCATAGGCGTAGGGGCTGCGCATGTCCACGACGAGGGGCTTCTCCTCGGCCATCCATTTCCGGGCCTCGGCGACGCCCACCGCGGTGGCGGCGCTCAGCTCATCGGCAGAGACCGACCCGGCCGAATTGTTCCGTGGCCGCTGCCCCAGAAGCTCCGGGCGACGCTTCCTGATGTAACTGAGATAGCTCTCGACACGGTCGCACACGATGAAGACCGCGGTCGCGGGTCCGGTGAGCTGCGGCGCCGTCTCCCGAAGGTGCCGCACCGCGCCGAAGTATGCCGCTCCGCCCGTCGGGCCGGCCAGAATTCCGCATTTCCTGACGAGCGTCATCATTCCGTCGATGGCCTCGGACGAGGTGACCTTCTCCAGCGTGTCGTAGGTGAGCGGATCAAAGATCCCGACTTCCTGCACCTCGTCGATGTTCCTGATCCCCGGAATGAAATCCGACTTGTCCGCGACGAGTCCGACGACCTGGACCTTCGGATTGTTCTCCCGTAACGCCCGCGCCACTCCGGTGGAGGAACCTGCTGTGCCGACCCCGGCGATGAACCAGTCAGGGGCGCGGCCGTCCAGGTCGGCCACGATCTCGGGCCCGGTGCCGGATTCATGGGCCTGCGGGTTGCGCGCGTTGTAGTACTGATCGGTGTGGAGGTGGGTGCTTCCCGGTTCGCCGAGGCTGCGGTGGAACAGCGTCAGAGGGTCGTTCGAGTTCGTGGGATCGAGGCATTCGCTCTGCCCCGGAAGCTCCTCGATCTCGGCCCCCAGCAGGAGCAGCAGCTCCTTGATCTCCGGAATCTTCATCCGGTTGGTGACGCTCCTGAAGCCGACCCCGTGCATTCCGGCTATCGCGGCGAGGGCCTTCGCCGTGTTCCCGCTGGACAGTTCGACGATCTGCCCGCCCTGCTCGGCCACCGTGGAAAGACCCGGCCGGACCATGTTCCAGGCGGCCCGGTCCTTCAGCGAACCGAAGGGATTGCAGAATTCGAGCTTCGCGTAGAGATCGATGTTCCGCAGACCGTGGACGTGAGGATCGATACGCACCAGGGGCGTGTCGCCGATTGTTTCGATGATGCTGTCATACCTCATGTACGTCCCCTGCGGAGTGTATGGGCCAGTACTGATCGTCGAGTCGCCACTGCCAGCCGTCGGCGTTCCGATAGGCCGCCACCTTGCGGGCCGGTGGTCGTAGCTGCGCGTGGTGGGCGTTGAAGTCCATGCAGTATCCGGCGGTGTTGACGAACGCCAGAAGGTCACCTGGCGCCGGAAGGCGGGGGAGGAAGACGAGCCTGCGGGTGATGAGGTCGGATTCGAGGCACAGGTTTCCATGGAGATGGACACCGACGGCGGAATCCGCGGAGGCCGCCGTCGCCTCCCATGCCCGGTCCCGGTGCAGGACGATCGGATCCATGAGGATGCCGTGCTCCTCCAGGGCGCAGTCGTCGGCGTTCATCGCCAGGCGAATCGTGTGTGTGCCGTCCGTCTCGCGCCGTGTCTCCAGCACCCGCGCCAGAGTGAGCCCGCACTGGTCAAGCAGCGCCCGGCCGGGCTCGACACAGAGGTCGTACAGGTTCTCCAGGAGCAGGGTCGCCAGCGGGAGGCCGAGTGCGGGGGCCGGGCCGCGCAGCAGCTCGTCCAGGTAGCCGGCCCCGGCGACCGGGCGATGGGAGGGATAGAGCTCCAGGCTTCCGCGAAGGGTGCCTCCCTCGCTGCTCAGCCCGTACGAGTGATCGCGCCAGGCCAGTGCCTCGCGTCTGCCCATGGCCGCCAGGGTCAGCTGGCTGGTGTAGCGCTCCCACTGCGCCCCGTCGGCGAGGTAGCTGGTCCCGAATCCGCCACCGATGTCGATCACCCGCGGACGCATCCCCCGGGCCCGGCACGCGTCCATGGCGTGTACGCAGCCCTCCAGTGCGAGGGCCTTCTCATCGAGGCTGGTGGTGTCGAGGTGGTAGGAGACACCGACGACCTCCACCGCGTCGTGGAGCCGCTCGCAGGTGTCCAGGAGACCGTCCAGCTCCGACGCGGGGGAGCCGAATCTGCTGCGGTGGCTCAGGAACGTCACCGCGGTGCCGGAGAAGTCCGAGAGTCTCAGCAGCACACGCACACGGCTCAGTCCGTGGCGGCGCACCAGCGCGGCCAGTGACTCCAGTTCGGCCTGCCCCTCGACGTTGACCGTGACACCGGTGCGTGCGGCCAGCCAGAGGAATTCGGGCTCCTTGGGCCCGGTCGCACCGATGCGGTCCGGGGTGAATCCGCAGGACAGCGCGTGCCGCAGTTCGTCGAGCGAGGCGACATCCATCGTCGCGTCGGTCGTCGCCAGCCGGCGTACCAGCGCGCTCGACCTGTTGGCCTTGTGGGCGAAACTGATCTCCCCTTCCAGATGGTGGCGGCGGTAGACGGACCGGAACCGTGAGACGTTCTCCGCGATCCGGTCCGGCACGACCACGTTGAGGGGCGAGCCCAGCCCGTCCACGAGGCCGTGCAGGAAGCGGTCGGAGGTCAGTAAGGACGTGAGGGGTTGTTCGAGCTTCGGGTCGAGGAACAAGGGGGCGGCCAACAGCGGCACTCGCCTTCATCGGGATGATTGTCATATCCATAATGTCCAGGCCGGCTGACCTCTATGCCTGGCCGCTGTCCGATGTTGGAGAGCGAGGAGCGCCGGTGCGGGGGTCCGCACCGGCGCCCGTCATACCCGCTGGTGCCGTTCCGGTCACCTGCTGGTGCTGGAGCCGGAGTAGGGCAGCAGCGCCATCTCGCGTGCGTTCTTGATGGCCGCGGCCATCTGCCGTTGCTGCTGTGCGCTGATCCGGGTGACCCTGCGGCTGCGGATCTTGCCGCGGTCGGAGATGAACCTCCGCAGCAGATCGGTGTCCTTGTAATCGATGTACGTGATCCTCGCCGCGTCGAGCGGGTTCGGCCGGGTGGCCGGCTTGCGGGGTTCCTGGCGTCGTGCCACGGGTCTTCCTTTCGGGGGTCAGTGGACCGGGTCGAGAAGTGCGTCGAACGCGGCCGGCAGGGTCTTCCACGCCGCACGGCCCGCTGTGTACTCGTCGTCGCTCAGCAGGCAGGAGTCGAGCACGGCGATCAGTCCCTCCCGGTCGAGGCCGGGAGAGATGAAGACCAGGTGCTGGCAGCAGTCGCCGTTCTCCGGGTGCCAGTCCAGTGCGGCGGCGGCTCGCCGGACCGGCGGGACCAGGTCCCAGGCGGCGTCCGGCAGGGACGCGAGCCAGGGGCCGTTGTCCTCGACGCAGAGCGCGCCGCCCGCCGCGTCCCACGACAGCAGGGTGTCGGGGCGGTCGGCGAGCCAGAAGCGTCCCCGGCTGCGTGCGGCCGCACAGCTCAGCTCCTCCAGCGCGTCGTACAGGCGTTCCGGATGGAACGGACGGTGCCCGCGCCACACGAGCGTGCTGACGCCCGCCTCCTCCGCCTCCTGGGGCAGCAGGGCGCAGGCCGGATGCTGGCCGGCCGCGGCCGCCTCGACGTCGAACCCCGCGAGAGCCAGCTTCGTCAGCTCCCGCGATCCGGCCGCTGCCCGCGGCGCCGTCGGATGCAGCTGGCGGATCAGCGCGTGGTCCTCCTCGTCCGCCGCGTCGTTGTCCACGAGGGCCACCGTCGACGCGTACTCCAACTGCCTGGCCCAGGTGTCCCCGACGGTGCGCCGGTCCCTGGTCGCGGCTGCCAGACCCGCCTCGGCGAGGTCGTCGCCGTTGGCGAGGCAGGGGAGCACGAGGGTGGGGTCGACGGCCGTGACGACACCGCGCACCTGGAGCCGGCCCTCGCCGTGCGCGGCGATCACCTCGGCCATCGCTGCGGGCTCGACGGAGTCCCAGAGCTCCACGACGGCCGCTCTGGTCACTCCGTCGGCCGCCAGACGCTCCAGCTCGGGCATCAGATCCTCGCGCAGGGCGCAGCAGGCGCAGTCGTTCACCAGGGGGGCATCGCCGCTGGAGAGCACCCCTGAGGCGTCCCGCACGGTCCGGTGCACCGTCCCCCGCTGCGCCGTCGCCAGGTCGTGGTGCAGCGCGACGCTGTGGGGCACATCCCTCAGCAGTCCCTCCACGACCTCGTGACGCGCGTCCGCGTGCATACCGCAGACGATGACGACGGGAAGCGTGTGGTCGCTCGCCATCACCGGCCCTCACGTCGGCCGTAGCGACGCTCGAAGCGCTCCACGCGGCCCGCGGTGTCCAGGACGCGGGCGGTGCCGGTGTAGAAGGGGTGGCTCGCGGAGGAGATCTCCACCTCGACGACGGGGTAGGTGTTGCCGTCCTCCCACTCGACCGTGCGCTCGCTGGTCAGGGTGGAGCGGGTCAGGAAGGCGAAGTCGGCTGCCTTGTCGCGGAAGACGACAGGAGCGTAGGAGGGGTGGATTCCGGGCTTCATCGCGGTGTCCTCGATGTGGGGCGAGTGGGGTGGTGTGGTGTCAGCGCTCTTCGCGGAAGTCGACGTGGCGACGGACCAGCGGGTCGAACTTGCGCAGCACCAGGCGGTCCGGGTTGTTCCGCCTGTTCTTCCGGGTGACGTAGGTGTAGCCCGTTCCCGCGGTGGAGCGGAGCTTGATGATCGGGCGTAGTTCGTTGCGTGCCATACCGCTACTATATGGCAATGGTTTCCATTTTCAATATGGGGGCCGACTCGACGAGAGGTAGGGAACCCGTGTCCGCCCACTGTCAACTGACCGGCGCACAGCCGGGCTTCGGCAACAACATCTCCCACTCGCACCGGCGCACATCGCGTCGGTTCGACCCGAACATCCAGCGCAAGCGCTACTGGCTGCCCAGTGAGGGGCGGCATGTGCGCCTGGTGCTGAGCGCCCGGGCGATCAAGACGGTCGATGTCATCGGTATCGAGGCGGCCGTCGCCCGCATTCGGGCGCGGGGAGTGAAGGTCTGATGGCCAGGAAGAGCAAGATCGCGCAGAACGAGAAGCGCAAGGCGACCGTCGAGCGGTACGCCGCGCGGCGCGCGGAGCTGAAGGAGATCATTCGTCGGCCGGGCACCACGGAGGCCGAGCGGGCGGCCGCGGTCGGGGAGCTGCGCCGTCAGCCGCGTGACGCCAGCGCCACCCGGGTGCGGAACAGGGACAGCGTGGACGGCCGGCCACGCGGCCACCTTCGGAAGTTCGGGCTGTCGCGGGTGCGGATGCGCGAACAGGCGCACGCCGGATTCCTGCCCGGAGTGACCAAGTCCTCCTGGTGACACCCCGGCATCGATGACGCCCAACAGGTGAACCCCGTCGACCGGCGTCCGGTCGACGGGGTCCACCCCGGGCGCGGGCGAGGTCAGCCCTCGGGGAGCAGAAGTCCACGCTCGTAGGCCTTCACCAGTCGCTGCGGCACCTGGTGGACGGTGCCGTCGACCGTGACGGATACCAACTGCGGCGTCGTGGCCTTCCACTGGGCGCGACGGTGACGGGTGTTGCTGCGGGACATCTTCCGCTTCGGGACTGCCATGGGTACCACCTCTGTCGTCGGGGGCGAAACGCTACATGAAAACGATAGTCGCTACCAAGTGGGGTGGTGGGGGGTCCCCGGAGGGCCGACGGGGCAGGGCCTGACGCGTTAGTCCAACACCCGCTCCGCCTTTGTCCATGGGCCGTTCACCTCCGGCCACGCATCTTGGCGTGCAGGGAAGCCGTCCAAGCGTCAGGAGAGCGAGCATGCACGCACAAGATCCCGGACCGAGCCGCAGGAGTGTGGTGGCCGCCACCGCGCTGGCGGGGGCCGGACTGGCTCTCGCGGGCCCCGGCACCGCGCTCGCGGCGCAGCGGGAGACCGTGCTGCGCTCCCATGACCTCGAGGTGCGCGTCGATCCCGACTTCCCGCGCATCATCTCGTACACCGACCGCGCCGCCGGCGCCGTACTCCACGGGCAGGAGGACACGGTCACCTCCGTGCTGATCGACGGGACCGACCGCACCCCGCGGGTGACCTCGCGCTCGGGCCGGGACAGGGCGACGTACACCCTGGTCTTCGACGGCGGAACCGAGATCCGGGCCGAGATCCGTGTCACCGGCCGCCGGGTCGACTGGCGGATCACCAGGATCGCCGACACCGCCGCCCTGCGCGTCGGCACACTCCAGATCCCGAAGCTGGCGTTCCTCTCGGTACGCAGCGACCAGCCGGGCGCCGCGCTCCTCGCCGCACGGATCGACCTCGACAAGGACGGCAGCGGCGACACCCTGGTCGAGCTCACACCCGACACCGTGCCCGATGCCGCGCCGACGGGCTGCGCGTACGCCGTGCTCGCCCACGACGGTCTTGGCGGCGCGCTGGAGACCAACACGACGTACGACAAGCCCGACAGCGCGCCCGGTGCCACCTGGGAGAACGGGCGGCTGTGGCGTCAGACCGTCGGCAGGGACGGCTACGTCAAGGCGCAGCTCGCCTGCGGGCAGTGGACGCACCGTGCGGCGACCGCGCCCCTGGACGCCACCGAGCCTCTCCCGTACGCCACCGTGATCATCACCGGTGACCGCAACGGCGACGGGGCGGTGGACTGGCAGGACGCCGCCATCGCCTTCCGCGACATCATGGTCGACCCGCTGGGCGCGGACGAGCAGCACCTACGGGTCGTCCCGCACATCCCGTTCAACTTCGCCAGCCAGGCCACCAATCCGTTCCTCGTGACGCTCGACAACGTCAAGCGGATCTCCCTGGCGACGGACGGCCTGCGCCAGTACACGCTCCTCAAGGGCTACCAGTCGGAGGGCCACGACTCGGCCCACCCGGACTACGCGGGCAACCACAACGAACGCGCGGGTGGCCTGAAGGACCTCAACACGCTCCTACGCGAGGGACGCAGCTGGGGCAGTGACTTCGGCGTCCATGTGAACGCCACCGAGTCCTACCCAGTCGCGAACGCGTTCTCCGAGACTCTCGTCGACAAGAGCGACGAACAGTGGGACTGGCTGGACCAGAGCTACCGCATCGACCCCCGCCGTGACCTCGTGTCCGGGGACATCATCAAGCGCTTCAAGGACCTCAGGGACGAGACGGACCCCGCCCTGAACACGCTCTACATCGATGTGTTCCGCGAGTCGGGCTGGAACTCCGACCGACTCCAGCGGGCCCTGCGGGACCAGGGGTGGCAGGTCACCACGGAGTGGGGCCACGGACTCGAACGCTCCTCCCTGTGGTCCCACTGGGCCACCGAGACCGACTACGGCGCCGACACGTCCCGGGGTATCAACTCGCGGCTGATCCGATTCATCCGCAACCACCAGAAGGACGTCTTCGCCGACAAGTGGCCGACGCTCCTCGGCATACCGCGCACCGGCAACTTCGAGGGCTGGGTCAACAAGACGGACTGGAACACCTTCTACCAGCAGATCTGGACCGACAGCCTGCCGGCCAAATACCTCCAGGCGTACCCCGTCAGCACCTGGGGCGACCACACGATCACCTTCTCCGGCCCGACGAAGACATCCGTGGACGACACCGACGGCACCCGCCGCATCACCACGGACGGGCGTCTCGTGTACGCAGGGGGACGCTATCTGCTGCCCTGGGAGCCGCGCGAGGCGACCGACCCGGACCGGCTCTACCACTACAACCCGACGGGCGGCAGCAGCACCTGGCAGCTGCCACGCGGCTGGGCCGGCCGGTCACGGGTCGCGGTCCACCGGCTCACCGACCAGGGACGTGAATACGTCGGTGCGGTGCCCGTCCGCTCGGGCAGCGTCACCATCGAGGCCGAGGCGAAGCAGCCGTACGTCGTCCACCGGACCCGGATGCCCGCCACCCCGGACCCGGACTGGGGACAGGCGACACCGCTCCACGACCCCGGCTTCAACTCGGGTTCCCTGGACGGCTGGAAGGTCAGCGGTCCGGCGTCGGTCGAGCTGAGCGACCTCGGCGACTACGAACTGGTCATCGGATCCGGCGCCGCTGCCGCCGTCGGACAGCGGCTCTCCCGTATCGCGCCGGGCACCTATGCCGCGTCCGTGCAGGTGGAGGTGGGCCATGAGGCGGGCGAGCGGCGGCGGGCCGCGCTCACCGTCCGTACCGCCGACGGAACCATCGCCGAGAACTGGACGGAGACCTCCACCGCCGTCAACTTCGTCGCGGCGGACCGGAAGCACGACACCCGCTTCCAGCGCATGTTCACCTATTTCACCGTGCCGGACGGTGCGGGCCCCGTGGACCTCACCCTGCGGGCCGAGGCGGGGGACGCCAGGGTCCGCTTCGACAATGTACGGATCGTCGCCGCACAGCGCACCACCAAGGCCGGCGCCGTGGCCTTCGAGGACTTCCAGCACGTTCCCCAGGGCTGGGGCGTGTTCGTCAAGGGCGACGCGGGCGGCTCGACGGATCCGCGCACCCACATCGCTCAGCGGCACGCCCCGTTCACCCGGCGCGGCTGGAACGGCAAGGCGATCGACGACGTGGTCGACGGCACCCAGTCGCTCAAGTCACGCGGTGAGAA
Organism: Streptomyces sp. NBC_01012; assembly: GCF_045162755.1. Taxonomy (NCBI): domain Bacteria; kingdom Bacillati; phylum Actinomycetota; class Actinomycetes; order Kitasatosporales; family Streptomycetaceae; genus Streptomyces; species Streptomyces sp. NBC_01012. Next base: position 277,479 of record NZ_CP108688.1, on the reverse strand, counting down.
CAGCGGTCTCGTCCACCGCACGGTGCAGCACACCGTCCGCTTCGAGGCGGGCAAACGCTACCGGGTCTCCTTCCGGTACGAGAACGAGAAGGCGGGACAGTACGCGTGGATCACCGGGGTCGACGCACCGGCATCCCGTGAACTCGACCGCAGGGAACTTCCCGTCGCCACCTCACCTGCCGTGCTGAGCTACGAATTCACCGCGCCCGCCGAGGGCGAGACGTGGGTCGGCCTGCGCAGGACCGGCGACGACGGGACGGCGGAGTTCGTCATCGACTCCTTCGAAGTGCGCGAGGCATGACGGCACCATGAGGCCATGAGGCCATGAGCACCGAGCCGGAGGGCCGGTCCCGGCGAACGGGACCGGCCCTCCGGGGCTTACGGACCTGCCCCTCAGCCGAAGGTCAGCAGGCGCTCGCCCGAGCGTTCCAGCTCCAGGACCCACACCTCGTTCACACCCTCGTGCAGCAGAGGCCCGGGGACATACAGCGAGTCCTGCGGCCCCACACTCCAGTAGCGCCCCAGGCAGAAGCCGTTCACCCAGACGAAGCCTCGCTCCCACCCCGGCAGGGCGAGCCCGGCGTCCCCCGCGCCGCGCACGTCGAACGTTCCCCGGAACAGGCCGGCCGCGCCCGGCTCAGGGGAGCGGAACGCCACCTTCCCGAGTGCGTCCGTCTCCTCGAACGCGTCCAGAGCCAGCCCCCGCGCCCGCACCCCGTGCAGGAACTGCCGCTCGTGCAGGATGCCGCCCGTGATCCCCTTCGGCTCGGCGAGCCGCGGACCGTAGTTGACCCGTCCCAGCGACTCCACCCACAGCTCCACCGCCGCCGGACCGGCCACCGGTGCGTCCAGCGCCGTGTACGAGCCGGCCTCGCCCGGTCCGCCCTCCAGCGACCCGGCCCGCGCCCCGTCGACGTACACCACCGCACGGTCCCGCAGCCCGGTCACCCCCAGCGGATACGGCTGACGCGGGCCCGGCACGTCCACCCGGTAGCGGACCACCCCGCGGTCCACCCCCAGCTCCTCGAACGTCGGCGGAACCGCCTGCTCGGTCTCCGGACCGCCCAGGGCGTCCATGACCTCACCCAGCGGTGCCCACTCCATGAGCTCCGCGCCTGCCGGACCGGCCAGAGCGGCGGGAGCCCTCGGTACGTCCGGCAGCGGGGCATCGCCCTCCCGGTGGGATGCGAGGACCTCCCGGAACAGCCAGAACTTCTCCGTGGGGCGGCCGTACTCGTCGATGGGGGAGTCGTAGTCGTACGACGTGATGACCGGCTGGAGCTCGCCGTTGTGCAGTGCCCCGGCACGGTTCGCCCCCGACCAGCCGCCGAAATTCGTACCGCCGTGCGCCATGTAGATATTGACGGACGCGCCGCTCCGCAGGATCTCCTCCAGCGCGGCAGCCGCGTCGGCGGGGTCCCGTACCACCGGCTCCGCACCCCAGTGCCCGAACCACCCGCACCAGAACTCCATGCACATCAGCGGCCCGTCCGGACGGTGCCGCCGCAGCGTCGCGAAGCCCTCCCCGGCCGCCGAACCGAAGTTGGCCGTCGCCAGCACCCCCGGCACCGAACCGCCCGTCAGCATGTGATCCTCCGGCCCGTCGGAGGTGAACAGCGGCACGGTGACGTCCAGCTCGCGCAGCAGCTCCGTCAGACGGCCCAGATACACCTGGTCGGACCCGTAACTGCCGTACTCGTTCTCGACCTGCACCATGATCACCGGACCGCCCCGGTCCGTCTGCCGCCGCACCACCTGAGGCAGCAGCCGCCCGAACCAGCGCTCCACCTGCCCGAGGTACTCCGCGTCCCGGGTCCGCACCCGGGTGCCGAGCGCCCCCGTCAGCCAGTGCGGCAGACCGCCGTTCTCCCACTCCGCGCAGATGTACGGCCCCGGCCGCACGATCGCCCACAGCCCCGCGGCGTGCGCCGCGTCGAGGAAGCGCCCCAGCGCCTCCACATCGCGGTAGGTCCCCTCCCGCGGCTCGTGCAGATTCCATGGGACGTACGTCTCGACGCAGTTCAGCCCCATGGCACGCAGCATCGCAAGCCGGTGCTCCCACTGGCCCTCGTGCACCCGGAAATAGTGCAGTGCGCCCGACAACAGCCGTACGGGCCGCCCGTCCAGCTCAAAATCCCGCTCACCCATCGTGAACACAGCCATGGTCCGCCGCCTCTCGTTCCTCCACCACCCCACCTCACCCCCTGGCGGCGGGGCGGGTCCATGGACAAAGATCAGCGTTGTTTGGACACAACGATCGGCGTTGTCAGGACACAACGGCACGTCGGCCGTTCGGGCGGGGAGGAAGCGGAAGCGGATGTACCACACCTGGATGCGCTATTTCACGCCCGGCCCCACCCACCACAGGCTGGGTCTCGTCTGCCTCGGGGTCGGCCTCCAGCACGGCACACTGCCCGCCGTCGGACCCCGCACCCTCGACCACCATGTCGCCGTCGTCGTCAATGCGGGCAGCGGCTGGTACCGCGGCCCCGACGGCAAGCACACCCGGGTGACCGCCCCCGCGCTGATCTGGCTGCTTCCGGGCATCCCGCACCACTACGGCCCGGACCCGGCCACCGGGTGGGACGAGAGCTTCGTCGACTTCACGGGCCCGGCCACCGCCCCGTACACCGAGCTCGGCTACATCGAACACGACCGTCCCGTCGTCCCCCTGTCGGACACCGCGTCCGCCCGCGCCGCCGTGAGCCGCATCGCCCGCGCCGCCCGGCTCGGCAATCCCCTCCTCGAAGTGGAGACCGGCGCCGCCGTGCACGAACTGCTCGTCGCGCTTCGCCGTGCCCGCGCGGACGTCGGTGCGGACGGAGACTCCGTGCTGGGCGCCCTTGCCCGCGACGCCTTCCAGCCCCTGTCCGTCGCCGAACACGCCTCCCGCCACGGGATGACCCCGGCCGAGCTGCGCACCGCCGTGCGCCGGGGCGCCGGATGCAGTCCCAAGGACTACCTCCTCGGTATCCGCCTCGGGCGCGCCAAGGAACTCCTGGTGGCCACCGAGCTCCCCGTGGCCGCCGTCGCCCGCCGCGTCGGCTACGACGACCCCGCCTACTTCTCGCGCCTGTTCACCCGCCGCGTCGGCATGGCCCCCGTCCGCTTCCGCGACCAGCAGGGCCGCGCGGTCCCCGGTGGCTGGAGCGACCGGATACCGGATCCCGAGCACCCTCCGACCATCGCGGCACCGCCGCCGTAGTCGCGCGGATCACGCAGCGGTTCACCGGTAGGGCAATCGGCCGGACACGCGTTACGTCCCTGCGTCGACGGGTACCTCTGTGCGGACAAAACGCCCTTGACGCTTCGGGAGACGAGAAACACATGCACGTGGGGTACAAGCTGGCCGCAGAGGCCTTCGGCCCGGCGGAACTGGTGAGGCAGGCGGTCCTCGCAGAGCGGGCAGGATTCGACTTCGTCGAGATCAGCGACCACTACCATCCCTGGCTCGACAACCAGGGGCACTCGCCGTTCGCCTGGACCGTGCTGGGCAGCATCGCGGCGAAGACCTCACGGATCGGTCTTGCGACCGGGGTGACGTGCCCGACGGTGCGCTACCACCCCGCGGTCATCGCCCAGGCCGCCGCGACTCTGGCTCTGCTGTCGGAAGGGCGCTTCGTCCTCGGGGTGGGCTCCGGCGAGCGCCTCAACGAGCACGTGGTCGGCAGTGGCTTCCCCGACGCGGTCAGCACCCGGCACGAGCTGCTCAGGGAAGCCCTGGAGATCATCCGTTTGCTCTGGAGCGGCGGATACCGGTCCTACGAGGGCAAGCACCTGCAACTGCGGGACGCCCGGGTGTTCGATCTTCCTGAGCAGCTCCCGCTGATCGCGGTGGCCGCGAGCGGCCGGGACTCGACACGTATCGCCGCGGAACTCGGCGACGGTCTCTTCGCCACCGAGAACAAGCCGGACATCGTCCGGCACTACCGGGACGCGGGCGGCAGCGGCCCGCGCTACGCGGAGGTGCCGATGGCCTGGGCCCCGGACGAGCACACCGCGGCCGCGGCCGCCCTGTCGACCTCGCGGTGGGCCCTGACCGGCTGGAAGGTCATGAGTGAACTGCCCAACCCGGTCAATTTCGACGCCGCGACAGCGACCGTGCGCGAGGAGGACGTGCTGAAGAAGTTCGCCTGTGGCGCCGACCCCGCCCGATACATCGAGGTGGCCCGCACGTTCGTCGACGCGGGATTCGACCGGCTGGTCATGCAGAATGCCGGCCCCGACCCCGACGGCTTCATCGACTTCTACCGGAGTGAACTCGACGGCCCCCTCCGACAGCTGAAGCCCGACGGCCGAGCCGCCTGACCGGGGTTCAGAGACGGGTGGCGTCGACGACCGCCCGGGCGAAGGCGTCCGGGGCCTCCTGGGGCAGGTTGTGGCCGACGCCCGCGAGCGTGCGGTGGTCATAGGGGCCGGTGAAGAAGTCTCGGTAGGAGGCACCGTCGTCGGGGACGGTGAAGGGGTCGAGCTCCGCGTCGAGGGTGATGGTCGGGGTGTGGATGTGGGGGCGGGCCGCGAGCTGCCGCTCGTAGCGGTCGTAGCGGGGTTCGCCGTCGGCGAGGCCCAGACGCCAGCGGTAGTTGTGGATGACGACGGCCGCGTAGTCGGGGTTGGTGAAGGCGGCGGCGGTGCGTTCGAAGGTGGCGTCGTCGAACTGCCAGGTCGGCGAGACGGTCTCCCAGACCAGCCGGCACAGGGCGTCGCGGTCGTCCGGCGTCGCCATGGCGGTGCGGCCCCGCTCGGTGGAGAAGTAGTACTGGTACCACCAGCTGTACTCGGCCTTCGCGGGCAGCGGTGTCTTCTGCGCCTCGACATCGGTGATGAGGTAACCGCTCACCGAGACCAGAGCCGCGACGCGCTCGGGCCACAGGGCGGCGATGATGTCGGCGGTGCGCGATCCCCAGTCGAAGCCGGCGAGCACGGCCCTCTCGATCTTGAGGACGTCCATCAGGGCGATGATGTCGAGCGCGACCGCCGACTGCTGGGCATTGCGGACCGTGCGCGAGGACAGGAAGCGCGTCGTGCCGTGACCGCGGAGGTACGGGACGATCACCCGGTAGCCCTGCTCGGCCAGGCGGGGCGCCACATCGACGTAGCTGTGGATGTCGTAGGGCCAGCCGTGCAGACAGATCACCACGGGGCCGTGCTGAGGGCCCGCCTCGGCGTAACCGACGTCCAGCACACCCGCCCGCACCTGCTTCAGGGCGGCGAACGAGGTGTGGGCGCCTGCGGCAGCCGCGGGCGCGGTGGGGCCGGACCGCCGGGAGGGCGCGCCGGCCGGTTCGGCGGCGGACGCGCCCCGCAGTCCGGCCAGTGACATGGCTGCCGTGCCGGTGCCGATACCGACCGCCCTGCCGAACACACGCCTGTTGATCATCCGAGTGACCCTTCCTCTGCCGAGTGCTGCCGACGGCCGCTGCCGCACGCCGACCCTGGCACAGCCCGCGTCACCGGTCAAGCAGGTGACGCCGAGGTGGATCGGTGTGGCGGGTGCCCTTCGTCACCGGCTTGACCGGTGACGAAGTCAAGTGCATCCTGGCTCTACCCGGGGCTGTACTCGGGGAGCCGTGGCGCAGCGCACCGCGCCACCCGGACGAGTGGAGACCGGCTGTGAAGAGCGAAGAGGCGCAGGGCGACCGCGCCGCGGCGATGGAGCGGCAGACGCGTTTCGGGAAACTGCCCGACCGCGTCCGGCACGAGCACCTGATCGAGGAGAAGGCCGCAGCTCCGGAGCGCGGCCCCGGCGAGCGTTACAACCCCGAGGGCTCGTGGAACTACTTCTCCTGCCTGGCCCTGGACCTCGGCCTGTGAGGAATCCGGCCGTGGGGGAGTGCCTTGCGGCCTCGGGCCGTCACTTGTCAGGATGGTGATGTGAATCTCGATCATGTCTTCGTCTGCGGAAACCCGGCCCTCGACTTCGCCGCGACCCTCAGGGCCCGCCGTTCGGCGCGCTTCGAGATGTTCGTGACCCCGGAGCGGCTGGGCGCCTGGTATCTGGAATCCGGCGTCGTCGACGCGATCACCCCTGCCCGCGACAGCGACGTACGGCAGGCGAGGGCCGTGCGGGAGGCGATCTACGAGCTGGTCACCGCCCGCCGCCTGGGGGAGAGGTTCGGCGGGGACGCGCTCGCCGTCGTCAACGCGGCCGCGCGCAGGCCCTCCGCCACACCGCAGCTCACCCGCACCGGGCGGCGGACCGAGGCGACGTCTGACGAGGCCCTGTCGACCGTCGCCCGGCTGGCGGTCGAGCTGCTCAGCGGGCCCGAGGTGCCCTTGATGAAGGAGTGCGGCAACCCCGAGTGCACCCGCGTCTACGTCGACCGTTCCCACGGCATGCGGCGGCAGTGGTGCGGCATGGACTCCTGCGGCAACAAGATCAAGGCGGCCGCCTACCGCGCGCGCAAGAAGGGCGCGCCCGCCTCTCGCGCTCACTGAACCGCCCCCGGCGAGACCGGCCCGACCGGTGGGATCGCCCTGGATCACGCCAGGTGAGGCGGTATTGGCCGCCGGAGCGGCACACGGTACTGTCGCTCTGATATCGACGACGGCATCATGGAAGCCGGTGGGAATCCGGCACGGTCGCGCCACTGTGGACGACGCAGCCCTCCGGGGGAGAGCGTCGCGAGTCAGACCCGGGGCCGTCGTCCTGTGCACCACCGAGTTGGGACGCGAACTCCCAGAGGAGGCCACTCCATGGCCCAGCATGCCGTTCAGCCGACAGCCACCGATCCTGTCGTGCCCCTGAAGTTGCCCCTGAAGGACATAGCCCCCTGGGCGGTCTTCTTCGGCATCCTGATGCTTGTCCTGCTGTACTTCGTCGGCGCGGAGCAGGGCGCCACAGCTGTCGTCTCGGGCGAGGGCGTCCACGAGTGGGTACACGATGCCCGTCATCTCCTCGGCTTCCCCTGCCACTGACGAGGACGGACACAGCACCCTCATGAACTCCGCAACTGTGAGAAATCTGCTCGTGCGGGGCATGCTCGCCGGCCTCGCTGCCGGCGTGATCGCCCTGATCGTCGCCTACTTCCTCGGTGAACCCTCCGTGGACAGCGCCATCGGCCTCGAGGAATCCCACGCGCACTCCCACGAGCACGAGGTCGAACTCGTCTCCCGCAGCCTGCAGTCCACCGCGGGCCTCGCCACCGGAATCCTGATCTACGGAGTGGCGTTCGGCGGCATCGCCGCCCTCGCCTTCTGCTTCGCGCTCGGCCGGGTGGGCCGCTTCGGCCCGCGGGCCACGGCGCTGCTGCTCGCGGGAATCGCCCTGCTCGCCGTGTACGTGGTGCCGTTCCTGAAGTACCCCGCCAACCCGCCCGCGGTCGGTGACCCCGACACCATCGGGAAGCGGACCACCCTGTACGTCCTGATGATGCTGCTGAGCGTGCTGCTCACGATCGTCGCGGTGATCGTGGGCAAACGACTCGCGCCGAAACTCGGCGCCTGGTACGCCACCGTCGTCGCCGTACTCGGATTCGCCGTGGTGGCCGGGCTGGCCTACGAGGCCCTGCCCGTGATCAACGAGGTGCCGGACGACTTCCCCGCGACGTTGCTGTGGCGGTTCAGGCTGTCCGCACTGGCCATGCAGGTCACTCTGTGGGGCGGATTCGGCCTCGTCTTCGGCGAACTGGCCGAGCGGCTTCTGGATCCGAAGCCCGCGGCGGTGTCCACGGGCACGGCGGTGACCGCCCCGCGGTGACCTGACCGACACGGACGAGAGGGCCCCGGACTGTTCCAGGGGCCCTCTCGTCGTACGGGTCAGATCACCGCTCGGTCCTCCGGGACCGCCACGGACGATTCCAGCGGGCGCCCGAGTCCCAGGTTCCAACGGCCACCGCGCCCACTGAGGGTGGTCGCGGTCAGTGGGGGGACGTCGAGCCGCCAGAAAGCCGCCGGGGGCGCGCCCAGCACCAGCGTGACAGCGGCCCGTACGACCTCCGGTTCCACGACCGCGAGGGTACGGCCCTCGGTGTCCTGCGCCGTTTCGAGCCAGAGCGCCACCCGCCCGCACAGGCTCTCGACCGACTCACCCCCGTGGGGAGCGGACGCGGGATCCGCGAGCCATCGCGCGACGGCCTCCGGTTCCGCCGCGCTGACCTCGGAGAGGTCCGAGCCACGCCAGCGGCCCACGTCCAGCCCGGCCAACTCGGCCGGCTCGGCCCCGTGGAGCCCGAGCGCGGTCGCCGTCTCCCGGCACCGCACCACGGGCGACACGGCGACACGCACCGATGTGGGCAGTGCGCCGGCCGCCGCGCGGGCCCGTGCGGCCCCCTCCGCGTCGATCGAGGCACCGTCGTCGAAGCGGGCCCGGCGCAATGACGCGTTCATCGCCGGCGAGATCAGGGTGACGCGACTGGTCACGTCGTGACCACCTACCGGCGACCCCGCGCACGCCGCACCAGCAGGACGGTGGCCAGCAGTGTGCCGCCCGCGAGAAGCTGATTGCGGTTGGCGCGGGCGAACGACGCCGCCCGGCCGGCCGTTTCCACCAGCGGATCAGGGGCCTTGTCGGCCGCGTACTGACCCGCCCGGGTCGCTGTCTGCCGTACCTGGGCCGCGGCTTGGGCGGACTTCTCCAGGACGGGGTCAGGCGTCTTGCCCTTGACGAGCTGGGTGGCCTGCTCCGCCTTGCCGCGGAGCTGGTCGGCCGCGAGGGCCACCCGTTCCGTGGCCTGTTCCCTCGCGGCGGCGGCCTTCTCCTTCGCCTGCGCCTTGATGTCGGCCTCGGCCGCCAGTGCTTCGGCGGTCCGCTCGGCCTGCTCGTGCGCCTCCTCGGGTTCGGAGGGGTCGGTGGCGCCTATGTCGGTCCGGGATTCTTCGCTCATCGGTGTGCCTTCTCCTTGATCTCGGCCAATTCGGCCTTGACGCCGGACCGCCAGGATACCGGTGAGGCCGGCGGTGCTCATGCCTTGATCGATTTGAGTGCTTGCTCCCATGCCTGGGGCAGCGTGCCGACCGCCGGCAGAGAGGTGTGGGAGGCGAAGGAGATCCGGGCCCGCCCCTGGTACGAGACGAGGAGGCACGACAGGGCATGTCCAGGAAACGTGGGCATGGCGGCCACCAGGTCCACGACCGGAGTGCCTCCGAAGGACAGGGGGCTCACACAGCGCACCGAGGAGACCACCCCCCTGCAGCACGCCCCCGACCCCATCCGCCTGCCCAGACCGTGCGCCACGGGGAAGGGTGTGATCCGCCGCATCGTCATGTCGAGTGCCGTGCGGAACCCGGACGTCTGCCAAGTGGCCATCTGCGCACCGGTCTCACGCAGGACGTGGTCCGCGGCTCCGGTGGGCAGCGCCAGACGCATCGGCGCGAAGTGGTTGCCCAGTGTCCGGTGTTCGCCCGGCTCCCTGAGATCCATCGGAACCACGACGTGGACCCGGCGGTCACCGGGAAGCGGCCACCAGGAGTCGGCGGCCAGCGCGAAGCAGGCGGTGAAGACCTGGGAGAGCTTGGCGCCTGGCTGCTTGACGGCATCCACCTCCACGGGATCGGTCACCGCATAGGTCGCCTCGCCCTCCAGGCGTGCGGTCGCCGGTGCGGGCCACGGGGCGGTGGGCCGGGCCGCCCGAAGCAGGGCGGCGGCCGCGGACGGAAGACGCGGCAGAGCGGAGGCGACCGCCCGGCTCATCAGGGGACGGCGCCTGGCCACCGGGCTGTCGCCGAACAGCAGGCCGAGGGTGTGAGAGACGGCCCCGCCGTCCATCTGCGTGTGATGGCAGCGAAAGACGAGCGCCCAGCGCCGGGGCACGAATCCTGTGACGATCAGAACGTCCCACATCGGCGCTCCGGCGGGGGAAACGGGCGGTCGTCGTCGGGCCTCGCTCATCAGCCCTTCGACACCGGCGTCCGCGGCCGTGGCGTCAAGCGTGAGCCGCGCGATGTGCTCGGCGACGCGTACCCGCTGCGGCTGCCAGACGGGGCGTCCCGCGCGCTCGGCATAGCGGTGCCCGAGGCCGGGAACCCGCCCCGCACGCGATGCGATGTGGGCGGCCACCTCCGCCGCGTCCGGTGCGTCGCCCTCCAGGATCAGTGCCGTGGAGAGGTACATCTGTGCCGCGTGGGTCAGCGGCGCCATGTCCATGAGCGCCGCGTCACCCGGCTGAGCCGGAAGGGGAATCCTCGACCGCATGAGTCCGTCACGTCCTGTCTGCCCGACCGGCTGTCTGTTCGGCCGGGTGTCTGTTCAGCCGGTTGTGTGTCCAACCGGACAACAGGCGTGGGGCCTTGAGGTGGCGCCCTCCGCGCACGATCGCCGCCGAGATCACTCGCGTAGGTGACAGGCACGACCGTTGACACCTCTCACCACCCGTCACTACGGTCACGGCAGGATTTCGGACGCCCAACGAAATATCGAACGTGACGAAGAGGCAACTTCCCCCGCAAGGAGCCGCATCGACATGACAGCCAGCAGCACGCACGACGGCGGACAGTGGAGCAGGCCCGGGCCCTGGAGCGTCAGCCGTCGCCGGCTTCTGGAGGGCGGAGCCGCCGGTTTCGGCGCACTCGCCCTCTCCGCTCTCCCCGCCGCCCTCTCCGCAGGCGCGGTCGCACGTGCCGACGCCGCCCCCGCCGCCTTCGACCCGCCGGCCAACGGCTACCCGGAGTGGAACAACAACCTCACGGTCTTCGACGTCGGTTCGGAGCCTCCCCACACCACGCTCATGCCGTACGCGGACGTCGGCCAGGCCCTGGCCTGCGACCGGACACGTTCCCCGTGGCGGCTCGACCTCGACGGGACGTGGAAGTTCGCCTATGCCGACCGTCCTGACGACCGCGACCCGGACTTCCACAGGACCGACCTCGACGATCACTCCTGGGGCACCATCCCCGTGCCGTCCTGCTGGCAGCTGCACGGTCACGACTTCCCGATCTACACCAACATCACCTATCCCTGGGCGGGCGCCAACGGCCTGGGCGAGGACGCGCAACCGCCCTTCGCCCCCACCCGCTACAACCCCGTCGGGCAGTACAGGCGCACCTTCACCGTCCCGCGCGGCTGGGCCGGACGACAGGTGTTCCTGCACTTCGAGGGCGTGAAGTCCGCCCACTACGTATGGATCAACGGCAAGCCCGTGGGCTACCGCGAGGACTCCTACACCTCCGCCGAGTACGACATCACCCCGCATCTCCAACAGGGCCGCAACCAGATCGCCGTGGAGGTCTACCGTTTCTCCGACGGTGACTGGATGGAGGACCAGGACATGATCCGGCTGAGCGGGATCTTCCGCTCGGTCCACCTCTTCTCCACCCCTGCCGTGCATCTGCGCGACTTCAAGCTCGATACCCCGCTCAGCGACGGTTACACGGCCGCCGAACTGTCCGTCACCGCCTCCGTGCGCGCGTACGGTGAGGCCTCCGGGAGCGGGAAGTACACCGTCGAGACCCAGCTGTACGACGCGGACGGGCACCCGGTCTGGTCCCGCCCGCTGCGGCAGTCCGCCGATGTCGGTTCAGCGCCGGCCGGGAAGGACGTGACCGTACAGTCGGCCAAGGCCGTGCCGAAGCCGGATCTGTGGTCGGCCGAGCACCCGCATCTCTACACCGCCGTCCTGCGGCTGCGCGACCCCGCCGGCCGGGTGACCGAGACGCTGTCGCACCGGGTGGGCTTCCGCGAATTCGCCCTCGTGGACGGGCTGATGCGCATCAACGGCAGACCCGTCTCCCTACGCGGCACCAACCGGCACGAGATGCACCCCGAGCGGGGCATGGCGCTGACCCGCGCGGACATGGTCACGGACATCGAGACCGTCAAGCGGCTCAACATGAACACCGTCCGCACCTCGCACTACCCGAACAACCCGCTGTGGCTGGAACTGGCCGACGTGTACGGCCTGTACCTGGTGGCCGAGACCAACCTCGAGACCCACGGCGTCAACGACCGCTACCCGGGAGACCACGCGGACTGGACGGAGGTGTGTGTGGCCCGCGCCAGGAACATGGTCCACCGCGACAAGAACCACGCCTCCGCCGTCATCTGGTCGCTCGGCAACGAGGCGGGCAGCGGCTCCGCCTTCGTCGCCATGCACGACTGGATCCGCTCCTACGACACGACGCGTGTCATCCAGTACGAGGGCGACGACAGCCCCGGGGTCAGCGACATCTGCTCGGAGATGTACACCCGGCCCGCCCAGGTCCGGGAGCGCGCCGAGGACACCGCCGACACCCGGCCGTTCGTCCTGATCGAGTACTCCCACGCGATGGGCAACTCGAACGGAAACTTCAAGAAGTACTGGGACCTCATCCGCCGCTTCGACGTCCTGCAGGGCGGCTGGATCTGGGACTTCGCCGACCAGGCGCTCACCTGGCCCACCCCCACACGCAAACTCTTCACGGAGGCAGGGCCCGGTGCCGTGAGCGGCCAGATCCTCGCTCCCAGCGGCACCTTCGACCGGGACAAGGGGGTGTACGGGGGTACGGTCTTCGACCGTGACGAGGACCTCGACATCACCGGATCGCTGACGCTCGAAGCCTGGGCCACATCGAAGGCGCTGGGCGGTCATCAGCCGATTCTGGCCAAGGGCGACACCCAGTACGCCCTGAAGCAGACCAATGCGGCACTGGACTTCTTCATCTACTCCGACGGCGAGTGGGTCAGCGCGACCTGGGAGCTCCCGGACGACTGGACCGGCAGCGAGCACCACATCGCGGGCGTCTTCGACGCCGAGGCGGGCACACTGACTCTCTACGTCGACGGCGAGGTCAAGGCCACCCGGGCCGCTTCCAAACCTGCCGACAGCAACTCCGCACCCCTGGCGATCGCCACCGACGCGGACACCTGGACCCGTGAGTTCAGCGGCACGGTCCGGCGGGCGCGCGTCTACGCCCGCGCCCTGAGCGCCACCGAGTTGGCATCGAGCTCCCGGGGCCCGGGCGACGACGACGTGCGGTTCTGGTTCGACGCCGCCACCGTCGGCTTCAAGGAGCGCAAGCCGGCCGAGCGGACGTTCTTCGCCTTCGGCGGTGACTGGGGCGACAACCCCAACGACGGCAACTTCTCCGGTGACGGCATCGTCACCGCCGACCGCGGGCACACCGGCAAGGCCACGGAGATCAAGCAGATCTACCAGGCGATCCAGGCGACGGTCGGCGACGGCGACGCGGCGGCCGGGCGGATCACCGTCACCAACGAGTACCTGTTCACCAACCTGCGTGAGTTCAACGGGAGCTGGGCCCTGGTCGCCGACGGCAAGGAGGTACAGCGCGGAAAGCTCACCCGGGCGCAGCTGGACATCGCGCCCCTGGCCCACAAGACGATCACCGTGCCCCTCACGCTGCCCGAGGATCCGGCGCCCGGCGCCGAGTACTTCATCGAGCTGTCCTTCACCACCAAGGAGCCCACGCGGTGGGCGAAGGCCGGATTCGAGGTGGCCAGGCAGCAACTCGCCCTCGACGCGGGCAGCCCGGCCGTGACACCCGTACCGCTGGACTCCGTGCCCGCGCTGAGCCACCAGGACGACGACGGCTCCGTGACGGTCACCGGTGAGGACTTCTCCGTCACCGTCGACAGGAGCAGCGGAGTCATCACCTCCTACGAGGCGGGTGGCGACCAGCTGATCAGCTCGGGCCCGGCCCCGAACTTCTGGCGCGCCCCCACGGACAACGATGTCGGCAACGGCCAGCCGGCCCGGAACGGCACCTGGCGCTACGCGGGCAGCGAGCGCGAGGTGACCGGATTCGAGGTCCGCGAGATGGGGGACCGGGCCGTCGAGATCTCCGTCAGCGGCACCCTGCCCACCACGACCGAGTCCACGTACACCACCACGTACACGGTCTTCGGCAACGGCGAGATCAAGGTCGACCACACCCTGCACCCGGGCGCCGCGGACCTCCCGTACATCCCGGAGGTCGGCGCACTGCTCCTCCTGCCCGCTCGCCTGGAGCACCTGCGGTACTACGGCCGCGGGCCGGACGAGAACTACTGGGACCGCAACAACGGCACGCAGACGGGGCTCCACTCGGCCACCGTTCCCAGGAGCCGCACTCCGTACCTGCGTCCGCAGGAGCACGGCAACAGGACCGATGTGCGGTGGGTCGCGCTGACGGACAGCAGCGGCAAGGGGCTGCTCGCGTCCGGCGAGCCGCTGATCGAGTTCAGCGCCTCCCACTACACCCCGGAGGACCTGTCGACGGGCGTCCGGCACGACTTCCAGCTGACCCCACGGGACGAAGTCGTCCTACGGCTGAACCACCGGCAGATGGGGGTGGGCGGTGACGACAGCTGGGGTGCGCCTGTCCACGACGAGTTCAAGCTGTTCGCCGACCAGGACTACTCCTACACCTACCGGCTGCGCCCGCTGACCGACCCCGACGGAGCGATGGAGGCGTCGCGCCGGCCGACGTCCACGGAGCTCTCGGCGTAGGGCGTGTTCCGAACGTAGCGCCGTCCGCACGCGGGACCGGTCACCAGTCGTGGCCGGTCCCGCGTGCGGCGGCGAAGCCGCAGAGCACGGGATGCCCTTCGCCCCGGTCAGGGCATCCCGGGAACGGACGAGCCCGCCCGCGCCGCGTCCGCGCCCCAGCTCGCCAGCAGGCGCAGTGCGTCGGCGGACGCCGAGCCGGGCTCCGGGTGATACGCGATCATCGACTGTTCCGCGTCGTCGGGCAGAGCGAACGTCTCGTAGGAGAGGGTGAGTTCACCCACCAGTGGATGGTGCAGCCGCTTGACGCCGTGGCTCTTCTCCTTGACGTCGTGCCTGGCCCACAGCTTCCGGAACTCGTCGCTCTTCACGGACAGTTCACCGACGAGCGCGGAAAGCCGAGGGTCGTCGGGGTGACAGCCCGCGTCCATCCGCAGGTAGCTGACGATGTCGGAGGCCTTCTGGTCCCACTCCACGAACAGGTCCCGGTACTCCGGTTTCAGGAATGTCAGCCGCGCCCAGTTCCGCTCCTGCGGCGGCAGCTGTGACCAGTCACCGAAGACCGCCGCGGCCATCCGGTTCCAGGCCAGGATCTCCGAACGCCGCCCGATGACGTACGCGGGAACGCCGTCCATCGTGTCGAGCAGCTGACTGAGCGGCGCACGCACCCGCTGCTGCCGCGTCGAGGGCTTCTTCTTGTGCTGCTTCGGCTTCGCGAGGTGTGTGAGATGCGCCTGCTCGGCATTGGTCAGCCTCAGCGCGGTCGCGATGGCGCCCAGCACCTCCGCGGAGACGTTCTGTCCGTTGCCCTGCTCAAGACGTGTGTAATACGCCACGGACACTCCGGCCAGCTGTGCCAGCTCCTCGCGGCGCAGCCCCGGGACCCTGCGGTGCCGTCCGAAGTCGGGCAGGCCCACGTCCTCGGGCTTCAGCCGGGCACGCCGGCTGCGCAGGAACTCGCTGAGCTCGGCACGCCGGTCCAGGCCGCGCCCCGTGCCGCCACCGGATCGGGCGTCCGCAGCGGCACCGGCGTCGCTGGCGGGACCGGCGTCGGTGGCCGGACCGCCGTCGGACCACGGCTCGGGTACAGGCTGCTCCTCCATGCATCCAGTATCCACCGTCGTACGCACACGGTCCTGACCCCGCCAGTAGTAGGACCACTGGACGTAGGCAGAACCGTGGCCTGGGCGAATGTGGTGGGAAGGAGGACGGTGGACCGCGTGCCCGGACCGAAAGCTGCCGGGCGCAGACCACTCCTTAGGAGAATTCCGTTATGACCACTGTCGCTGCGTACGCCGCCCCTGCCGCGAAGGCTCCGCTGGAGCGCACCACCATCGAGCGACGCGCGGTCGGTGAGTTCGACGTCCTGATCGACATCAAGTTCGCCGGTATCTGCCACTCGGACATCCACCAGGCCCGCGACGGCTGGGGAGAGGGCATCTTCCCGATGGTCCCCGGTCACGAGATCGCCGGAATCGTCACCGAGACCGGCTCCGGAGTCACCAAGTTCGCCGTGGGCGACCGGGTGGGTGTCGGCTGCATGGTCGACTCCTGCCGTGAGTGCGACAACTGCAAGGCCGGCCTGGAGCAGTACTGCGCACAGGGCAACACCGGCACGTACAACGCCATCGACAGGAGCGGCGCCCCCACCTACGGCGGCTACTCCACGCACATCGTCGTGGACGAGAACTACACCCTGCGCATCCCCGACGGTCTGTCGCTCGACAAGGCCGCGCCGCTGCTCTGCGCCGGGATCACCACCTACTCCCCGCTGAAGCACTGGAACGCTGGGCCCGGAAAGAAGGTCGCCGTCCTCGGCATGGGAGGCCTCGGACACATGGGCGTCAAGATCGCGCACGCCCTCGGTGCGGAGGTGACCGTACTCTCGCAGTCCCTGCGCAAGCAGGAGGACGGGCTGAAGCTGGGAGCCGACCACTACTACGCCACCAGCGACCCGAAGACCTTCGAGGATCTACGCGGCACGTTCGACATCATCCTGTCCACGGTGTCGGCGCCGCTGGACTTCGGGGCCTACCTCTCCCTCCTCAAGACGGACGGCGCTCTGGTGAACGTCGGCGCGCCCGAGGAGCCCATATCCGTCAATCTCTTCTCCCTGATCGGGGGCCGTAAGTCCCTGTCGGGTTCCGGCATCGGCGGTATCCAGGAGACCCAGGACATGCTGGACTTCTGCGCCGAGCACGGACTGGGCGCCGAGATCGAACTGATCGGCGCCTCCGAGGTCAACGAGGCGTACGAGCGCGTGCTGAACAGCGATGTGCGGTACCGGTTCGTGATCGACGCCGCGACCATCTGAGGTTCACCGACCGCCCAACAGCCGCGCCCCGGGATCGTCCCGGGGCGCGGCTGTCCGGTATGCGGCTCAGATGAACATCTGGCTCGTCCCGCCCGATCCGTGCTGTGGCTGCCAGCCGTTGACCAGCAGGTCGAACACCGTGTCCACCACCGTCTGCGGATCGTGCCCGCCCTTGGCCAGGGCCGGGATCTCCAGGACGAACCGGGCCAGTGCCGAGCAGGCGAGATCATCCGCATCCCGGCCGGTCTCCTCCGCGATCGCGGCGCCGAGAGCGCCCGCGTGCCGCATCCACATGCGCTCCCCGTACTCGCGGAGCGCCGGTGTCTCGTCCACCAGCGCCGTGAAGCGGTCCCGGCGTGGATCCGACGCGAGGGACACCCAGGATTTCAGCGCGTGGGCGCGGAGCGCGTCGATCACATCCCGCCCCGGGGGCCGTTCCCGTACGGCGGCGACCAGGGCCGCCTCGACCTCCGCCTCGCGGTCGAAGACCAGTGACTCCTTGCCAGGGAAGTGTGCGAAGAGCGTGGTCGTCGACACGTCGGCTCTCTCGGCGATGTCGCGGACGCTCACGTGGTCGAAACCGTGCTCGAGGAAGAGCTCAAGGGCGGCGTCGGCGATGGCCTGCCTCGTCGCGGCCTTCTTGCGCTCGCGGCGGCCGACGGTCGGAGTTTCGGGCATGGGACCACCGTAGCGCATGAGTGGAACGAACCAGAAACTGGAATGGTTTCAGTTATTGACTCGTTTCTGCTTTGCTGGGGTGCAGGTACCGCACCGGTACCTCCATCAGCTCCGTCACCTCTATCGACGAACGGAACCAGCCATGCACTCTCCGACGCCCGCGAACGCGCGGATCAGCATCATCGGCGCCGGCCCCGGCGGCCTCACCTGCGCACGCATCCTCCAGAAGCACGGCATCGCGGTGACGGTGTACGACCGGGATCCGGATGCCGCCGCCCGTGATCAGGGAGGCTCCCTTGACCTGCACGAGGAGGACGGCCAGCTCGCACTCCGCGAAGCGGGTCTGCTCGCGGAGTTCTTCGCCCTCGCCCGGATCGAGGGGCAGGAAATGCGCGACATGGACCGGTCGGGGCGCGTCGTCGCCCACCATCTGCCGGACGAGGGCGAGACCGCCCGCCCCGAGATCGACCGAGGACAGCTCCGTGACCTCCTGGTGCGCTCACTCGACGCGGGGACGGTCCGGTGGGGACGTGCTCTCGAATCGGTCGGCGGGCCGTCCGACGGGCCGCGCACACTGACATTCACCGACGGGACGACCGTCGAGACCGATCTCGTGATCGGCGCGGACGGAGCCTTCTCCCGCGTCCGCCGTGCGGTGTCCTCCGCGACACCGCGCTACAGCGGGGTCAGCTTCCTGGAGGCGTGGTTCGACGACATGGAGAGTGCCCACCCCGAGCTCTGCGAACTCGTGGGCAAGGGGGGCGCCCACGCCGGCGACGGCGAGCGGGGCCTCTTCGCGCAGCGCAACAGCGGCGGCCACATGCGCGTCTACATCATGCGGCGCGTCCCCGCCGACTGGCTCGCCGCGAGCGGACTCGGGCCCGATGACACCGAAGGCATCCGCGCACAGCTGCTGGACGCGTACGCGGCCTGGTCGCCGCGGATGCTCCGCCTGATCACCGAGAACGACGGCCCCTATGTCGACCGTCCCATCCTCGCCCTGCCCGTGCCCCACACATGGGAGCACTCGCCCACCGTGGCACTCCTGGGGGATGCCGCACACCTCATGCCGCCGCTGGGTGTTGGAGTCAACCTCGCCATGCTCGACGCGAGCGAACTCGCGCTGGCGCTCGCGGACGCCTCCACCGTCGACGACGCCGTGCACCTGTACGAGAAGTCGATGCTCCCGCGTTCGGCGGACATCGCCCGCAAGCTCGAAGGCGGCGCCGAGTTCCTTCTGGCCGCCCCCGGCCCCGACGAGGCGGAGCCGTCCCGCCAGGGCCGGTACTGACGGCGCTCCGCGCGCTCAGCGAAGCGCGGCCACCAGCGCGTCGCTCGCGGAGCACCAGACCTGCCGGGCCTCGCCGAAACCCGCCTCCCGCAGCGTCTCGATGTGCCAGCCGGTGAGTGTGGGGCGGTCACGCGGGGTGCCGTCCGACTTCGGCTGCCGTGGATCGCCCAGCAGCGCGAAGCGCTCGGCCGTGGCATCGGCGAGGAGAGGGTCACGGGACGCCGCGTCCCACCAGTCCGCCCAGTCCACCGCACCCTGTCCGCGCGCCTGCTCCTGGCGGACGGCGTTCAGGGAAGCCAGGGCCGCGTTGATGCGGGGAGCGGACTCGTCACGCATGTGGTCGGCGTTGAGGAAGACGCCGCCCTCACGCAGGACACCCGCAAGGGCACCGTAGAGACGACGCAGCGGCTCGGTGTCCAGCCAGTGCAGGGCGGTGGCCGTCACCACGGCGTCGTAGGACGTGTGGGGAAGACGGCCGGTCCAGGCGGGGTCCGTGAGGTCCGCCTCCACGAAGGTGACCCGGTCGTCGTCGGCGAAGTGACCGCGCGCGATCGTCAGCAGCGTCGGGTCGATGTCGAGGCAGGTGGTGCGGGCTCCGGGCAGCCGCCGCAGCAGCCGGTCGGAGATGCTGCCGGTGCCGCAGGCCAGGTCGAGGACGCGAGGGGTGGGGCCCGCGACGGCCTCGACCGTGTCGAGCATGACCCGGAAGCGCTCCTCCCTGTCCGGCATGTACCACTCCTGCTGGCGGTCCCAACTGGTCTGCCAACGCTGCCATTCGGAGGTGGCCGTTACTGTCATGAGTGAGGATGTTCCCTTCCGTGTACCAGGTGCGGGGCTGACGGGCCCGCGGAGCCGACGCCCAGGTGCCGGGCGCTGAGCAGCAGGCGGGTGGTGCGTGCGCTCGGGGCGGCGAGTACCGCGTCCCGGTCGCCGTGCTCCACGACGGTGCCCGCGTCGAGGACCACCAGGTCCTCGGCCAGCTGCTCGACCAGTCGGAGATCGTGACTGATCCACAGCACAGCTGTTCCGCTCTCCTGGCGGATCCTGATGATCTCCGACGTCACCAGCTCGGTGCTCACCGCGTCGAGCGCGGTGGTGATCTCGTCGCAGATCAGTACGTCGGGCTCGGCGAGCAGGGCCCGGGCGAGCGCCGCGCGTTGCAACTCCCCGCCGGACAACGAACCGGCGTGCCGCGTCGCGTGTTCCGAGGTCAGACCGAGCCGCTCCCAGAGAAGCATCGCCCGCTGTCCGGCCTCCCGCGGGGACAGTCCGTGCAGCAGAACCGCTGTGCGGGCCACCTGGTCGAGGACGGTGCGCCGCTCGTCGAAGGAGTTCCGGACCTCCTGCCATACGTACTGCACGGACCGGACCTGACGCCGGGTCCTGTGCCGTAGGACCGGCAGGGGATCGCCGAACAGGGCGAGGTGGCCCGTACGGCGTTCGTGCAGTCCGGCGAGACACCGGGCGAGGACCGTCTTGCCGCTGCCCGACGGGCCCACGACCGCCGTGCAACCGCCTTCCGGAACCCGCACCGTGACGTCATGGAGCACCTGCCCCCTGTGCCCCGGTCGCAGCCACGCCGACAGTCCCTCCACCTCCAGCGCGGCTCTGACGGCGGGGGAGGCGCCGCTCTGCCGGGGTGGGGGAGCGGCGAGGGGCCGGGCGGGCAGGAGGTCCGCGGTCAGGCCGGCGGCGGTCACCCGCCCCCGGTCCAGGAGCACCGTGCGGGTGGCGACAGCGCGTACCAGTTCGTGGTCGTGGCTGAGCAGCAGGACGGTGATCCCCTCGTCGGTCAGCCGGTTCAGCTCACCCGCCAGCCGCATGCGCGCCACGGTGTCGAGGCCCGTACTGGGCTCGTCGAGCACCACGACACGCGGTCCGCAGGCCAGCACCTGGGCCAGTGCCACCCGCTGCCGCTGCCCACCGGAGAACTGGTGCGGAAAGCGGCGCAGCGTTGCCCTGTCGTCCGCCAGCCCGGCGGTGCGCAACGCCTGGGCGGCGTACCCCACGGCAGTGGAACGCCGGTCGGCTTCCGGGCGGTGGAGACGGGCGAGTTCGGTGAGTACGGACCCTGTCCGCCGGGCCGGATTGAGGGCGTGCGCCGGGTGCTGCGGCATGTAGGCGACCAGTCGGCTGCGTACGCCCGACGCGTCGGGCGCCGGCCCCTCGGCGGACACCACCTCGGTCCCCGCGACCTCGACCGACCCGGTGAGCCGGACACCGGGGGGCGACTCGCCCAGCAGGGCCAGGGCGACCGTGGTCTTCCCACTGCCCGACGGACCCACGAGAGCGGTCACCTCGCCGGGTATGACGGTCAGGTCGACACCGTTCAGCAGGCCGACCGCCCCTGCCCGTGCGGACAGCCCGCGGATCTCGATCACCGGTTCCATGCCGTCGCCTTCCTGCGCGCGCTGTCCGTCCTGTCGGGTCGTTCCTTGCGTTCCTTGCGTTCCTTGCGTTCCGCGCGCGGCAGCAGGCCGTCGGCCAACAGGTTGACGCCGACGGTGAACATCACCAGCATCAACGCGGGCGCGCAGACCGCCCACGGCTGCACGAACAGTGCCTCCCTGCTCGCGGCGATCACCACACCCCAGTCCGGAGACGTCGGATCAAGGCCGAGCCCGAGGAAGTTGGCGGCCGCCACGGTGAAGACCGCCGTTCCGACCCGCGTACCGGCGTCGGCCGCCGCCACCGGCAGCACCGCACGCCCCACGTGTGTGACCAGGATCCGCGCGGACGACTCGCCCTGCAGCCGCATGGCCTCCGCCACCGGCCCGCTGGCCGCGTCCAGAGCCGAAGCCCGCAGCAGACGCGCCACAGCCGGCACATTGAGAGCGGCCACCGCCAGCGCGACAGCGACCGGATGCCCGCGCCAGCCGACACCGATGACACTGATCACCAGGAGCGAGGGGAGAGGCAGCAGCAACTCGACCGGCCGCATGAGTAGATCGTCGAGCCAACGGCTGCGGGACGCGGCAGCCGTCAGACCGAGTGCGCCGCCGATCAGCATGGCCAGGGCCACCGCGGCGCATGCCACACCCAACGCGCTGGTACCCCCACGCAGGATCAGGGCCAGGACATCACGGCCCAGCGCGTCCGTGCCGAGAGGGTGCCCGTCCGACCCCCCGCCGGCGTACGGCATGCCGCCGGACGGAATGTCCGCGTCCACCACGAACGGGCCGGCCACGGCAGCGGTGCACGGCAGGAGCAGCAGCACCACCCCGCCCCACGCGCGCCGCCGGCCGCGTACGAGCCGCCCGGCCTTCACCGCAACACCTCCGTACGGGGCGCCAGCCGCTGGCTGACCAGGTCCGCGGCCAGGTTCAGCAGACACGCGACGGCCGCCAGGGTCAGGGTGAGTGCCTGGACCACGGGTACGTCACGGTTCTGCACGGCCTCCACCAACGCCGTCGCGGTGCCGGGGATGGCGAACACCGCCTCGACCACGAGGACGCCACCCAGCAACTGGTCACCGGTACGGGCCAGTTCCTGCACCCCGGGAACGGCGGCGTTGGGAAGGACGTGCCGCAGCACCAGCCGCAGCCCTGGCACGCCCAGCCGACGGGCCTGCACGGTGTAGCCGGCGCCGAGCGAGGCGACGGTGCCGGCCCGGATCTGCCGGGACAGCACACACACCGTGCGGGCCAGCAGGACCGCCACCGGCAGGACGAACAGCTCGGGCCGCTGCCACCACAGGTCATCGGCCCCCACCCAGGTGGACGGCAGCCAGCCCAGGCGCAGCGAGAACAACGCCACCAGCAGCAGTGCAAGGACGAAGTCGGGCACGGACGTCAGGGTCAGTGTCACGGCGGACAGCGCACGGTCGGTGCGACCACCGGCCCGTAGGCCCGACACCAGACCGATGACGACGGCCGTGGGGACGAGCAGCAGGATCGTGACGGCGGCGAGAGCGGCGGTCGCCCCGACGGAGCGGGACAGCAGGTCGGCGACCTGTCCGCCGCCGACCAGCGAGGTGCCCAGGTCACCGGTGAACACGCCCTGCGCCCAGTCGACGAAGCGTTCCACCAGAGGCCGGTCGAGCCCCATCTGTTCGCGCAGCTGGGCGACCTGGTCAAGGCCGGCCTGCTCGTTGAAGTCGACCGTCGCCGCGTCGCCCGGCAGCAGGTTGGTCAGGAGGAAGACGAGGACGCTGAGGACGGCGAGCTGCACAACGGTCCAGCCGCTCCGGCGCAGGGCGTAGCGCAGCACCTCAGTCCAGCCACACCGTGTCGAACCTGGCCCAGTCCACGGTGTTGGGCTGAGCCTCCTTCACACCCCGCACGGTGTGGGAGATCGCGTTCAGCCACTCGGGGTGCGCCCACAGGACCAGCCCCCCTCGGTCCCGGATCGTCTTCTGCACGGCCCCGTACCGCTGATTGCGCCGTTCGTCGTCCGTGACCGTCTGAGCCGCGGCGAAGGCATCGTCGAAGTCACGGTGTTTCCAGGCGCTGGCGTTCTGTGGCGACTCGGTCAGCAGCCGTTCGCTGATGTAGGTGGGGATGGGCATGGACCCGCAGCGGTGGTTGATCACCGTGCCCGTGGTCAGCGCATCGGTGAAGTACGACTCCGGAGGCCCGTTGGTTGTCTTCACCCGCAGTCCCGCCTCACCGGCCTGCTCCGCGAAGAGGTGGGCAGCCTGCGTGAAGCCGTCCGCGGCGGTCGAGGTGTAGAACGACACCGTCTTGTTGAGCAGGCCGGTCCGCCGCAGCAGTCGCCTCGCTTCGGCCACATCCCGCTCGCGCTGCTCCAGGCCTTCGGGGTAGTACATGTACCCCTCGCCGTAGAGGTCGTTGCCCACCTCGGCGCGGCCGGCGCAGACGACGTCCACCAGTTGCTTGCGGTCGACGAGCAGCTTGACGGCCATCGCCGCGTCCGGATCGTCGAACGGTGCCCGGTCCGTCTTGAGGGCGAAGCCCTGAACTCCGCTGCGCGCCGTGGCCACCACCCGTACCCGGCTGTCGTGCTCGACCGTCCGGGCGAAGGTGGGAGTCATCTCGTGCGCGTAGTGCACCTCACCGCTGCGCACGGCGGCGGCCCGTGCCTCGCTCTCGGCGGACAGGATGCGCACCTCGTCCAGGTGCGGAGCGCCGTTCCAGTGGTCGTCGAAGCGACGGGCGGTGAAGGAACGTCCCGCGGTGAAGGAGACGAACTTGAACGGCCCTGTCCCGACAGGCAGCTTCGGATCGTCCCAGCCGTCGCGGACGATCGCGGTCCCTGTCATGGCCAGAAGTGCGGGGAACTCCGCGTTGGGCCTGGTGAGCCTGATCTCCACGCTTCGCTTGCCCACCGCACGGCAGTTGGCGAGGTCCACATCGGAGAGAGACTTCTTCGCCAGGTGGTCGGCGGCCTTCGGGGTGAGGATCCGCGACAGGCTGTAGAGCACGTCGTCGGCATCGAGGACGTGCCCGTCGTGGAACCGGGCTGTCCGCAGGTCGAACCGCCAGACGCGAGCCGACTTGTCACTCGACCACTCCGTGGCCAGCCGCGGGACGGGACGCAGCTCCATGTCCAGGTCGACCAGCTTGTCGAAGACGGCCTTGTGGCGCGCGATGTCGACGAACTGCCGTTGCGCGTGCGGGTCCATCGTCTCCTTGACACCCCCGCCGGGGAAGGCCGCGCTCAGGCTCCCGCCCTTCTTGGGGGACGAGGACGCGGAGCCGCCGGACGAGCAGCCGACGAGCAGGCCGGCACCGGCGGTCGCAGCCAGGGTGAGAACACTCCGGCGGGTATGGGTGACCGGCATGGGGCGCACCTTCCTGATCGACTCGAACAGTATGTGCGTCTCATAGGTTATTGCCAACTATGTGCAACAGTGCTTTCTGTTGAATGGATCACTCGGTGCGGACGCGGCCCGGCACTTCTGCCCCTGGTCCGGGCCGGGCACCGGGCGCGTCACCACTGACGCCGCACGGCCGCCTTGCTGCCGGTCACCAGACTTGCCGGTGGAACGTCCTCGGCCACGACCGCACCGGCGGCCACGACGGCATCACGGCCGATGGTGACGCCCGGCAGGATCGTGGCACCGGCTCCGATCCATACGTTCTCCGCCACGTCGATCGGCCCGCCGCTCAGCCATTCCCGCCGCTCCCCGGGGTCGACCGGATGGCCGACGGTGATGAACGTGGCCTTCGGCCCGACCATCACGCGTTCGCCGAGGCGGATGCCCGCGTAGTCCAGGAACGTGCAGTTCTGGTTGATGAACACGCGCTCGGCGAGGTCGAGATGGAGTCCGTGGTCGGTGTAGAAGGGCGGGTGGACGGTGGCCTTCGCCGGCATCGGCCTGCCGAGGAGCTGTTCGAACAGATCAGCCTTGCCGGCTTCGTCCTCGAAAGGCAGGACGTTCAGACGGGAAGTGAGCTCGGTGGCCCGCAGGACCCTCTCGGCCATGGCCTGGAACTCAGGGCTGTGGATGCGCATCAGGTGGTCGCTGGACATGCCACGATCCTTTCCGGTGTACGGGTGGCCGGCCTGCACGGAGCACGCCGGCCGGTCATTTCTGCCGTGCCCTGCCGTGCTGTGGCGTCGTGGCCCAGGACGGGAGCCAGACCGGGTCCGAGGGCCTGGGCAGGGTTCCGAGATGGGTGATCACTCCGCGAAGCCCTGGATGGGGATGCGTCCGTCGCAGGAGCAGCGAGAGCGGGTAGGCGAGCGTCGGGTTCACGACAGGGATACGGCGCAGATCGTGGTGCGACGGCCAGATGTACCGGTCGCGCGCCCCGACGAGGGTGGCCACATCCGTGGAGGCCGCGAGGGCGTCCAGGAGTACTTCGTCCCCGAAGTGTGGGCCCGCCGCGTCGATACGCAGATCGAAGTCGGTGGCGAGCTGATCGTAGAACTCCGCCCACTCGCTTCCGGGTGCGATGCCAGGAACCCAGATCCGGTGCGTGCGCAGCTGCGACGGTGTCAGCCGGCGCGCCGAAGCGAGCGGATGCCCCGGACCGACGAGGAGTTCCAGCGGTGAGTCGAACGCGTGGATCATCCGTACCTCGGGCGGCAGCTCCGTCGGGTCGGTGACCGTGCGGAACGAGGCGTCGACATCGCCCGCCTCGACAGCGGCGACCGCCACGCGTGGGTCGTCGACCCGAAGGGTCACCACATCGAGGTCGGTGCCGGGACGTGACTGCCAGTACTCGTGCAGAACAACGGCCTGCGCGCTCCGCAGGCCGAGGACATCGATCCGCAGGGCTCGTGAGCGTGGGCTGACCGCGGCGACCGCGCGCTCGACACCCGCGACGACGCTCCGCGCGTGCGGCAGGAACGCCTGGCCGTCGAGCGTCAGCTCGACCCCTCGGGGGGTACGCGTGAACAGGCGGACTTCGAGCTCGCGCTCCAGGGCGGCGATACGCTTCGAGACCGCCTGCTGCGTCACGCCCAGCTCGTCGGCGGCATGTCCCAGCTGCCCGAGCTCGGCCGCCCGGACGAACGATCGCAGTGCCTCTGTGTCCACCGGTCCACCTTAGGCAGCCACAACTGATCGTTGTGGCTCGGCGGGGACCGGTTGTCGCGGCCGCCCGCGCGCCCCCAAGCTGTCAGGTGCCGCCCAGCAACCCTCCGAGCAGCCCTCCCAGTACACCGCCCAGCCCTCCTGAGGTCTCGCCCGAGGTGTCGGCGTCTCCGCCGGTCTCCGGCGAGGACTGGCCGGCTTCACCATCGTCCGCCGGAGGTTCGGATCCGGTGCCGCTGCCGTCCTCGGGTGCGGGGGCGGTGGGCTCCTTCGCAGGGGTGGTCTCGGCTGCCTCGTCGTCCGCACCGGTCAGCTCGGCCTCCCCGGACGTGGGTGCGGAGGTCCGGGCGCCGGAGGGGGGTGCGGTGGGCCCGGGAGACGCACCGGAAGATGGCGCGAGTGGCAGCCGCACGGTGGACGGAGCCGCCCCGGACGGCTGCGCCGGAGGGGCAGGTGCCGACGAGCCCGGAGTGCCGAGCGTGGGGCCGGCGGACGGCTGTGCCTCCGGCTGGCGTTCCGCGCCCATCGCCCGGGGCAGTTGGAGGAACGGTGCGCTGGAATCACCTCCGACCAGGGCGACCGCGACGGTCGTGGCGTAGCAGGCACAGCAGAGCGCGGCGACCGTCCCCGCACGGCGCCAGGTCCGGTTGCGTCTCCCGGTGGAGTCGACGAACACCGGCCCGCCGCCCGTGCTCTGGTGGCCGCCTCTGCCTGCCTCGCCCTCGTCGTCCCGTATTTCGCTCGCTTCCGCCCCGACCATGCCCATGCGTCTACTTCTCCCTCTGCGTCACCGTGCCGGACCCTGCCTTCAGAGATTCGGTCCCGAAGGCCCCACGGATTGGTCCGATGGCCCTCGCAGCTCGCCCTTGCATCGGTACGAGCCGACCAGGCGCGCAGGGAGCTGTCCGAGGAACCTTCCGCATGCCGAGACAGCCAGGCATCCGGAGCCCCGCCATCCGTATATTCGTACGCATGTCTGCATCGGCCCTGCCCCTGTGCCTCGCGCTGTTCGCGCACTCGGCATGGTGCGTCGACGACGGCCTCTGTCGCGGCTGAACCCCGCGTCGGCGGCGCCGTGCCGCGCCGTCGACAGCCATCTGCCGCCGTCCGCCGAGCATCACCCCGGAGACCTTCGTGACCACCGCGCCACCTGCCGGGCCGGCCGCGCCGCCGCGCGCACTGCCCGCCCTGTTCGTTCCTTCACCCACCTCGGTACCGCGCCCCGAGGCGCCGCCGCTGCCCCCGGTGCGCAGGACACCGCTCGTCGTGTCCGGCCTGCTCGCCGTCGCTCTCACCGTGTACGTGTGGTCCGCGCACGGCGCCGCACCGGGCGTGCTGCTCCTGCTGGGCCTCGGCCTGGGCGTGGCGCTCTTCCACTCCCGGTTCGGCTTCACCTCCGCCTGGCGGCAGCTGATCGCCGTAGGCAACGGTGCCGGGCTTCGGGCACACGCACTGCTGCTCGGGACCACCGCCACACTCTTCGCGCTGATCATCGGTACGAGTACCGGGCTGTTCGGCTCGCAGCCGGCGCCTTCAGCCGGATCGATCGGAGCCGGTCTCGTCGTCGGATCCCTGCTCTTCGCCATCGGGATGCAACTCGGCGGCGCCTGCGCCTCGGGCACCCTGTTCGCCGTCGGCTCGGGACAGACGTCGGTGCTCCTGACCCTCGGCGGCTTCATCGCGGGTGCCACGCTCGCCGCCTGGCAGTTCGACCTGTGGAAGGACCTTCCCGCTTGGGAACCGGTCGTACTCTCCGACCACATCGGCTGGTTCGGCTCGTGGGCGGTGACGATCGCCGCGCTGCTGCTGGTGGTCGTGGTCACCCGGCGCGTGCAGGCCCGCCGCAACCCGCCTCCCCTCGGCGCCGTACCCTCCGCCCGCACCGCCGCCGTACGCGCCTTCCGTGGGTCCTGGCCGCTCGCAGCGGGAGCCCTGGTGCTGGCCGTCCTCGGCGCCGGCGTGCTGCTGGTGTCCGGCGGCGCATGGGGTGTCACCAGCGCGTTCAGCCTGTGGGGTTCGGAACTCGTGGGAGCACTCGGCGGCCACCCGGAGAACTGGAGCTGGTGGCAGCAGGCAGGCAACAAGGAGATGCTGGCGGGCCCTGTCCTGGCCGACAAGACCAGCCTCACCGACATCGGCATCATGATCGGCGCGGCGGTCGCCGCGGCGCTCGGCGGCACCTGGGCCCTGCACCGTGGCATCCCGTGGCGTACGGCAGCCGCGTCGGTGCTCGGCGGAGTGCTGATGGGCGTGGGCGCACGGCTGGCCGGAGGCTGCAACATCGGCGCCTACCTGGCGGGTGTCGCCTCGGGCAGCCTCAGCGGCTGGCTGTGGGGCGCGGTCGCACTGGTGGGTACCTGGCTCGGGCTCAAGCTGCGCCCCCTGTTCGGCCTGGGCAACCCCAAGCCGGGCGACGGCGTCTGCTGATCGCCGGCCCTCCGGGCCGCTCCGCGCCTCCTCTACGATCGTCCGCGTGTGCGCAAACGTCATAGTCGCTGAAGACGACGCGAAACAGGCCGAGCTGGTCCGCCGCTACCTCGAACGTGAGGGCCATGCCGTCACGTTGGTGTCCGACGGGCTCTCCGCCCTCGAACAGGCGCGGCAGGGGGCGCCGGACCTGCTCGTGCTCGACGTGATGATGCCGCGCGCCGACGGCCTCGACGTGGTGCGTGTACTGCGCGCCGAGGGACGCGAGCTGGCGGTCCTCATGCTGACCGCCCGTGCCACGGAGGACGATCTGCTGCTCGGGCTCGACCTGGGGGCGGACGACTACATGACCAAGCCCTACAGCCCGCGCGAGCTCATGGCGCGCGTGCGTACGCTCCTGCGCCGCACCCGGCGGGACAGCGGCCCCGAACAGACGCATGTGCTGCGGGTGGGCTCACTCGCCGTCGACCCCGTTCGTCACGAGGTGGCCGTCGAAGGCACGGGCGTCGAGTGCACACCGGGGGAGTTCCGGCTCCTCTCGGCGATGGCCGCCGAGCCCGAACGGGTATTCACCCGGGAGCAGCTGCTCGCCGAACTCCACGGATTCGACCGGTACATCAGCAGCCGCACCGTCGATGTGCACATCATGAACCTCCGCAAGAAGATCGAGCGCGAGCCCCGGCGCCCGACACGGCTGCTCACCGTCTTCGGAGTGGGCTACAAACTCATGGACCCGTTGAAGGGCTCCCATGTCCCGGCGCGCTGAGCGAGGCGGGAAGCGCCTGCGGCTCCCTCTGCGCAAGAGCCTCCTCGGCCGGCTCCTGGCGGTGTCCGCGCTCGTCGCGGCCTGTTCGGTCGCCGCGACCGCGTGGCTGGCCGTGCAGACCACATCCGGCGCGATCGAGCAGGAGCAGGGCCGCAACCTCGCCGCCGACACCCGCGTCCTCGACGCCCTGCTCGGCTACGCGGCCGAACACCCCTCCTGGGACGGCGTGGGCGACACGGTGGCCGAGCTGGCCGACTCGTCCGACCGGCGGATCACGCTGACGACGCAGAGCCGCGAGATCCTCGCCGACTCCGCCGCCTCCTCGCCCCCGCCCCCGGCGCTTCCGCCCGAGGCGTCGGCGGTCGTGGATCCGCTGTCCGTGGCGGCCACGTCCTCGGGAGCGGATTCCGGTTCGGGTTCCGTGACCGTAGCGGCGCCCGGCACGGACGGGGAGCAGCGCTCCGGCAGCGACCGGGTCGACCCGCGGGCCGTCGGACCGTTCAGGCTGCCGAAGGCGGAACGTACGTCGCTGACGCGCACCGCAGAGGAGGCGGTGCGCTGCCTCAGCCGTTCGGGGATCGCCTCGGACGTCGTCGAGGGCCCGAGCGGCAGGCCCCGTATCCAGGTCGTGGGCAACGACCCCGACCGCGTGCGCGGCAGCCTGTGTTCGACGGATGCCCTGGACACCCCCACCAGAACGGAGACCAAGGCGCTGACCGCACTCAACGAGTTGGTCAATGCCTGCCTGGACCGGCAGGGGCGTGAAGCCGTACAGCTCGATCTCGACCTCTCGTGGAACACGGGCACGGAGGAGCCGGCCGTCGCGTCGCCCGTGCCGACGGCGCGTCCGGACGTCAGCGTCCCGAGGGAATCGCCGTCGGCGGCCCCCACCTCCCTGGACAGCGAGAACGACCGCGACATCGCCTCATGCGTCGCCATCGCCCGTCAGGAGCAGCTCAGTTCCTACGTGGCCTCGCCGGCGCTGCTGTTCATCAGCGACCCGGGCGGCGGCGCGGTGCCCGGCTTCGAGCTGTCCCCCGCGAACACCGTCAACATCATCGGGGCAGCGGCGCTCGTCCTCGCGCTCACCGTCGGCGCGTCGGTCCTTGCGGGCATCCGGCTGGTGCGGCCGCTGCACGCGCTCACGGGTGCGGCCCAGCGCATGCGGGACGGAGAGGATCCCTCGCAGGTGGTGGTCGCCGCCGACAACGAGATCGGCCGCCTGGCCACCGCCTTCAACGACATGTCGGCACACCGCGCCAGGCTGGAGGAGCAGCGCAAGGTGATGGTCAGCGACGTCGCGCACGAACTGCGCACCCCGCTGAGCACCATCCGGGGGTGGCTGGAGGGCGCCCAGGACGGCATCGCCGAGGTGGACGCGACGCTCATCTCCTCGCTCCTGGAGGAGGCGGTGCAGTTGCAGCACATCATCGACGACCTCCAGGACCTGTCGGCGGCCGACGCCGGCGCGCTGCGTCTGCACCCCGAACCCGTACGGATCGAGGACCTGCTCAGCCATGCGGTGGCGGCCCACCGGACGCAGGCCGAGGCAGCCGGAGTCGGGCTCGCCGTGGCAGCCCCGGACGGCGACGAGCCTGCCCCCGAGCTCACGGCCGACCCGGTCCGGCTGCGGCAGGCGATCGGCAACCTGGTCTCCAACGCCGTACGCCACACCGCGCCGGGAGGGCGGGTGACGCTGCGCGCCTACGGGACCGGAGCAGGGTCCGGGTCCGAAACCGGGTCCGGCGGAGCCGACCGGGAAGTGGTGCTCGAGGTCGCCGACACCGGCAGCGGCATAGCACCCGATGACCTGCCCTACGTCTTCGACCGGTTCTGGCGCGCGGAGAAGTCACGCAGCCGCCGTACCGGAGGCAGCGGCCTCGGGCTGGCGATCGTCCGCAAACTCATCGAGGCGCACGGCGGCACGGCCGGTGTGGTCAGCACGGTGGGCCAGGGGACGGTGTTCACGCTGCGGCTCCCGTCGGCCGGCCCTGATCCGATGAACACAGCGGTCTGACAGCTTCCTCACAACTCCACACCAGGCTGTGGGCATGCCCGGCGCCCGACGCGCATCCGTGCGTGGGCACCACCAACGCCGAGCTGGAATCGGAGTTCTTCATGTCCATTCGCCCGACCCTGCGCACCGCAGTCCTCGCCGCTGTCGGACTCGGAGCTGTGCTGCTCCCGTCCGCCGCCGCCGTCGCGGACGACAGCACCCCCAAGGCGGTGCCCGCCGAGCGCAGCGAGTCCCCCAGCGCCGCCCCCAGGGGCGCCGAGCCCAGCGAGGAGCCGACCGCCGTCCCCGCCGAGTCCGTGCCGGCCGGCACGGTGCCGCGGGGCGGCGTCGACGCGGGGGAGCGTCCGGCCCAAGGAGCCGACGACACCGCGCTGTACGGTTCCGCGGCCGGCGCGGTGCTGCTCGCGGGCGCCGGCGTCCTCGTGATGCGCCGCCGGTCCGCCGCACAGCGCAACGGCTGATATCCCGCACGGTGGCGCCGCTCCCCGCCGGGGAGCGGCGCCATCCGCCGTCAGGCTCCCCCTGCTTTTCGCCCGCCCTCGCACCGGAGTGCTCATGCCCTTTACACCCCACTCGTCACGTCGGACGGTCCTGTCCGTCGCGGCAGCCGCTCTGCTGCTCGCCCCGGTCACCGGCTGCGGCGGGGCCGACGCGCCCGAACCGTCCGGGCGGATGGCATCGCACGCGGCCCAGTCGTCGGAGGCTCCGCCGTCACCCGACGCGCCCAAGGCAGCGGCACCCACACAGCTGTCCGTCCCGTCGCTCGGGATAGACAGTGAGCTCCTGAGGCTGGGACTCAACGACGACGGCACGGTCGAGGTCCCACCGGCCGACAAGGGCATGACCGCCGGCTGGTACGCGGGCGGTGCCGTGCCCGGTCAGCCCGGTGCCGCGGTGCTCATCGGCCACAACGACACACGGTTCGGCAAGGCCGTCTTCCACGACCTGCACAAGATCGCCAAGGGTGCCGACATCGCCGTGTCCGACGGGGGAGGGAAGGAGGCTCATTTCACGGTCACCGGCACGGAGAGCGTGAGCAAGCAGGCCTTCCCCACGAAGAAGGTCTACGGCGCCACGGGCGAGCCGGTGCTGCGCCTGATCACCTGCGACGGAGACTTCGACCCCGACGGTCACCCCGTGGACAACCTCATCGTCTACGCGCGGCTGCGCTGACGGGAGCGGCTCTCACGGCCCCGGCGGAGCCGCCCGCCGGGGCGGCGGATCGTGCTCCGCACGGGTGACGGCGACCAGGGCCAGATCATCGGCCAGCACGCCGTCCGTATGGGCGTGGACCGCCAGGGCGAGCCTGTCCACGACGGCCTGTGGTCCACGGCGCCACGACTCCCGCAGGTCCGCGTCCGGTGCGTAGAAACGCCCGTCGGCGTCGCGGGCCTCCAGGAGCCCGTCGGTGCACAGCAGGAGCAGATTCCCCGGCCCGAAGGGACGTGACTCCTCCATCCACGGGCCTGTGTCGAATTCGCCCAGCCCCAGGGGAAGCCCTGGATGTTCGGGCTCCCAGACCCGCAGGGCGGTCCCGCTCACCAGATAGGCCGGACAGTGTCCGCGGCTGATCAGGCGCACCTCCGTGCCGTCGTCCGAGATCTGCGCGATGGCGGCCGTGATGAAGTGCTCATCGAAGTGCGCACCGCTCCTGTCGCGGTCACCGCCATCGCTGACCGCGGCGGTCTCCTGGGTGTGACGGGCCACCGCCTCGTCGAGCCGGCGGGCCAGCTCGACGAGGGTCGGGGTGTGGTGGGCGGCTTCGTGGAAGCTGCCCACCAGGGCCGCCACGTCGGGAATGGAGTGCAGGCCCTTGCCGCGTACGTCCCCGATGAGCAGGCGCACACCGTGCGGAGTGTGCTCCGCCGCGTACAGGTCGCCCCCGACGGACGCGGCGGCGGACGCGGCCTCGTAGCGCACCGCGATCCAGGTGTTTCCCCACCACGCCCGTACGGGTGGCAGCACCGCGCGCTGGGCGCTCTCCGCCACCCGCTCGGCGCCCACCAGCCGGCGCTGCACCGACAGCCGTAGCCCGCACAGCGGTACGGACGCCCAGGCGAGGACCAGCAGGGCGATGTAGTCGACCACGGCGTGCTCACCGTCGGACGCCAGGTGCCTCGCGAAGAGGAACACCAGACCGGCCAGACTGTTGAGCGCGGCGACCGCGACCACGGCCCGCATCGAGTACACACAGGCCGCGATCATGGAGCTGAGGATCAGGAACACGTCCCCGCTGATCGCTCCCGGCGTGGGCAGGTCGACCGCCAGCGCGAGCGCCACCATCGCCAACGGCGCGAACGGTGTCCACCGGGGGAGCAGGTCGCTCTCGTTCTGCGGTGCGTGCGAGGGCAGCCCTGTCGCGCGGCGGTACGGGCTCACGGGGTCGCCTCCGGGGTGAAACGGGCAGGCCGCCGCAAGGCAGGCCGTGCGTTCTCGCTCGATCTTGGTACGGGGAGCCCGCTCCCGCACGCGGAACGGGTGTTCGCGGTCCGTCGCGAGTCTTGACGAGTACACGCAGCCGGGCGAAGAATGATCGCGCAGTGCGCTGACAACGTTGTCTACGGTCGAGAGGCGCTCATTCCATGAGATGGACCCACTGGATTCGCGGTGCGGGGACGGTGGCCGCCACGGCCGCCCTCATCGGCGGCGCCGTCGCCGCACCTGCCGTGGCGGACGGAGGGCGGCACGCCGAGCGTGCCCGGCTCACCGATCTCGTCAATCCCTTCATCGGCACCGAGAACGAGGGCAACACCTACCCGGGCGCCGCGGTGCCCTTCGGCATGGTGCAGTTCTCGCCCGACACCGGGCACAACACGGGCTACGACTACTCGGAGAACCACATCAGGGGCTTCTCCACCGTCCATATCTCCGGTGTGGGCTGCGGCCTCGGCGGTGACCTCCCGGTGCTGCCGACGACCGGTGACATCACCTCGACGGACAACGCGCAGTACGAGGCCGAGTTCAGCCATGACGACGAGAAGGCGAGCCCCGGCACCTACGAGGTCGCCCTCAAGACGGGCATCAAGGCGGAGCTGAGCGCCACCGAGCGCACCGGAGTGCAGCGCTACACCTTCCCCGCCACGGACAAGGCCAACGTCCTCATCAACGCCGGCCAGTCGCTGCACAAGACCGAGAACACCGACGTCGAGATCCTCGACAACCGCACCGTGCGTACGGCCATCACCGGCAGCGGCTTCTGCCAGGACACCAAGCCGTACACGGTCTACACCATCACCCGCTTCGACCGGCCGTTCACCACATCCGGCACCTGGAAGGGTGACAAGGTCACCACCGGGTCCACGTCCTCATCGGCGGACGACGAGCGAAACGGCGCGTTCGTACGGTTCGACACGTCCAAGGACCGCACGGTCGAGGCGACCACCGCGATCTCCTACGTGGACGCCGAGGGTGCCGCACGCAACCTCCACGCCGAAGGCGGCCGTTCGTACGACGGTGTCGCGCACGCCGCGCGGGCCGCCTGGGAGGACCGCCTCGGCGACGTCCGGGCGCAGGGCGGCAGCGAGACCCTGCGGCGGACCTTCTACTCGTCGCTCTACCGGTCCTTCCTCGCGCCGAACATCGGCAGCGACGTCGACGGCCGCTACACCGGCTGGGACCAGAAGACCCACCGGGCCAAGGGATTCACCTACTACCAGAACTGGTCGCTCTGGGACACCTACCGGACCCAGGCCCAGCTCCTGTCGCTGCTCGCACCGCACGAGTCCCGTGACATGGCCATCTCCGTCATCAAGATCGACGAGGACAGCGGCTGGCTGCCCAAGTGGGGCTACGGCACGGTCGAGACGAACATCATGACCGGTGACCCGGTCACGCCGTTCCTCACCAACGCCTACCAGCAGGGGCTGCTCAAGGGGTACGAGGAACAGGCCTACCGCGCGCTGAAGAAGAACGCCGACGGTGTGCCTCCCGCCGACTCCGCTCCCGTGGGCCGCGAGGCCAACAAGGAGTACCTCGCCGACGGCTTCGCGCCGTACATCAAGGACCGCGCCCATGTGAAGCCCGGTGACTCCGACTACGACCACGGTGCCTCCGCGACCCTGGAGTACGCGCTGTCCGACGCGATGCTCGGGCAGATGGCCAAGGAACTGGGGCACGAGGACGACGCGGCGCGGTACACGGAGCGGGCGCAGAACTACCGCAAGATCTTCGACAGTTCCACCGGCTTCTTCCGGGCCCGGGACGAGAACGGTGACTTCACAGGACCCGTGGACCCGGCGGAGAGCGAGGGCTTCCACGAGGGCACGTCCTGGCAGTACCAGTGGCTCGTGCCGCAGGACCTGCCCGGCATGGTCGACCTGATCGGTGGCACCGCGTCCGCCAACGAACGGCTCGACTCCTTCTTCGCCTACGAGCAGCTGCTCGAGGACCCGGCGAAGACCGCCGCCGAGGTGTGGGTGAACGGACCGTACGACTACTACAACGCGGACAAGTACAACCCGCAGAACGAACCCGACCTGATCGCCCCGTACACCTACCTCTCCACCGGTCAGCCCTGGAAGACGACCGACGTGGTGCACGCCGCGCTCACGCTCTTCACGGACACCCCGACCGGGATGACGGGGAACGACGACCTGGGGACGATGTCCGCCTGGAACGTCCTCTCCTCGATCGGGATCTTCCCGGTCCAGCCGGGGACCGACACCTGGGGCCTGTCGACCCCCGTCTTCGAAAGGGTGGACCTGACCCTCGACCGGCGTTACTACCCCAAGGGCAGCCTGACCGTGAAGGCCCCGGGCACCTCCGACTCCGCGCGCTACATCCAGTCGGCGCGGACGGACGGGGACGCGTACGGGAAGACGTATCTGACCACCGAGGACATCCGCCGCACCCGCGACCTGTCCTTCGAGGTCGGCACGGAACCCTCGCAATGGGGCACATCGGCGGACTCGGCACCGCCCGCCCTGAAGTGACACGCTGAAGCTCTCCGTGCCGCGGGACCCGCCTCTCGCCGAGGGGCGGGTCCCGCGCTGCGTGGAGACGTTCAGCCGTTGAACCGGTCCGGGTCGAACCCGGTGCGCTCGTCGCGGTTCAGGGCACTGATCTCGCCCATGTCCCCTTCGGTGAGCTCGAAGTCGAAGAGGTCGAAGTTCTGCTGGATACGCCGCAGGGTCACCGACTTGGGGAACACGATGTCCCCGCGCTGCAGATGCCAGCGCAGTGTGACCTGCGCCGTCGACTTGCCCACCCGCTCCGCGATACGCGCGAGCGTGGGGTCGTCGAGCACCTTGCCCTGTGCGATCGGCGACCAGGCCTCCGTCGCGATGCCGTGTTCGGCGTCGAAGGACCTGACGGTGTCCTGGGTGAGGTAGGGATGCACCTCGATCTGGTTGACGGCGGGCACCACGGTGCCGCCGTCCAGCAGCCGGCGCAGGTGGTGCGGCTGGAAGTTCGATACGCCGATGGCCTTGACACGGCCTGAGCGGTAGATCTCCTCCAGCGCCTTCCAGGTCTCCACGAAGTCGCCCTTGTCGGGCAGCGGCCAGTGGATGAGGAAGAGGTCGAGATGGCCGAGCTGGAGCCTCTCCATGGTGCGCTCGAACGCCTTGAGGGCGTCGTCGTACGGATGGGCGTCGTTGTCCAGCTTGCTGGTGACGAAGACGTCGGAACGGTCGAGGCCCGAGTCACGGACCGCCTGGCCGACCTCCTGTTCGTTGCCGTACATCTGCGCCGTGTCGATGTGCCGGTAGCCGGTCTCCAGGGCCGCCAGGGTGGTTTCGCGGGTCTCTTCCGGCGGGATCTGGAAGGTCCCGAAGCCGAGCTGGGGGATCTCCACACCGTTGTTGAGCGTGATGGCGGGTACCGAGGACACGGATGACTCCTTCTCGTCGGTGTTCGGGTCGGCGGCACCGGTGGCCACGGGTGACGGCTCAGCCCGTGGATCCTTACGGCCCCGCAGCGGAACGCTGCATTCCGCCCTCTCTGTGGGGTACCCGACACCAACCACCGCAAACAGGTTGAAACAGGTAATCAGTGGCCTGGGGATATGACCTGGTGGGACCGGCCCGGGGGCCACGGGGGCGCCCCGAGCCGGCCCTGAGGGTCAGGACGCCGGCAGCTCGCCGCGGACCGTACGGGCCGCGGACACGAGGTTCTCCAGCGAGACGCGGGTCTCCGGCCAGCCACGGGTCTTGAGCCCGCAGTCCGGATTGACCCACAGCCGGCCGGCCGGGATCGCCTTCAGTCCGGTGCGCAGCAGCTCGGCGGCCTCATCGGCGCTCGGAACACGGGGCGAGTGGATGTCGTACACGCCGGGTCCCGCTTCACGCGGGTATCCGTGGTCCGCCAGCTCGTGGGCGACCTGCATGTGGGAGCGTGCGGCCTCCAGGCTGATGACGTCGGCGTCGAGGTCGTCGATGGCCTGGACGATGTCACCGAACTCGGCATAGCACATATGGGTGTGGATCTGGGTGTCCGGTCGCACCCCGCCGGTGGTGAGCCGGAACGACTCCGTCGCCCAGGCGAGATACTCCTGGTGGTCGGCGGCGCGCAGCGGCAGTGTCTCGCGCAGTGCGGGCTCGTCCACCTGGATGACCGAAGTCCCCGCGGCCTCCAGATCGTTCACCTCGTCCCGGAGAGCGAGCGCGACCTGGCGGGCGGTGTCCCCGAGAGGCTGGTCGTCGCGGACGAAGGACCAGGCGAGCATGGTGACAGGCCCGGTGAGCATGCCCTTGACCGGACGGTCGGTGAGCGACTGGGCATACGTCGTCCAGCCCACCGTCATCGGCTCGGGGCGGGAGATGTCGCCCGCCAGTACCGGAGGACGGACATAGCGGGTGCCGTAGGACTGGACCCAGCCGTGCTGGGTGGCGAGGTACCCGGTCAGCCGCTCCGCGAAGTACTGCACCATGTCATTGCGTTCGGCCTCGCCGTGCACCAGGACGTCCAGCCCGGTCTCCTCCTGGAAGGAGATGACCTCCTGGATCTCGGCCTTGATGCGCTCCTCGTACCCGGCCGCGTCGATACGTCCGGCGCGCAGGTCGGCCCGGGCGGTGCGCAGTTCGTCCGTCTGCGGGAACGAGCCGATGGTGGTCGTCGGCAGCAGGGGCAGCCCGAGGTGCGCACGCTGGGCAGAGGCCCGTTCGCTGTACGGCTGCGAGCGGCGGGCGTCGCCCTCGGTCACCGCGGCTGTCCTGGTGCGGACAGCGGGGTCCCGGGTGACCGGGGAGTGCGTGCGGGAGGCAAGGTCGGCCCGGTTGGCGGCGAGTTCGGCGGTGATGGCGCCGGTGCCCCGGGTGATTCCCCGGGCCAGAGTCACGACTTCGGCGGTCTTCTGCCGGGCGAAGGCCAGCCAGCGCAGGAGCTGCGGGTCGATGTCGCGTTCGGCCGTGGTGTCCAGGGGGACGTGCAGCAGGGAGCAGGAGGGCGCCACGTCGACGCGTCCGGCGAGCCCGAGCAGGGTGCCGAGCGTGGAGAGCGACTTCTCCAGGTCGTTGATCCAGATGTTGCGCCCGTTGACGACCCCCGCGACCAGGCGCTTGCCGGGAAGCCCGCCGACCGCGGCCAGAGCGTCCAGATTCGCGGCGGCGGCCTCGGTGAAGTCCAGCGCGAGCCCGTCCACCGGTGCCTTGGCGAGGACGGGAAGGGCTTCGCCCAGCCGGCCGAAGTAGGAGGCGACCAGCAGCTTGGGCCGGTCGGCGAGCGTGCCCAGCAGCTGGTAGGCGCGCTCGACGGCGGCCAGTTCGGCCTGGCCGCGGTCCTGGACGAGTGCGGGCTCGTCGAGCTGCACCCACTCGGCGCCGGCCGCACGCAGGTCGCCGAGCACCTCGGCGTACACCGGCAGCAGGCGGTCCAGGAGCGTGAGCGTGTCGAAGTCCGCGGCGACACCCGGGGCGGGCTTGGCCAGGAGCAGATACGTCACCGGACCCACCAGGACCGGCCTGGCGGTGGCCCCCAGGGCTACCGCCTCCTTGAGCTCGGCCACCTGCTTGGCCGAGTTCGCCGTGAAGACCGTGTCCGGGCCCAGCTCCGGGACCAGATAGTGGTAGTTGGTGTCGAACCACTTGGTCATCTCCAGTGGTGCGACGTCCTGCGTGCCACGCGCCATCGCGAAGTAGCCGTCGAGCGGGTCGGCTGCGACCGCCTCGCGATGGCGTGCGGGGACGGCACCGACCATGACGGTGGTGTCCAGCACATGGTCGTAGTACGAGAAGTCCCCGGTCGGGACCTCGTCGATACCGTCGGCGCCCAGCTGCTGCCAGGTGGTACGACGTAGCTCCGCCGCGGTGGCGCGGAGGGCGTCCGCGGTGACCCGTCCCTTCCAGTAGCCCTCGACGGCCTTCTTCAGTTCCCGGTTCTGTCCCTGCCGGGGGTAGCCGTACACGGTGGACCGCGCTGCCGCGGTCGGGTGCTCGGTGGTCACGGAGATCTCCTTCGCGAGATGAATCCCTGAGATCCCGGAGACGGGACGAGAGCGCGAAGGGGTGACGTACCGGACGGGAGGCGCGCCGGACGACGCGGTGATCCGCCTGGTATGTACGCCGACCCGCCCACGAGGTCACCGGGATGGTCCGCGCACGGTTCGTCCGCGCGCGGGCAGATGGCAGGTCTTCGGACTCGCGGGCACGCCCTCAAGGAGGACACCTAATGGCCGTCGCTTCCCAGGCCCGGTACGTCGGACCCAGTGCGTATGACGGCGGTCGTTCCCGCTCACCGCTGCGGGGCAGTCCCGGAATTCCACCGGGTTCCCTCTTGCGACGCATCCCGTCTGGCGGACGGGGCGAACCAGCTGCACCCGCCAGCCTACGGGTCCGTCCGGGCGTCCGGTGCGCCAGGTCCAGCATGCGGATGGCCGGGGCGGCGGCCCACGGTGGCCCCGGCGTCGCGTGCCCAGACACGCTGAAGGGCCCGGTGGTCGATCACCGTGATGCCCTCCCGTTCCACGGCCTCACGGGCCTCGGGTGACGTGAGGAAGTCGTGGTCGGCACGGCGCACCCGCCATCCGCTGTCGACGGTTGTCGCCTCACGGTCGCCGAGACCGGGATGCACGGCCCATTCGCTGAGACCGATCGGCAGCGCCTGGAGCAGTCGGGCATACCGTGCCGCCTTGTCCTCGGTCGCCAGGGAGAAGCTGTCCAGGAAGTCGTGGTCGACGACGGGCAGCCCCCGCCGCCGCATCGCCCGAAGGCCCGGCTCCAGCCATACGCGGACGGCGAGGCCGTACTCCCGGGCCAGTTCCACGGTCAGGTCCAGGATGTCGTCGCGGCCTCCGTCGGCCAGGCAGTGGAAGTCCAGATGGGTGGGCGTGAGCCCCTTCTCGGTCACGGCGTCCAGCTGCGCGCGGAACTCGGTCTCGACCTCGTCGGGCCGGGCACGGCCGAGTAGGGCGGTCCGTCCTGCCGGCGTCGGCGCGAAGAAGTTGCCCGCGGGGTCGAGCAGCGAGGGCACCTTGTCCTTCGCGGCCAGGGGACCCCACGGGTGCCCGGGCATCTCACACACCAGGGTGAGATGGATCCCGAACGGGACGTCCGGCCGTCGCCGCAGCAGCCGTACGGCGTCCTGCGCCGCTGGACACACGGTCATGAGGCTGCACGACCCCGCGATCCCCTGCTCGATCGATTCGATCACCGCGGTGTTGATCGCGGGATACATGCCGAAGTCGTCGCAGTTGACGATCAACAGGCGGGCGTCCGGCGGGAACCCGAGCACGCGGTTCCACCGCGCCGAAGGGTTCACACCGGAAGATCCGACAGCTTCTTGGTCCATGCCCGCAGTCTGCTCCCCACCCCGACGGTCGCGCACATGGTTGTGGACCCGCAGGAACCCACTCTCCTCCGAGCCAAGGGTGAGTCGAAGCGCTTCAATACGGCCAACTCACACGCCCGCACAGGTTGTCGAAGGTCCGCCCCGCTCGCTTGACACCCACCTGCACGACTGCCATCTTCGAAGCGCTTCAACGATCATGCCCTGCGACTCGGGGCCTGACCCGAGGACGGTCCAGGTGCTCTTCGACAATCCCGTGATACCCGGCTTCAGTCCGGATCCGAGTGTCTGCCGCGTGGGCGAGGACTACTACGTGGCGACGTCCAGCTTCGAGTACGTCCCCGGGGTCCCGCTGTGGCACAGCAGGGATCTCGTGCACTGGCGGCTGATCGGACATGCCCTTGACCGCCCTTCGCGGTTGGCGCTGGCCGACACGGCTCCGTCCTCCTGCGGGGTGTACGCGCCCACGCTGCGCCACCATGACGGCCGTTTCTGGATGATCACGACCGTGGTGGCAGGCGCGGGCACCGTCCTGGCGACCGCAGAGGACCCCGCAGGCCCGTGGTCGGAGCCCGTGCCGGTCGGCATCCCGGGCATCGACCCCGATCTGGCCTGGGACGACGAGGGCAACTGCTGGTGCGTGTTCTCCCACGACGGCATCCGTGGGGTGCGCATCGAGCCGGAGACGGGTGAACTGCTCGGTGAGCCGGTGGACATGTGGTCGGGGAGCGGGCTCCAGTATCCCGAGGGGCCGCACCTCTACCGGATCGGCGACTGGTGGTATCTGCTCCTGTCGGAGGGCGGGACGGAACGCGGGCACGCGATGTCGGTGGCCAGGGCGCGGACGCTGCCGGGTCCCTTCGAACCACACCCGGACAACCCCGTGCTGTCCCACCGCAGTACAGGCCACCCCGTGCAGAACACCGGTCACGGGGATCTGGTGGAGGCCCACGACGGAACATGGTGGATGGTCCTGCTGGGCACCAGGCCCCGTGGTGACACGCCCGGATACCACGGCCTGGGCCGGGAGACGTTCCTGGCGCCGGTGCGCTGGGTGGACGAGTGGCCCCTGCCCGGCCCGCTGGAGCTGCGTGCCGAGGCTCCGGCGCTGCCCCCGCGCCCCTGGCCCGAGGAGCCGTACCGGGACGACTTCGACTCCGCGGTACTCGCGCCCTGCTGGGTGTCGCCACGCAGGCAGGACCCGGGCGCCGTACGCCTCGACGAGCGCCCCGGACATCTGGTGCTGCACGCCCGCGCGGACAGCCTGGACCGGCCGGGCGCCCTGTTCGTCGGGAGGCGCCAGCGTGATCCGGACTGCAGCGCGCGGGTGCTGGCCGACCCTGGTGAAGGAGGCAGGGGCGGGATGGCCGTACGGCTCGACGAGGCCCACCACTACGAGGTGGAGGCCGAGGGCGGCAGGGTGCGTGCGGTCGCGCGCATAGGTCCGTTGCGTCGGACCGTGGCCGAACGGACGGTACCCACCGGCCCCTTGGTCCTGCGGATCGATGTGACCACAACAGATGTACTGCCGCCCACCGTCGTCGTGCGTCCCGAGGGTGACGGCACCGTGGAGGCCTCCGGCCTCCGGGTCGGCGGCCCCGACACCCTGCGCATGGGGTACGAGACTGCCGACGGGGACTTCGAGGTACTCGCCGAACTCGACGGGCGCTACCTCACCACCGAGGTCGCGGGGGGTTTCACCGGCCGGGTGGTCGGCATGTACGCGACCCGTGGCGCCCCGGCCTTCGACTGGTTCGACCTGCGGCCCGCCTGACGGAGCGCCACCGGCGCCGGACAGGCCTCAGGACGAGGCCGGCCGCAGGTGGGCCTCGGCCCACTCGTCGAAGGAGGTGAGGGGGATGCCGAGCTCCCGCGCGAATTCCGGGCGGGCGGGCTGGGGGTGCTCGTTCATGCCCGACTGGCCGAAGCCCATGTCGGGCATCCCCGCGGCGGTCGCCTCCTCCGCTGTCATGTCGGGAGCTGTCAGCTCGACACCGAGACGGCGCGAGAGGACCGCGGCGATGTCCGTCATGGGCAGGCAGTCGCTCGCCAGCTCCAGCTCGACCTCGTGGAAACGCTCCGGTGCGGCGACGGCGGCGGCCGCCGCCCTGCCGATGTCGTCGACGGCGACGAGGGACAGCCGGGTCGTGGGCTTCAGCAGGGTCACCAGGCCGCCCTCCACCCCGCGGGGAAACACGATCTCCTTGGAGGGGAGAAGGTTCTCCATGAAGTAGCCGGGCTTGATGAGCGTCCAGTGCGTGAAGCCCGCCTCGCGTACCCGGTCCTGGACCCCGGCCTTCGCGGTGTAGTAGGGCTCCATCCAGCTCCAGCGGTCCTTGACCCAGCTGGTGTGCTGCCCGGCGCCCGAGACGGATGTGTGGACGAACTGAGGCACGCCGGCGGCCCGTGCGCTCTCGATCAGGCGGATGGCCTGGTCGAGCTCGCCTTCGAAGCCGCGGCCGTCCAGATCGGGCATCTGGACGGAGAAGACGGCTCGGGCTCCTTCGGCGGCCCGGGTCAGGGAGTCACGGTCGTCCAGGTCGCCGGCGACCAGCTCGGCGCCGAGCGCCTCGACGGCCTTCGCCCGGGCGCCGGCCGGGTCACGGACCAGCGCCCGGACCGGCACCCCCTTCGCGAGCAGGGCCCGGGCGGTGGCGCCGCCCTGCTGGCCGGTGGAGCCGACGACCAGGACAGGCTTGGAATCTGAAGTCATGGTGTTCCTCGGGCAGGTGTCGCTCTGATAAGCGGCGGGGCCCGCCGCTTATGTTCGGTTACGATACGGAGGGCCCCGCCACTTAGCAAGCCCAGGAGATGACAGATGACCGCCCAGCGTGCGGACGCCCGGCGCAACTACGCGCGCATCCTCGCCGTGGCCGAGGAGGAGGTCGCCGCGCACGGCGCCGAGGCATCCCTGGAGCAGATCGCCCGGGTCGCCGGAGTCGGATCGGCCACCGTGCGCCGGCACTTCCCCAACCGGGGCGCCCTGCTCCAAGCCGTGTTCAGCGAGCGGATCGAGGCCCTGCGCACCCGTGCCGATGAGCTGGCCGACGCCCCCGACGCCAGGTCCGCCCTCCTCGACTGGCTGAGCGCGCTCACCTCCTACGCCACCTCGGCACGAGGCCTGGCCGACACGCTGACCCACGCGGAGACGGAGGGCCCGGACTATGTGAACGCCTGCTCGGCCAAGCTGACCGGCGCGGCCGCCCCCCTGCTGCGGCGCGCCGCCGAGGCCGGCGTGGTGGCACCGGACGTGACCATCACCGACCTGATCACACTCGTCACGGGCATCGCGCTGGCCACGGAGCACCACCCCGACCCCGCCGCCGAGGCGGACCGGCTGCTCGCCCTGACCGTGCGGGGCATCTGTCCGCCGTCCGGGTGAACTCCGCTCCGACCAGGCAGGTCGCCGGGCAGGCATAGGGGGATCAACGGCCCTGCGCCGTGGTCACCGCCCGGAACGAGGAGCGCGCATGAGGACCGTGTC
This sequence comes from Streptomyces sp. NBC_01012, assembly GCF_045162755.1. Classification (NCBI taxonomy): domain Bacteria; kingdom Bacillati; phylum Actinomycetota; class Actinomycetes; order Kitasatosporales; family Streptomycetaceae; genus Streptomyces; species Streptomyces sp. NBC_01012. Next base: position 232,978 of record NZ_CP108688.1, on the reverse strand, counting down.
CGGCCCCACGGACCACGTGGTGGTGGTCGGCGCCGGCCTGTCCGGCCTCGCCGCCACCCTCCATCTGCTCGGCGCGGGCCGCCGGGTGACCGTCGTCGAGCGGGACGCCGCACCCGGAGGCCGTGCGGGGCGGCTGGAACTCGGCGGCTACCGCGTGGACACGGGGCCGACGGTCCTGACCATGCCCCACCTGGCCGACGAGGCCTTCGCCGCCGTCGGCGACAGCCTTTACCGGCGGGTGGAGCTGGTCGGCCTGCACCCGGCCTACCGTGCCCGCTTCGCGGACGGCAGCCGGCTGGACGTACACACGGACGGCGACGTCATGGAGGCCGAGGTCCGCCGGTTCGCCGGGGCCACGGAGGCCGAGGGGTACCGGCGGCTGCGCCACTGGCTGGAGCGGATGTACCGGGCGCAGATGCGCCGCTTCATCGACACCAACTTCGACTCGCCCTTCCAGCTCGTGCACCCCGACCTCGCCCGGCTGGCGGCCCTGGGCGGCTTCGGCCGGCTCGACCCGCAGATCGGCAGATTCCTGTCCGACCCGCGGCTGCGCCGGGTGTTCTCCTTCCAGTCGCTGTACGCGGGAGTCGCCCCGGCCCGTGCGCTCGCCGCCTACGCCGTCATCGCCTACATGGACACGGTCGCGGGCGTCTGGTTCCCGAAGGGCGGCATGTACGCGCTGCCCCGGGCCATGGCGGACGCGGCGGCCGACGCCGGAGGAGAGTTCCGCTGGTCGGCCGAGGCGACCCGGCTCGAGACCACCGCCGGGCGGGTGCGAGCCGTCCGGCTGGCTTCGGGGGAGCGCATCGCCTGCGACGCGGTCGTCCTGACACCGGATCTGCCCGTCGCCCACCGGCTCCTGGGCCGGGCACCGCGACGTCCCGTGCGACTGCGGCACGCGCCGTCGGCCGTAGTCCTGCACGCCGGCACGGACCGCACCTGGCCCGACCTCGCGCACCACACCCTCTCCTTCGGCGCCGCCTGGGAACGCACCTTCGACGAACTCACCCGGACAGGCCGAGTCATGAGCGACCCCTCACTGCTGATCACCCGGCCGACGACCCACGATCCGACGCTGGCCCCCGAAGGCAGACACCTGCACTACGTACTCGCCCCGTGCCCCAACACCGCGACCGGCCCATCGGCGGGCACCTGGCGCGGTCTCGGCCCGCGCTACCGCGACCGGCTGCTGGCCGAGCTGGAGCGCCGGGGGCTCGACGGATTCGAGGCATCCGTCGACCGGGAGCTGCTGGTCACCCCGGTGGACTGGACGGCCGACGGCCACGCGGCCGGCACTCCGTTCTCCGTGTCCCACACCTTCGCGCAGACCGGTCCCTTCCGGCCACGCAACCTCGTCCGCGGATACGACAACGTCGTCCTCGCCGGATGCGGAACCACACCAGGGGTGGGCGTCCCGACCGTACTCGTGAGCGGCAAGCTCGCCGCCGCCCGCATCACAGGCAGTCCGGGCGCGACAGGCGCGCACCGCCGTACCCCCGTCCTCGAAGGGCACAGCCGATGAACACCCGTGAGCTGGACGCAGCCGGGATCACCGGGCCCGTTCTGCGCGCCGCCTACGCCCGGTGCCGACAGCTGAACGCGCAGCACGGCCGCACGTACTTCCTCGCCACGCGGCTGCTCCCGGTCGAACGACGCTGCGCCGTGCACGCGCTCTACGGCTTCGCCCGGTGGGCGGACGACATCGTGGACGACCTGGACCGCAGGCAGCCCCCCGCGGAACGCGACCGTCTGCTGCGTCTGCTGGAGAGCGACCTGGCCCATGGCCTGCGTACGGGAGACGCCGAGGAGCCGGTGGTCAGGGCCGTCGCCGACACCGCGGAGCGCTATGCCATCGACCACAGCCTGTTCGCCGACTTCCTGGCGTCCATGCGCAGCGACCTGACGGTCACCGACTATCCGACGTACGCGGATCTGCGGGTCTACATGCACGGTTCGGCAGCGGTGATCGGGCTCCAGATGCTGCCCGTACTCGGGACGGTCGTGGCCCGCGAGGAGGCGGCACCGCACGCCGCCGCGCTCGGCGTGGCGTTCCAGCTCACCAACTTCCTGCGCGACGTGGGCGAGGACCTGGACCGGGGGCGCGTCTACCTGCCCGCCGACCTGCTCGGAGCCCATGGCGTCGACCGCTCCCTGCTCGAATGGAGCCGCCGCACCGGACGGCACGACCCGCGTCTCCTGGCGGCCTTCGCCGACGCCGACCGGCTCGTGCGGACCGTGTACCGCGAGGCGGAGCCGGGCATCGCCCTGCTGGAACCACGGGTACGGCCGTGCATCCGTACGGCGTTCGTCCTGTACCGGGCGATCCTCGACACGATCGCCGCCGACGGCTACCGGGTGCTGCACCGGCGCTCCGTGGTGCCGCGCCGACGGCGCGCCGTCACCGCCGCCGGCGGACTCGTACGGATCCTGGGAGCACGGATGCGGACCCGGCCGCCCGCGTCGACACAGGAGGCGGTCGCCGGAGCGAAGGGCACACCGCGATGAACGGACGGCGCTCGACGAGGACGTGGACATCACCCCTGCGGGTGCGGCGAGCCCCCCGCTGGGAACGGCAGGCGCCGACCTGGCGCGAGGCGCAGCCCACCGTGATCGCCGAAGCGCTGAAGCGGTCGGCCGCCAGGCCGTCGGGCAACTGGTACGTCGTCGGCGCCTCCCGGGACATCGGCGTACGGGAACGCCCCTACGGCCGGACCGTCGCCGGGGTGGAAGTCGTCCTGTGGCGCTCCGACGACGGATCCCTGCGCGCGGGACCGGGGGAGTGCCCACACCTGGGAGCCCCGCTGCGCGACAGCCGGGTGGTGTGCGGGACGCTCCTGTGCCACTGGCACGGACTGGCCCTGGACGGCGGTCCGTTCGCCGGGTGGGAACCGTACCCGGTGTACGACGACGGGGTGCTGGTCTGGGTCAGGCTGGACCGGGCAGGGGGCGAGAGCCCGCTGGAGCGCCCGGCCGCCACGGAGAGGCCCGTGCGGGGCGACGCGGTGGACGCCGTGTTCACGGCCGTGGGCCGGTGCGAACCGGAGGACGTGGTCGCCAACCGGCTCGACCCCTGGCACGGCTCCTGGTTCCACCCGTACGCGTTCGTCGGCCTGACGGTGACGGGCACCCCGCGGGACGGCGAGGACGACGCGTTCGCCGTCGATGTCTCCTTCAAGGTCGCCGGCCGACTCGTGGTGCCGGTGCGTGCGGTGTTCACCGCGCCTGGCCCGCGCACGGTGGTCATGCGCATCACCGACGGTGAGGGCGCCGGATCGGTGGTGGAGACCCACGCGACGCCGCTCACCAGGCCCGGTGCGAGCGCCCCGACGACCGCCGTCGTCGAGGCCGTCGTCGCGGCATCGGACCGGCGGGGATTCGCCCTGGCCCGTCTCGTCGCGCCCGCCCTGCGCCCCCTGATGCGCCGGACGGCGGGCCGGCTCTGGCGCGACGACCTGGCGTACGCCGAGCGTCGCTGGTGGCTGCGGAGCACCGGGCGCTTCCCCGGCTGAACATCAGCGCAGGGCGGCCCCGCCTGCGAGGGCGCGCAGCACACGGGAGCGCCCGGCGCGCGGAACGGTCCAGAGCACCTGCCCCCGGATCCCCCAGTCGGCGAGGAGCGCGTTGGCGGCCAGGAAGCCCGAGGTCGCCGCGCGCTCCATCAGCGCGACGGGGAGGCCGGTGCGGACCAGGTCACCCGCCAGCACGACGCGAGGGTGAGGCGTGCGCACGGGGGGCCGACGGTGGTAGCCGCCCACGGGGAAGGCAGGACAGTCGGCGCGCCACTCGTGACGGGCGTCGACGATCCGGGCGTCCGTCGTCTCGGGGTAGACCTCGTGCAGCCGGTCGAGCATCCGGCGCTGGACCTCCTTCGGCTCGGCTGCCCCGTCGACGGCGTAGGCGTGCAGTTCGACGACGGAGCCTCCCGTCCGCGCGGCCCAGCGGGCCGACTCGCCCTCCCAGCGGTCCAGCACACTGACGTTGTCGAGACCGTCGAAACCACTGGTGCCGAGAAACCCCGCACGGTCCGCGCGTACGGGTCGGTCGAGCCACAGCCGGGACACCAGGAACGGTGGCGCCGTGCGCAGGGCCGCGATGTCCGCGCGCCACGAGGCGGACCCCAACCGGCCCGAGGCGCCCACGACCTGGCGCAGACCGTGGGTGTCCAGGGCGAGGACCACGGCATCGTGATGGTCGTCGGCCCCGTCGGTCTGCACGACCAGCTCTCCGTCGGAGTCCGGGCGGACGCGCCGGACCGGGGTACCGGTGCGCACCTCGGCGCCCAGGTGCCGCAGATAGCCGGCCAGGGGCTCCCAGAGGGCCTGGGGAAACGGCTCGCGCGGCACGTCGAAGAGGAGCCCCTCCGACGAACCCAGGAAGTAGATGTGGAACATCAGCAGCAGCTCGGCGGCGGACAGCTCGCGCGGGTCGGCGAAGAAGCTGCGGGAGAACACCTCGAAGGCCAGATGGTGGGCCGCTGCGGGGAAGTTGATCCGGTGCAGGATGTCGGCGGCGCTGACCCCGTCGAACCGCTCGTACACCTCGGGCACCCGCACGTCGAGCAGCGGCAGCGCCTCACGGGGGTTCATCGAAGCGAGGTCGCGCCAGCCGAACGAAGGGCTGAGCGCCACGAATCCGAGGGCACTCCACGGCGGGGTCCTCGGCACCCGGGCGAAACTGTCCGCCATGCCGTCGCGGTGCCGCAGCGGATAGTCCGGCAGCGGAGTCAGCGCCGCGAGCCCGGGGTCCGTACGGCGCAGCAGTCCGCGCAGGTTGTAGTACTGGCGGAAGAACGCGTGGAAGCCGCGGCTCATCGTCGCCCCTGACCCGTCGGCGAGACGGACGGGCCTGCCGGCGAGGCGGCCACCGAGGGCGTCGCCCTGTTCGTACAGCGTCACGCGGACCCCGCGTTCGGCGAGCCCGGTCGCCGCGGCGAGGCCCGCGATGCCACCGCCGATCACCGCGGCCGAAGGGGCATCGCCGGTGAAGCGCTCGCGCCCCGCCCGTGGCAGGAGCACCTCGGCCCGGCGGTCGCGTCCGTGCCTGGCGGGGTCGGGACGCCGGATCATCACAGGCTCTCTTCTGTCAGGCCGCCGGCCCGGCGGGGGAGGAAGGGGAGTTCGGCCGCTGTGCGGAGCATCGGACCCACGGGCGTACGCAGACCGATCCCGAACTCCTCCCACGGCGTGCTCCCGCCGTCGAGGAAACGCAGCAGCCGCTCCATGGGGACGCGGCGGAAGAGATCGGTGAAGAAGCGCGGCCCGTCCACACGCCCCGTGTCGAGAGCACGGAGCAGCACGGCGTCCATGGCGAGCGCCCTGCGTCCGTGCGGCGGGGGCACCACGCCCGGCGACCCGCGGTGCAGCGCGGTGGCGATGGCCCGGCTCTGACGCTGCACAGCGGCGAAGGTGTAGCCGGTCGCCGGCCGGGTGGCGCCTCCGGCGGCCCCGATACGGAAGACGGCGCGGCCCGTCCGGCGGGCGAAGCGCGCGTCGGTCATCGGGATGACACCCTGCTCGGCCGACTCCACGGTGAACCGGCCGAGCCGTAGGACGCCCTCGGTGTACTGCCGCAGGGCGGCCTCGTACGCGTCTGTCGTGAGCGGGGCACGGGAGAACTCGGTGTACTCCACCAGCGCCCGGTCCGGTGCGAGCGGCAGAACATAGCCGAACGCCAGCCCATGACGGGGCTGCGGGACCCGGAAGTCCATGAGGTCCGCGACGCCGGGCTCGAAGCGGGGGACGGCGGTGCGCACGTACCAGCCCCTGAAGTGCTGAAGCAGCAGCGTGTGGTGCGGTGGTACGACACGCACGGGCCGTGAGTCGAAGACGTGTCTGCCGCGCAGGGTGAGCGGACGGCCGCCGGCCGTCGTACAGCGCACTTCCGCGCCGTACGGTGCGTCGCGCACCTCGTGGGCCGTGGCACGCAGGACGCGGGCCGTCGGGGAGGCGGACAGCCCTGAGAGAACCAGCCGTTCGAAGGCGGCTGAGCGCACCATGCGGTAGTGCAGGGGCGCCGGCCCCGACTCGATGACCGCGCCGTCCGGGCCCCGCACCCGCAGCCGCTCCCAGGAGGCGACGACAGCCTCGTCGAACTCGCCGGTACCCGCCTCCCAGTAGCACCAGGTGCGCTCGGCCGGGCGCAGCGGTCCGTGGGGGGCCTCGACCAGGGTCACCCCCGTACCGGTCCTGGTGAGCCAGTGGGCCAGGCAGAGTCCGGCGGCGCCGCCACCCAGGACCAGGGCATCGGACAGCGGCGGGTGCGGTCCGTTCGTCATCGCTGTCCCTCGGCTCGGACGCCGTCGTCCCCTACGGCTGACAGATTGTCAACCCGATCACGTTACGGGCGCCGAAGCCAGGAGCCGCCACGGGGAGTGCCTCTTCGTGTGACCCGTCTGCGCGTGATCGGCTCGGGCGGCACGGTGCTGCTCAGGCCGTCAGATGCCGCAGAAGCGTGCCCATCGCACGGTGTACCGCGTCGCGTGACGCGTCGGTCCGGTCGATCGTCTCGAACCCGTGGTGACCGTCCGGCACGTCGACCACCTCGATGTTCGCACCGCACCGCCGTGCGGCCGCCAGGAACTCCTCGACGGTGGCCGCGATCTCGTTCGCCTCCAGCCCGGCCCGTACCAGGACGAGCGGCAGGGATCCCGCCCCGGTGACCGCGTCCGCGGGATGGAACCGGCTGTCGAACCGCCCCCAGTTCGGCAGGGGAGCCATGATGGGGTAGTCGGCCGCCAGACAACGCAGCCACGCCGGGGGCTTCGCCAGCCAGTCAGCGGTGAGCGGGCCGCTGCCGGAGAAGAACCACAGAGCGACCCGGTCCGCGTCCACCCGTGGATCGGCCCTGACCCGTCGTACCGTGTCGGCCACATCGTCGGCTGCCCGCTCGTAGTCGGTCAGCGCGTGCAGACGGTGGTCAAGGGTCACCCCCACGACACCGTGGTCCGCGGCGTAACGGGCGTATCCCGTAAGGGTCGGCCAGTCACGGGGGGTGGGGCGGGCTCCCGGCGGCACGGGGCCGCCGTGGACGAACACCACCGCGGGGCGGGGTCCATGGACGTCCTGCGGCAGGTACAGGTCCATGGTGTCCGTCCGCTCGCACGGCACCTCGGGCATGTCCAGCAGGAACGGCCGCAGGTGTGGCGCCGGCCGGGCGGCGTCCACCGGGGTCAGACGGTGCCCTTCGCCCGCCGCTGCTTTCAGCAGTGTCACCGCCAGCGCGGTGGTGCCGGACAGCATCGGCCAGTGCCCTGTGGGCAGTTCGAAGAACGTCACCCGGGGGTCGGTGAGCGGCTGGAGGCCGGGTTCACCGAGATTCACCTGGGCCTGGACCATGGCGATGCTCGCTCCGTTGCCCGCGCACAGCACTCCGGCCATGGGCAGGGCGGCCGCGGCGCCGGTCAGCCTCAGGGGCTGCAGCAGCGTGGCCAGGGGCTGCGGTGAGGCGAGGGCGGTGAGCCGGTCGAGCGCCGCGTCGGGCACATCGGCGGTGCTGCCCCAGAGCTGCCACCCGTCCCGTCCCGGAGCAGGCAGCACCGAGCCCGTCCCCGGCGTCCCTTCCGCGGCGGCCCGCAGCACCTCGTCGCGCACACCCGGGTCCGGCACGGCGGCCAGAGCGGGGACACCGTCCTGGGGCAGCCCCGAGTCCAGATACACGATCCGGGCGACCGCCTCCGCCCGCCGGTCGGCGGCGCCCACCACCGGATGGATCCCGTAGTCGTGACCGACCAGTACGATCTGCCCGCCGGCCCCCTGTCCCACCGAGTCGATCACGGCGACGACATCCGCGATGTGCGTCTCCAGATCGGCCTCTGTGCCGACGGAAGGACCGGCACCGCCGAGCCCGGTCAGAGCCACCGCACGGACCTCGGCACCCGCGGACGTCAGCCGAGCGGCCGTGCCGTCCCACACATGCGGTCCTGTGAACACGCCGGACACCAGGATGAACGTGGTCATGGTCTCTCCTCGACACGTCGTCGCCGTCGCCGTCGTCGCCCACGGACCGGGCGGCTCCGGCCCTCTCGCGAGTACCGTAGGAACTCCCCCTGAGGGAGGTTCAAGTGTTCCAGTCGTACGACGGGCTGTGCGGCATCGGCGAGCTCGCCGAACGGGCGGGAGTGACCGTCAAGACGGTCCGTTTCTACTCCGACAACGGTCTGCTGCCCGAGGCCTCCCGCAGCGCGGGCGGTCACCGCAGGTACGGCCCCGACTCCCTCGAGCGGCTGCGGATGATCCGCTCCCTGCGCACCATGGACCTGCCCGTCCCCACGGTGCGCCGCATCCTGGACGAGGACGACACCGCTGGTCGTGCGGGCGGCGCCCTGGAGGACGCCGTCGCGGGACAGCTGCGCACACTCGGCTCGCAGCTGAGGGCGCTGCGTTGGAGAGAGGCGGCACTCCGCTCCGTACAGGAGAGCCCGGCGGCCGAACGCGCGGGCCGGCTGCGTCTGATCGGCACGGTGGCCGCACCGCCGAGCACCGCGCCGCTGGCCCGGTTCTGGCGCGGCTGGCTGCCGCCGAGGATGCCCGCAGGGGCTGTCACCGCCTTCCTGGAGGTAGCGGTCCCTCAGCCGCCGGATGACCCCGAGCCCGGCCAGGTGCTCGCGTTCGCCGGGCTGTGCGCCATGGTGACCGGCCCCTGCGACGGGGACGAGCCGACCCAGCCCCACGCGCACCGGACCGCGGGGGCCCGTGCGTCGGCCGTGCTGTACGCGGGCCTGGCCGAGGCGTACGACCTGGCGGGCATCGAGATGCGCCAGGACCGGGGGCCGGGCCCGGGGGATGCGCTGGACGGGTTCGTGGACGCGTACGCGAGCGCCCGGAACACCGCCGACACCCCGGACTTCCGCCGGGCCCTCGCACAGCGGCTCGCGGCCGATCCGCGCATCGACCGGTACTGGGAGCTGACGGCCGAGCTGGTCAGCCCGCCGGGCGGCCGCCCCGAGCCGACGCCGGGAACCGCGCACGACTGGCTTCTCGCCGCCCTGGAATCCCAGTCGGTACCGCGCTGACGGCGCGGTACCGCCGCCCGGCCGAGGGGCGAGCCCGGCACGACCGGGCGATACGTCCCCAGGACGCGACCGGGCGAGAAGTCCCGGGACACGACCGACCGGGAAGTCCTAGGATGCGTCCATGCCGGACAACGCACAGCCCCGTCCCGAGCCGTTCACCCGGCAGACCTCTCCCGCCGCCCTCGCGGACCTGCGCGCGCGGCTGCGCGCGACGCGCTGGCCGGACGCACCCGAGGACGCCGGCTGGTCGCTGGGGACCGATCTGGACTATCTGCGTGAGCTCGTCGCCTACTGGGCGGACGGATTCGACTGGACCGCGCAGGAGGCGGCGCTCGCCCAACTTCCCCGGTTCCGCGTTCCGCTGGGCGGCCTGGGAGTCCACTTCGTCCACGCCCGGGCCGTCGCGCCTGCCGGACCGGTCCTGCCACTCGTGCTCAGCCATGGATGGCCGGACTCGTTCTGGCGCTACTCGAAGGTCGTCCCGCTCCTCACCGACCCGGGCGCGCACGGTGGGGATCCCGCCGACGCGTTCGACGTGGTCGTGCCCGACAATCCGGGCTTCGGATTCTCCGACCGGCCTGCCGGCCCGCCCCTCGACTCGATCGCCGTCGCGGGCCTGTGGGCCGAACTCATGACCGTCCTCGGCTACCGGCGGTTCGGTGCGTCGGGTGGGGACGTCGGCAGCCATGTGAGCCGCTATCTGGGTCTCGACCATCCCGACCGTGTCGTGGCCGTCCACCGCACCGACGGCGGCCTGCCGGTCTTCACCGGCGACCCGGCGGACCTCGCGCCCGAGGAAAGGGCATGGATGGAGGAGGTGGCGGCCTGGAGCGGTACGGAGGGGGCCTACGCCTCGATCCACCGGACGAAGCCCCAGACGGCCGCCTTCGGACTCAACGACTCACCGGTCGGGCTCGCGGCATGGATCGTGGAGAAGCTCAGGTCCTGGAGCGATTGCGGCGGCGACATCGAGCGGAGCTTCACCAAGGACGAGATCCTCACGAACGTCATGCTCTACTGGCTGACCGGCACGATCGGGTCGTCCATGCGCATGTACCGGGCGAACGCGGCCATCCCGCCCGCCCAGCTCACCCGTCGGGTCGAGGTGCCCTCGGGTTTCTCGATCTTCTCCGGCGACGTCGTCCGCCCGCCGAGGGCCTGGCTGGAGCGCACGACGAACATGGTGCGCATGACCGAGCCCCCGCGCGGCGGGCACTTCGCGCCGTTCGAGGAGCCCGAGCTGTACGCGGAGGAGCTCCGCGCCTTCTTCCGCCCCTACCGGACGGCAGGCGTCTGACAGCGAGGCGGGCAGGCGAGCTCGGATCGGGGCGGTCGAGAGCGACGAGGCCGTAGGTGGCGACGGGATGTCGAGTGGATCGGCCCCGGTGGACGCGCGGAGACGGTAAATTCGAACAATGAGCTCCTCCACTGAGTCCGTACCTCGCCCGCCGACGGGTGGCGGCCGACTCCTCGCGGTCAGCGACCTCCATGTGGGCATCGCCGACAACCGCCCCGTCGCCGACCGGCTGCACCCGTCATCCGACGAGGACTGGCTCATCGTCGCCGGGGACGTGGCCGAACAGGCGGAAGAGGTCGAACGCGCGCTGGAAGTGCTCGTCGACCGTTTCGCGCATGTGGTGTGGACCCCCGGGAACCACGAACTGTGGACGGTCGACAAGGACCCCGTACGGCTGCGTGGCCATGCGCGCTACGAGCACCTCGTCCAGGTGTGCCGCGAGCTCGGCGTGTCCACCCCGGAGGACCCCTACCCGCTCTGGCAGGGACCCGAAGGGCCCGTGGCCGTGGCCCCCGTGTTCCTTCTGTACGACTACTCCTTCAGGGCTCCGGGAACGTCGACGAAGGAGGAGTCCTTGGCCCGCGCCCACGAGGCGGGTGTCGTCTGCACCGACGAGTACCTGCTGCACCCGGACCCGTACGAGACCCGGGACGACTGGTGCCGGGCAAGGGTGGCACTGACCGAGCAGCGGCTGGCCGCGCACGATCCGGACGTACCGCTCGTCATCGCCGGGCACTGGCCCCTCGTCCGTGAACCCACCTCCGTGATGTGGTACCCGGAGTTCGCCCAGTGGTGCGGCACCGAACTCACCGCCGACTGGCACCGTCGCTTCAACGTCGCAGCCGTCGTCTACGGACACCTCCACATCCCCCGGACGACCTGGTACGACGGCGTTCGCTTCGAAGAGGTCTCGATCGGCTACCCGAGGGAATGGCGTAAACGGGGCCATCCGCGGGGGCTGTTGCGGCAGATCCTCCCGTACGCGGGGGAGCGGGTCGCGGAGCAGGTTCCGGCAGCCGAGGGCGACGCCTCGTGATCGAACGGCTTCTCCCCGCGTACGTCGCGTGCGCGGACACCCACGACACGGACGCTCCTCCGGGCACTCTGTACCCGGAGGAAGCGCGGCTGGTGGCCGCGAGCGTGGACAAGCGCCGACATGAATTCGCGGCGGTCCGTGCGTGCGCGCGGCGGGCCATGGCTGTCCTCGGGCTGCCCCCTGCGCCCGTGTTGACCGGCCATCGCGGCGTCCCGTTGTGGCCCGACGGGACGGTCGGCAGCATGACGCACTGCGAGGGTTATCGTGCGGCCGTACTGGCAAGGGCGTCCGAGGCGCGCGGGATCGGCATCGACGCCGAGCCGAACGAACCGCTGCCGACCGGTGTGTGGGAGGCGATCTCGCTGCCTCAGGAGCGGGAGAGGGCGGCGCTCCTGAGCGCGCACAACCCGGCGGTCCACTGGGACCGGCTGCTGTTCAGCGCCAAGGAGAGCGTCTTCAAGACATGGTTCCCGCTCACCCGGATCGAACTCGACTTCGACGAGGCGGACATCAGCTTCCGTACGAGTCCCGACATCGCCACCGAAGGAACGTTCGTCGCGCGGCTCTCGCCGACGGCGCCCGGGATGCCGCGGACGTACGAGGGAGAGTGGCTGATGGACGGCGGCTTCGCGGTGACCGCGATCGTGCTCCCCGTGGCCTCCGCCGTGTGACCCCGCGCCCCTCTCCTTCACCTGTCCGCGCGGTCGGATCGACACTCCCGGTCCTGCCGTGACGTGACGGACCAGCCGATGCGGTAATGCTTCAGACGGTCGTCCACGGCCACCAGCCGCATGCCGGCCGATGCCATGACGCGGTGGGATCCGATGTTGTCCAGATCGGCGTCGCCCTTCACGGAACGGACCCCCTGGGACCTGGCGAAGGCCAGCAGCGCCCTGAGTGCCTCGGAGGCGTAACCCCGGCCGCGTGCGGAGCTGATGAGGCCGTACCCGATGGTGACCTGGCCGGCGGGATCCGGTCGGCCGTGGAACGCCACACCGCCGATCGCCAGTCCGTCCGTGCGGCGTCGGATCTCGTACGGGCCGAAGGGCTGGGGGTTGCCCGTGCTCACGCAGGCCGCCAGGAAGCGGCGGGCGCCCGACCGGTCGCCGTCGTCGGGATATCCGGGAGCCCATCGCGCACCCTCCGGAGGATGGCGGGTGTCACCGGCCTCCACGGCCGTGGCTTCCGCGGTGGTGAGTGGATGCAGTGCGAGCCGGTCGGTCATGAGGGTGCCCAGGTCCATGGAGGGGTCCATGGAGGCCTGACTACCACCGGGCGGTGGGCGGGCGCACCCTGGTTTCTGCCGACCGGCTCAGGGTAGCGACGTTACTAACATTGTTACTGTGAGGGGTAGCGACGCTATCGTTATGGTGTTAGCGTTGTTCTCGACAGGGATCGGTTCATGGAACCGCCGACAGCCTCTTTGCCACAGGAGCAATGTCATGACCGAGCACCACACCACGCCCGCTCGCAGGGTCGCGCTCGTGACCGGGGGTTCGCGAGGTATCGGCCGCGAGAGCGCCGAGCGGCTGGCGGCGGACGGGTTCGCGGTCGTCATCAACTACGCGGGGAACAGGACCGAGGCCGAGGCGGCGGTCGCGCATGTCGTCGCCGCGGGCGGCGAGGCCTTCGCCCACCAGGCGGATGTCGCCGACGAGGCGGCGGTCGCCGCCCTCTTCGATGCCGCCGAGGAGACCTTCGGGGGCGTCGACGTGGTCGTCCATGCCGCAGGCGTCATGGCGCTGTCGCCGCTGGTCGACCTCGACCTGGACGAGCTCGACCGGATGTACCGCACCAATATCCGGGGCACCTTCGCTGTCGACCAGCAGGCCGCGCGCCGACTGCGTGCCGGCGGAGCGATCATCAATTTCTCCACCTCGGTGCTGGGGCTGGCCATACCCGGATACACCGCTTACGCCGCCACCAAGGGGGCCGTGGAGGCGATGACGCTGATCCTCGCGCGTGAGCTGCGCGGCCGGGACATCACGGTGAACGCCGTCGCCCCAGGACCGACCGCCACCGCCTTGTTCCTGGACGGCAAGGACGAGGAGACCGTCGCGAGGATGGCCGCGCAGCCTCCCCTCGAACGGCTCGGCGCCCCGCAGGACATCGCCGAGGTCGTCTCCTTCCTCGCCGGTCCCGCCCGCTGGGTCAACGGGCAGGTGCTGCGGGCCAACGGCGGCATCATCTGACCGCCCGGGCAGTGGGACAGGCCGCGCAGGGGCGAGCGTCCTCGCTCCCGCCGCCCGGCTCGTCCCGTGCGGCACTTGATAGCGTCCCCCCGATGAGTACACGAGCGCGCATCCTCGAAGTCGCGGCCCGGCTGGTCGCCGAGTCGCCGGACGGGGACATCTCCACGCGGGCGGTGTGCGAGGCGGCGCAGGTCGGAGCACCGGCCCTCTACCGGCACTTCGGGGACAAGGAGGGCCTGCTGTCGGCTGTCGTGGACCACGGCTTCGACGCCTACCTGGCGACCAAGCGGGAGCGGGGCGAGACCGGCGACCCCGTCGAGGACCTCCGTAACGGCTGGGACAGTCACGTCGAGTTCGCTCTTCGGAACCCGAATCTGTACCGGCTGATGAACTCCCCGGCGATGAGGACGCCGCCGGCGGCCGCCCTCGAGTCGCACCGCATCCTGACGCGGGACCTGGAGCGGGCGGCCGAGCAGGGGAAGCTACGTGTGGCGCCCGAGGTGGCCGCCCAGATGATCATGTCGGCCACGACGGGGGTCGCACTGATGCTGGTCTCCCGGCCCGCGACCTTCTCGGACGCCGGAGTCTCGCCGCGCGTGCGCGACGCACTGCACGCGGCGGTCTTCACTCCGGATGTGCGCGTGAGCGAGCCGGTGGACACCGGAGTCCCGACGGCGGCGGCCCGCCTGGGAGCCCTGTTGCGCCGGTCGCACGGCACGGGCCTCAGTACGGCTGAAGCGGCGCTGATGACGGAATGGCTCGACCGGGTGTCGAACACCGAAGGCTGAGCCTGCCGGAGGGGTGGCCCCGGGATCCAGGGCCACCTGTCCGGATCATGCCGGGCTCACGGGGCATGCGTGACCTGGCCTGTTTCTGTCACCCGTCGTTCTTCTGCCCCTGCGCCTGCTTTTCCTTCCGCTCCTGCGTCCCTTCCTGCGCGAGGAGCGCGGGCCCAAGGTCCTCGGTCATGGCCTGCGCCATCCGCAGATGCGGGGCCGCCTCCGCCTGCCGGCCCTGGCGCTCGAGGGTGCGCCCGAGCATCAGCCGCGCATAATCCTCGACAGGGCTGCGCTCCAGCACCTCACGCAGCTCCGCCTCGGCCTTGGCGAGCCTGGCCGAGTGGTAGTAGGCACGCGCCAGCAGCAGCCGGGGCGCCACCTGCTCCGGCGCCTCCTGCACCAGCCCGCCGAGGATCCGCGCCGCGGTCAGGTATTCCTTCGCCTCGAAGAACAGCTGCGCCCGGTCCCAGCGATCGGCGGGCGTACCGAACTCGTAGTAGGTGTCGTCCACTTCTCCTCCTTCGCGGGAGTCTTTCCGGACACGTCAACCCGGGAGGGTGGTTGAATATTCCACTAAATTTTCGGCGTGGGGACCCGCACGCGATGACCGTACGGGATTAGGTTGTGCGCCATGAGCAATCTCGATCGCCAGGCCGTTCCCTCCGTCTGCGGGGGACGCGGCTTCGTCGTCGCCGAACCGGTACGTGAACTCCTCACTCCCCGCCGTGTCCAGCTCGGCGAATCCACCGAGGTGCGCAGGCTGCTGCCCAACCTGGGGCGCCGTATGGTCGGCGCCTGGGCGTTCGTGGATCACTACGGTCCCGACGACATCGCGGACGAGCCCGGGATGCAGGTGCCGCCGCACCCGCACATGGGCCTGCAGACGGTCAGCTGGCTGCACGACGGTGAGGTCCTGCACCGCGACAGCCTGGGCAGCCTCCAGCAGATCCGGCCGCGCGAGCTGGGTCTGATGACGTCCGGCCGTGCGATCAGCCACTCCGAGGAGAGCCCCAAGCCGCACGCCAGGTTTCTGCACGGCGCACAGCTCTGGGTGGCCCTGCCCGACGCCGACCGGCATGTCGAGCCGCATTTCCAGCACCACACCGATCTGCCCACCGTCACCGCCCCGGGCCTCAGCGCCACCGTGATCCTGGGCGAACTCGACGGTGCGGCGTCGCCCGGCAGGTCGTACACCCCGATCGTCGGAGCGGATCTGACCCTGACCGAAGGCGCCGAAGCCCGGCTGCCGCTGGACCCGGACTTCGAGTACGCCGTGCTGTCGATGTCCGGCGAGGCCCGGGTCGACGGTGTCCCGGTCCTGCCCGGATCGATGCTCTACCTCGGCTGCGGCCGCACCGAACTGCCACTGCGCGCGGACTCCGACGCCGGGCTGATGCTGCTCGGCGGTGAGCCGTTCGAGGAGGAGATCGTCATGTGGTGGAACTTCGTGGGCCGGTCCCACGAGGAGATCGAGGAGGCCAGGCGGGCATGGGCCGAGGGCTCCCGCTTCGGTGAAGTGCACGGCTACGACGGCGGCCGGCTCCCTGCTCCCGAACTGCCGCCCGTAGCGCTGAAGCCGCGGGGTCGGGTGCGCTGACGTGGAGTGATGTCTTCTTCGGCGCCCCGCTCCCCGCCGCGCCGAGCTGTACCGGCCGGATGTCCCGGACCTCACGAACCCCGTCCGGCCGGTGCCGCTGTCCCTGCTCCACATGGGCAGCATCGTCAACCCGCAGCGCGACCTGCACGCCCTGCCCATCGCCCTCGTCAGCTCGACCACCGGCGAGCCGCGTCCTGGTGATTCCTCCCGGGTTCACGGACCGGTGTCCATGTTCGTGTTCATCGTCCTGCGCTTCGACTTCGCGATGACCGCGCACTACGGCCGCAAGAGCCTCAAGCGGCTTACTCCGCAGCCCGCTTGAGCCAAGCGCATTCCTCGGCCCCGCCCGGCCCGGCCCGGCCGCCCCGGTCCCGCCCCCGTCCCGCCTCGGTCCCGCTCCGGCGGAGAGCTATGTCACACACAGTGAAATGAATATCGTTTTCATTCTGTGTATGGTTCTCATCTAAGCGAACGCCCCACCTTGGAAGGCACTGATGACTCTGTTCCCGGGGCGCGCCCCCAGGCGCGTCCGTCGCGCATGCTCGCTGCTGGCGCTGGGAGGTGTGCTCGCACTGGCGGTCACCGCACCGGCAGCGGCGGCGACCGGTCCGGCCGGTCACCGCACGGTGTTGGGTGCGGGTCAGCACGTCGACGCCGTGTACCCGGTGATCAAGGGCGACGATCTGACCATCCGTTCCCTGACGGACGACGGTGAGGCCGACCCCGACGACCTGGCCCTGCACATACCCGACACCAAGACCTCTCGCATCGAACTGCCGGAGGAGTACGCCTTCCTCGGTGAACCGGGCTCCGAGGCATGGATCAGCCCGCAGACGCAGGACACGTCCGTGGTCTGGCCGGGCTGGTCCTTCGAAGGCATCCCCAACGGCAAGCTCAAGGGCACGGTCAGCATCGACTTCGAGGGTTTCGCCTATGCCGGTGAAGCGAAGTCACCCACGTTCGCCGTCACTCAGCCCGGCGGGTTCGGCAACAAGAAGGTCAGCCAGCTCATAGTTCCCGGCTCGGCCTTCAGCAGTGTGTCGGGAGAGGTCGGCTCGCACACGCACGCCAACTGGCTGTTCACCGAACAGGGCACCTACGACATCGATTTCAGCGTCCACGCCACGCTCGCCGACGGCAAGGCTCTGGAAGACACCGCCACCGTACGTTTCATCGTCGGTGATGTGCCCGATGAGCAGAAGGAACCCGCACCTCAGAAGGTCCGCCATTACAGCGAGGACGCCGAAGGGCTGCTGATCACCCCCAGCAAGGTGGACGCCGAGTACTTCGTCGGGCAGACCATCGATCTCACCGCCTCCTCCGGCAAGGCCGAGGAGGACTCCGCATACCGCTGGTACGTCAAGAAGGAAGGCGAGAGCGACTACTCCGAGGACCCGGAGCAGCAGGCGGCGGTCTACACCACGAAGCCGGACCGTGTGCTCGACGGTACGCAGGTGTACGCGGAGCTGCTGAAGGACGGCAAGGCCGTCGAGAAGTCCGAGCCGACCACCGTGCACGTACGGGCGCTCGATCCCACGACGCAGCTCACCGTGACCGCTGACAGGAAGACGTACCACAAGGGGGACACGGCTCACTTCACGTCCGCTCAGAACCCGAAGACCGACGACGAGCACTACCACTGGTACCTCAAGCGGCCGGGCGAGAGCGCCTACGAGTGGATCGAGGAGTCCCGGCTCGCCGACCAGGAGCTCCCGGTGACGGCCGGCCTCGACGGCGCGCAGGTCCTGGCGCGCCTCTTCAACGCCGACCACGCCGTGCTCGCCGAGTCCGCACCCCTCACCCTGTCCGTGGACGCGGGTGACGAGACGTCTGCCGTCACCGTCGGGGTCGATCAGGACACCGAGCAGTACACGGCCGGTGCGAAGGCCTCGTTCACCGCGGAGGTGAGCAACGCGCCGAAGGGCCACTCCGTCTCCTGGTCCGTGCGCCAGAACGCGGAGAACCCCTTCACCGAGATCGCCGGCGCCCGGGGCGCGACGATGGAGCGCACCGTGCCCGCGGACTGGAACGGCGCCCAGGTCCTGGCCACCGTCAAGGACGCGGACGGAAAGGTGGTCGCCGAGGGCACCGTGCCGGTGCTGAAGGTGAGTGGGGCCAAGAAGTCCGGCGCCCAGGGGGCCGTGGCCTCCGATCAGGAGCGGTCCGATTCGTCGAGCACGGCCGTCCTGTGGACGGGAGCCGGCGCCGTGGTCGTCGTCGCGGCTCTGGCCGTGTGGTTCGTACTCAGGCGCAAGAAGGGTACGGCGGCGGAGACTGCCGGCGACCCGCAGTAACAGACAGGTGTCGCTCGCCCCCGCGCGGCAGGCGACCCGACACAGCGGCAGGACGACCACCGTTCGTTCGGCCCAGCAGTTCCTTCTCTCCCGGGCAGCGCCGGGTCCGTCCCGGCCCGGCGCTGCCTCCTGCCACCGGAGTTGTTCCCCATGCGTGTGCCCCGACCGGCGACGCGGGCACTGACTGTGCTCGCCGTGCTCGCCGTGACCGTAACCGGATGCAGAGGTCACGCCCGATCGGGCGCTGACGAGGACCCGGACGCCGCTCTGCGGGTGGTGACCACGACCGAGATCCTGGCCGACCTGGTCCGGCAGGTCGGCGGTGACCGGGTCCATGTCGACTCCATCGTCCCGTCGGGCGGTGATCCGCATTCGTACGAGCCCACCCCTGCCGACGCGGACGCGGTGTCCCGGGCCGATGTCACCTTCACCAACCATCTCCTGCTCGAGGAACACGCGCTGATCAAGACGATCGACTCCAACGCGCGAAAGGGCACGCCGAACGTGTCGCTCGCCGAGGCATCCGAGACCTACGGCGCCCACGTCATCCCGCTGGTCGAAGACATCGGTCTGGATGTCATCTGGCTGGGACTGCGGGTCAAGGGAGAAGGCGAGGAACGCGGTGCGACCCGCTCCTCCGACGTACAGCTCTCCGCGACCGGCCTGGAGGGGCCCGGGGAACTCAAGGGCTATCTGACGGAGTCACTTGGCCGGCCGAACGTCTACTTCGACTCGGCCGACGGCTTCACCGCGAAGGACACCGCCTCTCTGCCCCCGGCCGCCCATACGCACCTGAACTGGGCCTTCACCAAACCCGGTGTCTACAGGCTGACCCTTGAGGCCAAGCTGAAGAACGCGGGTGCGAAAGCGGAACCGGTCGGAAAGGGCACGTTCACCTTCGCGGTGGGCGTCGATCCGCACACCGTCGCCGGATCCGGGGACACCGTTCTCGACGACGGACACAGCGATCTGACCGTGAACATCGACTCGGGCCGGATATCGGTCTTCACCGATTCACGCACCGAGGGCGCGGAGCAGGAGGAGATCCCTCCGGGTGACGTCGTCATAGACGTGCCCAACCGGGCGCTGGACAAGGTCCCGTCGGGGAAGCAGTTCTCGTTTCTCGGCGAGCAGGGCGCGGAGATCTACCAGCTTCCGCAGGCGGTTCTGGGCAAGCACGTGCACGGTGAGATCGACCCGCACCTGTGGCAGGACGCCGAGAACGCCAAGGCCTACGTGCAGTTGATACGCGACACCTTGACGAAGGAGGACCCGGAGGGCGCCGAGACCTACGGCGCCAACTCCCGCTCCTACGAGGGTGAGCTCGACGACGTGGACGCCTACATGGCGGACCGGATCGGACGCATACCCGCCGAGAGGCGGCAACTGGTCACCACCCACGACGCGTTCGGCTACCTGAAGGACGCCTACGGTGTGTCGATCGCCGGCTTCGTCGTGCCCAATCCCGCTCAGGAACCGAGCGCGGACGACGTGCGGAAGCTGACCCGCACCATCAGCAACCTCAAGATCCCGGCCGTCTTCATGGAACCCAACCTCGTACAGCGCGCCACAGTGCTCAACCAGGTCGCGGAGGACCAGAACGTCCAGGTCTGCACGCTCTACGGCGACGCCTTCGACGACGACGTGCGGCACTACACCGACATGATGCGCCACAACGCGGATGAGCTTCTGTCCTGCCTCGGAGGCGAGAAGAAGTGACGAGCACCGCACTGCGACACACCGCCAGGGCCCTGAGCGCGGCCGTCTGCCTCACCCTGTCCGCGGCGCTCCCCGCAGCGGCGGACGGCGCCGCCGAGTCAGAAACGGCCACCGGGCGCACGGTCATCAGCACCGGACATGTGGACATCGGACCGCGCTTCGCGGAGGACGGCTGGACCGTTCAGATCCACGACGGCACGGCACACCCCGCGGTGTGGCGTGACACGGACGATGTCGTCCTCCAGGTCGGGGACCCGGCGAGGATCGAGGCCCCGGGTGGTGAGGAGTTCGGCTTCCTCGGCGATTCCGGCGACGACGTCTGGGTGCTGCCGCAAGCGCAGCAGGAGGGTGTGGTGTGGCCGGGCTGGAACAGCCAGGACGCGGAGGTGACCGCGTCGGTGGTACGGGAAGTGACGTGGGAACTGACCGATGTCACCGGGCCGGGTGACTTCGTACTGTTCCTCAACGGTGCCTTCGGCACGCCGGAGACCGTGTTCGACAGCACCGCGCGGTTGCCGCAGGAGACCGGGATCGACGTCAACACCCATGTGCACGGCAACTGGGCGTTCACCGAGCCGGGCACCTATCTGCTCGACATGCGGATGAAGGCGACGACGAAGCAAGGCAGGACGTACGACAGCCGCAGGACCCTTCACTTCTCCGTCGGTCCCCAGGACCCGGAGAAGGCCTTCACTGCGAGCGACTCCGCCGGCAGCGACGAGGACCGGAAAACCCGGAACAGCCCCGCTCACGCGCGGACGGACGGCTCGCCGGACAGCCCTGGTTCCTCGACGGCGCTGTGGTGGGGCATCGGGGCAGTGGCCCTCGTCGGGGCCACCGCACTGATCGCCGTACGACGCAGACGAAGCAGACGACGCGGCGGCCGTGAGGAACCTGCTCCCGCCGCAGAGACCGATGCCCCCGCCGCGGGGAAGGGAGAGACCGATGAACCGGCCTGAGACCACGGACGCGCCCGCACTGCGGGTACGTTCCCTCGATGTCGAGCTGGGCGGACGGATCGCCCTCGACCAGGTGGAGCTGACGGTCCGTACCGGCGAACTCGTCGGTCTGATCGGCCCCAACGGCGCCGGAAAGACCACTCTTCTGCGTGCGGTACTGGGGCTGCTCACCCCTCGGAGCGGCACCGTTCTGCTCGACGGCCGGCCCGCGGACCGGGCCAGGGGCGAGGTGGGGTACGTCCCCCAGCGCCATGAGTTCGCCTGGGACTTCCCCCTGTCGGTGGAGAAGGCCGTACTCACCGGACGCGTCCATCGCATCGGCTGGCTGCGCCGGGTCGGGCCCGCTGACCGCGACGCCGTGAGCGAGGCGCTCGAACGGGTTGCCATGACCCATCTGAGGCACCGCCCGATCGGTGAACTCTCCGGCGGACAGCGTCAACGTGTGCTGGTGGCCCGTGCCCTGGCGCTGAAACCCACACTGCTCCTTCTCGACGAGCCGTTCACCGGCCTCGACGTCCCCACACAGGAACTGCTGACCTCACTCTTCGAGCGCCTGCGCGAGGAGGGCAAGGCACTGCTGATGACCACACACGATCTGGCCGCCGCCGCGGACATGGCCGACAGACTGTGCCTGCTCAACAGGACAGTGATCGCGGACGGGCCTCCGGACACCCTGCGGGACTCCTCCGTCTGGCTGCGCGCCTTCGGGGTGGCCGGCTCCGACCAACTGCTGACGTCCCTGGGAGTGACGAAGTGAGCGCTGTCATCGACTTCCTGGCCGACCCGTGGCACCACCTCTTCATGCAGCGTGCCTTCGCTGTGGCCGTGATGTGCGGCGTGGTCTCGGGCGTCGTCGGAGCACATGTGGTGCTTCGCGGCATGGCGTTCATCGGCGACGCGGTGTCCCACTCGGTCTTCCCCGGGGTGGCCATCGCCTTCGTCTTCCAGTTCAACCTGGTGGTCGGCGGCGCGGTGGCCGGGCTGCTGACAGCCGTGGCCGTCGCGGTGTTCTCCCAGAACCGGCGCCTGAAGGAGGACACGGTCATCGGCGTCTTCTTCGCCGCGGCCTTCGGACTCGGCATCGTGATTCTCAGTACCGCGCCCGGTTACAGCGGATCACTCGAGTCCTTCCTCTTCGGGCAGATTCTGGGCATCAGTGACGAAGACGTCACCACGGTCGCGGTCATGGGATCGGTGCTGCTGCTGGTCGCAGCCGCGGTGCACAAGGAACTGGTCACCGTGAGCCTGGACCGGGAGACCGCCCGAGCCGCCGGGCTGCCCGTCTTCGTCCTGGACATCGTCCTGTACGCCCTCGTCACGGTGACCGTGGTGATCTCCTTGCAGGCGGTCGGCAACATCCTGGTCCTCGCCCTGCTGATCACACCCGCCGCGTGCGCACGTCTGCTCACCGACCGGATCGGCGTGATGATGGTGCTGGCGCCGGTCATCGGTGGTGCCTCGGCCGTGACGGGTCTGTACCTGTCGTATGCCTTCAACCTCGCGGCCGGTGGGCTGATCGTGCTCGTCGTCACGGCCGTGTTCATCGTCTGCTGGCTGTGCGCGCCCCGGCACGGCCTTCTCATGGGCGGAAGCCGCCGCAGGAAGGCCGGCCAGGGCGCGGAAGCGGACGCGATCTCCAACGACACGGCGGAGTCGCGGGTCACAGCCACGGCCGGACCGCGTGACTTCCCTACGCGTCCCTGAGCTCGGGCGGCAGCGCGGCGACGGGTACGTTCTGGAACGCCACGGGCCGGCGGAACCGTCGGACCGCCGCGGTGCCGACCGAGGTGGTGGTGGGGGCGGTCGAAGCGGGCCAGGGGCCGCCGTGCTGCTGGGCGTCGCTGACGGTGACTCCGGTGGGCCATTGGTTCCAGATGACGCGTCCGGCGTACCGGGCGAGCAGGCCCAGCATCCGTAGACCGTCCTCGTCGTCCGTACGGCCCGCCTGCACGGTTCCGGTCAGAGTGCCTTCGAGTCCGGCGAGGGCGGCGTCGATCTCGTCCGGGGACCGGTAGCCGACGACGAGGGATGCCGGTCCGAAGACTTCCGTGGTGATGAGCGAGGGGTCGGACCGTACGGCTTCGGCGGTGGTCCGGAGGATGACGACGTCAGGCCGTCCCTCCCCGCCGGGGGTGCGCTGCGCGATCTCGACGCCGTCCCTGGCGGAGAGTTCCTGGAGGGTCTGCGCGTAGCCCGTGCTGATGCGCTCGTTGAGCATGGGTCCCGCGGTCACCGGAGGAAGCGCGGCGAGGAACTGATCGGCGTCGGGGACGAAGATCACGCCCGGCTGGGTGCAGAACTGTCCTGAACCCATCGTGCAGGACTGGGCGAAACCCGTGGCGATCTCCTCGGGACGCTCGGCCCACCCGGCGGGGGTGACGACGACCGGATTGGTCGAGCCGAGCTCCCCGTAGAAGGGGATGGGGTCGGGACGGGCGGCCGCCAGGTCGTAGAGGTGACGCCCGCCCCGCGTGGAACCGGTGAACCCGACGGCCTTGATACGACGGTCCTGTACGGCGTCCGCTCCGGCCTGCTCGCCTTCGACGAGCTGGAGCAGGTCAGGCGGTGCGCCGGCGTCCCCCAGGGCCGTCCGCGCGGTGACGGCCGTGAGCCGGGACAGTTCAGGGTGACCCGGGTGGGCCTTGACGACCACGGAGCAGCCCGCTGCCAGGGCGCTGGCGGTGTCTCCTCCGACGACGCTGAAGGCGAAGGGGAAATTGCTCGCGGCGAAGACCAGCACCGGACCGAGGGGGACGGTGGTGCGTCGGATGTCGGGTCGCGCGCCCATCGGCCAGTCGGGGTCGGCGTGGTCGATGTGGATGTCGTCCAGGGCGCCCGTGGAGAGCCGGTCGGCGAACAGCCGGCACTGGAAGGTGGTGCGCCGTAGTTCTCCGGAGAGGCGGGTGTCGGGGAGATGCGACTCGCGTTGCGCGACCGGCAGGAGGGTGTCAGCCGCCGCGTCGATGGCGTCCGCCACGGCGGACAGCCAGCGCGCCCGCTCGGCGGGTGTGGCTGTGCGGGCCTCGTCGGCGGCTGCGCGGGCGCGGTCCAGGACGGCGTCGAGCGGCGGCCCCGCAGGGCCTTCGGACGACGTGCCAGGGAAAGGGGACGGAGAAACGGTGTCGGTGGCGCCCGTTGACGGCGGGGCGCCGGGTATGTCGGTGCTCATGACGGGCCTCGAAAAGGGTCAGGTGACGATGGAGTGGGAGGCCATGTCGGCCAGCGTCCACTCCTCGACTTCGACTAGGTGGAGTGCTGCGGCTTCCTGCGCGCCCGGGACGTCCCGGGCGGCCATGGCGTCGAGAATCTCCAGGTGGCGCCGGGTGGAGCCGGCCAAGCGGTGCGGGCCGGTGGCGCCGAGGACGCGCAGCCAGTAGACGAACGGCTCGACCGACTCCCGGGCCGTGATCAGCCGCGTGTTGCCGGTGGCCGCGATGATCTCCCGGTGCAGACGGGTGTCGCTGGCGAAGAACGGTTCGTAGTCGCCTCGTTCGGCGGCGCGCATCGCCTCGACGGCCTCCTCGCGCAGATCGGTGATCTGCTCGGCCGGCATCGCCTCAGCGGCGACGCCGGTGGCGAGCCATTCGAGGGCCTTGCGCAGCTGGCACACCTCGTGGACGTCCTGGCGGGACGGCCGGGTGACGAAGGTGCCCGACCTGGGGCGGGTCTCGACGAGGCGGTCGTGTTCGAGGCGCACCAGCGTGTCACGCACGGGGGTGCGTGACACACCGAACTCGGCGGCGATGGCCTGCGGATCGATCCGCGAGCCCGGTGCGTACGCTCCGGTGGTGATCCGTTCGCAGAGGATCGAATAGAGCTGTTCGGAGATCGACTCCACGACCAGGGGGCTGCTCCCGCGACGGCCGCGGGCGGACGTGGTGGCCACGGTGCTCTCTCTCTGCTCTTCTCGGACGCGTCCTTCCCTGGACGCGCATTCCCTACGGATCACGATCGCTGTTCAGTCGATCAGGTTAGCCGCTCGGAGGGCGGTCCTGATGCGATCGCGCTCGGCCTCGGTGGCGGGCTTGAACGGCCGGCGGGGCAGTCCGGGGGAGCGGCCCAGCAGTTCCAGGGCGGCCTTGAGGGTCGCGGGCAGGTTGGGGGCGTCGATGGCACGCCAGACCGTGAGGATCCGCTCGTGGAGTGCGAGGGCCGTGGTGTGGTCGCCTGCCTGAACGGCGTCCCACAGCTCGACACTCAGCCTGGGTGTCACGGTCGGGATGGCGGCGAGCGCACCGTGGGCGCCCATCACGAACGCCGGGTAGTGCAGGTCGTCCAGGGCGGCGAGCACGGTGAAGCGGTCGCGCAGCCGGTGCAGCAGATCGGCGAGGAGATGGATGTCGCCGCCCGACTGCTTGACGGCGACGACCTGCGGAACGGCGGACAGCATCTCGATCGTGTCCACGGGGACCAGAGCCCAGGGGACGACGTTGTAGAGCACGATCGGCAGGTCGGTGGCCTCACCGATCTCGCGGTAGTGCGCGACGGTCTCCTCGGGCGACGGTGCGAAGACGTAGTGCACAGGCGTGACCTGGAGTGCGTCGACCCCGGCTTCCTTCAGGGCGAGCGAGTAGCGCTTGGCCTGTGCCGTCGAGTTCTGGATGACACCGCCGATGACCGGGACCCGGCCGGCGACCTCGTCGACGACGACCTCGCAGATCGCCACGCTCTCCTCCAGCGAGAGGGTCTGTCCCTCGCCGGTGCTGCCGCAGGCGCAGATGGCCGTCACGCCCTGGGCGAGCAGGTACGTCACCTCGCCCCGCAGCAGGTCCAGATCGACCTCGTCGTTCTCGTCGAACGGCGTCACCACGGTGGAGATCATCCCGCCGAGCTGTATGTCCTTCACGTGTCCTCCTGGGGTATTGCCGCACACAGACTGCGAATGTAATGTCTGATGCATCAGACATTAGCATGCGGTCCCGTCAGGAGTACCGTCGCAATCCGGACACCACCGGCGTCCCCCGAACGGCGACGGAAACCGACCGCATCACCCCGAGCCGCCATCGCAATGGAGCGAGCATGCCCGCACCGGCCTCCACCCCTCGATCAAGGGCGTCCCTGCGTAAGGTCGTCACCGCGAGCGCACTGGGCACCACCGTCGAGTACTACGACTTCACCCTCTACGCGACGACCGCCGCACTGGTCTTCGACAAGGTCTTCTTCCCCGACGCGTCACCTCTGGTCGGCACGCTGGCCGCCTTCGCCACATACTTCGTCGGCTACGCGGCCCGCCCGCTCGGAGGGATCATCTTCGGCCACTACGGTGACCGCATCGGACGCAAGAACGTCCTCATCACCACCATGCTGATGATGGGACTCGGTACCTTCGCGATCGGCCTGCTGCCCTCGTACGACAGCATCGGCATGGCCGCGCCCCTCCTCCTCGTCCTCATCCGCCTGATCCAGGGGCTGGGCATGGGTGGCGAGTACGGCGGCGGTGTCCTCATGGCCCTGGAGTACAGCCCGCCGTCGCGGCAGGGCTTCTTCACCTCGCTGGTACACATCGGAACACCGGCCGGTGTCCTCATACCGGTGGGTCTTGTGACCGTCCTGGACAGCACGCTCCCTTCGGGGTCCTACGACTCCTGGGCCTGGCGACTGCCCTTCCTGGCCAGCATCCTGCTGGTCGGTGTCGGCGTCTGGATGCGCCTGCACGTCACCGAGAGCCCCGAGTTCGTCAAGATGCGGGAGGACCGCGAGGTCCAGAGCCTGCCGGTGCGCGAAGTCCTCACCCGCCGCACACGCACGGTCGTCCTCTCGGTGCTCGCCAAGATCGCCGAGAGCGGTCTGTTCAACATCTACTACGTGGTGGCCATCACCTACGTCACCGCCGAACTCGACCTGCCCAAGGGGCCGGTGCTGCTCGCCGTCCTCATCGCCTGTGCCGTCGAGTGCCTCACCCTGCCGCTCTTCGGCGCACTCTCCGACCGCATCGGCCGCCGCAAGGTGTACGTCGCGGGCGCCCTCTTCCAGGCCGTCCTCGCGCTGCCCTTCTTCCTGCTGATCGAGACCGGACAGTTCTGGGCGTACGCCGTGGGCATGACCCTCGGGCTCGGTATCGGACACGCCGCGATGTACGGGGCCCAGGGCGCGCTGTTCTCCAATCTCTACCCGGTCGATGTCCGGTACACCGGCCTGTCGGTCACCCAGCAGTTCGGCGCCACCCTCGGCGGCGGCCTCTCCCCGCTCATCGGGACCGCGCTGCTGTCCCTCGGCGGCGGCCACTGGTCCTGGCTGATCGTCTACTGCGTGGCAGTCGCCTTCGTCTCCGGCCTCGCCGCCTCCCGTCTCCGGCAGGGTGAGGCCGGAGCCACCCCCGACCTCGTGCACCGCCCCGCAGGTCCCGAAAGGACGCAGGTCTCGTGAACCACCTCTTCCTGCCCGCCGACCACGCCGTCGAGCACGCCCTGAACGGCCTGGCGCTGTCCCATCCCGGTCTGCTGCGGCTCAACGAGAACCCGCTGTACGTCGCCGCCCGTGAGAGGCACCCCGCCCGGCGCGTGGGCCTGGTCTCCGGCGGAGGCTCAGGCCATGAACCACTGCACACCGGCTTCGTCGGCTCCGGAATGCTGGACGCCGCCGTACCGGGACGTGTCTTCGCCTCCCCGCACAACCGTCAGGTCTTCGAGGCGTCCCGGGACGCCGCCGGTGCGGGCGGGGTGCTGCACATCGTCAAGAACTACACGGGCGATCGCATCAACTTCGGCATCGCGGCCGAGCGTCTGCGCGCCGAGGGCATCCCCGTACGACGGGTCCTCGTCGACGACGACCTGGCCACCGAAAGCGACGAGACGGCGACGGGACGGCGCGGCACGGGCGCGACGGTGCTGGTCGAGAAACTGCTCGGCGGGGCGGCCGATGCCGGCCTCGGCCTCGATGAACTCGCCTCGCTCGGTGCCGAGTTCGCGGCAGCCTCGCGTAGTGTCGCGGTCGCATCCCGCGCCCAGACCTCCTTCTCCCGCGGCGGAGAGGCCTTCCAGCTCCCCGACGGGACACTGGAGTACGGCGTCGGGATCCACGGCGAACGTGCGGTCTCCACCCTGGAGCACCCCGGATTCGAGCCGCTGGTCGACCGGATGACCGGGCAACTCCTCGACGCCCTGCCGCACACGACCGGCTCCGTGCTGCTGCTGGTCAACGGCCTCGGCGCGACCACCCTCCTGGAGCTCCACGCGATCCACTCACGGGTCACCGCCCTGCTGGAGAACCGTGGCCTGGAGGTGGCCGGACGACTCGTCGGTACCTTCGTCCCCGCCCTGGACATGAGTGGCTTCTCCCTCACGCTCACCGCGCTGCGCGACGACTGGCACGCCCACTGGCACGCCCCTGCCCGCACCCCTGCCTTCCCCGTCACGGAGTCCGCCCGATGAGCAACGACGCCCTGCCCGTCCTGACCGCCTTCGCCGAGGCGGCCCGTACCGCCCATCCGGCCCTCACCGCCCTCGACCAGCTCTCCGGAGACGGCGACTTCGGCGACAACCTGCGTGACGGACTCGCCCTCGTGACCGCCGCGCTGGCGGACCGGCCGGCCGAGCCGCCGTTCACCGTGGCCGCCGCGGTCTTCCTCGACGAGGTGGGCGGGACCAGCGGTCCGCTCATCGGCCTGCTCTTCCAGGAGCTCGCCCATGCCCACACCGCGCACCCGGAGGACGAGCAGGAGGCCTGGCGGGTCGGTGCACGGGAGGGGCTCGCCGCGATCCAGCGCGTAGGTGAGGCCGAACCCGGCGACCGAACCCTGGTGGACACCCTCGCCCCGGCCCGGGACGCCCTGGAAGCGGGAGCCGGCCCGGGAGGCGTGGCCGATGCCGCGCTGGAAGGAGCCCGCGCCACCGCCGCCCTCCGCGCTCGCAGGGGCCGCGCCTCCTACGTCGGGAACCGGGCCATCGGCTCTCCCGACCCCGGCGCTCTGGGAATCGCGCTCCTCTTCTGGTGCCGCGCGCGGGTCGCGGGGGTCGCTCCGGGGGAGTTGACCGACCACCTGCACAGCGCCGACGCCACCGGTGAGGTGCAGGACGGCCTCGTGCGGGCGGCCCCACAGACCGGCTCCTGACCTCGGTCGGTACTTCCCGCGCCCCCGGCTGTCTCGCGACCCGCCGACGAGTCTCCGGCTCAGCTCACTGGGTACCGATGTGCTTCCGCAGCTCCGACAGCACGCTGCGAGCGGCTGTGGGCCCGGTGTTGAGATAGAACACGTCGTCGTCGACCGGGAGTGCGGTCTTGTCCGACACCGCCTGAAGGGTGGGCCACAGTGGCGCTTCGAGGAGTGATGTCGCCTTCTTGTCGCCACCCTGGACTCCGTAGAAGAGCCAGTCGGCATCGGCTCGGTCGAGCTTCTCGTTGCTGATGTCCTCGGACGTCTTGTCGAACTGCTGGCTCTCGGGCCTCTGGAGGCCGGCGTCCTCGGCGATGCTGCCGGTGAAGGACGGCACCCCGAAGACACGCAGCCGGTTGCCGTTCATCCGCAGGAACGAGACCGTGGTGGGCTTCTTGAGTTGCTCGCCCAGGGCCGCGGCGTCGGAGTGGAACGTGTCGAGGAACTTCTGGGCCTGCTGCGTCCTGCCCACCGCGTCCGCGAGGAGGAGGAAGTCCTGCTTCCAGTACAGACCGGTTCCCTGTGTGGCGACGGTCGGGGCCAGTGCGCTGAGTGACTTGTACAGGCCCTTGGCGTCCTTCCCGGCGGTGTTCATCAGGATCAGGTCCGGCTTGATGTTCGCGATGGACTCGAGGCTCGGCTCGAAGCGCGATCCGACGTCGGCGACTGCCGCGAGCTGCTCGGCGTCGGCGCTGAACGCTGTCCTGAGATACGCGGGGACGAGGTCGGCGCCGTCACCGCGCGTGGAACCCGCGGGGACGACCCCGAGGGTGAGCAGTGCGTCGGCCTGGCCGGTGGAGATGACGACCACCTTCGCGGGAGCCGTCTTGAGGGTCGTGCTGCCCTCGAAGTGCACGACGGTCCGCGGGAACTCGCCGTCCTTCTTCCCGCTGCCCATACCTGCGGGGATCGAGCGGGGTGCTGTGTGGACGGTGCCCGACGTACCTTTCGAACCACTGCTGTCGGCCGCAGTGTTGTCCGGAGTGCCGCCGGAACAGCCGGCCAGTGCCAGGAGGGCACCGAGGCAGGTCGCCGAGATGAGCCGCGGACGCCATCGGTGGTTGAATCTACTCATAGAAAGTAGCTTAGGCTTACCTAAGTGGTGCGCTTGTCCGGCCGGCTGGTGGGCTGCATCACATATACGCCATGAGGGATATTTCACTGCACTGTCGAAGAGAACAACACCTGTGAAGAACCACCTTGAGCCGCCGAAGGCTCAATTGTCCGGGCCGACGACACCGGCACCCCGGGGCACCCACCGGGAGCGGCATGCCGGACGCGTGGTGGGGTGGTTCGTCTGTGTGTCCCTGGTGGCCGTACTGGCTTCGGTCAGTCTGGCGGTCGGCTCGCGGACCATCCCTCCGGACGGTGTGTGGAGAGCTCTGAGCGGCCACGGCAGCGCGGCGGAGACAGCCGTCGTCTGGCAGTTGCGTATGCCGCGTACCGTCCTGGGATGTGTCGTCGGTGCGGCGCTGGGTGTGGCCGGCGTGGTGATGCAGTCCCTGACCCGGAATCCGCTGGCGGAGCCCGGTCTTGCGGGCGTGAACGCGGGAGCCTCGTTCGCGGTGGTCGTTGCCGTCTCCCTGTTCGGTGTCACACAGACCTCCGGCTACGTATGGTTCGCCTTCGGCGGCGCGGTCATGGCGGCTCTGGCCGTCCACGGGCTCACACGGCGCAATGCCGCCGGACAGCACACGCGACTCGTGCTGGCGGGCGCTGCCGCGTCGGCCACCCTGGGCGCGGTGACCGGCATCCTCACGATGTTCGATACGGACGCCTTCGACTCGTACCGGTTCTGGGTGGTCGGAGCGCTGGAGAACCGGGGGACACCCGCGCTGGTCGCATCGGTGCCGTTCGTGGTCGTGGGAATCGCCCTGGCCCTGCCGCTCGGACCGGCGCTCAACGCCTTGGCGCTCGGTGAGGAGCAGGGCTCCGCGTTGGGACTGCGCACGGGCGCGGTCCGTGCCGCGGGTCTGATGTCGGTGATGCTGTTGTGCGGGGCGGCCACTGCCGCGGCGGGTCCGATCGCCTTCGTGGGACTGGTCGTCCCGCACGTACTGCGGATGATGCTCGGCCCCGACGTGCGGTGGCTGCTCGCCTACGCGGTCCCGGCCGGCGCGGTGCTCGTGCTGGTCGGCGACATCGTCGGCCGGGTGGTTGCCGGGCCGGGAGAGATCGAGGCGGGCATCGTGACCGCGTTCATGGGTGCGCCGGTCCTCATGTGGCTCGTCAACCGGAGCAGGAAGGGCCGCATATGAGTACCGGTGTCACATCCCGCGCAGCCCACCTGGTGTTGCGTCTTCCGTACGGCAGATCGGTGCGGCTCGCCCGCCGGACGTGCTGGGCCGGGGTGATCACCGCCGTGGCATGTCTCCTGGTGTGTGCGTCGGGTGTGTTCACCGGGACCTACCACATCACCACGGCCCGGGTGTTGGAGGTGCTGGGCGGCGGAGGCAGCGCGACCGACCGCTTCATCGTGATCGATCAGCGCGTGGCACGCCTGGCCGCCGCTCTGATGGTCGGTGCGTCGTTGGGCATGGCCGGTTCCCTGTTCCAGACACTGTCCCGGAACCCGCTGGGCAGCCCCGACATCATCGGCTTCACCACCGGCTCGACCACGGGCGCACTGACCATTCTGCTCGTCGGTGGCGGAAGCACGGGGATCGGGGCAGGCGGTGGCGCGGTGCTGGGCGGTCTCGCGACCGCTGTGCTCGTGCAGGTGATGTCCACCGCACGGGGAGGGGCCGGGGGCAGCCGACTCGTGATCACCGGTATCGCGGTGGGCTCGATGCTGGCCTCGGTGAACGACTATCTCATCACCCGTGCGGACACCGAGTCCGCGGAGAGCGCCAAGGCATGGACCTTCGGGAGTCTGAACGCGATCACATGGACGCAGGTGGCACCCGTGGCGCTTGCGTTTCCCGTGCTGTTGGTCGCGACGGCCCTGCTGGCGCGGCCTCTGCGGATGCTGGAGATGGGCGACGACACCGCGGCGGGCCTCGGGGTCCGGATCGCCCACGTGCGTACCGCTGTCCTGGTGGTGGGGGTCATGCTGACGGGCACGGCCATCGCGGTGAGCGGGCCGATCGGGTTCCTCGCGCTGGCAGCGCCTCAGCTGGCGCGGCGGGTCGGGCGCGTACCGGGCACTCCGGTGGCCACGGCGGCCCTGACAGGTGCGCTGCTGTTGTGCGCGGCCGACTTCGTGGCGCAGCGTGCGCTCGCTCCCTTCCAGATCCCTGTCGGCCTCGTCACGGGAGCGCTCGGGGGTCTGTACCTGATGTGGCTGCTGTGGCGGCAGGAGTGACAGCCGGGACGTGGAGGTGTGATCAGCTCGGGCGAAGGCGCCTGCCGCCGGTCCGTGGCCGGGACCGGCCCCCGCCGACTCGGAAGGCCTGTACGCCGATACGGGGTCAGGTACCCGAAACCTGCCCGGTGCGGGACGGGCGGGGCGGTGCTGTGCCGGCGCGGACGATGAACTCGACGGCGGGCAGGGCGTCCGGGGTGTGGGAGCGGCCCTCGACCTCGGCCACCAGGACCTGCGCGGCGGCGCGTCCCCACGCGGGGACGGACTGCCGGACGGTGGTGAGCGCGGGTGCCGTGTACGGGGCGAGCGGCACGTCGTCGAAGCCGACGACCGAGAGCTCGTCCGGGACGCGCAGGCCCCGGCTGACGGCCGCGGCGATCCCCGCGATGGCCATCAGATCGTTGGCGTGGACGATGGCGGTGGGTGGCTCGGGCAGATCGAGCAGCTCGTGGCTGGCGGCGGAGCCGCCCGCCCCGGTGAAGTCGGCAGCGACCAGGGGCCCTTCGGGCAGGCCCGCGTCGATGAGCGCATTCCTCCAGGCCGTGCGCCTGGTGTCGGTGTGGACGTGGCCCTCGCCGCCGCTGACGTGGCCGATGACGCGGTGGCCCAGCGCGCTGAGGTGGTTGACCGCACGACGTATCCCGGCCGCGTCGTCCACGCTCACGGAAGGCAGCGGGCTGTCCGCGCGGGCCGGCCCCACCAGCACTGCGGCCAGACCGAGTTGCCCGGCGAGCGCTGCCCGCACCGAAGGGTGTCGTGGCGTACGAGTCGGTCGACTCGCACGTCTACCTGCGGGCCAAGCTCGACGCCATCACGGTCGACTGAACCCGTTCGCCACCCACCCGCCCCGGAACGTCGAAGGCCGAACCACAGGCCTGCGTCAACGCACCTCGTGGGACAGCAGGGTGCCGAGCGGGCCGAGGTCCAGATTGAGGTCCTCGCGGCGCAGGCCGTGCAGCTCACAGAGTTGTGTCATCCGCTCGTCGAGGAGCATCAGGGTGGTTCCCACGCTCTCCTCCTGCTCCTCGGTCAGCTCTCCACTGTCGAAGCGGCGAATAGCCTGACGCTCCATCAACTGTCTGAGCAGCTCCACGACAGTGAGTACCAGCGAGGCCAGATCGCGGCCCGCGTTGTGCGGATCGATGTCCACCCGGGTGTCGTTCACAGGGGCCCGCTGTCGGCCCACGGCGCGGGGACGCGCTCGCTGACGGATGCCAGCAGGGCGTGAAGTGAGAGGCGGACCAGAGGCACGTCGGCGATGGCGATCACCAGATCTCCGCTGATGACGACGCCGGTGCCGAGCACCCTGTCGAGCAGATCGACCAGGGGGACGCCGATGGGGGCCGTGGCTTCCGGACCCTGCCACGGGACGGGGCTACGGGTGCTGTGCAAGATCTTCTCCGTCCGTGAACGAGTAGGGGGCCCAGGGCCCGGACACATCGATCTCGATGCCGTCGACATCCAGGGACGCGCGAAGCCGCCTCATCGTGTCCGTCAGCTCCGCGGTCCTTTCTTCGGCGATCAGACAGGCGGCGTTCATGACCTGGGTGCGGTCCTTGCCGGTCACCTCGGGGCCGTGTGGACGGCGCTGGACCGTACCGACTGCCAGATCCCGCAACGTACTGTCCACCCGCTCGGCTGCGGCGAGCGCGGCTTCACGGTGTGATTCACGCAGTTGCTGTCGGCCGCGCAGTCTGTTCATGTACGCACGGCCCGAGCGTTGGCGAGGCTCCGTCCCGGTATCCGGCGGAGGCGTCCCGTCATGGCCCGACGCTGCTGACCGCGCCAGGGTGTCGGAGTGTGTCATGTAGACCTTGACGGCCCACTCAGCCCGCCCGGTGATGCGTTCGAGCACCGCGCGAAAGCGATCCTGGTTCTCCCGAAGCGAGGTGCAGGCCCTCTCGTCATCGAGATAGAGCGTGGCCAGAGGCAGCGGGACCGCCGGACCGACCGAGGCGGCGGCGGTTACGACGTCATGGTGGGTACGCGCGCAGCGCTCGAGTTCGGCGGCATCCGCGAGCCGGTCACGCAGGGCCGCTTCGGAGAATTCCGCCGCAGGCACGTCCTGGACCACGGCGGACACCCCGCCGACCGTGAGCAGACGCAGCGGTCCACCGGAGGCATGTCCGTACGTGGTGGTGGCGAAGTCTCCGGGATGGTCGGCCCGGCAGACCGCGAAGACATAGGTGGTGGCAGAGCCGATGCGATCGGTCGACCCGAGTGGGTGGTGTGGAGTCACGGTCATCGGCGGGGCCACTCCCTTCCGCTGCCGGCGTGCTGAGAGCTGCTGACTTCCTGCGGTTCGTCGCTGCCCTCCAGGGCCTCGATCCGTTCGCGCAGCCGTGCGTTCTCCTCGGACAGGGCGTTGTGCGCGGCGCGCGAGGAGAGAGCGGGGTCGGTCTCCCACCAGTCGATGCCTGCCTTCTTCGCTGTCTCGACGGACGAAATGAACAGCCGTAGGCGAATGGTCAGCAGTTCGATATCCAGCAGGTCGATCTTGATGTCTCCGGCGATGACGATGCCCTTGTCCAGTACCCGTTCAAGGATCTCGGCAAGGTTGGCCGTTGCGGGCGGGTGCGACCGGGGTTCCGAGGCGGTCCAGGTGTTGAGTTCCGTCACGGTGTGCCTCCGGGGGCCGGTGTTTTCCTGTCGAGCATGTCCAGCAGTCGCTCCTCCTCGCGCTCGAACCGCGTGAGGTCGATCTCGCCGTCGTCCAGGGCGCGGTTCAGCTCGGCGAGCTGCGTGCGGATCACCGCCGGGTCGTAGAGCTCCGCCTCCGCCGCGTCGATGAGCCGGTCGGAGACCCAGACCACGCCGCGTACCGGAGCCAGGGGGAGGAGCAAGACACCGGAGAGCAGGCCCATGTCAGGCCCTGGCCGGGACGGGTTCCGGAGCCACGAAGCTGTAGCAGGGCAGCGGTCCTGTGACCCGTAGATCGATGCGGTCCGGATGGTCCGCGGCGAATCGCTCGGCGACGGCGCGGAAACGTGCTACCTCGTGGCGGGAGACCAGGAAGGACACGTTCAGTACGCAGCCGTTCACGTCCGGCCCCGGACACATGGCGTGGGTGGTCCCGGCGACTTCGCCCGGCAACCTGGCCGCCACCGCCGCGGCCCTGCGCCGCAGACCCGCGGCCACGGCCTCGCCGAGCCGGATGTTGGCTTCGTAGCCAGGGCGCCGACGCGTCTCCTCGCGGATCCTCCGTACCTCCGGGTCCTCACGCACCAGTGCGGCCAGGCTGTCCTGCACCGGCGTGATCTTGACGTTCATCTCGACACGGGAGTCCAGCCGCTCCAGAACCGCGGCGTGCTCACTCCGGTGTGCCGCTACGCCCGCCAGCAGCGTGGCTTCGTCCGGTGCCACCATTCCGAAGCGCATCGGCAGCACGGGTCCGGATTCGGCCAGCCCCATGAGGAGGCTCTGATGAGCCATCAGGTCCCTTCGCCGGGCCCTCAGGCCCGGGTGCGCTGCGCTGACCACGACAGCGAGATCCTCGGCCGGCAGCAGCCGCACCGGTGCCGGCGGCTCTCCGACGCCGCCGGCACCCGGGGGAAGCGAGTGGGAGCTGCCCACGATGCCGTACACGTAAATGCCTGAAGGAGTCATGGGTCAGCGGTCCTCTTTGCGGCGGCGGGGTCGCTCGCTCTCGGTGCTCCGTGAGCGGGACGTCTTGGACCTGTGCGGGCGTTTCTTTTCCAGATCGTCCTCGTCGTCCCCGTCGACACCGACGGCCTTCTTGACCTTGTCGCCCACGGAGTGCGCGGCCCTTTTCGCCCCTGCCTTGCCGGCGCTCTTCGCCATGCCGCCACCGAACAGTTCCGGCACGGTCCTGCTGGTCGAGTCGGTCTCCAGGTCCAGTCGATTGCAGGCCTCGGCGAACCGCAGGTAGGTGTCGACACTGGCGACGACGATCCGTGCGTCGATCTTCAGGATCTCGATGCCGACCAGCGATACGCGGACGAAGATGTCGATGACCATGCCCCGGTCGAGGATGAGTTCCAGGACGTCATAGAGGCTGCCGGCGCGCGGAACGCGGACAATCTCCTCACTGTATGCACTCATGGGGTGACCGTCTCTCGGGATGGGGTCAGGTGCCGGGTGCTCACGTGTCTGCCTGACCGCGGCGGTAGCGACGCACCCTGCGGTACTGCAGGAGCGCACCGTCCTCATCGATGTCCACTTCGTACGTGGCGAGGAGGCTGGTGGTGTCGGGAATGCGTGGGAGTTCCAGGACATCGACGTCGATGTGCCAGCCGTCGTCGTTCCGTGAGATCGCGGAGACGCCTTCGGGCTTGTGCCCGATCAGCCTTCGCAGGCTCTGACAGGCGTGTTCGGCTGCCTTCTCCGCTCCGCCGAGGTGCTTTTTGGCCGCGGAGGCCCGGGTGGATCGGGAGGTCCGGGTTTTCCCCGCACGCTGCTCTGGCATGGTCGCCAGTCTGCTGACCGTGTGACCGCGTCGCATGCGGTGATGGACCGAACGGGCTGTCTCAGGGAACCAGCCGAATGGCGGCTTCCCGCAAGCCGGGGGACATTGGAGTCAGGGGTGCGGACCGTGACGCGGGCCGCCGCCCGCCGCAAGACCGTCGTGCCACTCGCAGACACATCCCTCTTTTCTGGAGGATCTCCGATGGCCAGCACCGACATCAGCCGCAGCACGCCCCAAGGCACGAGCGGCAACGGCGGAAGGCCACGTGGCACGACCACCCTTCGGTCGGTACAGGACATCGGATGACGAAGGCGAAGACGAGGACAGCGGTGGCTGGAGCCAGTGGGTCCGGTAGCGCCGCTCCCAGGGCCTGAAAAGTCCCGCCACCCTTCTCCCACGTGTTTCGAGGCACTCATGGAAAACAGTAAGAAGGTCGCTCTCGCCGCCGCGGTGTCGGCGGGCTATGTCCTTGGCCGGACCAAGAAGGGGAAGGTTGCCCTCGGCGTCGCTTCCTTTGTGATGGGCCAGCACCTTCCGCTCAATCCCAGGGAGGCCATCATCCTGGGCGCACGCAAGCTGGCGGACAATCCGGCAGTGGCGCCGCTGGTCGAGCAGGCACGGGGTGAGGTGCTGGATGCCGGGCGCGCAGCGCTGTCGGCAACGGCGAACCGACGCCTCGAAGCCGTCGCCGACGCCCTCCAGGAGCGCACCGAGGCCCTGCTCGAAGGGCCGCGCGAAGAGGACGAGGAGGAGCCCGAGCAGGAGGACTCCGAGGAGGAGGACGAGCTCGAGGACTCCGATGAGGAGAACGAGCCCGAGGACGAGGAGCCGGACGAGGAGGAACCTCCCAGGCGTCGTCCGGCGAAGCGCGCGGCCGCGAAGAAGCCACCCGCCAAGAAGACGGCGCCCGGTAAACCCGCCAAGAAGGCCGCGGCCAAGAAGCCACCGCCGGAGAAGGCCACTGCGAAGAAGTCCGCGAAGCGCGACAGCCGGAGGAGGTAGCTCACATGGGCAAGCAGGAGGACGACCCTACGGACAAGGCCGCATCCGGCCTGGACCGGATCAAGGAGCAACTGTCCGCCTACGCCGGGGCGCAGGGACAGCGGCTGCTGGATTCTGCCGGCGGGAAGCTCAACGAGCTCGCGCAGGGACTTGGCGATACCGATGACGGGGGTGGAGACGGGGGTCTTCTGAATGTCGGGAAGCGGGTACTCGGCGGCGAGAACCCGGCCAAGGCCTTCGTGGGCGAGAAGGCCGGTGGGCTGAAGGACAAGGCCGTGGACTCGGTGAAGGGCGCATTCGGTGGCGGTGGCGGTGGCGATGGTGGCAAATCCGGCAGCGCCAAGGTGACCAACATCGTGGAAGTTATCGATGTCGGTAAACCCCTGCGCTCGGTCTATGACCGCTGGACCGAGATAGAGGAGTTCAACTCCTTCACCAAGGGAGTCACCGACGTGTCGAAGTCGGATGAGATCGAGAGCGACTGGAAACTCAAGGTCGCCTTCTCCAACCGCAGTTGGAAAGCCACGGTGCAGGAGCAGGTGCCCGACGACCGCATCGTCTGGACATCTGAAGGCGCTCAGGGGACGACGCACGGTGCCATCACCTTCCATGAACTGGCCCCGAGCCTGACGCGCATCGTCGTTGTCGTCGAGTACACCCCGGCCGGATTCTTGGAGAAGACGGGCAACATCTGGCGTGCGCAGGGACGCCGCCTGCGACTCGATCTCAAGCATTTCCAGCGGTACGCCACGCTCACCGACGACGAGGACGTCGAAGGCTGGCGCGGGGAGATCCGTGATGGGGAGGTCGTCCGGAGCCATGAGGAAGGGCTTGAGGACGACGAACCGGAGGACGAGGAGCCCGACGAGGACGAGGAGCCGGACGAGGACGACGACGAGGAACCCGAGGACGACGACGAGGAACCAGAGGACGAATACGAGACGGGCGAAGAGGACGACGAAGCAAGGTGAGAAGTCCCGGCCGGCTGCTGAGCCGGTCCGGCAGCGCCCGTGGATCGGTCAGCTGTGGAAGGCGCGCTCCTCGACGAGTCCCAGGTCGAGGAGCGCGCCTTCGGGGTGGAACCGCGCGCCGCCGCAGATCATGCTCCACCATCGGCGGTTGGTGCGTCAGCCCGTGACGATCCCGGTCACCAGGCTGATGGTGGTGGCAGGACGCTCAACGCGCGTGAGTCAGCGTACCGACGACGGCCCCGACAGCCGCTCCGATCACGGCTGAACCGACGAGTCGGGGAACGGCGGAAAGCACCGGCCAGTGGCGGCTCACGCTGTGCGAGAGCACGTCGTGGGAGGAGATCGAGAGCCAGTCCGCACCGAGTCGTGACGGCATCTTGAAAGCGGCACGCGTGTGCGGAGACGCCGACCGCAACATCATCAGCTGGTGCCTCGGCGTGAGCCAGCACGAGCACGGCGTCGACACCGTCAGGGAGATCGTCAACCTGTTCCTGCTGCGCGGAAATCTGGTCCGGGAGGGCGCGGGTCCCTCACCCGTGCGAGGGCACAGCAGCGTACAAGGGCAACTGCACCCGCGGTATCGACCACCGTCCCGACGACGCGTTCCTCGACCGCCTCGCCGACGCCTGCGCGATCGAGCCGCCCCGCGAGCACGGTATGGACACCGTCAGGACCATCGAGGCGATGCAGCGGGGCGACGTGAAGGTGTTCGTCGGCATGGGCGGCAACTTCGCCCTCGCCACGCCCGGCACCCCGGTCACCTGGGCGGCGCTGCGCACGTGCGACCTCACCGTGCAGGTGAGCACCGAACTGAACCGCAGCCACCTCGTCCACGGCCGCCAGGCACTCATCCACCCTCGTCTTCATGAACCGGACCGACATGCGCGAACGCGGAATCGCCGACCTCGGCCCGGTGGACATCACGAGCACCGCGCGGGACGGCAGCCGACGGTTCCTCAACGGCTACCTCGCGTCCCCTACGACATTCCCCGGGGCTGCGCCGCCGGCTACATGCCCGAGATGAACGTGCTGTGCGCACTCGGCGACCACAGCCCCCAGAGCGACCAGCCGATCATGAAGCACGTCAGCGTCACCATCGGGCCGGCCGCCTGATCACGACTGTTTGAGCAGGACTGTCTGAGCAGGAGGGTGCCGATCAGTTGTGCCCGAACTTCCGCTCCTTCTTGTGCGACTCGGACTGCCCGATCGCACGCACCGCGTCCGGAGTCGTCGACGTCGGCGTCTGTTCCTTGGGCTCCGCGGGGGCGCTGCGCTGATGGCCGCTGCTGCGATCTCCGCGGTTCTGTCTGCTCTGCTTCTTGCTCATGATCGTGCCTCCTGTCAGCGTCCGGAACAACGGGGGACACTTCCAGATTCGCATATGCGTACGAATGATGCATGGCGTAGAGAACCGGGCACAGGGTTTTCGCACCCCGTCGGCCTCGTCCGGGTGAGGACTCCTCTCCGGCCTGGCCATCGCGCGGGCCGGCGTGCCATAAGGGAGACCCGGCGGTCGCGGGCGGTGCCGTCGGCGGGGGAGGTACGGAGGCGGAAGGGAGTGCGTGTCGCCCTGCGAGCACCCGCCGGTCGCGAGCAGGCCGGCCGACAGGGAGCCGGCGACCGCGATGGTCACAGCCCAGTGTCGACGTACGTGCTTCAGCATGTCCCTCTCCTTCCCGGACCGCCCCGGACGGTGGCATCGAGCTCGGTGCCACCGCCTCTTTGCAGCGGCGGGAGGTTGTTCGGTGTCGTGCGTGAGCGCCGGACCAACAAGCACCGAACAACGGGCCTCGGAACCCGTTCCCTGATCGGGTGACATCACGACGAGGCGGGCCACGGAGTTCGTCGGGTCTCGGATTCGTCGACCCCCGGGCGTCGGGCACCTCCCACTGATCGATAGGTAAATTCCCATCCAGTGGGTGGACGGATCCCGCGTGGCCGAAACAAACCCCTACTGTCCAGCGGGTGACATCGAGAACGACTCCACAGGGGCCGGGGTACCGCACCGGCGTGATCCTGGCCGCACTCGCCGAGCAGACGACCGTGACGGCCCAGGACCTGTCCCGACGTACCGGGATCCCCATCAGTGCGGTCTACCGGCACCTGCACGATCTCGTGCAACTCGGCCTCGCGGCCTCCACCCGGACCCGCGGCCGGTACTGTGCCGGCTCGCTCTCCGTGCAGATGGCCGAAAACTATCGTCGCGAGATGCTCAGCGGTGGCGAGGTCAAGCGTCGGCTGACCCAGCTCACGGCCGACACCCAGGAGCTGGCCGCCTTCCTGATCCCCAGCGGTCACCACGTGCTGTGCGTCGAAGCAGCCGAGGGCGCCCGGGTGATCAAGTGCAGCTTCTCTCCGGGCCTGACCAAGCCGCTGACGTTCGGAGCCAGCGCGCAGGCGATACTCGCCCACCTTCCCGCGGAGCGCATCGCCGAGGTCAGCGAGGCCCACCAGCTCACCGCCGAACGCGTCGCGGCACTCCACCTGGAGCTGAGGCGTGTCCGCGACCGCGGATACGCGGTGAGCACCGGGGCCGTCGACGAAGGCGTGTGGGGTGTGAGCGTGCCCGTCTTCGACCGCCTCGGCCAGGTCAACGGCACCGTCAGCACCATGGCACCCGAATTCCGGGTGCGTCGCAGCCATCAGGCCCTGCTGACCCTTACCCACGCCGCGGCTCAGGACATCAGTCGCTTCGACGAACTGTCATGACACCTCGACCACATCACTGCCAGACATCACTGCCATGAATGCGGACTGCACATGAACACGCCCCCCAGCCCCGCCACCACCCCCGACGCGAACGCCCGCCCCGCCTGGACCGGCCGTGTCGACGGTCCGGGCGCGGCGCACAGACGCTGGCACTCCGCGGTCGACGCGGACGATGCCACCACCCCAGGCACGGCCCTGATCGGCTTCCGCAGTGACGAAGGCGTACGCCGCAACGGCGGGCGCAGGGGAGCGGCCGACGGCCCCGGTGAGATCCGCCGGGCCCTGGCGTCCAAGGCCCTGGACACCGGCATCGTCGTCCACGACATGGGTGACGTCACAGTGGTGGGCGAGGACCTGGAGGACGGCCACGGCCGGCTCGCGGCCGCCGTCGCTTCGCTGGTCCGCGCCGGCCATCTCCCCCTGGTGCTCGGCGGCGGCCACGAGACGGCCTACGGCTCCTACCAGGGGCTCGCCGCCGGCGGTGCCCTGGACGGGCGGCGGCTCGGCATCCTCAACCTCGACGCGCACTTCGATCTGCGCGAGGCGGCCCGGGCGACATCGGGCACGCCCTTCCGGCAGATCGCCGCTCTCGAGGCCGACCGCGGCGCGCCCTTCACCTACGCGGTGGTGGGCATCAGCGAGCCGAGCAACACCACAGCCCTCTTCGACACCGCGAACGCCCTGAACGTCCGGTACCGGACGGACGAGGAGTGCCAGGAGCGGCATCTCTCCGAGGTGCTGGACTTCGTGGCGCGTTTCGTGGAATCCGTCGACGTGCTGTACCTGACCATCGATCTGGATGTGCTGCCCGCCGCGTCCGCCCCCGGTGTCAGCGCACCCGCCGCGGTCGGCGTACCACCGACGGTCGTCGTCGAGATCTGCAAGGCGGTCGCAGCCGACCCGAAACTCACCCTCGCGGACATCGTCGAGCTGAATCCCGCCCACGACATCGACCACCGCACCGCCGGACTCGCGGCGCGGCTCGCCCACACCCTCACGGTGGGCTCCCAGCGCGCCCGCCGCCGTGCCACCGCGCCCACCGGCACGGACGCCACACCCGTCGGCTGACCACCCCCCGTCCCGTCGGTGGCCACCGGGCGTCACGTCCACGCCACACACGGTCCGAATGGAGTTGAACATGGTGAAAGCACGCATAGGACGAAGGGCCGCGGCCGTCCTGGCCGGGTTCCTCGCGTCGGTCCTCCTGCTGGCCGGCGCCTCGCCCGCCCTCGCCGACCAGGCAGGCGAGGCAACTCAGGAGAAGGGTGCCCAGAAGCTCGACCGGCTCCGTTCGGGCAAGGCGACCCTGCGCGTGGGTACCGACGCGACGTTCCCGCCCTTCGAGTTCACCGAGGCCGGGGGCGGCAAGACCGGTTTCGATGTCGACCTGGTCCGGGCACTGGCCCAGCGCGCGGGCATCAAGAAGGTCACGTTCACGCAGATGCCGTTCGGGAACATCGTCCCGGCGCTGCAGGCCCACCAGATAGACGTCGGCGCCTCGGCGATCTACATCAGTGACGCCCGCTCCAAGGCCGTGGACTTCACCGATGTCTACTACCCCGGCGGCCTCGCGATGTTCGTCCCCGACGACGACGACTCCGTGCACGCGCTGGACGACCTCGCGGGCAAGAAGGTCGCGGTCCAGGTCGGCACCAAGTCCGTGGAGTGGCTCAAGGAGCACCAGCCCCACGCCCAGCCCGTGACCGTGCAGACCAACGAGCAGATGTTCTCCTCGGTGAAGCTAGGCCAGGCCGACGCCGTCATCACCGGAGCCCCCGGCGGTCAGTACTTCATCGCCCAGCAAGGCGGCCTGAAGCAGGTCGGCAAGCGGCTGACCGGCGAGAACTACGGCTACGCCTTCCCGAAGTCGGATACCGCGGTGACCGCCGCGTTCGACTCCGCACTCAAGAACATGAAGTCCGACGGCTCGTACACGAAGCTGACCGACAAGTGGTTCGCCGCCAAGGACACGGCCACGTCCGAGAAGGACCAGCCTCTCCTCAACCCGTCGACGATCGTGGACTCCTGGGACCAGATCTGGCACGGTCTGCTGGTCAGCATCATGGTCATCCTGCTGTCGCTCTGCCTCAGCCTCGTCCTCGGCATGCTCGGCGGCTTCGCCAAGCTCAGCAAGGTTCTTCCGGTGCGCTGGCTGGGCAACGCCTACGTCTCGGTGATCCGCGGGACCCCGTTCGTCGTCCAGTTGTTCTTCATCTACTTCGGTCTGCCCCAGCTCGGACTGCAACTGTCGCCCATGGTCGCCGGGGTGCTCGCCCTCGGCCTCTACAGCGGCTCCTACGTCACCGAGATCTTCCGTGGCGCCGTACAGGCGGTGGACCGTGGCCAGATCGAGGCCGCCCGTTCCTGCGGTATGTCGCACGCCGCGGCCATGCGCCATGTCGTGGTGCCCCAGGCGTTCCTGCGCATGCTGCCCCCGCTGGGCAACGAATTCGTGTCGCTGACGAAGAACTCCGCACTGGTCTCCTTCATCACCATCGGTGAACTGTTCCTCGTCGGCCAGACGATCATCTCCCGTACGTTCGACGCACTGACCGTCTATCTGTTCATCGGCTTCCTCTACTACGTCCTGACCAACCTCATCGGATCCGCGACCCAGGCGATCGAAAAGAAGATGGCGGTGTATGTC
Organism: Streptomyces sp. NBC_01012; assembly: GCF_045162755.1. Lineage (NCBI taxonomy): Bacteria > Bacillati > Actinomycetota > Actinomycetes > Kitasatosporales > Streptomycetaceae > Streptomyces > Streptomyces sp. NBC_01012. The sequence continues at coordinate 188,944 of NZ_CP108688.1, read as the reverse complement.
TGATGGCACTCCTCGAAACCCACGGCGTCACCAAGACGTACGGCGACCACGAAGTGCTGCGCGGCATCGACTTCACCGTCGAGCCGGGCCAGGTCGTCGCCGTCATCGGGCCCAGCGGAGGCGGCAAGTCGACCTTCCTGCGCTGTCTCAACCTGCTCGAGACACCGACCACGGGCCATGTCGTGTTCGCCGGGGAGGAGCTCAGCGCGACGCGGTCCGACCTCGATCAGCTGCGCGCCCGTATGGGCATGGTCTTCCAGCAGTTCAACCTGTTCCCCCACATGACCGCGCTGCGCAACGTCGTGCTGCCGCAGATGAACGTGCTCGGGCGCAGCCGTGAGGAGGCCGAGGAACGAGGCCGTGCGTTGCTCGGCCGGGTGGGCATGAGTCACCGGGCGGACATCTTCCCCAACCGGCTCTCCGGAGGCCAGAAGCAGCGCGTCGCCATCGCGCGGGCCGTGGCCATGGACCCGCAGCTGATGCTCTTCGACGAACCCACGTCCGCGCTGGACCCCGAGGTGGTCCATGACGTCCTCGAGGTCATGAGCGGTCTGGCCAAGGACGGCATGACGATGGTCGTGGTCACCCACGAGATGGGCTTCGCCCGTAAGGTCGCGGACCGGGTCGTCTTCATCGACGGCGGCCGGATAGCCGCGGACCTGCCGCCCGAGGAGTTCTTCTCACCCGGCAACGACAACGACCGGATCAAGGCCTTCCTGGCCAAGGTCCTCTAGGTCCTCTAGGTCCTGTCCCCGGCCCGGACCACGACCACGGGGCACTTGGCGTGCTGTGCGCAGCGCTGGCTCACGGAGCCCAGCATGGCCCGGGCGAAACCGCCCCGTCCGCTGTTGCCGACCACGAGCAGCTCCGCGCCTTCCGAGGCCCTCACCAGCACTTCGGAAGGGTCCCCGCGGACGAGCATCTCGCGTACCTCGGCGGGCTTGACCTCGCTGAAGACCGAACGGATCCCCTCGGTGAAGCGGAGCCGGGCCTGCTCCAGATCGAAGCCGGTCTCCGTGGCAGGTCCTGCCCAGCCGATCTCCGACGGGGTGTCCCAGGCGCACACGGCCTCGACGACAGCACCCGTGAGCTGAGCGTGCTGCGCCGCCCATCGCAGGGCTTCCTGGGACGGGGTGGATCCGTCGACACCGACCACGACGCGGGGAGTTTCCGTATCGCTGTCCATGACCGCCTCATCGCTCGTCCGAGTCCTTCTCCGTCCACAGTGCCCGGGCTCCGGGTGCCGCGCCAGCGGGGACGGGAGCGGCCGTCACGCGCTCGGCCGTGGTGCGGTGACGCGCATCCGTGCCTAGCGTGAATGGACGGCGGTCCGCGCCGCCGGCTCGTCGTGGGCGGGCGCGGCGCCCCCTCCGCCGTCCGGAAGCAGGAAGGTGAAGGGTCATGGCCGACCGACCGCAGAAGGCCCCGCACGGGCCCGGTGCACCGGCAGTGGGCGACATCGGCAGACGTGTGGCGGCGCGGCGTGAGTATCTGGGGCTGTCCCGGAGGGATCTCGCGCTCCGTACCGCCTCCGCACCCGGCTACATCGAGTACGTGGAGACCCAGCCCGGAGCCCACGGGATGGGCTTCATGGTGCGGCTGGCCAATGCCCTCGAGACGACGGTGGACGAGCTCACCGGGGGCACGGTCGGCCTGCCGCCCGGTGTGGGCAGGGCGGCCTACCACCCCGAGCTGGTGGAGCTGGACCAGGAGGAGTGCTGGGAACTGCTCGGGACCCACGGGGTGGGGCGCGTGGTGGTCAGCGACCAGCGAGGTCCGGCCGTCTTCCCCGTCAACTACGTCGCGACCCGGAAAGAGGTCGCCTACCGGACCTCACCCGACTCCGGCCCGGTGGAGGCGGCCGGCCACGAGACCGCCTTCGAGGTGGACCACATCGACGACGCCTTCAGCCGGGGATGGAGCGTGCTCATCGTCGGTGAGGCACGGGCCGTCACCGAGCCGGAGGCCGTCCAGCGGCTCGACACGGCTGCACACACGTCCTCTCCGTGGGCCGGTGGGCAGCGGGATCAGTGGATCGTGGTGACACCCGACAGGGTGACGGGGCGACGCATCGTCGTCCACGACCACTGAGCGCAGCCTCTGAGGACGACGCATACCTGCGACTGCGATCGAGAGCGTGCCCCGGCACCACACCGAGGAGGTCGTATGACGAACCAGGACGCCGACCAGCAGATACTGGTCGGCATCGATCCGAACGATCCTTCGGTTCCCATGCTGACCTGGGCAGCGGACGAGGCCGAGCGCAGAGGCCTGCCGCTGCGGCTGTTGCTGGCCGTCCCACCCGTGCACGACACCCAGCAACGGGAGTCGACACCTCAGCACATCTCCCGGCGGGAGCAGGGCGGTGAGGCGCTGGCCGCCGCACGTGACACCGTCCTGCGCCACACCCCGCGTGCGCGGGTGTCGACCGAACTCCTCGACGGGCAGCCCGCGGTGGCGCTCTGCCGACGTACGGTCGGACCCATCCGCATGATCGTGGTCGGTTCCCGGGGACTCAGCCGTGCGGCGGAGATCCTCAGCGCCCGGTCGGTGGCGGTGCCTCTCAGCGCACAGGCCCACTGTCCCGTCGTCGTCGTGAAGTCCCCCGAGCACACTGCGCGTCACCCCGCTCGTCTGGTCGTCGGAGTGGACGGCAGCGCGTCCTCGCGGGAGGCCGCGAAGTTCGCCTTCGAGGAGGCGGACGCGCGTCACGCGTCCGTGCACGCCGTGTGGGTGTGGCCGCGCCCCCTCATCGAGTTCGGGGGAGGCGAGGCCGGACTCGAAGAGCGCACGCGCCGTCTCGGTGAGGTGGTTGCCGAGTGCTCCACCGGACACCCGGGCGTGAGCCTGACGCAGGAGGTGCGCCGCGGACACCCGGTGGAAGAACTCGCCCGTGCCGCTTCGGACGCGCTCGCAGTCGTCGTCGGAAGGCGTGGCTTCGGCGGCTACACGGGCATGCGCCTCGGGTCGGTCGTCCACGGCCTTCTGCACCGGGCCGAATGCCCGGTGATCACCGTGCCCGGCGAGCCGTCCCAGGCGAGGGGGCGGGGATGAACGGGAGCGGTTGAACGGGAGCGGTCGAACCCCACGCGCCGGGGCGTCGGGGTTCAGTCACGTCGGCTCCACTGCGGTTCCACCCTGCTCCACTCCGTCTCCCAGCCGGCCGCCCGCCGCCGGTTGCACACCACCCGGATCCCGAGCCCGGTCAGTACACCGACGCCGAGGGTGACGACGGCACCGCTTCCGCCCTCCAGCAGAGCGTCCGCCCACAGGTCGCTGTCCTTGAGAGGGGCGGAGGTGTGGCGGCCCTGGCTGTCCAGCCAGACCTTCGTGCTCTCCCCGCGCTTGGTCCCCGGGGCGACCAGCGCGTTCCCCTTGGCGGAGTCGCCACCGGGGGACGAGGTCCAGCGGACCGGCACCGAGACGCGCTCGGAACGCCCCGACTCGTCCGCCCACGGGCCCGACCTGGCGGCGTCGCGCAGGACCACGGCGCGCACCTGGTGCCGGTCCGCGCGCTGTTCGGCGGCGACCGACCGTCCCTGGTCGAGGGCGCTCCAGCCCTGCGCCACGCCGATCACCGAAGCGCATACGAGAACCAGGGCGCACAGGAGAAGGAACAGCCGTGCCTCGATGACATCGATGCCCCGACGCAGCGGGTTCGTACGCCACCGTCGGCTCCCGATCGCGGACATGCGCTCACAGCCTTCCAGGCGCTCATGGCCTTCCAGGCAATACTCCGGCCTCCCGGCCATGCTCGGGCCTCTCCAGGCCACGGTCCGGCCTCCAGGCCGTGCTTCGCCCCCGAGGGCGGAGAGGGGACCCCTGCTTCCGGTCCGGCGGCCGACGCCTCGCTCCTCCCAGTGTCCACGTCCTCGCCGAGACGGCAAAAGGGCCGATCCAGTTCCACACACCGGCGATGGCCGAGAAGTGCGGGAGCCCCGGGGGCCGCTCGCGAACGCCGGTGATTTCACCGATGGCGCCCGCGCCGCGGGCCCCGACTCTTGTCGGGTCAGCACCCGCATCCCCGTCAGGAGTGCTCCATGCGTCGTTCCCCCCGCCGGCTACTCGGCTTCCTCGCGGCCGCCACGGTCGCGTTCACCCTGTTCTCCTCGGCCCCGACGGCCGGCGCGGCCCCGGCCGCGGACGCCACGTCGGCCTCGGCGGCACGGGCCGCCGAGGCCGCTGCCCGGCCGCTGTCGACCAGCACGCCGGTCGTCTTCGTCCACGGGTACACCGGCAACGCCTCGAACTGGGTCACCGCGAGAAGCGTCTTCCAGCTCAAGGGCTGGTCCGGTTCCGACCTCTTCGCCTACGAGTACAACTCCTACGGCAACAACATCAGCAACGCCCAGGGACTGGCCACCTTCGTCGACGACGTGAAGTCCAGGACCGGAGCGAGCAAGGTCGCGATCGTCAACCACTCGATGGGCGGCCTGGTCAGCCAGTACTACCTGAAGGTGCTGGGCGGAGACAGCAGCGTCAGCCACCTCGCGTCGATCGCGGGCGCGAACCACGGGACCACGTACGCCGGCGCCTGCCTCGTCTACACGACCTGCCGGCAGATGTACCCGGGCTCCTCGTTCATCTCCCAGATCACCTCGGGTGACGAGACGCCGGGCGACACCAAGTACGCGACGTGGTACTCGGCCTGCGACGGCATCATCCTGCCGTACACCAGCACCCGGCTGGACGGCGCCACGAACAACAACGTCCTCTGCCAGACCCACATCGGGTACCTGGCGGACACGGTCGTGCTGGGCCAGGTAGCCAACTTCGTCGCCTCCTGACCGTCCGTAGGACCCGCAGCCGCCCCGTTCCCGGCCGTCACGGACGCCGGGAACGGGGCACGGTCGGTGCAACAGGGTGCCCGTGTGTGCGTCTACGCCGAGACCTCCGCCTCTCCTCTGCGCCGGTCAATGCGGATGCGACAAGGAGCCCGGCTACCGTCCGCGGACGCGCGCCGCACTGCGGGCGCGTGAGCGCGCCGCGGCGCGGGACGGACTGCCACTGTCCGAGACGCTGTCCCGACCGGATCCGCACACCCCGGCCGGTTGACCGCCTCAGTCGGTGTAGACCTCCGCACGGTCGATGCTCACGAAGGCCCCCTGGGAGTCGGAGTTGTGCTGACCGGTCACCCGTACACGGAGGGTGTGGTCGCCGGACTCCAGTCGCGGGCTCCTGTACTGCACGGCCTCCCCGATGCGGAGGGGGCCGTGGAAGTCCACCGTCTGTTCCGCTCCGCCGTCGATGCTGATGGCCGCGTAACCGTTGCCCGTGTCCTTGACGGACAGCAGGGCGATACGGGTACCGGTGAAGGAGAACGTGGCCGTGGCGTCCGTACTGTCGCTCCAGTGGTCGTCGCCCCAGAAGCACTGGGTCGCGCAGTCCGTACCGGAGTTCCAGGCGCCGCTGTACGTCACGCTGCCCGAACCGCTGGAGCGGGCGTCGTCGTTGATCCAGTGATTGCCCGAGCCGGGATCGCCCGACGGCAGGTCCTGGGTGGCGCCGAGGGCGAGCGGGCTGCCGAAGTCGGGAGTGCCGTCGGCGCGCCAGGTGAACTTCTGGGCGCGGGTGGTGCGGTTGCTGTAGGTCGCTTCGGACGTGGTCTTCGCGTGGTAGACGATCCAGTCCTCGGTGCCGTCCGGGGAGCTGAAGAAGGCGTGGTGCCCGGGGCCGAACACACCTCGGTCATCGGCCCGTGAGAACACCGCGTCCGGGTACTGCTGCCAGGCGCCCGGCGTGAGCGGGTCGGCGTCCATCGGCAGCGACATCATCCGGATCTGGTAGTCGGGCTTGCCGGTGTCGCAGGCGGAGTACGTCATCCAGACACGGTCGTTGCGGTAGAGGAACTCCGGCCCTTCACGGACCTCGGGGCACCCTCCGTCCGCGTCGATGGCCACGGCGTCCCCCGAGACGGCGTACGGGCTGGACATCGGAGCGATGTTGAGGCCGTTGTGCTGGTACTGGTTGATTCCGCTGTAGGCGAGGTAGAGGCGGCCGTTCAGCTGGAGGATGCCGGCGTCGATGGCGAAGTCGTCGGCGTGGTTGGGCGGGGCGAGCTTCGCCTTGAAGTGGTACGGGCCGGCGGGGTCGTCGCCGTCCGACTCCAGGACGTACAGGCGGTGGTGGTCGTCCACCCCGTCGTCCGCCGTGTAGTAGAGATACCAGCGGTCACCGAAGCGGTAGAACTCCGGAGCCCAGATGTTGCGGTTCCTCGAGGTGTCGGAGTCGGTCCACACCGTGATGGGGTCGGCTGCGGCGAGCGTCCCGAGGGAGGGCGAGCGCCACATCCTGATGCTGTCACCCTGGGTGGTGGTGAGGTAGTAGTTCCCGTTCCAATGGGTCATGAACGGATCGGGCCCGGTATTCAGCGGATTGCGGAACGTCCCCGCCTCGGCGGCCGCCACCGGTGGCACGGAGGACGCCGGTGCTGCCGTGGCAGGGGCGGTGACGGCGGGAAGCAGGCCCAGGAGCAGCCCGAGAAGTGCGGTGACGAGCGCTCCGACGCGGAGTGCGGGGCGTTGCGGTGACTGCGAGGGCATGAGGCAGTTTCCTTCCGGGGCCGAGCCCACTGAGGTACGGGGACCACACGCATTTACATCGATGTAATTACGGGGCGACACGTTAAGTACGGACCGCTGCCCTGTCAATGCCTCTCACAGCGGGCCGAGTTGGAGTCCCCCCGCGCCCCCGCACGCGGAACAGCCGGACGGCCGCGATGTGACAGGGCCGGCCGGCTGTTCGCCCGTCGGTGGGAGCCGTACGGGATCAGGGCTGTCCGCCGCGCTCCAGCGGGATCCGCTCGCCCGTCTCGACCGCGACCGGCAGACGGTTCTCCGCCGGGGGCAGAGGGCAGGTCGCCAGGTCGGTGTAGGCGCAGGGAAGATTCGCGGCGCGGTTGAAGTCGATGCTCAGCCGCCCTTCGGCGTCGGGCGGCGCGACCTGGAGGGAGCGGTTCGCCGCATAGGTGGTCACCCCCGATGTCCTGTCCGTGAACAGCACCGTCAGACTGCCGGGGCGCTTGCCGTTGAACGCCGTCAGCCGGCGGACCTCACCGGCCAGTTCGAACTCGATCCGGCCGGGGGAGTCGTACACATGCTCAAGGCCCTCGACCGACGCGCCGACGGTCACCGGGCGCGGCGGATCGAACGGAACGAAGCGGCCGGGACGGATCCACCGAGGGTCCGGCGCGTAGGCGGGGGTCCGGGTGAACGAGGTGCGCAGCGCGTTCTCGGGGTGACGCGGGCGCAGGATGTCATGTCCGCCGCGCTTGGCGACCTCGATGACCGCGTCCCCGGAGCCGGGGAACAGGCTGTCACGCTCACCGATGACCCCGAAGTCGTGCCGGCCGTGGACCGCGACGCCGTCGACGGTGAGTTCCTCGCCCTCCGCCAGCTCGACCACCACCCCGTCCGGTGTGCTGGACCACGCCCCCGGTGCGTCCTCGAAGCGGGTCGGCTCCGCGCTCAGCCAGTGCAGGCTGGTGATGGCGAGAAACCCGTGCGGTGCGGAGAGCACCTCATCGTGCTCGCGGTGCCACTGCTCCCATTCCTGGACGAAATTGCCCTGGTCGACGTCGTTGACTGTCATCCTCGCTCCTTCGTGTGGTTGCTGGTGGGCCGCCCCGGCCGTGTCACAGGTGCTTGCCGAAGCAGACGCTGAACGGGTCCTTGTCGTAGGGCGGACAGCAGGAGACGCGGTGCCAGCCCTGCCGTTCGTAAAGCCCCATGGCCTCCGGCTGGAGCTTCCCGGTCTGCAGATGGAGCCGGTCGGCGCCGAGCGCACGGGCGCTGTTCTCCACGGCGTCGAGCGCAGCCCTCGCGAGGCCCCGCCCACGGTGCTCGTCGTGCACATAAACGCGCTTCACCTCGTAGAGGTCCACACCGTCGCGTCGGCGCAGCAGCCTCAGAGAGGCTGTCGCCAGCGGTCTCGAGCCCTCGTACGCGAGCCAGGTGACGGCTATCTCCGCCGCGCTCGGCGGCCCCGGACGACGGCCCGCACGCTCGGCGTCGAAGGGTGCGTAACGAGGCCGCAGTTCGGCGTCCATGCGGTTGCGCAGGGCCAGCGCGTCGGGGTGGTCCCAGTCGGCGGCAACCCAGCGCACGGCGCCGCCGCCCGACGACAGGACGTCCGTGTGGAACGACTGCTCCGCGCTCACCCGGCACCGTCCGTGATCCGGTCGTCCACCGGGCCCACGGTCCCGGCGCCCTCCTCGGTCCCGGCGGGGTCGTCGCCTTCCAGCAGGCCGAGACCACGCAGCCAGTCGTCGTCGAAGACCTTGGAGAGATAGTTGCGGCCGGAATCCGGCAGCAGAACCACCACGAGATCGTCCGGGCCCAGTTCGGCCGCAACCCGCAGGGCGGCCGCGACCGCCGTGCCCGCGGAGCCACCGACGAGCAGCCCTTCCTCCCGGGCCAGACGCCGGGCGGTCAGCAGGGAGTCGCGGTCACTGATCCGTTCGAACCGGTCCACGACTCCCGGGTCGTAGGACTGCGGCCAGGTGTCGTCCACCGTCTCGGGGTGACGGAACCGGCCGATGCTCTCCACGTTGTACGGGCTGCCGTCGCCACCGGAGTAGAGCGAGGCCTCCGGGTCGGCGCCCACGACCGTGACCCGGCCACCGCTCACCTCCTTGAGATACCCGCCGGTCCCGGTGATGGTGCCGCCCGTGCCGATCCCGGACACCAGGTGCGTGACCCGCCCGTCGGTCTGCCGCCAGATCTCGGGGCCCGTGGTGCGGTGGTGGGCCAGAGGGTTGGCCGGGTTGTCGTACTGGTCGGCCAGCCAGCCGCCCGGCGTCTCGGCGGCGACACGGCCGGCCACGGAGTGCACATGAGCGGGATCCTCGCGCGGCACGTCGCTGGGGCAGACGATGACCTCGGCACCGTAGGCGCGCAGTACGGCGATCTTCTCCGCGCTGCTCTTGTCCGGGATCGCGAAGACACAGCGGTAACCGCGCTGCGCGGCGACCATGGCCAGGCCGACCCCCGTATTGCCCGATGTGCCCTCGACGATGGTGCCGCCAGGCAGGAGCAGCCCGGCCTCCTCCGCCGCCTCGACCATCGACAGAGCGATACGGTCCTTCACGCTGCCACCGGGATTGACGTACTCCAGTTTGACGTGGACGGGTGCGGGCACCGTGCCCGTGACGCGGTTGAGCCGCACCAGCGGCGTGTTGCCGACCACGTCGGTCAGCGATGCGTGGACGTCCAATGCGGTGCTCCTTGCGTCGAGCGGGGCTCTGCGGGATTCAGTTGGCGGCGGTCGCCCGCAGGCTGCCGGGGATGGCGGCGAGCAGTTCCTTCGTGTACGGGTCGGCAGGCGCCGCGAAGATGTCGTCGGTCGTGCCCGTCTCGACCAGACGACCCTGCCGCATCACCCCCACCCGGTCGGCGATCTGGCGTACCACGGCCAGGTCGTGGGAGATGAAGAGGTAGCTCAGGCCCAGGTCGCGCTGGAGATCCACGAGCAGCTCCAGTATCTGCGACTGCGCGGACACATCGAGCGCCGACACCGGCTCGTCGCACACGACCAGGTCGGGCTCCAGGGCGAGAGCCCGGGCGATGGCCACCCGCTGCCGCTGGCCGCCGGACAGTTCGGACGGTCTGCGCCGCAGCACGGAGACCGGGAGCGCCACCCGTTCCAGCAGGTCGGACGCCCGCTCCAGGCGTTCCCTGCGGCCGCCGACACCGAACGCCCGCAGCGGCTCGGTGATCACCTCGGCGACGGACCGGCGTGGGTCCAGGGACGCGTACGGGCTCTGGTACACGATCTGCATGCGCCGCCGCAGCCGTCGCAACGCGCCGCCGCGCAGGCCCGTGATGTCCTGCCCGTCGAAGGTGACGGCGCCCTGCGAGGGATCCGCGAGCCGTACCACCAGCCGCGCCGTGGTGGACTTGCCGGAGCCCGACTCCCCGACCAGCGCGAACGTCTCGCCGCGGCCGATGGTGAAGCTGACGTCGTCGACGGCCCGAAGCGTCCTGGCGCCACCCGTCCCGCCGGGCAGCGGGAAGTCCTTCACCAGGTTCCGGGCGACGACGAGATCCGTGGCCGCCTCACTGTTGCGCGGATCCGCCCGCGCGGAGCCCCTGCGCTCGGCCACGAGACGGCCTCCCGCCAGGCTCGGCGCCGAGGCCAGCAGCTGCCTGGTGCGAGCGTGCCGCGGGTCGTTCAGAACCTGCTCCGTGGGGCCGGTCTCGACGGCCTCGCCCTGGGACATGACCACGATGCGCTGCGCCCGGTCGGCGGCGACCCCGAGGTCATGGGTGATCAGCAGGACGGCGGTGCCCGACTCCCGGGTCAGGCTCCCGATGTGGTCGAGGATCTGCCGTTGCACCGTGACGTCCAGGGCGCTGGTCGGCTCGTCGGCGATCACCAGCCGGGGCCTGGCGGCCACGGCGATGGCGATCAGCACCCGCTGCCGCATCCCGCCGGAGAGCTCGTGAGGATACTGCCGTGCCCGCACCCCGGGGTCGGGCAGACCGGCCTGCCCGAGGATCTCCACAGCGCGCTGCGCCGCGGTGTCCCGGTCGGCGAGCCCGTGGATCAGCAGCACCTCGGCGACCTGGGTCCCGACGCGCTGCACGGGATTGAGCGACACCATCGGATCCTGCGGGATCAGCCCGATGTCACGGCCGCGCCGCGCCCGGAGCTCCTTGTCCTTCACCCGGGCCAGATCGACACCGTCGAAGAGGACTTCGCCCCCCTCCAGCACGCTCCCGGCCGGCAGCAGCCCGATGACCGAGTGCGCCGTCGTGCTCTTGCCCGAGCCCGACTCGCCGACCACCGCGACGACTTCGCCGGCTCCCACGGTCAGATCGATCCCACGCACCGCCGGCACGATGCCCGAACGGGTGCGGTAGGACACCCGCAGCCCGCGTACGTCGAGCAGTGGTTCGCCGCTCATCGCTTCTCCCTGCCTTCCCCGTCGAGCGCCCGGGAGATCCGGTTGGCGGCCAGCACGGTGGCCGAGATGGTCAGGCCGGGCAGAGTGGTCAGCCACCATGCCGTGGCCAGGTAGTCCCGGCCGCCCGAGACCAGTGAGCCCCATTCGGGGGCCGGCGGGACGGCTCCGTAGCCGAGGAAGCTCAACGTGGACACCTGCAGGATGACCGCGCCGAAGTCGACGGCGGCGTAGACCAGTACAGGACCGGCGGAGTTCGGCAGCACATGCCGGAACAGCACCGAGAGGCGGCGGGCCCCGGAGGAGTGTGCCGCCTCCACGTACACCGCGCCGCGCACCCGCAGCACCTCGGAGCGCATGACACGGGCGAAGCTCGCCACACTGGCGACGCCCACCGCGATCGCGACCTTGACGGTGCCGAATCCCAGCGCGGTCACCACGGCCAGGGACAGCAACAGGCCCGGGATCGCCAGCAGGACGTCCACCACGCGCATCAGGACGTCGTCGATGCGCCCACCGATGAATCCGGCCAGCAGTCCCAGCAGCGATCCCACCACCAGGCCCACGGTCACCGCCACCACGGTCGCCTGGAGCGACAGAGCCGCACCGTGGACCACCCGGGCGAACAGATCACGGCCCAACTGGTCGGTGCCGAAGGGATGGGCCGCACCGGGACCCTGAAGCCTGTCCCGCGGCACCCCGGACAGCGGGTCCTGCGAGGTGAACACCCCGGGGAGGAACGCCGACACGATCACCAGCGTCACCAGCACGACCGACAGCACGAGACCGGGGGAGCGGAGCAGAAACCCGGCCAGGCGCCGTGCGCGTTCACCCGCCCCCTCGCGGACGGAGCCGTCGGGCGCCGGCGGGCGTGCGCCCGGCGCCGTGCCTGTCAGCGCCCGGGCGGTCATGAGCTCGGTCATCGCGCCACCGCCCCTACGGTCGTGATCCGTGGATCGAGCAGCGGACAGACGAGATCGACCACCAGACTCGCCAGCACGAACACCAGGGCGCCGAACACCACCAGACCCTGCACCACCGGAATGTCCTGGGCACTCACGGCCGTCGCGGTGATGCGCCCCACCCCGGTACGGGAGAACACCGTCTCCACGACCACCGAGCCCGCCAGCAGATTGCCGGTCAGTATGCCCAGCACCGTCAGCGGTGGGATGGCCGCGTTACGCGCTGCGTGCCGCAGGTGCACACGCCCCCGGCTCGCGCCCTTGGCCAGCGCGGTCCCGACGTAGGGCTCGGCGAGGGCGGTCCGCAGGCTCTTGGCGAAGACCTGGGCGATCACCGCGCCGGTCGGCAGGGACAAGGTGATCACCGGCAGGACCAGACTGCCGAAGCCCTCGTTGCCGATGGCGGGCAGCAGCCCCCAGCGGAACGAGAAGAACTGCACCAGCACCAGACCCACCAGGAACGAAGGCGCGGAGACGCCGAGCGCCGGCAGCGAGAGCAGCGCCTGCCGCAGCCAGCGCCACCGGGTGTACGTACCGATGAGTGCCACGCCCGCGCCCAGCACCAGCGCGAGCAGAAGAGCCGCCGAGGTGAGCTCCAGGGTGGCCGGCAGGTTCGAGGCGATCAGCTGACCGACCTCGTCGCCGCTCTGCACCGAGCTTCCGAAGTCCCCCTGGAGCGCGTGCCAGAGCTGCGTGCCGTACTGCTCGAAGACCGGCTTGTCGAGCCCGTACGACTTCTTGAGCTCGGCGAGCTGTTCGGGGCCGATGTCGTTGGTCTCACCACCGCCCGCGGCCATGATCGACACCGGGTCGCCGGGCAGCAGGTACAGGATGGCGAAGGACAGGGTGAACGCCGCCCACAGGACGAACACCGACTGCGCCAGCCGACGTGCCAGATACTTGCTCATGACAGCCACGTGTCGTGGAACTGCAGCCTGGACGAGGCTTCGAAGTCCAGGTCGTGGACCTTCTCAGACAGGCCGAGGACAGTGGTCAGTTCGAATGCCGGGATCTGGTAGGCCTTGTCCAGCACGGTCTTCTGCGCCTGAGCGACGTACGGTCCGCGCCGCGCCGGGTCGCTCGCGGCGGCCTGCTTGTCCAGGAGGCCGTCGAGCTCGCTGTCGGAGAGGTGACCGAAGTTGAGCAGCTGACCGGAGAAGCCGGTACGCAGGATGTCGGGGTCGACCCGTGTCGAGTTGCCCCAGGAGAAGTCGTAGTCACCCTTCTGCCGGAGCGAGACGAAGTCCCCGATGGTGGTGGACTGCAGGGTGATGTCGATGCCGACCTTCTTCAGCTGCAGCTGGATCAGCTCCAGGGCGGTCTGGTTGGGGCCGAAGTTGGACGCCCACACGATCTTGAGGGAGAGCTTCCTGCCGTTCTTCGTACGGATGCCGTCCGAGCCGGTCCTCCACCCCGCCTCGTCGAGCAGCTTCGCCGCTCCCCCGGGGTCGTGGCCGAGCAGGTCACCCAGGTCGGTGTAGTCGGCCGTGGTGCTCGCCAGGGCGCTCGTGGCCGGCTTGTAGCTGCCGCTCAGGACCGTGTCGACGATCTCCTGCCGGTCGACGGCCTTCTGGATCGCCCGGCGGACCTTGATGTCCTTGGTGATGGGCCGGGCCACATTCGCCGACAGAGCGAACGGCAGTCCCGGGTTCGCCCGGCTCAACAAGGTGAAACCGGCGCCCTTCAGCCCGTCCTCGTCCTGCGGGGCCACTCCGCCGACCGCGTCGACCTGGCCCGACCGCAGGCTGCCCGTGCGCACCCCGGACTCGGGGATCACCTTGAAGGACAGCTTCTCCAGATAGGCGGGGCCCTTGCGGCTCCACAGCGAGGAGCCCCACGCGTATCCGGAGCGACGGCGCTCCTCCACGGACTTGTTCGGCGTGTAGTCGGTGAGGGTGAACGGTCCGGAGCCCACCAGGTTGTCCGTGCACCGTTTGCCGGCGGGCAGCTTCACCGTCGACTCGGCGAGCAGCCCGAGTGTGAAGGTGGAAGTGGCCTGCAAGAACTGTGCGTTCGGGGTGGAGAAGGTGACCTCGGCGGTGTGTTCGTCGACAACGGTGGTGCGCCTGTAGCCGTCCAGATAGCTGCTGCCGAGTACTGCCTTCGCACCCAGCTCGACGATGCCGTCGAAGTTGCTCTTCACCGAAGCCGCGTTCACCGGGGTGCCGTCGCTGAAGGTCGCCCCGTCGCGCAGGTGGAAGGTGAAGGTCTTCGCGTCCTTGCTCACCTCCCAGGACTTCGCCAGCCAGGGCACGATCTTCCCGGTCGCCGGGTCCTGGTCGGTCAGTGAGTCCACCAGCTGGCGGGCCGGGTAGATCGCGTCGTTGTTGCCCGCCTGCTGAGGGTCGACGCAGATCGGGTCGGATGCCAGGGCGAAGGTCAGCTGTCCCCCGGAGTGCGGGGCGGAGCCGCCGGCACCGCCGGCGGTGGACGAGGAGCAGGCGGTCGCCGAGAGCGACAGTACGGTGACGGCGGCGAGCGAGGCCAGGGCAGGACGGTGCTGGGAACGTGGTCCGGACATCAGCGTGTCTCCAGGAAAAGGGAGGATGCCGGGGCACGGCGGTGACCTGCTCGGACAAGAGTGTGAGCAGAAGCAGGCCGGGCCGTGACGCGGGCCGGTCAGGCAGGGGTGAGGTCAGGCCTGACAGATGGCGCTGGAGACGCGGTGCAGATCGATGTGGCGACGGACCGCGAGACGCGGAAGGAAGAATCCCGCGCGGCGCATACCGGCAACGCGGCTCGGGGGTCGGGCCCCGGCGGCAGTCGGCTGGTACGGCATGAGGAACGCGGTCCTTTCGTCCACCTGGCATCGTCCACCAGGGACGTCGCCAGGCAACGTACCAGCTCGAACAGCGGTATGAGAAGGAGGCTTTGGCCGCGACCGGCACGCCATTGTTCAACCGTGGGCGAACGGTTAACGTGAGGAGATCACACACATCAGCGGCCCCTGTCGAGCCGCTGAGCGACCCGACGGCTGTGAGGTGACCGGCATGCAGGCGCGATCCGTCCTCGACCGCGACGACCGTACGCCGACCCACGCCGGGGCCTTGGGCCTCTTGGTCGCCCGTCGCCATGTCGACCTGCTCAGGGTGAGCAGCGCGCTGTGTCCGGGGACGCCCCCGCGCCGCTGAGCGCGTACGTGCTGTTCACTCCGGGCCTCGCCGCGCTCTGAACGCGCGTCCCACGATCACCCGCGCTCCGCTCCGCGCACGCCTCCTCCCCCTTCTTCTTCCCGTGCCCGGCAGCCGGTTCTTCCGGCATGCCCGCACAGCTGACCGAGAGGACCACGGTGCCCAAGAGCATCGCACGCGCAGGCGTGTTCGCCGCGCTCCGGGCGCGTGACCACCGGAACTACTCCACTCCGACCGGAGGTACACCCCATGACTGACCGAGCAGCCGGGCTCGCCGGCCTGCGTCTCGCGCTGGAAGCCGACGGCGACGGCGCCCATCCCGCTGCCTGGCGCCACTCGGGGCGCCCGCCGGGCGCCGTCCTCGGCCCCCGCGCGCTGCGCGATGTGGTCGCCGCCGCCGAGGACGCGGGCTTCGCCCTCGTCACCTTCGCCGACTCGCCGCTGCCGCCAGGGGGCGGCCCCGGGGCGGCTGCCGGACGGCTGGAAGCCGGCACCCGCGCCGCGTACGTCGCACCCCTGACCGGCCGGATCGGTCTCGCACCCACCCTGCAGGTGGCCACCACGGAACCCTTCCACCTCGCCACCCAGCTGGCGAGCCTGGACCACGTCTCGCACGGCAGGGCCGGCTGGGTGGTCGGCACGGCGGCAGGCGAGGACGACCTCGCCACCATCGGGGGAGCCGCACCCTCCACCGCCGCGCTGGCCCGTGAGACGGCCGACGTCATCGACACCGCCCGCGCCCTGTGGGACTCGTGGGAGGACGACGCGGTCATCAAGGACGTGGCGAGCGGCAGGTTCCTGGACTCGCGACGGGTGCATCACATCGACTTCGAAGGCGCGTCGTTCACCGTCAAGGGGCCTTTGATCACCCCACGTCCGCCGCAGGGCCAGATCGTCGTACTGGCTTCCGACGGGCTGGACATCGACGCACGCGCCGACGTCGTCCTGGTCGGGCGGCCGGGCCTCGCCGAGGTCGCGGCCCGCGCGGCCACGGCGAGGGAGGCGGGCGCGCCCCTGGTACTCGCCGAGGTGGACGTGGTCCTGGACGCCGAGGTCCCGGCCACGGACCGGCTCGCCGAGCTGGACGCCGCGGCCTTCCAGCCGGAGTCCGGAAGGCTGCGGCACACCGGATCCCCGGAGTCGCTGCTGGAGTTGTTGCGCGAGCTGGCCGACTCGGTCGACGGGGTGCGGCTGCATCCGGCCGTACTCGCCGTCGACCTGCCTGTCCTGGCCGAGCGGGTCCTGCCGAGGCTGGCCGGGGCAGCGTCGAACCGCGGTCCGGGCACCACCCTGCGCGACACGCTCGGCCTCGCCCGTCCCGCGAACCGATTCGCCGCCGCCGCGGCATCGAACACCTGAGGTGAGTGTCATGACCGAACTGAACCCCCGTCCGCAGCTCCACCTCGGTGTGTTCTTCACCGGCGTCGGGCCGCAGCTCATCTGGGCGGATCCGCAAGCGCCCTCGCACACCGCGTTCGAGACATTCACCGAGATCGTCCAGATCCTGGAACGAGGCCTGTTCGACGCGTTCTTCCTGGGGGAGGGGCTGAGGGTACGCGAGAACCGAGGCAAGGTCTTCGACCTCGACGTGGCCGGCCGGCCCGACGCGATCACACAACTGTCCGCGCTCGCCGCCGTGACCGAGCGGATCGGCCTGGTGGCCACCCAGAACACCACCTACAACTACCCGGCCGACCTGGCCCGTCGGCTGGCCAGCCTCGATCTGCTGTCCGAAGGCCGGGCCGGCTGGAACATCGTCACCACCGACAACGCCTGGACCGGAGCCAACTTCCGGCACGGAGGCTGGCTGGAGCACGAACGCCGCTACGAGCGCGCGGGGCAGTTCGTCGACGCCGCCAAGGAGCTGTGGGGGTCCTGGGCCACGGACGCCGTCGCGCCCGACGGCCGTGACACCGCGAGCTGGGCCAGGCCAGGCTCGATCAGCCCGGTGGAGCGCGACAGCGACCTCGTGGCCCTGCGCGCCACCGCCACCGTGCCGGGTAGCGGGCAGGGCCGGCCGGTGCTGTTCCAGGCCGGCGACTCGGACGGCGGCCGTGAACTCGCGGCCCGCCACGCCGATGTGGTCTTCTCCGCCAACACCGAATACGGCAAGGCCGTGGCCTACGCCGCCGACCTGCGCGACCGGCTGGCCCGCCACGGCAGGACCCCGGACTCGCTGCGGATCCTGCCGGGAGCGAGCGTCGTACTCGGCGACACGGCGGCCGAGGCGGAGGAGAAGGCGCGCTGGGTGCGCGGCGAGCAGGTCAACGGACCGCGGGCGATCGCCTTCCTGGAGCAGTACTGGGGCACTGACCTGTCCGCATACGACCCCGACGGTCCGCTGCCCGACATCGAGCCCAGCGAGGGCGAACTCGACCCCTCACGCGGCACGATCTCCATCGAACGCCGCACCGGCAAGGCCGCCCTGATCCGGAAGTGGCGGGAACAGGCGGCTGAACGCGGCCTTTCCATACGTGAGTTGGTGCTCGAAGTCTCTCCAGGGCACTCGTCGTTCGTCGGGACACCTTCGGCCGTCGCCGACGAGTGGACCCGCTATGTCAGCACCCGCGCCGTCGACGGCTTCAACCTCCTGCCGCACCTGCTTCCGGCCTCCGTCACGGACATCGTCGACAAGCTCGTCCCCGAACTCCAGGAACGGGGCGTCTACCGGACCGCATACACCGGCACCACCCTGCGGGAACACCTGGACCTTCCTCCACTGGGGTGACGGCCGGCGTCCCCGGTGTACGGGCGGTCAGGGCGCGCCGAGACCGGTGCAGTACACCACCGTCGCATCGTCCGAGGCCACGGCGTGGCGCGCCTCCGTCCGCCGGACCCGGCGGATGACTGCGTCGGGTCCGTCCGACGCCAGGACGGTCATGACTTCGGGCCAGTCGCACAGCCCGAACCGGTCCACGATCCCGCTCGCGCCGTTGCTGAACAGGGCGGCGGCACCGGACAGTTCGGAGACCGGACAGCTTCCGGTGACCGCCTCGTCCGCGGCCCGCGGGTCGTCCTTGGCCACCCAGAAGCCGCCGGGCCGGTTCCGGTGGGAGCGCAGCTCACCGAGCACCCGGAGATAGGCGTCACCGCCCCGGGCGGCATCGAGGGCGGGTTCGTAGGACCGGCTGATGACCACCTCCCGAGGATCGGAGAAGACGAGCGGGGCGCCGTGCGTCCTGTCGAGCACGACGGTCGCGTCACCGAGGACCGCACACTCGGCGAGACCGCCGGACACACGCAGGACGGCCACGGCAGCCGACGGGCTGATGACATCGGCGACGTGACAGCTGTCCCGGTGAACGTCCGTCACCTGCTCGATCGCCTCGGCGAGCAGCGTCGGCAGGCCGCGGTCCGGCACGAGTGACAGGAGGCCGAGGAGGCTGCCTCCCAGGCGTGTGGCGTACCAGGCCACCCCGTGCGAGCAGGTCCACCCGGAGCCGGGAATGCCCGCGCCGTCGACCAGCACGGCAGCTGTCGGCACCGCGCCCGCGAAGTCCTCGTTCACACGGTCCGGCCGTGCCGCGGACGTGCTCGTCATCGTCACCCGCATGCGGTTCCGCCGCCTTCCGCCGGTCGGGGCGTCGACCCTACAGCCGACGCCCCGACGGCCGGACACGTGCCGAGGATCAGAGGCGGCCTCCGGGAAGCACGGTGAACGTGGCGGGACCGGCCGGCAGGTCCACCGTGTACTGACTCAGATAGGTGTCCAGATACGGCGAACGGTCTCCCTGGGTGGGGACGTCGTCGGAGGGGTCGTCCAGGGCGAGTCGCAGCTGTGCGCCCTTGACCGTGATCTTCTCGCCGGAAGGCGTGTCGCGCCACGAGCCCGTCCGGATGGACCCGATCTCCACCGCCAGGACGTGCCCGGCCGCCAGCTTCCAGTCCGTCGCCTTGAGATCGACGGTGAGCCTGCCGGTGCTCAGCAGCGAGACCTGCTCGTCGAACATCACGGCGCTGCCGTCCGGGGACACGTCGTACAGCTTGAGCATGACGTTGCCTTGTCCCTTCGCGGTCAGGGAGATCCGCGGGGTGCCCGTGATCCGCACGTCCTTCTCGAGTGCCTTGGACCGGACGACGAAGCTCGATGTGACCGCCCCGGTCTGTCGGATCAGGTCCCCTCCACCGGCCAGTTCCTCCGGTGCGGCCGGATCGGTCGCGGGCGCGTTCTCCATGTCCCAGTCACCCGAGGCCCTCAGGCGCTCCGGTAGCGCCGTGAGGCCGGACGTGGCCGGTGCGGCGAGCGAGGAGAGGCCGCCGTCGTCCACGTACGAGCCGCCGCCGACGGGGAGGGTGACGGAATGGTCCACGACCGGCCAGGTCTTCTGAGCCCGCCACGCGCCGGTGGAGTCCTCGACGGAGTAGGCCGGGTGCCCGCCCGTCGGCCTGACGCCCTTGAGGTACTGGTCGTAGAAGGAGAGGGTCTCCTCGTACCAGCCCTCACGCCCCATGGACAGACGCCCGTCGGCGGTGCGGTCCCCGCCGCGCACGTGCTCCCACTGGCCGACCCAGCCGCGCTCGGGGCCCTTGTGGTTGTCCAGGTACTCCTGCATCTCCTCGGGCTTGGTGTTGTTCTCGATGAACCCCTGGGTCACGAAGAGTGGGGTGTCGGTGCCCTTGGCGGCCTTCGCGAGGTCCCGGGACTTCCAGAACGGGTCGTTCTGGTCGGATATCCGGTACCCCGCCGCGTTCTGCGTCAGGCACTCCGGATGAGCCTCCTCGTACCGGGAGTTGGCCAGGTAGCGCGGGTCGTCGTCCGGCAGCTGGCCGAGCGTGGCGATGGAGTTGTAGGCGTTGGCGGTACCTGTGACGTTCGGGCGGGGTACGCCGTTGGAGTAGATGTACTGGTACATGTCCCAGACGGGCTCCTGGGCGACGACGGCCTTGAGCGCGCGCTGGTCCAGATTGTTGCCGATGAGACCTGTCACCGCGTCGTAGGACTTTCCGTACAGGCCCACGGCACCCGTGGACCAGGGCTGTTTCGCAGCCCAGTCGATGGCGGCCTTCACGTCCGCCTGCTCGCCGGGCCCGGCCCAGTCGAGGCAGCCGGTGGAGCCGCCGAAGCCGCGCAGGTCCACCATGACGAAGGCGTAGCCCTGATCGAACAGGTCGGTGCCCTCGATGAAGTCCTGGAAGCGGTCGGAGGGGCCGGCGTGGGTCCATCCTTCGGCGTCCGACTGCCCGGAGTGCCCGAAGTAGGGGCCGACCGACAGGATGACGGGCACCTTCGCCTTCTTCGGCAGCGACTCGGGCAGCAGCACGTCGGCGTGCAGTTCGGTGCCCGAGCGGTCCGAGGACGGGAAGTAGTGCTGCGTCCAGCGGGAACCCTCGGGGACGCGGTCGTTGTCCTGATGGGTGACGGGGCCGGTCGCGGTGGCGACCTGCCTCGTACGGTCCTGCGCCGAGGGGGGCGCGGAGGCGGCCGCCGGGCCGGCGAGTACGCCGGTCAGCGCGAGGGTGGTGACGAGTGCGGAGGCGGCCCAGGTGGCCGTACGACGTGCTCTCACATGCTTCTCCCGGCTGGGTGGATACGGGGTGTCGCAGTGGTGCAGGCACGAGCAGCGGACTCCGGCCCACCGTGAGAAGCGCACGCTGGTCACGCGTGTCCGCGGAGCTGGATCACAGGCGCGGACAAGAACCGGAGCCGACGGCGGTAAAGTCTATGATCACTCCGGGCATGCTTCAACAGGCGCGTGTGTCACACGTGTTACTGATCCGAGGGGTGAGCCCCGGGGGTGGCGGGCGCCGGCGCGCCCGCCAGGCCGCTGCGGACCAGGGTCAGGAACTCCTGGTCCGTGAGGCCGAGTTCGCGCGCCTGGGCGATGAGGCTGTGCACCGCGTCGGTGAGCCTGGCCTGACCGGCGGCGCCGGGCGCCGCGGTGATCACCGCCCCCCGGCCCCGGCGCAGCTCGATCAGGCTCTCGTCACGCAGCCGCTGGTAACCGCGGAGCACGGTGTGCACATTGACGCCCAGCGACTCGGCGACCTCACGGGCGGACGGCAGCCGCTCGCCCGGGGCCGCCGAGCCGTCGGCGATGGCCCCCCGCACACAGGCGGCGATCTGCTCACCCAGCGGTACGGGTGAGCCGGGGAGTACCCGGAACAGCATGACTAGGACTGCTCCCTCGCGCGGCGTTCCGTCAGACCGTTGAGGAGAGCGGCCGCGGTGGCCGAGTCATCGACCGTCACCACGTACTCGCGTCCCTGAGCCGTACGGACCGACAGGGCCTCTCCTGAACGCATGATCACGCCGCGTCTGTTCGGGCGGAGCCGGTAGCCCCAGCCGCCGAAGTCCGCGGTGGGGTTGATCCGGACGCTGTCGGCGCCGGCGATGCCGTCCAGCGGCAGGGCGAGCCGGGGCCTGGGCAGGACCGTCGAGGCGACGGTGAGGCCGCGCCGGTCGACAGTGACCCGGATGCCCGCGAACGCTGCGCAGAACAGGCCGATGACGAGCGGCGGCAGCCCTGACCGCAACGGGCCGAACGTCAGGAGGGAAATCCCGACGACCGCGAGGACACCGGCCGCGAGCAGCAGCACGCGGGACACGACCGTGCGGCTCCAGGCCGCTGCCTCCCCCTCGGCCAGCGGAAGCGAGCGGCCGGGCGTCGCCGGCTCCGGGCGTGTCTCAGGGCCCATCAGTCGCCAGGCCAGGGCGCCGGTGGCCACCCCGGCGACGAGCATGACGGCGATGTGCCACAGGGGCATGTGCGCGTCGGCCGGGTCCTGGACGTCCGTGTTGATGAGGACGGTGACGATCAGCGGATAGCCGACCGTGACCGCGGTGCCGGCCCCGATGGCGGAATTGACCTTCGATCCACCGCTGTCCCTGGAGACCAGGGGCAGGACGACGAACAGCACTCCGAGACCGGCGAGCAGGGCGCATCCGAACCACAGTGCGGTGCCCCGGCTCATGTAGTCGTCCGCCCCGCCGCCCGACGAGAAGTGGGTGGCCAGCCGGTCGGGCAGCCGGTCGTCGTTCGCCAGGAAAACAGTCGCGTAGGCGGCTATGGCGGCGCCGAAAGGCACGGCCGTCAGGGCGCTCCTTCTGATGGCGGTCATCTTTCTCCCCCTCTACTTGTTTGCATGCAAGTAGAACAATAGCAGTTGTCGGGGGAGGAGTGGATCCGTCAATCACCGGCAGGGGGACGGGTGGCGTCGGTGACACGGTCGATCCGGTAGTAGTCCGCGACGCATCCACCGGGCCAGTAGGAGCGTCCCCGCCGGCTGAACGGCTCCAGCATCTGTCCGATCACGAGGCGTTCGTACGGGAGGACGCGGGCACCGCTGCCCGCACCCTCGCGCAGCCGTCGGTCCTGCGCGTCCCACTTCCCGGCCCGTGCCCGCATGTCCGTGTCGAGGTCGAGCAGCGTGAGGGCAGGGGCGAAGCAGACCAGGACGCAGAGCACCGCGCAGACGGCCCGCAGCGGACCGGTACGCCTCGCGCGCAGGCGGGCGGCCGCCCCCAGCAGCGCACCGGCGCCGACGAGCAGGGCGACGTACACCAGGAGGTAGTCGTTCCACAGCCGGGCCGCGCTGGGCGCGCTCACCCGGTCCTGGAACACCGGGTAGGCGATGACGGTGCAGAGGAAGCCGGACACCAGGAGCGCGGCCACCGCGGCGCAGGCCGCCGGCAGCCACCCGGCGGGCGGTCTGGGCGCGGTCCCGTCAGGACGTGCGCACAGCAGCCCGAGGAGCACCCCCACCGCCAGCGCCCCGACGTACTGCCAGGTGGTGACGGTGCTCAGGGCGATCTCCCCGAATCCGCGCAGGGAGGAGGCGAGCGATTCGGGCGCGACCATGGACGTCGTGCCCGCCCCGAACCTTCCCCGCCGGCTGTTCGAGCCGGGCGAGGTGATCAGGACGAGGCCCCCGACGGCGACCCCGCAGATCCCCGCGGCGCACCAGAGACGCAGGAACCGCCGGGAAGGCGGGGCGGTGCCACGGCAACTGAGCAGAAGGACCGTGGCCAGCCCCACCACCACGACGATCGCGGTCTCCTCCGACAGGGTGCCGATGACCGCACCCGCGCACAGGGCCACGGTGAGAGCCACGCCCCTGCCCCGGCGTGAACGAGCCACCAGGAACGGGAGCAGCGCGGCGCAGGCAAGCACCGGCGGAAGGGTGTGCGAGACCGACGCGGCCGGCCAGTAGAACGTCTTGTAGGTGTTCGGCGTGACGAACAGGAACAGCGCGGTCGCCATCGCGGAGACCAGCAGCGGCAGTCCGCGCGGCACGGTGAGCCGGAGCCGCCGCAGCGCGAGCACGGTCGCCGCCCACAGCACCGTGAGGACCAGTACGCCGCTCACCAGGCCGAACCACTGGTGGCCCGCCACCTGGAACTTCGCATAGGCGCCGACCAGTACGGCGTTGGCGACCCGACCGTTGTCCTCGAAGTAGAACCGTCCGACGAGCCCGGTGACCCCGTGGTCCCGCACCACGGGCAGAAAGCACCAGTCGTCAGCGCCCGGCCGCACCGACCGCCCGAACCAGGCGGCGGCTGCCAGCAGCGCGAGCGGCGGCAGCGCGAGCGCGGTCACCCAGATCGAGGTCCGCGCATCGGGCCCAGGGGTGCGCCGCGACTGTTCCGAGGCGCTCCGTGGGCCCCGCACGTCCAGCCGCCGGGTGGCGTCCGGCCGGTCAGGTGCCGCGGATTCCGGAGTGCTGTCGGACATCGGTGTTCACCGGTCCTCGGAGGCGTGGAGGGGAAGATGGTCGGGGGCCGGGGCGCCCAGGGCACGGTCCCGTGCGCCCACCCGCTGTTCCCGTGCCCGTACGCCCGGGGGCGTGACCTCGCGGCGGCCCGACATGATCGCCCACCGGGCCAGCAGGAAGGAGACCGGGGTGACCAGGACACCGGCGACGAGCGCGGCCAGATTCTTGTCCATGCCGAGACCGCTGACCGCGCCGTAGAGCAGAGCGCCCGACGCCACGAGATTGACGGCGCTCGACACGGGATAGCGCACGAAGGCACGCCAGGTGGGCCGCGTCCGGCAGGTGACACAGGAGTTGAGCAGGAACGAGCACACGATGCTGACCGCGTAGCCGAGGACATGGGCGGTCAGATAGGGGATCCACCGGTTCAGGGCGGCGTAGACGCCCAGATAGACCGCTGTGTTGACGCACCCCACCAGGACGAAACTGCCGAACTGGCGGGCGGTGCGGGTCCGGGACGGGGCGGGTGCGTCCAGCCCGTCGCTCAGCCGGGGCGGCGGGCGGTCCGACAGTACGGGACAGCTCTCGTCGGTCTCCCGCACGACATAGGGCGGACGGTGCTTCGCCTCGTGATAGATGCGGCCCACATACTCGCCGATCACCCCGAGGGTCACCAGCTGGATGCCGCTGAGCGCCACCACCGCGGTGAGCAGGGTGGCGTATCCCGGTGTGTCGGCGCCGTGCAGCACGACGGTCACCACCGTCCACACCGCGTACGCCAGTGCCGAGAGGAAGACCCAGAAGCCGGTGTAGATGGCCAGGCGCAACGGGCGGTTGTTGAAGGACAGGAGCCCGTCGATGCCGTAGTTCAGCAGGCGTCTGTTTCCCCATTTCGAGCGGCCCGCCACGCGCGCGCTGTTCCGGTAGCGGAAGCTGACCGTGTCGAAGCCGATCCAGGAGAAGATCCCCTTGGAGAAGCGGTTGCTCTCCGGCATGGACAGGACGCTCACGACCGCCCGCCGGGACAGCAGGCGGAAGTCCCCGGTTCCGTCCAGGAGCTCCACGTCCACACAGCGGCGTACGACGGCGTAGTAGGCACGGCTGAGGGCGCTGCGGACCATGCCATCGCCGGACCGGTCACGACGCGGGATGACCTGGTCGTAGCCGTGCCGGTGCAGTTCGAGCATGCGCGGGATGAGTTCCGGCGGATGCTGGAGATCGGCATCCATGATCACCACGGCGGCGCCCCGCGCCATGCGGAGACCGGCGAGCATGGCCGCCTCCTTGCCGAAGTTCCGGCTGAACGCCGTGTAGCGGGTCCGCTCGTCCCCGGCTGCGAACGCGCCGATCAGCAGCCGTGTGCGGTCGTTGCTGCCGTCGTCGACGTAGCAGATCTCGAATGTCTCATCGAGCCCTTCCAGGACGGCGGTCAGCGCCCTGTGGAAGGAAGTGATGCCCTCCGCCTCGTTGAAGCAGGGCACGACGACCGACAGCTGAAGGCCGGCCACACGACACCTCCGGACGCTCTGGTACCCGGAGCCGGGGATCCGGCTCGCTCCGGGCACCACAGTCGCGCATCCGGTGGTGAAGTCCTCCTCCTCCCGCTCCGGACGCGCGGGCCGTCGGGCTCTTTCGCACGAACGGCGCACGCCCGGCGCGGGAGGAGGAGCGGGCGGGGCGGATCAGCGGTGGCCCACCACGTTGACCACGCGGCCGTCGGGGTCGCGTACGAAGAACCGGCGCACTCCCCACTCCTCGTCCCGCAGGGGGTGCACGATCTCAGCGCCGCTCTCCTGCATGACCGTGTAGGCCGCGTCCACATCGTCCACCTCCACACTCATGTCGGGGATGACCGGCGCCGTCCTGTCGTGGCTCATGAAGGTGACCTGTGCCGTGGGGTTGGAGGGGGAGGCGAGCGTCATGACCCAGCCGAGGTTCATGACCTCCTGGAACCCCAGGAGTTCGTAGAAGCCGCGGCTCTCCTCCAGGTCCTGCGAGTGGATGTCCGGCATGACGCGGCGGATGGACATGGTGCACTCCTGCTGACGGGCGGATGGGACCGTGCCCCCGCATTCTGTCCGCAGGGGCACGGGTGCGCACGCGAGATCGTGGGCCATCGGCGCCTTGTTTATGGGGGTTGGTGTCGGACAGCCCGTTCTGTGCGCTATCGACAGTTCCCCAGGATGAGCTTAGGCTCACCTAAATTACCGACGGTCCGACGAGGTCCGGGCGGTCGCGCAGGGGCAGGCGGCCGACGTCCACTCCGGCACGAGCACGCCGGGCGCGGATGCCCGGTGCCCGTGCCGTCCATGAAGATCAAAGGGATAACGTACGTCGACATGAGCGCGACTGCAGTGGAGCGTTCCGCTCCCAGGGGCACAACAGGACCCCGTGGAAGACGACTTGTGGGCCTGGTTGCGCTGGTGGTGGTCCTGGTGGCCGGGGCGGCCCTGTCGCTGGCCGTCGGCGCACGCGCGTTGAGCCCGGGGGAGGTGTGGCACGGGCTGTTCGCGGGGCACGACAGCGACCGGCGGCTCACCGAGATCAGGCTCATCGTGCAGACCGTACGGGTGCCCCGCACGGTCCTCGCGATCGTCGCGGGCATCGCGCTGGGGATCGGCGGGGCGCTGATCCAGGGGTACACACGCAACCCGATCGCGGACACCGGGCTGCTCGGCGTGAACGCCGGAGCCTCGTTCGCCGTGGTGACCGTGATCGCGGTCCTCGGCTTCTCCGACCCCTTCCAGTCCGTCTGGTTCGCCTTCATCGGGGCGGCCGTCGCCGGAGTCGTCGTGTTCGGTCTCTCCAGCATCGGCCGGGGGGCGGGCAACCCGCTGACGCTCGCACTGGCCGGTCAGGGAGTGACGGTGTTCCTCGCGGCGATGACCACGGCGGTGGCGCTCTCGGACCAGAAGTCCCTGAACGCGCTGCGGTTCTGGAACGCGGGATCCGTGGCCGGCGTCGGCTTCGACGTGATCTGGCCGGTGACCGCGTTCATCGCGGTCGGCGTGGTGCTGGCGCTCACCACGCTGCCCACCCTCAACCTGCTCAACCTGGGGGACGACGTGGCGCGCGGTCTCGGTGTGAACATCGCACTCAGCCGGACCGTCGGCATCGTCGCCATCACCCTGCTGGCGGGAGCGGCGACGGCGGCATGCGGCCCCATCGCGTTCCTCGGACTGATGGTGGCGCACATCGCCCGGTACCTGACCGGACCCGACTACCGCTGGCTGGTCCCCTACGCGGGCCTTCTCGGCGCCTGTGTCCTCCTGGTGTGCGACATCGTGGGACGCGTCGTGGTGCGGCCGGGAGAGCTGAGCGTGGGTGTCGTCGTGGCACTCCTCGGAGCCCCGTTCTTCGCGGCTCTCGTATGGCGAGGAAAGTTCAGGAGCGCATGAACGGGACAACGGATGTGGAGCGGCGGGCGGCGCCCGGCGTGCGGCTGGGCCAGGTGTCGTTCGTCTGGCGGCCGTGGATGGTGTGCGTCACGCTGCTGCTGGCGGCTGCCACCTTCCTGGTGTTCTGTCTGTCCATCGGGGTGGGGGACTTCCCCATCGGCCTGTCCCGGGTGATCGCCACGATCCTGGGCCGGGGCGAGCAGGTGGACGAATTCGTCATCATGGATCTGCGGATGCCACGTGCCCTGGCGGGGCTCCTGGTGGGCCTCGCCCTCGGGGTGTCGGGGGCGATCACGCAGTCCGTGGCCCGCAATCCGCTCGCCAGCCCCGACATCCTGGGGATCACCGGGGGCGCCAGTGCCGTCGCGGTGTTCCTGGTGACGGTGTCGGGCGGGGCGACCGCCGCCGTCGTGAGCACCGTGGGCCTGTCGGCGGCGGCGCTCCTGGGCGGCCTCGGCACGGGTCTCCTGGTGTACTTCCTGGCCTGGCGGCGCGGGATCGACGGCTTCCGGCTCATCCTCATCGGCATCTCGGTGACCGCCGTGATGGAGGCGATCACCACCTGGCTCCTGACCACGGCCGACATCCGGGACGTGGCGCGCGCCCA
The DNA here is from genome assembly GCF_045162755.1 of Streptomyces sp. NBC_01012. Taxonomy (NCBI): domain Bacteria; kingdom Bacillati; phylum Actinomycetota; class Actinomycetes; order Kitasatosporales; family Streptomycetaceae; genus Streptomyces; species Streptomyces sp. NBC_01012. The sequence goes on along the minus strand of NZ_CP108688.1, from coordinate 161,291 downwards.
GGCCTGGCTGGTCGGTTCGCTGGACAACCGGTCGTGGGACGAGGTCCGGATCGTGTTCTGGTGCACGCTCGTCCTCATGGTGGTCGTGGCGGGCGCCGCCTTCCAGTTCAAGCCCCTGCACCTCGGTGACGAGGTCGCGGCGGGACTGGGCGTCCGCTTCTCCAGGGTGCGGGCGATCCTGCTGCTGTGCGCGGTCCTGTTGGCCGCCGCGGCGGTGAGCGCCGCCGGTCCTGTGCCGTTCGTGGCGCTGGTCGCGCCCCAGGTGGCGATGCGCCTGGCGAGATACCCGACACCGCCGCTGGTGGCCTCAGGTCTGGTCGGCGCGCTGCTGCTGATCGGCGCGGACCTGACCGCGCGTTCGGCGCTGCCGATCACCCTTCCGGTCGGCGTGGTCACGGCCGCGATCGGCGGGCCCTTCCTTGTATATCTGCTGGTGCGGGCCAACCTCAGATAGCTGACGCAACGACGTGTACGAACCGGACAACGGGGGGACCTGTGAGCGCTGAGCACATCATGACGAAGACCGGCCCGGCGGGCGGTGACGTCGCACGGCTGGCGGCGAAGGATGTCACGGTCGGCTACGGCGACCGTACGGTCATCGACGGCCTCGACGTGACGGTCCCGCCCGGCCTGATCACCACGATCATCGGCCCCAACGGCTGCGGGAAGTCCACCCTGCTGCGCACCCTGACACGGCTCCTCAAGCCGTCCTCGGGGGCGGTGGTGCTGGACGGTCAGGACATCTCCGAGCTCAGGACCAGGGATGTCGCGAGGAAGCTCGGCCTGCTGCCGCAGGCCCCGGTCGCGCCGGAAGGGCTGACAGTGGCCGACCTGGTCGCCAGAGGGCGGCATCCGCACCAGAGCTGGCTACGGCAGTGGTCGTCGGACGACGCCTCCGTCGTGGAGCGCGCGCTGGAGATGACCGGGGTGTCCGAACTCGCCGGCCGGCCGGTCGACTCGCTGTCCGGAGGGCAGCGGCAGCGCGTCTGGATATCGATGACGCTGGCCCAGGGCACCGACCTGCTGCTGCTGGACGAGCCCACCACGTACCTGGACCTGGCGCACGCGATCGATGTGCTCGATCTGGTGGACGACCTGCACGAGTCGGGCCGCACGGTGGTCATGGTGCTGCACGACCTCAATCTGGCGACCCGTTACAGCGACCATCTCGTCGTCATGCGGGAGGGGTCGATCCTGGCGCAGGGGCACCCGCGTGACGTGATCACGGCCGAGCTGCTGCAGGAGGCGTTCGGGCTGCGGGCCAAGGTGATCGACGACCCGGTGGGCGACCGCCCGCTCATCGTGCCCATCGGGCGCACTCATGTGCAGCTCAACTGAGGTTCGGGCAACGAAAATAACGTCAGTTAGGCTAGGCTAACCTCACTCGGCGCGGATATGGTTTGGCTGCCCTCGTGCGGGGTGAAGCGGACAGCGCGAAAGCAAGGGATTCCGGATGCTCTTCCACAGATCGACGTTCCACAAGCCATGGCGGCGGCCGGCTGCGGCCATCACCGCGGTGACGCTCGGCGTCGCCCTCCTCGCGGGATGCGGCTCCGACTCGCAGGACACGGCGAGCGACAAGGCTCCGGCCGCCTCATCGGGCGTGTTTCCGGTGACCGTGGAGCACGCGTTCGGATCGACGAAGATCACCAAGGCTCCCGAACGGGTCGTCTCCGTCGGGTACACCGACGACCAGGCCATCCTCGCGCTCGGCATCAAGCCCGTCGGCATGGTCGACCAGTACCCCAACCCGGCCGGCAAGTCCCCCGACATCAACACCCAGTGGCCCTGGGCCAAGGAGAAGTGGGGCGACACCCGCCCCGAGGTCGTCATGAGCAACGGCGACTCAGGACCCAACTACGAGAAGATCGCGGCCCTGCGGCCCGACCTGATCGTCGCGGTCTACTCCGAGATCGACAAGGCCGCCTACGACAAACTCTCGAAGATCGCCCCCACCGTGGGCCGCACCAAGGGCGAGAAGGAACTCTTCAGCGCGCCCTGGCAGGACAACGCCGTCCACATCGCCAAGGCGCTCGGTAAGGAGGACGAGGGCGCCGCACTGGTGAAGGGCATCCAGGGCAAGCTCGACGCCGCCCGCGAAGCACACCCGGAGTTCGCCGACCAGACCGCGGTACCGCTGTCCTGGTACGAGGACTCGGTCGCGCCGTTCACCACCACCGACGTACGCGGACGGCTGGTGACGGGCATCGGCTTCAAGGGTGCGACGAAGATCGACGAGATCGCCGGCGACAAGTTCTTCACCAAGCTCTCGCCCGAGCGCATGGACCTGATCGACGTCGACCGCATCTTCGTCATCAACGACAAGGCGGACCAGGAGGCGTTGAAGAAGTCCGAGCTGTTCGCCAACCTGTCCGCGGTCAAGGACGGCAAGGTGTCGTACCTGCTGGACAGCGAGGGCCCGGCCGTCGGCGCTGCCATGTCCCAGGGCACCCTGCTCTCCCTGCCGTACGCGATCGACGAGCTCGTGAAGTCGGTCGACCAGTGATGCGGGCCGCCCGGTCCCGACATCGACGCGGTCCGGTTCCCGAGTGACCAGCACCGCCACCCACATCGCCCCGGCCGCCCTGCGCACGGCGGCCGGCGGCGAGGCCACCCGCTGGGTCGCCGCGCGCTGCCGCGAAGTGCCGTGGCTGACCGCGGCCACCGTGCTCACCACGGTGGCCGGGGCGGCGCTCCAGGTGCTCCCCGTGCTCCTGCTCGGCCGTGTGGTCGACGGCGTGGTCGACGGAGACGGGCGCTCGGTCCTGGTCACGACAGGAATCCTGATGGGAGCCGCCGCGCTGCTCGGTGCCGCGGCCACGGCGGTGTCGACGTATCTGATCGGGCGGCTCGGCGCGGATCTCCTCGCACGGCTGCGGGAAGCCGCCGTCCGTGCGGTGCTGGGTATGCCGAGCACACGGATCGAACAGGTCGGCCGGGGCGATGTGCTGTCGCGGGTCGGTGACGATGTCGCCGTGATCTCCAAGGGCATAAGGACCGCAGTGCCCACCGTGTTCTCGGCGGGCGTACTCGTCGCCATCGCCACCGTCGGCATGTTCGGGCTCGACTGGCGGCTCGGTCTGGCGGGCGCCGGCGCACTGCCCGCCTACGCTCTGGCCCTGCGCTGGTATCTGCCCCGGTCCGCCCCGCTCTACCAGCGGCAGAGGGTGGCCCAGGCAGACCGCGCACAGGCGTTGATCAGCGGCCTGAACGGGATCGACACCGTACGGGCCTACCGCCTCGAAGGCGCCTTCCGTGAGCAGGTCACCGCCAGGTCGTGGCGCGTGCGCGATCTCGGGATCGACGTCTTCCGGATCTTCGGCCGGTTCGTCGGACGGGAGAACCGCGCCGAGTTCATCGGTCTGGTCCTGATCCTCGTGGTGGGCTACGTCCTGCTGGAGAACGACGCCGCGACCCTGGGCGACGTGTCGGCGGCGCCGCTCATGTTCCACCGGCTGTTCACCCCGCTGGGCGCCATCATGTTCACCTTCGACGAGGCGCAGAAGTCGGGCGCGAGCCTCACGCGGCTGGTCGGGGTGCTGGGGGAGCCCTCCGAGGACCGGCTGGTGGGCCATGCCTCCGCGACATCCGACGCATCGGAAGGCCCCATGGACGTCGCGGAGTACCCGGTGACGGTCCAAGGGCTGACCTTCAGCTATCCAGGGGCGGAGGACCCCGTCCTGCGTGACGTCAGCCTGACGATCCCGGCCGGCGGCTCGCTCGCCCTGGTGGGGGCGACGGGCGCGGGCAAGTCCACCCTGGCCGCTCTGATCGCGGGCATCGGGCGTCCGCAGACCGGTTCGGTGCGCGTCGGTTCCGAGGACCTCGCCGACATGGACGAGGCGGACGCACGGGCCCTGGTGAGCATCCTGACCCAGGAGACGCACGTGTTCTCCGGTCCGCTCGCCGACGACCTGCGGCTGGCCGCGCCGCGAGCCACCGACGCGGAACTCATGGACGCCCTGCGCACGGTCGGCGCCGGGGACTGGGTCTCCGCGCTCCCCGACGGCCTCGGCACCACGGTCGGCGAGGGGGGTGAACGCCTGGACGTCACGAAGGTCGCCCAGATCGCCCTGGCCAGGCTCGTACTGAACCGGGCGCCCGTCGTGGTGCTGGACGAGTCGACGGCGGAGGCCGGCAGTGAGGGCGCCGCCGAACTGGAGCGGTCCGTACGGGCGGCGTGTTCCGGCAGGACCACGCTCTTCGTCGCGCACCGGCTGACCCAGGCGATGGCGGCGGACCGGATCGCCGTGCTGGACGAGGGCCGCGTGGTGGAGCAGGGAACCCACGAGGAGCTCGTGGCTCTGGGCGGACGGTACGCCCGGCTGTGGAGAGCCTGGCGCGAGGGCAGTTAGTCACACCCGGCAGTCACACCCGGCAGTCGCACCCGCTATTCACACCCAGGTGCTCGCACCTGGTTGAGGTCGGTCCCACGTTCACACGCTGGAAGGACGATGAGTCTCCGATGACGGATCCCACAGCTCGCCCGGTAGCGCTGTCCCCCGCGGGTCTGGACGGCATACGCAGGCGCACCGGTGACCATTCCGACAGAACCGTCGTCGAGGCGTGCGCCATCGCCCTGGCGTACTGGGCGACGGGCCGCGGCCCCGAGGACATGGGCCTCACCGACGGCACTCTCTTCACCGACGTGCTTCGACGGGTGGGCGACCGCGACACGGCACCGGCCGGTCGGCAGGCCGGCGGCGAGGGTCGGAGTGTCCCCGTCCCCGAAGGCGTCACGCCCGCCGACGCGCAGCTCGCGCTGGACGATCTCGCGGACTTCCCCGACCGTCCCCTCGGAACCATCGGCCCTGTCGGCGCGGAGGCCAGGATCAGGACTCTCGCCGAGTGGAACGACACCGGGACCGAACGGATCCGCCCGACCGTCGTCGAGATGTTCCGCGAGCAGGCCCGGACCAGGCCGGACGCCGTGGCGATCGTCGACCGGCACCGTACGCTGACGTACCGTGAAGTGGCCGAGTACTCCGGTCAACTGGCCCACCATCTGATCGAACGCGGGCTCACCGCCGAGCAGGTCGTCGGCATCTCGCTGGGCCGCTCGGCCGACATGGTGATCGGACTCCTCGGCGTGCTCCAGGCCGGGTGCGCGTTCGTGCCGCTCGACCCGCAGTGGCCTGCCGAGCGCAGGGCCGTCGTCATCGAGGACGCCCGTGCCGTGCTCCAGCTCAACGACTCGGGCGAGCACCGGAGCGGCGAACCCGAAGCGGTGCCCGTGGACCTCGGCGACTGGCGCCTCGGTGCGTACCCCTGCGAGGCACCCGAGGTCACCGTCCCCGGCGCCGCACTGGCGTACGTCATCTTCACGTCCGGTTCGACGGGCCGGCCCAAGGGCGCCATGATCCGGCACGACGCCATCAGCGAGCGCCTCCTGTGGCAGTCCCGGGAGATGCTGGGCTTCGGCCATGACGACGCGTCCCTCTTCAAGGCGCCCCTGTCCTTCGACATCTCGATCAACGAGATCTTCCTGCCGCTGGTGTGCGGCGGCCGGCTCGTGGTCCTGCGGCCCGGCGGCGAACGAGACCCCCACCATCTGCTGAGCGTGCTGTCCGAACAGCGCGTCACCTTCACCTATCTGGTGTCGTCCATGCTGGACGTGCTGCTGGAGATGGACGGCGGTTCCGGGCGGCTGAACACCCTGCGGCACGTGTGGTGCGGCGGCGAGGTACTGACCCCCGAACTGTACGAGCGTTTCCGCACCAGGCTCGGCATCCCCCTGTACCACGGCTACGGACCGGCCGAGACGACGATCGGCGTCTCGCACGTCGTCTACCGGGGCGAGGCCGAGCGCCTGTCGACATCGATCGGCAGGGCCAACCCCAACACCCAGCTGTACGTGCTCGACGACGAGCTGCGCCCCGTCCCGGTCGGGGTGGGCGGCGAGCTGTACGCCGGTGGCTTCCTGCTGGGGCGCGGCTATGTCAACGCGCCGGGTCTGACGGCGTCCCGCTTCATCGCGAACCCCTTCGCGGACGACGGGTCCCGGCTGTACAGGACCGGTGACCTCGCACGGTTCGCCCCGGACGGCTCGCTGGACTTCCTCGGCCGGGCCGACAACCAGGTCAAGATCCGCGGGATGCGGCTGGAGATCGAGGACGTCGAGCTGGGCCTCGCCGAACACCCCTCGGTACGGCACACCTGCGTCGTCGCCAAGAAGAACACGGCGGGCGGCACCTATCTGGTGGGCTACGTCATCCCGGCCGCCGGCAGCGAGGATCTGCACCGCGACAAGGTCAGGGCGTGGGCCGAGGAGCACATGGTGGAGTACATGGTGCCCACCCATGTCGTCGTGCTGGAGGAGTTCCCGCTCACCGCCAACGGCAAGGTCGACCGGGCCGCGCTGCCGGAGCCGGTGACCGGGAACGGCTCGGTCCTGGCCCCCGCCACCGAGAGCGAGCGTCTGGTCTGCGCCGCGGTCGCGTCGGTGCTGCGGCTGGACGAGGTCGGTGTCGACCAGGACTTCTTCCGGCTCGGCGGCGACAGCATCCTGGCCATCTCCCTGCTGAGCGCGCTGCGCGCCGAGGGTCTCTACGTCACGGCGCAGCAGATCTTCACCCACAGCGTCGTGGGCGCGCTCGCGGCGGTCGTGAGCCGGGAGGACGCCTCCACCGCGGAACACGGCGACGAGGCGACCGGCTCCGTCGCCGGATCGCCCATCGTGCGCTGGCTCGGCGAGACGACGGACGCGATCGACGGCTTCGTGCAGTCGGTCGTGCTGAACACTCCGGCAGATCTCACCGCCGAGGCCCTCGACGCGATCCTCACCGCTGTGGCGGGCCGGCACGACATGCTGCGCGCCGTGCTGGTGCGCGGCGACCGCTGGAGCTTCGACATCCCCGAGTCGGACGGCACCACCCCCGGGTGGCAGGAGAGCGAACTGCCGCTCGACGCCTGTGTGCAGCTCGCCACCGAGGCGATCGACCCGGACCGCGGTGTGATGCTGCGCGCCGTCTGGCGCCGGGCCGCACGGCAGCTGGTCGTCGTCGTGCACCACGTGGTCGTCGACGGCGTGTCCTGGCGGATCCTCATGGACGACCTGGCCACCGCCTGGCGGCAGTTCACCTCCGGCGAGCCGCTGGAGCTGCCCCCGGTGGGCACGTCGTTCCGGCGCTGGACGCAGCTGCTGGAGGCCGCCGGGTTCGCACCCGACCGTGCGGCCTTCCAGCGTCCCCTGCCGGGACCGGACGGACCGCTGGGCAGGCGGGCACCGGCCGGGACCGACACCGTCGCCCGCGAGCGCAGCCGGACCGTCTCCGTGGACCCTGAGGCCACGGCGGCGCTGCTCGGGGAGATACCCGCGAGGTTCCACGCGGGCGTCAACGACGTCCTGCTGACCGGGCTCGCCGTCGCACTCGCCAGGTGGCGACGCGACCTGGGCCAGGACCAGACGTTCGCGCACATCGAGCTGGAGGGCCACGGCCGCGAGGGGCGGTTCCTGGCGGACACCGCGGGCTACGAACCCGAACTGTCCCGCACCTTCGGATGGTTCACCACCCTGTTCCCCGTGGTCGTGGATCCAGGTGCGGCGGCCGACCTCACCGCCCCCGCGTATCTGGCCGCCGCGCTCAAGTCGGTCAAGGACGACCTCGGCCGGGTGCCGGGCAACGGCCTCCCCTACGGCGTCCTGCGGTATCTGACCGACACCGGACTCGAAGGGCCCGCCGCCCCGCAGGTGCTCTTCAACTACCTGGGCCGCTTCGACTCGGGCACCTCGGGGGCCTGGCAGTTCGCGGGCGCCACCGGGCAGCTGGGCGAGAGGCGTGACCCGAGGATGCGCCTGCCGCGCGCCCTGGAGTTCAACGCCATCGCCGAACCCGCGTCCGACGGAGCGTACGAGCTGGTCACCACGGTCTCCTGGCCCGACGGGATGTTCACCGACCAGGACATCGCGGCCATCTGCGGATATCTGCGCGAGGCACTGACCGGCCTCTCCGCGCTGGAGCAAGGCGGCCACTCACCCGGCGACTTCGCCCTGGTGCCGCTCACCCAGACGGACGTCGACGCCCTGGACGGCCCTGAGCTCAGGGACATCCTGCCCCTGACCCCCTTGCAGGAGGGCCTCTACTTCCACTCGGTCTTCGACGAGGACTCGGCCGGCAGCTACGTCGAGCAGCAACTGCTCACGTTGGAGGGCGAGGTGGACGCGGGCAGGCTGGCAGCGGCGGCGACCCGGCTGCTCACGCTGTACCCGAATCTGGCCGCCCGCTTCGTGGCACTCGCCGACGGGCGCGTGGTCTCCGTGCTGGAGAGCGGGGTGGAGGCGCCCTTCATCACCCTGGACCGCCCCGGCATCACGGAAGCCGAGATCCGCGACCACGCCGAGCGGGACCGCCGCGCAGGCTTCGACCTGGCCACCGGACCGCTGATGCGGTACACACTGATCCGCGCGGGCTCCGGCAGGAACGTGCTGGTGCAGACCGTGCACCACATCATCGCCGACGGCTGGTCCGTGCCGCCGATGCTGCGTGCCCTGCTGCGCGAGTACCACGCGCCGGGCAGCCGGTATCCGCTCGGCGGATTCCCCGACTACGTACGCCGGCTCGCCGAGCTCGACGACGACGAGAGCGACCGGGTCTGGCGCGAGCAGCTCGCCGGTCTGCCAGGACCCTCCCTGGTCGCGGAAGGGCACACCCCCTCCGACCGGTTCGCCGACACCGCCGTGGAGCCCGACGACGACATCGACGCCGCCGCCCGGTCGGCGGGCGTGCCGCTGAGCGTGGCGGTCCACAGCGCCTGGGCCGTGACCCTGGGCGGCATCCTGCGGGGCAGGGACGTGGTCTTCGGCTCCACCGTGTCAGGTCGTGACGCCGAAGTGTCCGGCATCGAGGACATGGTGGGCCTGTTCATCAACACGATCCCGCTGCGCGCCCGTTGGGACGAAGGCAGCACGGCGCGAGAGCTGCTCGTCTCGGTGCGCGAACACCAGAGCGCCGTCCTGGCGCACCAGCACGTCTCGCTGGCGAGGATCGGCCGCCGCACGGGCGGCGGTGCCCTGTTCGACACCCTCGTGGTCTTCGACGTGGCGACCGACGTGGCGGCTCTGCGGGAGCCGGGTGATGAACTGGCCATCACCGCCATCGTCAACGAGGGAGCACCCCATTACCCCCTGACGCTGGTCGTGGAGCGCACCCCGGCGGGCCGCCCCCGCTTCAACCTGATCTACGACAGGGAGCTGCTGCGCGAGGCGAGCGTCCAGGCGATCCTGCGCACGTTCACCGAGGCCCTCACCGGCCTGCTCACCCGTCCGGACACCCCCATCGGCACTGTGGCGCCCGAGGACACGGGGCGCCCCGCGCGCATCACCCGCACGACCCTGGACGCACTGTTCGACAGCGCCGCGAACCGTGACCCGGGGGCCACAGCCGTCACCCACTGCGCGCTCGACGGCACAGCCAGGTCCCTGACCTACGGCGAACTCGCGGACGCGAAGAGCACGCTGGCCTCGACCCTGCGCGCGGCCGGAGTGGGTCCGGGCCGACGCGTCGCCGTCGCCGTCCCACGTTCCCTCGAACAGGTGGTCGCCCTGGTGGCGATCGTCACTGCGGGCGGCGCGTATGTACCCCTGGATCTGGCCTACCCGGACGAACGACTGGAGTACATCCTCACCGACGCCGCCCCGCAGGTCGTCCTCGTGGACCCCGACCAGCGCGACCGGTTCGCACAACTGCTGGGCCGGGGAGAGGGCGCCCCGCCCCGCGTACTCGTGCTGGGCGAGGAGGCCGAGGAACCCTCGGGGGAGAGCGAGCCCGCGCCCGTGCCGGCCACCCGGCCCGGCTGGCACGATCCCGCGTACGTGATCTACACGTCCGGATCGACCGGCAGGCCCAAGGGGGTCGTCGTCCCGCACGCCGGCGTGGTGACGCTGCTCGGGAACACCGGACCCGGTATGGACTTCGGCCCGCAGGACGTCTGGGTCCAGTTCCACTCCTACTCCTTCGACTTCGCGGTCTGGGAGCTGTGGGGCGCGCTGGCGCACGGCGCCGAACTGCTCGTACCCGACTACGGGGTGACCCGCTCCCCGGTGGACTTCCACCGGCTCGTCCGGGAGCGCGGAGTGACCGTGCTCAACCAGACCCCTTCGGCCTTCTACCAGTTCGTCGAGGCCGACCGGCACGCCCCCGGACCCCTGCCCGCGCTGCGCCGGATCATCTTCGGAGGCGAAGCGCTGGACCCCGCGCGGCTGCGCGGCTGGGTGGAACGGCACGGCACGCTCTCGCCCGAGCTGGTCAACATGTACGGCATCACCGAGACCACCGTCCACGTCACCCACCGGGTGCTCGACGACGCCGACCTCGACGGCGACGTCAGCCCGATCGGCGGCCCGATCCCGGGCCTGACCGTCCATCTGCTCGACGACCGGCTCAGGCCGGTGCCGCCGGGCCGGGTGGGCGCCATCTACGTGGCCGGTGACCAGGTGTCGCTCGGCTACCTGGGCAGGGCCGGTCTCACGGCGGGTCGGTTCGTGTCGAACCCGTTCGCGAACGACGGTTCCCGCATGTACCACACGGGTGACCTCGCCCGGCGCACCCTCGACGGCGAGCTGGAGTTCGCCGGCCGCGCCGACGACCAGGTGCAGCTCAAGGGATTCCGTATCGAGCTCGGTGAGGTGGAGTCCGCCGTCAGGGAGGCCGACGGGGTCGTCGACGTGGCCGTCACCGTGGCGGACAGCGGTGACCACCTGGTCGCGCACGTCGTGGGCCGGGTGCCTGACGACCTCATGGACCGGCTGTCCGCGAAGCTGCCCGCGCACATGGTGCCCGGCCGGGTGCTCCGGGCGGACGCCCTGCCGCTGACGGTCAACGGCAAGCTGGACCGCAAGGCCCTGGCCGAACGCGCCGCCGAGGACGCCCCCGGGCCCACCGCCCCGAGTGACGGGTCCGCGCTCGCCGCGCTCGTCGGCATCTTCACCGAGACCCTGCCAGGATCCTTCGCCGCGGACGGTGACACCGACTTCTTCTCGGCCGGGGGCGACAGCATCGTCGCCATCACCGTGATCAACCGTGCCAGGGCGCTCGGACTGTCCATCGCACCCCGTGACGTGTTCCTGCACAGGACACCCCGCGCGCTCGCCGAGCACCTCGGATCCCGTACGGCGCAGGCCGCCTCGCCCGTGCCGGCCACCCGTGAGAACGGTCCGCTCGCCCTGACGCCGATCATCCTGCGCCAGCGGGAACTGGGTGGCTCGCTCGCCCGGTTCGCGCAGGCCAGGACACTCGCGGCGCCCGAGGGAACCGGCTTCGCCGACGTCGAGGCAGCCGCGAACGCGGTCGTGGCCGCACATCCGGCTCTCCGGCTCCGGCTCCAGGTGGAGCACGGGGTGTGGGCGCTGCGTACCGAGCCCGCCCGTGAGATCACCGTGGTGCGTACGGAGACCACCGACGCGACGGCCGCGGCGAACGAGGCGGCCGGCCGACTCGCCCCCGAGTCCGGCGACCTCATCGCGTTCTCGTGGCTGGAGCCGAGCCGGACGCTCGTGGTCACCGTCCACCACATCGCCGTCGACTCCGTCTCCTGGCTGATCCTCCTGGACGACCTGGCCACCGCCCTGCGCGGGGAGACGCTGCCACCGCCGACCACGTCCTACGCCGAGTACGCCGAAGCCCTCAGCTCCGGTGCCGCCCGCCCCACCGGCGACCTGGGCCACTGGCTCACCACGCTCCAGGCGCCCGCGTCGCTCCCGAAGGCCGAGCGGTGGCGCGAGACCACCGTCGTGCTCGCGCCGGAGGTGAGCGACCGGCTGACGCGCACCGCGCCCGCCGCACTGGGTGTCGGCCTGACCGAGCTGCTGTGCGGGGCGCTCAGAGCCGCGCTGACACACATTCAGCCGATGCCCACCGACCTCGCCGTCGAGCTGGAACGGCACGGCCGTGTACCCGCTCTCGAACATCACGACTACACCCGTACGGTCGGCTGGTTCACCTCCATCGCCCCCGTGCGGCTGAGCGCGCACACCGATCCCGTGGCGGCGGCGCGCGAGGTCGCCGCACGCCAGCCCGACGAGCACGGACACGTCGCCTACGGCCGGCTCAGGTACCTCGACCCGCAGACGGCGCCCCTGCTGACGGCCCGCCCGCAGGTGCTGTTCAACTACCTCGGCCGGGGGAGCGAGTCCCAGGTCCCGCACATCACCGGCGGCGAAGGGCACAGCCCGTACGCCGTCGAGGTCAACGCGTGGACCGACGCGACGACCGGAAGCCTGCACGCGGCCTTCACGCTCGCCGAAGGTGTTCCCGACGCGCTGACCGGCCACTGGCGCGACGCACTCGAAGCCCTCGCGGACGCGGCCGCCACGGCCGAGCGCACAGCACCGGTCACCCCGCTGCAACGGGGCCTGTACTTCCAGGCCCAGATGGCGGGCCCGGCCGGACACTACGTCGCACAGAGCTACTTCGGCTTCGACCGGCGCCTGGACACCGACGCGCTGTCCGATGCGATGGCGTACGTCATCGCGCGGCACCCGGCCGTGGGCGCGGGATTCACCACCGACGACGACGGCAACCCCGTCCAGGTCCTCTCGGCGGGCCGGCGGGTCGACGTCCGTACGGTGCGGCTGACGACGGACGCGGAGGTCGACGCGCTGCGGGCCAGGGACCGCGACACGGGATTCGACCCCGGCGAGCCACCACTGATCCGGCTGACCGTCCTGCGTCTGCCCGACGGGCGCGACGGCCTGCTGCTCAGCTATCACCTGCTGCTGTGGGACGGCTGGTCCCGAGAGATCCTGCTGCGCGACCTGTTCGACGCGTACCAGGAAATTCTGGAGGGCAGGACGCCGGTCGCCGTCCCGGCCGTACCGAGCTTCGAGGAGTACGCCAGGGCACTCGACGCCCGTGACCCCGCGGTGTCGGAGCGCTTCTGGGGGGAGCACCTGTCCGGGCTCACCGGACCGACACTCCTGGCCGGCCCGGAACCGGCCCTCGACGACGGCCTGCCGCCCGCGCTCGTACACACACTCTCGGCCGGGCAGTCCGAACTCGTCCGGGAGACGGCCAAGGCGCACGGCGTCACACTGAACACAGTGCTGACCGGTGCGTTCGGACTCCTGCTCGGCGCGCACACCGGACGGAGCGACGCCGTGTTCGGCGTGACCGTCTCAGGACGGGAGGGCGAGGGCCTGGAGGGCATCGTCGGGGTGCTCCTCAACACCGTTCCGATGTGGACGCGGGCACGGGCGCACGACACGGTCAAGGAGTACCTCTCGGCCGTCCAGGCGGCCAGGGTCGAGGCGATGGAGCACGAGCACCTCGGGCTCGGTGAGATCCAGCGGGCCGGCGGACACGACACCCTGTTCGACAACCTGTTCGTGCTTCAGAACTTCCTGGACATGGACGCGTTCGCCGCGATGAACGCCCGGCACGGCATCGCGGAGGTGAAGGCCGACGACTCGACGCACTATCCGTACACCTGGGTCGTCACCCCCGGGGACCGGCTCACGGTCAAGCTGGAGCACCGCGAAGGCGACCCCGGAAAGGCCCGCCGCCTCCTCGACGACTACCTCGGCGTGCTCGACCGGCTGACCCGGTCGTCCGGACCGCTCGGACGGCTGCGCGGCCCCGGCCCCGAACCCGAGCCCGCCGTACGCACGGACATCGGCACGGACACCGTCGTCGACCGTTTCGACCGGGCGGCCGGCCAGGACCCGCAGCGGGTCGCCCTCGTCGCCGACGGCTCCGCCATGACCTTCGAGCAGCTTCGCGACCGCAGCCGCGCGGTGGCCGGTGTGCTCGTGCGGCGGGGCATCGGCCCCGAGACGACCGTGGGCCTCGCCGTCCCGCGCTCCCTCGACTCGATCGTCGCCCTGTTCGCCGTGTTGCGGACCGGCGCGGCGTACGTGCCGCTGGAGCTCGATCACCCCGACGAGCGGATCGCCGCGATCATCGACGCCGCACGCCCGGACGTGATCCTCACCGTGAGCGCGGTGTCCCCGCGGCTGACCGGTGACCTGATCGCACTCGACCGGCCCCTGCCCGACGCGGACCCCTTCGTGACCTTCACGCCCGAAGCCCCGGACCGCCTGCGGCACCCCGCCTACACGATCTACACCTCCGGATCGACCGGCAAGCCCAAGGGCGTGGTGACCGAGTACGCCGGGCTCACCAACATGCTGATCAACCATCAGCGCCGGATCTTCGAACCGGTCCTCGCGGAACACGGGCACCGGACCTTCCGGATCGCCCACACGGTGTCCTTCGCGTTCGACATGTCCTGGGAAGAGCTGCTGTGGCTCGCCGACGGACACGAGGTGCACATCTGCGACGAGGAACTGCGCCGTGACGCTCCCCGACTGGTCGCGTACTGCGCGGAGCACGGCATCGACGTCGTCAACGTGACCCCGACCTACGCGCAACAGCTGGTCGCCGAAGGCCTGCTGGACGACCCCGCGCGACGGCCCGCGCTGGTGCTGCTGGGAGGGGAGGCCGTCACCCCGGCACTGTGGCAGCGACTCGCGGAGACCGAGGGGACGGCGGGCTACAACCTGTACGGACCCACCGAGTACACCATCAACACCCTCGGCGTCGGCACCTTCGAATGCCAGGACCCGGTGGTGGGCGTGGCGATCGACAACACCGATGTGTACGTGCTCGACCCCTGGCTCCGGCCGCTGCCCGACGGCGTGCCGGGCGAGCTGTACGTATCGGGCATCGGCATCGCGCGTGGCTATCTCGGGCAGAGCGCCCAGACCGCGGACCGGTTCGTCGCCTGCCCCTTCGGCGCGCCCGGCGAGCGCATGTACCGCACGGGGGACCTGGTGGCGCGCAGGCCCGACGGGAATCTGATGTACCTCGGCCGCACCGACCAGCAGGTGAAGATCCGGGGCCACCGGGTCGAGCCCGGCGAGGTGGAGGCCGCGTTCGCCGCACATCCCGCGGTGCGCTTCGCCGCCGCCGTGGCGCAGCCCGACCCGCAGGTCGACGGTGCCCACCGGCTGGCCGCCTATCTGGTGCTGAGCGGCTCGGGTCTCGCGGAGGTCGCCGCCGATGTGGGCGCGGGACTGCCGGACTTCCTGCGCCCGACGCACTACGCCCAGGTCGACAGCATCCCGCTGACCGTGAACGGGAAGGCCGACACCAAGGCGCTGCCCGAGGCGAGGCCGCTCGGCGTGCTGACCACGGGAGGGGAGCGCGGGCCGGAGACGGAGACCGAGACGGTGGTGTGCGAACTCTTCGCCGAGGCACTGGACCTCGACGACGACGAGGTCAGCGCCGTAAGCGACTTCGTCTCCCTCGGCGGCCATTCCATGCTGGCGGTGCGGCTCGTCGGGCTGCTCCGCCGGGAGTACGGTCCTGTGATCACGATCCGTGATCTGCTCACCCTTCGAACCCCGGAAGCGATTGCGCGCCACCTTGATGACAACACCTGACGTGCGACGGCCTCGCCCGGGCGCCGACATCCTCCGTACCGCACTGCGCCGTAACGCCGGCGCGGTGGTCAGGGGCACCGTCCTCATGGGCCTCTACCAGGCCGGTGAGACCGCCTTCCCCATCGCGCTCGGCCTGATCGTCGAGCACACCATGCGGGACCGCAGCCTCGGCTCGCTCGGCCTGTCGATCGCCGCGCTTGCCGTGATCATCACGACCGTCTCGCTGTCGTGGCGGTTCGGGATGCGTGTCCTGCAGAAGGCCAACACCACCGAGGCGCACCGCTGGCGGGTGCGGGTCGCGGCCTGCGGACTCCAGCCGGTGGCCAGGGACGTCGGTCTGAAGTCCGGCGAGGTGCTGACCATCGCCACCGAGGACGCCGACCAGACCGCCGACATCGTCGAGGTCGTGCCGCTCCTGGTCAGCTCGCTCGTCGCGGTGGTGGTCGCCTCGGTCGCGCTGGGCCTGGCCGATCTCAGACTCGGTCTGCTGGTGGTCGTGGGTACCGTGGCGATCCTGTCCGTCCTGAGCGTGATGTCCAGACGGATCGGCTCCAGCACACGCGAACAGCAGGCGAGGGTGGCGCGCGCGGGTGCCAAGGTCGCAGACCTGATCACCGGCCTGCGCCCGCTGCACGGCTTCGGCGGCAACCACACGGCGTTCCTGACCTATCGGAGGGTCAGCAGCGAGGCGAGGCGTCAGGCGATCACCGTCGCCCGGGTGAACGGTGTGTACGCGGGCGTGGCACTGGCCCTCAACGCGGTCCTCGCGGCAGCCGTGACCCTGACCGCGGGCTGGCTGGCCTACGGAGGCCGCATCACCATCGGGGAACTCGTCATGGCCGTGGGCCTGGCGCAGTTCATCATGGAACCGCTGAAGATGTTCTCGGAGATGCCCAAGTACGTGATGATGGCGCGGGCCTCGGCGGAGCGGATGGCACTCGTGCTCGCCGCGCCACCGCTGGCGGCGCCGGGCGAGGCGCGTCCGGAAGCGGGCGGGGACCTGGAGATCGACGGTGTCGGGTACGGGTCCCTGCACGGGCTCACGTTCCGGGTGCACGCGGGCGAGTTCGTGGCGATCGCCCCCTACCAGCCACGCGCCGCGGCCGATCTTGCCGCGATCCTGGGGGTGAACGTCCCGCCAGGGGCGTACGAAGGGGCCGTACGGGTCGGCGGGCGGGAGATCGGGGAGCTGTCGGTCGAGGCCCTGCGCGAGCAGGTGCTGGTGAACCCCTACGACGGCGAGATCTTCGAGGGAAGCCTCCGTACGAACATCGACCCGTCGGGGGCGAGCCGGCTGGTCCCCGAGGCCGTGGAGGCGTCACTCCTGACCGATGTCGTCGCCCTGCACCGCGAGGGACTCGACCACGGTGTCCGTGACCGGGGCGCGAACCTCTCCGGGGGGCAGCGCCAACGGCTGTCCCTGGCCCGCGCCCTCGCAGCCGACTCCGACGTCCTGGTTCTCCACGACCCGACGACCGCGGTCGACGCGGTCACCGAACAGCTCATCGCGCGCAACGTCGCCAAGCTGCGCAAGGGGCGCACCACCGTGGTGATCACCAGCAGCCCGGCCCTCCTGGACGCCGCCGACCGGGTCCTCGTCCTGGACGACGGCGCCGTCACGGCCGACGACACGCATCGTCACCTCCTCGCGTCGGACGAGGCGTACTGCAGGGCGGTGGCGCGGTGACCTCGGTCAGGCGAGCGCCCAGGCGACGTCCCTGAGCAGGGCGTGCCGCCAGCCCGCCCTGTCGTGCCCCGAGGCCGAGCGTGAGACACGTACGGTCGCGCCGGCCTCCGCGGTGAGGGTCTCGGCCAGCTCGCAGTGGGGGAGCATCCGTGTCTCGTGTTCCCCCACGTCGAACGCGACCCGCAGACCTGACAGGTCGGGGCGCTCCTTCAGCCGCGCGGCGACGGCGCCACCGACCGGACCGTCCACGAGGTGATCCCGGTCCGGGGACCCGGGAGACCACCAGAAGGACGGCGACTGACAGGCGACGCGGGACACCAGGCCGGGGAACTCCAGCGCCGCGTACATCGCGCTCAGCCCGCCGAGACTCTGTCCGGCGACCACCAGCCGCTCCCAGTCCGCGGTCACCCCGGAATCCGCCACCAGCCGCGGCAGTTCGTCGCGTACCGCCTCCCACAGCTCGGGCCTGCACGCGAACTCGGTCTCCCTGTCCCTGGCCGGCAGGAAGACGAGGGTGACCGGAGGCATCTCGCCGCCGGCCACGGCCGAGTCGAACGCGCTCATGGCCGGATGCAGATACAGCCAGTCGTCGCCGTCGAGCAGCAGCACCACAGGACCGCCACCACCCGCCGGATGGACCCGCACCGTACGCCGTCCGCCGAGCCGCCCGCCGGTCCAGCGGAAGCGGGTGGACGGGACGGGCAGGACGTCGTCGGCGCCGATGACGGGCCAGTGCGGCTGGTGCGGGGCGTCAGGGGTCGCCGTGACGGACCGGTCACCACCCGCACCGACGGGGTTGAACGGGTCGGCGTACGCGGCGTCGTCCGCGACGAAGCGGTAGGTGACGCGCAGGCGCGGGGGCATGCGCACCTCGGCGTACCAGCAGTCGGTGTCCTCCCAGCGGCGCAGGGGTACGGGCTCCGACCAGCTCTCGAAGTCGATCGTCGCGGGGGAGCCGCGCCGCAGGAACAGCGTCACCCAGCCGCCGCCTTCGGCCGGCACCGATGCGGGCGCCTTCACCGTCGCCCAGAACGCGTCGGTACCGGGCCTGCCTGACAGACCGAACGCGCCGAACGCGCTGTCCGCGAGGGCCATGAACGTCTCCTTGCGAGAGGGGAGTTGCAAGGCCGAGCCTCGCAATGATTAGGTGAGCCTAACCTAATCATCTTCGGCGTATCCATCCCGGACCAGCTCCTGAACGGGCCCTCATGTTCTGCCGAGTACTCCGTCCCCGACCTCGTCAGGACGTTTCGTGACCACGGTCGCCCCCCGCTCCGTCCCCTTGCCGCGAGCGTTGCGGGCGCCCGCGCCGCGTCTGCGTCCCGCCTGCCCGGCGGATGCCACAGCGCTCGCCGAGCTCGCCCGGCCGTTCGTATGCTCCGGAGCCCTCCGGGACCGTCCCCTCGCGCTCTACACGGAGCGTGCCGCCGACTTCGTGGTGGCGGAAGGCCCAGGAGGTCTCCTCGAAGGGTGTCTGGCACTGCGGGTCTACCCGGCGGACGCGGGGGAGGGGCGCGGGCCGACGGGCGTTCTGTACAACTTCTGCGTGGCCGGGCACAGCCAGGGACGCGGCGTGGGGGCCGGACTTCTGCGCGCCGCGCTGGCGCGTTCGCGCGCCCGGTCGCTCGATGCCCTCTTCACGGCGACGACCGGTGACGGCGGACTGTTCCTGCGGCACGGATTCGCTCCCGCGGCCGTGAGCGGCGCGCCCCGGGCGTGGGCGAAGTCCCTGGACCCCCGGCGCAACGCGCGGGTACTCGCGCTCACTTGGTGAGCGCGCGCCGTCAGCTCCGGCCGGCGGTCTGTGAGGCCCGCGCGGTGCGCGGCGGTCGTACGCCGCCAGGACCGTGACCGCCGTCGCTGTCGGGCACCACGGTGGTCCCCGGGCTGTTCTCGTCGAGAACTCCGCGCAGCACCGCGTGCGGCACGCGCCCGTCGAGCACGTGCGCCCTGCGGACGCCGCCCCGGACAGCCCGCAGGCAGCCCTCCATCTTGGGCAGCATCCCGCTCGTCAGCTCCGGCAGCAGCGCGTCCAGTGCCTCGGCGGTCACCCGCTCGATCACATCGGTGCTGTCCGGCCAGTTCGCGTACAGCCCCTCCACATCGGTGAGCATGACCAGTCGCTCGGCGTCGAGCGCCACGGCCAGGGCCGACGCCGCGAGATCGGCGTTGACGTTGTAGACCTGCCCGTCCTCGCCGCGCGCCACGGGGGAGACCACCGGAATGGAGCCCTGCTCCAGGAGCAGGCGCGGCATGACCGGGTCCACGTGAACGATGTCACCGACCAGGCCGATGTCCACCGGGCGGCCGTCCACCCAGGCCGGCCGCCGGACGGCCGTCATCGTGTGCGCGTCCTCACCCGTCATGCCGACGGCGAAGGGCCCATGGGTATTGATATGGCCCACCAGATCGCGCTGGACCTGCCCCGTCAGCACCATGCGCACCACCTCCATGGTCTCCGGGGTGGTCACCCGCATCCCCGCCTCGAAGCGGCTCTCGAGGCTGAGGCGATCGAGCATCGCGTTGATCTGGGGCCCGCCCCCGTGCACCACGACCGGGCGCAGACCGGCACGCCACAGCTCCACCACGTCGTGTGCGAAGGAGCGTTGAAGGGCGGCGTCGACCATGGCATGACCGCCGAACTTGACGACGACCACGTCCATGGATCAGGTCCCTCCGTTGATGGCACACGCGCCCTGGGTCACCCCGGGCGTGGGAAGCTTAGCCTAACCTAATAAGAGATGTCGGCCCTTGATCAGGCAGTCGTCAGGGCCGCCCGGTGGCGGGCGAGGAAGGCGCCGAGGGAGGTCGGCTCACGGCCCGTCAGCCGCTCCACGGCACGCGTCGTCGCCCCGTACCAGCCGTCACGGCGCGCGACGCCGTTGGCGGCCAGCGCGTTCGCCATCGGCTCGAGCAGGCCGTCGGCCAGCAGAGCGGCCGCGACGGCCTCGTCGGACGCGGCTTCGTAGCCGACCGTACGGCCGGTGACCTCCGTGAGGATCCGGGCGAGTTCGGCGTCGGTGACGGCCGCAGGGCCGGAGACCTCCAGCAGCTCACCCTTGTCGCTGCCCTGTGCGAGCACAGCGGCCGCGACCGCCGCGGAGTCGTCCTTGGTGACGTATCCGACGCCTCCGCTCCCCGAGTTGCTGAGCAGCTTCCCCGACGACACGGCGCGGCGCGCGGTGCCCATCAGGAGCAGCATCTCCGGCCACATGTTGAAGCGCAGCGCGGTGAACGCCGTCCCCGACCGGAGGAGCGCCTGCTCGGCGAGCCGATGGTCGGGCACGACGCTGACCGGGTTGTCCGGCTCACCGGCCCGGGTGAACGAGGTGTAGACGACATGCCCCACTCCGGCCTCGACAGCCGCCTCGATGGCATTCGCCTGGAGCCTCGAACGCTCGGGGAGCGGGTGCAGACTGACGATCAGCAGAGCGTCGGCACCGTCGAACGCGGTCACCAGCGAAGCGGGGTCGCCGAAGTCCGCCGCGCGCACCTCGATGGGCAGGCCCGCGGCCTTCTCCGGCGTACGGGACGTCCCCACGACCTCCGCGGCCGGCAGCCGCTCGACGAGCCGGCCGACGGTGAGCCGCGCGAGCTCGCCGGCGACTCCGGTGACAACGATCATTTTCGGCCCCTCATGGTGTGTGATGCCGGTTGTACGACTCCTGCCCTCACCCTGGACGAGCCGGGCGGCGCGGGGAAGAACGCACATTGATGTGCCTGTGCGCGGTTCAATGCCTGCGGTATGCCCGCGGTTCACCTGCCACGAGAGGAAGGATCTGCCATGACCGACACACCCGTCGGCGTTCCTGTCGCGCTCGCCGTCGATCTCGGATCGCCGGTCAGTTCCGAGGAGCACGGAAACTGCCCGGTGACGGACCTGCTGCGCCGGGTGGGCGACAAGTGGAGCGTGCTGGTCGTCGTGCTGCTGGGACAGGGCACGCGGCGCTACAACGAGTTGCACCGTTCGATCGAGGGGGTCAGCCGGCGGATGCTCACCCGCACGCTGCGCACCCTGGAGCGGGACGGCCTGGTGACCCGCACCGTCTTCCCCACGGTGCCCGCCACGGTGGAGTACGCGCTGAGCCCGCTGGGCGCGTCACTGCTGACTCCGATCGCGACCCTGGCCGAGTGGGGGGTGGCGCACGGTCAGGACATCGTGAGCGCCCGTGGGGCGTACGACGCGCGGTCCGCGTCGGATACCGCCGACGACGGCCGAACCCCGGTCACGACCGGTCGGACGGACAGCGACGGCGCCGACCCGGAATCATGGGGGCCGACGCCGCGTCGGAGAACGGCCGGTGACACGACCGGGAGGACCCCATGGCCGACCCCAGGAGTTACATCATCGAGTCGTTGGACACCGGGCTGCGCCTGATGCGTCTCTTCCTGACCCACGACACCCTGTCGGTCACCGACGCGGCCAGGGAGCTGGGCGTGGCCCGCTCCACGGCGCACCGTGTGCTGAGCACCCTCGAATCGCGCGGCTTCGCCACCCGTGACACCTCGGGCCGCGGCTACTCCGCGGGACCCGAACTGGTCATGCTGGGCCGCCCGGCGGGTTACGGCCCCGGGATGCGGGATCGCCTGCGGGTGGTGCTGGACGCGGCGGCCACCGCCACGGGGGAGACGATCAGTACCGCCGCCCTGATCGGCGACCAGGTGATCATCACCGACGGCCGGGAATCGTCGCACCCCGTGCGCGCCGTCCTGGAGACAGGACGCGCCCATCCCGCACACGCCACACCGGCGGGCAAGGTGCTGCTCGCCCAGCTGACCGACGAACAGGTCTGTGCCCTCTACCCGGATGAGCGGCTGTCCGGTGTCACGGGACGTACTTCGGTCTCCCGTACCGCCCTGCTCGCCGAACTGGCCGGAATCGGCGCTGACGGCCGCGCCGACAGTGCCGGTGAGCCGGTGTGCGGAATGCGCGCCGTGGCCGTGCCGCTGGCCGGAAGCAGCTGGCGCGACCGGCTCGCCCTGATGGCGTCGATGCCGGCGGACCGCGGGAGTGAACCCGAACTGGCCCGGCACGCGGCAGCGTTGCGGCGGGCGGCCGGGCTTCTTCCCCCGCCGTCATCGTGACCGGGGCGCACCCGGGCGGGCGAACTGGCCGCAGCCGACCGGCCGATGGTGTTGCGCAAGAATCTGAAAGAGCTTGCAGAAGTCCTTGACGGCGGTACGGGCGGGGCGGCAGGCTCCCACTCGTTCCCCCCACGGCAGCCTGGCGCGTGGCTGTCTTCGAGGGCACAGCCGTGCCCTGTCGCCGAAGGAGCCGCACATGCAGCACCGATTCCGTCTGATAGGCGGAACGCTCGCCGGAGTCATGACCGTCGCCGGTCTCGCCGCGCTCGCCCCCTGGCAGTCGCAGGCGACGCCGCCCGGCGAGAAGGACGTCACCGTCACCATGTTCGAGCGGCCGTTCGCGGATGTGGCGACCGCCTGCACCGACCAGCTCGGCCCCGCCGGTTACGGCTATGTGGAGGTGTCACCCGCCAGCGAGCACATCGAGGGCGACCAGTGGTGGACGTCCTACCAGCCGGTCAGCTACAAGATCGCCGGACGGCTCGGCGACAGCGACGCGTTCGCCGCCATGGTGGACGCCTGTCACACCGTGGGCGTCAAGGTCATCGCCGACGCCGTCATCAACCACATGGCGGCCGGGTCCGGGACGGGCACGGGCGGAACTGCCTACACGAAGTACGACTACCCCGGTTACTTCGAGGACGCCGACTTCCACACCTGCCGGAGCGACATCTCCGACTACACGGACCGCGACGACGTACAGAACTGCGAACTGGTGGGACTGGCCGACCTCGACACGGGCGGCGACCAGGTCCGCTCCACCATCGCCGCCTACCTCGACGACCTGCGCTCCCTGGGGGCCGACGGCTTCCGTATCGACGCGGCCAAGCACATGGCCGCCGACGATGTCGCCGCGATCAAGGGGAAGATGAGCGATCCGGGGTTCTGGGTGCAGGAGGTCATCCAGGGAGGCGGCGAGGCCGTACAGCCCGAGGAGTACACCGGAGTCGGTGACGTGGACGAATTCCGTTACGGCGGCCACCTCAAGAGCGCCTTCGGGGGCGGCAGCATCGCCCAGCTGAAGTCCGTCGCGGACGGCAAGCTGGACAGCGGCTCCGCGCGGACGTTCGTCGACAACTGGGACACCGAACGCAACGGCTCGACCCTGACCTACAAGGACGGCGAGGTGTACACCCTCGCGAACGTCTTCATGCTGGCCTCGCCGTACGGTTCGCCGAACGTGTACTCGGGCTACGAGTGGTCGGACACGGACGCAGGCCCGCCGAGCGGAGGCGACGGCTGGACGAACACGCACACCCAGCAGGCGATCACCGGACTGGTCGGCTTCCGTAACGAGGTGGGCTCGGCCGAGCTGACCGACTGGTGGGACAACGGCGGCAGCGCCCTCGCGTTCGGCCGTGGCGACAAGGGATTCGTCGCACTGAACGACGGGGACGGCGCTCTGACGGAGACGTTCACGACGTCCCTGCCCGCCGGCACCTACTGCAACGTCGCCGCGGCCTCGCCGGACGACTGCGACGGCAACACGGTGACGGTCGGCGACGACGGCACCGTTCAGGCCGAGGTGCCTGCCCGCGGTGCGCTGGCGCTGCACACCGGGGCCCAGGCGGGCTGACCGCCCGGGGCACATCACGACCGACGACGCGCAGGACGGAGTCCACTCCGTCCTGCGCGTCGTCGGTCGTGATGCGTTCGAGCCGGTTCGCGGACACATCACTCGATCCGAAAGACAGCCGAAAGTTTCGAAACTTTCGGTGTTGAATCACCAGCAGAAATCCGGCCTCGCACTTCTCTTCGATCCGCTTCAGCGACACGTCTGCCCCTGGACCTGCTGATATTGACTCCCCTTGCCCTCACGTGCCGCTCTGCTATTTCGCAATCATTGCGGAAACTGTTGACTCTTGACGGGTACCGCTCAACACTGTCGGCATCGCCAGGCCGGGCCCACACCTGGCTCCCGCAAGCCGTCAGAAGGAGAAGGTATGAACGTGGACGACATCCCCAACCGGCCGGTCAGCCGCAGAGGCTTCATCGGCCGGGCCGGTGCCCTGGCGCTGGCGACGTCCGGACTGATGCTGCCTGGCACCGCTCACGCCGACACGGTCATCACCACGAATCAGGAGGGCACCGACAACGGCTACTACTACTCGTTCTGGACCGACGGTGGTGGTTCGGTCTCCATGAACCTGTCGTCCGGCGGCAGCTACAGCACCTCGTGGACCAACTGCGGGAACTTCGTCGCCGGCAAGGGCTGGGCCAACGGCGCACGCAGGACCGTGAACTACTCCGGCAGCTTCAACCCGTCGGGCAACTCCTACCTGACCCTTTACGGCTGGACGGCGAATCCCCTCGTGGAGTACTACATCGTCGACAACTGGGGTACCTACCGGCCCACCGGGACGTTCCAGGGCACGGTCACGAGCGACGGCGGAACCTACGACGTCTACCGGACGACGCGGTACAACGCCCCCTCCGTCGAAGGCACCAAGACCTTCGACCAGTACTGGAGCGTCCGCCAGTCGCAGCGGACGGGCGGA
Source organism: Streptomyces sp. NBC_01012 (assembly GCF_045162755.1). Lineage (NCBI taxonomy): Bacteria > Bacillati > Actinomycetota > Actinomycetes > Kitasatosporales > Streptomycetaceae > Streptomyces > Streptomyces sp. NBC_01012. The sequence continues at coordinate 136,642 of NZ_CP108688.1, read as the reverse complement.
AGCATCACCGCCGGCAACCACTTCGACGCCTGGGCCGGCTACGGAATGCCGCTGGGCAGCTTCAACTACTACATGATCATGGCCACGGAGGGCTATCAGAGCAGCGGGAGCTCCAGCATCTCGGTGAGCTGACGCACCCACGCGTCAGCCGGCTGGGGCACGGCGGCCGGGAGGGCGCCGCGCCCCAGCCGTCCGCCGGATCGAGTGGGACAGCCCTCAGGCGAGAAAAGGACGTACCAGCCGGAGGAGCTCCTCCGGGCGGTGCAGCGGAATGATGTGACCGCAGTCCTCGATGACATGACCCGTGAGCTCGTCGGCGACAGGCCGCAACTGCCGTTCCAGCGCGTCCCCCACCGGACGGGCGCCGATGGCCAGCGTGGGCACCGACAACCGGCCCGCCTCCACGGCCGACTGGATCTGCCGGGCGCCGGTGGGCATGGCGCGGTAGTAGGAGAACGCACAGCGAAGCGCCTCGGAGCCCGTGTAGGCGCTGACGAAGGCGTCCCGGATCCCGGGCTCGATCCCCTGCCCCAGGGTGCCCGAGTCGAGGAACCAGTCGATGTACGCCGCCTCGTTGCCCGGCAGTACGGTCTCCGCCAGGCCGGGAACCGAGTGGAAGCCGAACCACCAGGGCGGCCCTGACGCCAGGAACCGTTCCGCGCCCGGCAGAGTGCCCAGCAGTGACTCCATGAGCACCAGCCGACGGACACGCCCGGGGCTGCGCATCGCCATCAGGAAGGCGGGCGGAGTACCCGCGTCGATGCCCATCACGGACGCGGAGCTCTCGTCGAACGCGTCCAGGAGCGCGAGGCAGTCCTCGGCGAGGGTCCCGGCGTCGTAGCCGTCCGGGGCGCGTGTGCTCCCACCGAGTCCCCGGAGGTCAGGGGCGATCACCCGGTGCCGGGCGGACAGATCGTCCAGGACGTGGGTCCACAGCCGCCAGGTGTGCGGGAAACCGTGGAGCAGCAGCACGGCGGGGCCCGTGCCCGCGGTGGCCACGTCGAGTTCGACGCCGTTGACGGCGACACGGTGCATCCGGACGGGAGCGACAGACATGACGGCCTCTTCGAGTGGTATCTGATGGTGACAACAGAACGATAGGTAACTAGCCTGGGGCGGCCAAGACGGCACTTCTACCCCAGGTGGTGAGCTCCAGGTGACCCCTCGGACCACGCGTACGCCGGACGGCACGCGCGGCGATCTGTTCGACCCGCTGTGTCCGACCCGTCGGCTTCTCGACCGGATCGGTGGAAAGTGGACCTCGATGGCCGTCAAGGTACTGGCGGAAGCCTCCCCGGACGAGGTGCGCTTCGCCGAACTCCAGCGCCGCATGGCCGGTGTCTCGCAGAAGATGCTGTCGGTCACGCTGCAGTCGCTGTGCCGTGACGGCCTCGTCAGCCGACGGGTGGAGACCACCGTGCCGCCGCGCGTGTACTACGGCCTCACCGAGCTCGGGCTGTCGCTGGAGATCCCGTTGGCCGCCGTCCGCCGGTGGGCGGAGGAACACATGGCCGAGATCGACCGCGCCCAGCAGAGCGCCGACGCGGTGACGGAAGATACGTAGATCGTCTTTCGGATCTCCCGATCCCCGACACCTGGAGCCCATGTGACCAGCCGCGCCCGTTCCCTGTTCTCCCGCCGCAGACGAGCGGCCGGCGCGGCGGCGAGCCTTGCCGCCGTCCTCGGGGCGTGCGTACTGGCGTCGTGCTCCGTCGCGGACGGAGCGCCCGCCGGCGCCGGGTCCGAGCCGCCGGCCGGATCCCGGCGGCCCGCCGGGACCGCCGACGTGCTCCTGCCGACCGCGGGCATGGAGTTCGACTACCAGATCGGCGGGGGGTACACACCGCCCGAAGGGGCGCGGGCGGTGTCCCGCGACCGTGAGGACGAGCCCGCCCCGGGCCTGTACAACGTCTGTTACGTCAACGCCTTCCAGACACAACCCGGCGCACTGTCGTGGTGGCAGGACACCCACCCCGGCCTCCTGCTGCGCGACGACGACGGGGAGCCGATCATCGACGAGGGCTGGGACGAAGTGCTTCTGGACACCTCGACGGCCGCCCGCCGCACCGAGCTCGCGGAGATCGTCGGGGACTGGATCGACGGCTGCGCGGAGAGCGGCTTCCAGGCGGTGGAGCCGGACAACCTCGACTCCTTCGAACGTTCGAAGGGCAGGCTGACGAAGGAGCACAACGCCGCCTTCGCCGAGACGCTGGCCGCACGGGCGCACAGCGACGGCCTCGCGATCGGGCAGAAGAACACCACCGACCTGCTCGGACGGCATGCCGAGATCGGCTTCGACTTCGCGGTGACGGAGGAGTGCGCCCAGTTCGACGAATGCGACGCCTACGCCGACGTGTACGAAGACCGGGTCTTCGCCGTCGAGTACGAGGGCGAGGGCGATGTGAGCTTCGAGGAGAGCTGCTCCGCCTGGGGCGCCGGGATCTCCCTCGTCCTGCGGGACCTCGATGTGCGCCCCGCGGGCGAGAAGGGGTACGTCCACCGGACCTGCTGAGCGCACCCCGCTCACCGACGCACGGGATCCGCGGGCCGGCACGGACCTCAGAAGTCCACCGGCTCGCGGATGAGCGGGCAGGTCATGCAGCGCCCGCCGCACCGGCCACGGCCCAGCTCCCCGCCGACGATCGTGATGACCTCGACCCCCGGTGTGAGTGGCGGGTCGTGCCCCGGGCCATCGACGGCCGGGGGAATCCCGGCGCGCCGCAGGCGTTGAACATGTACGTGAGCTCTTCCATCGCATCGACCCGGTTCTCCTTCCTCGACCGCTCCCGCACCCGAGAAGGCCACGACGGCCCGCAGGCGCTGCGGGACACGGTCGCGCTGGCGGGTGAGGCCGAGGCCCTCGGCTACCACCGCTTCTGGGTGTCCGAGCACCACAGCGTGCCCGGGGTGGCGGGCTCGGCGCCGACCGTGCTGGCCGCCGCCGTCGCGGCCGCGACCTCCACCATCAGGGTCGGAACCGGCGGAGTGATGCTCCCGAACCATCAGCCCTTCGTCGTGGCCGAGCAGTTCGGGGTGCTCGCCTCGCTCTTCCCCGGCCGGATCGACATGGGGCTCGGGCGTTCGGTCGGCTTCACCGACGGGATCCGCAGGGCACTCGGCCGGGACAAGGAGGACGCCGACGCCTTCGCCGACCGGCTCGCGGAGCTGCTCGGCTGGCTGGACGGCACCCAGCGGGCCCACCCCCAGGTCCACGCCCGCCCCGCCGAGGGGCTGCGCATCCCTCCCTACGTCCTGGCGACCGGGGAAGGCGCCGCCATCGCCGCGGCCGCCGGCCTGCCGCTCGTCATCGGTGATCTCCGCGGCCGGGACAAGCTGATACACGCGGTCGATGCCTACCGTGACGGCTTCCGCCCCTCCGCCTGGGGCCGCGAACCCCATGTGATCGTCGCGGGCACCGTCGCCGTCGCCGGCTCCGCGGAGGAGGCCCGGCGGCTCCTGGTCCCCGAAGCCTGGTCCATGGCGTACTCACGCACCCACGGATCCTTCCCGCCGCTCGCGCCGACCGAGCGGATCGAGGCCCTGGCCATGACGGAGAAGGAGCGGGGTCTGTTCGAGAACGGGCTGCGGGGACATCTGGCGGGCACCGAGGACACCGTGGCGGCCGGTCTTGAGCTGGCGATCAAGGAGACCGGAGCGGACGAGGTGCTGGTCACCACCAGCACGTACGACCGCCCGGCGCTCGTCGACTCGCTGCGCCGCCTCGCCCGGATCGCGGGCCTGGGCCCGGTGTCCCAGGATCCGGCCTACTCCATGGGGTAGATGTCCCCACTCGCCATGCCGCTGACCTGAACGCTCCGTGATTCGAGCTGATGCGCTTCATCCCGCAGACGCCGGCGTTCCGCCGGATCCGTGGCCTGCTCGGCGGCCTTCTCGAGATCCTTGGTCCGGCCGCGCATCCGCCGGAGACGGTCCCGGACGTCTTCCTCTGGCTCGCTCATGATCACTCCCTGGCGCTGGGCGGAGCGGACCCTTCCACCGAACCAGGCACCCGGGGGTGCGCGCATCTCGGCGGGGCCGCCGGAAGCGCGGAGTGACCGTGCGTGCGGGCTTCGGGCCGGTCCGTCCTACTCGAACCTGGTCAGATCGCCGGCTCCCCTGCGTACGACCTCGAGCTCGCCTCCCGAGAAGTCGATGACGGTCGTCGGCTCCGTACCGCAGTCGCCGGAATCGAGCACGATGTCCACGACGTGGTCGAGGCGCTCCTTGATCTCCCAGCCCTGCGTCAGCGGTTCCTCCTCGTCGGGCAGGAGCAGCGTGCTGGACAGCAGTGGCTCACCGAGCTCGGCCAGCAGTGCCTGTGTGACGGTGTGGTCCGGGATCCGGACGCCGACCGTCTTCTTCTTGGGGTGCAGCAACTGCCGCGGCACCTCTTTGGTGGCGGGAAGGATGAAGGTGTAACTCCCGGGCGTCGCCGCCTTGATCGCGCGGAAGACGTCGTTGTCGACCTGGACGAACTGGCCGAGCTGCGCGAAGTTCTGGCACACCAGGGTGAAGTGGTGGCGGTCGTCGAGGTTCCGGATCGACCGGATGCGGTCGATCCCGTCGCGGCTGCCGAGCTGGCTGCCGAGGGCGTAGCAGGAATCGGTGGGATACGCGACGAGGGCGCCGGACCGGATGCTCTCGGCCACGTTGGTGATGGTGCGGCGCTGCGGGTTCTCGGGATGCACATCGAAGTACTTGGCCATTCGGGGAGTGTAAGGCCGCCGGACGGCACCGTGACCCCCGGCGTTCCCTCATCGTTCGGGGGATTGCCGGGGACACGGGTTCACGCGGGTGCCGTCAGGCTCCGGACGCGTCCAGCATGTCCGTGCGCTCGACGACCTTGATGCGCTCACGGCCCTGCTCGGCGCCGAGCGCCTGCTCGTGGGCGTTCAGGCGGTGCCAGCCCTCCTTGGTGGTGTACCGGACGCCGCGCTGCTCCAGGAAGTCGACGATCGCGTCCGGCCCCGGCTGCGTGGGGGCGGGCAGCCGTCCGGCGGCGTGGTCCTCCAGCAGGCAGGCCACGGTCTCGTTGGCGTCGCCCTTGGTGTGCCCGATCAGGCCGATCGGACCGCGCTTGATCCACCCGGTGACGTACACCGACGGCATCGGCTCGTCGCCGGTCAGTACGCGTCCTGCCGCGTGCGGGACGGTGCCGGAGACCACGTCGAAGGGCAGCTTCGGGAGCTCCTCCGAGTAGTAGCCGACCGCGCGGTAGACGCTCTGCACGTCCCAGTCCGTGTGCCGGCCCGTGCCCTTGACGTTGCCCGTGCCGTCCAGCTCCGTGCGCTCGGTGCGCAGGGCGACGACGCGGCCGTCCTCGCCGACGACCTCGACCGGGGACTCGAAGAAGTGCAGGAACAGCTTGTGCGGGCGGTCGCCGACGTCGCGGATCGCCCAGTTCTCCAGCGTGGAGGCGACCATGTTGGCCTGCTTGTTCTCCCGCCGGGTGGCGATCGAGCCCGCGTCGTAGTCGATGTCCTCGGGGTTGACGATGACCTCGATGTTCGGCGAGTGGTCGAGCTCGCGCAGCTCCATCGGGCTGAACTTCGCCTGGGCGGGCCCGCGCCGTCCGAAGACGTGCACCTCCAGCGCCTTGTTCGCCTTGAGCCCGTCGTAGACGTTCGCGGGGATCTCGGTCGGGAGCAGCTCGTCCGCGGTCTTCGCGAGGATGCGCGCGACGTCCAGGGCCACATTGCCGACACCGAGCACGGCGACCTTCTCGGCCTCCAGCGGCCAGGTGCGCGGGACCTCCGGGTGCCCGTCGTACCAGGCGACGAAGTCGGCGGCGCCGTAGGAACCCTCCAGCTCGATGCCCGCTATGTCGAGGGCACGGTCGGCGTCGGCTCCGGTGGAGAAGATCACGGCGTCGTAGAAGGACCGCAGGTCGTCCAGGCCGATGTCGGCGGGGTAGTCGACATTGCCGAACAGACGCAGCTGCGGCTTGTCGAGCACCTGGTGCAGCGCCTTGACGATGCCCTTGATACGCGGGTGGTCCGGAGCCACTCCGTACCGGATCAGACCGAAGGGGGCGGGCATGCGCTCGAACAGGTCGATCGAAACGCCCGGCTCCTGGGCGGCCTCGGATTTGAGAAGCGCGTCCGCTGCGTAGATTCCGGCAGGACCGGCTCCGACGATGGCGACGCGGACGGGGCGTGTCATGGAGTGATGTTCCTTAGGGCGGACGAACGCGGGCAGAGTGGCGCGGGGTAAGGCTTGGCTTACTCCGCTGCCCCCACGGTACGGCCTGCGCATGAAAGTCCCTGGAGCGGGGCGAGTATATATATCGGAAATAGGCGGACGTATGGGTATGAAAGGTGCCGAATTCTGTGCGCGGATCTTTTCCGAGTTGTCTCACGGATGTCCAGGAAGTGAGACGGCAGGTCCCTGCGCGTCTGCGGCGCACGTCGGAGCCATGATGGACGCACGACAGCACTCCGACGAGAGGACACGCGCCATGCCGATCGAGGGCGCATACGAGCCGAGCCCGACGACGTGGGTCCGTGAGCAGGTCGAACTCATCGAGAGCTCCGGCGGAACGCAGGGGATGACCATGCGCGGCATGCCCGTCATCCTCCTGACGACGCGCGGCGCCAGGAGCGGCAAGATCCGCAAGACCCCGCTCATGCGGGTCGAGCACGACGGGGAGTACGCCGTGGTCGCCTCCCTGGGCGGCGCCCCCAAGCACCCCGTCTGGTACTACAACGTGCGGGCCGACCCCCAGGTCGGGCTGCGGGACGGGACCATCAGCCAGGACATGGTCGCCCGTGAGGTCACGGGCGAGGAGAAGGCGCTGTGGTGGGGCCGTGCGGTCGAGGCGTTCCCCGACTACGCCGACTACCAGGCCAAGACCGACCGGGAGATCCCGGTCTTCGTCCTCTCCCCGGCCGGTCGGAGCTGACCGCGGGCGACCGGGGCCGGCCGGATCCCTGACCCGCCTGTGAGGCGGTACTCGCCCGTGAGGCGGGCCGAAGGGGGCCTGGCCGGTGCGTCCGTCGTCAGGCCTTCAGCAGCCGGGGGAGCCGAGTGAGCTGCACGGCATGCTGGAACGGGCCACCGCCCTCGTGGTCGTTGAAGTCGTACACCTCGATCTCCTTCTCGGCATGGGCGTAGGCGTTGAACGCGGCGAACACCGTGGACGGCGGGCAGGTCAGGTCTTCCATGGCCACGGAGAACAGCGCGGGCGCCCGCCCCCGCGCGGCGAAGTGCACCCCGTCGAAGTAGGCGAGTGTCCGCGCGGCCTGCTCGGCCTTACCCCGGTGCGTCTTGAGGTAGTCGCCGATCTCGCGATAGGGCTTGCGGTCGGTCATCCGGGTCGCCCGGGGGAAGTCGCAGAGGAACGGCACATCCGGTGCCACGGCCGCCAGGTCCGGCACGAGCCCGCCGACCGCGAGCGCCAGTCCGCCGCCCTGGCTCGCACCGACCGCCGCGGTCCGGGACGCGTCGGCCAGCGGGTGCGAGCGGGCCGCCTCCACCGCGCGTACGGCATCCGTGATCACCCTGCGGTAGTAGTAGGTGGCCGGGTCCTCTATGCCCTGGGTCATGAATCCGGGCAGGGAGGGGGCGGAGCCCACCGGGTCGGCGGTGTCGCCCGGGGCCCACCCGCTGCCCTGGCCGCGGGTGTCCATGACGAAGTGGGCCATGCCGGCGGAGGCCCAGAGCAGGTGCGTGTGCGGCAGGCTCCGGCCTCCGCCGTATCCGATGAACTCCACCACCACCGGCACGGGCTCGGTGGTTCCCGCGGGTATCACGAACCATCCCTTGACGGGGTGGCCGCCGAAGCCGGCGAACGTGACGTCGTACACGTCGACCGTGACCAGGCCGATGTCGGTGCGCGGTTCGAAGCGGGCGTCCAGGTCGTGGGTCCTGGCCTCGTCGAGCGTGTCCGACCAGAAGGTGTCGAAGTCCTCGGGCTCCACCGAACTGCTGCGGTAGGCGTGCAGTTCATCGAGAGGGAGATCGAACAGGGCCATGTGGGACCGCCTCACGTCGCGAGAGATGAATGGTCACACCGTACGACGGTCGGCCCGCGGCCCGTGAACGACCTGGGAAGCCGGTCAGTTGAGCGTGTCGGGGTCCGGGCCGGTGCGCATGCCACGGTCGAGGCCCGCGATCGCGTCCATGTCGGCGGCCGACAGCTCGAAGTCGAAGACATCGATGTTCTGGCGGATGCGCGCGGGCGTGACCGACTTGGGGATCACGACATTGCCGAGCTGGAGGTGCCAGCGCAGAACCACCTGGGCCGGAGTCTTCCCGTGCTGTTCGGCCAGGGACACGAGGACCGCGTCGTCCAGCAGCGCGCCCTGGGCCAGCGGGCTCCAGGCCTCGGTGGCGATGCCGTACTCCGTGTGCAGAGCGCGCAGTTCGCCCTGCTGGAGGCCCGGGTGCAGTTCGATCTGGTTGACCGCGGGAACCAGGGAGCTCGCCTCCCGCAGCCGACGCAGGTGTGCGGGCTGGAAGTTGGAGACGCCGGCGGCCCTGATCCGGCCGTCGGCCAGCAGCTTCTCCAGGGCGCGCCAGGTGTCGGTGTAGAGGTCGCGGGCCGGGGTGGGCCAGTGGATGAGATAGAGGTCCACATGGTCGAGGCCCAGTGCGGCCAGGCTCGTGTCGAAGGCGGTGAGCGTCGCGTCGTATCCCTGGTCCGCGTTCCAGAGCTTCGTGGTCACGAACAGCTCGTCGCGGGCCAGCCCGGACTCGGCGAGCGCGCGGCCCACCCCGGCCTCGTTGCCGTAGACGGTGGCGGTGTCGATGGAGCGGTAGCCCGCGTCCAGGGCCGCGGTGACCGCGGCGGTGGTCTCGTCGTCCGGAACCTGGAAGACGCCGAATCCGAGCTGTGGAATCGTGACGCCGTTGTTGAGGGTGACGGTGGGGACCGTGGACATGGTGATGCCTCTCGTGGTGCCGGACCGTGAGGTGCGGGCCCGGATGTTCTGCGGGCCGATTCGATCCGCGTGCAATGGTTACTGGCGTAGACAATAATTGCACACGCGGGTTAATGGCAAGCGCCGGTATATCCGGCGATCGGGCGGTGTGCTGGACTGTCCGGGAACACCGGATACAGGAGCCCTCTTGAACAGCTGTCGCCAGCCCGGCATCGTCCTCACCGACCGGCACTTCACGGTCCCGCTGGACCACGACGACCCGGGGGGCGAGACGATCGAGATCTTCGGCCGCGAAGCGGTGGCGAGCGGGAGGACCGGCGAGGATCTGCCCTGGCTGGTCTATCTGGAGGGCGGCCCCGGCTTCGGCGCCCGCCGCTTCGTCGGGACGGAGGCCTGGCTGGGGCGGGCGGTGCGAGAGTTCCGGGTGCTGCTCCTCGACCAGCGCGGTACGGGGCTGTCCACCCCTGCCAACCGGCAGACTCTGCCGCTGCGTGGCGGCCCGCGTGAGCAGGCCGACTACCTCGCCCACTTCCGTTCCGACAGCATCGTCCGCGACTGCGAACTGATCCGCCCCCTGCTCACCGGCGGTGCGCCCTGGACCGTCCTCGGGCAGTCCTTCGGCGGCTTCTGTGCCGTCCGCTATCTCTCGGCCGCCCCGGAAGGCCTCTCGGCCGTCCTGATCACCGGCGGCCTGCCCTCGCTGGACGCGCATGCCGACGACGTCTACCGCGCCGCCTATCCGAGGATCGAGCGCAAGGTCGCCGCGCACTATGCCCGCTACCCGCGGGACGTCGCCCGCGCCCGCGCCATCGCCGCCCACCTCGCCGAGCACCGCCCGGACAGCGCGGGCCACACGCTGACACCCGAGGGGTTCCAGTCCCTCGGGATCATGCTGGGCTCCGGCAACGGCAGCCACCAGCTGCACTATCTCCTGGAGAACGCGTTCGTCGAAGGCCCGGACGGCGCCGAGCTGTCCGACGCCTTCCAGGAGGCCATGCGCACCGCCACCTCATTCGCCGGCCACCCGCTGTACGCCGTGATGCACGAGATCATCTACGGTCAGGGCGCGCGGCCCACGGACTGGGCCGCCGAGCGTGTGCGCGCCGAGTTCCCGCAGTTCGACGCCGCCGGGGCCCTGGCGGGCGAGGGGCCTCTGCTCTTCACCGGCGAGAGCATCCACCCCTGGCACTTCGACGTCGACCCCGCGCTTCGACCGCTGCGCGAGACGGCGGAGCTGCTCGCCGCCCGTACCGACTGGCCCGTCCTGTACGACGCGGAGCGGCTCGCGGCCAACGAGGTGCCGGTCGCCGCCGCCGTCTACCACGACGACATGTACGTGGACACCGGTCACGCGCTGCGCACCGCGTCCTCGATCCGCGGGCTGCGCACCTGGGTGACCAGTGAATACGAGCACGACGGTGTGCGTGCGGGCGGCCCCCGGGTCCTGGACCGGCTGCTCGCCCTCGTACGGGGGGAGAGCGACCGCTGAGGACCGAGGGCCGAGCGCGGTCAGCCCTGCAGGGCGTCCAGCGTCGCGTCCAGACCGGCCGCCGACCGCGGTGCACGGTTGTACGGGAGCCTCGACAGGGCGGCCGCCATGCCGCAGCTGTCGGTCACCGCTGAGTAGACGAGCCCGGCGCCGATGCCGGCCGACAGCCAACGCGCCGCGGGGAAGCGCCGGCCCACCAGCAGGCCGGCCACCACCAGTGAACCGGCGGCGAGCCGCACCTGGCGCTCCATCGGCCAGACCGCCCGGGCGCCCACCGGGCGGTCGAGGCCGTGCCCGTCGCCCTCCCAGGCGGAGGTCCCGCCGGTGAGCGTGGCGGCGTCGATGTCGGCGTCGGCGAGGACCTCGCACGCCCTGGTGGAGCGCACGCCGGAGGCGCACACCACCAGCAGGGAGCCGCGGGCGGAGGCCGACTTCAGGGCGGGCACCGCCTCGGGCAGCCGGTCCAGCGGGATGTTCAGGGCGCCAGGCACATGTCCCGCCGCGTACTCGCCGGGGGCCCTGACGTCGATGACGGTGAACTCCTCCAGTCGGGCCGCGGCTTCGGTGGGGGAGAGGGAGGCGGGGCTGATCACGGGCGGGGGTCCTTTCGGTCGCCGGAGCGGTGGGGTCCAGGGTCCTGCTCACCCCGGCGCCCCGGGACGGCAATAATACCCCTAGGGGTATTGCGATCCGGCTCCGTGCGCCGAGGCGATCACCGGAACGCCTCCCTGCTCCCTGCCCCGAACCGCTTCCGGAATGCACGCATCCGTCACCTTCCGCTGGATAGCCTGTGGGGTATGACACAGCAGCTGGAAGCCATGCCCACGGACTGGCGTCGTGCCCTGGCCGTGGTCGCCCACCCCGACGACCTGGAGTACGGCTGCGCCGCGGCCGTGGCCGGCTGGACCGACGAGGGACGTGAGGTCACCTACCTCCTGGCGAGCCGGGGAGAGGCCGGGATCGACACGATCGCCCCCGAGGAATGCGCTCCGCTGCGGGAGCGGGAACAGCGGGCGAGCGCCGCGGCCGTCGGGGTCGCCGCGGTGGAGTTCCTCGGCCACCGGGACGGTGTCATCGAGTACGGCACGGCTCTGCGCCGTGACATCACTGCGGCCGTCCGCCGTCACCGGCCCGAACTCCTCATCACCCTCAACCACCGGGACACCTGGGGCGGCGTCGCATGGAACACCCCGGACCACCAGGCGGTCGGCCGGGCCACCCTGGACGCCGCGGGTGACGCGGGCAACCGCTGGATCTTCCCCGAGCTGGGCGAACAGGGCCTCGAACCGTGGGACGGGGTGCGCTGGGTCGCCGTCGCGGGCACCGACGCACCCACCCACGCGGTCGACGCGACGCCCGGCTTCGAGCGCTCCGTCCAGTCGCTGCTGGCCCACCGCACCTATATCGAGGTGCTGACCGACCAGGACCCGGAGGCCTACTGCCGTACGTTCCTCCGCGGCACCACGGAGGCGGCTGCCGAGCGCTTCGGCGGTCGTCCGGCCGTGGCCTTCGAGGTCTTCGCCCGCTGACCCGCGATTGACAAGTGGGTTTGCTGATTCTGCAATGGGTCCATGACGGAACAGAACGACCAGGACGCCGAACTCGATGCCGTGCTCACCGGGGTGGGTCCACGGCTGAGGCGGCTGCGCAAGGACCGGGGCGTGACGCTCGCAGGACTCTCCGAGGCCACCGGGATCTCGGTCTCCACCCTGTCGCGCCTCGAATCCGGCGGCCGGCGGCCCAGCCTGGAGCTGCTGCTCCCCATCGCCCGGGCCCATGAGGTGCCGCTCGACGATCTCATCGGGGCGCCGCCGGTCGGCGACCCGCGGGTCAAGGCGAAGCCGATCGTGTGGGGATCGAAGACCGCCCTGCCGCTCACCGCCCGGCCGGGTGGTCTTCAGGCGTACAAGGTCATCCAGGAGGCGCCCTGCGACGAGACGCCCGAGCAGCGCACCCACGAGGGGTACGAGTGGGTGTACGTGCTGAACGGCCGGCTGCGGCTCAAGCTCGCCGAGCACGACCTGGTCCTGGCTCCCGGCGAGGCCGCCGAGTTCGACACCAGGCTCCCGCACTGGTTCGGCCCCGCCGGGGACGAGCCGGTCGAGTACCTCAGTCTGTTCGGGCCGCAGGGGGAGCGGATGCATGTCAGGGCCAAGCCGAAGCGGTCGTGAGCGACCGGTCGGGACCGGTGGCCGCGAGGTGTTCCCAGAGGGGCAAGCGACCGCTTAGTATGCGGCGGAGCAGTGGTAATGCCGACAGTGTTGTGGAGGCCCCTCATGCAGGCATGGCGAGTGCACCGGAACGGCGAGCCGAGCGAGGTGATGAAGCTCGAGGAGACCGAACGGCAGACCCCCGGGGACGGGCAGGTGCTGCTCAAGGTGCGAGCGGCGAACATCAACTTCCCCGACGCGCTGCTCTGCCGGGGCCAGTACCAGGTGACGCCACCGCTACCGTTCACCCCCGGAGTGGAGATCTGCGGCGAGACCGAGGACGGACGCCGGGTCCTCGCCACCCCCGCCCTCCCCGGGGGAGGTTTCGCCGAGTACGTCGTCGCGGACGAGGCGGCCCTGCTGCCGGTTCCCGACGCCCTGGACGACGCCGAGGCCGCCGCGCTGCACATCGGTTACCAGACGGGCTGGTTCGGGCTGCACCGGCGGGCACATCTGCAGGCCGGTGAGACGCTGCTGGTGCACGCCGCCGCGGGCGGCGTCGGCAGCGCGGCCGTCCAGCTGGGTAAGGCCGCAGGCGCCACCGTCATCGGTGTCGTGGGAGGTGCCGAGAAGGCCGCGGTCGCCCGGGAGCTGGGCTGCGACCTGGTCATCGACCGCCGGAGCGAGGACATCGTGGCGGCGGTGAAGGAGGCCACGGGCGGGCGCGGCGCCGACGTCGTCTACGACCCGGTCGGCGGGGACGCCTACGCCAAGTCCGTCAAGTGCATCGCCTTCGAGGGCCGTGTCGTCATCGTCGGCTTCGCGAGCGGCGTCATCCCCACACCCGGTCTCAACCACGCCCTGGTGAAGAACTACTCGATCGTCGGGCTCCACTGGGGTCTGTACAAGACCAAGGACCCCGCCGCCATCCTTGCCTGCCACGACGAGCTCACCGAGCTCGCGGCACGGGGTGTCGTCAAGCCGCTGATCAGCGAGCGCGTCCCCATGGCCGACGCGGGACGAGCCGTCCAGCGGGTCGCCGACGGCACCAGCACCGGCCGTGTCGTCATCCTGCCGACAGGAGGTACCCGATGAGCGCCCCCATCGACGCGGAACAGATCCGCGGCCTCACCCAGGAGCTGCTGGCGGCACACCCGCCGGCCACCACGGACCGCACCGACTTCCTCAAGGCGCGCTTCGACGCTGGCCTGGCCTGGGTGCACTACCCCGCGGGGCTCGGGGGCCTCGACGCGCCGCGCTCCCTGCAGTCCGTCGTCGACGCCGAACTCGCCGCGGCCGGTGCCCCCGACAACGATCCGCGCCGCATCGGTATCGGCCTCGGCATGGCCGCGCCGACCATCCTCGGCTACGGCACCGAGGAGCAGAAGCACCGCTTCCTGCGCCCGCTGTGGGTCGGCGAAGAGGTGTGGTGCCAGCTCTTCAGCGAGCCCGGCGCCGGCTCCGACCTCGCCGCCCTCGGCACCCGCGCGGTCCGCGACGAAGGAGGGGGCGACTGGGTGGTCGACGGGCAGAAGGTCTGGACGTCCAGCGCCCATGTGGCCCGCTGGGCGATCCTGATCGCCCGCACCGACCCCGACGTGCCCAAGCACCGCGGCATCAGCTACTTCATCTGCGACATGACCGACCCCGGCGTCGAGGTGCGGCCGCTGCGGCAGATCACCGGCGAGGCCGAGTTCAACGAGGTCTTCCTCACCGGGGTGCGCATCCCGGACAGCAGGCGCCTCGGCCCGGTGGGCGAGGGCTGGAAGGTGGCCCGGACCACCCTGATGAACGAGCGCGTGTCCATCGGCGGAGCCCGCATCGCCCGTGAGGGCGGCATGATCGGCAGCGTCGCGAAGACCTGGCGCGAGCAGCCCGGCCTGCGGACCCACGACCTCCACCAGCGACTGCTCACCCTGTGGGTCGAGGCCGAGGTCGCCAGGCTCACCGGTGAACGGCTGCGTCAGCAGCTCGTCGCGGGACAGCCCGGACCCGAAGGCTCCGGGATGAAGCTCGCGTTCGCCCGCCTCAACCAGGAGATCAGCGGTCTCGAAGTCGAACTCCTCGGTGACGAAGGCCTGTTGTACAGCGACTGGACCATGCGCCGCCCGGAGCTGGTCGACTTCACCGGACGCGACGCCGGATACCGTTATCTGCGGTCCAAGGGCAATTCCATCGAGGGCGGGACGAGCGAGGTCCTGCTCAACATCGTCGCCGAGCGCGTTCTCGGACTGCCCGCCGAGCCGCGCAACGACAAGGACGTCGCCTGGAAGGATCTTGCCCGATGACCGCACAGACCGAAGCCGACCGGACACCCGATCTGCTCTACTCGGAGGCCGAGGGCGACCTGCGGGCCGCCGTGCGCGCGCTGCTGGCCGACCGGGCCGACGCGCCGAAGGTGATCGCAGAGGTCGAGTCCGACACGCCGTACGACCTGCGGCTGTGGGAGTCGCTGGCGGCGGGCATCGGAGCGGCCGGCCTGCTGGTCCCGGAGAAGCTCGGCGGCCAGGGAGCCACCCACCGCGAGGCCGCCGTGGTCCTGGAGGAGCTGGGACGCGCCGTGGCCCCGGCGCCGTACCTGACAAGTTCCGTCGTCGCGACCGAGATCCTTCTCGCGCTGGCCGACGGCGGCGGCCCGGCCGCCGGACTCCTCGGGGAACTGGCGGCGGGCGGCAAGGTCGCCGTGCTCGCCCTGCCGTTCGCCACACCCCCCGCCGACGCGCCCGCCGCGATGGCGGGCACCGTGGACCGGCAGGTGACCGGCGTCGCGGAAGCGGCGGCGGCCGATGTGCTGCTGGTGCCCACGGCGGACGGGCTGTACGCGGTGGAGACAGGCGGGTCCGGTGTCACCGTCCAGCCGCTCGTCCCGCTGGACCTGACCCGCCCGCTCTCCACGGTCACCCTGACCGGCGCCACCGGCACCAGGCTCGCGGAGGCGGGCCCCGCGTCCGCGGCTGTGAGCCGGGGACTGCTCGCGGGTGCGGGGCTGCTCGCGTCCGAACAGCTCGGACTGGCCGAGTGGTGCCTGACCGAGACCGTCCGGTACACCCGCGAACGGCACCAGTTCAACAGGCCGGTGGGCTCGTTCCAGTCGCTCAAGCACCGGATGGCCCAGCTCTGGCTGGAGGTCGTCTCGGCGCGCGCCGCCGCCCGCAACGCCGCCGACGCGCTCGCCACCGGCAGCCCGGACGCCCCGCTCGCCGTCGCCGTGGCGCAGGCGTACTGCTCCGGGGTCGCGGTGCAAGCGGCCGAGGAATGCGTCCAGCTGCACGGTGGGATCGGGATGACCTGGGAGCACCCCGCGCACCTGTATCTGAAGCGGGCCAAGGCCGACTCGATCGCGTACGGCACAGCGGGCCGCCACCGCGCCGCCGTGGCAGGACTGGTGGAGCTACCGGCTCCGTAGAAGGGGGGCGAACGGCGGGCCGGATCGGTGCGGGAGCGGCCTCAGGCGGGCGTCTCGTCGGAGTCGGCGAGCGTCCCGAGGCCGGCGATGATGCACCGGAGGCCGAAGGTGAAGTTACGGTCGCGGATCTCGGTGGCCGTGCCGATGTCCCGGCTCGCGAGCTCCCGCAGGGTCGCGAACTCCGTGAATCCGGACCGCACCGCGTCCGAGACGTTCGCGAAGCCCTCCTCCGCCGACTGGCCGCCGTCCCGCTCCGCCGTCGCCGCGTTCTCCAGCATGCGGGTCTCCGCCGTGGCGAACCCGCAGACGTACTCGAGGACCAGGGCGGCGGCGCTGTCGGTCTGATCGGGGGACAGCCCGGAGCCGCTCGCCACGCGCAGCGCGGTGTCGGTCATACGCAGCGCGTTCGGGCCGATGTTGAGGTACTCGCCGATCAGCCGGGCGGCCCACCGGTGCCGGGCGAACATCGCGCGCAGGCTGCCCGCGAGCGCGCACAGCCGCTCGTCCCACGGAAGGTCGTCCGCAGGTGCCACGACCTCGCCGAACACCTCGTCCAGCGCCAACTCGAGCAGCGCGCCCTTGGTGTTCACATGCCAGTACAGGGACATGTGCCCCGCGTCGAGCTGCGCCGCGACCCGGCGCATCGACAGGGCCTGCAGACCCTCGGCGTCCAGGAGTTCGACCGCGGTGCGCACGATGCGGTCCCGGCTGAGACCCGGCGGACCTGGCTGCCGTGCGGGGGGAGTCAGCCACACGCTCGCGGGCTGTGCCGCTCCCCGCTTGCGCTCTGCCACGCCCGGCCTCCGGTTTCGTTCCGCCACTGGTCCGCCCGTCCGTCATCCTACGGCCGTGCGCCGCGTGTCCCGGCGCACGCCGGTCATGCCGGGGTCTGCTGATCAGGCTCGCTCGGCTTGCCGGAGACCGCCGCGCCGACCGGCGTCGGAGGCGCGGTCCGGTCCCGCCCGGCCCAGCCGAGCAGCGCGCCGGCCGCGACACCGCCGACCGCCACGGCGAGAGCGCCCAGGAACTGGCTGGTCTCCAGGGCGGAGACGAAGGCGTCGCGTACCTCCGCGACCCGCCCGCCCGCGGAGGCCAGTGCGGTGGGCAACGACTTCTCCGCCCCGTCGGGCAGGGCGGACGGAAGACCCGCGTCGAACCGGGCGACCAGCGCGGCGCCGAGCGCGGCCACGCCGAGACCGGTGCCCAGCTCCTGGAGCGTGCCGTTGACGCCCGAAGCGGTACCGGCCCTGGCCGGCGGGATGGCGCTCATCAGGGCCGCGCCGGCCGCGGGGCCCGCGGTGCCCATGGCGAACCCGACCACGATCAGACCGGGCAGGGTCCATCCGTAACCACTGTCGCTCGCCGCGGCGATGGCGCACAGGCCGAGCGCCGCCGTCACCATGCTCAGCGCGACGGTCCTGGCGAGACCGATCTTCTTGCCCAGCGGCGCGCTGGCGGCGCCGCTGCCGATGAGCAGGGCCACGGCGAACGGCACGATCCGCAGGCCGGTCTCGAGCGGGGAGTAGCCGAGGACGAACTGGAGCTGCTGGGTGAGCAGGAACAGCGAGCCCCCCATACCGAAGGCGGCGAGCAGGCCGCCGAGTGCCGCGCCCGTGAACCGGCGTTCGGCGAACAGGCCCATGTCCAGCATCGGATGGGGCGTGTGCCGCTCCCAGACCGCGAACACGGCGATGGCCACGGCGGCGACGGCGAGCGGGCCGAGCACCACCGGGTCGGTCCAGCCGTGCTCGGCGACGGCGATGACCGCCCAGACCAGGGACACCATGCCGAGTACCGACAGCGGCAGGCCGACGAAGTCGGGCCGTTCGCTGTTCGGGTTACGGGACTCGGGGACCAGCCACGCGATGGCGAGCAGACCGACGACCGCGATCGGCACGTTGATCAGGAAGACCGAGCCCCACCAGAAGTGGGCGAGCAGGAACCCGCCGATGACGGGGCCGCCCGCCATGCCGGCGGCCGACACGGCCATCCAGATGCCGATGGCCTTCATCCGCTCCTCGTCACCGAAGACATGCATCAGGACCGCGAGCGTGGCCGGCATGAGCAGGGACGCGCCGAGACCCATGACGACACGGGCCGTGATCAGCATGCCGACGGACCCGGCCAGTGCACCGATCAGTGAGCCCCCGCCGAACAGGGCGAGTCCCGCGAACAGGGCACGCCTGCGGCCGAAATGGTCGGCCATGCCGCCGGAGGCGATGAGGAAGCCGGCCAGGGCGAGCGAATAGGCGTTGATCACCCACTGCACGTCGGCCGTACTGGCGTCGAGGTCCTCGATGAGGGTGGGGACGGCGACGTTCAGCACGGTGTTGTCGAGCACCGTCGTCAGCAGGGTCAGGCAGAGGACCCCCAGGATCCACCACTTGCGGTCACGTTCGGATGTCGCCATCAGCGTGCTCCTTCCGGGCCGGTCTCGTACACCATACGATGCAGTCGTACACTGGACGAGAGGTTCTGGGTGCGGATTCCGGCCAACTGGGGAAGGTCATCCGTGGAGACCTGGCTACGAGAACGGAGACGCATCGCGTGGCACGGAGAGTCGGGGACGAGAGCGACCGCGCCTGGGCCGGCCGGGCGATCGAGCTGCTGCTGGCCGACCGGGCGGACGAACCCCCCACGCCCCTGGTGGCGTTCCCGCTCGCGGGGATGCCGGATGCGGCGCTGTATCTGAAGGACGAGTCGCGTCGGCCGACGGGAAGCCTGAAGCACGGGCCGGCCCGTGACCTGCTGCTCGACGCCCTGCGCGCCCGTGAGATCGGGCCCGGCACACCGCTGTTCGAGGCCACCAGCGGCAACATGGCCGTTTCGCAGGCCCACTTCGCACGGCTCCTCGGCCTGCCGTACACCGCCGTCGTCCCGGGGAAGACCGGGGCGGCCAAGCGGCAGCGGATCGAGGCGCAGGGCGGGCGCTGCCACCCCTTCGACCCGCCGCTCGCGGTCTACGGGCAGGCGCGCCTCCTCGCCGAGGAGTCCGGCGGTCACTGTCTGGACCATCTGGAGCGGGTGGGCGGCGCGGTCGACTGGAGCGGTCCGGCGAGTCTCGGCGCGCAGATCCTGGGCGACATGGAGAAGGCGGGGGAGCCCGAGCCCGCGTGGATCGTCGTAGGGGTCGGCAGCGGGGCCACCTCGGCCGCCGTCGGCCGGTATCTCCGGACGCGCGGAGCCGCGACCAGGCTCGCGGTGGTCGATCCCGAGAACTCGGCGTACTTCGCCGGCTGGGCCGCGGACTTTCCCGGGTACACCACCGGCATGCCCTCGCGTATCGAGGGGATCGGACGGCCGCGTATGGAGCCCGCCTTCGACCCCTCCGTGGTCGATCTGGTGATCCCGGTGCCGGACGTGGCGAGCGTGGCGGCCATGCGCCATCTGCACGCGATCACCGGGCTGATGGCGGGACCCTCCTCGGGAAGCTGTCTGTGGGGCGCCTTCCAGGTGCTGGACCGCATGCGGCGGGAGGGCACCGGGGGACCGGTGGTGATGGTCGTCGGGGACGGCGGTGAGACCTACCGGGACACCTACTACGACGACGCCTGGACCGAGGCCAAGGGCTGGCGACTGCACGGCCCGCTCTCCGACATGGAGCGCTTCACCGCGACGGGGGACTGGGGTGTCGCCCCGGGTGAACCCGCCCGGGGCGACACCACCTGAGGTCTCTCAGGCGGCCCGTACCGACACCGGCAGGCTCGTCACGCCGAAGATGTCGGGGCGCTGGTGGTAGGCGGGGGTGCCGACGGCGATGTCCTGGTAGCGGTCCAGCAGGGCGCGCAGGACGATCGACGACTCCATCCTGGCCAGGGGCGCGCCCAGGCAGAAGTGGATGCCGTGGGAGAAGGTCAGATGGCCCGTCGGGGTGCGGCGGGGGTCGAAGCGGTCCGGGTCGGGGAACTGCAGTTCGTCGCGGTTGGCCGACAGCAGCCAGGTGACCACGATGCGCCCCGCGGGGACGTCCACCTCACCGATCCGGGTGTCCTCACGGGTGAGCCGGTAGAGGAAGGACACCGGCGGGCGGTAGCGCAGCACCTCGTCCAGGGCCCCGGGGATCAGCGACGGATCCTCGCGGACGAGGGTGAGGGAGCCCGGTGCCTCGTCGAAGCTGAGCAGGGCGTTGCTCATCAGCAGGGTGGTCGTCAGATGTCCGGCGAGCAGCAGGAACGCCGAGAAGTTGACCATCTGCTTGTCGCTGAGGCGCTCGCCGTCGGCCTCCGCCTCGACCAGGCGGGACAGCAGGTCTTCCCGAGGGGTGGCACGGCGGTCCTTGACGTGGGCGAGCAGATAGTCCGCCATCTCGTTGAGCTCGGCGGCACGGGTCTTGGCGTAACCGCCCTCGAGGAACTGGCCGGCCGTCACCTCGTCGCTGGGTGGCAGCAGATACTCCGCCCAGCGACGGAACATCTCCCGGTCCGACGTCGGAATGCCCAGCAGTTCGGCGATCACCACCACCGGCAGCGGCCCCGACAGCTCCTCCACGAGGTCGAACTCCGTGCGTCCGCCGATCGAGTCGAGGAGTTCCGCCGTCACCGCCTGGATCCGCGGCTCGAGTGCCGCCACCGTGCGCGGGGTGAACGCCTGACTGATCAGCTTGCGCAGCTGCCCGTGCCGGGGAGGGTCGGTCACGCTCAGGGACGCCTCCGCGAAATTCGGCAGACCGGGCTCCGGCGGTGGTGTGAGGGAACTGAAGTCGGAGGAGAACACCGACGGTTCGGACAGCACACGCAGCGCGTCGGCATGGGTGAGGACATGGCACGAGCCACTCGCCGGGTCGATCCACGTGGGTGCGTCGCGACGCATCCGCTTCAGCCACGCGTACAGCTCCCGGCCGTCACCCACCACGGCGGGCGGCCCTTCGAACGGTGCGGACTCGGGTGTCACTGACGTCATCGGATCGTCTCCTCAGGGGGTATGTACGGTGATCGGCAGGCTCTTCACCCCGAAGATCTCGGGACTGCGCTCGTAGTAGACGGGCGTTCCGATGTCCACCTGGCGGTAGCGGTCGAGGAGCTGGTTGAGAACGATCCGGGACTCCAGCCGGGCGAGCGGGGTGCCGATGCAGAAGTGGATGCCGTGGCCGAACGTCAGATGGGCCTTGGGCTTGCGCGAGATGTCGAAGCGGTCCGGGGCGGGGAACTGCCGCTCGTCGCGGTTGCCCGACATCTGCCAGCACATCACCGGCACGTTCGCCGGCAGGGTGACCCCGGACAGCTCGGTCTCCTGGCGGGTGACCCTGGCCTGGAAGACCACCGGCGGGCGGTGCCGCAGTACCTCCTCGAGAAAGGCCGGCACCAGCTCGCGGTCCTCGCGTACCGCCTTCGCCTGCCCGGGCTCGTCCGCGAAGCTCAGCAGAGCGTTGCCCATCAGCAGCGACGTCGTCAGATGGCCGGCCAGTAGCAGGAAGTTCAGGAAGCTGACGGTCTCGCCGTCGGTCAGCGCGTCGCCGTCGACCTCGGCCGTCACCAGCCGGCTGATCAGGTCGTCGCGCGCGGTGGTACGCCGGTCCCTGACGTGGCCGAGCAGATAGGCGTGCATGTCCTTGAGCTGGCCCACGATCTGATCCGGCATCGCTCCGTCGGGCACCGCGCCCACCGGCAGCTCGTAGTTGGTCGACAGGAGGGCCTCGCCCCAGCCGCGGAACAGCTCGCGGTCGGCCGGGGGAATGCCCAGCATCTCGGCGATGACGATCACCGGCAGCGGGTAGGCGACGGCGCTCACCAGGTCGAAGTCCCGCTCCCCGGCGACCGTGTCGAACAGCTCCCGGGTCAGCACCTCCACCTTGGGCTCCAACTGCGCGATCATGCGCGGGGTGAACGCCTGGCTGACCAGCCGGCGCAGCTTGCCGTGCCGGGGCGGGTCGGTCATGGTCAGCACGCCCTCGGTGAAGTTGGGGGCGTCCGGGTCCGGCGGCGGCATGACCGCGCTGAAGTCGGAGCTGAACACGTCCGGGGAGGACATCACCTTCAGCAGGTCGTCGTAGCGGAACACATGGGCCGCGCCGGTCATCTCGTCCCGCCACACCGGATGGCGGTCCCGCATCGTCTTCAGCCAGTCGAGCAGCTGACGGCCGTCACCCACTCCGGTCGGGGGCCGGGGTACCTCAGCCGTCCCGGCGGGATCCGTCGGTTCCATCGGTCGGGTCATCGCAGCTTCACTCCTCGCGGGTGGATGCGGCCGACCGGCGCGTGCCTCGGGCACACCGCCGGTCCGGCGCTTCGGCGCCTGGGGCCGGACGCTAGCCCCCGACCGGGCCCATGCCCCGTGTCGTTGCCGGAAGCTGCCGCGCTCGGGTCAGGAACGTGCCATCCGGGCGGTGGCCCCGGTCCGCCGACCTAGCGTTCCCCTCGAGTCGCAGTCGAACGTCCGCGCTACGGGCCGGGCGTCGAGGGACGGGGGACCCAGCGTGCACCTGACGGCCGACGGCACCACCACCCGCTTGCGCGCGTACGGGCCGCGGCAGCTGGACGAGATCGCCCGGCGCCATCCGCTCCCGGACGCCGCGCGTGAGACGGTCCGGCTGCTGTCCAGGGTGCTGCCTTTCCGGGTGAACGAGTACGTGCTCTCCGAACTCGTCGACTGGACCCGGGTTCCGGACGATCCCATGTACCAGCTCGTGTTCCCGCAGGACGGCATGCTCGACGAGGGCGACATGGCGGTCCTGCGCCGGCTGGCCGGGCACAGGGACAGCGATCCGGAGGTGGTCGCCACGGTCCGTGCGATCCGGGAGCGGCTCAACCCCCACCCCGGCGGGCAGCAGGAGCTGAACGTGCCGCGCGGCGCATCGGGTCCGGTCCCCGGCCTCCAGCACAAGTACCGCGAGACCGTCCTGTACTTCCCCGGCCAGGGCCAGACCTGCCACACCTACTGCACCTACTGCTTCCGCTGGGCACAGTTCGTCGGGGACGCCGACCTGCGGTTCGCGGCGCGGGGGCCCGAGGGTCTGATCCGGTATCTGCGCGGACACCCCGACGTCAGCGATGTGCTGGTCACCGGCGGTGACCCGATGGTGATGACAGCCGACCGACTGCGCACCCACCTGGAGCCGTTGCTCGATGTGCCGACCGTGCGCACGGTCAGGATCGGCACCAAGTCGCCGGCCTACTGGCCGCAGCGGTTCGTCAGCGACGCCGACGCAGACGACGTACTGCGCCTGTTCGAGCGGATCGTGGGCTCCGGTCGCGTCCTCGCGGTGCTGGCGCACTTCAGCCATCCGCGCGAGCTCGCCACCCCGGTCGCCAGGCGTGCGCTGGAACGGATCCGGGCGACCGGCGCGGTGGTGTACTGCCAGGCGCCCCTCATCAGGCACGTCAACGACAGCGCCGCCACCTGGTCCGCGCTGTGGCGGGCCGAACTCACCGCGGGACTCGTGCCGTACTACATGTTCATGGCCCGCGACACCGGGCCGCACACCTACTACCGCGTGCCCATCGCCCGTGCGGTGGACATCTTCCAGGAGGCCTACCGAGATCTGCCCGGCCTCGCCCGGACCGTGCGCGGGCCCGTGATGTCGACGACCGCCGGCAAGGTCGTCGTGGACGGGGTGGAGCGGGTGCCCGAGGGGCGCTACTTCCGGCTACGGCTGCTCCAGGCCCGCGATCCCCGGCTGGTCGGGCGTCCGTTCAGGGCGCCCTGGTCGCCCGATGCCGCCTGGCTCGACGATCTTCGGCCGGAGCCGGGTGACGACGAGGCGCTGCGCGCCGCGCTGACAGCGGGTTCGCGGACGGAGGCCGTGCGATGAGCACCGGGATCTCGCCCAACCTCGCGCTCGACCAGGAAGTCGCCCGGCTGCGGGCCGCCGGGGAGCGCGTGCTGCATCTGGGGTTCGGGGAGGCGCGGTTGCCGCTGCACGCCGGGCTGGCACGGGCGCTGGCCGACGGGTCCGGGCACACCGCCTACGGCCCGGTCGCGGGACGCCCCGAGGTGCTCACCGCCGTCGCCGGCTACCACGGCCGACGCGGGCTGCCCACCGAGGGCGAGCAGATCGTCGTGGCACCCGGCAGTAAACCGCTGCTGATGGCGCTGGTCGCCGCCGTCGACGGCGATGTGCTGCTGCCGCGGCCCGCCTGGGTGACGTACGCCCCGCAGGCGCGGCTGATGGGGCGGGAGGCCTGGGGGGTGGAGATCCCGGAACGGTGCGGGGGAGTGCCCGACCCGTCCGCGCTGGCCGACACTCTCCGGCGGATGCGGCAACGGGGCCGAAAGCCCGGGCTGCTCGTGCTGACCCTGCCGGACAACCCGACCGGCACCCTGGCGCCGCCCGGACTCGTCCGCGAGGTCTGCGAGATCGCCCGCGCGGCGGACCTCACCGTGGTCTCCGACGAGATCTACCGGGACCTTCTGCACGACCCCGCCACCACCTTCCTCAGCCCCGCGGAAGCCGCCCCCGAACGCACCGTCGTCACCACCGGGCTCAGCAAGACACACGCCGTCGGCGGCTGGCGGATCGGCTCGGCCCGCTTTCCCGCCGGTGACCGGGGCCCCGAGCTGCGCGCCAGGGTCCTCGCCACCGCCAGCGAAGTCTGGTCCTCGCTCGCCGGGCCCCTGCAGGGGGTCGCCCGGTACGCCTACGACGAGCCGCCCGAGCTGACGGAGCACGTCGCCCGCGGCGCCCGGCTGCACGCCGCCGTCACCCGGGCCGTGCACCGCATCATGACCGATGCGGGCGCCCGGGTCCGCGCCCCCGACGGCGGCTTCTACGTCTACCCCGACTTCGAACCCGCCCGGGCCGTGCTCGCCGCCCAGGGCGCCGCGGACTCGGCATCCCTGGAACGCGTACTGCTGGAGCGGGCCGGAGTCGCGGTGCTCGGAGGCCACCACTTCGGCGACGACCCGGGGGCCCTGCGCTTCCGCGTGGCGACCAGCCTGCTCCACGGCGGGACCGAACGCCTGCGCCGTATCGCCATGGAGTCCGACGATCCCACCGACCTGCCGCACATCCGCCGCGAGCTGGAACATCTCGCACAGGTCCTGACGAAGCTGACGGCCTGACGGCCGCTGTGCCCACCGGAGGAAGTCACATGACCACGGGTGCCGAACAGGGCACACAGCCGTCACTCGCCGGGTTCAGCGGCGACACCACTGTGTCACCGCCACGCGGGTACGACCACCGGCTGCGCCAGGACGTCGCCGTCCTGGACACCTGGCTGAGCGACTACATCAGCCGGCCTCGTCCGCAGCTGCGCCGCAAGGGAGCCGTCTGCCCCTTCATGCCGGCCGCACTCCAGGCCGACGCGCTGCGCGCCGGCTTCCACTACGAGATCACCGGCAAGGACCCCGACGAACTGCACGACCTCCTGGAGGACGAACTCACCCGCTTCATGCGGACTCCCGCCGACGATCCCCTGGACAGCCTCGTCGTGGTGCTGCCCGACCTCACCGAGGACGGATACGGCGCCCTGGACGACGCCCACGCACGGCTGAAGGACACCGCTGTGCGGGGCGGCGTCATGATCGGCCAGTTCCACCCCGCCTGCGACGAACGCTCGGTCCGCAACGACGGGTTCCGGGTCTCCCGCTCCCCGCTGCCGCTGCTCGCGATCCGGCACATGGCCTCGCACGACATTCTCTTCCTGCACGAACTCCCGCACTGGTTCGACGCCTACCGCGAACGCTTCGGGGACCAGTTCGCCGAGGGACGGATCCGCGAGCCTCTGATGCTCGGCCTGTTCGCCGCGGCCGAGCGCCGCCACATCCGGCGGAAGGAATCCTGATGCGCCCCGACGAAGCCGAAGCCGCCGTCGCCGTACGTGCCCTGCTGTACGCCCCTCTGGTCTCGCGTGCCCTGTGCAGCGTGGCCGAGCTCGGCATCCCCGACATCCTGTCGCACGGCCCGCGCACCGCGGCCGAGCTGGCCCGGGACACCGGCGCCCACGAGAACGCCCTGCACCAGGTACTGACCGCGCTGACCGCCTTCGAGGTCTTCGAGGTGCTGCCTGACGGCCGCTTCGCCCTGGCTCTCCTCGGCACCGCCCTCACCCCGGGTGCACCCGGCAGCGCCCTGCCCAGCGCCCTGATGGCGCAGGCACTCTCGGCCCGCGCCTGGCAGGGCATCCCGGACACCGTACGCACGGGAACGCCCGCGTTCGACAAGGAGTTCGGCGCCGACTTCTTCACCGTCCTGGACCGACGACCCGAGCTGCGGGGCCTGTTCGACGCCACACAGGCCCGCGACGTCGAACTGGAGAGCGCGGCCGTCCTGCGCGCCCACGACTTCTCCTCGGCGGCCACCCTGATCGACGTCGGCGGCGGCGACGGCGCCCTGCTCGGCCACCTTCTGGCGGCCCACCCGGGCCTGCGCGGGGTGCTGGTCGACCGCCCTGCCGCGGCCGCCGCTGCCCGCGCCCGGTTCTCCGCCGCCGGGCTCGCCGACCGCGCCGAGGCACTCCCCGGGGACTTCTTCACCGCCGTGCCGGGTGGCGGAGACGTGTACCTGATGCGGGAGATCCTGCACGACTGGGACGACGAGCAATGCGTCACGCTCCTCGCGGCCTGCCGCCGGGCCATGCCCCCGCACGCCCGTCTCGTCGTGATCGAACTCGCGGCCGACGACCGGCCGGGCACCGACGCCGACGCCCGCACGACCGCCCTGATGACGCTGTACATGCTCTCGGTGCTGCCCGGCCGCGAGCGTACCCCTCGCGAGTTCGGGGCGCTGCTCGGTGCGGCGGGCCTGCGGCTGGACTCCGTGAGCCGGCTGACCGGACAGAAGGCCCTGCTCGTCGCGACCCCCGAACCCGCCGCCCCGTCCTTCCGTACGAGCCGTGAGCGGAGCACCGACCATGCCTGAGACCCCCGCACCTCGCCACCCGCTGACCGGCCCGCAGCTCGGCGCCTACTACGGCCATGAACTGGACCCGCTGAAGTCGACGTACAACCAGGCGTCCTACCTGGAGATCACCGGTCCGCTGCGGGCCGACCTGCTGGAGACGGCGCTCAGGAGCGCGGTCGCAGAGACCGACGCGCTGCGGATGCGGTTCGCGGCCGACGCCACCGGTCCCGTGCAGTACCCGTACGCGCCGGAGCCGTTCCCCTTCCCGGTGTTCGACGTGACCGGCGCGGACGACCCGCGGGCCGAGGCCGAGGCATGGATGCGCGCGGAGCTGGCGCGCCCCGTCGACCTGGCGACCGGGCCGACACACGCGGAGGCGCTGTTCCGGATCGGGCCCGACCGGCATCTGTGGTACCAGCGCTCCCACCATCTCGTACTGGACGGCTACGGCGTTTGGCTGCTCACCCGGCGTACGGCCGAGCTCTACGCCGCCCTGCTCGCGGGCGCCGACACGGCGGGCACACCGATGCGGCCGCTCGGCGACCTGCTCGACGAGTACTCCGCCTACCTCGGCTCCGAAGACCACGACCGTGACCGCGCCCACTGGCACCGGCGGTTTGCCGCGCGGCCGGCGCCGGTACGACTGGGCGGCCGCAGCGCCCCCGCAGGACCGGAGTACATCCTGCACCGTACCGGCGCCGGCGCCGCCGTCCTGCGGGGTCTGCACACGCTCGCCGAGCGGCTCGGACAGCGATGGACGCGCACAGCCGTCGCGGCAGTCGCCGCACATGTGCACGCGGAGACCGGACGGCGGGACCTGCTGCTGACGCTGCCCGTCACCGGGCGTACGACACCGGCCGCCCGTGAGGTGCCGGGCATGCTTGCCACGATGCAGCCCCTGCTGCTCGACCACGACCCGGACGCCACGCTGGGCGCGTTCACGGCGCAGGTCGCTGAGCGGGTCGACGAAGCGCTCGTCCACCAGCGGTACCCGTACGAGCGGCTCCGCCGCGAGTTGGGCGCCCCGGCCGACGCGCCCAAGCTCTACGGTCCGATCGTCAATGTGCTCGCGTTCTCCGCAGAGCCGACGTTCGGCGGAGCGCCGGCCGTACGGCAGTGGATCGCCATCGGGCCCGTGGACGACCTGGAGTTCATGATCCAGGAGTCGGCCACCGGGGAGCTCCAGCTCAACCTGTGGGCCAACGCCGCCGTGTACCCGGCCGAGACCGTGGCCCGCCACGGCGCCGAGGTCATCGCGCTGCTCACCCGCCTTGCCGGGGCAGACCCGGACACACCGCTCGCGCACCTCACTCGGCCGCCGCTCACCGCAGCGCCGCTCACCACCGCGACGACCGCCGGGCCGCCCACCGGCAGCGCAGGCGCGCTGTTCGCCGCCCGCGTCGCCGTGGACCCCGAGGCCCCCGCACTGCTCACCGAAGGTGAAACACCACTCTCGTACGGCGAGTTGGACCACCAGGCCGACCGGCTGTCCCGGCGTCTGGTGGAGCGCGGAGTCGGCCCCGAGAGCCTTGTGGCGCTTGCACTGCCCCGGGGCCGGACACTGACGACGGCCGTACTCGCGGTGTGGAAGGCCGGAGCCGCGTTTCTGCCCGTGGACCCCGACTATCCGCCGGACCGGGTCGAGTTCATGCTGGCCGACGCCCGTCCCGTGCTGCTGCTCACCGAACCGTCCGTCGACCTGTCGGCGGTGGAACTGGCCGGACTGCCCCGGATGACGCTCCGGAGCGACGACACCGGCCCCGAGCCGGCTGCCGCCCCGCTCCCGTCGGCCGACCCCGCCCACCCGGCCTACGTCATCTACACCTCGGGCTCCACCGGCCGTCCCAAGGGCGTCGTCGTCACCCACGCCGGGATCGCCGACCTCGTGGCCACCCAGCGGACCCGGCTGAACGCCGGACCCGGCGCCCGCGTGCTGCAGTTCGCCTCGCCCAGCTTCGACGCGGCGTTCTGGGAGATGGCGATGGGCCTGTTCAGCGGGGCGGCACTGGTGGTCGAGCCGGCCGACAGGCTGACCCCTGGGCCCGCGCTCGCCGCGACCGTGGCCCGGCACCGGGTCACCCATCTCACCGTGCCGCCCTCGGCCCTGTCCGCGATGAGCGGCCTCGACCTCCCCACCGTGACCACGCTCGTCGTCGCCGGCGAAGCGGTGACCGAGCAACTGGTGGGCAGCTGGGCACCAGGCCGCACCCTGGTCAACGCCTACGGACCGACCGAGACGACCGTCTGTGCCACCACCAGCGGCCCGCTCTCCGCCGACGCGGGCCCCGCCCCCCTCGGCACCGGCGTCCAGGGCACCCGCGTCCATGTCCTGGACGATGCCCTGCGACCGGTCGCCGCCGGCGGCACCGGAGAGCTCTACGTCACGGGGCACTCCCTCGCCCGCGGTTACCTGCGCAGGCCGGGCCTGACGGCCGCTCGCTTCGTGGCGTGCCCGTTCGGGGCGCCGGGTGAGCGTATGTACCGTACCGGCGACCTCGTGCGGTGGACGGACGACGGACAACTCGTCTTCGTGGGCCGCTCCGACGACCAGGTCAAGCTCCGCGGCCACCGGCTGGAGCTCGGCGAGGTGGAGGCCGTCCTGCGGCGCCTGCCGGGCGTCGCGCAGAACGCGGTGACCGTCCACGGCGAGCTGCTCGTCGCCTACGTCGTGGCCGCGCCCGGCGCGAGCATCGACGTCGGGGCCCTGCGCGGACACGCCGCGGGCCGCCTGCCCGAGCACATGGTGCCCGGCACCGTCGTCCTCCTGGACGCGCTCCCGCTCACCCACAACGGCAAGACGGACCGGGCGGCGCTCCCGGCACCCGACTTCCGGGCCACGTCCACCACTGCGGACGCCCGCCGTCCGTTCACCGAGCACGAGGCGTTGCTGTGCCGGCTGTTCGCCGAGGTCCTGGAGCTCACCGAGGTCGGTCCCGACGACGACTTCTTCGACCTCGGGGGCCATTCGCTGCTGGCCACCCGCCTCCTGGTGAAGATCCGTACGACCGCCGGCGGCGATCTCTCCGTCGCCGACCTCTTCGACGCACCCACCCCCGCGGGCCTCGCGGCCCGTCTGACCCCTCCGGGCAACGGGGGCGTGGTACGGCGGGAGCGGCCGGAGGTCGTGCCGTTGTCGTTCGCGCAGCGCAGGCTGTGGTTCCTGCACCGTCTCGAGGGACCGAGTGCGACGTACAACATTCCCCTGGCCCTGGAGGTGGAGGGGCCGTTGGACGTGAGGGCGCTGGAGGCGGCTGTCAATGACGTGGTCGCGCGGCACGAGCCCCTGCGGACCCTGATCAGGGAGCGCGACGGCGACCCCGAGCAGGACATCCGTGAACCGGCGCCGGATCTCGTGGTCGTCGAGTCGCAGGAGGCCGAGACGGACCGACTGCCGTACACCCTCGCACGGGCTGTGGCCCACCCCTTCGACCTCAGCCGTGAACTTCCCCTGCGTGTCACCGTGTTCCGCACCGGAGCCGACCGGCACGCGGTGCTGCTCCTCATGCACCACATCGCAGGCGACGGTGCCTCCCTGAGGCCGCTGCTGCGGCATCTGACGGAGGCGTACGCGGCACGGTCGAGCGGGCACGCGCCGCGATGGGCTGCGCTTCCTGTGACGTACACCGACTACGCCCTGTGGCAGCGGGAGCAGTTCGGGGAGGACGAGGAGCGTCCCGACCTGACGTACTGGCGCGCCGCTCTCGCCGGATTGCCGGACGCCTTGGAGCTGCCCTCCGACCGGCCCCGCCCGGCGGTCAGCAGCCACCGCGGTGCCGTGCACACCTTCCGTGTCGAACCGGAGCTCCACCAAGGCCTCCTGGCGCTGGCGCGGGAGTCGGGGGCGACGTTGTTCATGGTGGTGCAGGCGGGTCTGGCGGCGCTGTTGTCCCGGCTGGGTGCGGGGGATGACATTCCGCTCGGTACTCCGGTGGCGGGGCGGACGGATGAGAGTCTGGAGGAGTTGGTCGGGTTCTTCGTGAACACGTTGGTGTTGCGGACCGATACCTCGGGTGATCCCAGTTTCCGTGAGCTGCTGGCCCGTGTGCGTTCGACGGACCTGGAGGCGTACGCCCATCAGGATCTGCCCTTCGAGCAGTTGGTGGAGGCGCTCAACCCGGAGCGGTCCCTGTCCCGGCAGCCCCTCTTCCAGGTGATGCTGTCGCTCGACAACAACCCGTCGGCCGTCGTCACCATGCCCGGACTCCGCGTACGTACCAGGGTCGTCCGGGCCGAGGCCGCCCGAGTCGATCTGACGCTGAGCCTCAGCGAGGTGAAGGCGGGGGGCGGCATCGAAGGATCCCTGGAGTACGCCACCGACCTGTTCGAGGCGGACACCGCCGCCGCGCTCATGGCACGCCTGACAGGACTGCTCGAAGCAGCCGTGGCCGACCCGTCCGCCGCCGTGTCCGACCTGGACGTCCTCACGGCCGGCGAGGCCGCGACCCTGACCGAGGGGTGGAACGCGCCCGCGCTGCCCTCCGCGACGGAACGCACGCCCCGCACGGTCCAGGAACGGTTCACCGAGCAGGCCGCCCGTACACCGGACGCGGTCGCGCTGCGGGAGGCCGACGGCGCTACCGTCACCTATCGCGAACTGGACCAGCGGCAGCGCCTCCTCGCCGCACGGCTGCGCGCCCTCGACGTCCGACCCGGTCACCGGGTCGCCGTCCTCCAGGAGCGATCGGCGGCGCTGGTCGTCACCACACTGGCCGTGCTGGCCACCGGTGCCGCCTACGTCCCGCTGAACCCGGCCGACCCCGCGCCCCGGATGCGGCACGTTCTGGCCGAGACGGACGCCGTGGTCCTGCTCACCGACCGCGACCCGGCCGACGTTCTGCCCGAACCGGGCGTCCCGGCGGTGCGCGTCGACACACCGGGCCCGGAGGGGCCTGTAGACAACCCACCCTTCGCGGGCAGGCCCGACGATCTCGCCTACGTCATGTACACCTCGGGCTCGACCGGGGCCCCCAAGGGCATCGCCGTGACCCACGCCAACATCCTGGCCCTGGTCGACGACCGGCACTGGCGCTCGGGCGCACACAGCCGTGTCCTCCTGCACTCGCCGTACGCCTTCGACGCCTCGACCTACGAGATGTGGGTGCCGCTGCTGCACGGCGGGGAAGCGGTGCTCGCGCCCGCCGGCCGGCTCGACTCCGCCGCACTCGCCGACACCGTCGAACGGTACGACGTCCGCTCGGTGTTCCTCACCACAGCACTGTTCAACCACCTCGTCGAGGATCACCCCCACGCCTTGTCGGGGGTGCGAGAGGTCTGGACCGGCGGCGAGTTCGTCTCCCCTGCGGCGGTCCGCAGGGCCCTGGAACGCTGCCCTGACACCACGGTCGTGCATGTCTACGGGCCCACCGAAACCACCACGTTCGCGGTCTGCCACCCGCTGGCGGGGCCCGGGTCCGTCCGGGACGAAACCGTACCGATCGGCCGCGCTCTGGACGGCGACCGCTGCTTCGTGCTCGACGAGCGGCTGCGGCCCGTGCCGCCGCATGTGGTGGGCGAACTCCACATCGCGGGCGAGGGCGTGGCCCGGGGATACCTCGGTCAGCCTGGGCTGACGGCCACCCGCTTTGTGGCCTGCCCGTTCGGGGCGCCGGGCGAGCGGATGTACCGTACCGGCGACCTCGTGCGGTGGACCGGGGACGGACAGCTCGTCTTCGTGGGCCGCTCCGACGACCAGGTGAAGATTCGCGGCCACCGTATCGAGCTCGGCGAGATCCAGGCCGCCCTGCTGGACGACCCGACCGTTGCGCACGCTGTGGTGAGTGTCCTCGACGACCTCACCATCGGCCGCCGTCTTGCCGCCCATGTCGTGCCCACCGACCTCACCGATCCGCCGACAGCGGACCGGCTGCACACCCGGCTCGCGGGGCGGTTGCCGGGGTTCATGGTGCCGGGGGTGTTTGTGGTGGTGGGGGAGTTGCCGTTGACGCCGAACGGGAAGGTGGATCGGCGGGCGTTGGTGGTTCCTTCGGTGGGTGTGGTGCGGGGGGAGGGTGGTCGGTCGGCGGGGTCGCCGGAGGAGGAGATGGTGTGTCGGGTGTTCGCGGAGGTGTTGGGGCTTTCGCGGGTGGGGGTTGACGGTCATTTCTTCGAGTTGGGTGGTCATTCGCTGTTGGCGACTCGGGTGGTGGGTCGTTTGCGGTCGTTGTTCGGGGTGGATGTGTCGATTCAGGCGCTTTTTGATGCGCCGACGCCTGCTGGTCTTGTGGGTCGGTTGAGGGGGGTGTCGGGTCGGGTGCGGCCTGGTGTGGTGCGGCGGGGGCGGTCGGAGGTTGTGCCGTTGTCGTTCGCGCAGCGCAGGTTGTGGTTTCTGCATCGTCTTGAGGGGCCGGGTGCGACGTACAACATTCCGTTGGCTCTGGAGGTGGAGGGGCCGTTGGATGTGGTGGTGCTGGAGGCGGCTGTCAATGATGTGGTGGCCCGGCATGAGCCTCTGCGGACTCTGGTCGGGGAGCGGGACGGTGTTCCCCAGCAGATCATCCACGAGCCGACACCGGGTGCGGTGTCCGTGGAGACGCACGAAACCGGGACGGACGTACTGCCTTCGGCCCTCGGGGCCGCGGTGACGTATCCCTTCGATCTCGGCAGTGAACTGCCGTTGCGTGTCGATACGTTCCGGACAGCCCCCGACCGGTGGACCGTACTGTTGCTGGTGCATCACATCGCCGGGGACGGCTGGTCGCTGAGGCCCTTGCTGCGCGACCTGACCGAGGCCTACGCGGCACGGCTGGTCGGCGCGGCGCCGGAATGGACCACTCTTCCGGTGACATACACGGACTACACCTTCTGGCAGCGGGATCTGCTCGGCGACCAGGACGCGCCGGACTCCCTCGCGCACGGACAACTCGCCTACTGGCGAGAGAAGCTGGCAGGAATCCCGGAACAGCTCGCGCTGCCCACGGACCGCCCCAGGCCCGCCGTGACGAGCTTCCGGGGTGATGTGCACCGGGTGCGGTTCAGCGGCTCCCTGCACCGGGCGCTTCTGGATGTCGCGCGGGAGTCGGGGGCGACGTTGTTCATGGTGGTGCAGGCGGGTCTGGCGGCGCTGTTGTCCCGGCTGGGTGCGGGGGATGACATTCCGCTCGGTACTCCGGTGGCGGGGCGGACGGATGAGAGTCTGGAGGAGTTGGTCGGGTTCTTCGTGAACACGTTGGTGTTGCGGACCGATACCTCGGGTGATCCCAGTTTCCGTGAGCTGCTGGCCCGTGTGCGTTCGACGGACCTGGAGGCGTACGCCCATCAGGATCTGCCCTTCGAGCAGTTGGTGGAGGCGCTCAACCCGGAGCGGTCCCTGTCCCGGCAGCCCCTCTTCCAGGTGCTGGTCGTGCTGCAGAACGCGCCGGCGGCGGCATACTCCCTGCCCGGGCTGGACATCAGGCCGGTGCCGACCGTGCCCGGTGTGTCGAAGTTCGACTACTCGCTCAGCCTGCACGAGACCTACGACGCCGAGGGGCGGCCGGACGGCATCGAAGGGTACGTCGAGTACTCGACCGATCTCTTCGACCGGGCCACGGTCGTGCGTACCGTCGAGCTGCTCGACCGGCTGCTGAGTGGCTTCGCCGAGGACCGCGACCTCCCCATCGGTGAGATCGAGACGGTGACCGGCGAGGACCGTCGGCGCGTGCTGGAGACCTGGAACCAGACCGCGGCGCCACCTGCGGAGGCCGATGTACCCACACTCTTCGAGCAGCGCGTGGCCGCGGCCCCCGACAGTCCCGCGCTGCTCTTCCCGGGCGGGCAGCTCACCTACCGCGAACTGGATGTGCGGGCCGACAAGCTGGCTCATCTGCTGTTGAGGCACGGCATCGGCCGGGAGGACAGGGTCGCGCTGGCCGTGCCGCGCGGCCCGGAGACCGTCGTGGCGCTGCTCGCCGTCCTCAAGACGGGCGCCGCCTACGTGCCCGTGGACCCGGCCTATCCCGCGGCCCGGATCAGCTACCTCCTCGACGACTCGCGGCCCGCCCTCCTGGTCACCCACGGGCTCACCGATCCACGCCCGGGGGAGGGCGAGGTGCCCGCGCTGCTGCTCGACGCCCCCGAGGTCGTCGCGGCGCTCGACAACGCCCCCGCCACCGCTCCTGACCGCCCGGACGAGCCTGGACGCGCCGCATACGTCATCTACACCTCGGGCTCCACCGGCCGTCCCAAGGGGGTCGTGGTCACCCACAGCGGTGTCGCCGCCCTCGTCGCCTCGCAGCGGGAGCGCCTCGGGGCCGGCCCCGGAAGCCGCGTGCTCCAGTTCGCCTCTCCCAGCTTCGACGCGGCCTTCTGGGAGACCCTGATGGGGCTGCTGACCGGCGCCGCCCTCGTGGTGGCCCCGGCCGACCGGCTGATGCCGGGCGATCCGCTGGCCGGGCTGATCCAGGAGTTCGACGTCACCCACGCCACGCTGCCGCCGTCCGCGCTGCGCGCGCTCGATGACCGCGAACTGCCCTCGGTCCGCTCACTCGTCGTCGCGGGCGAGACCGTCCCCGCCGACCTGGTACGGCAGTGGGCGCCGGAACGCCGCATGATCAATGCGTACGGTCCGACGGAGACCACCGTCTGCGCCACCACCAGCGCCCCGCTCGGCGCCGATGACGCCCCGCCCCCCATCGGCCGCCCGCTGACCGGCACCCGGGTCTACGTTCTCGACGCGCGGCTGCGCCCGGTGCCCCCCGGGGTGCCCGGCGAGCTGTATGTGAGCGGCCCGGCGCTGGCCCGCGGTTACCTGGGCCGGCCAGGCCTGACGGCAGGCCGGTTCGTGGCCAGTCCGTTCGGGGCGCCGGGCGAGCGCATGTACCGTACCGGCGACCTCGTGCGGTGGACCGGGGACGGACAGCTGGTGTTCGTCGGGCGCACCGACGAGCAGGTGAAGATCCGCGGCCACCGTATCGAGCTCGGCGAGATCGAGACCGCGCTCGCCGAACACCCGGCGGTGGCCGCCGCCGCGGTGGCCGTCCACCGCGACCCCCAGGGCGACGCCCGTCTCACCGCGTACGTCGTCCCGGGCACCGACGGCGTTCCGGCTCTGGAAGACGCCGGGGACCGGGACCAACTGGAGTCCTGGGCCTCGGTGTTCAGCAGGCAGTACGGCGGCGATGATCCCGGTGCCGGTGCCGGATTCGGTGAGGACTTCTCAGGCTGGCACAGCACCTACGACGGCGGTCCCATCCCGCTCGACGACATGCGGGAGTGGCGCGCCGCGGCCGTGGACGCCATCCGTGCGCTCGAACCCCGGCGGATCCTGGAGATCGGCGTCGGCAGTGGACTGCTTCTCGCACCGCTGCTCGACCACTGCGAGACGTACTGGGGTACCGACGTCTCGCCCGAAGCGGTCGCCGCCCTCGGCTCCCGGCTGGCCGCCGCCCGTCCCGACGCCGTGGACCGGGTTCGGCTCACCGCCCTCGCGGCCGACGCCGTGGACACCCTGCCCGAGGGTGAGTTCGACACGGTCGTGCTCAACTCCGTCGCCCAGTACTTCCCGAGTGAGCGCTACCTCGTCGACGTCCTCCACAGCGCGGTCCGGCTGCTGGCCCCTGGCGGCGCCCTCTACCTGGGCGACGTCCGGGACCTCAGGTCGGCGAAGCGGCTGCACCTGGCCGCGCAGACCGGACGCCTCGGCGCGGCCGCACCTGCCGAGGAGGTGCGTACCGCGGCCGGCCTCGCCCTCGCGGAGGAGAAGGAACTGCTGGTGGACCCGGCGCTGTTCACCCACTTCGCCGCCATGTCCCCGGATCTCGGGGGCGCCGACATCCGTGTCAAGCGCGGACTCAGGCACAACGAACTCACGCGCTATCGCTACGAGGTGGTGCTCCACAAGAAGCCCGCCGACGCGCTGCTGAGCGTTGCCGACGCTCCTCGCACGACCTGGGAAGAGCTCGGCGGCTCGGCCGAGGCGCTGGCCGCCGCGCTGTCGGCGCGGCGTCCTGAGCTGCTGCGGGTGACAGGTGTGCCCAACGCCCGTACGGCGAGCGACCTCAGTGACGAGTCGGCCGCCGAGGGTCCCGAGCCCGACGGCCCCGAGCCCGACGAGCTGGCCGAACTCGGCGGACGACTCGGCTACGACACCGCCGTCACCTGGTCCGCCGACCGGCGCGAGAGCGAACTCGACCTCGTCCTCGTCGCCAGGGCGACCCTGTCCGCCCGCCCGCTGGCCGGCACCCACCGGACGGACACCCCGGTCACCGGCCCGCTCACCAACACCCCGTCCGCCGCACCGCGCTCCAGTCGGCTGAAGGCCGAGCTGCGGGCTCATCTCGCGGGGCGGTTGCCGGGGTTCATGGTGCCGGGGGTGTTTGTGGTGGTGGGGGAGTTGCCGTTGACGCCGAACGGGAAGGTGGATCGGCGGGCGTTGGTGGTTCCTTCGGTGGGTGTGGTGCGGGGGGAGGGTGGTCGGTCGGCGGGGTCGCCGGAGGAGGAGATGGTGTGTCGGGTGTTCGCGGAGGTGTTGGGGCTTTCGCGGGTGGGGGTTGACGGTCATTTCTTCGAGTTGGGTGGTCATTCGCTGTTGGCGACTCGGGTGGTGGGTCGTTTGCGGTCGTTGTTCGGGGTGGATGTGTCGATTCAGGCGCTTTTTGATGCGCCGACGCCTGCTGGTCTTGTGGGTCGGTTGAGGGGGGTGTCGGGTCGGGTGCGGCCTGGTGTGGTGCGGCGGGGGCGGTCGGAGGTTGTGCCGTTGTCGTTCGCGCAGCGCAGGTTGTGGTTTCTGCATCGTCTTGAGGGGCCGGGTGCGACGTACAACATTCCGTTGGCTCTGGAGGTGGAGGGGCCGTTGGATGTGGTGGTGCTGGAGGCGGCTGTCAATGATGTGGTGGCCCGGCATGAGCCTCTGCGGACTCTGGTCGGGGAGCGGGACGGTGTTCCCCAGCAGATCATCCACGAGCCGACACCGGATCTCGTCCGGGTCTGGCGACGGGACGTGGCACCCGAGGATGCGGAGTCCGTGCTGGGCGGGGCGGTGACCCATCCCTTCGACCTGAGCCGTGAACTTCCCCTGCGTGTCGAGGCCCTCCGGCACGGCCCCGAGCGGTGGTCGGTGTTGCTGCTGGTGCATCACATCGCCGGGGACGGCTGGTCGCTGAGGCCCTTGCTGCGCGACCTGACCGAGGCCTACGCGGCACGGCTGGTCGGCGCGGCGCCGGAATGGACCACTCTTCCGGTGACATACACGGACTACGCCCTGTGGCAGCGGGACCTGCTCGGCGACGAGAACGAGCCAGGCACTCTCGCCGCCCGACAACTCGCCTACTGGCAAGAGACCTTGACGGGCGTTCCGGAACAGCTCGCACTTCCCGCCGACCGCGCCAGGCCGGCCGAGCCCAGCTACCGGGGCGACATGCGGCACTTCTTCATCGAGCCGGACCTGCACCGGGCGCTTCTGGATGTGGCGCGGGAGTCGGGGGCGACGTTGTTCATGGTGGTGCAGGCGGGTCTGGCGGCGCTGTTGTCCCGGCTGGGTGCGGGGGATGACATTCCGCTCGGTACTCCGGTGGCGGGGCGGACGGATGACAGCCTGGAGGAGCTGGTCGGGTTCTTCGTGAACACGCTGGTGCTGCGGACCGATACCTCGGGCGACCCCAGTTTCCGTGAGCTGCTGGCCCGCGTCCGTGCAACCGACCTGGAGGCGTACGCCCATCAAGACCTTCCCTTCGAACAACTGGTGGACGCGGTCGGCGCCGAGCGGTCCATGGCGTACAACCCTCTGTTCCAGGTGATGCTGGCCCTGGACAACAACGCCGACACCGCCGTGGAGCTGCCGGGGCTTCGGGTGCGCCCCAGGCCGGTGGCCACACGGGCCGCGCGCTTCGACCTCACGGTCGGGCTGAGCGAGCGGGTCGTGGGAGACCAGGGGGGAGAGGGCGTCCAGGGCAGCGTCGAGTACAGCACCGACCTGTTCGACGCTGCGACCGTCGACGCGTTCGCGGCCCGGCTGCTGCGCTTGCTGGGGCAGGCGGTGGCCCGGCCCGACGTACCCTTCGGCGACCTGGAGATCCTCGCCGATGAGGAGTACGCGGCGCTGGCGACGGCCGGCCGTTCCCCGGCCGCCCCCGAGGCCACGGGGCCCGAACTGTTCGAGGAACGGGTCCGGGAGGCGCCGCACGCGGTCGCGGTGACGGCGGGGCGCGAGCAGCTCACGTACCGGAAGCTGAACGAGTCCGCGAACCGGCTGGCGCGGGTGCTGATCGAGCGCGGGGCCGGTCCCGACGCAGTGGTGGCGGTCCGGATTCCACGTGGGCCCCGGCTCGCCGAGGCGATGCTCGCCGTACTGAAGTCGGGCGCGGCCTATCTTCCGCTCGACCCGGCCTATCCACCCGACCGCATCGCGTACATGCTCGACGACGCCCGGCCGGTGTTGCTCGTCGGGCCGGCCACCGAAGCCCCGGTGCCGTTCCTCGACCTCGACACCGAGGAGACGCGTGCGGCCCTGGATTCGGCGTTCCCGCACGACCTGGACGACTCCGAGCGGCGTGCGCCCCTGCGCCCCGCCCATATCGCCTACGTCACCTACACCTCCGGCTCGACGGGGCGGCCCAAAGGGGTCGAGGTACCGCATCGGGGTGTCGCCAACCTGGTCGCCGCCTCCGCGGGGGAGCTGGGCGGGGTCGGGCCGGGCAGCCGGGTGCTGCAGTTCGCCTCACCGAGCTTCGACGGGGCGTTCTGGGAGATCGGCGGCACGCTGCTGGCCGGCGGATGTGTGGTCATGCACCCCACGGGTGCCTGGAACGCGGCCGAGGACCTCGTCCCGCTGGTGACCTCGCAGAAGGTGACGCATCTGGCCATCCCACCGTCCGTGCTGGCGATCCTGCCGGACGACGCGCTGCTCCCGGAGACCACGCTGTTCGTCGTCGGCGAGGCCTGCCCGCCCGCGCTGGTGGAGCACTGGGCGCCCCGCTGCCGGATGCTCAACTCCTACGGCCCCACCGAGACCACCGTCTCCGCGACCGTCACCGAACCGCTCACCGGTGGCGGCAACCCGCCCATCGGAACCCCCATCCGCGGGGTGCGTGCCCATCTGCTGGACGGACGGCTGCGGCCGGTGCCGCCCGGCGTGGTGGCCGAGGTGTACCTCGGCGGCGCGGGCGTGGCCCGCGGCTACCGGAACCGGCCCACCATCACCGCGGAACGCTTCGTGGCCGACCCCTGGGGTGAGCGGGGCAGCCGGATGTACCGTACGGGCGACCTCGCGAGGCGCCTGCCGGACGGACAGCTGGAGTTCGTCGGCCGGGTGGACGAGCAGGTCAAGATCCGTGGCTATCGCATCGAACTCAACGAGATCGGGACCGTGCTGGCCGCGCACCCCGACGTCGCGCAGGCCGCGGTCGCCGTGCACACCGGCCCGCGCACGAGCCGCCTCGTCGGTTACGTCGTACCCGCGCGGGACGGGGCCGGCCCGGACAGCGCCGGGCTGCGGGCCTTCGTCGCGCGGACGCTGCCCGATTACATGGTCCCGGCCGCCTTCGTCACGCTGGACCGGTTGCCGCTGTCACCCAACGGCAAGCTGGACCGGGCCGCTCTGCCCGCTCCGGAGCCTGCCGGCGCCGTCGACGGGCGGGCGCCCCGCGGTCCGGTCGAGGAGACACTGTGCGCCATCGTGCGCGAGGCGCTCGGGATGCCGGACGCCGGTGTGGCGGCCGACTTCTTCGATCTCGGCGGCGACAGCATCACCGCCATCCAGGTCAGCAGCCGGGCCCGGGCCGCCGGACTCTCACTGTCGCCCAAGGATGTCTTCAGGCACCGCACCGTCGCCGCCCTGGCCCTCGTCGCCACGGAGACAGGTACGGCCGTACAGGCGGACGACGGCACCGGAGAGATCGCACCGACGCCGGTGATGCGATGGCTGCACGGGCTCGGCGGACCCACCGACCGGTTCCACCAGTCGATGCTGCTGCGGACGCCGGAGGGCGTACCCGAGGACACGGTGGAGGCCGTGCTCCAGACCCTGCTCGACCACCACGACATGCTGCGGCTGCGCCGGGATGAGGACGGGCGGCTCGTCGTCCCGCCCGCGGGCAGCGTCCGCGCCGTCCAGCTGCTGCGCCGCGTGGACCTCTCCGGACGCGGTGAGCAGGAGCGTGCCCGTGCGGTCGCCGATGAGTCGGCGCGCACGGTCGGTGAACTCGCCCCCGCCGAAGGCCGCACGGTGGCCGCCGTCCGGTTCGACCACGGGCCCGGGGAGGCCGGACGACTGTTCCTTGCCGTGCACCATCTCGCGGTCGACGGCGTCTCCTGGCGGATCCTGCTGGAGGACATGGCCGAGGTGGGCCGAGCGCTCACCGAGGGCCGCGAGCCACGCCCACAGCCGGTCATCACCTCCTTCAGGCGCTGGTCGGAGCTGCTGGCCGCCGAGTCCGACAGCCCTCACCGCACCGCCGAACTGCCCCACTGGCTGGCCACGGTGGCCGAACCCGCGCCGCTCGCCCCCGGCCTCGACCCGGTTCCCGGACGCGACGTCACCCGTACGATCCGGCGCCGCGTCGACAGCCTTGACGCGGGCACCGGCCGGGCGCTGCTCACCACCGTCGCCACGGCATTCCACTGCGGCCCGGACGAACTGCTCCTGACCGCCCTGGCATTGGCCGTGGCCCGGTGGCGCCGGGACCGTGGCGCACCGGCCGGCGGACTGCTCGTCGAGCTGGAGGGGCACGGAAGAGCGGACCTGGATGGCACAGACACCTCACGCACGGTCGGCTGGTTCACCAGCGCGCACCCGGTCCGGCTCGACCTCGCGCACATCGACCCGAACGAGGCCCTGAGCGGCGGCCCCGCCCTCGGTGACGCAGTGAAGCGGACCAAGGAGCAGGTGCGGTCCGCCCCCGGCGACCGTATCGGTGAGGGTCTGCTGCGCCACCTCAATCCGCGCACCGCGCCCCGGTTCGCCGGCCTGGCCGTGCCGCGCGTCGGCTTCAACTACCTGGGCAGGCTGCCCTCCGGCGGCCCGGCCGCCGACTGGACGGTGGACCCCGCCCCGGGCGCCTTCGGCGGCGGCGCCGACCCGGACCTGCCCGCGGTGCACACCCTCGACCTGAACGTTGTCGCCGAGGACCGTCCCGAGGGACCGGTCCTGCGCGCCGGGTGGACCTGGCCGGGCGCGCTGCTCGACGAGAGCGACGTGACGACGCTCGCCGACGCCTGGCTGGCGGCACTGGGCGCGCTCGCACGACACGACACGGGCGACGCGGGGCGCACACCGTCCGACGTTCCGCTGGTCGGCCTCAGCCAGGACCAGCTCGACCGCATCGAAGCAGCTTGGAGGTCCCCGAGGTGAACGACCGGTCCGGACTGAGCGACATCCTGCCGCTCTCCCCGCTGCAGGAAGGCCTGTTCTTCCACAGTCACTACCACCCGGACGGGACGGACGTCTACGTCACGCAGCTCGTCCTCGACCTCACCGGACCCCTCGACGCCGCCGCACTGCGGCGGTCTGCCGAGGCACTGCTGGTGCGCCATCCCCATCTGGGCGCGGCGTTCTGGACCGAGGGCCTCGACAGGCCGGTCCAGGTCGTGCCGCGTACGGTCGAACTCACCTGGCGGCCGGTCGACCTGAGCGGTCTGGCGGAACCGGAACGGACGGCGCGGGCCGAGGCCTTCCTCGCCGACGACCGAGCCCGACGCTTCGACCTCGCGACCCCACCGCTGCTGCGCACCGCCCTGCTCCGGCTGGGACCGGAGCACCACCGCTTCGTACTCACGGTCCATCACATCCTCCTGGACGGCTGGTCCACGCCCGTGCTGGTCCGCGAACTCTTCGCGCTCCACGACGCCGGCGGTACACCGTCCGGCCTACCGCCCGCCCCGCCCTACCGCGATTATCTGGCCTGGGTGGCCCGGCAGGACGGAGCAGCCGCCCGCGAGGCCTGGCGCACCGAACTCGCCGGGGTCGACGAGCCCACCCTGCTCGCCCCGCACGGCGCCGGGTCCACCGCACCGCAGGTCCCGAAACGCCGTACGGCCGACCTCGACGAGGACCTCACCCGGAGGCTCACCGACCTCGCCCGTGCGCGCGGGCTGACCCTGAGCAACCTGGTGCAGGCTGCCTGGGCGGTGCTGCTGGGCCGGCTCACCGGCCGCGACGACATCGTCTTCGGCACCGTGGTCTCCGGGCGGCCGGCCGAACTGCCCGGCGTCGACAGCATGGTGGGGCTGTTCATCAACACGGTGCCCACCCGGGTCCGTACGCCCGCCGCCGCGTCCCTCGTCTCGGTGGCCGTCGAGGCCAGGGACCGCCATCTGGCGACGAGCGGACACCACCATCTACCGCTCGCCGACATCCAGAAGGCCGCCGGGGTCACCGAGCTCTTCGACACCATCGTCGTCTTCGAGAACTACCCCACAGGATCCGCCGCCCTCACTGCGGGGCAGCTGACCGTCACCGGTATCTCGGGCCACGACGCCACCCACTACCCGCTGATGCTGGCCGTCGTCCCCGGCGCGCGGCTGCATCTACGGCTCGACCACCGCCCCGACGTGATCGACGACGAGCGGGCCGAAGAGATCATGGCCGCACTGCACGCGGTTCTCACCGCCTTCGCCGTCGACCCGGAACAAGCCACGGGCCGCGTCGAACCGCTGCCGACCACGCACCTGCGGCAGGTGCTCACCGACTGGAACGACACCGCCCGGGCGGTGCCCGACAACACCCTCGCCGGTCTCCTCGACAACTCCTTCCGCCGCCGACCGGGGGACGTGGCCCTCGTCCTCGGCGACGAGGAGCTGACGTACGCCGAACTCGACTCGCGGGCAGCACGGCTGGCCCGGTACCTGATCGAGCGGGGTGCGGGCCCCGAGAGGATCGTCGCGCTCGCCGCCGACCGCTCCGTTCCGCTCGTCGTCGCCCTGCTCGCCGTCGTCCGCACCGGCGCCGCCTACCTGCCCGTGGACCCGGACTACCCGGCCGAGCGGATCACCGGCATGCTCGACGACGCCAGGCCCGCCCTGCTGCTCACGGACAGCGCCGCCGTCGGCCGACTGCCCGCAGCCGACTGGACCGTGCTCGACGACCCCGGCCTCCAGGCCCGCATCTCCGAGTACTCCGCCGCGCCGGTGAACGTCGCGGTCACCGGACAGACAGCCGTGAACGTCGTCTACACATCCGGCTCCACCGGCCGCCCCAAGGGTGTCATCGGCACGCAGCGCGGCCTGGTCAACCGCATGGCCTGGTTCGCCGAGCTGTACTCGTTCGACGCGAACGACCCCGTGTGCGCGAAGAGTTCTATCAGTTTCATCGACGGCACCGTGGAGATCCTGCAGACCCTCGTGCACGGCGGCCGTGTCGTCCTCGCCGACGCCGCCACCGCGAAGGACCCGGCCGCACTCGCCGACCTGATCGGCAAGAGCGGCACCCGTGTGCTGACCGCCGTGCCGAGTCTGCTCCAGGCACTGCTGCACGAGGAGGAGGCCGGTGCGGGGCGGCTGACATCGCTGCGGCTGGTGCTCAGCAGCGGCGAGCCCATGCCGCCCGGGCTGCCCGCCCGCCTTGCCCGCAGCTGCCCC
This sequence comes from Streptomyces sp. NBC_01012, assembly GCF_045162755.1. Classification (NCBI taxonomy): domain Bacteria; kingdom Bacillati; phylum Actinomycetota; class Actinomycetes; order Kitasatosporales; family Streptomycetaceae; genus Streptomyces; species Streptomyces sp. NBC_01012. Next base: position 92,451 of record NZ_CP108688.1, on the reverse strand, counting down.
GACGCCCGGCTGATCAACTTCTGCGGCTGCACCGAGGTCAGCAGCGAGAGCCTGTACGCCCATTGCACCGCGCACGACCAGTCCATCGGCCGCCCGCTGTGGAACACCCGCGCCCTCGTCCTCGACTCCGCCCTGCGCCCGGTGCCCCCGGGCACGCCCGGCGAGCTCTACTACGGCGGCATCGGCGTGGGGCGCGGCTACCTGGGCCGGGTGGCGGCCACCGCCGAACGCTTCGTCGCCGACCCTTTCGGACGACCCGGCGCCCGGATGTACCGCACCGGCGACCTGGTGATGTGGCGGCCCGACGGCAGCCTCGCCTTCCTGGGGCGCGCCGATGACCAGCTGAAGGTACGCGGGGTGCGCGTCGAGCCCGGTGAGGTCGAGGCCGTACTCGCCACCCACCCGGGAGTCACCGAGGCCGCGGTGGCCGCCCGGGACCTGCCCGGCGCCGCACGAGCCCTCGTCGGCTACGTCGTCCAGGGGGGCGGCGGCGCCCCCCTGGACCCGGTCGCGCTGCGCCGCCACGCCGCCGCCCGGCTGCCCGCGGCCATGGTGCCGGGCGCCCTGGTCGTCGTGGACGCCCTGCCGCGCACCCCGAACGGAAAGGTCAACAGGCGCGCCCTGCCCGCGCCCGACCCGGCCGCGGCGCGTACGGCGCCCCCTTCGGGCCCCGACGAGCAGGTGCTGTGCGAACTGTTCGCGGAAGTGCTCGAACTGCCCCGGGTGGGCCCGCAGGACGACTTCTTCGCGCTCGGCGGACACTCCCTGCTGGCCACCAGACTCGCCGCCCGGGCCCGCTCCGTGCTCGGGGCGGAGCTCGGCCTGCGCACCCTGTTCGAGGCGCCCACCCCGGCCGGGCTCGCGACTCGGCTCGGCGGTGGCGAGGGGCGTGACGCATGGTCCGTACTCCTGCCACTGCGCTCCACCGGCACCAGGCCCCCGCTGTTCTGCCTGCACCCCGCCGGCGGATTCAGCTGGTGCTACACGGGCCTGCTCCGCCATCTGCCGCCCGACCGGCCGGTCTACGGAATCCAGGCGCGCGGCCTGAGCGAACCCGAGCACATCCACGACGGCGTTGAGCGGATGGCCGACGACTACTGCGCCCGCATACTCGACGTCGCGCCCACCGGCCCGTTCCACCTGCTCGGCTGGTCCTTCGGCGGGCAGCTCGCCCAGGCCGTCGCGGCCCGGCTGCGGGGGGCAGGCCACCAGGTCGGGCTGCTGGCCATGCTCGACTCCTATCCGCCCGAGGCGCTGCCGGCCGATGAGCCGGCGGACCGAGGCGAGGTACTGCGCTTCCTGTTCGCCGAGTACTTCGGCGTCGAGCCGCCCGACCGTGCTGAAGGACCGCTCGACCCGGCCCGTGCCGCCCGGATGCTCCGCGCCGCAGGTCTCGCCGATTTCACCGACGACCACCTGGCGGCCATCGCCGACGTGCTGTCCGCCGGCGCCCGTGCCGCCCGCGACCATGAGCCCACCCCTTACGACGGCGACCTGCTGCACTTCCGCGCCACCCTCGGCAGGCCTGAGGGCCTGCCCGAAGCGGGTGCGTGGCGGCCGCACGTCACCGGACGGATCGAGAGCCATGACATCGCCACCACCCACGGCCGGATGACCCGGCCCGACGAACTCGCACAGCTCGGCCCGATCGTACGGGCCAGGCTGGACGCCGCGGGGTGACGCCGGCCGACTCGCTACGCCTCTGACCTCCGACCCGTTTGTTCCCTCTCCACTCAAGGAGCAGCACCATGAGCAATCCCTTCGAGGACAACGACGCCCGCTTCCTGGTCCTGCGCAACGACGAAGGCCAGTACTCCCTTTGGCCTGCGTTCGCCTCCGTCCCCGACGGCTGGACGACAGTGCACGGGCAGGCGGACCGGCAGGAGTGCCTCGACCACATCGAGGAGCACTGGACCGACATGAGGCCCGCGAGCCTGCTCCGTGCCGACGAAGCCTGACCGGCGCCCGCCATGACCCTTCTCGAACAGACCGGCACCTGGCCGGAGACCGGCGGCCCCGACCTGGCCGACCCGTCGCTGTACCGGGACGGCGACCCGGAGACCCTGTGGGCGCGGCTGCGAGAGCGGTCGCCCGTGTACCGCAACGAGCGTACGGACAAGGAGCCGTTCTGGGCGGTACTCGGACACCGCGAGGCACTCGAAGTGCTGCGCCGCCCGGAGATCTTCGTCTCCGGGCGGGGTATGCGGCTGGACGACTCGCCGGGAGCCACCGAGGCGGCATCGCAGCGCATGCTCATCGTCACCGACCCGCCTCGGCACGCCCGGCTGCGGCACGTCATGAACGCGGCCTTCACGCCGCGCATGGTCGACCGGCTGCGCCACACCGTCCGGGCGACCGCGAGGGAGGTCATCGCGGAGGCGCTCGAGCGCGGCGACTGCGACTTCGTGGACGTCGCGGCCCGGCTGCCGGTGACGGTGATCTGCGATCTGCTCGGAGTGCCGCCCGCGGACCGGTCCTTCATGCTGGACCGCACCATGACGGCATTCGGCCATGCGGGGCCCGGATCCGCCGACCGTGCCGCGGCGGCCCGAGCCCACACGGACATCCTGCTCTACTACGCCGAACTCGCCGAACGGCGGCGGCGTGAACCGGCGGAGGACGTCGTCACCGCGCTGGTCCAGGGAACGGTCGAGGGGCGGCCGCTGACCGACGAGGAGATCTACCTCAACTGTGACGGACTCGTCTCCGGCGGCAACGAGACGACCCGGCACGCCACGGTCGGCGGACTGCTCGCCCTGATGCGGCAGCCCGAGGAGTGGGAGGTCGCCCGCCGTGCGGACCATCCGATGGAGACCACCGCGCAGGAAATCCTCCGGTTCACCAGCCCGGCCATGCACGTCCTGCGCACCGCGGCCCGGGACACGGAACTGGCGGGGCAGCCGGTGCGGGCGGGGGACCGGGTCGCGGTGTGGCTGCCCGCAGCCAATCGCGATCCCGCGGTCTTCCCCCGCCCCGACCACTTCGACGCGCTACGGGCCTCCAACCGGCATGTGGCGCTCGCCCCGGGCGAGCACTACTGCCTGGGTGCCTCCCTGGCCCTCTCCGAGCTCACCATCTTCTTCGAGGAGTTGGTCTCCCGAGTGGAGCTGCCCGAACCGGCGGGCGCGCCGGTCCGGACAGCTTCCAGTCTTGTCCGGGGCTTCGAGTCCCTGCCGGTGCGGCTACAACCGCGGACCCGCTGAGGAGGAGTGCCCCCGCCGGCCGGACACCCCGAGGGCCGCCGTCCGGCCGCGCACGGGCGGCGGCTCATCGAGCACCGAAGGGGCTCCGGTCGTCAGCCCGAGCTCGGCGGCGCGCAGACCGGCCTGGAACCGGGACGAGGCGCCGAGACGCTGCATGACCTCGGAGACATGGCGCCTGAACGTGCGTACGGACATCCCCAGTTCGCGGGCGGTCACCTCGTCGGTGCGGCCGGTGCCCATGAGGTGCAGGACCTGCAGCAGTACGTCGTCCTCCTCGTCGCCGTCCGGGGAGGCGAACCGCATGGCGATGGACCAGTCGGTGGCCCTGCTGAACACCGCGTCGAACAGCGCGCTCAGGGAGTTGACCGTGTGCGGTTCCCTGACCAGCACCGAGTGTGCGGGGTCCCGGTGGACGGCGGGCAGGATCGCCACGGTGCGGTTCAGTACGGCGAAGCCGGGCAGCGGATGCATGGACACCCGTACCTGCGCACTGCTGTGCAGCACGCGCTCCATGCAGCCGATGCGGCAGCTCTCTCCGGGAGCCGCGGTCAGCACACGCAAGGGAGCTCCCCGCTCCAGCAGCCACTCCTGCATCGGCCATGCTCCGCCGTAACTGCAGGAGTAGAGGGAGTTGACGTCGACGTAGGAGAGTTCCGGGGGCGTGCGCCGGGGCTGGGACTGCCAGTGGCTCATCGCGGCGCGGAACGCGTCCTCGGTGCGCAGTGACTCGACCGGGCCCGGACCGGCTCCCCGGCCGCTGTCATGGGCTCTCAGCGCGGACTGGATGAGTGTCTGTGCCTGGGCCAGGGCCGCTCTGACATGGTCGTCGGTAGTGTTGGGGACGGACTCGTGTATGTACGGCTTTTCTTGCGAGAGGCCGCTTACCGGCGTACTCAAAATTCCCCCGTATCGCTTTTTGTTTCTTTATCGTGCTCGTTCTCTCCAGCTGTCGCTCAGTCCATCTATTTCAATGCGATGATACGATAAATCGGTTCCTCATGGCTGCTTTTGAGCCACTCCGTGGGGGTCTTGCAATCTTCACAGGCAGCCGCTGACCCGGGAAAACGCTCTGTTCATATGGAATGCGAGAATCCATATCCGGTGTGCACAGGCGTTTCAGGTAGGCCAAAACACGCCACCACCCGGCAGGGGAGGCGCCCGTCGGCCGCGGTGATCGTCATGGCAGCCCACCGGGGCCCGTCACCGAGCGTCAACACCCGTTCGGCGGACACGCCGGTGCGCCGAACGGCCCCTCCGTTGCGCCACACTGGCCGCCGAATGCCGCAATTCGGTGCGGCGGAGGAGGTTGGCCATGGCCATTTCGATCTCAGTGGTGCTGCTTCTGCTGATTCTCGCAGTGATCTTCCTGCGTAACGGCGGACTCAAGATCTCGCACGCGATCGTCTGCGCCCTGCTGGGATTCCTCCTCGCGAGTACGCGCATGGCTCCCACCATCCATGAGGGGATCACCGCCACCGCGAACGTGGTCAGCGGCCTGAGGCCCTGACCGCACGCACCGTCCGGGTGCGGGAGAATGTCGGTCCGATCGCGGCACAGCACCGCGCGGGACCCGACCGGGGCGTTACCGTCGTCGAAAGGCCCCTGCGCGCGCGCTTCGTCGACATGGCTCGGACCTGACCGGTCCTCGCCACGTACCTGGAGAACGCATTGTCCTTCCCGCCCCCCGGACGGCACTCGGGCGCCGCCCACCACGAGTACTGCAACAACGCCCTGTGCTGCCGCTGCCAGCAGCGGCAGTGGACGACGAAGCTCGGCGACGAACGACTCTGCGGCCCCTGCGCCGCCTGCTGCCGCGACTGCGGCCGGGCACCCGCGCCCTATCTGGACGGGCTCGACGACGGGCTCTGCGCCGAGTGCCGTGGCCGGTGCGGCCGGTGCCAGCGGGTGCTGCCGGCCGAGGGCCCCTGCCCCTGCCGCAAGTGGCGTGAGCGCGCGGCCGGCGATCCCGTCAGCTACATCCTCCAGGCCCTCCCGCAACCGCTCGTCCAGGCACTCGCCCACCGTCATCCCCGTACGGTCCACGACCTGATCCACCAGGAGCTGGGCCGGCGCACCCCCGACCAGCTACTGGAGCGGCTCGAACGCCGGTGGAACGTCCGCTGGTCCCACGCCCTGCACGAGAAGGACGAGGACGGCCGCCGCCGCTGGGCACCGCAGGAGATCGCCGAGGCGCTCGTCGGCCCCGGCCCCTGCGCGAATCCCCAGTGCGAGGACGGCTACCTGATCACCACCGACACACCGTGCGCCCAGTGCCTGCGGCCCACCCACCGTTTCGTCACATCGGTGGCCGACCGGACGGCCACCACGGAACACGCCCGGGCCACCGCCGCGCAGATCAGGCGCGCGCTCCTGGAGGGCCGCTCCACCGAACCAGGCAAGCGGCGTCCGACAGGCTGATTCGGCTCAGGACCTGTCCAGCGCTCCGCGCACCAGTGCGGCGGCGAGTACGGCCGGGTCCTGGCCCTTCGCCAGCCGGATGAGCTCGTCCGGTGCGGTGGGCAGGCCGAGCCGCTCCGCTCCCTGGAGCGCCTTCGTGTCCAGGTAGGGCGATACCTCGGGCCACACCGCCTGCACCTCGCGCAGGAAGATGTCGGCGCCCGCGGGACCTATGCCGGGAAAGCGGCGCAACCCCGCCCGTAGCGAGTCCATGTCGCCGTCGGCCTCCCGGCGCAGCCGCCGCAGGTCACCGCCGTACGCGTCGAGCAGCAGCAGGGCGCCGTCCCCCAGCTGCGTCGCAGTCCGTTCGTCGTACCGGCGGTAGCCGCCCTCGCCCAGTGCGTCGACCCGCTCCTGCCAGGTCGCGTCGGCCATACGGCGCGGGGTGCGCAACCGGTGAGCGAAGAGCGCCCGCGCCGAGGCGACCGCGATCTCCGCCCGGATCCGCGCACTCAGCAGATCGCTCAGGACGAGCAGTTGGTACAGGGGCTGAGGGGTGTCGCGCAGCCGGATGCCCGCCTCGGTGGCGTAGGTGGTGCCGTGCCGCTCCAGCAGTGCGTCCAGAGTCCGGCGGGCGCTCACGTGAATCCGAAGATCCGCGCGATGAAGTACCCCGCGACGACGAGCGAGCCGAACAGCACCAAGGCGGCCCAGAAGGCGGGGTGCTCCCAGATCCCCCCGTCCGGGCGCTCGACATGTGCTTCGCTTATGCAGCCCTCGGCCGGAGGCGTCTCCCCGGGGGGCGTGAGTGAGATAGCCATGCCTCCACCTTCCCTCCACACGGCCAGGTCCGCGAGGGCGGTCGCATCGGGGCGCCGGTGGCGGCACGCGTGCGTCCGTACGGAGTGGGACCGGTCCCCGAAGCGCTGGGGAACCGAGGAACGGGGCACCGTCTAGAAATGCCTGCAGTTTCCACGCCCGAGCCCGTCGTCAAACTCGTCCAGCGCACCGCCGAGCCGGCCGCGGTCCAGACGCTACGGTCGACGGCGGCGGCCGTCATCGCCTTCGCCGTGGCCCAGGCGGTTCTGCCCGACCCCCACCCCTCACCCCTCACCGCCCCCCTCACCGCCCTCCTGGTGGTGCAGGTGACGCTCTACGCCACGCTCACCACCGGTATCCGGCGCGTGAACGCGGTCGTCGTCGGGGTTCTGATCGCCAGTGGATTCAGCGCCCTGGTCGGCCTCAGCTGGTGGAGTCTCGGGCTGACGATCTTCACCGCGCTGCTGATCGGACGCCTGGTACGAGTCAACGAGTTCGTGCCTGAGGTGGCCATCAGCGCGATGCTGGTACTCGGGGTGTCGCAGGTCGCCGTCAGCGCCTGGCTGCGTGTGCTGGAGACGCTGATCGGCGCCGGGGTCGGCCTGCTCTTCAACCTCCTGCTCGCACCGCCCGTCTGGGTCGAGTCGGCGGGCGCCTCCATCGGCGGTCTGGGGGAGCGGATGGGAAAGATGTTCCGGGCCCTGGGCGACGAGATCGGTGGCAACCACCCCGTCGGGGAGGCGGCGGCGCGTCTGCACGAGGCTCGCCGTCTGGACCACGACATCGTGCAGGTCGACGCTTCCCTGAGGCAGGCCGAGGAAAGCCTCATGCTCAACCCTCGCGTCAAGGAGGGGCTGCTCTACCGTGTCGTCCTGCGGACCGGGCTGGACACGCTGGAGATCTGCGCCGTGGTGCTCCGCGTCCTCACCCGTACGCTGACCGACCTCGCCAAGGAGCGCAGGGAGGAAGCGCTCTTCCCCGAGGACGTGGCCATGGACCTGCGGGAACTCTTCGGGCAGATGTCCGACGCCATCGAGGGGTTCGCCCTGATGATCACGACGCCGCTGGCCGAGAGCGGTGAGGAGGCCGAGGAGCGCCTGGCCGACGCACTCGCCCGGAGCCGCACGACGCGCGACCGCGTGGCGAACCTGCTGCTCGAGGACGTCCAGGAACACCCCAGACAGTGGCAGCTGCACGGTGCGCTCCTCGCGGAGGTCGACCGCATCCTCGACGAACTCGACATCGACAAACGCACCGAGCGCCTGGCCGAGGAGCTGGACCGCCGTTCCGCACAGGCCCACGAACGCCACCCGAGGCTGCGGGAGATGTCCCGTCGGCTGCGCGGGGCGAAGCCGACGCGGCGGCGTGCCGGCAAGTGAACGTGGTCAGTCCGCCGAACGGCGGCGGCCCGCCTCACCGTGCCGCGTACGGCGCCGGTGGCTGGTGTCGCACCACGGGTACATCCGGCTGCGCCGGCACATGCACAGGGCCACCACGAACCGCTCGGAGACAGCCACGCTGCCGTCCGCACAGGTGACCTCCACCGGTCCCTCGACCAGAAGCGGCCCCTCGTCGCCCAGGACGATCCGGCACGGGCGTTCAGTCCTGTCCGGCACGGATCACCACCAGCTCCTCCGTCGTCTCGCCCACGTCCACCATCCCCGTCTCCCGGAGCCACCGGAGTCTGGAGCGCAGCACGGGTCCGAGGGGCACCAGAGCGCGGTCACTGACACCGGCCCGCAGTCCCGCGTCGGACAGACGTCTCAGGGTCGCCTCGCTGTCGCACAGGCCGGAGTGGACGAGGAGCAGCCGTCCGCCGGGACGCAGCGCCGCCGGGACGGTCTCACAGATCCTGTCCAGGAGCGCACGGCCGTCGCGCCCTGCCTCCCAGGCCAGCGCCGCACCGTGCCCGGGGAGCCGGCCCAGGGGTGAGGGCACGTAGGGCGGGTTGCAGATCACCAGGTCGTAGGAGCGGCCCCGCAGTTCCGAGAGGAGATCGCTGCGCCGCACGGTGATGCGCCGGCGGTGCATCAGTGCGTTCAGCCGGGCTGTCATCAGGGCACGCCACGCGACGTCCACGGCCGTCACTCGCGCCCCCAGCCGCGCCGCGTGCAGGGCGAGGGCGCCGCTGCCCGTACCGACATCCAGGACTTCGGCGCCCGGACCGATGTCCTCCCGGTCCAGCGCCGCCATGAGCAGGCGGGTGTCGTGCTGGGGCGCGTACACCCCTGGGAGGGTCATCAAGCGGGCGGTGCGGGCGTCCTCGGCCGTGTCTGCGGACATCTGCGGCTCCCTTCGGGACTTCACCTGCGGGTGCGGATCAGTACGACGGTTCAGGCCTGCCAGTCCGCCAGCAACCGGTCCCCGAGCCGGTCCTCCAGAAAGGAGGTGGCGGTGATGCCGAACGCGATGTCGGCCGCCAGCGCGGGTTCGTCGTCGAGCAGACCGCCGATCACGTCGCGTCGCACCACCTGCTCGTGCACCGCGTCCGCCTCGACGTGCTCGGTGTAGAAGAACTCGGCCGCGGGGCCGGCGCCGGTGCGTTTCATGGCGTCGGCGAGGCGCCGCGACGCGGGCGACGAGGTGATCTCGACAGCCGCGAAGTGACCCACCGACGCTCCGCGCAGCCGACGGTGCAGGCCGAACAGGGACATCAGATTCACCAGGGCGAGCATGGGGGCGCAGCCCTCGTCCAGATAGCGGCCGTACGCGGTGTCGAGGCCCAGATCGGTCATGAGGTCGGCGAACAGCTGGGCGTGGACACGATCCGCGCGCCCTGCGCCGAACTCGTCGTACTCGATGGCGGCCATGCCCGCCTTCGCCCGCCCGCTGAGCCGGGGCAGCACCCAGGCATGCGGGTCGGCCTCCTTGAGGTGGTACAGCGAACGCTGCTTGGCGTACGCGCGAAGATGGCGCAGCTCGCCCCGGGTCTGCAGGAACCACGGGACGCCGGACCCGCGCACCGGTTCGACCAGGAGGCCGTCCAGGACCTCGTCCAGACTCGCCGTCGCCGGTGCGTCGTGCCGCAGAGCCGTCAGGAAACGGTCCTCCATCGCCGCACGCACCGCGAGCAGCGGAGGGTCCCACTCCAGCGCGGGGCTCACGCCGCCGAAGCCGCGGTAGTGCAGCTCGTAGCAGACGTACAGGGCGAGCTGAAGGTCGTCGCCGTACGGCTCGGCGGCGCGAGCGGTGCCCGGGTCCGGCAGAGCGCCGCCGTCCCGCAGGAAAGCGGTCACCGCGGCGGACAGCACTCCACGCGGTCGCGGAAGGGATGGCTCTGAGGACGGGGCTGCGCGGTGAGGCGACATGGCTTCCCTCCTGGCCCGGCATGCCCCGGAGCCACATGAACAACCGTGATCGACTGTACGCCGGACACCCGCGACCAGCCCGTCCACACCGGGCGCCCCCGGGCGCGCACCGGCCGTGGCGCTACCGCCGCCCCTTCCCACCCGTCCAGTCCAGGAGCCGCTCCACGGGCCAGGTGGTGACGATCCGGTCCGCCGGTACGCCGCACTCCTCCGCCCTGGCGCATCCGTAGAGCTGCCAGTCCAGCTGGCCCGGCGCGTGCGCGTCGGTGTCGACCGAGAGAAGCGCGCCCGACGCGACCGCCTGCCGGAGCAGGGCGCGCGGGGGATCGAGGCGCTCCGGGCGGCAGTTGATCTCCACCGCCGTCCCGGCCTCCGCGCACGCCGCGAAGACCCGCTCGGCGTCGAACTCCGACGCGGGCCGCTTCTTGCCTCCGACGAGCCGCCCGGTGCAGTGCCCCAGGATGTCGGCGTGCGGGTCGCGCACGGCGGCGAGCATCCGCTCGGTCATCGCCGCCGCGTCCATACGCAGCTTCGAGTGCACCGAGACGACCACCACGTCGAGCCGCTCCAGCACGTCGGGGTCCTGGTCCAGCGAGCCGTCGGGAAGGATGTCGCACTCGATACCGGTGAGCAGCCGGAAAGGCGCCCACCGCTCGTTGAGATCCGCCACGACGGACAACTGATCAAGGAGGCGTTCCGTGGAGAGCCCGTTGGCCACGGTCAGCCTGGGGGAGTGGTCCGTGAGCACCGCCCAGTCATGGCCCAGCCCGGCCGCCGTACGGCCCATCTCCGCGATGGAGCTGCCCCCGTCGGACCAGTCCGAGTGCATGTGGCAGTCACCGCGCAGTGCGGCCAGGAGCGTTTCTCCGCCTGGGACCGGCGGCGTCGCGGCCTCTTCCTCCAGCGCTTCGAGATATCCCGGAGTCGCGCCCTCCACCGCCTCGCGGATCACCTTGGCCGTCTTCGGACCGATGCCGCGTACCGTCTCCAGCGAACCGTGCGCCACCCGCCGGGCGACCTCGTCCCCGTCCATGGAGCTGATCGCCTCCGCCGCCGTACGGAAGGCCTTCACCCGGTAGGTGGCCGCCTGGGACCGCTCCAGCAGGAACGCGATCCGCCGCAGGGCGTCTGCCGGCTCCATGTCAGGGCCGCGCGGTGTGCTGGTGGTGCCCGTGTGTACGGCGGGCTTCCTTCATCTCCGCCTCGTAGAGATGGCGCCGCCCTCCCACGAGCTCCGTGCGCACCCTCTCCTCGACCGCGACGAACGGCCGGTAGTACGTGGCGTCGTACGCCTCGACGAGCTGGAACGTCCAGCAGCCGGGTACGACGTTGCGGCCGATGATCTCCTGCTCCACCAGGTCGGCCTGCTCCGCGTGGCCGCCCATCCGGAGCAGCTCCACCGCCCGGTCGAGCGTCAGATCCGCGCCGCCCGTGAGCTGGTGGAAGCCGTAGAGCTGCCCCCGGGCACGCTCCACCCCCTCCAGCGCCTCCGCCAGCGCCCCCACCGCCTCGACGGTCGTGTCGTCGACCCCGGGAGGCCGCACATGCTCTTCATCGGGCCCGGTGGGGCCACGGCTCTCACTCATGCATACGACTGTGCACATGTCCCGGACGATGCGTCCCGCCGGAACGGCGAAAGGGTGAGCGCAGACCGTGCGGCAGAGGGGTACCGCCCGCACTGCCGCCCTCATCGACGACATGTCTCAGCATGTTTGAGGAGGGAAGGGCGGGGCAAAGCCCCAGTGGCGCGGGAGCGCTCCCACGCCAAGTACCCCACCTGATCCGGAATGGAGTTCGCACCATGATCTGTCATGATCGCGTCAATATGAGCGGCTGGGCGCTCCGCCTCGCCGGCGTGTTCGTCGCAGCCGTTCTCTGTCTCCTCCCGTGGACGGGCACCGCCAACGCCCACGGCTCCGTCGTCGACCCGGCCTCACGCAACTACGGCTGCTGGCTGCGCTGGGGCGATGACTTCCAGAACCCGGCCATGGAGCAGGAAGACCCCATGTGCTGGCAGGCGTGGCAGGCCGACCCGAATGCCATGTGGAACTGGAACGGGCTGTACCGCAACGGGTCCGGCGGCGACTTCCCCGGCGTCGTACCCGACGGTCAGCTGTGCAGCGGCGGCCGGACGGAGAGCGGACGGTACGACGCCCTCGACACCGTGGGCCCGTGGCAGACCACCGACATCACCGGCGACTTCACGGTGAAGCTGTACGACCAGGCCAGCCATGGCGCCGACTACTTCCAGGTGTACGTCACGCAGCAGGGTTTCGATCCCGCCACGGAGGCGCTGACGTGGGACGACCTCCAGCTTGTCGCCGAGACCGGCAGCTACGGCCCCAGTGAGAACTACGAGATCCCCGTGAGCACCTCAGGCCTCAGCGGCCGTCATGTGGTCTACACGATCTGGCAGGCCTCACACATGGACCAGACGTACTTCCTCTGCAGCGACGTGAACTTCACCTGATCCCGCGCCGTCCACGTCCCCTGGCCCCGTCGGCCGCTCACACCGACGGGGCCTCGAACGACCGTGCGTCCGCGTGTGTGTGCGTCCGCCGTGTGATCGATTGGCGGTCGGGTCCTGCCCGTCCTAACGTCGACGAGTGAACACTTCTGTTCACTGCTGACTCGTACGGCACTCATACCATGACCGGATCACGAGAGAAGTCTGCGTCGATTGCCGCATCCCCGGAGCGGGGCCACGGCAAGGGGATCGCCCTGCTCGTGATCGCCTCGTGCCAGCTGATGGTGGTACTCGACGTCACCATCGTCAACATCGCTCTCCCGCACATCCAGAGATCTCTCGGCTTCTCGACCGAGAGTCTGTCGTGGGTGATCAACGCCTACACCCTGACCTTCGGCGGGCTGCTCCTGCTCGGCGGGCGCCTGGGCGACATTCTCGGGCGCCGCAGGGTCTTCATGTTCGGTGTGCTGCTCTTCGTGCTGGCCTCGCTGCTGGGCGGTCTCTCGCAGGAGTCCTGGCAACTGCTCGCAGCGCGTTCGCTGCAGGGCATCGGCGGTGCGATCGCCTCACCGACCGCGCTCTCCCTCATCACCACGACCTTCCGCGAAGGACCCGATCGGAACCGGGCGTTCGGTGTGTTCGCCGCCGTGTCCGCGGGCGGCAGCGCGATCGGGCTGCTCGCCGGCGGGGTGCTCGTGGAGTGGCTCGACTGGCGCTGGGTGCTCTTCGTCAACGTGCCCATCGGTCTGCTGATCGCACTGGCGACACCCCGTCACATCAAGGAGTCCGAGCGCCACCCCGGCCACTTCGACCTCCTCGGGGCGCTCACCTGCACGCTCGGCATGGTGATGCTCGTCTACGGCTTCATCCGTGCCTCCGAGGACGGCTGGAGCGACGGGTTCACCCTGGCGTCCTTCGGCGGCGCCGTGGTGTTCCTGTTCGTCTTCCTGACCGTCGAGCGCCGGTCGAGGCAGCCCATCACCCCGCTGCACATGTTCGGTGACCGCAACCGCGCCGGTGCCTACGGGATGATGCTGTGCCTGGCCGCGGCGATGTTCGGGATGTTCTTCTTCCTGACCCTCTTCGTGCAGAACATCCTCGACTTCAGCCCGCTGCGGGCAGGGCTGGCCTTCCTGCCGGTGAGTGTGGTCATCGCGATCACAGCGGGAATCGCGTCTCGACTGCTGCCCAGGTGGGGCCCCAAGCCGTTCATGGTGACCGGCGCGATCCTGGCGGCGGCGGGGCTCGCCTGGCTCACCCGAACCGATGTCGACAGCACGTACCTCGGCAGCCTCCTCGGTCCGATCCTGGTCTTCGGCTCCGGCATGGGCATGCAGTTCGTGTCGCTGACCCTGATGGCGGTCTCGGGTGTGGAGCCGAGGGAGGCGGGGGCAGCCTCCGGAGTCCTCAACACCACCCAGCAGGTCGGGGGCTCACTGGGGCTGTCCATTCTGGTCACGGTGTTCGGTACGGCCAGCCGCAACGAGGCGAAGGACCAGATCTCCCGCTTCATGGCCGAGGCGACCCCCGCGCAGCAGTTGCGGTTCCGCAGGACCGGGCAGCTCCCCGCGCCATGGGGCGACCAGGTACTGGCTTCCGGCGTCTCGAGCGCGTTCACCGTCGCCGCCGCCGTCTCCGTCATCGCGGCGCTGATCGCACTGTTCGTCATCCAGGTCCGGGCGTCCGACCTGGAACGGCTGAGGGGCGGAGGGGGCGCAGGGCCGCCGATGCCCGCGCAGGACGGCCCGGGAGAAGCCGTGACCGAAGACGGCACCGAGGGGCCGGGCGGCAGTGGCGACCCGCGCGACGCCGGCACTCCGGCACAAGAGCGCGACACCGGCGAAGGCCCTCCTCGTCCCCCGCCACCCGGGTGAGGAGGGTGCGAGGAGACCCGCCCCTGCCGCGAGGGCGGATCACCCGAGCAGGTTGACGAGACGGATGTAGCGCACCCAGTCCCAGTTCGCCCCGGGGTCGGTGTGATCGCTGCCCGGCACCTCGTGATGGCCGATGATGTGCGCCCGGTCCTTGGTCAGGCCGTAGCGGTCGCAGATGTCCGCCGTGAGTCGCGCCGACCGCTCGTACATCGTGGGCGTGAAGTACGACGGTTGATCGATCCAGCCCTCGTGCTCGATACCGATGCTGCGGGTGTTGAAGTCCCAGTTCCCCGCGTGCCAGGCGATGTCACGCTCCCGCACGCACTGGGCCACGAATCCGTCCCCCGAGCGCACCACGTAATGGGCGGACACCGCCTTGGCCGGATTCTGGAAGATACCGACCGTCTCGGTGAACGTCTGCTGGGCGACATGGATGATGACACGCTCGACCGGATACTCCGAGGGACGGCTCGACACCGTGTAGTTGGATGTCGACGCGGGAGACCACTGCGCACCCGGGTGGTCCGTGTCCGCCGCCTGCTCGGCACCGGCCCGCGCCGAGGCAGGAAGGAGCGCCGCGGCGGCCGTGACCGCGGCGCCCTGGATGATCCGTCTTCGCTGCATCGGCACTCCTGTCGGTGCGGGGAGCCGGGTCGGCCCTCCACGGCACAACACGCGCCTCCCCACCGTGCGGTTCCGCGCGGTGCGGGAGCCGGGGTTGTGCCGATGGCCGTGACCGTGCGACCGCCCCTCAGGAGCTGGAGAGCATCCCGGCCAGCGCGGCCGCCGGATCGTCCTCCGCCGGTCCGGCCGGCACCCACCTGCCCCGCTCCTTGGCGTAGGGCCACCAGCGCCCGTCGCGCCCGTAACGCAGCTGGGCACCCGAACCGACCACGGTCCAGCGGTTGCCCGACGCACGCAGTCGCGGGCCCTCGCCCTCCTCCCACGCCGAGGAGAGACGCCCCCGGGCTCGGGCGAGATCGTCCGGGCCCGGCAGCCACTCCTCCTCGCAGACCGCCAGCGCGGCTGTGCCGCCGTACCTCCAGGCCCGCACCGCGACGTCCAGCCCCGCCGGTCCGCGACCGGCCACCGCGCCGAGCCGCGCCGTGAGACGGGCCTCCGGTCGGCCGTCGGCGGCCATCCTCACGGCGTCCTGCTCCGGCGTCGGACCGGCTGCCGGGGGCCGCTGTCCGTGACCGTCGGAGAGCGCCTCCACCAGCATCGCGAACGCCCGTACGGCACTGTCCGCGGCCAGGAACTCCAGAGCCGAGGGGTCGACACCCGCGATCGGGTCCGTCTCCGCGTCCAGCGACTGCGCCGGTCCGGGCTCCGCGGGCAGAGGCGGGGGAGGGGGCAGCGGCGGCAGGATGCCCCGCGCCGCGTACGCCTCGTCGGCCAGCACCCCGCGTGACGCCGGCCCGTCGGGCTGATCGTCCGCCGGTGCCTCGTCAGCCGTCCCCCGTACCGCGCGGGCGGCACTTCGCATCTGCAACTCATCGAGCAGTCGCCGCTCGTCCCGCCCCCGCAACAGCAGCAGCACGAAGGGGTCCTGGTCGAGCAGCCGCGCCACCTGATAGCACAGGGCGCCCGAATGCGGACAGTGGTCCCAGGCCTCGCAGCTGCACTCCGGCTCCAGGTCGCCGATCCCCGGCAGCAGATCCAGCCCGGCGGCCGCCGCGTCCTCCACCAGATGGGGTGGCATCTCCCGGTCGAGCAGCGCGGCGATGTGCCCGGAGCGTTCGGACGCCATGTCCAGGAAGCGGTCCCATTCCTCCTCGGTCAGCTCCTGGAGGAGCACATCACTGCGGTACGCCGTCGAGTCGGGGTCCTTCACGACCGCGGTGAGCCGACCGGGCCGTACGGACACCGCACCGACCCTGCCCTCCCGGGCCAGTCTCCGCCCCCTCTTGAGCTGTCCACCGTCGAGCGCGGTGTCCTCCAGAGCCTTCAGCCACGCCTGCCCCCACCAGGACGAGGCGAATCCACGTCCCTGTGCGGGCGGAAGCGCGGCGAACGTGCGCTCCGGCTCGTAACCCTCGCTCATCGTGCGCCCCCTCGCAGCTCGACCAGCTCGGCCAGCTCCGCATCGCTCAGTTCCGTCAACGCGGCCTCCCCGCTGCCGAGTACCGCGTCCGCGAGCCCCTGCTTCCGGGCCAGCATGGCGGCGATCCTGTCCTCGATGGTGCCCTCGGCGATCAGCCGGTGCACCTGCACCGGCTGGGTCTGCCCGATCCGGTACGCACGGTCGGTGGCCTGTGCCTCCACCGCCGGATTCCACCAGCGGTCGAAGTGCACCACATGACCTGCCCTGGTGAGGTTGAGCCCCGTACCCGCGGCCTTGAGTGACAGCAGGAACACCGGTGCCTCGCCCGCCTGGAACCGGTTCACCATGGTCTCCCTTTCGGCGACCGGCGTCCCGCCGTGCAGGAACTGGGTGAGCACCCCGCGGGCCGACAGATGCTGCTCCAGGAGCCGCGCCATCTGTACGTACTGGGTGAACACGAGCACGCTCGCGCCTTCGGCGAGGATCGTGTCGAGCAGCTCGTCCAGCAGCTCCACCTTCCCCGAGCGGTCCACGATGCGCGGCTGTTCCTCCTTGAGGTACTGCGCCGGGTGGTTGCAGATCTGCTTGAGCGCTGTCAGCAGCTTCATGACCAGCCCCCGCCGTGCGAAGCCGTCCGCGCCGGAGATCGCATCCAGTGTTTCCCGCACCACGGCCTCGTACAGCCCGGTCTGCTCCGCCGTCAGGGACACCGCGCGGTCGGTCTCCGTCTTCGGTGGAAGCTCCGGTGCGATGCCCGGGTCGGACTTGTGACGCCGCAGGAGGAACGGGCGCACCAGCGAGGCGAGCCTTTCGGCCGCGGCGGGATCGTTGCCTCCCTCCACCGCGCTCGCGTAACGCGTACGGAACGTGCCGAGCCGCCCCAGCAGTCCGGGGGTCGTCCAGTCCAGGATCGCCCACAGTTCGGAAAGGTTGTTCTCCACCGGGGTTCCGGTGAGGGCGACACGCGCGCGCCCACCGATGGTGCGCAACTGCCGGGCCGTCGCCGAGTGCGGGTTCTTGACGTGTTGCGCCTCGTCGGCGACGACCATGCCCCACGACGCCTGCGCCAGCCGCGCCGCGTCGAGCCGCATGGTGCCGTAGGTGGTGAGGACGAACTCGCCGTCCACCAGGCCCTCCAGGGAGCGCGACGCGCCGTGGAAGCGCCGCACCGGTGTCCCAGGGGCGAACTTCTCGATCTCCCGCTGCCAGTTCCCCATCAGCGAGGTCGGGCACACCACGAGTGTGGGCCCGGCGGCGGATTCGGTGCCCTGTCGGTGCAGGTGCAAAGCGATCAGCATGATCGTCTTGCCGAGCCCCATGTCGTCGGCGAGACAGCAGCCCAGGCCGAGCGAGGTCATGGTGTGCAGCCAGTTCAGGCCACGCAGTTGATAGTCGCGCAGGCTCGCGTCGAGAGCGTCCGGCTGCCCGACCGTCCCGTGGTCCCCCTGCTCGGGATACGCGATCCTCTCGCGCAGCCGCTCGAGCCAGCCCGTCGCCGCCACCTCGACCCGGTGCCCGTCGACGTCGGTGCTCCCGGTCAGCACGGCTCCCAGCGCGTCGACAGGGGTGACTTCGCGGTCCCGGGTGCCGCGTGCCCGACGGGCGGCGTCCGGATCGACGAGCACCCACTGGTCGTGCAGTCTGACCAGCGGTCTTCCCGCCTCCGCCAGCCGGTCGAGCTCGGCCCGGCTCAGCTCCCTGTCACCCAGTGCGAACCGCCAGTCGAACGCCAGAGCCGCGTCGGCCGACAGGAAGGACGGCATGCCCCCGCCGGTCCGTCCGGCCGTCCCGGCGCCGTCGTCCCGCGGGCCGATCACCGCACGCGCGGTGAGCTTCCTCCCCAGCTCCTTCGGCCAGTGCACCTGCACACCCGTCGCGGCGAGCGCCCTCGCCGCTGGGCCCAGCAGTTCCGCGATCTCTTCGTCGGCGGGCTCCACCGCGTCCGGAACCGCCGCCGACAGCAGGGGCGTCAGCGGCGGCCAGGCGCGGGCGGCGCGCCGCAGGGCGAGCAGGGCGTCCATACGCGCACGCGGACCGAACCGCGCTACGGCCGGGGAGCGGTCGGCCCATACATCCGCCGCGTCGGCGACCAGGGCCGGATCCTGGACGCTGTGGATCTGCGTCACCACACGGAACGAAGGAGCCTCATCGGCGTCCTCCACGCCCGTCGCGTCGCCGAGACCCAGAACCTCGACACGCAGGGAGAGCCGCACCCCCGCATCGTGTCCCGCGGCCACATCGGCCGCCCACGGCCGCAGCCCCGGCAGATGCTGCGCGGCCGACGCGGTGAACGCCGGTGTGCCCGTGACGAATTCGGCCGCCGGAGTACGCGGCAGGCCGTCGGCCACCGCGTCGAGGAACGACCGCAGCAACGCTTCCGGCTCCGCCAGCATCACCGGACCGTCCGGCACGTCGAGCGGCACCGCGTGGGCCTGGGGCGGCATGGAGGCCGCCAGCACGCGGATCCGCTCGATGTCGTCCGTGCTCAACGGGCCGGCCCGCCAGGCATCACGGTCCGTGGGGCTCAGCCCGGGCAGCAGCAGTCCACGCGCGACGAGTTGGAGCGCGAGCACTCCGGCAGCGCCCCAGAAAGCCGCCGACGGAGAGGCGTGTGAGTCCGCCCGCGCCCTGGTCAGGACCGGCAGAGCGTCCCGCACGGGTAGCAGCAACGCCGGGACCGCGTACGGGCGGACGTCACTTCCTACGACCGTCAGATCGGCCGGACTGCTTGTATGGCCGGGAGGGGTGCTACCGTCCGCATTCCAGAACGCGATCAGGCCGGTACGGGCCGGATCCGCGGGGAGGAAGACTGCGGAGCAGCGGGACAGTTCAGAGATCTCGTTGAGCGTTACCGCAGGGAGCCTGTGCACAGCGATGTCAGATTCCTCAAATTTGACTAGTGAGCCCGGGGTTCGCCGAGGGTACTCCACCCACGGCACATTCCGGGAGAAGTGCCCAGTGATCCACCTCACTCATTTCTGCCTTCTGAAGCCCGAGGTACAGCCCGCCCCACCATCGGACACGGGGGATTGCCCCCGCATGGCCGGGGTGATGGCGCCATGGCTCCCTCAGGCCCGCTCTCCGTACGTTTGACGAGGTCAGCGCAGTTGCCCAGAAACCGGAGACGTCATGCCCCAGGCGGTAGAAGCCACCGTTGTGCAACACATCGGCGACACATCGGAGGGGGCGCCGGCCCCGTCGGCCGCCGGAAGCGATTTCACACCGCTCCTGCGGACCGTCAGGGGGCAGGGACTGCTGGAGCGGCGCACGGGCTGGTACACGGTGGGGATCGCCGCCAACCTGGTCGCTCTCGGAGCCGTGATCACCGGCATGGTGCTCCTCGGTGACTCCTGGTGGAACCTGTTCCTCGCCCTGCCGCTGGCGGTCCTGTGGACACGTACGGCCTTCTTCGGACACGACGCGGGCCATGCCCAGATAACCGCCGACCGCAAGGCCGGCCGGGCCGTGGGCCTTGTGCACGCGAATCTGCTCCTGGGCATGAACGAGGCCTGGTGGAACGACAAGCATGTACGCCATCACGCCAATCCGAACCACGTGGACAAGGACCCCGACGTCGGCGTGGGCGCCCTGGTGTGGACCCAGAAGCAGGCCGCCCAGCGCGAAGGGTTCGCCCGCTGGCTCACCCGTAACCAGGCGCGGCTCTTCTTCCCGATGCTGCTCCTCGAAGGCATCGCCCTCAAGATCTACGGCTTCCAGTTCCTGCGGCGTCAGCCCGTCCGTGAGCGTGTGCTGTCCGGCCTTCTGCTGACCGTCCACCTCGGGCTGTACGCGACGCTGCTGCTGACCGTGATGTCCCCGGGCAAGGCCGTCGTCTTCGCCCTCGTCCACCATGCGCTCTTCGGCCTCCACCTGGGCATGGCCTTCGCCCCGAACCACAAGGGCATGGAGATGCCCGACCCGGACGGTGACCGCTGGGGCCATCTGCAGCGCCAGGTCCTCACCTCGCGCAACGTCCGGGGCGCCGTCCTCACCGACTGGTTCCTCGGCGGTCTGAACTACCAGATCGAGCACCACCTCTTCCCCAGCATGCCCCGTCCCCACCTGCGGCTGGCGCAGCCGCTGGTGAAGGCGCACTGTGCATCCATAGGGATGCCGTACGCGGAGACCGGGATCATCGAGTCCTACCGGCAGGCGCTGGAGCATATGCACGAGGTGGGTGAGCCGCTCCGGTAGACCCGTCGCAGGGCTCGTACGGCGAAGCCGGAACCGACAGAGACGCACAGGCGTTCTCTCATCAGGAGCGGCCTCGGCCGCGGAGGAGGCAGGGATCATGTCGAACGGTGCAAAGATCGCCATCGGGGGAGTCGTCGCGGCAGTCGTCCTGATTCCGTTCATCGGATTCTGGTGGTCGCTGCTGGTCCTCATCGGTGTACCCGCCGTGGGGTACCTGATGCTCGACCCGACACAGCGGCGCAGGCTCCGCAGGATCAGCCGTAAGGAGATCGGGCGCTGAGCGGCACGACCGCCGCGGAGCCGCCCGGTCCACCGGAGCGCGTCCAGGGCGGGTCGGGCCGGCCGCTCCGGGGGACGGGCGCGTCCGGCCCGCTCTCAGGACGGCCGGACGGCGAGTTCGTCGAGCGACTTCAGCAGGCCGGGCAGTTCCGGGCCGCGGCCCACCGTCATGATCTCGCCCGGCTCCTCGTCCAGCAGGATGAACGCGATGTCGTCGGTCCTGGCCACCAGGGACCAGCCGGGGCCGTCGGCCCGTAGCGTACGCGCCCCGCCGGGAGCGAACGCCGAGCGGATCCGTCCTGGCGGCGGCGGAGAGCCGACATAGGCCCGGGCAGCTTCGAGCGCCTTGCGTACGCCGGGGTGCTGCCCGGATCCGGTGGAATCCGCAGCGTCCCGCTCCCTCTCCTCGGCCGGCGCTGCGTCGGCCGAGGAACTGTCGGCGGGAGCCTGGTCCTCCGGCCGGGGTTCCCCGGACCGGCCGAACGCTGTCTCGTCGTCGATCTGGTCGCGCCACGCCGCCCACTGCAGGGCGATCTCGTCGGCTCCCAGGCGCCGCTGCGGAGCGCCCCAGACCTCGGTGTTTGGTGGTGTCAGTGGTGCGGGGCCCTCGTCGTCGGGGCCGGGTCGGGGATCGTGCGGGTCGGGGACGCCGGGTGCGGCGACCGCCAGCGCGAGCGGCCATCCCGGGAGTGCGCAGACCACCGAGCGGTCGTCGGGGGAGAGGTCGTACTCCATCCCGCAGTCCCAGGCGGCGATGGCGACAGCCACCAGCGAGACGTCCTCGACCACCACCGTCCACCGGGCGCCGCCGCTGTCCTGGCCGAGCACGAGGCCGTACCCCTCCGCGAACGGTTCGAGGCCGAGCTCGGCGCACGCCGCCACGTAGTCGTCGCCGAGCACACTGGGAAACTGCGCGGGGGTCAGCAGTACCGCGGTCAGCACAAACAGCGCGTCATCGTCGGCGACCGTGTCGTCCGTCGCTGCCACAGCACCCACCCTCATTCCTGATCGCTTGTTCCGTCGGCGCACCTTAACTACTGGGTAACCCTGCCGTCGAGGCCCTGACGAGCGGCAACGGACACGGACCCGGAGCCCGACGCGGTGCGCGGGCGCACGCCGAAACACCCCTCGTGCCGTGGTGCCGGCCGGCCCGGGACACGTACGGTTGTCTCTCCGGCCGACGAGGGGGGACAACATGGCGCAGCGGTTCGATCGCCTGAAGGAGATCCAGCGTCTGGACCCGGAGCGGGACTTCCTGGAGATCTACCGGCTCACCGTGTCGTACGAATTCCCCTGGGACATCACCCGCGCTCTCGAACTCGCCCTGTACCGCACGTACGCCGTGCCCAGCATCGGCCGACTGCTGGCGGAGACAGCCGAACTGACGGAAAGTTCACAGAAGAGGTACGACGACACCGCACTTCTCCTCGACGCCGTCGTCGAGCACGGCTTCGACAGCGAGGAGGGCCGTACGGCCATCCGCAGGATCAACCGGATGCACCGTAGCTACGACATCAGCAACGACGACATGCGCTATGTGCTGTGCACGTTCGTCGTCACGCCGAAACGCTGGCTCGACGTGTACGGCTGGCGCCGGCTGTCCGGCCATGAGCTGCGTGCCTTCGCCGCGTACTACCGCACGCTCGGAGCACGCATGGGCATCCAGGACGTGCCACAGACGTACGAGGACTTCGAGCGCACCCTGGACACCTACGAGGAGGAGCACTTCGGCTGGGACGAGGGCGCACGTGCGGTCTCCGACGCCACCCTGGACCTGATGGGCTCCTGGTATCCACGTCCGCTCGCGCCCCTGGTCCGCGGGGCCAGCATGGCCCTCCTCGACGACTCACTGCTACGGGCGTTCCGGTACGAGCGGCCGGGGCCCGTCGCCCGGGGCCTGACCCGGGGGGCCCTGCGCCTGAGGGCTCGCGCCGTACGCCTCCTGCCGCCGCGCTCCACGCCCCACTACGCCCGCCAGAATCCCGAGATCAAGGGATACCCGGACGGTTACGAGGTGGCCAGGCTCGGCACGTTCCCCACACCGGGCGTGCGAGGCTGCCCCGTGCCGCACGGACGGCTGCCGGACGCACCTGCCGAATGAAGCCGGAGGCGGCGGTTCCGGAGGCGGTGGAGGCAGTGGTGTGCCCGGTGGCGGCCGCTCAGCCGGTCCGTACGGCCAGCGCCAGGAAGCGGCTGTCCTCGTCGGCGTAGGAGTCCAGCCGCCAGCCCGACTCCGCCAGCAGGGGCGTGAGACGGGGCTCGGACCTGAGGTCGTCGTCCGAGAGGACCCGGCCGTGCCGTGCGGCCAGCGCGGCGCGCCCAAGAGGATGGAACAGGGCGAGCCGGCCGCCCGGACGCACCACCCGGGCCAACTCCGAGAGCCCCTGCTCGGGATGCGCCAGATGTGAGATCAGCCCGGCGGCGAAGACGGCGTCCAGGGCCCCGGCGCGCAGCGGGAGCCGCGCGGCATCGGCCAGCAGGAGTGCACCGCTCGCCTCCCTTCCCGCTCGCAGGGCCGCCTCCAGCATGGCGGGCGTCAGGTCGGCCCCGAGCACCGTCCCGCCGGATCCGACCGCGATCCGCAGGGCCGGCAGCGCACGCCCGGTCCCGCAGCCCGCGTCCAGCACGGCGTCGCCGGGGCGCAGGCCGAGCTCGTGCACGGCGGCGGCGTAGGCCGGGCCGTCGTCGGGGAAACGACTGTCCCATTCTGCCGCCCGTGCGGAGAAGAAGTTCTGGACCTGTGCCCGGTCATCGGTCATACCGACATGGTGACTGATCGCTCGTGCGCACCGCCCACTCAGGACGGATTGCGACCTCATCCGGGCGTCTGGCGAACCTGTTCGGACACATAAGTCAAAAACCGTTCACCCGCTTCTCCGGCTGCCCTCGATTGCCATGCTGTCGCCTCCTACTGACGGCACTCGCGGGAGAAGTGATCGATGTCCTCAGGGCGCATGGACAGCACGGGTGAGGAAGAGGCCGATGACTCCACGGACCTCGCCCTGAAAATATTGGTCGCGGGCGGATTCGGAGTCGGCAAGACGACTCTCGTCGGTGCGGTGAGCGAAATCCGGCCGTTGCGCACGGAGGAGGTCCCCAGCAAGGCCGGAGAGTCCGTCGACGCCACCGAGGGGGTCGAACAGAAGACAACAACGACGGTCGCCATGGACTTCGGGAGGATCACCATCCGGTCGGGCCTGACGCTCTATCTGTTCGGCACGCCGGGACAGGACCGGTTCTGGTTCCTGTGGGACGAGTTGTCGCAGGGCGCCCTGGGCGCGATCGTCCTGGCCGACACACGGCGACTCGAGGACTGTTTCCCGGCCGTCGACTACTTCGAGCACCGCCGCATCCCGTTCGTCGTCGCCGTCAACTGCTTCACCGGCGCGCGGACCTGTGCGGAGGACGATGTCGCGCGCGCACTGGATCTCGACCGGGGCACTCCCGTCGTCCTGTGCGACGCACGTGACCGTGCCTCAGGGAAGGAAGTCCTGATCCGCATGGTCGAGTACGCCGGACGCATGCACACCGCGAGGATTCTCGACTCGGTCGGCCAGGCGCCCGGCCCCGCGTGAGATGAGGATTCCGGCACGGTCGTTTCCTGCTCCCGGCGTGCGGATGACGCCCGTTCCCGGCAGCGGATCGACGGTGGCGCGAAGCAGCGCCCCCGGTGTGGGGAGGCGCTTGCCCGCAGCGGGGCCGTAGGCGAGGCTTGCGCGCAAACGCGGGGGAACGAATGAACGGGGAGGACGAGCACATGGCGCTGGACCGGGGACTTGACTGGCTGCTCGACGATCTCACCAGCCGGGTGGAGAACGTCCGCCACGCGCTGGTGCTGTCGAACGACGGGCTGGTGACCGGGGCCAGCACGAGCCTGGCGCGGGAGGACGCGGAGCACCTGGCCGCGGTCTCGTCCGGGCTGCAGAGCCTGGCCCGCGGATCGGGGCGTCATTTCGGAGCGGGAAAGGCCCGCCAGACCATGGTGGAGTTCGACGAGGCGCTGCTCTTCGTCACGGCTGCGGGGGACGGCAGCTGTCTGTGCGTACTGACCGCCGCCGAAGCCGATGTCGGCCAGGTCGCCTACGAGATGACCCTCCTGGTCAACAGGGTGGGCGAACATCTCGGTGTAACAGTGCGGCAGGGCAGCGACGGCCTGGACAACCTCTGACCTGCCTGTTCTCCGAGCCCCCGGCAGTTATCCACAGGCCGTGCAGGTCATTCCACCCTGAGATAGCGTGGTCACACAGAGTATTCGACCTCACGGGGGAGGACGGCCATGGCCGTTACGGAAGCCACGCGCACGCACACTGCGGGCACGACGGAGCCCAGTTGCGTCTCCGCAGGACGCGCGGCTCAGGAACTGACGTTGAAGCGCGGCGAATTCGACCTCGCCGTCCATCTGGGACTGATCTGTGCGGAGCCGGTGACGGGCATGGGCAGGCCGCGGGTCCGGCAGCAGGAGATCGACCGGCTGCGCGCTCTGCCGGGATTTCCGGGCCGGCTCAAGGACCAGGTGCGTACGACGGGCACAGCGGAAGGCGCCAAGCTGCTCGGAGTCAGCCCGGTGCGTTTCACCGGCCTGGCCCGCATCGGATGCGTCTCACCGATCGCGTTCTGTCTGAACCGCTACCGCGCGGTGGTTTGGCTCTATCTGGTGGACGAGCTCCTCGCCTTCGCCGCGAAAGAGCCTGATCTGATCGGGGGGAGGAGCCCGGCGGGCATGCGGACCCTGCTGGAGGCCGGCACCGACCACCGTGCGCGCAACTGGCGTTCACGCAGGACCGACCGGCTGCTGAACCGCGCGGAAGACCCATGGACGCGCGCGGCCCTGCAGGCGTCCGCTCTCGACCCGGTCCAGCTCGCGGAGGTGGTGGAGGACCCGTACGAGCGCGCCTACCTGGCCCGGGTGCGGCCGGATGCCGCGTTCGGCCGGCCGGGGTCGGCGTCCGGGAGGGAGGCGATGGAGAGGCTGATGCTGGCGGACGACCCGGACGAGATCCTCTGGCGCCGGGTGAATCTGACGCAGGAGCTGGAGCAGGCGCGTGAATTCCGCCCCGCCCCGCGCCCCGGATGCGACCCCGCCTTCCGCCCCGTTCCGGCTCGCCCTGTCCACTCTCGCCCTACTCCGGCCCGTGCCGTTCGAGGCCGTGCCGCTCCAGGGCGGCGGAGGGACGGCCGCCCCGGAGCGAGGGCCGGCACCGGGCGAGGGCTGCTGGGCCGGATCGGCCTGCGCGGAGTGGGGGGAAGAGGCCGCTGAAAAGCGATTGCACGGGGCTGCCGGCCCGGGCAACCTTGGCCACCATGTTGATCAGAGAAGCCACCGACAAGGACTGGCCCGCGATCTGGCCGTTCTTCCACGTCATCGTCGCTGCCGGCGAGACCTACACCTACCCCGTGGACCTCGGCGAGGACACGGCGCGGGACTGGTGGCTCCTCCCGGAGCCCAGTCGCACGGTTGTCGCGGTCGACGACGACGGAAGCGTCCTCGGGACGGCCAAGATGAACAGGAATCACATGGGCAATGGCTCGCACATCGCCGGCGCCAGCTACATGGTCGCCCCGGAGCACGCCGGCAGGGGCGTGGGCAGGGCCCTCTGCGCGTACACGGTGGACTGGGCGCGTGCGGCGGGGTACCGCGCCATGCAGTTCAACGCCGTGACGGAGACGAACACGCATGCCGTGCGGCTGTATCGCTCCCTCGGCTTCGAGATCATCGGCACGCTGCCCGAGGGGTTCAACCATCCCACACACGGCTATGTGGGTCTGCACATCATGCACAAGTCCCTCTGAACACAACCTCACAGGCCGTCGCGGCACCGGTGAGCACAGTTACTTCCGGCCATCCTGCACTGTCCGTCATGTCCCAAGTAGCGGTGATGTAGGACGGGTTGACACATCGCTCAACCATGGGGCGAGTGCGACCGCTGGGACGCGGGGCAGTACTGTGCGCCCCACCGCCATCCCAGCGGGGAACTCATATGGAGGAAGAATCCATGACCATACGCAGGAGATCGTGGCGCGGCGCGGGAGCATTCGCGGCCGCCGCGGTAGTCGGCCTGGCCGGCGGGGTCCTCTCCGCAAGTCCGGCCGCAGCTCACACCCCCACCTGGGCCGTGACCTGCTCCGACGTGACGCTCAACCTGACGGCCTACTCGGGCAACGCCACCAATGAGGTGACCGTGTCCGTCGTGGGCGGCGACGATCTGCTTGCCACGACCCAGTTCGGCCGGGACTTCAGCACGAAGACGCCGCTGCAGCTCCCGAAGCACGACAAGGAGCTGACCGTCCGCCTCGTCGTCAAGGCCGGGGACGACGACAAGTACTCCGTCGACGACACGAAGACCGCTCCGGTGTGTGAGGACGACACCCCGTCGCCCACCCCGACCGAGGCGACGCCTTCGGAGACCCCGAGCACGGAGCCGCCGGCCTCGGAGACCCCCGCGCCGAGCGAGACCCCTTCTGAGGCCGCGCCCGCCCCCGCGGAGCCGAGCAGCAGTGGGCCCGACCTGGCCGAGACCGGTTCGTCGTCCGCCACGCCCGTGATCGGCGGAGCCGCTGCCGCGGTCCTGCTCGCGGGTGGCGGCATCCTGTGGTCCGTCCGGAAGCGCCGCACCGCGCAGCACTGACGCGCTCACGGCATCCCGGCGCGGCGGTGGCAGTACACCGGCGCGCCGGGTGAGGGGCGTACCGCATCGACTTCGGTGCGGTACGCCCCTGCCGCGTTCCAGGACGGGACGCCGTCAGCCGGCCGGCCGCCAACCGGTCAGCCGGCAGCCGTCGGCCGTCGGCCGCGGTCGGCTGAGGGGCCGATCTCGCACCATACGGCCTTGCCCTCGCCCCTGGGCTCGATGCCCCAGCGCACGGAGACCGCGTCGAGAAGCAGCAAGCCACGCCCCGAGGTCGATGTCTCGCCCGGAGTGCGGCGTCGCGGCCAGACGCTGGAGCGGTCCTGCACCGACAGCCTGATGCGCCGAACGGGCTCCGGCAGCACCTCGAGAGTCAGCACAGCCCCGCCCTCCGTGTGCAGCAGCACATTGACCAGCAACTCACCGGTGACCAGCTCCGCGTCGTCCGCCAGGTCGGCGAGATCCCAGTCCGTCAGTGCCTGACGCACGATGGACCTGGCCTCCGACAGCCCCTGTGGATCCGCCTGATGGATGTACTGGTGCAGCCGGGGAGCACGCGGAGATCCGAGATCAGGGCTGCGCCGCAGCACCAGCAGCGCCACGTCGTCGCCCGACCCCCACCGCTCCCACAGCCGGTCCGACAGATGATCGGCCAGCGCCTCAGCACCGTCGGGCCCGCCGCTCACCTCGTGGATCAAGGCCGCGACCCCCACATCGACATCGGCTCCCGGCTCCTCGACCAGCCCGTCGGTGTACAGGACGAGGGTCTCACCCGGCACCAGATCGAGACGGGTCTCCGGGTACTCCTCGTCCCGGAAGTCCGTGGAGATCCCCAGCGGCAGACCGCCACGCACCTGAGGAACCCCGACCCGCCCGTCGGTGTGCCTGATCAGCGGCCCGAAGTGTCCGGCACGCGTCACACGCACCGCCCCCGTGGCGAGATCCACCTGTGCGTACGTCGACGTCGCGAACCGGTCGGTGTCGAGCTCGGCGAGGAAGCGGGAGGCCCGCGCCAGCACTGTCGCCGGAGGATGCCCCTCGGCCGCGTAGGCGCGCAGCGCGATGCGCAGCTGGCCCATGATCGCCGCGGCATGCGTGTCGTGTCCCTGCACATCGCCCACCACGACACCGATCCGGCCCCGGGGGAGCGTGATCACGTCGTACCAGTCGCCGCCGACCTCGCGCCCGCTCCACGCCGTGTGGTAGCGGACCGCGATCTCGCCACCCTCGATCTCCTGGATCCGCCGCGGAAGCATCGCCGACTGGAGCCCGGTGGCGAACTCGCGCTCCTCGTCGAAGAGGATCG
The DNA here is from genome assembly GCF_045162755.1 of Streptomyces sp. NBC_01012. Taxonomy (NCBI): domain Bacteria; kingdom Bacillati; phylum Actinomycetota; class Actinomycetes; order Kitasatosporales; family Streptomycetaceae; genus Streptomyces; species Streptomyces sp. NBC_01012. Next base: position 63,934 of record NZ_CP108688.1, on the reverse strand, counting down.
CCCGCTGCAGGGACTGGGCCACGATGGCGGCCAGCCCCAGAGAAAGGTTTCTCTCGTCCGCGCTGAACGCGGTGCGTTGACGGTAGAAGAGGGCGAGTCCGCCCAGGGAGCGGGCCTGCGCTATCAGCGGAAGATAGGCGACCGCCTGGAAGTTCAGCTCGCCGATGTGAGGTTCGAGCGCGGGATAGCGCCGGATGAGGGAACCGAGCGAGGTGATGAACCGGGGGCGCCCGCTGAGGACGGTGTCCCCGAGGGGAAGCGTCGCGTCGAGCTGTCCGGAGCCCAGGCCCTGGAGCACCTCCACCGACTCACCGCTCAGCGCGATGATCTTGAGTGTGGAGTTCTCCACCAGACCGAGCGCCAGTCCGTCCGCACCGATCCCCACCAGACCGCCAGGGCCGGTGAGCGCGGCGGTGACGTCGTCCACGGTCACCGCGCGTGACATCGCGGCGGTGGTGCGCTCGACGATGCTCGTCTGGCGGCGGCGCCGTTTTTCCAGATCCAGCACGAAGGCCGAATGGGTGACCTCGGCCGTCGCGTCCCGCACCACGCCGATGACACGGTGTGCCCGGCCGTCGGCCGACCGCAGGATCCTTGCCTGGACGTGTGTCCACTGGCGGGTCCCGTCCTCCAGGGGAACCTGGAAGTGAACGCTGTAGGAACTGCTCCCGCCGGAGATCGCCCCATCGATCGTGACGTCCAGACGCGCACGATCAGGTTCGTCCAGACGTTCGAGCACCACCCCCGGCCGGGCGTCGAACGTCTCGGGATCCAGGCCGAACACCAGCAGCCCCGCCTCGTCGATATCCAGCGTCCGGGCGTCCAGATCCCATTCGAAGCTGCCGGTGCGGTTCATGGCGAGGCGCTCCGCGATGGCGGTCCCGTCCGCGTGATGCCGTTCGGACAGGAGCCGCGACGCCGAGTCGTCGTCCGCTCGCCAGGAAGGGTCGGTCATACCTGCTCCGTCATACCTGCTCCGGAGGTCGTCCGGCGGGGCTGCTGGACGTCGCCGCCCGTGAGTCCCAATTGTCGAGCCTGCGATGGCGGAGTGCCACAGCGGTACACGGGAGACCCGGCGACAGGGCCCCGGCAGGGCCGTCGCAGAATGGCACGCAGAGATCGTCCACGGCTGACCGGAGCGCACACATGAATGACGACGAGCCCGTCCTGCTGCACACCGAGGGCCGCATCCTGCACATCGCCCTCAACCGCCCTCGGGCCCTGAACGCCCTCACACACACCATGGTGCGCGCAATCGACGAGGCGCTCACCGGTGCGGCGGACGACGACGGGGTCACCGCGGTCGTCATCAGCGGCGCGGGTGAGCGCGGCCTCTGCGCAGGCGGTGACATCCGCTCGATCTACGAGGACGCCCGTGCGGGCCGCCGCGCCTCCGTGGACTTCTGGCGCGACGAGTACCGCCTCAACGCCCACATCGGGCGGTTCCCCAAACCGTACGTGGCGCTCATGGACGGCATCGTGATGGGCGGCGGGGTCGGCGTATCGGCGCACGGGGACGTGCGTGTCGTCACCGAGCGCTCACGCGTCGCGATGCCCGAGACCGGAATCGGCTTCGTTCCCGACGTCGGGGGCACCCACCTGCTGGCCGGGGCGCCGGGCCGCCTCGGCACCCACCTCGCACTCACCGGCCGTGCCGTCGGCGCGGCCGACGCCATCCTGTGCGGACTCGCCGACCACTTCGTCCCGTCCCACCGCCTCGCCGACCTCACCACCGCGCTCGCCCCCTGTACGACACCCGCCGAGATCACGGACACCGTGCGGCAGTACGCGACCGAAGCACCGGAGGGGGAGCTGGCAGCCCATCGCGCATGGATCGACGACTGCTACGCCGCCGACACCGTCGAGGAGATCATCGACCGGCTGGCGAACAGCGGACTGCCCGCCGCGAAGGAGACCGCCGATGATCTCCTCACCGCATCACCCACCGCGCTCAAGGTCACTCTGTCCGCCGTGCGCCGTGCGGGGCGGCTCGGCACCCTCGAAGCTGCTCTCGACCAGGAGTTCCGTGTCTCCTGCCGGGCGTTCGACGGGCATGACCTGGTCGAGGGCGTCCGCGCCCGGATCATCGACAAGGACCGCACCCCGCGCTGGAGCCCCGCCGACCCCGGCGACGTCACCGCCGCCGACGTCGCCCGCTACTTCGAGCCGCTCGGAGCCCAGGAACTGGGCCTGACCTCGATCTGACCTCCGCGCTCAACCGCGTCCCGTCAGCCGGTCCGCCGCACGGTCCCACGCCCCCGGGTCCCCCCGCGGGGTGTAGTGGCGCAGGTCCTGTGTGCGGGCGACCAGCCTCCGCATGTCCGTCAGCCCGCCCACGAGGCCGTGGGCCCGCGCCTGGAGCAGCACATTACCGAGAGCCGTGGCCTCGGCGGGCCCCGCGGTGACCGGCAGACCGGAGGCGTCCGCGGTCCACTGACACAGCAGCTCGTTGCGCGAGCCGCCGCCCACGAGATGGATGCGCGTCAGCTCGCGCCCGGCCAGCTCCGCGGCCTCGCGCAGCGTCCTGCGGTGGGCCAGCGCCAGGCTCTCCAACACGCACCGCACATACCCGCCGGGACCGTCGGGCGTCGCCTGCCCGGTCCGGGAGAGCGCGGCGCGGATCCGCGCCGGCATGTCGCCGGGGGCCAGGAAGGCCGGGTCGTCCGGATCGATCACCGCGGCGAACGGCCGGGCACGCTCCGCCTCGGCGAGGAGAGCCGCGAGGCTCGTCGGCGTACCCTCGCGCTCCCACGTACGACGGCACTCCTCCAGCAGCCACATCCCCATGATGTTGCGGAGATAGCGCACCGTGCCGTCCACACCGCGTTCATTGGTGAAGTTCGCGGCCCTGGACTCCTCGGTCAGCACGGGTGCGTCGAGTTCGAGGCCGGCCAACGACCAGGTGCCGCAGGACACATAGGCGCATCCCGGATCGGTGGCCGGGACCGCGGCCACCGCCGACGCCGTGTCGTGCGAAGCGACGGTCGTCACCGGCGTGTCCGCAGGCAGACCGGTGAACTCCGCCACGTGCGGAAGCAGAGTCCCCGCCCGACCGCCCGGTTCCCGCAACGCGGGGAAGAGTGAACGCTCCAGACCCAGCCGCCCGATCAGGGCATCGGACCATCGGCCGGTCCGCGCGTCGAACAGAGCGGTCGTCGACGCGTTGGTCACTTCCGCACCCACCGAACCCGTCAGCCAGTACACCAGCAGATCGGGCATCAGCAGCAGCGTCCGGGCCGCCGGCCACTGAGCCGACGAACGGTGGGCGGCCAACTGGAAGACGGTGTTGAACGGGAGATGCTGCAGCCCGCCGACGTCGTACAGCTCCTGTGCGTCGAAACGGGCCATGACCTCCTCCGCGGCGGCGGTGTTACGCCCGTCGCGGTAGTGGAACGGGAGGCCGAGGAGCGACCCGTCCGCGTCCAGAAGGCCGTAGTCCACCGCCCAGGTGTCGATGCCCACCGACGCCACGGGACCGCGCCGTGCCGCCGCCCGCAACCCCTCCAGCATGCCCTGGTACAGGGCGAGTACGTCCCAGTGCAGCCCGTCGGGGAGCAGGACGGGCGTATTGGCGAAGCGGTGCGCCTCGGTCAGTTCGAGGTCGCCGGGACCGACCCTTCCGGTGATCACCCGACCACTGGTGGCGCCCAGGTCCACCGCGGCGAACACCGGGTCGTGCCGTGAAGTCGCAGACATGGAGAATCTCATCCGATCAGGGTGAAGCCCGCGCCCCGGCACGCACACGGCGGCACCGGGGCGCGGCACGGTGGCACGGGGTCAGCGCAGGAACGCCGCCGCCACACCGGCGTCGACGGGGATGTGCAGGCCGGTGGTGTGGGTGAGATCGCCGCCCGTCAGCGCGAAGACGGCGTTCGCGACATGCTCCGGGAGGACCTCCCGCTTGAGGATCGTGCGCTGGGCGTAGAACTCGCCGAGCTTCTCCTCCTCGATCCCGTAGGTCGCCGCGCGCTGAGCCCCCCAGCCCGCCGCGAAGATTCCGGAACCACGCACCACCCCGTCCGGGTTGACCCCGTTGACCCGGATGCCGTGCTCTCCCAGCTCGGCGGCCAGCAGGCGTACCTGGTGCGCCTGGTCGGCCTTGGTGGCCGAGTACGCGATGTTGTTCGGGCCCGCGAACACCGCGTTCTTGGACGCGATGTAGACGATGTCGCCGCCGAGACCCTGGGCCCGCATCACCTGCGCCGCCTCACGGGACACCAGGAACGAGCCGCGCGCCATGATGCCGTGCTGCAGATCCCAGTCCTGGGCCGTGGTCTCCAGCAGCGGCTTGGAGATGGAGATGCCCGCGTTGTTCACGACCAGGTCCACACCGCCGAAAGTGAGCGCGGCGGCCTTGAACGCAGCGGCGATCTGCTCCTCGGACGTGACATCCACGGTCACCGCGACGGCCTTGTCCGGGCCTCCGAGCTCCTCGGCGACAGCCGCCGCGCTCTCGGCGTTCAGATCCGCGACGACCACACAGGCGCCCTCGCCGACGAGCCGGTGGGCGATGGCCTTGCCGATGCCCGACCCCGCACCGGTGACGAGTGCGACCCGGGTGGCCAGCGCCTTCGGCTTCGGCATCCGGCGGAGCTTGGCCTCCTCCAGTTCCCAGTACTCGATGCGGAACTTCTCGGACTCCTCGATCGGCGCATACGTGGAAACGGCCTCGGCGCCCCGCATCACATTGATGGCGTTGAGGTAGAACTCCCCGGCGACCCGGGCGGTCTGCTTGTCCTTGCCGAACGAGAACATGCCGACACCGGGCACCAGCACGATCGCCGGGTCCGCCCCGCGCATCGCCGGCGAGTCCGGCGCCGCGTGGCGCTCGTAGTACGCGCGATACGCCGTCCTGTACTCCTCGTGCAGCACCCCGAGCCGGGCCACCGCGTCCTCCAGCGGCGCACCGGCGGGCAGATCGAGGACCAGCGGGCGCACCTTCGTACGGAGGAAGTGGTCAGGGCACGACGTGCCGAGAGCGGCGAGACGTGGGTGCTCGGCCCGTGCGAGGAAATCCAGCACAGGGGGCGCGTCGGTGAAGTGCCCGACCTGCGGGCGGTCGGTGGACGCCAGCCCGCGGATCACCGGGGCGAGGGCCGCCGCCCGCTCCCGGCGCGCCTCCTCGTCCAGGGCCCCCCGGCCGGGGAGTACGGGTCCGAACGGCTCGGCCCTGCCGTGTTCCTCCAGGAACGTCTCGGCCGTACGGATCATCCACAGTGCGTTGCGTTCGCACTCCTCGGAGGTGGCGCCCCAGGCCGTGATGCCGTGACCGCCCAGGACGACACCGACCGCCTGCGGACTGGCCTCCTTCACCGCCGCGATGTCCAGACCCAGCTGGAATCCGGGCCGACGCCACCCCACCCACGCGACCTTGTCACCGAAGCACTCGGCGGTCAGCTTCTCGCCGTCGGCCGCGCACGCCAGGGCGATCCCGGAGTCCGGGTGCAGATGGTCGACGTGCGCGGCCTCGACCAGCGCGTGCATAGCGGTGTCGATCGACGGGGCCGCTCCACCCTTTCCATGCAGGCAGTAGTCGAACGCCGAGACCATCTCGTCCTCGCGCTCCACCCCCGGGTACACGTCCTTGAGCGCACGCACCCGGTCCAGCCGGAGCACGGCGAGCCCCGCCTCGGTCAGCGTCCCGAGGTCGCCGCCCGAGCCCTTGACCCAGAGCAGTTCTGCTTCGCCACCGGTGACCGGGTCGGTCTCCGCCGCCTTGGCCGAGGCGTTGCCACCGGCGTAGTTGGTGTTGCGCGGGTCGGACCCGATCCGGTGGGCGCGCTCCAGGAGCGCGGCGACCTCGGCGTGCGTCGCGGACGTCATGAGGGTTCCTTCGAGAAGAGTGGGGCGGGTACGGACACGGCGACGGCCGGGCGTAGAAGGGCGGGGGAGAGGGCGGGACTCAGGCGCCCCAGCCCGCCTGCGTGCCCCCGACACGGTCGGCGGCGATGCGCTCCTGGTTGCCGGAGGCGAGGTAGGCCGCGAACGGGTCGCGGGCCAGGCCCAGCTCCTCGCGGACCTCGGCGAGCAGCGGCCGTACGTCCGTGTTGAACGCGTCCATGAACACGCCGTTGGAGGCGAGGACATCCCCGGACCGCTGCGCGGCGGCCAGCGCCTCGGCATCGATCAGCAGCGCCTTGGCCGTGGCCTCCTGGACATTGGTGACCGACCGGACCACGGCCGGGATCTTGGCCTCGATGTTGTGGCACTGGTCGAGCATGAAGTTGACGTTGGTCTCGGGGGCGAGCCCACCGTTCTTGACGACCTCGTGCATGATGCGGAAGAGCTGGAAGGGGTCGGCGGCGCCTGCCATCAGGTCGTCGTCCGCGTAGAAGCGGGAGTTGAAGTCGAACGCGCCGAGCTTTCCCTCCCGCAGCAGGAAGGCCACGATGAACTCGATGTTGGTGCCCGGTGCGTGATGCCCGGTGTCGACGACGACCTGTGCCTTGGGCCCGAGCTTGAGGCAGTGGGCGTAGGAGGTGCCCCAGTCCGGGACGTCCGTGGTGTAGAACGCGGGCTCGAAGAGCTTGTACTCCAACAGCATCCGCTGGTCGTCGCCGAGCCGCTCGTAGACCTCGGCGAGCGCCTCGGACAGGCGGTCCTGGCGGCTCGCCATGTCGTCCTGGCCCGGATAGTTGGTGCCGTCCGAGAACCACAGCTTGAGGTCGGGTGAGCCGGTGGCGTCCATGATGTCGACGCATTCGAGCAGATGATCGGTGGCCTTGCGGCGGACCTTCGGGTCCGGGTGGGTGACCGAGCCCAGCTTGAAGTCGTCGTCCTGGAAGACATTGGAGTTGATCGCGCCGATCCGCAGCCCGAGCCCCTCGGCGTACCGGGTCAGCGCCGCGTAGTCGTCCACCCGGTCCCACGGAATGTGCAGCGAGACCTTCGGGGCGACCCCGGTGGCCGCGTGCACCTGTGCGGCGTCCGCCAGTTTTTCGAACGGGTCGCGCGGGACGCCGGGCTGGGCGAAGACCTTGAAACGGGTCCCCGAATTGCCGTAGCCCCAGGAGGGCGTCTCGATGACCTGAGACTTCAGAGCTGCCTTGACGGCCGACACATCAGACATGAACACCTCGTAAGCAGAGTCACCTGGCGACCGATGAGGATCGGGATGTGAATCGTTTCATCCGGAACGTACGCTAGGTTTGTGGGCAGACACAGTCAAGCGGCTGGTCAGCTTTCTTCTCGATTTGAATCAATTCATCGAGCCCCGGAGCGGCAGCTCTCAAGGAGGTGTGCCCGCCCCTCCCGGGAGCGGGCACCCACCGTCATCCGGAAACGGTCAGCGCCCGGACCCGGTCAGACTCGGCTGGAGCTTCCGTACGAGCGTGAACAGCCGGTCCTCGTTCCCCGCGAGGCCCGCGCTTTTCAGTGCCTCGTCGGCCTCCTCGATCGGGGAGGCGAGCAAGGGCATGTACAGAGGGGCTTCGGCCGGGTCGGCGAGCGCGGCGCGCGTCGCGGCCAGTAGACGGACGTACGCCTGGGCCGCGGCGATTTCGGCTTGGTGCATCTCAGCATCTCCCGGTCAGAGGTGTCGGACCGTCAAGCATCCCCCATGGGTCTGACAACGCCCTCGCGCGCGACGGACAACGGCGCTCAGGGCCGGGCCCCTGACGGCGGCTCGACCTCGAGGAAGCGTCGCCTGCGGGGCCCGCGGTACAGCAGGGCCGTCCACCCCAGCCGCCGCAGCACCGAGGCACACCCGGCCAATGCCTCCTCCTCGTCGTGCGCCGCGCCACTGCCGGGCGGACCCGTCCACTCGACCCGCACCGAGCCCGGCGCCTCGCCCTCGCACACGCGATACCCCGTGGCCGCCCTCGCCCCGGACGGCGCGACCGACGACGCGGGTATACCGCCGGCCTCCAGTGCCAACGCCACGGCCCGCAGCGGCCGGTGCAGCTCCCAGGGCGCCGGTACGCCTTCGGGATCCGGACGCCCCGCACCGGTCAGCCGCCTGATCTGAAGCATCCCCTCGAAAGCCGCCCGCACCTCTGCGGTCCGCACCTCCGAGGCCCGCCCGTCCGAGGCCTCGTGCGCCTCGGGGCCGTCCCCGGTCGCGGGCTCGAACCCGCTCTCCCGCCGCTGCGACGCGCTCATGTCCTGTCCCCTCGCCGGTTTCGAGCCCTGTCGCCAAGTGTGCGGCCACCGACTGACAGAGGCCGTGCCGCCCCATCCGCCGGTGCCCGTAAACTCGGCGCAGACCGCACACCGGAGGAACCACGCGCATGTCCGACGACCCGACAGGCCCGCCCGTCAGCGAGCGCACGGCCCTGCGCGCCGACTGTGCGAGCTGCTTCGGGCTCTGCTGCGTCGCGCTGACGCTGACCGCCTCGGCGGACTTCGCGATCAACAAGGACGCGGGGACCCCCTGCCCCAACCTTGCGGAGGACTTCCGCTGCGGTATACACACCCGGCTGAGGCGCGAGGGCTTCTCGGGCTGCACGGTCTACGACTGTTTCGGCGCGGGCCAGAAGGTCTCCCAGGAGACGTACGCCGGCCAGGACTGGCGGACGTCCCCGGACATCGCCCGCCAGATGTTCAGGGTCTTCCCCGTGATGAGGCAGCTGCACGAACTGCTGTGGTATCTGACCGAAGCTCTCACGTTGCCGGCCGCGGTGAGCCTGCACGCCGAGCTCCGGGCCTCCCTCGACGCGACCGAACGGCTCACCCGGCTTCCCGCAGAGGATCTGGCGGAGCTGGACGTGTCGGAGCACCGCGACCGGGTCGCGGCGCTGCTGCTGCGCGCCGGGGAGCTGGAACGCGCCGGCGTCGCCCGGCGTGGGAAGCGCAGCCGGCGGGGTGCCGATCTCATCGGAGCCCGGCTCACAGGCGCCGACCTGCGCGGGGCGGAACTCCGAGGGGCGTACCTCATCGCGGCCGACCTGCGCGGAGCCGACCTGCGCCGTGCTGAGCTCATCGGTGCCGACTTCCGTGACGCCGACCTCTCCGACGCGGACCTCACCGGTGCCCTCTTCCTCACCCAGGCCCAGCTGAACGCGGCGAAGGGCAATGCGGCCACGAAGCTGCCGGACTCCCTGACCCGGCCTTCGCACTGGTCGGCGGACCGCCTCCCCACCGCCTGAACGTCTCACAGGCCCGTGACGAGGCCGTCGAGAGGGGCCGGCATCTCGCCGGGGCCGAGTGCCTCCACCAGCAGACGGCCGTAGCGGATCTTGCGGCCCTTCTTCGTGCCGAGGAAGCGCCGCAGCTGCTGTTCCCGTGCCCTGCCGTGCTGCGAGGGCTGGCACAGGAAGGTCTGCCAGGCACGCAGGTCGCCCTCGGCCCTGACCACTTCCTCGGCCCGCGCGGTGCCCAGCGCACGGATGAGTTCGTCCTCCAGGTCCGCCACACAGACGAAGAAACCCTGCTGCGAAGCGCCGGCGCGTCGCAGACCGCGGTCGTAGAAGCGCTGTTCACCCTCGTCGCACAGCCCCCTCAGCCGCAGTCCGAGACCGGGCGGCCCGAGCAGCGCGGCGTAGCGGCCGATACTCATGGCTCCGCCCATCGCCACGACGCACACCCCTTCCGCCGCGAGGTCCAGGCCACGCCGTGCGGCCAGCGTCTCGACCGCCGCGAGATCGCTCGCCCCTTCGAGCAGCACCGCCGTCCGCACCCCCAGTCGGGCAGCCAGATCACTCGCCGGTGCCTGGGGCCCGCCGGCCGCCCAGTGGCCGACGGCGTCCCGGAATGCGCGCATGTCCGTCATGGGGGTGAGTCTGCACGTTCACCGGTCCGAACGGCACCGAGTATTTCTCCGGAACGTCCTCGGTCTCAACGCCCTACGGAGGTACTCGCCAGGCCCACGCTCACACGTCCCGGCCCGACGCCTGCGGACGGTCCTGCTCCATCGCGGCCTTGAGGCGCTCCAACGTCGTACGGATGTTTCCCCGCTGGAATTCCGCGAACGTGTGCCCACGCGTCGCCACCCGGTCGAAGGCGTCGGCCAGGAAGTCGGGCCAGGCCCTCCGGTTGTCGGTCCAGGTCTCCGTGACCCGGGTGAGGCCGTCGACCGGCTCGAAGCGGTACTCCCACAGTGCGATGGCGCCCGACAGCCGCGGACGCCGCAACCCGATCGCGTGCACGCGGAAGGCGAACCGCTCGCCCGGGTCGGCCGCCGTCACCGTGCACCTGGTCGTCCAACGGAACGAGCCACGCTTGTTGCGGCCCTCGAAGACCATGCCGACATGCGCTCCCCGTCGCTCCCCGACGACCCGGGCGCCCCGGTTCTCCGGACTCCAACGTCCCATCGCCGTAGGGTCGCTCAGCTGTTCGTACACCGTGGACGGTGCCGCCCGGATCAGGATGCTGTCCGACACGGACATGGTGCGGGGCATGGGAGGTACTCCTCGTCCTGGGCCGGCCGGGCATCTCGGGTGAGCCGGACGGATCAACTGCGAACACTTGGTGGTGCTGATTCGTTGGACAGTGTGGCCTACACGCAACAGCGTCCAGAACACCGGACCCGAGGAGCCCGCACATGTCAAGCCCCAGCAAACCCGGCCCCACCCGCACCACCGTCACCGGCGACCGGACACGTCTGGTGGAGCAGCTCATGGAGCGATTCCCCCATGTACCGAGAGAGGCCGTCCTCAAGGAGGACCTGCTGCGCGGCGGCATGGCGTTCGACGACTCCGCACTCAGCGACAACGAGCACGGGGACATCAAACCCAAGTCCTACTTCATCTTCTCCTTCGACCACAGCACCCTGCCCGAACTGGGAGCCGCCGCACTGCGCCGCCCGCCCGAGGAGATCGTGCTCACCGGCGGCCCCTACGACCTCCGCCGCACGGTGGTGTCGGTACGGGTCAATCCCGCCTCGCCGTACCGCGTCGCGGCCGGACCCGACGGCGTCCTCGGGCTCTATCTCGACAACGTCCGCATCTCCGACGTCGGCCTGCCGCCGATGCCGGACTACTACCGGCACACGCTGGCCAACGGAAAGTCCGTCATGGAGGTGGCGCCCACCATCCAGTGGGGCTATCTGATCTATCTCACGGTCTTCAGGGTCTGCCAGTACTTCGGCGCCAAGGAGGAGTGCCAGTACTGCGACATCAACCACAACTGGCGCCAGCACAAGGCGGCAGGCCGCCCCTACACCGGAGTGAAGGACGTCGAGGAGGTGCTCGAAGCCCTCGCGATCATCGACCGCCACGACACCGCGCGGACGACCACCGCCTACACGCTCACCGGCGGTGCCATCACCTCCCACATCCAGGGGCGTGACGAGGCCGACTTCTACGGGCAGTACGCCAAGGCGATCGAGGAGCGCTTCCCCGGCCGCTGGACCGGCAAGGTCGTCGCCCAGGCGCTCCCCAAGGCAGACGTCCAGCGCTTCCACGACTACGGCGTGCAGATCTACCACCCCAACTACGAGGTGTGGGACCGGCGTCTGTTCGAGCTGTACTGCCCGGGCAAGGAACGCTATGTCGGCCGCGACGAATGGCACCGCCGCATCCTCGACTCCGCCGACGTCTTCGGCGCGCGGAACGTGATTCCCAACTTCGTCGCCGGCGTGGAGATGGCCGAACCCTTCGGCTTCACGACCGTCGACGAAGCCATCGCCTCGACCACCGAAGGCCTTCGCTTCTTCATGTCGCACGGCATCACCCCGCGCTTCACCACCTGGTGCCCCGAGCCCACGACACCGCTGGGAAAGACCAATCCCGACGGCGCACCCCTCGAATACCACATCAGGCTGCTCGACGCCTATCGCTCGACCATGGAGGAGTACGGCCTCTCCTCACCGCCCGGTTACGGCCCCGCGGGCCCCGGGCGGGCCGTGTTCTCGGTCAGTTCGTTCATGGACAGCCTGCCCGCCGGGAGCTGAGCCCGGGACAGAACGCCGCGCACCGTCCCCCGATCGGTGCGCGGCGCCGCACCGGCGCAGCGATCGTCAGGCGCGCCACTCGGCGGTGCGCTCCGGGGACGCGTCGGCCAGTGCCTTCGCGATGGCTTCGGCGTCGCCCCGGTTCCCGTACACGGGCGTGCCCGGCTGCTGGCGCCAGGACTCCTCGATGCCGCCCGCGTCGACGGTGTCGAAGCCCAGCTGGTCGATCAGATCGCGGACCGTCCGCTTGGCCGCCGGGTCGTCACCCGCGACCGGCAGCGCCTGCCGGCCAGGAGTTCCCTGGGGCTGCCCCTTGTCGAGGATGTCCTGGGCGTACGTGCCGTTGAACGCCTTGATCACCGGATGGCCGATCTGCTGCTCGGTCCACCGGCTCTCCGTGAGCCCGTCCTCGACAGCGGCGATACGTCCGTCACGCTGCTGCGGGTAGTAGTTGCCCGTGTCGATGACCGCGACATCGTCCGCCGCTCCGTCGAGGAAGCCCGACGGCAGGTCCGGGACGCGCTTGAGCGGGACGGTCACCACGACGATCCGCGCTCCCCGTGCCGCCTCGGCCGACGTGACCGGCACAGCACCCGTTTCGGCGGCGAGGGCCGCGAGAGTCTCCGGGCCGCGTGAATTGGCGACGGAGACGTCATGGCCGAGCGCGGTGAGCCGCCGGGTGAGATTCCCGCCGATGTTGCCTGCCCCGATGATGCCGATCTTCATGAATCCGACCTTCCGATACCGAGTGCCTGAAGTGAAAGGGTCTCGCCGGATCACCAACCCCCGGGGTACAGCCACTATTCCGGGCGCGCCGGATCGGTTCACCGCCCGGGCGACGGATGGGAGAGCTCCGGGTGGGCACGTATGGGAGAGAGAAACGGAACCGCGATGCCCCACTTGGAGGTGGCGCCTGTGCTGCACGGCGTCGATGTCAGCGCCTACCAGACGGACTACGACACGGCAGGCTCGAGCTTTGTCTTCGTCAAGGCGACAGAGGGCCGTTCCTACGTCAATCCGAGACTGAAGAGCCAGGTGAAACGTGCCAGGGACGCCGACTGCGTCGTCGGCTTCTACCACTTCCTCTGGCCCGGGAACACGAAGGAGCAGGCGGCGTACTTCCTCGACAAGACCCCAGAGCGCGAGGGCGACCTGCTCGCCGTCGACTGGGAACAGACGGGCGAGGGGACACACGCGAGCAACGGGGAGAAGGACAGCTTCATCCGGGAGGTGAAAAAGCTGAGGCCCCATCACCGTGTCCTGCTCTACTGCAACCGCTCCTTCTGGCTCAACTACGACACGACGTCGTACGCCGGGGACGGACTCTGGATCGCCGACTACGGCAAGGCGGGCGCACCGCGGATCCAGGCCGACTGGCGCATCCACCAGTACACCGACGATCCACTCGACAAGAACGTGGCCGACTTCTCGTCGAGGAAGGAAATGCGTGCCTGGGCCACGGCTTGAGGGAGCGGCGCGCTCCTGAGAGCCCCGAAAGCCCGGAGAGCTCCTGAGAGCGCGCAGCGTCCCCCCGTCAACGTGGACAACATGCCCATCGGCCAGTGGAGTGCCCTTTGGCAGCCACCGGTGCAGTGCGCACGGAGATGACCCGCGGTACCGCCGCGGGGAGTCCATTCTGGTCGCCGAGTCCGCAATCGGCCGTCGACCGAAGGAGTGCCGCAGTGACGACGAGGGGTCCCTCAGTATCGGCGCAAGCCGATGACACCTACCCGGACGAACTGCCCGTGAGGCGTCGGCAGCCGGGGAGCGTGGTCATCAGCTGGCTGACCACCACCGACCACAAGACCATCGGCACGATGTACCTGGTCACCTCGTTCGCCTTCTTCATCGTCGGTGGTGTCCTCGCGCTCGTCATGCGCGCCGAGCTGGCTCGTCCGGGTAACCAGATCGTCTCGAACGAGCAGTTCAACCAGGCGTTCACGATGCACGGCACGATCATGCTGCTGATGTTCGCGACGCCGCTGTTCTCCGGGTTCGCGAACTGGATCATGCCGCTGCAGATCGGCGCGCCCGACGTGGCGTTCCCGCGGCTGAACATGTTCGCGTACTGGCTGTACCTCTTCGGCTCGCTGATCGCCGTGGCCGGCTTCCTCACCCCGCAGGGCGCGGCCGACTTCGGCTGGTTCGCCTACTCACCGCTCACCGACGCGATTCACTCGCCGGGCGTGGGCGCCGACATGTGGATCATGGGTCTGGCCTTCAACGGCTTCGGCACGATCCTCGGGTCGGTCAACTTCCTCACCACGATCATCTGCATGCGCGCACCCGGAATGACGATGTTTCGTATGCCGATCTTCACCTGGAACGTCCTGCTGACCGGCGTGCTGGTCCTGCTGGCCTTCCCGGTCCTGGCCGGTGCGCTCTTCGCGCTGGAGGCCGACAGGAAATTCGGCGCACACGTCTTCGAAGCCGCCAACGGCGGCGCATTGCTCTGGCAACATCTCTTCTGGTTCTTCGGGCATCCAGAGGTGTACATCATCGCGCTGCCGTTTTTCGGAATCGTCTCCGACATCCTTCCCGTCTTCAGCAGGAAACCGATCTTCGGCTACGTCGGTCTCGTCGCGGCGACGATTGCCATCGCGGGGCTTTCCGTGACCGTGTGGGCGCACCACATGTTCGTCACCGGCGGTGTGCTGTTGCCCTTCTTCTCCTTCATGTCCTTCCTCATCGCGGTGCCGACAGGTGTGAAGTTCTTCAACTGGATCGGCACGATGTGGAAGGGGTCGTTGTCCTTCGAGACACCCATGCTCTGGTCCATCGGATTCCTGGTCACATTCCTTTTCGGCGGTCTGACCGGTGTCATCCTGGCGTCACCACCGATGGACTTCCACGTCTCCGACTCGTATTTCGTGGTCGCACACTTCCACTACGTCGTCTTCGGTACCGTGGTCTTCGCGATGTTCGCAGGATTCCACTTCTGGTGGCCGAAGTTCACCGGCAAGATGCTCGACGAGCGGCTCGGCAAGATGGCGTTCTGGATGCTGTTCACCGGCTTCCACGGCACCTTCCTCGTACAGCACTGGCTCGGTGTCGAGGGCATGCCACGGCGCTACGCGGACTACCTCGCAACCGACGGTTTCACCGCCCTCAACACGATTTCCTCGATTTCCTCGTTCCTGCTCGGCCTGTCGATGCTGCCCTTCCTCTACAACGTCTGGAAAACCTCCAAGTACGGCAAGAAGATCGAGGTCGACGACCCCTGGGGTTATGGTCGCTCGCTGGAATGGGCGACGTCCTGCCCGCCCCCGCGGCACAATTTCCTGACTCTGCCGAGGATCCGTTCCGAATCCCCCGCTTTCGACCTGCACCACCCCTCGGTCCGTGCCATCGAGGAAGCCGCCACCCATCCTCACGATTCCGCCACCGTGGCCCCCGGGGACAAGCAGGTATAGAAGCCCGGAGCGACAGGTCGAGAGGAGGACCGCGTGAAGCCGGACAAGGAGAGTGCCCGGGGCGTGGCTCAGGTGGAGGGCTACCTGCTCTGGAACGCCGAGATCGAGGAGGCCCGCCGACAGGCTCGCCGCTTCACCGACGCGCTGCCCTGGCTCACCACCGCCCAGCGGGAGGACGTCGAACGTGTCTACGCCGCGGACCGGATGGAGGTCTGCCGGGAGACGCTCACCCGGATCGCCGGCCGGGCCGTGGAACTCCGCGGCGAGTACACCGCGCGCTACGGCCGGCTCAGGGCCCGCTGTCTGGCCCTGAGCGTCCTGACGATCGGCACGGTCGGCGGCACCTGCACCGTCCTGACGCTGATCTCCCGCTGATCCCGGCCCGGGTGCCCGCGCAGGACCCGGGCACCCGGGCCGGTACTCCGTGCTCCGCCGGAGGCGGAGGTCCTCACCGGGCAGGTACCGCCCACGCGCGGTCGAGCTCGCCGAGATGCGAGGCAAGCAGTTCGGCGTGGAGCGAGGGGAGTTCGGCGGCGGGCCTGTCCAACTGCACCGCGCACGCGGTCGTGGTGTCGATGAGCTGTTCCAGCGTGCCCGCGACGCCCTCGGAGCCGGCCGAGTGCCTGGCCACCGAGGGGAGTTCGGCCGCCGAGCGGTCGATCGCCGCACGCGCCACCGCCAGCGAGCGGTAGGCGTCCCGGCGCAGGGCCGCCCTTCCGGCGTGATCCCCCCGGGCCTCCAGGACATGCCCCAGATAGCGGTGCGCCGCACCCACCGCCGTGTCGAGGGCGGCCCGTACCGCGTGGCCCCGCCGAACCGGCAGCGGCAGGTGCCCGACGAGCAGCACCGTCACACAGGCGAGGAGCGACTCCACCACCCGTCCCCAGGAGGCGGGCGGTTCGCCGCCCAGCACGACAAGAGACAGCACGAGTACGGTGACCACCGCCGTCTGCACCGCGAAGTGACGGGTCGCCACCGGCAGAAGAGCGCCGCACAACGCCACCGCCGCGACCAGCGGGAAGGGTCCCGGCACCTGCACGATCACGGCCCCGAAGACAGCGGCGCCCACGACCGTGCCCGCCGCCCTGCACACCACCCGCGAGGCCAGCGGCCCGAGATCGGGCTTGACGAGGAACACGGTCGTCGCCGGCAGCCAGTACCAGTGGTCATGATGCAACCACTGCGCCAGGACCGTACTCGTCGCACAGCACACCGCGACCCGAAGACCGTACTCGTACCCCGCGGCGCTCCACGCCCGGCGCAGGCCGGACACGTACGAGCGAGCACCGCCGCCCGGGGGAACGCCGGCAGGGCGGTCGAAGACCGCGGCGGCCCGCAGCAGGGCGTCGTCCAGGGCCCGCAGCCCGGCATCCGTCCTGGCAGGAGCGGCCAGCGGTCCGCACGGCCTGCCCGCCCGCACCGCTGCCGCCAGCCTTCGGGGACCCTGCACGATTCTCGCAGGCAACGGATATCCGGCCCACGCCAGCGCGGTCGCCGCCTCGGCCAGCGGAAACGCCGCCGCATACTGGGCGTGCAGTCGGCGCTCGGCCGCCGAGCTCGCGTAACGCCGCAGCCGCGGGCCCGCAAGAGCATCCTGGGCCTGGTCGAGCGCGGCACTCAGCGCTGCGCGCCCCGCCCGTGCCCGTGGGCCGCCGGTGGCCTCCAGGAGCCGGGCGACTGCCTCGTACACCCCGGCGACCGCCTCCCGCTCCCCGTCGAAACGGTACGGACCGTTGCCGAGCCGCCCCGGCGAGGGCAGAACCAGACGGAGCACGAGGAGCCATCCCGCACCGGCCAGGAACAGCAGCGCGCGCACCGGCCCCGGCTCCGGCAGTGGCATGCCCGCGCCGATCACGACCGCGACCAGAACCTGCGTACCGCACGCCGACGCGACCGGCCCCGTCGAGCTGACCGCTCCCGCGACCAGACCCAGCAGCCCGAACACGAGCGGCAGAACGACCATGGACCGGCCGTCCCCCACAGCCGCGGCGATCACCGTGCCGAGCAGCAGACCCGCCGATCCGGCCAGAGCGGGCAACCCCAGCCTCGCCACCGAGGCACGGCGGCTGCCGGGCCGGTCGTTGATGCCGGCCAGCATCGCTCCGAGCGCGGCGGGGACCCCGGCGCTCGGCCGCTCGGCGAGCACCGCCACGAGCAGCGGCAGGGCGGCCGGCCCTCCACGCAGCACCGCGTTCCACGGGACCGGTCCGCGCTGCGCGCGCAGCACATGGGCGAGCCAGGGAGGGAGCCGAGAGGCAAGAAGGGAAGGCATGGGCACCGTGCTCCTGTCCGCGGGATAGGGACGACATCGCCGGCGGACACCTTCGGCCTGGGCTCCTGCCCAGCGTAGATCCCCTACATGGAGGCTGTGCTACCTGTCCGTTTCCACCGCATGACAGAGCCCTGGACCGCCGGCGTCACCAGGCGTCACAGCGCGGCGCCGAAGTTCTGGGTCCACACAGGCCCACCCGGTGAGTCCACCCTGCCGATCCCGATCTCCTTGAACGCACAGTTGAGGATGTTCGCCCGGTGACCCTCGCTGTTCATCCAGGCGTCCATCACCGCCGCAGCGGACTGCTGCCCCTTCGCGATGTTCTCGCCGTACGTGCTCCACCGGTACCCGGCGGCGGTGATACGCGCACCGGGATCGGTGCCGTCCGGAGAGGTGTGGTCGAAGTAGTCCCGCGCCACCATGTCCGCCGAATGGCCCGAAGCGGCCTTCGCCAGCAGGCTGTTGTCGCTCACCGGCGCGCACCCCTCCTTCGCCCGTTCGGTGTTGACCAGACCGATGACCTCGTCGGCCGCCGACGGGGCGGCAGAGGCCTTGGGGGCGGAAGCGGGCGCGGAGGACGGTGGGTGCGGACTCCGCGTCTTCACGGGAGCGGTCGAAGGACTCCGGCTCTTCGAGGGCGAAGCGGAGGCGCTCCTGGACGGCGAGGGCGAGGCCGACGAGGACGAAGGGGCGGGGGAGGAGAGGGACGGGGAGGCCGACGTGGTCACCGACGTCGAAGGGCCGGTGAGCGGAGCGACGGCGGTCGCCGGGTCCTCGTCCCCGTCATCCGTGTACAGATGCACCGCGGTCCCGCCACCCCCCAGCACCGCGACCGCTGCCAGGCCCGCGACGACCGTGGTGCGCCGCCGGCGTCTCCTGGCACCGTCCCGACGGCGCTCGGCGCGGCCGGGGCCGGACACGGCGACCGTCCCCGACCCGGCCGACGACGCCGTGGGCAGGAACTCGGTCGCCCGGCCACCGGCGGACGCCGCCACGGGAACCAGCGCCAGCCCCACCAGCAGGCCCTCCGCGGGGACAAGACCCGACCGGTGCCCCGAACACACCGTGCACTCACGCGCGTGTCGCGCCAGACGCTTGCGCCACAGTGCGGACGGCATCCCGTCCCACCGGGCCGTCAGGTCCTCGAGCAGGACACAGCGTGGATCCGCCGCCAGCGCGCGTACCACCACCCGGGCGGCCTCCAGCCGCTCCTTCATCCGCTGGACCCGCACGGCCGTGTGCTGGGGAGACAGATCGAGAGCGCCCGCGACCTCCGCCCGGGACAGTTCCCCCGCGGTCTCCAGCCACCAGAGCGACACCAGCTCCCGGTCGTCGTCGTCGAGCCACCGCGTGGCCTCGGCCGCCTCCCGGCGCTGGCCCGTCAGGCCGAGCCGGACGATCGTCAGTTCGACGAAGTCGGCGGCGGGGTCGACGACGTCGTACGCGTCGTCCATCCCGTCCGCGGATATCTCCCCGGTCCTGCGCCGACGCCAGTGCCCGCGTATCTCGTTCATGGTGATGGCCACGAACCAGGACCGGAAACTCTTCGGGTCACGCAGGGAGGGCAGTCCGCGGAGCATGCGCAGCACACTGTCCTGGACCACGTCGTCGACATCGGCGTGCCCGTTCAGCGCCCGGCCGACGATGTTGTAGACCAGCGGCAGGTAGGACGCGACGAGCCGGTCCTGCGCCTCGGGGTCGCCCTGCTGCGCGGCCTTGATCAACGCCGTCTCGCGTGTCTCGCCCATGCTGTGCTCACTCTTCCGGGATCCTGTTCCGTCACTTCCCACACTCGGGAGACGCCGTGCGGCGGGGACGATAACAGGAAACCGGTCATGTGCTCGAGAGGCGTCGGGAGATCCGCGCGTGAAGCGCGCCTGACCCGGTGGCCGCGTGCGCGGTCACCGGGTCAGGAACGGGACGAGGGACGGACGGCGGACCGACGCGCCCGTACGGTCAGGAGCGGGGCGGGTCGTCCTTGCCGCGGTCCGAGCCGAGCTGCTGCTTCAGCTTGTCCCGACCGGCGTCGACCTGCTTGCCGTACTTGCCGTGCGTCCGTTCGTCGATCATGTCTCCGGCCTTGTCGACGCCCTTGCCGGCCTGGTCCTCGTGGCCCTTCAGCATCTTCTTGATCTTGTCCAGCGCGGACATGGCGGATCCTCCTCGTGTCGGGTCCCCCCACGTATCCAGGGTTACCGCAGATCGCCGGCTCCGCATCCGCGAGCGCTGCCGCACGGGGTCCGTACGGGTCCGACGGCCCCCCGACGTGTGAAGAGCGGCTGGGTGGGCAGATACCGGGTTACCAGGAGGAGGTGGTGGCCGTGGGCCGCATCCAGATCGTCCGCCGACCGCAACCCCCCGCGGGGCCGCCCCCGCTGGACCTGAGGACGCCGTCCGGACGGCCCCTGCCGTACTGAGCCGCTCCGGGACACCCCGGGCGCGTACCCTGCCCCGTCACCACTGCGGTGTGCGAGGTTTCGACATGAGCGATCACCGACAGCCACCGGTTGACGGGGCTTCGGCGTCAGCGGGGTAGTTGTCCTTGCCCCCGAGCAGGTAGTGCACTCCTGGAGTTCCTGCCACCTGCGCGCCCCCGGCACGGATCGCCGCGTTCTTCGACGGGCTCGCGATGGTCGAGCCGGGGGTCGTCAGGACATCGGACCGGCGTCCCGACCCGGTCAGGGGCGGGCAGCAGACACCGCCGAGCGATGCGTCAGCGGTGTGGGGCGCAAGCCCTGAGGCCTGGTCGGGCGAGGCGTAAGCTCCCGAGACATGATCGACCATTCGGCGCACGCCCCGTCCGCTCGCACGACGAACTGGGCGGGCAACATCACCTTCGGCGCGAAGCGGCTGCACGCCCCCGCCTCCGTCGCCGAACTCCAGGACATCGTGTCCGCCGGCACAGCGGTCAGGGTGCTGGGCACCGGCCACTCCTTCAACACCGTGGCCGATACACACGGCGACCTGATATCCGTCGCGGACCTGCCCCGCTCCATCGAGATCGACCAGGAGGCCCGGACCGCGACGGTGAGCGCCGGTCTGCGCTTCGGTGAGCTCACCGGGCCCCTGCACCGCAGCGGGTTCGCCCTGCACAACCTCGGCTCCCTGCCCCACATCTCCGTGGCGGGAGCGTGCGCCACAGGCACCCACGGTTCGGGCCCGGGAAACCGCTCCCTGCCCGGCGCCGTCAGGGCGCTGGAACTCGTCACCGCCGATGGCGGCATCGTCTCGCTGGAGCGGGGCGACGCCGGATTCGACGGAGCGGTGGTCTCGATGGGGGCGCTCGGCGTCGTGACCCGGCTGACCCTGGACCTCGTACCGGCGTTCGAGATCCAGCAGTGGGTGTACGAAGGGCTCCCGCAGGAGCAGCTGCTCGGCCAGTTCGACGAAGTGATGTCCGCGGCCTACAGCGTGAGCCTCTTCACCGGCTGGCACGGCGGCCCGGTCGACCAGGTGTGGCTCAAGCAGCGGGTCCCGGACGGCGGCCCCCGGACCGCCCCGCGGCACTGGCTCGGAGCGACGCTCGCGCAGGGCGCGAAGCACCCCGTCCCCGGTGTCGACGCGGAGCACTGCACGCAGCAGCAGGGCGTCCCCGGACCCTGGCATGCCCGCCTCCCTCACTTCCGCCTGGAATTCACCCCCAGCAACGGTGAGGAACTCCAGTCCGAGTACTTCGTCGCCCGGCGTGACGCGGTGGCGGCCTACGAGGCACTCGACCGGATCCGGCAGGAGTTCTCGCCGCTGCTGCAGATCGGCGAGATCCGCACCGTGGCCGCCGACGACCTGTGGCTGAGCCCGGCCCAGGGACGGGACTCCGTGGCGTTCCACTTCACCTGGGTGCCCGACACCGCAGCCGTCACGCCCGCGCTCAGGGCCATCGAGGAGGCGCTCGCCCCCTTCGGCGCCAGGCCCCACTGGGGCAAGGTCTTCACCACCCCGCCCGGCGCGCTCCGGGAGCTGTACGGCCACTACGGCGACTTCGAGCGGCTGACCGAGCGGTTCGACCCCACCGGCACCTTCCGCAACGATTTCCTGGCGGACCACTTCCCCCGTACCGACTGAGGCCCCGGGCCTCCACCCCGACGGAGCCTAGAACGCCCCGCTCGGTCCGTCGGGCCGGCGGCTCGCCGTCGGGCCGGGCGCGAGCTTCTCCACGAGCGCGGCGAGCTCCTCGCACGCCACCTCCGTCTCGTGGCGGATGTTGTTGTGTTCGGTCACGATCGCCGCGAGCAGGAGCGCGGTGAGCGCCACACAACCGTTCAGCACGCACAGGTTGAGCATGACCTCCAGCACCGTGTGGTCGTGGAACGGTCCGGCACCCTGAGTTCCCGCGACGATGGCCATGACGGACATCACTAGGGCGCAGGGAGCGCTGCCGGCCAGCTGGAACCGGAGCGCCGCCCAGACGAGCACCGGGAACAGGAGGTAGATCATGGACAACGGGCTTCTGGTCGCGACCGTGGTCACGCCCGACGCGACCACCGCGAGTGCCAGCCCCTCCGCCCACCGGTCGTCCCTCCGGGGCATGCGTGCCCGGCGCAGGACGAGTAGCAGGGGAGTGACCGTCAGCACGCCCATCGCGTCCCCCGCCCACCAGGCCGACCAGATCGGCCAGAACCGGTTCGCGGACAGCGCTCCGCTCAGCAACTGCACCCCCGTGCCCGCCGTGGAGCTGATGACCATACCGGCCAGGGCTCCCAGGAAGACCAGGGCGACCCCGTCACGCAGGCGGTCCAGCTCTCGGCGGAACCCCACCGCGCGCAGGGCCAGGAAGGAGCACAGGGGGGCCAGCGTGCTGCCCGCCGTGATGACGAGGACCCAGAGGTTGAACCCGCCGCTCATGGAGGTGACGGTGAGCAGCGCCCCGAGCGCGATTCCGGGCAGGATCCGTGGCCCCAGATACAACAGGGAAGCCAGGGCGATTCCGGACGGCGGCCACAGAGGGGTGACGACCGTGCCCTCCACCTCGACCTTTCTGAGGAGTCCGAGCTGTCCGGAGACGTAATAGGCGGCGGCGATGCCCAGCATCTGCAGAACGATCACGGTCCGGCGTCTGGTTTGCTCGCTGCGGATCACGCATCTCATAAGACACCGCTCATGACAGCGGGCCCTTGGTGACACGCGCGGCCGGGGACCGCCTCACCCCGGGCCAGGGGCCGCGTCGCCGTGGCGCAGAACGAGCACGGCCGCGTCGTCCTCGTGGCCCGTGAGCCCCGCGGCCCGGAGGACCCGGTCCGCGAGCTCCTCGGCGTCGGCGGTGGCGTGGGCACTCACCAGACGCCTGATCCGGTCAAGACCGTCGTCGAGCGAGAGTGACGGCCCTTCGATGACTCCGTCGGTGAGCAGGACGAACGCACCGGTGACGTCCAGAGCGCGCCGGGTGACGGGGTAGTGCTGCCGCAGCGCTATGCCGAGCGGGAGCCCGCCGGCGTCGGCGGTCACACCTGAGCGGCCGTCGGCCGTCGCCCACACGGACGCGACATGCCCCGCGCGGGCGCTCCACAGCTCACGGGTGCGCGGATCGAGCCGGAGGAAGGAGCACGTGGCGAAGAGATCCGAGTCCATGGAGAGGATCAGATCGTTGGTGCGGCTCATCACCTCACCCGGATCGGCGGCCGAGCTGGCGATGGCCCGCATGGCGATCCGGATCTGCCCCATGAAGGCCGCCGCCTCCACGTCGTGCCCCTGGACGTCACCTATGGCCAGGCCGAGAGCCCCGTCCGGCAGGACGAAGCCGTCGTACCAGTCGCCGCCGATGTCCAGCCCGTCGCGCGCGGGCGCGTAGCGAGCGGCGGTCTCCAGCCCGGGGAAGACGGGCAGTGTCGCGGGCAGCATCTTGCGCTGCAGGGCCTGAGCCAGCTCGACGCGGGCCTGATGCAGCTCCACCTCTTCCCGGGCGCGCGCGGTCAGATGCTGCAAAGTGCTGAGCAGATCCTCGGCGCTGGCGGACCGGGGAGTTCGACGCCGGTTCATGGGCCGCCTCGCGTTGCGATAGTCCCTGCATCATATTTCGGCGCCGGAACTCCTGCGAGCGCTGTCGGCGGACCAGGAGGCGCCGGCCGGCCGGCGCGATCAGCAGGCCCGGCCGAGTGCTGCGGTGAGCCGTCCCAGGGTCTCCTGAAGGGCCAGTACCTCCTGGACCGACAGCCCCGTGGCCTTGAGGATCGCGCGGGGCACGGGCAGCGCGCGCTCACGCAGCCCCGTTCCGGCGTCGGTGAGGTGGACCGTGACCGAACGCTCGTCCTCCGGGCTGCGCTCACGCCTGACCAGACCCGCTGATTCCAGCCGCTTCAGCAGCGGCGACAGCGTGCCGGAGTCCAGATGCAGCCGCTCACCGATCGTCTTGACCGGGAGAGGGCCGTGCTCCCACAGGACCATCATCGCCAGGTACTGCGGGTAGGTGAGGCCGAGATCCTTGAGCGCCTCCCGGTACACGCCGCCGAACGCGCGTGACGCCGCCTGCAGGGAGAAGCAGACCTGGTGGTCCAGCCTGAGCAGTTCCGTGTCGGGCAGGTCGGTCGATCCGGGGGCAGGGGGAGACGTCATGACTCCAGCGTAACCCGATGCCCATCATTGAGTTGTGTGCAATTGAATTGTGTGCAACTCTTAAGGGGTGGCCGGGTCGCGGTCACCGTCGTACGAGAGAAGGTCACCCCATGGACGCGCTGTACACCGCTGCCGCCACCGCCAACGGCCGTGAAGGCCGGGCCGTGAGCTCCGACGGACGGATCGACCTCGCGCTCGCCATGCCGCCGGCCCTCGGGGGCAACGGGGAGGGCACCAACCCGGAGCAGCTCTTCGCCGCCGGATATGCCGCGTGCTTCGCCAGCGCCATGAGCTCGGTCGCCCGCGAGATGAAGGTCGACACCAAGGACGTGGCCGTGACGGCCGAGGTCTCCATCGGCAAGGACGATTCGGGCTTCGGCCTCGCGGTCGTCATGCGTGTCGAGCTGCCCGAGGCGCTGGAGGGGGAGACGGGCCGGCGTCTGGTCGAGGCGACGCACGCGTACTGCCCCTACTCCAAGGCCACGCGCGGCAACATCGACGTCGAGCTCGTGATCGAATAGAAGGCCCGGTTCCCCACCCGCTGCCCGGGTGGGGAACCGTTTGCCGGGTACCGCCCCCGAGCGGCCGGTGGCGAACGCGTACACTCGGCTCCCGTTTCCGCTGATTGGCGGGCATAACCGATGGATGGGCAGTTCACGTGAGTTTCGCAGAGGCAACCGACGCACCGATCTACGCCGGTCTGGTGGAAGAGCAGGGCGACGTTCCGGCCGAGGTTCGGCGGGTGGCGGAGGAGACCCTGCTCGAGGTGGAGAGCGCCCTCGACTTCAGCGCGGTGCGCGCACCGGCCGCCGCCCGCTGACCCCGGCCCGGACACGCCGGCGCCCCAGTGGCCCCGGTCCGGATCGAGCGGGGCCTCGGCGGGCAGGATGCAGGTCCGTCCCCTGGATCCCCTCACCCCCGGAGCGCCGCGTGACCATCAGCCTGCACCGCTCGGCAACCGTCCTGTTCCAGGGCGACAGCATCACCGATGTGGGACGGCTGGTGGAGCCCGACAGCCCTCTGGGCAACGGATACGTCAGGATGGCCGCCGAGCGGGTGCTGACCGCGCTGCCCGACGCCGGCATCACGTTCGTCAACCGGGGCGTCGCAGGCGACGGTGTCTCGGATCTGCGCGCCCGCTGGCGTGAGGACGCACTGGACATCCAGCCGGACGTGGTGTCCGTCCTCATCGGTGTCAACGACACCTGGCGCCGCTACTGTTCCGGCGTCGTCACGTCGGTGCGGGCGTACGAGAACGACTACCGCACCATGCTCGCCCAGGTCAGGGATGAGCTGGACGCCCAGCTGATCCTCATCGAGCCCTTCCTCGTGCCCGTACAGGACGAGCAGTGGGCCTGGCGCGAGGACCTCGACCCCAGGATCCAGGTCGTCCGCAGGCTGGCCGAGGAGTTCGACGCCGAGCTGCTGGCGGCGGACGGTCTGCTCAACCAGGCGGCGCGCGCCGTCGGCGGTGCCGAGCTCATCACGGGGGACGGGGTCCACCCCACCCCGCTCGGCCACACGGTGCTGGCCGAAGCCTGGACGGAGCTCGCGGGTCTCTAGCGCGGGAGTCCGTGCGATCACCTTCAGTTGAACGCTGGCCAGTGGTGCCACGGAGGCCGGATGGCCGCTAGTATCTCGCCGTCCGCTTCTGATGCAATTGCATCCGGAATTGCATCCAGAGGTGTGGGCACGGGAGGCCTGTTCACCCGTGGCGGGCTCCGGTGGCACACCAGGAAGTGGTGTCGGCGCAACGAAAGGACGGACCGCATGCAGCACATCGACAACGGCGTTCCCGCCAACTCCCTGACCGGCGTGGAGTGGAAGAAGAGTCATCACAGCAACCCCAGTGGGAATTGCGTCGAGATGGCGCTCCTGCCCGGCGGCTCGGTGGCCGTACGCAACTCCCGGCACCCCGAAGGACCCGCCCTCGTGTACACCCGGGACGAGGTGCGCGCGTTCCTCGCGGGCGTCAGGGACGGCGACTTCGACACCATGACCGGCTGAATCCACGGCAGGTCGGGCCGAAAGACACGGCACTCTCGGATCGGCCGGTCCCTGAGGGGACTCCTGATGGCACACTGGTGTGACGACGCCCGCCCTCAGGAGTCCGCATGCCCGGCATCGAACCGCTTCAGCCCTCACGAAAGCCGACGCTCACCCCGGCCACCGGGGCAAGTCCCACAGCACTGCGCCTGGTTCTGGGCGCGCAGCTGCGACGGATGCGCGGCGAGGCGGGCATCACGCCGGAAGCCGCCGCCGAGCGGATCCGGTGCTCGACGGCGAAGATCAGCAGGATGGAGACAGGGCACTCTCCCTGCAAGGAGCGCGACGCCGCCGACCTTCTCGCGCTCTACGGCGTGGCCG
Organism: Streptomyces sp. NBC_01012; assembly: GCF_045162755.1. NCBI lineage: Bacteria > Bacillati > Actinomycetota > Actinomycetes > Kitasatosporales > Streptomycetaceae > Streptomyces > Streptomyces sp. NBC_01012. The sequence goes on along the minus strand of NZ_CP108688.1, from coordinate 37,506 downwards.
ACCCCGCGAGGACAGCCGAGTTCATCGACCTGGTGCGCAAGGCCGGCCAGCGCGGCTGGTGGCGCAATTTCGCCGACGTGCTGCCGGACTGGTTCGAGCCCCTGGTCGGTCTTGAGGAGGCTGCGGCGTCCATCCGTACCTATGAGGCGCACTACATCCCTGGGCTCCTGCAGACCGCCGACTATGCCTATGCCGTGGTGCGTTCGGGCCATGCCCTCGAATCCGAGGAGATCACCCAGCGTCGCGTCGAACTCAGGCTCAGGCGGCAGCAGTTGCTGCAGCGAAGGGACGCGCCGAAGCTCTGGGTCCTGTTGGACGAGGCCGTGCTGATGCGCCCGACGGGCGGCGTCCGGGTGATGCGTGAGCAGCTCGCGCATCTGCTGGAGATGACGGAACTGCCCCATGTGATCGTGCAGGTGGCCCCATTCGAGGTGACCGCCCATACGTCTCCGGGGAACGGCATCACCTATCTGCGGTTCGCGGTGGACGGGCTCCCCGACGTCGCGTACATCGAGCACCTGACGAACGCCACATCGGTGAACAAGCCGGAGAGTACGGATGAGTACCGGTGGATCCTGGACTCACTCAGCGCGCAGTCGCCGAGCCCCGCCGAGAGCCGGGACCTGCTGAGGCTGGCGCTCAAGCGCTACAGCGGGGACGGCCGGCTCTCCGACGGTCCCACTGTGTGACCGCTCCGCTCCGACGGCTTGCGCCCACCCATCGGCACGGGGATGGCCAGGGGGGCAGGCGCGTCCGCGGCAGCCGACTCGTCGCTGACGGCCCGTCACCTCACCATTTGCGGCCGACTCCGCCGTACTCGATCCACTCCTCGGTCTCCTGCTTCGGCGCCAGGTCCGAATCGGGCAGCCAGGTCGATACCTCGACCAGTCCGGGTTCCAGCACCTCCAGGCCCTCCAGGAAGCTGTGCACATCGTGCTGTTGGCGCACCCGGCCCCATTGGTTGCCGGTGCTCTTCGCCATGAAGTCCGTGACGAAATCGCGGGTGGCCGCGTCCTCGCTCACCAGCTGACACACCACCAGGAAGCTTCCCGGCGCCAGCCGGGCCGCCGTCCGGCGCACCAGATCCGCCGGGTCGTCCTCGTCCGGGATGCAGTGCATGACGGACACGAACAGGGCGGCGACCGGCTCGTCGAGGTCGATGAGCCGGTTCACCTCGGGATGGCCGAAGATCCCCTCGGTGTCCCGCATGTCCGCCTGGATGACCGAGGTCCGGTCGTTCTCCTCGAGTATGGCCTTGCCGTGCGCCAGGACAATGGGGTCGTTGTCTATGTAGACGACCCTGGACTCGGGGTCCACCGACTGGGCGACCTGATGGACGTTGTCCTGGGTCGGCAGGCCGGATCCATGGTCGATGAACTGACGGATTCCGTACTCGGACGCCAGATGACGCACGACGCGGCGCAGGAACCTGCGGTTGTTCACCGCCAGGACCTTGGTGCTGGGCACACGTACCAGGAGCTGCTCGGATGCCTCCCGGTCGGCCGGGTAATTGTCCTTGCCACCCAGGTAGTAGTCGTACATTCGCGCGACGCTCGGCACGTGTACGTCGATGTTCTTCGGAATGGAGGTATCCCCGTTGCTCATCCAGCCCTCGCGGTTCTCAAAGAGAGTGAAGTCGGTGTCCGTGACGTCATGCTAGAGATCTCGCCGGGTGGCTGACAGTCCTCGGGGGAGTGAGGCAAGGCCGCAGGGGTTCGAATCAGCCATCTGTGGGCGGGTCCCGAAGCCGTGTCGCCGGGTCCGATTCCACCGATGAGGCCCCTTCTGCCCGACGGTATGTCAACTCTGCCTGATGAACTACCTATTGTTGCCCCGGCAGGTGGGCCAGGGGCCCATGTACGGGGCGTACGCGACGTTGCTCCAACGCGGCCGGAAATCGACGATGTGGTGACGGCCCGTAGCCGACCCGGCGTCCTGGAAGCGACGGCACGGAACCGCGTCGGTGGATCGCCGCTCAAGCCCGGCGGTCTATCGTGGGTTCCATGTCCGCCCCAGAGCTGATTCGCATCGTCTCACGCGACTCGCCGATGGCCTTGGCCCAGGTCGAGCGCGTCCAAGCCGAACTCGCGGCCCACAGCCCCTCCATCGTCACCGAGGTCGTTCCCGTCAGGACCACGGGCGACAAGTGGATGGGCGACCTCTCGAAGGTCGAAGGCAAGGGAGCCTTCACCAAGGAGGTCGACGCCGCCCTGCTCGCCGGGGAGGCGGACCTGGCCGTCCACTGCGTCAAGGACATCCCCGCCGACCGCCCGTTGCCCGCCGGCACGACGTTCGCCGCCTTCCTCGAGCGCGACGACATCCGCGACGCCCTCGTCCACCCCGACGGGCTTACGCTCGACCAGCTCCCCGACGGCGCCCGCGTCGGGACGTCGTCCGTCCGCAGATCCGCGCAACTGGCCGCTTCGTACCCCCACCTGACCTGCGTTCCGTTCCGTGGGAACGCCAACCGGCGACTGGCGAAACTCGCCGCGGGGGAGGCCGACGCCCTCGTTCTGGCCGCCGCGGGCCTCCACCGCATCGGACGCCCCGACGTGATCAGCGAGATTCTCGCCCCGGACACGATGTGCCCGCCCATCGGCGCCGGTGTCCTCGCCCTGCAGTGCCGTGAGGACGACACGGCGACCATCGACGCCGTGAGCCCGCTCAGCCACCCGGGCACCTACCGGGAGACCACGGCGGAGCGCATGTTCCTCCACGTCCTGCAGGGCCACTGCAACTCGCCGATCGCCGGGTACGCCACGGCCCACCGCAACGGAGACCTGTCACTGCGCGCCTGCGTGTTCACGCCCGACGGCAAGACCATCCTCAACGCGCACGAATGGGCCGGCCCCCTGGACCCCGCCACCCTCGGCACCTCCGTGGCCGTCGCCCTGCTGCGCCAGGGCGCACGCGAACTGATCGACAGCATCGCCCACTGAGCCCCGCCCCGGCCGCCTGCCCGGCGGACCCGCGGTCCGTCGGCCCCACGGGCTCAGCCGCCGAGCCGAACCGGCAGGGTCGAGGAACTGTTCGAGAACAGGGACGGCACCGCCACGAGCTCATCGGGATCGACGGCCAGCGACATCCCTGGATACCGCGCGAACACCGCGGGCAGAGCCAGCGCCGCCTCCAGCCGGGCCAGCGGCGCGCCCAGACAGAAGTGCGGACCGTTGCTGAACGCCAGGTGCCTGCGCTGCTCCCTGGCGATGTCGAACCGGTCGGCGTCCTCTCCGTGCTGGCCCGTGTCACGCCCCACCGCGCTGAACGGAGCCATGATCGCCTCACCCTTCGGGATGCGGACCCCGGCCAGCTCGACGTCCTCCAGGGGATAACGGAAGGGGAAGTTCCCGATCGGGGCGTCCCAGCGCAGTGTCTCCTCCACCACGTCCGACCAGGTGTCCGCGTCCCCGCGTACGGCGATCTCCCGCTGATCGGGGTGGGTCAGCAGCGCCCGCACGGCGTTGGTGATGAGGCTCAGGGTGGTCTCCTGCCCCGCCGACAGCATGAGCAGCAGGGTCCCGACCAGCTCCTCCTCGCTCAGCGAGTCGGGGTCCGCGGCACGGGCCGCTATCAGCGCGCTGGTGAGGTCCTCGCCGGGATCGCGCCTGCGCCCCTCGACCACCCTGGCCAGCAGTTGGTACTGCTCGAGCTGGCTCGCGGTGACGTCCTCCGGCGCCAGATCGGAGCGGAAGATGTTGTCCATCAGCTCCTGAAGACGAGGACGCTCGTCCGCCGGAACCCCGAACAGCTCGCAGATGACCTGCATCGGCACGGGGTGCGCGAAGTGCCTGCGGAGGTCGACGCTGCCGTCCGCTCCGGCGTGCGAGGGCAACTCGTCCAGCAGATGGTCCACGATCTGCTGGATGCGGGGACGCAGGGCCTGGACCCGGCGCGGGGTGAAGGTCTGGGTGACGAGTTTGCGAAGCCGACGGTGCTCCTGCCCGTCGGAGGTCACCATGTTGGTGACCTTCACCATGCCGATGAGAGGCCAGCCGTCGGTTATCTCATCCCGGATGATGGCATTCCAGTTGCGCCAGTCCTTGCTGAACCGTGGGTCGGTGATCATCTCGTTGAGCAGGGTGTGCTCCGTCACCGACCAGGCCATCACATCCCCCGGCAGCAGGACCTTCACCACGGGCCCGAGTTCACGGAGCCTGGCGGCCTCGCCCTGGTGATCCGTCCCGTGAGGGTCCAGAGCGACGACCGGTATCCGGTCCCCGGTGGCGGAGTTCGTCTGAGATGTCATACGGGCTGCTCCTGGTCTGGGGGACCCGCCGTCCGGCGGTCCTGAGTGGGATGGGGCAGTTCACCGGCGGGACGCGCGGGGGACACGGGCCGGTATACGGGCGGCGGAGAACTCCGCGGGCAGGGCGACCGGGATCCTCGTCCAGGGCGACGGACGCCAGGCCAGCTGTTTCGCCGGAACAGCGAGCCTCATGTCCGGCAGCAGATGAAGGGCGGTCTGCACCGCTGTACGCGTGATCAGGCGTGCGGGCACCTGTGCGGGACACACATGCGGACCTGAGGAGAACGCCAGATGCGAACGATTGCCCCAGCCGTCCTCCGCACCGTCCGGCCTGACATCGGGATCGTCGTTCGCCGCGGCGTGCCCGAGGATGAGGCAGTCACCCCGCCGGATGTGGTGACCGCCGAGCTCCGTGTCGTGGAGCGCGTATCTGGCGGGCATGTTGTTCATCGGCGGATCCCGCCAGAGCGCCTCGTCCAGGGCGTCGTCCACCCCCAGCCGCCCGCCGTGCAGGCGCGCGGCGAAACGCGGGTCCGTCAGCATCAGCCGCAGCGTGTGCGAGATCCACGCCGTGACGGTCTCGTTCCCGGCGGAGATCATCACCACGATGGACTGGAGGCGCTCCGCCTCGTTGCGCAGATTCGGGTGATCGATGAAGACCGTCGTCATGTCGTCGGTGGGGTGACGACGGCGCTCACGCACCGTGTCGAGAAGGATCTGCTCGAAGTTCCGGTTCCCCGCCTGCGAGTTGTCCGCACTGCCGAACAGGGCGATGAGCGCGTCCAACAGCTCCCGGCCCTCCGTGCTGTCCAGGCCGAACAGTGAGGCCAGAGACAGCATCGGCACGATCGTCGCGTACTCGTTGACCAGATCGGCACTGCCACGTCCGGAGAACGCCGCGATCAGCTCCGTGCACAGGGCCTCGACCTCACGACGCACTCTGCGCTGGTCCATCCGCGCGATCCCGTCGTCGAGAGGCGCCCGCAGCCGACGGTGCTCGGGACCGTCCGCACCGATGACGTTGGCACGCCAGCCCATCATCGGGATGAGCCCCGAATGCGAGGGGACGACGCCCTCGTTCAGATCACGCCAGTTACGGGCGTCACGGGAGAAGATCTGCTCCTGACGGGTGATGGTCAGCAGCTCCCGGTAGCCCATCACCAGCCAGGCGGGGACACCCGGTTCGAGCTCGACCTTCGCGACGTTGCCCCACTGCTCGCGAAGCCCCCGGTAGACGGCCCGCGGGTCGGGTGAACCGACCACCGAAGGGAGCGACGCGAGGCCGCCGCCCTGTTGCTGTACGTGCGCCGGGCACCCGGGCGGCGGCGTACTCATGAAACAGCCTCCGTACGCCGTGCCGTGCCGGTGTGCGACACGTGCCGCACAAGAGTGATCAGGGAATCGACCGACGAGACGCGCTCACGGGCGTCGCAGAGCACGATCGGCGTCGACGGCAGCAGATCCAGCGCACCGCGCAGCTCCTCCTCGGAGTACTGCTCGCTGTCCGGGAACTGATTGACCGCCACCGCGAACGGCAGCCCCCGGATCTCCAACTGCTCCAGGACGTCGAAGCTGTCCTCCAGCCGACGCGTGTCGATCAGGACGAGCACACCGAGGGCGCCCTCGGCCAGCCCTTCCCACAGATCCCAGAACCGCCGCTGGCCCGGGGTGCCGAACAGGTACATGACCAGCCGCGAACTGAGCGTGATGCGGCCGAAGTCCAGGGCCACCGTGGTGGTGTTCTTTTCCTCGAGGCCGGCCAGTTCGTCGACCCCCACGCTGGCCTCCGTCATCACCTCCTCGGTGCGTAGCGGTGCGATCTCGCTGACCGACCCCACGAGCGTCGTCTTGCCCACGCCGAACGCACCGACGACGAGGATCTTGACGGCCTGCTGCACCGTGTCGGGCAGATAGCGGTCAGCGGAGCCGACGGAGACCATCCAGTACCTCCTGTAGCAGTTGCTTTTCAGGCAGCGCGGCCTGCGGAACACCGGAGCGCGCGGACAGATGCCCGCTGTCGACGAGATCGGACGCCAGCACCTTCACCAGGCTGACGGGCAGCCCGAGATGCGCGGCAGCCTCCACCAGGGACAGCAGCTGCCCACACATCCGTACGAGAGCGGTCTCCTCCCTGGTCGCCGTGAGGGGGAGCGTCCGGGGTGGGTCCACAGCGACGAGCAGCGTCTCCACCCCGATCGTGTTGCGGGAAGGCCTGGAGCGCCCCTTCGTGATCACGTACGGCCTTAACGCGCCCTCCGAGAAGCCCTCGCGAGGGCCGCTCATACGGAGCCCTGGCGAGGGGGACTGGTGAGGTTGCGTGCTCCGATCTTCATCACCTGGGCCTGCATCTGCCGGGCCACCAGCTTCGGGTCGACCACCGGGCCGGTCACGACGGCGAGATGCGCGCCGTTGGCGCTGCGCATGAAGAGGAAGCCGCCGTTGAACTCCACCATCTGCTGATGGACCGTGCCGCCGTCCTCGCCGAACTCCCGCCCCAGCCCCCGGCCGAGCGACTGAAGACCCGAGCAGCTCGCTGAGAGACGGTCGGCGGAGTCACGGTCCATGCCCTCGGAGCTGGCCAGCAGCAGACCGTCCGAGCTGAAGACGATGGCCTGGCGTACGCCGGGCACCGCGGCGACCTCGGAAATCATCCAGCCGCGCTGTTCCGGGTTCTCCACGTAATTGGTGCTCACTTCTGTCCTTCCGAGGAATCGGGGGATTCGGAGGGGTCGTACGGGGGGTCGTACGGGACGGGATCCGTGGGGAGGGAGCCCGTCGAGGGGGGTGGGGTCCTGCTGCCCTCGAAGAACTGCTCCATCCAGTCGCCGGCGTCCTCGGGCGAACCCGGCGGGGTGATAGCCGTCGGTGCCTCTTCCACCGCGGGGACGTACCCGTCACGGCGGGACCGGCGCTGGGGGAGCCGACGGCGGCCGGCGGGTTCATCCGCCTGCTGCGAGGGCAGCTCGGACGACGGCGCAGGACGCGCCTCGGGCTCCGGTGCCTGCCGGGGAACGGTGGCCTCGGGCGTGTCCGCCGGCGCCCCGGGGGAGGCGCCGGCCGGCGCCGGAGCCGGCGGAGGTGTGGGCAGCACCCGTCCGTCCGTCCCGCCGGCGGGTGCGAGCGTCTTGAGGAGTTCGAGCGGCACCAGGATGACCGCGCGGACGCCTCCGTACGGCGAAGGACCCAGATCGACGCCGAGACCGTGACGGTGGGCGAAGCGGCCGACGACGGCGAATCCGGTCTGCGGAATCTCGCCGACGTCGCCGACACCCAGCAGACGCCGGCCCGAGACGACCTCGCGCGCCTCGGCCAGCCGGTACTCGTCCAGGCCCAGACCACCGTCGTCCACCTCGACCACGGCCCCGCGCTGCACCGTGCGGACCGTGACGGGCACGCTCGTTCTGGGCGGTGAGTACTCCGTCGCGTTGGCCAGCAGCTCCGCGATCAGGTGGATCAGCGGCTCGACCACCGAAGCGGTGATCCCTACATCGGGGTCGCCGGTGACCTCCACACGCCTGAACGAGATGATCCGGCCCGAAGCGGCTCGCACCACATCGACCAGCGCCAGCGGCTTCTGCCACTGCTGACCCGGCCACTCCCCGCACAGCACCTTGAGACTCTGGGCATGACGGGCCTGCTGCGTCGCCGCATGGTCCACCTGCATGGTGGCCTCGAGCAGACCGGAGTCGGAGGGATGGCGTTCCGCCATTCCCGACACGGTGGCCTGGATCCGGTGCGCCGAGGTCTGGACGCGGCTCGCCAGTTCCACCAGCGCGATGCGCTGCGACTCGCCACGGCCGTCGACGACCTCGGTCACGTCCGCGAGGAGCCGGTCGTACCACTTGGCGAGTTCCAGTGCGAGGGGCTCGTCGGTCTGCGGGGATTCGGGAACCTCGCTCAGGCTCAGCGCGGCGGGCACCCGCTCCGCCACGAGGAACTCGGCCCCCTGCAGCGCCGCCTCGGTCTGGGTACGCACGTACGCGTGCCAGTCTGCGTCACGGCGCGAGGCCTCCGCCTCCCGCTCACGTACCTCGGCGTGCAGGCCGGCGGCCTCGGCCACGGAGGCCAGGTGCTGCTTCCGCAGGGACAGGAGGAGGGCGAGGACGAGCACGAACGCCGCGGAGAAGGCCACGGTCACACCGGTACCGAGACCGGCCACAGGTATGAGCGCTGCCGCGAACGCGACGAGGAGGACGAGGGCCACCGTCCAGAGAATGTTGCTCCTTCGGCGCTTGACCGGGGGAGTGGGGGGACGAGCCATGGAAGACCTTCGAGTCGGCGACACGTCAAAAGATCGTAGCCCCCACCGGCTAAGCGGAGGAGACAAGTGACACTAACTCCGCCGGTCTGCACCACACTTGGGCACGGTCCCCTCACAGGTCATCGCATATACACACGCACTTGGGCACGTCGAATACGCTCAGGAGTGCGGTCAAGGGGAACGCGTGAACCGTTCCGGACAGCGTCGTCGTCACCCCCTGGCCCGTGACCAGTGGTCGCGGGCTGCGGCGCGGAACCGGTCCGCGTAGGGTCAAGGCCATGGTGCATGTACTGAGCAGCAGGGTATTGCTGAGGCCCGGCGACCCGGAGGCCTCCAGGGACTTCTACGGACGGACGCTGGCGCTGCCCGTCTACAGGGAGTTCGGCACAGGACCCGAGCGCGGCACGGTGTACTTCCTCGGCGGCGGCTTCCTCGAGGTGTCCGGGCGTTCGGACGGCGAACCGGCCGACACGCTGCAGCTCTGGATGCAGGTCGACGACTGTGCGGCGGCCCACGAGGAGATCGCGGCCCGCGGGGCACGCGTCCTCCGGCCGCCGCTCCAGGAGCCCTGGGGGCTGATCGAGATGTGGATCGCCGATCCGGACGGTCACCGGATCGTACTGACCGAGGTACCCGCCGACCACCCTCTGCGCTACCGCCCCTGAGCGTCGCGGAGGACGGCGGACCTCACCGTGCGAAGACGTCCAGGGCGACACGGGCGGCCTGCGCGACGAGCGCGTCCTGCGGCTCCGCGTCGCGGACATCGCGACGGGAGAGTACGGCGAGGACGATCGGCGCCGAGTCCGGCGGCCGGACGACTGCGATGTCGTTGCGGGCGCCGTAGCCGCCCGTACCGGTCTTGTCGCCCACCAGCCATCCGGCCGGGGTGCCCGCGCGGATGAGGGCGTCGCCGGTGGTGTTGCGCTTCAGCCAGTCGTTCAGCAGTGCCCGTTCGTCCGCGCCGAGAGCATCGCCGAGCGTGTAGGCGCGCAGACCGGCGGCCAGGGCCCGAGGCGTGCTGGTGTCGCGGGGATCACCGGGCGCACCCTCGCTGAGGTCGGGTTCGAGGCGGTCGCACCGGGTGGTGCGGTCGCCGAGAGCCACGAGCGCCTTCTGCAGGGCACGGGGACCACCGAGCTCGCGGAAGAGGAGATTGGCCGCCGCGTTGTCGCTGTAGCGGATGGCAGCGTCGCACAGTTCGCGCAGAGTGAGCCCCGTGTCCACGTGCTGCTCGGTGACCGGCGAGTTGGCGACGAGATCAGCACGGTCGTACCGCACGCGGCGGTCGAGCCGCTGAATCCTGTACGTGTCCAGCACAGCACCCGCCAGCAGGGCCTTGCAGGTCGAGGCGTAGGCGAAGCGCTCGTCAGGGCGGTGGGTGACGGACAGGCCACTCCCGCTGTCGACCGCGTACACGCCCAGACGGGCATCGAACTTCCGCTCCAGCGCCTCGAACGCGCGCTGCGTCCCGGGCGTTGCGCCTCCGGACGGTGAGGGCGCCGGCGGCGCGGCATCGGACGTCGTCGTGTCACACGCGGCGAGCGGAAGGGTGGCGAGGCCGACCAGTGCGCAGAGCGCCGTACGGCGGGGGAGAGGGCTGAGCATGAGTACGACGGCCTCCTGGGTCCGGGTGGGCTGCCCACCGCCCGTCCGCTGACGCGCCCCTGTCGGCGCGGGTGTCCGGGGGCGCAGGGGCGATGTGGCCGACAGCGTTCTGGCGCTCCAGCGTAGGGCGGACCCTCGTGTTCTCCACCGTGCCTGTCGGCCGTTCGGGTTCTTCGTGCGGATGTGATGCAACCATCCGTGCCCCTCATGGGTCACATCAAGTGGGAGCAAACGGCTCTCAATGATGCAAGGGGGAAATATGCGCATTGCTCGTAATCTCGCCGCTGTCGGGACAGTCACCGTGCTCGCGGTGGGCGGCACGGCGGCGTTCAGCGCGACGGCCTCCGCCGCACCGAACGTCACGCCGCAGGGTGTCTGTGGAGCGGCCTACAAGACCGTGAACTCAGCGGCCATCGGCTCACAGGGCACGGTCTATCTGACGTACAACGCCTCCAACGGCCAGAACTGTGTGGCGACCATCCGCACCAACCCGGGTACGGCCGTCAGCATGTCCGCGTACGTCTACGTCCCCGACACCGACGAATGGGCCGGTGACGACGGTGAGTTCACCTCGTACGCGGGACCCGGCTACGTCCAGGGCAAGGGTCACTGCGTGAGCTGGGGCGGGCACATCGACAACGTGTACGTGTCGGTGGAGAACTCCAACTGTGCCGCCCTGAAGGAGCACAGGGTCACCGAAGTCCGCTGACACTCCGCTCTCAGCAGCGGAGTCTCAGCAGCGGAGCCGGCCTGTGCCTTCTGCGGCGGCGGGCCCAGCAGGAAACCCCTGCCGGGCCCGCCGCGGCACGTGACGCCCCAGCGTCCCGCGACCGGCAGGGCGCGTCGGACGGAGACGACCACCGGCGGCGGACGCGTACGGCTCAGATTCCGACGACCTTGGCGCTCGCCGACAGCTCGTAGACCAGGGTGACCGTGCGGTGCCCACCGGGCGGGAGCGTGACATCCCAACGGGCGATGCCGTCGGCATCGACCGTGTCGGGCTCGGGGGAGCAGGAATCCTTCCGCACGCGTATCTCCACGGCCGAGACCTCGGAGACCGGCAGCCGCTCCCGCACGGTGACCACCTGGTCGCCCCGCTCCTCGGGAGCGGAGAACCGGGACAGATGCAGTCGGACCGTGCGGGTGATGACGGTCCGCTGGGTGATGCCGGCCGTGTCCCGGGTCTCCTCGGCATGCCGGACCACCCGGTGGTCGTCGCAGCTGCCGAAGGCGAGCTCGACGGGGGCGCCGGGTGCGGTGAAGTCCAGCGTGCCGCGGCCCGCGAATCCACTGTCACGCACCAGGTCCACGGGCCCGGCGAGCAGCGCATGCCCTGCCAGGTTGTCGAACCGTACGACGCGGGTGACCAGAGGAGACAACTCGGGCGCGCACGCGTACTCGCTGCGCGCGGCCGTGCTGAAGGCGGACAGTGGCACACGGTGCGCCCGACCGTCGGCAGGCACCGAGACCGGCGCGGACGGCCGTAGCACCCGTGGCTCGCCGCCGTCGTCCACCCCCGGCAGACCATTGACCGGCGCCGGCCCGAGGCCGGCGATCTCCTCCTCGCGCAGCTCGACGCCCACCGTGCGGCGCTCCTCGGGGGAACGGTCCGTGAGCGTCAGACGATCCTCGTCGAGGCGCGGCGGTTCGGTGGCGAGTGCGGAGCGGGCCGTCGACAGTGTGAGGCGAACGTCCGACCAGTCCTCACCTGTGCGCTGCCAGACCACCGCGTCCGTCTCCAGGGCCAACGAGTCACCGTCGAGCACCGCCCGGTAGGCGGGCCGCCACAGCGCACACGAGGTGAGATGACTCAGACGCAGCCCGACCGGACCTGACGCCGCCGCTTCCACGGTCAGTTCGATATGGCCGACGAGCTCGGCCGGCTCCTCCTCGGACGCCTGCACGGCCCGCTCGGCCTGTCCGAGTTCGTGGGCGAGCGTGGTCAGCCGGGCCTCCACGGTGCGCAGCTCCTCGCCGCACGAGGCACGTTCGCCGTCGACCCGGTCCAGCTCGGCGCCCCACCGGGGCGTGTCCGTCTCCCCGTAGCCGGCACCCTCGCCGATCTCCCGCAGCAGATCCGCGGCAAGACGGCCGAGAAGGTCCCGGCGGGCGTGCAACCGGTCGCGCCGCTGCCCCAGGGTGAGTTGCTCGTCCTCGATGGCATGTATCCGTCGGCGCAGAGCGGAGTCGTCCTCGGCGTGCGGCAGGGGATCACGCGGTGTCCAACTGCGGACGATCCGTACGTCGAGCACGTTCGCCGGATGATCGGCGGACAGCTCGGCATGGAGGGTCCGGTCGACGGCCAGTGCGCTGACGGGGCCGAGGCGCAGCCGCTGTACACCCGCCTCCAGATCGAGTACCACGGCACGCTCGATATGGGCCCGATCCTCCAGGCAGGTCACAGCGGTGACGGGCAGGGCGATCGAGCCGGCAGCCGAGGCCGAAGCCGAATGCGGGGTCTTGGTCATGTCGGGTGTCAGCTCCTCCGGTTGCCGCCGACGAGGGACTTGCCGGCCGGCGTACGGATCTCGTAGCCGCCTTCGAGCAGGGCGGTTCCACCGGCGGGCAGATCCACCCGCCACACGCGGGCCCCCGGGGCATGGCTGTCGGGCCCAGGGCCGTCCTCGGGCACAGACCAATCGGCCCGCTCCTCGATCCTGACATCCGGATCGGAGGTGACGGGCACCCGCTCGCGCACCTCCACGGTGACGGGTCCGGCGAGGCGGTTGGCCAGCTCCACACGGACGCGGTGGTCGAGTACCGTGGTGCTGTTGCGCAGCCCCGATGCGGACTCGCGCACGTTCGTACGGCGGGTGACCCGGATGCCCTCCGCGGGGCCGAGCCCGACCCTGCGGACAGCGCCGGGGGCGAGCGTGGGCAGTGCGGCGGTCAGCAGGAACTCGCCGTCGACGCTGACCTCCACCGGGCCGGCCAGGAGAGCCTGGCCCGTGGCGTTGGAGAGCACCGAGGTGGCATACACGGTCTGCTCCACGGACGGTACGCAGAGGTACTCGGTGCGCATTCCCACTGCGATCTCGCCGACGGTGACGGTGTGCCAGGTGCCGTCCGACGGGATGTCGGCGCGGGCGGCGGTGTCGAAGCGGTGGTCGAAGGAACCCGCCGACTCCCGTGGCCGCACGGCATGCCCGGGCAGCGGAAGCGCCGCCACCGATGCGGCGCGGCGGCGGTGTTCGGCCGCCACCGGATCGAACGGGGAGTCGGGGAACAGCCTTCCCCTGCGACTGTGCTGCTCGCCGGGGCCGCACAGGACGAGGGCGGCGTAGTCGAGCTCGGCCCCGCTCGGCTGTGGTGGACCGGCCGGAGGGACCGGAGGCGGTGCGGCTCCGCCGGGGGCGGCAGGGGGCGGCCCGGCCTCCGCACTCAGCCCGGCACTCCTGCGCGCCCGTACCGGCTGTGCGGGCGGAGCAGCCGGCCCGCCGTAGGCCTGCGGCGGGTGCGGTGGTGCGGGGAGTCCGGCCGCGGCGGCCACGGGCGCCGGCCTCGTGGACGGGAGAGGAAGCGCGGCGTCGTATCCGGCGAACAGATCGGCCAGACCTCGCGGGGGTTCGCGCCAGCCGGACAGTGCGGGGGCGGGCTGGCTGCGCCCGATCCGGATCGAGCGGAGCTTCGGCAGCTCGGTCCCGCGCCGCAGATCGGCGGTGGCGAGGCCGACGGACACGCCCGACCAGTCCTCGCCGGTGCGCTGGGCCACCGCCGCACGCAGCACCAGACGGCCGTCGGGCTCACCCTGACGGTAGGCGAGCCGGTACACCGGCGCCCAGACAGCGCCCGGCACCCCGTATTCGAGTTCGAGCTCCACCTCGGCATCGGGCGCGTCCGCGCCGGAGGGATCGATGGTCAGGACGGCCGAGACCGTGGTGTCGACGTGCTCGGACGGTGCGTCGGTGGAGGCGCGAGCGAGTGCGTCCAGGGCGACAGCGAGCTCGTGCTCGGCACGGCTCAGCGCCTCCTCCAGTTCGACAAGGCGGGTGTGCAGACCCGTCAGCCGCTCGTCCACGAAGCCGGCGAGCTCCAGCCACGCATCGACCGGGGTGCGACGATGCCCGTCCTCACGCCGACGGCCGGGCGTGACCGGACGCAGAGCCCCGACCTCCTCGATGAGGCTCAGCTGGTGGTCGCGCCGTCCCTGCGCGGCCGTGCACTCCTCACGCAGCCGTTCGACCCTGCTCCGCAGTCCGTCGGATGTGGAGGCGCCGAGCGGCTCGGCCTCGACCTCCACCCGCGCTTCGCCGACACGCACCCCGCCGCCCCCGGGAACGCGGGCCCGCAGCGACCCCGCGTCCAGGGACCTGGGCAGCCCGGTCACCCGGACCCTGCCGTCCGACGGCACAAGTCCACGGGCCAGGCGACGGCAGACCGCGCCCTGCTCGTGGACCACCACCGAGTCGAGAGTCGACGTCCACCTCTGCGCTGTCTCGCCCGTCATACGTTCCCCCCATCGGTGCCGGGTCGAGTCTATGCCCGGGCCTCAACCGAGGGGCCAGGCCTCGATGTCCCGGTAGTGGATCGGTCCACGGCCGCGTCCGGCGTTGCTGCCGACCAGGTGCAGACGTTCGGCGGGCCACCGTCGGCCGGCGAATCCGGCGAACCCTTCGGCGATCTCAGCCGCCGAGGTCAGGTCCCCGCGCCGGGCACGCGCCAAGGTCAGATGGGGGCACAGAGGCCGGTCCTCCAGGGCGACACCGCAGTTCCTGACCGCGGTACGCACGTCGGCGGCGAGCCTGTGAAGTGCGTCGAGGTCTCCCTCGATCCCGCTCCACAGCACCCGGTCGTCGAAGGTGCCGCTGCCGCGCAGGGCGAGGCGCGGCGGCTGATGGTCCGCCGCGAGGGCCGCGAGCGGCCGACGCAGGAGCGGAACGGTCCCGGCCGGAAGTTCCCCGAGGAACGCCAGGGTGATGTGCCAGTCCTCGATGCGGTTCCACCGCACATGAGGGTGTGTGTCGTACGCGGGGCGCAGCTCCCCGGCCAGTTCGTCCTTCGCGTCGTCGGGCGGGGCGAGGGCGATGAACACGCGAACGGTCGCGGGCTGAGTCTGTTCGTTCACACAGGACTTCGTACAGCATCCCCTCGGCCGGCCCAGGACCGGGTGCGTGGTGGAGGGGATGCGTCCGCGCGACGAGCGGCCGCGGGGACGCATCCGCCGAGCGGATCAGCTCGGATTGTCGCCGTGGGTCAGTGTCTCCCAGGCCACGAAGAGGTTGTTGCTGCCGGACGGGCGGTTCTGCTCGGTCAGCCGCTGGGTGTTGGTCATCGCGGTGCCGAGGCGGTTGTGGAGGGCGTTGTACCCGACCTCGGTGACGGGACCGAGGCCCGTGTTGACCGATCCGCCGCACAGCCAGTCCGGCACCGGCTCGCCGAGCTCGTACGTCGACTGGAAACCGAGCGCCTGCCGCAGCCGCTCGCCGACGTCCGTGCCGTAGAGGTCCTCGCCCTGGATCCAGCTGGTCTCCGCGATGTGGGCGATGGCCGAGATGCCGTAACCGGTGTGCGTGAAGTCGCGGCAGGTCTCCTGGGTGAGTCCGGTGACGAAAGTGGACTGCCCCTGCCAGTAGTTGACGATCTTCTCGGTGGTGTCGAGGTTCTGGCTCGGCACGGTCTTCGGCACCGCGCCGTCGGATTCGAGGTAGACGTACGCGGCCGTGCGAGTCCGGAAGGTCGCCATGGCCTTGTCGTAGGACGTCTTGTCGTCGAGGAAGACGGAGATGCCGACGGCGGCCTCCATCATGGACAGCTCCCAGTTGCCGTTGGAGTTGGAGCCGTTGATGATCTCGGGCAGGTAGACATCGCGCAGCATGTCCGCGAAGCGTCCCGATTCCTGCCATGTGCCCGTGTAGGTGTGCTTGATGATCTCGGCCGCCTTCGGCCAGGAGGATCCGGCCCAGCCTGTCTGCAGCGGGGCGTTGCTGTTGGTGTGCTCCTCGATCACCGCCGACCAGGCGTCCATCAGCTCGATCGACTTCTTCGCGTACTGCTCATCGCGTGTGATGTACCAGGCGAGGGCGTTGGTGTACGCGGCGATCGCGTCCTCGCGTTCGTCCGTGCAGCCGTAGTTCGGGTCGGAGTAGGAGCCGCACTCGACGGTCGCGCGAGGTTTGGCGGTACGGCCCTGATCGGCGTACCTGCTCGACATCATCTGGTCGTACGCGCCCTTCCAGGGCTGCTCACCTGCGTTGACCTTCTCGCGGGTGAAGTCCAGCTGTCCCTGGGAGACGGTCACTCCCGGGTGGGCGAAGGCGGCGGGAGCGGCGTCGGCGCGGTGTGCCGAGCCGGGAAGGGAGAGGAAGCCGGCCACCAGAGCGGCGGTCGCGGCGGCGGCCGTGACCAGGAGCGCTGGACGCCGTCCGGAGCGGCGGTGTGCGGGGACGTCTGGCATGTGGGGGCCATCCATTCGTGTATGTGAACGATGCACTGGATGCTGAACGTGCGCGCTGATCGGTGACCATAGGTACAGACCAGGGCCCCGTCAAGGCTCAGCTCAGGATCTGCGACTCAACCGCCGTTCACGGATGAGAACTTGACCGCGCTTCGAGAGCTCTCGGCCACTGGTCACCCCTGGGGAGCGGTGACCTCACCGGGGCGGACGTCGTTGAGCCGGTGACCGATATCCGACGGCTGGCTCGGGGGACCCTGGTGACGGCTCGACAGAAGTTCTCCCGGGCGGGCCGCGTGCTCCGGTGCGGCGCGGTGATGTGCCTCCTCGCGCTGAGTGGCTGCGCCGGGAACGGCGAGAGCGACGCGAAGTCGCCGGCGACGGAGACCGAGGTCCTCGACGCGTACGGCGCGATGTGGGCGGAGCAGACGAAGGCGTACCGCGTGGCGTCGACGCGGGAGACCGACCTTTGGCGGTACCTGGCGCCGGCCGAACTGCGCACCGTCGAGGCGGATCTGGCGCGCATGAGCAAGGAACGCACGGTGATGCGTGGTGATCTCGGGCACGAGCCGGAGATCACCACGCTCACGGTCGGCGCCCAACCGAACACGGCGACGGTGCGGGACTGTGTGGACAGTTCGAGATGGCAGATCCTCGACACGACCACAGGGTGGCGGCTCCCGCCACCGGCCGACCAAGAGGTGAGGTACGTGGTCACGGCGAGGATGGAGCGCGGGGAGCGGTGGACGGTCACGGAGTACACCGAGGACAGAACTCACGGGTGCTGACCGCGCCCTGCCTTCGCATCGGAGCGCTCGGCGACGGGCACGTCCAGGGGGCGGGCGAGCCCGACGACCCCTTCATCGAGACGCTGCAGGTGCCGCAGCACGCGGAAGGTCACCGTGCCTGAGGGCTCCGTGCCCGAACCGTCGTCGCGCAGCGTCGAGGCGATACTGGCACCGGACTCGACCTTGCCCCGGGCCTCCTCGTCCTCGACATACGCGGCGAGCACCTCGATGTTGTGGGCGATACGCTGCCCGGCCCGGTGAAGCCGCGGGTCGGCCGCGACAGTCCTGCTGTGCGGCACGAGCTCGGCCGTCGCCGCGAGCGAACGGGCGTGGTACGCGCACGTCTCCAGCAGCGCCACCAGATAGCGGACGGTGCGACGCCGACCCCGCTGCGGGGCGATGGGATACGTCAACGGGCTGGTCGAATCCCGCAGCTCGTCCAGCGCCGTGTCCAGGCCCCGCGCCTTGCCGAGCAGATCGGACGCGGGCCCACCGCTGAGCTGTTCCACCGCTGCGGACGCGACATCACCCAGCCGCTCAAGGACCGTCCCCAGCAGTTCGTCGGTGCGACGGTCGGTACGCACCGGCAGCACCAGGACAGCCGCGACGACGCCGCACGCGGCGCCGATCGCCGTCTCCTCGATGCGCAGCACCAATACGTCGAAGCTGTACGAGTTCAGCAAGGTGTACAGCAGGCCCAGCATGGCCGTGACGAAGAAGGACATGACGGCGTACGACAGCGGCGCGCTGAAGAACATCGCGAAGATGAGGACAAGGACCAGCGCGAACGAGACCCAGGTGTTGTCACCGACCAGACCCGCCAGAGCGACACCGGCGACCGCACCCAGCAGAGTGCCCAGGAGCCGCCGGTAGCCCTTGACCAGGATCTCACCGGTGGAAGCGGTGTTGAGGAAGACCACCCAGCAGGTGAGAACAGCCCAGTACCAGCGGTCGGAGGAGAGGAACTCACCGCCGATCATGGCCAGTACCGAGCCCACCGACACCTGGAAGGCCGCCCTCGTGGTGGGACGCTGCAGCCCTCCAGGATCCTTGTCCTTGTCCCCACTCCCGGACGGCTCGGCGGTGCCGAGAGCGATGTCCTCCGCGTCGAACTCCTCCCGGGAACGGATGGTGGCCGGGGAGTCGTCGGACTCGTCCTGCGGAGCGCCCAGCGCGAGCCGTAGCCCCAGCACGGACCGGGCGGCCTCACCGATGCCACGAAAGGCGTCCTGGATGCCCGACGGCGCGGACGGCAGCCTCTCCTCCTCGCGGTAGCCGAGCAGCCTGTTGCGTACGTGGGCCACAGCCGTGCCGCCGTCGCGCGAGGGCGGCCTGCTCACCAGGAGGTGCAGAGCCTTCAGGTCCCGGCGAAGGGCGATGGTGGCGTCGTCCTCGGCAGGCCTCCAGTCCCCGGTGAGCGGCACAGGCGCGTGCGGCAGATGAAGGGTCAGGGTGTCCGCACGCTCGACACTGCGGGCGTTCAGCAGCAGCATCCCCAGCCGCTCCGTGGCGATCTCGGCATCCGCGACCCGACGTTGCAGCAGCGACGCCTTGTCCGCGTCCTGCGTGCCCTCCTCCAGACGGTCCTGGATCATCAGGGCCGTCTCATGCAGCCGCGCGGTGCGCTGGCGCATGTCGTCGAGAACCTTCTCCAGCTGCTCGGGGCCGGCGTCGAGCAGCTCGATCTGCATGGACACGAGTTGAGCCAGCCGCGTCCGGAAGGCGTCGCGCAGTCGTGCCAGGACACGTTGGGGCGTTTCCGGAACGATGGCGAACCGCACCACCGCGCTGGAGGCGAATCCGACGGTCAGCGACAGATAGAGCGCCGGCAGAGCATCCGTCGCGGCACCGACGAACAGGGCGAGGAAGTAGACCTGGAAGCCGATGAGGCCAAGTGCCGTGCCACGCTCGCCGAACCGCCGGCAGTAGACGGCACCGAAGATGAGGACGACGAAGAACAGATCGCCCGCGATGACCTGCGAGGTCAGCAGCGCGCCCAGCGATATCGCGACGAGCGCCACCGGCAGTCCGAGGGCAAGCGTGACCGCCTGGTCGCGCACCAGCTTGTCCTTGATCGCGAAAGTGGCCGTCATCGCCGTCATCGCACCGGCCACCATGTGACTGACCCCGGTGTCGAGCAGGGCCAGAACCACCAGCGCGAGTGCGATCGCCGAGACGGTCCGCAGCCCCGCGGTGAGCCGCAACAGCCCAGGATCGGACGCCGCGAACCGGTCCCACACCCTCGCCGCGCCCCGCCGCACTGCCCTCACCCTGCGCTTTCCTCCGCCACCCACCGTGCCCCACGTGCTGTTCAGCATCGCACGACGGCGAACCCGAGGACGAATGACTGCCGGGTCCGTGACACGGCGTGTGCGTCCGTGGGTCCGGCCGGCGCATCAGCCGTCGCCGTCCGGACCTCAGGACTCACACAGCGGTGCCCCGAACCATCTGTTCAGCGCGGTCCGCAGACCGCTGACATCGTCGGGCCCGTAACCGGTCCACGCGACATGGCAGTCGGGACGCAGCAGCAGCCCGGTCGCGGTCGTGCCTTCGGACTTGCCGCTCACCACGTCCACCCGGTCACGCCAGGGCCTCGCGGCGTCGGAGAAGTCACCGCCGAGGTCGAGCAGCAGGGGGCGCGCCGTCGTCGTCAGCTCGGCCAGCCGACGCGTACCGTCTCCGGTCCGCACCTCCAGGTCGGGAGCGAAGCCCTCCGTGCTGCCTGCGAGCAGGTGGGCGATCCGCTCGGTGCCGCCGGGTGAGGCGAGCAGCTCACCGAAGACGCTCCGCAGGGCGGTGACTTCCGGGCCGGGACGCATCAGCGCCGACTGGGCCAGGGTCGACGCCACGACACGCTCCGCGACAGGACGACGTTCCTCGTCGTAGGTGTCCAGCAGACCCTCGGGGGCCCACCCCTGCACCGTGCCGGCCAGCTTCCAGCCGAGATTGACCGCGTCCTGCAGGCCCAGGTTGAGGCCCGGACCTCCGATCGCCGAGTGCACATGGGCCGCATCGCCCAGCAGCAGGACCCGACCGTCCCGGTAGCGTTCGGCCAGCCGGGTGTTGCCGCCGGTGAGACGGCGCAGCAGATGCGGCCCTTCACCCTCCGGCGGACGCACCGGGACAGGCACGCCCAGCACGCGTTCGGCGCTCGCCATCATCTCCTCGAAGGTCATCGGCGCGCCGTGCTCGTCCGACGTACCGACTTCGGTGGTGTGCAGTGTGGGCGGACGGCCCGGCAGCAGCGCCCACACGATCGTCCCGCGCTCCGTGCGCACGTACAGCAGGGCCGGCAGGCTGCCGTGACCCGGGACGATCAGGTCGCCGTTCGGGGCGAGGTACTCGGGCGCCACCGACACGTTCGCCGAACGGGAGACGAAGTCGTCGTCCGTCACGCCGGGGAAGCCGATGCCGGACAGACGCCGCACCGTACTGCGTCCGCCGTCCGCCCCCACCAGATAACGGGCGGTGAGCGTCTCACCGCTGCCCAGGGTGATGCGTACGACGTCGTCGGTCTGTTCCACATCCGCCACTTCCTGCCCCATGCGGAGGGAGACGCCCAACTCCACGGCACGTTCGGAGAGGACCCTTTCGATCTGCTCCTGCGGCGCCGGGAGAATCCTCACGGGGTTGTCCTTGACGTCCGCGAGATCCAGCGTGAACGCACCGAACATGTAACGCGGCGCGGGCCGGGGCGGGCCGGCGGATCCGCTGATACGGGCGTAGAGGCCACGGCGGTCGAGCATGCGGACGATCTGACCGACGAGGCCGTTCGCACGGGGCTCGGTCTTCGGGCCGGTGAGCCGCTCGATCACGACCGGACGCACCCCGGCCAACGCCAGCTCGCAGGCGAGCATCAGCCCGTTCGGGCCACCGCCGACGATTACTACGTCCCACATGAGAATCCTCCTGCTCGGACTGTTCGGAGAGATGGAAGGGGGCGCGGCCAAGGGGACATGGCCGCGGGGATCTTGCGTGAGGTGGGCGCAGGCTAGGGAGTGGGCAATCCGGTGGCCAGCATTTTCAGTGCCCTGGACAGCAGGACCTCCATCGGCTGCTCCGTGCCGCCCTGTACGTACAGTTCGATCGCGACGCCATTGGTCGCCATCACATTCGCGGCCACCAGCCGGGGATAGAGGTCGGACTCGGAATCGGTGCCTGTGCGGTCGGCGACCGCCGAGGCCAGCTCCTTCTCCGCGATCTTGCTCGCGCGGAGCATCTCGGCCTCCAGCGCGGGCTCGGCCAGCATCACCCTCAGGCCGGCCGCCCATTCGGCGGGCTCCTGCGGAGGCATGTGCCGCACCTCCGGGCCCGGCTCCAGCTGCCGCAGCACCGCGCGGGTGATCGCCTCCCACAAGGGCTCACCGGGGGGTCCCTGACGCAGCTCGGCTGCGACCCGCAGTGAGCGCTCGAGGTGCCGGAAGGCGATGGCCTCGGCCTTGCTGGAGAAGTAGTTGTTGAACGTACGTGACGACACGCCGACCGCTTCGGCGATGTCCTCGACCTTGACCGCGTTGAACCCGCGCTCGACCGTAAGCCTGATCGCGGCCCAGCTCAGAGCTGCCCGCGTGGCTTCCTTCTTGCGTTCCCGAAGACCACTCACGCACCCAGGGTAGCAAAAAGTGCGTGCCACGCACTATTGCGTGCCACGCAAAAAAGTATCACCGGCCGGTGCCCTGAGTTCGGGCCCGGAGTGCCGGAGCGGTCACGCACCGTCCCGTTGCCCGGCCACACCATCGTCGTCGAGAGGGATCCCGAGCCGGTCCGCGACGGCGGTGAGGGTGGTTCCCAGCGGGAGCGCGAGGCGGGTGACGGCGTACCGGTCACCACGGGTCGGATCCCTGTTGACGATCAGCACGGGCTTGGCGGCCTCGGCCGCCTGGCGGACGAACCTGAGCCCGGACAGCACGGTCAGCGACGAGCCAAGGACCAGCAGCGAGGCCGCCTCTCGAACCAGTGCACGGCAGTGCTCGACCCGCTGCGGGGGCACGGATTCGCCGAAGAACACCACGTCCGGTTTGAGAATGCCGCCGCAGACCGTACAAGGAGCCACGCGGAAGTCCCCGACCTGTTCGTCCGTGAGGTCGGCGTCACCGTCCGGGTTGATCTCGGCGGCCACCGGTGCGAAGCCCGCATTGATTTCATCGAGCCGCAGGGCGAGTTCGCGGCGCGAGCTGAAGGTGCCGCACGAAAGACAGACAACCCGGTCCAGACTTCCGTGGAGCTCCACGACGTCCTGGCTGCCGGCGGCCTGGTGCAGGCTGTCGACGTTCTGTGTGATCACACCCGAGAGCCGCCCATGCCGCCCGAACGCGGCCACGGCCCGGTGCCCGTCGTTGGGCCGCGCACGCCCGAACGTGCGCCAGCCGAGATGACTGCGCGCCCAGTACCGGCGCCGCGCCTGGGCATCGGCGGTGAACTCCTGGTAGGTCATCGGCGTGTGCCGGCTCAGGCTCCCGCCCTCACCCCGGTAGTCGGGGATGCCCGACTCCGTGGACATTCCCGCCCCGCTGAGTACCAGCACGCCGCCGGTGCTCAGCGCATCGGTGACCGGTCCCGGATCCGTGGTGCCGGGCGGCAGGTCGTCGCCGGGGGTCCAGCTCAGAGTGGGGCGCATACGCATGCCACCAGGGTACGGAACAGGCCGCGGCACCCCGTCGCCCTGTGGTCGAGGCGGGCACGGTGAGCCCGTTTCCCAGCAGGGCCGGTGTGGCGCTCAAGCGCATTGCGACTAAGCTAAACCTAACCTAATAACGGTGTCCCTGGTTGAGGAGTGGTTCTTCGATGTCCCCAGCGCCCGCAGCTCGTGAA
This sequence comes from Streptomyces sp. NBC_01012, assembly GCF_045162755.1. Lineage (NCBI taxonomy): Bacteria > Bacillati > Actinomycetota > Actinomycetes > Kitasatosporales > Streptomycetaceae > Streptomyces > Streptomyces sp. NBC_01012. The sequence continues at coordinate 14,404 of NZ_CP108688.1, read as the reverse complement.
GTGCCACCGCAGCGACCCATGTTCGTGACCGTCGCCGAGGTGCGGCGGATCGCGCCTCGCATGGTCCGGATCACCCTGGCCGGGGACGACGTGGTCGACTTCCACCACGCCGGAGCCGACCACCTGGTGCGGCTTTTCCTGCCGGTCGGGGACGATCTGCAGCTGCCGACCAGCGCGGACTGGTGGACCGAACTGCAGGCGATGCCGGCTGATCGCCGCCCCGTTGTGCGCAACTACACGGTGCGCCGTATCGACCACGCCCGGCGTCGGCTCGACGTCGACTTCGCACTGCACGGCGACAGCGGTCCTGCGTCGGCCTGGGCCTGCGCCGCCAAGCCGGGCGACCGGATCGGAATCCTCAGCGACGGTGCCCGGTACCAGCCGGGCGACGCGGACTGGCAGCTGCTGATCGGCGACGAGACGGCCCTGCCCGCCATCGCGTGCATGCTGGAAGGTGTCCGTACCCCCGTGCACACACTGCTCGAGGTCAAGGACGAACAGGACGAGTTGGACCTGGCAGGCGAGGCGACCTGGCTGTACCGCTCGGGTTCTCCCGGTACCCGGGCCGTGGAGGCCCTGCGCGCCCTGCCCTTCCCGCCCGGCACCCCGTACGTCTGGGTGGCGGGCGAGTCCGCTCTGGCCACGTCCGTACGTCGTTATCTGGTGAACGAACGAGGTATCGACAAGCAGCAGATCTACTTCTGCGGTTACTGGCGCGGTACGCCGTCCACCACCCCGGTGGCCACCGAAAAGAAGCGGGAACCTGTACACGCCTGATCCGACGCGCCCAAGGGCTGGACGGCACGCCGCGGATCGAGCACGAGGGGGCCGCCGGGCGGGAATGCGGCGAATGGGACTGACTCCCCATATTGCCGCCGGGGCTGCGCCTACTGTGTCGGGGTAGCGGTGCCGTTGAGTTCCGCCCACTCCTCAGGGTCCGCGAGGCGCGGGGTGGTGATGGCGAACCGCCGTTGCACGAACCGGGTTCTGGAATCGGGGCCTGGGCTGAGGGCAAGGCCCGGCCCGGGGTCCGGCCCGGGGTGTTGAGCAAGCTCGGCACATGGGGGTACCGACTCTCCCCGGAGGCGGCCGGCACGGTCGGCCAGATGGTGACGCTTCTCGTCGAGACCGCGACAGCGACCGCGGACTCCGGATCCCGGGTCACGGTGCATCTGTCCGATCAGGAACGGCAGGTGTGCTTGCTGGTCCTCTCTCAGGGAGGTCTGGCCCCCGGTCACTCGACGAGCGGGGACGACGTCCTGCGTCAGCTCACCGCCCATCGGTCCGCCACCGGGTGCGGTACGGGCACGGGCCGGCCGGACGTCGCACCTGGGTGGTCACCGGTCTCTGAGCGGTCCGGTCCGGCCGGGTTACGGCGAGGGATCTTTTTTCTTGCCGGGGGGTTGCGGAGGCAACCTCTCGGGAGTGCTGACCGTCATGCACGGTATGAAAATCTCACTTTTCATTCATAACGGGTATGGGATAGGGGGGACGATTACCACGACGTTCAACCTGGCGGGGGCGCTGGCGGCTCGGCACGACGTCGAGATCGTTTCGGTGTTCCGTCATCGGGAGCAGCCGAATCTCGTGCTTGATCCCCGGGTGCGGTTGAGGGCGTTGGTGGACCTTCGGCGGGAGAAGAACGATCCGCGTCATCTGGCTCCGGCGAGGGTCTTCCCGGCGTCCGAGTACCGTTTCGGCCAGTACAGTGCGCTGACCGATGAGCGGATCGGTGAGGCCCTGGCGTCGATCGACGCCGACGTCGTGGTGGGGACCCGTCCGGGGCTCAATGTTCATGTTGCGCTTCAGGCTCCCGCGCGGGTGGTGCGGGTCGGGCAGGAGCACCTCACGCTGAACAATCATCCGCCGCGTCTGCGTAATGTCCTGCGCCGGGCGTATCGGCGTCTGGACGCGGTCACCACTGTCACGGAGGCGGACGCGGCTGTTTACCGGCGCAGGATGCGGCTGCCGGGTGTGCGGGTGCGGGCGTTGCCCAACAGTGTTCCGACTCCGACCCTGGCCCCGGCGGGGGGTGATGAGCGTGTGGTGGTCGCCGCTGGGCGGCTGGTGCCGGTGAAGCGTTTCGATCTTTTGATCGAGGCGTTTGCGTCGGTGGTGACCGAGTGTCCTGATTGGGTTTTGCGTATTTATGGCAGGGGCGAGGAAGGGGAGCGGTTGCGTGGGCTTATTGATCGGTTGGGGTTGTACAACAATGTGTTCCTGATGGGTGCGGTCACTCCGATGGAAGCGGAGTGGGTGAAGGGCTCGATCGGTGTGGCGACGTCGAGTTTTGAGCCGTTCGGTATGACCATCGTCGAGGCGATGCGGTGTGGACTGCCTGTGGTGAGTACCGATTGCGCGTACGGCCCGGGCGAGATCATTTCTGCGGGTGAGGACGGCCGGCTGGTTCCTGTGGGGGACCGGGAGGCGTTGGCGGGGGCTCTGCTGGATCTTGTGCGTGACGACGGTCTGCGGCGTCGTATGGGGTGTGCGGCTGTGGAGAATTCCCGGCGTTATGCGCCGGGTCCTGTGGTGGCGCAGGCGGAGGGTTTGTTCGAGGAGTTGTTGGCGGCCCGGAGCGGTGGCGGGGTGTCGGTGGGTGGGGCGGACAGTGCTTTGGTGAGTGGTGGTTACGCGGCCAGGGACGTGGCGCTCGTCGCGGCGAGCGGTGTGGTGCGGGCTGTGCGGAGGGTGCGGGGATGAGCGGCAGTGGTGAGGGTGTGCTGGGTGTGGTGAGGCCGCGGGCGGATGTGTCGGTGGGTGAGGACGGTCGGCTGGTGGTGGATGTGCAGCTGTCACCGGCTGCAGGGTCGAGCCCTCAACTGCTCTTTCAGCGGCGTGTGAAGAAGGGGCAGGCGCCGGAGACCGGACGGGTTGTGGCGTTGGAGTGTGTGGGCGGGGACCGGTGGCAGGCTGTCCTGGAGGCGGCTCCGGCTTTCGAGGAGGGCCGCTGGGACGTCTATGTGGTGGGTGTGCCGGGGGAGGAGCGTATGGCGCTGCTGCCTGGTCTGCGTGATCTGCGGGAGCTGGTGTCGGGCGGCGGGAGGGTGCCGTTGGCGGTCCGGATTCCTTATGTCACCAAGGATGGGCGATTGGCTGTGCGCGCCTGGATGCGGGCGGCGCATGCGGAGGCCGGCCGGATTGTGCTCGGGGGCGGCTCGGTGACGGTGGCGGCGCGTCTGCTCGGTGCCCGGCTGGGGGAGGGCGCGTCGGTGTCGCTGGTCCGTCGGGGGCAGGCCTCGGTGGTGCGGGAGGCGGTGCTCGATGCCGGGGATGGTCAGGATTTCTCGTTCACGGTCGGCTGCCGGGAGCTTGCTCCGGGTGGCGGGGAGCAGGTGGTGTGGGACGTGTTCGTGCGCCCGGCTTTGGGCGCGCCGCGGGTTCGGGTGGCTCGGTTGTTGGATGACATCGCGGATCGTAAAGGGGTTTTTGTTTATCCGGTGGTTGTGGCTGGTGGGGTGTCGGCGCGTGTGTATTACACGGTTGACAACGACCTGTCCGTGGAGGTTTCTTCGTCCGGGACGGGGTGAGGGGGGCCGGTGGGAGGTGCGTCGTGGACGCCGTCGGGTGTGGTCGTACGCCGGAAAGCCCGCGACGCCGGTGGGTGGTTCCCGGCATAATGGTGGCCCGTGGATGAGGTCGAAGTGGTTGTCGCTCATGGTGAGCGTGTGACTTTGCGTGTCGGTGACGTGTTCTTGAAGGCGGATGCCGATCAGGCGCGTATCAGCATCGAGGTCGATGCGATGTCCCGGGCGCCGGTCCCGACTCCTGAGGTGTTGTGGTGTAAGCCGCCTGTGCTGGCGCTCGGTGCGCTTGCGGGGGTGACGCTGGGGCGTCTTGGCGGGTCGTCGGCCGGGTCAGGAGCGGGGTGGGCCGCGGCGGGCGCCGTTATCCGGGAGCTGCATGATGCGCCGTTGCCGTCGTGGTCGGGCAGGGCCAGCCGGAGTGGCGGTGTGCTGGCGGCGGAGCTCGATGAGGAGTGCGGGGTGCTGGTGCGGGACGGGATTCTGCCTGCCGGTCTGGTGGCGCGTAACCGCGGGGTCGCGGAGGCTGTGTTCCGGCCGTGGACTGAGGTGTTCACGCATGGCGACCTGCAGATCGCGCATGTCTTTCTTGACGGTGACGAGGTCACGGGCATCATCGACTGGTCCGAGGCGGGCCGGGGTGATGCGATGTATGACCTTGCCACTTTTACGCTCGGGCACGAGGAGCATCTCGATGATGTCGTCGCCGGCTACGGCACCGATGTCGAGGTCGATGTTGATGTGATCCGCGGGTGGTGGTCGTTGTGAAGCCTGTTGGTGGTTCGCTGGCTGTTGGAGCATGGTTTCGACCCGTTCGCGCGGGGCTGTGAGGTGGGCGTGTTGAGGTCCCGGATGTGAGTCGCGGGCATGGCCTTTGCGGGTGGGGGTGTGAGTGGAGGTGGTGGGCTCGGCCGGTCATGGGCCGGGGCTGGGGGTTCGGGTGCCCGGCGGTCTTGTGGTCGTGGGGTGTGTCTGGCGTTCATGGGTTGTCTTTTTGGTGGGAGGGGTTTGTTGGGTCTGGGTGGGGAGGATCGAATGGTCTTGCTCATGACCATGTCAGGACGGTTTCGTGTACAGATCGATCGGCCGCGGTAGGCGTCGTGTTCTTGCGGGTTTCCTCGTGGCCGGTCCGTTGTTGGCCGCTCCCGTGTTGAGTGCTGTGCCGGTGGCGCATGCGGCTGTGTTTGATGATGTCCGTATCAACGAGGTGGTGACCAGGGGGGATGCCGGTGACTCTGTCGAGCTGTTCAACAAGGGCACTGCCACGGTCGATGTTTCGGGCTGGGTTCTCAGGGACGGCGACCGGGATCACGTTTACAGGATTGCCTCTGGGAGCGCTTTGGCGGCGGGTGAGGCTCGGGCGTTCGTTGTCGGGGATTCGTTCGGGCTTGGCTCCGGTGATGAGGCGCGTCTTTATCTTGCTGACGGTGAGACCTTGGTGGATGGCTTTTCCTGGAGTGAGCATTCCGATCCGTCCTGGTCACGTTGCCCGGACGGCAGTGGTGAGTTCGGGCAGGCGGCGGCTGTGAGTCTCGGTGGCCTGAACAGCTGCGGGAGTCCGGGTGGTCCGGTCGTGTGGCCGGGTGGCAGCGGGGTGGAGACCGCGGATGCTTCCGGTGTGTTCGGGGAGGATCTGAGCGGTCTCTTCCAGGAGGGTGATGTGCTGTGGGGTGTGCAGAACAGCGGGAAGCTGTGGCGGCTGGTGCAGGACGGCGTGGGTGGTTGGGAGCCGGAGGGGGGCGGTGGATGGTCTTCGGGCAGGGTTCTGCGTTTCACCGGTGGTTCCGGGAGCCCTGACAGCGAGGGTGTCACGCTGGCCGGTTCCGGTTCTGCGGGTGGGGTGTTCGTCGCCAGTGAACGCGATGGTGATGTTTCGGGCACCAGCCGCCTGTCGGTGCTGAGGTACGACGTCACCGGATCGGGGTCGTTGCTGGCTGCCTCCAGGGAGTGGGACCTGACCTCTGATCTGCCCGGGACGGGTTCCAACCTGGGCTTCGAGGGGATCACCTGGATTCCCGACGCCTACCTGAGCGGTGCTGGTTTCAGGGACGCCTCCACGGGGGCGGTGTACGATCCGGCCGGCTACGGCGCTCACAGCGGCGGGGTGTTCTTCGTCGGGTTGGAGGGCACGGGCATGATCTACGGCTATGTTCTGACCGACTCCGGCAGTTACACCCGTGTCGCCTCGTTCAGCAGCGGTATGGCCGGGGTGATGGAACTGCAGTGGGAACCCCAGGCGGAACGCTTGTGGGCGGTCTGCGACGACACCTGCGAGGGCCGGCACAGCACGTTGAAGGTCGACACCTCCGGTGCCTTCGCCACGGCCGCTGTCTACGACCGCCCCGCCGGCATGCCCAACTACAACAACGAGGGCTTCACGCTCGCCGGCTCGGATGCTTGCGTGGCCGGCTCCAAGCCTGTGCACTGGGCCGACGACGCCAACGACGGCGGCCACGCCCTGCGCAGGGGCACCATCACCTGCTGATCCTTCACGGTGACGCGTTGCCGGGAGGCACCGGCCGGCCGGGCTGAACGGCAGCGGGACCGGGGTGGCAAGGACGGGTGAACACGATCAGGGAGCCCCGGACCGCAGGGTCTGGGGCTCCCTGCGCTCTCTCCCGTATGCCGAAGACGCCGGCGCACTCCCGCGACGGCAGTTCACCTGACTGCGCATGAAGGAACTGCGTGCAGGTCCCAGATCCCTGGATCAGGGCCTTGCTGCCCCGTCCCGGTGCGGTCATCGCCAACGGCGTCTGAGGCTGCGGGTTCAGCGGGGCGGTTCCCGCTCCGGCGGAAGCGCCCACGCGGTCCACGGGGGCGGCCCGGTCTTGGACGTGCCCGCCAAGCCGTTCCCGGTACGTCGTTGTCGGCTCACTGGAACCGTACGAGCGGACTTGGGTAGCAGGCGTCCCCTCCGACATGCCGGAGTGCCGTCCTTCCACGGGTCGGAGGGCTTCGATTGCGGCACTTGGCTTGGCCCGGGTGGCCGGAGCCCTGAAGTCGGTGGGGCGGGCCGAGGAATCCATCGTCATGTGGCAGCGGTCGGTGGCCTCTGGCGACCAGTGTGTTGGAGATCTTCGGTACGGCCGTGGTGGTCAAGGTTCTCACCCACTGGACCGATCTGGTTGAGGCGATGGTCGATGTCGTCGCGGGGCCTTCCGCCCTGCGGCGTTCGGCCGGTTCTCTCAAGGACCACCTGATGGCCGCCGAGACCTCAGCTCTGTCGCCCCGGACCGCCCCCCGTCTCTGGCCGACGCCGTCGCGCCCGTCCGCTGTATGCTGCGCTCCGGCCGGCAGGCGGTGGTTCACAGCGGGCTACGCGGCCCCAGGAAGCCGGGTTCGTGTGGTCACATGGTGTTCGCGTGCGGCACGGGCAGGACGCTGATCGCCCTGCGGACGGTCGAGGCCGTCGATACCCGGCTTCTGCTGGTGTGGTGCTGGGCCCAGGCCGCCCGTGCGGATGGCCGCCGCGAGCCGCTGATGGCCATGTCCTCACTCGAGGTACGCAAGCATCCCGTGCCGGCCGAGGCAGGGGCGGTGTCCACGGGTTCGGGGGAGCACCTGGCGTACTGGCTGGCCCAGGGTGCCAAGAAGAACGAGTCGGCGACCGTGTCCGTGACCCTCGACTCGCTCCCGCGGATCGAGGAGGTCCAGCACTCCGTCTTCCCGGCTGCGGTCTTCGTTCTCGCGACGTGGATGAGGCATACCGCACCGCGGGCGGCTGGGACAAGGGACTGGACGGTGTTCCACGGCTCCTCCCGGGTCCGCACCAAGCGCCGCTTGTATCTGACCGCGACGCCGTATGAGTGGGAGGCGCCGCTGGCCGGGGCCCCGGATGCCCGCCCGTGCCCGGAACGGACCTCGTAGCGGCCTGGGAGTCCCCGTCCCTGATCGCCTGCCCCAGGCAGCCTGGCTGTAACGGCCGCTCGACCTTCGCTGCGAGAGATCGGTCTGCCGGGTCCCTGGAACACCATCACCTGAAAAGCACGCCATATGTACGCTGTTCGAACGGCGAACGTACGTGATCCGTGCGGTTCATGGGGTAGGCTCCCAGTCGGGAGGTGCTCCATGTCCGAGTTGTTCGACGCGGTCGATGCGCTGCTCGCGTCCCGCGCCGTGCTTCCGCCGCCGGCGGAGCGCAAGAGGCTGCGTGCCGCGCACGGCCTGACGATCGACGAGGTGGCCACCGCGCTGCAGGTGCGCCGGGCCACGGTGTCCGGCTGGGAGTCCGGCAAGACCGAGCCCCGCCCGCCGGAGCGTGACGCGTATGCGCGGCTTCTCGACGGGCTTGCGAGGCTCTACCCCGCCCCGGTCACCACCGGTGCGGCGGAGGAGGACACGGCGGCACCGGCGATGTTCGACGGCCCCGTGGCCCCCGCGCCGGAAGATCGGGCTCAGCACACAGGCCCGGCCCGCGGGGCTGCGGCCATGACGACGGCACACGAGAACACCCAGACCTCTGCCCCCACCGCCACTCCATCGACCGCATTCCGTCCTGCGCGCACCGCCGGGCCGACGTCGACATCGCGCCGTCCGGGCGCACGGAAGGCGGCCCCGCCCGTACCCCCCGCGGGCGAGACGGGTCTGCGGTTCGAGAACGGCCCGCTGGCGGTCCTGGACATCGAGGACGGGAAGGTACTGGCGTACTGCGTCGGCGGCCTGGTCCTGGACGTGCCCGCCAAGTCGCTGCCGGCACTGGTGGACTGGACACTGCGCGAGGCGAAACTCGGTCAGTCGAAGCTGTCTGGTCCCGGTAAGGACGCCGACCCGCTGCTCGTGCTCACCGAGGCCGCGCTGGAGCGCTACGGCCTCCCGGGCACCCTCACAGACGAGGAGCGGCTCGCCGGGCGGATCCCGGACAACCACAAGGCCGTCAAGCAGCTCGCCCGCGCCGATTGGATGCTGACCAAGCGCGGCCTGGGGCCGTGGGCCCGGATCTACCGCCCCGCGCAGGGTTCGGAGCGGGCCTGCGTGCAACTGTGCATCCCCTCCTGGAACGCGCTGGACACCCGGCACTGGGGCGAGGCCGGGCGGCTCCCGCCGGCGGAACTCGCCCGCCTCCTGGGCGTGTACGCCGCCCGGGTGATGACGCCGCGCGGCTCCACGGCCGTCACCGGCCTGGAACTGATGACCGCCCTGCACCCGCCGACCCGCGCATCCGCGCCGGACACCGACGGCAGGCGGCACTCCGAGCACAACCCCGGCTCGCTGGGGAAGGACCCGGTGGACTGCGCGCCGTGCGAGGCGCCCGACGGACACCCGCTCCTGGCGGACCTCCCGCGCTTCCATGTCCGTGGTCCCGGGGAGAAGTTGTTCGAGGAGGCGTACGACTGGGCGCGGCCGATGACGGATGCCGAGTGCACCCTGCGCCACCTGGTCGGCATCGACGTGAACCTCGCGTTCGGCGCGGGCGCCAACGGCCTGACTGTCGGCCTCGGCGCGCCCACCCATGTCAAGAACCCGGTCTTCGACCCGAAGCTGCCCGGCTCATGGCTGGTGGACCTGTCCCACGTCGACCTGAACCGGGTGAAGGCCGCCAAGGACACCTGGGCGGACCTGGACGCGAGTCTGCTGCCCAGCCCGTTCACCCCGAAGGGCGACCGTCCCGAGGGCCCGGCCTGGTACGCCACGCCCACCGTCGCCTACGCGGTGGAGCTCGGCTACGACGTTACGCCGATCGAGGCATACGTCCGGTACGACAACGGCCGCTACCTGGACAGCTGGTACAACCGGCTGCGTGACGCCTACCTCGCCACGATGGCCGACCTCGGCATCCACGCCGACCTGTCGCCGGAGGACTTCCTCGCGGCGATGGACAGCTACAAGAACCGAGACCCGCACCTGGCGATCGCCGTCTCGGCCATCAAGGCGACAGTGAAGGGCGGCCTGGGGAAGCTGCGCGAACGCCCGCGCGGGGAGGGCTGGCGGCCCGGCGAGCCGTGGCGCGCCCTGTCCCGCCCGACCTGGCGCCCCGACATCCGCGCGGCGGTCATCTCCCGCACCCGGATCAACCTGCACCGCAAGATCGTCAAGCATGCGTCGTTCACCGGCCAGTACCCGATCGCGATCCTCTCCGACTGCGTCGTCTACGCGGCCGACGGCACCAGCCCCCCGGACTTCCTGCCCTACCGGGACGGCAAGCCGCTGCCCGGCGGCTTCAAGCTCGGCATCAACCCGGGCCTGGTCAAGCACGAGGGCACCCAGAGCGTCCTGTGGGGCGAAGAGGTCCGTGACCGGTTCAACGCCCCGGAGCTCAACCTCGCCCGGTACATCAAGGACGGCACCGTCACCGACGCCGACAACGGAGAGTAGGAGAAGGGCACGATGAGCCTGTTCGGGGACGGCCTGGACGCCGCGGTGCACAAGGCGTTCACCCGCCCGACACCCCAAAGCGCGCCCGCGCAGATGCGGTACCTGGTCAAGCAGCTCAAGGGCACCAAGGCGGTCGCCCAGATGCTGCACATCTCCCAGCGCACCGTCGAGCGGTACGTGAAGGACCAGATCAAGAAGCCTCGCGCCGACCTCGCCGCGCGCCTGGAGCGTGAGGTGAAGGCCCGGTGGCAGCCGCAGATCAGGGCCAAGGCCAGGCAGAAGGCGGCCACCACCGGCGGCATCGTCATCGACACCCGCGCCCGCATGGGCTACACCGCGCCGATCGGGTCGACCGACCAGGACCGCATCCGGCACCTGACCGTCGCCCTGCCCCCGCAGCACGCCGCCCGCCTCTTCGAGGCCCAGGAGGCCGGCGCCGGCGAACGCGAACTCCAGGAGATCGCTGCCGAAGCGCTCAAAGAGGTGTACTTCCAGGACAACGGCCGCCGCGCCGGCAGCCTGGAGGAGGTCCGTTTTACGGACATCGAGCACCTGGAGTTCGGGCTCTAGCAGCCGCGCCCAACGGCAGACGGCTCCCGCTGCTGCAGGCCGTCCCCGCGTTCCGACAGCGCCCTGAGCGAGACTGTCGGCCGCACTCCTGCTCGACACTGGGCCTGTGGTCTACCGCTCGAACTCGAGCACTGACCGCACAAGATCCAGGACCCGACTCCCCGGAGTCTCTGCGCACTTCGCGTGTCCAGACGGTTCAAACGATCAGCCGGAGACGGTGTCAGGCCCATTCCACGCCGAGCTTCCGCAGCGCGGCCAGCTGTTCCGCGGTGAGCTTGTCGCGCCTCGACTTGGCGTTCGAGACCCACACGCCCAGTTTCACGATCACCGGCTCCGCCTTGCCCTCGACGGTGATCTCCTCGCCGTGGGCGCGGGGCACCGGCCGGTGGGCGCCCTCCCGCTCCACCCACTGCGCCATGGCTGCCAGGCCGCGCTGGAACGCCTGCTGCGCCTTGCTCGGCCCCTTCGCCGCACGCAGCGCTGCGGGGGCGGGAGACGACGGCTCATCGGGCCTCACGCCCAGCCGGGTGAGGCGCTCTTGTTGCTCGGGCAGGAGCCTTGCCCAGGTAACCGGCTGTTTCTGCTGCTTCAGCCACTTCCCCAGGTCGTCGCCGTCCATCAGTACGCCGGGCTGGATGTCGGGGAGGTGCCCGTCGGCGTCGGCGAGGTCTGCGAGGACGCGGTGGTGGCGTTGCCAGTCCAGCGGCCATGGGCAGTCCCAGTCCGGGTCGATCTCCGTCAGCTGCGCCGCGCGCACGGCGGCCCGCTCCGAGTCCCCGCCCAGGCCGTTCTTCTGCCCCTTCCGGCGGAGGTTGGTCATGTGCTGTCCGACGGGCACCACCGCCTCGCCCTCGCCCCACACAGCATTCTGCCTGGGGGCGAGGTGTCCGGTGGCCCGGTGGTAGGAGCGGAGCATGGCGAGCTTCGTCTCCCAGGCTTCCTCAGCCGGCTCCCACACCATCCCGGCTTCCGGCAGGTCGAGGAGCTCCTTGCGGTGGGGACCGAGCTCACCGGCACGCAGCGCTCTTCGCTGCTGGTGGACCCATCTGCCCAGAGGGAAGTCCGTCGTCGCGCCCACGGCCGCCTCGGTGTCGTAGGCGACGGCGTGCAGGCCGGTGATCTCGTTCTCCTTCCGCCAGCGGACGAGGGCTTGGTAGCCCTCGAGCCAGACCAGGGACTCGGGCCGGATGACGCGGCAGCGGGTCAGAGCAGCGATGTCGGCGGCGTCACGGGGGCGGGCGAAGTTGACCACGACCTGGGTGACGCGCTCGATCTCCCGCTGCGCCTCACTGGTTTCCTCGACGCCCCCGCCGTTCCCCCCGCCGCCGGTTCCTCCCGCGGGGGCAGGGCGGACGTGGAGAAGCCGGCGCTCGGCGCCGCGGGTCAGGGCACGCGAGGCGAGCTGCTCGACGAGGCGCTCCGAGTGTGAGCGCAGGGCCTGGAGGATGTCGACGAGAGGCTGGTAGCTGGCGGAGGCGACCATGTCCCTGGGGTCCTCACCGGGCCGCAGGAAGATCGGGATGATGATCCGCGCGACCTTCGTGCTGCCGTCCGGATTCGGGCGCAGCGCCCGCCCGATGTTCTGGACGATGTCGACCTGGGAGCTGCGGGAGCCGACGATGCACACCGCTTCCACACCGCGCAGTCCGGTGATGTCGACGCCGACGCCGAGGGCGCGTACGGAGGCGAGGAATGCCCGATGGACTCGCCGGTTCGCGGCGTTGATGCCGTCTGCGAACTGGCGGATGAGCTCGCGCCGGTGGGCGATGGGGTGGTCGCCGCACAGCCAGCCGGCCCAGACCCTGTCCGAGGGCACGTGGCGGCCGTCCTCGAGCTCGTACAGCGAGGCGTCGATGGAGGAGGCCGACAGCTCCTTCGCGTGAGCGAGAGCAGCCTCGGACGCCTCGGTTGCGTAGAGCTCGGCTGCCGTACGCGGCATCTGCTCCGCGAACGCCTCCGCTTCCTCGACCCGCTGATGGAAAGTCATGACGGTGTGCAGGTTCATCTGCGCCGCATGCTCCAGCAGCGCGGCCTGGAGCAGCGCGAGCCGCCGGCCGCGCAGAGCATCCTCGGGCAGACCCAGGATCGGGTCGGGGTCCCGGATCTCCAGCACGTCGATCTCGAACCCGGCAAGGATCGCCCGCTCGACGGCTTCCGCCAGTCCGAGGTCGAAGATCCTGTTGCCATAGGTGACGCTGTCGTCCTCCATCGAGGCGATCACCAACTCCTTCCCGTCCCGCCCCCGCTGTGGCCGCGGCGCGGCCAGGATCCGCGGGGTAGCGGTCAGGTACAGCCGGAAATCAACCGGAATCCGCGACTGGTCGTGGATCGCAGCCCAGGGCCGCCCCATGTCCCCGGCCGTCATGTGAGCCTCGTCCAGAACCGCCAGGTCGAACGGGGCCATCCGCTGCCCGTACAGCTGCTCCCCACCCGCCAGCGCCGCCTCCAGCGGCCCCCGGACCTTCCGGCGGCCGGTGACGTCGGTGGGATCCTCGCGGTCAACCAGGGACGCGTACGTGGCGAACACGACCACCGGCCCGGACCCTGCCCACAGCGCGAGCTGGATGGCGTTGGTGGTGGTGCGCACCCCGAGCTGCTCCAGGACCTCGTCCTTGTCCACCCTGCAGACGGCGACCATCGGCGCGCGGTGTCCGACCCGGCGCCAGGACTGGGCGCTCTGCACGATCAGGTCCAGGGTGGGCACCATCACGAGGATCCGCCCGTCCGGGAAGCACTCCAGCGCGCTCGCGGCGGCCATGATCGTCTTCCCGGATCCGGTCGCCGACACCCCAGTGGCGCGGGCCCCCTCCGGAGGCACAGGTGATCTTGCAGGGAATCCGACCCAGTTTCGGAAGCTCGACTTTTGGTCTACTTGATGTTCCTTGAGTGGAATCACAGACATTTACTTTGCTCTCCCGATGCCCATTTCCTGGTGGTGCCTCAGATGGCCATGTGTAGATGTGCGTAGGCGGAGTCGTCCCAGATCGACACGTCCGTGAGATGCCAGCCGCCGGGCTTTTCTGTCCATGAAGGACGGCTTGTCGTCCGGGGCGTAGTGCCCGGTCTTGCGCATGCAGAAGATGACGTCCCCACTGGACATCCCCCCCCGCCGCGCACAGACATCCGGCCTCGCCCAGCGCCTCCAGCACCCGCCGCGACTGCGTGGTGTTCGGGTGCGTGCGCGGCAACACGGTCTCCCGGACGAGCCTCTCCAGCCACACCAGGCCAACCCGCTCACGCTGTCTCACGTACGCCATGTGTACGGCAGTTCAGCCGCTTCGGCAGATTGACCGCCGCGCCCATGACCAGTCCCGATCCGCGATGCCACCAGGGCCTCCCTCATGGCCGTCACGCCTTTGTCCTATCCGTCCGCGAACAGCGGGCCTCCAGCGCGGCCATCAGGTCGTCCGCCTCGCTTGCGGGCACCCCTGCGCCTCCAGGAGCGCGAACAGCTTCAACCGGGCGTTCACGCCCGCTGTCTGGTACTGCGTCACCCGACGCACAGAACCCGGCACTCGATTGGGATGGGGTCCGGTAGATTCGTGGTGAACAGTCACCTGAGGCCGTTCCTCTCGGAATTTAGGGAAGGCTCCCGGGCGGTTGGGGGTGTCCCATGTTTCTGCCAACGGTACATGCTGCATCAAATTGATGCACACGGTACACTAGACCTCATACCAACGAGCGACCCCCACCCCTTGCAGCCAGCCCGGCCCGCGCCAGCGGGCCCCAAGGGACTGGAGGCGCAGCGGGAAGGACCGTCAGACGGGGGAGCGCAGCGGACCCGCCCAAGAGGTGCGGAGCACTCTCAACTCCCTTACTGAAGACCCCCAATACCTGTACCTTGACACGCCGCCAGCCACGGCCGCGCGATGCGCGGCCAGCCGGGCGCGCAGCGGCCGGCTCCACCGGTCCCTGGAGCGCAGCGGAGGGGACCGCCCTCGCATCGCGAGGGCCAGCGGGAGCGCAGCGACCGCCCCGCTTGCATATCGCGCAGCGAT